>CAWKHJ010000001.1:0-1421619 GCA_963849535.1 Terriglobia bacterium
CGCTGAATTACTCCCGCGCTCGTTTCATTGTCAGCATACCAGAGCTCGAAGCTTGATAACGCGCACAACTTTGGCCTTTCTGCTGAATACCAGAGCTTAAGACATCCAGCTGGCGCAAACTGTGAAGAGCCGGATGGAGCCACAGATCGCATTGGCCGCGCCCGGAAACCCGAGGTTCGTTCGAGGGACAAGTGGCATCGACATCACAAGCAGGTGGACGGGCGCGGAATGCACAGAGGAACAGGGCGGCACCGGGCAGTGCAGCGATTTCCCTGAGGCTCAGACGGATCGTAGGGTTAACAATGCTGTATGCGAACTCCTGGCCTGAGCGGACGCAGTATGTTTCAAAAGTTTGTTTCTTAGTTCTGCCATCGGCCCAAGCAACGCTCTTCCTCGGCGGCAGGACGCAACCGATCGCCTTCTGCCCACCCAAACCTGTAGGGGGGATCCGTTACGACGTGCCCGATCTCGTCTGTACTTCGATCCGGCACGGAACAAGTGGCCGGCTCATTTCAACGAGACGGATCCACCAATCAAGCGGCTGAACCAGAGCCGGTGTCAACCGTAAGACCTTCTTTTTCAGCGGCGTCCTTGAGCGTGCGACCGGCCTCCTCGGTTACACGCTGGACCTTTTGAGCAGTTTCCTGCGCCACGGACTTCGCGCGATCTACAAGCTGGTCACGAGCCTCGCCCATATACTCACCTTCAAGGCGCGTGGTAGGCAAGCTTAGCCCGAGTATGGCTCCTGCAGCGAGAGCGGCTACTCCCAGGGCTAGCGGGTTTTTCTGCAGGGTGGTCTGGAAACGATCACTTGCAGCTTCTGCTCCGTGTCGCGCCTGCTCACCGACATAGCTGAGTTGCTCTCGAGCGGTTCCTGCAGCGCTGGCAGCCGCATCACGCACGCTGCTGGCTGCCGAACTTACCGCAGTTGTCGCACGACCGGCCGCGGCGCGAGCGGTGTCGGCTACGTTGGCAGCTGTCTCACGAGCTTTACCCGCGGCTCCGCCTGCGACGTCTCGTGCTTGGTCGGTGAGAGAAGGAGAGCGCTCACCGCTGCCGTAGCTCTCTGATTCTTGATACCAGCCAATTGCAGCGCCGCGCTCGGAACCGAACTGTGGCTGAGGCTTCCGACGCGCATTGAATGCGAGGATGCCCGCGCCCACTCCAATAAGGAGAAACGGAACGGGGTTTTGCTGAACGTATTGAAGGACCGATGAGCTCGTGTCCTTAACTGCTGTACCGGCACGCTGCGTTACATCGGAAACTGTCTCACTCACATTTGTCACAATCTCTTCTGCCTTCCCAATGGTTGCTTCTTTGACTGTATTCTTGGCGGTCTCGTACGCTTCGGTTGCTTTCTCGCGGATCTGATCTTTCACTTGCTCCGCGATCCGCCCAGGGTCAAGCTTTTCCTGAAGGGCGCCGATCGTTTGGCTCATCTCGCCCCGAGTCTGTTCTATGTTGGAACGGATGCGCGCCGCTTCAGGGCTTTCTTCACTCGCGCTTAGGTCTGTTCCCTCCGCCGGGGTACGCGTGAATTGCTCCCCAGCTGTGTCGTTTGAATCGGCGCCAGTTCTTACTTCATCTGCTGCTTCGCCCATTGTGCGTCCTCCTTCAAAGTCTCTACGGTTTGGCGCGGCGCAAGGTTCGTCTGCTTCAACGCGGTCAGAGCTTTCGAAACAAGCACGGCTGCAATAACGCCGACGACTACTGCCACGACGAGAGCGGCAGCCCACCATGGCATGACGTTGGCCAAGGCCATGATAATGGTGGCCAGGAGGGCAAGAAGGGAAGCGTACGCCACGGCTCCACCGAGCAACAGATAGCCGACGTTCCGGCCAACGCTGTTGGCCTTCTGGTTGAGTTCGACTTTTGCAAGAGCGATCTCCTGCCGAATAAGCGTCCCGGTTTCGTTGGCGAGCTCGGAGAACAACTCGCCTATCGAGCGGTCCTGTTTGTCAGTCATGCGTCAACTCCATCACATCTTAGATCCCTGTAACCGGATCGGGATCGGCGGAATACACTGTTCCCGGAGTATTGCTCGATGCCGGCGGAAGTGCACGATTCGGATCCGGCATGTTTGCGAGGAAATCGGGCATAGGCCGCGAACTTTTAAGGAAGCGCGTCGCAAGAAAGCCAATCGCAAAAGCACCGCCCAGGAACATGGCCGGAGAGCGCCGGGCGACATCCTCGGCATCATTCATAAGCTGGTTGATGTCACGCCCGCGCAGATATGCAGCGATCCGGTCCACCTGTCCGCTCACCGCATGCCCGAACTCGGCGGCGTAATGAGAGACAGGACCTTGATCTTGTCTGCGCAGGTCGTCGCCCATGCTGCGGAAAGCGCGCGCGACCGCTTCAAAGCCCGAGGCCACCGTCTGACGCTGTTGATCAACCCGGGAGCTTGCCTGACCCTTAACCTGCTCAACTACGTGCCCCGCCGCTTCCTTCGCGGATTGCATCAAATCGTCGCTACTAGCCCCATTGTGAGATTCGCTGGAAGCGTCTCCAGCTGGCTGGTTGCTTCCAGCCTGCGATTGCGATGAAGAGCCCGCGTAGGGCGAATCCGGCGAAGTATCGTTCATGGTATCAGCGTTTTGATCGTCTGCATAGGTCGCTGCTGGATCCCCTGCTCTTGTCCTTTTTGCCATCGTTGTGCCTTTCTGTTGTGTACCGCCTGTGAAGTTCGTAGTCAACTCTCACACGAGCAGTTCACCAGGGTATCCCTCTCGCACCAGTGATGAGAGGCGCCCGTATTTTGGACTATTTGCTACCGGGAAGGTTTCCCCACTAGAAGTTTATCGGGGTGGAGGACTGGAGAGTACGCGAGCTAGGAAAAGGGGGAGAAGAGCAAAGGAGGCACGCTCTTCTCCCAAGTAAATGGGGCAAGTTAGGCAGGAGAGCTATAAGAAAGGTGGAAGTAACAAGTTGGCGCAGTCGGGGAAGAACCCGCCTTTGTCAACGTTACCAGCGCCATAGGCGAGATATAGAACTTGGCCGGGGGTGCGAGTTTGAGCCAGTCCGTTGCTATCGAGCGAGAAGAACCGGGTCCCTGTGGAGGGCGGCACGATGTCTACAGAATCCAACTTGATGCTGGGAATGTTGAGGCGCGCAACCTCTAGGCGAATATTAGCGGCGTGCTCGGCTTCTGCGGCGAGGATCCGTGCCGCGGCCGCGAGAACGCTGGGCGCGAGGAGGGGAGCTGCCCCGGCCATAAGCTGTTACGCCGATGTCCTCGAATATACGCGAGAGCTTGAGGAAATCGTTTTGATCGCCGAAGCCGAGAGACCGGCGCCGAGGGCGGCACTAGCCGCCACCCAGCGAAAGCAACAGCAGGGAAAGCGAGCGATCCGATCGCCGGTTCCGGCGTTGCCGTGGATGAAGATGAAGTCGTGAGCGAGAAAAGCCAGTGCGCTGAACGCGCAAGGTCAGTTTCCCAGAATGAGCCTGAGGTCCCAGAAACGGATGAGGTGAAGTTACCCGCACCAGCTTCTGCGGAGCCGTCGACCAAGGAATTACTCCTTGGGAAATTGTAGAATTTCGTCAGAACGAGCGCATCGTCCCCAGCTCCTACGGATGTGGAAAGGTAGGTCGTTGCAGATGCCGATAGCGGCGTCTCTCATTCTGCCAGCCAGTCAGCTCACGTCACCTCCGTGGATTGCCATGAAAGCCACCGCAAGCCCTGTTTAAACAGACACGGTGAAGCCCAAAGTAAGCAGCCGAGTAAGCAGGGGAGCTTACCGGGGTAAGTGCATGATGCTTTCCTCTTTAAATCTTCGGATGCTTTTTGTAAAATCTGACACCCGAGAAGGGTACGAAATACACGCAAGCAGTGGATGAGCTCACCGAGCAATGTTGATTGGATCGGTACCTGCGGCACTTGTTCAACAGAGCACGCGTGCCAAGTACGGTTCGTGCGGAACCGCATTCCGGCGCGCGATGGACCGCGACTCTCGATTCGAGCAAGCTCGCGCAGTTTTTTTGACGGGGTTTTGCGAAAACCTCATCTATCTGAGAGACACATGCCCCTAAAAGACGCGGAACGTGAGCTAATTGAAAAGCTCCACGCCCGCGACGGTGATGCGATTGCGGTGGCGTACGACCGCTACGGGCAGTTAGCGTATTCGCTATTCGTGCGCGTGACTCGGGACCAGAGTGCGGCGGAAGATTTGGTGCAGGAATTGTTCCTGCGAGTTTGGAACAAGGGGCGCGATTTCGATCCGGCGAAGGGGACACTGGGTGTTTGGATCATGTCGATCGCACGCAACATTGCGATCGACCACGTAAGGTCTGCGCATGCACGGTTTCGAACCAAGGTACGGCCCATCGAACAAACCGATCAGCTTTCGTTTTCGTACAAACCAAGAGAACCGGAATCGATCATCGACAGCGCGAACGCGGTCCGGCAGGCCTTTTCAGAGCTGAACTCGAATCAAAGGCGTGTTCTGGAGCTGG
Source organism: Terriglobia bacterium (assembly GCA_963849535.1). Taxonomy (GTDB): domain Bacteria; phylum Acidobacteriota; class Terriglobia; order Bryobacterales; family Bryobacteraceae; genus Bog-105. The sequence goes on from CAWKHJ010000001.1 coordinate 4,456, forward strand.
CTTATTTTGAGGGCTTCTCACAATCAGAAATAGCAGCTCAGCTAAATGAGCCGCTCGGGACTGTGAAAAGCTGGATGCGCTCCGGGATGGGGCGATTACGCATAGCCGTTAAGGCAGGTGTGACCGGATGACGCACGCAGAGATGGACGAGCTTTACGAATTGTACGTACTCGGCACTCTGGAGCCCGAGCAGGCTGCGGAGATCCGGGAGCACGTGAATACACAGTGCACCTATTGCCTGCAGCACATCCAGGATGCGTCGACAGTAGTGTCCGCAATGTGCGGAATGGCTGAGCTTCAAAAGCCGCCCGCCCGGTTACGTAAGCGGGTGATCGCCTCGGTAAGACCCGAGACAAGATCGAGGAACTGGGTGTGGGCGGTGGCAGGATTGAGCGCCGCGTGCGCTGCGCTCCTGGCGGTGGTTTTGTGGTCGACAGCTTCGGCGCGCTCTTATCGCGCTCAGATTACAGTGCTTGAGGCAGAGCGCAGCCAGTTGCGCGAGGCAGTCGAGATCCTGAGCCGCTCCGAAACAAAAGCAGTGCAATTTGGCTTAGCCAATAATCAGCCCCACGGGCGGGTGTTCGTGAATCGAAATCGGGGTCTGGTATTTGTCGGCTCGGATTTGCCGCAGCTGGCGAGCAATAGGACATTCCAACTCTGGCTCATTCCCGCCAAGGGAGCGCCGGAATCCGCGGGGCTGTTCAGGCCTAATGCGGCGGGTAATTTCGTCAAGGTCCAAACGACTCCGGTGGACACGGCGCGCATCCATGCACTAGCGGTGAGCGTGGAACCGCCGGGCGGATCGCCGGCTCCCACCACAAAGCCCGTGTTGCTTGTTCCGCTTGGATGAGTGAAAGGTGGAATGACACCAGGCCCTACCCGGCAGATGTATTCTTCAGGCTAACGTTTTGACGGCGTTCATCTCGCCCGCTGCAGCGGGAGCTGGGTTGTGCTGCGAAGGAGCTTGACCCTCTTGAGGGAGCTTCACTAACATCTGCTCTTTGCGATAGATCAGGGTTGAGGTGTTATAGCTGGCGAGTTCGAACCCATGGCCGTGGGTAATAGCATCGGTCGGACAAGCCTCTACACAATAGCCGCAGAAAATACAGCGATTGTAGTCGATGTTGTAAACGGAAGCATAACGCTCCCCTCCGCTGATGCGTTGTTGCTCAGTATTCTCGGCTGCCTCGATGTAGATGCAGTTTGCAGGGCAAGCAGCTGCGCAGAGAAAGCATGCAACACATTTCTCGAGGCCATTCTCGTCACGCTGAAGCACATGAGCACCGCGGAAGCGCTCTTCCAGACGAGCAGGGCCATCGGGGTACTCTTCCGTAACGGTGGGCTGAAGCATCTCTTTGAAAGTGATGCCCATGCCTTTGGCAATCGCGGCAGCCGAGCTAATTACCTCACCAATGTTTGCCATCGCTGCTTCCAGGTTAACGCAGGAGTGAATCCCGGCCCAGCGACCGGCAGATGTGCTACTGCGATGGTGGAGGATTCCCGTCAGCAGCCGGCGTGCCGGATGAGGGGGCGGTCTGATGACTAGCGGCCCCGTTTTCGTCCTGTCGCGTGAGATAGACCATGAACGGCGTGACCTGGAAGGGCATCTTCTCTTTAGCAGATGCCAGGGCGGATGTCTGGGCTTTAAGCAGGCGCAAGCGATCGGACCACGGATCGACAATGATCCGGGAACCGAGCGGCAATGCAGCAATCTGATTCTTGTCGCGAAGTTGCAGTTCAGGCGCCATCTCCATGAGACCGGAAAGCCGAAGATCTTTCTTGGTATCGGACATGCGATTTCCCAGCAGCGGCTTAATGAGATGCGGCACGTCATCGCTGCGTGCCGAGAGCATGCGAAGGAATAGGCCTACGCGCGGGAGCTTGTCTTTGTAAGGCGAGTTCTTGAGAAGCTGAATAGCTTTCGCATCGGCTTCTTCCTCTTCCTGCTGCGTGCGGCCGATTGAAATCTTCTTTAATGTCTGGGGGTCGTCGAACAGCAGGCGATCCGCAAAGGCATACTTCGTGTTGACCGAGTGGTCGAGGACGACGTGAGCGAGTTCATGGGCGAGGACCGCTGCGAGCGATGCTTCATCCGGCAATACGTCGACCAAGCCGCGGCTAATCAGAATAACGTGATTGACGGCGACAGACTCTAGCGGGGTAGTCAGTAGAATTCGGGCTTGAACAGGCGGATCGAGATTGATGTTATTGGTGACTTCGATGTTATTGAGGACTGTATCCAAAACCTGATCAACTTCGCCACGGGGCGCCACTAAACCAGCTTTCTGAAGACGATCTACAATGTTCTCCTCCGCCTGCATTTCCCACATGCGCTGAGCTTGGACCGGAGAGTAGCCGTTGGAATTCGATTGGCTTTCATCTCGAACGCCCTGGGGGCTATCAACCGTGAGTTCAGTGAAAGCCTGCTGTGCGCGATCTTTTGAAGTTTCATAATCCCAAAGGCGTGTTTGCGCCCGCATAGGCGCTGTATGCACAGGACCCCAGCGATAGCCTTCATCCTGAGCATAGATGTAAGTGGGAAGCCAGAGTCCTCCGGCATTGACGCGCCAGGATTCAAAGTGTGAGAACTCGTTGTTAGGCGAAGGGACATAGCGGCCGTTGAACCGAACAATGTTGTAGTTCTGGTCCTCGATCCAGATGCGGCCCTCAAAGCGGCCCTTGCCCGCGCGCTCCTGCGGCTTGATGTCCAGGACGAAGCACTTAACCTCGCCGAGGAATTCTCTTTTCACATAGTCGAACTGATAGTGCGCGCGATCAAAGCCGTTCGAATCGAGAAACATTTCATCGGCAAAGCCGCCGGGGTAATATTCGGTGTTAAAAAACGAAGAAAAGAAATGCGGGATTGTCTTGACGATTGAGCGTCGCGGCAGAAAAGAATCGTCCACCACGCCGTTAGTGATGTTCAGCTTGCCGAGGAAATAGAAGTCGTGCGAAGGGACAAACCCGAGATCAGGATCCTTTTTCATTTCCTGAATGTAGGTTTCGATAACCGGTTCTTTGGTGCGGAGCTTGTCGACGAGGACGTGCTCGCTGTTGATCGCGCGGTCGATAACCTCGTCCAGATTGCGGGCAGGAGTGGAATTAGCGCGCCACAAAACGCGATTCATGTCCTGAGAAGGGTCCACCGAGGAATGGGGCGACGGTGCCGGGCTTTGCGGAGCTTGCGAGCGAACCGGTAAGCTGCACAGCAATGCGAGTACAGCGGCCAGTGTCAACTTGGGTGAGACTTTACGGGAAAATGAGTGCATGTATTTGTAACTCAATAAGAAATGATTAGGTGTAGCGGCTTACGTAAGTTCGAAAGTAATGTGAATAGTGGCATTAGTATCAACCGGAACGCCACCTCGAGTTGCAGGTCGAAAGCGAACCTGTAAGGCTGCCTGCTGAGCAGCTTCGTCCAAGCCGTGACCCAAACCGTGAACAACCCGGAGGATACGAATGGATCCGGTCGAAAGAAAGATGACATCCAGAGACACCTCGCCTTCGAGCTTGAGGTTACGGGCTTCCTGAGTGTAGGTCGGCTTTGGCTTGTACAGGATCTCTACCGGGGTGAATACGGGTTCGATTGAGCGCGGACGCGAAGGCTGGCTGGTTGCTACGGCCGGTTCACCGAAGGCGCCCGTATGGACGATTCCGCCGCCGTGGCCGGTTCCGCCGGGAGTGCCGTTGCTCTCACCGAAATTGCCAAATGAGGTCTGCCGAACCCCGCCGGACACAGCGCGGCCTCCCCCGCCCGAATGGCCGTCCCCTGCCGGAAGTTCGAAGGAACCTACCCTTGCAATCGTGACGGCGGACTGCCGCGAACTGGTGGAAGGCGGCAAACCGTTCGGGTCGCCGAACCCACCTACCTTCGTCACTTTTGGAGCAGGCGGGGCTTTTGCAACTTCCACAGCCTGGAAAGTTCCGGTACGTACCTCGGGCTTCGGAGCGGGGGGCTCTTTGTTGAAATCGGGTAAGGGGCGAACAGGAGCAGGGGCCGGTGGCTTAATCTCAGGCGCGGCAGCGATGATTGGGGGCGGGACCGTAGGCGGCTTGACCTCGACGGGCTTGAGCACCGGGGCTAATTTGGGCTTTTCATTTCTGACCACCAGTTCTCGGGGCTCAAAGCGCCGGCTCGGGACTATTTTGGCGTGGTATTCGGGAATCGGGGGTGCAATCAGGGTTACGTTGTCAACGCGTCGCTTTGCAACTTCTCTCTGCAATGCAGGGAAAGTGATCAGCAAAAGAGCAAGAATAACGAGGCCGTGAATAAAACCGCTGGTGAGATAACTCCGCCAAGTGGGTGATGGTACGTAGCTGGTGTGGAAAAGGCTCTGACTCAAAACAGAATGATTGCTCGTGTTCTTTCCTGGATCCATAGTTGGCTCTTGCAGAATCCCGCCATGATCACCCGGCGATTGGCTGAGCGATGTCGCGCAGTATGACGCGGACAAGCTCAAACTCCGGTATGACTTCCAACGCGATCAAAGCGTCAACCGAGTAACGCCCTTACTGATAACGATACCGCACGTTTAGCGCTCTCCGCCCGGATGCAAGTCCTGCAATGGCGTCAGAACCGGTACTCCTTCGATTGATCTTCGCTTGTCCGGAGGACCTTAGAAAGGGCACTTATTGACGAGATACGTCGGATATACTCGGAAATACACACTCAGGCTGGAGTGGCGGAACTGGCAGACGCACGGGACTCAAAATCCCGCGCTCTTCACTGAGCATGTGGGTTCGACCCCCACCTCCAGCACCACGAAGAAAACGCTCGACCTTTGCTCGGCTATCGTGAAGGAGAAATGCCCGCCGGAGTGAGAGTGGGTGAAGCGAGCTGGCTGTGCGAACGGCCGTAGGAAAAGTACACGACAAGGCCGATCAGCATCCAGAGGAACGCAGTGAGCTGAGTACGGTGATCGAGGGAAACGATCATACCGCCGCAAACCACTACTCCGAGCAGCGGGAACAAAGGGACGAGCGGAGTGCGAAACGGGCGATGCAGCCCCGGTTCCGAGCGGCGCATGATCCAAACTCCGATACAGACGAGCACGAAGGCAAACAACGTTCCGATGGAAGTCAGATCGCCCGTGACGTCGCCCGGCACGATGGCGGCGAAGGTTCCCACGAAAAAGAAGAGGATGATGTTTGACTTGTACGGAGTGTGAAACTTCTGGTGGACATCGGCGAAAAGTCTGGGGAGGAGTCCGTCAGTAGCCATCGAATAGAACACGCGGCTTTGGCCGAGCAGCATGACCAGAATCACGGAAGAAAAGCCGAGCAGAATTGCGATCGTTATGGCAGTCGCAAGCCAGTGGAAGCCGGGCATGTAGTGGGCAACGGCGTAGGCAACAGAAGCTTCCTTTCCTGCAATGGCGAATTCCTTCCAATTGCAAACACCGGTGAGGACATATCCGAAGAGGATGTAGAGCACCGTGCAGACAGCGAGTGATCCGAGAATGCCAATTGGCATGTCGCGGCCCGGCTTCTTGGTTTCCTGAGCCGCGGTTGACACCGCATCGAAGCCGATAAAGGCAAAGAAAACGATTCCGGCTCCCCCGAGTATGCCGCCCAAACCGTGTTGAAAGGTGCCTGAATGCCCGGGGAAACCAGCCGGGATCGTGTAGGGTTGAAGATTTTCCGGTTTGACGAACTGCCATCCCACAACCACGAAGACTATGACGATAGCGACTTTGATCGCCACGATGACAGTATTGACAGTGGCCGATTCCTGTGTTCCTTTTATCAGGATCAAGGTGAGCAAGAGCACAATGAAGAGGGCGGGGACGTTTACGATACCATGCACACCGGCAGTGGACACCTGCAGCGGTGAATGGCACCATGCAAAGGGGATGGAACGGCCGAGTAAGTAGTTCAGATACTCGCTCCAGGAAATTGCGACTGTAGCTGCTCCCAACGCGTACTCCAGAATGAGGGCCCACCCGATAATCCAGGCGACGAACTCGCCCATAGTTGTGTATGCGTAAGTGTAAGCGCTGCCGGCTATGGGGATCATGGCCGCAAATTCGGCGTAGCAGAGGCCCGCAAAAGCGCAGCCGATTGCAGCGATGATGAACGAGATCACTACCGCCGGCCCAGCATCTTGTGTTGAAGCGGCGGCTGTTCTAACAAACAAACCCGCGCCGATGATGGCCCCCACGCCCAGGGCGACCAGGCTGCTCGCCGAGAGAGTGCGCTTCAGGTCGCTGTGGCTGGCCTGATCGAGCAGCGTGCCAAGTGACTTCTTCCTGGTGAGGCTCATCGATATTCCGCTAGCCTAACATAGGCAGACGAGTGAGGGTTTTCAGCCTTTTCGCTATACTCCTGTCTTGAAAATCTCAAAAGCCGTTTGCATTTTTCTGACGACGTGTTTCGTGCAGAGCTTTGCTCTAGAGGGGGCTCCTGCGGTTGCGGCAGTCAGGACCGAAGTAGTTCCGCTGAGAATCCGGGCCGTCCTCAATTCGATCACTCCAGGTGAGCTGAAGGGGGATCTTTCATTTCTGGCCTCCGATGCGCTTCAGGGAAGATACACTCCTTCACCTGGGCTGGAAGTGGCGGCTGAGTTCCTTGCAGCAAGATTTCGAGCCGCGGGCTTGGAACCCGGGGGGAACCAGGACTACTTTCAGATCGCCAGTATGGTTGACCGGAAAATGCCAAACCGCGAAGCGCGCATGGAGCTGAGTGACGGATCGAAAATTATCACCCTCGCCAGAGAGGCATGGGTGATACGCGATGCCTCCGCCGCCGCAGATTTGAAACATGCCCCAGTAATCCTCTTCGTGACGGCCGACAGCGACGCGCTCGCGAAAACGGACGTGACTGGAAAAGCGGTTCTGACAAAATCTCCGGATTTCTCTAAACTGTCTGCGCAGCAAGCTAGCGCAGAGTATCAGAAGCTTATGAAATTCAATCGCGCTGTGGCAAAGTCCCGCGCGGCGGCCGAAATCATCATGGCGTCGCAGTTGCCTTATTCAGGCGAAAGGCTACTTACTTCCGAGCAGGCGAACGTCAAATCGCCGCCGCTAGTCTTGATCAAGAGCGATGCACTTCACGGAGCGGCGATCAAAACTCTTACACTGAGCTTTCCGGCTCCCGAAGATCACGACGTCACCTTAAAAAACGTAATTGCCATCCTGCGAGGTTCCGACCCGAAGCTGAAAGAGACTTGCGTTCTCCTCACAGCGCATTACGACCACATTGGCACAACGGACACGGCAGCGGGTATGGCGCCCGCGGCAAAGCCCGGGCCAGATCACATTTACAATGGCGCGAACGATGATGGCAGCGGCACGGTATCCGTGGTGGAGATTGGGCGCGCCCTGGCGAAACTGAACCCGCATCCCCGGCGTTCCATCGTTTTCATGACATTCTTTGGCGAAGAACGGGGCGAACTGGGGTCGCAATATTACGGAAAACACCCGGTGTTCCCCATCTCAAAGACCGTGGCCGATATAAATCTGGAGCAGGTTGGACGAACCGATTCTACAAATGGAAAGCAGGTGAACACCGCAAGTCTTACCGGCTACGACTATTCAGACGTAACCAAGTATCTCGAGCGCGCCGGTCAGCAGACGGGAATCAAGGTTTACAAAGACAAAGAGGCGAGCGATCAGTACTTCACTCGCAGCGACAATGCCGCGCTTGCTGAAGAGGGGGTGCCGGCGCACAGTCTGACGGTGGCGTTCGATTATCCGGATTGTCACGGGCTGGGGGACGAATGGCAAAAAGTCGATTACGACAACATGGCGCGCGTCGATCGCATGATTGCCCTGGGGCTTCTCGCAATTGCAAACGATCCGAAGGCACCAGCGTGGAACGCGCTGAATCCTAAGACGGCACCGTTCCGTCAAGCAAGGCAGAATCATACTATCCATTGAATCGCCACGGAACGCGACCAGACCAATTTACGTAATCTCTCAAGGAGGGAGTTTGCTTACCTTTCTCTCGTGGCTGCTTCTGTTACTCGTTTGCTGGCCGCTGGCATTGGCTGCCTTAGTGCTTTATCCGATTGTGTGGCTTTTGCTGCTGCCTTTTCGCATTCTGGGCATAGCGGTGCACGGTGCATTGGCACTGATGGAAGCCATCATTTTTCTTCCAGTGCGCGCCATGCGAGCTGTGAGCGCCCGTTGACCCTAAGATTTTAGCGCCCGCGAGTCCGGCCGCCATCATCCTAAACTAAGGGCATATGCCGCTGCCACCTAGCGAAGAGTTTTACCGGATTCAAAAGCTTCCGCCCTACGTTTTCGCGGTCATCAATGACATGCGAGACAAGATGCGGGCGAGCGGGATCGATGTCATCGACATGGGTATGGGAAACCCGGACGGAGCCACGCCGGAGCCGGTCGTAGCGAAACTGATAGAGACTGCGCCGAACCCCCTCAACCACCGTTACTCGGTTTCGCGTGGCATCGCGGGATTGCGGAAAGCAATCGTGGAGCGGTACGAAGACCGATATGGCATCGCGCTCGACCCGGAAACCGAAGCGATTGTGACAATGGGCGCTAAAGACGCGCTCGCACATCTCCTTTACGCGATAATCCGGCCGGGAGATGCAGTAGTTTCGGCAAATCCCGCGTACCCGCTGCATCAGTACGGGGTGATTCTCGCTGAAGGGGATGCTCAGATGCTGCCAATGCCTGACGCAGCAACGTTTCTCGCAGGATTGAGAGAGCACTACCGAAGAGCAGTCAAAAAACCGAAGGTCATTCTAGTTTCTTTTCCCCACAATCCGACGACGATCTGTGTCGATTTGCCGTTCATGCAGCAGGTGGTAGATCTCGCGCGCGAGTACGGGAGCTATGTCATTCACGATTTTGCGTACGCGGAGCTTGGCTTCGACGGGTATCGGCCGCCTAGCATCTTAGAAGTAGAGGGCGCCAAGGACTATGCCGTTGAAATCTATTCGATGACCAAGAGCTACAACATGGCCGGTTGGCGGGTTGGTTTTTGCTTAGGTAATCGCAAACTAGTCTCAGCGCTAACTCGCATCAAGAGCTATTTGGATTACGGCATGTTTCAACCGATCCAAATCGCCTCGGAAACGGCACTGCGGGAGTGCGATGATGCTCCCAGTAAAATTCGCGATTTGTATCAAAGCAGACGCGACTGGCTGGTAGAGGGATTGCGTGCCGCAGGCTGGCCGGTAAATCCTCCCGGGGCGACCATGTTCTTATGGGCGGCGATTCCGGAAGCCTATAGGGAGATGGGCTCGCTAGAATTCACCAAATTGATGATGAAGCAGGCGCGGGTGGCGCTATCTCCCGGTATGGGCTTTGGCCCGATGGGTGAGGGCTTTGTCCGGTTCAGTTTGATTGAGAACGAGGAGCGCACCCGCGAGGCCGCCAGGCGAATCGGGCAGGTGCTTCAAAGCCGCAGTGTGGACCACAGGGTTACTCTGGCAGAAGTCCACGTATAATCTCAGGATGTCGGCGCGCCTACAAATTCGGTTGCCCGAGGTGGTTGAGCTCTCGACTTTGTCCGGCAAAGATCTGGATCCTGTTTTCGAGGAAGAGATAAGGGCATGGGAGCAGCAGTTCAATTGGGATTTTCGTCCTTCGGCCGACCTTCTCCGCCGCTTTCTGCAGATCCGTGCCCTATGTGGATATGCGCTGACCACGGGTAAGGCCGTACTCGGTTATACCTATCACGTTTGTGAAGGCCGGAAGGGGCTGATCGGGGATTTTTTCCTGCGCAAAGAATATGCGACCGGGATAAACGAGATGACACTGCTCGGGGCCACGGTCCAGGGCCTGATGCTCACGTCAGGAATCCGCCGGATCGAATCGCAGCTGATGATGCTGCGTATGCCTCTCACGCAACCACTGCCTTTCAGCTGCTACGTGTCGCGCCACGACCGCTCTTTCATGGAGATCGATCGAGCTGCCGCTCTCAATCTGAAAGCGCAATCGCCAAATATCAAGGTGAGATTTCATCCCTGGGCCGAGCGTTTTTCCGAAGAGATTGCGCATCTGGTTTCCGCGGCTTACCGGGGGCATGTGGATAGCGAAATCAACGATCAGTACCGGACCATTCCCGGCGCCCGCCACTTTCTGATGAACATTGTGAAGTACCCGGGGTGCGGCACTTTTTCACCATTGTCATCGGTAGTAGCGGTCGATGAACGAAGCGGCCGAGTGTGTGGCGTTTGCCTTGCGAGCCTCGTTTCGGCGAGGTCAGGGCATGTAACTCAGTTGTGTATTTTGCCTGCCATTCGGGGTGCACAGCTTGGTTACGAACTGCTGCGCCGCACGCTAGTACGCATGACCGAGGCGGGCTGCACGGCGATGAGCCTCACTGTGACATCCTCCAACGTCAATGCGATACGACTGTATCAGTCCGTCGGATTCCGTGCGCAATCCACTTTTCCGGCTTTGGTGTGGGAAGGGTTTTAACCCGAGGAGTAAAGAGCCCACAACGGGTGTGCGATCCGTCCCCCGTAGAAAGTCCGGTAATCTTTATGTCTTATCCGCCCGGGAGTTTACGTCCAAGACGAAGCGGGCATACCGGAGCACGAAGCGATGTTGGCGGAGAAGGACTCGAGAAGCATTGACAAAGTGGGGGCACTGCAGAAGGCGGATTTGTTTAGAGGTCTAGGAGAGGATCTTCTCAAGAAGATTGCTTCCATGGCGATTCTGCGGAAGATCGGGCCTGGTCAGGTTCTCTATTCCGAGTACGAGGAAGCGTCGGCAATATATGTGGTGGCGAGCGGCGAGCTCCGATCGGTGCGGCAGAACGTCGAGGGCCGCGAGCAGGTCTTGTCTACCGAGCGCGCGGGCTCAATCTTAGCCGCCGTCCCGGTGTTCAACGGTGGCAAGTTCTTCAGTACGATGATCGCCGATACCAGAGCAGAAGTTCTCTACCTCGAAAAGTACCATGTCCATCAACTGTGCCGCGACCATACCGAATTGCTCTGGAACTTGGCGAGAGTGCTGGCGCACAAAGTACGCCACTGCGCCGAACTCATTGAGTCCTTAGCGCTGCGAAACGTTGATCAGCGGGTGGCGGAGCACCTTATGACGATTGCTAGGGAGCGCGGCGTTTCTGTCGGGGACGGGTGCATCGTTGAACTGAAGCTGACGCGAGGCGAAATCGCAAGCCGGATTGGGTCGGCGCGTGAGGTCGTCTCGCGTGCTTTTGCGCATCTTCAGGAAGAGGGGCTGATCCAGTTGGAAGGAAGGCGACTGGTAACGATACCCAGAATGCGTGCGCTGGCGACCTTCGCCGGCACAGAGCGCCCGCCCGGTAAAGTGGGGCTCGTATCCGAGCTGTCGTCGGACATCGCATAGCCGGCATGGGCGGGATCCTATTCTTTTCATTTGACCTTAGAACCGCTACGATTCGGGTCAAGTGATTCATGGGTCCAATCGATCTCATCCATACCTGCTAGAAATCGCTCAAAGCTAACGTTGTAATCCGAGCAAAGCTTCACCAGGCTCTTTCCCTCGTTGCCGTCCGCAACGATGCCCAGCCGATCGAAAACCAGGGCCGAACTGGGAATGGCAATCAGCAGACTCGCGACAGTGGTGTGCGGGTCGAGTTTCACCCGACTTACCTCCTTAGCAGAGTGAACGCGAAAAGGCTATTCCGCGTTGGGGCCCCGGTCAGCAGCGAGTAGGCCCGAGCAGAAGTGCTTTAGATATTCCCTCGATTCAATTATTGGTCGTCCGCTGAGCACGGGCCGTGCCTTTTATCACAGACACCGGGCAGACGAGCATCTCTAACTATCGTCCCAGGGACCCGGCTCGTCAGCTGCAGCTACCGGCCGCACAAGATCGATAGCCGTCGCGACCGCCAGGACGGCGCACGGGAGCAAGAGAGTATAAAGGCCGTAGTGGGTTTGCAGTAAGACCCCGCAGAGAGCGCCGACGACGTACGCGCCCCACAAAGCGCCGGTCAGAGCGGCATGTTGTGCCGATCTCTGGTGCACCGTGACTCGTAACACTTTCCAAAGGCGCTTGCGAAACCGGCCGCGTATGCGGTCTCGGAACCAAAACGCATAGTGCACGACGGCTTCTGCAAACTTCGCGAGTGATCCGGTCACATAAGTGGTGTAGACGCGCAGACCCGATATTCGTGTGACCGTGACAGTTTGCAGGCCCATTGCCGCAGCGGGCAAAGACACCAGAAGGTAAAACATGAGCGCGGAGGGGGGCCGCAGCTCGCCATTAACGGAATAGCGCTCGCCCAGCCAGATGAAGGATCCTAACGCAAGAAGCTCAGTGACGAGCGCCATCGAGAAGGACGAGTGCCAGTGAACGCGCCGCGCCGCGGCCGTCGTTGCTGCGCTAAACATGAGACCCAGCAAGAAGGGAATCAACGGCCAGGCGTGATGGAATGCAGTGGACCAATGGCGCTGGGCAACCTCGATTCCAATCGAAACGGTATTGCCTGACATGTGGGCGGTGTAGACGTGAAAGAGCACCAGCCAGCCAACCGCATCGACAAATGCGGCTGCCCATGCGAGCGCAATGGCGAGCCACGCCTTGATACGCGATGGCAGCGGATTGCACTCTCTGGGCGAGCGCCGGAACAGCGCCGTTTCCGGCGGAACGCACTGAGGGCCTCTCGAAGTATTCTCAGCATCTGCTTGCACGGCTATTGGAACGAAAGAGGCTGGTCTGCTCCCTTACCGATACTATCGAGCCGGATGTAACCTGCCGCCGCACGAAGGCGTACGGCTTCGTTGCTGTCGCCGAGCAGGCGCGCCATTTCCGGTTTCAACTTGCGATTGTTCCATAGCGCCAGCGAATGAATGGCCGCCGCTCTTACTGACCAGTCCTTATCGGAGAGCGCGCTTCGCAAAGCTCGTAATGTCTGTTTGTCTTTGTTTCTCCCGAGCAGGAGAGCGGCGTCCGCGCGGCCGGATACTCCTGGATCCGAGAGGAGCGCTTGCATTGACGCGACGCCCTCCCCCAATCCAGGCACCGGAGCGAATCCTATACCTTGGCGTAAGGCAAACATGAAGAGGGCCTTTGGCGTATGCATCAGGCGCATGGCATCCCGCATCTGACTGCTAAAGAAGTTGGAAGAAGTCTTAGACTTTCCGCTTAGGACCGACAAAAGGGCCTGCTTGCCCGCTGGGTCATGAAGCTCAAACAGGGCCTTTGCCGCGGCAAAGCTGACCTCAGGAACGTGATCGCTTAGAGCCTGACGCAGTGCCCCGGCTGTTTGTGGATTTTTCAGATCCACCAGGCTTGCGATGGTTGCGATACGAACCTGTACGTCCTTGTCCGCCAGCATGGATTCGAGTTCCGAAAGGAACGGCTCGCGTGAGGCTGTAAGGCTCAACGCAATGACTGCCTGTTTGCGATTGTTCGGATTGTTATCTTTCAGGGCCCCTTCCAAAATGTCAGTGGCCTCTCTTTCAGTTGAAAGATGAGGATGTGAAAACGATGGAGCTCCAAATAAGAGGGCAAACGCCACCAACTTTGCGGTCACATGGCTGGAACAGTTAATCGTTTGCTTTTTCAGCCGCTTCGCCATGCTTGACGATGTCTCCGGACTGAAAGAGGATGCCCTTCAGAATCGCCTGCCATTTCGGCTTAAGCCTGAGAAGAAACTCTAGGTCCATGCCGAAATGCTTGAACTCCTCGCCCTGAGCGTCCTCCATAATAGATTTCGCTTCTTTGCTCTTTTCGAGCGCCATTCGTTGTTCATACCAGTTAATGGCGTCCGCCTCCTCGCCCAAAGATGCGATCATCCTCGCGAAGGTACGCGTTTCTTGCGGCAATTCGTCCGCTGGCTCGTGATACTGTTCGAATCCCATCCTTGACTTCTATCTCCTAGATTGTTGTTCACCCAGTGACTTTTCTGATTCCGGCAAACAGCAGCGCTCCTACAATCACTGCTGCGGACGCCGCCAATGCACGGTGCGCAAACAGAGTATTTGATTCGAGATTCAGAGAACTCTGCAAGCTCATATCTTTGGCGCGATCGTCGAAGATCCCGTGGGCAGCATACTCGCCTTCGACCGGCTGGAATAGATTATCGGGCCGCCCGGGAGGGACGGGCTGCGATGTTTCCTGTCCGCTATAAGCAAATTTCGCCAGGTAGCGGTCGGCATAGGCAGGAGCAAGCTCAGTGCCGTAAATTGCTTTGACGGTAGGCCAACCGACGTAGACTTCGCGCCGTTTGTGACTGGCTGCCCAAACGATAGCGCGCGCGGCAACCTCTGGCTGGAAAATCGGCGGTACCGGTTGGGGATGGCGCGGTAAACGCGTGCGGCACCAGCTGAACTGCGGAGTGTTCATAGCAGGCAGCATTACTGCCGTTATGTGAACTTTGCTGCGATCATGAATGAGCTCCGAACGAATTGAGTCGGTGAAACCGATTATCGCGTGCTTGGCGCCGCAGTATGGGGATTGCAGAGGAATCGAGCGGTAAGCAAGGGCCGAGCCCACCTGCACGATGGTGCCACGATCGCGCGCATGCATCCGTTTCAGCGCGGCCATCGTTCCGTAGACTTGCCCGAGATAGGTCACTTCCGTAGCACGCTTGAATTCTTCCGGCGTGATCTCGAGGAAGGGTGCGAAGATCGTGGTCATCGCGTCGTTGACCCAAATGTCGATCGGTCCCAATTCCTGCTCCACACGGTCCGCTGCATCCTCTATTTGTTGCGCGTCGGCTACGTCGGTCGGCAGCACTACTGCCTTACCTCCCAGTTCCTCCACTTCGCGTTTGGCCGCCTCCAAACGCTTCCGGCCACGTGCGAGCAATCCAATGTGCGCGCCCTGTCGCGCGAATTCAGCGACCACAGCACGTCCGACTCCCGCCGATGCCCCCGTGACTACGACTACTTTTCCTCGAATTGAATTTTCCATCTCTCTCTTTCCTATTTCGCTTCCACCCGGTGATTCTGTCCCTCCCACTCGCCGCGCCGAGTCCAGAAAAACGTGAAGTCGACTTGTGACTCGAAATCGCTGGGAGCCACGTCCAGGTATTCGCCTCCGATTCCGGTCGCGCGCGATTCGGTATCCTTCCAGCTCTTCCAGTTATCGGCCGACCAGCGGAGGCGGAATGGCTCAGGCGCACAGATCCGAACTGTGTGGCCTTTCCTTGCTTCACGAATCGGATGCTTTGGTAACCAGAATTCCACTTCATGTGGAGCCGTGCCATCGACGTATCGTGCAGCAACCTCCGGAATTAGGTCGAATACTTTCCCGTCAATGGATGAGCGAAGCAGCCGAATATACTCCGAATGCGCCCAGAGGAGAGGATTTGCTGAACCGGTTGGACCGCCGCAGCAGAGGCCCGCTTCCGGCAGGTCCGCTTCGTCCCATATCTGCTCCGGCAACAGACACGAGCTGTTTGAGAATTTCTCCATTGCGGCTATCAAATTCCCTGCGTCGTGACCCGCGGAGATTTCGTAGTGGGCTCTTTCACCGGTGAGTAGCGGCCAAGCCCGGCCTTTGCCCCACACCACATATGGGCCGCCACCTGGCTGCTGGCCATAACCGTCGTGATTGTAGCGATGCCAGCAAGGCCCGCACGGTGTATTGACCTTGAGAGTGGCATCGACTACCCGCAGGCTTTCAACGATTAGCGGATCATCTGGCTTGAGAATCCCATAGCGAACGAGTTGCAAAAACCCGGCATCGACGATGTCGCGTGCAGGATACGAAGCGGGACACCCTGGACGCTGACTGGTCAATCTGAACTCTGCTTTGTTGACAGCACCTGGACCCGCCACTTCTCCGGGCTTGGCCGGATTCAGACGCACAAAGTAGTGTGAAGACCCGGGAACTAGCGATCCCTCGGTTGTTGCTGTCCACTCCTCGAGATGTGAGCGCAAAAAATCGGCATAGCTCTCAAGAAAGGCAGCCGTCTTCGGGTCTTCGTCTACCCTCGCGAAAGAGGCGGCGCAAATGAAACCCGATATGATCGCCGCCAAAGTGGAAGGCGAATATCCGCTCGCTTCCTCCCATCGCTCTTCGCCTGTAACCGGTCCGCTGTGCAACAGAAAACCGACAGCACGCCTCACCATGACACGCGGGTCGAACTGTCCAAGCAAACTGCGCTGATGGAGACGCCAGGCGAGCAGTATAGGGAAGGCTACTTCGTCGAGCTGCATCCCCTTCCAATAAGCCTCCCCATCGACCCAAAAATTTTGCGGGAAGCTACCGTCTTCTTCCTGGCCCGCCGCGAGATAAATGAGCGCCCGTAACGGCGCATGGTTGTTGCCCGCTGCCAGCAGGCCCATGGCGCTTTCGACCATGTCTCGCGTCCAAACGAGGTGATAGCCGCCCTTACCTTCTTCATCGTTGCGCGCCTCGCCCCAGGGAATCGTCATGGATGCGACGAAAGCGCCCTGGAACAACTTGTCTTCATGTGTCAGAAGTATTCCGTAGCTCGAATGGTAGAGACGGCCGCCATCTTTAGCGGCTTTCTCGAGGGGTGCTCTGTTCTCTATGGCCGTTTTCCACTGATCGACAAACACCTGGCGGCGACTTTTGTAAGGGACGCCAAGGCTCTGAAAGAGAGCTGAAACGGCACTCGGAAAAGTCTCTCCGAAGGCGAGGCCGAGGGTAAACTCTCGAGTTCCAGGAATTTCTATTTCACCCGTGAGGGCGATATTGCCAGCTTTGGCCTGGTCAAATTCGAATTTCATCTCGTGGTGCTTCGAGATATCTGTGTACCCGTCACTGTACCCGACGTATCCACACGAAAGGCGGCAAAAGCGCGAGGATGCGCCGAGCACCAGCCATCGCTTGTTCTTCTCGGCTACCAACAGGTTCCGCCCCGACACCTCGACTACAAACGCGTCATTGCCACTACCTCCCACCTCCAGGTGAGGATTGCACAAAACATAGGTTCTGAGCCCTTGTAGGAACCGATCGTCCCCTTGCAGCTTGGTGTGCAGCAGAACGCAAGCTCGCGATGGCTCCGTGATGATCTCTTTGACCAGCGAAAAGCGGCCTTGTTTATCATGGCTGCTCACCTTATAACCCTGCGAGTCCTCCATCCGCTCGGTTTGGTGTTGGAGATCGCGCTTCTCTTCGAGGAACAGGCCGTCCTGATTGGCAAAAAGGAATTCCATGTCCCGTAACTGCGGACGGTCGACGGTCGGGTAATAAACCTCGGTGAGTGCACCGTGCCAGATAGTGAACCAAACATGGCTGCCCGGGGCAAATGCCGTTCCAATCCCGTCCTTATCTGCGTCCGTCCAGCGACCCGGCATACCGGGCGCGCCGAATGCGTTCTTCTGTCCTCGAAACTGCGCCATTAAACAATTCCTCAAATCTGCCATCGCGTCTTCCGCGCGTGGGACGTCCACCACAGGCCACCGGCAGCTAGCACAGCGACGCCGCCAATGACGCTCGCCGGCACCGCTGGCGTCTTTTCGACCGAAGCATAGTCTCGTTCGGGCAGCTTGCCCGGCGGACCATGCGGACCATCACGCAGCGCCATTTGCAGCACCTGTGAGAGGTGCACAGCTTTCCGTTCCGTCTGCTGGAGAATCTGTTCGCGGCAACTGAAGCCATCGGCGATAATCAGGCGGTCGTCGGGGGCGCTTCGAATGGCTGGCAGGAGGACGCGCTCCCCGCATTTGATCCCAACTTCGTAATGGTCTTTTTCGTATCCGAAAGCACCGGCCATTCCGCAACATCCGGAATCGAGGACCTGAAAATCAAGCCCGGCATCTCGAAGCACCTGCTCTTCGCTCTTGAAATCGAGGGTACTCTTGTGATGGCAATGGCCGTGTACCACTGCTTTGCGCTCAAGACGGGGCGGCTTGTAATGGCTGGCTTTTTCCTGCAAGAATTCGCTCAGCATGTAGGTTTGCTGCTGTAGCCGCTGGGCATCCTCGTCCCCGTGAATCAGATTCGTCAATTCATCTCGAAAAACGCTGACACAACTCGGTTCAAGTCCGATCACGGGAAGACCGCTGCGGATAGCCGGCCGGAGCGTTCTCAGGATCTGATTGAGCAGCCGTTCTGCCGCGTCCAACATTCCGTAGTCGTACAGCGGACG
Source organism: Terriglobia bacterium (assembly GCA_963849535.1). Classification (GTDB taxonomy): domain Bacteria; phylum Acidobacteriota; class Terriglobia; order Bryobacterales; family Bryobacteraceae; genus Bog-105. The sequence goes on from CAWKHJ010000001.1 coordinate 22,426, forward strand.
TCCGCAACACAAACTTTGCCGCGGCACGCGCACCTGATATCCGGCATCCTCCAGTACCTCGACCGCCGCTTGCGCCACCTTCGGCGTGAAGTGGTTGTTGAACGTGTCGGGCCAAAGAATTACTGGCGGCTTGCCGGCATTCCGTCGCGGTCGCCGGGCAAACCACCGCTTAAAAGTCTCAGGAGCGAAGGGAGGGATGTGGCGGTGTTGCGAATACCCGGCGGCAAACTTAGCCAGGTTTCGCAGCGCCGGTCTCTGCGTGAAGAAGTTGGCGGTCGCCGGCATAGCGGAACCCAGGCGCGCCCACCAGTAGATGAGCCCTGAAGCGTAGGCGCTGCGCGGCCGCAATCGTCCCTCGTAGTAGTGTGACAGAAACTCAGCTTTGTAAGTGGCCATGTCCACGTTGACAGGACACTCGCCCTTGCATCCTTTGCAGGAGAGGCACAAATCGAGTGCCTCCTTGACGTGATCGTTGCGCCAGCCACCCTTGATCGCGTCCCCCTGCAGCATTTCGAAAAGCAGTCGGGCCCGCCCGCGTGTTGAATGCATCTCTTCGTGCGTAACCATGTAGCTCGGGCACATGGTTCCCCCGCGTTCGCGGCGGCATCTGCCGACCCCAACGCATCGCAGCGTGGCGTTCGAAAAGCTGAACTGGTCAGCCTGGTAGTGGAAATGTGTTTTCGGCTGTGGCGGGTCGTACTGAGTTCCTAAACGCAGGTTGTCCGTGATGCGGTACGCGTCCACCGCCTTGCCGGGGTTCATTTTTCCCTCGGGATCCCAAATAGCTTTGAATTCACGAAAAGCGTTAACCAGGTCCTCTCCGAATAGCTTGGGCAGAAACTGCGCTCTTGCCTGGCCATCCCCATGCTCACCTGAAAAAGAGCCGCCATACTTCACAACCAGCGAGGTCGCCTCGTCCATGAAAGAGCCAAACGCTTCGAGTCCCGGTTGTGTCGTCAATTCAAATGGGACGCGGATGTGGATACAGCCCTGTCCGAAGTGTCCGAAAATCGACGGATGCCATCCATATCTGCTGAAGAGCTGATCGAGGTCGCGGAGATACGGTCCGACCTTGTCGGGTGGTACGGCTGAATCCTCCCATCCCGGCCAGGCGGGCTTTTTACCAGGAACAAAAGAAGACCCGCCCAGAGCCGCTTCTCGCACCTCCCAGATCTGGTGCTGCTGCGGCCTGTCATCATATAGCTTCATGCTTGGCGCATTGCTCTGGCCGTTCAGGTGATCCATTAGGGAATGCGCCTGGTCATCTACTTGCTGCTTGCTCTGTCCTCCAAATTCGAGAATCAGCCACCCTTTACCTTCGGGCAGCAGCTTGATTTCGTTTAGGTACAAGCCCTTCTTCCTGTAGTCTTCGAGCAAGCGGTCGTTGAAACCCTCACAGGCGATCGGTTTATAGCGCAAGACATCGGGAATGTGATCGCCTGCCTGGTACACATCCGGATAACCAAGTATGAGGAGATTGCGGACCGGAGGATTCGCAACCAGATTGCCTTCGATCTCGAGCACGGTCACGCACGTGCTCTCGGTGCCGACCAGTGCGCGCGCAACATGGAAGCCGTTCTCGGGCAATAGCTCGTTTATCGGGTAACCGGAAACCAGCCGCGGGATCTTTGGGAACCGCCTACGAATCTCGTCCGCGTAGCGGTCTCTTAGCGATGCCAGCTTGCGATAAATCTCACCTTTACGGCCTTCTTCGCGTATGAAACCGTCCAGCTCCTGGTCGCTTGTCTTACCGACCCACATACGCAAGCCGTCATAGGTAAGGATCTCCAGCCGTTCGATATTTTCCGTTGTTTTCCCGGCCATCTGCGCGTGCATCCCGCAGGAATTGTTCCCTACCATCCCACCCAACGTGCAGTGATTGTGAGTGGCGGGGTCTGGCCCGAAGATCAGCCCATGCTTTTCGGTGGAATCTCTAAAGTCATCCAGCACACAGCCGGGTTCAACCCGCCCCAGCTTCTTGTCTGGATCGACCGCCAGCACAGACCGCATGTACTTTGACATGTCGATCACGACCGCCACGTTACAGCACTGTCCGGCGAGACTGGTGCCACCGCCTCGATTCAGAACCGGGACCTTGTACCGGTGACAAGCAGCTACTGTCTGGACGACATCTTCTTTGTCACGCGGCAAAACGACCCCGATCGGTATCTGCCGGTAATTGGAGGCGTCGGTCGAATAGAGAGCGCGGGTGCCGTTGTCGAAGCGAACCTCACCGCGCACGGACAGGTGCAAATCACTCTCGAGTGCCTCGATCTCGGCGGCAAGGCCGATCTCCGTCGGGGTCGGAGAGCGGGGGTACTCGCCTCCCGCTTCGGCGAGCGTATTGTTGCGCGAGATTTGTATCAGCATGGATGGTCTTGAGCCCTGCCTTCAGCGAACGCCAGCCTTATGACAGGTCGCGCCTCTCGAGGGTCTTTAGATCACCTCACGCACTTTGTCCTTGAATACCGTTTCGATGATCTTTCCGGCGTGTTTATCGCCTCGGGCGAGCGCCTCGGCAAAATGCACGGCCTGTTCGGTGTTGATTTTGCCGGGCATAGGCGGTTCGTTCGGATCCACCACAGCCTGTACCAGCGCGGGCCCCGGATAGTTCAACGCCTGCCGCAGGACGGATTCAGCATCCTGCGCCTTATCGAGAGTGAAACCTCCGATATTGCAACTCCGCGCTACACCGGCGAAGTCAATCGGTTCCAGATCGATTCCGAACTCAGGGTTGCCGCCCAGCACCATTTGCTCCCACTTGATTTCGCCTAGCACGTTGTTTTTGATAACGATTACCTTCACGTTCAGCTTGTATTTGGCGATCGTCGCCAGCTCTGCAAGCAGCATCGAGAGACCGCCGTCGCCAACTACACAGACGACTTGGCGCCCCGGGTAAGCAATCGCAGCGCCGATACTGTATGGCAGGCCATTAGCCATAGTCGCCAGCGCGCCCGAGAGCGAAAACTGCATGCTTCCCCTCATCTCTATGTAGCGAGCTGTCCAGGTCGCGATTGTGCCGCTATCCGATGACACGATTGCGTCATCGGAAAGCATTTTATTGAGGTGATAGGTGACTACCTGCGGCTTCATCGGCGAATCGGTTCGAGTGCCGCGTTCCTCCATCAGCTTGTTCCAGCTCGCCATCCGCTTCTGAGCTTTCTCGAGGAAGTCCCGATTGCCTTTCTTTTTCAGGAGGGGCAGCAATGCGCTTAGCGCTGTTTTGCAATCCGAGGCGAGTCCCACATCCGCTTGATGACGCAACCCGATCCGAGCGGGATCGATGTCGATCTGCACGCATTTTGCCTGGCCCGGTTTAGGAAGAAACTCCATGTAGGGAAAGCTGCTGCCCGCGATAATCAGGGTGTCGCATTCTTCCATGGCGTCTTGCGAAGGCGCTGTTCCCAGCAATCCGATGCCGCCCGTGGTGAATGGACTGTTGTCGGGGACCACGGCTTTCCCAAGTAACGGCTTAACGATGGGAGCAGCCACTTTATCGGCCAGCGCCAAAACCTCCTCGCGGGCGCCCAGGCACCCTCTTCCCGCCAGAATTACGACTCGATGTCCGTTGTTGATGATCTCGGCGGCTTCGTCCAGATCGGCTTTCGGAGGTTGCGGGTACACGGGAGCGTACACATCCCCGCTGTGCTTTTTGATGTTTGCGCTTGAGCGCTGCTCATCGGACATCTTCATTTCCTGGATGTCTTTTGGAATCGTGATGTGCGTGACCGAACGTCTCGACAACGCGGTTTTGACTGCCTCATCGGTTACGTTGACAACGTGCGCCGGGCCCATCACGCGCTGGTTATAGACAGCGACATCCATGTAAAGCTTGTCCAGGTCAACATCCTGTTGATAGTGCGTTCCGATAAGGTCGTGAAATGTGTGCCCGGTGATCGCGAGCACCGGCTGGCCGTCGCATTTGGCGTCGTAAAGCCCGTTCAGCAGATGGATGCCGCCAGGGCCCGAAGTCGCTAAACAAACCCCAAGCCGGCCGGTATATTTCGCGTAACCACAGGCAGCGAACGCCGCGGATTCCTCATGCCGCACCTGAACAAAGCGCATTTTGTCCTGATGGGTCCGGAGGGCCTCGAATATTCCGTTGATTCCGTCGCCAGGAAAACCGAATATTACGTCAACTCCCCAATCCAGGAGTCTTTCAATAAGCACATCTGCAACCGATTTCGCCATTAAGTCTCCTCTAAGCCTTTCCGCTCTCAAGTCAACGCAGGCCCGGCTCATCCCCTGGACGTTTCCGCGTTGTGTGTCTCAAGCTGTATGACTCCTATCGGGCGAGATGTTGCAAGAAAATTCGCCCAGGCGTCTCGCAACACTTGTGGATATTGCGCGAAATTCTTTTTCGTGACAAAAGACACTGAATTTAGTTGTGAACGCCCCGGATGATGAACTGGATGTGTTCTGAAAGGGTCAGACCCAAGCTGCCGTGCGAGGCTTTCTTGGCTTCTCTCCGGAGGAAACAGTAGGAGCACGATTTCATCTAACTGCGAGCCGCTTCGGTCAGTGCCCGACGCATGCCCCAATACTTTTCACGCAGCGCGAACACCGTGGCCAGACTCAGTATCTTCGTCGGCGCGTGCTCGCTGGTAGTTGTTCTGGCCGCCTCTTACTTGATCGTCCGCTCGCCGTATGAAAGCATGCAGAACGTTCCGCGCGAACAGCCTGTGCCGTTCAGCCATGAGCATCACGTAGGTGGACTCGGGATAGATTGCCGCTATTGCCACACCACTGTCGAGCGTTCCTCTTTCGCAAATATCCCCGCAACGAAAATCTGTATGAACTGTCATTCGCAGATGTGGGCCACCAGTCCGATGCTGGAACCCGTGCGCGAGAGTTATCGAACGGGGAAGTCGATCGAATGGACTCGCGTGAACGACCTCCCGGAGTTCGTGTATTTCAATCACAGTATTCACGTGCACAAGGGCGTGGGGTGCGAGACATGCCACGGACGTGTCGACAAAATGCCCTTGATGTGGCAGGCTCAGCCGCTCACGATGGAGTGGTGCCTCGGATGCCACCGGCATCCGGAGCGTTACGTCCGGCCGCGTGATCAGGTGTTCGCTATGGATTACCGGCCGCCCGGCGACCAGCTGGCGCTGGGATCAAAACTCGTCAAGGCATACCACATCCAGAGCCTTACCAGCTGTTCGACGTGTCATCGATGAAGAACACCACTCCGAGTCACGGCTTCGTTCCGCTCGAATCACTGACCGCAGATTCGAAACCGGCGCACTACTGGCAGGCTCTGCCTGCGCTGGAGAACGCTGCCGGCCGGCTCGATCCCGAGGAGTTTTCGGAAGCAGGAATCGAGCTATCTGACGCCAGTCGCCGGCGATTTCTCTCGCTCATGGCCGGGTCGCTTGCGCTCGCTGGACTCACGGGGTGTACTCGTCAGCCGACCGAAACCATCATGCCCTACGTCGATCCTCCTGAGAACGTGGTTCCGGGCAAGCCCAAGTACTACGCCACGGCAGTTCCCGTCAACGGTATCGCGCAAGGAGTTGTCGTCGAGAGTCATCTTGGACGTCCCACGAAGGTGGAAGGCAATCCCAGCCACCCGGGCAGCCTCGGCGCAAGCAGCGTCCACTCTCAATCCTGTTTGATGGACCTTTATGACCCGGATCGCGCTAAGGAGATTTCGTATCTCGGCGACATACGGACCTGGGAGGGCTTCCAGGTTGCATGGAGTTCCGCCATTTCTCCCCTCCGCGCACGGGGTGGCGAAGGCTTTCGAATCCTTACTGAGACGGTAGTTTCTCCCAACCTCGGCAATCAGATTCAGGCTGTACTCAAAGCTTTTCCCAAAGCTGAATGGCATCAGTTCGATCCGGCAGGCCAACACTCCTCACGTACTTCGGCGGCTGCCGTTTTCGGAAAGCCCGTAAATACCCATTACAACTTCGCGGACGCGGACGTTGTCCTCGCGCTCGATGCGGATTTCCTGGCGTGCGGACCGGGTTCTACGCGCTATGCCCGCGATTTTGCGGACCGGCGGCGGCGCAGCGATCGCCTCGATATGAATCGTTTGTATGTCGTTGAAAGTACCATGACGGCAACGGGCGGGAAAGCGGATCACAGGCTCGCTCTCCGCTACTCGGAGATAGAAGGCTTTGCTCGAAGGCTGGCTGCGGCACTCGGCGCTTCCGGTGCTTCACAATCAGGCAACTCGCAGAATACCAAGCTGATCCAAGCCATCGCTAACGATCTAAAGTCGCACGCGGGCTCAAGCATTGTCCTTGCCGGCGAGTACCAGAGTCCTGCTGTGCACGCGCTCGCTTACGCCATCAATAACATGCTAGGCAATGCCGGAAAAACCGTGATCTACACAGATCCGGTTGAGATCGCGCCCGTCAATCAAATCGAATCGCTCCGGCAACTTACGAGCGATATGAACGGGGGCCGGGTTGAATTGCTGCTTATTCTGGGCGGAAACCCGGTGTACAACGCGCCTGCTGATTTCGCGTTCGTTCAGGGTTTGCAGAAGGTGAAGAACTCGATACACGTCGCCCTGCATTTCAACGAGACTTCACTGAAGAGTACCTGGCAAATTCCGGAATCGCATTTTCTCGAGGAATGGGGCGATGCGCGCGCTTATGACGGCACAATTAGCATTTTGCAGCCGCTAATTGCGCCCCTCTACAACACGCGCTCGCAGCTCACCGTGCTCGATGCCATCTTGCAATTTCCCGGGCGCTCATCCTATGAAATCGTGCGGTCCTATTGGTCGGGCCAGAGTGGCGCGGGCGATTTCGAAGCGTGGTGGCGCAAGTCGGTGCACGATGGCTTTATTGCCGCTTCAGCACTAGCGCCACTGCATCCTGCAACCGGTGCGAACGTCAGCCCGCACCGGCCCGTTTCCAGTCAAGAGGCGGCAGGCGGGCTCGAAATCACGTTCCGGCCTGACCTCTATCTCTACGATGGCCGGTATGCAAACAATATCTGGCTGCAGGAATTGCCCCGTCCGATGACCAAATTGACATGGGATAACGCTGTCTTCCTCAGCCCCGCCACAGCCCGGCGTCTCGCGCTAAAGAATCAGCAACACGTCGAAGTGCGATACCGCCGCCGTTCTGTGCGGGGATCCGTCTGGATCCTTCCCGGGCATCCCGACGAATCGATTGGCCTTGATCTCGGCTTTGGGCGGACTCATTCCGGCAGGGCAGGGAACGGAGCCGGTTTCAACGCTTATCTGTTGCGGGATTCTGACTCGCTATGGAACGGATCGGGCGCGGAGATCCGTAAACTCGATTCCGCTTATCCCCTCGCCACCACCCAGATGCAGCAGACGATGGAAGGCCGCGACCTCGTTATCAGTAGCACGCTCCACGAGTACAAACGCAACCCGGACGTCGTGCGGGAGAAGAATCATCGGCCGCCGGAAAATCTGACACTCTATCCGCACTGGCAATACAAAGGCTATAAATGGGCGATGTCGATTGACCTCACGGCCTGCGTAAACTGCAACGCCTGCGTAGTCGCTTGCCAGGCTGAAAACAACATCCCGGTGGTAGGCAAAGAACAGGTTCTCGCCCGCCGTGCAATGCACTGGCTCCGAATCGACACGTATTTCAAGGGCGATCCACGTGTGCCCCAAGCCGTTTATCAGCCTGTGCCTTGCATGCAATGCGAGAACGCTCCCTGTGAACTCGTCTGCCCCGTGCAGGCAACAAATCACAGCAGCGAGGGACTGAACGACATGGTGTATAACCGCTGCGTTGGCACCCGGTATTGCTCGAACAACTGCCCTTATAAGGTCCGCCGGTTCAACTTCCTTCTGTATCAGGACTGGACGACCGAGACGTTTAAGATGCAGCGCAATCCTGACGTGACCGTGCGCAGCCGCGGCGTAATGGAGAAGTGTACCTATTGCGTCCAGCGGATCAAAGAGGCGGAAATCGCGTCCGAGATAGAAGATCGGTTCGTGCGTGACGGCGAGATTCAAACTGCTTGCCAGCAGGCTTGTCCCACCCAGGCTATCGTCTTTGGCGACATGAACAACACCGGCAACAAGGTAACGAAACTAAAGGCTGAAAAGCTCGATTACTCGCTGCTGGCCGAATTGAACACACGCCCGCGAACCACCTATCTGGCCGAATTGCGCAATCCCAATCCCGAACTGTCCGGGGACACTCCTGTATGACAGTGACGACAGTTGAAGAACGCCAGCGGCATTCTGCGCGCGAGTTGGATCCGAACAATCCGCTCACCGTCGTTGCTCCAAGCCAGACATTTGAAACCGTCAGCGCACAAATCAGCGATATCGTGTTGCGCCGCAAGCCGCCTCTCTTTTGGTCGTGTACCTTCGGCGCGGGAGTCCTGTTGCTAACGCTCTTTACGGTTGCAGTCATTTATCTGGAGGCCAAGGGCGTCGGCATTTGGGGTGTCCAGATTCCTGTAGCGTGGGCTTTTGCCATTACGAGTTTTGTCTGGTGGATCGGGATTGGGCATGCCGGCACGCTAATCTCAGCGATCCTCTTGCTACTGAATCAGGGCTGGCGCAATTCGATCAACCGCTTCGCGGAAGCAATGACGATTTTTGCTGTGGCCTGCGCCGGCATGTTTCCCCTCCTACATCTCGGCCGGGCATGGATTTTTTATTGGTTGCTACCCTACCCGAACACAATGACCATCCAACCGCAGTTCAGGAGCCCGCTGGTTTGGGATGTCTTCGCTGTCTCAACTTACGCCATCGTTTCTATCCTGTTCTGGTATCTCGGCATGATCCCGGATCTCGCCACGTTGCGCGACCGATCAGGAGGCGGATGGAAGTATGGTTTCTACGGCGTGCTCGCGTTCGGCTGGCGCGGTTCGTCCCGTCACTGGAGGTGGCAGCAGAGCGCTTCCCTTATGCTCGCCGGGCTAGCAACGCCGCTGGTACTTTCGGTGCACACGGTCGTCAGCTTCGACTTCACCATCGCGATTTTGCCTGGATGGCATTCCACAATCTTCCCGCCCTATTTCGTAGCGGGTGCAATCTACTCTGGCTTCGCAATGGTGTTGGTCTTGTGCATTCCTTTGCGTGCTGTTTACGGATTGCACAACGTGATCACCGAGCGTCATTTGAACAATTGCGCGAAGCTGATGCTTGCCAATGGCCTCATCCTTGCCTATACCTACGTCATCGAGCCGTTTACGTCCTGGTACAGTGGCAACGGCTTTGAAATGTACACGGTTCACAATCGGGCGTTTGGGCCTCAATCCTGGACATTCTGGCTGGTCATTCTTCTGAACGTTGTCATTCCGCAGGCACTTTGGTTTTACAAAGTCCGTGTGAATCCAAAACCCCTGTTCTTCATAGCCGTTGTGGTCCTGGTTGGCATGTGGGTCGAGCGCTACATGATCATCATCACAAGCCTCAACCGAGATTTCTTGCCCTCCTCGTGGTCCAATTTTGTGGCGACCTTCTGGGACAACGCGACCCTCTATGGATCGATCGGATTATTCGTCACTCTGTTCATGCTTTTCGTCCGATTCCTGCCCATGATCTCGATGTCGGAGGTCCGGGAGCTCTTGCCGTTCTCTAAACCCGGCGGAGGAACGGAAAAGTGACGGATAAAGATACGATCTACGGTCTAGTCGCGGAATTCGACGACCCTACTGCTTTAGTGGAAGCGGCGCGTCAGACGCGCGATAGCGGTTATCTGCGTTTCGAAGCCTATTCGCCTTATCCGATTAAGGATCTCGATAAAATTGTGCCCGGGCATAACCTGGTGCCGCTGATTGTGCTCTCGGGCGGCTTGCTGGGAGCCGCGATCGCCTGGTCGATGCAGTATTACATTGCGGCCATCGACTACCCAACGAACGTCGGAGGACGTCCCCTCTATAGCTGGCCGTCCTTTATTCCAATCCTCTTCGAGTTGACGGTTTTGCTCGCATCCTGCGGCGCTTTTTTCGGGACACTGGCGCTCTGTGGATTTCCCCGGCCAAATTTTCCGCTGTTCAATCTGCCGCGGTTTTCTGAAGCGACAAGTAGCCGTTTCTTTCTTTGTATCGAAGCGCGCGACCCGTTCTACAACACGCGCCAGACGGCTGAGTTTCTGGAAGGCTTGGAGCCGGTAGGAGTCTGGGAAGTTGAAAACTCCTAAAAAGCTTTTGCTCGTGCTGGCCAGCCTGTTCCTACAAGTAGGTTGCCGGCGTGACATGCAGGATCAACCCAAATACAAACCTTTAGGGGAGAACCGCTTCTTCGCCGACGGGCGGGACTCAAGGCCCATCCCCCCCCACACCATTGCTCGGGACGAGTTGAGCGAGAATGATCCGGTTCACACGGGTTCAGATCGTGGCGGATTCCTACAGACTATTCCGCTTCCCGTGAACACCGCCTTGCTCCAACGCGGCCGGGACCGCTTCAACATATATTGCAGCCCGTGCCATGGGCAGACGGGCGACGGTTATGGCATGGTTCGCCAGCGCGGATTCTGGATCCCAGCGAACCTTCACACGGACCGCTTGCGTTCGGTTCCGCCCGGCTATATCTATCAGGTAATTAAGAACGGATACGGGGCCATGCCCGACTACGGTGACCAGATTCCAGTTAATGATCGCTGGGCTATCGTCGCCTATGTTCGGGCCCTGCAGTTGAGCAGAAACGCCACCCTATCGGACGTGCCATCCCCGGTTCGCGAACAACTCGAAAAGACTTCCAACTCTTCCGGTGGAGGTAGCCGATGACCTCTGCATTTCTGCCCTCCCCCGAACTGCGTGACGATCTAGGGCGTCTGCTCCGGCCGGCGCTGGCTATCGGTATCCTGCTCTCGGCGGTCTCTATCGTGGGTGCTTTTTTCAGTCCGGGCGATTTCTTCCGGTCGTACCTCATGGGTTATCTCTTCTGGCTCGGGTTGACCCTCGGCTCCCTGGGCATTGTGATGATGCAGTATCTGACTGCCGGTGCCTGGGGCGTCATGACGCGGCGAACGCTCGAGTCGGCCACAAGAACGTTGCCGCTACTTGCTCTGCTTTTCGTGCCCATCGCAATTGGCATCCCAAGACTTTATGACTGGGCTCATCCGAATCTCGTTCAGCACGAGTATGTCCTTCGCCATCGCGCCGGCTACATGAACCCGTCCATGTTCATCGTTCGCGCAGTCATCTACTTCGCAATCTGGATCGTTTTCACTTATTTCCTCAATCGCTGGTCGGCCGAGCAGGACGAGCATGGAGGATTAGAAAAACGGTTGGCAGCCATCAGCGCGCCCGGCCTGATCCTCTACGTATTTACTGTCACGTTCTCCTCGATAGATTGGGCAGAGTCTCTCGAAACGGATTGGTACTCGACGATTTGGGGATTCCTGTTCGTGGCGAACCAGGGACTGACGGCATTTGCTTTTATCATTCTCGCCATGGTTCTGCTTTCCAAGCGCGAACCGTTAGCTGGCCGGTTCCGGGCCGCGCATCTGCACGATCTTGGGAAGCTGCTCCTCACATTTGTCATGTTGTGGGCCTATTTTGCTTTTTCGCAACTCGTGATTGTCTGGTCGGGGAATTTGACGGATGAAATTCCCTGGTATCTGCGCCGCCTCGCAACCTCATGGGGCTGGATCGGAGTAGCGCTTATTCTGTTCAAGTTCATCGTGCCTTTCCTTTTGCTGCTTTCCCGCCCTCTGAAGCGCAATTCGACCGCGCTCTGCACGGTGGTCGCTATCACTATCGTGATGTGCTTCCTCGATCTGATGTGGATCGTAATGCCCGGCTATTATCAGCGGGGTCTTCGGCTGCACTGGCTCAACTTTTCTGTTCCATTAGCCATCGGGGGCTTATGGGTAGCGGCCTTCCTCTGGCAGTTGAAAGGTCGCCCTCTGTTGCCGGTGCAAGCGCCCGCGCTCGCGAAAGCTCTGGCGCACGGCGAGGAGAACTGAGATGGATAGCAATCACGAGCCGCGCAGCCCGCGGGTGCTAAAGCGATTTGCTACTTTCATCGGACGCGTGGCGGGCTCGATTGAAGGGTCCGTAGAAGCGGTGAGAGATGCCCATCCTCCGGAGCTCCAGCACCACGATGTCGAGTTTGAGCATTCTGAATTGAACGCTCGTGGCACGTTTCTCACCGGAGTAGGCGTGATCGTTGGATTGTGGATTATCAGCGGACTGATATTTCTTTGCTTTTCCTTTCTCCGTCATCATAGGGCAGAAGTTAGTTCACCCCCGCTTCCCATAGCCGAACACGGCAACCCGCTGCCGCCAGAGCCGAGGCTTCAGAACTCTCCACCCCAAGACCTGAAGGCTTTGCGCGCGCGCGAGGACTGGGAGATGAATCACTATTACTGGATCAACAAAGATAAGGGTGAAGTCGCAATACCAATCGAGCAAGCAATGCAGATCATCGCCAAACACGGAATCCCACCGCAGAATACTCCACCAAACGCAACCCTTACGCCGCCGCAAGCCGGTACGCGCACCACGGGTTTCGAAGGTGAGGTTGAACCGGAGCCGCGATGAGATTTAGAAGTTTATGGGCCTTTGTCATTCCGTTCCTTTTTCTGACCCGCGCTGCCCTAGCTGCGAATTCCGGGCCGTTTGCCCCTCCGGATTTAAAAGGAATTGGAATAGAACAGAAACTAGATTCCCAGGTTCCCCTCGACACTATTTTCCGGGATGAAAGCGGCGTCTCAGTTCCACTGAGAACGTACTTTGGAAGCAAGCCGGTCATTTTGGCGCCTGTTTATTACACCTGCCCCATGTTGTGCAGCCAGATCTTGAGCGGAGTGGTGGCGGGTCTGCGCCCTCTCTCGTTCAAGCCAGGCCGTGATTTTGAGGTGGTCGCCATCAGCTTCAATCCGTCCGACACTCCCCAACAGGCTGCGGCGAAGCGCGATCACTATGTGCGCAGTTATTCGAGTCGAGCGAAAAATGCCGGCTGGCACTTCCTGGTCGGTGACGAGAAGTCGATCGCTGCCGTTATGCAGGCTATCGGCTTTCATTACCGCTGGGATCCCATCCATAAAATGTTCATTCATGCGAGCGGCGTCATGCTCCTGACGCCGGAAGGCCGGCTCAGCCGCTATCTTTACGGCGTCGAGTATGAACCGAAAGACCTCAAGCTCGGTCTCATCGAGTCCTCGCACAATCGCATTGGCTCGCCAGTAGATCAAGTGCTGCTCTTCTGCTACCACTACGACCCAAAGACCGGAAAATACGGAGCAGTCGTCATCAACATGCTGCGGGGCGCGGCCGCACTTACTCTCGTGCTTTTGGCTGGTGCGATGCTCCTTTTCTGGCGCCGCGACATCCGTGAACACCGCCAGGACTGGCAGAAGATCCCACACCCATGAGCACCTTGCCGCTGCTTTTTTTCGAATCGGCATCTTCTGTGTCGGGAGAAGTAGACTTTTTCTTTTGGCTGATGGTTCTGGTCTGCGCGACGGTGGCAACCGGTATCGCTATCTTCCTGATCTACTCCGCGGTTCGTTACCGTCGCAAGCATGAAAACGAAATGGGAGATCAGATCCGAAACTATGTTCCAGCCGAAGCAGCTTGGATCATTATTCCCCTGTTTGTTTTCATGGCAATGTTCGCCTGGGGCTCTAAGCTCTATTTCGATATCGAGAGGCCACCGGATAATGCGCTCAGCATGTATGCCGTCGGCAAGCAGTGGATGTGGAAGATACAACATCCGGAAGGGCAGCGCGAAATCAACGAGCTTCACATCCCTGTAGGTCGCCCCGTCAAGCTGACCATGACTTCCGAAGACGTGATTCACAGCTTCTTCGTTCCCGCCTTTCGAACCAAGCAAGACGTGCTTCCTGGCCGATACACAACCACTTGGTTCGAGGCGACCAAGCCGGGCAAATACCACCTCTTCTGCGCCGAATACTGCGGCACCAAGCACTCTGGCATGATTGGCTGGATTTACGCCATGCCTGCTGCCGAGTACCAGAGATGGCTGACCGAAGGGGCGGCGGAGGGCTCCCTTTCTTCGCAAGGCGAGAAGTTCTTTCATCAGTTCGGATGCTCAAACTGTCACCATTTCTATGACCAGGGTCGCTGCCCAAACCTTCGAAACCTCTATGGCCATCCGGTTCAGATTTCGACCGGCCAGACCGTGATTGCCGATGAATCTTACATCCGGGAGTCCATTCTTGAACCGAACGCCAAGATCGTGTACGGCTTTCAGCCCAACGTGATGCCGAATTTCACCGGCCAGTTGAACGAGGAACAGGTGCTCGCGCTGATCTCCTACATCAAAGCGTTGGGGCCCCAACCTGGTACCCGAGAACCTTCAAGTTCCGGCGCCACATCGCAACAATATGGAACACAGCCGGGTATCGCCGGCCCGGGAGCAACTTCTAACTCCGGTTCAAAGGTGGAGGCTCGCTGAAATGATTGAAACGGTATCTCGGCCTAGCGTCGAAAGAAACTACCTGACTGAAAAGCAGGGAATCCTTTCTTGGCTGCTCACGACCGATCACAAGCGCATTGCGATCCTTTACACCGTCTCCATTACATTCTTGTTCTTTTTAGGCGGTTTTTTCGCGCTGCTGATGCGTCTTGAATTGCTTTCGCCGCATAACTGGCTGGTTAGCGCCGGAACTTACAACAAGCTGTTCAGCATGCACGGCATAATCATGGTCTGGTTCTTCCTGATCCCGTCCATTCCGAACACCCTGGGAAACTTTGTCTTGCCGATGGCTATCGGCGCGAAGGATCTGGCTTTCCCGAAACTGAATCTTCTTAGCTGGTACATTTTTATGCTCGGGGCGGCGGTTACCATTTACGCGCTCTTTCGAGGCGGAGTGGATAGCGGCTGGACGTTTTACGTTCCGTTCAGCACCAGTTATTCCACTACCTATATTGTCGCTGCGGCAGTCGGCATCCTTATCTCCGGATTTTCATCCATATTGACCGGCATTAACTTCATAGCCACTACGCACCGCATGCGCGCTCCTGGCCTAACATGGTTCCGGCTGCCAATATTCGTGTGGTCCACATATGCAACCAGCATCATTTTTGTGCTCGCGACTCCGGTGTTAGCGATCACGCTCTTGATGGTCGCCGTGGAACGTATTTTTCAGGTGGGTATCTTCGACCCCGCCTTAGGCGGAGATCCCGTCCTGTTCCAGCACATGTTCTGGTTTTACTCACACCCCGCGGTCTACATCATGGTCCTCCCGGCGATGGCTGTGGTCAGCGAAATCATCCCTGCCTTTTCTCGCAAGCCGCTGTTTGGCTATAAGGCTGTTGCATTCTCAAGCATCGCAATTGCAGTTATAGGATTTCTCGTCTGGGGTCACCACATGTTTGTTGCGGGCGAGTCGGTATACGCTGCTATGACTTTCTCCATTTTGAGTTACTTTGTCGCTGTCCCATCCGCGATAAAGGTCTTCAACTGGACGGCAACGATATACAAAGGATCGGTTTCCTGGGAAACTCCCATGCTCTATGCGGTAGGTTTCGTCGGCCTGTTTACCATCGGCGGAATGACTGGCCTGTTCTTAGCTGCACTGGGCATCGACGTACACGTGACCGATACATATTTTGTTATCGCGCACTTTCACTACATTATGGTGGGCGGAACCGTCATGGCGTTTCTCGGCGGGGTTCATTACTGGTGGCCGAAGATCAGCGGCAAGATGTATCCCGAGGGCCTGGCTAAGATATCGGCCCTGACTGTCTTCCTTGGATTCAACTTGACCTTTTTCCCCCAGTTCGTTCTTGGATACATGGGAATGCCTCGACGCTACGCCGCCTATCCGGATGAGTTTCAGATGCTCAACGTACTTTCGACAGCGGGCGCAAGTATTCTCGGTGTCGGGTATATACTTCCGCTTATTTATCTGCTCTGGTCCTGGAAGTACGGAAGAGATGCAGGTCCGAACCCCTGGCGCGCCACCGGCCTCGAATGGAAAACACCATCGCCCCCGCCTAAGCACAACTTCGAAGTTACTCCCGTCGTCACCACTCGCGCTTACGACTATGAGGCCATGAAGGAGGAACTGCACCTTGTCTGAGCCCGTAGTGCGCGAGCTTTCTCTAGATCTCCGCGAGCAATTCTCCACACCTGCCCAGCAGCGCGAAACTGCCACGATCGGCATGTGGATCTTCCTCATGACTGAGGTGCTGCTCTTCGGCGGCCTCTTTACGGCATTCACCGCCTACCGGATCAGCCATCCGCATGCCTTTGACCTGGGTAGCAAGGATATGGAAATTGTTCTTGGCGCTATCAACACTGCTGTCCTGATTTGCAGCAGCTATACCATGGCGCTGGCAGTCTATAGCGCCGAACTGGGCAACCAGAAACGGTTGATGCTGTTTCTGGTGATCACAATGCTCATCGGCGCAGTCTTCCTCTGTATTAAGTTCACCGAGTATTATCTGCATTACGAATCCCACAAAGCTCCCGGTTTCTGGTTTGAAGATCAGTCGCCGGGGGCAGCGAACATACAGATGTTTTTCGTTTTTTACTTCATCATGACCGGACTCCATGCCTTTCACATGATCATCGGCATAGGCATCTTGTCGGTTCTGCTCTTCCGCACACTTCTCGGGAGCTTCTCGGCTGAATACCACACCCCCATTGATCTAGGAGGCCTTTATTGGCACTTCATAGACATTGTCTGGGTCTTTCTGTATGCCATCTTCTACATCCCCGGGTTACACGTCAAATGAAACCACCTGTTGTCTCTCTCAGGACTTATACGTTCACGTGGCTCGGACTGCTTGCCCTTGCACTGACGACGACGTTGATCGGCTTTGTCGATCTCGGACCTTTCAGCATGGGTATCGCGATTTTGATCGCCACCACGAAAGCGTGCCTGATTGTTGCTTTTTTTATGCACGGCTTATACGAATCGAAGCTGATTCGCGTGATCATCGGTGCCGGCGTGATTTGGTTCCTGATCATGGTTACGCTCACGATCAACGACTACGTCACGCGCGGCTGGCTTCCGTTTCCCGGAAAGTAGAGGGACCAGGCCCGTAGATTTGCGTCTCCCCTTTTCGTGACAAAAAACACCGACGCCGGGATCTCTGCGGATGAGTCTAAAGACAGGAGTATATGGTGCCCGAAGTAACCCCTGCGGTTTTTCAAGCCGGGAGAATGGGTGCCGAAGGGAGACTTTGAATGAGCACAGTAAAGCAACGTCAGGGTCCTGAGACAGCGAAAATTTGGATCAGCCAACCCGGAGGAGTGTCCAACTGCTATTCAGATCCTGGCGGAAGATTCACGATTGTGGCCTCCCGCTGCCGCGAAGTCTGGAAGGAAAATAGAGATCCGTATTCCATTGCTACCGCCTTCATTCAAGGTGGGTTCGAGGTTCATGGAGACCTCTTCGCCGCGATCCGCTATTTTTCCAATCAAAGCCATTCTCGGGCCCGGCAGTTTTTGCTTACAATGCTGGCGAAGCTGGAGCGTCTGAGGATCGGATCGATTCTCGGGAGCTATAGGGCAGCGCAGAGGAATATCCATTTCCACTACGACCGCTCGAACCAGTTCTATGCCCAATTCCTTGACTCGCGGATGGTCTATTCGGCTGCTTACTTTGAAGACCCTGACGATTCACTCGAAAAAGCGCAAACGCAAAAGCTGGATAGAATCTGTAAGGATCTGGTGCTGCGGCCGGGAGAGCGGTTCCTTGATGTCGGTTGTGGTTGGGGCGGTCTGGTTTTGCATGCAGCCAAGCAGTTCGGGGCGAGAGCTGTCGGATGCACGCTCAGTCAGAATCAGTTCGAATTCGCCAGGAGTGCGATAAAGAGCGGTCATCTTGAAGAATCCGTAACAGTGAATCTGTGTGATTATCGCCGCCTCGATGGGTGCTTCGACAAGGTTGCCTCCGTCGGCATGTTCGAGCATGTTGGGCGACGGCGTCTGGCCGGATACTTCCAAAAGGTTTTCTCGCTCCTCAATCGAGGCGGTCTCTTCGTCAATCGCGGCGTAATTCGTCCGGTTGGAATCTCCGACACGCCCGAGACGCTATTTCTCCAAAAGCATGTGTTCCCGGGCGGGGAACTCGTCCATTTGCATGACGTTATACGGGAAGGGGAGCGCGCTGGGTTTGACGTTGTCGGATTGCGAGACTTGCGCTTGAACTATGCCCTGACCTGCCGCAAATGGGTAGCGAACCTGCAACGCAATGCAGAATCCTGCCGCGCCTTGATCGGGGACATGTCGTTCCGGATTTGGCTCCTCTATCTGGCCGCATCGGCGGTCAACTTCGAAGACGGAACCACAAGTGCTGCGCAAGTGCTGTTTTCAAAGTCGCGCTAACTGGACGCTGGCAGATCGCATGGAGGCGAAATCGATTTCGATATTCGACCATCCTGCGCCCGCCCTTCGAAAAAAACGTCCTTGTGATGGGAGATGGCGACCGGCTCGGTGAACACGATCGAGACCGTATCAAACCGTACTTTGCTCCAGGAGTCTCCCGACCGGGTCACAAAGCTCCTTGCTGCGCGTAAGATGTGGCGCTGCTTCTCGCGATCGATTGCCCGGTCTGGACTGCCGAATTCCGCCGATCTTCGCGATTTCACTTCAACAAAGATCAACGTCTCGCCATTCCGCGCAACAATATCGATTTCGCTATCAGCACCGGGCCGATAATTGCGGGCCACCACCGTGTATCCGGAACGGTGCAAATACCGATGCGCCAGATCCTCACCTCTGCGACCCAACGCCGCTTCGGGTGTAAGCAGCTTTTGCTCCCGCTTCTGGCGCGCCGCATCGCTCAATTTCCAGAGTAATTGGCTAGGCTGGAGCGACCAGCCGCTTCGCCTTCCTTCACTGCCGTCAAATGCCATTCGATCACCTTGCCTCGAACGAGATAGCAGAGATAGAATTCCCAGAAACGCCGGAACCGGCGAGACTTATTGACCAGGAATTCGAACCCGATATATCTCCACAGCGAAAGTAGGCGTACATGGACCAAATTCTCCCGGAATTTTGCTGAGGAGTAGTACTCGTATCCGCCATGATCCTCGCCGAAATAGCGAAGGGAGAAGCTGTTCAGGTGCCAGCGATGAGTGGGGTCGCAGAAGGAACTGAAATCCGTATAGTGCGGAGTCACAATGACGGCCCGGCCTCCGGGCGCGAGTAACCGGTAGAAGTCTTCAAGCGTGCGAATCACGTCCCAGACGTGTTCGATCACATGAATGGCACGGACCTCCCGGAAAGAGCTGTCTTGAAACGGTAAGAAATCCTGATTGAGGTCCGCAATAACATCGGCGGCAGTATTCAGGTTCCGATCTATTCCGATCGCACCCGGATACTTATTTATGCCGCATCCGACGTCCAAAACCGGCAGTTGCTGCCCGCTCTGAGGTTCCCGAGAAGCTATTTGCGCTTCCGCTAATTCTCCAACAACAGCAG
The DNA here is from genome assembly GCA_963849535.1 of Terriglobia bacterium. Lineage (GTDB taxonomy): Bacteria > Acidobacteriota > Terriglobia > Bryobacterales > Bryobacteraceae > Bog-105. Next base: position 41,738 of record CAWKHJ010000001.1, read on the forward strand.
GCACTGCTCCAGTGTATCCAGCGCAAAATCCGCTTGTTCCCGGTTGATAACCAGAGGCGGGCATAGCCGAATACTGTTTGGCCCGGCGCCTAAAACGAGCAGTCCACGCTCAAACGCCAGGTACTCCAGTCGATCGCGAAGCTGCGGCGCGCGCTCTTTCGTTTTCTTATCGAGCACGAGTTCGATGCCGATCATCAGGCCGATCCCTCGCACATCGCCCACATACCGGAAACGCTGCGGCCAAGCTTGAGCGTGTTTCAATATGTAAGCGCCCATCTCGGCCGCATTGGTCATCAAAGACTCCTCGAGCAAATCGAGCGTTTGGAGCGCTGCCGCGATCGAAACAGGGTTACCGCCGAAAGTGGAAGCATGCGCGCCGGGGGGCCAGTTCATGATATCGGCCCTGGCGATGGTCGCGGAAAGAGGCATGCCGCTGGCAATGCCCTTCGCGACAGTCACTATGTCGGGACTCACGCCGAAATGCTCCGCAGCAAACATCTTTCCGGTGCGCCCCATTCCGCACTGGACCTCGTCGTGGATCAGGAGTATGCCATAACGATCAGCCACGTGCCGGAGTTCTTGATGGAATTCCTTGGGCGGAACCAGGTATCCACCTTCGCCCTGAACGGGTTCCACAAAGATTCCGGCTACTTCTTCCGCCGGAAGGATTGTTTTGAAGAGCTGGTCTTCAAGCACTCTGACGCAATCTAGAGCATGAGTAGCCTCAGTCGTTCCAGGATCACGCCTGTAAGTATTCGGATACGGTATGTGATAGACGGGTAGCGAGGGATGGAACCCGCGCCGCTGGGTAACCTTGCTGCCGGTAAGCGAAAGTGCGCCCATAGTGCGGCCGTGAAACGCGCCAAAAAACGCTATGAATTTATCCCGGCCCGTATGGTAGCGGGCCAGTTTGATCGCAGCCTCGTTCGCTTCGGTGCCTGAGTTGCCGAAGTAGACGCGGCGCGCTACTCCGCCCGGCGTCAGTGCAGCCAACCTTTCCGCCAATCGCACCATTGACTCGTAATAGAAGTCGGTTCCCGACATATGGAGGAACTCGCCAGCCTGTTCTTGGATTGCCTCCACTACCCGAGGATGCGAGTGACCGGTTGCCACTACGGCGATGCCGGCTGCAAAATCCAAGAAGTGATTGCCGTCAACATCCTCGACAACGGCCCCGCTTCCCCGTTTCATCACCAGCGGGTAGCAACGCGTGTACGAAGGGGAAAGGACGGCATGATCGCGTCTAATAATTTCCTGTGCCTTGGGCCCGGGAACGGAAGTCACAAGGTTGGGCAGCAGCGGATTGGCAGCGGTTTCAAGCAGCATTGTCGACGACCTCAAAATGACGGTGAAAGCAGACGGAGAGGGCCGCGCGAGCAAGCGCAGCTAGTCTGAGCCGAACAAGGACGGACGATTGCTGGCTGGAACAGCCATGTTTCTAGCTTAATGCAAATCTTCCTGAATGGGTACAGCACAGCGCAGTTAGGGGGCCGGCTCGCCTGCGGCCGAGCAATACATCTCAAGCCCCAGAGCGTTGCGCCGCTGAAAGCCTTTCCAAAAGCGGTCTCCTTGTGCATCCGTGCCCGTGCTGTAAGCGCCACTATCCTTCTCGTTTGAGCCTGCGGGAACAGCCCATTTTCCTTCATTCGAGTGTGCCGGACTGACATGTAAATAAGCGCCCCTCTCGCGCTCACCCTTCAGATACAAATCGAGAAATGCTGTGATGAAATGCTGGTTAACAGACGTGATGCGGTCTTTTCTCCACGCTGGCTCGTCGAAGAATTCCAGGATCGAGTAGGGGAGCCGCACGTTTGGCGGAGCGGGATTCCCACCCGTATTGTGGCGGCCGTTCTCGTAAACTAACAGGCACCGCTCTGAATTCACTGCGCGTTCGAAAGCCTGCCTGATGCCGCGCTCATAATCCGCCACGTCATCGTGATCGCCCGCGATAAATAGTGTCGGAACGCGAATGGCCGCAAGGCCCCGGGAGTCCCAGGCGTTGTACGGCGGTTGTTCGCCCCAGGGCGCGATTGCAACCACTGCCTTGATACCGCTTCGATCTCTGCTCTGGAAGGTTCTGTCCCCGGCCTCCCAATTTTTCAAATACCCTCCCGGAACGAACTTTACCAGCGCGCTGTTAGGGCTATATCCCGCGCCGGCGCTCGCCAGTGCGCCGTACCCGCCCATGGAATAACCGATTATCCCAACAGCGGTCGTATCCGCGAGACCGTGTAGAAATGAGTCAGCCCTGTGCGCCAGCTCACGAAGCGCCTCGATCGTGAACAACTGATCATTGGATCGGTTCAGCAAAGTGCTCTCGAATCCCCTTATCTGATCGAATACGGAATCAGTGTGATCGATAGCCGCAACTACATAGCCTTTCGAAGCAAGATTGGCCGTTAGATAACTCATGAAATACCGGGAGCCAGGATAGCCGTGCGAAACGATCACTAACGGAAACTGTCTTCCGCTGAGCGGAGGTGCATCACGCAGCGCCTGATCGTGAATAGCGAATACCCTCATCTCCGCTACCGTTTGTCCGCCTGGAATCGGCATCTCGTACGTGGTCTCTTCACGCTGTCCGGGCGGAATCACCGCGGGATACCAAACTTCCAGTGTCAGAGACCGGTCGTAAACCGGCGCCTTGCCCCTTTCCTTATCGAAGTGCAAAATGTCGATTTGATTCCGATGAACGACATCAATGGTGCGAACGCCCACTGAGTAGGTGCCCCGCACCGCCAATTGGGGTGCATCCGCCGGCGGAACGCTGAAGAAGTCTGGCGCAGCTTGCTGTGCTAGAGCAGATATCGGGAAAATGCAGACTGCGAAAGCTATTAGAATTCGCACAGGAACTATCGTGGCACGTGTCTTATCCGATCTGTTAGACTTTGCTTCTGCTCTAGGCGAACTCACCTGATGTCCGGTCTCCTCTTCCTGACAACTCATGAAATGGCGGATCACTTCGCGCTCCGAACGCTGTCCCCCGTTGAATTGCTGGAAGCTACTCTTACTCGTGCGGCAGAAGTGCAGTCGGAACTGAACCCGTTCCGCGTGATCTACCCTGCAGAAGCGCTGGAAGCCGCGCGAGCGAGCGAACGTCGCTGGGCTGAAGCTGCGCCTCTGTCTCCCCTTGACGGCGTGCCAGTTGCGGTCAAAGATAATCAGGCGGTCTCGGGGCAGGTGCGCATGTCGGGCAGCCGCACAAACGAACAGTCACCTGTGGCAACGCAGGATGCGCCACACATTGCCCGTCTACGCGAAGCCGGGGCTATCTTCTTTGCACGCACAACCATGCCCGAATTTGCCTGGAAGGCTGTCACCGATAGCCCGCTCACTGGCGTCACACGCAATCCATGGAATCCGGACTTGACGCCCGGAGGCTCCTCGGGTGGGTCGGCGGTAGCAGTAGCGACCGGATGCAGTCCGATAGCGACCGGGAGTGACGGCGGCGGCTCGATACGCATACCCGCTGCTTTCACCGGCATTTACGGCATAAAGCCGACCACCGGCCGCATTCCGGGCATCAGCGAAGCTCCGGATATCACTGCGCTTGGCCCGCTCACGCGCTCTGTCTCCGATGCCGCCCTCGCCCTGTCAATTATGTGCAGAGCGGACCGAACCGATCCTTTTTCTTTCGGCTTGACCGTCCCCGATTTCACCAAAGAAACCAAGCGGGGCGTGACCGGCTTGAGGGTAGCTGTATCTTCAAACTGCGGCTGCGTTCCCACCCTTTCCTGGAAGTTCAGTGCACTCGAAGCGGCGGCGCGAGCACTAGCGGATGCTGGTGCACGTATCGAACACACCGACCCCCCGGTTTGGAACATCCGCCGAGCCTACGTCACCATATGCGAGGTTGCCTTCGCGGCAATGGCTGCCAGTATGCCGGGTAGCTCTATGGCGCTGCTCGACCCAGGTCTGGTCGAGACCGCCCGACGCGGCATGATGACCTCAGCTGCAATTGAACGTCAGGCGCAACTGGAGCGCTTGCGATTTACGCAAGAGTTCATTCGCTTTTTTCTTGATTACGATTTGCTGCTGTTGCCCTGCGTACCGATCGCACCTTTCAAAGCAGGCCACAATATCAACACGCCCGACCCAGCAATTTATCCGGAATGGTACGACTGGACTCCTTACACGTGGATCTTCAATGCGGCGAAACTGCCGGCTGCCTCGTGTCCCTGGGGTGTTGGTTCAGATGGCCTTCCCGAGGCCGTCCAGCTGGCGGCTCCGCATTTCCGGGAAGATCTCTTACTCCGTGGAAGCGCAGTGCTGGAAGCAGCCATGCCGGCCAATACCCGTCCGCCGCAATAACTAACTGCTTACCCGTCGCTTTCCATCCTGGGAACTGCTGGTGGCGGGTTTCTGAGCGCGGTAGCTTTTCTGTCTAGCCGGTTGAGCCACGTCACGGCGCCGAAGGCACCTAACCACGAACCTGCGGCCGCGAAGATTACGTAAACCGCGTTCCCGGTATAACTGATCACTGCGAACGCCGAAAGCAGATACCAAATGCTGCTCCAGCTAGCGGCGGAGATGCGTCGGCGAGCTGAAACAGCCGACGTGAAGAGTACATAGACCGCGTCGGTCAAAGCAGTCGAAGCAGTAACGCCAGCCGCAATCAATGGATTCGGAGCATGCATGAAATCCCCACTTCCCCGCCGTTTATTCTTGCGCTTCTTCGGTCCTCTCTGTATCGCCAATCACCCCAAGTTCTTGTTCGCCGCAGAATTCGAATAATTCGTGACCGTCCCGGATGGCTCCCAAATCGTGCTGCAGTTTAGGCTGTAGAGCGCCGTATTCCGAGTTGCCCCGCGAAATTCAGATATCGACCGAGCTGCCTACGAAACGGTCACTGCAGTGCGGTCCGGAACCGAAGGATCGGCCGTTGGCGCGGCCTGATTCAGATTCAAATTGTCAAGCCCCAGGCGAGCCAGTTCATAATCGGTACACTCATGTGGAACGCTACATTCTTTCACATTTACGCCCATGCTCTCCAAACAAGACCAGCAGTCCGATCTTGAGATCATCGCCCCTGTAGCGCGAGTTACGGCTGATCGAAACGTCGCCGTCGATGCCTATCGCGGCTTTGTCATGGTGCTGATGATGGCGGAGATTCTGAATTTCGCGCGTGTATCGCGTACATTCCCAGGCAACTTGCTCTGGCAAGTCCTTGCCTTCAACCAGACCCATGTCGAGTGGGCAGGCTGCTCGCTACATGATCTGATTCAGCCCTCGTTCTCCTTCCTGGTGGGAGTCGCGCTCCCGTATTCAATCGCAAGCAGGCTGCGCAAGGGCGCTGCCTTCAACCGCATGTTCGCGCATGCTCTCTGGCGCTCTCTGCTGCTAGTTGCGCTGGGGATTTTTCTGCGCTCGACACAAACCACCCAGACGTATTTCACGTTTGAAGACACTCTCACTCAGATTGGCTTGGGCTACCCGTTCCTGTTCCTGCTAGGTTTCCGTTCGCCGCGGTGGCAGTGGATCTCATTTGCTGCATTGCTAACCGGTTATTGGCTCGCCTGGGCTCTCTATCCACTGCCTGGGCCGGCTTTCGACTATTCCGCCGTGGGTGTCCCGCACAATTGGCCGCATAACTTCACCGGCTTTGCCGCCCATTGGAACAAGAACAGTAATCTCGGTACCGCCTTTGATCAATGGTTTCTGAATTTGTTCCCGCGAACGAGCCCATTCGTCGCGAACGAGGGCGGCTATCTGACGCTGAGCTTCATCCCGACCCTCGGCACGATGATCCTGGGCCTCGTGGCGGGACGCTGGTATCGCACTTACGCCCCGGCTCTTCCTCTCAAGCGTTTCGTTTCAGCCGGAGCAATCGGGATCGTCGCCGGGTTGCTTCTTCATATCACCGGTGTTTGCCCGATCGTCAAGCGGATCTGGACTCCAAGTTGGACTCTGTTCAGCGGCGGGGCGTGCTTCCTGCTGCTCGCAGCTTTTAGTTGGATCATCGATGCGAAACGGCATCACGCCTGGGCCTTCCCGCTCGTAGTCGTGGGAATGAATTCGATCGCGGCTTATCTCATAGCCCATTTATGCGAGGAGTTCATTACCAGCAGCTTCCGGATCCATCTGGGTGACCAGCCCTTCCTGATTTTCGGAAAAGGATTGTATCCGCTTCTCCTTGGTTCGGCGGTTCTGCTTACCTACTGGCTCATGCTGTTCTGGATGTACCGCCGCAAGTTATTTCTCAAAATCTGACGCGCATCAGTTTCGCCGCCAGTTCCTGTGCCTGGCGATCCTCGGCTCGCAGGTGCGGACCTAACATACTCCCAAGAAAAACAAAGCCACCTTTCCCCATGCGCCGCTTGTAGCTTACCGGCTCACCACAACAGCGCGCGATGGCCTCCCCGGGCGCGCAGGCAACCGGGAGCACCTCGCCAAAGCTTCTGACCATCGCGGGGGCCGGCCAAGAGTAGCGAACGTACATCGCTTTCGCTGGTCTAAATGACGAGGGCGCATCTTCCCATATCATGCAGGCCCCCTGCAGCATCCGCGCGCGCAGTTCCGGGAGCCGCTCCGATACCAAATGCCCCGCGCCCGCAACCACGATCAGATCAGGCATTAACGAGGAACGCTCATATTGTTCGAGCAGCCGCCTGTAGCCCTCAGCCGATTCCTGCGACAAGCAGTTCGGCTGGGCAATAATCTCGTATCTTGCCGGGCTCCGGTGCCAGGCCAGCGGAAGTAGCAAAGCTTGGATTAGAACTTCACGCCGGCTCTGCACGGTTGCTCACAAATTTTCTGAAATCAGCCGGCTCATGGCAGCCGATGTATCGTAGACTTGCTGGTCCGGAGCAAAGCGGTACTTCGCTTCCATCTCAGCGATAAGCCAACCGTCGTACCCGACCTTGGTCAGCGCATCCCGGATCGCGCGCCAGTCGTTGTCGCCCAGGAAAATGTTCGTGTAAACGCTCTGGTCGCCGCACCTGCCCCGGTGTTTGAGCGTGTCCTTAACGTGAATGCGCGTAATCTTCGGACCCAGGATCTCAATCCACTGTTCGGCAAATCCGGTGTCGTGAATGTTTCCCACGTCGAGATGGATGCCCACCCATGGGCTGTTCACATCGGTCAAGAAGGTGGAAAATTCCCGTGGGCTAAGCAGAAACTTTTGTTCTGCACAGCAATTTTCAACGCCGATTTTTACTTTTGCCTTACCCGCGGTCGCTGCAAGTTTGCCGAGCGAATCGACGCAGCGATGATAGACCTCGTTATACGGCGCATCGCTGGTTACCAGGCCTGCGACGATCAAAATCGCATCGCAGCCGAAGATCTGGGCCGCTTCGATCTGGCGTTCGATATGCCGGAACGCCGCTTCGCGCTTGCGCGGATCGCGTGACGATACATTCTCGTCCCAATCGAGAGAATTGGCTATATCTGAAACTTGTAATCCAGCTTCGCCAATCTGCTGCTTCAAGTGCCGCAGGTCGGAATCGCTCGCGCTCATCTTGAACCACGCTCGATCTCCCAGCCAGAGTTCAACGCCATCGTAACCGGCCTTTTTCAGGAGCCGCAGTCCACTTTCAAACGTAAATCCTGGCGGAAAGATGTTATCGCCGATCGATTTCTTCATTCTTCGTGAGAGCTGATCGCTCCAATCAGCAAAGATGATGATATCTGAATAGCGCGTAAGTTCAGAATGTATGAGAGCGAGCTTTAAAGGAAGCAGATGAGACGCCGCAAATTTCTCGAGGCAATCGCGATTGCCGGGGCCGTACCAGATCTGGCCGCTAATGGTGCACAAAGGGTAACGCCTCCAGAAAAACCGGACCGCACATCGATTCCGGGCACCGACCCGCTTCCGGAGCTAAAGTATCCGCGAGTATTTAGCGGCCGGCAACTCACTCAAATCGCTTTCCCTCTAGGAGGTATCGGGACGGGAAGTATCAGTCTAGGGGGCAGGGGCCAGCTTCGTGATTGGGAAATCTTTAACCGTCCCAGCAAAGGACTGAATCCAGCCTACGCGTTTGCCTCTATTTGGGCGAAGAGCGGCAGTTCGAAGCCGGTTGCGCGCGTGCTGGAATCGCGGCTCCTGCCGCCGTATTCTTCAGAAGGCGGATTGGGGCCGAACGGCGCTCCCGGATTGACTCGGCTAGGCGAAGCCACCTTCACAGGCGAGTTTCCAATCGCGAATGTCAATTTTGCTGACCCAAAGCTGCCGGTTGTAGTCTCGCTCGAAGCGTTCAGTCCATTCATTCCGCTCGACGCTGAAAGCTCAGGCCATCCTGTCGCCGTGCTGCGCTACATCGTGCGGAATACACGGCGCAATTCAGCGCAGGTCTCGATCGCTTTTTCGCTCGAAAATCCGGTTGGGATGCCCAGCCTGAGCCACACCGCGCACCTTTTAAGCGATCCGCGTGCTATCGAATATCGCGACGACGGCAGCTTACACGGATTCTTTATGACGAACCCGGCTCTCGAGCGGAGCAGCCCGATGAATGGTTCCTTCGCTTTAACCGTTTTGGAAAACTCGAACGCTGGCATCACTTATCTGCGCGGCTGGCCGGATGCCAAGTGGTGGGCGAGTCCGCAACTGTTTTGGGACGACTTCACCGCCGATGGAGAACTCGGTCCGGAGAGCGCGAAGCGGAAACCATACGCCTCGATTTGCGTCAAACGCGAAATTCCGGCCGGAGCCGACCGCGCATTCACGTTTCTTCTCGGTTGGCATTTCCCTAACCGAACGCCTGCCTGGTGCGGATGGGACGCCCCTCAAGGACACGAAAACGATAAGCTAGGCAACCATTACTGCGAGCGGTTCTCCGACGCTTGGCAGGCCTCCGCTCAGCTGGCGCGAAATCTCCCCGACCTCGAACGCCGGACCCGCTCGTTTGTGGAAACCGTTCGTGAGAGCACCTTGCCCGATGGTGTGCGCGATTCCGCCATGGCAAACCTTTCGACCCTCGTGACTCAAACCTGTTTTCGTACCGCCGATGGCGAGTTTCACGCATTTGAAGGATCGAACAATAACCTGGGCTGCTGTTTTGGCAACTGCACGCATGTCTGGAACTATGAATCGAGCACGCAGCATCTCTTTCCAAGGCTCGCCAGATCGCTGCGCAAAGCCGCGTTCGGTTTCTCAGAAGATGACGAAGGCGGCATGCGCCACCGGCAGTTGCTGCCGGACGGCATCACGCGATATCCCTATGCCGCAGCCGACGGGCAAATGGGCCAAATCATCAAACTGTATCTTGACTGGCGTCTTTCGGGTGACACCGAATGGCTGCGAAGCTACTGGCCGAGAGTCCAGCGCGCCCTTTCTTTTGCCTGGATTCCTGGAGGATGGGACGCGAATCGAGACGGCGTCATGGAAGGCGTTCAGCACAATACTTACGATGTCGAGTTTTACGGGCCCAATCCGTTATGCGGGATTTACTACCTGGGCGCGCTGCGTGCCGCCGAAGAAATCGCCCGCGTGCTCGATGAAAATGCCAAAGCCGAAACCTACCACGCGCTCTTTGAACACGGCAGCCGCTGGATCGACGCTAACCTCTTCAACGGCGAATACTACATCCAGCAGGTGCGCTCGATTCCCAAAGATCAAATCGCGCCCACCACAGTGAGCGGGATGGGGTCCGACCGCTCGGAAAATCCGGAATTTCAGCTCGGGAAGGGCTGTCTGGGCGACCAGCTTATCGGCCAATATCAGGCGGATTTAGCAGGACTCGGAACGCTGCTCGATCCCGGCAAGATTAAGGCCGCACTGGCCGCGATCTACAAATACAACTACCGTTCAGATCTGATGGAGCACGATTCCGTGCAGCGTGTCTATGCCCTGAATGACGAACCTGCCCTGCTCGTGTGCGATTACGGGCGGGGTGAGCGGCCCAGGATTCCGTTCCCATATTTCGCGGAAGCCTGGACCGGAATGGAATACCTGGTTGGTTCGCAGATGATTTTTGCTGGAATGGTTGAACAAGGTATTCAATGCATTGAAAACGTCCGGCGGCGGTTCGACGGAGAACGTCGTAATCCATGGGACGAGCCGGAGTGCGGGCATCATTACGCACGAGCGATGTCGGCCTGGTCAGGTGTCCTGGCGCTGAGCGGTTTCAGCTATCATGCCCGTGATCGCGCCGCTATTCTGCGTCCACGTATCGAGCTCGCCGAGTTCAGATCGATCTGGTCCACTCCAGGTGGCTGGGGTTCCTTCACCTACTCGGCAAGAGCAAATCAACGCCTCACGATTTCAGTAGCTGAAGGAAAGCTTGCGCTTCGTTTGCTCGCCATACGAACCTGCCCACATAGCCCGGCGGTGACCAAGGTCGGTTCGAGTCCAACCCCATCCACCTTGGCCCACGAGAGCGCCGGGGCTGTGATTCGATTCGATAGAGAGATTCTGCTCACTCCGGAAAGTGGACTGCTTCTTTCTTTCAACCAGGCGATGGCCTAACGCGTGCTTTGCTCTGACGACGCGCACCACAATGCGAGCTCTCGGTCAGAAAGTCGAAAAGCGTCCGGAGCAGCTCCGAGACCTGATTGTCAGAAATGCTCGCCGGGTCATAGGCTCTTTCGAGAACCAGGCCGTTCAGCACCACCTGCAAGGCGACTCGAACCGTTTCATCGGCCTCGGAATTGTGCTCCGGCCGCCTTTCCCAAACACGCGCTATGTCACTCCATTTCATCTTTGATCGTATGCTGCGATAGGTCCCGGCCAGCTTCGCACGGAGTTTGGGGTGACGCAATGCGTAGAGCTTGAATTCGACAGTCAGAATTGACCACTGACGGTCGGCAACTCGCGTCACGTAGTACTCGCGTAGCGCCTCCAGTCGCTCTCGCTCGCTTGCAAGTCCCTGCATAACTTCCGTGAGCGCCTCGAAGTGCTTGTGCGATTCCTCTTCGAGCATAGCGAAAAAGAGATCCTCTTTAGATTGGAAATGAGCGTAGAATGCGCCACGTGTGTAGCCTGCCTCTGCCGCGATGTCGTCAATGCTAGCGCGTTCGAAGCCGTCGCGAGTGAAAATACGTAAGGCAGATTTCAGCAATCTTTTCTTAGTCGCTTTGGTCTTCTGCTGATGCTTATTCAAGCCAGCAGCTTCCTCGGAACCCCGCTGTTTGCGAGGTGCTCCCTGCTTCTCCGCTGCTACGACCTCAGTGCGTTCCAAAGCACAATTATATACAAGTCCAGGCTGAATATGATACATGTATGTATGTATTGATTTTGACTCGTACATCTCATCCGGCTGCGCTGCGCCTAGTAATACTCCTGGCACTCGGGGCTGGGTGCCTGCCTGGCCAAGCGCCTCCAGGAAGTATGGGCGCCGCTGGTTCGAGCCGCGCAACTCCGCTTCCAGCTTCGGGACGCCTGAATCAGCCCGGGTCAGTGCAAGCACAACAATCTGCGGCGCCGGGAACCGGAGTGGCAACGGTCAACAGCTCTATTCAGGTGACTGGCGCTTACGCGGGAAGCGGGCCTGTGTCCAATGCGCCCACCGGAGCCATTACCCTTAGATTGGCGGATGCTCTGAAGCTGGGTTTGGCAGCTAACCTCGGCGCTATTTCCGCGGGCAACTCGATCCGCGCATCCCGGGCTGAGCGGATCGAGGCCCTTAGCGCGCTGCTGCCGAACATTTCCGCGAATGCTAGCGAAACTGTGACTCAGGTGAACTTGGCAGCGTATGGTTTTCAGTTTAAGCTTCCGCCGGGCATCAACTTCTCCATACCGTCAGTCGTCGGCCCGTTCAGCTATTCGCAGTTACAGGGTGCGCTTAGCCAATCCATCTACGATCCGGTGCAGCGGCGCAATTGGAAGGCGAGCAAAGAAAGCGAACGTGCCGCCCAACTCTCGGCCAAGGACAGCAGAGAGCTTGTCGTGCTTGCTGTCGGGGGCACTTACTTGCAGACTATCGCGCTTGCCGCGCGAGTGGAATCCCAGCGGGCCCAGGTGGCGAACGCACAAGCGATCTATCAGCAAGCGGTAACACGTAAGGCGGCCGGGACGAATTCCAAGATCGACGTAACGCGTTCGCTGGTTGAACTGCAGACACAGCAACAGCGCCTGAGTTCGCTCGACTCTGATTCGCGGAAGCAAAAGATTGCGCTCGCTCGAATGATCGGCTTGCCACAGGATCGGGCAATCATCCTCTCGGAGCCGCTCAGCTTTCATGAAGAAGCGATCCCTGATGCCTCGGCAGCCATCGCAGAAGCTTTCCAGCGCCGCGCTGACTTGCAAGCCGCCACCTCCCAGGTCGCAGCAGCCGAGCAGGCCCTATCAGCCGCTCACGCCGAGCGTCTGCCTTCGATTACTGTAAACGGCGATTATGGCGTCCTTGGGCCGAATCCAACCAGCACGCACGGTGTGTTCGCGGTGACCGGCGCCGTGAACATTCCCATCTGGCAAGGCGGGCGCACCAGAGGCGACATTCAACAAGCCGAAGCAACGCTTCACCAACGACAGGCCGAGCTCTCCGATCAACGGGGCCAGGTGGAGCAGGACGTCCGCAATGCTTTGATAGAGCTACAGACCGCCGTCGGGCAAGTGCGGCTGGCAGATAGCAACCGCAGTTTCGCTAACGAAACGCTTTCGGAATCGCGTGACCGCTTCTCAGCCGGCGTCGCGACCACGGTCGAAGTTGTGCAAGCCCAAGAACAGGTCGCAGGCGCGGAGAGCGATTATATCTCCAGCCTCTTCTCTTTCGATCTGGCGAAGCTGAGCCTGGCGAGGGCAACGGGAGAAGCAGAAGCCGATTTGCCGGATCTACTGAAAGGGAATCAGCCATGAGTACGAAGGAAAAACAGCAGGACGCCGCAATCGCAACTCAGCCTGCCGCTCAGCAGCCTCGCGGACCCGTTGAAAGGGAACGCAAGTCCGCCGCGTCCCGCGGACCTCGCAAGGCATTCCTCATCTTCTTTCTTGTAATTGCGGTTCTCGCCATAGCAGGCCTGCTCTACTGGCTCCACGCGCGCCAGTTCGAATCGACCGATGACGCACAGGTGGATGCTCATTTGAACCCGATTAGTGCCCGCATTGACGGGACGATCACCAGGGTCTACGTCGACGATAACGAAATCGTTCAGGCCGGTGACCCGCTGGTCGATCTCGATTCGCGCGATTACCAGGTCGCACTCGATCAGGCGCTAGCGCAACTAGCCCAGGCACAAAGCATGGTGATCGCCCAGGAACCCAATATCCCAATCACTCAGGTCGAGAGCACCACGAATATCTCAACCGGCGAAGCCGAAGTGGCAAATGCCGAGGCTGCACTGGCCGCGGCTGAGCGAGACCGTGACTCTGCCGCTGCCAAGCTCACCGAAGCGGAAGCCAACAATGCGCGTGCGCAAGCTGATCTTCAACGCTATAAGCTGCTCATCGCTAAAGAGGAAGTCTCGCAGCAGGAATACGATCAGATCTTGGCCGCAGCCAAAGCGCAAGCGGCAACCGTTGCTGCAAGTCAAGCGGGTCTGCAATCAGCTGCGCGGACCGTTGATGGGCGTCGGGCCCAGCTTCAACAGTCACAGAGCCGGTTGGCCCAATACCTCCACAACGCTCCTCGCCAGATGGCCATTCAGCGCGCAACGGTTCGGTCCAATCAGGCAAGCGCTCAGGCAGCAAGCGCGCAAGTGGAGCAAGCTAGGTTGAAGCTCAGCTATTGCAAGATAACCGCCCCCGTAGCCGGTATCATCCTGCGACGTTCGGCCGAAGTGGGCGCGCACATCTCAGCTGGACAGCAGCTCCTCCAAATCGCGCAAACCGGCGACGTATGGGTCACCGCCAATTTCAAAGAGACGCAGCTCCGGAACATCCGTCCCGGGCAATTGGCCACGATTCACGTCGACGCCTTGAAGCGGGATTTTCAGGGTTCGGTTGAAAACATCGGCGGCTCTACCGGCGCAGTTGCCAGCGTGCTGCCGCCCGAGAATGCTACCGGTAACTACGTCAAAGTGGTGCAACGCATTCCGGTGCGCATTCGATTCAAACCCAATCAAACCGGCATGGACCGGTTGCGCCCAGGCATGTCGGTCGAGCCCGACGTGCGAATCGGAGATTAGGCTTGGCCGCTCCGCAATCTATCACTCACGCTAACTGGAAGCCGTCGCACAATCCCTGGATTGTAGCCATGACCGTAACGCTTGCGACGTTCATGGAAGTCCTCGACTCGTCCATTGCCAACGTCGCTCTCCCACACATAGCCGGCTCGCTCGGCGCTAGTTATGAAGAGGCCACTTGGGTCTTGACGAGCTATCTCGTTTCCAGCGCGATCGTACTCCCGATCTCCGGCTGGCTCTCGACTGTGATCGGACGCAAACGCTTTTACATGCTGTGCGTCGCGCTATTCACTTCGTGCTCGTTCCTGTGCGGTATCGCCTCGAGCTTGCCGATGCTCATCATCGCTCGTGTTCTGCAGGGCGCAGGCGGCGGAGGATTGCAGCCTTCAGAGCAAGCCATTCTCGCCGATTCGTTCCCGGCTGAGAAGCGTGGCATGGCATTCGCGATGTATGGCATGGCTGTGGTGGTTGCGCCCGCTATCGGTCCCACCCTTGGCGGTTGGATTACCGATAACTACAATTGGCACTGGATTTTCTTCATCAATCTCCCGGTCGGCCTCCTCTCTCTTTTCCTCACTCAGCGCCTGGTCGAAGATCCGCCTTGGATCGCTGAGGAGCGGCGGGCGGGCATCAAGATCGATTACGTCGGTTTGGCGCTCATCGTCTTGGGCGTGGCTTGCTTCCAGATCGTACTCGATAAGGGTCAGGAGAAAGACTGGTTCTCCTCTCCGCTGATCACCGGAATGTCCTGCATCGCCCTTCCGGTGCTGGCCGCGTTTTTCCTTTGGGAGTGGTATCACGAAACCCCTATTGTGGACGTCCGGCTTCTGAAAAACCGCAACTTCGGGACGGCCGTATTCTTTTCCTTCGTGCTTGGCATGGTGCTATTCGGCTCTACGGTTTTGATCCCCGAGTTTCTGCAGACCAGCCTGGGATATACGGCCGAGCGCGCCGGGCTTGCGCTCTCACCAGGCGGACTCGTATTGATGTTCATGATGCCTGTCGCCGGGCGCCTCACTGCTAGCAAAATCGATCCGCGTATCCTCGTCGCTGCTGGTTTCCTCGGTACTTCGCTAACGCTTCATCTGATGACCATCATTTATCTGCAGCTCGATTTCAAGACCATCGTGATTCTGCGCATGATCCAGGTCATCTTTATGCCCTTCATCTTCATTCCGATCAGCACGCTCAACTACATCGGAGTGCCCCGCGAGAAGAATAATCAAGTCTCCGGTATGTCGAACTTTGCCCGCAACATTGGTGGCGCGATCGGAACGTCGTTACTATCCACTTTTCTAGTAAGGCAGAATCAAACGCACCAGAAGAATTTCGCGAACCACACGACCAACTCGGATTTAAATTTCCAGCAGATGATCGCTGGCTTGAAAGCCTTGTTCATCTCGCAAGGCTTTGACGCCGTCACGGCCACTAAGAAGGCCCTCGCAATGGCTTATCAAAATGTACAGGTCCAGTCGAGTGCATTAAGTTTCGAAAACAGCTTTTGGGTGATGAGCGTGATCATATTGTGCCTGGTGCCACTCCCCTTTATCATGCGCCGGCCCCCGAAACACGGTGCGCAACAGCCGCTGAGCGCTGCCCACTGAACGCCCTCTTTTACACGCGTATTACAATACTGCTCCGTGCCCATTTCGCGCCGCCACTTACTCGCCGCTGCGGCCGCTGCGCCGCTGGCCGCTGCCCAACCTGCTTCTCCGCGTCTGAAGGTTATCGTCACGGGCGGCCACCCCGGTGACCCCGAATGCGGATGCGCCGGCACCATCGCCCGGTACACCGCACTAGGCCATGAGGTCGTGCTTCTTTACCTCAATCGTGGGGAAGGTTTCTGTGGAGGTGCTCCTCTCAGCCGCTGTGCTGCCATTCGCACGGCCGAAGCTCAGAAAGCATGCGGAATTCTGAAGGCCCGGCCGGCTTTTGCTGGCCAGTATGACGGGCGGCCTATCGTCGACTACTCCCATTACGAATCCTTCGATCGTTTGCTCGCCACAGAGAATCCGGACATCCTCTTCTCGCAATGGCCCATCGATAATCACCGCGACCACCGCGCTCTCTCCATGCTGGTCCTCGACGCCTGGCTGCGATCCGGGAAGAAATCGGCGTTCTATTACTACGAAGTTGCCGAAGATACCATGATGTTTTCGCCCGCCGAATACGTCGATATCTCATCTGTCGAATCCCAGCGCCACGCGGCCTGCTATGCCCATGCCTCGCAACAGCCGGACAAATGGTATCCCAAACAAGTCGAGATTACTCGTTTCCGTGGCTCCGAAAGCGGCTTCCCTCAGGCCGAGGCTTTCCTTAGACACTGGGAAAGCAAACGCGCGTTTTTGCCCTGACCGTTCTCCTGAAGCGCCTGCTACACTGCGGCGTTTGAAGTTATGAAAGCTCTAATTGCGCTGTCTCTTTTTTGCATAGGTCTCTGCGGCGCCGCTGAACCGGCGCTCGCTCCGCCTTCACTTCCGCCCGATGTCCGCTTCAAGGCCGACGTGCTTCTGATCGTCGCTCATCCCGATGACGACACCACCATCGGCCCTTACCTCGCGCGTCTCACCGACATGCATAAGCGCGTCGCGGTGATCTATTGCACTTCGGGCGGGGGCGGCGGAGACGAAGTCGGCGTCGAAGCCGGCCGTTCCCTCGGCGAAATTCGCATTCAGGAAGCCCGCCGCGCTCTTGCATCGCTCGGCATTGAGAACGTCTGGTTTCTTGGCAACCCCGATACCGCGGGCCAGAATGCGCTCTGGTCTCTTGATAACTGGAATCACGGCCGCGCACTCGACGAAATCGTCCGTCTCGTCCGCCTCACGCGTCCCAACGTAGGCCTTACCTGGCTTCCCGATTTCGTCGCTGGAGAGAATCATGGTGATCACCAGGCCGCCGGCATTCTCGCCACTGAAGCCTTCGATCTCGCCGGTGACCCCACCGTCTTCTCCGAGCAGGTCTCTCCGGCCCGCAATCCGCGCGGCATGATGAACCTCACCGAAGGCCTCCGCACCTGGCAGCCTCAGAAGATCTACTATTTCACCGACGCGTTCGATAACTTCATCCCCTACTGGCACGATCCGAAAGATCTCTCCCCCTTTCGCTCCAATCTGTTGAACGGGCAAGGTCCCACTTACTCGGCTACCGATCTCGCTTCGTCCCAGCGGGTATCCTACGCCCAAATCGCAGCAAAGCAGCTGAGCTTCTATCAAACTCAGGACGGAAAGCTCGGTCAGAAAGCGCTCAACAGCCACGATTACAAAGACTTTGAATACCCGGTCCGTTTCATCTTTGGTAAGTCACTCGTCGGCGGCAGCGTGACTGGAGATATCTTCGAGGGCGTAAGCGATAAACCTGTTCCGTTCGCGCGTGCGAACGGCTTCCGGCCCGAGACTTCCTCAAACCTATCGATCTCGCTCGGTGATCCGTGGCAGTTCTACCAGAGATTTTGGAAAGCGCATGACATCGACCACCTTGCGAAGTTACTGCCCATTCCAGAAATCGGAGCGCCCTTCAAAGGAACTTTGCACCTCGCCATGACCATCCGTAACGGAACATCCAATCCCGCTCAAATAACCCTGACCCCGGTGCTTCCGACCGGCTGGGTCGATGAGTCGCTTTACGGCCGTTTCGAGGTCGCGCCAGGCGAGGCGCTCCCCTTACAGGTCATCGTCGCGACGCCTGATAGCGGAAAACGGCAGTGGGAGGAGCTTTCCTGGAATGCCGAGGCTGAGGGACGCCGCATTGGAACCGTCACCCTGCGCGTCTATCTCGGGAAGGGAAGCGTTCTGCCTCAATAACGCATCCCGGTTAGTCGAGCGCGTTGCACGTCTTCCTCAGCGCAGAACGCGACTTCGATCATCCTGGTCTGTAGCTACGTTTGACGACATCTCTAGGACTTCGATAGACTATAGAAACTTCAAGGGGCTTTCCTAATGTTCTCAAATCTTGCGCGTGCTTGCGCCCTCGCTCTCCTTATTTCTGCGGCCGTATTTGCCCAGGCGGTATCCGGAAACATCGCGGGAACTGTACAAGATCCATCTGGCGCGGCGGTTCCGAATGCAGCCATTACGATCACCGATCTCGACCGCGGCAGTGTTTACAACGTGCAGAGCAGCGCCAGCGGCAACTTCTCCCAAACTCACTTACTGGCGGGCCATTACCAAGTCAAAGTGACCAGCCCTGGTTTCGGCGTGTTCACCGCCAACGCAACTGTTGAAGTTGACGCCACCACGCCGCTCGACGTGAAACTCGCTCCCGCGAACGTGCAAACCAGCGTCGAAGTTACGGATGCGACGCCGCTGCTTACGACCGACCGCGCCGAAATCGCGACCACGTTGACCGGTGCTCAAGTGGAGCAACTTCCGGTACTCGATCGCAATGTCACGAACTTGCTGCTCACAATTCCCGGCACACAGTTGAATACCTGGCAGCACTCTGCCGCCGAGAATCCGCAGCAAGGGATCCAGGCGAACGTTAACGGCCAGTTCTTCACTGCTAATGGATTTCTCCTGGACGGCACGGAGAATGAGAGCGCTATTCTTGGCATCGCCGTAATCAACCCGAACGTGGACGCTTTGCAGGAATTCAAGGTCAGTACCAGCAACTACGACGCAGAGTTTGGGGCCGTCTCCGGTGCGCTCATCCAGGGCACTACAAAATCCGGTACTAATCATTGGCACGGTTCGCTTTTTGAGTTCTTGCGGAACAACATCACCAACGCCACTGACCCGTTCACTCAACTCAACCCGCCGTTGCGCTGGAATCAGTTTGGAGGGTCGGTAGGCGCACCGATCATAAAAGATAAGCTGTTCGGGTTTTTCGATTACCAGGGAACCCGTCGTCGCACGGGCGGCTCCATTCTCACCACTGTTCCGACTGCCGCGGAACGCAACGGGGATCTTTCCGCGCTTCTTGGCGATTACATCTGCAACGATGGCAGCGTATCAGGCACACCCTGCGCAAATCCCAGAATGGTTCCCACAACCGAGGGCGGCACGGTGGCTGCGCGCGCCAATATGGTCTTCGATCCGAATACCGGCAATCCTGATGGCTCCGGTCGCGAAGTTTACAGTCTTAACGGTCAACCGAACATCATCCCGGTGACTGCTCCCATGCAGAAGCTGTTAGGTTTGATTCCTGCCGCGAACAATGGCGCCGGTTTCTTCAATAACTTCATTACTTCAGGTGTGCAGCGGTTCGATAGTGATCAGTACGATGGCCGTGTCGATTACAACCTGTCGGGCAGCACGCACCTCTTCTCTCGCTACACGTTAGCTGATTTCAACAACTATTCACCCGCGGCGTTTGGCGATGCAGGCGGGGGTCCCACAGCCTTCAACTTCTCAGGCGATTCCATTGATCGGAACCAAAGCCTTGCCGTTGGCCTTGATCATACTTTTAGCCCAACTCTAGTTACGGATGCCCGTTTCGGCTTTTACCGTTATCGCATCCGGGTTCAACCTAACGATGCCGGCACCACACCCGCCGCTGACGCAGGGTTACCGGGACTGAACACCGGTTCGCAGGCAACCAGCGGTCTTCCTGCTTTTTACGTCAATGGAGACGGCGGTTTTGACTTCGGCTATTCGCTCGGCGTGAATGCGTGTAACTGTCCGCTGAAAGAAACCGAAAACCAGTTCCAGTGGGTGAATAACTGGACCAAGATCCTGGGGAACCACACCATTAAGTTCGGCGCAGATATACGCCGCGCCCAGCAGCAGCGCATCCCAAGCGATCTGCACCGTTCGGGCGAGATAAATTTCAACGCTTCCGAAACCGGGGACTTTGGCATCGATCAGCTCGCCGGAGGAAGTGCATCCACCGGCCTGGGAATCGCTTCGTACCTTTTGGCCCTTCCGGCGACATTCGGCCGTTACTACACCGCCTACAATTACTATCCCGGGTTACGCCAGACGCGCACATTCTTCTATGCGCAAGATTCCTGGCGCGTCACTCCTAAGCTGACCCTCACCTACGGCCTCAGATGGGAAGACTATCTTCCCCAAACTGCCGCTAAGCCGGGAGGAGCCGGCAGCTTCGATCCTTCCACTGGCGAAGTTCTTGTTGCCGGAGTCGGCAGCGTGCCGCTTAACCTCGGAGTGCAGGCTTATAACAAGCTCTTTCAGCCGCGCATCGGGATCGCGTATCAGGCGAGGCCGAAAACAGTTGTGCGCGCCGGCTTCGGAAGCAGCGCCAATCCTGCCGGTCTTGGCTCCGTGTTCGGACAGGGCGCAGACTACAATCCGCCGATCGTAAATCCGCAGAGCGTAAACCAATCCAACATCTACTTCGCACCGTTCAACCTTCTCGCTGGACCGCCTGCCCCGGTGAGCCCACCCGTTGGCTCTAACGGCCGCTATTTACTTCCGAACGGAATAGGCATCAATTACTTCACGGATCCACTGAATTCTTACCGCATCCCGTTGGTTGAGTTCTGGAATTTCACTGTGGAGCAGCAGTTAACCTCGACCGTGGCGCTGCAAGTAGCCTATGTGGGGAATGTGGGCCGCCATCTGTTCGAGTCGCTTAATCGCAATCAAGCCGTTCCGGGGCCAGGCGATGTGAATCCTCGTCGTCCGTTCTACAACCAGTTTGGTTTAACGCAGGGCATTTACCAATACTGTAACTGCTCGACTTCGAACTACAACTCGCTGCAGATGACCTTTCAAAAGCAATTCTCACGTGGAATCGACTTCCTGTTCACTTACACTTGGGCGAAAGCGCTTGACTATGCATCCGAGGGCGCCGGCGGTTCTCCGTCAAACATTTATAACGGCCGCAACGATTACGGCCCGGCCTCCTGGGATCGTGAGCACACCCTTAGCTTCACACATAATTTGGACATTCCGGTCGGCCGCGGACGCCGCTGGACACTTGGCAACAACGCCCTCGCGGATGCCATTATAGGCGGCTGGCGCCTGAGCGGGGTTCATACTTTTGGTACAGGACTACCATTCACGCCGACGGTGGCTAATGCGCCCCTGCTGAACGACCCGGACTTCAGTCAGCTACGTGCTGACGCAATCGGAAATCCCAATGTGCCCAACCCGAATGCAAGCGAATGGTTCAATCCGGCCGCGTTCAGCGAACCCCAACAGCTATACCGGCAGGGCACTGCCGGGCGTAATTCGTTACGCGGCCCCAAACTCTTGCAATCCAACGTGTCGCTTTCGAAAAACCTGCTGCTCAGCGAGCGTTATAAGCTCGAGTTGCGCGCTGATGCGTTCAACGTGTTCAACCACGTAAATTTGGCGAATCCTGCCAGCCAAATCGATTCGAGCGGTGCCGGACAAATCACCGCGATCCAGGTGCCTATGCGCCAGATGCAGTTCGGCTTGCACTTCCAGTTTTAGCCCGGTTCCACCAACTCAGGTATCCCGATAGACATACCCGTGTTAGCCTGAACTCATGGTAACCTACGCTCACCCGGAAGTCCTGATCGAAACCGACCAGCTAGCTGCAAAGCTTTCTGACAAGTCTATACGCGTGGCGGAAGTAGATGTGGATACCGGAGCCTACGACACCGGACACATCCCGGGTGCGATTGGCTGGGCCTGGAATACGGAATTATGTGACACTTTGCGGCGCGATATTTTGCCGAAAGAGCAGCTCGAAGCGTTGCTCTCCAAAGCGGGGATCTCACCGGAGACAACCATCGTCCTTTACGGGGACAATAACAACTGGTTCGCTGCCTGGGCGCTCTGGCAGTTAAAGATCTACGGCCACCAGGACGTGAGGCTTCTGAACGGCGGCCGCAAGAAATGGATCGCCGAAGGACGTGAGCTGACGCAAGAAGTTCCCTCCTATCCGCCGACTCAGTACCACGCCAAACAGCCCGATCTTTCTCTTCGTGCTTTCCTGCCCCAGGTACAGGAAGCGCTAAAGAACGGAGCGGCATCTCTCGTCGATGTGCGAGGCCCGCAGGAATTTACCGGCGAGATTCTGGCGCCTCCTGGACTCCCGGAGACTTGTCAACGGGGAGGTCATATTCCCGGAGCACGCAATGTCCCTTGGAGCAAGGCTTGCAAGGAGGACGGAACGTTCAAGTCGTTCGATGAACTCAGAGCTTTGTACGGGGCGGAAGGCGTGGACGCGTCCCGTCCCACGATCGCTTACTGCCGTATCGGCGAGCGCTCAAGCCATACCTGGTTCGTCCTCAAGTATCTTCTTGGGCTACCAAACGTCGTGAACTACGACGGCTCTTGGACCGAGTGGGGCAACCTGGTTGGCGCTCCTGTAGAGCGTGGAGCAGCTCAGCCCGTGGGAACGAAAACAGAAGCAGTCAATGCCTGATCTAAGAGGAGATATGAGTGACACGGCAGTTGCGAAAGCGACCAAGGCGTCTGATTTTTCAGAACGCGAGCTCGACATCGATGGTTGGCCGGTAAGGCTGACTTACTATCGAGTGGGCCAGAAGTTTGTATGCCAAGCAGACAATGTATCGCCCGGGGCATGCCTGGCGCGCTTCTCGGCAGCTTCTCGAGAGGAAGCGGAATCGCAGGCCCTGTCAAAAGCTCGGCATCTGCTCGGCAAAACGAAACGGCGAGAGATCTAGCACCCGGGTTGCCGAGCGATTCAATCGCCTGCGCGTTCTACCTCCACGAGACAGCTGTAAAAGGTCGGGCCGCCACCCATATCTGTTAGTCTGTCGCTCGTGAGCACATTGATGTTATGGCGGTCCGGCGCCTTGCGAGGCCAGCGAGTAGACGGTGTGGTCACCACTCCGGGCTGCACCGTGTCTGCAATTTGGGCTTGCAGCACGCAGCTTCCGCGGTCGTTGAAGACTCGCACGGGACTGCCAACTTCAATCGAGCGCGCCGAAGCGTCTTCGGGATGTAGAGTGATGACCGCAGTCTCACGATCCTGCTCCTCCCGATCACCCAGCGTTGAGTTCATGCCGTTCTGATTCTTCGGTGAAACGAGTTCGAGAGGAAATCGCTCCCGCAGTGCTATATCACCGCGGCGGGATTCCCGGGGAGGCTCATACCCGATGCTCCCGGCGTTAAATTCGCATTTACCCGAAGCAGACCCGAAGTTTCCTTCAGCAAAAGGCAAAAACGGCTCGCTCGGATCCGAGATGTTCAGCCGTACGGAACCCTCCGCTTCGAGCCGTTCGAGCGAGATTCCCTCGAGAAACGGATGCCCTGAATCGAGCAACCCGCGGATCATGTCGTCATCCGACTCATCAAAGCACGGTTCATTAAATCCCATCCGCTTTGCGAGTTCGCGAAAGATCTCGACATTCGATCGGCATTCGCCAGGCGCTTTCACAGCCGGTCTCGCAAGCTGCAAGTAGTAGTGCCCGTAAGCGGTATAGAGATCGGTATGCTCCAGGAAAGTCGTCGTAGGCAGCAGGATGTCCGACCAGTCAGCGGTATCGGTTTGGAACTGCTCAATCGAGACCGTGAACAAATCCTTACGGGCTAAACCGTGCCTTACAGCATTCTGATCCGGGGCAGTTGCAGCCGGATTCGAACAGTAGACAACCAAAGCGTGAATGGCAGGATCTCTTGCTTCATTCAGCGCTTTACCGAGCTGCGACATATTTACCACGCGTGCTTCGCGCCCGAGAGCCACCGTTTGCAGATCCGGACGTTGCAGCCCTGCGGTGTTCAACTGAAAAGCGCCGGAAGTGCTTAGCTGCACTCCACCGCCCTCGTGCCGCCACGCTCCGGTCAGGGCAGGGAGGTAAGAGATCAACCTGGTAGCCATTCCGCCTCGTTCCGAACGCTGTATCCCATAATTCAGCCGGATGGCGGCTGGCTGAATGTTCGCGTAGTCGCGTGCCAGGGAAACGATCTCGTCAGTTGGAATCCCGGTCAGGTTGCAGACCACCGCCGGAGTAAACTCCGATACTTTCAAAGCAAGCTCGTCAAAACCGCTGGTGTATTTCGTAACGTACTCGGCGTCATAGAGCTTTTCAGAGATGATGACGTGCATCAGGCCAAGAGCCAGCGCAGCATCGGTGCCCGGCTGAATCGCAAGGTGCTTGTCGGCCAGATCGCACGTCTTGTTCCGGATTGGATCAATGGCGTAGAACTTAGCTCCATTCCGCCGCGCCTCGACGATAAACGGCCAGAGATGGACGTTTGTGCCCAGGATATTCGCACCCCAGGCAATGATCAGCTTGGAGTGCCGGAACTGCTCCGGCTCCGTTCCGTATTTCCGGCCCAACGCAGCCACTAGGCCCGCTCCTCCCGCGCTGGCACAGATCGTCCTATCCAGTCGCGATGCTCCCAGACGGTGAAAAAATCGCCTGTCCATGCCGTTCGCAGTTAGCATCCCCAGGGAGCCCCCGAAGCTGTACGGCAGAATCGCTTCCGAGCCGTGCTCATCGGCGATTTCCTTCAGCCGCGTTGCGATCTCATCCAACGCCTCATTCCAGCTGATGCGACTGAAGCGGCCCTCGCCTTTGACCCCGGTACGGCGTTGTGGATACAGAACTCTTTGCGGCGAGTACTCCCGCTCCAGGTAGCGCGCCACTTTTCCGCACAGGAAGCCCTGCGTGATCGGATGCGCCGGGTTCCCTCGCAGGCGCGAGCCCCGCCCCTCCTCATCGACATTGATAAGAAGTGAGCAGCAGTCCGGACAATCCAGCGCGCATACCGATTGGCGAACCGTGGTCACCCCTCGATCATAGCCACCATTCCGCCTCATGCGAAAGGCCTCCCGGCACGCATTCATTTGGCGCGGTAATCGCATTCGGCCGGCAGATCCAGCAGAGCCAGTCGCCGCGCGTGAGCGCCTCTTCGGGCTCGAAGTACTGAGGCGGTGCCCCCGCCACAAAACCCGAAATCACAACCCGCCCGTTCGGCTTGGTGATGCGCCTGAGATCGAACGCCAGGCGGTCGAGCACAGCCGGGGTGAGATTACCGACCACCAGATCCGCGCACTCAGCCGCAAGCGCATCCGCGGAACCCATGAAGAGCGGCGTGCCCACATGTGCTCGCGTCGTGCGTATCGCCTCCTGGTCAATATCGCAACCGATTATGCTTGTTGCCCCGAGCAGATGAGCCGCAGCGGAAAGAATGCCCGACCCACAGCCCACATCGACCACTACCCTATCCGGTCCGAGATACCGCTCGAGCGCCTCCAGGCACAACTGGGTTGTCTCATGCCGCCCGGTTCCGAACGCAGTTGCCGCGCCGAGTTCCAGGCGCACACGGCCTTCGGGAACCTGGCCGGGGATCCAGGAAGGCGCGATGTAAAAGCGCTCTCCCACCAGAATCGGCTCCCAATCCTCGCGTCCAAAACACTGCTCGCTCGCGGTCTCGATCCGAATGTGGCTCGCCTTCTCATCGCAAAGTCCGTTGAGGTCCGCCGGATTTGTCGTGTCTTCAAAGAAAGCGCGCAGCCCGCCCGCCTCCTCCAAGATACCTGCCGTGCCCCGTTCCCACAGATCAGCGACTAACGTATCGTGATCTGCCGAGGTGACGTGGAAGAAAATCGACCACAAGACTCAAGTCTAAAACGGTGCCGTCGGTGAGCTTGCCTCTATCATGAAAAGTTGAAAAAGCTTTTTGTCTCGCTCTCGTTTTTCTATCTCGCCACGACTTCGCTCTTGGCTCAAGCCAGCGCGCCCATTCAGCTCTCGCTCGATCTCACCGATGCGCCGCGCAAGCTGCTGCATGCCCATCTCGTCATTCCGGTGCAGCCGGGCCCTCTAACACTCGACTATCCTCAGTGGATACCGGGTGAGCATACGCCCTCGGGTCCCATCGATAACTTCGCGGGAATCGTCTTCTCAGCTAACGGCCACACGCTTGCTTGGCGACGTGATGACGTCAACATGTTCGCGCTCCATCTCACTGTGCCCGACGGAGCGGACTCGCTCGAGGCTAAAGTGGATTTCCTGGCCACTGCCGCCCCTTCGGGCTTTTCGGCGGGCGCGTCGACCGGTCCCAACCTGGCCGTCGTGAGTTGGAACGAAGTCGTTCTCTACCCGGACGGTGCGGCCGCTTCCCAAGTCAACGTCGCACCCTCGCTAAAAATTCCGCCAGACTGGAAATTCGGCACGGCTCTCATCCAGGCCTCAGCCGAAAAGAACACCATCCAATTCCGGCCAGTCTCGCTCGAAATGCTGGTCGACTCGCCCGTGCTTGTAGGACGCTTCTTTCGCGAAGTGCCGCTTGCTCCCGAAATCACCCCCAAGCACTTCTTGGATATGGCGGCCGACGGCCCCGAAGACCTCAACGTCACCTCCGCCCAGATTGAGGCCTGGAGCAACCTCGTTCGCGAAACCGGCCCACTCTATCGCTCACGTCACTACGACGGCTATCATTTTTTGGTCACTCTCAGTGATAACGTGGCGCACTTCGGCCTCGAACATCACCAGTCGAGTGATGATCGCGTCGAAGCGCGCGGCTTAATCGATGATGATCTCGCCATGCTGAACGGCGACTTGCTTCCGCATGAATTTACCCACTCCTGGAACGGCAAGTTCCGTCGCCCCGCCGGCTTGGCAACCCAGAACTACGGACAGCCGATGAAGGGCGATCTCCTCTGGGTCTATGAGGGTCTCACTCAGTACCTGGCTGATGTGCTGGCAGCGCGCAGCGGTATTTGGACTGCCGAGCAATACCGTTCGTATCTTGCCGCCTCGGCTGCCGAAATGGATCACCGCCCCGGCCGTACTTGGCGAAATCTGGAGGACACCGCTGTTTCGGCACAGATCCTCTACTCGACCAGCCCTCAATGGGACAACTGGCGCCGCTCCGTCGATTACTATCAGGAAGGCGAGCTGATCTGGCTTGAGGTCGATACAACCATTCGCAAACTCTCGACTGGCAAGAAGTCGCTCAATGATTTCTGTGCCCGCTTCCTAGGAGCTCGTGGTAACACGCCCCCCGAAGTTTTGCCTTACGATTTCCAAGAACTCGTTTCGAATTTGAATGAAGTTCAGGCTTATAACTGGGCCGGCTTCTTGCATGAACGAATCACCTTGAAATCTCCGCACGCGCCGCTTGCAGGCATTAGCAATGGCGGCTACCGCCTGGAGTACAACGATCAGCCCAACGAATTCACGCGCGCCGAAGAGGGCAGGGATCGTGGCGTTAACGCCTGGTACTCTCTCGGAATCCGAGTCACTGATAACTCAATTACGGATGTGCTCATAGGTTCGCCTGCCGATGCCGCTGGTCTAGGCCCTGACATGCGAATTGTGGCTGTAAACGGGAGACGCGCCAGTGATGAGCTCCTTCGCCGGGCCATCCGCGATTCAAAGGGTCAGGGTCCCGCTGTCGAATTGATCGTTGAAAATAGCGGCTATTTCAAAACAGTCACAATCCAAGATCATACAGGGGAGAGATATCCTCACCTGGCGCGCCAACCCTCAGTTGCCGCACTGCTCGACGACATACTCAAACCCATGACGAAACACGAGCCGCACGCGAGCTTGGAGTAGCCGGCTGGCGTGCCAATGCAGTTAACCTAGTCCTTTATGCAATTCGTTACCGCTAGCTTCCCTTCGGGGCAGCGAATAGACTACCGCCAGGATCTCGAAGCCGGTAACGTCCTGTACTTTCCGGCAACTCCGTTCGTTATCCCCCAGGAGGACCAGGAGTTCTTGCGCGGCATCAACTTCAGCGGCGGAGCCATCCACAAAAACATTGCTTACCGCCCGACCGCTGATCGAGTCACAGGCATGGCGAACGGCAACCAGCAAGCCGTGCGTCTGCTCGAAATCATGCGCAACTATTCACGCGCCGTTACTCGCTTCACTGCACAATTCCTTCCAGAGTATGCGGCTTCTTGGAAGCTGGACTATGCCAGTTTCCGGCCTCTCGAAGAGCACGGCCGAAACCTGCCGCTCAATAAGCGGAACGACCTCCTGCACACCGATGCTTTCCCCTCGCGCCCCACGAACGGTGACCTCATCTTGCGGATCTTTACCAATATCGATCCTTCTAAGAGCCGTGACTGGATCACGACCGATCCCTTCCCGGTACTCGCCCAGAAATACGCCCGCGATGCCGGACTCCTTAAAATCGCGGCAAGTGCCCACTCCACAACCGGCCGGTTCCTTGGCCGATCGAACCGTCTCTTAAAGCAAATCGGTTTGCCTGTCGTGCCGCGCTCCGCCTACGACCGCTTCATGCTTCACTTCCATGACTACCTGAAGCGCAACCCCGAGTTTCAGGCTAACTGCCCGAAGTACCGTTTCGACTTTCCTCCGGGCTCAACTTGGCTCACCTTCACCGACGTAGTGCCGCATTCCGTTCACGCTGGGCAGCACGCGCTCGAACAGACTTTTATCGTCGCCCGCAACTCGCTGCTTGATCCTGAGCAGTCCCCGGTCGGCATCTTGGAACGGCTTTGCGGCCAACCTCTTCTCGCCTCGTGACCGCGACCAAGCCAGCTTCCAAACCCGTTCCTCACGTCTCGCTGCGCTGCTCGACATAATTCAAGGTCCCTACTCGGTACCAGCGGTATCCATAGCCTTGCATCAAAATGCAGTGCTTGCCCGTTTCATCAGACACGCTGTGATCGTCTGAAAGAAGATTGATGAGCCAGCGATCGTTTCCATCGCCTAAGTCTCTTTTGAGCTCGACCTCAAGCGGCATCGCGCTGAAATTGTGCATCACGACCACGGAATTGTTGCGCCATTCGTAACGGATCGCCAGAACTTGTGGAGTGCCCGTATTCAGCACTTCGAAATCGCCCCACCCGATCTCTGCTACCTCTTTCCGCATGCGGATAATACGCTCTATCCAATTCAAAAACGAATTCGGGTCGCGCCGTTGTTCCGCTACGTTTACATGTTGATACGCGTAGGCCCCCTTATTTATCACCGGCAGGATCGGCTTATCGCTGCTCGTGAATCCGCCGTTTGGCTCTAGCGACCACTGCATCGGCGTGCGCGCACATTCCCGTTCCCGCAATCGGAGGTCATCCCCCATGCCGATCTCATCGCCGTAGCGAATTACCGGTGTTCCGGGTAAGGTCATCATCAGGCTATAAGCCAGTTCCAGCCGCCGCCGGTCGCCCTGGAGCATGGTCGCTAAGCGCCGCCGGATGCCGCGCTTGTAAAGCTGCATCTCGGGATCGGGAGCAAACGCCTGGAATACTGCCTCCCTCTGCTCGTCGCTTAAGCGCCCCAAATCGAGCTCATCATGATTCCTCAGAAACTGGCCCCATTGCGCAGTGCTCGGCCGTTGCTTGGTCGCCTTCACTGCTTTCATCAGAGGACGGGCATCGCAGGTCGCAAGTGCATAAAACAAATTCTGATTTACTTCGAAGTTAAACATCATCTGCAGCCGCTCGCCGGTTGCCCCGAAATACTCCATGTCGTCCTTCGGAACCACATTCGCCTCAGCCAGGATGATTGAATCCCCTTCGCGCCAGCTTGCAAACTCCCGGAACTGACGCAGCATCTCGTACTGTTCTTCCGGCTGCTCGCCGGCATCCGTCCCTTTCTTTGCGATCACAAATGGCACTGCATCCATCCGGAATCCCGAAACCCCGAGCTGAATCCAGAACCCCATGATTTTCAGAATTTCTGCCTGCACATCGGGATGTGCTGTGTTCAGATCCGGCTGGAAATCGAAGAATCTGTGGAAATACCACGCTTTCGCCTCCCGGTCGTAGCTCCAGGTCGACCTCTGAACTCCCGGGAACACAACCCCGTCTTTTGCGTGTGGCGGCTTTTTGTTCGACCACACGTACCAATCCCGATACTTCGCATCGGGACTGCTGCGCGCCTCCTTGAACCAGCTATGCTCATTCGACGTGTGGTTGACCACCAGATCTATCAACACGCGCATTCCCCGCTGTTTGCATCCTCGGGCAAACTCCACAAAATCGCCAAGGGTTCCATAGCGTGGGTCGACGCCGTAATGATCTGCGACATCGTATCCGTCGTCACGCCCGGGCGAAGGCTGGAAAGGCATCAGCCAGATCGCCGTCACTCCAAGCCCCTGCAGGTAGTCGAGCCGCCGCATTAGACCTTTGAAATCGCCAATTCCATCTCCGTCAGAATCCATGTAGGTTCCGACAGCAAGGCAATAAATTACGGCGTTCTTATACCAAAGATCGTTGATCATGCGCTTTGCGGAATCTACCTCGCCAGCCACCATTTGCGGAAAGCCAGCCACTGCTCTCCGCCTGCGGCTTTTATCAACTTCTTGGCGTTCCAGTAAGCCGCTTGGCGCAGCAGGGTCTGCCTGTCCTGCCCGGTGTACTTGGCAGCCAGTATCGGAGGCGAGGCGCGCTGCAGCCCAAAGCGCCCGATCACCACGCAATCGCCAATCTTTGCCGAATGCATGACAGGTTCTGAATTGAAGAGCGTCCGAATGCCTGCCTGGGATGCGAACTCGGCCACCCGCCGCGAATAGAATCCTCCAGGCACCGACGCTGTCGCAACTCTCGATCCTAAAATCTCTTGCAAGGTCTCGATGCTTCGTCCCCATTCGCTTCTCAACTCGGCGTCGGCCAGGTGTGACATCCGGCGCGGATGCGAGCACGAGTGCGATCCGATGACGTGACCCCGCGCGTGAAGATTTCGCAGCGCGGTGCGATCCACAAAACGTGCTGAGCCAATGTAGTTCGTTGTGATGAAAAAATGGCCCTTCCAGCCGCGCCGGTCGAGCATATTCGCCGTTGCTTCAGCGCTCGCTCCGCCATCGTCGAAAGTGAGGAATACTGGAACCTCGCCGCCTGTGGCCTCCCGCGCGAGTACTTCGGAAACGGTCGCTCCCGGAACGCTCCCGGTTGCCTCGATGGCATCCAGATGCCGTTCAAACTGGTCCGTAGTCAGTTTGTAGATCTCTGCATCCGAGCCGGTGAAACCGCTTTCCGCCGAGTGCCCGGGCTCCGTTACGTCGTGATAAAGAAGCGCAACTGCTTTCATCGGCTCCCGCCCGCCGCTGCATTTCTCTTCCATGCAAGATAGCGTGTCAACCACGGCTGGCCCCAAGCCGCCGATTTGCGTCCCGCCGTCATTATCGGAATGGCTTCTCCTCGATAGATTTCTTCCAACTTGGCCTGAATCGCGTCCAGGTTGTCAAATACCACCCGGTCCTGGATAACGATATGCGATTCTTTCCGCTCGTCATATGGATACGAGAAGTACCCGAAGACCGGTCCCGTGTCGACCCCCTTATCGATGCGCAGCAGCGTCATCCCTACCCGCTCCAGATCGCGCTGGGCGAGCGCCCAAAAGCACCCATGCGCATTGCGGTACTCCGGGCAAACCCCCGGATGCATTACAAACGTGCCCACCTTCGGAATGCTGAAGATACGCTCAGCGAGCAATGTCTTGCAGCGCGCGATCATGATGTCCGGCGCAGCCTCACGGATAAACCTCTCGCTCTCCGCCGAATTCGGACTTGCGGTAATCAGCTCTGGAGCGTTCGAGAGCGGAAAGCGTTTCTCAATCTTCTCGAGCATCTGCCGCTCGATCTCTGCATCCTTCTCCGCCAGCTTGAGCTTGTAGTAGAGCCGGAACGCGAGCACATCGGCAAATCGCAGCAGGCCAACGCGCTTGATCTCGCGTCGGATTCTCGCCCGCATGCGACTGCGTTCCTCTCGGATGACTACCACGCCAGTCAGATGTGAAAAGGATGCCAGCCAACGTGCCATCCCCTCGCGATTGAGTACTTCTTCGTAATGACAAATCAGCAGCGTGCGCATGCCTGCGAAAAAGATGCCGTCATGAACGAGCTACGCATCGATCCCTCATTCTACTCAAACCCTTGAACCGCAACGCTCATCTCTGAACCGGCGCAAGTTTGGATATCCTGAATAGGTCCCCACGGTGGCCGAGGAACCTGAATCGTCATTCGCTGCGCAACAGCGCCTCCGTCACCGAGTGTTCCTGTTATCACCTGCTAAGGCCGGTGGCCCGCGTTTCGAGATGTTGCTTCGCAAGCAGGCGCGTTTCGATCTCGCCGAGAAGCTTCGCCAGGGTACAGCGACAGTGGGTGAGGTCTACACCTTTATCAGCGGCTTGTATTTTCGCGGCAAGATGGCTTATGCTGGCGCGTTTCAGTCTGCCCCGGCTGAAATCCCTCCTGCACTGGTCATCGTACCCGGTGCCGGTCTTGTTCCTCCAGATACTGTTGTGACCATTGAGCAACTGCGGGCCATCGCGGAAATCCCGGTTGACGAAGGGAACACCGCCTACCGGGAACCCCTGTCACTGGCAGCCCGATTACTCAATCAGCACGCAGGGCCAATGTGCCTCCACGTCTTGCTCGGCAGCATTGCTAGCGGTAAATACACGGCGCCCCTGCTGGAAGTCTTCGGCCAGCGGCTTGTATTTCCGCCCGATTTCGTGGGCCGCGGAGACATGAGTCGGGGCGGACTTATGTTGCGTTCTGCGCACTCCAAAATCGAACTGTCGTACATCCCGGTTCAGGGAGCCGTGCGCCACGGCGCTCGCCCGCCCAGGCTGGAGCGATGGCGGAAGCAATAATCTTCGTCGGCCTGCAAGGCGCCGGCAAAACAACGTACTTCACGGATCACTTCGCCGCCACTCACGAACACGTGAGCCGCGATCTCCAGCAGAGTGCAGAACGCGAGATAGCCCTGATGCGTGAGTGCCTCCGCTCAGGACGCTCGTTCGTGCTGGACAATACAAATGCTACCCGAAGTGCGCGCGCGCCCTGCATTCGTGAGGCAAAGGCGGCTGGTTTCAGCGTGCTCTCGTATTTCTTCGATACGCCTGTTCGTACTGCGATCGGACGTAACAATCACCGCAAGGACAAAAAACCGGTTCCCGTCCCGGCTATCCTGCGCGCCGCGAAAAGACTGGAGCCTCCCTCCGTCGAAGAAGGGATCGACGAAATCCGCATCATCACGGCCGAGGCGCGCCATCCTGCTTGATGTAGCTGGCAGCAGACTCAGTCTGAGCTGTCCGCGCCCTGTTCTAATAGAACCCGCACCAGGAAAGCTACACTTTCCGTAGTCATCATGCTCCGGACTGTACGCGCCACTCGCTATGTGACACCGCTTCGCGAAGGCGGTTCCCTTCCAGCCATCGTCGAAGCTGACGATCTCGGCCTGTACGTCCTTAAATTCCGCGGCGCCGGCCAGGGCTCGCTTGCACTCGTTGCTGAACTGCTCTCCGGCGAAATCGGCCGTGTGCTTGGTTTGAACATCCCCGAACTCGTCCTCGTTGACGTCGATCCCGCCCTCGGTCGCAACGAGCCTGACGAGGAAATCCGCGATCTACTCCAGGCAAGCGTCGGGCTCAATCTCGCGCTCGATTATCTGCCCGGCTCAGTCGCGTTCGACCGCGCGGCAGGGGATACCGTGAGTGCGACGCTGGCCTCCCGCACCGTATGGTTCGACTCTTTTGTCACCAACGTGGATCGCACGGCCCGGAATCCAAACCTGCTCTACTGGCATAAGTTGCTTTACCTGATTGATCACGGCGCAGCTTTGTATTTCCACCACAACTGGCAGAACGTCGAGCGCATGGCAAGTTCGCGCTTTCCGGCGATTCGCCAGCATGTACTGCTGCCCTGGGCCGCGAAGATCATTGAGGCCGATGCCGAGCTCCGTCCGATGCTCACCGGAGACGTGTTCGCGAAGATTGCCGCGCTTGTCCCGGATGAATGGCTGGTGCCGGTTCCGGGTATCGAAACATCGCCCGAAAAACGTGCCGCCTACGTCGATTTCTTCCACCGGCGACTGGCCGCAGCACCGGAGTTTGTCGAGGAGGCCCTGCGTGCCCGCGCTGAGCTCATTTGATTATGCCGTGTTGCGCGTGGTGCCGCGAGTCGAGCGCGGGGAATTTCTGAACGCCGGTGTGATCCTTTTCTGCCTCGAACACCGGTTCCTCTCCGCGCGTATCCACGTTTATGAGGAACGCTTCCTGGCCATTTGGCCGGACCTGGATTTGAATTTGGTTCACTCGCATCTCGAAGCTTTCGCTAGCATCTGCCGGGGCGATCAAAGCGCCGGTCCCATTGCGCACCTCTCGAAACGCGAGCGTTTTCACTGGCTCGTCGCGCCTCGCAGCACGATGATTCAAGTGTCCCCGGTGCATAGTGGCCTGTGCGACAGCCCTGCCCTGACTCTCGACAAACTATTCCACGAACTCGTCTGATCACCGCTCATCGAGTATGTCTCGCGCGGGTTGATAATCAAGCTTCCAGCCGTAATCAAGGAGCGGTTTGGCTGCCAGTGCAAAATCCGAAACCGTATTCACCAGTTCCGCAGACAGCGAGTCTTTCCCTCGCAGGGCCCGAGTCGTAACGAACGAGGTTAGTTTCAGAAACTCTGCAATCTCGCTGTCCGCGTACCGGTCATAACCTCGCGGCAAGCGGGTGAGAGAACTCTCCGCGGACAAACCAAGATCACCCCGCGCGAGTTCCTTCGTCATGCGCAGGAACTCTGCTGGGTTCTTCGCCATGGCTTCCCGCCAGGCCTGCAGGAAAGGGCGCTCGGGCATCCAGAACCCGGCCGCTACAAAGGACTCCTCGGGAGATAAATGGATATACACTTCGCCATGCTTCGAAACACCCGGCGAGCCTGCAAGACTGGCGCTCACGTGAGTCTTGAAGGGCCGCTTATCGGCGCTAAATCGGATATCCCGATAAACGCGCATAACCGGATTCTTCTCCTTGGCGTAAATCTTCAGCCCGCGCTTCCGGCATTGCGCCGCAGTTTCCATCACGAGCAGTTCCATAGGTATCCTGACCTGCTCTTCGTAAATCTCCTTCCGCTCTCGAAACCACTCGCGGTCATTGTTTGCTTTCAAATCTCGCAGAAACCGCAGGCCCGCTTGCGGGAAGCCCGTGAACGCACTCACCCCACGGTCCAGTTGAGCCGCTTTACGTTTTGCCATCGCTAGTATGTAACGTGTCTGAACGCCAGAGCCATCAACAGTCTTCATCGGGCCCGACTGTTCCCCGAATCCAGACTATGCAGAAATGGGCCAATTGCATTCGACATTTCATAGTTGTTCCGCCTGTCTTCGTTGATCGCCCAGAACATCGCTCCCTTGAACTCTGGATATCCGGATGGCCGTCGCAGTCTATATTCAGCCCCAGCATACGGCTTACCTTCAATCAGGTAAGTGAGAGCGTCTTTAACGGCTGGTATCGCCGTATAATTTCGCGCCGACGTCGGTGTAGCCGGAAGCCCGATCGCCACCTTATTCGCCGGAAGGGGCGGGAAGTATGCTTTCGCACCGCCTGCTACCGGGAAACCATGCACCAGCATCTCGGATAGAGCCACGTCGTAATCGGCGTTCCCCGGGAAGTAGTAATTGCCGTCTAGACCCTCCAGCGGCGGTGTGTTGTAGTCTTGAGAGTCCACAAAGGAAAGAATGTCTCGCGTGCCATAGATGACCGGCAGAAAGCATCCAAACTGCCCCCCGTATGCCTGCATCCCCGCCTGGGCCTGCGCTGCCTCCGGCACTTCGCTGATCATAAACTTGGAGCCGAAGTGCTCCCGCAGTTGGTGCATCGCTGAGATCAGATTCACGATCGAGGGTGTGGTCGGCGTCCGAAAGTCCGTATCTCCGGGATTGATAAGCAGAGAAGGCGTTTCAATATCCAGGTCAACCCCGTCGAAACCGTACTTCTCTACGATCGCCGAAACTGAGCTGACGAACTTGTGAAGATCTTCCGGCGTGCTGAGCGTTACTACCTCGCCGCCTCCCCCGAGCGAAATCAAAACCTTTTTACCTTCACTTTGCAGGTAAGCCACATCCGCCTTGAATTGTTCCTCAGCTAAACCGGCAGGGGGCTCGAACTGCAGCAGACTCGTCGATCCTTTGGCCGGTGCCGCGAAAGTTGCGATGATGATGTCCCATTGTGGTGAGACGTCTCTCAGCGCGACCGGAGCCTGAACTGACGAATATCCTTCCCAATACCCAATCAACGCGTGATCATTCGCTGTGCCCGTCCTAGCTGTAGGCGCAGCTGACGGCCGGGAACTCGTGTTTTCCTCCGAGCAAGGTTTTGCATGGGTGACCAAAGCTCTCGTATTGGGGAAGCTATACCCGCCTTCAAATGTTTCTTCAGCCGGGCTTTGTGAGAACCAAGGCAGCAAGGCGATATTTTCTAAGTGATATACCTCGCCGTTGAGGCTCACTCTCATCGAGTTCAATCCGGGCCGGTAATCGGTCGGTTGCTCGAGAAGATACGAACTGCTTCGGCCGCTCCCCCCGCACCCCGCATGCGGTGACGGCTTCAGCCAGCTCGGGAATTCATTTGGTCGATAACCGTGCAACGGATCGTTCATCCAC
Organism: Terriglobia bacterium; assembly: GCA_963849535.1. Taxonomy (GTDB): domain Bacteria; phylum Acidobacteriota; class Terriglobia; order Bryobacterales; family Bryobacteraceae; genus Bog-105. The sequence goes on from CAWKHJ010000001.1 coordinate 77,934, forward strand.
TCCGCAAGCTGCTGGGTGAGGCCTTGCACGTCGGCGTAGTTTGCCATCACTCCTTCCTGGAAGTACGAACCGATCACAAAGGCTTGAGCCGCGGTTCCCGAGCTATTGAGTTGCGCCCCGTGCGTACCCACCGAGCAGCAAACAGTAGCATCGCCGAGCGAGTAAAAAGCTACATTCTCGGCCACTGCTATCAGCAGTTTGTCTGGTTCGGCCGCTCTACCCACAAGACCCTGAAACAACTCTTTTTTGATAAAGTCGAGATCCACCACGGCCAGCGACTTGCCGGTTCGCTTGGAATGCAATACGTATCCACTCGCTGCCGGCACGTTGATCCGAACAGGCGGCGCTACCTCCGGTTGCCCCAACACTGTATGCCATCCCGCTGCTGCTCTCTTGAAGAACTGAGCTCGCTGTACTGCGTCCCCATACTGGGTCGTTCCCGTCGCAAACTTATATGGTTTAAAGATTGGCGATTGCAGAACTTTGGACAAATCGCGGTTCGGATCCATCACTACCTCGTTTCCACTGCTTCCGCCGCTCCCGTCGAACGAAAGCGAAAGGGGAATTAATACCGAGGGGATTGTTGTTGTTCCGCCTGCATCTGGCTTTCCGCCGGCAGTCGAGTATTCATAAGTTCGCCCATTCGCAACAAAGGAACCGCTGAATGTGGGAATAGTTCTCACGGTTTGGGAAGGAGAATTCTCGGTAAACCCATGCGGAGCGGTCAGAAGGACGAGTAGGAAGCAGGCCGAAGCATGTCGCATATCTCGCCTCATTGTCGTCCAGGTCTTGCAGACTCAATGCCCTCCTTTTCTCCTTTGATCGTGCATGTCTGAAATGCTTTGAAGCTGTCTCCTTCTCTGCATGATCTGAATCGCGCGGATTCACCTTCAGGGCTTGTTCCGCGAGAGCGATAGCTTCCCCGTATGCAGATGAGGCTTTGGCTCGAAGACCCGGAGACCACCTACAGGCATCCCCAAGATTGCCCCAGATCGTGTAGTCGCTTTGCTCTGCAGTTGCCTGCTGCTCGTAAATGGCTGCGGCTTCAGCGAAGCGCCCTTGGAAGAAGTAGAGGGTGGCTAGGTTTGAATAAGTCTCGGGAGTTGCTTTCAAGCGCAAAGATGTCAGAAACAATCCTTCAGCTTTCTTACTGAGGCCTTCGAAATAGTAGACCACGCCGAGATTCGCGTATCCAATGCTGCTGTCCGGCAGCAGGTCTACGACGCGTTGCATCGGATCTTCCGCATCGCGATAGCGGCCGTATTTCTTATAAAACGATCCTAACTGGAAATACCCTTCCCAGGAATCCGGCTTGAGCTCGACGGTTTTCTTGAGCACCGTTTCAGCTTCACTTATCTGCCCCATTGACTCAAGCGTCTGTGCTTTCTGCGCGTATGCATCTCGATTACGCGGATCAATTGAAAGCGCAAGGTTACACTCCCGGATCGCTTCTTCAAACTTGCCGGTTCCTGAGTAGAGCATTGCGAGCGTGGCATGCGGGGGCGCGAGACGCGGGTTGATAGCAACGGCCCGGCGGCACTCGTTCCAGGCCTGTCCAATCCAGCGCGGGTCTCTAGTGCGCACGTATTTCCGCCAATAAGATTCGCCCAACCCGGCGTAGGCAAGAGCGTAGCTGCCGTCTTGCTCCAGTGCATGTCGAAATTCCGTAATCGCCTGGTCCAGCGTCGGAGACCCTGAATGCAAATATCCGTATCCCTGGACATAGTAGCCGTAAGCTCCCGGTGACGACGTCCGGCCTTCGGCTAGTGTCTTGCGCGCTTCCGGATTTAGCTCGAAGTTGAGAAGGTCGGTTGCGTCCTTGAGGACTACATCTTCCATGATCGGTAGTTCATCCATCAGCACGAATGAATCTTTCGAATCAATCTGTCTCAATTCGCGAGCGTCACGAGCGTCAATAATGTTTGTAGTAACGCGTACTCCTGCGCCGGATCTCTGGACACTCCCCGTTATCGCCAAGTTTGCACCAAACTGGCGATGAGCATCCAGAACTGTAAGCATACCGTCGCTGCGCAACTCACTCGCAGGAATTACTGACAAAGTACGTTGAAACTGCTCCAATTGCGTAAGTCTGCTCGTCAGCATCTCTGTAACACCTTGACAGAATGCCTCGTTCGAGGCCTCCGAGCCGATGTTCTTGAAGGGTAGTACCGCGACGCGCTTCGGTCCGGAAAAGGGGCGAAATTCCAACGCATCCCACCGCTCTATAGCTCCCGCCAGAGCGAGCACGAGTAGCCCTCCAATAGAAACGGCTACGGCGTAAAAGGTGCGTCGCGTGAGGGCAGAAGAGGGCTTCCGCCAGCCCTGAAATAGTCCGGCTTTGACCGCCTCTGCCGTAGGGAATCTTTCTCCAGGAGCCTTCTTGAGACAACGCAGGATTACCGCCTCGAGATTCGGATCGACCTGAGGCGCGAACTTGCTGGGCCGAGGCGGCCGCTCATTCAGGTGTTTTAGCGCAACGCTTACTGCCGAATCACCTTCGAAAGGACACCGTCCCGTAACCATTTCGTACATCACCACGCCCAGTGCGTAGACATCGGCGCTCGCGTTAACCCGTTCACCCCTTACCTGCTCGGGCGCCATATAAGCCACTGTTCCTAACAATGGCTCGCCGCTTAGCACCGAACCTTCGACGCGATCGCGGATTGCGCAGGCGAGCCCGAAATCAGTCACAATGGCCTTCTCACGGGTCTTGTCACGAACAATCATTACGTTCGCACTCTTGAAGTCGCGATGAGCTATATCGGCCATGTGGGCCGCCGATAGCGCCGCCACCATATCTTCTATAAACGGCAGCGCTTCCGGTCCAGACATCGGTCCTCGTGTTATGCGTGAAGCTAAAGTTTCGCCATCGAGAAACTCCATGGTGAAAAACAACAGTTCCGTGCCGTCCTCGAACCGGTGTACTCCAAGGTCGTATATGCGGCAGATATTCGGGTGCGTTACTCTTTTCGCGAGTTGGATTTCTCGCTCGAATCGGTTCAAAACGCGGGTGTCTGAAACGATCTCAGGACGAATAGTTTTTAGGGCAACCCTCTCATGGAGTCGTAAGTCTTCGGCCTCGAACACATCGCCCATACCGCCGCGCCCTACGTGGCGAAGTATCCGGAATCTGTCCGCAAAAACCCGGCACGGTCCTAAACTGTCCGCGGCGACGGTCTGGTCCAGAAGCCCACTTTCCTTCTCACTCTCTAATAAAGATAGGACCTGATCGAAAACGCTCCTCTCCGTTCTGCAATGCTCAAACAGAAATGGAATCTGTTCCTCGCGTTTAAGAGTTCGCGCAGCCTTGAACAGCTCGCCGATTTTCTTCCATCGACTCGGCGTCACTTTAGGCCTTGGATATTTGGTTATGGAGCCAGGCTCGTCCGAGACTCCAGTCTTCTTTGATCGTTCGCGGGAAAACCTGCTCGACTTCGGCAATCTGCTCAACGGTCAGACCGCCGAAAAAGCGCATCTCTACAACACGACTCTGCCGCGGCGATAACTCGGCCAAACGCGTCAGAGCTTCGTCGAGGGCAATTAAATCATTGTGGTTCCCTGCCGAAATGGCTAGCTGCTCCTCAAGTTGAATCCGTTCTGCTCCTCCTCCATGGATCTCAGTAGCCTTTTTTCTGGCTCGATCCACGAGAATTCGACGCATGGAAATCGCCGCAATGGCCTTGAAGTGAGACAATCCTTGCCACTTCAGATGCTCCCCTCGCGCAATCCGCAGATATGCCTCATGCACAAGTTCTGTGGCCTGAATTGTTTGACCTCGCTTTTCCCCTCTCAGGTAGTGTGCGGCCAAACGACGAAGTTCGTCGTATACGAGAGGCAGCAGACGCGCTGCTGCGACTTTGTCGCCCCGGTTAAGACGGTCCAACAGAGCTATCACTTTGGGCGAAGAAGCTTTGTCTGCGGTTTCAGTTGATCTATTACGATTCAAAGCTGCCCCTTTCTCCCCAATTCCTCGCCTTATTGAGTGAGGACGGGTTGATCACATCAACCCTTGTCTGACAAACCCAATTAAGGAGACCGAAATGTTTGCACGATTTATTCTATCCGCGTTTCTTGGCGTATCAATTCTTTTCTCCGCCGCTGAGCTCTCGGCAGCCACGGACGCTATCCCAAGAAAAACAGCATCAGTCCAGGGTGAGATCACCCTTAAATTGTTGGATCATGTCCATCCTTCTCGGGACGTGGCTCGGGGACAAGAGCAACTAGAGGCACAGATAATCTACGCCTCTAATTGCTTTACCTATGCAGGCCCAGTCTGTTCTCTTCGAGTTCTTCTACCCGTAGGCGCTCCTTGTGCCTGCTATTACCCGAGCGGTGCATTACGCGGTGTAGCTCAATAGAAAGCACGTAATCCGAAAGGGAGACAAGACATGGTAACCAAGCTCTGTACTGCCTTATTCAGCATTGTTGGCGGTCTGGTGATTCCCTCCGCCGCATTCGCCGACCGTTGTTCCGCAGATGCGCAACCAGCTGCTTCGACAGTGATTCACTCAAACAAATACTTATTTTCCTTTGATGTAAACGCCGGCAACTGCGATCAGTATGCTTGCCGAGGGTACGTAAAATTTGCAATCACCTATCACTATCCCGACGGAGATTCAGCCATGATCGCACGCTGGTCCGGTACACTATACCTCGGGGAAACTCGAGGACCCATGTAGCGGATGAGCACTGGGTTGGACCAGTCGGCCTGCGTACGGTTGTCGACGACGTGGCTGTTGAGGAAGTATCCTGCTCAACGCCTTGACCGTTAGGCGGAAAGGGCGAAAGGCCGTCATAGCAGATCATTGGACTTCAACTCGCACCTGTTCGTCCGAGTTCAGATTGGTCATATCAACCGAGGGATCTAAGGTTACTTCCAACAAGGGTTCTGTATGGAAGTTTCTTACGATCCCCCAACCCTCCTCCCCAGTTACACTGGTAGTAACGTTCCCCAGAATATGCTCGACGGTACGCTAGCCAAGGTATTTGGCACCAAACACGACCGCGAAATCAAGCGCATTCGTCCGCTTGTCGCCGCGATCAACGATCTCGAGCCCGCATTGCAGCAGCTGTCTGACGCCGAACTTGCCGCCAAAACGCAGGATTTCAAACAGCGAATAGCCAATGGGGCCGCTCTCGACGACATCCTGGTTGAAGCGTTTGCCGTCTGCCGCGAAGCCGGCCGCCGCGTGCTGAATATGCGGCATTTCGATGTTCAATTGATCGGCGGCGTCACGCTCCATCGCGGCCGCATCGCCGAAATGAAAACCGGCGAAGGCAAAACGCTCGTTGCCACCCTCCCGAGCTACTTGAACGCGCTCGAAGGCAAAGGCGTCCACATAGTAACCGTCAACGATTACCTCGCGCACCGCGACTCCGATTGGATGGGCCGCATTCACCGCTTCCTCGGCCTTACTGTTGGAACCATCGTCCACGATCTCGATGACAGCCAGCGCCGCGCCGCTTACAATTCCGACATCACTTACGGCACCAACAACGAGTTCGGTTTCGATTACCTGCGCGACAACATGAAGTTCCGCCTGGAGGACTACGTCCAGCGAGATTTCAATTTCGCGATCGTCGACGAAGTCGATTCCATCCTTATTGATGAAGCCCGTACTCCGCTCATCATCGCGGGTCCAAGCGAGGAGTCAACCGACAAATACTACAAGGTCAATCGCATCATTCCTGCCCTGGAACGCGGCGAAGTTATCGAAGGCAAAGAGCCCGGCCAATCCTATACCACCGGCGATTTCACGGTCGACGAAAAGCACCGCAGTGTCGCCTTGACCGAAGAGGGCGTTCTCAAGGTTGAAAGGCTGCTCGACACGGGCAATCTCTACGATCCCGCCAACATAGAGATGAATCATCACGTGCAACAATCCCTGCGCGCGCACATCCTCTATCAGCGTGATCGCGATTACGTCGTGCAGGACGGGCAGGTGATCATTGTCGATGAGTTCACCGGACGCCTGATGCCCGGCCGCCGTTGGAGCGACGGGCTGCACCAGGCGGTCGAAGCGAAAGAAGGCGTCAAGATCGAGCGCGAAACGCAGACCCTGGCGAGCGTCACCTTCCAGAACTTCTTCCGTATGTACAAGAAACTGTCCGGCATGACCGGCACTGCGGATACGGAAGCGGCCGAGTTCAGCAAAATCTACAATCTCGAAGTCACCCAGATCCCGACAAACCGTCCTCTCATTCGCCTGGAAAATCCTGACGTCGTCTACCGCACCGAGGAAGAAAAATTCCGCAACGCCGCGAAAGGGATCAAGGATGCCAACGAAAAGGGGCAGCCGGTTCTCGTCGGTACGATTTCAGTCGAGAAATCCGAAAGACTATCCGGCATCTTGAAAAAGATGGGCGTGAAGCATGAAGTGCTGAACGCCAAAAATCACGAGCGCGAGGCCCACATTGTGGCACAGGCCGGGCGCAAAGGTGCGGTCACTGTCTCCACCAACATGGCGGGCCGCGGCACCGACATTTTGTTGGGTGGTAATCCCGACGTCCTGCTGGAAGACCGCCTGAAAAAGCTCGGCAAATCGCCCGACATGCTTCCGCCGGCCGAACTCCAGGCGATAAAAGATCAGGTCACAAAAGAGCTCGAGGAGGAGCGCAAGGAAGTCATAGCCTTAGGCGGTCTACACATTCTCGGCACCGAACGGCACGAGTCCCGCCGCATCGATAATCAGCTGCGTGGCCGCGCCGGACGCCAGGGCGACCCCGGCAGTTCACGATTTTATCTGTCCCTGCAAGACGACCTTCTGCGCATCTTCGGCGGGGAGCGCATGCAGAACCTGATGCTGCGCCTCGGCATGGAAGAAGACGTTCCCATCGAGTCGAAGCTGATTACGCGCCGTATCGCAGCTGCGCAAGAAGCCGTAGAGGCTCAGCATTTCGCCTCCCGCAAACACGTCCTCGAATATGACGACGTCATGAACAAACAGCGGCAAGCTGTCTACAGCATGCGGCGTCAGTTGCTTGAAGGCAACAATCAAAAGGAACGCATGGTCGAGATCGTGCAAGGCATAACGGGCAGTTTCGTCGACCAGTTTTGTCCCGAAGGCGCCCGCTACGACCAATATGATCTGGTTGGCTTGCAGACCGCCATTCTGAATCAGTTCGGAGCGAAGCTCTCTCCCGAGGAACTCGCCGGATTGAGTCGCACTGAAATCGAAGCCAAAATCAACGATGATCTGGCCGAACGCTACGACGCCAAAGAGCGCATGATCGGGCCTGAAAATATGCGCCAGGCCGAGCGCATCATCATGCTGAACGTGGTCGATAACCAGTGGAAAGACCACCTGCTCTCGATGGATCACCTCAAAGAAGGTATCGGCCTTCGCGGCTATGGGCAGAAAGATCCGCTCATCGAGTACAAGAAAGAATCGTTCACCATGTTCCAGGACATGATGGATCGCATTGAAGACGAAACCGTTAAGTTCCTGTATTTCATGCGCATCGAAACCGGTATGGGAGCGCCTCCCTTGCCCTATCCTGAACCGGAAGAAGACGAAGACATTTTCGAAGGCGCAGACACTGCCGATGCCGATGTGTCTCCTGCTTCAGTGGAAGCTCGACGCCTCGAAGCCGAGCGGCTGCAAGCTGAGAGGCTCGAAGCGCAAAAACGCGAAGCTCAGAAGTCGGTTGTTGATCTCACCCGCAACATTCACCGCAAGAAAGAGCGCGAGCTCGCCGATCTGCAGCTTACCGGCAGCAATGGAACTGGTAAATCCGAACCGGCGTCCAACAATAAGGGGCCGAAGGTCGGGCGTAACGATCTCTGCCCGTGTGGTAGTGGAAAGAAATACAAGAAATGTCACGGCGCCGCGGCTTAGCTAACGCCGTTCTTCTTCTCATCTCCTCGTCCGTGCTTCTCGCTGACGACCAGGCGCTCTGGCGTGAGTATGGTCTGGTCCATTCTGAGACAAGTCCCCTCGGCAGAATGACAGTCACTAGCTACCAATTGAAGGACCCGACCGGTGCTCTCGCCGCCTGGGAATGGCTTCGTTCGCCTGAAGCGCACGCGTGCGATCTCGCGCCATTCTGCAGTCAGCAAGGGAACCGAACTGTGGTTTCGGATTTCAACTATGTGCTCGTCTTTGACCGTGGAGTTCCCACGAAAGCGGACGTATCTCAAGCCTTCAAACTGCTGCCCAACAAGCGGGACAGCTCGATGCCCGCCATCCTGACCTTCTTGCCGCAACAAGGGCTCGTTCCGAATTCTGCCCGTTACGTGCTGGGCTCCGCCTCGCTTAACGCCTTCGCGCCCGAGCTCTCTCCCTCGAAACCCGGTTTCGAGAGCGGAGCCGAGGCCCAGATCGCCGATTACCGTGTCGGCAAAGCCAACCGCCCCGTACGCCTTGTCATCTTCAATTACCCTACCCCCGAGATGGCGCGCATGCACGCCGCGGATTTCAAACGAGTATCTGGCGCGCACGTGAAGCGCTCCGGAGTACTGGTCGCTGTTATCCTGCCGCCGGCAGGCTCGGAAGAGAGCGACACGCTCCTGAGCCGGATCCAGTACGAAGCCAAAATTACCTGGAACGACTCGCCTCCGCCCAGCCCCATCAAACCGCTGTACCGGCTGCTGGTAAACATCATCTATCTCAGCATCGTGCTGAGTGCGCTTTGCCTGCTTGCGGGCCTCATGTATGCGGGCATGCGAATTTATCGCCGCCGCTACGGCTCTCTGGAATCCGAGGAGGCGATGACAACGCTGCACCTCACGCGTGATTAGCTTATAGCTCCCTTTGGAAGCTCGAAGCTAAAACCGTGCCCGTCGAATCAGCGATGGGAAGCTCGTTATTAGGGCCGCAGTTCTTTATTTCCTCTCAGTGAGACCTTAAAAACTGGATGTGAATAGGTGCCCGAGATTGTGATCGGTATCACCGCCCCGGCATGTTGCTTCTTAAAGATCGGATCCAGTGGAAGGAGCAGAATCGACTTCATGCCTCCCGCCGCCTTCGATAGACTCGCCTGAATTGCGAGCTTGCCGCGCATGTCGATCTCATCGTTCAGAAGATTGTAATCGCCTCCGCCTCGCACAACTGCTCCAACAGTGGCGAACGACGCGCGCGAAAGCATGGCGTTTGCATTCCGCAGCAGCACGTGCCCCTCCAGATCGGATGCCACGGCTTCCAACTTTGCGGGACTTTTCCCTTTCCCTCGCGCGCGCTCGCTGAGTTCGTCCACCTTCTGCTGCGTTGTCGCATGCGTAAACTCACCCTTGGGGATTTTGAAATCACCGTCGAGCTGCACTCTACGAATAAACTGCACTCGCCCGGGCGGCAAGACTACGCTGGCTCGGAACAGTATCGGACCGTCCAGGGCTGGTTGGTCTGCCTTAGCAAAAAGCCTCAGCAAGTCTTCCACCCGGGCATGATCTGCGTCCACCTTGAGCGACAGAGTCTTGCCACGCTGCCCATTCGAACTACCGATCGTTCCACTCGCCTGGATTGCGCTATGCAACAGATGCGCATCAACAGATTTGATCGAAACATCCCCGTTGAGCCCATCCACCACCGTGTCGAAATTGCCATTCAGTCCCATTGCGTGCCCGCTGCTTGTCACCTCGAAATCCGGGATCGCCGCGCTACCTCGAACCGTGCAATTCGCCAACGTTCCTTTGAAAAATCCCCGGCTCGCGAGCATACCTCGAATCGCTCGGAATGGGCTCAGGTCAGCATGCTTCAGAGTGAACGAGCCGTTTAGCTTGGTAAGACCGATATCGGCAAGGTCAAGCGGCCCGAAGCGCGCGCGAACCTCTAAGTCTCCCTTCGGTTCAGGGTTGTGTACTAAGGTCTGCAGCGTGATCGCGTTTTTCGGTTGAACATTGGCTAGTCGAAGTTGCGGGAATTCGAACCGTACAGGCTGGCCTGCCGGGTCGCCCAGAGATAACTGGAGGACTGCCCCGTCTGCAATAAGATTCTGCACCGTCGTTTTGTCCTGGAGACCGGGGTGGAGCTTCATCGGAGCCGGTACCGGGGACTTGATATCCACGCTCAATCCCTGGATCTGCAATTCCTTCACCCGATTCGTGAATGTGATCATGGCGAGCCACGAGCCGCTGCAAATGAGCTTGTTCAGGGAGGCCAGTTTGACCATTCCGTGATCGCTCTTTCGGGAAAATGTGACAGCCTCGGCGACGTAACCGGGATGGGGGAAATAAATCTGATGGAACTTGGCTGCCGCTACCTCACTGGAAGAGAAGTGCTCCAGAGAACGGATCAGCTTTTCTCGCGTAAACGGCCATCGCAATGCCAGAAGGATTGCGACGGCCAGCAGCAGGCCGCCAACAATCAATGCCGTTATTCGCAGGCATCGGCTGAGATGCCTTCTACCGCCGACTTGCATCCGCTTTAAGGACTCTTCAAAACGGTGGCGTGTTTCGAATCTAACTTAAAAGGAGGGATGCGTGGGACGCCTACTGCCCGCTGACCTCAGCGGCCACGCTCTGCCGAAGGAGCCGCACTTTGCACTCTCGCTCGATTCGGCGTATTTCGCCGCGTTCTGATCGTAAACTGAACGTCGAAGCAGTCCCGCGCTGGCCTGCCCTGCCTGTGCGTCCGATGCGGTGAATGAAGTCCGATGGCGCTTGCGGCAGATCATAGTTAACCACGTGCGCCACGCTATCCACATGAATGCCGCGCGCTGCCACGTCCGTCGCCACCAGCACCCGGTAGCGTCCATCGCGGAACCCCGCCAGCGCCTGATTGCGTTGATTCTGCGTACGATCCCCGTGCATCGCAATTGCTCGCAACCCTGCTCGGGAAAGACCCTTGGCCAAGCGGTCAGTCCCGTGCTTGGTTCGCACGAATACCAGGAACGAGCCGCTCTCCCGGGTGAGCATGTCGCGCAGCAGCCCGATCTTCTTGTCGTGCTCCACTTCGTAAACATGCAAATCGATTTGCTCCGGTGGTTTCGCCGTCGCTTCCCCTATCGCGATTCGGACCGGATTCCGCGAATGTCTTGCGATCAGCCGCTCTATCGTTCCGTCCATCGTAGCCGAAAAGAACAGGCTCTGCCGCCCGGAGGGCAGGCCCGACAGGATCTTCTCAATCGCCGGCAGGAAACCCATATCGAGCATTCGATCCGCCTCATCCAGCACGAGAGTGTGAATCGATCCCAAGTTGATGAGTTTGCGGCCAAGGAAATCCTCCAGCCGGCCGGGCGTCGCAATCACCACCTGTGCCCCGCGCTTCAAGGCGCCGATCTGCGTTTGTTCGCTCATTCCGCCAACAATCACGGCAGATCTTAATCCAGTGCCCGCCGTCAGTTCCGCGAATGCCGTATGGATTTGAATCGCCAGCTCTCGTGTTGGAGTCAAAATGAGCGCTCTGATTCCGTTCGGCGGCTTCCCGCCGTCTTTTGCGGCTGGCGCACCCAACAGCTTCTCGGCAATCGGGAGCAGAAACGCGAGAGTTTTACCCGTGCCCGTTTGCGCTGTCGCCACTACATCCGCTCCGGAAAGCGCTGCAGGTATAGCTTGCGCCTGCACTGGAGTGGGTTGTTTAAATTGATTGCGCGCCAGATTTTGATGGATGGAGCGCGACAAAGTCAGTTCAGAAAATTGGTTCATATGTTTATAAGGAACTTCGCCGAGTACCGGCAGCACGTCCTCGGATAGAAACCAGAATTCCGAAATGAACGAATATTCAGCGGAGCGGCTGAGCAGCCGCTGCTAAGGACGAATGCGGGCAGAAGACTTTCCCAGTCTAGCAGAGTGGGGCCATGCGCACCCAGAACGGAGAATCAATGAGAGAACTCCCGGCCTGCCGGACACTACTAGATACACCGTAACAGCGCCGCAGTAAGTTTGGAACGAACGCGACGCCTCCCAGGGAGAGGCTTTTACAACCTCCAGATCGTCTCTCCCCCTTTTCTTCCAGCGCCTCACCCGAAATCGACGTTCATCTCCGCCGATCTGCCGCTCTCCTCCGCAAACCCGTAAAGATTCGAGCCCCCGTTCCTGTCGCCTTTCAGATGCTTCCTGGCATCCATAGCAAGGAACAATCGGCATGACTCCCAAGAACCTAACCGGCTGGCCTGTCCTGAAGCAGTTTCAAAGTCGCGATCTGCGTGCTCTCGGCGAAACTTCTGCCTCTGCTCGCACCCGCGCCCTAGAACCTCGCACGAAGAAGGTGGATAAGGTTGTCGCATCAGTTTGCCCCTACTGCGCTGTAGGATGCGGCCAGTTGATTTATGTGAAAGATGAAAAGATCGTCGACATCGAAGGCGATCCAAATTCTCCGATTTCGGGCGGTTGTCTCTGTCCGAAAGGTTCCGCGACCTTTCAGCTGGTCACGAGCGATCATCGCGTACAGCAGGTCCTTTATCGCCGGCCTTACGCAACCGACTGGGAGGCAACCCCGCTCGCACAGGCAATGGAGATGGTCGCCCAACGCGTGAAGAAGACTCGCGACGAGAATTGGGAGGCGCAGACCGGCGAAGGCAAGGTTGTCAACCGCACTCTGAGCATGGCGCACCTGGGCGGGGCAACGCTCGACAATGAAGAGAACTACCTGATCAAAAAGCTGTTCAATAATCTGGGAATTATCCAAATAGAAAATCAGGCTCGTATTTGACACTCCGCTACGGTCCCCGGTCTGGGGGCCTCATTTGGCAGAGGCGGAGCCACCGGTTCGCTGCAGGATCTTGCGAACTCGGATTGCATCGTAATCCAGGGCTCGAATATGGCGGAAAATCACCCGGTCGGGTTCCGCTGGCCGATGCTCGCCAAGCAGCGCGGTGCCAAGATCATTCACGTCGACCCGCGCTTCACCCGTACCAGCGCGGTCTCCGATATCCACGCGCCCCTCCGGGCCGGAACAGACATCGCATTCCTGGGTGGCTTGATTCGCTACGTCTTTCATCACGAATGCTATTTCAAAGAGTACGTCCAGGCATACACCAACGCTTCCGCCATCATCTCTGAGGACTACCGTGATACCGAAGATCTCGCAGGACTATTCAGCGGTTGGGAGCACGGCAAAGGACAATACGAAAGCGCCAGTTGGACGTACCAGGGAATCGAACACGGAAGCCGGGATACTCACCAGGTCGCCGAGTCGCACGCCGAAAAAGCGAAGCACTTCCGCGCGGGCCAACCAAAGGTACACGAGCGCGATGAAACGTTGCAAAATCCGCAGTGTGTTTTCCAGATTGTAAAGCGCCACTACGAGCGCTATACGCCTGATATGGTCGAAGAAGTCTGCGGCACGCCGGTCGCCCTTTTCGAGAAGGTTGCCAAGACGATCTGCGACAACTCGAATCGCGAGCGTACCACCGCATTCTGCTATGCCGTGGGCTGGACCCACCACTCAGTCGGCGCACAAATTATTCGCGCCTGCTCCATACTGCAATTGCTGCTCGGCAACGTGGGACGTCCGGGCAGCGGAATCATGGCTCTCCGCGGGCACGCAACCATCCAAGGTTCCACCGATATTCCGACGCTCTATAGCCTCCTGCCTGGCTATTTGCCGCAGCCGAAAGCCGGCTCGGATAATTCGCTCAAAGAGTACATCGAAAACTACACTCCTCATGCCGGTTGGTGGACTCAATTCCCGAACTACATCGTCTCTCTCCTGAAGGCGTGGTACGGAGATGCCGCCACCCCTGAAAACGATTACTGTTTCGCTCACATTCCCCGCATGACCGGCGATCACTCGCATATGACTACCGTCGTCGATATGGCCGACGGTGATCTCAAAGGCTATTTCGTCATGGGCGAAAATGCCGTGGTCGGTTCGCCCAATGCCGCCTTGCAGCGGAAAGGGCTCAGAAATTTGGAATGGCTCGTGGTCCGCGATTTCTCTTTGATTGAAACCGCCGAGTTCTGGCGCAATTCGCCCGAGCACGAGAGCGGGGAAGTGCGGGCTGAAGATATCGCCACCGAGGTTTTCTTCTTTCCGGCCGCGACCCACACCGAAAAGAACGGTAGCTTTACACAGACTCAACGGCTCGCTCAGTGGCATCATGCCGCGGTCGAACCGCCCGGCGATGCTCGCAGCGAGCTGCACTTCATGTATCATCTCGGCAAGCGGCTCAAAGAGCTCTATGCCGGGTCGACCGATCCGAAAGACCGCGCGATTCAGAACCTGACCTGGGATTATGGCGTCGAAGGTGCTATTGAAGAACCAAAAGCGGAAGAAGTGCTGGCCGAGATCAACGGCTACACCGTCGCCGATCGCAAACCCGTCAGCGCTTACACGAAGCTGAAAGACGACGGTTCCACCGCTTGCGGCTGCTGGCTCTACACAGGCATCTATGCCGGCGGCAAGAATCACGCCGCTAGTCGCGAACCGGCAAACGATCCCGAGCATCTGGGGCATGGCTGGGGTTTTGCCTGGCCGGCAAACCGCCGCATCATGTACAATCGCGCCTCTGCGGATCTCGACGGGAAGCCCTGGTCCGAGCGCAAAAAGTTGGTCTGGTGGGACGAAGCAAAAACGCGCTGGGTCGGCAACGATGTTCCCGACTTCGTAGCCGACCGGCCTCCCAGTTACCGCCCGCCAGAGGATGCGAAAGGTACCGCGACCATCTCTGGCGATGATCCGTTTATCATGCAGCCCGACGGAAAAGGCTGGCTCTTCGCCCCGACCGGCATGCTCGACGGTCCCATGCCCTCGCATTACGAGCCTTTTGAATCGCCGGTTCGCAACTCTCTTTATCGGCAGCAATGCAATCCGGTTCGTATCGAATACCCGCGCACCGATAACCTCCTCGCCCGGCCCTACGATGACGAGCGATTCCCATACGTGCTCACCACCTACCGCTTGGCCGAGCACCACACATCCGGCGCTATGTCGCGCTGGCTTTCGTGGCTCTCTGAGTTGCAGCCCGAAATGTTCTGCGAAGTTTCGCCCGAGTTAGCTCACGATATCGGCCTGAAAAACGGCGGCTGGGCAACCATCTCCAGCGCGCGTGGAGAAATAGAGGCCCGTGTGCTCGTTACCGAACGCATGAGGCCGTTGAAAATGGGACGCCGCTTCGTTCATCAGATCGGGCTGCCTTATCACTGGGGCAATGCCGGGTTAGTCAAAGGTGACTCGACCAACGAATTGCTGGCCTTCGGCGCGGACGCCAACGTCGCCATTATGGAGTCGAAAGCCATCACCGGCAATATTCGCGCGGGCCGTCGCGACCGCCGCAAGCCAAAGCCATCATCCGCCGATTTTGCTCCCGGCGACCGGTTGCGCGATATTCCCCAAATCGGTGCTCAGCCTGTAGGCAAACACCAGGTGCATGCTCCCGACGCAAAGCAAGGAGACCAGACTTAGCATGGCAAACGGCTTCTTTACCGACACGACCCTCTGTATCGGCTGCAAAGCTTGCGAAGTCGCCTGCAAGCAGTGGAATCAACTGCCCGACGATGGTTATCACTTCAGCGGTATGTCCTACGACAACACCATCGCGCTCGGAGCATCCACCTGGCGTCATGTCAGTTTCATCGAGCGTCCCGTGCCGGTCAGCGGAACGGATACTGCGCTCTCGTGGCTGATGGCTTCGGATGTTTGTAAACACTGCGCACGCGCCGGTTGCCTCGAGAATTGCCCCACAGGCGCTATCATCCGTACCGAATTCGGTTCTGTTTACGTTCAGCCCGATATCTGCAATGGCTGCGGCTATTGCGTCTCCGGCTGTCCCTTCGGCGTGATCGACAAGAGTCCGGACGACGGCCGCGCCTGGAAGTGCACCTTGTGTTACGACCGCCAGAAAAACGATATGCAACCTGCGTGCGCCAAGGCCTGCCCCACCGCATCCATCAAGTTCGGTGATGTGGAAGCGCTGCGGGAACATGCGCGAGAGCGCGTCGGCGAATTGCACCAGCGCGGAGTGAAAGAAGCTTATCTATACGGCGAGGACGCTGCAAGTCAGCCCGGAACAGGAGGACTCAATGCGTTTTTCCTGCTCATCGATAAGCCTGAAGTCTACAATCTCCCGCCAAACCCCGAAGTCCCCACGCATAAGGGCAACAAGAGCTGGATTTCGACCGGCATCGCGGCCCTCGGCGTTTCCATGGTTGCCATCGCCTCGGTGATGTTGGGCAATTCAAATGGAAAATGAGTTAGTGGACGACGGCCGCAATATAGACCAGCGCCTGGGCACTCTGTCGGGCGAAGCCGCCACCCAGCGCCCGCTCAGCACGAAGCACGACCTTGCGCTGCACTCGCAAGCGTTTCCGTATGTGCCGAGCCATCAGTCTCGCACCAGCCCCAGCTATTACGGCTATCCGATGTTGAAGCAGCCGGCATGGATCTGGTCGATACCAACTTATTTCTACGTGGGCGGTATGGCTGGCGTGACCGGAACTCTTTCCGCCGCCGCCCAGGTATTCGCGCCGGATTCCATGCCATCTCTGATCGCTCACGGGCGCTGGATCGCAACATTTGGAGGCGCGGTGAGCGCCGGACTGCTCATCCACGATCTCGGACGCCCCAAGCGCTTCCTTTACATGCTCCGGGTGTTTCGCCCGACGTCGCCGATGAGCATGGGTTCGTGGATTCTTTCTTTGTTCTCGACCTGCATGGGCGGTGCCGCTGTCTTGCCGCTGGGGCCTCGCCTCTTCCGCCCGCTCGCTTATCCGCTCGGCCTGCTCGGCGGCGTTCTGGGCCTCGGCTTGTCTGGATATACAGGTGTCCTGATCTCGCAGACCGCTGTCCCGCTCTGGCAGGAATCGTACCGCATTATGCCGGTTATGTTCCTCGCCTCGGGGACAGCGGCGGCTGCGGCTTTCCTCCAGTTTTTCCGCTTCAACCGGCAGGAAGATGAAGCCATCGAGCGCTTCGGACTGATCGGCAAGTTCACCGAATTGGCCTCGGCAATTGTTCTGGAACGGGAGGCAAGTCAAGTGGCACGCGTCGGACGCCCGCTCAAGACCGGATTGAGCGGCTTCCTCTGGCAAACGGCTAAGGTCCTCACCGCTGCCGGAATCATTCTTTCGCTATCGCCTGGCTCAGGGCGGGGCAAACGAATCATCTCCGGTATTCTCGGCACAGCTGGCAGCCTGTTTTTGCGTTTTGGAATCTTCTTTGCAGGCAAAGCCTCTGCCCGCGATCCGCGCGCAAGCTTCGAACAGCAGAGGCAAATCGGCGCGACGCAGGACTGAAGCACGAGCGCGCAAATGCGGCACGCTAGTCAGCTCATGCAAGCTCTGATCAATATGTAACCGTAATCCCGCTACCACAATTACAGCGTTGTCTACCGGCCAGAGGCTAGACCGCTTCAGCTTGTCCGCCGTTCAGGAGCTCACTCTGCTGCTCGCGCTAGGATATCGAGAATTCTTCTTGGAGGATTCCCGGTTGGCAATTACGGTACGCAAACTTCAGCATTGGAGGTGCAGCCAGCGTAGTTGCGATCGCCATACACACAATTACCCCATACACCGGCTTTTCGATCACCCCCAGGCTCAGCCCAATTTGTGCGATCACCATCCCCACCTCTCCCCTGGGGATCATTCCTACACCGACGCGCAGCATATCACCTCGGCCTAATTTCCATGCCCCCAGCCCGCAACCCACAAATTTGCTGAGGACTGCCACCGCACAGATCACAACTGTAAGCATCAACGTCGTGCCACTAGTGAAGGCAGAAAGATCAAGGTGCAAACCGATGCCGGCAAGAAAAAAGGGGACTAGCAGCTCCGTAATGCCATGAGCCAGATCGCGAACACGCCGGTTCACCGTTTCCGATAAGGCCATCCCAGCAAGAAAGGCGCCTACTATCGCCGCTACTCCCACATGCACAGCCGCCAAAGCCAGCGCAAAAAGCAGGACGAGCGCCAGATGGAACTGCCCCTCTTCGACGGCCAGCCTTCGCTCGACCCTGGGTAGGATGTGCTGGAGCGTACGTGTGCCGTACTTTGCGACCAGCACAGTAAATCCTCCGGCGATAATGCCTGTTGTGGCCAAAGCCGCGAGATTTATGTGGCGTTCGGCCATACTGCTGACCAGAGCAAGAACAAGTAGCCCCAGCACATCGTCGATCACTGCCGCCGCCAGAACGATTCGGCTCGCGCGTTCTTGCAACAGCCCCTTCGATGCGAGTACCTGAGCCGTAATACCGACACTCGTCGCGACCAGGGCAGCCCCCACAAAAATCGCTTCGATGCGTGACACTCCGGCCCTTGCCATGACCGCCCATCCGAGCAGGAAAGGAAGAACTACGCCCAGAACGGCGACGGTGAGGGCTGTCTTGCCGACACGCATCAAATCAGATGCCTTCACCTCCAGGCCGACCCGGAACAGCAGAAACATCACCCCCATTTCCGCTAGTGCCGTCAGAACATTGTCAGGGCGCACCCAATTGAGAAGGCTTGGTCCGAGGATGACGCCCGCGATGATTTCGCCGGCAAGCCCCGGTTGTCCAAATCGTTCACAAATATTCGCAAAGAGCTTAGCAGTGCCAAAGATGAGCAGCAATGCGAAGGGCAGATGCACCGCGCTTGGATCCGTAACGGAGAGAAACCCTAAAAGGCTGTGAGTTGATGGATCCATTTTCGGGGTTTAGAAAGCCCTCAACAACCCTATCGGGAATCCGGAGCTCGTTCAACCTTGAACGGTTTCCGAATCGCATCAGGGACTAACGCTCAAAGCGGGTCGATGCCGAGTAGCGTCTAATATCGCGTTCACAGCAGCTTGCCGTATTCCACCCTGGCTTGCCTGAGAACCGGGATATCGGAGTCGGCAGCCTTCCAGAGCGTGAGAAAGTCCTGGTAGGCGCTTTTCGCTTTGATTTTATCGCCCGACAAAACGAGCGCGCGGCCTAATTGCAAATGCGCCAGGGCGCCTATTGGATCGGCATAAACGATGCCGCGATGATCGAGAACTTTTTGGAATTCCGCAGCCGCCTCCCGGCCCTGCTGAGCTCTCAGGTACGCCTCGCCGCGCACATACGCCGGATAGAGGCCGCCGAACTTGGCAAAGAATGCTGTGCCCGGCAGTGCGAAATCGTAAGGAAGCGCCTTCTGCAATTGCTCTAGCGCGTCCGACGGTGCGCGATGCGCGAGTGCAAAGAGCGCGCCCAGGGTGGGAAGATACTCGAATTGCACCGGGGTGTCCTCCGGGAAGCGTTTCTCCAGATCGGCGGCGAGCCTCTGCGATGCGGAAGAATCGCCCGAGAGCGCCAGCGCATAACCCGCCGCATATTCCACATCGCGGCCTTTCGCGAGCTGCAGCGCTGCCCGGGCGCGATCTTTTGCCGCAGCGGTGTTTCCGAAATGCGCTTCGCACACCGCCTCAGATGCCTTATAGAGCGCAGCATTTTCGCTTTTTCCGGCCTGCTGCGCCATGGCGATCGCGCGCTCCCACATCGACCGCGCCTCCCGCATTTGGCCGGAGCGGGCGAGCACCAGAGCCTCATTGTGCGACATCCAGTCCTCCGAATGTTCAGAAGGAGCGCGCGCGATTTCGCGCTCCATGCCCGGCCGGTCGCCTTTAAAAAATGCCAGGTAATAACGAGTAATCAGCATTTCGGGAATTTCCAGATTGTGCGCGGCCGCCCGCCGCAAAATATCCGCGGCCTCCGCGAACCGATTCAGGAATACATAATGCAGGGCCACAGTGTACGGAAACGGATTGTCCGGATTCAGCCGAAGGGCATCTCGCCCTGCCTGGATTCCCTTTTCATATTCGCCTGTGCCCTGCGCTCCCCAGCCCCCCAAAACTGCAACCGGACTCCAGTCGCGCGGATACATCTGCACCCACGATTCGAGGTTCTGTAGCTCTCTTGGCAAGTTTCCCGTCACCTGCCGGTCGTAGAGAAAAAGGATCCAGCGCCTTTCCCTGTCACTGACTCGGTCGCGAAGCTCGTAAGCTTTGCGGGTGTACTCGATGGAGAGATCCGTTTGGCCCATGTTCCAGTACACGATGGACAAATCACCATGGGCCATAGCGAACTGCGGGTCGATCGCGATCGCGCGCTGAAAGTGAGGGATCGCAGCAGGGCCGCCATGCGCGAAAAGAGCGGCGCGCCCGGCACTATACGCCTTCAGAGCTTCGAGAGACGGCGTAGTTGCCTCTTCCAGTGGCGTCGAGTGCTCCTGGATGCTGGCGAGCGATTCGCCCAGCCGGGTCCTCATTTGAACCGCAATTCGGCTCAGCGCCTTCAAGATCTCTTCTTTCCCTCCTACCTGCGCCTGCTCCTGAGCGAGAACATCTCCCGTGTCGCAGTTCCGAGCGCGCAACCACAACACGTACTGGCTTCCGAGGCCTGCGATCGAACCCTCCAGCACCGCAGTGCCGCCGTTGCGCTGGCAGATCTCCCGTGCGATCTCCGATGTAAGCCGCGTCTCGGCCGGCCGGTTCATGAGATGGAGTGCCTGCTTGATGCTGTCGTCCGATAACAGTCTGAGGAAGGGGGACTGTTCCAGTTGCACGGCCAAACCGCGGCGCAGCGTCTGATCGAACATCGGGTCTCCGGTCTTATTCTCGAATTCCCCCAGCACAATCGTGTCCTGCGCCGTGAGCTTCGGGACGCGATGGAAATAGAAGTACGCGGCAGCCAAAAAAGCCAGAGCCACAACCGCTGCCGAAACGGTCAGCCAGGGGCTTCTCGCCGTGCTGATTCGTTTCAGTTCCCGCTCGAGTTCGGCAGCCGATTGCCAGCGGCGCTCAGGGCTTTCCTCCAGAGATCGGTTTACGACCTTTTCAAGCCCGCGTGAGGGGATCCGTTTCCGCTGGGGCCCAACGCGGGCGCCGGTCAGCATCTCACAAAGGACGCAGCCAAACGAGTAGATATCGCTGCGCGCATCGGCCGGCTTCCCCTCGCGTTGCTCCGGCGCTATATAGCCAGGCGTGCCCATCAGCATGTGGCTGGCCGTGGCCGTTTCGTCCGTACTCGATTTCGCCAGTCCGAAATCCAGCACCTTAACACCGGATTTCGCGATCATGATGTTACCCGGTTTGAGGTCGCGGTGAACGATGCCCTTGCCGTGCGCCTCGGCCAGCGCGGCTGCGATCTGCGATGCATACAGGAGCGCCGTCTTTACTGGCAGAGGTCCGGTATTATGCGACCCGCGCAAAACGGACTCGCTTGGCGCGGCCAAATCCATCGAGTTCTTCTTTTGCCTGGCGCCGACCTGCGCAGCCTTTGCGCTTTTCAGCCGGGCCGCTATTGTCTCTCCCTCCACCAGCTCCATGACCAGGTAATTCGGCCCAACATCGTAGACCGTGCAGATATGCGGGTGATTGAGCGATGAAATGGTGCGCCCTTCGCGCTCGAAAAGCGAACTAAACCGCTCGTGAGCGATCTTGATCGCGACAGCGCGGCCTAATCGCGTGTCTACCGCTCGAAAAACCTGGCCCATACCGCCTTCGCCGAGTTTTGATTCGATCCGGTATGGCCCCAGGCAAGCGCCGGCGATAAATTGAGTAGCCGTCGCATCCTCGAGCAGTTCCGGGGCGTTCTGGATGGCAAGCCGGTCCAGGAACTCGCCGCTGCCCGGCTGCGCGAGCAGAGCCTCCACTTCGCAGCGCAATTCGGGATCGGTCCGGGCGAGCAATGCCGCACGCTCTTCGGCGGTCCCTTCGCGGGCCGCATGATAGAGCTCTTCAATGTGCTCGAAAAGCTCCGGGGTCATGGCTGCGCTATCGACTGGTTCCTTATTGTAGAGGTTTTTACGGGTATGCGCCAGAACGGGTACGGTTTGAAGGCTGCGCCCCGAAGCTCAGCCGTGTTCTTCCGTCGAGGGGCGGGACGCAGCCGTGCCCCCTGCGGTCAACTCCCGCAGCAGCCAGGCTTTGGCGATATGCCAATCGCGCCGGACGGTGCGCGGCGAGATTGCAAGAACCGAGATAATCTCTTCCTCTGTCAATCCGCCGAAATAACGCAACTCGACCACTTTGGCCTGGCGCGGAGCCACCTGCGAGAACGCGGTCAAGGCCTCATCCAGAGCGAGGATGGAGCGGTCCGTGGCCGGTGAAAGGACGGCTGTTTCCTCGATGTTCACTTTAGGCGCTACGCCGCCGCGCTTGTCTGAACCCCGAGCGCGAGCCGCGTCCACCAGGATGCGCCGCATCATCTGCGCCGCCATGGCAAAAAACTGCGCGCGCGCCTGCCATTCGATGTTGGTCACCTCTACCAGGCGGAGGTAGACCTCATGGATCAGGGCGGTGGCCTGGAGCGTGTTGCCCTGGCCTTCGTTCTTCATATAGTGGCGCGCCATCCGGCGGAATTCGGGATACACGCGCTCCGCCAACTGGTCCAGGGCTGCCTTGTCACCGCTTTCCCAGGCTTTCAACAGACTGGTGATTTCTGCAGAACGTGCGTCGATGGCTAGCCCGTTCCCCCACGAGCACAAAAAATATACCAGAACCTGGCCGCTTTTGCGGTCTGGTTCCGCCTGTACCAGCGGAAGAAGGACTTCACTAGGATCTCTTCCCAAAAATCAGGAGGCACAAATGAAACATATAGCAACCGTGGCACTGCTGCTCAATCTCGGTGTCGCAGGCGTTTACGCACAGGAGAAGGCTGTCAAGATGACGTTTTCAGGAACGGAGGGCGCCAGCGCGATTAATCTGAACATCGGTGGCACAAAAACCTCCGAATTCCATTTCGCCGGGAACGGTACGCTGGGCCCGTTTACCTTTCGTAATGTAGAGGCAGACCAAGACCCACTTCAGCCGCAGCCGTCCAGACTTTGCCCGGCTGGTCAGCTTTATACCCCAACCGCGGCCGGCGCGGGCGTATTTCGCTTCCACGACGGAAGTCTGTTGATTGTCAAGCTCACCGAGGGCTTCGATTGCATCGACTTCGTGGCTATCGAGGCGCACTGTACCAGGATTTTTCAAATTACTAGCGGAACCGGTCGTTTCAAGGATGCGCACGGCGTGCTTAAGTTGACCGAGACGGTACTGCCGGTGTCATTCGACGAATCGACTAATCCTCCGAGCCCGGTCTTTTTTAGCGCCACAGGGAAGTTTAAGGGGACGATCTCCGGAGTGGCGAACGAGGAGGAGCAAGAGCAAGACCAGCGGCAATAGGAAGGTATGTGCGCGTATTCCTGCTCGCCGTGCTAAGCGCAACCGTCCAGTTGGGGAATCGGGCGAAGAGTTGATCGAATAGTCTCTGCCCGCGCAGACAAGTGCGGCGGCCGTTAGGCTGGTGATGCGTGGCACAGCAAGTCCGTGCCATGCTGGGCCGACGGTTCGCTGCACCGTTTGACCAAGAGGTTCTGTCCCGATAGCGGTCGTGCAACGACACATCTTTATCGGAAGCGGCCCGGCGGAAAAGAGCCGAACGAACGCATCACGCTTCAGCTAGCCCGACGTTGCCACCCAGTCACAAAATCCGCACAACTCAATCTCTCATCTGCTCAGCAACTTAGAACCGCTGATTCAGGTACATAGTTCGTTTTCCGCCTTTCGCGTGCTAGCTTTTCAAACGAATGAGCCCACGCGCCATCCGCCGCGCCGCCGAGCGCAATGCCCAAAAGCAGGCCCAAAAAGCCCTTCGCCTTGCCGCTGACCAAGCGCCCTCGCTCCCCGAAGCGCCAGCACCCGCGCTTCGCCAGTCACCCACAGATGCCGAAAAACCCACCGCGCGCGTCCTCGCCAATCGCCAGAACGCTCGTTTGTCTACCGGTCCGTCTACACCGGAGGGCAAAGCCAGCTCTTGCTTGAACGCAGTGAAGACGGGACTCACCGGCCGCACCGTGGTTCTCCCTTCCGATGACGCCGCCGCTTACCAGCGCCATATAGAGGCTTACGAAAACGAGTTCAAGCCGGTCGGTTTGCGGGAGCGCGAACTCGTCCAATCGCTCGCCGACACGCAATGGCGTCTGCAGCGCATCCCTGGTCTTGAAATGGCTATCTATTCTCTCGGTCGTCTCGAGCTCGCAGATTCCCACCAGGAGCAACCCGCTGAGCTTCGCTCGAGCATGATCGAACTGGCGATTTTTGTGAAATACGAGAAGCAGCTTCGCAACCTCCAGCTGCAAGAGTCTCGGCTCCACCGCCGCTACGAAAAAGAATCCGCCGAGCTCCGCCAACTACAGAAAGCGAGAAAGGACGAAGCAGTTACCGCAACCGAGCTGCCCGCACGGGCGCCCGTCACCGATCTGCCCGCGTCCGCTCCGCTGGCCCTTACCCCAGCCGCCGCCTCTCAAACTGCTACAGCTTTCCCATCTAGGATTGGCTTCGAATTTTCAACCTTGGAAACTGCACAGGGTTCGCTGAGTTGAGCCTGTCTTCGAGTGGCATCCACCCTGCGCTTCCGAGGCCAGTCGCACGGATCGATAACGCGCTCATTGTCAACCGAGTTCTAAAATACCACTCTGATCGCAGCTTGAAGGTCGCGGTTATCGCCGATCGTGCTCGTGATCGCGGTAGACGACCCGGCGGGGTTTTTCGGGTTAATGTTCTGATTGGGTACGCCGAGTTGTGGATGATTCAGCGCGTTGAAGGCATCCACGCGAAACTGTACATTGATTCGCTCCCGGATCGGGATGTTCTTGGAAGCTGAAAGGTCGAAATTGAAAGTGCCCGGCGTCCTTAGAATGCCGCGCCCGGAGTTGCCGTAGCGGTAAGCGTAATCGAAACCGGGGCAAACGCCGTTTACTGAGGGAACTGCGCACGGCGCTTCGAAGGCGGAAGGATCATACCAATGAGAATAGGATTGATTTGCGACAGCGCCCGAGCCGATGCGATCGGGCCAGCAGCTCGAGGCGTTGTTCACGCAGCTCGATTCATACACCGTAAACGGTAGTCCGCTCTGAATTGTCGAGATGCCGCCCAGTTGCCAGTTGCCCAGGACGTAAGCAAGAAAGCCATGGTTCAAGAACGGCTGGCCCTTACCGGCCGGCAGGTCCCAGTTCCAGCTTCCGACAAACCGCTGAGGTACATCGAAACCCGAAGGACCATAACCGGCCCGCAGATTTGTAATCGTTTGCGGACCGCCATCGTAGCCTCCCCCGCTCGCAGCCGAGCCGCCGTAATCGAGCGACTTCGACCAGGTATAGCTTGCCAGGAACTGCACGCCATGCGAGAAACGCTTCACTAATTTAGCTTGAAGTCCGTGGTAATTCGAACTGTTGCGCGGATCCACCTGCGTGATGGTGCGAACGCTTGCAATCGCTGGAATCGTCACGCGCAGATTAGAGGGAATGCTCGATGGTCCGGGTTGCACTTCCTGTGGATTGTAGGCGTAAAGCAGGTGAACGCCACGGCTGCCGGCATACGCCACTTCGGCTACCATGCTGCCACCCAACTGCCGTTCCAGATCGAAGTTCCAGGTTTCGTAATAGGGAGTTTGATTCGCGAACGAGAAGCCAAGAACGCTAGGGTTGGCAGCAATCAATTGCGCCGTGCCGATGGGCTGCACAGGGACCGGAGGCCCGAAAGGATTATTGATCATCGGAAGACTCGACATTTGAGCGGCGAGCGGATACAAAGGTTCGGTTGGTGTGTTCTGGGAAATCGTCCAGGGAACGGCCTGGCCGAGGAAATCTGATCCCGAGGGTTGCTCCGGGAAATAGGAGGTCTCGAACCCTCCTCTCAGCACCGTCCGGGCGTCGCCCGTCACGTCCCAAGCAAATCCGATGTGCGGCCCGACGTCATTCCAGCGCGTTTGCACGTCTGCCGTTTTGCTCGCGTTCACGCCGGCATAAACCAGCGTTAAGTTGACCGGATCGAAATTAGTAAGGCGATTGCGCTGCTCCGTATACGGCGTAAACAGATCCCAGCGCGCCCCGAGGTTGAGCGTGAGGCGGCGATTCACTTTCCAGTCGTCTTGCAAATAGACCGCGTGCTCCCAAACAGTCAAATAGTAGGGCGTCTGCAGGAAGCCTCGGGACCCCCCGGCGCTGTTCCCGTTCGCAAGATATCCCAGCAGCAGCGTGGCGAGACCGTTGCCGTCATTTCCGTTGACGGGATTATTGGTTAGGTTCAGACCGAAATTGAGAGCCCCCCGGGTGTTGGTGTTCGTGAAGGGAGAAACTTCATCCTTGATGATTCGGTATCCAAGCTTCAGAGTATGGCCGCCGCGAATCCAGGAAATCGAATCCTGGATCTGATAGGAAGTCTGTCGGGGATTGGCGGGCAGAAAAGCAGGGCCCCCGTTGAGCGATGTGTAGTTCGGATCGCCCGGAATCCCGCTGATGTTTATCGTCGGAATGCCGCTTGTGAACGGGTTGATGTTAATGCCTTGTATGCCGAGCGAAGTGGCGGCCTCATGTCCGTAGTCGGACTGCTGGGTCAAGGGATTGGTTCGTCCGTAACCGGCTATAAACTCGTTTACCAGCGTTGGGCTGAAAATATGAGTCTCATTCAGAGCCAGTCCGGAAGCTTTCAGAGTTGTGTTTTGACCCCCGGCGATGAAAGGTCCCAGATCAAATTTTGCTGCCGCGCTGGCCGGCGTCGGAATGCAGCAGCCGCCTTGGCCTTTGGTATCGAACAGCTGAAAGTTTTCATAGCTGAAACGGCCGAACATCGAATCCTTTTCGCTGAACCGGTGATCGATGCGGATGTTTCCGCCATTGTCATTCAGATTCCGGCTCAGGGTATCGACCCGGTTGTTAAACAGACCGGGGAGATTCGGTAGTGGATAAAGGCTTATAACATTCGCGCCCACGGGATTGATCAGGCCGGGCGGAATGAGGTTGCCGGGGAACTGATCGCGAGTCAATACACCATTCACCAGGCGCGTTGTGAACGGATTGTAGATGGGATTCGGAAGATCGCTGAAGTCGCCGGTGTGCTCGAGGGCAGTAGGAACCGTGTTGACGAAAGTCTGGCCTTTGATTTCCCGCCATCCGTAGTAGTCGGTAAAGAAGAAAGTCTTGTTCTTCCAGATCGGCCCGCCAAGAGATGCGCCGAATTGATTGCGCTTGTAAGGCGGCTGCTTCTGAGCCTTTGCGTTGAAGTAATTACGAGCGTCGAGATAGCTGTTGCGCAGAAACTCAAACAGGCTGCCGTGGAATTGATTCGATCCGGAGCGTGTCGATGTGGTTACCACTCCGGCGCCGCGCCCAAACTCCGCCGAGTAAGTGCCGGTCAAAACTTTGAACTCCTGGACGGATTCAACGGATGGCTGCACCATAACCGTATTAAACGTGTATTCGTTATCCATGATGCCGTCCACCAGCCACGCATTGGCATTGGCCTGGCTGCCCAAGGCGTTGAAATTGGAGGCGGCGCGCGGGTTGAAAGTGCTCGCGCCGGAAAGATTCTCGCCGGGCTGGCCGCTCGTCACGCCGGGAACAAGGTAGACCAGTTGAGCGAAATTGCGCCCATTGAGCGGCAGTTCCTCGACCGCGCGTTGGTTGATCACTTCGCCGAGCTCAGCCGTTTCCGACCGAACCAAAGGCGAGCTTGCCTGCACTTCTACGGTTTGATTAATGCTGCCGACCTGCAGCGTGAAATCGAGTCGCGCTTTCTGGTCTACATCGACCAGCGTATTGGCAGATGTCTCGCGCTTGAATCCTGCCTTCTCCACGGAGACGCGATAAGTGCCCGGGACGAGATAAGGCGCGGAGTAGCTGCCCGTGTCGTCCGTCGTGTACTGCTGGGTAGTTCCCTTGTTGACATCAGTAACCACGATCTGAGCGCCTGCCACGGCAGCTCCGGAATTATCAGTAACGGATCCGAGAATGGTTCCGGTTGTGACTTGTGCGGAACAGAAAGCCGCACCTAGCAAAGCGAATACAGAGGAGAGAAGGATTCGGCGCATGGTGACGTTTCCCTTAGCGACAAAAAATCAAGTGGAAGCTTTATATCACATTCGGCCGTCATGCCGCAGGTAATAGAATGATCAGCTATGGTTCCTAGAAGAACTTTCCTCTCGGCAGCTGCCGGCGCACTCGGGCTCGCATTTTGGGATAACAAGACGCTGGATGCGGCTACCGCCTATGTGAACACAAACTCCAAGCCCTCGGAACTGAAGATCACCGATCTGCGCGTGGCGACGATCGCACACGCGCCCATGACCGATCCCATTATTCGAATCGACACGAACCAGGGAATCTATGGTCTCGGTGAAGTGCGCGACGGCGCAAGCAAAACATATGCGCTGATGTTGAAGAGCCGCATCCTCGGTGAGAATCCGTGTAACATCGACAAGATCTTCCGCAAGATCAAGCAATTCGGCGGAGAATCCCGGCAAGCGGGCGGTGTGTGCGCGATCGAGATGGCCCTCTGGGACTTGGCCGGCAAAGCGTATAACATCCCTGTCTATCAAATGCTCGGAGGCAAATTCCGCGACAAGGTTCGCTGTTACGCAGATACAACGGAATCGGATGATCCGCACATTTACGGAGATCGTTTAAAGAAGAGAAAGGACCAGGGCTTCACCTGGCTCAAAATGGATCTCGGCGTCGATCTCATGAAGAATGTCCCGGGAACCATCACTAAACCTGCGGGTGTCTCAATCATGCAAGGCGCCGACACTCCCCATATGTTCACCGGGATCGAGCTGACGCCCAAAGGCATCGAGACCATGGCTAACTTCGTATCGGTAGTCCGGGATTACGTCGGCTACGATGTCCCGCTCTCCTGCGATCACTTCGGCCACATTGGAGTAAAGTCTTGCATTCGCCTCGGCAAGGCGCTCGAGAAGTACAACGTCGCATGGCTGGAGGATATGGTGCCATGGCAATACCCCGAGCTCCTCAGGGAGATCAAGCAAGCGGTCGACATTCCGCTCTGCACAGGCGAGGACATTTACCTGAAGAACGAATTCATCAAACTGGCCGAACAGCACGCTGTGGATATTATGCATCCCGATCTCGCCACCTCCGGGGGCATCATGGAGACCAAGAAGATCGGCGATGCCATTGAGGCGTATGGGATCCCGATGGCCATGCATTTTGCGGGGTCTCCCGTCGCCTGCATGGCGAGCGTTCACTGCGCCGCCGCCACCAATAATTTCCTGGTGCTCGAGAACCATTCCGTCGATGTGCCTTGGTGGAGCGATCTGGTGCAAGGAGTTGAGAAACCGATCGTCAACCATGGTTTCATCACCGTGCCGGAAAACCCGGGGCTTGGGATCACTCTCAATGAAGAAGTTGTCAAGCAGCACTTGCTCGAGCCGGGGTACTTCGAGCCCACTCCGGAGTGGGACAAAGAACGTTCCCATGATCGGCTTTGGAGCAGAGGCCGCAATCTAATGAATGGTACGGCTGCTTGACGCGGACCGGTGGACTATAACTCACATGAAGATAACACCCACTATCTCTTGCGTCGTTCTGGCAAGCATCTTCGTCTTGCCGATTCACGCGCAGCTCGGGATGTTCACCAAAGAGCAGCGGATTGCCATCACTCAGAGCTGGAAAGGCGAGCGCTTTGAGGATGGGCGGCCCAAGGTGCCGGATGAAGTGCTGGCCAGGCTGAAGAATACAACTGCGGAAGAGGCGTGGGGGACGCTACGCCAGCACGGCTACAAGCTTCAGTTCGAAGGCAACTGGAAAACCTTAAATGTCAAGCCGGGAGAGCGTCTGATCGGACGCGCAGTAACTGTGCAGTTTGTGCCCTTGCGGCCCGATTTCGAAGCGTACATCAACGAGAAAGGTAAACAAGAGGGCCGCGTCGGTCGCGGACAGAATTCTTGGGTCATCTCGACGCTGGCGAAGGGCGACGTGATGGTTGTCGATCTGTTCGGCAAAATCAAAGATGGGACCATCATTGGAGACAATCTGGGCACGTCAATGATGACCAAGACCGGAACCGGACTCGTCGTGAACGGCGCTGTGCGCGACCCTAGTGGTCTCTCCGAAATCGAGGGCTTCAAAATCTTCACTCGCGACTTCGATCCGAGCGCCATCGCCGATACTACGCTGCTCGGCTGGAATCTCCCGATACGTATCGGGCAAGCTACAGTTTTGCCTGGCGACGTAGTCCTGAGCGACCCGGACGGCATCACATTCATACCGGCGCAACTGGCCGAAGAGGTAGCCGATCAGAGCGAATTGACTCAGTTGCGCGACGATTGGGGACACACCATGCTGCGCGAGCAGAAATATAATCCTGGGCAGATTGACGCGCAATGGACGCCTGCCATGATCGAAGAGTTCAATCGTTGGGCGGCGTCCAAAGGTTCTAAGCTGCTAATGAAAACGCCCAAACAATAGCCGGCACTGGAGCCATGCCATGGGCCTACAAGAGCTTCTGGATCGGACCGCTGATCATAGCCGCGGCCCTCGCGATCTTTTCAATCGTTGTTTCGCGCACTAGGCTGCATGAGATCTACCGGCGGCAATTCGGCGAGACCCGACGTGAGCGCCTGTTTCTGGCAAGCGTGGGATTCTTTACTGCTGTTTTGGTGGTACGAGGAATCACCATCGCGATCCACAATGACGTCGGACCGTTTCACAACATCAGCATGCATGGGCGGCATATTCATCACCTTGTGTGGGGCATTCTGCTTTTGCTGCTGGTCGGTTATACCTGGCTGCTGGAAATTGGAACTGGCTCAAGCACGTCACGGCGATGGACCGGGCGAGTTACCTCGATGTTGTACGGTGTGGCAGCGGCGCTTACCCTGGATGAGTTTGCCCTCTGGCTCAATCTGCGAGATGTTTACTGGCAGCGGCAAGGTCGCGAGAGTTACGAAGTGATGGCCTTATTTGGTGGAATCCTCGCAGTAAGTATTTTTGGTAAGCCTTTCTTCAGCGGCATCGCGAGAGAAGTGACGCGTCCGTTCAAGCGAAGAGTAACGCGCTAGACGGGCCCGCATTCCAGCACGAACATTCGCAGAGAACGCGGTGTAATCTCGTATACCTCGCCGATATCGAAGCTCTTCGCCTGCCTTTTTCCCTCCAGTTCATTGGTGTCAATGAGGAGTGTCCATTGCTCGCCGCCGGGTGAGTCCGGTAACTTGAATGGCACTAAGTCTGCGAACTCGTTGACGATGATCAACAGGGTTGCCTCTTTACCGCGCTGCCGGATTCCCGTGGTCTGCGCTCGTCCGTCGAGCAGCATTCCGAAGCAGCGCATCCCGTGATCGCCCCACTGTTCGTCTACCATTTCGCTACCGTTAGCGTTGATCCACGTGACGTCCTTCAAGCCCAGTTCTTCGTTGTACTCGCCGGTCAGAAACAGGTTTCGCCTGAGTACGGGATACTTATGTCTCAAAGCAGTAAGTTTCCGGACGAAGGCGGTTAGCGACTTGCCTTTTTGCTTCAGGTTCCAGTCGAGCCAGCTGATTTCGTTGTCCTGACAATAGGCATTGTTGTTGCCCTTTTGTGTACGGCCGAACTCGTCTCCTGCGAGCAGCATCGGGGTGCCTTGAGAGAGCAACAAGGTCGATAGCAGGTTGCGCATCTGGCGTTCGCGCAGCGCGTTGATTTCTCGGTCGCGAGTGGGGCCTTCTACTCCGCAGTTCCAGGAGCGGTTGTCTGAGGTGCCATCCCTGTTGTCCTCGCCATTGGCTTCGTTGTGCTTCTCATTGTAAGTCACGACATCGTTCAGCGTGAAGCCATCGTGCGCGGTTACGAAGTTGACACAGGCCCAGGGCCGGCGGCCTTGGTGATGAAAAACGCTCCCCGAAGCACACATCCGTTCTGTTAATGCCGAAGCCGGCGCTTTTCCTCTCCAGAAATCTCTCACCGTGTCGCGGAATTTATCATTCCATTCGGCCCAGCCTGGCGGAAATGCGCCAACCTGATACCCACCAGGGCCACAATCCCACGGTTCGGCAATCAGCTTTACCGTTCCCAACACGGGATCCTGGCTGACCGCTTTCAAAAACCCGCTCTGGTTATCGAATCCGTTTGGTTCGCGAGCAAGAATCGTCCCGAGATCGAAGCGGAAGCCGTCCACGTTCGTCTGTTCCACCCAATAGCGCAGGCTGTCTGTGACCATCTGGATAACACGGGGATGACTCAGGTTCACAGTATTGCCCGTACCCGTGTCGTTGATGTAGAAGCGCTTGTTGCCAGGCAGCAATCGGTAGAAACTCGCGTTATCGATACCTTTAAACGACAGCGTCGGACCTTTTTCGTTGCCTTCCGCAGTGTGGTTATAGACGACATCAAGGATTACCTCGAGGCCGGCGTCGTGTAGCTTTGCCACCATCTGCTTAAACTCGCGTAAGCTGTCGACGCGGTTGGCTGCGTAGCGCGGGTCGGGCGCAAAAAAACCGATGGTGTTATAGCCCCAGTAATTAGTCAGTCCCTTCTCAAGCAAGTGATTGTCATTGATGAAAGTATGAATCGGAAGCAACTCGATGCTGGTAACTCCCAGTGACTTGATGTAATCCACAACCTCCTTTGTGCCGAACCCTTCGTAAGTGCCGCGCAGGTGTTTCGGAACCGCCGGATGCAGCATCGTGAAGCCCTTTACATGAGCCTCGTAGATGATAGTGTCATCCCAGGGAATGGGCTTACGGCCGGCGCGCTCGCCGTGCCAGGTGAAATCGGGGTCGACAACAGTGCATTTAGGGACGAACGGAGCGCTGTCGCGATCATCGAAGGTAGTGTCATCGCCTGATTCCAGTTTGTATCCGAAGATCGCGGGATCCCATATTAGTTCCCCGCAATGAGCGCAGGCATACGGATCGAGCAGAAGCTTATTGGCATTGAAGCGCTGGCCGTTTTCGGGCTCATAAGGGCCGTGCACGCGGTACCCGTAAATCGTTCCGGGCGTTACACCGGGCAGATAACCGTGCCAGATCTGATTTGTGTATTCGGGAAGGGCAACGCGCTGCTCTTCCTGTTGCCCGCTGGCATCGAAGATGCAGACCTCTACCTTAGTGGCATGCTCAGAAAACAGGGCGAAATTCGTCCCTTTGCCGTCCCACGTTGCTCCGCGGGGATGAGGCACACCTTCGCGGATACGGCTCTTCTTTGTTTCGGCCATCGCTGTTGTATCCTTTTTGTCTAGCCGGAGAGCCGGAGTGTTAGAGCGAATTCCTTTTGTCAGGAAACCGGGGCGCCGACGGGCAAACCGAACACACCGGCGCGCAATTGTTCTGTAAGCTCTTCTGGCGACCGGTTTTGCTCAGCTCGCAGCGGCGTGCCAACGGTCACCTCAATACTACCTGACCGAAACCAACCTTCACCTTCGACCTTCAGTTCGCCAAGCCCGGCTAAGTGGACGGGTAACGCGGGAGTACCTAAATCCTTCCACAGCAGGCCTGCTCCGGATTTAAAAGGCTGCGGCTCACCACGATCCGATCGGCGTCCTTCAGGAAACACCAACACACTGTAACCGCGATCCACCGCTTCGCCAGCATGCCGGAAGCTTTCGCGAAAACCGCTGAGCTGAGGCAGCGGGAAGACATTGAATAAAGCAGTCATGAGGAAATAAGCAGCAGGCCCAAGCAGATTCAGATACCAGCTGCCTTGGTGGCGCCCGCGCCGGAAGTCGAGGAGCATTTCGCCCGACATGGCGATAGCGACTCTTCGCCTGATCGGGCCAGGCAGTGCAAACAGGATAAATGCAGCGTCATAAGAAGTGACGTGATTGGAGACGATCAATAGAGGCGATGCAGGCAAGTCCCGCCGCTCTAGTCTAATCTTCGGCTTGGCAAGCAAGCGAACCAGCGGCATGGCAACAACTTCGAGGAACGCGCTTCGGATCGCCTGCTGAACCGGATGCCAGGGCCAATGCGGATAAAGATGCTTCTCTGCGGGAGACACGAGTCTGGCCGAGGCGGGCGCAGTGCGTAGGAGCGCTTGAACGTCCTCCTTAGTTTTCACGTTCTGCAAGGCTACGTCGTCCAGGCGAATTCCGTAGTGCTGCTCCAGCTGCGCCTGAAGCTGCACACGGCCCAAACTGTCGAGATCCAGCTCGGAAGCGTGAGCATCAACAACTGGTGAACTGGCGATTTCGCCTGCGGCAATCCTGGCAGCAATCTCCCGGCGCAGAACTTTGCCTGTTGACGTGCGGGGCAGATCGGGCTCCGGCCAGAGCAGCCACCGGCGAATGCGCTGAAACTCGGCGAGTTCCTGATTGGCGGCACTTACCGCTCGCTCAGGAGCGGCATCCCCGTTCATAACGAGGATTGCAAGCGGCTCCGGTCCCTCGCCTCGATCCGATTCGATCACAGCAGCTACCTTCACGCCCGGCTGCTTCGAGAGCGCCGCTTCCAGATCTTCGGGATGGATGTTGAGACCGGCAGAAGTGACAATCAGGTCCTTTTTACGGCCGCGAAAATGTAGGTTCCCGCTGGCGTCGAGTTCCGCCAAATCACCGGTTCGCAGCCATTCGCTTGCCTCCTGCTGTAGTGTTCCGCCCTGCCAAACGGTGTTCGAGACAGTCTCTCCTCGCACGAGTACTTCACCTTCATCGGTGAGGCGGATCTCGCGGCCGGGGAGCACCTGCCCGATGGTGCCCTGCGCCGGATGGAACGGGTGATTCAGGCTCACGAGCGCAGTGGTCTCGGTCATGCCATAGCCCTGCACGACCACAAAACCGAGTGCATTCCAGAACTGTTCGCCAGCAGGGGAGAGCGCCGCGCCGCCGCAGACGAAGGCCCAAAACTTCCATCCGAGCAGACCATGAATATCGCGGAACCGCCACCAGCGCTGCCATGCTTTTGCACCTTGGGCCTGCGCGATGCGCGCCTGAAGATTGGGAAAACGGGCGAGCACAAAAGCCTGCAGCAAGTCCAGGATCCGGGGTACTGCGGCCAGCACTGAAATCCGTTCCCGGCGAATTTGTTCAGCCAGTTCGGAGGCAACCAGACGCGGCTGGTAGTGCACTTCAGCCGCCAACAGCGGCGGGATCCACAATCCCATGAACTGTCCGAAAACATGACTCAGAGGCAGCGTGTGAAGAAAGCGGATTGGGTGAAATGGGCGCTCGTATTTAAGGTATTTCTGCATTTCGCGCTCGATAGGCGCGAGACTCGCTAGCACGTTGGCATGCGTGTGAACCACGCCTTTCGGATCGCCCGTGGTACCCGAGGTGAAGATGATCTGAAGCGGATCTTCCGGAAAGAGATCTTCGATTGCGCCGGACTGCTCTGCAGTTATGGCACGATCGAGATCTTCCATAACGAGCGTGGGAACGGAGAAGGACGAGTTCTCAAGCTTGTCTGCTCCCATCACCATGAGGAGAGGTGAAACTTGCTCCAGGACACGATGAGCGAAGTCTCGTGTGCCCGTGACGTCCAGCGGAACGGGTAACACGCCGCGCAGCACACAACCGAAGAAAGCAGCCACCCACTCGGCGCTATTTTCACCCCATAACACGATCCGTTCGCCCTTTGCGATTTGCCGCTTCGCGAGTTCCCCTGCAAAGCGGCGGGTTAGTCTGGCCAAATCCGCATAACGTGTTCGGCTCTGCCGGAGACCCCTCGGGGAAACAATCGCCCACTGGTTGCCGTGGCGGTCGAAGTCGTCCACCAGTGAAGCAAGGTTCTTGCGCGCCGTGGTGTTCGCCACGCTTTCAGGCTACGATGCGGGGAACGGGCTAGCCCCCCGCGCCTGCTGCTTTGCTAAGCGGAAACGGCGTGACGGCAGCCTTGGTCTCTCTCTTTGGCTCTGCTTCGGTCGCCGCTTTGTACACCAGGGTAGGACCGGCCGGGACGGGTGAGGAGATCTCGCTCAGAAACCCCAACGCTCGCGGGGTTCGCGCCGCGATATTCGTTCCGTGGGCGTGCATTTCGCGCAGCAGTCCGATGCCTGCCGCATCGCAGCCCGTCAGGCCCGATATATCAACGGTGAACGTGCGAGGCGAAGCCTCGAGTAGCTCCGCATGCCAGCGTTCACGAATCTCTTTGACCGATTTCCCGGCGAGCCGCCCTTCAATTTCTATCCGAAAGCGATGAGCTTCATCTATGAAAGTGATGGTGACCACAAAATACTTCCTCTTCCTCGTATTAGACCCGGTGTCACAGAAGTGGTGACAAGGAAGATTTAAGTTTCTTAATTTGCGTCGATTTGCGGCTAGCACCCGCCAGATCGACCCATGGCTGAGGAAAATACTGTTACCTAGCAAACGACTTGAAGAGTAACAAAGCTGGAACGCCAGGCATCTCCGCTGTGTAGCCGTCTTCTCTACAGCCCTAAAAACACGATAAAGATGATCGCTCAACTACTTCCAGGCTCACCATATCCCCAGGGCGCTACCTGGGACGGCACCGGGGTGAATTTTGCCCTCTACTCGGAAAACGCGACCCGGGTTCAGCTTTGCCTTTTCGATAGACCAGATTCGTCAGAGCAGGACATTATCGAAGTTCAGGAATGTACAGGATATGTGTGGCATTGCTATATCCGGGGATTGAGCATCGGGCAACTCTACGGCTACCGGGTACACGGGCCTTATGAGCCTGAGAAGGGTCTGCGCTTTAACCCGGCCAAAGTGGTCATCGACCCTTATGCAAAAGCACTCAGCGGCGCAGTGAATTGGGACTATGCGGTGTTCGGTTACAGAGTGGGCGACCCACGAGGAGACCTGAGTTGCGATCCCACCGATGATGCCCCCGGGGTCCCGAAAGGGATTGTGACGAGCTCCCATTTCGACTGGCAGAATGACCGCTCACCCGAGACGCCGCTGCATGAGTCAATCATCTATGAGGCGCACGTGAAAGGGATGACGGCACTTAATCCCGACGTCCCCGAAAACCTGCGTGGGACCTATCTCGGCTTATCCAGTGAGCCGATGATTACGTACTTCAAGAAGCTTGGCATCACGGCGATTGAGTTGATGCCGGTGCATGAGTTCCTGGATGACAAGCACCTGCTGGATCAAGGGCTGCGCAATTATTGGGGCTATAACACCATTAACTATTTTGCGCCGGCGGCCCGCTATTCGAGCTCCGGCAGCATGGGCCAGCAGATTGGGGAATTTAAGGCCATGGTCCGGGAGTTCCACCGGGCTGGAATTGAAGTGATTCTCGATGTTGTGTATAACCACACAGCCGAAGGGAACCAGATGGGACCCACGCTCAGCTTCCGCGGAATCGATAACCCTACTTATTACCGTCTGACTCCCAAAGCGCCACGCTACTACATGGATTACACGGGCACCGGCAACACGCTCAACATGCGCCAGCCGCAGGTGCTGAAGATGGTAATGGATAGCCTGCGCTACTGGGTTCTCGACATGCACGTGGACGGCTTCCGTTTCGATTTAGCTTCGGCTTTGGCGCGCGAGCTGCACGATGTCGACCGTCTCTCTGCATTTTTCGACGTGATCAACCAGGATCCGGTGCTGTCAAAGGTAAAGCTGATAGCAGAGCCCTGGGATGTCGGTGAAGGCGGGTACCAGGTGGGACGTTTCCCGGCCCTCTGGGCGGAGTGGAACGGCAAATATCGTGACGTGGTCCGGCGCTACTGGAAGGGCGATGATGGCCAGGTGGCGGAATTGGGGTATCGCCTGACCGGAAGCAGCGACTTATATCAGCGGGATGGACGGCGTCCTTCGGCGAGCATTAATTTTGTAGTCGCCCATGACGGTTTCACTGTGAACGATCTGGTCAGCTACAACGAAAAGCACAACGAGGCGAATGGGGAAGGGAATCGCGACGGAGCGAATGACAATCACTCCTGGAACCACGGCGTGGAGGGTCCGACTGACAATCCTGAAATTGTCGAACTCCGCGACCGCGAAAAACGTAACTTTATGACCACGCTGCTGCTCTCGCAAGGCGTCCCGATGATCTGCGGCGGTGACGAGATATCGCGCACGCAGAATGGGAACAACAATGCTTATTGCCAGGATGACAGAATCAGCTGGCTCGATTGGAAGCTTGACGACCGGAAGAAGGCGCTGCTCGAATTTACGGCTAAGCTGATTGCCTTGCGCAAAGAGCACCCCAATCTGCGCCGCCGGAAATTTTTTCAGGACCGCAAGATTAGCCCGGGAAGCTCCTCAAGTCAGCAGGTCGACGGATTGGAAGTGCGCGACATCTGCTGGTACCGGCCCGATGGCCAGGAGATGACGGAGGACGAGTGGAATGCGGGCTGGGTTCGCTGTTTGGGGTTGCGGCTGAGCGGCCGCACCATCAACGACGTGGACCGGCATGGCGAGCTGATTCGCGATGAATCCTTTCTCCTTTGCTTGAACCCGCATCACGAGCCCATCCAGTTTTTTCTGCCGCCTTGTACGTCTTCGTGTAGTTGGTCGGCGATACTCGATACGCGTGATTCTGCATTTTGTGCTCCTCGTCCTCTGAACCCGGGCGAGCCCTACGAGCTAGTAGCGCATTCGGCGGTTCTCTTTCGTGAAGCGGAGAGAATGGACCAAGCGGAGCAACGCCGCGACGAGGAGGTCAGGCGTGAGCACCAGCTCGACTTGAAGCACGAACGGAGGAGCACGCCCTAGACACGATGGAAGAGTTCTTCAGCTTGAGCTGAAGTCGACAGGTTTTGCGCCCGATTTCCCGCTGTCCGCGGCGAGCGAGCATATCGCCTTCAACTACGTTCCGGTTGGTTCTAATTGCGAGGCGCTGCCTGCGGAATCCGAATTACTCCTGGTGCGAAGCGATTCTGGCAAATCTTTTCTGAACAGAAATAGGTATCGCAATTATCGCCATTTCGAGGCCCTCAGCGAATTTCATTCTCAGTAGCAGGACGCAGGCGAAAAGCTACTCTACAACGCCTGTAATAGCCGAATGGATCTCCTGTGCACTTATGCAGGTTGCAATCGTTGCGTGGTAGCGCAAGGGAGTTTAGTCGTACACGCCGTGCACGTACCATGACCCGCTTTGCGAATCCTGATAAATGCGATACAGCGCACCATCATCTAGAGCCACATCCCATTCTTCGCGGCACCATAAAGTAGAAGCCCACCACTCGCCCGAGGTTTTCCAGGGGCCTGCGGCTTTCAGAACTTTTCCTTTGACTCCGGCAGCTGTTACATCTCTGGGCGAATACTCGACTAAGCGAACGCGCGCAGGCAGCGCGGGACGGAACAGGCGTATCACTAACCGAAGCGTTTCGCCCGGCTGAGCTTGTACTACGTCATTGCTTGTTGTGGCCGGCAGCATCTTCATTTCGAACGCATCCGGCCGGTGCGTATTGAGCAGGGCAGGCGTGCCTACGTTGTCCTTGCCCACCATGGCCGCAATACGGGCCAGCGTAACTTGCAATTTATCGGCGGGCGGCATAGGGGGCAAAAATATCCCGCCCTGAACGCGGCGCGGCTCCACTGGCTCGATCCGCAAAGTAAAAGCCAGAATGGGGGCCTGCGGCGGATGGCGCTCCAGGTGAAGCTGCAAAAGCTTGAGAATTGTGCGGCTGTCCTCGAGCGGCAAGGGGAATTCCAGTTCACAACGGTACGGTTCCTGACCTTCCAAATCCAGCTTCGCGAACAAGGAACGCACCGCTCTCGATTGCGAGCGCAAGCGCGCACAAAGTTCGCCTAAGACTCGACCCAGGAGAAAAATCAGCGGCTCGAGCAGTTCCAGCGGGTGCTCCAGCTCCAGATGCTCTTCATGACTAGTAACCGCTCCCGCAATATGCAGCGGCCGGTGTACTCCGCCACGTGCCAGGTTTTGCAGATGCACTCCGGCCATGCCCAGGCGTTCTGCCACGCCCTCGACCGGAAGAGCTGCTAAATCCTCGCATGTTTTCAAGCCCCAGCGATATAATACTTCAAGTAATGCATAATCCAGACTGGCTGCTTGTGCGAATAGAGCCGCCAAGGGAATCGGCCCTATTTTCTGCCTCTCTTCGCCGGGAGTAACCAGCGTGATTCCCGCGAGGTTCTGCGCCAGAAGTATGGCGGAATCGGGATTACCGGCGATTGCCAAGTTAGCCCGCAATTTGCGTTCGTATCCAGCACGAGAGATTTCAGAAGCAATCTGAGAAGGTGAGCCGATTAACTTGCGCAATGGAGCGATCGAAAAAACTACGGTTCTTGTTCCCGCTTGCTCCACTTCAGGAGAGAACTCGAGGGCTAAATCATAAAGCAGCGGAGCTGCCGTCTCTTCGGCAACATGCAAACAAGCGTACATGTATCTCATTCGTTGTCAGGCCCGCCATGCGCGGTGGTTGCTTCGGCGATTACTGGCTCCATTACGGTCCCCGTGAGCCGGTCGAGCTGGCGCAGGCTCGGGAAAAGGTAAGCCCACACCGCCACGACCGCGATCGTTCCTACTCCGCCAAGAACAACGGCACGCACCGTCCCAAACCATTGCGCCGTCATCCCTGACTCGAACTGCCCGATTTCATTGGAAGCGCCAATGAAAACCATGTTTACGGCGCTTACCCGTCCGCGCATCTCGTCGGGCGTTCCAAGCTGTGTCATGGTTGAGCGCACAATGACGCTGACGGTATCCGTTGCCCCGGTTAGAAAAAGCATAACGAGCGACAGCCAGAAATTATGGGAGAGCCCGAAAACCACCGTCGTGAGCCCGAATCCAAAGACGCACCAAAGCATGATAGATCCGGTCCGTCTGCGGAGCGGCCAGTGTGCTACTACTACGCTCATCAGCACCGCTCCGGCCCCCGGAGCGCTGCGCAGGATACCCAATCCGATTGCGCCGATTTTAAGAATCTCTCGTGCATAGACAGGTAGAAGCGCCACGGCGCCACCCAGCAAGACCGCAAATAAGTCTAACGAAATCGCACCCAGGATGGGCTTGTTGCGCCAGATATATTTCATGCCCTCCAATACCATGCCGATCGAAGCCGCTCCTCGCGGACGAACCGCGCCCGGCAGTCCAACCCTCGCAATGCTCAGAAAGCCGGTGAAGTAGGCGAGCGCCGCGCAGCAGTAAACAGCGACGGGATTTCCGGTGAATCCATAGAGCAGTCCGCCAATCATGGGACCCGCTATGGTCGCAGTCTGGAAAATCGACGCGCTCCATGCGACCGCGTTTGGGAAGTCCTGTTCCGAG
The DNA here is from genome assembly GCA_963849535.1 of Terriglobia bacterium. Classification (GTDB taxonomy): domain Bacteria; phylum Acidobacteriota; class Terriglobia; order Bryobacterales; family Bryobacteraceae; genus Bog-105. The sequence continues at coordinate 118,656 of CAWKHJ010000001.1, forward strand.
ACCAGCAGCGGGACAAAGGCTTGACTTGCTGGGGCGTTGAATGCGCGAACGGTTCCGTTCAGCAGTAATACGAAATAAATCGGATAAGCCGAGTGAAGCCCGTGCAACGTCGATATTAAAAGTAGTAGCGAGCAAACGGAAAAGGCTGCGTAGCAGGTCTTGAGAATATTGAGCCGCGGGACGCGATCCGCAACGTGTCCTGCAATCAGGAAAAGGCAAATGCCCGGCAGAAACTGTGCCAAGCCCACCAGACCCAGATCAAGCGGCCGATGTGTCAGTTCGTAGATCTGCCAGCCCACCGCCACGGATTGCATTTCGGACGATATCGTGGTGACAAATCGCGCTAGGGAATAGAAACGAAAATTGGGATATCGGAAGGCGGCGCGGGAGGAAGACGAGCCGGATAGGGGTTCAGTCATTCGCCTTTCTGTTCACTGTTGCACACGCCCTCTTTCATGTCACAACTCTGTTGCGAAACGTTCTCGCCCCAAGCACAAACGTAATTAGCAGGGAGATACCGAGCGCAGGTAGTATCCAATGCAAGCTGAGGGTTGGGAAATCACGGCCGCCCATGCGAGGTACCATCGCGTAGCGCAGGCCTTCGGCTGCATAAGTGAGCGGGTTCAGGAGCGTGATTGCTTGAAACCATCTGATGTTACTTAGGGCTCCCCATGGGTAGTAAGTACATCCGGTGAAGAGCAACGGCGTGAAGATGAGTGTGAACATCAAGCTGATCTGATCGGGCTTGATGACGGTCCCCATGAGCAGTCCAATGGTAGAGCCGACGCAGGCCGTCAGGATCACCATTCCAATCAGGACCAGAATGCGATCGCTTCGAACTGCGAAACCCTGGCCGAGGATGAGCCATCCGAGCGGAAAAATGACGAAGCTCGCAACTGTCCCGCGCAGGGCCGCGAAGATCACCTTCTCGAGCGGCACCCACCAGATTGGCAGGGGCGAAAGTAAACGGTCATCGATCTCGCGCGCATAACCGAGGTCGAGCACCAAAGGCAGTGTCACACCTTGCATAGCCGCGATCATGCCCGTTAGCGCGACAATCCCCGGCAGCATCAAAGCCGCAAAATTGCCCGCCGCGAGCCCACTGCCGGGCAGCACCTTCCCAAAGATGAACAGAAAAAACAAGGGCTGCATTAGCGCCTGTAAAAGAAAGGGAACGAACTCGCGGCCTGTCACTACCAGGTCCCGTCTCAAAATGGCGAAAAAAGCGTTGACGGCGAGCGCGGTTCGATGCGCTGAGTCCTTTCGCCTGATCGGAACGCCTGTTGGAGTGGAAGCTGTTTCAACGAGATCATTCATACTGTTTGGCTCTTTACCGCAAATGCCTGCCCGTGAGGAAAATGAACACCTCCTCGAGTGATGGTTGTTTCACGCTCAAATTCTGGACCTCCGCACCGGTTGATAGCACAGCCTGCGCCGCTGGCCCGATCAGGCCATTCACAGAATCGGCGTACATTCGATAGGTAAAGTGGCCCGGTTCGGCTTCAGCTTCGTTTCCATTTTCAAGTGACTCGACCTTGGCGTTAGGAATCGTCCCGAGAGCTCGGGTAATGCGCTCACGCGCGTTCCCATTGTCAACCGCGGATGCGCGAGCCTGCACTTCCAAGGCGGTGCCGCCCGGGATCATCCGCTTCAATTCATCTGGAGTTTCGTTTACCAGAATCCTGCCGTGATCCATGACCGCAATGCGCCGGCACAGCCTATCGGCTTCTTCCATATCGTGCGTGGTCAACAAAATGGTCAGGCCGCGCGCATTCATCTCGCGAATCCGCTCCCAGAGAAACAAGCGCGATTGCGGGTCGAGATTGTTTGTCGGCTCGTCCAGAAACAGCACGTCCGGTTCATGCATCAGCGCCCGGGCGATCATCAGGCGCTGCGCCATGCCGCCCGAGTACCGGTTGACCTTTTCGTTCTTGCGATCTCCCAATCCCAGCTGATCGAGTAACTGGTCCGCGAGCGCCTCACGGGATTTGCGCGACACGCCATGATACGCAGCATGGAAGGTCAGGATCTCGCGAACCTTTAAGCTGCGGTCCAGATTGCTTTGTTGCGGCACCACCGCGATACGCTGCTTGACTCCGATCGGATCGGCGACTACATCGGTTCCCATGATGGAAGCCGCGCCTTCGGTCGGACAAATCGCCGTGGTAAGCACACCGATGGTCGTTGTCTTACCGGCCCCATTCGGGCCGAGCAGACCGAAGATCTCTCCCCGCCGCACAGAAAATGAGACGCCGTCGACGGCATTAGTCTTTGCCTTCGAGTACCGTTTTACCAGGCTCCGAACTTCAATTGCGGGCGCAGAATCTGTCCGCCGGTCGGCTTCGTTTGCGCTTTTCATCTGTTCTAACAGTTGTACCCAATGCAGCTGCGAATTTGCAGCCCGGAATGCATGCAGCCCTAAGCCGTCGAAAACGGAGCAGCGGTGTTCCCCAGTGGACTTGTGTTTTCGGGAGGATCGAAAGTGGAATGCGTTCCGTAGAGAGCTTCAAACAGCCGTGCATCTCTCTCAAACATGCGCTCGTAAGTGGCGGCGTTCTTGCTGCTTGGCTTGACGGTAGCTCCCAGCCGCAGCGCGACCTGTTCGATGTCGGGAAGAAGGCGCATCTGTTCGGCCGCGAGCATCGCCGCTCCTCGGCTCGAGGCCTCGGCGACGGTACATCCTACGATCGGATGCCCGAGCGCATCCGTCATCATCTGCAGCCACGCCTTCGACCGAAGCAGCGCGCCACCTGAAGCGATCACTTGGTCGGGTTCCGGGAACGGCCGCGTCAGAAGTACATAGATCTGTTTGAAGCGCAGCGACACACTTTCGAGGCACGCCTGCAGAATATCTAACGACTTCGTCGCGAGGCTCATGCCTGTAACAGCGGCGCGTAGCTCCGGCCGCCAGTATGGCGAACGCTCGCCGGCAAAATACGGCAGTACAGTGAGCCCGTGCGTCCCGGGTTCGCGCTGGCTAATTTGATCTTCGGCATCCGGCGGCAACTGGAGCGTGCCCGTCACCCAGCGAAACACCTCTCCGCCATTCGAGACTGCGCCGCCAAGAATCGCTCGCTCACGGTTTACCCGATAGCACCAGATTCCAGCTGGAATAGTTACGTGCTTCTGCTTCACCACAACGCGTATCGCGCCGCTGGTGCCGACCATCAAAGCAAACTGTTTCGGTGTGGTACACCCGCTCCCCACGCTGTTGCATGCGCCATCGCCATAAGCCGGATACCACGGAATCCCGTGAAACAACGGCCATCGGGTCGCGAACTGCGGGAGTAGCGAGCGGCGTGGCTCGTCCAACGTATCGACCGGCGCAAGGTGCTCTCGCCCGATGCCAATCAATTCCAGCAACTCCTCACAGTAATCGCTTTTTCGCTGATCCCACAGCCCGCTCGCAGACACCATGGAGGTCGATTCCGCGCCTTTCCCAGTGAGCGTGCGCAACAGGTATTCGCCGGGGGAGAGCCAACGAACGGTGTTCGCCACCGCTGCGGGACGCTTCTCTTTGAGCCACAGCAGCTTCGCAGGCCAATAGCTCGTGTGGGGCATGCAGCCCGTTATGGCGTGCAGCCACGCTGGGTCGAAAGTGTTCGTCAGCTCCCGCATTTGCTGGCTGGAACGCGTGTCGAACAGGTGAACCACCGGCGTGGTCGGCTTATCTTCCTTATCGATTCCGAGAAAGCAATGCCAGAACGTGCTGATGCCCACTCCCACAGCCTTGATCCCCTTGGCCGATATCTGTTCGTGCAAAGCATCCAGGCAATCGCAAGTCAATTGCAACAGAATGTTCGGGTCCACTTCCACGCTGCCGTCCATCCTGGTTGTGAATTCGTATTTCTTCTGAATACCTAGATCCGAATGGCTCGTGAACTCACTATCGAAGACGAGGGCGCGGACGCTGGACGTGCCTAGGTCTAGTCCAACCAGGTTTTCGTCGCATCGCATGCTGAGATTAGTATTTCATCCGGCAGCGGAGCGGCCTGATGCGTCGCTTAGAAAGGAAGAGCCGAGGTGCTCGCGAAGAGCGCTTCGGCTCGGATTGCAGATAACTCAGTCGCAGCAGTTCAGGCCGTGCGGCGACGCCGCGCGAGAACCGCGCCTAAACTCAGCAGGGCTAATGCCATTAGTCCGGTGGTGGCCGGTTCTGGAGTAGCGCTGGAAGACACTGCTAGTTGTCCACGGATCTCGCCGGCCGGATATGCAGCGGTGTGAATATTGACGTAAATGTTCCCATCCTGAATTCCGGTCGCAACGTCCGCGATCGTGTTGATTCCCGCGCCCGGGTCAGGCGTGAAATCAGCAGCGGTAAGCGTGCCCGAAATGCTATCGGTTGCAGGCATGCTCGACATGAAGAAGGGGATTAGAATGGGTCCGCTGACTCCGGGCGGCCCGTAATGGATATGGGCCATAGTAGCCGGACCGGTCAGATTCGACCAGGAGAGTGTATAAGTAAACGTGTCAGTTGCCGCCATCCAGTTAACCGTGGCGGTCCCGCTGCCTTTTGAAGTGGTCGCGCCGTCTGCCCCCGGCGTGAGCGTCGCCGTAGCAACAAAGTCGGCCCGGAGTGGTGTCACCAGCAGTACGGTACAAGCAAAAAGCATTCCGCACAGAGCTTTCATCAGTTTCCTTCCCGTTTAGGCAATTCTTAGAGAGGCATCCAGTGATGCTGCTGGTTAGAAGCCAGCTTTCTTCTCTGGTTACCGGGCTGAAGTACTAGCGGTTTAACTTTCAACCCGGGTTCAAGAGGATCCACCCGGGCGACCGCCGCCGGTAGGAAACGGGAAGCTCTAGCGGGTTTCGGCTTCTACATCGGCGAACTCGAGAGTTACCGTGAACGTGTCTGCCGCTCCTGGTCCAACCGGTCGATCAATTCGCGAATAAGCGCTCGACATGCTGTCCATTGCAGTGCTGCTGATAATCGGGAAATAGCTGTTTCCGCCGCCTGCCGGTTCGAAGCCGCGGTACAAAGGCTTCGGGCTCGCATCCGCAATAATTGATACTTCCTTTTGGTCGAACTCTGCTACTGGAATGGGGTCGCCGGATCTGAGGGCCAGATGCTCGAATGACGACTCGCCGAAGCCGTCAGGCAGTTCCGGAAAATGAAGTGCAAACGGATAAATCGTTGCACCGTCGAGCATGATGCCGGAATCTGCATTGTTCTTTTCCGTTACTGTCACTTCCAGGCTGTTGCCCTTCTGCGCAAATTGAACGCTGATAGAGCCCCAGATAAACTGGTAATTCCAGGTGTGCGCGGCCGCGTTCCAGGTACGGCCATTGTTTACTTCACCCCACCCGTATTGGCGATCGGTCAGGAGCTTGCCATGCAGCGCGGTAGCTTTGATGTGCCAAATGTGAAACGCATCGGCCGGATATTTCGCCAGATCCTCGAGCGTCGTGCCGTTGAAACTGAGCCGCTGGATTCCATTCGCGCCGTAGCTGATTTCGAGTCCAGTCTGTCGTCGCGCTTTCCCGCAGCCGGTGAGCGCCATGGACGCCAACAAAATCAGCGATAGGCAGACGATTCCGGACTGCATCCCCTTTTCCCGCAAAAGAACTGGTGTGCTCTTCCTAAGTGGAAGTCTCTCCAGAATTCACCGAACTGGTCAGCGGTACTGCCCCGCACAGGTAAACTGGCACCGAATGGCTCGTGTTCTGCTAAATAGTCGATTTTTCCGGACCCGCCGGAGAACTCGCAGATCCGGACTTAGCAGATACAGGCGCGGGAATAGTGGGATAACCGCTTCTTCAATCCGATTGTCTGGAGGCGGGCTCAGAGCTTTGGCGCTGCTGGCCGGTGCGCTGGCTGTCTACATAACTGTCCTGATACATACCCGCTACACGGTCAGCCTTCAATCGCCACTGCGCCTTCACTTTCAATCGCCCCTTGTGATGAGCCGCCGAACCGAAACCCACAATGCCTTCGAGGCACAGTTAGACCAGCATCACTCGCTGACGGCTTACCAGCAGTACGCCTGCCAGAAGTTCGGATCGGCATGCCGGGTAGCGCTCGCCATTCAGCGCGCAGAAAATCCGCAGGGCAAATGCGAAACTTATCACTACAATTCCGACGGCACGCTCGATTGGGGCTACTTCCAGATCAATACGGTTCACCTGAAAAGACCGGGGCTCAATCTCCGTGATCTGCTCGATTGCAAAGCAAACATCGACTTCGCCTATCAACTCTATCTCGAGAAGCACGGCTTTAGCGCCTGGAGCACGTTCAACAACGGCGCTTACCGCCGCGCGTTGCACGAATAGCAATCACGAACTTAGAAGTGCTCGGACATACAATTGAGTGAACGTGCGTTTCACTTGCCAGCCTGGTTGCACCAAATGCTGCCAAGTGCAGGGATTCGTTTATTTGACTGAACGCGATCTTCGCCGCGCCGCATCCTATCTGGGCATGAGCCCGCGAGCGTTCGAAGCTAAGTACGTAATTCGCTTTCCGACAGTGCTCAGACTTCGCAAACCACTTAATGCGCAGTGCCACTTCCTTACGCAATCCGGCTGCTCCATCCATCCGGTCAAGCCGACTCAATGCCGTCTATATCCCTTCTGGCCTGAGCTCGTCGAAAATCGTCGGGCCTGGAAAGAGGAAGCAAAAAGCTGTCCCGGCATTGGCAAAGGCGAACTCGTTCAGATTGGCACGGCTATGGAGATCGCAGCCGAGATGAAGACTGCTTATCCTTCCACGTACTCTCGCGAGTAAACAGGTTGGTGAGAATGATCTGGTGACAATCGGTGATTACCTGCTGCTTCGTCTGAGTGAGCTCGGGCTGAGGCACATCATCGGCGTTCCGGGCGATTACAATTTGCCATTTCTCGAACAAGTTCTTCGTTTCGAGAAGTGTTTTCCGCCTCGGCAAATGCTCTGGATTGGCGCGTGCAATGAGCTTAATGCGGCATATGCGGCCGATGGCTATGCTCGCCTGGCTGGTATCGCCGCTTTGGTTGTTACGCATGGAGTCGGATCCTTGAGCGCCATTAACGGAATCGCAGGCGCTCACTGCGAGCGCGTTCCGGTTGTCTGTATCTCTGGCTCACCCTCGCTATCGGTCCTCGACAGACGTCTCCTCGTTCACCATACCCTGGCCGACGGTAATTACAACAATGTGCTCGACTGTTACCGTCATTTCACCGTCGCGCAGACGCGTCTCACGCCAGCCAATGCCCAACGCGAAGTGGACCGTGTTCTCGAAGCCTGCTGGCGAGAGAAGCGCCCCGTCTATATCGAACTAGCTTCGGATATCTCGTATCTGGAAATCGCTCCACCCGCTGCACCGTTGAATCTTTCGGAAGTTTCGAGCGACCCTGAGCGACTCAGCGCTGTTGCCGGCAGCATCGCCGACCGGTTCAACAAAGCCGAACGCCCGGCCTTACTTCTTGATACCAGTGTCGACCGTTTTCGGCTCCAGCCGGAAATCCTTGCTCTCGCCGAAAAAGCGCGGGTGCCGTTCGCAGTGCTGAGTAGCGCCAAAGGCGTCATCTCCGAAGGTTCGCCGTTCTTTGTAGGCATGTATGGCGGCAGCCGCAGCCGGTTACACGTGCGGCAAACCATCGAGCAGTCCGATTGCCTTCTTTCCATCGGCGCTCGCCTGGTCGATGCAAATACGGCTCTCTTCACGCATCGCCTTCCTGAAGAAGCACTCATCGACCTGCAACCTTTTAGCTGCTCCATAGGCCGCGACGATTACCAGGCAATTAACGCGCGCGAAGTTTTGCGCGAGATCTCTAGGGGCGTGAATGCGAGATGCAGGTTCCCTGAACTGGTACAAACGCCGGTTCATTCTGCACCTACCGGGCGCGTTTCCGATTCCAAACTCAGCCAGGAGATGTTTTGGGCCCATATAGCCGCGTTTTTGCGACCCGGCGACGTGATTCTCTTCGACATAGGAACTGCGAGCGTGGGACTCGCGGGAACCAAACTGCCCGAAAACACGAGCTTCCTCGGCCAGCCCGTCTGGGGCTCGATTGGCTACGCCTTGCCGGCACTTCTTGGGGCCATGCTGGCGGCCCCTGACCGTAGACACGTGCTGTTTACCGGCGATGGCTCGTTGCAGCTTACCGCGCAGGAGCTGTCGACTATTCTGCGACACGATTTAAGGCCCGTGATCTTTCTGCTGAACAACGATGGATACACGATCGAACGTGCGATTCTAGGCCGCAGCTCGAGTTATAACGACATCAATCCCTGGCGTTACACCGAGCTGCCCAGTGTTCTCGACCTGCATCACGAGGCCGCCTGCTTCACAGTCGCCACGGACCGGGAACTCGGTGTCGCAATTTCGGCCGCGGAATCCGCCGGCAAGCTCGTCTTTATCGAAGTCATGCTCGATCGTGAGGACGCTCCGGATCCGCTGAAGGAACTTGGGGGCATGTACGCCGATTTTGAATACGGATCACGCGGTCCGCAGCGTGAGCCTGGGCTTCGCCTGGGAGGCCCTGAGGAGAATCCTTCAATCCGCTAGCGCGCTCTCACGACCTAACGGTTGCCGCGCCAGCACGGTTTTCGTTTTTCCAGGAAAGCCGAGATACCCTCTTGCGCATCCGCGCCCAAGGCATTCGATGTCATCACTTCCGAAGCCAGCGTATAGGCGCGTGCTTGTTCCGCTCCTGCCTGCCGGTAGTACGCCTGCTTCCCTATCTCTAGCACCGCTGGACTCGCTTCAATGATGCGCCGGGCGAGCACCCGGGTCGCCTGCTGCAAGTCGTTCGCGGGAACCACACGATTGACTAAACCCCAGTCCGCCGCAGTCTGCGCGCTAATTTGTTCGCCCGTAAATAACATCTCTAGGGCTCGTTTTCTCCCGATGTTCCGCGTGAGCGCGACCATAGGCGTCGTGCAAAATAGGCCGATGCGCACGCCGGGAGTTGCGAAAGCCGCTTCTTCGGAGGCGATCGCGAGATCGCATGTTGCAACAAGTTGGCAACCCGCTGCCGTAGCTAGACCCTGCACTTGGGCGATAACCGGCTGGGGCATCGCCTGAATCTTCGTCATCAGATCCGTACAGGTCTCAAAGATACGCTCGTACTCTGCTTCGCTACGGCCAGTCATCTCGCTCAGATCGTGTCCCGCGGAAAAGACCTTGCCTATCGCCGCAATTATCACGGCTTGGACTTCGACGTTCCTCTGCAGCTCGTGCAAACATTCAATGAACTCCAGCATCAGCTCGAGCGAAAGTGCATTCCGCCGCTCTGGCCGGTTCAGTGTGACGGTGGCTATCGCCCCTTCAGTCTGCAGTAACAGGTTTGCCGGCATTTGGTTCACCTCCCTCCCGTTCGAGCAAAGCACGTTTGCGCTCCACTCCCCAGCGATACCCTGAAAGCTCTCCAGTTTTACGCAGTACGCGATGACAGGGAATGGCTACTGCGATTGCGTTCGCTGCGCATGCTTTCGCTACCGCCCGTACAGCCTTAGGCGTCCCCAGCCGCTCAGCAAGCTCTTCGTAGCTGACCGTCGAACCCGGAGGAATGCCGCGCAGTGCTTCCCAGACACGCTGCTGAAACGCGGTGCCCTGAATGTCGAGCGGCAATTCAAACCTTTGTTTCGGATCCTCAATCAGGCCGGCCACCGTGGCGACCCAGCTCTCAAATGCACGGTCCCCGCCAACCAGCTCTGCGCCCGGGAAACGATCCTGAAGATCGCGCAACAGAAGGTCTGGGTCATCGCCCAGCAGAATCGAGCAGATACCCTTCTCCGTAGCCGCTACCAGGAGCGATCCCAACGAGCATTCGCCGACGGCAAACCGGATTACCACGCCGGTGCCGCCGGCCCAGTACCTCTTCGGTTTCATGCCTAATATCTGGACGGAAGTGGCGTAGAAACTCGCGCTGGAGTTGAACCCCGAGCCGTAAATCGTTTCAGTAACCGTGTTCGCGTTCTGCAGATCCGCTTGCACCCGGCGCATTCTGCAACAGGCGAAATAAGCTCGTGGCGTTACGCCCGTGACACGTTTGAAAACCCGTTGAAAATGAAAGCGGCTCATCCCGCTCATATGCGCGATTCGATCAAGATCAGGATTTTCTTCCGCGCGCTCGAGGGCACGGCAAGCCTCCTCTACGGCGGAGATTTGCTGCCGGACCCTCCCTCCTCTATCCGGACGGCACCGCTTGCAGGGACGGAAGCCCGCAGTTTCCGCTGCTTCACAACTGAGATGAAAGCGAACGTTTTCGCGTCGTGGCCGCCGCGCCGAGCACGATGGCTGGCAGTACACTCCCGTAGTTGACACTGAATAGTAGAACTGTCCATCGGCTTCTCTCCGTCGACTGAGGACAGCAGACCAGCGGTCCTCATCGGTTGTGAAGGGAATAGCAGCGCTCTCAGCCGCGGATGCTTCGATCATCATGCGTGTTTTCCTCGATTCTGTTACGAAGCGGTCTATGGCCCGCCTAACTTCATGTTCTTGGAAGCGCGCTGCGAAAACACCTCAGCCCTTGCTCTCGAAATTTTTTTTCACAAAGGCGGGATCGAAATTATGGAGCGGGAGACGAGAATCGAACTCGCAACCAACAGCTTGGAAGGCTGTGACTCTACCATTGAGTTACTCCCGCCCGCCGTTTAAGATAGCATAGCCGGCTGGAGCTCACGCGAGGTGGGCGTCTAAGAATTGGAAGATGCTATTCCCGCCCTTACGATGCAGTAGCAATCCTCTAGTCTATGAGATCCAGGCACGCGATTGGCTGGCGCGCTTCGGTTGCTCAGCTGGTATTTGTCATCTGGACGAATTACCCGAAAGCGAATTCAATCGCTTAGCCGAACTCGGCTTCGATTGGCTATGGCTTCTGGGTGTTTGGCAGACAGGGCCGATAGGCTCTTCGATCTCACGAACTGAAGCGAATTGGCGTCATTCTTACATTGAAGCGCTACCTGATCTGACCGAAAACGATATTATCGGCTCGCCATTCGCTGTTACCTCCTATACCGTCCACTCCGATTTCGGCGGGGACGCTGCCTTGGCTCGTTTCCGAGCGCGGCTCCGAACCCGCGGAATCAGATTGCTTCTCGATTTCGTTCCGAACCAAACTGCGGTTGACCATCCCTGGGCAGTCGAACATCCGGATTACTACGTCGCGGGCACAGAAGCTGACTTGGCGAGAGAGCCTTCCAAATACACGCACGTGTTTGATTCCGGCAGCTCGCAAATTCTTGCCCACGGCCGCGACCCGTATTTTCCAAGCTGGCCAGACACTCTGCAGCTCAATTACGGGAATCCGGAACTGCAATGCGCCATGCTCGAACAGCTGCGCGCGATCGCGGCTCAGTGTGATGGTCTCCGTTGTGACATAGCAATGCTCCTGCTGCCCGAGGTCTTCCGCGAAACATGGGGCATCAGCGCGGAGGCCTTCTGGCCGAAAGCGATACGCGCTGCTCACGAAGTAGATCGCGATTTCCTTTTCGTCGCGGAGGCCTATTGGGGACGGGAGTGGGATTTGCAGGCGCAGGGTTTCGATTACACCTATGACAAGACTCTCTACGACAAGCTGCTGAGCCGCAATCCCGGCGCAGTGCGGGCGCATTTGGCAGCCGATACACGTTTTCAGCGGAAGCTGGTTCGTTTTCTCGAGAACCATGATGAACCCCGAGTCGCTGCAACGTTGCCCCCAGAAATCCACCGAGCCGCGGCGGTGGCTACCTTCTTTATCCCCGGCATGCGCCTTTTTCACGACGGCCAGTTGGACGGTTATCTCCGGAAACCCTCGATTCATTTGGCTAGACGCAGTAAAGAGCCCGGCAACTCGGACCTTCGGGAGTTCTATAGCTGTCTGCTACGGAACTTGAAGAAGGATCTTACGCTCGGTGATTGGGCGCTCTTAGAAACCCGGCAGGCTTGGAGTTCCAATCCGACCAGCAACGATTTTCTCTGCTTTGGCTGGTTGCAGGAGATCTGCCCCGCTCTTGTGATCGCCATCAACTATTCGGAACACCAAAGCCAGTGTTATCTTCATCTACCCTTGTACTGGCTTGAGAGCGAAATAGTTGTTCTGCGGGACCTGATGGGCACCGCAATGTACGAGAGAAACGGTGACGATCTGCTGGAGCGGGGCCTCTACCTCGATATGCCCTCCTGGAGCTATCACGTGTTCCGGGTTGACTTGAAATCCTCCTACTAGCCGGCAACACGGGGCCCCCTGACAACGAGCTCAAAGCAGGTGAAAATCGATCTCGACAGTAATCCTCACATTCACTTTCTTGCCGTTCCTGGTGCCGGGCTCAAAGGTCCATTGTTTGAGCGCTTCCATTGCCGTCCTGTCTTCCTCGGCACTCAAGCCGGATCACACGGGATTCGCTCGGCTTGCCCCCGGTAGTCACCACGGTCGAGAGCTTCACAGTCCCCTCGACATAGGCTTCCTTGGAGGACGGGGAAAAATCAGGCTCGACGTAGTGTACAAGCTTGGGAGGCTTCACGTCCCCACCGGGCTCGTACACACGGCTATCGGCATCTGCGGAGGCGCTTTGCTGGGTCGCTAGAGTAATCTTGCCGAACGAACTCGCCAATGCCAGTGACTGGAGGAAAGCCCTCCTGTTTGCCGGTAGATACACGTATTCTCCTGAAGCATGCGAGTGTCAGGAAAGACGCGGCACACAGGTGCTGAGGTTTCCGGTTCCGGAAAATTATTTAAAAAGACCTTTACGTTGCAGAGTAGCTGTGCCAAGCTCCTGGTATGGAACGCCTCTTAACCTTCTTGTTCTGGTTGCGATACCGGGAGCGGCTTCGAAAACGAGGCTACTCATTCACTGCATTCCGGAAACAGATGATTGCATTCCTTGCGCGATGTTCCTACTTTGAAAGGCGCGAAGTGTTCGGTGCGTCCGCTTTCGACCGGAGCCAGTTGCGCGCACGTTGGTAGAACCATTGCTATCCCAGCGTCATTTCTTGCAAACGGCGGATTCGTTCAGCCGTTGAAGGATGAGATGAAAACAATCGCATGAAGCTTTCTCCTGTAAACGGCTGAATAATAAAGATATGGGCTGTGGAAGGAGAAGCATCGAGCGGGATCCGTTTTGAATAGACCTCCAGCTTCTGAAGAGCTGAAATCAGCTTGGACGGATTCCCGGTATACTTTGCGGAAGCGGCGTCGGCGTCGAATTCCCGGCTGCGTGAAATCGCCATCTGGATGATCAGAGCGGCAATCGGAGCAAGGATCAGCATGAGCAGGCCGCTCCAGCCGCCGCCTCGGTCTTCTTCGTCGCGGGATCCGCCAAAAAAGAAGCCCATCCGGGAAAAGAAAGTTATGGCGGTAGCGATTGTGGCGGCCACGGAACTGATCAGTATGTCGCGATGCAGGACGTGTCCTAGTTCGTGAGCGACCACACCTTCAATTTCGGCATCGGACATGGTGCTTAGAATGCCCGCCGTAAATGCTACTGAGGCGTGCTCTGGGTTGCGTCCGGTTGCGAACGCATTCGGCGAATTGTCAGGAATGAGCCAGAGCTTCGGCATGGGAATGTTCATCCGCTGCGCCAGACCAGCCACGATCGGATAAACGCGTGCGTAAACGGCAGAATTCTGTTCGGGAGATAGCGGTTGCGCGGCATACATCGAGAGCGCCATCTTATCGGAAAAGAAGTAGCTGAAAAAATTCATCAGCACGGCCAATCCGAGCCCGATATAAAGGCCGTTCCGTCCGCCGAAGGCTTGGCCGATCAACAGCATCAGGCCGCTTAGGAGACCTAAAAGAAGAACTGTTTTGACCGCGTTCATGTGATTCAGTTAATTAGACGCGCAGACGCGGCGAAAGGACAATCGGAATCGCGAGCCGGAGTTAGGATTGCGTGGACGAAGAGGTAGAGGTGTTCTTTTTGCTCTTCTTGTTATTCGGTTTTGGATGCCGCTGCTTTCCGACGTCTGGATTATCTGTGCTTGGTTTTTGATGCGGAACATCCGCTTCGTGCTGTGAGTCCCCGGTTGAGGGTGCCGGTGTGGGCTGCCGCTGCTTACTGACATCGGGATTATGCGTGCCTGGCTGCTGGTGTGGAACATCCCGCGAGTTTTGTGAAGTTGAACTCTGGTCAGCCGATTGCTGCTGCGCAGCGTAAACCGGACTCCCGATCAGGACTATGGTGAGGGCGGCGTGAGTGAGTGTTCTCATAAATTGCGATGGTCTCGCATAAAATGGACCCCGGCGCGGCCGGTTCAGTTACTGCGCGAGGTGGGTAGCCGGCATTCGGGGTCTACCGCGCGAGCCAACCCTGGGTTGCCAATAACTGGCGGAAACCGGGACTATCAAGTGAGATCGCCGGAAAATAAGGACCGGCTAAGGTGCGCTTCCACCAGACTCCGCTCTTTTTGTGTTCAGCCGGCGTCGTAAAGTGGTACTCGTAAAGCATCGCCCTCACATACCTGGGCGGCTTGTCCCGGAAAGGATTCGAGCGCAACAAACTCAGCACTGGTTTGTCGCCCTCGAGCAGCTTCGCGACAAAATTAATAAACCATGGGTAGTCCTGATAGCCCGACATCGCGGCGAACCACATCAGCCAGTCGAGCCTAAGATGATAAGGCGCAATTTGGGGCGGCCGATAAGCCACGTTGCCCGGCTTGCCCTTGAACTCGTACTCCCGCCAGCGAGTGCCGGACGTGATTACCGCATCGTCGGTACCCTCGACGATGACTTCGTAGCGAGTCCGCGTGATGCTGCCGAAGGCTCCGTAGGTCCCCACCAGGTGCAGAGAGTTGAAGCTCGTGTTCATGATCTGCCGGGCGGAGAGCATGTTGGTCACGACCGGAATGCTCATAAGGACGACGCCCGCCAGCAGGGCATAGTTCACCACCTGAACCGCAGGCCATACCGGGTGCAATGCCGGCGCCCAGGATGCAAGTCCGGAGAAAAACTTGGCATCGAGCGTGGAAAAGGCCAGCACGAGGGTGAGCCAGTTCAGCCAAGACAGGTTGCCGCTGATAATTATGCTGAGTTGAAAGACAATGGTGATGAGTCCGGCGATCCCGGCGATTGGCTGGGGCAGGAAATAGAAAAACGGAACGATCAGCTCGGCGAAGTGGTTGAACAGAACGCCGCTCTTATTCAGCCATTGAGGAGCCCAGTGGAAATACCAGCTCAAGGGATTCGGCATAGGCTGGGTTTCGTAATAGTAATTGAGGCAAGTCAAGTCGCGCCAGCAAGGGTCGCCCCGCAACTTGATCAGGCCCGCGCCGAACATGATCCTGAAGAGGAGCCAGCGGAACAGCCAAATCGGAATCGCTTGGGGCATCGCCCGGAAGCCGCCCAGGAAAATCGCAAAGAAGCACGCCTCCAGCAGAATCGACTCCCAGCCAAAGGCGTAAAATGTCTGCCCCACATTGACGAAAGAGAGATAAAGCAGGTAAATCGCAGCCCACGCAACCACGTTCGACCAGGTGTGCCGGGCGGCCACCCCCGTGAGGATGAGGGCCGACAAGACGATGCCGATCCAGGCAGCAGTCGTGAAAGCAAAATCGCGCGGCACGAAGTAGAAGAGGCTGGGTGAATCGCCGAAGGGCACCTGCTTGACGAACAGCGGAACTGGGAGCAGTCCACGTTCTCCGAGCAGCGGCTTGAATTGATTGAGCGCGACGATAAACGCCACCAGGCAAATGAACGCGATTCCGCGCTCGAGCAGCAATCTCGTCAGCCAGTAATCTTTCATTTCGAGCAAGCCCACTACTCAACAAGATACGCCGTGTAAAATGTTGCTGAAGAGCCGACATAGCTCAGTTGGTAGAGCGGCAGTTTTGTAAACTGCGGGTCGGGGGTTCAAGTCCCTCTGTCGGCTCCAGCCTCAGCTGTGTCCAGCCCGGAGACATAGGTGACAGATTGTTCCTAAGACATAGGTAACACTTTTGGCCCGAAGGGATTTTCGAGGGGCTGCAAAGTTTTCTCCTCCAGGTCGACATAACCCAGATCGTAATCCATGAAGCTGACGAGCCAGATGCCGTCGTCGACTTCTTTGATGCCCACCGCCTGACCAGCCAGGCAGATGCTGAGATTGATCTTCTTGCGATACAGGCACAGACGGCCACAGTTGGTGACTACAACGGTCTTATCGTGGAACGGGTACTGCGGTTCGCCGATGCCGCGGTATGGGGTCACAGAAGCCGTATAGATTTCGGCCGGGCACTTCATCTGGAGCGCCTCATGCGGTCGTTCGTTGTTGAATTCTTCCAGGAAGGCATCGAACCTGGCTTGTTGCTGCAGCAGATTCGTACCTGCCGGCCGAGTGGCTTCTTTCTTAAGCGTCAAGTGCATGCGCTCATGCCGGCCGTTCTGTTGCGGATGACCGGGGCGAATGCGTTCGATCGTGATGCCCAGGCGCAGCCACCAGACCGAAAGCTTCGACAGGTTGAAGAGCCCGTTGGGGGAAGCGAAGGGAACACCATTATCGGAGCGGATGGCTTGAGGTAACCCGCGTTCCTGGAACAGGCGCTCAAAGGCGGTGAAGGCAAACTGTTGCTGGTTGGATTCCATGGCCTCGCACAGCAGCAAGTAGCGCGAAGCATGGTCGGTCACGGTGAGTGGATAACAGTACTTCTTGTTGCCCAACTGGAACTCGCCCTTGTAATCGGTGCACCACAAGGCATTCGGGTTTAAGCCCGAGGACAGCGGCGTGCCTTCGGGGCGGGTCCTGGAGCGCTGGGCTCGGGTCACCAAACTATGGCGATCCAGGATGGCATGGATGGTGCTGCAAGCCGGCACCTTCACCTCGTGCGGCAGGCGTCGCAACAGGCGTTCACGAATCTTGCGCGCGCCCCAGTTCGGCTTCTCGCGCTTAGCCGCTAGAATCGCTGCTTCCACCTGCTCGGGAAGCTGATTGGCATACCGGTGCGGGCGCCGCGCCCGATCCGTGAGCCCCTCTAATCCGCATTCTTGATAGCGGTCCACGATCTTGTAGCCGGTCTTGCGCGAGATCCCAAATTCCCGGCACAGCGACGCCATGCTCTCCCCGTCTTGCAGCCGAATCACGAATCGTATACGTTCGTCCATTACAGAACTTTCCTTCCATGGCATCCCTCTTCCCGCCTCCTTAAAGGCGAAAAGTGTAACCCATGTCTCCGGAACGTTCTGTTACCTATCTCTCAGGTCGGACACTGTTCGGCAGTTTCCACATTCCTCCCCAACTTCCGCCCTAAGTTCTGAGACCCGGCGCGAGCGGTTCCCTGCATTCGATTCAGTTTGCGCATTCAGCGGCATTATGGCCCGATCGAAATTCGAGAGCAAGATCCGGATTGTCAATAACAAGAGCACCCGTTAGGCTTGTATTCGAAATGAGTGGCGATGAGTAGGAATACGGCAGGGGCGGAACAATCCACAGCGGTATCGAGAGGCATCACCGCGCGGATCGAGGCCGTGGAATGGGAGCGCGTGTCGCAAGACCTTGACGCGCAAGGCAGCGCGATACTCGGGCGGCTGCTTTCTGCTGACGAATGCCACACTATAACGGAGCTCTACCCGAATGACGCCATTTTCCGCAGCCGCGTTGTGATGGCGCGTCACGGATTCGGGCAAGGAGAATACAAGTACTTCAGTTATCCGCTGCCCCGTCTGGTGGCGGATCTCCGTACGGCCGTATATCCGCATCTGGTGCCGATCGCAAACCGTTGGAACAAGGCAATGGGCATTGCCGTTCAATACCCGGAGCAGCATGTCGAATTTATTGAGCGCTGCCATGCGGCAGGCCAAGTGAAGCCGACACCGCTTCTGCTGCAGTATCAGACCGGCGATTACAATTGCCTGCATCAGGACCTCTATGGCGAGCACGTTTTTCCGCTGCAGCTTGCCATTCTGCTATCGGAGCCGGGCGAAGACTTCGCGGGAGGTGAATTCGTCATGACGGAACAGCGGCCGCGCATGCAGTCACGACCCATGGTAGTGCCGCTCAGTCAGGGAGACGGGGTTGTTTTTGCAGTGCACAACCGTCCCGTGCAGGGCACCCGCGGCGTGTATCGGGTGACTCTGCGACACGGCGTGAGCCGGGTCCGGTCCGGACGGCGTCATACGCTCGGCATCATCTTTCATGACGCACAGTAGGAACCGTTGACGAAGGCAGTCCCAAGCCCTGCACGTCCGAGAACACATGCTTAATGAGGTGATCTCTCAATTCCGCATCTAGCTTTTGCGTGTTGCTGGATCCATCGCTGCTATCCGTATTGAAGACGACGACATATCCGTTCCCGTGAGCTGGATCCACATAGAAGTGGCTGATGAAACCGCCTTGCTGGCCGCCATGGCCTACGTATGTGCGCCCATCCTGCTGGTGAATGAAGAAGCTCAAACCGATCCAATCTTTGCCTTCGCCAACAATGGTCTGCGATGGATCCGTTTGTCTGATCGGCATTTGTTTCTGGAACATCTCTTCGAGCGAGCTGCGTTTCAGAACTTGCTCATAAAGCGCACTCTGATCCGAAAAACCCAAAAGAAAGTGCAGATAGTTCACCATGTCGGGAATGGGTGAGTTGAGGCCGCTATTCGAGACCGTAATACCTGAGTCAAAGTTAAAGGGGGCAGCTTTCGTGACCCCGCCAGAACGCAAATAACCCGCGGCACGATGCTTCAACAAGTAATACGGCGAGTGATCAAAGTAGCTGGCATACATCTTCAGCGGCTTCAAAATGTTCTTGTCGACAAACACTTCGTAATCGTCGCCGGAAAGCCTCTCAATGATCTGGCCGAGGAAAACCACCCCTAAGTTCGAGTAACTGTGACGTGTCCCGGGCGGGAACAACACTTCGGTGTAGGGGAGCATGGCTACAATCTGCGACCATTTCGTCGGCTCGAATGGCTCCCAATCTTTTCCCTCCGTCCAGGGCCAGGTAGGGCTGCGAAAGCCGGCGCTGTGTGTCATAAGCTGTCTAATCGTAATCGCCTCGATTGAGCCATAAGGATCATGTACAGATCGCAGCTCCGGAACGTACTTGACTACAGGATCCTCAAGCTTCAAGAGTCCGTGATCTCGCAGTTGCATGATCGCGATCCCCGTGAATGTCTTCGTTATTGAAGCCCAGTGAAAGGTGGTATCCTCATCGACCTTCTCATGACTGTCCCGGTTCGCTTCCCCATACATGCCGCGAAACACAGTCCGGCCGTTTGCGATCACGAGTATGCTGCTGCCGACCACTCCATTGCGCTGAAGGCTGGAGGTGTAGAAATTTTGAAATGCCTTCAGGCTCTCAGTTTGGGCATAGAGGTGCGGTAATGCAACGAGTAGCATCGCGTGTACCATCGCCGGAAGTGTGCGCATCCTCTAAAGGGTACTGAATCCTACTCATTGCGTAACGCCGTGACTGGGTCTATGGAAGCCGCTTTCCAGGCTGGTATCAGCGCGGCTGAAAGAGCTACACAAAGGAGCAGCAAGCCGGCGCCGCCAAACGTGAGCCAGTCGAGAGTAGCGTATTCGAAGCGGCTGGAAATTACCCGCGCGGCGGCTAGCGCGGCAAAGCAACCTACGAGCAAGCCGGCTAACGTGAGCCGGAACCCCTGACCGGCAATCATGCTCAGGATCTGCGGGCGGCCTGCCCCTAGCGCCGCTCGAATACCGATCTCTTTCGTCCGCCTTCCCGCGCTGAAGCTGATGACACCATACAGTCCGATGGCAGCTAGCAGAATCGCCACCAGCGCAAACAGGCTCAGTAATTGAACTGCAAATTCCTGCGGACCGAGCGCCTTCGCTATGCGCTGGAGAGGCGTGGCGATATCGAAAACCGCTTGCGAGGGATCCTGTTTGTGAACCGCTTGCACAATAGCGAGCGCCGCCGGTTGCGGACTGCCGGCCGTGCGCACCAAAAAATTCATGTAGCTCACCGGTTGTTGATAAATAGGCATGTAGTAAATGCCCCTGGTGTCGCTCGAATCGAAGTTATAAGCTCTCACATGCTTCACTACGCCAATCACCGTAGTCCATGGCGTATTCTTGCCGTTCCGCAATCGCTTTCCGATCGGATCGGTGTTGGGCCAGTACTTGCGAGCTAAGTTTTCGTCAATGATGGTAACCGGCAGCGTGCCTGTCCGGTCTGCGTCAGTAAAATCACGGCCCCGCAGCACGGGAACTCGCAGCGCCTCGAAATACCGAGGGCTAACGAATCCACGGTAACCGTGCGGACCAGGGTCGCCGGGCCTCCCCGGCCTGCCTTCAATTTCGAAAGATCCGGTCGAGTGATCGCCATTGAAAGGAACGGGCTCGGCGGCAGCGGCGGTGATTACTCCAGGTTTGGCTTTCAACTCGTTGATCACCGACCGGAACAGAGCAATCTGCCTGGCATCGTCGTGGTACGCGGCATCCGGCAAAGAAACTGCTGCAGTCATCAGGTGAGATGGATCGAAACCGAGTTTCGCTGTTCGCAAACGCTCGAGACTCTTAAACAAAAGCGCCGCGCTGAGAAGCAGAACGAGCGCCAGCGCCACTTGGCACATCACTAGGGCGCTTCGCAGGTGCTGACGGCGTGACCCTTCCGTCTCCGAGCGGCCGCCCTCCTTCAGAGCCGCATATGCGCCTCCGAATCGCGCTGCCTGCCACGCCGGCATTACTCCAAAGAGAAGTGCCGCCAGAACTCCCGCCGCGATGGTAAACAGGATCACGTAAGCATCAGGTTCAATAACCAGGCCCACTGTGATGCGCGCAGGCGCCAGTGCGAGGAGAGCCTTCAGAAATGCAGATATGCAGATCAACCCGAGCAGAGTGCCCAAAACCGCGAGTACCAGACTTTCAGTAAGGGTCTGCATCAGAAGGTCTCGCGTGCGGGCTCCCAACGCGCTCCGTACAGCCAGTTCACGAGAGCGTCCGCTGGCGCGCACCAGCATCAATCCAGCGATATTCGTGCAGGCGATTAACAGCACCAAACCGACTGATGCTGAAAGGATCAGGAGAGGGCTCTTTAGATCGCCCGATGTCAGTTCCGAAAAGCTTTCCACCTCCATGCTCCATTGCGAGTCCCTGGCAAAAGCGGCGAGTTCCTTGTCGCCGTTTTTCATCCGGCTCGTTAGCACGCGCATGAACTCTTTACAGCTCTCAAGGCTTACTCCCGGACGCAATCGGGCGACTGCAGTATAGGATTCGTCGAAACGGTGGCCCTCCGCGTAGGCGCTAGGCGATACGCCAAGGGGCACCCACATATCGGCTTCGCTTGGCCAGCGGAAATTTGCTGGCATCACGCCTACTATGCGATACGGCTTCCGGTCGAGCTCAATTGTTTTCCCGATAACCGATTTCTCGCCACCGAAAATCCGCCGCCAGATGTCGAAGGAAAGCACGGCTACACTGCCGGAGCCGGGTTGATCGTCATCCTTGTAGAATCCCCGGCCAAGAAGGGGCTTGGCTCCGAAGACATCGAACCACTGCCAGGTCACCGTTGCACCTTGCAGCCGCTCCGGCGAAGCGCCTCCGGTGAAGTTGAAGCCGGAAATGTTAGAGACTGCCGCCGCAGAGAACACTGACGTGCTCCTGCGTACGTCTTCGAAATCCGGCAGTGAAAGATCGATGCGATCAAGGTGGAGCTTTTGATAGCTCACCCGGGGTGCGACCACCTCCTCAGGATGACTTACACCGGCCGGATGGAGAAACAACGCATTAACTACGCTGAAAATTGCGGCGTTACTGCCGATCCCTACTGCTAAGGACACCAGAACCGTCGTGGCAAATAGTGGCGAGCGCCTCAGAGTTCGCTGCGCGTAACTGAAATCCGTTGCACGAAACACAAAGCTTCTGGTGCATCTTTACGCCCAAATCGCACCTGCCTGCCTCACACGCTTTTGCGCTGGCATTCGCCCAAAGCGGTGTCCGTTATTGGGAAAAGCGGGCTCGAGACTGTCCGCTTTCGTGAGCGGCAGGATATCACGCTCTGGTTTCTTCACGATGGTGGCGCGTTCCTGTAAAGCAAAAGAATGGCCCCCGTCCCTAGAACAGTTTCGGAGCTCAAGTGTAGCCATTCATGTTTGGCCGCCTGGGTGCGGAAATGTTTGCTTGATACCGTACCGTAGAACAGGACCCGTACCCTTCGCGGAGACTTCTGCAGAGATCGCGCAATGTTTTGAAGCACCTGGGCCAGCACACTGCCGCGAAACGGGTTGAAAAAGAAAAAGACAGATGCAGTGTCAGGAATGTCATACGCTGTGGCGTTGCATTCTACTATTCGCACTTCGCGACTCTCTAACTTGTGCCTCACTCGATTTAGGTTACGGCGAGCAATTTCGGAGAGCTCCGGAGAAATTTCGACGCCAATTACCGCTCGAAACGGATAAGTTGCAGCCAGGCAGACCGCACGGCCCATACCGGACCCAAAGTCGACGAATATGTCCGACCAGTGAATGGAAATTCGTTCGAGAATTTCACGCATATCGCTGTAACTCACCGCTTGGTAGTGGACGAACTCCGGGCATTCAAGTTCGGATTGCTTAGACTCATTGCTCGGCGAGGAGCTGATGCCGAACTCGGCGTCGTAGCGGCTGTCCCGAAGCCGGTCCGAGATCCAGCGCCATGTTTTGGCAGGGCCTCGCCGCAAGCGGAACAGGAGTTCACTCAATGGACCTATGTTTTCGGAGAAGCTCCGAACCGCCGTCATCTTTCATTCACCAGTTGGTGGTGTGGAACTTAGCTGCGGTGGCTCGGCGTCCGGTTCGAACCAGAAGACTCTGCGGGCCGGGTAATACTGCATCAGTTTTTTGTTCTCCCTGAGGCCTAAATCACGAGCGAAAACGACGCGAGAAGCATCGATATCGGCAGCGTTCCAAACCCATTCGTGCTGGAAAATGTGGTGCGGGGAGTAATGTACAAAGATCAATAGCCGCCCGGGTTGCGCAGCGATCTCATGGGCCGCCGCAATGCGGCGCTCCGGAGTGCGATGATTTATGACGTCCCATGTTTCGTACTGCAGCAGGGCAACCGGAGCGTGATGATTCTCAAGCAGGTGGATGCCGTACCAAACGAGAAACTCGCCCCCGCAGAGTAGGACGAGAACGCGGACTATGTCCGCTCCTACGGGGACAGAGTTAATGCGCAGCCGGCTGATCTGGCGAAGTCCCGCTACGCTAACTAAAAAGAAGAGACAAGTTACGGCAGCTAAGTAGTGTACCAACAAATAAGGGAACAGGTTAGTCCCGAACGCAAAGATGACCAGCGTTACAGCAACCCAGAGGTTCAACTTATTCCGGAGGGTAAAAAGATATCCTGCCACAGCAAGATATAGCGGAGGCAGAAAGAAGAACCGGTAATCCCGCACCCGGTATTCCAGGCGGAGCAAGAAGCACGATAGCGTGTCTGTATCCGGTCCATGCATGAGCAATTGCGACTTGTATTCGAGAGACTGCTGCGGTGTAAGCTGCACATGTGGGAGAGCAGGTTTTTGAATAGTGAGCGTCGTCGGAACCCCGTACTGAAATTGGCTGAGCTTCTCGGGAAGCGTTGTCCAGTCGCCAGTGACTTGCTTATTCTGCAATAGAGTGAGCAGCAGGGCAGGGGAGGCCGCCACCAGCGCGATAATGGCGCTGCTGAAAGTCAATCTCCAAGCCGCTCGGCGGAACGGCATGAGGAAGCAGAAAAGAACGATGCTCAGCGCGAGCAGTACCGATTCGAAGGGGCGCGTCAACAAATGCAAACCGAATCCGATTCCGAGGAGAGCGGCGTCACGCTTGCGCGCATCTATACCGCTCTGCCACGCGCTCAACAAACGCGGCAGAGCGCCGAAGACCAGGCAGCCGGCCGCTGCTGGAAGCGAACCGCCCCAATAGCAGTTCATCCAGAGATTGAGCGGGCCAAATTCAATTACCGCTAACGCTCCGCCGAGTAATGCCCAGAGCGGCGGCACAAAAGCTCGTAACATCCAGTACGTCAAGGCGCAGAAAGCTCCACTTGCGCAGAGCACTCCGGTCCACGGCAAGCCCGAAATCAAACGCCCGAAAGCCAGCATCAAGCCTTGTCCGAGCGGATAAATCGAGCTGTACGTGGGCCGCTGGAGGACAAAGAAGGTTTCGAAAAAGCGATGCATCGGATGAGCCGGATTCGCCAGCCGAAGGTGCAGGAGCGTGTCCGCTACCAGCAAGTGACTGAACTCGTCATAGACGTTGGGCGTCGGGACCGGGTGATTTGGTAACAGCGCTAAGCGCAATGCGATCGGCACAAGGAAGAGCGTCAGCATGGCCGTGCGCTTCTTGCCCGCGAACGCGGCTAACGACCGTTGTAGTAAGGGGCTCCAAAGGAAGGCCGAACAGATGAGCAGGCCCGCAAACAGCAACTCAAGCCAGTCTGCTCCGCCGAAGCCGGTTGCGCTATGGGGCATCGGTTGAGCTAATCTTTACGCCCGATCGCGATAAGAGAGGTCGGCGGTACTGGAAGATATGGATCGATCCGCTTCCATAGCGGCACTAAGGCATCGAAGCATCTGAGTTGCACATCGCTGAGCGTCCTTCGTCGCAGAATGCGCGAGTTAAGAACCCAGCCGGGATACGTAACACGATTGAATGGAGCCACTCTTTCGACCTGAAAACCCGCGCTGCTCATCTTGCGCCTGAGATCTGGCTCTGAATAGCGTCTTCTGTGGAGCAGAACTTCGTCGAGCGTACCGAAAGCTGCGGCTCCCTGCGGCACGAGAATGATGCCCCGACCACCTGGCCTGAGTGCAGTTAGAATGTTGGCGAGCGCCGCTTCGTCATTCGGTACATGCTCGAGCACGTTCAGGCAGACCACCGTATCGAAGCTCTTCCGCCATGCCAGGAAATCGCGCGGATCGGAGGCTTCGCAGATTTCCGTCTCCAGACTGGATCTTTGCTTGAGCTTGGCACGGAGCAGCGCCAGATGCTCCCCTTCGGCATCGGTTGCGACGTATCGCTCGCGACCCGGGCATAGAAACCTGGTCAAATTGCCGATTCCGGCGCCGATCTCGAGAACTTCACGACCAAGGAAAGGCTCTATCGTATCCGCCATCCAGCGATTGAATCTATGTGCACGCGCCATCTGCCGCAACATGGTCGTACCGGGATTCGTGAGTTGGGTGCTGTGCCGCGAACTCAACGTACTGGCTCGAAAGAGTTCGCCGCCTCGCCGTACACAATCAAGCTGGGCGGTCGTGCATCGGGCTCCAGGAGCCACGTCTTACGGGACGGGAAGTAGGTCACCAGTTTTTCATTCTCCCGCGATCCCAAATCGAGTGCCCAGACGTTTTTTGCTGAGTCGATGTCCGCGGCGTTGCCGATCCACTCCTCGAACCGGTGTTCGGGTGAGTATCGCACGAAGATCAGTTGATCGCCCGGCGTATGCGCAAGCTTGTCGTATACGGCCACGCGCCCTTCAGGATCGCCATAATTGATGAAATCCCATGTCTCGTGCGCGGTGGCCGGCAGTAGATTCGGATTGCCGGAGAAGTGCAAGCCGTACCAGAAAACGAAGTGTGCGAAGCAGAGCAGCAGGAGCATCTGTGAGGCAAGTGCCCCGGAGTTGAAGCCACGCCACTCAATTCGCGCCAGGTTTTCAAGCCCCTTCACGGTAATTAGTACGAAGAGACAAGTGACCGCGGCCACATAGTGAGGGAAGAAGTAAGGATAGAAATTCGTTCCGGCCAGGAATATGCCGATCGCGGCGAGCACCCAGCACCATTGCGGCTGCTTGAGGCTGGGCAGATAGAACACGGCGGCCATATAGAGTGGGGCAAGCAAGAAAAAGCGCAGATAGCGCAACCGGAAGCCGAGCCGCTCGAGATACGCCTTGAGCGAGTCCGTACCGGGCCCATGTATAGCAGATTGTGCGCGATAGTCGAGTTCCTGTTCGGGCGTCAGCGCACGATGGGGAAGGGGATTCGGTTGCCAGGTGAAAGTCGTCGGCACTCCGTATTGATAGCGGCTTAGTTGATAAGGAAGAGTACTCCAGTCGCCCGTCACGCTCTTGTTCTGGAGCAGCGTAAGCGCGATGGCAGGAGAAATAGCGAGGGTAGCCGCGGCAAGACTTCTCAGTAACGCCGGGCGCCGCCAGAGCGTACGCATCGGAATGCAAAACAACAATACGCAAACGCCAAGGAGAATGCACTCGAACGGTCGCGTCAGCAGTTCGAAACCCATTCCCACCCCTAGAAGAAGGGCATTGCGTTGCGCGTCACGACTGCGCTCTTGCTGAAGCGCATTACGCAACCGTGGCAGCGCTCCGAAGACCAGACATCCCGCACAAGCTGAAACGGCCCCGCCCCAGTAAGTGTTGGTCCAGGCGCTGAGCGGTCCAAATTGAATGATCGCCAGCATGGATCCGGCGAAAGCCCAGTGCGCGGACGTCCAGCCCCGCAGCATCCAATAACAGAGCGAACAAAAAGCCGCGCTCGAGAGAAGAACGCCCGGCCAGAAGCTTCCGAAAATGACGCGCCCCAAGGCGAGAATCAACCCCTGACCAAGCGGATAGATCGAGCTGTAGGTCGGCTGCTGCAAAACGAACACAGCTTCGAAGAACTGATGAAGAGGGTGGGTCGAATTAGCTAGCCGAAGGTGCCGCAACGTATCGGCCAGCAGAAGGTAACTGAAGTCGTCCGCGCCGCCAGGTATAGGAACCGGTGAAGAGTTTAGAAGTGCCAGCCGAAGGAAAACAGCCAGCCCGGCAAGCACGGCCATAGCAATTATGGTTCGGCCCGTGATTCTTTTCACGTAAGGCAGCAAGGCCGCTCGCAACACCACGGCAAGCGCTAGCGCTAGTGCGAAACCAATCAGGGCGAAGTCCGCGGCCCCGAAGCCGAGCGGGTTCTGCAGCGGGCGAAACGACCGGAACAGCTCCTCGAGATACACTCCCTACGATTCTGCTATATTTGCTTCACCTAGCGCGCCCGGCGCGGACAGCCTACTTGCTCTGATGCGCGATGATTTGCCCCTTGATCTTTTCGTAAGTCGCATGTGGAATGACTTTCTTGGTGTCTAGATCGGCCTTCGAGCGATACGGACGCCCCGCGATGATCTTCTGCGCCAAAGCCGGGCCGATTCCCGGAAGCGTGTCGAGTTCGTCGGCGCTCGCGGCATTTATGTCGATCAGGCCCGCTTTCGAGGCAGCCGCAGACGTGGAGCTTTGAGCCGCGGATTTCTTACTCGCGGGACTCTGGGCGGTAACGATCCCAACTGCGGCGACAATAATCAGCAAACAGCGCAGTAGTTTCATATGGAGGAATTCTAGCAGTCCTACTCAAGCTCGCAAGCGCGTCGGAAAGTCTGTCGTGTGCACGATAGCTAACGGCCAAACAGGATCAGGCAAAGGAATGACAGGATCGAGGCAGGTGCGGCTGTCGTGCTGGCCGAGGTCAGACAGGACTCGGTGAACGCCGAAAGTCAGGAACTTCTGGCGGAAAGACCGTGGGCGGCATGGAACACATCAGGCACTGGAACATTGCAGAGAAACCGGAATTGAAAATGAGGAAGGAAGAATGGATAAGCCCGTACGCATCGCATTAGTTACCGGCGCGAACCGCGGCCTCGGATTCGAGGTCTGCCGGCAGTTGGCTAGCGAAGGATTCCTCGTCTTACTCACGGCGCGAGACGCCGCAAAAGCGGAAACAGCAGCGAGGAAACTTGAGAACGTCGGTACAGTCGAATCTCTGCCCGTCGATGTTGCCGATGCAGCCAGCATCGAGAAAGCAGCGGAGGTGGTAGCCAGCCGGTACGGCTACCTCGACGTGCTCGTCAACAATGCTGGAATCAATTACGACACCTGGGAGACGGCCGAGAACGCAGATATCGACAGCACGGTACAAGAGACGATTGCAACGAACCTGCTCGGACCTTGGCGAGTCTCGAAGGCGTTCCTGCCGTTGCTCCGAAAGAGCCGGGCGGCGCGGATCGTCAATGTGTCGTCAGAGGTCGCGTCGCTAGCGCGGATGGGAGCTGGCCCGCCTGCATATCAAGTCACGAAAACTGGCCTGAATGCGTTGACCCGCACCCTGGCCGGTGAACTTCGTGACACGGGCATTCTCGTGAACGCAGTGTGCCCCGGCTGGGTCGCGACAGATATGGGCGGCGCTGGTGCCCCTCGTTCCGTAGGTCAAGGCGCTTCCAGCATCGTTTGGGCTGCAACCCTGCCCGACTCCGGTCCGACTGGCGGCTTCTTTCAAGACGGCAAGCCACTGCCCTGGTGATAGTTACGGTTCTACAGGTAAAGGTCAGGTACTCTTCTCGGGCAAGATGAAAGCGGAGAGCAGGAACAGGAGTGAGGAATGATTGAGGATTTCCAGCACGTGTGCATAACGTGTCGCGATCTCGAAAGAAGCATCCGCTTCTATGAAGGACTTGGGCTCAAGGTCATCGAGCCTATTCGGGAACTCGAAGAAGATGCACTTGCGCAAGCGATGCAACTGCCGAGAGGCCACATCAAGGTGCTGCATTTTAGCCCCACCCGAAGCGACCAGCAACTTCTTCATCGACTTGGTGCAATGGTTGGACCCTGCGTCCACCGGCGAGCCCTATCCTGCATTGAATCACGTAGGGATTAATCGAGTCGCCTTTCGTGTATCGGATATCGATGGGACAGTGGCAGCCCTGCAAGAGGCGGGCATCACTTTCCTGACCCGCGAACCGCAGTCTTTCGGGCCTATCCGAACTGTAGTCACGACCGATCCGGATGGAGTGTTCATTCAATTCCTCGAATGGCGGTAGAGTCCACCGTTTTCGCTCAGCGCACCCTGTTGCACTATTGGCTGTCTCCCCGGTGTCTGATCTGTTACCCCTCACCCCGGCTATTCGTACGAGTCATCGAATTCGCTGCGGGGCCAGGCAGTACACTGCCCCTGTCGGATGACTTGCGTAATTCTTCAGCCCTCTTACATTCCCTGGCGGGGTTACTTCCATCAAATTCAGAAGGCCGACTTATTCGTTTTCTACGACGACGTGCAATACGATCGCCATGGCTGGCGCAACCGGAACCGCATCAAGACGCCGGCCGGCCCGAAGTGGCTGACGATTCCTTTGCGTTCCACCGGAGCGGGTCCGCAAGACACCCTGATTCGAGATATGCGAATCTCGCCCGAAGGAAACTGGAACACGGCGCACTTCGAAACGCTCCGCCACAGCTACGCCCGGGCTCCCTATTTTTCACGGTATCGTCCGATGCTCGAGCGCTGGTACGCGAACGTCTCGGATTCTCTCGCGGACTTCGCGGTGACAACGACTGTCGAACTGGCTGGCGAACTCGGTATCGCGAACACACAATTTGTCCGCAGTTCCGCTCTCGATTGTGCGGGCACGAAAACCGCGCGGCTACTCGCCATTTTGCAGAAAGTTGGTGCGACACATTACCTCAGCGGTCCGGCTGCCAAAGAATATCTCGACGTGGCAGCCCTGAATGAAGCGGGCATCCGTGTGGAGTGGATGACTTACGATTACCCTCCGTATCCGCAGCTCTTCCCTCCATTTGATCCTCAATTGTCAGCGCTCGATCTGCTGCTGAACACGGGACCCGAAGCGGGGAAATTCATTTGGGGTTAACGGTACTCGGAGCTTTCCGTTCCAGCGAGCGTCATCATCCAAAGTACACTTGGTGATAAGGGCATCGACCTACCGACTCGAGCAGGGAGGATCTTTACGGGGCCTAAATCACAAATAGCCATCCCATTCAATTGCATCAGTAAGATCGGCACTGAAACAAAATACATCGAGCAGGCTTACCAGGCGCTACATATTTGCGGCGATGGCATTTTCACGGCCAAATGCCACGATGTGCTCGAGTCTGAACTCGGGGTCGCCAAGGCGCTCCTGACTACATCCTGCACGCATGCGCTTGAAATGTCCGCGCTCTTGCTCGATCTCGGTCCAGGCGACGAAGTGATTGTGCCTTCCTTTACTTTTCCTTCGGTCATCAACGCCTTCGTGCTGCGCGGCGCAAAGCCCGTTTTCGCGGACATCCGGCCGGATACTATGAACCTAGACGAACGGCTGCTTGCATCTCTGATCTCTCCGGCCACCAGGGCCATCGTTCCGGTTCATTACGCAGGAGTTGGCTGCGAGATGGACCAGATACTGCCGCTTGCCGAGCATCACGGCATTGCGATCGTCGAGGATAATGCACATGGCCTCTTCGGTCGCTACCGGGGCAAGCCGCTCGGAACTTTTGGATCTTTGGCTACCCAGAGTTTCCATGAGACCAAGAACTTTAGTTGCGGTGAGGGCGGCGCGCTGCTCATCAATGATCCTCTGTTCATCGAGCGGGCTGAAATCATTCGTGAAAAGGGGACTAATCGCAAACAGTTCTTCCGCGGCCAGGTAGACAAATACACCTGGGTAGACCAGGGCTCGAGTTACTTGCCTTCCGACATACTAGCCGCCATTTTGTACGCTCAGTTCGAAGTCAGAGAGTCGATTCAGGCGCGCAGGGGTGAGCTCTGGCTCAATTATCAGGCAGGTTTATCCGGCTGGGCCGCAAACTGCGGGGTTCAACTGCCATTTGTGCCGGAATACTGCGACCAGACTTATCATATTTTCTATCTTTTGATGCCCGATCTCGCAACCCGCACTGCGCTGATCAAGCACCTCAAGTCCCGCGGCATTCTCAGCGTCTTTCACTATATGCCGTTGCATCTATCGGAGATGGGACAGCGGTTTGGCGGATTTCCGGGACAATGCCCGGTTGCCGAGCAGATCAGTGACCGGCTGCTGCGCTTGCCGCTGTATAGCGCACTCACCGATGCCGACCAATCGCGAGTCATCGACGCCGTCCTCGCATTTGATATGTCCGGTTTACCCCTC
The DNA here is from genome assembly GCA_963849535.1 of Terriglobia bacterium. Lineage (GTDB taxonomy): Bacteria > Acidobacteriota > Terriglobia > Bryobacterales > Bryobacteraceae > Bog-105. The sequence continues at coordinate 149,319 of CAWKHJ010000001.1, forward strand.
GTCAACGCTGAGATACGTCGCGCTGAGGCTCTGCCGTGTTCTTGATTCGCACTTCGAACAACGCTTTGTCTTTGTAAGGTGTCGCGTATTTCCCGAGGCGAATTATAGTCGCCCCGTCGGATGACAGCTTGCGCAGAAGCCAGTCCTCGGGATAGTCGAAGGTCCCGAAGACCAGAAAATCGGAATGAGCCGCGGTGAACTGCCGGTACGATTCGATGGTTCCCGGCAGCTTGAAAGCCTGTTGCAGGTCGCTGATGTCTTCGAAAATGGTGGCATGGGCAAATCGGATCGCGGCCGCGCGGTCTCTAAGATAGTACAGCCGCGAAACCACTGCCGGACTCTCATACTGGCCCATCTCGATGAAAGTTAAACCGCTCGCGGCAACAATCGGCAAATCGGGTTTGACGCTTTCGAGCGCAACCATTCCTGCGGGAGCAGCGTGAATCCGCGTTTCATGCCAGGGCACAAGTACGCGCTGCACGAGCACGAGAACAAAAGCGGCTCCGATGGCAGCATAACCGGCTCGCGACACTCGCTCGAAGCCCATCGCTATCACCAGCGCACACAAGAAATAGAGCACTACCACCGACGTTATGCAGTAACGCCCCCAGAATGGCGCATGATCACGCATCATCGCCAGATCCAATAAGATCGGAACCAGGGCCAGCATCGCAAACAGCGGCCATTGCCCTCGCCACCAGGCCGGAACCTTCCATATCCATCTGCTTCTCGCGGCCAGCCATGCGCCCAGCCCTGCTGCACACCAGCACCAGAAAATATCCTCGAACGTATGCCAGTAGAAGGATGCCGCTTTCCCGGGAGAGGCCTGGAAAGCGAACGGATAATCCGTGATGGTTCGAAAACTTTGGTAGAAAGGCAAATAAGAAAAGGCTAAGGCGAGCGGCAGAAACAGCGCGGCCCAGAGCGGGTAATCCGGCTTTCGTGTCATTAGGAATCGCCTGACTTCAGCAGCAAAGAAGGCCAGCAGCGACAGCGGCGCGAGTACGTGCGAGCTCAGAAGTCCTATCGAAGCCAAGGCAACGCCTGCAAGAATGAATCCGCTGCGCCTGCCGGAAACCGCCATATCCCAAAGCAGCAGCAGCGCGCAAAACCAGAAACACAGCAGCGCATACGGGCGCGCTTCGGTTGCGTACCGGAACATCGGACTGTACCAGAGGAACAGGACCGGCAACGCAGCGAACGCCAAGCCCAGCTTGCGAATGCCGTAAGCAAACAGCAGCACACCCGCAAAATAGAACTCGATCGCCGAAGGAATCCGAATCGCAACCAGGCTGCCTCCCGACAACCGCAGCGCAGCGTGCGCGAGCAGATGAAGCACCGGAGGATTGAGGTCCCAGCGTTTTACCAGGTACAAAAGGCGGTCGAGCGTGGGAGCCTGCGCGATGTGATACGTCAGCAGCTCGTCAAACCAAAGATGACGGCCGATTTCGAGCCAGACAAGCGCGCAGTACAGCCCAGTAAGCCCGCCGAGAATCGTCCAGCACGCCCCGGAAACTCTGCGAAATGAACCTGCTGTTTGCGGCGCCTGTTCCAAACCGCAATCGATCCCTGCCATTCCCCGCTGCCTCGAAGTTACTCTAACTGTGAGTGAAATAACAAGGCCGCTGCTCTCCACAGTAGCCCCGTACGGTTAGTACTTTTGAAAAACGAGCCTCTTCCTTTGAGTAAGCTTCGAGCTTGTCGGATGGGCCGAATACAATAGCATCACCTTAGTTGCCATGAGCACACAAATCAGGCAGTCCAAGCCGTTCGTTCCGGAACACCTCGAGATGCGCGAGCTTACCGTACGCGCAATTCTGCTGGGACTTTGCATGACGGTAATCCTCGGAGCGGCGAATGCCTACCTCGGCTTGCGGGCGGGCATTACGGTAGCCGCCACCTATCCCGCGGCTGTTATCAGCATGGCTGTACTGCGTACCTGGAAAGGCTCGCTGCTCGAGGAAAACATCGCACGAACCAGCGGCTCCATCGGGGAAGGGGTGGCATCGGGCGCGATCTTCACTATACCCGCCTTTCTGATCGCCCATGCCTGGCCCTCCTTCGGCTTTGCCGATGCCTATTGGAAGACTTCCGCACTCATCCTGGTCGGCAGCGTACTCGGCGTCCTCTTTATCTCCCTGGTACGCCGGGTCATGGTAGACGACCCCGAATTGCCGTTCCCCGAATCGATTGCCGCTTCAGAGATTCACAAAGCGGGCCAGCGCGGAGCCCAGGCAGCGAAGTTCCTCTTCTGGAACATTGGAGTGGGCGGCCTCATCTTTCTTCTCGGACGTTTCGGCTTTTTTGCGGCCGATGCCGAGTTCGCTCTTCCCATCGGACGGCTGGGAACTAGCCGAGTGCGGCTGGGCGGCACCGGTTCCGCAAACCTGCTCGCTACGGGCGGGACCACCGTCTTCTCGGCGCCCAGCGTAAGCCCGGCGTACCTGGGCGTTGGCTATGTCATCGGCGCGCGCCTGGCCGCATTGCAGTTCTCCGGCGGCGTACTCGCCTGGGGCTTGATGGTTCCGCTCTTGATTTACTTCCTGGGCCCGCAACTCCACAGCTTTCTCCCGCCCGCCGCTCCTGCCGGCTCCTGGAGCGATCTCGCCAACGGCGTCTGGCGCTACATCGTCCGTCCGATTGCCGTCGGGGGCATGCTCGTCGGCGCCGCTTACACATTGTTTCGTATGCGTAGCAGTCTGGTTGCCGGCCTCGGGCGTGCTTTCGGCGACATCCGTCGCACCGCTGAACAGACCGCCGCCCTTTCCCGCACCGAGCGCTACATGAGCTCGAAAGTCGTATTCGCGTTGATCGCCGCCGTTTTTGTCCCCATGCTTGCTCTCTACATTTACTTCTCAGGGCAGGTGGTGGGCGGTGTTGTTGCGGCTGTGGTCATGCTGATCCTCGGATTCTTTTTCGCAACGGTGTCCGGCAGCCTCTGCGGCATGATTGGCTCTTCGAACAATCCCGTCTCCGGACTCACTATATCCACGCTAATCATCGCGGCTCTCCTGATGATCGCACTCGGTGTTTCGGGAATCGGCGGAGTGGCGGCTGTGCTCGGAGTTGCGGCCGTGGTCTGCGTTTCCTCGGCCGTCGCGGGCGAGTTGCTTCAGGATTTCAAAGTCGGCTTCATCCTCGGCGGCACGCCGCGTAATATCCAGGTCGCTGAGCTACTGGCTGTGGTGGTAGCGAGCCTGGTCATGTATTTCCCGCTCGTGCTGCTGCATGAAGGAAACATCAAGGCGGGCGGAACCGGCTTCGGAGATCGCCAGCTTCCCGCACCCCAGGCAGGCTTGATGGCCCTTCTTGCTCAAGGCATAGTTGCGGGCGACATGCCGTGGCCGCTGGTCGTAGTCGGCATCCTGATGGGTTTTGCCCTGATTGCCATGAATGTCAAGAGTCCGATGCTCGTCTCAGTCGGAATGTACCTGCCTTTTGAGACCACCTTCGCCATCTTCGTTGGCGGCGTAATCCGCTGGATCGGAGATCGCGTCGCGGAACGCCGGGGGTATAACGAAGCCCAGAAAGCGCGCGTCGAGAATGCGGGCGTCCTGACCGCCTCTGGATTGATTGCAGGCGAAGCCATTCTCGGTCTGGTGTGGGCAGGCCTGCAATTTGCGCCTCCGGGCGTACGCGCGCACCTGAAGGTCTTCGATCACCCTTCTTATCTGATCGGCCTCGCGGTCTTGGTCCTGCTGGCCTTCATCATGATCCGTGGTCCACTTGGAAGCGCCGGCAGCCCGGATGAGCCTGCGCCTCCCGTAGCTATGATGTAGCCATCAAAGCTCCAGCTGGCCCTGGTAAACCATATCTTTCAACCGGAATCTCTTCAGCACGGATAAAGATCCGAAGCGCATCTCGAATGTGACTTCCTTGTCGCTAAGCGCGATTTTTTCGCTGCGGGGGAAAAACAAATGGAGGTCGCCGGTAGCACTATCGAGCTTGGCGTCCTCCGGTCGAATGGCTGATTTTCCCCGCGGAAAAAGCCGCGAGTAGCGCATCACCCCTTCCAACATCTCCTCCGGATTTCGCACATCGGTCGCGCTTTCTCCGCTGCGCGTATTCAGCTCGGGGCGGCCATACCGGCCGCCCGGAACCAGCCCTATCACCGTGAGGATGTAGTCCTTGCGAAGCTGCTCAGGTGCATAGTGGTTAGCAGCATGATTGCGTTCAGCCGCTTGCCTCACTGGAAGGGCGCTGTCCCAGCGCACCGTAACGTAGAGGGTCGGAGGCCCGTTCCGATCGGCCCGGCCCACTCCGCCATCCCATCGCCCATCGGTCGCACCATGCGGGCTTGCCATCCCGGCCTGTGGCGCCCCGATTGAGGGACCGGGTGGCGGATCGCTGTCTCCAGCAAGCGCAAACGAAGCTCCCGCTGATTGCGCCCATGGGGATTGGGTAAGCACGCGTTCCGCATCCTGCGCTGTCCATTGTTGCGGATCTCCCGCCTTCCAGGGCTGCTGCGAGGCCCACAGCAACATACCTGACCCAATTGCCAGCGCGACAGCTTTAGACATCCAATCTCATTCTCTGCTTCTGCTTGATGAACGCCACCCTGGCCAAGTTTCCAGCCGCCAATTCCTCACCTTTTCGCGAGCCCGTCTACGCGCGATCGGCGCTCATATGGCATTGAGCCGCCTCCGACCCCGCGGCTTATCCGGTTCCAGTTCAGAAACTTAGTATGTTTCGGCAACACAAGGGGGTATTTCTTCGTCTTTTGGTTGTAGTTGGGTCCTCAGTAAGTCGTCAGCACCCGCACCGTAAACTGAATGACAAATTCGCCCACCGTTCGATTTCTCTTCGGATTACTCGTTACGCTGGGCGCAGTGACCGGTTTGTCGTCCTATTCACTGTACCGGCTCCATGAGCTCCGCAAAATGGAGCTGAACATCATCGATCTCAACCGTCACGACTCCTTGCAGCTCCTGCGCGTTCAGAACGACCTGAATTCAGTCGGGAACAAGATGCGCGAGATGCCGAGCGATTTGAAAGCGGCGGATTCCGGGCGTTATCGGGACGATTTCGAGCTTTTGCGGCAGGATCTGAACCGCGCCCTGGAATACGAGTCTCGTCTGATCCCGGTTTCCGGGAAGCCCGATCAGCAGCTACAGCTGGCCACCACTCTGCGCCGCTTCTGGCAGACTTCGGATCAGGTTTTCGCGACCGCAGCTGCAGGCCATCAAGCCGTCGCGAGGAAGTTGGCTACCACGGCGCTTCCCCCATTGAAAACAGAACTGGCCCGCCGGGTCTCTGCCTTGCTCGAGCGCAACAATGCTGCCGATGAAGAAGCTGACAAAAAGATCTCGGACATCTATGAGGGCGCCGAACGGGACATCTACTTGTTCCTGATGATGACCATGCTTGGCATAGCCGCCACCAGCCTCTACTTGATCTACTGGAACCGCAAGTTCTTTTGGCAGCTCGAGTCGCTTTCACGCCAGCGCCGCATCTTGGCCGCGCGCCTGATCAGCGTACAGGAAGAGGTGCTTCGCTCCGTTTCGCGAGAGCTCCACGACGAGTTCGGGCAAATTCTCACCGCTGTCGGCGCGATGCTGGCTCGGGCGGAGAAGAAAGGTGTTCCGCCCGATTCTCCTTTGCGCACGGAACTAAGCGAAGTCAGAGCGATTACTCATGGCACGCTCGAGAAAATTCGCAGCCTGTCACAGATGCTTCACCCGGCCGTCATTGACGATTACGGCTTGGCTAAAGCAGTCGAATGGTACGCGGGAGTCTTTGAACGCCAGACCGGTATCCAGACCGCGTTCGCTATCAGCGGACATCCCGTCCGCATCACTGGAGAGCCCGCCATACACTGCTTCCGGATCGTGCAGGAAGCTTTGAACAATGCCGCCAAGCATTCCGGTAGCAAGCGGACCGAAGTACGCATGCAGTTCGGAGCCACGGATCTGAGCGTCAGCGTGCGAGACTTCGGCAGCGGTATGAAACCTGTCCGCAAGGGTCAGAGGGACGGCTTGGGACTGATCGCCATGCGCGAGCGCGCCGAGTTGCTCTCGGGGAAACTCGAAATTAGCTCGTCGCCTGAGACTGGAACCGTTGTCTCCATCTGGATGCCCTTGAATCACGAAGAGTTTACCTCTGAGAACACGGGGGAAGAGAGCAGAGAAGAAGAGGTGTTTTCGCAACAACATGAGTGAAGAAATTAGCGTTTTACTCGCCGATGATCACAGTCTGGTCCGGCGGGGCTTTCGCCGCATCCTCGAAGATGATGAAGGTATGAAAGTGGTGGGGGAGGCCAGCAACGGTGTGGAAGCGATCCGTATGTCTTATGAGCTTAAACCGAATGTCGTAGTCATGGATCTTTCCATGCCTGAGCTCGACGGCGTACAGGCCACCCGCGAGATCGTCAAACATCTGCCGGGTACCGAAGTGCTTGTCCTCAGCATGCATTCCGACGACAACTATGTCCGGAACGCGCTGGACGCCGGGGCCCGCGGCTATCTGTTAAAAAACGCTATCGATGTCGATCTGGTGGGTGCCATCCGTTCCGTTGCTGAGGGCAAGAGGTTCATCGGTCCTGGACTGAAGTACGTGGCCCAGGAGCAGGATGACGAACTGAAGAGACTCACCGCGCGCGAAAAGCAAGTCTTGCAGCTCATCGCTCAAGGTAAATCCAATAAGGATATCGCCAAGCTCCTGGAGCTCAGCGTGAACACGGTCTCGGTGCACCGTGCCAATCTCATGGAAAAGATGAACATCCATCGCACCGCCGAGCTGGTCCTGTTCGCCATCCGAAAAGGACTTGTCGCGCCGCAGTAACCGCATCAAGTTGCAGCCGGTCCATCGAATCTGAGACGGTTGGCACTCGCCACGGTTCCTTACAGGAATCTTTCCGCGCGGGAACGCCCATTCTTATGGACCCTTTCGCTTTCCGTCGGCGTAATCATCCGTATGGATTGGCTCCGTATGGATTGGCTCTGGCAAGATGCCCGGTTCGGCGTGCGCACTCTCCTTAAAGACCGCGGTTCGCTGGTTATGGCGGTTCTCGCGCTGGCACTAGGAATTGGATCGACCACCGCCATTTTCAGCGTCGTTGACAACGTTCTGCTTGAACCTTTTCCCTACAAGGAAGGACCGCGCCTGACCGTGATCGAAATCCATGATTCGAGCTCGAGCGAACCCGGCGGGCGGCCGGCCTTTTCGCAACCTGAGTTCTTGGATTATCAGCAGCAGAATCACATTTTCCAGGGATCGATGGGTGGAACACAGGACCGCGCCCTTTGGACCCGAACAGGTCCGCCGGAGTCTCTGGACAGAGGCCTTGTAACTGGAAATACCTTCGAATTTCTGGGCATCCGGCCTTTGTTCGGGCGCTACTTGACTCCGCACGATGCCATGCCGGGAGCCCAGCCGGTCTTCGTAATGAGCTACAAGCTCTGGCAGAAAAGGTTTTCCGGAGACCCCGGCATTCTCGGAAAGAGTTTCACCTTCGACGGAAAACCCACCGCACTTGTCGGCATCATGCCGAAGCGCTTCGCCCTCTGGGGCGCGGAGATCTGGCAGCCCGTTCAAATCGAGCACGCCGAGACGGATCCGACTGCCCCCTGGTTCCTGTTGGTAGGCCGCCTGAAGGCCGGCCTGACCCTCAAAAGCGCCGAACCCGATGTCCGAATCCTGGCGCAACGTCTTTCGAAGGTGTACCCCAAGTTCTACCCGAAGAAATTCGATGTACACCTGATCTCGCTCACCGATATGGTGGTTGGCAAATTCCGCGAGACCCTCTACTTGCTTCTGGGGGCGGTTGGGCTGTTGCTCCTGATCGCATGCGCTAATGTAGCGAATCTGCTTCTCGCCAGGGCCACTGCTCGAGAGAAGGAGTTTGCGATTCGAAGCAGTCTCGGCGCTGGCCGATTCAGAGTGGTCCGGCAGTTACTCATAGAGAGTCTGCTCCTCGCCCTGGTTGGGGCCGCGATTGGCTGCATCTTCGCCTGGGGAGGTTTGAAGGTGCTGGTAGCTGCATTGCCGAAATTCACTTTCCCTGACGAAGCCCTAATTAGCCTGAACTGGCGCGTGCTGGTCGCGACCATTGGGATTGCTCTGGTGACCGCTCTGCTTTTTGGCCTTGCTCCGGCGTTGGGCTCATTCACACGCAATCTCAGCGAGCCCTTGAAGGCGGGCGGCCGAGGAAACAGTGGCTTTCGGCGCGGCCGGTTGCGCAATGTACTGATCGTTGCCGAGGTTGCCCTGTCGCTCATTCTCTTAACAGGCGCCGGCTTGATGATGCGAAGTTTCTTCCTCGAGCGGCAGGCGGATCTCGGCTTGAATCCGCAGAAGCTCCTGACAACCCAGATCTGGTTCAATAAGAAGTATCAGAAATCGGAACAGCAGGCACGTTTTGCCCGAGAACTGACCAAGCGCCTTGAGAGCTTGCCTGGCGTGGTGAGCGTTACGGCAGCCGTCGATTTCCCTCCCTTTGGGGGCATCAACACCGATTTCGAGGCGGCAGGCGCTACCCATGCGGAGAAATGGAAAGGCCAGATGGGGTTCTGTGATCCGCAATTTTTCCGCACCATTGGAGTTCGTCTCCTGCGCGGACGCCTTTTCAGCGACGCCGACGTGGCCGGCAAACGCAAGAGCGTCGTAGTCAACCAGACGCTTGCGGCTAAATTCTTCCCCGGCGCTGATCCAATCGGGAAAGAGATCGAGCTGCTCGATTTGCAGCGCGCTCCCGAACCGGTTGCCAATCCCTGGTTTGAGATTGTGGGCGTCGTATCGGACCTGAAGAATCATGGCGTGCGTGAAACCGTGCTACCCGAGGCGTATGGGCCTATTACACTTTCCTCCTATGGCGGCTTTGTCATATTCATCCGCACCTTTGGAAACCCTGCCTCTTTGACGAAGGCGCTGGACGGCGAAGTGCTTTCTCTCGACAAAAGCCTGCTCCCACAACAGACGAATACCATGGAAGCGGCGCTCGACCAATTCGAGTACTCCAAACCCCGCTTCGGGCTTCAGATGTTCTCGGTCTTCGCGGCGATCGGCTTGATTCTGGTCAGCGTAGGCGTCTACAGCGTTATTTCCTACACTGTCTCCCAGCAATACAGGGAAATAGGGATTCGCGTGGCGCTTGGAGCTACGGCGGCCGATGTCCGCCATTGGGTGATGCTCTCAGGCATGCGCTTCATCTTCTTGGGTGTGGCTCTCGGCTTGGCAGCTGGATTTGTTCTCCTACGGCTGCTGAAGTCCCAGATCTGGGGCGTGTCGGAGTATGATCCGGTCACGCTGCTCGGAGTGGTGATAATTCTGACCGTGGTGGGACTGGCTGCTTGTTACGTTCCGGCGATTCGCGCCACGCGAGTCGATCCGCTGGTCTCATTGCGATATGAATAGAAACGCCGCAGCGTCCCAGCGCGGTCGCGTTAGCGTCGGGACAGAGTTGCCGCGTCGCAGCTCCATTACTTAGAAGTCCGTTGCCCGCCCTGCGATTCGATGTCCTGCAAAAATACAAAATACGACTGGCCGTTCGCACGGACTTTCGCTGTCCGCTCATCGAATCCGTCGCCGCACCGTTCAACGGTTGTTCCAGGGCCGAGTTGTGAAAACAATCCGACCTTCGAACTGTCTCCCACAAGCTGAATCGCAGAAATGCGCTTCGATAACAGAACGCTTTTTCCGCCCACGCTTGCGTCAGGGATATGGGACGCGTCGCGATTCATCATGCACGCCCTCCATGGAAATTATGGGTACAGTGCAACTATAGCCTTGCTTACCCCCCGAGCGGAACTCGTTAGATACCTAGGGTGCTCAAGAAAGTAGCTCGTACTTTCCCAAGGGGCGCGATGCGAACAACTATCCTATCCGCCTCGCCGATCCTGTGGCGGCACGCTGCGTCCTCGGCGCTGCGATGGCGCCGGAGATGCCGAAGGATCCACAGCCACAAGTAGATCGGCGCGTAGCCCGGCTGCCACATTACCGGGCTGCACGAAATTGATTCGGGCTAGGGACAGCTCAGCGTCTTGATCGTTGTAAACCTCATCCTCGGCCTGCTTCGTACGATGGATCTGGTCTTTGCTATACGGCTCCCGGTCCATCAGCCTGGCGGCCAGCTCTTCTGGAAAGAATATCTGCCCGGTGTGCGAGGTATGTCCAGCCCGATACGTTCTTCCTGCCACCTCCCCGCCGCTCCGCACCTTCAGATGGATGTGATTCGTCCGGCCCATGTAGAAACCTGGAAATATCGTGCGAAACTCTACTGCTCCGTTGCTGTCGGCTAGCTGTATACCGCGCAGAAACGTCAAGTTGTCGCTTGGATGGTTTTCCGCGGCAGGGCCCATCATTCCATCCGGCGGTCCGGGCCGGTTCCTGGGATGTTGGGGATCGAAGCCCGGCGGTGGCCCCGGAGGCCCTGTAGGATGCTGTTTGGTGAATCCGGAGTAGAGACCCAATGCGTCGCAATGCCAAATAATCGACCGCTGCGTGGGCGAGCGGTTTGCAGCTGACGGCATTCATCAGGTTGATGCGAAGTATCAAAGGTACACCCGGTTTCGCCTCCGCGATGTCTGAGCGGAGAAGCTCGTCGGCAATGTAGTAAGGACCGATCTCTTGCTGTGCAGCGAGGGTGCATACACCTGCCTCGGGCTTTAAGCCCATGGCTTGCCCGCCACGCTGCAGCTTAAGTGCGGTTCCCAGCGCCGCTCCGGCGCTCACGAAATGACGGCGGGTAAAAATCCAGTTTGCGGGCATCAGCGTTCTCCATTGCTGACGACTAGTTTCCGGGTTTCTGTTTACCCCACCCTGGTACGCGCTGGACACCTGCTACTCGCACACATTTTCAACTCTGCAACGGGATGCAAGCATCATCCCGGTTCGTATAGCCCTTCGAAGAGCGACGCGATTGTCTTTCACGCCATAATGGTCTGAAAGCACTTTGCCCAAAGAACTCACCACCGACCTCGTGCAGATCAAGAGGTTCGGCGAGAAACAGCGCGAAGAAAACAAGCGCTTCCGTTCCTGGATGAAAAGTCACAACTTCGTCGAGCGGCGGCTCAAGTCAATTGCTCAAGACGTCGAAGACGCGATCGACTGCACTCAGTGTGCGAACTGCTGCCGCGTCGCAACCACCCAGGTCTCCGATCGTGATGCCGAACATCTCGCCCGCTTTCTCGGCGTAAGGTGCGCGGACTTTCTGCGAGATTATACGGTCGAATCGCCGGAGGAAGGCCGCATTCTCAAGCGCAACCAAAATGGCTGCGTCTTTCTCGAAGGGAACCTCTGCTCGGTATACGATGCGCGTCCGCAAACCTGCCAGCTCTTCCCGCACTTAGTGAAGGGCGCCGGCTCGCTAGTGAGCCGGATGTGGCACATGCCCGATCGCGCGGTGTATTGCCCTATCGTGTTCAACACGCTCGCTGAGTGGAAATCCGAAACCGGATTCCATAAATGACAGCACTCGTCATCTTCTTGCTGTGTTGCCTGTTCGCCGCCGTCGCCTTCTCCGCCTATCAGCTCGGCGACGCCAAGCGTTGGAAAAGATCCGCAACTGATCTCCGCTCCGAAAACGAGCAGCTTAGAAGGCAGACAGAGGAGGCCGAACGAGCTGCCATCCGCCAGGAAGCCGAAGCTGCCAAATCCCGTGAGCTCGCCGAAATGCAACTCAAGCTTCTGACCGATACGCAGGCCCAGCTTGAACAGAGGTTCCATGCGCTTGCCGCGGACGCGCTGCAGAAAAATAGCCAGCTCTTTCTCGATCGCAGCCGCGAGCAGTTTCAGCATGTCGTCGAGCCGGTAAGCCAGTCCCTCCGCCGCTTCGAAGAACAGGTCGAGAAAATCGAACGCTCCCGCGCGGGCGCTTACCAAGGCATCAGCGCACAGGTGCAGGCGCTGACCGAACTGCAGGAGCGCGTGCGCCAATCGACCGAGCAGCTCAAAACCGCCCTTCGTTCACCCATTCAGCGCGGCCGCTGGGGCGAGATGCAGCTCCGCCGCGTCGTCGAGATCTCCGGTATGCTCGAGCATTGCGATTTCGCTGAGCAGGAAACGTTGTTTGGCGAGAGGCGCCAGCGGCCCGATCTGATTGTCCGTTTGCCCAATGGCTGCCAGGTCGTCGTAGACGCCAAGGTTTCGCTCGAGGGTTACCTTCGGGCCATCGAGTGCGCCGATGACACCGAACGCGCGAATCATCTTGCCACGCATGCCCGCCAGGTCCGAGCTCATGTGAAAGCGCTTTCCGAGAAAAGCTATTGGCAGCAGCTTCCGTGCTCACCGGAGTTTGTCGTCGCGTTCTTGCCGCTCGAATCGCTCTTCAGCGCAGCCCTCGAACACGATCCCGACCTGCTGGCCTTCGCCGCGCAACATCGCGTCGTGATCGCCAGCCCCATAACCCTGATTACCCTGCTGCTCACCGTCGCTCACGGATGGCGTCAGCAGCGGATCGCCGACGATCTCAAGGGCGTCGCCCAAACGGGCGCCGAACTCTACGAACGCCTGCTCACGATGAGTGAAAACTTCGCCAAACTCGGAGACGTCATTGAGAAAACCGTCTCCGTCTACAACAGCACGGCCCATTCCATGGAGCGTCGCGTGCTCGTCTCGGCGCGCCGCCTAAAAAATCTGCATTCGGCGACCACGGCGGACATCGCCGAAGTGCGCGAGGTCGAACTCACGCCCCGCACCCTCGACATCCGAAAGTCCGACCCAAGCTAATTCAGCCGTTCCGTAATCGTCACAGGGCTCGCCAATTGAAACACCAGGCGCGATTCACTAGGCAGCACTGCCGGCTTGCCCCGGGTGGCTAGCACCACGCCAGTCCCGGCCGCCCCGCCCGCGCCCGCCCCGATTGCGGCGCCCTTTCCGCCTCCCCCTAGCGCTCCGATGATGGCCCCCAGCGCGGCTCCTCCCGCAATCTTCGCCGTGTCTGTACCAGTACTCTTCACTCCGTTCTTTTCGACCGAGTTGGTCTCCACTTTGATCCGCTGCCCGTCCGTCGTGTTGATCTCGGTTAAGGTCACGCTCAGGTTCGAAACTCCTCGCATCCGCCCGGCCTGGGTCGCGTTCACAATTCGTCCCAGCACTTTTGAACCTTTGTCTGCAATGATAAAGCCGTTGCGTATAATCGGCTCATCGAGAGTCCCCCGGAACACATCGTCCGTGTAGTTATGTTCGGTTGAAATTGTTTCTCCTAAACGAATCGCCAGATTCGTCCCGGCTGCCAGCTCCACTACGTGCGGCTGCCGGGGTGCTGCCGGCCCGGTACCCGCCAAAGGCTGCTGCGAAGCCAAGGCCGGGTCCTCCGGGGGCTTGCTTAAGGGCGGATAGGTAGCCTGGGGCGCAGCCGGCAGGGGCGGCGGAGTGTTTTGCACAATCTGTACTGGCGGCAGAATCGGAGACAGGCTACGTTTCCCCCGATTCTCCGGAGCAGTTCGTTTCGTAAATTTAGTTTTGGCGGAAGCAGGCGCCTTCGTCGGCTGCTTCCCGGACGCTGATTCCGGCGATGCCGCGACTTTATCGTCGGGCGGTTCTGCTGGCTCACCCGCCTGCCCAGCATCAGCTGTCGGCTCAGGCTCAGCTGCCGGAGCTTGCTGCTGAACCTCAGTCACGGCGGTCGCCGGCCGGGGCTGATCCTTCCGGACGAAAATCAGCGCGCTTCCCAGAGCTAGCACCAAGCCCGCTAGGAAAGCGACCGCAAGTTTCACCAGGCTAAAAGGCATGTATGCTCCCCCCTGCTATTTCAAACGTTGGAAGAACGGGAGACGTTGCGTCACCAGCGGTTAAAATAAACTCACCAGCCCGCGTGCTCCGGGTTTCTTTTCCCATGTCAGATAGACTCATCCTTGATTTTCCTCCGGGATTTCAGGTCGGCGCCATACCCATCCGCCCCGCGACCGTTCTCGCGCCCATGGCCGGTGTCACGGATACGGTTTTTCGGCGCCTGATCCGGAATCAGGGTGGCTGCGGCCTGCTCATGACCGAATTCACCAGTTCCCACGGTGTCGTAAGTACTCGCAAAGCTAAGAAACCCAACAGGAACTTTCGTTACCTGTACTTTGAACCGGAGGAGCGCCCGATCACCTGTCAGTTGTTCGGCTCCGATCCGGAGGTTATGGCTGAAGCTGCCAAGGTTTGCCAGGATCGCGGTTTTGATATTGTCGATCTTAATTTCGGCTGCCCGGTGAATAAAGTTGTTAAATGCAACGGCGGGTCCGGCCTCTTGCGCGACCTGCCCCTTCTTGAAACCATCCTCCGCCGAGTTCGTTCGGCAATTTCGATCCCGCTGACCTGTAAGTTCCGCGCCGGCTGGAACGACCACGAACTGGTGGCAGTTCGTTTGGCAAAAATCGCCGAGGACTGCGGCCTGGCTGCTGTAGCTCTCCACCCCCGGACTCGCGAACAAGGCTATAGCGGCCGGGCCGATTGGTCCCGCATCGCCGAGGTGAAAGCGGCCGTGAGGATCCCGGTCATTGGGAACGGCGACGTCGTGTCTCCCGAGGACGCCGTCCGCATGCAGCGCGAAACCGGCTGCGATGGCGTCATGATCGGCCGCACAGCTTCTTACAACCCCTGGATCTTCCGGCAGCTCGCCGATTACCTCGCAACCGGCTCTTACCGAGTGCCAGCCGATCGCGAGCGCTACGACATGATGAAGACTTATTACCTGATGCTTGAGGAACATGGCGAAGCGGATGCAATCGGCAAAATGAAGCAGTTTGCCACTTATTTTACGCATGGCGTCCGCAACGGATCGAAGCTCCGTACCGAGATTTACCGGGCCGCCGGCGTGGCGCAAATCCTCGATATAGTCGACGCATTCTTTACCAGCGAACTGGAACCCGTTCTCGACTGCGCTGAGGTTGCTTGAAGCAGGTTCGGCTGATTACGGACGGTGCCTGTAAAGGCAATCCGGGGCGGGGAGGCTGGGCGTGTATCCTTCGCTTCGGAGAATTCAAGCGCGAAGCATTTGGCTGTAGTCCGCATACCACCAACAACCGCATGGAACTGGCGGCCACCATTGAAGGCTTGGAGCGCCTGAAAGAGACCTGCGCGGTCGAGATCATCACGGATTCCGAATATGTGAAGAATGGCATTACCAAGTGGATACATGGCTGGAAGCGAAACAACTGGCGGAAAGCCGACAAGCAGCCTGTCAACAACCAGGATCTTTGGAGGGCTCTCGACGAACTGGCAAGCGCTCACCAGACAGAGTGGAAGTGGACCAAGGGTCACGCCTTTCACGAAGACAATAACCGCTGTGACGAACTCGCAAGCCGCGCCGCCCAGGAACAGATAGCTAGCGACCCGCGCACAGGGCTCGACCGCTACGCCCTACATGCCGGAATCGAATCTTAAAGGCGCCAGGATCTGCCTCTTCGGAGGTACGTTCGATCCGATCCACTCCGCCCACCTGCGAATTGCGGACGAGGCACTCAGAAGCTTTCGACTGAATAAGGTGTTATTCGTGCCTGCCGGTACGCCGCCGCACAAAACAGGCCTCGTGGTGACGCCTTATCAGGATCGCTTGCGCATGGTGGAACTAGCTTGCGAGCCGTATCCGAGCTTCGAAGCATCGCCCTTGGAGGCGCGCGAAGGAAGAAGTTACACCATCGATACCGTGCTTCGGTTTCGGCAGATTCTGAATACGGATGATCGGCTGTTTTTCCTGATTGGCGCCGACGCGTTCGACGAAATCGAAAGCTGGAAGGAGTGGCGCAAGCTCCTCCAGTTAATCGAATTCATCGTTGTCGCCCGCCCGGGCGGCCAATACAACGTCCCTGAAGGGGCGATCGTGCATCGCCTCGAAGGCATCGAATTGCCGGTATCGAGCTCCTCGATCAGAGCGAGATTGCTGGCGGAAGCACCGACACCAGAACTGCCGCCTTCCGTTCGCGCCTATATCGAAGAGCACAGGCTCTATCGCTTCGGAGAGAAGCCTAAGGTTTTGCAGTGACGCAGTACTGATCGAAAGCCTCGGTCAGAATGCTCGCGATCTCAGGAGCTTCACGGGTCTCAATCTGATGGCGATGCAAAACAAACACCGGCTTACCGTCGCGGAACAGGGCCATCGAGGGTGAAGAGGGAGGCACGCCAGGAAGCAGTTCGCGGACGCGAGCCACCGCTTCGAGATCTGCGCCCGCAAACACGGTCGCAACAGAATCCGGACGGCTAGCGTGCCTTAACGCCATCCCTACTGCAGGCCTCGCCTTTCCGGCGGCGCATCCGCAAACCGAGTTGGTGACCATCAGCACGGTTCCGCTATTAGGCCCGAGCACTTGGTCTACCTCTTCCGGTGTCCTTGTTTCGGTGACGCCAAACCGCGTCAGATCTTCGCGCATACGCGCAGTGAGTTGTTCGGGGTATCTCATGGATTTGATATTTAAAAGACTAGGTGCCGGCTCTTCCATTTTGCACTTTGGGCGTAGCCAGGTAGCCGACGATGGTGTTCTTGCTGACCTTGTTGACCACGAGCTCGTCCGGCTGGTGAGCCTTAGAGGTATAAAACTGAATCGGCTCATTGATGGTCCGATCCTTCTTTTCGACGGTCTTATCGTCGGCCGTAATGGCGATCGTGAACTTATTGCGCTTGACGTCGACCTTCTTCAGTTCCACCATCACATCGCCAACGCGCGTCGGCTTCTTCGACTTTTCGATAGTAAATTCGGAGTAGTTGCGCTCGCCGAGTTCGCGCAGAGCTTGCAGCTCTTTACCGTTCGTCGCGATTAAGCTTGTGTGGTTATCCAGTTCGCCAGTCGCACGCTTCAAGTTAGCGACCGTCTGCTCAAGTTGAGTCTTAGTGTTTCCAAGATCGGTTGAGACACTGCTGATCTGAGTTGTAGCCGTATCGGCGGTTTGCTTTACCTGACTGATGGCGGCCTGCTGAGCGGCCTGTTCCTGGGCAACCTTTTCCTGCAGGCTTTGAACTTTCTGCTCGGCATCGACCTTGGCTTGGCCAACCGCCATTTCGGCTGCCCGACGCTGCTGGGCCAAACGTGCCTGCAATTGATCCAAACTGCGTCGGGAGCGCTGAATCTGCTCATTCGAATCGATCCGCATCTTTTCCATCGCTCCGTTGAACTCAGCGGATAATTTGGCAGTTTCGTTGCGGTTGTCTGTTTTGACTCGATCCAACTGCACGAAAAGAAAGACATTCGCCGCAGCTAGCAGTACAAGTACTCCTATCAGCAGGGGTGTTTTCCAATTCGGGCTGGAGGGGGGCGGGATGATGTAAGTGGGCTGCTGTGGTGCGCTACTCATTGGTTCTGTATATGTCTAAGTTTAATGCAGTGGTGTTGTTATTGCGGGGAGAAGTCCAAAAGTTCCTGCCGGGCAATGCCCGGCTCGAAGCATTTTCTGCAACGCGCCTCGTAGCAATCGACGGCTCCGATCAGAATAAGTTCCTCCGATTCAACTAGACGTTGGGTGTGTTTTGCGGGCAGCCCGCAGCGCATGCAGATCGCCAGCATCTTTGCAATACTTTCCGCCAGGGCCAAAAGATCAGGTATCGGAGGGAATGGCCGTCCAAGGTAATCTGTATCGAGACCGGCAACGATAACCTGTTTCCCGCTATCTGCCAACCGGGTTGCAATCGGGACGAGCTCAGGACCGAAGAAGTTAGCCTCGTCAATGCCGACCACCTGCGTTCGCCAGTCGAGCCGGTCGAGGATTTCCTGAGCTGAATGGACCGGCTGCGATCTCATACGTACGTTGTCATGGCTAACAATCTCGTTAGGGGAATAACGTGTGTCGATTGCTGGTTTGAAGACTTCGACCGGCTTTCGAGCAATCTTCGCACGCCGCAGGCGGCGGATCAGCTCTTCAGACTTGCCGGAGAACATCGGGCCGCAGATCACTTCAATCCAGCCTGCGTCAGGAATAGCGATTTCCAAAGCTACACCGATGGGGAATGTCGGATAAAAAATGTTTGATTACAGATTGATTGAACCTGAGGTCTTGGATCATGTATCGCCGGAGGAAGCGCGTCCGAACCTGCGGGATCTGGTGCGCATCAACCGGGAGTTCGGAGGGCATTCAGTACTTCGGAAAACCCTCGCGCACACTATCGGACAGCAGCTAGCCAGCTTCACTATTTTGGATGTGGGAGCCGCGTCGGGAGATTCGGCCCTCGCTATCCGCGAGCTTTATCCGGAAGCTACCGTGACCAGCCTGGACTACAACTGGACCAATCTGGAAGGAGCTCCCCAACCGAAACTTATCGCCAACGCCTTCGAACTCCCATTTGCGCCGGAGAGCTTCGATTACGTGCTTTGTTCGTTGTTTTTACATCATTTCGATGATGCGGAAGTGATAAAGCTGCTCAGGGAATTCTACGGCATTGCAAGGAGAGCGCTGGCAGTCTGCGACCTCGAGAGGCACATTCTGCCCTACCTGTTTCTTCCAGTCACAAGAAGTCTGTTCGGCTGGAACAAGATCACGGTGAGCGACGGCATCAAATCCGTGAGGGCTTCGTTTCGGGCAGGAGAGCTGAAAACCCTGGCCATAGCAGCAGGTGTGGCGAATCCGCAGGTGCGAGTCTATCGTCCGGCGTTTCGTTTATCTATGGTGGCTAAGAAGTGAGGTACCGGTGGGCACTCGGAGGAAATACCCACCGGAATTGTGTACAGCCGAGAGGCTGCACACTTGTCTTGCGATCAAGCTTATCACGGAGTATACGAACTCAAACCCGAACCAACTCATGACACGTACCTGGTACTTGGAAGGTGTTTTCAAGCCCCGAGAGCCGGTTTCAGTACTGTTGCCGTCCTCCAGTGTTGTTCTCTGGGCCGGCCGACGATCAACCAATACCCAAGTACTCCCACCAGAAGCACGGCGCAGGCGATGGCGAAGGCCGCGAAAAACGAGTGCGTGATTTGCAGGGCGTATCCGCTGACGATCTGTCCGGCAACACCAGCCAGATTCCCGAGGCCGTTTTGGAAACCGGTCCATGTCCCGGCCGCTTGCGGGCCGGCCAGCAACTGGGTAAGCGCCCAATGGTTAGACGACCAAGCGCCCAGAGAAGCCGAAGCAAGGAGTAGCAGCACGTTTGCCAGCGAAGGATCTGAAACCGCGACTGCGGGTAGCATCAAGCCACCGCAGCCAATCAGGCCGAAGCAGGCGAAGGCCTGCCGTACGCGTCCGGCTTCCCGGCCGCGCCGGATAAGGCCATCGGCAAGCACACCAAACAGCAGCGATGAGACGGCGGTGGTCCAGAAGGGAAGGGAACCGAACAAAGCGAGCCGGTCGTGCTTGTAATGACGCTCGGTCTCGAAGTAGTAAGGAAGCCAGTTCAGAAAGATAAACCAGGTGTAGTTGCCGCCGAAAAGTCCAATGGCGCTTCCCCAGAAAGCGCGCCGGGAAAAGAGTTGCTTCCACCCGAAGAGAGCAGTGTCACTGGGCAATGGATCCGAGGCTGCCGTTGGAAGCTTGGAGGCGACGAAGCACCAAGGCACTAACCAGAGTAAACTGGCGCCGCCCATAACCAGGAACATGCCCCGCCAAGTGAACCACTGGATCATTTTCACTCCCAGCAGGACACCTATTGCGGGGCCAACTTTCGAGCCAGCGTCAATCAGGGCGTTGGCCGTTCCCCGCAGTTGTTCCGGAAAACTGATGACGATTATCTTGGAGTAGGTAGGGTAGGCAATAGATTCGCTCATGCCAAGCAGCAGACGGAGTATAAGGACAGCAGTAAACGTATGTGCTAAGCCGGTGAGGCCGGTCGCAGCCGACCACAATAGAAAGCCTGCGGCGTAGACCCAATTGACGTTCCAGTGGTCGATAATTTTTCCGGCAAAGACTTGCGAGAACGAATAGGTCAGAGAGAAAGCTGCCAGCAGGTATCCAAGTTGGTCCGGGAGGAGATGAAGTTCTAACGAAAGGCTTCTGGCCGCTACCCCAAGATTGCCGCGATCGGCATAGTTGATACAGACCGAGAGGACCAGGAGCAGGAGCGCAAACCAGTCCAGAATTCTCGGCTTCAATAGGGCGCGCGTCATGTGCGCCAAATGTATCAGATAAAAGCCGGTGCCGTCTTCAACGTGCCTGGCGTGCCCTGGAGTTTAACGGGGGCTTGGGTCTTGCTTGCGGCGACTGCTTCCATCCCCCTGCGGGACAGCATGGAAAACTGTGAGTTCCGAAAAACCGCGGTCACGATAATAGCCATCTTTTATCATGCGTAGGAATGTGGCCGAGTAATAAGTGTAATCATCTTTCAGGAAGATCAAAGTCGCAAAACGATCTGCCCGCCACGCAGTGAGAAGCTCAGGCTCATCTGTCGCTCTGAAGGAAGTGCCTGGGTGCCACCATAAGGGCAGGTGCCGCGGAGAGCTAAGCCCGAAAACGGCGTAAGAGAACTCAAGCCGCGGGCCGAAGAAAACCGGTGGTGGACTGCTCTTTAGTACTTCCCCGATTTGCTTGATTACGGAACGAAACCGAGAGCTGGAAACCAAATCGCGGAAGAAGGGATTACCCGGGGATACATTCGCATCTTTCCATTCAAAGAACGTATGCGCACCAATACCGGCCACGCGGATACGTTCTGCACCGAAGTATAAATCGAAAGCTACCAAAGCGCAAAGAAAGGCAGTATAGAGCCGGCGTAGTCTCCAGTAGCGGTCAGACGATTCAAAGAGCAACACGCTAGCTGGTGCTAGAAATAAGGCCCACTCTACATCCTTCAGCTCGCCATTCGTGAACATGGCAAAGACGCTTATCAGAGGCGCGAGCACAAAGAGAAGCAGGTAAGCAGCGCTCGAGAGATTAGCTTCTCGAACCGCCTTCGAGAAGCGGGGGAGCCATAAGAGAAAGGGCAGCGACATAGCCAGAACGCAGACTGCGACCCGAATCAAAAAGGAAACAGGCAAACCTCGAAAGCCGAAAGTGCTCAGACCCCCTCGGCCCACCGCCGCAGCGGCGTAGCTGGCTAGCATTCCCCCGAGACTTATTCGGTTGAGCGCCAGCAAAGCCACTGCCAATAAACATCCAGCCAGAGCCAGAACTGCGAACCTGACCCGATCGCGCGTTGCCAGGGACACAAGGAGTAACGTTCCGGTCGCAAGCAGGCCCGCAACATTGGGCTTCATAAGACACAAGAACGCAAACGATATCACCCATGAGAGTTGCGTGCCCATGCTTAGAGGCCGTTTGAGAAACGCGAGGCTGGACAGAAAGGAAAGAGTAGCCGTGACCGCAGTGACATTGTTGTACCACCAAAAATCAAGTGTAAGGATCGCGGCGCACACGATTGTGAACGACAGCAGAAAGGCTGCCAGCCGGCTTTCAACCAGCAGACTAAAAAGCCAAAACGCCCAGAAGAATGCAGCCAGGGCAAGAATCGCTGTGGCATACAGCTGAGCATTCCAATTCGCTCCGAAAATGGCGAAGGCGTATTTCATGCCCAAATAGAACCCGGGCGGCAATGTGCAAACGAAATCCGCGTAAGGCTTCTGACCACTGACCAGACGCCAGCCCGTATCGATAAGCACGCTGAAATCGTAGCCGCCAAATTGTTGGTTTCCGAAATAGATAACGAATAGCGCCATGGCGACGGCAGTTACTGCGCTTCCCGCTATCGTGTAAGAACTGCGCCAACGCGTCTGAATTTTTGAGATCACCCGGCAAATTGAGGGCAACAGAAGATAGGCGGTTAGAAACAGCATGAGGTCGGCCGGGCCCATCAACAGGCTGTACTCTTTCCATCTGATCCGGTCTAGCTCTGTACCGGGTGCAGCGTGATAACGAGCGATTTTGGGGATAAAGCAAATCAGAGCTACGGTCAGGCTAAGCGCAGCGATTCCGGCGATAAGTTCTCCGTTCGCTACTTCGGGTTCAGGCGATGCCTTCATTTGAGAAGCTGTTTACCTCAAATAAAAGAGACTTAAACGCGGCATTTGCGCTTGCTCAAGCAGAGCGTTTTCAAGGTAGCGGCGCTCGAGCATTGAGATCTGATCGGCGGTCATCTTGCCGCGATAGGGTCTTATCTCGCGATCGAGCGCTGCTCGCATCATAAAGAGTTGCTCATCCGTTTGCATGGTGCGAATCGCAGAGACCAGCTTCTCCTCCAGAGCGGTAAGGCGGGATTCCAGCTCTTGCAAATTGTTCAGGTAACACTCGATTTGGAGTGTCAGATCTCGAAGCGAAGAAGAGATTGATTGAAACAGTTGTTCGGGCCTTTGGCTAATCGCTTCGGCTGCGCTCGTGAGATAGCAACGAAGCTCGTCCGCCGGAAAAGGAGATTGAGCAGGTCCTGCCGCGTGCTGTTGTGAGGACGGGGCGCGCTGAGCCGCTTCCATAACAGCCTGCGTGCAATACGCGACCGAGTTAACGAACTGGCGCTTGTGTTTTCGGCTTCGCCATTTCTCGAACGCGTCGTCTATGCCTTTCAGCACCGCCTCTAGCGGAATACCCGAGTTTTTCCAGCTTTCTATGAGAGCCCAGTCGAGCGGCGACAGCAAAAAGAGGCCCGTACCTCGCGCACGCTGAAAGTGTTCTTCCGTTTCCGTGAAGTAATTGAAATAGTTGCGGGGCCAGTCGGAAGCCGATTCAGGGGCGGATAGCGCCTCACTCATACGACTACTCCGGGATCTGGGCGAACGCTGCCGGAAGACACGCGCTGAGTGGTTCCCGCTTCAGAGCGAACCAGGAGAAAGCCGTGTTCGTCGAGCCCTTGCGTAATTCCGCGTGAGCCGTTCTCTTCCACGATCACGCGGCGATCCATTACGTAGCTCGAAGCTGCGCCGAAGGAGCGCAAAATGGCCTCCGGTCCCTGGACAAGGAGCAGACTGGAGAAAGTATCAAGCGAATCGAGCAGACGGACGAGAAGATCCTCCCGCGATTGCACGCGGCCACCACTCGCAAGAAGTAGCGACGTTGCAGGCGTGCGCAGCCCGGCCGGGAAAGCGGTATTGTTCACATTGATTCCGATTCCCGCGATGATGTATTCGCCGAAAAGTTGAGTGAGGATCCCGGCCACTTTGCGTTCTCCGATCAGGACATCATTCGGCCAACGGAGATCACACGCCAGATGGCTCGACTTTTGGATGGCTTCGGCCGTGGCCAGACCGGCGAGGAGACTGGCAACCGGTAGTCTGGAGGGCGGCAAGGGCAACTTAAGAAGAATCGAGGCGTAGATTCCCGCCTCCAACTCGGAAATCCAGGAGTGTCCCAAGCGGCCCATCCCGGCCGTTTGCTGATCGGCAATCACGACCGTATGCGGGCCCGCTCCCTGACTCGCCAGATTACAGGCTTCAGTCATAGTTGAGCCTGTCGTATAGAAATAATGAAACTGATGTTGCGGCCGGAGAGAGCGGACCCTTTCGATATCTAACGGCATCAGTAACCGTTCGCGAGTTCAAGCCGGAAGCTGATGTCAACCGCGGTTGCGGAATGAGTGATAGCTCCGCAGGAGATGTAGTCGGGTCCGGCCTCAGCGTAGGACCGGATGTTAGATAAATTGATATTCCCCGAGAGCTCGGTTGTGGCGCGGCCCGCGATGTATCGAATCCACTCGCGAGCCTGAGCGGGCGTCAGATTGTCGAGCAATAAGTGCTTTGCGCCGCAGGCGAGCGCTTCTTCGAGTTCAGCGCGGCTGCGTACTTCGATTTCGACAATACCGGCAAATCCGCTTACTTTCGCAAGTGCATTGCACACCCCACCTGCCGCCGTGATGTGATTGTTTTTGATGAGAACTGCGTCAAACAGGCCCCTACGGTGGTTGATGGCGCCGCCAGCCGCGGCCGCATACTTTTCGAGCAGCCGGAGCCCGGGGGTGGTTTTGCGGGTATCGAGAACTCGCGCCTTCGTGCCTGCGACAGCTTCGACGTGTTTTCGCGCGAGCGTAGCGACTCCGCTCAAACGCTGCAAGAAATTTAGAGCGACCCGCTCGCATTCGAGCAGCGTGCGCGCGCGGCCCGACACCAGAGCGAGGACGTCCCCAGCGTTGATAGCGGAGCCGCTAGATGCCAGCGTCTCTACCTGAACGTTTCCACAAAGCTGGTAAATCACGGGCAGAAGCTCGATGCCCGCCAGCGTAAAAGGCTCCCGGGCGATGAACTTGCCACGTGCCTGCAGACCGGCGCGCACCGTGAGTTCAGAAGTAATATCGCCCGCGCCGATATCCTCAGCCAAGGCTCGCTCGACTGCATTGCGGAGCTCCGGTTGAGTTATGTCGAACATCTACTAGTCATGGCGCTCAAGAAGCCTTTTATTTTTCTCCAGTTGATCCCGATAATCGGCCAGTTTTGATCGCATAGTTGCAAGCACTCGTTCAGGCGCGCGGCTAAGGAACGTCGGATCGTTCAGCTGGCGATCGGAATTAGCGATGGCTTGTTCCAAGCGCGCAATCTCTTTGCTGATTCGCAGCCGCGCTTCCCGAGAAAGCGCACCGTTTTGGGGCGATTGGGGAAATTGAATCTGAAGCGAGTACGCAGGGGCATTCTGCGAGTCTTCAAAACGCTGTTCAACTCTCAATTTGGCGAGCGCCCCGATTGCGGCGAGGTCTTCGGCCGAGTAGCAGGCGCCGTACATGTGAAGGGTCGCATCGAGAAGGGATTTCGGATCGAGTTTGTTGTCGGTGCGCACCGCGCGTGCGTTCCTGACAATGCTTTGCAGCATCGTAAATTGGTCGACCTTGTTTCCCGGGGCCGACTCTTCGGAAGCGACAGGATAAGCAGCAAGCGAAATGGATTTCGGCTCGCCGGTATTGATCGATGAAGCATGGATGAGTCGCTGCCAGAGTTCTTCCGTAATGAACGGCATGACGGGATGAAGAAGCCGCAGCGCGGTTTCGTAAACACTCAGCGTGGCGTTCCAGTGGGCGTCGAGACCCGAGTTTTCCCGAAAACGCAGCTTCTTGATCTCCAAGTACCAGTCGCAAAAATCGTGCCAGATGAAATCCCAAAGAATCTGCGCCGCTTCGTGATAGCGATGTACTTCAAGAGCGCGATTAACAGCGGAGGTTGACTCGTTGAGCCGGTGAGAAATCCACGCGTCTTCCAGAGTCTCGGAAGCGGAGATGGCTAGGCCTTGAGATGGATTCCAACCGGTCACTCCTGACCGCTCCATGTTTATAAAAATCAGACGCGACGCGTTCCAGAGCTTATTGGCAAATGTGCGGCCGGACTCCATCCGATCTTCCTTAAGCGCAATGTCGGAACCCGCAGCAGCGGACAACAGCAAGGCAATGCGGCAGGCGTCGGTACCGTGACGATCCATGATGAGGAGGGGATCGATCACGTTGCCCTTGGTCTTCGACATTTTCTGCTTGTCGGCATCGCGCACCAGCCCATGGATATGAACTTCGCGGAAGGGAACGTCGCCGGTCATTTCGACGCCCAGCATGATCATGCGTGATAGCCAAAAGAAAAGGATGTCGAAGCCCGTGATCAGCAGGGAAGTAGGATAGAAGGTCTGTAAATCCTGGGTATCGTCGGGCCAGCCTAGGGTCGAGAAAGGCCAGAGACTCGAGCTAAACCAGGTGTCCAGAACGTCAGGCACTTGCTCGAGTTCAGTTGAGTTGCAGCGGGGGCAAACGGCAGGAGCTTGGCGGGCAACTATCATCTCCTGGCAATTGGCGCAAATCCACGCCGGGATGCGATGGCCCCACCAGAGCTGGCGCGAGATGCACCAGTCGCGGATGTTCTCCATCCACTGGAAAAACAGCATCTCGCGGTCGTTAGGAACAAAACGAATCCTGCCGCTCCGGACTGCTTCGATGGCTTTAGCGGCAAGCGGCTTCATGCGCATGAACCATTGAGTGGAAACGAGCGGCTCGATGACGGTATTAGAGCGATCGCACTTGCTGAGACTGACCGTGTAGGGTTCGGTTTTTACCAGGTCACCGGAGTCCTCTAGCGCAGCGAGGACTCGTTTGCGCGCTTCAAAGCGATCAAGGCCGGCGTAGGGTCCTGCGGCGGGTGTCATGCGGGCGTCCTCGCCGATTACCTTTATCGAGGGCAGATGGTGGCGCTTTCCCACTTCGAAATCATTCTGATCGTGAGCGGGGGTGACTTTTACAACGCCCGTACCGAACTTCGGATCAACCATTCGATCGGCAATGACCGGAATGTTGCGGCTAAGGAGAGGAAGCGTCACGGTCTTGCCATGCAGATGCTGGTAACGCGGATCCTCGGGATGGACGGCGAGAGCGGTGTCACCCAGCATCGTTTCGGGACGCGTGGTTGCGACGGTCAAAAACTCGCTCGTTCCGGTAACTGGATAACGTACATGCCAAAGGTGGCCTTCGATGGCCTGGTGCACAGTTTCGAGATCCGATATAGCGGTTTGGCAATCGGGGCACCAGTTGACCATGTACTCGCCCCGATAAATGAGCTCTTTGTCCCAGAGGCGAACGAACGCCTCCCTGACTGCACGCGACAGACCCGGATCCATGGTGAACCGCTCGCGAGACCAGTCGACGCTAGCACCTTCACGGCGGATTTGCGAATTGATGCGGTCGCCGTATTCTTGTTTCCACTGCCAGACGCGGCGCTCGAACTCCTCGCGGCCGAGCTGCTGGCGCTTCAGCCCTTCACTTGCAAGCTGACGCTCGACAACCATTTGCGTGGCGATGCCGGCGTGATCCGTCCCAGGGACCCAAAGCGTCAGTTCGCCCTTCATCCGATGCCAGCGCACGGCCACATCCATCATGGTGTGTTCGAACATATGGCCGATGTGGAGCGAGCCGGTTACATTTGGCGGCGGGATAACGATAGAGAAGATACGGCGATGCTGAGGGTTGCCGGCATCCGGATGATAGATGGAGGATTCGATCCACCATTGGGCCCAGTGCGGTTCAAAGCGCTGAGGCTCATAGACCTTCTCAAAATCCATGGGGGAAATTTCAGCGTAGCATCCGAAACTTGCTTAGAAAGGGGACGAGGTTAGTAGGAAGAGAGGTGGACCGGGCGTGTGTTTTAATAGATGTGGCCCACTTGCATTGAATCGAAGCATGATTAGGTGCAATGCGGAGCGAGATGCTCCTCAGTAGCTCAACGGTAGAGCATTCGGCTGTTAACCGAAGGGTTGTAGGTTCGAATCCTACCTGAGGAGCCAAACTAAATCGCTGAATCGAAACCTCTTGGGTCTCGGTGACCCTTCGCGCCGCCTCCGCCGCTGTACGAACTTTTGTACGAACTTTGGCAAACGTGCTGCATGACGCCGTGAGCGTCGCGCAATTCCTGAAACGGCAGGGCCGCATCGGAACCACGCGTGAGCTGCAGCTTCCTGAGCGCATCACTTCCTTGCCGAGAGAATACCGCGAAGAGGAGCTGGCGCAATTTTTCGCCGCTTGCTGCGATTGGGAGCGCGCGTTGTTCTCGATATTCCTCCTGACCGGGTTTCGCGAGCAGGAGGTCATGTATCTGTTCTTGAGTGATATCAATGCGAGCCTGCGGACGATTCGCGTTACGGCGAAACCGCATCTCGCGTTCTATCCCAAGCGTTGGGAAGAACGGGAGATTCCCGCAGCGGCCCAACTGCTGGCGGAATTAGAGAAGCACACGCGCCGGCCAAACTGCTCATTCGTATTTCCGTCGCCGACGGGAAACCGCGAGCAACACATGCTCGATCGCTGCAAAGCAGTCGCCGAGCGCGCCGGGCTGGATCCGGCGAAGTTCGATCTGAAGACCTTCCGCTCGACGTTTGCCACGCGCATGCTGCGAAAGGGCTTTGACGTGCGCACGGTCCAGCATTGGATGGGCCATAAATCGCTCGAAACGACGATGCGATATCTGGTCCCCGCTACCGACGTGCACAGCCGGCTGGATGAAGTGGGTATTCCCGGTATCGCAGACGCACGTCCCGTACGGCAGCGAGCCGCTACGGAACAGACTTCGCCTCAGCAGCGCCCACGCGCCAAGCGCATACCGGCGTGACTGGACTGGTACTAGAATCGGATGCCGTTCAGCCCACAAAATCCGAGAATATTTGCCTGCCGTAGATTTCGTTGTCGCCGGTTCGACCACGCGCCTGCACAGATCTGTATATCGAAATTGTGAGGCAGGTACTCTCGCATTTTGCTTTTTAGACAGGGTGCGCAGCGCTGCTCCCAAAAGTTGCGCAACGCGTCGGCTTAAAAAATGCACCGTTTTCCAGTTCGAGCTTAGGCATAGCGCCGGCGTCGGCTGTCCCAGACAGATCGTCAAAGGCAGCAGAGTCATACCCCAAAAGGACATTAAGAGCACTCAGAGCGCGACGCACTGTGGTTTCTCATGGCCGAAAAGGAAACTACGATTGATCGCGGCCGGCTGCAGAATCATCGGCCTGGTTCGGGTAGACCGAGTTCCATGCTGAACGCTGGGGAGTAGAGTGCCAATTGCCAGTTTGTTGCGGATTGAATCTGATGTGGCGTCAGGTCGTAGGCTTCCCGGATATCGGCCTTTTCGACGTTTGCTTCACTCAGCGCAGCATCCCGAAAAAACGCACCGTGTAGGTTCGCCTCGACAAGCTTGGCGTGCGAAAGGTTAGTTTCCATGAGGGCCGCCCCTTGCAGGTCAGCTCCCCAAAGGGAGGCTCCTCGTAGATCGGCTTTGTCCAGGTCCGCACTCCGCAAGTTCGCATTGCTAAGCTTCGCACCACAAAGGCGCGTTTGCATTAAATTGAGATACTGTTGGTCGGAGCGATCCTCGCGTCCAGGACCGGTTTCGCGACGACCCAGAACTGTCAGAATCGCTTGTATATCGACAGCGGGCCTTTCATTCTTGACGTAGGGTTTGTCGGGATCCAACGGAGCATTCTGTCTGACGTAGCTGGTGAGAACCTCCATTATCGGCCAATGATCACGGATGGAATCAAGAGCAATCCGTTCGAGGGCGTAGATGGCTCCGAGGCGCACTTCAAGGTTTGGCCGATCGCCGTCCTTCTTCCCAAGTTGTTCGATGGCTTTGGTGTACCGGTCAGTTATGTGACCTTGTTCGGTGATGCGAAGAATCGCGTCGCCGGCACGGGTGCGGCGCCAGGTGAAATATAAGAGGAGCAGACCGAAGATGCTGAGAACAATCTGGCTGAGAGTTTTACGGAAAGCATCTTCGAGTTCGGCCCGTTTCTGGTTGGATGGACTGATCTCCTGCTTAGTGTCACCGTATGCTTTAACCTGCTGTTTTGGAACCGTCCAAACGATGATGATACCGGCCGCCACGAGGAGGAGAACCCCAATAACAGTTAGTATAGTGTCATGCTTACGGGTGAACGCATGCAACCTTTTAAGACTAGCTCGGAACTGGGTTATCCGTTTCAATAGAGTCTCCTTTAGTTGCCAATGCACCACATACCTTGGGCCGCAAATGATTAGCCAAACGAAGGGCAAGAGCCAGTACTGTGAAGGTGGGGTTGGCCCAGCTGACGCTAGGGAAGACGCTACCGCCGATAATATAAAGATTGCTCAAATCGTGAACTCGACAGTTACGATCAACGACTCCCTGCTGCTTGTCGTCTGACACCATCGATCCACCGATGAATCCGCGCTGGCCCGGAAACGCCGGAGTCGCGCCCTTGCGAATCACCATGTAGTCGATGCCATTGTGCGTTTCCGCCCAGGCGTAGTTGTGGTGATTGTGGACCTCCTCCAGGATCTTGGCCCCGAGCAGTTGCGCTACTCGGTCACACACCCAGGTTCGTCCTGCATACGCGTACTCACCCGCGATTTGCATTCCCTTCAGATAGTCGTGCCCGATCTCTGACCTCAGCGGCAGAACGAGCGGTGGTACATCCATCCCGTCCTTGCCGCCGCCGAGCTTCAGGAAATATTTTGCGACTCCGTGACCGAATCCGCGCGAACCGAAATGCACACCGATCCACACACGATCCTCTTCATCGGTGAAGAGATCGACGTAGTGGTTGCCCGAACCGATGGTGCCGAGCTGCTGACGCGCCTTATCCTTCAGCGGCTTCGGGTACGACTCCTTCCATACTGGAGAATCGAACAGCGGCGAGTCTACGGTCTCGTTGTTCTTCCGGCCCACGCCGAACGAGAGAGTATTCCAGACATCGTCCATGATGCGCTCGATATTCGCGCGGAGCTCCGCGCCCGGCACATCGGTCAGCACGGCCTTGTTACCGCAGCCGATGTCGAAACCGACGCCACTCGGGCTCACAGCGTCGCGGTACGCCACCACACCGCCAATCGGCACGGCATAACCCTTATGGTTATCCGCGCACAGTACGCCCTTCGTAGCATGCTCATTCTCAAGCGTGCGCTGCATCTGCGCTAGCGTTGCGCCGTCCGGGTATCCAAACACCGTGATCTGACCATCGTTGATCTGGTACATCGCTTCCTCTCTCAATCTTTGGTGGATCGCCAGAGATTTGAACTCTGCTGCGCTTCTCCTTGCAAGGGAGACGGCCACTCCAAGCAGCCCCGCGACCCATAACTAACACCCCACTTCAAAGCGCACAGGCCGTTGAATGGCCGTCCTGCGCGCTTGGACATTTGGGGTGGCCGGAGGGAATTGAACCCTCATGGACGGTTCCACAGACCGCCGCCTGAGCCATTCGGCCACGGCCACATCTGGAGCCGGTGACAGGAATTGAACCCGCGCGTTCCTCATTACAAGTGAGGTCCCCTTGGCCAACACGAGGATCACCGGCAAACTCTGGAGCCGGGAATGGGAAACGATCCCACGACCTCCGCTTCACGAAAGCGGCGCTCTGCCACCTGAGCTATCCCGGCTCACTAAAAAATTTTGGAGCGGATGGAGGGACTCGAACCCTCGGCCTCAACCTTGGCAAGGTTGCATTCTCGCCGCTGAACTACATCCGCCTGGATGGGATGGCTGGATTCGAACCAGCGCGTGGGAGATTCAAAGTCTCCTGCCTTACCAGCTTGGCGACATCCCAAAACACACAATCCCTTGGATGGGCGACCAGGATTCGAACCTGGGCATAACTGATTCAGAGTCAGTTGCCTTACCAGCTTGGCTATCGCCCACTAACTTAGAAAAACTGGCTCCGAGTGAAGGATTCGAACCTCCGGTGGGTGCATTAACAGTGCATTGCCTTACCACTTGGCTAACTCGGAATAAAAACCTCCATAAAAGTCAAAAGCCCCTGAACCTTTCGGGTCAGGGGCCATAGAAACCTTGAGACTTAGCGTCTTATCAGCTTCGTGTCACCTCCAACCCACACGCGGGCGTACCCTGCGCAAACGCTTGATTACCGTTGGCTGGCACTGCGTACCGGGTTGTGAGTTGATGCAACATTGCGCCGTCTCTATTAACGTATCTCGAAGCGCAAAAGTTCGCAACAGTTTCATTCGATATCCACCTCATAGTACTCACTCGCACTTGCGGTTGAGTTTTCTTTTCAAATAGAGGAGGGTGCAGGAATCGAACCCGCGTATGCCGGGATCTCCGGCATTCACTCCGCCTCAAACGGAGCGCCTTACCACTCGGCCAACCCTCCATGAACTTGGCGGAAGCAGACGGAGTCGAACCATCAAGTCCCCTTGCGAGGCACACCTCACTTCGAATGAGGCAGGCTTGCCACATGCCCAATGCTTCCGTGGCGGAAGAGACAGGATTTAACCCTGCACGCGCCTTGCGGCGCGAGCCTCGCTTCCAACGAGGTGCGATACCGTTCCGCTCACTCTTCCAAAAATTATTGGCAGTGGGAGAGGGGATCGAACCCCCGCATCCCTCATCAGGACGGCCACGGTTTAGCAAACCGGCACATTACCGCTCTGTCATCCCACTGCATTGGTAGGCAGGGTGGGCGTCGAACCCACAGGCCGCTGATTTTTAAGTCCGCGAGGTATGCCAATTCCCGTCACCTGCCCACTCGTCAACCTGGTACCCGGAGAGGGATTCGAACCCACACTGTTCTGTTCCTAAGACAGACGCCTCCTGCCAGTTGGGCTATCCGGGCAAACTTGGTGCGCCGGGGATGACTCGAACATCCGGTGTTAGCTCCACAAGGGAGAACAGGGTTACAGCCTGTTGCATTCGCCGCTCTGCCACCGACGCACATTTCAAACTGTCAAAGCGCACAGGCTGTTTGGTGGCCGTTGTGCGCGTTTTTCAAAGATCTGGAGGTCCAGGTGGGAGTCGAACCCACTTAGGCGGTTTTGCAGACCGCCACCTAACCAGTCGGACTCTGGACCGTTGGTGCGCGAGGTCGGATTCGAACCGACACGCGACTCGTTTTGAGTGAGCCAGGTATGCCTAATTCCCGTCACTCGCGCATAAAAAGCAAAAGGCCCGCTGTTTCCAGCGAGCCTTGCGAACTCTCGAAATGTATCTGGGAATTACGGACCCACATCATCTCCAGTGAGCAAGGCTCCGCCGCACAGCAGGTAATAACTGCTGAGGCACGAACACAAACTGGAGAATGATAAACGCATTTGTTAGATACTCTGAAAGCAAGTTTACCCGAATTACCATGGTCCGGTCAAGTTAATCGGCGTTTGATTGACGTTTGATCACTTCGGCGGGCAGGGGCACGGCTGCAGGCTGCCCAAGGAGGCTGCTAGTAAAAAGGAGCAAGGCTAGCCACGATTTCATTCGGCAATTTTGGAATTCATTCAAGGTGCCCGTAGTCGAAGCCAGATCTTTGAATCGGGTGCTGATAGTCGGCTCAAATACCCTTTTCAGGATCTGCCGCAGTTTAGCTATGAACGTTCCTGCGCGATCAATTTCCAGACATGACCGGCTTTAGATCTGTCGGTTCTGCAGAAAGGGCCCTTGCTTTCATGCCGATATTCACGTGCATTGCTTCCAGGGTTATCTCGGCAAGCATTCTTTCTTCGTGGAAATTGCGAATGCGGCCAGGGAACTTCACTCCGTTGATAGTTCGCCAATGGTCTACCGTCGTATAGGCAGTTACTGGATGATTCGGGTCAGAGTGCGAGGTGCCTCCCTGCTTCACAGGCAGGTGCGTTATGGGATCGAGTGTGATCGTCGTTGAGCGCGAGGGGTCCGTTCCGTGAGCGATAAGGATTGTGCTCGCGGCGGGGCAGGTGATCTCCGAGCTGGGATCACGGTCCGCAAGCCACACGTTCACGTCAAGGCTGTGTAGGTAGTTCTGAGCGAACGTTAGCTCCCCGCCAGCAAGCTCTTTAACGGATCCGTCGGGCATGATTTCCCAGCCCCCACTACCATTGAAAAACAAAACATATGTATCGTATGGACCTGATTGGTCGATCCGCAGATCGTTGGGTCTGATCCAGCGCACGCGCTTACGCACAGTTCCCAAAGGCCGGCCATTGCGGTCCCACGTCTCCGCCCTGACAATTTCGTCGAAGTCTCGTATCGCCGCAATGTTTTGCGCGCCGCCGAGTGCTGATTGCATTTCGTGGAAAAGTTGCAGCGCATTTCGATTTGACGCCGCACAAGACCCAAGCAGTAAACCACTGATGAGCAGAAAAATCCAGACTAGGCGGCACAAAACCTTTGACCCTTCCGCATACCATTTTGTTCCTGACGTGCGGTTTAGCCACGAACTCACCGTTGCGGAGAGTGATTGGCGGTTGGTTGGCAGCCCGGAAGTTGGGCCACCAAGAGATCTCTACGCAGGAGCAAATAAAGACAGTGCCAAAACAATTTTTTCTTAAATGTTCCGGTGACGTGCACGTCTTCGTGAACGTCTCTGGATCGAGCTCCTGTGTGACGTTCTCGATTGAAATCTGCGGAGGTGCACTTTGCGCTGAGCAGCGCATTGATCGGGAGGGTTGAAGTCCCTCCGGCGCTCGGATGAGGAGCGCTGTATCCAAAAGCGGCGATAATACGTCGCTGGCCGGAGAGAGCGGAAGGTATGGAGAAGCCTAAACGGGCACAAAGACGAAAGTCGGATACAGCCAAGGCGGACCTGAAGCCACGCTTCGCAATTCTCCGGAGGGCAGGGTGTCCACCGTGAGGTGGAATCCGAAGGGCATGAGGAGAAGAACCGGGCCGTAATCGAGGGGGCTACCCCGCAGATGAACTGGTCGGCCGAAGGTGGGACATGGTCGAGCCTGCATTATAGAGGCGAAGGCGTTACTCATTCACCCCACCGCACCAAGGTGCTTGCGGACGGCACGGTACGGAAGAACAATGCGTGACCTCAGGAGGACTGGCGGAGTCTCGGGCGGCACCCGAGTAAGGGGACCCATAAGCGAGAGCGAAAGGGCGAGCAATGCTCCGCCAGTAGTCGGACCGCCTCACAGTATCTGAAGCCCAGTCAAAAGCTGGGCGACCGAGAAGTCGGCGACCGAAGTGGGTCGGAGAAGGGGGCAGATGAAGGCAGTTGGAAAGAGAAAGGAAACCAGATGAGCAAGGGCGGGGAGGTGGATCAGTTCCATGAGTGAAATACCCGTATATCTTCGTCCGAGGAGACTGGCGGACTGGATCAATCCAACCGGGGCAAGGAAGGTCCACTCATTGGTGGACAAGGTGTATCAGCGGAAGAACCTGGAGATGGCCTGGGAGAAAGTAAAAGCCAACCGGGGCAGTGGAGGTGTGGATGGGCAGAGTCTGGAGGCATTCGCCGCGCAATTAGATCAGCAGTTGGATCGACTGCAGAGCGAGCTGAAAGACGAAACCTATCAGCCTCAGCCGGTACGGCAGGTACAGATCCCGAAGGCGGGGAAGCCGGGCGAGTTTCGAATGTTAGGAGTTCCGACTATCTATGATCGGGTCTGCCAGCAGGCGCTGCTCAACCGTTTAGAACCGATCTTCGAACCGGTATTCGATGAAGCCAACTTCGGCTATCGGCGAGGGCGATCGACGAAGGACGCCATGCGCAAAGTGTGGAAGGAGATTCAAAACGGACACGAGTGGATTGTGGACGCAGATTTAAGAGACTTTTTCGGGTCTGTCGATCACGAGAAACTTTTAACGTTGATAGCCCAGCAAGTAGCCGATGGCCGAGTGCTGCGCCTAATTCGGGCGATGCTCAAGGCAGGAAGCTACGGTAAGGGGCGGCTCTTTCCGAGCGAGCGCGGGACCCCGCAGGGTTCAGTGGTCTCGCCTTTGCTAAGCAATATTCTTCTGACGCCGTTTGATCGGGAGATGCGACGCAAAGGATATCAGCTCACGAGGTTTGCAGATGATTGGGTGGTTACCTGTCAATCTGCGACGGAGGCGCGAGCAGCAATAGATGCAGCCCTCCGGATTCTGAGCGAACTGAGCGTGCAACTTCATCCGCAGAAAACGCGGGTGGTTCACGTTCGGCATGGATTCGAGTTTCTGGGCTACGTGGTCAGGCGCGGACGGCAGCTACAACTGCCGACGAGCAAGATCGTCACGGGAGCCAAGTCGGGCGGCTTGTATGCCTATCCCCGAGAGAAATCGATTCAGCGCTTTAAGGATCGGGTGCGCCAGCTTACCAAGCGATGCGTACCTTTGAAAACCAAGGATCTGATTGAGCAACTCAATCCTGTTTTGCGGGGATGGGGTCACTATTATGTATTTGTTCCCTTAACTCGCTGTCTCATTTTTGGGGTCCACTCCATTACAAGCGTGCCCACGTCCGAACGCTCTTCAACAAACTCGACAATTGGATCGAGCGACGCATTTGGTCGCATCGGTACAAATGCTGGCGCAACTGCGGCTGGAAACAGCTTCCGAAACGCAAGCTGTACGGCGAGTACGGGCTGGTGCAACTGGTCAAACTGATTCCTTCTATTGCCTCGCAGAACAGAGCGCCTTCGTGAAAGCGTGACGCGGGAAAACCGCACACCACGTTTGAGCGGCGGACGGTGGTCAGCATCGAGCTTCCCTTGATGCGCCACCTCCGACCCGGCGGTCATGGTGGGTCAATAGACTCGCTCAGAGTCGCTGTTTTACTACTTCCGGATGGAAGGCCATATTCCAGAAGATCATCTGTTACGGCTTGTCGACCAACACATCGACTTCGCTTTCGTGCGCGGCCGACCACGCAGCTCACGCAATTAATCTTTGTCTTCAGGTACTTAGGAGTGTTGCCGTCGTCTTGGAGTCACCATTGCGGATCGGGAAACTCCCGGTCGTTCCAGACATCGTATTCCTCAGGCGAGACTAAATGGCCAGCCCCATTCCGAACTGCCATGGAGTAGGTGGTCGGGTACATCGGGTCCAAGCTGCTCAGCAGCCCGGCCAAGCCGGCGATCCGCTCGGATTTCGTCCGTGCCGCAAACTGAGCCGCGCGCGACTCGGCGTTCTCTTCGAGATAAGGATGGCGTGCTGATAGACGATCCCATTGCTCCCGGATTTCCGTCGCATTCTGCCGGAACTCTGCCTCCAGCGCTTGCTCGATCACAAACTCCAATTCATACGCCACAATTTGATTCTCTTTGCCGTGGTCGATGAAAGCCAACGAATCGCGCAGCTGCCGACATTGCACCATCACCGACGGCCATAACACTTCCACCCCGAAACGCGGCCCGGCTTCCGGGCACAGAGGATCTCGTTTCTGTTGGCGACGCTGCCCTTCGTAAGCCTTCCTGAGATCGTAGGCGAGGCTGAGAAAGAATCCTTCTTTATCGCCGATCAAGGGAGATCGTGCATTCACGTCGTGCAGAATTCGATGTGCTCGCGTCAAGCATAAGTAAACCCGAGAACAAAGCGATTCCCGCAGCGTTCTTCAGCGCCTTATAGGTGAACATGCGGAGTCATTCCCCTTCAGCCGGCTCAGCGCTCAATTTGAGTTGAGCGGTCTGGATGCGCAGCTTTACATCGGCCAGAAAGTCGGCATACCCAGCCAGCACGGCCGTGCGCACTTCCTTCATAGGCTGCCCATCTATTAGCGCAGATTCCGCTAGACACTGTCTGCGGAATTGCGCGCTGTGAGCGGTCCCGATTGCGATCACTCACAGCGGGACCTCAGGGAAAGCGCTTTCAGCGGTGGCGCCAGCGTTTGTCATAGATTTGGGTCCGTGACGTGCCCGTATCGAAACAACTCCTGCGTCTGCGGGTATCGATCCCAGCCCCGAGCGAGAGCGTGACCCGTGGTGGCGGCAGCGAATTCGGTGTACATGCAGAGTCAGCGGGACTCTCTTGTGTAGAATACGCTACCCGCAGATTTCGCCCCACGAGGCTGCTCGGCGGAATTGTCGCCACAGTGCGGCGACAATCTGCTGGCCCCAGGTCGACACGCTCAAAAGCCCGTTTCTCCAGCGCATCATTTTTGAAGACGTTGCCGTCCTGGATGTTCTTGCGGAGCATGGTGAGGCTGAGGTTTGGCCGTAAATAGCAATGCGCTTCCGAATTCCGCGTTCCTGAACGTCGATACTGAAGGGCGGAGGCTTCAGCACTGGTCCTTTGCGAAGTATCGAGTCGAAACCGGGACGGTCTGGGTTACTTCCTCGTACAACGGCCGCAGCTTCGATTCCCGCTACGTCGGTCCCGTCAGGGAAAACCGAATCAGCCATCATCTGCGAGTGCTGCTGACGCGATGAATGCACATCGGAAATTCCTCATTTGCGCAGCGCACACGAAGGGCAGAACGGCTTTTCGCCCGTCGCCCAAACTGTTAAAATTGAATATATAAACCTCGATGCCGCTAACTCTCAAGATTACCGAGCAAGAGCGGGCAAAACGCTTGGATGAAGTGCGACAGGCTTTGGCTTCAGTCCGTCTAGAAGGACTTGAGCCTGGCCATGAAGCGCATTCCATCTATCAACGCTACGTTGATGGCGAATTGACAATTGAACAGATGGGAGTCGAGATCGAGGCGCTGCATGACAGAGAGTACGGACCCGTACCTGTACGCGGGCACGGACGTCCTTAAGAATCTCCGCGACATTCGCGATCCCGACATTCTGTCCCGTTTCGAAGCAGAGGCGACCTCACGTCGAATCATCCAGCTAATCAGCGCTCCAGTGCCTGGGAAGTTTGATACGGCGCGATTGAAGGCGATTCACAAGCACATCTTCCAGGATGTCTATGCGTGGGCCGGCCAATTTCGGACAGTTAATATCTCGAAGGGTGGCCATCCTTTCGGCGCTGCCGCTTTTGTTGAGTCAGCTCTGAACGATCTGCTCCAGAAACTCTCTGCAGAGAATTATCTTCAGGCA
This sequence comes from Terriglobia bacterium, assembly GCA_963849535.1. Classification (GTDB taxonomy): domain Bacteria; phylum Acidobacteriota; class Terriglobia; order Bryobacterales; family Bryobacteraceae; genus Bog-105. The sequence continues at coordinate 187,225 of CAWKHJ010000001.1, forward strand.
GTAGATCCCAAGGTGTTTGCCAGCCGGGCTGGATATTTCTTGAGCGAAATCAATGCAGCGCACCCATTCCGAGAAGGAAACGGTCGCACTCAAAGAGAGTTCATGCGAGAGTTGGGGCGTCAGGCCGGCTTTGTGGTGGATTGGAGCCGCATAACTCGCGATCAGATGATCGCAGCTTCCCGTGAAAGTTTTCAGACCGGTGATAGCTCTGCTCTGTCTGAACTCATCTCCGCTTCAATGGAATAGAGGTCCATCGGCAAGCTGCTTCCGCTTAAGCACCGTTCAGCCGTCGCGATTGGCCGTGTAACGGCCGGCTACGCCTACGAAGGGTTAGAAAAGGGCGGCTATCATACAAGACCATCCCACGTACCGTCCTTTGACCGGGATCTCCTCTGCTCATTCGGCGCATTTATGACGGTGTGCCAGATCAGCGGGAAGAACGCCGAACCTCGGATCAGAGCGATATTGGATGGAAAAAAAAACGTCGCCGACAATCAGTTCCCAATCGAAATTGCCCAAATGGGGATCGAGGTCCCTGTTCCAACAGGTATCCCTCAATTCGCAGAGGATAGAATCCGTCCGTTTATCGAGCAGAAGTTCACGGGCTTGCGCGTTTCGTCGATGCCGTAATGAGATCGACCGCCTACACGACCGCCGTTTCTCCACCAGTGCCGGACGGAGGATTGGAAAGGCTGAGAGAACGCGAAACGGAATGGATTGATTGGAAAGAAGCTTCACGCGCCCAAGAAAGGTGTCCTGCTAGGCTATACAACGCTGTCCGACGCCCGGTTAGCGCCACCCCGACTGTACGAACTTTTGTACGAACTTTTCTTGGAAGCCATGCGAAACGGCGAATGGCTTGCAGGCTATAGCCCTTCTATTTTCAATGACTTGCGTTTTCCACTTCGCACCGCTTCGCCCTGAAATTCGGCTGTTAACCGAAGGGTTGTAGGTTCGATTCCTACCGCCCTCACCAAACCAAATCAAGGACTTAGCTTTCTTCTTGCCGCACTTGGAACCCTGAATTTCACCCGACTGTGGGGACTTTTGCGGGTACCCAGCTTCAACTTGTTGCGCATTCGCGAGTACTGGCGCATCCTTCTGCACAATGCTTTCAAGCGCGGCCCGCTTCGCTTCCATGCGAATGTGGCTGTCATGCCTGAGCATCTGTTTCGAGACGTGCCCGGCGATGTCCATGATGGTCTGATCGCTTGCGCCGCTCTCGGCAAGATCGCTAATAAGCGTGTGCCGGTTATCGTGCCAGCGGCCCTGAACCCCGGCTTTTTCGCGCAGGTTGCGCCATGCGGTTTTCAGGGTGGTTACTGGCCGCGTGGGATCGTTTGGGCGCGGTTTGCCAAATGGAAAAATGTACCAGTCAGGGCGGAGTTCGCCGAATCGGAGCTGATACCAATTCCGCGTAAGATGCAATGGCGCTGAGAAGAACCGAGTTCAATGGGATCGTGCGGCCTTGTCCCGCTTCGGTCTTGCTTTGGCCGACGGCGAGATATCGCTTTTCAAAATTGATCTGGGCCCACGTGAGCGTTTTGACCTCGGCATCGCATCCCTGCGTTCAGCGCGAGCATGAGCGCGGGGTAAATGTGCGGTGAGCGGGCTTCGTTCGCGGCTGCAATGAGCCGGGCCTTTTCTTCGGGCGTGAACGCTTTTCCGATCTGCGCTCCCGTCTTGAGTTTCAGCAAATTCTTCTTCCGAAGCCGGACCCGCAAGACATCCCCGGCCACATCCATCAAGCGGAGGAGAAAGCCAACCTCTTCGTTGATCGATTTGGGCGCCGTGTTCTCACGAAGCCGGGCATCCTGATAATGCCTGATCGTGTGCTCGTTGATGTCCACAAGCATCTTGTCGCCGAGGATGCGCTCAACGTGACCGACCGCATATTCGGCAAACGTAGCTGACCGGGGGTTGCGAAGCCGATAGCTGGTCAGGTAATCCTGCGCGATTTCCCGGACCGTGCGTACGCGATCTTCGCGGTCATCTTCGAGATTATTGAATCCGGTTTCGAGCTCGCGGCGGCGCTGCTGTTCAGCGGCCTTGGCCAGAGTCTTTGAACCGGTTTTGCTTGATTCGCGGACGCGCCAGTTCGCGAACCAGAATTCATACCACCAAACGTTGCCGCGTTTGAACAGCGACATGGCTGTCAACCTCCTGCGTTCGCTCCCGCCGGGTCGTGAAGGTCCAATGACGGAAACAGTTTACGGTAGAAGCCCCGGTCACGTGAAAGCAATCGCGTCGCTTGCTTCTGGGCATGAGCGCCAATGAGAAAATCCGCGAGGATTCTGGTCCGCTTTCCGCCTTGTTGCCGGTACGTCCGCCAGGCACGGCTGGCGAGAAAATGCGCCTCCCGACTTAGAGCCTGCACGCGGATTTCGTTGCTTTCGAGGAAGGCATCGCATTCGCGTTGAGCTTCGAAGTGAATGCAAAGCTCTGCGTAGACGATATCGCTGATCACAAGAGAGCCTTCACTCGCAGCGTCCTGAAGCGCGTCAGACGAGGCTTCATAGAAATGCTCGTTCGGAACCAGAATGTCGAGCAGGATATTCGTGTCAATTGCCGTAATCATCGGCCGCGCACGTCGTCAATGAACTTATCGACGGATGAGTAACCAAGCTTTGAGAACGCCTCTCCGCAACGGCCCTTCCATTTGGCGAGGTTTAGTTTCTTCGGCGCTTTCTTGAGTACGATGGAGCCGCCGACCACGCGAAACTCGACTTCCGTTTCAGGCCCGAGGCCAAATTGCTCCCGGATTTCCTTTGGGATCGTCACCTGACCACGCTCGCCAATCCTCATACATGTAAGTATGATTCTGAATTCATACTACGTCAAGTACAGATGCCTATGCGCTGGCTGCGACTCTTCGGTTCCCTATACTCTTGCCCGAGCCGCCGGTGGGCAGCGCTGTCAACCAGAATTCGAGATCCTCGGGCCGGTAACGGACCAGCGATCCGACCTTGATGAACAGCGGACCTCGCCGTTCAAGCCTCCAGCGACGCAATGAAGCGACACTGACGTTCAGCCGCTTCGAAACATCCTCTTCCAGCTTCGCGCATTCCGCATTCAGATGGAATCCGTTGCGCCTTGGTTTGAGCGTCACGCTAATGCCGGCGGGAAGTGCGTTTTGTATCGACAGCAACGAAATATTGTTCGCGCACGACCAGCGGCTTCGCTTAACGGGCAGCCCGTGGCCGTAAGAAATTCGCTCGTCGGTGATCGCTGACCCGTGATCACAAGGGAAAGCCCTGGAGTATTCCCCCGAAACAATGAGAAACTCAGGCTTTGCATGATATCAGGAGAGAGCACCAGCCGGAGCATGGTCTTGTAAGCAATGCGAACCCGGAAGAAAATGAGTTTGCCCGTTCGCTGACGCTGCAGCTCATGAACGAGGGATACCACCGCCCAGGGGAAGAGCGTGCCTTCCGCATAGCCTGAACCTCGCAGAAAAAAGGGAGTAGCAGAGAGATCGATCACGCGAGCAATGCCGAGCTTCCGTTTGACCGCTTCAAGGCCGGAAATCCAGATCCGTGCCTCTTCGTTTCGTTGTTGCGCTTCCTGTTTTTCATCACCCTTCAGCAACTCGTCTTCTTCGTCGTTCGCTTCTACGTTGTGACGGTAGCAGTGGTAGGCTTCGTCATTTAGCACGAGAATATTTTTGAGGCCCATCGGTTCGCCCATTGCCCGCTGAATCATCTGGCCCTCGGTTTCGAGCGTGTTCAATGGTTCGCCATGTCCCTGGAGCAGGCTGCGTGTTCCTTTAGCGATCTCCAGGCGCTCGCGAAGCTGGAAGGCATGATAATTGGTGATGACGATCTTCGCGCGCTGCAGGTCGGTGAGCATATCGGTCGGGACCAGCTCGGCCGCCGAACAGCATCAATTGTTTGCCAGCCGATAATCATGGCCATCACGGTCGTTTTCCCGGCTCCCGTAGCGAGTTTGAGCGCGATGCGTGACAGCTTCTGGATTGGCTTCGGCGCTGGCGCTAAGCCAGTAAGCGTTTGGCCTTGGGGATCTTCGGCGCGACCTCGGCGCGCCAGATCAGCGTTTCCACGGCTTCAAGCTGAAAAAAAAAACGGCCGCGGACCATTGAATTGATGGTGACGCCAGTGCCGGCCAGTCCGTATTGCTGCTTTTCGGTGGACAGCCCTTCGCCTTCATCGAAGACGATCTTGGTCTGTTTCGGCTTCTGTTTTTGCTTTCTCGGCTTTGGAATCGGCGTGATAAACGTGACCGGTCGGCGCTCTCAATCACCTTTTGGGTCGGCTGGCCGGTTTTGTCCAGCTCCCAATGACGCGATGGATATTCGTACGGGGAATTAAGGATTGGCGCTCTAAAGAAGTCGTGTTCCATTTATGTCGTTGGGCCTGACACTAGCCTTCAAGGAGCGTATATGGGTGGACGCTGGTGGTGGACCCATTTTGGAAAAGTGCGACTGCCAGATCACTCTTCTCCAAGCGCGCATGGACAGCCCGATGCTCGCCCGGGCCAGAGATCGGCGATACCGGCGCAGGATTTCGATTCGCAAAGCCCTGGATGGATCAGTGATAACAGGGTTCTTTCGGGGGGACCTCTTACGAACACCCGTAGCGAAAGTCGGTCGACCCGCGATCAGCTAATGGGATTTTGCGTGGCGAGATTTTTTAGCCTGTCGAACTACTGGTTTTTACGACAGCCTGATCCAACTGGCTGGGGAGGTATTCATCCAATGTCACCGCGAGAACTAAGACGCCGAATTGCCGAGCTACCTCCATATCCGCCAGTCACGACAGCTTTTGAACGCACGCTACGGAGTCGCGGCATTTGGGGCAGCACTGGTACTTGGTAGGAGTCCCAAAGAGAACATTGGCTTGGCTGGTTGCGCGGATATAACGGTCCCGGATATTACGTACGTAAGGATTGGAATCGCTCTGCGCAATTCGTTTACAACCACGTCGTGTGTCCGCCTATGGTGTTATGGCTCGGTGAAGCGGCGGGAGTTCCGATGAAGGAAATTGCGGAAGCAAAACGAGCCGCTCTCGGAGCCGGCTCGCAGCTCCCGACTCAAAGCGCCGCAATAAGAAAGATCATTCCCTTGGAGGAGATCGAGGCTCTTCTTGTTGCGCATCGATAATAGCGGCCAGAACTCTGGCCCCGGCAATAGCCGCCAGAACTCTGGGCCCGGCTGACCTTGCTTTCACGCGACTGCAGCGAGTCCGTGCTTTTCAACGAGTGAGAGAAGTTTCAGCGCGCGATCAGAAGGGCGTTTTTCTCCCCGCTCCCACTTGCTTACCAGGTTGGGTTTCACGTTGAGGTAGTTCGCGAAAACCGTCTGGCTGACATGCTCCCGCTGCCTAAGAGCTTTGATCTGCTTCGGCGCTAAGGGCCGCACGGGCGTGAGACAGGCGTCATCAAATTTCCGCATGGTCTGCTTGTCGATGGCACCCACTCTGTGCAGGGCTTCCATCATCTCGTGAATTGCGGCCCTTGCATCACTTCGATAGTTCTTGCCCATTTCCCTTTACCTCCACAAAAATCTCCGTTCTCGACGAGTTCCGCAAGCTGTTTTTCGGTCAGTTGCGATACGTGTTGCGCAGCCTCCTTGAACTGTTTCTCTTCATTGACATCGATGTTTGCCCGCTCGCTTTTCGCGAAGCCGTAAACGAAAACCGCTCGCGCAATCGCGTCGACCAGAACTGCATCCGGGATCTTTTCCTTTCGGGCAAGCCGGCGCAGAGAAGCAACGCTGACGTGCAGCAGCTTGGAAACTTGTTCCTCGGTCATCAGATTGAGCATGGTTTCACCTCTGAGCAGAAATTCGCGGGCTCGCCTATTTCGAGCCCATAAGTACTAGGAGACGCCCAGCGGGTATCGGGGACGCTTGCGATCAGGTTTGTGCCGGGAGCAAGAAGACAGCCGCGATTACGTTTCAAATCGCGGCCGGATTCGGATCTTGTTCGGTTCAACAATCGCAAGTCGGCCGCGCAATTCAATGTTCTTCAGCAGGAGGAGCGCCTTGCGAAGAGTATCCGGTGAGGATGTCGCGCTCGATCCGTCAACCTTCCAGTCCGCATTCTTCATAGCGGTCCACGGTCTCGTAACCGGTCTTACGCGAGATCCCGAATTCTATGCACAGGGAAGCCATGCTTTCCCCATCTTTCAACCGAATCACAAAGCGTATGCGTTCGTCTATCAGAAACTTTCCTTCCCTGGAGGTCAAGCGACGGAAACAGTTTACGGTAGAAGCCCCTGTCACGTGAAAGCAGACGGGTCGCCTGCTTCTGGGCGTGCGCTCCGGTTACAAAAGATCCGCTAAGATCCTGGCTCGCTTCGCTCCCTGTTGCCGATACGCGCGCCATGCACGGCTTGCGACGAAATGCGCTTCGCGCGTCAACATCTGTACACGGATCTCATTGCTTTCGAGAAATGTGTCGCACTCCCGCTGGTTTCGAAATGAATGCAAAGTTCCGCGTACGCAATGTCGCTGACGACTAGAGAGCCTTCGCCGGCCGCTTCCGGCAGGGCATCGGCCGATGTTCGTAGAGGCCTTCGGTTCCGTGTACCGTCTGCCAATCCGCCCCGTCCGCTACGCCCACGATTTCGCGCATCGGCATAATGGGAGGTCGTCGCGGTGGCTACCGGCATTTGGCAACTCGGGTGAACCGAAAAGCCGGACCGGTTCCTGTAGTCACAATTACTGATGGTTGTCCTTCAGCTAAGCTACCCGCCTTCTACGAGGGGTGCCCGGCAACCCGTGCGCCGAACGACAATGCAGCAGAACAGGCTGGAAACAATAGGATTAGCTCACAACCGGAAGCTCTTTTCCACAGCTTGCCCCGCTTCGCCGCGGTCATCATTCGAAAACATCTCGATGGCTAAACGGTTTGTACACTGGGACTTACGGGCGGCCTACAGATCCCGGAAAAATGCCCTTGACTTCACCCCCCGCTCGCCCTAAACTCCAATCACAAACAGGTTTTGATGGTTGCGATGCCATCGGATCTGATTCTCCCATCAAACGTAACCCCTGGCTCAACCGGGGGCCTGGCAACAGGAAGAACAATGCTCATTCGCTTCGGATGAGCATTTTCTTTTACTTAGCGCGCCAGGGACGCGCTACCAGGCCACGATCTCAGAATCCTGCCAAACCTGGTTTTAGTACGGAGGATAACGAATCAGCCTGACCTCCCAACGAGTCAGATGCAGGTCGATGCCCCATACGCGCCGATTCCTAGAGCTATGATGGTCGCGTCATGCCGCAGGCCGTCGACCTTTCCATACCCGCGCCGCTAACGACGCTGCAGGAAGAAGAGCGTCTATTTCAGAACTCCGTCCGGCAGTTTGCCAAAGAACGGCTCGCACCACACGTGCGCGCTATGGACGAGGAAGCGAAGTTCCGGGGGGATCTTTTGCGCGAGATGTTCGAGATGGGCCTGATGGGGATCGACATCGAAGAGCAGTATGGAGGCCAAGGCGGCTGTTTCTTTCAATCGGTGCTCGCGATTGAGGAACTCGCCAAGGTGGACCCGGCTGCCTCGGTGATCGTAGATGTCCAGAACACCCTTGTAAACAACGCCTTTGGACACTGGGGTACGGCGGAGCAGAAGCAAAATTATCTCTCGCGTTTAGCGACGGAAAGCGTGGGAGCTTATGCGCTTTCTGAGCCGGCGTCGGGTTCGGACGCGTTTGCTCTAACCACGCGGGCGAACCGGGATGGAGACGGTTTCCGGATCTCGGGACGCAAGTTGTGGATCACGAATGCGGCGGAAGCAGACATCTTTCTAATTTTCGCGACGGTGGACCCGGGAGCTGGATACCGCGGTATCACTTGTTTTCTGCTGGAACGCGGCGCGAGCGGTTTCGCGGTTGGCAAGAAGGAAGACAAGCTTGGGATTCGCGCCTCCTCGACCTGTGAGTTGATCCTCGACGAGGTGCGAGTCGAAGCGGATCAGGTTTTGGGTGAGATTGGAAAGGGATACAAAATCGCCATCGAGACCTTAAATGAGGGACGTATCGGCATCGCGGCTCAGATGCTTGGACTGGCAGAAGGGGCTCTGGAACATGCTCTCAGGCACGCCCGCGAGCGAAAACAGTTCGGGAAAAGCATCGGAGAGTTTCAGGGCGTGCAATTTGAACTCGCCGACATGGCAACCCAGATTGAAGCGGCGCGCCTGATGGTTTATAACTGTGCGCGGCTCCGGGATGCGGGTCAGCCATTCGTCACTCAGGCGGCGATGGCTAAATACTTCTCATCGACTATGGCGGAGGATGTCGCCTCAAAGGCAATCGAAGTCTTGGGCGGTGTGGGTTTCACCAAGGATTACCCGGTCGAGAAGCTGTATCGCGACGCTAAAATCGGCCGCATCTATGAAGGTACCAGCAACATGCAGCGGGTGACGATCGCAAAAGCGATGCTGGGTCGATAGCCCGCCGCACAGAGCGTAACGCCAGGCGCTGGCTGATACGTCAGAATAGCTATAGTGTTACTCAAAGGTTGTACTTTCGTTTTCTGGCTATTGGGTTGCGCGGCCATTATGACAGCCGCGGATACAAAGCCCGCTCCCACTCCTGATCAGATTCAGAACATCATAAAGCAGTTCACGCAAAAGGAGACCGAGTTCGCCGCCGCCCGTGAGAACTACACGTATCGGCAGACGAGCAAAATGGAGGAGACGGACCCACCGGGGGGCACCTATGAAATCGTCGAGGAAGTCAGCTTCGACGACCGTAACCGGAGAGTTTCGCACGTAACCCATGCCCCGGTTGGCGGATTCGAGCACATCATGATGACGGGTGAGGATGAGCAAGACTTGCGCAACGTCATGCCTTTCGTCATGACCAACAGTACGGCTAATGAATACGATGTGAGCTATGTCGGGCGCGAACAGGTCGACGAGATCCCCTGTTACGTGTTTTCGGTAAAGCCAAAAACGCTGACTAAGGACCGAAAGCGCTACTTCGACGGGCAGATTTGGGTGGACGATCAGGACTTGCAGATCGTGAAGACGTATGGCCGCGGAGTCGGCTACTTGCGGCGGGGAGAGGATCAGCAGTTCCCTAAATTCGAGACATACCGCCAGCAGATCGACGGCAAGTATTGGTTCCCAACATATACCTATGCCGACGACACGCTCAATTTCAAGGATGGCCAGAGCCAGCGCATCAAAGTGATCGTCAAGTACGATCACTATAAGAAGTACGAGTTCAAGACCGAAAGCACGATCAAGTATGGCGACGTTGGAAGTGGCACAGCGCAACAGCCGGCGAACGGACAAGCTCCGCCTAGCAATCCCCAAACTCCGCCGCAGTAGGTCAGCGCTTTTCGCAGCTCTACTCTGCGCTTCCGCGCCGGCCTGGACGTCTCCACCTGCAGAGCACATTCACAACTTGGGCGTCGTTGACAAAACCCTGTATCGAGGAGCAGAGCCGTCTCCTGACGGCTTACAGGAACTGAGCGCTAAAGGAATAAAAGTGGTAATCGATCTGCGCGAGAGCGGTCAAGCCACTTTGCGTGAACAGCAACAGGTACAACAGCTCGGGATGAAATATGTCAATGTGCCTTTCAGACCATGGTCGGCGCCTACACCCGCTCAAATGCGAACAGTTCTGTTTCTGCTTATGAACCGCGGAAATAATTCGATCTTCGTCCATTGCCGTCGCGGGAAAGACCGTACTGGAACGGTAATCGCGTGCTACCGGATCCAGCATGACGGATGGAAGAATGTCAGAGCTCTGGAGGAAGCGCGCGAGTTTGGAATGAGCTGGACCGAACGCGGGATGCGTGCTTTCGTCCTCAGCTTCTCGCCCTTTCCGAATGCGGGGTTGATTCCGCCAGGTTTACAGCCGGCGGTGCTCCCGCCGCATCCGTAAACATCCTGGTTTCAGGCAGTTTGGTCAATTTCTGGACCTGTTTGAGCGTTGAAAAACGATCTCCTTGTGCTTTAATGAAGGTGTCTCTCGTTAATGGTGGAACAGAAGACGAATCGTCATCGGCGCAGCCGTACCTTTGATCGGCGTTTGCGCGAAGCCAAGCTATTGATGCGTGGAGCGGTTTCAACCGATCACCCCATCATGGCGCATATCATTCCGATCAGGCGGTGTAATCTCTCGTGCGCGTATTGCAACGAGTACGACGATTTTTCGAAGCCGGTCCCTCTGTCAATAATGCTTCGCAGGCTGGAACTTCTTGGCAACTTGAAGACTGGCGTGATCACGCTCAGTGGCGGCGAGCCTCTATTGCATCCGGAACTTGACGAAATCATCCAGGGTATTCGGAAGAACGCGACACTTGCCGGTCTGATAACCAATGGCTATCTGCTCACCGCCGACCGCATCCGAAGGCTGAATGATGCGGGTCTCGATTACCTGCAGATCAGTATCGATAACGTGAAGCCGGATGAGGTGTCGAAGAAAAGTCTGAAGGTGCTTGATAAAAAGCTGCAGTTATTGGCCGAGCACGCGGACTTTCACGTTAACATCAACTCCGTTCTGGGCGGCGGGATTCATAACCCGGAGGATGCGCTCGTTGTTGGCCGGCGTGCAATGGAGCTTGGTTTCACCTCAACAGTTGGGATTATCCATGACGGCGACGGGCAGCTCCGTCCTTTAGCGGATCGCGAGCGCGAAGTGTTTCTCGAAATGAAGAAATTCGAGAAAAGGCACTTCTCACGTATCAACTATTTTCAGGAAAGTATTGCTAAAGGACAGCCGAGCGACTGGCGCTGCAGAGCAGGTTCCCGCTATCTCTATATTTGCGAAGACGGCCTGGTGCACTACTGTTCCCAGCAGCGTGGTTTTCCAGCAAAGCCTCTCGAAGAGTATACGGTAGCGGATATCCGTCGCGAGTACGTAACGCAGAAATCATGTGCGCCTTTTTGCACTATTTCCTGCGTTCACCAGATTTCTTACTTCGATTTCTTCCGGGGTGAACAGACGAGAATCGTCGAGCCCGTTCCCGAAGAGCAGCTGGTCCACATCAAAGCCGCCAGCGCTTGACGGAAGTTGAGCCGATGGCAATCACCGGCCTGGCTGCCGATAATAGTGTAAACGAGCATGACCCCGGCGTCGGTCATCCCGAGCAGCCGGCGCGCTTCAGAGCGGTAGCGAATCAACTGAAGAGCTCCGGTCTCATGGCCCGTTTAGTGGCCTTAGACACTCGAAGGGCCACTGACGATGAGCTCGCATTGGTCCACAGCCGCGATTACATTGCGCTGGTCGAAACGGAAATCGGGCAGGGTGCGAATCAGCTCAGTACAGGTGACACCACCATCAACGCTCATTCGGGCGAAGCTGCCCGCATAGCGGCCGGGTCCGCTCTATCGGGCGTTGACGCGGTATTCAGAGGCACAGTGCAGAACGCCTTTTGCCTGGTGCGGCCGCCCGGTCATCATGCCAACCGAACGCGCGGAATGGGCTTCTGCCTGTTCAATACGGTTGCCATTGCAGCCCGCTACGCCCAGCGCAAATACGCTGCAAACCGGGTGCTGATCGTCGATTGGGACGTGCATCACGGCAATGGCACGCAGGATATTTTCTACGCTGATGGTTCGGTCCTGTTCTTCAGCACGCACCAGTCGCCCTGGTATCCGGGCACCGGAGCGAGCGACGAAACGGGTGAAGCCGAAGGAGCCGGTAAGACCATTAACTGCCCGTTTCCGGCAGGCACCGGATCAGGCAAGATTTTCAGGGCCTTTCAGGATGTGCTCGTACCCGCAGCTGAAAAGTTCGGGCCCGATCTCGTTCTGTTATCGGCAGGATTCGATTCGCGCGTGGGGGATCCGCTCGGACAATTTCTTCTGACCGACAGCGATTTCCGGACGCTCACCAGTCTAGTGACGGACCTCTCAGCAAAATCCTGCAATGGACGGCTTGTTTCCGTGCTGGAAGGCGGCTACAGTTTGCAAGGGCTCGCGCTGGCAACAGAGGCGCACGTTCGCGGGCTGCTTGGCGAGAGCTGAGCGGCGCCAAGCCAATTAGAGACGGCAGATCAGCAATTCGCGCTCATAAATCATCTCAGGCGGCAGATGATCGTGCAGTTGAATGAAGAGTTCTTCGTGGCCGATCACTTCGGCGCGCCATGCGGCGCGATCGAACTCCTCGAGCTCTTCGAACTTTTCTTCTGGGAAGCTTAGACCTCGCCAATCGAGGTCTTCGTAGCGCGGCATCCAACCCACAGGAGTTTCTTTGCCCGCTACACGGCTATGCACGCGGTCAACAATCCATTTCAGAACGCGCATGTTCTGGCTGAAACCCGGCCAGAGGAAATTCCCCTCCGAATCTTTGCGGAACCAGTTCACGTGAAAAATCTTTGGCGTGGCGCTGAGCTCACGTTGCATTCTGAGCCAGTGCCGGAAGTAGTCGCCCATATGGTAGCCGCAGAACGGCAGCATCGCCATCGGGTCGCGGCGCACTTTGCCGACCGCGCCAGCCGCTGCTGCTGTGGTTTCGGACCCCATCGTTGCGCCCACGTACACTCCCGCGCTCCAATTAAATGCCTGAAAAACTAGCGGAATCGTCTTCGCGCGGCGCCCTCCAAAGATGAAAGCACTGATCGGGACTCCATTGGGGTCAGTCCACTCGGGATCAATACAGGGCGCCTGATTTGCGGGAGCAGTGAAGCGCGAATTGGGGTGGGCCGCTTTACGGCCGGTTTCCTCGGCGATTTGAGGCGTCCACTTGCGGCCTTGCCAGTCTTCGCACTCAGCGGGCGGCTCTTCAGTTAAGCCTTCCCACCAAACTCCGCCTTCAGGAGTGAGAGCCACATTCGTGAAAATAGTGTTTCGGGAAAGCGCCGCAATCGCATTGGGATTGGTTCTTGGTGAAGTGCCGGGCGCTACCCCAAAAAAGCCCGCTTCGGGATTGATCGCGCGCAGGTGGCCCGTTTCGTCGGGCTTGATCCAGGCAATGTCGTCCCCCACAGTCCAGATCTTCCAGCCGTCGAAACCTTCCGGCGGAATCATCATCGCGAAATTGGTCTTGCCGCACGCGCTTGGAAACGCCGCAGCCACGTATGTTTTCTCGCCCTGAGGATCTTCAACGCCCAGAATGAGCATGTGCTCAGCCATCCAGCCTTCATCACGAGCAATGTTCGAAGCAATGCGCAGCGCGAAACATTTCTTGCCAAGCAGCGCGTTGCCTCCATAGCCCGATCCGTAAGACCAGATCTCGCGCGTTTCTGGAAAATGCACGATGTACTTCTCGGAATTGCAAGGCCAGGCTACATCGTGTGCGTGGGGTGCAAGAGGGGCGCCAACGCTGTGCATGCAAGGCACCACGCGTTTGATGTCTTTATCGATTTCCTTGAACACCGGGAGCCCGATGCGCGCCATGATGCGCATATTGACAACCACGTAAGGCGAATCGGTGAGTTCGACTCCAATGCGGGACATGGGGGAATCGATTGGCCCCATGCTGAAGGGGAGCACGTACATAGTGCGGCCGCGCATGCACCCCCGGAACAATGCCTTCAACTTGCGCCGCATTTCGAAGGGATCGACCCAATTGTTGGTCGGCCCAGCGTTATCTTTCGACAGCGAGCAGATGAAAGTCCGATCTTCCACGCGCGCCACGTCGCTTGGGTCGGACCTGGCCAGGTAACAATTGGGCCACAGCTCCTCGTTTAACTTGATTAATGTTCCATTCGAAACCATCTCTGAACAGAGACTGTCGTACTCTTCCTGCGAACCATCGACCCAGTGAATCGCGGCGGGCCGGGTCAGTTCGGCCATTTTCTCGACCCAGCGCAGGAGATGATTGTTGGTGCTGAGGGGGACTGAGGGAGCCGGAATCGTCGAGGACTTCATAGCTATGCCGCAGTTCTGAACTTATCATGCGCCGCGCGTGCCACTCTGACGCGGTTACGGATCCGGGTGCGGCGCCGGATCCGCCTCCCCGTACCGAATGTCGCTCTCGACAGAAGTTCGTTTGAAATTGCGGTTCTCTAGGGAAACGCTGACATTGCGATTGATGAAGAATACGGCGTGAATCCGAAATTCTGTGCCGAAGCTTACCGGGAACCAGACATCTTTCTCGACTCGTTTATAGCGAGTACTGAACCCAAGTCCTGGCAAATCGGTTCCGAGGAGCGTCCTTACAAGCACAGGGATACGACGCGAAAGGCGTGTATAAACAGAGACCGGCTGTAGCTCGTTCTTGTCGATCAGCGCTTCACCAGCCCAGGTGATTTCATGCTTATCCGCCGGGCCGAACTTAATACGGTAGGCCGGGCGCCCTTCAACCACTTCTTCGCCCTCCAACTCGAATTTCAGATCTTTCTGTTCTTCGGTAGTGAGTGGAAACAGGTCTTTCGCTAGCCCGTCTTTCGACTCATCGTTCGTAAGGTCGTCCTTGAAACTTCGGGCCAAGCTGCCATCCAGGCCTCCAGAATCCGGTATGGGTTCGCCCTGAAAATCTAGGTACGCCGTTTTCTTCGTGTACCGGCCTTTCACCGAGAGCTGTTTCTTCTGAACGCCCTTCGCTGTGGGCGCCACCAGCAGATCCGTAACTTCTTCACGCGCCAGCTTGCCATTGCTCCTGCGAATCACCACTTTGACGTGCTGGTCGTACAGATACTGCGCTCGCTCTTGTTGCGCCTTGTCCTGGTTGATCGCAACCTGCCGCATGATGTCGGAAGCCGTTGTGGGTCTGGCGTCAGCTGAGCAGGCATCCGGGCAAATGGCGCGCGCCATGATTACGAATGCCAGAAAAGGAGCGACAACCACCAGAAGCCTCTTTGAACCATACGATCCAGCCGGGAAGTTCGCTTCACAAATTCTGGGCTTCCGCCAGACTGATTCGAAGAGGAGCTCAACTGCAAGCTAAGCTAGAAGCTCAGGAACTTTTCTGCTTTGTTTCGAGGGAGGTCTGCAATACACTTCTGTCTTCTTATAGTCGCTTGCGCGCTATTTGCTGCGTCAGGCAGTAAGGCCCAATCTCCAGCCGCTTCCGCGCCCGTTCCTGCATCCGCCCCCGGAAAGAGCGGGCCGATTGCGGGGCAGAATACTGCGCCTCCTCCGCAATCCGGACAGCTTCCAGCCAAGACAAAGCAAGAAATTGCGAGGGAGCAGATCAGAAGCCAGGAGCACCAGCGCGTGCTCGGCGTTTTTCCCAGCTTCAACTCGACAAGTATTCCTGATGCGGTCTCGATGACCCCCAAGCAGAAATTTGAACTCGCCCTTAAATCGGCTACGGACCCGGTCACGTTTGGAGTGGCGGCTTTCGACGCGGGACTGAGCCAATGGCAGAACGACTACAAAGGCTACGGTCAGGGAGCGCAAGGCTATTTCAAACGCTGGGGCGCATCTTATGCCGACACATTCGACGGCAACCTTCTGGGCAACGCTGTTTTTCCGATACTCCTGCATCAGGATCCGCGCTATTTCCGGAAAGGTACCGGCTCCAAGAAGAGCCGCTTGTGGTACGCCATCGAGTCTACTTGGCGGGCCAAGGGCGACAACGGTCGCTGGCAACCAAATTTCTCAAATGTTATGGGCAATTTGGCAGCAGGAGGAGTTTCCAACCTCTATTATCCTTCTACAGATCGCGGGGCCGGATTGACAGTGGAGCGCGCGTTTACTGTTACCGCAGAAGGTACATTCGGCGCCATCTTTATCGAATTCTGGCCGGACGTTTCTCGCAAGCTCAAAAAGGGGAAGTAAGCCAATGCTGTATGCTTCAGCGGCCGGCGGTCATGTTCCGGAAGTGAACTGCCAGCGCCATTTGATTGTCTAGCATGGCGGCGATCTGCGGATAGTGCTCCCGGAGATCTTCAAAATACTCGCTGCACGTTTCCGGAGCGCACCCTGTGCGAGCGGCGGGCCAGCTCAGGTGCATCCCGTTCGAAAACGTCTTGAACATCTCGCACGACATCTGTTCGAGCAGTTCATGAAGGTGATTGCCCGAGATACCGGCGGCGCGTAATGCCTGCTGAGCGCTCATAAAGAGATTTACCGGCAAAGCGGTCGCAAACAGTTGCGCTGCGAAATACAGCGGTTTCGTTCCGGCGCGCAGCTCGAATGCACGGGCATCATTCCGCTCCAGGAATTTGCGGACCTGTCTGACCGCCGTAAGCTGGCCCTCGACCACGAACCATCGCTTACGCGCTGTCTCGACCGGCATTAGGGTTGCGGTAAAAGCCCCGCTCATCTTGAGCGGGCTCAATACACCTGCGCTCAAGCAACTTTCGCACAGCACGAAAGCAGTGTCTTTCAACACCAGCCCCGAGGTACAAATTTCATCCACGATGCGCGGCGCGGAGGCGTCCGGAACACGCAACAAGACCATCCGGGCAGGTTTCAGCGCCTCATAGCTCGAGACAGCGTACCCGGCCCGCAAAAAATTCGATATGCGCCGTGCCACCCGAAGCGCTCCGGCCTTAACAGGACCGAGCTCTTCAGAGAGGCTTGGCAGACGGAGAACTGAGGAAGATGTTGCGTTTCCCTCAACCACCAACCCGAGTGACTGCTGGCTTTTCATAAACCCCACTCATTTTCAGGGCCTTGACGCGATCCCTAAACTGGGCCGCCTTCTCGAACTCGAATGCTTTCGCCGCCTCGCGCATCTTCTTTTCCAGTTCGGCGATCAGGCTCTCTTTTTGATCGGCCGTTAGTTCGGTTTCGGAATCGACCTCTTCCTCGAGCGGAACAGTGACGTAGTCAGCTTCAGCAACCGCAACCAGACTCATGTCGATGGGCTTGATGATCGTCTGAGGGACGATGTGATTGGCCTCGTTATAAGCCTGCTGGATAAGGCGGCGCCGCTCGGTCTCGTGTATCGCACGGCTCATGCTCGCGGTCATTACATTTCCATAAAGAATTGCCCTCCCGCTTACATTTCGAGCCGCGCGCCCTATTGTCTGGATCAGCGAACCGCCCGATCGCAAAAACCCTTCCTTATCCGCATCGAGCACCGCAACCAGCGACACTTCTGGCAGGTCCAGTCCTTCCCTGAGCAAATTCACACCGATCAAGACATCATACCCGCCCCGGCGCAGATCGCGCAAAATCTTTATTCGATCGAGCGTGCTGACTTCCGAGTGGAGGTAGGCGCACTTTACCCCGACTTCGGAGTAATACTCTGCAAGGTCCTCGGCCATGCGTTTGGTCAGCGTGGTAACCAGCACTCGCTCGTTGCGTTCGACACGTAGCCTGATTTCGTGGAGCAGATTGTCCACCTGACCTTTAATAGGGCGCACTTCGATCTCTGGATCTACCAGACCGGTGGGGCGAATAATCTGCTCAACAACAACGCCAGCCGATTTCGTAAGTTCGTACGGCCCAGGCGTAGCAGAGACGTAGACTACCTGGTCAACTCGGTTCTCAAACTCCTCAAACGTAAGTGGACGGTTATCGCGCGCGCTCGGCAAGCGGAAACCATAATCGACCAGAATGTTCTTACGTGAGCGGTCACCGTGGAACATGCCCTGAAGCTGAGGAATCGTTTGGTGGCTCTCGTCTATGAACAGGAGCGCGTCGTTGGGAAGATAATCGAGGAGCGTTGGCGGAGCTTCGCCTGGAAGTCTTCCGGAGAAATGGCGCGAGTAGTTTTCGATGCCGTGGCAGAATCCGATCTGTTTGATCATCTCGAGATCGAACATAGTCCGCTGATACAGCCGCTGGGCCTCGATCAGTTTGCCCTGGCTCTCGAGCTCTTTGTGCCACCACTGCAGCTCGTTTTCGATGCTCTGCATCGCCTGCTGCCGCGTGGGCGCATCCATTACATAGTGAGTCTTGGGATAAATCGGCAGCCGCAGATAAGTTTGTTTAACCTGCCCGAGCAAAGGATCGATCTGACTGAGTGACTCAATCTGATCGCCCCACATTTCTATGCGATAGGCGTTGTCGTCATACGTAGGGTAGAGCTCAATTACGTCACCGCGCACGCGGAAAGTGCCCCGGCGAAAATCATGGTCGTTACGATCGTAGAGAATTTCCACCAGCCGTTGCATCAGTTCCTTACGGCTGATGTGCTGACCCTTCTCGAGCATCAACAGCATGCCGTAGTAAGCCTCCGGAGAGCCAAGGCCGTAAATGCAGCTGACGCTGGCAATGATTACGCAGTCGCGGCGCTCAAACAGAGACCGTGTGGCCGAGAGGCGCAGCTTATCGAGCTCATCGTTAATGGTTGCTTCCTTCTCAATGTAGATATCGCCCGAGGGAATGTAGGCTTCCGGCTGATAGTAGTCGTAATAGCTGACGAAGTACTCAACTGAATTGTTCGGGAAGAAGCTTTCGAACTCGTGATAGAGCTGCGCGGCAAGGGTCTTGTTATGAGCGAGCACCAGCGCGGGGCGCTCACAGGCCTCGATGATCTTGGCCATAGTAAACGTTTTGCCTGATCCGGTCACACCCAAAAGCACCTGGTGCTTCTCGCCATCGAGTATGCCGCGGGTTAGCTGCTCGATGGCAGTTGCCTGATCTCCGCGAGGTCTGTAGTCGATTCCAAGTGTAAACGGCACGCAATCAGTATAAAAGTCGCAGAGCCAAAGGATCCTTACAATCAGTCACACGAAGCCGCTTGCAAAATTAAGAAATAGAGTGACCTCGCTCTACGATCTGATGGACTGCGCTTACGATGCTAAGCCTATCCATGCCCACAGCAGAAGTCTCGGACACGTTCCACTGATTGCGCCGCACGGCTCGGCGCCGCCCATTCCCAATCGAGTGCAGGAGAACTTGCGGCGTCGCGATAGAAGGCGCAAAGTCGCCCAGCGATACCACCGCAAACGGCTTCCGTTCACGCCCGCCGGGGAACAACTTTTCCAGGAACGCACCAGGGTAGAGCGAGTTTACAGCCGGCTCAGAGACGAGTTTGGAGCGCGTATCATCCGCCTGCGCGGCGCCAGCAAAATCATGGCGCACCTGATGTTCGGCGTGCCCGGCTTCGCTTCTTCACACAAACTCCGTAACCCCCTTACTCCAAGCGCACCGATTTAAAACCATTTCCGCTTCCTCAAAGAGTCTTGCCTGTCCATTCTCCGCCACTTTTGCAAGTGGGTCACGCGAAGCTCTTGCAAAACTCCCGAGCTAGATAAAACAAAGTTTTAGGAAGATGTTTAAAAGGAGCCTGTATCCGGGGTAAGATTTTGTCGCCAAACAAAAAATTCCTAAACCCGAGGACAGGCCCCTTTGCAGAGTACCGCGCTCGAGCGAATCGTTCAATTTCGAAATTTATTGCAAGGTGAGTTATTTCCCGTGCTGGAAACAGAGGTGGGGCCGCTCAGCAAAGCGGCGAAGCTTCTAACAGCCGTGGTAAGCATGGAAGCTTTGGCGCGCCATGTGCCGCGGCGGCGGGCTTGGACAGGCCGGCCCGCCTGTGATCGTTTGAGCCTGGCGACGGCGTTCCTCGCCAAGGCTGTGTACAACCTCACGACCACACGGCAATTGCGGGAACGGCTACAAGCAGACGTGCAACTGCGCCGGCTGTGCGGTTGGGATCGAGCCGACCAGATACCGGCCGAGGCCACCTTCTCGCGGGCCTTTGCCGAGTTTGCGGCCTCCGGTCTTCCTGGCAAAATGCATGCAGAATTGGTACGCAGCACAATAGGCAAAGAATGTTTCAACTATGTGGCGCGAGACTCCACTGCCATTGAAGCGCGCGAGCACTTACCGGAAGACTATCTCGAGAAACAACGGCGCAAACAGGCCGCGGCAAATCAGCCTCAGCCCAAGAAAGATCGCTATCAGAAGTATCGCGGCAAGCGCCGCGGAGCTAAACCCGGGCCTCACAAGCGCGCTCGCGCCAAAGATCGCGGCACGCGTTTGCAACGCCAGCAATACATGACTGTCGACGAAATGCTGACTGAATTGCCCACAGCGTGCAGCTTGGGAGCGAAGAAGAGCAGCAAAGGGCAGCAACAATACTGGCGCGGCTATAAGCTGCATTGGGACGTAGCTGCTGAAGGACGTATTCCCCTCAGTTGCGTGCTGACAAGCGCCCACGTGCACGATTCACAAGTGGCGATCCCGTTGATGCACATGAGTGCGCAACGGACCACCTGGCGCTGTGACGTGATGGATTCGGCCTATGATGCCAAGTACATCCGCGCACAGGCCGAGAAACTAGGCCACGAAACTCTGATTCAGCCGGCCGCTCGTACCGGCTTCTCCAACCTCACACCACGGGTCTTTACCGAAGAAGAAAAGCTGCGCTTTCGCAAGCGTACGGTCGTCGAACAAATGAACGCCCGGCTGAAAGACGAGTTCGGCGGCCGTCTCATTTACCTGCGCGGAGCAAGCAAGATCATGGCACATCTCATGTTCGGCGTCCTGGCTCTCACGGTCGACCAACTGCTGCGATTCTCACCCTAGATCAAGTCCTAAGTCACCGAATCGCAACCCAACTTCCGCTGCCACGTGGCGGCTTCAGACAGGTGCGCTGTGCCCCAACCCAGTACCCGCACTTCCCGACACGACACTCGAAAACGCCCATAAAATCGACTGCCCTCACAGCCCACCCCCGTTGTCAAATGCTTTTGTGCCGTTTCCCGCCTCGTTTTGAAAGACGTTCACGCGCCTTCAAAAAATTTCTTTCCCCTTCATTCCACACGCTTTAACCCTACTTCCCGAAACCCCAAAGTTCGTTTTCCGCCTCTTGCGTGCTACTGTCCGGATGCCTATGCGATTCACTGCCCAACAGACCGCCCTCATCGAAGCCACCGAACGCGCCAGCGAACAGCGTCGCGCTGAGATCAATCGTGCCAACGCCCAGCGTTCTACCGGACCGGTCACACATAGCGGAAAAGCTATCTCCTCTTTAAACGCTGTCAAAACTGGTTTGACCGGCCGCACCGTGCTCCTCCACTCCGACGATGCCGCCGCCTACCAGCAACACCTCGCCGCGTACCAGAACGAATACAAGCCCGCCGGACTTCGCGAATGCGAACTCGTCCAGTCTCTCGCCGACACGCAATGGCGCTTGCAGCGCATCCCCGGTCTCGAAATGGCCATCTACGCCCAGGGCCGCGCCGAAAATCAGGACTACGTCGAGCAGCACCCGGCCGCTGGCGTCAGCCTGATCGAGCTCGGCACCTTCTTAAAGTACGAGAAGCAGCTCAAGAACCTCCAGCTCCAGGAATCGCGTCTCCAGCGCCGCTATGAAAAGGAGATGGCCGAACTCCGCACGCTGCAAAAGGAGCGCAAGCAGCAGGAGCAAGCACAGAAAGCGCAGGCCAAACCGGCCACCGCCGCCGCCGCAAACGAAGTTGGCTTCGTTTTTTCAACCGCGCAAAATCGGCCCGAAGACTCGCCGGTGAAACCCGAAACCGCCCCCAATTCTTCCGCCCCAGCGCTCCTGAAAACCGCGTGATTGACTCTTCCTCCCAAATACCGGGCAGCAATTGAGCGGTGCGCATCAGGCGTGCGAAGCGTGTTTCTAAAGTGCCGTGGGTAAGGAATCAGCGCGTTCGCGTTCCGCGTTGTACTCGCAGCCGAGCAGCGCAATGCAAGCGACCAGATAGAGCCAAATGAGGAGGACCACTACCGTACCAAGGCTGCCGTAGAAGAAACCATAGTTCGCACGGTGGACATAGCTCGCGAAACCGATAGTGCAGAGCAGCCAGGCAATCGTCGCCAGAAAAGCTCCGGGCCAGACGCGCAGAAACCTTGATGTTGTGCGGTTCTGCAATCGCTGAGGCTCCGGACGGTGATTTGGCCCGAAGTAGTAGAGCAGGCCGGTGACGAAAGTGGTCGTACAGAAAGCAAGCAGATAGCGCCCAATCCGCCAAACGAGCTCGACCGGCACGCTGAGCTCTGAAACTCCAAGCCAATGAATGAAGGCAAGTTCTATGCGATTTCCAAACAAAATCAGCGACGATGCGCCGACTGCGGGCAACGCTACGATGAGAACCAGGAAAACTGCCA
Source organism: Terriglobia bacterium (assembly GCA_963849535.1). Lineage (GTDB taxonomy): Bacteria > Acidobacteriota > Terriglobia > Bryobacterales > Bryobacteraceae > Bog-105. The sequence continues at coordinate 209,067 of CAWKHJ010000001.1, forward strand.
TCGCGCGCTGCTTGAGAAAAGGCCTGCCCGAGGGTATGCGATACGCCGCTTGAAAACCTTCCATAAGCGTGATCATGGCGCCTGAGCCCGCCCAGAGCGAAAGCAGTACGGCAAAAACTGTCAAAGAAATGGGACGCGCGTTGTGCTCTCTTAAACGGGAAAGCACCAGTTCTTCCGCTCCAGGCGGCACCACTTGCCGGGCGAAAGTAGCGATGATGTGGACCACTGACTGCGCCTTTACTTCGAGCAGAATGGCCGTGAGCGTGGTCAATACGGGAAAAAGAGAGAGCAGAGAGGAATACGCAGCACCCTTGGCGATGCTAAAGCAATTGTCTTCGTAAGCGGCCACAAAGGCCCGGCGCAGGAACCACCACGACCGCGCAAGAAAACCGGCCTCGACAACGATGCCTTCCGGCCATGACTGGGGCCGCGATGCGGCCTCGCGAAGCGTAGGAACGCTATCGGGCAACAGCATGCTCCTCGCTAAACGATATTACCCGACTTCCCGGGACGGCGTAGCCCTGTCTAGACGTTCGCTCGGCCGCGGTACTGGTACAAAGCTCGCTTCGATATGGTTGGGAACACTGCGGATTCTTGTTTACGATTATGGACGATGAGCTCAATTCTGAGGCGGGCAACCCGGGCGCTGATTGGATTGTGCTTCGTGGGCCTGATGGCGCGTTCGTTGATGGGATGTTCCGTTTTGTCCCACGAAGCGCTGGTCGATGCCATATGGGACGTGACGCTTCAACCGCTGTTGAAAGCACGTTATCCCCATGCGAGTCAGCAGGAACTGAAGACCGCACATGGCTACGCATACGGTGGGGCTATCATCCAGGACTTGGGCTACTACCCGCACGGAAACGAGCAGTTCAGCAATATGACCCATTATGTGCGAACGGGCTCTTTCGTGCTCTCGCTCCTTTCAGAGTCCCGGGACCTGAACGAACTGGCATTCGCGCTGGGCGCTCTTAGCCATTACGCATCCGACACGCAGGTGCACCGGTTCGCTACCAATCCGGGTGAAGCGCTTCTCTATCCGAAGCTGCAACGGAAATACGGGCCCATAGTTACCTACGAGGAGGACCCAGCCGCGCACCTGAAGACGGAATTCGGGTTCGACGTTTTGGAAGTAGCAAAAGGAAATTTTGCGCCGGAGGCTTATCACAATTTCATCGGTTTCGCTGTTGCCCAAGGCTTACTCGAAAGAGCTTTCCGTGACACTTACGGTCTCGAACTCTCGGACATGTTTTCGGATTTCAACAGAATGATAGGGTCTTATCGTTGGGCAGTCTGCAACATGATCCCGAAGGCCACGCGCATTGCGTGGGCAGAACGTGAGCACGAAATAGAACATGCCCAGCCGGGAATGACCCACAGGAGATTCGTCTATATGATGAGCCGCTCAAGCTATGAGCGGGATTGGGGCAAACAGTACGACAGGCCTAAGCGGGGGGATCGTCTTTTGGCGGCGCTACTGAAGCTATTGCCTCCGGTGGGCCCTCTCCGGGCGCTGCGCTTCAAGATGCCCACCCCGGAAGTCGAGAAGCTTTTTATGCGGAGCTTCGCTAACGCCGCAAACGAATACGGGGGCCAATTGAGAGCCGAACGGGCGATGAAGCTGCGCCTCGAAAATGTGAATTACGACCTTGGCGAACCCGCGCCTCCTGGCACTTACGCGCTCGAGGACGAATCGTATGCTTACTGGCTAAACGGGCTTGCGCTGGCACGGTTTCAAACTGTTACGCCGCAAATGAGGAGTGAGCTGCTCAGTTACTACAAGGATCCGAATGCGCCCTTTTCGACCAGGCGAAAGCAAAAGGAGTGGTCCAGGTTACAAGCGCAGTTACAGACCCTGCGTGAATGGCAGGCCGTTCGAGCGAGCCGTTAGAACTGGTACGAGCTTTTGTATACTTGCTGCTGCTCTCGTGGTGAACCGGAGGACCATTCTCAGATCGCTTGCTGCGGCCGCAACCTCAAGCGCCATCTGGCCGGAGAGCGCGTATTCAGCCCCGTCTCCCACCAAGATCACACGCGTTCGGGTTTACTCGCCTCCCAACCCTAATCCGCTATTCAACCAGAGCGATCAGGTTGTTACGGTCGAAACGACAGGCGGAGTAACCGGCATCGGCGAGGGGGGCTCGAAGGAGATGCTCGAGCAGTGCGCGGGCAGACTGATCGGCAAGGATCCGCAGTTCATAGAAAGGCTTTGGCAGGATATGTCGCGCGCCTTCTTCTATCCGCCCGGGCGTGAAAAGGAAGATGCTTTAGGTGCCCTCGATTTGGCGCTGTGGGATATCAAGGGAAAGGTGCAGCGCATGCCGGTACACAAAGTACTGGGTGGCATGGTGCGCAACTATTGTGAGTGCTATAACACTGCGGGCATCATACCTGGCGTGCATCCAGGAATGAGTATCAGGGAACGCGCTCAACTGACCATAGAGGCGGGGTATCGCGCCTTCCGCATGGGTGCGGCCGATGCGCCCGCCAATACGGTATACAACACTCACGAACGGCTGAACCAGTTGTATGACGATTGCGTGCAGGCGCGAGCTGGCGTTGGAAAGAATGGCGATTGGGCAGTGGATTTCCACCAGAGGTTCGATCTGGCGGATTCAATCCGCGGTTGCAATCTAATCGAGGACCTAGCGCCCTTCTTTGTCGAAGACCCGGTGCGCGCCGAAGCATTCGGCGAGGATCTGCCTATTCTGCGCGGCAAAGTAAATGTGCCGATTGCCGCAGGCGAGGAGTGGGGCAACAGATGGGATTTCAATCGGCTCGTCGAGAACCACGAGATCGATTACGTCCGGGCAACGCTGCCGAACGTCGGCGGCATAACCGAGATGATGAAAGTCGCCGCTATCTGCGAGACGCACTTCGTGGGAATGATCCCTCACTTCACGGGGCCGATTGCGACAGCGGCGCTGGTGAACTGCCTCGGCACCTTTTCAGGCCCGCTGCTGATGGAGTATAACTTCCAGGGCAGGGAACTGCCTCACGTTCCGGTGTGTCTCGACTTTAAGAACGGAAAGCTTTATCCGAACGATCGGCCCGGATTGGGAGTGGAGCTTGACATGAAGTATCTGCACTTAGTTACTGAGATAACGGAGCCAGTGACCAGCCGCGCGCAGACGTACTTTCGGCCGGACGGATCGATTACAAACTGGTGAGACTTCAGCCATAACCTGAGATATGAACAGTGCGGAAGCGTTAAGGCGAATCAAAGAGATAGCTATCGTTCCGATTATTCGAGCGGCGGATGAACTCTCTGCAGTTCGGGCAGCGGAAGCAATAGCAGAGGGCGGTATACCCTGCGCGGAAATCACTATGACGGTGCAAGGCGCAGTACGTGCGCTGGAAGAGGTCGCGAAAAAGTTCGGCGACAAACTTCTGTTAGGCGCGGGCACCGTGCTGGACCCCGAGACCGCACGGGCTTGTCTGCTGGCCGGCGCCGAATTTTTTGTTACGCCGAGTCTCAACCTGAAAACGATTGAGCTGGCGAAGCGTTATTCGAAAGCAGTTTTCCCGGGCGCACTCACGCCCACCGAGATTGTAATGGCGTGGCAGGCCGGCGCCGACGCAATTAAGGTCTTCCCGTGCAGCGCCATGGGCGGGGCAAGCTACATCAAAGCCCTCCGGGGGCCTTTTCCGCAAATCGATTTCGTGCCTACAGGTGGAGTCAATCTGGATACTGTCACCGGGTTCTTACAGGCTGGTTGCTGCGCCGTGGGGGTTGGCAGCGAGTTGGTAGACGCCGCAACGGTAGCGGCGGGCAAGTTCGAAGTTATTGCGGAGCGCGCCCGGCAGTTTCGCCGGAAAGTCGAACAACACCGGGGCCGATGAATGCAGGTGCTGGGTAATTATTCGTCGGTTACGCAGCCTTCACTTGCATTTCGCACCAGTCGAATGTACTTCGCGAGCGTGCCCCGCTCAGCCTTATATGGCGGCATGCGCCAGGACTGTTCCCGCTTCTTCATTTCGTCCTGTGGGATATTCACGGACAACTCATTTACTTCTGCATCAATCGTTACCATGTCACCCGACTTGATGAGCGCTATTGGGCCTCCTTCTTGCGCTTCAGGGGTGATGTGTCCGACGATGAATCCGTGCGAGCCGCCCGAAAAACGGCCATCGGTAATCAGCGCAACATCTTTTCCCAAGCCTGCGCCCATCACGGCTGATGTGGGGGTAAGCATTTCCGGCATTCCGGGACCGCCCTTCGGTCCCTCATAGCGAATTACAATGACATCGCCCTTTGCGATCTCGTCTTTCTCGAGCGCATGCAACATGTCTTCTTCGGAATCAAAGACCTTGGCCGGACCTGAGAAGCGCAGTCCTTCTTTGCCGGTGATCTTCGCAACCGCTCCGGCGGGCGCGAGATTGCCCTTGAGTATCTGAATGTGTCCGGTCGCCTTGATCGGATTCGTCAAGGGCTTAACGATCTGCTGGCCCGGGGCAAGTGCAGGTAGATCCTGAACGTTCTCGCGCAGAGTTTTGCCGGTTGCCGTCACGCAGTCGCCATTCAGCAGCCCTTCATCCAGCAGCATTTTGCAGACTGCCGGAAGACCGCCGACCTTATGCAAATCCTCCATCACAAAACTTCCGCTCGGCTTGAAATCAGCGAGGAGCGGAGTTTTGTTCGTCACCTTCTGGAAATCATCGATGCTCAACGAGATGCCAACTGTCCGGGCAATTGCAATCAGGTGCAGGACTGCATTAGTCGATCCCCCCAAAGCTGACACGATCACCATCGCATTTTGAAACGCCTTACGCGTCATAATGTCGCGCGGCTTCAAGTCGAGCTCCAGCAGGTTGCGGATCGCAGTACCGGCTCGAAAGCATTCCTCCAGCTTCTGTGGATCTTCGGCGGGCGTCGACGAACTGTATGGGAGCGACATCCCAAGCGCCTCGATCGCTGCCGCCATGGTATTGGCTGTGTACATTCCCCCGCAAGCGCCTGCACCCGGGCACGCATGCCGTACGATCTGCTTGCGCTCGTCATCAGTGATGTGCGCGCTAAGGAACTGCCCATAACTCTGAAACGCTGAGATTATGTCCAGTTTTTCTGATCCGATATGTCCGGCCCGAATCGTTCCACCATAGATCATCAGCGATGGCCGGTTCAGCCTGCCCATTGCCATCACGCAACCGGGCATATTTTTGTCGCATCCGGGGATCGAGATGTTCGCGTCATACCACTGCGCGCTCATCACCGTTTCGATGGAATCGGCAATCAGGTCGCGGGATTGGAGTGAAAAGCTCATGCCGTCCGTCCCCATGGAGATGGCATCACTGACGCCAATAGTATTGAAGCGCAGCCCTACGAGTCCAGCCGCCTTCACACCTTCTTTCACCTTCTCGGCGAGGTCGAGCAGGTGCATGTTGCACGGATTTCCCTCAAACCACATGCTCGCGATCCCGACTTGTGGCTTCTGCATATCCTCGTCGTCCAGACCGGTTGCGTAGAGCATGGCCTGAGACGCGCCCTGCGATTTTGGGCCGGTGATCACACTGCTGAATCTATTTAGAACTCCACTCATGTTCTTCAATTCTCTACCTTGCCTTAGGCGCGATCGCCATTCGTGAGCGAGACAGAGGCGAAACTGACCTCGGAGCGCTCGTTTTGCGCGCTTGCCAAGCCCGTTACAATGGGAGCGAATGGCCGAGGAAAGCGCATCCTCATCGAACTTCGAAGCCAGCTTGGAGGAACTGGAACGAATCGTCAAAGAGTTGGAGAAGGGTGACCTGCCTCTTGAGCAGAGTCTCTTGTTGTTTGAAAGCGGTATGCGTTTAAGCGCGGAGTGCAAGCGGCAACTCGAAGCAGCCGAGTCTCGCGTCGAAATGTTGGTGAAGCGCGGCTCTGAAATGGTACCGGCGCCCTTTGATGCAGACAGGCCTATTAGATGAGGGAGACAGATAGAGCTGCTCTTTACGGACGCACCAGCGACTCGATAGAGCACGAGTTGAGCCTCAGCGAGTTCCTGGCCCAGCAAGTGAAGAGGGTCGACCAGGCACTGGCTGAGTGGGTGCCCGGTGATACGGTCGATCCCCCTTCGATTCATCAGGCCATGCGTTATAGCTTGTTTGCTGGCGGGAAGCGTATACGGCCGGTGCTCGCCATCACGGCAGCGGATGCGATTGAAGACGGGCCGCCCGGGGTGGAACATGCCGCTGCCACTCTGGAGCTTGTCCATACCTATTCCTTGATTCACGACGATCTCCCGGCCTTGGACAACGACGATCTTCGCCGCGGCCGCCCGACTTGCCACAAGGTGTTTGGCGAGGCAATGGCTATTCTGGCCGGCGATGCGCTGCTGACGCTCGCATTCAGTGTCTTGAGCCGTTTGCAGGACGTAACCGCCGAACGCAAGATTCGCCTGGTTGAAGAATTGTCGCGGGCCGCAGGCACAGTGGGCGGAATGATCGGGGGACAGGTCAACGATCTGGCGGGCGAGGGTCAGATGCCTACGGCAGCTTTGCTCAATTCCATTCATCGCGCCAAGACCGGGGCGCTACTCCGGGCCAGCGTCAGAATGGGAGCCATCTATGCAGGCGCGACGGAGCGCGAGCTGGCTGCACTTTCCGCTTACGGAGAGCATATCGGCTTAGCTTTTCAAATCATCGATGACGTGCTCGACATTGAGGAGTCGTCTGAGGCTCTGGGTAAAACGGCCGGCAAGGACGAGGCCCAGCAGAAGATTACCTTCCCCGCCGTTTATGGCCTCGAGCGCTCGCGCGAGATGGCGCAACACGAGCGGCTGGCGGCTCATAATTCGGTCGCGATCTTCGGCCTTCGTGCCGAACGTCTGCGTCAAATAGCGGATTTTATCGTCCAGCGGAAAGCTTGAGCAAGTCATCGGCAAAGCTTCGTCTCGATCTGGCGCTGGTGGAACGCGAACTCGCGGATTCACGTCAGAAGGCACAAGCATTGATTCTGGCTGGCAAAGTTCTTGTAGACGGACAGAGATCCGACAAACCAGGCCGCGCAATCACAGCAGAGAATCGAGTGGCGATCGAGCAGCCGTTGCCCTACGTCAGCAGAGGCGGCATCAAACTTGAGGCGGCACTCCGGCATTTCGGCGTGAGCGTTGCGGGGCGAGTTTCGCTCGATGTGGGAACTTCTACTGGCGGTTTCACCGATTGCCTTCTACAGCACGGAGCGCTACGGGTGCACGCAGTCGACACCGGTGCCGGGCAGATCGATTGGAAATTGCGCGGCGACTATCGCGTCGTTCTGCATGAGCACACGAATGCCCGATATCTAACGTTCAACCAGATCGGTGAACTGGCTGGTGTGATCGCCTGTGACGTGAGCTTCATTTCACTAACGCTGCTGATTCCGGCTCTTGCGCCGCTGTTGGCGAAAGGCGGCGATTGGATTGCTCTGGTGAAGCCGCAATTCGAGGTTGGCCGCGATCTGGTCGGCAAAGGCGGGGTTGTGCGTGATCCAATCCTGCACGAGTCGGCTTGCAGAAAAGTTGCAGATGCATTCGAGGGCGTGGGCTTCACAACTGCTCTGATGGAGAGCCCGATTCTGGGTGCGGCGGGCAATCGGGAATTTCTGCTCCATGCCCGCTCGAAAAGCTAAGCAGTTTACTCTATTCTTTAAGCAACTCCCAATTCATGCGGCAGATCGAAACCGTCGGCATAATCTCGAAGCCCAAGATGGCCCGCGCGGCAGAAATCGTGTGCGGTCTTATTCAGTGGCTCGAAGAGCGGAATATCGGTTATCGCTGCGATCATCAGACCGCCGAGTATGCCGGTATCGAAGATTACTTCACACGCGAGGAAGTTCCGGAGGGCTCGGACCTAATTGTCGTACTCGGGGGAGACGGCACCTTGCTTTCCGCCGCGCGTGTGGTGGGCGGCCGCGACATTCCGCTTTTTGCGGTGAACCTTGGGCATCTGGGTTTCCTGACAGCCATTCAGGTGGAAGATCTTTACCCCGAACTCGAACGCGCCCTTAAAGGCGAACACCGCATCGGGCGCCGTCGCATGGTCGATTGCGAGGTGCGCCGGAAGGGCGAGACGACGGGAACTTACGCGGCTCTCAATGACGTCGTCATTACTAAAACCGAACTTGCCCGCATGATCGATCTGGATACGCACGTCGACAATCACTTCGTCGCGGCGTATAAGGCCGATGGCCTCATTATCGCCACGCCCACCGGTTCCACGGCGTATTCATTGTCTGCCGGGGGCCCGGTCATCTTCCCGTCAGTAAACGCATTTTGCCTCACGCCGATCTGCCCGCACATGCTCACCAATCGTCCGGTGATCGTGCCGGACACGAGCCTCATTCACATTCTCGTGCACGGTGAAGAAGGCACTTACCTGACGATTGATGGACAAGTAGGAGAACCGTTGTCCAAAGGCGACGTTGTGATCTGCCGCTCATCTCCTAAGACGATCCAACTCATCCGGCCACCAAAGATGCTATTTTTTGACGTGCTTAGGGAAAAGTTGAAATGGGGAGAGCGCTAGCGAGGGATGCGCCTAATTAGCCGGATCTCACTCACTTCCTGGATTTTCTTCGCCCTGGTTTTCGGTATTTTGTTGGGCGCGCTTTTCCCGCAATTCGCTAAGAGCCTGACTCCAATTAGCAACATCTTCCTCCGGCTGATCAAATCGATTGTGGGTCCGCTGCTGTTCGGAACACTGGTCGCGGGAATTGCCTCGGCAGGAGAGTTGAAAACGATGGGGCGAATTGCGCTGAAGGCAGTCGCCTATTTCGAAATTGCAACCACGCTCGCGCTGATTATCGGACTGATGGTCGTCAACATCGCGCGTCCCGGAGCCGGTCTGTCGCTTTCATCGGAAGCTTCCGGCCCTCTTCCGCCATTGTCGAAGCCCGCTTCGCTCAACCAGATTCTTGAACACGCGATTCCTACCAATATCTTCGAATCCCTCGCTCAAAACGATGTCCTTCAGATGGTCATTTTTTTCTTCTTGTTTGGAGCGGCCTGCTCGGCGATTGGCACGAAAGCTGAACCCGTCGTCAGTTTTGCCAATGCCGTATCGGAAGTAATGTTCCGTTACACCAGATACGTCATGTATCTGGCTCCGTTTGGGGTCGGCGCCGCAATTGCCGTCACGGTGGGTTCAAAGGGTATTGGCGTACTTCTTGGCTTGGGAAAGCTGGTCGGCACTCTTTATATTGCTCAAGCGCTGTTTGTGATTCTTGTGCTCGGTGCTGCGCTCGGTCTCGCCCGCGTTCCGATTCCTCGCTTCTTCCGCGCGGTACGGCAGCCTTTCCTGCTTGCGTTCTCCACTGCTTCGAGCGAAGCCGCGTTGCCGCTTGCTCTCGAGAACATGACTCTATTCGGCGCACCTAAACACATCGTGGGTTTTGTGTTGCCAACCGGCTACAGCTTCAACCTGGATGGCTCGACTCTTTACCTAGCCGTGGCTTCGGTGTTTGTCGCACAGGCCGCCGGCGTTCACATGCCACTCGGCACTCAGATCACGATGATGTTGACTTTGATGCTCACGAGCAAAGGCGTCGCTGCTGTTCCTCGAGCGTCGCTTGTGATTCTCGCCGGAACGCTTGGGACCTTCAATCTTCCCGTCGAGGGCATCACGCTAATTCTGGGCGTGGACGCGCTGATGGATATGTGCCGCACTTCGGTTAATCTGCTTGGCAATTGCGTTGCTACGGCCGTAGTGGCGCGCTGGGAAGGGGTCTCATTCGATACCGTTTCCGTCAAACCCGAGCTGATGGTGGACGTCTGACCGCTATTTCTTAATCGATATGGGCTCGATCCCGGTCGCCTTGCCTGTGTGCTCATCCGCGCGCACGATTACGCCGTGCAGTTCCACTCCGTGCCGTGCCGCTTCCATGCGGCCTGCCAGTCCGCTCAAGAAACGCCGGATAATCGTGTCCTTATCGACCCCAATCACGGATTCGTAGGGTCCCGTCATTCCGGCGTCGGTCTGGTAAGCCGTGCCGCCCGGCAGGATGCGAGTATCGGCCGTAGGGATATGCGTGTGCGTTCCGATCACCGCGGCAACCCGCCCATCCAAATACCAACCCATCGCCATCTTTTCGCTGGTCAATTCAGCGTGGAAATCAACGAATCGAATCTTGATCGCTGGATCGAGGCTATTGAGTATCGCGTCTGCTTTGCGGAACGGGCAATCGATATTTGCCATGTGCGCGCGCCCCTGGAGGTTCAGGACCGCAAATGGCGCTCCGTTCCTTGCCTTTGCCGTAAACAAACCGGCGCCCGGCAAACCTGTCGGGTAATTTGCAGGGCGGAGCAAGCGCGGCTGATGGTCAAAGTAATCGTGAATCTCGCGTTTATCGAAGCTGTGATTACCCCCCGTCAGCACATCGAGGCCCAGCGAAAGCAACTCTTCCGCGATCAAGGGCGTTATGCCGAAACCACCCGCACTGTTTTCCGCATTCGCGATCGCCAGGTCAATTCTGTGCTCTCCCATCAACCGGCTCAGATTATCGGCTACGATTGCACGCCCACCTGAGGCGAAAATATCGCCGATAAAAAGAATATTCATCAACTGGGGAAAAAGAGGAAGCGCTGCCTGCGAGAGCTTCTGAATCGGGGCTCCGTCATTGACCCCTAGAAGAGCAAGGGGGGAATCCCCCGAGCGCCGTCAGGCTTCTCCATGGCATTCGAAAACACCGGAGCTTGCACACGGGCGCTTCATTCGAGCAGGACTCCATGACATTGACTATCGGATCAATTTTTAGGAGACCGAAACAAATGCTCTCGCAGGAAACGCTTGTTCAAGAATAACAGGAAAAGACGCATTCGGCTAGGTAGCTTGGAGCCGCTCAGCGATCTCCTTTTCCGAAATTGCGCCTTCCTTGATTACGCGCCAGTACGGCTCCGTGATGTCGACCGTCGTCGGACCGGTACCGGTGCATAAGCCGCCGTCGAGCACCAGGCTCACGCTTCCGTCCATGGCGGCGAAAAGTTCAATACCACTCGACATAGTCGGGTGACCCGACAAATTGGCGCTGGTGGCAATCAAGGCGTGTCCGGTCTTGTCGATAATGGCGTCGAGTACCGCGGATTTTGCCTGGCGGAGCGCGAGGCGCCCGGTATTGCCGGTCACTTTCAGCGGCACTTTAGCTGCCGCGGGCACAATTATGGTCAAAGCACCCGGCCAAAAGTGACGGGCTAGAACATAGAACCGGCTGTTCAACTCTTTTGCGAGATCTTCCGCCATGAGCACGTCGCAAACCGCCAAGGGCAAGGAACGGACGGTCTCGCGGCCTTTCGTTAGAAACACTTTGCCCACCGCCTGGAGATTGAACGGATCGGCTACTAACACATAAAGCGCATCGGTCGGAACTCCCACAACTCGGCCCCGCCGGATTTCGTGAGCGGCGCGCTCGACCGCACTCGCGTCTGGATTCGCCGGATCTACTTGAATTAAGTCAGTTGCCACTGGAGAGCTGGTTTAATAAATTCGGTACCGCGCCGGAAAACTGAATTATTTCGTCAGTTTACCGTTGACCGAGGACTTCGGCAACCTGCACGGCCATCTCGTAGCGTCCGAACGGAGCACTCAGCTGTGCGCCTTGTACCATGCAGCGCGCCAGTGCGGTCATTTCCTGCGCAATCGCCACACCTTCAGCCCGCGCCTTGTCTGCGCTGTCGGCCTTGCGCATGCGCTCCATATAGTTCTGTGGGACCGGAACCCGCAGTTCGTTCACCATGAATTCGGCATTTCGGTAGCTTGTCAATGGCCAGATTCCAGCAATGATGGGTAGCTTATACTGTTCGGTTCTGCGGAGAAAGGCTTCGAGCAGATCGAGATCGAACACCGGCTGTGTGACAACGTACTCGGCGCCGGCTTCAACTTTCCAGCCAAAGCGGCGCAGCTCTTCATCCATGTTCAAAGCTCCGGGATTTGCGCCTACGCCAATCAGGAGCGCGGTTTGGGAGCCGGTTGGATTGCCGCCGATATCTAGGCCGTGATTCAAGTTGTTAACAACATTCGTCAAGCCGATCGAATCGACATCGAACACTGCGCTAGCGTCGGGATAGGTACCCATTCGCGGCGGATCGCCCGTGATGCAGATCAGGTTCCGTACGCCGGTCGCGTGTGCCCCGAGGAGTTCGGATTGGATGCTCAGTATATTGCGGTCGCGGCAGCAGAAATGGAGCACGGCCTCGATCCCCGCTTGCTGCTGAATGAGCTGGCAGGTAACCTGTGCGCTCAAGCGTGCGCTCGCTCTCGGCCCGTCCGGCACGTTGATGCAGTCGATTCCGTTCTCCTTGCATAGCCGCGCGCCTGCAAGTTCTTTCGACGCGTCGACCCCGCGCGGCGGCAGAATTTCAACAAACGCCACGAACTTGCCAGCGGCCAGTTTGGCCCCAAGTTGTGATTTTTGCGCGACGGGCACTTTCGGGAGGCGCTTCACCTCCGGCTTGTCGGGCTCGGTCACGCTGATGGAGGGAGCGCGGCGTTCCTGCACGGGTTGGAGTGAGCGTACTTCGCCCAGAATCTGCTTTATGTGCTCAGGTGTGGTGCCGCAGCAGCCGCCGATCACACGCACACCGGCCTGCAGAAACCGCCTTGAATACTGCGCCATATATTCCGGCGAGCACAGATAGATGTTGCGGCCCTCCACGGTGGCAGGCAGACCGGCATTGGGCATGGCGCTCAGCGGCTTGGCCGTGAAGGGTACCATCTTTTCGATAGTCTCCAGAGCGACCTTCGGCCCGGCTGAGCAGTTTACCCCGATCACGTCCACAGGCCAATCCATCAGCCGCTTAGTGAAGGTAGCCGTGCTCGTCCCGTCGCGCAAAGTGCCGTCATCGTTGACAGTTACCTGCGCAATGATCACCGTATCCGGCCCTGCCGCTTCACGGGCCGCATAGATTGCCTCCCGTAACTCAGGCAGCTCGTAGAACGTTTCCAGCACGATCAGATCTACCCCGGCCTCTACCAGCGCTTCCGCCTGTTCACGAAAGACCGAGCGTGCTTCCGCGAATGACATCGGCCCGAGCGGCTCGATCTGTGTGCCCAGTGGTCCGATCGCGCCTGCCACAAACGCCCGGTCGCCCGCTGCTTCACGCGCGAGCCGGACCCCAGCATGGTTTATGGCGCGCAGCTTTTCGGCGAAACCAAAAGCGCTCAGACGCACGCGGTTTCCGCCAAACGTGTTCGTCTCCAGAACTTCGGCTCCCGCGCGCGCATATTCCTGGTGAATTTCCCGCACTAGCTGCGGCGCCGAGAGATTCAGCTCATCGAAACAGCGATTGATGAAGATGCCTTTGGCATACAGCATTGTGCCCATCGCGCCATCGGCAACGATGATTTTCGATTCGAGCTTCTTGCGGAACTCCGCCGTCCTGGCTTGTGTGATTGGTTCAGTTGCGGTCATAGGAACAGAACTGGCGCACGGCGATGTTGATGTGCGACGGAGTTCTTTAGATTGTACCGTCAACGTTCAAGCCGAAGCTCCACGCCGTCCCGCGGCTTAACTCCCAATCTGCTTGCCGCATCGTCCTGATTCATTCCAATCTCGAGGTAGCCCGAACTGCCCAAGTAGACGAAGCAGAGTGAAGGTTCTGCGCCGGCGAACGTCTTGCGCGATTGCGTAACCCTCACGAAACCGACTGTCACGACAAAGTTCCCGGCGATCGCAGGACCAAACTCGGTGGCCCTGAAGTTCGTGATCACGTTACCGAAGTGATCGACGCTGATGACCATGCCTTGCCAGTGATTGTCTCGGATCTCTCGGGGCTCTAGATCCTGGAGTAGAACGGCGTCTTTTACGATTGATCCAACGTCTTGCGGCTTAATTGTGCCCGCGGCGAGCGCACCGGCCACGGGCGCAAAGACGTCTCGGCCATGAAAGGTAGCAGAGGCGGATTTGACCCACAAATCCTTCGAGATCTCGCGTATTTTCGTGTTAGGATCACGCGCCAGAACCAAAGTAAGGACGCCATTATCGGGCGCCACGAAGAGGCGGTTGTACGCCTCCGCCACCAGCGGCTTGCGCTCGGTGCCTACGCCGGGATCAATCACCACAACGTGTATGCTTCCCTCTGGAAAGTACGGAGCACTTTGATCAATGGTATAAGCGCCGGCGTAGATGTTGAACTTCGGGACGTTATGCGAGACATCGACGAGCTGGGCATCGGGACACCGGCTGAGAATCACGCCCTTCATTGTGCCTGTGTAGTGATCTTCGAGACCAAAGTCTGTGGTCAGTGTGATGAGGGGTCGCGGCATGCGCTGATAAAATTGTAGTGACTCCTTCCTTTGTATTACTTCGACCACAATGCGACTACGCCTGTTGTGCCTGAAGTTGCTGAAGCGTTCCTGGAAGCTCTTCGAACCATTCCGGGCAACGCCTCTAGCACCCATCGCGCGGGCCAGGTTGCGCGCCAGCATCTTGAAAGCGCGCGTGCTTCAATCGCTTGCAAACTCGCCTGCTCGCCGGCTGAGCTGGTATTTACGAGTGGCGGAACTGAATCGAACAATCTCGCAATTCTTGGGCTCGCGCGCAGCTTTGCCGGATCGCTTAGGCACGTGATCACCACCGCCATCGAGCACCCGGCCGTGCTCGAAGCGGTACGCCAACTAGAGCGTGAGGGCGCGGAGGTTACGTTCGTGAGCGTCCGTGCTGACGGAATTGTGGAGCCTGGTGAAATAGAGCGGTGTCTGCGTCCCGAAACTGTTCTTGTTTCCGTCATGCATGCAAACAACGAGACCGGCGCGATTCAGCCGCTTGAACAGATTGCTGCTATGGTCAGCCGGCTCCGCGCTTCAGGCCAGCAGATCTATCTGCATTCCGATGGCGTCCAGGCGTTCGGAAAGCTGGAAAAGGATCCGGATCACAGCATTGCCGATCTTTACTCAGTAAGCGCACACAAGGTTCACGGGCCAAAGGGAGTGGGCGCTCTGTTCGTTCGTAAAGGCACTCCGCTGCGCGGCATTCAGTTCGGCGGCCGCCAGGAACGCGAACGACGTGCCGGAACTGAAAATGTCGCCGGGGCGGTTGCTTTTGCCAGGGCGGTTGAGCTCTTAACGGAGCAAGGCGCGAATCAGTTGGCAGCGCTCCGCGACCGCTTCGAAGCCCGGGTTCTTGCTGAACTCGAAGATGTCGAAGTAAACGGCTCTACTGTCGAGCGGCTTCCAAACACCAGCAATCTCTTGTTTCGCGGATTATCGGGAGAGATGCTGCTGATCGCGCTTGATACCGCCGGCTTCGCAATCTCCACCGGTTCGGCATGCAGCAGCGGTTCCATTGAGCCTTCACATGCCCTGCTCGCCATGGGCCGGAGTATCGCGGAAGCTCGTTCGAGTCTTCGATTCTCATTCGGCCGGACGAACTCCCGCGATGAGGTGGATCAGTTAGCGAGCGCGGTGATCGCAGCGGTCCAGCGCCTCCGCAAGAGGCAGGGGAGAGCACAGCTTGTTGCCCATTGAGACTGGGGCCATGGTTGCCGTGGCGATGTCGGGAGGCGTCGACAGTTCGGTTGTTGCGGGCCTTCTGCGCCGTCAGGGCATGCCTATCATCGGGCTTACGATGCAGCTCTGGAATCAACGCCGCCTGCCTGAACTCGTGCCGGATGGCGGGGCAGCGGGCCGCTGCTGTTCGCTCGATGACGTGTACGACGCCCGTCTTGTCGCCTCGCTACTTGGTATTCCCTACTACGTCGTTAATTTTGAAGAGCGTTTCGAACAGCAAGTAGTGAAGCCGTTTGTGGCCGACTATCTGGCCGGGCGTACGCCCATCCCTTGCACACTTTGCAACAACTTCATCAAGTTCGACCAATTCATCGAAATGGCCGAAGGCGCCGGCGCAGACAAGATTGCCACCGGTCATTACGCGCGATTGAGCTTTGATGAAACGACCGGCCGTTATCAGATGCGGATGGGGGTCGATAGCTCGAAAGACCAGACTTATTTCCTCTTTGGCCTTACACAGCCACAGCTCGCCCGCACACTTTTCCCGCTTGGCGGCATGCAGAAGGCCGAGGTTCGACAACTCGCCCAGGAGCTTGCATTGCCGGTCGCCCAGAAGAATGACAGCCAGGAAATCTGTTTTGTTCCTAATGGCGATTACGCAGCTTTCATGGAGGCTTACTTGCGCGACCAGGGGATTGATCCGGCTGCGACGGCGGGCGAGATAGTAGACACAGCTGGCCGAACAGTCGGCAGGCATGGAGGAACTCATCACTTCACGGTTGGTCAGCGCCGGGGCTTGCGGTTAGCCGCGCCGGAGCCACTGTACGTGATCGCCACGGAACCGGCGACGCAGCGCGTGATTGTAGGCGGGGGTGGCGATCTCAAACAAAGGAGCTTAGTCGCGTACCAGACAAACTGGGTTTCCATTGAACCCCTCGATGCTCCGCGCCGCGCTCACGTTAAGATTCGCAATAAGCATGTTGCCGCCGCGGCTACGTTGACCCCTACTGGCGATCTCTCTAAGGTAGAAGTCTGTTTTGATGAGCCCCAGCGCGCCATTACGCCTGGCCAAGCCGCCGTGTTCTATGACGGCGATTTGGTCTTAGGCGGCGGCTGGATCGGGGATACGTGGATCAGCGGACGTTAGACTGCACAATTGGCGCAGAACAAGAGTTGGCTCGCGATTCGTGGCGAGTATGCAATTGCAGTAACGCTGGTTAGCGGCCTGCGCCTACTCCCGCTTCCCCTCGCTTACCGGCTTGCTAACGCTGCGGTCCGGGTGCTCGATCTCGCTCTGCCTAAGCTGCGTCGCGTCGCCCGCATAAATCTCTCCTTTGCCTATCCGCACATCGACGCCATTAAGCGCGAGCGGCTGATAGACGGAGTGTTTCGCGGTATCGCCCGTTTGCTCCTTACTCTTTCGAGATTCCCCGAGCTGGACAGTTCGAATATCAGCGAGTGGATCACCTATCAGGGTTTGGAGCACTACATCGCAGCGAAGCGGGCCGGCCGCGGCGTTTTGATCGCTACCGCTCATCTCGGCAACTGGGAGCTCAGCGCCTTCGCCCACGCCCTGCTGACCGAACCGATGAACGTCGTGGTGCGTCCGCTTGATAATCCGTTGGTCGATCAACTGGTGGAAGGACGCCGCGTCCTGTCGGGCAATCGCCTGATCTACAAGCGAGATGGCGCCCGTGCTGTGTTGCGAGCTCTCCGAAATAACGAAGCGGTGGGGGTTCTAATTGATCAAAATACGGCACCGGGCGAAGGCGTTTTCGTCGATTTCTTCGGGCAGCGTGCCTGCGCCAATTCAGGTTTCGTAAAACTTGCGTACCACTCGCAAGCGCCCGTTATTCCGGGGTTCGCGGCCTGGGACGAAGCCAGGGGCCGCTACGTGCTGCATTTCTGCCCGGCCGTTCCCATGACGGGAGATGAAGCCTCGGATACCCAGCGTATTCACTCCCTTGTCGAGGAACTCATTCGAGAGTATCCCGATCAGTGGATGTGGATTCACCGGCGCTGGAAGACGCGTCCGCCTGGCGAAGGCCCGCTCTACTGACTAGGCGCTTGCTTCATCCGTTCTGGGACGAGCAACGGGCCGGTTATCTAGTCCAAGCACTGCTACGATGACGCCGGCGAGCGACTCGGGAACTGTGATCGGCCCTCTGTAGCTGATGTAATTGCCGAACGAACTCAAGTCAATGCCGAAAGCCCGGTTGAAGTCGGCGGGTGTCCCTTCCACCTTGATTCTGCGCGAGGCCGGATCGACGGCCGTCACCTGAAGCCCGCACTCCCGTAGGAAAGATTCCACCGCCTCCAGATCCCGCGGGTCAGCGCCGATCTGCTCAGCGGCGAGCTCCCGCGAAATCGGTTGGAAATCTCCGGCCAGTAACTGTTTGCCTGTGTCTATTGTCCCGGGCCGCCTCCTCAGCACGACGGTTGCAGTCAATCGCTGCCCAGGGGAAATGGTGGATGGTTGTGTATCGCTCGAGGGAAGCGGAGCGCTCCCGGGAATCTCAGCACGGCGGCTGTTCATTGAACACCTGTCCTATTTTCCTGCTAAGGCACTGAGCAGGGCAGTACCGTTTGGACTACCGAGGCCGGTACAAGCATCCCAGCCGGTTCCGGCGCTGTAGTAACCAAGACCGCTGTCGTCGTTGTTGCCGCTAGTTATGTCGCGGAAAACGGATTTGCCGAGCGGATACAACTTTGGATTCAGAAACCCTACCGGCGTGCCGAGCTGCTGATTGAAAAGGGCAACCAGCGCGGCCCACAGCGGGGCTACGGCGCTTGTGCCGCCCACCACTACGTTCTGGCCGCCCACTAAGATCTGGTACCCGGTTGAAGGGTCGGCGTCGCCTGAAACATCGGGTACTCCGCGACCCGCGAAATTTGTCTGAGGTTGCGCCGGAACGCTAGCAGACGATTGATAACTGGGCAGCGCGAAAACCGTACTCACGCCGCCGCCGGTTGCGCCTTCGCCATTTGCCGTCTCGTTCCATACCGTCTCAGATGAAATAGTGTTTCCGCTTCCATTTAGCGTGGTTCCGCCACAGGCTAAGGCGTAGGGACTTGAGGCCGGGAAGTCCACATGCAGCTTGCCATCCGTATCGCCGTCACTCGAGCCGTTGTCCCCGGCTGCGACAGTTACCGTTACGCCCAAAGCCGCAGCATCCTGCAGCGCGGCATTCATAGCTGTCTGCGCCTGCTGCGTCCAACCGTCCTCGGGCCCTCCCCAGCTGATCGAAATCACGGATGGTTTACGCGTCGTATCATGCACAGCATCTGTGATTGCATCAATGAAACCTTGATCGGTATTTGGCGCGAAGTACACGGCGATCTTCGCGCCGGGCGCGAGCGAGCCCACCACCTCGATGTCCAGCATTACTTCACCGTCCGCGTCCGAACCAGGTGAGTTCTGTCCGCCGTCCACAGAAACGGCTGTAATACTCGGCTCCTGGATACCCAACTGGCTGAAGTAGCTTTGAAGATCGGCCGTACTATACCCGCCGCCCAGCTCGATGATTGCGACAGTCTGTCCCCCACCGGTCAATCCGCCCGGAAAAGCATAGAGCGCCGCCACTTGAGGAGGCGTATAACTCACCCCGGCGGCTTGCCTGGGTCGAATGCGGACATGCGGCTTAGCAACCGGTCGAGTATCGATGCCGAGCACGGCGATCACGGCGCCCTCGAGTTCGGTTGGCATTGTGAGTGTGCCGGTGCGCCCGCGGTAAGAGGGGCCGGTCGTGTTCACCTGATAACAGGCCACCTGCGCGCCGAAAGCCTGAGTGATTGCCGCGAGGGGCCCGCTAAGCACAACCCTGCGCTTGGGCACGCTGCTGTCTACTATGGTCAAACCCGCCTGATGCGCGAACCTTTCCACTCGAGCCACGTCCTCAGGATTCGCACCATACTTGTCTCGAAATTCTTGGCGCGGAACACACGGATGAGGCAAGCCGCTATCGTGTGCGGGTAATTTCTCTTTCCGCGCCAGGATCACGGTTACCGAAACACGCTCATCTGGCGAAATCGCGCTCACTTCATGTGAATCACGTAGTAATTCCCGTTCACTGCCCGGTAAAGTCACTCTCTTTTCGGAACGCAAAGCAGTCTCCTCCTACTTGTCTTTGCCTGCCAACTTCGCACGACTAGTTTAGCCCTGCTCCGCTCTACAATAGTGAACTGTTCTCAGCAAATGTCAGTTTCTTTGCCGGAAATTGAAATTCGTCAGCTTTCGAAACTCATCGAGTTCGCAGAGGTGGTGCGACTTCAGCGTGATATCTGGGGTTTCCATGACGTAGAACTGCTTCCATTGCGCCTCTTTGTTGTCGCCTCAAAAATTGGAGGCCAACTGTTGGGTGCTTTTCATGAGGGCAAGATGGTCGCGTTCTGTCTTTGTATTCCCGGTCTCAAACCGGGAGGCAAGTATTACCTGCATAGCCAGATGCTAGGAGTGCTTTCCGCTTACAGAAATACGGGGCTCGGCCGAAAACTCAAACTCCAGCAGCGAAGTTATGCAATCGCGGCTGGCATCGACCTTATCGAATGGACTTTCGACCCGCTCGAACTGAAAAATGCGTTTTTTAATATCGAACGGCTCGGCGCTGTTGTACGCCGCTATGTACACAATCAGTACGGCACGACGACAAGTCCTCTCCACGGCGGCTTGCCTACCGATCGGCTCGTGGCCGAATGGTGGCTTCAATCGTGTCGCGTCGAGAGCTTGCTCACCAAAGGACTATTCGAGCGCCCTACGATTGAGGCTCGTGTTTCATTACCAGCCAACATCGCACAGCTTCGCAAACAGCGGCCTGAGGTGGCACGCAGAGTCCAATCCGATGTGGCCGCCCAATTCGAGGCGCACTTCCGCTATGGCATGGCCGTGATCGGATTCGAGCGAGATGAAGGCTGCGGTACATACTTGTTGGGTGAATGGGAATCATCATAGAGCGGATTGTTTTGCGGCACATCCGCCTGCCACTTGTGCACTTTTTTGAAACGAGTTTCGGCCGCACATACCAGCGGGACATCATCCTGGTTGAAGCCGTTTCCAGCGGAGTTTCCGGCTGGGGTGAAGTTACGGCTGGCGAAAATCCGTTCTACAACGAAGAATGGACGGGTTCGGTCTGGCCGCTTCTCACAGATTACGTAGTTCCTCGCGTTCTTCATCACGAATTTAGTTCGGCGGCTGAGGTGGCTGCACGTAGCGCACACATCCGCGGGCACAACATGGCGCGCGCGGGTCTTGAAGTCGCAGTTTGGGATCTCGAAGCGCGCCTCAATTGCGAGCCACTATGGAAGACTATCGGGGCCGGGGCGAGAAACGAGATCTCCTGTGGTGTTTCGATTGGCATTCAGGACAGCGTGGACCAGCTACTTGCCAAAATTGAAACCGAATTGGCGGCCGGCTATCAACGCATAAAGATCAAAATCAAGCCGGGCTGGGACGTCGAGGTCGTGCGGGAGGTTCGAGCATGCTTCCCACACATCAAATTGATGGTCGACGCGAACTCTGCTTACACTCTCAATGACCTGGAGCGCCTCAAGGCCCTTGATGAGTTTTACCTCATGATGATCGAGCAGCCGCTTGGGCACGACGAGATCATCGATCACGCCTCATTGCAGGGCATGCTCGAAACGCCCATCTGTCTCGACGAGTGCATTCGGTCCGCGCACCAGGCTGAACAGGCCATTCGCCTGAACGCTGGCCGCATCATCAACATCAAGCTCGGGCGGGTGGGCGGTTTTACTGAGGCTCGTCGCATCCAGGATATCTGCCAAGCCCACGGTGTTCCCGTGTGGTGCGGTGGAATGCTTGAAGCCGGCATTGGCCGGGCTCACAATATCGCGCTGTCGACTTTCCCCGGTTTCGTTCTGCCAGGCGACGTCTCTGCGAGCAAACGCTACTGGAAGCGTGACATCATTACACCTGATATAGAAGCAACTCCCCGGGGCACCATCGAAGTAAGCAATAAACCCGGGTTCGGATACGAGATAGATCAAGACTACCTGGAGTCACTGATTGTGCGAAGGCAAGATCTCCAGTAACATTCAGCGTTTGCCTATGGGTATTTGAGGCCAGCCGCTGTCTCGCTATTCTTAGTTCATATGCTTCATCCTGGGATCTTTCGCGAATACGATATTCGGGGTATTGCCGACAAAGAATTGCTGGATGCGGACGTCGAGCTGCTCGGCCGGGGTTTAGCTACATATCTTATTCGTCACAGCGGACGAAGCATTTGTCTCGGCAACGATTGCCGGCTCAGCAGTCCGCGCTTGCATGACGCTCTTCTGAAAGGCATGCTGGCCGCGGGTGCACAAATTTTTGACGTCGGGACTGTTCCGACTCCTGTGCTCTACTATTCCGCAGTTCACTTTCAGGCGGGCGGAGCTGTCATGATTACGGGGAGCCATAATCCGCCTGAGTACAACGGCTTCAAAACCGTTTGTGGTTCGGGGACGCTGCACGGGTCCGCCATTCAGGATGTGCGAAAGCTCATTCAAGCCGGCGATTTTGAATCGGGTGAGGGGACAGTACAGCCAACAGACGGCGTCACTCCGTACGTCGACGAAATCACTTCGCAATTCAAGTTTTCACGCCGGGTCAAAGTCGTGTTCGACGCCGGAAACGGAACGGCTGGGCCGGTCCTGCAACGCATGATTGAGAAGCTGAATGTGGAAGCTACTGAGCTCTTTTTTGATATGGATGGCACATTCCCCAATCACCATCCGGACCCGACTGTGCTGGAAAACTTAGAGGCTTTGAAGCAAGCCGTCGAGAAGCGGAAAGCTGAGCTGGGTATCGCCTTCGATGGTGATACAGACCGCATCGGCGCGGTAGATGAAAACGGTTCTGTCGTTTACGGAGACATGCTTCTCCTCATTTTCGGACGTGAGATTCTTTCACGCAAACCGGGTTCCACATTTATTGGCGAAGTTAAGTGCTCTCAGGTCATGTACGACAAGCTGACTGAACTGGGAGGCAAACCGGTTATGTTCAAGACCGGCCACTCCCTCATCAAGGCAAAGATGAAAGAAGAACATGCCGAGCTGGCCGGTGAAATGTCGGGCCATATGTTCTTTGCGGATCGCTATTACGGTTACGACGATGCACTCTACGCGGCTTGCAGGCTGATTGAGATTGTGGCGGATTCCGGCAAGCCGCTCTCGCACCAACTCCAAGGCGTTCCGGAGATGGTGTCCACTCCGGAGCTGCGCATCGATTGTCCTGACGAAGTAAAATTTCAGGTGGTTGAGAAGGTCGGCGAGCTGATCCGGCAGCACCATCAGGTGGTAGACGTGGACGGCGTGCGAGTACCTTTCGAAAAGGGCTGGGGGCTTGTTCGTGCATCAAACACTCAGCCGGTACTCGTGATGCGGTTTGAGGCCGCCTCCAAAGACCTGCTGAAAAAATACCGGCACGAGATCGAAGGGGTTGTGGAGCAAGCAAAAGAAGAGATCAACTCTGCTTCATCTCGCAAGTAGGGCTGCGGCGATCGTGTGTCACGGCTTGTTCAGTTGCGAGAGCCGATGTTTTCGGTGCGCCCCGCGAGCGGCTTGACGATCGGACCGCCACACACGCCCACGCCTGTGTTAGTGAGCGCGCTCAGCAGATTAAACAGAACTGCGTAAACCACCTGTTCTGTTACCAACTGCTTCCCCGGCATTCGGAAGGTGCCCGGTAACTCCTTCGCGATTTGTATCCGCACGGCGTGAGGCGAGGTCCGGCCCGACTTATCTTTCTGGTTCGCCAGCCAGAGAGGGGTCTGCAGCACGCTCCCAGAAGCTCCGTCCACGTAAAACTGGCACCGCGAAAACCAGCCAAGATTCCCAGGATCTGCTGCGTCAAAGAGAAGTAAAGGAGCTTGCCTGTCTATCGCTGAAACTTTTAGCGACATAACGCGTGGCTGATCCTCGATCTTAAATGCAAAGCCCGCCTGCTTCGCTATATTGCCGATGAACTCTGGGTCGAGTTCGAGCAACAGGTACTTGTTGATTCCTGCCTCCAGCACTTGCATAGGCCACCTATATCTTAGCCATGGCTGCCGGATGCCAGCTTGCCGCGCAGGCCGTGTGCAAATTGCCGGTAAATCTGATGATCGCCTTCGCTGAACTGCACCAGTTTCACCGTGTGCAGCGGACCCGTATGCTCCCGCAGCCAATCGGCAACCGTGCCCACTGCGATCTCAGCTGCTTGCTGTATCGGATAGCCATAGATTCCAGTGCTGATCGAAGGAAAGCTCATCGTCTTGACGTCGCGCTCAGCAGCAAGCCGCAAGCAAGTCATATAGCACGATTTGAGCAACTCGCCCTCACCATGCCGACCGTCACGATAGCGCGGTCCAACTGCGTGAAACACGTAGCGCGCGGGCAAAAGGCCTGCGCCCGTGACTACTGCGCTACCAGTGGGACATCCGCCATCCTTCTCGCGAATCACATCGAGCTCTCTCATGATCTCTTCGCCGCCCAGACGGTGTATTGCGCCATCTACTCCGCCACCTCCGGCCAGCGCCGAATTTGCCGCATTCACAATGGCGTCTACCCTGATCCGCGTGATGTCGCCCTTCAGCAGTTGAAGGTGGCAAAGGCCAAGCTGAATCGAGAAATCAGAAGACATACTGTCACGAGGACTGCCTACCGCGAAGTCTCGATAGCATCCAGCAGAAAATCTACGCTTGCGTCGTTCGCGAGCGGCCCCATGGTGCCAATCCGCACGATTTGCCCGTCCAGCCGCCCCAGGCCCGATGCGATCTCTATGCCGAAGTCAGACATCAGTTTTTGTCGCAATTTTGCCTCGTTTACGCCAGAGGGCGGTCTTACGGTCGTGAGATGCCACATTCTGTCTTCGGCTGTCTCTACGAAGGGCTCGAAGCCTAATCGCGACAGACCGCTCACAAGTCTCTGGCCTGCTCGCTGGTGCCGCCGCCAGCGGTTCTCGAGCCCTTCTTCTTCTATTGCCGCTAGGGCCTGGTGCATCGCGTAATATAGTGGCGGTGAAGGCGTGTGATGGTAGACGTGAGGCGGTTCGAAATACCTGGCTAAGAGCTTCAGGTCCAGGTACCAGGTGAAGGGAGACGCTGATCGTGCTTGCAATCGTTCCCAGGCGCGCGGTGAAATCGAGACGGGAGCTAGCCCAGCCGGACAGCTCAATCCCTTTTGCGAACAGCTAAATGCGACATCGATACCTATCGCGTCCAGTTCAACCGGCATGGCTCCGAGCGAAGTCACAGTGTCCGCAATGACCAGTGCTCCAGAATCGCGAGCCGCTTGCGCAATGGCGCGCCCGGATTGATACACGCCGGTCGAAGTTTCCCCTTGCACGAACGCTACCGTTTGCGGCCGCTCGCGCTCGATGGCGCCTGCAGCCTCCTCTTCGCTGAATGCCGCGCCCCACTTTCCTTCGATTCGGATGACATTCGCCTGTTGACGTTCCGCCATGGTGGCCATGCGTTCAGCGAACACACCCGCACTGAAGATCAGAAATCTGGAGCCCGCTTCGACAAAGCTTGCGATTGCCGCCTCCATCCCTCCACTGCCCCCTGCCGGGACCATGAACGTTTTCTCGTTGGCGGTTCCGAACGCCTCGCGCAATCCGGCTTGTATCTCGCGCATCACTTCGAGGAAATAGGGATCCCGCAGGCCGACGACAGGCTGCCCCAGTGCTTCGTAGGCTCTCGGTTCCACCATCGAAGGACCGGGTCCATAGAGCAGCCGCTTGGGAGGCGCGATTCGCTTGGCCGTCAACGTCGCCATTTCTTAAAAGTATCAGGCGAGTCGGCCGGAAAATGAGCTACCTGCGCGAAAATTCAAGAGTGAGCGGTAATCTGTTCGGCGATGTGGCGAGTTCAGGTAAGGGCCTAGAGCGGCTCGCGGAAGACGCCTTTCTCTTGTACGGATTCGCGGACAGTATCTCGCAACTTCTGATGGCATCTGTTGCCGAGGTCGTCGCCAAATCTCCTTACCGGCATATGACCGTACGCGGCGGTCACAAGATGTCTGTTGCAATGACAAATTGTGGGAATTTCGGATGGGTGAGCGACGAGACCGGTTATCGCTACGATGCCATCGATCCGATCACGGGGCGATGCTGGCCCGCCATGCCTCAGCCAGTGCGTGAACTGGCAACTGCAGCTGCTGAAGCAGCTGGCTTCGGTGGATTCGAACCCGATGCTTGTCTCATAAATCGGTATCAACCCGGCGCTCAGATGGGCCTTCACCAGGACAAGAACGAGAGAGACTTCAGCGCGCCGATCGTTTCGGTTTCGCTCGGCTTACCAGCCGTGTTTCTCTTCGGCGGTATGCGCCGCAGTGAACGTCCAAGGCGTATACAGCTGGGTAGCGGAGACGTCGTGGTCTGGGGCGGTTCTGTACGGCTTGCCTACCATGGCATCGCTCGGCTCGCTCCCGGCGAGCACCCGCTTACGGGTCCGTGCCGAATCAATTTAACCTTTCGTAAGGCGGCCTGAAACGTTGTAAAGATGTTTCGTGCGCCCAAAGCATCTCCAAAAGCGCGAATAGCTGCAATTTTTTGTCGTTCTCGCATTTGTTTGCTATGCTCTGGACTGTCACCCGCTACTCCAGCGAAGTGGCTAGGGAAAACTAATGAAGAGTTTAGTCTGCTTAGTTTGTCTCACTGTAAGTGCAGTGTCAGCTAGCACTATCAGTTACACGCTCACATCAGGATCGGACGTGATAACGTTTACGGTCCCGCAGCAGCCGGTTCCGGTCACCTGCACCTATGCGAGCGATTGTTTCGGCGTTGATCCGACCAACTTAACCGTAAATGGATCCCCGGTCAGCGGCGGTGTCGTAAATTTTTACACGCCCGCCCAGTCCGGAGGTCTTACCATTCTCGATGGAACCACCCTTCTCGTGAATAATGGGGGGCCCGGAAACCTGGAACTGTTTTCCGGCAGCCTTTCGGCCCCAACGCTTAACACATACTCCAACCTGTCGCTACTGGCTTACTCGTTCGGATCGCCGACTTATGACGAGGCTTTTCTGTTGAATGCGACGAGTTCCAGTGCCGCTACCCCTGAACCTGCAGAGATTCTCCTACTACTGTTGGGCGGGGTTATCCTTCTCATCGCCTATCGCATCTCCGTGCGGCAAACCTGCGCATCACTAGCTGCTTGATATCGTTGAGAGTGTTTCTTTACGACTACCGTCGCTTGGGACACTCTCTTTTTTAAGTGGTTGATCGTACAGCAAGGCAGAAAAGCGCGGATCGGACAGAATTGGCAATAATGGGCAGCAGATTGATGGCAAAAGAGCGAGGGAAACGTCTGATATTTTCGGGATGCTGTCGCTGCAAGTGTGCCTTTTCAGGAAAAGAGGACGTGCTCTGAGGTTGTGAATGGTGGGCCCTAGAGAACTCGAATCTCTGACCTCTACCGTGTCAAGGTAGCGCTCTAACCAACTGAGCTAAGGGCCCGGTTCGGCTCGGACATTCCAAACATAACATGCGCCCGAAACGCCCACCGCACACGCGGCATACTCTTTTTATGACTCTCGCCAGAGCGCTGCTCCTGCTGGCTTGTTCGGCTTCCTTCTTAGCGGCAGCTGCTGCTCTTGATTCGACAGACTGGCCCGTTTTCGGCCATGATCCTGGCGGTCAGCGCTTCTCTCCCCTTGCCGATATCAATCGCACGAACGTAAGCAAGCTGCGAATAGCCTGGAGCTTCCGCACCGGCGACGCCTATCAGCCCAAGCACAGCAAACCGACCGCATTTGAAACCACGCCTCTCTATGTCGGTGGCACCCTCTATATCGGTACGCCCCTCGGCCGTGTCATCGCGCTCGACCCGTTAACTGGTCGCGCGCGGTGGGCCTATGATCCGCACGTCGACAAAGATGCCGGTTACGGAGATTACTCACATCGCGGCGTGTCGGCCTGGCAAGGGCCCGGCGGTCATCTTCGGATCTTCATAGCCACTATCGATGCGCGACTTATTTCGCTCGATGGAGCCACCGGCAAGCCATGCCTTGACTTCGGCGAGAACGGCGTTGTCGACCTGCGGCGGAAGTTGCGCATTCCCCCTCATCATTTTGCTGACTACGAAGAGACATCCCCGCCTGCCATTGTTGGAAGCACAATTGTAGTCGGGTCGGCTGTTGCCGACAACGGCTCGGTGGATCAGGCCAGTGGCGAAGTGCGTGGCTTCGATGTGGTCACTGGCAAGTTGAAATGGACCTGGGATCCCATCCCGCAAGATGCCAAGGATCCAGCTGCCCGCGAATGGCTTAACGGCAGTTCTGCTCAGACTGGTGCTGGCAACGCATGGTCTGTGATTGCTGCTGATCCCGCTCGCAATCTCGTTTTCGTGCCCACGGGTAGTGCCAGTCCGGATTACTACGGCGGCAAGCGGCCCGGCAACAATTTATATGCAGATTCAGTGATCGCCCTGCGCGCCGATACAGGCGAGCGCGTTTGGCACTTCCAAACTGTTCATCACAACCTTTGGGATTACGATGTCGCGACGCCCCCGCTTCTTTTCGATCTTCATAAGGATGGTGTAACGATCCCAGCAATCGCGATCGGTTCCAAGACTGGCAATCTCTTCATCCTCAATCGCGAAACTGGTCAACCCGTTTTCGGCGTCGAGGAACGCCCCGTTCCCAAAAGCGACGTGCCTGGTGAAACCGCTTCGCGCACCCAGCCTTTCCCGCTTAAGCCATCCCCTTTAACGCCGCAGGCGATGAGCGCGGCCGAGGCCTGGGGCGTGGATGAAGCAGATCGCAAATCCTGCCGCGACGAAATCAGCCAGCTTCAAACCCAGGGCATCTTCACTCCACCGTCCCTGCAGGGCTCGCTCGATATCCCCGGCAATATCGGCGGCCAGAACTGGGGCGGCATGGCTTACGATCCCGTACATAATCTCCTCGTCATCCCCGACAATCACATTGCGACCGAGGTAAAACTGATCCCGCGCAATGATTATGAAAGCTACCGCAACTCCGGCGGACGCAGATTGAACGGCGATTGGGAGTTTGCTCCTCAGCGTGGCACGCCCTACGGCATGATGCGGCGGATTCTGCTGAGCCCCAAAGGCCTGCCTTGTACTGCGCCGCCCTGGGGCACGCTTATCGCCCTTGACCCGAGCACGGGTGAGAAGAAGTGGCAGGTTCCGCTCGGCCGTCTCTATGTCGGGAAGGATCGCCCCTCGACTCCACCCGAATGGGGTTCGATCGTCCTGGGCGGCCCTATCGCTACAGCCGGCGGTCTGGTTTTTTCTGCCGGCACGCTGGACAATGCCGTCTATGCCTTCGACGTCGAAACCGGAAAGCAACTGTGGCGCGGCGATCTGCCCACCAGTGCTCGTGCGATACCAATGACCTACAGGGGATCGAACGGCAAACAATACCTTGTCATCTGCGCGGGCAGCCATCAGCCCGCCGGCTCCCAACCGCTAGGCGACTACGTGGTGGCGTTTAGTCTTGAATAGCGGCCGCAATTAACAGCGGGCCGAAGATAATCTAAATGACCAGACTCTTGGCGGGAATCCATCCCGTCCGCGAAGCTCTGCGCTCGCAGCGCCCGCTCGATAAAGTTCTGATCGCAAAGGGCCCCTCGGGACCACGGATCCAGGAGATTATCGAGCTGTGCCGGTTAGCTTCTGTTCCTGTTCGTTTCGAGGACCGCCAAGTTCTCGACCGTAGCTCGAAAGGCGTGCCGCACCAGGGCGTTGTCGCATTCGGCTCGGCGCACAAGTATGTGGAGCTCGAATCCGTTCTCGATCTTTCCAAACTGCTTGTGGTTCTTGATGGCGTAGAAGATCCGCACAACCTCGGAGCCATCCTGCGCACTGCTCATGCCGCAGGCGCGGGCAGCGTTGTTGTTGCGGAACGCCGGGCCGCTCCTCTCACCGAAACGGTTGACCGGGCCGCGGCCGGGGCTTTGGAGTATCTGCCAGTTGCGCGTGTCATCAATATTGCCCAGGCACTCGAATTCCTAAAGAATCACGGCTTTTGGATTTACGGGCTCGACGAGCGGGGGACGGAACTCTATGATGAGGTTTCCTTCAACACGCCTACAGCTATCGTGCTCGGCGGGGAAGGGAAGGGCTTACACCAGCTCGTTAAGAAGCACTGCGATGTGCTCGTTCGTATCCCCATGGCCGGCGCCGTATCGTCACTTAACGTTTCCGTCGCGGCGGGAATCGTTCTATTCGAATGGCGCAAGCGGGCACAAATTTAGGCTTTGCCGGTCAATCCAAGCACCAGCGTTTCCATGATCACGCGGTCATCCCGGTAGCCTTCCCGAAACTTTTTATCCGTTTCATAGATCAGCGCGAGTCCCTTGGCCAATTGCTCCTTGGTGAACGAGCCCGCCGTAACAATCACTTGCTCGGCTCGGTCGCGCCACATGCGGACACCCAGCTTCGCGAAGAATGCCACCGCCTGCTGCGTCGAGTTCAGCTTGGCCTCTTTGGCCGTCAACGCCAGACGAAACTGTGTGTTCAAGAACGTCAAGGCCAAAGGAAGATACTCGCCTTCGCGAACCAGAATGTCGAGCGACCGCAGCGCTCCGGTCCGGTCGCCCTTAGCCAAGGCATTCACCAGCGCAAAGATCGTGGTCTGCGCCGCATTCGGCACGAGCGTGCTGAGATCCTGCATGGTTACGCTACGCCCGTCGCCGAGAAATAATGAGAGCTTCTCGATTTCGGAAGCCAACCGGCTTGCATCTCCGGCAACTGCGTCCAGCAGAGCAGCCAGTTCGGCTCCTCCTAATTTGATGTTGTGCTTCTTCGCCAGATCCTGCGCCAGAAACCGGCTCGATTCCGGCGTGTAATGCCGGAACTCGACAATCGCGGGGATGGCTGAATAGAACTTTTGCACGCGCTCCAGCTTTGGCCTGTCATCGCCTACGAAATCGTACCTGCTGCATTCGAAAACCAGCACAGTGCCCGGTGTGGGCGAGCTCAAATATTCGCCAAGCGCCCACTCAGGCGAACTATCTCCCTCAGCGGCATCATCGTTTGCGGCTACTATCCTGCGCGGCAGCGCTAATTCCGCGCTGCTTACCCACATGACGCGCTCTGCCGAAAACAGCGACATGGATCGTGCATCGTCGAGCACCGAACCGAGCGTACTTTCCTCGAGATCGAGGGCCGTCAAGCCATCCGACTTCGCGTCGCCCGGTAACACGCGTTCGACGATTGCGTCCCTGCACAGCCGGCGCTGATATCCTTCCTGGCCCAAAAACAGGTAGGCAGGTGCCGGCGCCTGCTCTTCGAGTTTCGCCAAGAACTGCTCGGGAGTCATCGTCTCAGAAGTTCTCAACGACGGAGCTAACCAGATCGCGCGCCACGTCACGGCAGAGCCGATCCTGCGCGGGTCCGCTCTCATCGAAGAACTGATGCGGGTCCACGGCCAGCTCATAATCTTCCCGAATGCCCCAATTCGCGCGCGAGAAAAGTACTTTGCCCGTCCTCTGTTCGATCAGTTTTACTGTCACGTTTACCAGCAACTGCACGCTTGTCGCCTTACCCGAAGCCGGGTCGAAGATGGTCGGGAAAGCAAACGCTGCATTGACCGTTCCGTTCAACACTGCGTCCGCTTCGGCGGGATCGTTGACGATCACGAACCTTGTGCGCGAACTGAACTCACGTGCGATCTGCTGCGGGAGTTCGTCGACCAGCGCGTACCTGGCGGTAAACGCATTGAATGCCGGTATGGCGATCGTCCGCACATTCTTGGGCATCAGATCGGCTCTGCCGCCGACGTGGTAACCACAGGAAACCATCGCAGTCGAACTCCAAACCACCATCACCGCGAATGCTGAACGTGAAATCACTGCGGATTCGCTCCGAGCAAGTTAACGAGTTCTGCCGCTGCATCGGCCGTTAGTCTCAGATTGTCGGCTGCGATCCAAAGCCAGTCGGCATGCGGATTATTTCTGTCTGCGCGTATGTCGCCAGCGATCAACCCGCTCTGGCTCGCCGCCTCAACATTATTTGGAGGCTCTTGCTCTGCGGTGCGTACTTCGATCTGTGCCGACGCGAGCGCTTCTCCAAGCTCCTGCCCGCTGATAGCTTTCTCGAATTCCACCCAGAGTGAAATGCTGTACCCGTGGAACACTGGCGCGCCAATCACGCGAATCGAAGGCATCGGGATAGCCGCGGCAGGCTTTTCACTGCTGAGAATGGATGCCAGGTCCCTTTCAATCCTCGCTTCCACGGCCGATAACTTGGCCCCGGCCTCTTCCCCGAATTGCGACAACAGATTGAAGCTTAGTTGTGCATCGAAGACCTGCTTGTCGAGCCGCTTGAATGTAAGCAGGCTGGTGGTCTGTTGCTGTAGTTCTGCGATGCCTCGCCTTCCGCGTTCGCTCGCTGGTTCGAAAACGTGCGCAATCGCATGCCGGATTCGCCGAGACTTCGCCAATCTCTTCAGGGTGATTGCTAAGGCGCTGGCGGCAGGATGCGCCACTATCAAAAGCCAGCTCAGGCCCAGTTCGAAATTCGAGGCCAGCGGAGCGATAACGCGGGCCTCAGGCTCATTCTCGAGGTGCCCCGTGCAGTCGATAATCAGGGGCCGTCCTCCGGACTGCTTGGATATTTCGTATGCCTTCCGAGCACCCTCGGGCGTTCCGGCCACCATCACCGCGCGAGTATCCTGAATCGTCCCCGCATCCAGCGGCTCTATGTAAACAGCTTCGCCCTCCGCCTCGCCGAAGTTCCCCTCGCCGGTTGCGGCAAAGCTGACGATCGTTGCCCCGGGCGCGCGGTTTTCTAACACTTCGGCAAGTTCTTTACCAAGCAGCGTTTCGCCGCCCACTAGTCCGACTTTCATCGACGCTTTGGAATGGATCTTAGCCAACCTGATGCTCCGGATAAGATGCACCCGGCTGTACTTTGCGGTGCCGCCTCAAGAATCCTCCGACACGAATCACGATTCCGCTTAGGGCATAAGTGCTCGCGGCGGCCAGCAGAAATGGTTGCGACCACTCCCATATGGAGAACGCAATGCCGCCCACCAATAAGACAAATAAAGGCGTCCGCGGCTTGGATACGCTGACCTGTTTGAAACTTGGGTAGCGCCAGGTGCTCACCATGAGTAAGCCAGCGAGTCCAACCAACACCAGCCAGGAAATCGAAAACAGGAGCGAACTTACCGGCGAAGGATCGAAGTAAACAATTGCCGCCACCAGACCTGCGGCAGCCGGACTCGGCATTCCGACGAAGTACTTGCGATCGGGCCGACCTGGATTTTTGGGCACCGGATTCTTCTGCACATTGAAGCGTGCCAGCCGAACCGCTCCGCATAACAGATAGAAGAAGGCCACTAGGTAGCCCGCTCGTGTCAAGTGGCTCGCAATTGAACTGTCTTGTACAACGACATACCGCGCGCCCCATACGAAAGCCAACATGGCCGGTGCAATGCCAAATGTCATGAAGTCGGCCAAGGAATCGAGCTCGCGACCGAAGTCGCTGGTCGTGTTCGTCATGCGCGCGATGCGCCCGTCGAGTCCATCGAAAAAAATCGCAAACCCAAGCGCTTTGGCGGCTAGAGAAAAGTGTCCGTTCGCCCCATTACCGCCAGAGGAACTCTGCATTGCGCCTTCAAAGGCCTGCACGAGTGCTATGAATCCGAGAAAAATATTCCCGCAGGTAAACAGCGTGGGCAAAACATAGGCGGCCCGACGCGGCCTCTTCTTGTGTGGGGAAAGCGCTTCCGCCGGGTTCGTCAGACCCCTCCCTCCATGTTGGTCCATTTCGCTAGCACACTTGCTCCCGCCGAAACTCTCTCTCCTACCTGCACGGCTGTGGTCCACTCGGCGCCGTAAATCACGTCCACTCGCGAGCCGAATTTGATGTAGCCGATGCGCTCTGCCGCCGAAACCGAGTCGCCGGCATGCTTGAAGCAGACGATTCGCCGTGCTATGAGTCCCGCTATCTGACGGCACGTTACGCGCGTGTTCTCACCCTGCACGATCAACGTATTCTGCTCGTTCTCCGAAGAGGCCGCTTCATGGCTTGCATTTATAAATTTGCCCCGCTGATAAACCACGGCCGCAACGGTACCCGGGATCGGAGTGCGATTGACGTGCACATCAAAGATATTTAGAAAGATGCTGATGCGTGTCTCGCCATTGCCCAGATCTCGCACGGCCATCACCTTCCCGTCTGCTGGAGCAACCATCACTTTGCCTGGGGGCGGCTGTCGCTCCGGATCGCGAAAGAAGTAAAGGCAGAATGCCGCCGCTACATAAAGCGGCAATCCCGTCCACGGACTCAATAAATACGACAAGGCAAGTCCCACGAGCGTCAAAGCGCAAGCGTAGTAAAGGCCATCTGGAATGATGCGCAAATCACTATTTTGTCATGCAGCCCGCCGCATTCCACTTTCGATGCGCCTAGAATCCGAAGAAGAGGCGATGCGCGAGCACGTCAGGCAGACCCGCCATTTTGATCGCTTCGGCAGTTGCTTCCACAGGATAGGTAACGCGCCTCAAAAACACCGCTTTCTGGTCTGAATCGTACAGCGCGTAAGCGGCTCGCGGGTCGCCGTCGCGCGGCTGGCCCACTGAACCGGGGTTCACGAGGTACAAGACATCTGGTTCCAGTTCTAACGCAATTTCGTTCGCGCTCTTCGGCACACCTGCTAGAGCGTGCAGCTTCCGCTGCTTGGAAAAGAAAATGCCTTGCAGGTGCGTATGTCCGAAGAACCCCAAAGGCAGCTCCAGATAATCGAATGCCGGCGCAGCCTCTCGGGCGCCGGTTACGTATTCGTCTTCATCGCGTGGGGAACCGTGCCACACATGAAAGTGCTCCAGCTTGATCGGGCCTATCTGGAGCTCATGTAAGTAGCTGAGCTGCTCCGGAGTTAATCGTGACGTCGTCCAGCGAGCCGCCGTTTGCGCTACTTCGTTGAACCACTCGAGGCTGTCGATACCGCTTACTACTTTGTCATGATTGCCTCGCACCACCGACGCGCAATGTTCCCTGGTCCAGTCCACGACAAGGCCCGGGTCGGGATTGTAGCCAACCAAATCTCCGCAACAGACTATCTGTTCGTACTTGCCCTCCGCGTCTTCCAGCACCCTCTCCAGGGCCTGCCAGTTTGCATGCGGATCACTCATAACTAAAAAGCGCACGACGCTTACAGTTTCTCTCGGGCGCCTCCGTTTCACCTGGCGCTCGTCAAGCGCGCAAAGGCAACTCGACGCACCACACTAGTTTTCATCTCCGGTTACAATGCAAAAGCAATGTCGCTGGTTGTGATTGGCTCTGTGGCTTACGACGGCATCGAGACTCCTCATGGAAAACGGGAGCGCGCGCTGGGTGGAGCTTGCACTTACATAGCCTTAAGCTCGAGCTACTTCACCCGGTCCTCCATCGTGGCCGTTGTCGGCGAGGATTTCGCCCCGGAGGACCGCCAGATGCTTTCCGAGAAGGGTATCGATCTAGAAGGTCTCGAGCAGGTGCCCGGCAAAACGTTTTTCTGGTCGGGGGTTTACTCCGAAGACATGAACGACCGTACTACCTTGCGCACAGATCTGAATGTATTTGCTGGGTTTCAACCGCGGCTTCCGCCTTCCTACTCCGCCCAACCTTATCTCTTTCTCGGCAATATCCAACCAGTCCTGCAGCGTCAAGTTCAGCAGCAGATGCCTTCATTGCGCTTCGTAGGCGGCGACACCATGAATTATTGGATCAGCGATTTCCGTGAAGATCTGCTTGCGGCTATCCGCAGTTGGGATTTCCTGCTCATCAATGATGGGGAAGCTCGCATGCTGTCTGGGGAAAACAATCTTCGCAAGGCAGCCCAAAAGATTCTGGACCTCGGACCGAGCGCGCTGGTAATCAAACGCGGCGAATATGGGGCGATGCTTTTCCGGCGCGATTCGCTGTTCATGGTACCGGGTTATCTGCTCGAAGATGTTTTCGATCCGACCGGCGCCGGCGATTGCTTCGCGGGCGGTTTCGTCGGCTATCTGGCTGAGCGCGGTTTCGACCTCCGCAACGGAAAATTTGACGTACATGAGCTGCACCGCGCTGTCATCTATGGTTCCGTTATGGGCAGCTTCTGTTGCGAACAGTTTGGTACCGAGCGTTTCAAAACACTTACCCGCAAAGAAATCGACGCGCGCTTTGACGAGTTTCGACGTTTCACGGCCTTCTGACTTCGTCCGCCACAAGGGCCGGAACACATTAGCCCTAATCGGCGCCATCGTCTTACTGTCAGCTCTGGTGTCCGTTTTCGGCTACTGGTGTTTCCAAAACGGCTACGTTCTTTCTTACGGTGATGCACAATCGCATCTCAACATCAGCCGCAGTATCATAGATTCCCGCACTCCTGGCTACGATCAGCTCGGCACTGTCTGGCTTCCCGTCCTTCACCTCATCTGCCTCCCATTTGTGGGCAACGATTGGCTCTGGTCCACCGGTCTGGCCGGCACCTTGCCTGTTGCATTCTGCTTCGTTCTGGCAGGAACCGGTTTTTACCTGTCTGTGCGTGAGGTATACGGGGACGCCACAGCGGCCGCTGTCGCGCTCGCGTGTTTTGTGCTCGATCCGAACGTACTTTATCTAGCTGTCATTCCGATGACTGAGATCGTCTTTTTCGCCGGAATTGCCTGGATGCTCGTAGCTGCTCTGCGCTTTCGCTCTACTCAGAATCTTCGCTGGCTCGTTCTAGCCGTTGTAGCCTCGTGGCTCCTAACTCTGACCCGCTATGACGGTTGGTTTCTCATTCCCTTCGTAGCCATCTGGTTTGCGGTTCTCTCTGCCCGGCACAAAATGCTCGTGTTGATCGCTCTCGGAACGCTTGCCCTTCTCGCTCCGCTCTATTGGCTGGCCCACAACTGGTGGGAAACCGGCAACCTTCTTGATTTCTACAATGGACCGTATTCTGCAATCGCTATCCAAGGCGGGCAGACCTATCCCGGTTACCACGATTGGGCTGCCGCGGTTCATTACTACTGCGCCGCAGGATTGCTCTGCGCGGGCAGCGCGCTCGTTCTGCTCGGAATCATCGGCGCATGGTTTGCGTACCGCACTCGTGCTCTACAGCCACTGCTGTTCCTGTCCCTAACGCCCCTCTTCTACATCTGGAGCATGCATTCATCTAGCGGTACTCCTGTTCATGTGCCTAAGCTTTGGCCTTTCAGCTACTACAACACTCGATATGGCCTCGCCTTGGTGCCGCTCTGTGCCTTTGCTGCGGGCGCAATTGTGCCGAACTTACCACCGCGCTGGCGCAGATTTTCATTTCTCATCCCGCTACTCGCGGTCGTTCCCTGGCTTTCCCGTCCTTCTCCGCAAAGCTGGATCTGTTGGAAGGAGTCGCAAGTCAACTCCGTTGATCGCCGGGCCTGGACCGCTGCGGCTGCCCACTTCCTCGAAGCTCATTACCGGACGGGGCAGGGCATCCTCACTTCCACCGGCGATGTAACCGGAATTTACTGTCGCGCCCAAATCCATCTTGCCCAGACACTCAACATCGGAAATGGTCCAACCTGGTTCCTTGCTACTCAGCGGCCCGACTTGTATCATTCCAATGCTTGGGTTATCAGGCAGGATGGCGACCCACTCTCCCGAGCGCTCACCCATAGGCGCTCGCCGTACCGTCCGGTGCTCATCGTCACCACAAGCAAATACAGTCCACCTTTGAATATTTCGCAACGTGATCTCCCATGATTGAAATACCATTCAGCAAGCTCCATGGAGCCGAGAATGATTTCCTGCTCACGTGGTCGTCCGATGTACCGTTGCTGGATTTTACGGCAGTTGCCCGCCGCATCTGCCATCGCAATACGGGCATTGGCGCCGACGGTTGGATGCTCGTCGAGCGTTCGCCCGGGGGCCTGCGTACCCGCCTTTTCAACTCCGACGGCAGCGAGCCCGAGATATCAGGCAATGGCACACGTTGCGCGGCGGCGTTTGCCCTGCTCATTGGAGCGGCCGATCCGCCAGATATCCTGGTAAACACCGCGGCCGGTCCTAAGCGCCTGCGCTTGATCCTCCGCCAAGGGAACTACTTCCTGTTTGAAATGGACATGGGCCAGCCCCAAATCGAAGAGCTTAATGCCGTTTTGCAGCTCTCCGGACACTCCTTCGACTCATCGGTTCTCAATGTTGGGAATCCGCAGTGCGCCATTTTTGTGGATCGTTTTCCCGCAGACTGGCTGACGGCGGCGCGCGAAGCCGAACAACACTCTCGATTCCCACAGCGCGCCAACATCTCCTTTGTGCGTCCCCTTGATCGTCACACGCTTGAGGTGCGCTTTTTCGAGCGTGGAGCGGGAGAAACCCACAGTTCCGGTACCGGTTCCACGGGCGCTGCCGTCGCTGCTATCCTCAGGGATGTAGCCGACAGCCCTGTTGAGGTAAGAACACCGGCTGGAAGCCTGAACATTCGTTGGGAGGAGAGCGTCTTTTTGACAGGACCCGCAGAAGTAATCGGTGAAGGGAGATTTTTCCTTGAGCTCTGAAATTCTCGAACGCTCCCTGGCGCAAACGAGTGCGCTCGAGCAACTTCGCGGACGCATCGCGAACAAGGAAGCACGGGTCGGCGTGCTTGGCCTCGGTTACGTGGGCCTGCCGTTAGCGGTGGAGTTCGCGCGGGCCGGTTTTGAGGTCGTCGGCATCGATGTCCAGCAATCAAAGGTCGATCACTTCAACACTGGTCACTCGTACATCAAGGATGTCAAAGACGATGTTTTTTCGCCCCTTGTCAAAAGCGGAAGACTGCGGGCCACCAGTGACGTCTCAGTTATAAGTGAGCTCGACACGAT
This sequence comes from Terriglobia bacterium, assembly GCA_963849535.1. Taxonomy (GTDB): domain Bacteria; phylum Acidobacteriota; class Terriglobia; order Bryobacterales; family Bryobacteraceae; genus Bog-105. Next base: position 247,204 of record CAWKHJ010000001.1, read on the forward strand.
CGACATCTGTGTCCCCACACCGCTCCGCAAGACCAAGGATCCTGATATGAGCTTCGTGGTGTCCGCCACCGAAGCCATTGCAGAGCATCTGCATCGGGGTCTGCTCGTCATGCTCGAATCGACCACTTATCCAGGCACTACCGACGAGTTAGTTCTACCTAAGCTCGCCGCCGGCGGACTGCAGGTTGGTGAGGATTTCTTTCTTTGCTTCTCGCCCGAACGGGTCGACCCCGGCAATTCGAAGTTTCAAACTTCCAACATCCCCAAGGTAGTCGGCGGCATCACGCAGGCCTGCACCGAAATGGGTGCGCTTTTCTACAAGCAAGCTCTCGAAACGGTGGTCCCGGTCAGTTCCACTCGCGTCGCCGAAATGGTCAAGCTTTTGGAAAATACGTTCCGTATGATCAATATCGGCCTGGCAAACGAGATGGCCCTGATGTGCGACCGCATGAAGATAGATGTGTGGGAAGTAATCGATGCGGCTGCCACCAAGCCGTTTGGATTCATGCCGTTCTATCCCGGCCCGGGTTTGGGAGGCCACTGTATACCTATCGATCCTTTCTATCTCTCATGGAAAAGCAAGGAAGCCGGCATCGAGGCGCGCTTTATTGAGCTTGCAGGTTATATCAATGGCCGGATGCCTGAATTCGTACTTGAGAAAATTCAATACGCGCTGAATGACGCCACCAAACCGGTTCGCGGCTCTCATATTCACGTGCTTGGTGTAGCCTACAAGCGCGATATCGAAGATGTCCGCGAATCACCTGCGCTGGACATCATCGTACTGCTTCAGCGCCTCGGCGCGACCGTAACTTACTCCGACCCACACGTTCGGCGGATCCAGATCAATGACGATTATCTCGAGGCTCAGGACATCCTGCCGGCTGTCGAGGCGGCGGATTGCGTCGTGGTCGTAACGGATCATTCGGGCATCGATTATCGCGCCGTCATCGAGCGCGCCAAGCTCATTGTCGATACCCGCAACGCGCTCAAAGGGTTCCGCTCCGAGAAGATTGTTCGGCTGTAACTGGCCGCGATCCCTGGCCGGCTCCCGGTATTGCTCGGCAATTCCTGTATTGCGTGCCGGGCAAATGACTTAGGCGCCACCACGCCGAAGGTGTGGTATGTTTCGAAAGAGAATTCCACCTTGGGCGCGGTAGCCAAGTGGTAAGGCAGAGGTCTGCAAAACCTTTATTCGGCGGTTCGATCCCGCCCCGCGCCTCCAACGACTTCTCAACAATTCAATCACTTAGCCGGTGAACAAAAGGCATTCCAACTCCCCAAAACGGACAGAGAGAAGCCGGACTTAGGCGAGCGGGGACTCTTCCATTCGTTACGCGGCCGAGTACTCTTAAGGCAGAATCCACCGTGCCTGGATTCAGCGCTACCTCGGAGCGCGCAATGAGAGCTCCTGAGCGGTGCGGACCTATGGCTTACTTGTCCCTATCTTTTCGCCAGGGTTAGATTCGTGCTTTACTATGTGTAACGAGCCTGAGTTACTAGGAGGCCGGTTCATCCATGAGAAATTCTGCTCTCCTCTCGGCAATCGTTCTTTCTTCTTGCTTGGCAGCCGCCCCCAGTTTCGTTCCGGAAGGCACCCAGCTTGCGACCGCCGCTTATGCCAGCGATGTGAGCCTCCAGAATGGTGTTGATCTTTACTTTTCCGCGCGCTCCGCGGGAACTGTTTTCCACGACCATCTTGTGATCGATGGCGGGGCGATCCGCGTCAGCCACTTCAGTGGGTATCCGATCGAGGTGCGCCAATTGCAGATTGAAGCACCGGATTCAAATACAGAGGCCGTTGTTCGCCTCACCAAGGGAACCGTCGAAGTCGCCTCACTCGGCGGCAGCGTCAACGTTATGGACGGGGGCGCCATGCTGACCCGCGTGGTGGCAGGCAGCAGGATGTCCTTCCAGCAGAGTGCGGCCAGCGCACAGACAGGTGCGGCGCCTGCTCACAGGCGGCTTCCCTCCGACGAGCACACGATGGTGTGGCTGATTGGCATCACCGCTGCTGCCGCCCTGGCCATCGGCTTGACTGCCGCCGCACAAGGTAAGAGCCCGTTCTGAGCCTGGTCCGAACGGCGTTCGCTGGATTGGCCGTTCTTGCAAGCGTCGCCTCCGCTCAAATCTGGGGGCCTCCTACGGGAGCGAAGCCTGCTTATTCCGTCGTCTACACCGGCCGGCTGTTTGGATACTTCCGCTATCCCGACGTCCAGACCAGTTCAGACCGCGGCTGCCCCGATAACGCCACCACGCCGCTTCCGCCGCAGGTGGAGCTGTTTCGCTCTACGCTGAACCAGCTCCGCTTCGGTGAACCGGAACTGCTGGCAATGGGCGAGAACTTCGCTCCCGAACTGCTCGCTCGCGCTGTGCGAAACGAAGTCCCGGGCACGCCACACTACGGCGAGATGGTGAACAAGGATGTCTTCTCGACCGGCGACAACGAAATCGCGTCTGACAACGTTGCCTGCTTTCTTCGTTTGATGGCGTTCGACGCCGTTGTTCCTGGACAGCAAGACTTCTATTACGGTCCTGAAAGATTGCGCAAAATCGCGCGCTTCCTCGCCCGGCCCGCAGGCAGCGGCTACCGGCCTGTGCAGATGATCGGCGCGAACCTGGTGATCGGTTCGGTCGTTCGAAATCCAAACCCGCCCCTGCCAAACGGCGATCTCCCTCCCTCAATCCGTCGCGCGCTCGATGGTACCGCGCCGGTGCGATTCGAGCTTCCCTCGGGTATTCTGCCCTGGCTGAAACACATCCCGATCTCGGGCAAAGCGGCTGAGCTTGCGGCTTACGATTGCGTCGCGAATGCAGATAATCCGCGAGATTTCAAGCTGCCTTTTGAGGCAGCGAGCCACTGCACGAAACTGCAAACGGATGAAAAGCCGGGTCCGGGTTTTCACATCGAGGATCTCGAACCGGGCAGTAATCATGCGCTCTGCGCCGCCTACACGGAAGGCGGCGAAAACAAGATCCATTGCCAGCTGTTCAGCGTGCAACATCCGTTTTTCGATTCGAAGCGGCCGTACTTTGTGCCTGAGCGGGCAAACGGTGCTGTGGTGTTCGGCGTACTTGATCCGAGCTTGATTGGCTACATCGGGCAGCTTAGCGATGTCTGGATGAACACGGATAACCGCTTCGATACGGGCGCACAGATTACAGATCCGCTCGAAGCTCTCCGGCAGGTGCTGAGTTTGTGCGATTCCGACGATAGCTGCAGGGGCAAGCGCAAAATTTTGCTGGCTCAAATGCCGTACTACAAGGCTTCTCAGCTCGCGACGAAGTTGAAGGTTTTCGATTTCGTGATCGCCCAACCCGATCAAGAGCACGCTACGGGAGAGGAAAGGACGAGCCGAACCGGGCAGCGCGAAACACCATACGTGGTGACTCCGGGCGTGGCGTTTGATGCCCGTCGAAGAAACCCACTCAGTACAAATCTGCGGCGCCTGGATTACTACGTAGCTCCCGACGACAGAAGGTTCATAGCGAATGATGTCCATGACAGCATAGTTCCGACGCCTTCGCCCGAGCCTTGCCGAAATTGCGCGATAAACGCGGAAGTGGCCAAGGCAAGCGCGCAGCCGCTATCCGACAGACACCTGAATCGAAGTTATGAAGACCTGGCGCTCAAAGCCATGCAAGGGTTCTGCGGCTCGGACATAGCGCTGCTGCAGCATCGTGACGTTTTCAGTGCATTCGGAAAGGCGGTAGCACTTTGGCCGACGGATCTCCGGCCTACGCCGCAAGAACTGCTCGACGAAATGCTCTGGAAAGGTGATTTCACTTTCTGCCTTCCGGTGAGCGGCGCAACCCTAAACAAAATCCTGGACGAATCGGCGGCTTTCGACAAGCAGGATCGCGACGATCTATCGGTCGAAATGGAAAAGGGTCGTGGGTTGAGCACCCTGGGCGTCGAAAGGGATCCGAGTTCCGGATCGCCAGTGATACGCGGTCAGGCCGTAGAAGATAACAGGCTTTACGGCGTCGCAATGACCGACTATCTCGCTTTCGGCAATACCGGTTACCCGGAGTTATCGAGCGAAGCGGTTCAGCCGGTTGTGCGCCTAGTTTCTCTCAAAGACTTGAATCGCCTGACGGGGCTGGCCTGCAATCAACTTCCAGCAGACTTCACGCGGGGCTCCTGTCAGTCTGACAGGATCAAGGCAAGCGACTATTTCGAGGCGATAAAGCAAAGGCCCTTTGATACAAGCCGAGGGTTGACGGCATGGCTAGAGTTTCGGGACTGGGCAACCCACCCCGTAGCGCCTCAGCCCAACGTCACAACCCTTTTTGCGAAGAAAACAAATAACCCCGAGGACCTGGTTGAGAGAAGAGGCTTATGGTGGTTTACCTTGCAGAACGTCACGCTTGGTTACAACCTGAGTTTCATCAAAGGGTCTGACAAGACGGTGCCCGGCAACTTCGCGGGCAACAACAGCTTTTCTCAGCTCTCGACTCCGGAATCCTCGCAACTCACGGTGTGGTCGCGGGCGCGGGGCGGGTATTCCTTTCCGAGATTTGTGGATTTCTACATGTCAGCCGAAGCGAAGTACTATCGGCTAGCGGTTCGCAATTCCATCAACAGCGGAAATTTCGGTGAGTACCAGATCACGTTGGCAAACAACTTGCTGCGCGGCGAAGCAGGAGTGACAACCAAACCGCTCACGAGCAGGGTGCCTGTCCGCCTGCTTCTATCGGAGGACTTGCTTACCCAGGCGGCGACTCCCTTTCAGCAGTTCGCAGCGCCGCTGGCTTGCGGTAACGTGCCGTGCTCAAACGGAGCAACCAGCCTGGCGAAGTTCAATCTCGCAAAGAATTACCTGGTGCTAACACGTTTCGGCGCCCGCTTGCAGAGCCGTCAAAGCTGGTTTGAGGGCGGGCGTGAATACGGAAACAACGTCGACATACCGGACAGCTACTCGCTGCAGGATTTAGCTAGCCCCGTACCTTTTCCATGCCCCCTCGCAAAAGGGCTGCTGCTGAGTAACTGCGTCGCATCAGACCCGCTATTCACCGCCCAAAGCAAGATCGTTCCGCGACTGGTGACGCAGCATGTGGCCGGCTGGTTCGCCAACTTTCACTCAGCTGTGCCTCTATGGCGAAGCAAACTGCAGCTCGTGGCGGACAGCTACGGCGAAGTGTTCGACAAACTGAGAACAGACACTACTTACAACACTCGTTTCTACGAAGATCTGACCCTCGCCTTGAAAGTTCCCGTTTGGGGTAACTTGACGTTCACTCCCCAGGTAGAGACCTTTTACTTTCAGAACAAGATAGTGCCGGATCAGATTGCGCAAATCAACCATTACGTGTTTGTGACCACCTCAGTTGCGCTGCAATATGGCTTCGACTGGCACAGGGGAGTTGGAATCCTCCGGGCGCTGCGTTATCCGAATGGAGTATCGACAACCGCCAGTGATACCGTGCCGCGTCCTTAGCAGACACGGTAAGCTATTTAGCTTGAACCGCTGCAAATTTGTCTTAACCGCCTTGCTTTTCGCTCCGTTCGTTCTCAACGCGCAAGGACCGCAAGAGATTCCAAGCCTGCCTTTGATGCCTTGGCCGGCGAGCGTGACCCCCGGGAGTGGCGCAGTAGCGATCAATAGTTCCTTCAGCGTCTCGATTGCAGGAGATGGCGCGAGGGACAGTCGTGTAACTGCTGCTGTAAGCCGGCTCTTTACCAGACTGTCTCGCCAGACGGGCATCCCGATTCTGCCCCATGTTGTCGAGCCCGGTCCGAACACTACTTTGAGTATCGTGATTGAGCAGCGCGATCACCGCGCGCCGCAGCGGCTCGGCGATGATGAGCGCTATTCCCTCGAAGCAGCCGGCGCTCAGGCGAGGCTTTCCGCCGACCGGCCGCTCGGAGCGATTCGCGGCATCGACACTTTCCTTGAGCTGGTTCAACAAAATAAGGCGGTGAACGGTTCGGGCACTCCCGGCTTTTCCGTGCCTGCTGTGCACATCACAGATGAGCCCCGCTTTCCGTGGCGCGGGTTGTCGCTCGATGTGGCGCGTCACTTCATGCCATTAGATGAGGTTCGGCGCACCGTCGATGGCCTCTCGGCGGTCAAGCTGAACGTGCTCCATCTACATTTATCGGATGACGAAGGCTTTCGCATCGAGAGCAAGCGCTATCCGCGGCTCCAGCGGTACGGTTCGGACGGTCTCTATTACACGCAGGCCGAAGTTCGCGGACTTATTGCTTACGCTCGCGACCGCGGCGTGCGAATCGTGCCCGAGTTCGACATTCCGGGCCATGCTACCAGCTGGCTCGTGGGCTACCCACAACTGGGCAGCCGTTCCGGCGCTTTTGAAATTACCCGCCACTTCGATACTTCGACGGATCTGATGGACCCGACGAAAGAATCGACCTATCGTTTTCTGAATGGATTCGTAGGCGAGATGGCCAAACTGTTTCCGGACGAATATTTCCACATCGGCGGAGACGAAGTGAATCCGAAAGAGTGGAATGAGAACGCCCGGATACGCGCCTTCATGCAGAAGCACAAGCTCCGGAATGCCAGAGCGCTTCAGACCTATTTCAACCAGCGGCTCCTGAAGATCGTAACCAAGCACAAAAAGCACATGGAGGGCTGGGATGAAATTCTGCAACCCGATCTGCCGAAGTCGATCGTCGTCCAATCGTGGCGCGGGCAGCCTTCGCTCTGGCAAGGCGCGCGCGAAGGTTTTCAAGGCATCTTATCGGCCGGATACTATCTCGACCTGATGTATCCGGCGTCGTATCACTATTCGATCGATCCAATGAAAGTGCCTGGGAAGGCTCCCGGGCACGGCGGCGAGACGCTGCCGGAAGATCCGAATAAGCCCAAACCCGGCACCCCAGCCGATCTTTCGCCGGAGCAGAGCAAGCTGATCCTGGGCGGTGAAGCCGCGATGTGGGATGAACTGGCCACGCCGGAGAATCTCGATGCCAAGTTGTGGCCGCGTTTGGCCGCGATTGCCGAGCGTTTATGGTCTCCGGAATCGGTCACCGATGTGCAATCGATGTACCACCGGCTTTACCTGACGAATCACTGGCTGGAGTGGCTCGGGTTGACCCAACGCTCGAATCTCGAGCTGATGCGGCAGCGGTTGGCGGGCGCAAGGCCCTCCCAGCCGCTCGACATCTTCTCTTCGATACTCGAGCCTGTGAAAGGGTATTCAAGAAATGCCGAAACGTATACGAGTTCCTCGCCGATCAACCGGCTGGTAGATTCGATTCCGCCGGAGAGCAATGCAGCGCGCGAGTTCCGGAGCGCCGTCGATGGCTATCTGGCGGCTCCTAAGTCGCAACGCGACAGCAAAGCTTTCCGCGACCGGCTCTCGAAATGGGCCGAAGCTGCGCTGGATGTCCGGCCGATGTTCGAACAAAATTCGTTATTGATTGGGGATCTGCCGACCTCAGCGGCAGTCGAAGCGTTATGCCGGACCGGCTTGGAGGCTGTTACTTATCTGGATGAAGGCACGAAAGCTCCGGCGGGATGGAAGGATCGTTCCGCGCAACTCGTGAGCCAGTACGACCACAAACCGGTGGGCGACATGTTGATTCAGATTGCTCCCGGAATAGCGAAGCTGGTGGATGCTGTGCCATGAGGCTTGCACTCCTGCTTGCTCTTGCGACTAGCGTTTTCGCTCAAGCGACTGCGCCGGCTCCCATTGTGCTGCACGCGGCGCGTCTGCTCGAGATTGAATCGGGACGCATCATCTCACCGGGCGAAGTGCTGGTCGAGGGAGAACGGATTGTGGAAGCGGGCCAGAGCGTAACGCATCCAGCCGGCGTCAAGACCATCGACCTCGGGGACAAGACCCTGATGCCGGGGCTGATCGATGCGCATGTTCATCTTTTTCTACGCCCGGGCGCTGAAGATCTGCAAACGGTAGAAGAGTCCGTTCCGCAGCGCACGATTACAGCCGTGCTCGCCGCTCGCGATGACTTGATGGCAGGCTTCACAGCCGAGCGAGATATGGGTACGGAGGGAGCGGGCGCGGCCGACAGCGCCGTTCGCAACGCGATCGAAAAGGGAGCGGTGCCTGGGCCGCGGCTGCGCGTGAGCGGCAACGCCATCGACATTCTCGGCGGACATGAAGACGCGAACCATTTCAACCCCGAGCAGCACGTGCTTTCGAACGCGACGTATGCGAACAACGTCGATCAGATTGTGGAAGTGATCCGCGAACAACTCAAGCTGGGCGCGGATTTCATCAAAATGTACGAGACCGGCCCTGACTCCATTCGCGATGGCAGATTCTCAACGCCTTACCAGTACACGGAGGCGCAGTTGAGCGCGGCGGTACATGAGGCAGCGCGCGTCGGCAAGCGGGTGGCCGTTCACGCGACGGGCGAGCCAGGAACGAATTATGCTGCGCGAGCAGGAGTGGAATCGGTCGATCATGCCTATCAACTTAGCGACGAGACGATGCGGATCATGCGCGAGAAGCAGATTCCGGCTGTCCCTACGTTTACGATTTCTGAGTACTTCGCCGAGCATGCGGGCTCGCCGGCGGCAGCTAAGCGCGAGTACGAAATGCTGGATTTCCACGCGCACGAGTTTCGAAATCAACTGGCGGCCGGCGTGCCGATGGCTGTGGGTTCCGACGTCGGCCCGTTTCCGCACGGCACACAGGCGCGCGAATTCGTGCTCATGGTGAAGTACGGGATGAAGCCGCTTGCAGTTTTGCAAGCGGACTTGCTTAACGGTGCGAAAGTGCTCGGATGGGACGGCCAGATCGGAGCACTAAAGCCCGGTTACTTCGCTGACATCGTGGCCGTGCCGGGCGATCCCATTCAGGATATCGGCGCAGTGGAGAAGGTTGCGTTTGTGATGAAAGGCGGAGTGATTTACAAGCAGTGACGATGGCACGATCGCCTCGCGTTCTGTACGCGCTGCTCTTTCTATGGATGGCGATCAGCATGGCGTATTACGTGGCCGGCGTGGCTGCGCTGAACGAGAAATGGTTCCATGGCGAGAGGCATGGAACGCTCCCGTTCGATGTTGAAAGTGGTGGTGCTCTCCGCCGGCTCGAAAACGATGCAAAGAAAGCGGGCTTTCAAGATAACGACGTTCTCGAGACTCTGAACGGACGCCCCTTCACCGGAGATTATCAACTTACAAATTATCTGACGTATTCGCGGCCCGGCGATGTTGCTCATCTGACCGTCCGAAGCCCCGACGGACGAGTCAAGAGCGCCGCCATCCAGTTACAGCCTATGCAGGGGCCCAATTTCAGCCTGGGCGGGTACATCGCGTATCTGACTCCGGTATTGGGTGTGACCCTGTTGAGCCTGCTAGTCGGCTATTGGGTGGTGGCGGCAAGGCCGGGAGATCCCAATGCTTGGCTGGTCCTGGCACTCTTAACCTTTCCGGAAGCTTCGTTCGGAGACATACAAGCAGCCTGGTGGGGCGGTCCCTGGTATATCGTCTTCGGTATTTGGGGCCTGATCGGGGATTTCCTGGCTTTACCAGCGCTTCTCTGGTTCGGATTGTTTTTTCCCGAACGCGGTCGCATTGACCGCAGGTGGCCCACGCTGAAATGGCTGATTGTCGCAGTTCAATTCTATAGTTTTGCCTTCTATCTGTGGTTTATGTACCTGCACAGCTTCAACGCGCGCCAGGTGCGCCTCCTGAATGCAGCAAGGTGGTGGACCGACGAGATCAAAGGCTGGGCGGGATTAGCGTGCATCCTCATTTTCCTGATTGCGATCTTTGGTAAGCTGCGATCCGCCTCGACACCCGATGCGCGGCGGCGATTGAGAGTTTTGGCCTGGGGAAGTGGGTTATCGCTGGGACCGCTGCTAATTATGTTTGGCCTCCTGCCGCTTTTTGGCTACTCGTTCCACTACGGATCCCAGTTTGCAATCACGATTCCATTTTTTGTTTTATTCCCATTGACCTTGGCCTATGTGCTCGTTGTGCAGAGGGCAATGGACCTGCGAGTATTGCTCCGGATGGGAACGAAGTATGTGCTTGCGCAAGCAACGCTGAACGTACTACTCATCCTGATTGCCGGGGTTCTTGTGCTGCGGTTTATTGTGCCCACGCTCGAGCAGAAGCAGCACCAAACAGTGAACCTGATCCTGATCGGAGCCATTGCCGCGCTTCTGCTGTGGTCGTTTGCGGGGAGCAACAGCTTGAGCACTCGGCTGCGTAGATGGCTGGACACGAAATTTTTCCGCGAGGCTTATAACGCCGAAATCGTGCTGAGCGATCTTTCGGAACAAGCGCGCAGATTGCCGGAAAAGGGTCTGTTGATCGAGACCGTCGCGCGCCGCATATCCGAAGTGCTGCACGTGGCGCAGATTTCTGTTTGGCTCAGAGGCAGCAGCAGCTTCCAATTGCAGTACGCACTAGGTTTCGATGCGATCGAGCCCGTGACTCTTACCGAGAATTCATCGACTCTCGAAAATTTGGCCCGAACGAACCGGCCAGCCACAGTTTACCGGGACCGGCCCGAGGAATGGCTAAGCCGGGCCGATTCGCGCGAAAGATTGTTTCTGGATGAAGCGAGTGCAGAACTGCTGCTTCCATTGCCAGGCCACGACCGCCTGCTAGGGCTCATGACTCTTGGAGCGAAGAAGTCGGAAGAGCCATATACACCGACCGATCTGCGCGTCTTGCAATCGGTAGCAACTCAAACCGGTTTGGCGCTCGAAGTGAATGAACTGGCGCAGTCGCTGGCGAAGGAGGCGGCGCAGCGAGCAAGGATAGATCGCGAAATCGAGATCGCGCACGAGGTGCAGGAACGCTTGTTCCCGCAGCAAATGCCGTGCATAGCGGGCTTGAGTCTGGCAGGATTCTGCCGCCCGGCCCAGGGGGTAGGTGGAGATTACTACGACGCGTTCGAGTTACCAGATGGCCGGTTGGGCTTAGCGGTCGCGGACGTTTCGGGCAAGGGAATTTCTGCGGCTCTGCTGATGGCAAGTCTGCGTGCTTGCCTGCGGACCCTGACACTCGTGGGGCGAATGGATTTATCGGCGCTGATGCAGAACATGAATCAGTTAGTGTATGAATCTTCGGCAGTAAACCGTTATGCAACCTTCTTCTTTGCTATTTATGATCCATCGAAGCGGGGGTTGAGTTACGTGAACGCCGGCCACAATCCGCCCATTTTGCTGGGAGGCTCGAATGGAGCGTTCGAAGAGAAGCGGCTCGAGGCAGGCGGCCCTGTAATCGGATTGTTGCCCCACGTCTCGTACGAAGAACAATCGCTGACACTCGAGCCGGGCGATGTACTGCTGACATACACGGACGGGGTCAGCGAAGCAATGACGGCAGAGGACGAGGAGTGGGGCGAGGAGCGCATGATTTCTGCAGCCGAGAAAGCTTACGCCGCCGATGCAGAGCAGATTCTTCACGCCATCTTTGTCGCGGCTGACGAATTTACTGCGAAAGCTCCCCAGCATGATGACATGACGCTGCTGGTGATGAAATTAAGCTGAGACGAGCCGAATTTTGCAGTTCGAGGCTAAACGCGCTTCCCAGCCAGGAAACAAATCAGTTAGTTTGCGAACCAGCTTCGGAGACAGATTCTGATCGAGGATAATTCGCACGCCTCAGCGGTGGCCATAGACGCGATTCGCGATCTCCGCAGCGAAGGCATAGACGGCCGGGAAGTCACCCTTCTCTAGACCGGAATGCTCATCTAGGATCGCATGCCGCGAATGCATGGCTTGCCGTCGCGCTTATCTGTCCTCGATGATGATTCGTGAAGCATCCATGACCGGGAATAGTCCTGATTATCTTCTTTCAAGCGGCCGCTTCGCTACGATCTCGGCGGCCGATCTTTGATGCGCAGGGTCAACCGGTTTGCCTGCGTAATAGTGGAGGATTTGCCAGCCTTCGAAGTACTGCTGGAGCTCGCCAGGACGGAGACGGCTCTCCGTCGGCTCTTCGTTGCCCTCCGTGATATGAACGATGGCCAGCAGAACACCCCCGGGTTTCACAGCGCTTTTTGCGGGTGCAAAGAGATCGCGCTGCAGGTAATAGCAGATCGCAACCAGGTCATAACGCTCGGGCTCGATCTCGAGTGAATGGCTTTTCAGGTCCGCGATTCGAGCGTCGACAGTCACTCCTGTGGAGCGGGCTCGCTCGCGCAATATGTCAATGGCAGCCCATGCACCGTCGACGGCCGTTACCGCCCAGCCATTGCGGGCTAACCAAAGAGCGTTGCGGCCGGTGCCACAAGCCAGGTCGAGCGCGCAACCCGGCCGCAGTTTCCGCGCAGTTTCTACAAGGAGCGGCGTGGCAGCAGGGGTCAAGTCTTCGGAGGCTCGCTCGCGAGAGCTATAGCGCTGGTTCCAGCCTTCAAGATCCATGGCTCAACACACATCAACTCAGATGGGCAGTAAACTGAGCACCGCCTCGATTTCCGAGCGTGTGTGCAGATCGCCTTTGCGAGTTGACGCCTCGATGCCTCGCTCATAAAGCGACCTGGCTTCATCAACACGCCCGAGTTTTTCCAGCGTTTGCCCGCCGTGGTAATAAGCAGCAACGTAGGTCTGATCTTTGGCCAGCAAAGCCTCAAATTCGCTGACGGCCTGCTCCAACGCGCCGCTTTTTGCCAGTTCCATCGCGAGTCCATAGCGCGCGAAGGAATTGTTCGGATCCTGCGCGAGCATTTCTTTCAAGATGTCCAGACGGTTGCTCGCCATCGTGCGGTCTACTTTTTCTCGGTATGCTGATTGGGCTGGCGCTCGCGTCCGTCGCGATCTACGTTCTTCTCTTCTTCCTTGGTGTTGCTGACGTCTTTCTCGGACGGCTTCTGAGTCGGCTTGGGATCGGTTTCAGAACTGGGCATGATTTTTGTTGCCTTCAGGAGGTGTATTCGCGAACGTGGCGGGCAGCAGTTTCCACTGCTCCGGCCGCTCGCGCCGTGGTTGCTTTCGCTGTCTTAGCGGCTTCCCCAAAACGGTGTTGCGCGTGACCGGCAATGTCGCCCAGGGAAGCAGCGGCATTTCCCACTCCCTCGCGTCCTTTCCGAACCGCTTGCTCAACCAATGCGGCTGACCAGTTCATGCAGGCCGGAATAATCAGGACTAAACCGGCGGCCGTAAGGCCCACGCCCATCCCAATCAAAATAGCGCCGACTACGCCGTTGTTCGATTCGGTCTTCATCTCTCTTCTCCTTGCCCGGATTTATCGGGTTTCTATCTAATCAGACTAAACTTTACAGGTGCGTGGTTTCAGTATAGGTTCCGAATACCTTCCTGAGGGCACCACAAACCTCGCCTAAGGTCGCGTAAGCGCGAACAGCGTCGAGGATGTACGGCATCGTATTCTGATCCGTTTCGGCGGCATGACTGAGCGCATCCAGAGCATTGTTCACTGCGGTATCATCGCGGCGCGCGCGCAGACCGGCTAGCTTTGCTGCTTGGAGCTCTTGCGCGTGTGCATCGATCTGCAGCAAGTCGATCGGCTGGTCTTCCGATTCGAAACGGTTCGCGCCGACAATGACCCGCTCGCCCGATTCAATCTCGCGCTGGTAGCGATAGCTCGCGGCTGCGATTTCACGCTGCGGGAAACCAGCTTCGATGGCCGGCATCATGCCGCCCATCTCGTCGATACGGCGGATATAGTCGTTTGCTTCCGATTCCGTCTGCAAAGTGAGCGTTTCCAGGAAATAAGAGCCAGCGAGCGGATCAGGCGTGTTCACTACACCTGTTTCATAGGCGAGGATCTGTTGGGTGCGGAGCGCCAGAGTAACTGCCTGCTCGCTCGGCAAAGCATAGGCCTCGTCGAGCGAGTTGGTATGCAGTGACTGAGCGCCGCCCAAAACCGCCGCCATGGCCTGCAAGGCGGTTCGCATCAGGTTATTGTAAGGCTGCTGCCAGGTAAGCGAGCAGCCGGCGGTCTGAGCATGGAAGCGTAACTTGAGACTGCGCTCGTTGCGTGCTCCATAGCGCTCGCGCATGACGTGGGCCCAGATCTTGCGAGCAGAGCGAAATTTAGCGATCTCTTCGAAGAAATCGTTGTGCGAATTGAAGAAGAAGCTGAGGCGTGGGGCGAATTCGTCAACGGCGAGCCCGCGCTGCAAAGCCCATTCCACGTATTCGATCCCGTCGCGCAAGGTGAACGCGAGTTCCTGAACGGCGGTCGATCCGGCTTCGCGGATATGATAGCCGCTGACGGAAATTGGGTTGAAGCGAGGCGTATGACGTGTGGCGAACTCGATCGAGTCAGTCACCAGACGCATGGACGGCCGCGGCGGAAAAATGTACTCTTTCTGGGCGATGTACTCTTTCAGAATGTCATTCTGGAGGGTACCTGAGACTCGCTGCCAATCGGCACCCTGCTTTTCGGCGGCCGCCAGATACATGGCCCAGATCACTGAAGCCGGGGAGTTGATGGTCATCGAAACCGTGACGTCGTTCAACGGAATCCCGCCAAACAACGTCTCCATGTCTTCGAGAGAGCAGATCGAGACGCCGCACTTTCCCACCTCACCTTCGCTCATCGCGTCATCGGCGTCGTAGCCCATTAGGGTGGGCAGATCGAAGGCTACGGAGAGCCCGGTTTGACCTTGATCGAGCAGATACCGGTATCGCTGATTAGTCTGTTCCGGAGTGGCGAAGCCTGAAAACTGGCGCATGGTCCAGAGCTTGCTCCGATACATATCGCGGTGAATGCCGCGCGTATAGGGGAACTCACCGGGAGCGCCTAAATCCCGGGCTGCACTGAAATGTTCCAGACTCTCCGGCCCGTACAGGGGCTCGACCGGAACACCGCTGATGGTGGTGAACTGGCGTTCTACAGCCTGATCCTTGATTGGCACAGCATACCTCGTTTCCGAGCGCCGATTCGATAGTAACCTAACGGCTCTGAGCCACTTACGACGATTTACGTTGATACACTGGAAGTTCGTGCAAGCAATGCTGGAGGTTTGTTAAATGGCCGCTTCGACGCGCCGAAGTTCGGTCGCCGTGCAAATCGGGGGAGTAGCCGTGGGCGGATCGCATCCGATTGTGGTGCAATCCATGACCAATACCGACACGGCCGACACGGCTGCGACCGTCAATCAGGTCATGGAGCTGGCGCGCGCCGGTTCCGAACTTGTGCGGGTCACGGTAAATACCGAAGAGGCCGCCCAGGCGATCCCGGTGATTGTCGAGAGCCTGCGCAATTTTGGCGTGAACGTTCCGATAATCGGCGATTTTCACTACAACGGCCATATTCTGCTTCGAAAATATCCGGAATGCGCGCGAGCGCTTGCGAAATACCGCATCAATCCGGGTAACGTGAACATCGGCCGCAAGCAGGACGACAACTTCCGTATCATGATCGAGGCCGCCATCGAATATGACCGGCCCGTTCGCATCGGCGTCAATTGGGGCTCGCTGGACTCGGTTCTGCTGACGCAGATGATGGACGAGAATTCGCGGCTTGCTGAGCCGCTCGACGCAATGGAAGTCACTCGCCGGGCAATTGTCGAGAGCGCGCTGCGCAGCGCGGAAAATGCGGAGCGATATGGCTTGGCGCACGACCGCATCATTCTTAGCGCAAAAGTCAGCAATGTGCAGGACCTGATCGCGGTTTACCAAATGATGGCTGCGCGGTGCGATTACCCCCTCCATCTCGGCCTAACGGAGGCGGGGCTCGGCTCTAAGGGCATTGTCGCGACCACAGCCGCGCTCTCCGTGCTGTTACAGCAGGGGATTGGGGATACCATTCGCGCATCTCTTACGCCTTTACCGAATGGCGACCGGACGGATGAAGTGGTTGTGAGCCAGCAGATCCTGCAGGCTCTCGATCTCCGAAGTTTTACGCCGCAGGTAGCGGCCTGTCCTGGCTGCGGCCGCACGACGAGCACGTTTTTCCAGGACATGGCGGATCAGATTCAGACCTACTTGCGTCAGCAGATGCCTATCTGGCGCGAGAAGTACTCAGGTGTCGAGGAAATGAAGGTCGCGGTGATGGGTTGCGTAGTGAACGGCCCGGGCGAATCGAAGCACGCGAATATCGGCATCTCATTGCCCGGCACGTTTGAAAAACCCGTCGCTCCGGTCTACGTAAATGGGAAACTTTCGACAACGCTGAGGGGAGATCACATCGTCGCCGAGTTTCGCGAGATACTGGATAACTATGTAGCGCGGCGCTATGGAAGAAGCGAAGTTGCCGCAACCGAATCACTCGAAGCCATTCTTGCCTGACGAGCAAGCGACGCGCTTACAGGAAACGGTTGCCACTTTATCGGCACAAGTTGCTCAAATCGAGCGGCGGCTGACGGCTATAGAGCAGACCGGGCATGCTCGCACTATCCTAAATTCTCTTCCTGAGAGGTCGACCCGTCCTCCGCTCGAATCGCGCTTCGGACTGATGCTGGTCAATCGGGCGGGAGCCATCACCCTTGCGATTGGCATCATTTTCTTCTTCAAGTACGCGGTAGACAACAAATGGATCGCCGCCGAAGGCCGCGTCGCCATAGGGGTGATAGCAGGCCTGCTGATGCTCGGGGCCGCCGAATGGCTGCGGAGGCGGGACCTTGATAAGCCGGTGCAAGGCCCGGACCGTAGCGTCTTCACTCAGGGCATCGCCGGTTGCGGGCTTGCAACTATCTACGTTTCGCTCTACGCTGCTTTTGAATATTACGAGCTGATCATACCCGCCGCTGGCTGGACGTTGCTGGTATTGACTTCCGCTCTGGCCGTGCTTCTCTCCGTTCGTTATGGGAGCGCGGCGATTGCGGCACTCGGTTTTGCGGGGGGTCTGCTCACGCCGATGCTGCTGCATAATGCCGCTACGGCATGGTGGTTCGACTTTCTTTATCTCCTGCTGCTCGGGTTCACTGCTCTGGCAATAGCTGTCCGGCAGATCTGGCCCGTTCTCATTCCTGGGCTGGCTGCTCTCACGGTGCTCGCGGCCGGAGTGCTGTTCAACCCGCGGCATCCAGGCTGGTTTGTCGCATTCTGCGTTCTGCTCTCGGCTGTACACTTCCTAGCGATCCGCTTTGCCCACCCCACTTTGAAAAAGTTCATATATCTCACCGCGCAGGGCTATCTACTAATTGCTTCGATACGTTTGGTGGCGCTTTGGGGATCTGCCAACAGCACGCCGGATAACCGGTATAGCCTAATCAGCGCACTCGAATCTCTTCTGCTGGGGATCTATGGGGTACTCGCGCTGATCGTCGGAATGGCGCGGAACTCGCTTGTGAACCGGTCGCTGGGTTTGGTCTTGCTGGGCGCGGTGATCTGCAAGCTCTATCTCTGGGACGTGTGGCAGCTGAGCCGGTTTTATCGGATATCTGCGTTTGTGATCTTAGGCATTCTGCTGTTGACAGCTTCGTTTCTTTATTCGCGGTTCAGAACCCGCGCGAGCGAATGATTTGAGCTATTTCTGCACCAATTGCTGGATTGCATCCAGCTCTTTTCCGGCGTCCGACCATTTGCCCTGAGCGCTTAACTCGCGATAGCGCTGCAGGTGGGCTCTGATCTGCTGCAGGGTGGCGATTGCCTGATTTGAGATGGGCGGCGCTGGTGCAGCGGAACTGGCGTTTTGGGCTGGCTGAGCCGGCTGCGGATTCGCTGGCTGAACATTCGGACCGCTCCCTCCCACTTCATCGATTAATTGACTGATGCCCTGTTCATACGTATCGGCATAGGCAAGGCGGTTACCCATGGCCAGCGCGACCTTCCTCAGCTGCGGCATGCTCGTCTGTGATGCTTGAATGTAAATCGGTTCGACATAGAGGAAGCTTCTGTCAATCGGCAGAACAAGCGTCTGCCCGCGCAGCACCTGCGAGCCCTGCTGGTTCCACAGAGTCAGGTCTTTCGAGATGTTCTGGTCTTGGTTGATCCGCGCATCGATCTGCATGGGCCCGTAGATAATGTTCTGTTTCGATAGCTGCGCGAACTGCAGCTCGCCCAAATGTTCGCCATCGCAGCGCGCATACATCACCCCGATCAGATTGTCTTTATTCGCCGGAGTGAAAGTCGTGATGAGCATGAATTCAGGAGTGTCACTGCCGGGCAGGGCCGCCACGACGTAAGTCGGCGAGACTGCAGAGGCGCCTTCACCCTGGTGACCGCCGGTTTTCGCGAGATCCCAAAGATCTGCGCGGTTATAGAAAGCTTCCGGATCGCGCATGTGAAAGGTCCGGTAGATTTCCGCCTGCGCGCTAAAGAGAGTTTCGGGATAGCGAGCGTGCCGGCGCAGATCTCCCGGCATGGAGGATACCGCTTTGAAAAGTGTTGGAAAGAGGCGGCCGTAGGCTTGAATCAACACATCGTTGGGATCAAAGACATAGAGATTCGTCTCTCCGCTGTAGGCGTCGATGGTCGCCTTGATAGAATTGCGCAGGTAATTGACATCTGTACCCTCCTCACCGCCGATACTCAAGGCGCGCGAGTAAGGATGCGCGTCAGAGGACATGTATCCATCGATCATCCAGACGAGCCGGCCCCCGTCGGTTAAAACAAGATACGGATCAGAATCCCAGGTGAGGAAGCCGGCGAGCCGGTGTAGCCTGTTCAAGATCGAGCGGTGAATCATCATGCGGCTCTTGCCAGTGAGATAAGAGGTCAGGATGACATTGACATCGCCGTAATATAGCGCTGCGGCCAGACGCATCAGGGGAGACGAGATCGAAAACCCGCCTGTGCCCGAATAGGTCGTATACTTACTTTCCGATCCTGAAGGATAGTTGAATTCCTGCTGAGCGGTATCGACATAGACAGGCTCGTGTGCGACCTCGCTGTAATAGATCTCGGGCTGAGTGAATTTAAGGCTGCTCGATGTGACCACCGGGGGAGCATCCTTGATGAAGAGCAATGGCAGACCGTCCGGCGTGATGCGATTCGCCTCGGCCATTACGATTCCATAGCCGTGCGTGTACATCAGATGCGTGTTGATCCAGCGTCCGCTAGCCGATCCTAGCTGCCGGATGTCGAGCTCACGCGGTGCGACGAGTACTTGCCTGAGGCGTCCATCAATGGTGTAGCGATCCACGTCGGTATCCATGTAGACGTAAGGGCGCAAAGGCTGAATTTGCGATATCGTGTCGTGGAAAGCTCGCCAATCCCAAAGCCGCACGTTGTCGAGCACGGCTTCGTGTTTGGCAAAATCGATCGGAGTCTCCGGCACTGCCTCGAAGGAAGTCTCTTTGGTCCGCTCATTCAAGCCGTAAGCTGAGCGTGTGGCATCGATATGGTGTTGGATGTAGGGCCGTTCGAGGGCTAGCTCGTTCGGTCTCACGTAGAGGCCGGCGACGAGCGCTGGCAGAAAGAACCGCACCGGCAGCAGCAGTAAGAGCAGAAGCGCAAACCGCGCGCGACGGAGCAACACGAGGGCGGCTGCCGCGAGTGCACCCAGAATCAGCATCCATTGCAGCGGAATGATGACATGATCCGCAACCCAATTGACCCCCACCAAATATTGACCGTGATCGTCGAGCAGGAGCGTGTAGCGATCAAAGTAGATTTTCACCGCCAGGGCCAGCAGAAAGACAACAATGATGACGCGAACAAAACCGGTATGGAAGGCTTCCCTCAGGGAGAAGGAATCGAACTGCAGCGGACCACCGGCTGGCGGAAACCTCGGTATGCGCTGGCTTAAGTTTTCTACGTTGGCAGCCGCCCAGTAGATCAGCAGAGTGATCACGGCGCCTACGAGAATGACTTGCAGCAGCAGGTTATAGAAGGGCAGTGTGAAGAAGTAGAAATGGAGTGGACGCCCAAAAATCGGGTCGATGTACTCGCCCCTGGAGGGTGGCAGCCGGAGACCGCCGAAGTAACGCACCACGGTCCAACTTTCGACAGTCGCGTTAGCAACGAAGATCGCAAACAGCGCGAATACCAGCAGGGCGATCCGCGTAAGAAGCGGGCGATGCAGAAACCCAAACAACGGCGCATCGCTTGCGTGTCTGCGGAAACCTGCCCTGAAGGCGGCGAAGAAAGCGATGAAAAACAGAATCGCTGCGATCGCCACCGGGCCCGTACCGTAGATGAGGAGGTTCACCCAGGTATCAAGCTGGCGCATTTCGCGCCACCAGGCGTAGGCGATCAACGTTCCGGCGAGATACCGGGAACACAGCAGGAGGATCAGCAGTACGATGACGACGAACAACAGACTGCCGCGCCGTTGCCGCTGCCCGATGTATAAATCCGCCATCGCGGCTACTTCACGCCTGCGATTGCCGCCGCGGTTGGAACGGATACGAAATGTTTGAGCAAACAGCGAGTATATCGTTCATTCAAGCGGCATTCGGGCGTTCTTCTTCTCGCAAAATCGAAAGCAGGCCGCTCGTCGCTTCGTTGAAGGTTTTGCGGCGGCGATGAATGATGTACAGAGGCCTGAACAATTCAGCCGGTTCGAGCCGCAGGCCGGAGATTCTGCCTGCCTTCACATCGTCAAGCATTACCCGGCGCGGCATGATACTGATTCCCGCCCCGTGTGCAACCGCTTCTTTAATCATCTGAAGATTGTCGAAGTGCAGCGCCATTTCTACATTGACTTTATGTTCCCGCAGATAGCGCTGAATGTGGTTTTGAATCGGCAGATCATCATCGAAACCGATAAACGGCTCGCCTTCAAGCTGTACGGGCTTTACGGCCTTACGCCGTGCAAGGGAATGCTGGGGCGCAACCGCTACTACCATCTCTTCCTGGCGCCAAGGCAAGGCAATAATCTCGCGGGAGGATTCGGCGTAGCTCATTAATCCAAGGTCCGCCTCCCCCAGTTCTACTGCCTCCCAGACGCGCTCCGGCCGCAAATAGGAGACCTCGAGTTCGGCTTGTGAGAGGCGCATCCGGAAAGTCTTTTCGATTTGCGACATTTCCGACAGCCCGACGGAATAAATAGCAGCAATCCGAGCCACGCCGTTCGACTTCTTACGTAAGAGGTCCAGCTCGGACCGCAGTTCGTCCTGTCTGCGCAATACGTCCCGGCAGAAATTCAGATAAGCCTTGCCGGCCGGCGTAGTGGTAAGCGGTCGCGTCGTTCTGTCAAACAAGGAAATCCCAAGTTCCCGCTCGATGTCACTAAGCGCCTGACTGGCGGCGGACTGGCTGATTTCGTTGACATTTGCGGCTTTAGTTACGCTGTGGAACTGCGCGATGTCACGGATCAGACGTAAATTCGCCAGGGTCACGCATTCAAACTGTATCATAAGAAAAACAGATACTGCAAACAATTAGTTTCAATTTGACTGATAGTTGAAGGCCCGGTATACTTGAGGCTCATCTCTCCGTGTCAGTAGAGGAGCGAGAAGTGTACCCAGCTGGCAAAGCCAACGAATTACCCACCGCCCGCGGCCTGTATGATCCAGCTTACGAGCACGACGCTTGTGGCTTAGGCTTTGTCGCAAACGTCAGAGGCCACGCCTCTCACGACATCGTGCTGAAGGGTCTCGAAATCCTGGAGAATCTGGCGCATCGCGGCGCTTGCGGCTGCGATTCCGAGACGGGTGACGGAGCAGGCGTTCTGATTCAGATTCCACACGCCTTCTTTTCGCGGGAAACCCCGAGCTGCGGTTTTACTCTACCGCGGCCTGGCGAGTACGGCATCGCAATGTGCTTTCTGCCTGTGGAGCGGCAGCAGCGTCTCTTCTGCGAGGGATTGATCGAACGGATTTCGCGCGACGAAGGACTCCCTGTGCTTGGCTGGCGAGACACCCCGGTGGAAGTCGACGCTATCGGCCGCGTGGCGCGCGCTTCGCAACCGTATATCGAGCAGTTTTTTGTGGGCTGCCCGGCCGGCATGTCAGCCGATCAGTTCGAGCGCAAGCTGTTCATTGTTCGTAAGCGTGCCGAAGCCCAGGTCGCCGCCTCGGCGGAAGTGCGCGACAAGGGCTTTTTCTACATCCCCTCTTTCTCTTCGCGCACGATCATCTACAAAGGCCTGCTGCTGGCTCACCAAATCGGAGAGTTCTACAACGAGCTGCTTGACCCGGAGACCAAGAGTGCTCTCTGCATGGTGCACCAGCGCTTCTCAACCAACACATTTCCTACCTGGCAACTGGCGCACCCCTTCCGTTATCTTTGCCATAACGGCGAGATCAACACGGTGCGGGGGAATGTGAACTGGATGAATGCACGCGAGTCGATGATGTCGTCTCCTCAGTTCGAAGACATCAGCAAACTCTTCCCGGTGATCCAACCCCAAGGTAGTGATTCGGCTGCGCTCGACAATGCGGTCGAGATGCTCACACTTTCCGGGCGATCGCTCCCGCACGTCATGGCGATGCTGATTCCCGAAGCATGGGATGCAGATACGACCATGTCGTCCGAGAAACGAGCGTTTTATGAGTACCACGCTTCGCTAATGGAACCATGGGACGGTCCCGCAGCCGTCGCCTTCACCGATGGCCGTGTGGTTGGAGCCACGCTCGACCGGAACGGACTCCGCCCAGCTCGTTATTTGATTACGCGGGACGGCCTGCTCGTGATGGCTTCGGAGGCTGGCGTGCTCCCCTTTGCCCCCGAGGAGATCCAGTACAAGGGCCGTTTGCAGCCGGGCAAAATGCTGCTGGTAGATCTCGAGCAGGGGCGAATCGTGCCGGACGAAGAAATCAAGCACCAGCTCGCTTCACGACAGCCTTATGCCGAATGGCTGAAGCAAAATCAAATCAATCTGGAAGCGCTTCCGGAGCCAAGCCGGATCCAGAATTCCGATCATGAAACGGTGCTCATGCGCCAGCGTTGCTTTGGCTATACCGATGAAGATTTGCGGCTGCTGCTCGCGCCAATGGCGGCGGAAGGGCAGGAAGCAGTAGGTTCGATGGGCATCGATACGCCTCTCGCCTGCCTTTCGGATAGGCCGCAGTTACTCTTCCACTACTTCAAGCAACTGTTTGCTCAAGTCACGAATCCGCCGATCGATCCCATTCGTGAAGAGCTTGTGATGTCGCTCAACAGTTACATTGGCATGGAGCGAAACATTCTGGATGAGACTCCGCAAAACTGTCACACGCTGAAGATGCCGCATCCGGTTTTGACCAACCGCGATCTCGAGAAGCTGCGACGCGTATCGCGCGGCGATCTGCTGGCTTCCACCTTGCCGACCACGTTCAGCGTGCATGAAGGCGAAGCGGGTCTCAAACGTGCGCTGGATGGTCTCTGCCGGCGCGCTTCGCTGGCCATCAAGGCGGGATACACCCTGCTGATTCTATCGGATCGCGGCATCGATGAGGAGTTCGCTCCCATACCATCCCTGCTTGCATTGACTGCGGTTCACAATCACCTGGTACGCGAGGGCACGCGTATGGGCGTGGCTCTGATTATCGAATCGGGCGAGCCGCGCGAGGTGATGCACTATTGCCTGCTGATCGGCTACGGCGCGAGCGCGATTAACCCATACCTTGCGATCGAAACCATCGAGGAACTCGCGAAAAGCGGCCAACTGGCTAGCGGAGTTTCCGCCGAACAGGGCCTTAAGAACTACATCAAGGCCGTGAATAAAGGCCTGCTCAAAGTGTTCTCAAAGATGGGGATCTCGACGCTACAGAGCTATCGGGGCTGCCAGGTCTTCGAAGCGATCGGTCTCAATAAGAAACTCATCGACCAGTACTTCACCGGAACCGCTTCGCGGATCGAGGGGATCGGTCTGGACGTGCTCGCGCAAGAGGCCATAGCAAAGCATGCTTTTGCCTTTCGACCTGTGTCGGAATCGGAAACCGAACTCTCGACCGGCGGCGATTACCAGTACCGTATCCATGGGGAGCGGCATCTTCTGAATCCGCTTAGCGTCAGTAAGCTCCGACACTCGGTCCGCCAGCAGAGCTACGCGACTTTCCAGGAATACACCAAACTAGCCGACGAGCAGAACGAGAACTTCTACACTCTGCGCGGGCTGATGCAATTGAAAACAGTGCCGTGCCCGGTGCCGCTTGAAGAGGTTGAGCCCGCGAGCGAGATCGTCAAGCGCTTCGCGACGGGAGCGATGTCGTTCGGCTCAATCAGCGCCGAAGCGCACGAGGCCTTGGCTATTGCCACAAATCGGATCGGCGCCCGTTCCAACACCGGCGAGGGCGGGGAAGACGAGGCGCGCTTCATTCCGCTGCCCAACGGAGACTCCCGGCGCAGCGCGATCAAACAGGTAGCGAGCGGCCGCTTCGGCGTGACGACCAACTATCTCGTCAATGCTGAAGAATTGCAGATCAAAATCGCGCAAGGCGCTAAGCCGGGAGAGGGCGGCCAGTTGCCGGGGCACAAGGTTGACGCGACCATCGCGCGCGTTCGCCATGCGATTCCAGGCGTTGGCTTGATTTCCCCGCCGCCCCATCACGACATCTATTCGATCGAAGACTTGGCGCAGCTGATCTACGATCTCAAGAACGTGAATCCGAGTGCGCGCATCTCGGTCAAGCTGGTTTCGGAAGTGGGCGTTGGTACGGTCGCGGCCGGCGTCTCGAAGGCGCACGCGGACGTGGTTCTCATCAGCGGATACGACGGTGGTACCGGAGCGGCGCCCCTGACCTCGATCAAACACGCCGGCATTCCCTGGGAACTCGGCCTGGCTGAAACGCAACAGGTGCTCGTCATGAACGATCTGCGCAGCCGCATCCGAGTGCAAGTGGATGGGAAACTGCAGACCGGGCGTGACGTGGTCATCGCCGCCCTGCTCGGCGCTGAAGAGTTCGGTTTCTCCACCGCTCCGCTGGTTGCGCTCGGCTGCATCATGATGCGCAAGTGTCATCTGAATACTTGCCCAGTTGGCATCGCTACTCAGAATCCGGAGCTGCGCAAAAGGTTCGACGGAATGCCCGA
This sequence comes from Terriglobia bacterium, assembly GCA_963849535.1. Taxonomy (GTDB): domain Bacteria; phylum Acidobacteriota; class Terriglobia; order Bryobacterales; family Bryobacteraceae; genus Bog-105. The sequence continues at coordinate 271,907 of CAWKHJ010000001.1, forward strand.
GTATGTCATTAACTTTTTCTTCTTCGTCGCGGAGGAAGTGCGCGAGTGGATGGCGAAGCTCGGCTTCCGCACGGTGGACGAAATGGTTGGGCGTGTGGACATGCTCGAAATGCGTGGCGCAATCGAGCACTGGAAGGCACGCGGCCTCGATTTTTCATCGATCCTTCACAATCCGCAGGTTCCGGGCCGAGTGCGCAGGCGATGCGTCATCGGACAGGATCACGGGTTGCGGGAAGCCCTCGATCATCACCTGCTCGTTCAGGCGCAGGACGCAATGGATAATCGGAAAGGCGTCGAATTTCACATTCCGATCCGCAATGTTCATCGCACTGTTGGTGCGATGTTGAGTGGAGCGATTGCGCGGCGGCACGGATCGAAAGGCCTGCCCGACGATACGATCCAGATTTGTTTCTCGGGTTCCGCTGGACAGAGCTTTGGAGCTTTTCTTGTCAACGGCGTCACACTGAGGCTCGAAGGCGAGACCAACGATTACGCCGGAAAGGGGCTCGCTGGCGGCAAGATCATTGTCTTCCCTCCTAAAACCTCGCGCTTTGCACCGGAAGAAAACATCCTGGTGGGCAATACCGTTCTGTATGGCGCGACCAGCGGCGAAGCCTATTTCAGCGGCGTGGCTGGCGAACGATTCGCGGTCCGCAATTCCGGCGCGATAGCCGTAGTGGAAGGCGTGGGTGACCACGCCTGCGAGTACATGACGGACGGCACAGTGGTGGTGCTCGGCTCAACGGGGCGCAACTTCGCGGCGGGTATGAATGGTGGTCTCGCTTATGTATTCGACCCGGACGGCGACTTCGTCCGAGTGCGCTGCAACCCTGCGGGCGTCGATCTCGAGCCGCTATTCGAACCCGAAGATATCTCGCGTTTGGAAAGCTTGATACGCAGGCACGTGGAATATACCGGAAGCGCCCTGGGGAGCCGCATGCTCGATAATTGGGCGGAAACACTAAGAAACTTTGTGAAGGTGTTCCCGCACGAGTACAAGCGAGTTTTGAAACTCTCAACGGCCGTCGAACAGGATCGCAACTCTCTTCCGTTCCCTCCCAAAGCTGCTGCGGCTGCTGCGGAGCGCGCGGGGTGAGGCGTCGTGGCTAAAATCACTGGATTCCTGGAATACAAGCGAGAGATGCCCGCCCGGCGCCCTGTGCTGGAGCGCGCCAACGATTGGTTCGAAGTCTACCAGGACTTACCGGCCGATCGCGTCAGACAACAGGCCGCACGCTGCATGGATTGCGGCGTTCCTTTCTGCCATACCGGTTGCCCGGTCAACAATCTAATTCCCGATTGGAACGATCTCGTATGGAAGAGCCGCTGGCGTGAGGCGAGCCGTTCATTGCACGCCACAAATAACTTCCCTGAGTTCACTGGACGTATCTGTCCCGCCCCTTGCGAGGCTTCTTGTGTTCTCGGCATCAATGATAAGCCGGTCACGATCCGCGTTGTCGAACAGCAGATTGCCGATCGCGCCTTCAATGAAGGCTGGCTCGCTCCGGAACCGCCTGGGCGGCGCACCGGAAGACGAGTCGCGATTGTAGGCTCCGGCCCCGCGGGTTTGGCTGCGGCACAGCAACTGAATCGTGCCGGTCACCAGGTCACGGTGTTCGAGAAAGAGGATCGGATTGGAGGCCTCTTGCGCTACGGCATTCCCGATTTCAAACTCGAAAAATGGGTGGTGGATAGACGGCTCGATCAACTGCGCGCCGAAGGGATCGAATTCCGAACCAAAACTCACATCGGGAAAACGCTACCGGCTGACGAACTTGTGCGCAATCACAACGCCGTGCTCCTAGCGATGGGTGCGGAAGCTCATCGGGATATTTCGATTCCCGGCCGCGAGCTGAAGGGCATTCATTTCGCGATGGACTACCTGACTCAGCAAAATAAGCGCGGTGCCGGAGACCGATTCAATCGCGTCGAAGAAATCCTTGCTACGGGCAAGCGTGTCATCATTCTGGGCGGCGGCGATACGGGAGCCGATTGCCTGGGCACGGCGCACCGTCAAAAGGCCGCTTCCGTACACCAGCTTCAAATCCATCCCATGCCTCCTGAGTACAGACATGAGACTACACCTTGGCCGATGTGGCCTCTCGAGCTACGAGTGGAAGCGGCGCACGAGGAAGGGGGCTTTCGCGAGTGGAGCGTGCTCACTACCCATTTCAGTGGCGATGAGCAAGGTAACGTGAAAAAGCTGCATTGCGTTCGCGTGGGGCCCAAACCTGCCTTCGAGCCTGTGCCCAACAGTGAGTTCTATCTGGATGCGGACTTGGTTTTGATTGCGATTGGCTTCTCGGGCCCAGTCCGCCAGGGCTTGCTCGAGCAGCTGCCGCTTGCAATCGACGCACGCGGCAACCTCGAGACCGGAAAGAATTACATGACTTCTATACCGGGCGTCTTTTCTGCAGGTGACTCGCGGCGCGGCCAATCGCTCGTAGTCTGGGCCATTGCAGAAGGGCGTGAGGCGGCGCGGAATATCGACCAGTATCTCGCGGGTACACTCCAGCTCCCGGGCTGATCACTTCGGCGGCACTAAGTCCGTTTTGGGATTGACCGGCAAATCGATGGACAGCCTTGGCGCCTGATCGAAATCGAAATCCTTAGTAAGGTCGCCCAGAAGCGGATTGTCTTCCCGCACGCTTGGGCGGGGATCAGGCCGTCCGTCCGTTCTTGGATTAAGTCTCTGACTGTATAGAAAAGTGTCTTCTATGAACTTGACATACGCGTCAAAGCTCAACGTTTGATGATCGATATACCCGCTCTTGGCGTATGGAGAGATCACTATAGCCGGCACACGCAGGCCATAGCCGTTCTCGTCGACCTTGGGAGGACGCACGTGGTCATAGAAGCCGCCCCAATCGTCCCAAGCGAGAAAGATGGCACAGTCCTGCCAATTTGGTCCGTCCATAACAGCATTGATCAGACTTGTCACATAGGACTGCCCTTTTGAAACCAGAGAGGGCGGATGCTCGCTCATCTCCCGGGAAGGCACGACCCATGAGACTGCGGGGAGCGTCCCCGTCTCGGCTTGGAGGAGAAAGATCGATAAAGGCTGAATATTTATGAGCTGCTGATCTGCTTTCACCGTGTCGAAGTAGGGTAACGGATTCCAAATACCTGGGGTCTTAGCATTCTGCGGCACAGGAGGGCAGTCCTTTTCTTCGTCGTCTTCGCAATCCGGCTCGGTACCCTCCGCAACATAGTAACCCCAACTCACAGCGTTTTGGTAGAGAAGATATGTCAGATCTGTCCAGGCGTAGATCGGCTTGGTTTTCGATTTGTTCAGGTAGTAATCCGGCGGGAAGCCCGGAGCTTCCAGTGCGTTCTTGCAACTGAAAGGATTGTCGTGCTGCGTGCAATTTGCTGACCAGCCGGAAAGCATGAACAGATGCGCGGGCAGACTCCACGATGCGTTTGGCTCGAACATGTGATCTTGAAGCACGAAGTTTCTCGCATAAGACCAGTAGTTCGGGATGTCGTTGCCGTCGTGATAACCCATCACGTCGGGTTTTGCGGAGAGCGAGCAAATAGGGTCAGTCGGATCGAGGCAGCCCTTCGGCGCCCTTTCGGCTACCCCTATGAAACCGTCCATTTTGCCGCCATTCACATCAGAAACAGCGCTGGACTGGCCGTGCGGACCTCCGGCATTGGAGTCATTCCGATCCCGGTAGGGCTTCACGCACAGCCCTGTTTTCGGGTCGGGGACACAAATGGTGGGCACGCCATTTTGCATCGGAATGCCGTCGGCTCCAGGAAACGTGCCGAAGTACGAATCGAATGACCGGTTCTCCTGCATGATGACGATTATGTGCTTGATTTTGCGTCCTGGCACCCGGCCCTCCATCCTCGATTGCCGGATTCCTTTTGCGGCGAGCACTGTGATGAACAGAGCGAGTACCGCTCCGACCAGGAGGAACTGCGATTTTGCTCGTTGCACAAGCTGGCTCCTTTTGCCAGGCCACCTGAGGTGACACGAATCTCTATTGTTTGCGCAATCATATACGCCCAATGCGCTAAACACAAGTTCTAGTAGCTCTAGACCTCTGGATATGCTTCGGTGTTAGATTCCGGTCCATTTAATGAAGAGTGCAGCGATGACCGCGCCGCACACTGGACCCAATATCGGGACGCCTGCGTAGCTCCAGTCCGAGGATCCTTTGCCTGGAATCGGGAGGAACGTGTGTGCCAGGCGAGGGCCGAAATCCCGCGCCGGATTGATAGCGTAGCCCGTCGTTGCGCCTAGAGAAAGCCCGATACTCCAAACCACGCCGCCTACGAGCAACGGTCCGAGTCCCGGCGCAACCCCGCCCGGCGCCAAACGTTTCGAAACGAGCGCCGAAGCGACGAGCACCAGCACAAACGTTCCGATCATTTCGCTCAAAAAATTGGCTCCGAAACTCCGTATTGCAGGAATGGTGGCGAAGCAACTGAGCTTCCTGGCCTGATCGTCCGTCACTTTCCAATGCGGCAAATAGAGCAGCCATACCAGCATCGCGCCCGCGATCGCTCCCAGAATCTGCGCCGGGATGTAAGTCCAGAGCCGCTCCGCCTGGCCAGTCATGAGCACCGATGCAACTGTGAAGGCCGGATTGAGGTGTGCGTCGGAATCTCCCATAGAGATGCTTACTGCCACGCCTGCAAAAACCGCCAGGGCCCATCCGGTTGTTACTACTAGCCACCCGGCGTTCTCCGCCTTGGTGCCCCTCAGTAACACTCCACCCACTACTCCATTGCCCAGCAGAATCAAAACCAGCGTTCCGACAAACTCTCCCAATACCGCTGAACTCATTCGCCCTCACCCGTTCCAGATGTAGTTTTGCGCCACGCTTCGAAATGCTTCGACTTGCTCCGCTTGCCACTGCTCGTCTCGTCCTAACGTTTCAGCCATCAGTCGCGCCACCTCAGGCGCGGCTTTCAGACTAGCGCGTGCGTCCAAGAACAAAGCCCTTGTTCTGCGCGCCAGGATGTCTTCCACCGTGCGGGCCATCTCGTGGGTTGCTGCCCAAACTACCTCGGCCTTGCGAAACGGAAGCTCCGGCTCAAGAGGCTCGCTCCATTCAGATTTCTGTTCGGCAAGCTTGTTCAACTCCGGCAAATCCGAACCGTAGATTTGCGGCCAGCCTCCCCTGTCGTCGAGATCTGAAGTCCAGCCGTGCAGCTTGAGATCCGCTGTCACAGATTTACTTGGAGGCAACCTGGCAAGTTCCATTGTCCGGTCAATCACGTCCTGCGCCATCTTGCGATATGTAGTCCACTTTCCGCCCGCGACCGTAACCAGCCGCGAAGGGGAAATCAGCACCGTATGATCGCGCGAGATCGCCGCTGTGCTCGATTTGTCGGGCTGCCGCATGAGCGGTCTTTGCCCTGACCAGATACTGTGCACGTCCTTCGGTCCCGGTCTACTGCCAAGAAACTGCTCAATGTTGGTGGCAAGAAAACCCTGTTCCGTGCTCGATGCACGCGGTTCATATTCCGGTGCAGGTACGGGCTCGTCTGTGGTGCCCACCAACACGCGGCCATGCCACGGAATCGCAAACAGAACTCGCCCATCCGAGGTCTTCGGAATCATCAGCGCTGCGCTTCCCGGGAGAAAACGGCGTGGCAACACAAAGTGAGTGCCCTGGCTCACTGTCAGCATTGCCTTCGCTTGAGGCTCGTCCATGTGCCGCAGATCATCTGAGAAGATGCCCGTCGCGTTGATCACGAGCTTAGCGGCAGCCTCGATCGACTCTCCGCTTTCCCGATCTTCAGCCACCACTCCTCGCACCGTTCCGTTGATCTTCTTAAGCGCTAACACGCGTGCATAGTTGATAGCTACCCCGCCCAGATCCAGGAACGTTCTGAGAAGCGCAATCCCAAAACGTGCGTCGTCAAACTGTCCGTCGTAGTAAAGGATTCCGCCCCGCAGACCGGCGGCCTGTACGCCAGGCAGCGCGTCAATTGCGCTTTGCCGGCTCAGAATGCGCGATCTCCCCAGCCCTTCCTTCCCGGCCAGCATGTCATAGAGGGTCAGGCCAACCCCATAAAAGGGCAAGTCCGTTAGCGAATAGGCCGGCACGATGAACGCTTGCCGGTGCGCCAAGTGCGGAGCGTTGCGCAGCATGCGTCCGCGCTCACGGAGCGCTTCGAGCACCAGTTTCAAGTTCCCCTGGCGCAGATAGCGCACGCCGCCATGCACGAGTTTCGTGCTCCGGCTCGACGTAGCCTTTACGAAGTCCTCCGCTTCCAGTAGCAGCGTCCGATAACCGCGCGCAGCAGCTTCCAAAGCCGTCCCCAGGCCCGTAGCGCCTCCGCCCACGACAACGTAATCCCACTCGCCAACCCCGCCCGCTTGGCGAAGCAGGTCTTCGCGTCTCGGGCTTATCGGCATGGGATCAGTCCGTATGCCACGCTTTGGCTCGTTCGAGCGCCTTCCGCCAGCGTTCCAAACGTGCTCCACGCTCACCGGGGTCAATCTGTGGAACGAACTCTCGCTCGGCGGTCCATTGCTTTTTGATCGCAGCTTGATCAGGCCAGAAGCCGGTCGCCAGCCCCGCCAGATAGGCTGCCCCGAGCGCCGTCGTTTCCGTGTTGACGGAACGGGTCACGGTCACGCCCAGCAGGTCCGCTTGCAGCTGCATTAGCACATTGTTGCTGGCCGCGCCGCCGTCCACGCGCAACTCCCTTATCGGAACACCGGAGTCGCTTTCCATGGCAATCAGGATATCGGCCACTTGGAAGGCAATCCCTTCGAGCGCAGCTCTTGCGATGTGTGCCCGATTCGACCCGCGTGTCAGTCCCACGATTGCGCCCCGTGCATATTGATCCCAGTGCGGAGCCCCCAGGCCTGCAAACGCAGGCACAAAATACACCCCAGCGCTGTCCGCAACGCTAGCCGCGAGCGCCTCGATCTCCTCCGACGTCCGGATCATCTGCAGTTCGTCGCGCAGCCACTGCACCACTGCGCCTGCAATGAAAACACTGCCCTCCAAGGCGTACCAGGTCTTGTCCTTTATGCGCCAGGCAATCGTAGTCAGCAATTTATTGCGCGAGCTGACGGCCTGGCCCCCCGTATTTTGCAGCATAAAGCTGCCCGTCCCATAAGTGCACTTTGCCATCCCGGGTTCAGTACACATCTGGCCAAAAAGCGATGCGTGCTGGTCGCCGGCCATCCCTCCTATCGGTACGCCCCTCAACACGCCCGACGTTTCGCCGCAAACCTCACTCGACCCGATCACCTCCGGCAGTAATGATTTCGGGATATCAAACAGTGCAAGCAGCTCGTCATCCCATTTCTGGGTGTGGATGTTGAACAGCATGGTGCGTGACGCATTTGTTACGTCCGTGATGTGGCGCCCGCCGCCAGTCAGTTTCCACACCAGCCAGCTATCGACGGTTCCGAAGGCGAGTTCGCCGCGCTTGCCCCGCTCCCGTGCCCCCGCCACGTTGTCGAGTATCCACCTCAGCTTGCTTCCCGAAAAGTAAGCATCGATCACCAGGCCCGTTTTCTCTTGAATGTTCGTCTCGTGACCCTGCTCACGAAGCTGATCGCAGAACCCCGACGTGCGCCTGTCCTGCCACACGATTGCGTTGGTAATCGCTTCGCCGGTCGCGCGGTCCCAGACGACGGTAGTCTCGCGCTGATTAGTGATGCCGATGGCTGCAATCGAATCGGACGTTGCATTAGCTCGAGCCAAGGCATCCATGGCCACCCCGAACTGCGTGGACCAAATCTCGCCCGGATTGTGTTCAACCCATCCGGGCCGCGGATAGATCTGCTCGAAGGACGCCTGTGCCGTCCCGTGCAGTTGCCCATCATCCCCTAGGAGCAGCGCTCTTGAGCTTGTTGTCCCTTGATCGAGCGCCAGCACATACCTCATCCGTGGCCCTCGGCACTACATCCGTGTCTAGATCTGCGCATGGTAGAAGGCTATCAGGAGCAGTGTTAACCGATTGGCCGCCGTCCCCGCTATCTTCCGGCTTCTTCTAAACGAAGGATTTAGCTTCTACCACCGACCGGAGCCAGCCGTGCTTGTCCGGCGTGCGCCCGTATTGAACCGCAACCAAATGGCGGTAGAGCTGCTCCGTTATTGGGCCAGGAGATTGTAAAGAGAAGGTTCCCCCCTGCTCTGTTTTGAATAAATCAATTCCCGTCACCGTGGCCGCCGTGCCGCAGGCAAACGCCTCAGTGATTGATCCGTCCTTCAGCTTCGAGGTAAGCTCGCGCGCGCCATAGGCGTGCTCCCTGGTCGGAATCCCTAGATCTTTCGCAAGCGTTAGCACACTGTCCCGAACTACGCCGGGAAGGATTGTCTCGTTCAGCGCGGGGGTCACCACTGTCCCGTTCTCGATGAACATGATATTCATTCCGCCCATCTCTTCCACGTGGTGCTCGGGTGTCGTATCGAGAAAGAGCACCTGCGCGCATTGATGCCGTTTCGCATCGGAGATGACCTTTAGCGTCACCGCGTAATTGGCGGCTGCCTTGATCGATCCCGTTCCTCCCGGTGCCGCCCTCACCACGGAATCTGAGATCAGCACGTGAACAGCGCCCGGCCCTCCATGCGCCTCCGCAAAGTAGGCCCCGCTCGGTAATGCCAGCACATAGAAAAGAAAATCGCTCGAAGAGCGCACTCCAATGGAAGGCTCCGTCCCGATCATTACCGGCCGAAGGTAAAGACTGCCGGGCTCTGGTATGACAAATTCTTCTTCCACCCGCGCCAGACCCGAAACGGCCGCCAGGAAAAGCTCTTCGGGAACTGGCGGCATGCACATCCTGTCGGCGGACCGGTTGAGCCGCTGTGCGTTCTTCTCAGGCCGGAACAAAGCCACGCTGCCATCCGCTTGCCTGAACGCCTTCATTCCCTCGAAGATCGCCTGCGCGTAGTGCAAAACCAGTGCGGCGGGGTGAAGACTGAGCTGCCGCAGAGGCTCGATTCGCGCACCCTGCCAGTGCCCATCCCGGTGCTCGCACATAAACATGTTCGGAGCGAAAGTCTTGCCGAAAGCGATCTTTTTCGGATCAAGAGTGCTCTGCGGAGAACGCCGCTCTGAAAGGTCCTTGATTGTCACTCTTTCATCTTCACACTGGGTCCTGTGCGCCGTCACGCACCCAGCCGCACTTGAGGATAATTAAACATTATTAGGAAGGTGACAAATGATCCTGGTCGCAACGTCTAAACAAAAGTAGCGTGACAGCGCTCCAAGGAGAAAAGAAATTAATGAAGAAGCTAACCGTTTCCGCATTGGCATTGGCGTTTGTGCTCTCGACCGGCGCTATCGCTCAAAACACCAGCGATACAAGCAACACGAGCAGCACGACGACCACCAGCAAGCACAAGAAGCATCACAAGAAAAACAGCACCACTGATAGCTCCACCGCTTCCACTTCCACGTCTTCATCCACAACGAAGTAGCTGGTTCGGGCGATTGAGACAGGGGCGCTCGCCTGCTCCCCTGTCTCACTTCCAATCGTTTAAGCCACAGCGGTCTGTTTCGATCCTCTGAAGCCGTAGTAAGCGATATAGATGTAACAGAGCGCCGGCAAAATAAATGCGTGGTGGATGCCGATTCGATCGGCGAGCGCTCCCTCGGCGACCGGAATGATCGCTCCGCCTACGATTGCCGCGACGAGTAACCCGGACCCTTCCCCCGTCAGCGGGCCCAAACCTGCAATCCCCAGGGTAAAGATACTCGGAAACATTATCGAATTAAACAATCCGACCAGAATGATGGTCCACATCGCGAAATGCCCGAAGCTGAGCATCGAAACGACAACCAGGAGGCAAGCGGCGATGGCCACCAGTCCCAGAAGATTCCCTGCCCGCACCTTTTGCAACACGGCAGAACCGATAAATCTGCCTAGCATCGCGAATCCCCAGTAAAAAGATACGTACACTGCTGCCGTCTTCTCAGGCATCGCACCAATGTCCGGTTGGCTGAAGTAATTGACGAGAAAACTGCCTATCGAAACCTCCGCTCCGACATAAACAAAAATTCCGATTACACCCAGTACTAAGTGCCGGTGTTTCCAGATTTTGCTAATTGCTCGGCTGTTCGGGTCATCTGTTTGAGATGGATCGGCTGCCGTCGAAATCACCGGCAGCTTGAATAGTGCAATCACAACTGCCAGCACGGTCAGCGTCACTGCGATCAACAGGTAGGGCAACTTGACCGTAGCAGCTTCATGTAGCCGGTAAGCCTGCAAAACGTCAGCTGGCATTCTTCGAATATCGGCGGGGCTTTGTGGTGTCGTGCTCAGAATGAGCAGGCTCCCGAAGTAGGGGGCCACGAACGTTCCTAGGGAGTTGAAAGCCTGAGTGAGGTTCAAACGGCTCGATGCCGTTTCAGGCGGCCCCAAGACCGAGACGTACGGATTGGCTGAAACCTGCAGAGCCGTGATCCCGATCGCCAGAATGATCAATGCTGCAAGAAAAAATGAAAAGGCAGGTACGCTCGCGGCAGGCAGGAATAGAATCGCTCCGACCGCCATCGTTGCGAGCCCGAGCACCATCGTGCGCTTATAGCCGATTCCTTCCACCAATTTGCCCGCCGGTACGGCGAACAGAAAGTAGCCCGAGAAGAAAACAAACTGCACCAGCATCACTTCCGCGTAATTCAGGTCGAAAATGGCCTTCAGATGCGGAATTAAAATATCGTTCAGGCAGGTAAGGAATCCCCAGACAAAAAACAGGGTGGTTACCATCGCCATCGCACTCTTATTAGTGGTAGCGGAGGTCTGGATCGACACCGAGGACTTGCTAATTGGGGTGATTGCCATAGAACTGGTTGTATTATCCTCGTCTCGTCTGAATCACGTAAGCCGCTCGAGCTTGCATCCCTTTTACCCGATTCGGCGTGATTACTTGTGCGCCAGTCGGCGGCGGGAACTTACGTGCGCGAGCCGGTTCGATTCTGTCCAATAGCCGGTTATCGCGTCATCCTGTACCAGCTTCACGATGAGCTCTATCGCTCCGGAGCCTTTTCTTCCTGCAATCCAGAGCGGCTGGTCCGCTTTGAGGTGCCGGTGTGAATAGGACCGCCCGCCTGCGATTACGTTCACGTCATAGAGTTTGCTAGCGGGATTGGTATCAATCAGCCTGAGCTCGACGGGCCCTAGCGGAGCCACGCCGCTTGCTTTGCTGATGCTGAACGGCTTCATCGCCGGGTTGACGGGCTCGGGGAGCTTTGTCTGCGCCACGTCTTTGTTGAAGCCGGTCTGTTGAGAGGCGGACGCAACCTTGCCCGCCTGCGTAACTAGACCCGGCGCAGACTGTTCATTGATCATCACGCGCGGTCTACCTTGATCCCGCCATACCAAACAAATAAAAGCTGCCAGGGAACACAGCGCCGCCACTACGATGGCTGATATAGCCAGACGGCGCTGTTTTAAGGTTCGGAAAGGATCAATGCTTGCGGGTATGGGTGGTCTGGCTAGGGCCATGTGCTTCTGATATAGTCTCAAGCCAGAACTGAGACCGCAAATGCTCCCACTCAAATCGGCCTGCCCTAGACGCCCATACTGCTGTGTGGACGTTTCGTGAAGATTTGCGTCTAACTTGCGACCATGCGAATTCGATATATCGTCATACCCGTCCTGATCCTCATAATCGTGATTGTTGCTGCGGTCGCAATCCTTGCGGGCAATGTCGACAAGTACCGCCCCCGCGTTCAGGCAGAACTGCAACAGAAGCTTGATCGGCCGGTTACGATTGGGCATCTCAGCCTCCGTCTTTTCCCGCTATCTCTTCGTGCAGAAAACGTGACTGTTGGCGATTCGCCCGCTTTTCAATCTCCTCGCCCGTTTGCCACTGCCAAGGCCCTCTACGTCAGCGTGGGACTTTTTTCACTCGTGAGCGGCAATCCCGAAGTCAAGGACCTCATTCTCGATCAGCCACAGATCGAACTCATACACAACCGCGCTGGTATCTGGAACTTCTCAACAATTGGCGGCTCCAGCCCAAGCTCGAACAAAGGCGGCGGCTCAAATTCGCAGATCTCGCTGAACGAACTTAAGATTCAGGACGGTCAAGTGGCCATAACGGACCAGGCCGCGAATCAGGCTCGCTCCGTATACAATCACATTGATTTGAAGCTGACGGATTTCGCGCCTGGAAAGCCGTTTGGCATCGATGTCGACGTGCATCTGCCCGGACCCGGCAAAGAATTGCTTAGCTTCAAGGGGAAGGCGGGTCCGTTGCAGCCCGGCAACTCCGCCGCCACTCCCGTGGATGGCCACATTTCCCTGCAGGAAGTCTCTTTGGCGGGCGCCAACCGGTTCGCCAGCGGTGTTCTACCGCCCCAAACCGATGCTGTGCTCACCGGTGCCGCCGACGTGACCTCCCAAGCCGAACAGCTTTCGGCCAAGGGCGACCTGAATATACAGAATGCCGTGTTACGTGGCGCTAAACTCGATTTTCCGATCAAAGCCAATTACGACTTGAGCGCAAATCGGGCTCAAGACACTCTGCAAATCAAATCGGGCTCGCTCGCTCTGGGATCGACTTCGTTTTCGCTGTCCGGAACCGTGGATGATCACGCCAAGCCTGCCAATCTAGACCTCCACCTGAGTACGAAGCAGTCATCTATCACCGAATTGGCAAAGGTGGCGGGCGCTTTCGGAGTAGCGTTCAATCCTTCCTACCAAGTCAAGGGTTTCATTACTGCGGACCTTTCTGCCAAAGGACCGGCTACTTCCCCGCAGTTGAACGGATCCATCTCGGCTAAGCAGTTACAGGCCAGCGGGGGCGAAATCAAAGAGCCCGTTTCGGTGCCCGAAATCGATCTGGCTCTTACTCCAGACGTTATCCGCTCCAACAATTTCAATGCCAGTAGCGGCAGCACTACGCTGAACGGCAATTTCGCTTTATCGCAGTACACGACCCCGAATAAGACGGTCGATGCAACGCTCAAGACTGACGGGGCGAATATCGCCGAACTCTTGAACATGGCTAAAGCTTATGGTTTCGATGCCGCCCAAGGCATGTCAGGAACCGGTAAGTTATCGGCCAACATACATGTGCAAGGTCCGTTGGCGAAGACTTCCGATCTGAACTATTCAGGAACGGCTAATATTTCGGGCGCTACATTGACGACTCCGTCCCTTACAAAACCTATAGCCATCCATTCTGCGAATGCCCAGTTCTCGCAGAACTCGATGGCCATCAGCGGCCTGTCCGCCTCTGTGGGCACCACCACTCTGCAGGGGAATGTCTCGGCCAAGAACTTCGCGGCCCCGGATGTGCAATTTGCGCTTTCTTCAGACAAGATCGATACCGCCGAGCTTGAATCCCTAACCGCTAAACAGCAGCCGTCAGGGCAGACCGCTGCCGCGCATCCAGCCGCCCCTCATCCCGCTCAGCCGTCGCAACCCAGTCTCATTGATCGCGTGACAGGTTCGGGAACTCTTGCCGCTGGAACAATCAAAGCCGAGGAGATAGTTTTGACAAACGTCCGGGCAAACTGCAAGCTCAACCATGGCCTGATTACCCTATCTCCGCTTAGCGCCGACCTCTTTGGCGGTAAGGAAAATGGTACATTGGCCCTTGACGTGCGCCCCCTGCATCCTCTCTGCTCGGTAAACGCGAAGTTCGCAGGAGTGGATACAAACGCTCTTCTCTCTGCTGTAAGTTCGGCGAAAAACACTCTTTACGGCAGTCTGGCGGCAAATACGAACCTTCGCTTTGCACTCGTTTCGAGTAACGAGCTTCCGCAAACGTTGAACGGCATGCTGAGCTTCAATGTGACGAACGGCCAGCTTAAGAACGTCAACATCCTGAATGAGCTCTCGAAAGTCGGAAAGTTTCTTGGCACTGCGCCCGCACAGGCCGGCTCCGGAACGGCGCTGAAGAATCTATCCGGCACTCTGAATATTGTCAATGGTGTCGCATCCACCAATAACCTCACGGCTGCTCTAGATGCCGGCTCGCTGGCCGCGAAGGGAACCATGAATCTGGTCAATCAAGGACTCGACCTGCATATGACTGCAGCTCTCGCCAGTGGCACCAGCCAGGCCGTTGGCGGCACCCACGTCGGCGGCTTTCTTGAGACTGCGCTGGCCAACAATAAAGGCGAACTCGTTATTCCCGTGATCGTCACCGGCACAATGGCGCACCCGACCTTCACTCCCGATGCTGCCGCTTTAGCACAAATGAAATTACACAACTTGTTGCCCTCGGTCAGCGATCCGTCCAAGCTTGCTAGCGGGATTCTGGGCGGGAAGGGCGCCGGAGGGATCGTCAGTGGTTTGCTCGGCGGCGGCCAACAGCCGGCACAAGGGAAAGCCCAGCCGAACCAGCAGGAAAAGCCGCAGGACGCCATCAACTCGCTCCTGAATCAGTTCGGCAAGAAGAAAAAGAAGCAGTAGCCGAAGAATCCGATTTGTCTCAGGACTGGGCAGAGCAGATCCAACTCAATCAGTATATGGAGTAAAGTGATGTCCTCTTGCCGGGATTGATTCTACGTTCTGCATCGGTTCTATGCGTGATAGCGGCAGTGACGTACTGCTGCTTTCAATTCATGCATGTAAACGCAACCACGGCGGGATTCATCTATCTCGTTGTTGTCCTCTTCGCCGCCGCGCGCTGGGGCCTCATTGAAGCTCTGATTGCGTCCTTGGCTGGGGTACTTTGCTTCAACTTCTTCTTTCTGCCTCCTGTTGAGACGTTTACTATTGCCGACCCCCAAAATTGGGTGGCACTTGCGGCCTTTCTCGTGACGGCGATTACAGCCAGCCAACTCTCTGCAGCTGCAAAGAGGCAAGCCTCTGAGGCAATCGCGCGGCAGCGCGATATGGAACGGCTGTACAGCGTTAGTCGATCTATTCTGTTGCTGGATAGCTTTTCTCCCGTGGAGCGCCAGCTGGCAGCACAGATCGCACGCACCTTCAGTGCGCGCGGCGTTATGTTATACGTTCGCGATTCGGGCAAGTTTCATAGCGCTGGACCAGAAGATATCGACGGGGTTGAGGAAAACTTACGTGAAGCAGCAGTGCGAGGCACGCACTTCCGAGATGCATTACGTCAGCTCATTGTGACCGCAATCCGGCTGGGAGCGGAGCCGATCGGAAGTCTGGCTTTGTCGGGCGTCGAAATGTCGGATAGTGCTCAGCAAGGACTTGCCAGTCTGATTGCAATAGGAATCGAGCAGGCGAAAGTGCAAAAGCAAGCGAGCGAGATTGAGGCGGCACGGCGCAGCGACGAGCTGAAATCAACTCTGCTGGACGCGATTGCCCACGAATTCAAGACACCACTGACCTCCATTAAGGCGGCCGCGAGCAGCATGCTCTCAGATTCGATTTCAGATCCTGGGCAGCGTAAAGAACTGCTGACCGTGGTGGACGAAGAAACGGATCGATTGAGCGGCCTTGTGACAGAGGCCATCGAGATGGCCCGCATCGAGAGAGGCAAGATCACGCTTCAGCGGGACTGGCAATCGCCGGAACAATTGTTGCGTAGCGCTGCAGAGGAGCGGCGGGCAGCACTGCACCACAGACCGGTACAGTTCGATATACCGGTTGATCTTCCGGATGTAAGAGTGGACAGCGCCTTACTGCGGCTCGCGATACGTCAATTGATCGACAACGCCATAAAGTACTCACCGCCAGGTTCGCCGATTGAGATATCCGCTATTAGAGAGGGCGGCCAGATACTGTTTAGAATCCGGGATTACGGGCCCGGTATTCCGGAATCAGAAAGACGGCGAATTTTCGAACGTTTCTATCGCGCTCCGGTCGCGAAGCAAAGCGTTCCGGGCGCGGGACTCGGTTTAACGATCGCCGAGAATATCGCTGAAGCGCACGGCGGAGCGATCCGGGTGATATCGCCCGATGGTCCAGGCGCCCTCTTCCTGATAGCTCTTCCCTTTGCAAACGCAATAACAAAAGCATCCGGCCATAAAGACAATCCTTAGAACTTCTTTAGAGCTTCTTTAGGCTCTTGCCGCTACGTTTGTGATTGGATGATGGATCTCTTCTACGTGCTGATCGCGTTGCTCTTTTTCGTTGGCTGCTGGGCCTTTACGAAAGCGTGCGAGCGTCTATAGCTGTTCTGAACTGGAGATTGATGCGATGGATTACGTCATCGGCGGAATTACCACTCTGCTGTTGTTTGTTTATCTGATCTACGCCTTGTTGAAGCCGGAGAAATTCTAAGGGCGGGGGAGCGCACGTTCATGACACCAAATGGACTTCTACAGATTGGGGTTTATTTCTTGATCATCCTGGCCCTGGCGAAACCCATGGGCGTGTTCATGGCGAATCTTTTTGGAGGCAAAAGAACATTTCTTCATCGAGTACTGCGGCCGCTCGAGACCCTAGTCTACAGGCTGGTCGGCATCCGGGAAACCACAGAGCAGCACTGGACCCAATACACCGCCGCCGTGCTGGCGTTTAGTGTCTTCAGCTTTCTGTTTGTCTATCTGTTGCAGCGCTTGCAAGGTATTTTGCCCTTGAATCCTCAGGGCTTTGGTGCGAGCCTCGTCTCGCCTGATCTCGCTTTCAACACGGCGGTCAGCTTCGTCACAAACACAGATTGGCAATCCTATTCGGGCGAATCCACCCTGAGCTACTTCGTTCAGATGGCAGCCTTAACAGTGCAAAACTTCGCCTCTGCTGCCACCGGAATTGCCATCGCCATCGCCGTTACACGCGGCTTCGCGCGCCAACAAGTAAATGGCTTGGGCAATTTTTGGGTAGATCTGACACGCGGCACGATTTATATCTTGTTGCCGATCTCACTGCTTGCGGCGCTCCTTTTCTGCGGCCAAGGCGTTATTCAGAATCTGCATCCCTATGCCGTCGCGAAAACCCTGGAAGGCGCGAAACAGGTCATTGCGCAAGGTCCTGTTGCTTCCCAGGAAGCCATCAAAATGTTGGGTACCAACGGCGGCGGCTTCTTCAACGCAAACTCAGCCCATCCCTTCGAAAACCCAACTCCTCTGGCCAACTTCATGCAGATGGTACTCATTTTCCTCATCCCGGCTGGATTGACATACACGTTCGGCGTGATGGTCGGCGACCGAAGACAGGGATGGACGCTCTTTTCAGCCTGCGCTCTCATGTTTCTGGCGGGCGTATCCGTCTGCTATTGGGCGGAGCAAAAGGGCAACCCCGCGCTGGCCAAACTCGGAGTGCAAACAAACGCCACGGCCACGCAGGCCGGCGGAAACATGGAAGGCAAAGAAACGCGCTTCGGCATTGCAGCTTCGGCTCTCTTTTCAACCATCACTACCGATGCTAGTTGCGGTGCCGTGAACGGGATGCACGACAGCTTTACTCCCCTGGGCGGTCTGGTGCCGCTGTTCAACATCCAGACGGGCGAGGTGATCTTTGGCGGGGTGGGAGCTGGTCTTTACGGGATTCTGCTCTACGCAATTATCGCGGTCTTCATCGCCGGTTTGATGGTGGGTCGCACCCCAGAATACGTAGGAAAAAAGATTGAGCAGAAAGAGGTCAAAATGGCGATGATCGCACTGATATCCACGGCCTTCAGCATTCTCGTGTTCGCCGCGGTCTCGTCAGTGATTCAATTTCCCTCGCCAACTAAGGACGCCAAAGGCCAAATCATCCTACATAGTTACTGGAATCCTCCCGGCTCCGCTACCGCTAACTTAAACAACTCCGGTGCGCACGGGTTTAGTGAAGTTCTTTATGCGTACACCAGCGGGACCGGCAATAACGGGAGCGCGTTCGGAGGCCTCAATCCCAACACTCCCTGGTACAACCTGACAATCGGGCTGGCCATGCTGATAGGCCGCTTCCTATTCTTGATACCCTTACTCGCTGCGGCGGGAAGCCTTGTCAAGAAGAAGAAAGTAGCGGAAACGCTCGGTACGCTGCCGACCCACGGACCTCTATTCGTAGGCTTGCTGGTCGGCACCGTGATTCTGGTCGGGGCCCTGACGTTTTTTCCCGCGCTCGCGCTAGGTCCAATCGTTGAACACTATCTGATACAGGACGGAAAGCTTTTTTCGATGCTGCTGTTTCCCCTTTGGAGCTAAAACACATGCCAGCTGTACTTGACGTTCCCCCTACGCGTACGCCCCCTTCGGACCCTTCATCACTGCTGCCCACACGATTAGCGCGCGCCCGGCCGTTATTCGATCCGGAGATCGTCCGGCGGGCGGCCATAGATTCCCTAGTGAAGCTGAATCCAGCTACCTTGATGAGAAATCCTGTCATGTTCGTGGTGGAAGTCGGAGCCGCGCTGGTGACGGTCTTCTCGCTTCACGACGTGTTTGCCGGTCACCAAGGCCGGCTCGGATTCCAGCTACAAATCGCAATCTGGCTTTGGTTCACCGTTCTCTTCGCCAACTTTGCTGAGGCGATGGCGGAGGCTCGCGGCAAAGCTCAGGCAGATGCCCTCCGCAAGACAAAAACAGATTCCGTGGCCAAACGTGTCGTCGGAAAAGGCAAAGTGGAAAGCGTTCCTGCTTCGAGACTCCGCGCCGGAGATATCGTGATCGCTGAGACTGGGGACCTGATTCCGGGGGATGGAGAGGTAATTGACGGTATAGCAACGGTGGACGAGTCGGTTATAACCGGTGAAAGCGCCCCGGTGATCCGGGAGTCAGGTGGTGATCGCAGCGCGGTGACAGGCGGCACGAAAGTGCTATCCGATCAGATCACAATCCGCATCACTTCAAACCCTGGAGAGACTTTCCTGGACAGAATGATCGCGCTGGTAGAAGGTGCGCAGCGCCAGAAGACGCCTAACGAAGTCGCCCTCAACATTCTTATTGCAGGGTTAACGCTGATTTTTCTACTCGCTGTAGCCACGCTACAGCCTTTTGCGATCTATGCAGTCTCTTCTGCGGGAGCCGGTACGGTCCCAACAATCGCCGTATTGATCTCACTACTCGTGTGTTTGATCCCCACAACCATTGGCGGACTGCTGTCTGCCATTGGCATCGCGGGCATGGATCGTGTAATGCAGCACAACGTCCTGGCTATGAGCGGCAAGGCGGTGGAGGCCTCCGGCGATGTTAATACTTTGCTGCTCGACAAGACGGGAACGATCACGCTCGGCAATCGAGAGGCGGTGGAGTTTATCCCATTTCCAGGAGTGAGCGAACAAGAATTGGCGGACGCAGCACAGCTGTCCAGCCTCGTTGACGAAACGCCTGAGGGACGCTCAGTCGTAGTGCTCGCGAAAGAAAAGTACGGATTGCGAGGGCGTGAGGTAGCAGAATACGAAGCGCGCTTCATTCCTTTCTCCGCCTACACGCGAATGAGTGGAGTTGAGCTAGCCAATCGCAGCTTGCGCAAAGGCGCAAGCGGAGCTATCGCGGCATTCGTGAAAGAGTGCGGGGGTTCGCTGCCAGCAACCTTCGACGAGGTTTCTGACCGGATATCCCGGACGGGCGGCACTCCTCTGGCGGTTGCTGACGGCCCGCGCGCGCTGGGTGTCATTCATCTAAAAGACATTGTGAAGGGAGGTATGAAGGATCGGCTTGGGCAACTGCGCGCGATGGGGATCCGCTCCGTGATGATCACCGGCGATAATCCTCTCACCGCTGCTGCCATCGCAAACGAAGCGGGCGTCGACGACTTCCTCGCTCAGGCGACACCCGCGGACAAGCTGGAGTACATCAAACGCGAGCAGCGGGAAGGTCGACTCGTCGCAATGACCGGAGACGGAACAAACGATGCACCCGCACTTGCGCAAGCCGACGTCGGACTCGCAATGAATACCGGCACGATGGCAGCAAAAGAGGCCGGCAACATGGTGGACCTGGACAGTAATCCGACAAAGCTAATCGAGGTGGTTGCGATCGGAAAGCAATTACTCATCACTCGAGGCGCACTGACCACGTTCTCCATTGCCAACGATGTTGCCAAGTATTTCGCAATCATCCCGGCCATGTTTATGACCACATATCCAGTATTGGGCCGACTCAACATTATGGGTCTTCATACGCCTCAGAGCGCCGTGCTGGCCGCCGTCATCTTCAACGCGCTGATTATCATCGGCCTGGTTCCACTGGCACTCCGGGGAGTCAAGTACCGTCCAATTGGCGCAGCTTCGCTGTTGCGCCGTAACGTTCTCATCTATGGTGTCGGGGGCATCATTGTGCCGTTCCCGGGGATCTGGATACTCGACCAGCTGCTAGCACTAGTGCATCTTGCATAAGCCGGAAAGGAAAAAATGTTACTGCAACTTGTTCCTGCACTTCGAATGACGGTCCTACTCACGATCCTTACCGGTTTGGTGTACCCGGGAATCGTTACAGGATTATGCCAAATCCTGTTCAGGGACAAGGCGAATGGAAGTCTCATCGTTCAAAATGGGCAAACGATCGGCTCCAGCCTTCTGGGCCAAAATTTCAGCAAACCGGAATACTTTCACCCTCGCCCGTCGGCCGCCGGCAACGAAGGCTACGATCCGACTGCATCGAGCGGCTCAAACCTCGGCCCGACGAGCCAAAAGCTCTACGACCGGGTGAAGGCGTCAGCCGCGCACTTTCACCAAGAAAATCCAGATTATTCGGGACCGATCCCAGCAGATGCTTTGGCCGCTTCGGGGAGTGGCCTAGACCCGCACATCAGTGTCGCCAACGCGATGGCGCAAGCTGGGCGGGTGGCGAAGGCACGTGGGATCGAAAAGTCCGGAGTTGAGGCCCTGATCGCGTCGAATACGGAAGCCCGCGATCTGGGCTTTCTCGGTGAGCCGCGCCTTAACGTGCTGAAGCTCAATCTCAGTATCGACAGAGAGCTTCGAAACGCAAACTCTCTCACCCGATAAGCTGAAGATGTCTAAGCAGTCAGGGAAAAGCGATACCCGATTCGGGGCTCAGTCAGAAGATAGCGAGGATTGGCGGGATCCGGCTCGATTTTCTTCCGTATCTGATTGACAAAGACGTGAAGATATTCAATCTCATCTCCGTAATCCGGACCCCAGACGGTTTGAAGCAGTTTCCTGTGTGGAATCGACACGTCGGGATGCGAGACCAGGTAATGAAGCAGATCGAACTCTTTCGGCGTAAAGCGTCGCTCCTGCCCGTTAACGGATACACGCCGGGCCGGTACATTGATCTCGATACCATGGAAGGCGATAATCGGAGGGCCGCTTGCGGAAGAGAGCGGAACTCGACGCAGATTCGCACGGATGCGCGCGAGTAGCTCAGGCATACTGAACGGCTTCGTGACATAGTCGTCGGCCCCTGCATCCAGTGCAGCCACTTTATCCGCATCGGTGTTCCGAACGGTCAGCATGATGATCCCGATATCTGAATTGGCTCGAATCTCAGGGCAGGCTTGTAACCCGCTCAGGCCGGGCATATTGACGTCCAGTAACACCACATCGAACCGATCGTGGCGGAGTTTTTCAAACGCTTCCGTCGCAGACTTGGCATCCACGACGATATATCCGCTCGCCGTCAGCGCCGTTTTCATCACGCGACGGATCTGTGGCTCGTCATCTACTACCAGAATTCGGCCTTCCATGCTGCTTGCCTTGAGTGTGCCATTCACAGCTAGCCTTTGATACCTTCGAGTCAGGTCGTCCGAAATCTAACGCAAGTTCGGATAATTGGAGCTATATGAGTGCGGCCTTAGATCATACCAATGCTGACGCACTGCTCCTAGCGGCCGAACCGGCTGAGTCTGACGTTCGCTCCGGCCGGCTGAAGATTTTTGTGGGCTATGCGTCCGGCGTAGGCAAGTCGATCCGCATGCTTGATGAAGGCAGGCGGAGGCAAGAACGAGGGCAAGATGTGGTGATTGGGGCGGCTCAGCCGAGTGCC
Organism: Terriglobia bacterium; assembly: GCA_963849535.1. Lineage (GTDB taxonomy): Bacteria > Acidobacteriota > Terriglobia > Bryobacterales > Bryobacteraceae > Bog-105. Next base: position 293,636 of record CAWKHJ010000001.1, read on the forward strand.
AGCGAAGCGCAAGCGCAGTTGCTGCGAAAACTGGAAGCAGTTCCAATGACGGTGTTCGACGGACTCCCTGCTATGGACGTAGCAGCCGTACTCAAGCGCAATCCGGCGGTCTGCCTCGTTGACGGACTGGCCTATACGAACCCTCCCGGTGCGCGCAATCGGAATCGATGGCAGGATCTGCAGGAGTTGCTGCATGCCAGGATTTCGATAATCACGTCGGTCAATATTCAGTTTGTAGAGGAACTGCAGCCGAAGATCGAGGCGATCACGGGGAAGCATGTCGTTGACAGCGTTCCTCAAAGCTTCATCAGCTCCGCTGATGAGATTGCTGTAGTCGACGCCCCGCCCGAAACCTGCTATCTCCGGTCTGCCGAGCTGGGTCTGGATGCTCGTGCCATGCAGCAGCGCTTATCGGAGCTTCGGGAACTCGCATTGCTATTGGCGGCCGATGTGGTGGACCGCCAGCTGGAAAAATACCTGCAAAAGAACGGGCTCACCTCGGCCATGGGAGCGCAGGAGCGCATTCTGGTGTGCCTAAGCCCGCAACTCGACGCTACCAAGATCATCTCCAGCGCCAAAAGGAATGCGGAGCGCTTTCATGGTGACCTCTACGCGGTGTATGTACGGAATGAGAACCTGACAGCGGCAGAGGAAGCGCAAGTGGCTCGGAATTTCCAGATCGCCCACGCGGCCGGTGCCCGAGTGGAGATCTTGAACCAGGAAGACCCGGTGAAGGCTATTCTCGATTTCGCTCGCACCAAGGGAGTGACGCAGATCTTCCTCGGCTACAGTTCTCGCCCAAGCTGGTGGAAGAAGCTAACTGGAGCTTCGCTGAACAAGTTGATCCGGGAGGCCGACGGCTTTGACGTGAAATTGTTCCCAAACTGAAGCATGCCGGAGCCGAAACGCGGTAAGTTGAAGATTTTCCTGGGATACGCGGCCGGTGTCGGCAAGACGTATCAAATGCTCGAAGAGGGCTGCACGCTTAAAGCCCAGAGCATCGATGTGGTGATCGGGTACTTCGAGCCGCACGCGCGAAAGGACACCATCGCACTGACGCAGGGCCTTCCGCTTGTGCCGCGCCGGAAGGTGGATTATCGCGGGGCCACTTTCGACGAGATGGATACAGAGGCCATTCTGGAGCGGCATCCCGCGTTATGCCTGGTGGATGAATTTCCCCACACGAATGTCCCGGGTTCGACACGTGGCAAGCGCTGGGAAGACGTCGAGGTGCTGCTCGCTGCCGGAATCGACGTGTTCACCACAATGAATATTCAACATTTGGAAAGCCTGAATGACCACGTGTGGCGAATCACCGGCGTGCAGATGCGTGAAACGATACCCGATTGGGTGATGCAGGCCGCGGATGAAGTAGTCATGGTGGATCTCACGCCGCGTGCGCTTCTGAACCGGCTTGAACGCGGTGTGGTTTATCCACAAGAGAAGGTCGAGCGCGCGTTGGCGAATTTCTTTCGTGAATCGACGCTTTCGGCACTGCGCGAATTGGCCTTGCGGCAGACAGCGCACGAGGTGGAGAGCAGACATCTTGATGCTGAAACAGCCGAACCATGCACTCTGGAACCCTTTCCACGGCCTAAGCAGGAACCTGGGAGCGCAGGCGCTTCCCATGAGCGAATCCTGATATTCATCACGCCGGACCCAAATGCGGCGATGCTGGTCAGGCGCGGTAAGCGGGTGGCGGATTATCTGCATGCTGAATGCTTCGCCGTGACCGTTCACGACAGAGCGGATCTCGACAGCTTGCGGGAAGATGAGCGTACCGCAATTGAGCGGCATCTGAACTTCGCCCGCAATCTCCACATCGAGACGCGTATTCTGCGTGGAGCGGATGTGGCACAGAGCCTGCTGGAGTTTGCGAGGCTGAACGGAATTACTCAGATATTCGTGAACCGGCCGGCGAAAGATAAGCGATTTCGTTCTTCTGGGTGGCGGCTCCTCGAGACTCTGGTGCGCCTTGGTACCGACATGCGGATCACCGTAGTCGCCGAACGCAAACGTCCGGCCGCGTGAAATCACGCCGCATCCGAGTTGCCGCAGCAACAAAAAGCCGCCAGGCCCTTCGGCTTGGCGGCTCTCCCCACTTAGCGATTGAGTGTTCTAGTCGCCCATCGCTCCGACTTCTTCACGCTTCTCCGTCACAGCAGGTTTCGTGGCCGTTCCCAGCAAGCCCTCGAGGGGAACAAACCCTTCCACCTTCTTCTCTCCGAGCACATGTTCCCGGTACAATCGGGCCATCTTCTCGTTTTCGAGTTTCTGCCTTAGAGCCTCATCGCGGGCCCGCGCTTTCTCCTCCCGAGCCGTTTTTGCAATCCCTTTATCGTCGAGGTCATGCTGCCGGCCGGCTTTAACGTGCTCTTCCACCAGCACCAGACTATGATCTTTGCTTGAGAGCGGAACCTGCTTATTGCCGGCGAAGATTTCGTGGCGGCCCTTTTCCTCGTACCACTTAGTGAGACTCGCGGTCATGTGCATCTTCTCGATGATGTTGCGCCAGCCCACTCCAGTGTTGTAGGCGCAGAACGAGATTTCACCCTCTTGCGTCGCGTACGGAATGATGCATTGCTCGGTCCGGCGGAAATCGTAATTAAAGAGGTCCTGGAACCACATGCCGGCTATGAACAGGAAGTTCCAGCGGTCCGCGCGCCGCTTGTCGATATCTTGCCTGGTTCGATCCCCTGTCACCTTCCCGTACTCTCCGGTCTGTGCCTTCTTGCTCATCCCGAAACACTTGTCGAACTTTGCGATCAGATCGCTTAATTTGAAGTGGGTCGGCGACTTGAACGGATCGTAATTCCGCAAAAGCGCTAGCGTCACGCCCATTACGGAGATAAAACGTCCACGCGCGCCATCGTTGATACGCGCAATGTCTTTCGCCAGCTGATCGGCGTAGAGAAACTTGGTGACCGGAACATACTCCTTGGTCTCCTTGTCGCACATGATCGCCATGCCAATACCGCAGTTCGGGTGGCATCCGCAGCTCAGCTGTCCCCAGTCGGCGTTCGGTCCATGAACCAGGTCGGCGAAATCGGAAAATGTGCTCATGAAGCTGATCGGGAACCAGTCGCGCACTGGCTCCCCGATGCCAACCTGCTTTTTCACATCATGTGCCAGGTGGGACAGCGTGTACCGCTGCGCTTTCCGGCGCTCTTCCGTGATTGCTTCGTCGCGACCAGTAAATGAAACCGGCTGGAAAGAGAGAAATGGAATCTTCTTCGGGTTGTCAAGCGCAAACTGCACCACGTGGCCCACTTGCTCGTTATTGACCCCATTGATGATCGTGATCACCGGAACGATGTCCACGCCGGCCGACCAGAGATTCTCGATCGCTCGCAGCTTTACATCGAACAAATTGCCCACTGCACGATGGGAATTAGCCGCGTTACCAATGCCGTCGAATTGCAAGTAGGCATAACGCAATCCCGCTTCGGCGGCTTGTTTGGCGAACTCCGGGCGCTTGGCGAATTCGATCCCGTTGGTCGCGGCCTGCACACTGTTGTATCCGACTTTCCGCGAGTAGCGCACAGCGTCCAAAAAGTAGGGCGAGAGCGTCGGCTCGCCGCCTGAAAACTGTACCGACATCTGCCGGCGCGGCTTGATGGAAATCGCGTTGTCAAGCAGAGTCTTGATGTCTTCCCAACTCAACTCATGCACAAAGCCGACCTGGTTGGCGTCCATGAAACACGGATCGCACATCATATTGCAGCGGTTCGTCAGATCGATGGTTAGGACGGATCCACGGCCATGCGTGATGGTGCTCGTGCCGTGGTTATGCAGTTTGTCATCGTTATGCGCACGGATGTCACGGCCCGGGAAAACGTCTTCCAGGTGCTTGCTGAAAGCGGGATCGATCGACATCAAGTCTTCGAACTCTCCGTGAATCGGGCACTCCTTGACCATAAGGATCTTGCCGTCGCGCTCGATGATCTTAGCTTTGATCTCGCCCACCGGCTCGTTCAACAGAATTTTGTAATCGACCTCACCATCCACGATCCGTTTCCGGATCTCAGGAATGCATCTAGGGCAGAGTGAATCCGTTTCACGCGGCCAGCCAAGTGGCGGCTTCATCTTCTGATGGCTCTTCAGCAGCGGCTTGTCGGACCATTTCGGCGTGAAAGACTCGTTCTGATTGATCTGATTGAGCCGGTCAAAAACCTGCCATGCTGCGTTAGCGCCGACTGTTACGGCCTTTTCGAAATACTTGACTGGTTTATGCATGATCTGTGAACCGTAAATTCGATAGTCTCCCTAAGCCAGAAAGCGCTATAAGCCCTGGCTAGCAACAGTATAAAAAAGGCGTAAGTTGTTGAATAACAGATGAAAGCGAACTGCGCCGATTCACGGTTGTATGGTGGATATCGCGCCTCGAACAGTCCCGCCTAAGACCGGCAACTGGTTACATTTCAGCCATTTACCTCGCCCGGGCTTTTACCAGGCGTGGTAGAAACCGTCCCGTTCCATGACGTCCAGTGGGGCTCGGAAGACGGCCGACAATCGCTCCGCGGTAAGAACCTCTCGCTTGAGGCCGTCCGCGTGAACTACCCCGTCTCTCAGCAGGACGACGCGCTCGATTTCCGGAATGATGTCGTCCAGGTGATGGGTCACGAGTAGCAGCCCCACATCAGCAGCCGCAAGTGCCCGTAGATGACTTCGTACCTCGCGAAGCGTAGGCAGATCCAGGCTCGTCGTCGGCTCGTCAAGCAGCAGGGTTGAGGGATTATGAATCAGCGCGCGGGCTATGAGCAGGCGTCGCGCTTCGCCTGACGAAAGCTCGTCGAGCCAGCGATCGGCTAAATGTGCGGCTTCGAGCTGCTCCATTGCGCTCTGCGCTGCCGCCTCCATTTGGGATGTCACGTGATGATTCGGCCAGATCCCGATAGAGCCAAAGAACCCCGATAGCACCAGTTCGCGGCCGGTAATGTCGCGCGTGCATCGCGCCATCAGGTCGTTGCTTACGACTCCCAGATGCGCTCGCAGATCGAAGATGTTCCAGTCCTCCTGGCCCAGAATGCGCAGGCTTGTGCCGGGCCTGACGAGCGGATAGCATTCTCGCGTAATAGTTTTGATCAAGGTGGATTTGCCGCTGCCGTTCGGTCCTAGAATGGCCACGTGCTCGCCTTTCTGGATGCGCAGGCTGAGACCCTTGAGAGCCAACAGATTGCCCCGCTGTACAAAGACGTTTTCGAGTTCGAGTAGTGTTGAGGTCAAAATAAAAGCAGAGAGTAGCAGACACTGAACTTGAGTCTCACGGCGGCAACGGTCAAGCAACTCGCCTTTGAGTGCGGCTTTGAACTCGTAGGAATAACGGCCGCTGCGCCTTCAGAAGATTTCGCGCGCTTCGAAGAGTGGCGAGAGCACGGCCGGGCAGGCGAAATGAAATACCTGACGGACCGGCGCGGCGATTTGCGGCGCGATCCACGCAATTTATTGCCTGCGGCGCAAACTATGATTTGCGTCGGCAAGCTTTACAACACCGCGAGGCCACATTCGACTGAGCCGCTCGACGCCGGTAAGGGTTGGATTTCACGCTATGCCTGGGGCGGGGATTATCACGATGTACTGCGCCGAAAACTCGAGCGCCTCGTCGAGCAGATGGCCCTTCATCACCCGGAGCCGTTCGAATCTCGCGTCTGCGTGGACAGCGCGCCTCTGCTCGAGCGTTCTTACGCCCGTGCCGCTGGGCTCGGCTGGCTGGGGAAGAATACCTGTCTCATCAATCAGCAATGGGGCTCGTGGTTTTTTCTCGGCGAGCTGCTGATTTCAATACCGCTGGAGGGCGATTTGCCTGCCCCGAACCGGTGTGGCACTTGTAGTCGCTGCATTGATGCGTGTCCGACCGAAGCGATCGTGCCCAATACTGACGGAAACTGGACCCTCGATTCCCGCCGGTGCATTTCCTATCTAACCATTGAGAAGCGCGGGGCGGTCCCAAGCGAGTTTGCCTCGGCTACCGGCAATCACCTGTTCGGCTGCGACATCTGTCAGGATGTGTGCCCCTGGAACCGGCGAGCGCCGGTAACGGCGGACGGGCCCTTTGCGGCCGTCGAGTTCGCGCCGTCTCTCGAACGTCTCGCCGGGCTTACGGAAGAACAGTTTCGCGCTGCTTTTCGTCATTCGCCAGTCTGGAGAGCAAAGTATTCGGGTTTTCTCCGCAATGTCGCTCTTGCAATCGGCAATTCCGGTCGAAGAGAAATGTTAGGAGTGCTTGAACGCCTTGCCGGGCATCCGGACTCGGTCATCAGAGAAGCCGCGAAGCAGGCAATGAGCAGACTGATGGGAGAATCGTGCGAAGCTGCGGGTTGATTCGTCTGCTAGCAGCGCTGAGTCTGTTTGCAGCGGCACTGCTGGGCCAGGATCGCCCGCTCGGTCCGGGTTTCACCTACTTCTATAACAACGAATACGATCAGGCGCTTGCGATTTTCGAGCAGCAGGTGCGCGCACGCCCGGATGACCCCAGCGCATACAACGCGGTTGCCCAGGCGATTCTCTACCGTGAGATGTATCGGGACGGATCCTTGGAAAGCGAGCTTGTGACGGGCAACAACGCCTTTCTACGCCGGTCGCGCATGGAAGTGAGTCCTCAGAACAAAGCGGAATTCACAAATGCAGTCGATCGAGCGATTGTGCTCAGTGAAAAGCGGCTTCAGCGAAATCCGAAGGATTCCGGCGCGCTCTACTGCCTGGCTGCTGCACATGGCTTGCGCGCGAACTTCCTGTTTCTGGTAAACAAATCCTGGATGCAGGCCCTGCACGAGTCGGTTGCCGCGCGCAAGGCGAACGATCAGATCCTCGCGCTCGATCCCAGCTTCGTGGATGCGCATTTGATTCATGGAATAAGCGAATACGTTGTAGGCTGCCTGCCTGCTTATCTGCGTATGGTAGCCGCCTTTGATGGTTTTCACGGCGACAAAGAGGGTGGCGTCCGGGAGTTGCAGACCGTCTTTGCTCACGGCGTAAGAGCCCGCTTCGATGCAGCAATTTTGCTCGCGGTGATTTATCGCCGCGACCATCGGCCGAACGACGCCATTCCGCTTCTGAAAATCCTGGCAAGCACTTTTCCGCGGAACTATCTTTTTCGTTTTGAGGAAGTCCAAATGTATAGCGATCTCGGTGACAAGGCGGCTGCTTTGGAGGTGCTGGCCGATATCGAGGCCGCGCTGCGCAGACGTGAACCGGGTTACGCGCGGTTGCCGCTCGAGCGGGTCCGATATGCGCGCGGAAATCTATTGTTCTGGTATGGAGATCTAGACCAGTCCCTCGAGGATCTGAAGCTGGCAACGCGGCACAGCGATGAGCTGGATCTGAGTACGGCGGTGATGGCGTGGATGCGCCTCGGTCAGGTATACGATCTGATGGACGATCACCGGCACGCAGCGGAAGCGTATCGCATGACGATCTCTATGGCTCCCAATTCCGAGCCCGCAAAAGAAGCCGCCGGCTACCTCCAGAAGCCTTACCGGCGCAAGAAAAAGTGATTTCTTGAATAACCCACGCACGCTGGGCGCGCTGGATGAGGCCAAGCCCATCGAGTGAGCTTCGTTAGCCGCCGGATCCGGCGGCCTGTGCGCTTTTAAGCGCTTTGAGAAGCAAAAGAAGAGAGCTACACTTACTTACAAAATGCAATCTGCAATTCGTGCCGATTCAAACGGCACTAAAGCTGTTTTTTATGAGCAAATCTGCGAGCAGCTCGATCAACTGCTCGGCGGAGAGGATAATTTCATTGCAAATGCCGCCAACACGTCCGCTCTTCTGTATCAACTCCTGCCGGATGTGAACTGGGTGGGGTTCTACATCGCCGAGGACAATGAACTTGTGCTCGGGCCGTTCCAGGGCAAACCGGCTTGTGTTCGCCTGCCCTTCGGCAAGGGCGTTTGCGGAACTGCAGCCGCCGAACGTCGAAGCATTGTGGTTGCGGACGTTAGCAAGTTCTCTGGCCATATCGCCTGCGACGCAGCTTCGCAGTCGGAGATCGTGGTTCCCCTGATGAACTGGGGCAAGGTGGCCGGTGTTCTCGATATTGACAGCTCGAGCCTGAACCGCTTTGACGAAGAAGACCAGGAAGGTCTGGAATCGGTGGCGGCGGTTTTCCTTTCGCACTGTAGTGGGCACCTGCCCGACTTCGACGCGGGCGCAGTCGATTAACTCAGTAAACTAGATTTTGGTAACAGAACAGGTAGAACAGCTCGCTTTGCGGGCTCGCCAGCTTACTGCATTAGGACAACTGCAAGCAGCGCGCGAGCACTGGGTTGCGATCCTCAATCTGCTGCCAATCGACGCAAGCGAACGGCAAGGCGTGCTGCGGGAAATAGGGCGGCTTGACGCGCGGCTGTCGCCGAAGCCCAAAGTAAACTGGACGAAACGCCTGGGGCCGCTCGGGGTTCTTATCGCGTTTATCGCGAAGTTCAAAACCGTTGCCCTGATTCTTCTGACCAAGGGCAAATTCCTGTTCAGCATTCTGGCTTTTGTCGGATTGTACTGGGCCATGTTCGGCTGGTGGTTTGCCGTTGGTCTAACCGGATCGGTGCTGCTCCACGAGTTCGGGCATTACGTGGTTGTCCGGCGCTTCGGCTTTAGGGCTGAGTTGCCCATGTTCCTGCCGGGACTGGGAGCGTACGTCAAATGGAATGGCGCAAACGTAGACGTGGGCATTCGAGCGATGATCTCGCTGGCCGGGCCGCTATTCGGATTCTTTTCCGGCGTTATCGCCTACGGCATCTTTTTATGGACTCACCAGGGCGTCTGGCTGGCGGTAGCGCAGTTCGCCGGATGGCTCAATCTGATCAATCTGATTCCTGTCTCACTCTTGGACGGCGGAGCAGCCATGACCGCCTTGGGGCGGCAACACCGGCTCGCGATTCTGGCGGTCTGTCTCACGCTTGCCTTTCTGCTGCATGAATGGGCTTTCGGGTTCGTGGCTATCGGGACGGGTTACCGGATCTGGAAGCGCGATTTTCCAGCAGAATCAAGACAGGCAATCGCGTATTTTTATGCTGCGCTCGTTGTGCTGAACGGGTTCCTGAGCTGGTTCTGTCTGAACCAGGCGCGGCTATTGTTCGCCAGACCGCAGTTGTAGTTAACGATCTTTCCAGAACAGTTCGGCATCGGAGCGGCGGACGTAGTTGGCGTCCAAGGCCGCAGGATCGAGCCATTTGCCTTCGCCCGCGTCCAACTCGGCGCAAAGCGCGACGGCACCGGCTAGGGCCGCTGGGGGCTCGACGAAGGGCATTTGCGCGAACGGGGTTCCGGCGAGCGCCAAGGGTGCGGGCGAGATGAACTCATAAGCGGCTGCCGGATCGAGTTTCCGGAGCCATGCTTCCAAGCTTTCGACAGTTTCGGGCAGGACGGGGCGCAGGTGGTCATCGTATACCCCCGCATAAACCTGGGACCGCCGAGCATCGAGGACCACGGCCCGGAGCCGGGAGCCATTTCTGCCGAACGAACTCAAGGCCCTCAGGTTCGAAACTCCGAGTACGGGCTTTCTCATTGATTCTGCAAGGCCTTTCGCTACGCTCAAGCCTACGCGGACACCGGTAAAAGAGCCGGGTCCGCTGGCGGCCGCGAAGCCATCGACCTCCTGCAATTCGACCTTGGCTTCGTTTTTGCACTTTTCGATTGCTTCGAAGATAAGGTGGGCGAAGCCGCTCGTCGACTCCAGTGTTATCTCTCTTACTGTATTTTGGTTTTGGCGGATGGCAACACTCGCCACGGTCGAGGTGGTGTCTAGAGCCAGAATAGTCACCGTGCGAGCTGGTACACGCGGTCCAGTTCGTAAGCTTTCCCGTTGGCGTTAATGGCTAAGAGCCGCAGGCTGAGGGTCTGGCCGTGCTCGGTGAGCAGATCTGGCGGAATAGGAAACGTGCCGGATGCTCCAAGTCCAAGAAGCCGCGCGCCTTGCCCGTTGGTCACCACTTCACCCCACCACGCAAACTGCATGTGGCGGCTGGCGCGGTTGGCGCGGGTGATCTTGGTCGCGAAGAGCGTAGGGCTAGACGTGACAATTAAACCTCCATGCGGTTCAGCGATTTCGAAAGGGATCTTTGAAGAATCACTTTCAATTTCTTGCACTGGGGGATCTTCCGATTCGAAGTAGTAGTACTTCAGCATGGATTCTTTTTTTCCTTCGCGCGGCACCTGCAAAATCCAGTCGTGGGAGTTGTCGGGTGTCTGGCGGCTGAAGACTTCGCCTTTGTAATCCTTTAGATCGATTTCTTCTCCAGTCGCCGGGTTAACCCAAAGGGGATTGTACTTGTGCTTCGGCAGGTTGATCTCGACTATACCCGGGTTTTGGGCGTAGGCCAGATATTCCACTTCGTTGAGTCCGACGGCGCGCGCCCCGTCCACGTCGAAGTAGGGCTCGAGCTCCCAATGGCGCATCCCGGTGAGGACGTGAACCCATATCTGAACTGCCTTCAGGTTGGCTTCGTTTCGCAAACTCTGGTACGAGACGGTGGGGTATTGGCCATTGGTCGTGCAATTCCAAAGCTCATGGCGGAAAGCGTCGGGGTCCGCCGTGTTGATGACGTGGATTTCGGGCTGCTCAGTGAACTGGTGTTCGACGGCTCCCAGTTGCGGGTTCGGTGAGGCTTCGATCAGGAAATTCATCCAGGCATCAGGCAACAGCGGGAAAGAGGACGCGCGGGCGTCGGTCGAGCGGGGATGACCGAAGCCGTCGTACTTTTGCAGCAACGACCCGAGGCTTTTCAAGATGGCACGGGAGTTGGGCAAATCCTCGAAATGCTCTATGCCTTGCCAAGTGACATTCAGGGCTCCGTAACGCGCGACGAGATAGTTGATCAGGGGCTCGTGCCAGTCGAAGTTCGAGAGTAGGCCGGTGGCGGCAAAAGATTTGTCGGCGAGCAGCAAGTCCAGGGTGAAGCCGCGAGCCGCGGCGGCGAGCAGGCGGTCGTCCAGTTCTGCGAAGTAGGCCGGGTTGGGGCGGCCCCCCGCATCGAGCGGTTTGAGGGGCTGAGAGTCGGTGAGCAGAGGTCCGCGGATGTGGGTGAAGCCGTCATGCTTGCGCGCGTCGAGCCAGCTCTCCCACTCGGATTGGCTCATCGAGAGGAACGGCGCACCGGCAGAGAGCCAGAGGTGCGGCTTTTTGTCACTAGAGCGCCAATGGCGCAGATTCGCGACATCAACCATGCCAGGGAGGCCGCTGTCGGCGACAGAAAAGGTAGACTCCTGGTCGTTGTAGCGGTTTACATCGCTTAAGACGTGATAGGTCCAGACGCCAGGCTCAGTGGGGCTGAAACGGACTCTCAAAGGCCCTGCGGCAGGGTCTTGCATAAAGGCATGCATCAAGTACGTTTTGTGCGAAGGCGAGCGGAATTCGACTCGTATGAGGTCACCTTTAAAGGTTGAACCGTCGGTGCGATTGATTTCGAAGGTCAGCTCGCAAGGGAGAAAAGAGCGTGCGCCGGAAGAGCAGGCAGGAGGAGCAGCGGCGCACAACGGGAGGGAGAGGGCCAGCAATAAAAGGCCCATCAAACGCATATACCCTCAGGATAACGGGCGGGAAAATTCGGCCAAAGGAGCGGAATGCAACCCGCAGTGCAGGCCCGCTACTGGTAAGCAATTTGTAGCTTCTTTGGCACTAGCGAGAAGCGTATATGGGTGGCGTTGTCGCGCGGAAGAAGTATATCCACTTCTTGTGCATGGAAGTCAACGGCTTTAACAGCGACCGTGTATGAGCCAGGGGAGAGTGTCACGTTAGCCAGACCGTCCCTCCCGATTAGCGTCTGAGCCTTGGACTGACCGGCTACGAGGCCTTTGATCGTAAAAACGACTCCCGGTATCGGACGGTGCGGCTCTCGCGAATCTGTGGCTTCCAATGAAATGTGACCCGTTTGACTCGGTTGATAACCCGCATAAGATATTGAGGCAGAGTTGCAGCTATCCGGGTCCATAGCAGCGCTCAGATCTATATCGAATACGGCGGTGCCTTCCCGTCCAGTCAGTCGGACCGGGTTATAAAAAGCCTTGAAACCGGCTGCTTCAGCAATAAGAGCATAGTTTCCAGGCGGCACTCCCTGGAAAGCGAAATAGCCGGCCGCATCCGTTTTTGCGGACAACACCTGCTGCAGCGAACTCAATCGTATTTGCACACCCCGAATGGCATCCCGTGTACGCTCGCCATTTATTGCTGCGATGACATATCCCTTAACCTCAACGTTCCCCTGCTGAGGAGCCGCGAAGGCCAACAACCATAGGGCTAAAACCTGCACCATACTTTACCGGGTGATCGTAAAATTGGCAGCTGGCAAAACGGTGAAGCTTCGCTGAACCGGCGTAGCCGCCGTGTACATGTTGTTGCCGGGCTGCGAAGCCCAAGGGTGTAGACGCCTGGGTTAAAGAGCCTCGCCGAAACGATGCAAACGGATGGGGTCCAGGAGCTAAACGTCACGGCCAGGCTGCTGAAAGGAGACACCAATGAATCTATTCTTCTCGGAGCGCGAGCATGGGATCCACGGTCGCGGCGCGGTGTGCGGGGAGACCGGCAGCGAGCAAGCCGGTCAATAGCAACAGTCCGATCGCAGTACCAGTGACGCGTAGATCGGCTGTTCCTATTCCAAATAGTAAAGATTTTACTACGCTCAGAATGGAGAGCCCGCCTGCCAGGCCGACAATGATTCCTAAGCTCATCAACGCGGTTAAATCGTTCAGGACGAGCGAAACGATTTGGGTCCGGCGTGCGCCCAGCGCCATTCGAATGCCAATCTCTTTGGTGCGCTGCCCGACCGAGTAATTAGCGAGTCCGAACAGACCGATGGCCGCGAGAAGAAGGCCGAAAAAGGCAAATGCGCCGCCCATGCCGGCGAGCAGTTTCTCGCGCATTAGCGTGTTCCCGATGATGGTTTCAAGATTGGTCACCTCGTGTACCTGCATGTCAGATCCGAGGCGGCGCGCTTCGCGGTCCACAATGCGCATAATCCGACCTAACGGAAGCGGCGAGCGTACATAGAGCGTGAACGCGGTGTTGCCGTTGATGGGAAGGTAGGCGATGGGAGTTGCGGCGCTCCGTAAATTGTAATAGCGCGTATCCGCTACCACGCCGACGATCATCTGCCGCGCTGACCGATGATCCATGCGAGAGACGTAGCTGAACTCGCGACCCAAGGGGTTCGCGCTGTTGAAGTATTTCCGCACAAATGCTTCATTCACAATCGCCGGTGCCGGCTGCCCCGAGCTGTTGTCTGTTGGTTTAAAGTCGCGTCCGGCCACAAATGGGATGTGGAGAGCGGCGAAGTAGCCGCGAGACACGGGGTAAAGAATCTCTTCCTCCTTGGAAGGCCCCTTGTCCGGTACAAAAATTTGTTCTAACCAACCTCCGCCGCCGAAATTGAGCCACCAAGCCAATGCGGCTGCCTGGACGCCGGGCTGACTCGCCACTGCTTGTTGAAGCTGAAGCATGTGATTGCGCAGCCGGGCTTGCCCGGGTTGCTGACCGCCAAGCCACATAACGGAATTTTTGGCAGCTTCCGCGGTAAGGCTCAGCACGGCTACGTTCTGTGGATCGAAGCCAGGATTGACGCGGAGCAGATTGCCGAGACTGAATAGGAAAGCTGCACCGATTGTTATCAGACAGAATGCGCAGACCACCTGAATGCTGACCATAAACTTTCCGAGCCGGAGACTGCCAATCCGTCCGGTCGTGGCCCGCAACCCGCGCACCGGCTGCACGCCCGAGGCTTGCCACGCCGGGATCAGACCGAAGAGTACAGCCGATAGGGAAGACACTGCGATGCAGAAGAACAGCACTCGCGTATCGATTGCGAGTGCAAGCTGCAAGGGATCGCGGGTTGTTGAAAGCAAGCGCACCAGCATGGGTCCCGCGCTTCGCGCGAGCAACCACCCCAATGCTCCGGCCATGAGCGAAAGAATGAGGCTCTCCGTTAGCATCTGACGGATGAGGCGGATTCGTTCAGCGCCGAGGGCTACTCGCATGGCCATTTCACTGCCGCGAGCCGTCGAGCGCGCGAGCAGCAGGCTCGCAACATTAGCGCAGGCCATCAGCAATATTCCCGCCGCAACGCCGAACAGAATCCACAGTGGACGTAAAAAGGTCTTCCGCAAGTCGGATATTCCAGTGGCGGCAGAATGCAGGCGAATCTTGCTTTGTAGGAATTGCTTCTTGATGACGTCCGGCATGGCCGGAAAGAGTTTCACAAGCTGGGCTTGGAAATCGTGGAATGGGGGTTGAAGTTGTGCTTGTACTCGTTCGGGCGAAATTCCTGGCGCGAGCCGGCCGATAATCTGGAGCCAGTATGCCCCTGGGTTCCTAAGGACATAGGGTGCAAACAAGGTCCCGGGGAGCCACACGTCCACGAATTTGCCTGGCTTTACGCCCCAAAAGCCCTTGGGCGTGACGCCGATAATCTCCAGTTCTTTGTCATCGACTAAGATTCTTCGTCCCACAACAGTTGGATCTCGCCGGAAGCGACGTTCCCAAAACTCGTAACTGATGACGGCAAGCGCGCGACCTTGTTGGATACGGTCCTGCTCTTTAGAAAAGAAGCCTCCCATTGCTGGACGAATACCCAAGATGTCGAAAGCCTCTCCGGAAATGTATGCGCGGTTGATATTTTCGATAGGTGCGTCTGGCTTGAGCGTTTTCATTTCCGCCCGAAACGGTCCGCTAAAAAGCCCCAGACGCGCAAGGGATTTCGTGGCATCAACGAACCGGACAAATTCGGGATAGCTGAATGAGTCCCTTTCGGTCCCAGCCGGAGTTCCAGGGTTCGCTGGCTCTGGCCAGGAAAGCGTGAATAATTGGTCGGGCGCACGTACGGGCAGCGGTCGTAGAACGGCGGCATCGGCTATGGAATAGATGGCAGTGATTGCGCCAATAGCCAAGGCCAGCGACAGCACGGCTGTAACAGCAAACGGGCGAGAGTTGCACATACCTCGCCAGCCGTACCGCACGTCTTGAATTGTTCCATCGAGCCAAGCCAGAAGACGAAACGCCCGGCTCTCTTCTTTGAGACGGGTGACACTTCCGAAACGCATATGGGCCTCCTTCTGGGCTTCTTGGCTGTTGAGTCCCTTGGCGCGGAAAGCGGCAGCGCGCTGTTCCAAGTGATCTCTGAATTCCTCGGCTAGATCTTCATCCAGCCGGCGGGGATGCAATGCATTCTTCAGTCGCGAAAGCCAGGACACAATAAGAACTCCCTCAAAGCATTGCTATGCGTAGCGCAAGACGCGCGAGACACCTGCGGAGAAGCTCGCCCAGCGCTCCGATTCAGACTCCAATTGTTTCTTGCCGGCTTTCGTTGTGCGATAGAAGCGCGCCCGGCGGTTCGTTTCGCTCACTTTCCACTCCGCGGCAATCCATCCAAGTTCTTCCATTCGATGCAACGCGGGATAAAGCGAGCCTTCCTCGACACGAAGCGCTTCCTGTGACAACTCTTCAATGGAACTGGCAATTCCATAGCCGTGCAATGGGCCGCGACGATCGAGAATTGTCAACACGAGCAAATCAAGCGCAGTTTGCGCAGAATTCCGCTTATCCAATGGATATACCCCGGCCGCTAGGCATAGCAATCATATTATAAGAAGATGACATGGATTGAAGCAGCTTCGGAGTAAAGGTATTTTGCACAGGTGCTGGCGCCTGTTCGTAACAGCTTTGACGATCGGGTTAATCGCTACTACCTATGCTCAGGAATATGCTTTGAGGCACAGAGCGGCAAAGCGGGGAAACTCGCATCCAGCTGCTGTCTGGTCATTAGGGAAAGTGGCTCGGTTCATTCCGGAGTGGGTCACGGCTGAAAGGCGGGATCTTTTGGCGTCTATTACAGAACTCTATTGCATATGAAAATCGATTGGCGATAGGTTTATGCAATGCTGTGCGCGCTTCCAGGTAACTCTCGCGCTCGGATTGGCTCAGGGCGAGGAACGGCGCAGCGGCAGAGAGCCAGAGGTGCGGCTTATTGCCGGTAGAACGCCAATGGCGCAGATTTGCTCTATCACCATGCCAGGCGGGCCGCTATCGGCCATAGAAAAGTAGACTCCTGGTTGTTGTATTCGACTGTCAAATATTACCGATCATCACATCGTAAGACTGGCCGGTAGTGTTGTTCGGGACGCGGGAAGGGGTCCATTGACCGGCGGCGCTCCAATTTTCAGAGCGCCGTTCCAGGTTGAGATTGTGTCGGCGTTCGCGTTTGAGAGACCGAGAGAGCCGATTGAAAGAAGCGCAAAACCCAAACTGCCGCACCGGCGTGACGTCATGGCAACGACCTCCGCGCCCTTGCAGTAAATAAGATCCTGCGCAAGCGTATAGCGGACCCGGGGGGAAGTCAAAGTCAAATAAATAGCACTAATGTCTGTGCAAGGTGATCATGTCCACACCTGCCGAACAGAAGTGTCGTATTAACAAGGGCACACTGGGACTTGGAAATGGACCAACTCCCCATGAAGCAGAAGAAGCGCGACAGTTCGCCCAATAGGGAAGCGGGGCTGCCCCTTATCGGCTGCTGTGGCTGGAGCGAGGCGCAAGCGAAATACGTCGAGGATTTTCCAACAGTTGAACTGCAAAGCACATTTTACGAGCTGCCGTCGGTTGCCCTGGCAAGTAAGTGGCGCGGTATGGCCCCCGGCTCATTTCACTTCTGCCTAAAGGCCTGGCAGCTCATCACCCACACGCCATCAAGCCCAACCTATCGCAAGTTGAAATCAAAGCTCAGTGCTGCTGAACGCGATCTGGTGGGATCCTTCCGACCTACCGAGCAGGTCACACTGGCATGGGAGCGCACAGTCGCCATCGCTCGGATATTAGAAGCGCGAGTGGTTCTATTTCAATCCCCAGCCTCTTTCGGTCCAGAACCGGAAAACCTGCGCAACTTGCAACGCTTTTTTTCGCGGATCGAACGGGAAGGGTTTAAGCTGGCCTGGGAACCCCGGGGCGACTGGCCGTCCAATCTCGTTGCCCGTATATGTGAGGACTGGGAGCTTTTGCGCTGCATCGATCCGTCCGAAGCTGATAAGGCCGACGTGCAAGCCTCGTACTGGCGTCTTCACGGTAAAGCCGGCTATTCGTATCGATATTCCGGCGACGATCTGGAGGAGCTTCTAAACGTGCTGTGGAAATGCGCGTCGAAGGGGGATGCTCCCCGATACATCTTTTTCAATAACATCTGGATGAAGGAGAACGCCCTGGAATTTCAGAGGCGGGTACGGGCAAGTGAGTCAGCCCTAGAGCGGGACTGAAGTCCTGCGGCTGAGCGTGCGAGTTATGAAGCACGCTGATATAAACTTCTGGAGTGCTGCTCTCGCTTCGAGCCATTCAGAAGAACTTCGGCGGGATACGCGCGCTGCGCGACGCCAACCTGGAAGTACGCGAAGGCGAAGTGCATCTGCTCATGGGCGAAAACGGAGCAGGGAAGTCCACGCTGATGCGCATGGTGGCAGGCATGCACGCGCGCGATTCAGGCGAGATGCTCTGGCGCGGAAGCCCGGTGTGGTTCAGAAGCCCTGCGGAAGCGGCCGCGCAGGGCATCGCGATGGTACACCAGGAATCGCTGCTTGCGCCGCACTTATCGGTGGCGGAGAACATTTATCTGGGCCGCGAAATCACCACCAAAGCGGGATGGGTCCAGCGTAGCGTAATTATCGATCGCGCACGATCGCTGATTGCGGGGAACGGCTTTCATCTCGACCCCGAGGCTCCCGTGCAAAGTCTGAGCCCTGCGGGCAGGCAACTGGTCGAGATCTGCCGAGCCATAGCGCAAGGATCGAGCCTGTTGATTTTCGATGAGCCCACTTCTTCGCTCTCCGAGTCGGAGACGCATGAGGTCTTCCGGATTGTGCGGCAGCTGCGTGATCGCGGGGTGGGATTGATCTACATCACCCACCGGCTCGAGGAACTGCGTTCGCTGGGCGACCGCGTTACGGTTTTGAGGGACGGTGCAACGGTCTTTACAGGCGCGCTAAGGGATCTCACGCGCGAGCAACTGATCCAGCACATGGTCGGCCGGACGGTGAACGCAATCTACAGCCGCGAACCGGTGACGCCCGGGGATACGCTGCTGCGCGTCAAGGATATTTCGCGCAGCTGGCTGCGAGATATCAATCTGGAGATCCGCGCCGGTGAGATCGTCGGGTTGGCGGGGCTGATGGGCGCCGGACGAACCGAGCTGTGCCGGATTATTTTTGGCATCGACCGGGCAGAGCACGGAAGCATGGAGGTAGCGGGGAAAGCCGTCTCGTTCGCTTCTCCGCAGGAGGCGGCTGAGGCCGGAGTTGCGCTGATCCCAGAAGACCGGCAGCGGAACGGGCTCGCGCTGAAGCTGCCGATCTCGTACAACATTACTCTGCCCGACCTCAGCCGTTATTCGCATTGGGGTTTCCTGAGTAAACGCGATGAGGTGAGCGTGGCCCAGGATTATGGCCGGCGGCTGCGTATTAAGAGCGATTCGCCGCAGCAGCTTGCAGGACGCATGAGCGGCGGCAACCAGCAGAAGGTAGTCATCGCGAAATGGATGGCGCGCGGGGCGCGAGTTTTTCTTTTTGATGAACCGACGCGCGGCATCGATATCGGGGCGAAGCAGGACGTTTTCGAACAGATGGACCAACTGGCGCGCGGGGGAGCAGCGGTGTTGATGGTGAGTTCAGAACTTCCAGAACTGGTCCAGGTTGCCGACCGGATTCTGGTTATGCGCGAGGGACGGCTCACGGGTGAACTGCCGCGCGGGGCGTCACAGGAGGAGATCATGCGGCTGGCGGCACCGTCGGGAGCCACGACGAGCGCGGAGATCATCCAGTGAAGCGCGTTCAGAAGCTGCTGCCTTTCTTCACACTGATCCTGCTGTGCATTGCGCTGACGATTGCCACGCCGCACTTTCTGACCGGCATCAATCTGGCGAGCGTGGCGCGTCAAACCGCGGTCATCAACATCATGGCGCTCGGCATGACACTGGTGATTATCAGCGGGGGCATCGATCTTTCTGTGGGCTCCATCCTGGCGGTAGCCGGATTGTTCGGCACCATGGCGATTAAAGGCGGACAATCGATCCCTGTTGCGATCGCGATCGGGATCGGCGCGGGGCTAGTTTGCGGTTTGCTGAACGGACTGATGATCACACGCATGAGGATCAACCCATTCATTGTGACGCTGGGCACTCTTGGGGCATATCGAGGCCTGGCGCTGGTGGTTTCGAAAGGACTGCCGGTCCACGAAATCCCCAACCAGTTTTCTTTTTTGGGGGACGGCAATCTGCTGGGTATCCCTTTCTCGTTATGGGTGCTGGCCCTTTGCGCGGTGGGTATGCACTTTCTGCTCGAGAACACGAAACTTGGCCGGTACACCTTCGCGATAGGAAGCAACGTCAACGCTGCTTTCTACGCGGGCGTGCCAATCAATCGGGTGTTGGTTGCGGTGTACGCGATTGCAGGTTTGCTCTCGGGGCTAGCCGGTATGGTGGAGGCGTCGCGCCTGATGACCGGCCAGCCGACCGCCGGGCAGGGCTACGAGCTGCTGGCGATTGCGGCGGTGGTAATCGGCGGAGGCAGTTTGCAGGGCGGGGAAGGGAGCGTGATCGGAACTTTGATCGGGGCCTTTATTATGGGCCTGCTGGCAAACGGCAGCGATCTGCTGGGCATCAATCCTTACTGGCAGCAGGTGACGATCGGGGCTGTGATTATCGCGGCCGTCGGGTTCGACGAGTTGCGCAAACGTAAGTTTGCCGCCGCTTAGTAATTTGTCGGGCGAAACTACGGAGTCCATGGAAGGTCTACTTAAGAAGGAGATAACCAGAGACATGTCCGCTCTTGAAGACTTGTTAGTCGAGGAAATGCAGGATCTGCTACACGCCGAAGGCCAATTGGTAAAGGCGCTTCCCAAGATGGCCAAGGCGGCTCACAACCCGCAATTGAAGCAGGCGTTTCAGAAGCATTTGGAAGAGACGAAAAATCAGGTGGAGCGCCTGAAACAGGCTTTCGAACTGCTGGGAGCGCGCGCCAAAGCGAAACCCTGTCGTGGTATGCAGGGACTCATCGAAGAGGGCACCGAGACCATTCAGGAAGGCAAAGAGAAAGACGAAGCAGTAGCAGACTTGGGGTTAGTGGCGGCCGCCCAGAAAGTGGAGCACTATGAGATCTCGGGTTACGGCACACTCCGGACGATGGCGGAGCAGATCGGAAACCAGAAAGTTGCGAAGCTGCTGGCGCAGACTTTGGCCGAAGAAGAGAAGACGGACAAGCTGCTGACGCAGTTGTCGCCTCCGCTGCTGGAAGAGGCCAATCAGGAACTCGAGGAAGTCGAGCAGTAGCAGGCTTAGTGCATTGCGTGCCGCAGGGGCGAATCCGCTGCCCGCGCTTACTCTTCCATCCTTCAGCTCACCTAGTCACTGGTTTTGGAGATGGCAAGGCTGGGGATGATCCAAACCAGTGTCACGACAGCAATAATGGCCAATGAGAGTCCGGGATGGAAGTACGCGAGTGGCACGGCCGAAAGGTACAGAGCGAGGCTAATGAGATGTTTGCCCCGCTCTGCTGCATCCTGACGTTCAAGATTTCCTGAGCGCCGCAGGCTGCGATGAATCGCCAGGCGAAGCAGAAGGAAGGAAAAGCCAGTGATGATCATCGACACTGCATACAAGGAAACAGCGAACGAGTTAATCTTCTTTTCAATGACGTAAGAAGTGAAGAACGGCAGCAGCGAAAGGCAAAAAAGAAAACCCAGGTTGGCGTAAAGAATAAGGCCGCCGGCGGACTCGATGCGCTCCACCAGATGCTTGTGATTGACCCAATAAATGGCAGTGAAGGCGAACGAGAGTAGATAAACCAGGAGAATCGGGAATATGGCGAACAAACCTGCGGTTCCGTCCTGGTGTGGCACCTTCAACTCAAGGACCATGATGGTGATGATGACGGCGATAACACCGTCGGAAAACGCTTCAAGGCGAGCGGTTGAGGATGGTTTCTGCCCGGTGATCATCTGAAACGCGCTGCGAAACACTTGAGGGCACTGCGTAACAACCGGCTGAGCGCCTCCGTGTTTGACATTCCTTAGCCTCTGAATATTTTGTCATCAGATCCCAATTGAAGCGCTTGGAGGTTTCCTTAACCGGTGCTCTCGAAGAAGCGGCCGGCCACCGGTATCAGAAGAGTTGAAGGGCCGCGCAGGCGCATCGGTCACAATACAGATGTTGCCTGTTGCTGTTTAAGTGAATGACTGCTACGATTGCCCGTCGCACCCGCGATATGTTCATCTGGGTGCTGATCATACCCCTCGCACTCGGGGTGCTCAGCTTGTGGGCTGCCGGCCGGTACCGCCAAAGTATCAGCTGGGTCTTGCATACCGAAGCCGTTCTGGTTGCGGTGAAGGATTTGATGGTGACGGTCTACCAAGCCGAGAGTAGCCAGCGGGGCTATTTGCTAACCGGAGAAGAAATGTACCGGCAAAGTTATATCAACGATCTACAGCGCATTCCCGGTAAGCTTTCGTCTCTTCGCCGGCTTACAACCGATAATCCCAGGCAGCGCGGCAATCTTACGCAGCTTTCCGAGACCATTCAAGCCCGGTCCGCGAAACTAGCAGGTGTGCTCGCACTGCGGTCAAGCGGGCACTTACCGGGGCCGGAAGCAGTGCTCGAGATGGGTCAAGGGACCGTTCTGATGGACCGGATCCAGCAGATCGCCGATGCGATGAGGAGAGAAGAGGCGCAGTTGCTTGTGCTCCGGAAACGGGAGCAGAGGATTTTTGAGATCGCAGTGGCAGCGTGCTTCGCGCTCGGGTTACTGATCACTATCGCGCTTCTATACTTCGCGTTTGGATTAATCCAGCAGTATGGGCGGGAGCGTGACGCGGCCGACGCCGAAGTGCGGCGCATAAATGCCGATCTGCAGGCGCGGATTGAAGCTCGAACAGCCGAGCTCGAAGAGGCGAACGAGCGTTTGAGCCGGTCCAACAAGGACCTTACTCAATTTGCCTACGTAGCCAGTCATGATCTTCAGGAGCCGCTGCGGACCGTCGGTAGCTACGCGGGGCTGCTAGGGCGCAGATATGAGGGCAAGCTGGATGAGCAGGCAGACAAGTATATTCGCTTCATCGTGGACGGAGCAAAGCGGATGCAGGCCCTCGTGCAAGACCTGTTAGCCTATTCGCGAGTGGGTACCGCCGCTTTCAGCATCGAACCGACGGACATGAATTCAGTTCTAGAGGAAGTGAAAGCGAACTTGCGGCTGAGCATCGCCGAGAAGCGGGCTAGAATTACCAGTGATCCACTACCTGGAATCAAAGCGGATGCGGGGAAGCTGATGCAGGTACTCCAGAACCTAATCAGCAACTCTTTGAAGTTTTCAAAGCCCGGGGAACTCCCTGAAATTCACCTGTCTGCTCGGCGGGAAGGCCGCGAATGGATCTTTTCGATCCGCGACAACGGCATCGGTTTCGATCCAAAGTATGCCGAGCGGATCTTTATCATTTTTCAGAGGCTGCATCAGATAGGCGCTTATCCCGGTACCGGCATCGGGCTGGCGATCTGCCAGCGAATTGTGGAGGCGCATGGGGGCAGGATCTGGGCACAGTCGGAGCCGGGAATTGGCTCAACCTTCAGCTTTGCCCTGCCGCTCGATCCGCAAGCAGTGCTGGATGAGATGGTCAATTTGCAGTCGTCCGGAACGGGACTAGCTCTTAGCGGGCGGAAGTGATCCTCGATGAAGAGAGAAATGCAGATATTACTGGTAGAGGATAATCCGGCGGATGCAGGGTTAGTCGAAGAGGCGTTTCGAGATGGCCGCCTGCTACATGACATTCACCTGGCCGAGGACGGGGTGGCCGCGCTTCAGTTTCTGCGGCGCGAAGGCCGATTCAAGAACGCCCCGGACCCGGATTTGATTCTGCTCGACCTGAACCTTCCCAAGAAGGACGGGAGGGAAGTACTCGAAGAGGTGAAGGCGGACCCGGTTCTGCGCGAGATTCCGGTCATCGTGCTTACTACATCAGATGACGAGGCGGATGTGCATCGGGCTTACGGGCTGCATGCGAACTGTTATCTGACTAAGCCGGTAGAAATCGACGATTTCCTTGTGAAGGTACGTTCGATTGAGGACTTCTGGTTAACTCTGGTACGCCTGCCAAAGGGGCGTCCTACTAAGAGTTGAGTTGGGGTTACACGTCAGTCGGCTGCGCGGCTCAAGACCAAGGCACAGCTGAGAAGCGCCAGAAAGAAAGTGCTGGCGAACCAAAGCACTCTTCGGAGGAGCGCGCCTGTGACGACGGTTTGGCGCACGGCCGGGCGGGGAAGAGATATCTGAACTGAAGCCATTCGGGACCTGCTATGTAGTGGCCGGAGGTCAGGATTTTCGCCTCAGATTACTCGGATGGCAATAAAGTCTTCAGCGATCCGGACCGGCTAAACTTATTCCGCCTCTCAGCCGATGAAGAAAGGAGGGAATAGCTTTGCCTCAACCTTCTTCGCAGCAGCCGGTGATTATCATCCGTAAGAAAGCGGCCCATCATGCAGCTCATCATGGCGGGGCGTGGAAAGTCGCTTACGCGGATTTTGTAACCGCAATGATGGCGCTTTTCATCGTGCTCTGGTTGATGGCGAGCAGCGATCAGGTCAAAAAGTCCATCGCGGCTTACTTCCTGGACCCGAAAGGGCACAAGCAGGAAGTGGGGAGCGGCGGGCTGAACGGCTCCGGCAAGTCGATGTATCTCTCAATTGACGATATGAAGAAGCTGAAAGCCAAGCTGGAGCAAGCATTCCGATCGCTGCCGGCGGTCGAGAAATTGCGCGATCAGATTACCATGACGATTACCGGCGAAGGGTTGCGAATCGAACTGGTCGAGAACTCGAACGGCGTATTTTTCAAATCGGGCAATGCGCAGCCGACCCCGCTCGGCTTGCAGGCAATTGGCTTGTTGGCTTCGCAGCTCGGAGATTTACCCAACCCCATTATCCTGGAGGGCCACACGGATGCTGCCGCATATGGGACAACAAAGGGCTACAGCAATTGGGAGCTCTCGACTGATCGCGCTCACGAAGCGCGCCGGGTTATGCAAGAGCACGGAGTAAGGCCAGATCAAATCAAACAGATTCGGGGCTATGCAGACCAGAGCCTTAGAAATTCGGCAAACCCTTTGGATCCATCCAATCGGCGCATTTCGGTGATTGTGCTGTACGGCGATCCATCGTCTCCAGAAAGCACGGCGAAAGCAGTGGCGGCGAAGACCCAGGGCATGCTGCAAAAGGTCCCGACCGAGGCAGCTAACGTGACCGGAGAAACTGTGGGAGCGGCAAAGGGCGCCAGCCGATAGGGCGTTGGGGCAACCGGGCAGGAAACCGGGCTAGGGACCGAATTTGTACAAGCTACGTACCACACTGTGCCTGGCGCGGATAAAGGGAGACTATTGCCGGCAAGATGCCCGTTCTCCGGTACGGAAAATTGGCCGGGAACTACTCTTTCGGCCTGGTATTACCGGCCAGAGGCGATTCGGGCGAGATCACCGCAGTTTTCCGTAATTCTTTCATTAGCGTGTCGAGCTGTTCCAGAGGCGGAGTACCCTCAATCTTCAACCCGTTGATGAACATTGTCGGTGTGCTTCTCACATCCAATGCCATCGCCAGCTTTTTGTCAGCGTCAATTCCTGGCCAGGGTTCCGACGTGTGGCGTGCAATGCAGGTCTGGTAGTCCTTCGGTCGAAACCCTGACGCTCTGGACAGTGCTTCAAAAACTTTCCCGTCAATCGTTGTGAGTTCTATGGCATTTTGATTTTCGAACAAAAAGTCGTGAGCGTCCCAGAATAGATCAGCGCCCAGCTCGTTAGCGCATTCCGTTAATTCGGCGGCTCGGCGCGCCCACGGGTGATTCAACAGTGGCTTCTGATGAAACGTGATTCGTATATCGGCGCTGTGTTCAGGAAGGTACGTCTTGTTAACCATCACAAATTCTTGACGGCAGTACGGGCATTCAAAATCAGAAAACACGTCGACCCTAATAGGTGCATTCGGCGGCCCTTTCTGGGGCCGGTTCGAAGCATTGCTAAGCATCGCTGTAATTGCATTGCGCCGGCTGTTTTCCTTTTCGGCCAGATCTGGCTTGGTATCAAGCACCTGCATGCTCAAATAGCGGTGGTCCGGGGACAAGAAAAGTGTTTCTTGCGCTCCATCGATTCGTTTAATTACTACGGCGCGATAGCAAGCGCCTGTCGCAATGGAAATTGATTCAGGCCGGACTTCTGCGATACGAGAGTCCCGACTCTGCAAGAACGTTTTGATGCGTTGTGTTTCTTCTGCCGATAATGGAGAACATATCGTTTGGCTCTGTGCGACCGATGCAGCGGCTGCCACGGCCCACATGGTGCCCAGCAATGTGCGGGATGCGCGATGCAGCATGGGGATTACTTGTTGGTGAGCAATAACACGTCGTAAATAGTACGGTCTTCCCATTTCTGGTCTCTCAGAACCCTTCCCTTGAAGCGAAATAAGTTTCCATACGCATCGCTCCAGTTACTGAGCCGATATTGGAGGTCTATCGCCACGATTCCAAACTCCTGAAGAGAGTGCAATTCGCTAGGCTCGGATATGCCGTTGTGATTGTCATCAGTCCATAGCAGCAATCGGTCGAAAACAGAATCTCGCTCGTCTATCATGCCATCCCCGTTACCACCGTTTACGGGCTTGTCAAATTCTGCAAGAGCGGCGAAGCCGTTCGGGTTGGCGCTGGACGGCTGCGTCGTGTAGTTACCGAACAGTTCACGACCAGAATCGATTTTCCCGTTACGATTGCGATCTAAAGCGAGCCAGGCGTTCCCATGGCCCGGAGCTAGCCACGATATGAGGGTCGGTAGGCCAGCGCCAGAAAAATCGAAGTACACGCCCTCCGCAGCGTCTGTGAGCCGGAAACCAGAATGCTGCAAATCGACGATGATAGGACTTTGATTCTCATAGCAACAGTGGACGCTGGAAAAGTAAGCGTCTTCAGCATTGGCACACCCGTCACTAGTATCAGGATTGAGGCATGGATCAGATGGCCCGTCGCCGAGATAAGCCTTTCCTTCATTCGGGCAGGTTGTCGCCCGTGGGCAAGACATTGTTTCAGGTATACCGACCATCGCTTCCTTGGAAGTGTTGCAAGTACTCCGGTTAGTACAGTTCTGATTTGCTTTCGCAACATCGGCCGAGGTTGGGGAATGGGTTACCGGTTGGCAGCCCGTACCTGTGTATCCCTCCATAATGCTGGCCCCGTCTAAACATCCATTGGCCGCGTTGTCTAACCCAATCCCGTGCCCGAGCTCATGCGCAATGAGATTACCTATGAGCGTTGAGGAATAATTCGTGTGTTGAAGTGTATTGAGAAGCTCTATCGTATAGGGATATGAAGAAATGACATCATCAGCGCAGCCGCCGTTGGGGGCTGTGCTGGATGCGATCAGATAGTCAGGCGTTCCGCTAGTAATCACGGAAAAGTAGTAGCAGGTCTGGACACCATTCCAGAGATCGGCGGCGTGCTGAGCGCCATCGACAACGTTCTGCGGTGGTGGCGAGCCCCACGAGATTGTATCGACTTTGACGGTTGATATTCGCCTGCCGGAGCCATCAGGGGCAGCACCATGCCCTGATAAGGGAAGTTGATCATAGTAGCAAGGCGGACAGTTTTGCGCGGATGCAGTTGAGCAAAGAAGCAGCCCTGCAAAGGAAACAAACAATGTGGCGTAGATTTGTCGGCGGTCGCAAACTTTGAACATAAATAGCCCCTCCGTGCTCACAGTGTGTTGCTCAAATGAATCTTAGTTGTGCTGCAGACGTTCAGCGGCTTTGGCTTTGGCAAACGTCCGTAGTGAATCGAGGGAGCCGCCAGTCGAGGCGTCCAAATCGATTTGCATGCGGCTCTGAGTGTCGATCAGAGGCAGCATTTTGTTTTCTGATTTTATAAGAAAGATGGCGTTGGGGCCGGCGCGGAGGTAAGCAAATTTTCCGGAGCTGTCAGGCGACAGAAAGAAGAGATATTTCTCGTGGAGAGTAAGCAAACGACTATCCGGATCATTGACCGTGATTCGAATGCCATCCACCGTCACTGTACCTTGTGGTACATGAACAACGATTTCGTTGGCGTTAATTGGCAAGAGGGCCTCCGGAATAGAAACGGCAGGAACTTCCGGATTTGGATGAGGTACCAAGCTCTCAAGTATTCGCAGCTTGTACCAGGTATAAACGTGATGGCTATCCAGAACCTGAGTTAGTGATGCGATCGGCGTTCCAATAACGACGTGATAAGTCGAGAGCGCTTGGTCAAGACTGCTGATCTTTTCAAACATCCCGCGAGGTGCCGGGATCGTGATAGAGGTCGCGCCTTGTTCCTGGGCTCTCTGTGCATGCCATTTAATCGAACCAGGTTCGGCAGACGAAGAAGCGGATGAAGACTGCTGCGGCCAAGCGGCAAGCGCGGTAATCACACTCAAAAAGATCATGCGCGGAAAACGGCTCTCAAAAACCATAGGAACCCTCCAAAGGGTTGAATAGAAAGCTGAGCTGAAAAAATATCTTCAATGAACGCCCTGCGGCGCTGAATCGCTCTTCACATGCAAACCCCTGCGGGGCTGCAAGTACTGTAAGCCGTCTTGCGTCACTCTTCAATGAAAAAGACTCGAAGTTGGGTACTAATGGTACGAGTGGTGCGCCGAATATTAAGTAGCCTTATGAATACCGCTTGGCGAAATAAACTCATCCGCTACTGACGATCGAGAACCTTGGAACTACAGCGCGACCCGATGAAGCGAGCCAGGTGGCGCCGGGTTCATAAAGAGCGCACGACCGGAAAGAATACAGTTCGCCCCGAGCTTGAGGCCTTCCTGAAGTCGCTCCTACAGGCGACACGCTCGTTGTCTGGCGGCTAGAGCGCCTGGGAAGAAATGCTGACCGACCTTCGCCCGCATTGTTCGCGACTGTGAACAGGGGAAGATTCATTCGAATCGCTGATTGAAAGAATCGAAACGCCATCACCTGAGGCAGGATGGTCTTGCATGTATTCGCCGAACTGGCAGAATTTGAGCGGAGCGCTATCCGAGAAAGAACACGTGCCGAACTGAAAGTTAGCTCACTTCGGAGCTGAACCGGAAATCCTTAAGGGACAGCGACCATGATCCGTAACCCCGTTTTCTCGATAACGGATCGTCTTCGATCTGGAGCAAAATATCGAGCACCCGGCCGGGCTGAAAGGATGCTAGGCGATCGCCGAAGTTCCACGCCTTGCAGAATAGGGTACGCCCGTTTTGCCGCAGGGGGAGAGTGAAGTGCTTGCCGGAGCCGAGCAAACGGGGAGGGCCGGCAACTTGCACATTCGAACAGCAGAGGATAGGGGCGGGATTGCCGAACCCAAACGGGCCCAGGGAAAGGACCTGTTTCGCGCAAATATCGGTCAGTTCCGCAAGCGTGGCTTCAGCATCCACCGAGTATTGTGGCCGGACGTCTTCCTCGGTCAGCTTGCCGGCAGCAAAGCGGTCAAAGCGCCCCCGGAACTCAGCGAGCGCGCCGGCGGGAAGAGTCAGCCCTGCCGCCTGACGGTGGCCCCCGAACTTGCGGAAGAGCTCGGGCATGCTCTCAAGAGCCTCTAGCAAGTGGAATGCGGGAATGCTGCGTCCGGAGCCCGAGAGGTAAGGGCTCCCGTTTTCATCCAGCTCGGCGGAATCGCTCAATACGAAAACGGGCCTGCCGAATCGTTCGACGAGTCTGCTGGCAACGATCCCGAGTACGCCTAAATGCCAGGCCGGGCCGGAGAAGACCAGCGCGGCGGATTGATCGTGCGAATCGCTCTGCTCACATTGCTGAAGAACAGCTTCTACAATTTCGGTCTCTACACGCTGGCGCTCGCGGTTGAGAGAATCCAGATGTTCTGAAAGCTGGCGAGCACGGTCTGTATCAGCGGTGAGAAAGAGCTCGATCACATGGTGCGCGGTAGCCATGCGACCGGCGGCATTGATGCGTGGAGCGAGCCGAAACGCAATCTGGTGCGCGGATGGGCACTCGCCTTCTTCGAAGCCGGCAACGGAAAGCAACGCCTGCAGACCAAGGTTGCGGACGCGGCGCAGGCCGGAAAGCCCTCTCTTCACGATGACGCGGTTTTCGCCGGTGAGCGGGACAATGTCGGCGACTGTCGCGATAGCCACCGGCTTCAGGAAGGAATCCAGCAAGGCGGCGCGGCGGCTCTCGGGCATATCGGTTTCCGCGAGCAAGCCCTGTACGAGTTTGAGGGTTACGCCTGCGCCGCAAAGGTGCTTGTTTGGATACTCGCAGTCCGGCCTGTTCGGGTTTAAAACGGCCAGCGCAGGGGGAAGTTCCTTCTCGGGAAGGTGGTGGTCGGTGATGATTACGTCGATACCGAGGCCGTTTGCGTGCCGCACGACTGCGTTCGCCCGAATGCCGGTATCCACGCTTACAATCAGCCGCACGCCGGCCTGCGCAGCGTGCTCCACCACTTCATTCCGCATGCCGTAGCCGTCTTTTAGCCGGTCGGGAATGTGAAAATCTGCCGAACCGCCGAGGATCTCGATTGTTCTCTTAAGAACCACGATCGAACAGGCGCCGTCCACGTCATAGTCACCGCAGAGCAGGATAGGCTCCGAGCGGCGGATCGCGTCCTTTATTCGGGCAACGGCGGGCTTCAGGTCGCGTATGAGAAAGGGATCGTGCAGCTTGTCGAGCTTAGGGTTGAGAAACTCCTCAGCGGCCGCGAGATCGGAATAGCCGCGAGCTGCCAGGACGCGGGCAGCTACAGGATGGAGCCCGAAGGCCTCTTGGAAAAGGGCGGTGGTGGCGCTCGAAATGTGGGGTTTCAGCCAGCGGGCAGACGGGCGGGTAAGCCGCGATGCAATATCGGTCGAGGACATCAATTATTAGAGAAGTAGCCTCCGAGCGACCCATTCTCGCTTACATCTTCTTCCTCGACCGAGGTATCAAGCTCGCCCAGAATGTCGGTGAACGCCTCATACCAATCGGTATGCACCTCGAACAGGTAAATGCGCGCATCCAGGGCGAAGGTGAGCTCAAGGGACGAAGTGAAACCTTCATAGCCTTGTAGCTGTCGCAAACGGCTCTCATACTGGCGTTTCTCCTCGCGGGTGAAGTCACACGCTTCGAGCTGGTCGAGTGCTTCGTCGATCTCGTCGAGAGAAAAGGCTTGCTGGCTGAAGACGATCAGCTTGGCTCCAGCCGATTGGGCCGAGTTCAGAAACTCGCGGAAATCAGGGTGCCGCTCCGTATCCCATGAGACCTGCTGCATGGCGTCCAGCATGCGATGCGATCCGTAGAACACAGTCATGCCGGACTGGCTGAGATGCGTCTCAATTTCAGAGCGTAGCTTGTCGAGATCCTGGGGCATCCGCTTCAAGCTATCAGATCCTTTAAGAGTGTTTAAACTAGGGGCGCGAATATGGCGGCGGCAACCGGTCAGCGCCGGCGGCCGAAGCCGCGGCCGAAACTTCTTCCGCCGCCCGATTGGCCAAAGCGCCGCCCTGAAGGCGATCCCGCGCCGGATCCGAAGCGCCGTCCTGCACTCTTATCGTTCCAACCCGGCGAGCTGCGCTGATTGGCGTGTTCCGAACCGAAGGTAGATGGGCGGTCAATGGAGCCATGGGATGAATAAGCCGATCCTTTGAATCCTCCGGATTGCACGTAACGGCTATTCGCGTAAGTCGTACGGGTGAATGTGCCGTGAGTGCCGTAGCGCGGCAGGCTTGCCGGAGTGCTTTGGCCGTAGTAGGTGCGGCCCATTTGTTCCGCTGAGTGGTATCCGCGATACTCATCGAGCACCACGGGACGATAAGAGTGATTCCAGAGCAGCTCGCGAAGGAGCAGATATTGTGGAAGCCAGGTCCACACCGACCGGCCGCCATCATGATTCCAGTAGCCGTATTGATTTGAGCCCTGAGATTCTGGTGCGATGTAAGCGAAGCCGGCAGGCTCAGGAGTAGTGATCGCTTCGGAGTCAAACGTACCCGCACTCTTATGCGCGATAGCCATCCCTACATCGTTCTCTACGGCATGAAATTGCGGCTCAGTAACCGCTACCCACTGCTCGGAGCTCGACGTCTCACTTTGCTTTGAAGCGGCATCTGTGATGTGGGTGCTTACTGTCCGGATGCGCTCGCGGTACATCTGGTCGCGCCCGTGGTCCGGCTCATCCAGATCCACCAGGATTTTGTCCCAGGAGTTGTATAGCTGTCCGCTCAGCTCGCGCAATGCGTCCGAGCCGGTACGAAGTTTGTTTTCGTCTTGCGAGAGCGCATCGCTCGCTTGGATCACACTCGCAAGCTCCGGATCGCTTATTTGGCCGGTGAGCGCTTTTTGCCGCGCCGCCGCTGTTGCCTGCCACTCGTTTTCAGCCGATTTCGGAACATCGAGCAAGGCAGTCAAACGGCTATTGAGGAAATCCTTTTTCGCAGGCCAGTCTCGTTCAGCCTGTTCCACGGTCTTTGAGAGCGGGGCAAGATCTGTGGAGTGAACCGCTTCATAGGCTTGCTTCATCTGCTCGAGATTACGCGGAAGATCCTGTTTGAAGTTGACCCACTTGGCAGCCTCGCCGCTCGCTTCCCGAGTCTCGCCCTGCGCTGCCTCGAGCAATGCGCGTTCTTTCGCCAGCAGATGCTCTGCTTCGGGCAGCGAATCGGCCCGGTTCCGGCCGGAGAGCTCGGTAAGATCGCGGTCCGTCTCTTCGGCGGTGCGCAGCTTTTCGTGTGCGGAAGCGAATTCGGCCTTCCATTGCGCTGGAGCAGTGGTCCCGCGGAACAGATCCGGGTTGCCTTGGATATCCCGGTTTACAGTCTGCTCGGCGCGCTGAATCTCCTGGTCCGCCCGTTGAATTTTGCTGTGCTCGTCTGCGATTTCGTGGCGAAGCGATGAGGGCAGAGTGCGCATGCATGCCGCGAACCACAGCGAAAGGGCAACCACTGCGCCAATCTGAATCCTTTTCATTTAAGTACCCCGATAAACGGTCACGTCTCCGGGCTCGACGACTGTCCAGATCATGGCTGTGAACGGTTCCCCGGCGAATTTTCGAATGCTGAGAAACCGCTTCGCGTCCTGCTCTTGAAATTGCCAGCAGTAGAAGCCTTGCCCGGTGGTATTGGCTGAGTGAAAAACACCTATCTCCCGGCTAAAGCGGTAAAGCCAGAACTTGCCAGCATAGTCGAAGAAGTCCGCCGGGTTTTGGCGCTGATCCATGTCGGCGAGGTCTTGTTCGCTCAGGCCTAGTTCGTCGAGGGTGAGCCTGCGCCCGTCGAAGTTGCCGAAGACCTCAGTGATTTCTCCGTCATGCACCTCGAGGTAGACGCGGCGGTCGCGCCAGCTCCCGCTCAGCTCGAACCATTGGCGGCTGCCCGCCTCATATCCGTCGCGCCGGTCGACGGTGAAGTCGAGGTCGCTGAAGTCCTCCGCCGCCCCGGCGACAGAAAGAGTATCCCCGACACGCGCCTGGGTCACTTTCAAGTTCGCGAGATCTTCGACCGGCTGGCCTGGTCGCGCTTTACCTTCGAAAAACATACTCTATTTACCGCGGTTCGGGGGAGGGCAACTCTCTAGGCAGCTCGACTTTAGGCACACCCGGCCGCCCTGCGCCCAATCTCTCGCGCTTCAGTGCTTCCAGTTCAGCGTCAACCGTATGGCCCTGCAATTGTGCGAATTCTGCTTCGAGATTCGAGTCCTTGCCCGCGCTCGCCAGTTGATCGAAGGCCTTAGCCGTTGCTTCTTCTTTTGCTACCGATTCCTCAAAGTGCGATAACGCAGCAAACGCGTTGTCTGCCTTGCCAACCCCAGCCAAGGCTTCAGAGACTTTCCTCTGCGCCAGAGCTGCGTTCTTGCGCGCCACAAGCGTGGTGGCTGTCCGCTCGCCTTCCTCAATCTTGTGTTTCAGATCGGAGACCTGCGTCTTGAGCGATTCGCTCGCCTGGCGTGCCGATTCAACAGCACTCTGGAGAGACGCTACCTGCTTGTCGCTTTCGGCCTTCTTTGCCAGGGCCTTCTTTGCAAGATCTTCATTGCCGGCATCGAGAGCCAAGCTTGCGCGTTCCTTCCACTCCTGCGATTGCCGCACATATTTCTGGTATTCGGCGTCCAGCCGGTTGTAATTGCTCATCGCCATGGCAGAAGACTGGACCACTTTGTTCAGCTCAGTTTTCATGTCCGCGACGGTCTGGCGCACAGTCGTCTCGAAGGTCGCGTCCTCAATGACGCCAATGCCCTGATTGGCCTGGCCGCGCGCAACCCGGCCGGCCCGGTTGAAGATGTCTGAAAA
Organism: Terriglobia bacterium; assembly: GCA_963849535.1. Classification (GTDB taxonomy): domain Bacteria; phylum Acidobacteriota; class Terriglobia; order Bryobacterales; family Bryobacteraceae; genus Bog-105. Next base: position 326,885 of record CAWKHJ010000001.1, read on the forward strand.
AAATCCCATATGCTTGTCCTCGCTCGTGCTCTTTCTATTGCGTGTCCCTTCTGTTGAAAGTCTTGCTCACTGCAAGTCTTGGCCGATCAAGTCGCGCGCATGCACCACGTCAGCCAGCAGGAAACTGACGCACGACAGGATATCGTCCTGATCGTCCGGCCCGAGCTCCTGCAGTTTGCAGAAATTGTTCAAACTTACGGCCACGTTCCCATCTTTGGTGTCATACAACTGAAAATGCGAGGTCGAGATGCCGTTGTCCGCAGCAAGCATCTTTCGCATCAGCTGCGGGGTGATCTTCGCGGCGGGGGTCACCAGACACACCAGCGATAAGAACAGAATGTCGCCCTCTAGCACAGCGCGCAGTGAAACCCCGCTTTCAGTTTCTTGAATGCGCAATACGTTTTCCTCTACTTCGCTGACCGAGTATCGGTTGCGCGCCAAAAGTTCATGAATCTGTCCGATAGAAGAAGCAGCAGTTGCTTGTGCCATATGTCACCAGTAAGAGACGTAAGCTGTGGCGGGTTTGTTCGTTCGGCAATGCCCGCCAGATTCAAGCGTACCCCTCCTGTCGCTTTTCCGTAAGTAACACTTGGGTTCGAGCCGCATCACACGGCTGCTGGTTAATCTTATGGGCTCATATGGTGATAGCTACCCCAAGGGGCAGCAAGGACAATCTGCAAGCGGCAAGGGAGAGCGGCTCGCAAACGGCTTGGGCTGGTTCAGTATTGGTCTAGGCTTGGCAGAGCTAGCGATGCCTGGGAAGCTTTCCGAGTTTATTGGCGTGTCAGAAGGTAGCAAAACGCTTTCCGTGATGCGGTTTTACGGGCTTCGTGAGCTGGCCGCAGGAATAGGGATTCTCTCGCAGCCGAGGCCGGCCGGCTGGTTATGGGCGCGGGTGGCAGGAGATGCCGTGGACCTCGCCTCGCTTGGCTCCGCGATGAGTGATAGTAACGCCGACCGAACCCGGGTGGCGACTGCTACCGCCGCGGTACTCGGCGTCACGGCTTTGGATATTATGTGCGCCCAACAGCTGGGCAGCAGCGGCAAAACAGAATCCGGGGCAGGGAAGACTTCGCAGGATCGCTCCGCAAAAGGCGAGGTCCGGCTGACGCAAACTATCATCATCGATCGTTCAGCCGAGGAGCTATACCGCTATTGGCGAGATTTCGCCAATCTACCAACCTTCATGAAGCATCTTGCATCGGTACAAGTCGTTGACGAGAGGCGCTCGCACTGGGTGGCAAACGGGCCCGGTGGCAAACAAGTCGAATGGGATGCAGAGATTGTAGACGATCAAGCAAACCATCACATTGCGTGGCGGTCGCTCCCCAGCTCGGATATCGACAACTCGGGATCGGTACGTTTTGAGCGGGCACCGGGCGGGCGCGGCACACTGGTCAAGGTTCAAATGTCGTATTCGCCGCCAGGCGGAGCACTGGGTGCGAGGATCGCCAAGCTCTTCCACCAAGAGCCCGGCCAGCAAGTTGAAGATGATCTGCGCGCCTTCAAGCAAGTGATGGAGACGGGTGAAGTCGTGAAGTCCGATGCCAGCATTCACAGCGGCATGCACGCGGCTCAGCCCGCCGCGAGGGCGGCGAACGCATAACAGTCCGAGTCGGATTCGAGATTGCAACAAGAAAGGATGCATGAATGAAAGCCAACTGTTGGATTGGCAAAGGAGACGTACGGGTCGAGCAGGTGCCGGATCCTAAGATCCTGAACGAGCGAGACGCCATTATCAGGATCACCTCAACTGCAATCTGCGGCTCGGATTTGCACATTTACAACGGCTACATTCCGAGTATGGAGAGCGGGGATGTAATCGGCCACGAATTCATGGGTGAAGTGATCGAAACGGGCCGCGGCGTGAACAATCTCAGGAAAGGCGACCGCGTGGTGGTTCCGTTTCCGATCGCGTGCGGGAGCTGCTTCTCCTGTCAGCACGGGCTTTTCTCAGTGTGCGAGAACTCGAATCCGAACGCCTGGATGGCGGAGAAAATGTGGGGGCACTCGCCGGCCGGAATTTTCGGCTACTCGCATTTGCTTGGCGGCTTCGCGGGAGGTCAGGCGGAGTATGCGCGTGTGCCGTTTGCCGACGTTGGCCCGATAAAGGTTCCGGAGGGTCTGACCGACGAGCAGGTCCTGTTCCTTTCCGATATTTTTCCGACCGGCTATATGGGCGCGGAAATGTGCAACATTCAGCCAGGCGATACCATTGCCGTTTGGGGCTGCGGGCCGGTAGGGCAATTTGCGATCAAAAGCGCGTATCTGCTGGGAGCAGAGCGCGTAATCGGGATTGACCGCTTTCCTGAGCGGCTCCGCATGGCCCGCGAGAAAGCCGGCGCCGAGACGCTGAACTATGAAGAGACCGATGTCAGAGACGCGCTGAACGAAATGACTGGCGGCCGGGGCCCTGACGCTTGCATCGACGCTGTGGGAATGGAGGCGCATGCCCCCGGGCTGACGGGCGCGTATGACCGCGTAAAGCAGGCAACGAGAATGGAGACAGACCGGCCAATTGCCCTCCGGCAGGCTATTATGTCGTGCCGTAACGGCGGAACAGTGTCAGTCATCGGCGTCTACGGTGGATTTATAGACAAGTTCCCGATCGGCTCGGTGATGAACCGGTCACTTACGATCCGCACCGGACAGTGCCACGTTCAGCGCTATCTTCGGCCGCTTCTCGAGCGGATACAGAACGGCGAGATCGATCCGGGCTTCGTCATCACGCATCGCATGCGGCTGGACGAGGCACCGGAAGGGTTCGCGATGTTCCGGGAAAAGCAGGACGACTGCATCAAGATCGTCTTGAAGCCGCACTGAGGAGCGGGAAGTCTAAGGCCCGGGATATGGGTGACACTGCGGTCCGGGAACTCCCGTTTACGGCTGAACACGCCGAACACGCCTCAAGGCTGGTAGATTCGGATAGAGAGATTCACTGAATCTGGAAACATATACGAGTAGCGCAGGTGTCGATTTAGAGGTTTTGCGTGCCACTCCGGACAAAGCCTCCGTTATCGCAAATCTCTTTGAACTCTACGCACATGACTTTAGTGAGTTCCACGATGTGGAGCTTGGAGAAGACGGCCGATTCGGCTGCAAGAATCTTCCGCTCTATTGGTCCGAGCCGAACCGCCACGCGCTTCTATTTAGATTCCGAGAGAAGTTAGCTGGGTTCGCGTTAGTAAAGAGGGGATCGGAGATTACGAAAGATGCACGCCTGTGGGACATGGCGGAATTCTTCGTTGTTCGGCGCCACCGAAGGCATGGAGTGGGCACCGAAGCCGCACGCCAAATCTGGAGCCGTTTCCGCGGGCCTTGGGAGGTGCGAGTTATGGAGCGCAATCACGCCGCGCATCACTTCTGGGCCCGCTCGATTGCGGCGGTTTTCAATGAGACGGTTTCTCCTGTTCGCGCCGAAGCATCTGGCCGATGTTGGGACGTTTTCTCATTTGACTCTGCCGTGGCGGGTTCAAAAAAACGGAACAAGGCGTTGGAGCCCCGTTCTATGGAGAATTTGTCCGAAGCGCGAATCGTTCCGTAGCCCCGGCGCATTCCTTAACAGATATCTATCAGCCAAATTTTGCGGTCACCACTGCTTGAGCCGGAGCTGCCAGGTAGGTCCTCAAACAGGCCCTATATCAGGAACTCCATAAGAGCAGCGCGGCGGCGAACTCAGCACAGCACCAGGAAAGCGGTGATGCGGGACTGCAGTCGCTGCCGTCCGGGAGGATGTGTTCCGGCATCAGCCCGTAGGAATTGGCGTTCCGCATCATCCAATCAATAAAATTCTTCGCAACGGACCTGTTTCCATACAGACTCTGATACTCCGCCGCCGCAGCCGTCGTAAAGAAGAAGACGCCGTGGCCATAGCTGGCCAGACCCGGGTCAGGCGAATCAAAATACTGCATGCCGCCGCCTAGCTTTACCGTGTTGTTGTCGTAAAACACATTGGACAAGTCGATCTCGCGATGATCGGGGAAGCCCCAGATCACCCCAACATTGGCAGTCGTGTCCCATAAAAAGGTCTTCTGTCCGGACTGCTCTGTCAAACTGACCCCGCCACTAGCTTTTTCTCCGGTAAACCTTACATCTGCATATGTTTGTCTCGTCTTATCGAACATTTCGGGCAGTGCTGCCGAAATCTTCTGCGCCGTTGCCCGGTAGCGCTCGCTGCGACCGCTATCTCCGAATTCCCGAGCCATTCTTTCAGCAATCCGCAAACCGGCGGCATCGATCATATTAGTCGCAGGCAGGAATCCGGTCCATTCAACAATCCCTCCCTCCCACAGCAACCCATTTGGGCTGAGATGACTTACTAAGAAGTCAGCAAGCTTGTAAATGAACTGTGGGCTGGCTAGCCACACACCGGTAGTCGCGTGATATCGATCCAATAAATAGAGATAGTAGCCGTTTGAATCCCACTCTGGCTCGTCAAAACGCGCCCCGCTGCCTGCATCTACGGCCTTCCCGTGCGCGTCGTATCGGGCGTACCATTCGCCGGGGGTCTTCATCGGAATATTGCTCTTAGCCCAAAATTCGATGATCTGTTTCGCTTCCGCGGCATGCCCGGTGGCCAGAAAAGTTCGTGCGCACATCATGGCGTCGCGCGGGTATAACTGTGGCATATTGTTAGTCACAAACTGGCCGGTGATATCTGCTGGTATCTGGCCACGTAAGTCCGCCGATTTAACGCAGTAGAGGTTACGCTTGTAAGCTTCCAGATACCGGTCCACATCCACGCTTTTGGTCTTGAAAGCCGGAAGCTTGCCCGAGCTCATCCAAGAGTCCCAAAACTCTTTTGCCTCGCTCTCGAGATCTTTCTTCTGTTGAAAAGAGTGAACTTTCGATAAAGCATCGGCCTTTGATGATCCTGGGATCAGCAGCACTGCATCGGTTCCCGCATCACCGCTCAACCGCCCAGTAACAGAGACGGACGACTCGTTCACCGTGACGCGAGCCTCGGCCGATCTCGGGAGAATGGCTAGCGCCGTCCCGTTGGACCAAACCGCGAGTGCCATATGACCCTGCGTGACAAGCGATTCGAGCGCGATCTTCTGGTCAGTTTTGATTTCTTTTCTGAGAAGAGCCTCAAATCTATAGGGCGTGTTGTCCTTTGCCGCGTTCACACTTACCGAGAGTACAGCGGCATCACCGGGATGCACGAAGCAGAGCACAGTTTGCATCGACCCATTCGTAAGGTGAGTTTGCGTCTGTGTGGTGAAGAAGTTTTTCATTCCAACCGCGTCCGCCTCAACGGCGCGGAGGGCGCTTCCGTTTTGGTCGAGCAGTTCGAAAGAAGTCCCGGCTATGTAGTCGGCGGTGTAATCGCCGTAATAAAAGTGCTGAATGCCTTTCGCGTGCGTGGATGCAGAAATGCGGGGGTCGTCCGAATAGACGGCGGCGAGATGGCCGTTGCCGAGAATTGAGTATCCCTTCCAAGGACGAGTTGAATTTTTTCCTTGCGAATAAGCGAGCATGCCGGTCGAAAGCGCAAGCAGCAGGATCAAGCCATAGGTTCTAACTCTCACCAAGCTAGCTCGCTTGGTTTGCACGGATTTCACAACCAGCCACTCCCAAAGCCTTTTGATCGATATCGGCGAGCTTTTGATGTAAGGCCAGCTTTTGCCAGTGGTGTGCTTACTAACTTCGGGCAGCAACTCTTTAGAGCCATTGGAGCCAATCATGCCATAGAGACGCGTGACGGAGACGCGCACAGAGCGTGGTCCCTGCTATTGAAAAGCAGGCCGCGGGCTTCGAATTCTATGGCATTTCGATCCCGAGTGGCAAGGTCGGAGGCGACTTGTTTGACGTGCTGATCGAGGGTAACTGCTTCTTTGCTTATGTGGCGGATGTAGCTGGCCACGGGGTACCGGCGGGCGTATTGATGAGCATGATCAAATCCGCGGTGAGAATGCGGATCAGTTCTCTCGGCGCTAGTGATGACGGCATGCTCGCGGCCCTCAACAGCACGCTACAACCCCTGACTTCCCTTATCCCCTCCTTTCTCAAAAACCCCCCCCCCCCCCCCCCCCCTCGCGGCCTATTCGATGTCCGATAACACTTATTATGTAAACTCGCGCCTTCGCGCCCGCCCGCCGCGCTTCAGCTCTCGAATTTTGAGTCAGTGTGGTTTAGCGCCTGACGTATCACCTGCGCTAGCGATATCGGGTTGCCGATGCCAGATGAGTGCAGATAGTAAAGCCGGGGCCTGATAAATAGTTCATGGTTATGCACGGCCATAACCTTGAAGCCGCCCGAGCTCACAGTTTCAGCCACGATATCCATTTCGTCGGGTCGTAGCACGAACTCCGCATCGACGATGGCGTTATTGTCCGCAGTTTTCTGGAAATGGAAGTTCGATTCGAGCTGGGATGCGGGTTCGAGTGGAACGCCCAGCTCCCTGAAACAGTCCTTCCGTTCTACATCGACCGTGAGCACCTTACTGGAGATCATGCTGCTCCCACCAATAATCTGGGTGATCCGCCGGTTCGGCAAGCCCGTATCTTGCGGCGGACTGGACTCGAAGGGCTGGCCACTATTATTCTTCAACGCGCTGTAGAGGGCCTTTGCTATGGTTACGGGGTCGCCGATTGCGGTTCCGTGCATAAACTTCGCTTCAGGGCTGATTTCTATAAAGTGATTGTGCAGAGCGTTCATCCTTGATACGTTGGGGTGCAAGTTCTCTGCCCTGAGCGCATTCCAGACCGGGTTCACTTCCCTGTCGAGCAGACAGAATTCCCATTTCACGATCGCCTTCCAATCGCAAAGCGGCTGAAACGTAATCTCCGTGTCGAAGCCCCAATCGGGATCGACTGAGATATCAAAAATGCTCCACGATTGATCGCTTCGATCAAGATCGAAGAGCAGAACTCCACCGGGTTGCGGCGTCCCATCCACGCCAAAAACGGCATTGATTTCTGAGACGGGAAGAGGTTCGCCGCAGTTACTGCTCAATGACGTGGCGGACGCGAGGGCTGGCTTGGCGCTGGCTGTGAGCGCCGCGCCGGCCTGTAACCCCATGAGGCTGACTCCTGCGAAGAGCGCTTGCCGGCGGCTCGGTTTGCCTTCCATATCGAAAATCCTCCTGTGAACCTAGCGAGTGCTTCCTGCATTGCTGCCTCTGGAAGCGCATATGAGATGTTCTGAAAGCAGATCCCTGTTCCAGGGTTGTTTTCGAGTACTGTACCAGGTAATACGGGAAGCAGTCCCAGCCGCGACTAGTAGCGCTAAAAACTAGCCGCCTTACATCAGCACGCCGTTTATCGGCGCTAGAGGCTGCGGCACATTCTTGTCGCCAATGGCTTGCAACAGATTAATCTCGATCGTGCGAGAAAGGGTGGTCATGGGCACATCGTACGGAGTGTTTTCGAACGGATCTTCGAGGTTTTTGCCAATGCGGTTCAGCACCAGAAAGGCGAATGCGATAAACACCGTCATCAGCGGCGTGAGCAGGCCGACTTCATCAACGATCACAAATGGCAGCACGATGCAGTAGATTTTGATGAACAGCTCCGGATAATAATCGTATTGCCTTGGGAGCGGCGTGTTCTTGATGCGCTCGCAACCGCCCAGGACGTTCGAAAGGTCGCTCAGCGTCGAGTCGATGCGGTGCATGTGCCAATCCGAAAGCACGTGCTGATCGACGGCGGTAGTAAGCTGCTGGCCCATCTGCTGGAGAAGAGCCAGCGGTACGTTCTGGGCATTCCGCAGGGCTGCCAGGCTCTCGGTGTCGAGAAAGGGCTGGATGTCGTTCCAGGGCGGCTCTCGCCGAAGTGCGCACCTCGTGGCATGAACCAAGGCGATTTGACTGCGGACGAAGCAGCAGGAGAAATCGATCGAGGCAGCCTGCAGCACCTGACTGCCCGAGCGCCTCGGAAAAGAAGTCGCCTGACGCGCAAGCGAGCGTGAACTGTTTACCATCGCGCCCCACAGCGTGCGCGCTTCCCACCACCGGGCGTAAGCGGAGTTCGTACGAAATGCGAGCAGGATGCCGAGCGCCGCCCCCAAGACGCTGATGGCGATGTCCGGGATCGTGAAGGGTCGAAGAAGGTGCTTCTGGCTGTCGATCAAAACGCTTGCAATGGAGAGCGCGAAGATGATTCCAAGCAATGGTCCGGTCTGCTTCAGGATGCGGGGCCAGTAAGGATTATTGGAGACGACCATGCTGAGTTAGTTAGTGGACTCCTTGATCTTGAGGACGCGGTCTGCGCCAACGTTCTGTAAAGTCTGGACAACGCCAGACGGCCAGCGAATCTCGATGGACTGTGCGCGATCCTCGGCGCCGAGCCCGAAATGGACCGGGCCCAGGCTTGACGAAGCATAGCCAACGCTGCTGGTCATGTGATTGTACTGCGGCCCAGCCTTGGTTACCACTTTGATTCGGCAGCCAATACCATCGCGGTTGGATTTGACACCCTCGAGCGCGATATCAAGCCAGTGCGCCGGAGTGGGACTGCGGTTCATCCACACTTCGGGCGCATGCTCCAGGGCCGTCGCGACAACGTCGATCCGCCCGTCGCCATCCAGATCGCCGAAAGCGCAGCCGCGGTGGCGAGCGGCCGGAGCGGCGTTCAGTCCGGCTTCGGCGGTGAGGGCCTGCCACTTGCCGTTCGAACCAAGGTTACGAAACACCGTATTGTACTGATTGATATCCGTGCCCGGCTGCGGAAGAGAAGCCACATGGCCCCGGGTGACGAATAGGTCCTTCCAGCCGTCGTTATCGAAATCAAAAAGCCCCGCCCCGAAGCCGGCCATGGGAACACTCTGCTGCCGCATGCCGCTCGGCGCGGTCACTTCACGGAACTCGCCATTGCCGGTGTTCTGAAGCAGTGGGAAGGTCTGATTGTTAAGCGCAATGTAAACGATGTCGGGCAAGCCGTCGTTGTTGAAATCGCGGAAATCGAGACCCATACCGGAGATGAAGTCGCCATCTTCGGGCAGCGCTACGCCCGCGTTAAACGCGACCTCTTCGAACTTATTCCCGAGGTTGTGGAAGAGCGAATTGTAGTAGCCGTCATTGGTAACGAAAAGATCGGGGCGGCCGTCGCCGTCATAATCCGCCACGCCTACGCCCATTCCCTTCCCCGGATGCGCGCGAATGCCCCACTGCGCGGAAACATCTTCAAACCTCCCATTACCTTTGTTGAGAAAGAGCTGGTTGGGGAGCGGCTTGAAGTAGCGCGGATGGCAGTAATCGGCTACCCCCTTGAATGAGCAGACCGGCTTGTCACTGTATTTCCACTGCACGTAGTTCACGACGAAGAGGTCGAGAAGGCCGTCGTTGTTCACATCCACCCAGGCGGCGGCTACAGCCCAAAGCGGGCCATATTCGGGGTCGTCATCCCGGGCCAGACCGGCTTTCACAGTGACGTCCGTGAAGGTTCCGTCCCCGTTGTTGTGATAGAGGGTGTTCTTGTGGACGCCTGCTACGAAGAGATCCGGATACCCGTCGTTGTCGAAATCGGCGACGGCAGCCCCGACGTCGTAGCCTGACCCGGCAAGCCCTGCGGCCTCGGTCACGTCAGTGAAGACGCCGTGTCCGTCATTGCGGAAAAGCCGGTTCCGGTATTTCGGCGAATCTTTTTGCAGAGTAGCGAGGTTTGCGCCGTTGGTGAAGAAGATATCCGGGCGTCCGTCGCGATTGTAGTCGAAGATCGCCACCCCGCCGGCCATGCTTTCGGGCGGGTTGCGCGCCGCCGTCATATCGTTTTCGAGTGTGAACGGAAGAGTTTGAAGTGAGAAATGAATGGGGCTGGAGGGCTCCGGCTCGCCCCCCAGCAGAAAGGCCAGTGCGGCCACGGCAACTGAGTCGAACGCCAGTTTCCGGCCGCTTCGGAACAAAAACATAAAGTACGGAAGAACCCCGAGAATAACAAAAGGGCTAGCCTGCCCTTCAACTCGGTCAACCCGTATATCGCCACCTCAAGGGTCGGGAGCTCGACCGCGTCACCCCCGCTCTCTCCGCATTCGTGAGATGGTTTAGTGAAGAAGAAAGTTATTGGCCCTGTGTTTTTGTAGGGCCAGCTGGGGCATAATTGTCTGGAATTATGAAGAGCGCGGGGTCTGGCTCTGAGAGCGTCATATCCGAGACGGTCATCGCGACACTTCCCGTACGCGGGTCGTTGTGCTTGATAACCAGGTAAATGCGTAGGTCTTCTGAGTACCAGTATTCGTCGGTCGTAACGATCTCCTTGCCTGCGCTGCCACTCTCGCCAGGTATGGTCTGAATCTCGCGAACCCCGTGCGCTGGCAATCCATCGATCTGGCGAGTGCCCAGATCGTCCTCTTTCGTAAACTCACTTTGGGGAACGCTGCTGTCCGCAGGCGACGCATAGAGGAGAGCAGGCGGCTGCGTTGCTGGTGGCCGATTCACTGTTCTTGACCAGAAAGTCCTCTCCTGTGGATTGAGCATAGTCGAGATCCTGGTCTGAGGATCGTAGAGGTGAATGGCGATGACCTTTGGCGTTACCGTGCTTGAAACCGGGACCAGCATCCGCGATTCGTTGTAGATCCGTCCATGACTATCTCGACTGATATTGCGGAGCGTTTTGAGATGTACAACGGAGCCATTCGGCTGAACTAGGGAGCGTTCCACTTCGATTCTGCCGCTGAAGGGCACGTTAGGAACGGGTGTCACAAAGATATCGAGACGGGCTTGTGCGAAAGCGCCGGGAGCTGCGGCGCTCAGAAGAACCAAGCAGGAGATAGCGGCGGAACATAGTCGCCAGCGCATCTGCACCTCCGAGATTTCATCCTACCAGCGGTACTAAGCTCCTGCGCAGTGGAACCCAGATCCATCGACAAGAAACAATCCTGCCTAGAAGACGAACTTCAGAGCGAGTTGCAGGCTGCGAGGGTTGCTGGAGAAGGCTTGGCTCCATTGCGCGAAATTGATGGAAGCTGGTTCCACGGCGGTGCGGGCCAGATCGCCGGCGATAGTCCCCGCTCCGAAATTTACCGGAGCCACGTCGCTGAGGTTGCCCCCGACGTATTGCGGGTGGTTGAAGATGTTGAAAGCACGAACCGAGAACTCCACGTTAACTCGCTCCGTAAGGCTGAAGCGCTTCGCCGCAGCGATGTCGATATCGTCAATGGGATTCATGGTCAGCAGGCTCCGTCCGCCGTTGGGCAGCGTGCCTTTCGGCGAATTGATGAACTTAGCGTTCGGATCGTCCGCCAGGTAAGCGACTGTCTCTCCGGCGCTGTTCATCAGCGCGGTTACGTCGCTTCCGGTGTTGCTCGTGCCGCTGGGGTTGACCATGACGCGATCCGGCGCGCTGTCGCCGTTGAGGTTGGAATCGACCGCACTCTGCGGTGTAACCAATTGCCCGGTCTGATACTGGTAGGTCGGCGCGAACTCCCAGTTGCCGACGAGGTTTTTCACAAACCAGTTGCTGTGCTTGAAGTAGGGCAAATCATAAATCATCGAGAGCACGATGCGGTTGCGGTGATCGAGCAGGGAGGAAGCTTTCTCGGACCGCAGATTTTGGAAATCCTGTGGGCGGCGCGGCGCGAGGACCGTAGAGTCGAGCGCGTCGGTCGAGTCGTCGATAGCGTGGCTCCAGGTATACGAGCCTTGGAATTGCAGCCCGTTGGAAAGGCGCCGGGTCAATTGATTGGACCAGCCATGATAGGTGGAGTTGCCAACCGGCATAAACCCGGTGATGGGGCTCAGGAATCCGGCGGCCGCAAAATTGGGCGAGATGTATCCTCCAGCTTGATAGGCCGCCTGTAGACTGGCCAGATTGCTGGTGAGCGAGTTCAGGCTCGCCTGGCTAGGCATGCTGGTGTAAACAGGTAACGCGGTTGCCGGAGTGACGGTCGGTTGCCGGTTGAGCTGCATCTGCACGGGAAGGAACAGTCCGCGCGTACCAACGTAGCGGGTTTCAAACACATATTTGTCAGCGAAAACATGCTGAATGCCGAAGTTCCAATTGTAGGCTTCGGGACGTTTCTGATTCGGGATGAAGCCGGAGGTTTGAGCGATGGCGGCGGCGCCTTCCGGGATCGTTACCGAAGCGTTTGGCGGGATGCCGCCCCCGGCCAGAAAGCCTGTTTGATTCAGGCCCGTCACATCCACCGTGCTGCTCAGCTGGGGAGGCAAGGTCGTTCCGCCCAGGTTGTCGTACAGCACGTCATAGGTGATGCCGAAACCGGCGCGCACGGACGTTTTACCGCTGCTCCCTGGCGAGTAAGCAAGGCCGACACGCGGCATGAAGTTGGTCTTTTGCGCGGTGGGCGATTTGAAGACGATTAAGCCGGGAACACTTGCGCTCGAGTTCAGGTCCTGGGCGTTCTGGCCCTCCGGAATGGTGAGATATTCATAGCGCAGTCCGAGATTCACGCTCAGGTTCGGAGTGATTTTCCAGTTATCGTTGGCGTAAAAACTGAGCAGCGCCTGGTTCTGGTAGTAGGTCACATTGCCCAGTCCGCGCTGCGCGACTCCGTCGGGAGTGTAATCGTATAAGTAATCGTTGAGATAACTCCACTCGTAATCGCCCCGGGCGCGTTGGGTAAAGCTGGAGGGCGAAATGGAGCTCCAGCCATCGAAGCCGAATTTGAAGCTGTGGCTGCCTTTCGTCCAGCTCAGATTGTCTGTTGCCTGGTACAGATTCTGGATGGTGTATTGCGGCGCGCTCGAATCCGGGCCATACGCTGCGTTCAGCTCATACACATTTATATTCGGGAACTGATCCAGGCCCGGAAAGGTTTGATCGCCAAACACCGGAAGCCGCGACAAGCTGCGGTTATAACCCAGCCGGAACTCATTGATCAGAGTGGGCGTAAAGGTATGGTATTCGGAAAGGGTGGCCAGATACGCGTTCGTGGGAGCAACCCCGAAGAAGGCGGACGGGAAGCCCGCCGTATCGATGCTGCCGGTCCGATTGAGAATGAATCGGCCGCGGAGCGAGTCGGATTCGGAAATGTTGTAGTCGATCGAGCCCACTCCTAGCTCGTTGTTCGTGAAATTGGGGAGCGCTGAAGAGATCTGTCCGACGGGGATGGTCAGAGCGCCGGGCGCGCCTGCCTTCGCAAAAATGCCCGTGCCGGCGCTCTCGTTGCTGCCCGGCCCGGGAGCCACCAGGATCGGCGCTCCGTTCGGCAGAGTTGCAGGATTCGCTGCCACCGGAGCCGTGCCTAAATACTTCTGATACTCGGCGAGATTCGTCTGGTTGATGCCCGGCAGAGCGGCCATGGTAGCGTAGCCTGCCGCCGTCGGCGCATAGTAATAAGTAGAACTCACCTCCCCGATCGGGTTGTATTCGTAATCGACAAAGTAAAACAACTTGTTGCGTTTGATGGGACCGCCGAAGTTGCCGCCAAAGCGGTTGTTATCGAAACGAGGATGGAGCGGATTGCCCTCCACGAAGCTCAGATTATCGGCAGCATCGAGGTTTCGATTCTCGAAGTACTCATACAGCCTGCCGTGAAACTGATTGGTCCCGCTCTTGACGACCTGGTTGAACTGACCGCCGGAGGAATGGCCGAAGTCGGCGGAAAACTGATTTTGGAGCACGCTGAATTCAGCAACCGCGTCGTTGGGCACGGTCACTACCGGCCCGGTGACCGCCAGGTCGTTGTTGTCGATGCCTTCTATGGTGTAGTTATTGTTCGTGGGACGCTGGCCTCCAACCGACGGTCCTGTCCCGTAGCCTGCGCCGCCGCTGGTGGTAACTCCCGGGTTCAAAAGAGATAAATTAATCACGCCCGAACCGCTGCTCGCCGACGGCAAATCGGCCGCTTGTTTAGCCTCGAAAGTATTTTGAATTTGCGCGGTGGTGGTATCGATATTCACCCCCGACGTGCTTACCTCAACCGTCGTGGCGGCTCGGCCTACCTGTAGCGTGACGTTCGCCGTGACCGTTTGATTGATGTCGACGGTAACGTCGTTGACAACCGACTTGGTGAAGCCGCCTGCGTCAACAGTAACGGTGTATTTCCCGGCGGGAAGATTCTGAATGCGGTACTCACCGGTCGAGGTGGATTTACTAGTGTTAACCACGCCGGTGGCCACATTAGTGGCTGCTACACTCGCCCCCGCCACAACAGCGCCCGTTGGATCGTAGACCGTGCCCTGCACATTGCCACTCGTAAGCTGCGCCAGCAATGGCGCGCTCAGCATGAGCGCCGAGACGAGCGCTCCTAATTTAAAGCTCCAAAACCTCATTTGCATTTACCTCTTCGCTCGATTGCGTTAGATCCAGCGCACAAAAATGTTCACTTCGTCGGTTCTCCTGCCGATAGTTGAAGCCGTGATCGCGCTGTTGGAACAAGATTGATGACCTCCGAGGCTCCCGCCGCGAGGAAGCCGACATCGCGAATCCAGACGAAGCGGTCAGGGCGCATTGCATCGCGGAATAAGCCGTAAAGCTTCATGCCAACCGCCTCCTCGGTTTCGATGAACTCGCGCTCGAACAAGTCGATCAACTCGTCGCGCCTGCCACGGCAAAGCGTGTATTGTCGTAACTCTATCACTTCCGAGGGAGCTGATGACAAAGCACGTCTCCTGAGCGTTACACTGAAAAGAATAGACCGGTTGTCCGGTTTTATTAAGACAAGAATAGGAGGGTCGTCCTACTCTTGTCAAGTCTACCGAGGTGCTGTGCCTGAGCCTAGTTCCCGTCGCAAGCGGTCCTATGATCCCCAACGTACGCGGGGGCGCATTCTCGACACAGCTTCCGATGAATTTCAGAAGCGCGGCTATCATGCAACAAGCATGCACGACATCATGCGGCTGGCCCGCGTGCCGGGCGGTTCCCTCTACCATTATTTCCCGACTAAGAAGAGCCTCGCGCTCGCTGTGATTACGGAACGCGTCGCCGAAGCTGTCACGCAAACCTGGATCGAACCCGTGCGTAATGCGTCGTCGGCTTACAAAGGAATCATCGCCGTATTTGACGCTGTCACAAAGGACCAGGGCAGCAGCGGCCGCGTCCTGGGCTGTCCTGTCAATAATCTCGTCCTGGAACTCTCGCTCGCGGACCGGGACTTCCAATGTGCATTGCGTGGAGTATTCGACAGTTGGGAGCAGGCCATCGCAAAGCGTTTACGCGACGATCTCGAAGCGGGAGCCGTCGAGAATGTTGATCCTAAGAAGATGGCGACACTTGTGGTTGCGATATTTTCGGGTGCAATGTCTCTCGCGAAGGCCGCCCAAAACACCGCGCCGCTTCGCGCCTGCAGACAGGAACTCGCCCGGCTCTTACCCTAGAACGGCCCGGGGGCTCTTCACCCGCTCGTCAAGCCAAAGATCACCGCATCAACTCGTGAACAGGTTCACCGCAACAGGAGCGAGCCGTGGAGCGTCTGCGTGCTTTGACCTATATGGCAGCCAACCTGGCTTAAACTCATAACCTATGGCTATGCGTATACAGGTGAAAGAAGGTGAGCAGAAGTTCATTGCCGAAAATCGCCGCCCGGAGATCCGATTCTGAACCGGCGGTCCATTTAGCTCTACAAAAATGGGAGAGCGATAATGCAGCTCGCAATCCCCCAGAAGCAGGGCGAAACGAGGGAGGCCGAATGCGTCAGTTTTCTCACTCGGATTCTGTCGGTCGCGGCGAACTTCGTGCTTGCGTAAACTGAGGATGCTCTGGAGGAATTACCGTGGACCGGAAGCCGTTCTGGGAAGATTCATTTACAGACCTCGGCGCGCCGAGCCCGTTCGGTGGCGTTTCCGCCGAGATCGTTGAGCTATGTAGTCGCCTTCCCGAGGGCGCAAGGGTTTTGGATCTCGGTGCTGGCGATGGCCGAAACGCACTCTTTCTGAGTCGGCAAGGCTATGCCGTGACGGCGGTAGATATTTCTGCTTCGGGGATCACCAAACTACGGTACCTGGCCGCCCAGCAGCATTTATCTATAAGAGCGGTCATCGAGGATCTTCGAAGATACGAGATAAAAGACAGCTTTGAACTCATGATTGCGCATGGATCTCTCCATTTACTGGAGCGCGAACACTGGCAACGGCTGCTGAGGCAAATGAGAGATCACACCGTGCGGGGCGGGTATCACGTGGTGGCTGTCTTCACAAATTCCCTGGAACCTCCAGAAGATCTGCGTCAATGGACGCTGGGCTTGTTCAATGAAGGGGAACTCTTCGCAAGCTACCGGGATTGGCGCATTATCCAGGAGAAGAGCTATGTTCTCGAAGATCAACATCCAGGTGGAATGCCGCACTGCCATCCTATTAACAAGATCGTGGCCCAGCGTCCGTAAGGCTCTTCTTACAGCAGTGCGCGGCGGAACGCCGGGTCGCGTTACGCCGCGGATCGTCTCACGAAAAATGTTTTGTCAGCGCGATTGTCATCTCTCCCTTTTTTTTTTACGTTCCTCATAATCCGCCCAGCAAGCCTGCGCAGCTGATTCGTTTGCGCCTTGCGAGAAACTGCGTGCTCACCCACGCCGTTCCCAACTTTTTCTCTCTCCAATACCCGATCACAAGCCAAAAACCCAATGTTTTCGGGCCTTCCACGCTCAAAACCCTTGACATGGCCCCTTATCTTGGAATCAGAAGAATTTCTCCCCATGGCAACCGAAAAGCAACTCGCGGCCAACCGCGCCAATGCGCAACTATCCTCCGGACCTACTTCGTCGGAGGGGAAAGCCAAAATCTCCCACAATGCTCTCAAAACCGGGCTCACCGGCCGCACCGTTCTCCTGCCATCGGATGACGTCGCCGCCTACCAGGCGAATATCGAGCGCGTCTTCAGGCAATTTACTCCTGAAAGTGAGGAGGAGAGGCGTCTCGCCCAGTCTCTCGCGGACACGCTCTGGCGCCTCGATCGCATTCCGTCTCTCGAAGCCGGCATCTATGCCATTGGTCGCCGCGAGCTCGCGTCTCAATTCGCCGACGAGTCGGACGAAGGCGTACGCAAAGCCATGATCGAAGCTCAGGTCCTGCTCACCTACCGCCGCGACTTGAACAATCTATCCATTCAAGAGTCTCGCCTCCGCCGCCAGTACGAAAAAGATGAAGCCGAGCTGAAACGCCTCCTCGCGGAACGCGAAGCTGCCATGAAGGAGCGGCAGAAGGCCGAAAAAAGGCGCTGGGAGAACGCCATGCTCCACTACGAGACCGCCCAAGAGCACGATGAGCCGTTCGATCCCGCCGAGATTGGCTTTGAATTTTCAGCTGCGGAAATTGCTGCGCGCGTCCAGCAGCAAAAAGTGCAAAACGCGATTAACTGCGGCCGCTACTACGAATACAAGGCAAAGGGGTGGCTGAAAATCCCGAAGAAAGCCGCCTAGCAGCACACTTCAGGGGTGGCCGGTGCCACCCCTGAAAGTACAGCCAAATTAGAAGCGCTTAGAAGTTATACTTCAGCGCGAATTCGACGACGCGGTTGCCGGTAGTAAAGGCCGGGGAACCCGTTGTCGCTGCATTCTGATTCGTGGTACTCAGCAGGTGAGCCGGCGTACTCACGTTCGTGAAGTTGAGGCTTGTGTCCGTGTTCCCGTTCAGGTTGAACTGGGGATTCGGATGATTCACGAAATTGAACGCGGAGAAGCGGATCTGAATCTTCTGCCGTTCGGTAATGTTGAAACTCTTGTACAGCGAGAGATCGGTGTCAAAGAAGGCAGGCCCGTGGATGTACGGCCAAATCAAATCGCCATTTTGGCCGTAAGCCGGGACCGTGAAGCACGACGGATTGAAATACTGTCCTGATTTCAGGTTGCTGCGCGGATCGCAGGTCAGCTTCGGTTCGAGCGCCAAACCGGCCGCGTTCGACCCCAGCCAGCTCTGAGGGCTTGCTCCGACCGTGTGCTGTGCGCCCGATGGATCCGTCATGATGATGTTTCCGTAAACGGCGTTCATATTTCCGTTGGTGTTGGGCTGAAGTGGAGCGCCGCTCTGCCACTGCGTGATGCCCGACAGAGTCCAGCCGTTCACAGTTCCTGAAAGGAGCTTGTTCCCGTGCATCGGGCTCGGCAGGGTCCAGACATATCCTGCGTTGAAAAGGTGCGTATGATCAAAGGCCAGAACCCCGTAATTCGCTCGAATGTTGAACGGATCAACCGTAGTCCCGGCACTTGCGCCGTTGGTGCTTACTCCATCGCGGATGCCTAACACCTTGCTAAAGGTGTAATTCGCCAGGAAAGTGATCGCCCCGGTCTGCTTCTGGAACGAAGCCTGCAGCGCATTATAGTTCGCGTAACCGCCGTGGCCCACTTGCCAGATATCGCCATAGCTTTGAAGCGGACGATAATCGTTGGTCGGGAAGTTGGCCTGATAGATCGGGTTCACCACTCCGGTCCTGGGATCGGGCCGGAAGAACGCGCCGAGCGGAACCATATTGATGTTGTAAAAGTCTGAATTGGTCCCCTGTATCACCAGGTCCCGGCTGCGGTTCCCAACATAGGAGAGTTCAAGGAGTGAGTGGGCCGGCAGCGCCTGGGAAACTGTGAGGTTGTAATTCTCGGTGTACGGAACGCGGCCGTCTCCCATCAGAAGCGGATTTATGGCGCAGCCTGTTCCGCAAGCGAGATTGCTTACTGCGGGGGGGTTGAACTGGCTGATTTGGGCCAGTGACGTTAAGCCGCCGTTCGACGGGACAGTTGCGCTGGTGACGCCGAAAGCCACCTCAGAAGCGTTCTGTATAGTGTTGAACGAGATCTGATACCGGAAAACGGCAAAACCGCCGCGCAGAACCGTCTTGCCGTTACCAAATATGTCGTAGGCTACGCCGATCCGCGGTTCATAGTAGAACAGTGGAGACTTGAAGCCGGATTGCGGAATGTTCTTGTTGATTGCGTGCCATTGCAGCCCGGCATTGATTGCAGTCGGATCGGCATTGTAAGCGCCGAGATTGAAAACTGCCGCTCCCCCGCCGGTCGGGGCCCACTGCCCGATGTGGTCGAAGCGAATACCGTAGTTCACGGTCAGCCGCTTACCGGCTTTCCACGAGTCCTGTCCGTAAAGGGAGTACTGGTGGAAAGCGATATTGTCAACCGGAATCGCGCTCGATTGCGCATAGCTCGCGGCGCGGCCCAGAAGGAAGTCCGCGTAGACGTTGCCGGTACTCGTTCCGCCGTAAGTTTCGAAATCATACGTTCCGTTGATTGCTTGCCCGCTCGACTGCTGGTTACCGTTCTGGTCCCAGTAGAAGCCGAACTTCATCGTGTGCGTGCCGGAAACTTTGCTCACGTTGTCGTAGATTGCCGGATCGGATTTCAGACCGCCAAAGGCGCCGCCCTGGAAACCGCCTCCGAAGATGGCTTGCGTATCGTAGCCCGCGAAGCCGCCGTTGGCTCCCCAGCTAAGGAGGTTCGGGATCTGGACGCGCTTCGCTCCGAAAAGGCCCGGAACATTGAAGCCCAGGTTGCTTGGATTAATGGCCGCGGGATTCTCGGCGGTAATGGGATTGACGTAGCGGGCGTACGTGAATACCGTTTCGTTGGTGAGAGTAGGACTGAAAACGTGCGTGCCGTTCACCATGATCACGTTCGAACTCGTGGGAGCGACCAGCGGCGAGGGATAAGGTAGCGACCAGGAGGGCGCCCACCACACCTGCACCGGATGAATGTCCTTCTCATCCTGGCGAGCGTAAGAGACCGTCAGCTTCGTGTTCTCACTAATGCTGTAGTCGATCTTTTCGGTCTGTTCCCAGCGATTCTGGGGGCTTTGATCGAGATACTCAAAGTTATTGCCGCCGTGCGTTGCCGGATCGACGTTGGGCTGCGGATAGGTCTTAAGCAGGGCCAGCGAGTTGGGGTCGAAGGTCGCTGGGTCGATCATGCCATTCGGAAAGAGCAGATTGCCGCAGCTTGCCTGCGCAGGCTTGGTGGGGTCGCTTGCCGAAGGTGCGCAAGGAGCGGCTGTAATAGCCGGATATTTCTGCGCCACGTTCGCGGGCAGCTTCGCAAATGCCGCGGGTGAAAAATTGCCCGCTCGCATATCGGCCGTGGGCACGAACGTTTCCCAAAGCGTACCTTGCGGCTGCTGCCTCATGTATTCGTAACCGAACCAGAAAAACAGCTTGTCGCGGTTGTGATTGAATTTCGTGAAGGGTAGCAGAACCGGACCGCCAATGTTGCCGCCAGGATAGTACTGATAGTTGGTCGGCTTCGCGAGTCCCTGGCTTTTCTGATAAGCATCTTCAGAGTTGAAGATCGAGTTGCGGGCGTAGAGATAAGCCTCGCCGTGGAACTGCGCGCCGCCGCTCTTGCTGAAAGCCTCAAACACGATCGGACCTTTAGCGTAGGCGGCGTCGTACCCTGACGTCAGTACCTTGATCTCGGACGTCATGTCCTGATTGATATTGGCGATCTGAGTTCCCTGATTGCCGGGATCTACCAGATTTGCGCCATCCAGCATATAAGCCATCGGGCCGTTCGGTTGCGTACCATTCGCGGAGAAAGCGCCCACCGGACCGCTGTTTGTTCCGACTGTGCCGGCATTGAAGCTCGAGCCCTGATTCAGGCCGTTGGTAGCGGCCATCCCGGGCATGATCTTGAGGAGTTCGCCGGCATTCCGTCCTTGAATCGCGAGATCCTCGATCATGTGCGTGTTCAGCGTGGTCGCAACCTCGCCGGTATCGACGGGCGCAACGGCTTCGGCCGAGGACTCGACTTGCACTTGCTGGGTCGCCGTGCCAACTTGTAAGGCGATGTTGGGAAGCGTGCGGTTATCGCCTTGGTTCATGACGATGCCCGTCTGCTGCCAGCCGTTGAAGCCGGCGGCGGTGATGGTGACGCTATAGGTCCCGGGTTGTACAGCGCTGAAGTTGAAGTAACCGTCGCCATTCGACGTGGTATGGCGGGTATCGTTGCTGGCTGTGTTTTTCAGAACGACGTCCGCGTTCGGAACAACCGCCCCGGACTGATCGTAGGTAGTGCCGCTCAGCGTCCCGGTTAGTTGTTGCGCGAAGGATGAGACGGAGAACAGAAGAGCAAGTAATATCGCAAAGTGAATACCTGGAAACTGTCTCGAACGGTTCGAACCCTGCGCGCCGGGCCAGGACGTATCCAAAGAACTAGATCTAAACATGCGGACCCCCTTTGATGCGGATGTCTCGAGTTAACTGGATTTACACCGAAAGTACGACCGCCGACTAACCCTGGCGGTTTACTCCGATATATATCTCACAGCGTCCTTCGGCGCAAGCCCGAAAGGTTCCGTGCTCGTAATAACACCTGGTTATTTCGGACCGTTCTCCTGCTGCTCGGCTGTGAGTTTTTCGACGATGTGGCGTTCCCGGGCCCCGTCCGAGGGGCGATGAAGTTTGTAGTAAAGGCTGGCGAGCTCGACGTGAGGTTCCAACCAGCTCGGACTCTTTTGAACAATGCTCTCGAGCTCGCTTACAGCAGTTTCTAGCTGCCCGGTGGCACTTTTGACCAGGGCGGTTTCATAGCGCGCCATCAGAGAGCTCGGGTCAAGTTGCAGGGCCTTTTGAAGAAATTTTTGGGCTTCCTCGAGTTCGCGTTTTTTGTAGAGAATCGCACCGAGGTACAAGTTTGCCTGAAAATCGTTCGGGTTGGTTTCGAGAGCTCGCCTAAAATCGGACTCAGCGCCCGGCGTATCGCCGACCTTGTCTTTTGCAATGCCTGAGAGGCTGTCGATGCCGGGAAGATTCGGGTTGATCTGGCGCGCTGCTTCGACGTCGTGCGTGGCTTGGGAGAAGTCATTCAGATCGAGCCGGGCTGAGGCCGCGAGAGCATAGGCATCTGCGCTATGACTCTGGGCCCCCACCTTCTCGAGCAGAGCCGCTCCTTCGCTTCTCCTGCCGCTGCGAGTTAAAGCCGATCCGAGCACGTAAGCAAGATCCATATCGCTGGGGTGACCGGCTGCGAGACTCTGGGTGGCTTCAACGGCCTCGCTGTTCTTTCCGAGCCGGAGATAACAATCGCCGAGCAGCGTAGCCACCCGCGTGTCGTTTGGTTGCGCGGCCCTCAAGTGGCTGAAAGTTTTGGCAGCGTTCTCGAAATCGCCTTTCTTGTAGTAGGCGAGGCCCAGGTTCAATTCGATTGCGCGGTTACTGGGATCGAGCTTCAGCGCGGATCGATATTCCGGAATTGCTTCGTCGAACTTGCCTAAGTGGGCCAGAGCCGCGCCGAGATTGACGCGCGCTTCGGCGGATTTAGGATCGCGGGCCAAGAGTTCTCGATACTCTTCAACCGCGAGCGCGTAATCGCCCCTCTGCTGCGTTTCGAGCGCTTTTTGAAAGAGGCGTTCGGGACTGGTCGTCTGGCCCGAGGTAAGCCAGATCGAGAGCACCAGCAACATCGCTCTCATGCCCATCAGCATAGCCGGGCTACAATTCGAGGCAGAGTACACCTTTGTTTGCGCCATTGATTCTGGCCGCGCTGCTTCTGGGGCAGACCGCCCCGGATAAAGATTTCGATCTGGTTGCGCAGCAGGCCGCGGCAGCCCTACAGAGCAATCCGTCAGAAGCGGCCAAGCTTTATGGGCAAGCTTTGCAAATGCGACCCACCTGGGCGGAAGGTTGGTTTTACCAAGCTGCGAGCTTGTATCAGATCGGGAGATATCAGGACTCGCGGAATTCGTTCTTGAAAGCCGCCAAGTTCGCCCCTGATAATGGTGCGGTCTGGGCTTTTCTCGGACTCTGTGAAGACAAGCTCGGCAATACCGCAGCGGCACTGACCGATATCCGCAAAGGCGAGGACCTCGGGCTGAGCGATCGGAAGGAGTTCATCGCGACGGTGCGCCAATGTGCCGCCAAGATTTATCTTCGATCCCGCAACTTTGGGGCGGCTATGGAACAACTCACGCCTCTCGCTACCATCGGGGACGAATCGCCGAGGACGATCGAGGCGTTTGGCGTGACTGCCCTCGCGATGCCAAACCTGCCGGGCCAGGTCCCCGCAGCGAAGCAGGGGCTGGTCAAGCTGGCGGGCCAGGCCGCCTGGGCCCTTTCGGCGCAGCGGGTCGACGAAGCTAAGACACTGTTTGGCAAGCTGGTCGCACGCTATCCAAATGAGCCTGGGGTTCATTACCTGAACGGAATCTATTTGCTGTCGAACGATCCGGAGGCGGCGCTAAGCGAGTTTCGAAGAGAGTTGCACATCAATCCTTCGCACGTGCAGTCGCGTTTGCAGATCGCGCTACTGGATATCAAGGCAGGATCTCCGGAGAAGGCTATCGGGTTAGCGCAGGAAGCGATAAAGCTGCAGCCGGCGAACTACTTCGCGCATTTGGTGCTAGGACGCGCTTTGGCTCAAACTGGCGCGACCACCAAAGCCATCTCCGAACTGGAAGGGGCTGTGAAACTCGCGCCGGAAAACGCGCAGACGCACTTTTTTCTCGAACAAGCTTACCGGCGAGCAGGCAGAACGGCCGATGCACAGAAAGAGAAAGCCGAATTCGCCCGACTCAAGTCCGCGCAGGACCCACTGTTTCGACCCGATTTCACGGCCGGATCGAATGCGGTCACCGCGCCGGTTCAGTAACGGAAACGATCCGGTCGCCGGAAACGTTCTCGAGAACCTGCCGGATACCGCTGGGCCAAAGAATTTCTATTTCGCGCGCGACGCGAGATCCGCCTAACCCGAAATGTACCCGCGGATCGCTCGATGAAGCGTAACCGGTGCTGGTCGTCACGTGATTATATTGCGTGAAGCCGCTTGCGGTCACGAGGCGGATGCGCGCACCGATCGCCATGCGGTTACTCTTGGTCCCGGTGAGCTTCAAAAGGATCCAGTGGTTGCCGTTGCGTGTCAGATTGTGAAACACTCTGGCCGGGCCATTCAAGACCGATACGACTACATCGAGGCGGCCGTCGTTATCGAGATCGCCGAAAGCAAGGCCCCGATGAACAGCCGGAATCTGGAAGCTGGGCCCGGCGGAGCCGCTCACATTTTTGAATTTGCCGTCGGCGAGGTTGCGAAAAACCGCATTCGGTTCAGCGTAGCTGCGCCGCGCAAACAGTGCGACATTATCGAGCACGTTCGACCGCGCAACAATCAGGTCCTTCCAGCCGTCGTTATCGAGATCCAGAATGGCGTTCGACCAACCGGACATCTGCGCCGTTTCAAGCGCCAGACCCGCTACATCGGTTGCTTCCGTGAATTGGCCGTGTCCGTGATTCAGAAACAACGGGAAAGTCTCCTTCTCCATAGCCGTTACCCAGAGATCGGGCCGCCCGTGGTTTGAAAGATCTCTAAAGTCGACTCCCATTCCCGAAATGACGTTGCCTTCCTCGGTGTAGGCGACACTCGCGTCCGCTGCAACTTCTTCAAATTTCTTGCCACCCAGGTTATGGAAGAGTTGATTCGGGGTGTCGTCATTCGCCACAAAGATATCCGGGAAGCCGTCCCCGTCGTAATCTGCGATGGCAACGCCCATTCCGCGACCGGGATGCTGCGCGATTCCGGTTTCCTGCGATACATCAGTGAAGGTGCCGTCGCCGTTATTGCGATAAAGAGTGTTGGGCAGTGGCTTATAGTAGCGGGGATTGCAGTAAACGCGTTGGCCGTTCACCTTGCAGGGCGGCCCTACATCTGGCGCCCACTGACAATAGTTCGAGACAAACAGATCAAGCAGCCCGTCATTGTTGTAATCGACCCACGCAGCGGCTACCGACCACATCTTTCTACCTTCGAAACTGCCGCCTCCTACGCCGGCTTTCGCCGTTACGTCGGTGAATGTTCCATCGCCATTGTTGTGGAAGAGCTGATTTCCGGTGACATTGGTTACGTACAGATCAAGCTTGCCGTCGTTATCGTAGTCTCCGGCGTTTGCTCCCATTCCATAGCCTGCGCCGGCCACTCCTGCTTTGTCTGTTACGTCGGTGAAGGTCAGATTTCCGTTGTTGCGAAAGAGTCGGTTGCTGTACTGCGGGCTGTCCTTGATCAGCGATGGCATGCGTCCGCCGTTAACGAAGTAAATGTCGGGATAGCCGTCGCCATCGTAGTCGAAGATGGCAACTCCACCTACCATCGCTTCAGGCTGATTCTTTTGCGGAGTAGCGTCGTTACGTGCGACAAATTCAATCCCTGCTCGCGTTGCGATATCTTCAAAGAAGATGGGGCTGAGAGGTTCTGCTGCTATCACGAAGAGCGGAATCAGAAGCAGCCAGTACCGAAGCATGAATTCCGAGTGTAGCGGTACGGAGGGATAATGAGATTTTCGGCGCGGGCAGTCCTATAACGGGACCAGTTGCACGGTGAAATCCGGGGCGGCACGTGCTCAAAACTGCTCGAAAGACGAAGGACTTGGAGCGATAAGAGCTTGGAAAACACTCAAATGTCTTGCCCCAGATGCCATTCCACGGATATCTCCCGATCGAGACGGAAGAAGCTAGGTGACCTCTTCATGCGCATCTTGCGCATGAAGCCGTACCGTTGTTTCGATTGCCGGAAGAGGTTTTACCTGCCTTCGGATCTCGAGCAAAATATCCACAATCGCAACTCGTGGTATCGCCGGAGAAGAGTCTCGGCAAGGGCAGCTTCGGTTTAGGCAACGTCCCGGCTCAATAGCCGCTCACCCGCGCCCAAGCCGGTCGCTATAATCTTCGAGGGACCAGGAACCGGTCCTGGCGCGAACACCAAACCTGCAGCCACCTCCCCCGAGATTATCTGCCTGCTCGGCATTCGCGCCGGATCTTCTCCAGCTTTACTCGACGGACTCTGAGAATGCCAGTAGCCAAGAGCGGAAAAAACGAGCTTTTCAACACGTTTTATCCGCCATTCCTGCGGTCACTTCGGCGCTTGCCTCTGTGGGCAAACTGTGGAGAAAGCGTGGATAAAACAAGCATGGGGAGTCGTGTCGGCGAGCTATGAAGAGCGATGAATCCAAAAACCTGACCGGAAAGAGCGCCAGGAGCGGCGCGGCGATCGAGGTGCGATATGCGGAAACGATCCGCGGCGTCGACGACCTGCTCCATGCGCCCGCTGGAGATATGACCATCGCACCGGGGTTCATCGATCTGCAGGTGAACGGGTTCGCGGGAGTGGACTACAACGATCCGGCGAGCACGAGCGAATCAATCGCGCGCTCGATCCAAACCATGTTCTCGACCGGAGTCACTCGTTTCTTTGCGACCGTAATCACCGGATCGGAGGAGAGAATCACGGGTTCGGTCCGCAACCTAGCGCGAGCAAGAGAGGAGTTTCTGCGCAACGGATTGCCTGAGGGTCAGGCGCTCGAAGCCTTCCACGTAGAAGGGCCTCACATATCGCCCGAAACCGGACCTCGCGGAGCGCACCCTCTCGAGCACATACGACCGCCGGATGTGGAAGAGTTCAGGCGCTGGCAGGAGGCGGCTGACGGCAATATCCGGCTTGTCACGGTTTCGCCGGAATGGGACGAGGCGCCGCAATATATCGAAGCGCTGGTGAGATCTGGCGTGGTGGTGAGTGTAGGACATACTAAGGCGACTCACGACCAGATCCGCGCAGCCGTGGATGCGGGGGCAACAATGTCCACACATCTAGGCAATGCAGCCCATCCCATGCTGCCGAAGACGCAAAACTATATCTGGGATCAGCTCGCTGAAGATCGTCTCGCGGCGTGCTTCATCGTGGATGGAATTCATATCCCGGCCCCTTACTTCAAAGCAGCGCTGCGCGCGAAAGGTGTAGAGAGAGCGATCCTTGTGACAGACGCCGTGATGCCGGCCATGTGTCCGCCGGGGCCATATAAACTCGGGCAAGTGGAAGTCGATCTTCGCCCGGATGGCAGCGTCGTGATGCGCGGCGGCGACCGGTTGGCGGGCTCCGCATTGCGCATGGATCGCGCGGTCGAGAAGAGCGTGCAATATTCCGGAGATTCTCTTTCCGCTATTCTCGCCATGGCCACCACAAACCCGGCGCGAGTAGGCAGGATTGCAGGCCGGCATCGGGGTCTGGCGCCTGGGGAGAAGGCGGACTTAGTTCGTTTCCACTGGGATCCGGCGAGTCAAACGTTAGCTATCAAAGAGACCATTGTTGCCGGAATTTCGGTCTACCGCGCGTAAGTCTTGCCGCTGCTTATCTACCCGTGACGGATTTGGCTCGTAGGGCATCCTTAAAACAGCAACAGCGCAATAAGAGCGATGAAAGGTTAACTGGAGAACACACATGGCATTCACATTACCGCCTCTTCCCTACCCCGAGGATGCATTAGAGCCGCACATTGATAAGTTGACGATGCAAATTCATCATGACAAGCATCACGGAGCCTACGTAACAAACCTGAACAAGGCTTTAGAGCAGGCTCCTGATCTGCAAAACAAGTCGGTCGAGGAGCTACTAGCCAACAATCTGGCTTCGGTGCCGGACGCGATCAAGACCGCGGTTCGGAACAACGGCGGTGGACATGCGAATCACTCCTTCTTCTGGCCTTTGCTGTCCAAGAACGGTGGGGGAGCTCCGAAGGGCGATATCGCGAGCGTAATCACTTCCAACTTCGGCGGCTTCGACGGATTTAAGGAAAAGTTCAACGCCGCTGCGGCAACACGTTTCGGCTCCGGCTGGGCTTGGCTTGTGAAAGATGGGAGCGGGAAATTCGAGATCATTTCGACCGCCAATCAGGATAGCCCTCTGATGGAAGGGAAAAAGCCGATTTTAGGTTTGGACGTTTGGGAGCACGCCTACTATCTGAAATATCAGAACCGCCGTCCGGAGTACATCGCGGCCTGGTGGAACGTAGTGAACTGGGATGAAGCGAATAAACAGCTGAAGTAAGCAGAAGTTGACGTGCAAGAATCGGGGGATGCATAGGCTCTCCCCGGTTCTTCTTGTGCTGGCAGTCTTTCCGGCATACCAGCCAGTCTCAGCACAAACCCCGCGCTGGACTGAAAGCGCGGCCCAACAATGGTACGCCAATGAACCCTGGCTGGTGGGAAGCAATTTCCTGCCGGCGTATGCATCGAATGAACTCGAGATGTGGCAGGCCGATACGTTCGATCCGAAGCGTATCGACGTGGAGCTCGGTTGGGCCGAAGGTCTCGGCATGAACACCATGCGGGTGTTTCTGCACGACCTGCTCTGGGAGCAAGATAGCGAAGGCTTCAAGAAACGGATTGACACGTTTCTGGGGATAGCGGCGAAACATCATATCAAGCCACTCTTTGTGCTGTTTGATTCTTGCTGGGACCCGAACCCGCACCTTGGGCCACAACCTCCGCCTCGTCCCGGGATTCACAATTCGCGCTGGGTGCAAAGTCCGGGCTCGGCAGCTTTGGAAGACCCCGCGCAGTATCCCCGGCTCGAGCGCTACGTAGAGGGAGTTGTGGGAGCGTTCGCGAACGATGAGCGCGTGCTGGGATGGGATATCTGGAATGAGCCCGACAATCAGAACGGCTCCAGCTATGGCAAAACGGAGCCGAAGAATAAAGTTGAACTGGTACTCGGTTTGTTGCCCAAGGCTTTCGAGTGGGCCCGATCAGCCCATCCGCGGCAGCCGCTGACGAGCGGGATCTGGCATGAAGATCCGTCTGCTCCGAACACTTTATCGCCAATGGCGAAACAGCAGCTCGGACTTTCCGACATCGTCTCGTTTCACGATTACGACCCCCCCGAAATGTTCGAGAAAGAAGTGAAGTGGCTTCAGACGTACAACCGCCCACTCATTTGCACCGAGTACATGGCGCGTCCGAAAGGCAGCACCTTTGAAACCATCCTGCCGATTGCGAAGAAGTATAAGGTCGGAGCGATCAATTGGGGCTTCGTGGCCGGCAAGTCGCAGACTTATTTGCCGTGGGACTCATGGCAGA
The DNA here is from genome assembly GCA_963849535.1 of Terriglobia bacterium. GTDB lineage: Bacteria > Acidobacteriota > Terriglobia > Bryobacterales > Bryobacteraceae > Bog-105. The sequence goes on from CAWKHJ010000001.1 coordinate 355,540, forward strand.
GGCCCTACGTAGACCGACAGCCCAGATTGTGGTTCCACGACATCTTTTACAAAGACGGACGGCCTTATAACCCAGCAGAAGTGCAGTTCATCCGAAGCATCACCGCCAAGGCGGCGAATAAAGCAGCCGGCGGATAAGCTAGTCCCATACGGGACACGGAGGGCGGCTCTGCTATTTCTTGTTCATGTGCGACATGATCATCGCCAGGGCGCCGGCCCCAAGCGCCTGGACTACACGCGGGTGCTGGGAATAAAAACCGCTGACCTGATCGATAAGGGAAGGATTCGTCTGCTGCGCATGCTCGGCTAAGTTTTGAACTACTTCGGGCGACACCTGCGAGGCCTGTTCCGGCGTGACACTTGAACCGCCTTTCAGCAGATTGGCGAGCGGGCCACCTAGCGCCGATCCAAGCAGACTCGGACCAGCTGCTCCCAAGAGATGATTCAGTAGACCGGCACGTTGCTGATTATCAGAGTTGCTAAACAGATTCGAAAGCATCGAGGGGAAAGCGGGCGTCTGATCAGATCGAAATGCCGCGGATAAAGCGCCGGCCAGCGATTGCGGCGAAGCCTGGCTGAGGTCGTGCAAACCTGCGGATCCTGCCGTCGAACCCACCTTGAGATCGCAAGTGAGATCGCTGTAGCTGCTGTCGACGGCTTTGATCTGGTCCCAAACGGCATTCTTTGCCTCCTCGGAAGGCGCAACGCCCTGCACAAATAGCTTATTGCCCTGCAAGCTGATCTGCGAGATCTGAACGCCTTGTTGCTGCATTGATTCGAAGGCGGAACGGTATTTGCTTTTGAGTTCTTCGGCTCGATCCATGATGTCTTCCTCTCAATTGGGCTGTACTGCCCGGACCATGGAATAGTACACTATCTGACCGGCCAACACCGAAAAGTCATGCTTTGTAGGCGAATGTCCGCGGGACTTATTTCAGAAAGGACGGTCTGGATGGGTTGCACCGAGATGCAAGCATTGAACGATACTGGATGACTTTAGTTGTTCCCTGAAGACCCGGTTCGTGCTACTCGTGGAGCATGCAACCAACCGCCGCTGTGCTGCCCGAAGATCGCTTGGAAAAGACACTAACCGGAGACGAGCTTCGACTAATGGATGCTTATTGGCGCGCGTGTAACTACCTGTGCGTCGGGATGCTGTACCTGCAGGAGAATCCGCTGCTCAGAGAACCGCTTAAACCGGAACATATCAAGAACCGGCTGCTCGGGCACTGGGGCTCCGATCCCGGCCAGACATTCACTTGGGTCCATCTGAATAGGCTGATCAAAAAGCACGACTTAGATGTGATTTACATTTCGGGTCCCGGGCATGGCGCGCCGGCCGTTCTCTCTAACTGCTATTTGGAGGGTGTTTATTCCGAGATTTATCCAGACAAGAGCCAGGAAGAAGAAGGGCTGCGCCGATTTTTCCGCCAGTTCTCTTTTCCAGGTGGCATTGGGAGCCACTGCACGCCGGAGACTCCCGGATCGATTCACGAAGGCGGCGAGTTGGGTTACAGCGTTTCACACGCATTTGGAGCGGCCTTCGACAATCCGGACCTGATCGTTGCGGTGGTGGTGGGCGACGGCGAGGCGGAGACCGGACCGCTCGCGACCTCCTGGCACTCCAACAAATTCCTGAACCCGATTCGGGACGGCGCGGTGCTGCCGGTGCTGCACTTGAACGGATACAAAATCGCCAATCCGACGGTTCTAGCGCGGATACCGCATGAAGAGCTCCAGGACCTTTTCAAAGGCTACGGCTGGAAGCCGTATGTGGTGGAAGGCGACGAGCCAGCGGAAATGCATCAGAAAATGGCAGCAACGCTCGAGCGGTGCGTGGAAGAAATTCGCTCGATTCAACATAAAGCGCGGCGAGATGGCAGAGCTGAGAGGCCGTGCTGGCCCATGGTGATTCTGCGTTCGCCGAAAGGCTGGACCGGCCCCAAGCAAGTGGATGGGCACAAGGTGGAGGGGTCCTGGCGAGCGCATCAGATCCCCATACTCGATGTGAAGAAGAATCCAGCTCACTTAAAAGAACTCGAGCAATGGATGCGCAGTTACAAACCGGAGGAGCTGTTTGATGAGAGCGGGGGCCTGGTAGAGCATCTGAGGAAACTGCCGCCCACCGGCAACCGGCGGATCAGTGCGAATCCGCATGCAAACGGTGGAGTACTGCGGAAAGCACTAAACTTGCCGGATTTTCGCATCTATGCTGAGCCTTTTGACAAACCGGGCACGAGCGAGGTATCTCCCACTGAGGTGCTATCGCATTTCCTGCGCGACGTGATGCGGCGGAACATGACGAGTTTTCGCGTGTTCGGTCCCGATGAGACGGCTTCGAACAAGTTGCAGGCGATCTACGAAGCATCGAAGAAGACCTGGCTGGCAGAGTATAAGCCGGAAGATGCCGACGGCGGCGAGCTATCGCTCGATGGACGCGTGATGGAGATGCTTAGCGAGCATACACTCGAAGGATGGCTCGAAGGATACGTACTGACGGGGCGCCACGGCCTCTTTTCAACCTACGAATCTTTTGTCCACATCATCGACTCGATGTTCAACCAGCACGCAAAATGGCTGGAGAAAGCCAAACTGGACCTCGCCTGGCGAGCTCCCATTTCGTCAGTCAATTTGCTGATTACGTCGCTCGTGTGGCGGCAGGATCATAACGGTTTCACCCACCAAGACCCGGGCTTTCTGGACGTGGTGACAAATAAAAGCGCATCGGTCACGCGCATCTATCTTCCGCCGGATGCGAATTGTCTTTTGAGCGTGGCTGACCACTGCTTGCGGAGCGAAGATTACATCAATGTGATTGTCGCTGATAAGCAGCCGCATTTGCAGTACTTGAAAATGAACGAGGCCATTCAACACTGCACTAAGGGAATCGGCATTTGGGAGTGGGCGAGCACGGATCAGGGCCAAGATCCGGACGTTGTCGTGGTGAGCGCAGGCGACATACCGACCATGGAAGCCCTCGCCGCAGTTGCGATCTTGCGGGATAAATTTCCCGATCTGAAAATCCGCTTCGTCAACGTGGTGGATCTATTCAAACTCCAGCCCGACACACAACACCCGCACGGCTTATCGGATCGCGACTTCGACTCGCTGTTCACAAAAAACAAGCCGGTGATCTTCAACTTTCATGCATATCCTTGGCTGATTCACAAACTCGTTTACAAACGCACTAATCATGAGAACATTCACGTGCGCGGATACAAGGAGAAAGGCAATATCGATACCCCGCTGGAACTGGCGATCGAGAATCAAGTGGACCGGTTTAACCTCGCAATCGATGTGATTGACCGCGTGCCACGGCTGCAAGCCGCCGGTGCGCATGTGAAGGACTGGTTGAAAAACGAAATCATTGAGAGCGTAAATTACGCCCACGAGTACGGAATAGATCGCGCCGAGATACGGGACTGGAAGTGGCCGTATTAACGGTCTTGGCACTGAACTGTGGCTCCTCTTCCCTGAAATATGGCGCGTACCGGTCCGACGGCACGGTCACCGAAGCGATTGCCGAGGGAGAGGCGGAGGAGATCGGTGCTAGCGGCAGCACTTTCAGCAATCATGTAGACGCGCTTGCTCACGCTTTCGAGGTTTTGGCAGAACGCGGCGTGTCCCACTTCGATGCAGTCGGGCATCGATTTGTGCATGGCGGTCCTCATCTGAGGAAGCACAAGTTGCTGGACGCAGGTGTTGCTCGGGAGCTCGAGGCGGCGGTCGACTATGCGCCGCTGCATATGCCGACTTCGCTTGCGGTTCTTAAAGCTGTGGAGCAACAATTGCCGGATACGCCACAAGCCATCTGCCTCGACACGGCATTTCACCGCAACATGCCGGAAGTGAGCAGGACATATGCGCTACCGGAGAAAGTTCGCAGCATGGGAGTCGAGCGCTATGGTTTTCATGGCCTCTCGCTCGAATCGATCATGGCGCAATTGCACCCAGTGCCCGCGCACTTAGTGGTCGCGCACCTCGGGAACGGGGCGAGTATCACCGCCATTCTGGAAGGCGTTTCGATTGACACTTCGATGGGAATGACACCAACCGGAGGCGTGATGATGGGCACGCGCTGCGGCGATCTGGATCCCGGACTGCTGATCTATTTGGCGCGGCACGGTTACGGAAAGCCGGAAGACCTCGAGAGGCTCTGTGATCACGAATCCGGTCTGCGCGGCGTGTCGGGAACGACCAGCGATGTGCGCGAGTTACTTAGCCGCCGTCAAGCTGATCCTAAAGCGGATCTAGCACTCCGCATGTTTTGCTATCAAGTGCGAAAGATGATTGCCGGTATGGCGGCCGCACTCGACGGATTGGACGCGCTCATCTTTACGGGTGGCATTGGCGAGCATGCGGACGGACTACGGGAGGAAATACAACGCGGCCTCGGGTTTCTGGGACCGTTCGAAACAAAAGTTCTGCCGTCAAGAGAGGACGAGCAGATTGCTAGGAATACGGTTTTGTTAGTTTCCCGCTGAGGCGCAAAGACGCAAAAGAATCATCTTCCAGGCCGTTGACGCTCTGCTCGCAGACCTCGGCGGCGCAGTTCGTAGGCCAGCACGGTCTCGTACACAGATTCAAGTAATCCCGGCCCGAGAGTTGTGTGAATGCGGAACGCGGCATCGACAATCTCTTTTGATAGGGCGTTCTCCGTCATGCGGACTTAGCGCCTTCGCGTCTTGGCGAGCAATTAGGCGTAGGCAAGTTCCGTTTCTTCAGCGGCGCTGAAGTAGACGCAATCCGGATGGTGGAAAACGAGCGCGGAGACGCTGGCCTCGGGCTCCATCATGAAGCCTTCCGTCAGGTGCACACCGATTTCGTCCGGTTTTAGCAACTTCCACAGCTTGGCCTGATCTTCCAGGTTGGGGCAGGCCGGATAGCCAAAGCTGTAGCGCTTGCCGCGGTAACGCGACGTGAAGCGCTCTTGCATGGTCATGGTCGGAGGATCGGGAAAGCCCCAATCTTCGCGAAGCCGGCGATGGACCCATTCGGCGGTAGCTTCGGCGGTTTCGATTGCTAACGCCTGCAGCGCATGAGCTTCGAGGTAATCACCCCGCGCTTTCGCTTCCTGAGAATGTTCTATGACGCGTTCGCCGGCGGTGACCACGAATAGCGCAATATGATCTCGCTTGCCATTTTGGGGATCGAGGATATAGTCGCTCAGGCAGAGCCCGTCGGATTTGGCCTGACGGCCGAAGTGAAAGCTCTCGAGGGGCGAAGCGCTGCCGGGGCTGAAGAGATGGATTGTGTTCCCTTCCCGCTCGGCTTCAAAAAATTGCCAGACGCCGCGGATCCGCATGAAGGTCGCCGCTTTGAGCTTCACGTCCTCAACGGAGTGAAAAAGCTCCAGTGCCTTTGGGTCGCGCGCAGCTAAACACTTCTCGAAACCGCCGGGCCCTTTGAAACCCAGGTGCTTGCCGTAAAGCATGAAGGGATTGATGTAGCTCCAGACCTCCGCCAGATTCGGAATGTTGCGGGCGCGGCGATCGAGATAAGGCACTGCCGGAATAGGGATATCGATGTGAACTTTGGGGCTGCGCACCTGTCCGGACGGAATCTTCGGCTGCTCGAAAGCGACCACTTCGGCCGGGGCATCCAGGAAAATGTGCTCGCTGAGGACCTGTTCCCGTAGCTCGGGGTCTGTGATCTCGTTCATCAGCCGCAAACCCGTCATGGCGTCCTTAGCGTAAAACGTGGGCGCGCCATAGCTGGGGCCGATTTTGGTCTTGGTGAACCGTTCGGATAAAGCAGCTCCACCGACTAGAAGCGGAACGTTAATGCCGGCATCCTTGAAGTCGCCCGCCGTGATTACCATTTGCTGGGCGCTCTTAACGAGCAGACCGGATAGGCCGATCGCGTCCGGCTGATGCTTGTGATATGCCTTGATCAGTTCATCGGGCGGAACTTTGATACCGAGGTTAACTACTTCGAAGCCATTGTTGCTGAGAATGATCTCGACCAGGTTCTTGCCGATGTCGTGGACATCGCCTTTGACGGTCGCCAAGACGATTTTGCCGCGGGCAGAGGTTTCCGACTTTTCCATGAACTGCTCGAGATGATTCACGGCGGCTTTCATAGCCTCGGCCGACTGTAAAACTTCCGCAACAATTAGCTCGTTCTTATTGAAAAGGCGGCCGACCTCGGCCATACCTGCCATAAGCGGGCCATTGATGATATCGAGCGGGGCGGCCCCTTCCGCGCGCTTCCGCTCGAGATCGGGGATCAGACCGTCTTTCGTCCCTTCGATGATGTAGTTGGCAAGGCGTTCGTCGAGAGGCAGGTCCGCTGTTTTTTTCTTCTGCCTGCCGGTCGCACCGCGGAAGTGCTCGGAGATGGCAGCGATGTGAAACTGATTGATCGCAACCTTCTGGTCACGCGATTGCAATCTCCAGTCGTTATGGTTATTGTCAAGGAGCGCGGCATTCGGGTGACCGGCAGGAACATCTACCGGCGGCGTGTTGAAGAGCAGCGCTTCAGCCAGGGTTCGTTCCTCGGGCGGAATCGAGGCAAACCGCTCGAGCTTTTCAGCGTTGACGATAGCGAGATCGAGGCCTGCCTTGGTGCAGTAGTAGAGGAAGACGGAATTGACGACTTCGCGGGCGGCGGCGGGCAGTCCGAAGGAAATATTGGAAATGCCAAGGATGGTCTTGACGTACGGGATCTGCTCTTTGATGAGGCGGATTGATTCAATGGTCTCGACGGCGCCGCCAACATAATTCTCGTCGCCGGTGGCGCAGGGGAAGACGAGCGGATCGATAATGATGTCTTCCGGCGCTACCCCGTATTTTGAGGTCAGTAAATCGATCGAGCGCTGGGCGACGGCTAACTTTCGCTCGCGGGTAAAGGCCTGAGCCTGCACCGGATCTTCATCAATGCAACCAACCACCAGAGCCGCGCCATACTCGCGCGCGAGGGGACAAATGCGCTCAAACTTCTCTTCCCCGTCTTCCAGATTGATCGAGTTGATGATGCTTTTTCCCTGGGAGTAAGTCAGCGAAAGCTCAACCGAGCGCGGATCGGTAGTATCGATCATGATCGGCGCTTTGATCTTACGGATCAGCTTCTCGTAGAATGCCGGGATGTCTTTGAGCTCGTCACGATCGCTCGATTGGAGGCACACGTCGACTACGTGGGCCCCGTTGCGGATCTGCCGCCGCGCGATTTCAGTGGCTTCCTCCCACTTCTCCTCGGCAACCATATTTTTGAAAAGGCGTGAGCCGATGACGTTGGTTCGTTCGCCGATTATGAGCGGCCGGTTGCTCTCTTCAGCTTCCACAACTTCGATGCCGGAGAAATAAGTGCGGTGAGCCGGCGGTTTCGGTGCGCGCGGTTTCTTGCCTTCGGCCATCTCTGCGATCGCACGGATGTGTTCGGGCCGCGTGCCGCAGCAGCCGCCCACGATATTCACCCAGCCGTGGTCAACGAAGCGTTCGAGTTGAGCGGCCAGACTCTGAGGCGTCTCCAGATACTGGCCGGTTTCAGCATCAGGCAATCCTGCATTCGGGTAGCATGAGACGCGGGTAGTAGCGAGTTCATGGATCGAGCGGATGTGATCCGTCATGAATTCCGGGCCGGTAGCGCAGTTCAGGCCAACGGCGAGCAGGTCGGCATGCGCGGTCGAAACATAAAACGCATCCGCGGGTTGGCCGGCCAGCATGGTCCCCATCTGCTCGATGGTGCCCGAAACGATGACGGGAATGCGGAACCCAATTTCCTTTTCGAGACGGCTGATCGCGAGCAGACCTGCCTTTACGGTTCGCGTATCGTTACAGGTTTCAAGCAGCAGAATATCCGCCCCGCCGTCGAAAAGCCCTTTCGCCTGGATATAGAAGCTGTCAATGAGCTCCTGAAAGGTGATTCCGCCACTGATCGATATGGCTTTAGTAGTCGGGCCCATTGACCCGGCGACAAAGCGCGTGCGGACAGAATTTGAAAACTCAGCAGCGGCTTCACGCGCGAGTTTTGCGGCAGCGGAGCTTATTTCGTAAGAACGGTCCGCAAGGCCGAATTCGGCTAGAACGATCTTGCTCGATTGAAAGCTATTGGTTTCGATGATGTCGGAACCGGCCGTGAGATACGCGCGGTGTATATCCAACATGACATCGGGGCGCGTTAGGACCAGGTTTTCATTGCAGCCTTCAAGTGCCGGGCCGCCAAAATCGGCGGCCGTCAAATGACGATCCTGCAGCATAGTGCCCATAGCCCCATCCAGCACTACGACACGTGAAGCAAGGGCGTCTTCGAGAGCCAGACGCCGGTGTTCGCGGCTCTGCTGCGAAAGAGATGACATGTTTAAGTTATCTCTATTCTAACGAGATAACTACGCCGAGCCCTGATGGCCCGGGTTTTGCAAGCCTAGGGCTCGTTGCGCGGGGGACGACTACCGTCATCGAGAGTCACAACGGGCGGTTTGCTAGGTGTGGGCGGCGGCGACGGAACGCGAGTGGTAGTTTCATTGCGTGGGGGACGGTTTCCACTTTCGTTCTGCAGATTTGGGTTTGCTGGACTTGCCATAGGTGTTAGCTCCTAACGCTAACTGGCGAGCAATCCACTCGCCATCTTCACCTGCCGGCTTGACGCTTGAAGAGCACGACGTCGGAGTTGTGCGCCAGGCGCAGGCAAGCGAGCCGGTCCCCAGTGGCAGACCAAGCGAAGGTGAGGATGGTTTGCTCATCGTCGAAATCGGTCAGCTCTCGGGGCGCGGAGCCGTTGAGTGGGATGCGCCAAATGTTGGAGATACCAGTGGCATCTGTGATGCTACTGGTAAGCGAATCGCCGCGCGGCGACCAGCGAAAAGGCACGCGGGCTTTCGGAACAAGACGGATTGGGCCTGCTGAATCGAAGGGAATGAGCCCCACGTAAACGCGATCACGCTGCGGTTGAATACGACACGCCACCCACTTACCGTCAGGTGAAATCTGGGGATCCGCAGCCGAATAGCTCCCGACGCGGATAGGGGAGCCGCCTCGCTGTGATGAAATTTTGTAGAGAAAGGGCGTATTCGCGGACCAAGATGTGTAAACAATCCACCTGCCGTCCGGAGAAATCACCGGGCTATCGTCATAATGCGCTCCGAAAGTCAGCTGCATATATTTGTTGGACCGGAGATCGTGACGCCAAAGGTGGAAGCCGCCCGCGCGATTCGAGGAATACACCACTGCATCGGCGCCGGGTACTGGCACCGCGTGTTGTTCCACGAATGGCTCATCGGTAAGAATCGACTCGGACTTGTCGCTCGTATCCAGGACGGCAAGATTCGGAAACCCTGTACGTCGCGAGTTTACAAGGAGGTGCCCCGTGTCGAGCCACGCCAAACTCGCGCTGTCCAGCGATTCTGAGAGCACACTCTGGCCGTGAGTTAGATCCTTTGGAGAAGAGAGCCACACCGTTGCTCGAGCATCCTTTTTGACCGCTGCCAAGTGGCTTTCATCCTGGGTCAGAGATATGGAGCCGTAGCCGCTCAGATCATTGGTCAGGTTACGAGCTTTCCCGGTTGCGACAGAAAATTCTCGCAGCTGCGAGCGGCTGTGCGCTTCTGTCTCTGACGCAGCCGTCAAGAGGAGCAATCTTTCTCCTCTGCGCCAGCAGAGTTGTCCAACGCTATTCCAGTTTGGGAACTGCTTAGTCATTTCAGACCCGTCCGGACGAATGATCTCGAGTTGCAGTGGCTTCGCGGGATTATCCGCAATCCCCGCTATCTCGGTTCCATCAAACGACCAGGACAGATGGTTGTGAAGGGTAAGGCCGGTTAGCGAGAATAGAGCCGCCGGCTTAGGGTCGCTGATCTCGGCCATCTCGATAACGCTGCGGGTAGGTCCAGGAGCTGGCAGAGCAGAATTCTCCCAGCGTACATAAGCAAACCGATCTCCCCTCGGAGAAAACGTCACGGGACCGTCTATGTCCTCCAGAATCGGCCTGGTTGAGCGGTCGCCTACCACTGGCACTGCGAATAGGCAACCGAGCAAAGTACTTTCGTCTTCTTCGACCTCATATACGGTGCGACTGTCGGGCGTGAAAGTAAGGCCTATGTAGTCGATCTTTCGAGCCGGAATCCGAACCTCATCGGAAGGCTGATCGACTTGCTTGAGATGGAGGGACTGCATGCCACCCGAATCGCCAACTACAAACGCCAAATATTTGCCGTCTGGCGAAATTGCGGCGAGCAGAGTGCGTCCATTGAAAGTCACTTGGCGAACCGATTCGACTCGAAACCAGTCCGGCTCGAGAAACAGCTCTTTGCCGCCGAAGCCCCACCACCAGAGGCCGGCGGCAGCAAGCAGGAGACCGGCTGGGACAAGCGCTATCAAGAGATAGTGGCGAGCCCGTCTCTGCTCAGCCCGGAGTGGGCGGACCGCAAGGCGGCGCATGGAAGAAGTATCGAGCCGCTCCAGGTCGCTGAGCATCTGCTGCGCCGATTGATATCGTCGAGCCGGCTCTTTGCTGAGTGCGCGCGCGACAATCGCGCTGCAACCGGCAGGCAGAGAAGCAGCACGCGGGAGCGGAGGCGCCGGACGATCGAGAATGGCGACGATCACGTGACTGTCGGTCTCGCCGGAAAACGGGCGCTGGCTGCTGAGCATCTCATAAAGGAGAACGCCCAAACTCCACAGATCGGTGCGCTGGTCGACTTCTTCCCCGCGGGCCTGCTCGGGCGACATGTAGTCGACAGTGCCCACCACTGCGCCTAGCGCACTCCAATCCGAGCGGGCTGCCGTTGCAGATTCGCCGGCGATTTTTGCCAATCCGAAATCGATCACCTTGACGTAGCCATCAGGCCGCAACATGACATTCGCCGGCTTCAAGTCGCGATGAATGATGCCGGCCGCGTGAGCCGCCCCAAGCGCAGAGGCGATCTGAGCTGCGATACGGATCGCCATGTCCGGATCGACCGCGCCCCGCCGGATGGCTCTCTTTAGAGTGACTCCTTCCACAAACTCGCTGGCGATGAAAGGTTCGCCGGCGAATTCGCCGATCTCGTAGATAGTGAGAATATTCGGATGGTTCAGGGCAGAAGCGGTGCGTGCCTCCTGCTGCAGACGGCGCAGCATTTCTTGGTTGGAGAGGAGCTCGGGAGGAAGGAATTTTAGCGCAGTATGCCTCCCCAGACGCGTATCGAGAGCGAGATAAACATGACCCATGCCGCCGGAACCTAAGCGCCGCAGTATGCGGTACGCTCCGAACTGACGTCCTTCGCGGGGATCAGTGGGAACGGAGGTTTCCTCAGAGGAGGAGCTTTCGGTTTTGGCTGAACCAGGATCCGCTTCTTTCAAACGGAGAAAACGTTTGGTAATCTCGTCGCGCAATCCGCTCATTGGCAAGAAGTCTTCGCTCTAGGGTCGAGGGTTGTATTGATTGTCGCTCACGTCTCGAGCTAAGTGACTCCCGCTCCATTGGAAGCTATTGAACGCGGATGGTCAGCGCAAGCTCTTTCGCGGCCGAAGTGTTCTTTTGCCACTTCCGTGCGTAGGAAAAATGAAGCGTGGTCTCACCTGGGTTGCTGGCGTGCAAAGTCCAGAGTTCCTGCCCTTCTGCACCAGGCGTGGCACCACTGGGGCCGTTGTACTTATGTTCAAGCGTCTCAATTACGGGAGACGTCGGCAAAGGTCGAAGGCTCCATGAATAGCCGGTTGAAGGATTGGACGGCAGCACAACGCGGAACTTGCTGCCGGCTTTAACTGAAACAATCTTCTCGTCGGCAACCCGGCTGAAGGCGTAGTGAGGCGTGAAGCCGTCGAATGCTATGCCGCTAAAACGGCCGCTCTGGTCGAAATTGAAGGTGAAGAATGCCTGGCCGAGCACCGCACAGGCATGACAGCCTGCCTGAACGCGGTAGTTAGCTATAAACTGCTGTGAGCCATCGGCTGAAGTAAGAGCAAGTAGCGAGTCGGGTGAAGAGCGATCTCCCGGCCACAGGTCGGCGTTCGGATGTGAGCCCTTTAAAGCGGCATAAGCGGGATCGGCGTCTAGCTGACCGGACGGAAGCTTCTGCAGCTCATCGATGTTGATGGCAGGCGGCTGGCCGTTCACAAGATAGAGGCCGTCGTTTTCGTTTGCTCGAAATGGGTACACGACAGCGGCTACCCCGACTATTCCCACCGGACGAAACGCCTGGATATAGCCGTCTCCGTTGATGAGGCGCGTGAACGCTAGAGCCTCGGGCGATGCCCCGGCTGCCTTCATCTGATCAGTGAAACACTGCCCGAAGGCGCCTCCACGGTTTTCGCATGCCGCTAGGGCTTTTGAGCGGAAATCAGCGGGAGCATGCCAGACAGCAGAGTCGTGATAAGCGAGAATTTGCAAGGCGAGCCCAGCCGCCATCAGGTAAGTCGTCATTGAGCCCTCCTAAAGGGCGCTTTGAGGCTATTGCCTCAGATGAAGACTATTATGGATTGCGTAAAGAGCCAGCTCGAGCCGGTCCGAGACGCCCAGCTTGTCGAAAACGTTGTGCAGATGGTTCTTCACAGTCTGCTCGGTGATGAACATCTTCTCCGCGATTTCCTTGTTCTTATAGCCTTGGGCGATCAGGATGATAATCTCACGTTCACGCTGGCTTAACTGAGCGCGTTCGCGGGGCGCTTTTCCGTTGGGTGCACCTGTGCCGGAATTGGCGTCCGCTGAATTGGAGAACTTCCGCATCACTGCGGCTGTGGTATTTGAATCCAGCCAGATCTCGCCCGCATGCACTTTAAGCACGCTCTTCTCGATAAGAGAAGTCGGCACGTCTTTGTGCAAAATGCCGGAGCAGCCAAGTTTCATGGCCTGCACAAACTCCTCCCGGTGCTCAGGCGCGGCGAATAGGATGACGCGCACCTTGGGAGCCCGGGTCTGGATGCTGCGCAGCACAGTGAGCCCATCGACCCGCGGTAGTTTCAATTCCATAACGACGACGTCAGGTTCGAGCTGAACTGCCTTCTCGATCGTCTCTACGCCGTCAGTCGCTTCGCCCACCACTTCGATAACAGAGTGGTTTGAAAAGACTCTTCTGAGCCCTTCCAGGACTATAGGGTGTCCATCGGCGATAAGGACGCGAATAGGTGCTGTTGACATCCCGTTTTCTTCAAGCTGTTGCACTGTGATCCAAGATACCCTCGTATGGTACGAACGTAGCGGTACGTTTGGACTAAGAGCCTGCTGCCTAAGGATTATAGTGCGAACCGAAACAATTCCTCTAGGCTAATTTTCCGAGTCCAAATGCTTAGGGGTGAGAAAATCCTGGCCGAATGGAGCCGCTTTGAAGGTTCGATTCGGCCACGGCGAGTCAGGCAGCGCTCTCTACAATGAGATCTATGGCCAAGTTGTCCATCAAGGATCTGGAGCTCGCCGGCAAAACGGTTTTCATTCGAGAAGACTTCAATGTACCGCTCAGCGCCGACGGGAAAGAGATCACGAGCGACAAGCGGATCAGGGCATCGCTCCCAACCATTCAGTACGCTATTGAGCACTCGGCCGGCATAGTACTCGCAAGTCATCTAGGACGTCCCAAAGGTAAACCGAGACCGGAAATGAGCTTGGCTCCGGTAGCGGCTCGCTTGTCTGAACTGCTCGGAAAACAGGTTACGATGGCGCCGGACAGTGTGGGGGAACAAGTTAGCCAGCTGAAGCCCGCGCCTGGAGAAATTCTGCTGCTCGAAAATCTTCGTTTCCACCCTGAGGAAGAAGCTAACGATCCGGGGTTTTCGCGCCAGCTTGCTTCCCTGGCCGACCTCTATATAAATGACGCTTTCGGCTCCGCTCATCGCGCCCATTCCTCAACTGTTGGAATTGTCTCTTCCTTGCCGCTGGCAGCAGCCGGCCTGTTGATGGAAAAAGAACTCGAATGGCTGACCCGCGTGACGAAAAATCCGGAGCATCCCTGTATAGCGCTGCTCGGAGGGGCCAAGGTCTCGGACAAAATCGAGGTGATCCGAAACTTGATTAAAGTTGTCGACAAGCTGCTGGTTGGCGGGGCGATGGCCTATACGTTTCTGCGGGCAGAAGGCAAAACAACCGGGAAATCGCTGGTCGAAGAAGATAAACTCGACCTAGCGCGGCAACTCATGCGGGACCATCCGGAAAAACTCGTGTTTCCGGTCGATCACGTCGTAGTCCGGCAAATCAAGGCTGGGGCGCCGGAGGAAGTGGTGGAAGAGATCGAGCGAGACCAGATCGGCGTTGATATTGGACCCAAGACCGTTGAAAAGTTTTCCGAAATTATTGCATCCGCCAAGACTGTAATTTGGAACGGACCGATGGGTATTTTCGAGATGGCTCCGTTTAATCGCGGGACTCTCGCGCTGGCGAAAGCAGTTGCTGATTCTGGAGCGGTTTCAGTGGTTGGGGGTGGCGACTCAGAAAAAGCCATCAAGAGCGCTGGCGTAGCGGACAAGATCACGCATGTTTCTACCGGTGGCGGAGCGTCGCTTGAGTTTCTCGCGGGTATTGAATTACCTGGAGTGAAGGCGTTGACCGATCGAAGCTGAGTCCTAGTTTTGCAGCAGGTCTTTTACAAGCTGCCCCAACTGCAGGAATTCGCTGAGCGAGGTGGATTTTTGGAAGAAAACCGCTTGGAACTGCTTGGCAAATGCCTCGTCACTTTGCCTTTGGGCGGAGCTCATGATGATGATCGGCGTGCTGGCGCAGCACGAATGCTCCCTGATGGACTGCATAACTTTATTGCCTTCTTCCTTCGGGAGATTGATATCAAGCATGGCGATATCAGGTATGGGCTCACCAACGCCGAACTTCTTGACAGCCCGTAACGCTTCCTCACCGTCTTTTGCGATCCGGAGGTCGAACGAAAGGTTGTGCTCGCGAAGGGCAACTTCCACCAGATAAGCGTCTGCGTGATTGTCTTCAGCGAGAAACACCTGAATGTGCCGCAAAGGATCTTCGTACATGCGTCTGTTGGTTCAGTGTAAAACAAAACAGGGCGCCCTTGCCGATTTCCGACTCCACCCAGATCTGTCCCTTATAGCGTTCGATGATTTTCCGGCACAAGGTCAGCCCCATTCCGGTGGAATGAGTGTCCCCCTCCGGATGAAGGCGCCGGAAGAGGCCAAAGATTTTTTCCTGATGCTTGCGGTCGATTCCGCTGCCGTTGTCGAGAACGCAGTAGACCGGCTGATTGTCGCGGATTGACGAAAAAATCTTGATCACGGGAGGAACTCCCCGCCTGCCGTGAATAATGGCGTTTTCAATCAGGTTCTCGAAGATGGCGGCCAAATCATCTTCGGCGATCTGAGCAGGCGGAAGCGGCTGCAATTGAACCGTTGTTGCAGTCTCGCTTATCAATCCTCTCAGTTTGGAACAAACCCGTTCGGCTACCGCATTTGCATCGATCTGGCATGCAGGGGGTTGTTCACGACTTACACCGGTGTATTCCAGCAGATCGGAAACCAGCAGCTCCACCCGCTTTGCGCTTGATGAGATGAATTGCAGATAGTGGGCTGCTTTGTCGTCCATGGAACCGTTCAGATGCCGCAGCAGAAGCTCAGTGTAGAGGTTCAGGTGGCGCACGGGCTCGCGCAGATCGTGTGAAGCGGAGAATGCTATTTGCTCGAGCTCGGCATGAGCGCGCAGGCTCTCGGCATTGGCTTCAAGCAATTTCTGATTATTGCGCGCAAGCTCTCCAATGAGCAGAATCCGGTCGAACGCGATGGCTACCTGGTCGGCGATCGCCCGCTGAAGCTCAAAATCCTCGGCAGGGAAGGATGGGCTCTTGCTGGTGCCGAAAGCTAGAGTTCCTACCAGCTTTCCTCCGCTGCGCAGTGGAAGGCAGCAGAAGGCATCGACTCCTGCACGGCGCAACAGCTCTGTGTCGGGTCCTTTCGACTGCGAAACGTGTTCGTATTTCAGGAAACCGCTTCTGCATGCGGCCACTTTGTCGAGGGCCTCTCTTGCCCCAAAGTCTTCCATCTCGGAGCGAAGGTCGGGTGGCAGGCCGCCGGTAAAGGTGAGTTGAATCTCGTCTTCTTTGAGGAAGTAGCAGAAACAGAGATCGATGCTGGTTTCCGAGGAGATCCGTTCGAACACGCTCCCGAGCAACCGCTCGGGAGCGTTGAATCGCAGCAGATCGGTAGCGATCCCGGCGAGTAGTTCCTCGCGCTTTTTGGAATTGCGATTCAAAGCCAAGATCCTGAACTCACCCGCGCGGGCGAGATCCACCCTCCTCACCTAGTTAATGTCACAGGCAGCGAAAACGTAACACGGTGATTACGTTACGGAAAATTTCACATCAGACGCCCGCGAGCGCCCTCTGCAGGAAGTCCTGGGGAGGAAGCTCATTTAATGCTCTATATGCAGTCTCCCGTTTGATGCCGCGAGATACTAACTTCCGGGCTCGCCATACCTACAAGGTGCGAATTCACAAAGGTAACGTTCGGACTTACTTCGAAGCTGCGCTCTGGCTTATTTTCGTGACTTTCGCGCTTGCCTTGCTGGCAAGGGTCGTTCTCGGCGAAATCGCTGGGCCGCCTGTCACCATCAGGTCTCCGCTGAATGTTGAAGGCTTCGTCGCGGTCTCTTTTCTTCTGCTACTCGTTATTCGAGCCCAGAGAGGTCCCGCGGTAAAGCTTTCGATCACAACCAGCAATCGCGGCGCGACGTTTTTTTGCCTCGCGGCTCTCGTAGTGCTTTGCTTCGCAGCCTTCGCGCGGTCACTCGCTGGACCGTTCCTCTTCGACGATTATGGTCACGTCATGCTGGCGGCGCATGTGCCCCTGGGGGACGTCCTCGCCTCGTTTTACCGGCCGCACCAGGATATCTTCTTCCGGCCGCTTGGGTTTCTCGCGTATTCTCTCGACTTCCGCTGGGCGCATTTCGATCCGTTTCGATGGCACGTCCTGAGCCTTGTTGTGCATACTGTGAACTGCGCGCTCGTCTACGTGCTAACACGGCAGACTGGTTTCGCCCCGTTTCCAGCTGCGCTAGGGGCGACGGTGTTTGCGATCCACGGAACGCGAGCGGAAGCGGTGAGCTGGACCGACGCGCGCTTCGACCTGCTGGCCACTTTTTTCGTGCTGTTGGCGCTTGTATCGTTCGAGCAATACGCCAAGAGAGCAGGAGCCTGGTGGCTCCGAGCGGGATTCGTGTTCGCAGCGCTTGCCATATTTACGAAAGAAGCAGCCTTTTCTCTGCCGCTGATGCTCGCACTGCTGTCTGCCTTCCATGAGCCGGGGGAGCGAAGGCGGCTGCTGAAAATCGTACCGGCCCTGTTGGCGCTATACGCCGCCGGTTTCGTTTACCGCCTCTGGATTATTGGCGGAGTGGGAGGCTACCAAACCGCCGGGCATGCCAACCTTCTGAACTTCAGCGCCCTGCGAATCGCAAAAACGCTCCTATGGCGCTTATGGGCTTTTGCGTTCTTTCCGTTGAACTGGGCGCCGGGTTCGAACGGATGGATCAGATCCTCGATGGCTATTTTCTTGTCGATCCTTGGAGTGGTGGCTGCGACTGCCAAGGTGAACAGAGCGCGGCTGTTCCTAGCGCTGCTTTTGACGATTGCGGCGAGCCTGCCGGTCCAATCGCTGCTTCTTCTGTCGTCCGACCTGGCCGGAGCCAGAATCCTTTACCTGCCCATGCTTGGCGTCGCCGTGCTGTGGGCGGTAGTCGCTGAGGCGTACCGCGAACGGAATCGCCTTGCGATTGCCATGGCTGCTTGCGTCATCTTCTTCAATTTGGCATGTCTCGAACGGAATATCGGTATCTGGACGAGTGTCGCAGAGGCCGCTCGCTCAGCGTGCCAGACATTCGGACAGCAAATCGAACAGCTTCCTGGCCGCGTGGAGGTAAGCAACTTGCCTACCAAGTATCGGGGCGTGTTCTTTCTGAGCGATGCCTTTCCGGACTGCGTCGAAATGAATTCAGGCGTACGGTCGGATCGGGTGATTGTGACCGACGGCAGCGGACCGGTGAAGAACGGCGCAGCGCATAGATTTGCCTGGAACCCAAAGACGTTCCGCTTCGAGGAAGTGAAGCCTTTCTGAGCAGAATCAAGGAGAAAGGAGGGGAGTAGCTTTGTCGCCCGGTTCTGGACCGGCCTCTTGAATTTGCCGAACGAACTCGATCATGAGGCGCTTGCAGGCACCCGGCTGATCGGTAGTGAGGATGTGGCCGGCATCCTGGATCAGGCGGAATCGCGCCCCAGGGATTCTGGAGGCGACCACCTGCCCATTTTGGTACGGTACCAAGCGATCACAGTCGCCGTGGACAACGAGCGTAGGAACGCGGATGGAAGGCAGTCGCCGGTAGGAACTCCAGAGCAGTATCCCGCTGAACTGATTGAGGAAACCTTTGTAGCTCCAGGGTGACCGGCAGCGGACGTCGAGGTCTTCATGGATTCGATCCATAGGGGTAGAAGGCGCGTAGAGGAGAGGGGCCAAGGCCAGTTCCCGTTCGCGGCGCTCACTTCCAGTCCATTTGATTCCGCGCGGCCGGACGAAGCGGGGCCATCGGGCGAGCAGGCCCCCGTGGCTGGTGCAGGCTAACAGCAGGCTCCGGACCCGGTCCGGATGGGTCAACGCAAGTTCCTGGGCGATCATGCCTCCCATGGATGCGCCAACCACGTGAGCTGAGGAGAGGCCGGCTGCATCAAGAACAGCAGAAGCGTCCCGCGCCATCTGCCGAATTGTATACGGACCCGGCGGAACCTCGCTCAGGCCAACACCCCGGTTGTCAAACAGAATCACCCTGGAACGGCTGGCCAAAGCAGGCAGGACCCGGAACCACATGTCGTGAGTAAACGTCAGGCCCATGATGAGGAGAACCGGAGGACCTTCGCCCTGTTCTTCCCAATACAGCCGTATTCCGTCTGAAATCGTGTAAGGCATGGATACTACGCCACTATATGTTGCGGCGCAGGGAAGGACAACCCCAAGACAAGGCCCTTGGGAGCCTTTACTTCTCGGAGGCTACAGGTTAGGATGGACTCACCCCCGAGAATATCTATAAGGGAGGCCGCCTCCGGTTGCTCAAGCTTAAGCGAGTCGAAATACATGGGTTCAAGTCCTTCTACGACAGAACGGAGATGAAGTTTACCGGCAGCGGTATCGCCGCGGTGGTCGGCCCGAACGGTTGCGGGAAATCCAATCTGAGTGACGCGATCAGCTGGGTACTGGGCGAACAGTCGGCTAAAACGTTGCGCGGGGCTCGCATGGAAGACGTGATCTTTGCTGGGACTCGCGACAAAAAGGCGCTGGGCATGGCGTCCGTCACCATGACGCTGGTACCGGATGAGAGCGCGATCGGCGGCATGCGAGCCGGCCCACCAGAGATTGCAAACCCAGTAGATTCAACCAATACTGTAGACGTCGGCCATAACGGAACGGATTCTCACCGCGTTGAAACAAAAGCAACTCCGGGGGAAATCACGATCACGCGACGCCTCTACCGCTCGGGTGACAGCGAGTACCTGATCAACGGAAAACAGGCCCGGCTGCGGGACATTCAGGATCTGTTTCTTGGAACCGGTTTGGGGCCGGAGAGCTACGCCATCATCGAACAGGGCCGGATCGGGCAAATTCTTAGCAACAAGCCACAGGACCGGCGCAATTTAATCGAAGAAGCCGCCGGAATCACAAAATTCAAGACACGCAAGCGGCTGGCCGAAGCCAAACTGGAGAGCGCTAAACAGAATCTTGCGCGCGTGTTCGACATTCTGGAAGAAGTTACGCGGCAGGCGAACTCGCTCAAGCGGCAGGCGGCGAAAACCAGGCGCTTCGGCGAACTGAAAGAGGAGGCCACCGGGTATCTTCGGCAAGTGTTGGGAGCCAAGTTTCGGGTACTGGAGCGCGAGATGGCGAAGATCGCGATCGAGCTAAACCTGGCCACCGCGGAATTACAAAGCGCGCAAGCGGCGATTACTGAACGCGAAGCGGCGCAGGAAAAGGTTCTTGCCGCCTCCTATGCTACCGAGGAGGAACTAACGGCCTCCCGCAAAGAACTGGCGGACCTGAAGCTTGAAGCGGAGCGCACCCGAGGGCAACTGGAATACCAGAGCCGACAGGTGAGCCAGATCATTCAGGCTTTTACTGCGAGCGAGCGCGAGATAGAGGCTTTGAATCGACAACAGGTCGAGCGTTCGGCCGAACTCGAAGCGCAAGCCGCCGAACTGGGCGAAGTCGAGCATAGCTGGGCTTCCGCGCAAGGCGAGCTGGCCGCAAAAGCGGCGGAGCGGCAGAATGCGCAGAACAGCTTGGCCGAACAGGAACGAGCCTTGGAGGGCAACCGCCAGAAGGTACTGAAGCTGCTTGGCGAGTCTTCGAGCCTGAAAAACCGGATCACGCAAATCGAAGCGCAACTCGCTTCTGCCGACCGGGACGCGCAGCGTGCGAGCCAGGAAGAGCAGCAATCGGAGGCCGATCTGGCGCGCATCGGGCAAGCAAAGATGCGGCTCTCCGAACAACTGGCACTGCGCCAGACGGATCTGATCTCGGTACAGGAGCAGCGCAGGGCGATCGAGAGCGAACTCCAGCAGAAGAGGGCGTTGGTGAATGAGAGCCGGGGCGCACTCGACAGGGTAAACAGCGAAGCCTCCCGGGTGAAGGCGCGGAAGGATTCACTCGAAGAGGTAATACAGCACCGCAGCTATACCACGGAGACGGTGAAGCGCCTGTTCACCGCAGTTGAGCGTGGAAAGGCGGAGAGTTTCCAGCCCATCGGCGTGCTGGCGGACTTTTTGGAAGTAGATGCGCAGTTCGAGAAGGCAGCGGAAGAATTCCTGCACGACGAGTTGGAATATGTGGTGGTGCGCAACTGGACTGAAGGCGAGCGCGGCGTTGAACTCATGCGTGGCGACCTCAACGGCCGCGGCACCTTCCTGGTGGAGGATGCGGGACCGGAATCGGTGGCGCCGGCGCAGGTCCCCCAGCCCTCAACGCAAGATGGAGCGCTTACAAAGCTAACCGATGCGCTGCGCTGGACGAATGGACTCTCGCAAATGCCGGTGGCGCAGTTGCCTCGCATCGCGAACTGTTTTGTAGCCAGGGAGCGGGCGGCAGCCCGGGAACTGGCGACGCAATTCCCCCACTGCTGGTTCCTGACTGTCGATGGAGTGAATTATCACGGCCAGGCCGTAAGCGGGGGCAAGAAGTCAGGCGCAGGTCCGCTGGCGTTGAAACGTGAGTTGCGTGAAATTCTCAAGCTGGAAGAGACCAAGCAAGCAGAACTGAGAGCCGCTCAGGAGCGCCTGAACGAGCTTGAGGGCAATGTGACCGCGTTGGGAGAAGATCTGGATCGACTGCGGTCTCAGCAGCAGGCGCAGGAAAAGGATGTAATCGCGCTGGATCATGAGAGCCGCAAATTAGCTGAGGAACTCGGACGCGTGCAGTCCCGGCTCTCGCATGCCCGGCTCGAGTTGGATCGAATTGCAAGAGAACGGGTCAAGCTCGAAGAGAACGTAGCGCAGGACAGGCAGATCCTGATTGAGCGGGAGCAGGCGCGCGCGCAAGAAGAGGAGACGCTGGAAGTGGCCCGCGAGCAGCTTTCCGGCATTCAGGCTGAGCTCGCGCGCTTATCAGAAGAACACGCGAGCAAGCGCGCCGATCTGGCAGGAATCGAAGAGCGGCGGCGATCGTTGGCAAACGATCGTATGCGGCTAGAAATCCAGGTTCGTGATCTCGGTAGCCGGCGCGCTCATCTGATTAGCGAGACCGGGCGAATGAATCAGGAAAAGACCGATCTGCTGGCGAGCAACTCTGAGCTGGAGGCCAAGAGCGGCCGGATGGTGGTGGCCATCAACGATGCCGCAGAGAAAACGGAGCGCCTGGCGCAGCAGGAAGCCGGACTGCGTAATCAGCTGGCGGGCACTGAGGAAGAGCTGAAGCGCCTGCGTGCGGCGGCGCAGTTACAGCAGGAGCGGCGCTCGGAGAGCCAGGTTGCACTGGCGAGAGCGGAGTCGCAGCTTAAACATATTGAAGAAACCTGCTTTCAGGAATTGCATACTGGGCTTCGGGAACTCGCAAACTCGCTCGGCGACACGCTTAGCGAAACAGTGCTCGAAGACGTCGAAAGCAAATACAGCGAGGTACAGCGCAGGATCGAGACGCTGGGACCGGTGAATCCGACCGCGCTCGAAGAGTTCGAGGAAGCGCAACAGCGGCAGGAGTTTCTTTCGGCTCAGCGGCAGGATCTGCTCGATTCCATTCGCGACACCGAGAAGGCGATCGGCGAAATCGATAACGAATCACGCAAGCGATTTTCGGAAGCTTTCCAGGCCATCAATGCGAACTTCCGGGAGATGTTCGCGAATCTCTTTGGCGGCGGTACGGGCGAGATGCGATTGAATGACGAAGAGAATCTGGCGGAATCGGGGATCGACATTGTGGCGTCCCCTCCGGGGAAGCGGCTACAAAGCGTGCTGCTTCTTTCGGGCGGCGAGAAATCGCTCACGGCAATGGCGCTGCTGATGGCCATTTTTCAATACACCCCGAGCCCATTCTGCATCCTGGACGAAGTAGACGCGCCGTTGGACGAGCCGAATATCGAGCGGCTTACACGACTGCTGAAAGCGATGTCGGCTGAGACGCAGTTCATCGTGATCACGCACGCAAAGCGAACAATGGAGGCGGCGCAATCGCTCTACGGCGTGACGATGCAGGAGCCCGGCATCTCGAAGCTGGTCTCGGTGCGGTTCAAAGAAGGAGCGGGCGAGAGCCGTCCCGGAACGGCGTTGGCGGGAGAACGGCAACTCACAGGCGCAGCCGTCTAAGACCTGGTGCGGCCTGAACCGCGAGGCACAAGCTTTCGCTACTGGATCGGAGTATCTACGATCCCGATGTGGTGCTCCGGATCGTAGCTCAGCACCAACCAGCGTGGTTTATGAAGCGCGGCAGCCCACTTTGCGCGCTTGTCGGGACCCGGATCGACTGCAAAGAACACGCGGGCGGATGGCCAATCGGGCCCGTTCAGGTTCAGGTGCTCGGCATGGAACGAAGGTGCGTTATCTTTCAAGAACACCACACAATCGCAGTTACTGTACCTCTCAGCAAGGCGCCGAACCTCACGCGTGGGCTCAGTCGCTGCTTCCACTCTCATAACCGTCGCGGCCATGATGACCAGCTGTCCTAGCAACAAACCGATCAACGCCGGTAACACAGTGCTACGCTCCGGGCGCCAAGTTGAGAGCAAATGTGTGAAACCGCCCGCCGCAAGCACAACGATGCCGAAGTACCCTTCGGACCAATAGCGTTCCCCAAAAATAGAGGCAGATGATTCGAATTGCACGAGGTGGGCGACGATTAGTGCACAGGGCAAGATCAGGAGAAGGCGTTCTGTGGCGGACTTTAGCTTGCAAGCCCATACTCGGTAGATCACGAGAGGAACGATCAAAGGAAAGGAAAAGAGCAGCGTTTGCTGTAGCGCGAAACGCCACATTGATTCGAGATTGTGCGCCAATTGTGCGGGTGTGACACGCAGTTCGGGGGGAATGGCGACTCCCCTCTGCAGCGCATACGGAGAGAGAAAGGCGGAACCGGTAAATAGCCGGTTGTATAGCAAGAAGGAAGAGATTGCCACAACAGCGCATATGATTCCGAAGGCAGCGACTTTCAGAAAGAGCGGCCGGCGGTTCCGTGTAGCTATCAGCGCTCCGAGCCCAAGGACGATGGAAGCGACCAGCGCGGTAAACGGCCGTACATGGAAAGTAGGGACCAGAAGGAGGAACATCCCCGCGAAACGCGATAGTGCACCGGTTTTGAGGCCCTGAATACATAGGAGAGAGGCCCAGGCTACCAACACGCCGCAGAGCGCATGCGACATCCGCCCCACCGAGTTCGCAAAGAAGTAGGGTGAAAGTGCCGCGATCACCACAGCTGGCGCGACAGCAGCGGGACCGAATGTTTCGCGGGCAACCAATCCGATAATTGCGAGCAGCAACGCTCCGAGTACAGGATTGACAAGCCAGCCAAGATGCAATTTCTCAGGCAGGGCCAGAACCGCGGGCCACCCAAGGGGATATTTCGAATACCATCCCCGTCCCGAAACGATCAAGTGATTGAATCGAACCGGCCGGGGAACGTAGCCAACCCGGTTGGTGCCTACAGGAGGGGGAGCAAAAATCTTGCCTGCGGCGATGATGCGCGCCTGGAAGCGATAGGAACCCTCGTCTGGGATCATCTGTCCTCGATTGATGCTCGAGTTGAGTGCGGCGGTGATCACAAGGAATCCCGCGATTATGATCAGGACGGAACGGCGGCCTGGCAGTCCGAATCTATTGCCAGGACCCGGTAAGCGCAAGCAGTATACGATTGCGGGCAGCAGAACGGCGTACCTGAGAAACAACCCCAGCAGCTCGTAGTGAGGCCAGGAACGCACAACAGCGATACCGGTGATTAAGGCGTAGACCGCGGTTCCAAGGAGTGCGATCAGCACTCTGATACTGCGGCTCGAGCTTCGATGTGCAACGTGCATGAAAGTTTAAGGGTAGCGAGTCCGGCAAAGGCGTCGTGAAGAGCAGAAGCGAGGGCCGAGTGAGCGACATAGGGGCGAACGCGGGCCATGGTTAGGGCGGCATTGCTAAGCCGCAGCCTCACTCAGCGGGAATCGAATGCGGAAGAGAGTGCCCTTGCCGCTCTCGACGTGAATGGCAGCGCGCAGTTGCGCCCCCAAGATCCGGACCAGATGGAAGCCCATGGATTCGTCCTTCCAGAAGTTCGCCTCATCCGGTAAACCAATCCCGTCATCTTTAATCTCAAGCTCAGCGAGCTCGGGTTCTCCTTCCTTTATAGCCGTCGCCGAATAGCGCAGCGCAACTGAGATCGCGCCTTGACGATCGCGGACAAAGGCATGCTCGAATGCGTTCGAGAGCAGTTCGTTGCTGAGAAGCCCCAAAGCGAGCGCCTGCTCAGTTTCGAGCGCCATGTCCGCGAGCGAGAGCTGCAACGTAACCCAGCGGTCTTCGTCGAAGGAGCTCTGAAGTTCGTCTACGAGTTGCTTCAAGTAATCTCCAGCATCGATCAGCGAGTGGCCTTTTACGTCCTGAAGCCGCTCATGAATGTGGGCTATGACCCGGATCCGGTTTTGCATGTTCCGCAATACGCGGAGCACTTCTGGATTGCTGGTGCGATCGGCCTGCAATCCGCACAAACTTACGAGTAATTGAAGATTATTCTTGAAGCGGTGATGCAATTCAGCACGGAGATTAGCCTCCTTCTTTCGACTCGCAGAACCTTCCTTGTTCACAGTTGGTGGATGATTCGCGCGACCAGGGCGCCACTTAGAAAAAGTCCTGTATATAAGACCGGAATGGAGGCGGGCAAGTCGTGGCCGGAAGGTCCGAATCGCTATTCGGCTCTCGAGTAGCGCTTTCGAAAGATAAGTAGAGCCGCGAAACCGATGACCCCCAGCACGAGGGTTGCCGGTTCGGGGCTGTAACTGACTGTGCCGAACAGCCCATCTTTTTGATTGTTTATGCCGGCGGTAAAATACAAGGCATCAGGATTGACGACTCCAGGTCCACCCGGATCGAAGTTTAACGACCACAGAAAGTCATTTACGATCGGCTTGCCATTGGTGTCGTTCAGGGTACCAAGGTATGCACCGCTCGAGGCATTATAGGCGAGGATCTCGCCATTTCCGAAATTGCCGACGAGCAAGTCTCCACCCAGGCTGCCAAATCCGGAAGGCGCAAGCGCAAGGCCCCATGGCGCATAGAGCGCACCGCCTGTAGCCGCACGCTTTACGAACGTGCCGTCTGTATTGAAGATATCTATATACCCGCCGGGCAAGCCAGTCCCGAACGCGGTTAGCTTCGCATACGTAACGTACAGGCTCGAGCCCATGAGCTGAATGTTGAAAGGGACGTAGCCCGAGATACCGTTCGGATCCGTGAACGTACCGGCGAGTGCAACTGGTCTGTAATTTGAGTCGAAAACTCGAATAGTGCCGGTGGAATCGGCCGCATAGAGATAATGCGATCCGCCGGAACTAGCTAGAGCCAAGCCGGTATACACAGCACCCGGAGTGGCTGCTGTCTCTACGGCTGCAGTACCTCCGCCCCAGCTATCGATTGTCCCGTTCAGTGTGTCGAAAATGAATATCGCCGGTTTGCCGCTCGGCAGATCGAAACTCGGAGTCTTGGTAAGAGCAGTAGGATTGAACACTTGGCCCGTCGGTCCGCTGACAGGCGGAGTTCCTGCAGGGACCGTGACGACCAGCGACATCTTTTTGCCGCTTCCATCGTAGAGAGTCGACGTGCCTGAGCCCTGGTTGGAAATCCAGAATGGCGAACCGCCAGGTAGAAACGCAACGCCCCACGGGTTCTTGAGGTTTGGGTCGGTTGTGACCGCCGTTCCAGGTAGGTCGGAGACGAGATTTGTTTGACTGAAGCTGTCGGCTAGCAAAAGTTGAGACGAAAGCACAAGGGCAAGAGCGAAAGTTGCGTTTGTGCCAGTTTGCAAAGCGCGGTTTATGGACATGGCAAACCCCCTCAGTAGCAAAATCGAAGTACAAGTAGACTATACGCCTATTCCGGGGGTTTGAAACAGGCTACTGGAACCGGTAGCCCGGCTTCAGATCGCAGCGAAACAGCTTGGTATGCTCAGGCGTGATCTTGGCGCTGCAAGAGGCCCAGGACAAGATGAGATCGGGTCCTAGGGGGAAGACGATATCCTGTTTGTGCGAATCGCCAGGGCCGCTCACCTCCGCCTCAATGCTCGGGCCTTCGGCTGTTGCCGGCAAAGTAAAGTTCATACTCGATCCGAAGATCGCCGGATAAGATTGCCGTATCACCTCACTTAAAATCGTCTGGCTCACTTCGGCTTCAAGCAAATAGGTGGTCGTGTCGGACCAGTTCCGTACGGAGATCTGTAGATTGTGGCTGGTAGGGGAAACGGCTTCGGACTCGACTCTGCTGAATGGACACGGCCCGGCAATACACGACAGGCGAACATTACGGAACTCGTGGCCTTCGGCTTCCACTGTGAAGGAGCCGATACTGGCCTTCCATTTGTCGTCGGGCGAACAAGGCGGCCGTCCGCCGCAAGGCACGTTGCCCCTGTTTACGACTTCGAACGTCTTCACCAGGGGGCCTATATTGGAAGTGAAAGCCGCCTTCTCCGAATACCGCACTCGGACGTTGCCCAGGCGCGATTCCGAACGGCTGACCGGCACGTTACTGAGGCTTGGAACGGGAGAGAGCCGGGCAATATACAACTGATCCTTGTCTGTAGCAGTCATTCCCAGCGAAAGATATTCGGGATGCCGAAAATTGAGCTCGATAATCGCGGCTCTCGCCGTGTGGGGATGCAAAGTAAGGTGAAAGAGGCCTGAAGAATCGGAAACGGCACTGACGGACGCCTGGCCCGTGGTGGCGGTTATCACTGCGTCCGGAATGGGCGACTGTTTCTGCGGATCCGCATCCTGCTTAAGAACCACACCGGTGAGGAGAATCGGAGCCTCAGGTTGGCGCTGTCGAATAATGAAGAATAATCCCACTGCCACAACGATGACGCTGAGGACTGCCCTTGCCCAAACCGCGATTCTTCTTTTCCGGATCATCTGTGTTCGTCAAATTCTGTGAAGTCGAACAATATCCAGCTTAATCGTGCCTCGCGCCGCGCCCTGCTGCGGTGGATGCTGCAGACGTCGGGTCTTGCCATGGCTGGTACGCCACTTTCTTGGGCGCAGAAGACGCAGCCCGTAGTGGTTTCTCCGGAATTCTCTACAGCGAATCTATCCAAAGAAGATGACGATTTCCTGGAGGAGCTCGAGAAGGCGAATTTCCAGTTTTTCTGGGAGCAGGCCCATCCGCAGACAGGGTTGGTCAAGGACCGCTGCAACGTGCGTAAGCCGGACCAGTCGATCGTAGCGAGCATTGCGGCGACGGGGTTCGGCCTGACGGCGCTGTGCATCGCTTCGCAACGGGGTTATGTCGCCACGACAGATGCGCGGGAGCGAGCCATCTTGGTGCTGCGCTTTCTTTGGGAGAAGATGCCGAACCATCGAGGTTTCTTTTACCACTTTGCAAATGCGCAGACCGGGGAACGCATTTGGGATTCCGAGATTTCCTCGATAGATACTGCAATTCTGCTGTGCGGCGTGCTTACCTGCCGGCAGCACTTCCGTAGCTCCCAGGTGAACCGGCTGGCTTCCGATATTTACAACCGCGTGGAATGGACGTGGCTCTCAGAAGATACGAGCCTACTGCCGCACGGCTGGTCACCGGAAGGCGGGTTTCTGCCTTACCGTTGGGACTACTACAGCGAGTTGATGATGATGTACCTGCTTGGGCTCGGCTCTTCGCGTTATCCGCTGCCGTACGACACCTGGAAGGCTTGGAAGCGAACTACTTTCGAGTATGAAGGCCTCCGTTATATCGGCTCCTACGCGCCGTTATTCATACATCAGTATTCGCAGGCATGGTTCGACTTCCGCGGCAAGCAAGACGAGTTCGTGGACTACTTCAAGAACTCGATCATCGCTACCGAGGTGCATCGCCGATTCTGTATCGAGCTTGCGAAGAAGTTCCCGGATTACAGCGAGGATCTGTGGGGGATAACGTCCTCTGATTCCGAGCACGGCTACGTAGTCTGGGGCGGCCCGCCGGCCATCGGACCGATCGATGGAACAGTGGTGCCCAGCGCGCCGGGCGGGTCGCTGCCCTTCATGCCGACGCAAACCCTGCGCGTGCTGAAGAATATGCGAAACACCTATGGGGCCGCGGGTTCCTGGTGCCAATATGGCTTTGTGAACGCGTTCAATCCATTGACCAAGTGGTATGACACGGACGTAATCGGAATCGATACGGGGATCACGATGCTGATGGCGGAAAATGTGCGTACCGGTTTCGTATGGGAAACATTCATGAAGAATCCGGAGGCTCAGCGCGGACTGGAACGGGCCGGGTTTTCGAGCTTTTGAGATCTGCCTGCCGGCTGCCGGGGTCGGAAGAAAAAAAAAGCGCCGCTCCAGTTCTGTCAGGTGAGCCGGAGCGGCTTGAGGGAAAACTAGTAAATTCTGGGGATTTTAGCGGTGGTGCCCTCCGCCGCCATGGCTGCCGCCCCCGCTATGACCTCCACCTCCGCCAGCGCTGTGGCCTCCGCCGGAGCCGCTGCTGCGCCCTCCTCCGAAAGAGCCGCCGCGATTTCCGCCGCCGAACGAACCGCTCGAGGGCGCGCTGAAGCGCGGCGTACTCGGAGCACTGTATCGAGGCGTGCTATAGCCCGGTGAGCTGTAGCGAGGCGCATTGTACGTCGGGGCGCTATAACTCGGCCGGTTGTAACTCGGTGCGGCGTAGCTTGGTGTACTACGCGGTGCCGCAAAGCTGGGTGTATAGGAACGCGGGCTAGCTGAGGGGCGGCTATTACGGTTGGGCGCAGGTGCAGCGTTCATGCGGCCCCCGGTCCACTGAGATGAGCCGCTACCGGCCTGAGGTTGCCCGAAACGATGCCATCCGCCCGGCTCAGATCCCCCGCTGAAGTTTTGCCGCAGCGCGCCGCCGTTTCCCGGATCGCCGAACCGCTGCCAACCGCTCGAGGGTCTTGCCGCGCCCGAATAACTGCCGCGTCCGGCGAAGCTGTTCTGCATATTGGGCGGAACACCATGCGAAGAGCGGGGCGCATTCAGAGTTTGGTTCGGCACAGCACCGCTCGCCCTGAATCCCGTGGTGCCGGGACGCACTGAGCTAAGCCCGTTTGCGCCGTTTTGACCCGAGCGAAACGACTGCTGCCGGCCGAATTGTGAACTTTGGAAAAAGTGCCGGTTCGAAGCGGAGGCGAGCCTCGGATTGGCTGTCGCGGAGCGACTCGAAAATTGATAACTGGCGCGGCTGGGAGCTACTGGCAAGCGGCCTCCCCGGAAAGAGCTGGCGTTTGTCAACTGAGCTCTGGTGGCCGGCGCAAAACGCTGATGGGGCCCGCCGAAGCTGTTATAGGCCGCGGTCATCGCGCCGCCGCGATAAGCTGCATTGCGATACATTCTGGCGATGTCCCCGTAGCGTCCGAAATTGTTGTAGGGCCGGAAACCGCGGCCGCCCCAACCGCGCCCGTACCAACCAGGACCCCACCATCGGTGGAAGCTTTCAAAGGGTGCCAGAGCGCACCAGCCAAGTCCGCCGAGTGCTAGGCCGATACCAAAACCACCCCACCCGAAGAAACCGACCAACGCCGGACTCCAGAATGAAGCGCCAATTCCGCCGGGCCACCAGGACCAGCCATAGCCGCCGTTCCAGAACCAGCGCCCGTAATGATATGGCGCCCAGCCCCAGGGAGCTGAATCCACCCAGTTCCAGCCGTAGTAATCGTCCCACGACCACTCTCCAGTACTGTAAGGCGACCAGCCGGCTGGCTCTGATTGCGGAGTCCAGACCTGCCCGTATTGGGAAGTTACCCAGCGGCCGTAGTTGTCGAGATCGGAGACGCCGGCAACGTCCGGGCTCACATATTGATAGCTTTGAGAGCGCAGCAGATCGCTGTCACGATGGGCGCTCCAGTCATCGAACTGATCGCGCGCAATTTCGGGCGCGTTGCGGAACTCGGGATTGCTGGAATCTCCCCGCGCGAGTACTGTCTCGCCAGTAGGCAAAGACTGTGAGCCGCGCGGTCCAAAGATTTCGCCCTGCCCTGAACGCGCTGTGATTTGCGTTGTACCGTCATCGAGCACGCTCAAACGAAATTCACCCACTCCCAAGGGCCGGAACCCGACGCTGGGCGTATCCACTTCCACCTGTGCGTCCGAGGGACGCAGAACCCGATAGATTATCGTTCCAGCTCCGAGCTGAAGCTGATACCGATGATACTCAAGATCAGCAAACCCGATATCAGTGTTGGGCGCAAGCCGTATAAGATTCGCAGCATCGAGTTCGACTTCAGCTCGTGAACCATCGGAGGTTTGCAGATGGTCCTGAGCAACCAAAGGCGCATTCAGGGCAGCCCCGGTCAGTTCACCGCCGGCACGCTTGATATTCACATCACCCTGGGCAATGCTGAGCCGCGCAACTCCATGGCTCCGGTCAGCGGCAGCGTCCTGCTCAGGATTGGTTTGCACCTGGTCAGGGTTTGCGTTCGGATCGACGGCGGGATTCTGCGGGTACTGACTCGGATCCTGTGTCACGGAGGGGTACTGGCTGCCTTGCGCCTGTGGATCCGCCGGCCCGTTGTATTGTGCCTCGAGCGGAGGGCTCAGCGTAAACAGGGCTAGCGCAAAGGCCGCCAGCATCGAAATCAATTCGCGGAACATACTGCGAACAGGTTGTATACAGGTCTAGTGCCAATCTCAAGTTGTTGAGAGCACTCATCTTAGTGCAATCGGAGATAACAGCGATCTGGTTGAAATGCACCAGCGTGGGCCCGATTCCACCAAGCAGACCGGGATCAGGCAGGAACGGTGAATTTAACCGTTGAACCGTGCACGCCGTCACTCTCCACCCAGATCTTGCCTCGGTGCGCACGCAGGATCTTGCGGCAAATGGAGAGGCCGAGTCCGCTGCCCGGGATCTCTTTTCCGTGCAGGCGTTTAAATGGCTCGAAGACTTTCTCGTGAAACTCCGGCTTGATGCCGACGCCGTTGTCACGCACCCAAACCGTGTGGAATTCGTCCCCCGGTTCGCCGGCGACTTCGACTCTAGGCGGTTCGGCGCCCCGGTATTTGAGAGAGTTAGTCAGCAGATTTTCGAACACAGTGACCATTTGCTTTTCATCCGCGAAGGCCTCCGGGAGCTCGCCGCTGATCACCTGAGCGCCGCATTGCTGAATATCCTTTTCGAGGTTGAAGAGGGCCCATTGCAAAGGCGCGTTCAGCTTGAGAGGTGCACATTGAGCCGTATTGCCGCTCCGCGAATAGGTCAGCAGATTCGTGATCAGCTTATTCATCTGAGCTGCGTTTTGAACTATGACGGTGGTGAATTCCCTGATGCGCTCGTTATCGGGGATCTGCCGCTGCAGCAGTTGCGCATGGGTGCCGATGGCGCGGAGGGGCTGTTGCAAATCGTGGCTAGCGGCGTACACGAAGTATTGCAGCTCTTCCTGCGCTGCGTGCGTATCGGCCACGCGATGATCGAGTTCCCGCCGGAGGCTTTCGAGTTCCTGCAGGCAACTCCGCTGAGCGTGTTCGAGCTGCTCGATTCGCTGCCGTGCTATTCCGAGTTGTTCCTCGGCGCCAGTCACTGTTAAGCTGCGGCCTCCTCCGCGAGTCCTAAGCGCTCCAGCAGAGCGTTTGAGTCGGGATCGCGTCCCATAAAACTCCGGTAGAGCTGAGCGGGATCTTCCGAATCACCCCGCTCAAGTATGTGACGCCTGTAATCGTGCCCCGTTTCCGCGCTAAAAATGCCTTCGCGGCGGAAACGCGTGAAGGCGTCCGCGTCGAGCACCTCCGCCCACTTATAGGAGTAATAGCCGGCGCCGTAAGCAACCGGGCTGGCGAAGAGGTGGGTGAAGCTGGCGATCATGCCGTAATCAGCCGGTAAGCTTGCAGGGCTGAACTTCGCAAGTATTTCGCGCGCGAAGCTCACGGGATCGCGGCCTTTCTGAGGATCAAACTCACGGTGCAGTTTGAGATCGACCATGCCGAAACCAAGCTGCCGCATTTGCAGATTGGCCGTCCGGAAGGTCCGGGCGGGCTTCATTTTCTGGAATAATTCGTCCGGTATGGCTTCACCCGTCTGATAATGACGCGCGAACAAACGCAAAGCGTCCTGCTCCATGGCCCAGTTCTCCATGATTTGAGACGGCAGTTCTACGAAATCCCACGGCACGTTAGTTCCCGCGAGCGTGCGAACAGGCACCCGGCTCAGAATGTGGTGCAGAAGATGGCCGAATTCATGAAAGATCGTTTCCACCTCGCGGTGAGTAAGTAAGGCAGGAGTGTCAGCCACCGGCGGCGTCAGGTTTCCGCAGATGAGCCCGACATGCGGCCGCCCTTGATCGGGATTACCGGTGATGAGCGAATCCATCCACGCTCCGCCGCGTTTGTTTTCGCGTGGAAACCAATCGGTATAGAAACCGCCCAGCAGCTTGCCTGAAGAAGCGTCCTCGACGCGATAGTACTTGACGGCCGGATCCCAGGCCGGCACCCCGAACTCTTCGATCACTTTGATGCCGAGAATGCGGCTGAATATCTCGAACATCCCGGCCACCACACGGTCGAGCTCAAAATACGGGCGCAGTTGCTCTTCGTCAAAATCGTACAAAGCACGGCGCTGCTTTTCGGCCAGATAGCTTACGTCCCAGGGCTCGATGCTGGAGTAGCCCAGTTCGGCTCCGAGTGTGGCCAGGCTGGCGTTCTCACGCTCAAAGTGCGGCTGCGTTTTCCGGTAAAGATCGTCCAGGAAAGCCTGCGCCTCGGCCCCGGTATGAGCCATGCGCTCTTCGAGCACGAGGTCAGCGAAATCGCGGTAGCCGAGGAGCCGCGCTTTCTCCCGCCGCAGCTCCAGAATCCTTCCTATGAGCTGGCGGTTATCGAGCTCGCCGGACGTGGCGCGCTTGTTTGATGCTTCCCAGAGATCCTGTCGCAAAGAACGGTTATCTAGGTAGGTCATCGATGCGATATAGCTGGGAGCCTGCAAGGTGAGCCGCCAGCCTTCCCTGCCCTTTGACCTGGCACTTTCGCGAGCCGCACTCAGCGCAGATTCGGGCAAGCCGGCGAGCTGCGCGGGATCTGTGATCATCAGCTCGAAGGCATTAGTGGCATCGAGAACGTTTTGCGCGAATTTGTTCGTAACCTCCGTGAGTGCCACGTCGATTTCTTCCAGTCTCTTTTTTCCCACCGGGTCCAGATCGGCTCCGGCCCGTCGAAAGCCGCTGACCGTTTTCCTGAGGAAACGGCGGTGAACGGGGGCGAGTTCATCGGGGTTCGTGCTGCTCTCAACTTGCTTTACGGCTCCCCAAAGCTCCGCATTCAACGGGATGGAGGAATAGAACTGGCTTACCGGAGCCTGGATACTGTTGTAAGCGGCACGGAATTCCGGGTATGTGCAGACTGACTCGAGATGTCTGACTACCGACATGGCGAAGTCTAGGGGCTCAGTAAATTCATCGAGCTTAAGGAGGATGTTGTCATAGGTTCGTGGTGTCGACTCGCTGCTGATAGCTGCCAAGCGCGTCTTCATCTCATCCAGTAGCGACTGGATCGCAGGTTCCACGTGTTCCGCCCTCACCCGGTCGAAGTGAATGGGAGAATGCCCCGCAAGGAGCGGATTATTTTCGAGATCGTTACTCATAAGTTGGTACGTAGTCAGCCGGCATTTGGATGAGGGTCGAGGTCACCAGACCCGGCACCCTTTGCCATTCGCCACATACATCGAGTCACTCGGTTTGCAGCCGAAGGCCTGGCTGAACTCCGGTACGTTCTTAATCACGCCGTTGGTGCGAAACTGTCCCGGGGAGTGCGGATTCGTGGCGGCGAGAAAGCGCGCTGTCTCAGGCGTGGTGTTCTCACACCATATCTGGGCGAAACCGAGGAAGAATTGCTGGGCCTGTGTGTAGCCGTCTTGGCGCTCAGAGGGTGAGATGCTCTTTTTTGCCAGATCGTCCATCAATGCCATGTAAGCCAAGCGGATGCCGCCGTTGTCTGCAGTATTCTCACCTAGCGTAAGCCTGCCGTTCAGCTCCACCCCAGGCACAGGACTAAAGCTGCCGTACTCGTTTACGGTACAGTCGGACAACTTCTTGAAACGCGCCTCATCGGTCTTCTGCCACCAGTCGCGCAGATTTCCATCGGCGTCGAACTGCCTGCCCTCGTCATCAAAGCCGTGAGTAAGCTCGTGGCCGACTACGGTACCGATTGCACCGTAGTTGACAGCATCGTCCGCCTTGTTCGAATAGAACGGCGGCTGTAGAATACCGGCGGGAAAATTGATGTTGTTCTGAGTTGGCTCATAGTAAGCATTGACGGTGGGCGGCGTCATGTTCCACTCGGTGCGATCGACGGGTTTGCCGATCTTGTCGAGCTCACGCCGGTATTCAAACTCGTTTGCGCGATAGGTATTTCCGAAGTAATCGTCGGGCACGATGTCGACCGACGAGTAATCCCGCCACTTCTCCGGATAACCGATTTTGTTTGCGACGGCATGCAATTTGACGAGTGCCTGCTGCTTGGTTTGCGGGCTCATCCAGGTTAGGGATTCGAGATCATTGGCCATTTCGCGCTCGATCTCGTGCACCATCTGGAGCGTCCGTTCCTTGCCTTCTTTGCCGAACGTCTTCTCGACGTACTTGCGCCCCAGCGCTTCTCCGAGTTCGTCGTCCGTAGCGCTGACGCAGCGTTTCCAGCGGGGCTTTAGCTCTTTCGCCCCAAGCAGTGTGCGGCTGTAGAAATCAAAGTTTTCATCAACGAACGGCTTGCTCAGTAGCGCGGCGCTCGCGTTGACATAATGCCAGCTTAAATAGTCCCTGAGATCGCTCATCGGGCGCGAGGCGAGAAGCTGGTTCAGCGCCTTCACAAAATCCGGCACCGTAACTTCGACGGTCGTGAACTCCGGCGAGTTCACCTTGCGAAAGAACTCGTCGAAGCTGAAATTGGGGCTGAGCTTTGCCAGTGCCGGTTTGGGCATCTCATGGAAAAGCTTCTGGGGATCGCGCCGGCTGGTCACATCGAGCGAGGCCTTTGCCAGCTCGGTCTCGATCGACATAACAACCGCGGCTTTCTTCTCCGCTTGGGGAGCCGGTACACCGATCAGAGAGAACATCTTCGCGATCATGGCCGCGTACTTCTGGCGAATGTCGACCGACTTCTGGTCAGTTCGTAAATAGTAATCCCTCTCAGGTAGGCCGAGCCCTCCCTGATCCACACCGGCGATCATCATGCGGGCATCCTTCAAATCAGGAGTCGGCCCAAACTGAAAAAAGGCGTCTACCTGGCGTTGCTGCAAGCGCGCGATCTCATCCAGCAGTTCGCCAGTATTCGCGATGTGGGCGATCCGCTCGAGTTCCGAGGTGAGCGGCTTTTCGCCCCGCCGTTCGATCTCAGGCTCATTCATGCACGAGGCGTAGAACCCGCCTATCTTCTGATCTACTGGCGAACTGCTCTGATTTTGGGCCGCTTCTTCGAGAATGCCGCGAAGAATCACCTGGTTGCGCTGGTTCAATTCATTGAAGCGGCTCCAGCGGCTCTCGTCGGGCGGTATGGGATTGTTCTTGATCCAACTGCCACAGGCGTACTGATAGAAGTTTTGGCAGGGATCTGCTGATTTGTCGATGGCGCTCAAATCGATACCGCTGGCCGATTGTGGCGGTTCCTCCGACGACTGCGCCCACAGAACGGCGGCCCAAACGAAGCTGCAGAAACAAAGTTTTCCTTTAAGAGTCACCATTCACCTCGGCCGCTACCAAACTCGGCAGCCGTTCGCCGCCATCATAGGCTGGCCGGCCGAGCACCCGAATGCCTTTCCGAACTCCGGGATGTTCTCAAGAACGCCAATTACGCGAAACTGTCCTGGCGAGTGCGGATTCGTGCGCACGTCGTTTCGGGAATACTCCGGGCGTGCGTTTTCGCACCAGATTTGCGCATATCCCAGGAAGAATCGTTGTTCGGGCGTGTAGCCGTCAAGCTTTGCTTTATCAACGCTGCCGTTTTCGATGCCCCCGAGCAGCGCCATATAGGCGAGACGAATGCCCGCGTTGTCAGCTCCGTTCTCTCCCAGCGTGAGCCTGCCATTCACATTGGCGTCGGGAACGGGTTTGAACTGCGAGTATTCGTTAACCAGACAATCGGCACGCTGCTTGAATTCATCTGCATCCTGTTTTTGCCACCAGTCGCGCAGATTGCCGTCGGCATCGTAGCGGCGGCCCTGATCATCGAAACCGTGCGTGAGTTCGTGGCCAATTACGGCTCCGATCCCGCCGAAGTTTACGGCCATATCCGCGGTGTTCTGATAGAACGGCGGCTGAAGAATGCCGGCCGGGAAGTTGATGTTATTCTGCATCGGGCTGTAGTAGGCGTTTACGGTTGGCGGAGTCATACCGAATTCCGACCGGTCCACCGGCTTGCCGATCTTATTCAGATTGCGATGGATCTCGAACTCGCGCGCGTTTCGCACATCAGCCACCAAGTTGTTATCAGAGATCGAGACCGACGAGTAGTCGCGCCACTTTGCCGGATAGCCGATCTTGTTCGTGACGCCCTTCAGCTTGCTGAGTGCCTGTTGCTTGGTAGCCTCACTCATCCAGGACAACGACTTGATGTCGGTTTCCATCTGCTGCTCGATGATGCTGACGAGCTGCTGCGTTTTTTCCTTCGACTGGCCGGCGAAGGCTTTCTCGACATACTTCTGCCCGAGAGCTTCGCCAAGAGCGCTATCCGTCGATTGAACGCACCGTTTCCAGCGGGGCTGCAGTTCCTTTGCACCGGTTAAATAGCGCTGGTAGAAATTGAAATTTTCATCCACAAACGGTTTGCTCAGGTCGGGCGCGTAGGCCGAAACGTAATGCCAGATCAGATAGCTCTTGAGATCGTCGAGACTGGTCGACGCGAGCGTGCTGTTCAAGCTTTTGAAGAAATCGGGTACAGCCACGTTCAGAGTGTCGAACGAAGGCGCGTTTCGATCGCTGAAAAACGTTTTGTAGTTAAAATCTGGTGTTAGCGCCTGAAGGTCGGCAAGCGACATTTTGTGATGCGTCAGGTTCGGATCACGGCGCGCAACCCGATCGAGAGAAGCCTTCGCCAGCTGTGTTTCGATAGCCAGTATCGCCGTGGCCTGCGCGTCCGCTTGGGCTGGCTGTTCACCGATGAGTTGCAGCATTTTCGAGATGTGGCGAACGTATTCGAGCCGCGTCTTTTCGTCTTTGGTGCCAATGTAGTAGCTCTTATCAGGGAGACCCAGGCCGCCCTGGTCCACGTCGGCGATGGTCATGCTCGCGTTGTCCGGGTCGGGGCTCGATCGAAAGCCGAAGAGAACACTGATGCCCTGATTTTGCAGGCGCGCGACTTCGCCCGGTAGCGCGGATTTATCTTGTAAGCTGCGAATCCGTTCAACGCCCGGCTTTATAGGGTCGTCGCCGGCCTTATCAACGGCCGCTTCGTCCATGCACGCGGCGTAGAAAGCGCCGATCTTTTGATCGATCGGGGAACGGTCCTGATGCTTGGCCGAATCCTCGAGAATGGTTCGGAGCACTTCCTGGTTGTGATTTTGCAGCTCAGTAAAGCGGCTCCAGCGCGAGTACTGGGGAGGAACCGGGTTGCTTCGGACCCAATTGCCGCAGGCGTATTGATAGAAGTTACGGCACGGGTCGGCGCTCTTATCGATCGCCGTCAAGTCCACACCGCTCGGAGGCGAAGAGCTCTGTGCGATGGCCATCAAGCCGAATCCGAAAAGAGTTGCCAAGATCCGGGCAGCGCGAACCCTCTGCATGTAAACGAAGGTAACAAACCAAAATAAGAAACAAGTGTTTGGGTTGCGCAGCTCATTTTCGGACGGTATTTCGCTGGCGCTTTCTCAATTCTCTCCTGACGAGCCACCATGCGGCGGCGAGCACCAGGCATACCGCGCTGAGCAGCAATGCGTACCGTTCGACGAGAGAAGAAGCCCTTCGCCAGTTCTCGCCGACCAGGAAGCCCAAACAAAGAAAAAAGGCCACCCAGACCGCAGCGCCCGAGTAGGCGAACAGCGCGAACGTGGCGTAGCGGAGTTCGGACATTCCTGCGACCAAAGCCGAAAAATGCCGCACACCCGGAATGAAATAACCGACCGCAAGCAGCCACGATCCCATGCGATCGAACCAGCGGTGAACCCGGGCAAGCCGTTCCGCGTTGAGCCCTATATATTTGCCATAGCCGTAAGCGACCTTGTGCCCATAAGTCCGGCCCAGGACGTAGCTCAGTGAGATGCCGCAGGCGCTGCCCCCCAAGGCCGAGAGGAAGGCAAAGAGCGGATTGAGGCGCCCTTTCCAGATTAGATACCCACAGAACGTCAGCAACGTTTCGTCGGGAACGGGTAATCCGAGAATCCCCAGCATGAGCAGGCAGAACAGGCCCGCATAACCGTATTGCGAAATCCAGTGAAATACCGATTGCATCAGGAAAATCGCGCGTACGATCAGAACAAATCCTGATCGCACTCGCTTAGACAGTCCAGAGGATAGCAGCCGCGTGACTGCGCTACGATTCCGGTATGGCGCACACAAGGGGTCAGTTATTCGAAGTCAAGTGCCCGTGTTGCGGATCGAGTCTGCAGATTGATACCGAGACGCAACTTGTGGTTCACCATCGCGAGCCGGAGAAGAAGCCGCTGATTGAGGACCTGCAGAGCGCGGTTCAGCAGTTGAAGGGAGATGCCGAACGCCGTAACGACGTCTTCGAAAAGAGTTTCGCAACTCATTTGAGCGGAGATAAGGTCCGCGAGAAGCGCTTCGAGGAGTTGCTGAAACAGGCAAAGGAAGACAAAACGGGTGCTCCGCCCAAGAGACCGTTCGATCTGGATTAGCTGAAGCGAAAGTGTGAATTTGGTAATACTCGGCTGAAACTCGATCGCGGCAAGCGAGGTCAGATGGGGTGAATGGCAACCAAGCGCACCCCGGCGAAGGCCTCGCGATCGGGAAAGAGTACAGCAGCACGCAAGAAGAGCGGCAAATCGGTTTCTAGCGAAGCTCGCATTCTGAAGACCGCGCGTGACGAATTCGGATTCGAGTCGCTGCGCCCGGGACAACACGAGGCAATAGACGCGCTCCTTAAAGGAAATGACTGCCTGGTGGTCATGCCAACCGGGTCCGGTAAGTCAGCTATCTACCAAATTGCCGGGTCGCTGCTAAGCGGTCAGACGCTGGTGATTTCTCCCCTGATCGCGCTGCAAAAGGATCAGGTTGACTCGATCAACGAGCAGACCGACGCGGAGGCTGTGGTCGTAAATTCGACGCAGCGCGTGGCCGAAACGCGCGAGGCGTTCGAGAAAATCGAAACCGGCGAGAGCAACTTCATTTTCCTGGCACCCGAACAACTCCGCAAACAGGAGACCATGGAAACCTTAAGGCAAGCTGGTATCGGACTGTTTGTGGTAGATGAGGCGCACTGTATCAGCGAGTGGGGCCATGATTTTCGCCCCGATTACCTGCAACTTGGACCGGCAATAGAAGCGCTTGGCCATCCCGTGGTGCTAGCCATGACCGCGACTGCCTCGGCAATGGTGCGAGCGGAAATCTCGGAACGCCTCGGACTCCGCAATCCGAAAGTCTTTGTTCATGGCTTCGATCGGCCGAACATCTATCTGCGCGTGGATCATTTTGAAAAGAAAGAAGAGAAACTCGAAAAGCTAATCCAGCGCGTGAACTGGGCGGAGAAGCCAGGCATCGTGTACGTTGCGACTCGCAGCAGCGCCGAAGAGATCATGCGGCTGCTCGCTGAGGAAGGAGTGAAAGCTCTCTTCTATCACGGCGGGTTGAAGGCCGCGGAACGCCGCGAAATCCAGGAGCAGTTTATGGCCGGCGAGGCGGAGGTGATTGTAGCGACGAATGCGTTTGGCATGGGAATCGATAAAGCCGACGTGCGGTTTGTCTACCACTTTGACGTCAGCGATTCGCTCGATTCGTATTACCAGGAGATTGGCCGCGCGGGCCGCGACGGAGCAAAGGCCGAAGCACTGCTCTTCTTCCGCCAGGAAGATATGGGCTTGCAAAAGTTCCACAGCGGTGAGGGCAAGCTGAAGGTGCAAGATGTCGAACATGTGGCCAACGTTATTGCCGGCCAGGAAGGCCCCGTTGAAATCGAGGAAGTGACGGAAGAGACGAACCTTTCGGAGAGAAAGCTAACGAGCGTCATTCACCGGCTGGAAGATGTGGGAGCTTTGGAAATCCTGCCGACGGGCGAAGTACAAATGGCGGAGGACGCGATTGTGGCGGAAGCCGCTCAACAGGCTGCCAACGAGCAGGAGCGCCGAAAGGAGATGAAACAAGAGCGCCTGCGGCAAATGCAGGAATACGCAGATATCAGTTCCTGCCGGCGGGAACACTTGCTGCGCTATTTTGGCGATGAGTTCACCGGGCCTTGTTACAACTGTGACAACTGTGAAGCAGAAACTCCAGGAATCAAAGTGGATCCGAGCGTTGGAACCCGGAGAGAAGTGGCCTGAGGATTTCCCGTTGAGAAGCCGCTTAGGGGCGGCCCAAACCGATCGCCATGGCCTTCACCATTGTTCCATTTGCGTCGTCGTCTTTGAGAGCCCAAACGAAAGCGCCTCCGAGTTGGCGCTGACCGATATAGAGCATCTTTAGAAACGCGGTTCCGGGATTATCGTAGGTGTAGAAAGTGCCTGTGACCGGATTGTATAACCAGGCGGCGAGCCGCTGGGTATCGAAGTGATGCTTATATCCATTGGCAGTGAGCGTCGAAAGTGTGGAGTAGGTTGCGAGCCCCGGGGTCAGTAAAGTATCGCAGCCTGGCGAAGGCAGAGTGATCGAGGGGCACAGACCCACACCGTTCGCATTGAGAACCGGCGAGGGGCCAGTTGAACTCTGATACAGGCCATTGTTTGTTTTGGGAACTCCCGTCCAACCTGGCCCGTACAGTGGGAGCCCAAGCAGGAACTTGTGCGCTGGGACGCCTGCGCTGAGATAC
This sequence comes from Terriglobia bacterium, assembly GCA_963849535.1. Taxonomy (GTDB): domain Bacteria; phylum Acidobacteriota; class Terriglobia; order Bryobacterales; family Bryobacteraceae; genus Bog-105. The sequence goes on from CAWKHJ010000001.1 coordinate 396,993, forward strand.
GCATCAACGGTTGAAGTGATGTCCAGACCCTGGCCGAAGTTCGGATTGCTTTTGGAATCGAGCAACGGTGACGCGTGGTTGGTCACCGTTTCCCACGAGCCTGCGTAGTCGTAGCCACCCATGGTTATGAAGTTCACGTGGCTTGCTGCCGCTGCGAGGTCGATATTCGTGTAGTTCTGGGACCCGGCCGGTCCATAGAATGAGAGGCCGTAATGTTTGCCGGTCGCGGCGGTCAGGGCGTCTAGCTGGTTTCGGAACTCTTCCAGCAGCAAGGTAAAGTTCTGTGTGTCGGCGGCGGTCGGGAATTCCCAATCGATATTAATGCCATCGAACAAGTCGGGCGCGGTTATGCCCGGTGCGATGTTGCCGCGGACAAACATGTCGATGCAGGAAGACGCCAGCGATTGCCGGCCGGATTGCGTGCTCGCCGCTTTTGCGAACGCCGCGGTATTGGCGGCAGAGGCGCCGCCGAGAGAAATGAGAACTCTGAGGCTAGGATGCAATCCCTTCAACTGCAGCAACGCGGCGAAGTTGCCGTAGAGCGGACCGGCGTAAGGAGTGCCATTGACGCTGGGCAGATAGGGGCTCTGGTAATCAGCCCAGCTATCGGCGATGGTACAGCCCATAGGCGTGACATTCGCAAAGGCGTATATCAGATGCGAAAGCTTGCCGGCGACTCCGTTCTTCTCCAGATTCGCAACATTGTAATTCGCATAATAGATACTCCATTCTTCGAAATATCCCGCCAGGATCTTGCTCTTTGAACTCGCCAGAGCCGATGAAAGATCCGCTGTTTGGGCAGGTGCTCCGGAGCTAAATGCCGTAAGCAGAAGCGCAGACTCCAGCAGGACCACTCCGCAGCTTCGGGCCACAGCGGATGGAAAGTATTTCTTCACAGGTCCTCCCTCACTGGCCGCACGCCAATGCCGGACCAGTATATACGATGGCGAGGGCGGTCGTGATTCAACGCGGCTGCTTACGCCACCCGCGGCGAATGACACCAATCCCAATCAGCGCGGCAGCCAGGCCGAATAAACTCACAGTCGATGGCTCGGGGATAGCCGTCGCTATCTCCATCCCGGTGAACTTATAGCTTTGGGCGAAGCTATTGCTTAGACCCTCATCTCCTGAAAAGATCTCGACGCTGTAAATAGGGACCGTTGATACAAATCCCCAAAAGCCTGACCAATCGCTCGCCGGCCAAGCTGGCCTGTTATTCCAGCCATAGCTCGACAGCGGTGTAACACTGGTATCCGGTATAAAGTAGCCTATACCGCCTGCTTCGATCTCAAGGCCGGCGTTGATCGCGCCAAGATCCCAATCACCGCCGAATGCGTATACCAGCTGATCGAAGGACCAGACAGTTACAGAGTACTTTTCAGTGGTATCCAGGTAAGCGCCATCGACGAAACGGCCCTGCCCCGCGCCTTTATCGTAACCATCGAAAGTTACATCTGAGCTGACCGAAACTCCCGGCAGACTCGGGGCCCCGTAAGTGAAATTGTCAGTCAGGATCTCTATTGCGGGCACGGCCTGCATTGCTGCGTTCACGAACTGCGCCTGGCTGTAGTAGCCGGTAGTCGATGGCGTGAATGGGTTTCCGAACGCGAGCAAAGGAAGAAGTAGCAACGAGCTCGCCGTTAATGCCTTCAACATCTACACCTCCAAAGAACACTCTTCGGCAGGCAAACAGATTGTATTAGCGGAACATTGAGCGAAATGCCCACGCGTCAGCAGCCCAGTCGCAGATGGAAATCGCCGCGCGAGAGACGGCGGATAAAATCGAGATCGCCTTCCACGAAATCGAGGGAGGGCAGCAGCCGCAGATTGACCCAACTGATTTGTTCGAACACGCAGGCGCTCGGCTCTCCGCTGAACCCGAGCACGTTGAAGAAAAGCAGGTGGACGCGGCTTCCGCTCGGGTAATCGTGCTCATACCGGGCAAGTTCGCCGCCGACACTGGCGCGTATCCGCAGCTCCTCCCAGAGCTCCCGAATCAGGGCCTGCTGCGGACTCTCGCCCTGCTCCACTTTGCCGCCTGGGAACTCCCATTTAAGCGAGTGCCGGTCGCCCTTTCGCCGTTGGCCGACGAGAACGTTACCTTGCCGGTGAATGATGCCCGCTGATACCAGCAGCGGCGGACGATTCCTCATCTAAAGAGAATCTACGCCGAAATCTGCTGATGGGATTCTGTTGTCATCAATTGTTGCAGGACAAAGGGCAAAATGCCGCCATACCGATAGTATTCAGCTTCCTGTGGCGTGTCGATGCGAACCTTCGCCTCAAACTCGATCTTCTTTTTCTTGGGAGTGATGGCGATCACCTTCACCGTGCCGCCGCCCGCCGCGATGGCCTCAGGGATGCCGCTAATGTCAATCGTCTCTTCGCCCGAGAGCCCGAGCGTTTGATGCCCTTGACCGGACGCGAACTGCAGAGGCAAAACACCCATTTGAACCAGGTTCGAGCGGTGGATGCGCTCGAAACTTTCCGCAATTACCACGCGGACGCCCAGCAGCAAGGTGCCTTTGGCGGCCCAATCGCGCGATGAACCAGAGCCGTATTCCTTGCCCGCAATCACCACCAGGGGCACGCCTTCCGCCTTGTACTTAACCGAGGCGTCATAGATAAACATCTCTTCGCAGTCGGGCATATGACGCGTCACACCGCCCTCTACGCCAGGCACCATTTGATTCCTCAGGCGGATGTTTCCAAAGGTGCCTCGGACCATTACTTCATGATTTCCGCGGCGCGCCCCGTAGCTGTTGAAGTCGGCGGGTTTGACGCCGAGTCCCATCAGGTATTTGCCCGCCGGGCTGTCGATCGGAATTGAACCCGCCGGCGAGATGTGATCCGTGGTGATAGAGTCACCCAGTACAGCCAGTACTCGCATTCCGCTGAAATCGCGGACAAAGGTCGCAGGATCGGCGAGCGTTTCAAAGTAGGGCGGCTGCTTGATGTAAGTGGAGTCATCACTCCACTCGTAGATGCTGCCTTCAGGAACATGAAGCGAATTCCAGGCAGTATCGCCCGCGAAAACCTCCGAGTACTCCTTCTGAAAAAATTCGGTTCGGGCTGAAGCCTTCACTACTGCTTCGATTTCTTCGGCGGAGGGCCAGACGTCTTTCAGATAGACGTCTTTACCGTCCGCACCTTTGCCGAGCGGATCTTTGGTGAGATCCAGATCCACGCGCCCAGCTATGGCGTAAGCGACTACCAGGGGCGGCGATGCCAAGTAGTTCGAGCGAACCAGCGGATTCACTCGCCCTTCGAAGTTGCGGTTGCCGCTCAGCACGGCCGCGACATTAAGCTTGCCGTCAGTAACCGCAGCAGTAACGTTATCCGGCAGCGGCCCGCTATTGCCGATACAGGTGGTGCACCCATACCCGACCAGGTGAAAATTGAGCGCTTCGAGATAAGGCATCAGGCCCGCATCGTTCAGATAATCGAAGACCACTTTCGAGCCTGGCGCGAGCGAAGTCTTCACCCAAGGCTTGGGCGATAGCCCTTTCTCAGCAGCCTTCTTAGCGAGCAGTCCCGCTGCAATCATGACCGACGGATTGGAGGTATTTGTGCAGCTAGTGATCGCGGCAATCACTACCGCACCGTCGTGCAGCTTCTCTTTATGGCCGTCCACACTCAGATTCGCGGATTTGGGCGAACCGCCCAACGAGGAAAGAAAATTATCTTTGACATCGGGAAGATCGATCCGGTCCTGCGGACGTCGCGGACCGGCGAGTGATGCGCATACTTTTGCGAGATCGAGTGAAAGCGTATCGGAATAGACGGGGTCCGGTGAATCTGCTGTCAGAAAAAGACCCTGCTCCTTTGCGTACGCCTCGACCAGATCTACGTGTTCCGGCGCACGGCCAGTGAGGCGCAGGTAGTCCAACGTGACGGAATCGATCGGGAAAAAGCCGATGGTTGCGCCGTATTCAGGAGCCATGTTGCTGATGGTTGCGCGGTCTGCTAAAGGAAGAGCGGCTACACCGGGGCCGTAAAATTCTACAAACTTGCCTACCACTCCTTTCTTGCGCAGCATCTGCGTGACCGTCAGTACCAGATCGGTTGCCGTTGTGCCCTCAGGCAAGTGGCCGCTCAGCTTGAAACCTACGACGTGCGGGAGCAGCATCGAGATCGGCTGTCCCAACATGCAGGCTTCGGCTTCGATACCGCCAACGCCCCAGCCAACCACGCCGACGCCATTGATCATCGTGGTGTGGGAATCGGTGCCCATCAGCGTGTCGGGATACGCCTGCGGGATTTCGTGCTTGCGATTAGTGAACACCACGCTCGCAAGATACTCGAGATTGACCTGGTGAACGATGCCGGTGTCCGGCGGAACAACGCGGAAATTCCCAAACGCCTTCTGGCCCCAGCGCAGGAACGCATAGCGCTCTTGATTGCGGGAAAATTCGAGCAGCGCGTTTTGGGCAAAGGCCCGATCCGATCCAAAGGCGTCTACCTGCACGGAGTGATCAATCACCAGATCGGCCGGGATGAGCGGATTCGCCAGTTCGGGATTGGCTCCGAGTTTCTTCAGCGCATCGCGCATGGCCGCCAAGTCCACTATGCACGGCACTCCCGTGAAGTCCTGTAGCAAAATGCGGGCGGGCCGGAATTGAATCTCCTGAGCGGCGGCCTTAGCATCCCACTTAGCAACGTATTGAATGTCGCTGGCTTTCACACTGCGTTCGTCTTCGAAACGAAGGAGATTTTCGAGCAATACTTTGATCGAATACGGAAGATGTGAGAGCTTTACGCCCGTTGCAGCCTTCTCGAGGACGTCCAGCCGAAAGATTTCAAACTCTTCGTCGTGCACACGCAACTTGGCGGCCGCGCCGAATGTGTTCTTACTGGGCATTTGCTTTTAGTTTAGAACCCGGACCTCCAATCGGCCTCGCTGACAGGAATTCGCTCGACCGGCTGCACACGGTCCTCGGCGTGCTACATGTAAGCGGGCTGTTCAATCCCGAGAATTTGCAATGTCGCGGCAAGCTGGTCTCGCAGATACTTCGTCAGCCAGAGCAGAAAGCCGCGCCGATCAGGATCAGCTTCAGAGATCACGGAATGCTCGTGATAGAAGTTATTGAAGTTTTGGGCCAATTGGAAAGCGTACTTGGCCACGTGCGCCGGCTCGCCCGATTCGATGGCACGTTCGACCACTTTGCCGGATTTGGAAGCAAGCAACAGCAGCTGCCAGAGTCCTTCGTCTGCCAAGTGGCGGGCCAGTGAGGCGGATGTAAGAACATCTTTGAAATCCGGCAGTGGCCCGTTACGCGCTTCGTATTTGCGAAGGATATTTTCGGCCCGGACTGCGGAGTATTGAACATAAGGGCCGGTCTCGCCTTCAAAGCTAAGCGCCTCATGAAAATCGAAAGCGATCACGGAATTGCGCGTGAACTTCAGCATGAAATAGCGGAGAGCGCCCACGGCAATCTGCTGGGCTACATGCTCGCGCTCGGCAGCGGGCGCTTCCGGATGACGATCTTCCACTTCCCCCAACGCCGTTTCTATCAGCTTGTCGATCAGGTCATCTGCCTTTACTCCCAGACCCTTGCGGCCGGATACTTCCACATAGGGACGCTTCTTGTCTTCATCACTGAGCGGGATTCCCATCTCCATGCAGGTCCGCGGGGACAGCGCAACCATTTCGTATGAGAAATGCATTGAAGCGTCGGCCTGGGCATTGAAATCGAGGGCGCGTAAACCGGCGACGACCACCTCCTGCAGATAAGACTGGCGGGAATCGATCACGTTGAAAACTTTTGAGGCGTGCCCGAAGCGGGGAGCGTTGCCGGATGTCGGCTGGTCGGTAGTTACCCAAACTTCGGAGCCATCGGAATAAGTCGACCAGGGTTTATAGAAAAAATCTTTGCCGAGCAAACCGAATTTCCAAAGTTGATACGCGATATCTTTACCTACGTACGTTACTGTTCCGTTCGATCGAACGATCACTTTGCTGTCCTCCGCAGCCGCTTCATTGGCTTCGAGCCCGGCAGCATCGCCGCTGCGGAAAGCAGACGCCGGCATGACCCAGCAGTCCTTGTTCTTGCCCGCTGTCTCGAAATAGATGGCATTTCTCTGCTTCAGCAAATCGAAGGCGGTCGCCCAGAACCTTAAATGCAGAATCTCGCTTTCGCGCGGGAGCAACTCATATTTCACGCCCAGCCGCAGCATGGTGCGCAGGTGCAGCCCGACGATTGCGTCAGCAACAAGGTGCGCCAGTTCGGCGACCTCACCCTTGCCCGCCTCTATGGCATGTAATGTTTCTGCGCGCCAGGCGAGCGTTTCCGGACGTTCTTTGTAATGGGCAGAAATGCGGGCATACAGATCCCAGCAAAGATAGTCGAAGCGCATTTCCGGGTCTTCGATGAGCGCCAGCACCTCGGAGGGACATTTGTCTTCGAGGTGATGGAACCCGGCTACCACATCGGCCACCTGCACACCCGTGTTGTCGATGTAGTTCTGAACTTCGACCTCCTGTTGGCGCGACCGCAGCATGCGAACGAACGTGTCCCCGAGCACCGCGTTCCGCAAGTGTCCAATGTGCGCCGCCTTATTGGGGTTGATGTTGGTGTGTTCGACGATGATCTTGCCCGGGCTTGTGGTAACGCGCTCCGCCGGCGAAAGAAGCGCGCCCGCGTATTGTGCGCGGTCGAGCCGCACGTTGATATAACCGTTGCCCGCGATTTCGAGGGAGCCGATCCCTGGAATGCCGGTCAGGCTACTCGCTAGCTCTTCAGCAATTTGCTTTGGAGGGCGCTTCAGTTGGCGCGCCAGCTGAAACGCAACAGGTATTGCTAGTTCACCGAACGAACTCTGCTTCGGCTGCTCTAATGAAATTTCAACAGTCAGTCCGAACCGGCTGAGGAGGCGCTCTCCTAAAGCCGCGACAATTCTTTCTTCAATCTCCTGGAACACTGAAATACAGTATGGCCGAGCGCTGAATTGTGCTTCTGGATCGTACAATGGGATGTGCCGAAGGTTACTTTTGTGCCGGAGAATAAGACAGTCGAGTTCGAATCCGGCAAACTACCCTATTCCGATCACGGGAAACGCGAGTCATTGCTCGATGTGGCGCTCAACAAAGATGTAGATCTTGAACATGCGTGTGGCGGAAGCTGTGCGTGCACGACTTGCCACGTTATTGTGCTCGAGGGAGACAAGAATCTTTCGGAGCCCGAAGATGACGAGTTAGACCGGCTGGACATGGCAGCCGGTTTGACACTTCGATCGCGGCTCGGCTGCCAGGCAGTTGTTAAGGGCGATGTGAAGGTAGAGGTTCCGCAGTGGAATCGAAACTACATTAGTGAAGGCGGGAAATCGCGGCTTTAGCGCCGGCCATCAGGGGCGGAACCAACATCCACGCTGATCAAGCGATTCAAAAGCTTGTCAGCCAGTTCGGCTGAGAGATTCGCATCGACGTAGACGGTCTGTTTATCTTGCTTCACATGAACGGCATCGTAGAGCGGCAATAAATCGAGCTGGTTGTTCTTGAGCGCCAGCCGTGCGAATCCGAGCCCACCGCGCACGCCGTCATCTACCCGCTTGGCTCCTGCTTCAGATACGCAATCCACCTCGGCTTTGAAGTGTAAGCCGCTGGCAACCGTGATTCCGGCTGAAGTAGTCTTGACGTATCCGGCGAAATTAGAAAGAATGGACCGGCGTTCGGAGCTCGCGGGCATGTCTCGAAAGGGCAGACCGCCCCGGCTTACCAGCCAGATCTGATCAGCTGGCGAGAGCTTTTTGAGGCCGCTCGAGAGTTCGTCAGGAACGTCACCGCTCCCGTTCTCCGCTATTCCGATAGCCTTCTCGACTGAATGAATTTTGCCGGCCACCGCTACTTCTGTTTCGGGAAACGCGACCGCCTCGCCCTGAAACTCAAAAAGTGTGTGGCCCTTAAATTCCGAGCGAACCGCGCCCGGTCCGAGCTGCTGCTGAATTTTGTTCTTGTCGAAGCGCCCGCGCCCGGCAATCACCATATCTTTGCCGTTCCAGGCCAGCAAAATGAAAGAAAGGTCCCGACGAAAATCGAAGCCGCCTTGCCCCGCAAGTGCATTCAACGCCGGAATATCGAGCTGTTTCTGGTGCCGGGCATAGAACGGAGTGGCCCTTATCTTTTCGACATCGAGACCGGCGAGCACCAGCGTATCGGCTGACACAAACTTTCGTAACCCCGAATCGACCGGCATGCCTGTAGAGAGCTGTTTCCCGCAGCCCGCGAGCACCAGCAAGCCGGCGAGAGCAGAGATAGCAAAGAATGCGCGCAATCAAAAATCCCTTCTGCGAAACAGCGACCACGCAGCCGAAAAGACGGCTATGGCGAAGACAGCTGAGGTCCATATGGGCGTCCACAACTCAACCTGGCGGTCGTATCGAACAATTTGTTTCATAGCCGCGCCGAGGTCATAGAATTTTGGCACAATCCAGTAAAATGCCGACCAAAGCTCGCGCGACCACTCAGAGCTAAGCAGCCGAGCCGCGTTCGTTCGCTGGGCAAGAATCGTGCTGACGAGCATCAAAGCGAAAGCCACCATCACGGAGAGCGATGCGCTCTCGGTCAATACTCCAATCAACACCACCGCCGAGAGTAAGACAGCGAAGATGAAAAGTGCCAGCGGGATCGCGAGTAGGAAACGCGGCTGCCAGATGTGTGTTTTCAGCCCCAGGATGATCCACACGCTCACAATCAAGTAAACGTCGTTAATAGCGATGACGAGCAAGTTGCCCAGGTAACGGCCGATCAATAGAGTGCCGCGCGTGATCGGCTTGGATAAGAGGAGCGAAATGCGTCCCGCCTCCAGCACGCTTGGAATCAAGCCGGACGAAGCGAAGATGGCGAGAAACGTGCCCCAGATATAGAGAAAGAGCGACACCCAGGAATAGGAGATATTAACGAATCTCTCGATTTCGAACGCCCCCGAATTGGACCGTACATTCAGGAACGAGACGGCGCCCTGAGCCAGGTCAATATTCAGCACGAAAAGAAAAAAACATATGAGCAGCGTGGAGAGCGCGAACAGACCCCAGAAGAGCCATCGTGCGCGCGCTTCTTCGAGAGTATCGCCGACCAGCGCTCCCAGAGCCGCCAGTTTTATTTGAAACGTTGTAGCCTTCATGCAGCCTGTTCGCCCTTCGTAGCGCGAATGAAAACGTCTTCCAGGCTGTCGCTTGCTGGCTTGACACTTTCAATCATTCCACCCGCCGCGCGGATGCGGTCGATTATTGCGTTTGCCTGTTCACGCGTCGCCACCCCGAACTCAATCCCATCGCCAAGCGGGCTCCACGAGGAGGCGATTGAGCGAAGTTGCTCCACTGCCCCGTGCGGGATCGCCCAGGCCGCAATTGTGTAGCCGCGGCCGGCAATCAGGGTGCTGATTTCACCCTGCAGCGCGACTTCTCCCTTACGCAAAATGGCGACGTGATCACAGAACGACTCAACTTCGCTCAACAGATGCGAATTCAGAAACACGGTGACACCGCTGGCAATCAACGTATTCAGTGTCTCGCGGATCTCGCGCCTGCCCACAGGGTCCACTCCATCTGTGGGCTCATCCAGGATCAACAGGCGGGGCCGGTGCATCAAGGCCTGAGCCAAGCCGAGCCGCTGCAGCATGCCCTTGGAGTATTTCTTCAGGCGAACCTCGCCCCAATCTTGTAGGCCTACCAATTCGAGCAACTCGGGCACTCGCCGTTTCCGCTCGGAGACGGCAAGACCCGAGAGTGCGGAGTAGAAATCTAACATTCCTTTCCCAGTGAGATAGCCCGGGAAGCGATGGTTTTCAGGCAAGTATCCTACCGGACGCCGGGCCTCCGCGAGCCATGCGTCCTTGCCGAACAGCATCGCGCGGCCCGCAGTTGGATTCACTACCGAAAGCAGCATCTTCACGAAGGTGGTTTTGCCCGCTCCATTCGGCCCGAGCAGACCATATTTCGCTCCCACGGGCACGCGCATGGTGAGATTTGAAATAGCCTTCATTTCGCGGCCACGCCATCGCGATCGATAAATCTTCTCGAGCCCTTCCGTCTCGATCGCGTAATCGGTCATCATGTACCTTGTAGATACGAGTGCGGGAAGCTGTTCGTTCCTTCCGCGAGAGCTTCTTTCGTCTCTACTTCCCAGATCGGCCCCGAATGCGCGCATACTGCCTCTTTGTTGTGGCCCTATTGACCATTCCTTTCCTTTCAGCGCAAACTGATCCCGGCACAGCGCAACAAGGTCAGCCGGCCGGAACAGATCAAAGCAACCAGGCGCAGCCGAGCGCTCTGCCTCTGAAAACGACAGTAACGGTCAATGCAACGCTGGCAAGCGAGGTGCCGGCTTCGATCACCGTCCTCACCGGCGAACAACTGAAGCTGATTCCCGGCATTGAGCTGGACGACCGTTTGCGGCAGATTCCCGGTTTCAGCCTCTTTCGCCGCAGCTCCAGCCTGGTAGCAAACCCCACTACCCAGGGCGTCTCGCTGCGAGCGACTGGATCGTCAGGCGCCAGCCGCACACTCGTGCTTTGGGACGGCATTCCGATCAATGATCCGTTCGGCGGCTGGGTGTATTGGGATCGCATCGATCCCGATTACATCAGCGAAGTGGACGTGAACCGGGGAGCTTCTACCAGTGTCTTCGGAGACCGCGCACTCGGCGGCTCGATCGCTTTGTTCTCGCCGCAGGAGCAGCATCAGCATCTGCAAGCCGACGTCCTGACTGGAAATGAGGGGACCCAGGATGTCGCCGCCGGCTACTCGAATTTATGGGGGCTCTGGGGCTTGTCGCTTCATTCCCGGGCACTCGAGACCGATGGATACTACATCGTTCCTCAATCCGTTCGCGGCAAGGTCGACGACAGGGCCAACGTGCGATTTGCTACCGGTGATGTGCGCCTCGATTATCTTGGAGCGACGAACCGCTTGTCCGTGCACTTCGATGTGCTCGCGGAAGAGCGCCATAACGGCACGCTCCTGACCCACAACTCTACCGGGCTCGGTACCGTCGGTCTCACTTACACACGCTCCTGGAGCAACGACCAGCTTTCATTTCTAGGTTTCCATACCGAAGAGCAATTTCATAGCACCTATTCGAGCATCTCGAGCGACCGCAACCGCGAGACGTTAACGGCCCGCCAGACTGTCCCGGTGCAGGATACAGGCGGCGCGCTCTATTGGCAGCATCATGCGAAACGGTGGAACACGATTACCGGAGCCGATACGGACGATACGCATGGCATCAGCTATGACTATTCGTACTCCACGCACATTCAGACACCCAACGGCGGCACTCTTCTCGAGCACGGAATCTTCGGTCAGGCCGATATTACATTCGGTCCGGCGCGCTTTTTCGCCGGTATCCGGCATCAGTTCACCGGCAACCGTGGCGAAACGTTTCTAAGCCCGAATGGCGGAGTGGCGGTCGGCCTCAGGAATTTTCGTCTACGAGCCTCTGGTTACCGCAGCTTCCGCGCTCCGACGCTCAACGAACTCTATCGGCCTTTCCGGGTAGGCAACGTGCAAACACTCGCCAATCCAGACTTGGTTCCCGAGAGTATGGTCGGCGTCGAGGCCGGCGCGGATTGGAATGCGGAGAATACGACTGTTACGCTTACGCTGTTCCGGAACGAACTGAATAACCTGGTCGACAATGCGACACTCCTCACCACCCCAAATTTCATCTTGCGGCAGCGCACCAATTTCCCGAGCGCGCTCTCACGGGGGGTCGAGGCGAACGTCAATCATCGCTGGCAGCATTGGACCGCCATAGCCGGTTACCTTTATGCCGACGCTCGCCTGTCCACTGGTCAGCGCATCCCCGAAGTACCCAAGCAGCAGGGAACAGCGCAGATCAGCTTCATCACGAAAAACACCATCCTGTCAGGCGGAATCCGCAGTTTTGGTTTAGTGTTCGATGACGACTTGAACCAGTTCAAGCTGCCCGGATACGCTTCGCTTCAGCTCTCCGCCCAACAACATCTCACGGACAGGCTTTCTGCCATCGCATCGGTCGACAATCTTCTTGATCGCAGTTACCTGGTGGCGTTAACCCCCTTTCCCAATACGGGTACGCCGCGTTTGTGGCGGGTCGGTCTGCGCTGGAGCGGTTCAATCAATAAGTAGCAGCTCACGCCCTCGTACCCTCACTAGGGTCTGATTTGCCGGCGGACTACGTCCAACAGCCGCATGGATGCCGTTAAGCTACCCGACTACGAGGTCATCGATCTGGAAAATCTGGCGCCCCGCATCTCTGGCGCGCGGATCCTGTTTGTAAATGTTTACGGGATCGCCAGCGATGACGGCGGCTGGACTCTCATCGACAGTGGCCTTTATCTTTCCGCCTCAAAGATTAAAAGTTGGGCGGAAGATCACTTCGGCAAGGGCGTCAAGCCGAACGCGGTCATCCTCACCCACGGGCATTTCGATCACGTAGGCACGATAGAGGATCTGCTCAAAGAATGGAACGTCCCGGTTTACGCTCACACGAGCGAGCTTCCCTACTTGACGGGACAGATCAAATATCCGCCCCCCGATCCGTCGGTAGGTGGCGGCTTGATGGCCGTCATGTCTCCTCTTTATCCGCGGACCTCTGCCGACATCCGAGGCCGCGTACAAGCCTTGCCCGCGGACGGCTCCGTTCCCACTATGCCAGCCTGGCGCTGGCTCCACACGCCCGGGCACGCGCCCGGTCACGTTTCGCTGTTCCGTGAGGCGGACCGTGTGCTGCTGCCCGGCGACGCGTTTTGCACGACGGATCAGAATTCGTTCCTGGCTGTAGCCACGCAGAAACCGGAGTTGAACGGACCTCCTGCCTACTACACGCCGGATTGGGATTCTGCTAGAGAGTCAGTGCGCAAACTTGCGGCGCTGCGCCCTTTGACTATTGCCCCCGGACATGGGCCGGCAATTTCCGGCGAACACGTGGCCGATCAGCTTGCAAAACTGGCAGCCGATTTCGATCGCATCGCACGGCCCGAGCAGGGCAAGTACGCGCATCCTGAAACGGCTTCGGCCTGAATTGGAGAGCTGTGGCAAGATTTACCGCCGTAAACCGGGCCTCGGTTAGTTTTACACCACGGGGTACTTAGGCCCCGGCTCGGCTAATCTTCAAATCCTTCAGGCCTCAAGCACTTAGGCTAAGTTGTGAGGTTTCCTATCTGCGCGGCCCTCATCTTGCTTACCTGAGGCCGTACAGGAGGAGTATGAAGAGTAGTTTGGGATCCGTGTTATCTGGAGTGGCGCTTTCGGCGGCGCTCATCGTGGGCAGCGCAAGCGTGTTCGCGACCCCTGGTTTCGCCCAGGCTCCGGACAACACCGCTGTCAACAAAGCTGACCGGAACAATAACGCACCCACTGCCGACAACGCGAAAAATGACAGGTCAGACTTGGCCCTGGAAAAGCACATTCGCCGGGATGTGGTGAAAGACAAATCGCTCTCTATGGACGGCCATAACGTAAAAATCATCGCCTCCGGCGGTAAGGTTACCTTACGCGGTCCGGTGCGATCTGAGGAAGAAAAGAAAGCCATCGAAGAACATGCAACCAAGTACGCCGGTGCAGGGAACGTAACAAACGAGCTGAGTGTAAAGGGTAGTTGAGTAAAGTTCTAACTGAGGAGAAAAACTATAAATGGCAGGTAAGAATACAGCAGTCTACGGGATTTATCAGACTAGAGACATGGCGGAGAATGCGGTCGACCAGCTTCTCGCCTCTGGATTCCGCAACGAAGATATCTCGGTACTGTTGCAGGACAATGCCGGAACGAAAGACTTCGCCCACGAGAAAGCAACCAAAGCACCGGAAGGAACAACCACCGGCGTCATAGCGGGAGGCGTCGTCGGCGGAACGCTTGGATTACTGGCCGGGATTGGGGCATTGGCTATCCCCGGAATCGGACCTTTCATCGCAGCCGGGCCGATCATGGGCGCGCTGGCGGGTATCGGTTCCGGCGGAGTCGTTGGAGGAATAATCGGTGCGCTCGTCGGGATGGGCATACCCGAGTTCGAAGCCAAGCGCTACGAAGGCCGCATCAAGGCGGGCGGCATCTTGCTGTCGGTCCACTGCGACAACAGCGATTGGGTGAGCAAGGCGAAAGACCTCCTGAAACGAACCGGAGCGGAAGACATCTCTTCCACGGGCGAAGCCTCGGCTGACTACTCGGAAAGCGACAAGCCTCTTCGGCGCGGCGTAAATACACTGACTTAAATCGTTCGCTCACCTTTGAACCGGCCATTGCCTTCAGCGGCGGTGGCCGTTTCTATTTGTCCTTGGGTTTATGATTCGTAAGGAGCTGTAGGTCAGAAATCATGAAATCTGATGGCATTTCGAGAAGACATTTTTTCTTTGGGAGCATGCTGGCGGGAGCCGTTCCTTTAGCTGGCTTCGGCAGTGAACCGTCGCTCAAAGCGCTCGGCTACAAGTCCCCTAACGAGAAGCTCAACATTGCTTCCATAGGCGCGGGCGGCAAGGCAACCAGCGATATCGCGGGTTGCGCCAGGACCGAAAATATCGTCGCCCTTTGCGATGTCGATGACGAGCGGGCCGGCAAGACCTTCGCCCGTTACCCAAACGCGGCGAAATTCAAAGACTATCGGCTCATGCTTGATCAGCAGGGCAACAACATCGATGCCGTGATCGTCACCATCCCCGATCACATGCACGCCGCCGCCGCGATTCACGCGATGTCCCTCGGCAAGCACGTTTATGTTCAGAAGCCGCTCGCGCATACGGTTTGGGAATGCCGCGAATTGCTCAAGGCTGCCGAAAAATACAAAGTCGCCACCCAAATGGGGAATCAAGGTTACTCGAATGAGGGGACCAGGCAGTGTGCCGAGATGGTCTGGTCAGGCGTGATTGGCAACGTTACAGAAGTGCACGCCTGGACCAATCGCCCCGTCTGGCCGCAAGGTGCGCTTCCCGCGCCTGCGACGATGCCGGTCCCCGGCACCCTGGATTGGAACCTGTGGCTTGGTGTTGCCGCGGATCGACCGTACAGCGACGCCTATCTCCCGTTCACCTGGCGAGGCTTCTACGACTTCGGTTCAGGTTCGCTCGGTGACATGGCTTGCCATATTCTCGGGGCGCCCAACATGGCGCTGCGTCTCACCGCGCCCACTGCCGTCGAATGCGTCAGCCTGGAAGGCAAGAGCGACATTTTTTACCCAGCCAAGTCGGTTATTCGCTTTGAGTTCCCCGCCCGCGGCTCCATGCCCCCGGTAAAGATCTTCTGGTACGACGCGAAACGCGAAGACCAACCTGATCTCCCCAACGCTCCTAAAGATCAGATCCTGGGTGATCTTCCGCGCGACCGGGTAGGCGATGCGGAAAGCGATGTCCAGCCCAGAGAGCGCCAGATTATTGGCGAAGTCTTCACCGAGCAGTTCTTCACTCCGAAGAAATTGCCTCCTCCGAGACCCAGACCTCCTCGTTCTCAGAACGAACCGCCGTTGACCCCGCACCAGCAGGAACTCGAGAAGTGGATGAGCCTCATCGATAAGGGGACCAACGGCAGTCTTCTAGTTGGCGACAAAGGCATGATCACCACCGGCACCTATGGCGAAAACACGCGCCTCGTGCCCGTAGAAAAGATGAGGGATTACGAATTCCCGCCGGAGTTCCTGCCGCGCTCGCCAGGCCATTACCGGGATTGGATTCGCGCTTGCAAAGGCGGCGTGCCGGCCTGCTCGAATTTCAGTGTCTCAGCGCCGTTTACAGAGTGGGTCGCCCTCGGCGCCATTGCGCTCAAGATGAACTGCAGGCTGGAATGGGACGCGGAGAACATGAAGGTCACGAACAACTCCGCGGCGAACGACCTTCTGAAGCCAGTAGTACGTAAAGGCTGGAATATCACTTAGGCACCAGTCCAACTCCCTCGTCGCCTCACTTGCGAAGGCCGCAACGGTTGCAGACTCATAGCAGACCTATAATCGATACATGAATCGCCGTGAGTGGATTGCGCCTCGTCTTAATGATCCCGTTCGCACCCAGATGCATTATGCCCGAAACGGACTGATCACGGGAGAAATGCTTTATATCGCGGACCGGGAGAAGCTTCCTGCCGAACTCATCCGCGACGAAGTGGCCCGGGGCCGCATGATTATCCCAGCCAATATCCATCATGACCGGCTGGAACCGATGTGCATCGGCGTGGAATCCAAATGCAAGATCAACGCCAACATCGGGAACTCGTCCACCACATCCGAGATCGAGGCAGAGCTCGAAAAGCTCGAGTACGCTGTCCGCTTCGGCGCGGACACTGTGATGGATCTTTCCACCGGTGGCGATATACCGCGCATCCGCCAGGCGATCATCGACCATTCCCCGGTGCCGATCGGTACCGTCCCGATCTACGAGGCCCTCAGCCGCGTGCGCCGGGTCGAAGATCTGAACATCAATGTCCTTCTCGAAGTCATCGAGGAGCAGGCCGAGCAAGGCGTCGATTACATGACTATCCACGCGGGTGTGCTGGTCCAGTATGTGCCCCTCACAGCCAAACGGATCACCGGCATCGTGAGCCGCGGCGGCGCTATCCTCGCCGAGTGGATGGTAAAGAATCACAAGCAGAACATGCTCTATGAGCACTTCGATGAGATTTGCAAAATTTTCCAGAAGCACGACGTCAGCTTCTCTCTCGGTGACGGCCTTCGTCCCGGTTGTCTCGCCGATGCCAGCGACGCCGCTCAATTTGCGGAGCTGAAAACGCTCGGTGAGCTAACCAAGACAGCCTGGCGGTACGAAGTTCAGGTGATGATTGAAGGTCCCGGACATATTCCTCTGGATCAAATAGCCTTACAGGTCGAGAAGGAACGTGAAATGTGCTGCGAGGCACCCTTCTATACGCTTGGGCCGCTCGTAACGGATATCGCACCCGGCTACGATCACATTACCTCTGCTATCGGTGCCGCCATGATCGGCTGGCATGGCGCATCCATGCTTTGTTACGTCACCCCGAAAGAGCACTTAGGCTTACCCAATCGCGAGGACGTCAAGCAGGGAATCATCGCCTACAAAATCGCCGCTCATGCCGCCGATGTCGCACGCCATCGCGCCGGAGCCCGCGACCGCGATGACGAGTTATCCCGCGCCCGTTTCAATTTCGATTGGCGAAGGCAGTTCGAATTGAGCCTTGATCCCGAAACCGCCCAGGCCTATCACGACGAGACTCTGCCCGAGGAAGGCTTCAAGGATGTAGCCTTCTGCTCGATGTGCGGCCCGAAGTTCTGCTCAATGAATCACTCCGCCAAGACTCAGGAGTTCACGGAAGCCGATGCTGCTGCGGTGCTTGCAAACGAAGTTGCCGATCCCCTCGTGAAGCTCCGCCGATAGTGTTCAACCGAGAACGGGATTCACGCGCATGCCGTCTTTTATTTCGGCGTCGGGCGGGTCCAGCACTCTATCAGCTACCCGGTCGCCCGGTTGCAACCCGGAAAGAATCTGCACGTTATTGATGTCGCTGATACCCGCCCGCACGGGTGTCCAGACGATGGTTCTTCCAGTCAGCTTGTAAACTCCATCGCTGTTCCCTAACCTGCGTAAGGCGGCTTTCGGGATCACCAGCGCGTCGTTCACTACTTTCGACAGGATCGTCACGTCTACGGAAACACCTGGCAGAAGATCATGGCCCGGATTGTTGATCATAGAGGTAACTTCCCCTACAGAGCGCGTTTGCAGCGCTGTGATTTCAGTAGGCAACTTGTCCACGTGGCCGTACCACTTTTGGCCCGGCCGGGAATCCGACGAAATAGTCACCGGCATTCCTAAACCAACCCGTCCCAGATCGGGCTCGTCCACGTATATCAGCACCTTCACCTGATCGATGTTTCCTACCAAAGCCACCAGCGTGCCAGGCTCGAGGTAAGCGCCCACTTTGAGATCGAACTGATAGACCGTGCCTTTCATCGGGGCTCTGACAATTCCTAGTTCCACCCGATGCCTGGCCAAAGCGACCGCTGCCTCGGCATCATGAAGCTTTGCGCCCGCAACGGTTCTGTCGCTCGCGGTGACGGCCGTGCGCTTCTGGTTCTGCAATGCCGCCAGATTCAACTTGGCGCGCTCGAGATTATCCGCATCTGTCTGGACCTGCAGTTTTGTGGCAGCCTGCTGCTGCAGCAAACGTTTGTCGGAGTCATAAATGCGTTGGGCAATCTCAACCGCTTTCTCTGCGGCTGCAGTGCGGTCAGCCAGGTCGGCCACCGCCGCTGCTCTGCCTCCCTGCTTGAGAGTATTTACTTCCGATTGTGCCTGCTGTTCTTGCGCGAGAGCTGCTGCAAGATCCGCCTGTGCCGCAGTCGTGTCGAGAGTCACCAAGACCTGGCCCGCCTGAACGTCCTCGCCGCGATGGACCTCGACCGACCGTACGACACCCGAAGTCTCGGACCGGGCCGCCGACCACTCGGCCGGCTCAACTTTTCCGTTAGTGGGAACAGTACTCGAGAGGGTTGCTTTGCGCGCGCTTGCAAAGTGGACCTCGGCCATGGATCCGCTTCGGCCGAAGGCCCACCAAAGCAGCAGCATCGCCGGCAGGACCAGTACCCACCAATATTTCCTCATCTGAGTCGGATCGCACTCATAGCGCAGCGAGGTGCCCGTCCACATTGTGACAGACTGGCTCAAATGCCAGTGCGTCATCGCCGCTTCCGGGTTAGACTGGTTTGCTGAATGCATCGTTATCGTATTCACCGCATAAAGGAGGGCCCCCGCGAGAACTTTCGTTGGGCGGCTCACACCGGCGGCCTCGCTGTAGCGAAACCCAAGGACTACGATGCGACCGAAGAGATTGAGGCCGATAGCCCTTACCATGTCTGGAAACTGATGGCGGAACAAGGCCGTAGCCTGCATCCCGGCGACCTGCTCGAACTCTGCGTCACGCGAGCTGATATCGAGCAGCCTCCACAGGCCATGTGGATAGCCAAGTACATCGGGTTTGAACCAGCTCAGTGGTGGCTGCCGGATGTTAAGCCGGCGCCTGCTGCTGGTCCGGAGAAGCTGGAAGCGTCCAGTCCCGGCATGGAGGCCTGCCCTTCGTAGGCGGAACAGCCCAGCATTGATCCATCCCGATAACGCTAATCGCGCTCCCGAGCGTGAACATCATTCCTTTGGCTGGTTCGCCCTGGTCTGCTATGTACCCGATCCGCAACGGTCGTTTCTCGAGACTTTACGCCACTCCATTCCAGGCAAAGCGTTAGCCCCGGTGCATGTTACAGTTTTGCCCCCTCGCCCGCTCAGGGCTCCGGTAAACGAAGCGTGTTTGCACGTACAGGAAGTCGCACGCGAGTTTTCCGCTTTCGAAGCCGAACTCTCCGAGGTTCGCCACTTCGCCGAGACTGATTTCCTGTATTTGGATATCGCGGAGGGCAACACCACGCTCTGTGACGTTCACCGGAAACTCGATGCGGGAAAGCTCCAATTCCCCGAAACTTACGCTTTTCGGCCGCACCTCACGCTGGGCGGTCCGGTGCCGGTGGGCTCGCTCGCTTCCGTACAGAAGCGCGTTTCCGAGCAGTGGAAGGATTCCGAATGCCCGCGCCGCCTGCCGATTGAGGAGTTGGTCTGCCTATGGCTGGCCCCAAACACCGGGGGGAAACATTGGGAGCATTATGGCTCGTTCTATTTGAAGGGGGCCAACTCCCGGCAGGCGGCAGCCCCGGCTCACCTCACGAATCGAATATAGTGAGCTGCCGGCCGCCCGAGTGAGATCGAATTTCTTCCCGCTTCGCCGCCGACAGCCCTAAGCCGCCGACCACGCCCCGCAGCTCTGTCCTCACCAGCGCCGGCCGTGGAATGAAAACCCTCTGCCGGCTAGCCCTCGCCTGGGGTGGCACGATGAGATAGCCGCCCGCAGGCCATTCCAGCAGGTTGTGAGACAGGATTCCGTCGAGTAGCGCTCCGTCGCGAAACACGAATCGCGTCCACAGCCCAGGCACCCGGGGACGTCGTTCGAATAGATTGTGCTGGCTGAACAGATCCGCTTTACCCGTCTCGCTGACAAAGCACAGCGCTTTGCACTCCTCAAACGGGCATAGCTGCAACCTCCCGTCGGGCGTGATCCACTCGATGACACGGTCCAGCAGATACGCAGCAGGGTTGATGATCCCATCCGCCGGTTCACGGTCCCACCGGTACAGGACGACTCTCTTCGTAGTACTAGGTGGCACGTGCTCGCTCGAACATGATGCCCGTCAATTTGGGTCCGCAAGCTCCCCTCGGCGTCCCGCTTCGCCAGCTAATTAGTGCTTTGTTTCAAACAATTTGTCAAATATTGTATCATTGACCAAATGGCGGGAACGGCATCCTTCGAGAGTCAAATGCGTTCTTACCTCCATTTCTGCCGGGCCGAAAAGGGACTAAGCAAGAATAGCTTGCAAGCCTATCGTCAGGATCTACTTCAATTTTCCTCCTTTCTTGCGGACAAATCCCTCCCTTGGGTTACGCTCGATACTCTCCGTTCTTATCTGGACCACCTCCGCGCTGCCGGCCTGAAGAGTCGCTCCATCGCCCGCCAGGTAACTACTCTGCGCGGGTTCTTCGGCTTTCTGCTCGAGGAGCGCGCTCTTGAGTCGAACCCGGCGGAGCTGCTCTTCGCTCCTAAAATCGGCTCTTCTCTACCTAAATACCTGGATTTGCCTTCAGTAGAAAAGCTGCTCGATGCGCCCGGTGCGAATCCACGTACTGGATTGCGCGACCGCGCCATGTTACATCTCTTATACGGTGCTGGCCTGCGTGTAAGCGAACTGATTGCGCTACGGGTCTCGGATCTCGAGGATTCCGCCGGTACGGTCCGGGTTATCGGAAAAGGCGACAAGCAACGCCTCGTGCCAGTCGGGAGAGAAGCCCTCCACGCGCTTGATCAGTACCTCCGCCTGCAAAGGCCACAACTCCTCAAAGGCCGCAGCAGCCCTTACCTGTTTGTAACCGGTCGGGGCAGCCCGATGACGCGCCAGGGATTCTGGAAACTCTTACGGGTGCATGGCAAAGAGGCTGGCATCTTCCGCCGGTTGAGTCCGCACGTTCTCCGGCATACATTCGCGACGCACTTGATCGAAGGAGGAGCCGATCTCCGCAGCGTCCAGGCAATGCTGGGCCATGCCGACATCGGCACCACCGA
This sequence comes from Terriglobia bacterium, assembly GCA_963849535.1. Lineage (GTDB taxonomy): Bacteria > Acidobacteriota > Terriglobia > Bryobacterales > Bryobacteraceae > Bog-105. The sequence continues at coordinate 418,078 of CAWKHJ010000001.1, forward strand.
AATCTATACCCACGTTATGCGTTCCCGCCTCAAGCAAGTGGTGGAAGCACATCACCCTCGCGCGCCGCGGAAGCGCCAGAGTTTGTCCGGAAAGGGAGCGTAAGAGCTTATGAGCGATTACATGTTCATGCTGGACAGCCACTTGAGCGGAGAGCAGAGTAAAGCCGTTGTCGAAGTGCGCAAAGCCGCCGAGCAGGCCAACTTAAATCTCTTTCTCACAGGCGGGGCGATGCGCGACATGATGGGCGGATTCCCTATCCGTGATCTGGACTTTACTGTTGAAGGCGGCAGCATCAAATTCGCCAAAATGGTCGCTCAGAAATCTGCTGCTGAGGTCCTCGCCCTTGACGAAATTCGCAAAAGCGCGGAACTGCGCTTCCCCGGAAATGTCTCGGGCAGCATCTCTATGTCTCGCCAGGAGAAATACAGCAAGCCGGGCGCGAAACCCCAGGTGCAGCCGGCCACCATCCATGAGGATCTTAGGGGCCGTGACTTCACCGTCAACGCCATCGCGCTTTCGCTCGGCAAGGCCTCCCGTGGCTTGCTTCTCGACCCGGCCAACGGATTGGGTGATCTCAGCCGCAAAGAGTTGCGGGCGCTCACCAACTACACCCTTTATGACGATCCTGCGCGAATCTTGCGTATGATCCGCCTGCGCGTGCGCCTTGGCTACACCATCGAAGAGCGCACGTTGAACCAGTACCGGAACGTTCGTGAAGCCGGACTCGACGCAAAAGTTCCGGCCGCAGCCTGGGAGCACGAACTCCATCAGATTGCAGTCGATCCGCTCGCCGGCGATATCCTCAAGGCGCTCGAGGACGAAAACCTGATTCATTGGATCTCGCCCGCTCTGGCCGGCCCGAAGCTCAACCTCCAGGCATTTCAAAGATTGCAGAAAGCACGGCAGTCTCTGCCCTTCGGCACAGACTTGAACGCCAACTTCCCTGCCCTCTTTCTCTTCCTCTTGCTTGAGAAACTTTCACCGAAAGAGCGCGCTCAGCTCATCAAGACTGTCGGCTTTCCGAAAGAGTATCTCGACGCCGCGGCTAAACTTGAAGGCAAAGCCGCGAAAATCGAAAGGGAGCTCGCTACGGCCAGGATCACCCGCCCTTCTGGCCTGTACGCGCTGCTGCACAAAGTTCCGGGCGAAGTGGTTCTTTTTCTGCTGGCGCGCTCCGGTCAGCGGCTGGTCTTGGACCGCTTAAAAAATTTCCTTCAAAAGTATCTTCCTGCCGCCCAGGAGATCACCGAACAGGATGTCATCGAGAAGGGCGGCGTTCCGGGAACGCCTAAATTTGAGAAGCTGCGCGCGCAGCTTACTGCGGCTCGCCTCGATGCCAAACCGAAAAAGGTGGTCGTTGAGGAACCGCCGCCCGCGCCTTCCGGACCAGGTCGCCGTTCGATCAGTATCGCGCGCTGATAGGCGCGCGCCAGTCCAGTATCGCGCGCTCATAGCCGCGCGCCAGTCTAACGCGCTAGCCCCGGCCGCTCTCGCTCGCAGCTTCTGCTTTCTGCTCTCGATATTGTTCGATGTGCTCGTACACTTCGTGCGGAAATTCCAGGCTTTTATAGAGATTGCACGAGTCCGGGTCCTCAGGCTTGGGACAAATTGGAAATCCCTGCCGTTGCATCCACTCAAGCACCCTCTCGCGTCGCGGCGGATTGTAGTTCCGCTGCTCTACTTGCGCGATCAGTGAGTTTGCCTTCGCTTCGTCGCAGTCCTTATCCTTGGTGATCCACTCCACCAGCTCGTCATGATCCAGTAAATGACGCGCGCCCATGATGAATACGAGCCGTCCGTAATGCCCAATGTCTTCGCCCCGCTCCAGCGCACCCATCAGGTGCCCCATCATCTCGTCTTTTCGTAATTCCTCAACTGCTTGCACGATTTGTCGCTCCTGTTTTATGGATTCCACGCTATCGGCATCGGTTACGTGTTTTCTTCGCCCGTTCATTAGCCCACAGCCGCCAAATCCTCGATCCATCCCAGCATGCGCGCATGATGCGAGCCCCGCCAGAAGATCTTCCCGCAGTTCAGGCACCGGCTGAACTCAGTTTTCGTTTCCCGGGTATGCGGCGGCAGCAGATCGGCGATATCCTCCTTCTTCACCAAAACCAGCGCTCCATTGCAATCCATACAACGGGAGAACGGCGTGAACTGTGACTGCAAAGCGAACCGGCCCGCAATCTCGCGCAGTTGATCGTGCGGCTTATCGGCGCGCACGCAGTAGCCCTGCTCGACTCCACGTCGCTTAAGCAGCCCGACATCGCGCGTCAGCAGAAATCGCCCTTCACCGCTGGCCACGCCGGCCAGCAGTACGTCATCGGCGAAGCGGTCGTACCACGTATCGAACCCGAGCATGCGAAGGTAAGCTGCCAGCCTGCCGAGGTGGCCGTCAACTACAAATCGAGCCGCCTTCAGCAGCACCGGCAGCTCATGCGGAAAAACCTGCACATGATCTCCATCCGCAATTGGTTGCGTCTCGGGAATTGCCTTTCCGTTCACTTCCACTCGCTCCACCTCGGTGTGTGGAACGCCAAGCGATTCGATGAGGTGCTTCACCGTATCGGTTGTTCCGGCCGTATGCTCAAATTCGACATTCCTCCTCCCAGGTGCCAAAAAATCGTTGAGCTCACCCTCAAAACGGAACCATGCGCGAAGACCCGTTGTCGTTCGCATTTTGCGCGCCTCTCCTCACCTGCTGCTAACCACATTCTCTATCTCCCGGTACTTTTTCGCGCATACTGCGCCCCAATTCGGTTCACGCTCCGGCGCTTGGGCGTACAATTCTGAGGGGACTGTTTGATTTCCATCAGAGGCTTCACCTATGTGCCTGGCGATTCCGGCAAGAGTCATAGATACTTCAAAGGATGAGATCACGCGCGCCTTGGTCGAAGTGGCTGGCGTGCGGCGTCACATCGACATGGGTCTCTTGCAAGACGATCCTCCCCGCAGCGGCGATTGGGTTCTCGTGCATGTCGGATTTGCCATGAGCAAGATAAGCGAGGAGCAGGCGCTCGATCAGTTACGCCTGCTTTCCCTGCTGGGCGAAGAAACCGCCGCGATCGAAGAAGTAAAGGGCTACGGCTCTCATGAGCCGACCCGCAGTGACGGCCCCCTGCCGGCCGAATTTCCCCCCGACAGACGAAGGGTCCTCGATGCTTCCTAGACGCGTGTATGAAATACGTTGACGAGTTCCGGCAAGCGGGAGTGATAAACAAGGCCGCTGATGAAATCCGGCGCTTGGCTGACCCCCAACGCCACTATAGATTTATGGAGGTGTGCGGGGGTCACACCCACGCCATTTACCGCTTCGGGCTGAAAGATCTGCTTCCGCCTAACATCGAGCTGATCCATGGTCCCGGCTGCCCCGTCTGCGTTCTACCGATGGGCCGCATCGATGATGGGCTCTCCATCGCGGAAGACCCGGCCGTGATGTTCACTGCTTTCGGCGACATGATGCGCGTTCCGGGCACCCAAGGCAGCCCGCTCGAACGCAAGGCCCGCGGCATGGATGTCCGGATCGTCTACTCGCCTTCCGACGCTTTGAAGCTTGCCCAGAACAATCCCGATAAACACGTCCTGTTTTTCGCCATCGGTTTTGAAACCACGGCTCCTTCCACCGCCCTCACCCTGATGCGCGCCAAGAGCCTGGGTCTGCAGAATTTCTCCGTCTTCTGCAATCACGTCACCATCATCCCCGGCATCCGCGCGATCCTCGATTCCCCTGATATGCGAATTGACGCCTTTATTGGCCCCGGCCACGTTTCGACTGTCATTGGGTGCCGTCCGTACGAGTGGATCGCCGCCAATGAACGCAAACCGATCGCGGTCTCAGGCTTCGAGCCGGTCGATATCTTGCAGTCAATTGTCATGCTCCTCAGGCAGCTCCAGGCAGGCGAAGCAAAGGTCGAAAATCAATACACGCGCGTGGTTCCTTGGCAGGGAAATAGCGCCGCTCTGAAGGCGATCGCGGAAGTTTTCGAGTTGCGCCCTTACTTTGAATGGCGCGGAATGGGCTTTATTTCGCAGTCTGCTCTGCGGATCCGCTCGACCTACGCTGCCTGGGACGCCGAGCAGCGCTTCCATGTCCCCGGGGTTCGCGTGACTGATCCCAAAGCCGCGCAGTGTGGCGAAGTTCTCAAAGGCGCGCTGAAGCCTGTCCAGTGCAAGCTCTTCGGAAAAGAATGCACGCCCGAGCATCCCATCGGCGCTCTGATGGTTTCCTCCGAGGGATCGTGCGCTGCTTATTACAACTACGAACATCGCAAGTCCCCCCTGACCAGTATTGAAACCGGTGTTGAAGTGCCGGTTTGAGCCGGGCGGACGATGAGTACGGCTCCTCCGAAAATTCGCTTCCGCGATCCTCAAATAGAGATGGCGCATGGCGCAGGTGGCAAAGCGAGCCGCAGGCTGGTTGACGGTCTCTTCGCTCCCTTACTGTTTGGCTCGTCCTCTGAGCCGCTAGGCGACGCCGCGCATGTAGACGTCAACGGCTCGAAAATTGCCATCACTACTGACAGCTTCGTTGTCAAGCCGCTTCGTTTCGCTGGTGGCTCAATCGGCGAGCTTGCCGTGAATGGAACAGTAAATGATCTGGCGGTCTCCGGTGCCCGGGCAGAGACGCTCGTTGTCACCTACGTCCTCGAAGCCGGTTTGCCCACTGAAGTGCTCGAGGCGGAGGTCCGCGCCATGGCGCAAGCTGCTGAGCGGGCCGGAGTCGCCATTGTCGCGGGCGATACCAAAGTCGTTGAGCACGGCAAAGCCGACCGGATGTACATTTCAACCGCCGGCATCGGCCGCCCCATCTCGGGTCTCACCGTTAAGGCGAGCAGTGTTCGCCCGGGAGACCAAGTCTTGCTGAGCGGTCCCATCGGCGAACACGGCATCACCATTCTGCTTGCGCGCGGCGAACTCGATCTAGAAGCTGAAATCTGTTCGGATACCAAGTCCGTGCTCCCCATGATCGAAGCTATGGCCGCCGTCGCAGGGCCCGGGATTCGCTGGATGCGTGATCCGACTCGCGGCGGAGTTGCTACTTCGCTCAATGAGCTTGCTCGCGATTGCAGCTTATGTGTCGCCGTCTTCGAAGAGCGGGTCCCTGTCTCCGATGCTGTACGCGGCGCCTGCGAACTCCTCGGGCTTGATCCGTTGCACATCGCAAACGAGGGCCAGTTCCTCGCCGTAGTCAGCCCGGAGCATGCCCCTGCGGCTCTCGAAACCATCAGGCAAACTCCCGGAGGAGGCCAGTCCGTAATCATCGGTGAGATACGCCAGGAGCCGTCCGGCACGGTTTTGGGCATTACGGGATATGGTGGAACCCGCGTCATAGATATGCTCGTAGGCGATCCCCTCCCGCGAATCTGTTGACCCATGCCGTCCGTAACAACAGAACTTGCTCATCATGTAGAAAACGCTTTCGCAGAGCGCAACCGCCTCTTTGAAGATTTCTTCTCTCGCGAGTCGCACACCCTTGCTGCCGCTTGTCGCGAGATGTCCGAGCGTTTCCTCAATGGCGGCCGTCTACTTGCGTTCGGCAAGGGGCCGTATTCCACCGATGCTCAACATGTCTCGGTTGAATTCGTTCATCCGGTGATCGTCGGCAAGCGTGCGCTGCCCGCTCTCGATCTTTCCAACCTGTTTCTTCCCTGGCTCGACGCCACTCTGCAGCCCGAAGATATCGTGATGGGCTTCGCGCCACCCGAAGGCGATCCTGAAATCGAACAGGCGCTCAGCGCGGCGGCGACGCGGGGCGCCATGACATTTGCGCTACCCGGGAATAAGGGCTCTTACGCGCTGCATACGCCGGCAGCCAACCCTTTCCTGCACCAGGAATTAGTTGAGATTCTCTATCACACTCTATGGGAAACCGTGCACGTGTTCTTCGAACATCGTGAACTCGGCCAGGATGTCGGCGACGCCGGCTTTCTCTATCCTTTCTTAGGTCGCGAGAAGCAGGAAACGCACGGCATTCTCGATCAGGTCGCGGAATCGATTCAGGCCAAGGTGCAGGAAGACTCGCGGCTTCGTTCGCAGGTCGCGAAAGAAGAATCGGAGCGCATTGTCGCCGCAGCTCTCGCCCTCGCAGACCGTGTCAAGAGCGGCGGCAAGTTGATCCTGTTCGGCAATGGCGGGTCCGCTACCGACGCGAATGACTGGACGATTGATTGCATTGCTCCCCCGCCCGGCTATCGTCCTATTCCCGCTGTCTCGCTTTCCTTCGAACCCGCAAACATCACCGCGCTCGCAAATGACGTCGGAACCGAAGTAATCTTTCTGCGGCAGTTGATCGCCCAAGCCCGGCCGGCCGATGCCGCCATTGGGATCTCCACTAGTGGCGGTTCCAAAAACGTGATTCTGGCACTCGAAGAAGCGCGTAAGCGCGGCCTCCTCACGGTCGCTCTGTTAGGCTATGACGGCGGCGAGATCGTTCGCCGCGGACTCGCCTGGCACCCGCTGGTTGTGCGTTCCGATTACATCCCCCGCATTCAGGAGGTCCAGGCTTCCATCTACCACACCATTCGGGAACTGATGGAGAAATCGCATGGCTAGCTTCGAACTCTTTGGAACAGCCAGCTGCCCGTTCACTCAGGAGATGCGCGACTGGCTCGATTGGAACCGCCGCGACTTCATCGAATACGATGTCGAAGCGGACCCGGAAGCTCTGAAGAGAATGCACCATCTCACCGGCGGCCAGCGCACTGTTCCGGTTCTGGTCGAGGATGGCAAAGTCGTTCAGATCGGATGGCAGGGCCGCGGCTGCGCGGTGAAAGCGGACAACTCGTGAATGCCTTGCCTTACTCCACACGTGCCCTTCTCATCCGCGTGCAGGGCGTCGTGCAGGGCGTGGGATTCCGGCCCTTCGTATACCGTCTCGCGCGCGCCAACGCCCTCGGCGGCTGGGTCCTGAACCAGGAAAATGGCGTCGAGATTCACATCGAGGGCGGCGAAGCAGGCGTCGAGAACTTCCTTGCTGCGTTGCGATCGGAGCCTCCGCCCGCGGCTGAAATCAGCTCGCTCGAAATCTTCCCAAGCGAGCCCGCGGAATTCACTGATTTCAACATCCACCCTAGCCGCCGCTCCGGGCCGCCTTCGGTTTGCATCTCCCCTGATTTGCCTGTTTGCGACCGCTGTCTGGCTGAGTTGTTTGATCCGGCCGATCCGAGATATCTCTACCCCTACATCAATTGCACCAACTGCGGCCCGCGCTTCACCGTAGTTGAAAGCCTGCCGTATGATCGCCCGCGCACCACCATGCGCCACTTTCCTTTGGATCCCTTTTGCGCGGCACAGTACCACGATCCGCTCGATCGTCGCTTCCACGCTCAACCCGTTGCCTGTCCCAACTGCGGGCCTCATTATTTCCTCGAGAATTCCGCCAGCACCATTGGAGGCGATCGAGCTAGCATTAAAGCCGCGGCCGAACTGCTTAGCTCGGGGCATATCGTCGCGATCAAGGGAATCGGCGGATATCACCTGAGTTGCGATGCCTCGAACCCTTCGGCCGTCCGTTCACTCCGCGAACGCAAATTTCGCAAAGAAAAGCCGTTTGCTGTGATGGTCGCAAACCTTGAGATCGCTCGCGGCCTGGTCGATCTTGCTCCTACTGCCGCGGATCAGCTGCAGTCACTCGCGCGCCCGATTGTTCTCGCGCCTGCAAAACGACAACTCTGGGGCGTCGCTCCGGGTAATCACGAAGTGGGAGTCATGCTGCCTTATGCCCCGCTACACCATCTGCTGTTTGCGGCGGGCGCGCCGCAGCTTCTGGTCATGACCAGCGCTAACCGCTCCAGTGAACCCATCGCTTATCAAGATGAGGATGCCCGCCGGCGCTTATCGGACATCGCAGATGCCTTTCTGATCGGTGAGCGTCCCATCGCGCGCCGCGTGGACGACTCCGTCGCTCGCACCGGTGTTTTCGGCCCGGTGATTCTGCGCCGTTCTCGTGGATATGCACCCGGAGCCGTTACGACCCTGCCGCAAACTCGACCCATACTCGCCGTAGGCGCTGATCTAAAAAATACCGTCACGCTGGTGGTTGGCGGACAAGCATTCGTTAGCCAGCACATCGGTGATCTCGATGAATATGCATCCTTCGCAGCGTTCCGGGACACGATCCAGGATTTCGTGTCTATGTATGGCGTCCATTGGAATGAGTTGGTAGTCGTTCACGATCTCCATCCCGAATATGCTTCCACTCTGCATGCGCTCGAGCTGCCGGCACCCGCCAAACTCGCAGTTCAGCATCACCACGCGCACCTGGCTTCCGTCATGGCGGAGCGCCGGGCTCTGGAAAGGCGCGCCGTTGGTATCAGTTTCGACGGAACCGGTTACGGCGAGGATGGAAATATTTGGGGTGGCGAGTTCTTCACCGGCAGTGTGAGCGGCGGCTGGAGCCGTGCGCTGCATCTGCGACCGGCATCTCTCCCAGGCGGTGATGCCGCTGCGCGGTTCCCTGTGCAATGCGCGGCCGGTTTCCTGTCTCAGCTTGAGGATCTTCCCAATCTGCTCGCTGCCCCTTTCCATTTTCCCGACCGCTTCCTGGCTTCGCTGCAATTGGTTCAGAAGCAGCTCCGGACTTTCCAAACTTCTTCCATAGGGCGCTTGTTCGATACGGTCGCCGCTCTCTTGGGCTTTACTCGTGAGATCACCTTCGAAGGGCAGGCGGCAATTTGGCTCGAACAGTTAGCGCGCTCTGCGCCTCGTTCGGGCGCTTATCCGTTTCCGATAAGTGGGAACACGTTGGATTTCCGGCCAGTGCTCGCCGCCGTCATCCGCGATCGGCTTAACGGAAGAGACGAGCGTGAAATCGCCCGCGCCTTTCATGCGAGCGTCGCGCGGACTCTCTGGCAAGCCGCCGAACAGCTCTGCGAAGCCAGCTCGATTGACCTCGTCGTTCTGTCCGGCGGTGTTTTTCAAAATGAATTGCTGCTTTCCGAAATCACCTCATGCGCGAGCCGAAGCACGCTCGAGATTTGGACGAATCGCGCAGTGCCTCCGAATGACGGCGGCATTAGCCTCGGCCAGGCCGCCTCCGCCTGCTACTACCCGCCCATATCGTAGAAGAATTCCTCCTGCGTGATTTTCCCATCCTTCACCGTATATAGAGCTGCCTCGTCCAAAGTCATTCGCTTGCCCGCCATCGGTCCGCCTTTGGCGGTCACGTCAAATTTAAATCGAACGATGAAGCGATCTCCATGCGGCCACGGACCGTCTACTTCCGCGCCGTGAACCTCATGGTTCTGCTCCCACCATTCGTTCTTGCCCTTTATTGCGTTCAGCCCCTCCATGCGCGCAGGCATTGTCGGGCTGCCTTGTGCTTCGATACTCACGATATCGGGGCTGTAGAGCGTGTCGATTACTTCCGAGATCTTACCTTGCCGGCACAGCTCGGCCAGCTTCTTCCCCACTTGCATCGCTTCACTCATTTGATCTCCTTCCGTGCTCATCTACTTTACTGTACGTTTTGTCTGTACGACATTTCTGAACTGCTCGGAATCAAAGTTGCACCTCCCAATACTGAACAGGTGATTATCCGGGCCTGGTCTTCTGATCCTTATTGCTGACTGCTTGTTGCCTCCAGCTTCCGGTCTACCTCCGAAAAGACTGCTTCGAGCTCAATGGCCGTATCGTCAATCCGGAGAACTCCGGTGGGCGAGATCCAGCTTGGTTCACCTGTGCCTTCTCCTGACAACGTCCAGGCGGTGCGTTTCTCAGGATCGATGATCCACACGCAGTGACATCCCCAGACGATATATCGCTTGGCCTTCTCCAAAGCTTTCGCTAGAGTGTCTGCGGGCGACAAAATCTCAACGCAGAGTTCCGGCGCCTTTGTCGGATACGGACCTCTGAACTTCCCTTGCACTGCGATCACGTCCGGCACAGGTTCAGCATCTGGGACGAGTTTGAGACGAACCTCCAATGACGTATTCCACCCGGCCCTCTCTAGCAGTGTCGCGATAATAAATTGCGCAACGCCGTGCAAAATAGTGGGCAGGGGCTTCGGGACGGCCTGGCCAAACCAGTACTCGTAAGCTGGCTTAGCTCCATCGTAGAGCCTATGAAACTCCTGGGCGCTGAGCGCTAGAGGTTGAGCAGCCATGCTCTTATTATCATGAAATGTTTGGTTCGAAGCCCAAGAGACTTAGGGCCCGTTCGGGATAAGCGCGAGCCCCACGCTGCGTCATTGAGCACAGGTAAAAGTCCAATGCAAGGCTAATGGCTCAAGAGCGACTGCACTGCTCGAATATTTGATCCCAACCGCTGAGAACTGGGCATTGGGGTCCAAAATGAGCTTCGATAGACACGCGCGGCCTCCGACCCATTTAAGGGCAACCTCAGCACGGTCGGCATCACTCTCGGGATGTGCCAGCGGAAGCGTCACCGAAGACTGAGAACCTGAGCAGAGATACAACGAAAGCAGGTCGCAAAAACCGAGGGCAGCGGTCCAGCGATCGAGGTCACTTGGAGAGTACGGAAGCGCGTACTCGATTTCCCTGCGGCGAGCGGTCTCTTCAGCAACGAACTCGGCGTGCTTACCTGACCCGGTGCCAAGCAGGCAACAGTGGCGGCTGATCAGCACTCCGGCAAGCGGCCCGAGTCTACGGCCGTGGGCTATGGAACCAATCCAACAAGGCAAAGTCTCCTCAGGACTTACTTCCGTAAATGGACGCGGCGCCCTGTCATAGATTGCGTCTATCTGCTGTTGATCGCTGGCATCCCAACCGTAGTCATGATGCGCGATCGCAGTAATTACCTCTGGCTTAAGTTCGCCGAAAACATCCGGCAAAAGTGCCTGCGCAAGCGCACCGGCGAGCCTGGAATGCTCGCTTTGAAACAGAATCTCGAGCGGAGGTGGCGAGACGGTCTGCGTTCTCACGAACGCCTGGTATGCGGGTTCCAGGCGGTCGAGGGAGTCGGCCGATAAGCGTCGAAGGAGCATGGTTACTCTTAAACACTACAATCCCGGGTCGGCAAAGACCCTCAGATTTTTCGCCGTCTGCTTCAGGATCTGCATTCAGTTTCCCCGCGAGCTTTACCACATCAGATGCGCCACCGAGAGTGACAGTCACAAAATGCGCAAAACTCGATCTCCCCTCCGCTCAGCCACTTACCGCCGAAAATTTTGTACATAGTTCGTTTTTGCCCTTTGGCATGCTACGGTCTGTCAGGCTTTCCCATGAACACCCGCTCCATCCACCGCGCCGCCGAGCGCAAGCCCCGCAAGCTCGCCCAGAAACGCGTTCTGCCGAATCAGCTATTTCTTGGAGCCCGCCACCAAGGCCAATGACGCGCAAGTACCCCATCGTCGGCTACGTGAGAGACGTGAACGGCGACCTATGGGATATCCGCGATATTCGGGATACCAAACACGGCTTTGATCTTTATTTCGGCACTCCAGCCCACAATCACGGTGCTTATCGCGGCGGCTTGCCTCGCCTGATCACCACCATCGCTCTGCGAGATTTCTGGAGCAACAACCGGACCAGGGGCCACGGCTTCTTATTCGATTTGCCCGCGGGCCGGACCACGCTCAAACGCGCACGCAAACGGCTTGGCGTCAATTACCACAATGACCTGACCGAGTTTTGGACCGACCGCATCGAAGATTTGGGATCGCTTCCCATTTCTGAATTTGCCGCTCGGCATGGCGTTAACCGGAAAATGGTCTTGGAACGGCGCGCAAGGATGATCGGAAGACGTGCCAGGGCAATTGGCTGGTGGCGAGAGCCTGAGATCCGCGGCATTCTGCTTTCCGGCTTGACTCTAAGCCAGGTAGGCCGGACGCTTGACATCTCAATCAGCCAGGCGAAGCGGCTGCGGGACCAGGCGAAGCAAGAGCCGGGCGATTGATCGCCCCCACGGCAGCGACCGGCTCGGTGCGGGACACCTTACGGATTCGGCCAGTCTTGAAATCGAAGCTCCAGGTTTCTTCCGTGTCGTTACAGTTCGGCGCCGGCGGGACGTCCTTCTTCGTTTCATCAACATCGATATAGGTTTTGAATTGCGCCCGGACGGTGATATTCACGCTCTTGCCAGGAGCGAGCGCCGCGTCAAGAATCCGCATGTAGCAGCGGTCCCTCTTGCGATGCTCCATCATCGCGCTTAAACCGGGTTTGTAAACAAGCCCGGTTCGAGCGTCGATTGCCAGCACGCCCGGATCGTCAAGCGCATCCGAGCCTTCTTGCCATTGATCCGTTCTGACCAGCAGTACAGATCCGCTCTTTTGCCAGCTTAAGATTTCCATGCCGTTCCCATACGCATACTGTTCGGGCGGGATCACGAACGCGGCTTGGTACTGGCCATCGGCAGCACCTACCCAAAGTCGGGTTGTATACGTGCACCCGGCGTCGCTGCGTACTTCCACATCGACATAGGCTCGCCATTTCTTGTCATTCGAGTACGAAACGGCGCTTGCAACGTGCTTGGGCTTTGCGTCGTGATCGCAGGCCACGTAAAGCGTATTCTGAGCGCGTCCAAAGCACGGCACTAGAAGCGGCAAAGAGAAGATCGCAAAGGAAGCTCGCACGGAGTTGCCTCGTTTGCTAACCATTGTAGGTTTGGTAGATCGAAAGCGGGAGAGCGTTCTATGAACGCGTTCACTCGCCAAGCTCCCTCACAATCGCGGTTTCTGGCCAGAAAACCCGTTCTCCCAAATCGCCTGTTGCCTCGACAGGGCGCTGATTTTTCCACATCGGTAACACACCGTTCTTAGGCGACGTTAAGTTCTTTCAAGGCAGCGCAGAAACAATGTAAACTACTCACATCTCAGCGCGACCATTGGGTCGACCCGCATCGACCGGAGAGCCGGGATGAAGCTCGCGACGAGGGCCACAGCGAACAGAATCAACGGAACACTGAGGAAAGCGATCGGGTCGTGCGCGCTGAGCCCAAAAAGCATGCTGGAAAGCACCTTGGAAACCCCGGCACTCAGAACTAGGCCGACCACCCCGCCGATCAGGATCGGGTACATAGCTTGCCAGAGTACACGACTCAGGACGTCCCTTCCGTTTGCCCCCACAGCCATGCGGATGCCGATCTCGCGCACGCCTCGGCTTACACTGTACGAGACCATTCCATAAACGCCAATCGACGCGAGCAGCAGGGCTAGTCCACCCAGCGTCCCCGAGAGCGCCGCAGCAAGACGCGATGGCGCTCGCCAGACCTCAAGGTAATCTTCCAGTCTGACCACATCCACGGGCATGTCAGCGTCGAGCGATTCGACTGCTTGGCGAACGCTCTGGGCGCTCGCGGCGAAGCCCGCTCGAAAACGAATCAACACGTAGGTACGCAAATTGTCTTCTGGTCCGCCAGGAAAATAAAGATAGCCGGTGGTCATTTCACCAAGGTGCGAAACTTGAGCGTCCTTCGCCACTCCGATCACCAAATATTCGCGCCCGGTGTCTTCGCGCAATGTTCTCGCTAGCGGATCTTTGCCGGGCCAGAGCCGCCGGGCAGTGGACTCCGTGACGATCACTCCTGGCGCGTCGTGCGCTTCTCGGGTAAAGCCGCGCCCCCGCACGATGGGAATGCCAACTACGGAAAAATATCCCGTCGAAACGTGGTTGTATTCGATGGCAAATCTCTCGGCCCGTCCGGGAACCGTGAAGTAATCGGCGCTAAAGTCGTGGCTTAGCGGCGCGCACTCCGCTTGTGCAACTTTGATCACGCCAGGGAGGCCTGCGATGCGCTCTCGCAGGCGCCGCATGAAGACCGTTGCTCGGTTTTGATCGTAGCCCTGTGCTCCAAGGTTCAGGAATATCGCCGCGACCTCCTTCGTCTCAAATCCGGGATCGACCGTCTGCGCATAGTAAAGGCCGCGCAGCAACAATCCTGCTGCCAGCAGCAAAATCATGCTCAAGGCGATTTGCGCGCCCAGCAACGCGTTACGCAACAACTGTCGGTTTTTGCTGCCAGAACCGGATTGAGCGCCACCCTCCTTCAATGCAGTATTCAAGTCAGACCGCGAGTTCTGCAAGGCCGGCATCAGGCCAAATGTGATTCCTGTGATGAGGGTCAGTACCAAGGCATAGCCGATTACGCGAGCATCTGGGGAAACATTCACGGCAAGCGTGGGAAGCGGACGAGGCAAATGAGAGATGACAAGTTGGGTGAAATTCGCGGCGCACAAGCACGCAAGCACGGATCCCAGTGCTCCTCCAATCAGCGAAAGCAGAAGACTCTCCGTCAATAATTGACGGACCAACCGCCACCGGCCCGCGCCGATAGCTTGTCGTAGTGCGATTTCCCTCTGGCGCACGGAACCGCGCGCGAGCAGAAGATTGGCCACGTTCGCACACGCAAGCAGCAGCACCAGCCCAAAAGCCGCGAGAATCACCGATGAGAGCGGAAGCACAGCTCCACGCTCTTCCGGTCGGCCAAAGAATGTTGCGATGTGAATCGCCAGCGAGGTTCTGCGGCCGGGATGCAACTGATCGATACGCCCGGCAATGACGTCGAGATCCGCCCGTACCTGCTCCGTCGTAATGCCGGGCTGAACCCGCCCGAGTAACGCCAGCCAGCTCATGTTGTCATCGGCCAGTCGATCCCGCCCCGGCTCCAGCGCTCTTTCCATGGTGATAGGCGCCCAGAACGCACTCGGCACTGCCTCCGTGCCTCTGAATCCAGGACGCGCAACGCCAATCACGGTATAAGCCGTACGATTCAGAATGATTCTCTTGCCCACGAATGAAGGGTCACCTGCAAACCTTCTCCGCCACAAATCATCGCTTACTACGACGACTGCCTTTTCGCCGGGAGAGGCGCAATCGGAATCGATAAAACCACGCCCCCGGGCCGGATGCTCGTTCAAAACGTCGAAATAGTTGCAGCTGGTTGCGGTTCCCAAGAGCTGCTGCGCCCTGCCGCCGGAAATGGTTGCTTCGATGAAAGGTTCATAGGCAAGAAGTCCTGTGAAGACATGGTTGTGATCACGATAAGCGACGTATTCGGAATACGAGAACATGCTCGTTTCACCGTGAGTGTTGCGAGAGGTTCGCCCGTGAAAGATTTGGCTTACGCTTACTATCTGTTCCGCGCGGGGAATCGGGAGCAGACGCAGGGTCGCGCCATTCAGCACTGAGAAGATTTCAACGTTTACTCCAATGCCCAGGCTTATCGCCAGCACAGCGGCTACCGTTAGCCCCGGGCTCCGCCACAGCATGCGAAGGCCAAAGCGAGCATCCTGCAGTAGTTGCTCCACCCAGAGCACACTCCACACCTCTCGAGTCTCGGCTTTCACCCGCCTCACATTGCCGAACTTGCGCAAAGCCGCGTAGCGCGCTTCCTCCGGTGACATCCCGCGCTCGATGTTGTCCTGGGTCTCCCTTTCTAGATGTTCGCGAATGTCGTTATCGAGATCCTTGAGCATATGTTTGCGCCGCCTCATGATTCGCCCTCCTGTTCCGCGGGTCGGAGAATCCGGGAGATCGCTCCCGCCAGTTTGTCCCACTTGTTCGTCTCGAGCTCTAGCTGCCGTCGACCCTTGGCCGTCAAACCGTAGAATTTGGCGCGACGATTGTTTTCTGAGATACCCTCCTGAGCCGAAATCCATCGCCGCTTGATAAGCCGGTGCAGCGCTGGATACAACGATCCCTGTTCGACTTGCAGCACCTCATCGGACCTGAACTCGATGGCTTTGGCGATCGCGTGACCGTGCATCGGGCCGAGAAGCAGGGTGCGGAGAATCAGGAGGTCCAGCGTGCCCTGAAGCAATTCGACACGTCCTCCAGTCTCTTTAGTAGACATTCTAGGTGGATTCTATTGCGATTCCAGTAGAATGTCAAGGCGAACCACTCGCGGTATTTTCCTGGGTGGCTGGAGATCCCAGTCCCAAAACCCTAAAACCTAAACTCTCTCTCCTCTCTTACCCAGCTGCCCCGCTCGACCGCGTCTCCGCATCGCTCTTTGTGAGCTGGCGAAGCAAGCGCCGGACGCGGCGAGTGTCCGGCAGGCTGTACTTTGCCCTGGTCGATCCGCCTCCCACGTACACACTCCAGGCGTTTTCCGGAAGGTGTGCGAATAGATCTTCATCGGTTCGGTCATCACCGATGCCGAGAATAAAATCGCCATCGGCGTACCCTGGCAGCAATTCAGTCGCGAGCGCCCCTTTATTGGCCCACATCGGTTTTACCTCGACGATCTTATTGCCGCGATAGGCACGCAATTCGGTTTCGGCCAGCATGCCTTCGAGCATGGCTACCAGCTCCGTAGCGAGCCAGTCGCCGAACTCTGCCTCGATCGTGCGAAAGTGCCAAACGAGCGCGAACTCTTTCTCCTCGATAAAGCTGCCCGGCGTCCGGTCCACGAAGTGTTGCAGGATGGGCCGCACGGAATTTTTCCATTCGCTGTCAGCCGAGCGGCCCTCCCAGCTATCGCTGCCAGGCAGGCGGCAGCGCGCGCCATGTTCCGGTGCGAGCCCGAGACGCGGCACTTGGCCTAACCAATTTTGCAGGTCGGCCGCAGTCCGGCCCGAGATCACGACGACGCAGTTGGCCGGATCGCTCGCCAGCTGTGCCAGTAACTCCCGGAGTTCATCATCGGGAGCCGCCTCTTGTGGCCGGGCAGCGAAAGGCACCAGAGTACCGTCGTAGTCGAGCAACAGCAGACGCTTGGCAGCTCTTCGATAGGCATCCACCAACTGGCCGATAGGCAACATTGGGGGGCTTTCGGGAGCGCGCTCCCGGCGCAACGTTGCGGCCTCGTCAAGGAGGGCCAGAAAGCGGTCACCCCAGGCGAACACATCGTTACGCAGCACGCGCTCATGCAGCGCGCGCATGCGGTCCCGCTTCTCTTCATCGCTCATCGTGAGTGCGCGCGTCACCGTCAAGGCGGTTCGCTCCTCGTCGAACGGATTGATCAGCAGCGCTTCAGCCATCTCGGCGGCAGCACCCGCGAAGGAACTCAATACCAGCACCCCACTGCCATCCGCCCGGCACGCCACATATTCCTTCGCAACCAGGTTCATTCCATCCCGTAATGGCCCTATCCACGCTACATCGGCGAACTGATAAACCGCCACGAGCTCCGGCCGGGAGATGCTCCGGTGAATATAGACGACCGGCACCCAGTCGGGCGTGCCGTATTCGCCGTTGATGTCAGAGATCAACTCATGTACTTCGCTGCGCAGTTCCTGATAGCTTCCGATGTTTTCCCGGGAAGGCACCGCGAGCTGGAGCAGCACGACCTTTCCGGTGAGTTCCGGCTGGCTGCTCAGCATGCGGCGAAACGTTCGGAGGCGGTGAGGAAGTCCCTTCGTGTAGTCGAGTCTGTCAACCGCGACGATCATCTTTCGTCCGCTGTATTGCGCCCTTAATTTGCCAACGTGTTCCAGGGTTTCAGGTTTATCGCTGTATTCAAGGAAGTCGTTCGGAGCGATACCGATCGGTAGCGCCTGCAGCCGCACCTGGCGGCCCGGCACTTCCAGACGATCCACCGTGCTCTCAACCCCGAGCTGACGGCGCAGGGACATCCTGAAATGCTGAAGATGCAAGTGCGTGTGGAAGGAAATGAGATCCGCGCCAAGCAGGCCGCTCAGCAGTTCCTCTCCGCGCGGCAGGATAGAGAAGATGTCCGAGCCCGGAAAGGGTATATGCAAAAAGAACCCAATGGCGGCGTCCGGCAGGCACTCACGGAGCATGCCGGGCAGCAGCATCAGGTGGTAATCGTGAACCCATATCCGATCGCCCGGCTGAAACTCATGCACAACGGCGGAGCAGAACCTGCGATTCGCTTCGATGTACGCTTCCCAGCTCTCGGACTCGAACTGCAGCCTGGAGGTAAAGCTGTGAAACAAGGGCCAGAGTGCCTGGTTGGAGTAGCCCTCGTAAAATTTTTTCAGGAGGTCTGCCGGTAAATCCACGACGATGCACGATTGCTCCTCACGAAGCAGTTCCACCGCTTGGGGAGGCAAGTCGTCGTGTGTGCCGGACCAGCCAATCCAGAGACCTCCGGCGCGCTTCAAGATCGGGTCCATAGCCGTCGCAAGGCCCCCGGCAGTACGCTTTGTCCTCCACTCGCCGTCTTCGCGGACCAAGGCCACAGGAAGGCGGTTCGAGACTACTATCAAACGGGAGCTATCCGGCATGTCATCTGATGGACGCGTAAGCGTACTGACACCGTACCGAATTCCTCACCCTCTTGCTGACAAGTCTGTTTGGAGTCTGATGGCTGCTGCGAACAACGAACCTGAACCGTCGATATAGATCCCCTTCGTGCCTCAGGACGGATGAAAGCTATATGGAGACGTCGTGACCCTACGCCAGCGAGGGCTCGGCTGGTTCCGCACTTCGCTGATTGCGAACCGGCTGCGCTCGCTCTGCCAGCCAGTCAGCGAAGATCCACGCGGCGCCAACCGCAGCCAAGTTGTACGCGTTCCCGCCCCAGGCGGTATGGTCGTGCGGATGCGCGAAGATCATCGGCACTAAAACCGATAGGCTGAAGACCAGCAGCATCAGCGCGAGCAGCCGGCTCGCGAGGACGTCGAGAATGCCCGAGAGGATGGCCAAGCCTGCAAGCACGAAGGCAATCCCGGTGAGCACCGTCCAGAAAGCGCCTCCCCACGGCATCCAGTTCGGTACCATGGGCGCTACGGCTTGTACGCCTGTCAGGTGGGCTAGCCCGAAATCGACCGAGCAGAGTCCAAACATCCAGCGAGCGATGCGCGCCGCTCTCGGGGAGATCGAAGCGCGCAGATCCAGGGACGCGTAAACGATGGCTGCCGCGACGACCAGGATCGCTTGCTGGCCGATTCCAGCCAATAGACCGATGTAAACGGTGCTTCGATATCCAAGGAAGTGGGGCGCCGTATATAAGCGCGGGAACGAGAACGCGCCAAAGATGCCATAGATGATGGCCAGCGCGGCTGCGCCGAATCGAGCGGTCCGGCGCGACAGGATCGCCGCGCCTCCCGCGATCAGCCAGATGGCAGCAACATACGCGAGGATCTTGACACCAGGAATGTGGTCGCCGAAAGCCTGGATGGGCTGGTGGGCAGCCTCAAATTCGCCCCACACAAGATCCAGGATGCCAGCAGCAACCGACGCAATTCCGAACACATAAGACGGCTCTCATGGTGGATCCACTTGGCGTTACCGGGGTAAGCCCTTTTATGGTACCCCTGACCGGTAGGCGCGACGCTGCTGCATAAGACTGTAGCTCGCGAATGATTACTCATGACGGAGCGCCGCCATGGGATCTAGCCGCGCTGCTCGTCGTGCCGGAACGTAGCAGGCCAAAAGAGCTGCGACCGCCAGACAGAGCGAAACAGCTACGAATGTCAGCGGATCGGCCGTTCGCACGCGATAGAGCAGGTGCGAAAAGCTCGATAGCACTCGGGTGAGGATTGCGGCTGCCGCGGCGCCTATGGCGATCCCCACCAGCGCGAGTCGCACGCCCTGCCCAATCAGCATTTTCAGCAAGTCCCGCTTTTCTGCTCCCAGCGCCATGCGAATTCCAATCTCCGGGACGCGCTGGGCTGTCGAGTAGGAGATCAAGCCGTAGATTCCGACACTCGCGAGCAGCAAGGCCAGCACCGCGAATGCAACCAGCAGAATCATCGGAAAGCGCTGGCGGGAAAGGGACGCGGAAACGAGATCACGCATCGTGCGGATGTTGTAAACGGGCTCGGCGGTACCCACTGCCTGCACGGCGTTCTCCACAGATGGCGTAATCGTCGCCGGGCTCAGCCGCGTGCGCACAACGAAGTTGATCTCTTGGCGGAAAGCTGGCACAGCGTCATCGGGCAGTTGATAAATAGAGAAGTAGATCTGCGGCGTCTCGCCGCCGCCCGAGCCATCCATAGCATATTGCTCGACGTGCCCGACCACACCCACGATCCGGGCAAGCACATTCTGTTGAGCGCCCCAATGAGGAATCGTTATGCTTTCGCCGAGCGGATCGCGATCAGCGAAGTAAGTGCGGACCATTTGGTTGTCGACCAGGATTACCAATTGCGAATGGACCGTATCGGTACGCTCGAGAAAGCGACCGAGCAGAAGCGGGATGTGCATGACACGCGGGTAATCGGGGCCTATTGGATAATAGGTTGCCCGCGGGATCTCGGCCATAGACACAGCAGGCCGATGTGGGCCGATCCAGAACGGGCCGGAATTGTAGTTCCGGCCCAACGGCACTAGCGCGGTCATCGCCGCCGCCTCCACACCGGGGATCTCGCGAATGCGGTCGGTGAGCTGCTCATACATAACCCGAGCGGCGGCTGGGGTCTCTGCCGCCGAAGGTGACAGCCCAACCTGAAAAGTAACGATGTGTTGCGTATCGAAACCGGGGTTTACGGCCCAAAGATTCAGCATGCTGCGAAAGAGCAAGCCGGCGCCCGACAGCAGGACTAGCGCGAGAGCGATTTGAGCGACGACCAGCGCGCTTTGGGTGCGCTGGTGATTGGCGGTCGACCCGCGTCCGCCTTCTCTGAGGCCGGCCTGCAAATCGGTACTCCCATATTTCAGCGCGGGCACGAGAGCGAACAGGATGCCAACCGCGATGGATAAGCCGAACGCGAACAGGAGGACAGAAGTATTTACGCCGATGTTTTCGACGCGGGGCAGATCTCCCGGGAAGCCCAACAGGACCGCGATAAGCGTGAGCTTTGCGATCGCGAGACCGAGAAAGCCGCCCGCAAACGACAGAAGCACGCTCTCTGTGATCAGTTGCCGTACGATCTGCATTCGGCTTGCGCCAAGCGCTCTCCGAACTGCGAACTCCCGGGCTCGAACGGCTGAGCGAGCCAGCAGGAGATTTGCCACGTTCGCGCAGGCAATGAGCAGAACCAAGCTTACGGCTGCGAAAAGAAGCAGAAGTGTTTGGCCGGTATCGCCGACGATCTCCTGTTTCAGGGGAACGAGGTATGCGCCCTGCCCCTTCTCTGTAGTCGGATTGAGTTCATCGATGTGTTCCTGCAGTGTGTTCATTGCGGCCCGCGCCTGGCCAATCTCGACTCCGGGCCTCAGGCGCGCAACACAAATGACGTCGTGAACCGTACGATCTCGTTGGTATAGAGGATCGGCACGGCCGAGTGGCGTGTAGACGTCGGCCAATGTGTTTTCGAAACGAAAGCTGGGCGGGAGAACGCCGGTGATTGTGAAGCCAGTGCCGTTCAGAATGATCGACCGGCCAATCGCCGCCGGACTGCTGTGGAAACGTTCTCGCCAGAGGCGATTGCTGATGACGGCCGCAGGCATTCCGCCGATGCGGTCACTGTCGGGAGAAAAAGAAGACCCGGTTACGAGCTTTACTCCGAGAGTACTGAAGAAATCAGAGGAGACCTCGTAACCGTCAAGGTGCTGCGGCAAACCCGGACCGGTCAGGTCAAAGCCGGCCGGCTTAAACGTCGCGATTTGCTCGAAGGAGCGTGCATCGCGACGCCAGTCGAGAAAATCGGGATACGAGACTTCGGTGGCGTGTTTAAGGCTGCGATTGTAGAGCAACGCGATCACGAGCCGGTCTGGTTCGCGATACGGCAGCGGCTTTAATACTACTCCTTCTAATGCCGTAAAAATTGCGGTATTTGCTCCGATGCCCAAGGCCAGAGTCACTATCGCGGCCGCGCAATATCCCGGGGACCGGGACAGAGAGCGGAAGGCGTGGCGAAGATTGCGCAGGAAGCGATCCACAGGTTCAAACGCTCTTTGGTCCCGGCATTCGTCTTTCATCAACTCGACCGCTCCGAAATCGCGATGCGCTCGCAGCTGTGCATCTTCTCGCGTCAGTCCCTCTTGGATGTAACCGTTGACCTGATTCTCCAGGTGGAACTGAAACTCTGTGTGCATCTGCCGTTCCCACCGCCGCCGCTTTAGCCAGGAGTCCCATGTCATTTTTCC
This sequence comes from Terriglobia bacterium, assembly GCA_963849535.1. Lineage (GTDB taxonomy): Bacteria > Acidobacteriota > Terriglobia > Bryobacterales > Bryobacteraceae > Bog-105. The sequence continues at coordinate 439,912 of CAWKHJ010000001.1, forward strand.
GGTTCCTCACTCTGCGGTTTCAAGGACCAGCGAAATGGCTTTGCAGAGACGCTTCCAGCCGGCCTTCTCGGCCTCCAACTGGCGGCGCCCGGCCTTAGTTAGGCTGTAAAACTTCGCGTCGCGGCCGCCTTCGGTCGTCTTCCAATTCGACTTGAGCCAGCCTCGCTCTTCCAACCTGTAAAGCGCGGGATAGAGAGATCCTTGGCGAATCTGGAGCGCATCGTTTGAAAGCTGTTGGATCCGCTGGACGATAGCATATCCGTGGATCGGCCGGAGTGCGGCCACCCTCAGGATCAACATGTCCAGTGTTCCTTGCAGCAGCTCGGCGTCACTGGATGGATTGTCGCTGTCTTGCCTAGCCATTCGAGATATCTGAATCTGAGTATACCTAGAATGCCAGAGTATGTTCCCGGATCGCGTACGGTTGCTGCCTCGGCAGGTTTTTAGCTCATTTTCGAGTGTGGTACGTCTAAGGCGCTATGATCGCCAAAATGCCTCTCCGGACGCTCGTCTTGCTCTTTGTGGTTGTCTGGTGTGGACTTGCTCAGCCGGCCATTGCCGATACCCCCGCCGGACACACGCTTCAAGCATGGTTGGAGGCTTTCAACAGCGGCGATCAGTCCAAAATCGAAAAATATGTAAACACCATTGACCCGTCGCAATCAGTCGACGGAATGATCGCTTTTCACAACCAGACGGGTGGATTCGAGCTACTCTCAATCGAGAGCAGTGACCCAACCCATATTCGCTTCCGGGTGAAGGAAAAAGGCGGGTCTACAACGGCGCTTGGCAACTTGCTCGTGAAGGACGGCCACCCGCCAACGGTAGAAACCTTTGGACTGAGAGCCTTGCCGCCGGGAGCCGTGCCGGTGAATGTCACACTGGATGCCTCCTTTCGGAAGCGGGTGATTGACGGTGTGAATGCCGGCCTTGCGGAGTTCTACGTCGATGCCGCAGTAGCCCGCGAGATGCAGGAAGCTTTGCTAGCCCATCAGAAAGCAGGCGAGTATGAATCAATCACCGATGGCGACGCTTTCGCCGAGCGACTCACCAAAGACCTCCGGGCAGTGAGCCACGACAAGCACCTCGGCGTGAACTTCAGCCCTTTCAAGATGCCGCAGCGACAAACGCCGGGCCCCGGCGACATTGCGCAAATGCACCAGCAGATGGAGCATGGACAACTGCGCTTTTGAAAAGGTTGAGGTTCTGCCAGGCAACATTGGCTACCTGAAGTTCAACGGATTCATGGATCCGGGCGTCTGTGCTCCGACGGTGGTCGCGGCCATGGGCTTTCTTGCCCATACCGGCGCGCTGATCTTTGATCTGCGTGGGAACGGAGGCGGCGACCCGGCTATGGTGACCTTTGTCGCGAGCTACCTGTTTGACAAGCCGACGCATTTGAACGATCTATATAACCGCAAGGAAGATTCAACGCGCCAGTTCTGGACTCTGCCGTACGTGCCGGGTGAGCGGCTGCCCAAGCAGCCGGTATTTGTACTGACGTCAAAGCGGACGTTCTCGGGTGCAGAGGAGTTCGCCTACGACTTGAAGAACCAAAAGCGGGCCACGATTGTTGGAGAGACGACCGGAGGAGGAGCGCACCCGGTGGGCGGACATGTAGTGGCGGATTATTTCATGCTGGGAGTGCCGTTCGCCAAAGCGGTCAATCCTATATCGAAGACCAACTGGGAGGGAACCGGAGTGGAGCCGGACGTGAAAGTATCTGCTGCTGATGCGCTGGCAACGGCCGAGAAGTTGGCCACCGAAAAAATTCAGACGGAGAAACAGAAGCAACAGTAAGCCACCTTTGCCTCGGCATTTCAAACAGGACGCCTTGTCGGCACGGAAAGGGCCACGGTGATCCATCTTGCATCTTGCAAAGAGTGCATCGGAGTCGTCGCTTTGGGCTACCGCGATACTGTAGAAACCGCCCGCTATTCGGCGGGAACCCTAAGGAGGATCAAACAAATGCATTTTAAATGGATCGCGGCGGCGATGCTGTTCTCGGCTGCTCCCGTTTTTGCGGCAATTCCCTTCCGTTGTGACGGACGCATCTCGCTTCAGACGGCAATCGACTTCGCACTTCCGAACGAAACGCTCCTGCTCGCCGGGACGTGTTCCGGACCGGTTGTCATCAGCCGCAAAAACATTACTCTGCAGAGCCGCACGGCGGCCGTAATCAACGGCGGCGGCAAGGACGCGATCACCGTTGTCGGCCCCGTACGCCTGACCCTGGACGGCCTCACCGTACAGCACGGAAATAACGGTATCAACGCGACTGCTGGCGCGCAACTCATCCTGACGGCTACGCAAGTGAAAGACAATGCGGCGATCGGAGTCCTGCTGACCGGCGCGTCTTCGGCGACATTGTCGGGCGTTGCGACAAACGGTAACGGGATCAACGGGCTCGACGCGGAAGGTTCCTCCGCGGTGATTGTCAACGGCGCTTATCAGAGCAACAACAACGGCGTATTCGGCGTAAACATTAACGGCAGTTCAAGTTTCACGCTTTCACAAGCGCAGGTCTCTGTCTCAGGCAACATACTAGGGATTCAGATCGGTACCAGTGGCAGCGCATTCATTGCGGATCCGGCCACTTCTCTAACCGCCAGCAATAACGTTACCACTGGGCTGACCATCGTTTCCGGCGCTCACATGGTGGATTTTGGGGGAACAATCACGGCCACCGCTAACGGCGCACACGGCGTTTCAGTTGACTCCAAAGCGGGACTCGATCTAGATGCGGCTGCCACCTTGAACTCGAGCGGCAACACGCTCGATGGTGTCCACCTGGAGGAGACCTCAGTGCTCACGATGTTCAATACGCCCGCTTTCTCCGGAGCGCCCGGTACCACTGTAATCAACACGCACGATAACGGCGGCAATGGTCTAAGTGTATTGACCGGATCGAATTTCACTGTCATCCATAAGGCAGAGCTCACCAGTACAAACAATGCGATGCATGGTATCCAGGTGGACAACGGCAGCAGCATCACGCTGATTCAGTCTACGGTCAATGGCAACAATGGGACGGACGTGACCCTGACCTTCGGGTCTCGTGGCGATATCACGACCTCGACCGTAGGAAGGCTCAGTTGTGACGCGACCGCCATTGTGCGCGGATCCTATACACATTGCCCCATGTAAGGCTACTAGGGCCACCGGCGCGGCAGTTCGAGCCTCACCGGTGGCGCGCTGCCCAGGCAGCTTTGCGGGTCGAACACGTCCATACTGATCAGCACTTACATGCATGTCCGGGAATAGATCCGCGCTTGTTGCGAGTAATCTGCTGCGGGCGGGTAGTAGATCTGATCCTTTGTATCTCTGCGACAATCTGCGGACTTGCCGGCGCTGCGGGTGAAAGCAGCACATTGTTACTCCGCGGTGAATGGGAAGCAACGCTGGAGAGACTAGTTCGATCCTCAAAAGAGGCGAACTAGCCAGCATGCGCAGGCACAAGCACTTTTTTCTTCAGCAGTGCCCTGTCTGAGCTACAGCGCTCATGTTTTGCTAATCGAGATTACAAAGAATGGGACGGGATCAGGAGCGGGAGTGCCGTGGCTGACCGCCCCACCGAAGAGAACGTCACCGAAGCCCCACAGTGTCGCCGTGTAGTAGGGGCTGGCTGTCGACTCGAGCTGCGATGTTTGCACCCTGAGTTGAGCCGTGTTGATGTCCACGGTCAAGAAGAGCTCGCTTTGGTCAAAATCCTGTGCCGTGGCCCTGCCTACAAGGACCGATCCGTTGAAAGTGTCGAAGCTGCCTTTAAACAACGACTGGAACTTAGAGTCCCCCTGGAGGGATGAATGCTCGGTTAACACGAAACCAACGGGTTGCTTCTTGATTTCCAGAAGCCGAGCAGCATCATGCAAGATGGTAACGGCGGTATTGACTATTTGCGTGAGATCCGGCTGTAGTTTGCCTGGCGTTGTTGTAGCTGTTGACATGTTAATTTCTCCTTTTGTATCTGGGGAACGCTCAAAACCGCTTAAGTCACCGGGGAGGTCAACCCGAAGGGAATCCAGTTCGTCCAGACAGCGCCCGGCTGGACTGAGGCTTTCCACTGCGTCCAGAGCCGTTGGTCACTGCCGATACACCAGAGTTGCGGGAGATTATTCGATAAGTTGTCGCCGGTAATGCGCAGAGCCTCGCCCGGATGGGGCTGAAAAGCCGTCCAGTTCGCACCGGGCTCGGTGGACACTTTCCAGCAGGTGTGAATCGTGCTGTCGCTCTTAACAACGAAGAGCTGGAGGCTGCCGTCAGGGAGTTTCACAGCCCCAACGTCGATGACGGGACTGGGCGCGCCCGTCATTACCTTCCAGCCGTTCCATTCTGCGTCGGGCTGGTCTGAGACTTTCCACATGGTGTAAAGCTGGCCATCCTTGCCAATGCACCAGAGCTGGGGCACGTCCTGGGGCAAGCTGGCACCAGTGATGCGACTAGCTAGGCCGGGGTGCGATTGCCAATTCGACCAGGCTGCGCCGGGTTGGCTAGAGATTTTCCAGCAGGTGTGAACCGTATTGTCATCTTTGATGACGAAGAGTTGCAGACCGCCTTGGGGCAGTTTGACCGCCGCGATATCGGTCACAGGATATGGCGCACCAGCCATTGGTGTCCAGCCAGTCCAACTCGCCCCGGCTTGGTCAGACACTTTCCACATCGTGTAGAGCTGTCGGCTGTTACCGACACACCAGAGCTGAGGGACGCCTTCGGGCAGTGTGGCGGCGCTGATGCGGCGAGCTTGGCCGGGGTGTGATTGCCAATTCGACCAGCCTGCGCCGGGGTCACTCGATATTTTCCAGCAGGTTTTTATGTCACCGCTGGGCTCGATCGCGAATATTTGCAAGATCCCCTGGGGAAGAGTAGCGGGCGTGACATCAACAACATGAGTTAGACAGCTAGGGAGAGGGATTTGCGCGGGTGATCCTAACTGCCCATCAAAAACGATAGCTCCTAGATAGGAATTGCAGCCTCCATTGACAGAAACTGTTCCAGAAGCTTTCCCTTTGTTATCTGCTGTAAAAGTAGACTTTCCTACTACAGCCCCGCCGTTCCGGATCTCTATGGATCCAGCCCCCGTTGTGATATCACTCACCGTAAATGCGAGAGTATTTGGACCCTTCCAATCAGCCGAGTCAAGATAACCACCTTGAGCACCCATCGTTAACACTCCTATATCTCCGAATCCGGTCTCCAAACCTATCTAGAAGGCTAAAGTGGCTCGTGCCCAATGTCCCCACCTAAGCGGGTGGGAACGTTACAAATTCCTCAGAATATTCGACTGAAAACCTCAAATCCGGCAGAAAAGGATTTGTCACGGCAAACGGCTGATGCCAGTGAGGAGTCTGGCCCTAATCGGGACGAGCAGCTCAATCCTGGTCCCCTCGCCCCGAAAGGAGTGGATAAGAAGGGAACCGTTCATTGACTTCGCCCTACTAGTCATGCTGGTCAGGCCTTGACCTAAACTCACATTTTGTTGATCGAACCCGATTCCATCGTCCTCAAAGGTAAATAGCAGTGATCGCTTCTGCTCATCACACGTCACTCGGAAGCGACGGCATTTTCCGTGGCGAATGGCATTTCGAAGCGACTCCTTAAAAATCAGGAACACATTGCGCCGTATTTGCCTGTCCACCGAGGAGAGGTCTTCTTTCTCAGGATGTGTAAACCAGAAATCTATTCCCTGCGCTTCGCATAAATCATTGCCGATGCGTCGCATTCGGCTAAACAAGTCTGCAAGATGGTCGCGCTCCGGCCGGATGGACCAAACCACATCGCCTAGCGCCGAAGTCATCTCGCGAGCAGCATCAGCGATGCGCATCAGGCTTTCGTTCACATTTCCATTCGAGTGATCGTCGTAGCGCAACTGATCGCTTACCACCGCAATCTGTGTGAGGCTGGCCCCGAGATCATCGTGCAGGTCGGCGGCAATACGCATGCGGAGGCGCTCAACTTGCAACAGGTACATCACGCGATAGCGATATAGAATCGTAAAGAGCACCGCGGTCACAATCAGCACGAGAGCGATGAACCATGCTCGTAACCAGAGTGGGGGCAGCACTTCGAACGCCACTGTTGCGGGTTGCCCCGGGCTGGCTCCCGCCTGGAGTGCGCGGACAGCAAATTCGTATTTTCCGGCGTTTATCCGAGGATACGTTACCGATCGCTCTGCACCAGGAGGACTCCAATCCTGATCGCCCGGGGTGAGCCGGTATTGAAAGCGCATATCGAAATGAAAGTTGATTGAGTGGAAACCGATGTGTAAACTGCTCCCCGGTTCATTCATATGCAAACCGGTCACCGCTCTTTCGCCTCGATCCGACAGCCCAGCGAGAGGCGAGCCTGCAATGGCCAGTCCATCGATCCAGACTTGAGGAGAGCGTTCCGCAGTGAATCCTCGGGGCTGAAAACGCATCAGGCCACGCCCCGTGCCGAACCACAGAACCCCGTCTCTCGTCCGCGTTCCACTCTGGATGACGTCGGAAGGCAGCCCATCCCGCTCATGAAAGTGTCGGACGTAGCCCGTGCGCGGATCGTACTGGATAAGACCCGCCTCTGAGCCGAGATAGAGCCGGCCCGTGTGATCGCTTAGAATGCAACGAAGAAAAGGTGCTGATATACCGGGGATCTGCCGCAAGCTCGGGTGATCGGAATCCGGCGCTTCAATCTGATAAAAAACGCTTCTCCTGCGTCCGGTCCAAAGCCGGCCGAAGTCGTCTTCATGGATAGCGAGCATTGCTTGCCCACGGGCTTTGTCGGTCGGAAGCAGCAGAATGTGTTTGCCGTCACGGTAACGCCCAATTCCTCCGTTGCGATACGTGATCCAGATAGAGCCAGAACGTGTTTCTGTCAACGCTATAGGAGCGCTGTCCGTAGGTACGCCAGGTGCGCCCTCCCAGCAGCGGAAACGACCTGTCGAGCGAATCCACTGAAAGAGCGTACTCTTACCCGTCCTATATAGGCCGAACCAGACATCGCCATTGCGATCTTCCAGCATGCAATCGATCCGGCCCGCCGGGAGTCCATTGCGCTGGCCCAGCACACGTGTCGGCTTCCGAGGTGAACTGGCATCATTGTCGCTTGGCGCGAAGATCCGGATCACATTCGTGCCGGGAACCCACCAGTTACCTTCGTGATCCTGCATCACAACCTGCCAGTGCTGCACTCCCAGATCCGTCGGCTGCAAAGAAAGCGGTTGTAGGATCCGTTTGAAACCGGCCTCATTCCCAGCCCGGATCAAAAGACGCGCATCGCGATTTGAGACCACAACAACGCGGCCATCGCGAGCGAGGAACAGGCCGTCGATAACATCCTGTTCGAGTCCGGCTTCCGCACCGAAGCCAGAAATCCCGTCACGTTCGATACGCATCATGCCGGCGCTCTCGGTGCCTAACCAGAGCTCTCCGTCGCGGTCTTCCAGCACGGATTCGATCACGTTCTGACTCAGACCATCGGCGATGCTATAACGCTTCGTACGGCTCCCGTCGATCTCGACAAGCCCGCAACGGCCACCGGCCCAGACGTGTCCATCGCGCGTTTGCCGCAGAACATGCACGGCGCAACCGGCGAAGCCATTCCGCTTTCCCCATTTCGACTCCACGCTGAGCCGGCCTGGCAAAGGGTGGTCGACGAACTGAAAGACTCCGTCCGACGTGCCGGCCCAGATTCGGCCATCGCGGTCACACATCAGGCTGAGCACCGCAAACGGCAGGCCTTCCCCCGCACCGAAGCGCTCAAGTTTCCCGGACTTCAGACGATGAATTACGCCCGCTTTTGCGCCGGCCATCCAGAGCGACTGATCTTTCGCCATTTCGAAGGCGTCGCCGAATTCTCCCTGCTCGCGACAGGGGTTTTGATTCTCGAGGCAAACGCGCTCAAAAACTGTGGCATCGATCGAATCCGTACTTCTGTAAAGGCCGTCGTTAGCAAGTGCCCAAATCCGCCCCTGCCGATCCTCGCGCAAAAATTGACCAAGGAAGTGAGGTCCCGGAGGATATTGAAAAAGATGGGAACGATTGGCGAAAGGGCTATATTTCGCGACGTTCATCGCAGTCCAGATCTCGCCGTTACCCCGGACCAGGATTCCTTGAATCTGTGCGGGCGAGTCGAAGCCCTCCCTCGTCCCGTAGTTCCGGAACTCCGAACCGTCGAACCGGCTCACTCCTTCGTGCGTTGCAATCCACAGGTAACCCTGCGAATCCTGTTCAATGGAAAAAATGCCCGAATTCGAGATCAGGCCCTGCGCCGTTGTGAGCGGAAAAATGGTAGGACGTTCGCCTAAAACGAGCATGGGAAGGCTTACGCAAATGGCGACCGCCAGATGTAAACTTCTCACAACCGATCCCCAAAATCCTCTTTGGATTGCCGGTTATCTTACCACTTACATAGGTGGTGTAAATGACCAAATCGCTGAGCCACAGTAAAGAGTTGCCCGCGTGATGATCCGAACCGGCGGCATTCCCCGTCCCATCCGCGTCGGCGTGATCGAGGATCAGCCGGCCCTCAGGAGTGCTCTATCCCAACTCTTTTCTAATTCCGACGGCTTTGTGTGTACAAGAGCTTACGGCTCAGTGGAAGAAGCGCTCCAAGGGCTTTCAGACCAGCTGCCCGACGTTCTGCTGGTCGACCTGGGGTTGCCTGGCATGACCGGGATGGAGGGGATTCGAGTGATCCATTCACGCTGGCCAGCAATCGCACTGCTCACACTCACGGTCCACGAAGAGAACAGTTTCATTTTCGACTCCTTGTGCGCAGGTGCGGACGGTTATCTCCTGAAAAATACACAACCTAACGAACTCCTGCGCTGCGTTCAAGACGCCATCCAGGGAGGTGCGCCCATGTCGCCTGGCATCGCGAAAAAGGTAATCACGTTGTTCCGGAAAGTACGGCCGGCACCCGAGGAAGCGCATGAACTAACGCCGCACGAACATCGAATTCTCAAACTGTTGGCCAGCGGCGAGAACTATAAGACATCGGCAAACATTTTGGGTGTCAGTGTGAACACCATCTCGTATCACGTGCGAAGCATTTACAGGAAGTTGCACGTGCACTCACGCGGTGACGACGTCGCTAAGGCACTGAGGAGTGGGCTCATCACCTGAATGTTTGCGGCAGAGGGCGAGTTCTTCACATGTCTGTCGGACATTTTCCAGCAATGCCGCTCATGTTTTTTACTACCTGAGCAGGTGGGGCCAAGAAGGCAATTGAAGCCCTAGACTGAAGCTTCCAAAGCAGGAATGAACCGCATATTGCACACAGAAAGGGTCCCCAATTTTGGGAGATAGCTGCGCAAGCGCCGCCACGTGTGCTCCGCCGGCCAGCCATTACGAGACCTGAACTAGCAGGAGGCATCAATGCATCAGGACAAAAGATCTTTCGGGGATTTTTTGGCGGAAGTACCAAATCCATCAACACCGAAAATCATCAATTTAGTAGGAGTTGTATCTCGTTCCTTGGAACCCGACAACTTCGTTATCGACTTAGGTGACGGACGCGAAATTACTCTGCCCGTCAAGGCCGTGCAAGACTACTCTTTGCTCGGCAGCGCCGTCGGCCGGATGATCGTTCGTGTTGACCTCCAAGCTGACCAGCTATCGGAGGATCTGCGCGCATTGTTCTCCCCGCCTCCGGTCCCCTGGCGGCTTACGCCGTATGCTGTATATCCGCCTGGCGGGCTACCGGTCACGTCTCATGGAATTCATGATCCGATTCATTTTCCCAAGGTCCGCTTTGATCCTCCGGAGCCGGCCTATCAGGCAGCACTGGCATACGGAACGGGATTTCCTGATCAGTCGGGTTTCATCCATCCGCAGCATCCGCCTAAGATACAATTCGACCCCCCGCAGCCGTTTATCTTTGCGACTCCGCATCAAGCTTCCGCTGAGGCGGTCGCAGCCATGCAGGTCGGGCCGTATACAACATCTACTCAGTACACAGGCGCCGATTCGGACAAGCGTCCGGCTCAGGACGGGACATACCATACCCGATACGGTTGGCATAATGACTTCTGAGACGCGTTGCCAGCGTGCTGACCTAACAGCACCCTCGGTTCTCATTTTTTCCAACCTTCTTGACCCGCACGCGCGAGCAGTTATGGGTGAAATAGCCGTGCATGGAGAGTTACCGGTCCTTGTAGATTTATCGGAGTATCCGACACGGCTTTCGCTCTCTATGTCGTTTTCAGGCGGTCGCCGGCATTTCTCGATTAAGCGGCAAGGAGCTGAATCTCTGAGCCTCGATTCGGTTCGATCCATATGGTGGAGACGTCCCCAACCGTTCGTTCTTCCGCCCGAATTGAGCGCCGCTCAGAGCAGGATTCTAGCGATGTCAGAGGCAACGACGGCATTTCAGGGACTCTATAACTGTATGCCTTCCTTTTGGATCAATCGCCCTGGCAGTGATGCCGCTGCCGCACACAAACCTTGGCAGCTAGCTCTGGCGCAGGACGTTGGCCTCGAGATTCCTGAGACCTTGATGACGAGCGATCCCGAAACAGCCCGTAGCTTCTGGCGGGCGCAGAAACGTGAAGTCGTCTATAAGCAGTTCCTTGCCTTACCTGAAGCATGGCGGGAGACACGCCGCTTACGCCCGGAGGATGACAGCTTGGCAGAAAGCATCGCATACGCTCCCGTCATTTTCCAAAGCTTTATTGAAGCCGGCGCCGACATACGTGTGATTGCGATAGGAGCGAAGTTATTCGCCTCTGCTACTGCTACGCCGCAGACAAGGTATCCCGTAGACGTTCGCATGAACATCGATGCTAAATACGAACCGCACACCCTTCCAGAGCCCGTCCAAGACCGACTATATGAATTAATGCGGCGCTTAGATCTGGTCTACGGTGCCCTTGATCTGCGGCTCACGCCAGGCGGGAAGTATGTATTTCTGGAGGTCAACCCAGCAGGGCAGTTTCTTTATCTCGATTCCCAGACCACGACAAGTGTCGTTGAGGCACTCGCGAGGGCCCTTATAGCTGGGTCGTGCGAGCTACAGAATCGAGATCAACACGAACAGGCGGCAGGCTTCTCTAATCCAGATGAAGAGACTTCGGGAGAGATCCCGTTGATCGCGGCATGTCAGCGAGACGCGAACAGCTGACGTTCTCGGTCTCGCTTTCTTGCATACCGTGCTACCACCTGTGTAGGTGAGGCGCAACACCAATCAAAAAAAGCTTAGAGCAGATCGTAACTAACACTGGTCGTAAAGATGAGAAGACCAAATGCGAATTGAGGTAGTTCATGACACAGAGTCGATTGCCATTCGTCGGGAAATGGCTCTCTAGAATTACGCTTGGCCCGGATCACGAAGGTATGGTTTTAACTGGCCCGAACCCACCGTTTTTTCCGGACGATCCTAATCAGGGCTTTATAACTCAGGTCGATTTACGCGGAAACGGCTCGCTTGATCTTCACGATTTCAAAATGAAGGGACGCTTCGCGGGCGAAAACAACGAGTATTACTTTGGCACATGGTCGGACAATGAATTCGGCGGGCGGACAGGAGTCTTCTTCTGGTTTGCCACGACCGACCCAAGCAGTGGTAAACCGATGTTCATCGGCTTTAGCAGGAATGACCCTAAACCAGGAGTATCGTCGGGAGAATGGCAGGCCTGGGTAGGCGTGCGACAAGAATAAACAGCCAACTGACCTTCAGCGCAGCAACTCCGTGAACTAATTCTTGCGGATCGGTCTCTAGTATTAGTTAGCGTTTATCGACCCGCTCGTTTGTGGTTAAAAACACCCTTATCGGAATCTCCCTTCCCCCCGGTGTAAAGTAGTCGCTCCTGTCCCGCGCTTCGGGTAGGTTTCAGCCTGCGCGGGGCTTCAGCCCCGCTTTCCACATAAGTCTCAACCCCCGTATCTCTCCCGACCCAATTCCCAGTCACAAATCGCGCACAACGCAATCTCCCCTCTGCTCAGCCACTTACCGCCAGAAATTTTGTACATAGTTCGTTTTCCGCCCTTCGCGTGCTAGCTTTTCAGACGAATGAGCCCACGCTCCATCCGCCGCGCCGCCGAGCGCAAAGCCCGCAAGCTCGCCCAGAAACGCTCTCTCCCCGCTCCACCGCAGACGGAAGATCAACCGCGTTCAGAGGATCGCCTCGACGCAGCCAATGAACCGCCCGTGAAACAGCCGCCGTTCGCGCCTGCTTCCGCGTCCGTCGAAGCCGCACGGTCCACTCCCACCGGAATCACCATCTCACTCGCCCGCCTGGCCGCCAATCGCTCGAATGCCCAACTCTCTAGCGGCCCCACGTCCGCCCCTGGCAAGGCCAAGAGCTCGCTTAATGCTCTGAAAACCGGCCTCACCGGCCGCACCATCCTTTTACCGTCCGATGACGTCGAAGCCTATCAGGTCCACCTCGCGCGCTTCGAAGCGCAATGGAAACCGGCTACCGAACCCGAGCGCGCGCTCGTTCATTCCATCGCCGATACCGAGTGGCGGCTGCTCCGCATCCCCTGTCTTGAATCCGGCATCTATGCGCTCGGCCGTCTCGAGTTCGCCGGCCTCTTCGAGGATCACGACGAATCCGCCCGCCCGGCTCTGATCGACGCCAAGATCTTACTCGCCTATCAGCGTCAGCTCAACAATCTTGGCATCCAGGAAAACCGCCTGCGCCGTTATCTTGACAAAGATCTCGCGCTGCTCCAGCAAATGCAAAGTGAACGCGAGCAAACCAAACGCGATCTCGTCGAGCAGCGGGCGAAGGCGCTCAATCAGGCCGCTTTAGCCTTCGAAACAGCCAGAAACGAAGGTGCCCCGTTCAATCCCGCTGCCTTTGGCTTCGAATTTTCAATCGAGGAACTAGACCAGCGGCTCTCTATCATCCTTGACGCCCGCGAGCGCCGCCGCGAGCTGCACGAACTCGCCGACGCCCAGCACGCAGCCTTCCGCGCCGAGGCGATCGCCAAAGTCCGCCGAGAATCCAAGGCCGCCTGACCCTTTCTCGCGCCAAACCGCCAGTCTTCTAGTACCTCTCGGTAAAGCACGCACCGAAAATTTCTTTCAGCAGTCGGGAACTGTGATAAATTCTAGCTGCTGTGTAACGCAGTCACTTGCGGCGCGTCCACTGGCTGCCCGCATTTAAGGAGGCGTAACGACTATGGCGACCACGTCGCTCCCACAGTCAGGCCCAAGGAGTTCCGCTGTCTCCGAGGTTCATATTATCTGGCTCACCGCCGGTCTGAGCTGCGACGGAGACACAATCTCCATAACTGCTGCCGAACAACCGAGCATTGAAGATATCCTGATGGGCGCCATTCCAGGCCTGCCCAAAGTGCATCTGCACAACCCGGTACTCGCCATGGAAGTCGGCGACGACTTCATGAAGTTTTTCTACGAAGCCGAGAAAGGGCAACTCGATCCCTTCGTGCTGGTGGTCGAAGGCTCCATCCCTAACGAGCGCATCAAGAGCGAAGGATATTGGGCCGCTCAAGGCACCGACTACAACACCGGGCAGCCCATCACGACCTGCGAATGGATCGACCGGCTCGCATCCAAGGCTTGGGGCGTGATCGCCTGCGGCACTTGCGCCACTTACGGCGGAATCCACGCTATGGCCGGGAACCCGACCGGCGCCATGGGTCTTGTTGATTACCTGGGCAAGTCTTTCCGTTCAGCTGGCGGCCTGCCCGTCGTCAACGTGCCGGGCTGCCCCGTGCAACCGGACAACATGATGGAGACCGTGCTCTACCTGCTTTATCAGGCAGCGGGTCTTTCCCCGATCATTCCGCTCGATGAGCAGTTCCGGCCGACCTGGTTGTTCGGCAAAACCGTTCACGAAGGTTGCGACCGCGCCGGATATTACGAACAGGGCGATTTCGCGCACGAATACGGTTCACCGAAATGCCTGGTCAAAATCGGCTGCTGGGGACCCGTAGTCAACTGCAACGTCACCAAGCGCGGCTGGATGCGCGGCATCGGTGGATGCCCCAACGTGGGCGGCATTTGCATTGCCTGCACCATGCCCGGCTTTCCGGATAAATTCATGCCCTTCATGGATCAGCCTCCCGGTGCGACCTTATCGTCGACTATAGCCGTCACCTACGGACGGGCCATGCGAGCCCTCCGATCCATCACCAACAACACTGCCAACAAGGAGCCGAAGTGGCGGCGTCCTGGCTCAAAGCTGACAACTGGCTACCAACCCACGACATATTGAGAAAGAGTGACTGAAATGGCGACCGTAACAGAGCCCTTGATTGGCCAGGAACAAAAAGGCAGAAATCTTGTCGAGATGAACTGGGATCCGATCACCCGGATTGTCGGAAGTCTCGGGATTTTTACCAAGATCGATTTCGATAACAAGCAAGTAGCTGAGTGCTATAGCACGTCTTCGATTTTCCGCGGCTACAGCATCTTCATGCAAGGTAAGGATCCGCGGGACGCTCCTTTCATTACATCGCGCATCTGCGGCATCTGCGGCGACAATCACGCCACCTGTGCGGTCTACGCCGCCAACATGGCTTGCGGCATGGCAACCCCGATCCTGGGAGACTGGATCATCAACTTGGGCGAAGCGGCCGAATACATGTTCGATCACAACCTCTATCAGGACAACCTTGTCGGGGTTGATTTCTGTGAGGCGATGGTCAAGCAGACCAATCCCAGTGTTCTTGCCAAGGCCGAAGCTGCCTCTTCACCGAACGCTTCCAAGCACGGTTATCGGACGATCGCCGACATCATGCGTGCGCTTAATCCCTTTACCGGCGAGTATTATCGCGAAGCGCTGGTAATGAGCCGCTTAACGCGCGAGATGTTTTGCCTCATGGAGGGCCGGCACGTTCATCCCTCGACTCTATATCCGGGCGGAACCGGCACCGTGCCCACTCATCAGCTGTTTACCGACTACTTGGTCCGGCTGCTGAAGTACGTGGAATACATGAAAAAGGCCGTGCCCATGCACGACGACTTGTTTGATTTCTTCTATGAGGCTCTGCCTGGCTATGAAGCAGTCGGACGCCGCCGGATTCTCTTGGGCTGCTGGGGATCCTTCAACGATCCCTACCAGTGCGATTACAAATACGAGAACATGTCGAAGTGGGGCCGGGCGATGTACGTCACCCCGAGCATCATTGTAGACGGCAAGGTCGTGACCAACGATCTGGTCGACATCAATCTCGGCATGCGGATCCTGCTCGGCAGTTCCTACTACAACGACTGGGAGAATACCGGCGAAACATTCGTCAAGACCGATCCGCTCGGCAACCCTGTCGACAAGCGGCATCCTTGGAACCAGACCACTACGCCAAAGCCCCAAAAACGTGACTTCAAAGGAAACTACACCTGGGTGATGTCGCCGCGCTGGTTCGACAAGAACACGGGCGATCATCTTGCTCTCGATACCGGTGGCGGACCCATTGCGCGCCTGTGGGCCACCGCGTTGAACGGGCTGGTGGATATCGGCTACATCAAATCGACCGGGAGCAGCGTCAAGATCAACCTCCCGAAGACGGCCCTGCTCCCCGAAACCGAATTCGAATGGAAGATCCCGCAGTGGAGCAATGCCATCGAGCGCGACCGGGCTCGGACCTATTTTCAGGCGTACGCAGCGGCAGCAGCCCTCTACTTCGTGGAGAAAGCGCTCGAGTGCGTGCGAACCGGGAACACCAAGACTTGGGCGGATTTCAAGGTCCCCGACGAAGCAATCGGTTGCGGATTCCATGAAGCGGTCCGCGGCGTGCTCTCCCATCACGTGGTCATCCGCGACCGCAAGATCGCGAATTATCACCCGTATCCTCCGACGCCTTGGAACGCGAGCCCACGCGATTCCTACGGCACGCCGGGACCTTATGAAGACGCCATTCAAAACACGCCGATCTTCGAAGAGAACGGACCGGAAAACTTCAAAGGAATCGACATCATGCGCGCGGTGCGAAGCTTCGATCCCTGCCTGCCATGCGGCGTGCACATGTATCTTGGCGGCGGAAAGGTTCTGCACGCCGAGCACTCCTCGATGATGGGCGCGCACTCCTAGGAGATCTCCATGCCACACACTAAGAAGTCGGCCATCTCATCTCACACTCAGGGTACGAATCGCGGCGAGGAGGTTCTGCAGCAAAAGGGACCGGAACCTGGCCGCGAAACGGGCACCCGTACTGCGCGCGACTCAACCAGCATCAGTCCGAAATCAAAGGATCCAATCGATCCTCGCATGCCGCACATGCCGCCCCCGTAACGGCACGCGGGCAAGTACATCATGGCTAGAGATGAGGTCCGCTCGCAAAAGTGGATCGAGAACATAGAAGAATTGGTGCGCCGGGCGGAATCGCTTTCCGATTCCAATGCCCGTAGTGTCGCTGTCGATCTCCTGCAAGCCGTGCTTGATTTTCACGCAGCGGGGCTGAACCGTGTGATGGAAATCGCAGCTGAGTCCGGCCCGGCTGGCGAGACGATTATCCAGCGCATCGCGTCCGACGATTTGACCAGCAGTATGCTGCTATTGCATGACTTGCATCCGGACGATCTGGAGACGCGCATCCGCCGCGCTGTCGACAAGCTACAGGAGGTGTTCGCGTCGCTGGGAGCAGGCATATCGCTACTCGCGATCGAGCCCGGAACCGTACGGCTGCACTTCGACTCAACCCGCGCTTGGTCCGGGACGCCGGTGAGGGCCAGCGTAGAAAATGCGCTTTTCCAGGCAGCGCCTGAGATTGAAACCGTTGTGATAGAAGGATTGAAAGAAGCTACGCCAGCTAACTTCGTGCGCGTTTCCGATCTTCTGGCCGCTTCACGGGTATGAAGGTAAACCGCTCGAGCCCACGTGGTCTGGCTTCGCTACGAAATTTTGTGCGCAAGCCGCCCGAAGCCGAACGATGTGAGCTGTGCTCGCTTGAGGTTGCCGAACAGCATCAACATCTGATTGATCCGCAGGCGCGGCGCTTGCTCTGCGTTTGCGATCCCTGCGCAATCCTCTTCAGCGGCAACGGCGAGACACATTACCGCCGGGTGCCGCGCGATAGCCGTTATCTGAACAACTTCAGACTTTCGGATCAAGCCTGGAACGGTCTTGGGATTCCGATTGGACTCGCGTTCATCTATCGTTCCAGCGTGTCGGACCAGATCCTTGCCGTCTACCCGAGCCCAGCCGGGCCGACCGAGTCGGAAGTCGATAAAGAATCGTGGGAAGAACTTATCGCGGAGAATCCGCTGCTGGCGAAACTAAGTCCGGATATCGAGGCGCTGCTTGTCAACCGCATGAATGGTGCACGGGAATATTTTTGCGCGCCGATTGACGAATGCTATAAGCTGACCGGACTGGTACGCAAATATTGGCGCGGTTTCTCGGGCAGCGATGAAGGCTGGGCACAAATCGGACAGTTCTTCGCTCGCTTAAAGGAAAGCTCATATGCCGGATCTTTCGTTTGAGATCCTCGCGGCGAATCCCGTCCGGGACGTCGTTACCCCGTCGCTCGCCTTCGATTTGCGAGTCACCAATCCGTTCCCGGAGCAATCGATTCAGGCGGTTCTTCTGCGTGTCCAGATCCAGATCGAAGTGGCTCGGCGGCGCTACAGCTCCGCCGAGCAGGAGCAGCTGCACGATCTCTTCGATGACCCAAGCCGTTGGGGAGACACGCTGCGCCCCATGACCTGGCTCAATTCCCAAGTGAACATCCCGGCTTTCTCGGGCAGTACCATCTATCCGCTCACTGTACCCTGCACCTTCGATTTCAATGCCGCCACAGCCAAGTACTTCCACGGCATCGAGGGGGGCGAGGTGCCGCTCAGCTTTCTCTTCAGCGGCTCCGTTTTTTATACTGCGCCGGGCGGCATGCTGCAGGTCGCGCCGATCTCCTGGAACAAAGAGGCTCGCTTTCGCCTTCCGGTAGAGACCTGGAAGAGCTTGCTGGATCTGTATTACCCGAATACTACGTGCCTCTATTTGCGTCGCGACGTCTTCGACGAACTGTATCGCTTCAAAATGAGTCAGGGGCTGGCAAGTTTTGAGGAGACAATCGAGCGTATGCTGGCGATCGCCGAACGGGAGCGTCCCGTATCATGAGCGCCGATGTGGTCGAGAAGATCGCCCGGGCAGTGCTGTACGAAGGCTATCTTCTTTATCCGTACCGCCCGTCCGCGCTGAAGAATCAGCAGCGCTGGAATTTCGGCGTGCTGTATCCCCCCGCCTGGGCAGCCAATCAAACGGGCTCCGACCGCTCGTACTTCCAAATGGAGTGCCTGGCTCTGTGTTCGGCGAATTCGCTCCTCGACGTTTCGTTGCGCTTCTTACAGATCTTGCCGTCCGGAGCTATCGAGCAAAGGGTGGCCGTAAATTCGCTCTTCCCGACGGAGTTGTTCGCGGATTCGCAGCGCGAGAGCTTCACATTCGGTGATTCGATTGGAGGTGAGATCGAGATTTCGGCTGCGAACATCGGCAATGGCGTTGCTCGCCTCACGCTTCGGGTCAGCAACACAACCCTTTGCCGGCCGGAAAATCGCGATGATGCTCTGGCGCATTCTCTCGCCTCCGCGCACGCCGTGCTGCAGATTTACAATGGCCAGTTCGTCTCTCAGATCGATCCGCCCGAAGAGCTTCGCGATATGGTAGCTGCCTGCCAAAACACCGGCGTCTGGCCCGTGCTCATTGGCGATAGCGGAGCGCGCGGCACCATGCTTGGCTCGCCCATCATTCTTTACGACTATCCGCAGGTGGCGCCGGAAAGCAAAGGCGATTTATTCGACGGGACCGAGATCGACGAGATCCTGACGCTGCGCATTCTTACCTTGACCGAGGACGAAAAGGAAGAAGTGCGCCGCTCAGACGAGCGGGCCCGAACGATCCTGGAGAGATTGGAAGCGAGTCCTCCCGAGCATCTGCTGGAGCTGCATGGAACCATTCGCAATAAGCGTTCCATGCATTCTGCGGGTGAACTCAAAAAAGGCGATCGCGTCCGGCTTCATCCGCGCAAGCGAGCCGATATCTTCGATACGCTGCTCGATGGCAAAATCGCCATTATCGAAGCAGTGGAAGAAGACTTCGAAGGCAACCTCCACTTCGCTGTTGTAATCGAAGACGATCCCGGCAAAGATTTTGGCGAGATGCGCCAGATCGGACATCGCTTCTTCTTCTCGCGAGAAGAGGTTGAGGCCTTTCAATGATGAGCGGCTCAGTGCTGATTGCCGGGATCGGCAACATATTCCAGGGCGACGATGCTTTCGGGGTGGCCGTTGCCCAAAGACTAGCCGCATGCCCGTGCCCCGAAGGCGTGCGCGTGATGGAGGTTGGCATTCGCAGCATTGATCTTGGGTTCGCTCTCTTAGATGAATATGATTTGACGATTCTGGTAGACGCAACGGCCCGCGGTGGAGCACCGGGCACGCTCTACACAATCGAGATTGAACCCGGTGACATACCCGATATCTGCGATGAGGCGTCGTTGGTCAATTCGCATGCCCTCGATCCGGTGAAGGTCCTGGCGCTCGCTAAGAGCATGGGCGCGCGATTTCAGAGAGTTCTACTAGTCGGCTGCGAGCCCTTGATCGTCGATCGCGATGATACCGGGGAAATCGGGCTGAGTGAAGTCGTTCAGGCGGCCGTCGATCCAGCCGTGCAAATTATCAAAGGACTAGTTGACGATTTTACAAAGAAAGAGGTCTGTTTCCATGAATGCGTTTAGGATTGTAAGCATTGCCGCCGCAGTCACAATAGTCGCGGGCTTGATGATGAACTGGTCGGACATCAAGCGCTATATCAAAATCGAGCGGATGTAGTCGTACTTTGAGCCGCCGATGCACGAGCTCTCGATTGCGCTGAGCATTATAGAGGGAGTCGAAGAGGAGATCGCGCGGCGCGAAGGCGCTAAAGTTGCCGCAGTTTATCTTAAGCTCGGTCCGCTTTCCGGCGTAGTAAAGGATGCGCTGCTCTTCTCCTACGAGGTTGCGTGTGAAGGCACGCCGCTCGAGGGCTCGAGACTCGAGATTGAGGAAATACCTGTTATTCTCTATTGCTCGGTGTGCCGGCAAGAACGACCGGCTGTTTCGATACAGCGCTTATGCTGCGCCGTTTGCGATGCTCCGAGTGCCGATGTTCGGCGCGGTTCAGAGCTGGAGGTCTTTGCGTTGGAGTTGATGGATGAGCACGCCCCGGCTGGTTGAAGTCCGGCAGAAGGTTCTCAAGCGCAACGATCTGCTTGCTCGCGAGCTGCGCGATCGCTTCCGCGCAGCAGGCGTTTACGTGGTCAGCCTGGTCTCCAGTCCCGGCTCGGGCAAAACGGCGTTTCTCGAGAAAACGCTGTCAATATTGCAGCCAAAGGTGCGTGTAGCCGCGCTGGTCGGCGATTTGGCGACAGATAATGACGCGGTTCGACTCGCTCGCAGCATGGCCCCGGTTCGGCAGATCACGACCGGCACCGTTTGCCATCTCGACGCAGAGATGGTCGCGAACGCCCTCGAGGGCTGGAAGCTTGAAGACTTGGATTTGCTGTTCATCGAGAACGTGGGCAATCTGGTCTGTCCCTCCAGCTACGACCTCGGTGAGAACCTGCGAGCCGTGCTGATGTCGGTCACCGAAGGCGAGGACAAACCGCTGAAGTATCCGACGATTTTCAATACTGCGGATGTGGCCGTAATCACAAAAATGGACCTGGCGGACGCCGTCGAGTTTGATCGCGAAGCAGCGACGCGAAACATCGACGCCGTTCGGCCCGGCATGGAGGTTATCAACGTTTCCTGCAAGACCGGAGAAGGAATGGAAAGCTGGGTAGAACGTCTACTCAAGGCTAGAGGTACTGATTAGCGCCGGATGGCCGCAAGGATTTTTTGCGCGGGTTCGAAATTGGGATTGATATGTACCGCGGCCTCGAGCTCGGTCCGCGCCTCATCCATCCGGCCGAGGCGGGCCAGCGCCGCCCCCAGACTGGTGCGTAGCTCCACGTCACTGCCGCGATAGGCCAGCGCCTCGCGATAGCGCTGCACGGCCTGCTCGTTGTCGCCCGACTTGGCAAGCTGATCGCCCCAGGCAAACAGTACGTCCCCTAGGTGGTCCGCTGCTTTGGGATAGTCTGGACGCTCTTTCAAGACCTGCCGGAAGTCCGCTGCGCAAGCCTCGAGCTCGCCGTTCTCGCCTTCTGCGCTGGCCAGGTCAAAGCGGGCATCGGTGTAGCTCGCGTCCATGGAAAGCGCTTTCTTGAATTGTTGTTCCGCGTCCGTCAGCCGCGAATCGCTGAACAAGGCCACGCCCAGTTCGGTCACCGCGACTACGCTGTCGGGATTCGCCTTTACGGCGTTCTCGAAATACCTTACCGCCTGCGCTGCATCGCCTTTATTCAACATGGCGTCGCCCATGTTGTAGTTGGCTGAGAAATCGCCAGGGTATTTCTTCAGCCGGTCTTCCGCGAGCGCCTGCTGTAAAACGGCGCGTTGATCTCCAGGCGCATCCGGCAGAACCTGCAGCCAGAGGTGTCCCATCTCGTCTGTCGCCCGAATGCCGGCCTTTACTTCTTTGGGAGGATTGTTCGGGTTGCGTACGTTCTCGGAAGAGTTGTCGTAGTGATAGCGCATCGAGACGACCGTCCCGCGTGGCAGATGCACCGGCTCTTTTAACCGGTAAACTCCCTGCCAGTTGAGATCCCAGTCAGGGATACGAATCAGCCATTTGCGCGTGCCGTCCGGCAGGGTGGCATAACCCTCCATGAGTTTCGCCAGATAATGCGCGTGCGGATAGATGGCGAGCACGGTCAAATCCAGCGGACACGTGAAATTATCAGTCACCATGAAATCATGATCGCCCGGTTTAATATCGATCGCGCCGTCGTGCTCGAGCTGCACCAGCATCGGAAACTTGTCTTGGGGCTTATCCGTGAAGTAAAGCCCGATCTCCGGATTCACTACTTCGGGCTTGCCTGTCGGCCGCAGGTGAACATTGAGCACCAAGTCCATGCCCGGCTCGGCGCGCCAAGCCATTCCATCGGGCTCGACGACCGGAGCACTCCCCGGCTTCCAGGAAAGAAAGTGCCCATCCGGATCGAACGTGCTCTCTTCGACGGTCAGGTCCATGCCGGGAAAGCCGGCCCCAGCCGTTTTCTCCTGACGTCGCGCCGAACCGGAGCGGTCGATGATCACATTAGCGTGATGAAAGACCCGCGGATTGCCGGGCCGGACTTCCATCGCTCTCACCCAGCGCGTGGTCTTGATGGGTACGGGCACAATAAAATTCCAGAAGACTTCAGAGCCGTCCGCGGGGAGATTATACGGTTGAGCAACGTGCAGGATCAGGTCGGGCGGCCCGAGCTGCCATTCGCTGCTGAATTTCGGTACGGGGGTACCTCCGGGCGGCCCCGGCAAGGCCCCTTCGCGCACCCACTCGCTTATCAAAGCAATTTGCTTCTCTGTCAGCCCACGCTCCTCCTCGAATTTTCCATACCCCGCCTGCGGAAGCCAAGGCGGCATGAAGCGCCGTTTGGTGACATCGGCAATTTGCGAGGCGTGCCGTTTGGCGTCGTCATAGGTGAGAAGCGAGAATGGTCCGGATTCACCCGGCCGATGGCAGGGGGTGCAGTTCTTGTAAATGATGGGAGCGATGTCGCGCGAGAAGGTAACCGGGTGCGCGCCTCTGCTCACTGCAGGCGCGAAGAGTCCAGCGGTTAGCAAGCATGCCATGCCTTTGAACCGAAGCATCATCAATAGTGGGGCCTAAGGCATCTATCCTAACGCGGTCTCAGGACAAGAAGAGCAGCATGGCCGGAGTGCCCACCGGGAAGTACTGACCTGTGAAAGAAAGATCGCCAGTTTGGCGGTTTACGCGGAACGCCGCAATGGCATCGCTCCTCTGATTGCAGGTATAGAGGAAACTGCCGCTTGGATCAATGGTGAAGCTTCGCGGGTAGTCGCCGCGCGTCCAGGTTTCGCCGGCGTACGTCAGCCTGCCGGCCGACCCGATTGAGAAGCAAGCGACGGTATCGTGCAGCCGGTTACCGGCATAAACAAATTTCCCATCGCGCGTGACCGCTATTTCCGAGGTGAAATTCGTTCCAGCAAACGCCTTGGGCAAGGTGGAAACTCTCTGCATCGGTGAGAGCCGCCCAGTTTGCCCGTCGTAGGCGAAAACGGCAAGGGTAGAGCTTTCTTCCTGCAGCGAGTAGAGCCAGCGGCCGTTCGGATGAAAAGTGAAATGACGCGGCCCGTCGCCTGAGGGCAGCGAGACAGAGGGAAATTCGCCGGGAGAAAGCTTCCCGTGATCGAGATCGAATCGCCACACGAAGATCTTGTCCAAGGCCAGATCGGTGTAGATTACGAAGCGACCAGAGGGATCGGATTGAATCATGTGCACGTGCGGACGATCGTGGCCGCTAATGGCAAAGCTGCCCGGCGGTGCGCTTGTAGCATGGGCAGAGCCGGGCGAGCCCTGATCCTTTTTCACATCGGTGGCTGCTCCCAGTTCCCCGTTGGGCTGCAGAGACAGCACGGCCGCGGTTCCTCCGGCGTAGTTTGCGACAAGGACGTATTTACCGGAGGGATGAACGCTCAAGTGGGCCGGTCCTGCGCCTTGTGAACTCACCGTGTTCAGCCTGGTGAGCCGTCCGCTTGCGCGATCGATGGAAAAAGCGGTTACGGAGCCCGATGCAGCGCCCTCGAAGGTAGCCGTCTCATTTCCTGCGTACAGATACTTGCCAGAGGGATGGAGGGCCAGCCAGGAAGGGTTCGCATCTTCGGGGAAAAGTTGCTGCTGTTTAAGCGCTCCTGTTTCAGGGTTCATTTCGAGCAGATAAATCCCTTTTCCATACCCCTTGCTGCCTTCCGGACCTTGCGGAGAACTGTATGTGCCTGCGTACGCAAAAATCGCGGGGCGAGTTTGCGCAGATCCGGCGCAAACGAGAGGTATGGTAGCTACACTTCTTAGGAGCGACCGGCGCGAAAGCCTATTCATGAGTAAGTGAAATTCGTTTCTCACTATAACCCGACAAAACTCTTGCAATCGTTTGCGCCCTGCTATAACATCTACTAAACGAACGTTAGTTAATTCGCTCAGCTGTCCAAATCGTTAGTTGCGAGGGAAAGATGCTTCCTTTAAGGGTCAGGGCTGCTGTAATTCCAACACGCCTCCTATACATTCAGCTTGTAGTCGGTCTATTTGTGTGGCTGGGTATTCAGTCACCGGTTCACGGCCAGGTTCTGTACGGCTCCATAGTGGGGACTGTGACGGACCCGAGCGGTGCGGTTGTGCCCGATGCCACCGTAACGGCTACTGCTATCGGGACAGGTCAAACGCGTACCGACACCACCGACCAGAGTGGACGCTTCAGCATCCTCAACTTGCTTCCGGATAAGTACAATCTGACCGTTCTGGCCAAAGGATTCCGCAAGCTGGAGCAGACCGACCTGGGTGTCACTCCGAACACGGTGACCCGTAGCGATCTTCGTCTCGAAGTAGGTCGCGAAACCGAACAGGTGAATGTTTCCGCGCAAGCTGTCCAGCTGCAGACAGATAAGGCAGACACGCACACGGAGATCAATTCGCGGTCGGTTACCGAGATGCCTCTGGGCGGAAATCGGAATTACCAGACGCTCATCAATCTGGCTCCGGGCACGACGCCGGCGCAATTCATCAATTCCACCACCGACAACCCTGGGGCGCCGTTGAACACGCACGTGAACGGCGGCAATGGACAGACCAATATAACCAAGATCGACGGCGCCGAAAGCATTAATGTCTGGCTTCCGCAATACACCGGCTACGTAGCGCCAGCTGAAACGGTCGACGTAGTAAATGTGACGACCAGCGCCGCAGATGCAGACCAGGGGCTGGCCGGCGCTTCATCGATCACGGTGGTAACAAAGTCCGGAACCAACCAGATTCACGGGAGCGCCTTCATTTTTCACAATGATCAGCATCTGAACGCGCGCAACTTTTTCCTGCAGCCTAACCAGAGCAAACCGGTCGGTATTTACAACAATTTCGGCGGCACGATCGGTGGCCCGATCAAGAAAGACAAGCTGTTCTACTTCGTAAGCTTTGATGGAACGACACAGAAGACGAGCGCCAACGGCCTGTATACTGTCCCGACAGCCGATCAAAGGGACGGAAACTTCTCTGCTTACAATACTCCGATCTATAACCCGTTCACGGGGAACGCAGACGGCACGGGAAGAGCTGTTTTCCCCAACGGTATCGTCCCGGGGCAATACATAAGTCCGCAAGCTCAGGCGATTCAAAGCTATCTTCCGGCTCCGAATCTTCCGGGCACGGTAAACAACTACTTCGCGTCCGCCAGTCCCGCCATTAACCGTTTTCAGTATGACGCGAAGGTCAACTATAACCGCACGGACAAGCACTCGATCTGGGTGAAGTACGACAACATGTTCGCAACCTCGGGAGGGGTGGGCATATTTGGCCCGGCAGGCGGTCCGGCTCCGGGCTCCGACCCAGGCAAGGGCCGGACGAGCGTGCAAGTCGCTTCGATTGGTCATACCTATGTGTTTTCTCCCACCTTGGTGCTGGATGGAAACATCGGATATCAGCGCATGAACCAAACGGTTCTGGGGACCGATTTCGGGAAGGACTATTCGAGTACGCTCGGCATTCCGGGATTGAACGGCCCGGACATTCGGGACAGTGGATTTCCTGACGTGAATTGGGGGACCGCGTATACAGCGACGGGCGTCCCGAACTGGATGCCCCTTTACCGGACAGACGAAACGTACACCACGAGTCACTCGCTGGCATGGACCAAGGGCGCTCACGAGATTCGTTTCGGATTCGATTTGGTGCGGCATCACCTGAACCACTGGCAACCGGAATTGAGTCCCGGCGGCCCGCGAGGCTACTTCGACTTCAATGGCCAGGTGACTACGAATAATCTCGGAAACGGCAACGCTACCCCGACTAACCAGTACAACGATTACGCGCAGTTCCTGCTCGGGTTTTCCGACAACACGCAGAAGGGCGATCAATACATCCTGATGACTGGCCGCGAATGGCAATTTGGCTGGTTCGCTCAGGATCGGTGGCAATTCTCGAAGAAATTGACGGTCTCCCTCGGCGTGCGCTACGAATTGTATCCACTCATGACTCGCTGCTGCGGACACGGCATCGAGCGCTACGATCCCAGCAATAACGACATTTATATGGGCGGGTACGGCAGTGTGCCCGTCAACGCCGGTATCAGCGTCAGCCACAAGCTGTTTGCGCCCAGAGTCGGTTTAGCTTACCGATTAGACGAGAAGACGGTTGTCCGGACCGGGTACGGCCTCAACTACGATCCGCTTCCGTTTTCGCGCCCCCTGCGCGGTTTCTATCCGCTGACAATAAACAACAATTACACTGCGCTGAATAGCTTTTCCGTCGCAAACTTGAGTCGAGATCCCAATGCTTTTGTACCGGGCACGCTGGCCAATGGCATTCCGCCAATTGTCGGGCCCGATCTTTCCACCGGCATTGTGCCCTTGGACCCGACGGCTACAGAGCGCAGTCCCTATAGCTTCATCCATCGCGGCTATGTGCAGTCCTACAACTTCACATTGGAGCGGCAGCTTCCCGGTGCGATTGTGATGTCAGCAGGTTACGTAGGCCAACACTCGGTGCATCTGCTGGCCGATCAGGACATAAACACGGGATATCCGGGATCCGGCACAACGGGTCTCCCGCAATATTCGACGATCGGGCGGACAATACCCACGCAAATGTGGGACGGTTACCTGAGTTCGGAATATAACTCTCTGCAGGTGGCGTTCAACCGCCAATTCTCAAAAGGACTGATGTTGAAAGGCGCCTACACCTGGTCGCATGCCATCGATTATGCCGATGACGATGGTTGGACGGGCGTGGACTGGAACTGGACGCCGGTGTTCCAGCGCAACCGTGCTTCGGCCGGCTTTGACAGACGGCATGTGTTTCAGTTGGGGTGGGTCTACGACCTACCTTTCGGTTCAGGCAAGCAGTTTGTGAACAGCGGCATTGCTGCGAAAGTTCTAGGGGGCTGGCAATTCACTGGAATCGAGGCCTGCTACACAGGTAACCCGATGTATATTTACGCCAGCGGCACTTCCCTGAATGCTCCCAGCAATACGCAAACAGCAGACCAAGTGCTGATGAATGTAGCGCGTTTCGGGAACGTGGGACCGGGCGAGTATTACTACAATCCAGCCGCATTCGCGCCCGTTACACAGCAGCGCTTCGGCACAACGGGCCGGAACATACTCGCGGCTCCAGGCGTCTGGAACACCGACATGAGTATCGCTCGCGTGTTTCCGATAAGGGAGAATCTAAAGTTCGAGTTCCGAACTGAGTTCTACAACCTTCCGAACACATCGCATTTCAACGCCCCCGATAACACGGTGAACGACTCGAACTTCATGCAGGTCACCAGCTCGTACGGCGAACGCAATATCCGTTTCGCCGGACGATTCAGTTGGTAAATATGAAGTAGTGCGAAAGTGCAACCGATTTGGAAGGCGGCTCCTTAGTTGGGCCGCCTTTTTGTTTTTCACGTCCTTGGTCTTTGCGCAGAGCGAGGAGCTTGCGGAGCAGTCACACCGCGCCAAAGAATTGATGGCTCAGGGGCGTTTCGAGGAAGCGATTCCGATTTACCAGCATCTTGTCAAAGCCATCCCAGGGAATCCGGGATTGATTTTGAATCTGGGTCTGGCAGAGCAGATGGCAGGACACGCCCGCCAAGCGGTGCCACATTTCGAAGCCGTACTCAAAGTGCAACCCGAGAGCGTGCCAGCTCTTACTTCGCTCGGCATGGCGGAACTTCAGCTCAATGAGCCGCGCGCGGCAATCGCGCCGCTGGAAAAATTGCTGCGCGTACAACCGGACGATCAGAATGCGCGTGGCATGCTGGCGGGCGCCTATTTAAGCCTGAAACGGGCCGGAGAAGCAGCGCAGCAGTACCGGAAATTGACTGAGGCGAACGGCGCGGATCCAAAGGTCTGGTACGGGTTGGGAAAGGCGTATGAGGCGCTGGCATCCGGTACATTCAGCAAGCTTTCAAAGAGTGCGCCCGAATCGCCTTACGTTGCGGCGCTGCTGGCGGACTCGCGCCTACAGCGGAGGCAGTATCGCAGCGCCTTCTTCTTCTATCGCGAGGCGCAAAGCAAAGTACCTTCGCTACCGGGATTACACAGCGGGCTCGCCAAAGTTTACGAAAACACGGGTCACGCGGATTGGGCGAAGGAAGAAGAGCAGCTGGAAACCGAGACCTCCGCGTCAGCGTGCCAAGGGCAGAGTGCCGAATGCCGCTTTCTAAAGGGCGATCTGATCGGTGCAACGAAGATCGACGGCGCATCCGCAACACCCGAGTCACTATTTTGGGCAACGCGAGCTTATAACCAACTTGCGCTGGAGGCTTTCGACCATTTAGGAGAACTGCCCGACTCGGTCGAGATACACGCTCTAAAGGCGGAGATTTTGCATGGGCACGGGCAGGATGCGGAGGCGGCGAAGGAGTGGCGGGCTGCGCTGGCGCTTGCCCCCGGGGATCCGCGGCTCGAGACGGAACTGGCAGGTTCTCTATTTGCCGCGCACAAATACGACGAAGTGATGCCGCTGCTCGAGCGGATGTTGGGGCAGGAGCCGAACGCCCCGGACCTGAACTTCATGATGGGAGAAAGTCTCTGGCGAACACAGCAGGCAGAGAAAGCTGCGCCGTATTTGCTGAGAGCGCTCAAAGCGGAACCCGAGATGCTCCCTGCGCACGCGGCGCTCGGTATGGTCTACGCGGAGTTGAACCAGAATGCTCAGGCGGTTCCACATCTTGAGAAAGCACTGAGCCTGGATGACGATGGCAGTCTTCACTACAGTCTGGCGCGCGCTTACCAGGGGGCGGGGAAACCCGAGCAGGCGCGCCAAGCTATTCAGGAATCTCAGCAGATCCGACAGAAGAATCAGCAGGTGAACGACGAACTGGCGAAGGAAGCGGAGATTACGGCGCCCCAGGCACGCTGATGGAGACCGCCAGCAGCTATTCCTTCCCTCGGTGATTCGCACGAGACGACGATGGAAGCTGATTTGTGAGACACTCAGACTCATGACAAGAGCGGCGGTGCAATATGTTTTCGCCGCCGTGCTTGCCTTGCTGACAACACAGGTGGTTGTCCCGCCGGCACGTGTCGTATCCGTAGTTGAAATCGTTTGCTCGGTCAGAACCAAGCAGCATGCGCCCCGGAAAACTCGCGATATTCAGGTGCGCGAGCGCGTTCTGAATTCTGCTCCCGTTTATCAGTCATGGCGTGGAACTGAACCGCACACGCCCGCGCTGTTCCAGCGGCCCCCTCCCCCGATCTTTCTCTTCTCGTAATCAGAAAGAACGAAAAGGAGAGGACTAGTGTCCTGGGAAGACGTAATGCGCTTTCTCGGGCTCCGCGACCGTGAGTCTGAGAACCAACTGCGGGCAATTACCCGAGAGCGAGAGAAGCTATCTTCGTTTACCGACGAACAATTCAAGTCCGCCGCAAGGCTTGTCCGCGCAGACACAGACATTGTTGAAACGTTCGCGCTAACGGCCGCGATTGCCGAGCGTGTGCTGGGGTTGCGCATGTTCGACGTGCAGATTCTAGGCGCGCTTGCCTTAGCGCGCGGGCATATCGCAGAGATGCAGACGGGCGAGGGAAAGACGCTGGCTGCCGTACCGGCGGTAATTTGGTATGCGCTTAAGCGGCGCGGCATCCACGTGCTGACTGCAAACGACTATCTTGCCCGGCGCGACGCGATGTGGATGGGCGGGATTTACGAATGGTTCGGGCTCTCCGTCGCTCACATTTCACAGAGCATGCCCGCAGGGTGGCGGCACGCCGGGTATCGATGCGACGTGACCTACGCGACCGCGAATGAGGTCGGCTTCGACTACTTACGCGACGGGCTGGCTCGCAGCGCGGAAGAAGTAGTTCAGCGCCCGTTTGCGTTCGCCATGATAGACGAGGCGGATTCCATTCTGATCGATGAGGCGCGAATCCCGCTGGTGATTGCCGGCGGAGCGGCTGAAGATTCGACGCTTGCATACCGCGTGGACTCCGTGGTGATCGCGCTACGGCCTCACGTACACTACTTTCTCGACCGGTTCGCGCGGAACGTGCAG
This sequence comes from Terriglobia bacterium, assembly GCA_963849535.1. GTDB lineage: Bacteria > Acidobacteriota > Terriglobia > Bryobacterales > Bryobacteraceae > Bog-105. Next base: position 469,923 of record CAWKHJ010000001.1, read on the forward strand.
TTGACGGATGCGGGGATTCGGCGGGTGGAAGGGGCCCTTGGGTCAGGCAGTTTATTCGATGAGAGAAACTTTCGCAATCTGACCGCAGTGCAGGACGCGCTTCATGCCCATGCACTGCTAAAGCGCGATGTCGATTACGTGGTTAAGAACGGCTCTGTCGAACTGGTGGACGAATTAAAAGGCCGCATCGCCCAGAACCGGCGTTGGCCGGCAGGTCTACAGTCCGCCATTGAAGCTAAGGAACGCCTCGCGCTAAAGACGCAGGGTCGCATCCTTGGCTCGATCACGGTGCAGTCCCTGGCGGGGATGTATGAGCGAATTTGCGGGATGACCGGAACTGCGGCAACGCAAGCCGAAGAGTTCTGGAAGGTCTACAGAGTGCCTGTGACGGTGATTCCAACCAATCGCCCGGTGATTCGCCAGGACCTTCCCGACATTGTCTACCAGGGAAAGGCCGCGCGTAACCGAGCACTGGTGGAAGAGATTCGAAAAGTCCACGAGAGTGGGCGGCCGATTCTAGTGGGAACGGCAAGCGTGGAGGAATCGGAATTGCTGAGCCGGCGCTTGCAGATGGCAGGGATTCCGCACTCGGTTCTGAATGCCCGGAACGATGAGGCCGAAGCGGAGATCATCGCCCAGGCGGGCGCGCTTGGGGCAGTGACTATCTCGACCAACATGGCCGGACGCGGGACTGACATTTTGCTTGGAGGGAATCCATCAAAGGAGCGCGAGAAGGTGGTAGAACTTGGCGGCCTTTACGTGATCGGCACCACACGTCACGAGGCAAGGCGAATCGATAACCAGCTGCGGGGCCGTGCCGGACGGCAAGGGGATCCGGGCACGTCCCGCTTCTTTATAAGCCTCGAAGATGACTTACTGGTTCGCTTTGGTATCGCTGATAACCCGGATATCGAGAGCGTGCAACGTACTGCGGAAAGTCAGAATCTCGAGATTCGGGAGCTGCTTTGGAAATACGACTCTGTCGTCGAGCACCATCGCCGCGAGGTTTCGGCGCTGCGACGCGAAATTCTGCTGTCCCCTGGCTGGAGTCTCCGCTCGATATTGCCGGAGGAACAGTATCGCCGATTAATTCAAACGGCCAGCGCAGATATCGTTGAAAAGGCCGGCCGGCGAGTGACTTTGGCCATCATCGACGAGCTCTGGGCGGACTATCTTGCAAATGTGGCGGAATTGAAGGGCGGCATACATTGGGTTTCGTGGGGAGGTCGTGATCCGCTGTATAGCTTCCTAACCGGTGTGAGGGAAATTTACGCGGGCCTGCACGGCTACCTGGAAGAAGAAATTGCAGAGGCGTTTGCGAGCGCGCAGATCAGCAGTGACGAGATTCGTTTCCAGCGTGAAGAGCGTTTTGAACGCGGGGCGACCTGGACATACTTAACCACGGATCAGCCTTTCGGAATGCTGAGCGAGCGGATCATGAGAGGACTCCGGCGAAAGTTCTTACATAAATAAGTGCGATCGAAGGTGCAAGGAAGCGGGTGGGGTCGATAGTCAGCCGGGTGGGATTCAGCCAGACTGCGAGCACGCGATGTGCCCGAAAGAGATACTGGATGAGCAATGCAGAAGCTAATTAACAAGCCGGCATGCGTTGTAGACGAGATGTTAGATGGCCTGCTCGCACTTTATCCGGGCGTGGCGCGCTTAGCAGGACATAACGTCCTATTGCGCGCGGAGGCGGAGGAGCGCCGTGAACGGCAGGTGGCGCTCATCTCCGGCGGAGGTAGCGGCCACGAGCCGGCGCACGCCGGATATATAGGATCAGGCATGTTGAGCGCGGCCGTTGCCGGAGAGATCTTCACGTCTCCGAGCGCTTCGTCAGTGCTAGCCGCTATTCGGGCGGTGACGGGCAGGTTGGGCGCTCTGCTGATCGTGAAGAATTATACGGGCGATCGCCTGAATTTTGGTCTCGCCGCGGAGATGGCACGGGCCGAAGGATTTCTGGTGGAGACCGTAATCGTAGGGGATGACGTGGCGCTCGCCGGATCTGAGGATCACGCGGGAAGGCGCGGAATTGCGGGGACGGTGCTGGTTCACAAGATCGCAGGCGCGGCGGCCGCCGAGGGCAAAGATCTTCCACAAGTTGCTTCGACTGCGCAGGGGGTTGCCGACAGTGTTGGCACTGTGGGAGTCGCTCTTTCGGCCGGGGTCTCGCCGCTGGCATCCGGACCAGCTTTCCTTCTCAATCAGGAAGTGGAACTGGGTCTTGGCATTCATGGCGAGCCGGGCGTGCGCCGCATACCGATGCGCCCTGCCGATGAGCTCGTTACCGAACTGCTCGACATGATTGTACGAGAGATGCGGCTTCGCGCGGGTGAACGGATCGCTGCCCTGATCAATAACCTCGGCGCGACAACCGCAATGGAGGTAGCTATTGCGGGACGAAAAACTCTGGCTAGGCTTGACGAGCGGGGTTTCGAGATAGAGCGGCTTTACGCAGGGAGCTTTGTTACATCCCTGGATATGGCCGGTATCTCAATCTCGTTGCTGCGGGTCGACGATGACCGTCTGCGCTGGCTGGATGCCGCCACATCTGCTCCTGGGTGGCCTAATCTTCCAAAGAGCGGGCCCGGCGCGGTCTCGGCCAGAGTATTCGAGCTGGCCGAGCAGCAGCCAGTTACGGTGGAGCGGGCCGCGCAAACGGAGCTGGGAGAAAAGGCCGAACAAGCGATAAAAGCTGGGTGTGACGCGTTGATCGGCGCGGAAGACACGCTATCGAAACTGGATCAGGCGGTTGGCGATGGAGATCTCGGCTTGAACATGACGCGAGCAGCTAACGAATTGAGGAGAGCAGTTCACACGCTGGCGTTAGATAATCCTTCCGAGCTGTTAAAGGGCATCGGCCTTCTCCTGCAGCGCGTTTTGGGCGGTTCGTCCGGACCTCTTTATGGAGTGCTGTTTCTGAGAACGGGCAGCTCGCTCGAGGCGGGTTCAGCCGAAGACGCGGAACTCTGGGCCACGGCGATCATCGATGGGTGCAACGCAACTGCCGAACTGGGAGGCGCAAAAGCAGGAGACTGCACGATGCTCGATGCTCTCCTGCCATTCGCGCGAACTTTCCGCGAGCAGCTGCAGGCAGGATCTTCATGGCGCGATGCGCTTGCAAGCGCTGTAAGCGCAGCCAGGCGCGGAGCCGAAAAGACTACGCAGATGATCGCGCGACGCGGCAGGGCGAGTTACCTGGGTGGGAGGACAATCGGGTTTGCCGACCCGGGCGCGATGGCTGCTGCGGTCTGGCTGGAAGCGGTCGTGAAGAAAATTGTGCGTTGACCGGCACAAGGCTGAGCTGTGCACTCGCTCAGCGCAGCACCTTGAGCTGTGATCCGGGCGGCTGATTGAGTACGAACTTCGCCGGCGTGACCTCACCCGTATTGATCTTTATATCGATTACCTTGAGGACTACTTCATAGCCGTCCTTCGGCCTTTCAATATCGATGACAGATGGAAACGAGACGCCATTGTGCAAGGCCCAACCGGAGTACTTGGTTTCGCTGAGAATGTTTCCCTCGGTATCGAACGTCTTCTGGCGCGAAATCTGTAATGTATAACGGTCGAAGTAGACATTGCGCAACGGATAATACTGGTCGCCATTGCGGCGAATCATCATCAGGATGTAAACCGCTGTGGTTTCATTCGTATCGTCTTCCACAAAGCTGATATCCGTTCTGGGATCCGGAGGGCTGATCAGGAGAGCGGTGAGAAAAGCAGAGGGCCGCAGATTCTCGAGTTTGTTCTTGGAGTTTGTCGGAGCATCGTTGCGCCCTTCTATGAACTGGCTCTTTGCCGGTATGGAAACGCGGAAATCGTTGCCCGTCGACACCATATCGAAAGCGGTGCTGTGGATGACGAGATCAAGACCCACGACGCGGATGTTGTCGGGTTTCAGAAAGAGAATAAAACCGCTGATGGTCGGGTAATCGGTCACTTGCCCACCATAAAGACTGCCGACGGAAGGTGACATGTCGGTCTTCATCGTGAAGGACTGGATGGGATCGGATACCTGATGTATTTTTTGAATGAGTTCTTCCCGCGTCGCGCTGAGCAAAGGCTTGGGCACGCGCGTGCCTTGCGGCGCGACTACGCGCCTGCGGACCAAACAACTGGAAGAAAAAATACATAAGAGAAATGCCGGGACAAAAAGCTCGCGCCTGAAGCGCAAGAAGTTCATGTTTGCAGTGTAGTAGACCTACGAACTGCCAGCCTTGCGCAGCCCGATTTACATTTCAAACGGCAGGCAGGGCTTGGGCAATTTTTCGCGAACTACGACAAAAGCCTCCGCGCGCGAAAACTGCGATTCCGAGCCCCGTTCCTTTTCCATCTTTTCGTGATAAGGATAGAAGCGATCCGGATTCTGGCAGACGTGCGCGTATATGGCAGAGCGTTTCTGATTTGAAGTCGATACGACGTCTATGAAGCAGTTCGGCTCGAAGTGGTGAGTCTGAACCCCGGTCATCACTTCGTAATAGACAAGTGTGAAAGACTCACCTAACGATTCCCACGCTTCATATGTCAGTTGAGCGGCGTTGCGATGGTCGCGATGGGTGTCGAGGGGCCAGTGGGTGAAGACGAGATCGGGCTCGAGCGAGGCCAGCAGGGCAGTGAATTGCCGTGCTTGCTTCTTCTCCGCGCTGGTTTGCCCATCGATCTGGTTGGCGAACACGGCCGTTGCGCCGAGGAGGTCACAGGCGCGCAAGGCTTCGGCGGTGCGCAATTTAGAGGCGGTATAACGATCGCCGCCTTTAAGACCGGCTTCGCCACGGGTCAGGTAAAGGATGGACACGTGATGTCCGTCCGCGGCAAGCTTCGCCAGGGTTCCTCCGCAGCCTGTTTCCGGATCATCGGGATGAGCTCCGATACAGACGACGTTCAAAGGGCGTGTCGTTGCCGTCTCCGAAATCAGCTGGCCAACGCTCGGGGAAGCTGAATGCTGTTGTATGCGGGGAATCGATAGCGCACTAGCCATGAGAAGCCTCAGCGGGTTGCCCGATGGCGCGGCGCTGGGGCGCGTTACCTCGGACTACATTGCCGCCTGATAGAGGAAGCATGTGGATATTGTCTATCGGAATCGTGGAGTTTGTCAACAGAATGTGGGCCAGAAGGGTGCGGCAGAGGGAAAGGCTCAGCTAACAAGAAGAAAAGCCGAGCCTTTTAATAGGGTTACCGCGCAAGCGTGAAGTTTACGATGACCTCCGTCACCACCTCCACGGGATTGCCATTCAGGAGCGTGGGCCGATAGCGCCATTGGCGGACTGCCTCGAGAGAGGCTTGCGAGAGGTCGTCGCTGGGCGAGGAGACAACGCGGATTTCGACCGGTACGCCTTCCTTCGAGATGTCCGCTTCGAGTTCTACTGTGCCCTGTACGCCGGCGGCTTTTGCCGGTCCTGGATAGACTGGCTGGACCTTCCTGATGAGATTGGATTGAGCCACCTGGCCGCCGATTCGTACGCGCCTGGCTGCGGGGTCCGAGTTAGTGAGAATACCGTTCGGATCCTTTGAGCTGTCTCCAGCAGCCATTGTGAAGCCCCGGTCAATGGTGGAGTCCTCTTTCAAGTCATAAACGCGAAGGATGGAGCTATATCCAGGCTTCTCAACGGCGAATATGTAATCCCCGGCGGGCGCGTTTTCCAAGCTGAATTTCCCGTCCGGGCCTGACGCGGCCTCCTGTTTGGCGCCGGTATCCGGGTTGGTGAGAAGGACCTTGGCGTCGGGAATAGCGACGCCGTTGGGATCGAAGATGGAGCCGCTGATGGTGGCGGCCGAGAGACCTACCGAGGCCAGTAAGCCTGTAAACAGCGAACGTTTCATGATTGAACCTCCTGGTTCTTGTAAGAGCTTTTCGCGACCATCGGTGATGGCCGAAGCTGCGAAGGTCACCGCGGCAAGAAGAATGGCAGCCGTCCAGATGCGAGCTTGCGAAAGCAGCGCAGAGGGCGGGTTGAGAACGGAGCGGAGACGCCATTCAAGATCCCCACCCCGGGCCATGCTGATGCTGGAACTGGACAGACGGACGTCGCAGGCGAGGCCTTTCGCGATGGCAAGGAGCTCGGATGCGTATTGCGAGGGTCGAATGCCCTGGCCGAGAGCCGCGGCATCGCAGGCCAGCTCGCTTTCCTGACGAATACTCCGGCGCAATAACCAGACCAGCGGCTGAAACCACCAGAGTGCGGCAATGAGATGAACGAAGAGTTGCACCGCTACATCCCATCGCCGGACGTGCGCGATCTCATGCAAAATAACGGCGCGCCGCCTTCCGGCATTCCATCCGACCGCAGCCGCAGGCACGACGATTTTGGGAAGCAATACGCCGCACGTAAGTGGCACAGCTAACTCGCGAGAGACAAGTAGTGCAGGTTTGCGTGAGCCGAGCGAACGCGGGCAGAGCTCGTCGAGCAATTCTTGCCAGGGCGTGTCTCGAAGGCGCTTAGAGCGTTTCACCAGCTTCCAAGCCGAAAAGATTCCGGCAAGTATCGGGACCATAGCAATGGCGATTCCGAGGAGCCAGATCAGGAGAGGCCAATTGAGCGACCGTGACGCGGTTTGCTGCTGGAGGGTAAAGGAAACCTGCTCCACCGTGACGCTCGAGTTGGCATTCGAAGCCGGCCAAACCGGGAGACTGATACCGGGAAGCAGAATAGAGAACAGGGGTAACAGCGCCAGGCAGACGAAGGTTGCGAGGAGCAGGAGATGCCGGAAGGCCGGACTTCGCTTTCTATTTATGAGTCGAAGCGCCTCGCCGGCTACCAGCACGAGCGCGGAACGAAGCATCAATTGCAACCAAAACGACCAGTGCATCAGCGGCCCTCTTTGCGCGCCTGCTCGATGAGCTGCGCCAAGCGGTCGAAATCTTCGGGCGTCAGATCGCGCGCCGAGACATTGAGTAAAGCTGCCACTGCTTGCTCGGTGGAACCGTCGAAGAAGGTCTCGAGCAGATGAGCGACTGCGGAGCGGCGGGCCTTTTCCCTCGGGATGACTGGAAAGTAAATATAGCGGAGATCCTTTTCCTCGTGCCGGATGTGCTTCTTATCTTCCAGCACCCGCAACATGGCGCGCACGGCGGAATAGCTCGGCGGATCTGGGATCTGCTCCAGAATCTCAGCGACGCTGGCCCGGCCATGGCGGTAGAGCACGTCCATGATCTGCCGTTCCCGGCGGCTGAGCTTATGCTGTGGAACTAGCACCATGCTGCAAAATTAGCACGCCAAGGGAAAAGCTGTCAACAGGAAAACGAAGCTCGCCCCGCGACCGCTACAATAAGGCGAATGCGGCGTTTGCTGGCCCTTGTGCTGTTGTGCAATCTCAGCTTCCTGGTGGGTGCAGCGCCGGTTTTCGCGGGCCAGCCGTCAAGCTTGCCCGCTTGCTGCCGCCGAAATGGCCAGCATCACTGCGCACTTCGGCAGCAATCAGACGAGAATGCCCTTCGCGCTGTCTCGCAGAAGTGCCCTTGTTACCCACGAGCAGTCGTTCCGGCGCCCCGTGTGCAGAAAGCTCCGCCGCCCGGGCTGGAACAAGCGGTGCAACTCGTGCGTCTCTGCCCGGCTGCCCCGGAAATTCGGACGCTCCGGGGGGTTCTTTCGGGGCGCGGTTGGCCGAAGCGAGGTCCTCCTTCTCTCCGCTCGTAATCTAGCTCTATTCATTTCGCCCGGGGAGAACTTACATGCGGAATTGGCAGGCCAGAGTCTGTCTGGCGGCTTGCTTGATTTGCCCCGCTGTTGGGCGGGGCGAGAACTTTGGAAGCATAAGAGGAGTTGTCCACGACCCACAACATCGTCCAGTAGAGGGAGCGAGGGTCAGCCTGAGCTGTACAGATTCCGGATTATCAAAACAGACGACCTCAGATCCCTACGGGTCATTTGTATTTTCTGGGTCCTACAGCGGATTATGTGAAGTATCAGTTGAAGCCGCCAGCTTCCGCAGACAGGAGCAGCAGATCACGGTCGGGGAAAAGAACCCGGTCTTACACTTTCAGCTGGAGCTTCGGCAAATTACGGAGTCGGTCGAGGTTTCCGCGAGCCGCCTTGAGACGCAGGTATCTACGGTCCAGAGCCTGACGTCGGCTAAGGAGGTCGAGCAGACCCCAGGCGCGGATCAGACCAACAGCCTACAGATGATTACAGATTTTGTACCCGGAGCCTATATGGTGCACGATATGCTGCACATGCGGGGCGGCCATCAGGTCAACTGGTTCATCGATGGCGTTCCGGTCATTAATACAGGCATTGCCGCCAATGTTGCTCCGCTGATCAACCCGAAGAACGTGGATGAGCTAGAGACCGAGCGCGGCGGCTTTTCGAGCGAATATGGCGATCGAACGTACGGCTTCTTCAACGTTCTCACACCCTCCGGGTTCAACCGCGACAACCAAGCTGAGCTGGTGAGTTCGTTTGGCAATTTTTATAGCACTGACGATCAGTTTAATTTCGGTGGCCACACAGAGCGGCTCGCCTATTACGCCAGCGTAGACGGGAACCGGTCGCAGCTCGGTTTGAGCAATCCTACGTCGGCCGTAATCCACGATCAGGAAAGCGGTGTGGGCGGCTTTGCTTCCCTGCTCTACAATCCGACTGCAAAAGATCAGCTTCGATGGACCGTTTCGATCCGGGGAGATCATTACCAGATTCCGAACACCCCGGAAGATCAGGCGGCGGGCGTCCGTGATCTAGATCTCGAGCGCGACTATCTCGCCGGCTTCGGCTGGACTCACACACTCTCGGAGGGCGTGCTCTTCTCGGTGACGCCGTATCTGCATTACAATAGCGCCCGCTATTTAGGCGGACCGGCGGATACGCCATTCGTACTCGAGGATCACGACCGCTCGTATTATCTGGGAGTGCGTGCGCTGGTGCAAGCGCAGAAGAAAGAGCATAATGCGCGAGCCGGCTTCGAAGTATGGGGCCAGCGGGACGACGCATTTTTCGGATTAACGGCGAATCCCGGGATGAGAACGCTTGCTCAGGGCGAGCAACACTGGGCCAATTCAGATGCTCTGTTTTTGGAAGATCAGTATAAAGCGACACCCTGGTTGACACTGGATGTGGGGCTTCGCCTGACGCACTATGCGGGCCTGGTGAATGAAAACGCAGCCGACCCAAGATTAGGAGGCGCGATACGCATTCCGCGCCTGCATTGGATTCTCCGCGGTTATTATGCGTACTACTATCAACCGCCTCCGCTTAACAGCCTGTCGGGGCCTCTGCTTGACTTTGCCTTGGCACAAGGTTTCGGATTCATTCCGCTGCATGGCGAGCGCGACATCCAGCACGATTTCGGCCTGACTATCCCGTATTGCGGCTGGTCGCTAGAGGTTGACAACTTCCACACGAGTGCGCGAAATTTTCTCGACCACGATGTAATCGGCAACTCCGGGATCTTCGTTCCGCTGACCGATCTCGGGGCTCGCATCTCAGGAACAGAGGTGAGTATCCAGAGCCCAGCTATACGAAATTTTGCTAAGCTTCGCATCGCGTATTCGAATCAGCTTGCGTACGGCATTGGGCCGGTCACCGGAGGGCTGCTCGAGAGCTCGGATTTCGGCGCCTTTCTACTCGATCACGACCAGCGCAACACGCTCAGCACCGTAGTCTCTTTGCAGCTTCCCTGGCGGGTTTGGGCGACACCGGCGTTTCACTTCGGATCCGGTTTTCTCGATGGCGACGGCCCAAATCATCTCGCGCCGCATTCGACGTTTGATCTTTCAATCGGTAAGCGTTTTGGCGAGAGCTGGTCTGCTTCCATCAACGGAACAAACCTTGGAAATGCACGTTACCTGCTCGATAACAGCAACACGTTTGGTGGGACTCACTACGTCAATCCGCGGCAGATCTATGGCGAGCTGCGCTTTCGGTTCCACCTTTAAGGTTTGAACTTGAAAGCGTGCTCTTTCCCTGGTTGATTCAGGCTGATGCTGCATTTCCCTGATCGGACTTCATCTTTTCTCCGCTCGAGAGAGCCGCAAGGTAGTGGAATTTGGCGGCCGGGCCAAGCACGGCGTCAAGGAACCAATCCGAGAGAACGCGGAGACGCTGAGTCATGGACGGGAGCTTCGCGAAATAGACCATGCGCCACAAAAGGTAAGCCGTGAACCCGCAGAAGTTGTGATTGTAGATTCGAGCCACGCCTCTACGCCGGCCTACCAGCGCCAGCTCTCCGACAGGCGTGTAGCGGAACGGCTTGAGCGGCTGATTACGCAACAGCCTGACGATGTTGCGCGCCGCCTGCTTCCCTTCCCGCGTTGCGTTCTGCGCCGTCGCTCCATACGTGCCCTTGCCATCGGGCCGTGGCACTTCGGCGCAGTCACCGAGGGCCCAAACGCCCTCAAATTCCTGCATGGAAAGGTCGCCGTTGACTTTAAGACCCTTGCTTTTGCCCTTGGGAGCATCCAATTCACTCACCAGCTTGTTGGCCTCGACGCCCGCCGTCCAGATGAACGTGCGAGCCCGAATCTTTTCGCCGTTAGTGAGTTCAATCACGTCACCTTCCGCGCTTCGCACACCCGTTTTGAGCAGGACGCGGATGCCAGCGGCCTCGAGCTGCTGTTGTGAGTAGCTGGCCAGATCTTCGGTGACTTCTGACATCAGCCTTTCGGCGGGTTCTGCGATGATCATGCGAACGGGTGTGCCCGCCAGGCATTCGTGATGACCGGCAGTCTCGCGCACCAGCTCGTTCAGCGCTGCAATCGTTTCAACGCCTGTGTAGCCGCCTCCGGCAACCAGGAAGGTGAGCATTGCTTCTCTTTCTGAAGGATCGTTCTCGCGTGCTGCGCGTTTCACGAGCTCCAGAGCGTTTTGCCTCACGCGGTAGGCATCACCAAGCGTCTTCATCTGGATGGCGCTCTGCTCGGCCCCGAGAACATGGTGAAAGTTGGAGCTCGCACCGAGGGAAATAATAAGGTGGTCGCCACTAAGCGTTTCTCCCTCGATTCCACCCACCGAAACGGTACGAGTTTTCAAGTCGATATGCTCCACTTGTCCGATCACGAGCCTCGTGCGGCGAGTGTAGGATTTGAGCGGAACAATAATGTGACGGGGTTCGATGCCTCCGCCAACAGCTTCTGTCAGCATCGGCGTGAAGAGAAGATAATCGTTGTTGTTCACCAGTACGATCTCTCCGTTATCCGCTCCCGGGAGCAGTCGCTCGAGCTGACGGCTAACTTCGACGCCGGAAAATCCGCCACCCAAGATAATGAAGCGCTTGCCGCTTGCGATACCCCGATTGTGGCGAGTAGAGATGCGCTTAATCAGGTCCCAAGCTAAGCAGGCACCTAAGCCAAGTGCCGTTCCCAATACCTTTCGGTTCATTTCACCTCTCTTCTGAGATTCTCGCAGTCGATTGATGATAAATAGGGAAAACTACGGGAAGCAGCGAGGCTGGCACTTTCGATGAGGGGGTGGTTCGAGTTCAACCCCCGGCCAGCAATCTCGATGAAAGATACTTAGCCGAAGGGGTGCTCTAGCGAGGGGCTCTGAGCTGTGAAAAGCTGGGCCCCATTTTCCGTGATGTGCATATCGTCTTCCAGACGCATTCCGAATTCGCTCTTGAGGTAAATTCCCGGCTCATCGCTAAACGTCATGTTCGGCTGTAACGGGAGCGTATTTCCCCTGACGAGATACGGCCACTCGTGCCCGTCCATGCCGATACCATGGCCGACACGGTGAGTGAAATAGTTGTAATCCGGACCGTAGCCCGCGTCAATGATCACCTTGCGGGCCGCTGCATCCACTGCCTGACATTCCACTCCGGGTCTTGCTGCCAAAAGCGCGACTTGCTGCGCCCGGTGCACGACATCGAAAACGCGCTTCATCCTGTCTGTTGCTTTGCCGAGAACAAACGTCCGAGTAATGTCGGAGTTGTAGCCCTCCACCAGGCAGCCATCGTCTATCATGACGATCATGTTTTCGCGTATAGTCTGGGGAGTCGCCGATCCATGCGGGTTTGCGCTATAGGGGCCCACCTCGACGCTTGCTTCCCCGCGGAATCCCACCCGTTGATACGCCGACGAGATGAGCTGGGCTGCGTCATCCTGTGTCATGCCAGGCGTCAGCGCATGATAGACAGCTTCGTAAACCTTCAGTGTGGCCCGGTTCGCAAGGCTCATCAGCTGCAGTTCATGGGCGCTCTTAATCATGCGGCAACCGGCGGTGATCGGAGTCGCGGAGATCAAATGTAGCGCCGGGGCAGCTTTTGCTATTTCGTCGCTGAAGACCCAGGGGGTCGTTTCCTCTATTCCCAAAGTGCCGCTGACCTTGCCTGACGTCCCTAGACCGGCTGCCACCAGCTTGTAAGGGCTCTGATCCTCGTACCAGGTAAGCACTTCAGCATTTCCGAGAGGTCCGCGGTTCAACTGCTCACGAGCGCGATCTTCTTCAAAGGAAGGGCAAACGCAAAAAGCTTTTCCGCCGGCAGGAATGACGACGGCAAAAAGGCGTTCGCTGTTTTCCCAACGTATGCCGGTAAAATAGCGCAGCGACGTGCCTCCGACCAGCAGGATGGCATCCACTTTGCACTGAGCCATAAGCTGTCGCGCTCTGTCGATGCGAGTTCGCCGTTCATCGACCGTCACCGGATGCGCTTCGTGGCGCATGGATGTGAGCGCAGCGATCGAGGAAGGCAGAGAGACTTCGCCGCTTTCTTCTGCCCCAAGCGGGCCGCCCCGAACGATCAGTCCCAGACCGGACAGGCCAGCTGCACATAGCAAGGCTCGCCGGTCGAGGATCATTACGACTCAATCCCGGTTTCGAAGGAAAACCGGATTACAGCGGTTCCGAGATGGATCTCGTCACCCTCTTTAAGCACAGCTCCGCGAGCGCTTCGATGCACGGGATGGCTGAGGCCGTCACGCACAATCCACAGTCCGCAGTTCGCGTCACCCTTATAGATCCGATCGTTGATGAGCCTGTACTCGCCGGTTTTCTGCGTGCGAACAATGTGCGCATGCTCGCGCGAAACCGTTTTGCTTGCTTCGTCTTCGCCAAGAAAGACCAAGTCGTTGCGGCGGGACGGAGCCGCCGCCCGAAACACTTCGGCTGTGCGCCCGATATTGATTCGCGCCTTCTCCAATGCGAGCTTCATCTCATTGGCCTTTCCTTTCAGCACGGTCAGAGTTGCCACAGCATGGGCAGAGAGTGCTGGAGTGGCGGCCTCAGCTTGGCGCATTTCAATCTCCACGGCAACCCACGATTCACCGGCGTTGGGAAGTCTCGAATCAGTGCTGAACTCAACCTCTAGATCAGACGGAAAGCGAAAGCTGGATCGAGCGAGAGCGCCTTTCAACTCTTCGGCAAAGTATTTCTTCAGAAACTCGCCTCTGAAAACGGCAGCCTTATCTTCCGGTATGCCGAGCAATTTTATGCGAACCACATCGTGCGCGAAAACGTTTCTGCCGGCAACTCTGTGGCTGTTTGCCTTGATAGCGTCGAGAGCTAGCAGTCGTATCTCCGCAAGCTCAGGAGCATCTTTGGCGAGCCGGTTCGCTCCGAAAGGCGATTCGAAAACCGCTCGCCCAAGTTTCTCGAGCACGCTGGAAAAGGCCATCCGATCACTTCCCTTCCGAACTTTTTATGATTCCAAGCTGGGCGGCTGCTTGCACTAGCTCGCGGGCAATCGGCGCAGCCACTTTCGCGCCATAACCTCCGTGCTCAACGATTACTGCGAAAGCGATCCGCCGGTTAGCCGGTGAATCGTAAGGCGCAAAGCCAGCAAACCACGAATCGGGCTGGCCATGATCGAGCTGAGCGGTGCCCGTCTTTCCAGCTACGGGAATGCTTAAGCCCGCCATGGCTGATCGCGCGGTGCCGTTCGTCACCACGGATCGCATTGCGCCGGCAAGGAAGGTCGCCGCGGCGGGCGAAATGATGTTTCCAGGTGGCGCAGTCCTTCCATCACTGCCGTCCAAGACCCAGCGGCCTTGTGGCATCGAACCGCCTGCCGCTATAGTGGCGGCAACTCGCGCCATTTTCAAAGGGGTCGCGACTACCGCACCTTGGCCGTAGGCGGCGAAAGGCAACATCTGCTTCACCTGTGCTTCGGTTCCCGCATTGATGCCGAGCATGCCTGCTGTTTCACGCAGCGCTTTTGAGCCGACAGCGAATACGCCAAGTTGCGCAAAATATGCATTACAGGAGACCGTGATCGCCTGACCCATATTCAACGTGCCATGAACGCGATCGCCCACGTCGTCGCGGACCGGCCGCCGCCAGCCAGGAATGATCGTGCCCGCGCGCCCATCACTCAAACGGCGGCAGGAAAAAGTTCTTCTGGTCACGTCGGGATCGGCCCGCAGCGCCGCCATAGCCGTAACCAGTTTAAAGGTTGATCCCGGTGGATATTCGCCGTACCGAGCTCGGTCCAGCAGTTCGTTTGAGCCAGTGCCCACAAAGTCACTGCCGGCAGGCAGCGGCCAGCTCACGAAAGCAAGCAGGTCGCCTGTCTCAGGATTCATTACGACTGCCGCACCTCTCTCGGGCACGCGCGATTTCGCGCTCACATGGCGATTGCTGACGATATCTATAAGCTTTAGCTGCAAGCGGATATCAAGCGTGGTGTGTACGTCGCGATCCCGCTTGACAAGGGATTGAAGAACAGGATTGTCCTGCTGGTGACGGTAGCGCACGACCGCCGCGAGTTCGCCATAATCATTGAATCCCTGCAGCTTTCGGTTCGAATCGTGCTCGACGAGGGAGGCGTTAGTGGCATGGAACCGTTCTCCGGTCCGAAAATCGCCAAGCAGTTGCAGAGTCGCTGCACCGAACGGGTAATAGCGTGAGTCGATGTGCGCCGCGGGTTCGTCAAACGAGCCGAGGCGCTCGCGCTCGGCTCGATGCTGCTCGAGTTCCCTCCAACTGCTGGTCGCGAGGAGGATGCCATTTCGATCGTAGATGTTGCCGCGCGGAATCATAGCAGCGAGTAGATTCAGGCGGGGATTGCGCTGGGGACGTTTTACTCCGTCGTTCGCGTAGACCAGAGCGTTTTTGGCAAGCAGGTCGCGATCGTGCCAGATCTCGAGATAAGCCGCCCGCGCCAATAGTCCGAGAGCAGAGACCCCGAGCACAATCGAAACGGCATTAAGTGGGCGTCCGAACAGCGGTTTGAATGGAGCGCTGCTCTGCCCGGCGGCAGCTGGAATTTGTAATCGAGCGGATTGGTTCGAGATACCGAGCAGAATCGCAATAATCAAGAAGTTCGCAAGCATCGCGGTATTGCCGGAACTGAGGAACGGTGATACAACCCCCGAGAGGGGAATCGCGCCCAACGCCCCGCCCGAGATCAGTAACATTTCGAGAGCCAACAGTGTTCCGCAGCCGGCTGCGAGAAAAAGCGCGTATTCGTCAGGCGCACGATAGGCAATCCTGAACGCACTTCGAACAAGCAGCGCAAAGAGCAGACAGACGCTCATCACGCCGGGGAAACCCCACTCTTCTGCAAGCGAGGGCAGCACCAAATCGGTGTGACCGGCCGGAATTACAGCCGGATCGCCCCAGCCTGGCCCCGAACCCCAAGGCCCTCCGGTTGCGAACGCCCAGAGCGAATGGGCGAGTTGATCTCCGCCGCGCACGTCGTTATCCCACGGGGAAAGCCACATGGAAACGCGCTCCACAACTGTGTGAGGCGCGCCGAAGTGATACCCTACAACGACCCCTCCGACCAGTAACGCAACCCCGAGCACGGCCAGGCCGCTCCGTCTTCTCGCAATCGCGAAAACGATCAAAAAGAGCATGCCGGCTACCAGCGCCGGACCCATATCCTTGAGGACAAAAAACAGCACCAGCGCACAACTGACCGCGCTCACTACCGGAAGCACGTGAGATGCGCGAGGAAGCTCGAGCCAGCTTAGCCAGCGCGGAACGAATCTCTTTTGCTGCACCTCACGCAACCACTCCCACTTTTGGGCGAAATAGCCGGCGAGGAAAAAGACCAGCAGGACCTTTATGACTTCGACCGGCTGAAAAGGACCAAGGTTAACCCGCGCGTCACTGCCGGTCGGCCCGGACCCGAATCTCAAAAGCGCCGCAAACAAAGCTAAAGCGAGCAGAAGAGGCGTATAGGTGAAACGCGCGAAGTTCCGGTATTGAAACAGCTTGAGCAGCGGGAGCAGGAGAATTGCGCAACCGGCTACCGCGCCCCAGGCGAATTTTCTGAACTCGAGCGTGTCGCGTAACGGATCGCGCAGGCTGACCATCAGAATCAGGCCCATTCCGGTAAGCAAGTGGATGGCGGGCAGGATAGCGGGATCGCCGCGGAAATTTCGCCAACGCCAAGTGAAATGAACCACCCAGAATGCCGCCAGATATAGCAGCACCCAGCACGCATAGCTCTGAAGAAATTCACCCGGCGTGCGAACCAACAGGAAGGGCTTCAGTTTGGCCAAAGGAAGCAGAGAAACGCTGGCCGGCACCTTGCCGGAAACGGGCAGTTTGCTTCGCCACTCCGCGTACATCGGTTGCGCCAGTTCGGAATTGGTAACCCGAAGGCGGGCGAGGGCTCCGACGTTAGGCAGAGGCCTGTTCTTATCTAAGAACCCGGCCAGACGCGCCGCCGCGAGTTCACGAGCTTGCGACTCGCCGAACACGTTAGTCAGTAGCAAAGCAAAGTCGCTCTGGGTATGAGCGGCGTTGAGGTTAAACAGCTCGCCAGAAGAAACCCGGCCCGGCACGTTCGCGAAATCCTGCGTTTTTGCGATCAACACCAGCCAGAGACCCGCAGCGACAAGCAGCGAGGCGCCAAGCAACCAGCGAAACTCACGCGTCCGCTCCGATTTTCGGGCACTGTCGATGAGCTCAATCTCCAGCGCCAGTCTGCTTTCGCCGCGCCTTGTTATTGCCATCTGGTCATCGCTCTCGCCAAGATCCTGCGCGCTTCGTGTAGCGAACTTTGAAGAGAACCATGTGGGGCTGCGGTGGCATGGGCTTATGCAGCGTCTCTTCTAGCTTCGTTTCTTCACTCTGGTTTTCGTAGAGTTGCTCGAGAGTTGCGTCTACACGACCGAACCCGGCAATTGGCTCGTAAAGGCGGCGCGCTCGCTCCAGATCGGAGCGAGCCAGACGCAGCCATTTCGCGCTCTCGTTTGCCGGATCTGAAGGCGCCTGCTTTGCCCGGCTTAGTTCCAGGCCTGCGCGGAACAGGTATCCATCGGCTTGCTGCTCTACTTCCCTCGGCCCGAATTTGTATCCAAGCTGTCCTGCATGGTGAAATTCGGCGAGTGCCGCACCCACGTTGTGGAAGCCATAGATGTAAGCTCGAGCCAAGCCGAGGTGGGGATCGGGCGAGCGGGGCAGAAGCGTTTCAGCTTGCCGGAACTCTCTTAGACTTGCATTAAGAGCCGAGGGCTGTGATCCTCGCTGCAAATCGAGATATCCGTCACATAGGTGCAGCTCGCTTCGCGCCTTCCTGTTCCTCGGGTCGATTGCCAGGGCGTGCAGCAGGCAAAGCCGGGCGCTGGACCAGTTGATATCGCCCGGCTGATCCTCTGAATCGGAACGAAACTGCTGAACCAGGCGATCCGCGGAGCCTAGGAGGTTCGCCTGAAAGCGGGTCTCCATGTTTTCGGTTGGAAAGAACCGGCTCGACCACCAGCTCCGGCGCTTTACAGTCTGGTACAACTGCCAATCGGAGGAGAGCTCGGCAATCGGGAGCGAAACGTAATCCTTCGGTTCGGCGATGGTTCTGCTGATCTCCCGGAGGTGGAGATGATAGGCGATTGGGACGAACAGCAGCAAGCCGGCGAGTGCGCCAGCCAGCAGCGCGGCGGCGATGCTGGTGAGGTCGCGGGAACCCCGCGACCTGTAGAGCACTCGACTATGCGCGGCTCTAGCAAAAATTTGCTTCAGGCGAGGCAGGGTTGCGTTCGCGTTGTAGTATCTGGTCTCTTCGAGAGGCGCTTGGATCGGGCGATTTTCGAGGAAGCCGCGCAGATCCGATTCAAATGCCCGTGCTGACCGATAACGCCGCCCTGCATCGCAGGCCAGAGCTTTTGCAACGATGGCTCTCAACTGGGGCGGACAGGTATCCGGCAGAGCGCGTGGCGGTCTGCGCGATTGAATCAGGCTCTCCAACTTTAGGGTGCTCTGCGCTTGAAAAGGAGGCGAGCCGGCCAGCATCTCGTAAAGGCTCACTCCCAGAGCCCATAGATCGGCGTGCACGCCTACTTGAGAAGCTCGTAGCCGCTCAGGGGAGCAGTAGCTTGGGCTCCCGAGTTGGTGATGGGTCAGGTCGTGTCCGGGCGTGATGAGTTTCGCAATCCCGAAATCAAGCAGCCTGAGTTGGTTATCCACTCCGATTTGTATGTTGGAAGGCTTAATGTCACCATGCACCACCGCCGCTATGCAGTTGCTTTCGTCAGGAGCAAACTCGTGCAGGGTTAGCAACTGATTACAAATCTCGGCTGCATATCGCGCCGCTCGTTTGGCTTCCAGCCGGTGCTCCGCGATGAGGATTTCAGCCAGCGTCCGGCCTGGAAAGTATTGGAGTGCTACAAAGAACCGCCCGTCTTGTTCACCTTCCTCATAGATTTCAAGAATGCGTTTGTCCCTCTTGCTCAACTGCTGCTGAATGCGGGCACCCCGGCGCTCGGCTTCAATAGCGAGCCGGACCGAATCCCGGTTGGACTTCTCTATAATCTTCAACACGACCTGAGTTCCAGTCTCTGCGTGCTCGGCAAGATACACGTCCGCCATACCTCGGCCCAGCCTGCGAAGGAGCTGGTATTTCCCAAACCTGCTTTCTGGACCCGGGTCGCTGCTTAGCATTGCTACTTTCCGCCGCGCCGGCTACTCCAGGCGAGTCCGGCAACAAAGATCATAAAGAAAAGGACGAAGGGTATGTGAGCGAGGTAAACGAATTTCATGCGCGCACTTCAAAGCCCAATGTCAGCACTTCGCCAAGAGCTATCTGCGCTCGCTTAGGCAGCAAGTCCTCGCTGCCTTTACGAAGGCGCTTTCCGTTTACCCAGGTGCCATTGGTGCTGGCGTCCAGAATGGAAAAAGCTCCGGTAGCGGGATCGCGCCGGATAATCGCGTGCTGCCGCGATATTTCATCCGTACTGTAAAGGGCAAGATCTACCTGCTGCTCATCGCCAGCGCGCCCGATCCGGATCTGGTTCTGGGTGACAAAGTACGTTTGGGGGCCTGAGTCATCCTCATATTGAATGATGGCGAAGATGGGCGCCGGAGAACGATGCTCAAATTTAACTTTGCCGCCGAGGTTTTGGGTCACAGCGGGTTCGCGGCCGATGAGCGTGGTCCGGGTACCCCGGTAGCCTGGAGCCGCCGCTTCGTTCAGCTCGGAGTGAATCTCCACATCGCCGGGCGGAACTTCTTCTTCCGGCAGGAATTCCAGTTCCCAGTCCCGGCATGCTATCCGGTGCTCCTTTGGGCGCGTGGTGCGCTTCCGCAAGCCGAGCCCGGAAGGCTGGTTGTTCAAATCGACAACACGGGCGCGCAGCGCTTTTCTCGCATCCTCGATCACCAGATCGAGAACGCCGCTCAAAGCCAGGTAGTCAGCGGGGTTGAGATAAATCGTGAAAACACAAGGAAGCAATACACTGTAGGCCATCTCGAAGCGGCCCAGTTCCATGTTGCGGATGAGTTCGCTAGCTATGATCTTGCCGCTCAGTTTAGGCTCGCCCAGAGTCTGTCGGTCGACGCTCAAGAGTGCTCCTATTGGTGAAATCGTACCTCAATTGGGTCGAGCGGTGGCGATGTGCGCGCCCTGGAGCGAGCTGCTCTGCCGGGTGTGAAGACGAAGCCGTTGGGCTAATCCAGCCCGAATCTTGAGCGCGAGAGGGTGAATTGAGAGACTTGACAGGGTTGTTAGACTGTTGATTTAGGAGGTTTCCGGAGCCCGTTTTTCGTTATACGATACGGATTTAGTAGCACGCCGTATGATTGGCCGCGAAGACATCGATCCACTTGCCCCGCAGCGGGAAGCAGCTATTTTCTATGGGCTCTTTCTGCGCGGCCACTCAGCTGACGACCTCCGGCGCGATATCGACGTCCCCCGGCCTTTGCTGCACAAATGGCTCCATCCCCGGCGTTACGAGGAAGGATTCCGAGACTCTTTGCGCCAGATGTATACTTACCGCAAAAAGGTTCTGGCGATCTTCGATCAGCTGGTGCTCAAAGAGAAGCACAAGGCCCGGGTAAACTGATCGCGGAGAACTTCTTTTCTCCAGGACTAGGTCGGCGACAGCCCCGCGCAAGGCGCCGGGTACCTGTCAGAAGTACGTCTCCAGAGTTTACAAGCGGACTATAAATTTCTTTCCGGTCCGGGTGAGATTTTTTTCGCCGGGGCGAACCTAAAGAAATCAGAGGAGCAGCCGGAATCCGCTAATATCGCTCGATTATCGGTCATCCAGTCCTGAACTTTCCGCAGTGGCCGAGGAGGCGATAGAACGGCGAGTGAGTGGTTGTCAAATTGCTCGGGTGCTGTGTTATGATTCGAGGATCCGAAAAGCGCCGGCTTTACGGAAGAGAGACCCGAAACTTGTGGAACTCAACCAAGAGTTCCGGCGAGCGCAGCGAACACGTTAAGGAGCTGTCTCTCACTTCAGTTCCGCCAGACAGGTACCAGTATTCGGCCGTTGACAAGCAGCGTGCGATTTGTGATACCGTCAATGAACCTTTTCGAAGGCTCTTACGTCTAAACGGAAGACTTTGGCGGCCTCGAACTATTTTTTGAGTGGGCAGAGCTAACTAGTAACAAGGAGAAAGCAAAATGACAAAAGCCGAATTGGGCAAATTCAAGAATATCCTGGAGACCAAGCGGGAAGAGTTGGAGCGGATAGTACGAAATCGCGACGCGATCACGATCGAGAAGAGCGCAGACGCTCTGGACGAAGTGCAACACGCATCCGAGCGCGAGTTGGCGATTCGCAACCTGGACCGGGAATCGAACCTGCTGCGGAATGTCCGGCTGGCGCTTCGACGTATCGAAGACGGTTCGTTCGGGATTTGCCTGCATTGCGAAGAAGAGATTAGCCCCAAACGGATCGCTGCGGTGCCTTGGGCTCCTTACTGTATTCAGTGCCAGGAGCAAGCAGATAAGCGTCAGGCAGAAGGCGACGAGATGTTTGACGACATGCTCGTCAATGCCGCTTAAAGCAGAGTCCCTTTCTCAAGTCCACTCTTAGGGCGCAGACGATTTAAAGTCGTTTGCGCCCTATTTGTATCTAAATAGCTGCCCTCTCCGCATTCTTCCCAGCATTCTGCTTCCGAGGTAACTTTCGCGGCGGGAACTTCGCCGTGTATCCGTAGGGATGAAAATTTCCATCACGGGCGCACTTGCGGCCTGTTTCCTGACGATGTTGGCCGCTTTCTCACTTGAAGGCGCGCAGGAGGCCACCGCCGCCGCAAAGCCTAGCGAGCATCTTATCGGCACCGTTACGGCGATAGATCCGGCTGCGCATACCATTACGGTCAAAGACGATAAAGCGGGCACCGAACAGACGATCCTGCTCGGTAACACGAAAACGCTGATTAAGGTTGAGCCAGGTGCTAAGGACCTTAAGAATGCGACTCGAATTACAGCGGATCAACTCGCGGTTGCGGACCGCGTGGACATCCGTGGTTTCAAGTCAGCCGAAGACCCGAGCAAGATTGCGGCGCGCAGCGTGGTTCTGATGTCCGCGCGTGATCTGCAACGAGCTCATCAGGCCGAGGCGGCCGAGTGGCAGCACAGCACAGCGGGTATTGTTACCGCAGTAGATCCCTCATCCGGCAAAATCACTATTAATCAACGGACGCCGGCCGGGTCAAAGCCGTTGGTCATCGAAACGTCTAGTCAGACAGAATTCACCCGCTACTCTCCGCAAAATCCGGGTACTCCCGAGGCTTCTCGAATCGCTCAGGTACAGCCGGGCGACCAGCTCCGTGTTATCGGAGAGAAAAGCGGCGATGCATCGAGCATAACGGCGCAGCGAGTCTACTCAGGCGCCTTTCGGACTCTGAACGGAACAATCCTGTCGATCGCTCCAGATGGCAAGGAGCTTACGATACGTGACCTTGTTTCCAAGAAGCCGGTTGAAATCGTGCTGACGGATAACTCGAGCTTGCATAAGCTGCCTCCCGAGATGGCGATGAGTTTGGCGCGGAGACTCAATCCAAGCTCCCGGCCGGATGCGGCATCCTCGAACGGCGGATCGAGGGGTGAGGCTACCGGAGCAGGTCCTACGACCGGAGCACGGGGCGGAGCGAACGGGATGCGCCCGATGGAAGGTGCTGGTCCAGGCGCAGGAATGCGTGCTGGACGCAATGGCGATATCTCGCAGATGATTGAGCGGCTCCCGAAAATCGAGCCAGCCGATTTGAAAGCCGGCGATGCCGTGATCGTTTCCGTGGTTGCGACCGGAACGAGTAATAACCGGCTCACTGCAACGAACGTGATAGCCGGCGTGGAACCGATTTTGCGTTCCGCACCGGCTCGCCAGGATGGACAGGCGTTGGGCGGCGATTGGGGACTTGGCGAGATAACGCCCCCTCAATAAAGACCCCAGGATCTTTTTACAAATTTGTCAGAGGTGTCATGCGTCGTAGTGCTGTAAGTGTTTGGATTGCCGGCTTGCTCCTGACGGGTGTGTTGGGGGCGCAAGGCTCAGAGCCGCAAAGCACGGCCAACGAAGCTCCTGTGCGCCGCGCCGCTCCCACAGGTGGAGGCGTTGTTAGGGGGACGGTGAAGGACCGTACCGGCGGAGTGATACCTGGCGCTAAAGTAACGCTCACCGATGCCAGCAATGCCACTCAAACAGTGAGTTCGGGCCCCGACGGCAGTTACACCTTCAGGGGTGTGGCTCCGGGTCCTTACAGCGTTATGGCGACGTATGCGGGATTGCAACAGCAGACTCCAATGGCGGTGAACGTAACAGCGGGCCAGCCCGCCACAGCGAACATCGTCATGAACGTGCAGACCCAAAAGCAGGAAGTTACTGTCAGCGACACGAATACGAATCAGGTAAGCACGGAAGCGGCGAATAATGCCAGCGCTTTGGTTCTAAGACAGGAGGATCTGGATGCCCTGCCGGACGACCCCGACGATCTGGAAGCGGATCTGACTGCTCTGGCCGGGCCTTCCGCCGGACCGGGCGGAAACCAGATTTTCATCGACGGATTCACCGGCGGCCGTCTTCCGCCAAAAGCGACGATCCGTGAAATCCGCATCAACTCAAATCCTTTCTCCGCAGAATATGACAAGCTAGGCTACGGTCGTATCCAGATCTTCACCAAACCGGGGTCAGACAAGTTTCACGGCCAGGGTTACTACAACATCAGCGACGGACTCTGGAACTCGCGGAATCCATTTCTTTCTGTTAACCCACCGTTCAGGACGCAGCTCTTCGGAGGGAACGTTAGCGGCCCGATCAGCAAAAAGGCCAGTTTCTTTGTCGATTTCGAGCGCCGCAATATCGACGACAACGGAATCATCAATGCGACCATACCGACCCCAGACTTCCTGAATCACTTCGCTTATCAGAGCTATTACTCGACACCCCAGCGCCGGACTACCATAAGCCCGCGGGTTGATTACCAGCTCGGCTCCAATAACACGCTGAGCTTTCGCTACAATTATCTGGATAACGAACGGCTTGTAACGGGAATCGGGTCTTTCTATTTGCCTGCTTTGACAATTGGCAACATAGCTCTTCCGAGCAGCGGCTACAGTTCCTCGACTACCGAGCAAGGATTTCAAGCGGTTGAGACTGCGGTTCTAAGTCCAAAGGCAGTCAATGAGACTCATTTCCAGTATGATCGCGAAAAGGTCTCGGAGGTAAGTCAGAGCCTCGCCCCACAACTCTCGGTTTCGCAATCATTCGTTTCGGGCGGTTCAGGTTATAGCGCGCCAGGTTATCCCAATAGCTATGACATTCAGAACAGTTACGAACTGCAGAACTATACATCCCTCACCTGGGGCACTCATACTACCAAACTCGGGATTCGCATCAGAGCCGATAACCTTGCCGATGAGAGTCCGAAGGGCTTTAATGGAACGTATTTCTTTCTCGGCGGATCGTTTCCGGCACTGGATGCCAGTGATCATCCGATCCCTAGACAAACAGTCCAGCTGCAATCGATCCAGCAGTACCTTACGACGGTGCAATTGTTGCAGACCATGTCGAGCGCGGAAGTCTATAGGCTTGGCTATGGTCCGTCGAAGTATACGTTAAACGCCGGGATTCCGTTCCTCAGCTTTTATCAGATGGATTTCGGACCGTTTGTGCAAGACGACTGGCGGGTGCGCCCAAATCTTACGCTAAGTTTCGGATTGCGCTGGGAATCACAGACCAACATCAACGACAAAAGCGATTTTGCGCCACGCTTCGGGTTTGCGTGGTCTCCGGATGCAAGGGGTGCAAGGGGTGCAAGGGGCCGGGCGAAGACGGTCATTCGCGGTGGCTGGGGTTATTTTTATGACCGGTTCGCCATCACAAATGTAGAGACAGCGTACCGCTACAACCAGAGCAACCAGACTGCTTACACCTGGGACAGGCCAAATATCTTCAACGCTGCATTCGATGAATTCATAACGCCGCAAGAAATGACGAACGCGACGGTCAACACTCAACAGCGGTATCAGATGGACAGTAACCTGAAGGCTCCAAGGCTGATGCAGACGGCAGTTTCATTGGAACGGCAGCTCTTTTCGCACACGACACTGAACGCGAACTTCGTCAGTTCGCGCGGCACGCACGAGCTCAGAACGGTCGATATCAACGCGCCATATCCCATTCCGGGCGAACCGCCGCCGCTTCTCGGGCTTGCAGGCTCGCGGCCGTATGGAAACGTAGGAGACATCTACAATTTTGAATCCGATGGAATCTTCAAACAGACCCAGGTGATCGTCGGGGTCAACAGCCAGGTTGGCAAATGGCTCACTTTATTCAGCCGCTTCAGCTACTCGAACGCGCATAGCGATACAGACGGATTGGCGACACTGCCATCGAATCCCTACAACTTTGTCCAAGACTGGGGTCGATCGATTCTAAGTGTCGGCGAGAATCTTTTTCTGGGCGGCTCTATCTCGGCAAAATGGGGACTGCGGATCTCCCCGTTCTTAGTGGCGCATAGCGGGACTCCGTACAACCTAACGACCGGGACGGATTTGTACCTACAGGGACAGGGCACGCCAACCGCTCGGCCTGAAATCGTCGATTACACGACGCCTTACAATTCGCCGTTCGGGTATCTAAATCCAGATCCGGTAGTAGCTGTTCCGGGCACATCGAACGTGATCGAGCGGAATGCGGCAACGGCGCCCGGTTACCTGGGATTGAATCTGCGGGTCAGCAAAACATGGGGATTCGGAACGACAAAGTTTTCAGGACCGTCGGGCGGAGCACGTGCCGGAGGTGGCGGGCGCTTTCACGGATTCAACGAGAGCACAGAGCATCGCTATAATCTGACGCTGGGCGTAAACGCGCGCAATATTCTGAACCACGAGAACCTCAACACGCCGAACGGGGCTTTGACCTCGCCTTACTTCCTGGAGTCGACCGGGATTACGGGCGGCTACGGGGCGGAGGCCACGGCCAGTAATCAGCGCCGCATAGACCTTCAGCTTCGATTCGCATTCTGAAGCAACGTGTTCAGGCATTCGGCTGCAAGAAACGGATCAGGAAAAAGGCAAAGGCGGCTACCAGGGCGGCCGCGGGAATCGTGAGTACCCAGGCAACGACGATACTTCCCGCAACATTCCAGCGAACAGCGCGGACCCGCTGTATGGAGCCGACGCCCACGATTGAGCCGGCGACAACATGCGTTGTGGAAACGGGCAGCCGGAGCCAGGTTGCAAGCAGGATAGATATGGCGGCTCCCGTCTCGGCACAAAATCCGCTGCGCGGCTTCAGGCGAGTGAGCCGGGTGCCCACCGTGCGCACCACGCGCCACCCGCCGCTCAGGGTTCCCAGTCCCATCGCGGCTGCCGAGGCCAGTATCACCCAGTCCGGCACGTGGAAATTGTGCTGAAATCCAGCCGCAACCAGCACGGCGGTAATGATACCCATGGTCTTTTGAGCATCGTTGGTCCCGTGCGCGCAACTGAGAAGCGAAGCAGAAGCGAGCTGCGCGTGGCGAAAGAGGCGATCCAGGCGGGCGGGCCTTGTGTGGCGGAAAATCCAATAGACCAGAACCATCAAAAGATAGCCAAGAATTAAGCCGATTAGCGGCGCGAGTACGATGAACAGGAGTGTACTCGGCCACTTTCCGAGGATGAGGCCGTTTGCGCCCGCCTTGGCCAGAGCCGCTCCGGCATAACCTCCGATCAGCGCGTGAGAAGAACTGACCGGCAATCCAAATAACCACGTGAGCAGGTTCCAGATGATCGCACCGAGCAGGCCGGCAAGTATGACATAGGGCGTGACGATCCGGGTATCGACGAAGCCCTCGCCAATAGTGGCCGCGACTCCGGTACCAAGCAAGAATGCCGCAAGGAAATTGAAGACCGCAGCCAGAGCAACTGCCAACAGCGGGCTCAGCACCCGGGTAGCAATGACCGTGGCCACTGAATTCGCGGCATCGTGGAATCCATTCACGAAATCAAAGGCAAGGGCAATGCAGATGATGAGAACTACTAGTCCGAAAGTGGACATGACTCAACCGTTCTTCACGGCCACGTTCTGAATCACATCCGCCACGTCTTCACACAGGTCGGTTGTCTGTTCGAGTTCCTCGATAATTTCTTTTTGCTTGATGAGCGTGAGGGGATCGACTTCCGAGCTGAATAGCTTCGCAACCAAGGTCCGTTCGATCGCGTCCGCTTCATTCTCAAGGCGGTTTACCTCGATGCAATCTTCAAGTACGGGGCTTTTGTCATGCAGCGCATGAAGCGCTCTCGCAAGCGCCTTACTGCAGTTGTCGATCATCTCACTGAGGCGTAGCGCGGCGTCGGGTATGGGATCAAGTCGGTAAGCGACGATGCGGAATGTGACATCTTCTATCGAGTCGAGAACATTGTCGAGACTGGTAGCAAGTGTCTGAATGTCTTCCGGATCGAAAGGAGTGATAAAGGTGCTTTGGAGGCGCTGGAAGATCTGATGAATGATCTCGTCCCCCGCGCGTTCGAGCGCCTCTATTCTCTTTGAAATGTCGACCACGCCCGCATAGCCGGACTGTAAACCGGTCTTCAAAAGATCCGAGGACTGGCACAGGATTCGCACGTGCTGGGTGAACAAATCGAAGAATTTTCCATCTTTGGGCAGGAGATTCATAGCTTTCGGTATTGTAGTCTTCAAATATATGCGTAAGGTAGTTCCTTTGTTACTCGCGCTCGGAGCATCGCTTTCAGCTGCTCAAGCTTCAGGCCAATGGAAGCAGCTCTTTGATGGTAAAGATTTGAATGGCTGGAAGCACGTCGGCCCGGGCGGGATGACGGTTGAGAACGGACTGATTCGCACCCACGGCGGCATGGGCTTGCTCTATTGGGCCGGTGGCAAGGTAGGTGACTGCGTGATCCGAGTGGTCTACAAGATGCGCGATGAGAATGACAATTCGGGCGTATTCATTCGTATACCAACTGTACCGAAAGATCCGTGGATGCCCGTAAACAAGGGTTACGAAGTTCAGATCGACAATCATCCGGAGCGCGGTGGCGAAGATGATTATCACGTTACCGGGACGCTTTACTCGCTGACGAAACCACTCGCCAAGCCTGGCAAGCCGGGGCCGGAGTGGAACACGATGGAAATTACCCTGGACGGGCCGCGGACAATCGTCGAAGTGAATGGCCAGAAGGTAACTGACTACACCGAAGGCCAGCCGGTCCCACCCAAGAAACTTTCGTATGAGCCGGAACGCGGACGGCGACCTGACACCGGCTACTTTGGTTTACAGAACCATAGCGACAACGACATCGTTTTCTTCAAAGAAGTCGCCATCAAGCCACTCAAAGTGGGCGCTTCGAGCGAGTAATTGCGAGCACCCGGACGGGCTTTGCAGAAACCAGATCTCG
Source organism: Terriglobia bacterium (assembly GCA_963849535.1). Lineage (GTDB taxonomy): Bacteria > Acidobacteriota > Terriglobia > Bryobacterales > Bryobacteraceae > Bog-105. The sequence goes on from CAWKHJ010000001.1 coordinate 497,865, forward strand.
AGCGGGGAATGGGGCTGTTCCCTGCGCTGGCGGCAAATATGCTGCAGATGGTCGGGGTCGGACCGTTTCTGACCATCCCGCTGATTCTTTCGACCATGCACGGGCCGCAAGCACTGGCCGGCTGGATACTCGGGGCGCTGATCGCAATGTGCGACGGTTTGGTATGGGCCGAGCTGGGAGCGGCCATGCCCGGCAGTGGAGGCTCTTACGAGTATCTGCAGCAGGCGTTCGGTCCGCAATCCCTGGGGCGGCTGATGGGCTTCCTGTTCCTATGGCAGGTGATGCTGTCAGCGCCCCTCACGGCGGCTTCGGGAGGCGTAGGATTCGCCGATTACGCGCGATACCTATTCCCGGCAATCACGGGCTGGACGGCCAAGCTGCTGGCAGTTATCGTGTGTCTGGGTGCTACGGCGCTACTTTACCGCGACATACGCTCGATCGGTAAGATCTCGACGGTACTGTGGGTGGGACTGATGGCAGCGATGGGGCTGATCATCTGGGGCGGCGCATGGCACTTCAACCCAAGACTTGCCTTCAACTTCCCCCCGGGTGCATTCAAATTTTCAAGCTCTTTCCTGGTAGGGCTTGGAGGCGCGACACTGATCAGCATGTACGACTACAGCGGTTATTTCACGGTCTGCCTGATCGGCGGCGAAGTCAAAAACCCCAGCAAGACGATACCACGGAGCATCATCTATTCGATCGGAATCCTCGCGGTGCTTTACGTAGCAATGAGTCTCTCGATTATCGGTGTAGTGCCGTGGCAGCAGGCCGCGGGATCGCAGGCGATCGTCTCCGACTTCATGCAGCGGCTATACGGTGCTAAAGCTGCTTCGGCGATGACGGTCCTGATTCTTTGGGTGGCGTTCGCATCAGTGTTCTGCGTGCTGCTCGGCTACACGCGGGTGCCCTTTGCGGCAGCGGCGGAAGGCCGCTTCTTTTCAGCCTTCGCCCGTGTTCATGCAACCAAGCACTTTCCGGCATTCTCGGTCATCTTTCTGGGAGTCCTTTCGGCGGCGGCGTGCCTGCTGAGCCTGGAACAACTGATCAAAGAGTTGATCATCTTGCAGATCCTCACGCAATTCGCAGCGCAATGCGTGGCAGTGTTTCTGATACGGCGCTGGCGCAAGGAAATCGCTCGACCGTTCTCGATGCCGCTTTATCCAGTGCCCGTAATCATCGCCCTGGGAGGTTGGCTGTATATTCTCTTTTCGAGCGAGAAGGAGTACGTGCTCAGCGGCTTTGCGCTGCTGGCATTCGGGATAGGCACATATCTTTGGCGCGCCAGACGGCTGGGGGAGTGGCCCTGGGCGAGAGAGCCGATCACCAGACAAACGGGATCAGGCCTTTGACCTCGCGCTGGTATTGGGCGTAAGCTTCGCGGAACTGGCCGCGCATAAACTTCTCTTCGGTCACTGATTTCAGCTTGAACCCGGCGAAGCCAGAGAGAAGGGCGAGGAAGCTATGGACCTCGCCAAAAGCGAGGGCGCTACCGGACATCGCGAGGAGGAGGCCCAAGTAGATCGGGTGACGAACAATGCTATAAGGACCGGACTTCACCAGTTCATGATTCTGTTTCACGGTTACCCTCGCGCTCCAATTCGATCCGAGGAAAAACCGCGCCCACACGGCGAACAGTAGACCGGCTAGGACCAGCCCCGCACCGGTACAAGCCCACTCGAGCGAAGGCGGCACGACACGATAACCAAGGAACCCAACCGCCGTTTTATCCGAGAACAGGAGAAAGTACCCCGTAACAATCAGGAGCGATTGGACGGCGCGCGAGCCGAGGGACTGAACGCGGACGGCGCTCTTACTTTTTAAGCTGGCGATCAGCCAAACGAGGGCGAATGTGATCCAGGCAGAACCGATGGAGCCGAGGAGAATGTCGCGCACCTCAGGCGATGCCAAATTTGCGCTGCATATCTTCCAGAGTGATGCCCTTAGTCTCAGGAAAGGCGAAGAGCACAACAAAGAATTGAACGGCCATCATTGCCGAGAAGAAGACAAATGGCGCGCCTCGCGAATGGCTGGCGATAACTGGAAAGCTCCATGAAATGGCGGCGTTCATGAACCAGTGCGTGAAGCTGCCAAGACTTTGTCCTTTGGCGCGGACGCGGGTCGGAAAAACTTCGCTGATGAAGACCCAGATGACTGCGCCCTGAGAAAAAGAGAAGAACGCGATGAAGCCGACCAGCAGCCACACCAGCCAGTTCTCATGGCTGTTGATGAAGAAAATAACAGCAACGCCGGCCAGACACGCGGCGCAGCCGACAGAACCGATCAGCAAGAGCGTTCTGCGGCCGACGCGATCAATGATGGACATCGCGATGATTACAGCCACAAGATTCGTGAATCCGATCAAGACGGCTTGCAGGTCGCCCGATACTTTACTGAAGCCGGCACGCGCGAAAATATCGTTCAGGTAGTAGAGAATCGCGTTGATACCGGAGAGCTGATTGAAGGCGGCGACCGCAACGGCAAGAAAGATAGGGTAGCGGTATTTCCATTGAAAGAGAGGCTCCTGACCGTGGCCGTGTTCGAGATCAATGGATCTCACGATATCGGCGAGTTCCGCCTCGACATTCTCTTCACCGATGAGGATGAGTACGGAACGGGCCTGATCAACACGCGACTTCTGCGCGAGCCAGCGCGGGCTGCGAGGGATAGTGAACAGCATGACGAAAAAGAGAAGAGCAGGAATGGCAGACACACCGAGCATCCAGCGCCACTCATTAACGCCAAGATCTGCTCGCCCGATCAGGTAATTGGAGAAGTAGGCAACGAGAATTCCGGCCACGACATTGAACTGAAAGAAGCCTACTAAGCGGCCGCGTAGTTTGGCGGGCGCGATCTCGGCAATGTACATGGGACCGAGGACGGAGGAGCCGCCGATAGCAAGACCGCCGATGAACCGGAAGAACACAAGCGAGTACCAGTTCCAGGCGAACGCGCACCCGAGCGCGGAGATCAAGTAGAGGACAGCCATCCCCCGAAGGCTGTCGCGCCGCCCGTAGCGGTCACCTGGGATGGCGGCGACCATAGATCCGATCACCGTCCCGACCAGCGCAATGGCAACTGTCAATCCGAGGGAAGCGGGTGTGAGCGAGAAGGCAGTCGTTAAGCCGGCGGTCGTGCCGGCAATCACGGCCGTGTCGAAGCCGAAGAGCAGACCTCCGAGCGCGGCAACGATGGTGCTTTTGATTAGCGGGCCATTGACCTTCATGAGCGGCCACCGTTTGTCGGCGGCGTGGCTTCCCTCAAAACAGCATGCGTAGCAGCGTGATCGGCTAGCACAAGCGCACCCAGGATGCCAGCTCTTCCACCTAATTGCGGCGGCTGAATGAACTGATCGATCCGTTCGGTCAGCTCGGGGTTTTGAACATAGCCGTTGAGCAATCGAGTGAATTCTCTGCGAATCATAGTGAACAGGTGCGACTGATGCATGACCCCGCCTCCGAGAAGTATACGTTGGGGAGAGAGCGTGACAGTCAGGTTATTGAGCCCGTAAGCGATGTACTGCGCTTCAAGAGCCCAGGCGGGATGCTCCGCCGGTAGGGTCATCGCGATGGCTCCCCAGCGCGCCTGAATAGCCGGTCCCGAGGCAAGGCCTTCGAAGCAATCGCCGTGAAAAGGGCATGATCCGGGAAAGGGGTCGCGCACCAGATCATGTGGAAGGCGGAGATGGCCCATTTCGGGATGGACCAAGCCATGCGCGACTTGTCCGCGCACCAGGGCACCGCCTCCGATGCCGGTACCAATGGTCAGATAGATGGCGTCGGAAAGTCCGCGAGCCGCACCCCAGCGCGCCTCCCCTAGAAGGGCGGCGTTCACGTCAGTGTCGAAAGCGACCGGCACATGTAAGGCCGATTCGATAGCCCCTACCAGGTCGAAGTTAGCCCACCCTGGTTTGGGAGTCGAAGTGATATGGCCATAGGTTGGCGAGTTGGTATGCAGGTCGATCGGACCAAACGAACCGATACCGATAGCATCCAAGCCGACCTTCGCTTCTTCGAAAAAGCGGATCACGTTTTGGAGAGTGACATCTGGAGACGAGGTCGGAAACTGCGCAGTGCGCAGATCTTCCGGCGAGCTGCCGATACCACAAATAAATTTGGTGCCACCCGCTTCAATTCCGCCAAGCATGAACTTGAGTATATGCAAGAGCTTCCGTTGGAACGGGGGTGCATGGTGGTTCGCACCCCACTCATTGGGAATCGCTTTCGCGTGTCGTGCGGGATTAGGCGGGTTACTTCCTGAAAACCAGGGTTCCTGCGAGGCGATCACCGAAGCGCCGGCCGGTGGCAAGTAGAAGGATTCCCTCGACACCAAAGATTACGGCGGCGAGCCCAAACTCGAAGAAGACGCCGATCAAAGGAATCATGCCAACGAAGCCGGGGATTGCGAGCGGGAGGTTGCGAAGAATGCGCTGCGAGGTACTGGCGGGGCTGCCGTTTTGAGTTGCGACGAAGCTGCCCAAGACGGACTTACCCGGGCTTGCGCCGCCAATATCGCGCAACAGCCAGTAAACAGCGTGGATCAGGCCATAGAGCATCCAGCCGACAATTGGAAGCAGATGTAGCAGCGCCAGGAAAAACAGCGGAACGATGTCGATGAGAAAAGCAATCACCCGGCGGCCCCTATCTTCCGGTTGCGGCAAGGCGGCCACGGAGGCTGGGGCTGCTGCAAAGGCCGGCTGTGGAGCTTCATATGTGAAAGCGTCCGATCCTGATGCCGCTCCGGTATCTGGGATCAAATTGGTGCCGCAATTGGGACAGAACGCGGCATTGTCGGTTACCGCTGTACCGCAGTTCGGGCAATACATACTCCTGTGCTCCTTTTGCGCTGCAAAAACTAAAGTACATCATTCGCGGGAGTCTTCAAAAAGCCAGTGCCACTTCCGCTAACTATAATGAAGCGTGTTGCGGGTGGGAGCGTTATCCTTCGTTGTAGCGTGGTGGGCGGTCACGGCGTCCGGTCAAACGCTCGCTATGCGGCAGCTGGAAAATTCCGCGCGGCAGGCGCTGGCGGCCAAAGATGCGAATAGCGCATTGGCGGATTACCAAAAGCTGGCGCAATTAGCGCCAACCTCCGCTGCTTATCAGGACGAAATCGGGTTTCTGTTGGCCGCTACGAACCGGGCATCACAGGCAATCCCGCATTTTGAGAAGGCAACGCAGCTCGATCCGAGATTAGCGCAGGCCTGGTATCACCTGGGAGTCGCGCGATGGCTTACCGGAGAGCGCAACAGCGCGATTGCAAGCTTGCGCAAAGCGGTGGCGCTAGCGCCAAACGAGGGCGATTATCGCTTCCGCCTAGGTTCCGCCTATGTGGACTCGGGGCGCAATGGTGAGGCGATCATCGAGCTCACCCAAGCTGCAAAGCTGCTCCCAAACAAAGCGGTATGGGAGAGTTTGGGCGATGCGTTTCTAAGACAGAAGCGTTTCGCTGAGGCGGCCAAGGCTTACCGGCAAGCTCTGACGCTTGATCCCGGAAACAACTCGGTTCGAAATAGCTATGCGACATCGCTGGTAAATTCAGGCGACCCGGCGGGCGGCCTTGCGGAATTCAGAAAGATTCTGGCGAAAGACCCGACTAACTATCATGTACAAGTGAACGTAGGTTATGCCTACATCGGAGCCGGTAACTATAAGGATGCGATCAAGGAGCTTACCCAGGTTACACAGGCGCACCCCGACGCGCCGGATGCGCACTATGACTTAGGGGTCGCCTACAAACAGAGCGATGATCTAGCGCATGCCCAAACAGAGTTAGAGAAAACCGTAAAGCTCGACCCATCGCTGGCGGAAGCGCACTACATACTGGGCCTGGTTTATGTCGACGCAGGCGAGCCGGACAAAGCAATCGAGCAATTTCGTGCGGCAGTCGAGCAGCGGCCCCGCTATGCCGATGCATGGTTTGAGCTAGGGATGATTCTGAAGCAGCAGGGCGATACGGACGGAGCGATCGATGCTATGCGGCACTCCGTAGCGCTCGATGCGACCGATGCAGGGGCATTCAACACGCTCGGTTTGCTGCTCCGGCGGAAAGGCGACTCAGCCGGAGCAAAGCAAGCATTCGATAAAGCAGCGGAGCTACGGGCGAATGAAGCGCAGGCAAAGCAAAAGTCGCTGCGGCAGGGCGCGGCACGAGCGAGCAACCTTCATTAGAAGAGATTGCCCGCTACCAGCTCCGCGACATTGCTGGCCTCTTCGCGAAGCGGCTGAAGCGGGGCCGAACTCTTATGGGCAGTGACCCGAACCAAGAAAGCGCGGTCGCGCACGCGGCTCACGATTTGCACTGAAAGCTGTGCCGCCTGCGTGAGATCGCAAGCGATTGCCTGGTTGCCGATGCCACGGACCGGTGTTCCCTTAGCGCCACACTGGGCGAGCCAGGACGTGAAATCGGCAGGCAGGTGAGCCATCCTTGTAACTTCAATGCGCAGTGTGTAAGTGACTGGCCCTTGACGGGTGAACTCGCATGCACCGTCCTCTTTGTTATTACCGGCATGCGTAACACTTGTGGTTACCGATCCGCCCAAGACGCCGCCCGCGGTAGCCGGGTTCAACCAAGGACAGATTTGTTCGGCGCGAGCAACTGACGATGAGATGGCTAGCGCCGCAAACGTTAAAAGCAGGAGCCGCATCAAACCGACTTGCTAGCAGGCTTCAGCTCTTCTGTTTTCAGGATCTTACCGCCCTCTTCGATAATGTACAGGCGATTAACCGCGAGGTCTTTTAACTGGTCGAGTTGGCCGCTAAGCCATCGAAGCTCAACCAAATCTACTTTGGTAGCCTGCTCGAGACCGAAGTGCATACGCCGGTCATTCTGCGAAAAGTAGCTACCACCACTTCGAAGCTCGTCTAGTTGCGTGAGAGGCTTCGGGGCTTCCGGCTTGGTTTTTGCAACCACGCTGACCCGTGTGCCAATGCCTGAGCGATTCGACTTAACGCCGACTAGTTGAATCTTGATCCAGTTGCGCTTGAGCGTGGAATCGCAGCGCAGCATTTGGGGAATCGCGTTTACGCAGTTCACCGCGATATCGATATCGCCATCATTGTCCCAATCGCCGAAGGCACAACCGCGCGCCGGCGCGCTTTCGAGGATACCCGGACCGCCCTTGTCTGTCACTTCCTCGAAGCGCCCGTTCTGCAGATTGCGATAGAGATACTTATGTTCGGCGTATTTCAAATCGGCATTTGACCTATCGACCTCTGGATACACGTGACCGTTCGACATGAGAATGTCGAGCCAGCCGTCGTTATCCATATCGAAGAAACCGACACCCCAACCGAGTAAGCGAGTATTGACGCCCAGGCCGCTCGGGTAAGTGCGGTCTTCGAACGAGCCATCACCGAGATTCGTGTAGAGCGAATCGGTATCGCCAGCGAAGTTTGTTTTTGCTATATCGAAGCTTCCATCACGGTTGTAATCGCCGATGGAAACGCCCATACCGGCTTGCGGCTTGCCCTCGGGCGAAAGAGCCGCACCAGATTCTATGGCGATGTCTTTGAAGGTGCCGTCTTTCTGGTTTTGGTAGAGGGTAGCAGTGCTCGAATCATTGGCGACGTAGATGTCAGGCCAGCCGTCGTTATCGAGATCGGAAGCTGCCACGCTCAGGCCGTAAGTGCCGCGTGTATTCCAGATACCTGCTTTCTCGCTCACGTCGGTGAAAGTGCCATCTCCATTGTTGTGGTAGAGGATGTTCTTGCCGCCGGGAAGCCCAGGCGGGCCGCAGGCAACCAGCAAACCTTTGTAAGTGCAAGGACCGGCTTCAGGCGGTGGCGCGGTTTTGAGATCGAAATCAACGTAATTGGCGACGAAAAGGTCGAGATGGCCGTCGCGATCGTAATCGACAAAGGTGCAACCCGTGTTCCAGCGAGTTTTCGGGCCGGGCTGGAGTAACTTCGCCGCCTCGGTTACATCCGTGAATGTGCCATTGCCGTTGTTGCGATAAAGCGCGTTTTGACCGTAATAAGTTAGAAAGAGATCGTCGTTGCCGTCATTGTTGTAATCGCCTACGCAGCAGGCCTGTCCCCAGCCGGTGCGATTTTCGAGCCCCGAGCCTTTGCTGACATCGGTGAATGTTCCGTCCCGATTGTTTTTGAACAGGTGGCAATGCGGCTTGTCGCCGTTGGGAAAACCCTCCAGACGCCAGCCGTTCACAAGGAAGATATCGATCCACCCATCGTTATCGTAATCGTAAAAGGCGAGGCCGCAGCCGGTCGTTTCGAGAAGGTACTTATTCTTGTGCTCTCCGCCATAGATGGTTTTGACGTTCAGTCCGCTCTCTTTAGCAACGTCGACGAAACTTACGCCGAGCGGAGTGCCTTCGATGGGAGACTTCGGCCCTTTTGGAGCCGGTCTGGCCTTTGCGTTATACGTGCGCTCGATAGGTCCGGGCAATTTGACCTGCTGGCGCCCGGAAGGCGCGGCCATTGCGAGCACGCCCTCAAACGGCAATACAAGCGCGGTGCGGCTGAGTGACTGAAGGAAACGCCGCCGGTTTTTGTCTAACATAAGAGTCTAACGTTGTCCGTGACCCGTGGCGCCCGCAACTGGTGGATCCTTGTGCATGTGCCAGGGAACGCTTTCGATCGAGATCTCGGGATGCTTGCGAAGAAAATCAAGCGAGTACGTGGGGGCTCCGGGATCAACCTGTTTGGTCGCGAATAAAGCCGCCTGTTCTGAAGCTTTCTCCTTCTCGCCCATGCGACGGTACAGGAGAGCGAGGTTGTAATGCGCGGCGATATCATCGGGATCGATCGCCTGCAAAGCTTCGAACTGCTTCACCGCTTCATCGTACTGATGCTGCTGGTAGTAGGAGATGCCGAGCTCGCGGCGCGCATCGCGTGATTCCGGATACTGCTCCACTACCATCTGCAAATCCGCTATTTCGGCGTCGGGGTTCGCCGAGCGCCGTTCAACCAACGCAAGATAATAAAAAGCGCGGGCGTTATTCGGGCTCAGCTTCAGCGCCCGTTCGAGGCTGGCGCGCGCAGAACTATACTTCTCCCAGTCGATGTAAGTCAATCCGATGTTTATGTGCCCGTCAGCATAATCGGGCCGGAGTTTCACGACCTCGCTGAAGGCCTGAATCGCGTCCGCGTACTGCAACTGGTCGAGGTAGGCGATGCCTAGATTATTCCAACGCATCCAATCGGGATTGTCGTTCGGCGCGGGTGGCGTAATCGGATTCTTACCGAGTTTCAGCGTACGGGTGCGCGAGGCGAGTTCGATCACCGGATATGCGGGGTGATCCTGGCCGAAGACGTTGTTCAGATAACTTTGCCGGAGATGGCGATAATTGACGCGAGCCGTGACCGTTAACGGACCTTTCGCCCCCCGCGGAATGGTGAAATCGTAACGGACAAGCGCGGAACGGCCAGCCTGGATTGTATTGTCATAGGCATTGGAGTGAATAGTCCAGACCTTATGGTTATCGACGAACTCGCCGTCCATGTTGACGGGGCGGTTGGTGAAGCTATGAGCCCGCTGGTCGATCATTCCGTCCGGCTTCAGAAACCCACTGTGATAAATCTCCTTGCCCTTCGCATCGGTCACTGAGAATTCGACCCGTGCCTCATAGAGGTCGCGAACTTCAGGAATTAAAGAATGTCCGATATTCTTGTTCTGGATCACGACCATCATTTGCACATTTTCACCGGCAGCAAGTTTGAACGGAACGGAACCCAACGGACCGATCATGCCCTGCTCGCCGTCTTTCTTGATCGCGAACAAGTCAACGTTCAGGTAATTGCCGGATTTAAGAAACTCGATAGTTTTTTGCAGCTGCTGATCGAAGCCATAGTAAAAGGGGACGGCTGTATTACCCGCCGGCCAGCGATGCGAAGCAAAGGTTCCGTTCTTTGCCCCGTAATCTAAAAGGGTGGCCGTTTCGCGCTTCATGTGGCAACTCTGACAGGTAGTGAAATCGGCGGAATAGAAGCTTAAGGGATTGCGCTTGGAGAATTTCGAATTCTGCCACTCGTCATAAGTAGTGAAGGCCCGGATCCATTTGTAGTCGTTAAGCGCGTGAGGCATATTGGCCTTGTGACAAGCCGCGCAAAATTGCGGCTGCCGGTAAAAGCTTTTCATGACAGCTTTTGAGTGGCGGTCAGGATGCCGGATGATGTCTTGGTAGGGGACTTCGCCAGGGATACGATTGCCATTCTCGTCCGTCATGACGGCGGGAATACCCATCACGTAACTGCCGTTGCCCAGGTTAGATTGCAGTCCCTGAATGGAGTGGCAAGTGGCGCAGGTAAGGCCGTCGAGGTCGAAGCGGCGGTCCACATTGGAAGCTTTGGTTAGGGAGCCGCTCAGGACCCCGATAGGGTTGTGACAGCTATCGCAGTGGCGCGTGTACTCGATCCCCTTGGTGCGCGCGAGGATATTGACGCTGGTACGGTAGAACGGCGTTCGAAAAGAGTTGGAGTGAAGTGACTGACGCCACTGGCTATACGCCTCTTGGTGGCAGTGGGCACAATACGATGCGGTGGGGAAAGCGCCTGGCTGGATGAACTGATTGCCTACTGAGCCTGCATTGCCGGGCGCAGAGATATTGTCCTTGCCAAACCGAAAATCATAAGTTTGACGGATTTTCTGAGAGTAGGCGTCATGATTGGCGCCGCTGTCAGGCTTGGGCGAAGACTGGATTTCCGGGTATTGAGCCGAAAGCGTCCGCAAGCATGCAAATGCGCACACACCAGATACCGCTATCAGCAGGACTCGCCGCCCTGTTTCGAACCCCATTCAGCACTAGCCTCGATCCCCTTATTGTCTCATCACATGGAGGACGAGCAGCGCGGCTGATCAGTGGGGCTCGCTCCCTGATTGGGGCTCGGACCGGCCCAGGGTGTCGTAAAGTGGCTGGGCAGGCTTCACTTCCGGATTCTCGTCGGCTACCGAAATCGCGAGAACGCGAATCTTGTCGTTGTCGGGCAACAGGATGGTTTTGGCGCCGGACGGCAGATCGATCGCGTAGCCGAATAAGTAGGAGTACGCGTACGGAACATTCTCGCCCGCTGCGTTGTGGTGATGCGAGCAATACCACGCCAGGTTCGCGCGTTTGATGTAACCAGGCTGAATACCGGTCATTTCGGCGTAATCGTCGTGACGTGTGTGAGCCGGCCGACCCGGACGCGCCGGAGCAGTAACGTCTTTAGCCACCCATTGCCTGTTATCCCACTGCCCAATGAATCCGCTCCAGTCTTCCACGTTCAGCTCGATCTGCTTGCCACCGACTTCGAACCCTGCTTTCTGATCGCCGTCGGCGGAAGCTGCCAGCACGTACACGCGGTTGTAGCGGCCAGCCGGCAGATCGATCTGCTGGCCTTTCGCCACGACTGCGTTAGGCGTCCCCGTCTTGGCCGGAGCGAGGTGAAATTGCACATCGTCGAACGTGATTTGTGATGGCAGCATCTCCGCCGGGATGCTATTGCCTTTGCCATCGAAGCCACCGACAGCCTGCGTGCCGTCATTGCTGGCGGTCGCGAGATCATACTGCAGCGCCACAGGCGTCGAACGCGGCTGTGCAAGGGTAGTCCGCGGCGAAGTCAGCCGGATAGCAAACGTGCGCGGTTGATACGCCGAAAATGAAGTGACCAGCGCGCCGTTACTTAAAGTCGCCGAACCCACCGGCTGCTCCTGGCCGTTCACTTCGCGAGCGGCGGTGATGGGCGCAGCGAACGAGACGCGAACATTCGGCTGGGGCTTGCCATCGAGTTCCACTAAGCGCAAGATTGCTTCATCTCCCTGTTCAGCCTTCTTGAGCGCCATAACCCGAATTCGCGGATTACTGACTCTCAACAACGAAAACTCGCGGCCAAGGGCCCCGGCATGGCTCGAACTTTGGAAGGCGACGAGCGGATCGTTTAACCGCTCCGCTTGCCAGTCGCTTTCGGCCTCGCGCCAACCGCGAGCGTGTCCCGCAATCCCGTAGACGAACTCGTGGTGTCCGATATCCTGAGTGGCCTGATCCGGATAGCCACCGCGCGTCCCTGGCGTTCGGATCAACGTCAACCGAACGGTATTGTGGTTCGGCTTGTCCGACCCGTTCTTGCAGTCGGTCAATATGGTCGCGCCGAATTCGCCGCTCATATCTGTCAGATCGATCCACTGATGCGAGGGCACTTCGAATTTTTTCGGCTCGGCGCTGGGCCGCTCGATCGTGCCGATATCCCAGTTATACGTTGCCATGCGATTCGAAGCCGCGAGCGGGAAGGTCGCCTTCAAGTTCGATTCCCGAGTGTTCCAGTCGATCACGTTGCCGAACTCTACGCGTTTTCCGGCGTCGCCCGCCGAAAGCCGGATGGTCTGCACAAACTTGGACCCGGCCGTCTCACGCGCAACTTCCAACGACACGCGCGCCGGACCATTTTCGACCACTCGAATACGCGGCGAACCGCCGACGTACGCTTTTGGTGCGGCTTGTTCCTGATCCCAATCCATGTTCCATGCCGGCCACTGCTGCGGGTTGTCATAGGAGATTGCCAGACGCTCCGGAGCGCTCAGCAATTCCCTGCCGATGGATTTGTCGAAGATACTGGACACATCGCCATCGGCGTTCAGCTTCACTAAGTAATACCGGTTCTCCAGTGAATTCGCGGAGACGTGAAGCCCGCTCTCAGCCGCGCCGGCGCCCGGCTCCATGTCATAAACTGCATAACCCACCGAGGGTGCCTTGGCCACGAACAGCACCTTACCGTTCGAAATCTGCGCGGGAACCTGATTGCCGTCCGGACCGGTCACGTGCACCGCGTCGGGCGTTCCGCCAGGAAAGTTTACGCTCGCTTCCACCACATCTTCGCGCTCGATGTTGAGTGGATTGAAAACGACTACCGCGACGCCTTTGGCTCTGGTGTCGAGTCCCGCAGCGACGGCCTCTGTGGCGTCATTCAGCACGCCTGCGAACTGATTCATGGCGATCACGTCATCGTTCCAGGCGAATTCATAGGCCTTTGGAGTAGCGGTGCCGGCCGCGATGTCGTGGAATTGACCGCCCATAACCAGGGTCCACGCGGCGTTCATGCGCTCGAGCGGATATGGCCGCGCGCCCAGCCACTCGGCCGCGATCGAGGCCTTCTCGGCGGCGTCCGCCAACAATTCTTCTTTACGCAGCCAGCGCTTCTGATACGCCTGTGAGGTCAGCGAGCCGGCCGAATGATTGGTGAGCTCCATTTCGCCTGTATAGCGCGGAAGCCCGGCGGCTTCGGCGCCATTGATGTCGAGGAACATCTGCTCGGCGTTCGCCGAGATCACGTGGACAGGACCATCGCCCACGTTTAGAGAGGGAAACTCCGGATGCGGTTGTCCTCGAAAGAAGAACGATCCCTCCGGAGGGAAGCTCGCAGTCCCCTTCGTGACGATAGCTTCCAGGCGCTTCACGGATTCCTCATCCGGAGCTCCGCCGATGTCACCAGTGCCGTAGTAGTGGTAATCGGTGTAAACGCCGGTGACCTTACCGTTGTTTTCGACGCGCGCCGCCCAATCGCTTTGAAAGCGCTCCAGATCGCGATCCTGCTGCATTTTGGTGAATGCTTGCTCCTGGTTGCGCAGCGCCATGTACTCCTGGATGTCCTTCGGATCGAACTCTTGCCCGTTCTTTTGCGCCGCCTCGAGTTTCTGCCGCAGGGGCTGCATCTTTTTATGAATGTCTTCGAGCGCCGGGTTCGGCGGCGCGGGCGGCAGCGGGGTGCTGAGATCGGTCTCGATACTACCGCTATAGCTGCCCGGATTGAGACCCGCGAGAACGCTCTCACCATCCGGTCCTACCCACACCCCCACATTGAAGGGTGTGCCTTCCGGCGTTTTTTCGAGCGATTCCGGACCGCCGCCGTCGGCTGAGGAGCCCCAGACCAGTTTCTGTGTTGAGAAGCCCTTCACGCCTGAGTGCGCCAAGATAGTCGGTAACGAGGCCGGAAATCCGAAGCAGTCCGGCAACATGTATTCCGCGCTCGCCCTGCCCAGCTCCTTCCGGAACCAATTGTTCCCGTAGAGGATTTGCCGGATGATAGCCTCGGCACTGGGCGCGTTCACATCGCCCTCTTCCATCGACGAGCCCGCCGGGAACCATCTTTGCGAATCCACGTAGCTCTTCACCTTCGCGTAATCGGCGGGAAAGTATTCCTTCATGAAACGGTACCGGTTGGCCCCGCTGAAATTGAAAACATAGTGCGGATACTTTTCGAACAGCTTGAAATTGTCCTCCATGGTCTTCCGAATGTATTCGTTAATGACCTGCGGATACTCCCAGCGCCATTCCGTATCCAGGTGCGCATAGCCAACCACGTAAAGCGCTGGTTGCCTGGTTAGGTCGGGTTTTTCGGTTGTTTGCGCGTACGCCTGATTGGACAAGAGCAGAAAGGCTACTGGCAAAGCGAAGAAAATGGCTGGCCGTCGGAACATCGCATTCTCCAAACTGTTCGGAACTCATCATACTTCAGTTGGAGAGAACGCTCTCGGTCTGCACGAAGCCAGATATCCGCTCAATCCATTGCATCCGCAGGCATTTCCCGTACAGCAGGGCCGGTGTGCGCCTTCATTCTGCGCTTCTCACAAAAGTCCGGGACCGACACCTGACGAATCGGGTCCAAAGCCAGTACGGGCCCGAACAGCCCGATCACGTTAATCAGCACCGTAAAGGTGAAGAGCTCAGCGCCGAGCGCCAGCCAGGGATATTCGGCGAAGGTAATTCCGAGCAGCACAAACAGTGCTGCGCCAATATGCAGGAACGCCAAGACGCGGCGAGTAGCAATCGAGTAGGGCCCGGTATGGCGCGAGAGCAGCAAGCTCGCAAGCACAGAAAGAACTAGCGCGAGCCAGATCCATTTCGCTTGAGACACAATGTACACGGGTATTGCGCGGCCGCCGAGCACGCCAAATAGCAAAACATTCTCGGCGTAATCCGTTAGGCCTGTCGCCGCGGTCAGCCCGATCAGCACGCTTCTCGCGAAAGCTCCGGGATGATACGCGAGGCCGAACAAAACGAGATAACCCGTATAGAGCGGGATAAAGAAGCAATCGAGAACGGTATTGAGATAAAGCGCCTGAATAGCTTTGGTGCCCTTATCGGGATCGGGATTACCAGGATCATTGCGCTGGAGCACGGCATCGATGTCGGACGAGTTGCGGGCCATTTCAAGCGCCAGGATGGGCGAGTCGATTTTGTGATGAAAGCGGTGCTGGAAGGAATAGGGAGCAGGCCACACAGTGAACGCAATGTCCATCCAAATAGCCCAGAGCACCGCTAGAAGACCGCCCATTCCGCACCAGAGCGCAATGCGGCTTTCGGCTCTAGTGCGCCTTTGCGCCAGGCACCGAAGCACCGGCGAGAAACTGCCCGATGGACCAGAGGGCTCCGTTGGGGTCGTCATGCGCGAAATCCTCCCAGGTATCCTTTATGCATTGTTTTTGACTCTGAGTGAGCTTCCAGGAGAGCGGCTGGTCAGCGCAGTCGATGCCATTCTCTTTCGATTGGGTGGCCCGCTCGGTTCTGACTAGAGCCCGGTGGGCTGGAGTTAATGCCTGCCCGCCTGAAGCAGCGATGCAGGCCTCGAAAGCCTTGCCGGTGTCACTGTTCCCGCTGTAGTTCAGTCCGCAATAGGGGATCATCACCGTCCTAATAATTGGGCCGCGTTTGGAGAGCGCCGAGTTTTGAATGAACAGGTTGAGCTCGTTTTGATCTCGATGAACGGGCGCATTGTTCCACATCCGCAGGAGCGCAACAAGGGGCGCGAACAGCTGGAAACCCCAGCCGTCTTTCGAGCCTTGCGCCAGAACATCCGGATTGAAATGCCGGATCTGTAGAACAAGAACTTCGGGGATTTCTTTGATAAGAGCGGGATCTTGCTGGTAGGCGGAAGTCAACCAGCCGATTAGAGAGTCGATGCCGAGATTGTCGTAATACCCGCCGTCCACGAAGTGGAAATCTCCTACATAGGGTGTATTCAGATTGGGGCGCGAAGCGGGCGCAACGTAGGGGAAAGAGGCGGAGAGGCGTGCTGCCGTATTTACGCGAACGTCGAAGGGTCTGTCCTGGTGCGGATAAAGATCGTAGAAATTGACGATACCGCGCGGATCATTCTTAAATGGAAAGCGATTTGTGGAGAAGACCACATGCTGACCGCGTTCCGCTAGCATCGAGTTGAAAATTAGCGCGGGGAGCCTGGTTCCCTGCCGGGCCCAATCCGAGATGTACGTATCGTTACTCACCGGATCAAGCGAATTTCCCGCATTCCGGCCAACGCAGTTTGGCTTGTCGCGAACTTTGCAGAACACGCAGGAAGGCTCTGGACTTAGGCCATTGATGACGGCCCACTTTTGTTCGAGCGCCCAGCCGCGGTCGATCTCAGGATGCGGACGAAAGAGCGGGAAGACGGCGCGCCAAAAATCCGGGCTGGTCCAGCCCCAGGCCACTTCGTCGATCCCAGAGGCCTGGGCGTTCTCGGCCGTGCAGTTTGCAGCCACGTTGCCAGTGAAACTGGCGGCATAGATCATCGAACCGAGTGAACCTCCCGAGACGGAACTGATCAGCGCCACGGACTGGCGGAAGCCGTTCGCGCCTTTGACGTCTGGGAAACGAGTATCCAGCTTTTGAAGAACTTCAGCGGTCCAGGCCGCCGCCTGAATACCGCCACCCGGAGTGGCAATTAGAATCAAGCGTCGGTGATTCGAGTCTCTCGCGCGCTCGGCGAGGTACTGGGCCGGAGTCAGGTAATGCTCCACATTGAGCATCGACAATCTCTTCACCGAATCTGAAGTTTCGACGCGGAAAAAGTGATCGGACTGCGGAACAGAAGCCGTCAGCGAACCTAAAACGAGGATGCTCGTCAGCAATGGGAAACGGAATCTGTCGCAGAAAAAGGTGAGTGCGGACAAGCACCAGCAAGCCACCATCAGGAACAGCAGCACATAGGCAAGGGCGGGCACGGCAGCCGGAGCCGCCGAGATGGCGGCCTTATTGAAGCCGAGAATCACGTAGCTGCCAAAAGCCAAAAGAGCCAGCGTGAGCGCAAAAACGTGGCCGGAGCGGAGTTTGAAACCTCCCCCTTCCGGCGAGGGGATGAACATCAAATAGCCCTGGCTGGCGCCTCCGAAGATCTGATAGGGCCACTGACTAAGCGAGCCGAAGCCGAACTTCGCATGTCGCACGAGAGCGGCAGGAAGAGATTTCGAGTCGGGAGGCGGCCAGCAGTAGAGCGCGTCGAAGCGTTTTTCGAGCCACGGCCAACGATAAGCAGGGAAAATGAGGAATGGCGGAGGGTGGCTGGTGACCCCAGCATCGGTGAGCGCCAGTTGGACGATTTTGGCAAGCAGCGCCAGCGACAGGGCAGCAGCGAAGGCTGCCAATGAGGCACTGATACTGAGCCAAATTCTTTCCCTCCCGGTCCGGGCTACTACAGTGATCACAAGAATGCACCCGGCCAGCGTGCCCAGGCAAAACGTAAGCCCGGGTCGCCTTTGCGCCATTTCGAAACGCGGGGGAGCTGCAGCTGGTCCGCTCGTGGACCCAGCTTCTTCAGCGAAGCGGAGCGTGCCATAGTGCAGCGTGAGATTCAACGTGGTGATGGCCGTAAATGCCAGTAAGAAAGCTGCAAACGAAATGGCGAAGACGTTGTACCAAACGGCCCCCGCATCGTTTTGCCCGTCGAAGAGATTGCCCAGCAGAGCGCTCGCGCTGCTCCATTGAGATATGGGCCCTAAAGTAGCAACCAGCAAAAGCGTGAACAGCGGCACCCGGAGGAAGAAGCCTAGACGAAAGCTCCGCCCAACTAACGACCAGTTCATTCGATCTCAGTTCACTTGCAGGTCAGATAAGCCAGAGATACAAAGTTTTACCACTCTGGCCGGGTTTGGGCAAGTGTGAGGCTAGCCAGGATTATGCGTCTACTGTTGTTTTCGATGAAGTACGGGATGCCCTGAACGGAACTCGCAAACGTAGAACACGTTCGCGCGCGCGCTCTTCTTCCAGATTTTTCGTACGGGCTCGTAGCAGGTCATCGAGCGACACCATACCCACAAGTTGATAGTTTTCTTCAGACTGGACCACCGGCATACGAGTGAAACCGGTCTCCACCATGCGATAGACCACTACTCGCAATGGCTCGTCGGGATAGGCCACGATTGGTTTCTTTCGCTCCATTTCGAGAAGAGTTTGTACAGTCGAGGCTGTCGACGGCCCCGCCGACAATTTCTCCAGGTGTTGTCTGGTAACCACTCCCAAAAGATAGCGGTTGCTGCCCACGATGGGAAAGAGATGCTGGCCATGAGGTCTTTGTCCGGGAAGAATCAGCTCCCGAATTTCGTTGATGGTCGCTTCGGCGGGAAGCGCCACGATGCTAGTGCGCATCACTTCTCGAACGAACAGAATCTCGAGTGGGTCGAGCGCGTACTCGCGGCTGAGGTGGTAACCGCGCCGTGAAATTTTCTCGGTCAGAATCGATCGCTTCAAAGTGAGCACGGTAAAGGTGTGCGCCAGGAAGCAGGCTACAACCAATGGGAGGAGCATGTTCAAGTCATGAGTGAGCTCGATGGCGAACACTATACCGGTAAACGGTGAGCGCATCGTCCCGCCGAGAATCGCGCCCATGCCCACCAGTGGCCAGAAGCCTTGCCCGAAGTGCGGCAAAAACATCCCCCCAACGCCGCCCAGGGCAGCACCCATCATCAGCAGTGGCGCGAGCACGCCGCCTGATGTGCCCGAACCAAGTGAAATCATCCATATGGCTGATTTGACGAGCAACACTCCCAGAATAAATTGGAAAGCAACGTTGCCGCGAAGCAGCAGCCCAATGGTGTCGTAACCGACGCCCAAAGCTTGCGGGAAAATGAGTCCTCCGATACCAACGAATACACCGCCTATGGCCGGCCACCACATCCAGTGGATCGGCAGCTTTTCAAAGGAATCCTCTGCTGCGTAAACGCCAAGCGTAAGCAAGGCGGATAATGCGCCTGCCGCGAGACCTACGATGACACAGCCGATTAAACCTTCGGGCCCTATAAAGACGGGGTGCGAGGCTACCGGAAAAAGTGGGCCGAGTCCTAAAAAGTAGCGGCGGGCCGCGCCCGCAGTAACGCTCGCAAGAGCCACGGGAATCGCACTACGCGGCTTCCATTCGAACAGCAACAATTCCACTGCCAGCAAAATAGCCGAAAGAGGCGCAGCGAAGGTCGCCGACATGCCTGCTGCGGCACCGGCAACGAGCAGAGTCTTACGTTCTGCGCTGGTCAGATGAAAGAGTTGGGCGATCAGGGAACCGAACGCGCCACCGGTCATGATGATGGGACCTTCAGCACCGAACGGCCCGCCGGAGCCAATTGAAATCGCGGCGGAGATGGGCTTCAAAATCGCCAGCCGGGGATGAACGCGGCTTCCGTTCATCAGGATGGACTCGATAGCCTCGGGGATTCCATGTCCGCGGATTCGTTCCGAGCCATAACGGGCCATGATGCCGATGATCAGGGCTCCAATCACGGGAACAGCTACGGCAAAGACTCCAAGATGGTTCCCCGCCGGCGAAGTGAGTGCCGTATCGATGCGGCCGTAATAAAAGATGTTGGTGAATAATCCAATAAGCCTCAAAAGCAGCCAGGCAACTAGCGAAGCAATAAAACCGATAACGATGGCCAGGAGCGAAATGGGAATTACGCGAGGAGTTGTGGTGAAATCACCTAGCTGCTCGCTGTGTTTATTCTTTTGTTTGTCGCTCTTCGTCATATTGATGTTTGGCCCCCGGATTGGTGCACGATGACTTGCAATGCGTCAGAAAGCGCGGGCGCTTGTTTTCTTAACTCCTCCCAATGCAAGATGGACAGCTTCCGGAGCACCTCTTCACCGGCGCGGGTCAGTTCTATTAGGGCTTCCCGCCGGTCCGGTTCACTGTGACGGCGGGTAACTACGCCGCGCTCCACCATCCGGTTGATCAATTCCACAGTGCTGTGATGCCGCAAGCCAAGACGGGCGGAAATGACGGTTATGGTTGGCCGGACGCCGGGCGGCAAACCTTTGACCGAGAGTAACAGTTGATGTTGTTGCGGTTCAAAGCCATTGTCCCGCGCGGCCTGTTCGCTGAAATGAAGGAACTGGCGAATCGAATAGCGAAGTTCGGCAAGCTGCCGGTAAGCGGTAAGTGGGAAGTCCGGTGCCGGAGAGGGTTTGGCAGTACTCAACAGAAATATCGTATCACGATACAATTTTAACCGGTATTCGGATTTCACTTAAGGGGCTCTTGGTATTGCTTTTCGCTGCCTTCTGAAGCAGAATATCGTTAGGCGAACAAATGGCGAACACCACAGCTCTTCTTCGCTATCGGGACTACCAGAGATCCGCGGCAGAACTTAAATCAACACATGAGCAATTACAATTTGAACCGTTACATTTACAGAATTTAAGGCCGATTCTCTCCACCGGTTTAATACGCGGAGCCATCACGGAGCTTTTCGGTCCACGCTCTTCCGGCAAGACTTCCATTTGTCTGCAAATTCTGGCGCAAGTAACAGCTAAGAACGAAGTGTGCGCCGTAGTGGATCTTTATGACAGCTTTCATCCTGCTTCTGCTTATGCGGCCGGGGTGCAGCTGGACCGCATCGTCTGGGTTCGTTGTTGCGGAAACGCCGAGCATGCTATGCGTGCCACTGATCTTCTACTACATGCAGGAGGCTTCGGTGTTGTCGCTCTCGATTTGTGCGAGGCCAGTCCGCGCATCTTAAATCGAATTCCACTTTCCTACTGGTATCGCTTTCGGAGAGCGCTTGAGCACACCTCAACGATACTACTCGTCTGCACAGATTCTCAGCAAGCTAAATCCTGCTCACACAATAGCTTGCAAGTAAGAAATCAAGCTATTTCTTGGGCCGGAAAAGTGCCTTTTTCACGGCTGAATGGATTAAATGTTCAGGCTAGTCCCGGCAAGATTTCTTCTCTACGCCCGTGCTCCTTATTCCTCCGGGTAGCGGCTTGACAGATTGCCGCAACGTAAGGTGCGGTTACTGGAGAGATGTTAGTGGTCCCCCGGAGCCGGGATCACCCTGGGCGTAATCGATGCTTATCGTGAGCGAGCGATGATGAGTTCCGCTACTAGTAGGTTTGGAATCCAGGAGAGCCAGGCAACTGTTCGATAGCTGTTTAGGAACGTGAATCCTGCTAAGACAAACAGCGGAAGCCATATTCGAAGCGTTACCGCGGCGAAGGTCAGAGCGAAGTTGCGAGTCATCCATTCAGCGTGGCTGCGAAACCGAAATTGACGGATCCGCACGTATGCCATGCCTCCGCTAAGTAGCCAAAAACTCGCGAGAAGGCCGAAGCCAAAGTGCGTCACCGGCCCTCCGAAGGCTTGCGGCGATATTCGCAGCGCGGCTACGCCGCCGATAAGAACAGCCAACAAGTAGACCCGCCCCAACCAGCGGTGTAATGACAAGTGCCGGTTGCGGAACCTGATCGGGAATTGAAATGCTCCCAGTAGCAACGCAACCATACTTCCGAAGATATGCGTGAGCAACCAGGGATCATGTGCCACGACACGGGCCCTGAACTGCGGCGGAGCCAAATCAGCGTTCAGCGCAAAATAGCGCGCCGCGCCGAGAGCGACAATCACGGATAATCCAGCCATCACTCTCCAAGGCCACACCTTTCGCTTGCGCACGCGTGGGGGAATTAGTTCAGTCCCAGTGATTGAAAACTCCTTGCTCAAATATTGTCCCGCGAGCTCAATAGAATACTGAAGATCACCGCATGTACGTGTTGCACTTGCATTGTAGTTCTGGGGAGGCGGACCTGCTATCGGCAGAGCTTTGGGAGGAAGGGACAGCCGGCATCCGCGAAATCGACAACGGAGATGGCGCTCTTACGTTTGTTGCGGCTTTTGCGACAAATTGCGACCGCGATCGCCTGCTCACCAAGTTCTATCGATTCTCTCCTGCCTGGATCCATGAGCCGGATACAGATTGGGTGCAAGAGACTAAACGGGCTTGGCCCGGGCGCTCCGTAGGTGCGCGGCTCTTTCTCGCCCCTCCATGGTGCACCGACGCGACCCCATCTGGGCGCAAACGCGTGATCCACAATCCTGGCTTAGCATTCGGAACAGGCGACCATCCCTGTACCCAGCTTGCGCTGGAAGCGCTCGAGCGGGAGATGGCTCCTTCCTTGTCGGTTGCCGATATTGGTACTGGCTCAGGCATCCTGGCCATCGCCGCCCTTCAGCTGGGCGCACGGGCAGCTTTTGCGCTCGATCTGGATCAGGCGGTTCTGCAGCCCGCACGCGAAAATTTTGAGCTGAATGCGTTCCCAGCGAATCTTGCAGCCGGTTCCGCCGACTGCTTACTGAGCGGTAGCGTGGATGTTGCTATCGCGAATATCAATGCCACTGTGTTGCTCTCATTGGCGAACGATTTGATGCGCATCGTTCGCCCGAAAGGCAGGCTCATACTGACGGGATTTCCCGCTTCAGAAGCCGCGACAGTGCGCCAGCTTTTTGCAGCACATGAGACCCTCGAACGCGGTGGCTGGAGTTGCCTCATTTCGGCGATTTCCCCACGCGCTTAGCCTGTTTTTTGGCAGGCGCCGCCTCTGCTCCGACCCCTTCCAGTGCATCTTCGAGCCGCTGGCCGCCTTGGAGCACGGGCGCGAAGAGATCTCCAACTTTTCTAAAGCGCTCAAGCGTGTTGTCGATGCGGAAATCTTCCGGTCTTAATCCGCGTTTGACCTCTTTCCAATCGAGCGGCGTCGCAACCGGTGCTCCGTCGTATGCGCGGATCACGTAGGGTGCAGCGATTGTCTTACCTGTGCCAATCTGCAAATAATCGAAGTAGACGCGTCCCTTTCTACGCTTATCCACGCTCCTTGGTGTGGTGAACAGGTTAGGCGCGCGCTCGATCGCGAGGTGAGTCAGAATCTCGGCGAAACTCCGGACCTGCTCATAGCTATACTGTGGCTCGAGCGGCACGTAGACATGCATGCCGTCACCACCCGTCGTCTTCGGGTAACCTCGTAATCCGAGTTCCGAAAGTAACTCGCGCACAAGGAGTGCGGCGTCAATAATCTGATCGAATGAGGTCTCGACCGGATCAAGATCTAGCAGCATCCAGTCGGGTCGGTCGAGCGTTCCCACCCGGCTCATCCACGGGTTTTGGTCGATGCACCCCAGATTGACAAGGTAGAGCAGGCTTGCGCGATCATTCGCAAGCGGGTAGTGATTGAGCTTAGCGCCTCCGTGCTCGGAAATCGGTTCGCAACGCATCCACTCAGGAAAGTGATTGCTCGCGTTCTTCTGGAAAAAAAATTCATCTGCGATTCCGTTCGGATACCGTTTCAGGGACAAGGGCCGGTCCTTCAGATGCGGCAGCAACCATTCAGAGACTTCGTTATAGAACGAAAGGAGGTCGCGTTTCTTCCAACCATCTTTCGGAAAGTAGACCTTTTCGAGGTTAGTGAATTTGAGGCGATGCCCATCGATCTCTACGGTCGCCTCTTTCCCGCGCAGGTCAAATTGTGGCGGCTCCAGCCGTAACGTCTCCACCGCTTCCCGCTCTGGTTCAGGCTCAATCGTCAGCGGCTCTTCGCGGCTGACTTCCTCAGCTTTCTTGTCTTCACGCAAGCCGGCAAAAACCGGCGCTCGCAGAACCCCTTCTTTGGTCCACTCGAGAAAACGAACCTGACACACCATTTGCGGTCGCACCCAGGTCACGTCCTTGATCTTTGGTTTCGGCGTTAACGGGCTGGTACCGGTAATCAGCGTCTCCAGACGGTCGTAGAGGGCTTTCATCATCTTGTGATCGAAGCCTGTCCCCACCTGGCCCGCATGCCGAAGCTTCCCGTTTTCATACACTCCGAGCACGAGCGACCCGAAGTAATCCCGCTCGCCCTTGGTGAAGCCCGCAATTACGAACTCCTGCTCGTTTAAGACCTTAACTTTGAGCCAACGGGTAGAACGCGCGCTTTCGTAAGTGCTTCTGCGGTCCTTCGCAACTATGCCTTCTAGGCCCATTGCGCGCGCGGCGTCGAAGATCTGTTCACCACCCGCATCGAATGTTTCCGAGATGCGGATATGCTCGTCCGGCACCACGAGCATGTTCAGCAGTTTCTTCCGATCTTCGAGAGCCACGCCGCATAACTCGTATCCGTCCGCATAAAGTATGTCGAACAGAAAAAGAGTGACGGGGGTGGTTTCGGTTAGATGCCCTACCGCGCTCAGGTTCGCACCGATGCGCGGCTGGATATTCTGGAATCGAGCGCGGCCGTGCTCATCAAGAACGCAAATTTCGCCATCGAGCCACGCCGTTTTTGCATGCACATGCTCCCGCAGATTCGCAAGTTCCGGATACTGCTGCTCGCATCTGTTGCCACGGCGGGATTGAATCTGCAGTTTGCCGTTCTTGATTAAGCACAGCGCCCGAATGCCGTCCCACTTGATCTCGTAAATCCAATTTGGCCCGGATGGCGGCTTTGCAACTGCTGTCGCCAGCATCGGTTCCAAGCTCTCGGGAACGGCGGCCTTTCGAGCTCCCTTCACTTGCCCGATTTGAGGCGAGTCAATGTTCTCCGCGATCTCATCTTGCGTTCGCTTCGTTGCGACGCTCCAGGCGAACTGGTTGATGTCGTAGCCCGGAACCACGTACTCATCTTTTTTCTTGATCAGGAGCCACTCGTTACCCTTCCCGGCATGCTTCATGTGAACGATCGCGAACGAGCCCTTCAGCTTCGTGCCATGCAGCTCAAACTTGAAATCACCGCGTTCGAGTTGCTGTTCGGCCGGCATCTCGCCCAGAACCTCGTACGTCCCTTTGTCCCAGAGCATCACGCTGCCACCGCCATAGTTGCCTTCTGGAATGTTCCCTTCGAAGGTGCCATAGTCTAGCGGATGATCCTCCACTTTCATCGCGAGCGCTTTTCGTGCCGGATCCAGGCTCGGACCTTTCGGCACGGCCCAACTCACCAGCACACCGCCCACTTCGAGCCGAAAATCATAATGCAGGCGAGTTGCGTCATGACGCTGAACGCAAAAAAATCCGCCGCGCCCGCTGCCCTGCTGCTTGACCTGCTTCGGCGCAGGTTCCGGCGTCGCTTGAAAATTTCGCTTGCGTGCGTATTCTTTGAGCGCCATCGCCTGCCGCCATTATGGCAATTCAAAGCGGGGCAAGCGACTGCTAATCTGAAGACACCTCCCCGCGGTTCAAACAGTTTTGCCGCTACGTGTAAATGAATTTCGCTGAGCAGCTAAAAGACCAGCTGAACATCGTCGAGGTCGTTGGGCAATATGTCCGCCTGAAGCGACAGGGCGCCGGACCGCGGTGGGTGGGGCTGTGCCCATTTCATTCCGAGAAGACGCCGTCTTTTGGCGTCCATAGCGGACATCAATACTTCAAGTGCTTCGGCTGCGATGCGGCTGGTGACGTTCTCAAATTTGTACAGCAGATTGAGAGCCTGACTTTTCCTGAAACTCTGCGGCTTCTCGCCGAGCGCTACGGAATAGCCATTCCTGAACGGCAGCGAATGGACGACCCCGAAGCTCAGTGCACTTCGGGGTTATTCGAAATCCACGAGGCCGCTGCAGAAATCTTTCAGGAGAACCTGCGCGGGGCGGCCGGCTCGGAAGCGCGCGATTATCTTGCCTCGCGCGGTGTCAGTCTGGATGCAGCGCGAGAGTTCCGGCTGGGCCTCTCCGATTCCTCCGGTCAGCACCTTGCGCAGAGGCTCAAGAAATTCGGCGAAGCTCTGCTGGTAGATTCGGGCCTGATAACGAAGCGGAGCGATGGCTCGGGAGTCTACGATCGCTTCCGCGGACGGCTGATGTTCCCGATTCATGACGCGTCGGGCAAAGTCATTGCCTTCGGCGGGCGGGCACTGCAACGTGATGAGAAAGTCAAATATCTCAATTCACCTGAAACGAAGCTGTACGCCAAGTCTTCGGTGCTTTACAACATGCACCGCGCCAAGATTGCCGCTCGAAGAAACGATCGCATCATTCTTGTGGAGGGCTACCTGGACGCGATCGCGGTCTATTCCGCAGGTTTTCAAGAAGTTGTCGCCCTTTGTGGAACGGCGCTCGGAGCAGCTCAAATCCGTTCGATCAAACAGGAGATTTCATATCAGTCAGGCAGAGGTCACGTTGTTCTGAACTTCGATTCCGATGCAGCCGGCGCCCGCTCGACCGAAAAGTACATATCGACTCTGCTGGCACAAGATCTCAGGATCAAGGTGCTGGAAATACCCGGAGAACTCGATCCGGATGAATACATTCAGACCAGTAGCGCCGAAGCATACGGCAAGCTCCTTGAAAGGGCGCCGTCCTACTTCCACTGGCTGACAGATCAGGCGCGCAAGAAATTCGATATGCACACCGCCGAAGGGAGAGTTGACGCTTTCAAACTGGTTCTTCCCGCAGTTGAACAGGTACACGACCGCATCGAGCGCGCTGCGATTGCTGCGGAGATAGCCGAGCAGCTAGGCGTGGAACGTGAGATGGTGCGGCAGGCGCTGCGCCGAAAAACCGCGTCGCAGGCTTCTCAACCTCGCCGTGATGTCGCTTCCGCCATCGCTCCGAACGAAAAGCTGCTGATCGGTTGTATGCTGGCTAGCACCGATGCCAGGGCCGTCATCCGCCATTACCTCTCAAACTCGGAGGCCCTGGAAAGGCTCGAGTTGAGAGCAATCTTCGAAGCCATTTTAAGCGCCGATTCGGCAGACCACGCCTTCTCACTGGAAGATGTCGTTGCCAGCCTCGACGCACACTCGCAACGCATTCTAACTGAGATCGGTTTTGCAGAGTCGGGGGTTGCCGAGGAGCATGCCCCGGAACAGGCTTTGCATTGCCTGAAGCTACTGGAGGCGAAGTCGCTGCAGGCGAAATGCGACTGCCTCAAAAAGCGCATCAAAGAATTGGAGCTGCAACAAAACTTTGGAGAGGCGCTCCGCTTGGCGGATGAATTAGACCGGATCTCGCGGAGGTCCGCCAAGGGGTGAATAGTTGTAATATGAGGAGTCGAGGAATTGATTCAGAGGAGCCTTGGCAAAATTCTCGAATAGATCAGTAACGGCTTGTTAATTCATCAACGGGTTTATCGTGGATGCACAAGGGCGGTTGATGCAAGACAGGGACGATAAAGGCTTTGCACTTTATGACGGTCTGAGTGGATCGGCAAGCGAAGACTTAGCAAACGGAAATAATTTGAGCGATCTTTTCGCCGATCTGGAGAGCACGCCTGTCGAGCTGCTGGAAGAGCCAAAGGATTTCGAGAAGAGAGAGGAAGAGATTGAGGCCCTTTCGGACCTTGATCTCACTCCGGGCGCCCTCGATAAGAGCAACGATTCGGTTCGTGTGTACCTGCGCGAAATGGGAATGGTCCCCCTGCTCACTCGTGAAGGCGAGATCGAGCTGGCTAGGCGCATCGAGCGCGGTCAGAATGCCGTACGGAAGGCCCTATCGCGCTCCCACCTGGTTATCCAAACGATCTTTGAAACTAGAAATGCCATACAGCGAGGCTCTGTTTCGGTCTTTGATATTCTGCAGGCCCCCGATGCACATCCGGCCGAAGACGAACAGGACACGGTGCGCCAGCTCGAAAGGCAGTTTTTTGACGCGATCGAGGAGATCGAGAAATTCTACTGCAAGGCGCAGCGCACCGAGAGCAAACTGATCAGTACCTCTCGTAATCTCAAGGCGAAGCAATACCGCAAGCTTCGTTTCGAGTACGCGCGCCTGGTGGTTCAAGTCTCCCGCAGCATTCGCCATTTGCCTTTCACCTCGCGCTATCAGCGCTTCCTCGGTGGCGCTCTGAAGAATGTCGTCGAAAAACTGAGACCGCTCGAACACGAGATCGCGCGCATACAACGCAAACTCGAACAACTCCCGGCTGAGGAATCGGGATCAGCGCCTGCGTTACGCAAGGAGCTCAGAGCGTTATCTTCGCAACTGGAATGTATCGAAGAAAACTCGGGTAGCGCAGCCAGCGAATTGCGGCGTACGCTTCAAATTGTAGATCGCGGCGAGATGGAAGCGGATCTCGCTAAGAAACGCCTGATCGAGGCGAATCTTCGGTTGGTGGTGTCCGTGGCCAAGCGCTACACAAATCGCGGGATGCAGTTTCTGGATCTGATTCAGGAAGGCAATATAGGGCTGATGCGCGCCGTCGACAAATTCGATTACAAGCGCGGCTACAAATTCTCCACTTACGCTACCTGGTGGGTACGCCAGGCGGTTACGCGCGCAATTGCCGACCAGGCGCGCACCATTCGCATTCCGGTCCACATGATTGAAACGATCAACAAATTGGTCCGGCTGCAGCGAATGATGCTTCAAGAACTGGGCCGTGAAGCGAGCATTGAGGAACTGGCGGCACGGATGGATCTCACGCCCAACAAGGTGCGGCGCGTGCTACGCATCGCCCAGGAGCCGATCTCTCTGCAGACGCCGGTTGGCGAAGAGGAAGAATCGAACTTGGGAGATTTTCTTGTGGATAGCAGGCTGGTCTCTCCTTCTGAAGCCGTAATAAATCTGAATCTCCGCGAACAGACAGCAGAGGTGTTAAAAACCCTGAGTCCGCGGGAAGAAAAAATCGTCAAGATGCGCTTTGGATTACAAGATGGCAGCGAGCATACGCTTGAGGAAGTTGGCCAGAACTTCGCTGTGACTCGCGAACGTATCCGGCAGATCGAAGCAAAGGCGCTCCGGAAATTGCGTCATCCAAGCCGCAGTCATAGGTTGCGCAACTTTCTCGATAACGGATCGCCGAACTAGAAGGTTAGCGCATCGTCGTTGCCCGGCCGCCCCGGCCCCAATTGCGGCGTCCTGATACATTCATGCCTATGGCTCGATATAGGGCCTGACCGTTTGCACGGCATTGCCCCCGAGGAGTTTGCTCAATTCCTGCTGACGATAGTTAAAAATCTTGAGCAACTGCCTTCTCACGATCGCTCCGTGCGCCAAGGTGCCAAGCGGCCCGAGAGGTAGCGCGTATTCCACCTTGTCGCCCACTTTCGTTCCGGCTGCAGTGGGCTCAAACGTGTGCTGGTGCTTCCACAACTTGTATGGCCCCTTGGCCTGCTCATCAATGAAAAGCAGCGGTGGTCTGTATTCCACGATCAGCGTCTTCCAATGCAGAGGCAAGCCGAGCCAGCGAATCGTGTACTCGATCTCGGCTCCCTTGCGCATCTCAACGCGCTGCGGTGAAGTGACTTGAAACTTCAACGACGATGGCGTGATCTTAGCCAGGTTGTACGGGTCCTCGAAGACTGAAAACGTACGCGCAAGAGAAGAGTTCGTCAGCATTTCGCAGCGCAAGGTGTAAATCCGCACGTTTAACTCTGCCCATCAGATGCAGCTGTGGAGCCAGTCGGCGCAGAAGCTGAGGGTTGCCTGGGGTGCGAGCCCTGCGGCTCTGTTGCGCTATCTTGGTCCTTTCCCTCATGGCAGAAACGGAAATAGCCGTTCCGGCGCCTCCGCACCCCGTAACTCCGCCACGAAAGGTCGCCAAACCGAAGAATGCGGCGGGACGGAAGGCGCGTCTGGAGCGCATTTTCAGCGAGCTCGACAAACTCTTCCCGCAAGCGACCTGCGCTCTCCACCATGAAAATCCCTGGCAGTTGCTGGTAGCGACCATCTTGTCAGCCCAGTGCACGGACGAGCGGGTTAACAAGGTAACTCCAGAACTTTTTCAAAAATATCCCACCGTACAGGATTTCGCCAATGCCTCGCGGGATGAACTGGCGCAAGATATCCGCTCCACAGGATTCTTCAACAACAAATCGCGGTCCCTAATTGGAGCGGCGCGCCAGCTTCTAGCTGAGCACCAGGGGCAAGTGCCGCAAACCATGGACGAGTTACTGCAAGTGCCCGGTGCGGCCAGAAAAACTGCCAACGTGGTACTCGGAACCGCTTTTGGGATTGCCTCCGGCGTGGTGGTCGATACCCACGTCCAGCGCATAGCCGGACGCCTGGATCTCACGAAGAACACCGATCCAGTCAAGATTGAACAGGATTTGATGCGGGTCGTTCCTAAAGATCGATGGGTTCTCTTCGCCCATCAAGTAATTCACTTTGGCCGTCAGATCTGTATTGCGCGTAAGCCTAAATGCGCCTCTTGTCCGCTGGACTCACTCTGCTATGCAAAAGATAAAACACTTGCCTGAAACGCTGTCGCATCGAGCCTACGCCCGGTGCGTACTCGGGCCGGTTAGTCGGGAGCCGGTTTGCCCCGTTACTATCTGGGCATAGACGGCGGTCAGTCGAGCACAACGGCACTTATTGCCGACGACCACGGGCGCGTGCTGGGCGCGGGCCACGCTGGGCCATGCAATCACGTGACGGGATCGGAGACGCAAGCGAAATTCCTTGCCGCCGTGGGGGCTTGCCTGGCGCAAGCCAGCCGGGACATAGCACTTGACTCAACTGCACTCAAATTCGCATCAGCCTGCCTTGGTTTCAGTGGCGGCGCTGAAGACAAGGCAGCCTACGCGCGAGAACTTATCCGCGCTACCCACCTCAAAATCACTCATGACGCCGAGATTGCGCTGGCTGGCGCCACTGCAGGGGAGCCTGGAATTGTCATGATCGCCGGCACTGGCTCGATCGCTTTTGGGCGCAATCAGGCAGGCCGGACCGCTCGTGCCGGTGGCTGGGGGTACCTTTTCGGCGACGAGGGTGGCGCCTTTGATCTGGTCCGCCGCAGCTTGCGCGCCGCGCTTCAATTTGAAGAAGGCTGGGGACCGCCGACACGTCTTCGTGAAGCGCTCCTTACTGCTGCGGCTGCAGGGTCGGCGAATGATCTGCTGCACCGCTTTTATTCCGAGACTCCGCGCAGCCAGGTTGCTGCGTTCGCGCCTGTGGTCACCGAGTGCGCCGAGGCCGGAGATTCAGTTGCGCAGTTACTTATCGCCGAATCGGCGGACCTGCTTGGCTGGTACGTAGAAGGCGTATATCGGAATCTGTTTACTCCTTCGGAGCCGGTGATCGTCGCGCATATCGGCGGTGTATTTCGAAGCGGTCCCGTGCTACAGGCTTTTGCCGAAGCCGTGCGAAGGCGAATCGGGTGTCAAACTGCCTCGCCTCAATTCAGTCCTGCTGCGGGCGCGCTTCTCGAAGCGTTGCGCCTGGACGGAAATCCTTCTAAACTTTCTGGAATCCCAAATACCAAGAGATGAATTTTTTAAGAGTTGCCGGAATTGTCTTTCTTCTGCAGGGAGCCGTAATTGCAGCCCAGCCGGACTGGCCGCGTGTGGAGGAACACGCCATCCATCTTCTGCAGCAATATGTCCAGATCCGAAGCGTAAACCCGCCAGCCGATACCAGCGAGGCTGCCCGCTTCCTTCAAGATGAGTTCGCGAATTACGGCTTGCAAGCCCAACTGTACAAAAGTGACGGCAACGGCAAGACAAACCTGCTGGTGCGTTTGCCCGGACGGGATCACTCGAAACGAGCCCTGATTTTGCTGAACCATATGGATGTTGTTCCGGCCGACGCATCGCGCTGGAAGCGCGATCCCTTTGGGGCGCAGATCCAGGGTAACGAGATGTGGGGCCGCGGCACACTCGACATGAAAAGCACGGCAATCATGCAACTCACCGCGCTGACCCTAGTAAAGCAACTCGGGATCGTGCCGCCGCGAGACATCCTTTTTCTGGCGGATTGTGACGAGGAGACAGGCGGAGCCGACGGCGCTGCCTGGATGATCAAGAATCACTGGAACGAGCTGAACCCCGAGTTCGTTCTCGATGAAGGCGGTGTCGGATCGCGTGATCTCTATACGCCAGGCAAGCTGATCTTCGGAGTTTCTGTTGCCGAGAAGCAAGTGCTCTGGCTCAAGATCCGCGCGCAGGGAACCTCCGGGCATGGCTCGCAACCGATACCGGATAACGCAAACGACCTCTTGATGGCCGCCATCGCCAAAGCCAAAGAGCTTCCTCCTGGGAACAAATCCAGCGCTCTGGTCGAAAACATGCGCGCGAAGCTCGGAAGCTTTGCGTCCAACAAATTCATGAACGCTGTTCAGCAGAACACGGTTTCGGTGACTTCTCTGCGCAGTGGCGTCGGCAATCCGCCGAAAGCAAATGTAATCCCGTCTTTAGCCGAGGCTACGCTCGACTGCCGCTTGCTGCCAGGGCAAAATGCGGAAGAGTTTGTCTCTGAGATCAAGGCCCGCATCAACGATCCACACGTGACAATCGAGCAGATCTCAAGCAAACCGGAGGACTCGCCGGCAAGCAAGACCGATACTCCGCTGTATGGCGCGATTAAGTCCGCAATCGAGAGGGCAAACCCTGGTGCGACGGTTGTGCCGATCGTAGTCCCATTTGGAACAGATGGCCAGAAGTTCCGTATGCGCGGTATCCCTGCCTACGGTCTAATTTCGATGGTGATCGACACCAAGACACTTGCCACAATGCACAGCGATAGCGAGCACATTCCGCTGGACCAGTTCCGCAGCGGACTGCATGTCTACTTCGACATTCTGCAATCGCAGTTTTGATCAAGACTCTAAGGCAGTGTGCCCAAGAGTCGGGCTTGTGCCGTTCGTATTCGATGAAGTATCCCTGTTCTGAGAAGCCAGAAAGGGATGGGACGAATCCGATTTTACATCAACCGACACGTTATACTCCTCCTGAAACGGGACTGCGAATCCGACCCCGAGCTTGTATGAAGCTTCAAGGATCTGAAGGAGTAGCTGGGTCTGCACTTTCAGATATTCGTTGGAGTCCGCGGTCAGCACATAAGCAAAGACATCCAGATCTAATGACTGATCACTGATTTTGGAGAATCGTAGCGGCACACCCGAAGCATCGACCGATTCATGTTTGTCCAGAATCTCCTTGATTGCATCCATCATTTTCTTCACTTTGTTCGGAGGCGTGTCCCGGCGCAACCGGATCGTCGGGTGGAACCACATCCGGTCGCGCTTCGAAAAATTCTCGAGAGTCATGGTTGAAAATTGCGAATTCGGAACAGTTACGAGCGTCCTGTCTAGCGTCCGAATCCGTGTTGAACGGAGGCCAATGTCTTCTACCGTGCCGATCTGACCGCCAAACTGACAAACATCACCCACCAATACAGGTCGATCGCTGATCAGAGAGATGCCTCCGAATAGATTCTCAATTGTCTTTTGCGCCGCTAAAGCAACCGCGATTCCTCCAACCCCTAAGCCTGCCAGAATCGTGCTGGTGTCGTATCCCCATTTCTGCAAAACCACCAGCACTGCGAAGCAGAATATGCAGATTTTCACAAACCGGATGCCAAGTGGAAAAACCGAGTACGTGACGGCTCGCTGCCCTTGATCGAGGCGCGCGATCACGGTGTCGGACACAACATCGACCAGCCTCATCAACAGCGAAGCCGCTCCCAATACAAAAAGAAGGATGAGCAGCTTCAGTAGATCGTCGCGAAGTAGCGCGCTCGTAGGTATAAAGGCAAGTGACGCCCGGAACACAATAATCGACAGCAGTAAACGAAGCGGCTCAGTCAGCGCAGCAAGTCGCTGCGTTTGAAACGCCTTTGTATAGCGTTTGGCGATCGGCTTGATCACGGCAATGAACAGGCGCGACAACACACGCGAAATCGCCGACAAGATAATCGCGATCAGCACCAGCGTCATCCAGACCCAGAGCTGTGTTCCAATCAGCTTGTTTTTGACCAGGGGCGCCGGTAAGTGTTTCTCGATTCCGTTTGCCTCAATCAAACTGCTCAACTCAGGAATTCGAGCAACGCTCGCCGATGACACCAGCCAGATTGGCTCGGTCGAGATTTGATTGGTGCGCTCGAGATATAGGGTGACTGGTGCGCCGTTCAGCTCAAAAGTAGCGAGTTCTTCGAGATTTGGCGCCAAGCCATCGGCCGACTTTCCTTCCGGCGAATCGCTCAACCTGCTCACCTCAAATCTGGGATCGCTATCGAGCAACGTTCGTAACGATTGTGCGAGCTGAGGGCCCTCTACCGGGCGGCGCTGCGCGCTTATTTTGCTCAAATCCAGATATTGAGCGGCAATCGCGAATTTGCCGCTATGACAAGCCTCGAGAAACCTGTAAACGGCTTTGCGCGGCGTAGAGCGGTCTAGCGGATCTTTGGCGGACTGGGCAGCTGCGGGTGTGCTCCCAGTTCTGTTGCCCGGCAGCAGCGCGCTAAATGATTGCGCCGCTGTATTCGCATTCAGTACGCAAAATGCGCAGATTAGCAAGGCTATCGGCTTAAGCGATTGAAACATGTTTACTCCACCAGACTAGCGGCTTTGCGGGCGGATTTCAGCCAGCGCGGTCACAAAGGTTCACAACATTGTCTTCGAGGATTTAACTTCGTCGAATGAGGCGCTTAGGCTTCGTTTTCGACCCCGGCCGATGCAGAGTTAATAACCAGCGGGCTAGCTTATCGGGCGGGAGTTAGAACATGTCCTCTCATATTCAATTGTCAGGCAGCGAGCGCCAGCATCCTAAGCATTCGATGCACGCTGGCGAACTCGCGGCCGGCGAAAACATCCAGATAACATTGATACTCAGGCGCAAGATCGAAGCCCCGGCTGAACCTTGCCTCGGCAACCACCTTTCACGCGAGGAACACGCGGAGCTACACGGTGCAGACTTAGACGATCAGGAAGCAGTCAAGGCCTTCGCTGCCGAGCACCAGCTTTCAGTAGTTGAGGCCCATCCGGGATCTCGCACCATGAAACTTGCCGGGCCACTTGGGCGATTGGCAAAATTGTTTGGCGCAGACCTTCGACTTTCCCGGATCGGGGAGAAGACCTACAGGACGCGCCAGGGCCAATTGCAAGTTCCATCCGCGCTCGCCGGGCGCGTAGCCGCGATACTCGGCTTCGATCAGCGCCCCGTTGCTGTAACGGGGCACAAACAGCCGAAGCATTCAATCACCTCCATTGATTACAGTCCAATCGATATCGCGAAGCTCTACAATTTCCCCTCCAATATGGGCAAGGGCCAAACGATAGCTCTGATCGAGCTCGGCGGCGGTTACCGGGAAAGCGATTTGCAAACCTATTGGAAACAGCTCGGATTGAGCGACGTATCCGTCGCCTCGGTGGGCGTGGATGGAGCGCAGAATGCCCCAGAAGGCGATCCGAACGGCGACGATGGAGAAGTTGTTCTCGATATCGAAGTAGCCGGCGCCGTGGCTCCGGAAGCGAACATCGCAGTTTACTTTGCGGCGAATACCGATGCGGGCTTCCTCGATGCCATCAATTCCGCTATTCACGACGGCGCTAGAAAACCATCCGTAATTTCGATCAGCTGGGGTGGGGCGGAGAATGAATGGAATCCGCAAACTCTCGACGCGTTCAACGCCGCATTCCATGATGCAGCGCTGCTCGGAATCTCCGTCTGTGTAGCCGCCGGCGACAATGGCTCATCAGATGGCGAGCAAGACAGACGCAAGCACGTAGACTTCCCTGCCTCGAGCCCCTGGGTGCTCGCCTGTGGTGGAACACGATTAGTCGGAAGTAACGGAACTATCAAATCCGAGACCGTTTGGAATGATGGCACATCGGGCGGCGCGACCGGCGGCGGCGTCAGCGCCCACTTCTCGAAGCCTTCTTATCAAGCTCGCGTAAAAATTCCTAAGCCGACCGGAGCAGCCAATCCGACTGGCCGCGGCGTCCCTGACGTGGCAGGAGTCGCTGATCCAGAAACCGGCTATCGCGTATACGTTGATGGACAGCAAACGGTCGTGGGAGGAACCAGCGCTGTGGCCCCGCTCTGGGCCGCATTAATTGCTCTTTGCAACGAGCAGCTGGGAAGAAATCTTGGCTGGCTCAACCCCGTGCTCTACGGAACCGTTGCAGAGCACAATATTCTGCACGATATTACATCGGGGAGCAATGGCGCTTATCACGCCGTCACAGGTTGGGACTGCTGCACTGGACTTGGCACGCCGAATGGAGCAGCGTTGCTAAATCTCCTGCAGGAATCAGCGAAGTAAAAAGACTGACTTAGCGGGGCGATTCCGCCCCGCTGACTTCGGCGAGAATCTCCTCGCAAGCTCTTCTCGGGTCCTGTGCGCGCGTAATCTGCCGCCCGATTACGAGATAATCGGCGCCGTTACGAATGGCTTCAGCCGGAGTCGCCACGCGCTTCTGGTCTCCTCTCTCGGTTCCAGCCGAACGCACTCCCGGTGTAACCAGCTTTAGATCCGGGCCGCCCATATCTCTCACCCGAGCCACTTCAACCGCCGAGCATACAACGCCGTCAATGCCACTCTCAACCGCTTTCCTCACGCGTAGCTCAACGAGATCGGAGATTGCCACCGAATAGCCGAGATCTGCGAGATCGTCCTGGTCGAAACTCGTGAGTACGGTTACGGCCAAAAGTTTGGTACTTGTTTCTCCCCTGCCCTCCACTGCCGCTTTCATCACAGTCCGGCTGCCGTGTACGGTTAAAAAATGCACAAGCCCGCTCTTACAGATCTGCCGGGTAGCGCGCTTCACCGTCTCACCGATGTCGTAAAGTTTCAGGTCTAGAAACACTCTCTTTCGCAAAGAGCTCACGTTTTCAACCAACGCCATGCCGCCCACGGCATAAAGTTCCATTCCGATTTTGTAGAAATCCGCTGCCGGGCCGACATTGTCAATCAGGTTTAGCGCGTCGTCTGCGTTGTCGAAATCGAGGGCGATGATCAGCGGGTTTTCCCTGGGCATTAGCTTTTTACTTCGAGCGGTTTTGTCCCTCGCTCTGTTACGCGCCCGATGAGATAGGCGCCCGGGAGTTCCTCCAAGAGTTTTAGTGCGCTTTCTTGCGCAAGCGAAATCAAAAGGCCGCCGGAAGTTTGCGGATCAAATAACAGCGCCTGGATTTCGGGCGGGATTTCAGGCGTCATCGAAACACAGCTCTCTACAAAATCGCGGTTGTTATTTAATCCACCGGAGTGCGCGCCCGCCTGTGAGTATTCGATAGCTCCCGGCAAATAGCGGATCGAGCTTGCGAAGATCTGCAGCGTGACTTGGCTTGCGAGCGCCATCTCACGCGCGTGTCCCAGAAGTCCAAACCCAGTGACGTCGGTGCAGCCGTGGACATCGTGTTTCAGCATGACATCGCATGCAATGCGGTTCAAGGTGAGCATCTGTTCGACAGAAGCGTCGATGTGACATTGCTCGGCGATGCCTTTCTTCAGAGCAGTGGAAATGATGCCCGTTCCAATTTTCTTCGTGAACAGAAGAACATCACCGGCCCTCGACCCCGCATTCGTCAAAATCCTGCGTGGATCGATAAGCCCTGTTACTGCATAGCCGAACTTGACCTCGTCCTCTGAAATGCTGTGACCGCCCAGAATCACGCACTCTGCTTCGTGAATTTTGTCTGCGCCGCCTCGCAGGATCGCTTCGAGATCTTCGATTTCTCCTTTGGCCGGATACACGACTAGCGAGAGCGCGGTAACGGGGCGGCCGCCCATCGCGTAAATGTCGCTCAGTGCATTGGCTGCCGCGATTCCTCCGAACGCGTACGGATCGTCCACGATCGGCGTGAAGAAATCAACCGTCTGAACCATCGCCAGCGGTTTGCCGCCGGCCTCGGTCAAATCGTAAACGCCCGCATCGTCCGCGGTATCGTAGCCGACGAGAACTTTTCCATTTGTTACACGTGGAATGGTTTTCAGAGCCCGATCCAAGATACTCGGGCTGAGCTTCGAGGCACAGCCTCCCGCTTTGACGTTGGCCGTTAGCTTCGTCGCCATTGCTACCAGTTTAAGTAGCCGTCATGTTTAAGTAGCCAGCAGAGCCGCACTTTCCTCGTGCTGCCATTCGCGCCATGCATCTAGCAAAGGAAAATAAAGGCCGAGCCAGATCGGGCCTTTCCTCATTTGCGTGACCAGAGCAGCATAGCTTTCAAGCTGGGGCCGGTAACGGCGCTGTTCTTCGGCCAGGAACTTTTCCATCTGTGCTCCCTCATGCTCGCTGGTTTTGAAATCGATGATCCAGAGATCGCCGTCCTCGTCGCGAAACGTACGGTCGATGGTTCCGCTGATCAACCGGTCCCCGAGTCTTCCCCCTACCGGCCATTCCGAACGAGCTTCTGCGTGTTTCGACAAAATCCAGCGGCCAGTCTCGCTAGATAGCGTGTTTACTACGGCCCGGATCACTCGTTCGGAAGCCGCCGGTTCGTCCACTCGAGGGACGCCTAGACGGAGCAGCTCGGACTTGATGATCGGAGCCAGCGACAGAACGTGTTCGGCGTTCCACAGCGAGCTATCTTCGGCCGCGCGCTTCAGCAGCACGTGGACAACCGTGCCCACGTGACGTCCGGTGTCGCTCACCCATTCGTAACTGATCTTTCGAGTAGAGGGCGTCGTCTCCTGGAAAGGGGGCTGCCAGCGAACCCAGGGGCTAAACCGCGGAAGCTCCCAAGAAGCTGGCACACGACGCAGGATCGTTTGCGGCTCGGGCCGGCCGTCCGGCTTGGCCGCTTTCTCGAAAGGCAAGAACATTTGTGGGGCCGAGCGCCGCATGACGCTCTGAAATTCCTTTTCCGCCGTGGGCCAAAGCAGCTTAAGGAAGGTTCCCGATCTTGGCTGCTCGAGCGTGTTGTCTTTTTTCAGCTTGGCGTTGCCGACCAGGTACAAAGCGTTTTTCGCGCGGGTACAAGCCACGTAGAGCAGACGCTTCAGCTCTTGCTCGTTCTTATGTTTTTGCGCATCGCGGATCATGCGGTAGGCTTCGGTGTCTTCTCCTTTTCGGGGTTGAGCCGCCACTCTCAGGGCGCTCGAACCGTCTTGGGCGATGACTTCATCCCAGATGAGCAGATCACGCTCGGGCGTCTGCGTGATGCCTTCGAGCTTGGGTAAAATCACGGTATCGAACTCCAGCCCCTTCGCTTTAAAGATCGTCATTACCTGCACGCTGTTGGGATCTGGTGCGCTCTTAGCAAAGAGGCATGAGAGCCGGTTATTCAGCTGTCTGAAGTCAGTGATTGTGCCACCACGCTCCACGCCGTCGAGCAGAAGAAAGAAAACTTTGATATCGCTCGTTTGATAACTCTCGCGAAGAACCGCCGGTCCGCCTAGCAGCAGCCAGGTATTCTCAACCAGCATCCGGAGCGGACTGCGGCCGGCTTGGGCAACGCCTGCTGAAAGAATCTCACCTGTACGAATGGCTCGGGAGCGAGCTTCGGGCGAGAGCGCTGCGATTTTCGCGGGATCGCTCAACAGCTCGAGAATGGTTTTGTCGCGTTCGCCTTCGGCGAGGGTAGATAAGTCCGCGAGCGACAGACCACACCAAGGCGCGCGAAGACAGGCGAGCCATGCTGTCCGGTCGCCTATATGAAGCAGAGCGCGAGTGAGCGAGAGCAGATCGAGGATGTACTGGCGCGTGCCCAGCTGATCGATTTCCACTGCTTCATAATCGACTTCAGCCTGACGCAGCGCCGGCAGAATCTTTGTCAGGTGGTTGCGATTACGGACGAGGATTGCCACGCTGCCCCGGGTTTGCGCACTCTTGGCTAGCCGCGCTACCGCAGTCGCTTCTTTCTCCCCATCGTCTGCGACCAGGGCATGCCACTCCGGCGCGAAGCCCGCCGGCTCGCGAGAGCCCTCGGCAGCGCGAAACTCGACTTCTGCGTTGCTTTCCCGGGCCATCATGGGTTCAAAGTGCTCATGAACCCAGCTCAAAATTTCCGGCGTTGAGCGAAAATTCGTCTGCAAAGCGAGCCTGTGGAGGCGGACAGATTGCAGACGCTCATCTTTCCAGGTCTTGAGGAACAGAGAAACTTCGGCGCCTCGAAAACGGTAGATGCTTTGCATAGGATCACCCACCAGAAAGAGCGTGTGGTCGTCGCCTTCGGACCACTGCGCGGTTAGCGCCTCCAACAGTTTGTACTGGGCGAGAGAGGTGTCCTGGAATTCATCGACGAGCAGATGTTGAATCCTGTAGTCGAGACCGTAAAGAACGTCGCTCGGCTGCTCGGGCGAGCCGAGAACGTTTATCGCGGCTTCGGTGATAGCGGTGAAGTCAACGGCGCCCCGCGATCTGAATACATCCGCCAGAACGCGCTGTGCTGCATTGAGCAAGAGAAAGAAATCGTAAGCGTCGGGGGTGATCTCCTCTCTGCTGAAGCGCCACTGATCACGCTGGCCCAGCATGCGGACAATCTGGCCGGTGAGGCAATCGAAATCGCTGTCGAAGTAGACCCCCAAACGGGTGAGAAGCATACGAAGTTCATCGGGCCCTTCCGACAACCGGCGAAACGTTTCCGCCGCAGCTTCGTGATAGAGTTCTGTCGCGTCCTCGACGACCTCGACAGAGCTGCTGAAGCCGGAGACCACCGGCATTTGGCGAGCAAGCAGTGCACAGAGCGAGTCGATCGTCTGCAGTTGAAGACGCGACGAATCGACCAGCAGATTCCAACCATAACGTTCATCCTGCTTAAGCACAGCCTGGGCAAGCGCGCGCGTGCGCAACGCGTGCTCGTGGGTTTCGGGAGTGCCGGCCGCTGCTTCGAGCAGCGCGTCCTCGATGCGATCCTTCAATTCGCCGGCTGCTTTCCGGGTGAAGGTCATGGCAACTACACTCTCCGGTTTATCTACCGAGCTGAGAAGTTTGAGATAGCGCTGCACGAGCAGGCCGGTTTTGCCCGAGCCTGCCGGAGCCTGCACGATGAAAGACCGGGATGGATCGAGCGCTTCGTTGCGCTCCTTGCTGTCAACTATCATTCGTCGTCTGGTTCGTTTTCCGCACGAAGCTCATGAATACGGCAAAGGGCGGTTTGCGCACAGTAATCGCAAACGGCTCGCGTCTTTGGAGCGACGGCCGCATAACCTGATGCAAACTGAGCGGCGATGCGTTCAACCTCGGAGCGGGATTCGGCCATACGTTCCTCCCAACCGAGGCCCAGGACATCGACTGTCTTCCACTTCGGGAAATGCTTGTCGCGAGTCAAGCCGACCGGGCGAGGGTCGTCGCGTTTCAATTGGGCGAAGACAATGCCCTGGACCTGGCTGCCCATTCCTGCCGCATAGATGAGCAGCTGGGGCTCCTCGGGGCGGGGGCATTTGAGCTTAGTGCGCTTTTGTTCCCCGCTCTTGTAGTCGATCAGGACCAAGCCTCCGTTGCGGAGCCGATCCACCCGATCGATTCGCAGGCGCAGCTTCAGGCCACCGAGGTCGGCGTAGCGCTCCTCTTCGGTTGTTTCGACCGTGAAGGGCTGCTGCCGCTCGCGTTCGATAGCCAGCCAGTCGAGGACGACTCGCTTGAGGCGTTCGACTTCGACAAAAGCCGCGATTTTGCCAAACGAACTCGATTTCGGGCTAACTGTCTGGAGAGCAGCATCTTGCACCAGTTTTTCGAGCTCAGCTTGCGGCGTGCATTTGAGGTTGTCCAGGGTGGCTAGTTTTTGCCAAACGAACTCGAGAACGGAATGCAGGTGGCCTCCGCGCTCCCGGACGTCGAAGCCAAGGCAGCCTTCTTCAAGGGAACCGGAATTTAAGCGGTACTCGGCGAAGGCGCGGAAAGGGCAGAGCGACTGAGACTTAACCAGGCCTGAGCCACCGCGGGCGGTCGGACCCGAGACGAAGGGGGGAGCCTGAACATCGATTTGCTCTTCGAGGAGGGCGGGCTTGAAGGACGCCCAGGTCGTCTTGCCTAGCCAGAGGGTGGCGGCAGTGGGTTCGTTTTTTAGGAAAGACTTGAAGGAGGGGGAGAGCCGTCCAGACCAGGCGATACCGACAGATTGTGAGCTGCCCAACAGATTGGTCGTAAGTTGTTCAGCCTCGCTGCTACGGCCCTGCGCGGAACTGCCCCTCACCTGATACTTGCGCTGCACGGCGAGCGGGACGAACGGGTTGCCGGGATGGATAGGGGGCCAGGAGTCTTCGCCTAAGCCAATCACGAGGGCAGAGTCGAATTCCAGTCCAGCAGCTTCGGTGGCATCGAGAATCTGGACGGGGGCGAGCATTGAACCGGGAGCGTTGACCCCTATTGCCAGGAGGCGGTGAAGTTGGGCCAAGGCTGCCTCGAACGGGACGTCTCCCGCTACCAAAGAAAGTGAACCCAATTCCGAAAGCGCGTTTTTCCAGGCTTCGAGGATATTTTGCTCCTCCAGGTTCAGCTCTTCATCGCCGGGCCAGCCGAAGGCCTGGAGCAAGTCGCCGATAAATTTGCTCCAGACGCCGAACGCGGCAAGTCCGTCCCGGAACTGAAGGACCTGGCGAACGGCCAACCAGATCCGGTTGAGCCTAGGGCAATTGGTCGAGGCAGTTTCGAGGTCGGGGAGGGAGACGTCGAGCTCGCGCGTGCGCCGGAGCGCCAAGTCGGCCAGAGCGCGGCTCTTCCTCTCCGCAGCCCCTCCGGCGATCCATGGAGAACGGAGGAGGGCACCTCCGGTACCGGTTGCCATGCGAGGCTGTGCGATTTCGAGTAGCAGCAGAGCGCCGGCGATGAGCGGTTCGGCATGGAGCGGAGTGGGAGCGGAAAGATGGTACGCGAGCGGCTCCTGACTGAGACCGCTTAGACGATGGTCAAGGAGGGTACGACAGAGACCTGGGTGGAAGACGTGGCGGAAGGCGTCCGCGATCTCATTGCGGCGAGAGGGCAGATTGGCCACGAAGACGGCAAACGAATGGAGTGGATTCGCCTCCCAGGTTGCGCGTGCCAAGCGGGCCGCGTACTCCGCCTCCTCCGCGAAGCCGTCCAGTTGTTTGGCAGAAGCCACCGAGGGAGGAAACGGCGTCTCGAGGTGCAAATTGTGTATACGAGAGCCAAGCCCCTTCTGCAAAATGCGGAGAGCGGGGACGACTGCGTTGGGGCCGTTGTGCGGCGAGACAAACGCGAGTGGGTTCGGCGCAGACAGACCTGCTGCGAACCACTTCGGGAGGCGGCTCCAGAGACCGGCGCGGGTCGTCCAACCATTGCTTTCGCATTGGGTCGTGAACAGCCCGAGCCAGCGCCTGAATTGGGCAGCATCGCCGCGGTCCGGCCAGGCCTCGCCATCTGAAGGTATTTGCCACTCAGCGAGCATTCGGGCTGCGCGGCTGGTCAGGCGCGCCGCGGCATCAATGTCGAACAGTTGCGGCTTTTCTTGCTGGATGATCTGCATCCACAGGAAGTGCTCCTGGTTAGGCGAGAGAAGCGCCGGGACATCCGGAGAAGCGTAGCGCGCCTCCTGCCAGCAACGAGTGAGCCAGCCGCTAAGGCTCAAAACGGGCGGGCGTTCCCAAGTTGGGCGGCCCTGATGGAGCTGGGCGGCGGCGAATTGCTGATAGGCGACAGCAGCGAGGAGGCGGGACGGGGCGACCACGGTCCAGTTCTTCTCTAAACAGGAGAACAGGCCCGGACAGGCGAGACGCATGAAGGAGGTTTGCTTCTATTATCGCGGACGGGGGTCCCCCCGATTGAGGATGCCCATGTCGCTCGCAATACAATCGTTCAGTAACCGTGGCTACGAAATCGAAACGCCTCTCCGGCCGCGCAGCCGGCTCGAAGAACGGCGGGCCAGCCGATCCGGCCGGTCAGACCAAAACCTATTCGCATCCGACCCAAACCACACCGCAGCGCCCTGATATCGGCACGCAGGCGCAGTTTCGGAAGCGCAAGCAACCAGCAAAATACAGTTACGATTCATCGCTTTCCCCGGCGCTCGATTGGGATGGCCAGAACCCGGCACGTGAGGTGAGTGAGCGTCTCATCCGTGAAATTTTGGAAGCGCCGACTCGCGATGCTGCGCGCGATGCCGCCCGTCACCTTCAGCAGCTCTCGCAGCCTTTCTTGAATTGGGCTGGCAAGGCCGAGCGCCTTTCCTTTGACGTTCCTTCGCTACCGCTTTTTGTGCATGAGCGGCTTTCGACCAGCGCGATTCTGGAGACGCTGCGCGGGCATCGGCACGATGCCGGGCAGATGAGCATGTTCGATCTGTTTGGCGACCCGCAACGCTCCATTACAGATCAGATTCTGAAGCCGTATGAGCATGGACCATGGCAGAATCGCATGATTCTGGGCGATTCGCTGGTGATTATGAACTCGCTGCTGCAATACGAGGGAATGGGCGGGAAGGTCCAGATGA
Organism: Terriglobia bacterium; assembly: GCA_963849535.1. Classification (GTDB taxonomy): domain Bacteria; phylum Acidobacteriota; class Terriglobia; order Bryobacterales; family Bryobacteraceae; genus Bog-105. The sequence continues at coordinate 541,834 of CAWKHJ010000001.1, forward strand.
TTTATATGGACCCGCCTTACGGGGTGAAGTTCGGTTCGAATTTTCAGCCGTTTGTTCGCAAGCGCGACGTGAGCCATGGGGATGACGAAGACATGACGCGCGAGCCGGAGATGGTGCAAGCTTATCGGGACACGTGGGAAGTCGGGCTGCATTCTTACTTGACGTATCTGCGCGACCGGCTCAAGATTGCTCGCGAGTTGCTTACTCCAAGCGGGAGTGTATTTGTACAGATCAGTGATGAGAACGTGCATCACGTGCGGGAAGTGATGGACGAGGTGTTTGGGGCGGAGAATCTTGTCATCTCACTTGTTGTAAAGAAGAAATCTTCGACGACAACAACAGACCCCATTAACGACTTTGTTGTATGGTACGCAAAGGACAGAGAAAAGCTCCTTGTGCGAAGGTTATTCGAACCCAGGAGCGTGGCTGACGCCGATAGCCGTTTCAGTAAGGTGTTATTTCCAGACGGCTCCATTAAGAAGGTGGAAGACTGCGGCCTTGATGAGATTCAGCAGCGGAGAGGCAGAGCTTTCAACGACGATTATCCTCTCGTAAGTCAGGATGAGCAAGAAGGTAGAAGCGCTGCCTTCCTGCTGGTAAATCAACCGCTCTATCCGGGAAAGAACCGGCACTGGACCTTTGACCCAGAACGCGGCATGGAGCGCCTCGCTGCTGCGGGTCGCATTCGGGCTGCCAAGAATACAGCGCGCGGAATTGTGTTCTTGGATGACTTCGCATATGGCCCAGTCGCGAATATCTGGGAATTCCACGGAGATCGAAACCCTATTTACGTCGTCCAGACTAACCGCCGGATTCTTGAACGCTGCCTTCTCATGACGACCGACCCTGGCGACCTCGTTCTCGACCCGACCTGCGGTTCCGGCACAACTGCTTACGTAGCCGAACAGTGGGGACGCCGCTGGATCACATGCGATGTGAGCCGTGTTCCGCTCGCGCTCGCGCGTCAGCGCTTGCTCACTGCGACGTTTCCTTATTACGAACTCCATGACGAATCGCGCGGCCCGTCGGGCGGTTTCGTTTACAAACGAAAACAGAACAGAAAAGGTGAGGAAGTTGGCGGCATCGTGCCGCACGTCACGCTCAAGTCCATCGCGAACAATGAACCGCCGGAAGAAGAGGTGCTGGTTGACCGCCCGGAGATAGACACCAAAATCACGCGCATCAGCGGTCCATTTTGTTTCGAATCGACTATTCCGGCGCCGATGGATCTCGAATCGCAGCCGAACGCAGAAGGCGAGGATCACTCGGCCTCGTTCACCGACCGGATGATTGAGATCCTGCGAAAGAGTCCGGTGCTCCGGCTGCCGGGCAACCAGACGATTACGCTCAAGAACATCCGGCCTCCGGCGAAATCGCTATCGCTTTCGGCAGAAGGAGTAATCGTCAACGGCGACGAGAAAACCGTTGCCTTCATTTTCGGTCCGGAGAATGGCGCGGTCAGCGAATCGTTGGTTTACGATGCCGCGCGCGAAGCACACATGAAGGGCTTCGCGCGCCTGCTGGTCATCGGTTTTGCCGCCGAAGCGAAAGCTCGCACTCTGGTCGAGAACTGCGAAGCCGTGGTCGGCATTCCTGCGATCTACGTTCAAGCTACACCAGACCTGATCATGAGCGATCTGCTCAAGAACATGCGTTCCAGCCATATCTTCAGCGTCTGCGGCTTGCCCGAGATCAAGCTGCGCCGGGTGCAAACGGAGGAGGGGTCGAAGTATCAGGCCCAACTGCTCGGCCTCGATACGTTCGATCCGGTCAGTATGGACGCGCATCACCTGAGCGGCAACGATGTCCCCGCCTGGTTCCTCGATTGCGATTACAACGATCTCTGCTTCCACGTCTCGCAAGCTTTCTTTCCGCGCACGTCTGCCTGGGACAACCTGAAGAAAGCGCTGCGGGCAACCCACCAGGAAACGGTCTGGGATCACCTGGCGGGGGATACCAGCGCGCCGTTTGAGGCAGGCGAGCGGCAGCAGATTGCGGTGAAGGTCATCGACGATCGCGGGAACGAACTGCTGGTAACGAAGAAACTCAGCGAGGCGGAAGCATGAGCGACCGGGAGCCTCAGCCGTCTTCGTTCGAGGTCGCCGAACCTATTCTTAATTCTCCTTTCGAAGAGCCGCGCGAGTATTGGTACATCCGCGAAGGCGAATCACCGGACCGGCGCGCCGGAAGGCGGCGATCGATAATTTTTCCGCCGCGGACGCAGAAAACGGAATGGGACCTTTCGGACGGCACGCTGATGAAGTCCGACGAATATCCGGGCGCTTACGAGATGGTGCTGGTCGCGCAGATCCGCCAGCGAGTGGCGGCCTGGCGCAAAGCCGGTTTTCCAGGCGCGACCCGGACCACACTCGAACTGCTGGCGTATTGGAATCGCGAAGGGCGGGAGCGGCGGCTCTTCTTCACTCAGCGTGAGGCCGCGGAATCAATCATTTTTCTCACGGAAGCGCGCGCCGATTTTCTCCAGGGAATCGCTGTGCCGCCGGATGAGCCTAGCGCTGCGCAGCGGGCCCAAGGCATCAAACCATTTGTCCGCTATGCGTGCAAAATGGCGACCGGCAGCGGAAAGAGTACCGTGATGGCAATGCTCGCCGCCTGGTCCATCTTGAACAAGGCGACAGATCGTAGCGATGCGCGCTTTTCGGATGTGGTGGTTGTCGTTTGCCCCAACGTGACCATTCGCTCTCGTCTGGGTGAGATCGATCCGGAAGAAGGCGAGGCCAGTCTGTACCGGACGCGCGACCTGGTTCCCGCCGCTCTGATGGCTACGCTTCGCCAGGGCCGGGTGCTGATCATGAACTGGCACAACTTTGAGCTGCAGGAGTCGCAGGGCGGAGCCAAAGTGGTCAAAACCGGCGTGCCGTATCGGGTGAAGGAAACGCTGAACATCGGGGCGAAGACTACTACGGCGCGCGGGAGCCGGTACATCTCCCTGGATGATTTGGATCGTCAGACCGCGACCGGACAGATCGCGGTGGTTGGTGAGAACCGCGACAAACAGGGAAACCTGAAGAGCGTTGAGATAGAAGCCATCCGTTACCGCGAGAGCGAAACGGCCTGGGTGAAGAGGCTTTTCGAGAAAGAAATAGGCGGCAAGCAAAACATTCTCGTGCTGAACGACGAGGCGCATCATGCGTACCGTATCCGGCCAGATGGGGAATTCGAAGATGCGGATGACGAAGAGGACGACGATTACGAAAAGAAGGAAGCCACTGTTTGGATCGAGGGGTTAGACCGGCTGCATAAGAATCGAGGCATTAACTTCTGCGTCGATCTTTCGGCCACGCCTTACTTCCTGGGCCGCGTGGGGCGGGATTCTAACCGTCCCTTCCCTTGGGTGGTCAGCGACTTTGGCCTGGTAGACGCGATCGAATCGGGGCTGGTGAAAATTCCCCAGCTCGCGGTTCGCGATACCACCGGCGCGGCCATTGCGCACTATTTTCGCGTCTGGGACTGGATCATGGAGCAGCTCACGGCAGCGGAACGCGGAGGCAAGAAAGGGAGCCCGAAACCGGAAGCCGTCCTGAAGTACGCGCACACTCCCATCGCCATGCTGGGCGGCTTGTGGGAAGAACTGTGCAGCGAGTGGGAAAAGGGAGATGATCCGCGAGCGCCGGTGTTCATTCTTGTTTGCAAGAATACGAAGATCGCGAAGGTCATCTACGAGTGGCTGGCTGAAGATAAGCGCCCGCTCGCCATTCCGTCAGCAAACATCGAGGGCTTTCGAAACCGCGATGGAAAGATTCACACGATCCGGGTAGATTCGAAGGTTGTTCATGAGACTGACTCCGGGGAGTCAAAATCCGACGAAGCACGCTGGATGCGCTTCACGCTGGACATGGTTGGAAAACTGTCATGGCCGCGCGATCCGCAAGGCAATCCGATTTATCCCGAGGACTTCAAGGCTCTTGCCGAGAAGCTGAACCGGCCGTTGCATCCGCCTGGGCGCGACATTCGATGCATCGTCAGCGTGGGCATGCTTACCGAGGGATGGGACTGCAATACCGTAACGCACATCGTCGGGCTTCGCCCGTTCCTGTCTCAACTGCTGTGCGAGCAAGTGGTCGGTCGAGGTTTGCGGCGTGCCAGCTACGATCTGAATGCCGAGGGCAAGTTCGATGAAGAGGTAGCCAAAGTTTTCGGTGTTCCCTTTGAAGTGATCCCGTTCAAAGCTGACCCAAAGGGAGGCACTCAGAAGCGTGAGAAACGCTACCACGTGCACGCCGTGCCGGAGAAGGCGGGTTATGAAATCCGCTTTCCCCGGATCGAAGGCTACACGCGGGCCATTCGTAATCGCGTTACTGTTGACTGGAGTTCTATTCCACGGTTGGAACTGACGCCTGGACGGATTCCGCCCGAGGTAGAGATGAAGGCGAGTCTCCCCAACAACGCCGGGCAGCCTTCGCTTACCGGGCCGGGCAGACTGGACAGCGTCGATCTGAATCCTTATCGCTCCGGGCGACGTTTTCAGGAACTGGTGTTCACGATGGCGGCGGCACTGACACGCGATCACTGCAGCCAGGACGGCTGCGTGGCGCCGGCGCACGTACTCTTTCCTCAATTTGTAAAAATCGTGGAGCAGTATCTGCGGGAGTACGTGAATCCAGTGTCGCCGGCCAAGATAATCGATGTGTTTCTCTCGCCGTACTACGGCTGGTGCATCGAGAATCTCGCCGCGGCGATTCGACCGGATACTTCGCAAGGCGAAGCGCCGGAGATTCCGAAAATCGAGGCAAATCGCGGAATGGGCTCAACGCGCGAAGTCGATTACTGGACCAGCCGTGAGCCTCGCGAGGTCGTTCGCTCGCATCTGAATTATATGGTTCCGGATACCCAGAAATGGGAGCAGTCGGCTGCTTACTACATCGACACGCATCCGGCGACCGAAGCCTTCGTCAAGAATGCCGGACTCGGATTCGCGATTCCGTACTTTCACAACGGCGAGCCGCACGAATACATCCCCGACTTTGTGGTTCGACTCAAGACGCCGGATAAGCTTCATCTGATTTTAGAGACGAAGGGTTACGATCCATTGCGCGACAAGAAGGTGGATGCGGCGCAGCGTTGGGTGAGCGCGGTAAATGCTAGCGAGAAGCATGGCCGCTGGGCGTATCGCATTATTAAGAGCCCGGAGGAAGTGCCCGGTGTTTTGACGACGGCTGCTTCAACAGTTCCTAACGAACCTGTCCCGCCGAGTTCTCGAGAGTAACATTCGAGAGCACAGCCGTATCCGACTTGTCCGGCAGGTGCGAGCAGAAGCCGATGCCCACGTAAAACGGTTGGTCGAAGCGCAGGGTTATGGGCGGGCCAAACTGGTGCATCGGTTCGCCCTCGAGACTGATGAATAGGGCAATGGAATCGCCGTGCTTTTCGAGGCCGATGCGCTTGGCCATGACCTTAGCTAAGGAGCCGCCGAAGCGGTATTGCATGTCGGTGATGAGAGCACCGCGTTCGGGACGCTGTGCCAGGTGGATCATGCCCGTACCGTGCTCGGCGACCATCGCTTCCTTCGAGTCGTCCTCGAGATTCTGCCGAATGATCAGGAGCGCCTTGCGGTCGTTGTAGCCGTTGGGGTCTGGGAAGGTCACGCTGGCAGCGAGCGAGAGATCCCCGGACATCTTCTTCCAGAGATAACGGAATTCGTCGCGCGTATACCAGACGTTGTAGCCGGCGGAGTTGATGGTGTACTGCTTTGTGGCGCTGTCATAACTGGCACTGCCCGGCACCACAGCGGCGCCGATGTCCGATTCTCCCTCGAACAGGCCGATCGGTGTATCGAAATTCCTGCTCGGCCGGTGAAAGTCTGCCGGTGGCGGAACCTGCTTGTGGGTAGGAGAACCCGGCTGAGCCCAGTCCGGCACCACGGGTCGCGGTGTGTTGGCGGTTTGCGCACTCAATAGAAGCGGCGCAGTGCACAGCATCAGAACGACCACAACGGCTACCCACGGGCGATCCGGTTTCGGCATATCGGTATTCAACGCGCCGTCCAGCCGCCGTCGATGAGTATCGTGTGGCCCGTAATGAGAGAGGCGGCAGGGGATGCCAGGAACACAACCGAGCCCGCCACGTCCACAGGCTGCCCGATGCGATGCAAGGCCGCAATGCGTTCTACGACATCGGCATGAAACGCAGGATCGGCGAGAGCTGCCTGAGTACCCGGAGTTTCGATAAAGGTTGGAGCCACAGCGTTGACGGTAATATTGTACTTACCCCATTCGACGGCGAGGCATTTGGTGAGATGCACGATAGCGGCCTTGGTCATACAGTAAACGGATTCGGTCGGTAGAGCCACGAATCCGGCTTGTGAGCTGATATTGATGATGCGCCCGCTTTTCTGGGGGATCATGACACGCCCAGCGGCTTGGCTGGCAAAAAACGTAGCCTTTAGATTCACTGCCAGCGTCAAGTCATAGTCTTCTTCCCGGACATTCTCGGCGAGATTGCCCGGCGCAATACCGGCGTTGTTGATCAGAATGTCGATCCGATCGAAATGTGAAACCGTGTCGTCAACGGCGCGAAAGATCTGATTAAGACTGGTTACGTCCATTTGCAACGGGAGCACGCGGCGGCCCAACTTCTGGATCTCACCCGCGAGGCCACCGTCAGCGCTGATGTCACGTAATCCTAGAGCCACATCCGCACCGGCATTTGCCAAGGCGAGGGCGATGGCGCGTCCGAGTCCGCGAGCCGAGCCTGTGACGAGAGCTATCTTCCCAGACAGGTCAAATTCCGGAAACCGATTCACAGAACCAGACTAGAGCATATTCGAGAAGTTCAGCTGGCTCTCGCCGCGAAGCCGCGAGAGCCGCCGGAATGCAGCTATGAAGCGTTGTAAGTATTGCTTGCGATCAGGAAGTCTGCCGGATGAAAACCATTCCGTAATTGGAAGGGACCGCGACGGTTTGCAGATCGCCATCGTTGGCGACGTTTACTGTGTACGCGCGCTGGTCGGCATCGAGCATTTCCTGCCAGTTGCCTGCTTTAGGGAACGGAACGCTGATCTGCCCGGAATCGCTGGCGAAGTTGAGCAGCACGAACGCCCAATCTTCCGGTTGTGTATCATCCGCCGGCGCGTATCGATGATAGGCAATAATCTGCGTTTGTTGATGGGACTGCTGGTAGTAGTAATAGGATTGCACTCCACGCAAAGCTCGCGACGAGCGGCGCAACTGCCCTAAGCGGCGGTACACGCGAATTAGAGGCGATCCGTCTTCGTCATAGAAGAATTCCCAATGCGTATCACGGCGTAAGTGAACGCGGGCCAAGCCGTTATCCGGGAGATTGTAATTGTCAGCGAGTTCCTGACCCTGCCACAGCATTGGAATGCCCTGGCAGGTATATAGCGCGATCGCGTACGGCTGCAGCTTATAGTACAGATCGCGATTACCTTCAGGTAACGGGCCGGGATCGTTGACCCTTCCGGCGAAAACAATCAGCTGGCTGTGGTCGTGGCTCTCCAGATATTGGAACGGGGCAACGGGCCGCTGTAATTGATTATTGGAGGAATCGACGACTGTTTGGGAAGACGGGTATCCGGAAAAGGAGGGGTCTAATATGTGCGCGAAAGCATCATCGACATAATTCCAGCTAATCATGTTTTCGACCTTATACAGGAGGTCGTTAGTCCAAGCGCTATTTGTGTAGGTTTCATTCATTACCTGACGGGATTTATCGAGAGCTTCGGCGCATTGGATGATACGACTATATGAGTTAACTCCGCGCTGGAACCTAGCTATCCCGAGGGAGTGCGTATAGACGCGCTCGGCGAGATCTTTGTAACCGGCGGCCCGGTCTCCGACGTAGAGATCCGTAATCTCGTCATAGCGGAAGCCATCGACGTGATACTCGTCGAGCCACATCTCATTGGCCGCGACGAAGAAGTCCTTGGCGAAGGTCTGGGTGAAGTCGGCGGCCGGGCCAAAGCCATAGACGTTCCAGCCCTTGATCATCGGACTCGCGGGGTGAGGAACTCCGGGTATCTGGGCAAGGTCGTTATATACGCCGTAGTAGGCGAATGCCGTGTCCACATGTTCGTACACGAGATCGAGAATGATGGCGATTCCACGGGCGTGAGCAGCGTTGACCAGGCGCTTCAGGGCGTTCGGTCCTCCGAAACGGGAACTCGGCGAAAGGTGGTACAGGGGGCCATAACCCCAGTCGAAATCCACCTTGGCGCTGGTTACCGGCATTAGCTCTAAACAGTTGACTCCCAAGGCGTCCAGATAATCCAGACGATCGATGACGCCGTCGAATGTATCGTTGAATTCTGCTATTTGTAATTCGTAAACAACCAGATCCTGTAACTCCGGAGTCTTATATGTACTGTCCGTCCAATTAAAGGCGGTAGGAGTTTTAGATAACACGGTGGCTGACATTAGCCCGATTTCAGTGCAACGCGCAAACGGGTCCGGAAACCAGGAAGTAATCAACTTACTCGGGCCGCCCGCTGGAGCCCACCAGAGTTGATAGCGATACAGGTATTCACCTTGCCTGCCGGAGTGGCTCGATCCGTCGTCCTTTAGCGTGACGTTCGCGGTCCACAAATCCAGGACGCTTCCATCCACCCAGGTCAGGTTCTCATCTTGCGTTTTCACCAGAGGGTTGAAGCGGTCGGCACGGTGGATAATTCGGACCACGACCGAAAAACCGTCCTTCTTGCGGATTCCAGGCAAGTAGAGCCCAAAACGAATCTGCGCATTGCCGTTCGGATCGTAGGAAGGGAAGGCACCGACCTCATTCAGGTCAATCATGGACACACCTCCGCGTGTGAAGCCCGGCGATCGCGGGGCAAGTTTCTCGCTTAGCAGCGGAGATAACGTTCAAAGTAGCTTTGCTATTCTGGTTGGGTAAATCCAGATAGTTCATGGCGAATACAGTATCAGCGTTGAAGCGGGTTCGGATCACGGAACGCCGCACAATGATCAATCGGATGCGCAAATCCCGTCTGCGTCACCAGATTCGCGCGATGCGGCGTTTGCTCGATCAGAAGGACGCCTCGGGCGCGACCAAGATGCTTCCAGAGACATTTTCCCTGGTGGACCGGGCGGCCAAATGGGGCATCATCAAGAAGAACACGGCAGCGCGGTACAAGAGCCGCTTGAATTTGCGCGTTCGCAAGATCGCGGCCTGACCGCTAGTCCAGCAACTCTCCGATCCGGGCGATCTCAAAAGCGATGCCTTTGGAGGCGAGAACGAACTTATTGCCCCGGAGCAGTTGTTTCTCCTCATACCGCGAAAAGCTTCCGTCCTGTGGATCAATGATCCAGATTTGGGAAATGCCCATCGCGGCGTAATCGTCCAGTTTTCTCTTGAGCCGCTGCAGTGTGTCTTCCGGCGACAAGACTTCGAAAACGGCGAGAGGCGGGCGGGTAATGATCTGCTCAGGGGCCTCGTCGCGATCCAATACGGTGACGTCGGGCACGCGAAAGCGAGTGGGTGAAACCCGGACGCGCAATTCCGGGCGCACGCGAACGTTCCACTCCATCTCGTGGGGCCAAAACCACCTTAGGATTGCCTGCTGCCAGGAAGAATGATCGAATTGACCCATCGGGCGCTCCTCGATCTCGCCGTCGACATACTCGGCGTCAGGCTCGTAGGAAGAGCGCAAGTAGACTTCGATGGGAACGTAAGTAGTGGTTGACATCGGGCCTGTTATCAAAGAGGATAGCGCGCGATCACGCGGCCGGCGATTGAACTTCTTGCAACCGGCGCTCGAGGAAGCGGCGTTCGCTGTCGTTTGTAACGAGAGCGAGTGCGCGTTGATAGCTTGCCGCGGCTTCGGCCAGGGATCCCATGCGGCGCAGCATGTCGGCACGGACCGCATGGAGCAGATGATAGTTATCGAGGTCGCTCGCGGCGGTAGATGCGTCGATGATTTCGAGGGCAGCGGTTGAGCCGTCTACCATAGCTACTGCTACTGCACGGTTGAGCAATATGATCGAAGACGGTTGCAGAGCTTCGAGGAGCTCGTAGAGGTGAACGATCTGAGGCCAGTCCGTATCTTCGGCGCGCGAGGCGCGGCAATGCACGGCAGCGATGGCGGCTTGCAAGGCGTAGGGACCGGGCCCGCGGCGGAACGCTTCTTCGACTAGGGGTAACGCTTCAGCGATCTGCCTCCAATCCCAACGACGGCGATCCTGCTTCTCGAGTGTGACAAGATCACCCGCCTCGTCGAGCCTGGCTGCGCGCCGCGCATCCTGCAAGAGCATCAGCGCGAGAAGGCCGATGGCTTCCGCGGGAGGTCTCGAACCCATCAGCGTTCTGACCAGGCGCCCGAGACGGATAGCCTCGGCGCACAAATCGGTTCGCACCAGAGGGCCGCTTCGTGTAGCGGCATAGCCCTCATTGAACACAAGATAGATGGCAGCCAACACGGCGTCGAGCCGTTCAACGAGCTCGTTCGCCTCGGGCACGATGTAGGGAATTCGGGCTTCGCGGATCTTGCGTTTGGCCCGCACGAGTCGCTGGGCCATGGTGGCAGGAGGGACGAGAAAGGCGCGGGCAATCTCATCAGTTTCAAGACCGCAGAGGGTGCGCAGAGTCAACGCGACCTGCGCTTCGATGGCGAGCGCGGGATGGCAACACGTGAAAATCAGCCGCAGGCGGTCGTCTGGAATCTGGCCCGTATCGTAGCCGGGGACTTCAGCTGCGTGCGGCAGACGATCCACTGGGTATGTCTCCAGCTCCTCCTCGAAGCGGGTACGCCGGCGCAGGCGGTCGATGGCTTTGTGACGGGCGGTTTGGATAATCCAGGCGCGCGGGAATTCGGGAACACCGGAGTTTTGCCATTGATCCAAGGCAGCTGCAAAGGCTTCCTGAGCAGACTCTTCCGCGAGGTCGAAATCGCCGACGAGCTTGATCAGAGTTGCGACGATCCGGCCCCAGTCAGCGCGGTAGACTGCTTCAACGGTCTTGGCGACGTCCGCTGGCATACCCGATTGTAGAAATTTCGCGAGAGGGTGTCGATTTGGGCGCACGTGGATCGATTAACTTCGGGAGCAATGAATGAGGTACATGTTACTGATCTACTCTGATGAACAGGCGCTGAGCGAGGCCGAACGGGAAGATTGTTACCGGGAATCAACGGAGCTGGCGCATCAACTTCAGCGGAACGGGCAATATCTGGCCGCTTCGCCGCTGCAGCCTACCTCGACGGCGACCAGCATTCGAATGCGGGAGGGCAAACGGCTGGTGACAGATGGGCCGTTTGCGGAAACGCGGGAACAACTCGGCGGGTATTTCATGATCGAGGCCGGCGATCTCGACGAGGCAATCGGGATCGCTGCGAGGATTCCAATGGCGCGGAGGGGCACCGTGGAGATCCGGCCGGCGGTTGAAATTGGCGGGCTGCCATCGGTTTAAGCTAGAAAATTCGGCCGAGCCTGTCGAATTGACGGGTAGCGATTCGACTTAGGGATGGTGAATCAAGAAAGCGAGTGAATGAACATGCAACTGAATACGTATCTGCTTTTCGACGGCCGTTGCGAGGCGGCGTTTAGATTTTACGAACGGTGCCTTGAGGGCAAAATCGAGGCGATGATTTCTCATGCCGGGACACCGATGGAAAAACATGTAGCCCCGGAGTGGCGCGAGAAGATTATGCACGCGAGTCTGGCTGTGGGCAACGAGAGACTCATGGGCTCCGATGTTCCGCCGGGGGATTACAAAGAACCGAAAGGCTTTTCGGTAAGTATCAGTGTGAAGGATACGGCGGCGGCAGAACGCATCTTCAACGCGCTGGCTGAGAACGGCAAAATCGGCATGCCGCTGCAAAGCACGTTCTGGGCCGCGCGCTTCGGCATGCTAGTGGACCAGTTCGGGGTGCCGTGGATGATTAATTGCGAAGGCAGCGCTCAGCAGGGCTAGGGGGGCGACGATGAGCAGAGCACGAGTCTTAGTAGGCACACGCAAAGGGGCGTTCATTCTGACTTCGGACGGAAAACGTGAAGAATGGGAGGTAAGCGGGCCTCATTTTGGAGGTTGGGAGATCTATCACTTGAAGGGGTCGCCAGCCGATCCCGACCGACTTTATGCGTCTCAGTCAAGCGGCTGGTTCGGGCAATTGATTCAGCGCTCCAATGATGGAGGCAAGAGCTGGGAAGCAGTGGGCAACAAGTTCACGTATGACGGCGTTCCGGGTACCCACCAGTGGTACGACGGCACAGCGCATCCCTGGGAGTTCAAGCGGGTTTGGCACCTGGAGCCTTCACTGAGCGATCCGGACACAGTTTACGCGGGGGTGGAAGATGCTGCCTTGTTTCGCTCGAGCGACGGCGGGCAGAACTGGGAGGAGCTTTCTGGATTACGCGAGCACGGTTCAGGGCCGCGATGGCAGCCGGGCGCAGGGGGCATGTGCCTCCACTCGATCCTGCTGGATCCGAATGATCCTGGGCGGATCTTTATCGCGATCTCGGCGGCAGGCGCGTTTCGTACCGATGACGGCGGCAAGACTTGGCAGCCAATCAATCGCGGCTTGCACTCGCAGTACATTCCAGATCCGAATGCGGAGGTCGGACATTGCGTTCACCACATCACGATGCACCGATCACGACCGAGCGTGTTGTTCATGCAAAAGCACTGGGACGTTATGCGAAGCGACAATGCGGGAGATTCGTGGCAAGAGGTCAGCGGAAATCTGCCGACTGACTTCGGGTTTGCTATCGACGTACACGCGCATGAACCGGAGACTATTTACGTAATTCCCATCAAGAGCGATTCGGAGCACTATCCGCCCGAGGGAAAGTTGCGGGTTTACCGGAGTCGCACGGGTGGGAATGAATGGGAGGCACTGACGAACGGTCTTCCGCAAAGCGACTGTTACGTCAACGTTCTAAGGGACGCGATGGCGGTCGACTCCCTGGACTCGTGCGGAGTCTATTTCGGTACGACCGGGGGGCACGTCTATGCATCGGCTGATGCCGGAGACCACTGGATGCCGATCGTGCGAGATCTGCCGGCGGTGCTTTCGGTGGAAGTTCAGACACTGCCATGATCCGCGTGGTGCTGCCGGCGCATCTGCGGATTCTGGCGCAGGTGAACGGTGAGGTGAAGCTTGAAGTGGAGGACCGGGCGACTCAACGCTCCGTGCTCGATGCACTGGAGGCCTGCTATCCGATGCTGCGGGGGACTATTCGCGATCAGGTGACGCATCAGCGCCGGCCCTTTGTGAGGTTCTTCGGGTGCGAGCAGGATTTGTCACACGAGCCGCCGGACGCTTTGCTGCCGGATGAGATCGCAAGCGGAGCCGAACCTCTACTGGTGGTGGGAGCCATCGCAGGCGGTTAGGGCGCCACGGAAGGGCAGCGACGGGCGGCTCCGAGTCAGAGCTTCTTATGTGAGCGGGTTCGAAAATCGACTCGCTTGTTAGACTCGTGTCGAGATGCCGAGCCGCAGGAAGTACCTCGGGGGTTTATGCGTGTGTCTGGCCGCGCTTGGGCCGGCGGACGCGAAGGAGCCGGTACGCGCAAAACACGCAATGGTGGTGGCGCAAGAGCCCATCGCGGCAGAGGTCGGCCTTTCGGTACTGAAGAGCGGCGGAAATGCCATCGACGCGGCGATCGCGGTGGGTTTTGCCTTGGCTGTAACGCATCCCTCGGCCGGCAACATCGGGGGCGGCGGGTTCATGCTGGTGCGGCTCGCCAATGGTCAGACAGATTTTCTCGATTTTCGCGAGTGTGCCCCGCAAAAGGCATCGCGGGACATGTATATAGGGCCTGACGGGAAGGCCACGCGCGACAGCATCTTTGGGTGGCGTTCGTCGGGCGTCCCAGGTTCAGTGGCTGGGTTCGAGGCGGCTTCGAAGAAATTCGGCAGCAAACCTTGGGCCGATCTGATAACACCGGCGGTTAAGCTCGCGCGTGACGGGTTTCCCGTATCGAAGACGGTGGCGACTTCTTTACAAAGCGAAAAATCCCTGAGCGAAGATCCTGAATCGAAGCGCATTTTTCTGCGCAATGGCAACCCGTACCAGCCCGGTGAGACGATCACGCAGCCTGACCTGGCCGGCACTCTCGAACGTGTTGCGAAGGGCGGCGCGAAGGCTTTTTACCAGGGCGAGACGGCCGAGAAATTAGCCGCCGCAATGGCCGTGCACGGCGGCTTGATTACCGAGGCCGATCTGAAGAGCTACAAAGTTCAGGAACGTAAGCCGTTGATGGGCGAATACAAGGGCTTCGACATTATTACCGCGCCACCGCCAAGCGCGGGCGGCATTGGTCTGCTGCAGATCGCCGGAATTCTGAAGGGCACGCACTACGATTCAGATGGAGCTGATTCGCCGAAGGCCGTGCATTACGAGGCGGAAGCAATGCGCCGTTTTTACGCAGACCGCAGCGAGTATCTGGGCGATGCCGATTTCTATAACGTACCCATCAAGCCGTTGCTCGATCCGGCTTACCTGGCGCGGCGCAGGAGGAGCATCGACCCTGAGCATGCCACGCCCAGCGACCTGGTGGAACCCGGGCTCCCAAGAACGGCAGCAGCACATGCGATTCTTTACGAGAGCACGGAGACGACGCATTACAACGTAGTCGACGAAAAGGGCAACGCGGTCGCCGTTACTTATACCTTGAACAACTCTTATGGAAACGGAATCACAGCGCCGGGCCTGGGCTTCCTTTTGAACGACGAAATGGACGATTTCGCAGCGCAGCCTGGAGTGCCGAACATGTTCGGCCTGGTAGGCGGGGATGCGAATGCGATCGAGCCTGGAAAACGCCCGCTCTCCTCGATGACGCCGACTATTGTGATCAGGGACGGGAAACTGGTGATGGCAGTGGGCGCACCGGGTGGCTCGCGCATCACTACGGGAGTAACCGAAGTGATGCTTGACATACTGGATTTTCACATGAACGCTCAGAATGCGGTGGATCTTCCGCGTTTTCATGAGCAGTGGAAGCCCGATTTTCTCTACCTGCAGAAAGGCTTCCCGACACAAACCGCCGAAGCATTGCGAAACATGGGATATCAGACCAAGCCGGTGGATGGCGTCGCGAGAGTGGAGATTATCGTCAAAAACGGTGACACCCTGGAAGGTGGAACCGAGTCACGCCTCAACGGCAAAGTCGCGGGCTATTGAGCGGCATTGCGCCGGACCACAAAACAAGAATTCTCATGCAGCAGTTGCTATCTACACATTTGTTTGTCAGGCAGCGTTTGACAACGATCTGGCTGGAGCGTGTTTGGGATGCGGGCTTTCCGGCGGTTGAGATTTTTTGTGCGCGGCAGCACATTGACTATCGCGATAAGGCGCAGATTGCCGAATTAGGGCACTGGTTTCGAGATTCCGACCTGAAGCTTCACTCGCTGCACGCTCCGATGTATACGGATGACGTTTGGGGCCGCTCGGGACCGAACGCAATCATTAACATAACCGATACAACGAAAGCGCGGCGCATGGCAATGGTCGATGAAATTAAGCGCGCGATTGAGATCGCGGAAATCGTGCCGTTCCGCTATCTGATCCAGCACATTGGCGTGCAGGGCGAGGAGTACGACGAGCGGAAACTTGATTCTGCATTTTCCTCGCTCGAGGAGATCAAGGTGTTTGCGGGCCAACGCGGAGTGGAGGTGCTACTCGAGAACACGCCGAACGAGATGTCGTCCGGCGAACGGTTGAATCATTTTCTTGCGCAAACTCACCTGAACCTGAATTACTGTTTTGATGCCGGGCATGCGCACATGACCGGGGACATCGGCGCGGAATTCAAGGCGATGAAGGAACGCATTCGCTCGACCCATCTGCATGACAATGACGGACGGGAGGACCTGCATCTCTTTCCCGGCAAAGGGACAATCAAATGGAGAGAAGCGATGCGGCTCCTCGGGAGCCGGCCGGAGCAGTATCCGATGCTGTTAGAACTGCGCGAGCAGGCCGATCTGGAAGGACCGATACAGGAAGCCAAGCGCAACTCCGATCAGCTTATGACTTATTTCACTGACGATGAGCAGTAACATCCAAAGCCCTCCCGCCGGGGCGGCACAAAGAATTGATATCAGCGCGGCACCTAACTATGAAGGCCAGTTAGTCGAGATACGGGGCTGGCTGTACAACTTACGCAAGTCCGGTAAGATCGTTTTCCCGATCATGCGCGACGGAACCGGGCTTATGCAGTGCGTAGCAGTGAAGAGCAACCTGCCGGAAGACGTATTCGACATGTTGAAGAACCTGACCCAGGAGAGCTCGTTCGCGGTGACCGGAACGATCCGGGCGGAAGCACGCGCCATGGGTGGCTATGAACTCGACGTTACGGGTGCCAAGGTGATTCAGCGAGTCGGCGAGGAGCATCCTTATCCGATAACGCCGAAGGACCACGGCGTGGATTTTCTGATGGATCACCGGCATCTGTGGCTGCGCAGCCGGCGCCAGCACGCAGCTATTCGGGTAAGACACGAGATTATAAAGGGGATCCGCGATTATTTCGATTCGCACGGCTTCACGCTGGTAGATACACCGATCTTCACGCCAGCGGCATGCGAAGGCACTACCACCTTATTCGAGGTCGATTACTTCGAAGATGAGAAGGTCTATCTCACGCAATCTGGCCAGCTCTACAACGAAGCGAATGCGATGTCGTTCGGTAAAGTCTACTGCTTCGGACCGACGTTTCGTGCAGAGAAATCGAAGACTCGCAGACATCTTACGGAGTTCTGGATGGTGGAACCGGAGATGGCTTTCGCCGATCTGGAAGAGATAAAGCGGGTGGCGGAAGAGTTGGTGGTTTCGCTGGTCACGCGAGTACTGGAGAACCGGCGGGAAGAGTTGAAAGTGCTGGAGCGTGATGCGACAAAGCTCGAAGCGGTTCGGTCGCCGTTTCCACGGATGAGCTATGACGAAGCGGTGAAGGTGCTGCAAGCGAAAGGCAGCGCAATCGAGTGGGGCGGCGATTTTGGAAACACGGACGAGACGCTGCTTACCGAGGACCTGGACCGCCCGGTAATGGTGGACCGCTATCCGACTGCGATCAAAGGTTTCTATTTCCAGCCCGATGAAGCTCGCCCGGAACTGGCGCTCGGTCTGGATGTAATTGCTCCGGAGGGTTATGGCGAAATTATCGGAGGAGGGCAGCGTATTCACGATCTAGGGCTGCTCGAGAAGCGCCTGGCGGAACATCATTTACCGCGGGAGGCTTTTGAGTGGTATCTGGATCTCCGGCGCTTCGGAAGCGTGCCGCACGCGGGATTCGGCATGGGTGTGGAACGATTTGTGGCCTGGATGTGTGGACTCGAGCACGTCCGGGAGACGATTCCGTATCCGCGTATGCTTTACCGCACGCGCCCTTGACCGATTCGCAATGCATTACTCAGCGATCACGATTTTAGGGGCGCCGCTGGATTTGGGGGCAAGCCGGCGCGGGGTCGACATGGGACCTTCCGCTCTGCGGCTAGCTTCCTTGAACAGCAGACTCGAATCCCTCGGGTACTCGGTCGAGGATCTAGGGAACGTGCCCGTCGCTCAGCAGGAGAGCACGCCTACCGGCCGTGAGAACGCCAAGTACTTATCGCAAATCGCTAAGACCTGCGGGGCGCTGGCGGGGGCAGTTGAGAAAATTGTGACAGCCAATAAGTTTCCGCTGATCTTGGGAGGCGATCACTCGGTAGCCGTGGGAACAGTGGCCGGAGTTTCGCACGCGTTCAAGCACCGCGGAGAGCGGATCGGCGTGATCTGGATTGACGCTCATTCCGATATGAACACGCCGGAAACGAGTCCCAGCGGGAACATACACGGAATGCCGCTGGCATGCTGCATCGGAGAGGGGCCGCACGATCTGACGCACTTGTTCGAGTATGCGCCGAAGGTGCGGCCCGAAAACGTGGTGCTGATCGGTCTGCGCGACGTCGATCTCAGTGAACGGGGACATGTGCGGCAATCCGGAGTGACCGCGTTTACCATGCGCGATATCGACGAGTGCGGGCTGAAGAGCGTTATGGGGGATGCGATCCGTCTGGCGAGCAACGGGACCGGGGGATTTCATCTCTCGTTCGATATGGACGTGCTTGATCCGGATGAAGCGCCGGGCGTAGGGACTCCGGTGCGCGGCGGAATCACCTATAGGGAGGCCCACCTGGCCATGGAGACGATTTGCGACTGCAGCAGCATGGTCTCAATGGAAGTGGTGGAAGTAAATCCCGTGCTTGATGTGGCGAACCGGACTGCACTGCTGGCCGTCGAGTTGATTATGTCTGCGATGGGGAAAAAGATTTTGTAAGCAGGTTCTTTGTTCCTGTTTATACTTCCCGCATGACTTCGGCCTTCCGCGCCGTAAGAGTTGATCCCGCGCTCGCACAGACTACAAGGATTACGGCGAGCCATTGCCCGGGCGTCAAGCGCTCGCGCAGAAACACGAGCCCACTCAAGGCGCCAATAGCGGGCTCGACGCTCATCAGAATCCCGAACGTCCGCGGCGGCATAGCTCTCAGCGCTACCATTTCGAGCGAGTATGGAATCGCGCTCGAGAGAACGGCGACGGCCAGCCCTATTCCAAGCGACGCAAACCTGAGCCGGCCGAGACTGCCAGTTGCGAGTGCAAATGGCAGCGCCGGAATTATAGCGAAAAGCATTCCGGCCGCAGCGCCTGTGCCCCCGGGGAAGAGGCGCGACACACGGCCCCCGAGCAAGATGTAGGCTGCCCAGCCGACGCCTGCTAAGAGAGCAAGAAGAACGCCTTTTCCATTGACGTTATGCGCGCCTGTCCAGGGGGTGATCAGCAGAATGCCGGTTGCGGCGAGCAAGACCCAGAGGAAGTCCTGGACGCGCCGCGATCCAAGGACCGCGACAGCTAGCGGTCCCATAAATTCAAGGGTGACGGCGAGGCCAAGCGGGATAAGCGCGAGCGCCAGGTAAAACGCTAGATTCATGGCCCCGAGCACTATGCCGTATGGAATGGCTGCCCGCCACTGTTCGGCGCTGAGCCGTAGCAAAGGCGGACGAAATACGATCACCAGAATGATGGCCGATAAGCCGATGCGCAAACATACTGTGCCCACTGCGCCCAGTTCGGGAAAGAGTCCTTTGGCCAGCGCCGCGCCACCCTGCACGCTCAGCATGCCCAATAAAACAGCCGGAACCGGCGGCAAGGCAGCACGCAACACATTTGCACGCCAGGCCATACCCGCCACAATACAGTTTCGCCGCGTTATGATTCTGGGAAATTTCTGCTAACCGGCAGTTCGCTACCGCTATGACTCTTCTTCCAGATTGTGCAGAGGAAGGGTCAGGCCTATTTCAGCAATCTTGAAGACGCCGTCGCGTAGTTCATACTCTGAATCTTTCGTAGTTACGTAGCTCTCCAGAGTTTCCGGATCGATTACCCACACGTATGCGGCGCCGAACTGGACCGCGTCCCCAACCTTGCGGGCCACTCGGACCGGCTTATCTTCGCAGGACAGGATTTCGACCCAGATGAGTGGCGGGCCGGTGAAGATTCTCGCCTGCGACCTGGGCCCATGATGAACATAGATGTCGGGAATCAGATATTTGCCTTCGCGAATCTGCACCCGCTGCTCTGGATAGGGGATGATGCCGCACTTCTTACTGCGCCGCCAGAGATACGCGCACAGGAGACCCTGCAACCAGCTGTGCGGAGATTCGCCCACGTTGCGCTCGATTAGCGCTCCATCCTGGTATTCGCAATCTGGCTCATATGAGGTCTGAAGATATTTTTCTACCGGTATCAGGACTCCGGTCGGCATAGCTTCATTATGCGCGTCTGGACCAATTGCCGTCACCGCCGACTAGAATAGTGGGACGGACCATTACATGAACGAACAGCAGAGAATGGCTCAATCGCTCGCCGATAGCGATCCGGAAATCTTTGAGGCAATTCAGCGCGAGGCTGAGCGGCAGGATACCGGCCTGGAGTTAATCGCAAGCGAGAATTTCACATCGGAAGCGGTGCTCGAGGCGACTGGCAGCGTGTTCACGAACAAATACGCCGAGGGCTATCCGGGCAAACGGTATTACGGCGGCTGCGAATTCGCAGACGTGGTGGAAAATCTGGCACGCGACCGCGCGAAGGCTTTATTCCGGGCCGAATTTGCCAACGTACAACCCCATTCCGGCTCACAGGCGAACGAAGCGGCATACGCAGCTGTGCTGCAGCCCGGCGACACGATTTTGGGCATGAATCTGGCGCACGGAGGGCACCTCACACACGGTCATCCGCTGAATTTTTCGGGCAAGCTATACAAAGTAGTCGCGTACGGCGTAAGGCGGGAAGATGAACTGATCGATTTCGACGAAGTGGATCGCCTCGCCCAGCAGCATAAGCCCAAAGTGATCATTGCCGGAGCGAGCGCATATTCTCGGGTGATCGATTTCGCGCGCTTCCGGCAGATCGCGGACGAAGTGGGCGCGGTGTTTATCGTCGATATGGCGCACTATTCCGGGTTGATTGCGGCGGGTATTTATCCGAATCCTTGCGAACACGCTGACATTGTTACTTCGACCACCCACAAGACGCTGAGGGGACCCAGATCCGGCATGATTTTAGCTAAAGAGAAGTTCGGCCCGGCGATCGATAAGGCCGTTTTTCCTGGCGCGCAGGGCGGTCCGTTGGTGCATGTAATCGCGGCCAAGGCAGTCTGTTTCAGGGAAGCGGCAACTGCGGAATTTCGAACTTACCAGCAGCAAGTACTCGATAATGCACGCGAGCTCGCGAAGTCGCTGGCCGAAGAAGGTTTCCGGGTGATCAGCGGCGGAACCGATTCGCACATGTTCCTGGTCGATGTGTTCGCCCAAGGCGTGAAGGGCAAAGAAGCAGAGAAGGCGCTTGACCAGGCGCACATTACCGTGAACAAGAACGCAATTCCTTTCGATACCAATCCGCCTCTGAACCCGAGTGGTATCCGGCTGGGCAGTCCGGCGGTGACGACGCGCGGTTTGCGCGAAAGAGAAATGCGCGAGATAGCCCGGCTTATCTCAAAGGTCCTTCACGACGTGAAGTCTGAATCGAATATCGCAGAGGCACGGCGCGGAGTGGAAGAACTCACACGGCGGTATCCGTTATATACGTGGAAGCGCCAGGAAAGCGCCGTGGCCGGCTGAAAGTTCAGGCGGCCTGCTGCTAGTTGGGTGGAAGCCTCGCGACGTTCAACCAAAAATCCTCAACGGCGCGCACTTTGCGCAAAAAGCTCTCCATATCGAGCGGCTTGGTGAGATAGCAATTCGCGTGCAAGCTATAGGCGCGACGTATATCCTGCTCGGCCGAGGAAGTCGTCAGCACAATCACAGGAATGAGATGCAGCTCAGGATCCTGCTTCACATCGGCTAGCAACTCCCGCCCATCCTTCTTTGGCAGATTGAGATCGAGCAAGATGAGATCGGGGCGCGGAGCATTTTTGAAAGTGCCCTGTCTCTTCAAAAACTGTAAGGCCTCTTCACCGTCCTCAACAACGGACAGACGTGGCGAGTAGTCACCTTCCCGGAACGCCTCCTGGGTAAGCAGGACGTCACCGGGATTATCTTCCACCAGCAGTATGTCAATTGGCATTTGAATGGAGTGCATCCAGACTTAGCGGTTCTCCTTTAGAATCGTCGTGTTCTTCCGCTCGCTACGAGACTCTGCGGGCGCAGCCACGGTGAAAAAGAAGGTTGAGCCCTCACCTGGCTTAGAATCGGCCCACAGACGCCCGCCATGGTGTTCGACGATGCGCCTGCAAATCGAAAGCCCGATTCCGTTACCAGGATACCTGCCAAGGCCATGCAGACGTTGAAACACCTCGAAAATACGGTCCTGATACTTGGGATCGAACCCGATCCCGTTATCCGCTACACAGAACAGCCAGTCGGAACCGCGCCTCTCGGCAGAGATTCTGATGCGGGGCGGGGTGTCCGGTTTGCGAAATTTGATCGCGTTACTCAGGAGGTTTTGCACAACCTGGGTCATCTTGACCTCATCGACTTCCACTACCGGCAGACTCCCCAGGTCGATGACCGCCGAAGTCTCCCGAATCACGAGCCGAAGATTTGCGATAGCCTGTTCCACTACTCGCTCGAACGAAATCTGCTGTTTGGAGATGGCCTGAGTTCCCGCGCGCGCATAAGACAGCAGATCGTTGATCAGCGCCTGCATACGAGCAGCGCCATCGGTGGCAAACTTGATGTAGGTGCGCCCGGTATCGTCCAGTACCGTTCCGTACCGCTTAGACAACATACCGAGAAAGCTCGACACCATTCGCAGCGGCTCCTGCAAGTCATGGCTGGCCACCGAGGCAAATTGCGCAAGATCCCTGTTTGAGCGTTGAAGTTCCCTCGCCTGGGCTTCTGAAATCTGGGTACGAGCTTCCAGTTCGGCGGTACGTTCCAGCACCCGGATCTCCAGATTTTCGTACAAGCCGAGAATTTCCGCATCGGCTTCGCCGCGCTGCCGCAGATAGAGCACGCCGAGACGAAACGCCGCAATGAGCAGGGCAACGGATAGGATCACTCCAACAGTAAGTGCGATTCGCAGGTACCTTTCATTGAGCATCTGCTCTCCATAGCGGGTTTCGTACGCCCGAACCTGTTCCGCTTTCAAATCTCCTACGATTTGGCGGATCTGAGCCATCTCCTGCTGTCCGCGGTCGGTCCGGATTTCATTCAGTGCAGCATCTGGTTTTCCGCTCTCGCGCAGCTTGACGGTCAGTTCCAGCTCGTCCATTTTTTCGTTGATCGCTGTGCGCAGCGCGACCAAGCGGGCAGACTTGACCCCAGCTTGCGGGGCTAGCTTGGTCACGGCTGAGAGGCGTTCATCGACCTGATCCTTCGCCCGAAAATAAGGCGCCAGATACAATCCTGAACCTGTCATCAGGTAACCGCGTTGTCCGGTCTCTGCGTCCTGTATGGTGCTAAAAAGGTCGTCGAGCCTGAGGATGAATCTGGTGGTGGCGAGGGTTGCAGCCACACTTTTCGCGTGCTGCACGCTGGCATAGTAGATGACAAGCGCGAGCAGCAGAGGGATGGCTGCAAGACCGACGAGGAATAGCTGGGTGCTCTTCAGCAGCCTTTTCCCTGCGCTCTTTTCCATCAACAAGGAGGGTGCAGGGCCAAGTTCGTGTTCGGAAATAAATCCAGCGATGCAATGATGATACCCAACTGAGGCTTTCAGCCAGGCACGCACAAGCGCGAGCTTGGATGAAGGAGCTATCTAGCGATGGCGCAGGCGCAGCGATTCCCAACTGGCATCGGCAAACCAACCGCCATCGACCGACAGAGCGTGTCCATTGATGAAGCCGCTTTGCTGGGAATCCGCCAGGAAAGCGATGGCCGAAGCGATATCGCCGGGCGAGGCGAACCGCCCCATGGGGATGCGAGCTTCAATATCGGCATCACTGTAGAGGCCAGCCGCCTGTGGAGCGAGATCCATGGGCGTTTTAACCCATCCGGGGCACACGGCGTTAACGCGAACGCCACGACCGCCCCACTCGGCCGCGAGCGTGCGAGTCAAGCCAATAAGACCGTGTTTGCTCGCGTTGTAAGCCGCGCGATCGGCTATACCGAGCAAGCCTGCAACAGATGCGACATTGACGATACTTCCCTGCCCCTGCTTGAGCATGAGCGTGCCAATCTCCCGGGATAGCAGAAAAGGGCCAACAAGATTCACCTCCAAGACCCGGCGAAAATCGGCCGCGGTGGTTTGTTCAGCCGGGCAAATATGCGAGATTCCTGCGTTGTTCACCAGAACGTCAAGTGACTCGAACTGCCGGCAAGCAACTGCCGCTATAGCTTGCACGGTGGCTTCGTCAGAAACATCTCCGATCACCTGAAGCGCTTTGGACCCGAGGTGCGCGATTCCAGCACAAGTTTCCGCGCAGGAGGCGACATCGCTCAACAGAAGCGCATACCCGCACTCAGCCAGCATTTCAGCGGTCCGCCTGCCAATCCCCTGGGCAGCCCCGGTGACGATAGCGGCCTTTGTGGGCGACCGGTGGTTGTGAAACTCGGCATAGGGCATTGCATTAACATTATCTAGCTGAGTTCAGTTAATCTTCACCTATTTGTTACGCCTAAGTGTACTCACTTACGTGTAACTGGTTGAAAAGTATCGGCGTGACAGTTGGCCGCTAAAACGCTTTAGAGTTGGCATCCCTCAAGCGAAAACGTAAGAGAGACGGAGACCGAAAACTCTCCGAAAGACACCATAGGAGACTCAAATGACACGCTTATTCACCAAAACTCTTCTCACGGCCGGGCTCTCCGCTCTATTAGGGAGCCTGACACTGAGCGCTCAAAACCTGACGCTGGTAGCAGACATTCCCTTTTCCTTCCACGCTGAGGGCAAGGTACTGCCGGCAGGCACGTACCAGCTAAAAGCAGTGAACGCAACGGGTATCTTCCAGATCTCGGATCGCGCTGCTCACGTTTCGCAGTTCGTGAATGCTCCCATTCACGAGCATGTGAATCCGACCAGCTCCAAGCTGACCTTCGCACGAAACGGTGACGAGTACGCTCTCGCTTCAGTTACGGTCGCCGGCTCCGCTTACGATAATGCCGTATCGCGTTCGGGAATGGAAAAGAACATGAGCCGGAAGCTCGACTTGTCGGCCATGATCTCGGTTCCGCTGCATCAGCGCTAAGGCACCGTACAAGCGTACGAAAGTAACTCGTACAAGAAGCCGGTAATCTCCTAAGGAACGCGCACAACGGACAGCCAATCGTCCTGTGCGCTCCTAGTGAGATTGCCGGCTATCTTCATTTGGGCGGGAGAATGGCTAACGTTCTTCAATTCCTGGCCGATATGACAGGGAGGAGGAGATGTTGCCGAAGTTCACCACCCTGCGCCTGGAATCCCAGCCAGCTACTCAAGATACGATGTTCGACATAGAAAGAGCCGGCGGGGACGCGGGCAGCCATTTGCGCTATGCGTTCCTGGCATTGCTGGCGGCCAACGTGTTCGTCATCTCCGGCGCGCTCTGTTTTGCGCTCTTATATTTCTTCCATCAGTGAGCGAGCATCTCGACCAAGACCCTGCCCGATGAGCCGCTGGGCGTCTGGATATCGAGCATCGTCGCGAGCGTAGGTGCGATATCGTTCGGCTGAATGGCGGCTTCATAGCGGCCGGCCTTGATTCCCGGTCCCATGAAAAGGACAGGCACATGCCGGTCATAAGCATAGGGAGAAAAGTGATTGGTTCCGTGTGCGCCCGGGACATAGCCGGGCTCGAATACCACGTTCAGATCGCCGCTGCGCGCCGGAAAGTATCCGTTCATCTCGGCTTGCGCGATAAAGTCTCCAGCGATGCCGTTGTCGAGTTGGGTCCGCGAGTAGACGCGCGCGACGTGGAATCGCGGATTGGCGAATAACGCGTCGGCGGCGACCCGATAGAGATCGTCTGCGCTTACCGGCTTGCCGTCCGACCCCTTGGCTTTGACTAGCGCATCGCGGCTGAAGTAGAAAGAGGTTTCGCTCGCATCCGGGATGAGCCAGTCCGCAGAGCCGTAATGCTGATTGAGAGCGGCCGTGACTGCTTCTTCCAGACCGCCCGGGAGATAGCCGCCGGGCAGCTTATCGGCCTCATCCTGCTGTGGGGTGGCCGCGACTCCGTGATCGGCGGAAAGAACAATGATGACATTGCCCAGCCCGATATTTTGGTCGATAAAGCGGAACAGCTTACCTAAGACCTGATCGGTGCGGATGCTCATATCGCGCACTTCCGGGGCGTAAGGACCAACGGCATGCCCGACATAATCGTTGGAAGAAAAAGAAACGGTCAGCAGATCCGTCGCTTGGCGCTCGCCGAGCTTTTCGCCCGCGATCGCCTGCTCGGCAAACTGCTCGACCAACTCGTTGCCCCAGGGACTCGCCGGCAGCTTGGCATAAGGAGTTTTACTTTCCGGCGCGGCGTGGAAGCTCCAGTTGGGAAAGCCCTCCCATTTCCGGTCGATGTAGGTGGCGGGCAATTTTCTCTGGTTGAACGCTTTCACCCACTCGGGCAGCTGTTGCATGTAGAAGGAGCTGGTGATGAAATTGCCGCTGGCGTCGTCGAACCAGTAAGCGCCATTGGCGGCATGACCGGAAGGAAGAATCGCCGCTCGGGCTTTCAAGGAAAGTCCAATCACTTTGGACTCGGAGTGAGCGGCACGCAGTTCGTCGCCGAGCGTGGTGACGAGCAGTCTCCTGGGCGAGGCCGGGTCCGCATCGGTACACTTTTTTCCCTTGAGCGCCTGCTCGCCGCCGACGGTTTTGACGCTCCAGTCGCAGACGCTGGTGACGATCTGGCCTTCGCGGCGGTCGTACCACGCGTTGTCTACGATTCCGCTCACTGCAGGCATAGCGCCAGAGAGAAAGATGCTGTGGCCTACCGCTGTTTTGGTGGGCACCTGGCCATAGAAGGCGTTAGTGAAATCGGCGCCGCGCGTCAGAAAGCGGTCGAACCCGCCGTGATAATCGGCTCGGAAACGCGTCAGGTAATCGTAGCGGAACTGATCGATGACGATGGCAACGATGAGCTTAGGCTTGGGCGGCTCGGGGGCGGGAACTGCTACAGCTCCGCCTAGAACAATGAGTGAGATCGCGCAAACTACTTTTCGGATGACCGCCACGGGGTCAGGTTAACAAAAGCAGGCGGCGTCATCTTCGGACGCTTAGATGGGAGCGAACTCTTCGACGCGAGGACTCTTGCCGCCCAGCCATTCGAGATGTTCTGCCGTACTGTCGAAGGCGGTGCTGGTTTTGAAGAGTTCCCAATCGCCGGCGGCAGCGGCCTGCCGAGTTTTGCCCAGAATCGCTTCGATCTGCTGGTCGCTCACCTGCTGATAGGTCCGAGCGGCTTCGATTGCCTGGTCGAGAATCTCCCGCGTATCGATGCCGGTGATTACTACCGAGCTAGGCATCTTGAGCGCGTAGTGCAGGCATTCGATAGGCGTGACCAGTTTGCTTTTCAAGATGACGGAATCACCCATGCTCTTCATGGCGAGGACGCCGATGTTGCGTTTCACCAGCTCCGGGACCACCAGTTTGCCGAAGCTGCGGTAATGCGCGTCCATGACGTTTACCGGCAGCTGCACGGCGTCGAACCGGAAGCCGTGCTGATCGGCGACCTCGAGCATGTACAGGTGAATGCGCGGGTCTTTGTGACCAGTGAAGCCAATATAGCGCGTCTTGCCGGCTTGCTTGGCGTCCTCGAACGCTTCGATGGCGCCATCTTCCGCGAAGATGCGGTCGGGATCCTCAAAGCGGATTACCTCATGAAATTGGAGAAGGTCCACGCAATCGGTTTGAAGGCGATGAAGCGATTCGTCGATCTGCTTGGCGGCCGATTGTTTGGTGCGGCCGTCGACTTTCGTCATCAGGAATGCGCGCTGGCGATAGCCGTTCTGCTTGATCGCCTTGCCCATGCGCCGCTCGCTTTCGCCTTGGTTGTAATCCCAGGAATTATCGAGGAAGTTGATGCCGCGATCGAGACCGGCATGAATCAAGCTGATGGTCTCATTCTCTTTGAGGTCGGGCTTTCCGAGATGAGCGCCGCCCATGCCGATGCAGGAAACCCGTTCACCGGTGTGCCCCAGGGTGTTGTAAGGAATATCGAATTCGTTCGCCACGGGGGTTAGATGCCGGTTGTGGGTAAACGGTCACTGTTTGTTGAAGCGTGATGGGAGAGCGGGTTAGTCGTTTTTCTGGAAGTCCTTCCCATCTTCCGTTTCCCCTACCAGCCGGGCCAGACGCGTACGGAAGCCTTTGATCTGCTCCAGATGCTTTTGGATGAGCGAGTGCGTTTGCCCGGTCGGATGTGAGTCGAGGGCGTCGAGATAAGCGCTTTCGGCGGACTCTTCGCCGCTGGCACAGGATTTGAGCATGGCGGCCGCCGAATGACCGGAGACAGTCGCCTTCAGATTCATCCACCCGCGGTCGATTGCTCCTCCCAAAGTTCCCGAATTGGAGGTGCTGCCGCCGAGATGTTCTATTTGCTCCTGCAGCTCCGATGAGAATTTGGCATGCTGCTTCGCATAACCGGTAAAGAGCGTCTCCAGTTCTGTGTTCCGCACATCTGTGGCGGCAGTATCGAAAGCGGCTTCGGCATCCCGGTTGATGCGAACGAGGTGGTTCAACTGGTCGATCGTGTTGTGGGCCATGGCTGATGCCGAATTTTACCGAACGAACTGACCTGAGGGTGCAGGTGACAGGCGGAAGCGCCTGTCCCACGGTACTTAGGGACGATGGTTCAGATTTAGAAAATTTTGTTTCGTCGGAAATTCAACGAGTTACGCGGAATGCGAGAGGCTGTGGCAACGGGCCGGTTGGACACTTACGGGCGAGCATGGCTAGCAGAAAAGGGATCGGCGGGCCGACAACAGCGGAAGGCAAGGGGCGGTCATCGCAGAATTCAACCAAGCATGGCGCGCGATCAACGAACGTACTGATTTTGGGGGATGAGCGCCAGGCAGACTACGACGAGACACGCGATGGATGGCTGGCGGATTATGAACCGGCGGATTATCACGAGATGCGGCTGGTGGAGCAGTTGATTCTGAACGACTGGCTGCTGAAGCGGGCCAACCGCCGGCTGATGCAAGCCGAGACAGAACCAGAAAACGAGCACAGGCTCGAGCTGATGCTGCGATATAAGACCACGCACGAACGGGCATTCTACCGGTCTTTGAATGCGATCGAGGGATTGAGGAAGGACATTCGGCGCGAGAAGATCATATCTAAACAGTTCACTGACAAGGCGAGAGCGGAGATTGGAAAGGCTCGAGCGAGAACTGGCGGAGCGGCCGAAAGCGGCGACGGAAACGCCGGAAGGGTCGAGCGATCAACAGCAAATCGAGAGATCAGCCAAGTCTGAAACCAGCGGAGCTTCAGTCCTGCTTCGTTACCAAAAGCATTCGATAGAAGGTCCCACAGAAAAGGGACAACAGAAGAGCTTCAGACAGAAGCCACAAGCCAGCAACGTGGTCACCCAAGTAGGTCAGGTTGGCGGAGGCCTTATCGGCCGCATTCCGAAGAGCCCAGTTCGACAGAAGCTCGCCCCCGGGGCGATTCTCTAGAGCGAAGTGTAGCCAGACGCCTACGGCGAAGTCGATGCCGCAACCTACGAGCGCGAGCCGCTGCAGCCATTTTGGAAGGGTTTTGTAGCTTGCGGCAAGGAAGGCAATGCCGAGCAGGGTAAGCGGCTGTCCACAGATGTTCCAAACGCCGAAGTCTTCTACTGTCGGATGCACTGCGATTCCCAAGAACCAGCAGAAGATCACAAAAGCACACCAGAATGTGCGAAGAGAAGAATTGAAGCGATAGTCAAGATCGGCTTTCGCCTTTCGCAAGAGCAACCAACAAACCAGCAGGCCGCCAACGCACCCCATGGAGAAGATGCAGTTGCCAAGATAGATTGAGAGCGCGTAATCACGAAAATACCCGAGACCGCTTCGCTGACCAATCAGGCTATCTATCTGCGCCCTCGATAATCGGACCGGAAAGGGGACAGTGGTGTCGATCAGATTGTGAACGATTTTTTTCGCCGTCTTTACCCCACCCGAAGCTTCAAAGGCGGCGGCCGTCGTGTTGGACGCGAACGTATCGGGGGCTCCGAACCGGAGGAGGCTGGGAGCGAACCAGGTAGCGAGCAGCGCTGCGCAAAGCAGGCCTGTGATGAGGGCTTTTCGCAGCCTGTACTGCTGGCGCGGGAAGATGAACAGCAGGTAATGGAGCAGAAGAAACAGGGCATAAGGTCCCGCAGAAAAGTGGACGAGGAACGCGGCCGAAAGCGCCACGAACGCAGCTCCTATACGAATTGAATCCTTCTTACGCCAACCCGCGACATACATCCACAGCCCGAAGAGGACGTAGAAACAAGTGAGTTGCTTGGTCCAAGTCCACGTAAGGTTCCACCAAAACACGGGGCTGGCCAACAGGAAGCCGACCAGGAGAGCCAAGGAGAACCGAAGCCGGCCAGCGAAGGCCTGTGTCATGAGGCAAAGCGGGAAAAATGTCAGCAGGCCAAGAAATAGAAACACGATCTGGAAGACGAGGTACTGTTGACCGGCCTGGGCCAGAAAATGCGCCGCGACCAGATTCATCAAAGGCGGGCGCGCGGCGAGATGGTAACCGGACAGGAAGGAGTGATGAGAGGACGTGAAATGCAAACTTGCGTGGAGGAAGTAAAGAGTACGCTCGTAGTGCTCGAGCCAGTCCCAGGCGCAAACACCGCCTGAGAATTGCCGGACGAGTGAAATCGCCGCCACGCCGAAAAGGAGTAGCACGCTAAAGCCGACGCCGGCAGCGCGGACCTGGCGGTCGAGGAAGAGGCCGAACAACTCGCGTGCAAAAGTCGCGGTAACTGCGACGCAAATCGCGGTGACCACGAAATAGGACCATGCGGGCAGGTGAAGGATGAAGATTATAAATGCAGTCAAGTAGAGGATGAAAATGGAAAGCCCGATGGAGCCGCAAAGCTTCTCAAGCGGGAACCAGCGGAGCCGGCGAAGACAGACGAAACCCGGGCCGACCCCACATCCTAACAGCAGTAAGAGAACGGCAACAAACCTCATGGTTAACAGCTGAAACTCAAGCGGACAAAGGATTCGATTTCCAGGCACGCTGGCGGGTAAGTGGCCGCGGGTCGGGTCGACAAACTTTTAAAGTTTACTGCAAGATCAAGAGCAGCAAACCATGACGCCGCACTGAGAAGCAGTTTGACCTGCGCGCTTACGGCGGCGGTCACTGCTAGATTGATAGCTTGCTCGAGTTAAGCGCGGGTCAAATGGCGGAGATGGTCCGCAGTGGGAGAGTTTCTTCCGTTGAGCTTGTTAAGGCGCATCTCGAGCAGATCGAACGAGTAAATCCGAGAATCAACGCAGCGGTCGAAGTACTGTCTGAGACGGCGCTGCAGGCGGCCGAATTAGCAGATCAGAAGCTAGCGGCGGGAGGGCCATGCGGGCCTTTACATGGCGTTCCTTTTTCGGTGAAAGATTCCATTGATGTTGAGGGGACAAAAACGACGGCGGGCACGCTGGGGCGAAGAGACGCCGGGCCTGCTCTACGGGATGCAACATTGGTGGCCCGGCTGCGAGCAGCGGGCGGCATTCCTATTACCAAGACCAATCTGCCGGATCTGCTGTTCTCGTTCGAGACGGATAACCTGATTTACGGGGCAACGAACAATCCGTACGATCTGGCGCGAACACCGGGAGGCAGCAGCGGAGGTGAAGCGGCGTTGCTGGCCTCTTGCGGATCCCCTCTCGGCTTGGGAAGCGATGCTCTGGGAAGCGTCAGAGTGCCGGCGGCATTCTGTGGTGTCGTAAGCCTGAAACCTACGAGCGGCCGTTTACCCAGAACGGGCCATGTGCCACCAGCGGGCGGATGGATCGAGGCGCTCTGGCAGATTGGGCCGATGGCGCGCCGCGTGGAAGATGTCGAGCTTGCGATGGAATTACTGGCGCACGCGGATGGGGAGGATTTTACATCGCCCCCGGTTCCGCTGCAGCCAGCGCCGGAGCTCAACAAGTTGCGAGTGGCATTTTTCACCTCGAATGGATTCGCCACATGCGCTCAGCCGATACGGGACGCAGTGGAGAGGAGCGCCGCCTGTCTATCAGGACTGGGCGTAGCAGTTGAGGAAAAGCGACCTCCGGGTGTCGAGGAGGCATACGAACTCGAGCTGGCCTTGCTAGGAGCAGATGGCGCGAAAGGAATCGACGAGTACCTGGAGGATGCAGGTAGCAACCGCGTGCATCCGTTTCTTACAGCTTTCGTCGATCACATGCGTCCACATAGGGCCGGCACTGCCGAGTTGGCAGGCCGGTGGGCACAGTGGGATGAGTATCGCAGAAGAATGCAGAAGTTCTTCGAGCGCTATGACGTGATTCTCTCGCCGGTTTATACGGGCCCAGCGCTCGAGCACGGCGGCTCATTGAAAGAAGGTAACTTCCAAGGGTTCAGTTACACAATGGCGTGGAACCTGGCAGGCGCGCCCGCGGCAACGGTACGCTGTGCCGAAGATGGAGATTTGCCGGTCAACGTGCAAGTGATTGCAGCGCCGTGGCGGGACATGACGGCGCTTGCTGTATGCCGGGCACTCGAGCAGAAATTTGGCGGATGGCAACCGCCAGGATCACGAGTAAAGTAACCGAGTTTCCGCTTTAGCTCGCGGGCACAAACAAGACATCTACGGGCGAGGGAATTTCAAATTGCTGACCGCTGGGCGTCAGTTTGCCGGTTTCCGCATCGACTTTGAACACGACCAGGTTGTTGGTGTCCTGGTTGCCCGCGACCAAAATGCGCCCGGCCGGATCGAGGGCGAAGCCGCGCGGGTCTTTACCTTCGGTCGGTACGCTTTGTATCTGCCGAAGAGTGCCTTTATCGGGATCGATGGCGTAGACCTGAATGCTGTTATCTCCGCGGTTGGAGGTGTAGAGGAATTTGCCGGAAGGCGCCAGCCGGACTTCTGCGCCAGTTGTTTGCTTTTTGAAGTCGGTCGGCAAAGTCGGGACGGTCTGGATCAGCTTCAGATCGCCGTTTGCGGGATCATGCGTGAATACGCTGACCAGCGGCTTGAGCTCGTTGATAAGGTAGGCGTGCGTTTTCTTGCTATCGAAGATAATGTGTCGAGGGCCATGGCCCGCTTCTACCGAAACGAAGGCCGGATCATTCGGAGTGAGCTTTCCGGGCGTGCTATCGAGGCGATAGATGCGAATCTTATCTAAACCTAGATCAGGCACATAGACGCGGTGATTGTCATCGGTAATGACGGCTTCATGAGCATGCGGCCCTTCCTGGCGATCCTTGTTGACGCTGGATCCTTCAGCGGTCATGAGAGAAACACGTTGACCGATAGCGCCGTTGCCCTCGAGCGCAAAAGCAGAGACGCCGCCAGTCATGTAGTTGGCGACAACAAGAGTCTTACCCGTGGCATCAACGCCTGCGTAGCAGGGCGCAACGCCGCCGGAGGCGACATGATTCAAGGGCTGCAGCTTGCCTGTTGCACGATCGATCTGGAAACTTGCGACACCGCCCTCGGCATTGCCTTGCAGTTCACTCACGGCATAGAGGTATTTGAAGCTTCGGTCTGTCGTGATCCAGGAAGGATTGACGACTTCACCGGCGAGGCCAATAGAATCGATAGTGCCGCCGCCCGCGTCATAACGCAAGGCCTGAACGCCTTTGCCGTAGGTTCCTATATAAATGAAGTACCTCGAATGGGTATTGTCCGCGGAGGCGGCGCTGCTTGTGGTTGGCATATAGATCGAAAAAAGCGTCAAAAGGAAGATGCCGAAGAGACGGAATGTTCTACGCGGTAAATTCATTCTGAGTGCGCGCACTTTACTTCTTTTTTTTCTGCCTGGCATCAAGCTCTTTGCGATATTCTTTGTAGAGTTGCAGCTTCATTTTGATCTGCGGCATATCCATGCTCATCATTTTGTGAAGGCTATCGATATCGATCGAGTAAGGACCGTCGCGCGTGCCGAACTCGTCGAAGAAAGCAAGCTGGTTGCCGTCAAGCTGATAGGTTCCAGTGCGCGAAACGCCCTCATGATGCACGTACGTTTTCTGGACAAATCTGCCGTTGGGCGTGAGGGTCAAAGTCCCGCTGCATGTTTCGGGATGAGGCGTACCGTCGAAACAGGTGTGCTGGGTAGGGAAGCCATCCTGGCTATCGTTCATACTGATGTACTCCCAACCGCCGGCATCCTGCAGGAGGGCGAGCTGATCGGGGGGCAGATCATCTCCGGCGCTGACGCAAAAAGAGCAGGATAAAAGCAAGCTGGGTATGAGCAGAATGCGAAGGTTCGACACCGTTGCGCTCCTATTAATGGGTCATCGAGTAAATGATGTAGTTTATCCCGATTCGCATGCCGAGCGCCGAATACTCTTCCGGATACTCGGGTTCGTCGGCCCACTCCCACGAATCACCAAGATCCGAGTTGAAGCTGATGGCGACCATTACGCGGCCCTTGTTGTCGTAGATGCCACGCCAGTGCGCTACATAACCGTCATTTCGAAAGGGCACACCGGTGCGAACGCCCCACTGACCGGGCACCTGATAGCGGTTATCGAGATCGTAGACGGTGTGAAAGATGGCGTCAGAATTTGGAATCTCGACAACGGGCCGGTCGGGGAAGATTCTACTCATGCTCTTTTGAAAAACGGTCCAGTCGCCGCTGCCCCAGAAATCGTCGCACATCAGGAAGCCGCCCCGATCGAGATACTCGCGCAGCGTACTCGCCTGATGGTCGGTCAGATTCCACTCCCCTACAAAGACGGCATAGAGCCACGGGTAGTTAAAGATGTCGCCGGGATCGTCGAGATTGACAGGCTGTTCGACGGAACGAACATGCAGCCGCGTCAGACGCCGGACGGCCTGCAGAAAATGGCGGTCGGCACGAGGATAGTCGTTGGTCCAGCTCGAGCGGCCTTGGGTCCAATCCCAGCCGGCGTGGCGGAAGCGCGCATCGGGAATGGAAGGATACATGAGGCGGGCGAAGACCATTTCGGTTTTCTCGTCGAAATCGAGCGGCAACGGTATCTGGCCATTGTGGTATTCGTCGCCCGGATATTCCCGGAAGGGCTTGGGCAGGGTACGCTCGGCAGCGTAGAGCATGGAAAACAGGGCAAGCCCAGATGCCAAGCGACGCAAAGTCTTCGCATGACCCTTACGCATACAGCCTCGCCCGTGAGCATAGCATTGCGGGGTTTCAGGAACAAAAAGGCCGGCCGGCACGTATATAAACCACGCAGCCCGGGGAGAGCGTCAGGCGGCAGCTGCGAAAACTGAGTCAACTCGCGCGAGTTTTCAGCTCTCAACAAACAAAATGAACACCTTCTGGAACGATATACGATACGCCTTGCGAGGGTTTCGGCGGGCTCCGCTTTTCACGGCAATTGCGGTGACCTCGCTGGCATTTGGCATCGGCGCCAACACGGCGATTTTCAGTCTGCTCGATCAGGTGCTTTTGCGATCGCTGCCGGTGAAACATCCCGAGCAACTCGCGTTGCTTAGTATCAAGGGCGATGTTTACGGCAGCAACTGGGGCATGAACGCCATGTCCTATCCGATGTATAAGGATTTCAAAGAGAATAATCGCGTATTCTCGGGCATGTTCTGCCGGTTTCCAATTCGGACTAGTTTCGGATACGGGGGACGGACAGAGCTTGTCGATGCTGAACTGGTTTCCGGCAGCTATTTTCCGGTGCTTGGGGTGGGAGCAAAGGTAGGCCGCACCTTTACGCCCGATGACGATCGCACGCCAGGGGGCCATCCGCTAGCCGTGCTGAGCTACGATTTCTGGCGCAATCATTTCAGTGCGGATCCGGGTGTGGTTGGGAAAACGATCGTGCTCAATGGCCGCAACATGACGGTAATAGGCGTGGCACAGGCCGGGTTCGACGGGGTCGAGCTCGGCCGGGCAACGAAAGTTTTCATTCCTATCATGATGAAGGCGCAAATGACTCCCAACTGGGACGGCCTCAAGGACCGGCGGCAGCGCTGGGTAAACGCTTTCGGAAGGTTGAAGCTGGGAGTGAGCCTGAAGCAGGCGAAAGCCTCACTCGAACCGTTCATGCACAGCATGCTGCTGATGGAAGTGAAGGAAGCAGCGTTCCGTAATGTATCGGCGTACGACCGGGCGCAGTTCTTGAAGACCTCGGTCGAGGTATTGCCGGGCTCGCAGGGCCGGTCTTATTTGCGGCAACATCTGGCGACTCCGCTTTGGGTGCTGATGGCTCTCACAGGCGCGGTTTTGCTGCTGGCGTGCGCGAATCTGGCGAATCTGCTGCTGGCGCGCGCGACCACGCGGGAACGCGAATTCGCCATTCGGCTGGCAATCGGGGCCGGACGCGGAGTAATCATACGGCAACTGATACTCGAGAGCATTCTCCTTTCGACATTCGGCGCGGCGCTTGGATTGGGGCTGGCATTTTGGGCGGACCGCGTGCTCCTGGCAGCGTATCTGTCCGGGGAATCGAGAGGAGAGCTGGCCATCTCGGCCGCTCCCGACTTGCGCGTCCTTACATTCGCCATTTGCATTATGCTCGCAACTGCGTTCCTTTTCGGATTGGCGCCGGCCCTGAAGAGCTCGCGGGCAGACCTCGCACCCACGCTCAAGGATCAGGCTGGCTCGGTCTTGAGCGGCGGAAACGTAGTGCTTCGCAAGGCGCTGGTAGCAACTCAAGTGACGCTGTCGCTCGCACTGCTGATTGGGGCTGGTCTGTTTATGCGAACGCTGGAGAACCTGCGCCACCTCGGACCCGGTTTTCCAGCGGAGCGGCTGATCGCGTTTGAGCTCGACCCGACATTAAGCGGCTATTCGAGCGAGCGCACAAAGATCTTTTACCGGCGACTGGCGGACGAGCTGTCAGCCATTCCCGGGGTGGAATCGGTGGGCCTCGCGAGCCTTCGTGTTCTGGCGGACGATGACTGGGAGAGCTCGATGACGATTGAAGGATACACGGCGAAGGCGGGTGAACATCCGCTGCCGTATATGAACTCGGTCAGCCCCGATTACTTTCGGACTTTGGGCATTCCGATTCTGGCAGGACGAGCCTTCACGGCGCAGGATACTCGCGAAATAAAGCATGGGCCAGATCCGGACGACTGGAATCCAGCGGTCGTGATGATCAATGAGAGCTTCGCGAAAAAGTATTTCAAAGGGCGGAACCCGATCGGGCTGCATGTCGGATTTGGCTCAGACCCGGGCACAAAAACCGATATGGAGGTGATCGGCGTAGTGAAGGATGTCAAATACAGCAATCTGCGTGACAAAATTCCGGTTCAGGCGTTTATTCCGGCTCTTGGCAGCCGCTTCCTGGGAGGAATGACGGTCTATATCAGGACGGGACTCGAGCCACAACAACTGATGCCGGCGGTGCGGCGCAAAGTCCAGCAGCTCGATGCAAATATTCCACTGTATGCGATGCATACAGTGGAAGAGCAGATCGATATATCACTCAGAAATGAGCGCCTGGTAGCCAGCCTGTCTTCGGTTTTTGGTCTGCTTGCGACAGCGTTGGCGATTATCGGGCTGTACGGGGTGATGGCTTACAGCGTGGCGAGACGGACACGCGAAATCGGGATCCGCATGGCTCTTGGCGCATTGCAAGCAAACGTGGTGTGGATGGTGATGAAGGAAGTCATTGTGGTGGTCGCGATGGGGGTCGCAGCGGGGCTTTCACTGGCGCTTGGGGCGGGCAGACTGATCCAGAACCAGCTCTATGGGCTCGCTCCGCACGATCCGGCGACGCTTGCACTAGCAACGGTGATGCTTGCAGGCGTGGCCGCTCTTGCGGGGCTGATACCCGCGCTGCGCGCCAGCCGGATTGACCCGACCAATGCTTTGAGATACGAATAATCCAGCGTGTGAGGGCAGCACATTGCAGGAGATATAGGAGAATCAGTGAAGGTCGATCCTGATGTTCAGGCCACCGATTCGCTTATCCGCTGCGCCATAGTAGCCAAGAAGCTGCAGGCCATGGCTCTCGGTAGTCGATTTCGGGACCACGCCTTCGAGAAAAATCACGTTCGGGACATTGCCGATCTTCTCCCAAGGAAGGGTTGGAATGGCAAACGGCTGATCGGAGCGCGCGAGGACGCGGCGGGGATCGTGGCGATCGAAGAGAACCCAGCCGGGGCCATAGACCAGGTGATCGTCCGCGCCATTGTAAAGGAGCAAGATTCCTCGATCAGTTACGAAAGGCGGCGGACCTGGCTCCATGACGCGCGAATCGAATGCGCCCGGACGGCGATCTAGGACGGGTTGGTCCGTAGCATCGGTCCAGTGAAGTAAGTCAGCGGAAGAGGCGAGGCCCATGTGATCGCGCGATTTGCCGTCAGGATCGGTGCGAGTGCCTAAATAGTACATCCACCACTTACCATTGATCTTTTGTCCGATGATGGCTCCTGACTTAGTCCACTGAGTGTTCCAGGTTCCTTTATAGGCGGGCAGAATGATGCCTTTGCGCTCCCAGTGAAGCAGGTCCTTCGAAGTAGCCAGGCAGAGCTGCGCGTCGTGCAAGTTATAGCCGGTGTAAGTGAGGTAGTAAGTACCGTCGATGTTAAGGACGCGCGGATCTTCCAGACCTCCGCCTTTTTCGTAATCTGTTTCGGGCGATAACACCGGGTCTGGCCGGAGAGCGAAGTGAACGCCGTCGGAGCTCTCTGCATATCCGATACGGGAAGTATGATTGCGATCCTGCGCGCGCACCAGCAGAATGGTTTTGCCGCCCGTTTTAATGGCCGCAGGATTGAAAATCCCAAATTCGGCCCAAGCGGGACCGTTCTCGAGCAACGGCTGGTCAGAGATACGTTCGGCGGTAACGGTTACGGGTTGCGAAGCCGCGACAACAACTCCTGCCGCGAGAGCCGAGATACAAAACAGTGTTACTGGGTTAAGCTGCGGCATTCTCGTGCCTATGCCTCCTGTAGTCTTCCATCGCGCATTGCCACAGTCCGATCGGCGAAGGCGGCGGCTTCCGGATTATGCGTGATCATCAGGATCGTCTGCCCTGTACTCTTATTGAGCTTACGCAA
Source organism: Terriglobia bacterium (assembly GCA_963849535.1). Classification (GTDB taxonomy): domain Bacteria; phylum Acidobacteriota; class Terriglobia; order Bryobacterales; family Bryobacteraceae; genus Bog-105. The sequence continues at coordinate 580,284 of CAWKHJ010000001.1, forward strand.
GATGTCAAGGACGGCTTCCGAGTTGGCGGTGTCGAGATTTCCGGTCGGCTCATCGGCGAGAAGAATGGCCGGCCGGTTTACCAGGGCGCGGGCTATCGCGACACGTTGCTGTTCTCCGCCCGAAAGCGCGCGAGGACGGTGATTCAGCCTGTTCTGGATCCCGAGCTGCTGCAGAATCATCTCGAATCCGGCCGGCTCCTCTGTGATACCTGCAAGCGAGCGGGCAATGGCGATATTGTCCCTGGCTGTCAGCGTCGGCAGCAGATTGTATTTCTGAAAGACGAACCCGATCTTTTTTTGTCGTAACTCGGTACGCTCGGATTCCTTCATTTGCCGCAACTCATGGCCGTCGATCCACACTTCTCCGTCGGTAGGCGGCGCCAAGCCTCCCAGAATATGAAACAGCGTTGATTTGCCCGATCCCGATGGTCCGATGACGGCCAGAAACTCGCCGTGAGCAACTTGCAAATCCACTCCGCGCAACGCTTGTACCGGCACATCGCCGGTCTTATAGGTCTTCTGCAGCCCGCGCACGCGAATTATCGGGCTGGAATTACTCATAGGCAAGCGCCTCGATCGCATCCTGGCGCGCCGCTTTGAGTCCGGGGTAAATCGCGCCAAGTAAAGCTCCGGCAATTGCGATCAGCGCCGCCCAAGGCCACCAGTCGGGCACATTGATGATCTGCAGAGACGCGGGTCTGGCGGCGGTGATTATGGACTTCGCGACGAACGACAGCGCAATCCCGATCAGGCACCCTAAGAGCGCGAGCACCAGTGCTTCACGGACGAGTATGTCGAGGATCGTCCGGGGTTTCGCGCCGAGCGCTTTCAAAATTCCAATCTCTCGCGTGCGTTCCACCACCGCTGTATACATTGAGAGGAAGACCACGAGAAAGCCCACCAGCACAGCCAAGCCGGTAATCACGCGAATGAACACCTTTAGCTGCGGAATGTTATTGATATTGAACTGCGAGAGCACCGCCTGCATCGACACTGCTTTCAAGTTGCCCTTCAGGACTTGGTTTAATCGCGCGACTTCCTGATCGGTAAGCGCCGGGTTGTCGAGTTTGACGAGTATCTGAGAGATCCGCCCGGCGTTCGAGGTCAAATCCTGGAGGGTGGCTAATTGCACCATGAGACGTCCCAGGACTCCGCCTTGCATAATGCCCGAGATGATGAAGGTATGGTTCAACAGCTTCCATTGCTGCCCGACATGGATGTGATTTTGCTGAGCGTAGTACTGATCAACCAGCAAATCGTCGGGACCGGTGGGGAGACGTCCTGCGACTAGAGGGATGCCGCCACTCATTTTTTCCAGCTCGCCGATATTTACGCCCTGAACCGTCGTCAAAAGCTCTGAGGTTGGCTGACCCAATACGCCTAGCGCCTGTTGCACATGAGGCTGCTTTGCCACAAGTGCCACGAAAGCTTCCTTGGTCTGGCCGGTTCCGAAACTGATGGTTGCGCCACCGTTGTCCGGCTTCAGGAAGATATCCGCTCCGGTCCCTTTCTGACGAGCAGCGGATTCCTGCAGCAAACCCCGGCTCAGTCCGATGAGCGTCAGTATCGACATCACCTGAACTCCGATGACCAGCGCGGAGAGAAGCGTCCGTACCCAGCGGTGGCGCAAATTTTCCAGTACCAACTTGTTAATCATTGTTAAGGCTGATCTGCCAGGAAGTCCTTGGCCACGCGCACGATTGGCTGATGTTCCATTTCCACCCGCCGGTTTAAACTTCGCATCGTTTCGTCGCTGATACGATTAGCGAGCATCGACAGGGCCCAATTCACTTCCGGCCGCTGCTCGAGCAGAGATTGCCGCACCACAAAGCAGGCATTGTAAGGAGGGAACGCCTTTTTATCATCTCTCAGCATCATCACTTTGGGATCGCTTAATTGCGCGTCGGTGGAATTAGCAGCAGCCATATCCACGCTTTTCTGCTTGAGCGCCCGGTACAGCAGGCCCAAATCCATGCTCTTGGCGGTGCCTTCCCAGTGGATGTCATAAACTTTGTTCAATTTGAGCAAGCCGTCCGGCCGTGTCAAAAATTCGTAGCCGATACCGAGCCGCCACGAGCGCGACGTTGCTGCCGAAAGCTCCGGAGCTGGGAGGCGCTTTCCATCAGCGCTCCGGACGACCATGGCAAAGGTATCGTTAAACCCGAGTGGCGGCAGCCAGACCAGGTGAAAGCGGCTCAAGTAAGCGTCCTTTACTGTCATGTAAGCCTGGGCCGGGTCTGACGGTACTGTTTGCTTGAGGACAACCATCGCGCCGGTGCCGGTGTACTCGGGATAGACGTCGATCGCGCCTTTGAGGATGGCCTCATGGGTCAGAAGAGTGCCGCCGAGGTCGAGCCTTCGTTCCACCCGGATGTGTAGTTTGCGTTCCAATTGTTGCGCGGCGATCTCGCCAAGGATCATCTGCTCAGTAAAATTTTTTGATCCGACGACGATTGAATTCGTCCGGGAGCAAGCAGATAAACAAAGGAGCGCGAGACCAAGCGCCAGGTATGGCTTCATGGGCGGGCGATTCTCCTTTCGAGCGCTGACATTCCAGCATCGGCAAGCAGCGCGAGAGCGGCGGCCGGGATCGCGCCGGCGAGAATTTCCAACGTATTTACAGACGCTACTCCCCGAAAGATAAGCTCACCGAGTCCGCCGCCACCGATTACCGCGGCTATTACGGCGGTGCCTATATTAGTGACCAGCGCAATACGGATACCGGCCAGAATGGTCGGAGCTGCGAGCGGCAGTTCTACCATACGGAGCAACTGCCGGTCCGTCATACCCATTGCAACGGCGGCCTCGCGCACGGGCGGATCCACGCCGTTGATGCCGACGATCGTATTACGAAGAATGGGGAGCAACGAATAGAGCACCAAACACAAAATAGCTGTGTGCTTTCCAATGCCCCCGATTAGAGGCACGGGCAGCAGAAAACCAAAAAGGGCGAGACTTGGAATGGTTTGAAGCACGCTCGCGACGCTAACCGAAACGCGCCGCAGCAGCGGTCTTCGCGTGCCTGCAATTCCAAGCCCCACGCCAATCAAAATCGCCAGCCCGCAAGATATCGCGACGATTTCGATATGCTCGCCGGTCAGGGAAACAACATCGGCCAGCAGGCTTTTGATAACAGTTTCGTCCACTAGTATCTGTTTCAGAAACTCGCGGCGAGCGGACTCGCCGGTTGCGGCCCGCAGGAAAACGCGCAACAGAAAGCTTCCCTCAATTCGGCCTCAACCCGAGCGGCAGCGTCTCGCGAAAGGTACGAGCGAGGGGGGTATCCACGCTCCAAAACTCTTCAGGAGAAACAATTGCCTCGAGTTTGCCGTTTCCGAGGATAGCGATACGCGTCCCTATAGCAAGCGCTTCCAGCAGGTCATGGGTGACGAAAACAGCCGCGACGTTGTAGCGTTTTCTTAAGTTTACAAACTGCTGCTGCATCTCGTGGCGGGTGACGGGGTCGAGCGCTCCGAAGGGTTCGTCGAACAGCAAAAGAGCCGGTTCCGCCGCCAAGGCGCGAGCGACGGCGACACGCTGGCGCTGCCCTCCTGAGAGCTGATTCGGTTTCCGCCCGGCGAGCTTGGGATCGGCGAGTCCCACTTGACTGAGCAACTCTTCGGCCCGGAGAAGCTGTTTCTGTTCGGGCCAGCCGAGCAGCCGGGGCACCAGCGACACGTTTTCTAGAATCGTCCAGTGCGGCAGCAAGCCGAACTCCTGGATTACGTATCCAATTTGCCTTCGGAGTTGAATAGGATCGGTCTGGCTGACGTCCTTTCCCCCGATCAAGATTGTTCCGGCTGTGGGCTCGAGTAGCCGGTTGATCAACCGCAGCGCTGTGGTCTTCCCCGAACCGCTGCTGCCGAGCAGGACCAGAGCCTCACCCCGGTCCACATCGAAGCTGAGGTCGTCTAAAATTCTCCTGCCGTCGATGGAATAGCTAACACGTTTAAATGATAAATAAGCCAGGCGGACTCCTCTATCCCATTATGAACATGGGATAATGGATGTAGCTTGGAGCTTTTCTACCCGCGATACCGGTGGTCCGGATCCTATCCGTGCCCGTCGATCGCCTAGAGTTTGGAAAACCGATTGCTATATATCAAGCTTTCCCCCCACTATTAGTTAGGGTCTGTTAGTCTCTCAATGTCGTATCAAATTCAACCACTCAAAGAGTTCTTAGTACGTCCAGCTTTACCGCCTGCCATTAGCCGCCTTACGGAGCTCGCATACAATCTTGTCTGGAGCTGGGATCACACGATCCGCTCGGTGTTCCGGCGGTTGGATCCGGCTCTATGGAAAGAGAGCAATCACAACCCCATTCAACTGCTCGGCCGGATCCCTCAGGAAAAACTGAATCGGGCCGCTGCGGACCAGCGTTTTCTGCTCCTCTATAAACGGGCCTGCGAGCGGCACGACAGTTATCTGCACTCAGGTACGCCGACGGCTGATACTCCCCGAATCGCGTATTTCTCGATGGAGTACGGCCTGCTCGATTGCATGCAGATCTACTCAGGCGGTCTGGGGCTGCTTTCGGGCGACCACCTCAAAGCGGCCAGCGACGGCGATTTCGCCCTGACCGGCGTTGGCTTGCTCTACCAGCGGGGTTATCTGCAGCAGTATCTGAACCCAGACGGCTGGCAGCAGGAGCGTACGCCTCTCAACGACTTCTACACGTTACCGGTGCGTCCCTGCGTAGACGAGAAGGGAGCTGAAGTGGTGGTGAGTGTTGCCCTCCCCACCGGACAGGCATTTCTCAAGGTTTGGCACATTGACGTTGGGCGGGTCAAGCTTTATCTGCTCGATAGCAATATCCCGCAAAATAGCTCTGTTGAACACCGGGAGATCACTGACCAGTTATACGGCGGTGACATTCACAAGCGTATCCGGCAGGAGATTGTGCTCGGTATAGGCGGTCTGCGCGCTTTGAAGGCGCTTGGGATTCAGCCGACCGTTCACCATATGAATGAAGGGCACTCAGCCTTTTTGGCCATCGAGCGGATACGCGTGCTGATGCAGCAGGAGGGCCTTAGCTTCGATCAGGCACTCGAAGCCACTCGCGTGAGCAATGTGTTCACGACGCACACCTCGGTGCCGGCCGGCATCGACTTGTTCGATTCGAGCCTGGTGTACGACTATTTCCGGGCATACTGCGATCAGGCGGGATTCCCGTTCGAAAAGCTGCTCGGCCTCGGCCGCAAGAACTTGAACGATCCATCCGAGCGGTTCTCGATGGCGGTACTGGCGCTCAAGACTTCTGCTTTCCGCAACGCGGTGAGCGTGCTGCATCGCGCGGTTTCGCAGGAAATGTTCCAGGATTTATGGCCGCGGCTGCCGGTAAATGAAGTTCCGATCACCTCCATTACTAATGGAGTACATTCCCCTACCTGGATCAACGGTGATCTGGCGGCACTCTATGACCAGTATCTGCAGCCCGATTGGCGCGAGCGGCTGGAAGACACCAAAATGTGGGAAATGGTCCCGGAAATACCTGGCCAGGAAATCTGGGAAATGCACCGTAAGCGGAAGCGTCGCATGGTTGCCTTTGTCCGTGAGCGAGCGGCGGCTTCGGGGACGCAGCGAAAGTCCTCCGCCAGCGAGGTGCGACGGCTGCAAGAGATCCTGGACCCGGATGTCTTCACGATTGGTTTTGCGCGGCGCTTTGCGACTTACAAACGCGCCACTCTTCTGTTCCGGGATGTTAACCGGCTGAAACGAATTGTGAATAATCCGAACATGCCGGTCCAGATCGTGATTGCCGGCAAGGCGCACCCCAAAGACCAGCCAGGCAAAACACTGATTCGTGAGATCTACAACCTTTCACGCGACCCGGACGTCTCGAAGCGGATCATCTTTGTCGAGGATTACGGCATTCAAGTTGCTCGAGAAATGGTACAGGGCGTCGATCTGTGGCTAAACAATCCACGGCGAGGCGAAGAAGCCTGCGGCACCAGCGGTATGAAAGCTGCCATGAACGGCGTTTTGAATCTCAGCGTGCTCGATGGCTGGTTTGATGAGGCTTACGAAATCTCATCGGGCTGGGCGATCGGTGACCGCGCCGTTTACTCGGAGGATCAAGACGATCTTCACGCCAGCGCTATTTACTCGACTCTGGAGAACGAGATCGTACCTCTGTTTTATGAGAATCGCGGCTCGGATCAGGGGAACCCGGTCGGCTGGGTCCGCCGGATGAAAACTTGCATGGCCAACATCACTCCGCGTTTCAGCAGCGGGCGCATGGTGGCGGAATATATGTCGGAACTATATCAGCCGGCGCATAAGCTATGGAGCGGGATTTCGGAGAACAACTTCGAAGCGGCCCGTAGGAAGACAGTTTGGGACTCGCGAGTGAGCGAGAGCTGGGAGCGCGTACGCTTCCTCGATTTCGGCGAGGGCCCGGGGGACCAGGTTCTAAGCGGCTCGGCGGTTCCGCTGCGAGCAACTATCGAGCTCGCCGGTTTGTCTCCGGAGGAAATAAGGGTTGAGGCAGTGATCGGCCAAATCGGCGTGAACGGACAGCTGCAAAGCACGTATACGCTGCCGCTTGTGCCGGTTGAGGAGAAAGGGAGTTCGGTCGTTTTCGCAAATGAGTTCACGGTGCAGCAAACCGGACGCGTGGGGTATTCGGTGCGGGTAAGCCCGAACCATTTCGACAACCCCATCACAAGACCATGCAACGCGCTGCTCAAGTGGGTCTCCGACTGAATATTCAAAGGTTCGATTGACGAATCGCATAAACCTCTGGTAATGGAACAAAATACGTGGTACATACAAATCAGGGACGGCGGGATCCGTAAGGTATTTCCCCGATGATGCTTCTCGCCTTCCCCACTCGATACGCAGAACCCGCGAGTCCATTCCTCAGCTTGGAACTGAACTAAATGTACATCCGCTGTACGAAGGTGCGCCAACTTGCGTTGGCGCCTTGCCGTATCAGAGGACCTTTGAAGGAGCCGATCCACAAATATGGACGGAGATCGTAAATACAGGCAGCACGGCTATCAAGATTCGGACCGCACTTCGGGGCCTCACCACCCTGACCGGCCCAAGCCGCACGGCCCGAAACCACCCATCGAGATAACCGGGCCTAAGCTTCCGCGTCTCGTCCAAAACGTCCTGGCTTCCAGATGCTATAACTGCGCTGTTAGCCTACCGCGCGATGCCGAGTTCAAGGGCAATTGTCCCAAGTGCGGCGCTGCTTTGCATTGCTGCAAGCAGTGCGTGAACTTCGATTCGTCCACCCGCTTTCAGTGTCACAAGCCTATCGTGGCGCGTATCGCGATTAAGGATCAGGCGAATACCTGCGAACTTTTTTCTCCGCGTTTCACGGTGGCCCGAGACGCGCTACCGTCCGGCCCGGTTTCTAAGCTTCAGCAATCAGGCGAGATTTCGGCTCCGCGCAGTGTCAACGACGCTCGCGCGGCTTTCGATAACTTGTTCAAGAAGTGACGTGAAACCTGCCCGACCCGGGTGACTCAGCTTTTGCAGTCTCTCCAATCCTGATGGCTGCTCCAAAGATCAAAAAGAAAACTTCTAGCGCGAAGGCCTCCCCAGTTCCCCGGCAAGGCGCAATCCCGTGCCTGATCATCGTTGCTCTGGTTCTGATCATTGTGGGCGTTCTGCTATATTTTTCGCTTCGCACGGCAGCCTGATAAGCTTCCCAATTACCTATGCGGACCGACGGAAGACAGCCAAACCAGCTCCGGCCGACCCGGATCACGCCCGATTATCTGGTAACGGCTGAAGGATCCGTGCTGATAGAGGCGGGCAACACCCGTGTGCTTTGCGCCGCATCGGTGGAGGACACGGTTCCGCCTTTCCTACGCGGGACCGGTAAAGGTTGGATTACTGCGGAGTATTCGATGCTCCCACGATCCACCGTGACACGAACGCCGCGTGAGCTTACCAAAGGCAAGCCTTCGGGCAGAACCCAGGAGATCCAGCGGCTGATCGGCCGCGCGTTGCGTTCAGTGATTGACCTGTCAGCTCTGGGAGAGCGCAGCATCATCATCGATTGCGATGTCTTGCAGGCCGATGGCGGTACTAGAACTGCGTCGATTACGGGCGCCTATGTTGCTCTTGCGATTGCGCTGGGGACGCTGGTGAAATTTAAGGTTCTTCCGCGTTCGCCGATTCGCGATTCGGTGGCTGCAACGAGCGTAGGGATCGTTTCTGGCACCCCCATGCTCGATCTGGCGTATGAGGAAGATTCGCGCGCGGACGTGGATATGAACGTTGTCCTCACCGGTTCAGGCAGGTTCGTGGAGCTACAGGCGACCGCCGAGCACACGCCTTTCGGAGACGAGCCGCTGGCTGAGTTGATCGAATTGGCACGCACTGGTATTAGCCAGTTGCAAACCGTTCAGCAGCAAATCCTCGCCGCGCGCCAGTGAGCAGAATCCTCTACGCGTGTTCGAGCAATGCCGGCAAGTTGCGAGAGTTTGCATTGGCCTCTCGAAAGTTTGCTCGAACGGCGTACCTGGTGGAACCGCTGCCTGATCTCAAGCAGATTGGCGCTCCAGAGGAGAACGGGTCTAGCTTTGAAGAGAACGCCTGCCTAAAAGCAATTTATTATTCAAGATTTACGCGCGAACTGGTCTTTACTGACGATTCCGGAATCGAAGTGAAGGCCCTTAGCGGTGAACCCGGGGTCCACTCTGCGCGCTTCGCCGGGCCGGACGCAACAGACACGGCAAACAACAGGCTGTTGGTCGCTCGTCTAGCTGGCTCGGCTGACCGGACTGCCCGTTTTGTCTGTGTTATCGCACTGGCCAGGTCGGGCGAGATCATTCAGAAGTTTCAGGGAACGGTGGAAGGCGAGATTCTACGGGAACCGGCCGGTGAGAATGGTTTCGGCTATGATCCTATTTTCTTTTACCCGCCTTTCGGCAAATCGTTTGGGGAAATCGATTTGCTGGAAAAGTTTGGCGTAAGCCATCGGGGTCAGGCGCTGCAGAGATTGTTTGAATACTTATCACAATCGGGCCGTTTCGAGAGATAGCGCATGTTTGGGAAGCCTGCGCACGGCAGGTTCAGGCGCTTGCAGCGGCCTTTTTCGCTAGAATAGGCTCAGTGCACCGGTTCGTTCTTCACAACAGCGAGGTCCGGGATGCCCGAGATCCGCTGCTCTCCCCAGGCCAAGTCGGTTTCCTAAACGGATGGGGCGTCTTCAGTACTTTGCGGATTTGGAATGGTCTTCCGTTCGCTTTTGAGCGCCATTTTGCACGGATGCGGCACGACGCGGACTTGCTGCGCGTACCCTTCGACTTTACCCCTGAGCTTCTCTTCAACTGCCTGCAACCTTTGATTGAGGCAAATGAAGCGTTCGATGCTGTCCTGCGGGTGGCGGTCGTTCGGAACCGCGGCGGGCTGTTCGAAGCTCCCGGTCTGAGACGCGAGTCCGACCTGATCGCATTCACTGCGGAACTTGCGAGATGGGGCGGAGGTGTTCATCTCACTTACCAGCCGAATGCGCGCTTCGGTGCTTCACCATTCGCGGGAACCAAAATCACGTCGTGGGCTCAAAATCTGACCTGGTACGAAAGGGTTCATCAGGAGGGATTCGATGAAGCCATTCTTCTGAATGAGAATGGCCAGGTTAGCGAGTGCACATCGGCTAACATTTTTGTCATCCAGGGCCGGCGCGTATTCACTCCGCCACTCTCCACCTCCGGCTGTCTGCCCGGTATTACGCGCGCCATTCTGCTCGAAGAAATCGAACTGGACGGGATCGAGTTATCGGAGCGGGATCTGAGCCCGTCGGAACTGGAAGCGAGCGATCTGGTGTTTATCACTTCCACCACACGAGATCTGATCCCCGTTTTGACAGCTGACGGATTCCGGCTGAAGCAGGAGCGCAGCGTCTTCAATCTTCTTCAACACGCCTTCGCAGCCTATCGCAATGCTTACTTCGAGAACTTCGCTCTTCGGAGGCACTTAGTCGAGTCATGAAGCACCCCGAGTTCACGTGTAGCAATTGTGGAAGCGCGAATCTGCGACGGTCGCATACAAGATCATTGCTTGATCTGCCCAAGATGGCGTTGGGCATCTATCCGTTTCGATGTCTCGAGTGCAAAGAGCGTTCTTTGATCAATATCTGGCTGTTTCCAAAGGGTCACTATGTAATGTGTCCACGCTGCCTGGCGGTGGATGTAAGGCCTTCCGGGCTGCCGGGTATGCGGCTGAGTATTACAAAGAAGCTTTTACTCGCGGCGGGAGCGCGTGGATATCGCTGTTCGCTTTGCAGTCACCGGTTCATCAGCTTTAAGCGCCCCGAGCGTCCGAAACGGTCCGCCGATGGGAGGGGGCAGCGCGCTTCTTCGAATCCTGCGGAAGTTGCTTCTGCAGTGAGTACCGAGAAATAGCTCCACTTCACAGAGCAAGGCCTGAGGAGGCGACTGTCTTCTGTCTCGACAGGACCAAAAGACAGCCCACTTGCTCGCCTATGGTCGTGAGCATCTCCATATCGTCACCCGAGTGGACGCGCGCTTCTCTATTTTGGACGTTGATCACGCCCACTACCCGCCCTTGCGAAATGATGGGAACCGAGAGAAAGGCTTCGAAGGTATCTTGCGGCAGATCCTTGAAAAACTTGAAACGTGGATCGCTGTAAGCCTCTCTGGAAATGGCGAGCAGACGGCGTTCACGCGCCACCCATCCAGTGAGACCTTCGCTTAATCGTAAGCGCACTTTTCCGAGGTTTCGCTGTTCGTGATCACTGCTTGCGTAGAGCACGAGCTCGCCCTCTTCGACCAGGTAAATCAGGCAGGAATCGCACTCCAGGAAGTCCTTGATGAGCGTGACAATTTCATGCAGCACATCATCCAGTTCTATATCGCGCGTCATCAACCGGCTGACACGCTGGAATAGGCGCAACTGCTGCTCCACCCGCTCCAGGCGCGCTTCCAGTTCCCGGGCTTTCACAGCTCTACTTTATCCCAGAATCTTGCGCCTCCAGTTCTGAATGTACTCGTACTTGCGCATGTGAGTGCGCACGTGTCCGGCAGTAGTACCATGTAGGCAGCTAATTCGAGGAGACACCCTTTTTAGATGTGGAGTAAACGTAGAGAAGACGAGCTACCGCCGAGGCCGGAACAACGGTTGCCTACAGCGCCAGCAACATCCACGCCACAGGTTGAACCACAAAGAAGAGAGATCAATACTATGACATCGCCAACCCGAAGTTTTGAACCTGAGTCTGCCGTTCGAGGCGGTTCTGCCGCGCTCGGCAAGAACGTCACTGTGAAAGGGCAAATCTTCGCCCGCGAAGATCTAACGATAGATGGAGAAGTGGAAGGCACCGTCGAGTGCCACGAACACCGGCTTACAATCGGACCGAACGCGCGCGTGCAGGCCGGCCTGAAGGCACGCGAGATCATTATCCAGGGCTCGATTCACGGAAATGTGGATGCGACCGACAAGATCGATATCAAGAAAGAAGCCAAACTGGTCGGCGACATCAAAACGAGCCGCATAGTAATCGAAGATGGCGCGTACTTCAAAGGGAGCATCGACATTTCCAAACCGAATGCCGCGGCCAAACCCGGCCAACCTGGAGCCGTTTCACCGGCTTCGCAACAGCAATCACCGCAACCACCCCAACCCCAAACTGCGACGCCAGCGTCACAGGTAGTGACCACCAGCGCCGGGGGCTCCGGCCGTTAATTGCAGTGTGACGGGCGCACGGAGCGCGGGCGGTAGCAATGAGATTTGGTTCGGGTAAAGGAATCCTTGCTAAATCTCCCAAAGACGCCGCGGCTGCTGTACCCCGTCACAGCAGCGGCTTTGAGCAGTTCTGCGGGATGCTGCAGAACTCGGAAAATCTTTCCATCTTAGACATGTCCGGCGCCAGCCAGGCGAATGTCAGCTTTATCACCGGATACGGGCACCGCATTTCATCAGACGATGCTCTTGGCACGATGCAGCAATGCTTCGGGACGGATTTCTTCTTGAACCAGCAGGCGGCGAGCAACGCTCACCGCTTCCTCGAACAAACTTTGACATTCCCTGATGATTCGTTTGACGGCGCGCTGGTTTGGGATACCTTGCAATTTCTGGTCTCGCCCGTTTTAGAGGATACGGTGGCTAAGCTGCTACGTGTTATGCGGCCGGGCGCGCTTATTCTCGGCTTCTTCAATGCCGATGAAAAGGTCACGCACGTCCCGGTCTATAACTACCGGATCCAGGACTCAAGAACGCTGCTGCAGACGCCCCGCGGCAGTCATCAACGTTCGCAGTACTTCAACAACCGAATGCTTGAAAAGCTGTTTGAGAAGGCCGCTTCCCTCAAATTCTTCCTGACTCGCGGAGCGCAGCGCGAAGTGATCGTAAGGCGCTGAGCCGCACTGTTTCCGAGTTCCCCGGCCGCTCGCTTGATCAGTATTTGGCTGCGACCTCTACAATAAAGCTTTCGGGAGCCCAATCTTTGTCATTGGAAGATCATATTCTGCGTCAGCGCCATGAGCGCCTGTCGCAGATTCGGCAGCTCGGCTTCGAACCCTACGGCCACGCTTTCGATTTCAGTCACACAGTTGCGCAGATCTGGTCCGAGCACAACCACAAAACCGCCGAAGATCTTGCCGCGCACGCCGAGGTGCGGGTAGCGGGCCGTATACAGAGTCTTCGCCGGATGGGTAAAGGGGCCGGCTTCCTTCACCTGTTGCAAAACGGCGAAAAGCTCCAGGTCTACGTGCGAAAGGACGCGGTTGACGAGAAAAGCTTCGCTCTCTTCGACGTGCTCGACATTGGCGACATCATTGGCGTGCGCGGTTACCTTTTTCGCACCAAGACCGGCGAGCTCACAGTGCATGCCGAAGAGCTGTTCTTTCTTTCGAAAATCATGCTTGCCCTGCCCGAGAAATGGCACGGCCTTGAAGATGTCGAGATTCGGTACCGGCAGCGTTATCTCGATCTGATTGCGAATCCCGAGCTCCGCCGCACATTCACCACCCGTTCGAAGATCATCTCTTCCCTGCGCCGTCAGCTTGACGAACGCGGCTTTCTCGAGGTTGAGACTCCTATGATGCAGCTGATTTATGGCGGTGCTGCTGCTCGCCCGTTTGTCACTCATCACAACACGCTCGATGTAGATTTATACCTGCGAATCGCGCCTGAGTTGTATCTCAAACGGCTAGTTGTGGGCGGATTCGAGCGCGTTTACGAGATCAATCGGAATTTCCGCAACGAAGGGGTCTCTACTCAGCACAACCCTGAGTTCACGATGCTCGAGTTTTACCAGGCCTACACTGATTACCGGGGCATGATGGCTCTGACCAAAGAGCTATTGCGGCAGGTGGCGATTGATGCAACCGGTTCCGACCAGGTCGCTTACGGCGGACGCACGCTTGATTTCGGTAATGTTCGCCGGCTCTCGATGCGCGAGGCAGTCAGCGAGCTCTGGCAGGATGATGACAAACCGTCTCTCGCCGATCTCAAGGATCCTGAGTGGCTGGTGCGTCATTCGAGAGAGAGCTCGCCTGGGCCGGCGCTGGTCGACCTCTTCGAGCAGCATGTAGAGCATCAACTACTCGATCCGACGATCATTTACGATTTCCCGGTCGAAGTCTCTCCGCTTTCAAAAAATAAAGCAGAGGAGCCCGAGTTCGTGGAGCGCTTTGAATTGTATGCGGGAGGGATGGAACTTGCCAATGCCTTTACCGAACTCAATGATCCGCAGGAGCAACGGCGCCGTTTTGAACAGCAACTCGCCCGCAAGCAGGCTGGCGATGTAGAGGCCCACCTGATGGACGAGGATTACATCCGCGCTCTGGCCTACGGAATGCCGCCCACCGGAGGCGAAGGGATTGGAATCGACCGGCTCACGATGATTCTCACCGGCTCCAAATCGATACGGGACGTAATTCTTTTTCCGCTACTGCGGCCTGAAGGGGAGATCGGTTTAGTAGATCGATTACGCGAACTTGCGCCCTAGGAGGATGGGCTATTTCGAGTGGAAAGTCGCTCTCCGCTATTTGCGGGCCAAGCGCAAGCAGACCGTTATCTCAGTTATAACGGTGATTTCGATCTTGGGAGTTGCGGCTGGGGTCGCTTCTTTGATCATCGCGCTGGCGGTCAACAACGGCTTCGAGAGCACGCTGCAGGCGAGCCTTCTGAGCGCAACCGCGCACGTCAGCATTCAGGAACGCCAACCTACGTTTGGCATCGAGAACTGGCGCATTTTGATTCCGCGGCTAGAAAAGATCCCGCATGTCGAATCTGTGACTCCCGGACTCTATGATCAGGTCGGCTTACGGGGCCCGCTAGTCAGCGTGGGCGCCATTCTGAAGGGAGTCCCTCTGGGCAAGGGTGCGCCCGTCCCGCTCATGCTCCAGCGGCTCAAGGCGGGATCACTTACGAGTTTCGACGATCTCCATACCGGGCCCTCGAGTATCGTGCTCGGTTCACGCTTAGCCGAGCAGGCTGGCGTGGTTGTGGGAGGACCTGTAACCGTAATCGGCAACGAGCTTACGCCTTTCAGCATCGTTCCCACGCTGTTTCATTTTCGAGTGGTTGGAATTTTCGAATCGGGCCTGTACGATCTTGATTCCACCTGGGCCTTCACTTCACTCGCAACGGCGCAGCACGTGCTCAGCCTGCCCGACGTAGTCAATGCAATCGAACTGCGTCTGGATGATGTCTATGAAGCCTCGGCGGTAGCCCGGGCAGCCAGTCGCATCATCGGACCCAAGCTCATTGCCGAGACCTGGATGGCTCAGAATCACTCGCTGCTTAATGCTCTCCGGCTCGAAAAAGTGGTCAGTCTAATCACGGTCGGACTGATCGAGCTTGTTGCCGCTCTCAACATACTGGTCGTGCTAGTCATGCTGGTCATGGATAAGCATCGCGACATCGCCATTCTGATGTCGATGGGGGCTACGCGCCGACAGATCCGACGTATTTTCGTTTTGCAAGGCCTGCTGATTGGAGGCATCGGATCGAGTATCGGCTTAGCAGCCGGCTACCTGGTGACTGCGCTGTTCAACCACTACCGCTGGCTGCGTCTGGATGAGCAGATTTATTCGATCAGCTACGTTCCCTTTCTAAGCCGGTGGACAGATGCTCTCTGGGTAGCCGCGCTTGCGCTTCTGACCAGCCTGATTGCAACGCTTCACCCTTCAAGAAGCGCTTCGCACATCGCCCCAGCCGAGGCGCTGCGGTACGAATGATCGATGCGCTCTGAAAACTCGCGATTTTACCTGCATCAGTGGATCGTCATCCTGATTGCGGCTGCGATTTTTCTGGGCTGTATTGTTAGCCCGCCCGCTCTGATGGATGACGTCGATGCGGCGCAAGCCAGCATTGCGCACAACATGCTCCAGACGGGCGACTGGGTCACTCTGCATCTGGACGGGGTCAGATATTTCGAAAAACCTCCCCTGAAATACTGGCTCATTGCGATTTTTTTCAGGATTTTCGGCGTTCACGATTACATCGCCCGGCTGCCGCTCGCTCTTGTTGACGTTGCGCTGTGTTGGCTTGTCTTTCGCATCGGAGTGTGGGCTTTCGGAGAACGTACGGGTTTTTACGCCGGGCTGTGCATATCCACTTGTATCGGTCTTTTCCTGTTTACGCGCGTTCTGATCCCCGATTCGCAACTGACGTTTTGCGTCGCACTTGCGCTGTGGTCTTCTCTACGGGCCCTCGACCCAGATGAAATTCACCCGCGCCGCTGGGGCTTGCTTTGTTGGGTATCGATTGCGCTTGCGGTCCTCTTGAAAGGATTGATCGGCGCGCTCTTTCCGCTGGCGACGGTGTTCTTTTATCTACTATTCACCCGGCAACTGCTGGCGCGTAAGACATGGGGGCTGCTCAATACTGGCTGGGGGCTGCTGAGCTTATTACTGATTGCCGCGCCCTGGCACGTATTGGCTATTCTTCGCAATCCTCCCTACTTTCGTTTTGACCTGACCAGCGGACCGGGCCGGTACCGCGGCTTCTTTTGGGCATACTTCTTCAACGAGCACATCCTTCGTTTTCTAAACCGGCGATATCCTCGCGACTACGACACGGTCCCGCGCCTTTGGTTCTGGCTGCTCAATCTGGTCTGGCTGTTCCCCTGGATTGCATATCTGCCGACGGTTTTTCGCCTGAGATATTTGGCTCCGGACCGTTCATCGCGTACACGGCTGTTGATCCTGTGTTGGATCGGCTGCGTGATGCTGTTTTTCACGTTCTCTTCAACCCAGGAATATTATTCGATGCCGATCTATCCTGCGGCAGCTCTGCTGATCGGCAACGGCATGGCGTCATCGGACGCGAAGTGGCTTAAGCGCGGAGACTGGCTTCTCGGCGGGATCTGCGCGGCTTCGCTCACGGCGATGCTCGCCATTCTTGTAAGGGCGTGGAATCTTCCCGCGCCAGGCGATATTGCGAACGCCCTGAAATCACAGACGACTTCGAATTACACACTGTCGTTGGGCCATATGGGAGATCTTACGCCCGGTTCCTTTGCCTATCTGCGACCGCCTCTCCTGCTTGCCTGTGTCGCCGTTTTGGCCGGCCTCGCCGGGCTTCTCTTCTTCAAGGGAAGCCGGCGCATTATTGTGCTTGCCTTGATGATGGTCATTTTTTTCCATGCCGCGCGTCTTGCCATGGTGTCTTTCGACCCGTATCTATCCTCGCGGCCGCTAGCCAACGCCCTGCTTCAGTCACCACCAGGAGAACTGATCGTTTCAGACCAGTACTACAGCTTTTCATCCGTGTTCTTTTATGCGAATACCACCGGCTATCTCTTGAACGGAAGGATCCAGAATCTCGAATACGGCTCGAATGCTCCCGGTGCCCCGCACGTATTCATTGATAACGCCGAGCTTGCAGGCATGTGGCGTGACCGCAAACGCTGCTACTTGCTCGCTGAACACGAATTTATGCCGTCGATTGAAGACGTGATTGGGAAAGGGAACTTTACCGTTGTGAAACAGAGCGGCGGTAAGTTTCTGCTGACGAACCGGCCGATTGGTCCTAAATACTGAGCGCGCGGCCTTACGGCATTAGAGCAGGCCGATTCTTACCTGCTAGCCGGTTGATAGGCGAAGTCCCAAATCAGCAGCCGCACATCGTCCGTGTCGTTCGCATCCGAAAACTCAATTAGAGCGTATTCTCCGGGCGTGAGGGCTTTTTCCGGCCAAACTCTGTAGAGGCCGTCCCCTAGCTGCTGCTCGAAGGTGTCCATCTGTTTGCGTTCTTCCATCGCCTGCTTGGCAACGGGAATGATTGAAATGTTCTCCACGACGCGCACATCCTTCTTGGGCGTCAGCCGGACGATGCCGAATCGTTCTTCTTTCTCGAGTCGCAGAAAAAACGAGGGGCGGTCTTCGCTCACCAAAAACTTGGCGCGGTCGCCCTTGATCACCACCGATGCCTTCCCGGGGATGAGCGGGACAGGACTCACCATCTGCAAAACTCTACGCTTCTTGTCAGTAATAATCTGGTAATCCGCAACAGGAACGGCTTCTATTTTGCTGCCCGATTCGTAGTAGGCGCCGGCTTCCATCGGGATCGAGGCAATTTCTCGTCGTTGCTCTCGCTCCGCCTTCTCTTCCTCGTCTTCCTCGCGCGCCGTTGCGACCCGGCTCTCCGTTGCTGCCTTGCGCTCGTGCTCTGTCTTGGTAAGATCGACCAGTTCTACCGGGATCTCTTCCCATTGGCCGCGTTCTGTGCTGTAGTAGCGCACGCGGTCTCCCTGGATCTGGTATTCACGTACGACGTGATAGTCACCATCCTTGAGAAACAGCTTGAAAGTCTCTCCAAAAAGGAGAGTCGCAGCCAAAAGGAAGAGCAGAATTACGCGCACTCTACCGTTAGTTTCTCACCCTCGGTTCGTTGCTAGGATTGGGGCCTGGACCTCCTCAGACGTTACAAATTTCGAAGGCTTGCTCCAGCCCGCGAATAGGCGGCGTTTTCACGGGCTCAAACTCATGCGAGAAGAATCCCGTGTATCCGGTTCCAACGACCGCTTCGGCCACAGCGTGCCAATTTACTTCCTGCGTGTCGTCAAGCTCGTGGCGGCCCGGATTTCCACCCGTGTGAAAGTGGCCGAAGAATTCGATGTTATCCCTGATGGTGCGAATCAAGTCGCCTTCCATGATCTGCATATGGTAAATGTCATAGAGCAATTTAACGCGAGGTGAATTGACGCGCTTCACCAGCTCGATGCCCCAGGCAGAGTGATCGGCCATGTAATCGTGGTGGTTGACTTTACTGTTGAGCAGTTCGAGGTTGATCGTCACGCCCTTTTCTTCTGCATAGCCTTTGATTTTGTTCAGGCCGGTAACACAATTAGCCAGCCCTTCCGCATCGGGCATGCCGCCTCGATTGCCGGAGAACGTGATCACGTTCGGGACTTTTGCAGCCGAGGCAAGCGTGATGTCATTCTTCAGGCTGGCGAGAACACGGTCATGATTCTCCAGCCGGTTGAGGCCGATCGGTATGGTGTTCGGCGGCGTCCCTGAGGTCATCGATGGCACCAGGCCGTGCTTCTGGACGGTGGCGTACTGGTCGGGCGTAACCAGGTCGATGCCTTTGAGGCCGATGCGCACCGCTTCCACACACAACTGGTCAAGAGTAAACCACTTCTGGTAAGTCCAATAAGAGACACCTTGTTTCAAGCGGCCGCTTGCCGTTGCGGTACTGGCAAGAGCAGGGCGAGTTAACAGGGCTGCGCCAGCGCCAACGGCGGATCTAAGCGCTTTTCTGCGATTCATCCGAGAGCATCCTATCAGAGTGCGTGCAAACAGGTCTGGGAAGAGCATCTATTTCGCCGACGAGGACAGTTGTTTGGCGGTCTTGAGATGCTGCTCTAATTTGGGAAGCGCTGCTTTGGCGTAGGCTTGCAGATCCGGATTGAAGCCGTGATCCGCCTCCCGTTTAAAAGAGACGAGGGCGCTCTCATGCTGGTTGACAATCGCTTTTAAGAACTCGTGATCGAAGGCTCGCGCCTTGAATTTGTTGACGGTCTTGACGGTTTTCATGTGAACGTCATCGAGCGTATTCGGGGCCACTCCTCCAGTCTTGTTAGCGATCGCAGTAAGCTTTTTCAGGTCCGCGGTGTGCTCTTGCTCAATCATCAAGCCGAACTTTCTTACCTGCTGCGAGGCCGCGTCGATCTGCGCCATCTGGCCCAGACGGATGGCAAGAAGGTTCAGCTCGCCGGCGAACTCAATGAAGTCCTTATCGTTCGCGCTGAGTTGATCGACTTGCGCACAGGGCGCGTGAAGGCTGAGAGTCGCGGCCAGGAGACCGGCCGAGATCAGGTTCTTGAGCATTATTAGCAAGGATAGCTTTCGAGATATCGGGTAAACGATTGGCCGCCGCCCAGAGCACGCTTGGGGGTGGGATTGTAAAATTCGAAACGTGCGCGAGCTATCAGAATCCAAGCAAATGCTCGACTTCTCCGAAGCCCGGAAAATCGTGATCGATACTGTCCGGGCCCTGCCCAGGGAAGATGCAACGGAGTCAACCGGCTTGGAAGAGGCACACGGGCGGGTGCTGGCCGAGGAAGTGACAGCAGACCGCGATTACCCGGCCGTGCGGCGTTCTTTGCGTGACGGCTTTGCCTTGCGAACCCGAGACGTGCCGGGCGTTTTGCAGGTTCAGGGCGAATTGCGAGCTGGGGAGGGAGCGCAGGGGCCGATACAAGCGGGAAAAGCTTTGGAGATCATGACCGGAGCCCCAGTGCCAGAAGGGGCGGACGCTGTCGTGATGATCGAGCATGTGAAGCGAAGCGGCGACGAGGTGATGATCGAGCGCACAGCCGAGCCGGGACAATTCATCAACGAGCGGGGAGCCGAGGCGCACACGGGCGCCGTGCTGATTCCGAAAGGCACAACCATCGATGCCAGCCATGTTGCAACGCTTGCGATGGTGGGCAGAAGACTGGTACTCGTCTTTCGCGCTCCCTTCATCGCGATACTCGCGACGGGCGACGAAATCGTAGGGCTTCATGAAAAGCCCGCACCGCACCAGATTCGCAATTCGAATTCCTACATGCTGGCCTCGCTCGTGCGCGCCGCGGGGGGGACTCCGGTGATGCTACCGGTAGCGCCGGACACGCCGGAGGCCCTCGAGCACTTGCTGCAGCAAGGCCTTGCCCACGACATGCTGATCGTGAGCGGCGGCGTTTCGGCAGGGAAATATGACCTGGTTAAGCCAGCGCTCCGCAAACTGGGCGCAACATTTCATTTTGAGCGCGTACGTGTGCAGCCGGGGCAACCCACGGCATTCGGAACGTGGCAAAGCAAGCCAGTCTTCGGGCTGCCCGGCAATCCGGGATCCTCGCTGATCACCTTTCAATTCTTTGCCAGGCCGTCGATTGAGCTCTTGACGGGAAATCCGGATCCTCTACTCCCGCTGCTTTCTGCGCGTTTGGCAGCACCTTTTCGCCACAGATTGGGTTTGACCCGCTTCTTACCCGCGCGACTCAGCGGCGATGGCGAGGAGTTGCGGCACATTCCATGGCAGGGCTCGAGTGACATCCCGGCGCTGGCGAAAGCCAATGCTTTCCTGGTAGCGGAGCATGATCGTGAGGAGTGGGATATTGGAGACTCAATACGGGTCATGCTAAAGCCGTGAAGAGACTTTCGCACTACAACAGGTCGGGCGACGTCTCAATGGTGGATGTGTCGCAGAAAGCGACTACCAAGCGCACGGCCGCAGCTCATGCTTTCGTAAGGATGTCGCCGGAAGTGCTTGCTGCCTTACCTGACAACAGAAAGGGCGATCCTTTGCAGGTCGCGCGAATCGCGGGAATCAGTGCGGCAAAGAAAACTTCTGAGTTAGTTCCGCTCTGCCATCAAATACCGTTGACCCACGTGGCTCTGGAGTTCGGAACCAAAGCCGATGGAATCGAGATCATCGCGACTGCAGCAACCGCGGCGCGGACCGGTGTTGAGATGGAAGCGCTCACCGCCGTCTCGATAGCGGCTCTGACCATCTATGACATGACAAAAGCTCTCGACAAAGGCATCGAGATTGGGGACATCTATCTGCTCGAAAAAACGGGCGGCAAATCGGGAAGCTACAGGCGGAAAGTCTGACGATGATTCAAGTCGCAATCCTGACGGTAAGCGATTCTACGTCAGCGGGCAAGCGGGAAGATTTGTCGGGACCGGCCCTGCAGCGGCGCTGCGAAGAACTGGGCTGGAGCGTAATAGCGTCGGCAGTATTGGCCGATGACGAAGAGGCCATTGCGAAAAGGCTCGCGAGCTGGATAAGGGACTGCTCTTTATCCCTCGTTCTGACGACGGGCGGTACCGGCATCAGCCCCCGCGACAATACTCCCGAAGCAACGCGAAGGGTGATCGACCGCGAGTTGCCTGGCGTGAGTGAGACCATGCGAGCGAAAGGGCTCGAGCAGACACCCTTCTCCATCTTGTCTCGCGGCGTAGTGGGCACGCGCGGGGAGACTCTCATTGTCAATCTTCCTGGCTCGCCCGCCGGCGCCCTCCACTCTTTGTCGGTGGTTGAGCCGCTTGTGCCCCACATTCTCAAGTTGCTCAGGGGCGAGACGGAACACTAAAGTGGCCGAAACCCGCGCATTCCGCTCGACATCTCTAAGATGAAGATATGAAAAATGCGGCTGGCTTCGCACGCTTGGGTCGCCGGAGCCCTGCGCTTCTGCTCGGGGCGTTGCTTCTCGGCGCGATGGTGGCAACCGGGCAAACGTTGCCCCCCGGCCAACTGCCCCCTGGACCGCCACCTCAGCCCGGCCAGCTTGGACCGGCTCCGAAGAAGCTACCTTCAGGTCCCCCAACCACTGAAGTTCCCGCTTCTGGTTCGAAGACGCAACCTTCCTCCGACACTACGACCGACAGCTCCGGTTTCCGAATCAGAATCCCGGTCAGGAACGTGCTGGTTCCGACCACCGTCCTTGATCCAGACGGGCACGGCTACGTGAACGGATTAAGGCCGAGTGACTTCGAGCTGCTCGACAACGATAAGCCGCAAAAGATTACGTCGGAGTTCACACAGCTGCCGATGTCTGTCGTGCTGGTTGTCCAGGCAAATTCAGAGGTAGAGCCGGTGCTCCCCACTCTAAAAAAGTCGGGCGTATTGCTGCAGGGCCTGGTCACCGGACAGGAGAACGATGTAGCTGTGATCGGGTTTGATCATCGCATTCAGCACCTGCAGGACTTTACCAATGATCCAGCGAAGCTCGACGACGCGATGCAAAAGCTTACCGCGGGCTCCAGCAGTGCGCGCCTGATTGACAGCGTGCTCGCTGCCGACCGCATGCTGCTCGCGCACGATCCCCAGAATAAACGGCGGCGAGTGATCATATTGGTCAGCCGCAATCTTGACAAGGGCAGCGAATCGCATCTGGAGGAGACCGCGCGCCGGATGCAGTTCGATAACGTAATTGTGTATTGCGTGGACATTTCGAGAGCGTACACGGGATTCATGAAGAAGATGCCGTATCCGCGGCCGGCGAATGGAGGCATACCTCCAGAAGCGCAGCCGAACATAGCGGGCGGCATTCCCCGCAGCGAAACCACCAACATCCAGCAGAATGGATACACGAACGCTCTGAACGGTCTTCCACCGATCTGGCACGGGATTCATGATCTGTTCAAGAAGACGCCCGCTGAGGCCTTTTCAACCTTCACGGGTGGTCGCATGTACGGCTTTGTCAGGCAGCGCGGATTCGAAGATGCAATCTCAGATATCGGCGCGGATCTGAACAGCCAATATCTGCTCAGTTATGCTCCGAACAACGGCAATGAGCCTGGTTTTCACACCATCAAAGTGAACGTGGACCGTCCTGGACTATACGTCCGAGTCCGTCCCGGCTACTGGACGGGCGGAGGCAAGTACTGAGCTCAGCTTTCAGCGCTCGAAGCGCAACGCGCCAAAGCTGACTACGCTGTCGGGATCGATCTGCCACTGATGGTAATCGAGAAGCTCTCCGCGCAAGCCCGGCAGCGCTTTTAGAAATGTATAGAACGGAGAGGATCCGCACCACTTTAAATCGTCCTGATTCTCCCGGATGAGCGACCAGTAGCTTCGTATGTCCCCTGCAGTAATCTGCGCTATGCGCTGCCGGTCACGCTGCTCGATAGCGAGCATCTCGCTCATGCCCGCCTTTGCGCGCAAAGGGTCTCCATACCGGCGACCTATGTGCGCCATGTCGACGCCTAGAATCCAGAACAGCCTCTTGCCTTCCCGCGCGCCGATTTCGCCAAGCGCGTCGAAAAATCGTGCTACGTGACTATTGTCCTCAGGCAGAGTTCCTTCGTAGATGCTTTTGACGAAAGGCCCGCAGAGAATGGGCAGGATCTTTACTCCCGGTCCGTATAAGTGCTGCAGAAATACGATTTGAAACTCTATCGAGTGTTCTACCGCATGACAGTAATCTTCCATCCGAATCGCGTTCGGAGCCGCAGCAGCTAACTCTTCGACTAGGACCAGATTCGTGCGCGCTTCGCCGAAAGGTGTAACAAATTGCTTGCGCGTGAGACCGAAGCGGTCGGGCGCCCCATAATGCGAGGTTCCGAGAATAACGAAGGTCCGGTCAACGGCTTCTTCCGCCGGCGGCAGCGCTTGATACGCGGCGCGATAAGTCGCCCATCCGCCTTCGGGACTTGCGTGCGGCGCGGCGATGGCGACTGCACCCGAATGGCTAGCTGAGGGTCTGCCAATGCGCGAAAGCATCAGGTCAGCGAGCGCAACCCCATCGGCCGGATAAGCCGCGCCGGCGAAGTTGGGGAGACGTATGCTTTCGCCCGCGAAATTCTTCTCGCGTTCGGCTTTCAACTCGCGATAGCGATTGTTTTCAAGGAAGCCGGCTTCGCTCAAAGAGTCGTAGAGATGATTTTCGAGATCGCCGACTTGTATCTCGCCCGTGATCCGGACGAGTTCAGCCCTGAGATCGATTGCCGATTGCATTCCATCGAAGCATTCCAGCGCAGGGACAAGGGGCGGTGGAACCAGCAAAGTAGCATCGGAGTAACCGTACGGGTCGCGGATGTAGAGGCCCGGCTTTTTGGGATCGGGGGAAGGCAAAAAGTCCAGATTGAAGCGAAGCCGGGGCAGAGCATCAGGCACGCCCCATTTTACGAGGCAGGATTTAGGCGCTCTGATGCCGGCGCAAATCGTCCAGAAAGCGCGCAGGCACGCGAATGTTGCCGTCCCGCCCTGTGCCTAGCTGAATATCCGGCTTGATAGAGCCGTGAAAATCAGAGCCGCCCGAAGGCAGCAGGTGCAGTTCTTCCGCGAGTTGCCGGTAATACGCCTGCAACTCAGGCGAATGTTCGGAGTGATAAACTTCCAGTCCCAAAAGCCCGGCGCGCTGGTAGCGAATTAGCAGCTCACGCTCTTCTGCGCGCGGCAACCCCAACCTGACCGGATGAGCAATCACAGGAACACCGCCCGCGGAACGCACAATATTAATCACTTCTTCGGCCGTCTTGCTCTCGCGCGGCACAAAGCTCGGCGCGGTTTCCCCCAAATACTTCCTAAACGCTTCCTCCGAGCTGCGCGCGTAACCCTTCTCTACCAGAATGCGCGCAAAGTGAGGGCGCCCTGTGAGCGAGCGGCCCCGGGCCTCAACTTCTTCAAGCGTAATCTCAATATTCTGGTTCTTGAGCCTCTCGGCCAGGCGCTCGTTCCGGCTGCGACGCTCGAGACCCTCGTCCTCTAGCCAGGTAGTGAAGACGGCCGTAGGTTCACCCGACAAGAAGTAAGCCAGCAAGTGAACGGCGCTGCTTCTCAGCGCGGAATCGCGGCCCATGCGCGTGTTCAGTTCTATGCCGCACACCAGGTCGAGGCCGGCCGCCTTAGCTGCGGGACGGGCCCTTTCATAACCCTTGAAGGTGTCGTGGTCTGTAATCGCGAGCGCATTGAGCCCAACGTGCTGAGCCAGACTGACCAGCTCAGCCGGTGTAAGCGTGCCGTCCGATTCGTTCGTGTGGGCGTGCAGGTCGATCAGTCCTGAAGCGGCCGAGGCGGAGTCCATGGCTGATAACGCTAGTGCTTCTTCAACTCCGCGACGGTGATAAAGATGAACGTTTCTCCACAGGTATGCGCAACCAGCCTCCCTGGGCCGAGCCCCTTTTCCTTCGTGTGGTTCTCGAAAAAGACCGCACCGTCCGTGCTGTCGCCTGGATTCAGCTTGATCGGTACAAAGGCAATGGCGGAAGCTGCGGCGGCAGCTTTGAATCCACGATTGACGAACTGCGCCATCGCCGCCTCGCGACGCTTCTCATAACCGTTGGTCGAGCGAAAGTTCGAGAGTCCGTAGATGCTGTTTTCGTAAAGCAGCTGCAGCTTGATCACGTCATCGCGGTCCGCTTTCTGGAGAAGCTCTTCAACTACATAGTCGGCCGAGACAGAGCCAAGCGTCGTTCCATCTTGCCTGACGAATGTGAAATCGCTCGGCCTGACGGTCCACGAAACCAGCGAGCCATTGGTTAATGCGATCTGAACAATATTGAATGCTTTCAGGCGAGAGGGGAGCTGGGCAAACATCACGGTGACCCCGTTCTTTGTAATCGCCTCGTATTCGAGACCGCGAGATTCAAAGATCAGGGGTAGTGGCTGCGTACTTCTGTCGTCTGGTCTGGATTGAGGAGCGGCGCCGGACTCAGCTTCGGGCGCGTTCTGCCACGGCACGGTTTGCACCCGGGTATTCTGGCCGGAACTGACCCGCCCCGGCTGGCTGGGAGAAGACTGCTGCGCCCCGGACGCCTGGCCCGGATTGGAATGCGGGGTCTGCGCGTAATCGCTCTCAACCAGCAATAGCGCGGTGAGAGCCCAGCACAAGGACAGACCTATCCTGCCCGCCAGAAGAATCGACATCCAAAAGACCCTGCTTCATAATAAACGGTCGAGAGACATTCCAGGCGCTTACTCATTCGTCTCCCAGACGATTTCAACCTCCAGATTCCGCGAGCTTAGCGGTGATACACCAACGCAAAACGCCGCGGGGCTCCGCGCCAAACGATTCGATATCTACGCGCAGCAAAGCGCCCTTCTTGAACTCGACTTTCATACTGCGATAGCCCAAAAGATATCCGGCCAGTTGTTCGAACAGCGGATTATGTCCAGTAAGTAAAAGTGCCGTCTCACCCTTATGAGAGCGAATCTCCTCCCATACTTGTTCCACTGTGGACCCGGGAGCAAGGGCCTTCACGTGCAGAATGTCGCCGTGATAGTTGAGTGTTCGTTTGGCAATTTCGGCAGTTTGCAAGGCGCGCTTCAAAGGGCTACTGAGCAGCAGGCTCGGCTGGACATTCGCACGCGCGGCGACTTGGAGCACCTGCCGCAGCTTCCTACGGCCTTCCGGAGTGAGCCCGCGTTCTTCGTCAGGCAGACCAGGCTGCTCATCTTCTGCTATGCCGTGGCGTAATAAATGGACCTGCATGCAGGAGTTTTCGCCTTTCATTCTGTCATACTGGGTCCGTCGATGTTGCCGGGCAAGGAGGTTCAGGACCGCATCGTGCTTGCGGTCGCGATCGGCGCGGCAGGCTTTATTCAAATTTCAATCGCCGCGAGCCAGGTCCTTCTTGGCCTCGGCATTCTGTTGCTTCTAATCTTCCGTCAAAAACTCAGCTTCCCGCGTATCTGGCTTCCGCTTGCCTGTCTTTTTCTCTGGACCGCGCTGGCCGATGTCGTCTCGCCCGATCCCTGGTTAGGGCGCGCGCAAATCAAGAAGTTCTTCGTCTTCCTGTTTATTCCGTTGATTTTCGGAGTATTCGTTGAGCAGTTTCCGAAAGTTTTTTATCTGATGGTGGCCTGGGTGGCAGGTGCTACGGCCTCCGCCCTACTGGCAATTTTCCAATTTGTCCGTAGCGCGCACGCCTCCTACATTTCTTACGTTGGCAGAAGAATTACCGGCTTTGAGAGCCACTGGATGACCTTCGGAGGCCTTCAGTTAAGCGTCTTGCTGTTGCTGCTTGCACAGTGGTTCTTCTCAAGCCGGCGCATGCCCATATGGGCTTACACGAGCGTCTTTCTGGTGGCAACAGCCATTCTGCTCGGCGGCACTCGAAGCATCTGGCTGGCTGCGATTCCGGCAGTAATTTACCTCACCTGGCTCTGGCGCCCGCAAATGATTCTATTCGTACCCGTTTTGGCTACGGCGGCATTTATCGCGGCGCCTCACAATGTAAAGGAAAGGGTTCTCTCCTTAGCGCGCCCGCAAGAGGACGTCGATTCCAACCGCCACCGTGTTGTCACCTTCCGGACCGGTTTAGAAATGGTAAAGGCACATCCCTGGTTCGGGTTGGGTCCTGAAGAGATCGGCCGTAACTTTGAGGCTTACGTCCCTAAAGACATCCGGCGGCCGCTGCCGGTCGGCTACTACGGACATTTGCACAACATTTATGTGCAATACGCTGCCGAGCGCGGCATACCTGGCCTGCTGTGCGTGTTGTGGTTTATCGGGTTGACGGTTTACGATTGCATCCGCGCGCTGCTCGCGCAACCGCGACAGCGCTCGCAGGAGGTTTTCGTGCTACATGGCACAATCGCGGTCACGATCGGTATTCTGGTGGGCGGCATCTTTGAATACAATCTGGGCGATAGCGAAGTACTCATGATGTTCTGCAGCGTCGTCGCGCTCGGGTACGCGGCGCGCCAAAGCTTAGCGTGCCGCGAGCGGGTTACTTAAGGCTTCGTTTGAGCTACGATCACAGGGGGAGCCTTCACGCCTGAACGCGAGGCTGCACCACGGTCGGGAGGTGGGCGGAATGCAGACGCTGACCAAAGCCTCGTGGTTACTAGTGGTCTGTGGCGTTCTCGAAGCCACGTATTCGGCCGTTAACCTTCTGATGCAGGCCCCGAATGGAACCCTGACATTGCGTACGTTTTTCCTGAGGGGCACGGTTGTGTTTCTGGGTAGCCTCGCGCTCGGAGCAGGAGCTTGCGCGATCGCAGCCGGAATTTGGAGTTTCACCAGCGGCAAATCGTTGCCTTTGGTGCTCAATGGGCTTGCGCTTAGCGCGCTCGGACTCATCTTCATGTTCTGGAAAGGAAGACTTACCTTTCGTACCGTCGCCGTGTTGCTCGTTGCGATGGCGATAACTATAGGTGTTCTCGCACTGGTAAACGCTCGAAGCTTGCGGCGTCATGATGCAGACAGATGGTTTCTGGGCTTGGCCGGAGCGGCCTCGGTTGGTTTTGCTTCGATGTTTCTTGCTTTAGGTTTTCGCTGGATCAAAGTGGTACACCCTGAAATGCTCAATGTTTGGATGAGTTCTTACTTTGCTTTCAGCGCTGCCTGCATGCTGTGGCTGGGCCTGCGCCTGCAGAGCCTGAGATGTGCCGCCTTGAAATCTTTCAACGCTTCTGTTCCGATTTGACTAGCTGTGGTGAGCAGATGGCGCGCCGAATCGCCCCAACAAGCGCGAGATCAGGCTTTTTCACCCAGAGCGCAGATTGTTTCGAAATAGGGCGGCTCCGATTCACGATGCACGATGGCGGTCTGCACGTTCGAAAACTCAGCGGCTTTGAGATAGCGCCGGAGTTCGACCTCGCTGAACCCAAGCCAGATATCGGCGTACATTTCCCGAGCTTCTTCGAACTGATGGCGAGCCAGATCCAGAATCGCGATACGGCCGCGCGCTTTCAAAATGCGCCTGGCTTCGCGTATTGCGCGCTCGGGGTGGGGCGCGTGATGAAGAGACTGGCTGAAAAACGCGAGATCTACCCGCCCCGCCTCAATGGGAACGGCTTCCATGTCTCCCAAACGAAATTCGAGGTTTGAGAGTCCGTGCTCTCGCGCCAGCTTCGCGCCGAATTCAACCATCTTCTCCGAGTTGTCAACCGCAATCACGTGCTGTGCGCGTTGAGCAAGCAGCTGCGAAAACGTTCCTTCTCCGGCGCCAAGATCCGCGATTACCATCGGCGGCATCAGGCGAAGAAGGACTTCCGCCAAACCTTGCCAAGACCGACCCGGCAGGTACGTGCGGCCGAACTTGCCGGCCAAGGAATCGAAGTAACTGCGCATCTTGTCGCTGCGCTTGGCCAGGATATTCTGCAAAGCTTCGCGATCTTCGCCTGCTTCGGGGATTTCGACCGAAGCGGTTCGCAGCAGCGCAAGCAAGTCTGCCCGCCCGTCTTCCTCGCCCGATTTCAGGCGGTAGAAAATGTTTCTGCCGGTCCGGCGATGTTCCACGAGTCCCGCTTGCTTCAATTGCGCCAGATGAGTGGAAATCTGACTCTGCCCTTTGCCCAAGACTTCCTGTAGTTCGGCTACCGATAATTCCTCGGTGGCAAGCAGCAGGAGCAACCGCACGCGCGCGGGATCTCCCAGCAACCGAAGGGATTTAAGCAGACTCAGCACTGATCTATCAAGATATCAAGATACTTTGATAGACTATTGGCGAGGTTGACGCATTGGGTACTGTAACGTTGAATCGAACCGCTACCGACTACAAAGTGGCAGATATGAGTCTGGCGGACTGGGGCCGGAAAGAGATTTCGATTGCCGAGCACGAGATGCCCGGTTTGATGTCCATCCGCGGAAAATATGCGGCAGAGAAGCCGCTTGACGGAGTCCGCATAACCGGGTCTCTGCATATGACGATCCAGACCGCGGTGCTGATTGAAACGCTGGTCGAGCTTGGCGCGGATGTGCGCTGGGCGAGCTGCAATATCTTTTCTACCCAGGACCACGCTGCCGCTGCCATTGCCGCGACGGGAGTTCCGGTTTTTGCCTGGAAAGGCGAAACGCTAGAAGAATATTGGTGGTGTACCCTGCAGGCTATCACTCATTCCGAGGACAAGGGCCCGCAGCTTGTAGTCGACGATGGCGGCGACGTGACGCTGCTGATCCACAAGGGTTATGAGTTGGAGGAGGGCAGCAACTGGGTTGATTCACCATCCGGCAGCCAGGAAGAAAAAGTAATCAAAGCTCTCCTGAAGAAGGTTCACGCGGAAGATCCGCAGCGGTGGCACAAATTGGCGAAGGAGTGGCGCGGCGTTTCAGAGGAGACCACTACGGGCGTCCACCGGCTTTACAAGATGCAGGAGCAGGGCAAGCTGCTGGTTCCGGCTATCAATGTGAACGATTCAGTTACGAAATCGAAGTTCGACAATCTGTACGGCTGCCGCGAATCGCTGGCCGACGGCATCAAGCGCGCGACCGATGTAATGATGGCCGGCAAGGTTGCTGTTATCTGCGGTTACGGCGACGTCGGTAAAGGCTCGGCACATTCACTTCGCGGAATGGGAGCGCGCGTAGTCGTGACGGAGATCGATCCGATCAATGCTCTGCAGGCAGCCATGGAAGGCTTCGAAGTTACCACCCTTGAAGATACGCTTGGCCGGGGCGACATTTACGTCACATGCACTGGCAACCTCGACATCATCACGCTCGAGCACATGCAGTACATGAAGGACCAGGCCATCGTCTGCAATATCGGGCACTTCGACAACGAGATTCAGGTAGACCGCCTGAATAGCGCTCCAGGCGTCCAGCGGACCAATATCAAGCCGCAAGTCGATAAGTACACATTCCCAGATGGCCACAGCATCTTCATGCTGGCCGAAGGACGTTTAGTCAACCTGGGCTGCGCCACTGGCCACCCGAGCTTTGTTATGAGCAACAGCTTCTCGAATCAGACGCTCGCTCAGATCGATCTGTGGAAGAACCGCGATAGCTATAACATCGGCGTCTACACACTACCTAAGAAGCTCGACGAAGAAGTAGCCCGCTTGCATCTGGAGAAGATCGGCGTAAAACTGACGACTCTTTCACCGAAGCAAGCCGAGTATCTGGGCGTGGCCGTTGAGGGTCCATATAAAGCCGAGCATTATCGCTATTAGCAAGGTTGGAAGACCGCATCTCTGGAGACCGGGCGGCGCCGAGCCGCCCTTTTTTGTTTTTCTGCAGTTCTGTATTTCTCCGGAATTCATCCGCTCAACCCGGTGTAGAGCCAAGCGGCGGCCAAGACAATCATAGTGACGGCCGTCGACCATGCGACCACGTTTTGCCAGGGTTTGTTCTTGAAGCTCCCCATCAGCCGCGGCCGGTTAATCAGTAGCAGCATGTAGACCAGCACAAAAGGAAGCAAGACGCCGTTTGCCATCTGCGAATAGAGAATGAATCTGAACAGAAAGCTGTTGTGAATTAAGAGTACGCAGGCGGCCCCACCACCGATTAACAGGGTGTAAAGCCAGTAGAAGATGGGAGCTTCCGAGAAGCGCTTATCGATGCCCGATTCGAATCCCAGCCCTTCGCAAATGTTGTAAGAAGTCGCAAGCGGCAGCACCGCGGCCGAGAGCAGCGCAGCGTTGACGAGTCCCACGGCAAACAAGATCTCGGCGAATTTTCCTGCGAACGGCGCCAAGGCAACTGCGGCTTGCGCCACATCCTTCAGTTCAGGCCGGTTTGGATGGTAGATGGTGGCTGCGCAGGCAACTACGATGAAGAACGCGATCACATCGGTCACAATGCAGCCCACGATTACATCCAGCCGGCACAGATTGTAGTGCCTGGCGTCTACGCCGCGCTCTACTACGGCCGCCTGAAGGTAGAACTGCATCCAGGGTGTGATCGTAGTACCGATGAGGCCGACAATTACCGCAAGATAAGCGGGATTGCTGCTGAGCGTGGGAATAAAGGTCCGCTGGAGAGCCAGATCCCAGTTCGGCTTGGCGAGGAAAGCCGAGATGGGATAGGCGAAATAGATCAGAGACGCGAGAATGAGGATTCGCTCGACAGGCTTGTATCGTCCGCGAACGACGAGGGTCCAGACCAAAACCGCGCCGGCAGGCACTACCAGGTATTTGCTTGCGCCGAAGATCCCCATCCCCGAAGCCAAGCCGGCAAACTCCGCGACAATGTTCCCGAAATCCGCGCAGCCCAAAACCAACATGGTGAAGAACGTCGCGCGCAATCCGAACTCCTCGCGGATCAGGTCCGAGAGTCCTTTGCCCGTGATCGCGCCCATGCGCGCTGCCATCTCTTGGACGACAATCAATGCAATCGTGGTCGGAATAAGGGTCCAGAGCAGCGCATACCCGTACTGAGCTCCGGCATTCGAGTAGGTGAGAATGCCGCCCGGATCGTTATCGACGTTGGCAGTGATGAAACCGGGCCCGAGTACCGCGAGAAAC
Source organism: Terriglobia bacterium (assembly GCA_963849535.1). GTDB lineage: Bacteria > Acidobacteriota > Terriglobia > Bryobacterales > Bryobacteraceae > Bog-105. Next base: position 612,339 of record CAWKHJ010000001.1, read on the forward strand.
GCAAGCAGGCGCGCGCTGATCAACGCGAACGGTGGTCTCCGGCGAATGGCGGTCTGGCTCATGCTGGTCGGCGGTGTACAAAACTCCTATTCTTGACTACACCGGTTTCAGAAATATGAAAACGGCTGATACGGGCTCGGGCGAATAGTGCTCGGGCTACTGAGCTGGAGTCGTTTTGCCGGCAGCTGAAGGTATTTGCGTGTAGTGATTGAGCCAGTCGAGAACGGTGCTGTACCAGAACTGGCTGTTCTGCGGCTTGGCGATCCAGTGCCCCTCATCGGGGAATTGGATCAGTTTAGATGGCACTTTCATCTGCTGCAATGCGGTGAAAAGCTGCTGGCCCTGCCCTATCGGAACGCGATAGTCGACTTCTCCGTGTGTGACAAGCGTGGGCGTCTTGAACCTTTTCACATAGTTGCTCGGCGACCATTTGTCATAGAGTTCAGGATTCTCCCACGGAAAGCCCTGGAATTCCCATTTCGGAAACCAAAGCTCCTCGGTTGTTCCAGCTTCGCTTCGTAGATCGTAAACGCCGGCGTGGGAAACAAGCGCCCGGAAACGATCGGTATGTCCGAGAATCCAGTCGATCATGTAGCCTCCATACGAAGCGCCAGCCGCAACCATGCGGCCCTTATCCACGTATGGCAGGTTGCTGACGTAATCCACTGTCGCCATGATGTCGTCATAGGGGCGCCCTCCCCAATCGCCGTTTACGGCGTCGGTAAATGCCTGCCCGTAACCGATCGAGCCATGCGGATTCGGAAGAACCACAACGTAACCTGCCCCGGCGAGGACCTGCGCATTCCAGCGATAGCTCCACGATTCGCCCCAGTCGCCCTCTGGACCCCCGTGAATGGCGAAGAGAACCGGATATCTGTTCGCCGGATTGAAGCCGGGTGGCTTCACCAAGAAACTTTCGATCTTTGAACCGTCTGCGCCACTATCGACTGAGATTCGTTCGAGCGGCGTCAGTTCATAGGTGTTTGTAATCGGGTCGTTCAGATGGGTCAGCGCCATTCCGGAACCGCCTTTTGACATAGCTTTGTTGATTTCCGGCGGACGCGATCCACTCTGATCGACGTAGATCATCACTTTATCGTCGCGCGAGAACTGCACCGAACTCACCGACGTTGGACCTTGTGCGATGGTCCGAATCGCCCCGCCATCTACTGGGATCATCAGCAGCGGATTCGTTCCGTGATCGTCGATGGTAAAGAACATCCGCGCCGAATCCGGAGACCAGGTGTAAGATTCCACCCAGCGGTCAAGCGAATCGGCCAGAGTATTCATCTTTCCACTCTGGAGATCGAGCACTGCCAGGCGCCACTGGTCACTCTCGTATCCGGCCTTGTTCTGAGTGCGGTATGCCAGGAATTTGCCGTCCGGAGAATAGAGCGGCCCTTCGTCGGCCCCGGGATTTGTAGTTATGCGCCGGGAATCGCTACCTGCGGCAGGAACCGTGAACAGATCGGAGTTCGTACTCGTCGCCGGATCGGCATCGGTATTGGCCACGTAAGTAACTTGTGTACTATCCGGCGAAAATACGAAAGGTTCCGGGCCGCCGAGTGAAAATGGCGGCGTATTCAGATTGCCCGGAGTCAGATCGCGGGGCTGACCTGAGCCATCCGCGCTCTGTATCAGGATGTGCTTGCGTCTTGCACCGTAGTACTGGGTCCAGTGGCGATAAAGCAGCGCATCGAATACACGGGCCTTCATCTTGTTTGCCGCTTCCGCATCGAGTTTCCCTTTGTTGCAGGCGACGTCGTACATCACTCCCGGTTTGGCATTTGCGGGAGCGCACGCGGGATAAACATCGCTGGTGAACAAAATGAGATGCCCGTCGGGAGATACGAGAACATCGGCGGCCTCAGTGGGAATGTTCGTGACCGGTTTTGAGTCTGAGCCATCGGCATTCATTGACCAAACCTGCAATCCGTTACTGCGATCCGAAACGAACAGAATGCGCTTCCCGTCGGGTGTCCAGCGGGGACGCGTATTTGAGCCGCCCTCATGAGTGATCAGTTGCGGGGAACCCCCGTCGACCGGTACCGTGTAAATCTGAGTAGGTTTCGTGTTGTTGGGCAGATCGACGGTCTGCACGGTGAACGCGACGATTTTTCCATCGGGCGAAAGCTGAGGATCGTCAATGCGCTGCAGGCGCATCATCGCATCAAAGCTAAAGGGCGCCTTGCTGGACGCGGCGGACGCGCTGGCCGCTAAAAGGAATAACGCGCACAGGGCGGCGGTTCGCATGCTTGTTATTCTAATCGCCTTGCTAGGATGACTAAATAAGACTCCTCCGGCGGCGAACTTAAGGACGTTCGTCGCACGACGGACTCGCGACCGCACCAATCCGCTGAAGTTCGTGCGTACTCTGGCGGCGGGATCGCAGACACGAGTTTTGGGCAAATTATGATTCGGCCTTATCGCGGGGTGATGCCGCGTATCGCGGATTCCGCTTACATTGACAGAAGCGCGCAGGTAATCGGCGACGTAGTGATCGGCGAACGATCGAGCGTCTGGCTGAACGTGGCGATCCGCGGGGACGTCAATCACATTCGCATCGGGGATGAGACCAGCGTCCAGGACAACAGCGTCTTGCATGTGGATCACCAGGTGTATCCCTGCATCGTGGGCCACCGTGTCACTGTTGGGCACAGGGTGGTGCTGCATGGATGCGAGGTGGAAGACGAAGCATTGATCGGAATCGGGGCCATCGTGCTAAACGGAGCGAAAATCGGGCGCGGAGCAATTGTGGCTGCGGGCGCCCTCGTACCCGAAGGCATGCAAGTTCCAGCCAATATGCTCGCCATGGGCACGCCAGCTAAGGTCAAACGAGAAGTGAGCGAGGAAGAACAGGCGCGGTTCCGAAAGAACTGCGAGAACTACGTCCGGATTACAGCTATCTACAAGGAAGAGCAGACTTGAGTTCGCCAACGAGCGTAAAGGGAATGCGGGATATCCTGCCTCCTTCAAGCGCAGTGTGGAACTTAGTGGAGGCGGCGGCTCGCAGGATTTTCTTCCGCTTCAATTATCGTGAGATTCGCACGCCCATCTTGGAAGAGACCTCGCTGTTTGCACGCAGCGTCGGAGAGGAAACAGACATCGTCAGCAAGGAGATGTACACCTTCCAAGATCGCGACGGCGCTTCGCTCACGCTACGCCCCGAGAACACCGCATCGGTTTTGCGGGCGTATATCGAACATCGTCTCGATCAGCACTCCGGGTTGCAGAAGCTGTATTACATCGGACCGATGTTCCGCCGCGAGCGTCCGCAGAAGGGCCGCTACCGGCAGTTCTATCAAATTGGCGCCGAAGCGATCGGATCGGATTCGCCTGCCATCGATGCGGAGGTCATCGAAATGGTATTAGCGATCCTCGACGAGGTTGGTATCAGCGGATATCAATTGCTCATCAACTCTGTAGGCTCCAGGCAGTCGCGAGCCCGTTTCAATAACGCCCTCGGTGAGCAGCTGAAAGAAGTCGCGCCGCGGTTGTGCGAGGATTGCCAGCGCCGGGCGCACACCAATCCGCTGCGAGTGCTCGACTGCAAAGTGCCGGAAGATCAGCCGATTATCGAACAATTGCCGTCTATACTTGATTTCCTCGATAGCGACGATCGCGAGCATTTCCGCAATGTCCGAGAGTTCCTGGATGACCGGCAGATTCGCTACACGGTGCAGCCGAGATTAGTTCGCGGGCTGGATTACTACGCGCGCACTACGTTCGAAGTCACCCACGGGGCGCTTGGAGCTCAAAATGCGATCCTGGGCGGCGGGCGCTACGACGGGCTCGCTGAACTCCTGGGCTCCAAGGTTCCAGCCCCGGGCATCGGTTTTTCGATCGGAGAAGATCGCCTGGTGATGACGGTAGAGGAGGGGCATACCGCGCGGCCTGCTCCACTGGATTTGTACATCGCTCCTATGGGCGAGCCAGCCCTGCGGCATTGCACGGTGCTGGCCGCTGATATACGCAGACTCGATCTTTCCGTGGAGGTCGGCACCGACCGCAAGTTGAAGCGCATGTTAGAAGTTGCCAACAAGCTAGACGCCCGCTATACCTTGATCGTCGGTGACAACGAGATTGCGACTCAATCCTATACGTTGAAAAACATGGCCTCGGGCGAGCAGGAAACGCTAAGCCGCCAGGGATTACTGGAACATCGAAAATGGCTGAAGTGAAATTGGATTTCCTGGGCGACCTTCGCCGGACCGATACCTGCGGCGACCTGAGGTCGGCCGCTGCGGGCAGAACCGCGCTCCTGATGGGGTGGGTCCACCGGCGTCGCGATTTGGGCGGCGTCATATTTATACATCTGCGTGACAGATACGGTATCACGCAGCTTGTCTTTGACGAAAGCAAGAACGCCGAAGCGCATAAACGCGCTCAGGAACTGGGTTCGGAGTTCGTCATTGCTGTCGAAGGCGTAGTCAGCCTCCGTTCTCCCGAGACAGTGAATCCGAATATTGCAACCGGCGAGATCGAAATCGCCGTATCCAGGCTCTGGATCCTGAACGAGTCGCGCACGCCGCCCTTTCCCCTCGAAGACAACGTGGACGTGAAGGAGGATGTTCGCCTCAAATACCGCTACATCGACTTGCGGCGCCCTCAGATGCAGCGCAACATCATCATGCGCTCCAAGATCGCTCTTGCTGTGAGGCAGGCTCTCTATGCGCAGAATTTCCTGGAGATCGAGACACCCTTCATGACGCGCTCGACCCCGGAAGGAGCGCGCGATTACCTCGTCCCCAGCCGCGTGCAGCCTGGCAACTTTTATGCGCTGCCGCAATCGCCCCAGATCTTCAAGCAGCTGCTGATGGTCAGTGGCTACGAACGGTATTTCCAGATTGTGCGGTGCTTCCGTGATGAAGACCTGCGAGCGGACCGCCAGCCGGAGTTTACTCAAATCGATCTCGAGATGTCGTTCCCGCAACAGGAACAGATCTACGATGTTGTCGAGCCCCTGATCTGGAGTGTGTGCGAGGCCGCCGGCAAAGCGGTTGAGAAACATATTCCCCGCATCACGTATGAGCAGGCAATGAACAGCTATGGCACGGATAAGCCGGATCTGCGTATCCCGCCATTTCATCGCGTCGAAGACCTGTTTCCAGATGCCGGCCTGACGGGTGGAGGGTTGCCCCTAGTCGCAATTCACATCCCGCGCATCGGCCAACTAAGCCGCAAAGAGCGTGACGACATCAAGGCTATCGGACAAGATCGTGGGCTTCGCGTGTTCGACGATTTGAAGCGTCTGGAACGCGACCACGCCCAAGCTGTCGAGAACCTTCGCGCGCGCATCAGGCCGGCCGATGACGATCTCGTAATGCTGGCAGGTTGGGCTCGCGAACCCAAAGGCGCGCTACCGGACCACACGGTGTTGCTTGCGGCCGGTCAGCTGCGGCTGCATATCGCTCAGAAATACAACGAGAGGCACAAACTGCTGGATCCCGAAATATTCAAGTTCTTGTGGGTTGTCGATTTTCCGATGTTCGAGTGGGACGAAGAGGACAAGCGCTGGAACGCCGCCCATCACCCGTTTACCTCCGTGCACGACGAAGACTTGCAAAAGCTAACTGAAGATCCAGCGCATTGCCGCGCGAAATCGTATGACCTGGTCTTGAACGGCGTCGAACTCGGGTCCGGATCGATTCGTATTCATCGCCGCGACGTGCAGACCAAAGTCTTCGCTGCGCTCGGATTCAGTGAAGAAGAAGCCAAGCGCCGCTTTGGATTTCTCCTCGAAGCTCTCGAGTACGGTGCGCCTCCGCATGGCGGCATTGCTTTGGGACTCGACCGCCTGGTGATGATCTTGGCCGGCGAGCAATCGATACGCGATGTGATTCCCTTCCCTAAAACCGCCAAAGGTACGGACCTGATGTGTGATGCGCCCTCTCCAGTACCGGAGCGCCAGTTACGTGAGCTCGGCATTCGACTGAATGTTCCGCATTAAGGAACTCGGTGGCATACTTCAGGTATGGCGGCTTCGACACAAATTCCGGTTGAGGAGTACCTGAACACGGCGTACCACCCCGACCGCGACTACCTGGACGGTGTAGTGGAGGAGCGGAATCTGGGGGAAAGGGATCATAGCTGGATCCAGGGTAGGCTCGTTTCGTTCTTCATGAGCCGTTTTGGGGAAACCGGGATCGGAGCCTTACCCGAGTGGCGATTTCACGTCAAATCAACTCGATTCCGAGTGCCGGATGTCGTAGTCACGTTAGGAAAGCCAGATGAGCAGATCCTGAGCAAACCGCCGCTCTTGTGCATTGAGATTCTTTCGCCTGAAGATACCGTTTCTAAGACGAACCAACGCATCCAAGAGTACCTGAAATTTGCTGTCCCGGTCGTTTGGCTCGTCGATCCCGCCGAGAAAACCGTCTGGATTTACCGGTCGAACGGGATGGAAGAAGCAAGCGGTAGTTCCATCAAACTGGACGGAACTTCCATCGAAATCCCCTTCTCTGAAGTTTTCGACTAAATCAAATGCCACAAGTCCGAGGCATCGGCGGAATCTTTTTCAAGTCCAACAATCCTGAACTGTTGAAGTCCTGGTATGAGAAACACCTCGGGATTGTTTCGCGGCCGGATGTAGGCGCTGTTTTTGCCTGGCGGAGAGCTGATGATCCGTCAATGGAACAGCAAACCGTGTGGTCAGTGTTTCCAGCTTCGACCAGATACTTCGATCCGAGTAAGTCGCCGTTCATGCTCAACTACATCGTGGATGACCTCGACGCAACACTCGAAGCGCTGCGCGCACATGGTGTGCAGGTCGATGAACGAATTGAGCGATACCCTTACGGGAACTTCGGCTGGATCACCGATCCAGATGGCAACAAGATTGAACTGTGGGAACCGAAGTAGTCCTCCATTGAACCTTCATAGCTGGATTTGATTTCACAGACAAACTGCTCAAGCTCGAGGGGTCGACAGGGGGCAGGATCTCGGCGGTATTTTCAATCAAGCGGCTGCCGACCGTGCGCCCGGAACGAAAGGTACACCTAATGTGCCGCGCCGGGATCGCCTGTGGGCGGTGGGGCGTGATCCACGGCAGCGGGACGCCCCAGCAACTCCGTGAGGAGCGGTTTTAGTGCGTCTGCCCAGACTTGGTATCCCTTCACGGTCGGATGAAGTTTGTCTCTCGCGTTCATCATGCCCTCGAACAGCCTTCCATCTCTGTCAGCTAGTTTGTCATTGATGTTCAGATATCTGAGCCTTTGACCATCGGCGAGCTTAGACAAATTGTTATTGATCCTGTCGATGATGGGGATCAGCCCCATACTGTCATTTCTTGGGAAGATCCCCATCACTATGATCGTCGCCATGGGCGCTCTCGTCTGAATAACACGCAGAATCGCCCGAAGACCCCGCGTGACCTCGTCTGCCCTGGCGTAAGCGTCTCCCGGCATTGACCGGTTGCCAACGTTGTTTGTCCCCGCTAGCAGAACAACCACTTTGGGATTTATCCCATCCAACTCGCCGTTTTCTAAACGCCACAAGATATTCTGCGTTTGATCAGCTCCCCAGCCGAAATCGGCCGCGTTCCAGCCCCAAAAATTTTGTTTCCAGTTGGCAAGCAGATTGGGGTAGTCGGTGGCACCCCATCGTCGCGTGATCGAGTCGCCCTCGAAGTAAACATCGATTCCGCCCTGTTTCGCTTTCCTGAGCAACTGGGAATGAGCAACCAGAGAATTTGGATCCGTTCGGAAAACAGGCTCGTCGGCCGGAAGTTCCCAAGGGATTGGGTGATAGTTGAGGAATTTGTCCGCCCACGGGATAAAGTACTTCCAGTTCGGGGCATCGGTATGTCCGGCATCATGCTGCCGCCACGCCAGTTGGCCGCTGAGCAGCCCTGTATTAACCGGCGGCATCTTCGCGCTGTGATAGTTCTCATTCACTCCCAGGCCCCTCGCACCCAACAGCCGAAAAACAGCGCTGGCGGCAACGGCGGCCATGAAGCTGCCATGCTGGTCCAGCCATTTCGCGTCTCCCATCTCGGGAACTCCGTAACTAATGAACGTCGGGCGAGGTGCGCACAGCGCAATCAGTTCGTTGGAGTCCACCGGCAAGTTGCTGGCGTTCATGCTTCCGAACGAGGCTTGTGCCGCTCCATACTTCAAGAAATTGCCTGCCATCCAGTGGTATTCGCCAGAGGCAGTGAGATTCTCCACTTCTTCACCGAAATTGCGCCGGTGCGGCTTGACGCCGCCCTCGCCGGAAGAGCCCACCAGCGCGACAGCAAACCGAGTATCGAAGGCCATAGTCACAAGAGCGGCCTTTCCATAACGAGAGACCCCTTCGATGCCAGCGCGCTTCGCATCCACGCTCCCGTCGGTCTCCAGATAATCGAGCGCGCGCGAAGCACCCCAGCCCCATGCACGCAGCGCACCCCAGTCATCCGGCTTTCGAGCTTGACCTTTGTTGGTAAGGCCAATAATCCCCTTCGTCAGACCTGCGCCATTGTCCGCTTGAATGCTGCTGGTGTCGAGCAGCGCGTAGCCCCACCCGCCCGCAATGAGTTGTTCCGTCGGAGGCGGATCGGTCCCCAGCATTTTCTTGAACTCCGGATGGCTTGCAATGAACTGGCGAATCGCCGCACTGCTGAACATGATCATCACCGGTACCCGACCTTTCGCGTTCCCCGGCGTCACCAGCGTCATCTGGATATCAACGTTGATTGAAGGATACGCCGAATTGTCCACATGTCCGACCAACTCTTTCTCGATGACAGGGAAAACACCTGTCTTCGAATCAGTCGTACTCTTTACGCTCCAGATCACTTTAGGCACATTGGGCGGGATACGGCCCACCACCTCGCGCTCGAAGTCTTCGACAATCTCTGGGCGTCGCTCGTCCCACCACTGTTGCGCCGACGTGACCTTCTGCCCGTTTTTCAAAGTCAGCGCGTCGGGCAGATCCCCGTATGGATTGGCCTTCGCTTCATCGTAGTTGGCGTGATTGGCGTCCTTTTCATTCCCACTCGGCCCAGGACGGAGCGCTTTGATACCCAACTGATCCATCATGTTCTGATGGTCTTGTTCGGTCGTCCAGTTCACTGGCGGCGATTGTCGTCCGGTGGCCATCTGACAAACGAAGACCGCCAAGGTGCCGAACGCGGCAACCCTCGACATCCCTCGTTTCGTGCGCGTGGCAAGAATCATGTTCCACTCTAGACAGAGATGTTTCGGACAACGGCCGGGGATGGTGGTGAATGGTCCATTGCCGGCCCGATTAACCCAACAGGCGAGACGCCGCGAATGCTCAACTTCACAGGCCTGTCACATGGAAACCCTAGGTTAAGCCTTGACAGCTTTGTCGACTGGCCGCCACTTCTCTTCGTCCCAATACTTGACGCGGCCGTCGCGGTACGAGTCTACAGACATGCTGATCAAGATCTGTGCGTGCGCCGCAGTCTCTACATCGAGGTGCGGCTTTTCACGGGTCCGCATGCACTGCAGAAAGTTGCCCACATGCGCTTGCATCATGTCGTACTGCTCGACGGGAATCCTGATCTCGTCAGAGCCGAATTTATAACCCGGGAATGGTCCCCGGCGGAGGGCGTCGGGATTCGAGTCGTCACCGGGAAGACGTACGATCTCGGGACGCACGATGATATCAGGCGTTGGCTCTTCAAATTTGCCGTGCTCCACCATAATGATGGTGCCCTCATGGCCACGGATCAGGCCGGGAATGTGCTGTGAATTCGCCATGGACGAACTCAGAACGAGCGAGTGCCCCTCCGGATACTCAGCGATGAGGTGGAAAGTATCCGGAACCTCTCGCCCGTCGTTGAAGGCATAAATACCGCCCGATGCGCTCACCTTTGAGGGGAACTGAGGCTTGTCCCAGCAGATGTTCATCGGTGCGACCACGTGAAAAAACAAATCTGTGGCAATGCCGCCGGAATAGTCCCAGTATTTTCGGAAACGGAAGAAGCGATCGGCATCGTACGGCCGCTTGGGCGCGGGACCCAGCCACATGTTCCAGTCGATGTGATCTTCACCGGAGGCGTTTGGTCCGGCCGCGGCATCGATCGGCCAATTCCATTCGCCTTCAATCGAATTGCGATGATACGAGCCCTGGCTCATGATCATCTTGCCGATCATCCCGTCGGCGATGGCCTTCTTAGCCTTATACCATTGGTCGGCGGAGGTCGTTTGCGATCCCACCTGTAAGACGCGCTTGGTCTCGCGCGTCGTGTCCACCAGTTTTTTTGCCTCCGGGATCGTGTGGCACATCGGCTTTTCCAGGTACACGTCCTTGCCGCCGTCCATCGCGTCTAGCGCAATTCGCGCGTGCCAGTGATCGGGTGTTGCGACGATCACTGCATCCACATCGGGAAGGGCCAGCACATCGCGATAATCCGAAAAGGCTTTAGCTTTATAACGATCTGCGGTTTCGCGTTTACGTTTTTCGTATACGTCGCAAACCGCCACAATCTGGCATGCGTTATTGTTGTCCTGTCCGTACTTGGTGAAAGAGTGCGCGTCCGACTGGCCGCGCCCTCCGCAACCAATCAATGCAACGTTGATGCGATCGTTCGCCCCAATCACACGGGACGGATTCAACTTGTTGTTCGGCTTATTTGCCTTGTTTGCCTTCGCAAGCGAATTAGCGACGGCTACTCCAGCCCCGAGTGCGCCGGTACGCTTCAGAAAATCACGGCGATCGAACTGATCAGCTGACATTGCTTACTCCTTCGAAGCGGTTATTCTATCGAAACGCCATTATTCTTTAAGTGCCGCGTCCAGATCCGAGCGGTCATTGAGCAGCATCCACGCTTTGACCGAAAGCGGAAGACTTCCGCTCGCCAGCAACTCGTCGTGAAACTGCTTTAGGTTGAACTTGTTCCCCGTGTGGTCGCGGTATTTACCGAGGAGCCGCATAATCTCGAATTTCCCCGTGATATAGGTCATCTTCTGCGTAGGAGTGGCTGCCGCTCCGGCCGCTTCACCGGTCGCCGCTTCGTGATCAAGGCCTCCTGCATCCATGAAGTAGTTCACAGCTCGCTCGAAACTCCAGCGTCCCGTCTGCAAATTCACGTCAACGCCGACGCGCGCCGCGCGATACCGGGATAACCGCAGGATCTGGCCTTCGGCAGCTGATCCTGGGGCATAGAATCCGCGCCGAAGAAGCATTTCCTCGGTGTAGAGCGCCCACCCTTCAACGAAAACGCCATCCTGATGGTGCCGGCGAATCTCGTCGGCCAAATGATTGGCGATAGAGATTTGCAGGAAGTGTCCGGGAATGCCTTCGTGCCCCAGAATAGGGCGCGGCTCTTCAATCGCGGCACGAATGTAGAAGTTACCGCTCTGCGGCGAGTAAGTCGGGATGAAATAGAACCCGCTGTTGTCGCTGTCATAAACCCCTGGAGGATTCATGAACCCTCCAGGACTGGTGGGCTTGAAAGCTTCAGGCAATTGCCGAATGTGAAAGGGCCCGACATACGGAGGTATCTGAATGAGATCTTGCGCCCTCAGGAATTGCAGAATGTCGTGCAGTCGGCTTTCGTACGCATCGAGAAACTGCGCCTCGTTAGCCGGGACTTTCTTGGCGCGCGCCGGATTCGGGTTCGCCATACCGGGATTCGGTAGCAGCGCTTCCAGTCCGCGATAGCGCGCAAGTTCGGCCTGTCCCAACATGTCGAGCTGGACGGAATCAATCGGCAGCAGATAAATATGGTGCAGATAATACTCGTAATTACTAACCCCCATCGGCTGCCAAGATGGCATGCCACTTAGACGGGCCCCGAGATAATCGGCAAAGGCATGAATCGCTTTCAGGGCGCCGTCTCGGGCACCGGTGAGAGCCAATCTCTCCGATGCGCTCAGGCCGTCAGCAAGCGTCATCAGGCTCTCCGTAAGAAGCGGATCAATGGACCGGGCAGATTCCACTGCGAGCTGAGCATACAACCGCACCGGCCGCTTAAGATTGGACTGAGCTTGCGTCAAGAGCGCGGGCATGGCTTGCAAGCGGGCCGTTGCAGCCAGCGCCCTGACATGGTGTGAAGCGTAATCCTTCTTCAAGAGAGAGAAGATGGCGTTGCTGCATTCGTCGACGTACACCAGCGGATTCGATTCTTCAGAATGCAAAACGCGGGCATCGAAATCGGGCGCTTCGAGCTGAGCGCGAAACAGGATAGCGTCGATCTGATCGTCCTTTGACCAGCCAGCGGTGTTGAGCAATCGGATGCGCACGAGTAAATCGTGAACGTGCCGTTGCCGTTGAACGATAGCAGCCGGCGAAAACTCTGTAAGCTTGTCGTCGAAAGTGTGCAGCCCGGCATCGCTCGAGGCTACAGGAAACTCGCGATTCTGCCATTCGTAGTAGTCGTGAGCTAAATCGCGTAGCTGCTGCGGTGAACCGGGCGGCGGCGCAGCGGGCACAAGTACTGCACCCGCGAAAAATGCGGCGAGAATCAAACAACGCATTCTTCTCAGCTTACGGCGCAAGGGATAAAGCAGGTTTACCGCTCAGCCGTTGCGAAATGTGTTCACCTACTTTATCCGCGAAGCTTCCGTTATTCGCGATTGATCCGTTGAAGAGCACGACGGCGGCGTAGTCGGCCTTGGGATTGAAGAACACGAAGCTGCTATAGCCGCCAGTGGCGCCATTATGCCAGTAATTGCCAGATCCCGTATCGTAAAGCCACGCCAGTGCAATTTTCATGTTCGGCGCAACTTCAGCCCGAAGCTCATGCGACAAGGCGATAGCAGCCGGCAAAGTAGCAGCCGGAGAACTCTCAGCCGCGCCTGCCGGCTTTGAAATGTCCGGCCGAAGATTCGCTTCGAGATAGGAGAGCATGTCATTCGCCGTCGAGCGGATGGCGCCTGCTCCAGCCAAAGCGTCTAAATCCCAAGGAGGCGCAGGCTTGTGGTGTCCATCATAGCCTTGCATGAACCGTTCACGCTGATCGGGCGAGAGCGCGGTCACGGTGTCTGTCAGCCCCAGGGGAATCGTCACTTCCTCGGCCAGCAGCGCCGGGTACGGCTTTCCGGCGCGGTCTGCCAGCGCTTGCCCGAGCAAGCCGAATCCCAGATTGCTATAGAGGAACGATGTCTGTGCAGGTTTGGCAACACCATGCTGAGAAAGAAACGCGTACAGATTGGCCGGACGGTAATCCGCGTATGGATTCGTGGGATCGGCGGGTTTGAAGTTGTCCGGCATGCGGGGAAGTCCTGAATGCTGCGTCGCCAGATCGAGCAGGGTAATCTCAGCGCCTGCCGGCTTCGCGACTGTTCCAGGCGGAAGCAACTCGCGCACGGGTTCGTCGAGCTTCACCTTCCGTTGGACCGTCATTTGAGCCAGAATTAAACCAGTAAACGTCTTGGTTACCGAACCAATTTCGAATACTGAGTCAGCTTTGGCTGTGCCGTAGGCGCAGATGCGGCGTGCGTTATGCTCGACCACACCGATCACAATCCCGCCCCCAGTTCCAGGCGCGAGTTCCCCTTTCGCCACCGCTGCGGCGAGATCGTGATCGAGTACCGATTGCAACTCGGGTAGCGAAACGGGCGGGATCGCCGGATCGAATACAGGCGCGGAGTTTGGTTTGGGCCCGGTCGCCTTTGCCTGCCGCATGAATTTGAGCGGCAGCGGCGCGCCCTGCGACCATGTCCCGTCCAGAGTGTTGCCGTCCGGCGAGAGCTTTCCTTCCCAGTGGCCATGAACGACCGGTACGTCAAAGGAAACATCGGATCCCTTCACCGCGACATTCGCGCACTCCAAGCCCATCGCGCCCTGATCGAGGCTATCCAGCGTACACGACTTCTTTCCGGGCTGATCGCTCGCAATATGTAGCTGGATGCGAAGCGACTGCCCACCGGCCTGTAAGGCGCCGAGCCAGATGCCGTCGATACCTGGCGTCTGAGCAAAGGCGAGGGTGGCAGCAACAATCGTCAGAATGAGAAGGATGCGGTGAAAGACAAGCCGGTGGGCCATAGCCCAATTTAGATCATGCGAGGCGAACTAGGTAAATGGGCCAGCGGCGAGATGTGAACAGCTCGACCAAGTGCTCGGTGAGGTAGCGGAAATAGGACCCCGGGATCTGATCTCCGATCCGAGCCTGCTCGATTACGACGAGCATGAACCGCTCGTCGCCCCAGGGCCGGTTCAAGCTAATCTTCCTGCTGCATGAACACCGGCTCTTTGCCTGACAGCACCAGGCGTTCGTCTAGCGCCGTCTTGACTAGCTCTTCTTCGCTCTCCGATAGCCCCTTCGCGTCCTTTTCGATGCGGCTGAGCAGGCCCTTCATGCGGCCCCGGGAGAGATCGGCTGGAATGACCAGCGCATAAGCGAATAGAGCATCCGCTCGCAGCTCTTCGTCTGTGAAGAACTCTCGCAGCCGGTCGATTTCGCCCTTCAAGCCATAGTAGCCGACTCCCCATATCGCACCGCGTTGGACTTCCTGATCCGCATCGTCCAGGTGAGCGGCAAATTTGTCTCGAAAGCTCGGGTGCATTGAGCGCCACATGGCTTCCAGAGCTTTTGCCCGTCCTTCCGGCATTCGATAGAGCTCGGCTATCGCTTGCCGGACTTCATTTCGGTCGGCTTCCGGAGCGAGGCCTACTATGAGTCCTCCTCGCTCTTCGATCGCAAGTTGCGGATTCCGCAGAGCGCCTAGCATCGCTTCCACGACTTCAATCTGCTCGGTGGAATTGATCAGCGCCTCCCACGCTGCCGAACGAACGGTTACCGAGGCATCCTGTTGTGCGAGCTCCAAAACTTTCTTCCGCTGCTCGGCCGTGAGTTCCTGGTTGAACAACCATTGAACTACAGCCGCCCGAACCGAAGCCGCCGGGTGCCTCAACAGCTCAGTTCGCTCCTCCTCATTCAGCAGATCTATGGCAGGGTCATCTTTCTCCGGATAAAGGCTCCAGAGATCGAAGCTCTCCGGCTCTTCTACCGCTCCGCTCTGAGAAGTTCTCAAGGTTTCCAGTGTTTCCGCAACTTCCTTTCGCATCTCGGAATCGCCTGGACCAAGGCTCTCTCCCGCCGTGTTGATCGCTGGTATGGCCGCAGGGTCTCGGTAGATTCCGAGCAGCAGCAGTGCGTCCGAAAGATCGAAGGTGATGCGTTCCGTCAGAATCTGAAGAATCCGCTGGTCGCGAATGCGCAAATTTGCCAGAATGAAGGCGACCTCACCGGCTTGCGATTCCTCGAGTTCGGCGTAGAGAGCCAGGAGCGGTTCGAGTGCTGGTTTTCCCAGCGCCACCAGCGCTTCCATGACCTCGTCCGGAACTTGCTCCGGATCTTCTTTGATGATTGAGATCAGGAACGGAATCGCGTCAGGCGTATTCCAGTACCTGAGTAGCGCGAGCAGTTCCGGTGCCAGATCGACGGCATCTTCGCTGCGATCGCGTTTCGCAAAAGCGACTACAGCCGGGAGCGCTTGCTCGCGACGATCAACGAGCGCCTGAAGGAACCTGTGGTCCAGTCCGAGGCGGCCCCGCGCGGCTTCCTCTAGCACCTCGGCTGGACTCACTTCCTTGAGTTTGTCGGGATCGAGAAACAAAGGAATTACTGCTCTGGTTCGACAATCACATGTATATCGACCGAAACGTCGCGATAAAGCCGAACGGGAACTTTGTGTTCCCCAACGGTACGAATTGGCTCGTCCAGCTGAATCTTACGCCGCTCAATGTGAAACTTCTGCGCCTCGAGCGCGTCGGCGATATCTTTCGCAGTCACCGAGCCGAAGAGGTGATTGTTCTCGCCGACGCGGTGACGCAAGGTGATCGTGATGTTTTGCATCAAAGTTGCCAGGCTCTCCGCATCGCCCTTCACCTTCGCTTCACGACGCACATGAGCATCGCGCTCCTGCTCGACTATCTTCCGGTTGGATTCGGTAGCGGCAACGGCCAGGCGATTGGGAAGTAGAAAATTCCGCGCATAGCCGTCGGCTACTTTCACCAGCGACCCGCGTGAACCCACTTTGTCGACATCTTCTCTAAGAATGACTTCCATTTTATGTTCCTCAGACCCGCGAAGCGAAAGGTATCAGCGCGATGTTACGCGCCTGCTTGATCGCTTCACTCAAGCGCTTCTGATGCGGAGTGCAGACCCCCGAGATTCGCTTCGGTGTGATCTTGCCGCGTTCCGAGATAAAGGAGGATAACATCCTTGCGTCTTTGTAATTGATATCGTCGATTTTGTCGACGCAGAACCGGCAGACTTTCTTCCGCCGAAAGTACTGCTTCTTGCCTGTTGCAAATGCTTTATCGCCGCCCGTGGGACGTTGTGATGCCGCTATGGGGCGGCTGCCTCTTTGTTCTGCCATGTCGAATGTCCTTCTCTATTCCGCCCCTGCTTGCGGGTTTGCCGGATGCTCTGAACCCGCCGTGCCGCTTCCAGGCGAACCCGGAACGGGAGCCGGAGCTTCGTGCGGCAACAAGGGCGAAGTAACGGCTGCCGGCATCACCGGAGGAGCGGGTTTGCGAGCCGCCCGTTTCTCTCTCGCTTTGCGCCTCTTCTCGATGCGCTTCAATCTTTCGTCGATGCGCACTGTGAGGTATTTGATCACCAGATCGGCGACGCGCAGGCGACGTTCAATTTCTTTGACTGTCTCCGGGTTGGCGTTGAATTGGAGCAAAATATATTGCCCCTCGTTGTACTTCATCACGCGGTAGGCAAGTTTGCGAACTCCCCATTTTTCCGTTTTATCGATGGAGCCACCAGCGTGGGTGATCAGATTCGTCAATTGTTCGATGAGCGGATCCACTTCTTCTTCGGTAGCGTCCGGACGAACGATAAACAACTCCTCGTAAATTCTCATTCTTCCTCTTCTTGTATGCCTCGAGCGCGGCGATTATAAATCGCCATGGCCTTATCGGCGCCTTCGGCAACGATGGATTCAACGGCGTCCGCGGTATACGACACCACCTCCTCCACCTCACCTCTTAGTTCCCGCTCCCAAGGAGCCAGAACGTATTCCGCCGCGTCGACCGGATGATTCGGATGTATACCGACCCGAACCCGTGTGAAAACCTCCGTTTTCAACGAAGCGATAATTGACTTGACACCGTTGTGTCCAGCCGCTGAGCCGTTCTTTTTTATCCGCAGCGCGGTCCAAGGCAGATCCAGCTCGTCGTACACCACAATTAAGTCCCGGCTTGTCAGGTTGCGGTACTTCAGCACCGGGCCGATCGCCGCTCCTGACAGATTCATAAAAGTCTGCGGTTTCACCAGGGAAACGCTTTTGCCCCGAATCTGCCCGCTTCCGCTCTGCGCCGAACCTAGCATTCTCGAAATCCGGATTTCGTGGCGCTTTGCAAGCTCATCGATTACCATGAACCCGATATTGTGAGGCGTCGCTTCGTAACGGCCGCCAGGATTGCCCAATCCGGCAATGCAATACTGACGCCCTGCCAAGTCCTCCGGAGCTTTATCGTCCTCCACAGATCGAAGAACTTACTATTTTTT
Organism: Terriglobia bacterium; assembly: GCA_963849535.1. GTDB lineage: Bacteria > Acidobacteriota > Terriglobia > Bryobacterales > Bryobacteraceae > Bog-105. The sequence continues at coordinate 629,758 of CAWKHJ010000001.1, forward strand.
CTTGGGAGGCTCCGCGGCAGCCTCTTCTTCCTTCTTACCCTTCTTGATCACTTCCGGTTCGCTTGCCGGTGTAGCAGCAGGTGCACCCGTCTCGGCAGTAGTCGTCTCCTCCGCCTTAATCGAGACCACGTGCGTGATTACGGCATCCGGCAGGCTGATCAGCTTCATCGATCCCGACATCGGAATCTCGGCAGCACGGATGTTTTGACCGATCATCAGTTCGGAGACGTTCACCACAAACTGTTCCGGGATTTCGTCCGGCAGACACTCGATTTCAATTTCGCGCGTCACCACGTCCTGGATGCCGCCTTGCAGCTTGACGCCCTTCGGATCCCCTTGTGTTATCACGGGAACTTTCACCGTGATGCGCTGGGTTAGATCGATCCTCTTCAAATCGACGTGCAGCAACGAATCCTTAATGGGATCGTATTGCCAGTCGATGATCATGACTGGAGTCGAATCGCCGTTCACGCCCAGATTGAAAATTGTGTTGTGACCTGTCTTGCTGTTGAGGATTTTGGTCAACTGCTTAGGATCTATCGCCACTGGGGTCGCGCCGGATGGGCCGCCATAAACGACGGCCGGCATAGAGCCCTTCGCCCGCAAGCGTCGCGCTTCGTTCTTGCCCCGCGAGTCACGCGACTCCGCGGTAATCGTAATATCTCTTTTCATTCCCTACCTCTATATTGGGACGGTTGCCTGCGGCTCCGGAACCCAACTCGATTCGCCCGCTCACCTCATAGCGACCGGGCACTTGCATCAGATAAACAACGTACTAACTGACCCGCCTTCATGGATCGATTGGATGGCTCTCGCTAGCAGCGGTCCGACGGAGAGCGTCCTGATCTTTGAACACTCCGCAGCCTCTGGAGCGAGCGGGATGGAATTACTTACCACCAGTTCCTGCAGCTCCGAACCCTTAATCCGATCTACCGCGGGCCCCGACAGCACAGCATGCGTCGCGCATGCACTCACGCTCTTTGCACCCTGCTGGAGGAGCGCCTCCACACCTTTAACCAGCGTACCCGCTGTATCTACCAGGTCATCCACCATCAGACAATCTTTCCCGCGAACCTCGCCGATGATGTTCATCACTTCGGCCACATTCGCATCCGTCCGCCGCTTATCGATAATCGCCAGCGGAGCATTCAATTTCTTAGCGAAAGATCGCGCCCGCTCCACGCCTCCGGCGTCCGGTGACACGACGATCAACTCCCCGCGCTCGAACCGGTTCGCGAAATACTCCACCATGACGGGGGCTGAAAACAGGTGGTCCACCGGAATATCGAAGAAGCCTTGAATCTGAGCAGCGTGCAGATCAAGCGCCAAAACCCGGCTTGCCCCTGCTCGCTCTATGAGGCCCGCGACCAGCTTGGCAGAGATCGGCATACGCGGCCGATCCTTCCGGTCCTGTCGCGCATACCCATAATAGGGTAACACCGGCGTGATTCGCTCGGCGCTGGCGCGCTTCAAAGCGTCGATCATTAACAGCAGTTCCACTAAGTGGTGGTCCACTGGCGTACACGTTGGCTGTACTACGAAGACGTCTGCACCGCGGACATTTTCCTGGATTTGGAGGTGTGTCTCACCATCAGCGAAACGGCGAATCATGACCGCGCCAACGGGACACGCAAGCGCTTCGCAAATCTCTTCCGTCAAAGGCCGGTTGGCAGTCCCGCTGAAGACCTTGAAGTCGGTAAAGAGCGCTCTGGCCGGCTTGGGGGCAGACATGTCTAAATCATTCGGTCGACGCAGCAAAGCAGCTCGCAGCGGCAGCCGGGCCCAGAGCCCGCTGCCATAGCTTCCGATACTGCCGGCGGCCAACGAAACGCACCGGGTAGGCGGTTCCTGCCGGAAGCCGAGAACGAGCAGTTAACGCTTCCTGCAAGCTGGGGAAGACGCCAAAAACGGCCGACCCGCTACCTGTCATCAACGCAGGTCTAGCCCCGAGCCGGCGCAGTTTGCGCAGGAGGCGAGAAAGATCGGGGTGCTGCCGGAAGACAGCAGATTGGAAATCATTAGTAAGCGGAACTTGGGCCAGATCGCGCCGGGCCAGAGTCCAGGCGATGACCTGAAACTCTCTCAGGATAAGAGACTCAGCCGGTGAAGTCAACGCACCCGCCAGATCCCGCCCGAGTGCACGGTAGGCCTCATGGGTAGAAACGTGGGCGCCGGTCGAGACCACCAGGGCGGCGCGGGCTGGCTGGTCAGGCAGGGGGTAGAGCTCGGTGCCCCGCCCGAAGCCGAGAGCCGTCCCGCCGTACAGGAAGAAGGGAACGTCGCTCCCGAGCGTTTCTGCCAAACGAACTAGCTCCGCGAGCGGCAGGGAACGCCCCGCCAGAGCCGGAAGGGCGATCAGGACGGCCGCGGCATTGCTAGAGCCTCCGCCTAGTCCAGCGCCCATAGGTATTTGCTTTGAAAGGACAAAGCGGACCTTGGCCTTGATGCGGAGGTGTTCGAGAACCAATTTTGCCGAACGAACTACGAGATTGTCCTTAATGTCTATCGAGCTACTTACGTCCAGCTGGGTTCGTTTCGCAAAATCGAATTCGATCTCCAGCCGGTCACGGAGGCTGATGGTCTGGAAAATGGTCCGAAGCTCGTGAAAGCCGTCAGGGCGTTTATTGAGGACCCGCAGATCGAGATTTAGTTTCGCCAGGGACGGGACGGTCACCTTCACGGCTTAGTACTGAAGGAGGGAGAAGACGTCGTATCCGGAAAGCTTCTGCCGGCCGTTGAGAAATGCAAGCTCAATTACAAAACCGAGGCCGACGACATTCCCGTCCAACTGTTTCACGAGCCGGGCGACGGCGGAAGCGGTCCCGCCCGTTGCGAGCACGTCATCGATGATGAGGACGTTCTGGCCGGTGTCGATGGCATCAGCGTGAATTTCAAGCTGGTCGGTACCGTACTCGAGCTGGTAGTCGACACTCCGAACCGTGTGCGGTAGCTTTTTCGGTTTACGGACAGGAACGAAGCCGGCTCGTAGAGCCAGGGCAACGGCCGGCGCAAAAAAGTAGCCGCGCGCCTCGATACCGATGACCAGATCGACCGGGTTGCCCTGATAATGGCCGCAGAGCGCATCGACGGTTTCGCTGAATCCACGCTTGTCTTTCAGCAGGGTCGTGATGTCGTAGAAATTGATGCCCGGTTTCGGAAAGTCAGGAACTTCGCGAATTAGTGCTTTCAGATTCCTTTGAGCCGGTATGGAGAGGGTCGCATGGGCGGACACGCCGCTGATTTTAGCAGGCGGCCACGGCAGACTAGCGTTGCTGACGGTTCAGGATTTCCATTTCGCGCAGAGCCAAATCGATTACCGCGTCATCGCCGATGATAGAGTTAATCATCAGGTTGTAGAGGTCACGCTGGGGCCAGTCTTTACCGTAGTAGCGTTTTACGAAAGCGGCGCGGTCGGCATCGACGTGTTCAAGTAAGTCTTCGGCATCGTCTTCGGATTTCCCAAGTTCGAGCAAGCGGCGCAGTTTTTCATCGTGAGAGGCGTAAATGAAAAGGCTCATGTTGTTGTCGCGCTCGCGGAGAAACCACGGGGAAGCGCGGCCGACGATCACGCACGGCCCGCGGTTTGCCACGTCCTTGACGACAGTTTCGAAGAGAGTAGCCAGGCTCTCGGCGTCCAAAAGTTCCGTACCAGAGCCCGAGAAACGATCTTCGTAACTGCCGCGCATGAAGATCTTCATCAGGCGATAGAACGTGGAATCAGGCTTTTCTTCACGTTGCTCGACGGATTTCACGTCGCACTTGAGGCGGTGCGCGATTTCCTCCGTGATTTTCTGATCCCAGAGGGTCCAGCCAAGTTTTCCGGCAAGCTTCTGAGCAATACCTCCGCCGCCGCTGCCGTACTCGCGTTCTATGGTAATCGTCTCAATCACGCTCGCCTCCCAAGAACGGGATTATTGTATCGGTTTTGGAGACTCGCGAGGGTTCGATCGGGGTCCAGGCGATAGGCTTACTTCGAGCACGTACCGACACTCGCAGGCCATGGCTCTTTGACGCCGGCAAGCGCCAGAGCTGCGCCGAGCAGCGCGACATTCTTGCTGAAGTGGATAAGGTTGTTTTGCTTCTCACCTGGGTCGCTGGAGTTCCAGAAATCGTGCATGGTTCCCGAGGCGATCGCGAGAAAGCCGATGACCGAAAGCGCGCCGAGCTTCGGTTTGAAGCCGAGAATGATGCTTGCGCCGCCCAGCGCAAGAAGCACACCGGACGCCAAGACGGCTTGCTCGGGGTTTGGAATGCCCTTAGAGCTGGCATAAGGAACTAATTTGTCATGTTGCTTCAAATGATTGATACCGTTCTGCAGAAAAAATCCGCCAAACAGGATGCGGCCAATAAGGAATGCGGCTTTCATGATCCTCTCTCTTCTAGCTTCTTTTAGCGTCCGTTTGATTCTAGAAGAGCGGGAATTGTTACGAGCAGGGCAGAACGCTTTAACGTCGAACGGGAGGTTATGACCGCAATAGAGATTACATCGTTTGGCGATGCAGGGGTGTTGAAGCCGGTAGAACGGCCGAAACCGGAAGCCGAATCCGGAGAAGTTGTGATCCGTGTCAAGGCAGCGGGCGTGGCGCGGGCGGACGTTATGCAGAGGCAAGGAAGATACCCGCCGCCCACCGGCGCGCCCGATATTCCGGGGCTGGACGTGGCAGGCGTGGTGGACTCGATTGGCGCAAACGCCGGCCGATATAAAGTTGGGGATCGGGTGTGCGCAATTCTCGCAGGCGGCGGGTATGCGGAATACTGCGCAGTGAATGAAGTGCAGGTGCTACCGGTCCCGGAAGGTTGGAGCGAAATTGAAGCTGCGACGCTGCCGGAAAACCTGTTCACCGTGTTCGACAACCTGATCACTCGCGCTCAATTGAAAGCGGGTGAAACAGCGCTGATCCATGGCGGAACAAGCGGAATCGGGAGCATGGCTCTCATGCTCGCGCAGGCATGGGGAGCAAAGAGTATCGCGACAGCAGGCAGCCAGCAGAAATGCGAGGCTTGCTTACAGTCTGGGGCACAGGAGGCGATCAATTATCGCGAGAGCGACTTCGTCGCTGAAGTGAAAAAACTCACTCAGGGGCGCGGCGTGGACGTGGTGCTGGACATGGTAGGCGGGCCTTATCTGGCACGAAATTTAGAGGCTCTGGCGACAGAGGGACGGATAGCGATTGTGGCCACGCAAGGCGGCCGCACCGCCGAACTCGACATTTCGAAGCTGATGATCAAGCGGGCGCGTGTGACCGGCTCGACGATGCGCGCGCGGACTCCGGAGCAGAAGGGCGCAGTAGCGGACGCATTGAAGCGGGAGGTTTGGCCGCTACTGCCTCCAAAGAAGGCTATTCGTCCGGTAATCGATTCGACCTTTCCGTTGAGGGAGGCGTGGCGGGCGCACGAGCGCATGGAGAGCGGCGAGCATATCGGAAAGATTGTGCTGGTGATCTAGGGTTTACTTTCGGGGTCCGCTGCGGCTTCCGACTGGCCAGGCCGGCACCTCAATCTAATGCCTCGACCGCGAGGCTGGCTGCTTCGGGTTCACTGCTCGCGCCAAGCCCGAAGCGGGTTGCAACGTCCGGAGCAAAGCGCGAAATGTCGCGGCGAAGGCGAAGAAGCGCAAGGTCTTTCGCTTTGCTCTCAAGCATGACGTCAAATTCGAAGTCACCGTGGTCGCGAATGAAGGTACAAAATTCGAAAGGGTTGGCGTAATCGCCGTGCTGGGTAGAGAGAGGAGGTAAAAGAACAGTTTCCTTTTTTCCTGTTTTGCGGTTTTTGCGTACCGTTTCGCGCATCTCGGTGCGCGGAGAGGAAAAATGAATCTTCGGGCGAACACCGCCTGTCCAAGTGACCAGCATGCGCGCGAGGGCTTCGCGCAACGGAATGCTTTCCGGGTTCAAGCACCACCAGTGCTGATAATCGAAGACAAGGCGGACCGCAGTCCTTTCGTGGATCCAGAGCACATCGGCGGGACCGTACCGTATGTCGTCGTTTTCGAGCACTAGTCTGGCGCGGGCATGGGCAGGCAACCGCTCCCAAGTGCGAATCCAACGCTCGCATCCGGCGCGACGGTCGCCATAGGCGCCGCCAACGTGGATCACGACTACGGCTTCAGGTCCAAGCTCCATGCGATCGAGTATTTCGGCCTGGGTAACCACGTCCCAAGCGCCTTTGTCTACAAGCGCCTGGTCGGGGCTATTCAGGACCACGTACTGTGACGGGTGAAAAGAAAGGCGGAGATCGAGCCGACGGGCTCGGTCTCCGATATCGCGAAGTTCGCGCGATGCCTCGCCAACCATTTTGTGAAACTGCGGCATATCGGGGTGGGTAGCGTAGGGAGCAAGATCGGAAGACATCCGGTATAAACGGATGTCGTGCTCCTCGAGGTAATCGAAAATCCGGCCGAGGTATTCAAGAGATACGCGCAGATGAGGATTTTGCTGCCACCGCCGAGTATCATTGCTTTTCAGATTCGGAACTCCCAGCACCTTGACCGGGAAGCCGAGACGCGAATGTTTCAAGCGATCTTCTCCCAAGGTTTGGATGTCACAGGCTAGGAGCAAGCATCTAAAGATGACGTGGAGGTCTGGTCCGATAATTTCAGAAGCTCAACCTCACTCCAATCTGCGCAGCGAAGGGTATGCCGACAGTTGTGCCGGGGCCGAAGAAGTCGCCGAGCGCGCCGGCGGGAACCCGCAGCTGATTCAGGCTGGTAATCGGCTGAGTTTGCGTGCAGCCTGGATTGAAACAGATCGCCGTTGCGTTGTAAAGGTTATTTACCGGGTTCGGCAGAGCGGCAAGATTCGTCACGAAGTTGGCGCCGGGATTATTGCGGTTGAATAAATTGAAAAACTCCGCGAACGGCATGAGAGTAAACCGTTCACGCACGCTGATCGGGCGGGCGATGCGCAAATCCACCTGAATGTACGGAGTCCCGCGAAACTGGTCAAGCGAGGTCTGAACACCGTTGACCACTGCACGGTCATCGATGGCGTCTCCCAAACCGTCGACGTCTACAGGAGTGGTCATGGTGAAGGGACGCGCGCTTTCCGCCTGCGTCAGCGTTGTCAAATCAAATCCCCTCCAGAGGTGAAAGGCGCCGGCCAGAACGAAACGGTGCGTGACGTCTTCGCCCGAAGGGCCATAGTCACCTTTTGCGAAGGCGTGGAGCGGGTCACACACGCCATTTACGTAGTCAAATAGCTCACCAAGCACACAGCCCCAGGTTTTCGCACTCGATAGCGTGTAATTCATCACGAGGTTCAATCGCCTGGAGACATTTCCCTGCAGGTGTATTGATAATGCGTCATAGCGCGAGCGGTTGTCACTCCGAAATACGGATAGGTCGGGAACAAACATTTGTTGAGTAGCGGGATCGGATGAATAGAGCGGAGAGAACAGAGTGTAACCGGCCGAGTATTGGTAGCGGCGATAAGCGTGTACTCCGGATTCATGCGTCCAGCCGGCACCCAACGCCCATTGCGAGTTGAAAGCGTGCTCAATGCCGCTGGTGGCGTGCAGCGCGTATGGTGTTTTGTAAGCGGGATCGATGAGCGAGCCCGCACCGCCAAACGCGGACCCTGGTAAACAGCCGGGATCGCCCGGAACAGCGCAAGGGCCGGGTTTCTGGTTAACGGCCTGGAATGCCGTAACCCAGCCATTCTGGGCAAGATCGCTGTAGAAAAGGCCGAAGCCGGCACGAAGCACGGTTTTTTTCGCATCGCCAAAGGCGTAAGCAATGCCTAAACGCGGCGCAATTGCGAGCCGGTAATCATGGGGAGCCCCTGGGTGTTCGAAGAGTGGAAGATGCAGCGCTTCGAGCGTAAGTAGAGCCGGATTATCCAGCTGCGAACGACCGGAAGCCGTGAACAGACCGAAAGTAGTGTCGTACCGCAAGCCGTAGTTGATGGTCAGAGATTGATTCACGCGCCACGAGTCTTCCCCATAAAATCCGAGACGTTGCACGTTCTGAGAGAAAGAGCCGTTGGCGGCAGGCGTGTCTGTACAGGTAGTCCCCGGGGTTACGGGTAGGCCCGCGCGAGAACCACAGTCGAGGTCTACTTGGAACTGTCCAGGGTCGCTCAGATAATCGGTGGGATTCTGCGCGAAGACAGTCAGGTTCTCGGGATTTCCGGAAAGAGCGCCGCTGAGAACGGGCTCGTGAATGAAATCAACGCCCCAGTTGAAAGAATGGCGGCCGGTGACATGAGTCAGAGCGTAGCGCGCCTGATACTTCTCCTGATTGCGTAATACCGGAAAGGCCGTAATCGGTGTAACGAACTGGTTGTCTCCAAAAGTCTCGAAACCTGAAATCGTTTGGGAAGTAGAGCTAAAGGGGAAAGCGAGAGCAAAGCCGAGAGTAGAATTGCGCTGCTGCGTAAGGTGGAGCAAACCGGCATTTAGCGTGAAGCTGCCGAGCCAAGACGGACTGAAGATGAATTGGTTGCCGAGCGCCAGGTTGAAATAGTTCGAGTGCCAAGTGGTGCCGGTGGAAGGGAGAGTGGCTTGCTGGACGAAGGCGTTATCTGTGGTATAGCTATCCACGGCGGCACGCAGAAACCACTGCGATTGCGAGGACTGAGCCCAATCAAATCGCTGAGTGGCTAGGAAATCGCGAAACGGGACGGGAACGTTATCCGGCACGGATATGAATGGCGCGCCGGGAATGAGGCCGTCACTTGCAAGCGCGGCAAGCGCGCGAAACTGGTCGAGGCTGGCGGGACTGTAAGCTATGCTGGCCTTCTCGCGAACGGCCTCGAAGGAAGAAAAGAACCAAAACTTATCCCGGAGAATGGGTCCTCCGAACGTGCCCACATAGTTCTGTCTCGAGAACGGCTGCTTGGGGAGTGGGGCGGGATTCTCAATCGGGTAGCGGGCGTTCAAAACAGCGGCCCGCTCGTAGAATGCGGCCCCGCCATGCCAGTCATTAGTCCCGCGCTTGGTAGTGATCACGACCGAACCGCCGACCGTGCGGCCGGTGTCAGCATTCTGCTGAGCCGTTTGAACGGCGAATTCCTGAATGACGTCGGGCGAAAAGTTCTGCAGGAATCCGCCGATATAGTCATCTGAGTTGTCGCCGCCGTCCACAGAGAGAACGTCGTTAAGTCCGGAACTACCGCCAAACGAAACGGCGGTAATGCGGGCCTTGGTCGGATCGGAAGGCTCAACGGGCTCGGTGCCGGGCACAAGGTAGGCGATATTGGCGAAGCTGCGCTGGGCGAGCGGAATCGTTTCTAGATCGCGGGCAGTGACCACTCCGCCCTGCACGGCGCTTGTAATATCGACTGGCTCGGTGGTGATTGAAGATGCGACCCCTCGCACATTGACTTTTTGTTTTAGAGTCGAGGGTTGAAGGGTAACCGAAAGCCGCCGGGCAAAACTGACCTGGACCGAAACGATTGCGTTGGCCTCTTCAAAACCAGGCGCTCCGATCGAAACGCGATAAGCGCCCGGATGAAGGTCATCGAAGCGAAACTCTCCATCCGTCCCGCTCTCGGCAGCGCGCTGAACAGAGGAACCGAGTAAGACGACGGACACCCTCGCCCCGGGAATGCGCGCCCCGCTTACGTCATTAATGGCGCCGAGCAAAATGCCGTGGACGTCCTGGGCGAGGCACAAGGTCGAGAGAAGGAGAAAGACGCAGATCCGGCGAGAGAGGGTCAAGGAAATACTTTATATCGAAGCTGTCAGACTTGCAGCTTCGTGAAGCCGTCGGTGCTCCACTGTTCCGAGCCGACTCCATTATGGACGAAGAACAAGCCGTCCGAGTCGTATTTTCTTTTGATTTCAGCGAGGCGCGGGTGGTTGCTTCCCCAGTACGCTTGCTGCCATCCCTTCTGGAAGTAATTGCTCTCGCTCACATACGCTCCCGGGTCGGGCACGAGTGCACGAAGCTGACTCATGCCTAGGGCAATGCGCTGCGCAGCTTTGCGGGCTTCTGCAATCGATGGCTCATGCCCGGGAATTCCCGGATAAGCGGGGCCCTGACCATCGGCCGCTATCGCCAGGGCGAAACCACTCAGCACGGCAGGATTCATTGCGGTATCACGTGCTCGGGCAATCGCGTCGGGTGGCGCTCCGGCCAGCCCCTTGTTGAAGTGCAGTTCGACGCCAGTATACCGGGAGCTTGCGAACAGAGCATCGGCGAGACGATCCTGGGCTTTATTCTCGAGCAGCGACGCGGGCAGCCACAGCGACTCGAAGCCCCAGATGAACCAACCTACCTGTCCACCGTCTCCTTTCCACCATGCGTTGCTGGGTGGCGCGCCAGGGCGAGGGTCGATATTGAAAACAGGCTGCCAATGCAGGTGTCCGAGGACATCATCAAACAATCCAACCAGGGGATTGCCGTTTGGATTGGGAAAAACTAATTCGGGCCAATGCTCTTTCCACGATTGCACGCTCCAGAAGCCTCGCGCCGGCAAGCTTCCGATAGTCACTCGCCCTTCGATCGAATAGCTCTGCGGCGATCGCGCCACCCAATCCAAAAAGGGCTGCCAGACCTTTCTCGCCTGCTCAGTGTTCAGCCCCTGAGAGACCATGTTGATGACGAGTCTGTTGTCAGGGTTCACGTGGGCCTGCTCTCCCCAATGGTCGTTAAAGAGATGATCATGATAGAAGCTCACGAATTGGCGGATGAGGCGTCGATAGGAATCATCCGAGGCCGCTTTGATAGTGAAGGTGGCTGCGCCGAAGAACTGAGGAAGATCGTAAGTACGCAAAGTCAACTTACTCACGACCGCATAGCTCCCGCCTCCGCCGCCCTTCAGTGCCCAGAACAGATCGGAGTTGATGCATGCATTCGCCATGCGGATCACGCCGTCGGGAGTCACTACTTCGGCTTCCAGCAGGCTTCCGGCAGCAGTACCGTAGCGTTTCGAGTGACTTCCAAAGCCACCACTTTGAACCAGACCCGCCACCCCTACGGTCGTGCATCCTCCGCCCTGAACATATCTCGCGCCTTTGGTGGTAACAACGTCGTAGGCCTGCATCCAGATCGTCCCGGCCCCTAGTGTCACAGCCGGTTGCGGCTGGTGAGTATGCTCACATCCCTGCGGAATGAATGCGGTATGCATCGTGATGTCGTTCATGTGCCGCGTCCAAATCAGGAGCGAATCAGGGGCGTTGGACGTGCCCTGGTAGCTATGACCGCCGCCCTTGACCACGAGGCGCAAGTCATTGTCGCGGGCAAAGTTCACGGCTTCCGCAATGTCATGGGCGTTTCTCGCCGCGACTGCGTAAACGCTCGGTTTAGTATCCCATGCGTCGACCCATCCCAAGGTCTGTGTCAGCCCTGGCTGATCCCCGACGTAATACGGATTTTTCAGGTTCGCCTCGAGACTCTTTGCCGCAACGCTATCGAGATCGTTTTTAAGTATGTTTAGAGGAGAATCCACGGGAATCAGATTTCCTCCTACTGCTGCCTTGAGTTTTTCCCAGGCCGAGTGCGACGGCCATGCGGGATCGGAAGGACGGCGCCGGCTGAAATTTGTGGTCGTCGATATGCGGCGCGGCAAAATCGGAAAAAGCCCTGCCGATCCGATCGCTTTCGAGAATTCTCTTCTGTTCATTAGCCCTTTTCCAGAAAGCTCTATTTTCCTCGCGAGGCTCCGGGGCGGGCTGCCTTAACCGATCAATCGCAGCGGCCTCCCGCCTGCGTATCCTTCGCGAGAATCATGAGGTCCATTCGTTTGAGAGCTGCCCTGTCGACGTCTCTTACCCTGCGCGTTCGCAACAGACAGGTTTGTGCTCATCAGGTATTTAAAACTGCCACATGGGGGTTGATAGCCGTCCCAGATTGGCAAATTGGCACCGCCTTAAGGCCCAGGACTTTCCAGCATCGTTGGACCACAAGAGTTTGTCACTTCTGGTCAGAACCCAGCCGCCACTTGATGTGAGCAAACGCATCGCCCAAACCGGGCTGTTGAGAGTTGCTTCAGTTGAGATCTGAGCGTTCGATACCGCGGGGAGCAGGTTTAAACAGAGAGCGCAAACGGAGCAGCTAAGTTTGATTGCGTTAGCTGAAGGCTGAGGCAAGTGTGGCATAGCGCTGCACCTGTTTCAATCAACGCTTTGATCATATCGTCGCGTGTGCCAAGGTTACGATCTGAGCGCGTGAATACCGAGCTAGTTCTCTGTTCTCCAGCTTTTGCGAATAGGCATCGCGACCGAGGTTTCCCGTCTCCTCCATCGGCCGCTTCTTTGGCCCAGCACGCTATAGTCGCGTTTGCCGCGGAGCTTCCTCCGATCCGGAAACTCAGCAGCCGGTCGGCCTGTTCCCGCGTCAGCGAGTTCCCTACTCTGCAGCCGAGCTGTTTCGTGCCCCGCACGCTGGGCACTTCACTGCGGTCGCGGATGGAAGGATCACACCTCCCGATCACTTGTCTTAAGCGAGATTAATACCAGCCACATCCCCAGGCGCGTATCCTTCGTTGAAGTCAGGGCGTCAATTTGTTTAGATGCTCTCTCGAGAAGAAACGAAGAGGGCGCGAGGCATAACTACAGTGCAATCGAAACGATCGTTATCAACTGTTTTGGGACTCGTTCTTTTCACCGCTGGCGTGACGGCTCCCGTTTTCGCGCAGGATGCGCAGCAGCAATACCCACCTCCCGGACAATACCCACTCTCACAGGGTCAGTATCCTCCGACACAAAACCAGTACCCGCCCCAGCAGGGGCAGTATCCACCGAGTGGACAATATCCACCGCCACAGGGTCAGTACCCGCAAGGGCAGTATCCGCCGCAGCAGGGCCAGTATCCTCAACAGCAGTATCCGCAGGGGCAATACCCTCCGCAGTACGCGCCGCCGGCGCAGTTGTCGCCGCAGCAGTTAGATCAACTGGTCGCTCCTATTGCCCTCTATCCTGACGGATTACTGGCGCAGGTCCTGACAGCTTCGAGCTACTGGCAACAGATTCCCGAGGCGGCAGCGTGGGCGAACCAGCACTCGTACTTGAGAGGTGATGCGCTAGCGCAAGCTATTCAACAGGACAACCTACCATGGGCACCTAGCGTGATTGCGCTATTGCCGTTTCCAAGCACCCTTAACTATATGGCGCAGTACATGGGATGGACCCAAGAACTGGGCAACGCTGTGCTCAGCGAGCGGGACCAGGTGATGAATGCAGTGCAGTACATGCGGCAGCAGGCCTACGACTATGGCTATCTGCGAAGCGGTCCGTATCTGCGGGTGGAGGTAGCCGGACGGGGGGACATCGAGATTCTGCCGGTCCAGCCCGGATTCTACTATGTACCGTATTACAACCCGCAGATCGTGTTCGCACGTCCGCGCCCGGGATTGTTCATAGGAGGGGCGATTCGATTTGGGCCAGGGATATCCATCGGCGCGGCCTTCTATCCATGGGGCTGGGGCGGCGTGGGTTTCGGCTGGCGCGAGCACACGATCCTGATCGATCACCGGCCGTGGGCGCGGACGTGGGTTAACCGGAACGCTTATGTTCACCCGTATGCCACGCCTTACCATCACGAAGGCCCTCGCGTGGAGCATCATGATGTGCGAGAAGAACATCGTGGAGACCACCACGACCACGATCACCATTGATGAAGGGTTAGCTCTCCGACCGGTTCGGCTCAATGCGCTGCGCCGGGCAGCACTGCCATGCGGCTGCGCGGGAAGGCGAACTTCCGGCCAAATTCGTCGACGAGATTTACCTGGCAATCATATTCGCCGGGCGCGAGCTCCGAAACGGAAGCCTGAAGCCAGACGGGAAGCGTTCCCTCGCGCGAATCACTGAGACGGCTGGCGCGCACAGGCGCTGATTCGAAGATCTTCTTCTGGTTTTGGTAGAAGGCGATATTGGCTTCGACGTCGGCACGCCGGAAGCTCAGCGGGAACGCGTTGGGAATGGCAGGATCATAGACCTCGACGTAAGCGAGCAGGTCCTGGCCGGGTCGAAAGACCTTGGTAACGTTCGGGACGAGCTTCTGGCCACCCTCGATGAGCGGATTTTGCGCGAGCAGCTTTTGACTGTTCTTCACGCCGGCAACCTGAGCAGTAACCGGTTCGCGCTGGCTGCTCAGAATGAGTGAGCTGATTTTGAGAGACTTGGCCTGAGCGAGGTCGGGGACGGTGAACGGAGTCTCGAAGGTGCCGACCTTGCCTTCCCCGTTTTCGCGAGCGACAAAGCGAAGCTTGTAAGCGCCGGGGGTGAGCGTGACGCCGGTATCGTACTGAATACTCTTCTGAGTCACTTGTCCAGCTAGATCGGTGCTGACTTTGAGGGGGATGGTATCGCGCACGGTGGCGGCCGGGCGGTTGCGGGAGTCAAAGATTTCAGCGATGAAATCGAGCTCAGTCGCCTGCTTCGCGCCCTTACCGTGAAAGACGAGGCCAGAGCCAGGAATTTTTACTTCGATGGGGACAAAATACTTGTCAAAGCCGGCCGAAGTTTCTGTCTTGCTTTTGTGGCGCGCGCTCGCGGCCTGTGCTGCTTTCCCAACACGGAAGTAATCGACTTCGACAGCAAGCGGCAGATCGGTTACGGGGTTATCTGAAATCAAAGCCTGTGAGAGCTGAACTTCCTTATCAGAGTCGCTCATGTGGCGAAACGTGTTGGGCCCGTAATAGCCTTGCCGGTAATCGAGCTTGGCGTGTAGATCGGCCAGCCGCGGCGCAAGTCTTACCTGTATGCGGCGATACGCGCCATTGAGCGCGGTATTCGACGGGACATAAGACAGGGTGTAATAGCTCGAGAAATCCTTCTGAACCTGGCGCATACCTTGTGTGAGGTCATTTGAATCCAGGAGCGCCTTGCCGCCGGTCTCGATAGCGAGCGTGGCGAGTGTTTCCTGCTGGTTCACGAAGTTATTGCGCAGCGAGTTCTGGCCGGCGCCCCTGTAAAGATTATTTCCGGCTGCACCTTGCTGGCTGGCATCTCCGCCGGGCGCGAGCGTAGTCAGGCCGCGAGCATCGATGGGATAAAAGGCGACGTTTGCGCGGACGGCTGTGTTCACTGTAGCGCGGAGCTGCGACTGGTTATCGACGCCGTTTTTCTGAATGCCGCTCGAGATGTAAATGAGCGCCTTTCTGGCGGAGTATTGGCCGAGGGTGCGAGCGGCATCTTCGAGAGCCGCAAGCTTGAGGTCGGCGTTGAAGATGTTGAACTCAGTTTCATCGGCGACGAATTGGCCGCTCTGATCCTGCGAGTCGGCTCCTTCATCGGCGAAGCTGGCATTTTCGCTGGACTCGCCCGGGCGGAATCTGTTAATCGCGGCAAGAAGGAGATCGCGATCAGAAGTGAAGTCCTGGACGGTCTTGAGTTCGGTACCGTAGGTCAGGATAGAAACCATGTCGCTGGCAGTCATCTGAGTGGTAATGAACTTGATGGCAGCTTCGCGAGACCGAATCTGCTCGGCAGGTTGCATGGATCCGAAATCGAAGAACAGGACAAGAAGCCGACGGTCCTGATATGGCGAGAGGCCACCGGTTTTTGCGGGCGGTTTTTCAGGCTGAGGATTGTGACTTCTGAGCAACTCAGGCGCTTTGACCTGAACGGGCGGAAGGAGTTGACTGTTCAGGTTTTGGAAATCGACGGCCTGAATGGTTTGCGGTTTGCCGTCTTCATAAAGAAGAAAGTCGTGTTTGGTGAGGTTCTCGACCGGCCTGCCGTTGCGATCGAGGACGGTAACGTTGACGACCACGACATTGGTGCTGATGGTGAATTTCGCCGTTTGGGCGAAATAGGGCTGAGCCGCAAAAAGAGCGGATATAAGAAGCCTGAGGCCTTTCAAAACCGGAACCTCACGACTGCGTTCATGGTGCGCATAGCGCCGGCCGCGCTTGGCAAGCCGTAATTTACAGCGTTCACCACGGTATAGAGATTGGTGTAGTTAACATGATTGAGCACGTTATTGGATTCGATGCGGAATTCAAGGCGGCGACGCTCGGTGAACGTGAAGGAGCGGGCAAACGCCAGATTGATATTGAATAAGCCCGGGCCGGGAATGGTGTTGCGCCCGGCGTTGCCGTACTCGCCCGGCGGAATCAGCGAAGTGAAGGCGAGGAGATTGAAGAACCCGCTGTTGCTTTCAATGGGCAAGCCGGTAGCTTCGGCCCGCCCGCTACCGATGCCGCCCGTTTGAGCGAGTTGGGCGGTGTTGCCGAGAAGGCGCGCGGTAAGTGGGGTGCCGGTCTGCGCGGTGATGCCGCCGCTCAATTGCCAGTCCTTCAGAAAACGTCCGAGCTTACTCTCGGGAGAGATGTGGGACCCGCGCGCGCCGGCCGGGGAGGTATAGATGAAGGTCGTGTTTAATTCATGCCTCACGTCGAAGCTGGAGAGGCCGCGCTCCGCTGCGATATTCAACCAGTTTTGCGCAACAGTGTTGCCGGCTCCGCCAAAAGTAGAAGAGTCGTCAATCGATTTTGCGAATTGGTAATAAGCATTGAAAGACAGCCCGTGGTTGAATCGCCGGATGCCGCGAAGCTGCAATGCGTTGAAAATCGAATTACCGACAGGCTCGTCGTAGGTGAAGCCGACTGCATTGCCGAGCTGCGTGCGGTCAGCTAAGGAAAGCGGGCTGCCGGGCGGCAACTGATTAGGAAGGATGCGGACATCGAGGCGCGTTCCCTTGGTGCCAAGATACGCAGCTTCGACGAAAAAACCCTGACCAAAATCATGTTGGATGCTGGCATTCCAGGTGCCCGCGTAAGGCGTACGGTAGAACCGGTCAACGGCGAAGGTGTTGGTGATTTCCTGCGGCGCGGTCGTGAGGAAGCCCCTGCCGAGTGTCAGTAGGTTACCTGAGCTGGTGTTCACGGCATTTGAGATGGCGAAGGGCGGCTGCTGGGCCAGCTGCTGCGCGAGAGAGATGTAGGCCTGCTCGTTGTAATAGATGCCGTAGCCGGCGCGAACAATGGTTGAGTTCCGGGTCCAGGGCAGTTTCCAGGCGAGCCCCGCGCGGGGAGACCAGTTGTTGCGATCGGGGTTTATCAGGCCAGAGGGAAAACTTCCGGTGTATGATCCCGGCGTGGCCGGAGTGGCGACACTCACGCGAGCAAAATCAGGACCGATATCGAGGTTCGCCATGCGGCCGTATTTCTCGGCCCACGGGGAGAAGTATTCGTAGCGCACGCCGAGCAGCAGGGTCAGATTCGGGCGGGCTTTCCACTCGTCTTGCGCATAGCCGCTCCATTGGTTTTCGAGGAAGTAGCTGGCATCGTCGCCATAGCGGATCGAGCTCGATTGCGGATAACCGAGCAGAAAATCGGCGAGATCATAACCCGTACCGGACTGGACCGTGCAGCCGCCTATTGTGGAGGATTGGCAATCGGACCCGGATAACTGGCTGGTAGCGATACCAGTGAAACTGAAGGCGCCGCGGCCGTTGGGATTGGTGAGGGTGCTGAGATCGGCGCGCGTGTAACCCCCGCCGACGGTGATCGTGTGGAGAGCCTTCACCATGCTGATGGCTTCCGTGATGCCTTGCGCCTGATTCCGCGTGAGTGAGGCAACCATATCGCTCAGGCTTGCGAAATTCGTGAAGTTGAGCGTGGGAGGTCCGTAATCGAGCGGATTCGATGAGGTACCTGGAATACCGAGTTGGGCGGCGACATCGGGCAGGCGCGAGAAGTAGGGCGTGATTCCGGCGCGATTGCGGTTCAAGCGGATTTGCGCATTGCTGATAGCATTCGTTCCGAGGTTGCGCGTCCAGGTGAGTGCGAGATTGGCGCCATAGCCGCTGCTGTCGTCGAAATACCCGAAGGGATTAGCAGTCGTTCCGCTGCGGTCCTGGTATTGGAAATTTATTGCCAGCCGGTCGGCCCTGGTCAGATTGCGCTGTAAACGAAAGCCAACGTTATCGGTGTTGACGGCCTGGGCGGTTTCGAACTGGTAGTTGTTGGCGCTGCCGGGCTGGTTCGGCAAGGGATAAAAGCGCAACAAACCGAGGGCGATTGGGCTCAGTAGATTCCTTGGAATGATGTTGCCGGGAAAAGGCTGGCGCGTTGTGGGATTGAAGATCTGGACGGGAACACTGGTAGCGTTAGCGCCGAGGGATTGGGTGGCTTGGGAGAAATTTCCGTTGCGCTCGGCGAGGGTCGGGACCGTCTCGGTGAAAAGTTCGGGGTTGCGGGCACGGGTACCAAAATAACTCAGGAAGAATTGCGTGCTGGGATCCTTGACGATTTTCTTGATGACGAGCGGCCCACCAACGATGAAGCTGAAACGGCTTTGTGCGTAGGCGGCTTGCGGGATATCAAGGCCGTTCAGTGAGAACGGTCTGGCATTGAGGGCTGAATTCTGGAGGGTAAACGAGAGCTGGCCATGGATCTGGCGGTTGCGGCGGCGGAAGTTTCCGAATTGCGCGCCGGGCATTTGTCCAGGACGACGGCCGCGAGAAGCGCCGGGTCCGGCGGCGAAACGGCCAGAACCGCGCCCACCGAACCCGCCAGGAGGGCCGAATCCTCCCGCGCCGGGGCCCCCAAAGCTCTGAACAGATTTTCCTTGGCCGAAGCCGGGTGCGTTCGGATTGCCATCGGCGGCACTCATTCCCGCAGTGAGGCGCATATCAGGGCCTGAGTCCGCTTGACCGCCTGGAGCTAGACCGGGACTCAAGCTACCCGAAACGAGAAACGCTTCATTACTGCTTTGAGCGGCGGGCGACGGAGCACTCGCGCTCTGCTGCTGCGCGTCGAGTTCATTCTGCACTTGCTGATCGAATTGACTCGCCTGTCCGTTGACGCCGCTTCTCCGACCGGCCCCGGGCAAAGCATTCTCGGATGCGTTGTTGCTTCGCTGAAGGCCCGGCGCACCGCCAACCTGACCATTACGGCGCGCGGCGAATTGCTGAAGCCGCTCTAGGACCTGTGGCGGCTTTAGTTCAAGGTCGAAGTTGACAGGTCCCTTGGCTGTAGAGAAGTCGACATCCTTCTTCAAAGGAATGAAACCGAACATTTCGACGGTGAGGGACCAATTGCCGGCCGGGAGCGGAGGGAATTGATAGCGGCCGTCTGGATCGGTTACCGTCGAAAAGGTGTGTCCACCTTGGGTAGCGATTACGGTGGCACCCGGGATGGCCTGCCCGTCAGACATGACGGATCCGCTCTGCCCAGAGGCCCGGCTCACCGAGCAAAGGAGCAGCAGTAGAGCCAGACGGAAACGCGATACCGGGACCCTTTTGGAAAGCAACGGTTTAATTGCGTAAGGATGCCAGCCGAGCGGGTGAGGTTACCAGGGAGGAGTTGACAGGTTTCGCGGGTCAGGGTAACATGTCGTTATGCGACATGTCGTCATAAGAGATACGGAGGAGGAGGGCCGACCTCTCACCGAACCGGTGCTGCTGATTCTGATGAGCCTGGCAGATCAGCCGCAGCATGGCTATGCCTTGATGAAGGACATGGAAGAGCTGAGCGGCGGGCGTGTCCGGGTTAGTACGGGGACGCTCTATGGCGCTCTGCGGCGGTTGCTTGACGAGGGTTGGATTGAACGCTACGAGCAGGAAGACACGTCGCGCGAGAAGCAGAGTTACCGGCTGACCCGGGCGGGGCTCAGAGCGCTTCGCACAGAGTTGGAGAGGATGAAACAGCTGATGCGAGCGGGGGCACGAATAAAGGCACTGGAGGCTTAAATGACACGAGCATTCGGATTTTTGATGCGGCTGTATCCGAGAAGCCATCGAGCAATTTTCGAGCAGGAGATGACGGCAGTATTTGAAGAAGCGGCCAATGAACACCGCAAACGGGGATGGGTGCGCTTTATGCGCTTTGTGCTGGCGGAAGTGGCAGGAGCCCTAACCGGGTGCTGCGCCCAATGGGTTCTGTCCGTGCGGCGAGGAGAGCAGGAGCAGCGCGCGGCAGTCGCAGAAGCGGAGAGCTCAGGTTTACCGCCCGAGATCGTTCAGGCCCAGCAGAGGCTGCAAGCAAATCTGAGGCGGATGGAGTATGCGATTGCACATCACCAGTTTCCGCGTGCGCGCTTTTTCTCCGAAGTCGACCGGAGGGAGCGCGAACAGTTGCGGCAATTACGCGAGAAGCATGGGCTGACGGACTAGATTCGCTTGTCGATCGAGCCAGCCCAGAGGCCGTAAATTCGGTCGCTGCGAACGTGCAGTACTTCTTTCGGCTGCCTCTCACCTTAACGCTCAAACAACTTTCGGATCTGTTGTTGGCAACGTAACCGACCCTTCGGGTGCGGCCATCTCGAATACCGAAGTGGTGCTTACAAACCTAGGAACCAATGAGAAGCGCACCGAGACCACCAACGCGGACGGATCTTATCAATTCGTCAACGTTTCGCCGGCCACTTACTCGGTAAGCGTCGAGAAGCCGGGATTCAAGCGTGTTGTTCGATCACCGATAACCGTGCAAACGCAAACCACCAGCAAGATCGATCTTGCTCTGGAAGTGGGTGCGGTCAATCAGACTGTGGAAGTGACGGCGCAGACCCCGCTCCTGACGCCCGAATCTTCTTCGCTTGGGCAAGTCATCGATGAGCGCAAGACAACGGAGCTGCCGCTGAACGGGCGCAAATCTATTAAACTTGGTCGCGCTGGTTCCGTCGGTGGTTCCGCAAGGCGGATCGATGGCGAATCCGAATGGCCAGAACCCGTTTGCCTGGGGCAACTATCAGATTGGCGGCGGCATGGCCAATCAGAGTATGGTGTGGCTGGATGGCTCGCCTGTAAACGGAAGCTACATCAACATTACGGCGTTGATTCCGACGCAGGATTCTTTGCAGGAGTTTAAGGTCGCGACGAATAATCTTTCGCCTGAGTACGGGCGGTTTGCCGGCGGTGTAGTCAACTTCACGACGAAGTCCGGGAGCAACGATCTGCACGGCACGCTTTGGGAGTATCTGAGGAACAGGGATCTGGATGCGAATACGTTTTTCAACAATCTCCACGGAACCCCGCGCGGCGCATTCACGCAAAATCAGTTTGGATTCAATGTGGGCGGTCCGGTTTTTATTCCGAAGATTTACAACGGCAAAAACAAAACGTTTTTCTTTGTCAATTATGAGGGATTCAGGTTAAGGCAGGGTGCATCGTATACGCAGACGGTGCCCACAGCGGCAGAGCGGACAGGTGATCTATCGGCTCTCGCCGCAGCGCAAGGCGTGAATATCTACGATCCGCTGACGACCTGTGGCAGCGGCGCTCCAGGAGCTCCAGCGTGCGGCCCCGGCCAGAAGGTTGGCGACCGGACTCAGTTCCCAGGCAATGTCATACCGCAGAGCAGAATCAATCCAACTTCACTGATCATGCTGGGTTTGTATCCGGTAGTCCATATTGACCAGAACGTTTCCGATAAGCAGCACATTACGGCGCGCCACAGCTATTGGGGCAATCTAAACCTGCCGAATGATCCATTTCAAAATGGAGTCTGCAAGGATCGCTGCACTGAGACTTTCAATACGAATAATTTCGTTCTGGGTGACACGTATTCCTTCTCGCCAACCACGATTATGGAAGTGCGTTTGAGCTACCAACGCTTCAGCTATAACCGAATACCCAGAAGCTACGGGTACGATTTGACGCAGCTTGGCTGGCCGGCTTCACTGAATAGTGACGCGGTATTTCGTGCTTTGCCGGTACCGGTGATCAACGGGTTCGACACGTATGGCACCTTCGGCAGCCAGGGCGGGCAGCGTCATGATCGATCGGAACGACAACTACCGTGCAGCCAGCACACTGACCAAAATCGCGGGGAACCACACGTTCAAATTCGGCGGCGAGTTCCTGCGCCTGACACACATAACTATGCACAGACGAACGTACCGACCGGAATATTCAACTTCAATCCCGATTTGACGGCAGCGAACGCCAACAATACAGCGGGGAGCGGACTGGGGCTGGCGACATTCCTGCTCGGCTATCCTTCGGGGGAAATGCAAACAGTCCAGCACTTGTGGCTGCTCAACAGCTTTATCCTGCGCTTTTCGCGAATGATGACTGGCATGTAACGCCCAAACTAACTCTGAATCTGGGCGTGCGCTGGGAACACGCGGGACCTTGGACCGAGCGCTTCAACCGAATCTCTTATTTCAATCCGACCCAGGCCAACTCGGTATTGGCAGCAGCGGGAATGAACGTACCGGGCAATATCGACCTGGTGGATTCGGCGAACAATTCGTACCGAAGCGGAATCCGGCCGAACTGGAAGCAGTTTGCGCCGCGTACCGGCCTGGCATACCAGATGGCTCAGAACACGGTGTTTCATGCGGGCTATGGAGTCTTCTGGCTGCCCAACGATGTGGCCTGGGACACCAGCCCGAACAACGATCCAATCAACAGCTACTCGACACCTGTTCTCGAATCCATCTATACGGGCGTTCCGGCATGCTTGCCCGCCAGTTGCTCGGCCACTTCGGCGGTTGTCGGAAAGGGGCTTACACGATTGCTAATCCGTTCCCGGGCGGCATCATTGGGCCTCCTGGACGAAAGTCCGGATTATGCGCAGCGACTGCTCGGAACCGGGATCAACGAAAATCAGCTGGGTAATCCTTACGGTTACGCGCAGCAGTGGAATGCCGATATTCAACAGCAGTTCGGTAACGGGTTCCTGATCGACGTGGCATATGGTGGGGCGAAAGGAACACATCTGCGGATCGACTCGCCACAGATTGACCAGTTGCCGGATCAGTATCTGTCTCTGGGCGATGCGCTTTTGACCAACGTAACCAATCCGTTCTATGGGCACGTAACCGCGGTAGGTTCTCCGCTGGCGCAACCGACGGTTCAACTCGGGCAGCTACTGCGGCCATATCCGGAATTTAACGGAGTGAATTTCGCAGGCGAGGGCATCGGCAATTCGACCTATGAATCCCTGCAGGTAAAAGCGGAGAAGCGGTTCTCTGGAGGGAATTCGATTTTGGTTGCTTACACGCATGCCAAATTGATCAGCGACACAAAGGCCGCAAGTACATGTCAAACGCCAATGCTTTCGTCAACGCCGCTCTCGGCGGCTGGGGAGTAGAGGGCGTGACAACGCTGCAGAGCGGTTTCCCGCTGCATCTCACTACAAATTCGAACACGAGTAATTCTTTCGGCGGCGGGCAGCGGCCGAACGTGGTGGCGGGCTGCAACTCTTCGGTTTCGGGCTCGATCACATCCAAGCTAAACGACTACTTCAACACCGCTTGCTTCACGCAACCGGCGCCATTTACCTTCGGTGACGAGAGCCGAAACGATCCGCATCTTCGCGCTCCAGGCATTGCGAACTGGGATTTTTCGGCCTTCAAAGCTTCCCGCTCGCTCCTGAGAACAGAGCGTCTCTACAGTTCCGCGCGGAGTTCTTCAACATCTTCAACCGGGTGCAGTTCGGATATCCCGGGCAAGCTTTGGGTTCTTCTTCCTTCGGCCAAATCACCTCACAACAAAACCTGCCGCGGCTGGTGCAATTCGCCTTGCGCCTTGTCGTTCTAACCGGCAGATTCTATTTCGCAACAAAGGAGGGAGCTCGACCGGGCTCCCTCTTTTTATGTATCAGCGTGTGTACAGAAAGTCGCGCTGTGGCGGCAGCTCGCAAGATGAAGCGTTGGGAGGCAATTGAAATGAATTGCTACCTGCGCCGGCCCGCACCCAATGGACCGGAACTCCTTTGCAATGCAGCGGAACGTCTACCATGAAGTCGCTGTCTACTCCCGAGACGTCCAAATTGCCGTTTCGCCCGCTGACGCGCAAACTGAGCGCCGGGATTCCCGTTCCATAGACCCAAGTGTCAAAGAAGTTAGCGAGCGTTTTGTCGAGCTCTCCGCGGGGCACGAAGCTGCTTGCGAGCTGCCGCAAATCTTCATTGCTCAAGGGCCGCTTGCCGTAGTCGCTGAGCAAGCGTACTTGTAACTGGCGGAAATTTTCATGACCGAGCCGCTCGCGCAGCATGTGCATAATCCAGGATCCCTTCTCATATAGGATCAAACGCCAGCTTTCGAATCCATGCGTATCTATCAGGCGTTCGCCAAAGCTTACTGGTCCGGCTGATTCCACCGGCTTGCCATCTTTCTTCTTGATCAGGTCCTGGCGGTAGTTCTCCAGAATTTGATCGCGGGCTTCCCTGCCCCGAGTCCGCTCAACATACTCGAGAGCGGAATCGTTGGCCATAGCCTCGGTGATCCAATTAGCGCGATAGCCTTCGGGGCGCACGATGTTTCCCCACCACTGATGGGCAATCTCGTGCGGCAGAAGGAGTTCCGAGAAGAAAGCGTCAAAGCGCGAACCGCGCAGGGATGCGGAGCGATCTTGCTCTTTTATGAACGATACGCTTGAAAGATAGATAAGGCCGGGAAAGCCCTGACCGAAATAGCCGGCAATCGGAGTGACCGCCAGGCTGTGGATGGGAAGAGGAGCCCAGAGGCGGGTGTAGCCGTCCAGGATGCTGGCGGTTTGAGCGGGGAGAGTTGGGTCTTCCACCAGAGTTGAGGCGGCGGTGCCCGGCGAATCGATTTCCAGCGAGTACGAATTGTGCTGCTCGTGTTTGACGGTGTAGTCGCCCAGATTGAACCCGGCGAGCGCTTCGGGCGTAATGGTCTTACGATGGACCGTGCGTATCCCGGCCTCCACCTTCTCGCTTATTGGCTCGCCCGTGGAAACGAGGTGCAGGCGTTCCGGATAGTGGAAACTGAGATCGAAGCTGGCAAGCACTGGGTCTTCGACCGGGTACCAGGTATTGCGGTCATCCACGAAATATTCACCAGAGGGTGTGCGGCGAATGACCGATCCCGAGTAATGCAGTTGAATTTCGTGGTCGACGCCGGCGGAGAGGGGCATACCGGTTACTACGAGAAATGTTTCGCTGCCTCCGAACTGCTTGAGGCGCTCGGACGGATGCTCGAAGACCTCTGCGGGCTGGTTGTCGACCGTTGCCGAAGTGACCTCAAGACGCGGCGAGAGACTGAGCGGGATCACCCGGCCATCCTCTGCAGAAGTCCTCAGATCGAAACCGGCAGTAACATCCATGGTGAGATCGGGATGAATGGTGGAATCGATGCGGTAGTCGCGAATGCGCGGCTCCGGTTCAACAAATGGCGGCTGATGGCGACCGCGGAAATTCGTCCAGAGCTGAAATCCGGCATTGGGGGCCTTCAAAATACGTCCGACGAAGATCGATTCAGCCTCCGTCGGATCGTATTCGATATCGAAAGCGCCCAGGGTGCGGCCGCCCAATACACCGTAGAAGAGGCCGTCCGCCGGCCGGTGCTGATCAAGCAGCGCTTCGACGAGCGGGACATCGATCTGCCCGGCGATCTCCCGACCGACCGGATCGGCTGTGGCAGCCAGGTTAGGCACCAAATCGGGCGCCTCGCGAATGGGAGCGCGATTGATCTGATCAATAAGCTCCTGGGCGGTGTTGTCAGTGAAGAAGAAGACGGCGCTGGCGAAATGCTCATCGAGATTGGGCGTTTTAGCAAACGAGGCGAGCGATGCGCGTTCGCTGCGATTGGGTGGAAAGAGAATCAACTCGGCATCTCCCGCTTCGGTGGCTTCAGTAGTGAAGACCGCGGCGAGGAAGCGCCCCCCTACGGGCGCAAAAAGCGACAGTACGCCTTCGTTGAGATAGACTTTGAGGTCGCCGCGCGCAAGCTGCAAATTGCGTACGCGCCAAGTGCGGCTCGGGTCGAGTGAGATTTGACGGAGAGCCGAGGCGAGATCCGCCGCCGACGGCCTACTCGCCTGATCTGTGGAAGAGCCTAGGCATATTGCTGTTATGAGGAAGCAAAGTGCCGAGTGCAGTATACGCAAGACAAATTACTTTAGTTCCGGGCTGTTGGCGGTTGCCGGATCCTGACCCCAATTCTGGCGGGTGATGCCGCTCTGGTCGGAGTAAAATGTGCGGCGTCCCGTACTGTTGAAGACCTTAGGCACGGCCGTTGCGGCATAACCTTGGGCTGATTGAGTGATGGTGAAATTGTAGCCGCCGCTGGAACCGGAAGCCAGACTTGCCGGGATCAGGCCGGCGGCTTGAGGCCCTTCCGCCCCGCCGCTGGCAGCGGGTGGTCCGAGTTGGGAGAGGGCTGTCGCATACTGCCCGAACTGGGAATAATATTGAACCTCAGCTTTGTTGATAGTACTCATTTCAGCTACGGCCGCCATCTCCTGGGCGTTCATGCGCGACTTGCTCATTTGCGGCAGCGCGATGGAAAGAATGATCAGAATGATGGCAATAACAATGAGTAGTTCAATGAGCGAGAAACCTCGCTCACGGCGACGGCGCTTTTGCAAACCTGACAACATAGCTTAATTCTTTATATTAAGACGTGGGAAGTGGGCCGGGCGTTGTCTCCGTGTTTTTGTAGGGCCGGGCCGCTGCAGACCTCGCCACTAAAATGGTCGGCCAAGCGTTCAAGCAATTTTTTGCGCCGGGGCGAGCTAATGCTTTAAACCAGGTTAGTACCAGAAACTACTAGGATTGCGCGTCCGGTTTTACGCCTATATACTCCAGATCGGGATGCGTTGCATTCCTGCCGGAGCAATTTTCGCCGGGAATCTCAGGTTGGGGGGATTATGAAGAATCGAGCAACTTGGCTTTTGGGCGTGGTGTCTCTTGCCCTGGTAGTCGGTATCCCATCGCAGGCGCAGAACGGGGATCAGGTCAAGGCGCCTGCCTACACCTACATTTCGGAATGGGCCGTCCCACGGGCGCAGTGGGCGGATATGGCGAAGCTCGATGACCAGGACCGGCCGCTGATGGACAAATTGGTCGCCGATGGCACTCTTACGGGCTATGGCGCCTATACAAACCTGATCCATCAGGAAGGTGAACCGACACACGGTACCTGGTTCACAGCTAGCTCAGAGGGTAATCTGCTGAAAGCGCTTGAAGCGGTATATGCCCAACCAGGGAGTACGACCGCACCGGTGCAAGACGCTTCGAAGCACTGGGATTACATGATGGTCAGCCGGATGCACAACCAACATTCCGGCACATCCGAAGGCGGCTATCTCGCGGGAGATGAGTGGGACGTCAAGGCGGGCGAAATGCACGCATATAACGAGCTGATGAAGAGCGCACTTGTGCCAGTTTGTGAGAAGCTGCTGGCGGATGGCGTGTTGACGTCATACGGGATGGAAACCGAAGACGTCCACACCCAGAAACTGGGCCGCGTCACGTTTTACTTCACGACCCGCGACGCCGCGGGATTCGACAAGGCGAGCAAGGCGTTCGATGAGGCATTCGACAAGAGCCCGGCGCTGGGTACGGCAGTGCAGTCGATGGTCGCTCGGGAAGGCCACCGCGATTTCCTGACTCGCTTGCGCTACATGAACAACAAATAGTTGGGCGCGATCAGTGATTGACAGGGAGAGTCGGAGACGGGCCTGAGGCGGGTTTCAAGGGCTGCTGCGGAACATGCCGGGGATTCGTGCCGTTAAGAAGCTGAAACGCCTGCCGACGATCATCTTGACTATCATATGGTCCGTGCTATGCGTAACACCCACCGCGACGCCGAAATTGAATTCCCAGTTGGGCCCGAAATCATAGTCAATCGAAGGAACGAGCTGTTCCTGCTGCAAACCAAAGGGATCGAATCCAGTGATCGCTCCGAGCGATCCGTAATATTCGAGTCCCGCACTAAGCTTTTTGGTAACTGAATAGGCGGCTTTGGCGTTCGGAGCGAAGCCCACGCCCTGATGGACGCTTGCTCCATGGAAAGAACGCTCGAGCGAAGGATTGAAAGCCAGATACCAGCGAGTGAATTGCTTATCGATGATCGGGCGAATTTCCCAGGTCCAGGTATCGCTGGAAAAGATCGGGCGCTGATAACCGATCTCTGTCGAGATGCTCACTCCCACGGGCCAATGCCAACTGTCGGGCGCTCGAACGCGCGGCCTGATATGATCGCCGACCCATTTGTAACCCTGGTTCGGCCCAGCGCTTGTGAAGATGTAAAAGCCGGTCTCGAACCAATTATTCCAGCCCTGAGTAATTTCGACCGTTTCATGCAGTTGATGCTCGTCCGGCAAAACGCCGCCCACGCTGGTCTTAAAACCTTCGAAGGTGAAGTTGCTATGCAGCTCCACCATAGTGCGCCCGGGGGCAACCGTATCGGCGGCGTACACCTGGATTTCATAGTTGTCCTGCCCATAGCTCGCGAGCGTAACTGTAAGGGCCAGCAAGAGCAACCTGCAGCTGCTGGGGACCCGTAACGTCATATCATGAAAACGCACGTTCTTTACTATTCCAGGCACATGAGGAACCGCGAGCTGAGCGCAAGCGAGCGTGAGGAGCTCATTCAACGAGCGACGTCGATTGCCCAGGCCGCTTACGCACCTTATTCGAAGTTCCGGGTCGGAGCGGCGGTATTAGGCGAGCGCGGCATTCACGTGGGCGCGAACGTAGAAAACGCAAGTTCGGGCCTAAGTCTGTGCGCGGAGAGATCTGCTCTTTCGGCTGCGATGACGGCCGGAGATCGCGAGATCCGCGCGCTTGCCGTAGCCTGCATCGATGCAGACCCGAAGGGACCTCCTGGAGGGCGGATGCCATGCGGCGCCTGCCGCCAGTGGATCGTCGAGCTCGCCCCTCGCGCGACCGTGCTGATCGCAAATCATGAAGGCGAATATTCGGCAGACGAGTTGCTGCCCTCGGCGTTCCGGCTTGGTTGAGCTCTTTGGCCGCTCTCTGCGGAACCGATCTACGGTCTGGCATTGCTCGACACGACGTCTGGACCGCATCCGGCGCTATCCTTCAGAAATGGGAAGGCGGTGATCCGCAACTTCGCCGCGCCATAAGGTACGAGGGTTAGTTTTTGTAACGGCGCCCGTGAACTTACTGGGCTGAGGGGCAGCGGACCGGCCGAGTTCTGACTAATCGTCCATTGCGGAAGTTTGCGCCCTTCGACAGCGAGAGTGACAGGGGCATGCGCTATGTCGAAAGGTGTCGCCCCAAGTGGCTGTTCTTGCGCGTGAATGTTACAGCGGGCGTCTTCCACCGCGAAGTTCCAGTCTTTGCTCGGAGTAATCTGCCAATCGGCGGATTTCTCGGCGTACTTCTTGAGCTCGCGCCACTGGCCATCAAGCGGCAGAGAGAAGACCAGCGGCCCACGCTCGAATACGACCGAGTTGTGATACCAATGGCTGACACGCGGCTGCATCTCGAAGGATATCTTCACCACATCCCCGTTGTTCCAGGTCCGGCGCAAAGTGTAGAAGCCATGGTGCAGCTCGCCGCCCGCTATCGTTTTCAGCGGGCCGCCATTAATGCCGAGACTGGCAGTAGAAGCCCATTCCGGAATGCGCAAAAAGAGGGGAAACGCGACCGCGGCTCCGGGGCGAACCCTAAGCGTGACATCGCCGCGAAACGGGTATTCAGTCTCTTCTTCAATCGCGACTTCTGTGTCTTTCACTCTTGTCCGGACTTCACTCGGGGCGTACGCCGCAGTGACGAGGCCCCCGTCTGAACTCGCCATCCACACGCTCGAGATAAATTTGGGCCAACCCTGGTGAAGATTCGCTGTGCAACACCCGAAGTTCGGCTCGAGACCGAACAAGTTGGAATCGTCTCCGTTAGTCGACCACTGCCGGTGCGCTCGCGTACAGGCGATCTGGTTCGGCTGCTGATCGTACTGGTGAGACCACATATCGTTTGAAAGAGTCGCCGGGAGCGCGTTATAACTGACGCGTTCCAGCCTGTCGGCGAGGCGCGCGTCGCCCAGAATGGCGAAATCTTCTTCCAGGGAGAACATGCTCTCGACTACGGCGCACAACTCGATGCCCTGCGAAGGATCGAGCCCGGCAAAGTGCTCATCACCGCTGAACATCCCATTCGGCAATCCATGATATTTGTCGAGCATGGCAAGTTGCTGATCGAGCGCGGCGCGGTCCCGCGCGTTACCGCTGATGAGCCACCAGACCGGGGCCACTTTAAGCGCCATCGCGTTATTAACTCCGTGCGTCTGCATCGCGGCATCGGGGATTGGATGTTTATCCGTTAAACCCAGCTGTTCGCGAGATTCTTTGTCTGTGTAGTGAAAATTTGCAAATTGCGCTTCCCAATCGTAGCCCTGCTTATGCAAGAGGTTTGCCAGCTCAAGCAGGTTTTTGTTACCGGTCCGATTGTAAAGCCAGATGACGGTATAGACGTTGTCCTGCCAGCGATATTTGCCCCAGTCTCTTAGCGGCCGGTTGGGCAACTCCCGAAGCTCATATTGGAAGTACCTGGTCATGAACGGGATGACACGCGGATCCCCGCTGACCTCCGCGTACTGTGTGAGCACTTTTAGCATCACCATGCGAGGCCACCAGTCGTCATTCTTCGAGGGACCAAACTGACCATCGCTGCGCTGCGAATTCAGACTCCAATCGACCCATCTTTTGGCTTTTTCGATCAACTTACCGTCTTGCAGTTGATAGGCCAGCGGCAACAGTCCATCTAAGTAATAAGGACCGCGTTCCCACGACTCTCCTGTTCCGCCCAGCCATCCGCTATTTGGCCCGACATCGTTCCAAAATTCGTCCAGATGACCCGTCAGTCCGGCTGCCTGTATCTCTTCCTGCTTGCGAAGCCATCCTTTTGGGTGAACGGCTCCCAAAGGGAGCGGATCGAACGCGGCAGGCTGCAGAGGCGCACGATTTCGAACCGGGGCGCTGGAGCCGGCGGATGTCTGTGCTCCTGCGGCTACGCTGAGCGCCATACAAACCAGCAGATTGGCGGCTAACTTGAAAGTGTTCATCGGCAGACCACGAGTCGATTTTCTCACTGCACCTTCTCCAAGGGAGCTAGCGGTATCTTCTTTCCCACTACCCAATCGAAAGCGCCGAGTTCGGCCGAAACACGGCCCGAATACAGCGGAAACCACGTCTTGCCTTCTTTTAGTAAGTTATCGACGACGTAGTAATCCATAACGGGCAAGTCGAGCGTGACATGCACCTTCCGATTTGACAAATTCAGCATAATCAAAATCTCGTCATTGCCCTTCTTGCGAAGAAAGCTGAGCACGCTGTCTGGCTCTGAATTGTTGATCCAGATCAGATCACCCGCGGTGAACTCCGGGTTATTCGCGCGTATCTTGAATAGCTGCTTATATTCAGCCAGAGTCTGCTTCCGGTGGTCTCCATTGACAGACTCCTTTGGGTCGCTGAGCCAGTGGATCGGCGCGGAATCCACCCAGTGGGTAAGCGATGGGTCGCCGATTTCCTGCCCGTTATAGATGAACGGAATCCCGTCCAGCGTGAAATTCAGCAGCGAGCACGCCATCGAGCCCTTCTCGCCGAATTCGAGCACCGGCCGCCGCCAATCGTGGTTGTCATCGTAGTGCAGCAGGCGCGCGCCGCGCGGCATGGTCCGCTTCATCTCCTCCCACTCTTTTCTTATATTGATCGCCGGATCCCCATTGAGCATCACGGAGCGCAGCGTCAAATAATATTGGAAGTTATAGTTGATATCGAAGGCCGCGAGCTGATCATCCGGCCGGTCCGATTCCGAGAGCATGATCAAGCCGGGCTTCACCCGGTCAAGCTGCCTCCGCGCTTCCTCCCAGAAAGAAACAGGAACACCCGCACCGACATCGCAGCGGAAGCCATCGACGTCGAAGTCACGCACCCAATGCACCAGGCTTTCGATCAGATATTTTCGAACTCTTGGGCTCTTATAATTGGGCAAAGGCTGCGGCCAGAATCCTCGCGCAATCTGCCCGCTCGCTGTTTTGATAAAGGAATCGGGTTCGCTTCTCATGACGCTATCCGGCGCTGCATGGTAATAAACGATGTCAAGCAGCACCTTTAAACGCAGTTTGTGGGCCGCCGAGACAAAATCCCGCAGATCCTGATCTGTGCCGTACTCCGGGCCGATGGCGTTGTAATCGGCGATGTTGTATGGCGAGGCATGAGGAGTCGCCGAGCGCTTTGCGATCGGGCTCAGGTAAACTGCGGAAGCTCCCAAGTCCGCTACATACGGCAAGCGCGGAATCGCGCCTCGGAGCGTACCTTCCTTACTGAACGCTTTCAACCAGATCTCATAGATCGTGAGGCGGTTGAGCCACTCGGGTACGGGCTTCGCATCACGCGAGCCAAAAGCAAGGTTCTGTGCGCCATTCGATGGGCCGGCGAACGCCAGCAGCAAGGCCACACTCAGCCTACGGCGGAACTGACTCGAAATTTGCACGTCTTGAGAGATTCTTTGCAGAGCCAGTGCGATCAGCGGGCCGTGATCGGGATAGTGAAGTAGAAAGTCGAACCTTCACCCGGCCTCGATTCAACCCAGATGCGTCCACCATTCCTTTCCACAATCCTCTTGCACACAGACAAGCCCAGGCCGGTGCCTGCAATCTCCTTGCCATGAAGGCGCCTCAAGGGCAGAAAGATCCGATCGTAATATTGGGGAGCGATTCCGACGCCGTTATCGCTTACAGAAATCACCCAGAAGCCATCACTGCGCGACGCGCCGATCAGTATGCGCGGCTCGGCAGAACTCCGGTATTTCAAAGCGTTCCCGATCAGGTTTTGAAATACCTGCTGGATGCGCGTCGGGTTCACTTCGAGAGTGGGGAGTTCTCCAGCAGTGACCGTTGCGCCAGTTTCCTCGATTTGCGCCTGAAGCGCGGTAAGCACCGTATCGAGAACACTCTTCAGGGAAAGAGTTTTCCGCGTTTCCTCTTCGCCAAACTGGGCGTATTGGAGCAGGCCATGGATTAATTCCTCCATGTTTTGCGAAGCTTCCAGAATGAACGAGAGGAAGGTATCCGCATCCTCGTCAAGTTTGCCCTTGTAACGTCTCGCGAGTAGTTGGGCATAGCTTTTCATGGTGCGCAGAGGCGCTTGCAAGTCATGGGAAACAACATGAGCGAACTCGGCCAACTCATCGTGCGAGCGCTGTAGAACCGCCTCGGCGTGCCTTCGCTCTGTGATCTCACGTGAGATCGAGAGCAGCCGTGCAGGCTTGCCCTGCGCGTCGGGGATCGGCGTGACAATTACTTCCCAACACTTTCGTTCACCGCCGGCCGAACTGCAAAAGGCTTCGAAAGATCCCTGCGCGCCTTGCCGGGCTGCGTCGATGGCCCGCTCGGCAGCCGCTTTCCCGTCGCCCTCCCAGAACTCCGGCCAAGGCCGGTCGCGACAGCTCTCGAGATCGCTGAGGTCCATTGCCCGGCAGCAAGCTCGATTGATCATTTGCACCCGGCCATCGAGATCCAGCACTTTCACGCAATCGGGGCTGCTTTCGACAATGCTGCGGGCGAACTCCTCGCTATTGCGCAGGGCCACTTCGGCTTCATGACGACGGGTGGCATCCCTCATCACCTTAGATAACCCAAGCAAACGGCCCTGCTCATCACGTAAGGCGTTCATTACACCGTCAACAAACAGCAGGCTGCCGTCCTTACGCACATGCCAGCGCACATCGGTAGATCGCCCCTGCTCTGTGGCGGTTGCCATCTCTTTTTCCGGTATGCCGGCCGCGCGATCTTCGGGCGTGAACAGATCTCCCAGCGGTCTGCCGATGAAGTCTTCCGGTTCGTATTGCAGGACATACCGAACTCCCGCATTCCAGCTCACGATCACGCCCTCGGTGTCAATCAAGAAAATGGCGTAATCCAGTAATTCTTGAACCTGAACCCGATAGAGCTGCTCAACGTCGATCTTGGATTTCAGCCCGGAAGGAGACAATATTGTCCTCGCTTTGCCCTCTGAGGAAGTATTTAGAAATTCTGCCGGGCCCCGATTCAAGGCCGGCGAAATCCGCCCAGTTCCTGTTACTCGATGCCGCGCCCAGCGATCAGTTGGTTTCCTCGGAAACACTCAGTATACGGAATCCTGAGTCCCGTTCAGATGCATCGGTCATTCTGTCTGGCGCGGTGAGAGGGCCACTTGTGCGACTTCCAGCCTACGCGGTTTCAGCAGGAACCAGAATGCCGCGCCTGCGACGGCGAAAGCGGAACCGGAAACCAGCGCCTGGAACCACCCAAATCGCGCAACCAGAGCCGGTACCAGCAGCGTAGCTGCCACACCCCCTAAGTTGCCGGCGAGGTTCATCAAGCCCCCTGCTGCGCCTGCCTCAGCGGGCGCAACCTCGATGGCAGTCGACCAATACGAGGCCTCGGTGCTGAACAGCAGTGCCACACTCACCGCAATTGCACCGATAGAGACGAAGATGTTCAGCGAACCGGCTCCCACAAACATCAGGAAGGCCGAAATTAGCAGACAACTGACCGCAATCACGCGGCGTCCGCGTAGCAGGCCCAAGCGCTCCGATAGCCGGCCGCTCACGTAACCAAAATATGGAACAGCAATAGAGGCGACGATCCAAGGCAGGCTGGTGGCCCAACCGCTGTTCACGATGCTTAGGTGCCGCACATCCACCAGGTACTTGAACAGCCAGTACACAAAAATCGAGATCGAGTAGCAATAGAGGAAATAGCTCGTTGACAGAACGAGGACGTTTCGGTCTAAGAGCGAATTCAACCAACCCCTTCCAGCGCCTTTGGCGAAGCCAGGAACTTCCCGCGGCGCAGTTCGATGCCGGCGGCCTTTCGTTTCACGCCACCACAAAGCCGTGAGAGCGAACGGAAGAATCGCTGTCACATAAAATGTCGCTCGCCACCCGAAAGCATTCATGATGAGGGCCACAAGAGGAGGCGAAAACGCGGCTCCCAAAGTGGACCCTGTGAAGATCAGCGAATTGATGAAGGCGTGCTGGGAGGGTGAAAACCAATCCGCAACAGCGGTCATAGCGACCGGGTAAGTTGCCGCTTCGCCGACGCCGAGCAGAAACCTGATGGCGAGTAGAGAGGTGAGGGCCAAGCCTGTGCCGGCAAGCAACAATCCGGGCATCAAGCCCGTCAACAGAGTAGTTACACCCCAACTCAGCCCTGAAATCGTTAGCACAAGACGAGGCCCAAAGCGATCGCCGAGCACGCCCGCCGGAAGCTGGCAAATGGTATAGCCAATCAAAAACGCGCTGAACACGTATCCGATCTGGAGATCATTGAAGCGCAGTTCGCGAGCCATGTATTGCTGGGCAACCGCGATATTCGTTCGAAGCAAATAACTGAGAAACGCGAATCCCCAGAGCAGCGGCACAACGTGAGTACGAAGGCTCTTGTCGGGAGTAACCGTAGCAAGCACTTGAAGGATTCTACTAACTCGCGGGCTCCGCGGCTCCTAAACTGAATGCGATCACGAGCCGGCCATCGCGCGACCGCGATCATCGTAAGACAGGTGCGATCTCTTACTTAAATTCGATAACGGCGATCTTGTCGTCGGTCTTCAAACGATCGCCGGTCGCATTTGAGATATCGGCCGGGATATTCTTCCGGTCGACCAGTGAGACCGCCTGTACTTTGCCGGTGAATAGCATGTCCTGAGTTACTTTGGTTCGCTCGTTGTCGATATCGGGATCGATGCCATGAGTAATGGAACGGCTGGTTTTCGAGAAATAGATCTTGATGTCGTGCGTGGCGGCCGCTACGAATACTGGCTTGCCGTCAAACGTTTGAGGCATCTGCCACAGCCGGATGTGGTGACGCGATGCGAAGGTATTGTTTTGTTTTTCGTAGGTCATGTCCGGCGGTTTGCCGTCAAGCGTAAGTATCGACATCGGCGCCTCATCATATCCGCGATTTTCAATTATTGCCTGCGCGGTATGGTAAGTGGACGCACGGCCAAGCGGATCGGAAGCAAACCAGCCGGCGTCTTTGAAAGCCTGCTCAAGCTGATCCTTCGTCCCGATAAACATCAGGTTGGTCATGTCAGATGGGCTCGGCGGTTTGAGCGCGACAGTACGATAGGGCTGCTGGGCCACCAGCGCTTTGAGCTGGTCTTCCGGTTTGATCGGAGGCGGCAATTTCGCATCCGGTGAGGGAGTCCAGTCGAGAGCCTTGGTCAACTTAACCGTAAACTCCACGCCCGGCTTGTAGTCAATGGAAGGGTCAGCTTGTTTTACGATCGACTTCTTGATGCCGGACAAGAGTTGTCCGAATTCCGAGTTCTTCTCCATCACCTTGTTCACGCCCTGATCCGCTAGCGCCGTGAACGTTTGTGAAGCTTTGATCCCTGTGATCAGGCCGGACTGGTCAACCGATTCGCGCGCGTTGTCCACGCCCGCAAGGACGCAGGAAAGTGCCTTTGACTGCCCGCCCTTATCATGAATTTTTGTCAGTTGCAGACGCAAGGTGGCCGGCTGCTCGGCGGTTCCATCGTCAGCGGCGGCCTTGTAGGCGTGGGCGTCGGCTGTTACGCCGTCCAACAGAGTGCCAGCGCCGATCACGGGAGTTCCATTCACCAACACAGGAGCGATGACAACCGCGGAGACGGGCGTTCCTGAGGCATTTTCGCTGGTCACTTCGGTAGTGAGGCGCAAATCCATCTGGGTCCCGGCAGGCACGGTTACCGCTCTAGCCGAAACCACACTCCAAATCGACAAAATCCCAAGAACTAACGTGTACCGCTGCATTGCTAAAACCCCCAGCACTGAAGTATGACAGGCGAATGATGCACCGCAGCAAGAGTACGGGCCAGCGCTCGCGAATCTTCACCTGTTCACATTATTGTCGACGGTTGGGCCTAACCCGATCGAGCGCGTCCCGAGATGCTTGGGCCGCACAGCCACTTCTCCAGGGGTTTGGAGAAAGGGCTCAGCAGACTCGGTTGTGCCACGTTTTCGCAGCGAGTAGGCTTTTCCGGACTCCACCTGAAACTCGATGACGGGTCCCTTCACATCCGCCGCCGATACTCTATCCTCGTTTCCGGATAGGATCTCGACTGCCTGCCCTTGCCACGGATTCCGGAAGCGCATCGTTCCTGAGAAGCCCGATTCGAGAGTTACCATCGAAGCTTCGCCGTGCCGGATTTGAACATCGATTTTGCTGTTGTGCTGGATATTAACTACGCCATCGGCGTCCCATTCCCGAGGCCATGCCGGCGCAATCCGCACCAGGCCGTCATAATCCTGAACGAGCGCCTCCTCTAAGGCGGCAGCTACCACTCCGATCTGCTCGCCGTAGAACTCGGATCTGACAAAATTTGCGAATCCAGAAGGATAGGCCTGATATTTGGCGGTCAACTTCAACAAACTGGATTTCACCTCCGATGCCAGACCTAATCTCGCTGCTTGAATGGGATCAAAACTCCAGTCATTCTGCTCCTTATTCGGCCGCGATCGAAAGGTGCGCACGGCCAGATCGTGCAAATCACCCTGGTCGCCAATCAGTCCGTAGGGCCAGACCGGCTCCAGCCCGATGTTTTCCGTGTTGTGAACCGCAGCGCCCTGATCGTAGGATTGCGCAATGGCATCACGGGCGGCCGTGTCATCTGCCGGCGTCAGCTGCTGTTTCAGAGTCGCCAGGTCGGTACGAGGAAACGGCGGAATCTGGCGCAGGGCGGCATTAGCTTCTTCGACCAGATCCGCGTCTCGATGCAAAATTTTGGCAGCTTCGATGACCGCCGGAAGCAGCGCAGTCATGGCACAAATATCAGTCGTAGGGTCGTGCACGTCCCACTGATTTTCGTGCGCGTTCGATGGGAATGTGTGTCGTAGCCCGTCTGCGCTCACGTGACTGTAAGCGAGCAGAAAACGCGCCGCTGCGGCCATCACCGGGTAATTGGCGGCGAGAAAGGTTCGGTCGCTGCTGACTAGATATTGCTGCCAGATCCATAAACCGACTTCCGCGCCAGTGGAAAGGGTGCGTGCATTGTAATAGGGCGGCGACCCTGCATCGCAATTGCGCCCGGGCGCTTTCGTCCAGGTTTCGTTTTCAAAGCCCTGACCGTTGAAGCGCATCGTTTCCGGAACGCAAGCGCCCGGCCGGCGCTGCATTCTGTTCTTTGTCCAGTCCTCAATATTGTGCAGATTATCTCTGTAAAGGCGGAAGTACGGCTCGTTTAAGTCGAGCAGCCCGGCTCCGAGGTTGGCCGCAACCTGCATTCGCAGATTCCAATGCCAATATGCGGATGGATCCCATTGATGAAAGTCTTTGAAAGCCGAGAATAGATCCGCAACACCGGCTTGTGACCCCGGCAGCGCACCCCGGCTCTCAGCAGCCGCTACGAAGAGATCAATCAGGCGAAGATTTTCGAAATATTCGGCCGATCCGTCCTGTGACTTCAGCTTCATCAGTCCGGCACGCTTCCAAAGATTGTTCCACCAGCGCTGGTGCTGCTCGGACGAACGATTGCCCTCGAGTGAAAGCAACGAGCTCGCAGCTTTTACTGCGTCGCCCCCGGCCCAAACTGGAGCGGCAATCAGAACGCGGAACGATCCATCGCTTTCAGGCAAAAACGATATCCCGGCGGCAAGACGTCCGTGAGAGTCGGGTCGTACGTCCCTGGCTCGAGCCGTGATCGCTGCTAATGATCCGAAGGTTCTGCCGGTCGCGCCAGCGGCGCTCGCATCTGTCCACGTTTCGGCGAGCAGGGCAAGTCCGTTCTGGTGCTCTTCGAGCGGCCGTCGCGGAGCCCACAAGTGCACCTCCGCTGTCTGCCTGGCGGCCGGATCGGCGCCGGTTACCGCAACGATCACGACATCGGAATCCGGCTCGATATAGACGGTGGCGCTCATCCCACCTCCATGCTCGTTAAATTGTCCGTTGAAGAGATCCACTCGCCCGGCATAGTCCGCGCCGGCGGTCAGCCTGGCCAGCCCCGGAATCACCACCTGCCCTGGCGAAAGACGGCCAGGTAAAGTGTCGGCCCGGTTCAACTGGATCGTCATCCCATCTTGCGCCCAGACTGCGGCTCCAAGCCGGCCGTTTCCCAGCGGCATGGCGTCTTCGGGCCGGACATTTGGCCTCTGCAAAATGATGTCGGAGCGCGCTACTATTCGCGCGACATTCACCTCAGAGTGTTCGGCGTCCCCGGCTGGGCGCTGTGCGCTGCAGGTCCGGGCGATCTGGGTCGACAGCAGTACGCATGATATGGCGGCAAATGCAGAATTTCTTCTTCGCACTCCTGCTATTCTCGCCCTCCGGATCGGCGGGTTTTCTCTGCCCGCAATCGCGTACCTTCAGTACGGAAGTATTCCTCAGGAAGTGCGCGCTTCTATTTTGCTCACCCGTTTCCCTACCCTATACTCGCTTCTGAAACATGAGCACCGGGAAGCAGAACTTCAACGCCCTCACCGGGCTTCGCTTCTTCGCTGCGATGGGTGTCGTGCTCTATCACTTTGCCGGGCCGATTATGGCGCGCGGCCCTCAGATCCCCGCCAACCTGGTTGCATCGGGCTTCGTGGCAGTGAGCTTTTTCTACATCCTTTCCGGTTTCGTGCTGTCGTACAGTTACGTAGACCGGCAAGGCACGCTCCGGGGTAGCCGGCGTTCTTTCTGGGTAGCGCGTGTCGCCCGTATCTACCCGGCCTACTTACTGGCTTTCGTGCTAGCCGCCCCCTACAACATTGCCTGGAGCCTCCGGGTGAATCACCTCGGGACGGGTATTGCCAAACTGCTCACTGGTGCGGCCTGCGTCCTAACTCTGCAGCAGGCCTGGACTCCTTGGACTGCCTGGTATTGGAACTATCCTGCCTGGTCGGTTTCGGTCGAGGCTTTCTTTTATCTGGTGTTCCCGCTGTTAGTGCCGCTGCTGAGACGCTTCCGAACGCGCAGCTGCGTGCTCGCGATGATTGCTCTCTGGCTGATCGCAATGGGCACGCCGGCCTGGCTGTGCCTTGTGCATGGTTTCCGGCCCGGTCCTCCAGACCATCTCCAGATGGCGGTTGAGTTTAATCCAATCTTGCGTCTGCCTGAGTTTCTGATTGGCGTGCTGCTGGGAAGGCTCTACATTCTCGGGTTTCGGATCCCTCGCGCAACGAGCAGGGTGCTGTCTTACCTCTCGCTTGTAGCCCTGATTGTCTGTTTCGCGTGCGGTCCGTTCATTCCCCGCCCGCTGCTCGCTAACGGCCTCTTGGCTCCGCTCTTCGGTTTGCTCATTTATTCGCTGGCCGAAGGCGTGGGCAGTCTCGCGCGCCTGCTTTCTTTACCCCTACTCGTGCTGTTTGGGGAAGCGAGTTACGGGATTTACATCCTGCAGATTCCGATTTCTTATGTGCTCGGCGTGCCGCCGCCGCAAACCTCGGCGCTCACGTTTGCGGGTTATCTTGCGGTGCTGATGATCGCATCGCTGATCTCCTGGCGCTACCTTGAATCTCCGCTGCGCACCCGGATCCGGCGCTGGCTCAGTCCGGCTGCACCGCGCTCCCAGAACACGAGAGTCCTGGATCTTGCACTGCATGCTCCTGCCTTGCAGTACAAAGATTGACTAAGCTTCGATCCTCGAGCGCAACCTGCGCTCCGGGAGACTATTCGAAATGCTGAGGTGCGAATCCTGCCATCAACGCCAGTGCCATTAATAGAGCTCTCCACATTTTGCTTCCCCTTTGGTTGGTGCCGGATAGAACGTTCGGCACCATTAACAAGGGCAAGCTTGCTGCCATAGGCGTTGGAGGGTCGGCTTTTCGCTAAGTGATTGCGGCTACAAGGTCGAGTCGGTCTCCGCCCCGGAAGTCATTAACCTTTCGGTTCACGGCTAACCCTAGAAGGTGAGCCCAGCTAAGCTACCAGGCCATTTGCAGTCTTTCAACCGAATCGATCTGCCGGTTGAGAGACAGGTTGTGCTCGAGGATCTTGGCCAGTACGCCAGCCCGCGTGCCGACGCCCATTTTTACCATGATCAGACGTAAGTAAGCCCGCACAGTGTTTGGGCTGATGTTCATCCGTTCAGCCGCTTCCTTGCTGGTAAGACCTAGCGATATTGCTTCTAGTGTTTCGCGCTCGCGGTCCGTGAGCTTGTACTGCGCGGATACTCTGTTCACCATTTCCACAGTCGAGGAATTCCTGATTAACATCAGGGCCATAAAGCGCTCGGGCAGCGATCCGCCGTGCGATTCAAGCGCGCAGGCCCAGGAAACATACTCCCGCCTCCCTGCGTGGAAGTACGTGAGAACAGGTGCCGAGTCGGAGCCGTGAGACTTGATTTGCTCCAATATCGCTTCCGGGATGGGCAAGTCCGGTGCGGCCCCCGGGCCCGCGCCGACCGGGTAGGTCAGGATCACCTCCGCCTCCCGGTTATAAGCAATCGCCTTCAAAGAAGGATCCAGTAGAATCAACCCGGGCTGAGACGAAACCCAGGGATGACTGCGAGCCTGGGTCTGTTGTCCCTGTCGCCTTTTCACACCAACCTGCACGTGGCACCTTGCGGCATCGGGCCTGCCCTCTACCGCTTCGCGGTCTGTTTCGGTTGTTCAGACGAGGCCAGTTCCTGGTCAATTACATCCCGGAGGGCCTCATAGCTGACGGATCCGGCGACAATCCGGCCGTTGATGAAGAAAGTGGGCGTACCCGTTAATCCGAGCTTGGCCGCGTCGGCGAGTTCCGCGCTTACCTTGGCGGCTTCTGCGCCTGAATCCAGGCAAGTGTCAAACGCCTTCGTATCGAGATTAAGGCTTCGGGCAGCTTGCTTCAGCTCCGGCACTTCAAGCTGCTTGGTTGCGAACAGCATGTCGTGATAGGGCCAGAACTTGCCCTGTGCTTCGGCGCAGCGCCCTGCTTCGGCGGCTTTTTCAGCATGCGTGTGCATCGGCAGCGGCGTGTCTTTGTAAGCAAAGAGTACTCGCCCCTTATATTCGGTTTGGAGCTTTTTCAGCACGGGGTCGATCTGCTGGCAGTACGGGCACTCAT
The DNA here is from genome assembly GCA_963849535.1 of Terriglobia bacterium. Lineage (GTDB taxonomy): Bacteria > Acidobacteriota > Terriglobia > Bryobacterales > Bryobacteraceae > Bog-105. The sequence goes on from CAWKHJ010000001.1 coordinate 671,296, forward strand.
AGTCTGCGTATTCGAGGAAGACCACCGGGAGCGACGGATCGCCCAGCGTTGCTGCACCCTGCAGGCCTACGTCGGCGCGCGGCGGCGGAAGACTGACGGTCAACTTAGCCTGATTACGCAGAGTTTGAAGGTACGCGGCCCGCGCCTTCTCGCGCCGGCGCTCGTGGAGATTATCCAATATCTGGCCGCGGACTGCTTCGAAGGGCTCCTTGGTGTCGACGCCTTCGTAATACACCCGCAACGCCTCTTCACTTGGGTCCTTCGGGATTACGCTATCGACATGCCGCTTCAATAATTCGGCGACGCTTATACCTTCCCGCTGAGCCTGCTGCTGCAAAAGATAGTCGTCGATGAAGTCGTCGAGCGCTTTGCGCTCCGCCTGATAGTAAGTGTTTCTGGCCTGAAATAAGCTTGCAGCTCGCTTCTGCTCAAATTCACCAAGCGTGATTTTAGTGCCATTAATCTGGGCAACTACGGTGCCTGGGTCTGGATTGATATTAGTCGTGTATGTATTGGAAGCGGCCGTCAGGCAAACGGCAGGGATTAGCGCGGCTATAGCAAATACAGCTCTATTCATGGGAACCTTTCCTACAGATCTTACAAGATTAACCCGTGTGCCGGCCACAGAGATCTCCCTGCGGCCGGCACACGGGTAAATGGAACTAAGTCAACTAATGATGTTTACAGTTTGGGTGTCGCGAGACCGCCGGTACGGCAGGAACGGCAGATTCCGTAACCGCTGCCGACAACCTGGACGAACGAGCACTGCGTGGTCAGCTTGGAGTATTCCGAGCCGCTCAAAGGAGCATTCGCGAAGGCCGTTTCCGTCACCGCATAACCGCCGCTTGGCGCTGCGTGAAGGTTAGTGCCCCAGGCACGAATACCGGGCGCCAGAGTGCCAGTAGCACCTGCATTGCAGGTACCGCCGACCGGTCTGGTAGCCGTTAACTTGACTACGATCGAAGTGAGCGGAGCACCAGTTAAGGTATTGCTGACCAGATCGCTTCTGGCAGACAAGCTATACAACCCGTTTGGAGTGGTATAGCAGCTGCAGCATGACTGCAGCTCCTCGTGGGGATCGAAGGCGTAAACATTTACGCAGATATCACCACCTGGAGAAAAACCACCATTGCTTCCTGCGTTAGTAATGTTGATCACCGAGTCTCCAGCGTTAAGATTCGAGACGTAGTGAACTTGATAGGCATCCGCCTGAGCGAACACAACTGCGGGCAGCATGAGGGCTGCGAGAGTCAATAACGAGCGTGAGAACATTTGTCTAGAACAACCTCCGGATCGAACAGTATCACGCGTAATACCTTCATACAAGCAGGATAATGAACTAGTCCAAAAGTTTAGGAATACCCCTCTTAATGTATGGGGAGAGTGCGTTGAGCACTTAGGATGGAGTGCCTGAAGACAACTAACACCCGAAGCGAACTTCCCTGTTTATCGTTCTCCAACAATGACATACAAGAAAAAGGTCACGTGAAAGAATAAGGCCAAATTGCGAGGAGTCACAACACTTAGCCTAGGCATTTACTCGACCCACGAAGCGGCAATTAGCCGAGATCCTACTGTGAGTACTATTACTTCTCATATAGCTTTCTAATTCGCGCCAGGCACTTAGCAGGGAGCGCCGACACCAAAGGAACAGGGGGCAGCGAGATCCGAGCATAGGCAAGTATGCTGCCGGATTCAGATCCTGTCAAGAGTAAGCGTTTCTAGAGGACGACCAGGGCAGTCGAGCCCGCGGTCTTACTGAATCTTTTTTGCGGACTTGGCATCGGCTGCAGCCTTCTTTTGCGCCTGCAGCTCTTTAGCCTTCGCGAACTTTTTCTGGAACCGGTCGACGCGGCCTTCGGTGTCTACGAGTTTTTGCCGCCCGGTGAAAAACGGATGGCAACTTGAGCAGATTTCGACTCGCAGATCACCCTTGTGAGTGGAACGAGTGTGGAACTGCGATCCGCATGCGCAGATGACGTTCACTTCCTCATAGGAAGGGTGAATTCCTGGTTTCATGATTTTGGGAACCTTTCGAGAAAAGGAAGGTGAAAAATTGATTTTATCACGCAAAAGCCCGCCGACACAACAAGCGTGGGTCGACGGGCTTAAGCTTTATACTCTAGCTACGTTACGCGCGACGGGGCGGCCGGTCCACATGAACTTCGGCCTCGTCACTGAAACGATACCTGAACGTACGAACGGCGACTTTAAGAGTCGGCCACCTCGCGCGTGGATTGTATGCTACAGTCACTACCAGAATTCATTTCGACTGGACCACCTCCTTCCTCAGTGATGCTTTGATTTTAAGAGCAAACCCTGGGTGCTGTCAACTTCTCTGTAACGCGTACCACGGGCATCCAAACGCCCGGTCCGCTCGTCTCATACAGCACTGAGATCAACTTCTTCGCATGACAATCGAACGCCTCTGGGTTAGCGGCTTTTTACTGCTCGGGATTCTTCTCGGGCTGCTCGGCTCCCTTACCGTAGCCTGGCAATATCACATCGATGTAGAGCCGCAGCTCATCGGACTTCACTTTCTAGCCTTGAACGCGGGTTACGTAGCGGCCGCCGCAGCCGCCCAGCAGCTGCTCCGGCACATTTCCGTCAAGAGTTTGGCCTTACTGGCTTCCGGGATAGCATGCCTCAGTCTTGTCGCTTTATCGGCGGTAACGCCTCCAGTCGCCGCTCTGTGGCGGCTGCTCGTGCTGTTCGCTGTAGGCATCGCTGCTGGGGCTTTAGCGACTTCCCTGCTCTACGCATCCGAATCTTCGTTTCGGAGGCACCCCGGAGCGGCGGTCAACAAAGTCGGCATACTGTTTGGCTGCGGATGCCTCGTCTCGACCATGACTGTAGGTGCGACGTATTTCTCGACTCCGAGACAAATCGCCCCCGCTTTGCTGGCGGTTTTGCCGCTAACTTTCCTTATCACGCTCGCCGGAATGCGCAACTCGGAAGACCCGCTCCTGGTGCACAACCGCGAGCAGGAACTGCTGCGCGAGACCTTGCGGGATCTGCGCAGCATCGCCACGGTATTGTTCAGCCTGCTTCTCTTCTTTCAGTTCGGGAATGAATGGGCTGTCGCGGGCTGGTTGCCCCTTTTCCTAGTACACCGCCTGGGTACGAACCCGGTGCTCGCAATTGGCGTGCTAGCGCTTTACTTCCTGACCTTGATGCTCGGCCGCATGAGCGCGCAGAAACTGTTACCTCTCGTCAGCCACCGGAGGTTGCTGATCGCAAGCATCACGGTCGCGGTATGCGGATTCATGCTTCTGAGCCTCGCCGGTTCGGTAGCGGTCGCTATCGCAGGGGTAATCGTAATCGGGACAGGTTTTGGTCCCGTCTATCCTTTGATTGCCGAGCGTCTCGACCAACGCTTCTCCTATCACCCCGGCTTCTACAACGGAACCATCTCAATTGCGATAACCGGGGCCATGAGCGCGCCGTGGCTGCTCGGCTTTGTCGATGCTTCGCTCGGTATGCGTTACGTGATGCTGCTGCCAGCTTTCGGCTCCGTCATCGTGCTGCTGCTCTCGCTCCTTCTCATGTTCGAAGCGCATCTAATGGGTGGAGAGCCATCTAAACAAACGCGGTCGGCCAAGGCCGGCAGCGCCTCCTAGCTCACAGCATGCAGATCGAGTTTCGCGAAACTGGAATCTATTTACCATCGATCGATCTGTGGTTAGACAACACAGAGGCGTGCGCCGCTAGCTGGATTTCGCACGGACACAGCGACCACGCTCGCGGTTGCCATGGCAGGGCGATTGGCACCTCGACTTCGCTGCGGTTCTACCGGATGCGTTTGTGGGTAAGCGAAGAGCAGCAGGAACCCGAGCTGGTTCCGCTCGACTTCGGGCAAAGTCTCGAATGCAACGGAGCCACTTTGACTGCGTTCCCTGCCAGTCACATCCTTGGCGCAGCCCAGCTACTCATTGAGCACGCGGGTGAGCGTTTGGTTTATACCGGCGACATAAAGCTGCGGCCCCCCTTGTGCGGCGAGACCACTCAACCGCTGCCCTGTGACCGGCTCATTATCGAATCCACCTTCGGACTCCCTATCTATCAATTGCTGTCGCGCGAGGAAGCGATCGACAAGATCATCAGGTTCGCTCATGCTTGCCTGGCCGAAGACACTATACCCGCCTTCATCGGCTATCCGCTCGGACGGGGCCAGGAGATTGTCCACGTCCTCTGCCAGGCGGGAATTCGCACCGCAGTGCACGGCGCAATCGCTAGATTCATTCCGGTTTACCAGGAGCACGGCTACACATTCGAGGGTTGGGAGCCGTACGATGCGAGGGCTACCCGCGGCAAGGCGCTAGTAGTGGTTCCGGCGCATGGGAGCGCCTTAGAAGCAAGCGGCAAGAACGTACGGTTGGCCTATGTTTCAGGCTGGGCGGCCCTCGACAACGCTCGCGCTCGTAGCGGAGCGGATCAGCTGATCCCGTATTCCGATCACGCTGATTTCACAGAACTACTCGAATTGGTAGATCGCTCCGGAGCCAAACACGTGGATGTCGTACATGGGTATACCGCACCGTTCGCCCATATCCTGCGCCAACGCGGTTATTCGGCTTCTGCTCCTCAGCAGGCCGGCGCGCGCAGCAATATCGAGGCAGAAGGCTGATGGATGAGTTAGCGCTGGTTTGCGAGCAAATCGCCAGCCATAGCAGCAAGCTGCGCAAGCTGAGCATCCTCGCCGAATATCTGCGGGGCTTGAGTGATGACGATTTTGCTCTCGCCGTGCAATTTCTAAGTGCCGGTCCGGTATCATCCGGCGCGCCGAATTATCATCTTTTCGCGGGGGAAGAGAAGACTCGCCTTTCAATAGGCGGCAGCGTGCTGCGCGAGGCATTGCAAGCGACTGTCGAATGGGATCGAGAGACTTTGAAGGTTTGCCATACGGAGGTCGGCGACACAGGTGAAACTATTGCCCTCTTATTGCGAGGCAGAACCAGCGGCGAAGCGCTCAGCTTGAGTGCGGCTGATTGCCTTTACCAGGAACTGTTTCGCGCGCGCACGACCGCTCGCAAGCGCGAATTGCTTGTGTCTGCCTTTCAGTGTTACCGGCCGCTTACTCTCAAATACTTTGTCAAGGTGATCACGCGCGGGTTGCGGATCGGCCTCATGGGACGCATGGTTGAGGAAGCCGTGGCCCTCGCTTGCGGCGTTCCGAATGCCGCGATCCGCGATGCTAACAACCGGCTGGGAGATTTGGCTGCTGTGGCGCTCGCAGCACGGCGCGGTGATCTGGGGCAAATCGCGGCACAGCTTTTCCATCCGATGGATTTCATGCTGGCCAAGGCTCTCGACCGGCTGGAAGATATAGTCAATCCGGAAGACTGGATCGTAGAGGATAAATATGACGGTATCCGGTCGCAGGCACACTTCGCTTCCGGTCGCGTGAAGATTTTTTCGCGCGGCATGGAAGACGTGACCGGCGTTTTTCCTGAGGTGGCCACCGCCTTGTCGGCACTTCCAGGGAACGGGCTCATCGATGGAGAAATTTTAGCCTGGCAGGACGGCCGGGCGCTGAACTTCAATTTGTTGCAGCACCGCATTGCACGTAAGAACGTGAGGCCCGCTCTGCTCGAGAAGGTTCCCGTCGTGTTGATGGGTTATGACATCCTGCTCAAGAATGACCAACTACTGCTGGACGCTCCGCTTGAGCAGCGGCGAAGCAGGCTTGAAGAAACCTTTGCCGACATAGCTCCTCCGCTTCTGCTCTCGCCGCAATATGCGCCCGTCAGCCGTCAAGAGATCGAGCGGCTCTTTCAGCAGGCGCGTGAGCGGGGTAATGAAGGACTTCTCCTGAAGCATCGCGGCGGCCAGTATGAGCCGGGCAAGCGCAGCGGCGCCTGGCAGAAACTGAAACGCCCTTATGGCACGCTCGATGTAGTCGTCACGGCAGCCGAGCAAGGCAGTGGACGTCGCGCGATCTACCTTTCCGATTACACCTTTGCCGTACGGTCCGGCGAGTCCTTTCTCAATATAGGCAAGGCCTACTCCGGACTGACCGACTCCGAAGTGAAAGAACTCACGAAAGTGCTCCGCTCGGCCTCTACCGACCGCTTCGGCCCGATGATGCTCGTCCGGCCGGCCGTAGTATTGGAAGTGGCTTTCGACGGCGTCCAAAAGAGCGCCCGTCATAAGAGTGGCTACGCTTTGCGCTTCCCTCGTATTTTGAGATGGCGGCGAGACAAGAAACCGGGAGATTGCGATGACCTCTCGCGCGTCGAAGCGCTCTACCAAGCCTCGCTCCAATAAACCAGCCCAAGCCGGTCCGCAAACTTTCATTCTGAGCGCACTGCATCCACTGCTTTCAGAGTGGTTCGTGACGCATTATCCATCCCTGAGCGAGGTACAGGCACAGGCGCTTCCGCACACGCTCGCGGGCGAAAATACGCTGATTCTTGCTCCGACCGGAAGCGGCAAAACCTTCGCGGCATTCCTCTCTGTTCTTTCGCAACTGGCTGCAAAAGCGAGTCAGGGCAACTTGCCCAACGCAATCTCTGCTATCTACGTATCGCCTCTCAAGGCGCTCGATAACGACATTCACCGTAATCTCACGCCCGCTCTTGAGGCACTCAATGCGCGTCTCCCGGTTGCTCAGCAGATCCGGATGGAAGTGCGCACCGGAGATACTGCCGCCTCGGAGCGAAGCCGGCAAGCGCGCCAGCGTCCGCATTTGCTGCTCACGACACCGGAAAGCTTGAGCTCGATCCTTTCCCAGAAGACGTGGCGAGAGCATGGCTTTTCTCCCGAAAGCGTGATCGTCGACGAGATCCATTCATTTGCGGAGAACAAACGCGGCTCGCTGCTGGCGCTCTGCCTGGAACGTCTAGAGTATCGGGCCGCGCGACCAGTACAGCGAATCGGAGTCTCGGCGACTGCTTGGCCCGTCTCTGCCATCCAGCGGCTGCTATGCGGCGAGCGGCCGTGCTCGGTGGCACAGGCAAGCTTCAAGCGAGTTCACCGCCTTGAGATTGTCGCGCCTGAGCCCGGTATGTGGCTCCCGCCCGCCGGTTACAACCCGTTTCGCATTGCGCCCACGGTTGCCGACGCAGTACAGAAGGCGCAATGCAGCCTTATCTTCCTCACCACTCGCTCGGGAGTCGAACGACTCGGTCTCGCGCTCAGGGTTCTCCTTCCCGAACTGGATGACCGGATCGCCGTCCATCACGGTTCGGTTGATCGCGAAACTCGCCAGACGATTGAAGACGGACTAAAAACCGGTTACTGGCGGGCCGTCATCGCTTCCAGCAGCCTCGAAATGGGAGTTGATTTTGCGAGTGTCGACCAGGTTCTGCTTATCGGCACGCCGCGTGGAGTGAGCCGCGCCTTGCAGCGCCTCGGACGCAGTGGCCACCAGATCAACGGCATCGCTAACGGTATTCTGATTCCGCTGAGCCTGCCTGATCTGGTGGAGTGTGTGGCGCTGCGCGAAGCCTCGCGCGAAGGCCGGCTGGATGCTTTGCGGATTCCGGACGCTCCGCTCGACGTGCTGGCCCAGGTTTTGCTCGGCATGAGTATCGAGCGTGAATGGCGGCTCGACGATGCATACGATTTGGTGCGCAAGGCCGGGCCGTATAGCTCGCTCACCCGTCAGGATTTCGATGATGTCATCTACTATTTGAGCGGACAGGGAAAAGTGCTCGGCTCATACGGCACTTACGGCAAAATCGAACTGATCGAGGACCGGTTCCGGGTAGCGAATACCAAGACGGCGCGCAATTACTATCTAAACGCCGGAGTAATCAGCTCGGATTACGAAATGAAGATTGTCTCGAACCGCTATCGTCAGATGGGCGCAGTTGAAGAATCGTTCATCGCCTCTCTACAGCCGCATGAGGCCTTCGTAATGGGCGGCAAGCCGGTACGCGTCAAACACGTTCAGGGAAACACTGCAGTGGTCGAACCCGCGCAAGGCGAGCAGATCAAAACTCCCCGCTGGATGGGCAACAAAATGTCGCTGACCTCTCAACTTGCGCAGGAGGAGCTGAAGCTAAGGCGCGAACTGCGCAGTGCGTGGAACAGTGGTGGCGCTCCGGCCTGCTTTGAGTATCTCCGCGAAGCACACGCGGTCGACCAGAATGTAGCTAATCGCGTAACCGCGTTCATCGGCCGCCACTGCAAAGCTATGCCTATACCGACGGATTCGCCGGTGCTCGCCGAGCGCGTAGTAAACGGCAGAAACATGCTGCTGCTGGTTCATGTGGTAGCCGGGCGCGCGGTCAATCGCTCGCTCGCCTGGGTGGCGGGCGCACGTATTGCTAAAGGTCGCAGCGTGGTCGCCAATTTCGACGATCACAGTTTTCTTCTCTCGCTCGACTCCAGGATCGAGCTGGACGTAAACATATTGCGCGAGGCCTTCGATCCGGCAAACTGGCTAGACGATCTGCGGGCCGCTTTGTCAACCACAGAAACGCTCGGCGCCAGTTTCCGGCGCATCGCCGAGATCGGACAGTTACTGCCGCGCCGCACTTTACGAGGTGATGTTTCAGCCCGCATCGCAACCTGGAATGGCAGTCTGCTCTACAAGACACTCCTGGAGCATGAGCCCGATCATCCGCTGGTGCGCGAAGCCGTTCGTGAAGTGCTGCAGGATCAGTGCGACGCGCCGCAAGCGCTCGAAATAACGACCCAGATCTTCACATCGCCCATCGAGATTCACGATCTGCCGCGCCCGTCTCCGTTCGCGCTCCCGCTCTTTGCTGCGTTCAATCGGGAAGTGCTGGTGGCGCCCGATCCCGATCGTGCTTTAGACGATCTGGTTGCGGCACTTTACGGCGAATGGGGAGAGAGCGGCATAACTTCGCTGGGCCCAAGAACCAATTGAGCGAAAGTCCGACGATATACTCGCTGGGAGTGACCCGGCGATATCTGGCGTTGGACCTTGGCGCGGAGAGCGGTCGCGCCATGCTCGCTCACTTGGTGCAGCACAGGGTTGAGCTGACAGAAGTGCATCGCTTCCCCAATATTCCAGTACGGCTCCCGAATGGACTCTACTGGGACACGCTGAGGCTTTTTCACGAGATGTGCGAGGGCGTGCGCGCCGCATCCGAGCAAAGTGACGAGCTGGACGGCATTGGCGTCGACACCTGGGGCGTAGACTTCGGCCTGCTCGATCGAAACGGCTCTCTTCTGGAGAACCCAAGACATTACCGCGACAGCCGCACGCAAGGCGTACTCGAACAGGTTTTCACAGCCGTGCCGCGTGCGGACATCTTCCGTCAGACCGGCATCCAGTTCATGCCGATCAATTCGCTGTACCAGCTCTATTCCGTTCAACGCGACTCGCCGGAGCTGCTGAATCTCGCGGCGAAACTGCTGTTCATGCCGGATCTTTTCAATTTCTTTCTCAGCGGCATCGCCGTCTCAGAGCGCACGGTTGCGAGCACATCACAGTTTTACGATCCAGTTCGCCGCTGTTATGCAACCGACATGCTGCGCCGGCTCGGAATCCATGCCGGGTTCCTCGGTGAGCTGCTTGATCCCGGAACGGAGCTGGCGAACGTGCTGCCCCAGATGGCGGAGCACTGCGGGCTGAAACGGGAAACCCCGGTGTTCACGGTGGGATCGCATGATACTGCTTCCGCGGTTGCGGCCGTTCCCGCTACTCGAGACGAGGGATGGTGCTTCATCAGCTCCGGCACGTGGTCACTTATGGGCGTTGAACTCGAAGAGCCGCTGATCGATCAAGCTTCGCTCGATGCCAATTACACCAACGAAGTCGGTGTCGCAAACACAATTCGGTTCCTGAAGAACATCCCCGGTTTATGGGTACTGCAGGAGTGCCGGCGCATGTGGAACCGCCAGGGGCTCGAACTTTCTTATTCTGATCTCATGGCGCAGGCGGCCGCCGCCAAACGGTGTGACACGGTTCTGGATTTGGACCTCTTCGTCGCGCCCGGAGATTATCCGCGTAGAATCTGTGAGTACGCCGCGCAAACGGGGCAGGAAGTACCCAGCGAGCCAGGCGCTATCGCCATGGTAGTTCTGAAAAGCCTGGCGCTACGTTACAAGCAGACTCTCGAATCGCTGGAACAGCTCACAGGCAAACAGCTCGAAGTGATTCACATCGTCGGTGGGGGATCACGCAATCGCTTGTTGAATCAGTTGACGGCCGATGTTACCGGCCGGCGTGTAGTTGCGGGACCGGCAGAAGCAACCGCGGCGGGCAACGCTTTGACCCAAGCCATGGGCGCAGGAGTGATCAATTCACTCGAAGAACTCCGGGCTGTGGTCCGGCATTCCTTCGAGGTGGAGGAATACAAGCCGGTTGCCGCGTGAGCGCTATCGCGGACGAACGAAAAACATCTGCTTGTCGATGTGCGGATCGACCGCCACATCGAAAAATCCGACCATCATTTCGGCCCACGTTTGCTCACCCCAGCTCACAGCCGAATCAGGATCAGGATTATGCGGGTTGGTTCTTGAATTGTCAAATGTAGCCAGCGCCTGCAGCACCGTTCCCGCACGCAAGGGTAGCGGCTGGGCTAGCCGGTAGCTGAGTTGCCAATAGAAATTGTAATGGGGTATTCGCAACAAGGTGCGAATGCGTCCGTGCGGCTCGATGAGGTTGTACTCAAACGTCTTGCCTCGAAGATGCATGTGAGGGAAAAAGCTGAGCAGCAGGGCATCATTGGGCAGCGTGCCGTGCACTTCGACGCGGTGATCAGGATCGCCGGGCGGAATCAGAAAGTGATCGTTCGTTAGTTGCAGGGTGAGAACGCGCTTTATGGGCGGTTCCTTTGAGAAGACCAGCCCCACGGACGTGCGGTCTTCCATGGGATGCCCGTGCGTGGTGTAGTGCATCTGCAGGACGATATCCGATCCGGCGGGAACCAGTTTCGCGAAGCCGTACGGCCACTTATCCGGCAGGCTTCCTGGCGCGTATACGAGAAGAATGTCGCTGGTGGTCCACATGGCGTCTCGGCGCAGAGCCGGCGTATCCAGGTCATCTGCGCTGAAGGGCTTGCCTATGGGAGCGCCGCGCAACCAGGATGATTGCGGCCCGCGGATGTAGGCTACGGCGTGGTGTACAGCCATCCGATTGCCGGGCCGGATCTCCGACATCCGCACCCAGCGCTCTTCTTTGAACCCGGTCGGAATGATGATGTATTCGTACGGCACATCGCCCGAAGCAGGCAAGCGCTTCGCAACCGGCATCTCCAGCACTAAATCCGGCTTGTCGATATTCCAGCCCGTTATCCAGTGAACGGGCGCCGGAGCATCGCGGCTGTTGCCTTCGGGAGCATTCACCTCGGCCCAGCCCGCGAGCGTTCTTATCTGCTCCTGGCTGAGCGAGGGATCGTTAGAGAAGCGCCCACAGCATGGGTCGGCAAACCACGGGGGCATTTCCCGCGCAACCGCCGTCTTAGCGATCGCCTTTGCAAAGGGCCTCGTCTCCCGGTACGTTTCGAAAGCCATCGGGGCCATTTCTCCCTGGCGGTGACAACTCTGACAATGCGCCTGCAGAATAGGCAGCACGTCTCGATAGAAGGTCGGAGTCGAAGAATCGCCTTGCCAGGCCAGAAGCTCACACGAGGTTAAAAGGAGAAGCAATCGGCAGCGGCAGAAGATCCTCTGCGCCTTAGCCGCCACTTTTGTGGTCGTAGAAACTCGGCGGCATGCTCGGCCAGCGAGCGTCGCGCTTCTGCTTAAAGGCCAGGCATCCTTCTTTGAAATCCGCACTTTCTATCAACTTCGCACGGAGCCGCTTTGCGATTTCACCCGCCTCTGCCCACGACTTCCCAGCCGACTCGCAGAAATACCGCATACCGCACGAGAGTGCCAGCGGGCTCGCCCTGGCAAGATTCCGGGCCATTGATGTCGCCCGGTCATGCAACTCAGCGCCTGGGCACGCCCGGTAGACCAATCCCCAGCCGCAGCCATCCTCAGCGGTGAACGATTGTCCTGTCAGACTCAGCTCGAGCGTTCGACGAGGTCCGAGAGCGGCACTTACGGAACGGTAGACCAGAAATGGCCATAAGCCCACACGAATCTCCGGCAAACCGAAAACTGCGCCCTCGCTTGCGAACACGATATGGCCCTGCGCAACCAAACCAAGACCGCCTCCCAATGCCGCTCCCTGCACAGCCATGAGAATCGGTTTAACAGACTGAGAGCCGATGCTGAAAAGATCCTCGTGGAGAGCCGCCAGTTGTGCCTCATCAATGTCGCTCGCTTCGTCGAGATCCATGCCGGAACAAAACACGGTGCCGGTCGCACTGATCAGGATGCATCCGATATCCTCCCTCTGCTGAGCTTCGGAGATTGCCGCCCTCATTGCCTGGCACATTTCCGCGTTGAGGGCGTTTCGCTTCTCGGGACGGTTTAAGACGATGTTCAGGACGCGGTGCTTACTTGAGACCAGCAGGTTCATTGCGGACCTCCGCTTCTCTCGAATGCCAGCAGTTCAATAGGCAGGTGCTCCGTTTCTCCTTGCGCACAAGCCGCCTCGAATGCGAACTTCAATATCTCTCGCGTATCTTTCGGGTCGATAATGGCGTCGCAGTGCCCGCGTGCTGCAGCATATTTCGCATCCAGCCAGCGGTCGTAATCCGCACGAGTCTGCGCGATTTTTTTCTCCAGGTCTTCTGGTACGGGTTGGCCGGCCGTCTTCAGCCTTTCGAGCTCGGGCCCATATATCGCCTGCACCGCGGAATCACCTTCCATCACGCCAATGCGCGCGGTCGGCCAACTAAACGTAAAATTTGGATCGAAGCCCTGACCAGCCATTGCGTAGTAACCGGCTCCGCTCGCGTGATTAACGGTCAGAACGATCCTGGGTACCGTAGCGCAGGCCATCGCTTCCACCATCTCGGCGCCGGCGCGGATGATGCCTTCAGCTTCCGCATCCACTCCCACCATGAAACCCGATACATCCTGAATATAAAGCAGAGGAAGTCGATGCCGCTCTGCGTTCTCCACAAAGTAAGCTACTTTTCGCGCCGACTCGGGGTATACGATCCCCCCTATGCGCGGGCCGGCGGACGTCTTTAGGAATCCTCTACGGTTGGCGATCACTCCAATAGTGCGGCTGTTGAGAAGCGCCGTCGCACAAAGGAACTCCGGCGCATAATCCGGCTGAAATTCCAGCAGACTCTCGTCATCTAGAATGCGGTCGAGCAGATCTTCCATCCGGTATGGCAGCCGGTGATCGTCTGGCAGAACGTCATACAGGCCTGCAGCGTCGAACTCCGTTCCGGCGGACTGTTGTCTCGGACCCGCGCGCGGGACCGCCATCTGGCGAAACTGCTGCCGGACCATGCTAATACAGGCAGCATCGTCCGCCGCACAGTAATGAGCAACGCCGCTCCTGGTAGTGTGCATGCGGGCGCCGCCCAGCGTTTCAGCATCGGTCACCTGACCCACTGCCCCTTTCACCAGGTTGGGGCCTCCGAGACCCATGAAGCTCACCTTCTCGACCATGATGATGATGTCGCTCAAAGCGGGTAAATAAGCTCCTCCTGCGATACACGGTCCCATGACGGCGGATATTTGCGGGATCTTTAGCCGCCGCCGCATTAGCGAATTGTAGTAAAAAATGCGCGCAGCACCGTACTGCCCGGGGAAGATTCCGTCCTGTAGTGGAAGGTTGACACCGGCCGAATCGACCAGGTATACGATCGGCAGCCGGTTTCGCATCGCGATCTCCTGCGCGCGCAGGATTTTAGTGATTGTTTCAGGCCACCACGCGCCGGCTTTCACCGTAGCGTCATTGGCCACAACGACGGCTGGGCGCTCTTCAATGCTAGCCACTCCGGTAACGACGCCCGCTGCGGGTGCCTGACCTTTGTACAGGTCGTAAGCGATCAGCAAGCCGATTTCAAGAAAAGGTTTTCCGGCATCGATCAAATGGGCGATACGCTCTCGGGCGGTCCACTTACCTTCCCGATGTTGCTTTTCGACCTTCCTGTCGCCGCCGCCCTGCCGTAACTGCGACTCCAGCTCGTGCAGTTGCCTGGTTTGCTCCCGCAGGTCGCGGCCAGCACTTTTCATCTGCATGCAGCGCGAACACCGTCTGCCGAAATGACGAAAACTTGCAAGCTCCTGCTAGTCTAACAGTCATGTTTGGCCTGGATGACAGGGCTTTAAAGATTGTATGGACGATCTTCCTGTTTTGCTTACTGCTCTTTTTGATTTACTCCATCCGTGAAACTTTGCTGGTGTTTGCGGCGGCCATTTTTTTCGCGTACGTGCTTTCGCCGGTAGTGACGTTTGTGGCGCGTTTTTTTCCGAACCGGCGAGGCATTGCGCTTGCCATCGTGTACGTGCTGCTGATCGGCGCACTGGTAGGCATTGGGTTTGCGCTCATTCCGCAACTTGCGTCACAAGCCGCGAGCCTGGTGAGCCGGCTTCCTAGTTTACTTGTTGGGGGAAGGCTCGCTACGCTTCCGCTTCCGGAATGGCTCGCTCCAGTGCGTACGCAAATCGTAGCCACGGCTCAACGAGAGGCCAGCAATCTGGCCGCGAGCGTTGTGCCATTTCTGCAGCAGGCGGGGACGAAGCTGCTGTCCGGTGTCGGCTCCCTCCTGCCCATTATCCTGGTTCCGATTCTTGCCTTCTTCTTCTTGAAAGATGGAGAAACAATCGCCCGCAGCCTTATCGGAAGCTTAGACGAAAAGCAGGATCGCAACATTCTCCGGCAGATCCTCAATGAGGCAAACAGCGTGCTCAAGAACTACATCAGAGCGCTGGTCATCCTTGCCATGATCACGTTCGTAGTCTACTCGCTATTTCTCAAAATCGTGGGCGTGGAATACGATCTCCTGCTGGCGGGGATGGCGGCGCTGCTCGAGTTCATTCCCGTGGTTGGCCCGGCGGTCGCGCTGGTTGTGATCCTGATCGTTTCACTAGTTACGGGGTCGGGCGCGTGGCTTTGGTTCCTGATCTTCTGGGGAGTGTACCGGCTTTTCCAGGATTACATCGTGAATCCGTACCTGATGAAAGCTGGCCTGGAGTTGCATCCGTTGCTAGTGCTGTTCGGCGTCTTAGCGGGGGATCAGATCGGAGGCATTCCCGGCATGTTCTTCTCCGTTCCTCTGATCGCGATGCTGAGAGTAGTCTACGTGAATCTTAAGAACGCCTACGAGCACCAGCCGCTCTCGAGGCTTTGAGGCTGGACCGATTCTTTCAAGCGCATGGTCGCCACACCCCTCGATTGGTTCCCTTTATGGCTCAGTCTGCGGGTCGCTGCCATTGCTACTGTGCTGGTGCTCGCTATTGGGACTTTCCTCGCGTACCAACTTTCGCACAAGACGTTTCGCGGCAAAGCTTTCCTTGATTCGGTGATTACCTTGCCGTTGGTTTTGCCGCCCACCGTGCTGGGCTACTATCTGCTGGTAATCCTCGGCCGCCCTTCTCCGTTCGGACGCCTTTATGAGGCGCTAACCGGTCATCCGCTGGTCTTCACCTGGCAAGCCGCCGTAATGGCGGCATTCATCCACTCGGCGCCGATCTATATTAAAGCCGCACGCGCTGTCCTGGAGGGAGTCGATTACCGTTACGAATGGGCGGCCCGCAGCCTCGGGGCATCCGAATGGCGCACTTTCTGGCATGTAACACTGCCGCTTGCCCGTAAGGGCTTGAGCTCTCTTGCAACCCTCAGCTTCGCGCGCTCGCTGGGAGATTTCGGCGTCACCATTATGGTTGCCGGCAACATACCGGGCCAGACCCAAACACTCTCAGTGGCCATCTATGAGGCCGTCGAATCCGGTAACGGCCGCTATGCCCGCATCTTGGTTCTGCTTGTCTCGGCTGCTACTCTGGCTCTGCTCTGGCCTGCCAGTTACGCGACGCGGTCTAATCGCGCCGGAGACACTCGTTAGCAGATGAGCAGAGTCGATGCTCGCGTCGTCAAGCGCCTGCCCGAGATCAAGGACACGCCTGCCTTTGAATTAAATCTCTACTTCGAGGCAGACGAAGGGATCTGCGTTATTCTCGGACCGAGCGGCGCGGGCAAAACGCTCCTGCTCAATTGTCTTGGCGGCTTTGTGCGTCCCGACGAAGGTCGCATCCTGGTAAGCGACGAGCTCTACTTCGATGCCGTCGCCAACGTTCATCTACCGCCGCAGCTGCGCCGGTGCGGCTATATCTTTCAGGATCACGCCCTGTTTCCGCATATGACCGTGCGCGAAAACCTGCGCTTCGCGGCTTCGCTGTCTCCAACCAAGCCGGGCGGGCTTAATCTACGCCGCCGTATAAATGAGTTGCTCGAGAGTTTCGATTTGGCTGATCTCGACGACCGCAAAGCTGCACAGCTTTCGGGCGGTCAAAAGCAACGTGCCGCTCTGGCTCGTATTCTGCTCACCCAACCGCGCCTCCTCTTGCTTGACGAGCCTTCACGGGGCCTGGATGCCCGCCTGCGTCAATCGTTTTATGAGGTGCTCCGTTCTCTCCGCAGCCGCCTGCCGATTCCTGTTCTGCTGGTAAGCCATGACGTTGATGAATGTTTCGAACTCGCCGATTCGGTTGCTGTCCTGGATAACGGCTGCCTACTGCAGAGAGGAGCTCGGGAGACCGTGTTCGCCAAACCCGCGACGGTCGAGATAGCCCGCTTGTTGGGCGTCTACAACATCGCTCCCGCCGAAATTCGGATGCTCGATCCTACCGCAAACTTGAGCCGCATGCGCGTGCTGAATCAGGAAATCGAAGGCCCTTACTTTCCGGGCCACCTGATCGGGGATGCGGGCTTTCTCTGCATGCGACGATCTGAATTAAAGGTCGTGCCCCCAGGCAATCACACCTCGAAAAACCAGCTCACCCTGCGTATCGAGGGAAAGCACGCCTCTCCTTTCGGCATCGCCGTTGCGCTCGAAAATGGATTTTCCGTGACGATGCGCGAAACCGAATACGCGGAACAGCCCGGCCGCGACCGCCTTACGATTGAAATCCCTCGTTCCGCTATGTCCTTTACCGCGCAATGAAACGCTACTACATCACAGATCGAAAGGCGGTGGGCGGATTCCGGCCTCTGCTCGAGGTTATTCGCGATCAGATGCATTTGGGCGTGGACTACATTCAGATCCGCGAAAAGGATCTCTCTGCCCGCGAGCTATTCGAATTCACGCTGGCAGTTCTCGAAGTACGCGAAATCGAGACTGCCAAGCCGCTGCCTGTCAAAATCCTCGTCAACACCCGAGCTGATGTCGCTATGGCGGCGGGGGCCGACGGTGTCCACCTTCCCTCCAATGCCCCGCGCGAAGTGTTACCCGGATTGCTGGTAGCGCGCTCCTGTCATACGCTCAGCGAAGTTCAGGAGAGCCGCGCCGATTTCGTAACATTTGGACCTGTCTTCCAGACGCCGGGCAAAGGGCCGCCGCTCGGCCTTGCCGCATTGAATGCTGCCTGCCACTGCGGGAAGGCGGTATTCGCACTCGGCGGAATCGATTGGGAGAATGCAGCGCAATGCATTTCCGCCGGAGCAGCCGGAATCGCCGGCATTAGGATGTTCCAAGAACCGGAGCTCTAGCTGGGATTCGCGCAACGGCCAGCCAAACGGCTGTGCGCTCGCTGCAGTGCGTTAATGGTGCTAGTGAACATACTGCCGGAGGGCCCTTTCCCAAAAGCCAAGCTGAGGAGATCACGAACAGCTAGAACGCTTCTGCTACTGGCTTCGGCAAGCCTGACCCCGATGCCCGGATTCGCGCATGCGGGAATGCAAAATACGGAGACGACTCCGCCTCAACCTGGCCAGTTGCCGCCTCCACCGGCTCAAACTCCCAACCCAAACGGGACGATGAAGCTGCCCAACACCATCGCGGCTCCTCCGCTGACTATCGGGGACAAGTTCGACTACCGCGTGGTTCAGAGCTTCGGTCTACGCGGCTTTGTAGGAGCGGGCATCGCGGCCGCAATTGGTCAGGGTTCGGGAACACCCAGCGAGTGGGGTGGCGGGGTGGAGGGCTTTGCCAAACGCTATGGGTCGGGTTTCGCCGGCAACCTCTCGCGCCAGAGCTTCTCTTTTGTCATTGAATCGGCCCTGCACGAAGACCCTCGCTATTTCCCTTCTGAGGGCCAGCCGTTCAAGATGCGCGTCTTAAACTCGCTCAAGCAGGTTATCGTTTGCAAGACAGACCAGGGCGAATCTTCTTTCGCGTACGGCCGCGTGATCAGCGCTTTTGGTTCCGCCCAGTTTGTGAATGTATGGCAGCCGCCCGGCAATGGAACCGTTTCGAAAGGTTTGCTCAGAGGAGTTTATGGACTGGGCGGCGACTTTGCCTATCACCTCATGCAAGAGTTTATTCCTTTCACTCGGCCACGATCGCTGCGCCACCGGCATTAAGCTTCGAGTATCTGCACTGGTATTAAAGTGTGGATCAGCTTGCGCGCTTTGTAAGAAGCTCTCGATCATCTCAGTTCTTACACAACAAGCGGTTGTAGACTGGACAAATCCAGAGGGTGTCACGATGCGGGCTACTGTGATGCGAAACCAAACGCTGGTTGCGGATGAAGTTCCGACCCCTGAACCCGGTCCCGGCGAAGTTCTGATCAAGACTCTTGCTTGCGGCATATGCGGGAGCGATATCCACATGCTCAGAAACGGCAAGCAGGTTGTCGATGCACTTGCACGATCCGGCGCTCCATTCACCATGAACTTATCTCGTGACATTGTGATGGGTCACGAGTTCTGCGGAGAGATCGTCGATTACGGGCCGCGAACGAATCGGAAGTTGAAGGTCGGCGCTCGCGTGTGTTCGATACCATTCCTGGTCCGTCCGGACGGCCTGCGCGTTGTCGGCTACTCCGATGAAACGCCCGGCGGGTATGGCGAGTATATGAGGCTCACCGAAGACCTTCTGCTCGAGGTGCCGAACGGATTAGCGGCAGAGCATGCCGCCTTGGTGGAGCCCATGGCTGTCGGCCTTCACGCCGTGGAGAAATCTCGGCTCGATCAAACCGACGTTCCTCTTGTTATCGGTTGCGGCCCGATTGGATTAGCGGTGATCGCGGCACTGCGCCTAAAAGGGGCTTGCCCTATTGTGGCCGCCGATTTCTCCCCCAAGCGCAGGCAGTTGGCCGAAGCGCTCGGCGCTGACTTCGTTGTCGATCCTGCCGTCAACTCCCCACAAGAGAAATGGAAGGATGTTGCCGTGTGGAAAGGATCTGACGGCCCCGCTCTGCCACCGTGGATCCCGGGACCTCCACTGCGGCCCTCGCTGATCTTCGAATGTGTAGGCGTTCCCGGTATGATCGACAGCATTGTGAGCTCTGCGCCAGCGAACACGCGCATCGTAGTCGTCGGCATCTGCATGCAACGCGATTACCTCGATCCGATGATCGCCATCAATAAAGAGCTCAACCTGCAGTTTGTGATCTTTTACACTCCCAAAGAGTATGCAGCGAGTCTCAATAACATTGCCGAAGGCAGAATTCCCGTGAGCCCTCTGGTAACAGAGAAAGTGCCCGTGGATAAGATAGCGGCGGCTTTCAACTCGTTAGCGTCGCCGGACATTCACGCGAAAATTCTTGTTACGTATAAAAGCTGAACTATTCCTTTCACTCGGCCACGATCGCTGCGCCACCGGCATTAGATTTCACGGCCTGCACGGCACCAGGGGAGTGCAGTTCCTGCAAGCTCCAGACGCGAACCGGGTCGCGCCTCCTTGCAACAACCGCCTCGGCAGCGGCCTTGGCTCCGCTCATAGTGGTAATGCAGGGCGTGCGATAAGTCACCGAGTTGCGGCGTATGGTCTGTTCGTCGGGAAAAGAATGGCTGCCCGTTGTGGTGTAGATAATCAGGTTGAGCTTGCCCGCTTTCAGCAGGTCAACCGCGTTCGGACGGCCCTCGTTCACTTTGAAAACAGTCTTAACCGGCAATCCAGCCGCCTTGAGCGCTGAAGCTGTACCGCGAGTGGCGAACAGTTCGAAACCCAGATCGCGAAACTTTCTAGCAACTTCGACGGCTGCCGGCTTGTCGCGATCATTGACGCTGATAAACAGCGCCCCTTCATCTGGAATCGGCGTGCCCGCGGCGAGCTGCGCTTTGGCGAATGCCTCCCCGAAACTCTGGCCCACTCCCATCACCTCGCCCGTCGAGCGCATTTCGGGTCCGAGCGCCGGATCCACGCCGGGGAATTTTGCAAAAGGAAATACCGGACTCTTGACGAAATAGCTCGGCACCGGCAGCGTCCCGTTCACAACGTTCTTGGTCAAATGCTTCATGTCGGGCAATTTTTTCCCCAACATGAGCGCGACGGCTATCTTCGGCAGCGGTACGCCCGTGGCTTTACTGACAAACGGCACGGTGCGCGAGGCGCGCGGATTCACTTCGAGTACATATACCGCGCCGTCCTTTAATGCGTACTGCGTGTTCATCAGTCCTACTACATTCAAAGCCATTGCCAGCCTGGTGGTGTAGTCCTCAATTGTTCTGATGACCTCAGCACTGAGCGAAATGGCGGGAAGCACGCAGGAACTGTCCCCGGAATGCACGCCTGCCTCTTCGATGTGCTCCATAATCCCGGCAATGAGCACGTTTTCCCCATCGCATAGCGCATCCACATCCAGCTCGGTCGCATCTTCCAGAAAGCGGTCGATCAGGACGGGCCTCTTTACCGAGAAGCTGACCGCTTCCTGCATGTAGCGCCTGACCGTTTCTTCGTTGTAAGCAATCACCATCGCGCGGCCGCCCAGAACATAGCTTGGGCGAACCAGCACCGGGAATCCCAACTCACGCGCAATCGCGCTGGCTTCCTCCACTGTCGTTGCGGAGCCGTGGGCGGGCGAAGGAATCCCGAGTTCTTTCAGAAGCTTGCCGAACAGCTTACGATCTTCGGCCAGATCGATATTGACCGGATCTGTACCGATGATTGGAAGGCCGGCTCTCTTGAGCGGCATGGCGAGATTCAGCGGAGTCTGCCCACCGAACTGCACGATCAGTCCGTCAGGCCGCTCGACGTCGGAAATGTTGAGCACCTCTTCCTGCGTCAGAGGCTCGAAGTACAGACGGTTGCTGGTATCGTAATCCGTCGAAACCGTTTCCGGATTGCAATTCACCATGATCGATTCGTAACCGAATTCCTGTAGCGCGAAAGAAGCATGACAGCAGGCGTAATCGAACTCGATGCCCTGTCCGATTCTGTTCGGTCCACTACCGAGGATCATCACCTTTCGCCGAGTTGCCGGCTCAGCTTCGTCCTCCGATTCATAGCTCGAATACATGTAGGGCGTGAAGCTCTCGAACTCAGCCGCGCATGTATCCACGCGATTGAAGACGGCCCGCACACCCAGTTTTTTGCGGGCTTCACGTACTTCGAGTGGTTCCGCCCCGATCGCCTGCGCGATCTGCCGGTCCCCTAGACCGTCGCGCTTCAGCTTGCGGAATTCTTTAGCTGTCAAGGAAGCGAGTTTGCGGCCTCTGAGTGACTGTTCGGTCGCGACCAGGTCCGCAACTTGCTGCAGGAACCAGCGATCAATGCTGGTCATCTCGAACACCTGTTCCACTGTGTAGCCTTGGGCAAAGGCCAGCCGGATGTACTCGAGGCGTTCGGGGTTAGGCGTAATCAGCCGCTTTGCGATCAGCTCACGATCAAGCTCGCCGGCGCTCCACGATTTGCCCGTCTCCAGGCTCCTCATGCCTTTTCCTAATGCCTGCTTGAAGGTACGTCCGATGGCCATCACCTCGCCCACCGACTTCATCTGCGTCGTGAGCACCGGCTCTGCACCCGGGAACTTTTCGAACTGCCAGCGCGGGATTTTCACCACCACGTAATCAATCGTTGGCTCGAAGCACGCCGGCGTTGCCCGCGTAATATCGTTACGAATCTCATCCAGGCGATAACCCACCGCAAGCTTGGCAGCAATTTTCGCAATCGGAAAGCCAGTCGCTTTTGAGGCCAATGCCGAGCTGCGCGAGACTCGCGGATTCATCTCCACGATGACCATCCGGCCATTCTCGGGATTTATAGCGAACTGTACGTTCGAGCCGCCGGTATCCACGCCGATTTCGTTGAGACAGCGCAGCGCGGCGTCGCGCATCATCTGGTATTCGCGATCGGTCAGCGTCTGGGCAGGCGCGACGGTGATGGAGTCTCCCGTATGCACACCCATCGGATCGAAGTTCTCAATGGAGCAAACGATGATACCGTTGCCCGCCATATCGCGCATAACTTCCAGCTCGAACTCTTTCCACCCGAGCACGCTCTCTTCAATCAGAACTTCGTGAACCGGCGAAAGATCAATGCCGCGCGCGAGAATTTCGGCAAGCTCTTCGCGGTTGTATGCGATCCCGCCCCCCGTCCCTCCCAGCGTGAAACTCGGCCTCAAGATGATGGGGTATCCAATTCGTTCCGCAAACTCGAGCCCGTCTTCCAGGTTGTTCACAAGCTGCGATTGCGTCATGTCGAGCCCGATCCTGCGCATCGCATCTTTGAATAGCAGGCGATCTTCTGCTTTCTTGATCGCTGCTATATCGGCTCCTATCAGCTCGACGCCGTACTCTTCAAGCACCCCCGATTCCGCCAATTCTACTGCCAGATTCAGCGCTGTCTGCCCGCCTACGGTCGAAAGCAGCGCATCCGGCCGTTCTTTTCGAATGATCTCTGTGGCGAACGGCAGGCTCAGCGGTTCCACATACGTTCGATCGGCGATCTCCGGATCGGTCATAATGGTCGCCGGATTCGAGTTGATCAGGATGATCTCGAAGCCTTCCTGCCGTAGCGCCTTACACGCTTGAACTCCGGAGTAGTCAAATTCGCAGGCCTGCCCGATCACGATCGGGCCGGAGCCGATCACCATGATGCGGTTCAGATCAGTTCGCTTGGGCATCGCTTATCAGGCACGCTCCTTCATGGCCGCGGCGAATTCCCGAAAGAGGTAATGCGAGTCGTGCGGCCCCGGAGCTGCTTCGGGATGATATTGCACGCAGAAAACGGGCTCGCTACGATGCCGGAAGCCTTCCAAGGTTTTGTCATTCAAATTAATATGCGTGATCGCGATTTCCGAATCTCGCAGGGAATCCGGATCTACACAAAAGCCGTGATTCTGGGAAGTGATCTCGACTTTATCGGTCTGCCGGTTCAGCACCGGATGGTTCGCGCCATGATGCCCGAATTTCAGTTTGTAAGTCTTGCCACCCAGCGCCAGCCCGAGCAACTGGTGCCCGAGGCAGATCCCGAACACCGGAGCCTTGCCGATCAATTTTCTGATTTCACCCGCCTCGTGTTCGAGCGGCTCGGGGTCTCCGGGTCCGTTCGAAAGAAAAATGCCGTCGGGCTTCAACGAAAGCACGTCTTCAGCCGTTGTGCCGGCAGGAACCACGGTCAAACGTGAGCCGATCTGAACCAGATGCCGCAAGATGTTGCGCTTGACCCCGTAATCGTAAGCTACAACGTGAAATCGCGGCTCAGCGGCCGCCCCCAGTTTATCGGAGGCCGAGACCGGATTCATCGCCTCGCTCCAGCTATAGCTTTCGGCGGTGGACACGCGCGAGACCAGATTCTGCCCGGTCATGGAAGGCGCTCTCCGCGCGGCATTCACCAGCTCGTCATGCGCCTGCTCGCCGGTTGCGATCACCCCGCGCAGCACCCCACGCTCGCGGAGTATCCTAACCAGCTTCCGGGTATCGATATCGGAGATTACAGGAATTCCGTGCTTGGCGAGGAACTCCTCGGCCTTCTCGCCTGAGCGCCAATTGCTCGCCACGGGCGACATTTCACGCACTACCAGACCCTCTATATGGGGATTTCGTGACTCACAGTCTGCGGAATTTGCGCCGTAATTGCCGATCTGCGGATTGGTTAAGACAACAATCTGGCCGCAATAAGAAGGATCGGTAAAGATCTCCTGATAGCCAGTTATAGCGGTATTGAAAACCACCTCGCCTGCGCGCTGTACGGGCGCACCAAAGCTCGTGCCTTCGAAGACGGTTCCGTCCTCCAGGGCGAGAACTGCTTGCTCCAACTAGTCAGCTCCTATTTCCGCGTGGGTCTCCCGCTGTGCGGGTGAAATGCACCCCTATTTTCGCATCCTGCTTTGGTTTAACGCGCGGCTCTCTTGCTGCGGGGTGATTTGGTCTCATTTGGCTTCGCTTCTTTGGCATCCTGCTCCTGGGCCGAGGCCGTCGGCTTCTTCAGGTTCGCCAGGCTCCTCCGCAGCGCATCGGCGATATCGACCACCTCAGCTGTCCGTGGAACCGCCGGGGCCGGAGCAATTGGCAAGCCCTGCACCTTCCGGTCGATGATCGATTGAATCTTTTCACGGTAGGTGTCGCGGTACTTCTCGGGCTCGAATGGAGCCGCCAGCGAGTGGATCAGCTTCTGCGCCAGATCCAGCTCTTTCTGGTTCACTTCCCGCACATCGGCCCGATACTCTTCGTCCGCTCTAACCTCTGAAGCGAAAAACATCGTATGCGCCAGCAGACCGGTTCTGCCCGGCCGCAAAACCGCCGCATGCTCCCGGCTGTGCATCGCAAATTGCGCAATCGCGACCAGCCCGCTCAGCTGCAACGAGCGGTACAGCAGGGCGTACGCCTTTTCCCCCGCCTCTTCCGGTCTGACGTAATACGAAGTCTCGAAGTATACGGGGTCGATTTCGGCGAGCTGGACAAACTCCTGAATCTCCATGGCGGTCGAAGTCTTGGCGGCGGCGTTCTTCAGCTCTTCAGGCCCTATGGCGACAAAGCGGTCCTTCTCGTATTCATAACCTTTCACAATCGATTGTGAGGGCAGCACCTCTCCGCCTCCGTTGCGAACAGAAACTTGTTTCACCGGAGTCAGAATGGGCTCGGGCGCGGCTGGCGGTCGCGAAGTGGCGAGGCGCTCCGGTTCACGGTGTAGCAGCGTCGATTGGGGCCGGCTTACCGACCGTTGTTCTACGCGCTCTTCCGGCATGTCCTGCTCGAGCCGGGAATCTGCTTCCGGCTGACGATAAAGCCGCCGAAAGCTGATCCGCTCCGGGCGAGCCGCGCGAAAGAGCCGTACTGGAATCGAGATCAACCCAAACGAGATATAGCCGCGCCAAACCGTGGAAGCCATTACACACTCCATCTCTATTGTGCCGCTATCAGGGTGCGAAATTGGCCTATGAGCCCGGCTTCCCTTTCCGGCAACTTGAACGAGTCCAACACTTCCGCGGCAGCGAAATACAATTGCCCCGACTGCATCCATTCATTGAACTCATGAGCGACACGTCAAATCCGGGCCTAAAGTTTCTTTACTTTCTCCTAGGAGTCACGCTGCCAATCGCCGCCTACGCGATCTGGTCAAAGACCACCAGCCGGAAGCGGGAAATCGACAAAGCGCACGACATAACGGTGGAAGACAGCTTCCCGGCGAGCGATCCGCCCTCGGCGTGGTAACCGCATTCCGAGATCGTTTCAGCTTGCTCGTAATCGCTATACTCGACTTAAGATGAACGAGCGTAAGTCGCACTTCCAACCTGTTGCACTCGGTCTGACACTCGCTGCGGCGCTGCTGCGCCTCGCCCCGCATCCCCCGAATTTCGCGCCCGTCGGAAGCATCGCGCTGTTTGGCGGAGCTAAGTTAAGAGGTTGGCAAGCCTACCTGATCCCTCTTCTTGCGATGCTCATCACTGATCCGATCCTCAGCCGAATGGCAGGCTATCCGGCCTATTCCAAAGCGACTCCGATCATCTACTTCTCATTCCTGCTATACGTGGTGCTCGGACGCTATCTGCTGAGGCGGAATCCAGGTCCGCTTAGAATCGCTTCCGTTGCCGCAGCGGGCAGCGTTCAATTTTTCCTTGTGACCAACTTCTTCGAATGGCTGCAGGGGATTTCAATGTACCCGCATACGCTTGCCGGATTGTCTGCCTGCTATATCGCCGCTCTGCCCTTCTTCAGCCGCACGCTAATCGCCGATCTCTTCTACTCGGCCGTGTTATTCACCGCTTACGCATTGCTTAGCCGCCGTTCGAGGCAGGCGAGTTCAGGAGTTGCGGAACTCTAGATTTCCGGATTGGAGCGCGTTGAATCGTTTGACGCATTTAGGCGAGCTCCGGGGCGGAAGATCGTCGCCCGCTCCTTTCAGTCGCGGAGCGGAAAAGTGTTCATAACGTAAGGGCGTTGTTCCGAGCCGAAGGCCAGTTTAGGCGGCGCTACCCAGTAGTTCCCTTTCGTTCTCATCGATTGAGGCTTGAGAGAGGCGGTTTGGGGTGGCTGCGTGCGGGCCGGTATTGCGACTTGAAAATTCGAACCCAATCCCGGAAGGTCGAGAGCTTTCGACTGTTCGCTTAACCTGGCGAGCGGCCTGTGCAGATTCAGCGAGTTGGCGCTTTTCACGCTCAGTTCGGGCAGCCTGGAGTTGCTCGAGCTGCGCAGTATCTTTCTCGCGCTGGCGACGGAGCCGGCACTCCTGGATGCTGAGGTTGGAGAGATCCCGGCGGTAGGCGCGGAAAATGTGGGCGTCGATTAGCGCCGTGCGGATAGAATCGTCGTGATTCTGGAACTGTGGGGCGAATTCGAGACGGCCGAGCGCGTAGATACCGGCCTCTAATCCAGGGATGCGCAGCAGACGCCACTCGGTATCGGCGAGGGACTGCACGAGGGCCCGCTCGGCATCGGTGGCGGGCTGCCACTCGGCCTCGAAGCGGGCAATGTGGGCGGTGTAAGCGGCTGCGTCCTCGGTTGGCAGGAGAACGGTGCGGCCGGTCAGACCAGTTTTGACTGCATTAAGCGAGGAAGTAGCTTTGCCTTCGGGGGTCTTAGCACCGGACGAAAGTTGGGCGTTGGCGCGGTTGGCGGCGAACTGAGCGGGCGTGGACATCGCGCACAAACAATAGCATGGCCAAACAAGCGTTTTGGGCTAAGTGATTGAGGGGAATAGGAAGATAAGCTGTGACTCAGGTTTGACCCGAGGGATAAAAACCGAGAAAAGAGCCCGGACTGGCTGCTGCCCAGAGGCGGGCGACTCGAAGCCACTTGCGGGTTAACTTCGTTGCCGCTCCGCATCCATGAGCTCCTGGCCGCGCTTTAGAAATCAGCTCGGGGTAGAGCCCGTCAAGAAGATCAAACGCCTTCTGAGCCGTGCAGTTTCACCAGCTTGTTGTAGATCCCGAGCGACAAGAACGTCGGCGCCCAATGCCCTACGAAAGTCGCTTTCTTCTCATCACCCCGTAACTGGAAATATAGCGAGATTCCAATCGAGCCAAGGGCTGCCCACAGATACAAATCGGATGGTAGCTTAGCGGTCTGCTGTTCGATGCTGCGCGCGATTGGCCCTTCCCGGTGTTCGACCCGGGCGCCAGGCCGAGGCTCATTTGTGGTGACGTCTCTATAGTCCATTCTTATCTCTCCTTCGTTAAAAAAGCTTCGAGCTGTCTTACCTATGGATTCGCTCCGAGAGAAGGTGATCCTATTTTTCGCGCTGGGAAAATCGCGGGTGGTTCGATACTGTTCGCCGCTACTCGTAACGCAAAGCTTCGGTCGGATTAAGTTGAGATGCGCGCCGGGCCGGGAGTAGACCGAATCCTACGCCCACGCTGAAGGATACTGCGAATGCGACCACGACAGAGATCGGCGAAATGGGAACTCGGACATGAACCTGGTTCGTGAACGGCCTCGCCCCGAGCGGCAGCCCCAGACCAATCACGATCCCGATACTTCCGCCGATCAAGCTGATCAGCACCGATTCCACCAGAAACTGCAGAAGCACCTCCCTGCGCGATGCTCCCACGGCCATGCGCAATCCAATCTCGCGAGTACGCTCCGTCACCGTCACCAGCATGATATTCATGATGCCTATCCCGGAGATTACAAGCGCGATGGCCGACACAATTATCAGAACGATCGTCAGAACGTTTGCAATCTGGTTGGCGGTTTCGAGTATCCCACTCAGGTCATAGACACTGAACTTTGCACCAGGCCGATGGCGGCTCTCCAGGATTTCATTCACCTGTTGCCGGACAGCCGGCACTTCGCTCGCATTACGCGCTTCCAGGTAAAGCGGATCCACTCGCTCGTACTGCATGAAGTACTTCATCACCGAAATCGGTATTAGCACCGTCTCATCCACGATCTCGCCCGCTCCGAAGGTACTGGTTTTCTCGCGGAAAGTTCCAATGATGGTGAATTGAAGCTGGCTGAGACGTATCGTCTGGCCTAGCGCAGCGTCCTGGCTTCCGAACAGCCGCACTGCGAGTTTATCCGTCAACATCGCAACGTGCTCGCGAAGCGCCATATCGCTCGCATCGAAATGACGCCCTGCGACGGTAACGATGTTCCGGACAATCGTGTAATCTTCATCCACGCCATCCACCGTCACGGTACGCACCTTGCCGTTCAAGACGATCTGGTCGTGGGTGGTCATTACGGCCGTTGCCGCTATGATCTGGTTACCCAGTGATTCACGGATCGCCTGGACGTCAGCCAGCTTGATAAAGTCGCCTTCGACTTTGGCTACATTCTCGGTTCCGGCATCGGCGCTGGCATAAACCAGGTTCGATCCGATACCGCGGATCTGATCGAGAATCAAATTCTTGCTGGCCAGCGAAATTGTGACGACAAGGATGACAGAGGCGTTCCCGATTACCAGACCAAGCGCAGTCAGGAAGGTGCGCATGCGATTGGCCCGCAAAGCCTGCAGGCTGAAGTTAATCGCCTCAGGAAGGTTCATGCCGGTCGGAAAACGCGCACCGCTTGTTGGGAAAGAGCTTTGTTAAACTCCGCCCGCCTGCTTAAGGAGTTGCAGGGCTTCTTCCCGTGATGGATCATCCGCTGTAATCGGCGCATGCACGTACTTAGTGAGAAGCGCCTTCGCTTCTTCGAGATTACGCCTCTGCCTTACGAGCACGTCTGCCTGGACGAACCAGACTCGCGGATTATTTGGCGCGACCTGTTGCGCTTTTGCAAAGAGCGCATCGCTTTCCGCTAAGCGGCCCTGATTTGCTAGAAACTTGGCCAAAGCGAGCAGATGACCTACACTGTGCGGCGCAGACGCCACTGCCTGTCGAAGGTGCTGCTCAGCATTCCCAAATTCTTTCCGTTTCTGGTCGAGCTTGAACTGATCGTAGTATGCTTCGCCCGGATCAATCGCGCTGAGCTTTTCGGCCACCACTGCCGCTTTATCAAATCCCCCGCCCAGGAAGCCCGGAGCTTCCAGATAGTAATCAAACAGGTCATCGAGCGCGTCGCGGTTTTGCGGGTTCAGTTCCACTGACTTTTCGAACGCCCGCCTCGCTTTTGCGGCGAAGGAGGGGGCCATTATAGGGTTGGAAGTCTCGGCGCGCTTTCCGTAGGCGCGGCCCAGCCAGTCCATGTACTCGCTACTCCTTGGATTCGCGGCTGTTGCTTTCTCTAGGTGCTCAGACGCTTTCTTGAACTCGCCGGTCATGAAATAATTCCGGCCAAGCAGAAAGTTGGTTGCTGCGTCTTGACTGTTCTTGTCAAGCATCGCAAGCGAAATCTCGTAGCTCGTTTTGTTGTACAACTCTTCAGCCTTACGCAGATCCTGTGCCGGCAGGATACTGCTTAGGCACAAAGCTAAAGCTATGCTCGCTAACCCTATTCCCCGAATCAACACAAACTCACCCTTTTTCGAAGCCAAACTGGTGGAAACTCACTATCTTAGCCTGAATGGTTCGACTTTAGAGATGCGTTGCCCCGCTCCCAGGTTGCCAAACTACGCGGAAATGGCAATCTTTTCAAGGGGCAAGCGCCTGCTTCCCACTCACCTGGAGGTGAGCGGTCAGCCCGTTGAAGCCCCGGACCGGTTGCCCGCCTCCGATCGCAACGGTGTATTCACCTGGCTGCACGCTCCGCGAGCCATCGTCAGCAACCTCGCTCAGCTCTCGCGGCGTTAGCTCAAACGGGATCCGGCGACTCTCACCGGGCTGCAGCGACACCCGCTCGAATCCCCGAAGCGAATAAACGGGTCCGGCTTCACTTCCCGGTGCAGTGAGGTACAGCTGGACTACTTCGTCTCCGGCCAGCTTCCCGGTGTTAGCTACCTCAACCTCGACGGTCAATTTGTCACCGGCCTTCAAAGTGTCAGTCGAGACATGCAGGCCCGAGTAGCTGAATTGCGTATAGCTCAGGCCGCCGCCAAACCGGTAAAGCGGGTCGCTCTTCAAGAACCTGTAGGTACGCCCCCGCATGGAGTAATCAGTGAACGCCGGCAACTGATCGAGCGAGGCGTAGAAGGTCACGGGCAGCCGACCTCCGGGGTTGTTTTTCCCGCTTAAAGTCTCGGCGATTGCTTGGCCGCCCGCTTCTCCGGGATACCAGGCATCCAGAACCGCCGCGGCATGCTGTTGCGCCCAGGTTTCGGAGATTGCGCTGCCGTTCAGCAACACCACAATCAGCGGCTTTCCGATATCTCCCAGGGTGCGCAGCATCTGTGCTTGCGCGCTCGGCAATTCGATGCTGGTCCGGTCGCCCCCAGCAAAGCCTTCTACATGTACCGGCATTTCTTCACCTTCGAGCTCCGGAGACAACCCGACAAAGGCAATCACCAAATTCGCCGCTCTGGCTGCGGCGACAGCTCCGGGCAGCAGGCTTCCTCGCGGCGGTTGCCAGTTCAGCGTGAAACCGGCTCCGAACAGCGCCGAGTGGTGCGTGTATTCGATGCGGATCGGGTGCGGCTCAGTATCGGCGAACCGCAGATGGAAGGGTGCGTTCGTGCTCGGATGAAAACTCTTCTGTTCATCTGTACTTTGCGAGGCCACCTGCTTGCCGTCGATAAAAATCGAGTACGATTCGCGGCTCGAGCACGGAGAGCAGTGAGCAAAGGTAACATCGAACGAGTAATCTCCAACCTTGGGCGGCGAGAAAGTGCCGGTCCAGCGCACGCCGAAATCGTTCGCCGGTATGCCTGGCGCCGGGCTGGCCGAATTCCAGTCGAAATCGATCTGCCGGTCCAGGCGGATGAGAACCGGCTTGCCGCGTAGGGCGGAGTTGCTGAAATACTCGCCCTTAAGCCCGATCTGCGGGTTCCTATCGCCCGAAAGCAAAGCCGTTCGCGGCACCGGTAGTGAAACACCATCGGCGTACTGAGCGCCTTCGGCATACAGCACCTTCGCGCGCCCGGCAAATTCCTGTTCAATCCCGTCGAGCGGCAAAACGGGCCGGGAGGGGACCGCGTTATAGTTGCCCTCGAGCGCAGCCAGCGAGGCTGCATTTGGTCCGATCACGGCTATCGTTTTGAGTGCGTCTGACACAGGCAGCGCGTTATTCGCGTTCTTCAGCAGCACCATTGACTTCCGCGCCACTTCCAGAGCCAGCTCGCGGTGGGCAGGTGAATCGTTTTCCGAAAAGGGGATCTGCGCATAAGACACGCTCGCCGGCGGGTCGAACATGCCCAGGCGAAAGCGGGCGGCAAATAGTCGCTTGACGGCGGTGTTGACGGCTTCTTCGCTCACCAGCTTGTCTTTAACCGCGGCGGTCAGAGCCGCAAACTCGTCTCCGCAACTCGTGTCAGTGCCCGCCTGCAGCGCTGCTGCCGCGGCATGTTCCTGATCAGGTGAGTACTTGTGACCGGCCGGTGAAAAGAAATCTGAAATCGCGCCGCAGTCCGAAGTCACGTATCCTCCGAACCCCCAATCCTTCCGCAAAGTCGTCTCCAGCAGTTGCTCGTTTGCACAAGCGGGAACGCCGTCAACCGCGTTATACGCACACATCAGCGAATCCGCGTGTCCTTGGGTAATTGTTTCCCGGAACGCCGGCAGGTAGGTACTTTCCAGATCTGAGGGCGAGGGCTTCACATCAAAGCGATGCCGCTCCGATTCAGGGCCGCTGTGCACAGCGAAGTGCTTCGGGGTAGCGACCGTCTTCAGGTATTTCGGATCATCACCTTGGAGCCCGGCGACAAAAGCGGTTCCCAAGCGGCCCGTCAAGAACGGATCTTCACCGTAAGTCTCCTGTCCACGCCCCCAGCGTGGATCGCGAAAGATGTTGATGTTGGGCGACCAGATGGTCAGTCCGTAATAGATGCTGTGGATGTTGTCGCGGATCGCCTGATTGTATTTCGCGCGTGCCTCGGTGGATATCGCGGCCGCCACCGTATGTAGAAGCTTTGTGTCCCAGGTGGCTGCCATTCCGATCGCCTGCGGAAAGACGGTCGCATAGCCGGAGCGCGCAATGCCGTGCAGCCCTTCGTTCCACCAATCGTATTCGGGAATGCCCAACCGCGGTATCGCAACAGAATGATTCTGCATCTGCGAGACCTTTTCCGCCAGCGTCATGCGGCCCACGAGGTCGTCCACCCGCTCTTCGACCGGCAGCGTTGGATTTTTATACTTGTCCGTGTTCTGCGCTCCTTTTGCGCAGGCAACAAGCAGGAGTATCGCTGCCATGGTCGATCTCTGAAGCGCGCGCGGACGCAAGGGGCTTTCTTGTTTCCTCAGCGGCATACTAAGCATTCACCTCGCTACAATATCAGGCGCATGCAGCACTCGGTTACTGCCGGGCCGACGTATACGCACGAAGTCAGAACATATGCGCGAAATCTCCAGAGAATTGCAGGAATCCTGGCGAATTTGCTCGATTCGGCAAAATATCCACTGCTGGTGCTATTTTCAATCTGCTACTTCGTTGTAACCTGCTATCGCGCATCACGAAAGCTGTTCTGGTTCGATGAGCTTTTTACGATACATATCGCAAATCTGCCAAGCGTAGGCGCGGTATGGCAAGCTCTCCTCCATGGCGCCGATTTCAACCCGCCCCTGCTTTACCTGTTGACGCGATGGTCGCAATCGATTTTCGGGCATACCCAGTTGGGCGCTCGATTCCCGGAGATCGCCGGCTTCTGGATTTTCTGCCTTTGCCTGTTTCGCTTTGTTTCGGTGCGGACCAACGCCCTCGCCGGATTCGTTGCCATGTTGTTTCCCATGGTCACGATGGCTTATTGGTACTCGTATGAGGCGAGATCGCACGGCCTGGTACTCGCTTTTTGCGGGCTTGCGCTAATTTGCTGGCAGGCGGCGGCTAGCAGAACAGATCGCCGCTACTTTTGGATCGCCGGACTCGCTGCATCGCTCATCTGTGCGATGCTGACCCACAGCTATGCTTTCTTATTGCTGGCGCCGATCGGCATAGGCGAACTTACACGTACTGTTTCCACCAGGCGGATCGATTGGCTTGTCTGGTTGAGTATGGCCCTCTCCAGTTCAGCCATTTTCATTTCAGTACCTTTGCTGCATGCCGTGCACGCAAGTCACGGCTCCCATTTCCTCGCCGGCAGCCCGAAGGCGCTAGCTGCTACTTACCAATCCCTTCTTCAACCCGCCACAATCCTTCTGACCATAGCTTTGATTTTGTTGTGCGGCGATCAGCTTACCTCAGACCTCTCCGCCAACGCCAACACGCAGCGCAACCCGCTTCTTCCCGGCCACTTTCAGCGGTACGAATGGGCCGCTATCTTGGGATCTCTTGTAGTTCCCTTCTTTTGCTTCTTCGCATCAACGCTGGCAGGAGCCCCCATGCTGCAGAGATATAGTTTGCAAACAGTTGTCGGCGTTGCGTGCATTTTGGGCCTTGCGGCCGCCCGGAGCGCCGTTTTTGGAATCATCGTCTGCTTGTGCCTGATTGCCCAGATTGGAATAGATTTCTCGTCCTTCCGACATGGGAGCATCGTCGAAGAGCCTTCCACCTCAATTCCCCTTAGCACGTCGCCCGCCTCGTACAACGAACGCTACGAGTGGATGGCTTCCAATCCCCACACCAATCTGCCTGTTCTTCTCTTAAGCGATCTCGAGTTCTCGCCGGCTTTTTATTACGCTCCTTCCGGCCTTCTTCCGCGGCTCGCCTACATTCCGACCGACACTAATGGCGAAGAATATGCAGCGCTTCAGCGTTGCTGTAAGGCGCCAGGGCAGATTGTATCTTTAGAGCAACTGCTTTCCAGAAGCAGATCTTTCCTCGCCTATGGGCCACCTTACTCCTACTGGATCATTGAAGCTTTCAGGCGCACGGGGGCGGTAGTATCAACCGAAAGAATTTCGAGAAGCTACTGTCTATTTCTCGTCGAGTATCCGCCCGGCAAACCGGATCGAGCGCTGGAGCTGGACCGGCATTGGTAGGAACTCTCAGCTCTAAAGGACGCGCAGAACGGCCATGACCGAGGTACCGATCCATCTCTGGGGTAAAAGCTCGAGCCGCGAGATTCTCATCAGTAGTTGATTTATGCGTGGGCTCCCCGGATCGAAGCCCTTTGCGTAGGTTGTCTCGCCGGTTCGCCGCAAGGACAGGGCGAACTTTCGAAGTACGGCCACAGGAACGAGCGGCGCTCCCCAATAGCTCGTCTTGATCACTTCGAACCCGTTTCGTTTGACCACAGCTTCAAAAGTTCCGAGCGAGTACCTTCGGCAATGCCCTTGAATCCTGTCGTAAGGAGAATAAAGCCACTGCAGAGCAGGAACGTTGGTAATCAGGTAACCACCTGCAGCGAGATGAAATTTGGCCGCCTGTAAGAATCGATCTTCGCCGGCAATATGCTCGAGAACATCGAACATGAGAATCGCGTCGAACTTTCTCTCAAACTCGGGGTCGCGCTGGTGAATGTCGTAGCAATAAACAGATCCGGACCGGGAGATATTGCTTCGAAGTGCGGCTTCGTGTAGATCGAATCCCGCGACCGGGAGCTGGTACGCGTCCTCGATCTGCTGCATGAGAACACCGTTCCCGCAGCCAATCTCGGCCACGCTGCCGGCATGCCGCAGGATCTCTCCGGCGAACAGATCGAGCACCTCGAAACGCCTCCGACACCAGAAGTGGCTAGCGTTCGCCAGCTCAAAATAAGCCGGCGCCATGATGCCTTCGAGTGGCTTCGATTTGAAGATTACACGCTCATTCTGCTGAGAAATCATCTCGTTCAGACTACTGCCGCTTGGGGTCCTATGAAGCCGAAGCCCGCTTGATCAGAGGCGATTCCTCCGCTGCTGCTCCAAGGCTATTAACGTTCGAGGCCCATCCGTTCTTCGTGATATCACCCAGCAAGGAATCGACTACCGCCGTCGGACGGTGTTTCAACTCCTGGAACATGACAATCAGGTACTCGCCGATAATACCTAAGCAGAGAAACATCATGCTGGCGATAAAGGATCCGAACACGAGTATCGTGGCAAGTCCGGGATTCGAACCCACCCAATAGCCGACGATGGTAAATCGCGGAACGAAACGGTTGATCAAAACCAGGGTGCCGAACACGACGGAAAACAGCGCCATCGCCATACCGAGCATGGTCGCAAGGCGCAAAGGAATGCTGCTCGAAGCAACAAAACCCTGTATTGCCAGGGCGCACAGACGTCGCAAGCTGTATTTGGTCTGCCCATGCAAGCGCGCGGGCCGATCGTATCTTATGCCCGCCTGTTTGAAACCAACCCACGCCCGCAAGCCGCGCATCATTCGCGAGTGTTCCGGCAGTGAAATCAGTACTTGATGGCAGCGCGCACTGAGGACGCAGAAGTCGCCTGCATCACGCGGCCAGGCATGGTTTGAGAGCCGGTCCGCAATGCGATAAAAAACCGCATACGCGACCCGGAGAAATAAGGGGGCTTGGCGCCGGCCTCTGATTCCGTAGCAGACATCCAGATCCTCGGCCCGTGCTTTCTTATAAAGGTCGAGCAGCACTTCGACCGGATCCTGCAGATCGGCATCGATCACGCCCACGTATTCGCCCCGCGCAAACGCAAGACCGACCGACACTGCCGGTTGGTGGCCAAAGTTCCGGCTCAACCTGATCCCGGTAACCCGGGAATCCAAAGAGTGTTCCCGCGCAATGATCTCGAAAGTCGAGTCGCGGCTGCCATCGTCTACGCACAGGAGTAACCAGTTCCCGTCCGTCACCCGCTCGAGAGCCGGATTTACTTTCTCGAAGAAGGCCGGTAATGCCTGCTCTTCGTTGTAGCAGGGCACCACCAGACAAAATCGAGGCAGGTAGCTCTCCGGAAATTCATGCGGGCGCATCGATTATTAATTTATCCGGCTTTGCTGCACTTGGAAATGATCAAGCTGTAGGGAATTCTCGTGAGATCGTGATGCACATGGAACTCGCAGGCTTTAAAGTTGTCCGCCAGGAGTGTTCGATAGCCGGCTTCGGTTCGCACAAATCTGCCTCGATCATTATCCAAAAACCACTTGGCGAGAGCGTCTTGCCCGGGGGTATAAACGCCATCCAGCGCAAAAAAGACGCCGCCTGGCTTCAGCGCTTCGGCTACCAGCGAAGTTGTTTTTCGCGCGCAATCGTCATCCATGTGATGCAAGACCCCATTCATCATCACGATGTCCGCCGGACCAAATTCAGCCGCCGCATTCTCATCGAACCAGCGGCAGTGGAACCTGCCTCTTTCCCCGAAGTGCCGGTTGGCGAAATCGATGTATCTCTGGTCTACGTCAAACCCGTCGTATATAACGCCCTCCGGTAATGCAGAGAGGATGTGGCCAGGACCACAGCCAATATCAAGAACTTTCTGCCCGGCCCGCGGAGCAAGATAACGCCCTATCGCATTGACCCGAGCTGAAAAGAATCCGCCCGCCATCTGGAACCATTGGTATACCTTCGGACTGCTGAGAAGGCTCTTCATCTCAATCTATCCGGTAACCAAACCCAAACCGCCCGATTTGGATGATCGACTTGTCGCTTGGCGGATACAAATGAAAGGATTCGATTCTCCCGATCGTGCTGTTCCTCGCTGCGTTCACGCTGCCCAGAAACTTACCGCTCTGCGCCTCATAAAACATCACGTGCAGCGCATCTGCCTCATGCCGCCAACCGAACACATAATTTCCCGGCTTCAGCCGGATCTCGCCTACCTTGATTGGAACCTGCACCAGCAGAAAATGCGAGTACTTTCCATCCGCCGAATAACCCGCGGTAATCAGCACTACTCCAGCAATATACTTTCCGTTACCGTTCGTAATCCCAGATGCGGTTCTAAATTCCGTTTCGATCCGTTCGCTGCCCACTGGCGCACGAGACGGGATCACTTCTTTGAGCTCTGCTTCGGTTGCAGGACGCCATCCGGCGCTCCTCTCCGCCTCGCTTTGAGTGCCGATCAAAAGGACCGCACCCGCGAGAAACAGCAATACGCTTCGTATCATGTATTACCGCTCAGCGCGCATCCTTTTCCGGTAGATGCACAATTCCCCGTTGTAAAGCTGTGGTGGCGGCCTGCGTGCGGTCGCTCACGCCCAGTTTCCCCAGAAGATTATTGATATGCGTCTTGACTGTGGCTTCCGTGATGGCCAGATCATTCCCGATTTCCTTGTTGCTCTTGCCAGCCACAATACAGTTGAGCACTTCGAGCTCACGGCTCGTGAGGCTCGGGCCGCCCATGCGCTCGGCCAGACGTTGGGCCACCACGGCCGGAATCCGCTGCTTGCCCGCATGCACCGCGCGGATGGCATCGATTAATTCCTCTCCGAACATGTCTTTCAGCAGATAGCCGCGCGCGCCTGCCTGTAAGGCCCGGTAAATATCTTCGTCCCCGTCAAAAGTGGTGAGCACAATAATGCGCGCTGCGGGATTCTCGCGCCGGATCTCTGCCGTTGCCTCCACGCCGCTCTTTTTTGGCATGCGCAAATCCATAATCGTCACATCCGGATGATGCTGCCGAAAAAGCGCGATCGCCTGCTCGCCGTCCGAACCCTCCGCAACCACCTCGATATCGGGCACCGTTTTCAAGAGTGCAATCAGCCCCTGACGCACGACATGATGATCGTCTACCACCAGAATCCGGATTGCTCCCATCAGCTCAACGGCGCCTCCACAAGCACCTTCGTCCCTTTCCCGGCAACGGAATCCACCACCAGCTTCGCGCTGATCTGCTCGGCTCGCTCGCGCATTCCCTGCAATCCGAAATGCCCGTTGGGCGCACCGGGCTCCGAGCCCACCGTAAATCCGCGCCCGTTATCGGCGATGCTCATGCGCAGCCTCTTCGCCGCATAGGCAAGCTCGATCTCGATGCGCTCCGCGCTCGAGTGCCGCACGGCATTGGTGACCGCTTCGGTTCCGATCCTTAACAGCTCGTCTTCCACCTGCGGCCGAAGCGGCCTGTAGGTCCCGTGTACATCCAAGCTCAACTTTACCGGATTCGGCCCTATAGCCTGCTTGGCGGCTTTCGAGAGACGCGCCGCGAAATCTCCGTTTTCCGATGACTGCGAACGCAGTTGCCAGATGGATCGCCGCGCCTCTGCAAGACTGTCTCTTACCTGCACTCGGGCCTCATCCAGGTGCTCCCGTGCGCTGTCGACCGACGAGCCGAGCAGCCGCGAAACGATCTCCAGTTGCACGGACACTCCGACAAATCCCTGCGCCAAAGTATCGTGAATCTCCCGCGCAATACGGTTCCGCTCCTCGAACACGGCCGCAAATCTCGCCTCTACTTCCGCTACTCGCCACCGATAAACCAGCCACGACACGCCCGCCAGGACTATTGCGACGAGTCCGTAGAACCATATCGTTTGATAGAACCGGGGCAAAAGCCGGAAACTCAATACCGCGCCTGCTTGATTCCAGAAGCCGTCGCTGTTGCGCGCCAGCACTCGGAAACGGTAAGCGCCGGGCGGGATGTTGGTGTAGTAAGCCGTTCTCTGAGAACCCGCCTCAACCCAGTCTTTATCGAATCCCTCCAGCCGGTAGCGGTAGCGCACTTTCTGCGGCGCAGCAAAACTCAAGGCCGCATAGTCGAATGCGAGCCTCGAGTATCCCGGCGCAATCCGGCCCGCTTGCGCCGGGCTCAAAGTGCGCTCATCGACCTTCACCGATTCGATCACGACGGGCGGAAGCACCCGGTTCAACCTCGCCGCCTCCGGATACAGGGCCGCGACGCCCTTCAAGGTCGAAAACCAGAGCGTGCCGTCCAACCCTTTCCAGACTTCCGGGTGCCCTCCTACACTGCACTCATTCACCCGCAAACCGTCGCTCGTGCCATACCATACAACCGTCGCCTGACGCCCTTGTTCCAGGGCAACCTGCCTCAGCTCACCCTTGCTCACCCGCGCGATGCCCGCCTGGGACGAGATCCAAAACTCGCCGTTCTCGTCTTCGGCTATGCCGAACACTCCATTGGGCAGCCCCAGCCTGCCTGGCAGGGCAACAATCTTCCCGTTATGGAACAGGTTCAACCCGGCGTCCTGGGTTCCGATCCAAAGATCACTTTCCGCGTCCTGATAGAGCGCGGTGATAACGTTGCTCGAAAGACCGTCGCGCTTGCGATACGTTCTGAACCGAGCATCCTGCAACCGGCTCAGGCCTCCCAAGGTTGCAACCCATAGATCACCGTGCCGGTCACGCAGGATCGCTCCCACCAGATCACTACCCAAGCCATCCGCCTGCGTGTAAGTCCGGAAGCCATTGCCTGTTTGGTGCGACAATCCGCGCCGCGTGCCAATCCACAGCGAGCCGTCGCGGTCCTTGTAAATGGACCGCACAAAGTCGTCGGCCAGACCGTCCGCCGAAGTAAGCAGCGAAACGCGTCCGTCATGCAAACGGTTCATGCCGTCAGGCGTACCGATCAGCAGGTTCCCTGCACGGTCTTCTCCGAGCGACAGGATCACATTGCTCGCCAACCCGTTGGCGCTGCTCAAGCTTTTGAACCGGTCCCCGTCGATTTGCGTCAGCCCAGCGCTGGTACCCACTGAGACTACGCCCTTCGCGCCTGCAAACACGCACCTCACCGCGTCATCGGCCAGCCCGTCTCGCGCTGTGTAGGTCACAAATTTCTGATTGCGAATGATTGTAGCCCCTTCCGCTTCGGTCCCCACCCATAAGTCGCCCTCCGCGTCTTCGGCCATCGCGATTACTGAGACGCCGGGAAGCGCCCAGTTTGCCTTCCCCGTCAAGCGCACCAGACCCTTCTCTGTGCCTGCCCAAAGGCTGTCTTCCCAATCCTCGAACAACGAAAGGACGGGACCCGCTCTTTCGGCGCCCTCAACCACCTCGAAACGTCGCGCGTCCCGCGGTTCGGATGCAAATAATCCTTTGGCAGTTCCTGCCCAGAGTCGCGAGGCGTGATCGAATAGCAGCGCATTCACCGCGCCGGGAGGAAGATTGCTCGGGGCGTCCCTAAATTTCCCACCCTGAAACGTCTTCAGACCGGTTTGTGTTCCTACCCAGAGAGCGCCGCCGACACCGAGCGCTACGGCGCCGGTTAACTTGGCCGATCCTTCCTCCAAGGTGAAAGTCTCGCTGTGCGCCGCGCCCCGCGCTCCGGCATCCCAGCGCGCCAGTCCGTCCGGCATAACTCCCCAAATTTCTCCGGCATGACCCCTTGCGAGAGTCAAGAGGCTTTCCCCAGGCGTGGCAAGCGTCTCAAACCGCTCGCCTCTGCGCCTGCACAGCCCTTCACCAGTTGCTATCCAGATCGAGCCCTCCGCATCCTCGAGAAGACTCCGGATATTGTCACTCTTGATGGCAGGAGTGTTGCGCGAATCGAAGACGGTGAACTGGTAGCCATCGAATCGCACCAAACCGCCTTCAGTGGCCAGCCATAGGTAACCGTTTCTGCTCTGTAGAAAGCTGTGTACGGTGTTCTGCGGTAGGCCGCTGCCGGTCTGCCAGGTCTGGTAACTGAATTGACTGAGACTTCTGGCCCGATCCAGCCCCAAGACCAGGAAGGGAACTGCGAATATCAAGCCCATCAGCAGTAGGGCTCGACAAACGCCCGAACAGAAAGTGGTGTTCAGTTCTCTTCTGCTGAAGCGCAATTCGGGCCAGACATACACAATAAGTTTGATTGTAAATTCAATCGGGCGAGTCAATACACGAATAGTAGTTCCCTGTTAAGCTGCTGCAAGTCTCGCATGTCCAATCATGGATTTGTGGCGTTGCGGCGCCTGAAAATACTGTTATTCTGCGCGCCCATGGTGCTCGCGCAGGATCCAACCGGAAGATTACAAGGGCAAATTACGGATCCATCGGGCGCCAGCGTTCCGGGGGCGTCCGTCACGGTTCGCAACTCGGCCACGGGTTTCGTGGCCAGGGAGCAAACGGAGCGCGATGGCGCTTTTTACTTCTCGTTTCTGCCGGTTGGCGAATACGCTTTACGCGTGAGCGCGCCCGGTTTTGCCGCCTATGACGCGCCGCACATTCGGGTTGATGTCGACCGCACCATCAACTTACCGGTAGAGCTAAGAATTGCTGAAGGCAGCAACACTGTCGAGGTGATTGGAACCGGCGCAACAGTGGATGTGAGTTCGGCGCTCGGCAATGTAGTTTCGGCTCGCGAGGCGGTCGATCTGCCCTTGAACGGCCGGAATCTCACTCAACTCGGATTGCTTCAGCCGGGCGTTGCTCCACTTACCGCAGGCCTGCTCCAGGCCGGTGGCATCTTGCGCAGCGGCCAAGCGTATGCCGTAAACGGTCAGCCTCCGGAATCGAATAATTACCTGCTCGATGGCGTTACCAATGTCGACAGTGTGAACGGCGGTCTTGCTTTGCATACCCCTCCTGACGCAGTCACCGAATTTCGCATTCTCACGTCGAATGCACCCGCCGAATATGGCGAAACGAGCGGTGCGACTACGAGCGTAGTGACCAAATCCGGCAGCGACCAGTTTCACGGCGACCTCTATGAATTTTTCCGAAATAACGCTTTTGACGCGCGCAATTTCTTCGCCGTCAACACCGAGCCGCTGCATCAAAACCAATTTGGGGCAACACTGGGAGGCCCCATCCGCCGGAGCAAGGACTTCTTCTTCGTTTACTATGAAGGCCAGCGCGACCGCCAAGGCGAAACACAAGCCACGATTGTTCCTACGCAGGCGCAGCGCACGGGCGACTTCTCCGGCCTGACCGATCCAGGCACGGGTCTGCAAAAGCCCTTGATCAACGAGTTCACAGGTCAGCAATTCCCCGATAATCGGATTGCACCTTTCCTGATAAGCCCCGTCGCCCTGAAGGCCGAAAGCCTGTTTCCCCTGGGCAATCTTTCTCCTTCTCTGTTTTCCTCGACGCAGATGCTCACGGACGATTACGATCAGGGCGGATTCCGTCTCGACCATTACTTCACAAATAGCGACCAGATTTTCGCCCGCTATGCCACTTCCGCGCTGGCGACTCTCGATCCGCTGCCCGCGAATGGATCGAATGTGCCCGGTTTTCCGGTCGGCAATGAGATCCGAACACAATCCTTCACTATCTCGGACGTTCACCTTTTTTCACCACGCACGGTGCAGACGGTCCGCGCAGCCTTTTTTCGGAATGTATTCTTCTATGGCGAGGCGCAGAATCATACTCCGGCAAGCAGTCTCGGGTTTGCCTATCAGCCCACTCTCGCTAGCGCACTTGGCTCGCCATTTCTGATCGTGAGCGGTTACGCCAACCTGGGCAATCCGATCACCGGCCCACAAAACACGTATCAAAACGACTATCAGGGCTACTACTCGCTAGCCACCACGCGCGGGCGTCACAATCTGAAGTTTGGCGCCGAGGTCGATCGCCAGCAAATCAATGTCCTGCTCGGCATTGCAACTAACGGTTTCTTCGTCTTTGCGCCATTCCCAGTGAACGATTCGTTCGCCAGTTTTCTGCTCGGCCAATCGGTGCAGTTCTTCCAGGGCGGCGGCGATTTCAGCCGCGGGCTGCGCAAATGGATTGTTGCGGGTTACACGCAGGATGAATGGCGCGCGACAGCGAGGCTAACACTTTCGTACGGGCTGCGCTACGAAGTGAACACGCCGTACACGGAGATTCGGAACCGCATGAACGCCTGGGCGCCGGGTCAGCAGTCGAGAGTTATGCCGGATGCGCCCAACGGTCTGCTGTTCCCCGGAGATCCGGGCGTGCCAGCCGGCATCGCACCCGTAAGCTACCGCGAGATTATGCCTCGTGTGGGCTTCGCTTGGGACCCAACTGGAACGGGCCGCACCTCGATTCGTGCCGCTTACGGAATCTTTTACGACGGTTACACAAACGGCGCCGGTGGCCCGTTACAGGCCCCTGTTTCTGCACTGCCATGGACAGAGGCATATCAACTTGCCGGTCCCGGCTTTAATCTTGCAGATCCCTACAATGGTCAGCAACCACCGTTCGTTAGTGGACATTATGTCCGGCCTGCTACCGTCCTAACGGTGCAATCGGGCATGCTGCCGCCCTATTCGCAAAATTGGAATTTTTCCATTCAGCGCAGCTTTCGAAGCGCTTACCTGCTAGACCTTCGCTATGTCGGAAACAAAGGAACGCACCTGCCGCGCTTTATCGAAGCGAACCCCGCTATCTACTCGCCCGGCGCTAGCTCCGGTAATAGCGAACAGCGCCGGCTCTACGCAAACTGTGCTCCCGACCGTTCCTGCGCCTTCGGTTCGGTCGGCCTTATCGCCGATAACAACAGCTCTACTTATCACGCGCTGCAAGTTGCTCTTTCCCGCCAGTTCACCCACAACCTCTCGTTCCTTGCTTCGTACTGGTGGTCAAAGACCCTGGACTATGTTTCTTCGCTCAATCTCTCCGGTTCTGCGCCGACTCTGGTGGCGGGTGAAAACGATTTAGCGCAGAACCCGTTCGATTTGAAAGCAGAGCACGGACCCTCTCTTTTCGATGCAACAAACCGGTTTGTGCTCAGCGGGACCTATGCGTTGCCGCAGTGGCGATCTGCTCCAAAACTGGCGGGTTACCTGGTGAACCGCTGGCAGTTGAATACCATCGTCAATCTTTCTTCAGGCACGCCGTTCACGGTCTATGATAGTGCTGACGTTTCCCTTCAGGGGAGCGCGCCAGAGATCACGGGCTTTTACTCGAGCCGCCCTAACCTGGTTTCGGACCCCAACGCCGGCCCGCACACGCCCAGCCAGTGGGTTAGCCGTGCGGCGTTTCAGCAGCTTGATCCCATCTTGAACGCCGGGCAGTTTGGAAACGAAGGGCGTAACGTGGTACGCGGTCCAGGGATTGAGACCGTGGACCTCTCAGTGTTCAAATATTTTGCGCTAAGCGAGTCCACCCGCTTACAATTTCGCGCCGAGTTCTTCAACGCTCTGAATCATGCGAATTTCGGCTTGCCGCAAAACGATCTGCAATCGCCGGCATTCGGCCAAATCCTGCAGGCCGGCCCTCCCCGGCTCCTGCAGCTAGCATTAAAGGCGGTTTTCTAACTCTCTACGGAGCTCACAATTATGGAACCAATGTTTCTGAAACATGTTGAACAGCATCAGGGCGATGACAACTACACGCGCGCGATCGAAATGATGAAACGCGCAGGTCCGGAGTACCCGCAAATTCTTCACATGTTTTCGTTCAAGATGCAGGCCACGGCCCATCTTGAACGTTTCACGCAGGAGATCATGCGCGAGGCCGCGCCACTTTCGCCCGGTATCCGTGAGTTGATCGCGGCCTACACATCGCATCTCAATCAGTGCCCGTTTTGAACGAAATCTCACGCTGCGGTCGCAGCGGAATTGTTGGGCAGCAAGGAGCTGGTTACTGCTGTTCTCGCCGATCCGGAGACGTCCCCGCTCTCCGCCTCCGAGAAGGCTCTGTTTCGGTTCGTACGCAAGGTCAACTTCGATTCTGTGGCAATTCAACCGGCCGACATCGAAGACCTACACGCATCGGGCTTCACCGACGAGGCAATCTATTACGCGATTACCGTCTGCGCGCTGTTCAATTTCTACAATCGCTGGATCGACGCAAGCGGCGTGCATCCCATGAGCGATGAAGCCCACCGGCAAGGAGCAAAGCGATCGGCCATTCATGGTTATTCCCGAAGTTCACAACCAGCACCCCAACCACCTAAAGTCGAATGACGTCACGAGTTCCCGGCGATACCTGGTGCTGGCCGCTGCTTGCTGCGGAACCTTCGTGGGTTTTGGCTCGATCGTCATCTTTA
The DNA here is from genome assembly GCA_963849535.1 of Terriglobia bacterium. GTDB lineage: Bacteria > Acidobacteriota > Terriglobia > Bryobacterales > Bryobacteraceae > Bog-105. The sequence goes on from CAWKHJ010000001.1 coordinate 716,017, forward strand.
CGTTTGGTGTTTTCCTCAAGCCGCTGACGGTCGCATTTGGTTGGACGCGCAGCCAGGTCTCGCTCGCCTTCACGCTCACAGCTTTGACTGTGGCCTGTTGCTCTCCTTTAATCGGACGCCTGTTAGACCGCTTCCCGGCGCGACGCGTCATTATCCCGTGTACCGTTATCTATGCGCTTGCGTTCGCTTCGCTCAGCCTTCTGACCCACAGCCTCGTTCATTTCTTCGGCATATTTGTGCTGATGGGAGTGATCGGAAACGGCACAACACAATTGGGATACGCGCGCGTTGTGAGCGCCTGGTTCAATGAAACGCGTGGCCGCGCGCTTGCGGCCGTAATGACCGGTTCGGCCGCCGGATCAATGATTTTTCCGCCATTCGCCCAGTGGCTCATCTCCGCCTACGGCTGGCGTTTGGCATACGCTGCGCTGAGCGCCTTGATTCTTGTTCTAGGCGTTCCGCTCACCGCCCTCTTCCTCCAGGAACCCGCTCGCTTAGAGCCGGCCCCAGTACAGGGCGAAGCAGGCGCACGCCCACCCGGCATCCTTCGTGACTTACTAAGTTCACCCTTTCTCCTGTTATGCGGCGCGCTGGTGTTGTTTTCTGTTGCCACAAACGGCTTAACAGCCCATCTCCCGCCGCTGCTGACCGACAAAGGTTTTCCGGCGCAACAGGCGGCCGCAGTGCTCTCGGTGGCAGGTTTCTCCACGCTGTTAAGCAGGCTCGGTGCCGGCTACTTTCTCGACCGGTTTCTTGCTTCGCGAGTTGCAGCCCTGCTCTTTGTCGTCTGTGCAGGCGGGTTTCTTGTCGTCACGTATTCCAGGTCTCCCCTGCTGGCGGGTGTCGGAGCTGCCCTTGTTGGCATCGGTTTAGGCGCTGAATCGGACGCGGTGCCTTATTTGCTCACCCGCCACTTCGGCCTGGCCAGGTTCGGTGAACTGTATGCTTACACCTGGTCGGCTTACGCGGTAGCGGGCGCAGCCGGGCCATTTGTCATGGGCGAGACTTTCGACCGCACCGGCTCCTATCGGGCTTCCATGCTCGTTTTCACTCTCCTGGTTCTCGTTTCCGCACTCCTACTGACGTCCGTTCCCGGATATCGCGTTGCCATCCGTGATCGTTCGTAATCAGGGCAACTCAAACGGGTCGCAATGTCGCGCGCAGCGCCCGATGAGCCGCGTCAAGTCGAGAGAGAATCGAGGTAGGATGCCGGCTACGATGCTTTTCGAACAGCCGGCTTGACCAGCTCAAATTCGGGCGTGGACTGTGCGTTCTTCCGCAACCCGAGTGCTTCGCGTAGGTCTGCTTCGATCGTCTGGCGCAATTCGCCGCGCTCAATGAGCGTCTGGCGCGCGTTCTCGCGGCCCTGCCCAATGCGTTCGCCTTTGTAGCTGTACCATGAGCCGCTCTTCTCGATCAGCTTGTGTTCTGCCCCAACGTCGAGCAGATCGCCTTCCTTCGAAATGCCCACGCCGTAGAGGACATCGACTTCGGCTTCACGGAACGGCGGCGCTACTTTGTTCTTCACAATTTTGATCTTTGTGCGGTTGCCCACCACGACATCGCCGTCCTTGATTGCCGTCATCCGCCGCACTTCGGTGCGTACCGAAGCAAAGAACTTCAGGGCCCGCCCGCCCGTCGTGGTCTCGGGATTACCGAACATCACGCCGATCTTCTCGCGCACCTGGTTGATGAAAATCAGGCAGGTATTAGCCTTCGAAACCGAAGCGGTCAGCTTGCGGAGCGCCTGGGACATCATGCGAGCATGCAGCCCCATGTGGTTGTCGCCCATCTCGCCCTCGATCTCGGCTTTAGGCGTTAAGGCCGCCACCGAATCCACCACGATGACGTCGAGCGCCTGCGAATTTACCAGCGCCTGCGCAATTTCTAGTGCCTGTTCCCCGTAATCGGGTTGCGAAACGACCAGGTTCTCGATGTCGACGCCCAGTTTCGCGGCATACGTCGGGTCCAGCGCATGCTCGGCGTCAATAAATGCCGCATGGCCGCCTGCTTTTTGCGCTTCCGCGATCACGTGCAGAGCAAGGGTCGTTTTGCCCGACGACTCGGGCCCGAAAACTTCGATCACTCTTCCCCTGGGAAACCCGCCCGCACCCAATGCGTTATCAATGGCGACAGAGCCTGTGGTGATCACTTGTACCGGAAGAGCAGCCCGCGAGCCGAGCATCAACACGGAGCCCTTCCCGAACTGCTTATCCATCTGAGAGAGGGTAGCGAGAATCTGCTGGCGGCGTTCGTCCATATGCAAAGAAGTAGCGCTAATGATTGTTTTCTCTCGATTCGAATCACTGGTGCCGCAAGGCCTCGGCCGGATCGGTTCGGGTGGCGCCCCAAGCCGGAATCAGACAGGCGCAGCCCGCTACTAGAAGAATGAAAAACGGCACGGCGAGCAAGGTAAGCGGGTCGTTAGCGCTCACGCCGAAAAGCCAGCCAGCAACCAGGCGGGTTAAACACAAAACAGCAGCGGTTCCGAGCAACAGTCCTGCTAACGTAAGTCCAAGACCTTGCCGCAGGATCATGCTCATGATCTGACTTCGTGATGCCCCAACGGCGAGCCGGACGCCAATCTCGGGCGTCCGCTGCTTGACCGAATACGACATCAGCCCATAAAGTCCGGCCAGGGCCAGCGCGACCGCGAGCCCCGCGAAACTCGTAAGCAGCGTGGTTTGGAAACGCCGGCGCGCATTGCTTTCCGTGATCCGTTCCCGCATCGTGTAAACATCCTGAAGGCTCAAGGCCGGGTCAAGAGATCGAAGCGCCCGGCGCGCTGCACCGATGACCGTCTGCACCGGGGCGGACGAGCGCACAGCGAAATTGTCCCCGCTATCTGTAGGCTGAAAAACCTGGGGCTGCCCCGCTTCTTCCAGCTTCAAATGGCGAACATCTGCCACCACCCCAACCACTGTCGACCAGGACGTGCCTGAGAAATCGCCAATGCCCAGGCGCAGCTCCTGCCCGAGCGGATCGCGCCCATGAAAGTAAGCTTTTGCAAAACTTTCGTTAACGATCGCGACTGGAGCCTTGGCATTTACGTCGTGAAGCGTGAAGTCCCTGCCGCGCAGCAAAGGAGTGCCGATCGCTTTCCGGAAATCGGGCGTCACATTCCGGTTCTCGATCATCTCCTTCGAACTTCCAAAGCCTTTGACTTGGCTGTAAGCCATCGAATCCCCCTGGTTGAGCGGTATCTCATTCGAGGCTCCCGCATACTTCACTCCGGGCATGGTCCGCAGCTTAGTCAAGAAGCTTTTGTAAAACTCGGTGCGCTGTTCAGGTTTACTGTACTTCTCGTCCAAACTCAGCTTGAAGGTCAAAGTTGATGGCGAGAAACCGGGATTCACCGCCTGGAGTTGGAGATAACTGCGGATCAAGAGCGCGGCTCCCACCAGCAAAATGACTGAAAGCGCCACTTGTACCACAATCACGGCGTGCCGGAGCTGATTGGAACTACCCGCCGCACCGCGGTTAGCGCCTAGTCTCAAGAACTGGTTCAGATTGGCCCGCGAAGCGGACAGGGTCGGCGCAAGCCCAAAGAAAAGGCCGCTGGCAAGCGAGAGAGCGAAGGCAGCAAACAGTACGCGCCCGTCTACCGAAGCTGTTTCGAAACGCGGAATATTTCCCGGGTTCAACCGTACTAGGACATGAACGGCTGCGTAAGCGAGTCCTATGCCTAGCGCGCCTCCGAGCGAACTGAGCAACAGCGACTCCGTCATTAATTGCCGGATCAAACGCGAACGTTCTGCGCCGAGCGCGGAACGAATTCCCATCTCGTGAGCGCGCACCGTGATTCGAGCCAGCAGCAGATTAGCGACGTTACTGATTGCGATCAGGAGGACGATACCAACTGCCGCCAGCATGAGCCAAAGCATGCGTTCCACCGGTCCGATTATGCTTTCGACCAGCGGCTTCACCAGCGCCGTCCAGCCTCGCCACATTTCGGGATAGAGCGGGTCAAGCCTCGATTCGATGGCCTTCAGCTCGGCTTGTGCAGCCGCGGCCGAAATGCCCGAGCGCAGCCTCCCGATTGCTGCATCGCCGCTCGAGAAATCCTTTCGGTCCTTTTGCTCCGCATTGGTGTAGGTCAACGGAAGCCACAAGTCTGTCTGCCTGAATCCCGAGTGCGCTTCCGGAATATCGCCTTCTTCCGGATAGCCGAAACCTTTTGGCATCACCCCGATGACGCTGTACTCTTTGCGATCAAGTTCAATCTGTTTGCCGATCGCCAGCGGATCCGCCCGCAGCCGCGACTTCCAGAATGCCTCGCTGATCACTACTACCCGCTCCCGCCCCGGCTCCTCGTCCTTCGAATCGATACTTCGACCCAGCTTTGGCGCTGCTTCAAGTGTTCGGAAAAAATCGGCCGTTACCAATGCCGCTCCGATGCGCGTCGCGTTTCCACCCTCGACGAAGTTAACTCCTCTCTCGTTCAGCATTGCCATCGAAGAGAAACTATGGCTGAGTTTCTGCCAATCAAAGAAGTCGGGCGTGTTGGGCGCCATTTCTAGGGGGATATCCCCACCCCGGAAGTTCCTGTTCGGGCTCCAGAGATATACCAGCTGCTGTGGGTTTCCAAACGGCAGGGAGCGCAGCAGGACCGCATTGACGAGGCTGAAGATGGCACTAGTAGCGCCGATGCCAAGCGCCGTTACCAGCAGCGCAACTGCCGTGAAGCCCGGTGCGGCCGCCAGCATCCGCGCTCCATAGCGCAGGTCTGCTCGCAGGATCGTCCAGTGCTCTTTGGCCGCGCTGAGCCCGATATCGGCGAGTGTCTCGAGCCAAAGCCGTAGCCAAGGTTCAGAACGGAGCCGGTCCGCGAATAATCGCTCCATCTCCGGTCCATACTCGTTCCGGAACTCCGTCGGGTAGCTATAAAGCAAAGCGCGGAACAGCTTAGCTTCGCTTTGCAACCAGCCCATTCACCCTCGCCTGTTCGATGAGCTCGGACATCCGTGCCGCCTCGGCTTCAGCCGTCTTTCGTCCCAGTTTTGTCAAGCGATAGTATCGACGTCTCGCATCGTCATCCGGAGTATGAGGGCGTTCGCGTTCTCGCACTTCGATGACGAGGCCCTGCTCGAGCAGGCGCTTGATCGACCCATAAAGGGTACCGGCGCTGAGGCGAAGCTTGCCTCCCGTTCTCTCGGCTACATCCTGCATGATGCCGTAGCCGTGCTGGTCACGGTCGGCCAAGGCGACCAGGATATGAAAGACCTGCGGACTGAGTGGAGGCACTCGTCGATTATAACGTGCCTCGATATATTGTGGGCTGCTATAGCCGGCCTTCGAGAGGCATGAATGCGGGACCTGAACTATGACGTGGGCCGCCGGTTTACTTCTTGAGCCGATTGTATTCTTCGATTTCATGAGCCGCTTGATCCGCTTTGCCTTGTTTACGGTAGAGAGCGGCCAAACCGAAGTGCGCTTCGGCCGCGAGCTGGCCTGAACTTTCGAGATAAAGAAGTTTCGTCCAGGCAGCTTCGGCCGCCGGGCCATCGCCGTCGAGCGACTCCGCCTTGCCGAGAGCATAGAGAGTTTCTGGCATCGCGGGCCGGAGGCGATCGGCGCGTTCTAGCTCTGCGCGAGCTTCCTTCACTTTACCGGCCTGAAGGAGAGAGTTGCCGAGCCAGTAGGCGGATTCCGCATCGCCAGGTTGCAGTTTGCACTCGGCGCGAAACTCCTGTTCCGCTTTGGTCCAGTCGGATGCTTGTGCATAGAGCTGCCCGAGTGCCAGATGAATTCCCCGCGCGTCCGGCGCAACGCGCAGCGCCTCGCGATAATTTCGTTCGGCCTCCGGAACTTGGCGCAAGACAGCGTAACTCTCCGCCAGAGCCTCATGTGCCCGGGCGGAGTTGGGATATTGCTCCTGCAAGGCGTCATTTGCGTCTTTCGAGAGCAGACCAGCGGCACGCCCCAGATAGAAAAGCAATTCAGGATCGTCAGGATGTTTGGCGAGGGCGGCCGTGAGATTGCCGATTGCCTCAGTAAATTTTCCCAGGCGCACCTGCGCAATACCGAGCGCGTCTTGCACATGCGGGCTCTTTAAATACGGCATTGCTTCTTTTACGTAGCCTTCCATGAGAAGCGAGAGGCCCAACATCCGCTGCGCTCCTACGAGATCGGGCTTGAGCTCGAGCGATCTCTTGAGGGGCTGGATGGCTGCTCCGTAGTCGCGGTTTTGGACGTACGCTGCGCCCAGGTTCACAAAAGCGGCGGACAACGCCGGCGCGAGCTCGGTGACTTTCTTGAATTCGCTGATAGCGCGCGAAAGTTGCCCCTGCTTCTGCGCTTCCATGCCGGCTTTCACATGTTCGATGACTTCAGGCGAAACGGCCTGCCATGCAAGCCCTAGTGACAGCACAAGAGAAAGCATCAGCGCTGCCCTGGCTCGCGGATCTCGAGAAACTGGTCCGCGCGCACAGCACTGAGTCTTTGATGCGCTTCGGAAGGCCACCAGACTTCGACCGCAGCGTATCAGCCGTACCAAGGCCAAAGTGCACGCGCTTGTCGCTCGCCGAGAGATAGCCTCCCGGAAGAGCCCGCGTACTGCCACTGCCCGTTGACTGCAATGCGCGCTCCAAACCCGTCTCGATTGCTGCGGGTGCCGTGTAGCGCGACGGTCAACCAGTGTTCCGCTCCACCGCGATTCCGGAACACAATCGGATAATCGCCGAGCACGCTCATGACGACATCCATCCAGCCGTCGTTGTTGAGGTCGCCGAACGCGGCCCCACGGCCGGCGACGGGAGTGCTCGTGCCAGGATCAGCCCGCTCGAATCTTCCTTGATGATTGAGCGCGAGCAGCGGAGGTTCCAGGTAATGCAGCGAAGGGTCAACCTTTTCGACATTATCCATGACGTGGCTCTGAGCGACGAAGAGATCCTTCCAACCGTCGTTGTTGAAATCTTCGAGGCGCATGCCCCACCCCGAACTGCCAGCCGAGAGGACGCCCAAGCCGGTTTCAAGACTCCGATAACTGAATAATCCGTTCCCGTCATTGTGATAAACGGCGTAGATCTGTCTGGCCAGATCGGTCACCACGATGTCGGGGCGTCCATCATTGTCGTAATCGCGAAAGTCAACACCCATCCCGGCGAAAGGCTTGCCGTTGTCGGAGAGCGAAACACCGGCCTCGAGCGCGCGCTCGGTGAAGGTGCCATTGCGATTGTTGTGGAAGAGAAACTGTTCCATGCCATCGTTGGCGACAAAGATATCCGCGTATCCATCGCCGTCATAGTCATTGAAAGCAACCCCGAGAGCGCGGCCTTTCTTAACGGCGACGCCGGAATGGGCGCTCACGTCTTCAAACGTGCCGTCACCCCGGTTGCGGTAAAGAAGGTTGGTGGTGGCGGGGAACTCGCCCGGCGGGCAATACGTTTCGCGAGCGCACGACTTGTTGTGCTCCGTGTCCCACTGCATATAGCGGGTGACGAAGAGGTCGAGCTTGCCGTCGTTGTCGTAATCGAAAAAGCCGGCCGAAACAGACCAACCGCCCGCGCCTACACCTGCTCGGGAGGTCACGTCTGTGGACGTCCCATTGCCGCTGTTGTGGTAAAGAATGTTGCGGCCATAGCTGGTCACGTAGAGATCGGTGAAGCCGTCATTATCGTAGTCAGCCGCGGCGACTCCCATCCCGTAATTTCCTTCTCGGGCGCTCGCGAGACCGGCGGATTGCGTGACGTCGGTGAAGGTGCCGTCGCGATTCTGGCGATAGAGACGATTCCAGAAGCGCGGATTTCCGCGATTGAACGTTTCAGGCATGCGCATTGGAGCTCTCAATTGACCACTGTTGACCAGAAAAATGTCAAGCAGGCCGTCATTGTTGTAGTCGAGCAAAGCGACTCCGCCGCCCATCGTCTCGATTAGATACTTCTGCGCGGTCGGGGAGTTCTCATGTTTGAAATCGAGACCTCTCGGAAGACCGACTTCGAAGATGGCTGCTGTTGCTGAGAGCGCAAGGAGGAAGAGAGCGGAGAATCGCAAGCTTAGTTCCAGGTAATTGGAGTTTAGCGAGTTTGGGACGGGAACTTGTCTTCTAAGCGCGGTGTCTGAACAGATAACAGAAAGGCACTCGCAAGCGCCTCAAACGCAAGCATCACGATCGTGACTCTGCTCGAATCTGCTCATTCAAAGGGAAAGAGAGTCACTATGTTTAGCCAAAGTTTCGTTGACGGCAATCAGCACACCAGAAAGCCGTACACCGTCGCAATATCGCTGCTGTTGCAGATTGCGGCAATCACTTCACTGATCCTGATTCCTCTGCTGTACACGCAAGCTCTGCCGAATGCCCAGCTCAAGAGTATGTTGACTGTGCCGCCGCCGCCCCCTACAGCGCCAAAGCCGCCGGCTACCGTGAAGACCCGGCCCGCGGCCGTGACGCGCACGTTGCAAGTTTCGAAGCTGGTTGCGCCCTCGGTGATTCCGAAGCACGTGGCGATGATCAATGAGGCTTCCGCAGCACCTGACATCGGCCTGACTGGCCTTGCGGCTGATGGCTCCGATAGCAACGCTCTTTTGCTTGGGTCAACCGGAGCCGCCCCGCAACCTGCGCCCGCTCCTCCGCCGACACCTAAACCCAGGAGCTCAGGACCGCTACGCATCGGTGGAGTTGTGGCCGAAGCGAACCTAATACACCGGGTCCAGCCGGTTTATCCATCGCTGGCAAAATCGGCGCGCGTGCAAGGCACGGTTGAATTCACAGCTGTGATCAGCAAGGAAGGCCGAGTAGAAAACCTGCAACTCGTGCGCGGGCATCCACTACTGGTCAACGCAGCAAGGGATGCGATTCTTCAATGGCAGTACCGGCCAACGCTGCTGAACGGGCAAGCGGTCGAAGTGCTGACGACCATAACGGTGAACTTCACACTCTCGAATTGAGAACCTCGTGGGTTGTACGCTCGATGCCTGTTAGCACGCCATAATGGATGCCGTACTTACAGTAGATGGAAACAGAGAGGCAGCTTACTTATGAGCAAGTCGCAAATAGGGGAAAAGCGGACTATCACGATTGCACCCATGCTGTCAGTTCGAAACGGGGCGCGTGCAATCGAGTTTTACAAAGCGGGCTTCGGGGCTGAGGTACTGTTTCGCATCGACGACGAAGGAGGAGCAGTAGTCGCCGAGTTGTCGGCAGGCGGGTCCGGGTTCTGGGTCGCGGATGAATCTCCGGAACATTTCAATTTCAGCCCTGAATCTCTTGGCGGCGGTTCGGTTCGAATGGTAATGATCGTCGACGATCCGGACGCCGCTTTCGAGCGGGCCATCCAGGCGGGAGCTGCCCTCGTCTGGCCGGTAGCTGATCAGCCATACGGTTGGCGCGTGGGGCGGCTAGTCGATCCGTTCGGGCACCATTGGGAAATCGGCAAGCCTTTGCCGGGCTCTTCCTAACTGATTTTGGTCTATGGACAAGAGCTCCGTCTCTGGGCTCGTTATCGCTTGGCTATCGTGGCCACGGGGCGATCGGCCTTGCTTTTCACCTGAGGGCGCTCTTTTCACTTGTCAGCTCCATGGGCTATTCCTACTGCGTGCTCCTGCCGATCTTCGCCGACGCGCGTGATAGACCTGATCCGCCAAGAGCACGAACCGGCAATATGAGCGTTGAAATGAGCCCCGCCGAAAAGAACTTCGCAATGAGAAGGCGTTTCGCACCCGACCTGTGAAAATCAGGAAGTGGAGTCACTCCCGGTGTTTCTCATATGAACGGCGGACGAATCCTGGTAGTCGAAGACGAAGAGAAGCTGCGGCGGGTGGTCCAGCTTGAACTGGAATCGAGCGGCTACGAGGTTGATGGCGCGCCATCGGCCGAGCAGGCTTTACCTCTCGCAACCGTAGCCGATCTGATCGTGACCGATCTACGGCTGCCAGGAATGGACGGCCTCGCTTTCATTTCTGAACTGCACGCCAGAGGCTTAGGAGCGCCGGTGATTGTTATGACGGCGCATGGTTCTGTGGAAACCGCTGTAGAGGCAATGAAACTGGGGGCCGCGGACTTTCTGCAGAAGCCCTTCTCGCTGGATCACCTGACTACCCTAGTCGGAAAGGTCATGGCGGTCCAGAGCCTGCGCACCGAAAATCAGCGTTTGCGCGAGCAACTGGACCAGCGATACCAGTTTGACAACATCATCGGACGCAGCGCGGCGATGCGCGAGATCTTTCAAACCGTGGAGCGAGTTGCGCCAACCCGGGCGACGGTGCTGCTGGCAGGTGAGAGCGGCGTCGGAAAAGATATGATCGCGCGGGCCATTCACCAGCACTCCCCCCGAAAAAATCACGCTTTCGTCAAAATCAATTGCACGGCTCTGCCCGAGAATTTGATGGAGAGCGAACTCTTCGGATACGAGAAAGGCGCGTTTACGGGCGCTACTACCAGCAAGCCCGGCAGGTTTGAACAAGCAGATAAAGGAACAGCTTTCCTGGATGAGATCGGCGACGTGCCGTCTCACATTCAAGTCAAGCTGCTGCGGATTCTGCAAGAGCGTCAGTTCGAGCGCTTGGGCTCGAACGTGACGCGCAATGTAGACGTGCGAATCGTGGCCGCGACAAACGTCGACTTGCGCGCGGCGCTCGAACAAGGACGATTCAGAGAAGACCTCTACTACCGCCTCAACGTAGTCCCGATCAGCGTGCCGCCGCTGCGGGAACGCAAAGAAGATATTCCGTTCCTCGCGATGCACTTTGTGCGCAAGCTTTCGCCAGAATTAGGCTCGAGCGCCAAAGAAATTAGCCCGGCCGCGATGGACCGGCTACTGGCGCACACCTGGCCAGGCAACGTGCGGGAATTGGAAAACACAATTGAACGTAGCCTGGTGCTGGCTTCCGGTGATGTCTTGCAACCGGCAGATGTGCGGATAGAAGCGCCACGAAACGGCCTCCCGCCTACGGCGGCTCAGCAAGCCCCCATCCTTCCCGAAGGCGAGACCCTCGAGCATTGGGAGCAGATGATGATTCGGGAGGCTCTAAGGCGGGCCAACGGTAATAAGAGCCAGGCTGCGCGCTTGCTCGGCTTAACGAGAAATGCGTTGCGATACCGGCTTTCGCAAATGGGGATGGACAGCGGCAAGGATGAAGGAGAGCAATAGCGCGCCCGCAGCCGGCAACGAATTTGTGCTGACTGAAGCGTTGTTTCTCCGGCTGCTCGGCCTTATCTACTTGTCTGCGTTCGCTTCCCTATGGCCGCAGATTTTGGGGCTGGTTGGGTCGCGCGGGGTAGCTCCGGCAGCACGGCTGGTGGCAGTGATGCACTCAGAACTGGGCAGCCGTGCGTTCCTATACGCACCTTCACTCTTCTGGTTGAGCACAACCGACACGACACTCCTTTTGTTTTGTGTATTCGGGTGTTTTGCTTCTATTCTGCTGGCCCTTGGGATCTTTTCGCGAGCTAGCGCCGCACTCTGCTTTGTTCTCTATCTCTCCCTATCCTCAGTGGCGCAGCCCTTCACCGGATTCCAATGGGACGCGTTGCTGCTCGAGGCCGGATTTCTTGCACTGCTTGCCGGCGCGCCCTGGTTGGTGTGGGCCTACCGTCTTCTGTTGTTTCGTCTGATGTTCGAATCGGGCTGGGTCAAGATAGCGTCGCACGATCCGAACTGGCGCAATCTTCACGCGCTGCGTTTCCATTTCATGACGCAGCCGCTGCCCAATCCGATCGCCTATTATGCATACCGTCTGCCGGCCGGAGTGCTGGACGCGTTTACCGCGATCGCGCTTTTTGTCGAGTTCGTAGCACCCATTCTCCTGTTTTGCCCGCGCCGCTTGCGGCAAGCCGGAGTCGCGCTTCTGGCATTGCTTCAGATCACGATCATGCTTACCGGCAATTACGCGTTTTTCAACTTGCTAACGCTGGCTCTCTGCGTTTGGGGGCTCGACGATCGGGAGTTCGCGCGCCTGGCTCCGATGCTGCGCTGGACATTTCCGCGCATAGGCTTTCACTTAGATGTGCCCCTACTTCGGAAGATCGGGAACGCTATCGTCAGCGTGTTAATCGCGCTTGGTGCGATGCAGTTGCTCGATGCGCTCGGAGCTGCCAGCCGCAGCGCGTTTGCCAAGCCGCTCGCGTTAGTACAGCCTTTCGAGATCGTAAATAGCTACGGTCTTTTCGCGATCATGACGACCACCCGGCCCGAGATCATTATCGAAGGCTCAAACGATCAGGTCAGCTGGCTCGAATACCAATTTCCTTTCAAACCCGGCAATACTCATCGCGGGTTGCCGTGGGTTGCGCCGTATCAGCCGAGGCTCGACTGGCAGATGTGGTTTGCCGCGCTGGGCGATTATCAGAGCAACACCTGGGTAGGAGGGCTGATGTATCGAATCCTGACCGGCGAGCCAACTGTTTACAGCCTGCTCAGCGGGCCGCCATTCGCGCGGCCGCCCCGGTACCTGCGCGCACTTATATATGAATACGATTTCACCACGCCGGCCGAGCGCGCCCGCACCGGAGCAGTCTGGGAAAGAAAGCTTCGGGGCGTGTGGTTCGGCCCGGTCTCGCTGACCGGCCGCTAAAGGAGTCGGGCAGCGGCTTGCGAACAGTCGTGAGATATGATGCTGGCGATATAAAGACATGGGGACCACACTTTCGCGCCGCAGACGCTTCCTCTCTTCACTTGGCTCATTCGGAGGCGGGGCGGCGGCACTCTTCACAGGCGAGCGCGACGCAGCAGCGCAAGCGCCCGCTGCCGGGCCCGCTCCACCCGCTCTGCCCGCCTATGCCCGGACCCCGAATCATCAGACGCGCAAGCAATCGAGCTTCGACCGCACTGGGGGCAATGAGGATTTCTGGCACATCCCCGCGGGTCAGAGTCTCGATGTATTTCAATCTGAAGGCCCGGGCATTGTTACTCATATATGGTTCACGATAAATTCCCGAAGCCCGCATCACCTCAAGGAGCTTGTGCTTCGCATGTATTGGGATGGCAGCTCGCGCCCGAGCGTAGAAGTGCCGATCGGAGATTTTTTTGGACTGAACCTGGGCGACTACTTTCTTTATCAATCGGCCTTCCTGAACTGCTCATCGATAAAAGCGCTGAACTGTTATTTTGCTATGCCCTTCAAGCGTTCGGCACGGGTCGCGGTGGCGAATGAAGGCAAGCAAGCGGTGGATTCCTTCTATTCGAATATCGATTACAAGCTGGTACGGGAGCTTCCGCCAGACGCACTCTACTTTCATGCACAGTACCGGCAGGCCACCCCTAACAAAGCGACGCATGGAGTGGATAAGAATCTAGACGGGCGCGACAATTACGTGTTTTTCGAGTCAGAGGGCGCGGGTCAGGCGATGGGCGTAACGCTAGGTGTTCTGCAGAACTCTGACAACTGGTTCGGCGAGGGTGACGAAATGATTTTCATCGACGACAATTCCAAGCCGGCGATCACGGGCACGGGCACGGAAGACTATTTCAACGGCGCCTGGGATTTCGGGGTAACCAATCCTTTCGCGAACCTTTACAACGGAGCCCCTTATATAGGCAATGGCGAGCGGGCCGGCGGCCGCTACTGCCTTTACCGATGGCATGCCGACAATCCGATTGCTTTCGAGCGCTCGATCAAGTTCACGATCGAACATGGGCATGCCAATGATCGCGGGGATTGCTTTTACTCGACTGGCTACTGGTATCAGAGCCAGCCGTTCACGGAGTTCCCCGCGCTGCCCCCCGCCGGGGAAAGATACCCGGCGCTAAAGGTGGGGTGAACGAAAGTATAGTGGAGATCATGGCTACGGACAATCCCCTCGAAAAGCTACTCACAGGCGTTCGCCGCTTTCGCCGAGAAGTTTATCCGAAGAACCGAGAGCGTTACGAGCAGGCGGTGAGGGAGCCGCAGCGTCCCCATACTCTCTTCATCACGTGCGCCGATTCCCGTATCGATCCTGAGCTGATTACGCAATCAGGTCCTGGCGATATTTTCGTGACCCGGAACATCGGGAACCTGGTTCCGGCCTATGGAACCATGCTGGGTGGTGTCTCGTCAGTGATCGAGTACGCGGTTCTGGCGCTGGAGGTTAGCCAGATCGTAGTGTGCGGCCACACCGACTGCGGCGCAATGAAGGGACTGCTTCACCGGGAGAAGCTGGCGAGCATGCCGACAGTGAATGCTTGGTTGCAGAATGCCGAAGCCGCTCTCAGCATTGTGGACGCTCGCCATAGGTTCGCGAATGAAGGCGAGAAACTCTGGGAGTTGATCGAGGAGAACGTGCTGCTGCAGTTGAACCATCTACGCACGCATCCTTCGGTGGCGGGAAGAATGGCGCAAGGCAAGCTCGCCCTTTATGGCTGGGTTTACGACATCGGAAACGGGCAGGTCAATGTGCACGAAGTCACTTCGAACAGATTCGTTCCCATCGGTGAGGAATCCGCGGAAACCACTTCGGCCTAAGCACGCACTTACTTTTGCACGCCATCCAAGCCGGCTTAATTGTCGCGTTTCAGAAGCGCTTGATCAGCGAATCGATTTGCTGCAGACGGGACCAGAAGGCGGGAAGATCGGCGAGAGGCAGCGCATTGGCGCCATCGGACAGAGCCAGTGCAGGATTGTCGTGAGTTTCGACGAAAATGCCCGCAATACCGACGGCTGCGGCAGCGCGAGCAAGCGGCTCGATAAATTGGGGCTGACCGCCTGAGGAATCGCCGCCTGCACCTGGAAGCTGCACGCTATGAGTAGCGTCGAAGACGACGGGATAACCAGTGGCAGCCATAATACCCAGGCCTCGCATGTCGACCACGAGATTGTTGTAGCCGAAAGACGAGCCGCGCTCCGTAAAAATGATCTGTTGATTACCCGTGGAAGCGACTTTCTCGGCAGCGTGGATGAAGTCGGCCGGGGAAATGAACTGGCCTTTCTTGATGTTGACCGCGCGCCCGGTCTTGCCGGCTTCGATGAGCAGATCGGTCTGGCGGCACAAGAAAGCGGGGATCTGCAGAATATCGACAGACTCGGCCGCGATAGCTGCTTGTGAAGGCTCGTGGATGTCCGTGAGTACGGGAATGCCTAACTTGCGAACTGCGGAGAGGATGCGCAGACCTTCAGCAAGGCCGGGCCCCCGATAAGAGTGGACACTGCTCCGATTGGCTTTGTCGAAGGATGCTTTAAAGACGTAAGGGCCGGCGATCTCGCGAACTGCTTGCGCCATCTTGAAGACGTGCTCTTCGGACTCGATCACGCAAGGGCCGGCAATAAGCGCGAGCGGCAGGTTGTTGGAGAAAGCAACGGGACCTGCGAGCACTTGAACGCTCATGCGTTCTGCAAAATCTGAGCCTCAGCAACGGGCGCGCGCAGTTTCCTCTCGCGATGTCCAAGGGCCGCTTCGAGAAAAGCAGTAAAGAGCGGATGCGGCTCGAGCGGTTTGGATTTGAACTCGGGATGAAACTGGCAGCCGAGATACCAGGGATGGCCCGGTAGTTCGCAGATTTCGACGTAGACCCGGTCGGGGGTCTGGCCGGTGAGACGGAGGCCGTGGCGGGTAAGCGTCTCTTCAAACTCGCGATTGAACTCGTAGCGATGTCGATGGCGCTCGCTGATGTCACGCACACCATATGCCTGCTCAGCGAAACTTCCTTCAGTCAACTGACACGGGTAGGCGCCCAGGCGCATGGTGCCGCCGAGTTCGTCGACGCCTTTCAGTTCGCGCAGTTTATAGATCACGCGATACGGAGTGGCGGGGTTGAATTCAGTAGAATCGGCATCGGCGAGACCGCAAACGTTGCGGGCGAACTCAATCACCATGGTCTGCATGCCGAGGCAAATGCCGAAATAAGGAATTTTGTCTTCGCGGGCGCAGCGAATGGCATTGAGCATGCCTGGAATCCCGCGCTTGCCAAATCCGCCCGGAACAAGGATGCCGTCGAACCGGCTGAGATAATTCCGGCAGCTCGGGTAGTCCATCTGCTCGGACTCTATCCACTCAATGTTGACGCGTGCCTGATGCGCGATGCCGGCGTGAAGCAAGGCTTCCTTTAAACTCTTGTACGAATCTTCGTACTCGACGTACTTGCCAACGAGTCCGATGTTAACTTCTCGGACCGGGTTGTTCATGCGATCGAGCATCTCGGTCCAGCGCGACAGATTGCGCTTACCGGCATTCAGGCGCAGGAAATGGAGAATTGTTTCGTCGACGCGCTGGTCGGCAAACACGAGCGGGATTTCATAGACGGACTGGACGTCTCTGGCGGTAATTACGGCTTTGAAGTCGACGTCGCAAAAGAGCGCGATTTTTTCTTTGACTTCATCGGGCAGCGAACGCTCGGAGCGGCAGAGCAAGATATCGGGCTGAATACCAATGGAGCGCAGATCTTTCACACTGTGCTGGGTGGGTTTGGTCTTGAGTTCCTGGGCGGCGGCGATCCAGGGGACGAGGGTCAGGTGGACAAAGAGTGTGTTCTCGCGGCCTTCGTCGTGACGCATCTGCCGGATGGCTTCGAGGAAGGGGAGCGATTCGATGTCGCCGACTGTACCTCCGATTTCGACAATCGCAATATCCACATCCGCGGCGACTTTGCGGCAGGCGGCCTTAATCTCGTTTGTGACGTGAGGAATGACCTGCACGGTCTTTCCGAGGTAATCGCCCCGACGCTCGCGGGCGATGATGTTTTCGTAGATGCGGCCCGAGGTGAGATTGTTGGATTGCGTAAGCGAAGCATGGGTGAAGCGCTCGTAATGCCCGAGGTCGAGATCCGTTTCCGCCCCATCGTCGGTAACGAAGACCTCGCCGTGCTGGAACGGGCTCATCGTGCCGGGATCGATGTTCAGATAGGGATCGAATTTCTGCAGAGTGACGCGCAAGCCGCGGCTTTCGAGCAGACAGCCGATCGACGCGGCGGCGATTCCCTTCCCGAGCGATGAAACAACACCACCGGTGATGAAGATGTATTTAGGCATGAGAAGGAGCGGGTGCTGCGAAGGAAAAAAGCTGATTCACGCGCTCGAGGTCGTCAGGAGTGTCGACACCGAGCGATTCGTATTCGGTCGGGACAACGCGGATGCGGTAGCCATTTTCAAGGGCTCGCAACTGTTCCAGACACTCGGCGCGTTCGAGCGGGCCAACCATGAGATCGGGATAGCGCAGGAGGAAGTCCCGGCGATAGACGTATAGGCCGATGTGTTTGAAGTGCAGCGGTGAAAAGCCGTTAGTCGCGCCCTGTTGAGTATCGCGCTTGTAGGGAATCGGCGAGCGGGAGAAAAAGATCGCGTTGCCGAGCAGATCGGTAACGACTTTCACGACGTTTGGATTAGCGAGATCGGCAGGATGGTAGATTTGCTTCTTGAGCGTGCCCATAACCACAGACTGATCGCCCTCAACGGAGAGAATTGCGGCATCAATGGCTTCGGGATCGATGAGCGGCTCGTCGCCTTGAATGTTGACGTAGAGGGAAGCGGATTCGGCGGAAGCAACTTCCGCGAGACGGTCGGTACCGGAGAGATGAGCAGGGCTGGTCATGCGCAGGCGGCCTCCGAATTTGCGAACCGCGGAGGCAATGCGTTCGTCGTCGGTAGCAACAAGCACATCATGGAGGTAACGCGACATGCAGGCGCGCTCCCATACGTGCTGAAGCATGGGCTTACCGGCGAGAGGGGCGAGAGCTTTACCAGGAAAACGAGAAGAGGCAAACCGGGCGGGAATTACGCCGAGAATCCGCGTCCGCACGTTCAAGTGTAGCACGCAAAAACGAGGTGGCGGGGCGCGTTGAAGCGCTTCGGAAGGTGCGCCGATGAGTCGCGGAAGATGTGGTGCAGCCGTAAAAGGAAGGTTATGTGCCTCGGTCAGGCTTGCGGTATACGAAGACTCCAGTTCGCATCCGAATGTGTTACCAGATTCGCGCGCATCTGTCCGGTTCTGTTTACGTCGGCTGCTTATCTGCCCCCTTTGCCACACGCAAACCGGCGAGCAAATTCGCGCAGGCATCTTCAACACCAGCTTCGGATGGAACCTATTGGCGATAGGGTTGCCATTTCCGGTATTTGCTGTCGTGGTCGCGTGGCTCTATTTCGATAAGCCCGCACGCGATCTAGAAATCCGCTCGCGTGGAGAGCCAACAACGTCGAGGGAAGAGCGGCAGGGTGTACGGACTGAAACACGGGTGACACGCTGGTCTCAGAACATGGGTAGCAATCTCTCTTTTGAGTATCACGGAAGCGGTGTCGCGGAGCCACAGCCGGAGGTTGCCATTGTTGCCCAGAAAAGGATAGAATCGGACCCTTATGCGCAAAGATCGAAGGGATTTCTTAGCACGCGCGGGTATCGCCGCAACAGGCTCCGGTCTGTTGGCTACGCAAATATCGTCAGGACAGGTATCGGCAGGATCAAATCCATTGCCCGAGGGAGATTGCTCCGACCTAAGGGACGAAGTGCTCGCTTTGTTCTCCGAGATCCCCGAACGAAAGGCTTTGAAGATATGGGCTCCGGCGACGAGTAAGGGCGCCGAATTTCTGGTTGAGCTGAATGCAAGCCGTCGCATGTTCGTCGCAAGTACGTTGAAAGCAGTAATCTTGTGCGAGCGATTGCGTCAGCTCGACTCGCCATCGATAGAGGAGCGCATAATAGAGCACGAATTGGCGCTCGATGAGAACGTGTGGTCGCCTGGAAGAGCCGTCTTCGATCCGCCTGATCTGTCGGGACTTGTTAGCGAGCGCACCACTATGGAAGCGATGATCGTCCACAGCGATAACACCGCGACCGACATGATCCTGAAGCAGGCGGCCCCCGACGCAGTGCGTGAATTTATTGCATCTATCGGGCTAAAAGAAGACGATGATCCCCGACAGCACACGAGTCTTTGCCGCCTATCTGGCCGGGGCCTCCAATTACAAGACCATTACCTGGCAGGAGTTAATCTCAATCCCGCCGGGACCTCTGGCCCATCCATTCCTCAACGATGTAGAGACGCTCGCATCTTGTCCGGACGACCTCGTTTCATTCTTCTCCCGCGCATTACAGGGGCACTTCTTTGAACACCAAGAAACCCTGCTCCAGTTCCGAAGAATCCTTTTGCTTGGCGATATCAGCTACCTGGTCCCTTTTCCATTGGGACTGAGCGTTCTCGGAAAGGCTGGATACGCAGACTACCCCGGCTCCCACGCACGTTCGATCGCAGGGGCGGTTTATTTTCCCGATCGCTGGATCTATTTCTCGATGGTGTTGAATTGGGACGCCGAACAAGAAAAGGATCCGGAGACTGTCAAGACATTCTATAAGGCGATTCGAAAATCGATTACGCTGCTGCGCCATCGGCTCTCGACTTCGAGAATTCAATCGTGAATATCTATAGATAGTGATACCGTACTCGTTCTCTCCTGGAGTGTTTGAGTGATCATTCCACGCCGCCGGCCGAAATACTCACTCGTTTCGCGTTGGTTTGCAGAACGGTGGTTCGCATCTTTTCGCAATTGCTTCCTGCGGATTCTTCTGGCGGTCATCACAAGTGTCGTAACTTCGCTGCGGCTTGGGGCGGCCGAGCCCGACAGGCCTGATCCAAGCGCCGCAGCGGAAATTCAGGCGCTAGTCCCAAACCTGGAAGAATACGTCGTGAATGGTATGAAAGCGTTCGACGTTCCCGGTGTTGCCATCGGCGTTGTCACTGGCGACAAACTGGTCTACAGCAAGGGATGGGGAGTTCGCAGCAAACGTCGTGGGGAGCCGGTAGATGCCCATACTCTCTTTCAGATCGGCTCTACTACGAAAGCCTTTCTCTCCACGAGCATGGCGATCGCAGCAGATCGCGGGAAGTTGCATTGGGACGACCGCGTGGTTGATCTCGATCCCGATTTTCAGTTGAACGATCCCTGGGTGACACGCGAATTCCGGGTTTTCGACCTGCTTGCCCAACGCTCGGGATTACCACCGTATGTCAATGACGAGCTGGGAGCCCTGGGCTTTGATGAAACCACCCTGATCCGCTCCCTGCGGTATGTCGAACCTGTAGCGAGTTTCCGATCGACCTTTGCTTACACGAACATCACTCATATCGTCGCCGGGCGACTAGTAGCCAAGGCAGAGGGTGCGCCCGACTGGAACGCGGTCCTGGTAAACGATCTTCTGGGTCCGCTGAGAATGAAGAGCTCCACGTACACCGCAGGCGCGATTGAAGCCGCCCCCAATCACGCGGAGGGCCACCGCTATAAACCGAACGGCAGTATCCAAGTGCCATTCGATCCGTTCTTTCCTTATGTTTTTGGCGGAGCTGGCGACATAAACTCCAATATCGAGGACATGGCACATTGGATTCGCCTTCAGCTTGGTAACGGCAGCTTCGAGGGAAACCGTCTCGTTTCGCCTCAAAACCTGGCGGTTACCCGAACTCCGAAAGTGGCGCTCAACGACAAAACGAGTTATGCGCTCGGCTGGACCATCACCCAAACCCCGAAGGGCACGGTCGTTTGGCACAACGGAGGCACTCCTGGCTTCGGAGCCTTCGTCGGCTTGGAACTTAATCGCAACATAGGCGTGGTTATCTTAACGAATCAGGGTAATGTAGGGTTTCCCGATGCCCTTGGCATCTGGATTTTCGACCGGCTTCTCGGCAACGCTTCGGTCGATCACGTCGCTGTTACGCTTGAGAGGACAAAAAAGAACTTTTCTGATGGCGAAAAAATGTTCGCGCGCCCGACCGATGCGCGACCGTTTCCGCCGCTTGCTCCTTTGTGCGGTTCGTTTTCAAATCCGACGTTTGGTAAGGTCACGCTGAAGCAGGACGGGAGCGTCTTGGTCCTTGAGTTCCGGACCGGCGCCGAGTTGAAATTAGAACCCTGGGACGGCGGTATTTTCACAGCGCGGGTTGTGGCGAAAGGCCCCTTCACGGCGGTGGCAGAAGGTCGAGGGCCACGACCTGCCGGTTTTGTTCAGTTCCAAATGGATAAAGATGGGAAGCTGAACGTACTTCGTTTGTCCTTTGACGACGGTCAAGCGTATAATTTCCGCCGCGAGTAGCGGTTCCCAGTGGCGAGAGCCGACTCGCATATCGAGATTGTGCTGTTCCCCGTCGAGGCAATCCCATTTCCCGTTTGCGTGACTGCCGTCGAGCATTCCCAGCTGCATCGGGCCGAAGCAGACTTAGAATGCCCCGGTTGCCGTTGGAAGCAAACCAATCTGTTCACGCCGGAGGACTTCGGTGATAAACACTTCCTTGCTTCTCCAGCGAATCGTGCCGTTCTTGCGTATTAGCGCGAGTAATGTGATGTTCGTCGTATCTGATCTCATCGAGCGCATCTGTAAAAGGCGGATGCTTGGGCGATAGAACGAGGCAGGTGTCTGCATGAGAAGGGCCTCATGCGGACGTTCTTCGTTGAAACACTGTTGGAATGCTATGAAGCGCTGGCGTGTTCGGCTAAGCTCGGTGCGGGTGGGGAGCCGTGTCTTCTTTCAGGGTTCGATGGAGCCGTTCGTGTTCGTGCCGTTCTGCGTGGGCTTTCCAGGCTCGATCCTCCGGTCCACATCTTCATAACTGAGGTTATCGATCGCTTTTGCAGTAGAGCACGAACCGGTTGAAGGCATCGGTGACCGTGAATGTGTCGCAAGGTTCCCCGTTCCCGCATTCAAAGCTCCCCTTGAAATCCATACACCAAACATGATTCGGTCTTGTTGCTGCAATCAGCGGCTCGGGGTAACGCACGGCGCGACGCTTCCGAGCAAGCCTGACCAGGCCAGTTGCTGCAACGCGCGCAATCGGGCCGACAACCACTTGGAGCAATAGGCCTAAGAGTTAGGCAGAACGGCTGCAAGGCCTGGTACCGCTTGCCTCTGAAATTCAGCGCGGGCCGAGGTAGCGGTCGAACCATTTCAGCGTTTGCTGGATGGTTTCGTTCCGCACCTCCGGAGCAAAAACGCCGTGACCGCTATCGACCAAAACGTGTGCTTTGTTTTGCGCGGCGGTTCCCAGCGCACGGAACATCCAATCCTGCGCGTCGGGAATCAGAATGGAGTCATACCTCCCATTAAGCATCAAGACCGGTATGGTCACGTGTGATGTAAAGTTAACTGGGTTCGACTCGGGCATCAGTTTCATCTGCACGGGCATGGCTCCAGAGAGCAGCACGGCGGCCTTAACGCGCTCCTCTCCGGCGAGCAAAACTGGTCCAAATTCTGCACCAGTACTTGCACCCAGATAGCCGATTTGCCCGATGTCTTGCCGTCCCTGCAGATAATCGAGGGTTCTGCCAAAATCCTTCTTCCATGCAATCAAGGCTTCCCGAATGAACATCGGGCTCGGGTATCCGCCATTCGCCGGATCTGACGGCAGGTTGACGAATCGATCGAATGTCCCCCAGAAAATGGGATAGATTATGGCCCTGCCGCTAGCTAGGATGTAATCCAGTGGTTGAATCGTATCCCCCGTTCTGGCTTGGAAAGCATCGGCGCTCGGCACTAAGACCACGCACTCGTAGGGCGGCCGCCTCTGCTTCGGTAGAAACAAATAGGCAATCACCTCTTCATTTGCGTAACCGGCCCGGAAGAGCACCTTCTCCCGCCGCCACATTTCCGAATCTGTAACGGATTGAAGCTTCGGATGCAGATCCGTGTGATCGTGGGCATACAAGGATCTCGACGACTCAAAGACCTCGTCAGAAACAGGAGTAAGGATTGCGCGATCAAAGACGGGGGGCGAAATCGGCCCGGCGAGTTGTGGCTGCAGCGCAATGGCTCCGACAGATTTGACGCAGCGCAAGCCGTTTGTAACGGAACGATCCAAAGGAGGGAGTCGTTGGCCTCGGGTAAACATGTAAGTAGGATCGGACCAAGCGCCTCCAAGTATGAATCTCATGCCGCCGGATTGATTGAAGCACCACTCGCGAACGTTGCCGGCCATATCGTACAGTCCGAGTGAACCCAGCGCCCCTTTTGTTTCGACCGGCACTGGCCCGCGTCCGTTGAAGTTGCTCAGCCGAATCATGAATGCGCTATCGTCCGTGTGAGCGGCACGGAACCATTCATAGACGGTAGGAAGCGCCTTTCCTGCGAAATGAGCGTAAGCGGCCGCTTCGTACCAACTCACCCCGGAGACCGGATACTTTCCTTTACCCGGCGGGTAAGCTCCCACTGACCAGCTTGCAGGCGAAGGGTACCCGGTCCTGTCAGTGAATTTGGCCATTGCTTGCTTCCAGGTCAGCTGATGTCCGTTCTCGATAAATGGGAATTGCCAATGTTGGCGGTTACCATAACCGCCCGCCTTCACGAACTCTTGAAATTCGGAGTTAGTCACCTCGGTACGATCGATCCAGAAGTCACCAAGAGTTATCGGGCCTAACCTGCCAATGCCGGCATACTGGGCAAAAACAGGGCCGGCGGGAATATGAACCATGCCTGCGTGCGTACCTGCGCTCTCCAATTGGAAGCGATATTTAGGCTCACGAGCGGCAATCTCAAGATCGGTATAGCCTGGCTTGATCAAACGCAGGCGAACTGCGCCGGCGGACACGCGAGCCCGCAGCAACGGCGTGGCGCCGAGAAAACGCCAGGGCGATTTCGGACCGGCGTAGGGCCGCCAGAAGACTGCGGCGCCAGGGGGATCGGAGGCAATCGAAATCTTTTGCGAGACCGTCTGCCAAAGCCGCTCAACTCGCGGATCATCGGCCGGAAGCTTTGGAGCTGCTGCGGTAGCGAGATCGTATGCTGAACCGAAGTCACCTCTAGCGGTCAGGGATTGCGCTAGTAGAATGGCTTGGTCAAGAGCCGATGCTCGGCTATGTGCCCGGTCATATAGCATCGCCGCGCATGCCGACACAAACAGAAAGACAAGCAGTGTGACAATGCGCCGTGAACTACCGGCCACTAACAACTTAGAGCCTCGGGAAACGGCTGCCGGCCCTTGCCGGGTTCCGGGCTCGCTACTTAGCGGTTCCGAGTCCCTGGTAGTAAGTGGCGCTTGCTCGACGGGATAAATGAAACGATAACCGCGTTTCGGGAGTGTCTCAATATATCGAGGAGTCGTGGAAGAGTCGAGTAGCGCTGCCCGCAACCGCTTAACAACCGAGTTTAGTCCTTGATCAAACTCGACGTGCGTGCCATTCGGCCATATGCGACGAGCCAGTTCCTCGCGAGTTATTATTGCGCCTGGGTTCTCGAGTAACGCCGCAAGCACTTTCAATGACTGGTCCGGAACCCGAATCCAAGACCCGTCTTTAAACAAGATCGCCAGACGGAGATCGAAAGCATAGCCCCCGAAGGTAACGCGCTGGCCGTCGGGTATGCCTTGCATCCTGTACCGAGGACAATCTATCACGGCCTGCACTTGTCGGGGATGGGGCCTAAGCCCAAGTGCGCCACGACCTTGGGCTGCCACTAAAATGTCACAGAAATGCCCGCTGCACGCTATCGCCCGCGGCCTGCTGTGTGAGCGAAGCTCGACTTAGACACACATCACACGTGAGTTGATACACAATACGCATCAAGAAGGGATCGAATAATGGCTACACGAACACTTGCTCTCTGGAGCATTCCGCTCTTTGCCTGGGTTTTCAGCGCGGGCCAGCCGCTACTCGGAGCAACAGTTTCGGCAACTTACAGTTTTACCGGCAGCGCCCATAACCTAGTCATCGCAAACGGCTACATTACGTCTGACGGAGTCGCTTCGGGCTCGGCGGATGGCTTCAACGGCGTCGTTTTCGACACGCACAATAAGGTGAATCTATCGACTCTGCAAAACTACGGTACCTTCAAAATGATCTTTCCGGGCGGTAACACGGCTTACGGAAATCTGCACGAGGACGACACCAAGGTCTCGCTTATTGCGTTTAGTGGCCCTTTCACCCAAATTCTGACTTTTGCCGGCGGCACGGGCCAGTTTGAGGATGTCTCTGGAACGCTCTCTGGCGGGGGTTATATTTATCCCAAGTACTACACGACCTCCGGCGCCGGGAGCCTGACTGCACCGGGTCTGGTTGCCAGCCCGGAGCCGGGCTCGGGAATTTTGCTTCTGATTGGCTTGGGCGCGGCTTGTTTCGGAATGGCGAGGCGGCTTCGCCCGGCACTCGATCAGAAGAATCAATGAGCCGGCGGCAGCCTCGCAACCAGTTCGGAAGTGCGCCCATCGAGATCGCCGCACCGTAACACTTACAGGGATCTGTCAAAAGCGAACTGCCTGTTACGATTGAGGCTGATCCCCCTCGATGGCTCTGCGCTTTTACAACACTCTTACCCAAGAGGTCGAACTTTTTCATCCGCACGACGGAAACCTGGTTCGCATGTACACTTGCGGGCCTACCGTCTACAACTACGTGCACATCGGCAACTTCCGCACGTTCACGTTTCAGGATGTGCTGAGGCGCTGGCTGAAATACCGCGGGTATGAATTGAATCACGTGATGAACGTGACCGATGTAGACGACAAAATCATTGCGAGCGCGGCGCGTGAAGGCAAGTCAATCGAAGACTATACATCGTGTTACACAAAGGCCTTCTTTGAGGATGCTGCTGCGCTGCGATTGCAGCAGCCGGAGCACGTTGCGCCCGCCACCAAGCACATCCCGATCATGGTGGACGCGATTGAGCAGCTTGCGGCAAACGGCTCGACTTATACGAACGACGGCTCCACTTACTTCCGGATTTCAACGTTTCCTGAATACGGCAAGCTATCGCACAACGACTTCAGCGGGATGCGGAGCGGAGCGCGGGTCGATGTCGATGAATACGACAAAGCGGATGCGCGGGACTTCGTGCTTTGGAAAGCGCGCAAAGGCAACGAGCCGTTCTGGGAAACGCCCTTCGGCGACGGACGGCCGGGATGGCACATCGAGTGTTCGGCGATGGCGATGAAATATCTCGGCCAAACCCTGGACATTCACGCAGGCGGGGTCGATCTGATATTCCCGCACCACGAGAATGAGATCGCGCAGTCGGAATCGATTACCGGCAAGCCGTTCGCGCGCTTCTGGCTGCATTCCGAGCATCTGCACATTGAATCGCAGAAGATGTCGAAGTCGCTTGGAAACTTCTTCACCTTACGAGACCTGCTGGAGAAAGGGCATCAGCCGGAAGCGATCCGCTATTTGCTAGCCTCCGTTCCTTACCGGAAGAAGCTGAACTTCACGTTCGAGGGCTTGCGGGCGGCCGCAAAAACGATCGAGCGGCTGCGGGACTTTGAGTTGCGGCTCACCTCGACCAAGCTGCCTGCGGGACGGAACGAAAAGTTGGCAGAGCGATCGGCGCAAGCGGTCCGGGAGTTTGAAGAGGCGCTCGACGATGACTTGAATACGGCTGAGGCACTGGCGGCGACCTTCGAATATTTACGCGAAGTTAATACGGCGGTGGACGAGGGCGAGTTTCGCGAGGAGAACCGCTGGGATGCCGCGCGGGTGCTGGAAGTCTTCGATACGGTTTTCGATGTACTGAAGCCGAACGGCTCGGCTGTTCCCGGCCGCGACCGGGACGAGGGCGGACCTTCGGATGCGGAGATTGAAGCGCTCATCGCCGAACGAACTCAAGCCAAACGAGCAAAGAACTTCGCACGGTCGGACGAGATACGCAAGCTCCTACAAGAACAGGGGGTCATGCTGGAAGACACCAAAGAGGGCGTGCGCTGGAAAAGAAAATGAAGTTCGCTTCGCAAGTTGTACACGCGGGGGACCGCAAGCGCCGGCCAGGAGCGCCCGTCCCGGCGACGACCCCAATTCACTTAAGCTCGACCTATTTTTACGATTCTGCCGCCACCCTTGACCGGGTGCTCGGGCAAGAAGAAGAGGGATTCTGCTATGCGCGCTATGCAAGTCCGACGAACGTGGCGCTGGAAGAATTGGCTGCGGAACTGGAGCATGGGGCGGGCTCTCTGGCGACAGCATCGGGGATGGCGGCGGTAGAGATCGCTTTACAGGCGGCGCTGCTTGACCGTCCACATCGCGTAATTGCCTCACACTCTATATACGGAGCAACCGTCGGGTTCCTCGATCAAATTCTGGGGCCGTTCGGGGTCGAGATCACTTACACAGATATCTGCGATCTTGCGAAGCTGGAACAAGCGATCGAGAAGCAACCGGTGGGCTGCATCTTCATTGAGAGCGTGTCAAACCCATTGCTGCGGGTGGGGAACATCGAGAGAATCGCGGAACTGGCGCGGGGGGCAGGCGCGGCGTTTGTGGTTGACAACACGTTCGCGACTCCGATGATGCTGCGTCCGCTCGATTTCGGAGCCAACATGGTGGTGCACTCGGCCACCAAGTATCTGGCGGGCCATGGAGACGTGCTCGGCGGCTTAGTGGTAAGCGACACGTCGCATCACGAACAGATCCGGACGATCTCGCGGCTGGTTGGACCGGTCTTGGGGCCATTCGAGAGTTATCTGACGATGCGGGGGATTAAAACGCTCGCCTTGCGCTTCGAGCGGCAG
Organism: Terriglobia bacterium; assembly: GCA_963849535.1. GTDB lineage: Bacteria > Acidobacteriota > Terriglobia > Bryobacterales > Bryobacteraceae > Bog-105. Next base: position 743,328 of record CAWKHJ010000001.1, read on the forward strand.
TGTCAAAACGCGAAAGCCCTGGCGGAGTGGCTGGCCTTGCATCCTTGTGTCGAGCGCGTATACTACTGTTCGGATCCGCAACATCCAGACGCGGCAGAGATCAAGAAGCTTTTTGAACCCGGTCTCTTCGGGGCCATCCTGAGTTTTGAAATCAAGGATGCAGCGAAGCCGCAGGTGCTGGAATTTATGGACCGGCTCAGGATGATCGTACCGGGAACCTCACTAGGAGATGTGCATACCCTGCTGCTCTATCCTTGGATAGCTTCCCATCGCAATGTGGCGCCCAGGATGCGCGAGCGGATGGGAATAAAAGAGAACCTTGTGCGGATTGCCACGGGCATCGAGGCGTTGGACGACATCATGGCAGATCTCGACGGAGCACTGGCCCGGTGAGCGCGGAAAAGCGGCTTCGGCCGATAGAGTAGGGGCGGCTCAGTGTTTGCGCATCAGAGAAAAAAGATTCAGCTGTTGTTTGCGGCTGCAGACGCCATCCTAACAGTGATTGCGTTTCAGGCGGCGTATTTCACGCGAACCCAGCTTAGCCTGGAACACGTTTTCTTTCTTGCGCCACGCATGCATTTCTTATTTCTTTGCTTTTGCGCGCTCGCCTGGGTATCGCTCGGATCGTTGTATCGTGTCTACGATTATCTGGATTCATCGAGCGCCTGGCGCATTCTAAGCCGCACGCTCCGCCAAGGCCTGCTCGGCATCGCGCTGGTCATTCTGTTCCAGTACCTGGTGCGCCTGGATCCGCCATTGAGCCGGAGCTTTCTGTTTCTCTTCTTCATTTACAGCGTGTTTCTGCTGGCTGCTTTCCGCTGGTACTCGCCGGTATTCATCAGCGCCTTTCAGCGTGGATTTGGCAGCCCGTATCATGTGGTGATCGTCGCCCGAGGCGATAAGGCAGCGTCATTGGCGGGAACTTTGAGCCAGGGTTCGCCGTTCCGGATCAGGATCGTGGCTGAGCTGGATGAAGAGGAGTGCTCGCGGGAGCTGCCGCAACTGCTGGCGAGCCGGATAGTGGATGAAGTCATCTTCAATGTAGATAGCAGCAAGCTCGCGGGGTTGGAAGAAGTGTTTCTACACTGCGACGAGCAGGGAGTGCGGACGCGAGTTGCGATCGACTTTTTCCCGCACGTGAATAGCGAGATCACTTTGGATCGCGTGGGAGGAGCTCCGCTGCTGACGTTCTCGGCGGCGCCGCTTGAAGATGTCCGGCTGGTGGTGAAACGGTTCTTCGACATCGCGGTCTCGCTGGGGGCGATGATTTTGCTTGCTCCGTTCATCGCGGCAGTGGCCGTTCTGATCAAGCTGACCTCGCCCGGCCCGGTTTTGTTCAGCCAGGAGCGCTGCGGGCTAAACGGCAGAAAGTTCACGATGTACAAGTTCCGCTCCATGGTCGAGAACGCGGACGAATTGAAGACCCATTATGAGCACCTGAGCAACCGGTCGGTTGCGTTCAAGATCCCGCGTGATCCGCGAGTGACACCTATCGGGCGCTGGCTCCGCAAGTTTTCTATCGATGAAGTTCCGCAGCTTTACAACGTGCTGCGGGGAGAGATGTCGATTGTGGGCCCAAGGCCGCCCATTCCGGAAGAAGTAGAGCGTTACGAACTGTGGCAGAAGCGCAGGCTGCGGATGCGTCCGGGTCTCACCTGCATTTGGGCGGTTTGCGGCCGCGACCACATCGACTTCAACTCGTGGATGCGCATGGACATCTCCTACATTGAGAACTGGTCGTTGAAGCTGGACTGGTCGATCATCCTGCGGACCATCCCGTACGTGCTGGCCGGGAAGGGGGCGCATTAGCGGCGCTGAGGTGCCCTGTAAATCGCTACACCGTCCTTTCTGTCTCTCTGAATCCCACCTATGCATCTAATTCCAACGAACGAAGAAGTGATTGCGCTGCTCCGCGAAAGCGGCGCGCTGCGCGATGGGCACTTCGAATTTCTTAACGGTATGCACACCGACGAGTACCTGCAAGTGGCGCTTGCCTTTCGCTATTACCAGCACGCGAAAGTCTTGAGTGTCGGGTTGAGCAGGCGCTTGCGAGCCGACCATGAGATTCGGGCCATGATCAAAGAGCTTTCGATTGTTTGTCCGACGATCAGCGGTTTGCCGATTGCGTTTGGCGTTTGCGAGGCGCTGCGGGCACGACAGGTTTACTGGGCGGAGCAGGACACGGAATCGACGCCCATGCGCTTCCGGCAATTTGTGGAGCCGGAGAAGGGCGAGAAAGTTTTGATCGTAGACGATATCCTGCGCTCCGGACGGCGCATGACGTTACTGCGGGGGCTGGTCGAAGCCAAGGGCGCGCAGGTGGTGGGACTCGCGGTGGCGGTTTATCAACCGAATCCGACGATTGCGGACCTCGGGAACGTGCCGTTGTTTTACCTGGCGAAAATGGACGCGTTGTATTACAAGGATGCCAGCTCGTGCGAGCTATGCCGGCGCGGGGTACCGATCGAGAAGGTGTGGACGTAGCGGGCGGCAGGCTAGCCAGTCGAAATCCACTGCGGCGCCGAGAAATAGAACCGCAGCACGGCGTTATTCTGTAGCGGCGATCAGCACTCCATAGGGCGCAACCGTGAATGTCGCAGAAGGCGGTGCTTTTGTGAACGGACTCGCCATCAGCACTTTGCTGAAAGAGGGCCAAGAGCCCGGCATGCCGGTGATGCTGACTGCCTGCTCTTTAGGGCTCGTGTTCAGGACGATAAGAGCAAGCGTTTGGCCAGCCTTGCGGCCGAATGCGAAAACGTCTCGATTCCCTGACTCGAGCGGTACGTAACTGCCGTCCCGGAAAGCCGCATTCTCGCGCCGGAGCTTTAGCAGGTTGGCGTACCACGTGTAGATTGAGCCGGGATTTTCTTTTTCGGTCTGGACGTTATATCGCCGAGCTCCTGATTCGACCGGCAGCCAAGGAGAACCTTTAGAGAAACCTGCGTTCGGTCCTGCATTCCACTGCATGGGTGTTCGCTCTCCATCGCGATCATCGGCACGGGGACGTTTGGGACCTGTCGGCACCTGCCTAAGCTGTCCGGGAGGCATCGTTTCCATCCCAATTTCCTCTCCGTAGTAGAGCAGCACGCAGCCGCGCTGAGTGAGCGTGAGTGCCGCAGTCAACTTCGCAATCTGGTCGTTGTGTTTTCCATCTCCGAAAGTGCTCCACTGGCGGGGATGATCGTGACTGCTGAAGAAAAATACCGGTGTCCCTTCACCGAGCTGCAGTTGCGCCGCATCCACCTGCTTCTTGAAAACGGCTGCGTCCAAAACGGTGAGATTCCCAAACAGAAAATCCATCGGAAGCTGGATTTCATCTTGATTCTTCCCATAGACTTTCGCGAGATCTTGAATGGTAGCTGTTGACGACTCGCCTAACAGGACCGGGTGCCCGGGATAACCGTCCAGAATCTTCCGCATCTCGCGTAAAACCTGGTGATTCTCGAGACGGCCTGAATTGTATGGCTCGAGCGCAGCCGCTCCACCTGCCTGCGGCGGCTTTGGGTCTTCCGGAAAAGTTGGGTCTTCAAACAGATAGGGAGTGGCATCCAGCCGGAAGCCACTGGCTCCGTGGTCCAGCCAGAAGCGAACTACGTTATACATCGCCTTGCGCAGCTCGGGATTGCGCCAGTTCACGTCAGGCTGCTGGGGCAAGAAGATGTGGTAATACCATTGCTGAGTCGGAGCATCCCAGGTCCAGGTGTAGCCGCCGAAAATGGATGTCCAATGGGTAGGAGGCTTGGCGGGCCCGCCGCCGCTCCGCCAGACATACCAGTCGCGTTTGGGATTGGTACGGGACGATCGCGACTCCTTGAACCAGGGATGTTGATCGGAGGTGTGATTCAGGACGAAGTCAACAAGGATGCGAATCCCGCGCTGGTGTGCCGCCGCTACGAGCTTGTCCCAATCCTGAAGAGTCCCATACTCGGATGCCACGCTCACGTAATCGGAGATGTCGTATCCGAAGTCGGCGTTTGGAGACGGGAAAAAGGGTGTGATCCAGATTGCGTCGATTCCCAGTTGCTTGAGGTAATCGAGTCTTTGGGTGATGCCATTCAAATCGCCTATCCCGTCTCCATTAGTGTCCTGGAAACTTCGCGGATAGATTTCGTAGATGACTGCGCTGTCGTACCACTGCCTGCCGGGAGTTTGAGCGAAAGCGAGATTCCCGATCCAAAGCGCTGCGAAGACAAGCGATGGCGAGTACTTCATCTGAGCCATGCTACTCCATGGCCCACCCGGCGAAACTAAGGGGGCGAGAAAGTCGTCCGACTCAGTTCACGAACAAGAAAGGCGTTTTCAATCAGGCTTTACCGGTCAGCATGCGCTTGAGAAAAACCAGTTCGCCGAGGTGGTATGAGTTATGGGTTGCCACCAGGAGCGCCTCTCGTAGCAGCGTCTGGCCTTCGCCGTGCGGGAAGGCGGTAAACAGATCTTCTGATTCCACGAGCCGGGTGAGCTCTCCGGCATCGCGTTGGAAACCCGCTACGCTTTGGTTCCACGCTGCCTCGCTCGGCGGCGCTTCGTTTCCGGGCCAATACCCGTCCGGAAACTCGGGCGATTTGTGGTTGGGGTCGCGCGAGAAATCGAGCATATCGCGCTGGGCGATGCGCATGTGCTCGATCAGCTCCCAAGCTGAATGGGGAGCGCCCTGCGGCTTGCGCCCGCGAGCCTCTGGCGGGAAATTCTCAATTACTTTGTCGAAGGTGATGTGGGACTCGCGGCCGCTCATAGCGCTTACTAACTGCTTCCGAAGCTGCTTCAGGTCATATTTGCTCATGCCGGTTTGACTTGACCCGAGGGGCTCGATTTCAAGCGAGCCCCTCGCAGTCTCAGCCGAGAATTCTTCCAGCTCCAGCGCACATCGATACTTGCGGACTCTGGTTCTCCATTTAGCTTTGTTTTCGGCCACGACTTTGGCGCTGGCCGGGCACTCCGGTAGCCATGCTGAATACATCGGCGGCACCAGGGCCGACATTCCGGCCAAAGATGCCGGCGATATCGAAGTTTCTGACACCATCTATTTCGTGTTCGCTTCGAAGCATACGCAGGTGAAGATTCCCTTTGAAAGAATCAATCTGCTCGAATACGGGCAGAAGGTAGACCGCCGATACCTGGCTGCCGTGGTGATCTCTCCCTTGTTCATGCTGGCGAAAAAGCGCGAGCATTTTCTAACGGTCGGGTTTCAGGACGATGATGGGCAACAGCAGGCGATGGTGTTCCGGGTGGACAAAAACGATATTCGTCTGGCGCTAGTAACGCTCGAAGCTCGCACCGGACAAGTTGTGCAATATCAGGACGATGAAGCCAGAATGGCAGGTAAAGGGTGAGGGTCTCTGTCGCTCTGCTTGCAGCCATTCTTTTGAGCCGGGCGGCGCACCCGCAGACGTCCGGAGCAGATGCCGCGGCTACCAGCCTGCCCGAAGTAAAGCGCGTTTACGTGGCCGAGCTGGTTGGTACGGACGCGGAAGCGTTGCGCGAGTTGATCATCGCCAGCCTAAATTCGACCAGGCTGTTCACCCTTACCGATAACGCCGAGCGGGCCGACGCCATTTTGAAGGGCGCGGCCGACGATCACGTCTTCACTGAAACCCACGATGTCGAGGAGGGAATCAGCACCCGGCAAAACGGCGGAAAGTACGGATCCGGGAGCAGCGCGGCCACCAAAACCGGCGGTGGCTACGCAGGCATCTCGATCTCAGATCATGAGGCGCACCACTCAAAAGAGCGGAAGCACGAGGCGTATGCGGCAGTCCGATTGTGCAATACGAACGGAGACGTGCTTTGGTCAACGACACAGGAGAGCCAGGGAGCCAAATTCAGGGGAGCGAGCGCGGACGTCGCAGCGAAGATTGCACGCCAGCTCACGCTCGATATGGAGAAGGCCCGCCGAAACTTGGCGGCCGGCACGGGTAACCAGTAGGGCTCGTCTATCGGCCGAACCGAAAAGTGGCGTTCCCACCAAGAACGCGCCAGTGGCTCTTGCCTTCTGCGAAATTGGACAAGTAGCTGCCCACGGGTCCCAACCAAATGTGCCTGCCGCGATCCACAGCAATCCGCCCGCCGATCTGGTTTTGAAGCAACCAGGCATCGTTGAAGGACCTAGCCCGATGGCCCGGCTCGATTGGAGAACCATCCGGCTTCCATACGTTGATCCCGCCAAACCCGGTGAACAGCTCCGTTCGGTCCTGGCCGAACGACAGAACGGCCTGAGCGCCGAAAGGGGGCAAAGTGTACCTTGTGCGTTCCATGTTCGATCGTATGATGCACTTAGGACACTCAATTCCTTGAGAGGTGAACGGGCCCTCTGTGAGCCTCGTGGGGAACTCGAATCCCTGACGTGTCGGAGCAAGGCCGAATCCGAACGATTCGACAGTGAAGTTTTTCAGGAACTCAGCACCTGAAGACCTCTTAGGTACCGACCATTGCGATTGCTCAACTGACTTGACTGATGGCATCTGCAGCCCGGGTCGAGTGCTAATCCGGTTAGGCTCGCCTGGAGTTTGTGGGAAAGCGCTGACCGAAGCAAAAAGCAATCCGGAAACCGCTGAAATGGCGAGGGCTCGCATGTCGTGTGTGACGTTCGCTAGAGCAGTTTGATTAACAAATGGTATTGGCGCTCACTAGCCTTTCAATATGCCTGAGCTTTTGAATCATTTTCGAAGCAGAAGAGCCTTTCTCGATCACAGCGTCGACCAGGGACATCTCCGGATGCTGTTCAAGCCTGGCCCGAGCGACGCCAGTGTACACGACAATATGGATTCTGGGTTCTTCACGCCTCAACTCCCGGATCAACATCAGGCCGTCCTCCTCGGAAGGCAGCCGAAGATCGAGAAGAGCACAAGCTGGATGGTGGAAGCGTGCCGCTTGCAGAGCAGAAGCAGTATCGGCCACCGCGATCGCTTCGAAGCCGGAACGATCAAGCATCATCTTACGCAGGGCCAACTGATCCGCATCGTCCTCGACAACCAGAACTTTAATGCGAGGACCCCGCATACTTAATTGGCGAACGTAATCTGGGCGATTACCATTTTCGGCAGGGACTGATTCCAGCCATCGGGAACAGCATCGAAAGGCAAGCGGAACGAGCGAGTTTCCCCGGAACGGAGAGGTGGACCCTGCGGCGGCACGATCGGCACGCGCTCGCGATGAACTTCCTGGCCGTTGATACCATAAAACAGGCAGTAAACGTCTACCGAACGCAATGCTCGCGGGCCGTTGTCAGTGATTTTACCTTTCACTTCAATCACCTGCTGCTTCATGAAGTTCTCGCTGGCTTGCATGGAGACGCCGCTCAGAGCGAGATACTGCAAGTACTGCTTCGCTTCGGGCGTGGCACCCTTATCGGGCGCTCTTCTAGCCGGCCGATTGAGATAGATCGCGGCGGCTACGAGGGCCACGGCGATTATCAAGGCAACGACCAGCGGCAGAACCGGCAATCTTCTGGTTGGTGCAGCCGGAGAGGCCATGCTCTTTGAGATCCCTCGCGCCAAAACGGACTTTTAACCCGCGCCCAAGTCCGTCAAAGTCCTGTCTCACTTGTCGGCGCAGATGGTGGCCTGTGCGGCTCTACCTGCAAGTCTAGACTATGGCCGGATGAGGAAGGGGAGCTTAGCGCCGCTTGCGAGCAGCGCTTTTTTTCGCCGCAGGACGCCTTCCGGACGAACTCTTGGTTGCGCTCTTGACGTTCTTCTTAACCGGTCCAGGACGACGTGCCGTTTTTGCTGTTTTTTTGGCTGCGCCCGTGCGATCAGCCGTCCTACCTGTTTTTTTGGCTGGGCCAGTGCGGGCCGTTTTCGTCGCGGCGGATTTCCTGGCCGGACCGCTCGAGCCGGCAGCGTGTTTAGAAGCAGCGGATTTCCCGGCGCCACTACTCTTGCGCCCAGCAGCGGCTTTCTTTGCACCGCCGCGTGAGCTAGCCGCACTCTTCTTAGAGACACCGGCTGTCTTCCTGTTGGCAGAGGTCTTATTGCCTGCCGCATTACCTGCCCCGGAACCTCGTGAGCCTCCCGACGAAGTTGTCCGTTTGCCCGCTCCTGACCTGCGCCTGCCCGAAGATGCCTCAGACCTCGAAGCGCCGGAGTGCCCGCTCTCCTCTGCTTCATCTGCTGTCTCAGAGCTTACGAGCTTATTGAAATTGCTCTTCTCGCCACTCGCTGTTTCTTCCTGGTAGAGCAGTGCGAGTCCGCGCTCGTCGAATTTCTCAAAGAACTGATCCCAGGAGATCTCCTCGAGATTGGCATCGTTGCTGGCGGTAGCGCCGGGGAACTCAATTCGCAAGATGCCAATGTCGCCTTTGGATTCGGTCTTCGCAACGTGAGCCGGTCTTCCGCCGCGCTCTTCGGCCCAATTCCGTATCTCGTCGTGATCTTTGGTGGTTCTCGAAGTACTTGCCATGCATTCTCCCTTCGCCGAACGGCTGCAATTACAATACCAGCATTTAGTTGCAGCCCGCTCAACACAAGCTAAGCAGAAAAAGAAAAACTTGCGTAGCGGGAGGCAAAAGGTGCCTACTCACACCCGGGTGAAACGAGCCGCGAAGAGACGAGTCCCATATATGTCGGGCCGGAACGAAGAGTACCGGCGGGACTTGAAGGAGGACAAGGATGGCACTGTTTACATCCAACGAATTTAACTCTTTGAATGACCTGTTTGTGAATCAGATTGAGGATCTCTACGACGCGGAAAACCGTCTCACGAAAGCGCTTCCCAAGATGGCGGAGGCTTCCAATTCGAGCCAGTTGAGACAGGCGTTTCAGCAGCACCTGACCGAAACACAGGGCCACGTTTCACGGCTCGAAACAATCTTTCGGGAGCTGAACATCGAGCCAAAGCGTGAAACCTGTGAAGCTATGAAAGGTTTGATCGCCGAAGGCGAAGAGATGATCAGCGCGAAGGGCGACCCGGAAGTGAAGGACGCGGCGCTGATTGCAGCGGGCCAGCGGGTTGAGCATTACGAGATGTCGGGCTATGGGACCGCCAGAACGTTCGCACAACGCCTGGGCATGACGCAAGCGGCGAATTTGCTGCAACAAACGTTAAACGAGGAGGCCGCGGCGGACAAGAAGTTGACCGCGATCGCGGAATCTTCCGTCAATGTGCAGGCTGCCGGAGGACGGAGATAGCCTCTCAAAGGCAGCAAGAGCGAACGAGGGCCAGAGTTCATGTTCTGGCCCTTTTGCTCGTTTAGAGTTTGACGGCGACTACACGCAAACGCCGGTAATCGACAAACCACTTAGCACCCCGAAGCTGTGAAGTTCGGAGCCGCTCGACAACTTCCGTCAATGCCTGTTCGCGTTTGTCGACTGTGATTGGTTGGAAATTATACCGTAACCAGTTCGCCATACCCTGCTCGCCTTCGAGCGGAGTTGGGCGGTCGAACAGATGCGCCATTCGCACCTCCAATCCGGCATCCTCGAGAATTCTCGAGTACTCAGGAATGGAAGGGAAGTAAGTCCTTGAGGCCGGCCTCGAGTTTGCTTCGTATTTGGGTAAGACTTCGTTCAGTGCGGCTTCGATGCAACTGATATTTCCTTTTCCGCCGAGCTCGGCCGCCAAGCGTCCCCCGGGCTTCAAAGCGCGAGCCATGGAACGGGCGACCTCCTCGGCATTGAGCATCCAATGGAGCGCCGCGTTGGAGAAGATGGCATCGAATTCCTGCTCAAACTGCATGGACGCGGCGTCCGCAAGGACGAAACTCAAAGCAGGATAATTTTGGCGCGCCTGGCCGATCATCTCAGGGGACGAATCGAGCCCCGTAACCCGCGCGCCGGATTCAGCGATACGGTGGGTAAGCTGACCGGTACCGCAGCCCAGATCAAGGATGTTCTCGCCCTCCTCGGGAGACAGCAACTCCAGAACGCCCTGCCCTAAGTGCCAGACAAAAGCATGACGAGCCTCGTACAGTTCAGGATTCCAGTCTTGCTTCGAGCTCATCCGGCGTAGGCTCTGAGAACGAAATACAGAGTCACGCCCGTGACTGAGACGTATAACCAAACCGGAAACGTCCAGCGGGCTATCGTGCGATGGAATCGAAACTGGGCGCGCAGGGCATACCACAAGCTGGCAAGAATGAGCGGGAGTGCGAGCATTGAGAGCGTGATGTGAGTGATCAGGATGAAAAAGTACGCGGGACGAATCCAGCCGTGTCCCGAAAAGCGAGTGTCACCGTGGAAGTAATGATAGGTCACGTAACTCAGCAGAAATAGCGCTGAGAAAGTGACGGCGCTCACCATGAAACGCATGTGGACCAGACGCTTTCCGCGCCGGATGCTGACATAGCCGAGAACCAGGCACAGAGCGCTCAGTGAGTTGAAGAGCGCGTTGGCTCCCGGCAAATAGCTGATCCAGCCCGGGCCTGCAATGCTGCCTTTGAAGTAAATCAGCCAGACGAGGAAAGCTGCAAGGGCGACGCTCAGCGCAAGTATGAAAGGGAGCGGCCTACGGGCTAGAGCGGGATCCGCAGCTACTGAGGAAGGTTGGACCATCACAAAGGCTCTTTGCGCAGCACAGCCAGGTCCTTCATCATCTCCTGAATATCTTGCTGATCGAAAGATGAATAGTAGCCGCGAATGTGCCCGCGTTTATCCACCAGGATGAATTTTGTGCTGTGGGTCATTTTGCCGATTACATCGCCCACGTGGAAAGTGACGTATGCCAGCTGGTGAACGGTAGCGGGCGAGCCGGTTAAGAAGACCCATTGTTTAGTAGGACCGCCGAAACGGTGGGCGAATGCGGTCAGAGCAGCGGGCGTGTCGCGATCCGGATCTACCGAGAAGGAAACCAGAAGGACATCCTTGTCACCGCGGACCTGCTTCTCGATGGAGTGCATACGGGCTGTCATCATGGGGCACTCAGCCGGGCAGTTCGTGTAGATAAAATCGGCGACCCAGACTTTCCCCGCGAGCGCCGCACGATCGAAGGGCTCGCCTGTTGAATCGATCGCGGTAAATGGAGGGACGAAGCCGTAATCGGGAAGCCTAGAAGCAGGATTGCTGCATGCTGACAGGAACAGGACGAGCGCGAAAAGCAGTAAGTAAACTTTGCGGGCCGCGTTCACAACCGAACTGGATCGAGCACCATCAGCATGTAGAGAACGGGTAAGTAAACGACCGACGTAAGCAGAACTTTGCGCGCGCGGAGCTTGGTACGATCGAGCGAAACCCGGATACCCGAATAGAGAAACCAAAGCCCCATCGCGAGCGCACCAATAAGGTAAATGTCGCCTGTCATGCCTAGCCATTTCGGCAGAAGACTTATCGGAATCAGCAGAACCGAATAGATCAGAATCTGTCTAGCGGTGGACTCGCCATCGGGCTCGACAACCGGCAGCATTCGAATTCCCGCGCGAGAGTAGTCCTCACGATACATCCATGCGATGGCGTAGAAATGAGGAAACTGCCAGAGGAACAGAATGGCACCCAGGACCCAGGCTTCGGGGCTAAGCGTGTTGGAGGCGCCTGCGAAGCCGATGAGCGGCGGCATGGCTCCCGGGAAAGCGCCGATGGTAGTGGACCACCAGGTCTTCTGTTTGAGCGGTGTGTAGATGAACAGGTACGAGCACAGAGTAGCTATGCCGAGGCCCGAAGTCAGCCAGTTGGCTCCGAATCCAAGCTCCAAACCGCCGGCGAGAGCCAAAGCGATCCCGAAGCAGAGGGCCCGTGGTGGACTCAGACGTCCGGAAGGCAAGGGACGCATTTGCGTGCGCCGCATCTTGCGGTCGGCTTCGCGTTCGTACCACTGGTTGAGCGCGGCCGTCCCGGAGGCGATCAGAGCGGTTCCGATCAGCGTGTGAATGAGAGGCCAAATCGCCCAGGCTCCCGAGTGCCCGAAATAGTAACCAATCGCGGTGCTCATCACGATAAGCCACGTGATCCGGGGTTTGGTTAGCTCGATGTAGTCTTTCACTCTGAGTGACTTACGTTCCACTGGATCTGATTCGCACTGCGAGGGGGCCAGGAACAATAGCGCATCATACCAACACTGTCAGTGTACTCCTTCCGGTTTAACGAGAATCTTGCGGCACTCTTGCGCCCGGACTCTTGGGAGAACGGCTCGCTCTGATCTAATAGCCATGTAAACCATGGCATCGAATCTTGTCCCCATCACTGTCGCCTACGGCGATGGCATCGGTCCCGAAATTATGGCCGCGTCGCTTCACATTATGGAAGAGGCAGGCGCGCGGATCGAAACAGAAATTATCGAGATTGGCGAGAGGGTTTATCTGCGAGGGATCAACGCCGGTATCGAGCCGAGCGCTTGGGAATCGCTGCGCCGCACCAAAGTATTTTTCAAAGCCCCGATTACGACGCCGCAAGGGGGCGGCTTCAAATCCCTCAACGTGACCACCCGCAAGACGCTGGGCCTGTATGCGAATGTCCGGCCTTGCGTCTCTTACAGCCCCTACATTGAAACCAAGCATCCCGGCATGGATGTGGTGATTGTCCGTGAGAACGAGGAAGACCTATACGCGGGTATCGAACACCGGCAGACAGACGAGGTGTACCAGTGCTTGAAGCTGATTAGCCGGCCGGGATCGGAAAAGATTATCCGTTACGCCTTCGAGTATGCGCGGCGTAACAACCGGAAGAAAGTTACGTGCTTCACGAAAGACAACATAATGAAGTTCACCGACGGAGTCTTTCACAAGGTTTTCGATGAGGTCGGCGCCGAGTATCCGGAGTTCGAAAAGGAGCATTGGATTGTCGATATTGGCGCGGCCAAACTCGCCGACACACCTGAAGCATTCGATGTCATCGTCATGCCGAATTTGTATGGGGACATTCTGTCGGACGTGGCAGCACAGATTGCGGGCTCGGTCGGTCTCGCTGGCTCGGCCAATATCGGGATCGGAGCCGCGATGTTCGAAGCGATCCATGGCTCTGCTCCGCGCAGGGCCGGGCAGAATCTGGCGAATCCCTCCGGCCTTTTGCACGGTGGGATCCTGATGCTGGTCCACATCGGGCAGCCAGAGATTGCCGAGCGCGTACACAATGCCTGGCTGCGTACGATCGAAGATGGAATCCATACTTACGACATCTATAAGGAGGGCGTGAGTAAGCAGAAGGTCGGCACCAAGGAATTCGCGGAAGCAGTGGTGGCGCGGCTTGGCCAGAAGCCGCAAAATCTCAAGGCAGCGTCTTATTCGAAGGCGCCGAATCAGAGCGCGGAGCACGCGTCTCAGGCGAGGAAGCCCGCGACGAAGCAACTGGTAGGAGTGGACGTCTTCCTGCAGTGGAACGAGCGTAACCCGGTCGAGTTCGGGAGGAAGCTGGAACAGTTTGCTGGAGACGGGGTGAAGCTTCAATCATTGAGTAATCGCGGCGTGAAGGTGTATCCCGGCGGCTTCGAAGAGACTTTCTGTACCGATCACTGGCGGGCGGGATTTATGTCAGCGCAAGAAAACGGACCCGTGACACATGAGCAGATCGTCCGTCTGCTCGATCGTATGCAGAAAGCAGGCCTTGATTTCATCAAAATCGAAAACCTGTACACCTTCGATGGCCAGAAAGGCTTTACGGCTTCGCAAGGCGAGTGAGCGGCGCCATGAGCGAGAAGCCGCTAGTTGGCGTGATTATGGGCAGCAAGTCGGATTGGGAAACGATGGAGCACGCCAGCCGAACACTCGAAAAGCTGTCAGTACCGCATGAATGCCGGATCGTTTCCGCTCACCGCACCCCGGATTGGATGGCGGAGTATGCGAAGACTGCAGCGGGCCGGGAGCTCGAAGTGATCATCGCAGCAGCGGGAGGAGCAGCACATCTGCCGGGCATGGTAGCCGCGCAAACTTTACTGCCGGTGCTGGGCGTTCCGATCAAAAGCAGTATTCTAAACGGAGTCGATTCCCTGCTCTCGATTGTTCAGATGCCGGCGGGAGTTCCAGTGGGGACGCTGGCGATAGGACACGCAGGGGCGACGAATGCGGCTCTGCTTGCCGCCAGCATTCTCGGCAATAAACACCCGGAAATACGGCAACGGCTCGAGGCATGGCGGCAGGCTCAAACACAAGCAGTGCTCGAGAATCGCACTCCGTGACGGCACACGACGCAAGCAGGCCCATTCTTCCAGGGAGTGCCATTGGCGTGCTCGGAAGCGGGCAACTCGGGCGCATGTTTGCGATGGCAGCGCGGCGCATGGGATATCGCGTTCACACGCTTTCACCCGATACCGATACGCCGACCGGGCAAGTCGCAGATGTCGAGGTAAATGCGCCATATGAAGATCTGGATGCGGTCTGCAAATTTGCCAGCGCCGTATCGGTGGTCACGTTCGAGTTCGAGAATGTTCCAGCCGAGACTGCGGCGGCAGCGGCACGCTGCGCACCGGTTCGCCCAAGCGGCCATGTGCTACACATTGCACAACACCGATTACGAGAGAAGACCTTCCTGGCAAAGGCAGGTTTGCCGCTGACGCAGTTTAGAAGGGTGGCCGATCGAAACGAGTTGGAGGGTGCCGCGGGCCAAATCGGGTTGCCGGCCATTCTCAAGAGTGCAGGATTCGGATACGACGGCAAAGGGCAGTATCGGATTCAAACCGCGGCAGATTTCGATCCGGCGTGGCGCGCCATCGGCGAACAGGAGGCTGTGCTGGAAGCACTGGTCGATTTTGAGTGCGAGATCTCTGTCGTAGCGGCGCGCTCTTTGCGCGGAGAATTTGTACACTTCGGAGCGACGGGAAACCAGCATGCAAACGGCATCCTGGACATCTCCATCGCTCCTGGGCGGGTGCCGCCGGCGGTATTGCGGGAGGCCGTTGAGATCACGCGCGCGGTACTTGACAGGCTTGAAGCGGTCGGCGTGCTTTGCGTAGAGTTTTTTGTGTGTAGAGACGGGCGTCTATTGATTAATGAGATCGCTCCGCGACCGCATAACTCGGGCCACTTCACGTTTGACGCCAACGTGACGAGCCAGTTTGAGCAGCAGTTGCGTGCAGTGTGCGGATTGCCATTCGGAGCAGTCACGCAGCTGGCTCCCGCCGCAATGGCGAATCTGTTAGGAGATCTTTGGGGGAACGGCGAACCAAACTGGAGCGAGGCGCTCAGTGTACCGAATGTAAAGCTTCACTTGTACGGAAAGCTCGAAGCTCGGCCGGGGCGCAAAATGGGTCACTTAACTGCGCTTTCATCGAGCGTGGAGCAGGCCTTAACAGATGTGAGTAGAGCGCGCGATTCGCTAAGCACAAAGCGCTGAGCGGCGGAATCTAGTCGAGCTCAGCCCACATGTCTCGAAGCTTGATCTCGAGGCGCTCCCCCTCTGGGAGAGTGAAGCTCAGTGATTCCGTCGCCTCATGCAGCTCGTCCTGGCGATAGATCCAGGCTTGCCGGCGCTCGGGCCAGATAATCCAGCAGACCGGTGTTCCTCGCTGAAGCAGGCGCTCCGCCGTGTTGAACAGGTTGGAGAGACTCTGCCCCGGAGAGAGAATCTCAACAAAGAGAGCCGCGGCGTCGAGAAGGTCACCATCACGATATCTGGCATCGCGGAGAACTACCGTGACGTCGGGTACTATGCGGTCGCTATGATTCTCTCCGCAAAGCACATTGAGTTCAGGAAGTACGCGGAACCTCGCGCGTGAAACGATCGATGCGAGCGTAATCTGGAGATACGCTTGAATGATTGCATGGATTTCCTTCGGCAGCGGTTTCTCAATCTCCTCGCCGTTGATCAGTTCGGTGTGATAACCAGCTCCGGTCAGGGCCGTGCTCATGTTCTTATCATCGTAGCTAGAACTCACGCGCCCTGTAAACTAGGGTCTTGAGCGGCTTAGCCGCAGCCCTTTCTTGCACTCCATGAAAATCTGCTACTTCGACGCCTTTTCGGGTATCAGCGGCGATATGAGCGTAGGCGCATTAGCCGATGCAGGAGCGGACTGGAACGCGATCGAAGAAGCGCTGCAGAGCCTCGAACTCAATGCCGAGTTTCGCCTTGAGAAGACTAAGAGAAAAGGGATTTCGGCCTCGAAATTCTCTGTTCATTTCTCTGAGCAGAAGAAGCACCGGCATTTACCCCACATTGAGAACATAATTCTGAACGGGAAACTTTCCCATCGCGCACAGAACAATGCACTGAAAGTTTTTCACCGGCTCGGGGAAGCCGAGGCGAAGTCGCACAGCGTGGCACTTGATAAGGTTCACTTCCACGAGCTTGGCGCGGTAGATTCCATCTCCGACGTCGTGGGCACGTGTGTAGCGCTGGACGTCCTCGATGTCGACGAGATTTGCTGCTCGCGCATCAACGTGGGAAGTGGCACCGTGAACACTGAGCACGGCGTGCTGCCGGTACCAACGCCTGCCACCGCGGAACTGTTGAAAGAATTGCCCGTGTATGCGGCCGGTCCTGAGACGGAACTCACGACCCCAACCGGGGCGGCTTTGATTGCCACGCTATCCTCGGGCTTCGGCCCTTTGCCGCCAGTGCGCGTCCTCTCGCAGGGTTTCGGCGCTGGTGACAAGGATTTCCCGCAACAGGCCAATGTGCTCCGTGTCTTGATTGGAGAAGCAACGAAGGCGGCAGAAAGCATCGCCGTAACAGTTATCGAAGCGAACATCGACGACTGTTCACCGCAACTGCTCGGCTATGCCATGGAGCGCTTGTTCGAAGCCGGCGCGCTCGATGTAACGCTCACTCCGGTATTCATGAAGAAGAACCGGCCGGGAACCCTGGTTGGGGTGGTCGCGCGACCCGAGACAAGCGAGCAACTCGCAGCTATTCTGTTTTCCGAGACCACCACGCTAGGATTTCGAAGTTATAAAGCTGAGCGCAGGATATTGGCCCGGCACTTCGCGGAAGTAGAAACAGCACACGGGACAATTCGCATCAAGTACACGGATGCCGGCTCTTTCGCGCCGGAGTTCGAGGATTGCCGCAAAGCGGCTGCTGCTCATGGCGTGCCATTGCGCAGCGTGATGGCGGAAGCGAACGAAGCGTTTCGAAAACAGCGACCTCTTTGATCAACTCACCTGATGAGCAACGGCAAATACTATCTCACGACACCTATCTATTACGTGAACGCTGCGCCCCATATCGGGCACGCGTATACCACCATTGCGGCTGAAACCATCGCGCGCTCGAAACGGATGCAGGGCTGCGACGTTGTGCTCGCCACTGGAACTGATGAACATGGCACAAAGGTAGAGCGCGCGGCTAAGGCGCAGGGAAAGACTCCACAAGAGTTCGTCGACCTGATCTCGAATGAGTTCCGGCAGGAATGGGAGAGACTTGGCCTCGAGATTGATCGTTTCAAACGCACCACCGCGCCCGATCACGCCAAGCTAGTAAATAAGTTGTTCGAGGCCTGCAAGCAGAACGGCTACATTTACAAAGGCAGCTATACGGGGTTTTACGCTGTGGTCAGCGAATCCTTTGTGAATGAGGCAAAGCCGGGCGACATAGATCCGGAAACCGGGAAACCCTATGAAGAGGTCACGGAAGAGAACTATTTTTTCAAACTCTCCGCTTTTAAAGATCGCCTTCTGCAATTCTACGAAGCCAATCCGGATTTCATCCAGCCCGAGATCCGGCGCAACGAGGTCCTCGCGTTCGTCAAACGGGGCCTGTCAGACCTTTCAATAACACGGACGAGCATAACTTGGGGCATTCCAGTCGAAAGCGATCCGTCGCATGTCTTTTACGTCTGGTTTGATGCGCTCACTACCTACATAAGCGCGGTAGAAGGCGAAAATCTCTGGCCTGCTGATCTTCATCTGATCGGTAAAGAAATTTTGCGTTTTCATGCTATCTACTGGCCAGCGTTCTTGATGGCTGCCGGTTGGCCTTTGCCGAAGCACGTATTCGCGCATGGATGGCTGTTATTCGAGAACGACAAAATGAGCAAATCGCGGGGCAATATTGTTCGCCCCGGTCCAATTGCGACAGTGATGGGTGTAGATGCACTGCGTTATTTCCTGCTGCGTGAGATTGTCTTCGGGCAGGACGGCAGTTTCAGCTTCGATGCGCTAGTCGGGCGTTACAATTCCGATCTCGCGAACGGGCTTGGGAACTTGGCCAGCCGAACGCTCAACATGATCTTGCAGTATCGGGACGGAATAATTCCGGCCGGCCCTGGCGACGAGACTGTTGCCGATCTGGCCCGCGCTTCCACCCGAGCTGCGCTCGATGCCTATAACAAGTTTGAGTTCTCACGAGCCCTGGAGCAGATCTGGAGCATCATTTCGGCGGTCGATAAGTTCATCGTGGAACGCGCTCCCTGGAAACTCGCAAAGAACGCCGCAGCTGAAGCTCAGAAGGAGCTCGATGAAACGTTGTATACCGCGGCGGAGGCTTTGCGTCTAGTATGCGCTTTGACCCGTCCTGTACTGCCGCATACGAGCGATGCGATCTGGTCTCAGTTGGGCTTCGCAAGCTCGCTCGATGAGTTGCGCATGGATGCTCTTGCCTGGGGCTCCATGCCTACAGGCCAAAAGATCGGTGCGATCGCTCCGGTCTTTCCGCGGCTCGAGCTCAAACCAACTGTCCAAAGAATGCAAGAGCTCGAAGAGATTGAAAAGGGCCGCCAGGCGGCGCTGATGGGTAAAGAGCCTGAACCTGCCGCAGCGGCGAAGCTCCCGGCTGAGCCCGTTTCAGAGCTTATATCTATTGATGACTTCACTAAGGTCGACCTGCGGGTTGGAGAAGTGAAATCCGCTGAGCCGGTCAAGGGCGCCGATAAGCTACTCCACCTCAAAGTGGATATCGGCGAGGCAGAGCCACGCACGATCATTGCCGGCATTGCTCTCGCCTACAAGCCGGAGCAACTCGTGGGACGCAAAGTTGTGATCGTCGCTAATCTCGCGCCGCGTAAGCTGCGCGGTCTTACTTCGCAGGGCATGATTGTGGCGGCGAGCTCGGAAGGGAGTCTACCAGTGCTGGCGGGCTTCCACGAGGAAATCGCTCCGGGGGCAAGGCTCAAGTAACGGCGAAACTCCCGCAGTAAACTTGTCAAACGTGCGCCTGGCCGATTCTCATTGTCATCTTGACGATGCGCAATTTTCCGCTGATCGCGAAGCCGTTGTCGATCGCGCGCGCGCAGCCGGGGTGCGATATATGCTCGCGATCGGAACTGGCGAAGGCCCGCCTGATCTTGAAACCGCGATTCGGCTCGCGGAGCGCTGGCCATTTATCTACGCCACTGTCGGCGTGCATCCAAATGACGCGCTGAAAGCCGATCGGGATACTTTCTCCCATCTCAAGCGGCTGTTTGCGCATCCTAAAGTCAAAGCCGTGGGCGAGATCGGGCTCGACTACCATTGGGACGTGCCGAAGGAAGCCCAAATCCCAGTGTTCCTCGAGCAGCTCTCGATCGCGAGCGCCGCGCAACTGCCGGTAGTCATTCACACCCGGGATGCGTGGAAGGACACCATGGATATGTTGCGCGAGCACTGGACCGGGTCTAATGCAGGGGGAGTCATGCACTGCTTCACTGGGGACGCACAACAGGCTCGCGAGTGCTTGGATCTCGGTTTCTATCTTGCTTTTGGAGGCGTAACGACATTTCCAAAGTCGGCGGCGACCAGAGAGGCCGCGCGCCTCACGCCACTCGACCGTTTGCTGCTTGAAACAGACGCGCCTTATCTCGCTCCCGTACCCAAGCGGGGGAAACGCAACGAGCCGGCGTTTGTGGCGCATACCGCGAAAACAATTGCTGAGGTGCGCGGCTTGTCCCTTGAGGACTTGGGGACAGCAACTACCCGAAACTTCGAACGCCTGTTTGCAATTGCACAAATTGAGAACGGCGATTCCGGACACCAGCTAAACTGAGGTTGCCGCAAGGTTAGACGACATGTTCAGCAGAATCCGGCAATCCATTTCAGCTCGCGAAGCTTTCGAACTGGTGAAATCGGATCTGGTTGCAGTGGAAAGCGAGATCAGCGCCGAATCAGCTGCTTCGGTTGAGACGATCACGACTATCAATCAGTATTTGCAGGCAGGTGGAGGCAAACGCCTGCGGCCAGCTCTGCTGCTTTTGTGTAATCGTCTTTTCGGGCCATCCACCGACTGCGCCCGCCGGCTTGCGGCAGTCGTTGAAATGATCCATACCGCCACGCTGGTACACGACGACGTTATCGACGTCGCGAAAACACGGCGTGGCCGGCCTTCCTCCAACATGGTCTGGGGCAATCATGTCTCCGTTCTGGCCGGAGATTGGCTCTACATGCAGGCCTTCCAATTGGCCGTTCGCGAACGCAATTTCCACATCCTCGACGTTCTTATCTCGTTAACTCAAATGATGGTGGAAGGCGAGCTTCTGCAACTCGATCGCCTGCACAAGATGGACGTGACTGAAGCGGACTATATGGAACTGGTGGACCGCAAGACGGCAGGGCTTTTTTCGGCATGCGCTTCGCTCGGCGCAAGCGCCGCCCATGCCAACGAAACGGCCGAGTCGAATCTTCGAGAGTTTGCCTGGAATCTCGGAATGGCGTTTCAACTTGTCGACGACATTCTCGACTTCACCTCGACAGAAAAAATCCTGGGTAAGCCTGCGGGCAACGACCTGCGGGAGGGAAAGATCACCTTGCCGATGATCTACGCGCTCGGGGCTGCATCAACCGAGGAACGGCGCGCAATAGAGACAGTGATGACCGAGGGCAGCTATGAGCACGTTCCGTTTATGCATATCGTGCAAATCCTCGACCGCCATAGCGCAATTCAGCGCGCCTACGATCGCGCGCATTGCTTTACCGAGAAATCCCGCACGATTCTGTCTTTTCTACCTGAAAATGCTGCGCAACGCGCGCTTCATTCGATTCTCGAACTCGTAACCGAACGCAGCTCTTAGGGTACGGTTACTTCTGCGGTTCCCTCTTGTTCATGCCAGCAACCACTTGGGCGTGATTGATCGCTGCTGTGAGTGAAACACCCCCGATGATGTTTCCGAGCAGAGTGGGCAGTAGATAGCCCCACGCGATCGCCCACCAACTCTTTGCGCCCACCATGACCAGGAACAACACTTCCACTGAACCCGCTATGATGTGCGTCAGCTCCGCAAGCCCGACAATGTAGGTGAGGATGACGATAACCGCGATGCGGCCGCTATCAATTGCAGCCAGCATCCAGACGACCATTGCGATCAGCCAGCCCGCAAAAATCCCGCGCAGGACTGCCGCCCCGAAGGTAACATCGGCAGCTGCCGTTGCAAGCTGCAACATCGCGTGCTGCACTTCGCGGCTGAACATTGGCGTGTTACTCACCACCCAGGCAAATAGATGAGCGCCGACCAAGTTGGCAACGAGCACGACAGTCCATAGCCGCGCTACCTGGATGAGAGTAATGAGATTCCGCCTCGCCAGCAACGGAATGATTGCCGTCAGCGTGTTCTCCGTGAAGAGTTGCTGACGCCCTACAATAACGATCAAGAAGCCTAGCGGATACCCGAGCCTCACGACAAGCGTACGCCAGGGCTGATCGGGCAAATACGCGCGGAAAAGCGCCTGCGCGACAAGCGAAAAACCCATCGACATTCCAGCCGCGAGCCCGGACCAAGCCAAGGCGGATGTCGCGCGCCCCAGTTCCTCTTCACCGTCGTGCCGAATAGCCTCATGCACGACTACCGCGCTGACCGAAGTTCGGTCTTGAGCCTCCTGCTGCTGTTTTTCAGTCAGCTCCGGAGCAACGACATCGGACTCCGGCTGCGCCTTATCATCGTCGATCAGCATCGACATTAGAGAACACGTAACTGGATTGGGTTACTTGGGAACTGCGTAAGACCGGCTCTCGTCAGGGAGCGATACTCACGTTCCGTCAATGATCCTTCGCGCAACTCCCACCGCTTTGCTGCAGCAGTTTGGCAACTAGTCCTGTCCAGCCAGTTTGGTGACTCGCGCCGAGTCCCTTTCCGTTATCGCCGTCGAAGTACTCATAGAACAGAACATACTGCCGGAAATTCGGGTCTTGCTGATAGAGCTGATCGCTCGCGTAGACGGGACGCTGTCCATTGTTATCCGGGAGAAATAAGTTACTAAGACGGCGCGACAGTTGACGCGCGACTTCAGCTAACCGCAGATGCTGCCCGGAGCCTTTCGGGAACTCGACGGTGAATGAATCGCCGTAGTAGTAGTCGAGCCGCTGCAAAGATTCGATAATCAACAAGTTCATCGGAAACCAGACAGGGCCGCGCCAGTTCGAGTTTCCACCGAACATGTTTGTCTGCGATTCGGCAGGCTCATAAGCCACTTGAAAGTCCCGATTCGCAAGACTCAGGACATAAGGATGGTCTTTGTAATAACGGGAGAGCGAACGCACTCCGAAGGGAGACAAAAATTCCGCTTCGTCGAGTAGACGGTTTAGGATTCGCTCCAAGCGGACAGGGTTTACCAACGACAGTAGCCGCCTCTGCCCGACTCCGGTCTCCGTCATGGATGCCAGCCCGGACGTCAGATCAGGCCGGTTCTCGATAAACCAGTTCATGCGCTTCTCAAAGCCAGGATGCCGGTCGAGCATCTCCGATTCCAAGGTATCCACAGCAAATAGTGGAACCAATCCTACCAGCGAGCGTAGCTTTAGCGCGATAGGCTGGCCGTCTTTCTTCAATAGCCTGTCATAGTAGAAACCGTCTTCCTCGTTCCATAAACCGGCGCCGTCGCAATGGTTGATCGCATCGGCAATGTAGAGAAAGTGTTCGAAAAACTTGCTCGCGATATCTTCGTAAGCCACGTCGATCTCGGAGAGATGAAGCGCCATTTTCAGCATCATCAGGCAGTACATCGCCATCCAACTGGTGCCATCCGACTGCTCTAACACCCATCCGCTCGGCAAAATCGTATTGCGATCGAACACGCCGATGTTGTCGAGCCCGAGGAAGCCGCCCTCAAAGATATTGTTCTCCTCGGAATCCTTGCGATTGACCCACCAGGTGAAATTCATGAGCAGCTTATGGAAGACTCGCTCGAGAAACTCCCAGTCGGGCTTGCATTTGGTCTTTTGATCGATCTTGAAGACCCGCCACGCGGCCCAGGCGTGTACGGGCGGATTTACATCGCCGAAGTTCCATTCATAGGCAGGTATCTGACCGTTCGGATGCATGTACCACTCGCGGAGAAATAATCCGAGCTGTGCTTTAGCGAAATCCGGATCGGCGGGAGCGATCGCGACCATGTGAAAGGCAAGATCCCAGGCTGCATACCATGGGTATTCCCACTTGTCCGGCATCGAGATCACGTCGTCGTTAAAGAGCTGGCGCCACTTGTGATTGCGACCGTCTTTCCGCTGCCGCGGCGGGCACGGCATAGCACTGTCGCCCTTAAGCCAAGTCTCGATCACGTAGTGGTAATACTGCTTGCTCCAGAACATTCCCGCGAAGGCCTGCCGCTGAACTTCCCTACCCTCCTGGTCCAGATCGTCCGCCAGCGAAGCGTAAAATTCCGCGCAGTCGGCGAGGCGTGCTTCGAAAACGTGGTCCCATGAACGGCGATCAAGTTCGGGCTGGTCTTTTCTGCTGAGACGAAACCGAAGCGCGACCCCTTCGGAAGGGGATAGTTTCAGATGGTAAACCGCGCAGGCTTTGGTGCCTTCCTGGCGCTCGTGAACGGCATTGCGGCGGCTGTGCACGATGTGATCGTCGAAAGCATCTTTGTAGAAGATATTTTCGCCGCGCCAACCCCAGATCCGCTCGGTGTTCGTTTCGTTCTCCGTAAACAACAACTCGGGAGTTCCATCGAGCGTGAAAACGAAGGCTCCAAGATTCGGGTGCTCTGCCAAAATGCGGCCATTTGGCTGTCCACTCAGGTTCGGCTTTTTTGAAAGATCGTAGTCTCTATCCCAGCTCCAGATGTTCCGAAACCAGAGAGTTGGGAGAAAGGTCAGCTCCGCGGAGTCAGGTCCTCGGTTCACAAGATTTACCCGGATCAGAACATCATCGACATCCTGTTTGGCGTACTCGGCGAAAATATCGAAATAGCGGCTCTCATGAAAAGCGCCGGTATCCTGCAATTCAAACTCGGGGTCTTGTCTGGTGCGCTTTGCATTTACTTCGACTAAGCGGTCGTAAGGGAAGGCGCTCTGGGGATATTTGTAGAGCCCTTTCAAGTAGGAGTTGGTTGGAGTGGCGTCGAGGTAATAATAAACTTCTTTGACATCCTCGCCGTGGTTGCCTTGCGGTCCTGTTAAGCCGAACAGTCGCTCTTTCAGGATGGGATCTTTGCCGTTCCAGAACGCAAGTGCGAAACACAGATACTGGTGGTTGTCGCAGATGCCCAGAATGCCGTCTTCGGTCCAGCGGTAGGCTCGCGATCGCGCGTGGTCGTGAGGGAAGTACTCCCAGGCGTCGCCGTTTGCGCTGTAATCTTCGCGGACCGTGCCCCAGGCGCGCTCAGCCAGATAAGGGCCCCAACGCTTCCAGTGTTTCTTGCGGTCTTCAGCTTCAGCGAGGCGGCGGTGTTCCGCCGTGTTTGGGGCCTGTGCGGCTTGACTTGGCATAGAGGGAGCGAGTAGATTGTACTCCCTCGGGAAGTACCTCGCTAAGCGACGCTCGATTCGACTGCTGGTTCGACCTCGATCGGGTGTTTGTATTTACATTCCGTATTGGGGCACTGTGCCACGGCGCCTGCCTTCAGATACTTCTCGATCAAATAGCTGCTGCCGCATTCCGGGCATTTCTCCGCAATCGGCTTGCCCCAGGCCACGAAATCGCACTCTGGATAACGATTGCAGCCGTAGAAGGTCTTGCCGCGCTTTGAGCGCCGCTCCACAATCTCGCCTTGCGAACAGTTGGGACAAGGCACTCCGATCGTCTTCTGCTTGACGTACTTGCATTTTGGATAGTTGCTGCAAGCGACGAACTCCCCGTAACGGCCAAATTTCTGCACAAGGTTGCTTTGGCACTGCGGGCACTTCTCTTCGAGCGGAACGTCTTTGCGCTGTTCGCCGCCGATCTGCTTGGTAGTCTTGCAATCCGGATATCCGGAACACGCAAAGAACTGTCCGAAGCGGCCCTTTTTGAGTACCATGGGGCGGCCACAATTCTCGCAGTACTCCGTTTCGTCCTGCTCGTGGAGATCGGGCTTTTCTCCATCCGCTGACTCGATCGCGATTTCGCGTGTATTGCTGCACTCAGGGTAGCCGGTACAGGCGATAAAGCTACCGTGCTTGCCCCACTTGATTACCATCGGCTTGCCGCATTTCTCGCATGAGAGATCCGTCGGTTTCTCCATGCGCTTGATGTCGGTCATGTGGCGCTCGGCGTGTTCCAGATCCTTTTGAAAGCGGCCGTAGAAATCCGCCATCGCGGCACGCCACTCGATCTTGCCTTCTTCGATTTCGTCCAGCTCTTCTTCCATGCGCGCCGTGTATTTTATGTCGAAGAGATCGTTGAAGCTTTCAAGTAGCAGATCGGTCACAACCATGCCGAGTTCGGTTGGATGAAATTTACCACCCTCCTTTTTCACATATTCGCGATCTTGGATGGTGGAAAGAATGGATGCGTAGGTGGAGGGGCGCCCCACGCCATCGGCTTCCAGCTTTTTGACAAGCGTGGCTTCGTTGTAGCGCGGCGGCGGTTCAGTAAAGTGCTGCTCGGGAAGAATCTCTTTGAAGCGCAGCACTTCCCCTTCGGCGACCATCGGGAGCTTATGTTTAAGGTCCTCATCTTCGTCGTCCTTCTGATCCTTGCCTTCCTCGTAAACCTTGAGGAAGCCGTCGAACTTGAGAATGCTGCCGGTCGCACGAAAGATATAAGGGGTGCTGCTCTTCCCGTCCGCGTTGATATCGATAGTTGTCTGATCGAGCAGCGCAGGATTCATCTGCGAGGCGATGAAACGCATCCAGATGAGCCGATAAAGCTTTAACTCGTCTTCCGCCAGAAATTTCTCGAGCGACTCAGGGGTACGCAGTACGGAACTTGGGCGAATCGCTTCGTGAGCGTCCTGCGCGTCTTTTTTTGTTTTATAAGCGTTCGGTGAGGCAGGCAGATATTCGGCTCCGTAGCGTTCGGCAATCATGCCGCGCACTTCGGCAAGCGCATCTTCTGAAACACGGGTGGAGTCGGTGCGCATGTAGGTGATGAGACCGACTGAACCTTCCTTGCCGATCTCCTTACCTTCGTACAGACCCTGGGCGAGCATCATGGTGCGTTTCACACTGAAGCGCAGCTTACGAGAGGATTCCTGCTGAAGAGTGGAGGTGATGAAGGGAGCGACCGCGTTACGCTTCTTCTCTCGCGTGGTAACGGACTTAACGATGTAGGTCGCGCCATCAAGGTCTGCAACAATGCCGGACGCGGCCGCCTCATTCTTAACCTGGGCCGCGTTGTCGCCAACCTTATTCAGGCGGGCGGTAAGTAAGGGCGGCTTCTTTGCATTGAGCCCGACATCAATCGTCCAGTATTCCTGTTTCTGAAACGCTTTGATCTCACGCTCGCGATCGACGATCAGGCGCAAAGCGACCGTCTGGACACGGCCTGCGGATAGACCCCGACGCACTTTGTCCCAGAGCAGAGGCGAAATTTTGTAGCCGACGAGCCGGTCGAGAACCCGCCGCGCCTGCTGCGCATCCACTAGGTTGACGTTGACGGCCATCGGCTTATCGAAAGCTCGCTTCACGGCATTTGCGGTGATCTCGTTGAACATCACCCGGAAAATAGCTGGCTTATCAGACTTCTTCGGCTCCAATTCCTCCTTGAGATGCCAGCAGATCGCTTCACCTTCGCGATCAGGGTCAGCCGCAAGATAGACCGAGTCCATTCCCTTGGCCGCCTGCTTCAGCTCAGAAATGAGCTTCTTCTTACCCTCGATGACTTCGTAGCGCGGTGTGAAATCCCGGTCGATATCGACAGCTAAGTCCTTCTTAGGCAGATCTTTGACGTGCCCGAGCGAAGCCTTCACGACGAATTGCTTCCCTAAGTACTTCCCGATAGTTTTCGCCTTCGCGGGGGATTCAACGATGACGAGAGATTTAGCCATACGTGCTGAGTTTCTACCCTTAATAGAGTGATTCCAGAATTCGAACCGAAGATTCCAGCCCGAGAACGCTACCCTTTTACCACACCTTGACGAAATTCTTCCCAGGGAGTTGCCGAATCAGACCCGACATCTCGAGGTCAAAGAGGGCGCCGATCAACTCAGATGAGGAAACCCCTTCGAAAGTTTCAACTATTGACTCAAGCTGTTGTGGTACATCAACTTTCAAGAAATGCAGCAGCTTGCGGGAGAGCACTTTCAGAGGCTCCGGGCTAGCGTTCTGGGCGGCGGTAAGCCGATCGGCATCCTCGGGTAGAATCTCCTGCTGGGCACGAGCGACTAAGTCACGGCGAACGGCGACGGGGAGTTCGTTCGTTATGTCGCTCCATTCCTGAACCAGCTTGGCGCCTCCTTCTTTGATTAGCAAGTTGGGCCCCCAGCTCATTTTCGATGTGATGTTGCCCGGAACCGCAAACACTTCGCGACCCTGATCCATCGCAAGCTTGGCCGTGATGGCGGAGCCGCTGTGCTGGGCGCCCTCTACAATAAGCACGCCCAACGAAAGGCCGCTCACGATGCGGTTACGAACCGGAAAGTTTTGGGGAAAAGCGGGAGCTTCCATGGGGAACTCTGACAGGAGAAGGCCCCGCTTCGCAATGTCGTCGTAAAGTTTCCGATTGCTTGAGGGATAGAGCACGTCGACGCCGCAACCGAGCACCGCGATGGTGCATCCATCGGCGTTAAGCGCAGCACGATGAGCCGCTGTGTCCACGCCCCGGGCCATTCCACTGATAATGGTCAGGCCGGCCTTCGCCAAATCCGCGCTAAGACGTTCGGTTGCCGCCAGGCCGTACGGAGTAGGGCTACGGGTGCCCACCACTGCGAGCGAGTGTGAATCCATGAGCTTGGTATTCCCCAGGGCGAATAGAAGCAGCGGAGGGTCGAAGATCTCGCGCAGACGCTGCGGGTAAGCGGGATCGTGGATCGTGATAAGCTTAGCGCCGATCTCCATTAGTTTCCCCTGCTGGGTAACTGCATCGTCGAAAGAGCAGCCGCTTGCCACGTTGCGAGCCTGCGAAGGGCTGAGCCCGGCAGCTTCCAGTTCGGTCGCGGAAGAACGAAAGATAGCTTGAGGAGATTTGAGCTTATTCAGCAGCTTCAGTGTTCCGAGGGTTCCCAGGCCGGGGACCATGCGCAACGCCAGCCAATGCAGAGTGTCCTCTTGGGTCAGAGCGGTTTGGGGCACGTCGAAGATGTGCGGGGTGGCTGGCCGATTTCTCAGCCCTATGCCGCGATCGCCGGGATTCCTAAGGCGAGCCTGGGCTTTGCCCGTTACGCGACCAGAGTTTCCAGCTTGGGCTCGGAATCTTTCACCCAGCGCTCGATAACGGCCTCCAAAGCTTCGCGGTTGATCGGTTTGGGCAGATAGTCGTCCATACCCGCCGCAAGGCACTTCTCACGCTCGCCGACCAGCGCATTCGCAGTAACGGCGACAATCGGAATTCGATATGCCGGATTTTCACTCTGGCGAATTACTCTACTTGCTTCAAAGCCATCCATAACCGGCATCTGGCAATCCATCAGGACCAGGTCCCACCCGGACTGGCGTTTAATCCTGTCTACCGCCGCCGCCCCGGTGTCAACCATTTCTATACTGCAACCGAGGCGGGACAATAGATGCTTCATTACTTTTTGGTTGATTGGATTATCTTCCGCAACCAAGACCCGGATTCCGCGATTACGGTCTTGAGCCGGCAAAGGCTGAGCTTCTGTGAGTTCAGGGGCCTCCGTTTCGGCCAACTCGGCGATTACCCAGAAAGTACTTCCCTGCCCCAGCTGGCTTTGCACTCCCACGGAGCCATTCATCAGCTCTGCTAAACGCTTCGAAATGGCGAGGCCTAAGCCGGTGCCACCGTATCTTCTGGCGGTCGAATGTTCGGCCTGAGTGAAGCTGTTGAAGAGTTTTGCCTGCGCCTCAGGGGAGATTCCAATTCCCGTGTCACTTACTGAAAGTCTGATCCGGAACTTGCTGCTGTCGGCACTCGCCTCCCGGACCAGCCGAACTGTGACGCTGCCGCAATCCGTGAACTTGATGGCATTCGAAAGAAGATTTAGCGCGATTTGCTTGAACCGAACGGGATCACCGATAACCGAGGACGGCAACGACTCGTCACAATGGCAGATCAGTTTCAGGCCCTTCTGGCGCGCTGGTTGGGTCATAAGACCGAGGCTTTCTTTCAATGCCGCTTTGAGCTCGAAGCGGGTGTATTCGAGTGAAAGCTTACCCGCTTCTATTTTCGAGAAATCGAGGATGTCGTTGATAATCGTAAGGAGCGCGCCGCCGGAATCGCGAATTGTCTCGACAAAATCACGCTGCTCTCCCGAGAGACTTGTATCC
The DNA here is from genome assembly GCA_963849535.1 of Terriglobia bacterium. GTDB lineage: Bacteria > Acidobacteriota > Terriglobia > Bryobacterales > Bryobacteraceae > Bog-105. The sequence goes on from CAWKHJ010000001.1 coordinate 772,610, forward strand.
ATGAGGAGGCTGGTCATACCCAAAACACCATTCATGGGTGTGCGGATCTCATGGCTCATCATGGCGAGGAACTCGCTTTTCGCGCGATTGGCCTGGTCCGCTTCGGCTTTTAGGAGTTTCTGCTCAGCCAGCCGGCGATCGAGCTCGTCAGTCCGCTCAGCAACAAGTCGCTCGAGTTCGCGCCTCCTGGCAGCCAGCACGCGTTCTCTCCAGTGCCAGATCGCTAAGGAAAGAAAAAGAGCGAGGGAACCAGCCATGGCTAAGAAGCTCTGCGTGCGCCACCAGGGTGGGGCAATGGTGAAGCTCAGCGAATTGGTAGAGGACATCAGCCCTGTGTCGCTGTCGAGAGTCATGGCTTCGAGGCGGTAGGAGCGTGGGCTCAGGGCCGGATAGCGGATTTCCCGCTCAGAAGTTTCCACCCAGTCCTGCTCGAGCCCGACTAGGCGATAGCGGAATCGAATGCCCTTTTCATTTCGCAGACTGAGGGAAGCAAGATCGACCGTGAAAGGATTGTTCGCCCAGCTGAGATCGTGATTCTTAGCTAGAGCGTTCTTTTGGCCATATTTCGCAGCAACGAAGATGGGCGGTCGCGGCGGCTCGACCGAATGCGAGGCCGATACATCGACATGAGACAACCCCCCGCTAGTTCCCAACCACACGGAGCCATCGCTGTCCTCCAAAAACGCCTCGGCATCTGTATCGTTCCAGATGAGGCCGTTGTCGATCGAGTATCTGCGCCACGAGCGGCCGTCAAAAACCTGGACCCCTTGGTCTTCTCCAATCCAAAGCCAACCACGATGATCGAAGTGCAGGAACAAGATCATGTTCGATAGCAGGGATATGTGTTCTGCCTTAGTGATCTGATCGCCTTTCCTGGTAAGTCGAAAGACGCCTGAATCATCTCCACCGACCCAGATAGTTCCTGACCGCTCGACGGCTATTTCAGAAAGCTCACGCCCCACATTCAGCTTGGAAATATCGAAACTGGACCAGACTCCATGATCGAAGTGGAAGAGCGTTCTGGTGGAAACAAACCAAAGAGAGCCATCCGGCGCTTCGGTGATGTTCGCAATCGTGTCGGCGGATTTCAGAGCACCGCCAAACTGCTGGAATTTGCGGTTCTGACCCGCGCCTTGGCTGGCGAATAGGCCGCCATCCGTCAAGACCCAGAGGTGATCCTCGCCATCGGCAAAGACCTGATTCACGGATTCAAAGCCATAACGTATGGAGCGATGGGTGCGGGGGTCAAGTCGAAGCAGATGCCTTTCGACCGTTTCGGCCCAGATATACCCATCCCGAGTAGAGGCAAGTGACCGGCATGCCCCTATACGATCTCCGGGAGCGCTCCAACTCTGAAAACTGTTGGCACCGGGGCCGAGCGCGCTGACTCCGTTGTGGTGACCAACCCAAAGCGTGCCGGCCCGATCGCGCAGGACGGACCAGATTTCGTTGCTTGGCAAACCTTGATCTTTGGTCCAGTGCTCCCACTCGCCGTAGCCAATCCACTTACGGAGGCCGTGGCCTAGCATCCCGAGCCAGACCAGATCGTCGCGATCGACGAAAACAGCACCTACGGTAGCCTCGCCAAGGCCGCTGGCGCCGGAAATGATTTTCCAGCCATGACCGGAGTACACGCCCACGACGGAACCAAGTCCAGCGAGCACCCGGCCGACAGGATCTTCGGCCAGCGGGAGATAGACTTCCTCGGTGGTTAGACCGGCGCCATCGCGCGACTCCCAACGCTTGCGGGCGGGCGAATAAACCGAAATGTGCTTGGTTCCACGGGCCCAGAGCTCGCCATCTTTTTTCCGTAAAAGGGTTTTCCAGGAATCTTCCGGAAGGCCGTCTTGGGCGCCCCAGCGGGCGATATAAGCGCCAAGTTGTTGACAGATTCCATTCCCGCAACCAAACAGAAGTGAGCCATCCTTGTTGGCGAGAACGCTTTTCAGCCCCTTGGCTCCGAACTGGGCAACTTGCCTGGATGCCAGCAGAGTATCGCCCACCCAGGAAAGGCCGCCGTCTGAAGAGGAGAATGTAAGCAGCCCAAACTGAGTGAGGGCATAAACTTTGCCGTCACTAGAAGACGAAAGGGCGGAGTTGTAGGGGATTTCGAGATCGGCACCGTTGTACTTGACCTGGTGGAAACGGCCGGATCGCGAACTGACGGCGAGCCCCTCGGTTGTGCCTACCCAGAGCCTGCCGGCCGAGTCGAGGTGCATGGTACGGATAAAAGTACCGGGTAGACCTTCAGCACGGTCGTATTTGACAAACGCGGATCCGTCATAACGAAACAGCCCGTTTTCGGTGCCGACCCAGAGAAATCCGGCACGGTCCTGCGCAATGCAATTTACGTTAAGATTACCGAGCCCCTCAATGTATTCCTTGAACGTATATCGCTGAGCCGGGCAAAAAGCAGGGAAAAAGATCGCCGTCAAGAATGTCAGAAGCAGCCAGGGTCGTATGCGCGGCGATTTCATCCTGCAAGCCTATCGGCCGAAATAGAGTAGAGCATTAGCACAAGTTCGAGCGAGAAGGAATCTTCGGCCATCGGCAACTCGAAGCATCCGATACTGAAAGTGCCGACTCACCCATGAGAATTCTCGCCGTGCAAAGCGCGCTCCCGCCGCATTACTATCCTCAAGAGGTATTGGTTGAAGCCTTCCGGAGGCATTGGGGGAAGCGTCTGGAGCGCTTCGAGCTATTAGAACGGCTGCACACGGCAACCCAGGTCGACGGGCGGTATTTGGCTCTTCCCCTAAGTTCGTACCCGCTGAAGACCTGGGGCGAAGCAAACGACCATTGGATCGAAAGCTCGCTCCAATTGGGAGAACAGGCGGTCTGCCGGGCAATGGCCCAAGTTAGACCCGAGCAAAACGGGACCAGTCAGAACGGAGCAGGCCTCAACGGCTCGCTCCATGCTGGCATCGATCCGGGAGATATCGGAGCATTTATCTTCGTTTCGATTACGGGTGTAGCGAGCCCCTCGATTGAAGGTCGTTTAATCAACCGCATGGGCCTGAGTACTCGTATGAAGAGAATGCCCATCTTCGGATTGGGGTGCGTAGCGGGAGCCGCGGGTATTGCACGGGCGGCCGACTATGTGCGAGCGTTCCCAACCCAGGCGTGCCTCCTGCTTTCAGTCGAACTTTGCTCGCTTACGGTGCAGCAGGACGACTTCTCCGCGGCGAATCTGATCAGCACCGGGCTATTCGGGGACGGAGCCGCGGCTGTACTCGTCGGTGGCAGCGAGTTCAAGGGTGGCTCCGGGCCAGAGATCCTGGCGACTCGCTCGATCTTCTATCCCGAGACTGAGCGCGTCATGGGTTGGGATATATCCGAGAAAGGGTTCAACATCGTCCTGTCCCGTGATGTGCCTGAGGTGGTCAGGAAAAATCTGAGGCGCGATGTGGACGAGTTTCTGAAGGATAACGGGTTGTGCCGGGGCGACATCGGCAGCTGGGTAATTCACACCGGCGGCCCCAAGGTTCTCGAGGCTACCCAAGACGCGCTGGAACTCCCTCAGGGCGCACTGGACGTTTCCTGGGGATGCCTGAAACGGACCGGGAATCTATCGTCGGCCTCGGTTTTGTTCGTGCTTGAGGAAGTGATCCATAAGCAGCCGCCCCGGGCAGGCACTTGGGGCGTCCTGGCAGCCATGGGGCCAGGCTTCTGTTCCGAGCTGCTCCTATTGAAGTGGTAATGCTGGCCCGGTGAAAGCGGATCGGCGGCCCGAGGTAACCCAGAGGGTGAGCAGCGGCATCTAATGAGTCGTCAATGGCCAGATTTGCATTCCTGTTCGTGGTAGCTCTCCCGCTTGTCGGATTTCAGTATCCAGGCCAGATCCCGTCAGGTCAGGCCCCGCCGGGTCAGTATCCTCCGGGCCAGTATCCTCCGGGCCAGTATCCGGGAGGACAGCCTGGAGGAGGAGGCATTTCACTTCCCTCTCGCGGCCATAAAAAGACTCAAAAGCAGACAGAGCAGCAGCCGACAATCGAAGCCGACGGATCAACGGTATCGAACGATGGCAAGAAGCTGCGCATCGCGACCGACGACGGCCGGGTGCTTACCATGACGATCACCCCAACTACGAAATGGATAAGATCCGGCAATAGCATTCCAGCAACCCAGGTTGTGCCGAAGACCATTGTCCATATCGCGGCGGCGGAAGATGACGAGGCGTTCCTGACTGCCGTCACGGTGGATTTGAAGAAGGACGCACCTGCATCTGCAGAACAGGCGAGCCAAGCCATGAGCTCCGCAGTCGGGAATCCGGCCGGCGTAGCGGCTGATGGGAACGAAGAACTGGCCAGGCCCACGATCCTGAAAGCGCCTGAGGCGCCGGGACGCCCTGTGCTGCGCCGGGGTGCGCCGGAGAGCACCAGTGCCGCCGGCGGCGCAGCCACACCGGACACACCCGCCAACGGGCGAACCCAAGCGAAACCGAGTCAGGCGACGGCCAAGCCCAAGAAGGATGATTCGCTCGATTTCACCATCGACGGTGAAAAGCCTGAGCCGCATACCAGCGCCTATGACCAGCTAATTGACAAGACCCGCGAGTGGGCGATGACATTCACGAACGGCTTGCCCAATTTCCTGTGCCAGCAGAATACGACGCGTTACATCGAGCGCTCGCGATCGGAGGGGTTCGAACCAATCGATATCGTGACGGCAAAAGTGCTCTACGAGGATGGCCGCGAAAAATACAGCCAGATCACGGTAGGGGGCAAGAGGACCAATAAGAGCATGATGGAGCTAGGCGGGTCGACATCCACCGGCGAGTTCGCTTCTGTGTTGGGTGGATTATTCGAGGCGGGGACCCGGACGGAGTTCAAGTTCTACCAATCCACCACCGTGGCGAAAGAACCGGCGGCGATCTACGACTTCAAAGTCGCGCTGCGCAATTCAAATTGGACGATTCAGGTGGGCGGACAAATGCTTCGACCGGCGTATAGCGGCAGCGTTTGGGTGGACAAGGGGACGGCCCAGGTGCGCCGCATCGAGATGCAGGCCGATAACATTCCAAAGGATTTTCCGGACGATGCCGTGGCTTCGGCCGTGGATTACGAAGAGGTTTCTCTGGGAACAAGCAAGTTCCTGCTACCGGTACACGCTGAAAACCTGAGCTGTCAGCGCGGCACTTCAATCTGTACGAAAAACACCATCGATTTTCGGGATTACCACAAGTATACGGGCGAGAGCACGATCGAGTTCAAGTAGCGCTTAAGCAGGGTTCCGGTTGGACGCACGTTGCTAACTTAGGAGGGCTATGACGCAAAACATCGGAAGGCCCGAGGATTCAGAGCTTGCACCGCACGCGAGAGCGTACGTGGCTCTGGTGCCGGGAGACGACGTGCTCGCGGTGCTGAATGAACAGATTGGGAAGACTATAGCGCTGCTGAGGGGAATGGGAGAGCAGCGTGCTTCCGAATTTCGATATGCGCCCGGCAAGTGGACGCCCAAAGAGATTGCCGGACACCTGACCGACGCAGAGCGGATCTTTACTTACCGCGTGCTGCGCATTGCGCGACAGGACGCGACACCTTTGCCTGCCTTCGAGCAGGACGACTATGTGCAGACTGCACGTTCAAACGAGCGAAAACTGCAAGATCTGCTAAACGAAATGGGCGTGGTACGACAGGCGAGTTTGGCGCTTTTTCGAGGTTTACCGCAAGGCGCGTGGATGCAACACGGCCGGGTAAGCGAGTGGGATCTGACGGTTCGCGGCATCGCTTTCACGGCCGCGGGTCACGAGCTGCACCACTATAGTATTTTGCGAGAGCGTTACGCCGCTTAGTGTCTGGCGACAGCCGTTCTGCTTCGAAAAACTAGCAGCGTCCTGCCAGCCGGATGGGAAGCGGAAATTAATACAGCGCCAAGAGTTGACCTAGATCGCTTTCCGTGCCGGCGGATGGTGGCCGGCAGCGCTCACCGGCTGTGCCAATAATTCTTCTATGTGCTGACGGATCGCGTTCTGATTCATCAGCTTGGCGTATTCCTCGTTATCGCCGGCTGGTGTCTGGTAGCGAATGAAACCCTTGCGATCAATCAACACAAGCTGCGGAACCACCATGCGATCCATGATGCTAAATCCCATGAAGCTCATCATCGGATCGCGACCGATGTAGCCTACGGGAAAGCCCACCTGGAAATTGCTGGCGAAAGTTTCAGTCATGAGACTGGCCTGATCTGGCTTTCGGCCCTCGTCCAGAGCATTGATAGCCAGGTCGATCGCCTGGAAACCGCGCCGGCCGTATTCCTGCTGATATTGGGTCATCACCCGCGAGGCTTCCTGGCAATGCGGACAAGTAGTCAGGATGAACTCCAGAGCAACTACCTTGCCACGATATTGGCTGAGAAGTTTATCTCCTTGGCCGGGCAGAGTAAAAGCCAGCTCCGGTGCTTTGCGAACAGTATTGGTGTCCGCCACCACGAATGCCGAAACTAGTCCGAGCGCAAACAGGGAACTTAGAAATTTCACGATGTGTGCTCCAAATATTCAGTCTACTGAGGTCCGGACAAAATTGCTGCTCGGGTGGGGCGCTCCAACCTGTTCGGGGGCTGGCTTCAGCCGGCGCGGATTGTAGTCCCGCCCGGAGCGTGACTTGTCGCGTCACTTGTTGGGCCCTCTTCGAACAGCTTGGGCAACCAACTAAGGTCTCTGTGCATTCGAGTAGAGCGCCACCGCGTTATCGTGCAAATACCCGCTTGCCACCTTAAGCGCCTCCTCCTTGCTGAAAGCTTTCTCCGCTACCAGCTCCGCCAAGGCCGCCGCCAGAGCCTGCCGCGCCGAACGGACCGCCAGCCAGTAGCACTCCTCCGCGCCCAACGCTTCATTGAAAGGAAAAGCGTCGCTGCCGAAGAGGACTTTGTCGGGATAGATTGAAAGCCAATATTTCAAGATCTTCTTAAACTCTGACGGATACAAAACAAGCTCCAGAAAAGACGAATCCACATACACGTTCTTACGCGCTGCCAGCCAGATTACTTCGCGGTCATAGGGAAACCCGCCATGGAGCAGAACGAATTTTACCGAGCCATAGCGCGGGTCGCGCAACACGTTTTCCAGGTTAAGAACGTTCCCGTTGTGCAAATTGAAAAACTCGCCGATACCGACCGAAGTATGAAAGTGCACGGCCAGGTGCAGGCGGCCTGCTTCATGAAGCAAATGACGAAAGATGAAATCTTGAAAGACCGTGTATTCCGCGGGCGACGGCCTCCCACCGGCTCTATACCGCTGGTAAACGGGTTCTGCCTGCGCTTTTGCGGGGTCGGTGAAATACAGGGAGCGAAAGTAAGCGGCTTCGAATTTGATTGCAACTGCACCCTGCTCCTCATCTTGCTCCAGGGTGCGGGAAATGAATTGCAGATATTCGTCGAGCGAATCCGGCAGCGAGTTAAGCCCGGCTTGCGCGAGCTCGCGGCGAAGCTTCTTCTCTTGCAGCGGCATATAAGTCTGCTCGTCCACGTTCCGCTCGCGAATCGCGGTGTTGTCAAACGGAAACAGAAACGAATCAACGAAAAACGCCCATCGAAAGCGCTTTTTATCCAGGTAGTCCGGCATGGCCACTCGATTTGCAATTACGGTTTCGATCCCAAGGTCATCCAGAATCCGATCGAAGTAGCGAATTCCTTCCCGGCGCTTGAGCTCATTTTTTCGGTCGACAAGCCAGCGGGCGTGTTGCGGCGAAAAATCGCCGTATGGATACTGGAACAGGGCTTTCGAAGCGGCGATCAGTTCCGGGTTGTCAGGACGCAGACGCAGGGCCGTACTGCCCGGCGGCGACGTCATAGCATCGACGTCCGGATCGTCTGCATACCCGGGGTGTGAGTGATCGTCGAAGATAGGAATCTTGCCGATCTGGGCCAGCATTTCGTTGTAAACAGCCCGGCCGTCTCCGTAAGCGCTCGCTTGAGCTCGAAGGAAGATGGGGGACGCTAGATAGACAAGAGCCGCGGCGCACCCGCCCAACAAAAACGATCTTTTCATCAGAAGGAATACTTCGCCGAGAACTGAATCTGCTTGTGTATGCAGGTCAGTATAGCTAGTAAACAGAATCAAGCCGCGGCGGTCTTGTGCAGTTCGCGACTTTTGTGGAATCCTAACTGCTGAGCGGCCCGTCGACCGCTCATTACACAAGGGGTTCCGATGCCGTGCACACCAGAAGTTCTGAAGAATGTTCCGCTCTTCGCGTTGCTCGATGACGAAGAGACCGCTGTCTTGGCGAGTCAAGTCGAGTTGAAGACTTTCGCGACCCGGCAACGCATCTACAAAATCGGCGATCCGGGGGGACAGGCCTATGTGCTCGTATCGGGCAGGGTGCGAGTAACCACGGTCGATGAGGATCACCAGGAGGTCGTGGTGGATGAGCCGCTGATAGGAGAGTTCTTCGGGTTCGCTTCCATGCTCGACCAGACCTCCCATCAGACGAGTGCCATCGCCTTAGAAGAGAGCGTGTGCGTCGAAGTGGACCGCGATGATATTTCAGTTCTCTTGGAAAGAAAGCCGCTGGCGGGAATGGATATGCTCGCGGTGCTCGGACGTCAGTTTCACGCAGCTCAGCAACTCGTGCGAATTCGAGCGATGCGCAACCCAAATGAAGTGATAGAAGAGCGAGTAACATTCGGCGAGCACATCGCTGACGCGGTGGCGCAGTTCGGCGGCTCATGGGCGTTCATCATCTCGTTTGGAGTGGTGTTGGTTATTTACACTGCCATCAACGTGGCATTGCGCAACGCGGCATGGGACCCCTATCCGTTTATCCTGCTCAACCTCTTTCTTTCCATGTTGGCGGCCATTCAGGCTCCAGTGATTATGATGAGCCAGAACCGGCAGGACAAGAAGGATCGGGTACGGGGCGAACTCGACTACGACGTGAACCGGCGAGCCGAAACGGAGATTCAAGGGTTAGCGCAGAAGCTGAATCTGCTTGGCGACAAATTGGGCGACATGGAGGACCTCTTGCGCCGATCAGTGACTGGAGCCGCGGCGCATCCTCCGGACTTGCGCAGCTCTCTCACTTAGTCACAATCCACGTCTCGTATTCGTTAACCCCGAGGAGAACTGTTTATCAATGGGCGCCCCCAGGCGTATCGCTGTCCAACCCGGATATAGCTACGTTGCCGTAAGACGCGGTGCGTCCAGAATCAAATCTGCAAGCGGCAACCGGCGCTTGGATTTCGGGCGAGTTAAAAGGGTTTAAAATCCATTCAGAAAATGTAGCGGGTAGATATCGCGTTATTTGACCTGTTTGGACACGCCCTCCACCGCCATCCATATCTCCGAGCCCAATAAGTCGCGGGCGTTTTCTGTTCGCGCGGCGTTTGCCCTAATCTTCTCCCGGTCAGTACCCCATGCTTTAGTGATCGCAGGCCCATAGTCGATATGAGTAAGCTTGTCGAGGCTGCCGGCAGTCTCGACCGTCATGTAGTCATAAAGGTGAGGCCCGGAAAACATGGGCTCTATAACTGTCCAGGAATCTGTGTCGCCCCTATCAACACGCTCTCTTTGTAGCGGCTTCCACAGTTCCCGCTCCATTTTGAGTGCATCCTGGCCGGGCCTTGTCTTCATGAAAGAAACCATGTAATAAGTCTCACGGGGTTTGTCTGTCTGCGCATGAATGCGCTTCATGGGCACTAAGGCACCGAGTAGGAAACAGAAGCCGCACGCCAGGATAACTTTCAGGTGTTTCATGGAACTCTCTTGGTCAATCAGCCTACCACGGAGACGCTCGATAGAATGCGTGAAATGTGTCGCGCGATATGAATTGCAAGTATCCGTCCAGCCATTGCGGCAAGGCGTTCAGACCCGGCGCCCGAGTTCCCTCTTCGGATTCTTCTCTTGCAGCGGCAGATAACTCCGCTCGTCGAGGTTCCGCGAAAGGAATCGCTTCTACCCAGATAACTCCCTCGGCTAGTCAGGATCACTTCTCGCGTCTCCTTAACGACTGAGGAGAATCGTTTATCAATGGGCGCCCCAGACGCGTATCGCTGTTAGGTTTGCCGCCAGACATCTGGATGAAACTCCCGAAGCACTTCTCCAGTAAGAGGCCGTCAGTCGGTGAGTAAATGCAGAGCGACAATCGCTAGGACGCCTCCGGCTGTCAACGTCGCTCCCGCGACCATTACGGTCGCCAAGTGCGCTCGGAGTGCCGCGAGAGTATGCCGTGCGGCCTGGCGCAGTTCAACTTCATCACTCCATCTGCGCAAAAGCGTGGCGCAGCCGGTGATCAGCACCGTGAATGGCAGAGCGACGAGAAGTCCCCAGAGACCGATCCGCGGCCGCCGGGCGTACCACGTAACTACATGATGGGCGATGTGAGCCGGCTCGTACTGTGGAGGCTGCACATTGCGCAGAAAAAGCGCGGCCATGAAGAGGGCGGCTGGAAAGATGAGGAGCATTTCCGTAGTAGCGACAGTGTACTTGGGTAATCTCATAGGTACTTTATATCGCAAAGGTGAGGTCCGCACAAGACTTCCGAAAGGGCGGTTGTGGATTTCGTCATAAATCCGGTATCTTCGGCAACGCTTTCGCAATCGCTCAACGGGCTAATAATCCAAGTTTCTGAGTATTTTCGTTCAAAAAACAACGTGTAAGGCTTGCCACCTTGAGCGGTTTGGACCGCGTAGGTCAGCGTCTTGCCATCTGCGGAAACCTCCATACAGTCCGGTATCACGGATCGTGCCGTTGAGCTTATTAAGTGTCTGGATGGTGCGGAGACCAGTGCGCTTGCCCGACGAAGTGGGACCTTGGATACATTCGGCCCCTTGTCTTTGAACCGACTTCTCTTGGCGTCGTAGTTCCATCTACAAACAAGCGGACCGACGGCAGCATACAATTTGTACTTAGCAGAACAGCGCAGGTGAGAGCACTACAGCGGTTCATTCGCAACCTCCACTTCGGCCTTGCGACGTTCATCAGACACCCGCACCCTAAATCCACGGTCAGAAATAGGTTTGCGTTATGGGTCACAAGTTTGTCCTTGTGACCCTATAGCTATCGAATCTCCTTGTCGTGGGCAATCCTTACCTTTGATTGAACGTCACAAGAGCTATCCGGCTACTTTTACGCGGAACGGTAAAGGTCGCCGGATAGCCGCGCTATCTCGCGGAGAGCTTTTGTCGTGGACTACCAGCCGGGCGTTATGTCAAACTTCAGGATCTGCCCCGCTCCCGGCCCTGCGGCGCCAAAATTCGAGATGTATAGGTGGCCGTCGGGTCCGAAAGTCATTCCCGTAGGTAGCGATAGGCCAGTGATAACGTCTTCTATTTCCCCGGATCTCACCACTCGGACCACTTTGCCCTGGCCCAGGGCAGGACCGCTGCCAGCCGCGGTGGAAAGTTCCAGTGCATACAGCAATCCATCGGGTCCGAAGTCGACGGCAACAACGGTCGTAAACCCAGCCTTCGAGCTCACGACTTCGTATCCGCGCCTGTCGTCACCGAAGCCAGGAACACAGTCTTCATCATGATGACGCTTCGCAACGGTCAGAATGCGCGCCCACTGGGGATCGATGGGGAAGAGGTTCAAATTTCCGACAAAGAACAGCCCGTCGCGTTCTGCAACCGAGGTTGGAACAATATGGCCTTGTGACGCGGAAATGTCGATCACCTGGTGTATCTCTCCGGTTGTCGAGACGGAAAGCATTTGGCCGTGGTTCGGCTCAATCGCATACAAATGATCGTGCACCGCAATCATGCTGTACAGGGTGCCGTCCGGTTCAAAATCATCCGGGCTCTCATACTTCGCTGGATGTGTTTTCAGATATTGACTGATGTTGGCGATCAGAGCCCATGTACCATGTGTTACATCCACCCGAGCGATCCCAGCAGGGCTACCCGGGTTCCCGTGCGAGCACCCACCTCCGGGAACCAGCGCATACAATGTTCCATCGATGAAGGCCAGATCGGCGACACCGAGGAAGCCATTAATCCCGCTCTTCGCAGACGGGAATCCCGCAGCGACCGTCGTACGAGTCCCGTCGGAGCTTATTCTCGAAATCCTGGCTGTCTTTCCGCCGCCATACGGCCCTATTGGACCCGGCACCTGCGGGCACGTACCCACCGTTTTGTTTGTGCCGCCGGTCCCGGCTTCGGCCACGTACAGCAATCCATCTGGACCAAATCTGAGACCGCGAGGTCCCTCCAATCCCGAGGCGTAAACCGTAAACGTATTCGGCTCTTGCGCACTAGCGCCTGCTGGAGCAAGTCCAGCCACAATTCCCGTACCTATGAACAGACAGGCTGTTGACAATCGAGTCACTTTTTCTCTCCTTCTTCCACAACAAATCGTCGGAACCAAAGTGTTGCGTCGATCACAATGCCACAACCTGATTTTGCTTCCAAATGAGTTTCTGCTCATCTGAACTGAGGACGTAAGTATCTGTTTCGGTTATGGATATTGAAGATCCCTATTTACCTGAGGGTGTAAACTGCTTGAGCGGAGGACGGTCCTTTGGAAATCGGCAGCAACCGGCCGCTGCGATTCGGCGACTATGAGGTGGACCCCGAGAGCGGGAAGCTCATGCGCAATGGCTGGCCCGTCAAGATCCAGCCGCAACCAATGCGAGTGCTGGGGGTTCTCCTCGAGCAGCCGGGCGAGACTGTTTCCCGCGAAGTATTCCGGGCGCGCATTTGGGGAGATCGAACGTTTGTCGAATTCGATCAGGGACTTAACTACTGCATCCGCCAGATCCGCCTCGCGCTGCACGATCAAGCCTCTACACCGCGCTACATCGAAGCGGTGCCAAAGCAGGGCTATCGATTTATCGCGCAGCTGGCGGGGAGCGGCAGCGAGGACTCTGCGCGCTGTGAATCATCACACGAGCAAGCCCTCGTCGCTTCCTCAGCAGGCGACTCGCTAAGCGGGCATCCGCCAAAGCGTTTCGCTGCTTCACGCTTGACGCTGTTGCTTTCGGGAGCAGCCGTGCTAGCGGCCTTTGCAGTCGCCTGGGTGTCGTATCAAAGCAGTTTGAAAACTACGGGCCGGCCACTCGTCAGGTCCGTGGCCGTGTTGCCGCTTGAAAATCTCTCCGGCGACCCATCACAGGACTACCTTGCGGACGGAATGACCGAGGAACTCATCGGACGTCTGGCCGGCATTCACGATCTGCGCGTCATTTCCCGCACCTCGGTGATGCGATTCAAGGACACAAAGCTCTCGGTGCCAGAGATTGCTCAAACGCTCCGGGTGGATGCCATCGTGGAGGGGTCCGTAATGCGGCAGGGCGATAGGATTCGTGTGCATGCGCAATTGATTCGCGGAGCAGCGGACGAGCACTTCTGGTCGGAGACCTACGATCGCCAGATGGCGGACGTGCTTTCGCTAGAGAGTGAGGTGGCGCAACATATCGCCGAAAAGGTTGAAGTCACCGTTACCGGACAGGAACATTCCAGGCTGCGAGCCGCGCGTCATGTCTCGCCCGAAGTTTATGAAAGCTACCTCAAAGGGGAATTCGGGACACATAATACTCAGGCTGAACTTGAGGAAAGCATTACGTACTTAGAGGAAGCGATCAGGAAGGACCCTACGTTTGCACCGGCTTACATAGGCCTGGCAAACAGGTACAAAGATCTCAGTACTATCTTTGTCGGCGCGAAACCTGGTGAGATGCGTCCTAAGGTGATCAGTGCGGCACAGAAGGCGTTGGAAATGGATCCGCAGTTGGCCGAAGCCCACGTCCTGCTCGCGGATGTATATCAGAAACGTTGGCAATGGACTGATGCGGAGGGCGAATACAAACGAGCCCTCCAGTTGCAGCCGAATAACCCAGCGGCGCATCTGGGATTTGCAAGCTGGCTGCTGTGCCAAGGGCGTGTAGAAGAGGCGCTCGCTTGGGCGCGACGCGCCCGTGAACTGGATCCGCTTGGAACTGCAGGCGTTGATATAGGCTGGATTCTGTTCAATGCCCGCCACTATGATCAGGCCATTCGGGAACTGCGCAGCGTTTTGGCAGTCCATCCCGACTCTGCAAGTGCCCAGTTTTATCTGGCATTCGCGCTGATCGGCAAAGGTCAGCCCGAGCAAGCGATTCTCGAGCTCGAGAGAACGGTTTCTATGATGCACCGGAGCCCGGGTTCGCTCGAGTTGCTGGCAACTGCATATGGCCGTGCCGGGCACCGGGCTCAAGCGCTTCGCATCATTAATGAATTGAAGAAAAGACAAGAGACAAGCTATTTTCCATCCGGTGCGCTTGTTAACCCTTATTTAGGGATTAACGAGTACAACGAGGCACTTTCGTGGTTGGAGCGAGCCTACACTGAGCAGTCAAACATTCTGCAATTCTTGAAAGTGCATCCGTTCTTCGATCCTCTGCGTGGCAACCCCCGTTTTGAGGACTTGGTCCACCGCGTCGGGCTTAAATAGAACGGCCTGCTCGGACTTTGTAACGGATGGTCGCAACCGATTCGAGCTGTCACCCTGGTCCAGGCGTAAAGTGAGAGCCTAAAGCGGCAACTTAGGGCAGCGAAACCCCGCGTCAGGACTCTTTTCCATCCCTCGCCATTGGTCGAGCCGGGTAGCTATCCTTGCACATGCAATCAAAGCAGAGGATCTGATCCGAGTTATCTCGTCTACCCCATCAATGATTAGCGGGCGTTTCGACCACCATCCCTAGCCCGTCAAGCAGGGTCCAGGTGGCGCGTTCATAATCGACATAAGCCTGCTGATACGCAACATACGATCCCAGCAGTGCGCTTTGCGAACTGGCAAGACGGGTTTGCGAGTCAAGCACCTCAAAAGCGGTGATGGTTCCTAGCTCGTATTTCTGTTGCTCGGCCGCAACGTTTTTCTCAGCAAGGTCGCGGGCGCGAGTGGCCGCTTCGATAGAAGCACCTGCCAGCTCGATAGAGTTGATTGCTTGCCGGACATCAAGAATAATCTGCTGTTCGATCTGCCTCTGCAGGTACTGATCGCGAACCCGGCTCACGAGGGCATTAGATAGACTCGCTCGAGCGCGGCGAACGATCTGATCGGGCTGCCAAGAGAAGCAGACGCCACGGGGCTCGCCGAACCGAAATGCGCGGTGAAGGTGAGATTCGGATAAGCATCCAAATGAACTACGGCCCGGGCGCCAGGTACAAGAACTGCGCCATCGGGCTCATCCACCGAAACCTGCGGCTGCATGGCCGAAGGATCGAAGAGCCGCAGTAGCGGACTACCGGGCCAGAGCTGATCGCCTTCTTGCGCGTGGCCCATCGAGTTGTTCCGAAAAACGTTCTGTAGCGCGACCATACCGGCGATGGGCGCGCGTAACGCGAGTCTGTCCGCGTTCTTCTTTTGCCGCTCCACAACGTATTTTTGGCGATCCCGTTGTAGTTCCAGGATGCGTAGCTCCGCTGCCTCAGCCAGATCGTGAAAATGACTTGAACGCTCCAGGCTCGCCACGTGCTGCCGCGCATCCTGCAATTTAACCGTGTTTTTCTGCTGTTCGATATCGCTCAGCACGGGGCCTTTGCGGATTTCAATCTCGGCTTTTTCCAGATCGGCTTGCGCCTGCCCGAGATCCGAGGCGCGCTTCTCCGCATTGCTTTTTTGTTCCGCTATCTTTTGCTCGACTTGATGAGAAAGATCGTCGAACTTCGCCTGCGCTTCGCGGGCGAGCTTAAGTTGATCGGTCCGATCGAACTCGGCAAGCAAATCTCCCTCATGAACTACCGTTCCATTGGCAATCAGTTTTGCCAGCGTGATGTTTCCGCCCTGGCCCGCTATGGAGGGCACCTGCACCGTAACGGAGCGGGCCGCTTCAACAGTTCCGCTCACTCGAACTGCCGGAGGCGACGCTGCGCCTGCGGCGAACGAAAGAGCGCAGGCCAGCGGGAAATACAGCTTCCAACCCTTTGCGACGATTCGTCATTGTAAGACGAATGCCGCTTCGAATGCGTTGCTTCTTCTACTCAGTAGAGTAGGCTTTTGGCCTGCAAGGGACAGACGGTCCCCTACAATCCATAAATCGCAGTTGCTGTGTCATGGAACAGCTTCTGCTTGTCTGACGCGCTGAAATCTGAAACAAGGTCGAAATAGGCGCCATAGATCCCTTCAAAGCTGCGCGCCAGTCGCCCAATGGGCATGTGGCTCGCGAACATGCAGCGTTCTGGCCCGAAGAAATCGATGGTCTCCAGGATCCAGGGCCGAACCTGGTCTGTGGTCCAATTCAGGCCGAAGATACATTCCATCCCGAAGATCTTGACCCCGACATTCCTGCAGCCGCTAAGCACTTTCATGTCACGCTTCCAGGCCCGGTGTCCCGCCTCCGTCACATCTATCGGCCAACCCATTACCGGAAGAATAAACTGCATCTCCGGATAGAACCTGGCGGCAGCCGCAAAATCAGGCAGGTGCGAAGAGAGGATCTCCATCTCGCATCGTAGATCGTATTTCGTTAGCAGGGCCAGCCGTTCCCGCCATATACTGTCAGCCAAGACGTTCGGCCCCGCGGCAAACCGTCCCGGATCACCTCTGGGATGGAAGGCAAGATGTTGGCGAACGGCACGCACCCGCGAAAGAAGACCGTAGCAGTCGATCACTTCAACGATGTCGGGGCTGAGAAAGTTGGCCTGCGCGATAACTCCGTGCGGATGGCCGCCCTTCTCGGAGAGAGCTTGCGCCCACCTCACCTCGCGGACGGGGTCGTCGGACATGAACTCCGCCCATATCGTTTTAACAACGTTGAAGCCGCCCGTGTCTCGCAAATAATGCTCGGGGAGATAGCGCCTGGGTAAAGCGCTGTAGTCGCCCACCAAGGCCTCGAAGCTGGCGCTTCGCTCCTGGAATATCGGATAGCTGTGCGCTCCCGTGTCCACAAAGTGGACGTGACAATCGACAATCGCGATCGAATCTGCGTTCATGGTCGTTCCGTATCATGATTCCGGACCCGCGTGCGGCAGTCAAGCGGTTGCTTCAATTTCGCGCCGGAAACGGCTCGCTATGTCCGTACACGGACCAGCGGATATAAAAGGAAGGCGATGAAATACTCTCTGATCCTGCTCGTCCTGCCCGCGGCGGCGTACTCCGCAAGCAACTATACTGCCGAGAGATTAGCGGATCACGGAGTTCCAGTGATTCGCTTGACCGATGCCGCGCACGGGGTTAGCGTATCCATTGCCCCCTCGCTCGGCAATCGGGCTTTCGCATTGATGGTTCATGGCAAGAACCTGCTCTACTTCCCATCTACCGGTCTAGCAACCTTCCGCGAGGGCGGGGCTAAACAACTCAACGGAATTCCCTTTCTCGCGCCCTGGGCGAACCGGATGGCCGGAGGTGGTTTTTGGGCTAATGACCGGAAGTATCGGTTCAATCCCGATCTTGGAACGGTGCACCTTGGCTCCGACGGCATTGCCATACATGGCATGCTCAGCTCGTCCGATCTCTGGGACGTAATCGACCTCGGAGCCAATACGCGCTCCGCCCATCTAACCAGTCGCCTGCAATTTTGGAAGTATCCCGACCTGATAGCGAATTGGCCTTTCGCCCAGGAGTACGAAATGACCTATACCCTGGCGAACGGCGTGCTTGAAGTGAGCACCAAAGTGATGAATTTAAGCACCAAGCCGATGCCGGTCGTGCTGGGATTTCACCCTTATTTCAGGCTCCCCGATGTAGCGCGTTCCGAGGCAGCCGTACACATACCGGCTCGCAAGCATGTAGAGACAGATGCGCGTTTGGTCGCGACCGGTGAGCTGAGCCCGGCTAACCTGCCGGATTGGGTCTCGCTCAAGGATCACACCTTTGACGACGGATACACGGAGCTCGTGCGAGACAGCGATCGCCGGGCCATCTTTTCCATCAGGGCAGGATCTAAGAGAATCGAGGTCCTTTACGGGCCCCGCTACCAGGTCGCGGTGATCTACGCCCCGCCCAATCAGCCGTTCGTTTGCTTTGAGCCCATGGCCGCCATCACCAATGGAGCGAATCTTGCGCATGATGGCAAATATGCGGAGCTCCAAAGTGTAGCTCCCGGCGGCGCCTGGCAGGAGAGCTTCTGGGTGCGCTCGAGTGGCTTTTGAGGGTCCAAAAGAGTGCGTAATCTCTCCCGTTCTCATTTACGCAGTCTGCACCCCATGCGATACTCTTCGATCTGCGCGCACACGCTTCCGGCGCTCATACGGTGGGTCAGTAATGCTTCCATTTGACTGACCAATGTTCGTCGGATCGAGCTGACTTGATTACCAGATTTCCTTCGGCGTCGAACTCATACAGGCGTGGCAGGCTCCTTGCGACGAGCAGATCGCGAGTATTGGCACCCTGGATGTGGTGAGTGAGTATATGCTTCGCCTCATTTACCTCGTAGCTCCCGAAGGAAGCTTCGTAGCCGTTGAGAACGTATTGATTGGAGATCGCGGTTTCGGACGCTGGATACATCAGTTGCACTGACACGTGGCCATCCTGTGTGTAGGTCAGCATGCCCACTGGATGAGTGACGGACATTGTTTTTCCATCCGATCCTGGAGACGCTATCGAGACAAGCTGCCATGCACCGATCAATCTCTCTCGATCCGGCACGCCCGCCTGGCGATGAGTCTGAGTGGAACTCGTCTGTGAAAACCCGCTCAGTGCGAAGATCGCGACCAACAGACCCGCTCGAGCTGTATTCATTTACTGACTCCTTCAATACCGCTCAGCGGCCAACCAGCTTTTCGTGAAACTCCGGATATCGTGCCCCTTCGAGTTTGATATGCGAGGATGCAGTTTCAATGGCGCTGAGATCGTCTGCGGTAAGTTCAACGTTTAGGGCGCCGAGGTTTTCTTCCAGGCGCTCCAGCTTCGTTGTGCCTGGAATCGGAACGATCCACGGCTTCTTTGCAAGCAACCAGGCGAGTGCAACCTGAGCAGGTGTTGCTTTCTTCTGTTCCGCGAATCTTGACAGCAGATCGACCAAGCCTTCATTCGCTTTCCGATTCTCTTCGTTGAAGCGCGGTAGTGTGCTACGGAAATCCGTGCTATCGAACTTCGTCTCTGCCGTGATCTTGCCGGTGAGGAAGCCCTTGCCAAGCGGGCTGAACGGAACGAATCCGATCCCGAGTTCCTCAACTGTGGGAATAATCTCTTGCTCGGGCTGCCTCCAAAATAGCGAGTATTCGCTTTGCAAGGCGGCGACGGGCTGCACGGCGTTCGCACGGCGAATCGTCTGAGCGCCTGCTTCAGACAGACCAAAATGCTTCACCTTGCCTTGCTGAATCAGATCCTTTACCGCTCCGGCAACATCTTCAATCGGAACATTTAGATCGACACGATGCTGATAAAACAGGTCGATCACATCAATCTTCAGGCGTTTGAGCGATCCTTCAGCTACTTGTTTGATGTGCTCAGGCCGGCTATTCAGGGCAGTCCACTTGCCGCTGTTATTCGGATCCGCTTCCCACCCGAACTTGGTCGCTATTACCATTTGCCCACGGAATGGAGCGAGCGCCTCGCCGACGAGCTCTTCGTTGGAGAGCGGCCCATAAACTTCCGCAGTGTCGAAGAACGTTATGCCTCGTTGTACCGCCGCTCGGATGAGAGCGATCATGTCTTGCTTGTCTTTGGGCGGTCCATAGGACCAGCTCATTCCCATGCACCCGAGTCCAATTGCTGACACTTCCAGGCCGTTTCTCCCAAGTGTGCGCTTCTGCATACAGTCTCCTCGTCAATGCTCCTTTTGAAAAGTCAACGACTACCGCGCAGGATAAGGCCCGCGTTCTTGAGCGAGCCGAAGGTTCAAAGGCGGTATTGCTCATCGCTGACCTGTTCCATCCAGTCGACAACCTTGCTATCCTTCTTCTCCTGAATGGCGATATGAGTCATGCCGGTCGCGGGCGTTGCGCCGTGCCAATGCTTTTCGCCTGGCGCGAACCAGACGACATCACCGGGCCGGATCTCCTCGATTGGTCCACCTTCGCGCTGAGCCCAGCCGCACCCGGAAGTGACGATTAGGGTCTGACCCAGTGGGTGTGTATGCCAGGCAGTCCGTGCGCCGGGTTCGAAGGTCACGCTGGCGCCTTGCACGAACGCTGGATCAGGTGCCTGGAAAAGCGGATCGATCCGTACGCTGCCGGTGAACCACTCTCCAGGTCCCTTTCCGGACGGTTGCGAGCCAACCCGTTTGATTTGCATGTTTATCATCCTTCTTTTTCGTTAGGCCGCAGTAGCGTCTTGATCGCCCGGCGTTCGTCCATCGCGCGGTACCCTTCAGCAACCTGCTCGAGGGGTAGCGTCAAATCGAACACCTTGCCGGGATTGATCTTTTCGTTCAGCACGAGATTGATCAGCTCAGGAAGGTAGCGGCGAACCGGAGCTGGGCCACCGTGCAAGTGAACGTGCGCAAAGAACAGTTGCTCTCCGTCCAGTTCGACCCCGTGCGGAACTCCAACGTAGCTCACAAACCCGCCAGGACGTGCGGAACGGATGGCCTGCATCATGGATTCCTGCGTGCCAACGCACTCAAGCACGGAATCCGCGCCGATTCCCTTCGTTAGCTCTTTCACTCGCGCAATGCCTTCCTCACCACGTTCGGTCACGATGTCCGTTGCGCCGAACTCTCGCGCTAGTTTTTGTCGCGATTCATGTCGGCTCATGCCGATGATCCGCTCAGCACCCATCTGCTTGGCTGAAAGCACAGCAAGCAGACCGACCGCGCCGTCGCCTACCACCACAACCGTTTTCCCTGGCGTCACGTTCGCTGCGTCAGCGGCGAACCAGCCGGTCCCCAAGACGTCAGAGGTCGCGAGCAGACTCGGAATCAGCTCCTTTGAAGGAAGATCTCGTGTTGCTACCAAAGTGCCGTCAGCCAGAGGAACTCGCAACTTTGGGGCCTGCGCGCTGCTCATGAATTCGCGTTGCCGGCATGATGATTGATAACCGTCGCGGCAGATGACGCAGGTGTTATCAGATGTCGCGAATGATCCGACGACAAACTGGCCGGGCTTGATGTTCCTGACCTCTTTACCGGCCTCTTCCACGATGCCGCAGTACTCGTGACCCATGGGCGTCGGTTGCGTCACCTCGGCGATGCCGCGATAGGGCCACAGGTCTGATCCGCAGACACATGTGGCCGAGAGGCGGAGGATGGCATCGGTTGGCTTGATTATCTTGGGCTCCGGCCGGTCTTCAAACCGAATATCGCGCGGCCCGTAAAGCATAGTTCCTTGCATATTTGACCTCCCTATACAACTGTCATTCCGCCGTCCACCGTGAGGGCTTGACCCACCACGTAGCTAGCGCCGGGACTGCAAAGCCACAGCACAGCGGAGGCGATCTCCTCGGGCCTGCCAGCGCGACCGATGGGAACACTCTTTGCAATATCGGAGTACGCTTGCTCGTCTCCGCTGACGACATCGCGGGCGATCTGGGTGTCGATCAGACCGGGATTCACCGCGTTAACGCGAATGCCGTGCTTGATGTACTCCAGAGCAGCCGTCCGAGTCAGGCCGACTACGCCGTGCTTCGAGGCGATGTAGGATCCGATACCAGGGTTGCCGGTCAAGGCTCCGACAGATGCGTTGTTGACAATGGCGCCGCTGCCCTGGCGTTCCATCTGCCGCAGTTCGTACTTCATGCAGCTCCAAACACCACGCAAGTTAATCCCAATCACCCGGTCCCACTCGTCGCGGGTGCTCTCCGCCGTCGGGGCGATGCGGGCCATTACTCCCGCGTTGTTGAACGCGGCGTCGAGTCGGCCGAACTCGGCAACGGTTCGATCCACCATCTGCTCAACCTGTGCGTCGTCACTCACATCGCAGCGGACGGCGATTGCTCGATGGCCAGCGGCCGCCAGCTTCTGGGCTTCCGTCTTCACTGCGTGCTCTCTGAAGTCGGCCATCACCACGGCCGCGCCTGCCTCGGCGAACGCTTGCGCCGTCGCTAGCCCCATGCCGGCTGCGGCTCCCGTCACGAGTGCCACCTTGCCCCTAAAGTCCAACGCATTGTTATTCATAAGTCGATGTCTTCTCTCGTTATCAACAGCGTCACGCTTTCTGCCGAAACCATACTCGTTGCGAGCTTGTCAGCGCAACAGGTAATGTCTCGAGTGCGGTCGCATAACGTTGACCCAGGGTCGGATCACGGGACCGGGCAATGTGAGTCGAGTTCTTGCTCCTGCTCGCTTCTAACACCAAGGTAACGGTAACCCGCACGCGTGAGAAGGCCCTCAAATGAACAAGCCGTTGTGAGTAAAATTCACAAATGCTGGCCAATGATCTCAGCGCGCTATCCGTGTTTCTAACCGTTGCAGAAGAGCGCAGTTTTACCAAGGCCGCCAAACGCCTCGGTGTTTCTCCGTCGGCGATTAGCCATTCGATGCGAGAGCTCGAAGAACAAATCGGCGTGCGTCTGCTGTCGCGAACTACTCGAAGCGTTGCGCCGACCGGTCCGGGAGAGCACCTGCTTGCGCGGCTGCGCCCGGCGTTCAAAGATATCCGGGATGCGTTGGGCCAGATTTCCGGACTCCGCAATAAAGCTGCAGGCCGTGTGCGCCTGCTTGTACCACGGCTCGCTGTAAACACTGTGCTGGCGCCGAAAATCGGCGAGTTTGTCCGCGCTTATCCGGATGTTGTGCTCGATATTACGACCGACGATAGTCGTATGGACATTGTCGCTGGAGGGTTCGACGCCGGTATCCATTTTGGGGAATACATTGAAAAGGACATGATCGCAGCGCGTGTCTCGCCGGATCTCAGACCCGTCATAGTGGGCTCGCCCAGCTATCTCAAATCGCACGAAAGCCCGAAATCGCCGCGTGATCTGATAGGCCACCGATGTATCAATTTTCGGCACGGAGATGC
Organism: Terriglobia bacterium; assembly: GCA_963849535.1. GTDB lineage: Bacteria > Acidobacteriota > Terriglobia > Bryobacterales > Bryobacteraceae > Bog-105. Next base: position 795,362 of record CAWKHJ010000001.1, read on the forward strand.
AGGCTTATACCGATGGGAGTTCGAGAAGGGCAGGAAATCCTTATCTGTCGCGGTAAGTGGTCCACTGATTGTCGACGATCTGGACCTGGTCATTCGTGCTGCACTCGATGGCATCGGTCTTGCTTACATGTCGGAAGAAGACGCAGCTCCGCACCTGGCGAGTGGGGCCTTGGTGAGCATGCTAGAGGACTGGTGCCAGCCCTTTCCCGGATTTTTTCTCTACTATCCGAGCCGGCGGCAACAGCCAGCTGCCCTTTCGGCTTTGATCGATGTCCTTCGGTTGTAAATTGGGTCCTCCTGTACTTGGGAAGGTCTGCCCAAAGCCTTGGTTTGCCCTCCGCATCGGCCAGCATATCGGGCCCTGACACCCTTTTCATCCTCCGTTGTGTGCTCCGCCCTGGCACAGTCACAACCTATCTCCTGAATCCTTTCAATCACTTACCGCGATAGGCTTGGTGCGCCCCCGTATACTGGTTGCTTGGAGCGCGCCGCGCTCTGAAAACGCCCGCATCCACGCCGGAGGCCATCCGGCGTTTTTCATTTCTAAGGAGTCTCTCTTGCGTTCTGATCCTCCCGCTCTCTCGCCTGCTCGCCTTGCTGCCAATCGCGCCAATGCCCAGCTATCAACCGGGCCGAGGAGTTTAGAAGGGAAAGCCGCCGTGTCCCAGAACCGTTGGCGGCACGGTCTGACCGGCACCTTCATGATTGTACCCTGGGAGTGCCGCGAAGACTTTGACCAACTGGTCGCCGACCTCCGCTCGGAGCACCAGCCTTCTACCCCGACCGAAACGTTGCTGGTCGACCGCATGGCCCAGCACCACTGGCTCATGCAGCGCGCTCTCTCGCTGCAGGGCCTCTGTTTCAACATCCAGACTCCGCACTGCAACTCGAAAGACGAGCTCACTCTCTATCTGCGCTACCAGACCACCCACGAGCGCGCCTTCCACAAATGCCTGCGCGAGCTCGCAAACGTCAGAGCCGAAAGAAGAAAAGCGCGTTTGGATGAGGCCGTGTTTTGTCAGCGAGCCGAAGACTCAAGCGAAGTTGGCTTTGAATCGCAAAAACGCAGCGCCGCCGCCAAAGATCGCAAAAACCTCGACGAATCTCGTAAGCAAGCCGCCGAAATCCGCCGCCAGGAACTGCACGCAGCCCGCCTGAACCTCGTCGCGGCCCAGATTGCAGCCAAAACTCCTCGTCAGCCGGCCCCGGTAACGTCCGAATGCCCCAATATTCCACTGAAAACAGCCGCCTGAGCGACTCGCGCCAGCCCGGTCACTCCTTATCCTGGTCGAAAAGGGACGGCCGGTCGATGCGCTCGCCTTTGAAGTAAACCGAATAGATGTGTTCGGTGACCGCGACGTCTTGCACCGGGTCGCCGTCAAGCAGAATGAAAGAAGCGTCGCGCCCTTTCTGAATAAGGCCCAGGCGGTCATCCGCGCGGAGCACTTTCGCAGCGTTGTAGGTTGCTGCCTGGAGCGCCACAGTTGAAGGAATGCCTGCCTTCACCCAAAGTTCGAGTTCGTGCTGGACCGTTGGCCCGTGAATCACCAACATGTTGCCGGCATCGGTGCCGGTGATAAGCATTACGCCGTTCCTGTAAGCGGTGAGAAGATTTTGATTCAGGCGCTCGAAGAGCGGCGTGAAGGTTGCCGGATCGACATGTTTACCCTTTGCCAGCATGGTTCTTGTCGATTCGAGCAGATCGGCAGGTCCGACCTGTTGTAAAAGCGAGCGGTTGAGCAGTTCGGGATTCCCGGTCCTTACATCGGCAAGACCCTCATAGACGCTCAGGGTCGGGTCGTAAGCGATCTGTCTTCGCTTCATCCCAGCGAAGAGATCGTTCGGGATGACGTCAACCATTGAGCCATGCTCCACACTGTTGCTTCCGGCAGCTACCGCGTCCTTCACATCAGCCGAACTGCCGGTGTGGGTAGCGGAGGGCAGGTTGTCTTTCGCGGCTTGCGAGATCACTGCATCGTAGATGTTGGTATCGAGGCGGTTGAAGAGGCCCCACTGAGCATTGCCCGCTTCCAGAACGGCCTTGATGCCGTCGACCCCGTCATGCTTCAGCGCGTCGACCTGCTGCCGCGCTTCTCCCGCCGACTGCGGCTCGCGTAAGAATTCGGCTTTAAAGCTTGCCTGCATGGAGCTGGGAAGCATTTTTACCAACTCTTCGGGATGGCCTCCGGCCGCTGTGAACAGAGGGCCGTAAGCGAAGAGTTCGGCGCCCAGGTAGTTTCCTGAGCTAACCAGTTTGCGGAGTTCGAGTGACTCGTGAAGCCGGTCACCAAGGCTGCGGACCGCAGTGATGCCGCAATAGAGGTAAGCCGCCAGACGCCGCTTGCCGAGATTGGGATCGCCGTATTTAGATACGTCGCTATAGACGCCCCCTGGACCGCCGAGGTGCACGTGCATGTCGATCAAGCCGGGCATCAGAGTTTTGCCGGCTGCATCGACGATCTCGGCGTTCAGCGCTTTCGGATTCGCAGGGGGCGCGCCGAAAACCTCGGCAATTTTGCCGTTGCGAATCAGCACCGCGCCGCGCTCGATGACGGTGCCGTTGCCAACAAAGATTTTTGTGTTTTGCACGAGCGTCGAGCTGTGACGATACATGTCGCGGGTGAGGATTTTTGTTTTTTGGATATTTTGTTTCGTGCGCGCCTGGTAAAGGCCCATCAGAATGAATGGGGCGAGCACGGCGAGAATCCAGAGCTTTGCCTTGCCCGCGATCTTTTCTTCCTTTTCCCAGCGGAAGAGTTTGGTGCCGATGACGAGCGCAACGGCCATGGTGAGGAGTAGAGCCAGGGCGGGCACCAAATTGGCGAAGAAGCTTTCATTGCCGATGAGCAGAGATTGGAGGCCTTGATAGAGATAGGTAGCGGGCAGGAATTGCGCGATGCTTTGTAGCCAGATCGGCATCATGCTGATAGGGAACGTCGCGCCGCTCAGGAAAAGCATAGGCAGATAGAGCAGTTGGATAACGATTTGCGCTTCCTGGGCTGAGTTCACGACCGAAGCGACGATCATCCCCATCGCGCGGAACGCAACCACCGCTATGGCGACAAACAAAGCAACTGAGAGGACATTATGCGCGGGCGGAGCATGATAGATGGTTTGCGCGAACAGAAAAAAGAGGAAGACCAGAGGAACGAATGACACAAGACCCGAAACAAGCGAGGCGACAATGATGGGAGCGGGACCGACCGGCGCTACTTTGAAGCGGCGAAGGACGTTTGTCTCGCGGTCCTGAACGGCGCGCATACCAGCACCGAAGAAGCCAGAACCTAGCACGCCAATGATCAGACACATCGTGATGACTTGGCTCATGGCTCCCGCGCTCTCCGCCGCATGGAAGGATTGAGCAAAGATGAAAAAAAAGACAAAAGGGAAAAGATAGTTGAATACCAGGACCGTGCGGTCGCGTGCCATCAATTGCAGATTGCTTTTGATTTGGGCAAGGTAAGGCTTCATTACTCGCGCAGCTTCTTTCCGGTCAGTTCGATGAAGACGTCTTCGAGTGTAGGGCGCTTGAGATGGATATCGACCAGTTTGAGGCCGCATCCATCGATCCACTTGACGAGCTCGACAATAGCCGCGGCCGGTTCGTCTGTCTGGAGCGACAAAGTGCGGCCGGCATCGCTCAAGATGTATTTGGTTTCTCGCAGATGCTCGGGAAGATCGCTGGTTGGAAGCACTTGGTTAGCGGTTACTTCGACCAGCGTCAGGCCGAGTACCCGCTGCTGGATTTCGCGAGGAGTGCCCTGCTCAATGATTTTTCCGCCATCGATAATCGCCACCCGGTCACAAAGGCTCTCGGCTTCTTCGATGTAATGAGTGGTGATAAGGATGGTCTTGCCGCCGTGCTTCAGCTCTTCGATTACGTTGTGTATCTCGTGGCGAACCTGCGGATCGAGGCCGGTGGTCGGTTCATCGAGAAAGAGCAGCGCGGGATCATTGAGGAGCGCGAGGGCCAGGGCGACGCGCTGTTTCTGGCCGCCGGAAAGCGATTTATAGAACGCATCCTTCTTGTCCCAGAGTTGGAGCCGCTTGAGCAGCGCATCGCTGTCTGTGTGCCGGTCATAGAAGGCGTCGAAGAGATCGAGCGCTTCGTGAGTTTTCATTTTGTCGGGTAGATTGGTGGCCTGTAGGCAGACGCCGATGCGGTTTTTGATCTCGCGGCTCTGGATGGCCGGATCGAAGCCGAGAACAGAAACCTTGCCGCTGGTGCGAGGGCGCAGGCCTTCCAGGATTTCTATGGTAGTCGTCTTCCCTGCCCCGTTTGGGCCTAAAAGTCCGAAGACCTCGCCACTACGAACTTCGAGGTCGATGCCGCGTACCGCTTCAACCGGACCATATGACTTGTGAAGCTGCTGGACGAGTATCGCCGGATCGCCGTTCATGTTCTCTAAGAGTATGAACGAAGCAAGCTATGCGCCGGTTCAGAACCGGATGGAGCTTCAGATTTCGGTCGTGAGCGGCGACTCGGCGGGAATGGACTCGCCGCGGATCAGGTCTTCGTAGGTTTCGCGCCGGCGAATAACCCGCAGGTCCGCGCCATCGACCAGCAGCTCGCACGGGCGAGGACGTGAATTGTAATTGGAGGACAAAGCGAATCCGTAGGCGCCGGCAGTGCGAATTGCCAGCAGATCGCCGGGTTCGATTTCGGGCAGCTCCCGGTTGTGAGCAAAGAAATCGCCGGTTTCGCAGACTGGGCCAACCACATCGGCGGTGATTGCTTTTTCACCGCTCGACTCTTTGACAGCCGTAATCTCGTGATAAGCGTTATACAACGCGGGGCGGACGAGGTCGTTCATCGCAGCATCCACGACGATGAAGCGCTTGCCGCCGTTTTGTTTAATCAAAAGGACACGGGTCAACAACACTCCAGCTTCAGCCACGATGGAGCGCCCCGGCTCGAGCATCAGAGTCAAGTCGAGCTGGTCCATGCGCAGCTTGAGCTTTTCGAGATAGGCGTGAATCGCCGGAGCACGCTCTTCCGCACTGTAGGCAACGCCCAAACCTCCGCCGAGGTCGAGATTGCGAATCGGATGCCCTGACGCTCGCAGACGGGTTACGAGAGAAAGTACCCTGTCGGTCGCCTCCAGCAACGGTTCGAGCGTAACAATCTGCGATCCGATATGACAACTTACGCCTTCAGGCAGAATGCCGGGCAGCATGGCTGCGCGCCCATAGAGTTCTTCCGCGAGATTTATGTCAATGCCGAACTTGTGCTTGCGCAGACCAGTCGAAATGTAGGGATGGGTGATGGCATTTACGTCAGGATTAACGCGAATGGCTATGGAAGCCGTGCGATTCAGTACCAGAGCCGCACGAGAAATCTGACCGAGTTCCGTTTCCGATTCGCAATTGAAGCTGTGAATCCGCTTTTCGAGAGCGAAGCGGATTTCAGCGGACGTCTTACCGACACCTGAAAATACGATCTTGGCTGGATCACCGCCCGCCGCCAGCACTCGATAAAGTTCGCCACCCGACACGATGTCGAACCCTGCGCCGGCGCGCGCGAGCAAGTTCAATATTGCAATGTTTGAGTTTGCCTTGGCGGCGAAGCAAATTTGGTGAGGAACCGTCGCCAAGGCATCCCGATAAGCATTGAAGTTATCGAGGATGCCCTTTTTTGAATAGACGTAGGCCGGTGTGCCATGCGAAGCCGCAGCTCGGGCCAGGTCGACACCTTCACAGAATAGAGAGCCGTCACGGTACTGCCAGTCGCTCTGTCCGACTGCGGTCATGCGTTATCAGAGCACTCGAAGCGCGATCAGAGTCTGGTCATCGGTTAAGACGGTAGCACCACGGAAAAGATCGATGTCCTCAAAGACACGGTCCACAATCTGCTGAGGCGATTCGTGGAAATGCTTAATGACAACTTGCTCCACGCGATCGCGTCCGTAGGATTCTAGATCGCGGGCACTGACCTGCGCCTCACTGAGAATATCGGCTTCTTTGCCGAGCTGATCTTCCACTCCGTCGGAGCAAAGAAGCAGCAAATCGTGCGGCTGAGCTTCGATCTCGACCTGGTCGTACTCCTGATCTTCAAGCAGCCCGATGGGCACGCCGGCAACGCGGGAACTGATGATCTCACCTTCGCGGAACAGGATTGGCGGGAGAGTCCCGGCATTCGCTACGCTGAAGGTCCGCGCCCGCCCCGCCCAGAGAATAAGGGTAAGGGTGGCATACTGGGCATCGACTTTACGCTCGAGCAGGGCTTCATTCAGTAGCTTCATTAATTCAGCCGGAGAGCGACGGCGGCGAGCCAAGGTCCGCAGCAACCCGGAGATAAGCGCGCCATAGAGCGCCGCAGCCGCGCCCTTTCCACTTACATCACCAAAGGCAACAAGCGTGTAATCATCCTGGTGTTCGAAGAAATCGTAGAAATCGCCGCTAATGGCGCGAGCAGGCCTGGTTTTGACACCGACCTCCACGCCGGGAATGTCAGAAACCGTGCGCGGAATCAGAACGGACTGCAGTTTGAAGGCGGCCTGCAGGTCCTGGTCGAGCCGGTGCTCTCGTTGCAGGAGTTCCTCATAAAGCCGTGCGTTCTCAACTGAAGTTGCAATCTGGGGGGCGAGCAGACTCAAGGCGCGCACGTGATCGTCGGTAAAGAAACTCAGACGCGTACTCTCGAGGTCGAGAACTCCAATCACGCGATCATGCAGGACTAGAGGCACAGCAACCTCGGATCGAACATCCGGATGTGAAGCAATGTAGCGGGAATCCTGGGTTACATCTGGAACGCGAATTACCTGCCGGGATGTAACAGCTGCGCCGGTGATCCCTTTTCCAATCTCGATGTTGTCAACGGTGTTTTTCTCGTCATAACGTTGACTGAAGCGGCAGCGGAGCAGCTTGCGCTCGGCATCGGTCAAAAAGATGCTAAAAGCGTCAAAGTTGATAAGCGCGTGTACGGTGGACGCGATTTTTGTCAGGAGCTCATCGATTTCAAGGATCGAACTAAATTCCTGCGAAAGGTGAGCGAGAACTCGCAGCGTTCTATTCTGGCGCTCCACGCGCCGATACAGCCGTGCATTATCGATGGCAGTGGCGACACGAGAAGCGATCAGTGTCAGAAGGGCACGGTCGTGTTCGGAGAATGCGTTCAGCCGAGTAGACTGCAGATCGATCACGCCGACCAGCTTGCCGCGCGTAAGCATGGGAACGGTGAGTTCGGCGCGGACTGCATCAAGCGCATTTAAGTAGCGGGCGTCTCTTCGGACATCCGGGAGAAGAATCGGCTGACGAGTGGCGGCGGTGGCGCCAGTGATGCCTTCTCCCAGGCGGATGTTCAGGTTTTTGGCGATCTCGTCTCGATGGCCGATGGAATATCGCATGCGCAGCGAGCGAGTGCGTTCGTTATAGAGCAGGATGGCGAACAGCTCGTACGGGATCACATCTTTGACGATCTCGGCTACATTGGCGAGCAAGCGATCCAGGTCGAGGGTTTCAGAGGTAACGGTGCCGACTTCGAGCAGATAATCGAGAAGATCCGCACGTTCACGGAAGCGTACCTGCTGCTCTTTGCCGGGAGGAGACATCAATAGCTGGCTCGTCCGCTTCGGGCCTGGGCTCTATCCTGCGCAGCAGGAAGACTCGATTCTGCACTCATCTCGCGTAGGATCTGCACGCCGGAACTGGTTCCGATCCGACTGGCTCCGGCGCGTATCATCTCGCGCAGCACAGGCAAGCTGCGAATACCGCCCGCGGCTTTTACCCCGGCACGGTCGCCAACAGTTTCACGCATAAGAGCGACATCGACCGGCGTGGCGCCGCTGCCACCGAACCCAGTGGAGGTCTTGACGAAGTCCGCCTTAGCCTCTACTGCCAGTTCGCAAGCGAGCCGCTTTTGGGGATCGTCCAGCAGACAAGTCTCAAGAATGACCTTGAGCAGCGATCCGCGGCTGTGAGCCACTTTGACAATTTGCTCAATTTCCTGTAGGACGAATTGGTTCTCGCCGGAAACGAGTGCACCGACATTCAGGACCATGTCCAATTCGGTTGCGGAATGCGAGAGAGCCAATTCCGATTCAAAAAGCTTGCTGCGACTTTCATTCGCACCCAATGGAAAGCCGATTACGGTACACACTTTGATAAAGGTGCCGGAGAGTTGTTCCGCCGCAAAACTCACCCAACAGGGGTTTACGCAGACGGAGGCGAACGAGAACTCGCGAGCTTCAGAGCAAATTCGCTCGATGTCACTCCGCGAGGCGTCCGGCTTGAGGAGAGTGTGGTCGATCAGCGAAGCGACGGCAGCGGGTTGATCGAGATTGAGCGTGTGCCTTGCAGCGTCCACGTGGGTCAAGGATAACACGCGGCACCGGTACTTTGAAGCCGCCCCGAGGCGCGCGATTCGAATTTGAAATACTAAACTTTTCTATGCGATTCTACGCAGCCTTGTGCATCGTGGTTTGTTCCTTGGGAGGGCGGGCTTACGGGCAGGGACATCAGCCCACCCCTCAGCAGCGGGTGCCGCGCACGGAAGATCCAACGGCAGTAGCGCGCGGGCGCTCATTATTTATATCCACGTGCGGATTTTGTCACGGCAACGATGCGACTGGTTCTCGCGCTCCCGACCTGGTGCGCTCGGCGGTCACGCTGCGCGACGATAACGGCAACACCCTAGGTCCGGTGATCCGGAACGGGCGCCCGGACAAGGGCATGCCCAGTTTTGCGACCTTGAAGGACGATCAGATCGCGAGCATCGTGGCGTTTCTGCATCATCAGGCGGATGCGGCACTACACAGTGCGCACGTACCGGGCGATTATCCACTAGCGAAGCTTTTGACGGGCAATGCAGAGGCAGGCAAAGAGTTTTTCAGTGGCGCCGGGGGCTGTTCCGGCTGTCATTCGCCGACGGGAGATTTGGCCGGAATAGCCAAAAAGCTTTCGCCGATCAATCTGCAGCAGGAGATGGTTTATCCGTCCAGCAAGCATGCAAAAAAGACCGCGACCGTGACTTTACCGGATGGAAGCCGATTTCAGGGCACGGTGGTGGATGATGACGAATTCAGCATCGCCATCATCGGGCAGGATGGATGGTATCACTCTTGGCCCAAATCTGAAGTGAAGAGTGAAATACAGGACCCCCTGGCAGCGCATCGGGAACTCATGGGCAAGTATACTGATGCCGACTTACATAACCTGTTTGCTTACCTGGAGACACTTAAGTAGATGAAAGCATTATTTTGTGCGGCTCTATTCCTGAACCTCTTGGTCGCGGCTTCCGGTGCTGATCTGGGACTGAACCCACAAGATCTGCTCAAACCGCTCCAGCAGGACTGGCCGACTTTCAACGGCGACTATAGCGGCCAGCGATTTAGCAGACTTACGCAAATCAACCAAAGTAACGTCCAGCACCTTACGCTGGCGTGGATTTTGCAGCCGCAGTCGGTCGGCATCAAATCCACACCCTTGGAGGTGAATGGGTACCTTTATTTCACAACGCCGGATAACGTGTGGGCCGCGGATGCGCGAACCGGGCGCATTATCTGGCATTACTATCGCGAAAGCGCGGGCGATCACATTGGGCAACGCGGGGTGGGTATGTACGGCGACTGGCTCTATTTCGAAACTCCCGATTGCCGCCTGATTTCGTTGAATGCCAAAGATGGAACGGTGCGATGGAATATCGAGTTGGCCGATGCGAAGCTCGGATACTTCGCGACCATGGCGCCGCTGGTAGTAAAGAATCACGTGCTGGTGGGGGTTTCAGGCGACGTAACAGATATACCCGGATTTCTTGAATCAGTCGACCCGGAGACCGGAAAACTCGAGTGGAAGTGGAATACGGAACCGGGCGAAGGGGAACCGGGAGCGGAGACCTGGCCGCACGGGACAGATGCAATCAAGCACGGCGGCGGCATGACATGGATGACTGGGACCTACGATCCGCAGTTAAACCAGGTGTACTGGGGAATCGGCAATCCGAATCCGGTTCTGAACGGCGACGTCCGCAAGGGAGAGAACCTGTACACCTGCTCGATTGTGTCCATCAATCCGGATACGGGCAAACTGAACTGGCACTTCCAAGCATCTCCACACGACACGCACGATTGGGATGCCGTGCAGACTCCGGTGCTGCTGGAGGACGAGTACAAAGGGGTGCATCGGAAGCTATTGGCGCAGGCCAGCCGGAATGGGTACTTCTTTTTGCTCGACCGCACGACCGGCGAACACATCGTGACAGCGCCTTTCATTGAGACGGACTGGGCTAAGGGAATCGATTCACGAGGGGAGCCGATTCCGAATCCTAAGAAGGAGCCCAAGCCGGACGGGACGCTGGTCTCACCAGGCTCCGATGGCGCGACGAACTGGCTGGCGCCCACCTTTGATGGCGACACCGGTCTTTTCTATGTAAGCGCCCGGCGGCTTTGGAGCATTTTCTATATGACGGCTGAGGGCAAGCCAGAGGGATGGGCCGGAAGGGACCGGAATCTTTGGGCAAATTCCGTGCTGGAAGCGATTGATTACAAGACCGGAGCGGTGCGCTGGCGGCATGAGATCGGTGAGGGTGAAGGGAGCGCCGGAATGCTGTCGACAGCCGGGGGCTTGCTGTTCGGGGCTGACAATTCGGACAACTTACTGGCGCTCGATGCCAAGACCGGCAAAACCCTGTGGCATGTGAACCTGGGCGCGCGAATGCAGACAGGCCCTTCCACTTTTGAGCTCGATGGTCGGCAATACGTTATAACCCCGGCAGGCAGCTCTATTTTGGCGTGGGTTTTGCCAAAAGAGTGACGGCCAGGTAACGCCGCTCACCCGACGCTCGTCGGAAAGTAAGAGCTTGAAAGGGGCTGGTTGAATGCATGCTATTCTGACGCCAGTTCCAGCCTATGCGGAGCTGAACTTCCGGGCAGTACATGTTTGAGTTCCTCTTCAAGTACCCGGCTAGCGTTTTCTCGAGGGGAACGTTCGTGCTGCTGGGCGCAGGCCCGAGATGGCTGCTTTACAGCATACTCGGGGCGGCGGCACTGCTGATAGCAGCTCTCTGGGTATGGAAACGCCAGAGCAGCGGGGCCGGTTTCCGACACGGGCGAGCGATTGCGCTTGCCTCTCTTCAGTGGGCAACGCTTGCGGTACTGCTGCTGCTGCTCTGGGAACCCGCGATCAGCGTAACCACCCTAAAGCCGCAGCAAAACATTGTTACAGTCGTGGTGGATGACAGCCGAAGCATGGGGCTGAAGGATGCCGCGCAGACGCGGGAGGCGCAGGCGACGGATCTGCTGAATGACAGGCTGCTGAAGAATCTAGGCAGGCGCTTCCAGGTCAGACTTTACAAGCTGGGCGGAGGTCTGGAGCGCGTCTACGCCACGGATCAGCTACATGCAAATGAGAGTTCAACACAGATCGGAAGAGGCCTGCGCGAATTGGCAGATGAAGCAGCCACGCTGCCAATCGGATCGATTGTACTGCTAAGCGATGGCGCTGATAATTCGGGCGGAATCGATGACGCAACGCTCTCCGAGATACTGCGGCGCAAGGTTCCCATTAACACGATCGGCTTCGGTAAAGAGAAGCTGGAAGATGATGTCGAGCTTGACGGAGTGGAGCTGCCTTCGAAGGTTCTGCCCGGGTCACGCTTGCAGGCCAGAGTGACTCTGCGGCAAAGCGGCTTTACAGGTAAACACGGCAGGCTCGTGTTGAGTGTGGGCGGGACGGTTTTATCAAATCGCGAGATCACCCTTCACAATGCTCCGGAACAGGTGGAGACGCTGGAGTTCAACGCCGGCAAAGCGGGTGTGAAGAACGTGCAGGTGAAGCTCGACGCGCTGGCTGGGGAGACCAACACCGAAAACAACCGGCTCACGCGCATTCTTTCAGTGGACAACACGCGACGGCGCATCCTTTATGTAGAAGGCGAGCCCCGCTGGGAGTTTAAATTCATACGGCGCGCGGCTGAAGACGACCCGGCATTGCAGCTCGTTTCAATGCTGCGCACCACCCAGAATAAGATTTACCGGCAGGGCATCTCGAACGTCAATGAGCTGGCAGATGGCTTCCCGACAAAGCCGGAAGAGCTGTTCGCTTTCCAGGGATTGATTCTGGGCAGCGTGGAATCGGCATTTTTCACCAGCGGACAGCAGCAGATGATCAAGGATTTCGTGGACCGGCGCGGAGGAGGGCTGCTGTTTTTGGGCGGCAGGTGGGCGCTGGCAGACGGCGGCTACGACGCTGAGCCATTCAGTGAACTGCTGCCGGTCGATTTACCGCAGCGAAAGAATACGTTTCAGCGGAACTTTGTGGCGGCCGAGCTGACGGACGCAGGTAAGCAGAGCGCAATTTGCCGGATCGATGGGGATGCCGAAAAAAGCGCGGAGCACTGGGAGGTTCTGCCCTACTTAGCAAATTATCAAGACCCGGGCACACCGAAGCCGGGCGCGCTGGTGCTCGCGAACGTGAATGTAGGCGGCAAGCGACTCCCGCTGCTGGCTACCGAGAACTACGGTCGTGGTCGAACCGCTGTGCTGGCGACAGCGGGAACGTGGCGCTGGCGCATGCAGCAGCCTGCGTCAGACACGAGCCAGGCCACGTTCTGGAAACAGTTACTACGTTGGACGGCCGGAGCTACACCCTCGGAGGTGACAGCTTCGACACCAGATCAGAACCTGTCGGACGACGGACGGCTGCAGTTGCGGGCTGAAGTGCGGAACAAGGCATATTTACCGGTAAGCGACGCGGACGTTAGCGCGAGTATCATTCAGCCGGACGGAACGACCCAGAATGTCACGCTCTCCCCTGAACCGATGATGCAAGGCATGTATTCGGCCTCTTGGAATGCGGCGTTACAGGGATCTTATGTGGCAGAAGTGACAGCCAGGCGCGGCAACGAGAAACTTGGAACCGACGTATTGCCTTTCCGGCGCGAGGACGGGGTAGCGGAAAACTTCCATCGTGAGCAGAATCGCAGTCTGCTCGAGAAGTTGTCGAGCGAAACGGGCGGACGTTACTACACACCCAAGGAAGCAGACCGATTGACTGATGAAATTTCGTATTCGAACGCTGGAATTACATCACGCGAGATGAAGGACTTGTGGAATATGCCGGTGGTGTTTCTGCTGCTTTTATCACTCAGGTCGGCTGAATGGCTCCTCCGGCGCCGGTGGGGTGCGGTGTGAAGACCTTACTACTGATACTGCTTTCAGCATGCTCGACGCAAGCAGCGACCTACTACGTCACGGTTGCGGGATTAGGCGGCACACCGGAATATGATTCGCAGTTTGCGAAGTGGGCTTCGGAGCTGCAGCAGGAATTACAGAAGAATGGCCCTGACACACACATTAGTACCCTCGCTGGAAGCGCTGCGACCCGGGAAGCGGTTGAACGAACACTCGCAGCCATTGCCTCTGAAGCGAAGCCCGCGGATACATTTGGAATTTTCCTGATCGGGCACGGGACCTTCGATGGCACCGACTACAAGATCAATCTGCCGGGACCGGATCTCAGCGCTTCCGGGCTGGCCACACTCTTGAATCGTATCCAGGCAGGGCGGCAGCTGGTAGTAGACATGACCAGTTGCAGCGGCGCGGCGGTTGCTGCCCTGGCGCGTAGAAATCGTATCGTAATTACGGCGACGAAATCCGGCACTGAGAAGAACGCCACGGTGTTTCCGCGCTACTGGATTGATGCCTTACATGACCCGAGCGCCGACACCGACAAAAACGGAACTCTCACCACTCTCGAACTGTACCGTTATACAGCGCAAAAGACGGCCACATATTTTGAATCAGAAAAGCTGCTTGCTACCGAGCATCCGAGCATCACGGATACCGGGGCAACGATCGCGGTGCGAGATCCGAAACCGGAAAACGGCCAGGGATTGTTGGCAGCCCGTTTCGCGGTCATCGAACCGGAACAGCAGTTAGCGAGAAATCTTGCTCCGGAAAAGCAAAAGCTCGTTTCCAAGAAAGAGGATTTAGAGGCGAAGATCGACAGGTTGAAATACGAGAAGGCTGCTATGAACCCGGATCAGTACAAGCAGCAGCTCACGACCTTGCTACTGGAGCTTGCCCGAACGCAGGCGGAGATCGACAAGTGAACAGACTGCTTCGGCTACTTGTTCCATGCATCCTGGGCGCAGCTTTGACACTGCAGGCGCAATCTCCATTGGAGAAGTGCCAGACGTTGCAGCGGCATGGCAAATTGCCTGAAGCGCGAACCTGTTTTGCCGGACTGTTGCACGAAACTGATCCGTATTTGCGGGGCGAAGCTTATTTCGGCTTGGGCGAGTTCGACAACGCGAACGAGGAGTTCCGGCAAGCGTACAAGTCTCAGCCTCGGAGTGCGGCAGTGAAGGCAGCATGGGGGCGCATGTTTCTCGAGCACTATCAGCCGGCCGATGCGGCTAAATTGTATGCGGAAGCGCTCCAGACAGATCCGAATTATGCGCCGGCCTATCTCGGATTGGCGCGAGTATTCGCGCAGAGATTTGATAAGCGAGCCGTCGAGTTAGCGGAGGAGGCGCTGAAGCACAATCCGAAACTGATGGAAGCGGACGAACTGCTCGCTTTCCTGGGGCTCGAAGACAACAATCCCAAACTGGCTACAGAAGAAGCACAGAAAGCGCTGAGCCTGTCTCACGAGGCACTAGATGGAATGGCGGTGCTCGCCTCGATCGACTGGCTTGCAGACAAGTCCCATTCCGAGTGGATGGACCGTATCTTGACGATCAATCCAGTGTACGGCGAGGCGTATGCAACCGGAGCTCATTTTCTCGAAATCAACTATAGATATCAGGATGCGATCTCCTATTACCGTAAGGCCTTAGCGCTAAATGGAGCGCTCTGGAATGCCCGCTCTGAATTGGGAGTAAACCTGATGCGTTTGGGCGAAGAGCATGAAGCGCGAGAACAACTAATGCAGTGCTATGCAGCCCACTACAGGAATCCGGAGACCGTGAACTCACTCCGGCTACTTGACAGCCTGAGTAACTACGAGACTTTCAAGACGGGCACGACAGAACTCCTTTTGAATCGGAAAGAAGCTGGTCTTTTGAGACCGTACATCGAACCGGAACTGCAAAGGGCTATCAAGGTTTATCAGAACAAATACAAAATGAAGCTGCCCGGCCCGGTTCGCGTCGAGGTATATCCGAACCATGAGGATTTCGTGGTGCGCACCTTGGGTTTGCCAGGACAGGGCGGACTTCTTGGGGTGACTTTTGGGTTGGTGGTGACAATGGACAGCCCTTCGGCACGAGCTCCCGGAGAATTTAATTGGGGGAGCACGCTATGGCATGAACTCAGCCACGTTTACGTACTAACTGCAACACACCATTTTGTTCCACGTTGGTTCACGGAGGGCGTGGCGGTACATGAAGAAGGAGCTGCGGCGCCGGATTGGGGGAGCCGGCTTACACCAGATATCGTTTCGGCGCTACAGAAGAAAGGGCTGATCCCAGTGTTGGAGCTGGACAGAGGTTTCGTGAGGCCGCAGTATCCGGGCCAGGTGCTCGTATCGTATTACGAAGCCGGAAAAATTTGCGATTTCATCGTGCAGAAGTGGGGAGATGATGCAATTCTGGGCATGATCCACTCATACGGAGCGCGCAAATCAACCGCCCAAGCCATCGAGGAAAACCTGCACGAGTCGCCCACAGCGTTCGATGAGGAGTTTAGCCGATGGCTGGAAAAGCAGACTGGCGGCACCCTGAAACATTTCGATGAATGGAAGAGCACCTTGAAGGCTGCGCATGCGGATCTCGCGGCGGGCAAGACGGATGAGGCAGTGCGAGAGGCGCTCTCGATCCGGGACGAGTACCCGGAGTATGTCGGGGAGGGGTCCGCCTACGAGTTGTTGGCGCAAGGCTATCTGCGCAAGAACGACAAGTCTGCGGCGCTGGGCGAATTGCAACATTATCGGGATGAAGGCGGCAGCAACGTCGAGGTGCTTTCTCAGCTTGCTCATCTGGAGACGGAGGCTGGGCAAGCGAAGCAAGCAGAACTCACATTGACGAAGCTGAACTTTATCTATCCCGAAAACGAGGGAACACATCGAATGCTGGCTAAGCTTTCGCTCAGGTCTGGAGATACAAGCTCTGCCGTGCGGGAGAGCGAGGCGGCATTGGCGCTAAAGCCTTCCGACGTCGCCGAAACCCGTTATCAGCTGGCAGAAGCCCTGCGGGCAGCCCACCGGTTGAGCGAAGCCAAGGATCAAGTGCTTTTAGCGCTCGAGGCGGCGCCGGACTTTAAGCCCGCTCAGCAATTGCTTCTTCAGTTATCTCAGTAAAATGTCAACACTTACAACGGCTGCAGTAACGGACCCCAGCGAACTGAAAAGTCGAGTGCGGAGATTCGCGGATACGCAGGAAGCGATTAAGCGCGAAGTCCACAAGGTAATCGTTGGTCAGAACGAGGTGATAGAGCATCTGTTGATTTCTCTCTTTGTGGGCGGGCACTGCTTACTAACAGGGTTGCCGGGCACGGCCAAAACACTACTGGTCCGTACCATGTCACAGACCCTCGGATTGAGATTCAACCGCATTCAGTTCACGCCTGACCTGATGCCTTCAGATATCACAGGAACGGACATCATTGAAGAGGATCAGGCAACCGGCAAACGCTCCTGGACATTTGTGCAAGGGCCCATCTTCTCGAACGTGTTGCTGGCCGACGAAATAAATCGCACTCCACCCAAGACGCAGTCGGCGCTCCTCGAAGCTATGCAGGAACTATCGTGCACGGTGCGCGGCCATCACTATCGAATCGAGCCGCCGTTTATCGTGCTCGCCACTCAGAATCCCATTGAACTCGAGGGCACATACCCGCTTCCGGAGGCGCAGCTTGATCGCTTTCTATTTAACACGGTGCTCGACTACTTAACCGCAGACGACGAGCTGAAAGTGGTGGATCTCACCACCACTACGAATTTGCCGGAAGCGCAAACGGTTACGAGCGGAGAAGAAATTCTGGATTTTCAGCAACTCATCCGGATGACGCCCGTGGCAGAGTCAGTTGCGAGGTATGCGGTGGACCTGGTCAGGGTGACTCGGCCGGTGGAAGGCGGAGCGCCCGATTTTGTGAAGAAATACGTCAGCTTCGGCGCGAGTGTCCGGGCGGCTCAGTTCCTGGTCTTGGCGGGCAAGGTCCGCGCGCTGATGCACGGACGCTTCCACGTAACCTATGACGACCTTAGAGCGCTTACGGTACCTATTTTGCGACACAGAGTTCTGCTGAATTTTCACGCAGAGTCGGAACGCCTGTCTTCGGACGAGGTGCTACGGCAGTTGCTCGATTGGAAGAGAGTGCCGCGGGATTGATAGCAGGTTCCTTTGCCGAGCTCAGCAGTTCCCAACCGTTTTCTTGACCCTGCCGTACTGGCCGAAGTATCGAGCATGGAGCTCGTCGCGAAGACCGTTGTCGACGGATTTGTGGCAGGACTGCACCGTTCACCGGATTTCGGCTTCAGCCAGGAATTCGCGGAATACCGGGCCTATAGTCCCGGAGACGACCTGCGACACATCGATTGGAATGTATTTGCGCGGACAGAGCGAGCCTATCTGAAGCGATACCGTGGTGAAACAAATACGGCCGTACATGTGCTGCTGGACGTGAGCGGCAGCATGGGCTTCGGCTCGGGAGTAGTTAAGAAGATCATGTATGCCAAGTTTCTGGCTTCGGCAATCGTATATCTGGCGCATCTGCAGCGGGACAGCGCGAGCCTCATCGTCTTTCATGAAGACTTGGCCAACTTTGTACCGCCCTCAGCGAGACAGGGCCAACTCATGCGATTGCTGCACGGCATTGATCAAGCCACGCTCGGACGGCGAACGAATTACCAGAAGCCACTCTTTGAACTGCAGTTGTTTTTGAAAAGACGTGGCGTAACAGTCCTGATTTCCGATTTCTTCGATAGGCCCGAGGCGATTATTGAGACCGTGCAACCGCTGCGCTTTCGCGGCAATGACGTGATTCTGTTTCATGTGCTCGATCGGGGAGAGATCGAGCCTTCGATCGGCGGGGCAGCGTTGCTGGTGGACATGGAAACGGGCGATACACTCGAAACCTCACCGGACTATGCACACTCAGAGTACCGGCTGAAGATGGGGACGCATATCAGCCAGTTGCGTGCTCAGGCTCAAGCGGCGGGCCTCGATTATTTTCTTCTGCCGACGGACCGGCCACTCGATGCAGCGCTCCGTGAATACTTTTCAGTGCGACAGGGAAGGATCTGAGTGGGATTCCTCGCACCCTGGTTTTTGATCGGCGCGCTAGCTATCGGCCTGCCGCTCTGGCTCCATTTGCTCCGCCAATATAAAAGAACTCCGCAACCATTCAGTTCGCTGATGTTTTTTGAGCGCCGGGTTCAGAGCTCGGTTAAGCACCGGCGGCTACGATATATTGCGCTGCTTTGCTTGCGCATACTTCTGATCCTCTTGCTGGCACTTGCCTTCGCGAATCCGTTTGTGAACCGGACTTCAGTCGTGGCGAACCGGCGGACTCTGACCGTAATTGCCATCGATCGTTCTTTCAGCATGCACGAGAGCAATAGAATGCAAGAGGCCAAAGAGAAAGGAACGGGCTTGGTGAATGCCCTTCCGCCCAACGCATTGGCGCAAGTGTTGGCGGTGGATGCGTCGGTGGAAGCTCTTACGCAGCCAGGAGCCGCGGTATCGGAAGTTAAGGCCGCAATCAATGCCATCCAACCGAACGATCGTGCGAGTTCGTTCGGAGGATTTGCCCGAGCTTTGCGGTCAATGGAAGAGACGAGCGGAATGCATCTTGACGTTCATTTCGTCAGCGATATGCAGCAGACGTCTATGCCCGCCGACTTTCACGATTTGCAAGCTGGCCCGAATGTAACGCTGCACCTGCATCGCGTAGGTTGGGCGAGCAGGCCAAACTGGGCCCTGGAGACTGTAAATGCCCCTTCCACTATTGAGCGGAATGCTTCTGCGCGAGTGACGGCCACGGTAGCCGGGTGGAACACACCGCCTGTCAGCCGAAGAGTATCTCTTTCGCTGGATGGAAAAACGCTGGCGGAAAAGGAAGTCGCTTTAGGGGCTAGCGGGCGAGCAGCAGTGGAGTTTTCCGATTTTGCGGTGCCCTATGGATGGCATCGAGGCGAAATCCACATCGAGCCCGGGGACGGCTTGCCGCAGGATGACACTTTTCCGTTCTCAATTGAACGAGAAGACGCGCGCAAAGTCTTGTTTTTGTATGCAAGAACCCGCCATGGCAACGCCGGGTTCTATTATAAGGCGGCACTTGAATCGGGGAGCCACGCTGGTCTTGCGGTGGAGACGCTGCCGGTGGCTGATGCCGGCAGCCAGGACTTCTCACGTTTCGCCTTCGTCGTGCTGAGTGATGTAGGCGAGATAGATAGAAGTATTTCGGATGCCCTGTGCGCTTACGTACAGAAGGGCGGCTCCGTGCTTATTTCGATCGGCCCAAATACAACACGTACCGGAGTCATTCCCCTTTCAAAAGAGCAATTCAGTGAACAGCGAGAGCCGCAATCGGCAGGTTACGTTGACAAGGGGAATCCGGCGATCGCCGCGACCGATCAATTTGAGAACGTGCAGTTTTTCGAGACGCCTTCGTTTCTTGCAAGGCCGGACGCTCGAGTGATTGCGAAGTTTTCCGATGGCTCGCCGCTACTGGTTGAGGAACGCGCGGGCGAGGGCCGAAAGCTAGTTTTCGCATCCACGCTTGACAATTCTACGAACGATTTCGCACTGCATGCGTCCTTTGTTCCGTTCGTGGTACAAACGGCTCGCTATCTTGCTGGAACAGAGGACACCCCTTCGAGTGTGGTGGCCGGGACACCCGTAGCCTTGCGCACCAAGTCAGGAGCCGGATCGGCCGATGTGATCGGACCCGACGGCAGGCACGAGTTGAGCCTGGCGGAAGCTACTAAGGCGCTCAGCTTCAATCTGGACCAGGGTGGATTTTACGAGATTAGCCGCGCAGACGGGCGGAAGAACATGGTGGCAGTGCACGCGGACCGGCGAGAATCCGACTTGCGATCAGTTCCCGAAGAGACGCTCGAATTGTGGCGCAATACTGGAGATGTTGCAGCCACTGGCGCCGGTTCGGTTCGGCAGAGACAGACACGGCCAGTGAGTTTCTGGCGTTATCTTTTGATTGCGGCCTTTACAGCCGCTGTTTTTGAGTCGGCACTTGCCAGACGGTATTGGAAAGACGAGAGGCAAAGCGTATGACGGCGCTCGAACAGGTTCACACCTATTTAAGACAGCTGAGAGGCCGGCTCTGTCTGTTAGCTGCCTCGCGAGGGCTGGCAGTGTCTTCTGTTCTGGCGCTGATACTCACGCTAGGACTGGTCGCGATTTGCGATCGTTTCCAGTTTGCTCAAAGCATCGTCTGGCCGATGCGTCTGCTCCTTTTTCTTGCCGCCGCTGGTGCGGTTTCGTTCGCGCTCGCGATTCCACTTCTAAAATTGACCGAGCGACGCGTGACGCGCGTTGCGGAAAGGTTGGTTCCCCAGCTCGAACAGCGACTGTTGACGGCGGAAGAGCGCCTCGATGCAGCGAATCCTTTTACGGAACTGGTAGCGGAAGACGCGCTGCGAATTGTCGGGGAAAATCCGCCCGGTCACCTGGTATCGGCCCGGCTCACCTATGGCTTTGCGGGTGTCGGAATAGCAGCTCTCAGCGTGCTCGTTTGGTTGATTGCCGCAGGGCCCAGCTACTGGGGCTATGGTGCTGCCCTGCTTTGGACCGGCTCAGCGCATGGCAATCAGCGGCCACTGTACGAAATACTAGTGCAGCCGGGCAATAAGACCATCCGGCGGAAATCGGATCAGGCAATTCAGGCTCAACTGATCGGATTTTCAGCACACAAGGTGATCTTGCACGCGCTGTATGGAAACGCATCGAAATGGCAGGAAGCAGCTATGCAGCCGGCAGCTGAAGGCAATGGTTACCAGTACTCATTTCCGGCTGTCTCGGATCCGGTTGAGTATTACGTTCAGGCGGATGGCGCGCGCTCTAAGCGCTTCAAAATTTCCGTGAAGGATTTACCCGCGGTAAAGCGGCTACGAGTGCAGGTGAGATTTCCGTCAGGATTGGGCCTGCAGGATGTAAGCGAGGATCCGGGTGGAGACATAAGAGCGGTGGAAGGCAGCACCGCAACGGTTTCAGTTTTGACGGACCGCCCGCTCGAGAATGGCGTACTGGTGCTGGACAAAGGGAAGAAGATTCAGTTATCGAAGGCCGATGGAAACTGGGCCAAGGCCGAGATCCCGATCACCCGGGACGGTTCTTATCATGTCGCGGCAATCGATGACGGGGAAACGATTCGGATCAGCGACGACTATTTCATCGAGGCAAGAAAGGATGAGCCCCCAACCGTTCGAATCATGAGGCCGGGGCGCGACCCGCGCGTTAGTCCGATTGAGGAGGTTCCTGTTGTGGTGGAGGCGGACGACGACTTCGGAGTAAAGTCGCTCGGCCTGCACTATTCCGTAAACGGCGGGGCTGAGCAAATAGCCCGGTTCAAATCG
Organism: Terriglobia bacterium; assembly: GCA_963849535.1. Classification (GTDB taxonomy): domain Bacteria; phylum Acidobacteriota; class Terriglobia; order Bryobacterales; family Bryobacteraceae; genus Bog-105. Next base: position 816,833 of record CAWKHJ010000001.1, read on the forward strand.
AGGGGCAGCAAGGATGAACAAGGGCACACCACGCTCTACCTGGAAAACTTCAAGTTGGCTCCTGGTGACGTAATCAGCATGTACGCAACTGCCGCCGATGCGAATAAGACAGCGCGCAGCGACATTCTCTTCGTACAGGCCGAGGCGTTCGATTTCAAATTCAGCCAGTCTCAACAATCCGCCGGAATGGGAGGCGGCGGGGGACAACAGGATAACAACATTTCCGAGCGCCAGAAGCAGATCATCGCGGCGACATTCAATGAGCTGCGGGGGGAAAGCAAGAGCAAGTCGACGATTCAAGAGCAGGCCAGGTTCCTTGCGGATACAGAAGGTAAGCTTGGCGCTCAGGCCCAGACGCTGGCTGAGCGAATGGGTAATCGTGAGCTGTCGCAAGCCAATCCGGAGTTTGAGAAATTCTCGAAGTTGATGACCTTTGCCTCATCGGAGATGGGTGACGCGGTGAAGCAACTCACTCCAGGCAAATGGAATGACGCGCTCGTTCCAGAACAGAAAGCTCTGCAATCCCTGCTGCGCGCTGAAGCTATCTTCCGCGACATACAGGTGGCATTCGGGCAAAGCGGTATGGGCGGCGGCGGAAACGGCGCTCAACGAGAACTAGCCCGCATGTTCGATCTGGAGCTGGATACATCGAAGAACCAGTACGAGACTGGGCAAACTCAAGCCGACATGGAAAGTAAGCAGCAGAAGGCGATTGACGATGCCTTCGAACGCCTGCAGATGCTGGCCAGGCGGCAACAAGAATTGGCGCAGCAAAGAAATCAACAGCAACCGGCCGAACAACGCTGGCAGGAAGAGCAACTCAGGAGAGAAGCGGAAGAGCTGCGGCGGCAAATGGAAGAGCTGGCAAAGAGCTCACAAGACGCGGGACAAGGTTCCCAGCAAGGTGATTCGGCCTCGGCGAGACAAGGCGCCCAGTCGGGAAGCGCGGCAGAGCGCCGGCAGGCAAATGAGCAAAACCGGCATGTTAAAAACGCAATGCAGCAAGCGTCCGATGCGCTCACGCGGGCAGAGGACGAAATGCGGAAAGCCGTGAGCACAGGTGACAGCGCGGCGCAGCAACGAGCCGCCGGACAACTTGCCGAAGCACAAAGGGAGCTGACCAGCGCTTTACACAAAAGTGCCGGCGGATCGCTTTCCGACTTGAGCCGCCAGGCAGATTCGATTGCGAATGCCCAGCGCGATTTGGCAAACCGGATGAAGCAAATGTATGGAATACAGCCAGGAGCACGCGGCAGAGACGAGCTCTCCAGTATTCTTGGCGGCGAATCATCCGGCGAGATGCCGGAGATGAACGATCCTGACAATCCGCGCTTCGGTTATGGTTACAGGCGGCGCAACTTTCAGCAAGAACTGCGGCCTATGCATAAAGCCACCCAGGAGGAGGAAGCGCTGGCAACACAGAAAGAGCAGCTGGCGCAGCGCCTGGAGCAGTTGCAGAGCGGAATCGAGCAGCAGGAGCAAGACCTGCGGGGAACCGTCCCGAGCGCTTCCAACAAATTGCGGAAGGCTCTTTCCGAAGCAGAGCAAAAGGAACTGGCTCTGCGCATGCAAAAGAATGCGCAATGGATACGCGAGGGATATGGAGATCGAAATCTCGGCATGGAGGACAACGTGACTGCCGGAGTTGAGCAGCTTAGCCGGGATTTGCGCGGAGCTCAGCAGATGCTTGAAAGCGGAGGGCAGAGCGGACTGAGCGGCCAGAGCGAAAAGACAGCAGAGGCGCTCGCACAGGTTCGTCAGTTGCGCGAACAACTAGAACGCGCGCAGCAGGGCCAGCAGAGCAAGGCGAGCACGCGGCCGGGCGCACAACAGAGCGGAGGCGGCCAACCGCAGGGCGGAGCAACAGGATCGCTTCTTAAGGGCAATGCTGGCGGGATTGATCGCCGCAGTCTGCAGGAGGCCATCGGACAGCTTTCCGCTCTACGGGGACAGATTAGCGGAGAGGACCGGGCGCTCGGAAATTATTTAGGCGGAACGCTGGGGTATCTGCGAGATCTGAATGCAGATCCGGGCGTACTGCAAGCCACGATCGGACAGGATGCAGTGGTAAGCCTGGAGCGTTTGGAAGCCGAACTGAGCCAGCGTCTTGGCGAACAACAACTACAAGGTGCACGAAGCGGGGTGGCTGAAGTTCCGGCGGAGAAGTACCGTGACGCTGTCGCGGAGTACTTCAGGAAGTTGAGTCAGCCGGCACAAGGCAATCACGGCACCTCCCCCGCAGAACCGCAGCCGCGGTAGGAGACTCGCCTGAGTTGCGGCAGGGAAGCGGCGATTTAGCATAATTGTGGCAGTGCTGTGGGAAACATCATTCAATTGGTAGGGCCTCGCCAGGTTGTCCAGCTATTCGGCGTCAAGCTGGTGGGGGTTAACGTTGAGAACGGGAAGAAGCTTCTCTTCTCGCTCGCGTTCGTACTTTTCGTAGTTTTCTTCGGAAAGCTTTTGCGCTGGCTCGCAGCTCGAAATTCGTGGGATCGGGCCAGCAAACGCTTCGCGTTTTGGACTCACCAGGGGGTCTCCATCGCAGTTGCGATTGTTCTGTGCGTGGGGCTCATCTCGCTTTGGTTCGACAATCCCACGACCCTCACGACGGCTGCTGGGATGGTTACGGCCGGGCTGGCGTTTGCCCTGCAGCGAGTGGTCACAGCGTTTGCCGGTTATCTGGTGATCTTACGCGGGCAGACGTTCAGCGTAGGCGATCGAATCACGATGGGTGGGATCCGGGGTGATGTGATTTCACTCACGTTTCTTCAGACCGTGATTATGGAGATGGGACAGCCGCGCTGAAGGCGATAGCGGAGATAAGATGTGGGTGCAGGCGCGCCAATACACCGGCCGCATCGTTCGCGTAACGAACGCGGTTATCTTCGACGAGCCCGTCTATAACTACACTCGCGAGTTCCCGTACATCTGGGAAGAGATGCGCTTACCGATCCCATATACTGCGGATCGCCATAGAGCCGAGGAGATTTTGCTGAAGGCGCCAAGAAAGCATACGACTAAGCTGGCGGAACTCGGCGAAGAGGCGCTCCACGCTCTCGAATCGCGTTACGTAATGAAGCGATCCGAGCTTGAGCCCCAGACCTACTGGCGGCTTACCGACAACTGGCTTGAAATGACGATTCGGTTTATCGTTCCCGATTCAGGGATCCGGGGCATAAAGAGTAAGATGAGCCGTGACATCCTGGAACAGTTCGACAAAGCCGGTATTGGGATCGCGTCGGGGACTTACGACGTTGTAGGCATGCCGCCTCTGAAAATTGAGATGGCCCCGGCGGACGGCGCACGGGTACAAAGCGAAGCCATAGCCGCAAAGTCATCGCTAGGCAACTCCAACAAGGCGTAGTCTCCTAGCGTTGCATTAAGAGGGGCCTGCGCTCCACCTTCGCTTGGACGTCTGACCGTTCCCCCGAAAGCCGCAGCAAGAAACAACTTGGGTTAGGGGGTTTGTGATACACTCGCTTCCTTGAATCAAGGGGGCTGGCCGTGAAACAAATACTCTTGTGCTGTGTGATTCTAGCGGTCACTGGCGGATTCGGATCCGCGCAATCAAACAGTCTCCAAGGCGCGTGGGAGCTTGTGTCCTATGATCACGGTCAGGGCCTGAAAACGGCAGATCGCGAAGCCAACGAACTTAAGATAATCTCGGGCAAACACTTTATGTGGGTAGCTTTCGACACAGCGAAAAAGAAGACGCTGGGTTCAGGTCACGGAACGTATACCTTACAGGGACAGTCGTATGTGGAGCACATCGATTTCATCGATGTTGATCCCGCTCTTATCGGCAAGGATCAGACGTTTACGGTCAAAGTAGACGGGAACACTCTATCGCAATCTGGTGTTTTGTCGGATGGCACTAAAATAATCGAGACCTGGAAAAAAGTGGACTGAAATAAAACGTGCAGTCGCCCATACGTGCGAGAGTAGGCCTACTTTGAGCGCTGATAATCGAAATAGGTTTCGTCGGCCTGGGAGTTGCGGTTGAACATGAACAGAACCTTGGCCTGCGATTTCATCGCGAAATGTTTTGGCTGCCAGATGCCGTTGCCAACTGGCATCTTCTCCAGCTCAAACTGAGTTCCCGGTTCTACCTGCGCCAGAAAACCCTCAATCGAAACAGGGTGGATCACTCTTGCGGTGACCTTCACCCACTGGTAACTCGCCTGGTCGATCCAGAGCTGTCCTTGCATGCCGGGCAGAACCTGTGTTTCGAGATTAGGAGGCTTATAACCCGGACGTGGTGTGGCACGGAGCAGGTACACTCTAAAGGAATCAAGATTCCTTTCACCCATCAGTCTGAAGGTGAATGCCTTGGTGAGTTGCTCTATCATCGCGTTGTCGCGATGACGATCTTTCTCGTATTTGCCGACTCTTTTTTGGCGCTCCTCACTCGATTCGGCTTTCCGGTGCGAGCGTTCCGCTTCCTCTTTCGTCAGTTCCTTTTCGGCCGCTTCCTTTGACAAGGGCTTGTCGTTGATGGCGATAAGGCGCTGATAGGGCGAGCCGTCAATCATGGTCACCTGATATGTTTTGGATCCGCTCGGAGTGCGATCACGTTGTTTGTAAGAGAAATCAGATCCCGCTTGAAAGTCGATCTGATTCTCTTTGACGGATTTTGCAATGATTGCCTGGGGATCCGGCTCTGCGCCTGGGATCGTCTCAAGAATAAAGAATAAGCAAACAGGCAGGATGAGGAGCAGGCGAAGCGATTCTCTCAAAAGGCAACCCGCATATATTGATGCACAAAGGAACGATTTGTTAACAGCAAGGCGTTTCAAAAGCCGGTCTCGAGGGGTATTCGTAGCCTGTTCCCGAATTGCCGATTGTTATCGGCGAGCCGGATCCATCGTTTCCGGACTTAGCCCTAGTTCGGCGATGGCCTCCTGAGCACGAGCAGGGTCGAAGCGCCCCCACTGCGACAGGCGCGAGAGTGCCGCCCCAGCGATACTGGCGGCATCGACCTCGAAAAACCGGCGCAAGTGTTCACGATTTTCACTGCGTCCGAAGCCATCGGTACCCAATGCAGTCAGGCGTCCCGGCAACCAGGGAGAGACCTGATCAGCCACAATCTTCATATAATCCGTCGCGGCGATAATCGGCATATCGGAATCGCCCAGAGCTTCCAACAAGAAGGGTTTCCGGGGCGTTTCGGCGGGGTGCAGGCGGTTCCAACGATCCACATCCAAAGCGTCGCGACGAAGTTCGGTGTAGCTAGTTACGCTCCACACATGTGCGCCGATGCCATATTTCTCGTAAAGGAGCTTCTGTGCTTTGAGCGCCTCGTTCAAGATCGGTCCACTGCCAAACAGTGTTACCTGAGCAGCCCCCGTTTCCGACGGGCGATAGAGATAGATCCCACGCAGAATGCCTGCGTGCACATTCGGACCCTCGGGCATGGGAGGCTGCACGTAGTTCTCATTGCAAACCGTCAGGTAATAGAAATGATCCTCGTTATTTTCGTACATGCGGCGGATGCCATCCTGCACGATGATTGCGATCTCATAAGCAAATGCGGGATCGTAGGCGCGGCAGGTGGGCACCACGCTCGCGAGCACATGGCTGTGCCCATCGTCGTGCTGCAATCCTTCGCCGAGGAGGGTGGTTCGCCCGGCCGTTCCACCCACCATAAAACCTTTGCCTCGCGAGTCGGCAAAAGCCCAGATGAGATCGCCTACGCGCTGGAATCCGAACATCGAGTAATAGATGAAGAACGGAATCGAAGGCACGCCGACGTTGGCATAAGCGGTTCCGGCGGCGGTAAAGGAAGCCATTGCGCCGGCTTCGGTGATGCCTTCCTCCAAAATCTGCCCATCCTGCGATTCTTTGTAGTACATCAACACGTCGCTGTCGACCGGGCGGTAAAGCTGGCCTCCGCTGGCATAAATGCCGCGCTCACGGAACATCGATTCCATGCCGAAGGTGCGAGCTTCGTCCGGGATGATGGGGACCACAAATTTGCCAATATCGGGCTGCTTTATTAGAGTCTTGAGCACTGCCACAAAGGCGCTGGTGGTAGAGGCTTCGCGCCCGCGTGAGCCTTGTAGGGATTCGTGGAAAATGTCGAGCCCGGGAGCTTTCAGTTCAATCTTCTTCGGATTGCGGACGGGAAGATAACCACCTAGCGCTTCGCGGCGCGCCCTCAGGTATTTCATTTCGGGGCTATTTTCGTCGGGACGAACGAGAGAAATCGAGCTGATCGTCTCTTTCGGGAGATTCAGCCCGAAGCGAGTGGAAAGATAATGAAGTTCGTCTTCGTTCAGCTTTTTTTGCTGATGGGTGATGTTCTTGCCTTCACCCGCTTCGCCCAAACCGTAGCCCTTGACGGTCTTGGCGAGAATGACAGTGGGTTGCCCCTTGTGCTCGGTGGCACGCTTGAGAGCGTTGTAAACCTTGACAGGGTCGTGACCTCCGCGCGGAAGGCGCGCGATCTCTTCGTCCGATTTGTCCTCCACCAGCTTGAGCAGTTCCGGATACTTGCCAAAGAATTCTTTGCGGGCGTAAGCGCCGCCCCGAGCCTTGAAGTTCTGGTATTCGCCGTCCACGCACTCTTCCATGCGCTTCAGCAACAGACCACCGGTATCGCGCGCCAGAAGAGCGTCCCAGGCGCCGCCCCAAAGCACCTTGATAACGTTCCAGCCCGCGCCCCGGAAAACGCCCTCAAGCTCCTGGACAATGCTGCCGTTGCCGCGCACAGGGCCGTCAAGCCGCTGCAGATTGCAGTTGATAATGAAGATCAGATTGTCTAGCTTCTCGCGCGAGGCGATATGGAGAGCGCCGGTGGATTCCGGTTCGTCCATTTCACCGTCTCCGCAGAACGCATAAACTTTGCGGTCCGATTTGGGAATCAGGTTGCGATTTTCGAGGTAGCGAAGGAAACGCGCGTTGTGAATCGCATTGATGGGACCGATGCCCATCGATACGGTGGGGAACTGCCAGAAATGCGGCATCAGCCAGGGATGGGGATAGGAAGAAAGCCCTGGATGGTCTCGCAGTTCATGCCGAAAATTGAATAACTGCTCCTGACTGAGGCGTCCCTCGAGAAAGGCACGCGCATAAACACCGGGTGACGCGTGTCCCTGGTAATAAACCAGATCGCCGGGCATGCCATCGATGCTGCCACGGAAAAAATGATTGAACCCGACTTCGCTGATCGTGGCGAGCGAGGCGTAGGTGGAGATGTGCCCGCCGATGTTGGGATCGTACTTGTTCGCTCGGACAACCATTGCGGCGGCATTCCAGCGGATTAAGCTCTTGATCCGGCGTTCGAGCGCACGGTCACCAGGGTAAGCCACTTCCTCGTCCACCGGAATCGTGTTCAGGTAATGAGTATTGACCCGGGGCGGAACGGCAAGACCGAATTCCGCGGCGCGGCTAGCCAGTTTCGCCAAAAGATAGGCCGCCCGGTCACGTCCTGCCTCATCGACTACCTGTTGCAGCGCTTCCAGCCATTCTGAAGTTTCCTGGGGGTTTTGGTCTCGCTCGCGTGCTTCTTTGGAATCCGTGTACGACGGGCTCGCGACACCCCTCCCGAACCCGTTGAGCTCCCGCTCTTGCCGGGCGGCGGGTATCGCGGTTTCTGCGGCTTCTTTGGTGTTTAGCATCTTTAGTTCGCGTGAAGTGAAAGTAAGTCTTCGGATCTGTCTTTACGATTTCGACTCGCACTGCAATCAGCGCCAGCAGGGGAGCCCGAACGAGTGTCATCGTCGGGCGGCCGCTATCGGGGTACGTCCGGCACAAAACAGACTTCTTTGTCTAATTATCGCCTATCGCTTGCTTTTCCCGCGATCGTGAGGCAATCTAGAAGGTTTTCGGAGATCAATGTATTTTTGATGAAGGTGCGAGTCCTCTATCATGACCACTGCTTCGATGGGGCAGCATCGGCAGCTTATATTACCCGCTTTCTGCAAAGCAAATTCTATCCCGGCGCCGCGTTCGAGTACACTGGGCTGGCGCACCGGGCCGATCAGCTGTTTGAGGATAGCCTTTTCGATGGCGATGTTAACGTCATCGTGGATTTTAAGTACGCCACACACCCTAACTTGACCTGGTGGTTCGACCATCACCAGAGCGCGTTCCTCAGTGCCGCGGATGCTGAGCACTTCCGACGGGAAGCCTCTCCTCGCAAGCTTCTCGACCCGAGCTATCGCTCCTGCACGAAATTCATCTCCACTGTTGTTCAGCGAGACTACAGTTTCCATGCACCGGAGCTCGAAGAGCTGGTTACCTGGGCAGATATTGTGGACGGCGCACTTTATGAGAGCGCAGAGTCTGCGGTCGAGATGGACGCTCCCGCGATGAAGCTAACGCTAGTCGTGGAAGGAAGCAAAGGCCCGGCGCTGGTCAAGAAAGTGATCTGCCTCATGCAGCAGCAAAGCTTAGCCGAAATTATCACCGATCCTGAAATTCAGGCTGAATACCAGCGGCTACATGACAAACATTTGCGCAACATTGACGTAATCAGGAAAACCGGCTCATGCGATCGGGGCGTGATCTACTTCGATCTGGTGGATTACGGCATCGAAGGATACAACAAGTTCATCCCCTATTACCTCTTTCCTAATTCCGCGTACACGGTTTCTGTTTCTACATCGAGCTTCCGAACGAAGGTCTCGGTCGGATCGAATCCATGGGTCCGCGAGCCACTGAAACACAATCTGGCAACAATCTGCGAACGTTATGGCGGCGGCGGTCACTCCAAAGTTGGAGCAATTAGCTTTCCGACCAGCGCCATCATTGAGGCGAGAAGAGCTGCCGCCGAGATCCGTGAAGAATTGAAGGCGTAACAGGCCTGCCATCAAGATTAGAGGACCAGACATCGCGCGCCTTTTACAATCAGAACCATGCGCCGCCTTGGAATTGTGTTTCTCCTGTCCTTAGTAGCCTTCGGCCTCCTTCCTGCACAAACCATTCGTTTTGTCGCAAGCCGAAAAATCTGGCTAATCACGACAGCCCATAGCTCTTATGCAATGGGTGTTGCCCCAAACGGGCAATTGGAGCACCTCTATTGGGGAACTCCGCTCTGGCGAACCGAGGACCTACCCGAGGCAGCCAATCAAAAAGACATTTCTTCTTTCGATCCCCACCAAATGATCGAAAACGAGGAGTTTCCCGGTTGGGGCGGTCCGCGCTATTACGAGCCCGCCCTGAAGGTTACACGCGCGGACGGCGATCGCGATCTGGTGCTCCATTACGTCCGGCATAACATCCAGGGAGATGAGTTGACGATTACGCTAAAAGACATCAGAGACGATATCGAAGCTGCGCTCCATTATCGTGCGTACCCCGCCACTGGAGTGATTAGCCGGTGGGCGGTGGTGCGAAACGGAACTCAGCAGCAGATCAAGATCGAAAGCGAGCAGTCGGCCACCTGGTACATGCCGCCGGGAAGCGGGTATCGCCTCTCTTACCTAAGCGGAAGGTGGGCAGCCGAGACCCAGATCAATCAGGAACCGATACACGAGGGCATGAAAGTGCTTGAGAGCCGGTTGGGGCATACCGGCCACAATCTGAATCCTTGGTTCGCGCTCGATGCGGGAGATGCAAATGAAAAATACGGTCGTGTATGGTTTGGGGCGCTTGCCTGGAGCGGCAACTGGAGGATAACTGTCGAGCAAACACCCTACCGGCAGCTGCGCGTTACGGGGGGCTTCAATACCTTCGATTTTTCGTACGTGCTGAAGCCTGGCGAGTCCCTCGAATCGCCAGCCTTCTATGGCGGATTTTCCCAGAACGGATTCGGCGAGGCGTCCCGGTTGTTGCATGATCTGGAGCGCAACAAGATCGAGCCTCATGGAGCAGAGGCCCGCGTACGCCCCGTGCTTTATAACTCCTGGGAAGCCACGGAGTTCAACGTAACGGAAGCCGGTCAGAAAGCTTTGGCTGAAAAGGCCGCGAAGCTCGGAATCGAATTGTTCGTGATAGACGATGGGTGGTTTGGCAAGCGCAACAGCGATCGAGCCGGACTGGGCGATTGGGTGGTAAACCCGGCAAAGTTTCCGAACGGCCTTACGCCGCTGATCAGTTACGTGAACAGCCTCGGAATGGATTTCGGTCTTTGGGTTGAACCGGAGATGGTCAACCCGGATAGCGATCTTTATCGTGCTCACCCGGATTGGGTGATGAATTTTCCAGGCAGGCCGCGGAGCGAGTTGCGTAATCAACTCGTGCTGAATCTTGCGCGAGACGACGTGAGCGAATACATCTTCAACGTCCTCGATAAGCTGGCAAGCGAGTACAACATCCGATATCTCAAATGGGACATGAACCGCACGGTTTCCGAACCCGGCTGGCCCGAAGTTGCGCCGAACGAGGAGCAGGAACTGTGGGTAAAGTATGTCTGGAATCTCTATGGCATCATGAGGCGTCTGCGAGCGAAGCATCCGAACCTGGAGATTGAATCGTGCTCCGGCGGCGGAGGTCGTATCGATCTCGGAGTGTTGCGATATGTCGACGAATTTTGGACTTCCGACAACACTGAGGCCTTCGACCGGCTGCGCATTCAGGAGGGCTTCTCAGAGGCATATGCAGCCAAATTCATGTCCGCCTGGGTGACCGACGTGCCCAATCAGAACGGGCGCAGTACCTCCCTCTCCTACCGATTTCTGGTCGCCATGCAGGGCGCCTTAGGCGTGGGCGCGAACCTGAACAAATGGCGCACTGAGGATTCGGAGCTTGCCTCGCGGATGATCCAGGTATACAAGCGCATTCGTAACACGGTGCAGTTCGGAAATCTGTATCGTCTGCTTTCGCCTCGCAACAACGACACAGCGGCTAACGAATACGTTGCGGCAGATGGCAAGCAGGCGGTCCTGTTCGCATTTCGCCACTCGCAGCAATACAGTACGCCGCCGCCAGTGATCTATCTCCAAGGCCTCAGCAGCCGGAGCATCTACAAACTCGAATCGGTAAATGGCAAGCTAAAGACCACGCCCACGGAGCTGAGTGGGGCCTATTTGATGGGGCACGGATTGGAACTCGAGCTCACCGGCGATTTCGACGCAGCCGCTGTCATTCTGCAGAAAGTAGAATAGCCGCCTTGGGACCGGGTGCATGCGACTCTCTTGGCCGCACATGCATCCGCCAACCATCATCCCCGGTCCCGTTCTCGACCCCGGCTATTGCATTGCAGGCTGAACGTATTTCGCCAGTGGATCGTGTTCGAAAATCCTGTCGATGTTCGCCGGCGGGATGTGCGCACCGAGAAAGCGATCCATGGTTCGGATGAACTCATTCGCGATCACTCCGTAGCCCGTATTGGAGGGATGAATACCGTCGAGAGAGAACAATCCACCGAGAAAGCCCGTGGTCAGAGTCATATCGTTCACCTTGTATCCCTTTTTGTAGATTTGGTCAACCAGGCAATGGATATCAACCACCGCTCCTCCGTGTAAGTAGGTTTCGATCTCGATGATGAAGTTATAAGCATTGATGGTGGCCTTCAGGGAGGCCGCATCGCTTGCCGAAAGTACACAAGGAATGGTATTTAGACCTATGTCCCCCAGTATTTGCGCCGGGCATTGGATGGGTAGGGGTCCAGGCTTCGCCCCACTGAGTATTGCATCCAGATCAGCCTGGGCGCTAGGTCTTACGTAATCATCAGCGCCGATACCTAACATATCGGTGACCGTATCGAGGGGGAGCTTTGCTTGCGCCGCGATGGTCTTCACGGATGTGAAATAGGGCACCTCTGTGACGTCCGGTATGGTTGCCGTGATCGTTTTTCTTCCCGGCTTCCAGAGCGCGTCGAGTACCTGCTCGTAGTTTTCAGCAAATTGACCAAGAGGTGTGAGGGCGCTCAATTGTCCTGTCAGCGCGGGAACTAACGCGTCATTATTTCCCAGCCACTCGATCAGCACACTTGGGTTCAGCGCCTTCGCAAGTTCTATTTCCGTGGGCGCATTGCCTTCTAACAAGCTCGGGAAACCGAGAACAATGGTCGCCCACTGCTGCTCCGGGTCGGTCGCTGTGAGACTTGGCCGCATAGTAAGGGCGCTGCTCACGGTGAGCCCTGGCACCGCGATATTGGTCGGCTGCTTGTCCGGGTTATCTCGCGGGGGGACGGGCGGGGCCGGGAGCGATCCTGATACGGGCTCAACCTCAATCGGAGGCCCGAGGCTTACCAGGTGCAATTTGTTGGGAGCGCCCGGATATGGCACTAGGGGGAGAATCAAAGGCCAACCGGCTTGCCGGGCGATCACGCTTGCGTACCCGTGCGGCTGCTGTGTGTCAAGCAACGAGAAATTCTGCACTCCGGCAGAGATAGAATCGCCAACCACAACAAATCTGACCGTTGGAGGCGAGTCCTTACTGTCAGGAGGGTTCGCTTGGGCATGCGGCAACACGCATCCGAACGAAATTGACAGGAATAGACACACAGCTCTCATTGAAAAGTACTCCCAATATGCGTAACTACGATTCTTATTTTTGGAATTAGCTCAGAAGCGAGGGCTTTTGGGCGTATCTTGATCCTAAGCGGGATTTGCCTAAGTTTCAAGCGCAGAACTACAGATAATTCTCGTCAGTCTTGAAGTATCTAGGCCAGATTACCCTGAAAATCAACGGTATCCCTGTATTTTCAACCAATCCGATAACCGCTCCGGCCAACTCCGCCGGCGCGCCCTGGGCACTGAGCGAAAAAGCTGGACGCTCCGGTATCTGAGCGGGAAGCAGAGGAGCCAGATCAGCGAAAACCACCTGGAGCTAGATTTTTTACCAGTCCTATATGCCCAGTTCCCGTTTGCAAACAGCAAACTGCTTCGCGGCAAACTCGAGTTCATCGGAGGTGTGGGCCGCCGATACCTGAACTCTGATGCGTGCCTTGCCCTGAGGAACAACTGGAAAAGAAAATCCCACCACATAGATTCCCCGCTTCAGTAGAGCGTCAGCCATTCGGGTGGCAAGTGCCGCGTCACCCAACATCACCGGCACGATAGGATGCTCGCCGGGCAAAAGATCGAAGCCGTTCGCAGCCATTCGCTCCCGGAAAAGGCGCGTATTTGCAAACAAGCGCTGACGCAACTCGTCGCTTTCGGTGAGCAACTCCAAGACTTTCATGGATGCCGCCGCAATGGGAGGGGCGAGCGTGTTCGAAAACAAATACGGCCGTGATCTCTGACGCAGGACGTCAATGATCTCCTGGCGTCCGCTCGTATACCCGCCGCTTGCCCCGCCGAGAGCTTTCCCCAGCGTCCCGGTGATGATGTCGACGCGATTCATTACCTTGTGGTGCTCATGGGTCCCGCGCCCATGTGCACCCATGAAACCAACCGCATGCGAATCGTCCACCATAACCATGGCATCGTATTTGTCGGCCAGATCGCAGATCTCGGGCAGCTTCGCAATGTAGCCGTCCATTGAAAAAACGCCGTCAGTCGCTATCAGCCGGTGACGCGCGCTGCTCGCTTCTTTGAGCTTGGCTTCGAGGTCCGACATGTCGCCGTTTTTATAACGGAATCGCACCGCCTTCGAAAGCCGAATCCCATCGATGATGCTGGCATGATTCAGCTCATCGGAGATGATGGCATCCTCCGGTTCCATTAGCGTTTCGAACAGCCCTCCGTTTGCATCGAAGCAGGAGCTATAGAGGATGGTGTCTTCAGTGCCGAGAAACTTGCTCAATTCCCGCTCAAGCTGTTTATGGATAGTCTGAGTGCCGCAGATGAAACGTACGCTGGCCAGCCCATAGCCCCACTCATCGAGCGCCTGGCGTGCCGCCTCCACCACCGCCGGATGATTCGCCAGCCCCAAATAATTGTTTGCGCACAGAATCAAAACAGGCTCGCCGCCAACCTTGACTTCGGCTTTCTGGGGAGTCTCGAGTGCGCGTTCGCGCTTAAACAAGCCGGCCTGTTCGATGCCGCTGAGCTTTTCGCGAAGATACGGTCTGACACTGTTATACATAGTTGTTCAACAGTCCTTCACATTGACGGCCAGTCCGGCCAGCGAGGTCTCCTTATAACGCGATTGCATGTCCAAGCCGGTCTGATACATGGTGCGAATTACTTCATCGAGTGAGACTTTGTGCTCACCTGATTCTTGCATCGCCATACGGCAGGCATTGATCGCCTTCACCGCTCCAAATGCGTTGCGTTCGATGCACGGTATCTGGACGAGGCCACCGATTGGATCGCATGTCATGCCGAGGTGATGCTCCATACCAATCTCGGCGGCATGCTCGATCGCCCCGTTTGTTCCTTCTAGTGCCCCAACCAAGCCGCCCGCCGCCATCGAGCATGCTACACCGACTTCACCCTGACACCCGACCTCGGCGCCGGAAATGGAAGCGTTCTCTTTGTAAAGAATGCCGATCGCACCGGCGGTTAAGAGGTAGCGCATCAGGCCGTCATCCGAAGCCTCCGGCACGAACTGCCGGTAATATCGCCCGACTGCGGGAACGAGCCCCGCTGCTCCATTCGTGGGCGCCGTCACAACACGCCCTCCGGCTGCATTCTCTTCATTTACAGCCATAGCGAAGACATTGACCTGGTCCATCGCGCGAAACGGATCACTGCCTGTTTGCGCCTGTAGTTTCTTAAAGAGGCGGGGAGCTCTTCTCCTGACATTCAAACCACCTGGGAGAATTCCTTCCGTCACCAGGCCGCGCTCGATGCTCGCGTCCATCACGGACCAGATATGTGCAAGCCCGGCACGCACCTCTGATTCCGATCGCAGCGCACTCTCGTTTTCGAGCATTACTTTCCAGATTGGGAGCCCATTGGTTTCGGCTTGTTCGAGCAGCTCTGCGGCGTTCGAGAAAGGATATGGCACCGGCAGTCCCTTCGAATCCGTCGCTTCAACCTCGCCTTCCTTCAAAATGAATCCGCCGCCGATCGAGTAATATACCTCCGTCGAGATCGTCTGCTGTCCTCTGTTGAAAGCAGAGAAACGCATCCCATTCGGATGTCCAGGCAAAATCAAATCGCGATGGAACCGCAGATCGCTAGCTTCCTTGAACTCGACCCGATGGACACCAAGCAGTTCAAGGACACCATTGGAACGGATCTGCTTGATTAGAGAATCTATTTCCGACGGCTCCACACTCTCCGGCCTTTCGCCGGCCAAGCCGAGCAGCACGGCTCGATCGGTACCGTGTCCCAGTCCGGTCAAGGCTAGCGAGCCGAAGAGTTCACTTTGGACGCGTGCAACAGCCTCCAGCTTTCCTTCCGCCTGGAGATCCGTCAAAAAGCGACGTGCTGCTCGCATCGGACCCACCGTGTGCGAACTGGACGGCCCGATCCCAATCTTGAAGAGATCGAAAACGCTGGTCTTCATAAGCCAGCCCCAAACACTTTCACTTCTTTCTTGCTATTCGTTTGTCCATCGCAGAATGACTTTTCCCGAATTCCCAGCCCGCATAACCTCGAAACCCCTTTCGAATTCCCGGTAGTCGAAACGATGCGTGATCACAGGCTTGATGTTTAAACCTGATTCGAGCATCACTGTCATTTTGTACCAGGTTTCATACATCTCACGTCCGTAGATACCCTTGATCGTGAGCATATTAAAAATGACTTCACGCCAGTCAATCGACATCTCCTGGCCCGGTATACCAAGCATGGCAATCTTTGCTCCATGACTCATGTTGGCGATCATTTGCCGAAAAGCGGAAGGGTTGCCCGACATCTCCAGCCCTACGTCAAAACCCTCCTGCATACCGAGTTGCTTCTGCACTTGCTCGAGAGACGTTTCTCTGGGATCGACCGCTACCGTTGCGCCAAGTTTCCGGGCAAGATCGAGACGATAGGGATTGAGATCAGTCACGGCCACGTATCTCGCGCCTGCATGCCGAACGACGGGAATGGCCATCAGACCGATCGGTCCGGCACCTGTAATCAGAACATCTTCTCCTAGTACCGGGAAAGAAAGCGCCGTGTGTACAGCGTTGCCGAACGGATCGAAAATAGCTGCTATTTCACGATCGATGCGATCATGATGCCGCCAGATGTTGCTCATCGGCAGCGCGATATATTCGGCAAATGCTCCCGGGCGGTTGACGCCAACACCCTCGGTGTGCGCACACAAGTGCCGGCGCCCAGCCAGACAGTTGCGGCACCTTCCGCAAACAACGTGCCCTTCCCCACTGACTATTTCTCCCGGATGAAAGTCACTTACGTTTGAACCAGTGGCGACGATCTCACCGGCAAACTCATGCCCGATAGCCATCGGCACCGGGATAGTAGCCTGCGCCCATTCGTCCCATTCGTAGATGTGGAGATCAGTGCCGCAGATCCCGGTGCAAATCACCCGGATCAAGACGTCATTGATTCCCATTTCCGGTTTGGGAATATCCTCCAGCGAAAGGCCTGGCGCGCGCCGGCTCTTCACGAGAGCCCTCATGCCCCACCGCCTTGCTTAACCCATACTTGCATCCATCTGTCATGGTAAATCGCGAAGCCCGCAGTGCTTGCGGCAGCTTCTTCTCGCATCTGTGTTACTAAAATGCAGAACTCGCCATCTACCAGTCGTAACCTAATACAGCGGCGGGATCTTCTAATCATGAAAGCTATAACAATCGTTCCAGGCAAGGCCAATTCTCAATCTTTGCGCGATGTACCTGAACCGCCACAAAGCGAGGGCGCAATCCTGGTCCGCGCGCTCGAGCTGGGGATCTGCGGAACAGATTTCGAGTTGATATCCGCCGAGTACGGTTTCGCCGCGCCGGGCTACGATTTTCTTATCCTAGGCCACGAGTCGCTCGGCCGCGTAGAGGAGGCGCCTGCGGGGAGCGGATTCAATAAGGGAGACCTGGTGGTAGGAATTGTCAGGCGCCCCGATCCGGTCCCTTGCGTAGCTTGTGCCGTGGGCGAATGGGACATGTGCCGCAACGGCAAGTACACTGAACGCGGTATAAAGGAGCGCAACGGTTTTGGCTCGGAACGCTGGCGCATCGAGCCCGATTTTGCGGTAAAGCTGGATGACAGTCTTCGGGACATCGGCGTGCTGATGGAGCCGACAACCATTCTCGCCAAAGCCTGGGATCACATCGAAAAGATCGGCGAGCGCGCGGAGTGGAAACCGCGCACTCTGCTGGTAACGGGTGCCGGGCCCATCGGTCTGCTCGCCGCACTGATGGGCAAGCAGCGCAACCTCGATGTGCATGTGCTCGATAAAGTGCAGGAGGGCCCCAAACCACAGCTGGTGCGCGATCTCGGGGCGACGTACCATACGGGGCCGGTAAATAAAACGGGAATCACACCGGACGTCCTCATTGAATGCACCGGAGTTGCGTCATTGATCGCAGAGAGCATGGAGCACCTTGCCAACGATGGCATTCTTTGTCTCACTGGCGTTTCATCGAAAGATCAGAAAGAGACGCTCGACCTCGGCACGATTAATCGCAACATGGTCCTTGAAAATTCAGTGATCTTCGGCTCGGTTAATGCCAACCGCCGGCATTACGAGCTGGCTCACCAGGCGCTCTCAAAAGCAGACCGAAAATGGATCTCACGGCTGATCTCCCGCCATGTGCACGTCGCACAATTCGAAGATGCTCTTCATCGCCAGCCTGACGACATAAAAGTCGTGATCGATTTCGCATCCAATTAGTGCTGTTGCGGAGGGGCGCCGGTGGCTCAATTGATCGAAGATTACGCGTTGATCGGTAACAACGCCACGACTGCTCTCGTTGGTCGTAACGGATCGATCGACTGGCTTGGTTTTCCTCGCTTTGACTCGGCAGCTTGTTTCGCTTCACTCCTGGGATCGAGGTACAACGGGCGCTGGATTGTTGCCCCTGCATCAGAGAATCCGCAAGTCAGCCGCCGGTACCGCCAGAACACGCTGGTTTTGGAGACCGAATTCACAACCTCAGAAGGCTCGGTCCTCCTGATCGATTGCATGGACAGACGCGGCGAGAACCAGGACGTGATTCGCTTGGTGCGGGGACTGCGTGGACGAGTACCGATGTCCATGGAACTGGTGCTGCGCTTTGATTACGGATCGGTCATTCCCTGGGTTCATCGCCTGGACGATGGCCGCATTCAAGCCATCGCCGGACCGGATCGTGTCACCCTCTCAACGCCTGTTCCGTTGCGCGGCGAGGATTTGATGACCCGCTCCGATTTCGAAATCGAAGAGGGGCAGGAGATCCCGTTCCTTCTCACCTGGTCGAGTTCATTCAGCAATGAGCCGAACCAACCCGATGCCCGAGGGGCGATTGAAAACGTTACTCACGCCTGGCAGAAATGGTCAAGCAAACACATCCCGAAAGGGCCTTATGCGGAGGCGGTGCTGCGCTCAATCATCACTCTCAAAGCTCTTGCTCACTATAAGACCGGCGGCATCGTCGCCGCAGCGACGACCTCGCTCCCGGAAGAGATCGCCGGCGAGCGAAATTGGGATTACCGGTTCTGCTGGCTCCGTGATTCCACTTTCACGCTCCTGGCGCTGCTCGAATCAGGTTTTACGGAGGAGGCGAAAGCGTGGCGCGACTGGCTGATGCGCGCCGTGGCCGGGAATCCCGATCATATACAGATCATGTATGGCGTGGCGGGTGAGCGGCGGTTGACCGAATTCGAATTACCCGAGCTTCCGGGTTATGAGGGCTCCGCGCCCGTGCGAGTTGGAAACGCCGCTTCCGAGCAGCTTCAGCTGGATGTCTACGGCGAGGTGATGGACTCGCTTTTTCTTGCGCGCGTTAAGGGGATGCCGGCTTCCGAGGAAGGCTGGGGCTTACAGCGAGCGCTGCTCCGGCACCTGGAAGAAATCTGGTCAAAGCCCGACGATGGCATCTGGGAAGTTCGCGGGGGGCGGCGTCATTTCGTCTTCTCGAAAGTAATGGCTTGGGTGGCCTTTGATCGCGGCGTTCGCAGCATCGAGATGTTCGGCGAAAAGGGCCCGATCGACCGCTGGCGCAAGGTTCGCTCAGATATTCATGGCGAGGTCTGCAAATTCGGTTACAGCAATCAGATGGAATCCTTCGTGCAGTACTACGGCAGCACGGAATTGGATGCCAGCGTGCTCATGATGCCCCTCGTCGGCTTTCTCCCGGCTGAAGATCAGCGCATCAAAAATACCGTGGCTGCGATCGAAAAGCATCTCATGCCCGATGGATTGGTGGCCCGCTACAATCCCCAAAGTGATGTCGACGGGATGAAGGGCAGCGAAGGAGCTTTCCTGGCATGCAGTTTCTGGCTGGCCGACAACTATGTCTTGCAGGGACGCCTGGATGAAGCCCGTGCTCTCTTTGAGCGCCTCCTGGCCCTGCGCAACGATGTGGGCCTCCTCTCGGAGGAGTACGATCCGAAAGAGCGCCGTCAACTCGGTAATTTCCCGCAGGCGTTCTCTCACCTTTCACTTGTGAATACGGCTCACAGTCTTTCTGGGCATTCAGAGAATAAACCGATCAAAGAGCGGTCCCGGCGTTGAGTTAAGCTGCATTCCGTTGCTGCCCGGACACGGGTTATTTGCTTGTCCCGTCCGAAAAAGATTTCGTAAACCCGGAAAATCGGACTCCTCGTCTGTTTTATGAGCACATAGCATGCGAGACGGCAGGTCACAAGGGAGTTTTCCCCAACCCCTAGTGCAACTCCCCAACGAAACTCCCTTGTGGCCCTCGCAAATACCTCGCTACGATAGCGGAAACCGTTGGCAACATGCCGTGAAGCACCAAAGTTATCGAGCATAAGAGGCCCATGACTGTCGCAAAGGCCATTGCGTACCCGGCGTCGGCTTGGGAAACAGAACAGGTGCAGCACACGGCTGATACGAGGCTGATCCTCGATCTTTACGACCGGGAGCAGCTTTCATTGCGGCGCTATCTGATTTACCTCGGCATTGATCCGGCAACAGCCGAAGAAACAGTGCAAGAGAGTTTTCTCAGGCTACATCAGCACCTGTTGGCGAACGGCGACCGGGCTCATCTGCGCGCCTGGCTATATCGGGTAGCACATAATCTGGCGAGGAACATTCAGACGTCATCTCGTGCGAACAGGACAAATTCATTGGGCGACGTCACTTTGGTTTCGACGGCGGCTTCTGCCGAGGAAGCATTGCTTGCGCGTGAGGAAGAAACGCGATTGCAGGCTGCCATGGAGCGGTTGAGCGCGACGCAAAGAAACTGCCTTGTGCTTCGCTCACAAGGTCTCAAATATCGAGAAATCGCGGAGGTGCTTGGCCTTTCGGTCTCCACAGTAGCAGAGAACGTTCAACGCGGTCTCGAGAAATTGAAGGAAGCGTTATGAAGGATTCGGATCATCTCGACAACGGCTTGCTGATCCAGTTTTTGGATGGTGAACTGTCCGGTGCCGTCGAGCTTAGAGCGGTAAGAGCTCATCTGGCAGCGTGCATGGAATGCAGACAGAAGCGCGATACATTCGCCCGTCTCTCCTCGGAAGTCGAGAAGCTGATTGCGGCTACTCCCGTCGCTGCCGGATCGGAAGCACGGGGAGAGCTTTGGCGGGCCTTGGTTCAGACGGACGCGGGCGAAAGAGGCGGGCAGAGCTTCACGAAAACTATCCGTCGTTTTGGCTGGGGCATGGCGGTTGCGGCTTCGCTGGCATTTGGCGTCCTGGTAGCTTCATTTTTTCAACACGGTACCCAGCCCGCCCGGCTCTCGCCCGCACAATTTGAAGTGGATGGCGAAACCTTCATTGCGGTCCCTTACTCGAATCCGGATCTGCCGATGATTGCGCCTCGTATCGTCGAGATGCAGCTTTCGGCTTCCTCGCTCACCACAGCGGGTATTTTTCTCCAGCCGGCGGCGAATGGATCGGTGGATCGAACCGTTCCGGCTGACGTGCTTTTAGGTATGGACGGACAGCCGCTCGGTGTACATATTCTCAGCGGCGAGTGAAAACACGTGCTTCGAGCAAGTTCTTTACTTCTTATCAGGAGATAGTTATGAAGGGTATTTTCCTAGCGTCGATGTGCGCTCTCGTTCTCCCGCTTTCCGCGCAAACGGAAGAACCTCAAGCTGGGCCGCCTCCTCCGCCACGCCCCTTTGTGGAAGCCGGGGCGATGAGACACATGGGACCGATCGGCCCCATGTGGATGGCTTACGGCAAAGTCGTGACCGGCGCCCCCTATTCGGCTGATGTTAACAGTTCTTCGGCCCAAACCCTGGCAGACGGAAATACAATAAGCCGCCGCAGCACTGGTCATGTGGCGCGCGATAGTCAGGGTCGAACCTACTTCCAGCAAAATATCTCGGGCGGTCCTTGGGCCCAGAAGGGCTCGATGACCATCACGTTTGTGTCTGATCCCGTCACAGGTTACGCATACGTACTGAATCCCAACACGAAAATAGCGATACGGCGGCCTCTCAGATCACGCACAGGCGAGCATGCACCGGTTCCGCCCGAGGGTATGGCGCGCCCCGATGCGAAGGATCGAGTAGAAACCGACTTGGGTCAACAGGTCATTAATGGACTTAGCGCAGTCGGCAAGAGCATCGTACATACCATACCGGCTGGTAGCATCGGAAACTCTCAGCCGATTGTCGAAAAAAGTGAAGTCTGGACCTCATCGGATTTACAGGTAGTCGTCCTTTCAAAGCACACCGACCCTCGTTCCGGGCAATCGACTTACACTTTGAATAACATTCAGCGCGGTGAGCCGAATCCTTCTTTGTTTCAGGTTCCTTCCGATTACACAGTAAAGGATGCTCCGGCCTTTCCAGGGCATCCGAGGTAGTGATCGATCCTTTCGGAATACCTGTAACAAATATCAGTTTCCTCAAATGCGGGGCTAAGTTAGCCTTGCAGCTTAGCCGTCGTGCATATCTCCAGAGTTACGGGAGCTGTCGTTCGCAGAATCAAAGCCCCCATTCTGGAGATGGAAGAGCGGCGGCGGAAGGTGCCGCTCTACACAGCGGCCCATCACAATCTCCATCCCGAGTTGCACATCCGTGAGGCTGCCGAATGGCTTATACGAGCCCAGGATTTTGGTTCAGATCGCGGCATATCGTACGGATGTAACTTCGGCGACGGCTTCCTCCCCAGTTACCCGGAAACAGCCGGTTACATAATCTGCACCTTCCTGGCTCTCCGCCATAAGTTCGGCGAGGAGGACTATCTCCGGCGCGCTATTGCCGTTGGCGAGTGGGAATCTGCCGTTCAAATGAGTTCAGGCGCCGTAATGGGCGGGATGTACAACGAGCATCCCACGCCTGCAATCTTCAATACGGGCATGGTTCTCCTGGGATGGTCCGCTTTACTCGAGGAGACAGGCGCGGCGGCCTTCCGAGCTTCTGGGGAAAGGGCAGGAAATTGGCTACTCGAGATGCAAGAGCGAAACGGAGCCTGGATCCGTGGCAACTCGCAATTCGCCAATGCGGCAACGACAGTTTATAACGTCAAAGCGGCTTGGGGCCTGGCCCGAATGGGTCAGGCGCTTCACTCAAGTGAATTTATTTCTGCCGCGGTACGCAATGCCGAGTTCGCGGCAGGAAAACAGCTTTCCAACGGCTGGTTCCAGGATTGCTGCCCTGGATGACGCAAAACACCCGCTTCTCCATACCCTGGCTTACACCATGCAAGGCCTCGTGGGAATTGGCAAAATCGCCCGCCGCCCGGATCTAATCGACGCTGCCGCCCGCACTGCCTCTTCCCTGATGAAACTCATGAACTCTAACGGATTCATTCCGGGCACAATCGGCAGCAATTTCGTGGGCGCGGTACCCTGGTCTTGCCTCACGGGTACCGCACAGACTTCCATCGTCTGGTCTGAACTTGAGCGTTTAAGGAACGAGCGAACCTTCGGAGAGGCAGCCGAACGAGCAAACCGCTACTTACTTGCGCGGCACGATATTTCGAGCCCTGATCCGGCGATCCGAGGCGGCATGGCGGGTTCCTGGCCAGTTTCGGGCAACTACGGCCCTTATAAAATTTTGAATTGGGCAACCAAGTTTTTCATCGACGCTCTGTTGATGCGCTCCGATAACACCGCAGCGAGGTTTCTTGCTTGAGCGAATGGTTCAGCTCGCGAAAAGCCAGCTTCGCGGGCCGTATCGCGAAACGCGCGCAAGATACTTGCGCCTTAGATACGGCTTCGAACCCGACGACCTGCTCCGACTTCTTCGGAACGCTGGCATAAACTCCGGCGACGCTATCCTCGTGCATAGCGGAATGAGCGGATTCGAGGGTTTTCGCGGAAGCGTTTCCGATATTATTCAAGTCTTCGAGGACGCCGTCGGCCCGAGCGGCACCCTGCTAATGCCTACCCTAACCACATCCGGCAGCGCTCTCGATTACGCCAGAAGCAACCGCATCTTTGATGTCAATACCACGCCATCGCAGGTCGGCTTATTGACGGAAGTATTTCGCCGCTCTCCAGGTGTTGCGCGCAGCGTTCATCCTACTCATTCAGTTGCGGTGTGGGGCGCTGACCAGGATTGGTGGATTGCTGATCACCATCTCTCCGACACCCCATGTGGGCGCGGGACGCCGTGGCAGCGGCTCTGGGAGCGCGATGGACGTATCGTTCTTGCAGGAGTGTCCATAGCTGCCATGACTTACTTCCATTGCACGGAAGAGCGCCTGGAGCACCGGATGCCATTCAGCCCGTTCACCACTGAGCGCTACAGGATACGCTGTCGCGCAAATGGCCGAGTGTTTGACAGTGCTCCCATGCGTCTCTATGATCCCGAGATTTCCCGCCGGCGCAGCCTCGCTCCCTTGGCTGCGGAACTTCGCCGTACGGCTCGCTGGCGAGAAGTCCGCACCGGCACTTTAGTCGCTCCTGTCCTTAGGGCGCGAGATGTCCTAGAAACTCTCGAGGAAATGGCCGATCGCGGAATCTTCTGTTACCAGCCTCAATGAAGCTCCTCGAAGCGCTGAAGATCTCAAACGCCCCGCAGCATGGCCCAGAGCTTGCCGTCTTGCTTGCCTCTGGCTTTACGCCTCTCCACCTCGAAACAGTGTTGAAGGCGCATCTGCGGTTGAGATTTCCCGGTCGCACTGTCGTCATAAAAACTGGGCTGTTTGAGAACCTTCCCGCAACGCTCGAGATCGATCCGAAAGGCCTCGGCGCGGCCTTGATTGCAATTGAGTGGGCCGATCTCGATTTGCGCCTGGGCTGGCGAGGACTGGGTGCTATCGAGAAAGGGATCGTCGCGGACGCCCGGATCCGCCTCGAGCACATCGCTTCCGCCATAGAGGTGATGGCCCAGCATGTTCCCGTCGCTATCTCCTTCCCGACGCTGCCACTGGCCCCCGGTTTCGAGACTTCCAATCTGGAACTAAATCGAATCGAAGCTCAGCTTTGGGAGATGCTATTCCGCTTCGCAGCCCTGACGCCGGCCGCTGTCGTCCGCACGAGCAATCCGGATAGCTCCGCGCATGATTTGCGATCTGAGTTAATGAACGGCTTTCCCTACAGCTTCGTCCATGCCGAAAAAATGGCCCGGGCCCTGATCGATGTGGCTTTTCCCCGACCTCCTAAGAAAGGGCTCATCACCGATCTCGATGAAACACTCTGGAGCGGGACACTCGGTGAAGATGGCCCTGAGGGAATTAGCTGGGACCTCGACCACAAAACGCATTTCTATGCGTTGTACCAGCAGCTTCTGAATTCGTTGGCCGCTGCGGGAACTCTCCTCGGCGTCGCTTCGAAAAACGACGAGAATCTGGTCAAGCAGGCCTTCGAGCGATCGGATCTGGTTATCGAACCTGTCTTCCTCTTTCCCGTCGAGGCCCACTGGAATCCTAAACCCGAATCGGTCGCACGAACACTGGAAAGGTGGAATATCGGCGCTGATACCGTCGTCTTTGTAGATGACAATGAATGGGAACTGGAGCAGGTGAAACAAGCGTTTCCGGGGCTCGAATGCATCCTGTTTCGGCGTGACGATCCGTCCTTTTTGCGCGAGCTGCGTGACTGGTTCGCCAAACGTGAGATCCGTCAAGAAGACGTTTTGCGAATAAAGAGTGTCCGCGAGGGACGCATTGTTCAGGAGGCCGCTGCCCTGAAGGCTCTCGATTCATTGCTCCAAGGAGCGGAAGCGAATATCATACTCAACTGGGCGAAGCAGCCGCTTGACCCCCGAGCGCTCGAACTGGTAAACAAAACGAACCAATTCAACCTGAATGGCATACGCTACGAAGAAGCCGAATGGCGCCAGTTTATCGCCCAGCCGTCTACCAGATTACTTGTCGTCGGATACCAGGATCGCTTCAGTAAGCTTGGAAAAATCGCCGTGCTCGCCGGATATGAGATCGGTAACGAGTTTTCGGTCGAGACCTGGGTTATGAGTTGTCGCGCTTTCTCCAGGCGCATCGAACATCAGGTCCTTATGGCTCTGTTCGAGCGATGGGATCAAGTCACACTGCGCTTCGAACGCACGCAACGCAACGCGCCTTTCGAAAATTTCTTGAACAGCCTCGGAGCCGGCCTCTCGATCACACGCCAGGAATATCTCGAGCGGTGTCCGGCTCTATTTCATAAAACTGAGGTTGTCCATGCCTGAGACCCAAGCTCGCCTAATCCGCTGTTTCCAGGCGGTTTTCCCCGATCTGAGCGAAAGTGATGCAAAACGCTCGAGCATGAACCGGGTTAGTGATTGGGATTCAGTGGCAACCGTCACCCTGGCTGCCGCAGTCGAGGAGGAGTTTGGTATTCGATTTGCCGCACAGGAAATCGAAAAACTTACCTCCTTTGAGCGGTTCCTGGCGCGTCTGGATCACGCATAGGCCCGCTCGTCAGCGCGCAATCGCTCAGCGCAAATGACTCATCCGGCTCACCCAGCGAAGGTACTGCCACAGCGAAACTCGTTCGCGCAGGATGAACTGGAAAAACATCTTGGCGCCGATTGTATCTGCGGGGATCCCGGAGTAGGTCTCAATTCGCCAGCGCAGGTAAGGCGACTGCCATGGACGCAAACGAAATCCGCGTGAGGCGATCCAGAGGAATCGCAGCATCAGGGCCGCGCAGCGGACGCGCTAACGACCGGCGCATTGGCGGCCCGTTTGGAATTTTCTGCATCGGGAGTGGCGTAATAGCCCGAACGCGTTCGGACCACCGGCTTGCCCGGCGCATCGACTGTAACCTTAATCTGGCGATAGCTGCCGTCGAGAGCTTGAATCGAGGGAGTATAAGCAATAGTGTACTGGCTGCGGATATCGCGTGCCACCTCGACAGCGAGCGCCTGAACTTCGCTCACCTCTTTCGGATAGAATGCCAGGCCCCCGGTGGCGCTAGTCAGCTCGTTCAGCGCTCGCCGGGCCTTTGTAGCCTCGTGTTTCTCCTCTTCGGTAAACAGGCCGATCGCATAGATCAGCGTGTCGCTCTGATTGGCTCGCGCGACCACTTTCTCAAGTGAAATATTGCTCGCGTTGTCATTGCCGTCGGTTATGATCAGCAAAACCTTCTTGTCTTTATTCGCGTTTTTCGCAGTGTAGTCGAGAGACATGCTGATGGCATCACGCATGGCCGTACCGCCGCGCGAATCGATGCGCGCCAAACCCTGCTCGAGCTTGTGGATATCGTTCGTAAAAGGCACATCGAGGAAGGCGTCATCGTTAAAATTAACGATAAACACCTCGTCCTGAGGATTGGAATTCCGCACCATTTCGAGAGCAGCCGCTTCTACTCGGCTTCGTTTGGTGCTCATGCTTCCGCTGTCGTCTATGATCACGCCCAGTGAGACGGGCACATCTTCGTGCCGGAAGATCTTCACCTGCTGAGGTTGCCCGTTTTCGAAAACTTTGAAAGCCTGCCTGTTTAGATTCGTTACCAGCTTGCCTTTCTTGTCCGTCACGCTGGCATGCAGTACTACCAGCCGCGTGTCGGAGCGGAACTGTGCATGAAGGCTAAGCGCTAACGCAGCCGCCAGTCCAGCGGCGATCAAGCTATTGCGTAGGTGCATAGTATCCAAGCCGGAAATATGCCTTCAGCGGTGGCAGGCCGCGCGGTTGGTTCAACTTCACCTGCACGCGGCGGTACTTTCCGTCCCGCTCCCGGTTTTTCGGCGTATAGCCCAGAATGTATTCGTTCCTCAATTCAACACCAATCTTGGCCGCGATATCGGGCAACTCGGCGACGTTCTCTACTGCGTACTCGCGTCCGCCCGTCTGATCAGCCAATTCATTTAGCAATCCCGGTCCGGCCGCTTCTTCCGGAGTTCGACCCCGATTCCCGAGCCCTTCGAAAATCCCGATTGCGAAAATCTGCACGTCTGCTTCGCGCACCGCGCTCTTGATCTCCGTCTCGGTGTAGCGGCTCGCGTTGTCCCCGCCATCGGAGATAATCAGCACTGCTTTGCGAGGATTACGAGCCTTTTTCATCTCATGCATGGCCAGGTATACGCTGTCAAGCAGCGCAGTGCGCCCTTTCGACTGGGTGAAAGTCAGCGTACTCTGAATCTTGTCGGTATCGGTAGTGAAGGGGACGCTCAGTTCGGGGCGGTCGTTGAATTGGACAAGGAAGAATTCGTCCGCAGGGTTCGCCGTCTTGAAGAACTCCGCCGCGGCCTGACGTGATTTCTGCAGCTTCTGGCCCATGCTTCCACTCGTGTCGAAGACCAGCCCGATGGAGATGGGTGCGTCTTCCGCTGAGAAATCGGTGATTTTCTGCTCTACTTTGTCTTCGTATAGCCGGAAGTGCTCTTTTTCGAGCCCCGTCACAAACCGGTTCAGTGGATCGGTGACCGTGACGTTGATCAAGACGAGGGTCCGATTCACCCGAATATCCACGGATCGGGAGCCGGCCGCTGGTCCCGGGTCGTTCGCCTTGCGGCTTACGATTGCCACAGGTTCATCGGCTGGAAGTGCACTCCCAGTGTTCACTTGCGGGCCGTTCGGAGCCGCGTTGCCCTGCGCAAAGAGCAGCCCTCCCGCTGCCGAAAAAACGAGCATCGCGACTGCTTTTAGGAAACTCTGGCAGCAGGAGCGCCTGGATGCGACGCTCCGTGGAAAAACGCGGGACAGGATACGCGTCCGCATGCTAGGTAACGCTTTCTGACCTAAATCATAGCATCGGGAAACGAGATCGTTAGTACCGCTTCACTATCGCTGGATACGCGCCGAACCGCCCATAGCGAAGCCGCGTACTTGTTCGAGCGTAGCCATTGTCGTATCACCCGGGAAGGTGGTCAATAATGCGCCGTGCGCCCAGCCAAGCTTGACCGCTTCTTCATCGGGCTCACCTGTTAGAAGTCCAAAAAACAGGCCTGCCGCAAAGCCGTCGCCGCCGCCGACCCGGTCATAGACGTCGAGTTCTGCGGTGGGAGCGACGTGGGTTTTCCCGTTGATCCAAGCCACCGCACTCCAGCTATGACGGTTTGTAGAATGAACTTCGCGCAAAGTCGTCGCCACCACTTTCACCTGCGGATGTTTTTTGCGTACGTTGTCGATCATGCTGAAGAAAGCGCTAGGGTCGAGCTTGGATTTAGCCGCGACCTCCGGTCCTGGAATACCCAGCCCCTTCTGCAGATCCTCTTCGTTGCCGACCAGCACGTCAACATTTTTCACGATCCGGTCGATCACCTCAACTGCTTTCTTGGCCCCGCCAATCACGTTCCAGAGCTTCTCACGATAGTTCAGATCGAAGGAGATCACGGCCCCCGCTTCCTTGGCCGCCTGCATACCTTCGAGAATCACTTCGGAGGTGGTGCTCGAGAGCGCAGCGAAGATCCCGCCGCTGTGAAACCAGCGGACACCTCCCTCAAAAATTGCACCCCAATTGAAATCCCCCGGTTTGAGTTTCGCCGCCGCCTCATTGCAGCGGTTGTAAAACACGACCGGAGCTCGGACGCCCTGGCCGCGGTCGCTATAAACGGCGGCGATATTTGGGCCGGAAACGCCGTCGTTTTTGAAGTACTTGTAGTAAGGAATCACGCCCATGGCGCGCACGCGTTCCGCGACTAAATCGCCTATTGGATAATCGACCATTGCGGTTGCCACTCCCGTTTTCAGGCGGAAGCAATCCGACAGATTGGCCGCGACGTTGAACTCGCCTCCGCTTACATGAATCTTGCATTCGGTTGCTTTACGGAAGGGAATGATTCCCGGATCGAGGCGGTGGACCAAACCACCGATCGAAACGAAATCTAGCGCTCCATCCTGTCTGATTTTTAGTCCTTCACTCATGCTTTCCTCCCTGCCTCCTTGATCTCGCTTCGTTGCAAAACATTACTGTGCAAAACCGAAATCAAGCGTTATAGGTCCCAGACGAAACGCGTCCGCCGCGACCAGTCCAATTGGTGTGAAAGAACTCGCCGCGAGGTTTGTCCACGCGCTCATACGTGTGGGCGCCGAAGAAGTCCCGCTGCGCTTGCAGTAGATTGGCCGGCAGGCGTTCAGTGCGATATCCGTCATAGAAGGCGAGCGCAGTTGAGAACGCCGGCGTGGGCACGCCAAATCCGATTGCATGAATGATGGCGTGCCTCCAGGCCGTCTGATAGTTATTTAAGACACCGCTAAAGAATGCATCCAGCAAAAGATTAGTAAGTTTTGGGTTCTTGTCGTACGCTTCTTTGATCTTCGCCAGGAAACGACTGCGAATAATGCAGCCGCCCCGCCACATAAGCGCAATGCCTCCCATATTCAGGTTCCAACCCTGTTCTTTGCCCGCTTCGCGTAGCAGCATGTAGCCCTGAGCGTAGGAAATCATCTTGGAGCAATAAAGCGCTCGACGCACATCCTCAATGAAAATCTTGCGATCCTGCGAATCGATGCGGTGTGTCGGTCCAGTCAGAACCTTCGAGGCTGCCGCCCTCTCGTCTTTCAGCGCCGAGAGGCATCTCGCGAATACTGCCTCGCCAATCAGCGTGACAGGCATCCCGAGATCAAGCGCGCTGATAGCAGTCCACTTTCCGGTGCCCTTTTGACCCGCGGTATCGAGAATCTTATCGATCATTGGCTGGCCATCTTCGTCGCTCTTCTTCGCCAGAATCTCGGCTGTGATTTCAATAAGAAAGCTATCGAGCTCGCCCTTGTTCCAATCAGCAAAGACTTCGTGGAGTTCGTCGGCGCTCAACCCCAAACCGTCCTTCAGCAGCTGATAGGCTTCGCAGATTAGTTGCATATCGCCGTACTCAATGCCGTTGTGAACCATCTTCACGTAGTGCCCGGCGCCATCTTCGCCCACCCAATCGCAGCACGGAGTGCCGTCCTCGACCTTCGCTGCGATGGATTGAAAGATGTCTTTGACGTGCGGCCACGCCTCGGGATTTCCACCCGGCATGATGGACGGTCCATGGCGCGCGCCCTCTTCCCCGCCCGAGACGCCGGTCCCAATGAACAGGATGCCTTTTTCGTTGAGCGCTTTGGTCCGGCGATTCGTGTCTGGAAAGTGCGAATTACCTCCATCGATGATGATGTCGCCCTTCCCGAGGTGAGGAATCAGCTGCTCAATCATCGCGTCGACAGTATCGCCTGCCTTTACCATGAGCATGACCCGCCGCGGCTTCTTCAGAGCATTCACCAGTTCTTCAATCGAATGTACGCCGGTAACCTGGGTTCCCTTCGCCTCGTGATTTACAAACTCGTCAACTTTGGATACAGTGCGATTGAATACAGCCACCCGATATCCGTGGTCGTTCATGTTCAGCACCAGGTTTTGGCCCATCACGGCAAGACCGATCAAGCCGATATCACAGCTCTCGTTTGGCATGCGACTCCTGAAATTCCGCAGATTAGATTTTAGACCTGCATCAATTCTTTCAGACGCAGATATCCGCTGCGGCTCACCGGAATTTTACTCCCTCCGGCCAAAATCGCCATGCGAGTGTCCTTTGTATACGGCTCGACTCTGGCGATGCGCTCCAGGTTGACCAGAAAGGACCGATGCACGCGCACGAAACGGGATGGATCAAGAGAAGACTCGAGATTGGAGATCGTCTGCTGTTTAAGGTGCAGCTTGCCGCGAGTGTGTAAGGCAACATAGTCGTCCTGCGCCTCGGCATAATCCAGCTGCTCTATCGGAACTACGTGCAGGCTGGCGCCCTCCCGGACCACGAGGCGCTGTGCATACTGTCCGGGTGGAGTCGCGGCTTGACGTAACTCGCTGGCATTCACGCTCGCATGTGTTTTGCTTGCAATCCGTTGGCGCACCCGGTCGAGGGCCGTTTTGAAGCGCTCGATCTCGAAGGGCTTCAACAAATAATCAACCGCCGAGGCATCGAAGGCCTTCGTTGCGTACTGATCGTAAGCAGTCACAAACACCACGGCAACTCCGCTGCCGATTAATTCAAGTACTTCGAAGCCGTCGAGTTTGGGCATTTGCACATCGAGGAAGAGCAGATCGGGCTGATGTTCTGCCACGAGTTTGACCGCATCGAATCCGTTGCCGCACTCGGCTACGATCTCGATATCCGTCTCAGAGCTTAAGTACTCGCGCAAAAGCTGCCGGGCCAGTTCTTCGTCGTCGACAAGAATAGTTCGAATCTTCATCGTTCGACCGCCTCCCCGGAACTTTCAGTTCGGCTGGTAACCCAGGGCAGAGACAGCATTACCCGGTAGAGTGCGGGTTGTACGTCGATCTCGAGCTTGCCTGCATTCCCATACCGCGCATGCAGCCGATTCTTCACGCCGAGCAGGCCGAAGCCGGTCTTTTGTGCTGGAGGCGCGTCCGGATCAAAAGGATTCTCGACGGTGACACGCAACTGATCCTTCGAGCGCTCCCCGGTGAGCGCGATTTCCCCTCCTTCGGCCAAGGTTGCAATCCCATGCTTGATCGCGTTCTCGACCAGCGGTTGAACCAGCAGTGGGGGAACGTCACAATCCTCGCAGCCTTGCTCGAGGTGCTGCCTGATGCGCAGTTTCTTGCCGAAGCGTACGCGCTCCACATCAAGATAACTCCTGGTCAGGACGAGCTCTTCACCAAGAGGGATACTTTGCCGTTCTCCCAGGCGCAGCGAGTTTCGCAGGAAGTCGGAGAGAGCGATGCACATCTGCCGGGCCCTCGCCGGGTCGATGCTGGTGAGAGCGCTTATTGAGTTCAGGCTGTTAAACAGAAAGTGCGGATTAACTTGTGCTTTAAGAGCTTTGATCTCGGCTTCTCGGGACAGAATTTCGGCTTTTTGCGAGCTTTCGAGCGCGAGAATCAGGTAATGAAGAACGACGGATAGCAAGTAGATCAGCGAAAACATGCCCGCCATAGCGGGTATAGCAGGCCGGAAGCGCGCTTCGATTCCCGGCGAGAAGTGATTGAGAATCCATAACCAAAACTCCGCCAATTTCTCTACCAACGTGCTGGCGCACATCGCCGCGAGAAGAAAAGTAACAGCCAGACGCCAGTCGGAAGTTGTTTTCAGATCGAGTGAGCGGCACACATACCAAGCCGAAAGACCGACGAAGGCGAGCACAAACGTAACGGGAGCGATTACGGCGAAGACCTCAAGCCAATCCAAGCGCGACGAATTGCGAAGCACGCTCGCCAGTATCAAGCCGATCGGAACCCAGCCGCTCAAGTAACCGGCCCAGAGGCGTCTCTCTCGAAAGATCGGGTGCAAGCTAATCCTCGATCTCTACTGAGCTGAAAATTGAGAATCCGGTAATCACAAGAACGGGGGCATCCGGTCCGTTATTGGGCGGAATTGTTTTGTCTTCAAAGTTCCCGAGAATACCAGCCCCGCTAACATGCACGCGCCAGTTTTGAGGCGCTCTGATCTTAATTGAGCCGAACACCGCATTCACGTTGAGAACCGCCGACGTGGCAGGAAGAGCCATCTCAGAACGTCTCAGATCCATTTCGATATTTCCGAAGATGGTGGTCAGATCTCCACCCTGGAAGGCGCAGCTTTCGACTTTACGCTTCAGGGATCCGAAAACGACAAAGTCGTTCGCGGTGTTCTGGTAATCACGAAGCGACCGATCTTGACCGGAGCCTCGCGCCCCAGGTAAAGCTTTGCGTGAGGATTCGAGCACGCTGAGCAGCGCGGCAAAACCGGCGGCAATCAGCATGAGAGAAAGGGACCAACTGCTATCGCTTGCCCGCAGATGAATCCATCCAAGATTCAGCAGCAGAAACAGGCCGCCGAATAGGATTAGAAAAACTCCCCAGACGCGGGCGGCCGCACTTCTGGCATGAGTAAAGCTTCCGAATCCAGCCGCAAGCGGCAGTACGGGCCAGAACTCCCATATATTGCGAACGGGAAGGATGCCCACATTGCTAAGAAAGAGGAGGACCCCAGCAGTTATTAGAACCACTGAAAAGAAGAGGCGCGCACGGGTTGCGTTTCGGCGTTGAAGACATCGCCATTCTTCGGAATTCTTCGCGTACGGAATCCACCAATCGTCGTTGTTATTGGGACGCTCAGACACGCCGGGCTCCGTCATGGGCGCGGCGAGAAGCGGCTGACTTGGAAGGTTGTTCGTCGCTGGCGGTCAGGAGTTCACTGAGCCCGATCAGGATCAGCGCCATCGGCCACAGATTCTGGATGCGATCCAAAGAAAGTATTCCGGCCGAATCGCCGCCGATCAGTATAAGTCCGGTTAGTAACAAGATCACGGGCACAATCAAGGTCTCGAATTCGCTGCGTTTCATCATCATCCCTCGATTCGATGCTAGGGGGAATCGGACTTCCGTTCACGGGCAAATCGGCGAACGGCAGCTGGCCGTCGACGAATGCCACATATCATAGGCGGATGCCGCACCCACTTATCTTGCTTGCCGCACTAGGCGCCTCCTGGGTTCCGGTGAACAGTCCCACGCAGGCGAGCCTGCGCGGGCTAGCCGTAGTTTCGTCTCGCGTGATCTGGGCAAGCGGCACGAACGGTACCTGGGTCGTGACCAGCGACGGCGGCGATACCTGGCGAACCGGGAGTGTTACGGGAGCCCAGAAACTCGATTTCAGGGACGTGGAAGCGTGGGATGCACAAAATGCGATCCTGCTTTCAAGCGGTGAAGGCCAGAATTCGCGAATTTACCAAACGAACTCCGGAGGCGCAAGCTGGAAGCTGCTCTTCACCAATCCAGACCCCAAGGGCTTTTTCGACGCGCTTTCGTTCTGGGACAGGCAGCGCGGGATCGTGCTTGGAGATCCGGTCGACGGCCATTTCGTGATTTTCACAACAGTTAGTGGGGGCAAATCCTGGGAGCGGCAGAATACGCCGCCGGCACTTCCCGGCGAAGGCGCCTTTGCGGCGAGCGGCACGAGCCTGACGGTGCATGGCGGCGATGACGCCTGGTTCGGGACGGGGGGAGCCGCCGAAGCGCGCGTCTTCTACTCGCCGGATCGCGGAAGGACCTGGACGGCTGTTGCGACTCCGATCCGGGCCAAAGCCGCGTCGGCCGGCATATTCTCGCTGGTTTTTGCGGACCGGAGAAACGGGATCGCGGTAGGCGGCGACTACAAATTACCAAACGAACTCAAAGGAACGATTGCGGTTAGCCAAAACGGCGGTAAGTCGTGGCAAACAAATGAGAATGCCGGGCCGGGCGGGTACCGGTCGGCAGTGGCAGCGATTCCGCGCCGGCCACAGACGCTGGTGACGGTCGGGTCGACCGGATCGTCCGTTTCGGACGATGGAGGTAGGACCTGGCGGACTATCCGCAGTTCCGGTCTGAATGCGGTCGCGGCAGCGGAGGAGGATTCAGTTTGGGCGGTAGGAGCGCATGGCGCGATTGCAAGGTTACGGCTCGGAAAGGAAAAACGAAGCCAGCCTTGAGGGAAGAATGATAGAGTTTCCGGTAGCCAAATCATGATCAAGCACAAAATGCTGATTTTTGTTGCGACACTTAGCCTTTGTCCAAGCCTGTTTGGAGCGTCAACTGTACGTACGGCGAACGGTCAGGTGGAGGGAAAGACGAGCGCCGACGGGAAGGTTCGTATTTTCGAGGGCATTCCATATGCGGCCCCGCCGGTTAGCGATCTGCGCTGGAAAGAGCCACAACCGGCGGCGAATTGGGAAGGCGTACGAAAAGCGACGGAATTTGGAGCGCGCTGCATGCAGGGCAATATCTTCCCCGACATGGTGTTTCGCGACAAAGGGCCCAGCGAGGACTGCCTTTATCTGAACGTCTGGACGCCTGCGGCGGATGCGCGTGCGCAGTTGCCGGTGATGGTGTGGATTTATGGCGGCGGTTTCGCAGCGGGAGCTTCCTCAGAGCCGCGACAGGATGGCGAGCGCCTCGCGCAAAAAGGCGTAGTCGTGGTCAGTTTTAATTACCGACTGGGCGTGTTCGGATTTTTCGCGCATCCGGAGCTGGTGAAAGAGTCAGCCCACAAAGCGGCCGGCAACTACGGGCTGCTTGACCAGACCGCGGCGCTCTGGTGGGTGCAGAACAATATCGCGGCATTCGGCGGAGATCCCAAAGAGGTCACGATATTCGGGGAATCGGCGGGTTCGTTTTCAGTGAGCGCGCAGATGGCATCTCCGCTGACGAAGGGCCTATTTGAGCGAGCAATCGGGGAGAGCGGAGCGTTCTTTGGGCCAACCCTTCCGGCCAAATCGCTGGAGACGACGGAGCAGGTTGGCGCGAAATTCGGCGAGTCGATCGGAGCCGGATCGCTCCAGGCATTGCGGGCAAAGCCAGCGGAAGATCTCCTGAAAGCCGCGAGTAAGTACCACGATTTTCGATTTGCGCCAAATATCGACGGCTATTTTTTGCCGCAAGAGGTGTACTCGATCTATGCCGCGGGCCAGCAACGAAAAGTTCCGCTGCTGGCCGGCTGGAACGCAGATGAGGGCAGTTATCAGGCGATCTTTGGCAATACGCAGCCCACGCTGCAAAACTACGTATCGCGCCTGCACGCATTATTGGGAGATAAAGCGGACGCGATACTGAAAGCCTATCCGGCGAAAACGGATGAAGAGGCGAAGCGGGCCGCGCAGGATCTGGCGGGAGATCAGTTCATCGGCTATTCCACATGGAAGTGGATCGAGATGCAGAACGCAACCGGGGCCGCACCGGTGTACCGCTACAGCTTTGAAGACGCTCCGCCGATCAGCCCCGATGAAAAAGACACGGCAGCTGCCGAGTGGCGCGGGGCGTATCACTCGTCCGAGATCGAGTTTGTTTTTGAGAACCTCGCATCGAAGCATCTTCCCTGGCGCCCACAGGATCGCAAGTTGTCGGATGAAATGGCGACTTATTGGAGCAATTTCGGGAAGACCGGGAGTCCAGACGGAAACGGGCTACCGTATTGGCCGGCGTACCGGAAAGAGGACGGCTATCAGGTGATGCACTTGGGCCCGGAGCCACATGCGGCTCCGGATGCGCAAAGGGAGCGCTACAAGCTGCTGGATTCCATGACCTCATACGGGCCGGCTTCGAAGTAGGCAATGTTGCAGCCGAACGGTTCCCCGGTGAGGTTGCGCATGCCACAATCGACTGTGACGATGTTTTCCCCGGTAACGCTAGTTCAATGAGCGGCAATTTCCTCGCGTGGTTGGATAGTCAGCAGGGCAGGCAGTACGAGTTGCATGCGCAGCACGTAAATCCGGCTTTTGTGAAGATGCTGCGCACGATTGGCTTCGACAAAGAATACGTGCGCGGGGAAGGCTGCTACTTATTCGACAGGTACGGCAATCGCTATCTCGACATGCTGACCGGATGGGGCGTGTTTGCGCTGGGGCGCAATCATCCCGGCGTGCGATCGATTCTCGAACAGATTCTATCGCGCGAGATGCCGAACCTGGTCCGGATGGATTGCTCGCTGCTCTCCGGGTTAGTGGCGGAGAAACTGACGAGCCACACCTCGGGCCCTGGGGGCCACGGATTGTCGCGGGTGTTTTTCTGCAATTCGGGCACGGAAACGGTGGAAGCGGCCATAAAGTTTGCCCGCTGTTTCACAGGAAAAAGCCGGATCGTCTACTGCGAGCATGCATTTCACGGGCTGACTACGGGGTCGCTTTCGTTGAACGGCGCTGAATTTTTCCGCGAACGATTCGGCGATCTGATGCCGGGTACAGAGGCCGTGCCGTTCAATGATTTGGCAGCTCTCGAGCAGGCCCTGCAGCGCAGGGATGTGGCGGCTTTCGTGGTGGAGCCGGTACAGGGCAAAAGCTGCGAGGTGGTGAAGGACGGTTACCTGGCCGAGGCCCACCGGCTCTGCCGAAGAGCCGGCGCGTTGCTGGTTGCCGACGAGGTCCAAAGCGGCCTGGGACGCACGGGGAAATGGTTCGCTTACCAGCACTGGCCCGAAGTTACTCCCGATATTGTGTGCACCGCCAAGGCGCTATCGGGCGGATATATTCCGGTGGGAGCTGTTATCACCCATCCGAAGATTATGGATTGCGTGTTCAACACCATGGAACGCTGCGTGGTCCACTCGAACACCTTCGGGCAGAATGATCTCGCGATGGCAGCAGCGCTGGCAACGCTGCAAATCATGGAAGAGGAGTGTCTGGTTGAGAACGCGGCGGAACTGGGGGCCTACGCCATCGAGCAGCTGAGGAACCTGGGTAGGGAATGCCCGTTTGTTTCCGAAGTACGAGGCCGCGGGTTGATGTTCGGCATTGACTTCAAGCGCCCGGAGCAATCTTTGAGACTGAAGGCGGCCTGGGACACGCTGCATACGCTGAATTTCGGCGTATTCAGCCAGATGCTAATCATGCCGCTTCTACACCGCCACCGTATTCTCACGCAGGTGGCGGGGTATCACACGGAAGTGATTAAGTTCCTGCCGCCGCTCGTTATCACCAAAGAGGACGTGGATTACTTTCTTTCAGCAATGCAGCAGGTGCTCGAAGATGTTCAGAAAATACCCGGGAATGTCTGGAACACCTTTACGGGACTGGCCAAAGGCGCACTTCGCGCATAGCGTTCGAGCCCGCGTGATAAATTTAAGCGAGTAAGTGCGCGCCTGCCAGGAGCACTAGCGCCCACAGCAATTAGCCGCAACAATATGCGCGTGTTTGCGCGTCCCATGAATTGTTGACGACTGTAGGCTAGATGAATCGTAGAAATCGAGTAGAGAGTTGCGACATCCGCAGCTACGGGCTAATCGCGGCGGTTGTTTTGGTTAAGCCGTTCAGTAATCTTCTCTTTGCAGCAGGAGTGAAGGCCTTTCCGCACGCCTTAGCAGGTAATCCCGCTACCTACCTTCGAGCGCTGTTCGAACCACTGGTTGCGTTGGGAGTGGGCCTGCAGATTTTCTGGTTACTTGGGCGAATGGCACTGCTGAGCCGGGCTGATTTGAGTTTTGTTCTTCCTGCAACTTCCCTGGGCTATGCACTCTCCGCTATTTTGGCCAAGGTCTTCCTGGCGGAACAGATTACAAACCAGCATTGGCTAGGCATTCTCCTGATTTGTTTCGGCAGCGCATTTGTCGGCGCGACGCGGTTAAATACCACCGCAGGCGAACAGAGCTGGGTGTCCAGTGCCTGATATAGCTCTGACGGAGTAACTATTTTTGACGAGGGTCTTCAGTTCTTATGAATATTTGCGTTTTGGGCGGTGATGGCTATTGCGGCTGGGCAACCGCGTTATACCTGTCGAAGAAAGGCCACAGGGTGGCGGTGGTGGATAACTTCGTCCGGCGGCAATGGGATTTCGAGCTTGGAGTTCAGACTCTCACGCCAATCCGGCCTCTTTCCGAGCGATTGAGAATCTGGCAGGAACTTACCGGCGAGAGCATCGAAGGTTTTGCCGGAGACATAACCGATTACGATTTCCTGGCCTCCGTCATTACTAAGTTCGAGCCCGAAGCGGTTATACACTTTGCAGAGCAACGGTCAGCACCTTACTCGATGATCGACCGCAAGCACGCGGCATTTACGCAAGTAAACAATGTCGTGGGCACGTTGAATGTGCTGTTTGCGTTGCATGAGTATCAGCCCGACTGTCATTTGATCAAGCTCGGGACCATGGGCGAGTACGGCACGCCCAATATCGACATCGAGGAAGGATACATACGGATCGAGCATA
Source organism: Terriglobia bacterium (assembly GCA_963849535.1). GTDB lineage: Bacteria > Acidobacteriota > Terriglobia > Bryobacterales > Bryobacteraceae > Bog-105. The sequence continues at coordinate 855,599 of CAWKHJ010000001.1, forward strand.
ACGGACGCGCGGATGTACTTCCCTATCCGAAGCAGCCTGGCTCTTTTTACCACCTATCCAAAGTTCACGATAGTCACAACATTATGTTCGCCTGCAAAATCTGGGGCACGCGGGCAACGGACCTGAACCAGGGCGTGGTGTACGGCACGCTTACCAATGAAGTGGCGCTGCACGAAGGGCTGATAAACCGGTTTGATTACGACGACGTATTCGGCACGGTACTCAATCGCTTTTGCGTGCAAGCAGCGATCGGGCACCCGCTGACGGTCTACGGGAAAGGTGGACAGACACGCGGATTCTTAGATATTCGGGACACGGTGCGCTGCATAGAACTGGCGTGCCTCAATCCGGCGGCGCGGGGCGAGTGCAGAGTTTTCAACCAGTTCACTGAACAGTTCTCCGTGTTAGAGCTGGCGAATATGGTGCAATCTGCCGCAAAGAAATTAGGGCTGAAGGCGGAGATCGACCATCTGCCGGACCCGCGGGTGGAATCAGAAGAGCATTATTATCATGCAAAGCATTCGAAGCTTCTCGATCTAGGGTTGACGCCGCATCTGCTTTCGAAATCGTTACTCGATTCGCTGATGAACATTGCGCTGCAATACCGGGACAGGATCGATACGGCAACGTTGCTACCCCAAGTAAATTGGAGGAAAACGCGGAACGAGCGACGCAGCGACGCAGTGTTGGGCGTCGCGACGCCAGCCTAGAGGCAATCAGTTGACGGAGTTTCGCGCCGGAACGGGGACGAGAGCGCCGTTGCGGATGTAATAGTCGCTGTTGCGCCAGCGGATGCTCGTGCGCCAGAAGCTGAGTAACCAAATGAGCACGGCGAAGGCATCCCAGACCACGATGAGCGGAAGATTACCCCAGAAGCCGCGACGTTTGAGGCCGACAACGGCCACTACCCAGAGCATGGCCGCCCGCAGGAGGAGATAGGCTCCAAGGTAAGCGGCCGCGATCGTAAAACTAGGGTGGACAGCTATGGCAACTGCGGCCCAGGGAAGGCCCAGCGTGAAGACGAGTCCGAGATGGCCCAGTGGGCGCATGTAACGCATCACGGTCGTCCAACGAAGGCGCTTGTGAAGTAACTCTGCGAGCGACGAGAAATCGGGGACTGTTTCGACGGTATACGGGAGCAGCTCGACTTTATGTCCCTGTTCGGCGATGAGCCGACCGAGGAGGAGGTCGTCTGCCGGCCGATTCTCCAGGCTTTCGTAGCCTCCGAACTGAGCGAGATGGCGGCGAGTGGTTGCGATGCTGGTACCGAGGGCGAACTTCACTCCATCGAGTTGACGGGCCACGAGGATGCCTGGAAAGAAATCAGAGAGCATGCCCATTGATTGAAGCCGGTCCGCGAAAGTTCTGTCGTTAGCGGAAACATAGAGACAGGTAGCGGCACCGATCTCGGGGTTGGCCAAGGGAGCGATAATCTGACGCAGATAATCGGGGCGAACCCGGACATCGCTGTCATTGATGACGATGAAGTCGTAAGTTGCCTCGCTGACCAGCCGAGCCAGTTTAGCGACTTTATCGTTAGCGGCTTGCCGGCCAGAGCCGGATAGGATACGAATTTTGCGTTCCGGGAAGTCGATCGCTAGTTTTTGAAGAATCGGAAGGACGGATTCGTCTTCGGGACTAATACAGAAGAGAAGCTCGTACTCCGGGTAATCCTGGCGGCACAAACTAGCGAAGTTTTCGTAAGCCTCGGGATCGAGACCGCGGATCGGCTTTATGTTGCTAACAGGCGGCGTGAAATTAGGTTTTTCCGAGCTAACCTTCGCAGTAGAGCGAAAAAAGTTCCACGAACTGTAAATGGAAATCAGATAATAGATGAAGGGCGCAGCAGCTAAGGCGAGCAAGATAGAGTCGATGAAAGTCCGCACACTAAAGTCTTTTAATGAACGCGCGCACAAAGGTGCCCAGGGGAACATCTGCCCCCGCAGCGAAGTCCGGCCAACTTCTTACGTTTGTCTGACGGACCCAGAGGCAACCTAGGTGTGCGGTCAATAGCACAACAAACTTCCTTGAGTCTAACAACAACAACGCTAAAACCGGCGAAACTCCTGTTGCGTCTTACCAGTGTTCTGGCAGGCGGCACAAACTAAGATGTGCGGAATAGCGGGTTTTACTCATTGGAAACATCCAGTAAGGGGCGGTCGCATCCACACCATGCTTTCTTTGCTGGACCACCGCGGGCCTGACCAGCATGGGGCCTTCCAATCCGAATGCGTGTCATTGGGGGCAACCCGGCTCAAAATTCTAGATCTGCAAGGTGGAGACCAGCCGATTATTTCCGATGACGGCGACCGGGTGATCGCTTTCAATGGCGAGATTTATAATCACCTGGAAATAAGGCGACAGCTCGTAGGACGGGGACACAAGTTCCACTCCCAGAGCGATACCGAGACAGTGCTGCACGCCTTCGAGGAATGGGATACGGCGTGTTTACCGCTATTGCGCGGAATGTTTGCGATTGCGTTCTGGAGCGAATCGCGGAAGCGGCTGCTCCTGGTACGCGACCGGATGGGCATCAAACCGCTCTATTGGTCACGCGCTGGCCGCGACCTTGTCTTCGGCTCCGAGATGAAGACAATCTTCGCGCACCCGGAGATAGGGCGCCGCCTCGATCTGAGGGGCCTCGATTGCTACCTGGCGATGAACTATGTTCCGTCTCCGCTGACGCTGATAGAGGGAATCGAAAAGCTGCGGCCAGGATACTGGCTCGAATGGGTTAATGGGGCGTTGCGATCCGAGCCCTACTGGGAATTGCCGCTGAGGCCGGCGTTGAACGATGAAGGCGAGGTAACGGAACGATTAGAAGAGCTGTTACAGCAGTCAGTAAGGGAGCACTTACTTTCGGATGTTCCGGTCGGGATCTGGTTGAGCGGCGGGCTAGATTCATCGACCATTCTGCATTATGCGGCCACTGCTTCCGGGACTCCGCTGAGGACGTTTTCGATCTCGTTCAATGGCCGCAGCTTCGACGAAGGCCCTTACATCAAGCAGGTAGTAAGCTACTACGGCACCAAGCATGAACAGCTTGATTTGAACCCGGACTGCGGTCTTGAGGACGCGATCACCGAATTCGCATATTTCTCTGACGATCCAAATGCGGACGCCGGTGCATTACCGGTCTGGTTCCTTTCGCAGCTCAGCAGGAAACATGTAACGGTAGCACTGAGCGGCGAAGGAGCGGACGAGCTATTCGGAGGTTACCTAACTTATCGGGCAGACGAGCTGGCGGGCCACTTTCGCAAGTTACCTTCGAACCTACTGAGGATGGGCCTGAAGGCGGCGGGGAAATTGCCGGCCTCAGATGAAAAGATCGGTTTCGAGTACAAGCTGAAGCGCTTTCTCGAAGGCCTGGGAATGAGGCCGGAACGGGCCCACGTTTTCTGGAACGGAACTTTCACGGATCGCGGTAAGCAGCGGCTGATCCGGCAGCCCTTGCCTGCGGGCCTCGGGTCGGTACTTGGGGATTTCCGTACCAGCGGCAACGACTTGAAGGCGCGCATGTGGTTCGATCAGCGGTATTACCTGGCCGACGACATTCTGGCGAAGTCAGACCGGATGAGCATGGCTCACTCACTCGAAGTACGACCGCCATTTCTCGATCACCGGATCGTGGAATTCGCGGCCGCATTGCCCGAGAGCTCACTGATGCGCGGCTCAAAACAAAAGATTGTGGTACGAGAGCTGATGAAAAAACGGCTTCCAGCTGCCGTTCTCAGACGGAAGAAGGTTGGTTTCGACATTCCGGCACATGACTGGTTGCGAGGCCCTTTGCGGCAACTGCTGATCGACACGCTGCTGGCTGGACTATCTGAATATTCCGAACTCTTCGAGCGCGCAGCGGTCGAGGATTGCCTGGACCGCCACTTCAAAAGAACGGAAAATCTGGGGTATCACCTTTGGGGACTCATGATGTTGTTTCTCTGGATGAAAAGATGGAAAGTCGAGGCCGCGCCGGAGCCCGCAGTGGAGCAAGAAGCGGTTGGCGGCCTCTTAACGCCTATCTGGCAGTCCTAGTTTTCGCGGCGGCAGTTTATCTAGCCTGCATTATCTCGCCTCCTTCCCTAATGGACGACGTGGATGCGGTGCAGGCACAGATCGCACATAACATGCTGAGTTCGGGTGACTGGGTAACAGCGCACCTGGACGGCATAGCCTATCTCGAAAAAGCTCCGCTGATTTACTGGCTGATGGCCGTCTGCTACAAGATATTCGGCGTGACGGACTGGGCGGCCCGCATTCCGGTGGCGCTATCGGCAATCGTCCTAGCCTTAACTACGGCGGCTTTCGCGGGTTGGGCATTCGGGAAGCGCGCCACGTTCTACGCGGGCCTTACGATTGCGACCTGTGTTGGTTTGTTTCTTTTTACTAGGATCCAGATCCCGGACGTGATGCTGACGCTCACGATAACCGTGGCAATCTGGGCCTTTCTACGGGTCTTCGAACCAGGCGAGAAGCGGCCTGCATTATGGGCCTATGTTTTCGCGGCAAGCATCGGGGTAGGGTTGCTGCTGAAGAGTTTGATCGCAGCGGTGTTTCCCGTCGGCGCTGGCCTGATCTATTTGCTTCTCACCAAGCAGCTATTTGAGCGCGCAACATGGAAGAAACTGCATCCGTTTACGAGTGCGCTGATCCTGATAGGGATCGCAGCGCCCTGGCACATACTCGCGATGCTGCGCAATCCTCCATATTTCGCATTTACGATGCGCAGCGTTCCCGGCGAGTATCATGGCTTTTTCTGGTTCTACTTCATCAACGAGCAGTTACTACGTTTTCTGAACTTACGTTACCCCCGCGACTATAACACCGTGCCGCGCTTGTATTTCTGGCTCTTTCATTTGCTTTGGCTATTCCCGTGGAGCATGTATTTTCCAGCGGTCGTGAAGCAATCGTTCCGCGCGGCGACAAGAGCAGGGCGGACCAGGTTGATGTGTCTGTGCTGGATAGGCGTGGTGCTGGTGTTCTTCTCGTTCTCCACAACTCAGGAATATTATTCGATGCCATGTTATCCAGCAATGGCTTTGCTGTTAGGGTCAGCGATGGCGCTAGAGCACAGCCGGGCATTGAGGCTCGGCACACGAGCATTAGCGGCCATTTCGCTTTGCTGCGCGGTAGCAGTAATCGCGATTTTGGTGCTGGTGAGGAACCTCCCGACGCCGGGCGATATCTCCTTGGCGCTAAGCCAGAATCCGGCTGCTTACACGCTTTCGCTGGGCCACATGGAAGACCTGACGCTCGCCTCATTCGCGTATCTCCGATGGCCGCTGGCAGTGGCTGGCGCAGCCTTTCTGATCGGCGCGGCGGGCAATTTCAGGCAAACCGGTATTCGGGCGGCGGTGGCGACGGGCGTGATGATGGTGGTGTTTTTTCAGGCGGCGCGGCTGGCGCTGGTAATTTTCGATCCGTACATGTCGTCCCGGCCTTTAGCGCAAGCCCTGAAGAAGTCGCCTCCAGGGCGGCTCATCGTGGATCATCACTACTACACCTTCTCATCGATCTTTTTTTACGCCGATCGTACGGCCCCGCTACGAAACGGGCGCATTAACAATCTGGTGTATGGGTCGTATGCGCCGGGCGCACCGGACGTATTCATCGATGATGCCCAGCTTGCGAAGCAGTGGCAGCAACCAGGCCGCAGCTATCTGGTCGCCGCGGATGAGGCACTTCCCGAACTGGAAAAGCTGGTGGGAGACGCACGACTGGATGTAGTTGCCCGCAGCGGCGGAAAGGTACTACTGACGAACGAAGCGCTGCCTGAGGCTAGCCAGGAATGGTTACGGGCGCGCTGAAGCGGGTCGATGCAGGCGGGTGAAGGTCTAATCGGGCCCGAACAACAGGGGCAGCCCCAAGCGGATGCAAAGCTAATCCACGGTGATGGTACGGGCGATACCATTCCGCGCACTGGATTACAGCTGAAATTCGGGTAGGCAGAGCGCCTTGTACCACTACCCTCATTACTTTACACAACAAAGTGTCCTCATTTATTCTGAGCTAAGCATGGCTTTTAGCCTAGTTCGCTCTCAGGCTGTTGTTCGGAGGATAGAGGATAAATGAGGTTTAGAAACTGGGTACTTACGGGCTTGGCGCTCGTAATGGCATCGCCGATGTTTGCAGGGACGTACTTCGGCGGGCTGGAAGACTGGACCGGGTTAGATTACGACTACAACGATGTCGCTTTCTCGCTGAGTGGGAATGGACTGATGTTGCATTCGGCGACTGGGAAATGGTTTTCGGCCCCGCTGTTGGGAACGAGCGGCACGCCGTTCTGGAATCGATCGTCGCTTGACGCGGCAATGGACAACATTGGCTACTGCATGTATGGCGGAGGCAATTGCAATGGCGGAAGGGCGCTCGATGCAGGCGCGAAGTATCTGGCGACAGATAGCACCCAAACGGGCACGGCAAACGACGTGATCTTCAGCGCAAGCGGTCAAGTGACACTGGACGTAGCACTCGAGATTACGGCTGCGAAGGACAGCCTTGGATGGTATTCGGTATCGAATCCGAGCGCGGTTCACTGGTTGAATGCGGATTCGTCAACGGGACTATTCAGTTTCACTCCGGATGGCGAGTTCGGTCTGGTGGGTCAGAGCCGAACGGCGATACCGGGTCAAGGGTTCACATACTTTTCGCAGAGCTGGTACGGGAGCAAGGACGACGTATCGCACTTCGCATTTTTCGGGGGTACGGACGCGGCGGACGCGGCGGTCGCGCCGGAGCCCGCAGCGGTGGGCCTAATGCCTCTGGGCCTTTTAGCAATGGGATTACTGATCCGGCGGCGGAAGAGTATCTAACTGGGCTGAGGCGGGGAAACACAGAGAGAGGGGGGCCCCGGCTCCCCTCCATCGGAAGAGTTTCAAGCTGCCTGAATTGGTTTTGAGATAGCTTCGAGCGACTGACCTTCGGCAGCGACGCCGAATTTCCATTCTGTAAGAGCGCCGGTAAGCATGAGAACGGCTCCGAGCAGATAACCGAAGAAGAGGTCCGTACGAGAGTGCGTTGCTATCAGGCGCGCAAAGAGGGAGGGCGCTCCCACACCTCCGGCGAGCGTACCCAAGGCGTAGAAAATCGAAATCGCGAATGCCCGTATCTCGAGCGGAAAAACTTCGCTGACAGTGAGATAGGCGGAGCTGGCGGCGGAAGATGCGACAAAGAAAATCGCCGTAAACCAAATGCCCTGTCCTAGGGCGCTGAGGGCGCCTTGCTGAAACATAACCGCAGATCCGATAAGCAGCAGCCCAGAAACACCATAAGTAGCAGTAATCATTTTCTTCCTACCGACCGTGTCGAAAAGCCTACCGAGAAATAATGGACCTAAGAAGTTACCAAGCGCCAGCGGCAAGATATGAAGGGGCACATGGCGGTCATTTACTCGGAAGAACTGAGTTAGGACCAAACCGTAAGTAAAGAATACGGCGTTATAAAAGAAAGATTGTGCGACCATCAGCACGAAACCGAGAACTGAGCGTTTAGGCTCGTTGCGGGCCATAGCCGTCCAGACGTCTTTCAGTGGAGTAAATGGACGCGGCTTAATCTTCAAGCTGCCTTCCGGAGCCGGCAGTTGACCCTTATGCTCACTTACTTTCTTCTCTATGCTGTCGACGATCTTATTGGCTTCCTCTTCTCTGCCCCTTAACATGAGCCAGCGCGGACTCTCGGGCACCTTCAGGCGCAGGAAAAGGATGAAGATACCTAAAAGGGCGCCGATACCGAAGGCGTAACGCCAGCCGAAGGTGGGCGAGACCACGCCCGAATCGAGCAAAAAGAGCGTGCCGGCGGAGCCGAGCGCCGCGCCGATCCAGAAAGTGGCGTTGATAACGAGATCAACGTTCCCACGGACTTTTTTGGGAACCAACTCATCCACGGCCGAATTAATGGCTGCGTATTCGCCTCCAATACCGGTTCCAGTGAAGATGCGGAACAGGAGAAAGCTCGCGAAATTCCAGGAAAAGGCGGTAGCGGCGGTCGCAAGCAGGTAAGTGGAGAGAGTAACGAGGAAGAGCCGGCGGCGGCCGAAGCGGTCCGTCAACCAGCCGAACAAAAGCGCGCCGAATACGGCTCCCGCCAGGTATCCCGTGGCACTGGCACCGACCTGCACGTCAGTTAACCCGAGTGCCTGCTTATTCTTCAGCACGCTGGCCAGCGAGCCGGCGAGGGTGACTTCGAGGCCATCCAGCATCCAGGTGATGCCGAGGGCCGAGACCATGAGCGTATGCCAGCGGCTCCAGGGTAAGCGGTCCATGCGCTGGGGGATATTGGTGTCAATTTCGCTAGCTCGGGCCATGTTGAGAGAGATGTCGCGGCTGGGCGATCCGATCACTATGGAGAGTACGGGCCAGAGGGCGAACGGCAGGTTTTTATTGCAAAACGAGAACGGTTACTGCGAAAACGCAAGTTTCCCGTTGCGAGAGTTATATACTTTCGAATTGGTGGATGTGAGCTCCCGCATCCCCGTTTCAGCAGCAATCCGCTCCTATGGCACAACTCTTTCGACCCAGCTCGAACACGATCGCGAAGGTATCGATCGCGGCCGTGGTTCTCCTTGCCGCTTCCACGCTGGCAGTGGCCTACATTATGGACCGGGGTACCTGGACAACCTCGGTGCGGCACGCGCCCGAGCAGCCGATCATGTTCAGCCATAAGCATCACGTGAAGGATGACGGGATTGATTGCCGATATTGTCATACCAGCGTGGAGACGTCCGGGTACGCGGGACTACCGCCGACCGAGACGTGCATGTCCTGCCATTCGCAGATCTGGAACAACGTAGCGATCACTCAACCGATTCGGGATAGCTGGGCAAGCGGGAAATCGATTGAGTGGACGCGAGTACACGACCTGCCGGACTTCGTCTATTTCAATCACAGCATTCACATCAATAAGGGCATTGGATGTTCGACTTGCCACGGCCAAGTGAACGAGATGCCACTGACGTTCAAAGTGAACACCTTGTACATGAACTGGTGTCTGGACTGCCATCGAGATCCGGCGCGGTATGTAAGGCCGAGGTCGGAGGTATTCAATATCGACTACAAGTATCCGGCGAACCAGGCGGAACTGGGTCGGCAGCTTGTGAAGGAGTACCACGTTCAATCGCTGACGGACTGTGTAACTTGCCACCGATGAAAGATTCTTTGCATCATCAATCACACAACTCGCCGGACGGGCATGGCTCGAATGGCAGTTTGATTCCGTTGGAATCGCTATTGGATCCGCCGCGAAAGACGGCAGTGAATATCGAAACGTTGCGCGAGAAATTGGCTTCCGGGAGGGGCCCGCAATTCTGGAGAACGCTGGAAGAGGCGGCCGAATCAGAGGATTTGCGGGAGTACGTTGAGCAGGAGTTTCCAGGACTTTCGGGGCAGATCCCGCAGGGCGTGGACCGTCGCAATCTGTTGAAGGTGATGGCGGCGTCGCTTGCGATGGCGGGAGCGGCGGCGTGCACGAAACAGCCGAAAGAGCTGATTGTGCCTTATGTGCGGCAGCCCGAGAACGTGATTCCGGGAATACCGCTGTTCTATGCGACCGCCATGACAACGGGTGGATATGCGCGCGGGCTGCTGGTAGAAAGCCACCTGAACCGGCCGACAAAGGTGGAGGGCAATCCCGACCATCCGGCGAGTCTGGGCGCGACGACCATTTTCGAGCAGGCGTCGGTTTTGAATCTATACGATCCGGACCGCTCGGAAACGGTGCTCAACGAAGGCCGGCTCAGCACCTGGGGCGAGTTCACGGGGCGGTTCAGCACAGAAGCCCAAGGGCTGGCGGTGCGCAAGGGGGAAGGGTTGGCGATTCTGACCGGGCCAACTACCTCGCCCACCTTCATCAGCCAAATGAAGGCGCTCAGCGGTCAAATGCCCGCAGCTAAGTGGTATGTGTTCGACCCGCTGGTGAATCCGGCAATTGCGAGTGCGGCGCGGAAGATCGCGGGGAAAAACGCATTCGTTTCGTATGACCTTTCAAAGGCAGGCGTGGTTGTCAGCCTGGAGAGCGACTTTCTAAACTACGGTCCGGCGGCGCTTAAGTATGCGCGGCAGTTTGCGAAGAAGCGCGGGGTGGATAACGGCCAGACGCCATGCAGGCTCTATGCGATTGAATCCGGGCCTTCGGTGAGCGGTTCGCTGGCGGACCACCGGTTTGCGGTGAAGAGCAGCGCGGTACCAGGGATCGCTTACCAGCTAGCGACGGCTTGCGGCGTACGAGCACAGGGGGGAAGCGGAACGGCTCCGGCTTGGCTGAACGCGGTCGCTCAGGATCTACAGAACAATAAGGGCCGTTCGGTGGTAATCCCGGGCGAGTTTCAGCCGGAGAGCGTGCATCTGGCGGCGTACGCGATTAATGCGGCGCTCGGCAACGTGGGGCAGACGGTGACGTTGCTCGAGGGAGTGGAAGCGGAGAATACACACTCGCTCGAGGAGTTGATAAACGACCTGAACAACGGGCACGTGGAAACGCTGGTGATCATAAACCAGAATCCGGTCTACACCGCGCCCGCCTCGCTGAACTTTTTAGCGGCGATGCGCAAAGCCCGGCTGGTGGTGCGGGTGGGGCAATTCTTCGACGAGACATCGAAGTGGAGTCACTGGCACATTCCGGAAGCGCATTATTTGGAGACGTGGTCGGATGCCCGGGCGTTCGACGGAACGATCACCATCCAGCAGCCACTGGTAGAGCCGCTGTATAACGGGAAGTCGGGCAACGAGGTGATCTCGATTCTGCTGGGCAAGCCGGATCAGAACGCCCATGAAATTGTGAAGGGCTACTGGCAGGATCAAGCAAAGACCAGTGACTTCGACACGTTCTGGCAGACGTCGTTGCATGACGGATGGATCGCAGGCAGCAAAGTTGGATCGGTGAATGGACACACGGCGGCGCTGCCGGCGCTCGAAGCACAAGAGGTGAGCGGGCTGGAAGTTGTTTTCCGGCCGGATCCAACGATTGCCGATGGCACGTACTCGAATAACGGCTGGCTACAGGAGTGCCCGAAGCCGCAGAGCAAGATGACGTGGGACAACGTGGTCTCGATCAGTCCCACGAACGCCGGCAAGCTGAAGGTGGAAAAAGGCGACATGCTGCGCGTTACTGTGAATGGAAAAAGCACGGTGGGGCCAGCCTGGATTTTGCCGGGACATGCAGAAGACTCGGTAACGGTGGCATTCGGCTATGGGCGCGAGGGTTCGGGGCGCGTCGGCAACAAAATCGGCTACAACGCATACGCCATTCAGGATGCAGCCACGCCTTACGTGGCGAGTGGGTCGATGGAGAAGACGGGCGAGCACTACCGTATCGCGAATATCCAGGAAACACAGACCATGGCGGGACGCGATCCCGTGCGCGCAGCGGATCTGGCGGAGTTCCGGGAGCATCCGGATTTCCCGACTCTGGATGAAAAGCCGCTGCCGAAGAACGAAAGCCTCTACAAGGACGTTCACTGGAACTACGAGGGCTACAAGTGGGGCATGGCGATCGACCTGAATGTTTGTACGGGTTGCAGCGCGTGCATTGTGGCGTGTCAGGCGGAGAATAACATCGCGGTTGTCGGCAAAGACCAGGTTGCGCGCGGCCGGCACATGCACTGGATCCGCGTAGACCGCTACTACAGCGGCGATCTGGACCAGCCAGTGATGTACAACCAGCCGGTTCCTTGCATGCATTGCGAGACCGCACCCTGCGAGGTAGTGTGCCCCGTGGCGGCTACGGTGCATAGCAACGAGGGGCTGAATGAGATGGTTTACAACCGCTGCGTGGGGACCCGTTACTGCTCGAACAACTGTCCCTACAAGGTGCGGCGTTTCAACTTCTATCTCTACTCTGACTGGAATACTCAGAGTCTTTACGGAGCACGCAATCCAGACGTGACGGTACGCAGCCGCGGAGTGATGGAGAAGTGCTCGTACTGCGTGCAGCGCATACAGGAAGCGAAGATCACGGCCGACAAAGAAGGACGGTTCGTACGCGACGGCGAAATCCTCACGGCGTGCCAGCAGGTTTGTCCAACGCAGGCGATAACGTTCGGCAATCTAAACGATAAGAACAGTCAGGTAACGAAGCTGCAATCCCTGCAGAGGAAGTACGGGCTGCTCGATGAGCTGAATACTCGTCCCCGCACGCAATATCTCGGTTATGTACGAAATCCCAATGAGGCGCTAAGAGGGCAGCGTGGCAACAACAGAGAATCTTAAGTTACCAGCAGCAGAAATCCCCGATCCGGGGCCGAATCGCATACTCTCTCCGGGGCATACCTATGACTCGGTCAGCGAACGCATCGCGGGGGTCGCTTACCTGCCATGGAAGAACGCGCCGAAGAAGTGGCTGGTGGGCGCATTTATTTCGTTCTGCTTCGTCAACCTGCTGATGTTGGCGATGTATGTACTGTTTACGCGCGGAGTCGGCACCTGGGGCGTGAACATACCGATCGGCTGGGGATTCGCGATCATCAACTTCGTCTGGTGGATCGGTATCGGGCATGCGGGTACGCTGATCTCGGCGATTCTGTTTCTGTTAAAGCAGGACTGGCGCACTTCGATCAACCGCTTCTCGGAAGCTATGACGCTGTTTGCGGTGGCTTGCGCGGGCATGTTCCCGATTTTGCACTTGGGCCGGCCGTGGCTAGCTTATTGGCTGTTCCCGTATCCGAATTCAATGTGGCTTTGGCCGCAACCTCGCAGCCCGCTGGAGTGGGACGTGTTTGCGGTATCGACTTATGGCACAGTTTCGCTGGTCTTCTGGTACGTCGGACTGGTACCAGATCTGGCGACCATGCGGGATACGGCGCCTCACCTGTGGCAGCGGCGAATTTACGGAGTGCTTTCGCTCGGCTGGCGCGGCTCGGCTATCCACTGGCACCGGTATCAGAAAGCGTACCTGCTGCTGGCTGGCTTAGCGACGCCACTGGTGCTGTCGGTTCACACGATCGTCAGCTTCGACTTCGCGATCAGCATCATCCCGGGCTGGCATACGACGATTTTCCCGCCGTACTTCGTTGCGGGCGCTATCTATTCCGGCTTCGCGATGGTCCTAACGCTGATCATTCCGCTACGCGCCTGGTACAACATGCGCGACCTGATCACGTTAAGGCATATCGAATCTGCTGCCAAGCTGATGCTCGGGACTGGCCTAATCGTGGCTTACGGTTATTCGATGGAAGCCTTCTTCTCCTGGTACAGCGCCGACAAATACGAGAGCTTCATGTACTGGAACCGCATCACTGGGCCGTACGGCTTTACCTACGCGCTGCTGATCCTTTGCAATATTGCGATTCCGCAGGCTCTATGGTCCAGGAAGGTGCGCCAGAACATCACGCTCGTTTGGCTCATCTCGATCGTGGTGAATTGCGGCATGTGGCTGGAGCGGTTTGTGATCGTCGTTGTCAGTCTGCATCGCGACTTTTTGCCGTCATCCTGGGGAATCTATATCCCCACCAAGTGGGATTGGGCCACTTACACCGGGACCTTGGGCTTCTTCATGTTTTTGATTTTCCTGTTCGTGCGCGCGCTGCCGTCGATCTCGATTTTCGAGGTACGCGAGGTGGTGCACCACGAGGCGATAGAAAGGCGTGAATTGACGGAGGCGGTATGAGTCACTCACAGCTGAATCCTTTACCGGACATTCATGGAGCAATGGTGGAGTTTGACACTCCGGAAGAACTGGTCGAGGCCTGCGAACGGGCTTACGCTGAGGGTTTCCGGCGCATGGACGCCTACGCTCCATTACCGGTCGAGGGGTTGGCGGAAGCGATCGGTTATAAGAGAAACAAGGTCGCGTTCTGCGTGCTGATCGGGGGGATCTGCGGCGCTATCGGCGGATTCGGGCTACTCGAATGGATCACGATGATCGCCTATCCGCACAATGTAGGAGGCAGACCCCTAAATAGCTGGCCGGCTTACATTCCGATTACGTTTGAGTGCATGATCCTGATCGCGGCGCTGACGGCAATGATCAGCATGTTCGCGATGAACGGCTTGCCAAAGCCCTACCATCCGGTCTTCAACGTTCCTGCTTTTCAAAGGGCCTCGGTGGACAAATTTTTCCTATGCATCGAGTCCTCTGATCCCAAGTTCCGGATCGAGGACACGTTGGAATTTCTGCGGGAACTCGGAGGAAGAGAGGTATCGCTTGTTCCGGCATAGAGTTGGGATCATTCTGCTGGGCGCTGTTCTGTGTAGCGTCGGCTGCCGGCAGGATATGCACGACCAGCCGAGGTATAAGCCGCTGGCGGCAACGAACTTTTTTGGCGACGGGCGCTCGGAGAGGCCGACCATCGCGGACACGGTGGCGCGCGGGCAGCTGAGAGTGGACCAGGCGCGCTATACCGGGAAGCTAAACGGCAAAGACATCGACTACTTTCCGATTCAGATTTCGCACGGGGATGTACTGCGCGGGCAGGAGCGTTTCACCATTTATTGCACGCCCTGCCACGGGCGATTGGGAAACGGACACGGGATGGTGGTAAGCCGCGGGCTCCGGCAACCTCCAAGTTATTTGGATCCGCGGCTAGTGAACGCCCCGGTTGGGCATTTCTTTGACGTGATGACAAACGGATACGGAGCGATGTACAGCTATGCCTCGCGCGTGGCGCCGGATGACCGTTGGCGGATCGCGGCTTACATACGGGCGCTACAGTTGAGCCAGGACGCTCCTCCACAGGTGGCGCAGGAATTTGAGAAGGGCGTTCGTGGAGCGGGTAAGGCGACGGGCGGCGGCCCTGCCGGAGGGATGAAGTGAAGAGTCACGGATACCTAGAGAGTGTTCCCGTACCGGAGATCAGATTAGGTCCCGAAGCGGCTAGCATCGAGCGAGTTTCGGGCGTTATAGGAGGGCTCGGGGCACTGCTTTGCGTAGCAGGGTTCTTCGCCAACCGGGCAGAATTTTTTCAGTCTTATCTTTTTGCCTTCATCTACTGGAGCGGCTTCGCCTTTGGGGCGTTGGGCATTCTGCTTATGAACAACACGACGGGCGGCAAGTGGGGCGTCACGGCCAGGCGCTTCCTCGAGGCGCAAATACGCACGCTTCCGCTTATCTTGGTGTTCACGCTCATTTTGTTGTTAGGTTTGAAAGACCTTTATCCCTGGACGCATGCCGATCTCCTGGCACAGAGCGATGTGCTGCGTCACAAGCACGCATATTTGAACATTCCTTTCTTCATCGTGCGCGTGATTATCTATTTCGCGATCTGGTTCTTCTGGGCATTGCGCATGAACCGCATGTCCGATGAGCAGGACCGAACAGGCGATCCGACGCTACGGGAACGGATGCGGGCATTCAGCGCGCCGGGTCTGTTGATTTTCGTGATGACAGCGACCTTCGCTTATATCGACTGGATTTTGTCCGCCGATGTGCAGTTCTTCTCCACTGTGTACGGGGCGATGATTCTCGTCGGTAGTTACGTGCAGAGCTTTGCGCTGACCCTGGTGGTCATGATTTTGACCTCCCGTGGAGACCGTTTCGGCGGCCGGATTAATGCCAAGATTCTGCACGATCTCGGAAACATGATGTTTGCATTCGTCATACTGTGGACATACCTGAGCGCATCGCAACTGATTATTGTCTGGCCGGCGAATCTACCACAAGAACTGGTCTGGTACCTCGACCGCGTACAAGGATTCTGGAAATGGCTGGCACTGGTAACGGCTCTTTCGATGTTCGCGATTCCGTTCCTGGCTCTTCTTTCGCAGGCGCGGAAGCGAGATCCGAGGCGGCTCATCAAGGTTGCGATCTGGCTGCTGGCGGCCCGAGTGATCGACGTATTTTGGATTGTGGCTCCTACGTTCCGCAACGCAAGCAATAGTTCACTGCTGCACACGAGCCACGGATTCGCAATCTACTGGACGGATTTCGCGGCGTTTTTCGGATTGGGTGGAATCTGGGTGTATGTTTTCCTGGGCCAGCTGCGGAGACGGCCGCTATTGCCATTACATGATCCGCGGGTCAGCTCGCCCATTCCGGAGGCGGTGGCATGAGCGACCGGACTCCGCACGAAAAGCCGAATGAGTTGGTGCACTCGGACCGCCCGAAGCGCTCGGAGCCACACGTAGGACATGGAGGAACGAAGTACGAAGGAGTAGATGCCAGCTTGGGTATGGTGCTCGGATCGCTAGCGATCATCGGCTTCACGCTAGTGATCGTATTTAGCCTTACCATATGGATTCAGAAGTACATCCAGCATCGCACTCCCGAGGGCCAACTGCCGAGCCCGCTGGCGCCGGCACGCGTTGTGCCCCCTGCTCCGCAGCTTCAGGTGCAGCCGTGGGAGGACCTGCCGCAGATGCGCGCCCAGGAAGATCAAGTGCTGAACAGCTCAGGCAAAGACGCCCAAGGGCACTATCATATTCCGATCAATGATGCGATGGCGGCGGTAGTGTCGCAACTGAAAATTGAACCGAACGCGCCACTGGGTTTGACGACGCCGGGCGGAGGCGGGCGGCCGTTCTCACGGTCGCTGTCAGACATGCCCCCGCAGTACCAGAAGCCGTCGATTCAAGGAGAGATACAGAAACATGCTCAGTAAGAAGTTGAGGGGTGCGAAGGCCCAGACAATTGCCGTGTGCGCTTGTCTGATCCTGGGCATTATGCTCGCGGCCCCCGGGGCGCTCCGCGCGCAGTACCCTCGCCCGAAGATCACGAGCGGCGTAGCACTCGAGCAGCGGCTGAACAAGCCGATTCCGCTCGATCTGGTGTTCCACGATGAATCGAATCAGCCGGTTCCGCTCTGGAAGTATTTCCGGGACAGACCGGTTGTGTTGTCGCTTGTGTACTTCAACTGTCCGAGCCTGTGCCCGATGAGCCTGCATGAAACGGTGACCAGTCTGCGGCGTGTGGCGCTGGAGCCGGGACGCGATTACAACGTCGTTGTAGTGAGTTTCGATCCGAAAGATACGCCCCGAGAAGCGGCGCTGACAAAGGTAAAGTATAAAGCTCAATTCGGGAACCGGCCGGGCTACGACGCGGGCTGGCATTTTTTGACAGGAAACCAGCAGGCGATATCGAAGCTGGCGGATGCGGTGGGATTCCGGTACCGGTGGGATGACGGCACAAAGCAATTCATCCATGCGGGCGGGATCATGGTGGCGACGCCAGACGGAAAGCTGTCGCGCTACTTCTACGGGATCGATTACGCGCCGGCCGATCTGAGAATGGCGCTGGTGGATGCCTCGCAGCACAAGATCGGGTCTCCGGTGGATTACGTTCTGCTGTTTTGTTTTCACTATGATGCGGCGCAGGGCAAGTACACGCTCGCGATTGTAAATGTTTTGAAGATAGCCGGGGCAGTGACGTTGTTGGTTTTGGGAACTCTACTTTATCTCCTCATGCGGGACGACAAGGAGAAGAAGACACGCAGGCCGTGGAGAGAGGCGCACCATGTGGGTTAGCGCTTCGTTGCTGGCAGATTTGCCGCTGTTTCCGGTAGCGGCTTCGGAGCAGGCCGGCTCGATCGACTCGCTGTACTGGTTCCTGACGGTCATTTCGGGGATCATGACGCTGCTGATCTTCGCGGCAATCGTTCTGTTCGCATGGAAGTACCGGCGACGGCCGGGAGTGAAGGCGACGCAAATCGAGGGATCAACCAAGCTGGAGCTGACGTGGTCGATTCTTCCCTTCTTCATCATGCTGATCTTCTTCTGGTGGGGTGCGAAGATTTACTTCGCCGCGCAAAATCCACCCAAAAACGCCATGGAGGTGTTTGTTACAGGGAAGCAGTGGATGTGGAAGATTCAATACCCGGACGGTTCGCGCGAGATCAACGAATTGCATGTACCGGTGGGACAGCCGGTAAAACTGACTATGGCTTCGGAAGACGTGATTCACAGCTTCTCGATTCCGGCGTTTCGGGTAAGGCACGACGTGGTTCCCGGCCATTACGACAGCTTATGGTTTACCGCCACCAAGCCGGGCCGGTATCACCTGTTCTGCACAGAATACTGCGGCAATCAGCATGCCGGAATGGTCGGCTGGGTGGATGTGATGGAGCCGCGCGAGTACGCAAACTGGGCCGGGGGCAGCGGCGGGGGTGGCAATCTGGCGACACAAGGTCAGCAGCTGTTTCTACAGAACGGTTGTTCGACCTGTCACCTGCTGGATCAGCAAGGACGGTGTCCGAACTTGCGTGGCATTTACAACAAGCCGGTGCTGTTAGCCGACGGGCGGACCGTCATGGCAGATGATGCGTATATTAGAGAATCGATTCTGGAGCCAAACGCAAAAATTGTTGCCAGTTTCGAACCGGACATCATGCCGAACTTCAAGGGTCAACTGACTGAAGAAAACGTGATCCAGTTGATCGCTTATATCAAGTCGCTTACGCCGAGCACGCCGCAATCACAGCAAGGGACGCGCGAGAGGCCCATCGTAATCGCGCCGAGATCCGCGAACGCAGGCAACGCTGCGAGTGGAACGACTACGCAGGTAAAGCAGTAAGGAAAGTATATGGCAACAATCGCACAAACACACGGCACCCCGGAGATAGCGGCCGGAGAGGTGAATTACCTCAATGTGGCGCACGGCTGGAAGAGCTGGCTTTTCACGACGGATCACAAGCGTATCGCCATCTTGTATTTGATTTCCATCACGCTGATGTTCTTTGTGGGCGGGACAATGGCGGTACTGTTCCGTATCAACCTGCTCGAGCCGCAGGGCATATTTTCGGCGGAAACCTACAACCGATTGTTTTCGATGCACGGGATCGTAATGGTGTTTTTCTTTCTGGTGCCCTCGATACCGGCCACACTAGCGAATTTCTTGATCCCAATTATGATCGGGGCGAAGGATCTGGCGTTTCCCCGAATAAACCTGTTGAGCTGGTACCTCTACGTCATTGGCGCGCTCTGGGCGATGTATGCAGTGATACGGGGCGGCGTGGACACGGGCTGGACTTTCTACGCTCCCTACAGCAGCACGTATTCCAATTCATATGTGCTGTCCGCCGTGTTCGGCGTTTTTATGGCGGGGTTCTCTTCGATTCTGACCGGACTGAATTTCATTGTGACCGTACACAAGATGCGCGCGCCCGGCATGACCTGGGGACGGATTCCACTTTTTGTCTGGTCGAACTATGCAACCGGGCTTATCCAGGTCCTCGGGACGCCAGTGCTCGCCATCACCATGCTGCTACTCGCGTTCGAACGCATCGCGCACGTGGGGATCTTCGATCCGAACATTGGCGGAGATCCAATCCTCTTTCAGCACCTATTCTGGTTCTACTCGCATCCGGCGGTGTACATCATGATCCTGCCCGGCATGGGTGTGATCAGCGAGATCGTGTCCTGCTTCTCACACAAGCGGATTTTCGGCTATAACTTCGTCGCCTTCTCCAGTATGGCCATCGCCGTCCTGAGTTTTGTTGTCTGGGGCCATCATCTGTTCGTCACAGGCGAAAGCATGTACGTAAGTATCGCTTTCTCGTTTCTGAGTTTCATGGTGGCGGTTCCATCGGCGATCAAAGTGTTCAACTGGACAGCAACGATGTATAAGGGCTCCGTTTCCTTCGATACACCGATGCTATACGCGTTCGGGTTTATCGGGCTGTTTACCATCGGCGGATTAACGGGCTTGTACCTGGCTTCTTTAGGCATCGATGTGGCCACCCATGGAACGTACTTCGTGGTAGCGCACTTTCACTACGTGATGGTCGGCGGAATGGTGATGGCCTTTATGGGCGGGCTGCACTTCTGGTGGCCGAAGATGACCGGGCGCATGTATCCGGAAGCCTGGTCCAAATTTGCAGCGCTAATCGTTTTCATTGGATTCAATCTGACGTTCTTCCCGCAGTTCATCCTTGGCTATCTCGGTATGCCGCGACGCTATCATGCCTATCCTCCCGAGTTCCAGGCGCTAAACGTTCTTTCCACCGCCG
Organism: Terriglobia bacterium; assembly: GCA_963849535.1. Classification (GTDB taxonomy): domain Bacteria; phylum Acidobacteriota; class Terriglobia; order Bryobacterales; family Bryobacteraceae; genus Bog-105. The sequence continues at coordinate 875,463 of CAWKHJ010000001.1, forward strand.
GAGCTTCCATTCTCGGCATCGGATATGTAATCCCGATGGTGTATTTACTCTGGTCATTGAAGTACGGGCCTAAGGCGGGCAAGAATCCATGGCATGCGGCGGGCCTGGAATGGCAGACCGCTTCTCCGCCCACAACCTTTAATTTCGATAAGACGCCGGTAGTGACGGAAGAAGCATATAACTACGGGGCGTTGGAGGAGATCATTGGCTGAAACAATCGTTCCGATAGGCCAGGAAGAGCCTACAGCAGAAGCAACTCATCTCCGCCATCATTTCGCGACGGCGGAGCAGCAGATGGAAGCGTCCGTCCTGGGGATGTGGACCTTCCTGATCACCGAAGTCCTGTTCTTCGGCGGAATGTTTACGAGTTATGCCATCTACCGGAACATGTACCCGGGTGCGTTTGCCAGTACCAGCAGATACATGAACGTGGTGCTCGGCGGAACGAATACGGCAGTCCTGATCTGCAGCAGCTTAACTATGGCGCTCGCGGTAAGGGCGGCTCAGCTGAGCAGGCGCAAGTCGCTCATAAACTTGCTCGTGTTGACCATGATCTTCGGCACGATCTTTCTGGTTATCAAAGGTTTCGAGTATCACTCGAAGTGGGTGGAGCATCTGGTTCCCGGGTTCAATTTCCATTACGAGCCGGCCTACTATCAACAGCACGCCCAGATTCTTTTCTTCCTGTATTTTGCGATGACGGGCATGCATGCTCTGCACATGGTCGTCGGCTTAGGGCTGCTGACGTACCTCTTGATTCAGGCGAGGCGCGGGATCTTTACAGCAAACTATTTTTCACCCGTCGAGATGATCGGCCTTTACTGGCACTTTGTCGATATTGTCTGGATATTCCTGTTTCCGTTACTTTACTTGATAGGACATCGCGGATGAGCGCACTGGCACCTATTCCGAAGGTCCGCACCCTGGTGACTGTATGGGCGGCCTTGGTTATACTGACTGGCTTAACGAGCGCAGCCTCCTATGTGGATGTAGGCGAGTGGAACATCGTGGTGGCGTTGATCATCGCGGTAACCAAGGCATCGCTTGTGGTGTGGATCTTTATGGGAGTCAGGTATGTAACAACCCTCACAAGGTTATTTGTGGTGGCCGGTATGGTTTGGCTGTTCATCATGATCCTGATCACGGCAAGCGATTACAGCACGCGCGCCTGGACCTATCAGGCGAAGCCGTGGGCCGACAACCCGGCCCGCGGTTTGAGCCGGTAGGCTCTTGATCGATTCGCGTCGGCTCAAAGGGAAATATGTCTGAGACAAGCGCGGAAGTCGTGCGGCGTTATCTGGCGGATGCGATTTCAGCAGAGAGGAGCTTTGAAGCGCAGCTTCGCGAGTTCGCGAGCGACGGCAGTAATCAGGAAGTGAAGAACGCTTTCGATCAGCAGGCGCTAGAAGTCAAACGGCAATATGAGGCATTGACCGCGAGACTAGAAAATCTCGGAGGGAACGTCTCAGGCGTAAAGACCCTGTTGGCAACTATCTCCGGATTGAGATCGAGAGCGCAGCCGGAGGATGGCCTTGGGCCCACGACACAAAATTTGATCCTGGCGTTTGCGGCTGAGAATAGCAAGGTCGCACTGTATGAGACGGTGGCCGTGATGTCGGAGGCAGCAGGCGATCCGGAAACCGCCGCCCTGGTCCGCCTGATTCAGAATGAACACAAAGCTGCGGCCGAGAAGTTCTGGGAACTCCTGCCCCGTGCGGTATTCCAGGAGTACGAGGATTTGGCTCGGGAACATATGCAAGAGAGCGGTAAGGGAACGGCGGTTTAGTGCCACCGTCCCAGGGCTTTCAGGATCCTAACGGGCCAAGCCACCCTAGATTGGAGCTTTTGGCCCTTAGTTAAACGATTTGGTGAGCGTGGCAACGGAGACGTGGGGCCAACCAATATTGACAAACGCGGGTTTGGCTGGAGGCGTTGGGTTCAGCGCAGTGAAGATGGGGAAGTTCAAAACGACCATTTGAGCGTACTGCAGCTGCAGGAAAGTCGGTTCGCCCTTTTTCATTACCTTTTCTATCCAGAAAGTTGCATAGACGGTTGCGGTATCGGCGTTCGCTCCAGGAGCCGCAACTGGATTCACGCCTTCGAGGAATAGGATGTTCTCGATTCCGCCCGCCCCATTTTGCGGATTCACCGGGACTGCTGAGCCAGTCGGATCGTTGGCCTTCGTGTGAAAGGACAGTGTCGCCTGGCTTGAGATATTGAGCACTGTTCCTTCGAACGTATAGCCTTGGTCGACCTGATGATTAATGACTTGCTGAAGAAGGGTAATGGGATCGTTAATTACAGTTTGCATGGGAACCCCCTTTATGCTGGCGGGTAAAGGCGGGTCCGGGGGATTGGTCCCGAACGGCGTTCTGGGATTGGTAGCGGAATCCGGGATCGTTAAGTCGTATGGCGTGAAGGGCGGTACCGGAGGAACCGCAGCGGCTGCGTTCTGTTTTTCGGATGTTCCAGGTGCGTTGATGGACGCGGGCGCCGTAGGAGGAATTGCGAAGGGAGTGCTGTTAAACGACGGAAAGATCGAAAACGCGTATGGCGCCTGAGGCGTTTTGAGCGTAGGAGGGCCGGAGAACTTTTCGGCTATGCCTTGTGCCAGAAGAGAGTTCCCGTGAGGAATGCTCGCCATGCGGGCGATTAATTGCGCTCCCGAAGGAGCGGTCTCCGGCGGAAAGGTGGTATCCGGCTGTGTGACCCAAATGCCTGGTTCAATGTGGAGCGCACCACCAGTGAAGATGTCCGTTATCTTCTGGAGGTAAGTGAGGCCGAAGAGTTGGATGTCCTTCTGCCCAAACCCGCGATTAGGAATTGAGGAACCGATTGGTTCGAGCTTCAACGATTCGTGAGTTTGATTGAGCTGAAGGTAAACGTTCTGTTTATTCTGGCCATCGGGTCGACCGATCAGGTTGAAGCCGTGACCGTGCCACCTTCCGGCAAATTCCTGAAGAAGGCCGAGATTGGCAAGGACTGTTGCATTATCAGGGCTGATTCGAACGGTTGGTACCTGCGGTGCATCGGCAGAGACCGGTGTTGCCGGGGCCGTAAGGGTATCTGTAGACATAGGTTCTCCTTGTAAGTGAGTGGGTTACTCAATGGGCGCGCTGAGTGACGCCTTATTGATTGTTGAAGCGCGCCGAATTCGGCCTGGTATGACCGAGTTCGCCGATCCGGAGTAGAGTAGGAGGCGAAGTTAGAGGCTGACCCGCTCAGCCGGCAGAGGACGATACATATTGATTGGTTGTTTGAGGTTCCGTTGCTTTGCCGCTTTGCCAATCGGCCGTCATGCCTACGACTTGCAGATATCCTTCCCAATAAGAGAGACCGACATTACAGGCGATATCCCAGGGCTTCTTTCCAAATCCATCACAGGGGTCCCTAAATTTTGGATCACTGGCGAGATGCACGATGCGATTATTCTCCGGATACGATAGCCGAAGAATGATCTTGACGGCATCAGGCTCTTTATTTTGCAGGTTCTGGCGAAAGGTCTTATCCACAATGAGGAGACCCAGAGTGATGAAATATCTGGAGGAGGGGTCAAAGAGGTCGGGAGTAGCGCGCCGCGTGAGATCGATCAATTGGTTCATTGCCTCACGGCTCTCGTTGAAGTTGTAGGTCCAGAGCAGTTCGCCGGCCGACGCGAGCGAAAGAAAGTTTTCAGCCAGGATCGGATGGAAGAAGTCCTGGACAGCTTGGTATTGTTTACCGGGTATGTCGAGGCCCAGGCCAGATATATCAAGGGTTTTGCTGTGCACCCTGGCGGGTTCTATGCGTCCCACAGGCGGCAGAACCCTCAAGAACTTCTCATTAAGATCCTTGTAGGTGGCAAGTCTTCCGATCGCTTCCCAGAAATCAATCATTGCAATTTCCCTTTCAAATCATCCAATTCTTTTCGGGTTTGGCGCATGAGGCTGCCCGCCGCTTGCGAGCCGCCCCAGTGCTCAACCACTCGTTGATACATGCGCAAAGACTCGGCAAAACGGGACAAGCTTTGCAAACATCTTGCTTGTTCAAGCCAGCCTAGAACAACCAGGCCGGCAAAATGATGCTTGTAGACTTTGCCTCGGAGCCGTTCCAACTCCGTCAGGCTAGTTAGCTGTGCTTCCATGAGATTTGTTTTACCTTCCCAACGCGCGATGTAGAAGAGGTTTAGGGGGTCCGGCCAAGCACCTTTAGCTTTGGCAAAGAGTTCAGTCGCGCCGTTGTCACCTTGCACGTCTTTGAGCATGGCCCGCGTGAGCCATACCGCACTCTGGCTATGACCGGACGGGTACCGTGCGGCCAGTTCCTGCAGGCGGCTGAGACCGTGCTCGGCAAGAGCCATTTCATTCAGATCAAATGCGAGAGCGCAACCCTCACGCAATTGAACCAAGTTGGCGCCCAGAGGCCGTAAATGGACCAGAAATTCGGCCTGTTCAGCAGCGAGGGCCGGCTGATCGATTAGGCGTTGTAACTGGCCGAGAGCATTGCGCCGCATGTACGCGAAGGTTTCTTCCTTATCGAGTGAGAGACGAGCGGAATCTGAGGCAAGATCGCCTTCGACGGATTGGATTGCTTCGATAAAACGTCCCTTCATGATCAAAGGGCAGAGACTTAGGAGTCTCGACCAGGATTCGCGTTCGCTGGCCCCGTTTCCAAGTTCGCGGCATTCGGACAGAGAACGGTCGTAATTCCCCTCTTGCATGTACGCCAACGCGAGAGCGCGATGAATCATGTTGGGGCTCCGGCCAGATGCGTCCAGCTTTTGCGCTTCTGCCAGACACTCATTCACTTGGTTGGCCTCTGCCAGATTCACTAGCAGTTCGCTGCGATTGTTCTCACTGAATGGATCAAGCTCAACAGCGCGCCGGTTGTGTGGGATTGCCTCGGCGTAACGCCCTAAGCGGGTAAGAGCAAATGCAAGCTGGCGTTCAAAAACTGCCTCGTCGGGGAAGAGAGTCGTGTTTTTCTGCAGAGCTGCAGCCGATTCCACCCAGGCTCCGGTCAGGTTGTAATACAGCGAATCGATCCAATTGCGCTCGCGTTCCGTGACGCGGAGGCGATTGGCGAAGGCTTTTTCTTCGGATGACTCTGCCTTTTCGGTCAACCCTTGGCTGCCAAGAGCAAGGGCGCGATAGTGGTGGGCAAGAACGAATCCCGGATCACTTTTCAGAGCCTGATCGAGCAGAACGAGCGCCGAGGTTGCGTCCGACTTTTCATACGCAAACACCGCGCGAAAGTAGTAGTCCACGGCCTCAGCCGAAGAGGACGTGATCTGTTCGAGAGGCATGTACGTGGAATGCATACTCGATTCGCCAAAGGCGGAAACCCGGAGATTAGTAGCTGCGAGCTCGGCTAGATGGACGAGCTCGCCACGATTGGAAACCTCGATGCGGGTGGTGTAGCGAGGCGTGAAGTCAACAGGATCGTAGACGTTCACCACGAGCCGTAGGCCCTGACCCATGTTCTCGAGGCTGCCGTCGATGGCAAGATTCACCTTGTTGTTCCGGGAGTTTGCGAGCAAATCTCCAAGGGGAAAAGCGTACCCGGCATTCAGAAGAGTGGGTCCGTTCGAGGCCAGGTAAGCGCGATCTCCTACAACGCTCAAGAACGGAGATTGGCGCAGGGCCATGATCAGGAGATTGCGAACGATTCTTGGAGTGTCGCCCGATTCAGGCCTAAAGCCATTGACGAGCACACGCTGGCGTGAACCCAGCGGTATCCTCGGGCGGGAGTGTTCATAAAGATAGAGCGCGGATCCGCCGGCACCGAGCAACAGACCGGCGATCCAATTGCGGCGCGTGCTATGCGCATGCAAGTGCTTGAGAACGTGTTCGAGCGATTCGGGGCGATCTCTGGGATCGACGGCCTCGCACTCAGGTCCGAGCTTGTTTTCCGGGAGCATGGCTCTGAGCACTTTGCCGAAAGCATAGATATCGGAGCGCACGGTGGCGCATTGACCTTTGAGCAGTTCGGGAGCCATATATGAAGGCGTTCCGGCAACGATCTGCGTGTGGCTGACAGGGTCTGCGAGGCCCAGTGCACGAGCCAAGCCGAAATCCGTTATAACTGCGCGCTCGTTCTTGCCCGAGCCTGCAAGGAGAATGTTCGCTGGTTTGAAGTCGCAGTGCAGAATGGAGTTCTTGTGCGCAGCCCAAAGGCCTTCGGCGATTTGAATAGCCAGCGATTTGGCGCGTTCGCGATCGAGCGAACCGGCGACAAGAACCTCAGCTAACGTAGGCCCTGCAACGTACTCCATCGAATAGAATGGGACACCATCATGTTCGAAGAGGTCGAAAATGCGGCACACGTTCGGATGAGTGACGCGGCGCGAGTTCTGCACTTCGGCAAGAAACCGGTCGCGGTTGTAGCTTTCTTTCGCGAACTCGCGCTTGATGGTCTTGAGAGCGACCGTTTCCCTCAATCGCTGGTCATCGGCGAGATAGACCTCGCCCATGCCTCCGCGGCCCAGTAAGCGCAGAACTGCGAAGCGATCGACTAGAATCTGACCGGGATGGAACACGCTCGGACCAGCACAGGTCAGATCGCTGACGATCGTGATCTGGTCTTCCAGAAAACGCAGCTTTTCAGCGTACAAGTGCTGACGCCATAAGTTCTGGAGTGCGCTGCGGATGCCTTCATCGCTTTGACTTGCGATAAGTAGCGCAGGTTCGGCGCTGTCTACAAGCTGAGCGAAAAGCTGGAGTGCAACGGCCCACTGCTCATCCGACAGAAATTGTTCAGCCATATTTGTTTTTTGTGTAGGGGCCATATCGGGACCACTAGTGCGAGTCGGGGCTGAGCTGGCCGAATAGCCAGGCGCGCGCGGCCATCCACAAACGCTTCACGGTTCGCGAAGAAATGCCTAAGAGTGCGGCGCACTCCTCTTCAGTCAAGCCTCCGAAAAATCGCAATTCCACAACCCTGGCGGCCTGGGGATGGATGGCCGCCAGCCGGTGCAAAGCTTCGTCGAGATCGGCGATCATCCCGGCTTGTTCGTCAGAGATGGCGAGGCCTTCATGGAGTGGGATTCTAAGAGCTTTTCCACCGCGCTTTTCAGCTCGTCTCCGACGCGCGTGGTCAGTGAGGATGCGACGCATGATTTGGGCGGCGACGCCAAAAAAATGCGAGCGGCCCTCGAAATCGAGGGCAGGATCTCCGGTGAGCTTGAGATAGGCTTCGTTGAGCAGTTCGGTCGTTTGCCACGTGTGCGAAGGCCTCTCGCGACGAAGGTAGTAAGCCGCGAGTTTGTGCAACTCGCTGTACACATGCGGCACAAGCTCCTCCTGTGCAGACTGGTCGCCCCCGGCGACCCGTCGTAGCAGTCGTGTTACCTCCCCGGACGAGGAACCCATGGGGGCCACTAGTCTACAGCAATTAGTCATTCGCCGCCAGCGTTGCCCAGGTAGGTGCAGTTCGTTGACCAAATGCGAGGCCTTCTATGGTTACAGCGCAACCGAGCGCGGAAACAGGCCAAGAAGGCACCGAAGAACGCGATCCCGCCCGCTTTCTTCAGATGGCTAGCACTCAGAGGCTACGGGAGCCACGAATCCGCTTACGCGTATTTTGATTTTTGACAGCTAGCCTAGAGCCCTCGGGCTCTTACCAGAAAATTGCTATCCGTTCGGATAGAATCGTAGGGTTCTCATTCGTTGAAGGAGGATGCGTTGACGTGAAACGGATTTGTTTTCCGATTGCGATTCTTGTAGCTACATGTGCCCTGGCTTGCGGACAAGCTGCTAACAACCCACTCAGCACGGATATAAAGCAGTCCTACGAATCGGTCAAGAAAAACCTGACGCGGACGGCGGAGAAGGTTCCGGAAGAAGATTATAGTTTCAAGCCTACGCCTGACGTGCGAAGTTTAGGTCAAGTCCTGGAGCATGCGGCGTCGTCGCAAGCGCACGCCTGCAGCGCCATAGCTGGCGGAGAAAGCGCCGCGCCACCTGCGGGCGAGGACAAGGCAGCTATTGTGGCGGCCTTGAAGCAGTCATTCGAAATCTGTGACAAGGCTTTTGACGGGCTCACGGATGCGAACGCAAGCGAGATGGTAAAACTGCCCCGGGGCCAAAAGAGTAAGCTCGGAGCGCTAGCAGGAGTTGCGATGCACGACACCGAACAATACGCGATTTTGAGCGTGTATATGCGCTTAAAGGGGATTGTTCCGCCTTCGAGCGAGCGGCCGGCAGGCAGGTAAGAGCTAGATCAAAGGTAAAGGTGCGCAAGGGTTTGGCAGATTGAGATGTGGCGGAGTCGGTTAACGCGACTGGTGCTCGATAAGTTCGTAGACCAGATTTACGTCAGCGTGCACCTGGATGTAGCCGGGCGAAAGCGGAGTCATATCGGAGCTCCGCGCCCGATCGAGGTCAATCTGGGGAGCGGGCGAGATGATTACCGGCTGCCCTTCCTCGACGCGCAGTATACGTCCGAGTTTCAGCTTTAGAGCGGCCGCCAAAGCCTGCGCTCCCGATGCCGCCTGAGCCGCCGCTTGGCTAAGAGCGCGGGCGCGAACCTCTTTTTCGCTTTCAGTTCGCAAGGTGAAGTTGAGCCGGTTAACGCTGGTGGCACCGGCCTTGGTAGCAGTCTCGATTACTTGGCGCAAAATCGCGAGATCCTCGACAGTCACGCGAACCGTATTTTCGGCGGTGTAGCCCTGAATGGCCGGAGCACCTTCCTTGGGATACTGAAAATTGGGATTAATGGACAAGTTGATCGTCTTGATATCCGCAGCCGGCACGAGAGCGCGAAGACTCTCGACGATTGCGGTGACGCGCTGAGCGTTTTGAGCGCTTGCGGACTCAGTACTCGGAGCTTGGCTGACGACGCCAATATCCAGTTCAGCTTGATCCGGCGCGGCTGAAATCTGTGATTCGCCGTGGACACGCACCGACGGAGGCTCCGGCGAACGCGACAATTCCTGGGCACGGAGCGGCGCTAACAAGAGGAGTAGAATCGAAAAGCTGCGCATGTGGGTTGAGAGACATCGTCGCACAACGGACTCGGCGTGCTAGAGCGTGTGTGAGAGTCCGTCTTGGCTGAAACCGCACGCGGAAGGCGCTTTGGTTAGCGCGCTACGGATTTGCTGAGAAGAACGTTTCTGAAATCGGCGGCTGCCCTGCCTTCCTCGTTGAGAAACAGCCCTGCGCGGGCGAAGGGTCCGCTTACGCACTCGGACGACGAATTCCTCGAGGACCTCTCGCGAAGAACATTCCGCTATTTTTGGGAGCAGAGCGACACGAATACCGGTCTGGTACTCGACCGGGCACGCTGCGACGGGAGCGCTGTGCCTGGGCGCAATCTGGAGGTGGCGAGCATGGCCCTCACCGGCTTTTACCTGAGCGCGTTGTGCATCGGGGCCGAGCGGAGATGGGAGGCCATAGATGAGTGCCGCGAGCGAGTGCGTCAGGCACTGCGGCATCTGCTCGAAAAGCAGGAGAGTGTGCGTGGATGGTATTACCATTTCACGAATCGAAAGAGCGGCGAGCGGGTTTGGAGCAGCGAGCTATCGACGATCGATACCGCTTTTCTGCTGGCGGGCGTGGTTACAGCCCAGCAGTACTTTCGAAGCGATGCGGAAATCGGTCAGCTGGCCGGGGCGATCTATGCACGCGTGGATTTTCCCTGGATGCTGGACGAAGCGACTGGAAAGCTCCGTATGGGATGGGCCCCGGAAGCGGGCTTCCTAAACGCTGAATGGACGGACTACGACGAAAACGCGATTCTGACTGTACTGGCGATCGCGTCGCCCAGCAATCCTGTCCCGGTGCAATGCTGGTATTCGTTCCGCCGGATGCAAATGATCCTGTGCGGCTACAGATTTGTGGGCCGTGGGCCGATCTTCACGCACCAGTATTCGCAGGCGTGGCTGGATCTGGCCAACTTGCGAGACGGGCCGCCTTTTCAGATCGATTACTTTCAGAACTCCGTGGTCGCGACCTATGCCTTTCGCGCGCTCTGGATCAGTCTGCGCGGATTGTATCCGGCATACAGCGCAAACTTGTGGGGCGTGACGCCTTCGGACAGCGACGTCGGATATGTCATTTGGGGCAGCCCGATTTCGAGGCGCGGACTGGATGGGACGGTGGTACCGGCAGCAGCAGCCGGGTCGCTGATGTTTGCGCCGGAGATCTGTCTGCCCGCGCTACGTTACATGCGGGAAGAGTTCGGGGATCTTATATACGGTCCCTATGGGTTCGCGGACGCTTTCGAGCCCTTGAGCCGTTGGGCGAATCCGGATATCGTCGGGATAAATGCCGGGATCACTCTTCTCAGCGCCGAGAATCTTCGTTCGGGGAACGTATGGAAGTGGTTCAACAGCTCGAACGACGTTCGGCGGGCAAAGGCATCACTTTTTGAGCCATGTTAGAGACGCGATCTTCATCGGGAGCTGGGACATCCAGGGCACAGATTTGCAACCGGTTCTAAAGGTAAACGCGCTGGCCGCCGAAGAGGCCTATATAGGCGATGAATTGTCCAGGCTGCAAGAGCGATCAAATCTGCCGAGTGGCGCGGCGGAGTATGTGGGATGACCTGAAGGCAGCCATGGGATGGTGGCCCTACCAGTGCGAGGCATGCAGACGGCGGTTTGTCGCGGGGCGGCGGTATCCTCCGGCCCGCGCATCGGAAGCAGAGAGTGCCGGCAGAGAGCAGCGGCAAGCACAGGCAGCAGGTCCGGAGATCGCTTTCCGCAGTGATCCGGTGAGACCGGTGGCAAAGATCGTTGTTCAAGCCGATGACCACGTCCAGTTAGACAAGATACTTGTGGCGCTGCATCGAGCGGTTTCGGCTTACCAGCAAGGGACGAGCGATTCCCGGGCTGGTAAGCCTCCGTTCGTGGCGGTATGACGGCCTGAAAACTCGGCGCGTAGCTCATCCAGCCGGGTTTCTTATGCAGTGTTCGGCCTGACGGTATAGTATGGTTAGGCTGAAATTCTCACTGTGAGAGGTTGAAGAAACTATGTTCGCCGAGTTGCGACGGTTGGTACTATCAAGCGGTTTCGTTGTTCTGGCGGCCTGCAGCGCTTGGGCCCAAACGGCAACATTGCAGGGTGATGTGAAGGACGCAAACGGCCAGCCATTAAAGGGTGCGGTTATCAAGCTGGACCGAACCGATATTAAAGGCCATTACACGGTTAAATCTGACAAGAAGGGCCATTGGCTATATACCGGATTACCGGGCGCCAGCACCTTCGATATTTCCTGCGAAGTTGACGGCAAGGTGGTAGACAAAGCAACGGGCGTCAAAGCATCTTACGGGGACAATCCGCCGATCGACTTCGATTTGCGCAAAGTGCAGGCACAGCAGGCCGCTGCCCAGCAGGCAAGCCAGACCGGGCAGGCGTCGCAGGATCAAGAACGCGGCATGAGCAAGGAGCAGAGGGAGCAGTATGAAGCTCAGCTCAAGAAGAACGCCGAATCCATCAAAAAGAACAAAGCGTTGAACGATACCTATACGGCAGGCCAGGATTCGCTCAAGGCAGCGCAGGCAGATACGGACCCCGCCAAGAAGACGGCCGACTACCAGGCGGCCATCGACAAATTCAATCAGGCGGGTCAAATGGACGCTAATCAAGTAGCGATCTGGGACAGCCTGGGCGAAGCCTATGAAGGTCTCGGGAAGGCACAGACCGGAGACGAGCGAACCAAGTCTCTGGATCAAGCAGTAGAAGCGTACAAGAAGGGATTGGCTATCAAGCCGGACGACCCCGCTGTATACAACCAGTTGGGGAATATTTACGGCTTAGAGAAGAAGATGCCGGAGGCCAGCGAGGCTTTGACGAAGGCAGCGCAGCTAGATCCCTCGATGGCGCCGAAGGCGTACTTCAATATGGGCGCGAATCTGGTGAATGGCGGGCAGCCCGACAAAGCCACTGAGTACTTCAAGAAGGCGACAGATGCTGATCCAAATTACGCCGAAGCGTGGTATCAATACGGGAGCTTGCAGATGATGCAGGGGAAGGTCGATCCCAAAACCGGGCAGCAAACGTACCCGCCGGATACAGCCACTGCGCTGAAGAAGTATCTCGAATTACAACCGAATGGCCCGCATGCCCAGGAGGCCTCGGCCATGCTGCAGGCGCTGGGCGAAAAGGTTCAGACTAACATTACGGTGCCTGGAGCCGAGAAGAGCAGAAGGAAGAAGCCGTAATCGAGGCAGTAGCGACGAGCCTCTGAGCCGGGGCTCGTCACGTAATTAGTTATCCGGATGTTCCGAGCTGTTCTAGAGATTCTGATTACCATCGCGGTTGTGCTGGTGGCACGCGCTGTGCTGACGAGCATACTGCGAGGGATTGCGCGGGCATCGGCCGATTCACTTCGGAAGCAGGCACAGGGTAGTCGTCAAGCCGAGTCTCGACCCGAGTCCAACCCCGGGGGAGAACTGCACAAGGACCCGGTCTGTGGAACCTATGTCGCGGAATCGGCTGCGCTCAAGCGGCAAGCGGGTGGGCGGACTTTCTATTATTGTTCCGAGAGCTGCCGTGAAAAGCACTCCCTGGTCGCGTGATAGTCTCCGGCCTATCCTAGCCACTGCGGATTCTGAGCCGTGCCGTCGAAAACCGAAGTTGTCTTGAACAACTCGAAGCGGCCGCTCAGGGCGGCTCCCCGCGTCTTCTCGACCAACGCGTCGAGTTCCGGGCGGGTGAGCGGCTTAAAGGTGCGTACCGCCTCAAAGGCCTGGTCGAGAATCTTCATGCTGTCACATCCGGTGATGACGACAGACGTCGGCAGACTGAGCGCGTAATGTAGGCACTCCATCGGAGTAACAACGTTGCTTTTGAGAAGAATGCCGCCCCCCAGAGGTTTCATGCCGAGCACGGCGATGCCCTGATCCACAAGCTGCGGCACAACGTTGTTGGCGAAACTGCGGAAGGAATAATCCATAGGATTCAGAGGCATCTGGCAGGCATCGAAGTGAAACTTATGTTGCTTTGCGACATCGAGCATCCGCCTGTGTACCACGGGATCTTTGTGCCCGGTAAAACCGATATAGCGGATTTTGCCAGCCTGCTTGGCCGCCAGAACGGCTTCCAGCGGACCGCCTGGAGCGAAGAAGCGATCCGGGTCTTCCATGCGGATGTTCTCGTGATATTGGATCAGGTCGACGTGATCGGTTTGCAGACGCTTTAGAGATTCATTGATTTGTTCCGCGGCAGCCTTCTTGGTACGCCCGTCGAACTTCGTCATGAGAAAGGCTTTTTGACGGTAACCATCCCGCAGGGCCTTGCCCATGCGGATCTCGGAGACTCCATCCGCGTAATCCCAGCAATTGTCGAGAAAGGTGATGCCGCGATCAAGGGCGGAGCGAACAATCCGAATGCCCTCTTGCTCGTCTTTGGGAACCGAGATGTGGAAGCCGCCTAAGCCGATAGCTGAGACGCGCTGACCCGTTTTGCCGAGCTCGCGGTAAAGCATCCCATTTGGGCTTAGGGTCTCGGAGTCCTGATCCTGTCCGGACTGCGCGCGTGCCATGGCGGTTAAACCTGCTCCGGCGATAACGTTCAAAGCTTTTCTGCGGTGCATGTTTAGTAGATTAGACCCTTCGGGCTCCGTTCGGGAAGGCGGAGGGCGTTTTCTGACTGGCAGATGAACTGGACTGCTACAAAGGGAGTGAGGCACCGAATAAGTGAATTGGGTTTCGGCTGGGGCGTTGTTGATGGCGGCAGCTGTGGGGTTGGGAGCTTTCGGCGCACACGGTTTGCGCTCGCGGCTGGATGCATACTCGATGTCGGTTTATGAGAAAGCGGTCTTCTACCATTTCGTGCATGCGGCGGGCATCCTGATTGTGGCGCTGCTGGCGCGAACACACGCGATCAGCTCAGCGGGAGAGGCGCGAGCGGGCTGGCTGCTGTTCATTGGCATTCTAATCTTTTCGGGAAGCCTGTATGCGCTGGCGATGTCGGGCATTCGAGTACTGGGCGCGATTACCCCGCTTGGCGGCCTCGCGTTCATCGCGGGCTGGTTGGTGCTTGCCTACGAATCACTGCGCGCGCCCCGGCCCTGAGCCGCGATGCGAAGCAGTGTCCGGCTACCCATGCCGTCGGGCAATTCGTAGCAGCAGACGATCTCGGCACTTTCGTGGCACCCATTTGTTTCTGTGAGTTCGGCTTCGACATCGGGGCCTTTGTAAAGCAGCAGATGAGCGCCGTCGCGCAAAGCCTTTCCAAATAGACTGACTAGCCGGTGAGCGGGCGCAACCGCGCGGGCAGTGATGATTCCAGGGCGGCGCCTCATAGCAAGTGCTTCGGCGCGTGCCGATGAAACTTCCACGTTCGGGAGGTCGAGCGCCTCTACTGCGGACTCGACAAAGCGAGATTTTTTCTGTATGGAGTCGGCCAGGAGGAATCGAACTTCGGGCAAAACGAGCGCCAGCGGGATGCCGGGGAAGCCAGCCCCGGTGCCGGCGTCGAGCACAAGCTTGGCGCTCTCGAAATGCCGCCAGGGGGCAACGGAATCGAAAACGTGCTTGATGGCGGCTTCCCCCGGACTTGAGATGCGAGTTAAGTTCATGTAGTCGTTGGCCTCGCCAATCAGATACAGATGCTGTGCAGATTTTTCGATCACACGCTCGCGATGAGGGATATCTGATGGCAAGACCCGGGCGAGCTCGTCTTCAAAATTCACGCTTTCAGTTTGGCATCGAGTTCAGGCGGGAAGAGTGGCGGCTGTGTACGCGAAGATAAGGGTGAATGTTGAGAGCTGGAATCGTAGGGCTTCCGAACGTGGGGAAGAGCACCTTGTTCAACGCAGTTACGCAGACCAGAAAAGCGCTGGCTGCTAATTATCGTTTTTGCACGATCGATCCGAATACGGGAGTAGTGACGGTACCGGATGAGCGGCTGGATGTACTAGCGAAAATGAGCGGATCACAGAAGATCGTGCCGGCGGTTTTCGAATTCGTAGATATAGCCGGGTTGGTCAAAGGGGCGAGCACCGGCGAGGGTCTTGGCAATCAGTTCCTGGGCCATATTCGCGAGGTGGACGCGATTGTGCAGGTTGTCCGCTGTTTCGAAGACAGTAATATCGAGCACGTAATGGACAGCGTGGACCCGGTGCGCGACATCGAGATCGTCAATACCGAACTTGTTTTGGCCGACCTGGAATCAGTCGAGAAGCGCAAGGTGAAGGCGCAAAAAGCAGCCAAGAGCGGAGACAAGAAAGCGCTCTCCGAACTGCAACTTCTCGATAGACTGGAGGTTCACCTCAACGAAGGAAAGACAGTCGTAACGCTGGATCTTACGCCTGAAGAAAAAGCTGCTGTCCGGCTTTTTTTCCTGCTTACTGCGAAGCCTACACTATTTGCCTGCAATGTGGCGGAAGGCGATCTGGCCGCCGCTGACAGTAATCGTTTTGTGCAACAAGTGCGCGCCTACGTGAAGGAGCACCACGACACGGGCGCCGTGGTGGTTTCGGCAGAGATCGAATCCGAGTTGGTGATGCTATCACCGGAAGAACGCAAAGAGTACCTGGCGGAACTCGGCGTGACGGATACGGGAGCCAGCAATTTGATACGAGAGGCTTACGGGCTGCTCGGACTCCGAACGTATTTGACGACGGGTGAAAAGGAAACGCGCGCCTGGACGATTCATGCCGGCGATAAAGCGCCGCAAGCCGCGGGCGTAATTCACTCCGACTTTGAAAAGAGCTTTATTTCAGCGGAGACCGTTTCCTACAAAGATTTAACTGAGGCCGGATCGTTTGCACGAGCACGCGAGCTGGGCAAATTGCGCACGGAGGGAAAGGAATACGTGGTCCAGGATGGAGACGTGATCGAGTTCAAGACTTACGTCTAGAGCGAGGGCGCGGATCTGACCACCAGCGCACGCGAGAAGTGGGAATACGAAGGGCTTTGGAAGCCCGATCTAGCACGGGACGGAATATGGCCAACTACGCGATGGCTGCGAGGCGCCGCTCATAGGGCCATGGCAGACAAGGGGCGAGATTCTTCAGGCGAGCTGTCTTGCGGCCACAATCACAGGGCGCGATTTCGATATCACCCGTAAAGCCGGTGTGGGCACCCGTGACGGGCGGTGCATCGTAGACGACTTCACCTCTTGCTATGTAGGGCTTGGCGCCTTCCTGTACGTGCCATCCGTCGTGAGCCTCGCATTCGCAGGCGAGTAAACGGCATCCGGGCGCCACGATTAGCTCATAAATCGGGACTCCGAAGGTTTTCCAAAGATCTTCGCGTAGAGCATCGTCTATAGGGCTGGACCCGCAATCTGTAAGTGCGAAGATTCCGCGGTCGAGCGAGGTTAACTCGACTTCCCGGGCTTTCACCTTAGCGGCCAGTATTTGCAAATCGAAGCCATAGCCAACCAGAATTCGAGGCTGAAATGCTGCCAAATCGCTCCAGCGTTCCCGGCGAAAAGGATGCACGGATTCAAACTGCGGAAGGACAGAAATCTGGGATGCTTTCAGCCCGGAGACAGACTGCAACGGAAGCGTCAGGCTCGGAAGCCGGTTGGAGCGAAATGGGATCACGCCGAGAGAACGCCGTTTCATATCTGATGCTTTACCGATGAGTGCTAGCGGCGGGCGAAACTTCGCAGGAAATCTCTTAACCCTTGCAGGCGAGTTCGTTCGGCAGAACCGGTTCTAACCGTGGGTTTTTTCTAGGAACGCAACACGTGGCTCGAGCAGCCGCTCGAGATTGGTTCTTAGGATCTGGGTTGCGGCCCGAGCATCCAGGCCAAGCTCATAAAGAGCTTTCGTTTGTTGCTCAAATACTGCACGATGCCAACCGCGTGGGAAAAAGCTTGAATCAGTGCCAAATAATAGGCGCTCCGGCCCAAGCAGGTTGATAGCGCGGCGGAAAACTGTCCTCAGGTCCAGGTCTTCGTACAGCATCCAACGATTGGTGCTGGAAGTGTCAAGATAGACGTTCGGGCAGAGGTCGGCGACCATCAGTGCTTCGCGCAATAGACCGGCCCCGAAATGGGGAACGATGAACCGTATCTGCGGGAAATGGAGAGCTACCGGATGAAGGTTCAGCGGGTCTGAAAAGCGCAGATCGAACTGACTGGGTAGAGCGAGTTTCTTTCGCACACCGACGCTCAGAGCTCCGCAGTGAACGAAAGCCACGAGCCGATGATCTGAAATCAGCTCGAAGATCGGCACAAGCCGCGGGTCGGCGATGGAATAGGTGTGCATGGCGGGGAAGAAACAAACGCAATGCAGGCCGGGATCTCTAGCCGCGATAGCCAGCCGCTCCCCTGCATCGGGCTGCAACGGATCCAACATAAAAAATCCGTAGAAGCGATCAGGATATGTCCGGACCGCCTCAGAGACGCAGCTTTGGTCACCATGCACGCTGGCAATCAGGCAAGCCCGGCCCACACCCTGTGCTTTCAGTTCCGCAGCCCAGCGATGAGCCAGCGCCGCCGGGTCTGCAGGTGGAATCTCCCAACCGAGCAGAGTACCAATCGCCTCGCCTTCCGTAAGTTTTTTCTGACGCGCCAGCCCATCATAGAAATCGCGCGAGAAGAAGTGCACGTGCGCGTCGTTGATCAAAAGCTCGCCCCACGGAGTCTCCGCCATAATGAGACGATCTCAGCGAGGCGTAATCATAGCTGTATCTCCCGCAGAGTTTCAGCTACGACAAGCGTGGGCTCTGTCACGCTTTGAACGTCGCGCACGCTCAATCCGGGCGCAATTTCATCGAGCCGCAACCCTTCCGGAATAACAGAGATAACCGCCAGCTCGGTGACGATCATATGCACAACGCGAACACCAGTGATCGGGAGGGTGCATTTGCGCAGGATTTTGGGCTTTCCGGTGCGGCTGGTATGTTCCATCGCCACAATTACCCGGCGCGCGCTCGCGACCAGGTCCATCGCGCCTCCCATGCCCTTCACCACTTTTCCAGGCACCATCCAGTTTGCAAGAGTTCCCTCTTCGTCCACTTCCATGGCACCGAGAATACTCAGATCGATATGCCCGCCGCGAATCATGGCAAAAGATTCGGCAGAGGAGAAGTAAGCGGACCCGGGCAGCTCAGTCACAGTTTCCTTGCCTGCATTGATGAGATCGGGATCTTCGCAACCGGCCTCGGGATAAGGCCCAACTCCCAGCATTCCATTCTCAGATTGAAGAGTCACTTCAATGCCGGGAGGAACGCAATTGGCAACCAGCGTCGGCATCCCGATGCCGAGATTCACGTAGAACCCATCGCGTAACTCGCGTGCGACGCGGCGGACGATGCGGTCGCGTTTTTCGTCCCCTCTCTCATGAATCTTGGGATCCGCGGAAGTAGTCAATGTAAAACTCATCTTTCTGGACTTCCTAGCGCAGCGTTCTCCGTTCGATGCGCCGCTCGTAGACCTCGCCTTGCACGATGCGCTTGACGTAAATTCCGGGCGTAACAACATGATCCGGATCGATGGCTCCGGGTTCGACTAGCTCCTCTACTTCAGCGATGGTCAGCCTGGCCGCACTTGCCATCATAGGATTGAAATTGCGGGCTGTTTTGCGGTAAACGAGATTGCCTAGCCTGTCTCCCCGCCAAGCTTTAATGAGCGCCACGTCGCCGTGAAGAGCTCGCTCCATTACGTAATTGCGACCGTCAAATTCCCGGAGCTCCTTGCCTTCCGCCACGACGGTCCCAGCCCCCGCTGGGGTGAAAAAAGCTGGGATGCCGGCTCCCGCCGCGCGAATTCGCTCGGCCAGCGTGCCTTGCGGAATCAATGTCACTTTGAGGGTTCCGGCAATTACCATCGATGCAAGCAGCCTGTTCTCGCCGACGTAGCTGCCGATATGGGAGTCGATCATTCCGGCCTCGAGCATTTTTCCCATGCCGAAACCGTCCACCCCGAGATTGTTGCTGATGGTGTGGAGACCCTTTACACCTTTCCGAATCAGCGCCGCGATGAGATTCTCGGGAATACCGCAAAGCCCGAAGCCGCCAATCATCACCGAGCAGCCGTCCGCCACATTGGCAACAGCTTCATCGGCGCTCGCGAAAACCTTGTTCACGCGTTAGCTCTCCGCTTCATCAGTCGCGATCATAACGCAGCGAAGATTAGAGAATGGCTCAGCAGCCTGAAGCTTGCAAAGCTCGCGCAACTTTAGAATTGGACTGCCGGCCGAGGAGCTCACCTATCATTCGCCCAGCGGCCGCTACTCTCTCCATGTCAATGCCCGTCTCGATCCCCATCCCATGGAGCATATAAAGCAGATCTTCGGTAGCTACATTGCCGGTCGAGCCCGGCGCGTAGGGACAGCCGCCCAGACCGGCTACGGCGCTATCCACCACCGCGATTCCAAGTTCGAGTGACGCAAAAATGTTCGCGAGCGCCTGCCCCCGGGTGTCGTGAAAGTGTACGGCAAGCTTGTCAACCGGCACGCAACCGGCAACCTGCTGCAACATGTTCTGCACGCGTAGCGGTGTACCGATGCCGGTCGTGTCGCCGAGCGAGATCTCGTAACAACCCATTTGATCCAGCGCCTCAGCAACTGCGGCTACTTGTGAGAGAGAAACATCGCCCGAGAAGGGACATCCCATCACGCATGAGATATAACCGCGGACCCGGATGCTAACGGCAAGTGCGGCTTTGACCACCTCTTCAGAGCGCTGCAGGCTCTGTTTGATTGAGCAGTTGATGTTCGCATGGGAGAATCGCTCGGATGCAGATACAAAGACAGCTACTTCGTGGACACCGCATTGAATAGCGCGTTCCAGACCTTGGCGATTCGGGACCAGCGCTGAATAGCGGACACCCGGGATGCGCCGCAGCTTGGAGAAGACAGCCTCGGTACCGGCCATCTGCGGAACCCATTTAGCTGAGACAAAACTTCCGCACTCGATGCTTGTGACTCCAGCCTGAACGAGAGCTTCAATCAGAGCGACTCGCGCTTCGACGGTCACAGACCCGGGTTCATTTTGCAAACCATCGCGCGGACCTACCTCGACCACGCGAACGCGTGAAGGCAGGCTGCGTTCCAGGCTCACGTTTCACCCTCGGCGCGCAACTTGTTCTTGAGCTTCGCCTTTGCTCGCGGCGCCCTCTCATCTAGAACGCGCGCGGGCTTAGGAGGGCCAACGCGCTGCCGAGCGACCGCTTTCACTCGCTTGTTCTTGGTAAGCTTCGGCCGCTTTGGCGCCACCAGCTTAGCTCTCAATTACGCGGTCATCAGCCATCTTGGTCTCGACGGCGGGGTCAATCTCCGAGACAGTAAGCATATTGAACGCAATCTTTGTGCGCGAAGGCAGGAAGTGCCATATCATCTCAGCGGCCCTGCGCTCCTCCACCTGGGTATTTCTGGCCAGCTGTTCGGTTGACCCATCGCCGGCCGCGCGCGCCAAGGTAGCTAACGCCTCATACATCGCGAACTCGCCCGCTTCCAAAGTGTATGCAATCAGCAAATTCTGCAGCGTGCGCTCCTCTACTATGTCTTGAGGCTCTGCTACCTGCGGAGCAAAATTCAGAATCGAAGCGAGGCTGGTACGTGCAGACGAGGGTTGTCCACCGACTTCCATCAACCGCGCCTCAAGCCGCTGCTGTTGCCGAACGGTTTCGTCGCCATGGTCTGCCAGAACGGCACGGACTTCGTCATCGTCGCCCGATCTGGAGAACTCACGCAGCTGATGCTCAAAAGCCTTCTCGGCTGCCGTTACGTCCTCCAGATATCGCGCGATCACGTGGTCTCTCGCGGTTTGCGTCACCGGACACTCACTCGTGATCTGCTCTGAACATCATGCAGCGATTTTCTGCGCGGCGTTGGGCCAGATGCCAAGTTCCACGAATTCGGCCTCGAACCTTTGTTGCTCACGAGGATCTTGCGAGGGTCGCAAAATACGGCAACATCGCCGGAGCCCCTCTTCGATGGGCAACTCCGGTCCGTCCTCGCCGAGGACGACGTTTATGAGCTCTCGGGCTGCCTTGAGCGCGTCATTCGATGTCTTGGCGAACATCATGGCTTCATATCGATCGTTGATCATTTGAGTATGGCGGTTCATAGCGTCCCCTAAGCATTGGACGCTGAAGAGCCGTTTTTGATTCGCGCTAGATTATACCGCAGCCGGAGTTTTTCCCCGTAGAGCAAGACACCTATGTAGCCGCCGGTCCACGCAGATGTGCCGAATGCCTGTAACTCTGGCCGGCAATTTCGCAGTCAACTCAGAAATGTCTCAATACGATCTCCGGTCTGCTTTCCCTCTGAACGACAAAGACTTCGTCGTCCACGACCAGCGCTGGATCTGTCGCCTTGCCGAAGTTTCCGACCTTCGGCCAGCCCAGGACCGCCTCTCCTGGTATCTCGTCTTTGAACCTGAAACAACTGAGGGCCGCAGAGCGCCCGAAGGACAGCTTCGCAAGCTTGAGATTGTGACTTCCGCGACTCATTTCTTGCAAGTTGGATGGGGAGATGACCTCTCGGAGCGCCTTGTGGAGTGGCTTCTAACGGACCAACAAGACGGACGCCAGGAGTGGCTGGATAAATAGAAACAGGTAATCGGCTCGGTATATCGTCAGGCGATAAGGAGGCAGTTGGTGAGCCGGCCGGGACTCGAACCCGGGACCACCGCATTAAAAGTGCGATGCTCTACCAACTGAGCTACCGGCCCGTGAAACGTCTTGGGGAATGCCGCTGAATACATGGACAGGATAGCACCCGCTCTCCGCCGGACCGATGCGCGCCCGCTTCCCGCGCCCACTCGGAAATTTGCGTGGCTAGGTTTGGCGAAACGTTCGCCCGTTGGCAATATTCTTCCTTCAGAACATGCTTAGCAATCAGGAGAAACGCGTAAATACAGCCTCCGTTTTGGGGATTGCTGGTCTGTGCGTGGCCGCCATTTACGCCGGTCGCAAGCTGGTGCGCAGCGCTGGCCAGACCGGATTTCAGCTGCGGGGAAAGA
Source organism: Terriglobia bacterium (assembly GCA_963849535.1). Taxonomy (GTDB): domain Bacteria; phylum Acidobacteriota; class Terriglobia; order Bryobacterales; family Bryobacteraceae; genus Bog-105. The sequence continues at coordinate 897,310 of CAWKHJ010000001.1, forward strand.
CGGTTTTGCTCAGCGGTGGCTCGCGTGGCCTCGGCTTGGCGCTGGCCCATCAATTCGGCATGCAGGGGGCGCGGCTAGCCTTGTGCGCTCGTGATGGTGCCGAGCTCGAACGAGCCTGCTCTTTTCTCGCCCAGAAGGGAATAGAAGCGCGATCCTTCACGGCCGACCTGACTCAAACAGATCAAATCAACAGCCTGGTAGAGCGCGTCATCGGAGAATTCGGTTCAATTGACATTTTGGTGAATAATGCAGGCCGCATCCGCGTAGGCTCTTTCGATTCCTTTACCCGACAGGATTACGAAGAGGCGATGAGTCTCATGTTTTGGGGGCCTGTCAATCTCACTTACGCCGTTCTGCCTCACATGCGAGCAAGAGGAACGGGTGCCATTGTCAACATTACATCTATTGGTGGACGAGTCAGTATCCCGCATCTGCTGCCTTATAGCTGCGCAAAGTTCGCGCTGGTAGGTTTCTCGACCGGACTTGGCGCAGAGCTGAAGCGGAACGGAATACATGTGCTGACAGTAGTTCCCGGACTGATGCGCACCGGCTCGTATCTAAATGCCGAATTCAAAGGTGCAGCAAAGGAAGAGTTCACCTGGTTCGGTCTGCTCGGGAATTTGCCTGGTTTGTCCGTTGCCGCTGAGTACGCGGCAGAAAGCGTTCGTGTAGCCTTAGAGAGAGGACAGCAAGTCTGCACAATTTCACTACCCGCGAAAGTTCTGGCTTCTATAGAGGGAATTGCACCCGAAGTAAATCGATCGATCCTTGCTTTGGCAGACCGTTTCGTGCTGCCTTATTCGAGTAAGAAAGATGTACAACAGGGCAAGGCATTAAACCCGTCGTTGAGTGCAATATTTCAAGGACTTACCGAACTCGGTAAACTCGCAGCAATTCGTCTTAACGAGCTTTGAACCTGTCAGTTTTGGCGGTACCGCAGAAGTAACTAAATTGCTGTATTTGCCTCTATAGGGTAGAGGGTGGCGTGAACCTGCCGCCTCGCTTATGCCGCTCAGTTCCGCTGGGACTTTTCGAAATGTTGCTACGGATCGCAATCCATATATGAGTGAGGGTTTGTATTGTCTGTCGATCGTTCCATTTTTCAGAGCTTCCTGCAGGGTGGATTCGAATGTTCCACCCACAAGCGGCGTAATGGAGAACGCCTCGATCTCGTAAAGTCTACAGGGCACGACCGGTTTGCAGCAAGGGACTACCGACTCCTTCGCTCTTTTGGAATCACAACCGTCCGCGAGTCTGCTCGCTGGTACCTGATCGAACCGATCCCGGGCCATTTTGATTTTTCTTCACTGGGAATCATCCTCGACGCGGCGGCTGACACCGGGACGCAGGTAATTCTCGATCTCCTGCATTTCGGATGGCCCGATTACACAGATCCATTGAAGGACTCGTTTGCGGAAGAGTTCGGACGCTTTACGCAAAAGACGGCCGCTTACTTGAAATCGCGGCCGGATCGATGCCGGTTGATAGCGCCCGTTAACGAAATTTCGTTTCTGTCTTGGGCGGGCGGTGAAGCTGCATCCATCAACCCATATCGCGAAGATTGCGCGCCGGAACTAAAACGAAATCTGGTGCGTGCCGCGGTTACGGCAAGCGAAATCCTATTGAACGACCTACCGGGAGTCCGGCTAATTTCGCCGGAACCAGTAATCCACATCGTCGAGAATCCGAAACTTCAGGGCAGCGCGCCAGAAGCTGAGAGTTATCGTCGTTCGCAGTTTCAGGCCTGGGACATGCTGTCGGGGAGATTAGCTCCGGAACTCGGCGGGAGGCCGGAGTATCTCGACATTTTGGGAACCAATTTCTACGACAGAAACGAGTGGATTCACCATGGAGGACGATTGCTGCGTGCAGATCCACGATACCGGCCTTTCCACCAAATCCTGGAAGAAGTCTGGAGGCGTTACGAACGCCCTATGTTTGTTTCTGAAACGGGAACGGAGGATGGTTGGCGAGCGGAGTGGTTCAACTATATCTGCGATGAGGTGGCCACCGCTATTAAGTCGGGTATTCCGATGGGAGGAATCTGTTTGTATCCGATTCTCAACCACCCTGGTTGGGAAGACGACCGGCACTGTCAAAACGGCCTTTTCGATCATCCTGATGATTCGGGCAATCGCAGTGTCCATTGGCCACTCGCGCACGCCGTCCGCGCGCAACAACGGAAGCTAGAAGAAAGTAACTTATTCCAATATGAACCTTGTACACGCCGATCTGATCTGTTTTTCTCATCTCCGATGGAGCTTCCTCTTTCAACGGCCTCAGCACCTGATGAGCCGGTTCGCAAAAAAAGGTAGAGTGTTCTTTTTCGAAGAACCGGTTTTCGAGGAAAGCGACTGTTTCTTACGTTCAACCGTTTGCCCGCAAACTGGAGTTGTTGTGATGACTCCCGTCGTGTCACGCGATACGAACCGTAGTGAGGCTATTGCCTGGCAGAGACAATTTCTTGCCACGGCCATTGAAGAAAACAAGATCGACGATTACATCGCTTGGTATTACACGCCCATGGCAAGAGAATTCACTCGTGCACTGCGCCCACTGGCAACAGTTTATGACTGCATGGACGAGCTATCCTGCTTTGCCGGCGCACCACCCGAGATGCGTGCGAACGAGCTCGGGCTCTTTGGGGATGCCGACCTAGTCTTCACGGGCGGAGCCAGCTTGTTCGAATCAAAGCGCAAACAACATCCGTCCGTACACCTTTTTCCAAGCAGTGTCGATGTCCCGCACTTCGCTCGTGCCCGTGGGATCGGACGCGAACCAGAGGACCAAGCCGGATTGCCCGGGCCGCGTATTGGCTACGCGGGAGTGATTGACGAGCGCATGGATCTCGAACTTATTCGCTATATTGCTGCAGCAAAGCCCGATTGGCAACTGATCCTGCTCGGCCCCGTCGTAAAGATCGATCCAGCTTCTCTGCCGGTCGCCAAAAATATACATTATCTCGGCATGAAGCAGTATTCGGAGCTGCCAGCCTATTTCTCCGGATGGAAAGTCGGGATGCTGCCTTTCGCTTTGAACGAATCCACGCGGTTTATCAGTCCGACAAAGACGCCGGAGTATCTGGCAGCAGGTCTACAAGTTGTAAGTACTCCTATTCGTGACGTCGTTTCTCCCTACGGGAACAAGGGACTAGCAGGGATCGCGCACGGGCCGGAAGAATTTGTTCAAATAACGGAGTCCCTGCTAGCGCATCCGCCTAGTGATGGCTTTCGCGCAAGGGCCGATGAGTTTCTTGCGCAGTCCTCATGGGATACGACTTGGCGCGCTATGAATCACCTTATAGATCAAGTAATAACCTCCGCGAATGTGGCGCCTATCCGCGTTCAACACTCCGTGTCAGAGAGTGTGGCACATGTTTGATTATTTGATTGTGGGAGCGGGCTTCGCCGGAGCGGTCGTCGCAGAAAGAATGGCGCGGCAGTTCGGGAAAAAAGTGCTCGTGATAGATAAGCGTAAGCATATAGGGGGCAATGCGTACGACCATCTTAATGACGACGGTCTCCTGGTGCATCGCTACGGGCCGCATATATTCCATACAAACTCGCCGCAAGTTTTTAAGTACCTTTCGCAATTTACATCTTGGCGCAGCTATGAGCATCGAGTGCTGGCTTCAGTGGACGGCAAACTCGTACCCGTGCCCATCAATCTCGACACGGTGAACATTCTATATGGTCTTAAGCTAACTTCAGAGGAGGAAGTCGAGAAGTTTTTTGCCTCAAAGGCGGAGACACGTACCGCGATACGAACATCTGAGGATGTTGTAGTAAGTAAAGTCGGACGTGATTTGTACGAAAAGTTATTTCGTAATTACACCAGGAAACAGTGGGGCAAAGATCCCTCCGAGCTGGATGCACTCGTAACGGCCCGGATCCCGGTTCGAACTAATCGGGATGACCGTTACTTTACCGACCTGCACCAAGCGATGCCGAAGCACGGGTTCACCAGAATGTTCGAGAACATGCTGGACCATCCCAATATCGAGATTCAGCTCGGCTGCGATTACGAGGACGCGGCGAAGAGCGTCAGTTTCCGCGAGACGATCTATACCGGGCCTGTCGACGAGTTCTTCGGATTTCGCTTTGGCAAATTGCCGTATCGTTCTCTTCACTTTCAGCATGAGACGGTGAAGAAGGAGTTCTTCCAGCCCGTTGCCGTAGTTAATTATCCGAACGAACACGCTTACACGCGTATCACGGAATTCAAGTATCTAACCGGCCAATCTCATCGGCAGACGAGCATCGTCTACGAGTATCCGGCGAAAGAAGGGGATCCATATTATCCGATCCCGACCCCCGAAAACGGCGCACTCTATAAGAAGTATGCGGCGCTGGCGGCAACTTATCCGCGAGTTCATTTTGTGGGGCGGTTAGCAACTTATCGCTACTACAACATGGATCAGGTGGTAGCGCAAGCCCTTACCCTCTGTAAACAAATGGCTGCCGCTGCCGAATTCGTACCGGCGGCGAAGTCCGCTGCGGCTGGCGCGGGCACGACCTTGGCGGTCTGGCCTGCCTTAGCCGGCTAATGCGAAGGCTGACGATCTTATCGCCTCATCGCGACGACGCAGCTTTCTCCCTTTTTATATGCCTCGGCAAGTGGAGCGCCTCTGGTTTTGCAAAACTTAAAGTTTTGAATCTGTTTACCGAAAGCGCATACGCTCCCTATGCGGGCCTTGCAAGCGCAGCCGCAGTAAGCCGCGTGCGCAAACGTGAAGATCGGCGCGCATTAGCTTTCATCAGCCGCTCCATAAAGGTAAGCGGACGAAATTTACTTGATGCGCCGTTGCGTTTGGGCATCTCAGCCTCAGTTGTTTGCAATCCAGAAACGCAGAGGTTTCTACGGGAAGAGCTAATTGAGCACCTTGAGAAGGATCTGCATCAGCCTGGGGCTGACCTCGCCATATCACCGCTCGCCCTGGGCAGTCACGTCGACCACATTGCAGTGCGGCGGGCAGCAGTACGCGTTATAGCTCCGGCAGCGCTGGCTTTTTATGAAGATCTGCCGTACGCAACGTGGACGCCTGAAAAGACCTTGCTTGAGCACGTGCAAGCAGCGGAGGGAGAGACTCATAGGCGGCTAAAGCCAGTGATCATTCGGGATGGGAAACTGGCCAAGCTTAAGCGCAGCGGGATCTCCAGATACAGGTCACAAATCGATTCACGCGAAGCATCGGCAATTGCGAACTGGTCCGTGCGCTACGGGGGCGGTGAGAGAATCTGGATTCCTCGCGGCTCGGCGCGGTGGGCCGGTTTTCATTAGCTGCACTCGGACCGATGCGGTTAACCTTGCACCTTCCAAAGAGCCTCCGCGAACGGCCAGTCGCTATCCACCCACGTTTGAACTGCGGTAAAACCGGTGGAGGCGGCAACTTCGAGGAGTTCCGTTTCCGAAAACTTGTGCGCTGATTCCGTCCAGATCGTCTCGCCGGCCTCAAACCAAAAGCTCGTGTCCAGAGTTCGGATAGCTACAGCCTGATTGCGGCCGGAGAGCAGGTGCATCTCTATACGCCGCTCTTTGGTATTCCAGCGAACCTCGTGACCGAAGGCGCGCAAATCGAAGTCACCGTCCAGCTCACGATTTATGCGGCCAAGAATGTTGAGATTGAAGGCTGCGGTTACACCGGTCGGATCGTCGTAGGCAGCGAGCATGATCTCTACATCTTTGACCAGGTCGGCTCCGAGCAAAAGCAGGTCACCGTGCTCAAGGTTTGCACGAATATCTTGCAGGAACTCCGGTATGCAGGTTCGCTGCAGATTACCGATGGAGCTGCCCAGGAACAAAACAAGCGCGGGCCCGCTTGCGCGTTTTTCGGCTAGTTCACTCAGACCCGCAATCCAATCGGCGCAGACAGGGCGCACGTCGGCCAGATCGGAGGTTTCTCTTTCACAGGCGGCAAGCGCAGCGGGCGAGACATCGATCGGACTGTAAACCAAGTTTCCATACTTGGCTCTTAAGGCCTGAAGTATATATCTGGTCTTCCTGCCGCTTCCGCTACCCAGTTCGAAAACGCTTTTCACTTCGCCGGCAGCCGAAGCCAAAGGTGAGGCATATCTTTGAAGCAGCCGCTCATCCGCCCGCGTTAAACCGTACTCCGGCAGAAAGGTAATTGCCTCGAAGAGCGCGCTTCCCAGGTCGTCGTAGAAATACCGCGAGGGGATCTGTTTCTGCCCTGCTCTGGACAGACCATTCAAAACGTCCCGCGCAAAAGCAGAGAGTACTGGCTTTGAAATGGCGGCCACGGAGCCTAGTTCTCCACGCACCGGAACGTGGCATACACGTAGGGATAGTCGCCACGGAACCAGTTGCGGAATGACCGGCGTAGCACTCGGGCCGAGGTACGCGCTGAACCACCTTTGATGACGAAGTGCTCGCCGTCAAAGAAATTCGCGGAATATCCAGGATAACTGGGACTCGGAGCAAACCCGGGCAGCGGAGCGAATACAGTGCTCGTCCATTCCCATCCGTTACCGACCAACTGGTTTATGCCAAAGGCGCTCATGCCAAGCGGATTTGCGTCGACAGGCTCGGGATCCCAGCGACGGAAATCGAAGTTGCCGTGAAGCGGTGAAGGTTCCGCATCGCCCCAGGGATAAAGCCGCTGCTCAGCACGGCCTGCCCCGTAAGCCGCCCGGTCAAACTGCTCTTCGGCCGGGATCGATTTCCCTAGCCAATGGGCATAGCTCTCCGCCTCAGCTTGTGTGACGTACACAGGCCAGTCAAGCGGGAGGGGGATCTCCTCGAACATGCCGCGATAAAAAATCGTATCCCCGCGCCTCACCCAAAAATGGGGCAGCGGGGCTCCGGTTTCCACGAATCGCAGATACTCGCCATTGCTAACATCGTTTTGCTGAATACGAAACTCGGGTACGGAACGACGAACTAGCTCATACTCGTTATCCCATCCGAATGTGCCGTCTTTGCGTTTCCCAAGAATCGCGTCACCCGCAGGCACCTCGATCCAACGGTTCACTGGGCTCTCGCGCGATGTCTGCTCTAGCCGCGGCACGTCCCGACTATGCTTCATATCGTAGGCGAAATTGTGAAGCATATAAGCAAGAGTCTCGAGATGCATCATGCGGTGCTCAATGGCCATCCCGATTGCGTGTTCCGGAACGCGCGCGAGATTGTCGTCGACGCGCGCTCTACTTCTCGCTACATAGCTTTTTACTTGATTTAGCGACGGCCAATCCGACTGCTTATCGGTCGGCAAGCTGGAGGAATCGGGATCGATCCCGGCGCGGAAAAGCTCATCCAGCTGCGGATCGGGCGATTTCAAGCCTAGCCCTTCGCTACAAATCTGAATACAATCGAAGCTCTCCAGGTGCCCGATGTAAAAAATCACTCGATGACGGGCCGCTATCGGGCGCGCGTAGATCGCGTCCTCGGTCAAAATCGAGAACAGCCGGTCAGTCTCGGCTCGAACAGCTTGCAGTTCTGCAAGCGGAGTGGCGGTCACTTCCATTACGGGCATGAGTATCGTTTCCTCTAAATCTGAGTGTAGGCGTTAACCGCTCCTTACTTGGATGCACGGAAGCGCACGCGAACGGCAGAATTAATCGAGAAATAGGAACGTTCACGAATCGACCGCTCACGCTGCTGCAAAAGCTAGTATCTGCTGTGCTAATCGAAGTGCTTCCTCGCGGCTATGAATGTCGCCCTCAAGCTGCGCAGTCTCAACGGCCTCGAGAGCTCTCCGGAAGTTCGGGCCGGGCTTGTACCCCGCCTGAATTAAATCGCGGCCGCTAATCAGGCGCGCCGGCCTTAGTTCGTCTTCCTTGAAGTCGCGAAGCTTTTGCTGCACAAACTCATATGCTGCCGTATATCCGTTGCTTGCCAGGCAGTCTAGCCTATGCAGTTCCAGATGTTCACGAAAGTGGGGTAGCGCAAGGAACCGCTTGAGGGTGCTCAGCCGCATTTGCTCTACGTCCTTAAAGCGCATGTGATTCGCCACGAGTGCCCTGACCTGCTCGACTTCGCTGTGCGAGAACTTCAGACGGAGAAGTATTTTTTCGGTCAGCTCCGCACCAACCTCCGCATGACGGTTGAAACGGATACGGTCGGCCACGCTGAAGGTTAACGGTTTGCCGACATCGTGCAAGAGTACACCGAGCGCGAGTGTAGGAGCGGGACGCTCAAGCTGGTCGAGCATCAGGAGAATATGGTTCCAGACATCGCCTTCGGGGTGAAACTCCGGCGGTTGTTGGACTCCTTGAAAGGCTTTGACTTCCGGAAGCACCTGCTCAAGAAGCCCGCATTGGTCGAGCAACTCGAAACCCCGCCGGGCGCCGCCCTCTGTAAGAATTCGGACCAACTCTTCTCGTATGCGCTCAGCAGAAATCCGGCCGATGCAATGAGCTTGAGACTGAATGCCCAGCAGCGTGCCCGGTTCAATCGCAAATCCCAGGCGGGCTGCGAAACGGACGGCTCGCAACATGCGGAGGTAATCCTCTTTGAAGCGTTGCTCAGGATCGCCAATGGCTCGAATCGTCTGGCTTACGATATCTGGCCTGCCGGCGACAAAGTCGAAGATCTCTCCGGAAAGCGGATCTTCCATCAGGCCGTTGATGGTGAAGTCGCGGCGTCTCGCATCGAGTGCCGGATCCGTTTCGAAATGCACCTCTTCTGGGCGCCGGCCGTCGGAGTAATTCCCTTCGCTGCGGAAAGTCGCTACTTCCACCTCAACGTTTCCGGGACCGGTCACGAGCACGACCCCGAAGTGCGCGCCTACGAGTTGCGCGCCCGGGAAGTAAGCCGAAACCTGGTCAGGCTTAGCATCCGTGCTCACGTCGTAATCTTGGGGCGTGATTCCGAGCAGGCGATCCCGGACACATCCGCCGACTAGAAGCGCACGGTGGCCGTGTCTATGAAGTGTCTCGATGATTTCCAGCGCCAGAGCTTCGCGCTTCACAACAGAGCGGCGCCGGACAGCTCAGCCGTTTGCCGCCTTCTCCGAATCCGCGTGGGCAGGAGCTGTCCCGTCCCCCGCCGCTGCGGCCGCCGCAGCTTCGGCCTCTGCTCTCTTTAAATCCTTCTTTGAGGGCGGGGCCTGCTCGTGACGGTAATCATGATCGTGGTAACAGGTCCGGCAACGCACTTTGGCCGCTTGACCATTCACCAGAGAAACTATGGAGTGGTTCGTAACGCGGCGGCACTTGATGCAGTGATCATCGATCACATCACCTAATCGCATCTCATCCATGTTTGATCCGTCATTGCGGAGTATATCAGGGTTCAGCCCCGGTCTCACATAGCTCGGCATAGCGATATTCCCGCCACTCCCGCCCGTTAAGGCTACCTGTTACCGGGACCAGATGCGAGTCGAAACGGCCGCTCCCAGCCATACGCCCACCAGTCCGAGGCCAACACTTAGCAGAATATTAAGGGATGCCGCAACACCGGCACCTGCACGTAAAGCCACAAGTGTTTCCCATTCAAAGCTCGAGAAAGTGGTGTAGCCGCCCAGGATGCCTGTAACCAGGAACAGACGCCAATTTACGTTGACAGCCGGACGGTTCAGAAAAAACATCATGAACAAGCCGATCAAAAAAGATCCGGTGATGTTGATTAAGAAAGTTCCCAACGGGAACACAGCTGAATAGAGCCTTTGAATGACAGTCCCGAGCGCGAAGCGCGCAACAGCTCCAATAGCGCCTCCAACCATCACGAAAATGTATCTGTTCATTACGAACGCGCTTTGATCTGTGCGAAACAGAATTCGAGCTCCTCCCAAGTTCTGTGCGCTGAACGACAGCGCATCTCGAGCAGTTGTTTTCTAATGGAGGGGATCGAACGCACTCCCGCTCCTTGTGAGCAGGAGTCATTGGCCGGAATCGGCGTTAAGCGAACTCCACCGCTGATATCAAGATACCGCGAGGCGTTTGTATCGATTCGAGATGAAGTAGATGAGTATCTCTATCTCGGCGGGAACGGGCCGCGATCGAGGCTACTATTTTCCCAAGGCCTGCTGAATGGCCTTTTCAGCCAGTGGACCCATGACTTCATAACCCGCCGTGTTAGGGTGCAGGCCATCGTGAGTGAGGGACTTCTTTAAAAAGCCCTTGTCGTCTGCCATCGCCGAATAGTAGTCGAGATAAACCGCGCCATTCTTTTCGCAATAGTCTTTGATCCAGCGATTCAGTTCCAAGATTTTTGCTGGCGGCCGCCGGACCGTCTGAGATGTAAAACAATCGCAGACCGGCGTCACCGAGGCGAGCACCACCTTTATCCCGTTAGCTTGTGCCAGTTGCGCCATGGAAGCAAGATTCCCCTCCGTCTGCTCGAGCGTCATGGGGCCGGTATTTCCTGCTATATCGTTGGTTCCCGCCAAAATCACCACCACCTTTGGCTTAAGATCGATCACGTCGGGCCGGAAACGGATCAGCATTTGAGGCGTAGTCTGTCCGCTGATGCCGCGGTTAACATACGGTTTACCGGGAAAAAATTTGCCATAAGATCGCCCCCAGGCATCGGTGATCGAATCGCCCATGAAGACGACGCGATCTTCGCCGGGAGCCGGTGCCGCCAGTTTGCTGTTTTCTGCACTGTAGCGGCCCAGGTCCGCCCAGTCCTGGGACTGGTCCGCAACAACGGGCAAAGTTAAGCCCATGACGAGCAAGGGCGCGGCGAAAGCGCACACGCCGCGAGCGAGGGCACCATAGGGCGAAGGAACCCGTGTCTCCGCGTACCGCGATCGCGGTCCGTTGTGCATGGATTTCTGAAAAATTCGCACAGTGAGTATCTCCTCGTAGAGGTTACCGCACGACCACTCAGGCCAACCCACACCTGAGGCCATCCCTTTGAGGCTGCGGCCGCTCTTCCCTACTCTCATTTCAGGGTGACCGTTTGCTGTAGCGGCAATTTTTGCGACGAGCCGCCAGCCATGAAGGTATAAGAGCCCGGCACAACTTTCCACCCGTTCTGCGCTTCGTCGTAGATCGATAGGTATTTCGCCGGCACCGTCACGCTTACGTCTTTGCTTTCACCCGCGTTCAGCCGCACCTTGCTCCAGCCCACTAATCGCTTCGGCGGCTCGCCCGCGCTGGCCGGCAACGCAGCGTAGAGTTCGGCGATTTCCGCCCCTTGACGCGCACCAGTGTTCCTGACTGAAAACGTCACGACCGTTTGTTTGCCGGGTTGGATTTTGAGGTCGGAGTATTCAAAAGTCGTATACGACAACCCGTATCCAAACGGAAATAGCACGGGTTTGTTTTCGGCGTCATACCACTTGTAGCCGACTTTGAGTCCCTCGTCGTAGCGCACGCTGAAGGTTGGCTTGGCCTCGCCGGTTCTCATGACCGCCTCGCGCCCTTGTGCTCCCGGAGGGGGCGTGACCAAGTGCGGGTGGGGCAGGTCCGCTTCACTGCGTGGAAAGGTCATGGGCAGCTTCGCGCTCGGATTTACGTCACCGAATAAAATGTTCGCAACTGCGTCGGCCCCTTTGCTCCCGGCATACCAGGCCTCCACGATTCCGCTCACCTTGTCTACCCAGGGCATCGTAACGGCCGTACCTGTTTCGAGCACTACGATAGTGCGGGGGTTTGCCCCAGCCACTTGCTCGATGAGTGCATCCTGATTCTCAGGCAGTGACAAGCTGGGCAAATCCATACCTTCGCTCGACCACTGATAGACAAAAACGATGGCTATATCTGCCTGTTTCGCTAGCGCTGCCGCGCGCTGCGGGTCGGCACCCGAGTCAAACTGCACATTCGCGCCAGGAATTTTGCTCCTGACCGCCTTCAGCGGCGAAGTTGGAAACCACACGTGCTCCTGCCACCTCGATGGGGGCCGCCCCGGTGCATCCACCTGAGCTGAGCCGCCGCCCGAAATCATGCCCTCATCCGCATGCGGCCCGATGACTACAATCGACCGGATATTTGCACGATCCAGGGGCAACATTCCGTTATTTTTCAACAAGACTGTACTCTGTTCAGCAATCCGCCGCGCGGTCTCGAATCCGCCTTCGACGTCCACTACCGACTTCTGTACCGGATGATCCACAATTCCGCTCAAGAATTCCGAACGAAGCATGCGGCGAGCATGGTCATCCACCTCGGCCATTGGAACCTTACCCGCCTGCACAGCGTCCTTGAGCTTCTCGCCAAAGTAGTCGTCCAGCGGTTCTTCATGATCCAGTCCTGCGGCCGAGGCCTTGATCGTACTGTGCGTTCCGCCCCAATCGGACAATACGAAGCCCTTGAAATTCCAATCCTTCTTGAGCACTTCGGTCAGGAGAAACTTGTTCTCGCAGGAGAAGTCGCCGTTGACTGCGTTATAGGCGCACATCACTGCCGCGGGATTTCCGACTTGAATGCCGATCTCGAACGCAAACAGGTCACTCTCGCGCATGGCCCGCTTGCTGATGATCGAATCCACTTCATTGCGCCCGCTTTCCTGATCATTGATCGCGTAGTGCTTGATGTCGCCGACTACATTCTGAGCTTGTTCGCACTTGATGCGATTGCCAACTAGTGTGCCCGCCAGGATCGGATCTTCGCCCTGATACTCGAAAGTTCTACCGTCGCGCGGTTCGCGGGTCAGGTTTACGCCGCCGCCGAGCGTCATGTTATAGCCTTGCGCCCGCAGTTCGCGCCCGATCAACGCTCCGTAATCGCAGGCCGCCTGCGGGTCCCAGCTTGCCGCCGCAGCCAGGTTCGATGGCAGCGCTGTCGAATAACGGCCGTTTTCGCCGCTGCTTCGCACGCCATAGGCCGCATCGCTCATCTGGATCATCGGAATACCCAATCTCTCGATTCCCAGTACAAACCCGGCGCCCCCGTTGCCTAAATATGCATTCGGCCTTGGCTTGCCCCAGCCCGGCATGCCATTGCCATGCAGCAGGTCGATCTTCTCATCGAGTGTCAATTCTTTCAGCACCATTTCGGCCCGCTCATCCGGCGACAGACTCGCATTCATCCACGGATAGCTCTTAAGCTGGTCTTCTCTCTGGTTGTGTAATCGGTGTTGCGCAATGGCAGGGGCGAGCGTGATAGAGAGCGTCAGGCCTGCGGCGAAAAAGAGGCGAGTGCCGTGAAGGATAGTCATTCTTATGTTCCCGAGTGTTCGCAAGTACGCCGTTATCATATCGGCACCGCGCAGTGCGTGCCTAGTTTGGAGCAACTCACTCCTGTCTTAACGCCGATGCGGGGTCGATGCGCGAGGCTCGCCAAAGCAGAGGAACCATTGCAACGAGAGCAACAGCGGCAAGGAAGGTAAAAGCCGATCCGAACGCCATCGGGTCCGAGGGAGTCACGTTATAGAGCAGCGCGCCAATCCAGCGGGCTGATGCGAGGTAAAGAGCGATTCCCAGCACAGTTCCTCCTGCCAGAGGCAAGAGAGTTTCACTTAAGAACAACTGCACAACACGCATCGGAGTTGCCCCAAGAGCGGCACGAACGCCGACTTCCCGCGTTTTCGCTTTCACTGAAAAGTCGAGGGCTCCATAGACGCCGATTCCCGCCAACAAAGCTGCGAAACAGCCGAAGAGAGTAGAAAGCCAGGCGAGCAAACGCTCGTGCCAAAGCGAGGTATCGACTTCTTCGCGCAGGGTTCTCACTTCAATAAAGGGAAGTTCGGGGTCGAGCGAACGCAGCACTTGCCGAACCGGCGCTACCAGCGAGCTCGGATCACCTTGTGTACGGAGATGAAGAATGAAGTCCGAATCGAATCCTTTCACCTCTGGAGCGTAGACGGTCGGCGGTACTTTCTCGCGCAATGATCGATACTTAGCATCGCTGACGATGCCGATGATCTGATTTTCGGGGGCGGCCAAGCCATCCGGTCCTGTGTATCCGAACAATTTATTGAGCGCGTTCTGGCCGGGAAAGAAGTGCCGCACAAAAGCCTGGTCAACGATGACCCTCAATGGCTTTTGCGTGTTTTCGTCAGACCAGGTGAAACCGCGCCCCGCGAGAATGTGCATTCCCATGGTCTCGAAATAGCCGGGCGTTACGGTGTTAGCGCTGCTGGCAAGTAGATCGTCTTTGCGAATACTCTTACCCGCGACCCCGAACGTGGCTTTCAAGCCTGTGCCGCGCATCAGACCGCGCCAGGCGATGGCTGCAGCGGAAACGCCCGGCAGTTCTCGCGTTTCGTCCAGTAACTGCTGACTCAAACGTCTGGCCTTGTCCGGCTTATAAGCCCTAAGGCCGGGATCGATGGTGAAGGTAACGACGTGATCACGATCGAAACCGGGATTCATGGACCGCATGCGTTCGAAGGTCTTTATCAGAAGACTGGCCGCCAGCAGCAGAAGCACGCATACGGCGACTTGCATCGCCACCAGCATCTTTCGGCCTGGCAGGCGCGCAGTTGCGGTACGGGTTCCGCGAAGTGCAGTGGCCAGGTCCTGACCAGCGCCGCGCAAAGCCGGCGAGAGTCCGAACAGCATTGCCGTTAGGAAACTCGCTACCAGCGCGAAGCCGAGCACTCGCATATCGATCTCGGCGTTAAGCGCGAGCGGCTGCAGCACGGCAGCCCGATCGCGAATGGGAGGAACTGCCGCCAGCAGCAGCGGCCTGCATAGAAATGTGAGCAACACTCCCAGCGCGGCGCCCAAGATGGCGAGTATGAGGCTTTCAGTAAGGAGTTGGCGCGCTACACGCCAGCGGCTTGCTCCCAAGATGAGCCGCATGCCGATCTCTTGCGAACGACCGGCCGAGCGAGCCAGCAGCAGGCACGCTACGTTGCCACAAGCCATAAGAAGCAGAAGGCCCACGCTGGCCATCAGCAGAATCAAGCCCCGTGAGAACTGGAGGCGAAGCGAGGACACCCCTCTTCCGGCAGGCTCCAGCCGCAAGCGCGAATCGAGCAGTTCCTTGCCTGGGCTCTTGGCAAGTTTAGGACGGGCGGCGATTAGCGCATCTTCGTAGGGGCGCCGCAGAAGCCGTTCGACCTCCGCTTCGGCGGTCGCCATCGCCATGCCGGGCCGAAGCCGGCCGAAAATCTCGAATTCTAAGGCAAGCGGATCAGGCGGACCTGTCCTTGCCTGTTGCACAAGCATTCGCCCAGCGCTTACAGAGACCCGGATATCGGGGCTCGTGTCAACGGTCAGGCCGTTCATTCCGCGGGGAAGTACGCCGACAACCGTAACTGCGCGCCCGTTCAGGCTGATGCCTCGCCCGATAACAGAAGAGGAGCCTGAAAAGCGCCGTTGCCAGAACTCATGGCTGAGAACTGCGTGTGTGGCTCCGGCCTTGTCATCTTCCGGCCCGAGGACGCGGCCAAGGTATGGAGGGATCCCAAGCGAGGTAAAGAAATTACTCGAAACCGCATTTACCCGAACACGCTGAGTAGACTCGTCGTGTTTGAAAGCAACGTCGAGATCACCCTGGCAGAGAACCTCGCTCAAGCTGGACGACTTTGAGACGAGCTGCTGGTACAGCTGGAACGGGAAATCCCATGTGGTGAAGCCAGTAGAGCGGACCTCAATGAGCCGGACCAACTGCTCCGGGTGAGTCACCGGCAGCGGGCGCAAGAGCAACGCATCAACGAAGCTAAAGATCAGCGTGTTCGCGCCGATACCGATTCCGAGTAGCAAGGCGACAGTCAGAGCAAACACAGGGCTGCGCTCCAGCAGGCGCAATCCGAAGCGCAGATCTTGCCAAAACTCAGGCATTTTCAGATATGGTTGAACAGATCGCCCGGAAAAACCTAGCTCGCCGGCCGCCGCTTCACGTCGATATTAAGCCGCTTGATTTTCTGATTCAAGGTGGAGAGCGGAATTCTCAGCGCTTCCGCCGCCTCAGTCTGGCTATGATTGGATACCTCAAGTGCCTCGATGATCTTGCGGCGCTCGAAATCCGCCACAATTTCGAACAAAGACGCTTCCGGCGAGAGCATACCGTTGTTATCGCGCGAGATTCGAAGGCCGCTCGCCTGTTGCAGGTGTTCCGGTAAAACATGCGCGGGAACCGATTGAGTGGTCGCCAACACTACCGCTCGTTCTACCGCATTTTCCAGCTCACGAACGTTTCCGGGCCAGTTATGCTCGAGCAGAATTTGCATCGCCTCCGGCTCAAAACTCAGGATCGACCGGCCCTCACTGTTCAAGAATTTCTCGTTCTCCCGGCAGTAGCGCGTAAAGAAGTGCTCAATCAAGAGCGGGATATCTTCTTTCCGGTCGCGCAGAGGCGGCAGATTCAGGTTGATCACATTGAGCCGGTAATAGAGATCCTCGCGGAACTTTCCCTCCTCTACTAGCTTCCGCAGATCCGCATTCGTGGCGGCAATAATCCGTACATCCACGCGGACGCTGTCGTTTGAGCCGAGCGGCATGAACTCGCGGTCTTGCAGCACGCGCAGCAATCTCACCTGAATCTCGGGGCCGATGGTGCCTATTTCGTCGAAGAAGATCGTCCCTCGGTTGGCAAATTCGAAGTAGCCCTTTTTGTTCGCGATGGCGCCGGTAAAGGAGCCCTTCATGTGCCCGAAGAGAAGCGATTCCAGCATCTCAGAGGGCAGCGAGCCGCTGTTGACCGGAACGAAAGATTGATCCGCCCGTGCGGAATGGGCATGGATAGCTTTCGCTATCAGCTCCTTCCCTGTCCCGGTTTCGCCCGTGATTAGAATCGTTGCGCGGCTGGGCGCCACTTGCGCCACCTGATCCAATAACCTGATCATCCGCTCGCTCTTCCCCACGATGTTCGGGAACGCATAACGCTGCTTCAGGGCACGCTTAAGATGGGTGTTTTCACGTTCTAGACGCCCTTTCGAGATCATCCGGTCGATTTCGATCAGCAGCTTCTCGTTGTCCCATGGCTTGGCGAAGTAGTCGTTTGCGCGGGACTTCAAAGCTCGCACTGCCAACTCAACCGAGCCATAGGCAGTCAGCATGAAGATAGGAGTTTCGCTATCGCGCTGGCGGATATCCGCCAGCACATCCATGCCGGAGCGGTCCGGCAGCATCAAATCGAGCAGCACCAGATCATACGAACTGGATTCGAATTTTTGCAAGCCGATGGCTGCGTTTTCCGCCATCTCGACATCGTAGTCTTCCCCGGTTAGCAACAACTCGAGGCTCTCGCGAATGTCGATTTCGTCATCGATCACAAGGACGCGCCGCCGGTCCGGAGCGCTTACGCGATCAACCGGCAGATCTTCAGTGGTTATAGGCACTACAGTCGTTGTATCAGACATTCTGCTGCTGCTGCGCGACGAAACTCTGACCGAGCCGCGCAACGAGCTAGCGGATTCGATACTTGCACGGAAGCTGCCTCAAGCGGGCAAAGCTGTGCGTTGGACTGAGCGGGAACCAGCGTGCGAGCGCACAGTTGCTCCTGGAAACTCCAGTCGGAATCGTGTCCCGTGCCCCAGCACGCTGTCCACTTCTATGATTCCGTTGTGCTCTTGGACGATACCGTAGGTGATTGAGAGACCTAACCCTGTTCCCTTCTTGGGACCCTTGGTGCTGAAGAACGGGTCGTAGATGCGCGCCAAATTCTCCGATGGGATGCCCTGGCCGGTGTCGGCCACTTCGATATGCGCAAATCCGCTCTCGGCCCAGGTCCGTACGGTCAAGATTCCGCCGGCCGCCATGGCATCCCTCGCATTGATGAACAGGTTCAAGAATACCTGCTGGAGCTTGCCGGCATTGCCGCGCATTGCGGGCAAGTCCTCTGCCAAATTCAGCCGGGTATCGACGCCTGTTTTCTGAAATTGGTGATCCACTAACGTTACGGTCTCCCGAATCACCCGATTCAGATCTAATTCTGTGTACTCGGTCGGCGATGTGCGCGAAAAGTTAAGCAGCGAGTTCACGATCTCACTCGCACGAAACGTTTGCTTTGCGATTTTCTCCAGTAGCTTTGACTTCTGATCGTCCTCCGAGACTTGCTTAGCTAACATCTGCGCATAGGTAGAGATCACTGCCAAAGGCGTATTCACCTCGTGCGCCACACCCGCAGCCAGCAATCCGATCGAGCTAAGTTTATCGGCCTGGACCAGTTTGCGAGCGAGCTCTTCGCGATCAGTCACGTCATCGAAGATGATTAAACGACCAATCTGCTTCCCCTCCCGCGAGATCAGTGGGGCAATGGCCATATTCACAATCGACTCGCGCCCCACCGGAGCCGGCCTCGCCAATTCCAAGCCATTTCGCCCATTCGGCGTGCTTGCAGCGTGCTCGCCTTTGGAAGGCTCTATACGGCGTCGAAGCGAAGTTTTGTAGACGTTATAAACACCAACCGCACTATGCGCATTTTCAAATTCTTCGCACATCTCGGAGGCAAACAGATCAGACAAGCGGCGCCCCAGAGCCTCCTCGCGCTCAATTCCGGTGAGGCGTTCAATCTCCGCGTTCCAGCTTTCTACGCGGTCATCCAAGCCCGCCGCAAGAATTCCGACGTTGATCGATTCAACAATGTTTTCGCTGAATTCTTTAAGGCGCTCGTATTCATCGGCTTTCCGCTGCAGCGAACTGTAGAGCCGGGAGTTTTCGATGGCGATCGCTACGTAGTTGGAGAGAGTAACCAACAGCTCGATATCGTCACTCGATAAAAAATCGCCTTCCGTTGTCCGGCTGACTCCGAAAAACGCAATCGTCCTGCCGCGCGATTTGCATGCGATGTAGTAGGTGAAATCCAGTTCGCTGATGGTGTCCCGCACGGATGCCGGCCATCCTTGCGAAACAATGTCTCGTAAATGTTTCGGCTGCTCGAAGAAGAGGTATGGCCTTTCCGGGGATTCCTGCAAAAAGCGCAAGTCCAGTCGATGGACCGGATTCTTAGTTGCCCTCCCTGCCTTCTGAGTAAGCGAATGCAGTTGAAAGGCTCCCGAGACTTCCTCAAGTAGGAAGAAGCCAATCTGCTGAATAGACAGCGTGCGTCGCAGGCGGTCCGAAACCTTGGCGAGCATCGCGTTCTGGTCTGTTTCCGAACTGAGTTCGCGTGCGAATTCGATGAGAGTCAAGCGCGCGTCATAGCGGTCCCGGTAGAAAACCCAGCGGTCCAACTGTTCCTGGATCCAGCGCCTGATCGGCTGAAAGACAAAGGTGGCTATGGAAATCACCACCACGAACGCTGACGGTGTAATGGTGCGAATGTTGAAAGTCAGGAAGATCAGGGCGTAGAACGTTCCGATCACCGCCAGGGTTGCCAGAGTGTAGACATAACCCTGCTGGAAGATGATATCGACGTCCATGAGCCGGTAGCGCGTGATGGCATAAGCCCAGGTAAGCGGAATCAGCCCCAGCGAGAGGACGCTCAGGTTCATCAGGTGATTGGGTACGCTGCCCGCTGCATAAGGCACAGCATAAAGCAGCGCGAAAGGCGCCAGACCCAGAAATGCGCCATTCCGGAGATATTTCAGCTGACGGCGGGCCATCGGATCTTCCGCCCTTTTGTAGTCAACTGCGAGCGCGATTGCGCCGAGAAGATAAAGCAGGACCGAATATCCTAAGATGATCCGGTCGAGCAACCAGCGTACCTCGAATAGAGGGCTGTTGAATTTGAGAATTCCTTCGGCCGACATCGCTATTACGGCCAGCAAGAGAGTCGAGGGCAGATATAGCCCCAGCCATAAGAAGCGCCTCTCAAGCCACTGCGGCGTATGCCGGAACGAAAAACAGAAATGCAGAAATATAGCGGGGGCGAAGATATTCCCGACCAGGTTGCCCCAGTAGATTACCTCATCGAAGGTGTTCAGCTTACCGGAATAGTGAAAACAACTTGCGATGAAAGATGTCAGGCAGAGAAAATAAAAATGTTGCGATTTTGGTGCGCTCGTGCGGCGGTAATAGACAAAGAGCCCTATGAATAGATAAAAGCTGCCGACGAAATATTGATAGTAAATCGCCGTATCGCGGGGAGCCGGCTGGATATAAATCGGTCCTTTCTGGAACTCGATCCCGTTTCGCCGGAGCGTATACCGCGTCTGTCCCAGAAGTGGAATGTTCCAGAGCGCTTGTGGGACGTCAAGCGCGCGATGGACCTGCCTCGTCCCGATGGCGACCAACTCATCTCCCACCCGAATCCCCGCATTGTCACCGGATCCGCCCGGTGTGATGTAGCCGGCTACGACCGCACTTCGACCCGGTGGGCGCGACTCATTTAACCAGGTAACCCCATCATCATGAAGGGGATAGCTGCGAAGATGCTGAAAACTGAGCACAGCGGCAATTACGGCTGCCACTGTCAGAAAAAGCAGCAACGTACCGGCTAGCTGATTCCTCGACTGGCTCAAGCGCCTCCTCGCCCGGAGAGCTCTGTCTTTACCCGGTGCACGCCTCTATCCACGTGACGAGTGGCCTTTCGCTTTGTCACACTTCACCTGCATCGGAAGATGTCGACGAGCACGCAACAGACCACTTCTCCGATCCTCTTAATCCTCCTATAAACAATTGCTTACCGCAACGCACGCCGAAAATTCCGCTGCCGGTTATTCAAATTGGGAATGCCGTATACAGAATCCAATAATGTTTGTGGCGGCAGAAAGCCACTGAGCGAAGGTGTATAGGTCCCCATCCTCTGATTAGATTCGAAACTCCCAGCGTGGCTTATACGTCCGAGGCGTTGACGTTGAATCGAAACACACTTAGACTAAAGCTTAGTAGCCCTCTCAGCCTACAAAGGTGGTTTTTCCCATGAAGTTTTCCTCTGCCTTCCTGCCATTTCTGGTTGGCGCAGTTTCAGTATGTCTCGCAGGCACTGTGCTTTCAGCACAGAGCTCCAGTTCCAGCAGCTCTAACAACGAGACAGTTTCTAAACCGCTCACCAAAAAGCAGATTGCCAGAAAGCAGAAGGAGCTTGAAAAAGAACTTCAGGGTCCCTGGAAGAAGTGGCTGAACGAGGACGTCGTCTACATCATCACCGACGAGGAAAAGCGAGCGTTCAAGCAACTAAAGACCGACGAAGAGCGGCAGCAGTTTGTGGAGCAGTTCTGGCTGCGGCGCGATCCGACACCTGATACCGAGGAGAACGAATACAAAGAGGAACATTATCGCCGCATCGCTTACGCGAACGATCACTATGCATCCGGCATTCCCGGCTGGAAGACCGATCGCGGCATGATCTACATCAAGTACGGTGCGCCAGATGAGGTGGACTCTCATCCCTCCGGCGGCACTTACGAGCGGCCTATTGAGGAAGGCGGTGGTGAGACCTCCACCTACCCGTTCGAAGACTGGCGCTATCGCTACATCGATGGTGTCGGCACCAACGTCATCATTGAATTTGTCGATACCACTATGTCCGGCGAGTACAAGATCAGTCTTGATCCCGAAGAAAAGGATGCTCTCCTCTATGTTCCCGGGGCTGGTCTGACCATGTCTGAACAAATGGGAATGGCGGATAAGACTCAGCGCTTCCAACGTACTGACGGAACACACCTGGGCACCGGCAATCAACCGCTTCCCGAAAGCATGAACGAATTTACCCGCCTCGAGCAATACGCGAATCTGATGAAGGCTCCTTCGCTTAAGTTCAAGGACCTCGATGCGGTCGTTAAATCGAACATCCGTTACAACACTCTACCCATGCAAGTGAGGGTCGACTATATCCGAGTTACGGATGCCACGGTGTACGCCAATATTTCGATTCAGTTCAAGAACAGCGACCTGAACTTCGCTACAAAGGATAAAATCGCGAAGGCTACCGTGAACCTTTACGGCCGCCTGACCACTCTGACCCGGCGATCCGTGAACTGGTTTGAGGATACGGTCAACGCTGAGGTTCCCGCCGAGATGCTTCAGCAGGCCATGAATGGATCGCAGATTTATTCAAAGCGCGTTCCTCTTGCGCCAGGCACTTACCGCCTCAATGTCGTGGCAAAGGATGTTGTCGCCAACACGGTGAACAACTACGAAACCGCCGTGGTGGTGCCCCACTACGATGAGGACCAGCTTGGCTCAAGCAGCGTCATTCTGGCCGATGAACTCGAGCGTGTCCCCACCAATAGCATCGGCGCGGGACAGTTTGTCATTCGCAGCTCGAAGGTCCGGCCGCGCATTAATGACACTTTCAAGCAGAACGAGAGCATGGGCATCTATACGGAGTTCTACAACTTTGGCATGGACGCCAAAACGAAGAAGCCGGAAGGGACGATCACTTACGACGTGGTGAATGCCGACAACAAGACCGTGTTGTCGCAAACCGAAGATCTGAATGCGATTCCGAATGCCTCGCCCTTCCTGGTTACGGTGGAAAAAAAGCTCCCGTTGAAGAGCCTGACACCAGGCAAGTACACTTTGAAAATGACGGTGACGGACAAACTGAAAAACCAGAGCTTGAGCCCCTCGGCTCAGTTTACGGTAACATCGTAGGTTGGGCGCTAGCACGCCCGGAAGGTGAACTTGGGGCCGATTTTCGCGGGCAGACAATTCGTTACCGCATTCACAGCATTCGGCATCTTGGCCTCGCTCGGCAGTCTTCAAGGTGCGGATCTCTCGCTGTTGGTGACCGGTGATCTGCTCGGAACGGTTGTTGACAGCTCCGGCACTCCGCAGATGGGTGCTTCGGTTCAGGTCTTCAACAAATATCAGCGCCTGATAGCTCGCTCGTTTACTGATCCCGCTGGACGTTTCGCCTTTACCGGTTTAGCCGCAGATTTGTATTCGGTTCGCGTTTCACTTGCCAGCTTCCTCCCTGCCGCCCGGAGTCAAATCCTGATTAAAGCCGGTCTGGATAGCATCCTTCAGATTCACCTCACCACTCTGCTGAGCAACATCGAAGTGAGTTATGCCGTGCCTACAGGAGGTATGTCGGATGATTGGAAATGGGTTCTTCGCTCCTCGCCTGCTACCCGTCCGGTCACGCGTATACTACCGGCTGACTTCCCAGCCTCCCAAGCCAAACTGCATCCGCATGTTTTTTCCGATACGCACGCCATGCTTTCGGTATCCGGTGGAGACGCCGGCCTGATTGACTCGGGCGACTTCGGGGCTGATATCGGCACCTCTTTCGCGTTGTCAACCAACGTGCTTGGGAAGAATCAACTGCAAGTAGCGGGAACTCTCGGCCAGAGTGCTCAGTTTGGACCGGCGGCCGTTGCGCTGTGCGCCATTTACAGCCGGTCCGACGACGGGCCTTTCGCCTCTCCCCCCGAGGTTACTTTCTCCTTTGCCCAATTGGGAGGAATCGGCTATCAGCCTAACGGCTCACCCCCCAATGGAGAAAACTTGAGCACCGCCGGGCTTCCGGTCCTGAGGACAATGTCGCTCAGCTTTTATGAAGTTGCCGATCCGTTCGCCAATGTTCATCTCGAGTACGGAACAACCGGGGAAACGGTCGAGTATCAGCAGCACACCAGCCGCATTAGCCCGTTTGCCCGGCTGACTCTTGATTTGGGGACGGCAGGATCAGTACTTGCATCCTTTAGCGATGGCGCCAGGCCCGATGAGTTGGTTGCGCACCAGCAATATCGGGATGCAGAGCTTGAGGGCAGGAGCACGGACATTTCAGATCCCCTTGACACACTCTCTCGCCTGCCTCAGATCTCCGCCCGCGATGGCCGTCTGGCACTGCAGGATACTCAGGATTACGAACTCGGCTATAGCAAAACATCGGGCACCCGCACTTGGTCAGTGAGCGCGTTCTCGGAAAACGTCTGGAACGGCCGGGTGAATGTCGCAGGAGACCTTTCGGCCCTCAACCCCGGCAATCTTTTCTCAGACGGTATCTCGCCCATCTCTTCATATAACATCGGAAACTACAACCGGCTCGGTTATCTCGCTTCAGTGAATCAGCGGGTCGGCGATTCTCTGGATCTTGCTCTCGCCTACGGCCGCATGGGAGGTTTCGGCGCCGACCCCAACGGCCTCACCGCCGGTAGCTCCTCATCGAATACAACCTTCCTGAGGCAGAGAGACACGAATCTCGCCAGCGTGAGTACTAAAGCTGTCGTGCCGCATCTCGGTACCCGCATACTCGCAAACTACGGATGGATGGATCCCCGCACCGTTGTGCCGACCCACCTTTTCACTACTCAAGATGCGGTTACGCTGCCTGGTTTCAACTTTCTAGTCCGGCAGCCATTGCCATCTTTCTTCGGGATACCGGGGCGCCTTGAACTCACGGCAGATCTCCGCAATCTCTTGGCCTCCGGTTACACAGGCATCAACAGCGGCGATGGCCGGCGTCTTCTCCTGGTTGAAGCGCCGCGCGCCGTTCGGGGCGGGTTGAAGTTTACTTTCTAAGTGACCTCTTCCTGCTTAGCCTTATTCTTCCTTGCTTTCGTTCCAGCGGCTCAACTCACGGGCGTGTGCAATCTGGCGCATCAGCCCGTAGATCCCTTTGCCTCCAGCGGCCGCATTCAGGTGCTGATTTTCGCTCGCAGCGACTGCCCGATTACCAAGCGCTATGCTCCGGAGCTGCAGCGTATTGCAAGCAAGTTCCAGCATGAACCTGTTCAGTTCTGGCTGGTGTTTCCTGATCGTTCCGAAACGTCCGAGGATATTCGCACCCTCGTCAGCCAGTATGGCTTTCCAGGTACCCCTATTCTCGACCCGAAGCACTCTCTTGTGCGCTTCGCCCACGCGGAAACAGCTCCCGAGGCTGCAGTATTCGACAGGACCGGCATGCTTCTCTACCACGGCAGAATCGACGACCTCTACGTGGATATAGGAAAGTCCAGACGGGTCGCGCAGGTTCACGACCTGGAGGACGCGATTTCCGCGGTGCTCGCCGGGAAACCTGTCAGGCAGGCCGCAACACGCGCAGTCGGATGTTCTCTCGCCGACGTGGAGTAGCGCCTACGGCTAGAGTTGGCTGCTGCTTTTTTCTATTCGCGGCCAGCGTGCTGGCCCAAACCTCGAGACAGCCCACCCCCACTTTCGATCGGGACATCGCTCCAATCGTCTTCGAGAACTGCTCATCCTGTCACCAACCCGGCCAGGCAGGCCCGTTCTCACTGCTCACGTATGCTGACGTTAAGAGACATGCGCGGCAGATCGTAAGCGTGACATCGCCGCCGCTACATGCCTCCTTGGCTTCCCCAACTGGGCTATGGTCAATTTCAAGACGAGCGGCGTCTCACGGCTCAGCAGATCGAGACCATCGCTGCTTGGGTCGCAGCAGGGACCCCGGAAGGCAATGCGCGCGATTTACCGCCTGAACCGCCGGCTCGGAAGCTTTGGCAGCTCGGAACACCGGATCTCGTCATATCGGCTGCTGCTCCCTTCCGGGTACCCCCCTCCGGTTCCGATGTCTTTTGGAATTTCACTTTTGCGCCAAATCTGGCGGCTACTCGCTATGCCAGAGCGATCGAAATTCATCCGGGTGGTTCGGGCACGGGTGCAACCGAAGCATCGAGGTTGATTCATCACGCAAACGTGCTGTTAGACCGCACTGGATCTTCAGCTCGGTTCGAAGCCAAGCCGGGTGCCGGATTTCCCGGTATGGAAATCAGCTTGGATCGCAATCCCCTCGATCCGGAAAGCACTTTCCTATTCTGGAAGCCGGGCAGTGAGCCCTATTCTGAACCGGATGGCCTGTCATGGCGCTTGGATCCCGGCAATACGCTAGTGCTTAACACGCATATTCAGCCGAGCGGTAAAAGCGAGGAGATACAACCCACTATCGGGTTGTATTTTACCGGTAAGCCGCCCACCCGGTTCCCGCTCCTTATCGAGCTCGAAAATGACAAGGCACTCGATATTCCGCCGGGAGCGCGCAATTTCGAGATCAGCGACGATTTCAGCCTGCCCATGGACGTGGATGTCCTGGCAATCTATCCACACGCGCATTATTTGGGCAAGCGGCTCGAGGCTTATGCCACGCTTCGTGACGGATCCAAACGGTGGTTGATTCGCATTCCCGATTGGAATTTTAATTGGCAGGCCGTTTATCGCTATCGTGCTCCTGTTTTCCTGCCTAAGGGCAGCACGATCTCAATGCGGTTTAGCTACGACAATTCTTCCGCCAACATCCGCAATCCAAGTGACCCGCCGCGGCGGGTGCAAGCCGGTAATCGTGCTACGGATGAAATGGGTCACCTCTGGCTACAAGTTCTTCCCCGGGCCCGCGGCGATCACCGCCGTGAACTGGAGGAAGCGCTGCTCCGGCATCGCCTCGAAAAAGCACCACAGGATTTCCAGGCTCACGTGAATCTGGGCGCCTTGATGATCTCTCGGTTGGAGACTCAAAGTGCAATTAATGAATTCGAGAGAGCGCTCACGATCGATTCCGCCAGCCCCGAAGCGCACGATATGCTCGGCTCTGCCCTGCGCAGCATAGGTCGCTCAATGGAGGCGCTGGAGCATTACCGGCTTGCTTTGCACTCCGACCCGAATTACGTAGACGCACGATACAATCTCGCCACTACGCTCGCCCGCGCAGGAGACTTGGATGAGGCAATCGCCGGTCTGCGCCAAGTAGTCGATGCTTTTCCCAAGAGCGGCCGCCTCCACAACGAGCTCGGAGAGTTGCTCGCCCGCCAGGGAGATTTGGCTGCCGCGCAGGCCGAGTTTGATCGGGCACTTGCGCTCGAACCGGCCAACGCTTACGCGGCCAAGAACCGCGATATGGTTGCCCGTGAGTTAGCGGCACGCACGAGAAATTAGGCCCCTAATGGGCAGCCGCTGCTGGGCCCCCGCGGGCTTTCACCTTCTTTAAACCCCAAACCAGCGGCACGCAGCAAAAGCAAGCGAGCGCCATATAACGTAGATCGTCTATATAAGCCCACAATTCTGCTTGCTGGCCCAGCATTCGCCCGATCTGCCCAGTGGCCTGAATCTGGGCGGTAGTGTGGCTGGCGTAGTTGGAGAAGGTCTGGGTGAAATGCTGAAAATTCTGTTGGTAGTTGCGCGACATCGGCGTGATGTGCTGCACCAGTTCGTTCCGGTGAAGCTGCTGGTGACGCGCAAGAATCGTTTGTACGATCGATATACCGATGCTTCCGCCGATGTTGCGCATCAGATTATAGAGTCCGCTGCCATTTCCCACCGATTCTGGAGGCAAATCACCCAACGCAGTCACCGAGAGGGGCACAAAGACCAGGCCGAGTGCAAACCCGCTGACCACGATCGGAACAGTCATAGACCAGGGGCCCATCTGCAACGTCAACGTGCCCCAAATCAAGCTGCAGATGCCAAATACAGTGAATCCGGAGGACACCAGAATACGGGTGTCGATTCGCGCCACCATGAGCCCGACAACAGGCATAGCGAGAATGGAACCGATACCACGAGGAGCTACCGCCAGGCCTGACCACCAGGCCGAGTAATCCATCATCGATTGGAAGTAAAGCGGCAAAAGGGTGACCGCCGCATATACGGAGGCTCCGAACATAAAAATGAGCAGGCACCCCATCGCGAAGTTCCGGTTCTTGAAAATAGATAGATCTACCAGCGTCTTTTCGCGCGTCACTTGCGATATCACAAACGCGATACCGCAGACCATCATGGCGGTAAAAGCCCAGCGGATCCATATCGCGCCGAACCAGTCGTCCTGCTGTCCGCGATCGAGAATGATTTGCATACATCCCAAGGCAATCGCCAGTAGGCCGAATCCAATAGTGTCTAACTTGCCGGGATCGGCGTGGGTGATATAGGGCGGATCTTTTACGTATCGCAGGATCAACAGAATCGCGATGATCCCAATTGGGATGTTTATGTAGAACGCCCATCGCCAGGAATACTGATCAGTGAGCCAGCCGCCCAATGTCGGCCCTAAGACCGGTGCGACTACCACTCCTAGACCAAACATGCCCATGGCGAGCCCGCGCTTTTCCGGCGGAAAGCTCTCCGTAAGGATCGCCTGAGATAGAGGCTGCAGGCCGCCGCCCCCCGCTCCCTGAACCAGCCGGGCGAGCAGAATAACCAGCAGACTATTCGCCGCGCCGCAAAAGAACGATGCGATCGTGAAGATTACAATCGAGGCGATCAGGAATCGCCGCCGGCCGAAACGCAGCGAGAACCACGCGCTAGCCGGCAGCACCACAGCATTCGAAAGCAGGTAAAAAGTGAGCACCCACGTCGCTTCGTCATTCGAAGCGGAAAGGCTGCCCGCGATGTAAGGTATGCATACGGAAGCGATTGAAGTGTCGATCACCTCCATGAATGCCGGTAAAATCACTGCCACGGCAATCAGCCATGGATTCTCGCCGGGCTGAACATTTTGCCCTGATGTATCTTCCGCCATTACTCTGGATAAAACATTTGAATGCGTTGCATAGATATTTGCATATTTGCGGGGACGCTTAAATTGTTACGCTGAGAGCTTTAGCATTCAGGCTCAACCACTCTATGATTCGTTTTCAGCGGATTTTGATTCTACTCAGCGCGCTCAGTGGTGCGCATCTCATTGCGCAAACTGGGCCGGTAACCGAGGCCCGCGTAGCCGCGCTGGAGGCAGCCACCAAGTCTGCGCAACTATCTGGCGACAATGCATGGATGCTGACGAGCGCCGCATTGGTTCTTATGATGACAGGCCCGGGTCTTGCACTCTTCTACTGCGGATTGGTCCGGCGCAAGAACGTCCTTAGCACGATGATGCATAGCTTCGTGCTGATGGCCGTGGTTACGGTTTTATGGGCCATCTACGGCTATAGTTTGGCATTCGCTCCCGGAACCCCCGTCATTGGCAATCTCAGCTATGCTTTTCTGCGCGGCGTCGGCTCGACTCCGAACGCTGATTACGGCGCTACCGTCCCGCATGAGACATATATGATCTACCAGCTCATGTTCGCTATCATCACGCCAGCCCTGATCTCGGGTGCATTCGCTGAGCGAATGAAATTTAGCGCCATGTTGCTCTTTACGTGTCTCTGGTCCACAATCGTTTATTTCCCCATGGCGCACATGGTGTGGGGAAAGGGCGGGCTGCTCAACGCCTTCCTCGGCGGCGCCATTCCCTGTTTCGATTTCGCCGGAGGCACTGTCGTTCATATCACCTCGGGCGTAAGCGCGCTGGTTTGCGCGCTCTATCTCGGGAAACGCGTTGGTTTCCCTCGTGAACCGATGAAGCCGCACAATCTGGTTCTAAGTGTAATTGGCGCATGCCTGCTCTGGGTGGGCTGGTTCGGCTTTAATGCGGGAAGCGCGGTGAATGCTTCGGGTCTCGCTACCAGCGCTTTCGTGGCAACCCACTTCGGCGCGGCGGCCGCAGCCTTAGGCTGGATGCTTGCTGAGTGGGCCAGACACGGTAAACCCAGTATGCTCGGCGGCATCTCGGGATGCGTCGCGGGCTTAGTCGCGATCACACCCGCATCTGGCTTTGTACAGCCTTTCCCTGCTCTGCTGATTGGCTTTCTGGCAGGTGCCTTCTGCTTTTTCATGGTCACCACTGTTAAAAACAGATTCGGCTACGACGATACTCTGGATGCCTTCGGCGTACACGGAGCGGGCGGAACCATCGGCGCTATGCTTACCGGAGTCTTCGCAACGAATCTGATAAACGATGGTTTGAAAGACAGCTCCGGCAAGCCCCTTCCGCTTGGCTGGATAGACGGCAATCCACATCAGGTGCTCAATCAGCTCGTAGCCGTATTGATTTCCTGGGTGCTCGCGATTGTCGCCACGCTCATCATACTCAAAGCGGTAGACCTCACTGTAGGAGTTCGGGCGTCCGTCGAGCAGGAACGCGAAGGCCTCGATCTCGCTATGCACGGCGAGGAAGGATACAACTTCGAAGCTTGATCAACGCGAGCCAGCGACAGAGATTCTCAGCATGAAAAAAATTGAAGCAATCATCCAGCCCTTTAAGCTCGACGAAGTCAAGGAGGCGCTCAAGTCCATCGGCGTGGACGGCCTGACTGTCACAGAAGTACGCGGGCATGGCCGTCAGAAGGGCCACAAAGAGGTCTATCGTGGAATGGAATACCAGGTTGATCTGCTGCCCAAAATCAAAATTGAAACCGTCGTTCCCGATGACCGCCTCGAGGAAGTAGCTCGGTCCATCACAGCTGCCGCCCGTACAGGTAAACTGGGCGATGGCAAAATCTTCGTCTTCGACGTGCTTGAGGCCATCCGCATCCGCAACAGTGATTCGGGCGAAGCCGCTCTGTAACGCGATCCTTTGATAGCATTCCCTCGCACCGCTCAAGTCGATCGCCTGGTAATCGCTGCAGCGGACTCATTCCTCGCCGGGCGCCTCTTGCAGCCCTTCGCCGTTCTCGCCGTCGGAGGTTACGGCCGGGGCGAACTGTTTCCCTTCTCAGATGTGGATCTTCTCCTGGTTTTCAAGCACGAGCCCGATAACTCTATCAAAGAGCCACTTGGTCAGTTTCTGCGTACCCTTTGGGATTCCTCCCTCAAAGCTAGTCACGCGGTGCAAACTATAGACGACTGCTGCCGCATGCACGAAGGCAATCTCCACCTTTCCGTCAGTCTTCTCGATGCCCGCTTCCTCTGGGGCGATAGCGCACTCTTTGCATCCTTAGCCGCTCGCTACCCAGACTTTTTCCGTCGTCATTCGCGTGAACTGCTGAGTGCGCTCGCTGAGTTGACGAGTGCGCGGCATGCCAAATTCGGACACACTGCTTACCATCTCGAGCCCAACATCAAAGAGGGGCCGGGCGGTATTCGCGACGTGCACTTCCTCACCTGGGCCGCCAAACTCGCTCCCGGCAAGGAACCGCTCCAGCATGCCGCGCGGGAAGTGCATTCCGCCCGTGATTTCTTTTACCAGCTCAGGTTCTTTCTCCACGAGCGCTCGGGCCGCGACAACAATCTGCTTTCATTTGAGCTCCAAGACCAGGCAGCCTTGTCTTTGCCCGCTTCGCCGCTTCCTCCCGAGATCTGGATGAGGGATGTCTACCGTCATGCCCGCCAGGCTTTTCAGTCAACTTTACAGGCCTTGGATCTCATCAGGCGGAGCGAATCGGGTCTTGTCCGTCAGTTCTTCGAAAGACGCGACAGGCTCTCGACCGGGCAGTTCACTGTGTCCCACAACCAGATCTATCTGCGCAATCCCGGCGCAACACTGAGCTCGCTTCCAGCGATCTTCGAACTCTTCAGTTTCGTTGCAGCCCGAGGCATCGTTCCTTCTTGGGATACTCTGCGGCGCTTGCGCGAGCGCGTTTCCTATCCTGGTTCGAACGGCATCTCCTGGCGCGAGTGGCTTACCATCTTGGCCCAGCCTCACGCCTCGCTTGCTCTCCGCAACATGCAGGACTGCGGTGTTCTTCCGCTCGTTCTCCCGGAATGGCGCAGCATTGAGAGCTTGGTGGTGAGGGACTTCTACCACCGGTACACAGTCGATGAGCATACTCTCGTTGCAATCGAGGCCATCGACAATCTCCTCACTGACCCGGCGGGAACAGTACCTCGCTTTCGAGGGCTGGCCCGCGAGGAGGATGATTTGGCCCTGCTGCGAATTGCTGTTCTCCTTCACGATATAGGGAAAGGCGCTCTGCCGGGCGAGCACGTGCAAGGGTCTTTGGAGATTGCTGCCAAATGGCTGGCTCAACTCGATATGGACGCAGCGGACGTTCAGACGGTACTATTTCTGATCGCCCACCACCTGGATCTCTCCGCCGTTATGAACGGACGTGATCTCGACGACCCTGCTACCGCCCGCTTCCTCAGCTCGCAAATCGGCACTTACGAACAGTTACGAAAACTTACCCTGCTTACCTATGCCGATATCTCAGCCGTGAATCCTACCGCCATGACCCCTTGGCGAGTCGAGCAGCTCTGGCGCGTCCACACGATAACATCCGAACAGCTCACGCGTGAACTCGCCACCGAGCGTATCCACCCGGCAACTGACACGTCAGTTGCCGCCTTCGCGCGCCCCGAACTGGCCCGCTTCCTCGAGGGCTTCCCCACGCGCTATCTTCGCATTCATTCCAACCAGCAGATCGAGGCACACTTTCATCTGGACCAGATCAGGTTGCGCGATGGGGTAGCCTTCGAAATCCATCGTGATCCCGCCGCCTACTCTGTTACCGTCTTGTCTGCTGATTATCCCGGGCTCTTCGCAGCTCTTTGCGGCACACTCGCCAGCTTCGGTATGAACATTGTCAAAGCGGAAGCCGCTTCCAACGCGAACGGCTGCGCGCTCGACGAATTTCGCTTCACCGATCCCAGCCGCACTCTTGAACTCAATCCCGAAGAAACCGATCGCCTGCGCTGGACGGTTGAGTGCGTGATTCGGGGCGCCATCGACCCCCGAGACCTGCTGAAGCGCCGTCGCTCTTTACCTAAAGTGCACAACTCCTCTCGCGTTACGCCTTCGGTACGCTTCGACAATGCTGCCTCGGATTCTTCAACCTTGCTCAATTTCAGCAGTGAAGACCGGCCGGGTTTGTTATTCGATCTGGCATCGGTCCTTACCGAAGCCGGCTGTAACATCGAACTCGTGCTCGTCAACACCGAAGGTCATCGCGCAATCGATGTTTTCTACCTGACGAAGAACGGCAGCAAATTGGATGCGGATACCGAGAATTCTGTGCTTGCAAGGCTCATCGCCGATGGCCGGCCTACCTGAGAGCGTAAGGCGGCGCTCATTCTGCCCGCAACACATCGGCCGCGGCGCGCAAACCGGAATTATCATCAACGGATCGAAAATCCCGCTAGATTTTCGACTGCTTCTTCGCGCTCCTCAACCCCACGCACATTCGCCATTCGCGGCCCGGTATGCAGAGCAGCGGCCAGATCCGAGAGCCGGGCCGCCGGTCCGACTGCGTAAACTTCTACGTTGCCGTCAGGCAGATTGCGCGCCCAGCCGCTTAAGCCGAGTGCAGTTGCCTTGGCTTGCACGAAAAAGCGGAATCCGACACCCTGCACCGAGCCTCTTACGATCCACCGCCTCGCCGCTTTGCGCTCCATGCACTCAATTTTCCAGCAAGCAGCCGAGCCGATGCCCCGTTTGCCACACTTGAGATAAGTCTTCATGCCGTTCCCCATCCATCGGCCCAGGCGTCTGCGCAGCTCCGAACCAATCCGCCGGCTCGTTCGCGAGGCGAAGCTGGAGCCGTCGCAATTCGTCCTGCCTCTCTTTGTCTGCCCAGGTGAAGGGGTGCGTAAAGAAATCAGCTCCATGCCGGGCAAGTACCAGCTCTCCATCGACCTGCTTGTGCAGGAAGCGGCAGACTGCCGCTCACTCGGCTTGGGGGGAATCATTCTGTTCGGTATCCCGGACGCGAAGGACGAGTTCGCCAGTGGAGCCTACGATTCGGACGGCATAACGCAACGGGCTCTGCGCGCCATTAAGCGTGAGGTCCGGGGTCTGCTAGTAATCACTGACGTCTGCAACTGCGAGTACACGAGCCACGGCCATTGCGGACTGATTCGGGACGGCGACGTGGATAACGATGCTACGCTTGACTGGCTGGCAAGAACGGCTGTCTCACATGCTGCAGCAGGCGCGGATGTCGTCGCTCCCAGCGATATGATGGACGGCCGCGTTGCTGCAATTCGCAGCGCGCTCGATACCGCCGGTCATTCAAACACCCCTATTCTTTCCTACGCGGCGAAATATGCCTCGGTCTTCTACGGCCCTTTCAGAGAAGCCGCGGAATCGGTTCCGCAGTTTGGCGACCGGCGGAGTTACCAGATGGACCCGGCCAATGCCCGTGAAGCTCTCCGTGAGATTGCTCTCGATCTGGAAGAAGGCGCGGACATGATCCTGGTCAAACCGGCGATGGCCTACCTGGATGTCGTCCATGCGGCCAGGCAGAGCTTCAACGTCCCGATCGGGGCGTATCAGGTCAGCGGTGAGTTCAGCATGATTATGGCGGCGGTCCAGAACGGATGGCTGGATCTCGATCGCGCCATACTTGAATCACTCACCTGTATCCGGCGCGCCGGAGCAGAGTTTATTTTGACCTATTTCGCCCGCACTGCAGCGCGGATGATTGCCTGAAAGACGCACAGGCCGCGACCTGAGCCGCCAAAGGAGAGTAGGAGTGAGCAGAATCCCGCGCGTCGCGCGTCGGTAACGCGACGATCTTCCAAAAGATCAGTCTTCGGGCAGGCGTCCCGAAAGGTATAGCCGCTGTGGATCAGAATGTTCGCCCGCAGTACGGCTTCTCACCACATGCACAGCTATCGCCTGGCCCGCCTTCATGCTTGCTTGCAACTTGGTCACGTCTTCAGGCGAGGAAACCGGTTGACGATTGATGGAGAGAATGACGTCACCTTCGGCCATGTTGATGTCGTCGGCAAAAGAGCCCGGGTCCACGGAGACCACCTTGACACCGCTCCGATCCTCAATCTGAAGATCTTTGCGCTCCTTTTCCGTCAACCGCATAATCGTGATGCCGAACTTAGCCGGACTCAGCGCCTTGGGAGCGGGAACGGACTCAGGGTGATCTTGCGCTACCTGCGGCTGTCCCTTCCATACGACGGACCGGTCCGCAATCTCCACCTTAAAATTCATTCGCTTGCCGTTTCGGTCGACAGTCAGCAGCGTCGTAGAGCCAATCGGCAGATCGGCTACTTTCGTGACCAGTTCCTCGCCGTCCTTTACAGGTGCCTCATTCATCGCAATAATGATGTCATCTGGTTTAATCCCAGCTTTTCCTGCGGGACCCGTCGGGTTGACGGTTTCGACCAGCACGCCATGATCGAGGCCGAACGCCTGCAGCGTGTCCGATTGGCTTCCACTGCGCAACCACATTACGCCAAGCGAGCCGCGTACAACTCGGCCTTCGCGAATGATGTCGTTATAGACTTTTACCGCCTGATTCGAGGGCAAAGCAAAACCGATGCCTTCATACGAACCGGTGCGCGTGGCGATCATGGTGTTGACGCCGATCACCTCGCCTCGGATGTTCAGTAGTGGACCGCCGCTGTTACCCGGATTGATGGCGGCGTCGGTCTGTAGAAAGTTCTGAAACTGCCCGGCGCCCGGCAGGTCGCGGCTGGTGCGCTGCGCGCTCACGATGCCCGCGGTAACGGTTGCCTGTAGACCGAAAGGAGAGCCAATCGCGATCACCCAGTCTCCGACCTGCACGCTATCGGAGTTGCCGATCTGCACTGGAAACAGCGGCTCTCTGGGATCGATCTTGAGCACTGCGAGGTCTGTCTCCTTGTCGTAACCGACCACGTGCCCTCGATACTCGATGTCTTCACCAGCCAACCGCACCTTGATCCTGTCCGCGTTCTCGATCACATGGTAGTTCGTGATCAGGTAACCCTTTCGGTCGACGATGAATCCGGTACCAGTACCTTCTGTCCGGAAAGAGCGGGGTTCTCCGTTCCCGAAGAAGCGTTTGAACATGTCCGATGGATCATGCCCTTTGGGGCTCGCCTCTTCACCGTTATCCTCGTCTGAATCCTCCTTGCGGCGCGCGCTTTGCTTGCCGGGTTTCGCCAGATAGTCGGATTCTATATAGACAACCGATGGCTCGACACGCTTCGTGAGTTTGGTGAACTCGTTCGCGATTGGAACTGGCTGCGGGATGGTGAGAGGCGTGGCATCGGGCGCCAACGCGTTAGGGGCCTGCCGCTCGGCTTTTACTGCCGTATTTACGAAGGTGCCTATCACGATGCCGGCAACCAGCGTGAAAAGCAGCAACACGAAACTTAGCAGCTTCGGCTGCTTAAGAAATCTGGGGAGCGGCATGAGTGATTACCTTTCGAAGCTGTAACTCTCAGTATAGAGAAAACCGGCAGTTTGGCAGGAATGCAGTGGCTCGAGAAGTGCCATCTTCTCCGATGTCAGAGCTTCGCGCCAGGTTTCAACTCGACCGCGAAGATGCCCGCCAGAATGAGCGCCCCCCCAATTACTGCCGCCGCAGTCAGGGGCTCACGCCCGGCCGAAACAGCGGTAACCAGCGCAAACACGGGCTCGAGCGCTAAGATTAGAGCCGTCCGGGTGGCGGACGTGTACTTTTGCGCCCAGGTTTGCAACGCGAATGCCAGAGCCGTCGCAAAAACGGCAGTCAACACCACTGCGAAAATGGCGTACTCGCTCCAAATCGCGTGTGGCGGTTCGACAATCAGCGAGCCGCCCGAAAGCAGAGCCGAGCAGGCGATTTGACCGATCGCAACCGCTTGGAACAATTCCCGTTGAGAGTAATGGCCGAGCAGCAACAGTTGAAAGGCAAATGCGACGGCGCAGCCGATCGTGAGAAGGTCCCCCCGATTCACGTGAAAATGCCGGTCGATACCCGGAAGCATCATCACGACCATTCCAGCCGTCGCAATCGCTATCCCCGCCATTTCCCTGATCTGCGGCCAGCGCCGGTAGAACGAGGCACTGACCAAGGGAACGAGCACGACGTAAAGCCCGGTGAGAAAGCCTGAGTTACCAGCGCTTGTGTACTTCAGACCGAAGGTCTGCAGCATGTATCCAAGCCACAAAAAGATCCCCGCCAGAGCGCCTCCCCATAACCCGCGGCGTAAACCGGGGCCGTCAGATCGGAGGAGCGGCTTCCAGAAGATGAGCGCCATGCATACGGTCGCGAGGCTGAATCTCAGAAAGAGAAAGTAAACCGCCGATACGTCCGTCAGCGCCCGTTTGACCACGACGAACGTTGCGCCCCAAACCAGGGCCACAACCGCAAGCGAAAGATCGGCCTGCCAGCCCGGGGGCGATTTGCGGCCCATCATTCGTTCGATGGAGTACTGGAGAAATCTTCCTCCGGAGATTCGGAGACGATAGCGGCAAGCAACAGCAAGATACGCCGCAGCCCCAGCTCGCGGCCCTCCGGCTGGTACCATTCCGCCGAAGTATGAGCTCCCGCGCCCTGTCCGCCCGCCCCGATCGATATGGCCTGCAACCCCAGCGACAATGGCACGTTCGCGTCGGTCGAAGCGCAGTCGATCCGGGACCGAATGTTCAGATACGCATCCACCGACTGAACCGCTCGAAAAAGCCGCGAGTCGTCCGGCAGTTTGCCGCCCGGTCTTGAGCCTAGTTCCTTGATCTTGGCTGAAAGACGTGGCCCGCGCGATGCTCGGTTTTCCCGCTCTAGGCTGCGCTCGACCGAGGCGCTCAGCAGGTTCGCTAAATCGTCGAGAATAGCCGGTATTTCCGATCGCAAGTCAAGTTTGGTGCGAGCCGTTGCCGGAATCGAGTTGATACTTGTGCCACCCTCGATGATCCCGAAATTATAAGAGCACCGCGTCTTACGCTCTGCCGAGAGGCGGGTTTCGGCGGACTGCACAAAATAGCTGACCAGATCGCCCAAGGCGTGCACCGGATTCGGTGTCCCGTAGTCATTCCAGCTGTGCCCGCCAGGACCGGAGAAGATCACCTCGAACCGGCGGCTGGCGAGAGCCTGCGCCGTAACATGCTCAGTCGAAGGTCCGTCAAGCACCACGAAAGTCGCAATCTTTCCGGCCTCCGGCCCCGCACGCCCAAAATCGGGTGTCCGCCCGGATTCGATTGTCCGGCAAAGATAGCGCATGCCGCTCAAATTGCCTTCACCCTCTTCGCCAACGTTGGCCACCAGCATAAGCCGGGATGCCAGTTCGCGCAGACCGCCATTTTCCCCAAGGACCCGCGCAAGGGCCAGAAGCGCTGCCAGCCCAGATCCGTTATCGGACACTCCGGGGCCCATCAGGCGGCCATCACGCGCTACGTAAACCTCATCTGAACGGCTTGGCGCGAGAACTGTGTCCAGATGGGCCGAGACCACCAGCGATGGCGGGGCACTACTCTCGTCAAGGGTGGCCAGGACGTTCCCAGCCCGGTCTATCCTCGCCCGCCAGCCAAGCGCGTTCAGCTGAATGCGGAACCACTCTGCGCGCTTCCCTTCAAAGAATGTAGGCGACGGAATCCGGCAGAGTTGCAAATGCTGCTCGCTTATCCAGCCGCGTTCGCGCGTAAACCAGCGCTGAGCTTCCACGTGCTCCGGGCTTTCCGCCAGCAGCGCCACGCGCCGGAGCTCGGCCGGGTGTCGGAGATTTTGCGTAAGCGCGGTTTTTGGTTCGGTAGCCAAGATTGGTCCCGCATCCGTAGTGTACTTTGCATACCGGCCGTTTCCAAACCGCTGCACAATCGCACCTTCGCTCGCTTGCCCGCCAGAATGCCTGCGATACCCTGAAGCTAGCATCAGGAAACTCGTTGGAGGCGCATTCGCAAGCTCGCGAGCTTACGCAAGCAGCTCCTGTACCAGGAACAAAATGGCTACCACCGTTATCGGAACACGTGAGATTCGCCCTGTCCGCTTTTGGGAGTCGACAAATGGCCAGAAAGCAATCATGGCAGTCACCGGCGCAATTCTGTTGTTGTTTGTTTTCTTCCACATGGTCGGCAATCTGCAACTCTTCGAAGGGCCCGAGCAGATCAACTTCTATGGGGCGGCTTTGCGGCGTTTCCCCGAGGCGCTTTGGGCCGCGCGAGCCATTCTTTTCGTTGCCGTCGTACTGCACATCTGGTCATCCGTTAGATTGGCGATCCGCAAAACGGCCGCGCGCCCGGTCGGATATGCGCAACGGAAGAACACTAGTTCTTCGTATGCCTCGCGCACCATGTACTGGAGCGGCCCCATTCTGTTGGCCTTCATCATCTATCACCTGCTCCATCTCACCGCCGGCTACATTCATCCCGGCGGACCTTTCATTGAGGGGGATGTCTATCACAACCTGGTGACCGGATTTCAGGTCTGGTATGTCTCGCTTTGGTACATCTTTTCAATGATTCTTCTCGCCTTCCACATTCGCCACGGCGCCTGGAGCATGTTCCAGTCGCTCGGCATGAATCATCCCCGGCACACGCCAGTCTTAAAGAAAGCTGCTGCCGCCCTTGCCATCATCATCGCCGCCGGCTACATCTCTATTCCGGTGAGCATCCTCTTGGGACTGATCAAGTAAATGGAACTGAACGCACGAATTCCATCGGGGCCCATCCAGGAGAAATGGGACAAAGCGCGTTTTGACCTGAAGCTGGTAAATCCGGCTAATAAGCGGCGGCATTCGTTGATCGTAGTAGGGTCAGGTCTCGCTGGTGCTTCTGCGGCTGCCACGCTCGGCGAACTCGGTTACAACGTGAAGTGCTTCTGCTTCCAGGACTCGCCGCGTCGCGCTCATTCGATTGCCGCACAGGGTGGCATTAACGCTGCAAAGAATTACCAGAACGATGGCGATAGCGTCTATCGTCTCTTCTACGATACTGTCAAGGGCGGTGACTTCCGCGCCCGTGAAGCGAATGTCTACCGCCTCGCGCAAATCAGCGTCGAGATTATCAATCAATGTGTCGCCCAGGGAGTCCCTTTTGCCCGCGAGTACGGTGGAACCTTAGCCAACCGCTCCTTCGGCGGCGCCCAGGTATCGCGAACCTTTTATGCGCGCGGCCAGACCGGACAGCAGCTTCTCCTCGGGGCCTACCAGGCTCTCGAACGGCAGGTGCAAGCTGGCTCGATTGCGATGTACCCGCGAACCGAGATGCTCGACCTCATTGTCATCGATGGCCGGGCGCGAGGCATCGTTACCCGTAACCTGGTAACTGGCGAGATCGATACCCATCTTGCTGATGCGGTCCTCCTCGCTACGGGCGGTTACGGCAACGTCTTCTTTCTTTCCACCAATGCCAAAGGTTCCAACGTCACTGCTTGCTGGCGTGCCCACAAGCGGGGTGCGCTCTTCGCCAATCCCTGCTTCACCCAAATCCATCCAACCTGCATACCGGTGTCGGGCGACTATCAATCAAAGCTAACCTTGATGAGCGAGTCGCTGCGAAACGACGGTCGCATTTGGGTTCCGCTGAAAAAGGGGGATACGCGCCCCCCCGACCAGATCCCGGAGACGGACCGCGACTATTACCTGGAGCGACGGTATCCCAGCTTCGGTAATCTCGTGCCGCGCGATGTCGCCTCTCGCAACGCCAAATACGTCTGTGATGAAGGGCGCGGCGTCGGGCCCGCAGGGCTCGGTGTCTATCTTGATTTCGCCGATTCCATCAAACGCCTCGGCCGCAAAACCGTCGAGGAGCGCTACGGCAACCTCTTCGACATGTATCAGCGCATTACTGATGAGGATCCTTATAAGGTTCCGATGCGTATCTATCCGGCCATCCATTACACAATGGGCGGCCTCTGGGTGGACTATCACCTGATGAGCACGATTCCCGGGCTTTTCGTTCTCGGAGAAGCTAACTTCTCGGATCACGGAGCCAACCGGCTGGGCGCCAGCGCGCTGATGCAGGGCCTTTCTGACGGGTATTTCATTGCGCCCTACACGGTCGGCGATTACCTAGCTACAAGTAAACTGCCGAAGATCGATGCGGAGGATCCCGAAGTTCGCAATGCCGTCGCCTGTGTGCGCCAGATAACCCAGAAGCTCTTGTCGATCAACGGCAAACGAACGGTGGATTCTTTCCATCGCCAGTTGGGAAAAATCGTTTGGGATTACTGCGGCATGTCACGCAATGCTCAAGGGTTGGAAACTGCTATCCAGCAGATCCGCGATCTGCGCGAAGAATACTGGCACAACGTAAAGGTTTTAGGCTCGGCTGATGACCTCAATCAAAGCCTCGAAAGGGCGGGACGCGTGGCCGACTTCTTCGAATTGGCGGAACTGATGTGCATCGATGCGCGTGAGCGCAATGAATCTGCCGGTGGTCACTTCCGTGAAGAGTATCAGACCGAAGATGGCGAAGCGCAACGCGATGATGAGAACTATTCGTACGTCGCGGCCTGGGGCTATCGCGGATATGGAAATTACCCTGAACTCTTCAAGGAACCACTAGAATTCGAATACGTTCATCCGAGCCAGAGGAGTTACAAGTAGATGCGAGTCGCGCTTAAAGTGTGGCGCCAAAGCGGTAGGAAAGCTCCCGGCCGGTTTGTTACCTACCGAGTCGACGACGTCAATCCCGACATGTCGATACTTGAATGCCTGGATGTGCTGAATGACACTCTGATCGAACGCGGGGAAGAGCCGATCGCGTTTGAGCATGACTGCCGGGAAGGCATCTGCGGTTCCTGTGGCTTCATGATCAACGGCATCGCTCACGGTCCACTACCCGCAACCACTGTTTGCCAGTTGACCATGCGTCACTTCAAAGATGGCGAGGAGTTGACACTCGAGCCCTGGCGCGCGCGCCCATTTCCTCTGATCAAAGATTTGGTCGTTGACCGGCGCTCTTTCGACCGCATCATCGCTTCCGGCGGATACATTTCGGTTTCAACCGGCAGCGCTCCCGATGGAAACGCCATCCTGGTCGCGAAGGAACTCGCGGACCGCGCAATGGACGCCGCCGCTTGTATCGGTTGCGGCGCCTGCGTAGCTGCTTGCCCGAATGCTTCCGCCGCCTTGTTCACCGGCGCCAAAATAGCTCACCTGGGAATCCTGCCGCAGGGAAAGCCGGAGCAGGATTTGCGTGCGATCCGCATGGTGACTCAAATGAACACAGAAGGATTCGGCGGCTGCACAAACATCGGAGAGTGCACAGGTGTTTGTCCGAAAGAGATACCGCTGGAAGTGATTGCCGCCATGAATCGCGATTACCTTCGCGGCAGCTGGCGCGAGCGCGATAATGTCGTAACGCCGATCCGTCCATTTACGGAATGGAGTACCGGCTCCAAACTCCAGGTCGATCAAAGCGCGGATTAATCTGCGATCGTAATTGTCGGACGAGCTCTCAGTTTGGTCGCTTCGGCCCTCTCAATCACCTTGTGGGCCAACTCCTCAAATATGGAAACTTGCGTGTTTGGCTCGCGTAGAGTCGCGATAGGCTGCCCGCTATCTCCCATCTCGCGCGTCTTTGGATCCAGCGGGATCTCGGCCAGCAATGGCACCTTCATCTGCTCCGCCGTTTTCGCGCCCCCGCCCTTTCCGAAGACGTATAGCCGTTCTCCATTGTGTTCGAGGTAGCTCATGTTCTCGACGATTCCGAGAACCTGCTCTCTTACCTGCTCAAACATGTTTACTGCTTTGCGAGCATCTTCGAGCGCCACATCCGAAGGAGTCGTGACCACCACCGCGCCCGTTAGCGGCGTGGTCTGAATCAGAGTGAGTTGCACATCCCCGGTGCCGGGCGGCAAATCGATCACGAGATAATCCAGCTCCCCCCAATCGACGTTCCGCAGAAATTGTTGAATCACGCTATTCAGCATCGGCCCGCGCCATACAAGCGGTTTGTCCCCGGGATTCAGCAGAGCCATCGACATCAAACGCAATCCGTGCGCTTCAATCGGCTGAATTCTCTGCCCTATAGCGTGAGGAGTCTCTCGAATGCCCATCATTAGGGGAACGTTAGGCCCATAGACGTCGGCATCGAGCAAACCAACTTTGTAACCCAGCTTCGCAAACGTAATAGCTAGATTCACCGCGACTGTGCTCTTGCCAACCCCGCCTTTCCCTGACCCGACCGCAATTATGTTCTGCACGCCCGGAATCGGCAGTTTCGGTTGCTCGCCGTGAGCTTGAGGACCCATGTTCCCAAGCTAGCATCCAGCGGGCTTGACGCACGGCTACACCTCCGAAATGCCCGCTGCTCCATTTCAGCATCGGGAAGCAGTTCATACTCAGGTCAGAGTGAGGCCAGCCTGCGCCTTTAGGTCGAACCCGGCGAACTCACGCCGTCCGAGTTTGGGAAATGCGGCGGCCGCAATCATTGCGGCGTTGTCGGTCGACAAAGCAGCTGAAGGAAAATAAAATTCGAAGCCATTTGTCTGGGCCGCTGCTTCGCGCAACCCTACGTTCGAAGCGACCCCGCCCGAGACAAGGATCGATTCGGCGCCAATCTGCTCTGCGGAAGCAACTGCGCGCCGAAGCAATTCGCGAATTACTGTATGCTGAAAGCTCGCAAGAAGGTCGAGCGTTGCCTGTGAGGTTGTTTCCCGCCACTCAGCCGCCGTGGCGTGCTTCACCGCTTTGCGGCGTGCGACTTCCTCGGCAATATTGTGCTGTTCGGTCCAGCGCAACACCGCCGTTTTCAGACCGCTGAAGCTGAAATCGAGCTCGTTGCCTTTCATCTTCGCCAACGTGAAGCTCACCGCCCGCGGGTCACCCATTGGAGCCAGTCTGTCAATGATCGGACCGCCCGGATAGCCGTACCCAAGCAGCTTTGCGACTTTGTCATACGCTTCGCCAGCCGCGTCGTCTCTGGTTTTTCCCAGCAGCCGGTAGTCACC
Source organism: Terriglobia bacterium (assembly GCA_963849535.1). Lineage (GTDB taxonomy): Bacteria > Acidobacteriota > Terriglobia > Bryobacterales > Bryobacteraceae > Bog-105. The sequence continues at coordinate 940,228 of CAWKHJ010000001.1, forward strand.
CATCGCGGCCACTGCGAACAGATGAGTGTGTCCGCCGCTAACCACGAGCGCCAGGGCGGGAAAGCGAATCTCAGAGTGCTCCAGCAAAACAGAATGGATGTGACCTTCTACATGATTCACCGCTATCAGCGGGATGCCACGCGCATAGCAGAGCGCCTTGGCGTAAGTAATTCCCACCAGCAGCGAGCCGACCAAACCAGGACCCGCTGTAACTCCGATTGCACTCAGGTCTTCGAGCGCAACTTGTGCTTCTGCCAGCGCCTGCCGTACCACGGGAACAACCGCGCGCAAGTGCTCCCGCGATGCGAGTTCCGGGACTACGCCTCCGTATCGCGCGTGTGTCGATAATTGCGACGCAACAATACTCGACCGGATATCGCGTCCGTTTGCAACGACTGCCGCCGCAGTTTCGTCACAGGAGCTTTCGATTCCTAAAATGAGAGTTTGCAAATCTCTGACTTTTATTATGAATTGCCGGAAGAGCTAATTGCACAGGAGCCGCCCTCCGAACGAGGCGCATCTCGCATGCTGGTACTGTCTCGCGATGCAAATTCTTTTCGCGACGACGAGTTCCGGAACTTCAGTTCCTATCTCCGCGCCGGCGACTGTCTGGTTCTGAATGACACGCGGGTTTTTTCGGCCCGCCTGCATGGCCGCCGCAATCGTCACGATGGCGCCGTGATCGAGGTTCTCCTGCTTCGCCCGTTAGATAACGAGGAGACAACCTGGAAAGCGCTCGTCAAACCGGGCAAGCGCGTGCGTAAAGGCGATCGCATCACTTTCGATCCGCGGCTTACTGCCGAAGTCTTATCTCAGGATGATCTGGGCGAGCGGGTTGTTCGCTTCCAGGCGCGAAAGCCGATCCGAGAACTGCTGGAAGAGATCGGCAAGACTCCGCTTCCGCCCTACATTCGGCGAGAGCCAGATGCGCGCGATCGGCACCGTTACCAAACGGTTTTTTCGCGCAACACGGGTTCCGTGGCCGCTCCCACCGCAGGGCTGCATTTCACCCCTGAGATGCTGGATGCCTGCCGGTCAGCCGGAGCGGACATCGCGCACGTGACGTTGCACGTAGGGCTGGGCACTTTTGCACCGCTCCGCGGCCGAGCTGTTTCTGAAATCAAGTTGCACGAAGAAAGTTTCGAGCTGACCGAGCCCAATTGCGAAAAAATGCGCCGTGCTCAGCGCCTCATCTGCACCGGAACTACCAGCGTCCGCACTGTGGAGACTGCCCTGCTGCGCAGCGGCTTGCAAGCACAGCAGGGAGAAACCAGTCTCTTCATCTACCCGGGTTTTCATTTCCGGGGAACCGGTGCGCTGCTCACAAACTTTCATCTGCCCGAATCAAGCTTGTTGATGCTTGTTGCAGCCTTTGCCGGCCGCGAGCTCACGCTCGCGGCCTACCAACACGCTGTGCGAAACCGCTACCGTTTCTACTCTTACGGCGACTGTATGCTTATCGAATAGTGAAGTATTTGCGATAAGCGTTCAAGCCGTCCGTGACGTAGCTCTCGAGAGCAACCCGGCCCTCATCCGCCGCTCGCCCGTCTTGCAGCAACCTACGGCCGACCCGCGCGATATCAAGCACATCGTCGACGTCTGCCTTCCAGTCATTGGGAGCCCAATCGATCGCCTCAGACACCACCGATGGCACGCCCTCCGCCACGCCATCCGCGGTCACCATGTTGAAGGACTCGGTATAGCTCGGCTGCAGTAACAGATGCATATGTGCGATTGTCTTGCGGAAGTTAGGCCAAGACTGCCAACCGTTCAGATTCAAGCTCACGCCAGGCAGTCCGTTCAGCATTTCCCGGACTGCGCCCAACACGGTTTCCCCGCCTCCTTCGGTGCGTCCTCCGGAAAGCCAGAGTTCGAGCGGCGCACGCAGATGACGGGCGATCTCGAGAGCAGCACCGGCGGCGCTCATTAAATTCTTCAGCGGCCGTGTAGCTCCGAACACGCCGATCCGCAGCGTCCCTGCGCTCCACGGCATCTGTCGTGCACCATGTTCATGTAACCAGTACAAATTCGGCAGATAGGCGCAGGGTGAACCGAACGTCGAGCGTATCCAGTGGCAAAACCGCCGGCTGTTGCCCGCCAGATGCACATTTGAAGTGCCGAGCTCCAGCTCCATCGTTTCACGAACCAGCTTCACGCCATTGCGGTCTGCCTGCAGGAATCCGACGTTCGAGTGGCAGTTAACCGCGAACTGCGTTTCTGGAAAATCGGTAGAGAGCGCTTGCAACTCGACAGTTGGAATCCAAGGCGCTGAAATAATCACATGGCTCGCCGGCGATTGTGCCAGCTTCTGACGCAAATCGGCGGCGCTCAGAATGGGCCAAACGTTCGCCTGGATTCCTTCCTGGCGAAGCACTTTAGCCGTATTGATAGCGGCGACGCCAAGACCGATATGACTGATGTTTCGGTTGGCCGCGAAATTTTTGTATGCAAGAACTACACTCAAGAGTCGGGTCTCCTTGAACCGGCAACTTCTTGTTGCCGGACACAGGATGCACCGAAGCAGCGTGCGCCCGACCCGAACACGGCATCAGAAACTGTTCATTCGGCGGGAAATAGATTTTTTTCGAACTTTGTCACCGCAGCCTGCTTACAACCGCCTTAACCGGCCGAAAGCGAGCTCACCGGCGGAAGCGTCGCGTCGGGCATGTAGCCGACAAACTGCTCCAATATCACGTTGCCCTTATACTCGATCTCCCGGTGAATACCGATGGAAGACGAGTAATACACAGCCGCGGTTGTGTTCTTTAATTGCCCGAAGAACTTTTGCGACTGGACCGCCCCCCGCTTGCCGCTGTCCCCTTCCGCCTGACCTTTGTCGGATTCCTTGGCGTCCTCTTTCGCCGCCATCGCCTGCAGAACGTCGACCTGCTGCTCTTTCGACGCCTGCATGAACGGTTTGCCATGCATGGATTGACAAAGCTGGTTCACTGAGGCCAAGCCCTTCTGCCACGACGTTTTGTCCTCCGGCATGAAGGCTTCCGCAACGTTCTTGTCGATGTAAGCGGCCACCCCAGCTCCGTGCGCGCCAGGCGAGTGCTCATCCGCCGGAATCACCAGCTCGGTAAGAGTATCAAGCAGGAGAAATTCGTCTTTGGTAAAGAAAAGCGGTGCACCTTGTTCTGGCGCCGGGAGTGCCAGCGGAGCAGCCAGAGCAGCAGCCGAAAAAAGCTTAAGCAGATCCCGCCGGTTCAGAGTGGATTCCATCAGATTTCTCCCTTTTTCAGCTGATCGGCGAGGTGATCGCATGAGCGCCAGCAAAGCGCCATGATGGTCCAGGTCGGATTCTCGCACGATGCGCTTACATGCGTGCTGCCGTCGACCACGAAGAGATTCTTCACATCGTGGAACTGCTGGAATTGGTTGACCACTGAGGTTTTGGGGTCGTTCCCCATCCGCGACGTTCCCAGTTCGTGAATGGACCAGCCCTCCGTCAGCGCCTTGTCTGAAGAAGATAGAATCTCAAACTTGGCAGCTTCGAACATTTCGCGGCCGGTGCGCGCCATGTCCTGACACATCTTGTACTCGTTTTCGCCGAATTTGTAATTGAAGCGGAGCACCGGAATGCCCCAGGCGTCCGTCACGTTAGGATCGATCTCGACCTGGTTCTCGTAACGCGCAAGCACCTCGCCAAAGCCGCCGATATCGATCGTAGCTCCCGCCATCCGGCGGACGTTTTTCTTGTATTCTTCTCCGAAACCCGGCGTGTCGTATGCGCTGCCCGGGATCATCCCGCAGCCACTGCCGCCTTCGAACCCATAGCCTCGCAGAAAATCGGACTTGTTGTTCTTATCGAGATTCTGAAACCGCGGAATATAGAAGCCGCCCGGTTTTCCATCGTCTAGAGTACGAGCTTTCCCGACCAGATCGGGCATAAAACCGGCGACCGAAGGCCCCATTACATGCTCACAGAAGTTATGCCCTACCTGGCCGCTTGAATTTCCGATCCCGTTCGGGTACGTAGTAGATTTCGAGAGCAAGATCAAGCGAGCGGATTCGAGAGTGGAAGCAGCCAGCAGCACCGTCTTCGCTTTCACGGAGTAGCTCTTGCGAGTTTCGCTGTCGATGAACGCCACGCCTGTCGCTTTGCCCGTGTCTTTGTCGACCGTAACTTCATGTACCGTCGCATTCGTCCGCATCGCCAGATTACCTGTGTCGTAGGCCGGACGAATCAATCCTGTAGGCGAATCGAATGCCGCGTGAATATCGCATCCGCCCACGTGCCGGTTGCAAGCGCCCCGCCCATAACACCGGCTGCGATACTTGTTGTGCTTCAGGCCGTCCGTTGTAACTCCGGCGCGGTACGGCGTGAGCGTCCGGTTCATGCCCTTGAGCGTGTTGCGCATGTGCAGCTCGGCATAGGTCAACTTGATGGGCCTTTGAAACTTGCCGTCAGGCATCCAGGGCAGGCCCTCTGGAAAGCCGGAAACCCCAAGACACTCGTCCACTCTGTCGTAATAAGGTTCGATATCGGCGTAGGAAATGGGCCAGTTTTCGCCGTAACCATCGCGATCTTTTGCCTTGAAATCGTAATCGGAAAGCCGCAGCGCGAGCCGGCCCCAGATATTGGTTTTGCCCCCAACCACGCGCGAGCGGACCCACGCGTATTTTGTTCCCGTGTAGGGGTTCTCTTTTTCGTTTACCACGAGCGTCTTACTGTAATCGGTGCCGCTCCATCCCTGCACGTACGAAGTAACCTTCTTGTATGGCGAGTTCTGGGCGTAAGGGAGATCGCGAAATTTGTATTCAGCAGCCGTAAGCGCATGGTAATCGGGCGGCATCTTCCCGCGCCGCGGATGATCATACGGCCATTCCATCGAATGTAGAATCTTGCTTGTGTCCTGATACTTTCCTGCCTCGAGTAGGAGCACTTTCAGCCCGTGCGATGTGAGGACGTAAGCAGCCATCCCTCCAGCCGCTCCAGAGCCGACCACGACGGCGTCATACGTGGTATTCAGATCTACCTCGGGGTTAGATGGAGGGAATTGGAGAAGCATCACTTGACCTGACATAAATTGTAGACCTAGAGCTGAAATCTGGCGCCCCGGATTCCCTTTACCTTTTCGTATACCAGCTTCGCGGCCGCGACATCCTCAACCGCCACGCCGAGAGATTTATAGATTGTGATACCGGCGCGTGGTCTTGCTTTCGTTCCCGCCAGGATCTCGCCCAGTTCGGCGTAAATCGAGGCTCCGGACTGGATGATCTCGCCCGATTCATGCAGTGCGGCTTCGTGCGATTCTACAATAATGGCGGCACTTCTCATGGCTGCATCATCCAACTCGCGAGCCGTAGGCCCGACAGCCCCCACGGCATTCACGTGCGCTCCTTCCTTCAGCCATGCTCCCTGCAGGATCGGCTCAGAAGAACCCGTCGCGGTGACGACGACATCGGCTCCCCTGACTGCCTCTTCCGCATCCGTGACGCGCGCTCCGATCTCTTCAGCAAATCGCGCCGCATGCTCCGGCGTACGACTCCAGACTCGCGTCTCGTGAAATGTCCGTATCAGGCTGAGCGCCTGAAAATGTGTGCGGGCCTGCACTCCGCTTCCTAAAATCGCCAGCACACCCGGCCCACAGCCGGACAGCTCCCGTGTAGCCAGGGCCGAAACCGCAGCGGTACGCAACGCCGTGATCACGCGTCCGCCCAGTACCGCCAACGGCTCTCCTGTTTCGGCCCGAAACAATTGAATGACTGCATTGTGAGTGTGCAAGCCACGCGCTGCATTCTGGGGAAAGACGGTAACCAGTTTCGAGCCGATCACATCCCCGTATACTGCCGGCATCAGGCCGAACCAGCCATTATGCCTAGTCACTCCAACTACGCTCCGCAGCGGTTGTGTTACGTTTCCCGCCGACAGTTCGACTAGCGCCGTTTCCATCGCGGCGCGAAGCTCCGCTGCATCGAGCAGGCGCTCGATCTCATCCTCTGAAAGACTCAGCACCTCAGCTCGCCGGCCAGTCGGCCTACACGCCGCCTTTAGGATGCGAAGCGGTGCTTCCTTCCGTCATGCCCAGCACCCACTTGATCGCTTCGAAGTACATCTTCTTGATATCGGGATCGTCCCAAGACTCCTTGGTATGGCCTAATGTAGAGTAAAAGACGCGCCCGTTGCCGTACATCTTCGACCAGGCGACCGCAAAATCGTGATCCTGCCTGTGGATACGCGGATTGTTGCTGTAGTCGAGCTTGGAGGCGTCCAAACTGAGAAGCACGTTGACCTTGTCACGCGACCATGATTTGGCCTGATAGATCTCATCGCGCTTTACAAACTCGTGCGGAAAATGCCGCACAGCCGGGAAGTTCGGATCTTCCACTATAATCGGGGCGTTGAAAGTAAACCACGGATGCTGATCGAACCAGCCCCCGATCATCTCGCCGTATTCAGGCCACTTATAGTTCGTATCCAACGCCGCGTGAATACCGACGAAGCCCTTTCCGTCGTTCTTGATAAATGACATCATGTCGGTCTTCTGATCGTCCGTGAGATCCAATTCGCCGGTAGTACTCGCAAATATCAGGGCATCGAAATCGTTCAAATCCTTCCGGTTCCGGTCCTTGATGTCCTTTTTCGTGATCAACTCCGTGTCGGTTCGCAGAGTGGCATCCCAAAGCTTCGTATCGTGCCCCATGCGCCAGATATTGGCCATTGCATCAGGGATCGAATCGTGCTCAAAGCCCTTTGTTTCCGAGATGACAAGCACATGCGCCATTCCTTTGGGCGGCATCTTCACCGCGCCAGTCTGCGCTTTTAAATGGCAGAGGGCTCCTGAAACACCTACACACACGAGAGCCAAAGCTATGGCCGCCACCGGACGGATCCTTCTCATATAACCTCCCAATCACAAAAGACGTTATCACAGCAACAATGCGCACGCCGTTCGCATCACATAGAAGCGCGTTTTCGCCGACGAATTGAGATTGCTTGTCGAAATTCTTACGCCCTGTCCTGCACTTTCTCATTCACCTGGGCTACTTCGGCCCGTTCGTTATGGGAATCTGCGACTCCTCGTTCCTGTTCCTGCCATTTGGCAACGATCTGCTGGTTGTTGCTCTCACCGCACGCCGGCACGGCGGATACCTCTTTTACGTCTTGTCCGCTGTCTGCGGCTCGACTCTCGGCGTCTTCATTCTTGATGTGATTGCCCGCAAAATAGGCGAGCAAGGCGTCACCAGAGTCGCCGGCCAGCCGTCGCTTTGAGTATCTGAAGCGAAAAATCGGGCAGTATGGCGGGAAAGCCCTTGCTGTCGCCTGCCTCGCCCCCCCGCCCTTTCCCTTCACCATGGCTGTTGCGGTAAACAGCGCTCTGGAATATCCTCGCAAGCGGCTCCTCCTCATCGTTGCCGCCAGCCGCGCCGTGAGATTTCTGATCTTGGGCGCGCTTGCGATTAAATTCGGCCGTATGATCATTCATCTCGCCAACTCGGATGCTTTCAAATACTTTATGTACGCCTTCACCTTGCTGTGCCTTGCTGGCAGCGTGTTCTCCATCGTGACCTGGGTCCGCAAAAGCCGCTCGCGTCCTTCACCTCAGCCAAGCGGACAGCCGGCCTGAGATTCTGGTGTTCAGTGTTAGAGCCTGGCCGCAGCCTCCGCCAGCTCTGGTTGATAATTGGATAAGCCCGTCCGAAACTATAGGACCGGGATTGAGCCACCCGCGCCTTCATCTCTTACCGGAATCGATTTCAGGCCGCAGTGAGCCTTAGGAGTTGTTATGTGGATCGTCCGCCTCGCGTTGCGGCGACCGTACACGTTCGTCGTTCTGTCGCTGATGCTCTTTATCCTGGCGCCGGTGGTCATCTCCCGGACGCCGACGGATATCTTCCCTAATATCGATATCCCTGTTGTCAGCGTCGTCTGGCAATACGCTGGACTCTCGGCGGAGGACATGTCCGACCGCATTGTCTATATCACCGAGCGCGCGCTTACTACCACGGTCAACAACATCGAGCACATCGAGTCTCAATCGATGAACGGCATTGCGGTTGTCAAGATCTTCTTTCAGCCGCATGCCAACCTCTACGCCGGCATTGCCCAAGTCACCGCGATCTCTCAGACCCAGCTGAAGCAGCTTCCCGCAGGCACGACTCCGCCGCTCATCATTAGCTATAACGCTTCTACGGTGCCTATCGTCCAGCTCGCTCTGTCCGGCCGCGGCCTGAGTGAGCAGCAGTTGAACGATCTGGGCCAGAATTTTGTCCGCACGCAACTGGTGACTATTCCAGGAACTTCAATTCCCTATTCGTACGGCGGGAAGCAGCGCGAGGTTATGGTCGACCTCAATACTCAGAACCTGCAATCGAAGGGCCTCGGACCATCCGACGTTGTGAATGCAATCGGCAACCAAAACCTCATACTTCCTGGCGGGACTTCGAAGATCGGTTCGCTCGAATATACCGTCGAAATAAACGGCAGCCCCGCCAGCATCGCCGAACTGAACAATCTTCCGATCAAGAGCGAGAACGGTACTACCATCTACGTCCGCGACGTGGCCCATGTCCGTGATGGCTATCCGCCGCAAACCAACGTCGTTCGATCCGATGGCCAGCGGGGCTCTCTGATGACTGTTCTCAAATCGGGCGATGTCTCAACCCTCGACATCATCTCCAGCATTCGCAAAATGTTGCCGCAAGTGATGGCTACCCTGCCGCCTGAGCTGCACATCACTCCGATCGCCGATCAATCTATCTTCGTGCGCGCTTCGATCAGCGCGGTAATTCGTGAAGCCGTTATCGCGGCCTGCCTCACAGCCATCATGATCCTTGTCTTCCTCGGCAGTTGGCGCAGCACCGTCATCATTGCGATCTCGATTCCGTTGTCGATCCTCTGCTCCCTGTTCGCTCTCAGCGCGCTCGGCGAGACCATCAACATCATGACTCTCGGCGGTTTCGCCCTGGCCGTCGGCATCCTGGTCGACGACGCCACGGTAGAAATTGAAAACATCAACCGTAATTTCGAGATGGGCAAGGAAATCGAGCAGGCTATTCTCGACGGCGCCGCCCAAATCGCCGTCCCGGCTTTTGTGTCCACCCTCAGCATCTGCATCGTCTTTGTCCCGATGTTTTTCCTCACCGGAGTCGCCCGCTATCTTTTCGTCCCATTAGCGGAAGCCGTTTCCTTTGCGATGCTCGCCTCTTATCTCCTCTCGCGCACAATTGTCCCCACTCTCGCTAAGTATCTGCTCAAGGGGCACTCGCATCATGAAGCCGTTGCGCACGCAAACACCAGAAACCCTTTCGTACGTCTCCAACAGCTTTTTGAGAACGGTTTTGAAAAAGTACGTGGCCGTTATCGGCGGGTGCTCGAGACCTGCATACACCATCGTGTCGTCTTCACCCTCTGCTTCTTCGCCGCCTGCCTCGCATCCTTTGCACTAGTGCCCTGGCTCGGGCAGGATTTCTTCCCCGCCTCCGATAGCGGCCAATTCCGCCTCCATGTGCGCGCTTTCACCGGAACTCGCATCGAGGAAACGGCCAAGCTCTGCGATCTCGTCGAGAGCAGAATACGCGAGGTCGTGCCTCCCCACGAGCTCGTGAATATCCTCGATAACATCGGAGTGCCCTATAGCGGCACCAATACCTCCTACAGCAACAACGGCACTATCGGCCCGGCTGACGCTGATATTCTTGTCTCCCTATCCGAGAAACATCGGCCCAGCGGCGAATACATCACCGAATTGCGCCGCAGGCTGCCCGAAGAGTTCCCCGGAGTGACTTTCTATTTTCTGCCGGCCGATCTGGTAAGTCAGATTCTTAACTTCGGTCTTCCCGCACCCATCGACGTTCAGGTGGTCGGCAGAAATGTCCAGGCGAATCGCCAGTTTGCCGACCGGCTGCTCCAGCAGATCAAGATGATTCCAGGTACCACCGATCTGCGAATTCAGCAGCCTTTCAATCAACCAAAGCTGTTCATCAATTTGGACCGGACAAAAGCCCAGCAGGCCGGCTACAGCGCCCGCGATATCGCGGGCAATATCCTCGTTTCGCTCAGCGGCAGTTTCCAGACCTCTCCCACCTTCTGGCTGAATCCACGCAACGGCGTCAGCTACAACATTGTTGCCGAGTCGCCGCAATACGAGATGGATTCCTTTCAGGATTTGAGAAACATTCCGATAACCAGTTCCGGTGTTGCGCCTCAAATTCTAGCCAGCCTTGCCAGTCTTCAGCGCGGTACGGGACTTGCCACGGTATCCCACTACAACATCGCTCCTGTAATCGACATCTACGGCGCAGTCCAGGGCACTGACCTGGGCGGCGTCTCGCGACAGATTGATCGCGTGGTCGCGCGCAACCGGAAGGACCTGGCTCGCGGCTCCACTATCGTTGTACGCGGCCAGACCGAGACTATGCGCTCCTCCTTCACCGGCCTACTCGCTGGTTTGGCATTTTCCATCGTGCTCGTTTACATGCTCATCGTCATCAATTTCCAATCCTGGCTCGATCCCTTCGTCATCATCTCTGCCTTACCTGCGGCTCTGGCGGGAATCGTCTGGTTCCTTTTCGTCACGCATACCACCGTCAGCGTTCCCGCGCTCACCGGGTCCATCATGTGCATGGGTGTTGCCACCGCCAATAGCATTCTGGTCGTCAGCTTTGCCAAAGAGCAATTGCCCGATTCGGATTCGGCGGGTCAGGCGGCTGTGCTCGCGGGCTTTACTCGATTCCGCCCTGTTCTAATGACCGCGCTCGCCATGATCATCGGCATGCTGCCCATGGCCCTCGGGCTCGGCGAAGGAAGCGAACAGAACGCGCCTCTTGGCCGTGCGGTCATCGGGGGCCTTTTGTTCGCCACTATGGCTACTCTCTTCTTTGTGCCCGTATTCTTCAGCCTCTTGCATGACAGGCGCAAAACTTCGTGAGTAGGACCATGTCGCGCTTGCGCACGATCCTCACTATTCTGATCGTCCTCATCGTGGTAGCCGTTATTGTCGCCTCGGGCATCATTCCCCGGGTGCGGGCCAGGCAGGCTCTGACGAACGAGACCCGCCTCGAATCCGAACCTGCCGTTGCAGTCCTCAGGCCCGTTCGCGCTTCGCCCGCCGAGGAAGTTGTTCTGCCGGGCAACATTCAGGCCTTTGTAGAGGCTCCCATTTACGCCCGAACTAACGGCTATCTGCGCCACTGGTACTTCGACATCGGCGCGCACGTCAAAAAAGGTCAGTTGCTCGCAGACATCGAAAGCCCCGAAGTCGACCGGGAACTCCAGCAAGCCAAGGAGGATGTGCGCACCGCTCAGGCCAATCTCGAACTGGCCCAGATCACCGCAACTCGCTACGTCGACCTACTTAAAACTGACTCGGTGGCCAAACAGGATGTCGACAATGCAGTTCAGACTGCGGCCGCTCGCAAAGCCACGGTGAAATCCGCGCAGGCCAATGTGGGGCGGCTGCAGCAGATGGTGGACTTCGAAAAGGTTTATGCTCCCTTCGACGGAGTCATTACCGCCCGTAACACAGACATCGGCCAGTTGATCGATTCCGGCTCCTCGGGCGGTTCCACGCGCGAACTTTTTCACATCGCCGCTATCAATAGGCTACGCGTGTTCGTGCAAGTGCCGCAAACTTATTCGCACGATACCGTTCCAGGCATGAAAGCAGATCTTACCCTGCCTGAACTGCCCGGCCGGCGCTTCACTGGCACTTTAGTCCGCACGGCGCGCGCCATTGATCCCGTCACGCGCACACTCACGGTTGAAATCGACGTGGTCAACTCAACCGGGCTTCTCTTCCCCGGCGCTTACACCCAAGTTCACTTCAAAATACGGTCCATCACGCCGACACTCATTATTCCTTCCACCTCACTCGTCTTCCGTTCTCAGGGCCTGCGCGTGCCAGTCGTTGGAGACGATAGCCGGGTTCGTCTTCTGCCCGTCACTCTAGGCAGAGATTTTGGGACCACCGTAGAAGTCCTCTCAGGATTGACGGCAGATGCTTCGGTAGTCGCGAACCCGCCCGATGCATTGGTCAACGGAGAGCGCGTTCGTATTGTACATCCGAAACCGGCGAAGGAAGCGGAAGAGTAGAAAACAAGAGCCGCTCCTTCCTGTTAGCCAACCTAAGGAAAGAGCGGCCCGGTTTCTTATATCAACCCCGGACTAGGCGCCGGCAGCTTGCCGGCTGTGCTTCAAATCGCGCACCACGTTGTGCGCTTCGAGCACGCCGCTATATTGCTTTTGAACAAGCGCCTTGATATCGACCGGGAGGGGCTTCTGCAGGGCCTCTGAATACGCCTTCTTCGCAGCGTCTTCCCCCGATTCGGCCTCGTCGATAATCGCTTTGTCTTCGTTCTTCGACATGGCTTGCTTTAGATTGATCCAGCCACGATGCAGGCCTGCCGCGGCGTGTCCACTCTCTTCTGGCTTCTCGCCCAGACCGCTCACTGCCGTTTGGAGCTCTTGCACATAGCTGGCGCGCTGCGAGGCGTATTTCAAGAACAGCGACTTCAGCGAGGATTCGTTCACCTTTTCTGCCGCCATCCTAAAGCCCTGCTCTCCATCTTTAGCAGTTTCAATCAACTCATTCAGTACGTCTGAAACATCACTCATTCTTAGTTCTTACCTCTGCAGATGGACCCGAATCCACCCAAAAACATTTCGTTTCGGTGGGATACGCGCTTTCGCCCCTCTGTTTCCGGCTGCTATCGTCTTTTCGGGTCAATTGAAGGGTCGGCCTTGACTGCCAGCGCCCTTCGTCGCTCGCCTTCCGCCTTTTCTCCCTGCTGCATCAGGATCAGGCCCAGGTTGTAGTTGAGCTTGGCCGAGAGCGGATCGACGAGCAGCCCTTTGCGGAATGTATCGATTGCTTCCTGCTGCCGTCCGGCTGTATAAAGCGCGGCGCCCAGACTTTCATAAGTCGCCACGATGTCAGGATCAAGGTCGATGGCGCGCTCAAATGCCGCGATCTGCTCCCCCGGTTCGCTTCCGAGTGTCAGAGCCAGGTTGAATTGCGCCGAAGAGTCCTTCGGGTACGATTGCGCCGCGAAGCGTAACAGCTCAGTTGCCCGCGCAACATCTCCCGCCTCGCCCAGCGTACTTGCCATCGCGATCATGGCACGCAAGAAATAAGGGTAAACCGCCAACGCCTGCTGATCCTTCGCCAACGAGCCTTTCACGTCCCCCCGTGCCTTCAGATCGGAGGCTTGCTGAAAGAGTTGGCTCGCTTCCCACTTGAAATCACGCCCTAACCGATGGAGGATGATGTACCGGCCTCCCAGCGGGATCACATCGCTCGTTTCTCCGTACCAGAGCTTGCCTGCAGCCGCGGCAAGCGCTCCATCCATCTGCGATAGCTCCATCGATCCGATGTATCCACCGGCCGCCGCACTCGGATCAGCCGAGAGTTCGCGCGCCACGTCGCGGAAGGGTTCGGTGCCCGCAATCCGTTTCGCCGCCGCCTGCGCCCTCTCGCTATCGGGTGTCACAATCAGCCGCAGGAACTCGCGTATCGGCGTTATCTGCGAACGGCCGGTGGCGTCGTGATGGCTCGCCTTTATTCCCTGCTCCGGATGCACGCGAATCCAGTGGTCCGTCAGCTTAAACGAACCCTTCTGAATAGCTGGCATGTGGCAACCAATGCATTCTCCCTGCGCATTGACCGGACAGATCGCTGCATGCGGGCTGTTCGAATACGAATGGCACGACAGGCACGTTTTGATGCTCACCTCCGCCACTCGCGCCGAGTCCGCGTGCGGATCATGGCACCGCGTGCAGGTCAAACTGTTGCCGCTTTGAATTAGGCACTCGGCGTTGCGCAGCGCATTTACCTGATTTGAGACCAGCAGGTCATCAGGCAGCGGGTCGGATTGATAGGTGAATCCGGTGTGGCACTGCGCGCAAATTGCCAGCTGCTCCTCCCCCTTCAAACGCGCCGGATTCACCACGCCCGCCTGAGGCTTGCCCCTGCCTACGGCGGCGATGTGCCCAAACGCCGGACCGTGGCAGCTCTCGCAATGCACGCCCCCTTCTTTGCCCGCTCCTAGAGTGCCCGGTTTTCCATGGCACTCCAGGCATCTTTGCTCAAAGGTGGCGCTCAGCACGTTGCCCACTGCATCCTCATACGTGCGCGGCTTCTCCAATGCGAATCCAGGAGAAAGCACCAGCTCACGATGCGCAACACTGTAGGCGTAGCGCCCTTCTATCAACGCCGGACGGTCAAGCGCAATCTGATCTATGCGCGCAATTCGTTCGAGAAAACTGAGGCCGTGGCGAGTACCGCCCATCACCACTTCCACCGGCAAAGTGAGCTTTGTGCCGTCCGGCAAAGCCGCCGAGTATTCTATTTCTCCGCCCGCGCGCCGGACCTCGTAAGTCGCTTGCGAGCCGCTGCCCTCTGCTTTGCGCTCGAGGAAATTCGGCGGCAACGCTTTGGTACCCGGGCCTTGCCATGTTCTAGCCATAGCCGTCTTTTCCTGCGTGGCTGCGATACCCTTGTGACAACCCGCGCAGACTTGCGCTCCCGCGTAGTGACCAGCGCCCGAATTCGCTTGCTGGCCAAAAGCCGGCGCGCCGAGGAAGGCTATTAGGCTACCTGCCCACAGGAAGAAGCGCAAAGCACATTATGCCGCAGAAGCATCTATAGGCAGCTTAGAATATTGCGGTGAAGCCCTTTCCACTTGCGACCGATCGCTTGCTCTTACGAGAGTTTCGCGCCGAAGACGAAGAAGCGATCCACGCCTACGCTTCCGATCCCGAAGTAACGCGCCATACGAGCTGGGGACCGAACACTCCCGCCATCACGCATAACGTGTTGAGCTCTTGGCTTTCGGCTCAGGAGATGTGGCCGAGGAACTCAATCCCGCTCGCTATCGAGTCGCGCTCAGAGGGCGTTCTCATGGGTGGAACGGGATTCACTCCTGTAGATCCTGATCGTCAGACAGGCACATTCGGCTACGTTCTCCACAAGGCCTATTGGGGTCGAGGATTCGCAACGGAGGCAGCCCTCGCACTCATTCGCTTCGGATTTGAAATCCTCGATTTACACAGAATCGTCGCGGAATGCTTCATTGAGAACACAGCTTCGCGCAGGGTTCTGGAAAAATTGGGCATGCGCTGCGAGGGTCATTTTCTGAAGAGTGTAAGAAAAGCTGGCGAGTGGCGCGACACCTACTTGTATGCAATGCTCCGCGGCGAGTGGTTGAACAGGCATGAGAACGCGATTCACACCTATGGGGCGTCTCCCGAATAGTGATGACTTGATATCGCCTGACGCGCTAGCGATCGCTCCGACCGGCGGGAGCGAGCCAAAACTTGCCTCTCATCCCCACTCGAAATCGGCGGCCAGCGGCAGATGATCCGAGGCGCTCAAGGCCCGCGCGGTCTTGTGCAACTGCAAACTCGCCAGATGAAAAGTTTCTTCGTAGTAGATATGATCCAGATGCAGGAACGGAATCACACCCGGATACGTCCTTCCGCGGCGTAGATGCAAGCGCAGATCTGCGCTCTTCAGATGCTGGCTCAACATGCGGGTAGCGAGCCCGCGCGTCCATTCGTTGAAATCGCCTACCACGATGCGGCGCCCTGCCGCATCCGGTTGCCCAAGAATTTCAGATGAAATCAGCCGCGCTGCCTGTTCTCTTCGCTCGAGGTACGAAGTGCCCAGATGGGTAGCAAATAACTCGATCGTTCGTCCCGCCGCGATCTCAACCTCCACTTGCAGACACCGGCGAGGCTCTCTTGCCGTCACTGTCAGATCGTGATTCACTATCTTCAAGAGCCGCCCGCGACTCAAAACCGCGTTCCCATAATCGCGCCCGCTTAGTTTCCTCGCTGGACCGAATACGTGCCGCATCTCCGCGCCTTCCGCCAGGCAGTCTGCCTGTTCCGCAAACACTTCCTGGATCGCCAGAATGTCGGCATCGATCTCCCGGATCACTTTCAGAACACGTTCCGGGCGCACTTTCCAATCGATCCCGCGGCATTTGTGGACGTTATACGTTGCTACCCGGAATCGAATCATTCCTGCCGTTCGAGTAGCCCCATAAGCTTGTCCGCTATCCGAAAACGCATCTTACGTCTCCATGCCTCGTAGGTGATTCGCTTGCTCTGCTCCAGGTCGCGTTCGAAATCCCGCATCAGCCGCTGCGTAATCTCTTCATTCAGAACCACCAGGTTCACCTCATCGTTCAGGTCGAACGATCGGTAATCGAAATTGGTCGACCCCACTACCGTCCAGCACCCGTCAGCCATCATCGCCTTGACATGAATCATGGCCGGCTCGTACTCATGTATCTCGATGCCATGCTTCAGAAGCGTCCCATAGAGTTCGCGGCTTGAAGCGCGCGTCATCATTTGGTCGGAGCGTCTGCCAGGCGTGAGAATTTTAACTTGAACGCCGCGCTCCCGCACGGCCTGTATGATCACCTCCCGTGCGCTGCGATCCGGCAGGAAATATGGTGTACTGATGAAGATCTGCTTTTCCGCCGAGGCAATCAGAGTCTGAAACAGGATGCGCGCTGTAGTCGATCCCGCCGCCGGAGTGCTACTTACTATCAGGCCGCGAGCGCCGTTGCCCTCGCATGGAAACTGAAAGTACTCAGGACCGGTTAGGATCTCTCCCGCGACGCGTAGCCAATTCTGGGCAAACACGGCTTGCAAATTCGCCACCAGCGGCCCTTCTACACGCAGCACGGTGTCGCGCCAGCACGGGCCCCCTTTCACGCCCGAGTACCATTGATCTGCAATTCCAGCCCCGCCGATGAAGCCCACACGGCCATCCACCACCAGCAATTCCCGATGCGTGCGATTGTTGATCTGCAGCAGCAGGCTCGGTGCCGGCGAGTGATACCACTTGATGCGGCCGCCGGCGTCCTCAAACTCCCTAAAGTAGCTCTGGAACGTGCTGAAGCTGCCGATGTAATCGAGAGTCAGTTTCACCTCCACGCCTGCGCGCGCCCGCTCTGTCAAAGCCTCCATGAACTTCCCCGTAATCTCTCCGCGATGGAAAATGTACGCTTCCAGATTGACCGTCCGCTCCGCCCTCCGAATCGCCTCCAGCTCTGCCGGATAAAATTGACCTCCGTTCGTGAGCACCTCGATTTTGTTTCCACTGAGCAGCTCAGATTGAGTAAGGGCCGCTAACAAACTCTGAAAATAATCGGAGTTCATGCGCAGCTTCGGTTGCGGCTTGATGCGGTAAGCTAAGCCCGGCGCGAAAAGAGCCACGTAAAGATAGAGCGCCAGGAGAGCAAAGCCTATAAAGCTAAAGACTGTTAAAGCAGTATGCATTCAAAGCTCGTCGTGACCGGTTAGCACTGCTGCCCACGCTAGCATTTGCTTTATGGCATCGCCTCCGCGGCCCGAGCCCAGCGGGAACAGCTCACATTTTCTACCGCCTCTGCGAGAATTCCGCCCGTAATCGCACATTCTTTTCGAACGCTTCCCACACTCGCGAAAGGAGATACATGGATAACATATTCGTTCAAGCTGGACTTTGGGTCGGAGCAGGCGCCACTCTGCTGCTCTACTTCAAGCGCCGCCGCGATCGCAAGACGATGCAGTAGCCCGATGGGCGCTCGTTGTTTCAAACCGCCGCGCGCCCGCCGCGCATTCCTGCGCCGCTTCTTTCCTGTGTTTTCGGACGAGGCCGGTTCTCAGATTGTGGAATTCGGCCTCGTCCTTCTGCCACTCATGGCGTTCGTTTTTCTGATCATCGACGTAGCCTGGATATGTTTTGCACAAGCCAGCCTGCAGCACGCCGTTCAAATGGGAGTGCGAGCCGCCGTCGTCCGTGGCCCGAATATCAAAGCTGTTGTCCAGCAGAATGCCATGGGATTTCTTGCCGGACCTGATGGCCTGAATGAAATTAGCATCTGCTACATGAGCCCTTCGAATCTTTCAAAGTGTCTCACCGGCCCCGGCAGCGACACCAGCGGTAACGTGGTGGAAATTTCCGTTAAGAATGTGCCGGTCAGTTCCCTTGGCCCGATTCTGCGGGAAAGCCTGTCGACAATCCTGCTGAACGCCACCTCCTCGGACGTCATGGAAGGCGCGCCGCCGCCATCTAGTTGAGACACATGCTTGCCACAAAAAAACCAAAAGAACGCGGCAGTGCTTTCATCGAATTTCTCTTCACCTCACTCATCTGGCTGCCTCTTCTGCTGGGTACGATTGTTTTCGGAATCAATCTAGTCCGGGCGATCCAGGTGAGCCAGCTTTCTCGTGATTCGGGCCACATGTTTGCCTATGGAATCGACTTCAGCCAACCCCAGAACCTTCCGCTTCTCCAGCGTCTCGCCGCGTCGCTCAATATCCAGCAGAAAAGCGGTGACGGAGCGATTGTGTTGTCAAAGATCACTCTGGTCACTCAAGCAGATTGCGACGCATCTCCCGCGATCGTCTGCGCGAACAAAAACCAATATGTTTTCACCAACCTGTTTGTATTCGGAGCATCTGAATATGCCACAACCAGGCTGGGGAACCCCGATCAGTATTTCTACACCCATCCAATCGGAACCAGTGACTACCTGTCCAATGAAAAGCTACAAGCTACCAAGTTCGCGACTCTTTTGACGTTTCCCCCGGACCAATCCGGACAATACGCCTTCGTCTCGGAAGTCACGGTGAACACCCAGGCCATCAACTGGAGCAGCTTCAGCAATACGGGGTCCTATGCGCGCTCTATCTTCTAAAACGCGAACGTCCGAGCGCGGTGCCGCTCTACTCCTGTTCACTTTGATGCTCGTCATAGTTGTGCTGCCCATGATCGGCCTCTCGATAGACGGTGGAGTCGCCTATTTCGCGCATGCGCGCCTGAGTGCTGCCGTCGATGCCGCAGCTCTCGCAGCGGCAAGGTCACTCAATGTGGGCGCAGACCTCCCTTCACAAATCGGAAATGCTAAGAACGTCGCCCAACAGTACTTCAACGCCAATTTCCCGCCCGGGCTCCTGAATTCCACCAACGCTACAGCCGCGGTTAGCATACCTATACCTGCTCAGCCGACCGACCCGATTACCGTCAACATTCAAGCTTCCGCGGATGTAAATCTTTACTTTCTGGGTCTGCTCGGCCATCCCACTGCCACTCTCAGCGCTTCAGCCCAAACTTCCAGGCGCGATGTGAATGTCGTACTTACTCTCGACCGCTCCGGTTCAATGAGCGGAGTCTGCGGAATCATGAAGAGCGACGCACAGAATTTTGTTTCCATGTTCGTTAGCGGCCGGGATACAGTGGGACTCATCACTTTCATGGGCAATGGCAACGTGGATCAGAAATCTACTAAGGATTTCAAACCCGTTATCCACGACACGCTCGCCACACTGCAGTGCGGCGGAAACACCGGCTCGGCACAGGCTCTGTCCCTCGCTCACCAGCAGATCTTATCCGTTGCGGAACCCAGTGCATTAAACGTGATCGTATTCTTCACCGATGGCGTTCCGAATGGTTTTGGATATCCGCTCACGCCGGTTTCACCCAGTTTTCCGGTCGGTTTCCCCGTTAAGCTGGGGAAATCGTGCAACGGCGGACTGCCGCTTGCCGGCTACATAGCTGAAGGCGGAGGGATCTTGGATCCACATCCCCAACCAATCAATTCAACCTCGACTCCCTACGTGAAGGATAGCCGCTGTATTGGCTCGTTTTCGCAACTGTCCAACATTTTTCAGTTCATCCCGGAAACCGATGGCTACGGCAATTCCGCTTCGGCTTCCGGATACGCTCCCGTCACGCGTGACGGCCAGGGCAATATCGTTTTCTCAAACGCAAACAGCGATGCCGTCTCCATCAACGCAGCCGATGATGCCGCACGCCAGATTCGTCAGGACAATATCGTCATCTACACAATCGGCCTCGACGGCGACGGGGGGATTGATAGCAAACTTCTCGAGAAACTCGCCAACGACCCTTCCTATCCAGCAACCTACAACGCTTCTCAACCCTCGGGTAGGTACTACTATTCGCCCAATGCCGGCCAGCTCGGCGCAGCCTTCAATTCGATCGCATCGGAGATTCTGCGCCTTTCCCGTTAAGCGTGTAAAACCGGTACCTGATCTGCCACTTGGCCGTTTTCCTGCGCTCAACACGCAGCGATATATAAGCTTCCGGGCATACCGTCGTTCGCACCGACCAGAGATACAGCTTCGAGATCGGATGATCGCCCGTCTGCTGCACGCCTGCCCCGGATTTGCTGTTCTCCACGCGAATATCGTAGTCTCTGACGGCATCCCCGTAGCCTTCTATATAGCTCGCCACTGAGTCTCGATTGCCCGGCTCCAGTTCCCGCAAATAGACGATCTCATCTCCTCGGACTTCCGCCGCGCCCTTCAAATCGCCCACAGCTTTCGGCTGAAACGGAAACTTGATCGAAAAGGCAGGACCGGTCGGCTGCGCGTCGACCACGTAAAAGTCGTGATCGTAGACCTCTGTCTCGATAACCCGCTTGCCAGTATTTCTTAAGCTGTGTTCCAGGATCAACTCGGGCTTACCTTTGGCCAGCCGCACCGTCTTTGTGTAGACGTACGAATAGCCGTTCACGCCTTTCAATTCCTGAACAAATTTGACACGGTCCGGCTCAGGATTCACGATCCAAACGCCAGTGCTGACGATCTTATAATTGCGCGTGAACTCGTAGGGCTCGTTGTCGGGCTTGACTAGCACACCTACGCCGATCTTGATAAATAACTCATTCGGCTTTGCCTCGCCGTAACCTAAAGCGCCGTCTGCGGAACGAAACTCCTCCACTGGCCCCGTGATCGCATCGTGCAACGTAGGCTCGTACTTCGGGAACCAAACGCCAAAGTAGCTGTGGCCGGCGTACTCCAGCTGGGGAATCACTCCCGACCAGTCGAAGCGGACACCCCGGTAATAGCCACGCTCAGCGTCGGGCAAGTAGAGCCTCGCTCGAACCAACCCGTTGCTGATTTCGATTTCCGGAAAATTAGAAGCCATACTCAGAGGGCAAAAAAGCAATAAAGGAATGACCGCATATCGGAAGAAATTCAACATATACCAGTGGGCTAAACTGAACCTTCAAGCAGTGGCTAAGAAAACAACTTACCGCGACGCTGGGGTGAACATCGACGAAGCGGATCGCGCCGTTTCACGTATCAGGCGCCTCGCAGCACAAACACGCACACCGGATGTTCTGACGTCCATTGGAAGTTTCGGTGCCGGCTTCAACCTGAAGGGCTGGCGAGATCCGGTGCTTGTCAGCTCGGCCGATGGTGTCGGCACCAAGCTTAGAATCGCCTTTGCTACGGGCCGCCACAACACGGTCGGCGAAGATCTGGTCAATCACTGTGTTAACGATATCGCGGTTCAAGGTGCAAAGCCGCTCTTCTTTCTGGACTACTTTGCCGTCGGCAAGCTGGATACGAAGATTCTGGCCAGTGTGATGGAAGGCGTCGCGCGCGGTTGCAAGCGCAACGGCTGCGCTTTGATCGGAGGTGAGACCGCCGAAATGCCCGGCATGTATCAAGCGGGCGAATACGACCTCGCAGGTTTCATCGTCGGCGCAGTCGAGCGCAAGCGCATGCTCACGGGTGAAGCGATCGAGCCTGGCGATGTGCTCCTGGGCCTTCCTTCCCAGGGCCTGCATACGAACGGCTACTCGCTGGCCCGCATGCTGCTCTTCGAAGCCGCCGGACACACGCCGGGCGCGAAGCTTCCGCAAATTGCCGGCACTCTTGCCGACGAGTTGCTGAAAGTCCATAGGTCGTATCTGAAGCCTATCCAAGCCCTCCATGCAGGCAAGCTTCTGAAGGGCGCAGCCCACATCACCGGCGGCGGTCTAACCGATAATCTTCCACGCATTCTTCCAAAACAGTGCGCCGCTGAAATTCAGCTTGGGTCTTGGCCGAAGCAGCCGATTTTCGATCTCCTTCAGAAGATCGGCAACATCCCGGCAGCCGACCTGCGCCGGACCTTCAATCTTGGAATCGGCATGGTTTTTGCTATTTCATCCAAGCAGGCTGACAACGCCTCGAAAGTTCTAAACAAGCTGGGCGAACCGGCTTACCCCATCGGGAATGTGGTTAAGCGGAAGTCGGCCAGACAACCGCGAGTCGTGTATCAGTGAGGCTCGGAATTCTCCTATCCGGGCGTGGGTCTAATTTCGAAGCCATTGCCCGCAACGTACGAAACGAACTCCTCCCCTGCGAGATTGGGTTCGTTTTTTCAAACAAGGCTGATGCTCCCGGCTTGGCGCTAGCACGAAAGTATAACCTGCCTCACGGAAGCCTCCCGTCACATGGGGTCGACCGCGCGACCTTCGACCTGCAAGTCATTGATTTGCTTCGACAGCACCGTGTAGACCTAGTCTGTTTGGCAGGTTACATGCGTCTGCTCAGCGGCGAGTTCGTTCGGCAATTTCCCAATCGCATCCTCAACATTCACCCCTCGCTGTTGCCCGCCTTCCCCGGCCTGGACGCCCAATACCAGGCGCTGGCGCACGGCGTGAAAGTAAGCGGCTGCACAGTTCACCTGGTGGATGAAAACCTAGACAGCGGGCCGATTCTGCTGCAGGCGCCCGTCCCGGTGCTCGATGACGACACCGTCCACACCCTTTCCGACCGCATTCTCTGCCAAGAGCACCGCATCTACTCGGAAGCGATCTCCTGGATGATTGCCGGG
The DNA here is from genome assembly GCA_963849535.1 of Terriglobia bacterium. GTDB lineage: Bacteria > Acidobacteriota > Terriglobia > Bryobacterales > Bryobacteraceae > Bog-105. The sequence continues at coordinate 962,808 of CAWKHJ010000001.1, forward strand.
AACTTCCGCGTAGAAGGCCGCCGCGTGATAAAGACCTAAATGCAATTGAATCCGATCCTGAAACGATTTCTCGGCGCGCTAGGCGCGATTATCTTGATTATCTTTGGCGTTATTTGGTTCTCCGGCGCGAAAACCAGATTGAAGCTGGCGAAGCCTGTCGCCGCAATCGGTCCTTCGACCTCGATTCTGGTCGAAGTTGACGCCCCACATGGAGTCAAGGCGTTCTCGGCGGCCCTTGAACAAAACGGCCAGAGCCAGACCGTTTACCAGGACAGAACGTACACCAGACAACGAGTAGGAGCTTACCAGTTTTACGCCGGGCAGAAGCAAGCGCCTTTCCTCAAAGAAGGCACAGCTCGGCTAATAGTCAAGGCCAAATCTAACGACCTGCGCGGCTCTACTTCGGAGCTGGCGCAAGACGTCCAAGTAGTGCTCCGGCCGCCAACGATCGCCGCAGACGGATTTCAGCATTACATCAACCAGGGCGGCTCGGAATTGGTGACGCTCGAACTGGGCGGCAACTGGACAGACGCGGGCGTGCGAGTCGCAAACTATTCGGCCGGATCCTTCGCCATCCCGGGCCAGCCGGATTCAAGCAGCCATCGCTTCTCGCTGTTTCCTTACCCCTGGGATGTGTCGCCGGACACGGTGCCGTTCGCGTATGCCCGAAACGGTGCCGGCACGGAGGTAACCACATCCTTCTGGGTGAAAGTGTTCCCGAAGAAGTTCCGTCAAAGCACCATCAACGTAACGGATCAGAATCTGCAGAAAGTGGTCGGCGAGTTGGACCCGGACGGCAGCGGCAGTTTGCTGGACCGCTTCATCAAGCTAAACCGCCAGATGCGCAAGGCAAATGCCCAGACCATATACGAGCTGCGCAACAACACGGAGCACAAGATTCTATGGTCGGGCGCATTTATCCCCGTGAAGGGCGCGCGCGAATCATTCTTCGCAGACCGCCGGACGTATGTGTACAAGGGTAGGAAGTTCGACGAGCAAGTGCATCTCGGTTACGACCTCGCTCAGACTATGAATTCCCCGGTCAAAGCCGCCAACTCCGGTAAAGTCATCTACGCCGACCGGCTCGGGCTGTACGGTAATTGCGTGGTCATCGATCATGGCTACTCCCTGCAGAGTCTCTACGGCCACATGAGCAAGTTACTCGTGAAGCCTGGCGACATGGTGCAGAAGGAGCAGCAGATTGGAGTGAGCGGGGCAACCGGCATGGCATTCGGAGATCACGTGCACTTCAGCATGATGATCGCCGGTGTGCAGATCGATCCCAAAGAGTGGTGGGATGAGCACTGGATCCATGATCGGATCCTTAGCAAGATAGGTCCGCAGCAAGCGAGTCATGAAAGCGCAAAAGCGGCGCCCCAGCCCGTGCCAAAGCACAAGAAGGGACGCCGCCGTAGTTGAAAGACCGCTTTGACTTTCGAGCGAACGCTTATTTCTCTTCCTCGCCTTCGCCTGAACGGAGCTGCTTCAAACGCTCCTCGCGGCGAGCGGCGCGGTCCGCAGCGCGCTTGACGAGTTCCGAACCGACGAGTTCGAGCTTGGCGGTTTCCGCGCCATCACCTTTACGCCAGCCAATCCTAACGATTCTGGTATAACCGCCGTTGCGCTGGTTGAAACGCGGTCCGAGCTTCTCGAAGAGCTTCTCGACGGCTTCCGGCGTTACGAGAAAGGCCGCCGCTTGACGCCTGGCGTGCAAGTTGTCCGCCTTCGCGAGCGTGATCATTTTTTCGACGAGCGGTCGCGCGGCTTTAGCCTTTGGAACAGTCGTGGTAATGCGTTCTTCCACGATGACATTTGTTACCAGGCCACGCAGCAGCGCACGGCGGGCGCCGATGTCGCGCTTAAGCTTGACTCCAGCTTTGCGATGGCGCATGGCTACTCTTCCAGCCCGGCGTAGTTGTCGTTTCCGTAATCAGACGCGGAGGCCGAAGGGGCTCCGCCGACCAGGCGACCTTGATTATCGAACTTCATGCCGAACGACAGTCCGAGGCCTGAGAGAATCTCCTTGATCTCGTTGAGCGACTTGCGACCGAAATTCTTGGTACGCAGCATCTCCGATTCAGAGCGCTGAACCAGATCGCCGATGGTCTGAATGTTTGCGTTTTTCAGGCAGTTATACGAACGAACGCTGAGCTCAAGCTCTTCGACTGAGCGATTCAGCACTTCGTTCATCTGGTTGATGGCGCGCTCTGCCGGTTCTTCCGCAACTTCGGGCGTTTCCTCGAAGTTGATAAAGATCGTCATGTGATCTTTAAGCAGCTTGGCGGCCTGACCTACAGCATCCTGCGGTGAAATCGCGCCGTTCGTCCAGACTTCGATCGTCAACTTGTCGTAGTCTGTGTTCTGGCCAAGACGGGCGGCCTCAACACCGTAATTCACTTTGCGAACCGGCGAATGGACGGAGTCGATCGGAATGTAGCCGATAGGCAGATCCTCGTCGTAATTCCGGTCAGCCGATACATAACCACGGCCGCTCTTGATGCGCATCTCGATATCGAGTTTGCCGCCTTCGCCAATCGTCGCGATGTGCAGATTGCGATCGAGCACTTCGACATCGGCGTCGGTTTCGATCTGGCTGCTCATCACTTCGCCGGGATTGTCGACACGCAGGCGAGCGATCTTCATGCCCTCGCCCATCATCTTGAAGGGAACCTGCTTGAGGTTAAGGATGATGTCGGTGGCATCTTCGACTACGCCGGGGATGGGACTGAACTCGTGCGATACGCCTTCGATACGCACGCCGGTAATGGCCGCACCCTCAATTGAGCTAAGAAGTACACGACGCAAGCCCGTGCCGATCGTGGACCCAAATCCACGCTCGAACGGTTGCGCTGTGAATTGGCCGAAGCGTTCGGTCAGCGACTCGGTATTCGCGACAAGACGCTTGGGTTTCTGGAATCCTTTGAACATTGCTTGATCTTCGCCTCGCTGAGAAACGCTGGCTCATCCTTTCTTTAATCTTCGTAGAGCTTACTTCGAGTACAGCTCGACTATGAGCTGCTCGTTTAATTGAATCTGAACCAATTCATCCCGCTTCGGCTGCTGCAGGATGCGGCCCCGGAGCGCGTCACGATCTACTTCGAGCCAGGAGGGGCTTGGGGTGTGTGCGGTTGCATCACGCGCGCCGAGAATACTCGCGTTGTTCCGGCTGCCTTCCCGAATTTCCACCACGTCGCCTGGTTTCACTGTGAAAGAGGGGATGTTCACCTTGCGCCCGTTCACCGTGACGTGCCCGTGCCGCACCACCTGGCGGCCCTGAGCACGACTGGTTGCGAGGCCCATGCGGTAGATCACGTTGTCGAGCCGGCGCTCGAGCATGGCAAGCATCAACTCACCGGTGATACCTTTTTGATTCACCGCCTTCTCATAAAGGTTCCGGAACTGGCCTTCGAGAACGCGGTAGTAACGCCGGGCCTTCTGCTTCTCGCGCAACTGCAGACCATAGCCGACGATTTTCGGCTTTTTATCCTTGCCGTGCTGGCCCGGAGCAAAATTGCGCTTTTCAATAGCGCACTTCTCGGTGTGACAGCGCTCGCCCTTAAGAAACAATTTCATGCCCTCGCGGCGGCAGAGCCGGCAAACGGGGCCACTATAACGTGCCAAATCGATGACCTCCAAATCGCGCGATTTGCTCGCGCGTGTCAGGTGCGGTTTACGGCCGACCGGCCTTCGTCCCGCTTAGATTACAAATCCAAAACCGCTCCCTTTGTTCACGGCTCAGTCTTTAGGCAGCGGCTCTTGAGCCCAGCTAAACCCGGCGCTTTTTGGGCGGCCGGCAGCCGTTGTGCGGGATCGGCGTGACGTCCTTGATAGAACGAACCTCGATACCGGCGGTAGATAGAGCGCGGACGGCCGACTCACGGCCGGATCCCGGACCCGCAACCCGGACCTCAACCGTACGCAGACCTGCTTCCTTCGCTTTGTTCGCCGCCGTCAGGGACGCCTGCTGTGCGGCGAACGGAGTCCCCTTGCGAGATCCGCGGAAACCGAGCGAACCGGAACTAGACCAGGCCAGCACGTTGCCGAGCGGATCAGTAAACGTCACGATCGTGTTGTTGAACGACGCCTGCACGTGAACGGTCCCGAACGGAACGTTCTTCTTTTCTTTCTTCTTAAATGACTTCTTCTTGCTTGATTTAGCTGGTGCCTTGGCCATGGACTCGAGTCTCCGAAAATGATCCTATGTCTTGCCTGTCGCCTTTTTCTTGTTTGCAATGGTACCCTTCCGCGGGCCCTTGCGTGTGCGGGCATTGGTGTGAGTACGCTGGCCTCGGGCAGGCAGCCCGCGGCGGTGGCGCAGACCGCGGTAGGAGCCCATTTCCATCAGCCGTTTGATATTCATCGAAGTTTCTTTGCGCAGGTCGCCTTCAATCGCGCCTTCGCCTTCGATGAGGTTGCGGAGATGGTTCACCTCTTCTTCCGACAGGTCGGCAACCTTCTTCTCGGGATCAACGTGCGCCCGATGCAGAAGCGAGAGAGCGCGAGTGCGCCCGATGCCATATATATAAGTCAGCCCGATCGCGGACCGTTTTCTTGCTGGTAGATCAATGCCTGCAATGCGCGCCATGTTCGCTATCCCTCAAACTATCCTTGCCGCTGCTTGTGCTTGGGGTTGGTGCAGATGACGCGCACGACGCCGTGGCGATGGATCACCTTGCACTTATCACAAAGCTTTTTGACTGATGCTCGTACCTTCATACGACTAAACTTGACCTTTCGTCAACAACTGTAAAACCCGACCGCGTGTCCGGTCCTGCACCGATACGGCAACTAAAACCCTGTCGCCGACCCGTAAACGCACGAAGTTGGCACGCTGGGAGCTGGGCGGATGAGCAAGTAATTGGTGCTCACTTTCCAGTCTGACACGGACCAGAGCGCTTGGCAGTAATTCAACTACAATTCCTTCCACAGTCCGCTCACCCCGACCCTGTAGCTTGCTCTCTTCGCCTGCCTCATACATGATCAGCGCTCGCTCACGGACGTGACAGAACCCAGGGACCGTTGTCGGTAACCGCTACCATGTGTTCGAAATGCGCCGAGTAGGAACCGTCCTTGGCGACCGCTGTCCACTTATCTGATAGCACTCTGGTATCCGGCTTGCCCACGTTAACCATAGGCTCGATAGCCAAAACCATGCCCGGCTTCAAACGCGGGTTTTCACCTCGCCGATCCACGTAATTCGGGATCTGGGGCTCCTCATGCAGGGAGGTTCCAATCCCATGCCCGACAAACTCACGGACAATCGAAAAGCCGTGGGAGGTTACATGCTTTTCGACCGTGCCGCAGACATCGAACAGACGATTACCGGAGCGCACCCGATCGATCGCCAGTTCCAAGCTCTCTTCGGTAACCTTCAATAGCCGCTTCACCGAATCATTCACTTCACCCACAGCCACGGTAATGGCCGAATCGCCATAATAGCCGTTCAGCTGAACACCTGTATCGAGCGACACGATGTCGCCGGGCTTCAGCTTGCGCCGCATGGACGGCATGCCATGCACAACCTCTTCATTCACCGAAGCACAGAGCACGAAAGGGTATTTCGTTTTGGATGCCTGAGTAGAGTAACCTTTGAAGGCAGGCTTTGCCCCGGCGTCAGCAATCATCTTCGCAGTCGCGATCTCAAGCTCCTGCGTGGTGATCCCTTCCTTGATCATGGCCCGCAGATCCTGCAAGATCTGGTAAACCAGTAACCCGCTCCGGCGAAGCTTTTCGAGCTCGACTGCACTTCGGCGAGCAATCACTGCCTGGAACTTCTCTCCTCACTCCTGATATCAGATACCAGCAAACCAGCCTTGTTCAGGAATCCGCAGATTTTCTGCATGATTTGTTCCGGCGTCGAACCACCGCAGTCGATCTCGATCATTTGCACGCCTGCCTGGCGGAAGAACTCGAGAATCGGCACTGTTTGCCTGTCGTATTCGCTTAACCGCTCCCGAATCACGGATTCCCAGTCGTCCTCACGCGTTACCAGAACCGCCCCATCCAAGTCACAGATTCCCTGCACCCTGGGAGGATTGGTGGTTAGATTATAGAGGGTTCCACAAACAGGGCACTGGCGACGGCCGCTCAGGCGAGCTACGATCTTTTCGTGGTCGACCATTAAGTGTACCACAGCTGCATGAAATCCGCCTGCCTCTAACAGCCGCAGCAGAACACGCGCTTGGTTGATGGTCCGGGGATAACCGTCCAGGATGACTCCCTGCCGGGCATCCGGTTCCTGCAAACGCTTTTCAACCAAGTGATTGACAAGTTCGTCCGGAACCAGTCGTCCGGCCCTGATCAGCTCTTCTGAATGCACTCCAATATCGTCTCCGAGGCCGATATGAGTACGGAGCATGTCGCCGGTCGAGATGTGAGGGCGCTGGAGGCAGTTCCCGAGGAGCTTCGATTGTGTTCCTTTACCCGATCCGGGCGAGCCGAACAGGATAAGCGCAGGGCGAGACTGGGATTGGGTATCGGGGCGCAAAAGCGAGCCTAACTGGTGGAACTGCGTCGTCCACGAATGCGGCCGGAGCGCGGCGTAAAGCCTTCGTAGTGCCGCATAATGAGCTGGGCTTCGATCTGGTTGACAGTATCCATGGCTACGCCGACCACGATGAGCAGCGAAGTCCCCCCAAAAAAGAAGTTGACGCCCAAGCCGTCGAGGAGCCAGCGCGGAAAGTGTGCGTCGATAAAATTCCCAAACAGCGGCAGGTGCTGCAGTTTGATCCCCTGGATCATGATCTGCGGGATGATGGAAAGCAACGCGAGGTAGAGACCCCCGACCACGGTGATCTTAGAGAGGATCTTATCCATGTAATCGGCCGTATTTTTTCCCGGCCTGATACCTGGAATGAAGCCACCGTACTTGCGCATGTTGTCGGCAGCTTCGCTCGGATTGAAGATGATCGAGACGTAAAAGAAGCAGAAGAAAACAATCAGCAGGATAAAGACCACGTAATACGAAGGCTCCGCGCCGCCCAGGCCGCCAAGCGTGCGGCTGAGGAACGCGCTGTTTTTCACAATTGGGAATTGAAGCGCCGTCTGCGGCAAAGCCAGCAGCGACGAAGCGAAAATGATCGGGATAACGCCGCCGGCATTAACTTTGAGCGGAAGGTGGGTGGACTGGCCGCCCATCATGCGTCTGCCGATTACCCGCTTGGCATACTGCACGGGGATGCGCCGCTCTCCACGCTCAACCAGGACGATAAAGGCAACTACGGCAACCATTAGTGCGAGGATGATGACCATCTGCGGCACTGGCCACTGACGCGTGACAAAGGTATTGGTATAGATGCTGGTGATAGCGCTCGGCAGACCCACGATGATGCCGACGAAAATGATCAGCGACATACCGTTACCGATCCCGCGATCGGTAATCTGCTCGCCCAGCCACATAATGAAAGCCGACCCTGCGGTGAAGGTCAGGGTCGTCATGAAGAGAAACATGAAACCCGGGTGCAGAACGAAATTTCCTTCTGAGTTCTGCAGCGCAAAAGCGATGCCAATCGATTGGATGATGGCCAGCGCGACCGTGAGATAGCGCGTCCACTGTGTGATCTTGCGGCGTCCGAGCTCACCCTCCTTTTGCAACTTGTCGAGGGTTGGAATAACGACCGTGAGCAATTGCAGAATGATCGACGAGGTGATGTAGGGCGTGATGCCGAGCGCGAAGATCGTCATCCTCCGCAACATGCCGCCGCTGAATAGGTCGAAGTAGCCTAAAAAGCCACCGGCGGCGTTTCGCGTAAAGAAGGCCTGAAAGCGGTCGGTAGCGATACCGGGCGTCGGGATATAGGCACCGACGCGATACACGGCGAGCAGGGCCAAGGTGAAGAGAACACGTTTCCTTAAATCCGGGATCCGGAACACGTTGCCGAGGGCTTCGATGAACTTTTGCATGTCTTAATCCGCACTCGTGAAAACGAGGCGCCGGTTACTTTTCTTCCGTTTCGGGTTGGACCGTTTTCTTGCGACGCGCGCTGGAACCTTTGACGGCCTTTTCCACGACAGGCCTCTCGAGGACATCGGCAGCCCCACCCGCCTTCTGAATTTTATCGAGCGCCGATTTTGAAAAGACGTGCGCCTGGACCCGGATCTTGCGACTCAACTCCCCATTACCGAGGATCTTGAGTCCGGCATGAAGCTTTTTGATAGTACCGCTCGCAACCAAGGAGTCGGGCGTGAAGCTATCGCCTTCGAGCTTTTCAAGCGCACCGACATTGATGATGGCATATTCTTTATGAAAAATGTTGGTGAAGCCGCGCTTCGGGAGACGGCGATGCAGGGGCATCTGGCCACCCTCAAAGCCGCGCATCTTGCTGTAACCCGAAATCGATTTTGCGCCTTTTGCGCCGCGGCCAGAGTACTTTCCGCGACCGGTTCCCATACCTTGCCCGATGCGCTGCTTTTTGTGTTTTTGGCCCTTTGGAGGGCGGAGATTACTTAAGTTCATGGTCGACGTGTCCCGCGCTTAGTCTTTCACGATTTCGAGCAGGTGCGGTACTTTTTTCACCATACCGCGAAAGCCGGGCGTATCCGGACGCTCGACAATCCGGTTGATTTTGTGCAGCCCGAGGGACTTCACGATATTCTTATGTGCCTGCGGCGTACAAATCGTACTGCGCACCAGCTTGATTTTGATTTTTCCTTCAGTAGCCATTACGATCTGCTTTCCGGGCGTGAGCCAATTAGAGTTTTTCGACAGGGAGGCCGCGCATGTCGGCGACCGCAGCTTTGTCGCAGAGCTGCTCGAGCGCGTCGATGGTCGCCTTCACAACATTATGGGCATTGTGCGAACCGATCGACTTGGTCAACACGTTGGGAATACCGACCGCCTGGATGACGGCGCGCACGGGACCGCCAGCAATGACGCCGGTACCTGCCGGGGCAGGCTTTAACAGCACCAACCCGCTGCCAAAGCGCCCAAGAACGGGATGGCGGATAGTGGTCTCAAGCACGTTCACTTTACGCAAGTTCTTCTTTGCAGCTTCGATGCCTTTTTTGATCGCGGATGGAACTTCCTTGGCCTTGCCGGTGCCGAACCCGACCACTTTGGCGCCGGGATCGCCGACCACAACCAGCGCTGAAAAGCTCATATTCTTACCGCCCTTGACCACTTTGGTTACGCGGTTGATACTGACGACCTGTTCCTTAAGGTTCAGGTTATGCGTGTCGATACGCTTTCCATTTACTGCCATCAATTAGAACTCCAGGCCCGCTTGTCGGGCTGCATCGGCGAGCGCTTTGACGCGACCATGGTACTGATAACCACCGCGATCGAAAACGACCTTGTTAATCCCTTTTTCCTTGGCGCGTTCAGCCACCGCTTTTCCGATCAGTCTCGCGCCCTCCACGTTGCCGCCTTTTCCGCGCAAATCCTTTTCAGTAGAAGCGGCGGCTACCAGCGTATGACCCTGGCCGTCATCGATCACCTGCGCGTAAATGTGATTGACGCTGCGAAACACAGCCAGCCGGGGGCGCTCCTGGGTTCCGGCCACGCGGCTGCGAATCCGCTTATGAATTCTGTCCCGTATGTCTCTTCTGGATTCCCGAGCCACGGCTACTTGCCTCCCGCACCGGTCTTGCCGGCCTTCTTGCGCAGCGCTTCGCCCGTGTAGCGAACGCCCTTATTCTTATATGGATCCGGCGGACGTAACGATCGAATCTGAGAGGCAACCTGCCCCACCGCCTGGCGGTCGTAACCGGTCAGGACGAGATGAGTCTGCCGATCGATCTTTAAATCGACCCCGGTGGGCAGAATAAATTCGATCGGATGGGAGTAGCCGAGAGTAAAGGTGGCTACCTTTCCTTTGACATCGGCACGGTATCCGGTGCCGACAATATCGAGTTCGCGGGTAAAGCCGGCCGAGACTCCCTGCACGGCGTTGGCAGTAAGAGCGCGGGTCAGGCCATGCAGGGCGGCGTACTGGTCGCCGTCACGGACCAGTTCGAGATGTCCATCCTTTTGCTCTACGCGCACGCCCGCCGGAATCGGAACCGTCAATTTGCCCTTTGGGCCCTCCACCTGGATCTCTTCGCCGATTTTAATCTTTACCCCTTGCGGCAGGGGAATGGGTTTCTTTCCTACTCGTGACATGTGTTTGTACGCTCCCTACCAGATTTGACAGAGAACTTCACCGCCAACGCCTTCCTTGCGCGCCGTATTGCCGGTCATGACGCCGTTCGGAGTTGTGAGGATGTTGATCCCAAGACCGCCGAGGATGCGGGGAATCTCCTTGCTTCCGACATAGACGCGGCAGCCAGGCCGTGACACGCGCTCGATACGAGAGATGACCGGCACGTTCGAAGGAGTGTACTTCAGATAGAGGCGAATGTACTTCTTCGAACCTTCTTCAGTCAACTTGAAGTTCAGGATGTAGCCCTCTTCTTTGAGGATGCGCGCGACTTCGTTCTTGAGCCGGGATGCGGGCACGTCCACTTTGGCGTGCCGGGCAATCAGCGCGTTACGCACGCGCGTCAACATATCGGCAATGGGGTCTGCTGTCATTTACTTCCTTTCAGCACCTTTCATTCCTCATAAACTTTCCGGCCTTCGCATCCAGCTCGCGGACGCTTCCGGCTCGGGACTGTTACCAGCTTGCTTTCGTCACGCCCGGGATTTCGCCGGCGAGCGCAAACTTGCGGAAACAAATGCGGCACAGCGAAAATTTGCGCAAAAAGCCGCGCGGCCGTCCGCAGTTCCTGCAGCGATGGCGCAGACGGGTCGGGAACTTCACGGCAGTCCCGTCTTTGCGCGCTTGCGCCATCTCAGCTTCTTTTTTTACTTCTTTAGCGATCTTTGCAGTCGTTGCCATCGAATCCTTGAATACTCTTACGGGCGGAATGGCATGCCCATGTGGCGCAGCAAAGCCAGTCCTTCAGCGTCCGTCTTAGCGGTGGTTGTAATGGAGATATTCATGCCCTTTGTTTTCTCCACCTTGTTGTAATCGATCTCGGGGAAGATCAGTTGATCCTTCAACCCGAGCGTGTAATTGCCGCGGCCATCGAATGACTTTGGGGAAACGCCGCGGAAATCGCGGACACGCGGCAAAGCCACATTCATCAGACGATCAAGGAACTCATACATGCGGTCGCCGCGCAAGGTTACCATGCAGCCAATCGCCATTCCCTCACGCAATTTGAAGGCGGCAATTGATTTCTTAGCCTTAGTGACCACTGGCTTCTGACCTGCGATGGCGGCCAGTTCGTTTACCGCCCCGTCCATGAGTTTGCTGTTGCCGGTCGCCTCACCGAGTCCGATATTGATCGAGACCTTTTCGACTTTCGGTACAGCCATCGGGTTCTTGTAACTAAAATCTTTCTTGAGCGAGGCGACTACGTTCTTGTTGTAGTGCTCGCGCAGACGCGCCTTGCCGCTTTGCGAGCGGGGCGCGGCAGCCTTCTCGAGGACCTGTCCCCCACCACCGGCTTCCTTTTTCGGGGCACGCTGCTTCTTGTCGCCTGCAGGCGGCTTAGCCCCAGCCGGCTTCTTTTCTCCCGCTTTTTTGTCCGTATCCTTCGCCATGAATTCCGAATTCCCTTTTGACCGATTCCAAACGGCCTGACCCGATTCGCCCGCGGACGCGCGTGCGATCTACTTATTTCTTCTCTAGCGACTCGCCGCCTTTATGTGCAATGCGGGTACGGCGCATTTGTCCACCCACGTTTTCTACTCTGTAACCAACCCGGGTTGGAATACCAGCTGAGGTCAGCAGCATTACGTTCGAAACATCGATCGGCATCGGCTTCTCGGCGACGCCGCCCTTGATCTGCTTGGACGGATTCGGACGTGTATGGCGCTTGACGATCATCACACCGTCCACCGTCACCTTGCGTTCGAAGCGGTCCACTTCAAGGACCTTGCCCGTTTTCCCTTTGTCGCGGCCGGCGATGACCCTCACCATATCGTCCTTCTTGATTTTGACGCGCACCGGCCTGCGCTCGCCGCGCTCCTGACGGCGCTGGTAGGCAACTTTCGGCATCGTTAAATTACCTCCGGGGCAAGCGAAACAATCTTCATGAAGCGCTTGTCGCGCAGCTCGCGCGCAACCGGCCCAAAAACGCGTGTCCCAACGGGCTCGCCGACTTCATTGATGAGCACCGCCGCATTCGAATCGAACCGGATGTAAGTGCCATCTTTGCGGCGCGTCTCCTTGCGCATGCGGACTACTACGCAGCGCACCACCTTACCCTTCTTGATATTCGAATCGGGCGCAGCCTCCTTGACGCTGGCAGTGATCACATCGCCCAAACCCGCGCGAAGTCCGAGGTCGCCACCGCGCGGCAAGATGCACTGCAACTTGCGCGCGCCGCTATTATCGGCCACCTCCAACATCGTTCGCATCCCGATCATGTTGATTCTCCGTTCAGGTGCGCCCCATTTCAGCGGGACGTTGTCACCTTACTTCCCCTTTTTTATGGTCTTCTTCTCGCGCGTATCAGCGCTCTCGGCTAGAGCTGGGTGCTCGACGCCCACCTGCACTGCCTTGCGGAGCACGGTACCAAGCTGCCAGCGTTTAAGCCGGCTCAGAGGGCGGCACTCGACGATACGAACCACATCGCCGACCTGAGCGGTCTCACCCTCATCGTGAGCGTAAAATTTCTTCCGCTTGTTTACGATTCGCTTATACATTGGATGCGGTACGCGCCGCGTCACTTCGACCACGATGGTCTTGGCCATCTTGGTTGAAATCACTTCGCCAACCTTCTCGTTCTTGTGACCCTGCTTTTCGGTCGTTTCGCTTGCTGCTACCGCCATGGTGCTTTTGTCTAAGCCTCTTTACTTTTTCTTCCTGCCAGCTTTGGCCGCCGCGGGCGCTGCCGTTTCACCTGCCGCCCGTTTCTCATTAATGACGGTAAGCAAGCGAGCCCGGTCCTTCTTGAGGTTGCGATACTTCTTCAAGCCTTCCGTCTGCCCCATGCCCATTTGAAAGCGAAAGCGGAAAAGCTGCTCCTGCCCCTCCTGCGCCTGGCGCTCGGCTTCGCCCAAATCCAGGTTGCGAAATTTTTCTGCCCTCATACCTTATCTCTTCTAATGCGCGGCCGTGCTGAAATCAGCTCGCCTTGACGCCCTCCGCCGCTTGAGCGCGCGAAACGAACTTGGTTGGAACCGAAATCTTGGCCGCTGCGAGACGCATGGCTTGGGCCGCAACCTCGAGCGGCACACCTTCCATTTCGAACAGCATTTTGCCGGGCCTGATGACCGCTACCCAGGCCTCCGGTGCACCCTTACCCTTTCCCATACGGGTTTCTGGCGGCTTCTTGGTGATTGGTTTATCGGGAAACACGCGGATCCAGACCTTGCCACCACGCTTGATGAAGCGCGTCATCGCGATACGGGCCGCTTCGATCTGGCGGTTTGTTACCCAGCCGCACTCGAGCGCTTTCAGCCCGAACTCTCCGAACGAGAGCGAGGAGCCGCGCCAGGCTTTACCCGTCATCCTGCCGCGCTGCTGCTTGCGAAACTTGACCTTCTTCGGCATCAACATGCTATTCGTTCCCCCCGTTCGGACCCTCGGCCGGACTGCTCTGCGCCTGCGGCGACTCTTCGGCGGGCGCGTCGTGCGGAGTCTGTTTCCAGGACGGTGCCTGCGGCGCTGAAAGCGGAGGAATTATGGGTGCCGAGGCCGGTTTCGGCAACTCCCCTGGAATCGGCTGTATCACCGGACCACCGCCTTCCGGAACTAGCTGCGCGGGCGGACGGCGGTCCGGCCGATCGCCCCCACGCTCGTCCCGTCGTCTACGGCGCGGCTCACCTTCATTGCGGAGTGAGTTGCGGCGGTTGCCGCCTTCTATTACTTCGCCCTTGAAGATCCATACCTTGACGCCAATCACGCCATAGGTCGTGTAAGCCTGGCTGAATCCGTAATCGATATCGGCGCGCAAAGTATGCAGCGGAAGCTGCCCCTGCAGGTACCATTCGCTGCGCGCGATCTCGGCGCCATTCAAACGCCCCGAAACACGAACCTTAATTCCTTTGCAGCCAAAGCGCAGAGCCGAATCGACGGCTTTGCGCATCGCACGACGGAAGGCCACCCGCTTTTCGAGCTGCAGCGCAATCGACTCGGATACCAGCTGGGCGTCGAGCTCAGGCCGGTGCACTTCCTGAATGTCGATGAATACCTCACGCTTAGTCTTCTTCGCTAGATCGCCTTTAAGCTTCTCGATCTCAGCGCCTTTACGGCCAATGATAATGCCCGGACGCGAGGTTCGGATCGTGATGCGGAGCTTATTTCCGGGACGGTCAACCTCGATCGAACTGACGCCGGCCGCTTTCAAGCGGGCCAGCAGCGATTCTTTGAGCTCGAGATCTTCGTGCAGGAGCTTTGAGTAGTCCTGCTTAGCGAACCAGCGAGAACGCCACGTCTTGGTGACTCCCAAGCGAAAGCCGTAAGGATGTACTTTTTGCCCCATTGCCTATTCCTCTTCCGCCTCTGCCGCGCGCTCGCCGAGCTTTACCACAATGTGAGCGGTACGCCGCTGATATCGGTAGGCGCGCCCCATCGGAGCCGGCCGTATACGTTTCTGCCGTGGACCCTCGTTGACGTAAGCCTCGTTCACAAAGAGGCGATCGACATCGATGTCTTCGGACTTGTTCTCCGCGTTCGCGATCGCCGAGCGCAGCACCTTCTCCACGGCCGGAGCGATCCGCTTATTGACGGCGCTCAGAATATGGATGGCATCGCCCGCCTGCTGACCGCGAATCATATCGATTACCAGACGCGCTTTCTGGGGCGAGACGTGCAGATACCGGCCTTCAGCTTTTGACAGGTTGTCTCTCTGATCTGCCATAAGCGCTTACCTTGCCGCCTTCTCGGTCGATTTCGCGGCGTGTCCCTTGAAGGTGCGCGTAGGCGAAAACTCTCCCAGCTTGTGTCCCACCATATTTTCAGTAACGTAAACCGGAATGAACTTCTTGCCATTGTGCACGGCGAGCGTGTGACCGATAAAGTCAGGCACGATCGTCGAGCGGCGCGACCACGTCCTCACCACGCTCTTCTGATTGTTCGTGTTCAGGGTTTCCACCTTCTTGATGAGATGGTCATCGGTGAACGGCCCCTTTTTGAGTGATCGACTCATTAGCGCTTCTTCGCCTTCCTAGTTACAATCCAGTGATCGGTTCTCTTGTTGTTGCGCGTTTTGAAGCCGCGTGTCGGCTGGCCCCAGGGCGTTACGGGATGACGGCCGCCGGAAGTTTTTCCTTCGCCGCCGCCGTGTGGATGATCGACCGGATTCATGGATACGCCGCGATTATGCGGGCGTTTTCCAAGCCAGCGAGAGCGCCCGGCCTTACCGAGCGATACATTTTCGTGCTCAACGTTCCCCACTTGGCCTACCGTCGCCATGCAATCCACCTGCACGCGCCGTGTTTCACCCGAAGGTAGCTTGAGCAGTGCGATATCGCCCTCTTTTGATACCAACTGCGCCTGCGCACCCGCTGAGCGAGCCATCTGCCCGCCTTTGCCCGGCCGCAATTCGATGTTGTGAACGACCGTGCCGGCCGGAATGTTCTTGAGCGGAAGAGCGTTACCGATGAGGATGTCGGCTTCGGGCCCGGAGCTTATAGTGCGGCCCACTTCGAGGCCCACCGGGCAAATAATATAACGCTTCTCACCATCCGTGTAGTGCAGCAGCGCGATGCGAGCCGAGCGATTCGGATCGTACTCGATGGCCGCGACCTTCGCGACCACACCGATCTTGTCTCGCTTGAAATCGATGACCCGATAAGCCTGCTTGGCGCCGCCTCCGATGAAGCGGCTGGAGGTTCGACCGCGCGCGTCGCGTCCACCGGTGCGCTTTTTGCCTTCGACCAGCGATTTCTCCGGGCGGTCTCTGGTGATGTCCTCCCGCGTGAGATAAGTCTGGAAGCGGCGGGTCGGCGTAGTCGGTTTGAAATTCTTGATTGGCATGACGTTCGGCTTCCTTACTTAGATCTCGGCGTACTCGGGGATTTTCTGGCCTTCTGCCAGGCGGACGTAGGCTTTCTTCCAATCCGAGGCGTAACCGCTGAAGCGGCCACGTCGGCGCATCTTGCCGTCGAAGTTGCTCGTTCGGACCTCGGCGACGCGCACCCGAAACACCGTCTCGACAGCCTGCTTGATTTGAATTTTATTGGCTTCCGGATGCACTTCAAAGCAAAGCGTCCGCTCGTTCTCGCGCTTGTCGTGTCCTTTTTCAGTGATCAGCGGCCGACGGATTACATCGTAGACGGTCATCAGGCTAATGCCTCCGAAAGCTTTCTGGCGGCGTTCTCACTCAGCAACACTTCCTCATGGCGTAAAAGATCGTAGACGTTCACATCTTTCGTTGGCACCAGCTTCACGCCTTGCAGATTGCGCGACGCACGATGGAGATTCGTATTCTCTCCGGTCTCGACCAGCAGCACCGTCTTCTTGGCCCCGAGCTTGCCGAGAATACTCACCGCAGTCTTAGTTTTGTGATCGTTCAATTCGAAGGCGCGCACCACGCGCAATTCGCCATCCCGCAGCTTGGCCGAGAGCGCGGAACGCAACGCACCGAGGACCATTTTGCGCGGCAGTTTGTATTCGTAAGAGCGCGGTTGGGGCCCGTGAACCGTGCCGCCATGCCGCCACAGAGGCGAGCGAATAGAACCCATACGCGCGCGACCGGTTCCTTTCTGCTTCCAGAGCTTTCTGCCCGATCCCGATACTTCATGGCGCGTCTTAGTGGCGGCCGTTCCCGAACGCCGGGCAGCCGTGTACTGCCGGACCGCTTCGTAAAGCAGCGCTTCGTTTACTTCGGCGCCAAACACCGCGTCCGCGAGTTCTATCGAACCCACCGCCGTGTTGTTCAGGTCGAAAATCTCTACACTCGGCATGTTGATCTCTACCTCTTGGCCCTGCGCACGACTACGTAGCCGCCGTTCGGTCCGGGGATCGCGCCCTTAACCGCTATGACATTGTCGTCGGTATCGACGCTGACGATCTCGAGGTTTCGCACCGTTACCTGCTCGGCGCCCATTTGCCCGCCCATTCTCATTCCGGGAAACACGCGCGAAGGGAAAGACGACCCGCCAATCGACCCAGGAGCGCGGTGGAACATCGAACCGTGCGTCGAGTCACCGCCCCGAAAATGATGCCGCTTGACGACGCCCTGAAATCCACGCCCTTTGCTCGTGCCGATCACATCCACCACATCGCGCGGCTTAAACTCTTCAGCAAGGACCCGGTCGCCCTGTTTCAGATCGCCCGTACCCTGCCCCAGGTGAAATTCGCGCAGGTACTTCACACCTTCGGCTCCCGATTTGGAGAGGTGCTTCGACATCGGCTTGTTCTGTTTCTTCGCGTATTCGAGCAGACCCAACTGGACGGCATCGTAGCCATCTCGTGCCGGGGTCTTACGTTGCGTGACAACGCAGGGCCCCGCCTTCACGAGCGTGACAGGGACCACCTGCCCCTCGGAGTTGAAGACCTGCGTCATTCCGATTTTCTTGCCGAGAATTCCTGGACTCATGCGTTCACTGTCTCGCTTAACCTCGCCTCTTACTTACCCTTGCCGAATGCCTTGATCTCCACATCCACGCCGGCCGGGAGATCCAGCTTCATCAACGCATCCACCGTGTCCTGCGTGGGCTCGAGAATGTCGAGCAGGCGCTTGTGCGTGCGAATCTCGAACTGCTCCCGCGACTTCTTGTCGACGTGCGGCGAGCGCAGTACGGTATAGCGGTTTTTGAGAGTAGGCAGCGGAATCGGACCGGCCACGGTGGCTCCCGTTCGCTTGGCGGTGTCGACAATATCGCCCGTCGATTGATCGAGAACCCGGTGGTCGTATGCTTTCAGCCGTATGCGAATGCGTTCTTTCATCTTTGGTTTTTCTTATCCGCTCCCTTAGTGGTCGCGGCCCAGTAAGTAGCTCCAAGTGGGGCAGCGCCTTTACCTGCCAGTTAGCTCAAAATCTCCGTTACCGTTCCTGCGCCGACCGTCCTGCCGCCCTCGCGAATGGCGAAGCGCAGACCCTTATCCATGGCGACCGGGGTGATCAGCTCGACTTCAATCGAGACGTTATCGCCCGGCATCACCATCTCCATGCCTTCGGGCAGCTTCGCCACCCCCGTCACGTCCGTTGTCCGGAAATAGAACTGCGGCCGGTAGCCATTGAAAAACGGCGTGTGCCGCCCGCCTTCTTCCTTCGACAGCACGTATACTTCGCCCTTGAAGCGCTTGTACGGCTTGATCGTATTCGGCTTCGCAATCACCTGCCCGCGCTCTACATCGTTCTTTTCGATACCGCGCAGCAGCAATCCCACATTGTCGCCCGCCCGGCCTTCGTCCAGCAGCTTCTTAAACATCTCGACGCCCGTCACTACCGTCTTGCGCGTGTCCCGGAACCCGACAATCTCCATTTCCTCGCCCACTTTGCAGATCCCCTTCTCGATACGCCCGGTCACCACCGTGCCCCGGCCCTGAATCGAGAAGATATCTTCAATTGGCATCAGAAACGGCTTGTCGATCGCACGCTCCGGCAGCGGAATATACTCGTCCACCTTCGCCATCAGCTCGTCCACCGAAGCTTCCCATTTCGCTTCGCCGTTCAAGGCACCCAGCGCGCTCACTTTCACCACCGGCAGATCGTCGCCCGGAAATTGATAGTTCGACAGCAGCTCGCGTACTTCGAGCTCCACCAGCTCGAGCAGCTCCGGATCGTCCACCATGTCCACCTTGTTCAAAGCCACTACGATGTAGGGCACCCCCACCTGCCGGGCCAGCAGAATGTGCTCGCGCGTCTGCGGCATCGGCCCGTCGGTCGCGGCCACTACCAGAATCGCCCCGTCCATCTGCGCCGCGCCCGTGATCATGTTCTTGATGTAGTCGGCGTGACCCGGACAATCCACGTGCGCATAGTGCCGGTTGGCCGTCTCGTACTCTACGTGCGCCACCGCAATCGTGATCCCGCGCGCCTTCTCTTCCGGCGCATTGTCGATCGAATCGAAGCTTCGAAACTTGTTCTTCGGATTGTGCTTCGATAACGTCTTCGTGATCGCCGCCGTCAACGTCGTCTTGCCGTGATCGATATGCCCGATCGTCCCAATGTTCACGTGCGGCTTGCTGCGGTCAAATTTCTCTTTCGCCATGATGTCCTCCTTGCCTCTTCAGCCCATCCGGTTCCGGGCCGTAATCTGGGCTTGAACCGGTAACGACCTACCTTATAGCCACTCCGCCTTTATTGCGGTTAATAATCTCCTCTGCCAGATTGCGCGGCACTTCTTCGTACTGCCCGAAATGCATGGTGAAACTACCCCGGCCCTGCGTGCGTGAACGCAGTTCGGTCGCGTAACCAAACATCTCCGAAAGCGGCACCATCGCCTTTATGATGTGCGTACCGCCGGCGATCTCAGTACCTTCCAGACGGCCGCGCCGGGAAATCAGATCCCCGTTCACAGAGCCCATGTATTCTTCAGGAACCGTTACTTCCACCCGCATGACGGGCTCAAGCAGCACCGGCTTGGCCTTCGCCGCAGCTTCCTTGAAACAAATGGAAGAGCAGATCTTGAAGGCCATCTCAGACGAGTCGACTTCGTGATACGCCCCGTCAAACACCGTCACCTTGATATTGTTCAGCGGATAGCCGGCGAGAATGCCGCCCTCGAGCGCTTCGGTCACGCCCTTCTCTACCGCCGGGATGAACTCCTTCGGGATATTGCCGCCGGTGACTTCGTTTTCAAACTCGAAATTCGCTTCTGGATCCGGTTCGACCCGCAACTTCACGCGCGCGTACTGGCCGCTGCCGCCGGTCTGCTTCTTGTGCGTGTAATCGTACTCGGCTTTCTGCCGAATCGTCTCGCGATAGGCAACCTGTGGCTTCCCGACGTTCGCGCCCACATTGAATTCCCGCTGCATGCGATCGACAATGATCTCGAGATGCAGTTCACCCATGCCGGCCAGAATGGTCTGCCCAGTCTCCGGGTCAGTCGAAACGTGCAGGGTAGGGTCTTCGGTCGCCAGCTTGTGGATGGCAACGCCCAGCTTCTCCTGATCAGCCTTGGTTTTCGGCTCGATGGCAAGCTGAATCACGGGCGCCGGGAAGTCGATCGATTCGAGCAGAATCGGTTTGTCTTCATCGCAGATCGTGTCGCCCGTAACAACGTGCCTGAGACCCACGGCCGCGCAGATATCGCCCGCCAGAATCTCCTGGATCTCCTCGCGCTTGTTGGCATGCATCTTCACCAGACGCCCAACGCGTTCGCGCTTGCCTTTGCTGACGTTATAGATCGATTCCCCGGCGTTGAGCTTGCCCGAATAGACCCGGATAAAGCACAACTGACCCACAAAAGGATCGGTCATGATCTTGAATACCAGAGCCGCAAACGGTTCCGCGTCACTCGCCTTGCGCTCGAGCACTTCGTCTGGATTGTCAACGGCCACCCCTTTGATCGGCGGCACATCGAGTGGCGAAGGCAGATAATCGACCACCGCGTCGAGCAGATTCTGGACGCCCTTGTTCTTGAAAGAAGAGCCGCAAATTACAGGGAAAATCTTCTGCGCGATCGTCGCCTTTCGGATTCCTGCCCGTAACTCCTGTTCCGTAATCGGTTGGCCTTCGATGTACTTCTCCATCAGTACATCGTCGGTCTCTGAAACCGCTTCGATCAGCTTGTCGCGAAACTCTTTTGCTTTCTCCACCAGGTCGGCTGGAATCTCGACATCGTCATACTTAGCACCGAGCGTTTCGTCGCGCCAGATACGGGCATTCATCTTTACCAGATCGACCACGCCCTTGAACTGGTCTTCCGCTCCCACCGGCAGCTGTATGGGTACCGGACGGGCATTCAGCCGATCGACGATGGTGTTGACCGAGAAATAAAAATTGGCGCCGACGCGATCCATTTTATTTATGAAACAGATGCGCGGCACGCCGTACTTGTCGGCCTGTCGCCAAACCGTCTCGGACTGCGGTTGCACGCCGGCTACAGCGTCGAACACCGCGCACGCGCCATCAAGTACGCGCAGACTGCGCTCCACCTCCGCCGTGAAATCCACGTGACCCGGCGTATCAATGATATTGATCGTGATGTCGTGCCACTGGCAGGTCGTCGCCGCGGAGGTAATCGTGATGCCCCGCTCCTGTTCCTGCGCCATCCAGTCCATGGTGGCCGTTCCCTCGTGTACCTCGCCGATTTTGTGCGTCCGGCCGGTGTAGTAGAGGATGCGTTCAGTCGTGGTGGTCTTGCCGGCATCGATGTGCGCCATGATGCCGATGTTGCGCATTCGTTCTAAGGGGACAGTGCGAGCCATAAAAATTTACTTCTATTCGTGTGAACTACCAGCGATAGTGCGCGAAAGCCTTATTGGCCTCCGCCATGCGATGCACATCGTCCTTTTTCTTTACCGCGCCTCCACGCATGTTGGAAGCATCGTTCAATTCGTTGGCCAGTTTCTCGGCCATGCTCTTGTCCGGGCGCCCACGCGCGTTCGTGATAATCCAGCGCAGCGCGAGACTCGTGCGCCGGTTTTGCGAAACCTCTACAGGGACCTGATAGTTCGCGCCCCCAACCCGCCGGGTCTTCACTTCAAGCACCGGTTTCACGTTCTCGATCGCCTTCTTGAAGGCCTTCAGCGGATCGTCGCCGGAGCGGTCGCGAAGCGTATCCATCGCCCGATAAAAGATCTTCTGGGCAGTCGTCTTTTTCCCATCCCACATCATCGAGTTCACAAACTTCTCGACCAGAGTCGAGTTGTAAAGCGGATCGGGAATCACTTCGCGGGGCTCAGGTCGTCGTCGTCGCGGCATATGCTTCTCCTAACCTCTACTTCTTGCCCTTAGCCGGCGCTGCGGCAGCGCCGCCCTTCGGACGCTTCGCACCGTACTTGGACCGGCCTTGCTTGCGGTTTGTGACGCCGGCCGTATCCAGGGTCCCGCGAACCACGTGATATCGCACGCCCGGCAGATCCTTGACGCGGCCACCACGAATGAGCACGATCGAGTGCTCCTGCAAATTGTGACCGACACCAGGAATGTAGGTCGTCACTTCGATTCCGTTCGTCAGGCGCACGCGCGCAACCTTGCGCAGAGCCGAATTGGGCTTCTTCGGGGTAGTTGTGTACACGCGAGTGCAAACCCCGCGCCTCTGTGGGCACGCCTGCAAAGCGGGGCTAGCCGTCTTATATCGGGTCTGCTTGCGGCCCTTGCGCACCAATTGATTGAAAGTCGGCATGCTTCAGCTCGAATGGGGATGCCCGGAATAACAACCGCCGAACGGGGCCCGAACACCCCCCAGAAATCCTCTTCTCTATGACTGTTTGGCCCGCACAGCCGCGCGAACCGGATTCAAAAACTGGATGTTTTTTCGTACAGGCTCAAGCGGTCGGTAAGAACCGGCTCGGCTGCAATGTCTTACTACCAGGAGACCGGTATAGCGTGTTCACCAGCCCCAAACGCGAGGGTAACTGCTTCGGGTATTGGCCCATGCCAGCTTCCAACGTCACTCGTCCCAACAGATTTCGTCCATACGAACGCAGCCTGAAAGGGAAGAGCTTATCGGTCCGACAGCGGGGCCCGACTTCCGGCCGGATGCCTTCATCAGAGTACTTTACCCGTCGGTAACAACGGACTTGTCTCCAGGCACGGTAGCACGGAGGCCGAAGAATCAACTCGCCAAACTTTTCCAGTGTACACCAGTACCCTCCCAAGTCAACAAACAGGGCAGGTTGCCAGCTCACAATCTGTACCAGCCGAGCTTCCTATGGCACTCTGGTTTTCACAAACACCGGGTCGATCTTATGGAAAGGCCGGCCGAACGGCTCACCGTCCCCCGAGAAAACGCCATAGAAAGTCCGCCCCAAAGCCTTCAACTGCTGGTAATCGCCGAGCGGCCGGGGACCGGTAAAACCCGGGGGCGCATTTGAAGGAAACAAGAACTTCTGAAGAACGACATGGTCAAACGTTCTTCCGTGGTCCCGGCTCACGGCCAGGTGAACCGAGAAGTAAGGGCGCGAGGTCTCCTCGTCTAGTCCGTCCGCCGTATCGTAGAGGACGCCGAGTGTGCCGGCGTTGTCATCAGCTACAGCCACCGCGGGCAACGCGCTCTGGTGCTCGGTTCCGGTGACGAAATGCGATTTCCCGATCTCGATCCTTCCATCCTCACGCTCCTGCACGCCGATGATGCTGAGCCGGTCCCGGTTTACGGCTTCGTCGAAATCGCCGTACACCACGTAGATAATGCCGGCCGCCGAGTCAACAGCGACCGCATCCACTCCGCCCCGAAGCGGGTTGACACCCCCGAGTATTGTGCCAGGTTCCGGCTCACCGAAGCTGTAGGAGTAAAAATTCTGATGGCTGCATGCCCGTGCTACGGGCACTCCCTCCGGCTTACCTTCCAGTTCCCAGGTCAAGCCCCCGTCGAGTGATCGGTTCAACATATAACTGATCGCATCCGCCGAACCGGGGCAATGAATATCCGCGCCCTGCTGATACAAGCTGTAGACGGCGCCCGAGCGATGATTCGCCGCGAGCCGGTGTCCGGGGTTGCCGGGGAACGGGTCCCGCGAACCGGCTTCAATGTCCGCCGTGAAATCAAGCGGAAGCCTCGCCCGGGAGACTGCCACTTGCATGGACGAGGACGCCTGATAGCCAACATACACGTTCTCGCGCCGGGGGCGGACGGGATCCTTATTTAACACGATCCAGGGCTGGTCGGGAGCAAACCGGTTCGTCGGCTGCGTCTTGCCTTCCTCGACACGCCACTGCCAGGAACCACTGCTAGCAGGGTCGCTGGTCCCGCCGCTGAACACTTCGGCAAAGGCAGTTTGGGCACCCGTCGAAGCCGACTCATCGGGGCTCGAACAGTTCGCGCCCTCCTCGCCAGTTCCGTTCAAAAGAAAGGTCCCGTATAGAACACCGCTGTCTCCGTAATCGAACGTCTCGTCGCAAGGCGACTCGTTCAAGACCGAGCGCGGTACGCCCGGGGGCGGCGGAATTGTGAATTCCTTGGTCCACCATGCCCCACCCGATTCCGTGTACCAGATCGGAGCATTCGCAAACCCGCTCTGGTGGGATCCGCTCCACGCGCCGGAAAATGACGAGATGACGATTTTACGCGGGTCCACCGGATTCACCGCAATCCCCGGCTCGGAATTGTAAAACTTGTCTGTGTCTTTAAGTGATGGATCCGTGTTGCTGACCACCACGTCTGTGGTTACGAACCGAGGGAAGAGCGGCGCCCGAAGTACGTGGGCATCTGATTCGGATGCTGGAGCAGTTGCATTTTGCGGGTGCCCCTTGGTCTTAACTGCGTGAGAAACCAGCGACAAGAGAATGATCAAACACGGAACGGCAATGGCGGTGAAACTCGGATGGCGGCTCATGGCGTGCTCCTTTGCGCGGGGAAACTCTGTTTCCCCGGATTATATTTCAGATGCAACCGGCTGGTACCAGTACCCGTTATGCCCCACTTCGGCCGACACCACTCAAGCGCGTCGACCATCTGATCTAATGTGTCGGGCAAGCGAGCATCACGGATCGCGGGCAAGCTTATCAGCCTCGCTTGCGGCTGTGCTTACTTTTGCCTCGCAAATCCCCCAGCCGCAAGAATCAACGGGCGGTTTATAGCGACCGCCTATTCGACCACTGGAACGACAGCTTCTGGCGAATATACGCATCGGCATGTAGTTGCGGCGGACCCGGACATTTTGCCCATCGGCAGCCGCATCAAGATCAGGCACGCGGGCAAGTATTCAGGGGAGTACGTGGTGGCCGATACAGGCGAGAAGATTGTAGGCCGTAAGCTCGATATCTACCTTCCGAACACGTCCGAGTGCAAGAAGTTCGGTAAAAAGCCAGTGCGCGTCAAAGTGATTGAGTTAGGTGATGGCACACACGAAGCGGCCAAGCAGGCCGATCAAGCCGTAAAGAAGGATGTAGCCCAGGACGTAGCGAAAGGTACGGTCGGCAACGCGGCGACTGAGCATGATTGGGCGACGAAAGGAAGCACTAGTAGTGCGACGAGCTCCGGCAATCAAACCCGCGCTCCTGCCACTCCGAAATCCACTGCGCCCCAATAACGGTCCAAAAGCAAGGGATCAGAATGAGAATGGAACTGAGGTCGCGAGCCAGACACGTTCCCGGTCCGCCAGTTTCTCCACAGTTCGAGATTGACTAGCTAAAAACTGAACTTGACTCCAAGCTGAAGCACCCGGTTCCCGTTGCTGGCTGTACTGTTGCCGCCTATGGTGCCGGTAATGTAACCAAAGCTGGGAGACCCGAGCGTGGTGCCGGGGTTGGCAAACTGCGGTGTGTTCGTAATGCTGAACGCCTCTCCACGAAGCTCGACGTTATAACGCTCGCGAAACGTGATCATTTTGAAAAGCGATGCATCGAGATTGAAAAATCCCGGGCCACTCATAAAGTTACGCCCGGTATTCCCAAAGACTCCGTTGCCGGTGGGCGCGGCGAAACTGGAGGTGCTGAACCACGGGCTGTTCGGTCCCACGCCCTTCAGTATCGTAACCGCCGCAACTTGGTTGACCGTCTGAGTGCTGCCAGGCGTATTTAAATTGTTTGTGCTGGGAGTAAGTGTCATCGGCAGCCCGGACATTACTGTTAGAACTCCGTTGAGACGCCAGTTGCCGAAGACGTTGCCGGCAAACCCAGATCTCAGCCATCTCTTACCGGGACCGAAGGGAAGATCGTAGACATAACTCTGAACAAATGTTTGGGTACGATCGAAATCGTTACGCGCCCAATTGCGCCGCTGATTTACGTAAAACTCCAGGCCGCCGTCATCGTCGCTTTGGTAACCCATTCCCTTTGCGAATGTGTAAGAGGTCGTAAGGAAGAAACTTCCTCCAAAACGCCGGTTCAGTTTGACCTGGAGCGAGTTGTACATGGATGAGTAGGGGGCAAATAACTGGGTTGTCGAATTAGTTCGGTGGAAAGCAACGTATTCGGGCTGGCCTAGCGTTCCCGCGCCCGTTATGAAACCGGCATTCAAGTTGTACTGAACTTGAGACGTCCCCACACCGTGATTGCCGACGTAGGCGAAATCGAGCGTAAGGTGTAAAGGCAAGGCCTGCTGAACCGCTACGTTCCAGGACTCAACGTACGGATTCTTGTAATTTAGCGGAACAACGAAATACGACTGATTGACCGGTGCATTGGCGATGATGCCCCCGGCGGGAACGGCCGGGAGCACAGGCGGCGGAAAGCCATTCTGGAAAGTAGCGACCTGCCCGGTGTTGAGCACCGCAGGAGTATAAGTGGTGAACGCGCCGACCGGGTTATAAGCGTTGTTGGCGCGCACCGGATAGTTAAACGCGTAATTGTTGTCTGGGAAGGGGGTATAGCTCATCCCAAAGCCGGCGCGCAGAACTGTTTTTTCCGTCAGACGGTAAGCAGTTCCGAAACGCGGCGCGAAGAAGTCGTAGTAAGTCTTGCGTCCCAGATTAGCGTGATTCAGCGCAAGGCCAGCGACTATAAGCGAGTTATTGGTGGGATCGTAATTTGAGAATCCGCCGGGGAATTGCGGCATGAATGGAGGATAGATCTCCCAGCGCACCCCGAGATCAACCGTCAGCTTTGGACTGACGACCCACTTGTCCTGAAAAAACGTAAAGAACTGCCAACTCCGGAGCGCGGGGAAGTAAGTTGCGAGATCGCGGCCGGCCTGGCTGGGAACGTCCAGTAAAAACGAAGCCATATTATTGAAGTAACTTGTCTTGGACTCCGTTCCGTTATCGTTCAGCGCAGTCTGTCCGGCGGCAAAGGTGTAGATACCCCGAGGGCTAAACGTCTGCTCTTGTAACAAGGCATCGCGAATGCGCCTTATGTCGCCGCCGAACTTGATGGTGTGATTCCCGAGAATTTTGGTCCAGCTGTTAGCGACGTCGATGTTAGCTTCTGCCCGGGTCCAAGGGAGGCTCGCCGAATAGCCCACAATAGGGTTCGAATAGAACTGCCCGATGTTGATGCTCACCAGCCCGCTCGTAATGGGGCTGAGGTTGAGTCCGGGAATACCGAGGGCCGCAGACTGATTCTGACCGTAATCGCTCGGCACGGCAATGTTGTTGTAATACGCTACACCGAACCGGAGCTCGGTAATCAGAGTTGGGGAGTAGATATGAGAGTAGTTGATTCCCCCGCTGTAAGTGCGCTGGACGCCCGTGCCTTGGAATCCGCCATTCGCTGCTCCTCCCGCTAGACCGAATGCGGGGGCTTGAAAGATTTTGGGCTCCGCGAAACTGAGGCGCACCGCAACGCGGTCAGAATCAGTTGGATTGTAATCGACTTTCGTATCAAAGGACGTGGTGTCCTTATGAAACGGCAGAAGCGCGAAATAGTTGTTTACTCCGGATGCGCTGGCCACGTTCGGGGCAGGTAACAAAGCAAGCAGCTTGACGGAGATTGGATTGATGTCAATCTGAGGTATTATGTTGCCCGGGAACTGAATTCGCCCGGTCCCGTCCGCATTCCCGGTGAACGGGTTATAGATCTTAGTGGATGATGCGCTCAGGTCACCTGAAATCTGGGCGGGTGTGGGAACCGTAAACAGGCTGGCGCTTGCTTCGTGGTCTGTGATGCGTAGGATGTCACCGAAGTAGAAGAGCTTATTTTTGACAATGGGGCCGCCTATATTTCCTCCGAAATAGTTATAGGTGAGATGTCCGGTACCGGGATTGAAGAAGGAACGAGCGTTGAACTCGCTGTTTTGGAGGAACTCGTAGAGCGCGCCATGCAGTCTATTGGTTCCGGATTTTAAAATAACGTTCGTCACGGCGCCGCTAGCTCGTCCGAGTTCCGCATCGAAATCGCTCGTCGAGACATCTACCGTCGCGATGGCCTCGATAGGCGGAATGAGAATCTGAAGCAGGCCTGTTCTCTCGTTATCGTCGATCCCCTCGATCTGATAGTTGTTGCCCATCCGCAGTTGACCATTCACCTCTGTCTGGAGCGAGCTCGAGGCATTGAAAAAGGTCGAGTGCTGGAAGGTTGCGCGCGTCGTGCCCGGCACCAGGTTGAGCAGACTTTGGAAGTTCCGATTCGTTCCAACAGGCAAGTTAGCGGTCGCGATCGTCGGGATGTTAGTCTCGGTGTCCGCGCGATCGGTCTGCAAAGGCGGAGGCGTCGCCGTAACTTCAATTTGCTGGCTGATGCTTCCAGGCTGCAGCTGGAGATCCACGCGGGAGGCTGTATTTACCACAACAGTAACGTTCTGACGAATTTCCTTTTTGAAACCCGTAGCTTCCACTGAAACCGAGTAATTCCCTTCCGGCACTTCGGCGAAGGTGTAGTTTCCGCTCGCATTCGCCTGCTCAGTCCTGGTGATCCCCGTTCCGACATTCGTGAGAAGCACCTTGGCATTCGCGATAACCGCGCCAGTGACATCGGTAACAGTCCCCAGGACCGTGCCCGTGACCGCTTGGGCCTGTACGAAGACAGCCCCAGCCAGAAAAAGCAAGAAAAGACCACAAATCGAGCGCAGAACCTTCATACAGACTCCCCTTTACAATGTGCAACCGAATTATATGGCAAGCGGCAGGAACCCTAACCGAGACTGGCCGCTAGGTGCCTAACCCGTGCGCATCGAACCAGCTCAGCATTTTGCTCCATGCATCTTTAGCAGAGGCTTCGTGATAGCTGGGCCGGTAATCGGCATTGAATGCGTGCCCTGCTTCGGGGTAGACGATAATCTGGCAATCGCGATCTTTGCCAGCTGCCTTTAATGCTTCTCTCATCTGCGCAACGGTGGAAAGCGGAATTCCGTCGTCCTTACCGCCGTAAAGGCCGAGTATCGCTCCGTGTAACCGGCCCGCCACATCGACCGGTTGCTCACGCTGAGTGGCAGGCTTGCTATAGGGGCCCGGGGTCAGCTTTCCATACCAGGCCGCGCCGGCCCTAAGTTTCGGCTGATGCGCGGAATAGAGCCAGACGACACGACCTCCCCAACAAAAACCAACGATTCCGAGTCTCCCGACATCGCCTTTGCCCGAATTCCTGACATGCTCGACGGTCGCGTCAAGGTCGGCCATCACCTGCGGGTCCGGCACCTTGCTCACAACTTTCCGAATGATCTCCTGCATGTCGCTGATCTCAGCAACATTCCCGTAGCGGGCGTACAGTTCCGGGGCGATCGCGTAGTAGCCCCGCTTGGCAAGCCGCCGGCAAATGTCCTTAATATGTTCGTGAACCCCGAAAATCTCCTGGACTACAAGAATTACGGGCGCGCGCACATCTCCAGCCGGGCGTGCCTGGTAGGCGGGAAATTCGAAGCCACTTGCATCAATGCTTGTTGCGCCCGCTTCGAGGCCCTCTGAATCGGTTGTAATTGCATCCAGCGCAACCGGCAGTGTTGCGGCCGCGTATCCTGCGAAAAGTTCCGCCATAAAGTACCTCCGCTCTTGCCAGCATAGTGCGATCCCAAAAAGAAGGCTGATCGGTGCGAAACCAATCAGCCGTTGAGTTTGAGTTGGAGGAGAAGTCTTAAGGCGAAGAAGGCTTAAAAAGTCAGCTGAGCGAATTGGGAGGGATCACCTGGATCCACCGTACTAGAACTGGTTTGACGATTAAATTTTCTTTAGTATGAGCTAGATTTCGCTCACGTGTCAAGCGAAATCGGAGGACGCCGTCAGCAGTCCCATACACCAGACCCGGAGAGGGAAACGGCACGTCAGCCCACTAATCTGTTGTGCACCGTGAACCTCTGTTGCTGCCACTTGGGGCCATAGCGGCAGGGATCCTGCTGGGCAACTTCTTCTATTTCCGTCTGGGAGATCTCATTTTACCAGCGGCTTTGGCCGCGATTGCAGTAAGCTTAGCCATTTATTTCCATACGGATACGAGGTTTAAGTTATCCATTGCATGCAGTTGCTTGTTTGTAGGCGGTATTGGAGCACAGGTTATACACCGTCAGGGGCAGGCGCCCAAACTCGACGCGGAGGATGGAGAGGCGGTCCTGCTGGCCGGATGTGTGACCAACCCTCCCGTCTTCTCGCCGCAGAGAGAACAGTTCACGCTCAATCTGACCTCCAAAGCAGCGGCTCGCATCTCAGTCAACCTGAAGACCGGGGCAAACATGCCTCTCGATTACGGCCAGAAGGTGGAGCTTGCCGCGAAGGTTCGTAGCCCGCGGAATTTTCAGAACCCGGATAGCTTCGACTATGCCGGTTACCTCGCGGCGCAACACATCTACTGGACCGGCTCGGTCTCCGCGCCCGCGGACATCCACCTTTTGCCCGGGCGCTGCGGGTCAAGGGCGGTGGGGTTGCTCTACCGGGTTCGCACCTGGGCGCTCGAGAGAATCCGCGCGCTCTATCCGGACGATCCACACACCATTGGACTGCTTCAGGCCACTCTTCTGGGGGAAACCAGCGGCGTGGACCGGCGCTGGACGACCGACTTCCGCGTTACCGGAACGTACCATGCGTTGGTGATATCCGGCCAGCATGTTTCCGTGCTCGCATTTACTCTGCTGCTCATCCTCAAGCTACTTCGATTCCGCCGTGTACCTGCCCTGTTTGTGGCAACGCTCGCCAGTTGGCTTTACGCTTTCATTTCAGGCTTTAGCTCTCCGGTGGTCAGGGCAGCCGGAGGGTTCACTTTATTCCTGATCGCCAGCTATTTCTTCCGCCGCACGCGCATTTTGAATGTGTTGGGCGCAATCGGGATTATCTATCTGGCACTTGCTCCAGCTGAACTCTTCGATCCCAGTTTCCAGCTCTCATTCCTTTCGGCAGCCGCCATCGCGGCGTTCGCGATTCCAGTAATGGAGCGCGTGACGGAACCCTTGCGTGCATCGGTGAAGCGCTTCGACCAGATGCGCTACGACCCGCAAGTGGCGCCCAAGGCCGCGCAGTGGCGGGTGGAGCTGCGTCTGCTTTCGCGGACCATACAAGTCTGCGTGGGTTTGCGAGCCAAAGCAGCCGATTTCCTGGTCGTGCGCGGCGTTTTGCTCGCGGCCTTTGCCCTCGATGCGGTGATCGTTTCAGCCTGCGTCCAGTTCGGGTTAGCGCTGCCGATGATCAGCTATTTCCACCGTCTTTCGATCACAGGCCTTTCAGCGAACATCGTGATCATTCCACTGCTCTCGCTAGTCGTGCCGCTAGGTTTCGGCTGTATCCTGACGGGTTCGCACCTGCTTGCGATGCTTACCAGATATCTGCTGGTTTTGGCTGAGTGGGTAGCCGGGTGGCACGCCAACTTCGAGCCAGCCTGGCGTTTGGCTGCGCTCCCGGTTTGGCTGAGCGTGCTCTTTGGCGCTTCACTCGTGCTGCTCGGATACGTGATACGCAGACGCCGTCCGCTGGTCGTCCCTGCCCTCATCTGCTCGCTTCTCCTCTTCACCATCCTCTGCTGGCAACCCTGGAAAGCGGAGCTGAAGCCCGGCTTTCTCGAGCTGACCGCAATTGACGTGAGCCAGGGAGACAGCCTCCTCGTGGTGTTTCCGGATGGAGAAACGATGCTGGTGGACGCCGGAGGCTTCCCTGGGGCAGAACGCATGCCGCGTAAGCCCCAGATAGATATGGGTGAGGACGTCGTGGCACCGTATCTTTGGAGCAGGCGCATCCGTCACTTGGATTATGCCGTGCTCACGCACGGACATTCGGACCACATGGGCGGTTTGGGCGCCATCTTGGACGATTTCCGGCCGAAGTGTTTATGGATCGGCGCCGAACCTGAAACCGCAGAGTGGAGACACATCGAAGACCAGGCAAAAGCGGACGGCGTGCGCATTCTGCCGCTCACCCGGGCAAGTCCGGGATTCCGTATCGGGGGAACGCAAATCCGCGTGTTAGCGCCCTCGCCGGATTACCAGCCCGGCGACACGGCGAATAACAACGACTCTCTCGTGTTGGAGATCGCTTATCGGCACCGCAGCATTCTGCTGACCGGCGACGCGGAGCGCCCGGCGGAGAACGACATGCTTGAGAGTGGACTTCTGCATCCCGTAACTCTTCTGAAAGTCGGCCATCACGGGAGCAAAACGTCTTCTTCCGAGGAGTTCTTGAGCGCTATCCATCCACAGTTCGCGATCATCTCGGACGGCTATAAGAACCAGTTCCATCACCCGCACCCGACCGTGCTCGAACGCCTCGCCAACTACCGGGCCGTGGTCCTTAGGACGGACCAGCGCGGCCTGATCACGTTCCGCACCGATGGCGACCGGGTAGAGTTCAACACTTTCCGCTAAGGCGCAGGGTTCTCAAAGCGGCTTCACCAGCCTCGCGGGCGTGCAGTCCCGGTTCCCGTGCGCGCATAGAATGATTACGGAGGAGAGATATGGAACGCGAGAGCAACGGCGCGGTAATTGGCTGGTTTGTGGGAGGGGTAGTGTTGGGTGCGGTGGCCGCCCTGCTGATTGCGCCTCAATCCGGATCACGCACCCGGCAGCTACTTGGCGAACGGGCCGAGAAAGGCCGCAAGAGCCTGATGGAATCGAGCCAGGACATTGTGGCACGCGGCCGTGAACTGTATGAGCGTGGACGCGAGATCGCGGACGAAGCGGCCGAGTTATTCGAGCGCGGGCGCAGGATCGCCGAAAAGACCGTAGACGACCGGATCTAAGCTTTGTTGCTGTGCATCCAACGGTAAGAGCGCCATCATGCCTGTAGCTACATCGCCTACCCAGCTTGCCAGTTTCAAAAACGAGCCCTACGCCGACTTCACGCAGCCGAAAGCTGCCGAAGCAATGCGCGCAGCGCTCGAGAGAGTTCGCGCGCGCTGTGGCGAGGAATACGATTTGCTCATCGCAGGTGAAAGGCGCCGCTCGGAAAGTAAGCTCGAATCGCTCAACCCCGCAAAGCCTTCCGAGATCGTCGGCATTCACCAGAAAGGCTCAGAGCAGGATGCGCGCGACGCCGTAGAGGCAGCCTACTCGTTTCTGCCGGCCTGGGCGGCCACGCCAATCGAGCAGCGGGTAGAGTATCTGCTGCGCCTCGCCGAAATTATTCGCAAACGCAAATTTGAATTCGACGCTTGGCTGGTTTTGGAAGCGGGTAAGACCTGGGCCGAAGCGGAGGCCGATGTTTCCGAAGCTATCGATTTCTGCGAATTCTATGCACGCCAGGCGTTGAAGCTGGCGCAACCCGATCCGCTCGTGCAACTCGCTGGCGAGCGCGACGAGATGGTTTATGTGCCGCTCGGGGTCGGCATCATCATTCCGCCGTGGAATTTCCCACTCGCGATTTTGCTTGGCATGACAACAGCCGCCCTGGTGACCGGCAATACGGTTGTAATAAAGCCTTCGAGCGACACGCCGACGATTGCTGCCAAATTCGCTGAAGCAATGCTCGAAGCAGGAATTCCCGCGCGAGCCTTCTCTCTGCTTACCGGCAGCGGCGGAGCGATCGGTGACATCCTCGTTTCGCACCCGAAGACCCGCTTCGTCTCCTTCACGGGATCGCGCGATGTCGGGCTGCACATTAACGAGCTGGCCGCTAAAACTCCAAAGGGGCAGCTTTGGATTAAGCGCGTGATTGCGGAAATGGGCGGCAAAGACGCGATCGTAGTCGACCGGGAGTGCAATCTCGATCAGGCCGTCCTGGGCGTGATGTATTCCGCATTCGGCTATCAGGGTCAGAAGTGTTCTGCATGCTCGAGAGCGATTGTGGACGAAGCTATCTACGATCAGTTTCTCGAAAAGCTCAAAGCGAAAACCGAAACCCTGACAATCGGCTCACCCGATCAGCCGGAGAACTATCTCGGGCCGGTGATCAACGCCCGCGCCCAACAGAACATTCTGAACTACATCGAAACGGGCAAGCAGGAGGGCCGGCTGATTACCGGGGGCGAGCCCGCCAAGGGCGAGGGCTACTTCATCAAGCCGACCATCATCGCGGATATTGATCCGAAGGCGCGCATTTTCCAGGAAGAGATCTTCGGGCCCGTTCTGGCTGTGACAAAGGCCAGGGATTTCGATCAGGCACTCGAATTTGCAAACGACTCCGAGTACGGGTTGACCGGAGCCGTGTTCAGCACAAATTCAGCCAAGATCGAAAAGGCAAAACGGCAGTTCTTCGTAGGCAATCTGTACATCAACCGGAAATGCACGGGCGCCATGGTCGGAGCGCATCCATTTGGCGGCTTCAACATGTCCGGTACGGATTCTAAAGCCGGCGGCCCCGATTACCTGCTGCAATTCGTGCAGGGTAAATCGATAGCTGAAAAGGTCAACTGACAGCCGCGATATACTTGGGGTACCCCGATTTGAAGGGGACCAACTAGTTACAAATCCAGGGTCGAACACGATCGACACGACTAACGGGAGCCCGCAAGGTTCCCGTTTCGTTTTTCTCGTCATCGACACTTGAAGTATGAGACTTGCAGGACGGATCAGTCGCCTCGCTGTTGAGTCCGCATTCGACGTACTGGCGAGGGCGCGAGCGCTGGAAGCCAAGGGCCGCCATATCGTCCATCTCGAGATCGGAGAGCCGGATTTCAACACGCCGCAGTCGATAGTGGATGCGGCCAAAGAAGCTCTCGATCAAGGCTGGACGCATTATGGGCCGCCACAAGGCCTACCCGAATTTCGCGAGTCGGTCGCGCAGTATGTTTCGAGGACTCGCAATGTAGAGGTTGGGCCGCAACACGTGTGTATCGTCCCCGGCGCAAAGCCAGTGATTTTCTTTCCCATGCTGGCCTTAATTGAGGCCGGGGACGAAGTGATGTATCCGGATCCTGGCTTTCCCATCTATCGCTCCATGGTCGGTTTCGTGGACGCGAAAGCCTGTTCCGATTCCCGCTGCGCGAGGAGCGGGGCTTCTCGCTCGATCTCGATTTCATCCAGCGACAAGATCACGGATCGTACCAAGCTAATCATTCTGAATTCGCCTCACAATCCGACTGGGGGAATTATCCCGGAACACGATCTCAACCAGCTTGCCGCGATTGTGCGCGACCGCGAGTTGATGATTCTTTCCGACGAAATCTACGCCCGGATCTCCTATGCAGGTAACGCACACTCGATCTCGAGCCTCCCGGGCATGCTCGAAAAAACCATCATCATGGACGGATTCTCAAAAAGCTACGCGATGACGGGCTGGCGTCTTGGCTTTGGAGTAATGCCTGAGTGGCTGGCCGGCGCTGTAATCAAGCTAATGGCGAATTCGAATACATGCGCGGCGACTTTCGTGCAGCGTGCCGCGATCGCCGGGCTGGATGGACCGCAGACGGACGTCGATAACATGGTCAAAGAGTTCCGGCGACGCCGGGATATGTTCTGCCCTGCGCTGAACGCGATCCCCGGCTTTCGCTGTTCCATGCCATGCGGCGCCTTTTACGCCTTCGCAAATGTAGAAGGCACAGGGTTGCGGTCCAAAGAAGTAGAAGAAATTCTTCTGGAGCAAGCCGGCGTGGCCTGTCTCGATGGTGCGGGATTCGGCGCATGTGGGAACGGTTACCTGCGATTCAGCTACGCCAATTCATACGAGAATCTGGCTGAGGCGCTGCAGCGGATCAAAGAAGTTTCGAGAGTCTGGACGAAATAAACAATGGATACAGGTCTGAGAAATCGGGTGGCCATTGTGGCGGGCGCGAGCCAGGGACTGGGCCGCGCGACGGCATACGCTCTGGCCGCAGAAGGCGCGCACCTCGGACTCTGCGCCCGAAACGCGGCCGCGCTTTGAGCAGCTATCGTCCGATATCCGGGCGCGATTCGGCGTACGAGGTGCATGCGGAAGATCTGGATGTTCGGGATAGCGACCGCTATTAGCAAATTTGTCGCCAACACAGCGCGGAT
This sequence comes from Terriglobia bacterium, assembly GCA_963849535.1. Taxonomy (GTDB): domain Bacteria; phylum Acidobacteriota; class Terriglobia; order Bryobacterales; family Bryobacteraceae; genus Bog-105. The sequence continues at coordinate 998,494 of CAWKHJ010000001.1, forward strand.
GTTCGATCGGGTAGATGTGTGCGTGACTAATGCAGGCGGGCCGCCCGCGAAAGAGTTCCTTGCGACAACGGATGAGGAGTGGGACGACGCGTTCCATCTGAACCTCAGAAGCGCAGCGGCGTTTGCCCGTGCGGTGATTCCCTATATGCAGCGCAGGAACTGGGGACGCATCATCACCATCAGTTCGATCACGGTCAGGCAGCCGCAAGCGCAGCTGATCCTCTCGAATGCGATTCGCACGGGAATCTTGGGATTGGTCCGCAGTCTGGCGAGCGATTTCGGAAAAGACGGGATACTCGTCAATAACGTGGCGCCCGGTTACACAGCGACTGACCGGCTGAAAGAGCTCGCGGCAAAGCGCGCCGCTGCCACCGGCCAGAGCGAGGCGGCGCTGATTCAGCAGGCGTGGATCGATCAAATCCCAATTGGCAGGCTAGGGGAGCCGGGGGAAGTGGCAGATGCGATCGTCTGGCTCGCTTCCGAACGGGCCTCGTTCATCACCGGGCAAACTCTCCTTGTCGATGGCGGCATGTATAAAGGACTGTGATGAGCGAAGTCAAAGCAAAGCACATTCAATGGGACCAGGTCCCGAGAGAGGCTCTGAATCCTCTCTTGGAGCGGCAGCTTGTCATAGGCGACCAGATCATGGTTGCCAGGGTGCTGCTCAAAAAGGACTGCGTAGTGCCGATGCATCAGCACCACAACGAGCAGGTGACTTACGTCGAATCGGGAGCCCTGCATTTCACAGTAGGCGGCGACGAGATCACCGTCAGAAGCGGCGAGTTCCTATGCATTCCGCCGAACGTGCCGCATACGGCGGTCGCGCTCGAGGATACCGTTGATATAGACCTGTTCACGCCACCGCGCGAGGACTGGATCAACAAAACCGACCAGTATCTTCGTCGCTAGCATGAAAAAAGGCCCAGGCTCGCAAGAACCTGGGCCGGAATGTAAGAGTGGACGCCGCGCTTACTTCTGGGTAGAAGGTGCGGTTTCTTGGACAGTCTTGCTGTTGGTCTGGCTCTTCTTGACGTGCTTCTTGTGAGCCTTCTTCACGGTAGCTTTATTCTGGGTAGCCGGCGCAGCAGTGTTCTGAGTCTTCTTGGCAGCATTGGGAGCAGCCATCAGGAAAGGAACCGCAGCTACGGTCAGCAGGGTCGATGTAAAGAGTCGTTTCATTTTTTCTCCTTCAACTCGTGGCGGGCTTTCTTCGTTTGCAGTGTTTGCTTGCCGCTCACAATCCTAATTTGCTCCTATTCCATCTCCGGCGCTATCACGCGAATCGATGAAAGCGTATCCCCGATATACGGGATAGCGGGACGCGCCTGTTAATGAAAGAATCATCATGTGTTGACGCGCGCGCGATGGCAAAGAATGCTGCTGATAGGGTTGGGTGTTTCAGCCCTGCTGCTCCTTTCAGCAGTGCTGGTCGCGTGGCGAACGATTCATCAGATCAACAACATTACGGAAACATTCGCACAGCGCCAGGCGCTTGCCAAGGATGCAATCGACGAAATAGACAAGCAGCAGAGCCAGCTGAATAGCAAATGGCGGCAGCTCGCCAGGCGAAAGGATGTGGTTAGGCGCGAAGAGATACTCGATCAGCTCGAACAGAACCGTCAGCAGATGAGCAGTTCGCTCGAATCCGCCTACGAGCAGGCGGAGTTGCTGCGAGAGAGCATTTACCAGGCCGGGCACGGCCTGCTGCGCTGGACCGTATGGTTGTTCGCGGTCTGCGTGGCATTGTCGTTGCTCGGGGCAAGTTGGACCGTGCGCGCCTCGGCCGCTCTGTTCAGACGGCTCGAGACACAAGCGAGCGACTTGACGCGGCTGCAATATGCTTTTCTCGAGACCCAAGAGGATGTGGCGCGGCGCTTCTCTCATGAACTGCACGACGAGTTGGGACAGGCACTCGCGGCTGTGAAGGCCAACTTGTCTGCGCTACGCGAATCTCCGGATCCGTCACGGGTGGAAGACTGCATGGCGCTAGTAGACGGCGCGATTCACGACGTGCGCGAGATGTCGCAACTGCTGCGTCCAACCGTGCTGGACGATTTTGGGCTGGACGCCGCATTGCGCGCGTTAACGGAGCGCTTCGCGCAACGGACTCGAATCCGTGTAGAGTATCGCAGCGACATCAAGCAACTGAGGCTCGGTGACCAGACCGAAACGCACCTGTTTCGCATCGCGCAGGAGGCATTGACCAATGTTGCGCGTCACTCTGGAGCCACGGAGGTGATGATGGACTTACATACGAACGGACGCGAGGTTCAGCTGGTGATCAAAGATAACGGACGAGGGCGGCCCGTTGGCGCGCCGAACACTCAAGGCCTCGGTCTGGCGGGTATGCAGACGCGCGCGCGTGGATGCGGGGGAGAGCTGGTCATCGAATCACATGCCTCACAGGGATTTCGAGTTGCGGTAAGCTGTCCGGTAAACCAGCGTGATTAAAATCTTGCTGGCAGACGATCACACCATCGTCCGCCAGGGTTTGAAACTGATCCTTTCTTCGCAAGCCGATTTTCAAGTGGTAGGCGAAGCCTCCAACGGACGGGAGGTTGTGGAACTGGCTGAGAAGCTTCATCCGGACATCGTTTTACTGGACGTCGCCATGCCGGAGCTGAACGGCATCGAGGCGACCCGCCGCATGATGGAAGCGAATGGACGCCTGCGGATACTCGTTCTGAGCATGCATAAGGAATCGGTTTACGTGCGCGAGATCTTGAAGGCAGGCGCCCGAGGGTACCTTCTGAAGGATGTGATCGACACCGAACTGCTGAATGCAGTGCGCTCGGTCGCCCGCGGTGACGGGTATATCAGTCCGGCGGTTTCGGGCGCGTTGCTGAGTGATTACCGGCAGAACGTGACGGACCCGGCCGATCTGCTGACCAATCGTGAACGGGAAGTGCTGCAGCTCATTGCGGAAGGAAAGACCAACAAAGAAGTCGCGACGAAGCTCAATCTTAGTGTTTACACGGTCGATTCGCATCGCGGCAAAATCATGGAGAAGCTTAACCTTCACAGCACGGGCGAGCTAGTCCGGTTTGCGATCAAGCACGGTCTGGCAGATTGAGCTACGGAGCCGGCTGGCGAACTGTCAGGACCTGATCCGCTGGTACGTCATGCAGGGTCTGTGACTTGCCTCCGGGCCAGAAGATCTCGAGAGTACCGATGCGGTTCTGATTGCCTAACCCGAAAGGGACCGGCGTCAGACTTGACGACGCGTAACTGACAGCGCTGGTCATCTCGTTCCACTGGTTCGCGACGTGGATACGGACGCCGATTCCATCGCGATTCGACCGGGTGCCGATCAGCTTTACAGAAAGCCAGTGGTTGGGATCGGGGCTTACGTTATGCCAGAGTTCGACCGGCCCTTCGAGGGACGAGACCACAACCTCGAGCTTGCCATCGCCGTCGAAATCGGCGTACGCGCTCCCGCGATGAGCTTTGGCCTCGTTCAATCCGGCTTCGGCTGAGACATCGCGGAACGTGCCGTTTCCGAGGTTGAGAAACACGCTGTCCGGTTCTCGGTAGACAGCCGATTCGAACATCTCTACGCGATCATTGACGTGCGAGTTCGAAGTGAAAATATCTTTCCATCCATCGTTGTTAAAGTCGAAGAGTCCGACGCCCCACCCGCTGTGATGAAGAGAAAGGCTGCCGAGATGGCTTTTATAAGTGGCATCGGCGAACACGCCTTTTCCGAGATTGCGGAAGAGGGGAAAAGTTTCGCCGGCTAAAGCAGTGACAGCGATGTCTGGCAGGCCGTCGTTGTCATAGTCGCGAAAATCGGTACCCATACTCGCAACGGCTTTACCGTCTTCGCGCAGAGCCACGCCGGCTAAGAGGCCAACCTCTTCGAAAGTGCCGTCACGGCGGTTGTGGAAGAGGAAGTTAGGCATGTTGTCATTGGTAACAAAGACGTCGGAGAAGCCATCGCCATCGTAATCGGCAAAGGCAACGCTCATGCCGCGGCCGGCGAATGCGGCAATACCGGACTTCTTGGAAACGTCCTCGAAGGTACCATCGCCTCGATTGTGGTAGAGCGTACTTGCTAAGCCCTGAAAGTATTTGGGATGGCAGTAGATGCGTATACCTCGCGATTTGTCCCCGCAGTAACGGTCATCGTCAACGGACCACTTTGCATAGTGCACTACCCATAAATCGAGCTTGCCGTCGTTGTCGTAGTCGAACCAACCGGCCGCTACGGCCCAATCGCCGCTCTGGATACCGGCTTTAGCGGTTACGTCTTCAAACTTGCCGTTGCCGAGGTTGTGATAGAGGATATTGCGATTTACGCCTGCGACAAAGAGGTCGGGCTTGCCGTCATTGTCATAGTCCCCGGCAGCCGCTCCCATGGAGTAGCCCTCGCCGGCGACGCCCGTTTCAGCGGTAACGTCGCGGAACTTTAAGTTGCCTTCGTTATGGTAGAGCCGGTTCCAGTATTGCGGTCCGGTCTTGGTGAGAGAAGGCAATGCTGCTCCGTTGGTAAAGAAGATGTCGGGACGGCCGTCGCCGTCGTAATCGAAGACGGCAAGCCCACCCGCCATGGTCTCGATCATGTGCTTCTCGGGTGTCGGGCAGTTATGGAGCACGAAATCGATTCCGCTTTGAGGGGCGACATCGAGGAAGCGAATCGGCGCAACGGGCTCGGCCGCGTGCTGTAGTGCGCCGGTGAAGGCGAGTAAGAGGAAGAGGAGCCAGCGCTTCACTGCAATTCGCGTAGTTTCCTGAACGCCTTTGACTCGGCGACCCGTGGGTGTCCGTTTTCGTTTGTTACCACGATTGCCGCGGTACCGGGTTGGCGATCTATGAACGCGAGCCCCGGACCGGCGCCCAGGACGTTCAGCGCGGTTGCCATACTATCGGCCTCGATTCCCGTAGGGGCGATTACAGAAGCTGAAATTTCACGCGTGAGACCGATGCCCGTGGCCGGATCGATGATGTGAGAGTAGCGAACCCCGCCCGAGTCAAGATGCTGTTCAGTTGAACCGGAGGTCGAGACGGCTCTATTCGCCAGCAGCAGGACGCGCGTGAAGGGAGCATTGGCACGATCGAGAGAATCGACTCCGATTTTCCAGCCCGCCTGGCCCGGCGGCGCATCGCTAAATGCGAGGTCCCCGCTCGCTGCGACCAGAGCGCTGTTAATCCCGCAACGACTCAGTATAAGAAGAGCTTCGTCCGCGGCATAGCCTTTCGCGATTCCGCCTGCGTCAAGCTGCATACCGGTTTGCTCCACTTCGACAGTGTGCTGAGCACGGTCGAGATGAAGCTTGCGAAAGCCGCAGCTTGCTCTTGCCTTCTGGATATCGGCGGGTAACGGCAACTGGTTTTGTTTACGAGCTGCACGCCAGAGATGAGTAAGCGGGCCAACCGTGATGTCGAATGCGCCCCCGCTTTTCTCAGAAAGAGTTTCAGAAGCGTCGAGAATACGAAACAGGTCGGCGCTGGTGTGAACCGGATGCCGCACCGCGATCTGCGGAAGACGGTTCAGTTCGCTCTGCGGCTGGTAATCAGACAGGATGGCGTCGAGTTCCGCGATGCGCGTGAAAGCGGCCCGGAAGGCGAGCTGCGCCTGCTGCTCATCTGTAGCGTAGAGCTTGATCCGGAAGAGCGTTCCCATATGGGGTTCGATCGCCTCATAGGGATGGAGGTTAAGAGCGGCCGCTGCGGTAAGTAAGGCGATCGCAAGGTTATTGCTCGTCATGCGCGACGCCGTTATTCCAATAGCGGTACATCTCTTCGGCGCTCGGAACCTTAGACGGGCGAATGAGGCGGAAACCGAGCCACTGGGCATCCGTTTCGTACCAAATGCTCTTGGGGAGCTGAGGATCTTCCTGCTTCCAGGAAGGGTCGGAGGCGACACGCGCGGCGCAGGTAACCGCAGGTGCCGGATCGTTCCAGGAGCCGCCACGAACAGCGATGGGATATGGTTTGGTAGGCCTCACCCATGGATCAACCTGGTCGCCTGGCTTATAAGGCTCGTATTGGTCGAGGGTCCATTCCATCACATTGCCGAGCATGTCGAAGAGCCCCCAGGCATTCGGCTTTTTGGTCGCTACCTTCTGGTATTTGCCCCCGCTGTTAGCGGTATACCAGGCATAATCGCCCAGGGGCGCAGGAGCGGACGAGGAACCGGCGCGGCAAGCGTATTCCCACTCTGCCTCAGTCGGGAGCCGGTAAAACTCGCCGGTTTTAGCGCTGAGCCACTCCGCGTACTTGTTGGCGGCATGCTGGGTCATGCTGATTGCGGGGAAGCCGTTGATACCCATTCCGAAACTCATTTCGACGTAGGGCCGGGTGGGTCTGCTTACAGCATCGACCAGATCGTCTTTATGCGCGATTTCGCCCGCTTGGTTGGCAAACATGAAGAGCCGATATTCATCCCAGGTGACTTCGTGGGCCTGCATCCAGAAAGCCGGGACGGTAACTTTGTGCACTGGCTGCTCATCTTTCACGGCTGCCGATCCCATCAGGAATTCGCCGGCGGGCACGGCGACCATCTCATAACCCACGGTCGTGTTAGGGACGGTAACTTTGTACTCTTTAACGCCGGGTGCATTTTGCCGGTTCGCGAGTATCCGATCGCGAATGCTTTGGACATTGGCCAGCTCGCGGGTTTTATCCGCGGCTGCGGGGCGTGCGGCCTGCTGGGCAAACAACGGGGCGATGGCGCACAGCAGCCAAGCCGATGCGAGGCAATACGGAATGAGTTTCAAGCGAGTTTCGTGATCCCGGGTTCTGCGCGCGGAGCAACGGCCAGCGTGCCGTCCCAACTCAGATGTTCAGGGAATAAATTCTCCTGCGAGTTCAAGGCCTGATCCCAGGTGACCTCCTGGCCTGTATAAGCCGCCATGCGGCCCATGATGGCAAGCAAGGTACTGGTGGCAAGGCGCTTTCCGTCATTGACTGGCTGCTGTTTACGGATGGAAGCGAAGAGAACGTCGTGCTCGCGCTGATACATGTCGTATTTCTGGCCGCTCCAGGTCCAATTGGTCTTGCCTTCGATGCGCGGATTGGGCGAGCGGCCGATCGTGCAAACGCCTTCGGAGCCGAGAATGTAATCGGCGTTTTCGTTGTAACAGCCTTCGATCTGGCGGTTGGCGAGCATGGCCCTTACGCCATTTGGATACAGGTAATTCACTTCGAAGTGGTCATAGATGTTGCCGCCTTCGGCCGGGATCACGCGCCCGCCTACGGAGACACAACTTACCGGGGGCTCATCCTTCATCATCCAGGCGATTTTATCGGCGCTATGCACGGCTTGCTCCACGAGACTGTCTCCGCAAAGCCAGACGAAGTTATACCAGTTTCGGATCTGCCACTCGGTGTCACTCATGCCCGCGGGACGTGTGCTGGCAGGCGGCATGGGCTTGACAGGATTGGTGTAGTAGGTCGCATAGTAAGCGACGAGCTTGCCGATTGCGCCATCCGAAACCTGCTTGAAGGTTTCGATGACCATGTCGTTATAGCGCCAGCAAAAGCCCGCCACCAGCGAAAGATTCTTGGTTTTAGCTTTGTCGACCGACGCGAGGACGGAGCGGATTCCGGAGGGGTCTGTTGAGGCTGGCTTTTCGCAGAAGATGTGCTTGCCGGCATCGACGCAGGCTGCCAGCTGAATGGGGCGGAAGCCGGGCGGCGTGGCGAGGAGAACGACATCGACACCGGAAGCGATGAGTTTCTGATACGCGTCGAGTCCGACGAATTGGCGGGACTTATCGACCTTAGCGCGATCGGCGATTTTGGGCAGTCCGCCGAGGGTCGCAAGCGAGTGATCGATTTGCTCCTGAACGACGTCCGCAACAGCAGTCAATTGGTTATTGGGATCGGCGTTCAGGGCCTCACTTGCCGCGCCGGTGCCGCGGCCGCCGCAGCCGACGAGGCCCACCTTAAGTGAGTTAGTCACAGTTTGCGCCGAGATGATGGCAGGAAAGCCGGCCAGTACCCCGCCAACAGTACCGGCAGCCGCTTTTATGAATTCGCGGCGATGCGATGCCGCCGATTGCTGCTCGATGTTGTCTTTTGTCTGTGAAGTTGAGTCCATCTCAATCCCGCTTTGTTTTCGATTGATATCAAATGATACTAGAACATCATCCAACATAATTCTATGACTCGCCGAAGCTTTCTTGAATCCTCCGCAGCCTTAGTAGCAACCCGTTTCCCGGACGGTCAAGCATCGAGCGCTCGATTGCCAATACATGAAGCCGTCGAATACAGCATGCTCCCGGAGAGCGCGAGTATTCCCGAGCGTTTCGAGATGGCGCGTGCTGCCGGTTTCGAGCGTATTGAGTGCCCGACTACCCCGGATCAGTCGCAAGCCGAAGCGATGAAAGAGGCGGCTCAGAAGGCGGGCATCAAGATTCATTCTGTGATGAACATGGATCACTGGAAATATCCGTTATCGTCACCTGATCCGGCGGTAGTCGAAAAGAGCCTGGCGGGCGCGCGCACCTCGCTGCGGAACGCCCAGTTCTGGGGCGCCGATACGGTGCTAATTGTACCGGGCGTGGTCGAAGCGCACACCTCTTACCGCGACGCTTACACGCGCTCACAGGCGAGTATCCGCAAACTGCTGCCGTTGGCGGAAGAGTTACGAGTGATTATTGCAATCGAAGAAGTCTGGAACAAGTTCCTGCTGAGCCCGATTGAGTTCGCCCGGTACATCGATGAATTCCAGACGCCCTGGGTGCGAGCCTATTTCGACGTGGGCAATGTGAAGCTTTACGGGTATCCGGAAGACTGGATCCTGACTCTCGGGAAACGCATTGTGAAGCTGCACATTAAGGACTTCTCGTTCCGGCATGCGAGCGGGGGCGACAACATGGTGGCGGCGTGGGTGCCGCTGCTCGAGGGCGACATTGACTGGAGAGCGGTTTACAACGCGCTAAAGGAGATCGGTTTCGACGGGACGGCAACAGTCGAATTACCGGGCGGCGACGAAGCCTATCTGAAAGAGGTACACAAGCGGCTGACGATGATACTGAGCGATGAGGCGACAAGCGGAGCGAAGGCGTAAAACGGACCGTTCTCGTCCCAAAGTGCCCTGGACCTATACTCCACAATATGTCTGGCGATTTTTGCCTGCGCGGGAATTTGATTCTGCCCGATGCCGTTCTACAGGAATCATTTTTACTGGTCGAGAACAGCAAAATCGCAGCGGTTAGCAAGCAAAAGCCCGCATGCTATGACGGACCCGTAACTGTCATTCAAGAGGGGTACGTTGCGCCGGGATTCATAGACATTCACGTGCATGGAGGCGCGGGGGCCGACTACATGGATGGAACCCGAGAAGCTGTCCGGGCCGCGAACCGGGCTCATTTGAGGCACGGCACGACGACGATCTTTCCAACCACAACGACAGGCTCCAATGCTCAGTTGAGCCGTATGATTCAGGCATGCGGCGAAGTTCGGCGCGAATGGTCCGTTGCCGATGGCTCGTATATCGGCGGCATACACTTTTACGGCCCGTATTTCGCTGAAGAGAAAGTAGGATGTCACTCACCGGAAGGGAGGCGCGATCCCATCCCGGAGGAATACGATCCTTTCTTCTCTCTGAATCTCATTCGCATAGCAACCTGCGCAGCGGAGTTGCCGGGTGCGGAGCCATTCTACCGGAGGGCGCGAGAGAACGGCTGTCTGGTCACTTGCGGGCACTCAAACGCCAACTGGACTGAAATGAAGAAGGCATTTGAGGCAGGCGTGCGCCACGTAGACCATTTCTGGTGCGCGATGAGTTCCGTCGCCTCGCTTCGTGCACGCTTTGGCACGCCGATGCAGGCCAGCATGGAGCAATTTGTTCTTGCCCGCGATGAGATGAGCACGGAAGTAATTGCCGACGGCCAGCATCTTTCGCCCGAACTGCTCGAGTTCGCATTTCAAATGAAAGGCCCCTCGCGCCTGCTTCTCGTCACGGATTCAAATCGGGCGATGGACATGCCGCCCGGACGCTATCGTTTCGGTTCGGATCAAGACGGTACGTGGATCGAGAGTGACGGGAGGGTCGGTTTTGTACCTGATCACGGCCTGGCAAGCTCGGTGGTCGGCATGGATGCCATGGTACGAACCATGGCGAAGCAAACGTCAGCCAGCTTGTGCGAGGTAGTCCGCATGGCAAGCCTGACCCCGGCAGAGCGGGTGGGGATTGCGAATGAAACAGGAAGTCTCGAACTTGGGAAATGGGCGGATCTTCTGATACTTGATACCCGCCTGAAGGTCAAGAGAACGTTCCTCCGCGGCCGTGAATACGAAGCTTCCGAGAGGCTTGGGGCAAGCCAGGCTCAAACAACTCAGTTGTGAAAAACACGATACCGGGCGTCCACGTCTGGTTGGTTTTGTGGAAGGCATTTGAGGCGGTATCAGAGCGAGCAGTCCAGAGTATCGCGGAAACTGGTCTGGGCGAATCTGATTTTCGTGTACTCGAAGTGTTGCTCCACAAAGGTCCTCTTCCGGTAAATACGATTGGACCTAAAGTGCATCTCACCCCTGGTTCGATCAGCGTCGCCGTGGACCGCCTTTGTGACAAGGGACTCGTCTCGAGAGCCAATTCCGAGACAGACCGGAGAGTGCGCCTTGTCGATCTAACCGCCGCAGGGCGTAAGTTGATCAGCAGGGCGTTTCACGAGCATGAGGTCGAGATGGAGGAGCTGGTTGCGGTCCTTTCAGAGAGTGAGCGGACACAGCTTGTCGAGCTGCTCAAGAAACTTGGTAAACACGCGAAGGAGTAGCTGGGCTTTTGGCAGCTCAGCGATGCGACAGGTCGCGTATCCAGATATCCTTGAATTCCATGTTGCCGCGGCCTCCGGCGTGCAATTGGAGAGCGATGGTGCCGTCGGGAGCGCCAGGTTTGGGATCGGTGAAGTCAACCATCTGGACTCCATTCAGGCGCGAACGGTAGCGATTTCCGACGACCTCGACCAGGTAATCGTTCCAATCACCCATACGAACGACACTTTCGTTTTCGGGGGCAGGCCAGACTACCCAATGACCGCCCTCTTCCGCGTAGACGCCGCCGGTGTGATGCATCATAGTGCAGTCGATTTCAAATTGCATGCCTTGCGTGACATCGGCAGTTCCCGGCTTGAAGGCGGAGTGGAAAAAAACACCGCTGTTGCCGTCGCCCACGCACTTGAAGCGCAAGGCGAGCTGGAAATCCTGGTAGGGCTTGTCCGTTTGGAGGTAGCCGTAGTCATTGGTTAGTCCCTTGCCATGGATGAGGCCATTCTCCACGGTCCAACTCTCTTTGCCAACTTTGTTCCAGCCGGACAGATCGTTGCCGTTAAAGAGCGAGATCCAGTCATCACCCGGCAGCTTGCGTTTTTCCTGAGATGAACTTAGCAAGCTGAAGGCGCAGAGAGCAGCGAGCAGGAAGAGACATTTGGACTTTTTCATAAATTCGAACCCACGGTATCCAAGCTGGCAGAACTTTGCAAGGACTTTCGTAAAAGTCGACGCTGGCAGATGGACCAGGCTGCAACGATGGCCTTGAGGCGGGTCTGAAGCTCCCTGGGTCGGGACCTTCCATGACTTCCGGGTTGGCCTTATGAATGAAGAGATCTACGACTGCGCTCACCATCCTCGCGGCTCCGCTCGTCATCTCGCGACGAAGCCATCCCTTCGCGGTGGTCCAGTCGCGCGTTACCGCTACCTGTGAAATCTCAGCGCCTCTGCAATACCCTCATGTCCACGGATTCACCACCCTATCTGCTCTTCGCTTATCAGATCAATGGAGACGGAGATATCGTCGGCAGGCATGCGTGACGGCAAATCGCGAGTGTACCGCTGAACTGCACGCATCCGTCGCAACGGTCCGGGGTTGCTGGCATGACACGGATGTCGAGGATGAAGGGACGGAACCGGACATCATGGCCGAACGGCCCAGGCCCGTTATGCAGGAAAAAACTCGCAAGCTGGTTCAGCAGCAAGTGGGAGGTCCCTCTCGCATCAGCTTGCCGCACTAGAAGCACAGCAACTGAGAAGTGGGAAAAATGCTGAGAGCAGTGTAGCTATCAGCACGTCCTCACCTTGCCGCACAATCCGGGAGGGTAGACCTGAGCGGCGGAAGAGCGCGGATCGGCTAACCTTCACTTAGCACGGGTCAAGCCCAATCTCGCCCTCCCTTTAGCACGCATCCGTTGTTTGCAACCGAGCAGGTGATGCCGAGGATGTTAGTTTCTGGATAAAGTGGGCGATGACAGTCCATTCAAATAATCTATTAGGGACTAAGAGGCCCCACGGTGTACCATCCAGTTAATTCGTTGCGGCTACGTTAGCCATCGTTGACACTCCGCCCCGTGTCGAAAAGATTTTGATTTTTTGAAAGGGGAAGATGCGAGTTCACCGAGTCAAACGTTTGTGTGCAATCGCAATCCTGTTTTTTCTTACAAGACTTGCGCAGGCGCAATCGTCTCCCGCGCCTGCGCCGTCTGATTCAGGCCAGAGTCCTTCTACCGCGCCGAACACGACGCCAGCACCTGCTCCTTCCACGACGTTCTCAAGCTCGAGCGTGCGGCTGGATGGCGTAGATTTCAGTGGTACCTTCGACGGATACTACAGCTTCAACAATAACCATCCGGCTTCCGGCTTTAACCAGCTCTATAACTTCGACGATCGAACGAATCAGGTAGACCTGAATTTGTTGAAGGTAACCGTGAGCCACGATGCGGATCCGATTGGATTTCGAGTGGATGCCGGGGTCGGCCGCGCCCTCGAGCTCATGCACACTCCGACACCGGATCCGGAAGGGTTCCGATTTCTGGAACAGGCTTACGTGAGCGTCAAACCAAAGGGCTGGAAGGGGTTCGAAGCCGATTTTGGAGAGTTCACTACATCTGCAGGCGCTGAAGTAATAGAGACCAAAGACAACTGGAATTACTCGCGGTCCTATCTTTTTGCCTTTGGGCCTTATTATCACTTCGGTCTACGCACTTCGATGCCCATCGGTAGCAGCCTCACGGTGGGCCTACAGATTGTGAATGGCTGGAACGCGATCGTCGACGACCACGGGAACAACATGAAGACGGTCGGTATCACCCAGGCTTTAACCCGTAAGAAATTCACCTGGAGCAACAACTACTACGTTGGTCCCCAGTACACCCCAACTACCCGCGGCAACCGCAATTATTACGATACTGTCCTATTGTTGACACCCACGGACAAGCTCAGCGCGTACATCAATTTCGATTACGGTCAGCAGCACGCCCTGGGTTTGGGGCTCAATCACTGGGCCGGCATTGCGGGAGCGGTTCACTGGCAGCTAAGCAAGCGAGTCGCCTTCTCGCCACGCTTGGAGTACTTCGATGATTCAACTGGGTTCACAACGGGAACACGTCAGAAGCTCCACGAAGTGACACTTACCGGGGAGTACAAGATACTGGACGGTCTTCTGGCACGAGCGGAATACAGGCGCGACGACTCGAACGTCCCGTACTTCGACCGGGGCACAGCGCCAGCAGTTTCGAAAACTCAGTCGACAGCAACACTCGGACTGATAGCGTTCTTTCCAATCAAACATTAAGGGACGAAGTCCGGGTCAGGAGTTTTCGGACTGGACGAACATCTGTTTTCGGAGGTTAATTTATGACAGGGTTTCCAACGCAGATCCTATTTGTGAGCGTTCTGGCGCTCGCCTTTTTGGCGCTTTCCGGTAGAAGGCGGCTCAGAAGAACGCGTGCCGCCACGGGCGGACTCGCGCGATTGAAAGCTCGTTTTCAAAGCCCCGAGTGGCGGCGTTATGGCGCACTCGTGCTCACTGGAAAATTAACCGGCATCGGTTTGCTGGTGATGGCAACGTATTTCTTCAACCCACATCTGTTGGGATTCAGGGTCTTTGCAGCCGATGCCGTTCTAAAAGGGAACGACATCGTCAATCCGGTAAATACAGCTTGGACTTTGATTGCCGCATTTCTGGTCTTCGGTATGCAGGTCGGCTTCACCATGTTGGAAGCCGGATTCTGCCGCTCTCGCGAGACGGTAAACGTGCTTATGGAGTGCATTGTCGACACGTGTCTCTGCGGTCTGCTGTTCTATGCTATCGGATTCGCCTTCATGTTCAGCCACGGTAACGGATTCATCGGGCACCACTGGTTCTTCCTGCAAGACGCGCCGGTCACGTACGAGACAACGGGAGTGGCATTTCTAGCGGTCTGGATTTTTCAGTTTGCATTTGCGGACACCTGCTCGACAATTACTTCTGGCGCGATGATCGGCCGTACGGGATTTGCCGGCGATCTGATCTACAGCGTCGCTGTCTCAGGTTTTATCTATCCGATTATTGGCCATTGGGCATGGGGACCGGATGGCTTTTTAGCAAACATGGGAAGCGCCGGAAACTTTTTGCCTTCGCTCGGAATCGGTTTCCACGATTTCGCAGGTTCCACAGTAGTGCACACCATCGGTGGTTTCATTGCCTTAGCCGGCGCTATCGTACTTGGTCCGCGATTGGGCAGAAAGTTCAAGCGTGATGGCGGCGGCCCGATGCTACCTCACGACCTGACAATCGCCGCTTCCGGGGGATTGCTTTTGTGGTTCGGCTGGTACGGGTTCAATCCCGGGAGCACTCTCTCGGCCATGGACTTCGTCGGCATCGGTCGCGTAGCGACGAACACGACGCTCGCCGCGTGTGCCGCTGGGCTGACGGCCATGTTCTACTCCTATATCTCCAACAAGAAGTGGGATGTCAGTTTCACAGTGAACGGATTCTTAGCAGGTCTGGTGGCGATTACGTGTCCTTGCTACTGGGTCAGCCCAAGCGGGTCCATTTTTCTCGGGGCGGTAGCGGGAGTACTGGTTGTGGTAGCGGTTGAACTTTTGGAGTGGTTCCGCATCGACGACCCGATTGGCGCAGTGCCAGTACACGGCGTGTGTGGCATCTGGGGAACTCTGTCCCTAGGGCTTTTCGCGTCCGGCCAATTCGGTGCAAGCGGAGCTCTCGGTCCTGACAATTCCGCTCCGCTCAAGGGGCTCTTTTATGGAGGCGGCTTTACTCTGCTTGTCGCACAGATGATCGGCAGCGCAATCATCACGGTGTCTACATTCGCAGTAGCTTATGCCGTAATGTACGCGGTGGACGCGATGAAGCTCTTGCGGGTCTCACCGGAAGGGGAGGCTCACGGGCTCGATCTGCACGAGCACGGTATTTCGGCATACCCGGAATATTTGATCTCGTCAGCCGGGCGGCCAGGCGGGATGGTCTATAGCAGCTCCGCGAGCGAGACCGAGCAGGCGTTGGCACATATCGGCCTCAAGGAGCAAACGTCATAGTTCTGCCGCAGTCTGAGGCGCATTCGGAGGGATGCGCCTCAAGTAGAGTGGGGACAAAAACACATGAAGAAGATCGAGGCGATTGTACAGCCCTTCAAACTGGAGGAAGTTAAGGATGCTCTTACTAACATCGGTGTCGACGGGATCACGGTTACCGACGTGCGTGGCCATGGCCGCCAAAGGGGACATACTGAGGTCTACCGCGGAGCTGAGTACCAGGTGGACCTAATCCCAAAAAACAAGATTGAAGTCGTAGTTCCTTCCCATCGCGCAGAGGAAGTTATTGCTGTGATTACTAGCACCGCTCACACGGGTAGGGTTGGTGACGGCAAAATCTTTATCTATGATGTGGCAGATGCTGTGCGGATCCGAAACAATGACAGGGGCGAGAGCGTTGTTTAGGAGTGATTCATGTAGGGGCCGCAAGTATGGGTGACAATTCGGTCCGGGAACACGGGTAAGATCGATCTCTTTTGGCCGTTGGGAGCGAAAGCGGTGTCGCGGAAGCGGAGGCGGACCGACATTGCTTCTGAGGCGATCGCCGCTTAGCCCGAGAGGCAGTCTCTATGAAAATGGTGTATGGCGGGTCTTAACCTGGCACGGTGATACAGAATCGTTCTATGATCCGTGACGGTTACCGTCAGTTTTATGCGGAGGAAATCAGAATCGCCGCCGGCCTAGATTCGGCTGCGCGACAATCCCAGGAGTAAGAACCGGCACCTAACCGCCGATTTTAGTGGACGCTCACGCCGTGCCGACTGGCCTTGGTTTCCG
The DNA here is from genome assembly GCA_963849535.1 of Terriglobia bacterium. Classification (GTDB taxonomy): domain Bacteria; phylum Acidobacteriota; class Terriglobia; order Bryobacterales; family Bryobacteraceae; genus Bog-105. Next base: position 1,014,526 of record CAWKHJ010000001.1, read on the forward strand.
CCCATGGCAATTCGCTGTCTGGCAGACTGGACTGCATGGAGTGGACACCGGGCGGAACTAACCCCGATATTGAGGACCGGCGGGATCAGAGTGGCGGCGGCCTAGGAGGCGGCGGATTCGGGTTTGGGGGCTTGGGGATTGGCGGAATCATCGTCGTCGGATTGCTCAGCCTGGTTTTCCATCAGAACCTCTTCACGCTTTTCTCAGGCGCCGGGCCGGCGCAGCAAGTCCAAGCAGTGCCGGATCGCCAGCGGGATGCCCGAGAGCAGCCGGAAGTAGAGTTTGTGTCGTTCGTCTTGAAAGATGTGCAGGACAACTGGGATCGCGTTTTGCCTGACATGGCCAACCGGCCCTATCGCCACGCGAGATTGGTTTTATTTCGCAATGCCTGGCCTTCCGGGTGCGGTTTGGCGAAGGATGCAATCGGTCCCTTCTACTGCCCGGAAGACGAAAAAGTCTATCTGGATTTAGGATTTTTTGATGAACTCCGAAACCGCTTTGGAGCTCGCGGTGAGTTCGCGCAGGCTTATGTCATAGCTCATGAAATCGGGCATCACGTACAGAAGATACTCGGGATCGAGCCGAAAGTCAGGCGATTGCAGCAGAGTAATCCGGAGGAGGCGAATCCGCTTTCAGTTCGGCTTGAGTTGCAAGCCGATTGCTTTGCCGGGATCTGGGCGCATTCGACTGCCCAGCGGAACATCATCAACGCGAGCGATGTGCAGTCCGCATTGGGGGCGGCGGCGGCGGTAGGAGATGACCGGCTACAAAGAATGGCAACCGGGCGAGTGAGCCCGGAGAGCTTCACACATGGTTCATCAGCGCAACGTACAGGCTGGTTCAAACGAGGTCTCGACGCTGGCCAGCTTTCCGCTTGCAACACCTTCCAGCGGCAATAATTCTAGGTCAAGTTGCTCTCAGCAAGTTTTGGAACCACTTCCTTCGGAGCGGGTCGGTAGTTGCTCATCGCGCAGCTCGGAAAGCGAATCTACTGCGCGCCGCGGCTGAGCAGCATCACCTTTATAGTGTGAAAGATGATGTAGAAATCAAGCGCCGGAGCAATGTGCTTGATGTAGTAGAGATCGTATTCAAGCTTGATCATGGCGTCGAGTTGCGTGTCGCCGTATTTGTGGTTGATCTGGGCCCAACCTGTAATGCCGGGCTTCACAGCCAGCCGCTGCCGGTAATAAGGAATCTGTTGGGCAAGCAGTTCGACAAACTCGGGTCTTTCAGGCCGCGGTCCCACAATGGTCATGTCACCGCGAACTACGTTCCAGAATTGAGGCAACTCGTCCAGGCGAAGCTTGCGAAGCCACTTCCCTACCGGCGTGATGCGAGGATCGTCTTTTTTTGCCCAAACCGCGCCGGTACGAGCCTCGGCATCGACGTACATCGAGCGGAATTTGTACAAGGTGAAGATGTGGCCATCGAGACCGACACGACGCTGTCGATAGAAGATAGGGCCCTTGGACGAAAGCTTTACGGCGAGCGCGGCAACCAGCATAAGAGGCAGCGTGAGGATCAGACCGATAATGCCGAGAACGAGCGAATATGCCTTCTGGAACGCGATGGCCTGAGTACGAGGACCCAGCATGGAAGAAAAAATCAGCTGCGAAGGCTGAATCTTGCGGCTGCAAACTCGGTGCATAGCCATTTCATATGTATCGGCGGCATCTTCAATGCGCACACCACCGAAGCGAATTTCGAGCAAATCCTGTACAGGCAGCCGGTTCCTACGCTCGGCCATTCCAACTACGATGCGGGTGGGTTTGTATTCGGCACACACGCTGCGCACTTCGTCTATTTTTCCGAGACAGGGGACTGGGAAATCGCACTCGCCTGCATCCTCGCAGAGATAGCCGACAATGGAGTAGCCGAATTCAGGGCGATCCAGAATGGGCGTGATGATCTCCTGGAGAATGCTGGAGTTGCCGAGCAGCAGAACACGCTCAGCCCGCAGGCCGGCGACAATGTACTTCCAAAATGCCAAGCGCCACAACGGGAGTGTGATGATGACGCCCAGGCTGCCTAGAACCATGAGCCAGCGCCCGAGGAGTACGTCCGGGTTGAGGTAGCCGACGAAGGCCATCAGGAGCAGAGCGCAGCCAACCGCCAGGCAGACCTGTTGGACAAGAACGACGCGGGAAGAGATACGTAGATTGCCATAGAGATCCTGGAAGTAAAGCAGTAGGATGATCAGGCCGGTGATGACGAGGAGCTTCCAGTAGTTGTTTTCGCCGAACAGATAGAAACCGGGATCGATGCCGAGAACGAGCAGGGCAACAAGGTAGCAGGCGAGAACCAGTACGATCTCGGAGATAAGCAGGGCGACGACGCTGGCCGGAACGAAGACGCGAAAGAGTCTAATCACGGGTGTATCGGGGCGGCCGCTAAAGTTTGAAGCTTATTTCGAGCCTGAAGATGCAAGATTTCGAGGTAGGGGTGTGGGGCGTAATTCTCCCGGGCCGGGCAGCCGGCTACAGGATTCGGGTTCACTTGCAACTTTACAGGATACTGAACAGAGATGGGCTGCGCCAAGCCAATTCGAAGACCCGTACGATTGTCACAAACGCTTGATTCTGCAGCACATGAAAGTTTTTCCATTTGGTCGTCAACGTGGTATAACGAAATAGGATCCCTTCGGTCCCCCATCGACTTTTTCGCCCCGGTTTACTCGAAGAAAATGCTCCGGCTCACAAAGAAGGCAGATTACAGTCTCATTGCTCTCAAGCATTTTGCACTGCTATCGCGGGACAGTGATGGAGCGGTGAGCGCGAAGGAGGTTGCGGATTCCTGTGGAATACCACTCCCGCTGTTGTCGAAGTTACTTCAGAAGCTCGGGAAAAGTGGGTTTCTCACCTCCGAATTTGGGACAAACGGCGGCTACCGGCTGGCCCGTGCTCCGAAACTGATCTCGGCACTCCAGGTCATCCGAGCTATTGACGGACCGATCGTGCTGGCGAACTGTTTCACCGAAGGAGCTTATTGCGGTCATTCCGGCCGCTGCACAGTCAAGCGCCCGCTTCGCAAGATCCACGAGGGGATACTGAGACTTCTAGATAATGTCAGCATCGAAGACATGTTGCAGGATTCCGAGGACGAGCGCAGAGAGCCGGAGACGGTGCCGCTCGTAAAGCTGGGCATCATTCCGAATTCTCACGAGCCGCTGAGCTCGGTCAGGAAATGAATTTATGAAATTGCCGATCTACATGGATAATCACGCGACCACCCCAATGGACCCGCGGGTGTTCGAAGCTATGAAGCCGTTTTTTCTCGAGACCTTCGGGAACGCAGCGTCGAGGAACCACAGTTTCGGATGGGAGGCGGAAGAAGGCGTCGAGCGCGCTCGTAAGCAGATTGCGGAACTGATAGGTGCGACCCCGAAAGAAATCGTCTTTACCAGCGGAGCAACGGAATCGAACAATCTCGCGCTGAAAGGCATTGCCGAAATGTACGCCGAGCGTGGTAACCACATCATCACGCAGGCGACCGAGCACAAAGCGGTTCTCGACACATGCAAGCGGCTCGAGAAGGAAGGCGTGCGCGTCACGTATCTGCCGGTTCAAGCGAACGGCTTGATCGATCTCGACCAGTTGCGGGATGCCATCACGGACAAGACGATCCTGATTTCGATCATGTATGCGAACAACGAAATCGGCGTGGTGCAGCCAATGGCTGAGATCGGCAAGATCGCCAAGGAAAAAGGCGTGCTGTTCCATAGCGATGCTGTGCAGGCGGTAGGTAAGATTCCGGTTAACGTGGTGGCCGACGGCATTGATGTCCTCTCTTTGACTGGACACAAGATCTATGGCCCGAAAGGCTGCGGCGCGCTTTATGTGCGGCGGCGCAACCCTCGCGTGCAGATCACAGCTCAGATGGATGGCGGGGGACATGAGCGTGGCATGCGATCCGGAACCTTGAACGTGCCCGGGATCGTAGGTCTCGGCACAGCATGCGAAATTGCTCGCAAAGAAATGCCCGAGGAGTCCCGCCGGTTGAGCTTCCTGCGCGACAAGTTGAAGGACCGTTTAACGCACGATCTCGATGAAGTTTACGTCAACGGCACAATGGAACACCATTTGCCCAACAATCTGAATATCAGTTTTGCCTACGTGGAAGGCGAGAGCCTCCTAATGGGTATCAACGATATTGCGGTTTCGAGCGGTTCGGCATGCACTTCCGCCACCCTTGAGCCGAGTTACGTACTGAAGGCCCTGGGCGCGGGTGACGACATTGCGCACTCTTCGATTCGGTTTGGGCTTGGCAGATTCAATACCGAAGAGGAAGTCGATTATGTCGCCGATAAGGTGGTGAATGTAGTCCAGAAACTACGCGAGCTTTCGCCGCTTTACGAAATGGCGAAAGAGGGCGTGGATCTGACGAAAGTCTCCTGGACCGCACATTGATTCGGGCGGGCATTAAGATGAGAGAAGGGGAATAAATGGCTTACTCTGATAAGGTTTTGGATCACTACAAGAACCCTCGGAACGTGGGTTCGTTGGATAAAAACAGCCCGAATGTCGGGACCGGGATGGTGGGCGCGCCGGAGTGCGGCGACGTGATGAAATTGCAGGTGAAGGTGAACCCCGAAACGGGCGTAATCGAAGATGCGAAGTTCAAGACCTTCGGTTGCGGCAGCGCGATTGCCAGTTCATCACTTGCGACGGAGTGGCTGCGGGGCAAGACGGTGGATCAGGCACTCGATATCAAGAACACCGACATCGTCAACGAGCTCTCGCTTCCACCGGTGAAGATCCATTGCTCGGTGCTGGCCGAAGACGCTATCAAAGCGGCGATCGGCGACTACAAGAAGAAGCACGCGAGCGCGCCCAAGGCCGAGACGGTAGCTGTCTAATAGGAGAACCTTGCTCATGGCTGAGCTGACTCAGCTGGGCGTTCCGGGCCAAACGGCAGCAGCCGAAACGCCGGCCGCTAAACAAGTCCACGTGACGCCCAGGGCCGTGCAGAAGATCCGTGAGGCTTTTGCACGGGAGGGCGTCCAAGGTGGATTGCGGTTGGGCGTATTGGGAGGCGGCTGCTCGGGATTGAGTTATCAGTTCAAGTTTTCGCCCGAGCCCAGACCCCGCGATCACGTTTTTGAGTTCGAAGATGTGCGGGTATTTGTGGACCCGAAGAGCATGGTTTTTCTGGACGGAATGACGCTCGACTGGAAGGACTCTCTGATGCAATCGGGCTTTGTTTTCGACAATCCGCACGCCACGAAAAGCTGCGGCTGCGGTACCTCGTTCTCAGCTTAGAGTTCGTTCGGCACCCGCCCGGCGGCGTCGTCCTGTCATACCCATGTCTACCTTTCCCACTAACTATTACGACTTGTTCGAAGTGGGCCGCAAACTCACGATTAATCCGGAGGAACTGCAGCGCCGCTTCTACGATCTCAGCCGTAAGTGGCATCCCGACCGGTTCAGCCGCAAGGGCCCGGAACAACAGGCAGAGGCTCTCGAAGTGACCTCGTTGGTGAATGACGGGTATCGCACGCTGCGTGATCCGATTAGACGAGCCGAGTATCTCCTGACCGAGGAAGGATTCCCTATAGGTGAGCAGCGTTCGAAAGACGTGCCCCCTGAGTTGCTCGAAGAGGTCTTCGAGCTCAACCTGATGCTGGAGGAGTTGAAGGAGGGGGACGAAGGCGCCCGGCCTCAACTGGAGAGTGCGAAGGGAAACTTCGTCTCTATGCGCTGTGAAATTGACCGGGAACTCGAGGCGCTCTTCTCGCGTTACGATGCAGCAGAGTCTAGCAGTGAAAGCGCGCGGCAGGCGCTGCAGGAGATCCGCGCCGTTCTGAACCGCAGGAGATACATCGAGAACCTGATCCGAGATGTGGAGCGCGCACTGAATCCGGCGATCGGCGCCTCCCAACCTGTCGAAGACCGACTCTAACCAAATTACAATGGGAACTTTTCAAATCGATTTCGGTGAAAGCCGGCAATCTAAGATCGTCGGGATAGATCTCGGCACAACGAATAGCCTGGTCGCCTACATGGATCTGACCGGCCCGCGCATTGTGGAGGATGCAGAAGGGCGTAAGATCGTCCCAAGCATTGTCTCACTCACCGATGACGGGCGGCTCGTCGCAGGCGAATCCGCGCGGGAACTTCTGCTCACTCGCCCGGATCGCACGGTGTATTCGGTCAAAAGACTAATGGGTCGTGGTGTCGCGGACGTAGAAGCTGAGTTGAAGCTTTTTCCTTTTCGCATCGCCCACGACAGCGAAGCCGTCATCAAATTGGAGCTTGGAGGGCGCAAGTTTACGCCCCCTGAAATTTCTGCTGAAGTTCTGCGGCAACTTAAGGACAACGCGGAAGCGGCACTTGGCGCTCCGGTTTCGGAAGCGGTAATTACTGTTCCCGCTTACTTCAATGACGCGCAGCGGCAGGCCACGAAAGACGCCGGACGCCTGGCCGGTTTGGAAGTTCTGCGATTGGTCAACGAACCCACGGCCGCCTCGCTGGCCTATGGACTCGATAAGCGCACTGACGGGATTATCGCGGTTTACGATTTCGGAGGGGGCACCTTCGACATATCCATCCTGCGCCTCCACGCCGGCATATTCGAAGTGCTTGCCACGAACGGTGACACGCATTTGGGCGGCGACGACATCGATAATCTGCTTCTGCGAATCGCGTTGGAGGATGTGCGATCAGAGTGGGGTGAAGATCTTTCGCAAGATGCCGAAGGAGTACAGCGCCTCCGCCGTGCTGTTATTCGGGCCAAGGAAGAACTGTCATTTGTTCCGGAAACCAAAATTGAGCTGGCCTATCGCGGTAAGCAATACAGCCGCGCTTTGGATCGCACCCTATTGGAACGGCTGATTGCGCCTGTGGTTGAACGGACTCTGGAGCCGTGCCGGGCTTGTTTAGCTGACGCGAAGCTGACCCCTGAGCAAATCGACGAAGTGGTGATGGTGGGAGGCTCGACGCGCATCCCGCTGGTTAGGGCGGCGGTCGAGCGGCTATTCAAGACCAAACCACATACCGAGCTGAATCCGGACGAAGTGGTTGCGCTGGGAGCGGCCGTGCAAGCGGGCATTCTGGCGGGCGACGTGGAAGACAAGCTGCTGCTTGACGTGACGCCGCTTTCGCTGGGTATCGAGACGATGGGTGGCGTCGTATCGAAACTCATTCACCGCAATTCGACCATTCCTGCCAGCGCTACCGAGAGCTTCACAACAGCGGTAGACGGGCAGCGCAACGTTCTGATCCATGTACTGCAAGGCGAGCGGGAACTGGTGAAGGACTGCCGCAGCCTGGCGCGTTTCGACTTGAAGGACATTGATCCACAACCCGCCGGCTTCGCACGAATCGAAGTGCGCTTCCTCATCGATGCTAACGGCATCCTGAGTGTCACGGCACGGGATGCGCGCACTGGCAAAGAGCAGAGTGTAGAGGTGAAGCCCTCTTACGGCCTGTCTGAGGAACAGGTGGCCGCAATGATTGAGGAATCGCTCGAGAAAGCCGGGGAAGACATGCGCGAGCGACAGGTTCGTGAAGCACGCGTAGAGGCCGACCACGTCTTGGCGGCTCTTGTCAAAGCGCAGAAGAGCGAAGCCTGGAATGCTTTGCCAAAACGCGAGCAGAGCGAAATCGAGACCGCCAAACGCGACCTGGAGAACGCTTATAACGGGGACGATCACCACGCCATCAATGCCCGGTTGGAGGTCTTGAACACCGCGACGCTCCATCTGGCAGAAAATATGATGAACACCGCCGTGCGGGGCGCACTCAAGGGAACTAAGATCGAATAGCCGCGAGTCAGAAAACAAAGCTGATTCCGGCAGTCAATCTCTGCTCGCGAAGAGGGCTGCTTGGTTGGTTTGACTCCTTGTAAATGGTGAACTGATCGGAATCGGAAGGATCATCGATGTGAATCGAGCGCTCGACGAAGTTCGGCTGGGGACTCAATGTTTCTCGATAATCCAGCTGCGCGAGCCATCTCCGGGTAATACGATACTTGATCCCGCCGCCATACTGAAATCCGAACTGGAAAACGCCACCTCCATCGAGCGGAGGATTGTTGGCGAAGTTGTAGGCAGCCAGAATCAGCCCCACGTTGCGCAGACCTACCTTGAAAACGCCGCCTGAAGACTTGAATGGAGCATCGGTGATATGAAGCAGTTGGAACGCGGTTCCAGCTGCTACATAAGGCCTGACCCTTTTTTCCCGAGAACGCAGGTTGAACAGAAGAGCATATCCGAATTGATTGGTTAGGAATCCGGTGGTCTGCTCCTCATATCCGACAGGGTTCTCGCCATTGAACCCGCTGAATGAAGCACCAAGGCGATATTTGCCCTCCTGATAATCAAACGAAAATTCATTCGAAAAATGCTTCCAGGAGTTCAATGTAATGGACGTTCCCACAGCCCACCCATTCTTTACGCGGTTCCGCAAGAACAGATTGAATGACGGAATGTCTGTACTCCGCGATTCTAGAGAGAGGCTCGTTTCTGCCAGAGAATCCCCGAAACGTAGCCAGCCGCCGTGCACGCCCAGCTCAAATAAAGCCGGCCTCTCCGTGTGAGCCCGTGGAACGTCCGAGGCGGGAGGATTCTTTCCCGCGGTGGCGCCTCGCTCGGGCGCCACCGCCACTTCGGCGTCGTTCCCGCCGGGCTCCGATGAGATGGCGCTCGGAATTTCTGGCGGAGTGTCCGTGGCCGGGTGGCCGGCATCGCATCTGTGCTTAAGGTAATGAACTCCGAGCTTGGTCCCTTCGACGCTCTGGTAAATCAAGTTGCCGCGATAAATATCGTTGCGGGTTATGAGTATGCCCTGGCGGAACCCGCGCTCGACCACCCTTCCGGTAACCGGCTTATCTGGAGGCCCCTCCAAGTCAACCGGGTCTCTGGGATGAGAGCAGTCATTCAGTTGCAATACTGCCACTCGGCGGTCGGTCTTAAGCGCCTCGCCGGTGGCATTTTGAGCACCGGCCACGACCCAGGGCCGGGGATACAATTCCGCCGCATCCACGCATCCGGTAAAGATCAGATCGTCTACAATCTTGGCGCGCTCGTTATCGATATTCGTATCGATCACGTGGATGAAGGTTCTGTTCTTCCGGGAAAGCTGGATACCGATATCCTGGGTAGACGAAGCGGTCAGGATCGGCATTCCGTTCCAGGTTTCCGAGCGCAACCAGATGCGCACGTGATGGCGCTTCGAAAATGTATCCAATGACTTAGAAAAGGTGAACCGCGGCCGCTGCTCATCGAGTAAAAGGATAGACATCGGCGCGCTCTGGTAACGCTGGCTCTCAGCGATCGAACGCAGGGTGAGAAATCCAGTGATCGTGTTGAGACGATCAGATTGCATCCAGCCTGCGGCAAGAAAGGCACGTTCGAGAGCGCCGGGTGTGCCAAGAAAAACAAGGTTCGTCAAATCAGAAGGCTTGTTCGAATCGGCGGTCCTGGTGCGGTAAGGAAGACTGCGTAAAGTCGAGCGAAGTGCCGCTTTTTCCTGTGGAGAGCTTTGGATACTGGGGACCGGCGGCCCATAGCTCTCGCTGAGCTCTACCGGCGCAAGCAGCTTCACGCTCAACTCCGTTCCGGCGGGAAACCAGATTTCAGGCTCGGAGAAGCGAAGCACGCGGGCTGAAGCCACGGTTACATACAGGTAGGCAATCGGATCGAACATGGCGAACCCGGCAATCAAATTGTCCGCGCGATAGCCAATCGTTCCGGTGGAGCGGATGCCTGTTACGCGGCCATGCGCGTCTACCGACTCGCGCGCGTTATCTATTTCGGCAACGCGAGTATCGATCGTTAATTGCGAACCGTCGGGCAGAATCAGATGGTTGAACTCGATGCTTAGACGCGCACTCTCATGAATCAGTCCCAGCCCTACACGCCTCACGCCCCGCACCGTGCCGGTGACCTTTGCGCCCATCGGGATCAGGACCTGCCCGTGCTCCAGAACTGGCGCGATAATCACGCCCTCAACTTCGCTGCCCTTCTTTGAGGAAAACGAGGCCAGTGAGCGTGTCAGCCGGATCTCGAGTGTTTTCCCGGAAGGAATTTCGCCCGCGTGACCGGGAATACCTGCACAGAGAATTAGCGTGCAAATCAATGCCACAAAAATTGAGGAGCCTTGACTACATGCGTGGCCGCCAGACATCGCCTGAGAGTACTTGATGGGGCACCTCCAATCCGGTGGCGATACCAGCAAGCATCTGATCGCGCGTCCACAGCCCACAACGGGTAATGAGCGTCGAAGCAAGCAAATGAGCGTCAATCCATCCCATGCCCTTCCCGAACAGTTGATGCCGCTCGAGAAGCGCAAGAACTTCCTCATCCCGCGCGGGAGCAGGCACGGGCAACATCTTAAGATTCGCAAGAACCTCCGCGCGGTTCTTCAAATTGCCGCAGGACAACTCTCCGATCACCATGGGATGGGTGAAAACCAAACCCGCTTCCAGGAGAGCTGAAAGGTCTTCGTCGGACCGGCGCAGATGATTGATCCAAACAGATGTATCTACAAGGATCACCGGGAGGGTTCAGTCCTGCGCCTTGGAATTTCGAGCAAATCGGGGTCCGAGCCACCAAGGACAGCTAAACGTCTGGCCGCGCCCAATTCAATCAAGGCTCTCAGGCCAGCACGTACCAGCGCAGTTTTCTCAGCTATTCCGGTCGCCTCCTTGGCCCGATCTATTAGCTCTTGTTCGATGATAAGAGTGGTTCGCATATGCATCAGTATGCACTATATATATGGAATCTACAATACGGCATCGAAACTCGCCAAGGTTTCTTCCGAGAACGTTCATGAACCTCCCGGCTCCCGTTCATTGACATGAATTTTTGTGTTGACTTCATGCATCTTTGACACTAAAGATGGGTACAATCGTCCTGGTTGATGAAACTCTCGCTAAGCCATGTTCTATTTCGCTGCCGAGCGCTCGTCATAAGCGCGGCACAGCAGTTCTTTGGACCTTTGTGTCTGGTTCTACTCATCGCTGTCTGGCCGCTTGAGTCTCAAACTGTTACTTATCAGGGAACACACGGACCCGGAAAAGGCAAGAACGTTGTCATGATCGCCGGCGACGATGGGGAATACCACTCCGAGGAGGCGCTACCGCAGCTCGGAAAGATTTTAGCTGTGCGACACGGTTTTACGAGCACAGTTATTTTTCCCCTCGACCCGGATGGCACAATTAATCCTCATCAGAATAAAGAGTTGCGCGGTTTGGAAGCTTTGCAAGACGCAGACCTACTGGTGCTTTTCATGCGCTGGCGCGATTTACCGGACGATCAAATGAAGATGCTGATCGACTACATTCAGTCTGGGCGGCCTATCATCGCCATTCGCACCGGCACCCATCCTTTTCAGCTCACAACCAGCAAAACATACGAACGATATTCCTGGAACAGCACGGTTCCGGGATGGGAGGGCGGATTTGGACGCAAGGTGCTGGGCGAGACCTGGGTAGCTCATCACGGCCAGCACGGGAAACAGAGCACGCGGGCACTTTTCGCACCAGGCGCGGAGGGTAGCCCGATTCTGCGCGGCATCAAGAGCGGCGAGATCTGGGTTCCGACGGAAGTCTATGAGGTCCGGCTGCCCATGGAGAGCAGTTGCCGGCCGCTGCTGCTTGGCGAAGTGCTCTCAGGGCTCCAGCCGACGGACCCGCCTGTACCGGGCAAGATAAACGACCCGATGATGCCGGTTGCGTGGACTAACCACTTCAAGGCTGAGAACGGCAAGACGGCCCGGATTTTCGTTTCTACTATGGGCGCCGCTGATGATCTGGAGAGCGAAGCGCTGCGGCGACTGCTGGTTAACGCTACTTATTGGAGCGTGGGTCTTGAAAAGAAGATTCCTCCGAAAGCGGATGTGGCTTTAGTAGGCGAGTACCATCCGCATGCATATACATCGGAACAGTACACGAAAGGTGTAAAGCCGTCGGACCTGGCATTGCAGAAATGAGAAATCGCCGGTCCATTCCGGGAACTGCCCTTTTGTTGAGTGCCTCGTTGCTGATGCTAAGCGCGAGCAAAGGCAAGCAGCAGGACCGAAACTGGTCGATTGTCAGCGGAGCGCGAGGCATGCATTATTCGCCACTGGCGCAGATCGACTGCAATAACGTAAAGCGGCTCGAACGCGCCTGGCAGTTCGATTCGGGCGATCAGTTCGAAGGCTCGGAGATGCAATGCAATCCGTTGGTGCTGGACGGTGTGCTCTATGCCACTACGCCGCGCCTGCGAGTGATAGCGCTCGATGCTGAAACCGGCAAGCTGTTGTGGGATTTCGACGCGCATCGGGGTGAGCGCATCGCTTCCAAGCTCCGCAACCGGGGCATGGCCTACTGGGGCAATGGCGATGAACGCCGGCTGTTTGTCGGAATCGATCAATACATTTACGCCTTAAACGCCAAAACCGGTCAGCCCGTCGCCGAATTCGCAGAGAATGGACGCCTCGATCTGCATGAGGGTCTGGGCAGTGACTTCAAGGACCTGACTATTCAGGCAACCAGCCCCGGAGTGGTGTACAAAGACCTGCTGATCCAAGGAACGCTGGTAGCTGAAGACCTACCCGCTGCGCCCGGGCATATTCGCGCTTTTGATGTGCGGACCGGCAAGATGCGCTGGATCTTTCACACCATTCCTCTACCCGGCGAATACGGCTACAATACCTGGCCGGCGGATGCCTACAAGCGCATTGGGGGCGCGAACTCCTGGGCCGGCTTAACGCTCGACAAGGAAAACGGCATGGTATTCGCGCCGACCGGGTCTGCGTCGTTCGACTTCTATGGAGCGAACCGGATCGGGGACGATCTGTTTGCGGACTGCCTGCTGGCGCTCGACGCGGAAACTGGGCGGCTGATCTGGCATTTTCAACTCGTGCATCACGACGCCTGGGATCGTGATCTGCCGTCGGCACCCACGCTTGTGAAACTTAGGCGCAACGGAAAATCGATCGATGCTGTTGCTCAAATCACGAAATACGGGTACGTCTGGCTCTTTGATGAGCTAACGGGCAAGCCGCTCGTCCCTTATCGTACGATCGACGTACCGAAGAGCGATGTTGACGGAGAAGAGCTCTCTCGAACACAGATTCTGCCTACCGCGCCCCCACCCTACGCACGCCAGGAGGTAACTCCTGAGCTATTGACTAACCGTACGCCTGCTGCTCGCGCCGCAGTGCTAGCGCAGTTTGAAAAGCTGCGCAGCGGACCCCAGTTTACTCCGCCAAGCCTCCAAGGGACGATTGTTTTTCCGGGTCTCGACGGAGGCGGCGAATGGGGCGGCGCGGCCTGGGATCCGAAAACCGGAATTCTCTACGTCAACTCAAACGAGATGGCATTCATTGTGCGACTGATTCCGCGCAGGCTGGGCACAGGCGCGATGAGCGGATCGACTTTGTACAGACAAAACTGTTCAGGTTGCCATCGCACGGATCTGAGCGGCAGTCCACCGGAGTTTCCGTCGTTGATACATATAGGTTCCAAGCTGTCGCGCGACGAAGTCACAGGCATGGTGGAGCATGGCGGAGGCAGAATGCCCGGCTTCGGGCGTCTGGGTTCCGGAGCAGTGAACGCTATCGTCGAATTTGTGATGACCGGGAAAGACGTGCGGCTAGACGGCGCTGAACACCAGCAGATCACCGGCCTTTCGCCATTGAAGTACGGCCTGGACGGCTATGTGAGGTGGCTCGATCCGGATGGCTATCCGGCGGTTGCGCCTCCCTGGGGCACTTTGAATGCGCTCGATCTTAACTCCGGCAAATACGTTTGGAAGAAGCCGTTCGGGGAGTACCCGAAGCTCGCGGCGCAAGGCATGCATGATACGGGATCGGAAAATTACGGCGGCGGCGTGATTACGGCAGGCGGGTTGTTGTTTATCGGGGCGACTACGCAGGACCGTAAGTTCCACGCCTTTGATAAAGCAACTGGGGAGTTACTTTGGGAAACGGAGCTGCCAGCTTCGGGCAATGCGACTCCGGCCGTTTATGAAGTCAACGGGCGCGAATACGTGGCCATCGGCGCAGGCGGCGGCAAATGGGGCGCGCCGAGCGGAGGGAGTTATGTTGCGTTTGCCTTGCCGGCGAGCAGGTAGGCGGATTTATTGAGGTTAGAGCTTTTTTGGGAAAAGGGGCAGTTATGAATTTGCACAAGAGAAATGATCAAGCGATCAGTACCTTTCTTCCGGTCGCGGGCCTGACGCTGCTGGCGCTATTAGCCTGCCAACTCGCGTTGGGCCAAACGTTTTCAGCGTCCATAGCGGGGATTGTCACAGATCCTACGGGCGCCGTAATGAGCGGTACAAAAGTGGAGCTCACCAACATGCAGACGCACGATCTCCGCGATTACACAACCACGAGTGATGGAACGTATAAGTTCGACAACTTGCAGCCAGGAACGTATCAGATCACTGTGGATGCGAAGGGCTTCAAGACCTATGTGAGGTCGAACATGCTGCTGCCGGCGGGCACGTCAGCGCTAGTGGATGTCTCTCTCCAGGTCGGCGACACGCAGCAGAAAGTGGAAGTATCCGGCCAGTCGGTTCTGGTGGATACGCAAAGCGCAAACAACTCGGTTACCATGGACAGCCAGCTGATAGAAGCGCTGCCGAATAACACTCGCAGCCCGTTGAATTTCGTCTTTTCGCTCGCGGGAACCACGGAAGCGCAGGGCGGCATGACATCGCGCTCTCAGACCTTCGATCAGAATTTCAGCATGTTCGGTCTGAATGGCGGGCGCTCAGGCGAAGCGCAGATCCTGATCGACGGCGCGCCTTCCACCGCTATGGACTGGGGCGGTCTCATGGTTTCCCCCATCAACGATTCCGTGCAGGAGCAGCAGGTGGCCTCGAATGTCTACGATGCGCAGTACGAGCGCTCGGGTATGGGCGTCGTCACACTCATCACCAAAGGCGGCTCCAACACTTTTCACGGCGAAGTTTACGATTTCTTACGCAATTCGGCTTTGGACGCCAATACCTGGTCCGGTAACGAGTTCGGCACTCCGCGCGGCCAACTAAAGCGCAACCAGTTCGGCGGAAATATCGGTGGCCCGATTCTGAAGCGCTATAACCTGTTCTTCTTCGCTGCCTATGACGCCCTGCGCCAGCACGATACCGAAAACAGCGGATTGCAAACCGTACCGACGGCACTCGAGCGCGCCGGTGATTTCTCGCAATCGTTCAACACTAACGGCGATCCGCTCGTGATCTACAATCCGTTCTCAAGCACCCAGGTGACCGATGCGGAAGGCAACACGTACTACACGCGGACGCCGTTTACGGGCAATAGGATTCCGCAAAACCTAATCAACTCGACGGGCCAGGCATACGCGGACTTGTTTCCGCTCCCCAACCGCCCCAGCCAGGGACCGAATGACTTAAACAACTACATCGCGCAAGGCCCGGGAGTTGTCGACAACGACAAATTCGAATGGCGCGTGGATTGGGCGCAGAACGAAAAACATCGCATTTTCGCGCGCATGGCTGATCGCGTCCGGCAAACGCAAACGCCGCCCTGCTTCTTCTGCAACGGGGCGGACAACAATTACGCCAACAGCGATAAAGGCTTCCAGGTTGTGATCAACGATACCGTGACGCCGAGTCCGACCTGGGTCATCAACTCGTACATTGGCTATAGCCGCTGGCATGAGGCACAGAACCCTTCCATTCTCGGCAAATCTTCACCGGCTACAGTCGGGCTCAATCCGGATCTTTTTCCGCAGCAGGCGAACGTGCTACCGCAGCTCCAGCTCGATAACAATTACGCCAGCCTCGGGGCGCAGCCGTATAACTACAATCGTTATGTCCGCTACTCGGAGACAGCGCAGTCAAACCTTACGAAGCAGTTTTCCAAACACACGCTCAAGTTCGGTGCCAATTTCGACGTGCTTCTGATTAATAACGAGCAGTTCGGCGTCGGGAATGTGGCCACATCGAGCGGGCTGACGTCCTGCGATCCCGGTCCGGGAAGCGGACCCTGTCAGGCGATTGTTGGCTCATCCTCGCTCAGCGGAAATCCCATTGCTTCGCTGCTGCTCGGCACCGGCGATGTGACTTCAAACGTCAATGCACTGCCCGCGATGAGCCAGCACATTTGGGGTACGTACGTACAGGATCAGTGGCGCGTTACACCGCGACTCACGTTGACCCTTGGCCTCCGCTATGAGAACCAGCGCCCTGCCACGGAACGCTACAACCGTCTCGCGTGGTTTGACCCAACAATCACCAATCCGATCAGCTCGCAGGTGGGCTTCGATGTGCGCGGCGGATTCGAATACGCCGACAAGAATCACCGCTACGCCTGGACTCCAAACAATCTGGATTTTGCGCCTCGCATCGGTGTTGCCTATCGCGCGACGGACAAAGTAGTGGTGCGCGCGGGCGCCGGCATTTTCTATACGCCGAGCTCGGCGATGCTGAGCTTCGATTTTCCCGGCCAATTTCTCGGCTACGGCTCGAACACGACTTCTTTCGGAACCCAGGACGCGCTCGGCATCGTACCGACTACGCCGATCAGCACACCGTTCCCGAACGGCCTGAATCCGCAGACCGGCAGCTCGCAAGGGCTGGGCACATATCTAGGTCAGGGCGCGGGCCAAATTTGGCTGAAGGGCT
Source organism: Terriglobia bacterium (assembly GCA_963849535.1). Lineage (GTDB taxonomy): Bacteria > Acidobacteriota > Terriglobia > Bryobacterales > Bryobacteraceae > Bog-105. The sequence continues at coordinate 1,031,105 of CAWKHJ010000001.1, forward strand.
CGCACCCGAGTGGCTATACCGAACAGTGGAGTTTCGATGTGCAGTATCAACTGAGTTCGCATTCCATCTTTGAGGTCGGCTACACCGGCGTCAACGGCCGCAAGCTGATGTACGGCAATCCGAATATCAATATCAACCAGTTGCCCACTCAGGCGCTCGCCCTCGGCGACGGATATCTGCAGAACCAGGTCCCGAACCCGTTCGCAGGTGTGATTACCAATCCCAACAGCAGTTTATCGGGCAGCACCATCTATCAGTATCAATTGCTGCAGCCTTATCCTGAGTTCGGCAGCCTCACCGTCACGCGCTCGCTTCCCGGCGCTACCTCCAGCTACAACGCACTCGATCTGAAATACAACCACGCGTTCAGCAACGGCCTGAGCGCAATTGTGACCTATCGCTGGTCGAAAGCGCTCGATGATGGTTCCGAGGATTACGTCGGCTGGAGTATCGGCAATTTATGGCGCGATTCCTACAACACCAAACTCGATTACGCGGTAAGCACGCACGACCAGCCACACAGCTTTGCGGTTGCGGGTGTGTACGATTTGCCTTATGGGTCCGGTAAGCGCTGGGGCAGCAGCGCTCCCTGGATCGTCAAACAGGTGCTGGGTAATTGGCAGCTCTCTTCCAATATCCGGCTATCGAGCGGGTTTCCGATTTTCGGAATCATCGACGACTACAACTCGCCGCTGAACAACCTCTACGGCTTCCCGAGTCCGCAGACTCCCGACCTGGTCGGCAACCCGGTACCCGCACACCAGACTCCGGACCAGTGGATCAATCCGAACGCGTTTGTATTGACCGACGGGCAGTCCCGCCTCGGCACAAGTCCGCTGCGTATTCCGTCGGTGCGCGAAGCATGGACGAAGAATCTTGATGCATCTGTCGCAAAGTTCTTCGGACCCGAGCGCTTCCGCGTACAGTTCCGCGGTGAGATGCTGAACGCTTTCAATCATCCGATCTTCGGCGGAAATTACAACTTCAACACGTGTTTGAATTGCGGCGGAACGTTCGGCCAAGTGTACGGCACTCGCAACGATCCACGCAATGTTCAGTTCAGTTTGAAAGCCACTTTCTAGCCACTGGCAGTTAGCCCCGGCCCTCTTGCGAGAGCCGGGGCCGTTCCTCTACCTTCCCTCCGGCTGCTCGTTCCAGCCTTCGTGCTCCCACCAATCGAGAATTCGAACGTGCGGGTAGGCGTCCGTGCGCGGCAGATCCACAAAGTCTTTGATATTTGCCTGCTGATGGTTGCCGTCCTGCGACTGGTAATACCAGAGCGCCTCTTGGCCGATTCTGGCAGCCTCGCCCGAAGCGTAAAACGTATTCTTCTCAAAGCGGTACGGCGCGTGGCGGCCGGCCTTCGCCCCGTACGAAATATCCACTAACAACTCCGTATTCCGTGAGATCTTCCCTTCGCGCAAAAGTTCTTGCATCGCTTTAACGGCCAGCCAGTTATTCGTGCGGTGGTCCACATGCCGCTCGTCCGGATGGCCCGTTACGATCATCGCCGGCTTATATTGTGTTATGTAAGTTTTCATCACGGCGACTATGGAATCCCGTGCGTATGGCAGATTCGGCACCGCCGCTCCGGCGTAGGGCGAGTGATCGCTCGCAAGAAGCACCGACAGGTACGGATCCGCCGGGCTGTGGTGGTGATACCAGATCTGTTCCAGGCCACCGTCGGGAAGGCCGAGAAATGAAACATTCTCGCTGGCCACTCCGAGATGTCCCAGAGATGCGAGAGCTTCCGCCTGGCGCACTTCACCGAAATCCATGGCGCGCGCGGCATCGCAGGAATGCCAGTAGAAGCGATCGCAGCCACCGGCATCCCCACCGGTGAGATACACAAAGTGAATCGGAATTTTGTTTTCAACGGCGGCGCGGATCAGCGCCGGGTGCGCGGTATCGTCATCCTGATGCGCGAGGAAGATCAGAATCGATTCGGGGAGCTTATTCGTCGCGAACTCCAGCTGGTTATGTGCAAGAACCGCGCCTCCCGCGTCTTCCACCGAAACATGAAGCGTATACAAACCCGCAGGCAACGCCTCAAACGCGAATTCATGAGTGCCGGGAAGCCTTCCGCCTTGCAACTGCTGTTTCACTTCGCGCCCTTGCGCATCGAGGACACGCATCCGAATGCGCGCATCCTTCCAGCCTGGACCCTTTCGCGGGGTTAGGGTGAAGCGCAGCACCCCTGGGGCCTTCGCCCGGAACATCGTGTGATTCGTATCGAAGTGAATCACATCCGAGACAAACTGCGGTGGATAAAACTCGCGATATGATTCCGATTTCGGGACGTCCTTAAGACGCCAATAAAGATAAAGAAATGGATATTGTTTTGGAAAGAATTTATTCGGCGGCATAGTGAAAGCGGGCAGCGCGAAAGCTAAATCGTATATCCGATCCTGCTGGCGGCTGTTGCGAATCACCACCGAATAGTAGAGAGCTTCGGGTTGACCGTGCTCGACTTGGGCAACAGTAGCCTTCGTCACTCGGAACTCTTTTTCTTCGCCCGGGGCAAGGGAGAGCGAACGTGCCACGACGTATCTCCAAACGGGCGGCTCATCGGGTTCAGGAGCAATCCAGGGATAAGTGTAAGGCTCAAACTCGACTTGAATGTCATTGAGCTTCTGGTTCGAAAGATTCTTGACGACAATGCGCGGATTGATCGTATCGCCCGCCGTGTAGAACGTTTTGTCCAGCTCTACCGAGACCACTTTGGCTAATTGCTTATGTACTGCGAAAGAGGTGGCTCGCAGCACTGTGCCGCCCGCCGCCCGAGAGAAGTCCACCAGGTATCGCCCCGTGCGAGCATCTGACGGGATGGTCCAGAGCGGCTCGTATGCTGATCCGTTCAGGTGCAGGCCGGTGACTAAGGGCCTTTCCTCACCGGCGTAGCGAATCGTAGCGGTACCGGACCCGGCGGGCTGCAGCCTGATTCGTACTTGGTCACCGACATTGTAATTCGTGTAATCCGTGACGGCTGACAGGTCGGCAGCAATCACCGAGCACGTTGTTAGCAAGAGAGAAAAAGCTATTCGGAGTATGATCATCTCGTCTGGTCGCAATAGAACATTCTGACACCGGAGGAGCAGTGATCAATCTACGCGAGCAACCGCACCGGCGCTTTAATCCCTTAACAGGTGAGTGGATCCTCGTTTCACCCCACCGGACCCAGCGGCCGTGGCAGGGTCAAGTGGAAACGACGCCGGCGCCTGCCCAACTTCATTACGATCCGTCCTGCTACCTGTGTCCAGGCAATGCCCGTGCCGGAGGAGCAAGAAATCCTCAATACAACTCGACTTTTGTCTTCGATAACGACTATGCTGCGCTGCGGCCGGATGCACCCGGGGGCTCGATGGATGAAGGCGGGCTGCTGGTAGCGCAATCGGAGAAAGGCCTGTGCCGGGTGGTTTGCTTCTCGCCCGACCATAGCCTCACCGTATCCCGCATGAGCGTCCCGGACCTGGAGAAAGTGGTAGGCGTGTGGATTGAGCAGTATCAGGATTTGAGCAACATTCCCTTCGTGAGGTCGGTTCAAATTTTCGAAAACCGCGGCGAGATGATGGGCGCGAGCAATCCGCACCCCCACTGCCAAATCTGGGCGAACGAATCGCTGCCGAACGAGGCCGTAAAGGAACTAGCTAGCCAAACGACGTATTTCGATCGTCAGAAGAGTTGCTTGCTCTGCGACTATCTGAACTTGGAACTGAACTCAGCCGATCGGCTGGTCTGTGAAAACGACGCATTCGCGGCCCTGGTACCTTTCTGGGCGATTTGGCCGTTTGAGACTCTGGTTATTTCGAAACAGCACGTTCCGGCGATGGGCGATCTGAACGAAGCTGGGCGCACCGGGCTTGCTGACATTCTGAAAAGGATTACCACGCGCTACGATAACCTGTTCCAAGTCTCTTTTCCATACACTATGGGTTTTCACCAGCAGCCCACGGATGGCGAGCGTCATCCGGAATGGCATCTGCACGCCCATTACTATCCGCCGTTGCTGCGCTCGGCTACAGTACGGAAATTCATGGTGGGGTACGAAATGCTGGCGACTCCGCAACGGGATATAACGGCAGAATCGGCGGCCGAAAGGCTGTGTGCTTTGTCGGAAAAGCACTATACGACCTAGGATTCGATCATAGGAGATTGAGCCTGCCCCGCGCTTTCACAAGCAGTCACGCAGCGCTCAACAGATCAAATTGCCCGTCTTTTTCCTGCTCGCGTCGTTGCTGTTCGGCCCAACCCCTCACCTTCCTTTCGCAAGAGATCAGCGAGATCTGGCGCTAACGTTCAGCAATACTTTCTTAGTTGTGGAATAATAAGACTATCAAAGTATGCACGCTAACGACTGTTTGCCCCAATTCGCATGCTGGGCGCAGCTGGACCGCTCGCCGGCGGCAGAGCAGAATCATTTACCTGGGACATTTGTGTTAACCGATGTGGCGCTCGCGGAACTGAAAAAAACTTCCACATCGGGCTGTTTATTGTGCTCTCTGGAGAGCTGGGACGAAGAGGACTGGGAGGATGGCTAAACCGAAGAATGAACCTGACGTGGTGCGATATGCCGACATGTTCTCGGCCATGGGAACGGAGCCGCGGTTACGGATTATGCGCGTGCTGCTCTCCGCCCATCCCGGAGGCATGGTGGCGGGCGATATTGGAGCGGAGCTCGATATTCCCGCCTCAACACTTTCCCACCACCTCGAAAAACTTAAGAACGAAGGGCTCGTGAACGTGCGCCGCGAAAGCACATATCTCTGGTATTCGGCTAATACCGAGGTTCTGCAGGAGCTTCTAGGCTTCCTCTACGCCGAATGCTGCACCCGAAATAAAGCCATAGAGCCCGAAACGATCATCCAGCTCTGCCGGTAAGGAGCGTCCATGGTTAAAGCGTGGCTTTCGTCAGCACCCTTTGGAGTTTTTCAGCGAGCACGCATAGAGATTGAAGGAAGCATTCAATGGAACTAAAAGACATTGTTAAAGAGAAATATGCCGAGGCTGCGCGCCGAGTCTCGAGCGGAGGCAAAAACGGTTGCTGCGGGGCAACTTCTGCGCTTGTTGATGGAAGCTGCGATCCCATAACATCCAACCTTTATAGCGCGGCGGAGGCCGGGCAGATTCCCGAAGAAGCGCTGAAGGCCTCGCTTGGTTGCGGCAATCCAACCGCTCTCGCGCAGCTCAATGCTGGTGAAACGGTGCTGGACCTCGGTTCGGGGGGCGGCATCGACGTATTGCTATCGGCGCGTCGTGTCGGAAGGACAGGTAAGGCATACGGCCTCGATATGACCGAGGATATGCTTGCCCTCGCGCGTGAAAACCAGCGCAAGGCCGGCCTCGAGAATGTCGAGTTCCTGAAAGGTGAAATTGAGAACATTCCACTTCCTGACAACAGCGTGGACGTGATCATTTCCAACTGCGTAATCAATCTTTCCGCCGACAAAGACCGCGCTCTGCGCGAGGCTTTTCGCGTCCTGAAGCCGGGCGGCCGCTTGGCGGTCTCCGACGTGGTGGTGCGCGGGGAGGTGCCAGCGGAAATCCGCCGCAGCATCGAGCTATGGGTGGGCTGCGTTGCCGGCGCGATGCAGGATTCCGAATACGAGGACAAGCTCACTAAGGCCGGCTTTCTAGGTGTGGAGATTGAACCCACGCGTGTTTATGAAATCGAGGATGCGCGCCAGTTCCTGAGCGGGCAGGACGTGAATGTTGAGGCCATTGCTCCTGTGGTTGCAGGCAAGTTCATGGGTGCATTCATCCGGGCTACCAAGCCGGCAGCCTGCTGCGCGCCAGGCTGCTGTTCCTAAGGGAACATGGCCAGCAGGCCTCATCCAGGGAGCGGCGCACGAGTTGTTGGTGGAGGCGGCGGGAGTTGAACCCGCGTCCGAAAAAGCCCGCCGTGCAAAGCCTACGTGTGTATCCGGTTCTCTTGATTCAGCGACTTCCTAAAAAACCGGCAAGAGCGAAAGCCGCCTAGTCCGATTAATCTCGGCCCCATGGCTCCGGACCGAAGCCAGAGGCCTATCCTGCAACATGACGCTCGCTAGCTGCCGCGCAGGCTCACCAGCCGGAGCGCACTACCTAGTTTTTAATTAGGCAGCGTAAGCAAACTGCTGATTATTGGCAGTTGTTGTTTTCCGATCGTTTTACGGGAGCTCGGAACCCGACACGCCTTCACACAACGATTCAATCCCGTCGAATCCGTTGCGCCCCCACATCGAGGAACTACTTACATTCTAGCAGTTCTGCATTGTTCCGGGCAGTCCGGTAGAATGAACCCTGCAACATGCAGAGCGCTGTAGCTGTTCCCGGGACCGCTCCCTCGGTTCAAGATGAACGCGAGCAGGAGCACGGGAATCTTTTCCACGTGGTCCTGCTCGATGACGACGAACACACCTACGACTACGTGGTCGAAATGCTGCAAAAGCTATTCTTCTTTCCGCTCGAGACGGCGTTCCAGCACGCTGTCGAAGTCGACACCACAGGCCGCACTATAGTCATCACCTGCGCTTTGCCCGAAGCCGAGTTCGGGCGGGATCAAATCCAATCCTATGGCGCGGATCCCAGGATGCCGAAATCGAAAGGCTCAATGACGGCCATTCTGGTCCCGGCAGGTAACATCGCAACCGTCTAGGCTCGCTTAATCCTGGTCCGAAAACGTCGGAAAGGTACCTGAAATGTGGTCATGCCAAGTGAGCTTGTCGCTGTCGACTAAAGCCCAGATCATGCCAACGCCCGCGGCAAGAAGACTCAGGACGCTGCCAAACACCCGTTGGAACCGGCGTGCCTTGGACGGGCGCTTGCCATCGAAGTCAACCAGTTCGAGTCCGCACAGGCGCGTACCGGGCGTATCCTGACCGGCAAAAGCCCACAGCAGCTTATAAAAGAGAGGAACCGTCAATACTGCAGCCGCGAGAAACGGGAGGACGTGTTTCTCGGCTGTGAAGCGTCCGCCCACATAGAAAAATAGGCCCAAGCCTATCGCGCAGCCGCATGCGATCAGCAGTGTGTCAAGCAGCGCGGCTTCCATGCGCACCCCCGCAGTAGCGACAGGCGCGGCACAGCTAACATCCGAAGCAGGTCCCTCAAAGGCGCTCGTGAGGTCGCTTTGCCTCTGAAATTCCAGATCTCGTTGTAGTGACCGGCGGTTCCGCTTGGACCTCGGGCGCTTAGCTTCCACTTTCGCACTCCTGACGGGAGCGGGCCGCTGCGTTTCAGCCGCGCGCAGGCGAATGGCGTCACGTTCCGCCGCGGAGGTTAATGTGTCAAATGGGATTACCCGCGATTCATTCGCAGGCATTGTAAACAAAGCTTGTTGGCCGAGCTCGACGGGCTCCGAACCAATCCCAGGCCGGGCTTCTTCATACCCTGGCTCTGGTTCCAGATCGTAGGCGGGCGCTGTAGCAGCAGCTGCAATCGGATACGTCGCCGGAGAGATGCGGGATGGTGTTGCTCGCACGCGTCTGCCGCAACGGCCGCACCGGTGATCCCCGTCTAAAATCCAAGTCTGACAATGCTGGCAAGTCATGTGGCGCTTTTTGCTGCTGCTCTCTCCTCCTTCGTTCCGGCGAAACTCTTGCCCCAAAGCGCTGGGGCATGCTACGGTTCTCGGTTGAGCCCTTCTCTCGCGCCGAAATTATTCGGATTCTGCAATGTTCCCGCTTTCCTATCTACCAGAAGATATGGCGTTTGTCTAGAACAATTTCTGGTAGAGTTGTTCCTCTCCCTGACAATTCTGTTCTTTTCTTCGGCGCCAGCTCGCTCCCAGGTTCTCAACCGTCCCGCGCAAGCCGATCTTCCTCCCAAAGACGAGATCTGGTATGGAGCCATTCACCAGGAATCCAACGGCGAGTTGAAATACCTGAGACGAGACGCCCGGGTGCGCACTTCCGAGATGTCTATCTCGGCCGACGAGATCGATTTCAATTCCGATACCGATTGGGCCTATGCCCGCGGTCACGTCCGCCTTGAACACTACAAAACCGGAGACATCATCAACGCAGAAAAAGGCGAATTCAATCTTCGAACGGACGAAGGCAGGTTTTATGGCGTAACCGGCACCGCGCCCGCCAAAATCATGTCGAACCCGGCCGTTCTGAGCACCACGAATCCTTTCTATTTTCAGGCAAACTGGGTCGACCGCATAAAGAACCGCTACATCCTGCATCACGGCTTCGTCACGGATTGCAGAATCCCAAAGCCCTGGTGGGTTTTTGAGGCCCCAACCTTTGACATCGTTCCCGGCGATCGCGCCATGGCCCGAAGCGCCGTGTTCCGGCTCAAAAACATCCCGATACTCTATTTGCCCTACTTCCGGAGGCCGCTGGGAAGGAATCCCCGCCAAAGCGGTTTCCTGACGCCAAACATCGGCCATTCAACGTTATTCGGATACGTCTTCGGTCTTGGCTACTACTGGGCAATCAGCCGCAGCTACGATATGACGGGCGTGGTGCAGTATTACACGCGACGCGGGCCCGCCTTCCTCTATGATTTTCGCGGAAAACCCAACGACCTCACCGATTTCAGTTTCAATCTTTATCGGGTGAACGACCGCGGTATCCCTAATGGGACGCCCACCCCAACGAAGCAAGGTGGCACCCAGTTTGAACTAACCGCCCGCACTCAGATTCTGGGATTTACCGGAAGACTCGATTACAACTATCTGAGTTCCTACCTGTTTCGCGAGGCGTTTTCGTATTCCTTCGCGACCGCCATTCAAAGCCAAGTGTACTCGCTGGGATTTCTGCAGCGCCATTTCAAACACGACGTCTATTCGTTCAGTATCGTAGCGATGCGAGACCAGCTCTTCGAGGGCATTACACCCTACGGCGCTCCGCCGAATGAGGTGATAGTCCAGAAATTACCGTCACTCGAGTTTCTAGGGCGGGAACAGAATCTCGTCCACGGTCCGGTCCCCGTATGGTTCTCCTTCGGAGCCAGTAGTGGACTGCTCACGCGCAGCGAGCCGCTGAACGGCATCACAACCGACGTTATCCGTTCCGGTCCAATCGGCAGAGTCGACGCCCAGCCCCGGGTTGCTACTGCCTTCCAATTCGCCGGCTTTTCGCTCAACCCGAGTATCACCTTCGGAGCGACCGATTACAGCGAAACGTATTCGGTGAACGAATCGACCTACAGCCCCGCGAACCCTTCCAATCCGACGGTCCGTGCGCGATTCGAGGGCGCCAACATTTTGCGAACGGATGCCGACTTCACCTTGGATCTGCGGCTACCAGCGCTCGAGAAAATCTACACTCCTCCCGCCTGGCTGCATCTCGGTCCCAAGCTCAAACACGTAATTGAGACCGATGCCACCTATGAGTACGTGACCGGCATCAATCAGTTCCAGAAGATCATTCACTTCGATGAGACCGATATCCTCTCCAACACTAACCAGCTGACCCTCGCCATTACGAATCGCTTATATCGAAAGGACAAACTCGGGAATGTGAATGAGGTCTTCACCTGGCGCGTCGCGCAGGCCCGTTTTTTCGATCCTACATTTGGAGGCGCAGTGCTCACGGGTCCGGCAGGCGTGGGTGCGCGGAACGTTGTACTCGCCGCCGAAGAGCTTACCCCTTTCGCCTTTCTCGACGGACCGCGCAGCTACTCGCCCGTCGTCTCGTACATGTCGGTCAGTCCCTACCCTTTTGTCTCATTGAATTGGCGGGCTGATTACGATCCGCTCCGCGGCAAGATCGTAGATCAAACATACGGCATTACGGTACGCTACTCGAAATATTTTGCGTCAGTCTCCGACAACGCCATCACAACTCTACCCGTGCTGCTTCCGCAGGCGAATCAGATGACCGTGGGCGGCGGCTACGGGAATGCTAACCGGAGAGGATGGAATCTCGCAGGCCTGGTCGACTACGATCGCCTCACCGGGCGTCGTCTCTACGATTTCGTCCAGACCTCTTACAACACAAATTGCTGCGGCTTCAGCTTACAGCTGCGGCAGTTTAATCTCGGCATTAGAAATGAGAACCAGTACCTGTTCTCTTTTTCGGTGGCGAACATCGGAACTTTCGGCAGTTTGCAAAGGCAGGAACGAATCTTCTAGGATGCGGCCTCGCTCTCGTGCGTAAGTCGGCTTAAGTACATGCCGCCTGCTACCGCAAGAACAAACACAAGCGGCATGAAGTTCCGCGCTTCGAACAGCCATCCGAATAGCGCGCTGGAAACGAAGAGCACCGGGAAAAGGAAACCCGCCTGACGCTTCAGAGAAGCGGGCGTCTGCTTGTAGCCGGCTATCAGGAAGGGCACAAAGGCGCCCGCAGTCAGGAGAACGAGAGGCAGCCAGCGGCCTCCCGCCAGATTTACCCATAAGTGGCCCGGCGCGACCCCACTCACCTGTTCGTAGCCATACCGCGAACTACTCTTCAAAACAAAGGCGCGCACGCCCAGATACACGGCTAGTGATCCGACGGACAGTGTCGCTGCCCTAGCCAGGTAATGTTTATCGCCTCGGCAGAAAATGACGTAATATCCTGCCATGGCGATAACCGTTTCCTTGGCGAGCGAGCCGATCAGTAACGTTGCAAGCAACAGCCCAAAATCCCCCGTTTCCAGGAAAATGAATGCGAGTACAAACGACAGATGCGAGAGTGGATCCGTCAATTGCCCTGCATAGTATTCGAAGCTGACGGGGTACACGACTGCAACGAGCAGCAGCGCAATTATTGCTCCTGCGTAGTTCGCGTACAGGCGAGCGTACCGGTACATCGCGTAATAGAGGACCAGGCCAAAAATCAGCCGGTAAGTGTCGCGCGCCGATTCGTAGCTGAACCTGCAGAGTTGCATCCAGCGGACGATTGAGTTAGGCAGGAAGCGGTAAGAGTGAGGCGCAACCGCCGGTGAGGATTCCATCACGCGCTCTTGCACTTCAATTTGCCAGGCCAGATTCGAAGAGGTGGCGGATACCGCGGAATGGTCCACGTAAAAACGGTGAACGCTATTGGTAACGCAGGTAAGAAGGAAAATGAGGAAAATCAGCGTAAGCGCTCGTCGTCGCGAGAGCCGCCGCACTTCGACCCGATACATACACCAGCAAATCGCCAGTGCGCCAACATAAGCGACGTCTAGTTGGAGGTGCGCCGCGTGGCCGGTAAGCGGCGCAGGAGGTTGCCATTTGAAGATGACCGGCAGGATGGCTACCGCGGCTAGAAGCCAAACAGAAATCAGGACGATCAGCTTCCGGCTACGGCCCAGGAATCACCTCTTCCGAAGTGAAAGGCGAGGCGGGCAGTCCGGCGGAGTTGTAGAGGTTTACCGTAGGTACGTTTTGCCAACCGTAGCGAACGTACTTCGGTCTCTCGATTTGAGAACTGCTGACCAGCACGCTGTCACCCTCGAGGCGAGCTTCCGCCTTCGCGAAATGATGATCCTCGCCGGCAACTTCGAAGCCCTCGGGCGCTCCGCCTTTCGCGTTGAGCCCGTCGCCGTGATCGAACCATACTCGTAGCTTTCCCCCTTCGCTGCTGCTTTGGCGATAAGCCGGTCCCGAATACTCGATCCTTTCTCCATAAGCGATCGCGCGTGCAGCTAAAGCGAGGCGGCTGCCCACGGTCTGTTTATCCGCGGGATGAACATTATCTGGATTGCCTACGTCGATGGTCACCGCCATGCCGGTATGCGCTAGCGAAAGCGTTCGGCGCTGAGCCTCGCGGACCGCCGGCCAATCCTCGTTAGGGCCCGCGTTGAAGCTCGAAATCTGCACGAAGAGAAAAGGAAAATCTCCTTGCTGCCATTTCCTGCGCCAGTCGCTGATAAGAGTGCCGAACACTTTCGTGTAGAGTAGAGCGCGCTCCGGCGACGTGTTCGATTCCCCCTGGTACCAGATCACTCCTTTGATGCCGAAACCAAGTGCGGGGGCAACCATGCCGTTATAAAGCCAGGACGGATCCCATGACGCAAGTTCCGGATGCCACGGGTGCTTCGGAGCCGGGAGCCCTTTAGTGCGGGCCTCCGCATCTTCGCGCTTTTCCGTCTCAACCGTTTCAGCCAAATCAGTCTGCTCGTTGGTCATCTGAGCCCATGCACTGAAGACGGGCATAAGGGAAGCGTCAGCCGAGATCCCGTTCAGACTGATCCAGCTCTCGGCAGGCGTGCCGCCCCATGTTGAGTCGATCAGTCCGACAGGAACGTGCTCATCGCGAGCGATCTCCCGGCCGAAGAAATAAGCCGCAGCCGAAAACTTAGCGGCAGTTTCGGGCGAGCAGACGGTCCAAGACTCGTCTCCTGCGAAATCAGCCAATGGGAAGGCAGATGCCTCTTTACCGATCAGTAGCAGCCGGATCTCGGGATGATTAGCCTGACGAATTTCCTGGGAAGCATCCTTTACTACTGCCGAACCGGGGAAGCCGGTCAGCGGCATCTCCATGTTCGATTGGCCCGACGCGAACCAGACGTCTCCGAATAACACGTCTTCCAGGACAATTCTGTTGCTGCCCGCAACTGTGATTTGAATGGGCCCACCCGCCGGTTGCGGTGGCAGATAGAGGCTCCAGCGTCCAAACCGGTCGCCCACCGCAGTACCCGTCGCGCTCCCCAACCCGGCGGTGACTCGCTCTCCAGGATCCGACCAGCCCCATAGGTGAACCGGCCTCTCCCGCTGCAGCACCATATGGCTGCTGAGAATCTTAGGTAGCCGCACCGCTGCTTGCGCTGCGGGCGCAAATGGAATCCCCAGTACAACCAGCAAAGCGAGTCCGGAAAGATAAATGTGTCTCATTGGCCTGCCCACGTGCAAAGTTACAGTTTAGGCCAGCACGCGCCGCCACCGGGACTCGCCAGCTTTTGACCTATGCGCTCGCGCCCGGTTTGATGTTCTGGTTTACTCGGAAGAAGTTCAGGGGGTCGTATCGCTTCTTTATGCTGGCAAGACGTTCATAGTTATCTCGGTAGGTGGCCTGAACGCGGTCCTCGCCCTCTTCCATCATGAAATTTACGTAAGCCCCACCCGCCGAATAGGGATGCAGAGCATCCCAAGTGTCTTTACACCAGTGCGTTATCTTTGCGGCATTTGCCGCATCCGGATCGACGCCGACGATCACTTCCGCGAAGAGCGCCTCCCGGAAGCTGTAAGCTGTATCGTTTCTGTCCACGCGCTGCGCCGCCCCGTTAACAGGATACAGGTGCATTGTGGAAAGGGTGGTGGGTATCTTGGCTGCATGCTCCACGTGCCGAGCGATCGCCTCATCACTCAATTCGGTGAAATTGTCCGCCCGCCAGTACCATTGAAGGCCAGAAACGAACAACGGATCAAAAACGCTCTGCACAGCGGGGAAAGGCGCCGGACCAACATGGTCGAAAACTGGACTACCCAGGGTCCGCATGGGTTTTAGCGAGCTCTCTACAGCTTCGGCCGAACCGGTGCAACACCACACGATTCCGCAGAGCTTCTTCAAATGGAGGTGCTCGGGAAACATAGGAACCGGAGGAATAACCAGGAATGCGAAAAACCCGCTTATTTCCTCGGGAGCGTGTGCAATAAAGTCTTGATAGCAACGGAGGACTTTCTCTGCTTCCTCCAGCTCCCAAAACGTGGGGCCGAACTGGACTACCTTAACCGGATGTAGTTGAAATTCGAAGGAGGTGACCACCCCGAAGTTTCCTCCCCCGCCACGTACCGCCCAGAAGAGATCGGCATTTTCTTGGCTGTTTGCTGTCACAAAGGACCCATCCGCTAGCACCATGTCGACGCCGAGCAGATTATCGATCGTTAGCCCATATCTTCGGGTCAAATAGCCAATACCGCCGCCGAGAGTCAGCCCGGCCACGCCGGTGCTGGAAAGGAAGCCACTGGGAGTGGCCAGACCGAACGCATGCGTAGCATGGTCCACATCACCCCAGACGCAGCCCGCCTGGACGCGAACGGTTCTGGCGGCTGGGTTCACTTGTATCCCTTTCATTCGTGAAAGATCGATTACCAGCCCGTCGTTGCAGGTCCCCAGGCCCGCTCCGGAATGCCCGCCACCCCGAATGGCGGTCAGGAGGCCGCTTTCTCTGCCGTATTCCACGGCCGACATAACGTCGGCGACATCCACGCAGCGCGCAATGAGATGCGGCCGCTTGTCAATCATTCCGTTGTATACCTTGCGCGCAGACTCATAAGCCGCATCGGCACGTTGCAAAAGCTCACCCCGAAACGAACTCTTCAGTTGATCAATAGTTTGTGCAGGCAAGACCGTCCCTCCTTACTCTGCTCGCTTCGTTCGAACCCCGACTACATCAAGGCCAACGGAGAAGAGCACCGTCTTATCTCAATTGGCATCTTCTGGTACCGCGAGTGAGCGAGTATATCACTTATTCCGCCTGGATAGCAGTTGCAGGTCTAGAGTGTGTCGGTCTAGAGTGCAGTTGCAAGGAATATACATTCGGGACGGACGTCGCCGGTTTCACCTGTTTGAAAGCCAACTACCTGGCGAACGGAATCGGACTCCGCCAGTATTGCGAACCCTGAACTCTTCCGGCGTAAGTTACATCGGGTCGCTGCGCTTTAACTCCGCTTCGGCCGCTCGCTGTGCCGGCGCGCTTTCTGCTCTGATCTCGCGCTCGAGAAAATAGTTGAGTGCCGTCCGGAGCGCCGCAATGGCTGCCAGCTTCTCAATATCGCTCCACGTCGGAGTAACCGCTGTATTGAGGATGTCAGCAGCGAGTTCAAATTCGAGGGCGACTGCCAGCCACCTGCCCAGAGTCAGGCGCACTTCATTTTTGGCAGTTCCCGGAGTACTGCGACGTAGAAAGATAACCGCCGCCTTCATGGTGGCTTCTAACGCCGCAAGCGCGATGATGACTGCAGCCGCAAATTCGACACCCCGCGCGATACTCTCGATGACGTATTTCGCCTGCTCATCAAACCATCCGGTCACGTCAGGTTGGATATCTCTCTTGCGCCCAAGTTTCGGTGATCCAGCTTTTCTCGCTCGAACCAGGCAGGCTGGCTTCTCCGTTACGCTACGTCGCGAACAAGCCCCGGTTCCGATTCACGCGAGTCAGTCCTTCGTATCGTGACAGGGGCACTCGGGGCGGATGATCAGAAATTGCGGCCGCCTTTGAAAATTGTCTACCCTGGACACAGTGGGTTGAGCTGTTGCACCCGTAATGGGGCTGAGGTCCGGTTACACAGAAGCCGCCTTGTGCGCAGGTTTATACCCGCATTCCGCGGCTTTTTTCATCGCCTCGATTCCTTCTGTCATGGAGATGAGCGGGGTCGTTTTGACGCTTTTACACGCACCTCCAGCACTGAACGCGATCGAGATCGCAGCTGACGCGACATTACTCGGCATGTCAATAATGCCAACAACATCGTCTTCACCGAAGGCGAACCATATCCTTTCGACTTTTCCGCCTAGATTCTCAATCGGCCCTCGAACTGCCTCCGACCGATCGTGAGGATTGCGAACAAGAGCCGCCCAACCTTCGACGCTATAGGAGATTTGTAAGAGATAGTGGGCCATACTTGCACTCCGGGTTGAATGCTACAACAAATTTGCGTAGAATCGCAAGCCGGCCAGCGCACGCCTGATCAAGACGCCCAATTCGTAACTGTTCGCTATGATGCGTCCTGATTTTCAGAATTGAATTTCTGTTGGGACGCTGGCGATACCTAAAGATATGCCAGACTCCTTGCCATATCCGATCGCTACGGCATCTTTTTTCCGCAATGATCGCGCGACCTAGCAAGCCTTAGGCTACTTCTCTTCAGCCGCGAAGGCCTGGTCGAGCAGCAGCGCGAAGTCCCGGCTCTTGTGCAGTACGGATTCCCGGAAGGCGCCAAGCTCGCGCTCGGCAATCCGCAGACGGTCGGCTAAGTGTAGACAGGCAAGCACCGCCGTTCGCGTCGAATCGAGATTGCCAGCACGGCGTGCAATCGAGGACATCAGCTCGTCGATCTCACGCGCCAGTTCTTCCATGTCACGCGGATCGCCGGCTGTTGAGACAGTGTAGCTTTGATTGAAGATGGTGATCCGGACGGTCTGTTTGCGCGTTTCCGGTGAGCCCATCGAGACCTTTTGTCAACTCGCGCTAAGCAGGTCCAACTGGTTCAGGAGTTTCTCGATCCGGGTCTTCACCTGCTTGCGTTCGCCTCTCAAAGTTTCAAGTTCTTGGGACAGCTGGCCGATCTTTTGCTCTAGCTCGCTGTTTTCTTTCTGAAACTCAGCCGAAAGCGCCTGCGCTTCGCCGAGTTCGGATTTGACTGAGTTGGCTTGCTCCTCGGCCGCTTTCAACTGTTCCTGCAAACGGCTGTTTTCCGTACGAAGTCCCGTGATCGCCTGTACCGCGCGCGTAATCCGCTCTTCTAGATCCTCCAGGGTGTCAACCGCTTCCCGCTGTGCGTCTTCTTGGAGTGCTTCCATGCTCGCCTTGATTCTATATCGAAGTTATTGGACCTGTAACTGATGCGCCGCTTTGGCTTTTTCAACTAAAGTAGCGAAACCCGTCGAATCATTCACCGCAATTTCGGCGAGAACCTTCCGGTTCAGCTCGATGCCCGCGCGCTTCAGACCATGGATGAATTTGCTGTATGAGATTTGAGCACCGCGGCAAGCTGCGTTGATTCGCACAATCCACAGTGAGCGAAAGTCCCGCTTTTTGAGGCGCCGCCCTACATAGCCGTACCGAAGAGCCTTCTCGACGGCTTCCTGTGCGGCGCGGTTGAGCTTGGATTTGGTGAGAAAGTAACCCTTCGCCCGGCGGAGCGTCTTGTGGCGGTAATCCCTCCGGTGGGTACCTCTTTTTACTCGTGGCACGTTTTTCTCCTTAAGTAATTTGAGCCTGGCAGGCTTTGCTGAGAGCTAGCAGGCACGTGCGGCGCGCTGCTCCTACTCAATCGCGGAATCTGATTCCTTAATAAGGCAGCATGACGTTCAGTTTGGCCTGATCGGTTTCATCTGCCACCACGCCTTGTTTGAGTTTGCGCTTGCGGGAGCGCGTCTTCGAAGTTAAGATGTGGCGGGCAAACGCGTGATGACGCGTGATCTTGCCGGTCCCGGTCTTTTTGAAACGCTTGGACGCACCCTTATGTGTCTTCAACTTGGGCATACTCTGACCTGTCTTGGTGAGATTGGCGAAGGCCGCCACGAGAACCGCCCGAGGCAACGGGACCCCGGCCTAATAGCGGAACTACTTTCGAAAGTATAACATGGGCCGCCAGGCGGCCTACTGCTATCGGTTGTCCTGATACTCCTCCACCCAGGCCATCTGGATCGCTTCGAGTTTGCCCTCGGTAGAAGCCTTGGGGTCATCCTTGAAGTTAGGCAGTTCGGTAATCCACTGATGGAGATCGGTGTAGCGGATATGTGTCGGATCGGTCTCAGGATGCGCTTCGTAAAGGCTCAGCGCGATGTCCTCTGTATGATCCCAGGTGAGTCCAGCCATAGCTACGATTGTAGGCCTGCGAATTCTTCGCGAAATAATGGTCGGGATGAATTATCGGACACTGGGGCGGACTGGCTGGACCGTTTCGGAGGTGAGTTTTGGCGCTTGGGCCATTGGCGGATCCTGGGGCGAAGTCAATGACAGAGAATCGCTTGCGGCCCTCCATCGCGCAATCGATGTGGGGGTCAATTTCGTCGATACAGCCGACGTTTACGGAATGGGGCGCAGCGAACGTCTTATCGCCCAGCTTAGACGAGAGCGCCGCGAGCAGATCATTGTTGCCACGAAGGCCGGAAGGCGTTTGCCTGCCCAGAGCGTCGAAGGATATTCCCGTGAAAATCTGGCACGCTGGGTCGACGATAGTCTGCGGAACCTGCAAACAGAAGCGCTAGATCTGCTTCAGCTCCACTGTCCGCCGACAGACCTTTACTATCATCCCGAGGTTTTCGGATTTCTGGACGATCTGGTAAGTGCCGGGAAAATCCAGCATTACGGCGTCAGCGTCGAACGGGTTGAAGAAGGCCTTAAGGCTATGGAGTACCCGAATGTGCAGACGGTTCAGATCATATTTAACTGCTTCCGGCTGCGGCCTTCCGAACTGTTACTTGAACAGGCCAGAAACCGTCAGGTCGGAGTGCTGGCCCGCGTTCCGCTGGCGAGCGGTCTACTGAGCGGCAAGATCAGCCGGGAAACGAAATTCTCGGCCGAAGACCACCGTAATTTCAATCGCCACGGCGAGGCCTTCGATGTCGGCGAGACGTTCTCGGGAGTTGATTTCGATGTTGCCATCGAGGCGGTAGACGAGCTCCGGCATGTTGTTCCCGAGGGCGAAAGCATGGCCCAGTTCGCCTTGCGGTGGATTCTTATGTTCGATGCTGTAAGCTGCGTAATACCGGGCGGCAAAAGGCCTGAGCAGGTGGAAGAGAATTGCAGAGCTTCCGAACTTCCGGCACTATCACCCGAAACCATGGACGCTGTTGAGCTTGTCTATAGGCAGAGGATCGCTCCCCTGGTTCATCAGCGCTGGTGAACTGACGTCGCCCGTCATTCCTCTAAGTGGCTATCGATGATTTTGGCGCTGACCTCTTCGGCATTGACCTCATAATCGCCGCTTTGCACGGTTTTCCGAAGTTCCTCTATGCGCGCTTGCCTGTTTTCTGCGCTGGCGAGTGCAGGGCCGCCCACTGAGTCGCTCACAAACGATTCGGAAGCCGGTCTGAGGACCTCGCGGGCACGCGCCGGAACGGCGGTACGGATACTGCTCTGGGGCACATAGGAATAGTTCTCACCGATTCGCACAGATACTCCTCCCTTCGAGGTCCAGGAATGACCAAACGGCCTTTTGGGGATGTGTTTCCGCCAAATTTCCCGGTAGTGGTGGCGACGCGCGTCGCGAAGGATGAGATACCTCCGCTCTCATCCTTCCTAAGAGCATATCGATCCTGCTACTCGCGATTTTAGATAAATTACTTTACCTTCGATTCGGCCCTTAAGTTCAGGCGAAGATCTGACGAAGGATCTCATAGGCGCTCGCACCAACTGGTGCCAGCGCGAGCGAGGTCCTTGATGATTGCTTCCGAACTAACTGACTGCCAAACACAGCCGCGCAGCAATTCGCGTGATGAGTTGATCCTTGAACATCTTCCACAGGTCAAGCTCATCGCCAGGCGAATACATCGAGGTTTGCCGCCCTCGGTCTCTCTCGATGATTTGATCTCGACAGGTATCGTCGGACTAATCGCCGCAATCGACCGCTACGACGCAAATCAACATGTCAAGTTGCGGACCTATGCGGAGTACAAGATTCGGGGTGCGATTTTGGACAGTCTGCGGACCCTTGACTGGGCCCCGCGCCAGCAGAGAAAGCGCGCCAGGCTGATAGAAGCTGCTATCACGGCATTAGAAAAGGAACACGGGCGCGCGCCAGGCGAAGAAGAAATTGCAAAGCAGCTCGACCTTCCCGTCACCGAGTATCACGACTGGCTATGGGAGACCCGCAGACTGACACTGGGCAGCCTCGAGACTTCTGGAATGAAAGAAGATGGATCGGATCTCCTCCTTTACATCTCGGATTCTGAGGACCAGTGGCCGTCCGAGTTGCTTGAACGATCGGAACTGCAGCGAATACTCGCGGAAGCAATCGAGCATCTGCCGTCTGTCGAGCAAACAGTCCTGAGTCTGTATTTCTATGAGGAGATGACGCTGCGAGACATTTCCAAAATCGTCGAACTGCACGAATCGCGCGTATCGCAATTGAAATCGCAGGCGATTCTGCGGCTGAGGGTGGCACTGAACAAAAGCTGGCCCCAGCAGCGAGGCGCTTGGACGGGTACCCGGCCCGGTCTACGCGCTGCCAGCCGTTAGATCCCTACTCAGGGAAAGTAACCGAGAGAGTTCGCGGGCGGTGATTGCGCACAATCGATATGGAGAGAGTTTTTCCAGGCTGATGCTGGGTGCGCAGGTATGAAATCAAGTCGCGCGGAACGGCAACATTGCGCGTGTCGATACTCGTGATAACGTCGCCCGCCTTTAGGCCGCCCTTGTATCCAGCCATGTCCTTGGCCACTGCGCGAACCAGAATCCCGCTGTGGACTCCGAAGTATTCAGCAAGCTGCGAGTCGATGGGCTCGCACTCAATGCCAAGCGCGAGATTGTCCCAGAGCATGAGCATCCGCGGAACGTTAGGCACGTTCAACGGCGCCATATCGGTAACGGAAGGGAGCGTATCCGCTGTCCTCAATTCAGCCGAGACAGGCACAATGATCGTGCTCCTGGTTTTGCCTTCCCGCCAAAACTGAATTTTGACTTTTCTGCCGGGCGGAGTTTCGCCAACCAGCCGTCCAAGTTGGGGCGCGCTAAGAATTTCTTCCCCGTTATAAGTGAGGAGCACATCGCCCGGTTTGATACCGGCGCGCTCCGCTGGACTGTTCTCTTCAACGCTCTGAATTTCAACTCCTCTCGGCTCACCCAGCTTCAGAGCGCTGGCGCGATCGGCGTCGATATTGGTGAGTCCGATGCCCAGATAGCTGCCCGACGGATACGACTGTGCTTGGACGAGGTGCCAACTTGGCCCATCGCCCGACTGAGCAAACAATGGGCTGCAAAGGAGAAGAGCCCCGCTGAGAAGTACAACCGGAAAGGTGAGGCGCATACGATCAGTACACGTCGATGGGCGCGTTAATGGAACGCAACAACTGAAGACAGCGGTTCCGCACATAGTCGTCGTGGTCAGAGCGAGCAAGACTCTGCAACGTCAATGCAAGTTCAGGGCTTAACTGCAATCTCTCGTTCACCGGCGCCAATACATCAATAGCTTCGGAACGCACGGCCGGATCCGCGTCGTGCTCGAGAACCGACCGCAACACGCTCCGGGTGGCCGGATCATCCGAAAAGCGCCGGATCGATTCGAGAGCCTTCAGGCGAACAGCGGCATTCGGGTCATGCTGGATACGTTTAAGCAATGCGTCGCGCACGTCCGCTCCGTTTTGCTGGCTAAGGACCTCGACAGAATCCACCCGGATGCCCGGATCGGCCGGATCCTGAATGCCAATGAGCAGCCACTGTCTGACGTTCTGGTCATCGGGGCTACCGGTCAGTTCGCGCTGGTTGATCTGATCGAACACGATGCGCACTTTTCCCGAACCATCGGGCTGAATGTCCCGGATGCGGGCCGTCGCTGGATTCAACAAGCCAGCTGCATTCACGTCGAGACCAGTCGGCGAGCCGTAGCGATTGACAAAACGGCCACCGGTGAATCCGAGAAAGACCAGAAAGGAAGCGACAGCTAGCTGGTACGACCAGCGCGTGGGAGCAATCCGAAACGCAGAAAATAGATCGTGCCAGCGGCGGGCCGGGGCTTTGACGGACTCTGCTCCGATCGCATTGCGTAAATCCTGGCGGCAACGGGAGAGCAGATCGAGCGGCACGTCGCGGTATTCGGAGCTGGCTGCGGTGTGCCAGGTCTTTTCGCGCGCAAAGGCCTGCTGACACAAAGCGCACTCGGCTAAATGGCGCTCGACCGCCTCTTCGGTGGCGAAGTCGAGCTCACCGTAAAGGTAAAGCGACAGTTTGAGCTGGACATCGTGGCAGGTCATACAAAGTCCCCGAGCGCCGCGCGCATCTTCTGAGTGGCCCGAAAAAGGCAATTCTTGGCGGCTTCCTCTGTTACGCCGAGCGACTCGCCGATAGCTCGCAGGCGCATACCCTGGTAATGCCGCATCTCGAAAACCAGCCTCTCACGGGGCGTTAGCTGGCCGAGAACCTCCTGAATCCGGTTGTTCACCTCCGTACTCATGAGCTGCCGCTGAGGATCGACGTCGGCGCGGCGTTCGGGGATGAACTGCAGCCGGTCGACTTCCCCGCCCGGCGTCTCGACTGAAGAAGCTTCTTCCTTGCGAACTTTGCGTTTCCGGATCTGGTCGAGACACAAATTGGCGACGATCCGGTACAGCCAGGTGGAAAAGGCGCAATCGAAGCGGAAATCCGGCAGCTTGCGATAGACCCGGAGGAAGGCCTCCTGGTATACGTCGCGAGCGTCCTCTTCTGAATGGAGGAGGTTATAAGCCATCCGGAGGACGTTCGCGTCGTAGGAGCGGACCAACTGCTCGAAAGCAGCATCGTCGCCCCGCTGGGCGGCACGGATGAGAGATCGCTCGTCGGTCCGCTCGACTGCGCCAGCCACGGCTAGGGTTCCAAGTGTTGCTTCGGCTCGTGAATCCACCAACCTGATGGACGTGCGATAGCCGGTTTGGTCTTGGGAGGACCGAAAATTACCAAACGAACTCCGCAGCCAGGTTTAGCTCGCTAACTCCAGCTCTATCAGCTTCTTAGCTGGATCGAGACTGGCAATACGGAACGAGCGCACCTCGCCGGCTCGAGCCATTGGCTTCGTTTTTGCGTCAGGGCCGGCGCCTTGTTTCCACTTCGCCGCGAGCATCGCGCCCAGGGAGCCGACATCGGACCCCGACGCTTTTGCAGGAGCAGAGGCTTCCTCCTCTTGAGACTTCAGACTGCAGTTCGCGATGACTCCTTCTCCCAGTTCGACCTTGGCCCGGTCGCCGCGGATCTCGACCAAGCGTCCGCTTACGGTCTGACCGGGCTCGTGCTCGGAGATGTAATGATCCACCGAAGTGGGCTCGAGCTGCTTCATTCCGACCCGGATTCTACGCTTTTCCCGATCGACATCGAGGACAATGGCCCGAACGGTCTGGCCTTTCGCCAACTTTTCCCTTGGATGGTCGAGCCGTCTCTCGTTCGTGATGTCGGAGATGTGAACCATGCCCTCGATTCCCTCCCCCAGTTCGATGAATGCGCCGAACTGAGTCAGGTTCGAGATTGGACCTTCGACGACGGAGCCGACCGGGAATTTTTCGGTAACGGTATCCCAGGGATTGCCCAGCGCCTGCTTGTAGCCGAGAGCTATGCGGCGCTCATCGGAGTTGATCTGGAGAATGACCGCCTCGATTCGCTCGCCCACTTTCAACAGATCTCCGGGTTTGCGCACGCGCTTGTTCCAGGACAGCTCAGAAATATGGATCAGGCCGTCGACTCCGGGCAGGAGTTCAACGAAAGCACCGAAATCTGCGAGGCGCGAGACGGTGCCGGAAACACGATCTCCGACATGGAAGCTGCGGGCCGCCAGGGTCCACGGATTCTCTTGCAGCTGTTTCAAGCCGAGAGAGATCTTCTTGGTTGCCAGATCGATTTTGAGGATTTTGACCTCGAGCTCGTCACCGACTTTGAGCATGTCGCTGGCTTTGGCGATACGGGTGAACGACATGTCGATGACATGGAGCAGGCCATCCACACCACCGAGGTCCAGGAAGGCGCCAAAATCCATCAGGCTACGGACGCGACCGCGAACAACCGCGCCTTCCTGAAGCTGGGAGAATGCCTGCTCGCGGCGCTTGGCTTCTTCTTCCTCAAGGACGACGCGGCGATCAACAACCACGTCTTCCTTTTCGACATCGAGCTTGGTAATCCGGCACTGAATCTCCTGCCCGACCAGGTTAGGCATCTCAGCCATCTCTCGAATGCCGCTGCGAGAGGCCGGCATGAATGCGCGGACGCCGATGTCGACACGGAAGCCGCCCTTCACCTGTTCGGCAACTATTCCCGCAATGTTGTGTTTCTCAGAAAAAGCGATCTGCAGGCCGGACCAGTCCTTTGGCCGCTCAACTCGAACGGTAGAGAGATCGTAGTAACCTTCTTCATTGCGCGGACCGATGGTGACCGTGATGCTTGCGCCGGGTATGGGATCGCCTTGCTGCGTCTCGATCCATTTCGCGAGCGGCAGCACGCCTTCAATCTTGCGGCCAACATCGACGAAGATACCGGCAGCGGAAACGGAGACAATGGTCCCGGAAACAGTTTCGCCACCGGCACCGTCAGGATGTTGTTGCTCGAAGCTGGAAAGAATGTCGCCAAAGTTCATCTCTTCCCGCGACGAAGGATCTTCTGCGGGAACAGATGGCTCAAAGTTCTCATTACTCATGACTGCGGGGAATGCCCTTATTCTGGCATAGAGCAGCGCACATGAACGAGGACGGGAGCGCAACTTCGCTGGACTCGACGCACAGCGCGAGAAGGTTCCAGGCGCAGGATTTCGCGTGGCTGCTGTTTGTGGGAGTTTTGATTGCGACCGCTCCCGATCGCAGCTACCAGGGGCTCATCATCGTGCCCCTTATTGGAGCTTTTCAGATCATTGAACCGCGATGGAAACTGTTCTCATCGCCGCGCGGACAAGTAGCCTCGATCGCGCTGAAGCTGCTGCTGAGCTATCTGCTCGTCGGGTGGACGCATGGGATTGGGAGCTACTACTATCCCATTTTTCTCATACCGGTCGTTTCAGCTGCCACCATCTTCGAACTACGCGGGGTCGTGCTGGTGATTGGGATCGCTTGCGCAGCGTACTTTTCGTTTCTGTCGCGGCTTTTCATCAACTATGCGGAGTTCGAATTGCAACCGGATTACCTGAGCGTGATGAGCCTGCGCGCAGCTTTCTTCGCTATCGTGGGGTTTCTGGTTTATCAGCAGGCAAGGGCAAAGCGCGTGGAGATGTGGAGAACACAAGAAGCGGCGGAGCGACTGGCAAAGAGCAACCGGGAGCTGAGGGAGGCGCAAGCCTCGCTGCGGCGCAGCGAACGACTGGCTGCGCTGGGACAGTTGACGGCGGGACTGGCTCACGAACTGCGCAACCCGCTCGGGACGATCAAGGCGTCGGCCGAGATGCTGAGCAAACCGTCAGCGAAGAGACGGCCCGAAGTGATGGATGAGATGGCGGGTTTTATCACGAGCGAAGTCGACCGGATGAACGGACTGGTGGCCAGTTTTCTGGATTTCGCGCGGCCACTGCAGATACGTCCGGTGGAAACCGATCTGAAGAGCGTGATCGATCGAGTGGTACGCGAACAATCGGAGCTGGCCCGCGCGCGAGGGATCGAGCTGGTGACTAAAACAGAGGACGGCGGGCTGGTTTTTGCGTTCGATGGCGAGCTGCTCAGGCTAGCGCTTTCAAATCTGGTGCAAAACGCGATTCAGGCGAGCGAGGCAGGACAGCAAGTGGAGTTGCGCGCCGAGAGCGCGGCAGACGAGGTGATGATTTCAATCAGCGACAAGGGCGAGGGAATCCGGCGCGAACATCTGGAGAGCATTTTCAATCCGTTTTTTACGACTAAGACAAAGGGAGTCGGGCTTGGCCTGGCGCTGGTAGCAAAGATTGTTGACGAGCATGGCGGACGGATTCAGGTTTTGAGCGAGCCAGGTAAGGGAGCGCGGTTTGAAGTGAGGCTGCCGCGGGGATGAGGGAAGCGACGATACCGAAAGTCAGGCCGGTCGACATGATAAGCGAATAGTAGAGACCTTCGTGTCCGAAATAGTTAAAGGAGCGCACTGTTGAGGACAATCTCGGACCACGCTGTCGAGATTTTGCTCGGGGTCGTTGTAATCTGGGTCTGGGCGGTGGAGTTCGCCCTTGCTTGCCCGCGCGAGCGACCGATTACTCCTACAACGAGGACTCGTATGTGGCGAGTTGTGAGCAAAGCGCGTCCGTCGATCACCTGCCGTCCTCGACCTGTTCCGACGCCACTCGACACAGCTTTCACTCTGGTTTCGCAATGGGCCCTAGGCACTGAAAGGGAGGCGCGCGCTCAGCGAGGACAGTTCCTCACGTTTGAGAAGGAGGCTCTTGGCCATGCTCCCTAGAGGCACTGCCAGGAAAGTCACGATCTACCTGAATCAAGACACGCGCGCTCATGTGGAGCCGCTGTGGTCCACGATCCTGAGCTTCTTGCGGCACAAGCATGTCGCCGGCGCAACGCTTTTGCGGGGAGATATGGGATTCGGGAGCCATGAGCAATTGCATGATCCGCGTTCCGAATATGCAGGCGAGCATCTTCCGGTACGCATAGAGTTTGTAGAGACGCTAAAGCACGTAGACGAGCTTCTGCCGGCGCTTTACGAAATGGTGACCGACGGTCTTGTCACAGTCCAGGATGTCACGGTGGTCAAGTCGGTGTCGAACGACGGGAGAGATAAGATCCCCGAACCGGAATCTGCCAGAAGAGTTGTCACCGCGCCAGCAAAACTCGTGCGGATTTATTTGGGAGAGTCAGACAAGTGCAAAGATGAGTGCCTCTATGAGGCCATCGTTAAAAGATTGCACATGATGGGTTTTTCGGGAGCGACGGTTTACCGGGGAATCCTCGGCTATGGTGCTAAACGACACACCCACAAGGAAGGACGCTTTCATCTTTCGCACGATTTGCCCATTATGATTTCCGTCGTGGAGAAGCCGGAAAAGGTGGACGAACTAGTCGAGGTGGTGTCCGGCATGATGCAGGACGGAATCATCGTTACTTCCGATGTGGAAGTACACCAAATCGTGCATGAAATCCCTAATACGGGAGCAGTGATTTCCAATGAGCAATCAACCAGGTAAGCTACTCCGGCTATACGTGAACGAACGAGACGAATATAAAGGTAAGCCGCTCTACCGGGCAATTGTGGCGAAGTGCCAAGAGCTGAATCTCGCGGGCGTAACCGTATTCCGAGGCCTGGAGGGTTTTGGGCACTCAGCAGAAGTCCACCGATCCCACTTAACGGGAAGTGATCAGCCGATCGTCATCACGGTAGTCGAGAAGCCCGATAAAGCGCGCGAGGCGCTGCCTATATTACAAGCGATGATGAGCAGCGGCCTTATTGCGGTTACGGATGTAGAAGTAACAGTTGTGTCGAATGGCGCGCCGGCGCCGTAGTTGGGAGGACGAGGCTGTTTCGCGAACTGAAGCGCGGCTCACTGCATTCGCGCTGATTCGCCAGACGGCACGGCGGACGGATTCGGGTGTTGAGCGAGCCAGCTAAGAGAGCGGGGTTCTAAGACGCTGCCGCAGGGGTGAGCGAACCGCCTGCAAAGCAAGAACTCAATGAACATGAAGGTATCGATACTGTTCATCGTCACGGGCATATTCAGCCTTAATTTCGCGCTCGCTGTTGAACGCGAAGCGGGCGGAATAGCAGACCGCCAAGGCATCTTTGATTTCCACAGTGATTTCTGGATCAATCTCCACCATTGTCTTTATCAGGAGGCGCTCACCAAAGGAGCCCCCGCGGTTATCAAGACGGACGCTCATAAAGAGATGGATTGGACGTCATCGGTTCAGTTCTATCGGAAACAGATGGTGCATCGCGATCTGCTGTTTGACGACGGCATGGTCGCACTCAAGAATTCGCTGGAGAACCAGGGAAGATCGAGAGCACTGTCGCCAGGTCCTGGTTTAACGACAGCGATTATCACCATGCTAGAGAAGGCAGCGCCTATTTATCGTGTTAGCCGCTGGGAACAGGATGACCGCTCGAATCTACGGTGGATCGGTCGGGTTATACCTTTGGTTGACGAGCACGGCGCCGAGATCAGTCGTGAACTTTCCCGGGTTTATCGAAGCCCCTGGCCGAATCAACCGATTCGAGTAGATGTAAGCGGTTATGCAAACTGGGCTGGCGCCTACACCACGGATGATCCGACGCGTATTACGATTTCGAGTCAAGATCCAGCAACCAGGGCTCGGCAGCTCTGGAAATACTGTTTCATGAGGCTTCCCACGGAATCAGCCAGCGACTGGAGCAAGCCATTGCTCAAGAATGCAGGAAACAAAATGTAGTTTTGCCGCGGCGTGATCTGTGGCACGCTGTGCTGTTTTACACAACTGGTGACATCGTGCGCCGCCATTTGAGAGACTACATCCCTTACGCGAAGAAAAACGGCCTATGGAAGCGGGCTTGGCCGATGTATATTGGCCCACTTGAACGGGATTGGCAACCATACATAGAAGGAAAGGTTTCGTTCGACTCTGCTGTGGCGGCGATTGTTGAAGATGTGGGACAGCCTAGGCACTGACGCGACCGGTGGCAATTCTGGGCCAGGGTAAGCTCGACAGATTGGGAACAGCGTCACACTAACCTGCACTGCCTCGGACAAGATCAGAGCAGCCGGCCGCCAGTGCGGTCGATGCGTTCGGCATTGAGATAAGGCTGAAGAGCCAGGGGGATCAAAACGCTTCCATCCGGCTGCTGATAATTTTCGACAATCGCCACCCAAGTTCGCCCAACCGCCAAACCGCTTCCGTTCAGAGTGTGGACAAACTCCGCTTTGGCCTTGCCGCTTTTGGCGCGAATGGCGGCGCGCCGTGCTTGGAATGCCTCGAAGTTGGAGCAGGAAGAAATCTCTTTGTAGCCATTCTGGCCCGGCAGCCAAACTTCAATATCGTAAGTCTTAGCAGCGCTGAAACCGGTATCGCCGGTGCACAGAACCACGGTGCGATAGGAGAGCCCAAGTTTGTCGAGCACCGATTCGGCATCATGGGTCAGCTTCTCGTGTTCCTCATTGCTCTGCTCGGGCCTGGTGAACTTCACGAGCTCGACCTTTTGAAACTGATGCTGCCGGATGATTCCCCGTACGTCCCGTCCATAAGAACCTGCTTCACTGCGAAAGCACGGAGTATAGGCACAAAGAGAAATCGGGAGCAAGTCGCCGTTGAGCACTTCCTCTCGAAACAGATTAGTGAGCGGGACTTCGGCGGTCGGGGCCAACCAAAGATCGTGCCCCTCGCAGCGAAACAAATCTTCAGCGAATTTCGGCAACTGACCGGTTCCATATAGGCTTGCCGAATTGATTAGAAAGGGCGGGAGCACTTCCTGGTAGCCGTGTTCCCGGGTATGCAGATCCAGCATGAAGTTGACGAGCGCGCGCTCGAGTCGGGCTCCAAGATTCCAGTAGACGGCAAAACGCGCACCTGCCACCTTCGATGCACGCTCCAGATCAAGAATGCCAAGCTCTGAGCCGATTTCCCAGTGCGGCTTGGGTCGGAATCCAAAGTCCCTCGGGGTACCGTGGCGGCGCACTTCGCTGTTTGCGCTTTCGTCGGTGCCAACCGGAACGCCCGCCTGAGGCAGATTGGGAACACGGGCCAGAAAATCGCGGAACTCGTCATCGACTGAATGAACCTGCGTCTCAAGCGCGGCGATCCGCTCGCCTAGCGCACGGACCTGGGCCTGTTGCTCGGCCGTATCTGCCCCGGATTTCTTCAGTTGCCCGATTTGGACGGTTGCCTGATTGCGATCTGCTTTCAGCTGCTCGCTCTCGGTCACGATTTCGCGCCGCTTGCGATCAAGCTCTTGGAAAGCCTCGGTGTCCAGCTGATATCCGCGAGAGCGCAGGCGTTCCCGAATTTGATCCAAATTGTTGCGAAAGAAACTAAGATCGTGCATTCCAGCTCAGGCACGGTCCTGCAGCGGAATCCACTTCTGCCCGTCGGGCGCGCCGGTGTAATCCGCTCTGGGCCGGATCAAGCGGTTGTTGCGGTATTGCTCGAGGATGTGCGCCGTCCAGCCAGACATGCGGCTAATCGCGAATATTGGGGTAAAGAGATCGATGGGAATACCGAGCGAATAATACGTCGAGGCAGAATAGAAATCCACGTTTGCATTCAGGCCCTTCATCTCCCGGACAGTCTTCTCGACACAGGTCGATTTCTCGTAGAGGTCGAGATGATTGGTCCGTTTTCCGAGCTCTTCACTCATTTTCTTGAGATGAACAGCGCGCGGGTCGAGGACGTGATAGACCCGATGTCCGAAACCTGGGATTTTGATCTTGTTGTTCAGATCGTCCTTTACCTTGGCCATAGCATCTTCGCTTGATTTAGTCTCAAGCAGCATATGGATTACGGCTTCGTTTGCGCCTCCGTGGAGCGGCCCTTTGAGGGCGCCGATTGCCGAAGTCACACCGGAATAGATATCGGAAAGAGTGGCGGCGGTGACACGCCCGGCGAAAGTGGAAGCGTTGAGTTCATGATCGGCGTGCAAAATGAGCGCCAGATCGAAGACGCGCTCCATGATGTCGTCAGGTTTCTTGCCGGTCAGAGTGTAAAGGAAATTAGCGGCATAGCCGAGGTTGGAATCGCCCGGGACGACAGATTCCCCCTTGCGCAGCCGGTCGAAGCTGGTGACGATTGTGGCGACTCGCGCCATAAGCTTCACCGCTTTTTCTTTGTTGGCCTCTTGAGAATTGTCAGCAGCTAACGGGTCATAGAGGCTGAGCATGGAAACAGCGGTACGCAGCACATCCATGGGCGAACTGCCCGGCGGCACTGCTTTTAAGAATGCCGTCACTTCCGAAGGCAATTCGCGCTCGGCGACCAGCGCTGCCCGCAGCCCTTGCAGTTGACTCTTGTCAGGCAACCTGCCATTCCAAAGAAGATAAATGACCTCCTCGAAGGTGGCATTTTCCGCAAGCGTATGGATGTTGTAGCCGAAGTAGCTGAGCGTGCCTTTATCGCCATCTATGAAACAGATGTTTGATGAAGTTGCGACTACTCCCTCGAGACCCGCGCCTGCGCTTGCCATGAACGTTTTGGTTCTCCCGTTTTGATTCTATATAATTGCCGTCCTCCGGCCGGATTCTCTGAGGAACTCCGCAGGGCGCTAGCAACGGGTTGGAGAGCTCGCCGCTTGTCAAACGCGGGTCGCAGGAGAGATTCGATGGTTTCCACGCCGGGTCCGACTGACCGGTCAGTCATTATACTTTTTAAGGCGTTTAGAGGAGGTCGGCGGCCATGAGCGAGAATTCTTCTTCCGCGACGTGCTGTATTGTCGGCGGCGGTCCAGCGGGAATCATGCTGGGTTATCTTCTTGCACGCGCGGGAATCGCGGTCACGGTGCTCGAGAAACATGCGGATTTCTTCCGCGATTTCAGGGGCGATACTGTGCATCCATCCACTCTCGAGGTTCTGCGGGAACTCGGCTTACTCGAAGAGTTTCTCAAACTGCCGCACCAGGAGCTCAGCGGGGCGGGAGGCGTGTTTGGAGATTTTCCGTTTCAGGCTGCGAGTTTCCGGAGCCTGCCGACGCACTGCCATTTTGTCGCGGTGATGCCGCAGTGGGACTTTCTGAACTTCTTGTCGGAGCAGGCCAAGAAGTACCCGAGTTTTGATCTGCGGATGGAGCACGAGGCCATTGACCTACTGTGGGAAAACGGGCGAGTGGGAGGCGTCATGGCGCACACGACCAGTGGACCCGCAGAGATTCGAGCGGACCTGGTGATCGCTTGCGACGGCCGCCATTCGATGACGAGACTCGCAGCCGGGCTGCCGCTGGTGGAAGTGGGTGTCCCGATTGATGTGCTCTGGTTCCGAATCAGCCGAGAGGAGAGTGATCCCGAGCAGGTACTCGGACGCCTCAACTACGGAAGGGCAATGGTCCTGATTAACCGAGGAAGCTATTTCCAGACCGCGCTGCTGATTCCAAAGAATGCGTTCGAAGAGATCCGGGAAGACGGCTTAAAGACGTTTCGGGAGAATATAGTTCGGATTGCGCCCTTTTTGCAGGACCGAGTGGGGGAACTGCGGGACTGGGACCAGGTGAGGCTGCTTTCGGTTCAGATCAACCGCTTGAAACGGTGGCATCGGCCAGGACTGCTGTGTATCGGGGATGCAGCCCACGCGATGTCACCGGTTTTTGGCGTGGGGATCAATTTGGCGATTCAGGATGCCGTTGCCGCCGCCAATCTGCTGACGAAGTCATTGAAGCGTGGTCAGAACACGGACGCTTTACTCGTAAAGGTCCAACGGCGGCGTGAATGGCCGACACGCGTCACTCAATTGCTGCAGGTAGTTGCGCACAAAGGTATTCAACGTCTGTTTCGCACTCACGGCCCGCTCCATGCGCCGTGGCAGTTCAAAGCCGTTGTACAAGTACCAATGGTGCGCCATATCATGGCGCGCATGGTGGGAGTGGGGATTCGTCCCGAGCACGTCGCGGGGACAGTTCCGCGACGGCGGACCGCAATTCGTGTCTCGGTCATACTCGCGACAATGGCCGGAGTTGCCGCTGGAATTGCCGTCGGGTATCGACAACATCCAGCGCGGCGTTCTTAGAATGGGCATGCTTCGCCCTTCACCTGAGTTTCGGCGAGGTGCGCCGGCGCAGTTCGTCGTCCAGATTGAGTAGCACGTGCAGCGTCTTCTCCGATTTCGCGTCCTCGGAATCAAAGAGAGCCAGCACGCGCTTACCCTCTGGCGCTACCAGCCAGCTGTAATGGCGAGAAATCTGGCCGGATACGAATCTGTCGCGACCTAAAGTTATCGATGTATTCGAAAGGCCGGGCGAGCTCTGATGAGTACGTCCCGGCCTTAGTGGATCCCCGCGCCACCTTGAACTCTTGGAACAATTTCAGTTTCTGGTGGCGTTTCCGGAAAGGTGAGTGGCCCTTCCCGGAACTTCCAGCTGCTTGCGATCACCCTCAGGCTGAGGTGAGGCGTTACGGCTCCTCGGGCGCTTGCGGGCCAGGCTCCTTTGCGACGGGCTATCTCAGGCCATCGCAGTATACTCAGCCTTGAAAGCGGAAACAAAATGCGAAATCTAGAGATGGTGCGCGGATTCGTGCAGGGAATCCTCGGAAGAAAGCCGAGCCCAACCGCAGTATCCACTCCGGAAATCGTAAACGGACCCCACGCAACCCTTACTCCCGATCAGCAGAAGTTTTGGAACGAAAATGGATTCCTGATATTGCGGGAGCTTATCCCGAAAAAGCTAGTTTCCGAAGTTAACTCCGAAGTCGAGGCCACCATCAAGAATCGGCGCAGGATACCCAACGTGAAAGTAGACTGCCTGGAAGGTACTCTGGCAGGTCAACGAATCCCGATTGCGGACGCTCCAGATGAGGTATTCGCGGGATCGTTCAAGCTCAACGATCTCTATCTAGAATCCAAAATAGTCCGGCGCGTGAATTTGAGCGATCAACTTGTTCCCGTTCTCGCAGATTTACTGAACGGCGATCCAATAGTGATCAACTCGCTAAATTTTATGTGGGGTAGCCAGCAGCCGCCCCATTTCGATACCTGGTACATGCCGCCTCCGGTCCCGAATAAAATGGCGGTGAGCTTCATCTGCCTGGAGGATATCGATCGCGATTCCGGACCGATCTTTTACTATCCCGGCAGCCAAAACATTCCGCCGTATCACTTTTCGCATGGAGGCATTCACGCGGTTGAAGCAGAAATGAATGCTTGTCGAGCTTATATCGGAGATGAGATAACGCGCAGAGGTTTGCAGAAGACCGCTTTCCTGGGCTCCGCCGGAGATGTCTTCATATGGCATGCCCAGCTGCTGCACGGTGGTTTGCCTATTCTGGACAAGACTCGAACACGGAAGAGTTTGGTCACCCACTACTGGCGTATGAAGGATCTCCCATCCGAATCCGTGGGAGTTTTTGAAAACAAGAAGTATTTCTTCAAACGGCCCCATCAGGCATAGATATGCATCCTGCATTTGAGACGTGGGATATTGAGGCCGAATCATTAGAGTCTGTCGAAAATCGAATTCACGACGGCGTGCCTCGGGAGGAGTTGAGAAATCGGGCCAAGGGCTACATAAGCACCCTTGCTCGACTCTTCCCCTGGAGCATCCCCGCACCGGGTCGACGAGTTTTGGAAGTAGGCAGTGGCTTGGGGTACATCATGGGAGCCGCGATGGAGCGGCTGAATCCATCCCGTATCGTCGGCCTGGATGTAGCGGCAAACATGATCGGCAAAGCGAAACAGAGACTTGCCCGGGATCGGGCAGAGGACGAACGAATCGAATTCTGTCACTACGACGGCATCACGATTCCCTACGAAGACAATTCGTTCGACTTCGTCTATTCAGTCGCCGCCATTCAACACATTCCCAAGCCCTACGCGTATAACCTGTTTTTCGAGATAAAGCGGATTCTTACGCCCGCTGGCTTTGCGGCTCTCCACACTCTTTCCTACGCACTTCTTCCCTCACACGTCGCCTTGTTTCCGTTTCGGGAAGAGTGCCTTAACCAGATCCGAAATCAAGCTGGCCACTGGCATTTGTTCTATTCACAACAGGAACTGCTCTACATTTTATCGGTGGGAGTCGGGGTTGGCTGGCTATCGATTCATGAAGAACATGGGTCAATTTGGACGAGCTTCAGCAAAGGCAGAGAAGTAGCTTTCTGTAACGACACGATTCTCAGAAATTAGTCACGCGCCGGCATCTCACACAGGAGTGTTCACCCAAACCGGTGTTGATCCGCCTTCCTCGACGGCGAAAAGAAACCGGCTCTCGCAGGCCACTCAGTTGCCATAATGAAAGAAACCGTATGAAAGTTGTTTTGTCGTTGGCGAGCTCGTTTCTTGCCTTCTTGTCTTTCACCTCTGCCTCTTTGGCGGCCGATAATCCGAAGATCGTCGATCAGATCGTCGCCAAGGTGAATGCCGATATCGTCAGCCAGGACGAGCTCGAACGCTTCACCAAAGAGCTGATCGCCCAGCTTAAGGCTCAGCAGCTTCCTAATTTGCAGTTCCAAGAGGAGCTTGCCCGCCACGAAAAAGATGTGCTGCGCGACCGCATCGATGAGCTTCTGCTCACTCAGAAAGGCAAAGAGCTCAACATCAATGTCGATTCTGACCTCAGCAAGTACATGGCGAATCTGCAGCGCCAGTCGGGTATCGCCGATACTGACAAATTTCACGAATATGTAAAGCAGCAGTCCGGGATGAGCTTCGAGGATTTCGAGCAGGAAGCGAAAAACAACATGCTTACCCGCGAAGTAATCGGCCAGGAGGTCGGCCGCCATATCAACATCACTGATAAAGAAGTCGAGGACTACTACAAGGCGCATCAATCGGACTTCATTCGCGATGAGAAAGTCTTCTTGAGCGAAATCCTGATCTCGACCCAGGGCAAGGACGCGGCGGGCGTGGCTGCCGCCGAGAAGAAGGCAAAGCAGATTGCCGCCGAGGCTTCCCGAGGAGAACGCTTCAGCGATCTCGCTCGCGATAACTCCGATGCCGCTACCGCCAAGGATGGTGGCGTACTCGGCAGCTATAAAAAGGGTGAGATGAGCACCGAAATTGAGGCCGCCGTCTGGGACAAACCCAAGGGCTACATCACGCAACCGATCAAGCTCCCCACCGGCTTTGACATTTTCCGCGTCGACGATCACAGCAAGGCGGGTCTCGCTCCTCTGGCCGATGTGAAGCCTGAAATCGAAAATCAGCTCTACGGGCCCAAGATGCAGCCGAAAGTCCGCGAGTATTTAACCGAGTTGCGCCGTCAGGCCTTTCTCCAGATCAAGCCCGGCTTCGTCGATTCTGGAGCGGCGCCCGGCAAAGATACCAAATGGCAGGAAGTCGCACAGCTCAAACCCGAAACCGTGACCAAGGCCGAAGTCGAGCAGAAGACACGGCACAAGCGCCTGCTCGGCGTCATTCCGATCCCCGGCACGCAAACTACTGTTACGGGAAAGAGCAGCTCGCGCTAGGCATCCTATGAAATCGCCGTTTGTTGAGGGTCTCGTCCCCAACGAGATCGTCACCGCTCAATTTCTCGTTCTCTCGAAGGAAATACGCCAGAAGAAAACAGGCGAGCCTTACCTGACACTCCACCTGGCGGACCGCACAGGCGAGATCGAAGGCAAGATGTGGGACAACGTAGCCGAAGTGATGCATACCTTCGAGCGCGACCACTTCGTTAAAGTCAAAGGCTTGCCGCAACTCTACAACAATCGCTCCCAGTTCGTCATCCACCGGCTCCGGCGACTGGAAGACAGCGAAGTTGAGCTCGCGGATTACTTCCCCTGCTCCGAGCGCAACCCGGACGAGATGTTCGCTGAGCTACAAAGCATCATTAGCGGCCTCGCCAATCCTTATCTGCGCGCCCTCCTCGCCGAGATCTTTGCGGATCGGGAACTGGCCAGTCTCTATAAGGTAGCCCCGGCGGCCAAGAGCATTCATCACGCTTGCCGTGGCGGTCTTCTCGAACACGTGCTCTCGCTATGCGCTCTCGGCAGGATGACTGCTTCGCATTACCCCGAAGTCGATCCCGATCTTCTACTGGCCGGCGTCATCTTGCACGATATCGGCAAAGTTGAAGAACTCTCGTACGCACGCAGCTTCGGCTACAGCGCTGAAGGTCAACTGCTCGGGCATATCGTGCTCGGCTTGCGTCTGGTCGGCGCCAAATTCGAGCGAGTGCCCGGGTTTCCGCCTAAGCTCCGGATACTGCTTGAGCACATGATCATCAGTCATCACGGCGAGCTCGAGTTTGGCTCGCCTAAAGTACCGCTCTTTCCCGAAGCGCTGCTGCTTCATCACCTCGACAATCTGGATTCAAAAATGAATGCCATGCGCGGGGTTTTGCGCCGTGATCCGCATAGCGAAGGCGAATTCACCGGCTGGGTAGCAGCACTCGAGCGTGTTCTGTTGCGCAAAGATCGCTATCTGAATCCGGAAGCTAAACCGCATCCTGCGCCTGCCTCAGCACCGGCTTCCGAGCCACGACCGTCAGAGAGTGTACCCGAACCGCCGCGGGTTTATACGCGTTCAGAGATACCTGTGGAACACTCGCCCTCGCCTGGCGAACGCAAACCTGATCCGGCGCCGGAGCCCGGCAAGCACGCTCAAACTTCTTTTCCACACCCCATGCCGGCTCGCCCGCAGCCACCCCAACCACCTCCCCCGGACCGCAAATCAGAACCGCACCGGCCCCAGCCGAACACTCTCTTTGGCGAGAAGTTGCAGGCTGTCCTGGCCAAAGAAAAGCAGTAAACGCTAGGAGGGGCGAAAGTGACGCCGAATGTTAACATGATGGATTGTCAGGCTCCGGGCTTCGTGCAATGGGCGGCTGTAAACCCCGCCAGGTCCGGAAGGAAGCAACGGTAGCGGCTTAGCTCGTGTGCCGCGGATCACCCGGGGTCTGACAATCTCGACCTGCCGGCATACTTCACCGATTCCATGTACCAGGTTATTGCCAGGAAGTACCGTCCTCAGAGCTTCTCTGAGCTCATCGGACAGGAGCATGTCCAGAGGACGCTCAGCAATGCTATTGAGAGCAATCGGATCGCCCACGGCTACATCTTCTCCGGCCAGCGCGGCACCGGGAAGACGACCGTCGCTCGCATTCTGGCCCGCTGCCTGAACTGCATTCAGGGTCCCACTGTAACGCCCTGTGGCGTATGCTCGAGCTGCGTCGAGATCAGCGCAGGAAATTCGGTTGACGTGATCGAAATCGATGCCGCTTCCAATCGCGGCATCAATGAAATGCGCGAAATCCGCGAAAACGTTCGCTACCGCCCGGCCCGCGACTGCTACAAAATCTTCATCGTGGACGAAGCTCACCAGATCACAAAGGAGGCCTTCAACGCTCTGCTCAAAACGCTCGAAGAGCCTCCCGAATGGGTCGTCTTTATTCTTTGCACCACCGAAGCTTGCGAGATCCCGACCACCATCGCCTCACGGTGCCAGCACTTCACTTTTCACTCGGTCGATTTTGCCGAGATCGTGAAGCGCATGAAGTATATCGCTGAGCAGGAGGGCATCGAGGCAAGCGATGAGGTTCTTTCGGTAGTGGCGCAAGCCGGCGAGGGTAGCGTCCGCGATTCTTTATCGGCCCTCGACCAGGCGATCGCCTGCTGCGGCACAACCCTGAGCGTTACAG
Organism: Terriglobia bacterium; assembly: GCA_963849535.1. GTDB lineage: Bacteria > Acidobacteriota > Terriglobia > Bryobacterales > Bryobacteraceae > Bog-105. Next base: position 1,068,482 of record CAWKHJ010000001.1, read on the forward strand.
AAATTCGCGCTCTGCTCGGCATGTTCGCAACCGCCTCGCTTCAAGCGGTAGCTGAAGCAGTGCACAATCAGGACACTGGACGCATGCTCCAAATCGTGCAGGACCTGGAACGTAACGGCCAGAGTCTTCAGCATTTCTCTCGCGAACTCTCCCGTTACTGGCGCAACCTGCTGGTTGCAAAAATCACCGGCAAGCCCACGCCCTTGATTCCGGCGACGGCCGGTGAACAGCAGCAGCTTATGTCTGCGGCTCAGTTATTTAGCGAGGAAGATCTAACTCGCTACCTGAACCTCTCTCTGAAGCTCTACCAAGACTTGCAATCTTCTCTGCAACCTCGTCTGCATATGGAGTTGGGCCTGTTAAAGCTAGTCCAGGCTGGCAAATTGCAAGTCATCGAAGAAGCCCTCGCCGGACTCGGTCAAGCGCCTGCCCCAAAGCTTGCGTCACCCGTTTCGCGCCCGGCAAAACTCTCTAGTGCGGAGCCGCCCCCGCTGGCTCCCGGCGCAGACCTTAAACAGAACCTTCATTCCGCGCTCGTTAAAGCGGGACTGAACTTTACTGCCGATGCGGTCGCGCAAGCGGAAGTGACTCTACGGAACTCTGAGCTCATCATTCGGGCGCCGAAGGCCCTGCTGCTTTCTTTCAAAGAGCCCCAACTGCAGTCGATTGCTTCGGAAGTTGCGGGACGAAAGGTGCAAGTACGCATGGAAGCCTGTCCCAACTCAGCCGCCGTGGTGCCTCCTCCTGCCGCGGTCGCCCCTTCGGAAACCACCGATCTCCGCGAGCGCGCCCTCTCGCACCCGGGCGTAAAGCGTTTCCAGGAGCTCTTTCCGGATGCCCAGGTACGTACCGTGCGAAATTTGAATGAGTAGGCGCGTAATCGCCCGACAAGGATAAAAGCTATGAAGATGCCCGGCAATATGCAGTCCATGATGAAGCAGGCCCAGCAGATGCAGCAGAAGATGCAGGAGGAGATTGCTGCCATCCGCGTGGAAGGCTCAGCCGGGGGCGGCATGGTCAACGTCAAGATGGACGGGCACAAGAACGTGCTGGGCGTTAAGATCGACCCTGAAGTGGCGGGCGACGTGGAGATGCTGCAGGACATGGTTCTGGCCGCTTTCAATGACGCCGCCAAGAAAGTGGACGACCAGGCGCAATCGAAAATGGGCGGCATGTTGGGTGGCTTGGGTCTTCCGCCCGGCTTGTTTTAGCCCATGTCAGACTTCGCCGAACCTTTGGCCCGGCTTATCCAGGAATGTAAACGCCTGCCCGGCATAGGCCAGAAATCCGCTCAGCGCATTGCCTTCCATCTCCTACGTGCTTCGCGCGAAGACGCCGCTAATCTCGCGCAGGCCGTCCTCGACGTAAAAGACAAACTCGGCATCTGCGAGCAGTGCAACAATATCAGCGATAACCAGCTCTGCTCCTACTGCCGCGACCCTCACCGCGAGCATTCTCAGATCTGCGTTGTCGAAGAGCCGCACAACATTCTTCCCATCGAGACTACGCGCAACTTTCGCGGGCTTTACCATGTTCTGCACGGAACCATTTCGCCGTTGCGCGGGATCGGTCCTGAACAGCTCCGCATCAAAGGGCTGGTCGACCGCCTGCACGCAAGCGAGGTCGAAGAGATCATCCTGGCCACCAACCCCACCGTTGAGGGCGAGGCAACCGCTGTTTATCTTTCGCGTCTCCTGAAGCCGCTCGGACCCCGCGTAACCCGCATTGGGATGGGCATCCCGGTTGGCAGCGATCTCGAATTCGCCGATGAGATAACTATGTCCCGATCGCTCGAAAACCGGCGGGAGATGTAAATCTCCATCTGTATGCATCCGGAACTCGAAGACTTTCTCGAGCAGGCGCTCGAACCGATCAAACCCACTGGGGCCGGCATAGGCCGCGTAGTCATCGAACCCGATTACGACGTAGCGCCCGACCCCGGCGATGCCGGTCACGTCGCCCGTGAATTGGCCGATTGCCTCAGCCCTCAGAAGCTTAGCGCGGCTGAGAGCGAAGTTCCCATGGACCGGGGATATACGGTTTTGAACAAATACGTCCGTCGTATCACCTTGCACGCCGGTGAAACGGAAGGTCCCTGGATCGAAGTCGCCCCGCCCGGTAACTGGATATAAAGTAAGATCAGTGCTCGTCAACATCTCGCAGCAGCCCGAACGCCCTAAGTGGCTGCGCGCTCCCGCGCCCGTGGGCGACAACTACCGCGAGCTGAAAGATCTGATCACGCGGCTCAAGCTGCACACTGTCTGCGAAAGCGCCGCGTGCCCCAATGTCGGCGAGTGCTGGAACCGGCGTACGGCAACTTTCATGATTCTCGGGAACGTCTGCACTCGCCGTTGCGGATTCTGCGCTGTGCAGAAAGGCGCGCCTTTGGCAGTCGATTACGACGAGCCCAGGCGTGTTGCCGAAGCCTGTGCCGCGCTCGGTTTGCGGTATGCCGTGGTGACCAGCGTCAACCGTGATGACCGCAAGGACGGAGGCGCCGAACTGTTCGCCCTTACTATCGAAGCCATCCGCCGCGAAGTTCCCGGCTGCAAAGTGGAGGTGTTGATTCCCGATTTTCAGGGCTCGCACGCAGCGGTCGACATTGTCATGAATGCCCATCCTGATGTCCTGAATCACAACACCGAGACAGTGCCGCGCCTTTACCGTCAGGTGCGCCTCGGCGCCCGCTATGCCCGATCGCTCGACGTGCTGCGCTACGCGAAACAGGTGCGCCCTCATATTCCGACCAAGTCAGGAGTCATGCTGGGGCTGGGCGAAACTCAGCCGGAAGTGCTGTCGGTAATGCGCGATCTGCATGACCATCAGGTGGATATTTTGACTCTGGGACAGTACCTTCGCCCTTCTCCAAAGCACTTGCCCCTGCTCCGCTACATCCCGCCCGAAGAATTCGCCGAATTCAAGCAAGCGGGCCTCGAAATGGGATTTGCCCACGTCGAAGCCGGCCCCTTGGTTCGCAGTTCTTATCACGCCGATAGCGGCCAGCAGAGCGCCGCTTCCGTCCACGCTTGCGCTCACTGAAGCGGCAGCGATAACCGAGCCACGCACCCGCGTCCGTCACTCGCGTTCTCGAGCGTTAAGGATCCGTTGTGAGCTTCGGCAATCTGCCGGCTGAGCACCAGCCCGATTCCCGAGCCCCCGCGCTTCGTCGTGAAAAACGGGACGAACAAATTATTCGTATTCGAGAGCCCAGGACCTTCGTCCCGCACCGCGATCTCGACGGTGTGCATCGTTCGTTCGTGCCGGATGAAAACGCGGCCCGATGTTTCCTGTGCGGCATCCACCGCGTTACGCACCAAGTTGATCAGCACTTGCTCGAGCTGATCGGCATCGCCTTGAATGGTCAGCGGAGGGCATTCTTCGAAGAAGACGGGCATGCGAGTCTCTAACTGGCTCACCCGGCGCACCAGCCCGTTCACCTCCACCGGGCCGAGCTTTGGCGGGGGAAGCTTGGCCAGCCGCGCATAGGAGCTCATAAACCGGCTGAGCGACTCCGAACGCGTTGCGATGACGTTCAGCCCTCGCGCCATGTCCTCGTCCCAGTCGCCGGGACGCGGATCCGTTTTGATCAGTTGCTCCAGACTTTGCGCGATCGACTTGATGGGCGTAAGAGAATTGTTCAGCTCATGCCCGAGCACCCGTACCAGCCGCTGCCAGGCCTGTAATTCTTCCTCGCGCAGAGGACGAGTCAAATCGGTCACGACCAGCAGTTGATGCGGGACACCGCCTTCCCGAAACTGGCTCCTTCGCACGCCCCAACGCCCGTTACCGCCGGGGAAGGATCGCTGAATTGTCTGTTCGGACTCGCCCACCAGATACTCGGCCAAGCCAAGCGATGTCGCGTTCTTCGCGAGCAGCCGTTCCGCCGGTTGCCCGAGCAGACGCTCGCCGGCGCGATTAACCAGCCTCAGACTCTGTTGCGGATCGAAGGCGAAAGCTGCGATTTCGATCTCTTCCATCACCTTGCGCAGCAGCGCTGTTGCTTCAACGGCGCCAAGCCGCTGGTCCCGCAGCGTAGCCGCCATCGCGTTTACCTGCTGCATCACTTCGCCGAGCGGCTCGCGCGCGTCTTCCACTCGGGCGCGTATCGAGTAATCGCCTTCGCGCATCGCTTCGAGAAGATTAGCGAGTGTACGCAGAGGCCCGGCTACGCGCGAGCGCGCGGCAAAACAGAACCCCAGCCAGCAGAGGACAACCAACAGATCGATCGGCCATTGCGTGCGAAATTTGAGCCCGCTGACTGCGAGCAGAATGATCGTTGCAAGGACGCCCGGCAGTCCCCCCAGCAAGGCCATTAACAGCACTCGGGCATCGTGGCCGACCCTGATTTCGAAGCCCGCGAGCTTCATACTTTGTTACAGTCCGAAGCGCTGTAACCGGCGGTATAACGCACTGCGGCTTAAGCCAAGCGCGCTCGCCGCATGGCTCACGTTTCCGCCCGTGCGCGACAGAGCCTTCCTGATCAGGAATTCTTCCACCTCTTCCAGGCTCATGTCTTCCAGGCGGGGCGTCACTGAGGGCCCGCTCCGCAAAGCCAGATCGACTGGCTTGATGCAGTTCCCTTGCGCCATCAGCACCGCCCTCTCGACCACATGGTTGAGCTCCCGGACGTTGCCTTGCCAGACGTTCTCCTGCATGGCCTGCGCAGCATTCGGATCGAACCCGGTGATCGCCTTACGATACCGCCGCGCGTGAATGCCCAAAAAGTGATTCGCTAACGGAGCTATATCTTCGCGCCGTTCCCGCAGCGCCGGCAAATGGATCTCAATCGTATTGAGCCGGAACAGCAGATCCTGGCGGAACCGGCCGCTCTCAACTTCTTCGGGCAGGTTTGCATTTGTGGCCGAGATCACCCGAACATCGACTCTCTTGGTTTTCGAGGAACCGACGCGTTCCATCTCGCCGGTTTCGAGAACCCGCAGCAGCTTCGCCTGCAGATTCATCGGCACGTTGGCAATCTCATCGAGGAAAAGCGTGCCCGTGTCGGCAAGCTCGAAGCGGCCCACGCGGTCGATCTTAGCGTCGGTGAACGCGCCCTTGACATGCCCGAATAGTTCGCTTTCGAAGATTCCTTCGGCCAGGCCCCCGGCGTTGATTGTGACCATCGGCTTGTTCGCGCGCCCCGAGATCGCGTGCAGAGTACGCGCGACCACCTCTTTCCCTGTGCCCGGCTCGCCAGTGATCAGGATATTGGCGTCGGAGGGACCGACGCGCGAAATCAGCTCAATAACCGGCAGCATAGCTGGCGCCTGGGCGATCATCGTCGGGAGATTGTCACTGCGCAGCAATAGATTTTCCGCTTCGAGCCGCTGTCCGCGACGAATCGCCTCGCTCAGCTCGAGCTGCGTGCGGACGATCGTAGCCAGTCGTTCATTTTCCCAGGGCTTCTGAATGAAGTCGCGCGCCCCGCGCCGCATCGCGTCCACGGCAAGGTCCACGCTGCTCCAAGCCGTCATAACGATGACCGGCAACATCGGATCGAGCGTTTGAATTTTGGCCAGCAGATCCAGGCCTTCCTGGCCAGACGTGGTATCGCGTGTGTAGTTGAGGTCGATGATCGCCAGATCGTAATCGCGGTTTTCCAGACTCTGGAAAGCCTGCTGAGGAGATTCGACCGCTTCGATCTTATAGCCCTCGCGCTTCAGGAGCAGGCGCAGCGCCTCGAGCACATCCGGCTGATCGTCGGCAATCAGAAGACGCATCTGCGAAGGATTCATTTTCGTTCGGCCTTACGGATCAAAGCAAGTTAGTTCTGAGTGATCCAGCCATCTTCGATGTAGATGATGCGGTTGCCGTATTCGGCATTCTTCTCGTTGTGGGTGACTTGCACGATGGTGGTGCCCTGCTCATTCAACTTCTTGAAGAGCTCCATGATTTCCTTGCCCTGGCTCGAGTGCAGGTTGCCGGTCGGCTCATCCGCCAGGATCAGCTTGGGACTTGCGATCATTGCGCGCGCGATCCCGACCAACTGCTGCTGGCCGCCCGAAAGCTGGTTCGGATACAGGTCTTTTTTGCCGACCATGTTGAACCGGTCGAGCGCATCGCAGACGATGCTCTGCCGTTCCGATTTCTTGATGTTCCGGTACGAGAGCGGAATATCGAGATTCTCGTAGACCGTCAACGAGTCCAGCAAATGATAGCTCTGAAACACGAAGCCAATGTATTTCTTGTAGATTTCCGAGCGATCTTTCTTGCTGAGCTTGTGAATCGGGTGGTCGAAAAACGAATACTCGCCGGTCCAAGCCGTATCGTGCATACCAAGCAAGTGGAGCAAAGTGGATTTCCCGGCTCCGGAGGGACCCATAATGGAGATGAACTCCCCCTCTTTTATCTCGACGTTGATGCGCCTCAGCACGTAGGTTTTCGTCGGACCGTGCTCAAAGAACTTTTCGATGTTGCGTAAAGAGATCATTGCGTAAGCAGACTAGTGCGCCACCACTTGACTACCAGCGTAAAGCAAGGAGTGAAATGGGACGGCTTTAGCTGCGAGTAAAGCAGAGTTTCGGCAAATGGGGCCTCGCGAAGAACGGCTGAACCTGGCGGTGAGTGAGATGGATCAATCGCGCCGGCTGCAAATCAGAGACCGTCAACTGCCGCACTTGCGAAAAGAAGGCGATGCCGGCCAGCAGAAAGCTGATCGCCAGCAAGTCGACATTTTTCGACATTCAGACAGGGACCTCCATGTTTTCTTCCACCACACGTCCGTCAAAGAGGTGAATTGAGCGGTCTGCGTAGCGCGCGTAGCGGGGATCGTGCGTAACCATGCAGATGGTTGCGCCGCCGCGATGCAGTTCGCGCAGCAGATCCATAACCTGCTCGCCATTCTGGGAATCGAGATTTCCGGTGGGCTCATCGGCGAGCAGGATCGACGGGTCGCCTGCGAGCGCACGCGCTACCGCCACGCGCTGCTGCTGACCGCCTGACAGCTGCGAGGGATAGTGCTTGATCCGGTGCGACATTCCCACTCGCTCGAGCGCTTCGTGCACCTTCTTTTTGCGTTCGCTCGATGGCATGCCGCGATAGGTGAGCGGCAGCTCGACGTTCTCATAAACATTCAAATCGCCGATCAGATTGAAAGCTTGAAAGATGAACCCTATCTCGCGATTGCGGATGCGCGCCCGCTCGGAGAGCTTCAGACTCTGCACCGGCTTGTCATTCAGAATGTAAGTGCCGGAGGTTGGCGAATCGAGCAATCCGAGAATTGCCAGTAAGGTTGATTTCCCGCAGCCCGAGGGCCCGGAGATGGAGACGTACTCGCCCCGCTTGATATCGATGTGAATACCCGAAAGAGCGTGCGTTTCAACCTCATCGGTCACAAAGACCTTGGTCACGCCTTCCAAATGAATCAATGGATCGGATGCTGTCATTCTGCTTTCTCCTCGATCGGTCAATAAATGCTTATACGCATGAAAATGAAGCTCAGTTCAATCGGATACGTGAGTACTGATCATATTGCGACATATCGGACAAGATGACCCGGTCACCTACTTTCAAGCCCTCCTTTACCTCGATCGTGTTTACCGAGGCCCGGCCAAGTTTCACATTTACCCGGGTAGCTCCTTTTCCGTCGGGATCGATCTTAAACAGGCCAATCGTCGTGTCGGGTTCGCCCGAGACCGGCCTGTCGACATAAACTACGTCCGGCACGCGCTCGATCTCAATGGTTCCGTCTACGCTCAATTCTGCCCGCGCACTGGGAGGCGGCGGTGCAAGCAATGCCACATCCACGCCCACGGTGCCGTTCTGCGCTGCCGGATCAATGCGAATCACTCGCCCTGGTATGATCCCGTTTCGCGTATCGACGGTCGCATCCAGCCCGACGCGCACATCCTTCATTTGCGTTTCGGCGATCTGCAGAACGGCCTTTAGCTTCTTGGGATCTGCCACTTTAGCCAGAATCGTTCCGGCGGCAACACGCTGGCCGACTTCTACATCGACTTCCTGCAACTGTCCGTCAATTCCCGCGCGGATTGTAAGCTGATCGACTTGCTTCCGCTTCAAATCGTAGGCCGCCTGGGCGCTTGCGACGACTACTTGTTGAGCATCCAATTGAGCTCTGATCGACTCGTCTTGTATTTTCAGTCGTTGTTTTTCAAGCGCTACCCGGCGCTGCAGTTGGTTCGCCTGATCGACGGAGAGCCTGGATTCCAGATCGCTCTTCAGGTTGAGACGGGTCAGTTCAAGATCGCGATCACCGGTGAGCTTGGCCTGCGTATATTGCGATTCGAGCGAGGCCAGATTGGCTTGCTGATCGAGCTTATCGCTCTCGAGCTTGACTTTCAGGTTGGCCAGGTTAGCCTGCTCCTGTTTGAGTGTCCATTCTGCCTTCTCGGCTTCCAGCTCGAGATCAGGATCGCTCAAAACCAGAATCACATCGTTTGCTTTCACCGGATCGATACCGGCCCGGCGTACGATTTGCGAGACACGGCTGTCCTGGGCCGCGGCAATCCAGTGGATCTCTTCAGGCTTGAGGGCGCCTAATCCGCGACGATTCACTTCCATTTCCCCCCGACGCACGGTGCCGGGCCACAATCCGCTCATTTCCACGGACGGCGCGGCCGGTTTTAGACGGGCAAGTGCGATGGTAGTGCCGCCTACCGCCAGCACGACGACAACCAGAAGGGCGATGCGCCGGATCAGACGTTTGCGGGCTACTTCTTTTCCGCGAGGTACATCCATACTCAATCGAGTGTATCGAGTGCATGCGGACAGCCAATCGGATGAGGCGGGCTAAGGTATTGATTCCTTTTGACTTTGACGATTCAAATGCGTTCCCATGCTGTCCGTTTATGGGATTCGGCAGTTCGTTTCCAGGCAGTAGGCCCGATTACGGCTCGGGCCTTGCGCCACTATAGTGTGAGTACAGCCGGTACAGGTACTACCTCCATTGGTTCTCATGGCTAGTCACCGCCTTTATGTGCTACATTCAATGGAGAATCCCGCTGCCGTGACGTGGGCCGGGAAGCTCTAAACTCGTTGGGAGGAATCGGGCAGCTATGCGAAAGCGCTTTCTTACGTTCTTATCGGTTTTGGCTTTCTCTAGCTGCGCGCTTGCGGATCCAGTAGCTTGGGATGTGACTGGTCAGAACCAGTTCGGGACACTGGACCTGAATAACCAGTCCTTTAGCGCAATCACTACCTTTCCTTTCATCGCTGCAGGACTGGGCGTGGACGGATCTAAGCTTTATACGGCAGTTTCGGGTGGTTTAGGTCTATATTCGGTCGATCCAAGCAATGGAAGTCTTACTTTCATTGGAAATTCCAGCATCTCCTATTACGCCTTTGGCTCGACCGCAAGCGGCCTGTATATGGTGGATATGACCGGGAGCCTCTGGAACATCAACGCGTCGACAGGAGCGGCCACCCGCATCGGTTCGACGCTTCTGAACGTCGGCTCTAACATCGTCGGTCTTTCGGCCGGGGCAAACACTCTTTATCTGGCGCTTGGATCAAATATCTACAGCATCAACACCGCTAACGCGGCATCGACCTTTGTCGGAACGACCGGAGGGAGTGTTTTCGGCGCGATGGCCGGCGTCCAGGGAAGCCTGTTTGCCACCTCGATTGTAAATTCCAAAGAGATCTACAACTTCAATCCTACGACGGGAATTTCCGCCTTCGTATCGCCCTACAATTCCGGCGATTACAGCTACGGTCTGGCGCCCGTAGTTCCCGAGCCGGGTTCTTTCATGCTGCTCGGCCTCGCCGGTCTGCTATTCGGCGGATACGCTCTGAAGCGCAAACTAGCCTGATGATTCAGGGCTGCTAGGAGATCGTTTGCGGAAGCGCGCAGGCGAAGTTTTCGCAGCGATAAATTGTCGGAGTTCCTCGCATTTCAAGACTCTGCAAAAGCGGAATCAGTTTTGAAAGTTTGTGAGCCGAGTTATCATCGACCGCGAAGGTTGCGACGTTCGGCTTGAAGTTTCTCCATTCAGCGTTGAGTACCTCTTCTACTCGCCTGTCACGCGTTTCGCAACGAATTACCGTATGAGCGGGCGCGGCAAGCCAGCGCCCCAAAGCGCATGACATCTCGGGTGCAGCCGTGGGTTGCGCTCTCATCCTGCCTGCCGCGGCGCGCAACGAGCGAGTTGCTTTCTCTTGCATGCTGTGACTCTCAATCAAATATGCCAAGCGAACAAGCACACTCGTCGCGACAGAATTTCCGGACGGCTCAGCGCCATCGTAATCGTCCTTGATCCGCAGCAGCAAGTGAGCCGCGTCAGCTGAGGTGCTGTAGAAGCCGCCCGCTTGGGGGTCCTCGAACTTCTTAAAGCCGCCGTTTACCAAGTCAATAGCGGTCTCAAGAAAAGCCGCTTCGGATGTGATCTCGAAGAGATCCAGCAGAGCCTGTGCGAGGAAAGCATAATCATCCAAGAAACCTTCGATAGCCGCCTCTCCCCCGCAGTACCTGCGTAGCAGATCCTTGGAAGCAGGGTTGTACATTCGTCGCAGCGCGAAATCCGCGGCGGCGCGGGCCGCCTTTCTGTACTGCTCGTCGCCGAGCACCGCATAACCGCGAGCAAAGGCAGAAATCATCAAAGCGTTCCACGAGGTGAGGATCTTGTCATCGAGATGGGGTCTCGGGCGCGCCGTTCGGGCTTCGAACAGAGTGTGCGAAGCGCGTCGAATGAGCTCGGATATCCGCTCCGGGGGGAGTCCGAACCGAGCGCCGACTTCTTTCTCGGGAATGGCTTGGTAAAGGATGTTGCGGCCTGTGAATTCACCTTGTGGATCTTGCTCGACATTGCCGTCCAGCTCAACTCCGAATCGCAGGTTGAAAAGAGCCGCGCTCTCGGGACCGAGCAACTGGACGATTTCCGCCTGTGTCCATATATAAAACGCACCCTCGCCAGAATGGCCCGGGTGGGTGGGGTCAGGACTGTCCGCGTCTTCAGCGGAATAGAAGCCGCCGTTCTCGTCCCGTAAATCCCGCAGAACGTAGGCGAATATGCCGCGAGCAACTTCGGCCAGCCTCTCGTCGCCCGTGATCTGGTAGCCTTCCAGATACGAAACGGCGAGCTGCGCCTGATCGTAGAGCATCTTTTCGAAATGCGGCACGAACCAGCGTTCGTCGACGGAATAGCGGTGAAAGCCTCCTCCGAGTTGATCATGCATGCCCCCAGCCGCCATTGCGCGCAAGGTTTGGACGACCATATCGAGAGCCTCGTGATTCTGTTGGGCTGCATAATAGCGAAGGAGATAATTCAGCACGACAGGCCGCGGAAACTTTGGGGCAGTTCCGAAGCCGCCCCATTTCGTGTCGAAAATGCGGCGGAATTGGTGAAACGGCGCCTCGAAAAGCGAGGGATCTAGCTCCGCCCCAGTTTGCGAGCCGGCTGCTATGGCCTGCAGTTGGTCGGCCACCTTCGTTCCGGAAAGCTCAATCTGCGCACGGTCCCGGCTCCAGGCCTGCGCAACGTGTTCCAGGACATCTTTGAATCCGGGCCTTCCATAACGCGAGTCGGGCGGGAAATAGGTGCCACCGAAAAAAGGCTTCAGTTCCGGGGTTAACCAAACAGACATGGGCCAACCGCCGCTCCCGGTGGTCGCCTGTACAAAGAGCATGTAGATCCGGTCGACATCGGGGCGCTCTTCGCGATCCAACTTGATAGGGACAAAATCCCGGTTGAGCACGGCGGCAACCTGATGGTTTTCGAAGGACTCGTGAGCCATCACGTGACACCAATGACACGTGGAGTAGCCAACCGAGAGAAAGATCGGCTTCTGTTCCGTGCGGGCTTTGCGGAAAGCCTCTTCGCCCCAGGGCAGCCAATCAACCGGGTTGTGGGCATGCTGCCGTAAATACGGACTCTTCTCGTTAATCAACGCATTGGTGTGCATGCCGTTCCCAGTCTAGCGTCCGGTCCGGCCATAGCGCTGCTGAGTTGCGCGGCTTTTGTCTAGCGTTGTATGCAAGCTTGGGCAGCGCCGATTGAAATCGCCGCGCGGACTAAAGTCCGCCCTCCGGGTTGTTAAATGCTGGACTTCTTTGTGGCGACGGGCAAGGGCTTACGCGGGAACATGTCAGGCCGGTTGGCGATGTCGTAAACCATTGAGGCGATAATGGCCGAGGCCTGCATCAGGTCTTCCGGAACGGCGTGCGAGTAAGTGTCCATGTCGGAATGGTGGGTCACCGTTCCGTAATCGAGCGGATCTTGTATGAACTGGAAACCCGGCAGCCCGACGGCATCGAACGAAAGATGGTCTGTTCCGCCGGTGTTTTTCAGCGTGAGCGTACGGGCTCCCATATCATGGAAGGGCCCCAGCATCTTCTCGAACAGGGGACGCGCTGAATCGTTGCCCTGCAGGTACACTCCGCGGATCTTTCCACTGCCATTATCCAGATTCAGATAGGCGTCTAATTTGGCCTGCTCCGGCTTTAGCTGCATAGTTTCGGGATCTCCGAAATGAGCCTTGACATACGCCCTGGACCCATACAGACCCTGCTCTTCGCCGCTCCACAGGGCGATACGCACGGTGCGGTCCATGGGAAGGTTGAGCGCTTTCAAAATCCGCATGACTTCGATCATGACCGCGCTACCGGCTCCGTTGTCGGTCGCGCCCGTCCCAGTGTGCCAGGAATCGAAGTGAGCCCCGATCATAACCACCTCGTCCGGCTTTTTCTGTCCGGGTATCTCACCGACCAGGTTGAGTCCATCGAGATCGCGGTCGCCAACCTTAGCCTCGAGGCCGAGCCGCACGGTGACGGGTTGCTTTTTATCGAGCAAGCGAGTCATGCGCGTGTACTGCTCCTCTGTAACGATGAAGGTGGCAGGCGCCAGAGGGCTCTTGCTATCGTGCGGTCCGGCGGCTTCTGCGAAGATTAGACCGTTATGCGCCCGGTTGTCTGCCCGAAGGACACCGATGACGCCCTCTTGATGGAAGAACTTCGCCTGCTTGGCTCTCAGTTGGTCGAAGCGGTCAAACAACTTGTCGAGGACCGTTTCAGGAACACTGGAAAGATATTTGAATGCTTCTTCAGGATCGCTTGGAACCTTCAACTCGTCGATGTTCAGGTTACGCTTAATGCTCGGCTCGGGGGCTGCGGCAATCTCGGTCAGTTCCGCATCCGTATAACGCCGGAAAAGCGGTTTGGTGGTGGGTTTGGGCTGTTTAATCTCCGTCACCATGACAACCTTTCCTTTCAGTTTGCCCTTCCACTCCGTTTCGTATTGCTGGAGAGCTTCCTCCTGCTTCTTCATGTCAAAACGATTGTCGGGAGCGTGAACCGGCGCGTAGATCACATCGGCATTTTTTACGCCTCTGGTGGGCTCGCTCCAGGCAAGCGGGGCCGCAACGAGGTGCGAGTAGCGCGGTGCGGTCATTGCGAGCTCGTAACTCTCGAGAGACCAGCTAAGACCGAACGGACCCCATGGCTCGCCATGGACATTTGAGATTCCATACTCTTTGAGACGGCCCATGGCCCAATCGGCAGCCTGTTGAAATTCAGGAGAAGCTGTCAAGCGCGGCCCGTACAGATCGCTCAGGTTCTCGAGGGTGTCCATCACTTGCGATCGATCGAAGGCTTCGGCTTTGATCTTGCCGACGACTTCGAGCGAGTTATCCTGCTGCGGCCAAAGAGGAGTGGCACACAGAGCAAAAGAAACGAGAACAGCAAGGGTTGCGCGCATATCGTCTTGTTGTAACATTTTTCTCAGTTTCGGAAATCTCCTCTTGACTATCTACAATGCAAGCGTTTATTGTAGATAGTCGAGGGCAAATGGGAAAACCCACAGACCTGGTGCAGGGCACGCTAGACCTGCTCATTCTAAAGACGATTTCGCTTGAGCCGATGAACGGCTGGGCAATCGCGAAGCGCATCGCCCAGGTGTCAAACGAAGTTTTGCAGGTTCAGCAAGGCTCGCTCTATCCGGCATTGCACCGGCTGGAGCACCAGGGCTGGATCAAGGCGGAATGGTCAGAGTCGGAGAACAATCGAAGGGCTAAATATTATTCGTTGACTGCGGCGGGACGCAAACAGTTGAGAGCGGAGCTGGCGAACTGGGACCGGCTGTCAGGCGCGATCGGGCTGGTCATCGGCAGGGCATAAGGGGGGATGCATGCGCTGGTATCGAATCTTGCGACTCCGGTTGCTGAGCCTTTTGCGTCGAGCTAAGGCAGACTCCGATCTGCAGAATGAATTAGAAGACCATCTGCGGCGTGAAATAGAGGAGAATATCCGGGGAGGCATGAGCCCTGATGACTCTCGCTATGCCGCTAAACGGTCAATTGGGCCGCTTGCGCTGTATGAAGAGGAGTGCCGGGAAGCACGCGGGACCGCGCTCTTCGATAACTTTGTACGTGACATGCGGTATGCAAACCGCGTGCTCCGCCGGACTCCTCTTTTCGCGGTAGTGGCGGTGACCACGCTGGGTCTTGGACTCGGCGCGAACACCACGATTTTTACTCTGATAAATAAACTGCTATTACGGCCCTTGCCGGTGCGCGATCCGGAACAGCTGGTTTCCCTGAACACCGGGGGAGGCGTGACTTTCTCGTATCCAAACTACAAGGACATCCGCGACCGCAACAACGTTTTTTCCGAACTGGCCGCGGTTCGATTTAACCCGGTCGACCTGAGCATCGGAGGCGAACGAAATTTTCGGGTTTGGGGCTACGAGGTGACCGGGAACTATTTCGATTTGCTGGAAGTGCGCCCGTATCTAGGCCGATTTTTCGAGCGCAACGACGACGCGCAGCCGGGCGCGAATCCGGTGCTTGTTCTCGGGTACGGATGCTGGCAGTCGCGCTTTGCAGCAGATCCCAAGGTGATCGGGAGGCGAGTAAAGATCAACGGCTTCGATTTCACAGTGATCGGAGTGGCGCAGCCGAGTTTCACCGGCACGGAGCTGATCATCAAACCAGATTTTTGGGTTCCTACAAGCATGGAAAGGCAGGTGGAACCGGGCAACAATTGGCTCGAGAGCCGTTTTGCGGGTGTCGTGTGGCTGCTAGGACGATTGAAACCGGGAATTACCCGCGTTCAAGCGCAGGCGTCGCTAGAGCGGGTGGCACATCAGCTTGCGCATGACTACCCGGCGGCAGATAGAGACATGACGATCACACTGAGTTCGCCCGGTCTGATCGGGAATGTGTTTCGTGGCCCGGTAACTAACTTCGCCGCCGTGGTAATGGCAGTGGCCGGGCTTGTCCTGCTGCTGGCGTGCGTGAATCTCGCCGGTCTGCTGCTTGCTCGGGCAGCGGATCGCCGCAAAGAGATCGCAGTGCGTTTGTCGATCGGAGCCGGGCGGGCGCAGCTTGTTCGCCAAATGTTAACCGAGAGCTTGCTGCTGGCGCTTGGGGGAGCCTTCGCAGGTTGGCTGATTGCATTCGGCCTCACTTACGCTTTGAAGGTTTGGCATCCGCCAGTCGATCTGCCCATCAACACGAGCTTCGATCCCGATTTTCGTGTCCTCTTCTTTACATGCTTGGCGGCGCTCCTCACAACGTTTCTATGCGGGCTTGCGCCTGCGCTGCAGGCGACCAAGGTAGATCTGATACCGGCGTTGAAAAACGATGCTCCGAACGAGCGCCGGTTTCGCTTGACGATGCGCGATTTTCTGGTGGTTGCTCAAGTTGCCTTATCGCTGATTTTGCTCATCACCTCGGTGCTGGTCTTGCGCAGCTTGCAGAATGCGCTGCATCTGAAGCTGGGCTTCAATCCGGAGAATGCGGTTTCCGTCTCGTTTGATTTAGGGCTGCAGGGATATACTGAAGCACGCGGCCGCGAGTTTCAGAAGAACGTGCTGGCGCACGCGGCCAGGCTGCCCGGCATTGAGGCTGCCGGCTCGATCAACTACATGCCTTTGCGGATCGGCGAAAGCAGTATAAGCGTTTCGATTCCAGGCAGGTCCAAAGCTAGGTCGTCTGGGCCCGACGGAGCTAACCTGTACAGCATATCGCCCGGATACCTGCGGGCTGCCGGAACGCGGCTGCTCGCAGGCCGCGACATCGACGAGCACGACGGTGCGGGGTCCACTCGCGTCGCACTCGTAAACGAGGCGTTTGCTCGCAGGCTTCTGCCGGGAGAGAATCCGGTCGGAAAGCGGTTTCGATTGGGTCCAATCGAGCAGTCTCCGCTGGTTGAGATCGCCGGGGTTGTGGAAAACGGAAAATACGAGTTTCTAGGAGAAGACCCAGCGCTCGCGGTTTTTGTTCCGGTTTCGCAGGATTATAACGGGTGGACGACACTGGTGGCGCGCACGTCGCTTCCGGCGGCCGAAGCGATCCGCGAGCTGCGCTCCGCTATCTCGCGACTGGATCCGGAAATCCCGTTATTCAACGCGGGGAGCCTAAAAGAAGAGCTCGCATGGCCTCTGCTACCGTCCCGTATTGCCGCTGCCATACTCGGAGCATTCGGCGCAGTGGCGATTCTGCTGGCGGGCATTGGGCTGTTTGCAGTGGTGGCGTCGAGCGTGGCCCGGAGGTCGCACGAGATCGGAATCCGGATGGCGCTCGGAGCACGCGCGGGGCAAGTTTTGGGTTTCCTTCTGCGCCGGACCATGCTGCTGTGTTTGTCAGGCGTGTTTGCCGGAACGGCGATAACCCTGGGGACCGCCCGCCTGCTTTCGGCAATTGTTTATGGGATCAGCCCGCGCGATCCGCTAACGTATGCGCTCGCGTTATTGCTGATGACTGCGCTAGCGGTTCTGGCGTGCTGGCATCCTGCGCGCCGGGCGATCCGTATCGATCCGGCAAGAACGTTGCGGGCCGAATAGCGATGGGCAGCCGGCGTTAATATGGCGTGACCGAACTCTCATTGCCCAATCCGCTTGTCACAGTCGCAGTTCTGTCGCCGAACACGGCATCCGGGGCACGGTATATTCAGCTTTTGGAAGGTCCGCTTATGAAACAACTTCTGGTCCTAGTGTGCTTGTTTACCGCAGCGGCAGGAATCTGGCTGGGCGTGATGGAGAACATCCTTCGACATCCCGGTTACGGCGGGCGATCAGTGATTGCTCTGTGCATTGTGATTCAGAGCCTGGCTACGTTTCTATTCCTTATGTTCAGCGGGCGCGCCGGACTCGGCAATCTGATATTGACTGGCGCGGTTGCGATGGCCATGTTTGGGGTTTGGGCCATTTCGAAAATGTTGACAGCTCAGCACTTTGAGGGCTACATACTACTCATCGGCGGGGCACTGGTGACGCAAGGCGCGCTAACAATGGCAACACTGCTGCGGAGAAATGCGAGCAGGTAGCGGCCGGGCGTAATAGCGGATGTGACAAGCTCGCGGTGGTCACCCAAAGATTCACCCTTTCTCGCGTTGCCATTCAGGGCGGATCATCACACGGCACTAGACGATCACCCGGAACCGACCAATCGAGGTGAGGTGTGATGTTGTTTTTGTCGAGAGAAATCTTGTACCAACCTGCCGCGAGGGCGTGAGGCCCTATCACCTCTCCGGTTAAGCCATTCAGGAGTCTGACACTTCCGATTTCTTTGTTGGCCAATATGCGAACGCGGTCGCCCGGGCGCGGTGTGTTCTTTATAAGGTAATACTACGCCCAGGCGAGCGCGCCGAAGGAATTTAACCTATAACTGGAGCAGATGGGGGCTGGCGCAAAAAGAGGCCTCCAGGACGGCGAGCATGATGCGGACACCCGTGCCTAAGGCGTGCGCTGTTGCCGCTTTCATTTGCGCGACCGCGAAACGATACAGACCGGTAACCGTGGCGAGACTGCCGCGGAAGAGTGCAAGAAGCTAGCGACAGCACCCGGCAGAAGGCTGTCAAGTTCGATGGCCTAAGCACCAATTCAGACCAATTGGCGGGCGTCCAGCAGCTGGCGTGCTGAGCGCCGCCTTACTATCGCCGCGCGGTGAGCGTGGATAGCTTTTCGCTATCGATGATAGAGCGAATTGAGGATCGCGTTGATCGTGCAGCCCCAGAGAACGAATGAGGGCACGAGACCGAGAAGCAACGGCTTAACGAACAGGTTCTGAAACATACAAAACAGGAGTGCGGGTCGCGCCGTAATCGTCTCAGAAAAATCCTGTTTGGGTCAGGTAATCACAGGTGGGCACGGTCCGTACCCAAAATTGACACCCAAATCCCTGATTCGTTAGACTAAAGTGTTCGAGTTTTCGAGCGGAGAGAAGAAGTCTGTTCATGCGTACTGAATATCCGTCCAAGCACGAAATCAACCGTGCATGGCACGTGATTGACGCGAAAGACGCCGTCCTCGGCAGAGTGGCGAGTCGCGCGGCTATGCTCTTAATGGGGAAGCATAAACCCATATGGGTGCCGTCGCTAGATACGGGCGATCATGTGGTGATCATCAATGCCGCCCAGGTAAAGCTGACGGGCGGGAAAGAGAATCAAAAGGTCTACCGCCGGCACACGGGGTACCCGGGCGGCTTAATCGAAACAGGGGCGCGTAAGATGCGTCAAACGCGGCCGGAGCGGATGCTGGAGCTGGCGATTTCGGGCATGCTTCCCAAGACTAAGTTGGGCAAGCAGATGTACCGCAAGCTGAACGTCTATGCGGGAGAGCACCATCCTCACCAGGCACAGAAACCGGTCGCGCTGGCGGTATAGATACAAGGAAAAGGATGCGAGCTAAGTTAGTGCAGCAGTTAGGAACGGGCCGGCGCAAGACAGCTACGGCGCGCGTGTTCTTGCGGCCGGGCAAAGGTCAAATCACGGTCAATCACCGGCCTTTCGAGAATTACTTTGTGAACGAATCGGCGCGGGCGTACGTCCGGCAGCCTTTGCTGGCGGCAGAACTGGCAGACCGCTTCGATATCATGATTCTGGCTGACGGCGGTGGGGTCACAGGACAAGCCGGAGCAGCGCGCCTGGGGATCGCCCGTGCGCTGATCGAATTCAACTCCGAACTGCGTGGAAAGCTGAAGCAGCTCGGATTTTTAACGCGCGACGCTCGCGCACATGAGCGGAAGAAGTACGGTCAAAAGGGCGCACGCAAGCGCTTCCAATTCTCCAAACGTTAGTACCTCTTTTCGTTTCGCATCAAAGACCCGCGACGGTGGTTTTTGCGGTCACCCTCGCTCAACCGGATGTCCTCGAATCACGCAAATTCCGCTTTGGGCCGCGTGACTTCTGAGGGTTGCCGTCCGCCGAACCATTTCAAGGAGGCAGGTTGCCATCAATTTCAATGAAGGAATTGCTCGAAGCAGGCGTTCACTTCGGGCACCAGACCAAGCGCTGGAATCCAAAGATGAAGGAGTACATCTTTGGCGAACGTAACGGCATTTATATCGTCGACTTGCAGAAGACGCTGAAGCTGTTCAAAGACGCCATGCGGTATGTAGGCGAAATGGCAGCACAGGGCAAGAACGTGCTGTTTGTCGGGACGAAGCGGCAGGCACAGGAAGCGATCGCGGAAGAGGCGACGCGCGCGGGCCAATACTATGTAAATCAGCGCTGGCTGGGCGGGCTGTTGACGAATATCACGACAGTGCAGCGCTCGATTAAGCGTTTGAAGGAGCTCGATGCGATGTCGTCTGAGAACTCCTATGAGGGACGGGCGAAGAAAGAAGTCGGACGTCTCGAGCGCGAGCGCAAACATCTGCAGCAGAACCTGGCCGGGATCAAGGACATGAACGGGCTCCCGGATCTGCTGTTCGTGATCGATTCGAATAAAGAAGCGATCGCGGTGAAAGAAGCACGCAGGCTAGGAATCCCGGTGGTGGCGGTGGTCGACACCAATTGCGATCCGGACGAAGTGGATTATGTGATCCCGGGCAACGACGACGCTCTGCGGGCAATCCGGCTGTTTACAACCAAGATTGCAGACGCCGTGGTGGAAGGACGATCGCTGGCGACCGAGCATGAATTCGCGGCTGAGAGAATTGTGAGCGAAGGCGAGGACGAGGTAACGAGCGAGCAAACTCCCGAGGAGTTCACGCAGTATCTCGATCCGAAATTCAACGAGCAGTTGATGTCGGAGAGCCTGGTCCCGAACGCCGAACCCGAGACGCCCCCGCGCAAAGGCCCGGCGAGCGAAACTCCCGAGGAAGTCGCCAGCACAACCGTTAGCGAACACTAAAAAGCAGTTTGTTTGGGAGATCACGCGGGCGACCGGCCGAGGAGGTTCAGGTCGCCTTCTGTGTGTCTGAAGAGAAAATTGTAAGAGGGATGGTAATGGCAGAGATTAGCGCACAGTTAGTGAAGCAGCTCCGTGAGCGCACGGGCGCCGGGATGATGGAGTGCAAGAAGGCTTTGCAAGAGACAAACGGCGACATAGCTGAAGCCGAAGTGGTGCTGCGCAAGCGCGGCATCGCGGGAGCAACTAAGAAAGAATCGCGTTCTACGAAGCAGGGTTTGATCAGTTCGTTCATCAGCGAGAACGGGAAGCTGGGTGTCCTTGTAGAGGTAAATTGCGAATCAGATTTCGTGGCGCGCACCGAGGATTTCCAGAACCTGGCGAGAGGCATCGCGGCGCACATTGCGGAAACGAAGCCGAAGGTCGTCCGGGTGGAAGAGGTTACCGAGGCCGAGCGCGAAAGCTTCAAAGAGCACGAGGCGCTCTATGAGCAGAAGCTGACCGGGGGCGAACATAGCACGGTTGGCGAACTGGTGAAAGCGAAGATTGCCAAGCTGGGTGAGAACATCAACATCTCGCGTTTCATCGTGTACGAGGTGAGCGGAGACGGCGTAGTCGGGCATTATATCCATGCCGGGTCGCAGATTGGAGTACTAATTGAGATCAAGACCAAGTCTTCCGACTCGCTTAAGAAAGACGAGTTCAAGACACTGGTGCGCGACATCGCGATGCAGGTGGCGGCGGCCAATCCGCAGTTCGTGAGTAAGGAAGACGTGCCTGCCAGCTTGCTCGAAAAGGAACGCGGGATACAGCGTGAGCGTGCGCTGAACGAGGGTAAGCCGGAGAAGATGGTCGATAAGATCGCCGAGGGCAGGATGAGTAAGTTCTACGAAGAGGTCTGTTTACTGGAGCAGCCCTTTATCCGCGAGAACAGCATTTCGGTGAGCGAACTGATCCGGACGGCCGGCGCGAAGCTGGGAGAAAACATCACGGTGGGGAGATTCGTGCGGTATAAAGTTGGCGACGCAACGGATACGCCGGGAGTGGAAGCAACTCCGCTGCCGGTCACGGCGTAAGCGTACTTCGCTGCACGCGCCCGGTTGAGATGTGCCGGGAGATTGGGGGAGATCGGTGGCGCAGTACGGACGGATACTACTGAAGATCAGTGGCGAAGCGCTGGCCGGGCCTTTGTCATTCGGACTCGATCCCGAGCGCGTCAAGTCCCTGGCTGGAGAGGTGGCGGAGGTAGGGCGGAAGGGCGTCCAGGTTGGGCTGGTGCTCGGTGGCGGCAATATCTTTCGAGGTGTTGCGGCGGCGGCGCACCAGATGGACCGCGTGACGGGCGACCATATGGGGATGCTGGCTACAGTGATCAACGCGCTGGCGTTTCAGGATGCACTTGAACAATTAGGGATTCCAACGCGGGTGATGACAGCAATTCAGATGCACCAAGTTGCTGAGCCGTACATCAGACGGCGGGCGATCCGGCACCTCGAGAAAGGGCGCGCGGTGATTTTCGCGGCGGGCACTTCGAATCCTTACTTTTCGACGGATACAGCGGCGACGCTTCGCGGGCTGGAGATTCACGCCGAGATTATTGCCAAGGCGACGAGCGTGGATGGAGTGTATGACAAGGATCCCAAGAAATTCAAGGACGCCGTGAAGTACAAACAGGTTAGCTACACCGAGGTTTTGTCGAAGGCGCTGGGGGTAATGGACGCATCCGCTGTTGCGATGTGCAGGGACAACAGAATGCCTATCGTGGTTTTTGACCTCCAGGCCCATGGCAATATAATGCGAATGGCGATGGGCGAGCCGATCGGCACAATGATCTGCTGACGGGAACGGCTCAGTGAAAAATCGCGACTAACCTCTATGAAACAAGAACAGACACCGGCCGCGAGTAGCAGCACGTTCAAGAACGTGAAGGAAGTAGAAGCGAATGCGCGGGCACGCATGGATAAGGTACTGGTTGACCTGCAGCATGAGATGACAAGCATTCGCACCGGACGAGCCTCAATCGGGATTCTCGATAGCGTGCGGGTCGATTACTACGGTTCGCCCGTGCCGCTGAACCAGGTGGCGCAGTTGCACGTGCCGGAGCCGGCCATGATCACGGTGCAGCCGTGGGATGCTTCGACCGTAGGGGCGATAGAAAAGGCGATCCGCAATGCGGATTTGGGCTTCAATCCTTCGAACGATGGCAAGCTGATTCGAATCCCGGTTCCTCCGCTGACCGAAGAACGGCGGCGCGAGCTGGCGAAAAAGCTGAGCCACATCGCTGAGGAACGCCGTGTGAGCATGCGGAATGCACGCCGCGATGCGAATGAAGAGCTGAAGAAATTACTGAAAGATAAGGTCATCAGCGAAGATGACCAGCGGCAAGCTCTCGACTCGATTCAGAAGCTGACGGACGCGCAGATCGGAAAACTTGACAGCATGGCGAAAGCGAAAGAAAAAGAGATACTCGAGATAAACAGATAGTCAATCTACCGGCTGGACGCTGTCCATCAGAGCAAAAAATCCTTCCGCGAATGTCGGATGGATGTAGATTGCGCCTTTGAGCAGCGTGTAGGGCTTATCGGCCAGAATCAAAGTGCTCAGAATCTGAACTAGCTCACCGCCTTCGGTCGATAAGACCGCGGCGCCCAGCAATTTATCGGTTTCGGCATCGACCACCAGTTTCATCAGCCCTGCGGTTTCGGCGCGCTCGAGAGCGCGCGCAACACGAGTCATGGGCACCTTGCCGATCTTTAATTTCCTGCCTTGCTGCCGCGCTTCTTTCTCGGTGAGACCTACACGTCCGAGCGCCGGGTCGGTAAAGACGGCATACGGAACAATGCGCGTTGTGGTGCTCAAGCGCTGGCCTTCGTACAGATTGCCGTAAATGATTTGATAGTCGTTATACGAAATGTGCGTGAAGGCTGGACCGCCTGTAACGTCGCCGATAGCCCAGATGCCCGGAGCGGTCGTTTCCAGACGATCATTGACGATGACATAGCCGCGAGAATCGACCTTTACGCCGGTTTTTTCGAGAGCTAAGTCTTTCGTCTGAGGTGTGCGGCCGACGGCCACGAGTAAGTGCGAGCCGGTGACTGTTTCAGAGCCGCCATTCTTCTCAACAGTCGCTTCGATGTCATGGTTACGAGGCTGGACCTTTTTCGCGCGCGCAGCGAGATGAAAGTTCACGCCTTCCTGCTCGATCGCTTGCTGCAGAGACGACGCAACGTCTGCGTCTTCACGCGGCAGGATTTGCCGGGCGGACTGAACGACCGTAACTTCGCTCCCAAAGCGCCGGAACATTTGCGCGAATTCGAGGCCGACATAGCCGCCCCCTAGCACTATCAGGTGTTCGGGGACTTGCTCAAGCTGCAACAGACTGATGTTGGTCAAATACGGAACACTCTCCAGGCCAGCGATCGCCGGAATGGACGGAACAGAGCCTGTATCGATGAATATCCGCTCGGCTTGGAGAATTTTCTCGCCGGCCTGAAGTGTCTTCTCTCCGATGAATCGGGCGCGCTCGTGATGCCATTCGGGCTCGTTCTGGCCGTCCATAGTTTTTTCCCAGCCTGATCGGGAGGCGCTAACACGTTCGTCTTTGCGTCTGAGAATGGCCGGCAAGTCCACTCCGATATTGCTGGCTTGCACGCCCCAGCGCGCGGCATTACGCGCATAATGCGCCACCTGTGCACTCGCGACCATGGTTTTCGTCGGCGTGCAGCCTGTGTTGACGCAAGTGCCGCCGAGGTGATCCGACTCGATCAGGGCGACATGCTGCCCTTGCCTGGCAAGTGCGACAGCGAGTGGGGTCCCGCCTTGGCCCGAACCAACTATGATTGCGTCGTATTGGAAAGCTTCAGTGTTCATAAATGCGGCCTGTTCTTAAGGATCGCCACTACGACCGGCTCCAGCGTGTAGAGTAGCGTACCTCTCGTCGTTTTACCTGGCTCTGAAACTTTGAGGCGGCTGTGGCGGTCCATTGATTTCACCATTGGAATGGCTAGCAGCGGACAAATTCCCAAACGGCAATTCGGCAAAACGGGAGTCGAGATTTCGGCTCTAGGTCTCGGTGGACATCATCTCGGTGATGCTCAGGACCAGAAGACCGCCAAAGAGATTGTGGCGCGTGCGATCGACGGAGGTGTTACCTTTTTCGACAACTGCTGGGAATATCATCGGGGCAAATCGGAGGTATGGATGGGCTCGGCCCTGAAGGGCAAGCGCCAGCAGGTCTTCCTGATGACGAAGGTGTGCACCCACGGGCGCGACAAAGATCTTGCGCTGCGTATGCTGGAGGAGTCGTTGAACCGGCTCCAGACGGATCATCTGGATCTGTGGCAAATTCACGGCGTCTCGTTCGAGACTGATCCCGCCCGGTTTATTCGCCCCAACGGTGCGGCAGAAGCACTGATGCAAGCGAAAAAGGAGGGCAAAGTGCGATTCACAGGCTTTACCGGACATAAGGATCCGCGCTTGCATTTGGCCATGCTGAATACGGGATTTCCGTTCGACTCAGTGCAGATGCCGTTGAATCCTTTCGATGCCAATTTCCGCAGTTTCGAAACGGAGGTGCTTCCCGAGGTGGTGAAGCGCGGCATGGCGCCTTTGGGGATGAAGCCGTTGCAGGGTGCGGGGCCGGCGATCAAGAAAGGCGTTTACTCGGCCGAGGAGCTGCTGCGTTACGCCATGAGTCTGCCGGTGGCGACAACGATCACGGGGATGGACAAGATCGATGTGGCGGAGCAGAATCTGAAAATCGCGCAGGGTTTTGAGCCACTGCCGGCTGAGGAGATGGCGTCGTTGCGCAGGCGGAGCGTGGAATATGCGGATGGGCGATTTGAGCTCTACAAAGTTTCCCTCAAGTACGACAATCCGGAAGCGCGCCTGGCGAATAACTTTCCTTTAGATATGCAGCAGAAAGAAGTGAAAGAAATGATGCACGCGACCGACAATACCGGTAAGCCGTTCGCGCCCCCCAAGTAGATATGCCGCAAGCTGGAGATACACGCCGCAAATTTATCCAGAACACTGCGTTATTAGGAGTGGCCACATCCATGGCGAAGGGAGCAGGAACAAGCGTACCCAAGCGCAAGCTCGGAAACAGCGGGCTGGAGGTTTCGATTCTCGGGGTTGGCGGTTTCCATCTGGGATCGGCAGAGAACCAGGATGGGGCAAAAGCGCTTGTGCAGCAGGCTCTCGATGCGGGCATAAACTTTTTCGACAACGCTTGGGAATATCACGACGGGCAAAGCGAAGAATGGCTAGGGTATGGACTCGGGAACCGGCGCAAGGAGGCCGTCCTGATGACCAAGATATGCACCCACGGGCGCGACAAGAAGGTCGCCATGCAAATGCTGGAGCAATCACTGCGGCGGTTGAAAACCGATCACCTGGATGTGTGGCAGATCCATGAGGTCATTTACGAGAATGACCCCGACCTGATCTTCAAGCCGAACGGCGCGGCCGAGGCCCTGCTCGAAGCAAAGAAGCAAGGGAAGGTGCGTCTGGTTGGATTCACTGGCCATAAAGATCCGGCCATTCATCTGAGAATGCTGGCCCACGATTTCCCCTTCGATACGGTACAGATGCCGCTGAACGCGTTTGACGCAAGCTTTCGAAGTTTTGAGGAGCATGTTTTGCCGGAGGCCCGCAAACGAGGGCTGGCCGTATTGGGGATGAAAAGCCTGGGTGGCAGCGGCGAAATGATCAAGTGGGGAGGCGTTACAGTTTCCGACGCGCTGCGCTACGCCATGAGCCTGCCGGTGGCGACCACGATTAGCGGTATGGAATCATCTGAGGTGCTGAAGCAGAATCTAGACATTGTCCAGAATTTCTCTCCGATGCCGGAGCAACAGATGGCTGAACTTCGCAAACGCTGCCGCGGAGAGGCCGCAAATGCCCATCTGGAGCTTTTCAAGACGACCACGAAGTATGACGGAAAGGTAGGGCGCCAGCAGCACGGGTATCCCGACGCAGAAGAATTGCCCGCCTGATATTCGGGTTAGATGCAGTGGCGAACCAAGCTAGTTTTCGGCCGGAAAGTAGCGAGCGCTCATTTCGCGTAGGAAGGCAAGCGACTCGGCCATCTCGTCCATTCCATGCATGCCGTCCTCGATGCTGACCCAGCCAGAATAGCTTTCCCGAGCAAGAATCTGGAAGATCATGTCGTAGTCGTTGAGGCCTTTCCCCGTGACGCCGTGCAACAGGCTCGAGGAATAACCAGGAGTGTCTTCGCTTTCTATGAGTGAATCGAGGGTAACTCCGGGAGCGAGATAGCGATCGCTGGCGTGCATGCTCACAACACGATCCGCAACCGCCTCGAGCAACTGAATAGGATCATCTCCCGCGACGATTGCATTCGAAGGGTCGTATTGCACCCCGAAGTGCGTCCGATCGTTCACGCTACGCACGATTTCTACAAAGCGATTCATCTTTTGTGCAAACTCGGGGAATTGCCAGAAACCATCTTTGTAGTGGTTTTCCATACCGAGGACGATGTCATGCTCTTTTGCTACGGGAAGGAGTTCGTGGATCGCATCAAGAACCCAGTCCCTTCCCTGCTCCCAGGCGAGTTCTGGATAGCGTTGGCCACTTAGGATCCGGCAGACTGCGCGCGGACCGCCCAAGCGGCGAGTGACGGCGATCATCTCGGCCTCGCGTTCGATTTCGCGCCGGCGCTTGTCTGGATCAGGCGCGGTGAAGTCGGGCGAGCAGCAGAGCATAGGCATAGCGAAACCGGCCGAGGCGATCGCCTCGCCGACAGTATCCAGATAGCCGGTCTCGAGACTCGTTAGAAAACCTGAGTACATTTCGAGTCCGTCGGCATCGAGTTGCTTGGCCATCCGGATCCAATCGAAGACTGAGATCTCGCCGTTCGAGATAGGCTCCAGATAGCATTTAGGGAAAGCAGAGATGTTGAGCGGCATTTAAGGCGTAAGCACAGCCTTGACGTATTCGCCCTCTTCCATTTTTTCGAAGCACTCTTGCCAATCTTCAAGAGGGGCGACGCGACTGATTACCGGATCAAGATCGATTTGCCCGGAGACGATCATCGAGATGACCCGCTCCCAAACGGGCCAGTTATGCGAGAAGCTGCCCGAGAGCGTGACGTTTTTCTGAACAAGCGGATCGAGACTGAACTGTAGAGGCTGAGGACCCCACCCCACTTTGATGATCTGCCCAGCGGGGCGAACTGCCTGGAGAGCGATCTGGAGCGTGACGGAAGCGCCGGAGCAATCAATCGCCACGTCGACACCGAGGCCGTCACGGATTTGAGCAACGTGTTCGAGCACGCCGCCATCGAGGGTGACATCTGCACCCAGCTCGCGCGCGATCGCAAGCCGATGCGCATCGGCGGGAAGGCCAGCCACAATCAGATGGCCCGCGCCGCTGAGCTTGGCCATCTTGGCGCACAGCAGGCCGATGGGTCCCGGGCCGAGGACCAGGACCGAATCGCCCGGGCGGACGCGGCCATTCACGCACACTGCGTTGTAGGCGACGCAGCAGGGCTCGGTGAGAGCCGCTTTCTCGAACGGGAGATCGGCGGGGAGGCGATGAAGGCAGCGCTCGGGTACGCGCACGTATTCAGTCATTGCACCGTCAACCCCGTATCCGAAGCCGCGGCGCGACGGATCAAGGTTGTACATTCCCGACCGGCTCAGAGGAGACGATTCGTCTATCACCGCTGCGGTCTCACTAGCGACGCGATCGCCCTCACGAAATTTCAAGACTGCTGAACCAGTATGTACAACCGTACCAGCGAACTCGTGCCCCAGAATACAGGGGTAGTTGACGGACCAGCTGTGGGATCCGCGCCACTGATGGAGGTCGCTGCCGCACACGCTGACGCCGCCAACGCGAAGTAGGACATCTTTTTCGCCGATTGTCGGCAGAGGCACCTCGCGCAATTCTACCGACAACGGTTCGCGGCTGTAGTTTACAAGCGCCGGCATGGTGTTCGTCAAGCTGTGGTCTCCTTAGCGGTTTTGATTTCGCCGAATGAATGGACTTTCTGACAAATAAGACGCAGGGTTGCTTCGAGATCGCCAGCCGCCGCACGAAACGCATGTGCGTCAATTGCGAGCGGCGCGCCAATAACAACGAGCGGCGCGCCGAAGGCGGGAGTCTCGACCGCTTGCTCGATACTGAGCCCTCCCACTGCCTGGACCGGCACAGAAACGGCTTCGACTATCTCGCGCAAACGATCTAGCGGGGTTGGAACAGCCTGCCGGCGCTGCTGTCTCAAAGTTCGCATGTCGTAGCCGATATGGTGAACGATGTAATCGCAACCGAGCTGTTCCAGCCGCCGCGCAGCCTGCACCGGATCGGGCATGGCCATGTTGTCGCCCATAACCTTGGCTCCGAAATCGCGGCCGGCTTTGACCACGAGCTCGACAGTTTCTTCGTGGGCCTGTCCCATAACGACCACCATGCTGGCTCCCGCCTTTGCTGCCATTTCAGCTTCAAGCCAGCCCCCATCCATGATTTTTAAGTCTGCCACCAGGGGGACATCCGGATAGCGCGCCCGCAGTTCCTTCACGCCGCGCATGCCTTCGGCGATGATGAGCGGAGTACCTATTTCGAGCCAGTCCACGCCTGCTCGTAGCGCGATTTCGGCCGTCCTGAACACCTCCTGAAGGTCAATTAGATCCAGTGAAAGTTGAACCGTCGCGCGCATCGGGCAAAGACTCCAACAGTTCAGGTTTAGCATTTTCCATTTGCAACTCGATTCCACTTGGATAAGAATCAGGGGTATGTTCAACCCGAAGTTGGTCAGTGTATTTCTTACGGCAGCAGCATGCGCTGGAATCTCCGGCGCCGCTTCCGAGATAGCGCCTCTTCCCAACTTCGCGAGAAAGAAACTCAATCTGCAAATTACCTCCCCGTGCGTGCCGGGAATGCCATGGACGGTAGCAGGCGAACACGGCGCTCTTTTCGGGCGGCAGAGCGGAAAGTTCGAGGCGTGGCAATGGCCGGTGAAGATTCTGAGCGATTTCCGGATTCGGGCGGAGCTGGCGGATTACCCGGTGCCGATCGATGTAAACGCTCTGGCTGCAGAATTCGAAGTCACTCCCGCCGAAACAACCATAACGTATTCGCACGCAGCTTTCACCCTACGACAGCACATGTTCGCGGCGCGCGGAGAAAAGAACCCGGCTCTCGGCGCAGCCGTGTTTTTCGAAATCGAATCGGCGCGGCCGCTCGAGCTCACATTTTCATTTACGCCAGAGATGCTTCACATGTGGCCCGCTCCGAATCACGGACGCCCTAATGGCGAGTGGGTGAAGGAGGGTGAGAGCGGCTTTTATATCCTGCATACGGACGATCCGAATTTCTCAGCACTGGTTGCAATGCCACGGACACGCCCCGGAATTCTGGTGCCGTATCAGGAGCATCCGCAGACTTACCCGTTGGAGCTGAAGTTGTCCTTCGATCCGAAGAAAGATGGAGGAGAAGTTTTCCCTCTTGTGATGGTTGTCGCTCGCAACCAATCGCCGGCCGCCCAGGTGGCCAGCAGCGTTCCGGCGATACCGCAGCTTTACTCGCAAACTCAAGACTATTACTCGCATTTCTCAGACCATCAATTGAGAGCAGAGACACCGGACCGCCGCGTGAATGAAGCCTTGCGCTGGGCAGAATTCGCGATCGACCAGGCGCAAGTGGATTATCACGGCGAGACGGGGCTGGTGGCAGGCTACTACGAATCGGCAGATTCCGCACGACCGGGCTACGCCTGGTTCTTTGGGCGCGACACGCTCTGGAGCTCTTATGCCATCAACAGCTACGGTGATTTTGCGCTCACGCGGAGGGCGCTCGATTTCCTGTTTGCCCGGCAACGCGAAGACGGGAAAATCATGCACGAGTTTTCGCAATCGGCCGACGCGCTCGATTGGAGACAGACGCCGTACTTCTATGCCTCGGCGGACTCGACGCCGTTGCTGGTAATGGCAGTGTGGGATTACGTGAAGACAAGCGGGGATCTGGAGTATCTGAAAACGCATTGGGCAGCAGTACGGAA
This sequence comes from Terriglobia bacterium, assembly GCA_963849535.1. Classification (GTDB taxonomy): domain Bacteria; phylum Acidobacteriota; class Terriglobia; order Bryobacterales; family Bryobacteraceae; genus Bog-105. The sequence goes on from CAWKHJ010000001.1 coordinate 1,098,527, forward strand.
GGCATACGAGTTTACGCGAGCTCACGAAGCGAACGACGGAGTTTATTCGAACAGTGAGGGGACCGGCTGGGTAGAGTCGTGGCCGCAGGGCATGCCTAAAGAGGAGGTTTATCTGGCGGCGGTCGACCAGCAATCTGCGGCAGCCATGTCATCTCTGGCAGCAGCAATGGGCGAAAAAGAACTCGCGACTACGGCCAAGAGCAAAGCGGCAGAGGTCGCCTCTAAAATTGAGAGCGAGTTCTACGAAAAGTCTGACAAGTTTTATGCGTTTAGTCGCAACGCTGACGGATCCCTTGACCATACGGCCAGCATTTACTCTTCAGTGGCGTGGTGGGACGGCACACTCATGCTGAAGAATGCCGGCCCCATGTTTTCCCGCTGGGCATCAGACGAATTTTCTGCGGATTGGGGAACGCGTGATATCAGCGAGCACACTTCGTTTTACGATCCAATCAGTTATCACCAGGGTTCAATCTGGCCTTTGTTTACCGGCTGGGTGTCGCTCGCGGAGTATCGGGCGGGAAGGCCGCTCTCCGGTTATGCGCACCTGATGCAGAACGCGGAATTAACCTGGGCGCAAGATCTGGGCGCGGTGACGGAGTTACTTTCCGGGGAATTCTATCAGCCGCTGGGGCGAAGCAGCTCCCACCAGTTATGGTCATCTGCAATGGTGATCTCGCCCATGGTACGGGGACTGTTCGGACTCGATTGGGACGCTCTCAACCACACTTTGCGCATTTCACCGCATCTTCCGGCGGATTGGGAGGGTGCGAAGTTATGGAACGTTCCCCTCGGCACGTCCAGAGTTGACATCGAGTACAAGCGCCAAGGCAATCAGATGATCGTGAGTGCAAGAAGCCAAACTTCAGGACCATTCTGTCTGGCACTTCAGAGTTCACCTGAGAGAGCCTGCACGGGAGCACAAGCAGCAGATCACACCATGGCGGCGCCTTTGGACCCTGTCGAGCTAGCCATTCCGGCGGAGTTGCCGAGTCCGGGCAGCGAAACGCATCAGTTGAAGGCGCTCGAACAGACGGTCGAAGCACATCAGGAGACCTTTACGTTTCAAGCGCAAGGCGGGTCATCATACGACTTGAAAGTTCGCCTGAACAGGCCGAATATATCGGCGGAGGGAGGCGAACTAGGCGCTGGCAAGCTTCATCTTCAATTCCGTAAGGGCAGCGGTTATCAAATCCAGACGGTCAGTTTTCGCTGGTAACCCTGATAAAGTGTGATGCCAAGGAGCCAGATGAAAAGCGGGAGAACAAAAGCGCTTGTTTCAGTGGCCGCCATCGCTGCAATTGCGATCGCGGCAGCGGCACAGAATCCTTCTCCGCCGGCGCAAACCACTGACATCCTGAAGTACATCGATCAGACGTGGAAGGTGCTCCGGCGCTCCAACCGAACACTTCCAATAGCGGCCGTTGATCCGAAATTCCATCCGGACCCGGATGGCAGATGGCCTGTCTACATTCCCCAGACAGAGGACGTGAAGAAGGTCGAGCAGGAGCTCAAGAGCGAAATACCCGAAGCAGGATTAAAGACGATTGTCATACGGCCCTTACCGTCAAACATAAACGCCATCACCGAGCAGGGCCTGCTGTATCTGCCGAAGCCCTATGTCGTGCCAGGCGGCCGGTTCAATGAGATGTATGGCTGGGACAGCTATTTCATCCAGGTTGGATTGCTGCGGGATCGCGACCTCGATCATGCGAAAGACATGGCGGACAACTTTCTGTATCAAGTGAAAAATTACGGGGGCAAGGTGCTGAACGCAAACCGGACGTATTACCTCAATCGCTCTCAACCTCCGTTCCTCACGCAGATGGTTTTGGGAGTTTATGACAAAACTCGCGACAAGGCGTGGCTTGAGAAAGCCCTGCCCGAAATCGAGCAGTATTACAAGCTTTGGACCACGGAACCGCATCTGACACCCCAGACCGGCCTCGCGCGATACTGGGATTTCGGCGAAGGGCCCGCACCCGAGGTCGTTTCCGGAGAGCGTAACGCGGCGGGTAAGACCCACTACGATCTGGTTAGAGAGTACTTCAAAACTCACGATATTACCGATTACGACGTAAGTCAGTATTACGATCGCGTTACCGATCAGCTTACTCCCTTGTTCTACAAAGGGGACCGCTCAATGCGCGAGTCGGGCTTCGACCCATCGAATCGCTTCGGGCCGTTCAACATCGATATCATTCACTACGATCCGGTCTGTCTCAATTCCCTGCTCTATTTGATGGAGATGCAAACCGCGGATATCGTGGGCGAACTGGGACACCCTGAGCGAGCACTCGACTGGCGGTCTCGCGCGCAGCAGCGCGCAGATCGCATAAATAAGTTGATGTGGGACGACCAAGCCGGTCTCTATTTTGACTACGATTTCGTTAACAAGCGGCTGCGACACTATCCTTTCCTGACCACTTTCTATCCTCTTTGGGCAGGCTTAGCAAGCAAGGAGCAGGCGGCCCGCGTTGAGAAGAATCTGCCACTGTTCGAGCGCGACGGCGGCCTGCAAACCAGCACATATGTAAGCGGAAATCAATGGGACGCGCCGTTTGGATGGGCTCCGCTGCAGATGATCGCCGTGGAGGGCCTGCGCCGGTACGGATACAAAGATGATGCGGAGCGAATCTCAATGAAATGGCTCTCGCTCATTCACCGCGATTTCATCCATCGAGGATTCATCGTCGAAAAATACGACGTGGTAAACAGCAGTTCAAATGTCGAATCTCAAATACACTTCGGCTATAGCGCGAATCAAGCCGGTTTCGGGTGGACTAATGCGGTGTTTACAAGACTTCTTGACCAGTTAAGCCCGGATGATCAGAAGAAGGTGCTGACCGCCGGAGGGGCTAGCGCAACTGAGGGGCAGGTTGCTCCCCAGGTTGCGTTTCGCTGATGGTCTTTTCGTGAGCCGCGATTTCCACCCGCTCGCGTTTGATTTCGAGGCGAATGCGGGCGTACAGGTTCATGTAAATATTCGCCACCCAAACCAACGCAAAAGCGCTGACCAGATACCCTCGCCAGTCGTCATAAAGAAGCTTAAATCGCGTTACAAATAGGAACGCGACAGTTACATAGTGGCTGAAGCAGTATTCACAAGTGAAAAGGTAGAAAAACTTGCGCTGCATGAGGCGACTGCACGCTTCGCTCTTGTTTTTGCACCACTCCCGGGGCTCGCGAAAGATCTCTTCGTGAGTAACGGTCCAGGCGACCGAGGCAATGGGAATCGCCAAGATAAAGAGGAACGCAAACTGCTGCCCTAAGCTCATATGTTTACTCTGGACTTGAAGGACATAGGAGACTTAAAGGATGCCACACGACCGAGCAAGCGGTGCAAAGTCAGCCGGACCATGTTGCCTGGTAATATTCGGTGCAGCAGGTGATTTGACTAAGCGACTGGTGGTTCCATCGCTCTACAATCTGGCGTGCGCTCACTTGCTACCCGAAGAATTCGCCATCGCCGGTTTTGATCTCGCCGAGGAGAATGACGAGGCCTGGCACAAAACGCTGCGCGAGATGACGGAGCAGTTCGTCAACGGATCCGATGCGAAGCAAGCCATTAATGAAGACGTCTGGGCCTGGCTTGTCTCTAAGATGTCGTACACACAGGGCGATCTGAATAATCCGGACAGCTACGCCAAACTCAAGCTCAAGCTGGAAGAGACCGATCAGCAGAACGGAACCGGAGGAAATTACCTGTTCTACCTGGCGATCGCAGACCGTTTCTTTGGAAGCGTGGTGCAGCATTTGGGCCAGAGCGGGTTAGCAAGGGAGAGTGACGGACATTGGCGCAGGGTTGTTGTTGAGAAGCCTTTCGGGCACGATCTGGCTTCGGCGAAGGCGTTAGATAAGCAGATCCTGGACGTCATAAGCGAGGAGCAGATTTATCGGATCGACCACTTTCTCGGCAAGGAGACGGTTCAGAATATCATGCTGTTCCGTTTTGCAAACGGGCTGTTCGAGCCGCTTTGGAATCGCGACCGGGTCGATCACGTTCAAATTACGGTGGCGGAAACGGTCGGCGTGGAAAGGCGTGGACGCTTTTACGAAAACACCGGAGCGCTGCGCGACATGGTTCCGAACCACGTCTTCCAACTCGTCGCAGTCACCGCCATGGAAGTGCCAAACTCGTTCAGTGCCGATAGCGTCCGGGCAGAGAAGGCCAAAGTGATAGAGGCGGTCAGGATTTGCACTGCGGCAGATGCGCCGTGCCACGCTGTTCGCGGCCAGTATGGCCCAGGTGAAATCGATGGAGAGAAAGTACCGGGTTATCGCGAGGAGCAGGATGTCGCGCCTGATTCGAACGTGGAGACTTACGCGGCCATGAGACTCACGATAGACAACTGGCGCTGGTCGGGGGTGCCGTTTTATATCCGGACAGGCAAGAGGTTGAAGGCGAGAAAAACTCAAATTGCGATCAAGTTCAAGGAAGTACCGGCTGCGTTTCTGCGGGAAACATCAGTGCAAGAACCCATACCGAATTGGCTGCTGTTACGCATCCAGCCGGACGAAGGAATTGCCTTCGAGTTCGGTGCAAAGATCCCAGGCCCGGCTATGAAAGTGGGAGACGTTCGCATGGATTTCAGATACAAGGATTATTTCGGCACTGCGCCATCCACCGGCTACGAGACTCTGATCTATGACGTAATGATCGGTGACGCAACGCTCTTCCAAAGAGCGGACAACATCGAAGCTGGGTGGGAAGTTGTACAACCGATCCTGGATTTTTGGAATTCAGAGCCGCCAAAGAACTTCCCGAATTACGCTGCGGGAAGCCAGGGACCGCCGGCGGCGGACGAACTGTTGAAGAAGGACGGGCGCGCCTGGAGGCCGATTAACTGAACGATACACTTTGCTGGTGGAGCATGCGGTATTTGCGCAAGAGCTCGTACATAACGATAGCGCCGGCACTAGCTACGTTGAGCGAGTGCTTGAGGCCTAACATCGGGATTCTGACATGAGTGTCGCACCCCTCGAGAAGAGCCGGCGTAAGCCCCTCGACTTCGTGGCCGAACAGGACGCAAACCGGAAAGCGCGGTTGCCATTCGAAAATATCTACCGCGCTGGTACTGGTTTCTATAGCAGCAATCTCATAATCTCTTTCTCGCAATCCATGCAAAAGCGCGGCGGTATCGGGAACCGGCTCCCACGGAACTCGCTCCTCGGCGCCTAGCGCGGTCTTTCGTATCGCACTCTTCGGCGGACGCGCCGTGATTCCGCTAAGAAGTAGACGCTCGATACCGGCCCCGTCTGCGGTGCGGAAGAAGGCGCCGACATTGTACATGCTGCGAATGTTATCGAGCAGGATGGAAACGGGTAAGCGCAGATTCGAGTAAGCGAAACCGGCAGCGGTGGCACGGTAGGGTGTACGCTGCATTGCTATTTCAGAGGAAGACCTGCTTGCTTCCAAAGGGCATCTACGCGTTGCTTCACATCGGCAGACATCTCGATGACGTTCGGCCAGCGCCGGGTGAAGCCTTCCGTTTTCCACTTAGTGGTTGCGTCCACTCCCATCTTTGAACCGTAGTTTGGCAAGCGGCTAGAGTGGTCGAGCGAGTCGACCGGCCCCAGGCAGAATTCAATGTCGCGCTCGGGATCGATGTTGTTCAAAGCCTTCCAGACGACCTCGGGCGGGTTCTGCACATTGACGTCTTCATCCACCACAACGATGCACTTGCTGAACATGGCTTGGCCCAGGCCCCAGATCGCGTGCATGACTTTGCGAGCGTGCCCGGGATAGGACTTACGAATCGAGACCAGAACGAGGTTGTGAAAGATCCCCTCGGCCGGCATGCAAATGTCACGAACCTCCGGCAGCTGCGTACGCATCAGAGGCAAGAAAATCCGCTCGATCGCTTTGCCCATGAAGAAGTCCTCCATAGGGGGCGGTCCGACGATGGTCGACGCGTAGATCGGTGTCTTGCGGCGTGTCATGCATTCGATGTGAAACACCGGGTAATCGTCGTCGAGCGAGTAGAAACCGGTGTGGTCGCCGAACGGTCCTTCGCGACGAAGCTCGCCCAACTCGAGATAACCCTCTAAAACGATCTCCGAGTTGGCGGGGACCTCCAACTCGCAGGTTTCGCACCTGATCATCTCTACTGGCTTGCCGCGCAGAAATCCCGCAAACATCATCTCGTCAATAGAGGGAGGCAATGGCAAAACTGCGGAAAAGATCGTCGCTGGATCAGCACCAATCGCGACAGCAACCGGCATTCTCTGCTGCTTTCCTTCGGCCACCAGACGCCGGTAATGCTCTGCTCCCTGCTTGTGTTTCTGCCAATGCATGCCGGTCGTGCGAGCATCGAATACCTGCATACGGTACATGCCACAATTCCGCTTGCCATTTTCCGGATGTTTGGAGAAAACCATCGGCAAAGTGATAAAGCGGCCCCCATCGCCGGGCCAGCAGTGTAGTATCGGCAGCTCGTCGAGCGAAAAGTCCTTACGCTGAATAACTTGCTTGCAAGGACCGTTCGAGACCATCTTCGGAAAGACGGAATTCAATTCGGATAGCTTCGGCAGCAGTTTCAGCTTCTCGAGCAATCCTTGCGGCTGCTGTAGTTCGAGGAAGCCCGCGATGCGCTGCGCGATCTCCTCGATGCTGTCGACGCCTAAAGCCATTTGCATGCGATGCATGCTGGCGAACGCATTGATCAACAAAGGTATGCGAGAGCTGCCTGGGTTCTCGAAAAGTAGTGCAGGACCGCCAGACTTGACTGCTCGATCTGCGAACTCCGTGATTTCCAGATGTGTATCTACCGGGACTTTGACTCGTTTCAGCTCTCCTTCGCGTTCGAGCGCGCGCACGAATTCGCTGAGGCTGTCAAAATGCATGTTTCACCGTTACACCCATTATCATGAGATTGACTTATGAGCAGACGAACGGCACTGATAACGGGAGCCAGCCGCGGTATCGGAAGAGCCTGTGCGTTATCGATCGCTGCAGCGGGAAATCGGGTCGCTTTGGCAGCAAGATCCCTGGAACGTTTGGAAGAAGTGGCTGAACAGGTGCGGGCAATAGGTGGCGAGCCGTTTGTGGTGGAGATGGACTTAGGCGAGAGCAAATCCATTGCAAGCGGATTTAAGAGAACGGCGCAGGATTTTGGGCGCATCGACATATTGATTAACAATGCCGGGATTACAAAGGATGGGCTGGCCGTGCGCATGAAGCAGGCGGACTGGGAGAGGGTGCTGAATACGAACCTGAGCGGGGCGTTCTATGCGATTCAGCAGGTTTTACCGGGCATGATGCGGGAACAGTGGGGCCGAATTGTGAACGTATCATCGGTTGTCGGCGAATCGGGCAACCCCGGACAGGCGAATTACGTCGCTTCCAAGGCCGGTTTGATCGGACTCACTAAGGCTCTCGCAAGAGAAGTAGGAAGCCGGAACATCACAATCAATGCGGTAGCACCAGGATTTATAGAAACGGATATGACATACACGCTGCCGCCAGAACTCAAGCAAAGAATGATCGAGGATACGCCTTTGAAAAGGATGGGCTCTGCCGAGGACGTGGCTGCTGCTGTGAAGTTTCTGACCAGTGATGACGCCTCGTTTGTCACCGGACATGTGCTGGATGTAAATGGCGGAATTTACATGTAGCCGTCAGGCTGCTGAAGGACATCGAACAAGTTAGATAACAGAACTGATGTCATCAATAACGATCGCGTCGCGGGCGAAACGGGATAGCAGATTCACCATCGGCCTGGTACAGATGGCATGCTCGACCGATACGGCCTCGAATCTCGGAAAGGCTATTCGAGGAGTGCGCGAAGCGGCTCGAAAGGGCGCTGAAATCATCTGTCTCCAGGAGCTCTTTCTGAATCAATACTTCTGCCGCGAAGAAAACGCCGAATTGTTCGATCTGGCTGAAAGTATTCCGGGCCCCTCGACAGAAGCACTTGGATCGGTTGCACGGGAGCTGCAAGTCTCGATCATAGCCTCCCTTTTTGAAAAGCGAGCGCAAGGCTTATATCACAACACCGCTGCGGTTCTGGATGCAGACGGTTCGCTGATCGGCGTTTACCGGAAGATGCACATCCCGGATGATCCGTTGTATTTCGAGAAGTTCTACTTCACGCCGGGAGATCTCGGATTCCAAAGTTTCGAAACACGGTTCTCGAGAATCGGCGTGCTTGTCTGCTGGGACCAGTGGTATCCCGAGGGAGCAAGAATCACCAGTCTGCAAGGCGCAAACGTGCTCTTTTATCCGACCGCCATCGGCTGGCACCCTTCGGAAAAGGCGCAGTATGGAGAGGCGCAGTTGGATGCCTGGCGTACAGTGCAAAGAGCACATGCAATTTCGAATGGCGTTTTTGTGGCAGCTGTAAACCGGACCGGTTATGAAGGGTCAGCTGAGAGCGGCCTCGAGTTTTGGGGTAATTCGTTTGTTGCGGATCCTTTCGGCCGTATAATTTCTCAGGCCGGCACGGAAACGGAAGAAGTGCTGGTAACCGAGTGCGACCCAAAACAGATGGACGAGGTGCGGCGTAATTGGCCTTTTCTGCGGGACCGGCGGATAGACGCTTATGCTCCGATTACGAACCGCTGGCTCGGCTAAGAAATGCCCGTTGAATCGGACACGCTGACACAGAGCTTTCGGATGCCGGCGGAATGGGAGCGACATCAGGCAACATGGCTTGCCTGGCCTCACGAGACGACCGACTGGCCTGGCAAATTCGAATCGATCCCCTGGGTATATGGCGAGATCGTTCGTCATCTTTCGGGCTCGGAGCGGATAAACATTCTGATTCAAGATCGTGAAGCGGAGCACTTGGCGCGGAGCGTACTCGAGAAGTGCCACACGCAACTGGAAGGTGTAGAGTTTTTTTGCATACCGACCGATCGCAGCTGGACACGAGATTACTGCGCAGCTTTCGTTCACGATCGGGCAGGTAAGCAGGTCGCCCTCAATTGGGGTTTCAACGGCTGGGCAAAATACGGCAACTCGGAAGCGGATGATGCGGCAGCAACGGAAATTGCAAAGCGGCTTGAAGCGCCTATCGTAACCCCAACTTTCCGCGGGCGCCAGGTCGTGCTCGAGGGCGGGAGCATCGATGTAAATGGAGCCGGCACTGTGTTGACCACCGAGGAATGTTTATTGGGCGATATCCAAATTCGTAACCCAGGCCTGACACGCCCGGATTACGAGGCGATCTTTCGCAGCTATCTCGGCGCAGGTCACACAGTATGGATGCGAAACGGGATTGCTGGCGACGACACGCACGGGCATGTGGATGATCTGGCGCGGTTTGTCGACGCGAAAACAGTCATCGTGACTTTGGAAGAGGATCCGAAGGACGACAATTTCGAACCGCTGAAGGAGAATTTCGCGCGACTCCGGGAAATGACAGATCAGGATGGACGCGAGATGCAAATCGAGACTCTGCCGATGCCGCTGCCGGTCTTTTTTGACGGGCAGCGGCTACCGGCGAGCTATGCAAACTTCTACATCGCGAATAGGGTCGTGCTAGTTCCGACGTTTAATGATGCGAACGACCGCCTGGCTCTCAACAAACTCGCAGAGTTGTTTCCTGATCGTAAAGTGATAGGGATAGCCAGCACGGACCTCGTGCTCGGACTTGGCACCCTGCATTGTATGACGCAGCAGCAGCCCGCTTAAGCAGCCGTGGTCATTCTCGCAGCTCTCTCCCTCGCCATATGGGTTTACGTTCTGGCGGGGCGCGGCGCCTTTTGGAAACTGCACAAGAGCGTAATGCATGAGGGTAGTTCAACCAGCATCCAAGCGCGTGTCGTCGCGATCGTACCGGCACGCAATGAGGCTGCGGTTATTGGCAGAGCAGTGCAGTCGCTGCTGCGGCAGCAGATCGACCCCAAGCTGCGGGTCATCGTGGTAGATGACGCAAGCGAAGACGATACGAGTATGCTGGTCTCAAGCGCCGCGGAGGAAATCGGCGAATTGGCAAACCTCACTGTTCTTAGAGGTAAACCGCTCATGGCCGGCTGGACAGGCAAACTCTGGGCCCTCTCGCAAGGCGTAGATCATGCGCTCGATTTACAGCCGGATTACTTGTTATTTACGGACGCAGATATCTTGCATCACCCCTCATCGGTGCCGCAGTTAATGAGTTTCGCAGATAACGATGCTTACGACCTAGCCTCACTTATGGTCAAGTTGGCGTGCGTATCGTTTGCAGAAAAGGCACTTATACCGGCGTTCGTATTTTTCTTCTTGCAGCTTTATCCGCCGGCTTGGACGAGTTCGCGGCTGCGAAAAACCGCAGGGGCGGCGGGCGGATGCATTCTCATCCGGCCACAAGCTCTTGCCAGGATCGGCGGGTTGGCCGCGATACGCAATGCGGTGATAGACGATTGCGCTTTGGCCAAAGCGGTGAAACGAACCGGCGGCCAGATCTGGATGGGACTTACTGCGCGCACATGCAGCATTAGGTCATACGGCACTTTCTCCGAGATCGGGCAGATGATCTCGCGTACGGCCTTCAACCAGCTGAACCATTCCACGCTCCTGCTAGCCGCAACAGTGGTCGCTTTAGCGCTTACCTACGTTATTCCAGTGGCTGCAATCTGCACGCGCAAGCCCATTGCTGTCGCACTCGGTGGAGCGGCCTGGATCCTTATGAGTCTTTGCTACGCGCCGACTTTGAAATTTTACAAGCAGTCCAGGTGCTGGTGCCTGGCCTTACCTCTAATCGCGGTCTTCTACGCGGGTGCCACCATTTTATCGGCGGTTCGCTTTTGGGCGGGGAAAGGAGGCAGATGGAAAGGGCGCTTGCAAGATGCGCGCCCGTAGTTCAGAAGGTTACCAGCGATTCTTGCTACCGCCGAAATCGCGCTGTTGTCCGCCACCAGATCCTTGAGAACGTTCGCGTCGCTCGGGCGGACGCGCTTCATTTACCACCAGAGCTCGGCCCATGAGAGCACGGCCATTGCAAGCCTGGATTGCCTGATTCGCTAGGGCATCGTCATTGATCTCGACGAAGCCAAAACCTCTGGGTTCGCCACTAAAGCGGTCCCGAAGAATATTCACGCTGTCAACTTGGACACCGGCTTCCGCAAAGAACGCCTGGATATCGGCCTCGATAGCTTTATAGGGAAGGTTTCCCACGAACAGCTTTGTCACTTAACTTCTCCTAACTGTGGTTCGGAACTCGTATCTTGACTAGGGCGAACAAACAGGGGTCATCCAAGGCGGGGAATTCGAGAACTCCAAACTTACCTTTTATCGTGCCATAAAGATAAGGGGAAGAAAAGCCGCAGTTAGTTGCCATAAGTATCAAGGCGTGCCGTCTTCATCGCGGTGTGATCAACCCTCCCAGCTTGTCCTGCTCACCTCCTCGAGGGCGCCTGAAGCGGGTGGCGTATGTCTCGAGGTATTTGAGTCCGGAACCGGTGCTGATGATAACAACTTCTTCTTCCGGAGTTAAAAATCCGCTCTCGAGCAAACGCTTCAAAGCAGCCACACATGCCCCGGTTTCGGGAGCGGCGAACAGACCTTCGCACTTGCCCAGAAGCAACCCGGCGTCGATCATTTCTCGATCAGATACGGAGAGTGCGACACCGCCGCTTTCGCGAACAGCTCGCAACACGAGTTGGTCACCTATAGGTTTAGGCACGCGAAGCCCGCTGGCAAGAGTGTGAGCACTGGGCCAGAACTCGCTCATTTGCGCGTTTTGCTCGAAGGCCCGGGTGATCGGAGCACATCCCTCGGCCTGAACAGCAACCATCTTCGGGCGCTTACTCCCGATCCACCCAAGTTCTTCTAACTCGCCGAATGCCTTCCAAATGCCAATCAGGCCAACCCCTCCGCCGCAGGGGTAAAGGATAGTATCCGGCAGCTGCCAGTCGAACTGTTCGGCTATCTCGTATCCCATAGTTTTCTTCCCCTCGATGCGATATGGCTCCCGAAGAGTGCTTATGTCAAACCAACCCTCCCTTTCTTTCCTTTCGGCCACCTCGCGGCCACAATCGCTAATCAAACCGTTGACCAGAGTCACGCAGGCACCCAAGGATTTGCATTCGAGAAAATTAGCCTGAGGAACGTCACTCGGCATGAAAATATGTGCTTCGAGGCCGGCAAGAGCCGCATAGGCAGCAAGAGCGCTTGCGGCGTTGCCTGCGGAGGGAATAGCTAGCCGTCTCAGTCCGAGCTTCTGAGCCATCGTTACGGCCACAGAAAGCCCACGCGCTTTGAACGAGCCGGTCGGATTCCGCGACTCGTCCTTGACCCAAAGATTCTTGCTCCCCAGGTGCCTTGCCAATGAAGATGCCGGTAGAAGGGGAGTCCATCCCTCACCAAGGCTGACCGACTCGCCAGCGTACGCCGGAAGCACCGGATCGTAGCGCCACATGCTCGCGACAGAATGGCGCAAGGATTCTTTCGTCCAGTTCCTGCGAACGGCGGCCAGGTCATACTCGACCAGCAACGGTCCTCCACAGCTGCAGACATTCACCGGTTGGCCCGGTGAGTACGAGAGGTCGCAGCGGCTACATAGGAGAGCGGAAGGGCTACCCATCTTGACCCATGTTAGTGCCAGCTTCACGACTCTGAAGTTTTTTCGTGAAAACCTGGAAATTTTTATAACCCTAAAGTCACAATTTGTGGCAAACTGTGTGCAAGGCTGAAAAAATTACTTGGGAGGCACGTGTGCAGTATCCGCTCAGCCGGGACGAACACGCAGCCATGGCGCGATACCTGTCAGGTATCCGAAAACAATTGCAGGACGTTTCTGATTTGTTTGCAGCGCGTTATGGTAAGAACAGCAGCATCGCTGAAAGCGCGGTGAAAACCTTAGTTTCGGCAACTTTGCTGGAACATGAACTTCTGCTTCTGGAGGGGGAGACCGAATCCTCCACTGGATCCGAATCTGAGTCCGAAATCGTCTCCTTGGAGGCCTGTTAACAGCAAAGATGTTTACCCGGCTGCTTCTACCTTATCTCGCACTGTTTGCTGGATGCTTGATTTGTGCTGCCGATGAGAGGGTATGCCTCACCAACGGATTCTGCCTGCAAGCCAACTCTCACACGGGAGACGCCGAGCACATTGTCTTTCGCATCGGCGCGGGCAGTGTCGAGTTCAGTTCCAAAGAGATTGCGAAAATCGAGCGCGCTGACGGCGCGGCAGCATTCAAACCAGATTCTCCCTTGCCTCAGCCAACCGATGACCCGCAGGCCCTTGTCGCAAGGGCGGCGGAGTCGCAAGGCGTCGACGTTGATTTCGTGCGCAGCGTCGCCAAAATCGAGTCTGATTTCCGCCAGGAATCGCTCTCCAAGAAGGGTGCAACCGGTCTCATGCAGATCATGCCTGCTACCGCCAAAGATCTTGGAATTAATGCCGATGCAGCGCAGGAAAACGCGCTGGGCGGAGCGAAGTATCTCCGATCGCTGCTCGTCCGGTATCACTTCAACTCTGCTTTGACGCTCGCAGCCTATAACGCGGGTCCGGGCGCTGTGGAAAGATTTGGCGGAGTACCGCCTTTCGGGGAAACCCGGGCATACATTGTGAAGGTCACGCGAGAGTACGATCGATTAAGGCGGGCGGAAGCGAAGGCGAGCGGCGCATCGATTGTGATCTCTAGTAAGCCCACCTCCACAAACTAGCGCCTGCCGTATAACCGGCTCCAACCGCTGCGAACAGCACGAGATCGCCTTTCTTGAGCGCGCCGGCGCCGAGTGCGTCTTCGGTGGCCAGCGGAATCGTGCCGGCGGTGGTGTTTCCGTATTTATCCAGGTTGATAATGACCCTGTCAAGCGGCAAGCCCAGTCGCTCGGCGGTCGCAGTGATGATACGCCGGTTTGCCTGATGAGGGATCAGCAACGCCACGTCCGATCCGACAAGCCCATGCCGGGCAAGCAGTTCTTCGCACATTTCCTGCATTTTGCGTACCGCGAACTTGAAAACCTGTTGCCCGTCCTGCTTGACGAAATGAAGACGCTGGGCAACTGTTTCGGCGCTGGCAGGCAAACGGCTGCCGCCGGCCGGCATCCGGAGATATTTCGCGCCCGAGCCGTCGATCTGGTTTTGATGGCCGAGATACCCTAAACCGCCATTCTCTGTTGATGGCTCGATGAGGAAGGCTCCCGCACCGTCACCGAAAAGGATACACGTGGACCGGTCCTGATAATCGATGATTCGCGACATCGTGTCCGAGCCAATCACCAGCACGTACCGGTGTGTCCCTGCGGCCACCAGGTGTGCGGCGGTGGTAAGCCCGTATAAGAACCCGGAGCAGGCAGCAGCCAAGTCGAAACCCCAGGCGCGGTGCGCTCCGAGCTGGTCCTGGACCAGGCAGGCCGTTGAGGGGAACTGCATGTCGGGAGTAACCGTGCAGACGATGATGGCATCCAGATCGCTTGCTTCGATACCCCGGGCTGCCAGGGCTTTCCGGCCCGCAGCTACCGCCATATCCGAGGTGGCCGTGCCCGGGTCCGCGATGCGTCGCTCTCGAATACCGGTGCGCTCCACTATCCACTTGTCGTTGGTCTCAACCATTAGCGACAGATCGTGGTTACTGAGAACGTGCTCCGGAACGTAGCATCCTACAGAACTAATTATGGCGCCTGGCAATAGTGTCCCTCTTTGCAAGCAAATCTACCCGAATCACCATGTTACAGTTGGAGAAAGTGCAGGTCGAGACTGCTCTGTTTTTTGAGTCGATAGAGCAGATTTACGCCCGCGTTTTTCGATCGGTGCGGCCGCGAACTCCTCTGCCGCGGATCGCCGTGCAATTCCGCAAGTATGCGAACGCAAACAGCCGGATCAGGCTGCAAAACGGCGAGTTGACGGTCAGGGTTAGCGACTTGCTTCAAAATGCGCCCGCTCCGGTTCAGGAAGCGCTGGCATCGATATTGATTTGCAAGCTCTTCCGAAAGAGCCCTGAGCCTGGCATTCTGGCTCGTTATCGGCGCTACTTGAACCGAGCCGATCTCCGCCACAGCCTTCAGCGGGCCCGGCAGGAGCGCGGCCGCAAGATGATTTTGAACCCTCAGGGGAGCTTTTACGATCTCCGGGAAATCTTCGAAGAGCTAAACCTTAAGTACTTCTACGGGCTACTGGCGAGGCCGAGCCTGGGCTGGAGCACGCGGGAAGCCCGCACCACGCTCGGGCATTACGATCCCTCTCATCACACGATTGTACTTACCAGACTTTTCGACTCACCCGAGGCCCCGGAGTTGGCCGTGAAGTACGTGATGTTTCATGAGATGCTACATCTCAAATTCCCCACTCAGCATAGGGGAGCTCGGCGTTGCGTGCATACGCCGGAGTTCAAGCAAGCGGAGAAAGAGTTCGAAAACTTCAAAGGCGCTAAACAAGCTGTGAAGCGCTTCTTGGAACGGAAGACGAGCTAACGACCATCATCAGCTTCCGTGCAGCTTCAGATCTGCCCAACAACTTAGGAGGCGTAAGCAGCAGAAACCAAGTTCAGCTGCAGGTGCATGGCCTCGAGTTCGCCGATGAGGGAACGCACCGCAAGAGAATGAAAGCCTAGCAGACAAAGCCGGTAGCTAAGTTCAGCCTTCAGCACGGCGAGCGAGAACCGCAGCTTTAGCCAGATCAGCCGGCTGACCATCTCCGAGCAGTCCTCCTTAGCGTAAGGCAAAATCGACCGAACTGCCGCATGTAAGCGATTGAAGTCGATGATCGAACGGTTCAGATATTGTTTGAAAATCTGCAGCCGCTCGCGTCGCAACTTCTTGTACAGCGAAAGATCGAAACCAGGCTGCCTGCTCAAGAACTTGAAATCTTCGTCGTTCAGCAATCCCTCCATGGGATAGTAGGAGGCAGCAGAGAAGCTTTCGAGCCATTCCGGGGTGACGTCCAGGGCTGAGCACTTCCTTGAAAGTTTTGTTAGGACGGGCACAAACAGAGCCACGAGGAGTCCTATTAGTAATAGCGGGGTGAGTACTAGAGCCGCAGTCAAACTCTTCTCCGTAGTCTATAACGTACAGGATTGAGCGGCAGTGTTCAAGACCCTCCACCACTTTTAGAGGGGTTACTGCCGAATCTTTTTAAAAAGTGGCGAACGCCTCACGATAATCCCACATTTCAACTCCAAGCCCTACATTTGCGAACTCGACTTTGCAGGCAAGCAAAGGTCCTCAGCGCCGCCCGGCTCTCGCCAACGCGCTGTTTAGAGCTTCTAAATCACTCATAAGCTCGGTTTGTCGGCCAAGACGCCAGCTGTGACCCAGTGTAACGGGCGCGATCTCGCCCTGTTTATTCAAAAACGTAATCCAATAAACGAGGCAAATACACAAAATGAATGTTACACCGTTGCCGACCAGCGCAAGACTCTCGTGGGAATAAAAGCTGCGAAGCAGGAATAGAAAAGTTTCAGCTGAGAAGTACACGACAAAGCCGATACTGAATAGCGCCAAATTTCGGGGCATGCGCACCGGAAACCACAAAATGAACAGAAGCATCAAAAGCAAAACGAGGGAAACCATACTGGCGATTACCCGCTCACACACAAACGCAATAGCCACCAGGCGATCTAGTGTGGCCGTCGTGCTCCCGGCTCCAGACGCTACATACTCAGGTACCGCGCTTATCAGCGCCGCGCCCACAGAAAGAGGCCAAACTACGCTTAGAACTCGTCGAGAGATCTTGAGAATGCCCGGCAGATTCCGCAGAATTGCCTGGAGAAGGGCATAGATCATCCAAATGGAAAGAATCCAGGAGCCCAGACGTAGCGTAACCCAAACCAGCCTATAGTCTAAGTAATTGTCCAGGGCTGAGTAGCGTTCAAACAAGACGAGAGCAGCGGAAACAAGCTCGAATGCGAGAAACGCGCAAAAAATACGATAGACCTGGTGAAGTCCGAGCGATATAAGTCGAACGATCAATGCGAGGTCAAGAGCGGCGCTCACTCCCAAGCCAATCAGGATCCAGTTCATGATTTGCCCATTGGCTTTCTTGGATAGTAGAGCAAATCCTTACAAGCGGCAACTGAAAATAGACGTAGACTCCTCTACCGGGAGTGGCACGAAAGCCGACTGACAATTGCCAAAGCGACGCCCGCCCTAGCGGGCCGTCGGCACCTTCGGGTTGCCCGGTTGCTGTAACGGAGGGGTAAAAGCCATCGGGACTTTCGGATCACCCGGTTGCGGTAATGGCGGAATGAAGCTCGCGACTTTGCTCACGCCGGGACCGGGCTCGTGATTTGCGGAGCTACTGGCGGCTCCGAAGGCAGTACAAGCAAAAAACACAGAGATCATAGTAACGGTTTTCATAGGTCGATTTAGATTCCTTATGGAACAGGCTAACTTGCTTATGGACTGTACAATAGCCTGCAGGAAGGGTAAACGCGACCTGTGAAACGAGCTTTTCCGGGATCGGAACGCGTGGTTCTAGTAGTACTGGGTTACGTTGAACGAGTTCCCAGAGTGTGCCAGATTTAGAGGGACGGGATTCGATGTACACGGGGAACGGACCAAGTGCGGCGCTGGACACATCGGATCTAACTTGTCTGCGCGACCTTTCACACATTGAGACCTCCTACGGCCGACTGGTCTACTTAGCTGGACTTCGTAACCCTGATACTGGCAGATACGAGCATTACGGATCAACCGGTAGCTTACCCAGCGCATTGGAGACCAGCCGTAGCCTCAGGCGCGTTCACGAGCAGATCTTCAAGGAATGGGTCAGCTATACGTTAGAGCGCAAGAAGGCGGACATCGAACTCTACATCGAAAGCATAGCGCAGGTCGACCGGAACGAGTTGATCGATGCTTGGCTCAGGCTTACTCCGTACAAGAATCTGGTGCCCGCGTCCATCCAGGGGCCCGAACGCGAAAAGCATACTTCCGATTTTGAGGCAATCCTCGGATTGCTCAAGAATGTATATGGCGTCGCCTCGCCAGATCCATCCGCATAGCAACGCCGATCACCTGTCCAATGATGTCTGCCTCTTCGGGATATCGATACACTTCAAGGCTCATTTGCGAAGCCGAGTGTGGCTGAACAATTAAGAACCCATTCCGCAGGGTGCACCATCCGCAGCGGTAGCCGGAACGGTGCTCCACCAAATGAATCGGACGGTCGTACTCTCGTTGGTAGCCGTTGCTCGCCGGCTTGATCTTCGCTTCATCGATTTGAACGAAGGAGCCTGGCGGGAGAATCGGATACATGAACCAGTCATCCATGCCGATGAAAGCGTAACGATAGCGCCGCAGGTCAAGCGATGCTAAGAGCGTTACCGGCAGTTTACCCCAGCGCCGCACGTGCGGGCTCAGGTAGATCGTCTTCCCGGGATCGAGTGTTTGATCCATTTCGATCGGTATTTCGCCCGGCGTGGAACTAGGGCCGCTAAAGTCGATCAGGCGCGTCTCGCGGAGTGGCAGTTCGGCGGCGTCGCTCGCCAAATCGTCCAAGTCGATACCATACCAGGTGAGCACGGTATGAAAATTGAGCCCGTAGATCACGCACAAGGAATACAAACGGTAAAGCGAGGGGACGGTCCCCCGATTTTCGATATCGGCGAGGCGGCTCAGTCCTACCAAGAACTCCTGCCGTCCCCGCTTCCTGGCAATCTGCTGGCTCGCTTCCTCAACATCGCGATACTTGAGACGTAGCCGTTCGCGGATACGCCTTAACTGCTTTCCCGGATCATCCATTTCGGTTCTTGCAAGCTGTCCACGCTTTTCGCCAGACTGGACCAGAGTGCGAGCGAAAAAGCGCATTGCTGTTCCGCTTTCGGAACAAACGACCCAGTTTACCACTCGGCATGTCACTTATTGCACTGGCTTGTTTCTTCAGATCCGAGCCCACAGAGCCTCTTTTTTGTGGTGCATTAACCGCGAGCGATATGATTGGCGCGAGGGAAAATGCCCAGAGACGGAAGGAGAAACTCACGCACTCCGCGCAGAGATTCATTCTCCGAGCCGGAGTACCAGCGCAAACTGGTTGCTTTCCAAGGCGAACCGGGTGCCTTCAGCCATGCGGCAGCACTGAAGTTCCTGGGAGACGATATTGAGCTATTCCCCTGCAATAGCTTCAAGGACGTCTTTGAAAGTCTGAAGGCAGATTCAGCGGAGTACGCTGTTGTACCTATAGAAAACACATTACACGGCAGTGTGCATGAGAACTACGATCACCTTCTCGACTACGGTCTCGTGATTTCGGGTGAGACCAGCATTCGGATCTCGCATCAGTTGATTACCCTGCCTGGGGTGCATCTTCGGGAAGTAAAGCGCGTCTTTTCTCATCCGGTTGCGCTCGCTCAATGTAAGCGTTTCTTCGATGCGCACAAGAATATTGAGGCCGTTTCCTACTACGATACGGCCGGCAGTATCAAGATGCTAAAGGAAAAGAGCTTAAGGGATGCTGCCGGCATTGCATCGCGCGTCGCCGCCGAAACTTACCAGGGAGTAATCCTTAGACGAAATATTGAGGACATGCGGCAGAACTTTACGCGATTTTTTCTGTTAACGAAACAACCCTTTCGTGCGCAAAACGCAACCGCACCGCGTAAATCCTCCGTGGTATTTGCTACAGCAAACACTCCCGGCGCTTTATTTCGCGCGATGGCTTGTTTCGCTCTTCGCGATATCAACCTGACAAAGATTGAATCGCGGCCCTTTCGCGGGAAACCCTGGGAATACCTGTTCTATGTAGACTTTCTCGCCAGCAGCGATGAGATAACTGCTCGAAACGCATTAGCGAACCTGAAAGAGTGTACTCAGTTCGTCAAGCTCCTCGGCAGCTATCAGCCAACTCCGTAGGCCTGAGTCTCAACAGGCTTATGGATGGCGAAGCCCAGTAACGGGGCTCGTCTCTAAATATCGTAGTACAAAGCGAACTCGTATGGGTGGGGTCTCAGCCGAACCGCCTCGGCTTCCGCCTTCCGCTTATAGGAAACAAAGGTCTCAATCAGCTCTTCTGAGAACACGTCACCCTTGGTCAGGAACTCATGGTCTTCCTCGAGGCAGGTGAGCGCTTCATCCAGTGAAGCGGGCATGGATGGCACCTTCTTCATCTCCTCGGGGGAGAGGTCATAGATGTCCTTATCTAGCGGCTCGCCCGGATCGATTTTGTTGAGAACGCCATCCAGCCCGGCCATCATCATCGCTGAAAAGGCCAAGTAGGGATTGGCTGCTGGATCCGGCGGCCGGAACTCGACCCGTTTCGATTTCGGGCTATTCGAGTACATCGGAATGCGCACGGCCGCCGAGCGGTTGCGCCGGGAGTATGCGAGGTTCACAGGCGCCTCATATCCTGGCACCAGCCGCTTATAGCTATTTGTTGTGGGAGCGATGATTGCCGAAAGCGCACGTGCATGCCGCAGCAGCCCCCCTATGTAGCTGAGCGCAGTCTGGCTCAGGCCCGCGTAGTTGTCACCGGCAAACAGTGGCTTCCCCCCGTTCCACAAGCTCTGGTGGGTGTGCATTCCGCTGCCGTTATCGCCAAACAACGGTTTCGGCATGAAGGTGACAGTTTTTCCGTACTGGTAGGCGACATTTCGCACGATGTATTTGTAAAGCATCATGTTGTCGGCCGACTTAACCAACGTGTCGAACTTCTGATCGATTTCGCATTGGCCTCCGGTTGCGACTTCATGGTGATGGCACTCGATCGACAGCCCGCATTCGAGCATCGTCGCCACCATTTCGCTGCGCAGATCCTGATAGTGATCGGTTGGAGGAACCGGGAAATAGCCTTCTTTGTAGCGGGGCCGGTATCCGAGATTGTTGTGCTCCCGGCTCGAGTTCCAGCGCCCTTCCTCCGCGTCGATGAAGTAGAAGCCGCTGTGCTGATTCTGGTCGAAGCGTATATTGTCGAAGATGAAAAACTCGGCTTCGGCCCCGAAGAAAGCCGTATCGGCGATCCCGGTGTTCTTCAAGTGGAGTTCAGCCTTCTTTGCTATCCAGCGCGGATCGCGGTCGTAGTGCTGCCGCGTAATCGGGTCGACAATGTCGCCCAGCATGATCATGGTTCGCGTTTCGGCGAACGGATCCATGAAGGCGGTGGACGGATCGGGAATGATGAGCATGTCGCTCTCATTGATTGCCGCCCAACCGCGGATGCTCGAGCCGTCAATCCCAAAACCATCCTCGAACGAACTTTCTTCGAGCATGCTGATGGGATACGAGATGTGCTGGCTCAATCCCGGCAGATCCGTAAAGCGCAAATCAAACTGCCGCGCATCATTCTTGTTGGCGAAATCGAGGGCTTCTTTTGCAGTCATAGTGGCGAGAAATGCAAACTCCTTGCGAAGCCGCTAGAATATCGCACTTCCCAACCGTAAACCAACCCTTCTAGCGATCAAGCCCTACTGCACGTAAACCGGCACAGGATCTGAAGGGATCCCGTTTGCCACCACCACGAGTTCGCTCGGGCCAGGCTCCTGCTCGGATGGCACATCGAAATGCGTGGAGACGAGTCCTCCAAACGCAACAGCCATGCTGCTGTGGTCGTGAGTCCGGCTGTAAAAAACGTGCCTAGTGGCCTGATTTGTTATGCGCACCAGCGGATAATTCGTTGCGGCTTGAACATCGTCCCCGTAGGCGGCTCCTTGGGACATCCCGTTGAATAGGTGGCCGGAGATGCTGTATGAGCCCCCGGGCCTGACGACAGCAGGGGCAGACTGGATCCGCGGCGCCCAAGCCGGATTGTAGGTGCCGCTGCCCGTATAGATTTCGACATCGTCAGAAAAATCGGTAAACAGAATTTGACCGGTTGGCATTACGAGCATATTGCCGTAATAGGAGCTATCGCTAGGCGCATTAGGTGGCCCGGGGACAGGCTTCAAACTCGAGCCGTTGAACTCGAAGAAGTAGGTTGGAGCTTGGAAGATGCCCGGGCTTGTGTCGCAGAGAACATTGCCGTTGGGCAGCAGTGCAATGGGACCGTCGGCAATATCGAGTGAGTCGGGGAAATCGGGACCGGCGGTCCAGGTTCCCGTATCGGTGTTATAGATGGCCGTGTGCCCCGCCCCGCAAGTGTTCGCTCCTGTAGCAAAAACGGTTCCATCGGGCCGCAGGACCGCAGGGCCTAGCTCAAAAGAGGCGACATTCTTTCCGCCACAATCGGCGGCCGAATCCCAGAGTTGCACAACCGTGCTGCCTGCGCTGTGCCACTTGCCCGAAGCAGGATTGTAGATTTCCGAGTTCGTACCGCTGGGCTGGTAGGGAAAAGGAGGAATAGGAACATAGGCGTCGACCGTCAGTACCTGTTTGTTGGGCAGCAGCGTCCACCCCTCCTCATCATTAACGTCGTACTTGCCTGTGCCGGTAGCCGTCCAGGTTAACGTTTTTGCATTTAACAGAGCGGTTTGCGTACTGCAGCAATTCGCCTGCATATACGTGCCGTTTGCCAGCACCACGCTCTGGGCGTCCCCGATCGATGACCAACCGCTCGGCGGCTGCACGGACGTCCACGCGTTCTCCACCGGATCGTAAATGGCTCCCAGATTGGTCCAGACCTGATTGGGAAGGTTGTATTCTCCGCCCTCGATAATGACCCGCCCATCCGGCAGTACGGCGGAAGAGTGATAGAGCGGACTGTATCCGGCTGGCAGCGAGGCCAATTCCGTCCAGACGCCATTCACGTAACTGCCGGTGTGATCAGGGGTCAGTTGCCACCAATCCTGCGAACCGCAATCCTGCACCATGACCGTGCCGTCAGTGAGCTGAAGCGGATTGCAAGCGCCGTAAACAAGGAATGTAGGTTGGTTCATCAACGGCTGCCAAGGGGATCCCGCTGGGGCGCTCAGGGCACTCCTGCTGCTGCCCTGTGCATGAATCCGGCTCCGTACTGGTATAGGCGTGAGCGGAGGCCTCCACTGCGCGCCGGCAACGCCGGCCAAAGCCATCAACGCGCTTGCGGAAATGAGGATTTTAAGAGTTCCTGCCTTATAATTTTGCATGCTTTCTCCTAATGACCGGAATCTCCGAGCCATCCGGTCGACGCAATCATAGGTCCGGCTGGCTATAAATGCAAGGCGTTTTCGAGTACCCTGACAAAATTTTCTCTGTTTATCATTGAAACTGGAATAGATGCTGCCCGAAAGCAATGTGCAAACTGGACAGTTGAGCCTTTCGCTCGAGCCACAACGGAAAATCTATGAGGTTCATGAGCTCAACGCCGCGCTACAACGGCTTTTCGAATCGGATTTCAGGAGCATCTCGGTCATAGGCGAGATATCCGGCTGCCGCCTGGCCGCGAGCGGCCACTTCTACTTCTCACTAAAAGACGAGCAGAGCCAGATTAAATGCGTTCTCTTCAAGGGCTCGGCCCGTTTTGCACGCTTCAAACCCCAAGAAGGCCTGGCGGTTATCGCGCGCGGCAGTCTCGAGGTGTACCCGGCGCGCGGAGAGTATCAGCTGATCGTGGAAACGCTCGCGCCACAAGGAACGGGGGCCCTTCAGCTTGCCTTCGAGCAGCTAAAAAGGAAACTCGCCAGCGAGGGACTTTTCGAGCTGAGCCGCAAGCGGCCTTTACCTAAGCTGCCACGCCGAATCGGCATTATCACTTCGCCATCCGGAGCAGTGATTCGAGACATGCTACATGTGCTCGACCGCAGGTTTCGAGGTTTGCACATCAGGCTTTTCCCGGCTCAGGTGCAAGGTGAAGGCTCGGTGGATCAGGTGTGCGCAGGAATCCGGTTCTTCAATCAGTCCGGTTGGGCCGAGGTCCTGATCTTGGCCCGCGGCGGAGGCTCCCTCGAAGACCTTTGGACCTTCAACGAAGAAGGAGTCGCCCGCGCGCTTGCGGCTTCAAAGATCCCAGTGATTTCAGCCATCGGACACGAGAGTGATTTCACAATAGCCGACTTTGTCGCCGACCACCGCGCCCCCACGCCTTCCGCCGCAGCAGAGATCGTAATCTGCACCAGTGAGAGCCTGCTCAATCAAATCATCGAATACCGCAATAAGAGTCTCCAGGCCATGCGGTACAGGCTGCTGATTGCGTCACGCGACATTCATCAGCGAGGCACTGAACGGGCGGCGCGGCTGATCCACCGTCGTTTGGCAAATTTCGCTCAGCATCTGGATGGGCTGGACGAGCGGCTTAAAAGTGCGCAAGGGGATTTAATCGACCACCGCGCGAAGCGCCTGGCGGGATTAGACAGGCGTTTAACGGCCACTGATCTCAGGCTAAGGTTCAGCCGGCTCCGCCACCGTGCCGACCTCTTGCGGCAGCGAATGGTCCAGCTCGCCGAGACAAGGCTGTGGAAGGCGCGCGGCGGCCAGGAATCGCTCACTCTGCATTTACAGCAGTTGAGCCCTTTGGCAGTGCTGGAGCGAGGATACGCCATTGTAGAGAAGCCGGAAGGAGCCATCGTTAGAGCCGCAACCGATACCGTCGCGGGAGAGCCGCTAAGGGTAAGATTGCACCGCGGAGAACTGCAGGTCACGGTCACGGCGGCGAAGGAGCCCAAGAGCGCCTGAACGGCTTCTATACTGAAGCTTGAACCAGGAGTCCATTCCACGGGCCGTTTGCCTGCTGAGCGGCGGACTGGATTCCGGGACATGCCTGGCCATAGCGAGGCACGGCGGATTCGAGTGCTACTGTCTCTCGTTTGACTACGGCCAGCGGCATCGCATCGAGCTCCAGGCCGCCGCTCGGGTGGCGGATCACTTGGGAGCCAAAGAGCACCGCATAGCCAAGATCGATTTGCGCGTATTTGGCGGATCGGCGCTGACGAGCGCCATCCAGGTTCCGAAAGACCGCGACCAGGCAAGCATGGCGCGGGACATTCCCGTGACCTACGTGCCAGCCCGAAATACCATCTTTCTTTCCTTTGCACTTGCGTATGCGGAGGTTACCGGCTCGTCTCGCATCTTCATCGGCGTAAACGCGCTGGACTACTCGGGCTATCCCGATTGCCGCCCTGAGTTCATTGAGGCCTTCGAGAGAATGGCGAATCTCGCAACCAAGGCAGGTGTGGAAGGGCGCACAAAGCTCACCATCGAAACTCCTCTGTTGAGGATGACGAAAGCGGAGATCGTCCGCAAAGCTTCTGAGCTCCGTCTTGACCTGCGCTTAACGCACAGCTGCTACGATCCGGATGATACCGGCCACCCGTGCCGGCATTGTGACTCCTGCCTCTTACGCCAGAAGGGCTTCGAAGAAGCCGGTCTCCAGGATCCACTGTTGGCGTGAGAAGCCCGACGGCAGCATGAAAATCAGCGAGATCTTCTATTCGATTCAAGGCGAGGGTTCGCTGGTAGGCGTGCCCTCGGTGTTCGTGCGCACCTCCGGCTGCAACCTGCGCTGCACGTGGTGCGACACGCCTTATACCTCGTGGAATCCTGAAGGGCAGAATTTAGAGCTCGAGGAAATTCTTGAGCAGGTAGAAGCTTTCAAGGCGGCGCATGTCGTCGTGACCGGCGGTGAGCCGATGATCGCCCCGCAGATCGTCCCATTAACCGAACGGCTGCGCGCCTCCGGCATGCATATCACCATCGAGACCGCCGGAACCGTGTATGCTCCAGTCGCTTGCGACCTGATGAGTATCAGTCCGAAGCTTGCCAATTCCACACCTGCGGAGCGCGAGGGCGGCAGATGGGCGGCGCAGCACGACCGGCTGAGATTTCAACCCGAAGTCCTGCGCCGCTTGGCCGCGACTTACCCATTCCAGCTTAAGTTCGTCGTGTCGTCACCCGAAGATCTTGCTGAGATTGAGGCGATTCGAAACACATGTCATGCGCACCCGGAGCAAGTCATTCTGATGCCGGAGGGCGTCTCGCGCGAGGCGCTGCGCCAACGTGCTCTCTGGGTTGCGGAAATCTGCAAAGAAAAGGGATATCGCCTCAGTCCGCGCTTGCATGTTGATCTCTGGGGAGACCGCAGGGGTGTGTGACCGGCGGTCTCAGCAAATACCTATCTTGGCCGCCGCGTTAGAACATGGGAGATGAACTCACCTGCTAGCAGCCCGCTCGGTTCCCGCTGCATAGTCGTGATCTCGGTCGCCACCTTGATGCCGTTAACTAATTTCGCTTTAGTCACGACGAAATCGAGCGTGGTCTTTTGGGTGGCATTCGGCAGACTGACTGTGGCGTACATAGTGCCGGTTCCATCGTCGGTAACGGTGATCGTCCCCCTATATGAGATCGGCACAATTTCCCTGGTGTTATTCGGTCCGGGTATGTTCACGGTCGCCGAGCCTTCGAAACTGGCGTCCCTTCGATGGTTGCTGTCCCAATGAGCCGGGCGATGTTGCCGGCATACGTGCCGACGATCGCATAGTTGCCTTCCAGGCCCTCGAGAGAATACGCTCGATGCTCCCCGGTCGGTTCATTTACAATGTTCTCCTGAGCGGTAACAGTAGCCGTACACACCAGGTTTGCCAGCACGAAACCAGTAAGCGCTAGGATTCTTTTTCTCGTGATCATTTTCCCTCCTGATCACGCCAATTGTGCGCCGGAAGCGGGCTCGGGTCGAGAGACCGGGAGTGCTCCAGTTCTGTTTTTTCCTCTCCACGGAAAGCGAAGATCACTCATTCCATCTCTCTTTTTTCACTCCGCTGAATGCCAGAATCGCAGACGGTAAGCGCGATCCCAGGTTCATGCGCCTGCTTCGAAAGATTAACCTGCCCAGATCGCTCCCCTAGACCTCTTTGCCTCCCGACACAGGCTATCGCTTGTTGTTCAAGGCTGCTTCATCCACCTTGAAGCCGATACGCCCAACCATCGACTGAATTTCCGGATTCGCCATGAAATTCTTCCAGATCAGGCCCGTTCGCCCGTTCTCAATCATAACCACCATGGGAGCTTGATTCAGGCCCATGTAGATACGGGAGAACCAGTCTTTCTGCAGGTTGAAAGCATCGCGAAATCCGTAGATATCCCAAAGCCGATCGCCGAGCTCGCGATATAAGTATTTCAAAGCTTGCATGGAAGCCTCGGGTGTATATGCAAACGCCGCTATTGCGCCCGTCGGAGCGATTGTCCCGTCATCCAATTCCGGAGTAGGCTCATACGGAACATAGCCTTCCGGTCCGTCTACCGCCGTGATTCCCCAGCACTGCGGGCCGTACCCCTTGGCGTGATGCGGATTTTGCTCGCAGTAGGCGCGATTGATGCGAGCCATGTTCCGGTTGTTCTCAAAATAATCCGTGAAGCGGTCGCGAACGTGCGGATCGAAGCCCATGAACGAGTAATCCGTAAAGAATAGCGGGCCGCCGGTTCCCTGGCCGAGATCGAGCTTTATTCCGTAGTAAGTTCCGCCATTCAGATAGTACTTGGGAATGCCAGCCCATCCTGAATAGTAGAGAGTTGGCGGAACACCGTGAGTCGTCGAGGCAATTGCCAGTAGATACGTGATCATTACCTCGTTCCAGCCCGTGAGGCGATTGTTGATGTGCCAGGAATATTCGGGCGACCAGTGCCAGAACAGCGCGTCGCCATTCGGAGTGCAGCGGAACCAATCCCATTCAACCGTATTCCATAGCTCGGTGATTTTGCTATAAAGCTCCCTCTCCGCCACGCTGCTGCCCTTGAAGTATTGGCGCGCAGTGAGCAGGCCTTCCATCAGAAAGGACGTCTCAACCAAGTCGGCGCCGTTATCATACATGTCGAAAACCGGCATGACCCGGCCGGTTGAGCCATTCATGAAGTGTGGCCAGGCACCGTGGTAGCGATCCGCTTTGTCGAGAAATCTTGTGATCTTGAGCATGCGTTCAAGACCCTGTTCCCGAGAGATGAAGCCGCGGTTCACGCCAACGACGAGCGCCATGATTCCGAATCCGCTTGCGCCGGTCGCGATAATCCGGTCGTCGCCTGGGAAGTTCTCCCGAGCCATCCCCGACGCTGGGTCCGCGCCTTCCCAGTAATAGCGGAAGCACGCTTCCTGCACCATGTTCAACAACTCCTCATCGTTCATGGGGCGCGTGGATGTCGTGACTGCTTGGGAAAAATCGGATTCGTGATACTCTGCATCGCTCGCGGTAATCTTATAAGCAGCTTTCGCGCCCGGTTGCCCGATAAAATCCGCATAGCGCTGCACGCCGGGAAGCTGAATGCCCACTGGCCGGAATGGTCCGTCGTTAAGGGAACGATAGACGATGTAGCGACCGAGCTGGTTGCCTTTCACCGCGTCCCATTTCAAGTCGATGTGCCGTTCGTATGCTTTAGCTTCCACCTTGCGAACTGCTGGCAATCCCTTTGTTCCGCCCGCCAGTTCTTTCGCGTCGATGCGCAACTCGTCGATGATGAGGCTGTGATCCCCGCCATCCGCGGCCCCTTGGGTGAAGAAAATACTGTTCACGCGATGAGGTTCAAAGGGATGGATGGACGCGCTGGCAAACCGGTCCAGCGGGATCTTGACCTGCATCCATTGACCACTCCGGACGGCGGAGATGAAAGGTGCCAAATCGAGCGGCTGAGTAAAGTTGCGGTCTTTATCCTTCAGAACAATGCGCGGGAAATCGGCAACCCGAATCGCTTCCGGCATGTAACAGGCGAAATAGAGCGTGTCCCCCGGGAAATAGACTTCGCGATTTCTCCATTCGTAAAGGCGGACTTCGGCCTCCCAGCCGCCTTTAGCTGCCGATTTCCAATCGAGACGCAGCGCATTCGGCGGGGTAAGAAAGATTTTCGTTTCAACTGGTAGTTTGTCGCCTATGAGGCGCAGAGTGCTCGGCGCTGACGCTTTGCCGGCGCTGTGGTAATACGTATCGGAGGTCAAGCTATTGTCGAAGAAAAAGCGCGTGAAGTAAGCCGATTGTGCGTTTACCGGGGCGATCTGCCAAAGACACAGCAAGGCTATGAAGAGGACATCACCCGGGCACGTAATTCGCGATGGCCTCACACGCGAAAGTTTCTCACGAGGCTCCGATTTCCGCAATTGAAAAAAATAAAGAAAGAAAGACTTCACTCCGGGTCGCATCTATGGGGAATCGAATCGGTTTTGCCATTGGAAAATACCAGTCATGCAGATCAAATTGAAGAAAATGCTTGCTCGCCCGCTGCCATTCGCGTCTGCCGCGCTACTGATTCTGATTACAGTCGCAACGCCGTTGAGGGCGCAGTATCGGGGCAGTCTGCAAGGCACGGTGACAGATCCACAGGGCGAAGTAGTCCCAGGTGCCACTGTGACGCTTACCAGCAAAGAGACTAACGCTTCAAAAACTGCCACGACATCGAGTTCCGGCGTCTATTCCATTCCCGGTCTCGCGCCTGGGCACTATAGTCTTCAGGTTGAAAAGCAGGGATTCGCCAAACAGGTCCTGGACAACGTTGCGCTCGCCTCAGAACAAGCCCAGTCGCAAGATGTGCAGCTTCAAGTCGCGCAACAGACTACGCAGACCGTTACCGTCAGCGCCGAATCAGCACCGGTGATTGACACCGAAAGCGCCACCATATCGGGGACCTTTTCCGCGCAGCAGATTCAAGCCTTGCCCACCTTCGCCCGCGACCCGTTCCAGGCAGCAGTACTGGCGCCTGGAGCATTCGGAGATAACGCGCAGCAGGGGGGCGGCACTGGCGCGGTGAATCTGCCCGGCAGCGCGGGACCTGGAGGAACAAGTAGCACCACGAGCATTTTCGCGACCGAGAATCAGGTCCAGGTTGTCGCGAACGGAACTCGAAATAACTCAAATAGTTTTCAGGTCGACGGGATCGAAGTCAATAGCCTCGCCTGGGGCGGTGCGGCTGTAATTACGCCCATGAGGAATCGGTAAAGGAAGTCACTGTTCAAACGAATCCGTACAGCGCTGAGAATGGACGTAACAGCGGCGCGCAGGTGCTGGTGGTTTCCAAGAACGGCACCAATGAGTTTCACGGCAGTGCCCTGTTGAAGGCCAACCGGCCCGGGTTGAACGCGTACCAGCGATGGAACGGGCCCGGCAATCCGGTCCAGCGGGACAACAATCGGTTCAATCAGTGGGCCGGTAGCATCGGCGGACCCGTCGTCAAGAACCACTTGTTCTTCTTCTTATGAGACGCTGCGCAATAACACGAGCAGCCTGGGGACCGGCTGGTATGAGACGCCGCAATTCCTGGCGGGCGCGGCCGCGCCTGGCAGCATCGCATCGAAGATCACCGGGTATCCGGGAGAAGGAGCATCGTACAACCTGATCATTCCGAAGACCTGCTCCGATGCCGGCCTGTCTGCTCCGGGGCAATGCCAAGTAATAATGAACAGCAGCCAATACGCAGGTTTAGACGTTGGCTCGCCACTTAAAACCTCGCTTGGCACTTCCGATCCGACTTATGTGAGCAATGGAACGCCCGGCGTTGGAGGCGGGCTCGACGGGGTTCCCGATATCATGTTTGTCCAGACCGTCAATCCCTCTCAAACTGTGCCTAATCAATATCAGGGCCGGATGGATTTCCAGGCGACGAGCAAAGATCTAATTACTTTGAGCACGTATTATGTGCCAAGCGAGACCAGTTCCTACAACGGCCCTGCCCGGGCAGCGAATTTCTGGCACAGCGACAGACTCAATGAAACGGCAACTCTGCTGTGGGATCGCACTATTTCTTCGACCTGGCTCAATGAGGCGCGTGGCGGCGTTACCCGCTGGTACTTCAATGAGGTTGCGAGCAATCCTCAAGAGCCGTGGGGTCTGCCCCAGGCAAATATTGACAATCTGGGTAACGCGAATGTCCAGTTCTTCGGTGCGCCTGGTCCTGGTGTGTTTTATCAAACCACCTTCAACTTCAGAGACACCGCGAGTACTGTCATCGGGAATCATTCGATAAAAATCGGCGCCGATCTCTATTGGGAGCAGGACAACGACGCGGAAGCGTTCGCGGCAAGGCCTTCCTACAGCTTCCGCAACCTCTGGGATTTTGCCAATGACGCACCGTATCAGGAGAGTGGAAACTTCGACCCGAAGACCGGATCGCCCACCTCTGCCACGAAATACATCCGCTCGCAGATATACGCTGGCTTTGTACAGGACGACTGGAAACCAAAGCCCAACCTGACGCTCAATCTCGGGCTGCGCTGGGAATACTTTACGCCGATCCGTGAAAAGTACGGCAACATTAGCAACGTAGTTTTAGGACCCGGTCAGGATCCGCTCTTAGGAGTCAGACTGAAGGTTGGCGGCGACCTGTATAACGCAAGCAAGAACAACTGGGGTCCGCAGTTTGGGTTCGCATGGAGACCCAATCCCAATAGCCAGAGATATGTTGTCCGCGGCGGGTTCGGAATTGGCTATAACCGCATGGAGGAAGCGATCACGCTCAACGGCCGGGCAAACCCGCCACTCTTATCGAGCGTTACGCTCTTCCCGCCTCAGATTCTCTATGCCGTTCCCGGTAATGTACATCAATTCAGCGGTTGGCCAGTGAATCCCGCCACCATACAAACGTTCGATCCAACCACTAACCTTCCGACAAGTGGAGCGTCGGTGAACATAACCGGTTTCCCTCTCAACCTTCAGACACCCGTTACCTATCGCTACTCCCTCGGGACTGAATACGACCTGGGCCGCAACTGGGTGGCCAAGATGGGATATCAGGGGAGTTCGAGCCGCCATTACACAAGACAAGTCAACCTGAACTGGCTATACGCTCCGTTGAACCCGCAAATACAGGCCCTTACGTTCTATGAGAACGATGCCAACTCCAGCTATAATGCTCTGCTAGCCGAAGTCGAGCATCGCTTCGCCCGCTCCTTTCAGATTGATTTTCAGTATCGCTGGAGCCACACGATCGACGATGGTTCCAACGATTACTTCAGCGGCGAGTATCCGTATGGCCTTCAGTATTTGAGAGGTGATGCAGACTTCGACGTACGGCACAACGCCAAGCTCTACGGCGTGTGGACTCCTCGCCTTTCAAAGGGGAATGGCTGGGTAGACAAAATCCTGGGAGGCTGGCAGCTCAGTGGCATCTTGAACTGGCACACAGGCTACCCCTGGACTCCAATCTATAGCAACACCGGATGCAACGTCGTTTACCCAAATAGCGGATATTGTAATCTTCGCCCGGATAACTATCTGGGCGGGGCTGGCAACGACTCCAGCAATTCCACCTTCATGAAACCGAATGGTAACTTTCCGAATGGAGCGCTCACTTACTTCACCGTACCGGCTTTTCCGGCCACCGGCATCCCACCTGCGCCGTCCGTGGGACGGAACGTGGAGCGCGGGCCGAATTATTTCGATACTGATTTGACACTGCAAAAATCGTTCGGTCTGCCTAAGCTGCCTATCCTCGGAGAGAATGCCAGGTTTGAGTTTCGCGGTGATCTGTTCAACATCTTCAACAAGCTAAATCTGGCGGTGCCAGGCGCATGTCCCCCGTGTATTGGGAGCAATGTTATCAGCTTCGACGGCACGACCAGCAATCCGCTCTTTGGCCAGTCACAGGCGGCTCTGGCGGCGCGTGTTGTGGAAATGCAGGTTCGCTTCAGCTTTTAAACTCGAAGTAGTGTGCGGCGATGACAGCCAGTTTGTGTTTCGTCTGTGTAGCGCATGGCTGGTATTCGCTTGCGGCATATCGAACGCAACAGCGCAGAAACTTACCTATAAAACTCCGCAGGCTGCATACGAACGCGGCCATTACTACTGGAATCTGTCGCTGGAATCTTACAACGAGCTTCGAAAAACAGCGCCCGAATCCGCCTATAGCTTTGCGCTATTGGGCGAGGAGAAAGCCAAGAGGGGCCAATACCCAGCTGCGCTTGAGGCCCTTGATCAGGCGGCGAAGCGCATGCCCGGTTTGCGCGGCGTCCACTCTGCCATCTCGGATATCTATGTTGCCGAAAGCAAGCCGGCTCAAGCGTACGAAGCGGAGGCAGCCGAGCAGAAATTAGGTCCCCCGGACTGCTCCGTCGAAAAGCTGCAGTGTGATTTCTCGGCTGGCCGCTTCGATGTGGTCGTCGGAGCAGCTAAGCTCAAGCCGGGCCCCGAGGGCCTGTACTGGCTTGCCCGCGCCTACCGCGAATTGGCGTTGCAATCGTTCGCCGAGCTCAACAATTTTCCCGAATCCGCCGATTTGCACCAGAGCAAAGCACGGCTGCTACGAGACCAGCGTAGATACCGCGAATCGGCCGAAGAATGGCGAGCAGCTCTAAAGCTTTCCCCTGCCGATAGAGATCTCCAGCGCGAATTGGCTACCGCCCTGTTCTTTACGCAAGACTATGGAGGCATACTGCCGGAGCTACAGCGACTCCTGAAAGGTCAACCTGGATCGCCGAACCTCAATTTCTTTGTCGGCGACAGTCTTCTCGAAACCGGGCAGAATCAGGCTTCCCTTCCCTACCTTGAAAATGCTGTGAGGCTCGATCCGAAACTGCTTCCAGCCCACGTATCCCTGGGGCTCTGCTACATTCGCCTCGGCAATTCGCAAAAAGCCATTCCACATCTGAAGGCTGGTCTCAATCTCGATCAGAACGGCCAATTGCATTACGTTCTCGCCCGGGCGTATATGAAGACTGGCCAGCCCGAACTGGCAAAGGAGATGATGGACAAGTATCACGAGATTCAAAAGTCCTCGGCCGCTGAACGGGGTTCTAAACCCCTCCGCTAAACTGGAGTTTGAGGCCAGCCCCATCGAAGTATAGTGTGCGTGCAGTTAGTTACCTCAACACGGTACCGCTCGTTTGGGGCATGCTGCATGGACCGCAGAGCGCTGAAGTTGACCTGTCTTTCTCGATTCCGTCTGAATGCGCCCGCGACGTGGAGCAGGACAAAGCGGAAGTCGGGTTAGTTCCCGTCGCAGAAATCGCACGGCAGGAGTTGGAGATCGTACCGGGTGTTGGAATCTGCTGTCTCGGCGCGGTTCGGAGCATCCTGCTCTTCTCGCGCGTTCCCTGGAATCGGGTACGTACGCTGGCAACGGACCATAGCTCGCGAACCTCGGTCCAGTTGGCGCGCGTTATTCTTCGCGAACGTTACGGCCTGACGCCGAGGATCACGCCCGAAAAGCCCGTACTCCACGACATGCTGCTGCACTCAGATGCCGCTCTGGTCATCGGAGACCCAGCGCTGCGACTTGAACCAGCAAATTTGCCGTTCGAATGCCTGGACCTCGGCGCGGAATGGTTCAGATTGACTCAACTGCCGTTTGTCTTCGCTGCTTGGGCCGGAAAGCCAGGGATCGCCGTCAGCTCTCTGGTAGGGATCACGGTCGAGTCTTACCTGTTTGGACAATCCCGGATGGATCAGATCATCGACCACGAGTTTGCCGGGCGCGGCATTTCTCGCGAACTGACCCGGCGCTATCTCACGGAACATATTCAATTTACAATCGGCGGCGCAGAACAGCGCGGGCTGGAAGCATTTCTCGAACTGGCTGACTTGCGCCGCAGCCTTGTAGGCAAAATTTAGGAACGCTTTCATGATGACTCGTCAGCAAGCAACAGACTTCTTCGAATCGAACGACCTCGTCGGTATCGGCATGGAGGCTGATGCCGTCCGCAAGAGGCTGCATCCTGAAGGCATCGTCAGCTACATCATCGACCGCAATATCAATTACACGAACTTCTGTACCGAATACTGTAGCTTCTGCGCGTTCTACCGTCCGATGGGACACAAGGAAGGATACATTCTGCCGGACGAAGTCATTCTGGACAAGATCCAGGAGACGATCGATCTAGGCGGGACAGGCATTCTCATGCAAGGCGGGCTGCATCCGGATTTGAAGATCGAATGGTACGAGAATCTCCTGCGCCGCATCAAATCGCATTTCGATATCTGGTGTCACTGCTTCTCTGCTCCGGAAATTGTCAACATTGCGGAAGTGAGCGGCCTGTCGCTGCGCGACACGATTGCACGCCTGCGGGATGCTGGACTCGACTCCATACCGGGCGGGGGCGCGGAGATTCTTGATGACGACGTCCGGTTTCGCATCAGCCGACTCAAGTGCCGGACCCAAGAATGGATCGACGTGCATCGCACGGCGCACTCGCTCGGCATGCGCACTACCGCCACCATGATGTTCGGCACCGGCGAAACGATCAAACAGCGGATCAATCACCTGGAAATCGTCAGACAAATTCAGGAAGACGCCGGCGGCTTCACTGCTTTCATTCCCTGGTTCTTCCAGCGCGAAAACACGTCCTTAGGACGATTCGTCAAAGAGGAAGCAACGGCAGTCGAATACCTGAAGATGCTGGCGCTCTCGCGCGTCTACCTGGACAACATTCTCAATGTGCAGGCATCCTGGGTCACGCCGGGGCTGAAGGTCTGCCAGCTAGGATTGCGTTTCGGCGGGAATGACGTAGGCAGCATCATGATCGAAGAGAACGTTGTGTCGGCAGCTGGAACTCATCATCGCGCGACCGAAGAACAACTGCGCCGGCTGATTCGGGATGCAGGATTCATCCCGAAGCAGCGCGACACACTTTATCGGACTTACTTCTTAAACTAAGTCGCTTGCGCCTTCGCAGGTCTGGACGCCTTGATGCGCTTCATATCGAGCGACTTGTTCATCCAGTCGTTCGCCTCGTTGTTCAGGGCTTTCGCTTCCTCAGGAGTGTCTGAAAGATACGCTTTCTCACGCAGCAACAAGTTCACGTAAGACATGGCGTCCTCGTTCTCTTTGTCAAGAGACAGCGCTTTTTTCAGTTGCTCCAGGCCGTTATCGATCGATTTCCCGTACTTTTCTCTCAGCTCCGCTCTGACTTTCTTGTCCTTGAGCGGGCCAGGATCGTTAGGGGACATCTTTTCGTTCACACGCGCTGTAGCGATGTCGGCGAGGGCGTCATAGTAATCGATCACGCCCAAATAGTAATAAGCTTCGGCATCTTTCGGGTGGGCCTCGATGCGGCGCTCGTTCCATTTGCGTGCGTCCTCAAACGCTGCTTTCCGCGACTCCGGGTTGCCGGCGGTGGCCGAGTTGTAGGCCATGTTGGCCATTGACGCCAAGGCCTGTTCGTTGTTCGGATCTTTCTTCAGGATGTTCTGAAACTCCTGCTGGGCCATCTCATAGTTTTTCTTGTTATCCGGCGAGTCAGCCCCAGGCACCCACTGAATGAAATAAGAAGTGGCCAGGTAGGCCTGTGCGTTTTCGTTAGTCGGGTCGAGGCGCACGGCTTCTTTGAACTGCTTCACCGCTTCCGCATAGTGATTGTTCTTGAATGCCTGCACGCCCTTGTTCATATGGTCGCGGGATTCCAGTTTGGCGCAACCGGTGAGGGCGATCAACCCGGCACACAAGAGTACCGGGGCAAAGGTCTTGGTTCTGATTACGCGCATAATTTTTGCCTCCCGCCTACTGCCCTGCCTCGACTTTGGGCGTCATAATGCCGACCTTGTCGAGCCCGGCACCTTTCGCGTCGTCGATCGCCTGCGCCACATACCGGTAGTCGACATCGGGGTCTCCCTTTACGAAGACAACTTTCGTTGCGCGCGTCTTAAAGATATCCTCGAGTCTGCTCTGCAGGTCGGGTTCCTTGATAGGCTGTCCATTGATCTCGAGGCTGGTGTCTTTCTTGACCTCGACCACCACCGTGGGGTCCTGGTTGGGCGGCGGAGGCGGTTGGTTGGGCGGGGGTGGTTGCGGCACCAGAGTGTCGAGCCCATGAGGGGTCAAAGGTGTGATAACCATAAAAACGATCAGCAGCACGAGCAGCACATCGATCATAGGCGTCACATTGATGTCCGCCTTGGGCCCGCCTGCACCGCCAACTGAGAATGCCATATCGATCCCCTTTCAATACCTCGAATCAGAGCCCCAAAGCGGCTCTCTTTTTAGACTTCACTTCTTCAGTAATTAAGCCAAGCGTGTCGACGCCAGCCGTCCTTAAATTATCAATCACGTCGGTAACGCTTGAGAACCGGGCGCGCGCATCGGCCCTGATATAAACCGTCTTATCAGAGCGATTGGTCTGCAAATCTTTGACTTTGCCGGCCAGATCATTTGGCTGTATGAGCAGGTTGCCCGGACTCAAGAAAACCTTACCGTCACGTGTAATCGCAATCAGTATGGCATCTTCTTTGTCGGCCTCGGACATTTTGATATCGTTGTGCGTCTTGACCATGTTCACCGCGACGCCCTTCGACAACATGGGCGTAATCACCATGAAGATGATGAGCACCACCAGCATGACGTCCACCATGGGAGTCACATTGATGTCGGAAACCACCGGCGGAGCTTTCATTTTTGCCATTGTGTACCCCTCTATTTTGCGATTCGTGCTTTCGGAAGCTTCCTCAGACCCGGAAGAACTCAATCAACCGGGAACAGCGACTTCAACGCCGTTCCCGGCAGCCGATTCAACCAAAGTGCAATGGAACCTCTTCCTGGAGCGGAAGCTACTTGGTAACCGCCCTTTGCGTGCGCTTCAGGAAATAATCAATCAACTCGGAACTGGAGTTGCCCATTTCCACGTCGAATGCTTCGATCCGGTTGGTGAAATAGTTAAACATCCAGACAGCCGGGATGGCCACGAACAATCCGACGGCAGTCGTGATCAGGGCCTCAGAAATACCGCCGGCAACCGCGCCTAAACCGGTCGACTTCGAGGTCGAGATCGATTTGAACGCGTTCATGATGCCGACCACCGTCCCGAAGAGACCGACGAAGGGAGCTGTGGAGCCGATGGTCGCGAGACTGCTTACGCCACGTTTGAGCTCAGCGTGAACAATGGCTTCGGCGCGCTCGAGAGCCCGGCGGGAGGCTTCAATTTCTTCACCAGGGATATCGGAACTGGTCTGGTGAGCCTTGAACTCCTGCAGGCCTGCCACAACGACTTTGGCCAAGTGGCTCTTATTGAAACGATCGGCAATCTTGATGGCTTCATCCAGTTTGCCTTCCCGCAAAGCGCCGGCCACGGCCGGTGCAAAAGCTCGCGATTGTTTCCTGGCTGCGTTGTAGGCGATCAGACGATCGATCATGACGCCTATCGACCAAGCCGACATGATGAACAGAACGGCGACAACAATTTTGGCGAGGACGCCCATGTTGCCCCAGACTGATCGCGGGTCGAAACTAATACTTCCTTCGTCCTGGAACAGCCACATGGCCCATATTTGAAGTTGCAATAGCATGTTTTATCTCCTAAGTTGAATCGGTAACTGAGTCGAAAGTAACACTGACAAAACTTACTGGCTTAACGTGAAGTTCACGATGATATCAGTAACCACCTGCACGGGCTCACCATTGAGCATGGTGGGCTTGTATTTCCACTGCAAAACAGCCTCTTTAGCGGCGTTGACGAGCAACGGATGCCCGCGAACCAGCTGAAGGTTTTCAATGTTTCCTTCCTTGCTGATCACAGCGGTGAATTCAACCGTTCCCTGTACGCGGGCCGACTTGGCGAGCGGAGGATAGACAGGCTGGACTCTCCGGATCAGGTTGGCTTCGGCCACTCGTCCTCCAATACGCACCGGGCCGGTAGGGCCCTTGGGCTTGGCAGGAGGAGGCGGCGGGGGTGCACCGGGCACGCCACCCATAACGCCGCCAAGCACGCCGCCGGCGACACCGCCGGCCTCGCCTGTTCCGCCCACTACACCCATGCCAGCGTCGGGAGGAGGCGCAGCTTCTTCAATTTTGTTGATTTGCTTCGGGATTACCTTCGGCGCCATCAACTGATTCGCGATGAACTGCCGGACGACCGGTTTGGGTTGAACCTTCGGCGCTGCCGGCGGAGGTGGCGGCGGAGGTGGAGGTGGAGGTGGAGGCGCCACCAGCATGCTCTTTAGCTGCGCGCTCGGCAATGTCTGCGTGTAGATGAGAGGAATCAGAATCAGAACGCCTATAATGCCGATCTGCAGAAGCAGCGAGACCAGAATTGTCGCAGGCTTCCTTGTCTTCCCCGTGCCTGTAAACGTTTGCTCGAACATCTTGCTTCCTCACTTTCCGG
This sequence comes from Terriglobia bacterium, assembly GCA_963849535.1. Taxonomy (GTDB): domain Bacteria; phylum Acidobacteriota; class Terriglobia; order Bryobacterales; family Bryobacteraceae; genus Bog-105. The sequence continues at coordinate 1,137,228 of CAWKHJ010000001.1, forward strand.
GGACCCACTGCCCCTCGGTTATGGACTCTATTTGGCGGTTCGCACCGCCTTGACGTTTTTCACCGGCTTGGCAACGGAGGCCGCACGGCCCGCCATCGCCGGACCTGGCCTGACTCTCTTGCGGCGATCCGCCAGATTCTGCCAGAAGACCAGGATCGGACTGGCAATAAATATAGACGAGTATGTGCCGACGATAATACCTACAACAAGAGCGAAAGAGAACCCATTCAGCACCTGCCCGCCAAAAAGGTAGAGCGAAAGCGCCGTCAGGAAAGTTAAGCCGGAGGTAAGTATAGTCCGGCTCAGAGTCTGATTGATGCTCCTGTTCACGATCTCGGGGAATGTGCCGCGCATCTGCATGCGAAGGTTCTCTCGAATCCTGTCGAAGGTTACGATCGTATCATTCATCGAGTAACCGACCAGGGTAAGTAAAGCGGCGATCACCGTAAGATCGATTTGTTTATTGAAAAGAGAAAAGAGCCCGATGGTGATGATGGTGTCGTGGAAGACCGCGATCACCGCCGCGACGCCGTAGATCCATTCAAAGCGGAAAGCGATGTAGACCAGCATGGCGGCGAGCGCGATGAGGACCACGTTGATCGCCTGTTGCCTGAGGTCAGCGCCAATCTTCGGGCCGACAAACTCAAAGCTGCGGATATTGAAGCTGCCAGCAAAACACTGCGCCTTGATTACGTCCAGAGCCTTGGGCGTAACACCCGGCACGGACGCGAGTTCGTCGAGATTCCTGATCAGACCGGAATGTGCGTCACGGTAGCCGGTGATCGACTTTACCAGCGCTTGTAGCTGATCGTCGGAAAGGGCCACCCCGGAGCTGGTCAGAGGGTCGCGCAGGCGATCGGCCAAGGCGGTCTGGCTCGCGGTATTGATGTCCAGCTTGCCCCCGGCATTCGGGTTGAAGGCTGCGTTCAGCGTCGCCAGCATATTGTTACGCACCGCTTCCAGGCCGCGTTCGTCCCGCGCCCCGGTCGAAATCAGCACTTCCTGTGACTGTGCGTTGTTCACTTCCTGCACTTCGATATCACCGGAGATCTTTTGGCGGAGGGCCGAGCGTATAGCTTCGGCTGGGGGCCGCTTGATGAAGTTTACATCCATCAGCGCTCCACCGGTGAAATCGATCCCATACCTAGGGCCACCCTTCATGAACAGGCTGATCAGACCAATCGCGGTAAGAATGAGCGACAGGGTGATGAACGGCCATTTCCTGCCGAGAAAGTCAAAGTTTGTTTGCTTGAAGATTTCCATCGGACTCTAAGGGCAGGCATCTATAGCAGATAGACACCGGCTTGTAATAAATGTTCCCAATTCCCCGCAGAAGTCGATCAAATCGAGCTCTCGCACTGCGGCAAAGTTAAATGCTAAGGGCCGTGACTGGTTTCGGCCTCGATAACTCCCAATCGAAGATAAATCTCGAGACAAACACGGCGGTAAATACGTTGGCGACCAGGCCGATCACGAGGGTGACGGCGAATCCCTTGACGGGGCCCGATCCGAACAGGAAAAGAATGGCGCAGGAAACGACAGTAGTGATGTGCGTGTCGATAATCGTGAGAAACGCCTTGCCGAACCCGCTGGCAACAGCCGCCGGGATAGCTTTGCCCGCACGGAGCTCCTCGCGAATGCGCTCAAAGATGAGAACGTTGCTGTCAACAGCCATGCCGATCGTAAGGACAATTCCGGCGATTCCGGGAAGCGTTAGCACCGCGTCGAAATAGCTCAAACAGGCGACCAGGATGATGGCGTTGAGAATGAGCGCCAGTACGGCATTGATGCCGCTCTTCTTGTAATAGATAAGCATTGCGATGATAACGGCGAGAATGCCTGCAATGCCGGCCGCAAAACCTTCATGGATCGAATCGACGCCCAGAGACGGTCCGACGGTATTTTCCTGCTCATAAACCACCTTTGCCGGCAGCGAGCCCGCTTTGAGATTCAGCGCCAGATCGGAGGCCTCCTGCTGGTTACCGATACCGTTGATTACGCCGTTGTCGCTGATCTGTCCGTCGATGCGAGGCGCGCTCAGAACCTTTCCATCGAGTACGATGGCCAAGCGCTGTCCGATGTTAGCCCCGGTGAAAGCGGAAAATCGTTTAGCCGCATCCTGGCTGAGAACAAACGCTGTTTCCCAGCCGGCTGCCTGACCCTGCTCCGCCCTGGCGTCGCGAATGTCAGGCCCGCGTACGACGGGCGTTCTGGCGACCAGGTAAACTCCACCCCCGCGGGCATTCGGATCGCTGTTGGCGCTGCCAATGAGCCGGGTTCCCGGCGGTAGGACACCATTGTTTTGAGCCAGCGCCTCTTCCCGGCTGGCGTACGGACCGCCTTTCACTTCGTCCAGTTCGAGCTGGGCGGCGGTTTGCAGAATCTGCTTTACCCGGGCCGGGTCGTCTACTCCGGGCAGCTGCACCAGCAGCTCGGAGTCGGCGTCTTCGCGGCGTTGTTGAACGGTTGCTTCACTCAATCCGAGCGCATTGATCTTCTTATCGAGCGTGTTCTTGGTCTGGGCGAGCACTCTCTGCCACATGGCCAGAGACTCAGAGGGACGCATGGTCAGGCGGTAATCGGTCGCGTTTACCGGGGTCATCAGCCATTGCGCGAACTTATCGCTCACGATGGTCCGGAGAGAACCCGCTTGGGTGGAAGGAACCCCTTTGATAACAATGGCTGCCTTAACTGCGGTTTTCAGATCCTTCGCTTCATCCACATCGACGCTGGTGAATTGCAAACCGGCCTGAGCCGCCGCCGTTTTCAGACGCTCGGCGTCCAATCCGGCTTGGGCATTGAATGCGTCCTGCTGCTGGACCTGCACCACAAGGTAAGTGCCCCCCCGCAGGTCGAGCCCGAGATGGATGTTCTTCTGCCAGTTGGCGATAAGTTCCGCCTTGCTCCTGGGCAGGCCGATAATGCCGTAAATGCAGACGAGGATTACGGCGAGAATAAAGAAGAATTTGATGCGGAGATGTTTCATTTCAGATCTCGAGCGAAGCTCAGCCGAGCCGCCCTTTACTTTTTGGCGGCATCGTCCGCAGTGACCACGCTGGTTACGGCACTCCGGGCGACCTGAAGCTTCAGATTGTCAGGCTTAATTCGAAGTATAAGCGTATCATCGTTCACAGCAACAATGGTTCCGACTATCCCGCCGGAGGTGGTGACGGTCTGCCCGCTTTGCAGCGCCTTGATCATTGCTTTCGTATTCCGTTGTTGGCGCCGCATCGGCATAAACACGAGGAAATAGAAGATTGCGATCATCAGGACGATGGGCAAAATCCCGGTGAGAAACGAGCTCGGCGAAGTGGCAGGGGCGGCCTGCAAGAGGACAAGCGGAATAAGCGGCATAGAATCCTGTCTTGATGATATTAGGTTCGGGTGAAATTGAGGCGCGGGCGAAAGCGGTTCGGGGGCAGGAATGGCTAAGCTCCCCGCCTCAGGTCCGCCCAATTCAGCCGCGATGCGATCTTAGATAGCCGGGAAAATTCCCAAGTAGAATAGCCTCCCGCATTCCCCGCATGATGTCAAGAAAGTATCGGATATTATGCAGGGTCGCGAGCGTGGAGAAGAGGATTTCGCCGGCCTGAAAGAGATGCCGGAGATAAGCGCGGCTGAAAGTGCGGCAGGTGTAGCAGCCGCAGGCGGGATCGGGCGGACTCTCGTCGTCCTGATAGCGAGTCTGCTTGATGACGATTTTGCCCTCAGAAGTGAATAGATAGCCGTTTCGCGCATTGCGTGTGGGCAGTACGCAGTCCATCATGTCGACGCCGCACGCCACATATTCCGGGAGTTCCTCCGGCATCCCGACGCCCATCACGTAGCGCGGGCGGTTGGACGGTAGAAGCGGGGCGGTGAGGGCAGCGATTTCGAGGCTCAACTCGCGAGGCTCCCCAACGGATAGACCACCGATTGCATAACCGGGCGCCTCCAATTCGACCAGCGCTGCGGCACAGGCCCGGCGGAGATCGGGAAACATGGACCCCTGCACGATCGGGAAGAGCGCAGATTCGAGACCTGTTTCGCGCTCCAGGTAGTGCCGGTAGCCGGCTTTCGCCCAGCGGATGGTACGCTCGACCGAGGCGGAGGCGAGCTCGTGCGCGGCAGGATAGGCCAGGCACTCATCGAGCATCATAATAATGTCGCTGCCAAGCGCCAGTTGTATGTCGACCGTGTTCTCCGGCGAAAAAAAATGCTGATCCCCGTTCAGGTGCGAGCGAAAAAGAACACCGTCCTCTTTCACCTTGCGCAGCGTTTCGAGACTAAAAACCTGAAAGCCGCCCGAATCGGTCAAGATAGCGCGGGGCCAGCCCATAAACCTGTGCAGGCCGCCCAAGCGCCGAATACGTTCGTGCCCGGGCCGCAGATACAGGTGATACGTGTTGCTGAGGATGATCTTGGCATCGAGATCATCGATCAGATCGCGCGGGGTGAGCCCCTTGACGGTGGCCTGAGTCCCGACGGGCATGAAGACAGGAGTTTCGACGACACCATGAGCAGTGTGCAGCAAGCCGGCGCGGGCACCGGTTTCAGAGCACGTTGCCTGTATTTCGAAACGAAAAGCGGAGATCAAGTTCCTATTGTTGCGGATGAGCCAGATCAAGCAGCTTTTTTGCCCAAGCGGGTTTTGGCGAGTTCGCGCTCGTACTCGGCGAAGAGATTGGGGTCGAGATCCATGGCGCGGAGCTCGATTTGCTCAAGCGAAAATTCGAAGCCAAGCGCGGCGGGATCGAAGTCATCGTAGGTATCGTCTTGAACGGCAACGATGTAATCGCGGGCGGCCTGATCTAGACGGGCTTGCTCGGCCTGCTGACGGGCGGCTTGCAATTCGCGCAGGGCGGCGGTGTCTTTTTCGCGCTGGCGGCGGAGCCGTCCTTCCTGGAGGCTGAGGTTAGACAGATCGCGGCGCGAGGAGCGGAAGATGTGCGCTTGGATCAAAGCGGGGCGGACAGACTCGTCCTGATCGGCGAACATGCCAGCGCATTCGAGGCGGCCGAGGGCATAGATACCGGTTTCGAGCGAGGGATGCGCAGCAGGCGCCATTCAGTGTCGGCGAGCGCCTGCACGAGGGAGCGTTCGGGGTCGGTGGCGGGCTGCCATTGGGCTTCGAAGCGGACGACATGGGCGGAGTAGGCGGCGGCGTCCTCGGATGACAGCAGGACGGTGCGGCCTGTCAAGCCGGTTTTCACTGCGTTGAGCGAGGAAGTGGCTTTACCGGTCGGGGACGTGGGTCCGGTGGACAGTTGGGAGTTGAGGCGGTTGGCGGCGATCTGGGCGTCGGTGGACATGAGTAGCTCCTGCGGTGAAATGGCTCGCCAGATTGGGCAAAATCCGAACGAGCCTGCCGGAACATAGCACGAGAGATCGCTAAAACGAACTTCGTTGCTGCCGAATTTAAGGTTAAGGCGTGTGGAATGAAGGGGAAAGAAAGATTTTCTTGGGCTGTGATCGTATGAGTGCGCTGCCGTAGATCCTTGGGCTGACCGGGACGGAATCAGCGTTCCGGACTTATAAATCCCAAAAGGGAGGTACGGCCAATCAGTGAAGGCGGTTTGCGGATACGGTCTACTGGATCGCTCGATAGACAACTTCCGGGCTGCCGATTATCCGCTCAGGAACCGCGGCGCAGACGATGATGCTCGATGAGTGACTCAACCTGTTATCGCCAGCTGACGACCTTCTGCTTGCTCTTTGCGTTATGAATCCAAAGAACGTAGGGAGTATTTGGGGAAGCTCACAAAGATATATCTGTTTGCACTGCCCTGGGCGATCATCGGGTTAACTCAGAATCACTTCGCAGCATCGGGATACAAACCTTCGAGCGGCTTGTCGTTACCGTTGAGCGGCAGCTTCGGCCGGGGCAGCATTTCATCGCGCATGGCCGTGTTGTACAGGAAGATTGCCTCGATGACGGCAGCCTGCTTCAGATCGGGCTCGCTCAAGTGTTCGTAGGTATCGAGGTTCGTGTGATGCGTGCGGCTATCGTAGTCGCGCGGGTCCTGGATGAACTGGAAGCCTGGGAGCCCGGCCTGCTGGAAGGGCACATGATCGGTGCCGCCGGTGTTGCGTTCAGTGATCGTGGTCATTCCGAGGTCTTCTACAGGTTTCATCCATTGCATGAAGATGGCCGCGACGCCCTCATTACCCTCGGTATAGATACCCAGCAGCTTGCCCGTGCCATTGTCCATGTTGTAATAGGCGTCGAGCTTAGCGGCTTCCGGCTTGAGGGTCGGTGGGGCGGTGATAGGTCGAAGAAACAGCGGCAGATCCTGATCCTCCTTAGCACCCGAATAATGAAAGCTGGCGTAATGATTGGAGACGTAGCCGGTCGAGCCAAAAATGCCCTCCTCTTCGCCCGACCAGAGAGCAATGCGAATCGTGCGGCGGGGCTTCACTTGCAGGCTGTTCAGGATGCGCATGGCTTCCATGGCAACGATGGATCCCGCACCGTTGTCGGTCGCCCCCGTTCCCGCGATCCAGCTATCAAGATGGCCGCCGACCATGACAACCTCATCCTTCAGTTCGGGATCCGTTCCCGGAATCTCGGCGATCGTGTCGTAGCCTTGTGTGTGTTCGTCGCCGAACTGCGTTGCGATATCAATCCTTACCCTGACGGGCACCTTATGGTCGAGTAGGCGGCTCATCCGGTCCCAGGCTTCGTTGGCAATGACCTCCTCGGGAATGGCCTGCCTGCGCTCCGGCCGATAAACAAACCAGCCTAGCGACGCGTTCGTATCATCGTGCAGTACGCCACCAGACCCCCCGGGTTCAAGCACAGCGATCGCCCCTTCCGCAGCAAAAAATTTGGCGACCTTCTCCTGGAAAGCTTTTCCGGCAAAGGTCTTGCGGAAGAATTCAGTCTGGCTGTCTGGGGATTTGAGCGGGTACAGCGACAAGTCTTTGAGTTTGGCCGGATCGTAGTGTTCCATCGTGGGCACAATGTCTGGGTCCACCTCAGGAGACGCGGGTGCCATCCCATAAAGGATGATCTTGCCTTTAAGCTTGCCCTTCCAGGCCGCCAAATCGCTCTCAATCTTCAGACCTGGTACGTGGATCACATCCGCGATAACTGCACCTTGCGTAGCTGGGGACCATGGTGTGGCCTGTGCCAGAAAAATACCCGGCACGGGCTTCACCATGTCCAGCAATGCGCTAAGCTGCGTCCAGGCCATACCGAATTCGCCCCAACTCTCCAGATGAGCGTTGCTGCAGCCCATGGCTGTGAGTTGAGCCCGGGTCCACTCGTTGGCGCGCGCCATGGCGGGCGAGCCGGTGAGCCGCGGTCCGATATCGTCGAAGAGTGCGCCCCCATACTCCATAACGTGAGAGTGCTTAAAACCTTCATTGCGGATGCGCGAGTATATATTCAGATCGAGCACCTCAGGCTGCGCCGCTAGGTTAACCTTGGGCATTGTTGCTGCTTGGCGCATGTCTTGTTTTTGGGCGGTTGGGGCAAGCTGCGCAAAGGTGAACAGGACCAAGACGAGAGCAGACCGAAGATGCATGGGGTCATGATAGACAACATTCCAGGTTGCGACTACCGCTTTTGCGCCTCCGATGCCTCATAACCCACTTGAAGGCTCCCGGATCCAGAGTTCATTTCCATCTCTTTTCACGTATGATGTCTTCATCCAGTTTGGGTGAGCGTTCCATGCCCTAACCAGCTATCGGGAAAGAAGGTCCGCTCCAAAGAAACTGGCGGTGCTTAACCGAGGAAACGAGGCCGTCCTGATCGAACGCCCCCAACCAGGGAACCGGTTCCTTTTTTCGTCTGGTGATGGCAATAGGGAAAAGAGCATTGCCTTTCGTGGGAATACGGTGACAGGGTCCCATTGAGTCGAAACTGCTGTGCAGCGCGTTCTTCAAATTCGCCTTTTGAATCGCCGGCGGATACCAGGCGCCGTTCGGGATGGCCGCATGTGTGCGAGCAGGAGCCTTGAACGGCAAGTTGTAACTTGTATCCATGAAGCCGAGGCTATCGTGGATTTTCTTCCTCTGCTTAGCCGCCGCAGCCTCTTCGGAAAAGCTACCGCAAGTTTCAGCAGTATCCTCAAGTCCAGATCTCCTGACGTTCGATGAATTGAAGGAGCTCGCCACAATTGCCGAACCCACAGACACTCTAGCGGAGAAACTGAACCATCTGCTCACAACTCCGTTTATGGGGGAAAACGGCGGCACAAACTCCAACCCGCCGCACCTGGCGGCAGTGGAAGGGCTCGGGTCTATAGTTCGAGCAGCATTCTGGAATATCGAGCGCGGGCTCAACTTCGATCTGATTCAATCCGCACTCGCGAACGAGCAGCAGTTTCAAGCCGACTCCGAATATGAAAACGGGCCCGGCAAAGACAAGCAAACTGTCCGTAGCCAGCTTCGGACGCTGCAGGATTCCGACATCATCATCCTTAATGAAGTTGACGCAGGGATGAAGCGCACTGGATACCGTGACGTCTCGCGCGATTTAGCTGCTGCGCTTCACATGAACTACGCATATGGTGTCGAGTTCGTCGAGGTGGACCCGATATTCGACCTCGGCATCGAAAAGATAGATCTGCCTGACAAAAGCCAGGACCAGCGCGTTGCCAAAGATCTTAGTGTTGACCCCACGCGCTACCGCGGCCTCCATGGGAATGCGGTGTTGAGCCGCTATCCGATTGAGCGAGCTCGGATCGTACGCCTTCCCGTCTGTTACGACTGGTATGGCACAGAGGCCAAGGCCGTTGCCCAATTGGAGCAAGGCAAGCGCTGGTCTGCACGCAAACTTTTTCGCGAGCGTATCAAGCGTGAGCTGCGCCGCGGCGGACGGATGGCGCTGATTGTTGATCTTTCTGTGCCGGCACTTCCAACCCGAACATTGACCGTTGTCTCTGTGCATTTGGAGAACAAGTGCCCGCCTGCATGCCGCCAGCTACAGATGAAAGCTCTGCTTACTATCATTCAACCCATTCGTAATCCGCTAGTGCTCGCGGGAGATCTCAACACCTCCGGACAGGATGCGACTCCTACTTCAGTGCGGAACGAAATCATGAAAAGAGTAACCGATTACCGTTTCTGGGTAAATCAAGCGATCTTCTGGCTGAGCCCTGTCAGCATGCCACAGTACGCGCTGGTACCTCTGCGCTACTTTCATCAGCACCTCGATCCAACGGCGTGGCATTTTCCGTTTCTATGGGAAAACCGCGAACGCGGCCTTTTCCGGTCACTCGAGAAATTCCGCTTCAGCGACAATTACGCATTTGATTTCAGAGGAAGAACCGAAAGAACCCTTAACCAGAGATCCCGGACGTTGGCAAACAGTAATCAGCGCGGGCGAAAAGGATTCCTTCCCACGTACGCCTTCGAAAGGAATTTCGGGGGTTGGGTTGGCAGTTACAAGCTGGACTGGTTCTTCGTCAAGCCGTTTATCCGGAACCCGCGCGCCCCGCACCAGAGCTACCGCTTCGCACCGCATTTCCCGATCACGATGAACGAGCTAAATCAGTCCGTTGAGGATCGTATCTCAGACCACCCGCCGCTCACTGTTGACTTGCCACTCACGGAACCGCCTGCTTTCGGGATCGCCAACTCTTCTGCTCCGTTGTCTCAAAGCAGGCAGTGATCACCGCCACCTCGCATCCCGCCCCCTGCGCCGCCTGCCGGACCTCCACTCGAACCCGCGGAACATTACCGAACCCTAGCTGCCTAGCGGGAACCGGGACGCCTCGAAGTGGGCCGGAGGCTCCCAACAACAAAGGCCGATGCCGCCAACGCAAATAGCCAAAAAGGGGAGGGCTCCGGAACCGGCGTGGCTAGAAAGACCTGTTCCCGATAATCCGTGGCCGGACTCTGGTACCAACCCACGATTTGATCCCTGTCATTGATACCTGTTGCAAAGGTGGCCGATGCCCCTGGGAAATTCAGAAAGCTGTATCCGCCGTTCTTAAACAGGAAAGGGCCTTGATCATCGTAGCCCAGAATGTCACCCCGATTGTTGATCGCGTCGACGCCCTCGTAAGGGTCGCTTTGCTTAGGAAGAGGAATGTTCGTGAATCGGCCATCCTGATAGGCAAAACTTCCGACATTACCGTTTGTAAGCCCATAGTTGCCCACCAGGACACCGGCATTGTTTACGCTCATGTAGAGTGTATATTTCGTGCCTGGCAGGCTCGGGAGTGCAGTGTACACGCCATTCTGGAAAACGAAATTGCCGGGCTTCGTACCAGGCGTGAACTGGCCGTAATTGCCTACGATTTTCCCTTCATCGTTGATGCCGCTTACAGTTGTCGAATACGGAGAAGCGCCTGGATAGCTCAGGTAAGTGAAGGACTTGTCCTGGTAAAGAAAAGCGGCGAATCCGATATCGCAATTACAATCGACGCCATAGTTCCCCACCATTTGACCCTTGTTGTTGATTGCGGCAGGAGCCACTGCGTACGGAAAGAGGTTTATTTCGGATAGATGGCCATCATGAATCAGAAATCCACCGCCAATCGCATATTCAAAGCCGAGCGAATATGACCCGACAACGTCCCCTTCGTTATTGATGCCGCCGGTAACTGCATCCGAGAAGGGTTGACCGAAGTTTGGAGTGATCAATGTACGATACTCGAAGGACTCTGCCCGAACGACCGGTCCACAACAGATAGCGAGTAAACAGCAAGCGCGCAGCAGCATTCGATTCTACTTTCCCATCGAATGCGCTTGACAGCAAGGATTTGGCAGCAAGGCACCATATTGATCCCAGCGTGTGAGCGCGAAAATGCCCCAGCGCGCTAACTTTCGTCCGCAAACCGGCCCAGCAGCTCGGGCAAGTTCTGCACAAACGCCGATCGCGCCACCACCACGTCACAGCCCGCCTCCCCCGCGGCCTGTCGCAAATCAAGCTGGACGTGGGACACATAGCCGACCAGTGGAATGCCGCTGGTGCCCGGATTGGCCTTCAAAAGGGAGATGAGTTCGAGCGGCTCGGCTGCCGCGTGGTTCAGATCGAGAATGATCACTGCTGGATCCTCCTTCGCTCGATCGAGCGCGTCGCCCTTTGATTTGACGAAAACGAGATCCAGCCCGGCGCGCTTGGCGGCTTCCTGAATCTTGACCGTAAACATCAGGTCGTTAAGCACCGCCAGTGCCTTTTTTCTTTCGCTTTCCATGAAACAGGTAGACGCACTTTGTTCGCGGGTATCATCAAGAGTAATCATGAGCGTTCTAGATCAAGCGCTACCGGAAGTAAATCCCCTCCAGGATCCGATGCGTTTCGCCCGCCGGGTCCCGCCCTGCGCCATCGTCATCTTCGGCGCCAGCGGCGATCTTTCCAAACGCAAGCTGCTGCCCTCCTTGTACCGGCTGTTCTACGAACGGCGTATTTCCCAAAACTTCGCCGTTATCGGAAGCTCCCGGACCCCGATGTCCGACGACCAGTTCCGCGAAAAAATGCGCGAGTCCGTCTCGAAGTTCCTCGAAGATGCGCCTTTTGACGAGGACGTCTGGAGATCGTTCGCGCAAACCCTCTTTTATGTCCCTGGGGACATCAATAAGCCGGAATCCTACGAAGATCTGCACACGAAGCTCGATGAGGTCGAGAAATCTCACCAGACCGCCGGCAACGTGCTCTTTTACCTTTCAACCCAGCCCAGCTACTATGCCGAGGCAGTTCTCGCTCTCGGCGAGCACCATCTGAACCAGGGCAATGGCTGGCGGCGGGTCATCATTGAGAAGCCTTTCGGACACGATCTGCAAAGCGCTCGCAAGCTGAACGAAGAGATTCACAAAGTCTTCGATGAGTCCGAGGTCTACCGCATCGATCATTACCTCGGCAAGGAAACCGTTCAGAACATCCTGGCTTTCCGCTTTGGGAACAGCATGTTCGAACCACTCTGGAATCGCAGATACGTCGATCACGTCCAGATCACAGCGGCTGAGTCCATCGGTGTCGAGGGGCGCGGAGGCTACTACCAGGAAGCGGGCGCCCTGCGCGATATGATCCAAAATCATCTGAGCCAGGTTATGGCCACGGTCGCGATGGAACCGCCGTCCATTTTCGACGCTACCAACGTTCGTGATGAGCGGGCAAAGCTGCTGCGCGCGGTGCGGGTGATGAAGCCGGAGCAGGTTCCTCAGTATGCGGTAGCCGGACAGTACGGTCCTGCTTTCGTGGGCGGCCGGGACCTCCTTGGCTTCCGCCAGGAGCCGAGCGTCAGCCCGGACGCGCAGACCGACACGTACGCTGCGGTTACTTTCTTTATCGATAATTGGCGCTGGGCCGGAGTACCGTTCTACATTCGAAGCGGCAAGCGCATGCCCAAACGCGTAACCGATATCGCCATTCAGTTCAAAGCTCCGCCGTTAGGCTTGTTTACTCAGGAAACAAAGGCCGGCCCCCGCGAAGTACGCCCGAATCTGCTGGTAGTTCGCATTCAGCCTGAGGAGGGCATCTCACTGCGCTTCCTTTCGAAGAGTCCCGGGAGCGGCATGCGCGTCCGCCCGGTTTCGATGGACTTCAATTACGGGTCAAGCTTTGGCGAACGCACGCCAACTGCCTACGAAACCCTGCTGGTAGACGCGATGGTCGGAGATCCGACGCTCTACACCCGTCAGGACATGGTGGATGCTAGCTGGCAAATCGTGCAGCCGATACTGGATGTCTGGGCACACACCACGTTCGATTTCCCGAACTATCCTGCAGGAACCTGGGGCCCTAAGGCCTCGGATGAAATGTTGGCCCGCCAGGGCCATGTCTGGAGAATTCCATGAGTACCGCGGTTATTTCGCCCGCCCAACCGGAGCAGATCCTAAAGGGCCTGGGCAAGCTTTGGACCTCGCTTGGCGAAGAGGAGAAGCAACAAGGCAAACCGACTGTTTTGCGGGCCTGTGCAATGACCCTGATCGTCGCTACCGATGAGCAGGATGAGGGTTTTTTCGCCTCGCAGACCATCTCCGAGTTGATGCGTGAACATCCCAGCCGCGGTATCGTGCTCGCGGTTTCAGACGAGGGCTCGCGCGAACCTGAGGCGCGTGTTCTTGCTCAATGCTGGAAGCCCTTTGGGAAAGCCCAGCAGATCTGTTGTGAGCAGATCGAAATCAAGGCTCATTCAGAGAGCTGGCCAAATATTGGCCCGATTCTTCTCGGCCTGATCGCAGCCGATCTGCCGGTGGTTTTCTGGTGCCGCCACGTGGGAGCGCTCAGCGCGGACTCGACCAGCGCCCAAGAGCGCGGCTTTCAGACCGTCATGAATCTCGCCAATAAGAGCATCGTCGATACGCGCGGCCTGGATGCTGCCTCTGCTCTGGAACGGATTGCACGCTGGCGGGAGCAGGGACATGTCATAGCGGATCTCGAATGGACCCGCCTCACTCCCTGGCGCGAGCCGCTTGGGCACATCTTCGACAATATCGCCCGGGACAATAAATTTTCCAGCTTCCACACAATCGAGATCGGTCATCCCGAAGAGCAACCTACTTCCTCGGAGATCTATGTCGCTGGCTGGCTCTCTGCGCCCTACCGTGCGCGCGTTTCTTTCAAAAAGACCCAGGGCTTCGGTCCCGGTCTCCACTCAATCACTCTGCGCTCCGATGCTGAAACAATAACTTTCGAGCGCACCGGCAAGGAATGCATGTCCATTCGCAGCACCAATGGCCGTGAGCGCCGGTACAACTATGTCGATGCCCCTGTCGACAAGCTCATGACGGAAGAGTTGAGCATTATCGGTTACGACCCTGCTTTCGAATCTGCTTTTGCACGCGCCCAGGAGCTCGTCCGTGAGTACCGGTGAAGAGCCGGAGCTCCGCATTTTAGAAACCGCCGAGGACGCCGCTCGGGAGTGCTCGAAATATATCCTTTCGCTTCTGCAAGCACAGCCCCGGATCACTTTTGCGCTATCGGGCGGGAGTACTCCGAAGCTGTTGTTCGCTGATATGGCCCGCGAGAAATTCGACTGGTCAAATGTTCACTTCTTCTGGGTCGACGAACGCTGTGTTCCTCCGGACAGCAAAGAAAGCAATTTTAAGTTGGCGAATGACACGCTGCTTGCTCCCGCGGGCATTCCCGCCGGCAACATCCACCGGATCTATGGAGAATTGCCCCCAGCCGAAGGAGCGCAGCGCTACGTCAACGACATCAAGCAGTTCTTCAGGTTGAACGACGGCCAGCTGCCCGTCTTCGATGTGCTGCATCGAGGCATGGGACCAGACGCACACACTGCCAGTCTTTTCCCGGGCAGCCCGCTGGTTCACGATCGAACGGGCATAGCGACGAATGTCTGGGTCGAGAAGATGAAGATGGATCGGATAACTTTGCTGCCCGGAGTCCTGTTCGCGGCAAAACACACCGTGCTACAGGTTTCAGGGGCCGAGAAGGCGGATGCTCTGAATGAAGTGCTCAAGGCTCCGGAAGACTTTTTGAAATATCCCTGCCAGATCGCCAGCCGCGATGGTCGCGCCAGCTGGTTCCTCGACCGGGCGGCCGCCTCGAAGCTTTAGTGCGCAGCGCAGCGTTTTGTGTATTGGCGGGCCTGCTGGCCGGCTGTACGCAAGACCGCACTCCGCCTCCGCCAAAACCGCCGCGTGTTCACGCTCGCTTCAATCGCCTGTTCTTCGGCGGTGACGTGATGTTCTCTCGCGAAGTGCGCCGGCAGATCCTTCTCTCGAGTGATCCCGCCCTGCCGTTCCGAAAAATCGCGCCCCTGTTTGCGGGTGCGGATCTCGTCTTCGTGAATCTCGAATCACCGTTCTCCGATCGCGGGCCGTACCACGAAAACGGTTTGATCTTTCATGCGCCGCCCGCCACAATCGCAGCTTTGCAGCTAGGGCACGTAGCGGCGGTTTCGACGGCCAACAATCACGCGCGCGACTGTGGCCCGCACGGAGTGGAATTTACACTCAATTGGTTGTGCTCGCACGGTATGGCGCCAGTCGGCAGCAGCCCATCCCCGGAGCAGACTCATCGAGGGGTGATTCTCGAACGCAACGGCGTGCGCTTCGGGTTCCTCGGCTATACCTACGATCAGCAGAATGGAAACTGGCGGGATATCGACGCGCGCATTGCGCTGGCGGATCCGGCCACTGTTAGGCGTGATGTGGCAAGTCTTCGCAAGCGCTGCGATGTCGTAATCGTCTCCATGCACCACGGTCTCGAATACCTGACGAAACCCACCAAAGCGCAGACCGAGTTTGCCCACGCGGCGGTTGACGCAGGCGCGACGCTGGTGATTGGACATCACCCGCACGTCGTGCAGGCGAAAGAGAATTATCGCGGCGGGTTGATTTTCTACTCGCTAGGGAATCTGGTGTTCGATCAGTTTCAGCGCCAAGCGACACAGCACGGCGAAATCGCCGAAGTGGATTTTCTGGGCAGAGGAATCTTGGCCGTCAACACCTGGCCGGTCAAGATTACTCTCACCGGCCCCGAGATCGAAAAGTAGCTCTTAGCCGCCTGTCGCCTGTTCGATGTGGCCGCCGAATTTGTTACGCATTGCTGAGAGCACCTTCTCGGCAAATGTATGCTCTTCGCGCGACCGGAAGCGCGTGAAAAGCGCCGAGGCCAGCACCTCCGCCGGGACTGCTTCTTCTATTGAAGCGTTGATGGTCCAGCGGCCTTCGCCTGAATCCTGCACGAATCCGCTGTAGTTCGAGAGATCCGCATTTTCCGTTAGCGCCATCGAAGTGAGATCGAGCAGCCACGAACCGATCACGCTGCCCCGGCGCCAAAGCTCTGCGATATCAGCGATATTCAGGGTGAAGCGTTCGTTTTCCGGCAGTTGCTTCGAGTCTTTGTTCTTGAGAATGTCGAAGCCTTCGGCGTAGGCCTGCATCACGCCGTACTCGATGCCGTTGTGGACCATCTTGACGAAGTGGCCCGATCCCGGCGGCCCGGTGTGAAGATAGCCTTGCTCAGCCGTCCCTCCCAATTTCTCGCGGCCTGGCGTACGCGCAATATCCCCGATCCCCGGAGCCAGGGTCTTGAAGATCGGCTCCAGCACGCTGAACGCCTCGTCGTCAGCGCCCACCATCAGGCAGTATCCGCGCTCGACACCCCAGACCCCGCCGCTAGTACCGGCATCCGCATACCGTACACCCTTCTTCTTGAACTCGGCGGCGCGGCGAATATCGTCCTTGTAAAAGCTGTTTCCGCCATCGATGATGCTATCGCCCGGTTCCATTGCAGCCGCGAGTGCCTGTACCGTGTCCTCCGTTGGTTTACCGGCCGGCACCATGACCCATACGACGCGCGGCTTCGGAAGCTTTTTCACCAGGTCTTGCAGGGAACTAGCGCCGGCAGCGCCTTCGCTTACCAGCTTCTTCACATTCTCCGCATTGAGATCAAATACAGTGCACTTGTGGCCCCCTTTTTCGAGCCGCCGTACCATGTTGGCGCCCATGCGCCCCAGACCCACCAGACCCAGTTCCATAATTTCTCCTCGATAAGCTAAGAAGTTCTAAGCTTAACGCCTATGAGATTCGCGCGAGAGTTTCGTGTTTCAGGCTGGTTCTTGTTTGTCGCCTTTTTCACTCTTACAACGAGCTGTAATCGCCAGCACGTCACGACGATTGCCGTAATTCCGAAAGCTAGCGCGGATCTTTTCTGGCAAAGCGTTCACGCCGGCGCAGTGAAAGCAAGCCTCGACAATCACATCAAGATTGTTTGGGACGGGCCGCCTAATGAGACGGACATTGCGACCGGTATGCAGATTGTCGAAACCATGGTAAATCGGCGGGTAGACGCGATTGCGCTTGCTCCTTCAGATCGATCCGCCTTCAAAATCGTCGTCGACCGTGCCGCGGCGGCGGGCATTCCGGTGGTGATTTACGATTCCGCCATCGATACAGAAAAATACTTCAGCTTCGTCGCCACTGACAATTATCTGGGCGGGCAACTTGGCGCGGATCGTCTGGGGAAAATTCTGAATGGCAGGGGCAAAATTGTGATGGTGAAAACCACGCCTGGCGGGGCCTCCACAACGGCCAGGGAGGATGGTTTTCGCAGCGAGCTAGAACACAAATTTCCCCATATTCAGATTCTCGATGAGCGCTTCGGCATGGCCAGTATTTCCCAATCGCTTACGGTTACCGAGAACATGCTGACCGCCCATCCGGACCTGGATGGCATTTTCTGTTCGAATGAGTCTGGCAGCGAAGGCGCGGCGCAGGCGCTCCAAGCGCGTCACAGCCGCTTGAAACTAGTCGGGTTTGACTCGAGTCCGATGCTGATTAACGAGCTGAAGGCGGGCTGGATCGATTCCCTGGTGATTCAAGATCCATTCAAGATGGGCGAAGTGGCTGTCACGCAGGCGGCCAAGGCAATAAGAGGAGAAAGGGGGGAGAAAAAGATTTTCCTCCCGCCTCGCGTTGTAACTTTGGCCGATCTCAAAGATCCTGCAATCCAAACCCAATTACATCCCGATCTCGAGAAATACCTGGGTGCGGCCGCAGATTAGAAGCGCACAGGCCGCGAGCGCAGCCGTACAAAGTAAGGAGATTCGCGGCTTTTGGCGGCTTCGGGCACCGTCCGAGGTACCCGAATTTCCTAGAAGTGCCGGTAAGAGGCGACTAGAGAATCACCGGGCTGTGGCGTAGCGTTTGTGTTTGCAAAAGTGATGCTCTTGCCGCTCAGAGTGTAATCGACGTTTTGATTGAGCAGTACGCCGTTCTTGTAAAGCTTCAAGCTAAGCAGCGGGCTTGGAGCGGCCGCCAACGTGAAACTGACGTTGTTCCCGTCGAGCATACCTCCCGGAACTTCATAATCGGTGAAACTGGAAACGGGGGCGACGCCGGCCACGCGATAATAAGCCGCTATCGCGTCACCGGTACGAGGGATGCTGCCAGGAAGAAAAGTTACGGCAGAGCCCGACAGGTTGTAATCAACTCCAATTGACTGCAGCAACCCGTTCCTGAATACAGTGAGGCTGGCAGTAGGGACAGGCGACTGCGAAAGACTGAACGTGGCATTAGAACCATCTACGCTCCCGGTGGGCGCCTCGCCATCTATAAACGCGGCACTAGTGCTGCCCGCCGCGCCTATTGCTCCGAGGGAGTTGAGCTGAGTGCTCAATGCCGCAACGGCTGAATTGATACTGGCGAGATCGGCGCTCAAACTAGTTACCTGATTGATAGAGATCGGCAAGGTCGCGTACTGCCCACCAGAGTTGGTGCTTCCGCCGGAGCCCGAACCGCTACCGCTGCCCGAGCCGCTCGATCCCTGCGTAGTCGAGGTCCTTACTGCGCTCAAGGTCAGAGGCGTCGTACTAGGTGGAACCTGCCAGGTTTCAGTCCAGGTAACCGTGCCACCGCTGTTGTAATAGACGGCCTGATAGAAAGCTCCAGCAGACGCTGTGGTTGTCGGTACGAGCAGAACGGAAAGCGTACCGTTGTAGATACGGGCAGAGGTGCTCAGCGGCGAAGAAGATCCAGAGTTGGATCCGGTGGAACCGTTCCACGTGATTACGACGGTTCCAGTGAACGGCGTCCCATCGGCGTTGGCAACCGTGTCACGAATTTGCGTTAAGGTCGACTGCGCAAAAACGGAGTGAGCGGCGATGAGCGAGCAAATTAGAAGAGTCCAGAGCGGCTGGCGAGTTTTTACCATGGTGCCTCAGTCAAGTTGAAATCGGAGATCGTTACGGGCGACTTCAGTCAAGCATGCAGTCACGATTTGATTAGCAGACAGATGGGCACGGAGACTGAGGCAAGGCGGCGTAAATATCTTAAGGACAGAGACTTAGAGAATCCAGAAAAAGAATTCCAGCGCTGTGATTCTTGAATGTGGTGGCGCCATTATGGCAACGGAACCGGCACGGCTGGGGGAGCAATAAGGTGGGAACCGGAGCTAATTAACCTCACCGGCTCTCGCCTTTTCCTTTCCAGTAATGGACATACGATTTCGCCGCCAAGCCAAACACAATAATCAGCGCCAGCACGAGCGGTTTGCCCTTCAGCATCAGGCTCGCGGCGACTGCTATCAGCAGATAGAGGATCGTCGCGGTGCGCACGCCAATTAAGGTTTGCTGGCCCTCTGGCGTCAGGTCTTCCGTCCGATCCTGCTCGTCTTCTTCGCTTATCATTGCGCCGGCATGTTGTAGGCAAACGTAAACGCCAGTCTTACCTGAAAGCCTTTGAAATCGGCTGGCAATGGCGACTACATGAAGAAGTGGCATTACGGCGAAGGCAAAAAGAACGAATGGCTTGCCCATGTTGATGGCCGTTATGAGCCTGATCCTGCACTTATTCAAACGTAAATAGTCAAATTAGAATTGCATTCCGGATTTTCTTTTGGGTTCATATGGACTATTGCTTTAGCACTATTGATTTTTTTTCTTGACGGACTGTGTTCAGAGTGATAAGTTACTTCCTGTTTCGAGTAACTCAAGAAGTCGCCGTGTGCGATTTTTCCAATAACCGCCGCGTTCGCAGACTTTTTCGGGGAGGTCAGTATGTGCCCTTCAAGACGTACGCAACACGCCACTTTGTCCATTGCATTCATAGGCGCCGTTTTCAGTGGAATGTTGTTTCAACGCGTGCATGCACAGGCGGTGCATGCGGCTGCTACCTCTAGTCCCCAACCCATTCCGAACTTCCCGACCCCCAGAGCAACCGTTCAAGGCTGGATCGCCAACCTGGATGAGGCCGCTATCCGGGCGCACGCCTGGAGTTTGTGGGCCGGCATCAACTCCACTGCAAGTGGGGTACAGCTGCCAATTTGGGAAACGTGGTGGAAACAACAACAGGTGGACAATGGTCCACCCAAACCGGGAATAACGGGTGCGCCAGGTAACCAGCTTCCAGGACGAGGTCTCGAGCCTCCACGCCAGTTTGGGCGAACCTCTCGCGTTTTCGAACGAAGCCGAGCTCCGAGGGCTGTGCCCGGGCCAGGGGTGTCAAACGTAACAAGCAATCAAATCGCGGTATCCGTCAATGTCGATGACCCATATGCTCAATTCGTTTGGGCTCCCCATAAGGATTCGAAAGGAAACACCTACACCTATTGGAAGAGTGCCAACCTTTCCGGCTTGAACGCCTTTTTCAATAGCAATAGGACGCCGACGGCCCAGCGCGTGATCGACGAATTTCCTGCAGCGGCTGCATCGATCAAACCTGTTTTCATGCTGGTGAAGGCCGCGAAAACCGGCATGGGGCCGCAAGGTACCACAATTCTTCCGCTTTGGCAGGGAGATCTGAGCACTGGTCCGCAAAACAGCACCGACCCGGCGCATCCGACACCCGACACGTGGAAAAATTGCGTCGTCGTAGATCCGGCGGGTAACATGGTCGGGCAAACCGTGACCGTCACATGCAACACAACACCGAACGTGAGCGCGCAAGTTATCGCCCTCAGTAACTTCTATAGCTTTGTTATGGATGCAGCTACCGCAGCGGCCTTCAACAACTCTGTTAGTAATGGCAATGCAGTGCCCGGCGACTACGGTGTGCTCGTGGCAATGCACCTCAGCACAAAGGAGATAAAAAGGTGGACTTGGCAAACGTTCTTTTGGACAAATGGTCAGCATCCCGGTGGACCCCCTCCGCCTTCTATCACGACGCCCTGGAGCAACTACGAAACTTGCACCGCGTACATGGAGACGACGAACAATCAACCCGGCGGTACGCCGACCATTTGCTACAACCCGTATCTTGAGACGACCACTGCATTCCCGGGCGGGATCAGTTCCAATTGCATGTCTTGCCACCAGACAGCACGTTTCCCGATCAACTTAGCTAAGCCGGTAAGCGCTTTCGATTCCGAAAACCCCAAAATCGAAACGGATACGGGATATCCATGCTCATACAATGCGATCATTCAACCCGGACACAACGGCGATGATAACGTGTATTTCGACGGGTCTACTAGATCCGATTTTTCATGGCTGATCGGAACCATTGTCCCTCCAACGGGAACTGCGGTCGGTTGCCCGGCGCCGGCTTCCACGGGGTCCCCCAGCCCGGGGAAAAGATAGCTCTAATTTTGCAAAAGTAAGTACTAAGGAGAAATCGGAAATGGCTACCGCAATTAGCTACGCGGCACAAATCAAGCCGCTGTTCACGCAAATGGACCAACAGCATATGATCCAGGCAAAAAACATTGACCTCTGGAACTACGACGATGTGAAGCAGTGGGCTCAGCAGATCTATAACGCCGTGAAATCAGGCGCGATGCCGCCCTCTGGCAGCGAGCCGGAAGCACCATGGAGTGCCGATAACGTCAACCTATTCAAGGAATGGATGGCGGGAGGTATGAATCCCTGATTGCGAACCAGTCCTGGTTTCTTAGCTCTCAATCTCACTTGCTTCCGGTGATTATTCATCTCCGCACGCGCAGGCGCAAAGGTTTCGGTCCGCAGATCGGGAACATTCGCGCTTCACATAGCCCTAGGACTTACCCGGCGAAAAGGTGAAATACAAATGAGCACGACCTACACGCAGCGGCAGATCATGCTAAGCCTCGCATACCTCGCTTACACGGGCGAACCGTTACCCGGGTTTCCATCTCCGGATGCGCAGATTAAGAGTGATCTTACCCAAAGCCTTTCGAGCAATGCAGCGACACCAATCCCGCCCATCGCTGGCGATTGGTCGATTGTTTGGGGGCCTGTAAGCTACACGGTCCCGGGCTCTTACTACCAGGACAATATGATGTACGTGGTAGAACTGAGCGATCCGGGCAATGGACCGGCGCAGTACGTGGTTGCGGTCCGCGGGACAGATGGCAAGGTTGCCTTAGACTGGCTCTTTGAAGATTTCGACATCATTCAAACGATGCCTTGGCCGCTCGGTTCTTCCGGTTCGAATGTCGTGGGGCAAATTTCCGAGTCAACGAGCATCGCACTTACGATTCTCGTTAACATGCATGACTCAAGCAGCGGTCAGACGCTGATTCAATTTCTACAAAGTGAAATGGATAATCTCAGCGCATCCCAAGCCAGTGTGTGCTTCACCGGCCATAGCCTAGGAGCCACGCTCTGTTCGACGCTTGCGCTTTATATGCGCGACAATCAGTCCGCATGGGATCCTAAGTCAAAAGCCATTGTTACTACGATTAATTTCGCTGGCCCGACGGCAGGCGATCAGGAGTTCGCAACCTACTTCGATAACGCCTTCATCTACACCGGTAGCAGCCCCTTGCAGTATTGGTCCGCTCCAGGACCCGCAAATAGCTACGCTGACTGCGTTCGAGCGAATCTCGATATTGCCCCTATGATTTGGAATGTGACCACCATGAACCAGGTTGAGGATATCTATACTGGTCATGACCCCTTCGAAGACATCTTTGCGCCGCTCGGTACCGGCGAAATCATTAGCTACATCGAGAACGCAACCGGTCAAAATCAGTACACCCCAATCCTTGGGAATCAGCCGGTCTTAACCGTACCCTTCGTAGAAAAAGCGGATCTCCCTCCTCTCAACGCTAATCATTGGGTATCAGAGGCTATCTACCAGCACCGCGCGTCCTATCCGAACCAGCTCGGGGTGCCCTCACTCCTGACCCTTTTTCCGTTAACTATGTTTACTAACTTTCAAACCAGAGTAAAGGTAAGCCCCTGATTCGCTCGCGCGATGGGCGCACTCGGGATCTTGAACAGGAGCGCCGGGCTTGTACTGCATACTCGCTCACGAAAAAATCCCGAGTGATTGCGTAAGCGCGGGATCGTTTCGCGGTGGAATTCCAGGTGGTATGTAGAGAGTGGAAATCGCAGAGGCACCGGCGTATGGAAGCATGTACAAAGGAACCGGGCGGATCACTGGTTCTACACCTGGGAAAATGGGTGCCTCATAAAGATAGGCGATATGATACGGGCCGTATGAGGTATACAATTTCTGCAACAACTGCGGCATTCCTTTTACGTTGTAGCTGTAGCGTTTGAAAGTCGCGTCTCCAAGGACGCCAATTTGCCACAGAATTACATGGCTAGACGGATCGATCATGCGCCCGTTGATCAGGAAATCGGTCGCCTCATACGATTGGCAGCCGGCCATTGCCGGATCTATATTGAGGTCGGCAAAAAGACAATCCTCGGCTGATACGCCTGGGAGCATGCGCGCTTTGTATCCTTCTGCCCGGGCGCGCCGTACCGATTCATGCGTCGGATAAGCAAAGACCCCAGGATGGCCGTAAGCCGCCATGCAAACGGTTCGCCCTTTTCGAACGTAGGAAAGGGTCCGCTCGACCATCTCGTTATAGGTCTGCAGACGTGGCTTATTCTCCGCATAGAAGGTATAGAGCGACTCGGCACCGTTCGGGTTCAGCTTCTTGATCATTTCCTCCGCAACCGGATCGCTGACCACATATAAGACATTGTCAGCCTTCTTGATCCAGGCAAGGGTCTCCATTGTCAAATGGCCTATGGTCCGAATTCCAGTGCCGACCACTACAAGCTTTTCGTCGTTCATGATGGTTTTACCGGGTTGAGACTGAACCCATTCAAGACCTCTTCTCGGATCGCTGCTCGCCCGCCGTGCGCTTGCTCCCGCTGGGGGGGCTCTCTCGTGGCGAGTCGGCGGCCTCCCTCGTTGGCTGAAGTTCCTGTTTATCGCCGGGGTTCTCCGATGGATCGGGGCGAGCTTCGGTATTCGTGCTAACAGAAGAAGCTCCGGCTATCGATTGCGATTGCGGGGGTGCCTGGGCGGACTGAGGTACAGCCAGAATGTAGATGACCCATTGCCCCCAGGGTGTCAGATAAGCAATCGGCTGGCTGGAGCCCACAGTGGGGTATGTGCTCTGCTGCTGAGTTTGGGTCGGTGCTTCAGGGGCAGGCGACGCAACGGCAGCATAAATTCGGTTCTGATCACCTGATAAAAGCACTTTGTGATCATCATCGCTTAAGCCAGCGTCCTGGGCCGCCTTTCCCGGGTCGGAGATGAATGCGCTCAGGCGGTCGAGATCGGTAGCGAGTTCTACAAGGTAATTCTTTAATTCTTGCGACAAATTTACCCTCGAAACTGTGTTCTGCACGGATATTTCATAGAGATGCCGAAAAGGCGCGATCTTTGGCAGCGATATCAGGGGCTGATGACATAAACAGTGTCGTCAGCCCCAATCGTCCATACACTTGCCTCATGGTCGGTCCGAGACCCCAAAAACGCTACTGCTGTGTAGAGCCTCCCCCGCCCGGAGTTCCCTGCGCGGCTCCCACAACTACGACGTAGATTGGAATGTGGAGCGGGAATCCAGCGGAGGCCCCGCCCTGAGTACCACTCCCCTGTACCAGCAGCATTGGAAACTGCATGGGGAACTGCGGAAACACGGGCGGGGGCGTGCCCGCTCCCTGGGCGGCACCTACAACTACCACGTAGATTGGAATGTGGAGCGGGAATCCAGCGGAGGCTCCGCCCTGCGCACCAGTCCCTTGTGCCAGCAACATTGGAAACTGCATGGGAAACTGCGGAAACACGGGTGGGGTCGTGCCCGCCCCTGCTCCACCTTGAGCGGCAAACAACCCGACAACGGCCACATAGATCGGAATATGGAGCGGGAATCCAGTGGAGGCCCCGCCCTGCGCCTGCGCCTGCAACATTGGAAACTGCATGGGGAACTGCGGAAATACGGGTGGGGTCGCGCCCGCTCCCTGGGCTGCACCCACGACGACTACGTAAATCGGAATATGAAGGGGAAATCCGGCAGATGCTGCACCCTGCGCACCACTCTGGGCCAGCAGCATTGGAAACTGCATGGGGAACTGCGGAAATACGGGTGGGGTCGTGCCCGCTCCCTGAGCTGCACCCACTACGACCACGTAAATCGGAATATGAAGGGGAAATCCGGAGGATGCTCCGCCTTGCGCACTGCTCTGAGCCAGCAACATTGGAAATTGCGGCCAAACCAAAACCGGAGTCGACATAATCTAGAACTACCTCCAAGTGCTCACGGCTTAATTAGCTCAAAACAAGCTCTTTTGCCGCAGCCTTATTCTAGGACCAAAATGCAACATTGCGGCCTAGAAAGAATACGTATTTGAGAGTTGGAGCCCGGCCAAGATGCCTGCCCAAAAAATCAAAAGCGTGCTGCAATGCATTTATTGTGGAAGAGAACCGAAAAACGCTCGCTCAATATGTACTATCAGTAGCACCATTAAGATGATCGCGCCAAACCCACACGATCAGCATCAAGGCTTACCCTCAGCGTGGTGCCAGCCCGACGGCGGTCAGAAGATCAACGGATTGATTGGTACCTGCACCCGAATCGAATACCCGCCTCTCCCGTCCATTCTTGTAGGTCCTTGCGCCCGCATGTTGTAGGCGAGGTAGCGCGAGCCACATTTGAAAATCTTGATGTCGGCCGGCCGGCAGCGGCGCAGTGGATTCGCGATACGAGCTCTCCCATTTTCGGGTGATCGAGGGTTCTGATCCTGACCCATCCGTCCTAACCAGCATCAGAAGCTGCCATCCCGCTCGATGATGATTCCAGCACCGTGAGCCCGCAGCGCGCGCATGGGGGCACGGCGTGACGCAGCAGCGGACGAGTATGCAGTGTATGTGAAGCAAGCCTCCCTCGGGAATACTCAGTGATTCGATAAAGGAGATCGAGGGCAGAGAAACACAATCTAGTGTGCGTCTAGAGGCCCACTTATACAGCACGCACCGGAGCTAATTAACCTCACCGGCTCTCGCCTTTTCCTTTCCAGTAATGGACATACGATTTCGCCGCCAAGCCAAACACAATAATCAGCGCCAGCACGAGCGGTTTGCCCTTCAGCATCACGCTCGCGGCGACTGCTATCAGCAGATAGAGGATCGTCGCGGTGCGCACGCCAATTAAGGTTTGCTGGCCCTCTGGCGTCAGGTCTTCCGTCCGATCCTGCTCGTCTTCTTCGCTTATCATTGCGCCGGCATGTTGTAGGCAAACGTAAACGCCAGTCTTACCTGGAAGCCTTTGAAATCGGCTGGCAGCGGCGGCAGCGGATTCGACATGCTGAGTCCTGCTACGGCAGCGCGATCCAGTGGCTCCGAGCCCGAGCTGTCGGCAGTGACCAACTTCGGAATGCTCCCGTCGCGATCAATAATGAACTCTACCACCGTACGCCCCCGCAGCGCTCCCATCCGCGCGCTCTCCGGGATTACTCTGCGCCAGTTTGCCCGGACGATTGTCAGAATGGTCCTCAAATAGACTTTGAAATCGGCCCCGCTCGGATCGCTCTGCAACTCGACTGCGGCATGCTGCGCGGGAGCCTGCGCCACAGAACCAGCGCTGCCGGGTATAGATTGGGGAGCATCATCGCTGATTGCCAGATGTTGACTGTTAGCACGCAGGGCCAGCCCGTTCATCGCGGCATCCACCGTTGCCCGAGGCGGCGCCAAGTTGGGGTGAGGGTTGGGGGGCGCCTCGCTTCCGATATTCTGAAACGGACCGGGTGTCGGGCTCGGAGGTGGAGGCGCTGCCGTTGGCAGGCCTCCAGGTATGCCTGAGGCAAGGGCAGTGCCCGGACTGGGCGAAATGGAAGGCGCTTGTGGCAGAATTTTCGGCGGCATGTTCTTGGCTACTTCCTGGCGAAGCGCCTGCTTCGGAACCTCGAATCGCTTCACGCTGGCGCTCCACTTGCCCGGACGCCGAGCCGCTGCTTGCGATGCCATCAGATCCGCTAAGTCGATCTGTTTAGAAAGCTTTTGACGGTTCGGAGCCCTCTGCGTCATCACGTCGGGAGGGAGATAGAGTGGAATGCGCCGCACGATCACTTCGCGCTCGAGTTCCCGGCCGCCCCCAACAAGGCTCGGAATCCTGATTCCAATTAGAAAAACAATCAGGTGAAGAACTAGCGACGCGCCAAAAATCGCTGTCCATTGCGGGCGCGTCCGCCCGGAGGGCCACTCGAGCAGTAAGTTCAGCTCGACGGTTGAGGGTGGTAAAACACCGGATTCCACTAATGCTTGCCGCGACGCCGGATCGTCTCAGAGACTGTTTGCGCGTGTTCTTTGATCGTAACAAGAATCTCTTCAGCCAGGCGCAGGGCCTCGGTCGCCTCGCGGCCGCCGACCTTCGGACGGGATCTCTCGCGCACTGCCTTCACAAAGGCGGCCAGTTCCAGGGCCAGCGGCTCACTATGCTCGACCGCCTGGTTTGAAAAAACGAACCCATTTGGCAGTTCGTTTGGTAAAACGCGCACTCTCGTCAGATCCTGCCGCTTGTAGTCGACGGACAGATATTCGCCGGGCTGGAACAGGCGCAACTTCCGCACTTGCTCGGTCGAGATCCGGCTGGCTGTTAGGTTAGCCACACAGCCGCTAACGAAAGAAAGGCGAACGTTTGCGATATCGACTTTCCCCGAAAGAACCGAGATGCCGGCGGCCCGGATCTCCAATGGCTGCTCCCTCGTAAGGCTCAGAACAATGTCGAGGTCGTGGATCATGAGATCCAGCACCACGTCCACATCCAGGCTCCTGGGCGTAAAAACGCTTAACCGGTGTACCTCGAAGAAAAGGGGAACGCTTACCAACTTTCCTAGTTCCACAACCGCTGGGTTAAACCGTTCCAGGTGCCCGACCTGCAAGATCTGCCCGTTCTCGTCCGCCAGCCGGGTCAGCCGCTCTCCCGCTTCAGCCGAGTCTGCAATCGGTTTCTCAATGAGGACGTCTATGCCGGAGCCGAGCAGAGTTTCAGCGACAGTTTCGTGGGTGGAGGTCGGAGTCGCTACAATCGCCGCGTCAATATCCGCGGGGAGCTGGTCTAGCGAGGCGCACGCATGGACTCCGTAGTCGCGCGCCAACCTCTCACTCTTCTCCGCATCCAGATCGAGGACGGCCACGAGTTCGACCTCCGCCATGCCGCTCAGAACGCGAAGGTGATTCTGGCCAAAAGCTCCCGCTCCAATGACCGCTATTCGAATCCTTCGCTTCACGCCTGCTCCTCGCGGGCGGCATAACCGGCGATCGCGATCCCGGCTTCATTCGCGCGTTCGATCATCACCTCCCGGTCCAACAGCAACGTCAGCCCTGCATCTACGGCTAGAGCTGTCGTGCCGGTCTCGATCATTGTTTCGATGGTTTGCAAGCCCGCAACGGGCACATCGAACAGCAGATGCGCCCGCCCCCGGGAGGCTTTTACCAGCCGCAGCGGTTTCCCGTTTGTAAGCGAAGCCGCCCGGCGGAGCATCGCGTCCGTACCCTCCATTGCTTCAACCGCCACGCAGGCCCGTTCGCTGATCGCAACACTCTGTCCGACATCTACCGCGGCCAGTACGGCCGCCACCCGCCGCCCGTAACCGATATCCGCTTCTTCCTCTTTCCCGGGCTTGCGCTTGGTCAGCACACCCTCGGGTGCGAGTGAGGACTTGAGGAGACGAGTCGAATCCACCAGCTCGATTCCTTCCTCTCGCAAAACCTCCTGCACGCCTCCGATCAGCGCGGCCGTGTTCTTCTGTTTCAACGACGTGAGCAGTTTCAGCAGCCGCCAGTCCGGCGTGATTCCCGAGAAGATGCTGACGTGCTTCACTTGTCCCGTCATCATGACTTCACTGACCTGTTCGCGCTTGAAGATATCGATTATTTTCCCTAGTTGGCCGATGTTGACCCAGTGGAACGAAGTGGCGAAGCGTTCGAGGTCGGGTGTAGCCTCGTTCTCAATTGCTACCACTGCAACCTCATCTCCTGCCCGCCGCGCCGTTTGAAGCGCCAGCAGCGGAAAGCGCCCGTTGCCCGCAATCATCCCGTACTTCACGTTCAGGAACTCACTTGGTGAAACCGCGCTTCGAATTGCGAATGAAGCCTAGCAGTTCCTGTACCTCGGAGGTCTGCGGCACTTCTTCTTCGATGCGGGTGAGAGCTTGTTTTGTATTCAAACCGGCACGGCTCAAGATGCGGAAGGCATTCTGCAGTGGTTCGATCGCATCCGTCCCATAGCCCTTTCGCTCGAGCCCTACTTTGTTTGCGCCGTAGACCTCCGCTTTGTGATCTGCCGCTGTGATCGAATAGGGCAGCACGTCCTGTTTGATAACGCTGTAGCTGCCGATCATTGCGTGCCGGCCAATGCGGCAGAACTGATGAATCGCACAAAGGCCCCCGATGTTGGCGTAATCCTCTACCGTCACATGGCCGGCGAACGTCACGCCGTTCGCGAGAATCGTATGGTTGTGAACGGTGACATCGTGTGCGATGTGAGAGTATGCCATCACCAGATTGCTATCGCCGATCGAGGTAACCATGCCGCCGCCCTCGGTTCCGCGGTGAATGGTTACGAATTCTCGAATCGTATTGCGGTCTCCAATGCGGGTCTCCGATGGTTCGCCCTTGTATTTCTTATCCTGGGGGGCCACGCCGCAGGAGGAGTACGGGTAGAAAAGGTTGTCTTTGCCGATAGTCAGCTTGCCTTCCAGGTAAACGTGTGCAACCAGCCGGGTGCGCGGCCCGATCGAAACGCCGCTGCCGACAATGCAATAGGGTCCGATTTCAGCTTCGCGGGAAATGTCGGCGTCTGGATCTATAATCGCGGTGGGATGAATAGCCACTGAAAATTCAGGCTGCTTCCCGATCCGTGAGCTTACACATCAGAATCGCCTCGGCGACCACCTGCCCATCGACAGTAGCGGTTCCTTGCATCTTCGCAACGCTGTATTTCAGGCGCAGAATCTTCATTTCCACGCGCAACTGATCGCCCGGCACGACCGGCTTGCGAAACTTCGCTTCGGTTACAGAAGCAAGGAACATAATTTTGCCGCGCACGTGCGGCGCGACTTTGCCGACCAGAATTCCGCCAATCTGCGCCATCGCTTCTACAATCAGGACGCCGGGCATGACGGGATATCCCGGGAAATGTCCCATGAAATGTGGCTCATTGACGGTCACATTTTTGATTCCGACAATCGAGTCTTCCCCGATTTCGAGAATCCGATCCACCATCAACATCGGATAGCGATGCGGCAAGTACGCAGAGATCTCTTGTATATCAAGCGATGTCATTGGGGAAAGGGAACCGCTATTATAACAACCGATGCAGCCTTTCCTGTCTTATGCCAAGTCAAAGAAAGAAGAGATCATCGGCGCAATCGGCGAGATGGTTGAGTGCGAATCGCCGAGCGACTCACCCTCAGATGTCAACCGTTATGTCGATCTTCTGGTGGGACACGCGAAAGACATCGCGGCGCCGAAGCTGATTAAATCAAACCGCTACGGAAATCATCTGCGCCTCGATTTCAAGCTTCCAGGCCGGCCAGCGCGGGAGCAAATTCTTGGCATCGGGCACTCCGATACTGTGTGGCCGCTCGGAACTTTGCGAACCATGCCATACCGGCGGCAGAAAGGGCGGCTGTGGGGTCCCGGCGTGTTGGATATGAAATCGGGCATCGCATTCTTCATCTATGCCGCCAGAGCCCTCCGCGATCTCGACATTGCCGTGAGCCGCAAGATTTCGCTACTGATTGTTTCCGATGAAGAAGTCGGCAGCAAAACTTCCCGTGCGCTGACGGAAGCCGAAGCGAAACGGAGCAGTTGCGTGCTGGTCCTCGAACCCGGCTCGGCCATGAAAGGAAGCTTGAAGACGGCCCGCAAGGGAATTGCCGGCTACAAACTCACAGTAGAGGGAAAAGCCGCGCACGCCGGCATCGACTTCACCACCGGAGCGAGTGCGATCCTCGAACTCGCGCGTCAAATTGAGCGCATCGCAAACTTCACAGATCTGAAGAGAGGCACAACGCTTAACCCGGGCATTATCAGGGGCGGGACTCGTACGAACGTGATTGCGGCTGAAGCGAGTGTAGATATCGATGTGCGCGTGGCATCGGCGAAAGACGCCGCAGCCATTTACCGCAAAATGCGCAGCCTGCGCCCGTTCGACAAACGCTGCAGACTGACGGTCGAAGGCGGTCTGAACCGGCCGCCCATGGAGCGCACGAAAGGAGTTGCCGAACTATTCAACCGGGCAAAGCAAATCGGCGCCGAAATGGGTATGGAGTTAGACGAGTCGTCAACAGGCGGCGGGTCGGACGGCAATTTCACTGCCGCGCTCGGAGTTCCTACGCTAGATGGCTTAGGCGGCGTGGGTGAAGGTGCTCACGCGATCAACGAAAGCATTCTGATCGATCGTATCGCCGACCGGACCGCTTTGCTAGCTGGCCTGCTCAGTCGGCTCTGAACCGGCAGTTTCAATCTGTACGAATGGCGAGCGCGTGAGATCGTTGCCAAAATGCGCAATTAGTTTGTTTGCCGCCGCCGATCCGACAACTTTGCTTAGCTCTTGCTTTGGCGTTTGCCTCACGCGCTCCAAACTGCCGAAAATTCTGAGTAACTTTTCCACCGTCTTCGTCCCAATCCCGGGAACTTCGTGTAACTCGGATGTGAGCCGTTGCGCGTTTCTTCTGGTTCTGTGAAATGTCACTGCGAAGCGGTGCGCTTCATCGCGAATGGTTTGCACCAGATGCAGAATGGGTGAAAACTTGTCCAGGACGATAGGTTCGTCTTCCTGTCCGTACACGTAAATCCACTCTTCGCGTTTGGCGATGGATGCCAGCGGCTGATAGGTAATGCCGATCGCCTCTAGGGCTTCGGCAGCGGCGTGTAGTTGGCCGAGTCCGCCATCCACCAGAATCAAACTCGGAAACGGCCGCTTCTCTTCCTGTAGTTTGCTGTAGCGTCTGGTAATCACTTCCCGCATGGAAGCGAAGTCGTCATTGCCAACCACAGTGCGAATGATGAATTTGCGGTAATCCGACTTCTTCATCTTGCCGTCTTCCCACACGACCATGCTCGCGACTTTGTCCGTTCCCTGAATATGAGAGATATCGAAGCACTCGATGCGATCGGGCGCTTCGGGCAAATTCAAGGCCTCCTGCACGGCGGCCTTGATGGCTTCAGATGACGGCTTCAAGACGCGAAAGCGCTGATCGAAGCTGTGTTTTGCGTTCATTTCGACCAGCGCGAGCATGGCTTTCTTTGAGCCGCGTTGCGGAGTCGCGATCTCCACTTTCCGCCCGCGCAATTCGGACAGGAACTCTTCCAGTTCGTCGCGGCCCTCAAAGTCAGAAGGCACATGAATCAATCCTGGAATGTACTTGCTATTCAGGTAGACCTGCTTCAGCAGAGCTTCGAAGAATTCGGCTGGATGGAACTCGTGCTGATCTTCCCAGAAGAATTCCCGGCGATCGACAATCGTACCGTGCCGCAGGTGAAACAGATTAACTGCTACGAGCGGCGGCTCCGCATAATAAGCAAAGATGTCAGTGTCGTCGCCCTCGGCAGCCGCCATTTTCTGCCGCTGCTCCACTTCGCGTACCGTTGTGATGAGATTGCGGAGCCCGGCCGCCTCTTCGAAATTCATATCCTCGGAAGCGGCGTACATTCGCCGCTCGAGCTCGACGGCGAGGTCACGGTGCCGCCCTTCCAGAAATAAACGGACATCCCGGACTGCCGCCGCAAAAGCTTCGTCGGTGGTAAGCCCCGGCGTGCATGGGCCGAGGCAGCGGTGAATGTGATATTGCAAGCAGGGATGAGAATACTTTTTGTTCAGGTCCAGCTTACAGGACGGAATCTTGAAATGGCGATGGATGAAATGAACGAGCCGGTGCGCTAAATTGCCCGGGAAATACGGGCCGTAATAGCCTGCGCCATCTTTCAGAATGCGGCGCGTCACAAAAACGCGCGGATACTTTTCGTTCGTCAGCTTGATGTAGGGATAGGTTTTGTCGTCGCGCAACAGGATGTTGAAACGCGGCTTGTACTGCTTGATGAGATTGTTCTCGAGCGCTAGTGCTTCTTTGTTGTTATCGACTTCAATGAAATCGATATCGCGCGCTTCGGAGATGAGGCTTCCTGTTTTTATGTCCGCCAGGCGATCTTCGTTGAAGTAGCTCCTCACGCGACTGCGAAGGTTTTTCGCTTTGCCGACGTAAATTACTTTGCTTTGCGCATCTTTGTAGAGGTAAACGCCCGGTTCTGTTGGAAGCTGCGCAACTTTGTTACGTAAGCCGATATCCACTTCACCCATCGCAGCTTTTATAATTCAATTGTGACACGCAGAGTGTGGTTTGCCCTCGCGTCAGGGATTCTGCTAGAGGTAAGGAGTCAGGCTCTGGCGCAGAATCCGGCGCCGTCGAGCCAGCAGCCCAGTCCGCCCGTGCAGCAAGTGCCGGATGAGACGACACTGCCTGAAGAAGACGAAACGGTTGCGCCCGAGAAGTTCGTTCTGAACCCGCTCGAATCCGACCGGAACGTTCGGGTGGGGAACTACTATTGGCACAAGGGTAAGTTTCGCGCGGCATTGAAGCGCTACGAGTGGGCGACGAAGTACAACCCGAGTTCAGCTGAGGCGTTTTTCAAAGTCGGCGAAGCGGAGGAGAAGCTCAAGAACACGGGCGCCGCGAGACTGGCATTTCAAAAAGTGATGGATCTAGCGCCCGATTCAAAGTTGGCTCACGAAGCGAAGAAGAAGCTAGGGAGTAAGAGCTAGCTCTTCACCTTGACTTTTTTGCTCCTTTCGAGCGTCTGATGCCACATGGACTTGAGCAATTCACCGACTCCGCGATCCCAATCCGGGAAGAGATCGACATGCTGTACCCTGCGCGAGATATTTGCTGGAACCTCGCAATCGTTCAACCGCACGGGCAGAAAGAAAATCTCTTCGGCCGGAACGCGCGAGGCGACGTTAAGGGCATATTCCAGCTCGCATTGAAAGTGTCCGCGCTTAGCGGCGGAACGCCTGGAGAAGCAACCAATAAAGAACTCGGACAGATCGATGGCGCGTTCGATAGCCCGGGGCCAGTTCTGGCCAGGCAGCAGTTTCTCCTGATCCATCCAGGGCTCGAAGCCGGCTTTCTGCAGGGCAGCATAGAGCCGCTTAACGGATGCCCTGTCTTCTTCCGCGTAGGCGAGGAAAACGCGAATGCGACCGTTTGGCTCGAATACTACTCGATTGGAGGTATCCAGCTTGAAGCTGCCGAGTCCGTCGATCTCGATCGCAGCGCCGTCGCGAAGATAGCGATCAATTAGTTGCAGGAGCACCTTGCCGCGAAGACTACGATTCACGGCCAGGCCTCGGCGCGGGAGCACTGGCAGTGGTGAGCAAAGGCTTTGGCGATTCCTTTAATCCCTTCAGGAGCTGGTGCACGAGCGAATCGACGTGGTCGGCTGCCTTCCCTTTGGACTTGTGTGATTGCTTGGCGAGATGCCGGGCTAGGTCGAGCTTGTTCATCGCCTCGATTGAATCGCCTCGAGCAACGAAATTGCACTAAGCCGGCATGCAGCATTCCCCATAATGCATTCGCGACGTTGAGGTTACGAATGCTTCGCTTTTTTTGCCCGCTTGTGACTGCGATTACTCAGATCGCAGCACTTCGAGCGGTCTCTGATCAAGAATGCGAGCGCTCGCGAGCCAGCCGGCGGCGTTGGCCAGCAGTGCAGTACCGAAAATCGCGACCGGCAAGGACCACCAATTGAAGTCGAAGCGGGCATCGATGAACTTATCGGAGATGATTCCGGTAAACAGGTTGGCAAGAATAGCGCCGACCAACCCTGCAACCGCACCCAGAACGGAAAACTCGATGGAAAAGATGCTCATAATCCGATGTCTGGTTGCGCCAAGCGCTTTGAGGATAGCTACTTCGCGAATGCGGCGATAACGAGTTCCCGCCACGCTCGAAGACAAAATGATGATTCCGGCGAGTATGGCAAACAGAGCGAGGAACCGGACAACAAGGGCGACCTGATCCACGGCTTCCTGAATGCGATTGAGCACATCGGCCAAATTCATTACCGTTACCGTTGGAAAGGCATCAAAGATGGTTTCTTCGAGCTGTGGAATATTGGCTGGGTCGACGTGGACTGCGCCATAGTAAACAACGGGCAAGCCGTTCAGGGCGAGCTGAGGGAAGACCAGGTCATAGCGGACTGGAGCGCGCTGATCACGGCGGAAAATTGCTACCAGAGGTGCAATCATCGAGCGGCCAGCAATCTGAAATGCGAGTCGATCGCCCAAGTGCAGCTTAAAGTCTCGCTGGGCCTGCTCGGAGACCGCGAGCATGGGCTGCGTACTTCCCGCTTCCCACCAGCTGCCGCTGCGAAGCGACAGCCCGTCGGGGAGCGCCTCCGCGGTTGTGATTCGAACCGCCTGCAGGTTACCTTTACGCTCCTTGCTCAGAGTGAGACTACTTACCGGCACGCCATTCTTGGACAACATGCGGGCTACGATGTAGCCGACCAACTGCAGCTTGCTCTTCACGCCGGGCTGGGATTCAATGAGATGACTCAGCGCCTTGGCATCGCGCACATCCAGCAGAAAGACATTGCCCTCCCGGCCGGGACCTTCACTCTTGACCTCGCGCAAAACAGTGCTCTGCAGCAGGTAAGTGGTCAGCGTAAACATTACGCCTATACCCAGAGCGACAAGAACGGAGCGCGCCTGATTTCCTGGGCGGTATAGGTTGGCGAAGCCATGACGGAAGGAGGTGGGGAGGCGACGTCTGGCGAGTTTCACAATACGACGCATCGCAAAGAGGAGCGCGGCGGCAATTCCGCCGAGTAGAAGAACGCTGACGATCAGGCCGGCGATGAAATAGAAGCCCATTTTGGGCGAACCACCAAGCCAAACAGCGATTCCGTAGAAACCGGCCAGGATGAAGCAAACGCCCAGCCAACTCGGTATCTTCTCCCGCCAGTGTTTGCGGCCTTCTTGTGCCGCATCAGTCATATCACGGCGAAATACCAGGCTCGGCCGGATGTTGCGGACGCTCAACAGGGGCGGCAGAGTAAAGAGAAGCGTGGCAAGAACACCCAAGCTCAGGCCTTGAAGGCTGAACGACCAATCCCAAGGAACGTCGGGCAGCAGCGCGAAAACACGCTGAATCAACAGCGGGAAAGACTTCTGCACGAGCGCCCCGATGGCGATACCGAGCAGCCCACCTGCGAGCCCCAACCAGAGCGTCTGCAGAAGATAGATACGGAGAATTTGCCCGGCACGCGCGCCGACAGCTTTCATGACGGCGATGGTGTCCATGTGTTGCTGCAAATGGGAGTACATCGCCATTGCGACGCCGAGCGAACCGATGATCAGCGCAATCAGGCTGACAAGGCTCAGGAAAGTCGTCGTGTTGTCGAGCGCTTTGCCGACCGCCGGGCTGCCCTCCCGATAATCGCTGATAAAGACGCGGTGGACGATTGTCCTGAGCTGCACCTTGATGTTTTCCAAATTTGCTCCAGGACGCAATTTGAAGAGGAAGCGTTGTGCCGCACGACTGCCGAACTGGACAAGTCCGGTGCGGTCGAGTCCCTCACGGCTAATCAGGGCCCGCATACCGGGACCAAAACCGGATGCGAGCCGATCCGGTTCAGCGGTGACGGTTCCGGTGATGGTGAAGTCTTTACCGCCGAGCCGAATCGTGTCACCTGGTTTCACTCTCAGCCGCATTTCAAGCTCGGGCGTGACCACAACGGAGTGGTCGTTTGCCAACAATGAAGAAAGAGGCCGTGCTGGCTGCAGGCCGATTTGTCCATAGAACGGATAAGCTCGCGGATCGACGCTCTTGACCGAGATCATCTGGGGAATGTGCTGACGGTTCGAAGCGGCCATGGAAACAGTTTCCGTGACGCGAGTAAGCTGGCCGTTGCGGGCGCCGATCGACTCAATTTTCGAAACTTGGCCGGGGCTTAGAGATTCCCAAGTTTGGGCCTGCAGGTCGGCTGCAATCAGCTGCTTTGCATTGCGTAGCAGCATGCCGCGGAAGGCATAGCCAAATCCCTTGACTCCACTCAGAGCAGCGACTCCGACTGCCACTGCGAGAACGACAAAGAAAAATTTGGCAGGTGAGGCCCGCAGCTCGCGCCAGCCAATTTTGGAAGCGGTACGCAGGCCGAAGCGCGTTTGGGGAGGACCGGCTGCGGCTGAGATAAGCTGCATGTTCAGGCTTCCAAAGCCGATTCAGAGAGAACGTCACTAAGTATGCAACCGTCTCTTAGAGTAACGATGCGATCGGCGTTTTCGGCAAGCTGGAGATCGTGAGTCACCAGCACGAGAGTGGCCTGCTCTTCCCGATTTAGCTGGAGGAGCAGATCGAGAATCTGTCTGCCATTGGCGGAATCAAGATTCCCGGTGGGCTCGTCAGCAAGCAGAATGGGGGGGCGTGTAATGAAAGCGCGGGCAATGGCAACGCGCTGCTGCTCACCGCCGGAAAGCTGTACAGGGTAGTGATGGAACCGGCCCGAGAGGCCAACGCGATTCAACAGTTCGCGAGCCCTCCGGGCGCCATCGCCGTTATAGCCACTGAGCTCAGCAGGCAGCAGTACATTTTCTTCGGCCGTCAGAGTGGGAATGAGCTGATAGGACTGAAAGACGAAGCCGATTTTCCGGCCTCGCAGACGAGCGAGATCGTCCTCGCGCAGGTCCTGAATTTCGGTACCGTCGACCACGATGCGGCCGGAGGTAACGGTATCGAGACCCGCCAGCAGACCCAAGAGCGTGCTCTTGCCGCTGCCGGAAGCACCCATGATCGCGATGAATTGGCCGCGCGGAATTGTAAAGCTGATATCGCGCAGGATTTCCACCCGGTTTGAGCCGTTATCTATGGTTTTGGTTAACCGGTCGACCTCGATGAGATCGCCAGCGAGGAGAGATGAGTGCATGTCAATCTTAGGATTGTGGGGAAACGGCGAACTTCTCTATTTATTGTGACAGCCAGCCTGGCTTGCGCCCTGGTGCTCGCCGGGTGTGAATCCCGCAAGAGCGCCTCCTCTGTAGAACAACGCGAAAGGGGGGAACCCAGTTCCGTATCGGTTCCGAATTCGCCTCCGGCGGCCCCTCAGAACGCGAATGAGGCGATGGATAAGCGGCCGGTGATCGTGACTTTTGGGGACAGTTTGACGGCGGGTGTCGCCGGCAGAAGCTATCCAGACGATCTGCAGGATCTGCTTGACGAGAATGGTTTCAAATTCAGGGTGGATAACCAGGGCGTAAGCGGAGACACCACGACGGACGGACTCGCAAGAATCGAGAACGTGATCGCTGAGCACCCCGCGCTGGTGATCCTTGAATTCGGCGGGAATGACGGATTGCGCGGCATACCGGTCGAGGCTACTCGCAAGAACTTGCAAACCATGATTGAACGTCTGAAGAGCGCGAGGATTCCGGTGGTGCTGCTGGGAATCACGTTACCGCCAAACTATGGCCCCGAGTATGTGAAACCATTTACCGCAATGTTCCCGGAGGTAGCTAAGCAGTACCATTTACCTTACATGCCCTTTTTACTTCTGCATGTCTACCAGCACCGGGATTTGATGCAGCCGGATGGCATCCATCCAAATGGGGAAGGCAACAAGGTTATAGCTCGGGACGTATTTGAGCTGATCCGGCCCATGCTTGCCGGGCGGAACAAATAGATTTGGCAGACGCGCACAAGGCGAGTAGCGCCTCTGCAGTGCTGTGAGCTATCCAGATTCGGTCCGGTATCTCTATTCACTTGGGAACGAGCTAAAAGCGGGGGCAAAGTTTGGGCTCGAGCGGATCTCAAGCCTACTTGCCGCATTGGGCAACCCGGAACAAGGGCAGCGATTTGTTCACGTGGCCGGGACAAACGGCAAGGGCTCCACGTGCGCGATGATCGCGAGCGTTCTGCGAAATGCGGGGCTCAGAACGGGGCTGTACACTTCGCCGCACCTGATCGAGCCGACCGAGCGAATCCAAATCGATGGGCGCCCGGTAAGCGCTGAGGAATTCACGGCTGCCTTCGAGGTGGTGCATAGCGCGGCAGAAGGGCTGATCCAGCACGGCTTTATGGATGCGCATCCTTCCTATTTCGAAACGGTAACGGCCATGGCGCTGTTGATCTTTCGTAACAGCGCACAGATGAGCGTGATGGAAGTCGGCCTGGGCGGAAGGCTGGACGCTACGAATGTGATCACGCCGGAGTTATGCGTCATCACGCCGGTTTCCTATGATCACGAAGCGTACCTCGGCAGCAGCCTGGAAGCGATAGCCAGCGAAAAAGCGGGCATCTTGAAACCCGGAATACCCGCGATAATAGCCGAGCAGGAAAAATCGGCGGACAAGCTGATCGCGCGCCGCGCAGAGGACTTAGGGTGCCCATTGATTCGAACTCGCGACACCGAAATCGAGGTAACGAAAGTGAGCGCGAAAGGCTCGGGCTTTCTGCTCGACGGCACGCTCTATGATTGTGTGCTTCCGGGGCGGCATCAGATAGAGAATGCGACAACGGCGATTCTGGCCTGCCGCCAATTGAAGGTAGCGAGTGCGGCGATTCAGGCGGGGTTAAGAGAGGTGCGCTGGCCGGGACGCCTGGAGCAAGTTTCACGGCAGCCCGATTTCGTGCTGGACGGAGCCCATAACCCGTCCGGGGCGGCGGCACTGGCGCGGTATATCCGAGAGTTCTGCTCGGATCGTCCGGTTTGGCTGGTCTATGGCGCGATGCGCGACAAATCCATCGAAGAAGTTACGGAACTGTTGTTTCCACTGGCTCAGCGGCTGATCCTTACGGCGCCGGATTTCCCTCGGGCGCTGAGACCGGAAGCGATTTTAGCGGTGACGGGTCACCCTAATGCGACTCTTACCAACACGGTCGGGGACGCAATAGCGCTCGCTAGCCATGCTCCGCCCGAAGCCAAAGTCTTTTTCACAGGGTCGCTTTACCTGGTGGGTGAAGCGCGCAAGCTCCTATGCAAGGCATGAAGAGTTCGTTTCGTAGAATGAAGCTGGCATGCGGAGCGGAAAGGGCGCAAACGACGCTGTTGAAGATGAAGCG
The DNA here is from genome assembly GCA_963849535.1 of Terriglobia bacterium. Lineage (GTDB taxonomy): Bacteria > Acidobacteriota > Terriglobia > Bryobacterales > Bryobacteraceae > Bog-105. The sequence continues at coordinate 1,176,851 of CAWKHJ010000001.1, forward strand.
CTGTTGGTTCCGCCTCGCCTGAAGCGCACCGGTTTACATTCGTTCCTTCGAAAGTTGCGCGGCGTATTGCTCGCGGATCCAGCCATCATTTTAGCCACGATTTTCTTCGGCACCATCAGCCTGATCGTTTCTTTTTTCGATCACACGGGAGCGGCTCAGATCCGAGTGGCCCGCAGCTGGGCCAGGGCTCTGCTGCGCGTGAGCGGGGTACAAGTGCGCGTGGAGGGTCTTGAAAAGATCGATCCGAGTGAAAGCTACGTCTTTCTTTCAAATCACCTGAGCTACATGGACACGCCCGTTGCCTTGGCGCATATCCCGGCGCAATTTCGATTTTTGGCCAAACGAGGTTTGTTCCAGATTCCGCTGCTTGGAACTCATCTCAGCCGCGCCGGTCACATCCCGGTGCCGCGGGAAGATCCGCGTTCATCGGTAAAGACGATGCAAGTGGCAGCGGAGAAGATTCAGCAGAAGAAAATCTCACTGCTCATTTTCCCAGAAGGCGGACGGTCGCATAACGGCGAGCTACGGCCATTCAAGGAAGGGGGCGCGTATATCGCGATCCGCGCGGGCGTCCCAGCTGTGCCCCTTGTTATGATCGGCACGCGGGAGATTCTGCCCTACGGAAGCGGCGTGGTTAAGTCCGGCTCCGTTACGCTGCGCGTGCTTGAGCCGATCGAAACAAGGCAGATGACGCCCAAGGACCGCGGCAAGCTGACCGAGCGCGTGCGTGAGCTGATTGCGAGTGAATCAGGCGCAAGGGGCTAAATTTAGCAGCAGCCGGTCTTAGCCAACACGATCTCGTTGATTTGCACGAGGGTCGGATAGTGGCCGGTATAGCACGAATAGCAGAAGTGACCCCTGGTATCTTGAACAGACTCGCGGAGCGAGTCAAGCGAGAGATAGGCAAGCGAATCGGCCTCTACAAACTCTCGAATTTGTTCCACGTCGTTATTGGCAGCGATCAGTTCGTGCAGCGAAGGCGTATCGACTCCGTAGTAACAAGGCGAGATCGTGGGCGGACATGAGATGCGCAGGTGCACCTCTCGCGCGCCGGCATTGCGAACCATTCGCACGATTTTGCGGCTGGTGGTTCCTCGCACGATGGAGTCATCGACCAGCACCACTCGCTTGCCCTCGAGCAAATGGCGAACAGGGTTCAGTTTGAGCTTCACGCCGAAATCGCGAATGGCCTGAGAGGGCTCGATGAAAGTGCGGCCCACATAGTGATTGCGGATCAGGGCCTGACGATACGGTATGCCGGATTCGGAAGCGTAGCCGATGGCAGCGGAAACACCAGAATCAGGGACGGGTACGATGACGTCGGCCTCGACAGGATGTTCACGGGCCAGCAATCTTCCCATACGCTCGCGAGATTCGGCAACGGGCTTGCCGAAAACGATGGAATCGGGGCGGGAGAAATAGACGTGCTCGAATGAGCAATGCGCCGGCGTTTCGGGCCGGGTATAAAACTCGCGAGTGATGCCGTCTGGCCCGACGATGACCATTTCGCCTGGTTCCACGTCGCCCGTGTAAGTTGCGCCAATCAAGTCAAAAGCGCACGTCTCGGATGCAAACACGGTGCACGATCCGCCATCGGGCAAATCGAGCCGGCCCATCGCGAGCGGCCGGAAGCCGTGCGGGTCGCGGGCGACGATGATATGGTTCTGGGCAAGAAAAACAAGCGAGAAAGCGCCTTCGATCTGGAGCAACGCATCGCGCAGCGCACCTGGCAATGTGCGTTCGCGCGAGCGGGCGACCAGGTGAAGAACGACTTCGGTATCGCTAGTGGATTGAAAGATCGATCCGTCTTCTTCGAGATCGCGGCGCAGTTCGATGGCATTGGTGAGATTGCCGTTATGCGCGACCGCCACCTGCCCTTTGCAGCATGCGACCGACAGAGGCTGCGCGTTGCGCAGACTGGTATCGCCGGCTGTCGAGTAGCGGGTGTGGCCAATAGCCAGCTCGCCGGGCAATTGATTTAGCACATCGGGCGTGAAAATTTCAGCCACATGGCCCATTTTTCGCACACTATGGATCTTGCGGCCGTCACTTACGGCGATACCCGCGCTCTCCTGGCCACGGTGCTGCAACGCGTATAGGCCCAGATACACCAGATTGGCAGCTTCCGGGTGGCCGTAGAGCGCGAATACCCCGCACTCCTCATGCAATTTGTCGAATCCGAAGTCGATCTGGTCCTCGGGCCGGCAATCCTCATCCACTTTAGACATTTGTGTTCACCAATACGGGCGTTTGGAGGAGGTGTTCGAGAGCTTGATCCCAATGTTGAAACAGCTCGCCGACCGGGCTGTCAATCAGCACACTACTTTGATTGCGGACGATAAGCCTTGATTCGAGTGTAACTCCGATCTTTACCGCTTTCACGTTATTTCTTTGCGCGGCAGCCAAAACGCGGTCCGGAGTAGAAGTAGAAACCAGAATCCGGGAAGGACCTTCATGGAAGAGAAGGAGCTCGGGTTCGAGACCCGATTGAAGCTTGACATCGGCGCCGATTTTCGCCTGACCGAAGGAGCACTCAGCTAGGGCTACGGCGAGGCCGCCCTCGCCAATATCGTGGGCTGATGCGACGGAGCGCTCGCGCACGAGCTCGCGGATGGTAGCCTGCACACGCTTTTCGTAATGCATATCGAGAGCGGGTGGCTGGCCCCATAGAGCATTGAGAATCACCTTGGCGTATTGTGTTCCCCCGAAATGCCCGGAGTCCGTATCTCCCAGGCCGCCGAGCAAAAGCACGCTCATGCCGGTTTTTTGGAAGTGAATGCCGATATGAGGCGCAGTCTCGATGATGCCGACGATGCCGACGACCGGCGTCGGGAGGATCGCGGATCCGAGCGTCTCGTTGTACAGACTGACATTCCCGCCGGTAACGGGCACTTCAAAGAAGCTGCAGGCTTCGGCGAGCCCGTCGATGGATTCGACAATCTGGGCCATAATCTCGGGCCGCTCGGGATTGCCAAAATTGAGATTGTTGGTAGTGGCGATCGGCAGCGCACCGGAGGTGGAAAGATTACGACAGCACTCCGCCACGATCAGCCTGGCACCCTGACGCGGGTCCAGGGCACAGTACCGGCCATTTCCGTCGAGCGACATCGCGATAGAGGTATTGGTGCCTTTGATGCGAACGATCGCGGCTTCCGCCCCGGGCCCGGCCACAGTATTAGTACGAACCTGGTGATCGTACTGCTCCCAAATCCACCGTTTCGAGCAGAGGTCGGCCGATCCCAGGAGCCGCCGCAGATCAGTTGCTAAATCGGCGCTGCGGATAGCCGGACCGGTCGCTGGAGCCGTACGCAGCGGCTTGGTATGAGGCCGATTGTATTTAGGAGCCTCATCAGCCAGCGCGCGATTTGGAATCTCCGCGAAAATTTCGCCGTGGTGCTTCACCCGCAGCAGGCCGTCGTTTGTCACGACACCGATTGTGGAAGCATCCAGACCCCATTTCTTGAAGACCTGGAAGACTTCGTCTTCACGGCCGCTCTCGGCGACCAGCAACATGCGTTCCTGGGACTCGGAGAGCATCATCTCGTAGGCGGTCATGCCCTCTTCACGCTGGGGAACGTATTGGAGATCGATCTCGATACCGGTTCCGGCGCGGCTGCCCATCTCGCAGGTCGATGAGGTTAAACCCGCAGCGCCCATATCCTGGATTCCAACGATCGCGCCCGTTTTCATTGCTTCCAGGCACGCCTCCAGCAGCAGCTTTTCCATAAAAGGGTCGCCAACCTGCACGTTCGGCCGCTTCTGCTTCGATTGTTCGGTGAACTCTGCGGAGGCCATGGAAGCGCCGTGAATGCCATCACGCCCTGTCTTTGCGCCCACGTAAATAACGGGATTCCCTATGCCGCTTGCTTTGCCGTAGAAGATCTCGTCATGACGGAAAACGCCGAGCGCGAAAACATTTACCAGCGGATTGCCGTCGTAGCTTTCTTCGAAGACGCACTCGCCACCGACAGTGGGCACGCCGAAGCAGTTGCCGTAGTGGGCGATACCGGCGACTACGCCTTCGAGAATGCGGCGGTTGCGCTCACCGGTCTTGGAGTCGTCCAGCTTCCCGAAGCGGATCGAGTCCATCACCGCAATCGGGCGCGCACCCATGGTGAAGATGTCCCGCAGGATGCCCCCGACGCCGGTTGCCGCACCTTGGAAGGGTTCGATAAAGCTCGGGTGATTGTGGGACTCGATCTTGAAGGCAATGGCCAGGTTGTCCCCGATGTCGACGATGCCGGCGTTCTCACCCGGCCCCTGAAGCACGCGGGCGCTCTCGGTCGGCAGCTTTTTGAGGTGGACGCGAGAACTTTTGTATGAGCAGTGCTCGCTCCACATCACGCTAAAGATGCCAAGCTCCGTTAGAGACGGCTCGCGCCCGAGTAGGCTGACGATTTTGTTGTATTCGGAGGGGGAGAGTTGGTGAGCCGCGATCAACTCGGGCGTGATCTTTGCTTCCGCCGCCGCATGGGTCATGATCGCGAGGCAAGAACGTCCGCGAGGACAAGTGATTCCAGGATGACCAGTCCGTCAGTCGAGCCCAGAAGCGGATCTGCTGCGCGCTCCGGATGAGGCATCAGTCCCATGACATTGCGGTCGGGGTTTAGAATGCCGGCTATGTTTCGCATCGATCCATTGCAGTCCGTCTGATATCGGAGCACGATGCGGTCTTCCGACTCAAGCTGATCGAGCGTCGCTTGATCCGCAATGTAGCAACCTTCGCCGTGGGCAACGGGCAAGCGCAGAGTTTGTCCCGCGGTTGCGAGGCTGGTGAACACCGAATGAGACGTTACAACTGTGAGCGGAACTATTTTGCAGACGAACTTCAGATTGGCGTTTCGGACCAGAGCGCCCGGAAGCAATCGAGCCTCGGTAAGCACCTGGAAGCCGTTACAGATTCCGAGGACCGGTCCGCCTTCGGCAGCGAAACGGCGAACGGCCTGCATGACTGGGGAGAACTTGGCGATCGCGCCGCAGCGCAGATAGTCTCCATAAGAAAAGCCACCCGGCAGGATGACGGCATCGGCGCCTGCCAACGAAGAAGATTGGTGCCAGATGAACTCCGCCTGATGGTGTAGGTTGTGGGAGACTGCATACCACGCGTCGTGATCACAGTTGCTTCCGGGAAAAACTACAACTGCTACCTTCATGCGGAGATAAGCGGCCGCGGGCCGGTCACGCCCCGGTAGCCGCGGGAGCAGCTTTCTTGCGCGTGGCGCGCCGTTTTTCCACGGGCGGCTGCCGGTCGCTCTTCTTCAATGATGGGAGAACAATGGAGGTGACAAACTTCTTCTCGCCGTGCTCATCGAACTTAATCACTAGGTAATCGTCGTTGCAGGAAAGCACTGATCCAAGACCAAACCTTGCATGTTCGACCTGGGCTCCAGTTGCAAATGCCGGTTTCGTGGCCATCCGGATCGTTGATCCTCCATACATGATTGTAACAGTTTGACTTAGGGTCAGAGGAGGCCTCAAGCAGTACCCTACCCCCCCGTTTTGGGTGCTGTTGCTGCCTTTCCCTATAATGGACAAAGCACGATATGGAGGATCTGAAGAAGAAGTTACAAGAGGAGATCGCAGCGCTCGAATACGAGTTGCGCAACGAGCTGCCGAAGGAGATCCTCAAGGCGCGGGCGCATGGTGACCTGAGTGAGAATGCGGAATACCACGCCGCCAAAGAGCGCCAAGCTTACGTAAACGCGCGGCTCGGGCATCTGCAAAGCCGGCTACGGGACTTCTCGATGATCGATTTTTCAAAGATTCCTCGAGATCGGGTTGGTTTGGGCTCGCATGTGGTTGTGCTCGAGTTGAGTAAAGATGAGGAACATTCTTACGACCTGGTCACGAGCGAGGAAGCCGATGCTGGGAAGGGCAAGATTTCGACCAGCTCACCAATAGGCCGTGGCTTGCTGGGGAAGCGCGTAGGCGATACCGTCAAGATTCAGATACCCGATGGCGTGCGGGAAATGGAAATCCTCAGTTTGACCACCATTCACGACGCAACAGCTACATAGAAGATTGGATTTATGACTTACACGCGTGCGATCGGTTTAAGCGCCAATAAGATCATCCGGCTGATCGTGCGCGCGCTTGCATTATCGAAGATCAACCCGAACGTTCTTACCTTTCTGGGGCTGCTGATTAACATGGTAGCCGGTACTTTCCTTGCTTTTGGCGAGTTCCGTACGGCGGGGGTGGTAATCATCTTCGCGGGTCTGTTCGACATGGTCGACGGACGAGTCGCGCGCGCCACCAATCAAGTTACTCGCTTCGGCGGATTCTTTGATTCGGTGTTAGACCGTTACTCGGACCTGGCCCTGCTCGTCGGTTTGCTGGTCTATTACGGGACTATCAATCGCCCCTCCTATGTTGTGCTGACCGCCATCGTGATGACGGCCTCGGTCATGATCAGCTATACGCGTACCCGTGCGGAAAACATCATACCGGCGTGTAAGGTTGGATTTCTTGAGCGTCCGGAAAGAATTGTGCTCTTCATAATTGGAGCATTGTTCGACCGCATGGCTCCCGTCCTTTGGGTGATCGCGGTACTGGGCAATCTGACAGTAATCCATCGCATGATGTTCACCTACCATGAAGCGAAGCACCTCGAGGAGGCGCAACTCCGCACTCGGTCGGTAGCCGCAGCATCCGGCCGTAGCGGACCCGTTTAGAAGCCTGCAATCAGCAACCGTCCTCGAGCAACACAACCGCGAGGGCAAGATGGGCGGTATGGGTAAGCGAGAGCGAGATCTGCTTCACGCCTAGGTGGCCGGCGATTTGCTCCGCTCTGCCGGTCAGGCGGAGAGACGGGCGCCCGGATCGCGCGTTGACAACCTCGAAGTCGTGCCACGTCACGCCCTGGCTCCAACCAGTGCCAATCGCCTTCATCCCTGCTTCCTTAGCGGCAAAACGAGCGGCAAAGCGTTCCGCCGCGTTCGCTTTAGAGAGCGCGTATTCGCGCTCGCGAGGACTATAAATACGCGCTAAAAAGCGCTCTCCAAATTGTGAAATACTGCGTTCAATCCGGCTAACTTCCGCCAGATCGGTGCCGATACCAAGGACCATCGTGAGTTACTGCACCCTTTGCCGACCCTATGCGGAAAACGAACCGGGGCCTCCGTCCGCGAAGAGGCTTACGGCATCGATCCTCAACAAATTCGAGCCCGAACTGAAAACTCTAGGCTTGTGTCTTGCGAAACGCTGCCCAGCGCTTTTTCTGCGCTGCTGCGATTCGTTTACGCGCTTCGGGAGTAAGGACGCGCTTCTTACGAACGCTCCGCCCTTTTGGTGAGCTCTCGCCTCCTGAACTGGGGGGCCGTCCAGCACGGCTTCCCATCATGGAGCGTACCTGCGCGATCTGCTGTTCCAGCCTCTCGCGCTGGGATTCCAACCCTTGTAGTGCAGCTTCTAAGATCTCTCTATTCGGTGCTGCAGTCGATTTAGCCATGGTTATACTACTTAGTAAAACACAAGAATGTTGCCGGGCGAGATTAGTAGGATTTATTCTCCGGAATAGCACATGAGTGTTACTGGTCCGTCATTTACCAGACGCACTTCCATATGTTCCTGAAACGCTCCAGTTTCTACGCGGTCACACAGCCGTTTACAATCCTGTATGAAGATTTGGTATAAAGTCTGGGCTAAGTCCGGTCTTGCCGCCTTAGAGTAAGACGGGCGGTTACCTTTTCGAGTGTCACCGTACAAGGTGAATTGTGAGACGATCAACAGCTCTCCTTTGACCTCGGATAAACTTCGATTCATTTTCCCGTCGTTGTCGGGGAAAATCCTGAGCCGCGTCACTTTGCCGGCCAGATTCTCAGAATCGGCAGCGGTATCGTCGTGCTTAATGCCTAGAAAGATGCAGAGGCCTCTGCCTATTTCCCCTGTTATGTTTCCGAACACGCTGACGCTTGCTTCAGAAACTCGCTGCACTAGAGCTCGCAACCTAGCCCTGCTCCTGAATGCCGTTCCGGCCTAACTCTCCAACCGGATCGAACAAAGTTCCGCGTCCTAACAGCCAACGTGGATCCAGAAGGCGCTTGACTGCGCGCATCGACTCAATCTCATCAGGAGAATACATCATCTTCAGCAGATCTGTCTTAGTCTTGCCGATTCCGTGCTCGGCAGCTACGGTGCCGCCCATCGCGACCACGACGCCGGCGAACTCGGTCATGAGTTCCTCTCCCTTCAGGGCCTGTTCTCGAGTTTGCGGCAGAAGGTTTACGTGATTATTTGCGTCGCCGACATGTCCGAAGATTGTGAACGCATCAGGCAGGACCTCTCCGCAGCGTTGCTTGTAAAAAGCGTGGAGTTCGCGATAACGATCGAGGGGGACGGCGAAATCGGTCGAGAATTTCGGGAAACCGTTCCGGCGAACCATATCGGTCACCATGGTGGGAAGGGTGTGACGGAATTCCCGGAAGCGCGCCTGGTCGGCCGGGCTGAATCCGAACCAGGAGGTCTCCTCAAAAGCCTGCTGTTGAGCCAGGCGCTGTGTCCAGAGGTCCACTTCCTCGTCCTGTTGGGATTTCAGATTCTGCTCAATGAGAAGGGCCGACCCTGCTTCAGGCGGGATCTCGTTGTACCGCCCTCGCAAGAGCTGAAGCGCAAATCCATCCATGAATTCGAGCAGCCGCAACTCTGGGATTGCGCGCCATGCGTCAACAGCGTCGAGCGCCTCACGGTCAGAGGCGAAAAAAACTACGCCGCTCAGGATCGCCGGCGGCTGAGGTAGCAGCTTCAGGTCTACTTCGGTGACGATACCCAGGGTACCCTCACTTCCGGCGAGCAGGTTTACCCAATCCACGCCAGTCTGCAAATAGTAGCCTGCCGAGTTCTTGCTTGTGGCCGGGATGTGAACCGGTTCGAATGGAAAATCGACCGGCTCGCCAGTTTCGAACCGCTTTGTTTCGCCATTCAGGAAAGTCACTTCCGCCGCCAAAGCATGGTAACGAATTGAGCCGTAACGGAAGCTGCGGGCGCCCCCTGCGTTTGTGCTAAAGATGCCGCCAACGGACGCCGAGCCCTCGGTCGGATTCGGCCCAAAAAATTGGCGGGTGCGGCCGGCCGCATCATGAACCTCGTTCAGCAGGACGCCCGCCCCACACGACGCCCGCCCCGGTTCGATTTCGAGTTTACGGAAACGTTCGAGAGACACCACCCAGCCGCCATGCGGAACCCGCGCACCTGTTAATCCCGTACCAGCTCCGGCGACGGTCAAAGGTGTTTGCCGGGAAACCGCAGCGCTGACAAGCTCACGAAGTTCGCTGCTGCTGGAAGGTAAGGAAACCTGTAAGGCCTCGCCGCGATAACCGGAGGCATCCTGCAGGTACCCTTCGAGCGAAGTGGAAGTAAGCGGCATCTGAATGTCCTTCAAGCTTTAGAGCGCGAACCAGTGCTGCGGAACCGCTCCGGGCTCTATCCCAAAGCTAGCTCAGCTCGTTTTGATGGGCGACAAAAAAAGAGCCCGCATCCATTTCGAATGCGGGCTTGCGAAAGAAAGGACACATGACAGCCTGCGGAAACCTGATAAAAGACACTATCTTCGATCAGGAGAAAGGAAAAGCACGTTTACTCTCCAACTCACGTTGAATCAAGTATGCGGGCAAGATTGCCAGCTGGCAAGAGGAATAGGTTATGGGGAGAAAGGAGTAATCTGTACCGGATTAGAGGAGTAACGCGAAGGACTTACTGCGTCTCAGCGAGCTTGCGCGCGCGCTGCCATTCCAGCTTCCCTCGGTATTCCTCGTACAAAGTAGAGAATCCCGCCCAGAAGTACCCGCACACAAATAGCAGCAAAAATGGGATAGCGAAGAAGTTAAGCGTATCGATCGCGAAATCGATCATGTAAACGAAGTAACAGCCAATCACGATCTCAACATAAGGAAGCCATCCGCTTCGCCTGCGATACGCTACCGGCTTCAGTTTAAGTTTCTGAGCGCCAATCGCGTACTTTGCCGTGCGCGCGAAACTACTCTGAATACCAACCAGGGCCTCAAGCACACCTTTCGAGTTGCTCACTGTGAGCGCCACGCCAGCCGCCATCAACATCGGCAGGAAGGCAATCGATTTCCACCAGTTCTTTGGGTGGAGTTCGTGTTGCGCATAAAGATAGAAGGCTGAAATCGACCAGAAGGAGGCGATGATCAGGGGCAGGTCAATGAGAACCATCTGAAAAACGCCCATGTAGAAACGTATGATCATCACCGGCAACATGAGCAGCGAAACGATGATCATCAGCGGGTATGAAATATTTGGCGTGAGGTGCATGAACGCCTCTACCTTTACGCGCAGCGGGAGGTCGGCCTTGAGTATGCGAGGGAGGAGCTTCTTGGCAACCTGTGTCAGCCCCTTCGCCCAGCGGGCCTGCTGTACTTGAAAACCATAGGTTTCAACCGGCAGCTCGGAAGGGCAGTCGACGGACGGCACGTAGACAAAACGCCAGCCGTTCAACTGCGCCCGGTAGCTCAGATCCGAATCTTCGGTAAGAGTTTCGTGCTGCCAGCCGCCGGCATCATCAATCATTTTGCGGCGAAGGATGCCCGCAGTGCCGTTGAAATTAAAGAAGAGCCCCGAACCGCATCTGGCCCCGTGTTCGAGGACAAAATGCCCGTCGAGAAGCATCGCTTCGACCTGAGTCAAGATGCTATATTCCTTATTCAGGTAGCTCCAGCGGGTCTGAACAACGCCGACTTCCGGGTCCGTGAAGAAATCCACGGTTCTGGCTAGAAAATCGCGAGGCGGAACGAAATCCGCGTCGAAGATGGCGATGAGTTCGCCGGTCGCAGTTCGAAGACCCTCTTGTAGTGCGCCTGCTTTGAAGCCGTGCCGATTGGTCCGGTGTCGATATTCAATCGGCAAGCCGGCAGCCTTGTACTCGTTGCACAGGCGCTCGGTGTAAGGGTGGGTTTCATCACTGGAGTCATCCAAAACCTGGATTTGCAATAATTCGCGCGGATAATCAATCTGAGCAACGCTCTCCAGCAGACGCTCCACCACAAACCTTTCGTTATAGAGAGGCAGTTGGATGGTTACCGTAGGCAGGCGTTCGAACTTTTGGGGAGCTGTCTGGCGCAGAGCTTTGCCGTATTTGATGTAACGCCGGACCGTCTCGTATCTGTGAACTCCATAGACCGAGAGAACTAGCAAGATCCCGAAATACGGAATTAGAAGCGCCCAATCGAACGCGGAGAGATGGTAAATCCCGGAAAATGTGTCATCAAAAAGCCCACTCGCCAGACGTGAACCCAGCGTCGGTTGCGCGAAGAGCAGAAGTGAAAGCAGACCTATGGGCGACATGCAGTTTTTCTATCCAAGAGTTCTTGCATTCGTACACAGATAGGAGTATTGTAGCGTGTTTTCTGCTACTTACAAAACGAGCCGCCTTTCAGGCGAGCAGCAAGCTGTCGAGGGCAAAACCTCTGTTATTCTCGATGTGAGGAACCCCGCTGTAGATGCCCTTCAGTTCGCGTTCATACGTGAATCGGTATGTCCCTTCCAATCGTTTTCCCACCGGCGTCAAGTGGTTGCTGATCATTACGATCGGGCTTTCCGTCCTGGACTTCATTTTGCGGGCGAGCAGGCCGGGCGCTTCGCTGTTCCAGATTTTCGCGCTCGTTCCCGCCCAGGTCGTCCAGCGCTTTGCGTTCTGGCAGGTCTTTACGTACTTATTTCTGCATACCGGAATCGGCCAGGTGCTGTGGAACATGCTGGCGCTCTGGATGTTCGGTGTCGAACTGGAACGGGCTTGGGGAACCCGGCGCTTTGTAGGCTTTTATTTTGCGTGCGGGATCATCGCCGGCCTCAGCGCCGTAATTGCTGCTTACCTTTTCGGAGGGACACACGTCCCAATGGTAGGGTCGTCGGGTGCCGTTTACGGTATTCTGGTCGCCTTCGGAGTGCTGTTTCCAAACCAAACAATACTTTTTGGGTTTCTGATACCGATCAGAACGAAGTATTTCGTGATGATCATCGGAGCCGTCATTTTTCTGCAATCCTATCTGGCTATAGCGGGCGGCCAAGGGGCGGTAGAAGCGATCGCCAGCCTGGCGGGTCTGGTAGCAGGTTATCTCATTCTGCGGGGAGGGAGCTTGCGAGGACGCGTGAGGCAACCGCTTCTGGATGGCTATAGAGACTGGAAGCTACGCCGTGCCAAGAGGAAATTTGAGGTTTATCTTCGTAAGAAAGACTCCAATCGTGATCGCTGGGTACATTGAGGCTAAGCCTCTCTTCCTGGCAGCAGGTAGTAAATCATGAAACATTCTCTTATGCTCGCAGGAGTTGTCAGCTTGGCTCTGGCGGCAGCGAGCTTTTTCTCGCCGATTGTTTCCGCTCAGGAAGGTCCACAGTCGCAAAGCGGCGACTCGGTCGCGAAGCCGAAAAAACCGGCCGAGACAGCACCTCCCCCGGATGAAGCCCCCATCCCTTCCGAATATAAGAAGCCAAAGGACATTCCTGCCGATACGCCAACCTTCCGTTCGAATGCGACGACGGTGAACGTGGACGTTTCAGTGCTCGACCAGCAGAATCACTTTATCCCGAGACTTTCGCCGGATAAGTTTCGCATTCTCGAAGATGGCGTGCCGCAGAAGATTACACAGTCTGGTTTGAGCGAAGCTCCGATGACAATCTGCATGCTGATCGAATTCAGCGGGCGCTTCCAGCAATTCTGGAGTTATGGCTGGTACGAAACGCTGCAAGCCTCGTACACCTTTCTATCGACTCTGAAGCCGGATGATAATGTCGCCGTCGTGGCTTACGATCTGAGGCCGACTATACTCTCGGACTTCTCGCCTGATAAGCGGAAGGCGGAAGAAGCGATGGCGCGCCTGCGCATGCCTGGGTTTAGCGAGTCAAACGTGTTCGATGCACTGACGGATATGGCCGATCGCATGTCAAACATCGAAGGGCGTAAGGCGATCCTGCTGATCGGCACAGGACTCGACACGTTCAGCAAAATCACCTTCGATACAGCGCGCAAATCCTTGCAGGAAGCGGGCGTTCCCATTTACACGATCAGCATTCTGCAGATCGCGCGCATGTCTCTGGAGGGATCACCCGGCATGGGCGCGCAGATTCAGAATATGGACTTCCTGCAGGCCGATAACGAAATGAGGACGTTCTCGAAAGAGACGGGCGGGTTGAGCTTCTTCCCCCGGTTCGTAGCCGAATACCCGCAGGTCTTTCACCAGATCGAGACGGCGCTGCGGGATCAATACTCTTTTGCCTATCACCCGACGAATGTCGCGCGTGATGGTAAGTTTCGCCACATCAAAGTGGAGTTGATCAATCCGGAGACAAACGAGCCGCTTCGCATTGTGAATCAAAAGGGCAAGCCGATCAAGTATCAGATAATTGCCAAAGCAGGCTATAAGGCTCCCCGCGAGGTGGACTGAGCCCGCGCGAGTTCGGCGCGCGCCCGATCAAAGTTCTTCTATTTCATTCGTAGCCTATCCAGGCTGAGGCGAGCCTTTTCATCGTCAGGTCTAATCTCGAGTGCCTTTTCGTACATTTGGGCGGCGAGATCAGGGCGGTCAGTTTTCTGATATAAGACGCCGAGATCGAAATACGCTTGAGCGGAAGAAGGATTCTTTTCTATCGCCCTTCTAAATTGCTGATAGGCGCCCTCGACATTACGTTCTCTGAGCAGAAGCACGCCCAAATCGCAATAGGCCGCGTCTTGGGTGGGATCGAGGGAAATGGCTCGCTCATACTGCTGCTTAGCAGCGGTAAAGTCTCCTAAACTCTGAAATGTCACTCCCAGGTTTGTTATCGCCGCTACGTCGTGAGGATTCAGCGAGATCGCCTTTTGGTATGCGCTCTTCGCTTCTTGCATGGAATTGGTCTGGAGATAAGTGTCGCCAAGATTAACCCATAAATCTGGATCCTCAGGGGCGACCAGGCGTGCGCGTGTGTACAAGACCATAGCTTGCCCGTAATCGCCTCGACTGCGGAAGAGGTTACCCAGGTTTATCAGGGCGGATACGTATTTGGGATTCAAACTAAGCGCGCGCTGGTAATACTGGATAGCCTTGTCGATGTGACCAGTTTCCGCGAATATAGACCCCAGGTTGTAAAGCAGCACGGGGCTGCGCGGAGTAGCCTGCAAAGAGGTCTCGTACAAAGACACCTCATCGTTCCAATCCATCACGCGCTGCCGGAGGCGCCATGCTCCCCAAATAGCCCATAGAAAAATGATCGATGCGATGTATGGCCGGATGGAAGGTGCAGCGCGGAACGTGATCGCCACGATTGCAAGAACAAGGCCTCCAGCAGCCAGATACGTGTATCGTTCTGCCATGCCTTGGTAAATAAAAACAATTCCAGAAAACGGCAGAACCGCAATCAACATCCAGCTTAAGCCTGCTGCGGCTTCCGGGACTCTCTTGCGAAATCTAAAGATGAATACGAGCAGGCATAGGAGTGCAGCGAGCGCGGCGGCGGATGCCAAAGAGAGCACGTTCGGAGGTAGGTCAGAAGAGCGCTCCACGCTCATGCGGAGCGGGAGGAGCATCCAGGTTACATATTTCACGACAGAAATACCCACCGGCAGCACAGCGACCGAACGAATTGGCAGATGAGCTCCTGCTGCATGCCTCAGAGCAAGGTACAGGACGAGGCCCCCCGTTGCGACTCCACCGGCGGTGAGCCAAATCCGCCGACGTGGAAGGCCCGCTACTACGAGCACCAACCCGGTCAACGGCAAAGCCAGGGTTCCCCACTCGTTCGTAAACATAGCTCCCGCCAGTGCCAGAAAATAACAAAGCAACAAAGTAGGCCTTCCGGAACGTGCATAGGAAAGCGCGGCGAGCAGGCTGAGAAAGATGAACATCGTTGCCTGGCAGGTGGAGCGACCGGAAACCCAGGCCACCGTTTCCGCGTTAATGGGCAGACCGAGCCAGATCAGGCACGCCAACAAGGAGATGGATAACGATACCCGAAGCTTCCGCAAAAGCGAGAAGGCCAAGAGTCCGTTAAGCCAGTGTAGAAGGAGATTGGTCAGGTGGAAGCCGAATGCATTGAGTCCCCAGAGGTGGCGCTCAACAATAAAACCAAACCAAAGAAGGGGCCGGTAAATCGACCCCGCATAACCGCGGTATTCGTTACTCAACGGCACGCAAGACCGGAAATAAGTCGCCACTGAATGCCAGGAGGAGAGAGTGGGATTTTGCGAAATTGCAGTCGTATCGTCGTATACAAATGGAGCACTGAGGGCACGCCAGTAGAGCACCCCGACCCATAAAGCGCTGATCGCAGCGAAACAGGTGACTGGATGGGAGCGCCACCAATGGATCAAGGAGGGGCTACGCACTGGAGGAGTAATTTTCTGCTGGGAGCCTCTACGAGTCAAACCAATTTTTTCCGCGCGCCCGAAGGTGACCCATTTTACTAAGCCTTTGTTGTTGGATACAGGCAAGCAGCTTGTCACACTCTAGAGCTGCGTGTTTCCGCGATGAACGCTTTTCCCTCCCCACGCTCGACTGAGCGAATGCACCCTCAACCGGTTTTTCCTGTCAAGGACTCGATGTGTTGCGGTTTGAATCGGATAGCCACGCGTTGACACTTCGCGCCATGCTCTGGTAACTTTGCTGCTCGATGCGCTCTGCTTTGTCCTATCGCGCCTCAGCTCCAGCGAAGATTTTGCTGGTGGATGACAACACGGACGGGATCTTGGCTCGCCGCTCCGTGCTCGAGGAGCTGGGTTACAAAGTAGTTTCGGCCGGTTGTGGTTCGGAAGCTCTGAAGCTTGCTGAAAGGGAAAACTTCGACCTGGTGATAACCGACTACAAGATGTCGCCGATCGATGGCCTGGAACTGATTAGGCAGTTGCGCCAGAACGGTTATCAGAAGCCAATTATCCTGCTGACAGGCTTCGCCGAACATCTCGGCTTGCGGCCACAGACGAGCGGGGCGGATATAGTGATCCAGAAAAACGCGAACGAGATTACAGCACTTATCCGCAATACCAAGCGACTGCTAAGTCTGCCGCGCAAACCGCCCGGCTCGCATGGCCAGGCAATCCGACGCACGCAGAATAAATAAAGCAACGGGCAAAGAATCGAGCTGTTGGCTGGTTCCGTGGGGGATGAGAGGTCATTCAAGCTTGACCGGTGTGCAGTCGACGAGGGTGTACATGGGTCAGCTTCTGCGGAGCGAAGGCGCTTGGGTCAGAGAAAACATTACAACGGGCTCGGAGAGAACGCCAAGACCTTACCTACCAGAGACTGCGGCACTGGATTTGAGATCTTTGTCGCCAGTCGAAGGGCGATTGATCGATAGCGCCAGGTGCTTCTGGAGAGCGGAAAGATCCCTGAATGTCTGATCGAATCCCGTGCCCGACTGCTCCAGCGCTTCGAGGCACATCGCATCAAAGGCATGCGGAGAGCCCTTTCGAATAATCGCAAGCACTTTTTCGCGCGGGATGGCCTTTCGATACGGCCTGCTCGCCGAGAGTGCATCGAAGACATCAGCTACGGCTAGGATCCTGGATTCCAGAGCCAACTGCCGCCCGGTGAAGCCACGGAAGTAACCGCTGCCATCCAATCGCTCATGGTGAGCGGCGGCCACCTCACCCACCTCCTCAAAACCGCGAATCGATTGGAGAATTCTCCGAGTATGTTCGGGGTGGGAGCGGATCAATTGCCACTCCGCATCGTCCAGCTTGCCTCGTTTCTGCAGAATTTCGTTTGGAACGGCCATCTTGCCCAAATCGTGAAGCAGAGCGGCATGTCTGAGAAGTAGGACTCGGGAGTTGTCCAGCTCCAACTTTTTCGCTATGGCAAGTGCGACATTGGCAACGCCGTTTGAATGGTTGTAGGTGAAGGAAGATTTTGCGTCGACAATCGCCGCAAAAGCCTGGCAAATGGATTCGAGGTTGACGTGTCCGTTTGCCGTGGTTCTTCGCCCCGGTTCCAATTCCAGGGCAATGCGAGGCAAATTCGCGCCCGTGAGATCAGCCCACAGCTTCCCGCGGCGGGCGAGTGAGCGAGCGGCCTTAACCACGGCGGGATCGAACCAAAGTCCACTCTTTTGCGTAATGGCGCCTATTGCGGCTTCGGGCCCCGAAGTCGTGAAGAACACGTCGAGCGTTTGCGCGAGGAGCATAATCCGCGACACGAGCGGAATCTCTCCGCCTTTCAACCCTCGAGGATTGCCGTGGCCGTTCCAGTGCTCATTTAGCGCGGCGATTCCGGCTGCCGTCGTTTGCGGCAGTCCCATGAGCCGGGCCAGAGTTGCGCCTTGTCCGCAACCGAAAGCCGAATCACCATACGCTTGAGCGGAGGCCCCGCTGGAACCTGCATCTTTCAACAGCGAACCGTAGTAGAGTTCATCCTGGCTGTTTTCGGCGAGTTTTAGCTCGGCGGCAATTCTCATAGCGAGGATGCAGGTTCTGACCGAGTGCCAGGCAGTTGATCCCGAACCGAGATCAAGAGCTTGGGACAACGCCGAAACAACCTCGGCGACACGGAGAGGGGTCTCGAGCACGGTTACTTCCTCCTCGCTAGGTCTTCTCCATATCGGGCAGAGCGATCGCAATAGCGCGCTGGCCGCGGATGTTTACGAAAAGCTGTAGGTTGTCCTCGGGAACGAACTCCAAGTCAAATTCTCCAGCTGCATTGGCGGAAGTCTTGTGTATCAGACGCTCGCCGCTCAACAGAACGACATCGATCCTGCCAGCCGATTGCTCCGGCTCCCTGGAATTCAGGATCTGTCCCATCAGAGAGATGCGTTTCCGGAAAGGATCGGAGTCGAGCCGTAAATCGATTGTGAATGGCGCAGCCTCATGGAGAAGCAGCCGGCTGGACGGAAGGGAGGCGCGCACCATGGCCGGCTCCGGTTGCTTGAAACTGTCGAAAATCAGCCGGGCAAACTGGGCTATTTCGGGAAGCCATCTTTCCGGCCGGGCAGGAACATAGGCGCCCTTGACCACTCTGACTGCTTCGTCTGGCGGCCGATAACCTGCCTCCTTTGCCGACAAACTCACCACCAGCCCCCAAGTCTCCGACGATCTCAGGCATTCAACGCACCCCTGAGCGAGATGGGTCTGAATCAGCTCCGCTGGAACCGGGGGCAAGACACCTCGGGCAAGATCAATCCAATCACTCGTCGGAAAGTGGTCCATAATCTCTCCTTGGTCGCGCAATGCATCGTCGCATCCTTTATCCCTCGACTCATAAGGGCAAAACCAAGCTTGAGAAATACAAAAATGTTTCTGATCTAACGGCGGCGGGTCAAGAAAAAGCGTTGCCGATCAACTTGAACGGCGCCCAATAGTAAGGATGAGGGTAGCGTTCGCGCAGATCGAGCATTGCGAATCGCAGGGCATCGGCTTTTCGGCGGTGGCGCGTCAGATCGCAATAAAACACTTTCATAAGTTCGGAAGTGCTTCGATCGTCAACCTCCCACAGAGAAAGGAGCAAAGACCGGGCGCCAGCGTATAGTAACCCACGAGTCAATCCGAGCAACTCGTCACCACCGGCCACCACGTTCAATCCAGTAACGCAACCGCTCAGAGTAAGTAGATCGGCGGGTAAATTCATGTGATAGAGATCGTACAGCGTGAGGTACGAACCTGCCAGTTTGATCGACGAAAACATGGGGCTGTCCTGCCGGAAATAACCATGGCTCGCGATGTGTATCAGCTGGCTCCGGGGCCCGAATTCCCGCAACGCTTCTTCGGTCGCGTCTGATCCGAAGAGAATTCGAGGTTCCGGTACGACGGATGCGACTACCTGAACTTCTTCCTCGATGAAAGGCGTTCGGGGATCATCGATCCCCAAGATCAAAGATGGCCCACTCGAATCCGGCGGCTTTTTATTGGCACGAGCAAAGATGCTTGCACTCGGCCCGTAACAGATGCTGAATCTGTCAATCAGATAATCTCGCCCGTCAAACAGCGCGTGAAAGGGCAGCGAATGCAGCGGACCAAACGGAACGATGACCAAATCCCTTACCTGGAGTAAGCCCTCTAAAGGACCGATCACATCATCGTAGAGCCCGCGGAGATGAACCTGGGCAGCTCCGACAAGAGTCTCGTGGAACCGGGCGATGTATTCGCTGTTCAGGCGAAATTTCGAAAGTTGAAACTGGAGTAATCTCAATCGGTGTGCGATCGCGGTGGCGGGAGCGAGAGGAATTATCTCGAGGGAGTTCCTGGTAACTACAGCTGCCAGGGTTCGTTCCCCGATGGCAAAGTATTCCAGGAGTGCCGCGTCAGGCGGGAGAGCATAGCGGATCTCCTCAAGTGTTGCAGCACTCGAATTTCGAAGGGCCGAGCCGATGGCCGGCGGGTTGGGTGCTTCCAACAAGAGCCGCATCAATTCGTGCTCGCGCGCCCTTGCCTGAAACCTTAACGAGTCGATATGTTGGAGCGGAACTGCATCCGGGGAAAACTGCTCCCGCTCGATGCGGTGGTAATACCAGTTCAATTCTTTTCGCAGGTCACGGGCGTGCCGGTCAGCCTCGTTTTCTGCGGGTCCGCCCGAGCTTGGCTGTGCGCCTCCTAAGATCAAGTCCCGTAAGGTGCGAGACTTCGCCGCCTCGATGAATGAAAGCGCTTCTTCCAAAGCATTCCTGCGCGCGGGGCCGCCCGCTTCTATACACGATTCGGCCGAGGCCTGATCCAAACAGATTTGGATAAGGCGGTTGTAGACGTCCAGCCGGTTCCGCATGAATCCGAGCTTCAGCTCTTCCCGCTGGAGACTGCTCCGGAGCGTCTCGAGAGCCAATCGCGACGCCTGATAAGACTTGTAAGCTTGCTCCCTTTCACCTTGCGCTTCGTAAATCTGGCCCCACAAGAACTGTGCCTGATAGCTAAGGATCGGTGCGTCAAGGCTCTCCAGTAATCTCAAGGCTTCCCCGCAGGACCGCGCGGCCTGCTCGATTTCTCCAGTCCGGAGATATACTCGCGTCAAGAGCAAGAGGCAGAGCACATGCTTGCTCGGGATGCGGACGGAGCGAAAGAAATCTGCCGCTGGCAAGGCGAGGTCGCGCGCTGCGGAATATTCGCCTTGGTCCAACAACACAAGGGCGCGATACAGATCAGTAATACTGCACCAGACCTGATTGTTCTCACCGCGCGCGATGTCCTTCGAACGCGCGAATAGCTCGAGAGCCCGATTCGAGTCACCTTGAATGCTCGTCGCGATTGCCAGGTTAGTGAGCGCCCTGGCAGACTCGAACCCCATACCCAGCTGCTCGAAGTGCTCGAAGCTGTTCTGCGCCATCTCGGCTGCTTCCTCGATAAGGCTCAACTCCAGGTAGATTTCGGATCGGTCCAGGTCGCATAAGCCTGAATGATAGGTATCGCCACTCTGGCCGCAGGCCTCACGGGTGCAGCGTAACAACTCGAGCGCTTTGGTGTAGTCGCCCTGCAGATAGTAGAGGAAGGCGATATTGTAATCGGCTTGCCCTGCGACCAGAGGCATGTTGTGTTGTTCACAGAATTCCCGGACTCTCCGATACGTGGCTAAAGCGGCGCTGAAATCGTCGAGGGCGATAAGGCAGACCGCCATATTGTGAAGCGCCGCGCCGATGCCTTCCATGTCCCGGTGAGGGAGTAACTGTTGATAGGCCCGTTCATAAGTGGCGAGCGCCTCTGAATAACGGTTCTGGCGGTGGTAGACGTTTGCCACATTGATGTTTAAGCGAGCGACACGCCAGCTTTCGCCAAGTCCCGTGAAAATCTCGCGCGCCTTTTCGGCGGCGGCGAAAGCCTGATCGTACTTGCCTAGCAAGGCGAGAGACTGAATAGAACTGCTATAGGTACGGGCTACCTCATTCCTGTTGCCGGCCTCCTGAAACAGATCGGCAGCCTGCTCGAAAAGCTCGACCGCTGATTTGCACTCACCCGTTACCCATAAGGCGTTTGCCTTAGCCCTCGAGCCGAGGGCCAGTTCTTCGCTCGTTCCTAACTCGCGGGCAATAGCAATCGCCGCCTCAGCCAACCCCAGAGCTTTTCGCACATCCACTCTCACTGCGACCCGCACGGCTTCCGCGAGTTGCTTCACAACCTCAGCTCTGATCAGTTCAGGGCACCGGTCGAGGAGACTCTTTCGGCTCGCCTCATCAGGTAGCCGCCCCAACTCAAAGCAGATCTCCTGAGTCGTTTGGTCCATTCGCTGTCAACGAAAACCTTTCTTCTCGAGAGATGACCGCAGCTTTTCGAGACACCGCATCCTGGTAGCTCCGACCGAGCCCTTGGCAAACCCGAGCGCCTCCGCCGCCTGATCGTAGCGAAGGGGAGGATTCGAGAAGAAGAGAAGATCGATAAGCCGCCTGCATTCGGGCGAGGCCTTTGCAATGGCTTCGCGCAAGATCTGTTCGCGCTCGAGCTCTTCGAGGAACCCTTCTGGCAGCTTGTCTGTGTCAGGGAAGCTCTCTTCATCGATTTCCGCCTCCACGAATAACCGCCTTTCGTGCTTCCAACGGGCGCACTTGCGCGCCGTCAATGTGATCAGCCATGCGGCAAGGGCCCGCGGCTCCCGCAGATGCGACAGCTCTTCCAGCAGAGCGAGACAAACGGCTTGAAATATTTCGCTCGCATCCTCGCGGGAAAAGCCGTATTTAACTGGAATCGAGAAGATGAGATTCCGGTACTTGTCTATCAGGTCGGACCAGGCTTCTTCGCTGCCCAGCAGGCATTCCCGAACCAGCTGCTCATCTTCACGGAACGGTTTTAGCGCGTAAGAGGGTTTGACACCTGAGCTCATGAATATCCGCGGGGTCCCGCTATTGACGAATAAAGAGCTCTTCCGCGTTCCAAAGAGTGTGGTTGCTGAGGATAGCCGGGCGGAAGTTTCCGATCCGGTCTTTTGCCCCAACGAGTATATCGGGACTGATCAGGCAAATCACGGGCACATTCTCCCATAAAAGGTCCTGTACACGATCGAAAATTTGTTTTCTCCGCCAATAATCCGAGGCGGTTAGTTGTGCCTGCATCAATCGGTCGATCTCGCGTTGCCAGGGCGGAGGCGGCCCAGCGGATTGCAACCTCCAAACGTGTGCATTACCCTTCGAGCTCAGTACATTCAACTCCGAATTTGGATCTGAGTCACCGCCGGCGAGAGCGATAATTGCCGCTTCATATTTGAAACTGGTGAACAGGCGATCTAGGAAACTATGAAATTCCAGTGCATCCAGAGTCACGGTTATCCCAAGTTCTTTGAGGTCCTGCTGTATCAATACAGCCATTTGCGCCTGTTCCGGTTTCCCTGCGTTAAAGGCGATCGAGAATGTCACCGGAGCACCTCGCGGGCTAGTGAGAGCCCCCCCGCTCGACCAGGAGAAACCGCTGCCCCGTAGGAGGCTTCGCGATCGCTCTAAAGAGCGCGTGGGCAGAGGTAGTGCTTTATCGATCCAAAGCTCATTGCCTGCTGTTACTGGAACGGATAAAGGCCGCGCCCGTCCCCGGTACGCCAGGCGAACGATGCTGTCCCGGTCAATAGCGCTCGAGATCGCCTGACGGAATGCCGTTTGCCCAAACCAGGACTGCTCCAAGGCGAGGGACGGCGAGGCGGCTGCTGGCAGGGTGTTCTCATTGAAGAAAAGAAAATCGTACTCGAGCCCTGGTCCCAGGTCGTAGACATGGAAGCGCCGGCGCTGAGCATCCTTCTCCAGAACAGCGAAATCGGCTGCATCTAAACGGTTGATCACATCGGTTTCGCCCGCGTCGAACCGCATTGCTTCGGCACCAGAGTTGGCGACAAATATGGACTCGATCGTATCCAGATAGGGCAGAGCTTCTCCTTTGATATCTTTTTTCCAGTAGTACGGATTGCGCTCGAGGACGATGTGTTGGCCGGGAACGTACTCTTTGAGACGGAATGGCCCTAAGCCGGCAATCTGTTCAGGCGGCGTATTCAAGCCCCACACGCTTGCCAGCTTGGCCCCGAGGTAACTCTGCTGCAGCAAGTGGCGCGGCAGAATGGCAACGCTGTCGAACAATCGTTCAGCAGCGGCATAGGGTTGCGCCAGCGTGAAGAGGACCGTATGGTCGTCGATCTTTTGCGCCAAGATTGGTTTTCCCGAGATTACCAGCAGGTCTCGTTGCGGAGAGTGGACCCTCTCGTCCAGGTAGCACTGAAAAGTAAACACCACATCGTCGGCGTCGAACCGAGATCCGTCCGAAAACCGTAGGCCCCGGCGTAGGTGCAATGTGTAGCGCCGGCGATCGGCGGATACCGTCCACGACATGGCCAGCGCCGGTTCGGTCTGTTGACTGTAGCGATTGATGTGGATGAGGTCCGCCGTGAGTAAGCCGATGATCTCTTGCGAAGCCCCGTCCATTGCTAGCAATGGATTGAGAGTCTTTGGCTCGGAACGCTGGGAAATAACCAGCCGTCCGCCATAGCGGCCGATTTGACATTTAACCTGCTGAAAATCTTCGGCGTTCGCAACATAGGATCCGGTGTTGCCTTTGGCATTTAGCGCTGGCTGCGTTGTCGAAAGAGCAGCTATAAAAACAAAGCAGACGGAAAAAATAGTAAAACGTCTGAGATTGGTCCTTGTCCGAAGCATCGCTCGTGGTTAACCGAAACCTTTTTCAAGCTTAATAGAGTGCACTTCGTCAGAATCGAGGCGTGCCCCGGGCATAATGCGAAAAAAGCCGATGATAGGCGAGGAATACAACAATGAGAGCGAAAGCCGGAGCAAACATCCACCAGCAGGATTCCAGCACAAAATATTGCTGGAGCCCAGCCAACATGTTGCCCCAACTCGGCGCGGGCTCGCTGACGCCGAGACCGAAAAATGAGAGTGTCACTTCCGCCAGAATGAATTGCGGTATATATAGAGCCGTCTGCGTCGCCACAATACCCGAAGCATCGGGCAAGATGTGCCTTCTGAGAAGATAGAAATCCGAAGCGCCGAAGCCCTTGGCCGCGAGCACGTAATCACGTTGCTTCGCGCTCAACACAACTCCCCGGATCAAACGCGCTGGGCGAGCCCATCCAAGCAGGCCTAAGATGGCAATGAGGAGGAGGAAGATGGCGTCGGGATCGGTCTGCAGCGGCAGAAAAGCCCGCGCGAAAAGAAGCAGGTACAACCAGGGAACGGTCAGAAACACCTCGCTGGCTCGCATGATGATGTCGTCGACCCAACGTGCGTAATAGCCCGCCAGCCCTCCCAGCACTAACCCAATGGAAAGAGAAATTACTGTGGCGAGGATTCCTGCGAATAAGGAAGTGCGGCCTCCGTAGAGGAGGCGCGAGAACTCGTCCCGGCCGAATCCGTCGCTGCCGATCAGTAATAGGCGCGCGTCGCCATCTACACCAAACAGATGCCGTCGGGAGGCAATCACCCCAAGCACCTTATAAGGCGCTCCAAGGATTAGAAAACGGATAGGGACAGCCGCTGATCGATCCTCCTGATATCGGCTCGAACTGTCCGGGCGCGGCATCCAACGGTATATGAACGGCCGAAAATGAAAGCGGTGTTGTACATCCAAGAAGTGCACCTGATTCGGGGGAGCGAAGGCCAAGTTCCGGTTCTGCGCATCGAAGGCATACGGAGCAAAGAAGCCGGCCAGCAGGATGACACAGTGTGAAAGAACCAGCACGGAAATGGCGATCGCAGGTCCTTTGCGGCGAGACACGCTTACTGCTCGCGAATACGAGGATCGGTCGCATACAGCAGCACATCGGCCAGGAGATTGCCCGCGACGAGGAAGCAGGTGGCGAGCATTCCCGCATCGACCACCAGAAAAAAGTCTCGCTGGAATATCGCCTCTAACATCAACTGGCCAAGCCCAGGCCAACTGAAGATTGCCTCAATAACCAGCGAGGAGCTCATCAGTAGGCCTAGCGAGAGGCCGAACAGTGAGATTAGCGGATTCGCTGCGGCAGGGAGCGCATGCCGCAACAGCACGCGCCGGAACGGAATCCCGTATCCACGTGCGGCGCTGATGAATGGCGTGTCCAAAGCTTCTCTGGCAGCCGTACGCACATGTAAAAACAGTATCGGCAACAGTCCTGCGGATAGGCAAAGGCTTGGGAGCAACAGGTGCTTGGAGATATCTTCTATTCGGGTCCAGAGATGCAAGGAAGAATCGAGCGACATGAGCCCGCCCGCGGGAAAATACCCAGTCCGGACAGCAAGGAGTAAGAGCAGGAGAGCAAGCACCAGTTCCGGAGTGGCAAGCAGGATCGACACCGCTGCGCTGGCAAGCGAATCCGCCCATGCATGCGGGTGAGCTGCGCTCCAAAGCCCAACCGATAGCGCCAGCAGCCAGGCAAGCAACGTTGCCGTGCCCGCAAGCAGCAACGTGTTTTTGGCGCGCGACCAGAGGATCGGGCGAGCGGGACTGTTGTAAGCGAGGGAGAATCCCCAGTCGCCTTGAACGGCCGACCGAACCCAATATAGATATCTCACGGGCAGCGATTGATTGAGGCCGTGTTGCGATTGCAGAGCTGCCACTGTGGCGGGCGAAACGTCAGGCCTCAGCCTCAGAGCCTGATAGAAATCACCCGGAGCAAGATTGACAATCACGAACGAAAGCACGGAAGCGCCAGTCAGGAGAAGGACGCTGTGTAGAACGCGGCGGAGCAAAAAACGCATCTTACAGGACAGTATCAGGAGGGGTGACGAGGTGCTCCTTTATTTCGGGAATGGCGGCTATCAAGTCGCGGGTTTCATTGCGTTGAGTACGCGAGAACAAAGCGCCGACGCTCCCGGTTTCCACGACCCTGCCTTGATCGATCACCGCCATGCTGTCGGCCAGATACGCCGCCATCCGAAGATCGTGCGAAATGAAGAGATACGAAAGAGAGAGAGAAGCTTGCAATTCGAGCAACAGGTTCGCGATCTGCATTTGGGTGCAAACATCCAGACCGGAGAAAGCTTCATCGAGAACCAGGAGCTTCGGTTTCAAGATCAAAGCGCGGGCGACAGCGATTCGCTGACGCTGGCCGCCGCTAAATTCGAGCGGCCGGCGGTGAGCCGTCGCGGCTGCGATACCCACCTGCTCTAACAACGCCAGCGCCTGCTCGTAACTTTCTTTTTTCGACCTTGAGCCCCCGATTCGCAGTGGTTCGGCAACAACTTCAACAGCCTCGAAGCGCGGATTCATGGCGGTCGCGGATTGCTGAAACATAAATTGAATGTCACGGCGAATGCCGGCGAGTTCATTCTTTCGCAAAGCTAGAACGTCTCGTCCCTGGAAGCGAATTTCACCCGAATCGGGCGCTTCGAGCAACGCCACACACCGGCCCAGGGTGGACTTGCCCGCCCCGGACTTGCCGACCAGCGCCAAGGTGGACCCTGGCCATAAAGTAAGGCCGGCGTCTTCCAACGCAGTCACTCGGACCCGGATAAACGGCCATCGCCCTCTGAGGTAATGCTTGCTGAGGTGGCGGGCCTCCAGCAGAGGGGGCCGTCGACCGTCACTCGGCTCAGTCCCGACCTCCATGCTCGAGTCCCTCAAGTCCGGCGCTGCTCCAAAGATTGGCTGACTCCGGCCCGGAGCGCTGCCCGCATGGGTGGGATCGATCTCAATAGCTCCTGAGTGTAAGGATGGGTCGGTTTCGAGAGCATCTGCGAGGAAGCTCCCTCTTCAACGATGCAGCCGCCGCGCATCACCAGAACGCGGTCCGCTAGCCCGCTTAAAACAGCCGGATTGTGGGTGATGAACACGAGCGCGAGTCCAAAACGATCTCTGACGCTCTTTAGAAGATCCAACACCGCCGCCTGCGTGACATTGTCGAGTGCGCTCGTTGGCTCGTCCGCGATAAGCAGGGAAGGCTTCGAGATCAGCGATAGCGCGATTGCTGCCCGCTGGCGTTGGCCTCCGCTCAACTCGTGAGGATAAGCCCGGGAGATGTGAGGCCCGGGCAGTCCAACGGCGCGCAGAATCGAATCCACTTCTTCCCGGCGACGCCGCCGGTGCAAGCTTGAATGCGCGCGCAGAACTTCATCGATTTGCTTGCCCACGGCCAGAACCGGATTCAGCGCCAGCTCGGGCTCCTGAGAAATCGGAGAGATCTGCGCTCCGCGAACTTTCTGCAGCTCGCGTTCTTTGGCCCGCAGGAGCTCGCTTCCCCGGAACCGGATGGAGCCCTCAACCGCCCAGCATTCAGCCGGCAGAAGCCGAACAATAGCTTTGGCTAAGGTTGTTTTCCCCGCTCCTGACTCGCCCAGTATCCCGATGCTTTCGCCCGCCGCTAAATCGAAGCCAACACGGTCGAGAACTAGCGCCCGGGGCGAACGGAGATGAACGGTGAGTTCTCGAACTCGCAGCAAAAGCTCTGGCATAAATTCCCGGGCTTCGCGCGCCGGTCTCGCTCCATTCTCTCGTGCGCCCTTCACCCTCCGGGCGCTAATGTGATCCAACCGCCTGGCTCCAAGCCTCGACGGCCTGATAGATGTCCAGACGCCCATGGCCGACATTTTGATTGATCGGCTGCGCATGGGAGGTTGAATCCGCACTCGACTGTTGATCGCTCAGACAATTCACGTTCAGCAGAAGCGCTGCCACCCCTGAAACCAGAGGAGCGCTGAATGAAGTCCCCCATCCGGCCGCATACGTGGAAAACGGATAGGTCGTGACTACGCCTTCTCCCGGCGCGCCGATCCAGACCAGTTGGGGTCCATAATTTGAGAAAGAAGACAACTGATCATTGTTGGTAGTAGAGGCGATCCCGAGTACATCCCAGAGAGCAGCCGGATAAACCAGCGTATCTTGCGCGCTATTGCCAGCCGCCGCCACTGAAACAGCACCAGTGAGAGTAGCCACATCGAGAGCAGTTGCCAGTTCTTGGGAGTAGTCCGCCAGAGTGAAACTCATGTTCAGAACAGTCGCGTGCTGCAGAATGGCCTGGTAGATTGCTCGCAAAATATCGGACGTGTACCCTGTTCCGTCAGCCCGAAAAGCCTTCAGCGGTAGGATCTTTGCGGTTGGTGCAACCAGGTGTATCAATCCCGCCACCATCGTCCCATGCCCAAAATCGGCGTACTGGGGGTTGCCATTCACTGCCGCTGCCGTGTATTGATCCACTACCGCGACCGTAGATTGAGAAAGGTCTCCCGAGCCATCTCCACGCACCCATTGCGGCTGCGCTCCCTGAACAACCGGAGCGCCGGGCAGGCTTACGTCCTTCGTCTCATCCGCTCCCTGCTGGTTGCGAGTGAAATCATAGCCCGGAAGCAGCACAGGCTTGAGAGCAGGATGGTTTGGGTCAACGCCCGTATCGATGACCGCGACAATACCCACGCCGGTTATATTCGGAAAGGCGGCCTGAGTATCTGCCAAACGAGTTTTCGCCGTTGCAGGTTGATGAATGTAGCCATCCGGAACCGTGGCGCCGTAATACGTAACCGGCACGTTATCTGAAAGAGCTGGGGGCGCCGTCGCGGTTGATTCTGCTACCTGAGCAAGTTGATCGATTTCACCGTCCGCAATTCCGCTGAGCGCCAGCAGCCTTACCAGAACGGGAGCGGGATTCCCGGTGGTAGCCGCCAGGAAAAGCTGGCCGGGTGAGCCGTCGATGTTCTCGACGATGGTGCAGCCCGCGACTGCGCAATCAGTTTGGGCAGCCGTCAAACCTCCGGGAACCCGAATGATCAACCTTCCCGCCCCCTGTATGGGAGCAGCCCAGAACGCGTAAACTGTCAGCAGTCCTACCCAGACGCCGCTTCTCATAGTGTCATCCTCCTGACTCGACTGAGCTTTGCAGTGTTAGTTCATCCAATAGGGATTAATCAACCTTAGAAAAATACAAAAGTTTTAAGCTGAATCTCGACAAATTCAGTTAACTTTCCAGGTACATCTACTATTCTCCAGAAGCAAAATGTACCGGTTGTGCTGGAAGTGTTCACCTATATGGAAAAACTAACCCTTTATAATGGCTTCCAGTACGCCGCTCGGCGTAAACTCTTGCCAAGCTAGGAGGCAAATGCAGCAAACTGACTGTGGGCGCCGCGAGCTGGCATGCCGGGAAGTCCACAGAGTGAATGGTGCTCGTGCTGCACGAATACCGAGTTCCACTGATTGCAGAGCGATCGCGGAGCGATCACATAAAGGTGCCTTGAAATCGGCACTCGTAGCAAAACGGTAAGAGCCATGGCACTGATTCTTAGATACGGCACGTACAAACGTTTCTGGGAGGGTATGGCCAGCCAGGAGATCCTGGCCGAGACTAGGTTGAATCTGCTCGCGTTGGACTACGGTTATAAGTACCGTCTTGATATTCGACCTAAGAACGGTCCTTCACGAGTTGAATTCGTTCGCACCTTGAGAGAAGCGAGATTCATCGGGCGCCCGATCCGCAAAGCCAGAGGCGTAGTTCAATTCTTTAGACTGCGTAACAACGGAACCCTGGAAACACACCAATGGTAGAAACGGACGCGTTCTTTTGCTTCTTCCACAGCCTGCTGCACCTTCCCGAGCGGAGATGCTGTGGTTCCGGTTCCCACTCTCAAGCCTCGAAGCAAGCGGATCTCTTATATTGAGGCATGGTTTGCTGGCGGATTCTCGTCACAATTCTCGTATTTGCCGGCCTGGATTCGCCCGAAGCAGTTGTCGCCGCAGTTCGCTCCGACAAAGCCCGTGTGCAGAAGGCCGGTGCAGCCGCTGCTACACTGCTGCGCTCGCTTTCTTTGCACGACCGGATCGCGCAATTAATTGTGGTGCGCGGATACGGCGATTATCCGGAAAGCAGCGACCGCGAATACGTACGGTTCACACACTGGATCCACGACACGCATGTAGGCGGATTCATTGTGGCGGGTCGCATTCGCAACGGCGATGTGATACTTGCGCAGCCATTCGAGATGGCCGCTTTCATCAACCATATGCAGCGGGAAGCGAAGATTCCGCTGCTGGTGGGCTCGGATTTCGAGCGAGGCGCTTCCATGCGGGTTGCG
Source organism: Terriglobia bacterium (assembly GCA_963849535.1). Classification (GTDB taxonomy): domain Bacteria; phylum Acidobacteriota; class Terriglobia; order Bryobacterales; family Bryobacteraceae; genus Bog-105. The sequence continues at coordinate 1,206,710 of CAWKHJ010000001.1, forward strand.
CAGACGGCGCGTTTTCCGTATTCGATGGGCTTCGGGGCCGCACACGATTTGCAAGCGATCCGGCAATTAGGGGCAGCGACCGCCCGCGAAGCCCGCGCTCTGGGCGTGAACTGGGTCTTCGCGCCCGACGCAGACGTAAACAATAATCCCGATAATCCGATCATCAACACACGATCTTTCGGCGAAGACCCGTCGGCGGTAGCCGATGATGTGGCTGCTTTCATCGACGGCGCGCATTCCGATCCTGGCAACTATGTCCTGTTGAGCGCGAAGCATTTCCCAGGGCACGGCGACACGGCAGAAGACAGCCATATGCAACTCGCAAGGCTCGATCAGCCGAAAGAGCGAATCGAATCGATTGAGCTGGTACCGTTTCGCGCAGCCGTCGCGCACGGCGTCGATTCGATCATGACCGGGCATCTAATTGTTCCCGCATTCGAGCCCGAGCAGATACCCGCGACCGTTTCACGCAACGTACTTGCCGATCTGCTACGACAACAACTCGGCTTCAAAGGTCTAGTTGTGACGGACGCGCTCGACATGCAAGCCATAACATCGCTGTACTCGCCCGGTGAAGCCGCCGTTCGCGCGATCGAGGCCGGAGCGGACGTGTTGCTGATGCCTCCGGACCCAGAGGCCTGCATTCGTAGCATTATGAGGGCCATCGGAAAGAAAGAGATCTCGCTTCAAAGACTGAACGCGAGCGTGATGAAAGTGCTCGCGGCCAAACAGCGAGTCGGTCTCTTTCACAGCCGGTTTGTCAATCTCGACCACATCAGCGACGATCTTGAAAAGCATAAGCTCGATGAACTTGCGCAGGATGTCGCGGATCGGGCGTTCACGCTGGTGAAGGATGAGAAGCACCTGTTTCCGATGCCGGGCGCGGAAGGCTCTTGCCTGGTGATTATTAGCGAGGGCGAGTTCTCGACCCGCGGCCGGGCGCTTGTCGGTGCGCTTAGAGCCACAGCACCGTTGCCGGTTTACATTACGCATCCGAGCATGCCCGACACTCTGCTGGCAAGTATTGCGACAGATGTTGCGCACTGCAAGCAGGTTTACGTAGCGACCTTTATCACGGTCGGCGCGAACCGCGGCACCATAGGATTGCAGGGGGAGCTGAACCAATTCTTGAAAACGGTTCTGGCTGGACCTGCACCGGTGGCACTGATTTCCTTTGGCAGTCCTTATGTATATCGAGACTTCCCTGCGGTTTCAGCTTATGCTGCTACGTTTAGCGTGACCCCAACTTCCGAAGTTGCGGCTGCGAAAGCAATGCTGGGCCAGATTGCTATTGGCGGAAAATTGCCGGTTTCGATACCGCCATTAGCCCGGATCGGCGAAGGTCTCGTTGTACCGGTCAAGCCAAAGCAGGCATCTAACGGGTCGGAATGATACAGATTACCTGGCTGGGCCACGCGACATTTGAGCTTAAGTTCAATTCCGGCGAAGTACTGGTCCTTGATCCCTGGATCGAGGGAAATCCAGCTTATCCGAAAGACTACAAGATCTCAAAAGTCGATGCCATCGCGATTTCACACGCGCACTTTGATCACGTCAACGACGTGCTGCCTCTTGCTAAGAAGTTCGGACCGAAAATCGTCGCGATCTTCGAGACGGCATCCTACTTCGAGAAGAAGGGTGCCAAAAACACCATCGGCATTAATAAGGGCGGAACGGTCGACCTTGGGTTCCTCAAGCTGACGATGACGCACGCGCTCCACAGTTGCTCGATCAAAGACGGTGACGAACTCATCTACGGAGGTGAAGCGGCTGGTTACGTGTTGACGTTTCGAGACGGGCGAAGCGCCTATTTCGCTGGGGATACGGCGCTGTTTTCGGACATGAAACTTATTCGCGAGCTGCATGAACCTGAGCTAGCGTTTCTGCCGATTGGCGATCACTTCACAATGGGTCCGCACGAGGCCGCCCACGCAGCACGCTTTGTCGGCGCGAAACGAGTGATACCGATGCATTACGGCACGTTTCCAGCACTTACAGGACGCCCTGAACAGCTTGCGCGGCGGCTGGAGAAGGACGGAATAGAGGTGTGGACGTTGAAGCAAGCCGAACCGGTCGAGTGGTGAGCGAGAGCACGCTGCGAATACTTGCCGTACACTCCAGACGCGCCTTCAGAACGCTTGCGCAGAACTGACAGTTAGCCGTGCGAGCGCACTTCCGCTATGACGGATAAGTTCGCGCGCATTCCTTCAAGACGCCGGCGTCCTTCGTCGGAATCTTCGGTGACGCGCTGGATGCTTCTGAGGAATTCAGGTAGACCCATTTTTTCCCGGAAGCCGGCCAGATAGGGCTGAATCTTAGCGTATTGAAAATACATCTCCTGGCAAGTGTCATAGACCAGGCCGGGGTCGAGCGCACCGTGCAGGACGAACGCCGCCACCATGTCCCAATATCCGTAGACCTGCAGGACAAAGCTCGAATGCTTGTCACCGGCGCTCACGATCTGAACAAGTTCGTCCGCAGATGCCGGCATAAACTCGCCGCCGATATAGGAGCGAGCTTCCCGCATCACCCCTTCACGCCGCAGCTCGTAGAGCTTGAGAATCAATTCGGCTTGCTCGATTGGACCGGCCCTGGCAGAGTACATGCTGCTACCGAAAGTATCAGAAGCAATCGATCACAACCCGCCGTGCACTCCTGGAGCCCTTCAACTATCAGATACGTCGAGCTTGGCGCTGATGCGAGTGAAAACGTTGCAGCGGCCCTGGCTCACTGATAATGCTGCACGATGACCTGGCTAAAGCCCGTCTTGCGCAGCGAATCGCGAGTGCTGGAGAGTTCTCCGGCATCGCGAATGGGGCCTACAATGACGCGATACAGATTGGCATCGCCGGGTTTGGGCACGGCGTGGGCATGGAAGCCCTTTTTACGAAGCACTGCGGCTACGGCGAGAGCATGATCGTGCGGCACGGCGGCGACTTGCAGAAATTCCTGGCCGTCCTGCGGAACGAAGCCATCTGACCTGGCAGGTTTAGGCGTTGCAGTCTCGGCGGCAGAGACCTGCTCCGGTTTGGCCGAACCTTTCTTTTTACGTGCACCCAGGAGCTCTTCCGAGCCTTTACGGGAAAGGCTAGCGGCTGGAACATCCGGGTTCAGATTTCCGTCGTCGGCCGGCACGGAATGGGTTTCCCCGCCCTGCGGTGCCGCGGCGGAAGCGGTTTGGGAAGCGGGTGATGTCGTGTCTGCCGGCGTGTTCGCCGTTGGAGAGGCCTTTTTACCGCTCGCGCCGCGACCGACCATGTAGCCCCCGGTGAAAGCAATCCCAAGAAGCGCAGCCACTACGAAAAAAACCGCGAGGAGCTGCTTGTTTCCCAGCAGAATCTCCGTTTCGCGATCGCCACTCTGCAACATTTCTATTTAGAATTGTACTGAAGATTCTTGCCGCTGTGATGGCGGTTCTCCAGGGTACTCTAGCTTGTAGACGTATGTGTTCTTCAAAAAGGTCTTTTTTTCTAGCGGGAGTTGTCGTACTGTTTGCGGTCCCGCCATGCGTGCAGGCAGCGGGCGCTAGCTCGTCTAGTGCGCTCCCCGGCATGCCTCCGGTGCTCGATACCGGAAACATTTATTCGGCGGATGGGCCGGGCATGCTCAGCGAAACAGTGAAGAGTTTCCCGTATCGTGTTTACGTCCCAAACTCGAAAAGCGACACCGTCGACGTTATCGATCCGAAGACTTACAAGATCATCGGCCACTTTGCATTACCTAAACATGGGAAAGGTTTGCTCGAGCCGCAGCACGTAGTTCCTTCCTGGGATTTGAAGAAGCTTTGGGTGGCGCAGGACTTAGGCGATCAGTTGACGATGATTGATCCGGCCACCGGCAAACAAGGGCCGACGGTTAACGTAGACGATCCGTACAACATGTATTACACCCCTGACGGCAAATACGCTGTTGTAATGGCCGAGCGCGAAAAGCGCATCGACTTCCGAGACTCGCAGACTATGGCGGTGATAAACAAGGTGCCCGTCGGCTGCGAAGGAGTGAACCATGCCGACTTCACGCCCGATGGGCGATTCATGATCGCCACCTGCGAGTTTTCGAGCGAGTTGCTTAAAATCGATGTGGCCGCTCAGAAAGTAATCGGGCGCATCAAGCTCGAGCCAAAGGGAATGCCGCAGGACTGCCGCTTGTCGCCTGATGGCAAGGTATTCTACGTGGCCAATATGGATGCGAATGGCGTACACGTGATCGATGGCGACGCCTTCAAACAGATCGACTTCATCAAGACAGGCAAGGGCACGCATGGCGAGTACTTCAGCCGCGACGCCAGGTACATGTACATTTCGAATCGCGGCGAAGGGACTATTTCGCTGCTCGATACAGCCACCCGGAAGCTCTGCGGCAAGTGGGTTATTCCCGGCGGCGGCAGCCCTGACATGGGCGGCGTCTCACCTGATGGGAAAGCGCTCTGGCTTTCAGGCCGTTACAACAGCGAGGTGTATGTCCTCGATACCTCGAACGGCAAGCTGCTGGCGCGAATCAAGGTCGGCAAAGGGCCACATGGACTGTGTGTTTACCCGCAGCCGGGTCGCTATTCGCTCGGACACACGGGCAACATGCGCTAGGAGAGCTCAATGTCCGCAGCAGCAAATAGCCCTGAACCATGGTTGCGCGGTCCGATCGCAGGCGTCGATCCGCTGGTCATGCCGGTGTTCTTCAGCTTCGCTCAAGTTCGAGAAGACCTGGCAAAATACACTGCTGGTCTGCCCGATGAAGTCGTATGGAGAAATATTGACGGAGCTTCGCTTGGCTTTCACATGAAGCATATGGCCGGAAGCGTAAACCGGCTGACGACGTATCTGTCGGGCGGACAGCTAAGTTCGCAGCAATTGGAGGCGCTGAAGCGTGAATCGGAGCCACAAGGCTCGGTCAGCGAGCTGCTTGGCCTGGTCAATCAGGAACTCGCGAGGTCAGAAGAACAACTGCGGCGCCTGAACCCGGTGACTTTGTATGACCCGCGTTCGGTAGGCCGCCGAGCACTGCCGACCACGGTACTCGGATTGCTTGTACATTTATGCGAGCACACGCAGCGCCATCTTGGGCAAGCGATCACGCTTGCAAAGATGCTCAGGCAGCCGCAGTAAATGTCCGACTTCACGCGCCTTCTCGCGCGAAATCGAAATTATCGCTGGACCTGGATGGGGCAGATCGTCAGCGAAGTCGGGGATCACTTCAACAACATCGCGGTTCTGAGCCTCGCGATGGACGAGACGCACAACGGGGGCGCTATCGCGGGCCTGATGCTCTCGCGCGCGATTCCGGCGATCATCGTGGGCCCGTTTGCCGGCGTTCTGCTCGATCGCTTCGACCGGCGCAGAATCATGATCGCGAGCGATCTGGTGCGCGGAGTGCTCGCCCTCGCCTTTATTCTGGCCATACGCTTTCATCAGACATGGCTTCTCTACCTTCTGAGCGCGCTACTGATGATCGCGTCGCCGTTTTTTACCAGCGGCCGCTCGGCGATCCTGCCGGCGATCGCCACCGATGCGGAACTGCATACCGCCAACTCGCTCACCCAGACGACAGGCTGGGTTACCTTGGCTGTGGGCGCGTACTTCGGTGGAACGACCGCGGCGCGCTTCGGTTACCAAGTCGCCTTCATCTTCAATAGTCTTTCGTTCTTCTTCTCGGCCTTTTGCATTACGAATCTTCAGTCGGAGAAGGGCCACTTCCGGGCGGCTGATCGCAATCTAAACGAAACCAAAGTAGCGCGGCCCTGGCATGAGTACCGGGAGGGGCTTGGCTATATGATCGGCTCACCGCTGATCCTCGGCATCGGGCTGATTGCAATTGGCTGGGCGAGCGGCGGCGGCGCGGCACAGGTGCTATTCACTCTGTTCAGCGAGATGGTATTCAAGCGCGGCCCTGAAGGGCTGGGCCAGCTTTGGGCGATTGCTGGCGTGGGACTCCTGGTTGGAGGTGTGATCGGCAACCGGCTCGGCAAAGAGATTGGCTTTGAATCGTATAAACGCACGGTCTTCTTTTGTTATCTGCTTCACGGCGGGGCGTACGTGGTGTTCAGCCAGATGAAAAGCTGGCCGTTGGCGCTGCTTTTTATGGCGATTTCGAGGGGCAGCGTGGCCGTGAGTTCCGTCCTGAACTGGTCTAAGCTGCTGAAGCATGTGGAGGATCGCTATCGGGGGCGCGTGTTCTCGACAGTTGAGACGCTGAACTGGTCAACCATGATGCTGTCGATGACCGCCGCTGGTATGGCATCTGAATACTTCAGCATCCGTCTGATCGGCGCCTGCTCAGGTCTCCTCAGCTCTTCTACGGCCATCTTCTGGGGATGGATGAACTGGGTCGGAAGGCTTCCGGAGCCGGCAGTCACAGAAGATGAAGAATCCGTGGAGATTCACACAAGTACCACCGCCTAATAGGCTTACAGGGCTGTCCCTGCCCCTGGCGGGAGCCTTTCGTGTACCAGAGGCTCAGACGTGCGCGCTAACTTCGGACCGGCAAGTTGTACGTCCTTAGCGCCCAATGAGTACGGAACGCATCAACAAATTTCAACCCGATCGAACTCTATATTTGAGAGGTTTCACAGGTTTCGGTGCTGCCGCATCGCTGTGCGAGGCCAGCCCGGCCGGTTTTAAACTTTACGGCGTTTTTCGCGACCAGGCGGACTTTGCGGTCGCAGTCATATACGACGCTGATAACGCATATGAGCATTACTCGGTGAAGTACCTGCCGGATTTCAATCTTTCCGGCATGGTCCTCAACTTCAGCTTGACTTACCAAGGTTTGCAGCCAATCGATTCCTCGAAATACAGTTGGATCGATTGGGCGCAGCTGGATGTTGTTCCAACCGACGGGACGAAAGATAAAGCGCCGGTCAAGATCAATCTGTGGGATCACGCCACTCTATCAGCCGGGTCTTACACCGCGGCGCATGGGGTCTACACAATTTCTGCTCCTGGCGGGTGTGCCGCCGGTGACCAGCTCACTCTCTTCGTGAATAATGTCAGCTTTACATTCACGGCCCATGGCGGGGAGACGGCTGCCCAAGTCGCCCAAGCCTTCGTCAGCTACGTCAACGGGTACAACTGGTCGACTTATGCGAACAGCAGCATCGCACTGCTTGCTTTTTCGGACTCTAGCGGCAATCTAACGCTCCGATACGCGCGCGCAGGGGCTGTGAATGTGAACGGAACCGCTGTTAGCTGGCAGAGCGGCGTAAAATTCCCCGGCATTCCGGCCACTTCAATGATCGTTCTGGGCGGCAAATCGTATTACGTGAATGCGGTCACTAGCCCGACCACTTTGACGCTGACATCAGCGGCGGCGAACGCTTCAAACGTTCCGTATGCCGCGTCTTACGGCAGCGTAGACGGAAACGATGTGCAGGTCTATATGCTTGTCCGGCCTGCTAACCAGACTCTGAAGGTGAATAACCCTGTCTTGCAGCTTTCTGGTGGTAATTCGGACAACGTAACCTGGAACATCTCGCTCGATTTTACGGCACTTGGAATCGATCAGATCCGTCAGGCATGGTTGACGTTTGCTCCGCAGCTCGCGGCTGGCGCGTCCTATATGGATACTCAATGGAGCGCAGTTTTCTCTAACTGGTCTGTAACGGATCCAAAGGGAGTGCAAGCTCTGCAGTGCGCCGGCCCCGGAAGCGTGCGCGTGGGAAATGGAGATCCGAGCTGCGTATACTCCGGCGCGGGCTGGCAAACGGTTGGGGCAAATAATTACTGGCGCGGTTTCGCTCGCCAGACAGGTCTCGATTCCACGCACACGGGCGATAGCGTGACGGTGACTTACAAGTGCGCGAGCACTCACGATCTCTACCTGGGCACATCGCTCTTCAATAATCGCGGCATGGTCAGTGCAACTCTGGACGGGACAGTCGTGCTTCAGAGTCTTGATTGCTTCCTGAACGTGAGTTCAGAAGTAGTGACTAGGCGCATCCTGAAATCGGGTGTTCCGGCCGGTACGCACACTGTAACACTGACTCTGCTGAGCCAAAACCATAAAGGCACAGATCCAACTTGGGATCCGAGCTCGCTTGGTTACCAGTTTGTCTTCGATTACATCGAAGCGGCGATCCGCTCCGACATACCAAACGCTCTAATTACGTATCCGAATGTCAGTGCCGCTCTGGACTTCGATACGGACGCCACTTACAAAGTAAGCCCACAGAGGCTGCTCTGGCATATGAACAAGCTCGGCTTCGCCGGTCAGCTGAACGAGTATGTTGGCGTCTACTGGTGGAATCAGCGTAAGCGGGTTGGCGGAGTGCTTAACTCCGCAGTCGTGACTTTCAGCGGAACGTGGGCGGCGGGAGATTCGGCCACGATAAACATTGGCGGATTTAAATTCCTTAAAGCCGTAACGGCACTTGACACGTCCGACACGATCGCCGCCCATTTCGTCTACTACATCAATTCAGCGAGTGTGGCCACCTGGGCGCAAAAGACGGGTTCCGGACAACTCACAATTTTCACGCGGACTCCGAACTGGCCGAGCGAAACTCTGACGGTAAGTATCACATCGGCAAAGGGTAAAGTAGCCACTCCCACGGGAAATCTAAACACCGGCTCGGACGGCGCCTGGCAGATCGACACGTCGGCTAACAACCCGATCAACTACGCCGTTACCCAATGGCACGCGGATCTCTTCAAAGCAGTCGCCTCCGCCGGCTTACTGATTACCACTTCGTTCTCGATGGAGCTGGTAAATCCACCAGACGATGGGACTGCCGCAAATGTCTGGACGGCAAGATTTGCCAACGGTATGGCCGTACAGACCGCGACCGATTTCAACGGCATCCTATCGTCGCAATGCGCGCCCGTCACAAACGTCACCAATTTCCAGAAAGCCGTTTACAAGCAAATGGCCGGGCTGCAGAACGCAGCCGGACTGACGCCCTGGCTGCAGTTTGGGGAATTCCTGTGGTGGTATTTCAGCTGCCAGCAGATTGTTCCTGTAGGCTACGCGGCTTATACGACTCCGATTTCGATCGGCGTGGCAGCAAATCACGGGCTGTCGACAGGAGATAGGGTCGTGATCTCTGGCGTGCAAGGGATGACAAGTGCAAATGGAACCTGGACAGTGACGGTAACCGACCAAACGCACTTCACTTTGAATGGATCGAGCGCCAATGGAGCGTGGGCCAGCGGTACGGGCACGGTTTGGTACAAATCTATGGCCTATTACGACCAGGCGACTTCAGCGGCAGCGCAAACCGCTCTCGGCCGCCCGCTTTACCAGTTCATCGATCAGAACGACGATCCGACAGTGAACGGGAGTGCAGACGCAAACTTTCTGGCGGCACAGTTGAAAGCTCACGTCGATGCCATTCGAACAGCAGTGCTAGCCTCTTATCCAAATACTCGCTTTGAACTTCTATTCCCGAACGATGTAAATAATCCGGCTTGCTATCATCCGGCGAATCTTCCGGCACAGGGCGGTAGGTTGAACGCCGCAGTCAATCTACCGGCAGCGTGGCGGAGCAAGGCGGGCAGCGGCCTCGACCGCTTCAAAGTGGAAGCGTTGAGTTGGGGCGCAACCTACTTAAACCTCGATCTCGCAACCCAGGCGATAACTTTTCCGTTCACCGGGACGATGTCGTGGGCCCCTGCCGATGTGGCTTACCTGATTCCTTGGTTCAACGGCGCCTGCCCGTGGGCCTCGGAATATCAGCTGGCGGCTAGTTCGGGAATTGGATTGATCAACTTTTGGGCTTATGATCACATCGCCCTGATGTCATGGCCGCTTCCCTTTCCCACGCCCACGCGGCGATCGCTCTTTGTGGGTTAAAGAGAGAAATCACGGCAGAAGCACCCTAGAGCTCGCTGATGTTCACGACAGTCATGTTTTCGTTTTGAATCTCGCCGGTTACAACCACGTGAAGGTTGTCTTTGTCAGGCGTGTCTTTAAGCAACTGAAGAATCTTCGCATTGCCGGGATCCTGCAAACGGAAGAACTTTTTGTCATCGGTCATCAAGCCGTAAGTCGCCCGATTATAGTTCTTCATCATCGAGCAACTGCGATTGTTTTTGAGCGTGTTTTCGCGCCCGTTTCGCACCATGGATTTCACGCAGTTCCAATCGACGATGACACCCTGCATTTCGGTTGCGCTTGCCGGCCCGATCAGACCGAAAATCAAGCACCCTATGAAAAGCGTTCTACGCATGAGTTTTCTCTGTAATCTCCGTGCTTCCTATACTAGATTTTGCACCAGCCATTGATGACTTCGGGCGGCGCATGCAGCCGGACAATGATCCACAAATTGAGTAACGTCCATACTTAAAAAGCAGAGACATGGCAGACGACCACAATCCGCAGGATGATCAAGGCGGCCGAGAAGGGCAAGATCAGTCGGGACAAGGCGGGCAGGACAAGGGAAACAAGGCGGGGGACAGGAAAAAGAAACAGCACGACCCGCGGCGCAAACGAAGGGTGAGGCTGATTGTGCTCGCGGTGCTGGTAGTTGCGCTGATTGCAGCCATACCGATTTGGGCGTACTACTCCGTTAGAGAATCAACCGACGATGCGCAGGTGGATGGACATGTTGTGCCGATCAGCCCGCGCATCAGCGGGACGATCATAAGCGTTCTGGTGAACGATAACCAGCCGGTAAGAGCGGGGCAAGAGTTGGTCAGGCTCGATCCGGCAGACTACCAGGTGGCACAGGCGCAAGCGGAGGCAAACCTCGCCAACGCCCAAGCCTCGACAACCGAATCAGAAGTGAATGTCCCCGTTACTAACATCAACACGCGCTCCCAGGTGAGCACGAGTTCAACGCAAGTGGAAGAAGGGCGGGCGGGAGTGGCTTCGGCAGAGCAGGGGGTGAACGCAGCGCGAGCGCGGGTAAGTTCGGCCAACTCTGCGCTGGCGCAGGCGCAGGCAAATTATGTAAAGTCGCAGAAGGACCTCGCGCGCTATAAGGATCTCGTTTCCAAAGACGAAATCTCCAAGCAGGATTACGACGCGGCAGTAGCAGCGGCGACGGCGAACGCTGCACAGGTAGACTCCGCGAAATCAGCTATTACGGAGGCGCAGCACAATCTGGACCAAAGCGTGGCGGAGCTAGGGCAGGCGAAAGCCCGGCTTGCGACTGCGATGGTGCAGCAGCGGCAAAGCCGCGAGCTCCGGCCGAAACAGGTCGCGGTTAGCCAAGCTCGTTTCAAATCGGCGCAAGCGCAGATCCGGCAACGTCAGGCCGACGTCGATCAGGCCAAGCTGAATATCGGTTATACGGTTATACGTGCTCCAGTCGACGGCATAGTGAGCCGCAAGACTGCCGAGCCGGGCATGCAGGTTTCTCCAGGCCAACAGATTATGGCGCTGGTGCCGCTGGACGATATCTGGGTAACGGCGAATTTTAAGGAAACTCAACTCAGAAAGATGCGCGTCGGCCAAAAAGTAGAGATCGAGGTGGACACCTACGGCAGCAGCCATAAATTCTGGGGCCATGTGGACAGCATCGCCGCCGCCTCAGGGGCGCGATTCAGCCTGCTTCCGCCAGAGAATGCCACCGGGAACTTCGTGAAGGTCGTGCAGCGCGTACCTGTGAAGCTGGTACTCGAGCCGGGCGAAAACCGGCAGCATCTGCTATTGCCCGGTATGTCCGTGGTGCCGACTGTCTTGCTGAACAGCGGTACCAATGACGCCTTCTAGATTGACCGGCGCGTCGTATCGAGGCGCGTTCGGGTGAGGCCTCGCCTTGTACAGCTCGAGACACACGATCAGCCCCGAGTCATCGCGAAAAATGGCTTGTCCGTCGATCACGTGATCCGGGATGTCCAGCGTAAGTTCCGCCAGTTCGAGCTCGGTTCGGTAGTTACGGCCGGAAGAGGCGCAGGCTCCGCATGGCCTCACGAGTTCGCTCAAACATGCATTCGCAACCAGCAGCCGTCCACCGGCTTTCAGGCGCGAGGTGGCTAGTTTAAGAACTTGGCGTGCAGCCACCTGAGGCAAGCCGGTAATCAGATCCGGGGAATAGATTAAATCCCAGCCTTGCGGGCTGGAAGGGACACCGTAATCGAGGCTATCTAAGAGGAGGATGAACGGTTTAGCCATCGAGCGGCGCAGCGCCTGTACTTCTTTCCTGAAGAACTCCTGTACCGCGCGAGTGGCATGGCAGTAGCATGGAGGCTTGCTGCTCATCCGATTCACTCCTGATTTAAATTCATCGATTCGGTAGATCTTCTGTCGCACAACGCCCGTCCTCCGAATATCCATCGGTTGAAGAAACCGGCGGCTTTAGAGCGGGGGATCGGAGGCATTCACCGCAGCGAGATCCTCGGGGCGGCCTACGTCGCGCCAGGCGCCTGCAACGGCCGAGATACAGAGCTCGAGCCCGTCAGTAAGCATACTGTCCAGAGCGGAAGTGAGCTCGTACTCGCCGCGTGGCGAGGGCTGGAGCCGGGCGAGGTAGTCGAAAAGCACGGGTCTAAAGATGTAGAACCCGGCGCTATTCCAGTGCGTGGTGGAGGTTCCCCTAGGCGGTTTCTCCACCATGCGGCTTATGCGCCCGTTCTCCTCGTAGACTGCGGCGCCCTGCCAAGGGTCATCAACGGTTTTGACCGCCACCGCGGCTGCGACCTCCGGATCGTGTACAAGAATATTGATGGCACGCACGTATTCATTAGGCTCGCAGAGGATGTCGCCGTACGTCAGGAGGAATGGTTCACTTCCGGCAAAGTTTTTGCCAAGCAACGCCCCGGAACCAGTGCCATTGACTGGATCCTGACGAACCAGGGTCACGGCCCGGCTACTTTCTTTCAAGTGCTCGGCAATCACCTCGCCGTGGTAGCCGATCACGATCAGAAAGCGGGTGATGCCCGCGGACGACAACCGCTCGAGTATATGGTCAAGCATCGGGCGTCCATGGATGGGCAGCATAGGTTTAGGGATTTCCCTGGTCATGTCGCCCATGCGGGTACCCCGGCCGGCCGCGAGGATGATTGCTTTGCTCACGTTTGAATCAGGCACTCAGAGCTCCTCCGGAGGGTTCAGCCATTATCAGATGGTTTCGAGGATCAAAGCCGGGACGCTGGCGATAAAAGGTCCGAATGAGTCTTTCGCGAACATCAGACATGTATGGCAGTTTACAGAGAATAAGCGCACACCCGCCAAAACCAGCGCCGGTGACGCGCGCTCCGAGCGCCCCCGCCTCCAAGCCTGCTGCAACGAGCTCGTCCAACGCGGCGTTGCTGACACGCAGGCGATCGCGCAAGCTGGCATGTGATGCGGAAAGGAGGCGGCCGAATGCGCTTATGTCGTCGTTGCGCAAAGCGTTCACCGCGGCCTCGACGCGCCTCGCCTCGGCGATCACGTGAAGAAAGGCATCGCGCTGATCAGAAGCAAGACCTGCAGCTTTCGCTGCGAGTTGCTTTTCACAGTGTTCTTGCATGGCGGCGCGAAACGAGGGGAGGCCAAGCGCGCACAAAGCTTTGACCCCAGCCATACGGCGCGCGTTGTACTCGGCTTTGACCGCACCCGATTTCTCAGCCACCGTCAGGCTGTGCGCGATAAGAAAGGCCCAGCCGTGTGGAATCGGAATGGGTTCGAATTTGAAAGGAGCAAAATGCACCAGCAGAGCGGAACCGGCACGGGAGGCAAGCACCGCAGCGTGATCCATGCCGCCGCCCCGCGTACCGACAAACTGCTCGCCTTCCGGCAAGAGCTCCATCAACTCGTATACGGTGGGCTGGATGTCATTTGCCCGCAAGAGCGCCAATGCGAAACCGGTGAGGAGGGCCGAAGATGAGGATAGTCCGGCAGCTAAGGGCAAATCGGAAGAGACGGCTGCATCGATTCCGTGAGCCAGCTTCCAGCGGCGTCCCAGCATCTGAACCGCGGCTTTAAGATAGTTGCCCCAGTCTCCTGGAGAGAAGCGCGAAGAATCCGAAAGGCTGAAGCTGCGGTTTGGGTACCCGGGGGAACTCGCCTCAATCAAAGTGTCGCGCCTGCCCTGAAAGGTGATCGAAATTTTGCGCTGGATAGCCATCGGAAGCACAGGAAGCTCATGATAATCGATATGTTCGCCGATCAGGTTCACGCGCCCGGGGACGGATATCACGTGCGAATGGGTCATGAAAGTTTAGAATGGCATGGAAAAGACGGAACCTTTCGGTGCTCGTCTCGTAGTTAGGGGGAGTGATGCGATCGTCCGTGCATCTATGTGACCATATAAGCATCCCTTCAAGAACTCAAGTAGGATCCGTGTCCCAGAAACGTTCCAGATTGAAAGCCGAACTTCTCGGCGTCTTTATGCTCGTGTTTGTTGCTTTTGTTGTCGCCTGCGGTAAGAAGCAACAAGCGGTAAATCCGATGGCAATGATGATGATGCAGGCTGTGCCGGTGCGCGCAGTGCCCGCCGTGGCAACCGATGTACCGTTGATGGTCTCAGCGGTTGGGAACGTAGAGGCCATAACCAGCGTGGATGTCAAGTCGCGTGTCGCGGGCCAGGTCCTGAGCGTGATGTTTGGCGAAGGCCAAAATGTGCAAAAGGGACAACTGCTGTTTGAGATCGATCCGGAGCCCTTGCAGCGCCAGATTGCGCAGATCCAGGCTGACCTCACGAAAGACGCGGCGCTCGAGCAGCAGGAACGGGCCAACGTCGCCAAAGACGAGGCAAACATTAAGCAGACGCAGGCTTCGGCTGACCGGGCGACGGCGCTCTCCAAAGAAGGAATCTATTCCAAGGAACAGACCGAACAGGCGGTGGCGACGAATGCTTCGGCTCTGGCATCACTCCAGGCGGACAGAGCGGCGGTTGAGAGTGCAGTGGCGGCAACCAAATCGGACCGGGCGCGGCTGGCGCAGACGCAACTGCAGCTCGAGTACACCAAAATCACCGCACCCATCTCCGGTCGCGCAGGGGCCATCAGTGTTAAGGCAGGCAACCTGATCAAGGACAATGACGCGGCGCTAGTCACCATTCTGCAGATCTCGCCGATCTACGTGAGCTTTGGCGTACCCGAGCAACTTTTGCCGGAGGTGCAGAAATACAACGCCAGGCATCCGCTTCTGATTCAGGCGACCAATGCCGATGGCGAAGCGATGACCGGTCAGCTGAAATTCATCGACAACTCAGTGGATATGACCACCGGCACCATCAAGCTAAAAGCCGAGTTTCAGAACCAAAGCCGCGCGCTGTGGCCCGGCGAATTCGTAAATGTGGAAGCGCGGCTGCACGTGGAGCATGACCGAATACTAGTGCCCAGCAGTACGATAGAAAACGGCCCGCAGGGAAAGTATGTGTGGGTAGTAAACAAGGAGAACCAGACTGCAGCAATGCGGCCCGTAAACGTATTGCGTAATTACAAGCCGGCAAAGGCAGTAGAGCAAGCAGTGATCGGCAGTGGTTTGCAACCCGGCGAGATGGTGATTTCGGAAGGGCAGATGCGGCTTATGCCGGGGGCGAAGGTGAAAATGCTGGAGAATACAGGGGCGCAGTTAGGGCAAGCCGAAGCTCCAGTTGGGGCGAAAACAGGTAAAAGCTAAGGACGAGGCATGCACTTCACCGATTTATTCATACGCCGCGCGATCACCACCACGCTGATCATGGCGGGCATTTTGGGATTCGGTTTACTAAGCTACTTTTCACTGCCGGTGAGCAATCTGCCCGCAGTGGAATATCCGACGATTCAGGTAGAAGCGTCCCTCCCCGGTGCGAATCCGGATGTCATGGCCTCGTCGGTGGCGACACCGCTGGAGAATCAGTTTTCGACCATTGCGGGCATAAACAGCATGTCGTCTTCCAGCTCGCTCGGCTCGACGAATATCACTCTGCAATTTGATCTAAGCCGAAATATCGATGCGGCCGCGCAGGACGTGCAGGCGGCAATCGCTCGGTCTCAGGGAGCATTGCCGACCGACATGCCTTCCCCGCCCTCCTACTCAAAGGTGAACCCGGCCGAGCAGCCGATCATGTACATCTTTGTAACCTCTGACACGATGGCGCTCTCACAGCTCGATCAATACGCCGAGCAGACCATGGCGCGCCGCATCTCGATGGTGAGCGGAGTGGCTCAGGTGCAGGTCTACGGCGAAAAATACGCCGTCCGTATACAGGCGGATCCCGCTAAACTGGCGGCTCACCAGGTAGACTTAGAAACCCTGCGGACTGCGCTGACAGCCGGCAGCGTCAATCTGCCTGCCGGATCCCTGTACGGCTACACCAAAGCCTACACCGTGCAATCGAATAGCCAGCTCACCTCCGCTTCCCAGTTTGCGCAGTTGATCGTGACCTACAAGAACGGCAGCCCTCTCCGGCTAAACGAACTGGGCAAGGTTTTCGACAGCGTGAGCAACGACAAGATGAAGTTCTGGCTGACCGGGAAGCTGGGCATTGTGCTGGCTATCCGGAAGCAGCCTGGCTCAAATACTGTGCAAGTGGCCGACGCGGTGAAGGCATTGCTGCCTTCAATGAAGGAGTCGATGCCCGCTGGGATCGTTATCGGCAGGTCATTTGACGTTTCGCAGAACATCCGTGAATCGATTTCGGATGTGAAGTTTACGCTGGTGCTGACAATTTGCCTGGTGATCGGAGTTATTTTCTTCTTCCTGCGAAATGTCTCGGCGACGCTGATTCCGAGCCTGGCGGTTCCGTTGTCGCTGCTCGGCACCTTTGCCGCCATGAAGCTGCTGGGATTCACTATCGACATGCTGTCCATGATGGCCATGACCCTTTCGGTGGGATTCGTGGTCGATGATGCGATCGTGATGCTCGAAAACATCGTGCGGCACATGGAAATGGGCAAGCCACGCATGCAGGCGGCAATCGACGGCGCGCGGGAAGTGGGATTCACGATCATCTCGATGACCGTTTCGCTGGTCGCGGTGTTTATTCCAGTGCTGTTCATGAGCGGAATCATCGGGCGGCTGCTGCGTGAGTTCTCGATTACCATCGCGGTGGCGGTGCTTATCTCCGGCTTTATTTCACTGACGCTTACGCCGATGCTGTGCAGCCGGTTTCTGCGCCACGAGACGCATCCGACGGGCTCTTTCTATAGGTGGTCGGAGAAATTTTTCATTTGGTTGAATAGCTCCTACCGGCGCACTTTGCAAGTTGTGCTGCGCCACCGTAGAATTACCCTGCTGGCGAGCATTGTGCTGACAGTAGCGACCGTTTACCTCTTCGTCATCATGCCTAAAGGCTTCATGCCGACCGTGGACCAGGGTTTTGCGTTCGGTGGCGATGAGGCAGCACAGGACACCTCATTCGACAAGATGGTGGGCCTGCAGGAGCAAGTGAATGATGTCCTAAAGAAGAACAAGTGGATTTCAAGTTTTGGATCCGGCGTCGGCTTCAATGGCCAGAATTCGGGCATGGTGTTTTTCGATCTCAAAGAGGATAAGCACCGGCCGAAGGTGAATGTGATCATCGCGCAGCTCGAGCAGGAATTCATGAAGATTCCGGGCCTGATGGTTTTTCTCCAGTCGCCCCCGCTGATTACGCTCGGTCAAAACGAAGGACGCAGCCAGTATTCGGTAGCTCTGGAAGACGCGGATACAAGCGAGCTGTACAAATGGGCGCCGATACTCGAAGCGAAGCTTCGCTCAATTCCACAACTGACCCATATCTATAGCGACCTACGGCTGAGCAGTCCGCGTCTCGATGTTCATATCAATCGCAACATCGCTCTGGCGCTAGGTATCAATCCGGACACCATCGCCAATACCTTGTATGACGCATACGGCAACCGGCGCGTGACCACGATCACCGCCGCTTCGGACCAATACGACGTGATCCTCGAAGTGTTGCCGCAATATCAGCGTGATCCGGCGGCGCTCAGGGATCTTTACATTCGCTCGAACCAGGGCAAAATGGTTCCGCTCTCGGCAGTCACAAATTTGCAGCAGACGGTGGCGCCATTGAGCGTAAATCACATCGGCCAATTGCCGGCGGTCAATTTTCAATTTGACTTAAAGCCGGGCGTGGCCTTGAGCGAGGCGACCAAGCTGGTGGATGCTGCGGCCCGCCAAATCGGTCTGCCCGACACGATGACGTTCAGCTATCAAGGAACAGCGGCTGCATTCGAGAACTCGCTGCGGGATCTTGGCATTCTTCTCTTAATTGCCGTGCTGGTGATCTATCTCGTTCTGGGGATTCTGTACGAGAGCTTCATCCACCCCATAACAATTCTTTCGGGATTGCCGGCGGCAGGGCTGGGCGCATTGCTCACGCTTTTGCTGTTCGGGGAAGATCTCAATCTTTACTCGTTCGTCGGTATCATCCTGCTGATCGGAATTGTGAAGAAGAACGCGATCATGATGATCGACTTCGCTCTCGAAGCGGAACGTAAAGAAGGCAAATCTCCGGAAGAGGCGATCTTCGAAGGTTGTATGCAGCGCTTCCGGCCCATCATGATGACGACTATGGCCGCGCTGCTAGGCACTCTGCCGATTGCGTTCGGCTCGGGCGCGGGCGGAGAAGCGCGGCGGCCGCTCGGTATTGCAGTAGTCGGCGGCTTGATTGTTTCGCAGTTACTGACACTCTATATAACCCCGGTAATCTATCTGTATCTGGATCGGTTTACGCACAGGCGAGCCAGAAAGACTGCGCGCGAACCAATAGCGGCGTGGCCCGAGGGAAGCTTAGTGAAGTGAGTGGCCTGCGACGAGGCTTTTGCGGCGAAATTTGCCCCGGCAGTCTTTCTCACCGCTCAGGCGTGACTTGCTGACCTTTCGAAGTGTTCCTCTATTTCTTCGAGAGTTTTGCCTTTCGTTTCTGGCAGGAAGAAGAACGCGGTGATGAAGTAAATCACGGTAAACCCGGCAAACACGAAAAAAATGGTGGAGTAGCCGTAATTGCTGACTACCGGGAGGAAGATGGCAGCGAGCGTGGTTGAAACGATCTGGTTTATGACGAGCGCGATGCTCATGCCATTCGAGCGAATGCGCGTCGGCATTAACTCTGAGAGAGCAAGCCACACGCATACCCCGGGCCCGATCGCGTAAAAAGCCATGAATAGATAGAGCGTGATGGCCACCAGCCAGCCGTGACTCGAAGCCGGAACAGGGCCGATAAGTGCCTTGTCGATCCTGAGAGGTGCGATGCGAGCCGCGTCGACATCGGCAAGCGGATTTTTGAAGAACGCTTCCGCTTTATTCGCGGGCACGCAGCTTGTGCGCGAGAGCTGAATGGCTGGCGCGCCGCTTTCGTCAGAACGAGCCACATTGCTCTCCGCGGTGAAGTCTCCGTAGGAGTAAACAATAACTAAGGATGCGCGGCCGGGATCGATCGACTTGCCCCCCGCGCCCCCAGACAGAAGCTTGCCTGCTTGGGCGGCGTCGAAACGCAAATTTAGCGTTTGATCCGGATTCACCACAGATTGAACAGCTGCCCGCACGTCCAGATTCGATTTTTCGGTACGCAGGAAGAGAACAGCGGTGCCAATGAGCGAAACGATGATGCCGGCCGTGCCCAGCGTCAGCAGAAACTTGCGGCCTTTGCGATCTACCAGTGCCAGCCCCCCAATAGTCATCGTGAAATTCACGAGCGTGAAGACGACGTACCCCCAGTGAGACTGCACGTCGGAAAGTCCGCTCTGCAGCAGGATGTTCGTGTTGTAACCGATGATCGAGTTGATGCCTGTTGCCGTGTTGCAGAACAGAATTATGCATGCCAGCAAAAAAGGAACCACGTACTTGCGGCGCAGTAGAGAGTCTTTGATCTTCTCGCCCGGAGAGATTCTGGCGCCCGCCGCCGCCGTCTGTTCCATTTCCTTCAATTCGAGATCCGCCTGCGCGCTGGTACGTGAGCGAAGAAGCGCAGCAAGAGCGGCCTGCTTTTTTCCACGGCGGAAGAGCCAGCGTGGAGACTCCGCCACCAGTAGGCTACCGATCACAAACAGAACGCCCGGCGGCAACGAGACCCAGAAAATGCGGCGCCAAGCCTGATCCTTGAAGGCGAAAATGGTGGCGGGATCGGCGGTCCTGGTGACTTCCAGAACGCGATAGCTGTAATAGATGCCAATGAGCGCGGCCGAGACGATCCCCAGCGTCAGCAGCCATTGAAAGACCCCGGTTCCCTTCCCGCGAGTCGAGGCGACCAGGCACTCGGCCAGATACAGCGGGACAACCACTCCGATCAAACCGCCGCTGATACCCTGCAGCAACCGGCCGAAGAAGAGAGGCTCGTAGCCGTGCGAGAGAGCGATAACAGGAATGCTCACCACAAACGTAATCCCGCTAAGCACCATCAGAGGCTTTCGCCCCATCCAGTCGGCGAGCATCCCAGCGAACAGCGTTGAGAAGACGCTTCCGAGAAGTACGGCGGCGACAATGATAGAGAGCTGGCCGGCGTTCAGCCCCGAGGTTGCTTCGAGATACGGCAACGCTCCACCGATGATGCCGACATCTACTCCGTAGAGCAAACCGCCGAGCCCTGCCACTAGTAGGAGAAAGCGGTTGTAACCGAGCTTATTGCTTTCGATCATTCTGGTCAGGCGACGACTACAAAATAGGCGAGTCGTTGCCCAGCATGGCGTGACGGATCAATCGAATAGGTACTCCGCCCTGCTGCATGAATGTGTTGTGAAACTGCTCCAGCGAAAAATCGGCGCCCATTTTTTGACGATAGTCCTCGCGCAACTTGAGAATTTCTAGCTTTCCCAGAGTGTAAACCAGATAAGTAGGATCGGAAGTGCCGCGCTTTGTCTCGCGCTCAGCATAGTCGCGAGACATGTAACCTTCTTTGATGAAGAATTCGATCCCCTGCTCGAAGCTTCTCTTTCCGGTGTGCATCTCGATACCGACGATATACCGGCAGTTCCGCAGAAGTGCGTCTAGCAGTTGGCCCACTTTCAGCTCCGGGTCATCCTTGCCGTAGCCTTGGTCGATCATCATCTGCTCGGTATAATGCGCCCAGCCTTCGATGTTCGAACCGCATCCGATCAACTTACGAACTTTGGAGGGCACCTTTTGAAACCACAGAAGCTGGACGTAATGGCCAGGATAGGCTTCATGGATTGCGGTACTCTCGATCGTGCCGCGGCTGAAGGCCGTCATGAATTCTTCAATGCGCTCCTTGGGCCAGCTTTTTTCTGGCAGCGTCACGTTAAAGTACGCTTCGGTCGCAACTTTCTCATAAGGGCCAGGCGTGTCCATTGAAGCCGTCGTTAGCGCTCGGAGGAAAGGCGGCGTCTCTTCAAGGATTGGCCTTACCGTAGACGGAATCGTGATGATCTGATGCTCGTTGATGAACTTGATCAACCCCGATAAAGTATTGCGGAAAGTTTGCAGCAATTGGTCCGGAGCCGGGTGGTCCTTCTGGTACGCTTCGGCGATCTGCTGCGGCGTTTTGTTGGGATCGATCCGCTTGCAGAGTTCAACCAGCTTGCGCTGATTCTCGTGCAAGTTGGAATAACCGATCTCTAGCAAGCGTTCGGGCGGAAGGTCGACCATCTCCTCGTACGTGACCTTATCGTGATAATTCTCGGCGCCGATGCGAAAATCGCCATTAGACCGGGGCAGCACATCGGCTCGGACCCACTTCTCGTAATTCTTGAGCGCGTCCATGGTCGCGTCGTTAGCTTGATGGAACTGGGCGAGAAGAGATTGATCCTTAACGTCTCCAAAGGCAGCGGGTACATCATTTCCAAAAAAACTTTGGAGGCCGGGCAGTTGCTCGAGCGCTACTTCGGTGTAGATCTTTGGCGGGTTCTTAAGATTGTCCTTGGCCGCGGTGAAAACCTGCGGAATCTGCTTTTCGCGCGCAATCACATCGCGAAGACGCTCTTCGGGGGAAGCGAATTTCCGGCTGATTAGCGAAAAAATAGATCCGGTCACGCCGCTGGAGTAGAAGTCCGGGTTCTTCTCCCACTGCCTGATCGCCCGCTGGTTCAAAATATCCGCATGAAGGTGCGAGATAACCCAATCGCGGTCGTCGGACTGGGGCATCTTCTCGAATTCCGGAAGATACTTTTCATCCAATGCGATTTGCTTCTCAATTCCCGCGCGCGAGAAGTCTTCGAGCTGTCCATCGTTCGGCCCATGAAAACCGGCCGCGGTTGCAGCCGTGGGATTCAGACGAAAATAGTCGTCGAAGTATCGATTGACCAAGTTGTCGAAGGGCGACTGAGCGGCCATAACACTGACGCTCGCGAGCAGGAGCGCTACAACTTTCATCTCGTCATTATATGGACTGCTTCTACAATGAAAGGCGAACGTGAGTTTCCCGCCAGTAGAACAGCAGCTCGCCTACCTGAAAAAAGGGTTGGCCGAGCTTATCCGTGAAGAAGAACTTCGCGATCGCCTGATTGCCTCAGCGAAAGAGAATCGCCCTCTTCGAGTAAAAGCCGGATTCGACCCAACCGCGCCGGATTTGCACCTTGGCCATACCGTGCTGTTACGCAAGATGAAGCACTTTCAGGACCTCGGTCACACGGTAATTTTCCTGATCGGCGACATGACCGGGCTCATCGGAGACCCGACCGGTCGCAACCTTACACGGCCTCCTATGACGCGCGATGAAATCAATCGCAACGCACAGACGTATAGAGACCAGGTCTTTAAGATTCTTGATCCGGAAAAGACTGAAATTCGCTTTAACAGCACATGGCTCGAGCCGCTTACTTTCGAGAACGTCATCCGGCTCTGCTCGAAGTACACCGTGGCGCGCCTGCTCGAGCGCGACGACTTCAGCAAGCGATACAAAGAAGGCGTTCCCATTTTTGTGCATGAAATCCTGTATTCCCTGGCTCAAGCGTTCGATTCGGTTGCGCTCGAGTGCGATGTAGAGATGGGCGGAACGGATCAGACATTCAATCTGCTGGTGGGCCGGGAAATCCAGAAGGATTATGGGCAAGCACCGCAGATCGTGGCGACTGTGCCAATCCTCGAGGGGCTGGACGGCGTCGAGAAGATGTCGAAATCCAAGGGCAATTACGTCGGCATCACGGAGGCGCCTAAAATCATGTTCCGGAAAGTGATGCAGATCAGTGATGAGCTGATGTATCGCTACTACGAATTGCTGACCGACATGCAGGCGGAGACGATTGCAACGCTGCGCAGCGAGATAGCTGCGGGAACAAAGGATCCCATGGAAGCGAAAATGGAGCTCGGCAAGCAGATCGTTACCGACTTCCATTCAGCAGCGGAAGCAGAAGCGGCGGCTGAGGCGTTCGATCGCGAAGTGCGGCACGGGTTGGAACCGGCGGACACCGAGACGGTCGGACTTCCCTCGCAGGCGGCGACGGCAAATGGCATCCGGCTCGACAAGCTACTTGCGATAGTGAGCCTGGCAGACAGCGTAAGCGATGCGACCCGGAAAATCAAAGCCGGCGCCGTGGAGATTAACGGGAACATTCACAAAGGGCTTCTGCTTAGTGACGCTCCGGGCCTGCTGGTTATCCGAGTGGGTAAAAAATGGAAACGGGTCGATGCTTCTGGCATATGATAATCCCGTTATCTAACATTCGGATAAGTGAAAGGAAGAGGAAGCATGGCTAGCGTTCTAACCGAACCCAAATCGACGCAAAATCCGATTAGACAGACCAAAATTCTGATCGACAACAAGTGGGTGGATAGCGTCTCGGGCAAGACGTTCGAGACAATCAATCCCGCAACCGGCGAGCCGCTGGCACAGGTCGCCGAGGCGGATGCCGCGGATGTCGATCTTGCAGTTAAAGCCGCTCGCAAAGCGTTCCATAGCAAGGCGCCATGGAGAAGAATGTCTGCTTCTGAGCGAGGCAAGCTGATCAACCGGCTCGCTGATCTGATCGAGAAGAACAGTGACGAGCTTGCGACGCTCGAATCGCTTGATAATGGCAAGCCCAAGCATGTGGCGCAGACCGCCGATCTCCCGTTAGTGGTCGCCTGCTACCGCTACTACTCGGGTTGGGCAGACAAGATTCAGGGCAAAACGATCCCCATTAACGGCGACTACTTCTGCTATACACGGCATGAGCCGGTGGGCGTGGTCGGGCAGATCATTCCCTGGAATTTTCCACTGCTGATGCAGGCCTGGAAGCTCGCGCCGGCTCTTGCCTGCGGCAACGCAATCGTCCTCAAGACCGCCGAGCAGACACCGCTCAGCGCGCTTCGGATCGGCGAGTTGATCCTGGAAGCGGGCTTTCCGGAAGGCGTGGTGAACATTCTCCCAGGCTATGGGCCAACTGCGGGCGGCGCCATCGCACGTCATATGGATGTCGACAAGGTCGCCTTCACCGGTTCTACCGAGGTGGGCCACCTGATCATGAAAGCCGCCGCGGAATCGAATTTGAAGCGCGTAACCCTGGAGTTAGGTGGCAAGAGCCCGAACGTTGTTTTTGCGGACGCGGATATGGAGCAAGCGGTGGAAGGCTCACATTTTGCCCTGTTCTTTAACCAGGGACAGTGTTGCTGCGCGGGCTCGCGTGCTTTTGTGGAAGAGAAGGTCTACGACGAGTTCGTTGAGCGGAGTGCTGAGCGCGCAAAGCGCAGACGCGTAGGCGACCCACTCGAGCGGACAACGGAACAGGGCCCGCAGGTGGATAATGACCAATTCAACAAGGTACTGAGCTACGTCGAAGCAGGCAAACGGGAGGGCGCCAAGCTGATGTGCGGTGGAGAGCGGGTCGGCGAGCGCGGCTACTTCGTAGCGCCAACGGTATTTGCGGACGTAAAAGACGAGATGAAGATCGCGCAGGAAGAGATCTTCGGACCCGTGATGAGCATCCTCAAATTCAAGGACATGGATGAGCTGGTGGAACGTGCCAACCAGACTATCTACGGTTTGGCAGCGGCAGTCTGGACCCGCGATATCGGCAAGGCCCACCACGTGGCTAATAACGTTCGCGCCGGCACGGTTTGGGTCAATTGCTTTGATGTGTTCGATGCAGCGGCGCCATTTGGCGGATTCAAGCAATCGGGCATCGGGCGCGAGCTCGGCGAGTACGGTTTGCAGCAGTACTCGGAAATCAAGACGGTGACGGTGAAGCTCTGATCTGTGGCGTAGGAAAGCCCGCCTTTTCAAAAGGGCGGCCTTCCCTCTCGGCAGCGCGGCCGATCTGTCCCGTTCCATGGCCTTTTCAAAGCGTGCGTTAAGGGTGCTTTGATATCGCCCCCGGCTTGAACCCAAGTCACGACGATGCCTCAGCAGCCGATACGCGTCGTTACGCCGCCAGTTTGAGAGAAGCCGGTTCCGGTGCTTGCAAAATCTGCAGAATGCGATTTTCGGAGCGCTTATAAATGGCGTAGAGCGCGGGAGCTCCAGGTGCGGCGCTCGCCTGGTCATCCTTGACCAGCAGGCGGGCAACATGATGGGCCATGACAGGGCCTCCGAAAGCTTGCATGGTCTGAGCGCAACGGCCCTTGAATACCTGGAAGTCATTCGCCGGGCGGATAGCTTTCTGCGCGGATCGACTATTTCTTTTCATGGGTGGGAAGTCTCTCTATCGTTTTGAATTAGGCCGCAAGTGGCAGTTGCTCGGCTTCCTCTGCGCGTACCGGCAGAGTGATCAGGTTGTCACTCGGAAGCTTCGAGACGAGAGCATCGGTTGCAATGCGTAACAGCTCTTCGGCTCGCGTGCTCAAGTCGAATTCTTCAGAGAAGCGGCGTAGCTGCGTGTTGAACGCGCGCCGGAGGAGGACGGTTGCTTCTTCGAGACCGATCTTCGGGATGTCGATGATGGCGAATTTCAGGATGCTGTCCATGAGCACGGTCTCGACATTCAACATCTTGTAAAGAGCGCGGCGATTCTTAGAAACGTACTTGATGACTTCTTTACTGCGATACGCGAAGTAGTGCTCACGGGTGAACCATCCGAAACGCTTGGTATCGAGCGTCTTCAATTCTCTACCCAGCCGGTAAGCGGCGGAGGCAAAGGCCCGTTGGAGAGCCTCCGTCTGCTGAATGTCGTAGGTAAACATATTCGTGGGGCGGCCCGAGAACGGGTGAGTGCACTGATAGACCAGGATCGGGTAAGCCGTGTGGGGCCGGAGCAGGATCTCGGTATTGGCATTGAACCACTCGCGAACCCAGCCGCGCAGCGCTGTCTGAATGGCTTTGGAGACGATGGAGTAAGTCGGGAAGTAGGCGGCGGTCCGCTCTTTCGGGGCCCGTTTCCAAACGGAAAGGTCGACGCTTGAATTTGATTGATCAGCGGCGGCGGAATCTGCGCCAGTGCATTCCGGCGTTTGCTCTTGCTGCTCCACCATCGGGTCAGCGTTGTTGTTTCTATTCGGCATCACGATCAGTTCGCCCACAGTTGGCCTCCAAATAAAAAAGCCGGGAAGAATCCCGGCGTTGCCTTGCAAAGTCGCTCGCGAAACGTTCTCGCGAGCGATTCGAACATAACACCTCCACCCCCCGAAAACGGACACCCCGCGAGCTGTCAGGAACCAAAAATTCTCCCTAAATCTCTCATTCAGGTAGAGAAAAAGATTTTTGATATTTTTTTTTACTGCTGTGACTACCTATCTGAAGCAGGGCAAAAACCAGCCCTTCTTCGAGATTCCCTGTCTCCCAGCGAGCTCTTTACCTCCCTGCCTGAACATGGGTACCATTACCCACGGTGCAACCCCTCTCATCCGGAAATCTCCTAGATCCGTATAACCATACGTGCGGCAGGAATGCAGTATTCGATAGCTCCTTAGCCGCGCAGTTATCGAGCTTTAAGGGAGACAATCTATGCGAGACACTTCCGGCACACTTCTTGTGCCCGAAATCAATGCTGCGCGAAGAACTTTTTTCAAAGGACTTGGAAAGGTCGGGATCGGGGCAACGGCCGCTCTTCTTTTTGGTGATCTGCCCATTCTCAAGGGGCAGAGTACCGGTGCGACGGAAGACACGGCCAATCAGATTTTCCTGGCGGCGCTCATTGCCGAGGATCTGGCCACTACGTTCTACTACAGCGGCCTGGTGGGTCCAGTGGTTCAGGATCCTAATCTGGCGGGTCCCGGCGGGACAGCTACTAAGCCGAATCCCACCAACAGCAACATCCCGAACCTGGATTATGTTCGGGCGGCTTTGGATCAGGAGATTCAGCATGCCAATCTACTGCGAACGGTGGCCAATCGGGGCAGCAGCGCATCGAGCGACCCGTACAAGACGTTCTACTTTCCTTCGGGCACGTTCGACACCCTGAGCAGCTTTATCTCCACTTTGGAAGCTCTCGAGAACGCGTTTATCGGCGCTTATTTGAATGCCATCCGCGAGTTTGCCTCGCTAGCGGCACGCAGCGGCGAACGCGGAGTTCCGAACGGCCCATATGGCGGTCCATACAGTGCGTTCCAGCTCGAATACTTCGCCGAGGTAGCAGGTTCCATTCTGGGAATCGAGTGCGAACATCGCGTCCTTGGGCGCGTGATCACCAACACCCCGCAAGCGAACAACTTGAATTACGAACAGACGGACGGCCTCACAAGTGTGTATCACGGATCGAAATCTGCAGTCGCGGCATTAATGCCCTTCCTCGATCCGAACACCGGCCCGCCAGCTTCACTCTCAACCGCTTTGGCCGACGCACAAATGATTGGACTAAGGTCGACCGGAACTCCTCCGCCTCAATAGATTGCAAATGAAAGGAGTCATATTCGATGTTCTGTAAAACATTTGTCCTCGCGGCCCTCATCTGCATCGGTACGATCGCTTCAGTCCAGGCCTCGTCTATTTGCCCTTCAACGGCGAACACCACGAGCGATTGCGACTTCCTGATCACCATCGGATCAACCGGATTGGTGACGGTAGCTGACGTTCCAGGTTCGACGCCGTTCAACTCTCCCATCACTCTGGTCGATGGGACAGTTGAACCCGGCGGAGACGCTTCACTCGTAGGCGTAATGAACCATTACTCTCAGGCTCTCACCAGCCTCACGCTACAAGGTTCCGGTGCCAGCGCCGGCATCTTCGATTTTTCCTTCAACGGAATATGCGTCTACACCAACGCATCCTATTGCGCAAATTCGGCCACCGGTTACGAGGGCCCGACGACCACGTTCGGGAATCTCAAGATCGGAAGCAACTTCGAAACGAGCATGGGAATGGTCAGTTTCAATCCAAGCCTAAACATGGGCCAGTCTACCTATTTCGCGCTCGAGGATACCGCAGCCGATATCAACGCGAACGGCGGACTTACGGTGCTCGGCGAGACTTTCTCGGGAACCACCGCGACACCGGAACCCGCGGACTTCACTTTGGTTGGACTCGGCGCTTCGTTGCTGCTGTTCTGGCGCCGGAAGCAGAAGGCCTGAGAGTCCAGAACGCAGTCATTTAGAGCAGTGCGGCGGGAGCGGCCTCCTCTCAGGAGGCACTCCCGCCAACTTTTCGGGGCAACCCAGTTCTCCACCCGCTGAACCGCGCCACCTTACAAATCCTGCTATAATTGGTTTGAATGAGCTTCCGGCGCCTGCGCCCGTGGGTTCAATGGTCCACTGTTGAGACTCTTCCAGATCCGGCGGGTTTTTCTGCCCGGTTCACTCGCAAGCCACTCCAAGCTGCCCTTTTGAATCGATCTTTGTCCTTTTCCCCTTAATGAAGTCCAGTATCCAGATCTCACGCGGCATAGAACCGCTTTTTGGCACTCGTGACGAAAATATCCGGCTACTCGAATCGGAATTGAATTTGCGCACACGCCTCCTGGATGGCGACTCGCTGGAAATCGAAGGCGATGAGCCCCAGGTGCGGCGGGCGGAGCAGATTCTGGAGGACTACGCCGGTTTGGTGCAGGAGGGACACGTCTTCAATAACGGCGACCTCAACAGCTACATGCGCGTGGTCACCGCAGATCCGAACGTCTCCCTGCGCCGGTTGGTAGAAAGCGGCAAGTCGCGCGCTTTCGGTAAAAAGGTCCTCGCTCCGAAGACGGTGAACCAGCGCCGATACGTCGACGCGATTGATCATCACGATCTTACCTTCGGCGTCGGACCTGCCGGAACCGGTAAAACCTATCTTGCGGTCGCGATGGCCGTATCGGCCTATCTGAACAAACGAGTAAGCCGAATCGTTCTTACGCGGCCGGCGGTGGAAGCCGGCGAGCATCTGGGATTCCTGCCGGGAACTTTGCAACAAAAGATCGACCCCTACCTTCGCCCGCTTTACGACGCTCTCTTCGACATGATCGACGTGGAAAAAGTCGAGAAACTGGTGGAGCGTAACGTAATCGAGATCGCACCCCTCGCCTTCATGCGGGGCCGAACGCTAAACGACTGTTTCATCATTCTCGATGAGGCGCAGAACACCACTCTCGAGCAGATGAAGATGATCCTGACCCGTCAGGGCTTCAACTCGAAGATGGTGGTTACCGGCGATCAGACCCAAATCGATCTCCCCAGCGGAAAGAAAAGCGGATTGCTGAATGCCCTCGACGTTCTGCGCGGAGTTGAGGGGATCGCCTTCGTCAACTTTGATGACAGAGACGTAGTGCGGCACGCCCTTGTGCAGCGCATCGTGAAGGCGTACGATCGCTACAACGACCTGATCGGAGCCGGCCGCCAACTTGCGCTGAGACTTGGAAACGAAGTGGCTCAAGAGATGCGCCTGGAACCGCCTCCGAATACGGCCGTGGAGATTCCTGATTTTCCTCCTCTGGCCTGAGGGCTGTATGTGTCCTGAAAGTGATACACGAGCGGCTCATCCGGCACGTTGTGTGACTCTGCTCTTTCGACGGCTTCCAGGGCCAGCGAGGATGCCGGCGAATGATAGGGGTGAGCTGAAGAATTTCGCCTTAACGCTAAGCGACACGATCGGGAATGCAGGCAGGTTCACCTGCCTGATCACGGGCGACGAGGAAATGCGCCAGCTCAATCGGGATTTCCTGGGTTATGATTACGCAACAGACGTTCTATCTTTTCCGGCCAGCGCAACCAATGGCGATCTCGGCGAAATCGCGATCTCGATCGATCGCGCGAAGGTTCAGGCTCAGGAGTTCGGCCACACGTATCTCGACGAACTTCGCATATTGATGCTGCACGGCTTCCTTCACCTGACTGGGCTTGATCATGAACGAGATGGTGGCGTGATGGCGCGCGCCGAACGTAAATGGAGGACGGTACTTGGGCTGCCGTCTGGGTTGATCGCTCGCAGCCGGACTGCGCCGAGAGGAGGCAAGTGATCAATCTCCTCTGCCTGATCACGGCGATTCTGCTGACTGCGCTTCTCTGCTTCGTCTCCTATGTGCAGTTGCTTTATTTGGAGTCGTTGCGGCTCATTCGGCGTGATTTTCCTTCACTTGAATTCTTTCGCGAGACGCTGGCCGGGAAAATCGGCCTCGATCTGGAGCACGGCTCTCTGGCCTTTTCTCTGATCAAGCATGTATCGCTTTTCCTGATCGGCGTCTTTTATCTCTGCGCGTTCTTACGGCCGGGGCTGCAGCACTGGCAAAGCGTGCTGGAAGCGATTGGCGCATCGTTTCTAGCGATGCTCGCCTCGACTTACTTCATTCCGCAGTTCCTATACCGCCGTAGTAGCGTCCTCTGGCTTAACAGAGCACTCCCCGC
Organism: Terriglobia bacterium; assembly: GCA_963849535.1. Classification (GTDB taxonomy): domain Bacteria; phylum Acidobacteriota; class Terriglobia; order Bryobacterales; family Bryobacteraceae; genus Bog-105. The sequence goes on from CAWKHJ010000001.1 coordinate 1,237,109, forward strand.
AACTAAGTTGCTCGCTGCAACGGCGCGGCCTTTGGCTGCTATCGTGCGCGGTTTCCAATCGTTGCTCGACTTTGATAAGAATCCAACCGGCGCAGCCGACTCCGCCGATTCAGTCGAGCATATTGAGGCTCTGATCGATGCGGGCGCCGAAGAGGGCATTCTCGAAGAGGAAGACCGCAAACTGATTCACTCAGTGGTAGCTTTCGGAGACAAGAAGGTGCGAGAAGTTATGACAGCTCGCCCCAATATCGTTGCTATATCGGCTGACAAATCGGTCGAGGATCTGCGGCAGTTAGTCATTCACGAACAGTATTCCCGCATCCCGGTTTACGCCGATAGTATTGATAACGTAATCGGCTTCGTACACGTGCGCGATATCTTCGAGCTGGACCCGGCCGAGCGCCAGACCAGAGCTTTGAAGGATCTGATGCGCCCTGTGCCGCTTATTCCTGAGACGAAGCCGGTAAGCGATTTGCTCCGCGACATGCAGCGGGAAGGCTCGCACATGGTCATTGTCGTCGATGAATATGGGAATACAGCGGGGCTGGCGACCATGGAGGACCTGGTCGAAGAAATTCTTGGTGAGATACGAGACGAGCACGAGCCCGATCGCGATGTACGGCAGGAGGCGGACCATGTTTTCATCGCGCCCGGCAATCTGGACCTGGACCGGCTGCAGGATCTGCTAAACTTCCGCCCGTCGGAAGATACCGAATCGACTACCGTGGGCGGGCTGGTGGCGGAGTGGCTGGGCCATGTGCCTCAAGTGGGAGAAGCTGTGGAACATGGAGGTATCCGCGTCGAAGTGCTGGCAGGTAACGAGCGGCGCGTAGAGGAAGTCCGCATCTCGCGCGTCGAGGAGCCTTCGCCAGTCGGAGCGGAGGCGTGAGCGAGCCGGGATACCGCGCCGGTTTCGTCGCCATCGCCGGCCGGCCCAATGCTGGTAAATCGACGCTATTGAACGCGCTGGTCGGCCAGAAAGTAGCCATCACGGCTCCCCAGGCTCAGACCACGCGCACTTCGATTCGAGGCGTTATTAGTTCACCTGATTGGCAGATCGTATTCATCGACACGCCTGGCATCCACAAATCAGATACTCTTTTCAACAAGCGCATGATGGGCAACGTGCGGAGCGCCTTGCAAGACCGGGAACTCGTACTGTTCCTAGCGGACGCGAGCAAGCCCGTTAGCACGGAAGACGAGCACGCCGTCAGCTCGCTTGCCTCCTCCGGGAAAGCTTTGCTGGTGCTCAACAAGATCGATCGTGTGCCGGACAAACGCCTGCTCCTTCCAGTCATTCAGCGCTACATGGAGCTCTTTCCGTTCCTGGAAGCCGTGCCGGTTTCCGCCCGAACCGGCGAGGGGTTAGACGATTTGAGGCGGATTGTCGTCCAGAACCTCCCCTGCTCGCCCCCTCTTTTCCCGGATGACTATCTCACCGATCAGCCTTTGCGTTTTCTGGCCGCTGAAATCATTCGTGAAAGCATCTTACGCGCCGTGCGCGAGGAAGTGCCGCACGCCGTTGCTGTCCTGATCGACAACTGGGAAGAGAATCCGCAACTAACCCGGATAGCAGCCACCATTCACGTCGAGCGCGCGGGTCAAAAGGCGATCTTAATCGGTGAGAAAGGTCAGCTCTTGAAGAAGATCGGTACCGAATCCCGCTTGAACATCGAGCAGCTGATCGGGCGCCGGGTTTTTCTTTCGCTGTTCGTAAAAGTGAAGCCGAAATGGCGAGAAGATCCCGAATTCCTGAATGCAATTGACTGGCGGGCGATGGCCGGCAACGAATCCGGCGAATAGTGTCGGAGTGCTAGGCTGAAAGAGCATTTCTCAATGAAGAGTCTGCTGGTTTTTGCTTTGCTTCTCAATGGTTTCGGCGCGCCCTCCGTTTTTGCAGCGGATCAGAAACCCGCGCCTTCTGACGACCGCATCTCGGATCAGGTCCGGATGCGCCTCACAACGGACCCCGACGTGAAAGGCGGCGCTGACGAAGTAACCGTTAAAGATGGTGTCGTAACCATCACGGGCCGTGTCGAGACAGAAAAGGGCAAAGCGAAGGCTACCAAGCTCGCTAAAAAGGTGAAGGGCGTTAAATCTGTCGAAAACGATTTACAGGTCGGGCCGCCGAAGTAGTTGGTTCGAGGAACCCGGCTGCTGCAGAGCCCCTCGACAGTTATTCTGAGCGACTACTTAGAATCGGTTCCAGAGAAACTGATTGTAGACCTCGTGATGGTACTGCACCTCGGGCGCTTTGACGAAGGTTCCTAGAAGCTTTGGGCAACGATCGGCCGACGATTGCTTCAGATCCGCGTAGCGTTCCTTCACATCCGCGCCCAGGAGCTTAGTGCTCCAATCCGCTTCGCGGAAGTTTCTCAAAGCGTCGTGAATATTGTCGGGCAGAAAACGATCGGCGCCGCGCAGGTTCTTCACGTCGGCAATGCTGCCTTCGATTCCGGTTCTGAATATCGAATAGAGCACTAAGTACGGGTTCGCGTCGGGAGCAACCGAGCGCACCTCAACTCGCGCACTTCGTTCGTTACCGAGCGGCACGCGGACCATGGAACCGCGGTCGGTTGCCGATGCCTTGATCTGGTTCGGAGCTTCAAAGTGAGGATCCAGCCGGCGGTAGGCATTGACACTGGGATTCAGCAGCAAACACACATCGTTGCCGTGCGAAAGAATGCGGTCAATGAACTGCCAGGCAAAGGCGCTCAGCTTCTCTTCGCCCTGCGCGTCCCAGAAAAGATTCTTCCCTTCCTTGCTTACCGAAACGTTCGTGTGCATGCCATTGCCGTTCACTCCAACCACCGGCTTCGGCAGAAAGCTGGCCGTAAGACCCATTTTGGTCGCCACCTGCCTGCATATCAATTTATATAGCTGGATTTGATCAGCCGCGGTCACTACATCGGCATAACTGTAGTTGATCTCAAACTGTGAAGGAGCAACCTCCGGGTGATCCTTCTCATTTTCGAAACCCATCGCCCGCTGCACGTCAGCCGACGTGTCGATGAAAAGCCGCAGTGCATCGCCGGGCAGGGAGTGATAATAGCCGCCTGTGTTGACGTACTCGAAACGCCCAAGTTCATGAAATCTGCGTTCCGCATCGACGCCCTGAAAGAGAAAGCCTTCGATCTCGTTCGCTGCATTCAGCACGTAGCCTTCCTTAGCAAACGCGGTGTCAGCGTAGGCATGCAACACCCCGCGCACGTCTGCCGCGTAAGGTGTGCCGTCCTTGTCTATTACCTGTCCGAAGACCATCACCTTGCCTGCGCCGAAAATATCGCAGGGAGCCCAGTAGAATGCGCTCCAGTCGACACCGAGGCGCAGGTCGCTCTCGCGCTGAGCGGTGAAGCCCCGGATCGACGAGCCGTCGAAGGTCAGGTTGTCCCAGCTCTTGACAAGAAATTTCTTGTCGTAATCAAGCATATGGAGTCGGCCTTCGAGATCGCTGAAGAGAACCGTGATCGCTTTGATCCCGTGTTCATCAGTCAGGTACTTCAGGCGTTCTTCCTGAATCTGGTCGACAGGCACTCGTTTCTTGCGCTGTTGCTTAGCCTTCAGGTTTAGCTCTTCCAGCTCCGCATAGGAATGGCTGAGGCGGTCATGTATGTCGTTCGGCATTTCTCTCCTAGTTCTTTGGTATAGGGATTTCGCTCCAGCTAAATCGGAGCGCAATCGCACTCGACCGTTCGAAGTGCTCGACACAGGACGTGGTGCCTAACTTGCGGACGGAATGGCGGCTTGAGGCATCACGGCCTGGGCAAGCGCCAACTCCGATTTTAATGCGTCCGCTTCCGCTTCGCCACTTTCCGGGGGTAAGATCACCAGAAAGCGGCGACGAACCGCCTTTTCCTAAGCACTGATTTCCGCTCACTATTTTTATAAGCGCGATGACACTGCGTTGATATAGCTTTGTGTCATGTGCTTTGAGCAGTACACACCAAAAAAGCCGCTTTTCTTCGCTGCGGCTTTTCTGGCGGAGCTATGGACGCATACCTAGAGTTCTGAGTACCGGAGCAGCGACATCTAGACTGCGGTAATCGGACTCTTAATCGGTTCAGTAGACTCTGTCGTGCCTACGCCCTACGGCGTGGTGTTGACGCTACCGTTAGGAGCAGGTTTCGCAGCAGTAGTCGCCGCAACAGACGATCCTAACTGGAAGAACGAGTTATGAATAGAAAGTTGCTGGTTGCTCGAATCAGCATCCAGAGCTTGGTATGTTCCTCCATAGATGAGGTTCTGAATGCTTGTCCAATATGTGCCTCTCAGGTACACTGCGTTACGGGCTGGATCCGCGTAAAGTCCATTGATCATCACGTTTTGGATTTGTCTTCCACTCGCGCGAATCCAAACTGAGTAAGCGCTCGACTGAGTCGCCTGCTCGGTCCGAACATTTGACAGGAATAATCCTTCCGAAGCACCGGAGTCCGTCATATCGTTCCAATACAGACCGTAAGTTCCGCCCACCCAGGCTTCGCGGCCGTCGAAGATAACCTGCGTAAGCTCGACTGGATCCCCAATCTTCACGCACGGAAAGCCGTTCGCAATGAGATACAAATCGGAAAAGTGAAAGTGATCAATGTCGATGGGAAGCGTTCCATTGCCATACACCAATGGATTCGTCTCGATTGAGATCGGTTCGTCGGCGTTGATAAACACTTTCGAAATGGTCGCGGCCTCGTGCCCCTGGATTTGAATGCCGATTCCCGGTGAGCCACCCGACCAGGAGCTTCCAGGACCCGAACCGGAAATGGCAACGTCCTCGATTTCCATTTGACTGGTGGCAATGAGTTTGATAGCTGACTTCGGCGTCGAGGTATCCGAGCTGTAGATTGAGAGGTTCCTAATCGAATTCTGAACGATGTCCGCGCACGGCGCTGAGTTGTACTTGCAGCCGAGCGGCCTTGATACTAATATGGCTGGCCCTGCTTCCCGCGGCGCGAACAAGAGCATTGTTGCTCCGCGCCCTTGTCCGACCAAATCGATTCGGTCACTCGATACAACGATCGTACCCGTAACTCTGTACGTGCCTGCCGGAAAGAGAACTGTGCAGCCACTTGCTGGACAACGGTTGATGGTTGCCTGGATTGCGGCCGTATCATCCGTACTGCCGTCGCCCTTAGCTCCAGCGATGCTCGCCGCAGGGACTGTCCTTAACTGATACGAAATCCCGCAGAGTGCAGTGCGGGCAATTCCCGGAAACAGACGATTGTGCCTGGGCTAAGCCAACCCACGTGGAAATGCCGATAAAAACAGCGGCAATTCTTCCAATTACTGAATAATGCTTCATCACACCTATGAAGTGTGGGAGAAACATTGAACGTAATCGTAAGGAAAACCCTAACTCGAGAAGCCGCTCAATTCAAGGACGTAGGGCCGGGTTACAAGCCATTTTCAGACGAAAATCAAGCGCGACGGGTCGTCGCCCCACGACTTGTTTTCAGACAATTTTTTAGCTCTTCCGCGAATGTGTTTAGATGCGGAGGTTCCATTATGCTTTGGTGAGTTCCGGGGATAACGTGTACTTCGAATCCGTCCTTGGCAAACTCCGCCCATGCGAGACGTCGATCCTGATAGGCTCGGAAGGGTGCCTCAGCAGCCCAGAACATGGTGAGACGACCTGGATACGGACGGGGAACGTAAGTCGAAACGGCCTCCAGGTTTGCTTGTTCTAGTTCCGCCAACGCTCGTGCGCGCCTACGTTCTTTCACGGTGCGCCACAATGCGTTCCGCAGCGCAATAATGGATCCAAACACTCCAGAGTGCGGATCGAGTAAGATCTCTCCCAGCTTACGATCTAAACGCCACTTTGTTTGTGGCGTTAGCAACTGGTTCGGAAAGCATTTTGACTCGCCAGGGCAGAAAGAATCGATGAGCAGCAAAAGCTCCACATCTTCGTGCTGGGCCCTCAGTTGTTGCGCAATTTCTACTGCCACAATTCCCCCCAGACAGGCCCCGGCCAAATAATAAGGCCCGTGAGGCCGAACCGTGCGCATCTCAGCAATGTAGTCGGCCACCATGTCTTCAATTCGCGTATGGGGTTCTTTCTGGCCGTCCAGACCGCGTTGCTGCAGCCCGTAGAATGGCTGATCGGGACCCAGCAAGGCCGCAAGGGCACGCTGCGTCGCGAGCGGCGAATGGACGAAGAAGAGAGGAGGCAGGGTCCCTTCAATCTGGATGGGAACAAGCGATCGCTGTTCCGTCCCTATTTGGCGGCTCAATAAGGTCGCTAATTGCTCAATGCTCGGGGCTTCGAATATGGCAGACGTAGGAACATTTCTTTCAAGAGCTTTGGCGATCTCTGCCGCAGCCCTCAAGGCAATTAGGGAATCTCCACCCAAATCGAAAAAGCTGTCAGAAAGGTTGATCGGCCGTACACGCAGCAGTTGCTCGAATATGTCCAATAAGGTCTTCTCTAATTCTGTTCTAGGGGCTACAATTTCACCCCGCTCCGGATTCTGGGGCGTCATAGCGAGTAGAGCATCGCGATCGATCTTTCCGTTGGGAGTCAGCGGGAAGCGCGGAAGACTCAAAAAAGCCGACGGGATCATATGTTCCGGCAGCAACTGCTTCAAATAGACCCGCACGTCTTCGGGCTGTGCCTGTGCGGTTTTTGAAACGGTGAAGTAGGCGGTAAGAACGGGTTCCGGTCGATTTCTTGAACGGAGCAGGACAACTGCTTCCTGGATACCAGAATGCTTTTGCAAAGCGGATTCAATCTCGCCTAATTCAACTCGGTAGCCCCGTAATTTGACTTGGCTGTCCGCGCGACCGACATACTCGAGGTTGCCGTCTGGCCGAAGTCTGACAAGATCTCCCGTCCGGTAAAGACGGGGTGAACCCGCAACGCATTCGGTTCTGACAAATCGCTGTGCTGTTAATTCCGGCCGGTTCCAGTACCCACGAGCCACTCCGGCGCCCCCGATACAGAGTTCGCCTACCGTGCCTACCGGCGCCGGATTGCCACCGTCCTCGAGAATATATACTTCGGTGTTTGCGATAGGGCGCCCGATAGGTATTGCATCAGCGCCGGGAAAAACGCGGTAAATAGTCGAACAGACGGTAGTTTCTGTGGGCCCGTATTCATTCCAGAGAGAGCCTGCGCGCGCCAACAGTTCGTTGGCCAAAGCAGGCGAAAGCGCCTCGCCCCCACACGCTAGTTTCAGGTGCTTGCCGCCGGTCCACCCAGCTTCGATCAGCATTCGATAACGGGAAGGGGTTGCACGTAAAAGGGTGGCGCCGCTTTCTTCAAGCAGCTGCCGCAATTGCTGGCCGTCTCGACAGGCTTCACGCCGAGCGATGACAACTCGCGCGCCTTTGCTCAAAGGCAAGAAAAGCTCAAGTCCGGCGAGATCAAAGCATACTGTCGCGATTGCTACCTGTATATCGTCGGCTGTCATTCCAGGCTCTTCGCCCAGAGAGACAAGCAGATTCTGAAAGGCGCTATGTTCCACCATCACACCTTTCGGCTGACCGGTCGAACCTGAGGTATAGATGATATAGGCGAGATTCTTTCCAGAAATTGCGACTTCCGGCGGGCGATCACTGCATTCGCTGATGCTTCTCCATTCGTCCTCCAGACATACTGCCTGTCGCGTCGGCGCGCAGAGGCTGGAGAGTAGCCTGCGTTCTGTCAGCAGGACTGGGGCTTGACAATCGTCAAGCATATATTTCTGGAGTGCGGCCGGATACTCCGGATCGATCGGGACGTAGGCGCCACCGGCTTTGAGGACTCCTATCAAGCCGACCAGTACGCCTACCGATCGGTCCAAGCAAATGGCCACCGGCATTTCGGGCACAACGCCTCGGCCCTTCAGATAATGTGCGAGTCGGTTGCTCCGTACCTCTAACTCTCCGTATGTGAGTTGCTCGGACCCACAGACTACGGCCAGCCGTTCCGGATTTCTGACACAGTGCCGGCGGATGCACTGCAGCACCGTCACTTCCGCCACATCGTCCATCGGCGCTGGTTCTAAAGCAGTAGATTGTACTTTCGTTGTCAAGAGTTGCTCCCCTGAAATCGGGCTGCAGAGCCGGATCCTAGCATCAAAATTGCGGTAGGTACTCCGCCGCTCCTACTTTTCTCTAGCCGTCTGGGAACGGGCCGAAAGCCAGGACTGAAGTCCGACCGAGACCGACGGTTCCAGCCAATACCTCGGATCCGATCTCTCGGGCGGAAGGTCAAGCGATGCCGGCTGTGCAGAAACCTATTGTAAGTGATACGTATGCCTTGTGTTTGCCAGCTGATGTTCTAGGCCTTCTAGTACCCTTGCCCGGTGAGCCCGTGCGCCGTTGACGAGGGCCCTTTTTCCGGCCGTTACGGCATGGGCCGGAGGATTTCCCGCTTCGCCGTCCTGATGATTCGTTCTTCGCTTGGCCGGAATCGCGTTAAAGATCGCCGCAGCCACCCGGAAGGGCTTGGCGAGTTTCACTATGCTTTGCGTGACAGTGTAGAACCCGAAGCGGCGGCTAACCCCTAGTGCTGCAACCCGTTCGCAACCTGTGTTCACTGCAGGCTGAATCTATCTCGATCGCGGAACACTCCTGGGCAGGGCAAGCGATTCGGTGCCTTATGAATTAATTAGACACCGCTTGTACTGCAAACCCAAATGGTGCTATAAATAGACCACATACAACAATTCTGGGTTGCGTGAACGCTGGCGCCTTACCGGGCGTACCGGTCAGCGTTGTCGCCGGGGCTTGGCCTCAAAGCTCTCACGACATTCTCACTGCAGCGCCGAATTCCAGAAGGACCAGCTAGCAAGTCTCAACAAATCAATCGAAGCAAGCCGACGCAATACTGGGCACGCGGAGGGCTAGTGTGTCCCGTCCCAAACTTCGCTTCGCCGACACAAAATCAGGTTCGAAAAAGTAACAAAACGAAGGTGCAACATTGAATTTTAGACTCATCGACCTTACGAGGTTGCAGCAGCAGTCATTACTGCTGGGCTGCTTCGGGATAGACGCAACGGAAGCGTTGCTTGGCTATGGTCTCAGACCGGAAAGGAGAAGCGCATGATGACCAAACGGCTTTCTGCAGTTTTAGCATCATTCCTCTTGCTTTCTGTAAAAGTATCTTTTGGTTCAGCCTCAGGACTGCCGGATACCACCGAAAACATCCATCTTGGACTTGTCACGGATTCAAGGGTTCCAAACTTGGGCGTTCTTGCGGGGAAAGTGGATTATATCTACGCGGCCGCCCCGAGCGCGGGTGCTCCGCCCTCAGGCATTTATCTGGACGGCTACCTGACTTACGACCGGGACGACACCAATAAGAGCATCTCCTGGTTCCAGGCGAACCACAGCGACTGGGTAGTTTATAAGTGCGACGCGAGCACTATTGCCTACGAATTCGGCAATCCAAACGTACCCATCGATATCACGACCTCTGCGGTGCAGTCCTATCAAATGCAGGAGGTCGCTTCCCAGTTTGCATCAGTTCCTTACGGTTTCGCTTTCAACGGAATCGCTTGGGATAACGTGGAAACAATCAATCCAATCGCCCGTTGCGGAGTCTGGGCGGGTTCGACTTGGGTCCAGCATTACTCGGGAGCGTATATCGATCCGGTTTATAGCAACTCAATCGCCTCCTGGGCGGACAATATTTACACTGCGATGCAGAATGAGTTTCCTGGGAAAGGGATGTCCATGAACTTGAGTTCAGGGCCAACCGGTTACTCCAACCCACAGTTCGTAAATATATCTTCTTTGTTCCCCTACTTAGATATGGTGGTTGACGAGCGCGGGTTCACTGCTTACGGCGGCGGACCACTCACCGATGCAGACTGGGCGAATGAAGTTAGCAACCTTGAAACCCTGAACCAGATGAACAAGGGCTTTTTTCTTCCGAGCGAGTGGAACAATGTGCCAAATGATGCTTCGATCTCGCATGCACAAATCAATTGGACACTTGCCAACTACTTACTCGTAAAAGGGCAACACTCGTACGTGAACATCTATCCCTTATGGCAAGGTGTACAGGGCTATGGAAACTTCTATGATCGCCCCGAATATCACGTTGCCATTGGCCACGCGACCTCGGGCCGCTACAGCTATCAAGGTGTCCAGCGGCGAGACTACTCTGGCGGTATGACCCTGGTCAACCCTTCGAGTTCAGTGAGCTACACGGTTACCTTGCCGGCCACCTACACTGATCTTTGGGGCAACAATTTGACCAGCCTCACCTTGGGTCCGGCTTCGGCTGAGGTCCTGCTCGGAGCCGGATCCAGCGGATCTGGTTCCGGCTCATTGCAAGTTGCCGGTGTCTCTCCGAACTCAGGCAGCGGTTCGACGCAAAGCTTTGCATTCAGCATCTCTGACCCGGGCGGCTATACTGCAGTCTCAGACGTCAATGTGATGATAAATTCGAGCTATACCAATGGTGCGAACAGCTGCTGGTTTCACTACTACCGGCCAACAAACCAGATACAGCTGTCTTACGACAACACGCCGTCGACCTTTACCTGGCAACCTGCAGTCGCATTGGGCACAGGCACAGAACAGAACAGTCAGTGCAGTATCAATATAGGTGGAGCGAGTGTCAGTGGTTCCGGTAGCACCCTCACACTCCACGTTCCTATAACGTTCAACTCAAGCTGGGATGGCACAAAAAACATCTATGTTTATGCCAACGACCGGAGCGGCGCGAGCATAGGGTATGCCGATAAGGGAAACTGGGTGGTGCCATAACGCAACGCTGCGCTTCGAAATGAGACTCGGGCTGCTGCAGCACCGGATTGCCCCGTCGTGAAGCTCCGGCCCGTTGCTTTTCAAAATAGTCGAAGCTCGGCAGCCATCCGGTTTAGGAAGTTGTTGAAAAACCCGCGTCTCTGACTTTCACGCTGGAACAACTCCGGCGAGAATCGTTGGAGGCGCGGAGCCTTCGGGAACACACGCCTCCTTCTCGACGAATTAACGCTGTTAGTCTTGGCGGGAAAGTTGCCCGAATGCACGTGTGAAGCGGTCTCTTATCCGCTTCCCAAACGGAAGTACGGAGTGCCCAGTTCGCAGTTGGGCTGATAGCTTCTCGATGGATATACCTGGATCGGCCGCCACGTCCCCGAGCAACTTCACCCAATCTCTGCTCAGAGCAGCCATGGTTCGAGACTCGAAAACGTCCTTGCGGTATATCAAACGACCGTGCAACTCTTCGTCTATCTCTTGTACTTGGACTGTCAGGTCCCATCTGGCAGGTGGAGCATGATCGCCTAAGTCATCCACCTGCCATTCGCTGAAAATACCAGCGGGCGATGGCTCCAAAACATAAATGATCTGGAATATCGGAGTAACGGACGGGTTCTGCCTTCCAAACCGCCGCACCAGAGCATCAAATGGTACCTCACGTTCGAGGGCGTTCAACACCGTTCTCCGTACGCTATCTACAAGGTCGCGGTATGACTGATCGGCCGCGAAGCCAATTCTGAGTGGAATGAGGTTTATGAAAAGACCAAGCAGTTTTTCAGTTCCGAATTGTTTCCGAGTTGAGCTCACCGTCCCAAGTACCTGATCGCGCGCGCCAGTATGTTGGTACAGCGCGATGCAGAAGGCGGCAAGAGAACACATGAAAATGCTGGCGCCCGAGCTAGAAGCGAAATCTTTCAATCCCTGAATAGTCTTGTGTGGGATGGAAAAGGTTGTCACCTCCGCTTCGGACTTGTTTGTTGCGGAAGTAGGACGGCTACACGGCAGCTTGACTATGGGCAGTTCTCCGCTTAACTCCTTTTCCCAGAAAGCGAGATCTGAGGCAAGCTTTTGCTTGTCGAGCGATCTACGTTGCCATTCCGAGTAGTCGGGATACTGAAACGGTAGTTCCGGCAGAGTTGGTGCAACCCCGCTGGTCAAAGCTGTATATGACGAGTAAAGTTCTGGAAGAAACACCTGAAACATAGAGACGCCATCCGCAATGAGATGGTGAACGACAAGCACAAATCGAAATTCACGATTCGCCATCCGGACAAGATGCGCGCGAAAGAGCGGCGCCTCCTCTAACCTGAACGGAACCTTCAACTCTCGGGTAATCAGCGCGTTAAGCCGCTCGAGTCGCTTCTCTGGCTTTAGCAGCTGAAGATCAACCACCGGAAGCGCCACATGCATCTCGGGAGAGACATTTTGCAGCAGCTTGCCATCTTCCAATTGGAAGCTCGTGCGCCACGCTTCATGACGCTTTAGAATCTCGTTAAATGCTCGTTCAAAGGCAGCGGTATCGAGCTCAGTCTGAATACGGAGACAGAGCGCGTCGTTATAAATTTCGTTATGGCCCGCAACGGCACAATGCAGCCAAATTCTACGCTGTTCCTGCGAGACCTCAACCGGCAGTCCCTTAGGCCGGCGCTGAATAACACCATTATCAAGGCCACCGGCGTCTCGCTTCGCCTTTAAAAAGCTGGCGATGCGAGCTGAAACGGCAGAATGTGGTGATGTAGCCATCGAAAGCTTGATCTATTTATGTTTTAAATGCGACCGGTAAAGCTGAGAGTCCGCGCAGCCCCAGATGCGCGCGCCAAACTAACCGGTCAGTTGTCAATTCCAGCCCTGGGAGGGCAACTAACGCACCAAGTGCAATCTGTGCCTCCAAACGTGCGAGGAAGGCGCCAATACAGAAATGAATTCCCCAACCGAAAGAGACATGCCTGTTGTCTTCGCGCGCGAGGTCAAGGCGTTCCGGGTCGCGAAAACGGGCCGGATCCCGATTGGCTGCGGCCAATACTGCAATTACCGCCTGACCCGCACGGATACAGTGTCCGCCCATTTCGGTATGCTCTGAAGCGATGCGGCCGACGTGTTGGACGGGCGAGTCGTATCGGAGTAACTCCTCGACAGCCGAAGGTAAAAGTGCTGGATTGTTGCACATGCTCCGAAGTTCGTGTGGGTGCCGCAACAGTACGAGTAAGCCGTTCGAGATTAAGTTGGCTGTGGTCGTCAGACTCCCGACCATGATCACGATGCAGGTTCCAATGATCTCGTCTTCGCTGAGACTCTGCCCGTCTACTTCCGCGGTTAGCAGTGAATTCACAAGTCCACTATGTGAAAACCGCTTCTGCTCACGCAGACAATCTTTAAAGTAGTCGCGCATCTCGCGGCAACTCGCCACTATTTGTGGAGATCGTTTAGGATCGTATTGAAAACTTCCGAAGGTTTCTGAGAAATCTGCAGCCCACCGGTTCAAACGGGTGTAATCTGACTCTGGCACACCCAACAAGGAAGTCGTAACCATTCCGGGCAAAATAGCGGCGAAGTCTGCAACCGCGTCGAACTCGCCCCGGTCGAGCACGGGGCGCAACAAACGATCTGCAATGCGACTGATTAGTTCTCGAACGCCTGAAATGTTGGTCGGCGAAAAGGCGGAGGCCGTCACGCGTCGCAACCTTGTGTGAGTGGGCGGGTCCAAGAACAGCATTTGGTTGTTCGTGAGTTCCGCGATCACGCTCATTTCGGGCAGACCCATTTCTCTGAGCGCGGCGGGTGAGGGTGTTCGCGCAGCGGAGAACGTCCGAAGCGCATAAACGACATCACTATACCGTGTCAGTATCCATGCTTGCATGAAGATGTCCCAGTGCACCGGGTCCGTTACCCGGAGGCGCTGGTACAGAGGATAGGGATTCGCAAGAATCTCCTGATTCAGCAGTTGATACAGACTCAGTTCGGCGTCGCAGTCCGTAAGTAACATATCGCTCACACCTGACCGGCAGCACAGAATCCGGTGCTTTTAAGCATCCGAAGGAAGAAGAGGCGAGAGTTGCAAGATGCGTTCTTCGATCTCTGATGCCAAACCGGCAATCGTCGGAAACTGGAATACCGTAGACAACGATAACTCGATGCCCAGCGTGTGTTCAACGTTTGCAATCAGTCTGGCAGCAAGCAATGAGTTCGCTCCCAGGCGAAAGAAGTTGTCATGGATTCCGAAATCTCGCCGTCCCAACAGCTTCGACATAATAGATGTGAGCTCATCTTGAATCTGCGTATCGGGTCCGACAGCTTCGATCGGGCTATCAAGCACATTATCCCGCCCTGGAGCAGGCAAAGCAGACACATCAACCTTTCCATGCAAGGTCGTGGGCAATGCTTCGATTCGGACAAAGCAATCCGGGATCATATAGGTAGGTAGGCGAGCAGACAAATGAGCCTTGAGATCGCTCGATTGAGTATTCTCGTTCAAGACAACATAAGCGATCAGCTGTTTAGTTATCCCTTCGCCCGACGTTGTCACCACGCAACTTCTCACGTCTGAGTGACCTTGCAGGACTGCCGAGATTTCTGCAGGTTCGATGCGGTGTCCTCGCAACTTGATCTGATCGTCGATACGTCCGCAGAACTCGATATCCCCACTCGCTAACTTACGCCCCAGGTCGCCCGTTCGATAAAGCCGGGATCCCGGCGTAGAAATAGGAAATCGCTCTCGCGTCAGGTCAGGGCGGCAAATGTAGCCGGCACCCACGCCCTTCCCTCCGATGACGATCTCGCCCCGCTCCCCGTCGGGAACTGACGACGATTCTGCATTCCAAATAAACACCTTCGCACCGCTGATAGGCCGGCCGATTGAGGGTAAACGTTCGTCTCCCAGCGGACGCTCGGGAACGACAGTTGATGTTGTCACCACCGTGCATTCACTAGGTCCGTAGTTATTTACCACCCGAAACGGGAGACCCGGCGCAGGGAATACCCGAAGTGTTTCGCCGCCCGTGTGCAGATATCGTAGTTTTGTGTGCTTAGGCCACTCGAGCTTGATCAATTGCTCAGCTACAAGGGCCGGAACCTCGCACAGCGTTATTTGTTGCTCAACGAGATGGTCACGCAGGCGCTCCGGAAACAGCAGTAGCGCGCGATCGAGCGCGCACACGCACGCACCCTGCAGCAGGTGCGCCCATATCTCAATGACGGAAACATCGAACGTGAGAGCCATGATCTGACTGGCACGATCTTCCGAACTGACGCGGAACTCCTGGTTGTACCAGAGAAGCAGACTGTTCAGGTTCGAGTGCGTAATGGAAGCTCCCTTTGGAGTACCCGTCGATCCCGATGTGTAGATGACGTACGCTAGATCGTCCGGTCCGATCTTCCAATTCGGCAAGTTCGAAGCGTCATCTCGAACCTCAATCGGCGACTGAGTAAATGGTTCCAGGGTCAGTGCGTGCCGGTCGCGTACTGCCGCGCTAAGAGACGTCGGCGTACTAATTAATACGCAGATCGCACCAGCTTCGGAAAGCATATGGAGCGACCGTTCTGGCGGCGCATCCGGATCTAAAGGAAGGTACGCGCAGCCAACGCGCCAAGCTGCCAGCGCGGAGATAGTGAGGTCGACGGCGTTATTCGCGCAGACCGCAATTACCCTACTCGCCTCGCCCCCGAAACGGTTGGCTAGCTCCCCCGCAAGAACCGAGGAACGGCGGATTAATTCGGAGTAGGTAATTTTCTTGCCGCCCAGGGTTACCGCTATAGAGTTGGGAGCGTGGGCGGCCACGTCCCAGATCCGTTCCGCGGAAGACGTGAAAGGCATCTCGCGTGAAGTCCTGGTCAATCAAGCTAACTTGCTTGGCCTGCTCCAAACTCCTTTCTCTGTCGAAGCCTCATTACACGCGCACTATTGCGCATTGCACAAGGGCGCGTCAGCCGTACCAGTGTTGCTTCCTTGCTGCATCGTTCGATCACGCAGCTTGTGTGGCTGCTAGGACTGGCACTCCACTCTCGGCGAAAATAGGAAGAAATCATGAGCATGTAATTGTATCAAGGAACGAATGCGGCTGTAAGTACTAGAATCTTGCCTGAGTTCCGATCGGCGCCTTGTGACTCCGCTGCAAACTTGGTTGCAACTTATTGAGACACAAAGACCTGTGCCGGCTTCGCGTAATGTGATGTAAGACCCGTGCGGGCCGCCAAGGCGATGGAAAGTATACACGCAAGTGACACACTCGCCAGATATGCTTTGCCCAACCCAACTGCCCCTTGGTGAGCAAGAAGGAAAGCAAGGATAGGAAACGTTGTATCCCTCGGCAGGCTTACGCCTAACATAACCGTCCACATTCTTTCGTTGCTTTGCAATAGCTGATACATCGCCATCGTAAGGCCTTCCGGGATGGCGCCCAACATAAAGTAAAAGAGAACAGGAACGCCATCCTTAACGAAACTTTTTCCGAACGCGTGCAGCAGCATAGGCCCAAAGAAAAGAGCCAGGACACTACCCAGAAGTGCCAGTCCCAACGTAATACATAGGTTAATGAGAAAGACGCTACGATATCCGTGCTGGTCTCGTAAGCCTCGATGCACGTTTATTCTCGCCATCGCCACTCGATCCGCCACGCGAGGGATAAACAAGACCATGATGAGTAGTGAGTAGGCCGCGTTATAAAGCGCCATCTCTGAAAACCCGTTCGGCCTTCTCACCAGCGCTACCGAGCCCAGCCATTGGCTGGGCGCCATACTCAGTCCACACAGCGCGGCGGGAAGAGCAAACTTGAGGAATATGTCTCGTTCCTGGCGGAATCTGCGGAGGTCGACTGTAATGCCGTTCTTCTTCAACTCCCGAGTGAGAGCGATCTTGAAAACCACCCAACGCACGATTGAGCCGAAGACCAGCCCGGAAACGGCTCCGTTGACACCGAAGAGCCGCGCGCAACCGGTGCAACTCAAAAATACGACTGCGCCGGAGAACATGCTCGCTCTGCCCAAAGAAACATAAGCCTCCATTCCCGTCAATGCACCGGCCTGAAAGCCATTCACGATGCTAAATCCGAGAAAGCAAGAACCAATCGCGATCGCCACAACCAGATCAGGCGCCTTGAACACAGTGGTTGCGAACCACGGTGACAAACAAAGCACTCCGATCGTTGCAACCACCGCAGATATGCCGGAAACTACACTGCATAGACCTAGCAGCCGTCCTGCACGCGCAGGGTCAGTCGATCGATATTCCGCCAAATATTTCAGGATGGTGTAACCTGTGGCGAATTGCGCCAAGGCCGAGATCGACAGTAGCGTTCCTACAACCGTGGCGTACTTGCCATAAGCAACCCTTCCTATGAGATTAGCTATAACGACATTGGACAGAAACGTTGCTCCCTGAGCGGAGCCTTGGGCAACTAAACTCCACAGAATGCCGCTTGCCAATCGAGTAACTAACGACGGGTTCACTGATTTATTGCTTCTGCGCTTTCTGAACGTAAGTGTCCCCTCAGGAGTAAGCGTGGTACTTCCGTCTCGAAACATCGCCGCGGAATGCGCTCTCATAGTACCTTGGCGGCGCTAGCCGCGAGCGCTTATGCGTCAGATCCGCCAAGCCTTAGAGCATCCGGCCGGGCCGGTTATCTGAAATAGTAATTCGTTCATTGCATCGTCGCTATCTATCGTTGTGCGTGTCATCGATCACGCTTTCTTGCGAACGCAAATAGTGCGGCTTTCAAACTACCAGGCGCATACTTCTGGTGAAGTACGCCCAGCCAATACGCCACAGACGAAAATGCTAGGTACATAGGCTCAGACTCTGTACCATAAACGGTGGCATCAAACCGGTGTCTGTTAAGTGCTTCTCGCAGCTTGCTAACCGTGTTACAGTGATACACTGTCGAGAATACGTCCTCAGGCCTGCGCTTCTCCTGCACCTTTTGCAGCAGAGCGGCATGATGTTTATTGTCGATCAGCTTCGACGCAATGCCAACATAGCTATGCAGGTTCGCAGTCCGAATACAAAGATAGCCATCCGGCTTGACGACTCGCTGGCATTCGGCGAAAAAGGCATCCGGCTCCCTGACATGTTCGATGACGTAATCCGCAAGGCAGAGATCGACAGTGTCATCCGCTAATGGCCAGCGATCCCCTTGCAACGGACGGAATTCGTCAATAAAGGGATTAGCTTGGGCAGCCAAATCCACATCCATACCAATAACTCGAGCGCACTTCCCCTTCAAGATTCGCAAATCCCGGCGAACCGCGATCGAGTCGTCTTTATACTCTGCCCGGCCGCAACCGGCATCAAGAACGATAGCTCGCGGCCGGTGTTGCTGATGTGACCCCGTTTTCCGCCCATTAAGTTATACAAGATGCGGAGCATGGATCGCCGCATCGCGATCTTGACAGTCGCCCTGACCACGAAGCCGGGACCGAGTCAAGGCCGCCGCAGGCGCCCGAAGGGCTTGGCCTTGACTCGGTTCCGGCGAAGTGGTATGTCCGCTCGCTGAGCGCGATGCGGCTTCTGCCCAGTCGCGCGCAAACTCTTCCGGTGTTCGATAGCGCAGCGAAGAGTGCGGGCGCTGCTGATTGTATTCGACACGCCAATCGGCGATCTTCCGCCTTGCGTCCCAGAGATTCCAAAACCAGCTCGCGTTCAGGCATTCATCGCGCAAGCGTCCGTGAAAGCTTTCTATATGGCCGTTTTGTGTCGGCTTCCCGGGCTGAATGTGAATCGTGTTGATGCTGCGCTCCGTGCACCATGCCAGATAATGTCGGCTGCAGACCTCCGGCCCATTATCGGAACGCAGAAATTGCGGCGCGCCGCGCTGCTCCACAATCCGCTGCAACACCCGCGTGACGCGTCGGCTTGGCATGCTGGTATCGGTTTCCAACGCCAGGCATTCGCGCGTGAACGCATCGACTACGCTCAAAACGCGCAAGCGTTGTCCGCTGGCGGCAACATCACTGGCGAAGTCGATGGCCCACTCCTCGTTGGGCACGGAGAGTACTTGTTTGGCTGTGAAGCTTCGCGTCAATCGTTTGCGGCGTATGCGCCGCACGCATAAACCCGCCGCACGATACACGCGCTGAACTCTCTTGTGGTTCACCTGTTGACCCGTTCGCCGCAACAGAATGTGTAGCCTGCGATATCCAAAACGCGGCTTCTCGCGTGCTAACTCGATCAACTGCTCCCGCAGACTGCGGTCGTCTCTCCGGCTTTGGTAGCGATGGCTCGATCGCGGAATACTCATGAGCTCGCAGGCGTGCCGCTCGCTGAAGTCGAACTCGCTCTTCAGCCGCTGCACTTCCGCGCGTTTGGCTACGAGCTCAGTGAGTTTTTTCGAATGACCGATTGCAGTGCATCTTTATCCAGCGTCAGATCGGCAACCAGACGCTTCAACCGCGCATTCTCCTCGCGCAATTGCTTCACCTCTTGGGCCTCGCTGACATCCATGCCCCCGTACTTGGCTTTCCAGGCGTAAATCGTGTGCTGCGATACCCCATACTCACGGCTCACCTCGGCCGCGCTCCGGCCCGCTTCCATCTGCTTCAGCGCCGCGACCATCTGCGCTTCGCTGTGTTTACTCTTACCCATCTGCTTTCCCTTTCTTCGTCTCAAATCGTACTTCGATTCGGACGGAGAACGGGGCTCACGTCATTGCAATAACGCGTGAACGCGAGTATAGAACCTGATGGTTCCGTCGCATTCGGTAAAGCCACCAAAGCGAGCTTCCGGATAAAATTGTTCGAGCTTGCTAAGCAAGTTCCAAATGCCTCTCTACCAGACGAAATCGCCGCGAATGGAGCTAACGCTACCTCGGGAGGGTGTTTAACACCTCATGAGAGAGTCTTGAGTTACTACCAGAAGCACTTCCGGCTACTCCCCGCATTGGCCTCGCCGAAAGTACACGAACTGCTAAATAGAACGGCAGAACATTGAAGAAGAGAAGGGGAATGAAGTAAAGGCTGCTTGTCCGAAATAGCCAATAGCAGGACACTTCAAGGTAAAGGTAAATGACAAGCACCCAGTACTGAGAGGAGCGGGTCTTGTACCAACGCTGCAAACGGGATAGCATGTAGGCGATAAGCGCCCCTTTTAGTACAAGTTCTAGCCACCCAAGTCCAATCGCACTTTCGGCCATGACGCCGAAGCCGTAAGCTGCGCCTGTATTCTCTATACCCAGAACACGCGTGTACCAAATCGCGCCGTCAAGCTTTTCAAAGGGCAGGAGCTGGGACGGAATAGGCGAGATCAGATCGTTAACATACACCTGAGCGGGAGGCCGGGCCACCATTCCGTTATCGACTAGACGGTATAAATCGAACGCGTTCGCAAATAGAGCTTCGAATTCGTTATTAGCCGTCAGCAAAGTGGCGTTGCTTATCTGATGCCGGCTGTAGCCACGTACAAAACCGAAGCCTAAATATCCCAATAAAAATAGCAAGGCGCCGGCCAGTGCCATGAGCGGACGAATGCGTTTGACGAAGCGGTCGTACAGGATGACCATCATCAGCATCAACCAAACCAGCGGAGACCGGGATCCTAGGCCAGCCACTACAGTAACCATCTCCAAGATCAGCCAGGCGAGAAGCACTAGCCGGTACTTCCGATAGTTACGGAACAAGAAGACTAACGTCGCGGCTTGTGCTATTACGACCAGACTTTCGCAATGAGTATAGAGTTGTACCACGATGTACGGTAGACTCCGGTATACCTCTACCGTCCTTTGCATCAGTTCCTCGTAATTCGCGCCTGAGATCCGATTTATGCTCGAAAACAGCTTTATGGCTATCTCCAGAGCCGTGAGTAAGAAGACGCACGAAAACATCATCGCCGGATTCGCTCGCAGCACTGGGTTGCGGCCAGACGTTCGCCGGCTCAAAGTGAGGAGATAGACGATAGCAAGCGGCACAATATACGCGACGTATCGCCATTCGATTGCGGCAATCTGTGAAGGACTGGGAAAGGCGTAGTATAGTCTCCCGTCGCTATACGGCGTAAAGGTCAGCCCCCGAGCAAGATAGGCTGCGATTGGAAACACGAGATATAGCGTGACGGCGCTAATGTACAGCGCTCCAATGTCATCAAAGGGAACACCACCATTGCGATTGCACAACTCCAAAAGCGTAGGGACAACGAATAAAAGCGCGGTTATAAGCGGCAGGGTTACGGTCCTGCTGTCTCCCGTTGAGAACAACGCGCAGCCGAGCTCTGCCACGATTAGCACCGCAATGACGAACAGGACCGCACTCCTGTTACTCGTTCTTGTTGTCATCGTGGAGAGTCGCCTCTTCGGTTGCGATCCCGCATCAATCTATGAACTCCCGAAACCATAACTCAAGGAATAGAAGCGCCCACAACCGGCTACTCCAATCACGTTTTCGGGTGGAATGCTCGTTCAGAAGGGTGGAAACAAAATCACGCTCGAAAAGCCCGCGCTTGATCGCGCGGTCGTCGAGAAGACATCCCCGAAGCATGTCGGCTAGATCTGTCCGTAGCCACTCGCCGAGAGGAACTCCAAAACCGGATTTTGGCTTGGATAACACAGTCGGCGGCAACAAGTGAGCCACCGCATCCTTCAAAATGAGCTTCCCCGCCCCATTCCTGCGTTTCTTACTGCTATCGATAGATGCGGCAAACTCGACCAGTTCATGGTCGAGAAGGGGGCATCTAACCTCGAGGCTGTTAGCCATCGAAGCTATATCCGTCTTTACCATCAGACAATCCGGCAAATAAAAGTTCTGATCGTGACGCATCATCCAGTCAAGCGTATCCATTCCTGGAGACCAAGCGAACTCCGCAGGATTTGCGAGGGCAACCGGAGTCCCCGCGGCGATAGCGCGCATCTTCGGCGTGTAAGCAGCCCGTCGCTCCTGCGGCTTCAGATACATCATATGAAGGGCGTATCGGTGTTGAAGGTCGGATCCGAGCATATACAACGCGCGGCTCAATCGAGCTGAATGACGGTGATGAGGAAAACGATCTAGAAGGGAGCTTGCGCCCAGGCTTGTGCGTCTAAGCGCATTGGGAATCCTATCGACTGTCGTCCACGCCAGTTGTTCGCCGTAGCGGTCGTAACCCGCGAAACTCTCATCGCCTCCATCTCCGCTCAGCGCGACGACCACGCGCTCTCTCGTGATTTTCGAAACGTAGTAAGTCGGAATAGCAGAGGAATCCGCAAATGGCTCGTTGTAATGCCACACCAGTTTCGGAAGAACGTCGGCTGCATCCGCCCGTACAACGAACTCACAGTGCTCTGTGCCGTAGCGCGAGGCGACCTCGCGCGCAAATGGGAGCTCGTTTAGATCATCCTGTTCGAATCCGATGGAAAACGTCTTCACCGGCCGGTCGCTAGCTTCGGCCATCAGCGCCACAACCGTACTGGAGTCGATCCCACCGCTAAGAAATGCACCCAACGGTACATCAGCGATCATTCGGAGGCGCACCGATTCCCGAAGCTTTTCCAGGATCCGAAAACGTTGCTCATCTTCATCGCCAATCATCTTGTTGGGAGCGATCGGGGGAGACCAGTAGCGACGGATTCGCAGATCACCTCGGATATCGCAAGTGAGGAAGTGAGCGGCGGGCAGCCTGTGAATGCCCTCGAATGCCGTAAGTGGGCTAGGAACGTATTGATAAGTTAGGTATCGATCGATGGCCGGGAAACTCGGGGAAATTCCAACAGAAGGGTCTGCAGTAATCGCCTTTATTTCCGATCCAAAAGTAAGTCCGTAACCATCGGCGTGATAGCAGAAGGGCTTTTCTCCAAGGCGATCGCGAGCGGCGAATAGAAGCTGCTTGCTAGAATCCCAGAGTGCAAACGAAAACATGCCCCGCATTCTCGCCAGACAATCCAAACCATATTGTTCATAGAGATGAACGATCACCTCAGTATCCGTTCGAGTGCGGAACTCGTGGCCTTTCTGGGTTAGCTCACATCGAAGTTCCTGAAAATTGTAAATCTCACCGTTGAAAACGACCCAGATGGACTCATCTTCATTAGGTAGGGGCGCAGTCCCATTCTTATTGAGGTCGATGATCGATAACCGGGTCTGTCCAAGACCGATATGGGGCGCACAGTACACGCCATGATCGTCCGGGCCGCGATGTGTCAACGTCACGGCCATTCTTCTGATCAAGGACGGGTCTCCGGCCTCGGCAGAATACGTCAATTTACCGCAGATGCCGCACATGTCGCACGAATTCCTTTTTCAGAGACGAGTCCTCCTACGGGCTCCACACGGCTTGCATTCACAGTAAGACGATGGAATGATAGTCTCGCTTCTCGCGCTACTTTAAGCATCGACCGGAAGCAAAGACACGTATGTGGCGAAGTGGCCAATTTGGCTCGAAATGGTGGCGCGGGATAGAGAACGCATTCGTTACTTGGGGCTGAATACTTCCTCTATATCCGCCAAAACAGCCGGCATACCCTGCCTCACGAACAAATGTGAGTGAATCATCAGTGACATCGTTCAAGGTGCCGTACGGCCATGATATGAAGCGGCATTCGCTTCCGAGAGTTTGCTCCAATTCCCGCTTCGACGTAGCAATTTCATCAACTAACTGCGGCCTGCTCCGGAGGGTGGAAAATCTCGCGTGTGTCCGCGTGTGTGACCCGATAGTGATCCCGAACCGCTGCATTTCCGCGAGATCACTCCAGGAGAGCATTTCAATTGGGGCGGCGTACACGGACCATCGCGTCGAACAGTAAGTGGAAACCTCTTCATAGCTCGCTCCCACTAGTCCGGTAACAACAAAGATTGCTGCCGGAATTGAGAATTCCTGTAAAATGGGAAGCCCATTATAAAGGATGTTACGGAATCCGTCGTCGAACGAGAGATGGTAGTAGTTTCCATCGATTGGAATTCTGCCGTTTACCATCCCGAGGCAAGTATCTGAATCGACGAACACACCTGTCCGATGCAATTCTTGGCAGATCGTCCGAAACTGGTTTACTTGGTCATCAAAGACGTTGTGGCAGAAGAGGCAACTCAATCCCGGCGATTGAAAGGCCTTGAGCCGGACCGACAAGGCGGAGAGATAGGAGGATCTCAAAAACGCTCGTGTCCGTTGAGCGGTGGTAGCCGGCCGCCGGTTTACTTCATGAGAATACTTAGCCCAACGATTCATGTGTACTGCTGAACCCGAATATATCGCTTTGCTCACGACCCCAAGTGAACGCCCGCTGCATGCATCCTTTTATCGTTCTGACACATCGGCCCGCTCCCGCGAAGAGCGCCTGCCCAGTGAAACAGAGGGTAGCAGGCTGTCAACGACCCTGCCCGAGGGCTGCAGGCTCCCTATTCCGGAAGGGCGAGAGCAAACTTCAGAGTAAAGCGCCGTAAGTTGATCAACCACAGCCCCCCAACTATAGCGTTCTTGAACAAAAGCACGACCGAGTTGCCCCATTTCTCGTAAGCGATTGCTATCGGATAACATTGTGACTATTGCTTCCCCCAAGGTCTTGGGGTCGGTCGAGACCACTAGCCCGGCTCCAGCCGGCGCGACCTCAGGGAAGTTGCATCCGGGAGAGAGTAACACAGGCGTACCGCTTGCAAGGGCCTCCAGAACAGCCATCGAAAAACCTTCCGTTTTAGACGGCAAGCAAAATAATGCGGCACGAGACAGAAACTCCTGCTTGAGTGCTCCACTCAGCATACCGGGAAAGAACACCTTGTCCTGAACTTCTCCATGTCTGGCCATCGCGCGAAAGTTTTTCTCTAGCCCGAGTTCGTCGGGGCCCGCCAGAACCAATACCGTCTTTGGGATCCTCGAATGTACAAGCGCGAATGCCTCTAATAGGCGCTCGACCCCTTTGGTAGCATGTAGCCTGCCAAGAAATAGGATGAAGCTTCTATCCGAAGGTATGGGTAGCTCGCATTGAACGGCCTGCCGACCGTAGCGGCCAACGTGCACGCCGTTTGGTATAACCTCACATTTCGTGTTGACGCCTAGCCCGCGATAACTATCGATTTCAGCTTTCGTCAAGGCGACCAACGAACTCGCGCTCCGCATCAACGGGCGTTCGAAAACCGTGATGTACGCGCTTTTCTTTACCTTCCGTCGCCTGAGGGCCTCCGGCAGAAATGCGCCGCGCGCCTGATAGATCAGTGGTTTACGATGCCTTAGCGCCGCTCGACCGGCGGCTAGAACCGGATAAACGTACGGAACCTGAGTGTGGACGACGTCAACGTCAGGTATCAAGCGTTCGATCGCGGCACGCATCTGCGATGAATAAAGGAAGCCGGCCGATTGAGCCAAATAGGGGATGAATCGAAGCTTTCTCTGCACCGTTCTGTTGGCTCGAAAATACCAGACCTCGACTCCGTCTACGTTAACTGGTTGGTTCAACGGAACATCTAGGTCTTGATCCACGTCGGCGGAGGAGGCAACAACACTAACCCGATGACCTCGACGAACGAGCTCTTCTGCGCCAGCAGAGACGGACACGATTGGACCACCGACACGATAGGCCGGCTTGTATGCTTGCGTTGCATAGAGAATATGCATAGCTATTGAATTCTGGAAACGGACCGGTACGCACTTTCGTAGCGCGTGGTCATCTCCTCCACGGACAACTGCTTAGCTCTCAAATAGGCCTCCTGAACACGTTTTTGCGTCAATTGCTGATTCGCCAGAACACGCAAGATGCCTTCAGCTATCGAATCAGACGACTGGGAGTGTACAAATTCGGCAGAGCTTGGCGATAAGATCTCTCGATGTGCCGGTATGTCCGACACCACAAGCGGACAGCGGCATCCCATCGCTTCTAACACTGTGTTAGGTGAGCCTTCGTTGTGGGATACAGATACGAACACGTCGGCCCGTTTCATCAGCGACCATAGCTCCCTCTGGTAGGGCCACAATTTGATCTTTGAACCAACCGGCTCGATGATTTTCTCGATAGCCGGCTTGAGTGGGCCAGCGCCACAAATGATCGCCTGCGCGGGGCTATGCATCACCGCCTCTCGAATAGCCGTCGCAGTCCGCTCGATGTTCTTCTCCCGGTCAAAACGTCCCGCATACAAAATCAACTGTTTGCCGGCTTCTATATCAAGATCGGAAAGACGAGGAGCGCAGTCGAGCTCGCTAAGAGGAACTCCATTCCGAATTACAATCCGTCGAATGGAGGAAGAGATTGAGCCCCAGTAATTCGAGCCCGCATCCGAGTTAGCGACTATCAGTGAGGCCGTTCGTGCCAGCCACGACCGTAAAGCAACTTTGATTCCTCCGTCCGCATACATCAAACTGGATGCCGGTTCTCGAACAACCCAGGGCACCCGCCTGCTGAGCGCAGCAAGGCCTCCAAGAACGTCCATCTGCGAAATCCAGGTCTGCACGATATCGGGACGAAGTCTCCGAAGCAGTGCCGATATACGTGTAAACAGTAGAGGATTGTAGTTGCGCAGCGAAGGCCCGCCATGCACTACCACGTTGTCTGGGCCGAGCAGGTGCAAATGCACATTCTGCGCGCCGCTGAGTAAGTCGATATTCGGCCCACTATTCAGTACGGCGACATCTACAAGATGGCCGCGCCTACCCAGTTCACGCGACAAATAGCAGAGTTGTCGCTCGGCGCCGCCCCCTGCAAGACTCGGACAAAGATGCAAGATGCGCATATGAGATTTCTGAGGGAAGTCGTCCGCCGTTGCCGCCAAGTCCACGTTGCATGTTCGACTTGGTCAGGCGGCCGATTACTATAACGTGATGCGATATGCCCGGCGCCACAGTTCGAGCATGGCGATTGCAAACAGACGATTGCCGGTTGACAACCCTCGCTTTTCCGCTAGCAGAAGCTGGTTGATATATTGCGGACGAAACAGGCTTGGCTCTGCTTGCGAAACGACCTCTCGAATAAACTCGCCCCATTTGCCCCGAATCCACGTCCTCAGAGGCGGAGAGAATCCTTGCTTTCTTGCTGTATCAAGAGCAGGCGGAAGGTGTCGGCGCGCGATCTTGCGCAGAATACGTTTGCGTTCTTTCCGGGTTGCCCGTAGCGAGTCCGGCAGCCGGGCAAATGCGAATTCGGCAATCCGATGGTCTAGATATGGCGCCCGGACCTCTAGCGACGCGAGCATGCTAGCGCGATCCACTTTCACGAGAATGTTCTCGAGGAGATAGGTGCCGAAATCCATGTACGTCGCGTTTCGGAGAAGGCTAGCTTGCTCTTGATATCGATCTCCTTTCAGATCCTCCGGGGCTGAGCTGCACTGTCCATTGAAGGAGTCGCCCAGAAGTTTTCTGCGATCGCCCGCGTTAAAGAGCACGTTAGCGCTGCCTAGTATCTCGCGCGCAGTCCCGCCAAATCCAATCAAGTATTGCCGCCCTTTAAATCCAAGCGGCAAAATCGTCTTAGCTGCCGATCCAACAACCTCGCGAGCAAGCCGCGGTGTAAGTCTCCGTGCCTGCTCCAGCCACATTAGCCACGTGTAGTACCGATATCCGCCGAAAAGCTCGTCGCCGCCATCGCCTCCCAAGGCAACAGTCACGTGTTGCTTGATTGCTCTCGATAAGGTATAGGTCGGCACCATCGAATAGTCTGCGATCGGCTCGTCATATTGGCGCGCCAGTTCCGGAAGTAATTCGACGGAAGAAGATTCAGCTTGGAGCTCGGTGTGATCCGTGCCGAAATGTTCGGCGACTAACCGCGCGTACGGCGCCTCGTCGAAACTGCCGTTACCTGGGAACGAGACGTTGAACGTCTTAATTTGTTTTCCCGAAAGCTGCGCCGCAAACGCTGTTACTAGACTCGAATCGAGACCGCCGCTCAGCATGATCCCCGTAGGTACATCTGCCACCAAGCGGGCGCGCACTGAGTCCTTCAGCAAGTCCTCCAACTCTCGCTCAAGATCCTCGCCCGAAGTCCGCCCCCCGCATACCTCCGGCAATTTCCAGTACTGTTGTATTCGTATCGAATTGTCGTCTACATCATAGGAAAGCGAATGGCCGGGCGGCAGCTTCCGTACTCCGTCCACCATGGACCTTTCGCCCATAACGTATCCATATGCAAAGTAGCTTTGTACCGCGCCGATGTTGAGCTTGCGGGAAACCGATGGGTCCCTCATTAGTGCTTTGATTTCAGAGGCGAACACGAACCCAGTAGCGTCATGCCGGTAGAACAAGGGCTTTTCGCCTGCTCGATCACGCGCCAAAAATAGACGCCGCTTTCGGTTGTCATACAACGCGAATGCGAACATACCGTTCAAATGTTCAAGACAATCGTCCTCCCATTTGAGATACGAGGCCAGGATCACCTCCGTGTCGCTTCTCGTCCGAAACGTATGACCGGATTCCTCGAGCTCACAGCGAAGTGCTTGGAAGTTGTAGATCTCCCCGTTGAAAGTGAGGTGCAGTCCTTCTGAGGCATCCGCCATAGGTTGATGCCCGTTTGAGGACAGATCAATAATGGCTAAACGCCGTTGCGCCAGACACACGCTTCCGTCCTGCGATGCCCAAACACCTGCATCGTCGGGTCCTCGATGGCACATCGTATCGCGCATGGCGACTACCAGCTCAGGGTCGACGCGCTGAGAGCGCGACGCTGCTCCGACTATGCCGCACACAGCTTTACAAACTTCCTTGGAATATAAATTGCAAGTTGACAGTCACATTACACGGCCGAAGATGGCGAGCGGCTGATGGAGTCCACGAACTGCTTCGAAGAAACTTCGATTGCTTCGCTTATCGTCTGACGGTACGAATCAATCGTCACTTCGCGATCGGTTTCCAGAGCTTCTCGCGTCTTTAAGAACAACATGCCCGTATTCCAGACGTACTCGATCTGCCGTTCTGAGTCGTAAGGTGTGTCGAGCATTAGATCGGTATAAGCGCGAGTGATATTCTTTTCGTGACCGTGGTCTCGAAACCAGTTGACATATCGCTTTTTCTTTTCGATTACCTCAATTGTGAGACTTCTATAGTTATCCATCGACACAAGGCTGCTACCCTTGTGTCCGCTGAAGTGTTCCTTGACCCCCTCAAACGTATGTCCTTTTGCTGAGAAAGAAATGACGGCTATGGTTCCATCCGCGAAGGTATAGGTCACTACGATATCCGTGTCACTCCTTGTGGCGCTAGCCGGTCGAACCGTGATTGGATAATGCTCTTCTCCAACCAGCCGGAGGACCGCATCAGTCCAGTGGCACAGATTTCCAAGTACCCGCCCGCCTTCCTCTGGTTTGAAATACCAATGATTCGGATCAATTTCGTGACCAGCCACAAACCAGTTGTAGATCGCCGGTCCTGCTTCCGCCGCAAGGGCCTCATGAAGAAGAAGCCCGAATCGGCTCGTCGGCCTGTTGAACCCCAGCCAGACGCGCTGCTGAGGATTTCTGCGCATCGCATCGACTAGCCGGATCAGCTGGTCTTCACTCACCACATGCGGCTTTTCGATATAGACGTTCTTCCCACGATCAAGAGCGGACACGGCATATTCCGTGTGTGATGCGTGATTCGAGGCGATGTAAAACAGCCTCAGTTGGTCGAACTCGAGTAGCTCATCAAAGCGTGATGTGAAGAATGGAATGTGATAGGACACCGCCAGCGATGCTGCTCTATCGATGCCAACATCCATGCAGGCGCCGATCACTCTTCCGAATTGCTTATGCAAGAAATAAGAGATATTCGAGAAGGCGAAGTTCCCACATCCTACGATTGCCACCTTCTGTTGCGGCTTCAAAGACCTGCTAGCCTCCGGAAGGACGTGAAAGCGTCGCTTCATGTGATACTGGCCTTTAATCTTCACGAATGTTCGCCGCGGGCCGTACATGCCGATATAGCGAGCGACCTTGCGAATGTTGAATATGAGTGACTCCTGGAAGTAGTCCATATGCTTACGAACCGCCCACCGCCGCGGATGCGACCGCAGCAAGCTCGCTCCTCCCACGCGCCACATTGTCAAGCATTGTTGCCATGTCTCGCGCCTGGCGCTCTCGAGTAAATCTTGGGGCTGCCCCCAAACTGTTGCGCGCCAGCTTCGCCGTTAAATCACGATTCCGTGCAAGTTGCCGGGCAGCTTCGGCGAGCGCATCCGGGTCTTCGGCTGCGACCCACAGACCAGCATTCTCCTTCAGCACAATATTTGCTCCTTCTCCGGGCGGAGACACCATCAGAATCGGCAGCCCCATGCCCATTGCCTCGAAGATCTTCGACGGGATCACCGTTTCGAACACCGGATTATTCTTCAGATGCACCAGCGCGACGTCGCATAGACTCCAGAACGCAGGCATCAGTTCTTTGGGCTGAGGCGGCACAAAAGTGACGTTATGCAATCCCAACCGTTCAGCTTCCGCGACCAAACGTTCTCGTGCGGCTCCGGTACCCACGAACACATAGCGGATCGCCTCCCCTCGCGTACGTTCAGCGCAGTGCAATACATTCTCCAGAGCGTGCGCCATGCCGTGGGTGCCCAGATAACCGATCACTAACTCCTCCGGGTCAATCCCCCACTCACTGGCGAGAACTGCATCTCGAGGTCGCGGTCCGTAACGCTCCAGGTCGACTCCGTTAAGCACTACCGCGATCTTCTGTTCCGCGATGCCTCGCCCCACCAAATTTTCCTTGAAGGCCCCGGTCAACGCAACAATAACTGCTGCCCGTCGATAGAGAAGCAGCTCCAGTTTTTCTAGGCACTGGAGTGCGAATCGTTTTTTGATTGCCCCGACGGCGGCGATTGACGCCGGCCATAAATCGGAGAGTTCAAAAACGAACGGAATTCTCCGCACTGTCGACAAGAAGCAACCGGCAACAGCCGCGAAAAACTGCGGCGATGTAGCAATAAGTACCGTAGGCCTGCGCTCGAATAAACCGGCCCAAGAAGCCATCACCATGTAGGAAAGGAAATCCACAATCCGCAGAACCGTGCCTGCATTTGCAGCGATGAACGTCTTTACACGTACCACACGGATACCGGACATCTCTTCAACTTGAAACCAGCGGTTTCGGTATCCCACATACACCTTACCCTGGGGGAAGTTAGGTGCACAAGTAATCACAGTAACTTTGTGGCCCCATTTTACCCAGTAACAAGCCCGCTCGTATACCCGTGACGCTTGTGCATTACATTCGGGCGGGAAGTTATCAGCCAGAAAAAGAATATTCATGAAAACTCAGCTCGGAAAAGGTCGGCAGATGCGCCGGCCTATGAGAGTCGGGGATCCCGGACTCCTTTTCTAAGAAGTCAGTTAGTCCTCGTGCAAGGCGGGTGACTTAATTGGAACAAAATGCCTTCTGTGGAGGGACGTGCCAAGCGCTTTTCCCTGAACATCTAGAAAGAACGCTTGATTTAAAGCGGGCGATGATCAGGAAAGCGCGAGTACCGTCTTCACCGTCTTCGGGCACTGGCCACTCCATTTGCCGCGTATGCACCGATTGGGAATGGATACTCCAAATTGAGGATGATACATTGAGGCTTCCTGTGTAACTTCTATATCCGGCTTCATCGTAATTTCAACCTCAGCGTCCGGATGGATATGCCAGAACAGTTCAATGGTGTGTTTGCCGTGTCCCTCTAACGTATCCGTGATGACCGCTTGATCAGCGGAAATCTGCAAGCGTCTTCGATGTACAACCGGTGAGGGAAGGCGCTGATATCCGGTATGACACGCCTCAACATAGCTTTTGCGGTCAGTTACTAATCCGAACGGCCTCGCCCGACGCGCTACCCGAAAACCATCCCATACCTCAGATTGATCCCGGCCGTCCACGCGTATCGTACTGTGTGCGGCGGTCGACCTCTGTCGCAGGCGCTCAGGCCCCTTCTCGTAAGTGGACGTGCCCGAGTTAACTATCACGCGCCTTCCGCAATGCGAAAGCTCGAACGACAGTGTGTCGGCATGCGCGTGCCCGGGTTGATAGTCGGGACCAATCGGTGCTGCGTCGAACACCACGACAGTCTCAGCTTGTTCGAGGCGCACGTACCCGCTCTCTCCGAGTTGCTGCGTTGAGAGCGGTATGCTTAATCGCGATGCGTACTGCTGAAGCTGGACGGGCTCCGGAGCGATGCCGATCGCAGAATCATTGAAGAATGAAATCTCACCGTCTGGGTGGAGCATTTGCGAGAGCCAACTCAGCATTCGGGACGCGATGTCGCTCCACTTGCTCGATGGCAGTGCATAACAACGTTCCAAATTGATGAGATCGAGAAGATCCTCAAGGATAAGCGCATGATACATCGGGCTTCGCTCGATGTGTCCTCCATCGGGAAGTACCTGTTCCCGGAGTTCGGTTTCGAGAATTCGCAACCCCTTGGTGAGCCATTCGTCAGCATGTTGACCCTCGAAGAACGCTCCCGCAAATACTAGTGCCTTTGCATTAGCGAACAGATGATTCGCGAGCAGTCCATACTCCAGCATCCTCGAGAGGGCTGCTGCTTGCGTGGCGAGACTCACCTGTGCCCTTGCACTCAAAACACCGCCTGTCAGGGCATACTTAATCCAGTTAACGATGCGCCGGGACAGAGGGTATGGCTCCCAGCCATTTCCGGTACCGGCGCTGTTCTCGGCTATCCAACGCTCTATCAACTCGAATTCGGGCGAATCGAAATAGTGTAAGTTATAAAGCCATAGCTTGGGAATTTCCGCGTCGTTCCAGGTCGCGATTTCTCTTTCCTCATTGAGGAAAGAGAAGCGTTGCGGCCCTGTACGTGACCCGTGACGCGCAATGTGCGTCGTCCAAGCCGCCGGGATCGGTCTCAGTCCGTAAAAACCATCTCGCGACAGTTCTATTCTTCGGCGCCTCGGCCTCAACCGGTTGTAGATCTGTACGGGCTTTAGATATCGAATCGTATGTACGTACTGCATCAAGGACACGCTCACGATTCCGACGCCGTGAATGTGGCACGCATAACCTCGACTATTTGGTCGAACGGTATCGGCGAGGGGAGTCCGTTTGTAAGTGCGCCGGCGAAAGCGGCCATACAGGCGGCATGACCCTTATCTTGTCGCCATAATTTCATCGACTTAAAGCCGGGCCAACCAAAGGCCCTGAGTCTGCGGAAGTTGTCGAGTTGCAAAATTCGTCCGCCGCAGAATACTTCCACGCGCTCCTTAGGAAAGCGCTTATGGCCGTTGCTGAAATAATGGACAGTTCCGCACGATGCATCCTCACACTCGACAGTAATGCTAAGCGTGTCGGGCGCCTGGCCAGTCCTGGACACTTTGACGTTCGCGATCGGCGACGAGATCAAGAAACGGACTAAGTCGATAAAATGACAAGCCTCACCGATGATTCGCCCTCCGCCCTTCGCCGTCTGAGTCCAGTGATCGCTCGGCACTGGACCCGCATTGACTGTATAGACCAAAGATTTCGGTTGCGGCAGGGAAGCGAGCAACTGTCGAGCGGTACTCGCCATCCGTGAGAATCGCCGGTTGAAACCGACCATTAATAATGGACGGGGATAAACCGTCCGATACAGATCGTCAATCTCGTCCAGTTCCTCGCGTGTTACACACAGCGGCTTCTCAACGTAGATATGCTTGCCAGATTCAATTGCGCGGCGAATCAGTTGTGCATGACTATCGTGTTGCGTCGCTATCACAACTGCAGATGCGGACGGATCTGCAAAGATGCTGTCTAGATCAGTTGTCACGCGCGCAAAGCCAAATTTATCCGCGCAATGTCTTGCGTTGATTCCGCCGGATGATGCGATCGCGTCAAGCTTGAGGTTCGAGCGGCACAGGGCCGGAATCAACACCTTTGAGGCAAATTGTCCGGCGCCAATAACGGACACCGAGGGAGACTTATTTTGGGATTGGGCCTGCGGCAGCAACGCCACTGTTTCTCGCCGCAGCGTCGCCTCCGGCATCTCTGATTCGCTTGGATACTCTAGCAGAATGCCCAGATACGGCTGTTTACTGTCTAAGAGTTCATAAGCCGGCTGAACCTCGTGAATCGGAAATCGGTGGCTCACCAGCTTTCCAACGCGGATTCGATCGTCAGCAATTAATTGAAGCACTGCCTCGATATTGCGTTGCTCGGTCCAGCGGACATACGGAAACGGGTAATCTATGCCATCTTGCTCGTAAGTAGGATCGTAACGGCCGGGGCCATACGAGCAGGACACCTGGAAGGTGAGTTCTTTTTTATAGAAGTCGTCGCGCACGAGATCCAGACCGGACACGCCGACCAAGACAATCCGGCCGCGCTTCCGGCACATGAGTGCTGCTTGGCGTACGGGTGTGCTGCTCGTGGTTGTGGCTGTGATGAGTACGCCGTCAAGACCATGTCCCTTGGTGAGGAATTCGGCAATTGCAACTGGATCTCCGCCATCGGCAATATTGAGCGTTTCGGCTCCAAATGAGCGCGCCAGCTCCAACTTTTGTGGGTCGAGATCGATGCCTAGAACACGGCAGCCGCTCGCTATCAATATTTGCACTGCGAGTAGCCCGATTAGGCCCAGGCCCGTGACAGCGAATGTTTCTCCCAACTTAGGGTCAGCCAGCCGGATGCCTTGTAGGGCGATTGCTCCAACCACTGCGAAGGCCGCATCTTCGTCGGATACACCATCCGGAACTCTAGCGCACAGATTTTGCCCAACCCGAACTAACTCCGAGTGATTACCATTCGACACCACACGATCACCGCGCCGGAATGCCTGGACGCCAGGTCCCGTCTCG
Organism: Terriglobia bacterium; assembly: GCA_963849535.1. Taxonomy (GTDB): domain Bacteria; phylum Acidobacteriota; class Terriglobia; order Bryobacterales; family Bryobacteraceae; genus Bog-105. The sequence continues at coordinate 1,271,390 of CAWKHJ010000001.1, forward strand.
AGGACCACGCCCACATTCGAGTACCCAAGTGCGATCGGCTGATCCAGCTTGGCGCGAACACTTTCGAGCGTCGGCAAGATGCCGTCTGTCTTCAACTTGTCTAGAACGCTCCGAAATTTGTCCGGCTGTTGCCGGGCCTTCTCAATCCAGTTGGCCTTGCCAAACTGCAACAGCATCCGTTCTGTGCCGGCTGATATCAACGTACGGGAAGTCCGGATCAGCACAGTGCCGCGAGACACTCTGCTGGCCGGCACGTCGACAAGGTCGACCTTGCCTGTTTGCAGCGATTGAAGGACTTGTTTCATGCTGGACGACAAACAATTACCGGTGATAAGGCCAAGAGCCGCATCAACCTGCAGCCGAGGCGGAGTGCCACTGTTTCGATGTAGATCCGGTTAATTCAAGATCGGTTTCCGATGCCGTCTGCTTCTTCGGCGCATTAAACTTGGAGCCAAGCGCCTTCCCTATTGCGTCGGCGAACGGAACGGCCGGATCACTGCCCAGAGCACCGCTGAACTGGAAATGCAAATGTACGTAGTCGTCAAAGCAGAGTGGTATCGCCACCCGGCAAACCAAACCTTCTCCGCTTGACCGTGCCTTGTCCGCGTATACCTTGCCTGCCAGTTGCGCTCGTATTTCAACAAATCCAAAGTCCCGATAAGAATTCTTTAATATTGCCCAACATTCATCGGGCGTCGTGACGGTCGAAAGGCTTGCTTCCAGCCGTTTAAGTGATATCTGGAGGTTCAACAAGGTTCGAAACGCTCCCTCGCGAATCATCTCGACCGCTGTGTTGATTTCGATCACCCGAAGTCGATGGACGCCGAAGCACGTTGCGATGCAAAATGCCACCAGCGTCGGAACCTCGTAGGCATGTCGCAACATCGATAATGAAAAAAGGCTCGCGAACAAACAAATTGCGTAGAGTAGTAAAACGACCCTGCGTGGAGAGAGTCCGCGATCCAGCAACCGGTGATGGATATGTCCCCGATCGGCACTAAATATTGGTTGCTTCTTAAGAAAACGCCGGACGATTGCTAGAGCGGTGTCAATCAGCGGAATCGACAGCGCCAGTAAGGGCGCCGTCATGCCGAGAAGTGTTGCGGATTTCTGACTCCATAGTACGCCGTAACAGCCGAGCAGAAAACCTATTAGGAGACTTCCACAGTCGCCGAGAAAAACCCTCGCTGGGTTGAAGTTGTACCACAGAAATCCTAATAAGCAAGCAGCCAAAGGAACGGTCGCAAAAGCAAGGCCGAAGTTGTGTCCCAGCGCTGCCGCTAGCGTAATCGTCACCGTCGCAAAAAAGCCGACCCCGGCTGCTAGGCCGTCGACCCCGTCTAGTAAGTTCAAGGAATTAGTAGTCGCAAGCAGCCATACTATCGTCAGCGGGTACGACCACCAATAGGCGAAATGCTTTCCGTCTAACCCTGTGATCTGAATACCTGCAATGTAAGCGGCTGTCGCAGCGGCAAACTGTCCCGCCAGTTTCTGCCAAACCTTGAGATTGGCCAGGTCGTCTACCAGTCCTGTGATGAACATTATGGTTGCGGCCGGTAGCAGGCTCACAATCAATGGGAACGCGCTCCAAATGATCACGCCCGCCCGAAACTGGATAAACAGCAGTAGCACGAATGGGATCACGTACGCGGCCGCGACCGCTATCCCGCCAACCCGGACAATCGGAAGCTTGTGCAGTTTCCGAATATTGTCGGGTCTGTCGACGATGTCCAGGCGCAGGAATATTCGCCGGACGATCGGCGTCAGTACGACTGAGCAGATGAACGCAACGACTCCGAGAAATAGTAGTGAGTACATGCGGGCAGATACGGATAGGAGAGCGAGCCCGTAGCTCGCCGTACAGTAGCGGATTCTTAAACGCTTACAGGCTCAACTTAAGAGTTACTGAACGAAGAAGGTGCCAACCACGGAAGCCCGCGCTCGATCACCCATGTATAATGCGCCAACACTCAGCCGGCAGATGGCGTCCGATAATAGTCGGCCCAATACGAACTGTTCGGATCTGAGGTATGGTCCCAATTGTTGAGGATTGTTCCAAGCAGTTGACTTCCGTCTTCTCTCAGTCGGCCCCATGCCGCTGAAGCTGACTCCCTGCTTGTATGTCCAGCCCAGACCACCATCAAGACGTTATCTGCCATTCGCCCGAGCACGCGTGCATCCGGAATATGTAAAACCGGAGGAGTGTCGACAAATATCAGATCAAATTCACCACGCAGGTATTTGAGCAGATTTCTTGCGTAGGATGTATAGAGCAATTTAGTGGCGGTGGACGTTGCCGGACCACTTGTGAGGACGAAGAGACCGGGTTGCTTAGTCGCTTGCACAAGCCCCCCAAGCGACTTATCTCCATTCAGTACGGCCATTGTAAGTAGAACATTACTTAGTCCCCGATCGTTCGGCACGTCGAAAATGTCCTGCAGGATGGGCTTGCGCATGTCGGCGTCTATCAATAGAACTCTCTTCCCGAATTCGGCCGCAGCGATCGCCAGGTTACTTGCGACAGTCGATTTCCCTTCGCGGGGTCCCGGGCTTGTCACCACCAATACTTTGGGGCGGGGCAGGTGTTCATTTGAGAGCAGAATAGAAAGCAAAGTGGATCGAAAACTCTCACACAGGAAAGAAGGTTCCGACTCCTTGATCCCCGCGGCATTCGGATCTTGTGCTCCCAGTTTCGTCGATGCCACCAGGTGCTTTGATCCAGTCATCCCCAGGGGCGCTGGCACCAGTTTCGGCCGTACAACCGCCGAAGGGATCACGCCCAGTTCGGTCGTGTGGAGCAACAACCCACTCTCTCCCGGTTGTTGAATTGTCGTGTCAGCGTGATCACGCATGACCAGATATGCAGCGCCCAGAAACAGCCCGGCCACAAAGCCGAGGGCTGTTGTTTGTGGAATCTTCGGTTTGTAGGGTTGTTTAGGTATCTTGGCCGGATCCACGACACGGACATTACTCGCGCGCATGGTGGCTGCAATTGTAGACTCCCTTAATCGCCCGAGCATCGTTTCATAGAGCTGTTGGTTGCTGTCCACCTCTCGCTTGAGAATGTTGTACTGAATCGACTTTTCATCATCGTCGGCAACGCGTACCATCTGAGCATTAAAAGCTTCGGTAAGTAGCTTCTCTTTGCGAGCGGCCTCATTACATTGAATTTGCAAACTGCTCAGGGTTGCCGCCGCACTCCGCGAGAATGCTGTCTCCAGCGTGGTCAATTCCGCTTGGGTCCGCTTCAATTTGCTGTATTCAGGTGTATAGGTGGCGCTGAGTTCAGCAATTTGACGGCGAAGATCGAGAGCCTTGGAACGAATATCCCGAAGTCCCGCGTCATTGAGAACATCCGGCAGTTCATCGGGCGGGCTGGCATGCGCCATCTCGTTACGAGACTGCTTTGCGATCCGATCTTCCTGTGCTGCGGATAGGTCTTGCTGTAACTGGCGCAGCTTTGCCTCTGAAACGCTGCCTCTCTCACCTGTGAGTAGCAAACCGGTTCTCGCCGCATATGTTTGAAGTGCTTGCTGTGACCGTTCCAGTCTGAGCCGCATATCCTCGAGCTGTTTGGCTAGCCACACGCTGGTCGTTTCAGCGGTCTTCCAATGAGATTCCAGATTCTGTTGTATAAATTCGTTCGCGAGTGTATTTGCGAACTCCGCCGCTAGAACTGGGTCTGCTGAGTCTACCGTGATGTTTATAATTCGCGTTTGACCGGAAGGATTCGCTTTTACCGTCTTCGCAGCACGATCGAGTAGCCGTTCCTGTTCATCAAAAGGACGTAGCGGCTTGGGCCCTAATACGTCCTTAAGCGGCGACAGCCAATTCCTTGGCGCACTCACTGGGATCCTGTGTTCCCGAAGCTTCTGAAGAACTCGCTGCCTTAGAGAATCGCTCTCTATCAATTTGATCTGAGTCTGAATCTCCGAAATGTTATCTGAGGGTGAGCTCCCGTCCGTAGTGATCGGGCTAGTGAGTCGTAAGTTGAGAAAGTCTTGGTTTAGGGTTACTATCTCAACCGCGGCGCTTGCGCCGTATATAGGCGTTTGGGGCAAGGAATAGGCCAACCCCAAAAGTCCGCCTCCCACCGCAAAGGCGATCAACGCCCGTTTGTGACGGGTCAGGATCCGCCAGTATTCAAATAAGCCGTCACCTTCCGGCTCTGCCTCTTGATCGTAATGTCTGCGCAGATTCTCCCCACCCGATCGCACCGAGCTAGCATCGGGCGTCAGGCTAGGCACTAATGCGCTGCCCTCGGTATGTTTTATGTCGTCCATCTCTAGAAAGGCCGATAGATCGCCGCTCCGGCCAGTGCCGTTATCGCGGCATCCATCGCCTTGGATCCGAAGCTTCTCGCGGCGCTGTCAGGAACAAAAAGAATATCGTTGGCTCGCAGACGAGGGTCACTCGCTGTCTTGCCCGAGAGAAGCTTTGCAAGATCAACAGGAATCTCGGCCCGGTCTGTCGTGCCGGCTATCGTCCGCATAATTTTGGCTTTCTTGGTAGCTGCGGTTTTCTCCGGGCCTTCAGCAAGTGAGATTACCTGCAAAACAGAAATACTCTCATCTTGCAGCACAAAACCGCCGGGTTTATGAACTGCACCGACAACATAGACCAACTCAGCCTTCGGGACTGAAATAACGTCTTCCGGCGCAATCACAATATTCTCTTCGGGCTTATCTGCGTCCATGATGCTCTTAACATTCACGGAACCTATGCTGAAATGCCCTGTGGAGTCCTTCTCAGCGGAGGGCAAAGGCACCCGCCCCCAGCGGAGTTGCCGCGTGACTCGAATCGTATCTCCAGCTTCCGGCTTAAGACCACCTGCCAGCGACAGTATTTGGAGGAGTGTTTTACAGCCCTGAACCTGGTACATACCAGGAAGACCAACCGCTCCGATCACTGACACGGGTTGGCTGCGAAAATCCGTGACACTTACTACCACACTGGGATTCCTGACAAACCGTCTCAGGCGCTGTTCAATCTCGCGGCCCAGCTGATCAACAGTTTTTCCTGAAGCATCAACCCTTCCGGCCAGCGGCAGCTCCAGTTCCCCGTCCTTGTCTATGCGAAACTGTCTTCCGTTAATCTCTTCAAGATCTGAGATCAGGACGCTGACCTGATCATCAGGCCCCAATACATACTGAGACACTTGCCCGCAGGCTCCTGGCGGCGCTGCTTTCGGAGCCGTGTTGGCCGCGTAACACTGACACTGCCCCAGGATCATTAGCATAGCCCCGGCGCACCACATACATAGATATGCACAGAAACGAGGATGCCCGATCCCGCTTGAAACATCTAAACCTCGAGTTCCTCGCATCATCTCCTCTTCCTTCTTAGTCGAACTTTCTCGTGCTTCTAGCGTGTCGCATTTTGCGTTCTCTTCTGCTTGATAAGAGTGCGTCCGCTGTGCGGGGAAAACCTTGTCACGGCACTAAGCAGTGAACAGCAACGCCAAGCCACCGTCGTCCAGATGAGCTCGCGCTATACATTTCTCTTTCGAGAGCAGTAATAAACTCGCCTCCAGCATCACATCTCGGGCAGCAGAACGGGAAAGCCTTATGATCCACCAGTCTTTAGCAAGGCAAATCCCAAAAACATCTTTCAGGGCAGATGGCGCATCGGCCACGCAGTAAACGCATATCTCAGGTTCATAGCTCGCTTTTAAAACTCATTAATGGCTCCTGGCATGTCGCCCAACACTGGCATCGCTCATCCCGTGCATATTGTCGATCTGCTGATAACAACCTTTCGCCAGCGCCAGATCGGTCACTTACCGGCGCATTTAGGTTTCCTTGCTGTTATGCAAGCGGGAGTGAGGGCTTCTAGGTAAGATATGCGCGCTCCACCTTAACAGCCACCGATCTTTGTAGTAGATGAAGCGAAAGAACTAACCACCTCTCGTGCGTGTCGTCCACGACCACCCCATTCACGCCGCGCAGCGGACCGGACCGGATGCATACTTCCTGTCCCGAAACCAGATACGGCCACGGCCGCCTTGTCAGCCCCGATGCCAGTACCTCCTTCACCTTCTCTATCTCCTGCTCAGGAATGGGTGCCGGCTGACTTGCATTACCGACAATCGAAAATACCCCCGGCGTGCTCACGACTTCCGTCTTCTGTGCGCTATCCAGTCGGCAAAATACATAGCCCGGGAAGAGCGGCAATTCGCTTTTCTTACTGCTAGCGCTGACTTTCGTGTAGGTAGGCAGAAACGATTCATAGCCCTTTCCGTCAAGGCTGCTTGTCACGAACTTTTCATGCTGATGCTTGACATAAAGGGCATACCAGGGAAGCGATGACACGCACACTCCTAACTGACTCAAATAGCAATGGTCAGATCACTTTAGTGGAGGACATTGAGGATAGAGCTCCGCCCTGTGACGGCGAAAATCATGCCTCTTGGAGCAAGAGTCCCATTGGGAACACACAACGACCCTGTCGTTGGGAACACAACGACTCTATACCCAGCACGGTCTAGTATACATGCCAAAAAGGCCCTAGTATACAGGTCGAGTACGGGGCTAGTACGCGTAAACCTGAGTATTTGCGTGGCAGCTAGGCCGATTTTCAGTCAGCCCAAAGACGCCAATTTACCCGTCTCGAGAGTCGGTCAGACTTAAAGCTTTATGTTTCTTAATGATGACCAGATCAATGTAATTCGAGATTGTAGTACTAGAACTTAGGCTACTTGTTGTCGAATAACGAGAGATGTAGGCGAGTTTAGTCGACCGCCCGTTTTGACAAAGTAACATTCTTTCTGTAAATTCCACCAATCTCATTCTCGTGAGTGCAAGTGTTCTAGTAGGCTCCCAACCTGCTTCCTCATTCATTTTCAACACCTTTTTGCAAGTTGATCACACGCCTGCAAAATGTTTTCTTCTCCTTTCTGCAGTACGCTTTAGCAGCGAAATCCAAACACCCCAAGTTCGTTTTCGCCCTTCTCCGTGCTATCTTCCGGCAGGCTCACTCGGACCCGCTCCGGTGAGCCATTTCCAGTCCAGGAGCTATCCATGCCCACCCCAGCCCAACTCGCAGCCAATCGCGCCAATGCCCAACTGTCTAGCGGACCCACTACACCGGAAGGAAAACAAAAGGTCTCATTGAACGCCGTCAAAACCGGATTAACCGGAGCCACCGTCCTGCTGCCGGCGGATGATGTGACGCTCTACGAACGCCACGCCGCCAATGCTTTTGCCGCTTGGCAACCCGAAACCGACCGCGAAAAGACGCTCGTCCAATTGATCCTCGATACCGAATGGCGCTTGCTGCGCATTCCGTCGCTCCAGTCCGGCATTTATGCTCTGGGCCGCCTCACTCACGCCGAGAAATTCGCCGATCAGCCCGAAGCCGTTCGCGCGACCTTGCTCGAGGCTCATATCTTCCAAACCTACCGGCGCGATCTCACCAATCTCAGCCTGCAGGAATCCCGTCTGCGTCGCCAGCGCGAAAAAGATATGGCTGAATTGCAGCAATTGCAGCAGGAGCGCCGCCAGCGCTACGAAGCCCAGCTCGAGGCCGCCGCTCACATGTACGAGCGCTTCCAGGAGAACGAACAGCCCTTCGACCCGGCCGAATTTGGCTTTGAATTTTCAATCCAGACCATCGAGGAGCGAGTCGGCCTGTTCGAAGGCCGCCGCATCGGCTGCAAATACCCACAACAGTTCGCCAAAATACACGCCAAGGACCTTCAGGAAGAACGCCTCGCCGCCTAGCGGGTAACCCAGCGACTCCTGCCTGCCGAGGTGGCTTTCGAACCGCCTTTTCTGTCGGCCGTTCTGGTCGCGCAGTGACTCTTCGCCGCTTCGCCGCACCTAATCGGGGCGGCTTGGTGCGTACTAATTTGGGCAGGTTTTGACCCGCGCCCGGACTGCTTCTTATCTGGCGCGCCCGGAGAGGCTCGAACTCCCGACCTAATGATTCGAAGTCATTCGCTCTATCCAACTGAGCTACGGGCGCGCTACGTTCGCGTGACTCTTAATTATAAGGTGAGAAAATTTCAGTGTGTCAGCATGAGTGAACACGATAAAAATGCAGCTGAGGTCGAAGTTAAAATCCCGCTCGCCGACCGCGCCGCCGCTCGCTCGCGGCTAGAGGAACTCGGCTTCCACGTCTCCGCTTCGCGTCAGTGGGAATCGAATGACATCTACGATACGCCCGATCGCTCGCTACGTGCCAAGGAAATGCTCCTTCGCCTCAGGCAATCAGGCGAAACATCTGTTATCACCTGGAAAGGCCCGGCCTCCCCTGGACCGCACAAGAGCCGCCCGGAGCTCGAAACCTCGCTGGGCTCTCTGGACACATTCAGCCAGATTTTGTCGCATCTCGGCTACACCTGCACCTTTCGTTACGAGAAATACCGTACCGAATACTCGGGCGGCAAGCATCAGGGCGTAGTCACGATCGATGAAACCCCTATCGGCGACTTCCTCGAAATCGAAGGGCCCGCCGACTGGATCGATTCAACCGCCGCCCGGCTCGGCTTCTCTCAACAGCAGTACATTCTTGAAAGCTACGGCAGGCTATATCTGGAGCACTGTCAGCGGCATGGCCTGGAACCGGGCAACATGGTCTTCGCATCTCACCCTTAGAATAAGTGGCAATGGCAGAAACTTTGAGCCTCCGACCAGCCTCCCTCGACCGCGCCGCCGCCGGCTTGGCCTGCGTGCGCGAGGAAATTGGCCGCGTGATCGTCGGTCAGAACGAGGTGATCGAGGGCGTTCTCATCTGCCTCGTAGCAGGCGGTCACGTTCTCCTGGAAGGCGTCCCCGGGCTTGGAAAAACCACCCTGCTCCGAACTCTCGCGCGCGTGCTTGCTCTCCAATACTCACGCATCCAGTTCACGCCTGACCTCATGCCCGGCGATATCGTTGGCAGCGTCATCATGGACGACGAGCACGGTCACAAAACTTTCCGCTTTCAGCCTGGGCCGATTTTTGCCAACCTGGTGCTCGCAGACGAGATCAATCGCGCCACACCAAAGACCCAATCCGCGCTGCTCGAAGCCATGCAGGAGCGCACCGTCACCAGTGGGACCAGCACCTATACGCTCGAGCCGCCCTTCCTCGTCATGGCCACCCAAAATCCCATCGAGATGGAAGGCACTTATCCGCTTCCGGAAGCGCAACTCGACCGTTTCCTCATGAAGATCCTGGTCAACTTTCCGTCCCGCTCCGATCTGAGCCGCATCGTCGACCTCACCACGAAGGTCGGCGACGTCGAGCTTCGTCAAGTCCTGACCCGCGATGCGATTGCGGATCTGAAGACCACCGCCCGGCAGATCATCGTGGCTCCTCACGTCCAGGACTATGCCATCGAGCTCGTGATGTCCACCCAGCCCGGCCTGAAAGGCTCGCCCGATGTCACCAACAAGTACATCCGCTATGGCAGTTCGCCTCGCGGCGCGCAGGCTTTGATCGAATGCGGCCGCGTGCTGGCCCTCATGCGGGGCCGTCTGCATCTCAGTCTCGACGATGTTACCGCCGTTGCTCCAGCCGTCCTCCGCCACCGCATCATTCTCAACTTCGACGCTCACGCCGATGGTCACTCCACCGAAACCATTCTGCGCAAAATTCTCGCCGGTGCGTCCGAATCGTAGGCCGCTATGGACCAGCCTCTTTTGGAGCACCGCTTCCTCGAACAACTCGAGCGGTTGACTCTGCATTGGCAGAAATCTTTCAGCGGTCTGGTGGGCGGCCACAACATCTCCCGTTTCTCCGGACCAGGCCAGGAATTTCTCGATCACCGCACCTTCTATCCGGGCGACGATCTTCGGGCGATCAACTGGCGCGCCTACATGCGTTTCGAAAAGCTCTTCCTTAAAATGTTCCAGATCGAGCCCCGCGTCCCCGTTCGTCTGCTGCTCGATGTCAGTGCTTCCATGCTCGCGGGAAATGGCGTCGGGGAAGTGACTAAGTTCGATTACGCCCGCCGCTTGGCTGCCGCCCTGGTCTATGTTGGCCTCGTTCGTCTCGATAGCATCCTGCTGCAACCGTTCTCGGCCGGCCTGCTAGATCCGTTTCTCTCGAGCGGCGGACGCCATCGCTTCCAGCCCGCCGAAAATTATCTCCGCGCCTTACGCCCAGGCGGCAAGACAAATTACTTCGAAACCGCCCGGCGCTATCTGGACGAGTACCCGCAGCGCGGCTTGACCGTCGTCATCTCTGATTTTCTCGATGATGTCGATTGCTTCCGGCCCTTGCAGTACATCGCTGACTTCGGACATGAGCTTCTTCTCGTCCAGCTCTGGGGCGAGGAAGATCGCTCGCCCTCCGGCGAGGGAGAGATGGAGCTCGTCGACGCCGAATCCGGTGCGCACGTGCGTATCACCCAGGACCGCGATTCCCGCCTGGCCTACACCGCTTCCTTCGATCGGCACTCGGAGCAGCTGAAGAAACTCGCTCTTCGCAACGGTGGTCGCTACACCGGTCTGCCCACCATCACGCCCCTTTCCGAAGCCATGTTCGGATTTGGAGGGCGGACTTTAGTCCGCGCGCAGCTTCAGCTCCGCTAACCTATGTTCTTCCTGAACCTCACCGCCGCCGAATTCTTCACCCTGCTCGGCGCCCTCGGCGGGCTCGTCACCGCTCTGTACCTGCTCGATCGCGCTAGGCCCCGCAAGCTCGTCTCTACTCTCCAGTTCTGGGTTCAAGCCGGCGCTCCCGACCAGCATCGGTCCCGTCGCAAAATGCGCGACCCTTGGTCCTTAGTCCTGCAGCTCCTCAGTCTGCTGTTTCTTCTCCTCGCCATCTCCCGCATGCAGTGGGGCGGCCACGAGCGTCGCGGGCATGATCATGTATTCCTGCTCGATACGTCTTCATGGACCGCTGCCCCCACAGCCTCTGACCCGGCCCAATCGGTTCTCGACGGCGAAAAAAAACTGGCACGTCGATTCTTTTCAGCACTCCCACCCGGCGATCGCGTAATGCTGGTTGCCGCGAGCGGCCTCGCTACACCGCTTACTCGCTTCACCCACCAGCAACAGCAACTCGCCTCTGCTCTCGACGCCGCTCGCCCCGGCTTCTCGGCTCTGAAGGTCGATTCCATCCTTTCCTTCGCCCATCAGGCACAAAGCTTATCTGGCGGAGCGCCCGGCGAGATCGTTTATGCGGGCCCGCAACTCATCAGTGACAATCCTCCGCAATCTCCATGTGGGGCGGACGCCCTCGTCCGCGCCCAGCCCCCTGGCCGCGCCTTGCCGCGCAGCGAAGATTGTGCCGGCGAGAACGCTACCTTGAAGTCTCCCGACCGCATCCTTCAAGTGCCGGCCGACCGCGAAAACTCTGGCATCCGTCAGCTCTCGGTCGAGCAAGTCGCGGGCGAGGCCGACACCTGGCAGGCTTTGGTCAGCGTCAAAAACTATGGTCAGCGCCCGCGAGTCTTACGCCTCGATATGCGCTACGCCTCAACCGAATTCGCCCCTCGCCGGTTGTCCTTGCCGCCAGGGGCCGAGCTTTCGGCCGAGTACACCTTCACTACGCGCGTACCGGGGGAACTGCGCGCCACTATCACCCCCGGAGGCAGTCTGTTGAGCGATGATCGCGCGACTCTCTATCTCCCGGCGGCCAAGAATCTCCACCTGGCCGTCTACACCAGCCGGTCCCAGGATTTGCGTCCTCTGCTCGAAGCCAATCACGAGTTCCAGGCTAGTTTCTTTGCGCCCTCGCAATACTCGCCGCAGCCCGCCGCCGGCGTGGCCGCTGCCGATGTGATCGTACTCGATCGTTTTGCGCCCGCGGCCCATCCTCGGGTGCCGAGTCTCTGGATAGATCCTCCCTCCGAGGGCTCGCCCTTACCCGTTAAGAACACGGCCACCGGCTCACTCCTCAGCTGGGCCGCGAACGCTCCCTTCGACTCCGCTCTACCCGGCAGGAAACTTCTCGTGCATTCCGCCAACACGTTCCATACCTTCGAGGGAGATGACACAGTCGCGAGTGTGTCTGAAGGCCCTGTGATCGTAGTCCGAAACGCCACCCAGACACACTCCAAAAGTGCCATCCTCGGCTTCGATCCTGCTGAGGGCGAGCTTCGCTTCGAAGTCGCCACCCCGCTTCTCTTTGCCGGCCTCCTGCACTGGCTCGATCCTGCTGCCTTTCAAACGCTCTCGTTGACGGCTGGCGAGGTCGGGCTCGCTAATGTCGATCTCGACGCAGCGGAACAGCGCTCCGCAGTGCGAGTTACCGGCGATCGGGGCTCCCCCATCCCCTTCAGCAGACGCGGCAATACGGTTCAGTTTTTTTCCGCGAATCCTACAGTCGTTCACGTCATTTCCGGGGAACGCGAACGCATCGTCTCTTTGAGTCTTCCCGCCGTCGCCGCAACAATGTGGAATGTCCCCGGCGTTTCTTCCACTACTCTTCCCTCGCCGGTCCGCTTTGCGCCTGCGGCTGTCGATTTATGGAGATGGCTAGCTGTCGCAGCCGCCCTCTTTCTGCTCCTCGAATGGATACTCTTTGGCCGGGCCAGGCATTCGCGTAGGCTTCGCCCCGTTGTTACCGCCAAAAGCAGCCATACTGCCGAAACTGAAGAGGAGTTCGCGGCCAAATGACATTTGCCCATCCGTGGCTCCTGCTCTTTTCCCTCCTTCCGCTCGCCTGGGCCGCTTACAGCTGGTCTCGTTCCGGCCGCCGTGTCTCGCTCGTTCTAAAGGCGGCTGGCTTCTCTACGCTATTACTCGCATTAGCCCAACCGGTCATCACTCTACCGGAAACGAAAATCGCTGAAGTTGTACTCGTCGACACTTCGGGCAGCATTACCTCTCAGGACCTTGCTCATGCCTCTTCCCTCGCTCGCGAACTCGAACGGCACAGAGGCTCTAACTGGGTCAAGATCATTCCTTTCGCGCGCACCGTCCGTGCGCTCCGTCCTGCTGAGCTTTCGGGCCCGCTGCACCTTCAAAAGATCTCAGATTCCCTCGCCGGAACCAATCTTGAGGCTGCTCTGACAGACAGTCTGGCTGCTATTCCGAATGGGTACTTGCCTCGCGTTCTCCTCATCACCGATGGAAACGAGAACGAAGGAAGTGCTGTCCGCGCCATCGCTCAGTTGCGCCGCTTGCAGATTCCCGTCGACACCATTCCACTGGGAGGGAACTCCGGTTCCGCCCTTCACCTTCAGTCCGCCTCCTTGCCTCACAATGCTTACAGCGGCGAGCAGATACCCATCAACCTGACTATCTTTTCGCCCGTTCCCACCCCCGCTACCCTGGACATCTATGCTGAAGGCAAGCTGCTTGGCCATCAAGCAGTCAACCTCGATGCCGGCGCCAATTCTGTCCGCCTCGATGCCCGTGTTAAGTCCGTTGGCGTCGTCGCCATCGCTGCCAACATCCAGACTCCGTCCGCCGGAGCGGCCCGATTCGAGCAGGCAATCGAGCTTCGCCGCGCGCGCGTGCTCTATTTATCCCAGGATCCGCCGGGAGCTGACACCAACCTTCTCGCTGCTCTCGGCGAAGCGAATCTCGAACTCACTCGCGATGCTTCCGCACTCGACGGTGACGTCGATTCTCTCCAGCTCGTCATTCTGAACAACCTTGATTTGAGGTCATTCTCTGTCTCGCGCAAGACACGCCTCGAGAACTACATCAAAAACGGTGGCGGCCTGCTTCTCATTGGGGGCGAACGCCAGGTCTACAAGCAAGATCGGCAAATGGACGCCCTCGATCGTGCGCTCCCTGCCAAGCTGGCCCCTCCCGACACTCCGAAAGGCACCTGCGTCGCCCTCATCATCGATAAGTCTTCTTCCATGGAGGGACGCAAAATCGAACTGGCGCGCCTCTCCGCTGTCGGCGTCGTGGACCATCTGCGTCCTATGGATACGATTGGCGTTCTGATCTTCGATAACTCTTATCAATGGGCCGTTCCCATGCGGCGCGCTGAAGACCGGACCCTGATCAAGCGCCTGATTTCGGGCATAACGCCCGACGGTGGGACCCAGATCGCTCCCGCGCTCACCGAGGCTTATCGCCGCGTGTTGCCTTGTAACGCCAGCTTCAAGCACATCGTGCTTCTTACCGACGGCATCTCCGAAGAAGGCGACAGCATCGACCTGGCGAGAGAAGCCGCCCAGCACGATGTCACCATTTCCACGGTCGGCCTCGGTCAGGACGTGAACCGCTCCTATCTGGAAAAAATCGCCGCCAGTTCCGGTGGGCGCAGCTATTTCCTCAACGAGCCCGCCGGCTTGGAACAGATTCTCCTCAAAGATGTTGAGACCTACAGCGGATCGACCGCCGTTGAAAAAGACCTCACCCCGATCATTGCTGAAAACGCAGATGTGCTCGAAGGCGTCGGAATGGAAAGTGCTCCGCCACTGCGCGGGTATGCCCGTTTTCAGGTAAAGCCAGGCGCCGAAACCCTCCTCGAAATCAATCAGGCCAAAAAGGACCCGCTCTATGTCCGCTGGCAGTATGGACTCGGCCGTGCTGCTGTCTTCACCTCTGACGCCAAGAGCCGTTGGGCGGAAGCGTGGATGGATTGGCCGGGCTTCGACAAATTCTGGACGAATGTCGTCCGCGACCTGCTGATGCACATCGCCCCGAGCCAGGCTACTGCCGCCTTCGATGCTGCTAACGGCGACATCCTCGTCCGCTACCAGCTCGCCCCCGGAAGCGCCGAGCCATCTTCCATTCCAGAAATCTATCTGCTCGGCCCCAATGGCTTTCGCAAGCCGATAAGTGTGAAGAGAATCGCCGCCCGGCTCTACCAGGGGCGGCTGCACCTTGGATCGGAAACCGGACTCTTTCGAGTTCGCCCGGTAAACGACTCAGCTGCCTTTCCCGAAGTGGGCCTCTATCGCCAGCAGCCCGAATTCCAGGAGTTTGGCTCTAACCAAGATCTGCTGAAAGAGATCTCCAGCTTCACCGGGGGCCGCTTCAATCCCGAGCTCTCCACCATTTTCGACACAGGCGGCCGGAGCAGCTCAAGCCAATGGCAACTGTGGCCGGCGGGCCTCGCCTTAGTCATTGCTCTTACGGTCGGTGAGCTCATCGTACGTAAGTGGAGCGGCCTCGTGGACCGTTTCCGAACATGAGCCGGATTATTTCTTCTCGAGATGCATTACCGTCTCGAAATGATATGTCTGTGGAAACAGATCGGCCAGAGCGATCCGCCGGATCCGGTATTCTTCGAGCAGCTTGCGTGAATCGCGAGCTAGCGTCGCCGGGTCGCAGCTCACAACCGTCAGGCGTGTCGGACGAAGCGCCAGTATAGCCGCTGTAGTCCGCTCGCCCAGCCCGGACCGTGGTGGATCTGCCACCACAAGATCCGGCTTGTCCCGCTCTCCGGCTATGTAGCTTTCAGCAGAGCCCTTGATGCCTTGGATAGCTGAGCCGCTCCGCTCAGCGTTGAACATCAAGTCGCGGTAACCAGACCCGCCCCGCTCTATCGCGGTGACCCGCCGGAAGCGCGCTGCAAGCGGGAGCGAAAACAGGCCTACGCCTGCGTACAGATCGGTCGCCTGATCTCCCGATGAATCGTTCAGCACCTCATCCACTAGCGCGTCCACCAGAAATCGGTTCACTTGAAAGAAAGATCCGCCCCCGATCCGGAACTGCTGGCCTGCCGCTGTGTACTCGATCGCCCCCGGCACGAGTCCCGGCAGAAAGGTCGCACACCACTCAAAGAAGCGTGCCGCCACCGGCCGCGATGAGTCGAGCACATTCAGCTGCAGTTCGCTCCCGTTGGTAAACAGCTCCAGCGAGCGGATGAAACCGGGCCACTCCGGCCGCTTCACCGCCTCCTGTATCCGCGCGATAGCCTCTACCAGGATGGGCGCGGAGATGTAACAGTGATCTATGGCGCAAAGTTCGTGCGAGCCTTGCTGATGGAATCCCGACTCGCGCCCGGCGAAGTGCAATTGCACCCGGTTGCGGTAGAACCACGGATCTCCGCTAATCGTGGGGATGTCTTCTTCATAGGCGATTTTTCCCAGTCGCTGCAGAGTCTCCCGAAAAATCGCGACCTTCTGCTCCAATTGGTATTCATAATCCGAGTGTTGATACTGGCAGCCTCCGCACGTGCCGAAGTATTCGCAGCGCGGCTCGATGCGGTGCGCCGAAGTTTCGAGCACTTCTGGTGAACTACCGCGCAGCAGGCCCGCCTTGATCCGCGCGGTCTCGACGCTGACTCGCTCACCCGGCAGCACGTAGGGTGCGAGCACTACTTGCCCCTCGATCCGCCCCAGGCCATCGCCGCCATAAACCAGCTTCTCGATCGTTACGTTTGAAGGCATCACTTACGATAAGAGTTCACTTCCTGCATGAAAGCGCGCGTTTTATCCGGCGTTCAGCCCACCGGTCAACTGCACATTGGTAATTATCTCGGAGCGCTCAAGAATTGGGCCGAGATCCAGAGCCTGTATGAAAGCATTTTCTGCATCGTCGATCTGCACGCCATCACCATCTTCCAGAATCCTGCGGAGCTTTCCGCCAAGATCCGCCAGACCGCCGCGCTGTTTGTCGCCGCAGGCATCGATCCCGAGCGATCTTCGATCGTCGTGCAATCGAGCGTGCCGGCACATTCTGAGCTTGCCTGGCTCTTGACGTGTGTGACGCCCCTCGGCTGGCTGTACCGCATGACCCAGTTCAAAGCCAAAGCCGAAGCGCAAGAGACGGTTGGGGACGGCGTCTTGCAGTATCCCGTTTTGATGGCGGCGGACATCCTCATTTATCAAGCGAGTATCGTTCCAGTCGGAGAAGATCAGTCTCAGCACCTCGAGCTCGCGCGCGATATTGCACAGCGCTTCAACTCGCTTTACGGCGAGACCTTTGTCATGCCCGCCACCCATCTCCCAACCGTCGGCGCCCGCATCATGGGCTTGGATGATCCTACGCAGAAGATGAGCAAGTCTGCTTCCGGATCCGGCCACGCGATTGCTCTGCTCGACGAGCCGCAGACTATCCAGAAGAAGATTGCGCGCGCTATCACCGACTCCAAACCGGCAGTCGATCCTGAGGACATGAGCCCGGGAATCGCCAATCTGCTTACCATCGCCCAAGCCTGCGACTCCTCCATTACCAGAGAAAGAGTGGCTGGTATGCGCTACGGAGATTTCAAGAAGCTGGTGGCCGACGCGGTGATCGCCCGCCTCGAAACTATCCGGCATCGATATCGCGAGGTAACGGCCGACCCTGGGTATATCGACGCGGTATTGACTCGCGGCCGCGATCACGTTTTACCTATCTCGGAAGACACACTGCGCAAAGCCAAACTCGCCATGGGCTTGTACACCGGTGCCTAGTTCTTTCGCGTGCCTCGCCTTTCCTAGCGTTATCATGGGGTTGCTTGAGCACTCAAACTGCACCACTCAGGCCTGTTGAGCGCGCGAGTAAATTCAGATCCTGGGCTCTCATAATAGCCACAAACCTGGTTTCCCTGGTCTGCATGGCTTGGGTTCTGAATGGCGCAGGACTGCAGCACATCTGGGGCGAAGTCCGGCACATGCATTGGGCTTGGGTCTGCGGCGCCGTCGCCACCGACGTCTGCGTTTACCTGTTGCATGCCTGGCGCTGGCGTCTTCTCCTGCGGCCCATCGAACGCGTGCCTTTCATCCAGGCGGTCGAAAGCATCTATGTCGGCCTGTTCGCAAATGAAGTTCTCCCCTTGCGCGCCGGGGAACTGATCCGCTGCTTTCTTCTTTCCAGGTTCACCGCAGTGCCGCTCTCGGTTACCTTCGCGTCGGCGCTCATCGAGCGCATCTTCGACGGTATCTGGCTGCTCGGCTGCTTTTTCTTCTGTCTCCATCTTGATCTTGGGAGACTGCCCGGGGTTCTGCTGCATGGCGGTTACATTCTCGCCGTGCTCATCGCGATTTGCGGGTTCATTCTTGCCTACGCCATGTATGCGCGCAGGCAGTCGCTCGACCTTGTTTTTGGGTTTTCGCCGCGCTGGTTCAATACTTTGATCCATGATCTGCACTTGATCGGGCACTCCCGTTATCTTTACTTCTCATTTTTTGTGAGTGGGCTCTACATGTTCGCCCAGGTCCTCCCGATCTACATGCTCGTTCAGGCGAACCGGCTGCCGGTTGCCTGGACTGCGTCGTTCACCATGATGGTTTTGCTGCGCCTCAGCAGCATTGTTCCGCAAGCGCCGGGCAACCTCGGTTCTTTCCAGTGGGTCACGGCTCGAACGCTCATCATGTTCGGCCTCGCGTCAGGTCACGCCAAACGTTTCTCACTGATCTTATGGGCGGTGGTAACCATTCCGCTAATCGTGATCGGATTCGTGGCGCTGGGCGTCGAAGGCTTCAATATGACTCATCTGCAGAAGCAAGCGACCGCCGCCGCCAAGGACCAGAACAAAGCCAGCTAAAATGAGGCCAGCGCTGCCGTGCTTCTTTTTCGGTATCTCGTTCTGAGCCTCGCCTTCACTCTCGCCACTCCGCAGCCTGTCAAGCCCATGATTTCCGACTCGCAGCCAGCGGTTGAACACGACCCGGTCAAGCGATCGGAGCAGGAGTTGAACAAGGCCGAGATGGCCTTCGACAGGGCTCGCGAAGCGTACAATAAAGGCAATATCGAGAACGGCGATGCCGCGTTGGAAGATATGACCAAGGCGCTTAATGCCTGCGTTGAATCGCTCGAAACAGCTCACAAGGCGCGCTTCTATAAGAAGGCAGAACTCCGGGTTGCTGCTCTTCAGCGGCGCATGGCCGGACTGCTAGAAGACATCGCCCTCCCGCAGCGCGGTTGGGCCGAGTACACCGACCGAAAGCTGGACGAGATCCACGACAAGTTGCTCGCTGGAGTGATGCGTAAATGAGATGTTTTCTGATTCTCTGGTTCTGCTGCGCTGCCGGCACGGCCGCCTTCGGACAGGATCGCGATTTCCTGACCTCCAACGAAGTCGAACAGGTTCGCCAAGCTCAGGACCCGAATGATCGATTACAGCTCTACATTCATTTCGCGCGCCAGCGAATGGATCTGGTAGAACAATACCTCGCTAAGGAAAAGCCGGGCCGTAGCATTTTTGTCCACAACGCGCTCGAAGACTATACCCGCATCATCGAAGCGATTGACTCGGTTGCCGATGACGCGCTGCGCCACAATCACCCGGTCGATACCGGAATGATAGCGGTCCTGAATGCGGAGAAAGATTTCCTGGTCAGACTGAGCAAGATTCAAGACAGCGAGCCGAAAGACTTCGATCGTTACAAATTCGTTTTGTCGGAGGCAATCGACACGACTAGCGACAGCCAGGAGCTATCTTTGGAAGATTCCAAGAAGCGTGGGACCGAGCTCGCCGCCAAGGACGCTAAGGAGAAGAACGAGCGCGATTCGATGATGTCGAGCGACGAACAAAAGGAGCGCAAGAAGGCCGCCGACAAGGAAGAAGAACCGAAAAAGAAAGTGCCTTCCCTCTACCGGCCCGGAGAAAAGCCAGCCAATCAGCCCCAATAAAGCTCCGGGGCGGAACGCTGTCTGGTTATCGTAAATTGGGAGGAGAGGCTTCTGGTAATTGGGTCACCATCATAGTCACGAGAGCGGGACCGGTTGGGTGCTCCGCCTCTCGCTAGCCGCCACGCTTGCCTTCACTGCTGTTGAAGTCTTTGCAGGACTTCGTTCCCACAGCTTGTCTCTGCTTTCGGATGCTGGTCATAACTTTACTGATGCGCTGGCTCTGCTTCTCGCAGCGGTTGGAGTGTACCTGCAAGGGAAGCCAGCCGATCAATCCAAGACGTACGGTTACGGACGAGCAGGCGTCATTGCGGCGTTTCTGAATGCCGCCACTCTGATCCTGATTTCGTTGATCATCTTTTGGGAAGCCGCAGGCCGGCTGGTTCATCCCGAGCCGCTCAACGACCGCATCATGATGTGGGTGGCCGTCGCGGCACTCGTGCTGAACGGGGCCATCGTAATTGCGCTGAATCGGGGCAAGAAAGGCGACATCAACATTCGCGCGGCAGTAATCCATATGGCCGGCGACGCCGTGGGTGCGCTGGCCATTATCATTGGCGCGCTCGCCATCCGATATACAGGAGTAACCTATATCGACCCGCTTCTCTCGATCGTGCTGGGCTTGTTCATCATCTACACCGCTTGGGACATCATTCGCGAATCCTGGAACATCCTGCTGGAAGGCTTGCCGCGCGGGATCGAACTGAGCCGCGTAACAAAGGCAATGGGCGCCGTGGAGGGCGTGATCGACGTGCACGATCTGCACATCTGGAGTCTCGGGTCGAGTACGCATGCGCTGAGCTCACATGTGCTGATCGACGACATGCCTCCTTCAGCCAGCGAATGCATTCTCAAGCGCATAAACGAAGTGGTTTCCGGGTTCGGCATTGAACACACGACGATTCAGTTTGAGCACATGCCGTGTTTGTTAGCCGAGAACGGCTGCCAGCCTGCCGCCGGCCACAGCCACGCACACGATCACGAACACTGACCTTCAGCTCGAAAGCAGGGCGAGGAGTCGTTTCCGAAAATTCTCCGCCATCTCCTTATCAGGCGTGATGACAAGCACCGTATCGTCTCCGGCTATGGTTCCGACCACTTCATTTGTTTCTTGCCTGTCAATGGCAATGGCAAGCGTGTTGGCGTTCCCAGGCAACGTCCGAAGCACAACCAGATTTTGAGCAAGCCGGATATCCATCAAATATTCGTTCACAACAGCGGCCATTTCGGGACCCGTGTTGTCCGCAGTGAATTGACGGTAGCCATCTGCGGTCTTGACAAGCCCGAGCTCTCGCATATCTCGGGAGAGCGTGACCTGCGTGGTTTGAATTCCGCTTTGGCTTAGCGCCCGCGCGAGCTCATCCTGTGTATAGATCTCCTTGCCGCGGATGATTTTCAGGATTTGGCCCTGGCGGAAGCTCTTATTCATTTCCCTGCGACTGCTGCCGCATTACCTCCAGCCGGCTCTTCGCGTTGGATAAAGCTTCGGCTACGGCCTGCGGTCCGGTGCCTCCCGGTAATTCGCGGCTCTTCATACCTTCGGAGGGAGACAGCAGGCGCGCCATATCCGGAGAAAATTCAGTAGCAAACGCGGCGAGCGACTCACCATTCCAATCGCAGGGTTTCTTCCCGGCTCGGAGGCTTTCCAAAACCAAGCGACCTACCGCCTGGTGCGCCTGATCGAACGGCACTCCGCGACGCGCTAGCTCTTCGGCAAGGTCCGTCGCAATCACCCAACTCTCCTCGGCTGCGGTGGCGGGAACGGAAGAGTTGAGAACCACTGAGCCGGCCACGGCCGTAACCATCTGCAGCGAACCCGCGGTCTGGCGGAAGGCATCGAAAACGGGCTCTTTATCCTCTTGCATGTCGCGGTTGTAAGTCATCGGAAGCCCCTTCATGGTGATAAACAGCGAAGTGAAATCACCAAAGACGCGGCCTGCCTTGCCTCGCACCAGCTCAAGTGAATCGGGATTCTTCTTCTGCGGCATTAGGCTTGAACCGCTCGTGACATCGTCACCGAGCGTGATCCAATTGAACTCCTCGCTCGAATAGAGGATCCAGTCCTCCGCCAATCGGCTCAGATGCAGCATGATGAGGCTGCAGGAATAGAGGAAGTCGAGCGCGAAATCGCGGTCGCCCGAAACGTCCATGCTGTTCGCAGTAATGGCAGGAAACTCCAGGTCTTCGGCAATGGCTTCGCGATCGAAAGGAAATCCACTGCCGGCCAGGGCGCCTGAGCCAAGCGGCATAACACTGATTCGCGTCTGAGCTTGCCGCATCCGCTCAAAGTCGCGGGCGAACATCTCGAAATAGGCGAGCAGATAGTGCGGCCATAGCACCGGCTGCGCACGCCGCATGTGGGTGTAACCGGGTATGACCACATCAGAATACTTGTTCGCGAGCGCAAGCAAGCCGTCCATGAGTTCGCCCAGGCTCGTAAGAATCGTTGCCGCCGAGGCGCGCAGGTAAATCCGGAGGTCGAGCGAGACCTGTTCGTTACGACTGCGCCCCGTGTGGATCTTGCTCGCGAGATCGGGCGCCTTTTCGCTGAGCTTCCGGATCACGAAGGTATGGACGTCTTCGTCCGTCGCTCCGTAGAAATAGGTTGGATCCTTCGCTTCTTGGCCAATCTCGGCGAGCGCCGTGATCAGCTTACCGGTTTCCTCTGAGTTCAGGATCCCCTGCCTGCCAAGAGCCCGGGCGAACGCTTGCGTGCCCTTTATGTCCGCAAACACCAGCATCCGATCAAAATCGAGCGAGCCGGAGAACTCTTCAAAGACTTGAGAAGCCCCCGTTTCGAATCTTCCGCCCCAGAGTTTCATCCTTATTTAGTCAATCCAGCTCTCACCTTGATCGGCAGCCCAATCAGGTTGATAAAGCCGAGAGCGTCTTTCTGGTCATAACTGGCGCCCATGGTAAAGCTGGCAATGTCCAGATTATAGAGCGAGTTCGGACTTTTTCGGCTTACCGGCTCGAGGTTGCCTTTGTAGAGCCGCATCTTCACTTCGCCCGTCACGGGCTCAGCAAGTTTCGCAAAGAATGCCTCCAACCCTTCGCGCAACGGTGTAAACCACAGGCCGTTGTAGACCATCTCGGCGTAGTCGAGCGCAATTTTCTGCTTGTAATGCAGTGTTGCACGATCGAGGGTCAGAGCCTCGAGCTCACGAATCGCCGCCATGAGGATTGTGCCGCCCGGCGTTTCGTAGCAGCCACGCGACTTCATGCCGACGAAGCGATTCTCGACCAAATCGATGCGACCGATGCCGTGCTCGCCACCAATCGTGTTCAGCTCTTCGAGGAGGGCCACGGCACTCAGTTCGTGCTGGCCGTTCAGCGAAACGGGAACGCCGCTTTGAAAGCCAATTGTTACCTCGGCCGCTTTCGCGGGAGCATCCACCGGGTTCCTGGTCAACATCCAGATGTGCTCAGGCGCGGCATTGGCAGGATCTTCCAGCTCGCCGCCCTCGTGCGAGATGTGCCAGATGTTCCGGTCACGGCTGTAAATCTTAGTGGTCGATTGCGCGATAGGAACGTTGTGACGTTTCGCGTAATCAATGGCATCTTCGCGCGAAACAATATCCCACTCGCGCCACGGCGCAATCACAGGCAGATGCGGAGCGATGGCCTTATAGGTAAGCTCGAAGCGCACCTGGTCGTTACCCTTCCCGGTGCAGCCGTGCGCCAACGCATCACAGCCGGTCTCTAAAGCTACTTCGGCCTGCCGCTTCGCTAGTAGAGGACGCGCAATGGAGGTGCCCAGGAGATATTTGTGCTCGTAAACGGCGCCCGAACGGACTAGTTTCCAGAGATAGTCGCTGACGAACTCCTCGCGCATGTCTTCGACGTAGACTTCGGAGGCCCCAGTCTTGAGAGCTTTCTCCTTCAGGCCTTCGAGCTCCTCGCCGCCCTGCCCGATATCTCCACACACGGCGACGACCTGGCAGCCATAGTGCTCTTTCAACCACGGAATGATGATTGACGTGTCAAGCCCGCCCGAATAAGCGAGCGCAACTTTCTTAGCTTTACTCATGAAGATTTTTGATTTACAAGAAACCGCTCACCCGCGGCCCCGGCTCAGAAGTATATGAAGTAGCTTATTGAAGCAGTGTCAGCAAAAGAGCCTTTTGCACATGCAAGCGGTTTTCAGCCTGGTCGAACGCGATGCACTGGGGTGATTCCATCACCTCGTCTGTTACTTCCAATCCCCGTTTGGCCGGCAGACAATGCATGAAGAGCGCGTCTTTGCGTGCATGCGCCAGCAGAGTGCTGTTCACCTGAAAAGCGGCAAACAACTCGTTGCGCTGCTGCGCTTCCGTTTCCTGGCCCATGCTGGCCCAAACATCCGTATACACGGCGTGAGCGGATTTGAGCGCACTCGCCGGATCGTTTGCGATCTCGATGGCAGATCCACTCGCCGCAGCAAGCTGCTTAGCTTGGTTCACGACTGCCTCTTTCGGCTGATAGCCGCGCGGAGTCGCTACCGAACAGTGGACGCCCAAGCGCGCGCAACAGAGGAGCAGCGAGTGCGCTACGTTATTGCCGTCGCCCACATAGGCGAGTTTGAGACCCCGCAAGCGTTCGAAATGTTCTTTCAGCGTCAGCATATCCGCGAGCGCCTGGCAGGGATGATAGAGATCGCTTAAGGCATTGATGACCGGAATACCGGACCAACGGCCGAGCTCATCTATGGTCTGCTGGGTGAATGTTCGAGCCACGATGGCGTCAGTCCAGCGCGCCAAGTTCCGGGCTACATCTTTCAACGGCTCGCGTTCGGCGATCATGCCCGTCTGCGCCACGTAGTCGGCCCCAAGCTGTTTCACAGCGAGTTCGAAGGTCATGCGAGTACGCAACGATGGCTTTTCGAAGAGCAGGCTGACGTAACGGCCCTTGAGCGCAGTCGCGTAACGGGCGCGCGATTGCTTCATCTGCAACGCGAGATCCAGAACAGTGTTTAACTGCTCGATGGAAAGGTCGAGATCATGCCGCAAGCCGGCTGAAGCGGCTGGGGACGCCGGCTGAAAGAGGGTGGCCGCCATCTTACGAGCTCACTCCTGGATTTTTATTCACTAATATGAATAATAATACGGTAGCGGTAAGGAATCAAGGGGGACAGGAGGTGGGTAGTGTCACGCGGTGCGTTGCTGGGGTGGGTGAATGAATATACGTATAATGGAATGAACACGTTAACCAGTGGAAGGCATAATACCGGTCGGCTTGTCAAAAATTGAAGGGGGGGGACATCTGGGATTGAAAATACAAGTGGAAAGCGGGTTTACGCGAGCAAGTTTTATTCCCCAGTCAGACGCTGAGCGAACCGTGTTGGAGCTACTGCTGAAGGGATTGTCTTCTCTAAACAAGCTCGATCTCGTTCCTGAGGTTATGGCCGCTCCAGCCGCCGATATCCAAGTCAACAATGAGCAGCCGATCATTGGCAAGATCGATAAATCTCATGAAGTGAGTGAGCAAAAACTCTTCTGAATTGTCGGACCGAAATACCCATTGGGATTCTAAGACTTGTTTCCCGCCTACTCGCCGAATCTCGTCGTCGATTTTCGCGTAGTCTCTAGGTCCGTCCCAGCCAAGATCGTAGCTGATCATGTATAGCGACATGAAGTTGAAGTAAATCAGACCGTCAATACCAGAGTCAGCGCCCTTCTTCTTTCCGCCGTACGGAACGGCTTTGACGAGCGAGACGGCCCACCATTGGAACTGATATTTATCCTTAGCAGCTAAAGCGCGTGCGCCGTCCAGGTCTTTCGGCGTGCCATGTACTTCAAATTTCACGCCAGGGAAAGCATCGGTCAGGCGTTTCTCGATAAGCGAGATTGCTAGGTTTGTGATGTCAATTCCGATCCACTCTCGATTCAGCTTTTGCGCGGCGTGAATGGTCGTACCGCACCCGCAAAACGGATCGAGAACCACATCACCCTCGTTACTTGAGACGGTGAGGATGCGTTCGAGGAGTTGTAGGGGCTTCTGCGTTGGATAACCAAGTCGCTCCTTCGCCATCATGTTTATCGGGTCGATGTCATTCCATATGTTTTGGAGCGGCAAGCCGGGCATTTCATCGAGATAACGCTTATACTGAGGTACATTGCCCGGTTTGTTTTGAACAATCCGGCCTTTGGCAATAAGTTCCGCCATCTTCTCTTGGCTGTATCGCCAGTACCTGAAAACCCCCATGACCTCGTAATATGGGTTTCCCTTGGCGGCCCCACCCGGTCCGGTCAAGTTATCCAGCCAGTATCGCCTGCCGTCTGGGTCTTTGTATCGGTAGTATTTGTCGATATAGGTCTGCTCGTACGGCAGGTATATCGTGTTGAACACGTAATCGTCAGACTTGGTGTAATACAGCAGAATATCGGCAATGTTCCCGTAGCCCTTGCGCCCTTGTTTCGAGTCGCTGTGGGCGTGGCTACGCTTCCACGTCAGTTCACTCCTGAAGTTACTTTTGCCAAACACGCCATCGAGAAGAATTTTCAGGTAATGGCTGGCCGTAGTATCGCAATGGAGATATATGCTGCCATTCGGTTTGAGCACCCGGTGCAGTTCCAGTAAACGGACGGCCATCATCGTGAGATAGGCCATCATGTCGTTTTCCTTCAAGAAGGTCCGCAGGGCACGTAACAGTTCAGCAGCATCCGTATTCCCGCTTCGCATCACTTAATCGAAAGCTTGCTCGGCTTCATCTGTCCAGTGCCACGTGTCCTCAAAGGCTTCAATCTGAGCGTGTGAGCGTTCACCAGCTGGCGAGCGAAAAAGCACGTTGTAATTGGCGTTGGAATTAAATGGCGGGTCCAGATAGATGAGGTCTACACTTTCATCTTTGATGTGCTCTCGAAGGATCTGGAGATTGTCGCCGTAGTAAAGCGCGTTCAATCGCACAGTCTATCGCGTCCTGCTTTATGTCAACAGGTCTGCGATGTTCCACACGCCATCTGTGATCCCAGCTTCCATTGCAGGCGTGACGCGCAACGTCTGATGGAGCTTGCAGAAGTTGTAGTAGGCGAAGTGCAGCGCGATAGCGGCCTTGTGGCTCTCGTATTTCTTGCTGAAGGCGTTTGTCAGGCGAGTGAGACGGCGAATCTGCATACGCATAGTGAGGTTCTGACGCTCGATATGAGAGGTACAGATGCGATTGAGGTTCGGATTTCCGCTAACCACGACTGGGACCGCCTCCACGACCTCACCGGGCGAATACCGTTGTTCTCCTTCGCGCGGTGAAGCATAGATTTTGATGAGTTGCGCATAATCGCAACGGTCTGACAAGTTGAGGTCCACAGCCGGAAGATAGGCTTGTAGTCCATCCGTCGTCAACTGGAACCGCTGTGTAGCACTGGTAGCGCGGCGGAGCTTGCTCGTGAACTGGTAGGCGTCTATGCCGGTCCTCTTGCCAACGATGAAAAGCGAGGACAAGCTTTGTGCGTGCCTCAATCGCAACCCACGTGTAGGAGTCGCCCAGCATCGCGTCATCCTCAACCTTTACACGCTTTTCCTTCTTGCCGACGAAGGACCAAATTTCATCGGCTTGTACGTCACGAACGGGAACGTCCTGAATTATGCCGTCCATCAGTCGTTCACAGCGCTCACCAGCAATAAGTAAGAGGTCCACAATCGAGTCACGACGTTTTTAGTGCGCGAACATCGGAGCGTTTTGGCATGCTCCCATTTTAGTTCTTTACAACCGCTTGCTGTTAGCTAGCAACGCACGCGTGACATACCAGGAGGTGGGTAACGTCACGCGATGCGTTGCTGGGGTGGATGTTTGGCGCGTATAGTAACCCTCATTTCTCCATGGAAGCTTGGTAGGAGGCGGCAAACTCGCGCAATTCCGGATAGTGCTCCACAAGCCACGCAGGAGCATTCACCTCCTTTCCGCGAAGGATTGATCCGACCTCTAAAGCATTCACAACGGCTTTGCCGACATTGTGATTGTTTGTGACTGCGTAGGTGTCCTTGGCCTTGCTCGCCACGGTTTTGATTCGGTCCACCCATGGTTCCAGTTCGTCTACCGTGTAGAGATAGTCGTAGCGTTCCCGCACATCCGCCTTCGCCGAAAACCAGTTTTTGTAGTTGCGACCGTGCAAGCGCACGTAGCCTATCGGAGCCGTTACTTCCGCGCCTGGCTTAATAGAGCGCTTGAAAAGCGGCTGATCGATGTTCGCTAGCCCGATATCGAGTTCTGCAAGCAAGTCCAAGACTTCAGGTTGGGCCCAGCTTGCGTGGCGCACTTCGAGTACGAGCGGATATTCCCGGAAGCGGCTTTGCAATTCCAGGAGATAAAGCCGATTCTTCTGATCGAAGCGAAAGGACCAAGGGAATTGCAATAGCAGCGCTCCGAAACGTCCGGCCTCCACCAGTGGCGCGATCCCTTCCTTGAAATCGTGCTCGTCTTGCGTAGTGGCGTTGCGTTTGTGTGTGAATACCTGGGCCAACTTGGCGGTGAAGCGAAACCGAGGATTGGCTTCCACGCGCTCGACCCACTTCTTTGCAGCGCTGGCACGCGGCGCACCGTAGAAGCTCGAATTGATCTCGATGGTATCGAAGTATCTGGCGAGGAACGCGACGGGATCGAACCCTTTCGGCTTATCTGACGGATATACAATTCCCTCCCAGTCTTTATAGGCCCAGCCCGCAGGACCGACGCGAATCATCATTCAACAGTAGCGAGCAGGACAAAGTTTTCGAGAGACCGTACCGTACTGTTGAGAGCGGTTAACAAGCACGACGCCGCTCAGTGCTCCCAAGATAAACGGGAGGGTGGTTGCTGTAGCAGAACGCTCCTTGCAAGCCGCTGATTCTAAGAAGAAATAGATTCAAACTCCATAGCGCGGCATTCAGACCGCATTCCTTCAAGTCGCCCCTATCGAAAGTGCCCCCCGGATTGAAGATGTGATCGTTTTTCGCACCGCGTTTTCCAAGGCTGAATTGCAACGATGAGATTATGCGCGGCCTCGGAAGGGGTGACCGCAGCAGGCCAGCGACACTGCTCAAATCAATTCCTCGGCCCTGCGATAGGGTACCCCTGCCATACATATTCCAGAGCTTCGGGTAGGGTTTGTTGTTTTACGGCGCGGTCGGTGTGCCCGGCGTTACGCGCAAATACAAACTGATAATGATAGCCCTTGGCGGCCAGCACTTTGGCCATGTTCTCATTGGCGACGACCCAGTCGTGCATGTTGTCGCGCATGACATTCGGATTGAGGAGGTCTCGATCACCGACCTCCAGCCAGATGCGCAGCGGCTTGGCCGGATTATCCGGGATGAGATGCTCATGAAATTCCCATGCACCGTGAGGGGTGTGGGGATTTGGCGGCCACTGCTGGTTTACATAGGTGCCTGAGTAGGTGAGAACGCGGCGGTAAAGCTCTGGGTGATACCAGGCCATGATCAAGGCGCACGAGCCGCCGGAGCTGCCGCCCATCGTGGCCCGGCCCTCGGGATCTTTGGTCAGTTTCACACCGTATTGCTTCTCGACGAGAGGCAGCACTTCTTGCTCCACAAACTCCGCGTACAGGCCCGACATGGTGTCGTATTCCAGGCCGCGCTCGCTCCCCTGAGCGTCACCGCCGCCGTTGCCGATGGAGATGGCAATCATTACGGGCACGCGGTGCTGGGCGATGAGATTGTCCAGCGCCGTGAACAACGCCCGGTCCGGTCCGTCGGCCCCGACTATAAATGGTGCGGCGGCGCCTCGGACGTATTGTTTGGGAACATAGACCGCTACCCGCCGAGTGTAGGGAGCGGGATGGCTCGTTGTGATTATCAGCTTCGCGGGGTCGGTGGGGTCTGGCCTTCCAAAGGTGTTGGCCTCACGTGCGATACCTGGATAGATTTTGCTGTCAGCCGAATTCATAGTGAACTCAAAGACGGCTCCCTGCGGAACGCCTTGCTTCGCGATCATCTCCCGCGCGGGGTTGTGCGTGGGGCCAATGATAAAGTTTCCATCGGCATTCGCCGGAGGGTTGACGCCGTCGGGTAGCACCTTGGCCGTGACATAACCGGGCGTGTTGGGATCGCGGGTGGGCGGTGTGGGACGCAACCGCGGCGAGGATGCTTGGGCCATTGCCGGGCCCGAGCCAGCAATCAGGCCGATCAAGATCGCGATAAACTGCCAAATCACGGCTGACGCTACTCCGGAATCATCCCGATCGTCCCCAGCCACGTTTCCACCAGCCCAGGCCATCGCGTTATCGGAAAGTTCGTGGGACGCAGCCCAAAAGCGTGCTTGCCTTCCGCATACAAATGGATTTCTACTGGCACCCCAGCGTTCTTCAGCGCAATGTAGTAAACCAGCGAGTTGTTAACACTGTCGACGGGATCATTCTCAGCCTGCAGCAAAAAGGTAGGAGGGGTCTGACGGGTGACGGGAACATCGGGATTCAACTCAAGCTTCTTGTAGGAAGAAAGCCAGAGATGCCCCGGATAAAGGGCTACCGCGAAATCCGGGCGGCAGCTCTGGTTGTCGGCTGCGTCTACAGCCGGATAAGAACGTTTGTGAAAATGCGTGCTGATATCTGCCACGAGGTGCCCGCCTGCCGAGAATCCAAGCACGCCGATCTTGTGCGGATCGACATGGTACTCGGCGGCGTGGAAGCGGAGCAGGCCCACTGTCCTCTGCGCATCTTCCAGTGCCATCGGAGCTTTCGGATCCATCTGACACTTGCATCCCGCATCCCAATGCGGCCCTGTGTTCGGAACGCGGTACTTCAAGAGCACACACGTAATCCCCTTTGGCGTCAGCCAGTCACACACCTCCGTGCCTTCGAGATCGATCGCCAGAACGAAATAGCCGCCTCCAGGAAACACGACTACCGCAGCGCCCGTATTCTTTCCCTTCGGCGAATAGATCGTCATCGTGGGCCGTGAGACGTTGTCGACCTCTCCGGGTTCTGGCATCGTTTCGCTGCCGGGCCGCGGGCCAAACTGCGCGTCTGGTGGCGTGCCTGGCCATACGGGCAGTTGCGTGTGACCCGGGGAGGGCTGCCAGCCAGGCTTCTGGGCGAACAGGCCGGTACAAGCAAGCAAGAGGGTCAGGATTAGCGATCTCATGTGCTGAGGATGTTCTCAGGCACGTAGCGCAAGCGCTTGAATGGCTTAATGACGGCCGTGATGCACATTGGACACTTTTTTATCACGTTCCGGGGCACTTCGGGGCCGGTCTTACTGGTACGCGGCGAAACGAAGATCCAACCGTTGACAGCGTCGATCGCCGGATTACCGTGTTGCCTGCTGATATGCGTAGGCTACGCGAAACATGGTTGCCTCATCGAAGTGCCTGGCGAAAATCTGCAATCCGATCGGTAATTCGGTGGCTGTTGTGCCGCACGGCACCGACATACAGGGAACGCCGGCCAGATCTCCGGTCAGAGTGTATACATCGGAAAGGTACATGGCCAGCGGGTCATCGATCTTCTCACCGATCTTGAAGGCGGGAAAAGGCGAGACTGGGGCTAGGATCGCGTCCACGCCCGCGAAGGCCTGGCTGAAGTCCCCGGCAATCAAAGTACGCACCCGTTGCGCTTTCAGATAGTACGCGTCGTAATAGCCTGCGCTCAAGACGTAGGTGCCAAGCATTATACGGCGCTTCACCTCGGGTCCGAAACCGCAGCCGCGGGTGTTGCGATACATGTCAGCAAGAGTTGCGCCATTTTCTCGAATGGTGTATCGAACGCCGTCATAGCGCGCCAGGTTTGAACTCGCTTCGGCGGTCGCGATGATGTAGTAGCACGACAGAGCGTAGCGGGTATGCGGCAAGCTGATCTCATGCAGTTGGCAGCCAAGTCTCTGTAGCTGCTGTATGGCGTGGTGAACCGCATCGCCGGTCTCCGAACTCAAGCCCTCGAAGTATTCTTTTGGAAGCCCCAGTTTCAATCCAGGCAGCGGTTGGGTCAGCATGGCCAGGTAATCGTCTACGGGCGCAAAGGCGGAGGTCGAATCTTGATCGTCCCTGCCGGCAATGATTTTCAGCACCGCCGCCGCATCCTGGACGTTTCGGGCAAATGGTCCGATGTGATCGAGTGAGCTGGCAAAGGCGGCGAGTCCGTAGCGGGAGACGCGGCCATAAGTGGGGGTTACGCCAACGACACCGCAGAAACTTGCCGGCTGTCGAATTGATCCTCCTGTATCCGAGCCAAGCGAGGCGACCACGCTGCCTTGGGCGACAGCTGCAGCCGAGCCGCCGCTCGAACCGCCTGGAACCCGGTCGAGCGCCTTGGGATTGTGAACCGGCCCGAAGGCAGAATTCTCGTTCGACGAACCCATGGCGAATTCGTCGCAATTGCATTTTCCGATCACCAGCGCGCCTTCTTCTTCCAGGCGAATCACGGCGGTGGCGTCATAGGGCGGGATGTAGTGCTCGAGGATGCGGGAGCCGCAGGTGGTGCGAAGTCCCTCGGTTAAGATCACATCCTTTACGGCTACAGGGACGCCGGCCAAGGCACCCGAGTACTCGTTGCGCGCGATCGCCCGATCGACGCGCGCGGCAGTTGCTAGGGCGCGCTCGGGCGAAAAGGTCAAGAACGCGTTGGTCCTGGAGTTCTCTTTTCCGGCATGCTTCAGGGCGGTCTCCGCCAGTTCTCTGGCGCTGAAATCCTTCGCCTTGAGTCCCTCGTGAATATCGGAGATGCTAAGCGATGAAATTTCCGCGAGGCTCATCGTTCGATGACTTTCGGGACCTTGAAGTAACCTTCGCCGCTGGCGGGCGCATTCTCGAGCGCCGCCCGATTGGTTAAGGGGTTGTGTGGCACGTCTTCGCGCAAAGTCGCGGTCTCATCGGCGTCATACAAAACCTGTGCCATTGGCGGAACGCTCGTTGTATCGAGCTCGTTGAGCTGCTCGATATGCGTCAGGATCTCACCGAGGTCGTGCGACATCCGTGTTACCTCTTCGTCCGAGAGCCGCAAATTGGCAAGATCGGCGACGTACCGGACGTCATCAGCGGTTAATTTCAAGCGGTGGCTCTTTTGCGCGAAAGTCGATACACCTTCTTTAGCACAGGATCTCGAATGTCCTCCGATTCATCTAGAACGGCGGGCGCCGAACCCTCACGGACCTCAGCGCGCGCCGCCTGCCGCCTGGGTATCGCAATGCGGAACTCGATGTCGTGCACAACATGACTGCCGGTTATTTTGCAGATTCGATCGACGATCTGACGGGTGAGGGGAAAGAGCTGCCGCTGCCAGGTTGCGTCTTCCACTTCGACCACCAGCGTGGAGCGAACGAGCTTCAGATGTGACGTGTGGGAAGCGATGGCCTTGCCAACAGCGGCAGGCCAAATGGCGCGCGCAAGGTCATCGTCTGTAAAGATTTTGCTGGATAATTTGTTGTTCCTGATGAGCCGTGCAGCGCGTTCCATGATGACCTGAAGTTTGCAGGATCGCAGCGGGGGACGAATGCGAACCGGATGCCAAATGCAGACGGAGCTGCCGATAATGTGCTCCGCTGTCTGAGATCGCCCCAGAAGTTTAGCACGGTACAGCGATCGAATTCTATGCTTACTACATGATCGCTTTCATTACTGGCGCGAGCTCCGGGTTTGGGGAAGCTACGGCAAGCAAATTCATAGCAGAGGGCGCCACAGTTATCGGCACGGGCCGCCGTAAAGACCGGCTCGAGACAATTCGCGGGAGGCTGGGGGAAACGTTCTACCCCCTGGTTTTCGACGTCGGAAAACGGAAGCAGGTGGAAGGAGCGATTGCGAGTTTGCCGCGCGAACTGTCAGCGGTGGATGTGCTGGTTAATAATGCGGGGGGCGCTATCGGCCTCGATCCGGCTCAGCAGGCGGAGCTCGATGACTGGGATGCGATGGTCGACAGCAATGTGAAGGGCGTGATGTACTGCACGCGCCTGCTCCTGCCGGGCATGATTGAGCGGGGCCGCGGGGACATTATCAACATCGGTTCCACTGCGGCTGAGTGGCCTTACCCCGGCGGCAATGTGTACGGCGGGGCGAAGGCTTTCGTCCATCAATTTAGCTTGAACTTGCGCGCGGATCTGCTGGGCACTCCCATCCGCGTCACCGATATCCAGCCAGGGCTGGCGGGAGGAACGGAGTTTTCGGAAGTGCGCTTCAAAGGCGACAAGAAAAGGGCGGCGGCGGTCTACGAAGGTACCCAGCCGCTCACTCCGGAGGATATTGCGGACGCGATTTACTGGGTGGTCACGCGCCCCCGGCACGTCAATATTAACAGCATGCAGCTGATGCCCGTCAGTCAGGCCTTTGCGGCGCCGACGGTGAAGCGGAGTACGTAAGCGGATCTTCCATCAAGTTTCTATAAGCAGGCGCCGATAAGACCAACAGGCCCGTGCAACTGGGCCGTCAACGAATTTTGCCCAGAGCCGTTAAGAATTATGTGAAGCGAATAGCGGAGACTGGCGCTGGCGCGCGGCGGGCAGCGCTGCTCCTGGCGCTGATTCCTGCGCTGATGGCCGGCTCCTTTAAGGTGAAGAAGCTGAAGGCGACGGCAAATTCGCCCGAGTACGCCAGTTTCAGCCAGCCGCTGAAGGGCCCGGACCAGCTCAATCACGCGCTGGAGCGCTTAACTTTCGGCCCGCGGCCGGGCGACCTGGCGAGCTTGCAACAAGCGGGCCTCAAAGCCTGGCTGGACGACCAGCTTCATCCAGAGCGAGTTCCCGAGAATCCGCTGCTCGAGCAGCGGCTGTCGGATCTCGCTTCGTTAGGGATGAGTATTCACGACACGTTTACGCATTATCCGCCGTCTCAGGCCATTGCGGCATTCGCACGCGGACGGGGCGCCCTGCCGCAAGATCCCGAGCTGCGCGCCCTGGTTGAACGGCTGGCTGCCCGATTTCTACAAAAGGCAGCGAAGGCCACGGCTGCTGAAAGCGGGAAGGACCCGAACGACGACTCAGAGCTGGATCTCAGAGTGAAGCTGGTGAGTATCTTGAGGCCGGATCAGATCGCGGCGTTGCGGAGCGGAACAGCCGACGAGAAGCGCGAGGTGCTGGAGAACATACCTCCGGAAAAGCGGTTCGATTTTGCCTGGGCGCTGCGGCCCGGCGAGCGGCGGCAATTGTTTAGCGCGGCACCGGTAGAGCTACGCCGCGAGCTGATGCTGACCATGAACCCGCAGAATGTTGTCGCGAGCGACTTGAGCGAGGGCAAGCTCTTGAGGGCGATATACAGCAATCACCAACTGGCTGAGCTGCTCGACGATTTCTGGTTCAATCACTTCAACGTATTCCTGAACAAAGGCGGGGACCGTTTCATGGTACCGAGCTATGAGCGAGAAGCGATCCGGCCGCACATTTTTGGCAAATTTTCCGAGCTTCTGCTGGCGACAGCGAAGAGTCCGGCGATGCTTTTTTATCTGGATAACTGGCAATCGGTTTCGCCACAAGCCGCGGCGACAGGCGCGAGAGTAAAGCGAAAAGCTGAACGCGGGCTGAATGAAAACTACGGCCGCGAGCTGCTGGAACTGCACACCATGGGCGTGGATGGCGGGTACACGCAGAAAGATGTGATCGAAGTAGCACGCTGCTTCACCGGGTGGACGATCGCAAAGCCGAGGGAAGGAGGCCAGTTCGAATACAACGACAAAGTACACGACAAGGGTCAGAAGGTTGTGCTCGGCCGTGTGATCCGTGCGGGTGGGGGAATGAGCGACGGCCTGGAAGTGCTGGATATTCTGGCGCATCATCCGTCAACCGCGCACTTCATTTCGCTCAAACTTGCGCAGCGCTTTGTGGCGGACAATCCGCCCCCTTCACTGGTCGATCGCCTGTCGAAGAATTTCCTAAAGACCGGCGGCGATTTGCGCCAGTTGGTGGAGACGATGGTTACCTCGCCTGAATTCTGGTCGGCCGGGGCCTATCACGCAAAGGTGAAGATGCCTTTCGAGATGGTGGCGAGCGCGGTCCGGGCCATGAACGCGGACGTAAGCTCGGCATTCATGCTTGCTAACGAGTTACAAAAGCTTGGTGAGCCGCTCTATCGGAAAATCGAGCCGACGGGATACTCGAGCACGAATTCGGAGTGGGTGAGCTCGGCGGCATTGCTGGAGCGGATGAATTTTGCGCTTGCGCTGGCGCACAATCGCGTCGCCGGCGTGAAGATCGACAGCGCCGAATGGCAGACTGAAGCGCAAAGGGACCCCATCGCGGCGGCGCGGATAATTCTGGAGCAGGAGCCGAGTGCGCAGACGCAAGCCACGATTGCAAAGACGATTTCGAGTCGAGAATTTCAGCAACAGCTTACGGAAAACGCGCGAATAGGAGAGCCTGATCTGCCAAGCCTGGTGGCGGGGCTTGCGCTTGGGTCTCCGGAATTCCAACGCCGTTGAATTTTTTTGATGAGGAGAAATGGATGCCGTCCCGCAGAGTTTTCTTGAAGAGTTCCGCGCTCGCGATGTTCGGGCTGGGGTCGGTGCCATGCTGGCTATCGCGAGCCGTTTATGCGGCGGACACCTCGCGGCGGAGGAAGATTTTGATTACAATCTTCCAGCGAGGCGCAGTGGACGGCTTGAATGTAGTGGTCCCGCACGCGGAGGCGGCCTACTATGCCCTGCGCCCAACAATTGCGATTCCGCGCCCGAAGGCAAACGATGCGGGTGCCATCGACCTGGATGGGCATTTTGGATTGCATCCGGCTTTGCGGAAGTTGAAGCCGCTCTGGGATGCACGGCAGCTGGCGATTGTGGAAGCGGTCGGCTCGCCGGACCCGACGCGCTCTCACTTCGATGCGCAGGACTACATGGAATCGGGAACGCCCGGGCTGAAGGCGACCGCGGATGGTTGGCTGAATCGGGCGATGTTACGAGAGGCTCAGCCTTCGCCGATACGGGCCATCAGCTTGAGCCCGGATTTGCCGAGAACGTTGCGGGGCAGGAATGACGCGTTGGCGATGGGAAGCATCAACGATTTTCAGATCAGGGATGCGCAGGCCGCAGCTAGCTTTGAGAGCATGTATGGCGCCTCAGCCGACCAGGTCTTAAACGGCACTGCACGAGAGACTTTCGAGGCGGTGAAGATTATGCAATCGCTACAGACGACGCCCTATAAACCAGCAAACGGCGCACGGTATCCGAACGGAAGGCTGGGAGCGAACCTGCAGCAAATTGCCCGGATCATAAAGGCCGACGTTGGGCTCGAGGTTGCTTTCACAGACGTCGGCGGGTGGGATACGCATGTGAACGAGGTGGGGGCGCAGCGGCACGTCGGACAGCTTGCGAATCTGCTGCGAGATTTTGGCGATGGGTTAGCGGCTTTCTCCCAAGACATGGGCGACCGCATGGCGGACATTACGATCGTGACTATGTCCGAGTTCGGCCGGACCGCTAAGGAGAATGGCAATCGCGGCACCGATCATGGACACGCCAACACCATGTTCGTGCTGGGCGGCAACGTACGGGGTGGGAAAGTGTATGGCGACTGGCCCGGGCTCGAACGAGAACAGCTTTATGAAGGGCGCGATCTGAACGTCACAACCGATTTCCGAACGATATTGGCCGAACTCGTGACGAAACAGATGGGCAATCGAGATATCCGCGAAGTCTTTCCTGGGTTCCAGGCGAATCGATATCGTGAGGTGTTGGCGGGATAAACTCACGCACTCTCGTCTAGTCCTACCTTTTCCCTGAGAGTAATCGGCGTCTTCCGCTACTTAGCTGGTGAGACCTTGATGAAGCCAAAGATTTACAAGATTGGGCCCACCTGGATTCTGTGGGTGCCAGGAGTTCGCGTGTACCGGTTTACGAGCTGGGGACGCGCAATGCAATACGCGCTCGAACCGGAAGCCCGGCACCGGTAAAGGGCTAACGCGCGGTTGCCGCGCCTTGCCCACGATTTTGCTGAGCAAACGCCCAGGCGTCCGAGACGATTTCGTCCAAGCCGGTATAGGCCGGTTTCCATCCGAGAACGCGCTGCAGCTTAGTGGAATCAGCCACCAGACTGGGTGGATCTCCCTCGCGCCGCGGGCCAATCTTGAAGGGCACTTTCTGTCCGGTGACCCGCTCGACGGCGGTCAAGACTTCCTTCACAGAATGACCAGATCCCGTGCCCACGTTGAAAACATCCGATTTGCCTCCGGCGAGCAGATGTTCGACGCACGAGATGTGAGCCTCCGCGAGATCTTTAACGTGGATGTAGTCGCGAATGCAGGTGCCGTCGGGGGTCGGGTAATCGTCGCCGAACAAGGTGATGGGTTGGCCGGTCTGCACAGCTCGCAGCAGCAGGGGAATCAAATGCGTTTCGGGATCATGCCTCTCGCCTAATCCGGCGGCCGGCTCTGCGCCGCAAGCGTTGAAGTAGCGCAACGAAATGCCACGCAAGCCCCGGTAGCGATCCAGCCAATTGAGGATCGTTTCCACCATCACCTTGGATTCGCCGTAAGGGTTGATAGGGTTTTTCGGTTCGTCTTCGGGAATCGGGACCCGGTTCGGGATGCCGTACGCGGCGGCAGTTGACGAAAAGACCACGCGCGTGACTCCGGTCTCGAGCATGGCTTCAAAAAGCGAGAGCGATCCACCCACATTATTGGCGAAGTAAAGCTCAGGAAACTGCGTGGATTCGCCGACCGACAAGAAAGCGGCAAAGTGAATTACGGCTTCGATCCGCTCTTCCCTGAGTAGCGTGACGAGCTTATCGCGCTCGTGCGTATCGATGACCCGCAACATACCGGCTGGGACAGCGTCCCGGTATCCGCGCGAAAGATTGTCCACAACGAGGACGGAGTGGCCGCGCTTTTCGAGCGAGTAACGAGTATGCGAGCCGATGTAACCGGCTCCTCCTGTGACGAGAATTTTAGCCACGCTCCGAGTTTAACGAACGGGATTATCAGCGTTGCAAGAATAGGGGCTTGAATTACGCTATACGATCCTGGGATTTGTATGCCCTTGCTCGAAGCCCGCGATGTCACGAAAGTTTATCGGACGGAGAGCGAAGAGGTACACGCGTTGCGGGATGTTTCCCTGATGATCGAGGAAGGCGATTTTGTCGCGCTGGTCGGAAAGAGCGGCGGCGGCAAATCGACTCTGCTGAACTTGTGCGGCGCAATGGATTTGCCAACGTCGGGGGAGATCGAGCTAGATGGAAGCGTAACGGGAAGCCTCTCCGATGCGGAGCTTACACGTTTGCGGCGTGAAAAGGTCGGCTTCATCTTTCAATCGTTCCAACTCATTCACACGCTGAGCGCGATAGAAAACGTAGAGCTGCCGCTGCTGCTGGCGCGGAAACCGAATGCGCGTAAGGCTGCCCGCGAGCGCCTGCGGTGGGTTGAGATGGAGCAGTATGCAGACCGGTTGATCCATCAGCTCTCAGGAGGCCAGCAGCAGCGAATTGCGATTGCGCGTGCGCTGGTAAACAACCCGAGGCTCCTGCTCGCCGATGAGCCCACGGGAAATCTCGACTCGAATACGGGGGACGTTGTATTACGGCTACTGAGCCGGACAGCACGGGACTTCGGAGTAGCCGTGATGATGGCGACTCACAGCGCGGAAAGCACGGCGGTAGTCGACCGCGTGGTGCATTTGCGGGACGGGCGTCTTTCAGAAGCGACGGTCTTGCGATGAGCGCTTTCGCCCTACTGTGGGTGCGCCTGGTGTTGCGTCCATTGCTGCGCGAGCGCGTGCGCACCGCGCTAACCGTGCTGGCGGTTGCCCTTGGTGTAAGCGTGGTGATTGCAATCGACCTGGCCGGGCAAGCCGCCGCGGGAAGTTTTCATTCGTCGCTGGAATCGCTTACCGGGAGAGGCGATTTGCTGATATCGGCTACGGCCGGGCTTGACCAACATCTGCTCGGCAGACTCGCGCGGCTGCCGTACGATCTCGAGTTCTCGCCGCGCATCGAAGATTTCGCTTCTATCGACGGAAAGGGCGAGATGCTGCCCTTTATCGGGCTCGATCTGATCGGCGGTTATGGACCAAAGTTCGATGGCGGTCACGGGGGTGAGTCATCTCCGCTGTTCAGGGAGGCGAATCCCGTTTGGGTAGGCCGGGCGCTTGGGCTACATGCCGGAGATCGTGTGCGGCTCCTGATAAATGACGCGATACGAGACTACACCGTCGCCGGTGTGCTCGCACGCGGCGGGCAGCAACTCGCAGAAGCGAATGTGATTGTGGCCGATATCGGCTTAGCTCAGCTTGTGACGAATAAAGTTGGGAAGTTAGACAGCATCGATGTGGGGATTCCCGCAGGGCGTCCGGTCGAATACTGGCGCGAACTGCT
The DNA here is from genome assembly GCA_963849535.1 of Terriglobia bacterium. GTDB lineage: Bacteria > Acidobacteriota > Terriglobia > Bryobacterales > Bryobacteraceae > Bog-105. The sequence goes on from CAWKHJ010000001.1 coordinate 1,310,976, forward strand.
GCAGAAGCAAGTGCCCGCGGGAGTGAGTATCGAGCGCCAGGGTTCGCGGACGGATGAGAATCGGAAGATGCTAGCGGCATTTCGCTGGAATCTGCGCGTGCTTAGCTACATTGCGCTCATAGTCGGAGCGTTTCTGATTTACAACACGATTTCGATATCGGTGGTCAGGCGGCGCAACGAAATTGGAGTGGTGCGTGCGCTGGGGGGCACTCGGGGGATGCTCGTGGGCGGGTTTGCAGCCGAAGCCGCATTCTTCGCGATTGCGGGCAGCTTGATCGGCCTGGGACTGGGAAGGCTGATGGCGATTGGGGCGGTCAAACTGATCGGAAACACCGTCGAGGCGCTTTACGTGAGCAGCCAACCCGCTGCGATTGAACTGACGGCCGGAGTTGCGCTCAGCGGACTCGCCCTAGGAGTTTGCGTGTCGCTGGCGGCGGCTTTGGCTCCGGCGCTCGAGGCAGCGCATGTTGCCCCCGTAGAAGCCATGGCGCGTGGCCGTGAGGAACAGGTGGCAAAGGTCCAGTCAGGCTATAAGGCAATGCTGGCGGCTGCAATGTTCGCGGTTGCGGCGGTGCTGTCGCAATTACCACCGGTTCACCGTACACCGGTTTTTGGCTATGCGGCGGTGATCCTGCTGATTGCAGGAACGGCCGCGGTCGTACCGGGGTTCATTCTGGTTTTTGTGCGCTGGGCGCACCGCGGCCTGGAGAAACTGCTGGGAGTGGAAGCGCTGCTTGCGGCGCGTTCGCTAGGCGCGTCGCTAGGCCGCACATCAGTGCTAACCGCCGCGCTCGCTACAGCGGTTGCCATGACAGCGAGCGTAGGAATCATGGTGGGCAGCTTTCGCGAGACCTTGGCTGTCTGGATGGACAACCAGTTGAAAGCGGATTTGTACCTGCGTCCGGCGGGTTCGTCGGCAGCCGATCAGCATCCGACGATGAGCCCCGACATTGCGGACAGGATAGAAGAGTTGACGGGGGTTGCTGCCGTAGACCGGTTCCGGGCGTATCCGATTTTCTATGAGGGATTGCCGGCGACACTCGCTGGAGGCGAAACTAGCCGGATTCAGAATAGCGCGAGCACGCGTTTTCTCCCGGGAGAAAACCGGGAGTCAATTCTTCGAGAACTCCCGACTGGAGATTACGCAGTCGTTAGCGAGTCATTTGCGAACAAACACGGGGTGCGAGTTGGCACCCGCCTGCGATTGCCGTTGGCGGGGGCAGTACGAACCTTTCAGGTGCTAGGAGTCTATTACGATTATTCAACCGAACGCGGTTATGTGATTCTCGATCGCAAGACGCTTCGGAAGTATCTTCCGGACCGGGCTGAGTCTAACCTAGCCGTCTATGTGAAGCCCGGGGCGGATGTAAATTTCGTGCATCGTGAGATTGACGGGATCATAGCGGGCCGCAGAGTGCTGGTCTTTCGAAATAGCGCGCTTCGCAGATCCGCCATCGCGACCTTCGACCGCACTTTCCGAATTACTTACGCGCTCGAAGCCGTGGCAGTGGCAGTAGCGGTGATGGGAATTGCCGGTGCGCTACTCGCAATGATCATCGATCGCCGGCGCGAATTTGCGCTGCTGCGCTTTCTGGGAGCGAGCCGCCCGCAGGTGCGCAAGGTCATACTCTGTGAAGCGGGGCTGCTGGGACTGCTCTCAAATGGGATTGGAGTGGTTCTTGGCTCGTTTCTGTCACTGATTCTCATTTTCGTGATCAACAAGCAATCGTTTGGTTGGACGATTCAATTCCACTGGCCTGTGGCCTTGCTATTGACGGTACTAACCGGGGTGTATGTGGCGACGCTGCTCGCCGGGCTGTATCCGGCAAGCACGGCCGTGCGCATGAATCCGATTGAGGTGATCCATGCAGAATAGATCTGGTCTTGGGGATCTATGCCGCGCACCTTAGCCGTTGCTTATCTGTGTTGCACGCTTTTAGCTGCTCAGGAATGGAAGGCGGCGCTGCCCGGCTATCATTTCGAGTTTCCGCGCGATCACTTCAGCCACCCGGAGTATCAGACCGAGTGGTGGTATTACACAGGCAATTTGCGCGCTGAAGATGGTCATCGGTATGGCTTCGAGCTGACGTTTTTCAGGCAAGGTGAGCGATTATCGTCTCAAGCAGCCGAGGCGGAGGACCTCACATGGCGGCCCGAGCAACTTTACCTGGCGCACCTGGCACTGAGCGACATCGATGGGAAGAGTTTCTATCACGCGGAGCGATTGAACCGAGCGGGTCCCGGTTTGGCCGGCGCGGCGCTCGCTGACAGGCAATACTGGAACGGCAACTGGCAGGTTCATTGGACGGCGCTGCCGGGCGAACAACAAGAGCTAAGGGCTGTTTGCGACAAATTCGAACTGCTATTAACGCTTTTGCCGCTGAAGCCGCCGGTTATCCAGGGACAAAATGGTGTCAGCCAGAAAGGACCATTACAGGGCCAGGCTTCGCACTATATCTCTTTTACGAGATTACAGGTGGCAGGGGAATTGAACGAGAGGGGATCAGGCGGTAAAGTGCACGGATTGGCGTGGATGGACCACGAGTTCTTTACAGAACCGCGCTCCGCGGATCTGGTGGGATGGGACTGGTTTGCAATTCAGCTCGATAATGACGAAGAGCTGATGCTTTATCGTCTCCGAAGCAAAACCCGCACTGTCGATCCTTATTCTTCCGGCGCTTACATAGACAGCAAGGGTAAGTTCAGATATCTTTCGGCCCGGGAGTTTTCGTTGTTAGCAGGAAAGACCTGGAAGAGCGCCCATTCTGGAGCGAGTTATCCGGTCGCTTGGCATATTACTGTTCCTATGCTGTCGCTGGAACTCGACGAAGAAACTGATTTGCGCGATCAGGAGCTTTGGAGTAAGGACGGCGCTTCGCCGAGCTATTGGGAAGGAGCGGTGACGTACAAAGGGGTGGTGCGGAACAGTCCAATAACAGGTGTTGGTTACCTGGAGATGACCGGTTATAGCGCAGCAGTGAAGCTGAGCGGGATGACTCAGAAGTGAAGCTCGGCCGCATTCTCACTGACCCGAAGCGGCTCGAGGGAGCGCATGGATTTCGAAAGCAGTACCGAGATCAGACAGCAGGCGACCACGATGCCGAGCGCATAACGTAAGGTGAAGAGCTGGGATGCGAAGCCGATAGCCGGCGGGCCGACGATGAAGCCGATGTAACCAATGCCGGTAACGGTCGCGATGCCTGCTCCCGGGCTGATGGATTGCACGCGTCCGCCGGATCCGAAAACGAGGGGGATGATGACCGAAAAGCCAGCTCCGGCCGCTGCAAAGCCGGGGAACGACCAGGCGGCAGAATGGACTGATAGTGCCCACAGCAAACCGCAAGCAGCGACCAGACCACCGGTGCGCACCGTCAACATCGGGCCAAGGCGGGCAGTAATGATGTCTCCCAGAAATCGAAAGATCGCCATGGAGGCGGAGAAGACAGCGTAGCCGGCCGCTGCGGTACCAGCTCCAGCCAGCAGCACCTGCTTGAGATAGACAGCGGTCCAGTCTCCCATGGCGCCTTCGGAGAGCAGAATACAGAACCCGATGGCGCTCAAGCTGAAGAGCACCCTCGGAATCTTTCTTAAAGGCAAGCGATGTGCGGCTTCGGCGCCAGCTTGATGTGTATCGAGCAGAAACGGGGAGACGAGGGCAACGGCGAGCAGGTTCAGAAGCGAGCTGACAGCGAAATGGGGCAACACTCGTATGCCGTGTGCCGCTACCAGACCGCCGATCGCCGCACCGATCATGCCGCCCAGGCTGAACATGCCGTGAAACCGGGACATGGTAGGCCTGCCTAAAGCCTTCTCAACTTCGACGCCCTGAGCATTCATCGACACGTCCATTGCCGCCGCAACCGCGCCAAAAATCAGAAGCGCGATGGAAAGGGCGACGCCATTGAAGGCCAGCCCTAAAAGGACAACCGACATGCAAAAGAGAAGGCTGCTGAATGTTGAAACCTTTTTACTTCCATAGCGGCTTACGAGAAAGCCCGCGACCGGGATGCTCGAGACCGCGCCGATTGCAGAACTCAACAGCGTCAGGCCGAGCACGCCGTTAGGCAATCCGAGCGTGCTCTGGACGGCGGGAATTCTCGCCACCCAGGTGGAGACCACGAGTCCGTGCACCAGGAACAGAACCACGGTGCCCCACCAGCCTGCTCTGATCGACTTAGGATCCGCGATTCTTGCGAGCATATACTGTGATCTCTTGGCCGCGGCGCACCCAACTGGCCCGGGGCTCAAGGCCCATCATTTCGCAATCGGCAGGCGTCGCCTCGGGCTCCCAATTGTAAAACTGACTCAGGAAACGGCGAGCGAATGGCAGGGCGATGATGCCGGTGCGCGGCATCCACGTGCGCGTATAAATTATGAGAACACCATAACTGGTTGGGGGCAGCGCCTGCAGGGAAGATAAATGAAAGTCGCCGGTTTCGATGACCTTAAGCTTGTGGGAAACGTAGCCGTAATCCGGGCTCCGGAGCGCGGCGGAAAAAGGCCAGGCGGTTGCGATGGCACGGTTCCCGAACGTGAGTTCGGTGTACGCCGCGGCTGCTTGCTGCAGCCGGACGAAATCGACCATCGCGTAATTGTTCTCGTAGGGAAAAGGATACGGAGGATTCCAGAACAAATTGGCGGCTAAGCCGGCGATTAAAGCTGTTGCCAGCGCGAGGCCGGTCCACTTGCGCAAGCGGCTCAGGCCGATACTGACGGCGATGTAAAACACCGGCAGAACAGGCAGAAGATAACGCTCGAGCTCGGCTCCACCTAGAATCGAGACCAGCAAAAAGGTTGCGAAGCTGACCAGCAACGTGAGCCGCCAGGGCCGGCTGCGGAATATGGCGCATCGCCGCGCCGTGAGCAACAAAACGAGGGTACCGATCCAACGAAATTCGGCGAAGAAGAGGTAATACGCTCGTCTGATTAGCGAAAAGAAAGCGCGGATAGGGTTGAGCGCGTACTCGATGTTGTAGTGAGCAAAACCGGGATTTCCGAGCCAGTATCCAGTTTTCGAATGCAACAGCATCAGCCAGAGAGCTAAAGCAATGAATGAAGGGGCAAAAAACAGCGCTCGTTTCCAATCTTTGCGCGCAAGCATGGCGGCCCCGAAGACGGCGGGGACAACTAAGCCTGTTTCCTTGGCCAGCACGAGCGCGATGCAGGCAAGGGCTGCCGGGGCGTAGCGCTCCTTCAAAAAGAGCAACAGGCTAAGCATCGTGAAAACCATGGCGGGCATGTCGAGTTGCGCCATCATGCTTTGCGTATAGAACAACGGCGAGGCGAGCAGAAAGAGGGGAGGCAGGAAAGCAGGAGCGCCGCCGCTTCCCCGGCTGAGTTCGATCGCGAGAAGGAAAGTGAACAGCAGCCCCGCGCCGGCGAGCAGCAACATCGCGAGGCGAGTTATAGGAATCGAGAAGCCGAACAGTTTGTACCAGAGGACGAGATACATTTCGACTCCAGGCGGATGTACATTCGGGACGGTGGAGTGTGCGACCCAAGCACCGGTTCGAAGCAAATCGAGAGCTGTCGGGACGAATTGTCCGTGCTCATCCCAGAAGAAGGGAAGGGCGAGCAGGTGCAAGTGCAGGGCGAGCAGAGGCGCTGTGAAAAGCGCAAAGAACAACAAGAGATAGTAAGCGCGATTGCGCGGCGCGGGTTTTGTCTCTGCCAGCGCGAACGGCGGCAGCTTGGGCATGGGCGGCCGGCGCTGAGCTGGCATGCCCCTATTGAATGATCTCGCCTTGCGACTGTGTTTCCAGGCGGATCTCTCCAAATGCGGCTTCGTACTGCTTGAGATTTTGTTGCAGGAGATTTGAAAGGGCCTTGGCTTGGGGCGGACTTAGATAGACGCCTTGGAAATTGGCAATGGTCACGGCATCGGGCGCGCTCTGGCTGATGGTGCCGAACATCAGGAAAAAGTCCCAGAGGCTCACGCGCATCTGCACGCTGTTGGCATAGTGCTCGCGATATTCAGGCGTGGTAGTGAGCTGGACTTTAGGAGGCGGCTGGCCGGGTGTCATTCCTTCAGTATCCCCGACCGAAGAGAGCTGCTCTGCTAAGAACCCATGCGAGCTTGAGGGCGATCTGGCTCTGCGCATGGCTGTTTGCAGGGCTAGACTGTGAAACGTGGAGACCGATATCAAGGAAGATCAGGAAGAGCTGCGGGATAAGTTCGCGGCGGCGGCGCTAACCGCCTTGCTAAGCCATGTGCAACAATCTACCGCCTTCGCGGTGCGTGCGGACAAACACGCGGAAGACGAGGCGCATGAGAAATTGGCAAGGGAAGCATACAGCTGGGCAGATGCGATGTTGAAGGCCAGAAGCGAACAGCAGGAGCCGGAGCGGCTCAAATAAGAGATGGCGGGGACGACGGGGCTGAAACCTGAACTAAGTGAATGATTCTATCTTGAACTGATACTGCGGTTATCGTCTGTTTTTAGCGGCTTTTGTGGGCGTCTAGGGTTCCCGATGGTTCAGGGGCGGCCCTGACCTTTCACGCTCTGATGATTCCTTCTGGATCTCTCGGACTGCATTCTCTTGCGAGGATCGGGCTAAGTTTCTCAAATCCGGTATGGAGCCCATATTTCTCCTTCGAGGGAATTGGTTCTTCTCGACGAAGAAGCGCGTATGCGCAGAAGTCCGCGAGTTGGACGAAGTAGGAAGTCTGTGATTTCTTAAAAATTGGATCTTCTATGATGTGGTCTAGTGGGATGTTCCGGGTAGCATGGCCTTCCGGCCACACGCCGTACATGCTCGGGATTGGATTGTGAACACCCATTTTTCGTGCAAGCCGGGTGTAGATAGACTCCTTACCTTCGTCGCATAAGAGCAACGCCTTGCTCTTTTTTGCCAACATCGTACGGTTGATTCTATTTAGTAGCCTTTCAAAGGCCAGAAGCTCCTTATTGTTCGTCATGGCAGCGTTGAACAGCTTTGCGTGAGGGAGTTGGGCAATCCTCTCCAGAGTTTCCAGAAAGACCTTGCACCGCGTCCCTTTGAAGACTACCCGATCAGCTATCTTCCCGCGTCCGCTAACGAATTCAGTTGCGTGAAATTCCTTTCGCATGTAGATTCCGTATTCAGTCCTGAGTTCACGTCGGTATTCACGTATCGACACAAAGGCAGTTTTCCACTGCTCTGCCGGAAAAGCCAGAGCGGAAAATACGCATAAGCCTGATGATGGGGAACGGGAGTCGTCTATGTATATGAGATGCAAAACGAACAATTCTACTTGAGAATGTTTGGTAGATCTACTACAATACAGGAGCGGGACCGAACCAGCCTTTAGCGGCTGGTGTAAGCCCTGCTAGGAAGTGTCTGCCCCTCATTGCGATGTCGGGTGAGGGGCTTCATTTTTGCCTTCTCTTCAATGTTGGTTACAGCGGCTGGCAACTGCCCCTCAGGTGGGCTTGTTTCGTAAGAATGCAAAAAGCCAGCTCTGAAGCTCATCTATATTTGGGCTGACCTGGTTCTGGCAAGCATTCCCCCCCGCTGGTTCTGCGAAAGCGTCTATCAGAGACCTCCCAGTAGCGTCTCGAATCGAGAAGCACCATAACAGCGACTGAGCCGATAAAGCAGTTCCGCCGCCTGAAGATGACGCTAATACAGTAAGACGGCGGACGCGAATCATTTTAGGAAGATAATGGCCGCACCCAGTAAGAGAAAGAAACAAAGTGTCGGAGCAAGATATAACTTCCATACAGACATTTGGGCAATCTCGTTGAACCTTGCTGTTGCCCCCTCGGCACTTCGCTGAAACGCGGCTGTCGAGATCTCAGCGCTTCGAATGATTCCGTTCAGCTCATCCCTGAGTTTAGGAATGAGCTTATCTGCGACCGGGTTTAGAAGCACATTCGGTAGGTCTGCCGTTTGCTTTTTAAGGATTGCGATCTGCGTAGAAAGCCCTTGGGTTGCACTCTCGACAGCACCCTGGTTACGTTTTGCTGCCTCAATCAGCCCGTTCAGCACCTCATAGTGCGGAAAGGGGACCTCACTGTCAAACGTCTCTATCGCCTCACTTAGCGCTTCGGTAGCCTCGTGTGCTGCCTGCTGGTTCCGTTTTGCGGCTTCGATTAGTTCGTTCAGGACATCGTAATTTGGAAACTCCTCTGTTGTATCGTCTGCCACGCTCTACCTTCCGATCCCGTAGCCGTAATCAATGCTATGCGACAAATCCTTTGCCAGGGACAACTCCCGTGCAAGAGAACGTTCTTGACGCAAGACGTGCTCCTTCTCCATTGATAGAGACAAATTAGCGACCCTCTCGAAGATTTGTCTGGGCGTGCGCAACACCTCCAAAATGTCAGGAACCAGCAAGTTCTGCAACTCCCCTCCTTTGGTCTGTAGAATCAAGGTGCCAGAGGAAGCCGAAGTGCCCACCCTCGATGCGTACGAGTGATAAACAACCTCGAGATATCTTCTGCATTGCTCAGTCTCGTTTTCGGTTAGGTTCTGGCGGTTCGACGCGTGTTTCGCTGTGTTTGTGACGAATGTCTTGAGATCCATGGGATCACAAGAATCGCCCGATTCTAATGCTGGGAAGTCCAGGTAGGGAACCACCCACGTCTTTAAGCCGGTCCGAGTATCCGATTTTACGTACCAGTGAATGCCGCGAGAGACCTTGGCCAGGCCCCTCAGTTTTGGAACACCCAAAGCTACGGACAGGCTTTCGTGTTTTTGGTGCTCCTTAGCGGAATCGTTCGACGCGCGTTTGAATTCGATAACTCTGAAGAAACTAGAGTTGAAGACGAGCAGGTCCCCCAGGCGCGTATCGAGATTAGTCTGCTGCAGCAGGCTGGGGCATATCCAGGGAATGTCTTTATCCTCGCTATCCAGTCCCATACGAACGCCTAATGAAAGCAAGAACTGGCCGATAATGATGTTTTCATATGTATCTATAGCCGGACTGTCTCTTGTTTGGACATGCCGTGCTTTAGGACCGCTCTTTGATATGCCCACTCACCCACGATCTCCCATATCTGACCAGCCGCACCAAGTTAACACAGGTTCAGGCTGATTCGCGATGTACGGTCATGCTCTCGGAGCCAATGGGCTGGCCGCGGCGAATATTTGAGATTACGTACTGGTGAGCGTCATCGAAACTCACAAGCATCAACCAAATGAAGCCTAGGAAAATCTAGGTCAAAGTTTGAGAAAGCGACCGAAGTCGTTGGAAGAAGTGGCGGGGACGACGGGGCTCGAACCCGCGACCTCCGACGTGACAGGCCGGCGTTCTAACCAGCTGAACTACGTCCCCTCGGGGTGGAAAACGTCGGACGCTTCAAGGTTAACACAAGAAAGCACATTGCCGAAGAGACCGCGAGAACTTCCTGTTATCGCTGAGCGTGCGTGGCGAAGTAAGTTCGCCCGAATCCAAGATCCGAAGTTACGCCAGCCTGGCGCGCCGAAATGGCTTCGATTTCTTGAAAGCCGGATGCGGTTAGAGCCGAAACGATGTCGGTTTGGGGATAGCATCGTTGTTCGACGACGCTGCGGCGGCGATGCCAGCATTCGCCTTCCGGGGCTTTAACAAACCAGATCAGTTCAGTGGAAGCCATTTTGGTGACGGGGTCGAACGTCCCACGGACTAAACCGGCGCTGGCCTCTCGCAGGTCGACAGACCATTCGCGGAGATCCGCCGAATACGCCTCGGCGAGATTCATATCAAAGACAAATAGGCTGCCTGGATCGAGCGATCTGTGGACTGCGGCGAATACTCGCTGAAGGTCCTCGAGTGTAAGGATGTGGTTCAACGAATCGAAGGTGGACAGCGCGGCCTGGAATTTGCCCGGAACCGAGAGATCCCTCGCATCTTGCACCAGGAACTCGATCCCCGGGAGCTCATTTCGGGCAAGCGTTACCAGCTCCGCCGAATTATCGACGCCCGTTACGGAATAACCGCGCGCGACGAGTTCCTTTGTGACGTGACCGGAGCCGCAGCAGAGGTCGAGGACTCGCGCGCCGGCCGGTACCTGAGAGAAAAATAGCCGCTCCAGGGCGGGCATGGCGGCAGGGAGGTACCAGTCCGCCCAGAGCGCGTGATACATGCCGGCCACATTGTCGTAGGAAGAACGCGGATTCTCTGCCATGGAGTGAAGAGCTCCCCGAACAGATTCGCACAAGCGTTGCTAAACTGCTGGTTTGAAGTACCGTGATTTGACTCGACGGGGAATGATCTCGTTGCTTGGGATACCCGCTTTGCAGGCCTTTGGTCAGGGTGTTTCGACCCGTGCGGTGAAAGCGCAGCCGCGCGGAAAGCCATCTGGTCTACCTTTCAATGCGTGTTTCTCAGACGTTGCTGCCCAAGCCGGGTTGCGCGCTCCTCTCATCTACGGACCGGAAGACAAGAAGACCTACATTGTCGAGACAACAGGCTGCGGGTGCGCCTTTATCGACTTTGACAATGACGGCTGGCTCGATATCTTCACGCTCAGCGGGACGCGTTTTGAGGGACCGCCAGAAGGGACTACTAACCGGCTTTATAAGAACAACCGTGACGGAACCTTCACTGACGTGACCCAAAAGTCCGGCCTGACGAAAGCCGGCTGGGCATCTTCGGTTGCAATCGGCGACTACAACAATGACGGCTTTGACGACATGTTCGTCACTTACTATGGCCAGAACGTTCTTTATCGCAACAACGGGGATGGGACATTCACCGATGTTACCGAGAAAGCCGGCCTGTTGCACGATGGCACGCGCTGGGGCGCCGGTTGCACGTTTATCGATTATGACCGCAACGGTTATCTTGACCTGGCCGTATCGAACTATCTTCAATTCGATCCGAACAAAATTCCTAAGCCCGGAGAAAGCTCTTTTTGTAACTGGAAGGGGATCCCGGTAAATTGCGGACCGCGCGGATTGCCGCCGGGCGACATGCTGCTCTATCACAACAATGGCGATGGCACCTTTACGGATATCAGCATCAAATCAGGCCTCTCGAAAGCCAAGGGCAGCTACTGCATGACAACGGTGGCCGCCGATTTCGATAACGATGGCTGGCCCGACCTCTATGTCGCCTGCGATTCTACCCCAAGCTTTCTCTTCAAGAACAATCACGACGGTACGTTTACAGATATAGGGCTAGAAGCGGGGGTTGCGCTGAACGAGGACGGCATGGAGCAGGCCGGCATGGGGCTGGGGATTGGCGACTACAATCTCGACGGCAACCTGGATATCCTGAAGACGCATTTCGCCGATGACACTGCCGTACTCTATCGCAACGACGGCAAAGGAAGCTTCGAAGATGTGACGAACGCCGCCGGGCTGGGTGTAGAGACACGATTCATCAGCTGGGGCGCCGGCATGTTCGATCTTGACAATGACGGATACCCAGACCTGTTTTGGGTGACGGGGAGCGTTTATCCGGAGATCGAAAAAGTATTGCCTAACTACCCATTCAAGAGCCCGCGCATCGTGTTCCGCAACTTAAAGAACGGCAAGTTCGAAGAGCTGCTCGATCAAGCCGGACCTGGTGTTGCCGCCGCCCATGCCAGCCGCGGTTGCGCGTTCGGTGACTTCGACAATGACGGCGATATCGACATACTTGTGATGAATCTGAACGAGCCGCCCTCATTGTTGCGCAATGACGTGAAAGGCGAAAACCGCTGGGTGAAGATCAAGCTGATTGGAACCAAATCGAACCGGAGTGCAATCGGCGCGCGCGTAACGGCGCGCTACGGCGGAAAGGTGCAGGCACAAGAGGTGTTGAGCCAGGCGAGCTATTACTCGGCGAACGATCTCCGGCTGCATTTCGGCTTGGGAGAAAGCACCAGAGTCGATCTAGATGTGCGCTGGCCTAATGGCGCAACCGAGCGCTTTGGGAGCGTAGCGGTTAATCATTTGATTACGATTCGCGAGGGCAGCGGAATTATTAAAACTGAAGCATTCGCGAAGGGATCGGCGTGAAGACCGTTTCAGCGCCTTCTTGAAATAGTCGCGGAGCCGCTAGTGTGCGACAGAAATAGGCATATTTGTGCCGCGCTTCGCGTATGGAAGAATAGGAGAGCCGGCCGGGCGGACGGCTCGTATGCGGACTCTGTCTCTCGTGCTATTGCTCAGCTCAATGGCGGGAGGCGCTTTCGGCGGACAGACTCGCGCTATCGATCCATCTGTCATGCAGCCGTATGAAGCGCATGCCACGGCGGTAACCGGAAAAGTTTCCCGCACGCGCGACCAGCAGCCTTGGGCTGTGAGTTCCGGAGAGCGTGTTCCTGTTTCGCAGGTGATCTCGACGGGCAACGACGGGTACGCCCACTTCACGGTGGCGGGCGGCGCGAATTTTGACATGTTCAGCAACTCGCGAGTTGTCTTCAGGCAAAACACTGCCAGCGCAGGCGACTTGCTGGACGTTCTAGCGGGTCGCGTGCGTGTGCATTTGCAGCCTCTTATGGGCCAACCGCAGCAGCGCATATTCACTCCGGCAGCCATTATCACGGCAAACCGTCCCGCTACGGTCGCTTTGGCTCTGGATCAGGACGACACGCTTCGAATCGACGTGCTCGAAGGCGAGATCCGCGTCCAGCACACCAAGCTGCCGAACTCGGAGCCAACTCTGGTGAGAGCTTTAGACGCGATCCTGGTGCGGCCGGATGAGCCGATTTCGCGGCGAGTGGATCGGGGTTCGCTTTACAGATACACCATCAAACCGTTCAAAGATATCTGGTCGGCGGTGACGCCCGGTCACTCGGGCTCGCATAATGGAGATGTGATCGAGGGCGAAAAGGTCCTAGCCAGGATGCTGCCTTCGCAACCTCTTCCTGAATGGTAGTCAGAACTGAACTCAAGTTCCTTCAAGTCTGTTTTTTTGTTGCAATGGGCTGCTACGCTCAGCAACCGGCTGGTCTCGAAAATCCCTGGGATGTGCGTACGATTCTTGCCAGTTTGGACAAGGACACGGACCAGCTCAAGCCGGTGATCGAGAGTCTAAAGCCGCAGCGATGGTATGACGAGAAGGGCGCTCCGAGCACTTACATTCTGCAGTGGCAGACGGCCCAGCGGCAGCTGAATGACATCTCGGTAACGAACAGATTACTTGCGCAAAAGACCGAGAGCCTGTCGCTCGCGCTGGATGATTACTTCCGGCTGGAAGCATTAGACGTGACGACGCGATCGCTCGAGGAAGGAACTCGCAAATACGGAGACCGCGCCGCGGCGGACCAGCTTAGCCGGTTCATCGCCAAAAACTTCAATGACCGGGAAAGGCTGCGCGATTACCTTCGCGAGCTGGCCGCGAGCGCCGAACAGAATTTCAAGATCGCCGATGAAGAAGCGCAGCGCTGCCGCGGTATGATCAGCAAGGAGCCGGCGGCTGCCTCGAAGAGGCTGCGCAAATGAGCGCTGGCGAACTATGGAAGTAAGCACATTCACCTGTTCAATCTGCGGCGAGGCCTCGACCGATATTTGTGTGTACTGCACCAAGGATGGTTGCAGCAATCATCTCTGTGACCGGTGCCATCGCTGCAGTGACTGCTGCACGTGCGAGATGCAGATCTTCACGCAACACGCGAACGGGCACGCTCATACGGGCGAGGTGGAGAGCGACCGCGAATTTCGGGATCCCAACCCCGGGGCCGGATAAGTTACTATTTCCGGCTGTATCAGTATTTCTCTCCAGAACCATTTCTGTGCAGAACCGAGGAGAGCCCCGACCGCTTTGCGTTCAGGTTCGCCGCTTTACTCAACACGGCTTCACGGTCCCCGTTGACCCAGGCGGCCTTGATTGCAGACTCATCCAGGCCAGCTAGCCGTCCGGCCAGAATGAAAGCCGGTAGGGCATGCTCGAGATCGCGCCAGCGCGCCATCTCAATGACGGAAGGCAGTGCGCGCTCGCGTAACAAGGCGAGGGTGTCCGGATCGCGATTGTCCGTTAGGTTCACAAGCGCCTCACTCGCATCGCGCCGGTCTGACCAGACCACCGAATTCATGAGCTCGACGAACCACGTGGGCTCGAGCCTGATCTGCTGCTCGGGATGAAGTCTCGCCTCAACCGCTACTGCCTTCAGTGCCCGCGCGGCATTTTCGCGAACCGTGTCATCGCTGTCGCGTAACGCGTATTGAAGAGCGTTGACCATAGTTTCGGTGCTGTGTGCGCCTCGCGGGGAATATTGCATTAAATACGTTGCGGCGGCACGCTGCTCAGGGTCGGCAGACTCATGAATTACCCGGTCGACGAGTGCCAAATCGGTGGCTACGGCCGGAATGAAGGATTCCTGAATGCGGCGGCACTCCGGGTCGGCCATCAGCGAATATCCACGGGTGAGATCCTCGTCGGCATTGTGCCCCCGCAAGCTGGCTGCCACTTCATCCAGTAAGCTGCGATAAGCCGCAAAGAGCGCAGGAGGCAGCGTCACGTCCCCGGTCGGATTGGCGTGATACTCGATATGGGGTGCGCCTCGCTCCTCGATTCCCACATAGAGGACCATGTTGCGGCCGTTACAGCAAGCTGCTTCAACGCGTGAAAAGATGACGCCCGATACTTTGTCGATCCGCTCCTCGGCTTGCTCGCGAGAGGGAAGGGGATCGCCAGGCGCGGCTCCCAGCGCGGCCCTGATCTTCTGCTGCGACACTTTGCGCGCACCGTAGATCTCGATGAAGCCGACCTTTGGAGTGATATCGGTGACGCTGGCCTGCAGAGCAAACGAGAGGAGCGCAACCAGCGGAGTAAGGCGATAGATCACAATCCTAGTATCGGACGTGAACTGAGACCGGTTGGTTTACCGTGACTCAACCTAAGCGGCCGCTGCCGTCCGGCCGAGGACAAACAAAGTACAGTCGTCCGTCTTGACAGCGTTGCAACGAAAGGCGGTCAGGTCCTCGCGCCATGTCGAGAGCAGGATTAGCGGATCAAGCGCTTTTTCACGCTGAATGAGATTTCTGATGCGGTCAATCCCGTATTCTGCTCCGAAGCCGTCCACAGCCTCAGAGACTCCGTCGGAGTAGATTAGGATCCCGTGGCCGGGTTCCAGGTCGAACTCGCTAACCGGGAAATCCTCGCTGTGGAACAAGCCTACTGGCAGCCCCGAGCTTTGGAGCTCGGAAACTTCTCCGCAGCGGATGAGAAGCGGAGAAGGATGTCCAGCGTTGCAGATTTCGATACGGCCATTCGGCAGGGCCCTGCCGCAAACCAGGGTCGCGTAGTGATTCGGCAAGGTGCTCTCGGCAAACACGCGGCTGGCCCGCTCGAGCATCGCGCGCAGCGAGAGTCCGACGGAAATCAAGGTCCGAAACATGGCATGCAAATGCGCCATCAGCATCGATGCCGCCACTCCTTTGCCCGAAACATCGCCCACCATGAAGTACAAACCGGCTTCCGCGGCATCGATCACGTCGCAATAGTCCCCGCTTACCACGCCGGCGGGATCATAGTGGTAACAAATGTGCCAGCCGTTTACGTCGATCTCCTCTTTGGGCAGGAGAGCCTTCTGGACGCGGGCAGCGAGCTCCAGGTCCTGTTCGAGCGCGCTCCGCTCGCGGCTGCTGAGGTGATCCAGGCAGAAGCGCACGAGGGGATCACAAAGAAGACGCTCGCATTCGATGCAATCATGGCAGGTTTCGCAAATGCCGTACGAGCCGTCCTGCATTTTCGCCAATGCCCGGTCTACCTCGTGAAGCAGATACCGAAGGTGCTCCGGAGCATACGGTTCGGCGGCTGCCTGCTCGAGTTTGTCGCGCCGGCTCAGCAATTGCCTCTGAAGATAGTTGTCGACGACAGCTGGCATACATTACTCTCCCGGGTTGGGAACCGTCAGCTTTTCTGATGCAGGCCGCCCTTCGGAAGTTGAGGGATCCTCAAATTTTGTGCTAACCAGGCAATACGGCATCCGTCAAAATAGATCCGATGAGATAGGAGCCTAGATGCTTTTTCGCAGCCTGATTGTTGTTTGCGCGGCAGGAAGCCTGATGCTGGCGGAAGAGGGGGCACAAAAGCCGTCAGGCCGCCGGATTTAAGCAAGTTGTCCCCGCAGCAGTTCCAGGATCTGCTTTCGAAAGGTCTGGCGGGGCCGGAAATTCAAATCGCCCGGCCAAGCGCAGCCAAGGCGGACGGCGTCTGTTCCATCCCGCTGTTGAAGTTGCAAGTAAAACATCCTGAGCGATTCCACATGCCTCGCCTGCCTGCTGGATCGAAAACTATGGATTCAATGGCGGTCCGGACGCCCGCGCCCGAGTGCCGGGAGCACTGAGAAGCGGGGTCAGGAAGTGCGGGTACGATTGATTTCGGGCGTCTCTTCAACCGGGTGTGTGAGTACGCTTTCAGGCTCCAGGTAATAACGCGTCAGGCCGTCTTTAAGAATGTCGAGCGCGGCCTGCGGAGTGTCCGCGAACCGAAAGAGGCTCAAATCGGATTCGGAGACCATCCCGTATTTTACGAGCGCGTCGAAGTTGATGATCTCGCGCCAGTATTCCGGGCCATAGAGCACAATCAGGATCTTGCTTTCGAGTTTTTTCGTTTGCGCGAGGGTCAGGATTTCGCATAGCTCATCGAGGGTCCCAAATCCGCCAGGGAACACGACGAGAGCTTTGGCCAAGTACGCGAACCAGAATTTACGCATGAAAAAGTAATGGAATTCGAACGAGAGTTCGGGCGTGATGTAGGGATTCGGGCGCTGCTCGAAGGGCAAGCCGATATTTAGGCCGATGCTCTTGCCGCAGGCGTCACTAGCTCCCCGGTTCGCCGCCTCCATTATCCCGGGACCACCGCCTGAGCAGACCACGAACCGCCTAGATGGCTGATTCTGATTGGCAGGTTCGGAAACAGTGGCGGCCCACTCGGTGGTAAGGCGCGCCAATTCGCGGGCCTCCCTGTAAAAGCGGCTGAGCGGACCTTCCTCCTCGATGCGGGCGGAGCCGAAGAAGACAATTGTGTCGTGAATCTTCTCTTCCTGGAAATGGGCGAGGGGCCACAGGTATTCCGAGAGGATCCGGAGCGGACGTGAATCGGGGCTCTGAAGAAACGCTTCTTCGCGGTAAGCGACCGGACGGCGCTGTCCGAGCTCATCGGGGAGGGTGATCGAAACTGCCATTCTCTCTTTCCGGCAAACCTAGATTGTCGCACCGCGAACCAGGCAAGCTCGCCTTGGGCGCGCGCGGTAGCTGAACTCGAACGACTGCTAAAATTCGGGCAATGCCAGGCCGCACCGTTTTCACCGTTCTTCAGGAAACCGCTCAGCAGTACGGGAACGCGATTGCGCTTTATCAGCCGATAGGCAGCACTAAGGGCGGCGGTTACCGGACCTATTCCTGGAACGAGTGGTTGCGAAACTCCCGCGAAATTGCGCTCGGATTGCAGGCGCTGGGACTCAAAAAAGGCGAGATTGTCTGCATTCTGTCGGAAACCCGCGCCGAGTTTTATCTGGCAGATCTCGGGATTATGGGCGCGGGCGGCGTCTCAGCGGCGCTGTATACGGCCTACCCGATGACGGATCTTACGCGGAATATCAAATCGGCCGAACCGCGCTTCCTTTTTGTCGAAAACCCAAAGACCAGGGACGAGTTGAAGGCAGCGGTTGACGAGCAGAACGTGAACTGGCCGGAACACGTGATTTTGATGACCGGAGAGGCTGCCGGAGCGCTTACGCTCGAAAGTCTGCGCATGCGCGGGCAGGAAGCGCTGCAGCGCGATGCGGAGGCCTTCACGCGATTGAACAGCCAGGTTTCACCGCGCGATGGAGCGATCCTCTACCTGACCTCCGGAGCGACGGGGGAGCCCAAGATGGGGCTCACGAGTCACGCGGCAGTACTCGCCAACCTCGACATGGGTCCGGTAGCGCTGCCGATCGGGCCTAAAGATTCGACGCTTGTTTTCCTGCCCTCGGCGCACATCGCCCAGCGGATTGTGCTGGAACTGGTACCCATGCGGATGGGCACGCCGGTCTGGTTTTCTGAGAGCCTGACTCGCTTGCCCTCGGAACTGAGGACCGTTCGGCCCACGGTCTTTCTGGCGCCTCCGAGGGTATGGGAGCGGATGTATGCAACCATCCTGACGGAAATTAAGAAGCGACCGAAGGTGGCGCGCAAGATGTTCCACGGCGCGCTCGGACTCGGGTTGGAGGCGGCGAAATACAGACAGCAAGGCAAACCCCTGCCGGTTTGGCTCACGCGCATGCTGAAGGTAGCCGATCGGCTGGTTTTCACGAAAATTCGCGACCGCCTGGGTGGACGCATACGAGTTGCAGCATCGGGAGCGGCGCCGCTCGGCAAAGACCTGGCGGAATTTTATGCGGCGATTGGCATACCGTTGATCGAGGGCTACGGGCTAACCGAAGCAGGCGTAATCAGCTTTAATCCGATCGACCGGCCCAAACCGGGCAGCATTGGGGTACTTCTGCCGAGGGTCGAAGCACGCTTGGGCGAAGACGGGGAGTTGCAGGTGCGCACGCCCTGCCTCTTCGAGGGATATTACAAGGACGAGGAAGCGACCCGGTCTGTAGTGAGCGAAGACGGCTGGTTCTCAACCGGCGACATCGCTGAAGTGGACAGCGATGGCTACTGGTACATCACGGGCCGCAAAAAGGAGCTAATTGTCTCGTCCAACGGCAAAAAAATATACCCGGCGCGCATAGAAAGCCTGTTTAAGGTGGAACCGCTGGTCAACCAGGTTCTGCTGGTGGGCGATAAAAAGCCTTACGTGACTGCCCTTCTGACGATCCATGCGGCGCAATTGCCCCAGATTAAGGAGAGCGACGGGTCTGGCGGAACAGGCAGCGAGGCATCACCCGAGACGGTTACTAAAGCGGTACAGGCTGCCGTTTCGCGAGTCAACAAGCACTTGGCGGACTTTGAAAGGATTCGCCGGTTCAAGGTGCTGGACCGCGACTTTTCTATCGAGCAGGGCGAGCTGACACCAACAATGAAGATTCGGCGAGCTCAGGTTCTCGAGAATCATCGTGACCTCGTAAACCAACTCTACCTAGGGCGAGAAGAGTTTCAGTAAAGAGAACATCGGCAGGTCCGGTAACGGCAGAATCCGCGTGTAGGGGAGCGTCTGGCGAGGTATGCACCATAGTTGTGTCTTCTTCCGGAGAGAGCTCTTCAATATCTGCCAGAAGCTCATTGACGCTGAGGTGCGATTCACGCAGATGGACCACCACTACGGCGGAAACGGCTCCTATGATTACGGCTGCAATGGCTAACAACATAAACGCCTCCTCCGGCGATAAGCCGGCCTGGATCAGAACTTGCGCTGATAAAGTGTGGAGAAAACGTTTCTCACCTCTCAACAAATCGGTATGCCTCTACTCTTAAATCGCCCGATCCGGCTTCTGCCCATCTTTCGCGAGCGGGTTTGGGGACGCGATAACCTTGCTCCCTACTTCCGCAATCTGCCCGGAACTGAACGTATCGGCGAGGTGTGGTTTACCTTTAGCGAAAACATGACCTCTCTAGGGATCTCGCTGGGCGACTTGCTCGGGAAGGAGCCAGGTGTATTGGGGACGGCTGCCGACCCGGCGCATCCCGGCATATGTCCGCTGCTGGTGAAGCTGCTCTTTACGACCGAGCGGTTATCGGTGCAGGTACACCCCGGCGATAGCTATGCCGAGCAACATCATGGAAGCCTGGGCAAGACGGAGGCCTGGTACGTTGTGGACGCTGAGCCGCCAGCGGAAGTGGCGGTCGGATTTCGCGAGCGAATTTCGCCTGAGAGGTTGACGGAGTCCGCGCGCACAGGCGAAATCGAGGAGCTGCTCGACTGGCGGAAGGTCAAGCCCGGTGATGTGATCTACACGCCTGCCGGAACGGTGCATGCGATCGGAGCGGGCTTAACGATCTGCGAGATTCAGCAGAACTCGGATATCACTTACCGCCTGTACGACTATGGGCGAGCCCGCGAGTTGCATCTCGAGCATGGAGCAGCGGTTTCGGATTTGGGCCCGCACGAGCACGAGCCGAAAGTGATCGCGCTTGCGCCGTGGCGTGACCAACTGGTCGCGAGCACATATTTTAGAATCGAGCGGCTGAAAGTGGCTGGCATGCTGCGGGTCGATGCCGGACAGCCGTTCTACACGCTGATCATTTGTTTGCGGGGCTCAGGTTCGATCTCGGGTGAGGATTTTGAAGCGGGCCAATGCTGGCTCATCCCAGCGGGCAATGCCGCGCTTGAGATTGATGGGCAAGGCTCGGAATGGATCCTGACCTATACGGCGGAGCGGGCCATGACGGGGCTGACGACATAATGATCGCCAATCTTGAAACGAGAATAGGCCTGTAATGTGATGCGCCACGCTACGGGATTCGTGTAGCGTCCGCCCCCCTGGGCAGGGATCGATGACGGTACGGCTCGCGCACCCATAGCTGGCGTTGACGTGAACGGCAATCTGCCCGGGCTACACGTTTTCCAGGCCGGATTGACTTCTTGGGCAATGGCAAGAACGCGGCGCATGCTTACGTGCATGCATGCCGATCTGAGACGATCCTCAGGGCTTCCTCAAATCGTGCCTGCCGCATGTTCTGTACCAGCCGTTCCCAATGAACCCTGCCGTAGGCGATTTTCGTGTCTTTGTCCGCCAGGTTGACCTCGCCCGCCCACATGCGCCGATGAAAGGCCTTGAATTCGGGTGCCTTCTCACTCTGGTCCGCTGCCTCGCCCGATGAGCCCAGCAGGAGGAAGACCATGGCGTAGAACATGTGGACGACCTGCTGCATGAGAAAGAATCGGGCTAGCTGATACGGATCAGGTGATTGTCCAAAATACTGCTGAAGATAAAGCCTCTCCTCTGCGTGGTTGGTGACGACCAGATTCGCAACGACCGCCAGGTCGGCATACCGATCATTCAGGAAAGCCGCTTCCCAGTCCACCAGCCATACACGATGTCCGTCGAAAAGGATATTGTCCGGCTTGAACAAATCGTTGTGACTCGATACCATGTCCGGGCGGTGATGTGGGTAGACGGCAGACACTTGCGCGTGCCAGGCAAGAAGTTCCTCTTTCTCGCTTTTGGAGAGAATGTTCGCTTGCTGGAAGTTCCTCATGAATGCGTCCACGGCAGTCCCTTTTCGCATGAGGAACATGCATGAGGTGTCGAGATAATCCAGCCCTTCGGGAAACGGCGGTAGCGCATGTAGCCTCCGCAGCACAGTGGGCATCCGAATAAGAGCTTGGATTGCCGGAAAGGGCACCTCCTCCACGAAGTCAGTGATGGAAATCTGATCTTCCGTGCTGGTGTACCAAACACGGGGCGCCAGTCCTGCTTCAGCCGCCGCCTTCATGCATGTGAACTGGCGCGTAGGCCCGATCATCGAATTTGTACGCATTATAATGCGTAACAGGTAAGGACGTCCTTGCACGACGATTCGAAAGACGAGGGCCGAGGTGTGGCCCTTGGTTATCTTGCGAATGTCTTCGAACTCTGCTACGCCGAAAGCCTCGCGAAGGCCCCGAATCACTGCCGCGCTCTTCTCTTGCGGAATCATGGAGTCCTCCATTGAGATCGGAATTGAAAGACTGCATCGAGAGTCGACGAAGTCTTTTCAGTTGGAAATGCTGGAAGAGCTCCAGCGGCGTAATTTCCGAATGAAGGCTACTAACAATCCAGGAGCTATCGTAAGTCCATCCCCGCTCGTTGTGAGAAGACTCCCACAATCTTCGCTCGGCATCGGAGTTTCGCAATGCGGTCAAGTAAAGGCAGGCGAATTCCGGGCGCATTCTGCTTATTGCTTCGTCGAAACCAGAATCAGCCTCGCCGAACCGATCTGGTAAGGTTCTGAATTCATCGAACCGAAAAGTTCCACTGGCGAGAGCCCGGCATTCGTATGCATCCGGCAGAGTTCGCCGGCGGTAAAGACATAGCTTGTCGTAGGCCGCGTCTCGATCTGGCCACCGCGTACAAACGTGTAGTCGATATCGAGCCGGCTCTCGACGGCATGATAGCGGTTTTCACTCAGCATTAGAATATCCCCAAGCCGGAACCAGCGTTTCTGAGCCAAAGAAGGGAGAATCGACTCCGCAGCCATCCCGGTATCCACCAGAAATCGCGCGCCCGGCCTTAAGCAGCGCGCTACCGCACTCAGAAACTGATGAGCTTCGTTCCAGGGAAGATAGCAGAAGCTATTGCCCAGGCAGAATGCTCCGTCAAATTCGGAAACCCAAGAAAGCGAACGCATATCGTCCTGCACCCAACGAATCGCGAGAGGCGTGGTA
Organism: Terriglobia bacterium; assembly: GCA_963849535.1. GTDB lineage: Bacteria > Acidobacteriota > Terriglobia > Bryobacterales > Bryobacteraceae > Bog-105. Next base: position 1,333,114 of record CAWKHJ010000001.1, read on the forward strand.
TTGCGCGCCTCCGCGAGGAACTCCTCGCTCTGATCAACTCCGGTCATGCGGTACCCACGGCTGGCGAGTTCAATAGAGTGCCGGCCATTGCCGCAGGGTACGTCAAGGAGCCGCCCGCCGACATTGATGCCGAGCTTTCGCTCGATGAAGTCCGCCTCTGTGCGGGTCATCTCAGGATTGATCATGTGGCGCCATGCGTCGAGCGCAACCCCGCGGAAAAAAGATGCTTGCCAATTCGATTGCATAGTTCTCCCTCAAATGGACACACAAGTCGTAAGCTGCTGGTGTGGGCCGCGAAGAAGAACTATAGGACGGCGTGAATAAGCAAAGGCGCTCATTCAACATACCAGACATTACCAGATCTGAGTTTGTGGATTGTGAGCGATCGACGCGTGTCATCCGAAATGTATTTTTGCTTAAGCTAACGCTCGCAGCGCGAGTCCCCGGTTCAGCGTGGGAAGTAATCTGATGAGAGGAGAAAATGCCGGTTCCCGGAGTCGGCTGGCTGGATTGTCGCAAGGACACCAAACGGAAATATGTTCGGCTTGATGCAAAGCGATCGCAACGCGAACTGACAGTGCTGATTCGAGTGGCATTCAGGTGTCATACTGAAGACGCCTGCGCAGTCGGGCAACCGCTGGACGGGCCTTTTTGAGGGTCAGTCGAGAGGAAAGTCCGGTCTTCACAGGGCAGCATGCCGGCTAACGGCCGGGGATGTGCGCTCAAAGCGCATGTTACGGATAGTGCCACAGAAAATATACCGCCCGCTCCGGTGGACGGAGCGAGTAAGGGTGAAAAGGTGCGGTAAGAGCGCACCGCGGGACGAGTAATCGCGCCTGGCAGGGAAAACCCCATGTGAAGCAAGACCAAATAGGGGAGGAGGAGCGGCCCGCTCCGTTACAACTTCCGGGTAGGTCGCTCGAGCTGCTGAGCAATCGGCAGCCTAGAGGAATGGTTGCCACCGTCTCGGCGCGGTGAGTCTTCGCCTCGCTGAGGGGCGCGGGCTCATTCTGTTTGAGTCTTCGCCTCGCTGAGGGGCGCGGGCTCATTGCCGTGACGGAAACAGAAACCGGCTTACAGACTGCGCAGGCTTATTTTTTCGATTCAGTTCCCGCTACTGGCCCGCAGCTTTCGACGCGGTGGTCTGGCGGTTTGATTCGGCCGATCCAGGCCCTTTCGCTGGCGCTCCGGTTGCCTCACCGCTCTGAATCGGGATTTCCCGTCTGTTGCTTGCCTCCTGCGGAACGGGAACCGTAATTTCCAAAACTCCGTTCTGGAACTGAGCTTTTGCTTGATCCGGATTTACACCTTCGGGAAGGGCGATTTCGCGATAGAACTGTCCATAGCGGCGCTCTGACCGGTAGGCCTGGCCGATGTGATGCTCATGTTCCGATTTTCTTTCGCCACTGATAATGAGCGCATCATTCGCGATCTCCACCTTCACGTCTTCCGGTTTTAGACCGGGCAATTCAGCGTGAATATGCAGTTGTCCCTCGTGTTCTGTCATCTCGATAGCAGGAGACCAGTTCCTGCCACCACCGGATGCCTGCCCGAAGAACTGACCGAAGGTTCTGTCCATCTCCTCACTCATTCGCCGCATCAGCGTAAACGGATTGCTGCCAAAAAAGTCGGCTGGTGCCAGCCAGGAACCGAAAGGGTCAGTTCCGCCAGACCGCGATGGACCGCCTCCGCCTGATCGCCGTTGTAAGCCCGTCGTCTTTTGCTGTGCATTTTCCTTGTTTGGTTGATCAGAAGATTGGTTCTTGACGTCAAGGTCTGCCATATCATCCTCCAAATAAGTAGACGCCAGGCACCGGGCAGCGCTTCGCAAATTTGACTCTACCCAGGCACCAACAAGCGCTCTCCGTCCATTTAAGCGCTGCTAAAATAGCACTTTCATGGCAATCAGTAAAGAGCTTCTGGAAATCCTCATTTGCCCAGTGTGTAGAGCCAAGGTAGTTCTGAAACAGGACGGAAGCGGCCTCAAGTGCGTCGGCTGTAACCGGGTATATCCGGTTCGGGACGACATTCCGGTAATGCTGAAAGATCAGGCGACGATCGAACCGTAGTGGACCGCGATGGCCGTCTTAGATCAGTTGCCGGCGGGGTCGCGAGTGGGCATCATCAGGCTTCGCTCGCTCGGCGATTGCGTCCTGACAACTCCCGCCATTGCGCTGCTGAAGGGCAGCCGGCCTGACCTAGAAATTGGGATTGCAGTGGAAGAGCGGTTCGCAGAAGTGTTTGCCGGCAATCCTGCGATCAGCGAGATTCTGGCGCCGCGCTGGCAGGCGCTACGCCGCTGGAAGCCACAGCTCTGTGTTAACCTCCACGGCGGCACCCGCAGTCAATGGATGACAGCTTTCTCCGGCGCACGGTGGCGCGCTGGTTTTGCGCACCACGCGACGACTCTCGCATACAACGTGAGGATCAGACGAGCGCAGGAGATTATGGGCGTCCACCGCCGGGTACACACCGCCGAGCATCTGGCTTCGGCTTTCTTTGCCTTGGGCGTGCCGTTGACCGATGTGCCGCGAGCGCAGCTTTTTATGCCCGGCGAGCCGGCCATGAAGGAACGCCATGCGGTGTTGCATCCGTTTGCTTCGGCTCCCGATAAACGGTGGCCCGCCGAAAGATTTGCGGAAGTCGGGCGCTATCTGAAACTGTGGAACATCACGCCGGTTTTCCTGGCCGGTCCTCAGGACGACGCAACGGCTTTTCGCGATCACGCCGTCCTTCAAGGCACGCTGAGCGAAGTGAAGGGGGTGCTCTCGAATGCAGCAGTGTTTATCGGCAACGATAGCGGTCCGGCCCACATGGCCGCGGCGTTCGGCGTTCCGAGCGTGGTGATGTTCAGCACTTCCGATCCGGCGGTTTGGGAGCCCTGGCGAACCGAATCGGAGTTGATCCTGGCGCGGGAGGGATGCGAGGCGATAAGCGTCTCGCGGGTCATCACTGCGCTCGAACGATTGCTGACGCTTGCCGAGGCGCACGCTTGAAAGAGCTGCCGCGGTTACTGAAGTACGCCAAGCCTTACGTGCCGGCGCTGCTGGTCTCGGTTGTGCTCATGGCAATCGTCGGCATCTCGCAGGCACTGATTCTGCGTCTCATCCCCCTAGTCTTCGGGCGCGTGCTCGACCCCAATGCCCCCGATGCGCCGGCCAAGCTTTTTTCGATCCCGCATACCAGGTACGTTCTCTACCTGAACGATCTCTTCCCTGCCTCCTTCCATAACATCTGGACAATCGTCGCATGCAGCCTGATAGCTTGCTTTGTCGCCAAAGGAGTTTGCGACTACGCGGGTAATTACCTGGTCAACTGGGTGGGAATCAGTGCGGTGAGCGACCTTCGGCAGGAAGTTTTCGACCGCGTTCTGCGCCAGGACGCGCACTTCTTCGAAGACCATACAACTGGGCAGATCATGTCGTCGATCATGAACGATATCGATCGCATCCAAGTATCTATCTCAACGATGCTGGCAGATTGGCTGCGGCAATTTTTTACAGCGGTTTTCATTCTGCTGACCATTGTTTCGTTCAACTGGAGGCTTTCGCTAATCAGCCTGCTCGTCTTCCCGGTAGTGGCGTTACTGACGACCCGGCTTGGCAGGCGCATTCGAAAGACCACGCGGCAGGTGCAGGATAGAACGGCGGGGCTTAACCAGATTCTCCAAGAAACCATCAGTGGCCACCAGGTGGTGAAAAGTTTTGGCGCGGAAGATTTCGAATCGAAACGTTTCCGGTTGGCCTCGGCTCGCTGGAAGAGCGGGAATCTGAAGTACACCGCTCATCAGGCGCTGGCATCGCCGATTATTGAGCTCTTCGGGGCGCTCACGATTTTGCTGCTGCTCTACCTCGCACGGCAGCAGGTGAAGACTACGACCATGACGGCTGAGATCTTCATCGCCTTCGTAGTGGGTTTGCTGATGCTCTACGAGCCAATAAAACGCCTGACGAACATTCACAATATTTTCGCGCAGGGGCTCGGGGCGGCGCAGAGCGTCTTCCGGTACTTGGACACGCGGCCGGATGTCATCGATTCACCCGACGCAAAAGACTTTCTGCGATTGGAAGATGCGATTCGTTTCCGCCAGGTTCGATTCAGTTACCCGGCTGTGCCGTCGCGAACGGTGCTGGACGGGATTGAACTGGAGGTGAAGGCAGGGGAAATTGTCGCGCTGGTTGGCCCGAGCGGGGCGGGCAAAACGACCCTGGCGAATCTTGTGCCGCGTTTCTACGACGTGACAGCCGGAGCAGTGGAAATCGATGGCGTCGATTTGCGCGATTACAAGCTAAGCAGCCTGCGCGAAAACATCAGCATAGTTTCGCAGGACACTTTTCTCTTCAATGACACGGTGTTCGACAACATCGCGTATGGCCGTCCGGACGCGAAAGAAGAAGAGGTGATCGCGGCGGCTCGGACGGCGCTCGCAGACGAGTTCATACGGAGATTGCCGGATGGTTACCGGACAGTGATCGGCGAGCGCGGAGTTAAGTTGAGCGGCGGACAACGCCAGCGCCTGGCAATAGCCAGGGCGCTGCTGAAGGACGCGCCGATACTGATTCTCGATGAGGCAACGTCGCATTTGGATACCGAATCAGAGCAATTAGTGCAGGAAGCGCTTACGGCATTGATGAACAAGCGGACCGTATTGGTGATCGCGCACCGGCTCTCCACTGTACGTCAAGCGCATAAGATTGCGGTAATGGAGAACGGGCGCATCGCTGAGAGTGGTACGCATGACCACCTACTGGCTCTCCGCGGTCTGTATCATCACCTTCACGAAATGCAATTTGCCGGGTCGGGTGCGGTTGCAGAATAGACCGGAGCGGCAGAGCCTGTGATCCGCCCGGTGCGCAGCATGACCGGATTCGCGGCGGAGCGCGTCGAGACCAGCCTCGGAGAGCTGACGGTGAGCCTCAGAAGCGTGAACCATCGGGGTCTCGATTTGCATTTTCACGGCAACCATGAATTCGCTGTTTTCGAGAACGAGGTTCGCAGCTTGCTCAAGCGGAGCATCGCGCGCGGGCACGTGGAAGTACGTTTTGCTTTGAACCGGCTGGGATCCGATCTCCCGGTGTCTTTAAATCGCGAAGCGCTGGCGCGATACGTAGCGGCATTCAGGCAGGCTTCGAACGAGCTCGGACTTCAGTGTTCTCCCGATTTGAACGTGCTTTTCGCGCTGCCCGGAATAGTCAGCGAAAAGCAAGCTCCGGGCAATCTTCCGTCTGAGTTCCTGCCAGAACTGCTGGCGGCGGTGGAAGCTTGCGCGAGAGCACTCAACCAGCACCGTGAGCGCGAAGGAGCGCAGCTGCGGGAAGAAATGATCAAGCAGGTTCGGGAGATCGAGCATGCGACCAACGAGATCGCCGCGACACGGTCAGAAGCGCTGCCCCAATTTCAGTTGCGCCTGCGCGAGAGATTGACGGAATTGCTGGCTGACGCTTCTATCCCTGAAAGCCGGCTGACGGAAGAAGCGGCGCTGCTGGCCGACCGTACCGACATCGAGGAAGAGATCGTTCGTCTGAAAGTACACACGACAGAACTGCAGGAAAGTCTCGCGCAGGGTGGAGAGATTGGCAAGAGACTCGACTTTCTGCTGCAGGAGATGAATCGCGAGACCAACACCGTGCTGTCCAAGAGCGCCAGCGCGGGCGAGCCCGGACTTCGGATTACGAAATACAGCTTGGCCGCAAAGGCTAATATCGAGAGAATACGAGAACAGGCGCTTAATCTTGAGTAACGCGCCTTCGGCCTCGCTGCTGAGCGGGGATATCCTCACTGAACTCTCCGCTCGAATGACGACCGTTTTTATCATCTCCGCGCCTTCCGGATCAGGAAAATCTACGCTGGTCTCACGGCTGCTGGCGAGTGATCCGACACTTCGCTTTTCGGTTTCGTACACAACGCGCAAGCCTCGGGGGAATGAAAAGCCCGGTGAAAGTTATGTTTACATAAGCGCCGAGGAGTTCCGAGCGCGCGTCGAAAACGGCGAGTTTCTGGAACATGCCGAGGTATTCGGGAATTTCTACGGCACGCATCGCGAAGTACTGGAGCAGGCGCAGGCGGAGGGCAAAGACCTGATACTCGACATCGATGTAAAAGGTGCGAGACAATTGAAAGAGCGAATTCCCGAGGCCGTTACGATTTTCATTCTGCCGCCCTCGCGTGACATACTAGAGCAGCGGTTGCGTTCCCGGTCAGAGGATTCAGAAGCCGTCATCCAGCGCCGTTTGAAAGATGCCGCGGATGAGTTGCGCAATTACAAGCAGTACGACTATGTACTGGTGAATCATCAGGTGGAAGAATCAACAGCTACGCTGGCGGCAATCATTCGGGCGGAGCGGATTCGGCGGGTCCGGATGGAAGAGCAGATCCGGCCGATCCTGAAAAGCTTTGAGGAGAAGCCGCGCTCGCTGTTCCGTTGAGGCGCGGATCGAAGGAGAACTATGGCAGATAAACCCAGACCAAACGCAATGCACAGCATTCCGGAAGACGAGAATGCGAGTACTTACCGGTTTATTATTGTGGCGGCAAAGCGCGCCCGGCAATTGCAGAATGGGCAACGCAGTGTGCTTCCGGCCGCGAACAAGAAGCCAACGAGCCTGGCGATGGAAGAAACCCGGCGCGGCCTTGTTCCCTACACGGATCTGACTCGGGAAGAAGAGCAGCTTCCGGCGGAATAACTGATTCGCCATGCGCGTCATCCTAGGGGTGGGCGGAGGAATCGCCGCTTACAAGTCCGCTGAACTAGTGAGACAACTCCAGCAGAGGGGTCACGAGGTTCAGGTAGTGATGACGCGGGCGGCGCGGGAATTCGTGCAACCGTTGACGTTCGCGGCTCTCAGCGGCCAGAAGGTGATAACCGGTCTGTTCTCCCAGGAGAGCGCAAGCGAGACGTTAGCGAGCGCAGTGGAGCATATCGGCGTAGCGCAAAAGCATCAGGCGTTGATTGTAGCGCCTGCTACCGCAGATTTGCTGGCGAAGTTTGCAACCGGGCAGGCCGACGATTTCCTCACGACTCTCCATCTGGCCTTCACAGGACCCGTGATTCTTGCACCGGCCATGAACACGGTTATGTGGGAGCATCCGGCAACTCAGAGTAATCTCGCAACGTTGCGAAGGCGCGGCTGTTTCGTGATCGAGCCGGATGAAGGCTGGCTGGCTTGTGGAACTGTGGGCGCGGGGCGGTTGCCCGACCCGGCGCGCATCGCGGCGGAATTTGACTCAGTGGCGGAGCAGAAGAAAGATCTTGCGGGAGAATCGGTGCTGGTCACCGCGGGCCCGACGCAGGAAGCACTCGACCCCGTTCGCTACATCAGCAACCGTTCGAGCGGCAAGATGGGATTCGCTATAGCGGAGGCGGCGGCCCGGCGTGGCGCCCACGTCGTTCTCATTTCCGGACCGGTAAGCCTGGCTCCGCCGGCCAACCTGGAAGTGGTCCGTATCAAAACCGCCCAGGAGATGAGGAAAGCGGTTCTCGAAAAGCTGGAACAGAGCACGATTATCGTGAAAAGCGCAGCTGTTGCGGATTTTTACCTGGCCAAGGTACCCCTTCAGAAACTGAAGAAAACAGGTACGCGGCTTTCTCTTGAACTGGATCCGACGCCTGACATTCTGGCCGAGGTCGGACAGCGAAAAGGAGATCGCCTGTTAATCGGCTTCGCGGCGGAAACGGAAAATCTGCTCAGCGAAGCGCGCCGTAAAATGACAGCAAAAAACTGCGACATGCTGGTAGCTAATTTAGTCAATCGCGACGGACTCGGTTTCGAATCGGACCTGAACGAAGTAGATATCATCACGCGCTCGGGAGCGACGGTTCACGCGGGGCCAGGCGAAAAGAGAGTTATAGCCGAACGTATTCTCGACCAGATAGCTTTGCTGCGTCTCTCGTTGAGCACGGCAGAACCTCTGGCCTGAATAGCATGACGCGGGAGCAGATTCGGAGCTATCTCGAGTTCTATCGAGATTTGGGCTTCGAGACCATTTACCGGCACGAACCGCCACAGGAGCCCGGAAGAGCTCAGGCAGGCGAAACGGTGACTATCCTTCCCTCGTTGGCTCCGGCGGGCGATTCGCTCGACCAGATCCGGCTCGATATCGGAGATTGCCGGCGCTGCCGGCTCTCTGAGAAACGCCTGTCGATCGTGTTTGGTTCTGGTAATGAGAGCTCACGCCTGGTCTTTGTGGGTGAAGGCCCGGGAGCAGATGAGGATGAGCAGGGGTTGCCGTTCGTCGGCCGCGCGGGACAACTTCTCACGCAGATGATCGACAATACGGCAGCGCGAGAAGGCATTCCGATCAGCAGATCGGATGTCTACATTTGCAATGTAGTAAAGTGCAGGCCGCCGGAGAACCGTACGCCGTTGCCGGATGAAATGCAGACTTGCGGGCAATTTCTCTACCGGCAGATCATGACGATCAACCCGAAGGCCATCTGCGCACTCGGCTCAACCGCTATGAAAGCGCTGCTCGATAGCAAAGAAGGAATTACCAAGCAGCGGGGCAAATGGCATAAATGGCGCGACATTCCCCTGATGGTGACTTATCACCCCTCGTATCTACTGCGACAGTACAATCAGCAGGCCCGGCGAGAGGCTTGGGAAGATTTGAAAACCCTGTTTCACTTTGTGTATGACTAGGAGCTCTGGGGCAAGATGGGGCTTTTTCATATCGTTTGAGGGCACGGAGGGAAGTGGCAAATCTACGCAGATGCAACTGCTGGTCGCGCGCATGCGCCGCGAGGGCTTCACCGTTGTAGAGAACCAGGAGCCCGGGTCGACCGCAATCGGCAAGCAGATCCGGCGCATCCTGCTCGATCCGGAGAATGCGGAAATGGACGCGATGACGGAGTTGCTGCTTATGTTCGCTTCACGGGCGCAGGCAGCGGCCCAGGTTATCCGTCCGGCGCTCGAGCGTGGTGACATCGTGGTGAGCGATCGCTTCACCGATTCGAGTCTCGCTTACCAGGGCTTCGCTCGGGGGCTCGGCTTCAAGGCAGTGGAGCAGGCGCACCAGCTCGCATTAGCGAAACTGATGCCGAACTTGACCATCGCGATCGACCTCGATCCGGAGATTGGATTGCAACGCGCAGTTGCCCGGAACTTAGCTGCCGCAGCGGTTCGGGACGAGACGCGCATTGACCGGCTAACGCTCGAGTTTCATCTTAAAGTAGCGGCCGGTTACAAGAAGATTGCGGCGGTGGATCCGCAGCGGTTTCGAATGGTGGATGGGTCGGGAGAACCCGCCGAAGTAGCCGAGCGCGTATGGGCGGAAGTGAAGGAATTCCTTATTCAATGACGCCTTTCCCCGATTTCCATGGCAATGCTGCAGTCGCCAAAACGCTCGCTCAGATGATCGAGCGCGGGCGCATCAGTCAGACCATTCTTCTTAGCGGACCGGAAGGCGTGGGCAAGGCGACCCTGGCGCGACGGTTTGCGGCAGCGCTGGTTGGGGGCGCGCCGAAGATCGAGCAAGACGATTTGAGCCTGGCCGCGAACCTGGCGATTATCGAAGAGCGCGAGACGTGGACAGCCGACAAACGCGCGGAGGATCCGCTGCTCTTTTCAACTCACCCGGACTTCCTCACGTTTGCCCCGGAAGGCCCGCTTCGGCAGATTAGCATTCAGCAAATGCGGGTGCTTCGCGAGCGCTCGCAGTTCAAGCCTCTGCGCGGCGATCACCGCGTGTTTCTGATCGATCATCTGGATCGCGCGAACGAACAGGCAGCAAATTCGCTGCTCAAAGTCCTCGAGGAGCCGCCCGAGCACCTGGTTATTTTGGCCACGGTACAGAACTTGTATGATCTTCTGCCGACTATCCGTTCACGAGCTGTAGCGCTACAGATGGCCAGGTTATCGGATGGCGAGATGAAGGCGTTTCTCGCGGGCAAAGACTTCGCCGAAGCCGAACTCAGAATCGCGATCTCGGAAGGATGTCCCGGGGTAGCTGCGAGGTTGGACCTGGAGGCGTTCAGGGCACGCCGCTCTTTGCTGCTGACCGCTTTTGAATGCGCGGCGGGTCTGACGCCCTTTTCTGCGTGGGTCCAGCGATCCGAACCATTTTCAATGAAGAAATCCGAAAAACTGGATTTGTATCTCAAGCCGGCTTACGAACTGCTCCAAGACATCCTGGCCGCCTCACAGGGGCGGCCTGTTCTGCGTAACCGCGATATTGAACAACGGATTGGCGTGATCTCGAAGACCATTGATTTCCGGTGGCTCGAGCGCGCGATTGGTTTGCTAGACGAACTTGTACTCATGGTACGTCGCAATATACAAAAAACCGCAGCGCTTGACGCTATGATTATAAAATTACGGAACTAGCTGCCGATCGCTAACGCCTAAACAGGTACAACCACCTGCCTGGGCCCTAGTGGCGCCGGCTTGAGGCAAAAATGGAGGAGGGCGCGTGGACTCGCTCATTAGAAAACCGGCTCGGACTGCGCCGGGAGACATGAAGGATGCCGGCCGCCGGCCGCCCACGTCTAAAAAGAGTGCTCCCCCGGACCAGACGAATGCGGAACAGTTCTACTATGCCAAGCAAATGCAAGGCAAGACCCATATGATGGTGGTACTTACGGACGGCGAGAAGCTGGAGGGCGTGATCGAGTGGTACGACCGCGATTGCCTCAAGCTCAACCGCACGGGCGCGCCTAATCTTCTTCTCTACAAGCACTGTATCAAATACCTGCACAAAGCCGAGCCGGAGTAGTCCATACCGGGTGGCATTGCTCGGCCCGTTTAGCTATCATGGAGTGGTTCGGATGCTCATCCAGCATTGGATGTATGGTCGCCTGGCGAGCGGTATCTGCGGGCTTGTTTCTCCGGACAGTAACCCAACTAAAGGCTGGACATGTACGCTGTAATAGAAACGGGCGGGAAGCAATATCGTGTGGCGCCTGGTCAGACGATCGAGGTCGACACGATATCGGGTGACATTGGCGCGGCGGTCGAATTCGACAAGGTGCTGGCCGTCTCCAACGACTCCAATGAACTGGCTTTGGGAGATGCCGTGCGGAGCGCGCGGGTTCGGGGAAAGATCGCCGGACAGGGCCGGGGAGACAAGATCCTGGTCTTTAAATTCAAGCGCAAAAAGCAATACAAGCGCACCATTGGTCACCGGCAGAATTACACGCGCGTACAGGTTGAGGAGATTCTGGCGTAGCGCCGAAGCAGGTCTCGAAGGAATCCAGAAATGGCACATAAAAAAGGTTTAGGTAGTTCCAAGAACGGCCGCGACTCCAATTCACAGCGGCTCGGGATAAAGGTCTTTTCCGGGCAATCGGTGAGTGGAGGTTCGATCATTGTGCGCCAGCGTGGAACTCGATTTAAGCCCGGCAAAAATGTGGGGCTGGGCAAAGACGATACGTTATTTGCAACCGTTCCGGGCACGGTAGAATTCCGTGATCGCGGCCGGATGGGCAAGTTTGTCAATATCATCGCGGACCAGAGCTGACCGGCAGCGGAGCTATTGATTTTGCGTCTGTACCGGCATAGAATTCGGGCGGGCGTTTGTGTTCCATAGGTCTCTTAAGTGTTCATCGACGAAGTAGTGATTTCCGTCCAAGCTGGGGACGGGGGGAATGGATGCCTGGCGTTCAGGCGGGAGAAGTTTGTGCCGCGCGGGGGACCGAGCGGCGGCGACGGGGGACGGGGCGGCGATGTCGTCCTGGTGGCAAGCGAACATTACAACACCCTCCTGCATTTCCGCTTTAACCCGGAACACACGGCAGAGCGCGGCCGCCACGGAGAGGGTAGCAATCGCACGGGACGGGACGGAAGCAGCGTGGAGCTCCCGGTGCCGGTAGGTACTATCGTCTACAACGCCGATACCGGCCAACAAATCTTCGATTTCACGTCACCCGGCGAGCGCTTTGTAGTAGCAGAGGGCGGCAGAGGCGGTAGGGGTAATGCTCGTTTTGCAACCGCCACTCACCAGGCTCCTACCGAACACGAAGAAGGAAAACCGGGCGAGACTTTCCGTTTGAGACTCGAGCTCAAACTGCTCGCCGATGTGGGGCTGGTCGGGTTCCCTAACGCCGGCAAATCAACTCTCATTTCCCGCCTCTCGGCGGCAAAACCCAAGATCGCCGATTATCCGTTTACCACGCTGCAGCCGAATCTGGGAGTGGTGCAAGCGGGCGATCACACCTTTGTGTTGGCCGATGTTCCCGGTCTGATCGAGGGCGCCCATGAAGGCCACGGGTTGGGGACGCAGTTTCTGAGGCATGTAGAGCGTACCCGCTTACTGGTTCAGATGGTGGATGTGGCGGATGCAAGCGGTCGCGACCCGGCCAGCGATTTCGACATCATCCTCGAGGAACTGGCCAAGTTCAACGATGATCTCGCGCGCAAGCCCATGCTAGTGGTGGCCGCAAGGATCGATCTTTGCCAGGACCCGCAGCGAATTGCCGAGGTGCGCCAAAAGGCAGAGCAACATAAGCTTCCTTTCTTCAAGATTTCGTCCGCCACGGGTGAAGGTCTGGATCAACTGCGTTATGCCATGAGCTCCTGCCTGTTCCCGGAGCACGAAGAGGCGGAAGTTCCCGTCGGAAGCTAGACTCTGCCGGTGCAGGGCCCGGTCTTCAAAACCGGAGTGCGGCACTTTGCGTGTCACGGGTGGGTTCGACTCCCATTAGCTTCCGCCAAAGAATGCGGGTTGCCGCTTCTATTCAAGGGCCTTAATTTCTCAGAAACCGATATTAAAATCCGCATTGGTTTAGATCAACGATTAAACAAGCGACCCTTTCCGGCTCCGCCGCTTCACCAAAGCAGGGCTACAAATTCCCCTTCCGGAGCTCGTCTTTGAGGAAGTCACAAGAGCGGACCGTTAGGGCCATGATCGTGAGGGTGGGATTCTGGCACCCGGGAGAGTTGAAACAGGAGCCGTCCATCACAAACAGATTTTTTACATCGTGCGCCTGCTGAAACTGATTGAGCACCGAGGTTTTGGGATCGGCGCCCATGCGGGCCGTGCCGACATCATGATTGGCATCGCCGGGAGCGTGTACCTCATGATGCACCTTGATGTTTTTCATACCCGCGGCTTCGAGCATTTCCGCGGCCTGCTCGCCCGCATCCTTGACGAGGTTGCTTTCGTTATCGCCCCAGCGGACGTGCATACGCAGAACAGGAATCCCGAATGTATCCGCAACGTGCGGATCAAGCTCCACGTAGTTTTCGAAACGTGGCAGAGCCTCGCCGTAGCCGAGAAACGTGAACGTTTCGATCGGCTCGCGAGCGGCTTTTTTGTAAGCCTCACCGAACCCGGGAGCGTCGGCGCGAAAACCTGTCCCGCTACCGCCCTGGTATCCATAACCGCGCAGGAACGACTTCGTCTGCTGCGTTCCGGGCAAATTGCGAAAGCGCATCACGTAGATGCCGTTGGGCCGTTGAGGCCCGAACATGTTAGGCGGATTGAGTGGATCGGGCACAGTGCCCTCGGCATTCCCGCCTTTGAGACTGTCGGTGTAATAGTGGCCGAGTACGCCGCTCGAATTAGCCAGCCCACTGGCATATTCGCGGTTACGTGAGTTCAAGAGCAGCCGCGTAGACTCCAGCGCTGAAGCTGCCAGAATTACCACACGGGCCCGAATCTCTTCATGCTGCCGGGTCACGGTATCGATGTAGTGGACCCCAGTCGCGCGATTGTTCCCGTTCATCACTACTTTGAAAGCACGGGCATTCGTAACCAGATCGCACTTCCCCGTGGCGAGAGCATCTTTGAGCGTCGTAAACGAGGAATTGAAATAGGCATGCGCGATGCAGCCGCGCTCGCACGGTCCGCAATAGTGGCACGCTTGGCGCCCATTCAGCGGTTTCGTCAGATTCGCCGATCTCCCTAAGGTGAATGTGCGTCCGAACTTGGTCTTCAGCAAATCACGCATTTTCCATTCGGCACATGTCATGCCCATCGGCGGTAGGTACTGGCCATCCGGCAGAACATCGTTCCCCTCACGCATTCCGGTAATACCTACATACTGTTCGACGAGATCGTAGTACGGGGCGAGATCCCGGTAGCTGATTGGCCAATCCTGGCCGAAGCCATCATGCAAAGCAGCTTTGAAATCGAGATCGCTGAGCCGGTAACACTGGCGACCCCAAACATTCGTCCGACCTCCGATCACCCGCAACCGGCCGAAGTAGCTGTAGTCCATCCCCTCCGCCGTTGTGTACGGCTCTTCGTGATCGTTGGCGAACCATCTGTAGTTGTATTCCGTACAGGCGTAGCACTGGCCCTGAATCGGGCGCGTCTGTCGAACAATTGGAGAGACCGCCTCGCGAAATTTGAGGTTCCGGTATTTCAGCTGAAATGCGGGTTCGTGCTCGTTGAAATTCGAATCGGTCTGAGGACGGCCGCAATCAAGCACTACGGCTTGGAGACCGCTTTCGGAGAGTGCTTTCGCCGCCCACCCTCCGGAAGCGCCGGAGCCTACTATGATGACGTCGTACTTGGTGGCTGCCATTGGCCTCTACGTTAACGCTCCACCGATATCATAGTTCTGAACTGCCGCCGAAATGCTCCCTGAACGCCAGAATTCAAACCGTCGGGACTGGATTTCCCGAGTGCTCGAAACAATAGCCTTCAGCGCGCTCGCCGCTCCGCTCTGCGCCGAAGAGCACCTGCATCCGGGACCGCCAAATCCGGCCGGGCAGATAACGGAACCCTGGCAGCCTGCCTTCTTGACAAAGGAGCAGAACGAAACCTTGATCAGTCTCGGTGAATGCATGGTACCTGGAAGCGCAGCGGCCAAGTGCAATCGCGTGATTGACCTGATTCTGACGCTCGAGTCAGAAAAAAACAAACGCGAGACGATCGATTCTTTGTCAGCTTTCGAGAGCGAGGCAAAGGCCCTCTACCGGAACTCTTTCCACGCGCTGCAGCCAGCGCAGCGAAACGATCTTCTGTTGAAGGCATCGAGCGGAAACGGAGCTTTGAGCGCGCCATTTAATGTGATCAAGGAGTGGGTAGCGGATGCGTACTGGTCGTCGCAAGAGGGCATGCGTGAACTCGGCTGGAAGGGGCGAGTAGCCTGGTCCTCCTTCGAAGGTTGCGCACATGGTCCCACTCACAGCTGAATTCATTACGCGGAGAACGGCACTGCTGGCCGGAGCGGCCAGCTTGCTACGGGCTGCTGAAAAAGATCCGTCGCGGCTTTCTGTCGAGGGCTACATCTTTCAGCAATACGCCCAGCGCAACCACAGGAACCTCCTGGATGTTTTGCCAGTCGTGATACCGATGGCAAGGCAGGCAGGCTTTCGAAACATCGAATTGAACGCCGAGTTTTTCGCGCCAGACTTGAAGAGCAAAACGCTCGAGCTGCTTCGTTCGAGCGAACTGCGGATGCCTTCGGTATATTCAGGCGGCCCTATGCATCAGGCTCAATTTGCCGAGGCCACGTTGACTCGCGTACTCGAAATAGCCAGAACCTGCCAGCCATTCGGTTGCGTAGCGGTCGTTTTTAACGCAAATCCGAAAGGAGAGGGGATCGAAAAAACAGATACGGAGTTGGCTTTCCAAGCTCAAGCTCTAAATCGTATGGGACGCATTCTTACTGAGAACGGATTCGAATTGAGAGTACATAATCACACGCCCGAGATGGTGAACGGCGCTCGTGAATGGCGGAACACTCTCCAGCATACGGATCCAAACTTCGTTTCGCTGTGTCTCGACCTGGATTGGGTTGAGCAGGGCGGCCAGCATCCCCTGGCATTGCTCAAGGAAGCAGGACCTCGGGTACATGAAATCCATGCCCGCAGCGCGCAGCACAAGCTCTGGCTTGAGGCCTTCTGCCCGGGTGATATCGACTATTCGGTCGTCGCGACGTATCTGAAGGCGACGGGATTGAAGCCGCTCGTTGTTGTCGAGCTGGCTTATCGCGAGAACACCGTTGTGACGCGGCCACTCGAGGAAGATTTGCGCATGAGCCGGATTTATGCCGAGCATGTCTTCGGTCTCACCGCTTAAATCCAATACGCGCCGCAGACTGCTCGCTACTTACTCCGACTGATCAGAAATGCACGCGTGGCCGGATCCTCGCACAAGCCGATCGCCCGTTCATATGCGGCGCCCGCTTGGCTCGATTGCCCCATGAGCTTGAGGAGATGAGCGGCCACCGCCCAGTACGGCTGATAGGTCTTGATTGCCTCGCCGGGTATAGCTTGAAGCAGTGCCCAACCATGAGCCGCGCCACGTGTTTCGGCCGCCGCAGTCGCGCGGCCGACGAGCGCGCCCACAGTTGGCGCAAGAAGTACGAGCGCCTCATACAGAATCGTGATCGCTTCCCAATCAGTCTGGCCGGTCTCGGCGCGCCGGGCATGCACGGACTGAATCGCGGCTTCGAGCTGGAACCGGCCCATGCGGCCGCCCTCCCCGGCAGCACGCAACAGGAAATCAGCCTCTATGATCATCGGTCTCGACCAAAGCGTCACGTCCTGCTCCGAGAGCGGCGTATACTCTCCCGTGGCGCTGCGCCGTGCTTTGCGCCGCGCCTCGCAATACAGCATGAGCGCGAGTAGCCCCTGTACTTCCGGTTGACTAGGCATGAGCTGTAGCAGAAGCCTGCCTAACTCGATCGCTTCCGCAGCGAGTCCTTTGCGGCGTGGATCCGTGCCCGCCAGGTCTTCCCAGCCGCTGCCGTAGGCGGCGTAGATCGCCTGCAGCACGGAGTCGAGGCGCGCTGGCAGCTCGTTCGCTTCCGGCAGCTCGAAACGGATGCCCGCATCGCGAATCTTGGCTTTTGCCCGGCTAAGCCGCTGCCCCATGGCGGATGGCTGCACCAGAAAAGCTGACGCGATGCGCGCGGCATCGAGACCCAGGACGATTTGCAACATGAGCGGAGTGCGTACCGCAAGGTCGATTGCTGGATGCGCACAGATGAATAGCAGTTTGAGCCGCTCGTCGGGAAACATGGCATCGCTTTCCGTCAGTTCTTCCGCTGCATCCGCGGCTGCGAGCAGCGCAGGTAGAGCCGCTGCTTGCACGCGGGCATGCCGGACATTATCGATCAGGCGCCGCCGCGCAGTCAGCAGCAGCCATGCTTCCGGCTTCTCCGGTACCCCTCTGCCCGGCCAGCTCTCGAGCGCAGCTCGAAAAGAATCGGCCAGCGCGTCTTCCGCCGCCGCTAAATCCCGGGAGCGCGCAGCGAGAAATGCGAGCAAACGTCCGTAAGAGTCGCGCGCCACCTGCTCGACGGTCCGACGCGCACTTTCCTCCAGCGCTTCCTCGGGAGAGATATCTGTCATGATGGCGAAGCCAGGACCATAACGCGCGCCTCCTATTCTCCTGCCGGCCTGCTCATCGGCTGAATATGAGGCCGTACCTCGAGCACCCTGCCAGCAGAACGGGGACAGCGCGCCGCCCACTCGAGCGCGGTGTCCAGATCCGGTACGTTGATCGTGTAAAACCCGCCAAGCTGCTCCTTGGTGTCGGCAAAAGGCCCGTCTTGCACCAGGCGCTGCTCGCCGCTAAATCTCAGCGTGGTCGTAGTCTCGGGTGGCTGCAAGCCCGCACCCCCGACGAAAAGGCCTGCATCCTTAAGGGCTTTGGTATAGGCCGGCCAGGCTGCCCAGTACTCTTCTCTTTTCTTTACATCGGAGCTGTTGCGCACCGCAAAGTCGACGGCGGTTTCATAGATCAGAATCGTGTAGTTCATATGGGTCCTTTCGTATTGTGAGCGTTCTGTCCTCGCTCAATTGAACAACGGTTCAAGGCGCCCAGCTTCGACAAGCAATGGCAAAATTATTCTTCTTAGGATCCATCTTCTGATCTACTGGTTCCAGTAGGAAGGCTCGCGCGATCTCGTCTGCGCAAGACCGCATGGTTGCGCTGGCGGATCCAGCAGCGTCGCTTAGAATCAGGCGCCGCTACGGCCTGAGATCAGGCGAGCTCTTGCTCCCGGCCGCCGCGCGGCCGGGAGCAACATTCAACGATCAGTTCGCCGCACTGAATGTTTAACGACGTAATCCCCGACAGAGTTTCCGAGCGTCTGCCCGGCATTACAATCTGTCCGAAAATGAATTCCGCCAAACACGCGAGCGTCTACTATTTCTTCCAGAGCTGCGGAAAACCTCGAAAAAGTGCGCACTTGTCCGGGCAGCGCGTCATTTGTAACAGTAATCGCCGTGTTATCGCCAAAGTAGTGAGAGAGGACTCGGGCCGCGGCGCCGCTAGCGCAAGAGTGCGCCGACGGGTAGCCCGGGAACGGCGGAGTGACCAGAAGCGGCGTCCATGTTGGATCAGCTAGCGTATCGGGGTTTCCATCTGTGTCCGCCAACTGAATCGCCGTGATCGGCCGCCACGATACATACGTGTATTTGGCGTCCCAGCAGCCAATCATGGAATCGGACATGGCAAGATTCACCTGAGCGAGCAGATGTGCGGTTTGCAACAGGTTGAAATGATGCTTTTCGGCGAGCGAAACCGCAACGGGATTCCAGAAATCGGGCGGATTGCCCGGACTCCAGAAAAGCGCAGCATCGGTTTCATCGCGTGTACGGCTAGTGCTGAAGTTGCTTCCCATAAGTTTGATTTCGTTGAAATCCGCTGTGTATTCGGCGCTATCTAAGGCGGAGGCCCCGGAGGCCTAAACTGCGACGGCGACTGAATGACCCATGGAGTCACGTTGGCGAGTTGCGGAGTAAGACCCGGCAGGAACGCTGGCGGCGTGGGGCGCCATTCTCCCGGAGCAGTACCGCCGGTGAACGGTGGCGGTGTCTGGGCGAACCCATCGTTGCTGCGCCAAGCCCAGATCGCATCGGCAACCGTCTGGCCCCACTCAATCCCCTTTTGAATCGATTCGGAGCGCTCGGCGCCCCAACCCCTAGAGATGCTTCTCAGCGATGCCGACCGCTGTTGATCCAGTATGTCCGACTGTGCCGGATACAGACGAATCAAAGTAGCGTAGGCCGCTTGTACTGCGGCGGCGCGTTGCGACGCGTTTCGAGGACCTGTGCGCGAGACATGGATGGGAGTGTAGCGCGGGTCGATGCCGTTCACGGCATCGAAAACCGCAGCCTGCACAATGGCGGTGTTCCGCGTTGCAATGGGGGCTGGCGTTGCAGGCGGCGTGAGCGTCGCCTCGAGCATGATTTGGTTCCAGTCAGTTACTTCATCGGCTAGCCCGATTCCACCGCTAACGAGCAGGAGAACGGATAAGCCGATCGTGTTGACGCACTTTTCGAGTGTTGACATCTGTGATAGTCCTTTCTTTGTGGTTGTTTTGCTGAAAGTGGGTTGCAGTTATGAGGGTCTTGCTTGTTTACGCGCGCCGTTCAGTTTCGGCGTGCTCTCAACGAAACCGCGCAAAACGGCCGCGGAATCAGTCGCGCCCCGCAAAGGGCAGCGGGTTTCCTTCCTTGTCTCGGGGCACGCATCCGCGGCCTTTGCGCTTCGAGGAAAGCCTGGGCGTTCTGAAGTTCAAGTCTTTGCGCATCAGCGTGTCCGCATAACTCAAGCAACTGCGAATAGCGTGCTTTTGCCTTCTTTCGATCGCGACAAAGCTCGGCTGCACGCCCGGCGCCATAAATCGCATTGAATCGGTTCGGCGAACTCCGCAGCACTTGTTCGAACTCGGGAAGCGCGCGTGCTGGCTGGTCCAGTTCCATCAGCAATTCGCCCAGAAGCTCACGTGCGGGCAATACTGGTCCGGGAGTTACGGGATGCTTCTCGGTCTTGTCTTCGAGATCGGCTGCGGCTCGCATCGAGCTCAGGGCGGACCCCTGATTTCCTTCTGCATGTTCGACCCATGCCAAGGCAGCAAGCCGCTGCACTTCTACCTGGGTCGACCAGTCGTAACCCTCTTGATCCTGTCGGAGTTCGTTCTCAATCGAGGTCAATTTTTCGATCTCCGCCCGCGCCTCGGACGGATTTCCGCTGCGCGCCGAGCCAAGCGCACGCGCGAAATGCGTGATGGCCTCTGGGTAAGGGAAATGCGTCCAGGCGAACCATGCCGGCCCTACCTGAAGGGCAGCTGCAGCCGACCAGCGCCGCCGCTCGAGCGCGTAGCGCGCGGGAATGGCAGCGAAGGCATAAGCTGCTTGGAAGACCTGCTGATCGACTCTTGACACGGATGCCCCTTCGTCAACGATGCGCTTCGCCTTCTCGTCTTGACAGGTCTGGAGGTAGGCGTAGGTGAGATAGTCCATTGCATGGAGTTGATCCTGCGAGGTAGCGGCCGGAAAAGTTTTTGCCATTTGGCTCTTGGCAGCCGCCGCCGAGGCGAGATTCGATTCGATCGATTCCTGCCAAAGACCCAGCCGCGTGAAGATGTGCGACGGCATGTGGAGCGCGTGCGGCGAGGCAGGGGCGATTTTCGCGTATTTGCGCGCGGCGGGCAGAGCGAGAATTGCAAGCTGCGGCGAATCGTAACTGTGAATCAGGTAATGGGCGATACCGTGATGGTCCGGCTGCTCCGGCAGGATACGGTTCAGGATCTCAGCCGCTTCCTTCTGATTGGCATAGGTCTTGTCGCTGGGAGGCGCGGTTGCGATCAAGGCGAGTGCAAAGAAGATGGCGGCCTCCGGATCTCCCGGATATCGCGCCGAAAGTCGTTGCATGGCGTTACGCCAACTCAGCGCCCGCTCCCGATGAGGCACTTTGTCTGTGTCTTTGTAAAAGACGCCAATGGCCGCGATGTAGTCGCGCTCGCGCTGGGTTTTCGCTCCAATTGAATTGGCCTTTTCGACCGCCGCCATCCCTTTCCGCAGGTCGGCCGCCGTGGGCGGGAACCACACGGGATGATAGAGGCTCATGGCGGTGCCCCAGTAACCCATCGCACAAGCCGGGTCGATGGTAATCACTCGCGAGAAGGCCTTCTCGGCTTCGTCGTACCAGAACGAGTGTAGAAGGGCGACGCCGCGTTCGAATGTCATCTGTGCGTCGGGAGTGCAGGAGACAGGAAAATGTATGTGCCCCACATCGTGCTGATGATCCTCGGAATTGGCCGCGCCGGGCACGGCGACGGCCATTAGGCCGCATAGAAACAAGCCGGGAATCTGTAAAGGATACTTGGGCATCTTGTCCCTGAGAACAGCTTCGCGGGTTTACGCAAATAGAGCAATGCAACGCAGGCGAAACGTAGGTGACATCGCATCTCGTTGAGTCATCTGGAGTTCCGTCGAGTGGTGAAAGATCACTGCCGGGTGTAGAATCGTACCTCACAGAAATGTCGAGCGTGGCAGCCAGGCCGGGATCGAGCAGCTCTGGCCGGATCTTCCGGTTTGGAGCATTCGAGTTCGATGTCCAGTCACGCGAGTTGCGGAAGTACGGCCTGCGGATTAAGCTCAATGGCCAGCCGATCAGCATCCTCGGCATACTTCTGGAGCATGCGGGCGAGGTGGTCACGCGGGAGGAGCTGCAAAACCGGCTCTGGCCCGTGGGCACCTACGTGGACTTCGAGCACAGCGTGAATGCGGCCGTTAAGAGGCTTCGCCAGGCTTTGGGCGACTCGGCCGATTCCCCGCGCTTCGTTGAGACGCTCGCTCGCAATGGATATCGCTTCATCGCTCCAGTGAGTCAACGTGTGGACGAGATAACCCAGCTGCCTACCTGGAACAAGACCGACGTGCCTAGGCCCGCTTTCCAGAACGGAGAGGCGGAAGCGCAGCGACCCTTTCGTGGGTTACCAGCCGTGATGGCCGCGGGCGTGCTCCTGGCCGTGATTACAGGCGCCTTAGCCGGTCTCTACGAGATGCGTCGGGCTCGCTCGGGTCCCGGTCCGATCCGGTCTTTGGCGGTTCTTCCTTTGGCGAATCTCTCCGGAGATCCCGACCAAGAATATTTCGTGGAGGGGATGGCCGACGCGCTTCGACAGCACCTCGAGGGCATCAGAGCTTTGCGAGTCATCTCCCGAACCTCGTCCATGTATTACCGCGGAAGCAGTAAGCCGCTTGCAGAGATTGCGCACAAGATGAACGTCGATGCCGTTGTCGAAGGCTCGGTTTTGCGTTCCGGCAACCGGGTTCGCATCAGCGTCGAGCTGGTCCAAGCCGCTGATGACAGACGCCTCTGGGACAGCAGCTATGATCGGGATCTAAAGGACGTATTCACCCTTCAGAGTGAAGTCGCCCGGAGAATCGCTGACGAAATCCGGGTGACCTTGACGCCGCCCGATCGCGCGCGGCTGGCCCGCGCGCACGCTGTCGATCCGGAGGCCTACCTGGCCTATTCGAGAGGCAGGTTTTTCTGGAACAGGCGAACGGAAGAGGATCTCAAAAAAGCCGTCGGATACTTCCAGCAGGCCATTGAAAAAGATCCCGATTATGCGCTGGCCTATGACGGCCTCGCGGACTGCTGGGCCCCGCTCGGATGGTACGCGTATCTCTCGCCGGCGGAGACTTTTCCGCGCGCCAAAGCCGCAATAAGCAAGGCCCTCAGCTTGGACGAGTCCCTCGCAGAGGCGCACACGTCGCTTGCCTTCGTAAGCCTTTACTACGATCGCGACTGGGCCAGGGCCGAGCATGAATTCCGGCGCGCGATTGACCTGAATCCGAACTATGCCAACGGGCACCACTGGTACGCCGAGTTCTTATCGCTGGTAGGCCGGCATGAGGAAGCCATTGCAGAATCGGAACGCGCGCGGGAGCTCGATCCACTATCTGACATTATCAATACCTGGGTCGGATCACGCTACTTCTTTGCACGCCGGTACGACAAAGCGATCGAGCAGTACCGAAACGCCCTCGAGATGGACCCTGGCTTCGTTCCCGTGCATCTGGTGCTCGGGCAGGCGCTTGAGCAGAAGCATATGTACCAAGAGGCTATCGCGGAACTCGAAAGGGCGGTGACTTTGTCTGGCGGCAGCCCGGTTTATCTGGCCTCTTTGGCGCACGCCTACGGGGTCGCTGGCAGGCGAAGCCAAGCGCAAAAGCTATTCGACGAGCTCAAAAAGTTGTCCAAACTGAGGTATGTGTCCTCTTATGATCTGGCGCTCGCATCGTTAGGTATGGGCGAAACGGATGAGGTATTGGCGTTGCTCGCCCAAGCGGTCGAGGAGCACTCGCCGCGGGCTGCATTCCTGGGAGTAGACCCCCGATTAGACGGGCTCCGCAGCGATGCTCGATTCAAGACCCTGTTGATTCGAGTCGGGCTGCCCTCGTAGACGAAGAGGATACGCCTGCAACAGATTTGCAGATAAATTCGGGCGGTCGGACTTAGGACTTTATCACCGGGGCGGAAGGCGCTTGAGCGAACCCTCTCGAACACACCTCCCACCCGAGTGTGACGTTGTAGAGGTCGCGGTAATAACGCCCGAAGCCGGTGCAAGGCATCGCCGCAAGCCCATGTAAATATAAGCGGATTCGGCGTGCTGAATTCGCGTGGTTCAGCGCATCTGAAGGGACTCCGCGCGGAACGGTAGCCGCCGAATACTGGCCAAGCACCGCTTTTCGCGCCAGGTGCCCACAATTCGCAACCGTAAGCGGGTGCCGGGCGGTCAATATCGAGTCCTCTTCGTGTAATAGAATTGGTCCACCGGCACTCAATCTGCCGGAATACATCTGTTTGGAAGGACCAACGTATGCACTCTGGAGAAAATCAGTTAGCGAGCTCCGGTACTAGAGAACAGCCGCTTCCCGGGCGTCCGGCAACCGGGGTTCCTAAGGCCAGCTTCGCTAACGGCCGTCGGTTGAGTTTGGCAGCTTTTATTCCTTTGATGTTGCTGTTTGCCGGATCGGCGCTGCCCCTGTCCGCGCAAAATTCAGAATCTTCAGGCAGCCAGCAGTCAAATGGCAACGCGACTCTTTCTCCTTACTCATCCGACCCTGGAACGCTAAGACTGCACTATGTCGGGAATGATCAGGATATTCACGAAATCTATCTGTTCGGCGGAGCGTGGCACGACGTCGATCTGACCGCTGCGACCCAAGGACCACATACTGCTGCGCTGACGTCAATTGCTGACATGATCGACACGATTCAGAACGTGACGAGAATACATTACGAAGGCGCCGACTCCCATTTGCATCAAATGTATCTTTCTGGTGGCGCGTGGCACGATTACGATCTGACAGTGGCTACGGGAGGACCCTCATTGCAGGATGGTACAACAATCGCCAATGTCGTTGACACGCTCCAAAACGTTGTGCGGCTGCACTTCGCCGGCTCGGACAGCCATATACACGAGGTCTATCTTTCAGATGGTGCGTGGTACGATTACGATCTCACAGCGGCCACGGGAGCACCATCGGTGTTGCCCGGTACAACAATCGCCAATGTTATTGACACCATTGCCAATGTGGTGAGAGTGCACTACGTCGCCGGTAATTCGGATTTGCACGAGCTCTATATTGCCGACGGCGCCTGGCATGATGCTGATCTCACTCTGGACGCCGGAGCGCAGGCAGTTCAACCCGATTCGTCTATTGCCGATATGGTCGACACAAAGGCGGGCGTCGTGCGGGTACATTACATCGGAATGGACGCCCATGTGCATGAGCTTTATCTATCCGATGGCGCCTGGCATGACTACGATGTCACCCTGGCGACCGACGCACCGCAAGCCGCCAACGGATCAAGGATCGCCAATGTCTTCGACACCATTCAAAGTGTCGTCAGAGTGGATTACCGTGGCACCGATTCGCATGTGCACGAGTCCTATATCTGGAACGGCGCTTGGTACGATTACGATCTCACGGCCGCAACTGCCGCGGTGCCCGCTGTTGAGACATCATCGATCGCCAGTATCGTTGACACGACTCAAAACGTTATGCGAGTACACTACATCGATGCCAACTCGCATGTGCATCAATACTACATCTTAGATGGAGCTTGGTACGATTACGATCTCACGGCGGCAACCGGGGGACCAGAAGTCGGCCTGCCAGCATCGTTAGCTAACGTGATCGATTCGATCCATTGACGCTACGGACCGGAACGGCGAACTCTTTACCTCGGTGAATGTAACCGCGAATGGTGTGAGCGTTGTAACTACGGAGCTGCCGTTCCTGC
Organism: Terriglobia bacterium; assembly: GCA_963849535.1. Taxonomy (GTDB): domain Bacteria; phylum Acidobacteriota; class Terriglobia; order Bryobacterales; family Bryobacteraceae; genus Bog-105. The sequence goes on from CAWKHJ010000001.1 coordinate 1,358,059, forward strand.
AGCGTTCGTTTGAGCAGTGAGGTCACGGAAACTTCCTTTCTGTGACCTCCGACAGCACCGTTCTCTGCTTCAACGACCACCGCGGGATTACCAACCCTCAATCCCACTTATCCGACATGCCGACTTTCCGCCCCACTGGTCTACTGTGGTAAGTCGGTGGGTGCATTTAATAAGAACCGAAAGCCGCGATTGCATCGGCTACATGCGCCGCAAACCGTGCCCTTGCCTCAGAACCGCTCGGCCACATACAATTCCGTCGGCAGAGATCGAGCACTTTGCTGGGTTTCTGTATCCTTGAGGTTACAAATGTTCCGTTCCACTTTCATCAGATCGAGTTCCGCTGAATGTACAAGGCGAAGTTTCTTTGATGACTGCACGTCCTCCGTCGCGCTGCTCTGGCTTCCTCCGCAAAATCTGCCGCGCGCCAGGTAACGTCCGATGCTTCTTCAAGCGTGTCTGGTCGGTCCGTATCCGCGGAAGCCCTCCGTCGCCTGCTTGAAGGAAACAAGCGCTTTGCGTCAGGCATGAGCCAGCACCCAGGCCGCACTCCGACCGACTTCCGCCGGCTCGCAACCGGGCAGAACCCCATCGCTGTTATCATCGCTTGTGCCGACTCGCGCGTCCCACCAGAGATCCTCTTCGACGCTGGCATTGGTGATCTCTTCGTCATCCGCGTCGCCGGAAACTACGTCAGCGGCGCCGGCTCCTCTCTCAAGGGCAGCGTCGAGTACGCCGTCCTCGAACTTGCCGTTCCCCTCATTATGGTTGTGGGTCACTCCAGTTGCGGAGCAATCAAAGCCGCCATCAAGCACATTCGCGACCACGATGCTCTCCCAGGCTCAATTGATGATCTCGTCAACAATATCAAGCCCGCCGTCCTCGAAAGCGAAGCTCAACCCGGAGACCTCCTCGAGAATTCCACTCGCGCTAACGTGCGCCGCAGCGTACAACGCCTCAAAGCTCTCGACCCGATCATTGGCCCTAAGGTAAAAGCAGGGACCGTTGAAGTCGTCGGCGGCGTTTACGACCTCAGCACCGGCAAACTAAGCTTGCTGTAACGAAACAGAAGCAGTTGACCCGAACCCCTCTCAGAACAACACCTTCAAGCCGAACTGAATCTGCCGTGATGTCGTAGAGGTCGCGGTAATGACGCCAGCAGTCGGCGAAGGCGTCGCCGAAGCCGACGTGAAGACTACCGGATTCGGCGTGCTGAAATTTGCATGATTCAGCGCATTGAAAAACTCTGCTCGGAATTGCAGCCTGACCTTCTCCGTCAGCGCGGTAGTCTTCAATGCCGAGAAATCGAGCGATACGATTCCTGGACCAATCAACGTGTCGCGTCCCACGTTCCCATACATTCCGCTTGCCGGTACAACAAAGGCGGCGGGATTGAAATACAGATTCGGCGAGCCTAGAACGACGTTCCCCGAGTAAGCGGGATTCCAGGAAGGCCGGATCGGGTTGCGGCTGTCCCCGTTGTTGGTCGGGTTGAAGCCTAATTGGGGAGTGAACGGAAGTCCGGATTGAATCGTCTGGATCGCGCTCACGCTCCAGCCTGTCGCAAGCTTGTCTCGCCACCCCGTAACTCCACTCAATAAGCGTTTCCCTCGTCCAGTGGGCAGCTCATACGTTCCATTGACACTCGCGAGCTGGCGAACATCGGTTGTCGATAACCCCCAGTCGAGTTTCGGATTTAACGGGTACATCACGAATCCAGGCGCATTCGATGCCACGCTGCTGTTGCTCCTCTTTTGCCCATCCTTTCCCGACTATCCGCGGGATTACCAACCCAACTTTACTTGTCCGACATGCCGACTATCCGGCAAAGTGGATTCGTAAACGCTGGGCCGTCACAGGCGATTGTATAGTTCAGCGGCCCAGTTCAGATTGCCTGCGCTCTGGACTGCGAAATCAAAGCTGGCTGTCGGCCACCGATAGGACGATACTTCCATTTTGGTGACCCTTCCACAGCAACGGCCTGCTTAACATCACTGCACTAAGATCTGGACGCGTGCGAGATTCTGCATGTTCGTCCAGAAGTCGGAAACGCCGTCGCGTTGAGCAGCCGCCCGCAACGTCAGCTCATATACTCCGGGTTTGGGGAAGCTTAGGGTACGCGTGACGTTAACGACCGGCTGCGGCGTCGGAAGCACAGTGGGCGCTTCGTACTTGACCGGACTGCCACCCAGATACCAGTCGTATTGCACCACCATTGCGGTATTCGGAGGTGCCTCGATCTTGCCGGTGAGAGTTACTTCCCGGTTGACGCCCACGGATGCATGATCCGTACCGTTGACCGTAAGCGTTACTACTGGTTGGATGCCGCCGCGCTCAGCCGCCTTCGCTGGTACGCTGACTTGATTGTGGTCATCGACTGAGTACCGCGTCGAGGGAAACGGAGGCGTTCCCTTCTCGACCCAGTTCGTCAAATCGACAAGTGCTTGGAGCCAGATGCCGCCGAAGCCGACCGTGAAGCTGTTGTCGTCTCCTTTGATTTCGAAAAGATCGCCGTGATTCGCATTGTCGTTGTAGTAGATCCGAACCATCTGATCTGCCCGGGCGGGCCCAATCGCCTTCACGATCTGAGAATGGTAGAAGGATGCTGTATACGGAAACGAGCGATTATCCAACAGGTTCTCCATAATGATCGTCTTGAACTTGATGTTTCCGGTCTCCAGCGTGCCGCCTTGAGTCGAAAGGGAGTTCAACTTCCAGCCTGGAACTGAACGTTGCGGATATTTTGGCGTACTGTCGGCATTTAGATACTGCTTGTAGGCAGGATTACCGTTGGTCACGATGTCATGACGCGGATAAAAGCACAAGGCGAGAAGGAAGCGATTGTTGATCCGGATCTTGCCCCCTACGGTCAAAGCCTTGAGCATCGCCGGGTCATTTGGCCCTTTGAGCGTGAGAGTCGCACCCTTCAGGTCACCGTTGAGGCTGCCGCCGGACGCGCCCACTATGCGGGTCTTTTCATCAGCCGCGTAAACGTAGAATTGCAGCCCATCGCTGCCCATCGAGCCCATCTTGGGGACCGTTGCGGGGTCGAAAGCAACGCTGGTGGGCGCATTCTGCGCATCGCGATTGACGGCTGTGATCGTGGCGAAGCCGTCGACCTTCGCCGCCGTTAGAAAGCTCGGTGGGTTTGCACCCTCATACCCGGGCTTCGACCAGAAATCGTCCTCATAGGTCGGATCGATGGAACCTAGACTCCCGGCTGTGTAAAAGGGGAGCGGAAAGTAGAACGTCCCCGTGTCTTCAATTGCTCTGAGGGCAAAGCCGGCGTTTAGAAACTCGTCTAGAATCGCGTGCTGCTCTGGGTTAAGACCGTCATAGATGTTTTTGGTACTTCCGGTCTTCACTGCGTCGACAATCAAGGCCCGTTGAGCCGGCGGAACGGCCATCATGAAGAGTGAGTCCCACATGAACGAATGCATGCTGAGACCGTCGGTAGCCAGGGAGGTCGGCATTGCGCCGTCCCATACTCCCGTTGTGCTTTCAACAGCCCCCATCGTCTGGATTGAACCACCACTGATGCCGTAAACGTAACCGTATATCCGCGCGCTGTTTCCGTAAAGCTTGTTGGCATACGCCTTTGCAAGCTTCGATGCTGCAGCATCCACCCGGTATCCCACGTTGGGACTGCCGGGGTTTACGTTCACCAGATATCCTCCATGAGTAAACTCGAAGGTCGGGTCACCGGTGAAGCTCTGGCTTAGCGGCAGCGGGTACACGGCATCGAAGAATCGATTCCGCCAAAACTCCTTGGCGGGAAACAGCCATTTAACACCGTGCCGGACAGTAGTGGGGCTGCTACCCACACCGGGAGGCAACGTCGCCTGGGTCTGGGTCGGATTGAAATGACCGTGGACCTCCGTGTACGGGATCTGCTGTCCCGTGCCCTTCACCGTCAGCCTCGCCTGCGTCACCTTATCGATGACGAAGTTTTTTTCGTTGAAGCCAGGATCTTCGCAGCTTGCATCGATCAGGACCTGGGGCTCTACACCGAGGACCGGCTTGCCCATACTCGGGCACACGGCAGCTATCGCCGACAAAGCCGAAATCAGAGTAACAAGACAGAGTAAGGCACCCGAACGCTGAGGAAATATTGCTCGAGTTTCGGTCATTTGATACATTTTATGTGGCAGATTCTGCCACTGTCAACATAAGGTGCTGAACCTGACCACGTCTGTCTCCTTGTGGTATCCTTCCCGGAACGGTATGAGACGGTCCTCCAATGCCGCAGTACTAGCTTCAGCGGGTCCGGTCGTCCCCGACGTGAAGACGCGCAAGCAGCATCTGGTCCGAGAAATAATTTGGGAAGCCGCAACGAGCCTCTTTGCCCAAAAGGGGTATCACGAAACCACGGTGGATGAGATTGCGCAGGCCGCGGGCGTGTCCCCTCGTTCCTGCTTCCGCTACTTCGCAAGCAAGAGCGACATCATGGCGTACAGCTTGGTGTCCTTCGCCGAGCAGCTCATCGCGGCGATCGACGCGTGTCCCAAAAGCTGGACGACGCGCGAGGTGTTCCAGAAGATGATGACGCAAGTCGCACAGGATGCCATAAAGCAGCCGCGATCGCGGAGAGTTTTCGAAATCCTGAAGCGGTGGCCCGAAGCTGCCGCTGCGCAGTCAACCCGAATGGCAGATGCGCAAGCGATGGTCAGCAGAGCCTTTGAGAAGCGAATTCCTAAGAGCCGTGCTGCGAGCCTTGCGGCTGGCGCACTCGGAGGGCTAGCCATTCAGATTACGGGCGTGACGGTCCGCTGCTGCATAGAAAAAGGGCACTCCGATGTCCCGGGTGCCGTGGAGGAAATCCTGACAACCTTCGATCAACTATTCTCGAGCACAGGAGGCACCGAGGCCGCCCGCCGCAACCGCTAAAGCTTATGAAACATCCACGACTGTTAGCTTCTCTGATCGTCTGTGCGGCCACGATCCCCGCCGCAGAGACTACCGCACTGCCCCAAATCCGCCCAAACGGAGCCGCGAAGCAACTCTTCGTTGACGGTAAGCCGTTCATTGTGTTGGGGGGCGAACTTCACAACTCAAGCGCATCCAGCATCGAGTACATGAAGCCCATCTGGGACAAGCTCGCCGCCATGCACCTGAACACGGTCATCGGCACCGTGAGTTGGGAGTTGATTGAGCCTGACGAAGGGAAGTTCGACTTCTCTCTCGTCGATAACCAGATCGAACAGGCGCGGCAGCACAAGATGCATCTCGTTCTGATCTGGTTCGCAACCTGGAAAAACGCGGGTTCCAGCTATGTGCCGCGATGGGTCAAGGCCGACCGTAAGCGCTTCCCTCCCATGGTTTTGAAACTGGCGCCCAAGGGCGGCGGAATCTCCTCAATGCTGGCCGCATACATGGAACAGCAAGGCAGTGGGCCACTCAGCCCGTTTGGCGAGGAAACACTGAAGGCGGATGAAAACGCGTTTCGCATGTTGATGCGTCACATCAAACAAACAGATCCGCAGCACACGGTGATCATGATGCAGGTGGAGAATGAATCTGGTTCGCTTGGAGACAGCCGGGATCGTTCGCCGCTGGCAGAGGCCGCGTGGAAAGAGCAAGTACCTGCCGGCCTGATGACTTACTTGAACAAGCACAAATCGTCGCTGCTGCCGGAGATGCAACAGGTATGGGGGAGAAACGGTTACAAAGCGAGTGGGACATGGGCCGAAGTCTTCGGAAGCGACCCGCGGGGCGACGAAGTGTTCATGGCGTACTACATAGCGGGATTCATCGGCGACGTAGCGAAGGCGGGCAAAGCCGAACTGAAGATTCCCATGTACGCGAACGCGTGGCTCGGTCCGCAACCCGGTGCGGACGTGCCGGGCGAGTGGCCAAGCGGTGGTCCTGTTGCCGGTGTGCTGGACGTTTACCATGCAGCGGCCCCCGCGCTCGACTTCCTTGCGCCCGACATTTATGTCGAGGACTTCAAGGGCACTTGCGCGCTGTACACAAGGGCCGGCAACCCGCTATTTATTCCGGAAGCCCGCGACCAAGTAGGAAATCTGTTCTGGGCACTTGGCAATGATGCGGCGCTGGGCTGGTCTCCGTTTGGCGTAGAGGACCTGAATCCCGATGGTCAGGTGTCCCAAGCGTACGAGCTTCTGTCCGGCTTCCTGCCGCAACTGACTGACTGGCAGGCAGCAGGAAAGGTCCGGAGCCTGCTCGTGCTCGACGGCGAAAAACCAGAACCCGTCTCTTTGGGCGGATACAAGATCACATTGTCCCGGCCCCGAGTACCTCCATCCGGCACCGAACCCGGCCAGAATTCGACGCACGCGGCGGAACTCCCGGGAGCGGTTTCCCTCAACTCCCGCTCTATGCCGAACGACACGCGCCCATTTGCCCTCGTGATCAACACCGCTCCGAACGAATTTCTATTCATCGGCGCGAATGGAGACCCGATGTTCGAGCCCGACTCGCCGGGGCCATCGCGGGTCACCGTTTTGTCGAGGGATGAAGGACGTTATCACAACGGCACATGGGTCTCCGGCCGGCGACTCAACGGGGATGAACTCTTTGTACCTGGGCTTCCCGGCCCTAAGATTTCCATGTTGAAGGTCAGGTTACTTAGATTCTAATCAGGGCCGACGAGGACAACTCGGATCGCGGTTCGAGCAGATCCGCCGTGGTCCGGAAGGGTAGATCTATCCCTCATCGGTCTTCAAGTTGACGTAACACGCGCAAACCATACGTCTGAATGCTCGGTTCTGGATTACTTGGCTACCCTTGCTGAGACGGTTCAACCGAACCCCTCTCAGAACAACACCTTCAAGCCGAACTGAATCTGCCGTGATGTCGTAGAGGTCGCGGTAATCACGCCAGCAGTCGGCGAAGGGGTCGCCGAAGCCGACGTGAAGACTACCGGATTCGGCGTGCTGAAATTTGCATGATTCAGCGCATTGAAAAACTCCGCGCGGAATTGCAGCCTGACCTTCTCCGTCAGCGCGGTAGTCTTCAATGCCGAGAAATCGAGCGATACGATTCCTGGACCAATCAACGTGTCGCGTCCCACGTTCCCATACATTCCGTTTGCCGGTACAACAAAGGCGGCGGGATTGAAATACAGATTCGGCGAGCCTAGAACGACGTTCCCCGAGTAAGCGGGATTCCAGGAAGGCCGGATCGGGTTGCGGCTGTCCCCGTTGTTGGTCGGGTTGAAGCCTAATTGGGGAGTGAACGGAAGTCCGGATTGAATCGTCTGGATCGCGCTCACGCTCCAGCCTGTCGCAAGCTTGTCTCGCCACCCCGTAACTCCACTCAATAAGCGTTTCCCTCGTCCAGTGGGCAGCTCATACGTTCCATTGACACTCGCGAGCTGGCGAACATCGGTTGTCGATAACCCCCAGTCGAGTTTCGGATTTAACGGGTACATCACGAATCCAGGCGCATTCGATGCCACGCTGCTATTCCATGCCGTTCCGTCATCCAGGCTCTTCGAATACGTGTAAGCGCCCCGCAACTGCAGGCCTCCGCTGAACCTGCGATTGAGGTCGACTTCGAGTGCGTTGTAAGAACTCACGCCTTCCGAGAACCAGGAGGTCGTATTCGCCAGCTTTGGGTTGGCGAGCGGCGCGTTCTTTGGGTAGAAAATCGCCCCGTTTTCCGTGTGACTGGGAAACGGCTCATTTGCATCAACCGAGAGCATCTCGTGGTAGCCGTGCGACCCGGCATAACCGGCGCTCAGCACCGTGTTGCTTGCGATTTCTTGCTGTACTTTGAAGGTCCAACTGAGAATCGTAGGCGTGTAAGCATCCGGCTGAATCCCGCTCGGCGAAACTAAGCCTCCCGGTGCTGGCGGCGCCCCGGGCACAACATGCAACTGCGAGAGCGGAGCATTCTTCAACGTTTCTGTCGTGTTGAAAGGGGCGGTCTGATCGAGGCGGTAATCAAGGTTGTCCAGCAGCATCCGGTAAATGCCGAAACCGCCGTTGACGACAGTCTTGCTTTTGCCGAATGGATCCCAGGAGAAGCCCAAACGCGGGTCCGGGAGAAATTTCGCTCGATTCACAGTGAAGGCCGAGCTCGCGATGCGGGGATTAGTCGCAATCACGCCACCCGGAAACGTATAGTTTGCGCCGCGCCCATGTGCCTCGTTCCAGCCGTCCGTCGATTCGAAACGAAAGCCAATGCGCAGTTCGAGAGAGCGCGTAGGCCGAATAGCGTCCTGCACAAAGCCGGCCGCCTCCAGAGAACGCCAGCCGAGCGGGGTGGGCGAAGGAATTACCGTGAAAGTAGAAACTGTGCCCTGCAAAAAGCTTGTGAGACTGCCAAAAGAAGCCTGGCCATATTGATACTGCGCCAGGTTGTCATTCGCTTGAATACGTTGGAGCCAAACGCCCGCTTCCAGCTGATGCATGCCGCTGGTTATTGCGATGTGATCGTCATAGGTGAATAGATTGCGAACTGCTGAAAGATTGCTCCCCGCGTTCGTGCCGCCAAGGCTGATCTGCGAAGCGCCATTGAGCGCTGTGCCGCCCCCAATTACAACCGCGCCGACCGGCGATCCCGTTACCCAGCCAGGTACATCAACCGGCGTATAGCCAGTGAAAAAGTAACCTGCGCGCGAGAACCCGAAGCGCGCCGTGTTCAGCACGCGCGGTGAAAACACGTGCTGCTCCTGTACGCTTGCGACCTGCTCGCGCAGTGTTTCGAGGACGCTGCTCAACGGATTTGCCGAGGGCGTATCGGCATTGCTGTCGTCAACCGTGTATACGGCGAATAAAGTATCGCGGTCTGAAATGTTGTAATCAGCGCGCGTGGTGCCGAAATCCTCTCGAATGCGCTGCAACGGATTGCTGTAGGCTAAGCCAATACCTCCGCCCAGGCTGAGTCCGTTCTGAACTGGCCAGAGAGACAGCAACGCCACCGCGCTCGGCGAGACACCCACCCCCGTCAGCTTTCCATTTGCTGCGGCAATATAGCCGGCGCGTGCCGCGTTATCTGGCACGAACGTTACGTCGCTAAGCCCAAGGTGTTGCCGGAACCCTTCATAGTTTCCAAAAAGAAAAACTTTGTTCTTCTTGATCGGACCGCCGATCGCCCCTCCGAACTCGTTTCGCTGAAAGCGCGGGATCGACGCGCCGTCGAAGAAATTTCTCGCATCCAGGTCACTGTTGCGCAGAAACTCGTAAAGAGACCCATGCAGCTGATTACTTCCAGAAGCCGTCACGATGCTTACCTGCGCGCCTGGCCGCTTTCCGTACTGGGCCCCGTATGTGTTGGTTACTACGTTAAATTCGCGAACTGCATCCACACCGAGCAGTTGTCCGCTTGTGCCGCCGGGGGTGTTGTTGATTTCCGAGGCGCCCGTATATTCGATCCCGTTGAGGAGGAATAGGTTTTCCTGCGGACGGTGCCCTGAAACGGCAAACATATTGCCGACCGCGGAGTTCGATGTTCCTATTCCGCCCGAACGCTGCGATGTGTAGTTCACCGTCGCCGGATTGAGCGTCATAAGCTGATCGAAGCTGCGTCCGTTCAACGGCAACTCCTTAACCTGCCGGTCGCTCACCAGCCCAGAAGTTTGCTCGGTCGTGACGCTCACCGGATCTGGCGTCTCCTCAACTGTGACGACCTGACGGATCTCGCCTATGGGCAGGACCAAATCAACCCTGGCTGCCTGGCCGACCGCGAGCGAGATGCCCGTTTTCACCTCAGACGCAAAGCCTGCCTTAGCGCCAGCGATGCTGTACTTGCCGATCGGAACCGACGGTATCTCATACCGTCCGGCCGAATCGGTCACCAGAGACCGTTCGCTTCCCGTCTCTGTATTCGTCAGCACGACCTTGGCCCCGTTCAGAGGCCCACCTGACTCGTCTCGTACCGTCCCGGCGAGCGATGCGCCTACCACTTGGCCCCGACACAGCGCGGTAAAGCTGATTGTGAGCAGTATAAGAGTGAACCGGACAACAGTAAACCGGACCGCCTTTTCTCTCATTGTTGATCGAGATTATCAGGAATGCCGTTCTAACGTCAAATTATTCTTTATCGAATTAGTAGACATTGTGTTACGCTGCGAGTGTGACGAAAGCGGGCTACCTGAAGCAGCTCGAAGCCGAAAGCATCTACATTCTCCGGGAGGTTGTGGCGGAATGCGCCCGTCCTGTTCTGCTCTACTCTATCGGCAAAGATTCTTCGGTACTAGTTCGTTTGGCAAAAAAGGCCTTTTACCCGGGCCCAATCCCATTCCCGCTCCTGCACGTCGACACAGGTTATAAGTTCAGGGAAATGATCGAGTTCCGGGACCGGTTCACGGCCGAGCTCGGAGTGCAGCTAATCGTCCAGACCAACCGTGCCGCTCTGGAGGAGGGCGCCAACCCATTTGCCTGGGGTACCCAGCGCTGCTGCGGAGCGCTGAAAACCGGCGCTCTGCTGAGTGGTCTTCGTGATGGCGGTTTCGATGCCGCAATCGGAGGCGCTCGCCGTGACGAAGAGCGCTCCAGAGCCAAAGAACGTGTCTTTTCTTTCCGCGATGTAAAGGGACAGTGGGACCCGCGCAACCAACGCCCGGAGTTGTGGAATACGTTTAACACTTACGTAAAAAGCGGAGAAAGTCTGCGCGTCTTCCCGCTTTCAAATTGGACCGAGTTGGACGTGTGGCAGTATATTCACGCTGAAAACATCCCCGTGGTCCCGCTCTACTTCGCGAAGCTACGGCCCATGTTGGTCAGAGGGGAGTCGCTTCTTCCCGTTGAGCACACTGTCGTCCCGCGCATGCCCGGCGAGGAGCCGCAAATGGTGATGTGTCGAATGCGATCGCTCGGCTGCAGCCCCTGCACCGGAGCGATCCGCTCGGAAGCCGGCACTATCCCGGCCATTATCGAAGAACTCATGGCGGTTCAGCGCTCTGAACGGCAGAATCGGATCATCGATCACGACCAAGACGGTTCGATGGAGATCAAGAAGCAGGAGGGCTATTTCTAATGGCGGCTGCCGGCGTTTCCTCTCTTATGGAGCCGGTCGAATCCTTCGTTGATCGGGATCAGACCAAAGACCTGCTTCGTTTCACCACTGCCGGGAGTGTGGACGATGGCAAATCCACGCTCATTGGGCGGCTCCTCTATGACTCGCGCAATGTCTATGAAGATCAGATCGAGTCCGTTAGCAACGCGTCTGCAGGTAGGAATGCGGGAGCAATCGACTTCTCCCTTTTAACCGACGGATTGCGGGCCGAGCGTGAGCAAGGTATTACGATTGACGTCGCACACCGTTACTTCACCACGCCTAAACGGAAGTTCATCATCGCCGATACGCCAGGACACGAGCAGTACACCCGGAACATGGTGACCGGAGCGTCCACCGCGGATCTGGCTATCGTGCTCGTCGACGCGGGCAAGGGACTGCTGCCGCAATCGCGCCGTCACGCTTACATCGCGTCGCTGCTGGGTCTTGAGCATCTGGTCGTCGCTGTCAATAAAATGGACATGGTTGGTTACGACGAGCAGGTCTTCAAAACGATCGAGCGGGATTTCCGGCAGTTCCTGAAGCCCTTCCGAAGCATCGGGCCGTACTTCCTGCCGATCAGCGCGCTCAAAGGCGACAATGTCGTACATCGCAGCAAGAAAATGCCCTGGTTTGAGGGCCCGAGCTTACTCGAGCACCTGGAAGATGTACCGGTCGAAAGTTCGGTTCACCATAAGCCGTTCCGCTTTCCCGTGCAGCGGGTGGTGCGCCCAAACCAGTTCTTCAGAGGCTATGCGGGAACTGTTGTGTCGGGCCAGATTGAGCCCGGTGATCCGGTCATCGTGCTGCCCTCAGGACTGCGCACGCGAGTGGCCCGGATCGTCGACTTCGACGGCGAATTGGACCTCGCGCACGCCGGACAATCGGTCACGCTGACTCTCGAAGATGAGCTGGATGCCGGCCGGGGCGACCTGATCGCCACGCCCGTCGACACCCCGGAAACGGCTACCGCTATCCAAGCGACTCTTGTTTGGCTGAATGAAAAGCCGGCCGAACTGCGCAAACGATATCGCCTGAAGCACAACACTCGCCGGGACTGGGCCGAGCTTAAGCAGATCGACTACCGAATAAATATCAATACGCTCGATCACGAAGCCGCGAATTCGCTTGAGATGAACGCTATCGGCGTCGCCCAAATCGAGACCTCACGGCCCTTTGCGTTCGATCCTTACCTTGCAAACCGGGCGACCGGAAGCTTCATACTGATCGATCCGCTGACTAACGCGACAGTCGCGGCCGGCATGATTTCGAGGGGTATCGAACGCTCGTATCAGGCCCCGATCATCCGAACGGATGTGAGCTGGGAGGTCAGCGAACGAAAGCTGGTATTCGCCACACCAGGAGAGCAGTTGATCGCAGATTCGGACGACAGCAGCGCAGGGGTAGTGGATGATCCCGAAGCACTTGAACTCCTTGCTCGTTTGCTAGACCGGCTGAAGATCTCTTTCTCGAAGGAATGATTGCGTGATTCTCGAAGCTCTTGAGAACAACTTCAGCGAAGCTCGTGAAACTGTGCAGGACGCTTTGCGCTCGGCAGGTCCGGCTTGTGTCACCTGCAGTTTTCAAACCGAAGACATGATCGTGGTGAGCCTGGTACGCGAGCAGATTCCTGATATCCCGGTGCTGTTTCTTGAAACCGGATATCACTTTCCTGAGGTGTACCGGTATCGGGATGAAATGACCGAGCGCTATGGTCTCAATCTCGTGAATGTTATGCCGCCCCAGTCACTGGAAGAGCACGAAAGAGCTTTCGGGCTGCTCCACCAGACCGATCCGGACCAGTGTTGCAAGCTGCGCAAAGTGGGACCGCTATTCGCCGCTCTGGAGCCGTATAACATCTGGTTTACTGGATTGCGTAGAGTCCAATCGCCGACACGCGCTAACCTGCAGACCAAAGATAGTTTCCCCTTGCCTTCGGGCAAACAACTCGTCAAGGTAAGCCCTCTCGCCATGTGGACGGATCAGGAAGTTTGGCGATTCGCTCGCGACCGGGGTATCCCTGTGTTGCCGCTCTACAACGATGGCTACACCAGTATCGGCTGTGCGCCCTGTACCGCAAAGCCCAGCGACGCAAGCAACCTCCGATCGGGTCGCTGGGCGGGACGGAAACTAGAGTGCGGAATCCATATCGCCGAGGGCCATTGATTTGGAAGTCGCCCTCGGTTTCGTTATAGCGCTTGCGATCTCTTTGACCGGAGTGGGGGCGGGCAGCATGACGACGCCGCTGCTGATCCTTTTGTTAAGAGTTTCGCCCGCGACAGCGGTGGGGACGGCGCTGACCTTCGGCGCGATAGTCAAGATCATTTCGGTCCCTGCTTACATCTTGCGGCGTCAAGTCAATCTGCCGGTCCTCCGGTTGATGTTGGCAGGCGGCGTGCCGGGAGTGCTCGGTGGTGCGTTCATCCTGAGCTCGATGAGAGGCGGAAGCTACGAGGGGTTGCTGTACGCGTTGCTAGGAATCCTGATCGCCTCCACGGCCGGTTTCCACCTGTTCCGTATCTTGAAGCCTAGAAGAAATGAGTCCGTAAAAGAGCGGCGCGGGATACTGCCTTGGCTCGCTCTGCCCATCGGGACGGAGGTCGGCTTCTCATCTGCCGGAGCAGGCGCGTTAGGCTCTCTTGTGCTGCTGGGCCTTACAAAGCTCTCCCCCGGCGAGGTCGTCGGAACCGATCTTTGCTTTGGCTTGATCATCTCTTCTATCGGGAGCGCCATTCATCTCAGCGCGGGCAACTACGACGGCTCACTGCTTTTGAAGCTGGTAATTGGCGGAATTTTCGGAGCGGTTACCGGTTCTCTGCTTGCCGGCAGGATTGCACCCCTGCCGATGCGCTTGGCCATTCTTGTAATGCTGGTACTACTTGGAACTCAGCTCGCTCTTCACGGACAGGCCACCGCGGTTCCTCATCTGCAGGCAGTATTGCGCTAGCCTGCAATTCATCACGCCCCGGTTAGAATTTAGTCGAGCGATGGCTTTTTTGGGTTGCTCTTCTTTCGTGCGCTTCTCGCCTTTGAGCGCGCCCGTTCCTTTGTTTATCATCGCTGCCTTCTTCCTTCATTCGGGATTGGCCTGCGGTGCCGAACCTGCCCTGGCGGTGATCAATGCTGGCGTCTCGTCTTCCGAAGACTCGCCGTTCGTATCTGCGGACTACCGCTTTCTTCCGGGTGATTATCTCTATTTCACCTTCGAGATCGCGGGATTCTCAGTTCGTACAGAAAACCGCGGAGAGACGAGGAAGATATCACTCAGCTACGAAATCACGCCCGAAGATCGTCAGCAGCGCGCATTGACTCCGCCCGCCTCAGGCGAGATTCAAACCGAGCTGAGTCCCGAAGATAAGAACTGGGTGCCCAAAAGGCGCGCCTCCTTCCTTATCCCCTCATTCATTGCAGCCGGTACGTTTCAAGTTCACGTTACTGTTAAGGACCTCATTGGAAAGACGGAGACATCACGAGATGTGCCATTCCTGATCGGTGGAACCAGACTGCAGCCCGCAACTTCGATAACAGTCGAGAATTTCAGATTCCTTCGTGATGAAAGCAGCAAGGAGGCGCTGAGCGTGCCCGCGTACAGTCCGGGAGACACGGTATACGCACGTTTTGAGATCGCCGGTTTTCGTAACGGTCCCGATAACGAGCATCATGTCTCGTATGGTGTGACTGTTTTGGGCGCCGACGGCAAGCCCTTCATTCAAGACCCGCATGCAGCGGACCTCGACGATCGGAGCTTTTATCCCGCGCAGTTCATTCCCGGAAACCTTGCGCTGAAGATGGGGAGGAGCAATGCACGCGGAGAGTACATCGTTGTGCTGACCGTGCGAGATTTGCTCAGTAATCAGCAGAATGAAACGAAAAAGGTATTCAGCCTTGAGTGAAGCCCTCGACCAGCGCCCGTAGTCTGCCGATTCCTTCACGAAAATCCGCGGCCTCCGCGACCAGACTTGCGACCGCGTAAGCCTCGTGCGGCATATCGAAGAAGAAGCCGGGCTGCATCAGAACGTTTTTCTCGCGCAACAGCTGAATGATCCAGTCCTCCTCCCGTTGCACAGCGGGAATTCGCAGCATCACTGACCAGCCCCCTTCGACGTGCAGCACGTCTACGGGGCTGCTCTGCAGGAGTCTACGAGCTTCGCTTAGATTTTGGATCGCTCTGGCCAGCAGTTGTGAACGAACCTGAGCTCCGGTCTTGAGCAAGACCGGGAGAGCCAGTTGAACAGGTGTATTGACCGAGAGATAGGTATCGAGGAGCAATCCGAGCCTCTCGCGCGCAATCTCTCGCTCTTCTTCAGGCCCGTTGATCACGATCCAGGCGAGTTTCATCTGGGGCATAGCCGCGGCTTTCGAGAGCCCGTTCAACGAGAAGCTGAGCACGGATTCCTCGTTCATGAGCGTTC
Organism: Terriglobia bacterium; assembly: GCA_963849535.1. Taxonomy (GTDB): domain Bacteria; phylum Acidobacteriota; class Terriglobia; order Bryobacterales; family Bryobacteraceae; genus Bog-105. The sequence goes on from CAWKHJ010000001.1 coordinate 1,373,430, forward strand.
GCACTGTCTGCTGATTGTTCTCAAGCTCGTAATTCATGAAAACTTCGTCTGAAATGATTGCGACGCGCATTTCGCGGGCGAGTTCAACGAGCTTCTGCAGCTCCCAGGTCTTCAGGAATGAGCCGGTAGGATTGTTGGGATTAACAACTACGATTCCGCGCGTACTCGGCGCGATTCGCTCCCTCAACTTGCTGAAATCGATAAACCACTTACCGTCGTAATAAAGCCGGTACGGAACAGTGCGGACGTTCTCTAAAGCTGCAAGATACTCGAAAAGGGGATAGGAGGGTACCGGGACGAGGATGTCGTCTCCGGGGTCGCAGAGCAGCTTGAATAGGAATCCGTATGCTTCGCTCGTGCTGGCGGTGAGTGCGATCCGGGAAGCTGAAATCTCAAATCCCTGTTCGCGGTAGAAGTCGGCAATCGCGAGTCTTGCTTCCTGCAAGCCGAATGAATCCGGGTGGTAGGCAAAGCTTCGGAGATCGAAAAAGGCCGTCCGGATGGCAGCATCAGGATACTCAAGCACAACGGTTGGATTTGAGACTGTCAAGTCGAGTATCTTAGCGCTGGTTTGCCTTTTCTGCCGCAGCAACTGGCTCAGACAATTTTCAGCGAGGGGCCACAATAGCCGATGAGAGTAGCGGATCAATCAGCTACTCTGTCACGATGAACTGTCTTTCCGCAACAAGTTGAGTCGAAGCGCGCCTTCTTTGGGAGCCGCGCTTAACTCGTCCGAGCTCACAACGAAGGCAGCCTAGCGAACACGAAAGCTCAGCGCATGTTTTCTAGCGGCCGAACTCGCTGCCGCCGCGAAGACCGTACGTTCCACGCACGATCCGCTGTCGAGCACCAGCGCCGGCTCAAGTACCTCGCTCTCAAACTTTTCGACCTGGTCGTTGGTAAGCACCGGCTTCAAATTCGCCAGGATTTGCTGAGCCGAAATGGCCCCAAGCGCCGCCCCCGACACGACACCAGTTGGGGGTCCATACTTCGACGAGCTAAGGATCGAAAGTACGCCAGTAACTGAACTCAACACCATTGTCATAACGGTGCCAGTGCTCCTGTTTTGGCTTCGCAGGATGGCCGCAAGCATGACCTGACGGCCGATAGGCTCCAATCCAGCGTTCGATTGCGCAAGCGCCTGATAAATCTCGCTGCTCACAATCGACTGCTTGGCATTGGTGATATTACAGATATCCAGATCGTATCCGCTGATATCTTTTGGAAGCTTTCCATAGTTCTGTTGAAGCAGGCTAGCGGGAATAGCCGTGCCCGTAACGGAAAAAGTGTTCTGAGCGGAAACAAGCCCGCCGAACAAGGCCAGATTCAACAGCGTATAACCAAACAACCTCATTCTATTTCTCCATTCCTCGCGGTTGACTAATTCAACCTTGGAACAGGGATACCTTTGGCGTCCTCGGATTTTCCCTTCAGTTTTGAGGCAAAGCGTTGATTCCAAATCCTGGAAAGTTTTCTCGAAGGCGCGTGAATGCTTTGAGGCCGTCTGGCGCGAGTGGCCGAAAGCTATTCGCTCTTCGGAGGTCCGGCGCGGGAAGGTTTCGCCGCTTCCGCCGGAACCGTTCTGATAACGATTCTGATGATCTTGACGGGCGTGAGCGGTTTGTCTTCTTCGTTCCTTGGAACCTGCGAAATCGCATCCGCGACCTCTTGGCCGGAAACGACTTCACCAAAGATCGAGTAGTGGCCCTCCAGGTGGGTTGCGGGTGCAACTGTGATGAAAAATTGAGACCCGTTGGTATTGGGGCCCGAGTTCGCCATAGCCAAAATGCCAGGCTTGTCGAAATGATGGTTGGGGCTGATCTCATCATCGAATTTGTAACCAGGGCTGCCTTCTCCCGTTCCCTCCGGGTCTCCGCCCTGAATCATGAACCCCGGAATAACCCGATGGAATGTAGTCCCGGAGTAGAGGGCGGTATGCATCGTCTTGCCGGTCGACGGATTCGTCCAGGCTTTAGTGCCCTTCGCCAGACCCACAAAGTTGGCGACGGTTTTGGGCGCCTCTTCCTTGAACAGCCGGCAAACGATATCCCCCATAGAGGTGTAGATGACCGCATATTCGCCGGGCTCCGAGGGGAGCTGTACTGCGGGCATAGCTGGTTCCGGAGCCGGTTTAACCTCGCGGCGCCCGCCCGACCTGGTCTGAGGAACCCCTATATTAGCGAGACTGCTCAGCAGAGCGAGCAAACAAAAACAGGCGGGTATTCGCATTCACCGCCGATTATAGCCGCAACAAAACCCGAACAAATTCATGCCCGGCGGCGGGTTTTCGATTTTATTAAAGCAAGGCTCCTGTATTAGCGATAAGCAGACAGAAGATGTTCCGCTGTGCCAGACCACTCTTAATTGAACGAATTAGCGCTTTCTCCTACAATCCTAATGAGCATCGAAATATCATGAAGTACGTATTCGCCTTAGCTTCGCTTTGCGCCGTTCTGTTTTCAGGGGCCTGCACCCAGAGCCCTGAGAAGCTGCTGGCGACTGCTAACAAATACCATCAGAACAAGAAGTACAAAGAAGCTTCTATCCTTTACCAGAAGGTGATTGCGAAGGATAAGACCAATGCCGAGGCCTACTATCGGGAGGGGTTGAATCTGATCGACGATCATCAACCCATCCAGGCGATGGGTTTCCTACGTCGCGCTGTCGACCTAAGACCGAGCAACACGGATGCGGAAGTTAAACTTGCTGAGATCTATCTGGCTATATACGCCTCGGACACCCGAAAATACAGGTCCATGCTGGATGATGTGCGGGACCTGAGCGCAAAGATATCGGCTCGCTCGCCCAACTCATTTGACAGTTTCAGGATCGACGGGCTGCTAGCGCTGGCCGACCGGAATACAGACAAGGCGCTCGAGGATTTTCGGAAGGCCAATCAGCTCAGGCCGCATTCACCAGACCTCGTCGGGTGGTATGCCGAGACCCTGGTTGCGGCACAGCATCGGGACCAAGCCATAGCCCTGGTCCAGGACATGCTGGCGCACGACAAGACATGGGGACCAGGATACGACTTTCTTTTCATGCAATACAGCCGTGCCAACAATTCGGCGAAGGCAGAGGCTACACTTCGAGATCGAGTGCGCAACGATCCTTCAAATGCCTCCGGATACATCAATCTAGCTAATTTCCTCGTAACGACGAACCGCTACAACGAGGGAGAGCCGGTCATCCGCACCTTATTGGACAACAAAAAGGCTTTCCCTAACGCGCACCAGCTGGTTGGAGATTTCTACGTTCGTGCGAAGAAATATGACGACGCTCTCGCGCAGTACAGGGAGGGCCTGAAGGAAAATCCAAAGCAGGCATTGGCTTATCAGGAACGCATTGTAGCTGTCGACCAGTTGCGCGGGCACGCTGACGAAGCCTTACAGCTTGCAAAGGAAATCGCCAGTAAAAATCCCAAAGACACGACGGCCAACGAAGTTTATGCCTCTCTCCTACTACAACGCGGCACCAAAGCGGATTTAACTAAGTCGGTAACCGAGTTGAAGAATCTGGTTCAAAGGAACCCGTCGAATGCTGTTCTGCACCTCGATTTGGCGAAAGCCTATTATGGCTTGGGCAATATGGATGGGGCTTTCAGTGAGTCCCAGGAGGCTCTGCGTCAGAACTCAAAATTGACACAAGCGCGATTACTCGCCGCGCGCATCTATAGCGATCGCGGTGATAGCGGTAAAGCGATTGAACAGTCCGAGATGGTTCTTTCGGCAGAACCAGGCAATCCCGAAGCCCGTTTTATACATGCCCGTGCCTTGCTCGTTTCTGGCCAAGTGCCGAAAGGGCAAGCTGAAATGGAAAGCCTCGTCACTCAATTCCCTAGAATGAACGACGCCCGTATCCAGTTGGCTGCGGTCTACATGCAGGAGAAGTCGATGGATAAGGCGAAGGATCAGTTTGAGAAAGTCTGGAATTCGAGTCCGCCGGATTTCCGCGGCTTTGTTGGCCTGCAAACCATAAAGATGGTCCAAGGGCAAGTCGACCAGGCGATCCAAGGTATGCGGGAAATCGTGCAAAAGAATCCTAAAAACGATGGTCTCCGGTCCCAGCTTGCAAACTTCGAAGCAACAGCGGCTAGTTCGGAAGCCAGGTCAAATCCCGAACGAGCGAAGCAATTGACCGAGGCGGCCATCGGCGATCTCAAAGAAGTTGTCAAGAATTCGCCTCAATCCGAGGACGCCTGGATTCGCCTCGGCGCACTTCAGCGCAACGATCAGCAGAATGATGCCGCCATGGCGTCCTTTCAAAAGGCTGCTGCGATCAATCCACGAAGCGCCCCCGCCTATCTGAATCAGGCCGTGCTCCTCGAGTCGATCGGCAAGAAAAAGGAAGCATCAGCCGCGTATAACAAGGTGCTCGGTATTGACCCCCAGAATACGCTTGCCCTCAACAATCTCGCTTTCCTGAATGCAGAGGAAGGAACTAACCTGGACCAAGCCATGACTTTGGCAACAAAGGCTCAGAGGCAGGTTCCCAATAGCCCGGATATTTCCGATACGCTCGGCTATGTGTACTACCAGAAGAACTTAAATGCGGAAGCGCTTCAAATCTTTAGGAAAGTGGTCCAGGATTATCCGCAAAACTCCACGTTCCACCTCCACCTCGCAATGGCACTTCTTAAGGAGGGGGACAAACGGGGAGCCAGAGATGAAGCAGAAAAGGCAATGAAGAATGCGCCTCCCGAGCAACAGAACCAGATTCGCAGTTTCGTGGGGCAGATCGGTTGAAAGCTAAGAGTCCTAATTGGAAACTCTGACCGCTAGTGAGACGGGGGAGCGCTCCTCCCTCAGATACGTAGCGCCGTTCGCGCTCTTTCTTATCTTTCTCGCGATCAGTTCAAAGGTCTCCCTAGAGTCCAATTGGGGCGCCCCGTTACGGGTTCTGTCTTTGGCGGTGGTTTGCCTCGTTTGCTGGCCCCGCGAATTGCCTGTTCGGCCGAATCGGCCAATAACAAGCGTGCTCATCGGAGCTCTGGTTTTCCTGCTCTGGATCGCCCCCGACCTGATGGTGCCCGGTTACCGAACGAACCCGTTGTTTTCGAATTCCGTCGTGGGCCACGTCCACTCCTCGCTGCAATCGGCCGCTCTGCATAGCCCCTCAATACTCGCCTGGCGGACACTCCGGGCCGTAATCATTGTCCCGATTGTCGAGGAACTGTTTTGGCGGGCATGGTTGATGCGCTGGCTAATCGACACAAATTTCAAACGCGTGCCGCTTGGAACGTACGCCCCGTTCTCGTTCTGGATGACGGCTATTCTCTTCGCTTCGGAGCACGGACCTTATTGGGATGTAGGGCTCCTGACGGGCGTGATCTATAACTGGTGGATGATTCGATCGAAATCGGTCTCGAACTGCATCTTGATGCATGCCGTAACGAATGGGATCTTGAGCGCTTACGTGATCGCGACTGCACAGTGGCAGTACTGGCAGTAACCGGGACTACTCGCCTGCCCGCATCGAAATGCCCCGGCATTACCGCCGTCTAAACTCAGGAGAATCACCTCACTAACACCGTATGCCTTGCTTACTTGCGCTGCTGGCCGTTGCCTTCCCTCGCGTCGCCATCGTTCTCTTGTGGTTCTTCACTAACTTTTTCAGCATTTTGCATAACAACATCATCGTTCCTGTTCTGGGTTTTATATTCCTGCCGCTGACACTCATCGTGTACACGTTCCTGCTGCGAACCTATGGCGGCCACCTGGGAGCTACACAGCTTCTATTCCTATTGATTGCCGTTATCCTCGATCTTGGTCTGGCCGGGGGAGGCTTGCGGAGCCGGCGCTAACGGCGTTCGCGAGAATTGCTCGCCGGGGTGACAGGCTGGCGATTTTTCTTTTCTCTACCTGAATGAGCAGTTTGTAAGCACGCCGATCACGCGAAGCACTGCTGCTTAGGCAAACTCGTGAGCAGAGATTATCGCCTGTGGCCGATTTCGTTAAACAAGACTCAACCTCACTGGGCACTGACACCGCACCGCTTCAGGGCACAACTTCCAACTCCCGGCAGATCACCCTCGACCGGCTGGAGCAACAGATCGAATGGTATGACCGCCGGAGCAAACGCAACCAGCTTTTTTATAAGCTCCTGAAAACGACAACACTCGCCTCAGCCGCCGCTATTCCGCTGCTCACCACCTCGCGGGCGCCGCATGCTAGCGGTCTGGCAGCCGGCCTGGGAGTGCTGATCTCGCTACTCGAGGGCATTCAGCAGTTGAATCAATATCACGCAAACTGGACCAGTTACCGCACAACCGCCGAAGCCTTGAAGCACGAAAAATATTTCTTCCTGGGCCGAGCCGGCCTATATCTCACCTGTGCGGACCCCCAGGCCGCTTTAGCTGAACGTATAGAAGCTCTGGTCTCACAGGAAAACTCGAAGTGGTTTCTCAGCCAGGCGCAAACTGCGACCGGCGATCTGGCCAAGGCGGCCCGTTAATCCTGAGAAGGATGCGCGCAGGCTGCTACTAGCTTTTGTGGCACTGTTCCGCACCTACAGCGCGGCGATCCAAGGGATCGACGCCCATCTCATCGATGTTGAGGTCGATATGTATCCGGCCGGTACCAACCGCGACTTCGTCACGGTCGGCATGCCCGATGCTGCGGTGAAAGAAAGCCGTGAGCGAATCAAGTCGGCCCTGCTCAATTCGGGATTCGGCTATCCAAGCAAATCAGTGACGATCAACCTGGCGCCCGCCAACTTGCGGAAAGAAGGAGCCGGTTTTGATCTGCCGATGGCCGCGGCCATTCTCGGTGCGATGGGAACAGTTGGTAAAACAGACAACCACCTGCTAATAGGGGAATTATCTCTTGACGGTAGCCTTCGTCCCGTACGGGGAGCACTATCGATTGCCGTATGCGCAGCACGCAAGGGAATCCGCAACCTGCTTCTACCTATCGAGAACGCTGCCGAGGCGGCGGTCGCCGAAGGGATACAGGTATTTGGGCTCAGACACCTGGCTGAAGTGGTTAGGTTCTTTAATGAGCCCGAAGCGTTCAGTCCTACGATCGCTAACATTGACGGTCCAGTCGCCGATGGCCCTGCATCAGCCGATTTCAGCGATGTTCGGGGCCAGACGATGGCCAAGCGTGCGCTGGAGGTGGCGGCCGCGGGCAGTCACAACGTGCTCATGATCGGGCCGCCCGGATCTGGTAAAACCATGCTTGCGAAACGCTTCGCTGGGATACTGCCCAAGCTGACTTTCCGCGAAGCTTTGGAAGCCACCCAAATACATGGTGTAGCTGGTGTTTTGCCTCCGGGTATAGGGATTCTGAAAGGTAGGCCATTTCGATCTCCCCACCACACCATTTCGGATGCTGGTCTGATTGGAGGCGGAAGTGGCAACCCGCGTCCTGGTGAAGTGAGTCTAGCCCATCAGGGTGTACTCTTTCTGGACGAGTTACCCGAATTCCCGCGTGGCGTTCTCGAGCAGTTACGCCAACCGCTGGAAGAAGGTTCCGTTACCCTAGCGCGCAGCAACGGCACGCTCACCTTTCCGGCCCGCCTAATGCTGATTGCCGCGATGAATCCGTGCCCCTGCGGCTTCGAATTTTGGCGTCGGGAGCAGGTCGACTTAGCGTCATTGCAGTGACAGGTAGACTTAGCGTTATTGCAGTGAAATGTTTGTTTTCCACTTCGATCCGTTTCACGAATTGACGGGCCAAGTGCTTCCGTTCCTTTAGGCTGAGAAATTGATATTCGGCAAAAACTGAGGCTATCATTTGAGCCGTCGCTTGGACGTTTGCAGTCGAATCCAGTGCTCTCTGCTGTTCGTCCTTGCTCGTCAGGGCGCTCCAACTCCGTATTTCGGAATCGATGCGGCGTGCTTCTGTGGCTACCTCCTCGTCTGAAAACACGCCCTTCAGTGTGAGGTTGAGCAACCGCTGCTTCTCTGCCTTTAAGCGTTCGATTTCCGTCGCAGCCTTCGCCACCATCTCATCCATTGGCGACCGTTCCGGCGGCTCCAGCGCCTTCTCGATCAGAGAACCCAACACATTTGGCTGCAGGAACATCTCCGAGATGAGCGCGTTGAGTGAATAATCCGTGACTTCCCGGCTCAGCTTGGGCGCGCCGCAACCTGATCCACCTTGGTGCTGGCTCCGGCAGTAATAAATATCCAGCCATTTCTGCCGCCGGCAGCGGCCCGATCCTTTGCTGTACATCCGTTCTCCACAACGGCAGTACAGCACACCCGAGGCTTCAAACCGGCTTTCTTCGGAGCGCGAGCTGATCCAGCTCGTTCGGCGCTGCCCGAGAATCATTTGCGCTTGGGCGAACTGCTCTTCGGAAACGAGTGGCTCGATATCGAGTTTCACTTGCAACGGTTCCACGCGCCGGATCTTTTTCCGATCTGTCTGCCGGCCGTTTCGGGAGGGGCGCTTCTCTCCCCGCTTCTGCGTATAAACACGGTACCCCGTCCAGATCGGGTTGCGTAATTGGTTGTACAGCGCGCGATCGGAAGCGTAACCCAGTTCCCTGGCGATCGACAACACGCTCCGATTCGTTGTGACGAGGATGTCGAAGGCCGTTTTGATCCGGCTGGCCCAGGGCTCCACCCAGCTCCATTGCCCGGTTTTGAAATCAAAGTCGACCCCCTGCGGCAGCGTGATTTTTGCATTGGCGCAGCGGCCGCGCTTGCGATTCTCCTCCTTCGCCGTTTGGGTATTCCGCAAAATCCGCCGTCGATCCAAACCGGCCATCATGCCCGAGACCAGAGCTTCCATGAAGCCGCTGTCCTCGTGCACATCCAGTCTGGAGGACGGAGTCCAAATGAGTTTTCGTTGCTTCAGGAAATGATCGTAGATGCTGAAGGAGGAGAAGTCGTCGGGTCGCATGAGCCGATCAATGGCGGCGATCACCACGCCATCGACCTCTGGAAGCGAACGAAGGAGTTCCTGAAACTCCTGGCTCTCGAGTACTTGTGTGCCACTCACGTCCGTCACTTCAACTGTCCGGACGATCTCCAGATTCCAGCGTTCGGCTGAAAGGCGGATTTCCTGGTGTTGACGCAGAAGCCCTGCTCGACCCTCGTGCGCCTGCTCTTCCGTCGAAAGCCGGCAAAAGCCGATCGCGCGAAAACGATGCCCAAGCGCCCGAGATCCGAAGCTCACGGAAGGATTTTAGCAATGAATTCGCGTGACTAGGCGCTCCCGGAGGGAGCACAAACTCCCGGAATTTCTTCCTAAGTGCAAATTGTAGTCCGCTAACTGGTTGTTTGCAGGACGTAATAGACGAAAGCCAACTCCACGCGACGATGCACTGCGATCGCAGTCCAACGCCGAGATCTATTTAAGACCGAAGCTCCAGTCCCGCTGCTCTCAATGAAACACGCACGCACACGTGCCATCCTCAGGCTGTTGGGGCGGGCATTGGCCATCCGGTCGAGGTTCTGCAGCCGGCCAATGGTGCACCGTCCTAATCGCGTCACGAGGTGCAGATGCGGGTTCGAGAGGCACTCCGAACTTCGATCCACAGCGTTGGACTTCGTGTCGAGGCGCATCTCGCCGACAATCCTCAGCCGTTCACCGCTGCTCCGTACCCTCGTCTCTCCAAGTTCAGGGCGTGGCAGCAGCCGATACAGTCCCCGGCATTCCTTCAGTTTGTCGGTGACTTCTCGCAGTTCCTTTCGCATAGATGGGTTTCGGAAATGGATGGCCTTCAAGGCCTAAGATCGCTGCTCACCCGGGTTCAAGACCTGCTCTCAGACAACTGCGTTGCACGCGATGAACACAGCGGCCAGTTCGTGCTCGAAGCAAAGGCCCGGTACGCGCGTTTGTTCCGAACGGTTTGAGAAGCGCCCTTTGTGCTATGACCGGCGCCGGCACTCGGAGCATTACTTTGGGGGGTATCGGGAAGCGGTGCTGCAGCGCGACGTCTGCTGCCAGCTTTGTCTCGCCGAAACGCAGCTGGTGGTCACCATCGGCGGCCGGGAACGAACCGCCAGCCTGCCAGATTACATTATGTTTCGGGTGTCACGTCCGCCTGCATCGGCGTCGTCAGTTGCCGGGCGAATACGGCGTTCTGTTCTTTCGGCTGTGGCCGGAGCAGCATCCGGCTGGGCCCGCCCAGTTGTGCCTTGCGCTCGCGGCATGAGCGAGGGCGCGCCCCCTCTGATCCTGGCCCCGGATCGCTCCTAGCGGCTGATGGGCGCGGTGTCGCACTCATGGCATTCCTGTCCTGGACGGCGGAACGCGGGGAACCCCTATCTAAACCGTTGGTCGAAGCCTGGCGCGCGGCCCGGTCCCGCTCTGGGTCAAACGACTAATTGATCGCTGGCTGGCCGACAGCGGCATTCGGGAAGGGCCGTTGTTCCGGGCGCTGCGTAAAGGCGGAGCGCTTCATCCAAATATTCAGCCGATGAGTGAGGATTTCGTGTATAGGCTGGTTCGCAAGAGTGGCGCCGCTATCGGCCATCCGGAGTTAACCCCACACGATCTGGGGCGGACCTGCGCCAAGCTGCGTCGCGAAGCGGGAGGGGATCTGGAGCAAATTCAACTACTGCTGGGGCACGCTTGCATTCAAACAACGGAAGGTTACCTTGGCACCAAACAGGAACTAGTTCAGGCCGCCAATGATCGGGTGAAGGATTCGCGTCGAGTAAACGTTCAATCGGGGACTTGTCGAACCCTACTTGGGCCTGAAAGCTTTGCTTTGAGAACTGGGAAAGAGCAAGGATAATGAAAGTTATGACTGCTCAGCCCCTGCCGCTAAGCCTCGAACAGTTTCACGCTTTGCACGATGGCGCAAAGCCGGCGTTTTGAATACTGGCACGGCGCAGCTGTACAAAAACCTATGCCCACTGTTCTGCATGGCATTGTGCAGGCCATACTGATCATGCTTCTGGAAAGGGCTGGTTGGAATACAGCATCAGAAGTTCGGCTCAAAGTGGTTTTGGATGCGGAACCTGTTCCGGACTTAATCGCCGTGCACGGCAAGTTCAAGGGGCGCTATCCGACCGCAGCGCCCGCTCTTTGCATTGAGATTCTGTCCCCGAGAGACATCCTGGCCAAAACGTTGGAGAAAGCTAGTACTTATATCGCGTGGGGATCTCAGTGTGTCTGGATCATTGACCCAGAGAAGCGCACTGCGTGGTCTATGTCGCGGCAGGTCGCGGGTCTGCAACTTGGGTCGCTCCTGATGGGGTTCTCCGAATTGAAGAAACGATGATCGATCTACCAACTCTTTTTGCGGAAGTCGACAGAAAATTGGAGCTTACCGAGGACTGAAGGTTGATCAAGAACTCCTGATGCTTCGTGGTGATTAGGCGAAGCTGAGATCCTCAATTCTACGCGGTCGCCGCTTCGCTTCAGCAGCAGAATTGAGAGCCACATCACTCCGGCTATCGGCTATTTAAACTGCCCGCTTTAGCTTGAATTCGGCGAGCGTTGAGGTTCATCAGTCTTCCGAACCGACTCCGCGCGTGGTCTTGGTGAATTCCTGCAGCTTCACTTGTCGAACACTATCCCGAGTCGTATCGAAGTAGCGGCTTGCGGCGTAATCTGGGCACGCTCTCGGGGATGGATTTGTCAGGTCAAGTCTGAACGATTACAGCCAGCAGCGGCGCAAACTCCTTCTGACATTGCACAAGGCGCTCCGCTGTGGTCGCATCCTGCGCTTGGCGCTCGACGGCATACAAGGCGCGCACGCGTTCGACTGCCTCTCGGGCAATCTCCGGGGCAGCCTTTTCCGCATCGATGAAACGTCTTCTGAGATGCGCCCAATATCGCGCACGCGTGATCTGGTTACCAGCGACCACGCCGTTGTAGCCGCCATAGGCATCGGCCACGAGCACCCAGCTAATCAGGTTTGCTCAAAGCAGTATAGGCCAAAAGCGACAAGCACATATGCCGGAAAAGACTAATCGAGGTGATTCCGCACAGTCCGCGAACAAGTACAGGAAAATATCTGAGGCGCTGAGTGGCGCGATTCAGGCCGGCAAGTACAAACCTGGCCAGAAGCTCCCCAGCGAGCGTCAATGAGCCTCACTTTCGGGGTGTTCCGCCTCACCGTAGCTCGCGCACTCAATGAACTCGAGGCTGCGGGATCGCTGGTCCGCAGGCCAGTTCGGGGACTTACGTCAGCAAGCCGCGGAACGGCAGCGGAAGAACCTTCGGGCTGCTGATTCCGGAACTGGGCGAGACTGAGATCTTGGAGCCTATTTGTCAGGGCATGGTGCGTGTAAGCCGAGCCACGCACGACGAATTACTTTTGGAGGCCGCAACGCGCGGTGTGGAGTCTCATGAGCAGCAGGCTCCCGAGCTTTGTGACTGCTACATGCCTAAAGACATTGCCGGAGTCTTCTTCGCCCGGCTCGAGCACATTCGAGATAACCGGAACATCAATGGCAAATCTTGGATTCTTTCAAAAAAGCCGGCATCCCCGTCGTCCTCTTAGACCGCGATGTCTGTCAATATGCTGAGAGAAGTCACTGGTATCTGGTCGGGATCGACGACCAACGGGGCGGGAAACAAGGTCACCAGCACTTTGTTAGCCAAAGTCGCAGGCGTATTGTCTTTGTGGCTCTCCCGAATTCGGCTCAAGTGTCGAACGTCGGGCTGCCGGGTACAGCGCCACTATGATGGCCGTCGGCTGCAAGGAATTCGTTGAGATTGGGAACAGCAGTGACACGGGCTGGGTGGCCAGCCTCGTCGAGAGATATCATCCGGATGGCTTCGTTTGATGGTCGTACTGCAGGTGAGTTGATGCTGTCCTTGAATACGTTGGGAATAGAGATTCCCAGGACAATCAAGATCGTCGGCATAGATCACGTCGAGTACGCCAGTCTTCTTCATGTGCCCTAACGACGCTGCGTCAACCTTGTCACGATATTGGGGCAACTGCCGTTTGGACCATGATCGAGCGGATTGAGCATCCCGCTTTGCCGCCGCAGCAAAGATTGCTCGAACGCGAATTGATACTCAGGCGTTCTTCTGGCGCGAGGAACCGATACGGCAGACTATGACAGATTCTCGAAGGCAATCTGCCCGTCACCGTTTGCGAATCATCCGTTCGGGGATGCTGTCGCTGAGCATGACAAACGCGGAGTAGGTGACTGACACGCGGGTTCGAGCCTAAAGGAAAGACGTCCTTGTACCGATTTGAATTAATATGTCCATGTCTGTTCCAGCAGTGCTGACGGGTGCGAGTAGATGGCGGCTTAGGCGTTGGGGCTTAAGGAACCTGACCGTAGCGTGCTTGGTTCTTCCCCTCGCCGGAGACTCCTCAGCGTCAACCAATACTCAGGTCCGTTTCCAGTATTTCGGGTCCACGCCGGTCTCCACTGGCCCCGGTACCTTTTCAGAAGTCGGAATTTCGCTCGCAACCACAGTGTCGGGTCTAAGAATATCGTTGAAATTCGGTAAGGATTTCAAAATCGGCAAATCTCGTTGCAGTGGCCTCCGCGAGAGATATTGTGAAGTTCCTACAACTTTCCGGCCGCTCAAATCGGGTATCCGAACGGACGCCATTCTCATTACGGACTCATCCGATAATGTGCTGTCGTCCATCTCTCTTGCCGGGACGGGGCTTGGCCCAGAGGGCGCCGTTTTGTCCGAACTGCCCGCCCGGGAGTCAAACGAAGGGCCCCTCACTGTACTACAGCGATGTATGAAAGGAGGAATACAGGCATCATCGCCAGGGGCGGTCGTTGTGGATTCAGAAGGTGACGTGTACTTCGCCGATACAGCGAACCAGACCGTAGAGAAGATAGAGTCCGCAACGGGCCGGCGCGTCATTGTCGCTGGAACAGGATCGGCGGGCTCTGGGACCGGCTTGCGTGCCGACCAAGGATCTCTCGATACACCTGTGAGTCTCACGATCGATTCAGCCGGAAACCTATACATTGCAGATCAGGGCAACCATGTTGTCAGGCGAGTCGACTCCTCGACTAACATGATCGGAACCGTTGCGGCGTACGGGGGTGCATCGCGGGAACGAGGTCTAACATCGATCGATCCAGCCCATCGGGCGAGTTGTCAATCGACGCCTAGCGGCCTTGCGATGACTGCAACCGGCACTCTATACGTCTCTGATCGGTGCGAAAGCAAGATCTGGGCTGTTGATATTTCTGGACAAGTATCCCTAGTAGCGGGGGGAACAACTGGATCAGGCGCGGACGGGTTGGGAGATGGCGGACCTGCGGTGCAGGCCACGCTGAATTCCCCCTCTGGAATCGCGATTTCTGCGACCGGGGACATCTACATTGCAGATACGGGGAATAATCTCATCCGGGTTATCCACGCCAAATCTCAGATCATTACCACCTTGGCGGGCAACGGAGAACAGGGGTATAGCGGTGACCTCGGCCCTGCAACCAGAGCTGCCCTGAATCGTCCTTCCAGTATTCGCCTCGATGCGGCGGGAGACGTCTTCATAGTAGATACTGGAAACAATGCGGTACGCGAGGTCGATGCTGCCACGGGATCAATCAGGACGATAGCGGGTTCAAACTGGAATTTCAACAACCCTAGAGATATCGCGCTCGATGGGGGGAACATATACATTGCGGATACGGGAAATCACGTACTACGCCAGATTGGTTACGAGATTTCCTCGGCTTCCGAATTCCTTCAGCTTTCTCCGGCTGATCGACTCAGCACTGGCAATCGCCCGTTCGGCTGGATTCCTTCAGGGAACTTACAAGGCGCGAATAGAACGGGTTCAGAGAATAGCGAAGCTGAACGACTTACTGCCAGCCCTAGTTCCCTTCAATTTACTGTGGGAGCTATAGGTGAGCAAAGCACGCCCCAGTTGTTCGCGATTTCAAATAACAGCGGCCATTCTATAGAGCTTTCTGCTGTGTCCATCACCGGTCCGGACACAAAGGATTTCCGGATATCCTCTTCTACATGTGAAACTGTCCTGCCATCTGCCAGCCATTGCGAAATTTCTGTCGTCTTTTCGCCCCAGTATGGAAGTACCCCCATCCGCAGCGCCTCGCTTAACGTACACAGCGGGACGACTTACATCTTGCCACTTTCCGGAGCTTCAGGTGAAAGGTCTCGCTGAGCAGCATAGCTGGTTTCGGAAATGAGCGGATGCACGCACGAGAAGTAATTCTTGAGAGCTTTTGCGGCAAGCCTGACGTGGTTGGAAGCTGCCGCAGGGACGGGAGCAACGGAGCGTACGAACTTGTGCATGTCAAGTTGTGCAATTTCAGATGGTTCAGATTGGACCTTGATGCGGGGATGGAGTCCAGGGCAAGGCGGCTCGGGGCGCCTTGCCCTGGTCAGTCCCATAGAAACCGTCGCGCCGCATCGCCCAGCTTTCGTAACGCTTTTTTTTTCTGGTCCCGGAGTGGTTCCATATTGACGGACTGCATGCCCTGAATCCAGCTTTCATGCGTTTCGACGGCCAGCGCTCGGACTAGTCGCAGGCAGGCGGCCGTATTGGGAAAAACACGCCAGAGTTAAAGTGCGCCGCTTGATTTCTTCCATCAAGTGCTCCAGCATGTTGGTTGATTTCAGATTTTGTCATGCCGCCGGGGCAGCCGATAGAAGCTGAAGGTTTCTTCGATGTTCTTCCATCCAGGCGCAGAGCTTTGATCAACGACAATTAGATTTCTTGCCGGCGACGATTGAAAATCCCCGGCAGCGGCAGAGCATAAACCATAGAATTCGAAAGACTTGTATGGTGAGCGATCAACAGGTGAAGCGGCTGTAGCGCTTAGTGCCGAAGTTGCCGTTGGAAGTGGCGGCAGCCAAGGCGGGCATGGATGCAAAGACCGCCCGAAAGTACCTGCGAGCCCGACGGCTGCCGAGCGAGATGCAGCAAAAACACACGTGGCGCCCTCGGCCGGATCCGTTGAGCCAATCGCGCATTCCGGCGGAAAAGCTTCAGCTTGAAGCGGCTACCCCGAAAGTGGCGATCATCACGAAAACCCTGCGGGAAGCGAGTTCCTGGATGGGTGTGAAAACGTTCTGGCGTTCGGCAATCCTGGGAGCGGGAAAAACGCATCTGATGTTTGCGATAGGTCAAAGCTGATTTCACGTGAACGGCGCATCTACTTCACCAGCTCGGCTTTGCTGTGCAGGACTTGCTGGTCGCCAAGCGTGATCTGAAACTGAGCCGGTTCATTAAGCGCCTGCCCGCATTCGAAGACCTGGTTATCGACGACCTCGGCTATGCGCAGCAAAGCCGTGAAGAAAAAGTGGGAAGGCATCTTTAAAGACCCGATGACGACGGCTGCGGCCATTGATCGCCTGGTGCACCACTGTGTGATCCTTGAGTTGAACATCCCGAGCTATTGCGTCGAGCAGGCCAAAAAAGCGAAAGCCGAAGAGCCGACCGAATAAAAACGTTGCCTGTGGAAAAGACGGACTGATTGTTATTGACAATAAGTGAGTTGCGCAATCGGCGTACACCAATATGCGCCATGCCGTACACCAATTCGCCGGAAGCCGTGCCACAGAGAGAAGGCTTGGAAAAAGAATTGGCAAAACCTGTCAGCCCATATCTGAACCCCTTGGAAGCACGAACCTTGCCTCGATTTGATGCGCTGCTGAGCCCTGAGTCGTCACAAACCAATGCCCGATCAGAAGTGGACTATCGATGCACGTGGTTCCCCGCGTGTCGCGCGCTGGAGGTGGCTGATCCTCCGCCGCACGAGGCCCGCTTCCTGGACAAGAACCGATCTTGACTGAGCTTCCAGCAACTGACGTACTGCGATCGCCCGTTGCCGGACAGCGGCATTGCCGGCCATCTCGATTCCTGTTCCGGGTACGGCCGGGTTGCTATGAGCAACCACCGCGTTGCCATCAGCAACCATCGGTTGGTCGCTTATGAAGGTGACCAAGGGACGTTTCGCTGGAAAGATTCGCTCGCGGCAACAGGCAACGGTTGATAAGTCTGAGCGCCGAAGAGTTTCGGCGGCGTTTCGTTCAGCATATAACTGCCTCGCGGCTTCGGTCCCACACCGCATTTGGGTTCTTGGCTAACGGTTGTCGCCGCAAGCTCACGCCTGGCCGCTCTTAACTATTTGCTTTCACCAAAGACGTTCGCGCTTGGTCTAACGAACTCCCGACGAACGTCGTCTGGAAGTGCCCCCATTGTGGCGCTCCCATGCACGTCCAGCAGAAGCTTTCGGCCTCGCAAGTTGAGAGTAGAGCTACGTCAGGGATAGGGCACGGCAAAGCGACTCGTTCACAAGGGACTCGCGCGTACCACTTGCGGCTGACCTCGAAAGCACAGGACTATATTGCCCAAATCGTTTCAGATCCTCTGATCAGAACGGCCAAGGTGGCACGAGCAGGAGGTAGCCTGATCGCCGTTGCCATAACTCTATAGTCTGCCGCCCGGAGTCACCGATCTGGGGTTCCGGCACACTCACCGCCTCATTGCTTACTAAACTCCCGGCTCAAACGGCCGAGCGCCAAAGCGCCTAACAATAATCCCAGATCGCGCAGAGCGATATCGAAGTATCCCGGAAGAACCAGAAGATCGATAACAATCAAAAGCAACCAGGCGGACACGATGTAGGCTCCAATCTGCGGTCTGATGGCCACGACGATGCCAGCAACGATCTCGACGATGCCAACTAGCGGCATGAGTCGATGGCCTCCGATCGGCGAGAGATGCGCTATTGCTGGAGCCAGGTACATATCCCAATTCGTGAGTAGGTGAAAGAATTTGTCCAATCCGGCAACGATCGGGGCAATAACGAACGCGATGTGCAGGATTTGATAGGCCTGATATGCAGGTGAAGCTTTTGAGGCGGTTTGAAAGCGCGTGAATCCGCGTTCTGTATCGTTGACTACGCTGTTTGTCATAACATTACTCCTTACCGGCTTTGCGCCTGGTACGGATACAGAGTGACGAGAGCGCTTTAGGTTACAAACGGCTTGCCCTCCGGCCTATGCAATTGTCTGCTCAGCCCGACCAATCCTGCGGAGATCATCGTATTTAGCACAGCTGGAACTGCACCCCTCTTCTGAGACAAACTGGCGCTCTGAGAAATGGGAACACCGCGTTCTTAGCATTTTAATTAACATCCGTCGCCTTCGGGGAAGTGTGGGAATCCCGAAGGGATTTCCAAGGCCTGTGGAAACGGTGGGAAACCTGCTTTTGGTTTTCCACCATTTCCATCAGCGCCGTCACTTTCCACATTCGTCATGGATTGCTCAAATTCTTCCGGCGTCGCATAGCGCAAAGCGGAGTGCAGACGCTGCCGATTGTAGGTCTCTTCGAGGAACTCGCCGATGCGATGCTTTGCGTCATCAACATTCTCGTAGGTGCGTCCTTGGACTTCTTCCTCCTTCAGCGTGCGCATGAATCGCTCGGCTCGGGCGTTCTCGTACGGACTTCCGCGCCGGCTCATGCTTACTCGGATTTCGTGTTCAACGAGCAAGCTCGTGTACTCGCGCGAGGCATACTGGACGCCGCGATCCGAGTGGTGAATCAACACGCCTGGTTGCCAAGTCCGCTCGTGCAGGGCCATCTGCAATGCCTTTGTTGCCAATCCAGCGTGTAACGTGCGCCCCAGCTCCCAGCCGATGACACGTCGCGAATAAGCATCGAGCACCACCGCAAGAAACACAAACTCGCTGCGCAAGCGGATATACGTGATATCCGGATCCATAGCTGGTTCAGGTCGGTCAGGGTAAGTCGCCGCGTCAGATTCGGATATACCGGCAGATCATGCTGCGAGTCGGTTGTCAGCACATCCTTGGCCTTCCGTAGGCTCAGTAGGTTGTCTTCCTGCATCAACCGAAGCACGCGCTTCTTGTTCGCCAGATAGCCTTCGCGTCGCAGCAATGCGGTGAGCCGGCGATAGCCGCACTTGCGGCCGTGAGCTACAGCAAGCTGTTGCAGCCGTTCTCGCAAAAGCAGATCCTCCTCTTTGGGCTGTTCCTGTTGCAGGTAGCGATAAAATCCCGCCCGGCTTGCTCCCGCCAACTCGCACTGCCGCCCAATGGTCAGTCCTTTCCCTTCGAGTGAGAGTGAGACTTCGATTCCTTGATAGACGGCTTCCCGCCAGCGTCTTCCGGATTCTGCATCACTCCCCTGACATGCTCGAAGTGCGCCTGAAAAAATCCACTTCCAACTGTTTGGCGCCCAATCTTCTCTCCAGGTCCGCAACACGTTTCTGCAAAGGCCCTTGGACTTTCTTTCTCGACGCAGCGCGGGCTCTCTTCGCGGATGCCGAGAGCTGTTCTCTACTACGCGGTTGCCCTGGTTTCCGAGCTAACGCCTGTTCTCCCTCCGTGCGTAGCTGCTCTCGCCACTTGTAGAGAAACCTGCGCGCCACTCCCAGCTCTTTTGACAAACCTGAGATGGTCTTGCACGTTTTCATCCTGCGTACTGCTTCGAGCTTGAACTCCTTGCTGTAGGTTTTCACTGCCACACCTTTCGGTCCTTCCATTCTGACCGCAAAGGTGTTCCCAATTCTTTACCCAGTCGGTTTGTCTCAATTTAGGGGTCCACTACAGCTTGTAACCTTTTCAATTCATCTGACTCTGTAACCGATGAAGGTTAACAAGGCTCTGCAGGAGTCCACGACAGCGAGCGTTTCTCAGCTCTCCGACGAAGAGGTCATTGCGCGCGTACGGGCTGGCGAGACAACGCTATATGAGGTTCTTATGCGGCGCTACAATCAACGCCTGTTTCGCATCGCGCGGGGTATTCTTCGCGATGATGAAGAGGCTGAAGATGTCACGCAGGACACGTATGTCCGCGCCTATGCGTCGCTTCATCAATTTGGTGGTAGAGCGCTGTTTTCTACATGGCTGACCAAAATTGCCGTTTACGAAGCCTGCAGTCGTTTGCGAAAACAGAAGCATATTCAGGACTTTCCGGCAAACCCTGCACGAGAATATCATCACATGGAATCGGTGAAGTCCTCAGATCCAGACCCGGAGCAACAGACCCTCAACCGCGAGGCGGTTTCATTCCTGGAACAAGCTGTCGACGCCTTGCCCGACACATATCGTTGCGTTTTCATGCTTCGGGATATCGAAAACGTGAATACTGCCGAAACAGCAGCTTGCCTCGATCTGACTGAAGAGACCGTCAAGGTTCGCCTGCTTCGAGCGCGTCAGATGCTTCGAAACGAACTTTTCGCACGAGCGGGGGCGACTAGCTCTCATGCGTTTCAATTCATGGGAGCGCGGTGTGACCGGGTTGTAAGCAACGTTTTCAGTCAGCTTCGGGCGAGTCAAGCATCTTCAAGAGGGTCGCTGAGCAATTCTTCCGACTTGTAACCAATCGAGGCCTCTCGACTCTGTTCCCCGAGCAGTCGAATTTACGCAATCGTTAAATGTGAGCGCATCACCACAGGAGAAATACAAGATGTCAAACGTAGGCAAGATCGCCGCGATCGGAGCAGCGCTGGGTTGTGCTGCAATCTTTCCTTTCATTGCGCAGGCCCAAACCGCCGGTCGCGCGCCTACTGATCCTCAGATCGTCGGAATTGTACTTACGGCAAACCAGATCGACATCGACTACGCAGAAACTTGCGATGTCGAAGTCTAGAAGTCGAGAGGTTCGTGACTTCGCACAGCAAATGGTCACAGATCATTCCGCCTTACAAAAGTCGGTGTCAGATATGGGTGCAAAACTGAATGTTGACGCCCACCGGCAGCGATATAAGGAAGTCCCTGAAGTCACAATCTGAACAGACGACCGAAAGGCTGAAGGCACTCAGTGGCAAAGCATTCGACAAAGCCTACATTGATAATGAAATAGCTTATCACCAGGCCGTTATCAATGCTGTTTCTTCAGTGCTGATCCCGAATGCGTAAAATGGAGAGCTCAAGAGCGCGCTGCAAGGCGCAGCACTGCTGTTCCAAGGTCACCTTGAGCATGCCAAGAAAGTACAGGCGGATTTGGAAGGCGAGAACTAGATAGTGCTGAAAAGCACGGCAACTAACCGACGAGGCACGATCGTTTGTCATTTGAACGTGCGATCGGCGGCAGTACTGATAACCGGCTCGCCCCGGGCATGTTCATCGGTGAGCGTGTTCATATCACCGGCATCTGTGACCCAGGACGCGGATGTACCGTGCTTTAACACAGTCACGTGGGGCATTACAGTGAAGATCCGTTACAGGGAAGATCGGTTGTAATTAAAGCCTGGTATCGAATGGGTCAAGTGGAGACTTCAAATGAATCGGCGCGTTCCCAGGTAGATGCTTACGGCTTTCGGTTAACTTCCCAGCTTGGCTGTTTCTGACGTTGGCAGCGAGAAAAGGCGCGCTTGAATCTTCGCCCTCCGTGTCAGTCTATACGGCAAGGCCCTTTGGCGAAGGGCAGATACACTGCATAGAAGTGGCTCTGTATAGTTTGAATCGCCTATTCACGCTCTTTTTGCTGTTCAACACTGCATCGTTTCCGACACTAGCTTGGAGTCTGGCGCCATCTGGAACCAGCACGCCTCACTACGTCGGTTCCACGAGCTGCAAAACGTGCCACTCAGATATCTACGCACGCTGGAAGAAGACCAGAATGGCGAATGTAGTGCGTGATCCCAAGGAGGATCCGGAGGCCATCCTGCCTGATTTTGCGCAGCCAAATCCGCTTGTTAAGTTCACAAGGGAGGATATTGCCTTCGTTTATGGCAGCAGATGGAAGCAGCGCTACTTCAAGAAGATAGGCGATAACTATTTTGTATTTCCCGCCCAGTGGGATGTCGCAAACCAGGTCTGGCGTCCTTATTTCGTGCGGAATGGAACCGACTGGTGGGCTCCCCTCTATCCTCCAGACAACATGAAGCGGCCCACCGGGCCACTCTGCGATGGCTGTCATTCCGTTAACTACGACGTGAAGACCAAGTCCGTAACGGAATGGAACGTGGGCTGTGAGCGATGTCATGGGCCCGGTAGCGATCACGTTGCTCGACCATCCCGAGCGAATATTGTGAATCCGGTTCGGCTCGATTCCGTTCGGGCGAACGATATCTGCATCCAATGTCACTCGCAGGGGCGCCCGCTGACGAATCCGATTGAGGGCCAATATTACGATTGGCCGGTCGGCTTTCATGCCGGCCTCAAACTCCAGGATTTTTGGCAACTGGAGGAGCACAAGCTAGGGGAGACGACCTTCACTCATTTCGCGGATGGGACGGCTCATAAGAATCGCATGCAGGGAAATGATTTCGTTCAGAGCGTAATGTACACCCGAGGAGTCAAGTGTTCAAGTTGCCATGATGTACACGGAACGGATAATTCCGCCCTGTTGCTAAAGCCGGCCAGTGTGATGTGCCTGGAATGCCACGGTCCGGGATCTCCCAATGGCCCGCACACGAGCACGGTTGAACAACACAGTCATCATAAGGCGGGCAGTAGCGGCGATGAATGTGTCGCCTGTCACATGCCGAACATTGAGCAGACGATCGCAGACGTGAACGTCCGCGGTCACACTTTTCGCTTCATAAGCCCGACGAGGACGGAAGCCTATAAGATTCCAAATCCCTGTACCATGTGTCATAAGGACAAATCGACGCTCTGGGCGAAACAGCAATTAAAAACCTGGGCGAATGTCTCCGGTTGGCGGATCGCGCAGGAATACTGATGACCCTCCACTTTTCACCTCAGCGAGCCAACACCAGGTTCTTCGGAGAGAAAGTGATTTTCAGCCCAATCAAAACATTCTTCTTAGGAACGCCGAGTGCGGGAATAAAGTATCGCTCGAATTGCACAAACGGAATAACAGCAACATCCGGCCCTAGCTGGCACTGGCTACTAATGGAAAAATCGCTTTGTGTGCCGCCGCCAGGTAAGAACAGACCACCAGTCTTGGTTTGTTGGAAGGAACCTGTGATCTTACTTTGAGCCGACCACCAGTAGGTGGACGAAACTTCGTAGGCGCGCGCGTCGCGGCCCACCCAACTCCCGAGGAGGTAGCCATTATTCGTATAAGCGTCGCGATATTGATTGTTCCAGTAAAAGAATCGTCCGCCTTCGTCGGCGCGATACAGCAACGTTGAATACGTCTCGAGACGTAGATCCATGCGGCGCAACCCGGGCAATTGGCTGAAGTAAATGCCGGGCGCCCATGCCGAACGTCGCGGGCTGTCTAAAGGATTCGGTTCGTCATCGGCCAGTGAATCGGAGTAAATCGTCACGAAGCGCCTGAGGCCCGGAACCCGCCACAGGAAATCGAACCCGCTGCGCCGGTCGCCTGGATCGTTAGCAGAACCAAAGGCAGTACCGCCGGTGCTGGATAGGCTGAAGAAGCTTCGCAGGAAGCTTCCCGTGGTCAGTGGATGCCCGACTCCTCCAAAGATTGTGCTTCGTGTGAAGCCCAGTTCCGCATTCTCAGTCAGCTGAAAGGTCACCTTCTCTGCATTGATCAAGGGTCGGGGAGGGTATAAGTGCCCGGACAACTTCCCAATGAGCATTTGTGTTCGAATATGACCCAGAAGCCGAAAAGGGCCGGGCAGAACAAATGGCGTTTGCTGAGCAATTCGTACCGCGTAAAACGGTTCGCCGTTGTTGCTGAAGCTAAAGGCACTATCTTCGCCGGGGCCCCACCACAAACTCTGCTTTCCGAAGGTGAAATTGAGGCCGCCGAGATGCGCGCCTACATACATCTCCACAGGATCGAATCTGCTCGTAGGCGCTGTTCTTGCGACTGGTCGAGCCGGGACGCCGTCGAGAGCGCTAAGCAGGTATTGTACGCCCTGATCATATGCTGTCCTGCCGCTCCCTTCCTGATACTCTCCCCGAAAGTAACCGGAGAAACGGCCCAGGGTACCGAAAGCCGAAAATCCGGCCAGAGCGTTCACGCCGGTCTCATACGGCCGCCCATAGTCGTTCACAATTGTTTGGCCAAAGTGATAGCTGTCCCGCAAGGGTGGTCCCGATATTTGGAGAAGCCGCGTATAGATGGATTCGATTCGGGCTTGACCGCGTGCCTTAGGTTCATCTGCAAATTCACGTTTCAGGGAGGCGATCAGTGTTTTTGCATCTTCGTTCATTGCTCCTTCCGCGACCTTCGTGCTATGCCGCGATGCGATGTCCTCCGCTTCTTTCACGAGGGTCAGGCACTCCGAGCGAGTCCAAGGCGCCGCCAGACCCTCCTCATCCGGAACGTAACCCAGAGCGGCGAGCCTCTTCAGCGCAGGATAAATCCAGCTATCAAGCGGAACATAAACCGGTCCGGCCGTAGTCTTTTCCCTGTCACGGTTTGAGGCAAAAAGCGAACTTATGCTCAAAAGAATCGCAAGCGTTCGAAGTGCCGCGCGGGCCACCTGGCGGCAACATACTCTGTCCGCTACCCGGCTACGGCAGTCGCGGATATGCCACATAGTATCGTCGAACGCACGATAGTCTCAGCACCAGTATGCAAGGCCGGTATCCGGAGCCGTGTCAGTAAATTGTGAATAAGTTGCAACAATCTTCAGCTGACAAGCTCCAGCAACCCGAAGTTACTGCCTTTTTACAAAGGGTGGACAACTACGGCCGAACGAAGCTCTAGCATCGGAGGCGAGCAGGTTCGACAATCATGAAAGAGAACAATCTAGGGCAAGAGCAAGGGTGCAGCCGGCGTGGTCTCGTGTTGGGAGCAATCTACACGATTCCTTTCCTCATTGGTAGCTCATTAGCAGCCTCGGTCGGCGCTTACCTTTTCGGCAGGCAGGCGACCCAGAATGACGGTTGGGCCGATGCCGGGGACGTATCGACTATCAAGCGCGGAACTCCCTGTCAGGTCCGGTTCGAACGAGCAGTGGTGGATGGTTGGAAGATCCGCAATGAGGAATCCTCCGCCTGGATCATCGTCGACGAGCACCGGGGAGTTACAGCATTTTCACCATATTGCACCCACCTTGGATGTGCTTACCGGTGGCAGGCGCAAAAGAACTTGTTCTCATGCCCGTGTCACGGCTCCGCATTCGACCGCCGAGGCCGGGTGGTTGCGGGTCCGGCGAGCCGCCCTCTTGACCGCTATTCGACCAAGCTCGAAGGCAACAGATTATGGCTAGGCCCTTTGCAAGTTGCACAAGACATTTAGCTCGATGCAGCCTCTTCTCACGATGCGCTGCTTGGGTTGACAATCGCACCGGGTTTCGAACGGCTATTAATCGCTTCTTGTTTGAGGACATTCCCGCATCTGCCGGTTGGCCCGAGGTCTTTGGCAGCGTTGCTTTATTTCTGTTTCTGATCCAGGGCCTGACGGGTATTCTGCTAGCGCTGAACTATGCGCCTACCGCTGGAGACGCGTACACGAGCCTTACCTACATCGTCCGGCAAGTTGCCGGAGGACGCCTGATTCAAGGCCTTCATCATTGGGGGGCCAGTCTGATCATCATTGTTGTTTTCCTGCATATGGCTCAGGTTTTCATCTTCGGGGCTTTCAAAAAACCACGCGAGGCGACATGGATTGCCGGAGTGATTCTGCTTCTGCTGACATTCGCTTTTGGATTAACGGGTTACCTGTTGCCATGGGACAACAGAGCGTACTGGGGAACCGTTGTCACGACTAAGATCATGGCCGGCCTCCCCGTAGCCGGCCCACTTCTGACACGTTTGGCAGGCACAGCGCAGGGAGTGGGAGCAATCACCTTTTCGAGATTCTACGCTCTTCACACGCTTCTGTTACCTGCGTCTAGTGTCGCGCTAATTGTGGTTCACGTTTACTTGGTCCGTCTTCATGGAATTACGCCCCGTCAGCTTCGGACAGAAGCGCAGCAGACGTTCTATCCAAAGCAGCTGTTCCGTGATTTCTGCGCCATTTTTTTTGTATTCGTATGCCTTTTTCTTGCTGCGTGTTTCCTGGACGTTCCCTTGGAGCGCGCGGCAGATCCTACCGACACTACATATTTGCCGCGGCCTGAGTGGTATTTCCTGTTTCTGTTCCAGCTCTTGACGGTATTTCCTGGACGACTCGAATTGATTGGAACGTTGGTGCTCCCTTCATTGGCAATCCTGGGCCTTGTACTGCTTCCCTTCCTGCCGAAAATACAAGCGAAAATCCTGAACGGACGATTTCAATTGGCGTGCGTGGCTGCGCTTGCGTTCTCGGTCTGGCTGGGACTGACAAGTCTGGCCGCATCGAAGGACCCACATCGGAAGGGAAAACCTATCGTCTCGGCCCAAGCCACGGAGTGGGCTCGACTCTCGCCAGAGGTGATAACGGGCTCGGGCTATTTTCGCTCTCTTCAATGCGATTCCTGTCACAACCTGCTCGTCGGGACCCCTAAGCCCGGACCTACTTTGGGCTTGATAGGTGTTCAGCATACGAGGGACTGGATGCTGGAACATTTCAACTACGAATCCCAAGCTCGCGCGGCGGTTGGGACCTCTTCTCTCTCTATCCCTCAACGGAATGCGCTTGTGATATTCGTCGCCAGTCTAAAACCGGAATCCCTTACCAGTCTGTCAACGGTTTCTCCTGAATTTCTGAACGGAGCAAAAACTTTTGTGGTCAGTTCGTGCGCTAGTTGCCACAAGGTGAATGGCACAGGCGGAGGACATCGGTCCCTCTCTGAACGGCTTGATCAATCGTCGAAGCGAGGGCTGGGTTCGGGCGCACTTTGCTTCCCCACGGAGTCTGTCGCCCGGTTCTATCATGCCGCCCTATCACTTCGCCCAGAAAGAAGAGCAAGATCTGATCGAATACCTGTTCTCGCTTCCCGAGTGATCGAGAGCTCGCGAGCTCTGGAGACATCTGGCAAATTGTAAAACCCTTGTAAAAACAGGCTTGCTGCCTGCCATACGCTACAAATTTCGGTTCTGAAAGCTGAAAATGATTTGCATAAGGTGACGAACTCTCAACGGAAGACCTCGCTAGGGACCTGGAAATATCACCTGGATACGACAGTAACCCGGTTGCGCAGTTTTTTCGGTTTTTTCCGGCATGCAAAAGCAGTCATTTTGATCGCACTACCGCTGAGTCTTGCCTGGAATCTCTTGGCCCAGTCGCCTTCGCTTCTGCCGCTTTACCAGAAAAGGCAGACACAGCCAGAGTCAGAGTTCGGCGAACAAGAAGGCCGGTACCGGGTTTGTACACCCGCCGACTATGGAGACCCGGCAGCTGACTGCATTCCGCCCACCGCACCACAGCCTGGTTACTCTACTTACAACGATTCCACAGAAATTAGTTCCTACCCCGGCCTATCCTCTGGAACGCGCTCGCCTGCAACTGATCTACCGCCTGAACGCCCGGGTGGGGTGCGTGACAACTCACCCCTTGGTCAGCCCATCTATAACCAGAAAGAGCCGCCGACGGAGTTTCAGCGATATGTGGCGGAATCCGTCGGCCGGATGCTTCCCATTTTCGGCGCGACTCTCTTTGAACGCGTTCCGGCCACCTTCGCGCCACTTGACCGCGCTCCGGTAAGCGCCCAATATGCGATCGCGCCTGGCGACGCACTGCAGATAACAGTTTGGGGGCAGTTCAATTTTTCGCGGCAACTGACCGTGGCACGAACCGGCCAAGTCATCTTGCCAGACGCGGGGCCCATTTCGGTGCAAGGAATGAACTACGTTCAAGCCGCATCCGTTATCAAATCCCGCTTATCGCACTTTTATAAGAGCTTCGACGTAAGCGTTACTCTTTCCCGGCTGCATTCAATCCAGATCTTTGTCGTCGGAGAAGCACGCCGGCCTGGCAGCTACACCGTGAGCTCCTTCAGCACTCTAGTGAATGCAATCTTCGCCTCGGGGGGGCCATCTTCGCGAGGTTCCATGCGCAACATCCAATTGAAACGAGATGATCGGACGATAAGACACTTCGATCTCTATCAATTGCTGCTAGAAGGCGATAAAACGCAGGATGCGCAACTCATTCCAGGGGATGTCATTTTCATTCCTCCAGCTGGACCACGCGTCGCTATCGCCGGAAGCGTCGGACATCCAGCCATTTACGAAATCAAATCCGGTGACACTCTGCAAAACGCGCTGCAGATGGCGGATGGCCTCTCGCCTCTGGCTTTGCTGAATAAGGCGTTGGTGGAGCGTGTTATGGAGGGATCATCTCTTCGGGTCATGCAGGTGTCAATGACTTCAGAAGGACTGCGAATGGAACTGCGCAACGGGGATGTCGTGCGGCTCCTGCCCGTGGTGCCGCGTTTTCAGAACGCGGTCACGTTGCGCGGAAATGTCGCTGATCCCGGCAGGTTTCCCTGGCGGCAAGGTATGCGGTTGAGCGATTTGATTCCCGACAAAGAATCTCTTTTGACTCGAGATTACTGGAAGGCGCACAATGCGTTGGGAAGCGCAGAGCAGCCGGTCGAGGGGAACGATTCGGAAACTCTAGATCAGGTTACTTCCCAGCCGAATGCGAACGGCGGAATTCAGCCTAGGGGACAAACCCTAAATGCCGGGAGCTCGAGGAGCAGCACGTCAGCCCTTTCTTTTCAGGAGCAAAAGCGAAACACGCAAGGCGATGCTTCGCTCGGCGCTGCAACAGGTTCCGACAATGTTCCTCCCTTGCGAACTTTCAACCCACGTTATACAGTTCAACCGGCGGTCCCTGAAATTAACTGGCAATATGCCGTAATTGAACGAACGGATCAGGATACCTTAAGCACTCGTACTATCTCCTTCAATCTCGGCAAGCTGGTTCTGTCTCATGACGCAAGGCAGAATATCAAGCTTCTTCCAGGCGACGTGGTGACGATCTTTTCTAAAGCAGACTTTTCGGTGCCACGCTCTCAGCAACGCACGCAAGTGAGAATCGAGGGGGAGGTCGCGATGGCCGGGCTCTATACTACCCTGCCAGGCGAATCGCTGCGGCAGGTTCTCGCTCGCGCAGGCGGGCTCGCTCCGAATGCGTACATATACGGGGCCCAACTTACTCGCGAGTCCACCCGTCGAGAACAGCAAAAGAGGTATGACGAGTTCCTGGACCAATTGGAACGTGAGGTAAATGAAGCCGCCTCAAACCTATCGAGTCGAGTTACATCCCCTCAGCAGGCAGCGACCGCTCAAACTTCGCTTGCCAGCCAGCGCGACTTAATCGGAAGCCTCAAAAAAGTCACGATGGATGGCCGCATTGTGCTGAACATGGCTCCAGACGATCAAAGAATCGATGCCTTTCCGGATCTGCCGCTGGAAAACGGCGATCGACTGTACGTTCCAACCCGGCCATCTACCGTCAACGTAATCGGGGCCGTTTATGAACAGGCCTCTTTCCTACATGAAGAGGATTATCGCGCCGGTGACTACCTCAAGAAAGCAGGCGGCGCTTCCCGCTCAGCCGACCGGAGCCATATCTTTATCGTTCGCGCGGACGGATCGGTCGTCAGCCGTCCGACCGGCTCCGTATTGTTCTCGAAAAGTTTCGATTCAATTCAAATGTTCCCGGGTGACACCCTGGTTGTTCCCACTTATATCAACCGGACGACTTTTCTGCGGGGCCTACTTGACTGGTCGCAGGTCCTAAGCAATTTCGGTCTGGGCGCAGCGGCCATAAACGTCCTTCGCTAGAGAAACAAGTGGCCACTGAGTTGGTAACTGAAAACATCGCCGCGGACAAGTTGGCGAAGTTTGGTCGAGAGCAGAGCAGTGAAATCTCGTTCAACGAGCTATTTGCTGCCCTGTCTGGTCGAAGACGAAGCATCCTCTGGGCGGTATTAGCTGCAGCATTCGCCTCGACAGTAGTAGCGTCTCTGATCCCCGCGGAATACAGTGCCGAAGCGGTAATTTTTACTCCACAGCAGCCTCAGCCATCCTTATCGGCAATGGCGCAACTGGCCGGTGCAGGGACCGGTTTATCGGGCTTAGGCCTACTATCCGGTTTTGGCCTGCGCAACCCGGCGGATCTATATGTCGGCATTTTGGAGAGCCGCACCATAGCGGACGTGCTCATCATGCGATTCAATTTGAAGCAGGTCTACAGCGAGAGGTACGTGCAACGAGCTCGTAAGCACCTTGCCCGAAGAACAAACATAAGAGCGGGAAAAGACACGCTCATACACATCGAAGTGGAGGACCGAGATCCTAAGCGGGCTGCTCAATTGGCCAACGCTTACGTTCAGGAGTTGTCTAGCCGGAATACAACAGTAGCTTTGACGGAAGCATCTCAACGCCGTTTGTTTTTCGAACGACAGCTGGCCAATGAAAAGGAACTGTTGGCCACAGCTGAAGTTGCACTGCGAAATACCGAGCAGGTGACCGGCCTAGTCGTGCCGTCAGGTCAGGCGGAAGCCCTCATCCGGTCCGCTTCTCAACTGAATGCCGAGATCTTGAGTAGAGAGGCGCAGCTCGCGGGAATGCGCACCTACGTCGCTGATGACAACCCTCGTTTTCAATCGGTCAAGCACGAGCTTGCGGCCCTGCGATCCGAACTGGGCAACCTCGAAAGCGGTGAACATGTTGCGGGTACGCCCGAAGTGCCCGTCGGAAAACTTCCACAGGCTGGGCTCGAGTATGTTCGAAAGTACCGTGACGTCAAATATCATGAGAGTCTCTACGAGGCTTTAGCAAAGCAATACGAAGCTGCCCGCCTAGATGAGGCAAAGGCTGCCCCGCTAGTTCAGGTGATCGACAAGGCCGTTATTCCGGAAAGAAAGAGCTGGCCACCCCGGCTTCTGATTGTAGCCATAAGTTCCGTGCTGGCCGCGTTGGGTTCTGGTGTTTGGATTCTCATCAGCAGTAAACCACGCTCGGGAGCCGGCGTGTGACTTACTGCCGTCATTAACCTCGCCATGTCTTCCCGCCGATTGCTTATAGAGAACGTCGCCTCGCTTAGCTTGCTGCAGGGTCTCAACTATGTGGCGCCCCTGATCACGTTGCCTTATCTCGTCCGCGTGCTCCAGCCTTCCCAGTTCGGACTCCTGTCATTTGCGCAAGGCATAGTTCTCTGTTTCGATTTCTTCACTGACTTTGGATTTAACTTTACCCAGACCAGGGCCATCGCGGCCTGCAGTAGAACACCCGAATCTATATCGCGCATTTTCTGGTCAACTATGTGTGCCAAAGCCTTGTTGATGTGTATCAGCGCTGTTGCGCTCACCTTGCTTATCGCTTTCATACCGAAGTTGCGTGAAACACCTAGCCTGTACGCTGTCAACTTTCTGTACGTTGTCGGCACGACATTTTTTCCAATCTGGTTTTTTCAGGGATTAGAGCGGCTCAAAATAGCTGCCGCTTTTCTCGCAGCGGCACGACTATTTACCATCCCAGCGCTGCTTTTATTTGTCCGGCATCCACAAGACTACGTAATCGCCGGTGCGATCCAGGCCAGTGTTGAAGTAATGGCCAGCATTCTTGCCTGGCCGGTGCTATTAAGACGCGCAGGATTGACCTGGTACTTGCCTTCGGTTTGTGACATTGCAGATACCTTGAAGCAGGCATGGCCGCTGTTCCTCTCGTCATCGGCACTGCAACTATCCAGCTCAGGCACGATTGTCATGCTTGGATTCGTGGCAGGTAAGGTCGAAGTCGGGTACTTTAGCGCGGCCGACAAACTGATCAAAGCGTCGACCGCGGCACTGAATCCGCTGGGCCAGGCGCTGTACCCCCACATCACCGCGGCAAAGCTGCACTCGGCTACATCGGCGTTGCAGCTTATTCGAAAATCCTTCTTTCTCGTGAGCGTCCTGTCGATATCCGTGTCCATAGTAACTGCCTTTTGGGCACGCCCCGTCTGCTATCTGACCTTGGGTAAGTCGTTCGAACATTCGATCGCTGTACTCCGATGGCTCTCACCGCTACCCGTGCTATTTGCTTTGAGCAATGTCTTGGGAATGCAAACCATGCTCGTTTTTGAAATGGATGCGCTTCTTTCGAACATAATGTTGCTCAGCGCACTGGTTGCCCTTCCGCTGACCGTCATCCTGAGCATCTCGTTCGGGGCGATAGGTGCGGCGGCAGCCTCCGTCACAACGGCAGCCCTCATGTTGTCGGCCATGTTGTTTTTTCTTCACGCCAAAGGGATCCATGTTTGGCAACGTCCCAAACCGCAGCCGCTTTCGCCGGCACCTTCTGTGTGGGAATGGACTCAAGAATGACCGATGTAGCCCCGACAATGCGGCAACTGCCGGGCTCTGTACGCTTAAGCGCATCGTTGAGCCGCATCGCGGTCATGACTGCGGCATTGGTTCTCCTCACGAGTTCCTTCGATATTTTCCTGACTGTAGAGGCCGGCGGGAACTATCGCTTTTGTCAGATCATGACGCTGCTGCTGATTCTCCTTGCCGTTGCGAAAGCGGCCCGAATCGGAACAATTCCGGTGTTAGGTGCTGTCCCACTAAGTATCTGGCTCATTTGTCAGATAGTATTTATTCCGGCGACTAACTTTTGGCCTAGGAGTCTCGGCTACTGTCTCTGGCTATTCCTCGATTTCTGCCTGATGT
Source organism: Terriglobia bacterium (assembly GCA_963849535.1). GTDB lineage: Bacteria > Acidobacteriota > Terriglobia > Bryobacterales > Bryobacteraceae > Bog-105. Next base: position 1,405,678 of record CAWKHJ010000001.1, read on the forward strand.
TCTCGTGTGTCCAGTTGTTTAGCAATGACCTCAGGTCATTAATAGCAATTCTGCGTTGGTATGTATACTCATTCGCTTGGGTGGCAACCTTGGGGATAGTGCAGTTCTTTCTACCTTTGCTGGGCGGCGGAGCACCACTGGTGAAGCAGTGGTTGATTCCAGGTACGTTGGCGAGGGTGAATGGTTTTAGCTATGAACCGTCGTATTTCGCAACTTATCTACTGATTGGGTTCGTTTTTAGCGGCTCACTCCGAAGGAATTGCTCGACATTGCTCCCCGCCAAAACGCTGCTCACAATCTATTGTTTAACCGCAATCGGCATTATCATTTCCTCGAGCCGAATGGGGATCGCTTTTCTGTTCATTGATGTTTTTCTGGCCCAGCTCAGGCCATGGCTTTCCTTTTCCGCAGATTTGCTGAAGGGTCGTATTGCTTTATTCAAGTTACGAGCGTTGCTTCCTTCCTTCTTGTCGATCGCCTTCATTTGTGCGATTGTGGCGGGTACTTCAGTAGCCATAGAGAAGAACCCAGCTCTCGCGCTGATACTTCTGAACGGGACCGGCATCTCCGATACCGCCGCTCACTCCGTGATTCAACGGGAAGATGCGCTTGAGGAAACGTTTGCCGTATTTTTGCAACATCCGTTCGTCGGACGAAGTTTGGGCGGAGTGTCGGCTGGCATCGCAGACCTTCAGGGCGAGAAAATTAAATCTTTTGAAGCTTCGAAAGACTTCGAGGGAATGAGCGTTTTCGCAGAAGCGTTAGCGGCAAGCGGTGTGATCGGCATAATTCCGTTCCTATGCTTCCTTATCACGACTGTTCGAAAACCCATGCGGATGGCCCGCTCCGCTTGCCCTTTCTTTTCGGTGCTCATTCACGCCTTAGTGCGATCGCTCCTGTTCGCATGGGCGGTCCTGCAGTTCAATCAGAACATGCTGCGTCCTTACCTTTGGACGCACCTTGCTATTCTTGCCTCCGTGTACGCGGCAGCCCTTCAGTTTGGCAACGGGTCTGCTCGATTACCTGGCTCACCGCAGGAGCTTTGAACCGGCAGCATCGCTTGGGCGAGGACGCTACAAACACTGTCCCGGTATGGTCGAAGAGTGAAGCGAGACTTCCACTCTTGCCTGGCCTTCTTAACGACCCCCTCCACAGTCGTTCGGTCCATTCGTAGAACGGAAAGTATGCGTTGCGCAAGAGCTTCCGAGGTGAGAGCTTCCGCCAGAAATCCTGTTTGGTCGTCCTTCAGGATTTCTGGAATGCCGCCTACCGGGAACGCAACGACGGGAACTCCTGCGCTATAGGCTTCCAGAATCACTCTAGTAGTAGCTTCCGATGCGCTCGACGGTACGACCACGAGATCCAGATCGGAATAGATCTTGGCTGTATCGTTCTGCCAGTCGATGAAATTTATCCCGAGCCCGCTGCTTGCAGCGACAACTTTCCTGTAATAGTCGAGCCCGGAAAACATTGGTGCGCCAATAATCTCAAAGCGACATTCGGATGCCTCACGGGAAATGAGCCGCACCGCTTGCACAAACTGCAACTGCCCTTTCCCTTCTTCTACCCGGCCGACGACTCCGATTCGGCGTATTCTCCCCGGCGATCGGGGTCCGCCAGGCGCCATTTCCGCGACGCCGTTATAAAGTATGCTGAGGCGCTCAGGCGCTACATACTCGCTAAGCGGATCCGCAGCTTGCTGACAACAAGCAATGACATGGGCGCCTGCAAGTTCTAGAGCTTGGCCGGTCAATGTGATCGCCGAGTACTGCAGCAAACGATTATGGCAGTGGAAGACCAACGGAATGCCTTTTCTCCAACTGACCCAAGCCGAGGGCGGAACCAATCTCGGGCCGTTTACATATAACAAGCCGATTTCGTTCGCGTCCACCAGTTGTGCAAGAGAGTCCACCAGATTCGGAAGTTCAAGGCTGTACTTCAGAAGCTGCGCCAAGGGTTTCTTTTGGCTCGCATAGCTGCCGCAAGCAAAAGTGTGTGTGCGGTATCCGCGGCTCCGAACCATCTCAGGGAACGGCCCGTCACCAGGGATCGCCACAGAGGCCTGCCATCCCCGTTCCGAAAAAGCCGGAAGCATATCGAGAAGGCTTCGTTGGCCGCCCCCTAAATTAGAGAACTGGTCAACGCACAGAATGTTTGCTCGAAGCTCGTTCATCTTGGTGGTCCAATCGCGAGATTGTTGCTGAGCCAAATAACACTTCGAAGATCTCACGCTGAAAAACCTCTTTCGAGAAACGGCCAGCGTGCGAGCGAAGCTCAGCAGGCCGCAGATACTTCTCGTTGCGTTCGAAGTCTTCGAGCGCATGTTCCAGATGGTGTTCGCCAGACTGCGAATAAAAGAAGCCACCGCGCGGATTGCAAGGCGGGGCGATCTCGAGCACCCCGCCTTTTCCCAATGCGATGACGGGTTTTCCGCTGGCTAGTGCTTCCACCGGGACAATGCCGAAATCTTCTTCGCCCGGGACGACAACTGCCCGGCAGTGTGCGTAGAGGTCGCGTAGTTCGCAATCAGATACTCTTCCGCAGAACTCGACGGTGTTTCGCGACATGATCTTGAGCCATAAGTATTCAGGTCCGCCGCCGACGATTTTGAGATGCCGTCCGGTTCTGGTAAAGCAGCGGACCGCATCGTCGATGCGTTTGTAGGCAACCAACTCTGAAACGATCAGATAATAATCGTTTGGGGCAGCTGTATAAAAACCGTCAACGTTGACTGGAGGATAGATGATTTCGGACGAACGCCGATACGCCTTCCAGATGCGATTTTGGACGTTTCGGCTATTGGCAATGAACTGATCGACCCGAGTCGCAGAGGTGGCGTCCCACAGACGCAGATAGTTCGCGACCGGGGCGATTAGCATGCGCTTCACGCTCGAGCGTGTCCACTCGCGCAAGTACGCCGGATAGAGATCCCACAAATAACGCATGGGAGTGTGACAGTAACAAACGTGACGGGTGTTCGAAGAGGTCAAAACTCCCTTGGCCGGGCCAGATTCACTGCTGATTACCAGATCGTACTCCCTCAGATCGAAGCTTTCGAGTGCAATCGGAGTGAGCGGTAAGCAGGACCGGTAATGGCGCCGAAACGGATTGAGAAAAGACGCAGTAATCTTATGGGAGCGAAGAAAGGGTGAAACGCTATCCGGGTCGTAGAAGAGGGTAAAGATATCCGGCCGAGGCAGAATCCGGCAGAGCTCTTCGACGACTTTCTCGCCGCCCCGCATTCCAAGCAGCCAGTAATGTACGATGGCGCAACGCATCAGGCCTCTCTGGCCGTTTCTGCCAAACGAACTCTGCTTACTTGGGTTCGTTTTTTCGATTTACTCACCAAGCATCCTTGCCTGCCAGAACCCGCGGAAGCGTGAAGAGGAGAATCCTGAAATAGAGTGCTAATGACCAATTTCGGACCAGAAAAAGATCCAAGCGGCGGCGCTGAGTATAACGCAGGCGACTGCGACCGCTAATCTGCCAAAGCCCGCTAAGCCCAGGTCTTGCCGTTACGATGCGCGCAGCGTCAGGCCCGTAATAGGTGTCGAGTTCCTGCTCGGTAAGCGGCCGGGGACCAACGAGGGCCATTTGCCCCTGGACAACTTGCCAGAGTTGCGGCAACTCGTCCAGCGAATAGCGACGGCAAAACGCCGCAAAACGGCTTGTCACTCGAGCGTTCTTTCTTCCGGGAGCAACCAAAGGAGCTTCAGCCGGGGACAGCCGGTGAACAAAAATGGACTGACTTTCCGAGCCGCCCGTCCACATTGTTCGTAACTTCAGAACCCAGAGAGGTTGGCCGCCCAGTCCGACCCGCCGATGTGCGACGAAGGGCGATTGCCGGGAAATCGCCACAATGGCGAGAGACGCGAGGAAGAGGACCGGGAGGGTAATGATGAGCAGTGAACTGGCCACGATCCGTTCAGCGATGTTCACTAGTTTCCAGGCACTCGATCGACACTGAACCGGTTGGAAATGAAAGGCGATAGATTGGAGCTCTACTGATGCCACATCCCGACGGTAAAGCAGTAAAGGCTTTAGGGTGTTCAAAGCGTGTAAAAGTGTTGTAATCCCCGAAGTGGCTGGCAGGAATGAACTCTTCGCCCAGGGTTGTCGCGATGTTGTAAAAATTCGGTAAAAGAAGAAACGAGAAGATTTCGCCAGCAGCGAGAGGACCGGGAAAGCCGCTAGAATGGCAACTGCGATGCAAACAATCCTTGTCATTGATGATGACGAGAGCTTGCGCGACACGATCGGGGTCATGCTCGAGCGCGAGCAGTTTATTCCGATCTTTGCAGCCGACGGGAAGAGTGGATTTGATAAAGCTCTAACGTTGAAGCCGCAGCTTGTGTTGGTCGATTTGAGGCTGCCAGGGATGAGCGGAGCAGAAGTTTGCAAGCAGCTCCGAGCCGACAGAATTCAGACTCCGATAATCGTGTTGAGCGCTGTCGGCGAGGAAATCGACAAGGTCCTGCTGCTCGAAATGGGAGCCGATGATTACATCGTGAAACCGTTCGGGACACGGGAATTGCTTGCGCGAATCAGAGCTCTATTACGGCGGACTACTGCTGCTGATACTAAGGTTCTTCATTTCGGAGATGTGGAAATAGACCTCGATCGGAGGAATACGAGACGTCGTGGCCATGAGGTAAAGCTCACGCCGGCGGAATACAATTTATTGCTGTATTTTTTGCACAACCCAGACCGCGCACTGACACGGGATGTAATTCTCAATTCAGTGTGGGGATACGAATCCTATCCGAACAGCCGAACGGTGGATGCTCACGTGGTAAGACTGCGTCAGAAACTCGAGCCGGAACCTAATGTACCTCGGCACTTTGTCACTGTGCATGGTGTGGGCTATCGCTTTTTGCCCTAAGCGGGGCCAAGCCAAATGGCATTCATTCTAGTCATAGAAGACAGCGACGACATAGCGCCTCTGGAGATAGCGCTGGCGTCTATCGACGGTCTCGGGGTGAAGCTGCTAGCAAACGGACGGCACGCATTGAAGCTGCTGCAGGCGGAAACCGTTGGGCTGGCGGCTGTCATCACGGATCTTCATTTGCCGCTTGTCGACGGCTTTGATCTGGTGACCGCGATACGCGCCCAGGACCGGTATCGAAGCTTACCAATTATCGTCATAAGCGGGGACAACGACCCGGAGGTCCGCACACGCATTCACAACTTAGGAGCGGACGCCTTCTTTACCAAACCCTACTCACCTGCTGAAATAAGCCATACGCTAAAAGGTCTGCTATATGCGCCATAGATTGCCGTTTCTGTTAGTCCTTGTTGCGGTGAAAACCTTCGCTCAGGGCGACACCGAGTCTCCCGGAGTGACTAAGCAGATCCTCGAAAGACTGGACAGTCTGGAAAAAGGAAATCGGGAACTGCTCGAGCAGGTTCGATCGTTGCGTGAGGAACTGGCAGCATCCCGTGCTAATCCATCGGAGGTAACTGCTGAAAGCAGCAAGGCGGTACTGGCTCCTCTCGATGAGCGTGTTGCGGTCGAGGAGCGCCGAACGGCAGAGCAGGCGCAAACCAAGGTAGAGGCTGCGCACAAATACCCGATACAGCTGAATGGGATGTTACTCTTCAATGCGTTTGCGAATAGCGCCCATGAAACAGCCGAATACTCAAATAATTACAACGTACTGACCGGCCCGAACAGGGATGGAGCTACGGTCCGCCAAACGCTGTTTGGTCTGGATTTCGAAGGTCCGCGTCTTCCGGCGGATGGGCGTGTCAACGGGTTCCTATCAATGGATTTTTATGGAGGCGGCTCCGACCCGGAATACACTCGACCAAGGCTACGTCGTGCGGGCATGTCACTCGATTGGAAGGATCGAAGCTTTTTTGTGGGTCAGGACAAACCGCTCATCTCACCCTACCAGCCGGATTCACTTGCTGAGGTTGGCATTCCTCCTTTGGCCGGCTCGGGCAACTTATGGCTGTGGCTACCGCAGGCGCGTTACGAAGAGCGATTACACCTTGGGACCAATAGTGGATTCCGGGCCCAAGTCTCTGTAATGCAAACCGAGGAGACGTATGCAGCCGTTCCGACCGGGCTAGCAAGCACGCTGGAACCGGCCCGGCCAGCCCTCGAGGGCCGCATCGCGTTTTGGCACAAAATCGATGATACGAAGAGGTTCGAACTCGCTCCCGGATTTCATGTGAGCACAAATCACCTAGCAGGAACTTCAGTCGGTTCGCATATCGGGTCTTTCGACTGGCTTGTCGTTCCGGCTTCCCGCCTGCGCTTCAGCGGAACTGTTTTCAGGGGACAGAATGTGGCTGGTCTGGGCGCCCTAGGAAACGGCTTTGGGATTACCCCCAACGGTAGTATTCGACCAGTGACTAGTAACGGAGGTTGGGCGCAACTTGCCTTCCCTATTACGAATCGGTTGACATTCAACCTATATAGTGGACTGGAAGACGATCACAGTCCTTTCCTTACTGCCTCGAGCATCGTGCATACCTGGACCTACGCCTCTAACTTCATTTATCATCTCGGTCCGAATGTCCTAGTCAGTGTGGAAGCTTTGCAGATGCGGACGCGGTCCTTCAACGATATCAGAGGACTTCAGAATCACTATGACCTGGCGCTGGGCTACCTCTTCTAAGCAATTCGCGCGCCTTTCTGGAAGGTTGACCTTCCTGTTGACAGGTGTCTTGTCGGCGCAGATTTATGCAGCCAGCGTAACCGGCTGCACTCGCCTGACTGAATCCAGCGATTCGGCTGTCAAGAAAAGAGGTGATTTATCGGGGGTCGTCGTGTGGCTCACATCCACTGAAGAGCCGACCCAACATGCCGCGCGAAAGCACGCGCAAATGCTCCAGAAGGACAAGCGGTTTTCGCCGCATATTCTTCCGATCGAAACGGGAACCAGTGTCGACTTCCCAAATCTCGACCCGATTTTTCACAATGCATTCTCGAACTATGATGGAAAGATTTTTGACGTGGCGTTATATCCTCCTGGAAGCTCACGAACAGTTCGGTTCGACCGGCCAGGGATCGTGAGAGTCTTTTGCAACATTCATCCTTCGATGTCAGCCATTATCGTCGTCGTAAATTCCAACCACTTTACGACGACAGATCATTGGGGCCACTACTTGCTTTCCGACGTGAGCCCGGGTAAATATCAGATACACTTTTTTCACGAACGCGCGGCGCCGGAAGTGCTTGCCAAGCTGACCCAGAGTATCGTTATCGAGGACGACGTTGGATCGCTGGAAGTAGCAACCGCAACAATTTCAGAGGCCGGTTATTTACCAGTAGCTCACAAGAATAAATACGGTCAAGACTATCCTGTCGACGGTGACAAGCTCGACGGATACTCCGTGCAAATCAAATGAAAGCTTTTCCCTTCAAAAGGGGCTCGTTGCTCTGGCGCATTCTCGTTTCGACTTCGCTGGCGGTGACCGCGGTTTTCGCGCTCACGGGCTGGATGGTGCAGAGGTATGCAGCGGCTGTCAGCGAGCACAGCCTCGAAGAGGAAATTCGAACCAGCCTGCAGGCTTACGAGTCACTCTGGAGCGCTAAAGTCCACAATTTGACTGAGATCGGCCGCATCATGAGTTCCATGTCCGACGTCAGGGCCGCCTTCACGACAGGCGACCAGGCGACAATCCGGGACACAGCAGAACAATTGTGGTCCCAAATCTCCGATGAGAACGCCAGTTTTCTGGTGGTGGATCCGGCGGGTAAGGTGATCACCTCGCTCGGCGGCAGTCCTGAGTTCTCCGTAAATCCGAATCTCATACAAGCCGCGCGCATGAAGTTCCCGAAGCAAGTGTCTGGGTATGCGACGCGTGGAACGCATCTCTATTATGTCGTTCTCACGCCAGTGTACGTGCAGACTCAAAATGAACAGGGATTGCTGGATATTCTGCTTATTGCCTTCGACATTGATAACAAACTGGCCTACGAGCTGAAGAGATCGACGCACGGCAGCGACTTCGTGTTTTTGAGCTCTAATGCAGTGATCGCGGGTACGTTGCCTGGGATCCGCGCTTCAGACCTTCGCTCGGGGTTGAATGGGCCGAGCCGTGTTCGCAGGATGGAGTTACTCGGTCAGGATCATCTTCTCCTTAGCACAGGTCTACGCGACGCGGCAGGAAGGCCTGTGGGCGAGCTCTTCGTTATTCGTTCATTCGCGAGACCGCAGGCGACCTTAGTGGGGCTGCGACGGAATGTCGCCGTCTTCTGGACGGCAGGCATTATCGTTGCCCTAGGCCTAACGTACGTTCTCTCGAGGCGTGTCCTTAAGCCGGTAAGGCATTTAGATCGGGCGGCCGACGAGGTTACCCGCCGCAATTACGACTATCGAGTGCCCGTTGAAACAGATGACGAACTCGGCCGGTTGGCTATGGCTTTCAACCAGATGTGCGACTCGATCCAACGCGCACGCGACGACCTCATCCGGCAGGAGCAGATCTCGACCATCAGCCGTCTTTCCAGCTCCATTGTGCATGATCTCCGAAATCCGCTAGCAGCAATTTACGGGGGCGCTGAGATGCTCGTCGATGCGGAGCTTTCGTCGGAGCAACAACGGCGACTGGCGGCGAACATATATAGCTCTTCACGACGGATCCGAGAGCTGCTACAGGAACTCCTGGATGTGTCGCGAGCCAAGAATAAGCCGGTGGAAACATGCAAGCTGATTGACATTGTGGGTTCCGCGCGGGAAGGGCTGATACGGAGCGCGGAGTTGCAGTCAGTCTCAATCACAATCGACATCCCGGAAAATGTCGACGTCCTTGTATCCAGGGATCGCCTCGAACGAGTTTTTGTCAACCTGATCAGTAACGCGCTCGATGCGATGCCGGACGGCGGAGAAGTCCAGATCAGCGGTCGGCGCAACGCAGGCCAGGTAATCGTTCTCGTCAAAGACAGCGGACCGGGAATCTCGGAGGAGGCCTGGCCAAACCTATTCCGACCCTTCGCAAGCTTCGGCAAAAAGAACGGGCTCGGGTTGGGGCTCGCCCTATCAAGACAGTCGCTACTAGATAGTCGAGGTGATCTGTGGGTAGAAAAGAGATCGACGCCAGGCGCCATATTCAAGATGCGGCTACCTATAGCGGCTGATCCAGCAGCACGACCCGAATCCAGCCGATCTACGCCGTTAGCAAAGGAGCATTCTTGCTCGAGATGAATGGCTGGTGATGGCCTTCCTGTTCAAGGACTCACGCGGCCGGTGAGCTCTAGGAGAACAACGGTGCCTGTCATGAGGTGCCGCTAACTCATCTTTTCGAGTCTTATAATCGCTTACGAAATACCTGTCATCGATCAAGTGATAAGTGCAAGCGAAAAGCTGATGTTTACGAAAGTTTGACAACCTGATAACCACAAGTAGGCCTTGGGCATTTTAGACTACTTCACAAGAGCGCGAAACGTGTCTCTTCGTGTTGTGAAATGAACCTTCGTACCCTTTGCACAGTAATTCTGCTTTTGAGTGTGGCAGGGCCTTTAGCCATCGCCCAGGCTACCGATCTCGCAAAAGATCTCGGCATATCGTTCCCGGTGGACTCGCACCCCGCGGTCGTGCTGGCCAGAGGGGGAAAGCAATACCTGATCGATGTTGCCGCCAAGACTGTAAGAGAGATCGATGCACAGTCCCCGACACCGTTACGGACACTATCCGATAAGGGCGGACAAGCCGCTTCTATGTTGTTCTGGAAGAACTGCGCGGTTTGCCACGGAGCCGAGGGAAAAGGGAATAGGTCGATAGGAACACCTGACTTCACGAACCCCGCTTTTCAGAAGACCGTGAGCGCCAGCGAAATGCAGACGGCTATCCAAAAAGGAAAAGGAAATATCATGCCGGCCTGGTCAAGCAAACTCACGGAGGAACAAATATCAAGCCTAGTTACATACGTACGTTCGCTTGCTCCCGGTTTGGGAAACAGCTCGACGGATGGCGACGCAACAAGCAGTAGCGCCACTGCTCGATCCGAACAGGCGCAACCACAACCCAACATCTATCAGCCAGGAGATGATGTCCTTCTAAGCCTGCCTACCGGTAAGCTTTCCGATCGCCATGGAGTTTATGTGAACTTCGCTCATCGGTTTCCATACCAGGCAGCCTTCACTGGGAGGGCTGAGGGTTCGCAACTTTTCGGTTTGGACACGGTCGCTCTTCCATCCTTCGGGTTCAGGTACGGCGTCACGGATAATGTGTCGCTAAGTGTTTTCCGCGCACCATCGCTGATCAACCGGCCGATTCAGTTGATGGCTGGATACAACATCCTGGAAGAACGTAAAGGAAACCCCCTGAATCTGATGGTTCGTGTGGCTATTGAAGGGCAGGATAACTTCCGGAAGAATTATACGGAAAATTTAGAAGGAATTCTTTCCCGGAGCATCACATCACGAGCACAGTTCTATCTGGTTCCTACTCTTTCATTGAACGATCGACGTTTGGAACAGCCGTCCGGCTTTTTTTCCGATCAGATTCCAGACGTGCCCGGGGTGAATGCTTTCTCCCTGGGGGCAGGCCTGGCCATTGATATTCGGCCGTCGGTAGCTTTGCTGGCAGAGATTATTCCAACTCTGATTAACGCCTCGGATCTTGGCATCAATCGTCCAGCGTTCTCGTTTGGAATTCAGAAGAAGATCTGGCGACACTCATTCACGTTGGGATTGACGACTAGCCCGGGAACGACGGTTTCGCAACGCGCTGCCACACGCGCGCAATTTCTGAACGACCCAAGCGCGGATACCTTCGGAGGCTTAACTCTTGGATTCGATTTGACGCGCCAGATCCATTAGCTCTGCGGCTTCAAGGGACACTTCTCTCGCGTTTACGTTTTGTTTACACCTTTCGAACACACTCAGTTCTCGTCCATTCCCATACTGAACATGTGTTGACGGAACTGCCCTATTCGGGTTTGTAACCTACTCATGAAGAAGAAGGTTCTTTTTTTCTTTCCTGCTTTTTCAAGCCAGGAAGCAACCGCGCCCTTAGCGATTCTGGCTTTAGCCACACCACTCGAGCGAGCAGGTTACGAAGTTCGAATCATAGACTCGACCATTACGCCGAACTTCCAGCTGCAAGTCATAAAGGAACTCGAAGATTCGCTTTGCCTGGCAGTCTCGCTCGTCACCGGACCAATGATTCGGGAGACGGCGCAAATCGCGAAAGCGGCGAAAGCTGCCTATCCCGACAAACTGGTGATCCTCGGCGGATGGCACCCTTCTCTGCTGCCCGACCAGACACTGGCGTGTCCGGACGTGGATGCAATTGTTATCGGACAAGGCGAAGAAGCACTGGTTGAGATCGTACGCCACATTGAAGCGGGCGAGTCGTTTAAAGGCATACCCGGAGTAGCTTACAAGGAAGGTGGAAAGCTCGCCTTCAACACTCCACGTGCCCTTAGGCCGATACGAGAACTTCCTCCAAAGGCATATCATCTGGCGGATTTCGATGCGTATGAACGGGTGTGCGGCCGCCGCTGGGCGATGTACACGTCGAGCTTGGCGTGTCCATATAACTGCGCCTACTGTACGAACGAAGGTCTTTATGGGCGCAAGTGGAATGCTCTAGAGGCGGATCAGGTTGTCGAAGAAGTCAGCGATCTCATATCACGGTATGGACTTCAGTTGCTGTGGGTGGTGGATGACAACTTTCTGGTAGACCGGGCTCGCGCGGTCAGAATCGCCGAAGGCCTGGTACGCAGCGGTGTCAAGTTCGATTGGAGCATTCAGGCTTCGACCAATCTGGTTACTCGACTCACAGTGGAGGAACTGAAGCTGCTGCGGCGAGCTGGTCTGTCGCAAGTTTCGCAAGGGGCCGACTCCGGCTCACTGAAAATTCTCCATCTCATGAATAAGGATTTTCAGAAGCTGGAGACCATTTATCTTGCTGCCGACATGTTGAGTCAGGCCGGCATTCGCCCGTCGTTCAATATGATCTTCGGCTTTCCCGGAGAGACGGAGGTAGAGCGGCGGGAATCCATCAGCTTAATTATGAACATCTGCCGGCGCTATCCGCAGGCCGAGTTCTGGACGAACATCTTTACCCCTTATCCGGGTTCGCCAGTGATGAAGAAAGCTTTCGAATTAGGGATCCAGGTACCGAAGACCTTTGAGGGTTGGGCAGACTTCTTCCCTCGCTACACTACCCTTCCCTGGCTGAAAGGTGCGCAGCACCGGCGCGTGCAACGCATGCGCGAGTACTTGCGCGTAGCGTTCAATCGCATCCCCATCGGAGTGCAGCATAAACATCCAGTTACGCGTCTGGTGCATCGGACAATCAGTTTGCCCGCACGCTGGCGTCTGGACCACAGTATCTACGCAGCTCCAGTGGAACTTTGGCTCAAGGACAAAGCCAACAAAGTGTTTCCGCCCTCAAAGCCCAAGGTTGATGCGCAGCAACTTTCGAGTGAGGTGGTTTCGTGCTAAAGCAGGCAAGCCGAAAGGTTTTGCTCTTCTCACCTCCGTACCAAGGAAAGATATTTGGTCCGCCACTTGGGCTCTTGAGCCTTGCGTCTTCTATTCGGGAAGAGGGATTTGCCCCGGTCATCATTGACGGAGCAATCACGCCGAATTTCCTGGATGTCATCTCTAAGCAGGTGAGAGATGCCTTCGCGTTTGGCATCTCCGTGCTGACGGGCCCCATGATTCGGGATGCCGTTGCGGCCAGTCATGTTGTGCGACAGGTCCGGCCTGAGTTGCCGATCATCTACGGCGGATGGCATCCTACCCTGCTCAGCGCGCAGACGCTGCAGGAAGGCTTTGTCGACATCATCGTACGCCACCAGGGAGAGAAGACCCTTACTGAAATTCTTAAGCGGCAATCAACCGGGGCGAGCCTTGACCTAGTTGCCGGTTGTTGGTTCAAACGCGATGGCAAAATCATCACGAATGGGGACCGCCCTTCGTCTCCTCTGAGCGCTCTGTCGTTACCCGCTTACGATCTGGTGGATTTCGACATGTACGCGCGTGCGACCGGCGGCCGGAAGCTCCCTTACGCAACCAGCATTGGGTGCTCATATGCGTGCAATTACTGCACAGACATGGTGTTCTACAACCGGCGCTTCAATCCGCAGACAGTCTCGGGCGTGGTGAGCGAGATTGTTCACCTGGTGAAAACATACAGTCTCGATGAAATTGCTCTGGTGGACTCTAATTTCCTGGTTGATACACGAAGGGCGACGGCGCTCGCTCGCGGCTTTATCGAGAGCGGGGTACGTTTCCGTTGGACATTTCAGGCCTCGACGGACCTGCTGTGCCGACTGAGTGATGAAGAAGTGGCCTTGCTGGCGGAGAGCGGGGTGAGCCATATTGGGTTCGGCACTGAGTCTGCTTCGCCCGAAGTCTTGCGGAAAATGCACAAGGCTCATCAAAAGGTCGAGGACATGTTCGAAGCGGCCCGCAAGTGCCGCGATGCCGGCATTCGCGTTACGTATAACTTGATTTTTGGTTATCCAGGGGAAGAAGACCACCACCGCCGGGAAACGCTGCGAGTGATGGCCCAAATTGCTGAGCAATTTGAGAATGTGACGTTTTCCCCGAACCTGTTTACGCCTTATCCGGGCATTCCGATCTGGCCCGAACTCATTGAGGGTGGATTACGCGAACCGCAATCCCTCGAAGAATGGGCGTCGATCGGATTGGGCCAAGCTGAGCTGCCGTGGTTAAGCGAGAGGGCGAGCGTCGAGCTTTCGCGCAGCATGTCGTATTTTATGCTGACCAACCAGTTGTGCAAGCTGACGAGTAAATCGCGATCGAGCCTTGGCCGCAAAGGGATGCGACTTTTGCAAAAGCCCCTGCACTGGCGATTGAAGCATCACTCCTTCAGCTTGCCGGTGGAGCTTTGGGCTTCGATGGCGCAGCATTGGCTAGTCGTGCGCCGTTCGCTGTTGACTGGAGACCCTTTGGGCCGGCAGATAAAAGAGGTTCACTGATTCGCCTCGGGAGACATATGGACGTACTGCTCACGCATAGCAATCATGTCTTCTCTGACGAGAAGCAGACCCGAAAAATGGAGCCCTATCCGCCTCTACAGACATTGCTTGCTGCTGCTGTATTGCGTGAGTGCGGCCTGGCTGTTACTGTTTGTGACATCGCTCTCGATTCGGCGAAAGACAGTTTGGCGAAGGCGATTCGAAAGGCAGCGCCTTGCCTGGTAGTGGTTTGCGAGGACGGGTTCAATTTTCTGACCAAGATGTGCTTGTCGCGCAATAGGGAGCTCGCCTTCTGGACGGCAAATCTGGCGCGGGTCCAAGGCTGTTCTGTAGCTGTGCACGGATCCGATTCGACTGATCGCATCGAGGAGTATCTCGAAGCTGGTTTCAATTATGTCCTGATCGGGGAAGTCGAAGAGACCTTGCGAGAACTCGCTACGGGCAGCCCCGCAGAGCAAGTGGCAGGACTGGCGTACCGCGAAAGGAGGACCGGTAAAACACGGCACACACCTCCCCGTATGCTGCGGGCGCAACTTGATTCGCTTCCGACACCTGCTTGGGACCTCATCGATATCAGTCACTATCGCGAGCTCTGGCTCACGCGTCATGGATACTTTTCCTTGAATCTCGTTTCGAGCAGGGGATGTCCTTTCCGTTGCAATTGGTGTGCAAAACCAATCTGGGGCAACAACTATCATGTTCGATCGGCGGTTTCGGTTGCAGAAGAAATGCTGCAGCTGAAAACGCTCTATGCGCCTGACCATGTTTGGTTCACCGATGACATTTTCGCTCTGTCGGCTCGCTGGACTGCAGACTTCGCTAATGCCGTCGAGCAGTTGCGAGCGCAAATTCCTTTCAAGATGCAATCCCGATGCGATTTGATGACGCGTGAAACGGTGGCAGATCTAAAACGTGCAGGTTGCTGCGACGTGTGGATGGGTGCCGAGTCCGGTTCGCAGCGCATTTTGGATGCCATGGAGAAAGGTACAAAGGTTCAACACATTTACCAAGCTCGCGAAAACTTGAGGCGGAACGGCATTCGGACCGGCCTGTTTCTCCAATTCGGCTATCCAGGCGAAACATGGGACGACATAGAAGCAACAATTCACATGGTACGGACAGCGCAACCGGACGACGTCGGCGTGTCAGTTACCTATCCTCTACCCGGCACGAAGCTCCATCAACTTGTCTCTTCTGAACTCGGCGACAAAACAAACTGGACGGAAAGCGGCGATCTTTCCATGATGTTCAGAGGCACTTTTTCAACGGAACTGTATCGCGCTCTCGCACGCGCGATTCATCTGGAAGTGAGAAGCCCCGGCAGTAGCTCGCTGATCGCGAGCGCCTGGGCCGAAGTGGATGCGCTCAAACCTGCCAATTGCTGCGCGTTGGAGATAGCTTCATGAAGCTGCTGTTGACACACGCTTATTTTCTGTTTGAAGACCCCAAGGAGCAACGCATCATGAAGCCCTATGCGCCACTGGGGCTGCTTTATCTTTCTTCTTACCTTCGTAAACAGGGCTTTGCGGTGGATATCTATGACTCTACTTTCGGGTCCAAAAGCGAGCTGTTTGACCTTCTCCGGGGCGGCGCCGGGACACTCGGCATCTATGCCAACTTGATGACCAGGCTGAATGCTCTCGAAATAATCGAGCACGCACGGGAAACGGGTTGGAATGTCATAGTCGGCGGACCCGAGCCGGCCAACTATCCCGAACAGTACCTGGATCACGGAGCCGATGTCGTGATTGTCGGCGAAGGAGAACTCGCGCTCGAAAACCTACTGCTGTCGTCTTTCGACCGCAATGCATGGGCGGAAATTGGTGGCTTGATTTTTCGGGGCGAGGATGGCCGCATTGTTCGCACGCCGGCTGCTCCGCTAATCAAAGATCTCGACGCACAGCCTTGGCCCGATCGCGAACGCATCAACATGCATAAGTATCTGGAAACGTGGCGCACCTTTCACGGCCAGGGCTGGGTCTCCTTGATTACTGCTCGGGGCTGCCCGTACAGGTGTAACTGGTGCAGTCA
>CAWKHJ010000002.1:0-6373 GCA_963849535.1 Terriglobia bacterium
AAAAGCCATTAGTAAAGAGTATTCCACCAAGTCCTGACCGTCTTCTTCTTCCCAAAATCTGAGTACAAGAGAGTCTCGCATGTACTCTCTCATCGGTTGACTCAACGCAATCAGGAGTTTTCTTTGAAAATGCCCGGAGAGCGCCTGAATACTCTGAGCGGGAGGGGGAATCTGAAGATGGGTAACAGCTTTGACCGACAACAGGGGTACGATTAGCTTCTGAAATCGGAGAATGCATCAATGTCCTGGAGCAATCGGAACTGGGCTGAACATCGATAAGCACTCGCTGACCACGGTGGAGCAGATTCCGTGGTTTCCCTTCGCGGGCTCTCGGAAGTCGCAAGCAAAGCAGATGTGAGGACTATTCGCGGTTGAAGACCATGACGTCGGGTTTGTCGCGGCCCGGTATGTGGACCGTCATGCTGAGGATCTTGCCGTCGGGGGAGAGTTCGATCTGCTGGGTGTAGAGGGTCTTCCCGTTAATCTTGTCGATGCGTTCGATGGCGTGATCGTTGATGCGATGGCCTGACGAGGTGTAGCCGGGGGGCACGTTGGGGCCGGAGCCGGGATAGTCTTTGCCGTCAAACTGGAGTTTCTGGGTTATCTGGGCGGCGGAGTTGGTAAACGACAGACCTTCGTCCTGGAAGGGCTGGATCTCGATCTCGTAGGAGGAGTTAACGTCTTCGGTGGTGCTTTCCCAGGTGCCTACAAAGCCAGACGTTCTGCCAGCAACGGCCGGGCCTGCGGTGCGCTGGTAGATGTAGTGCAGGTTTGTGGTGGTGCCGTTGTTGTGATAGCCGGTGAAGTTGTCGGTTAATGTTTTGCCGTCGGGCGAGAGTTGCCACAGGCCAATGATGGTGGTACGGCCGTTGGTCTTGCGGACGACCTTCCAGTTATTGGCGTCCTGGACGATGATGGCGAGGGTGGTGCCGAACAGCGCGGGCTGGTCAGTGCCGTCGGCTACGACGGTCTCGACATTGTCGCCGGAAAAGATGAGGTTGTATTTGTGGGGCCCGGCGGACTCAACTCTCATCTGGTCGGTGAGGCGGCTGTGGGCGGGGTCGAGCTTCCATTTGCCGAGGAAGGGGGCGACGGAATCGCCGGGAGCTGCCTCAAGAATGGTGGTCAGCAAGGCGAGGGTGAGCAGAAGGTCGAGAGTGCGTTTAGCCATGGCTTGCTCCGTGGGCGGTGCTGCTTGTCTGCGCTGTTGGGTAGGCACGAGAATGGCCAATCGGGGTGCGGCTGGGAAATCGAGTTGCGGCGGGCTAATTGTTGCTGGGTGATGGTTAGGGGCGCGGTGAGAGGTGCCGGCGGATGTGCGGAGCAGCAGGGATGCTCGCTGGTGGGACAGTGGTGTGCTCGAGGCGGACAGCGGTAACTCATCTGACCTTCTCGTGGCGACAAGCTTGGGTTAGATTGGGATGTTATCTTCGATTGCGCATGAGGTGAGGGCAATTATCGGCAATGCTGGGCTAGGTAAGAGGTGACTTGTGAGGGCGACCTCGCATGAGTGCCTAACTGCGCAACAGGCTCTAGGGATTGACGGAATCCTGAGTCGTCCCATACGGACAGAACTCGTCGCCCAGTCTCGATTTATCCATCGCCGTTTTTCGCGGGTAATTGTCAGAGAGACCGGGCCAAGTTCCGGCTTGCCCGTCATCCGATCCAGTAAGCCGCGCCGGCCCGGATCAGCTGAGCTTTGCTGAAGTCGTAGCGCCGATAAACGCGCTGAGTGTCGTGGTCCTCGAGCAGGACACCACATAGGAACAATACTCCGTCCGCGAGACAAGGGAAGAGGCGATTGGCGCTGAAGTTGAACACGGAAAGGAACGAGAAGCGTAGCCGTCCATCGATAGCGCCGTTGAGGGGTTACGCGCTGGACTCCTGCGCAAAGCCGGATATTGTCACGGCGGGCGCTTGACCGTTGCTGAAAGAAACTATTCTTCCGGCGAGCTCGAGTCTTTATTCGCTTTGCGCAGCCTGTCGCCTAGCAGGAGCATCTCGGAGTTTTCGACCATCGCGCATTTAATTGAAGCTGTCCTTTGCGGCGGCGAGGTCCTCGCTTACGGTGCACAGCGCGCAGGGAAAGTTCTCGACGAAAGAGATGAGCTTTGATCGGCCATCGTTCAGGCTCGCGCCGTTTGCCCGGTCTTCTTTCCGGCCGCCTCTTTCATCTCACGCTCTATCTCGGCGTATTTTCGAGTCAGGTGCGGCACGATGCCCAGCATCCGTTCAATGAGCATCAGCTGAGCGCGGCAATGCATCGCGTGCTCCTTGGCGCTCATCAAGGCTTCGAGCCGGGACTTCGTCGGCTGGCTGGGATCTTCGGTGATCTGTTCAGCCAGTTTGTCATCCGACAATCCTTCGAGAAACCTAGTGAAGCGCTCTCCCTCGTTCTTCAACACGTCGACCAACTCCCTCTTGGAACGCTTCTTTTTCTCCTCCGCCTCGAGTTCGGCGAAGGCGGTGGCCCAGTCGTATTCATGCATCTTCGTCGTTCCCGAAGCGTGGGCTTCCTGCCACATGCGCGTGCTGACGGCGATATGCGCCAATGCTTGCTCGACCGAGCGGGCGCCTTCGGCCGGCGTGAAGCTATACTTATCTTCCGGAATATCTTCGGCCACCTGGATCGTGTTCTGACGGACGGTGCGGAAACTCGCCGCAAGCTGCTTGGCTCCGTAGATGTTTTGCATACTCCTTAGCGTAAGCCAAACGGGCGGCGATCATTGTAACCGGGATGGGAATACGCCTCTGAGAAAACGACCTCGTATGAAACCGAAAGCGTTTGCTCGTCGCTGTTTTCATTTGTCTTCCATTCGTGCTCGCCGAACGTTGATGGATAGCAGGCGAGACTTAAAGAACTCGTCTCCGAATGTGCAGTGTCGCCTCGCTGCGATTGTAATCGCCAAGCATCAGATTCAGCAACTCCCGCGGCCCGGATGGCGGTGGCGATAGTCGTGTTGTAGAGGATGTTGCCGCCGTCGGACAGGCAGTGTTCGTCGTAATGAAGCCGCCAGTAGTGTGGAACTGGACACCCGGAAGCCAGGGCAGTCGGCATTCTCGAGCGGCGCAACGATATCAGACAGCCAAGGCGAGGGGCTCTGGCAAAAGTGCCACTTCCTGGACTGAGGTCGGACCATAGCCTGATCCGCTATCTAAAGCTTGATTTCATCAACGCTTGAAGATCAGGAACAGGTAGTCGCGATGTGTTTACTGATCCTGCGCTCTCTGGCTGAAAACCGGTTTCCGGAAACAGAGATCGCGCCAAACAACTCGGCGACTCGCTAATACCTTCTAAACCGTTTTTGTCGCTGCCGGGTTGCCCTCGGCTCTCGCTGGAATTCACCCATATGCTCGAGCAGCCGATGCCTTAGTTCCCGCCAGGGCTCGGCCCGAACCTCGGATGCATATTCGAGTACGCTTTTGAAGGATTCGATAAACCAGTCGGGCGGCGGACACTTGGTGTCCTCCATCGCCTGAAGCGCTTCACACAGTGTCCGGAATTCGCGGCGCGAGTCCTCCTCCTTGGGAGGAAGACTCAGCAGTTCCCGCTCGAATTCCTCTTTCGTTATCGGCTCTTGCAAGAGTGGCATCCTTCTGCTTTCCTTGTATCCAATTTCCCGGGAAGATGCAGACAAGCTCGTTTTATGGGGTCCTGGAGGTTTTTTCGCATAACGCGATTACACAAATTTTTGCCGGGCGACCGCATCGCACTGCTCTGTCCGAGCGTAGGAGCGAAGGTTTGCAACCGGTTTCGTTTTCGGGTATCTATCGGAATACGTTTCTTATGAGTTTTACAAGCGCTCTTTTTCGAACGGCAGTCCTGGCCGCCTTGGGAACCCTGGCGCTCCCGTCACAGCCGGTTACTGTAACGATGCAGGACGGCAGCCAGATCAAAGGCACTTTCGCCGGCGGAAGCGCGGACGAAATTAAGGTCGTTGTGGCCGGCCAGACGCTTACCCTCAAAACGACCAATATCGAGGCCCTGAAATTTGACTCCGGCCCTGCTGCGAACCCAACCCAGGCATTTACGCCCATCAATCCTTACCGTCAACTCCGGCAGCCCGGCAGGCAGGGACGACCATTCCCGCCAATACTCCCGTTGTCGTCCGCCTGATCGATTCGGCCGATTCCAGCCACGACTCTCTGGGCAAGGAATACCGCGCTTCTCTCGACGAACCGCTGGTAAATCAGACCGGAGAAGTTGTGGCCCCGCGCGGCTCCGATGTGTTGATCGTTCTCACAAATCGGCACGAATCTGGACGGTTTGCCGGAAAAAC
This sequence comes from Terriglobia bacterium, assembly GCA_963849535.1. Classification (GTDB taxonomy): domain Bacteria; phylum Acidobacteriota; class Terriglobia; order Bryobacterales; family Bryobacteraceae; genus Bog-105. The sequence continues at coordinate 4,281 of CAWKHJ010000002.1, forward strand.
GGAACTCCGGCTGGCCCTCCGCTCGCTTACGATTCAAAGCAAACGCTATGATGCGTCCTCGACAGATGTAGTGGAAGCGAGTTCCTCTCGCACCGCACGCTCGGGCAAAACGATTGGCGGGTTGGCCGCAGCTGGCGCCGTGATTGGCGGGATCGCAGGTGGCGGAAAGAGCGCGGCGATTGGAGCCGGCTCCGGCGCTACATTAGGTACGCTCGAAGACGTATTCACATCCGGTCAGCGAGTGCGGGTGCCGTCGGAGACGCGGCTCACCTTCCGACTCCAGCAGCCCTTGCTCGTGAATTGAGGGGTTTGCCTGGCATGATCCGCCCCTCCGAATGAGGCATCATGCGGTCGCTCGCTGCATTACCGGGCTCGCACATATCCAGCTCTTTTCAAAGTGCCTGGCGAACTCTCGAAGGCCTCGAAACGATGAGCATGATTCGCAAGGGACGCGTGAGATGGGTGGCAAAGGCCGTTGTTGTGGCGGAAGCACGATTCATTGCCACGCTTTTTCGCCGTAGCTGCTTAACTACCTTACTCGACTTTTACCACTTACAGTGCTCAAGTCTCCCTGGAGCAAACTTCGCAACGAAACCCCTAAAAACTGGCCACGCCAATAGGCAATGGATCGCTCATCTGGCTCTTCTTCTTAGCGACCGAGGGTGTCTCAGATTTAGTTGAAGGTTGAAGGGCGGCGGTGGCGGCCCGGTTCGTTAGAATCGATTCGCCAAAACCTAATCCTGGAAAGGACAACCACCGCCGTGAAGAAAACGTACCATATCGTGGACCGGGAGGCGGCCGCAGCCGCCGCAACGGTCGAAGAGTTCGCCAAAGCGAACGGGCAGGTTCTGCTGCCGCTGATGGAGTTGGTCACGCAGGCTCGCGTAGCCGTCGATGAAGTGATCGACCGCATCGGGCGCCAGACCATCGAAACGATTTTGACTCTGAGCGCCGAACAAGTAGCCGGACCGCGCACGCCAGGAAAGAGTAGCGGGGATATCCGCTGGCACGGGTCGCAGAACGGCCGCATCAGCTTGGCCGACCGGCAAATCAAAGTGAAGCGTCCGCGGCTACGTCACAAAGAGGACGGTGAGGTGAGTGTGCCGGCGTATGAATCTCTGCAAGAGAATGAAGCCACTGCACAGCGTATGATGGGCGCGCTGTTGCGCGGAGTTTCGACGCGCGAATACGCCGAAGTGCTGCCGGAGATGGCGGAAACGGCGGGCGTGTCGCGCAGCAGCGTGAGCCGCCAAGCTATCGAAGGAAGCGCGGAACAACTGCGCCAGTTGCGTGAGCGGCGCTGGGAGGAAGCGGACCTGCTGGTGCTCTACATCGATGGACAACGCTTCGGATCGCATCACGTCATCAGTGCCGTGGGCGTGGATCGCGCCGGGACCAAGCACGTACTCGGCATTCAGGCCGGCGCGACCGAGAACGCAGCGGCGGTAAAGCAGTTGTTCACGCACTTGCGCGAGCAGGGCCTGCCCACCGACCGGAAATACCTGTTCGTGATCGATGGCGCGAAGGCGTTGCGTGCCGCTATCGAAGAGATCTTCGGTCCCGATCAGCCGGTGCAGCGCTGCCGCAATCACAAGATGCGCAACGTGCTCGATGAACTCCCCAAGGAGCAGCAAGCCCAAGCGCTGAATCTGATGCGGACGGCATGGCGCGTTTCTAATGCCGAGGAAGGCATCAAACGGCTCGACCAGCTTGCGCGCTTCCTGGAGCACGAGTACGAATCAGCAGCGAGAAGCTTGCGTGAGGGCCTAACTGAAATGTTCACAGTACAGCGGCTGCAGCTTCCGCCTTCGCTGTATAAATGTCTCGGCACTACGAACGTCATCGAGAGCCCGCAGAGCGGAGTGCAAAAGAGAACGCACAATGTGACGCGCTGGCGAACCGGCGACATGGTCGAGCGCTGGGTCGCATCCGCCTGGCTCCTCACTGAGAAACATTTCCGCAAAGTCATCGGGCATCGCGATCTCTGGACACTCGCCGTCGTACTCGGCAGAGAAACAAAACCTAACGCCGCCTCCGAGAAAGTGGCGTAACATGAAACCAGCCGCCCTCAACCTTCAACTAAGTTTGGGACA
>CAWKHJ010000003.1:0-100726 GCA_963849535.1 Terriglobia bacterium
GCGGAATACTCATGAGCTCGCAGGCGTGCCGCTCGCTGAAGTCGAACTCGCTCTTCAGCCGCTGCACTTCCGCGCGTTTGGCTACGAGCTCAGTGAGTTTTTTCGAATGACCGATTGCAGTGCATCTTTATCCAGCGTCAGATCGGCAACCAGACGCTTCAACCGCGCATTCTCCTCGCGCAATTGCTTCACCTCTTGGGCCTCGCTGACATCCATGCCCCCGTACTTGGCTTTCCAGGCGTAAATCGTGTGCTGCGATACCCCATACTCACGGCTCACCTCGGCCACGCTGCGGCCCGCTTCCATCTGCTTCAGCGCCGCGACCATCTGCGCTTCGCTGTGTTTCTATTACCCATCTGCTTTCCCTTTCTTCGTCTCAAATCGTACTTCGATTCGGACGGAGAACGGGGCTCACGTCACTATGTCTCGGTGCTGCGGCGTCTCAACACGGAATAGCCGAGGTGCTGCCCGGGGAATGCCGGGAAAACGGGGAGCCGCGCGGCGGCGTCATCGGCAGGCAATTGAAGGAGCGTAGGGCAGTTCCATGAGCGGCGCTAGGACAAAGCCCATCCGGCGCTCTCGTCTCTTGCTTAGTTCCTTCCTAAGCAGGTGTAGGATATCAGACCGGTTACGGGCGCCGAAAAGTTAGCCGTAAAGGAACTGGTGCCCGTGTAGGTGACCCAGAAGTGGTTCCCGTCTCCAAAATTGAACTGCGGAACAACCGAACACTCTGGATGGCTCGCATAGGCATGTGTGAAGGAATATGTTATGGAGGTGGATGACGACAGCGACAATTCTCCAACCAAATCTGTATTCTCGGACGTACCGGTCTGTAATCTTCCTTCATCCACCTGTACGCTATTAGAAGGACTTCCAGGCCGAACCAGTTCAGCCTCAACATTGTTTGCTCGGTACTATTAATCGGTCCCGGGCTGAAGCCAAAGTTCAGATTGATGCCGTTGCGCTCAACGTACGAATAATCGGAATTGGGAGCTTCGCCACTGAAGAACGCAAAGCGATTTGGGCTATAGGTGCCAAGCTACTGAATGTAAAGCTCGTTAGCAACGACGGCGCGCTCTCCTAGGTACGGAGCACCGGTAAACGCCTGGTCAATTCTCCCCCATGTATAAAAGGGCCATGTTACACGGCCTACGGGTGTTTCAAAGATGTAGTTGCTCGCTATGCCAGCTGCCATGCCGAACGCCCTCGAGTTGGGAAACTCGCCATGGTATGTTGATCCACTCTGGTCGAAATAAGCAGCAGAGAATGTGAAGGCATAGATATTTGTATTCAGTGCTCGCATAAGGTACTGGTCCGTAGCATCGACCGAGTTTGGATTTCCGATTCGAGTACCCGATATCCCATGAATCGTCAGGGTTTGAACATCATTGAAATCTATACATGTCGCGGCAGACTCACAGTGGATCTGGTTCAAGGTCGCGGTTCCCAAGCCGTTAAACCAGATGGCATGACCGAAGGTACTTGGATCATTAACGGCACCGTTCCATGGCGTCTGATAGTGTCCGCCCGTAGGCTTCATCGTTTCCTCAACATAAACTTGATCCGCCATCAGGGCCCCCAGACCGCGCGTCCCAGGGTTATGAATCCAAGCATAGCTACTCGTCGACGTTCCAATGATCCAAACGTTATCCAGCTGGGTGGATCCGGTGAAAAGGGCTGGACCGAATGAATTTGTAATGACAACGTGACGCAAGAAAGTCTGAATGAAAGTTCCCCGGTAATCGACGAGTGCCTGTCCCTGGAGTTCTTGGCTTTGAGCGCCCCCGTTTCCGTCGAAGACGATGTTCTCGACGGCCATGTACTCGTTCCCCCCACCCGGGGCATCGAGAGCGTCAAAAGTTCGCAGAAGTGGGACGTTGCTATTTGGAGCCAGCCGGATCGTAACACCGTTGTTCGGCAGATAAGGATTGTTGGCGGAGGCCCCAAACAAGTAATCACCCGGTTCCAAAATGAGGGTTCGGGAAACGAGGTAACAAGCACCTGCGGGCTTCTCTAAATATACAAAGCGCCGCAACTCCAGCATACTTTGAAGGGCCGCCCAGTCATCGGTAACGCAATCACCTTTCGGCGCCGTAAACCCTGAGTTATTACCCGCGTTCGGAGATGGCGTTGGGGAGACGGCAAGGCTGTTTGGGTCACTTTTTGAAGATGTTGCAGCTCCAGCGGACACAGAGTGAACTAATAAGACTACGCACATCGGCAGGCACGCTCCCAACCACCAGCGCGATATCCGTAAACAGACAACAGAAAAAGAGGTTTTTGCGGGTGCAGTCATGGCAGCTTCGAGGGCTACGCGCTGATCCTCCCTGCCGTAACTGCTAGAGCATGCTGGATGGTGCCACCCTGACTTATGACGTACGTACATACTACGTAATTGGTGTCTCTCTGACGTTACTTTGTCTCACTTATTGGTAACGAGGTGACCTTTACCCTTCTTCCGCCGGGTAGTTACCTCATTGCGAGACAGCCGAAGCAGTCGCCGCAACACACGCCAGAGCAAATTGAAGGGGCGTGCGGTAAGCGCGACTGCTGTGCGGTCGTTCTAAGTTAAGCTCATTCCGTCACGTCTGGCATGCCATAAGTTTCGAAACCATTGTATGTTCAAGCACTCGTGTCGAAATCGGCCGTTGGAGCTTTCGATATGCCCATTTTGAACGGGCTTGCCGGGCTGGATAAAATTCATGGCGATCTTCCGCTCCACGCACCAGGCCAGGAAATGCCTTGAAGTCAATTGCGGGCCCATAGTACAAGCACAATCGAGATGGTGGATGGTGTCCGGTATACCGCGGCTGCGTTTTCTCTGATATATTCTGAAAACCTGGACGGAGGGTATGGCTCCGCAGAGATGCGACCAGAGCGCTGGTCCAGGTGCCGGAATGCAGGGCGGCCGCAGCCGCCCTGTCCGCGATCGCATTCTGGCCTGAAAGCGTTAAATCTCAGGGGTATGGGGACAGAGTCCCCATCTCAAGTCGTTCCTCGTCCTCCGTTAGCGGTCAGCCAATCCAGTGACATGATCCTTGGAAACCCTATTTCCTCCAAGGAGAAGCTCTTTCATGACTGACCATTCGCACAATACACCAGAACTCAACTTCGTTGCTATTGATGTCGCCAAACAGTGGAACGTAGTGCTTGTAAAAGATAGCTCTGGTCGCAAACGAACATTCAAGGTGGCCAATACGGCCGCCGATCACGAGCAACTGATCCGCTTCTTAACGAGTCTTACTGGCCAGGTTCGGATTGCGCTCGAGCCGACAGGAAATTATCACCGGCCGCTAGCCTTCCGCCTGCTACAAGCCGGCTTCCCAGTTGTTTCTATCTCGTCCGTCGCACAAGCTCGCTTCCGTGAAGCACGCTACGGCACTTGGGACAAGAACGATCCCAAAGACGCCCGGGTAATCCTTGCGATGCTGGAGCACGGTCTCGTGCAGACGTATTACGATCCCTTCTTCGAGGGGACTCACGATTTACAGGAACTGTCGAATATTTACTTTCAGATGACACTCGCGCGCACGCGGCTCCAGCACAGCCTGTTAACGCATCACCTGCCGCTGTACTTTTCCGAGTTTGCTCGTTATTGTACTCTACGCGATCAGAGTGGTTCATTCGGTTTCTGATCCGGTTTCCGATTCCATCCGCTATTCGCGAACTGTCGCGAGATCGATTCGTTTCGGAAGCCTGGGACCTGGTTGGAAGAAAATGTGCGAAGCAGGCGAAATTGGAGGAGATTTACGAGCTCGCATCCGCATCCATCGGCTTGCCGTGGAGCTCGACTCGCCTGCTATTGAAGCGTTTCGCCTTCAGTTACAGCGTTATGAAGAACTGAACCAGCGCCGCAAATGGCTTGACGAGCGGGCCCAAGCGCTACTTGTAGACAACGCCGACTTCAACAGATTGATTCAGATGCCGGGCATCGCCGCCATAACAGCTCTGACGATCTTGGCGGAAGCGGGCGATCTGCGGCGCTTTCGTCATCACCGCCAGTTTCTGAAGTACTGCGGTCTGGATTTGGTCAAGACTCAGTCGGGCCAAAGTAGCGGGAAAGAAACTCTTTCTAAACGCGGTAACAAGCGGTTACGGATGATTTTCTGGCTGGCCGGCTTGCGCGCGATACACCTTCGCGAAAACGAATTCCGCGCGAAGTACCAGTGCTACATGAGTGCCAATCCGCTTGATCAGGACCGCAAGCGCAAAGCTCTCACCGCGATCGCAGCCAAAATGGCTCGCGTGGTGTATGCGGCCGTCAAGCACGGAACGGATTATCAGCCGTTCTCCGACCAGCGACTTCCCAGTGGATCGATCCCTCTCACAAGGGCCGTTGAGGCATGCTGACCTCGTAGATAATGTTCGGACCTTCCACTGGGTTCCCACGCTGTTTTAAGTCCTTTGAAGACGGCCGCCGGCCGATCTTGTGTTTACTATGCTCAGCGGGTTCCCACTTACGCGTGGAAGATCACTGGGATTGCTGTTCTATCTTGCTTTCATACGGTCGCCGAAGGCGACCGCCAGGAGACGTGTATCTATGCCTTCAAAAAATTACTTGCATTTAGCCCGTTCTCGCAACGAATGCGCTCGGGCAGGCCGCGTGCGGCGATCAGGCTATCGAGGACGCGCGTGACTCGCGGAGTTGGAAAGCTGGTATCGACATCGAGCGCCAGGCACTGTCGCGTATAGGTATCCACCACGCTCAGGACGCGGATCGTGCGTCCGCTCGCCGTCCCGTCGCAGACGAAGTCCATGACCAGCGCTCATTGGCTTTGGTCGCGCTCACAGCAAGGCGTGCCGACCCGTGCCAGCCGCTTCCGGCGGCGACGCGTCAGGCATAACCCCGCTGCACGGTAAATGCGCCAGACCCGTTTGTGGTTGACTCGTTCGCCATTCCGTTGCAGCAGAATATGCAGCCGTCGATAACCGAATCGCGGCTTCTCGCGTGCCAACTGCGTCAGCTTGTCGCGCAACTCCGCGTCGCAACGCGAGGAGCGGTAACGAAAGGTCGAAGCTGGCAGCTGCAACACGCCGCACGCACGCCGTTCACTAAAGGCATAACCCTTCTTCAGGTGCTCCACAGCCGCCTTCATTGCTGTGAGCTCCAGCCGTTTTTTCGAATTACCGACTGCAGCGCATCTTTGTCCAAGCTGAGATCCGCTACCAGCTTCTTTAGCCGGCGAACGCATCGCACACGAATAATCCAGCGACATTCTCGATTGGGCGCTCCTAACACGGGTCGCGGCACGCCGACTCGGACCAACTTCTTGCGCCGGATCCGATTCACGCTCAGACCGGATTCCCTTTATACGCGGAACAATCGCTTGTTGTCTAATCGCTTGTCAACAGCTCGAAAAATCTGTTGCCTGAATCCATCAAATCCGGTTCGTTGTTGTCTCCGAGGTCGTCGGAACGGCCTCATATCGGTCTTAGATGTCGCTGAATCTCCCTTTGTGATTCGCGCAATCCAATCATGCATAAGCGACGTTCGGGATGATTCTGACGACGTCCGGAAACTCAATGGATATCCAGGCGGCACGTAAGGTTTCGGAGCTGCGGCCGAACGGCGTTCCTTCTGATCACATCCTGTGCACCGCTGTACAACGCTACAAGAACGTCTGCTGGCGAGAAATCTTCCTGGTCGCTCCTGCTCTCGATACGCAAGTACAGTGCTGAAGCCGACGCGGGTAGGAGCCAGTACGGCGTACGGAACAGAAAGCCGTGCGCTCTTTTAGACGGCCCGGTTGTATAACGGTGATCGGCTATCATCCATATTCGGGTGTAGGTCCGTCCTGATGCCGGAGGCGTTCCAGTGCATCCGCTGCCTCGGCTTGCAAGGCGCTATTAGCTTTCTTGATTTCTTCGTCGGCGATCCGTTCCAGCTCGGAGATTTCTAAGCATGGTAATCAGCCGGCATTCTCGCAATTCTTTTCGGAGCGGTGGGGCTGCTAATTGAAAATGTTAGCAGCCCTGTTGTGGGCTTCTCCTCCGCTACGCTCTTCCCCGTATTATCGGGGATAAGCTGCGTTCCGCAAAGTGCCTGGGGTACTTGTACGCTACACTCGTCGGAAGGCTTTGGGCCAACGCTAGAGTGTGGGGAGGGAGCATGGCTACAGCTCGGTGATGTCGATGTGACGCTCTGCTTCTCCGTTGCTGCTGCTCGTTGGGAATAGGCATAAGTCGAATTTATTGGCATCCCGCCGAACCGATGTGTGAAGATTCCATAGTGACTACTGGTAATACTTCCTGCAATGCCCGTCGGGAAATGCGGAAGCGGCTTGCTAGCGCCCTTATGAAGCTGGGAAGGACACTGGATCGGGTTGCGATACTTCAAACATCGCCCCACCGCAAAGTGATCCTCCGAACCGCCATCTCTGACGCAATGCACGTCAGGGTGCAGTGCGAGAGTGTACTGCAATCTCTTGGGGATCATCGGTTAGAGCACGGTTGCTGAGTTGCCCACTCGCTGTGCCGCAAATTCCCTTACCCTCGAACATTCCCCTGCCTGTTCTTGACTGGATTGTGTTATACATTCTGCCCGATGTGGATTCTGGCGTAACTTGAAGCATCTAACGTCGCTCCTCCCTGCCTCGGGAGTTTTACTTTTTGAAGGAGAGTAAACCTTTTGTGGAATCTATAGCTAAGGCCGTAGGAGTAGTTCCTCCCTAGTGACCTTCCAACCCATCAAGGCCGCAGCTGGAGCGTAAAAGAATTTTCGTGGGCGAGTATACTGTACGAATTCAGGAGTAGATTATAGGCGGTTCCTCACGCTTAGAGCCGCATCGAGCCTTTCGGGAAGCTGCGCTCACCAGTGAGATGGTCTGACACCATTCCACGCTCTGGGAAGTAAAAGGCGCGAAACGGGGACTCTTGGGCTGGACCATCAGGACGCCCCCGGCGAAAGCGACGAAGCACGTTTCTTAGCCCATCGTGCGTTACTCGCCTTGCGGGCTTCTTCGCTTCGTTGTTCTGGGGACATTTTTTTGAAGCGGTTAGGCCCTTCTTTTGCCCACGTACTACGACGGGCAAATTGCCCGAGGATGCTCCTTATTTCCTGCTCATTCAAAGCTGCCTTGCAGTGCGGGCACGCAATATAGCAGTACAGAGTACTCAGCTCTTCGGTTTTCGTGTTCATACTTTGAGGCCGATACCTTCAGGGTTCAGCTCGCTAGGGTTTTCTCTCAAATCCGGGCAGCGAATCAGGGAATCAAGTAACTTATGGATTACCGATCCTTATCTTTGAGCGGCTCCGGTACGCCGTACTCTTTCATATATCGAAGAATCTCAACAGTAGCCGCCCAACTCGCGGACCGCTCCTGCTCGCCAACGTCGATGAATGGGGGTGCGTCCCGTTCGATTCTTGCTTGCTCTTCGGCGAAGCGCAGTAGCTCCGAAATTTTCATTCGGCTGAAGTCAGCCATCACCAACTCTTAAGACAGTCTAGCGTCTCCAGCTGCTCAGGTTTCTCATGCCCTTCCAAGGCGGGCCCTTGTCGATAAGAAAGACATAGGAGCACCTCACTACAATGATCACGGACAAACTGAAACAACCCGACTTCTCACCCGTAGTTGAACAGAGAGCAACGCTGCGATTGAAACGACCGTTCGAGGCGCCGTGACGAACATAACCAAGGGAGTGAAACAAGAAACCGCTTTGCTTGTAATATGTTCTGCAGTGCCATGAAGATCGAGACGGCACTGGCGGTATCTCCTGGGGATGTGTTGCGTATCGATGTGGCCGATTCGACACTGCTTGCCGAGGCTGTTTACTTTCAGGGCACTCCTGGGCGCCTCTTTCTTGGCGTGAAGTTTTTCCATCGCTTGAAGCACGAACCGCTGTAGAACCTGTTGGGTAGGTCATCGAAAGGCGGGCCAGTAACCGCCTAGGATTCGGGCAAAATTAAGTTCGAGAGGTATTTGGCGGGGCAAAGAAGATTTCTCCTCACCCCGCTGGATCTGATCTATGTCAACTCGGGCCGCAAGCGAAAAAGCTCTTGTAGTAAAAGCCTTTGAAAGCGGGAGGTCAGAACAAAATCCGGCGCAGTACTTGCTCAGTCGATGACGGAGCTGAGCTTGTCTTGCTAACCTAGTGATCCGGGTAATTCCAGCGAATCAGTAACCCGTCAATCCAGTCGCGATCAACGGCCGAACAGCGAAAGCAGGAGGGCTCATAGCTGATTGATACGACAAAAACGAAATCTACGGACCCGCCGAGGACCATCGCGCAGATAGTTCTCGCCGACCGGGAGCCTGCTACGCAGGCGATCCCGCTCCAACTGCTTCGGGACATCTGACGCTGAAGCCCTGCCATTGAAGGCGACCCTCTATGGCGGAGGGGTTCGGCACTGCAGGTTAGAATCAGCGAGACGAAGACCGGTGGGGGATGGTCGACTCCGGCATGCCCAAAGTATGATCACACACGGTTTAGAAGCATTGCAGGTCAGTATCGAACTGATGCTTCGAACTCACGCTTAGCTCGTAAGTGCTTGACTTGGCACATGCGTTGGAAGTGAACGAGCGTATGCCCGCGCGGAACAAGACGGATGGGCTGGATGCCAAAGGTTTAGCGCTTCTGCTCTGCAAAGACGCGTTACTGGAGGTTTGGATTCCGCCTACGGCGCCTCGATCCGCGACCGAAGTTCCGATCTGAACGCTGGCTTACCTGCCCGAAGACGCCATGAATGCCCCTTCCCTGCGGCTTCTATGGCGACAACACGCGTGAGTGCCGCTGCACTCCCGGCATCATCCAACGCTACCTCGCGAAAGTGAGTGGACCCCTGCTCGATCGAATCGATCTTCATATTGAAGTGCCGGCCGTCCCTTACAAAGAGCTCCGCACCAAAACTGACGGCGTGTCATCCGCGGAAATCCGGGAGCGGGTTGAAGCAGCGCGTGATACCCAGCGCCTGCGCGGCTTCTACAACGCCCAGATCCCTCCTTCCCAGTTGCGCACTCTATGCGCTCTCGATGAGAGCGGCGAGCGAACGCTCGAGATGGCTGTCCGGCGAATGAATCTTTCCGCGCGCGCTCACGACCGCATGCTGCGCGTAGCCAGAACTGTCGCCGACCTGGACCGAGCCGAGCATGTTTCCGCTAAGCATCTGGCCGAAGCCGTTCAGTTCCGAAATCTCGACCGCAATTATTGGAATTGAGCCTACGGCTCTAGCGCAAATTCGAAATACAACAGCCCCTTTCCCGATCGCGCGTCTCGCATGCCGTCCAGATACAGCTTGTCGCCGGCTTCGGGCTGCGCTTCGAAGTAAAGGAACCCGCTGGCTGAATCGCCCGGGGCGAGCATCTTCGCTGAAAACGCCCGTGTCGCGACCTCAGGATTATTCAGCGGATTCTTTTTCTTCGGTAACGGGACTGGAACGCGCACGCCTGTTTGTGAAGGATGCTTGCCCGTATTTGCCAGAAATGGCAAATCCTCCGGCGCGACCGCTTTCGCGTGACGGCCATCGCTCGCGACCAGACTGGCTTCCAGATCGCGCAAATCCAAGGCTTTCTCGCGCTTATTCTCAATCACAACCAGCACCGGTACGACCCCATATTTCGCAAAGTCGATCTTCTTGCCGAAGGCGCTGTTGATCAGGTCTTCGCTCGTGAACGGCTTCGCTCCTACGGTCACGTTCTCCGATTGCTGGTGAGCATATTCACTAGCCAGCCCGGCCTGAAAGGCCTTATTCTCGCTCGCCAAAACGGCGCTTACGTAAGCCGCAAGCAACGTTATACTCAAAATCACGAATCGATTTCTTGGAATCAAGTGCGTTCTGTTCCTTTACCGTCTCTTACAGCTCCTTCTTGTACCCTTCATCGCTTTCTATTTCCTATGGCGCCTTGTTAGCAGCCGGTCTTACTGGCCCCACTTTACCGAGCGCTTCGGTTTTCTGCCTCGATCCCTTACTCCGACGAGATCGGGCGCTATCTGGTTGCACGCCGTTTCCGTAGGCGAGGTCGTTTCGGCAGTTCCTCTGGTTCGCATCCTCAAAAGAGACCAGCCTGGCATACCTGTCTTTCTCTCTACTACCACTGTGGCCGGACGCAAAGCTGCCTTACACCAAGCAACCGGCCTGATAGACGGGGTCTTCTACAGTCCCCTTGATTATCCTTCCTGCGTGCGAAGAGTCTTGCGCCGGCTCGGCCCGGCGCTAGTGGTCATATTCGAAACCGAAATCTGGCCCAATCTTTATGCCGAGACGAAGCGCACCGGTGCTCAGCTCGCAATTGTGAACGGCCGCATTTCCAATCGAACCTGGCCGTACTACCGTGCCTGGAAGCGTTGGTTCTGCCCTATCCTGCAGTTTCCGGATTTGATCCTGGTGCAAAGTTCTACCGATTGTGGGCGCTACTGCGAGCTGGGCGCGCCGGCTGCAAGGATTTCGATTGCTCCGAATCTGAAATACGACGCCCCACAGTCGATCAGCAGGATCGAGATCGAAACGTTTGGCGCGCGACAAGTCTGGATCGCCGCCAGCACTGTTGGGCCAAACGAGCGCGGTAGCCTCCGAAAGCACTCGATCGATGAAGATGAGATAGTTCTGGACGCCTTCGAAGCGCTCGCGCGCGAGTTCCAGGATCTTCTGCTGATTCTTGCTCCGCGGCAGCCGGCGCGGTTCGACGAAGTCGCGCGCAAACTCGTCGCTCGGAAAATGCGTTTTCTCCGCCGCACGCTCTCGAAAACAGACCCCGGATGTTCACTGCGGCTGCCCGGGGTGCTGTTGCTGGACACGGTGGGTGAACTCTCCGGCATGTATCCGCTGGCGAATGTCGCCTTCGTAGGGGGCTCGCTGGCCCCTCGCGGCGGTCACAACATCCTGGAACCCGCCGCGGCTGCTTTGCCTGTCATTGTGGGACCGCACATGGATAACTTCGAATCCATTGCGCAGGACTTTTTGGAAGCGGGCGCGCTGCTGCAGATTCAAACCGCCGGGGAGCTGGCGCCCGCTGTTCGCGATCTCCTGGAGGACGGCAGCCGCGCACGACAGATCGGCAGCCGCGCCCAGCGGATTATCCAGGCTCGCCGTGGAGCAGCCGCCCAGATAGCAGAACGCCTGTGGCCTATCTACTTCAAGTCCGCCAGGCGCAGCACTCACCATGCGCTCGCGCGATGGCTGCTCACCCCGTTGGCCGGACTCTGGAAGGAAGGGGGGGCATTAAAGCGCCACCATTATGAGCACTTCACGCTCATCTCGCCACCCCTCTCCGCGCTGGTAGTCAGCGTCGGCGGCATCACCATAGGCGGCGCGGGCAAAACGCCATTCGCAGTTTACCTTGTGAGCCGCCTCCAAGTGCACGGCTATTCGCCGGCGATTCTGACGCGGGGTTACGGGCGCCGCTCGCCTGCGGAAACTCTTGTTTTTGCTCCCCGCGCCACAGTGCCATCGGCTGCTACCGGTGACGAAGCTCAAATTTTTCTACGCTCGACCGATGCCCCGATCGGCATCGGCACAAAACGTTATGAAACGGCACAGATTCTGCTCCGGCAGTTTCCCTCGACCGACGTTTTGGTGCTCGACGACGGCTTTCAGCACGCTCGCCTTCAGCGCGACGTCGATATCGTTCTGATCGATGGTTTGGATCCGTTCGGCGGTGAAGAAGTGGTGCCTCTCGGCCGGTTGCGTGAACCGCTTTCCGCGCTTTGCCGCGCTCACATATTCGTGGTGACGCGCGCCGAGGAAGCTCTGCGGTTCCAGGCCATCACGCAGCGTCTGAGCGAGTTAAATCCAGAGGCACCGGCCTTTCGTACTCGCTTGATCGCACGCTCCTGGCACGATTACCGGAATGGGCAAATGGTGCCCGGTCTCGCCGGCCGCCGGGTAGGAGCCTTTTGTGCGCTCGGAAACCCGGAAAACTTCTGGCAAACCCTCGCCGGCCTCGGTCTCGAAGTGGTTTTTCGCTGGCAATTCCCCGATCACCACTCCTATAACCCCGCGGAGTTGCAGCGCGTCGCGCACCAGGCTCGGATTCACGGCGCCGAGATTCTGGTCACCACGGAGAAGGACCGCATAAATTGTCCCAGCCATTTGGAGCGCGCTATCGCGCCCCTCGATCTCGCGTGGCTGAAAATTGAGTTGGAGCTCGAGGACGAGCCGCGCTTCTTCACCGTCCTCGAAAAACTTCTTCTCAGGTCCCGCCCGCGCCATTTCGCCTCTTGAGTTTGGCTAGCGGGCAGTTAGCCATCTGCTATCGTGGCGGTTTCACGCCGTAATGCGCTTCTCAAACCTGGAAATTCCTTACGAACAATTTGTTTTGGAGAACGGGCTGAAGGTCTTGGTTCATGAAGATCATAAGACGCCCGTGGTCGCTCTGAACGTCTGGTATCACGTGGGCTCAAAGAATGAAAAACCGGGCAAGACAGGTCTCGCTCACCTCTTCGAGCACCTGATGTTCGGCGGCAGCGAGCACCTGCAGGGCAGTTACATCGAAGCTATGGAGCGGATAGGCGCCAATGATCTAAATGGCACTACCAGCGAGGATCGTACCAACTATTTCGAAAATGTCCCCACGTCCGCGCTCGACTATGCGTTATTTGCGGAATCGGATCGCATGGGCTATTTCTACAACACGATCAGCCAGGAGATCCTGGATCTGCAGCGGGGCGTTGTTCAGAACGAAAAGCGCCAAGGCGAAAATCAGCCCTATGCAGTAGTGGAAGATCTTGTCGTTAAGAGTACCTACCCGGCAGGCCACCCGTATGCTCACACGGTGATCGGATCGATGGAGGACCTCGATTCCGCCTCGCTCGAAGACGTTCGCGAGTGGTTCAAGACCTATTACACTCCGTCGAATGCCGTGCTGGTGCTGGCTGGCGATGTCACTACCGCGCAGGCCCGCGATAAGGTCCAGCGTTACTTCTCGGAAATTCCGCCTGGACCGCCGGTGGCGCACCAGCGTTCCTGGATCGAAAAAATGACGGGAGAGCGCCGCGAAACGGTGCAGGATCGCGTGCCCCAGAGCCGTGTTTATAAGATCTGGAACGTTCCGGGGTACGGCACCGTAGCGGCTGATCACTTGCGGCTCGCCGCAGGGGTGCTTTCTGCCGGACGCAGCTCCCGCTTGTACAAGAGGCTAGTCTACGACGACCAGATTGCCACTCAGATTGGCGCTTATCTCGATGAGCGCGAGATAGGCAGCCAATTCGTGGTTGTTGCTACCGCCAAGCAGGATGTCGACCTGCGCAGAATAGAAAAAGCTCTCGATGAAGAACTCACGCGTTTCCTCGAAGACGGCCCCGCCGCTCACGAGTTAGAACGCCTCAAGACACAGCACTACGCGGGTTTTGTCCGCGGTGTCGAGCGAATCGGCGGATTCGGCGGCAAGTCGGATATCCTCGCGACCAATCTGACGTATCTTGGCAATCCGCACGGCTACAAGAAACGTCTGGAGAATCTTGAGCGAGCTTCCGTTGCGGATGTGCTTGCAACCAGCCGCGCGTGGCTTTCCGACGGGCTGTACTCGCTTGAGGTCCTGCCTTTTCAGGTCGCTTCTCAACCTGCCGCAGCGCTCTCTGAAGTCAGAACGGTCCCCGCACTCGGACCGCCGCACGAGCTCAAGCTTCCGGCCTTGCGGGAGAGCCGTCTCGCGAACGGGCTTCGACTCCTGGTTGCTGAGCGGCATGAGATTCCGGTTGTAAACTTCTGGCTGAATCTGAATGCTGGCTTCGCCGCCGATCACTTCACGAGAGCAGGCATTGCGCGCCTGACCTCCTCATTGCTGACCTGCGGAACAACCAAGCGTACTGCACTCGATATCAGCGACGAGCTGCAGACTCTGGGCGCACAGCTGAACAGCGGCTGCAACCTCGACACTTCGACGATTTCTCTTTCGGTCTTGAAGCCCACACTCGACGACGCGCTCGATCTCTACGCCGACGTGATCCTCGATCCCGTTTTTCCGCAGAGCGACTTCCATCGCCAGCAGCAGCTTCAGCTCGCCGCCATAGCGAACGAGAAAGTTACTCCTTTGCAGATGGCACTGCGCGCTCTACCTCCCCTCCTCTTTGGCCCCGATCATGCTTATGGAGTTCCACTCACCGGCTCGGGCACTGAGGACAGCGTGCAAAAGCTCACGCGCGAAGATGTCGCGGCCTTTCACCGTACCTGGTTTCGGCCGAATAATGGCACTCTGATCGTAGTCGGCGATACCACCCTCGCCGAAATCAAGCCTAAGCTCGAGCGCCTCTTTGATTCGTGGACTGCGGGAGAGTTTCCCGCCAAGAAATTGAAGCCTGCCGAGCCGCCTGCCAGGCCCTGCATTTACCTGGTGGATAAGCCGGGCGCATTGCATTCCGTGGTGATCGCAGGCACCATCGCTCCTCCCGCGGATGCACGGACCGAAATCGCGCTCGAGGCCATGAACAACGTCTTCGGCGGAACCTTTGGAGCGCGCCTCAATATGAACCTCAGAGAGGACAAACACTGGTCCTATGGCGCAGGTTCCGTGCTCTACGCTGCGCGAGCGCAACGCCCTTTTCTCGCTTACGCTTCCGTGCAGGGCGACAAGACGGCGGATTCGATTCGCGAGATTCTGGCCGAACTTTCCGGCGTTATCGGCTCCAAGCCGATTACTCCCGAGGAACTCGAGAAAGTGAAGCAGCAGGAGACGTTCGAATTACCGGGAGCCTACGAAACCATGAACGCCGTCGGCAACCTGTTCGGCGAACTGCTGCAACTCGGGCTGCCGTTGAACTTCTATGACGATTACGTACGCCGCGTCTCCACGCTCACCATTTCGGATGTCGAACAGGCTGCCCAATCGCTTCTTCGACCGCAAAATATGCTCTGGATGGTGGTCGGAGATCGTGCTGCAATCGAGCAGCCTTTACGTGATCTCGGAATCGGGGAAATGGTGGTAACAGCTGTATAAACCGGCTGCAGCGTGGAATCCGTAACGCAAGGAACTGCTTTTAATCTCAGCCCCAACTTGACTTAGCTAAGACGTTTAGCTAACATCTGGCTATGATTGAAGCAAATATGCTCGAAGCCAAAACTAAACTTTCTCAATTAGTGGAAGCCGCCGAGCGGGGCGAGCAGGTGTTTCTGAAGAGAAATGGCGTTCTGGTCGCTCAAATTGTGTCCATACCCAAAGCAAAGCTTCCTTTCGGTTTTCTGAAGGAGCAAGCCGGAAAGATCACCGACTCTCTTCTGTTCAACAGCTCCGAGGAAGATCAAGAGGACTTCACCCGCCTATGATGTCCCGACACTCCCTCCTGCTGGATACACACGTCGTCATCTGGATGGCTACTGACCCTGAGCGTTTGCCGCGTTCTCTTCTGAGAGCTATAGAGGCGGTCGAAACCCGATATGTTAGCCATGTCAGTGCTTGGGAGGTCCAGATCAAGCACGAAAAACATGGCCCCCGCTTCGATTTTTCACTGGATCATCTTGAGCAGACAATGAAGGCCTTCTCGTGCACGGAGTTGCCGATCGAATACGAGGACATTCGCGGACTAGATCGCATGCGCTTCTTGCACCCGGATCCGTTCGACCGCCTGCTTATGTCGCAGGCAACCCGTCGCTCTCTTTATTTAGCCACTCTCGACCAGAACATTATCCAGACATTTGAAACCGATAAGGCGTTCTACATCTTCACCGATCGCGCGAGGGAACAGTAAGCCCTCGAAGGATCGAAGCGGTGGAGATCTTCGTTAATTCGAGCTTTCGAGCGCTAATCGAGTGCTTCCGGCTCTACAGCGGGCTGCTCTCCGGCCGTTTTCTTTTCCCAATACTTGCGGACCCAGGCTTCCCAGCTTCTGCCTGCGGCCGGATCGCGCTCGCTGAAAACCAAGCTTGCAATCTCGGAGAACGGGATGCTTTGCCGCGGAGTTCCATCAGCCGGTAAGATTCTTACGAGCGATGAGCCCAGCGTCTTGCCTTCCCTGCGGTCGTAAACGTAACCTTCCAACGTGGTGCCATCTTTGCGAGTAATCGTTACGTCGCCCCGGTAATCGAAAGCTTTCTCGAGAGCCTGCCGGATCTCCTGCTCATTTGCTAGGGTCGGAACCCAGCCCTGCAGCTTCTCGTGCGTAAAGCCCGGAACAATTTCCAAGTCGTCCGGGTTCGCGATGGGTTCGGTCATGCTCGTGTCTCTTCGGCCGCTTTGATCTGCACCAAAGGATTATAAGAATGCACGGGCTTGTATGGCTCGTTCAAGAGCGCGCTTGCGTCTTTATCCTGGTAGCGGCTGAAGAGCGATGCTTTCGCCATTGCCCAAAAACCAGGCAAGGAACCAAATCCGTAATCGACCGACGATGCTTCGTAGCCTGAATGAACCATGCAGTTGGCGCATTTCGGATTGCCCGATTCGGTGCCATACTGCGCCCATTCGGTCTCGGCCATCAATTCCGCAAAGGAATCCGCGTAGCCGTCCTGTAAGAGATAGCAGGGCTTCTGCCAGCCGAAAACATTGTAGGTCGGCATGCCCCAAGGCGTACACGAGAAGTTCCGCCTACCCATCAGAAACTCGCCGAAAAGCGGAGACATATTGAATTTCCAATTCGGCTTGCGGTTTGAAAGAATCGCCCGAAACAGCCGTCGCGTGCGCGCCCTGCCCAGGAAATGCGATTGATCGGGAGCCTTGTCGTACGAATACCCGGGCGAAAGCATCATGCCTTCCACGCCCAATTCCATCATTTCGTCAAAAAACTCGCGCACGCTATTCGGGTCAGCTCCGTCGAACAGCGTCGTGTTCGTCGTCACCCTGAAGCCGCGGGCCAAAGCCGCCTTGATTCCCTTGATTGCCGCGTCGTACCCGCCCTCTCTGCAAACTGAGAAGTCGTGGTGGTCACGTTGCCCGTCCACATGCACCGAAAAGCTGAGATACTTACTCGGCGTAAACAGGTGCAGCTTTTCTTCCAGCAATAACGCGTTCGTGCAGAGGTAAATGTATTTCTTACGGGCGACCAGACCTTTGACAATTTCCTTGATCTGGGGATGCATCAGCGGCTCGCCGCCTGGGATCGATACCGCCGGGGCTCCGCACTCGTCGACCGCCTTAAAGCATTCCTCGGGCGTCAATTGACGCTTCAACACGTGGGCTGGATACTGAATCTTGCCACAGCCGGCGCAAGCCAGATTGCACCGGAAAAGCGGCTCCAGCATCAGCACGAGCGGGTACCGCTTACGGCCTGTGAGCTTCTGTCGAAGCACATAGGTCGCCACAGTCCACATTTGAGAAGCAGGAACACTCATATAGTTAACAATGCAAGCAAAACGGGGGAAGTTCCACCCCGCTTGAGCCGCCCGAAGATACCTCTATCCTAGCCGATCGGAAGCTTTTCTAGACCCGATGCGGCCATCCACGCTGCATCTCGTTGTTATAATTCGGCTATCAGTCTCACTATGGCAACCACTGGTCTCGCTGACGACATCTCGGAAATTTCTTCAATCCCGAAAAGCGGGGCCACTAAGAAAATCATTCTTCTCAAACCGCGCGGTTTCTGTGCTGGTGTCGTGCGGGCGATCGATGTGGTCCGCATCTCGCTTGATTTGTACGGCGGCCCGATTTACGTTCGGAAGGAGATTGTGCACAACCGGCACGTCGTCGACGAGCTTCGCAGTGCTGGCGCTATTTTCGTGGAAGAGTTGGGCGAGGTGCCCGCGGGAGCCCGGGTCATTTTCAGCGCGCACGGCGTGTCGCCCGCGGTCAGAACAGAAGCCAAGGAGCGTCGGCTGCAAGTGATCGACGCAACTTGCCCGCTGGTGACGAAGGTTCACCTTGAGGCGGTTCGTTTTGCTAAACAGGGGTACGCGATTGTCTTGATCGGGCATCGCGACCACGACGAGGTTATTGGGACCCTGGGCGAAGCACCGGAAAGCACCTTCCTTGTCTCGGATGTGGCCGATGTCGACCGGCTGCAGATTCAAGATCCCGAGCGGGTAGTGTACTTAACCCAAACCACTCTTTCGCTCGATGAAACCCGGGACATCGTGCGGCGGCTAAAAGAGCGTTTCCCGAGCATCATCGGGCCAAAGACTCAGGACATCTGCTATGCAACCGAGAACCGCCAATTGGCCGTCAAAGCAGTAGCGCCGCTCTGTCAAGCGCTTTTGGTGGTGGGTTCGCAAAACAGCTCGAATTCAAGGCGGCTGGTCGAGGTCTGTGAGAAGGCTGGCGTGCCCGCTTACCTGCTCGACGATTGCAGCGAAGTGCAGTCCGAGATGCTGGCCGGAGTCGAAACTGTCGCGCTGACGGCCGGAGCTTCCGCACCAGAGCACCTCGTTCAGGAATTAATCGATCATTTGAAAGCTCAAGGGTATGGAAATCTGGAAGAGGCGGAAATTAAAGAGGAAGATGTTCGCTTTACGCTGCCGCCTGATCTGGAAAGTTTCACGCCCCGACTGCATACGAGGGGGATTTAGCAGCCCTTTTTTGCCAAACGATGAAGTCTAGCGTTCAAACAGAAGATTTCCTCAGTCTCGCTGCTTCCCGCGCTGCCAGTAAGGCATCTGCTGCCATTCTTAAGCAGCAGGCAGAAGCAGGCTATTGGTGGGCCGATCTTCGGGCCGACACAACTCTTGAATCCGACTACATCCTCCTCGAACTGTGGCTCAACCCGCCCGTCGATGGAGTCTGGAATCCGCCGACCAGCGCCAAAGTCGATCGCGCGGTCGAATCCATACTGGCGCGCCAGCTTCCGGATGGCGGTTTCAATATTTATCTCAACGGCCCGTCGGAAATCAACGCTTCTATCAAGGCCTATTTCGCTCTCAAGGTAGCTGGCGTGCCCGCCTCAGACGAGCGGATGAAGCGGCTTAGGGATCGGATTCACCAGCTGGGCGGCCTGCAGGCTTCCAATAGCTACGTCCGCACGAACCTGAGCCTCTTTAATCTATTTCCACGTGATGCGTGCCCTTCGATTCCGCCTGAAATCATCCTGCTCCCGTTCAATTTCATCTATCAGATGTCTTCCTGGACGAGAACGATTGTCCTTTCGCTTTCGATTGTTCATGCCGCGAATCCAGGGCGCCCGGTACCAGCCGGATTTACTCTTGATGAACTCTTTGTTCCCGGCGCGCCGCTCATCCCTAAGCGCGATGTTAAGCTCTTCAGCTGGCGCAATTTCTTTCTGGTGATTGATCGCTTCCTGAAGCGATGGGAAAAGTTCGGATTTCACTTCGTCCGTGAGCGCGCGATTCGAAAATGTGGCGAGTGGATGATTGAGCACTTTGAAGCTTCCGATGGGCTTGGCGCGATCTATCCATCTATGCAGTACGCCATCATGGCGCTCGACGTGCTTGGCTATGCTCCGGACCATCCGGTTCGCGTTGAAGCTGAACAGCATTTCAATTATTTGATGGTCGATGATGAGCGCGGCTTTTACATGCAGCCCTGCTTCTCACCGGTTTGGGATACGGCCATTGCAGCCTACGCTCTCGCCGAGAGTGAGGGTGTTCCTGCGGACTCTTTGAGGCGCTCGGCGGATTGGCTCATCTCGAAAGAAATCCGGCGCAGAGGCGACTGGTCAGTTAAGCGCCCCGATGCGGAGCCTTCGGGCTGGGCGTTCGAATTCAATAACGGATTCTATCCAGACGTGGACGACACGGCCATGGTGCTGCTCGCTCTCGAAAGGGCGCAAGGCTCGGACCGAGAAGCGCAGCGTGCCTGTGTCCAGCGCGCGCTTGACTGGTTACTAATCATGCAGGGCAAACATGGCGGCTGGGCGGCCTTCGATGTCGATAATGACTGGCACATTCTCAGCCACGTGCCGTTCGCCGATCACAATGCAATGCTCGATCCATCGTGCCCCGATATCACCGGCCGCGTACTCGAAGCGCTCGTTCGTTGCGGCCTCTCCCAGGGTCACATCGCAGTGAGGCGCGGAGTGGAGTACCTGCTTCGTGTGCAAGAGCCAGATGGCAGCTGGTACGGGCGCTGGGGAGTGAACTACCTTTACGGAACTTTTCTTGCGTTGCGCGGCCTGCGCGCGGCTGGTGTCAATGAGAACGAACCGAGCGTGCAGCGAGGCATTGAATTCGTCAGGGCTTATCAGAATCGCGACGGAGGCTGGGGCGAGAGCTGCGCAAGTTACGACGAGGGCCGCTTCATGCCCAACCCAAGCACGCCTTCGCAAACCGCTTGGGCGATCCTGGCACTTTTGGCAGGAGGCGATATACGTAGTGAAAGCCTCCACAACGGTGTCGACTATCTGGTCCGAACCCAGCGCCCGGATGGCACTTGGAATGAAGAATACTGCACCGGCACTGGATTCCCGCGCGTCTTCTATCTCGCCTACACCGAATATCGGAACACGTTTCCGCTGCTGGCGCTCTCCACGTATTCAAAAGCAATGTCTGCATCGGATGCAAGCTCGCAGACTGGGTCCCGGCGATCCCAAGCCGTAGAGCATAACCTTGTCCGGGCGGCAAGCGCCACTTACGCGCGCAGTTTCGAGCCTCAGACTTCCATTTCTACCCCGGGCTTCCCACCGCTCTCGAACTCGACTTCGAACTTATGAACCCAATGCGCTGCACAATCCTGGGTTTCAGCTAAGCATCCTTGAACTCTCCTCTCACGTTAGTCACTGGCGCCAGCGGATTTATAGGCTGGCATGTGGCTCGATTGCTTACGGAAAGGGGCCATCGGGTTCGCGCCCTTTGCCGGCCGAGCAGCAAGATCCATGAACTGGACCTCGAGCGAGTTATGGGCGATCTCCGAGATCCCCAATCGCTCGCGCCGGCTGTGAAGGGCTGTGATTTCCTTTTTCATCTCGCGGCGGACTACCGCCTTTGGTCCCGGGATCCAGAGGAGATGTACGAATCCAATGTGGATGGAACCCGCAACATACTTGAAGCGGCCGACCGCGCCGGCGTGGGGCGCGTTGTTTACACCAGCACGGTGGGATGCATCGGCATGGCGAACGGCAGTGCTGGTGACGAGAACACGCCCGTCTCGATTAATGACATGAGCGGCCACTACAAACGCTCCAAGTGGTTGGCTGAACAGATTGCCCTGGAGAAGGCCCGCGCCGGCCAGCCGATCGTGATCGTCAACCCTACGGCCCCTGTTGGTGACCGCGATTGGAGACCGACGCCCACCGGCAACATCATCCTGAATTTCCTGCGGGACAAACTGCCCGCCTTCGTTGACACCGGGCTCAACTTAGTAGATGTACGCGATATCGCCGAAGGTCATTTACTGGCTGCCGAAAGAGGTATCCCGGGGGAGCGATACATCCTGGGCTGCCAAAATCTGACCTTGCAGCAGATCTTCTATCACCTGGCTGAACTTTCCGGGAAGCCCGCGCCAACCACTCGCATTCCATATGGCTTGGCTTACGTCACCGGGTTGATCAACACTGCATGGGCGAATCTCACCGGCAAAGAACCCGTTGCGCCACTCGAGGCGGTGAAGATGGCCCGCACAAAGATGTTCGTCAGTCACGCTAAGGCTTCGACAGACTTGGGATTTTCGCCCGGTCCGGTCGATGACGCACTCGGTCGGGCTATCGGCTGGTTTCGTGCCAACGGTTACTGCTAGCTGTAATGGCAATT
This sequence comes from Terriglobia bacterium, assembly GCA_963849535.1. Classification (GTDB taxonomy): domain Bacteria; phylum Acidobacteriota; class Terriglobia; order Bryobacterales; family Bryobacteraceae; genus Bog-105. The sequence continues at coordinate 21,494 of CAWKHJ010000003.1, forward strand.
CTCTACGTAGCTTCGGAAGGGGCCGAACTCCAGCCTCTGGCGCAAATGCTGACCGGTTTGAGAAAGCTGAAATGGCCCGTCGATTATGCCTGGGAAGGGATCTGGGAGGGCCGTCGAATTCTTCTCGCGGCTAACGGGGCAGGCCCAAAACTGGCCTCGCACGTTGTGGAGATCGCGGTCCGCGCCGCCATGGTCGCCGAACTTTCCTCCTCCAAACTCGAGGCTGTGGTTAGTACGGGCTTCTGTGGCGCCCTCGACCCGGCTTTGCAAGAGTCTCAGATAGTGATCGGCACCGAAGTGCGCTCTCCGGAAACGGGGGAAACCTATCAATGCGCAAGAGTCTCCTCAGAAAATCCTTTTGTTTCTGGAGCGCTCCTTTCGCAGGACCGTATTGCGAACGACACCCTTCAGAAGCAGCAACTATTTTCAACCGGCTGCATCGCGATCGATATGGAATCTGGGGGTGTTGCGGCACGTACAAAACGCGCCGGATTGCCCTTCTGCTGCATCAAAGTGATTTCAGACCGGGCGGACGAATCTTTTCCTTTCGACCTGAACGCGATGCGTTCCAAAGAGGGGCGAATCGCACGTGGGAAAATCGTTATACAGGCCCTGACGCATCCCGCGGTAATCCCAGCTCTTCTCAGGCTGAAGCGACGCACCGAGGATGCCGCAAATTCTTTGGGGGAGTTTCTTGTCCGCAGTAGGATCATTACCGAATCAGCCAGCGCTCAGCCCGAATCGCAGCCCCTCTGATTCGGTCCCTGCGTTTATGCACGCAGCAGTCTATCTCGGGAACGGCCGGGTCGAAGTGCAGTCGGTGCCGACTCCTACCCCAGGCTCTGGTGAGATTCTGATTCAGGTAGAGAGCTGCGGAATCTGTCACACCGATCTGAAGAAAATCGAGCACGACCTACTTGCTCCGCCCCGCATCTTCGGACATGAGACCGCGGGAATTGTCGTCGCTGTAGGCCAAGCCGTCACTCGTTTCAGTCCCGGCGACCGCGTGATTGTCTTCCATCACATTCCTTGCGGCGAATGTTTTTACTGTGATCGTAAACTGTACGCACAGTGCCCGGTCTACAAAAAGGTCGGTGTCACAGCCGGGTTTGAACCGGCCGGTGGCGGCTTTTCCCAATACGTTCGCGTCATGGACTGGATCGTCGAGCGTGGTGTAGAACGCATCCCGGCTGGAGTTTCGTTCGATCAGGCTTGCTGGGTAGAACCGGTCAACACATGTTTGAAGGCGGTGAAACTCCTCGACCCTGCTCCCGGTGATTTGGTTGCTATTCTCGGCCAGGGAGCCATCGGCCTGATCTTCACGATGCTTGTTAACCGGACCGGCGCGTGCGTCCTCGCAACCGATACCATCGAATTTCGTCGTATTCTCTCCCGGCGCTTCGGTGCGCAAACTTTCGAACCGCACGAGCCCCATTTTGAGCATGCGGTGAAGACTTCTACCCAAGGTCGCGGCGCAGACTCGGTCATTCTCGCCACCAGTGCCCGGGGTTTATTGGAACAAGCGATCAAGATTTCACGTCCAGGTGCAAAGATACTGCTTTTCGCCCAAACCTCCGCGACCGAACGTATCGAATGTGCCGGTTCGGACATCTGTGTTGGTGAGCGCATGCTTCTCGGTTCCTATAGCGCCGACGTTGATCTGCAAGCCGAATCCGCGCGCCTTGTATTCGGTCACGAACTGTCTCTCACTGAACTGATCTCGGATCGCCTGCCGCTCGATGCTATAAATCAAGGAATTTCGATCGCGCAGAAGCCCGGCGAAAGATCACTGAAGGTCATCATTCACCCTCAGGAGCGAAGCTGATGGCTTCCACCCTGGTTAGCCCGGACGCGCTCCTCCCTGTCGACCAACGGTCGGCCAAGCGCATGCAGGCTGCTGTTCTCTATGGCGCTGAGGATGTTCGGCTCGAAACAGTCCCAGTGCCTCTGGCCGGCCGTGGCGAGTTACTCGTCCGGGTTCGCACTGCGCTCACATGCGGCACCGACGTCAAAGTTTACCGCCGGGGCTATCACGCTCGAATGATTCAGCCGCCCGCGCTCTTCGGTCATGAACTCGCCGGCGATGTTGTTGGGGTGGGCGAGGGCGTAACCGCTTTCCGTCCTGGCGAACGGGTCGTAGCCGCTAATTCAGCGCCCTGCGAGAAGTGCTTCTATTGCCGCCATCAGCAGCCAAATCTGTGTGAAGACCTGCTGTTCAACAACGGCGCCTACGCCGAGTATATTCGCATTCCGGAACGCATCGTACGGAAAAATACTTACCGCATCCCGGATGGTATCTCTTACAAGGATGCGGCTCTCATTGAGCCGTTAGCCTGCGCTCTCCGGGGCTTGGATGAAAGCAATCTCTTACCCGGCGATACGCTTGCGGTAATGGGTTTGGGGCCGATTGGCCTCATGTTTGTTCGTCTTGCCAAGTGCGTGTACGGCGCTCGGGTGATCGCAATTGCGCGGCGCATCGAGCAGGTCGATCGCGCCATGCTGCTGGGCGCTGAAGAAGGTGTATTGATCAGCCGTAATGTCGAACTGAAGAACGATTTGGCTCTCGTCGCACAGGTAAAGGCACGGACGTCGGGCCGCGGCGCTGATGTGGTTTTCGAAGCCATAGGCCGCCCCGACGCTTGGGAACTCGCTACGTTGCTTGTCCGCAAAGGCGGCACGATCAACTTCTTCGGCGGCTGTCCGGCCGGCACCAAGGTTGGACTGGACACGTCTCTGCTTCACTATGGCGAGATCACCTGCAAGGCCAGCTTTCATCACACTCCTGCGCATGTTCGGCGAGCGCTCGAGCATGTGGCGGAAGGCAAAATCAATGCCACTCACCTGGTGAATCATGAGCAGCCCCTGAGCGAACTGCCTCAGGTCTTGCACGATCTCGCTCATCATCGAAATGGCACGATAAAAACGGCCATTATCCCCTGAGAGGCAGCTCTTTGCCAGTCGCTCACCTGCAGCCTAAGGAGTACGTTCAGAACTTATCGCGCGACACGACGGCCTACTCGGAGCTCGAAGCGCTCGAGTACACGCGCTGGCTTGCCACGCATCACTACGAAAACTTCCAGGTAGTCAGTTTCCTGCTCCCCAGAAGACTGCATCAGGATTTCTACAACGTGTACTCATTCTGCCGCTGGGCGGACGATCTCGGCGATGAGATCGGCAATCCAGCGGAAAGCTTACGTCTGCTTGCCTGGTGGCGCAGTGAACTAGACAATATGTATCGAAGTGAGGCCTCTCATCCCGTTTTCGTTGCTTTGCGTCAGACGGTCGAGCGGCACAATATTCCGGTCGAGCCATTCGACCGCCTGATCAGCGCTTTTGAGCAGGATCAGACCACGACGCGTTATCAGAACTTTGACGAGGTTTTTGCCTATTGCGTAAATTCGGCGAACCCGGTCGGTCACCTCGTGCTTTATCTCTGCGGCTATCGCGATGCCGAACGGCAGCGCCTCTCCGATTTCACTTGCACTGCGCTTCAGCTCGCGAATTTCTGGCAGGATGTCACTGTCGATCTCACCAAAGATCGTATCTATCTCCCGCTGGACCTTCTTGCCAAATACGGCTACTCGCTCGATGAACTCTTCGCACACAAATACAATGCTGCTTTCAGAAGTGTAATGGCCGAAGCGGTCGACGTAGCCCAAGAACTTTTCGGACAGGGTCTTCCTCTCATCAAAATGGTCGACCGGCGCCTTTCGCTCGATCTCGATCTCTTCAGCCGGGGTGGTCTCGCCATTCTGCAGAAAATCCGACAGCGGCAATACGATGTTTTGAAACAGCGTCCGTACATCTCGAAGGCGGAGCGCGCGACGATTCTTTTGCGTTGCCTCCCGCGCCTGGTCTCTCTCTAAAAGTAGGAATGGCGCTTTCAGAGGAAACTCGTGGTATCCAGATTTCACCCGTTTCCCTAGACGAGTCTTACCGCTATTGCCGGAAAGTTGCGAAAGAGCGCGCCAAGAATTTTTATTACTCCTTCTTGCTATTGAAACCCCAGCAGCGCGACGCGATGTGCGCTGTCTACGCCTTCATGCGTCGCTGTGACGATCTGAGTGACGACCCGGCAACCAACGACAAGGCACAGCTTCGGATGGCCATATCAGACTGGCGCAGGCAACTCGATCGCGCCCTCGGAGGCGATCCGGAAGAAGCTCCGGTCTGGCCGGCTTTCGCTGACTCCGTCAGGCGCTATCGCATTCCGCACCGTTATTTCCATGAGATGATCGATGGCATCCTGTCCGACATCGAACCCTATGAAATGGAAAGCTTCGATCAGCTTTACCGCTATTGCTATCACGTCGCCTCCGTGGTTGGACTCACCGTGATTCACATTTTTGGTTTCCGTTCTCCGCGCGCCTTACTGCTTGCCGAAAAGTGCGGCATCGCTTTTCAGCTCACTAATATCTTGCGCGATGTGCGCGAAGACGCTTTGATAGATCGCATCTACATTCCGCGCGAAGATCTCGAGCGTTTTGGCGTCACCCCAGCTCAACTGCGTTCCGGCACGGAGGACGACCGGTTCCGGGCACTGATGAGTTTCGAGGCCGCTCGCGCCCGCGCCTTCTATGATCAGTCGGCTCCGCTCATCGATCTCATCGAGCCCAACAGCCGCCGCTCACTGTGGGCTCTCCGCGCCATCTATCTGCGTCTGCTTTCAAGGATCGAAGCGAGTCATTACGCAGTTCTGACCCGCCGCATCGGAGTTGCGAAACCGATAAAGATCGGGATTCTCTTGTGGGCTTTCCTTCCGAAGTAGGTGCCCCTTATTGCGGCTTCGCATCAGGAGGCGGTTCTTCACCTCCGAACGTGACTATCGATTCCGCGCCGAACCGCTGATAATTCATATAGCGGATCTCGATGCGGATGCGTTGCGGCCAATCGCGAAAATAGAGCGTATCGTCAGCATAAGTCTGAGTGGGAAAGAACCATTTGCCATCAACGAGCTTGCGAATGGTCGTGAAGTGCGGAGTCAAGTTTTGCTCCCGAAGAGTCTCAACCTGAGGAACGGCCTGGCCCTCAGTTTGAACCACCGAGAAATCACTCTCTCTCACCCAAAGCAGTCCTTCAAAGAATCGCTGTCCTGAAAGGATCTGACGCGGCCGCACGTGCTCGATGAAACACGGCATCCCGTTTATGGTTTCCTCACCTTTGTACTGGCCTTCATAGAGTGCGACCTTGTCACGCGTCAGCATGAATGGTTCGATGTCACGAATATCGGCGAAATCGAGTGGAGTAAGCCGGATGCGCGTGAGCGTGTTGCGCGGCTGTTCGGTCTGCTGTTCATAGCGCACGTGATTCGGCGAGAAGGTGACGTCTCGTACTTCGCGGTATTGGCCCGTGACGGCACCGTGGTCATTAAACTCCTGAATAGTGACCGATTGGCGGTAGGTGTAATTGCTCATCGCCTGGGCATTGGCGGTTTCTCGTTCGGCGATCTTGCGCAGCAATCCAGGAGGCGGCTCAGCGGCCCGTAGCGAAGGCGCGGACAACGCGATTGCCGATGCTACGATGAGGGCGATGTTAAGGACAATGCGTCCATTTTTCACAGCTTTGGCCTGTACGTGGATAGCTTTGTTTGCTACTGCTTTCATCTATGAAAAGCAGCATCCTCAATTTCATTGGATCATGAACGCGGCGCTGCCCGCATTCCTAGCTGAAGCGATTTTTTATCTGGGCTCGGTATTCGCCGCGCCACGAACCTGGTTCAGCAACTTACATCGAATGCCGCTGCGGCTCTTGCAGCCGTTGATGCTTTGGGCGAGTGCGCTGATTCCGTACCTTATGTTCGCCTCGATTGTGGGTACATTGCAGAGAAATACAACTGAGGTGCTTGCATTCTTAACCGGCGTGCTGGTCTTCTGGTACATCCTGCTGCCACGCCGGCTGGCTTACGACGTCGGCTTCTTACTAGTCGCCGCAGCGCCGATGGCATTGCGAGTTTTTCCCCGGCTTTACGCAACGCCGGATCCGCACCTGAGAATCGATGTGCTGGGCCACTTGATGTGGATAAGGCTGGGGATTGTCGTGCTCCTGGTATTTCGCGACTGGAACCCAGGCGCATTTGGCCTGTGGCCGAAACTACAAGAATGGCGCGTTGGCATTCTCTGCTACGCGGCGGCGCTTATTCCGCTCGCCTTGCTTGCAATCTCTCTGGGCGACTTGCGGTTTGCTCCCCAGCGAGGCGAATGGTGGCAGGTGGCGGGGCTGGCGATCGCAACGTTTTTTGGCGTTCTATGGGTGCTGGCCCTGGGAGAGGAACTGCTTTTTCGTGGCGTGATCGAGCGCGCCTTTTTGACCGAATGGCGCTCGCGATGGCTAGCGATTCTCGTTTCTGCAGTGCTGTTCGGTAGCGCTCACCTCTGGTTTCATCATTTTCCAAACTGGCAGCGAGCCCTGGTGGCTTCGGTGTTGGGAATTGCCTGCGGTGTCGCATACGCGCAGAGCGGTAGCGTACGAGCGCCCATGGTGACTCATGCGCTCGTGGTGACGACCGGCAAACTGCTCTTCAGATAACTAAGCCTTCTCCAGAGCCTGTTCAAAGTCGGCCAGCAGATCCTCCCAGTCCTCGATCCCGCAAGAAACTCTCACCAGGCCTTCGCCGATACCTGCTTCATCCAGATCCCGCGCGCTCCAGGCCGAGTGGGTGGTGCTGCGTGGATGGCAGGCGAGCGTCTCAACGCCGCCCAGGGAAACCGCGTTGCGCGCCAGCCGTAAGTTGCGCAGCAGATCGAAAGCAGCCGCTTTGCCACCCTTAAGATCGATCGAGACCAGGCCTCCGGGATGGTTGCACTGTTCGCGGAAGATGCGAGCCTGCTCGGGATCATCAAAAAGCGTAGGATAGTAGACCTTTTGGATTTTCGGATTGGTGGCAAGCTTCTCCGCGATGCGCTGCGCGTTCTTGCTCTGGCGATTCATGCGCAAGGTGACAGTGGGTAAGCGCGTGTTCAGAATCCAGCACTCATCCGGCTGCAGAATGTTGCCAAACAGGCTCCGTTTGCTGCGGATCTTGTTCATCAACCCGGCGTCCTTAGCTAGAGCGACGCCCCCGATAATGTCGCTGTAGCCGCCCAGGTATTTGGTAGCGGAGTACAGGGAAACGTCAGCCCCGAGAGAGAGCGGATGCTGAAAAGCGGGTCCCAGGAACGTGTTATCGATCATCACGAGGGGCCGCTCAGCCGTCCCATGACCGTTGCTTCCCGCGAGCGGTAGTCGTGCGACCGTCTCGCAGGCACGCTTGATGTCGGTCATGATGACGGTGGGATTGGCGGGGCTTTCGATCAGAACGACCCGCAAGTTCCGGGCACGGCGGATGGCCTGATCAATTTCCTCCGTCTTACCCGCTTGTACCGCGATACCTTCGATACCGAAAGGCTGGAGAAAGCCCTGGATCAGAGTCTGAGTTCCGCCGTAGATGGGAACGGTGTAAAGGATCGAATCGCCCGGTTTCAAAACGGCCAGAAGCGCTGTCATGATGGCGGCCATTCCGGAGTTGAAGGCGGCCGCAACGGTAGCTCCCGGCTCGAGGGGCAGAATCTGGTCCTCGAGAATTTGAGCGTTGGGATGGTTGAACCTGGAATAGACTAGATCGACGTTTTCTTCCGCCTTGCGCTGTCCGCGGCCGCCCATGATGTCGAAAGCCCGCTCGGCGGCTTCCGGACTGGAGAAAACGTAAGTTGAGCTACGGAAGACTGCCGGACGGGCAGAACCTACCGAAAGCGTAGGGTCGAAACCACGGATAAGAATGTCGGTCTCGGGATGAAGTTGCGTTGGGTGATTTTGCTGAGCCACGGGGAAGCTCCCGCCTTGAGTGTAACGGCAAAGAGGCGAGTTGCGGGAAGAGAAAATTGCCGAACGAACTGAGACCGGTTTTGCCGAACGAACTACAGCCGCGGGTTTTTGCGAAACGAACTCGAAGCTCTATGATTGAGGAGGTTAGTCGATTTCTGAAGCGCGAGACAGGCCCTTGCGGGCGCCAGGGAGGTGTTGCTTCAGGGGTCTTTCTATGAGGTTAGTCTCGCTTTGGTGGGAGTTGCCTCCCTGGCTTACTTCCAATATTAGAATATGAATTTATGGAACGCAAGCTTTTTCTCTACGCATTTCAAAATTTTTTCTGGACCAGCTCTAATGCCACTAGCGCTGAGTTCCGGCAAGCGGTGTTGACGTGCAGGTAACCCTCTTGGGTTCAACGGGATCCATCGGCTTAAGCACGCTGGATGTCGTGCGTAAGAATGCGAACAGATTTCAAATTTACGCCTTAGTAGCCGGGCAAAATACGGGAGAACTCGCCTCCCAGATTTTGGAGTTCCGGCCGGATGTGGCCGTGGTGGCCGACGATGACGGTTTGGCGAGGCTTCAAAAGCAGCTACTTGAGCGTGGGCTTGCTCGGGAGGATTGGCCGGAGTTGGCGGTCGGTCCCCAGGCCAGAGTGGCTGCTGCAACCGCCTCCGAAGCCGGATTCGTCATGTCCGCGATCGTGGGAGTGGCAGGTCTGGAAGCTACTTACCAGGCTGTCCGGGCGCGGAAGCGGATCGGTCTGGCGAACAAGGAAGTTCTGGTAGCGAGCGGGCAGCTGGTAATGGAGGCCGCCAGGCGGGCCGGTACAGAATTGATTCCGGTCGATAGCGAACATAATGGCGCTCACCAGTGCTTTCGGGCCGGTACCCGGGACGAGGTGACGAGACTACTCTTAACTGCTTCCGGCGGGCCGTTCCGGGATACCCCGGCAAATGCCCTCTGGGAGGTGACGCCGGAACAAGCCTTGCAGCATCCAACCTGGAAGATGGGCCGCCGGATAACGATCGATTCGGCCACAATGATGAACAAGGGCTTCGAGGTAATTGAAGCCTGCTGGCTGTTCAGCTTGCCCCCGGAACAAGTGGAGGTGGTCGTACACCCGCAGTCTTCAATCCACGCGATGGTGGAATATAACGACGGGAGCGTCATCGCCCAGGTGTCCGCTACCGACATGCGGATGCCGATTCAATACGCGCTCACTTACCCGGAACGGCACGCGGCGCCCGTCCCGCGACTGGACTGGACTCAGCCGCGGACCTGGCAGTTCTCGGCACCGGACCTGGGCAAGTTCCCTCTGCTGGGGCTGGCATATCAGGCCCAGAAACAGGGTGGATCGGCTACCTGTACCCTGAATGCCGCCGATGAGATAGCTGTGGAGGCATTCTTAGACGGACGGATCCCGTTTCCGGCGATTGCGGCCACAGTAGAGGAAACTCTGACCCGGCAAAGAAGCCGCGAACCGGGCACAATAGAAGAAGTTCTCGCGATGGATGCCGAATCGCGTGACCTGGCAAGGAAGATAATAGCGGAAATCCACCCTGCAGCGGCATTTCAGGGTGCGAGCCGATAAGTGAGGTTCTGAACCGGAAATGGGCCGGCTACGTCGAAAGGATAGGATCTCTGTCAGATAGGATGCTCTGTAAGACAGTGCGGCACAGCTAGGAATGAAGGGTATCAAGGCGTGAGTTTCTTGCAGCCGGTTTTTTGGGTCGTGATCCTGCTCGGAGTCATGATTCTGATCCACGAGCTTGGACATTTCTGGGCGGCTCTGGCGGTCGGGGTGAGGGTGGATACCTTCAGCATCGGATTCGGCCCGCGGCTCTTCGGGTTCAAGCGCGGAGAAACTGACTTTCGTGTTTCGGCCATACTGTTTGGCGGCTATGTGCGGATGCTAGGTGAGCAGCCGGGCGACGCTCCAACCGAGGACCCGCGCTCTTTCCAAGCCAAGTCGCGCTGGCAGCGAGCGATAGTAATTGCGGCGGGACCGTTAATGAACGTCCTGCTGGCTATCGGGCTGGTGACGGGCCTCTACATGTTCGCCTACCCCAAGGAAGCGGACACGACCGATCCGACGATTTCGGCGGTAGCCCCCAATTCAGCAGCAGCAGAAGCGGGACTGCAGGCTGGCGACAAAATCATTGAGGTGAGCGGGAAACGGGATCCTAACTGGGAATATGTTCTGACCCAGGAGGCTCTGAACGCGAATCATTCGATTCCGGTCACGGTGCTGCGCCACGGGCGCAAAATCTCCACTTACGTGACGCCGCGCATGGATCCAAAACAAGGAATCGGGGAGGCCGGTTGGAGCGGCGATCTGGATGTCCAGGTTGGTACCGTCCAGCAAGGGTCACCGGCGCAAGCAGCTGGTCTGCAGCAGGGGGACGTTTTCCTGCGGGTCAACGGTCAGCCGGTAGCGTCAGCGGCTACCATCCGGCAGGCGGTATTCCACTCGAATGGGAAAGCGTTGCACTTCCAAGTCATGCGCCATGGCGAGATGCAGAATATCTCAGTTGCCGCCAGGGCAACTGGTGATCCGAAGACGCCTTGGCTGATTGGGATCACCTTCAGGATGCCGGTGCAGTTTGTGAAGCTGGGTCCGGGGCAAGCGCTGGTGGAATCGCTGCGCTTCAACCGGCAGAACGCGTTGATGCTGTTTCAGGTGCTCGGCAGTCTGATCGAGAGGCGAGTCTCGACAAAATCGGTAGCCGGGCCGATCGGGATCGCACAGATGTCGAGCGAAGCGGCGCAGCAGGGCGCCTGGAGCTATTTATTCCTGATGGCGATTGTCAGTTTACAGCTTGCAATCTTCAATCTGCTGCCGATTCCGATTCTCGACGGCGGAACGCTGTTGATGCTGATTATTGAAATGCTCATGCAGCGCGAGATGAGCCTGCAACTCAAAGAGAACATCTTCAAGCTCGGCTTCGTGTTCCTGATGATGGTGGTGGTGTTTGTGATCTACAACGATATCAGCCGGATTCTGACCAAGGGATAGCGGGCCGGGCACGGTCCTGATGCTCGACTACTCAGCCGATATTTCGGGCGCAGAGCCGACGGCTGATCCGTTCTTTGACAGGTCGGCCGCGATCTGGGCGAATTGGTCCAAGGCAGCTTGCAGGTCCTCGACGATTTCGGCGGCCAGTATAGCGGGATCGGGCAGGTTGTCTGTATCTTCGAGGCTCTCGTCCCGCAACCATGTGATATCCAGGCTGAGCTTGTCTCGCTTTTGCAGATCGTCGTAGCTGAAGCAGCGGAAGCGCTCCGATTCCTTGCGCTCAAAGCGGTTCGCTGGATTGAACCACTGCACGAATTCATCCAGATCCGATCGCTTCAGCGGATTCGTCTTCAGCGTGAAGTGCTTGTTTGTGCGCAGGTCGTAGATCCACAGCGATTTCGTCCATGCTGTTTCACTGGCCGGCTTGCGGTCGAAGAACAACACGTTCGCTTTCACGCCTTGCGCATAGAAAATCCCGGTGGGCAAGCGCAATAGCGTGTGAACGTCACAACTCTGTAGCAGCTTGCGCCGTATAGTTTCCCCGGCGCCGCCTTCAAAGAGAACGTTGTCGGGAACGACAACTGCTGCACGGCCATTCATTTTGAGCAAAGTGACGATGTGCTGCACGAAATTGAGCTGCTTGTTGCTGGTGGTGGCCCAGAAGTCGTCGCGGAAGACGGTGAGCGCTTCCCGGCTCTCCTCACCTTCTTCGTTGATGATGGTGATGCTTGATTTCTTCCCAAAAGGCGGATTGGTGAGCACCAGATCGTAGTTGCTGGAATCCTTGGCCGCGAGACTATCCGCAACGCGAATGGGGCTCTCGTCGCCACCGATGCCGTGAAGGAACAATTCATGGCGCAAAGGCGTGCAGCGGCGTCTACGATTTCCACTCCACGAAGCGCCTCGAATCGGAGGAATCGCTTCTCCTCGGAGTCCATTTCGCGCACATAGTGGCGGGTAATGTACTCGTGCGCTGCTAACAGGAATCCACCAGTGCCGGCGGCAGGGTCCATGATCGTGAGGCCTGGCTTGGGTTGCATGGCATCCACAATGGCGCGGATGAGAGGTCGAGGAGTGAAGTACTGTCCCGCTCCGGACTTTACGTCTTCGGCGTTCTTCTGGAGCAGTCCTTCGTAAATGTCGCCCTTTACGTCGGCATCAAGGGTTGACCAGGATTCTTTATCGATCAGGTCCGCGATCAGACGCTTCAGCTTGGCCGGGTCCTGAATCTTGTTCTGCGCCTTCCGGAAGATGGTGCGCAGCATTCCCGGTTCTTTGCTCAGCGTCTCGAGGGTGCGCCGGTAATGATGTTCGAGCGGGATGCCATCCAGTTCCACCAGGCTCGGCCAGTCGTATCCCTCGGGGATGATGGATGGATGATTGTAGGGCGGTTGCGTGCGCTCGTGCGCCATTTTGAGGAACAGCAGAAAAGTGAGCTGCTCTACGTAATCGCCGTACGAAAGACCGTCATCGCGCAGGATGTTGCAGTAGTTCCAAAGTTTGTTGACGAGGGCGGATGAGCCGTTGGACATGAAGTTATGGTTGGAGGGTTAGTTCTGCTTGGTTGGAAGCTCTTCTGCGCCGGACAGCTTGTTTGCTGGGTGTTCTGCGTTCGCCTTAATTCGCTCGAGGAGCACGCTTGCGGGTTCGTCGTTTGGGTCTTGCGGTACGAGCTTGCCGGAGAAGGCTTTCGCGAGGATACTTTGGCGGAGACGAGCGGCACGCCCGGAGTGTTGCGAAAGCGAGCTCTCGATATTCCAGATCAGGGACATGGTCTGATCGAACACGGAAATTAACCGCTGCTGTTCGGTTAAGGGGGGCAGGTAGAATTCGAAGTTCGCCAGCTTCGTCCCGTTCACATTCGCTTGTCCGACTTGCTGACTTACAACCGAGGATATCCAGTGTCGGCCATATGGAGAGTTCAGGCAGGCAGCAAGAAAATCTGGCAAGCATTCCTCGGTCGTTCGAACACGAATCAGATAGGAAGCGAAGGTACACGGACATGGGTTTCCTCGATAAACGGAAGACTTTCCTACGAGTTCTGCGCTGTTCGTTCGATTAAATAGGATGTCTCCACTTTGCAAGAGCAAAGCTGGAAACTCATCGTGGTCGGTCGGAAGATATTTTAGCGATTCGAGCAACAGCCGGCCATCCCGGGAAAGGTTACCCATTCGGAGCACCGCTACGCCCCTTGAATCAAAACTTGCCTTTTTGGACGATCCATATTGAATCGTGCTTGCCACATCACGCAACCGCACGCGCCGCGCTTGGGTGTTTACCTCATTTGGTTGAAGCGCCTTGAATGCCGATTGCGATAGTCTTGCGAGCTTATGTTGAAGTTTGCTGCAAATCTCGCTTGCGCTATCTAGCCTCGTGAACTGCTTCTCGATTTCGGCGACGATGCGGCGCTGCTCGGCCGGCGGTGGAAGCGGAAATGACAACTCTGCTACATCCTTCGGTCTGACCGCGGGATAAACAACTCCTTGAACTCGTGTGAGAAGCCTCTCAATAAAGTTTCGGGATTGAACGAAGAAGTAGACCCAGCGTGGCTCTACTGCAACTGGTCTCACTACGTGAAAACCAGTTGACGCGATGGCATTGCCGAACTCCCGATCAATGAGCGCGACAGCGTTGAGGTTGGGCCGTGTAAGGGAGACCAGTACGTCGCCAATCCGGACATTCTGCCTCGCACGGGATGGCGCATTCTCCGTGCAGATGCGCTTCGGAGAAGCGATCCGCTTCGAGTACGTATCGATGCTGCTGATATCGACGTACGTGAATTCAGATGTCTGGGGACCCTTCTGACCCACGGATGCCGATGAAACTTCGCCAATAGTCGTCCAGGTCCACCCGTTCGGTAACTCACTCACTGCACTAACCTCGAATTCAAATCACTTAATATCTGCGGCAGTTTGTTTCCGAATAGTTGGCACGCCCGCCCAAGCCCGCCGTGCTCGCTGAACGGCACGTAATCGAAATCATCCGTCGTGATCTCAAGGCTAGTAGCGATGTGCTCGGTGATTTGATGCAGCCACTGCAACTGCTCATTCGTGAAAGCCGCTCCGAGTTGCTCTTGCTCTGAAAGCCACAATAGAAACTGCTCCCTTACTTTGTCGGGATACGGGCGGAGTTCGGGATCGGCACCGATCGCGAACGTCACGAGCGAAACGATGTCCGTCATGACACGCTGGCCGGAGCTGCGGACTTTGGTCCGGTCAAGCTGCTCGTAGGCTCGCCAGAGATATTCTGGCGTCCATGCTGCGTGAGGACGCTGGATGGCTGCAGCAAGTTCCTTCACCTGTTTGTAGGTGAGCCGCGTTTTCCAGGGGCGGCTGTAGAGAATCTGCAACGCCGTGATCTGATGCTTGTTCTCATCAAGGAATTGCCGGAACGATTGAATCGTCTCTTTGGCTTTATCCTGGGCATCACCCGAAAAGCCGGCGCGCAGCAAACGATCCTCGGAAACCGTGTCTATCGTCTGCTCGTAGCTGCTCTTCAGGGTTGCCAGGAGGTTCCGCACTTTGGGAGCAAGCAGCGGTTGCGCGGCTTCCTTTCGCAAGCGCTGTGACGTGGCTGCAATTTGATCGGGCGTGGGCTCTTCAACCGCGTGCTCCACCTTCGCAGCGTCGAACTGCACGTCGGGATCGACGGAATCGGCGAGTGCTCGAACAATATCGGACAGGCTTTCGCCGCCCGTGGCTTCCGTGATTTGAGACTGATCGGCGTTTGAGAGTTGGCGGTCCAGGCGCGTAAGGCGGGACGCCAGGGTAGAGAGAATTTCCGGATCGGTGCTTCCGAAGGCAACAGCTTCCAGCAGCTTTTCGAAGGCGATATTCCGGTTGCGATCGAGCGGCGGCGCTTCCACCATGGCGTGCTCGCAAACGCCGATAGGATCGACAATTACAAAGTGCGTTTTGGCTTTGGCATCGGGTGTAACAGATTGCAGGTCGTCTCCCTTGATGACGCGGACGCCGCGGCCCTTCATCTGCTCGAACAAATTGGGGCTCCGCACCTCGCGCAAGAACATCACGATTTCGAGGGGCTTGATATCGGTACCGGTCGCAATCATGTCAACGGTCACCGCGATGCGCGGGTTATAGCTATTGCGGAAAGATTGAATGACCGATTCGGCCTTGTCGCCGATCTGCTCCCAAATGTCAATCTCGGTTTCGGAACCGTCCTCCCCTCTTGATTTCCGGCGGCTGCGGCGGGCACCGGTTCGGTAGGTGACCTTCTGGCAGAAGTCATTTCCCTTGCCAAATTCCTCGCGCACGATCTGAACGATGTCGTCGGCGTGATTGTCGTCTTTGGCGAAGATGAGCGTTTTGGGAACGTGGGTGCGGCCCGGGAAGATTTCCGTGAACAGCTTCTCTTTAAACGTGCGGATGACCGTACGGATCTGGTCCGTTGACACCACGTCCCGGTCAAGCTGTCCAGCGGTATAGGCAAGATCCCTATCGAGCAGCTCGGCGCGGCGGGCGCGAGTCAGGCGGTCCCGTTTATCGACAAAGAAACCGGCGTCCACTTTGGAGCCCGATTGGGTGATCTGCGTCCGGATCTCGTAGATGTCGTATTCCACGTTCACCTTGTCCTCGACCGCTTTGGTATGGCTGTAGTCCATAACGAGGTTGCGGTTGAAGAAGCCGAGGGTTTGGCGGGAGGGCGTGGCGGTCAGGCCGATCAACGAAGCGTCGAAGTATTCCAGCACCTGACGCCAGAGATTGTAGATCGACCGGTGGCATTCGTCGGTGACGATGAAATCGAACGTCTCGATGGGGAATGCCGGGTTGTATTCAATGGGATCGGGGAGCCTGGTCAGATCAGCCCAGGTCGCGGCCGATTTCTCTTCTTCATCCGCGTCCGCTATATCTCGGCCCACCAGCATGGAATAGAGGCGCTGAATGGTTGTGATGCAGACTTTGCTAACCAGATCGATTTTGTTGCTGGATAGCAATTGCGCGTTGTAGAGCTCGGTGAACTTGCGGCCCTCGTCAGGCGTAACGAACTGTTGAAACTCATTCAGGGTCTGCCGCCCCAAAGTTTTCCGGTCCACCAGGAAGAGAACTCGCCTGGCTCCGGCGAATTTGATCAGGCGATATATAAAGTTGCAAGCGGTGAAAGTCTTCCCGCTGCCTGTGGCCATTTGAATGAGGGCGCGCGGGCGGTTATCGGCAAGCGATTCCTCCAGCTTTCGGATGGCCCTGATCTGAGCGGGCCAAAGATTCCCCTGATCCAGTGGAGGCATGACCCGGAGCCGGCCTCGAACCGTAGAGCCTGGAGTTTTCGCGTCGGCTTGAATCCATTGGCTGAAGCTTTCCGGTCTGTGGAAGGCGAAAACGGCACGGCTTCGGGCATCGGGTTCCAGCAGGTTTGTGAACCGAGTTTCAACCCCGGTGCTCTGATAGCAGAACGGGAGCGGTCGCCGGAACGCCGGGATGTGGTCCGGCAGACCCTCGCTGTATTTGGCGGTTTGAATCTCGACTGCCGTCAGCGGGACGCCAGCCTTTTTCGCTTCAATGACGCCGACCGCCGCGCCGTCCACATAGAGCAAGTAATCCGCGTACCCGTGACCTCTCTTGAGGGGGTACTCGCAGATAGCCACTCCTTGCGCTTCGGTGAGGTTTACTTGGTCACGGGGCTGGACCGACCATCCAGCCGCCGCTAACAGCTTGTCTATTGCGGCGCGCGCTTCCTGTTCAGGAGGCATTCAACAAAAGACATGATAGCTAGTGTGGTTTAGCGAAGTTTAAGCCGTCTCAAGTTGGCTCCGCAGGAGTTTGCTCTTGGCGGTGGCTTATAGGCCTTCGGGCGCTAGCCTGGCTAACGACTTAGCCCACACGCCCACGCCCGACTGGGGCTAGAGTTCCCTCTTTTAAGGCCCTACTGGCAGTCAGGCACCTTGCTGTAATCGATGCACTTTGTGGTCAGATTGCCGACCTTCCAGATCGCCGAGGTGGCGGGTTCGTCCCAGAAATGGATGAATCCAAACGTCATGGAAGACCCGTAGAACTGCATCTGGCGTCCATAGAAAATTTCGTCTGCAAACTGATTTGCGTCACAGCTACCCCCGAAATACAGGGTTGCATCAAGGCTCTGCGGACCCGAGAGTCCGGTGATCTGGACCGACTGATACCGGACACCATTCATGATCATCATGCAGGCGTGAACCGGTCCATCGTCCTGGCTCGTTGAACCGGGAGGATTTGGATTGGGCGGCAGCGGCGGCGGACACGGCGGGGCGGGCGAGGGCCCTCTCGCGGTATTGGGATATGTGTATTGGGACGTGCATGGCGGATTAGGGGGTGGCGGGGGAGGGGGGTTAGGAGACGGAGGCGGAGGAGGATTGGGGGGAGGCGGATTGGGGGGAGGCGGCGGGCCGGGTGGCGGGGATGGCGGGCGCGGCGTTCCAGAACCCGTTGAAGGGACAAACAGGACGTCTGCCCAGAAGTTCGCCGCTCCGAGACTTGCGTTCGGGAATGAACTCGGTCCACCGAAAGAGTAAACGCCATTTCCTCCCGAATCAGACGAGGAGAGCAAGGTGATCGGGCCGCTCGTGTACGGGTTGGACAAGTAATTTACATCGACCAGAAACGCTCCTTCAGGCGAGTAGTAGGAGACGATGTAGGTGGTATTGGGCTGAACCCTTACGGGTGTCGCGAAATTCGCAGACTGCCAGCCGGAGGCCGATTCGTTCTGGAACGTGACGCTCGCTAACAGATCGCCGCGTGCGGTCCAAAGATGTCCTATATGAGGACCGGGGCTTCCCGCGCCTTTGTAGAAGCGTATGCCTTCAATCTGTCCGGCTTCACTGACCTGGAATTTCTCACCGAGCTCAGCGGGCACATGGGGCCCGTACCTTTCAGGAGGAACGACGTTATCACCCCAGATACTCAGGGCAGAATCTGAGGAACTTTGGGCGGCCGATCTGGCCGGCAGTGTTGAAGCGATGCTCAGAGCACCGCTGTCTTGAACAACGCCGTCGCCGGATCCAACTGGGGCGGAGGGAGTTAAACTTTGTGCACGGACCGCAAGAATGCTCAACGAAAGTAGCAGAAGTCGCGCTGAGCTGACGCACTGACGAGTAGGAGTCATAGCCTCTCCATTTGCAACTTAAATCTGATAACAAGCCAGTCTAGCAGCAATGATCATTCGATATGGCTACATAAGCGAAACGAGCGTCGGTAGCAGGTCAGGTAGGCAGCGAACCCTTACTTCAAATGCAATGACCGGAACGAATCCACGATCCGCAGCAGCTGTGCGCGTACTTGCTCCCGGTCCTGGTTGGTGAACTCTTTGATTGCTCCCGGCGGGTAGACAGCGAAGTTTGTGAATGTAATGGCAGCCGCTAATTCATAGCATCTTCCGTTTTTGTATCCGCGGTACCGGTCTCTCGCAATGTCGTGGCTCATCGCACCTGCTGTTTCAAAGGCGTGAAGGAAGCGAGCGCCATCGATGATCCTGCTCGGGCTATTGACGTCGATCTGAAACTCTGCGTCTGGCGATGTTGACAGTTCATACTTGCCGGGATTCAGACAAGCCTGCGCGGTCTTGGCCGTCAGCACCCAAATTTCTACAGAAGCGTCCCCGAAAGTAGTTCCCTTATACCTGCCGGACGGGAATGTGATGCAGACCAGTGAGTCATCGTGGCAAACAGGGATGTATGATCGGCTGGGCTTGTCTTTGCCAGTGCGCACGCCGTAGCCGGGAGGGGTATTCAACTCAAAGGAACCATCTGGACTAATGTACTTGCGCGCCGACGAGTGCTCGAAAGACAGGGCCAGCGGAACCGCTGTAGAGACGAACAAGGTAAACGAAAATGATGCGGCCAGTGCGGTCTTGGTCAGATCGCCTCTATGAGGGCCATTTCCGTTGAAGAGAATCGTGCATTCAGACCGTCAGACCACTCGAATAGCCAGCAACTCACATAGATCGACGTAGGCGGCCAGCCAGTCCTGGGCGTGGCGGTCACCCTGGGAGGCCTTTCTGCGCGCCCGGGCATAGACGCTTCCTCCAAGGGCGTAGATGTCGTTCTGCACAGACCAGAGGCTTACCGGGAAGGGCATCTGCTTGGTGATGCTCAATGCCATCCGTAAATTTTCAAGGCTTTCGATGTTGGAAGAATCGGCGATGAAGCGACGCGCCAGCGATTCGATCTTGTGCCGCAGGAGGAATTCGAGGGTCGTTTTATCCAGGGTAGTGTGGCTGGCCTCGGCCTCGCGCAACAAGCTGCGGATGCGTTCCGCGTCCAGCTCTTCGGCCGAACAGGCCCGGCGTAAGAGGCTATTCAGAGCGTATTCAACGGCAGCAGTAAACTCGCGCGGCATGGGAGTTCCCAAGCTCGCGAGAAAACGCATAAGCGCAGCGTGATGTTCATAGAGCTGCAGATAGGCGGCTTCCGCCTCGGCGACGGTGCTCGAAAGAATGACACGCACGATGCGGCGCTGCTCATCACGGAAAAGCGAGCGGAGGGAGTACGTCTTTTCGTTGAAGCGCCGGTCTAACATGCGAACCACTTCGGGGATATCTACTTGTGAAAATGAGTCGCTAATGGACTCGATCAGTTCCTTATAAGCTGATGCTCCGCCGAACTTCTTGACGCCACCGGCTACGTTGTGATCCCCGAAGTGAACCACCCAAAAGGTAAGCACTTGTGATTCCTGCGTGACCTTCGAAGTAAAGTTAGCCTGCCCGATCGCCATGCGCATCTTGCCGGCATCGCGCGTGTGGTAGTCGAGGCGTTTCACCGTGTAGGAGAAGATGTCAGTCCGATCGCCGTAAGGGGCAAAAAGAGAGCTGATCGAGTAATGAGCGCCTACTTTTTCGAGATCGACGATCGATGGCTTGACGTAGCGCTGATAGACATCGGCGCCGTTGCCATATTCCGGAAGATTGCTTCTGGCGCAGGCGAGGCGCTCAAGGAACTGTGCTTCGACAGGCTCATCGAAGAGCTGTTCGGCAAGCTGCACAACGCGGCCGGCGTATTGAATGACCTGAACGGTTTCGATACCGGAGAGATCATCGAAAAACCAGCCGCAGCTGGTGTACATGAGCATTGCGTGGCGCTGCAGCTCCAGCAATTTCCAGACAAGGACCTGCTCGGAGGCGTCCAGGGGGCGAAGGAAATGCTCTTTGCCAAAGCGCTCGCGAATTTCCGGATGGCGGTCGAGAACGATTTGGATGTAGGCGTCGCGGGCGCTCCATGGATCGCGGAGCAGAGTCGCGCCCATGCTTTCAAAGCGGGGAATGACCCAGTCACGCAGCCAGTCAAGAGCCTCGCGCAGTGGTTTTCGCCACGCCTGATTCCAACCAGCGCGCCCGGAATTGCAACCACAGTCGCCGCGCCAGCGCTCAACGCCGTGCACGCAGCTCCAGGCGGTACGCTCGTAAATCTTGACTTCCCAAGCTGGCGGCGCGAGCTGTAGAAACTGACCGTAATTCGTGATGCGCGCGGATTTTTTGCTTTCGATGTAATCGAGCGCGTAGGCGAGGGCCATTTCTCCGTGCTTGTGATGATGGCCATAGGTTTCGCCATCGGTGGCGATGTGAACCATTTGCGAGTTGGGCCGCGAGTCGGAAAATCCTCCAAGCAGGCGGGTGGCAAACTTTTCGCCGTTGTCAAGCAGCTTCTCGAAGGCAACAGCCTGGGAAATGGGCCCGTCATAGAAGAAAAGCGCAATGCTTTTGCCGCCCGGCGCATTGAAGACATAGGCGCGAGTAGGATCGATTTTGGAGCCGGTAACGTCTTGCCAGTCGCCGCCGCTCAGCGGTCGAATCGCTTTGGCCTGGTGCGGAGCGAGAATAGCGAACAACAGGCCGGCTTCCGCCATGAGGTCAAGAGTCTCGTTGTCGACGGCAGTTTCAGGCAACCACATTCCTTCCGGCGCGCGGCCGAAGCGGCTCGTAAAATCCTGAATGCCCCAGAGGATCTGGGTGCGCTTGTCACGGCTGTTGGCAAGCGGCATGATGATGTGGTTGTAAGCCTGGGCGATCGCTGAGCCGTGACCCGAGAATTGCTTCTGACTGCGGTGGTCGGCTTCGATGATTCCGCGATAGATTTCCGGCGCGTGCTCGGCTGCCCAGGAGAGGAGACTGGGTCCGAAATTGAAGCTGATTCGTGAATAGTTGTTCACGATGCGCGTGATGCGCTGCTGCTCGTCAAGAATGCGAGCTGCCAAGTTGGGGCCGTAGCACTCGGCCGAGATGCGCTCGTTCCAATCGTGATAGGGATAAGCAGAGTCCTGCAGCTCTACCTGCTCGAGCCAGGGATTTTCGCGCGGCGGTTGATAAAAATGGCAATGAATACAGAGATATTTCATTGATCAGTCGGCTGCGTGCTCACGGCCAGCCATTCAACAGACAAAAAACGTAGACACACCCTACTTGGTGGACGTGACGAACAATCAGCGCGATTCTCAAGTCTCGGGAAGAAAAATCGTAAAGACGGCTCCCGTGCCGCGGTCCTTATTGGCAGCGCTGACCTGGCCCGAGTATCTGGTCACAATGGAGGCGACGATGTGAAGACCGAGCCCGGAGCGGCCAGAAGTTCCGGTTTTGGTGGAGACATTGGGTCGGAAAAGCCGGGGCAGAAGGTCGGCGGGAATGCCCGGGCCGTTATCGGAGACAGTTATGGACAGGCTCTTGCCGGCACTTTCAGTTTCGATTTCAATGCGCCCCGGCCCGTGCATAATCTCTACGGCATTTAGGAAGAGATTGACAAACACCCGCTCCCAATCCTTGGAAGAGCCGGGCAAGCGCACACCGGCGGGAATACGCCGAATCCAGCGCATGCGCGGCTTGCGGGCGGCAGCGCAATAATCCGTTACCGATTGTATAGCATCGTCCACGATGGCAGCCAGGTTGGGCGTCTTGTCCGGGATAGCTCCGAGTAGCCGTTTACCTCGCTTGACGCTGCGGCACAGCGTGGCGGCGAGCGGTCTCCAGCGCCGGTCTGAGTTCAGCAGTTCGGCGGCCTCGGTGATCGTTTCGAAGACGTTGTTTAGATCGTGAATCAGGCTTTCATGGCTAAGATCGGGTTCAGCTGATTCATCCATGGCGAGCGTTATTGCGTAATACTGCGGAGCGTGTTGTAGAACTCCGGAAACGAAACCGAAGCCGCCTGCGCCCCGCGTATGACAGAAGGCGCTTCGGCGAGAAGGGCCGCAATTGAAAAAGCCATGGCGATACGGTGGTCTCCAGCGGATTCGATTTCGGCGGCACGGAAGCGCTGCCGTCCGGGGATTTCGAGACTATCGTCCGTGGTGTGGACGATGACATTCATGGCGCGAAGATTGCGTGTGATGGTTTCGATGCGATCTGTTTCTTTGACACGTAGCTCTCTAGCATCGCGAACGAGCAAGCCGTCCTGGCTGGCCGCGCCGAGCACTGCCAAAATAGGGATTTCATCGATGACTGCGGCGGTGGTTGCGCCTTCTATAATGCCGCCCTTTATAGGCGAGGCTTTCAATTGCAGGTTGCCGATGAGCTCGCCGTTGACCTCTTCCATCTGCAGAAGTTTGATGGAAGCTCCCATTCCAGCGAGGACATCGAGCAGCGCAGTACGGGTAGGGTTCAGGCCAACTCCCGTGATGATCAGATCGGAACCGGGAAGGAGTAGAGCGGCAACGATGAAAAATGCGGCGCTCGAGAGGTCGCCGGGAACGACGAGTGTTTTGGCGGAAAGAGCAGCCGGTCCACGCAGCCGGGCAAAGCGTGGCTCGAGCACGATCTCGGCGCCGAGTTCACGCAAGGCGATTTCAGTGTGATCGCGCGTTGCGAGAGGCTCGCGCACAGAGGTTTCGCCGTCCGCGTAAAGAGCAGCGAGCAGAACACAACTCTTGACCTGCGCGCTGGCTACCGGGGTCTCAAAGGCGATCGGTTTGAGCCGCGAACCGTGAATCGTGAGAGGCGGGTATTGATCTTCGCGAGCCTCGAGGCGCGCGCCCATCTCTGCCAGCGGGTTCATGATGCGGCGCATGGGACGCCGGGATAGCGATTCGTCCCCAGTGATTACGGTAGAAAAGGGCTGGGAGGCGAGGATGCCGGCGAGCATGCGCATGGTGGAGCCGGAGTTACCTGCATCGAGATGGGAAGCAGGCGCGGAGAGCCCATGAACGCCTTTGCCATGCACCATCAGCACCTGCCGCCCGTCTTCAGAGGTGAATTCGTGCTCAATGCCGAGCGCGCGCATGCAGTCGAGGGTAGATTGGCAATCAGCGCCGGTCGAATAATTGTAGATCCTGGAATCGCCTTCGGCGATTGACGTCAGCATGGCGTAGCGGTGAGAGATGGATTTGTCACCAGGCACCGCAATGACGCCGTGGAGGGCTCGCGCCGGCGAGACTTGCTCAGTCATGGAAATCGTATTGTACGACTGGTTGAGAATGCGAGGTCTACGCCGAACTTCTGACGGGACTGCGCTTGACGAGCTTGCGAAACGTGGGCCGAGGTTCTTAACGTCGATATGGAACCGGAAATCGAGCCGTGCAGCTGTGAAAGAGCCCAGCCCGCCTCGCAGCGCTATGGTAAAACCAACACATTATGCTGAACCGGCGTGAATGGATGGCGGGAACGGCGGGCATTGCTGCTGCTGCGAAGGTGTCGGAGGCGAAGCAGGGCGGCTCGGGCAAGAAGCCGGTGGTGATTTCGAGCGCGAACGGCACGGCGGCTTGCCAGAAAGCGCGAGAGATGATCGCGAGCGGCGCGGACACGCTCGACGCGGTGATTGCCGGAGTCAATATCGTTGAACTCGACCCGAACGATACCTCGGTAGGCTACGGCGGGCTGCCAAACGAAGACGGAGTGGTCGAGCTGGATTCATGTGTGATGCATGGGCCCACACGGCGCGCCGGATCCGTGGGCGCTATTCAAGGCATCAAGACGCCTTCCAAGATCGCGAAGCTGGTGATGGATCACACGACGCACGTAATGATCGTCGGCGAGGGCGCCACGCGTTTTGCCGAAGCAGAGGGCTACAAGCGCGAGGATCTGCTGACCGAAAAATCCAGGACCGCGTGGCTGGTGTGGAAGGAGAGCCTGCGGTCTCCCGGTGCTTTCAACAATTGGATCTCAATGAAAGACAACCTGACCGCCGAGGCGAGGCCGCCCCTCGATCAGCTTCAGGAAAGATTTCCCCGGGTAGATAGGGGAACTCTGGCATGGGCCTGGGAGATGGCCGTCCATCCTACTTACGGGACGATCAATTGTCTCGGGCTGAATGAGAAGGGCGAGATGTCCGGCGTGACGACCACCAGCGGGCTGGCCTGGAAGATCCCAGGACGGGTTGGGGATTCGCCCATTATCGGGGCAGGATTGTTTGTGGATCCAGACGTAGGGGGCGCCGGATCTACGGGTGTCGGCGAGCTGAATATCCGAGTCGCAGGCGGACATACGGTTGTCGAGAGCATGCGGCGCGGCATGTCGCCGAAAGACGCGGTGCTCGAGGCTTTAAAGCGGGTTTCAAAGCTCTACAACGACGACAAAACGCTGCTGGACAAACTCGATATTGAATTCTATGCGCTGCGCGTGGACGGCGAGCATGCCGCAGGATCGCTATGGGGCAGCCACAAGAGCTATAAAAGGTACTCGGTGAATGATGGCGGCGAGAGCCGGCACGAACAGTGCGTGTTTTTATATAACAAGTGAAATCGGATCAGAACGGCATGCCTGAGTGATGAGCTAGGCGTTATTTCTGTTCCATCTTGTCTTTCTTATAGGAATCGTCCAGCTTAGCCGAGATTTTCGTGGTCTTGCCCGGCTCGAGCTGTACCGGAGCGGGTACGCCTGGCTCTTTGCTGTACAGGCCCAGTGAGCTCCCTACCGGCGGTTCTGTATTTCCCTGCCAATTACCGCTCGGATCATAAGCCATGCTCACGTAGACCGGATTCTTCTCGACGTTCTTGAAATTAGCTGTCCCCGATTTGGAGCTCAAAGACTCTACTGCGAGTGGCCCTGAACCGGGCCCAGAAGGTTTTACGAAATCGGGAGAGTCCCAGAGGACAACGTAGATTTTGTGGGCTTGATCAACGGAGCCGGAACCTGAGTAGTCCACATGCACCTCCAGAGTTGAGGCTTGATGGCTCCCTTCTGATGAATTCTGCGCGAAAGCCGGCGAGAAACAGAGGCAGGCAGCTCCGAACAGAATGAAAAGGCGGCGATTCATTTCTTCCTCCAACTGTATTTTCAATCCGTTTCAGAGCATACCTCAAATCTGAGGGTGATTACTACTCACTGGCCTAGCTGCGATAGCTGAGCTTCTCGCCTTCGAACGAGCCCTTGTTCTTCTTCTCGCGAAAGACCGCGAAAACAGTAACGGCGATTTGGGCGGCGAAGAGAATCATCCAGAAGTTCATGCCAGAGTAAAGGCATGCTGGAAGCCAAGCGGCGCTGCTTCTATGTGGTTGATATGTTTGGGGCAGCAGGTGGCTTTCAGCGCGCGGGCATGAGCACTGGTTCTATATGGATCCCATTCTGGTACGAGATTCCCGTTTCAGAAATTCTGATAAGATTCCGTAAGCAAGCGACTAAGTATCCAGGCGTAGCCCGCCGAGGACTCCTATGACTTTCTCGCCTTTTCAGGTTTTACTGGCATTGCTGCTGGTGATGTGCTTTGTGAGCTTCGCCTGGGCGGTCCGAAACTTCTTCGTAAAGCCGCAGCAGATGACGCTGGGCTTAAAAATAACCATGCTGACCGGCAGCACGTTTGCCATTTTGCATTTGCTGACGATTCTGCGCACACCGGCGCTCGCGATCCGTGCTGTGGTCGCGGGCGCGATCCTGTACTGCCTTGCGCTGGCGGTTTTCTGGTGGACTGTCGCATCACACAGGCGCAAGCCGCTCGCGGCCTGTTTCTCACAAAACGAGCAGTTACATCTGGTCCAGCATGGACCGTACCGTTTCGTGCGCCATCCCTTCTATTGCTCCTATCTGCTTACCTGGCTGGCAGGTGCAGTAGCAACGCTCAACCTCTGGCTGGGTCTGACCTTCGCAGTGATGTTCGTGCTGTATCTGATTGCCGCTCTCAATGAGGAGAATAAATTCGCTTCGAGCGCGCTGGCCGAGCCGTATGCACGTTACCGCAGCGCGACGGGCCGGTTTTTACCCAGCCCTTTCAAGCTGATGGCGAACCGGCACGCCCGATAGCATGCGGCTGGCCTGGTACAACATCGCGCCTGATCGCCTGATGATGACGAGAGCCAAGCGGCGCTGCTCGAGGTACGGCATGTGCCATCCGAAGTAGAAGCGAGCAACCAAGAGCGATCGCGACATCCTTGAGTCCTTGGTCGACCCGCAGCAGGATGCCGCGACGCTACCGATCGGTCTGCGAGTGACTGTCCAGTTTGTGAAGTAATGTCAACGGTCTCGATCCGCCGCTCCGTCTGGCCGGCGGGTAGAGACATGCGTTACGAACTCGCCATTGACCACCGAGCTGGGCTCTCGCTGTGCGGTCTTGATTTCGGTTGCGACCTTGACGCCCTCGATGCTCTGCGCTTTCGTGATGAGAAGATCGAGAGTAACCGGCGTAGTACTGCCGCCTGGAAGCACAACGGTGAAGTAAATTATGCCCGTTCCGTCATCGTTCACAGTGTAAGTGCCATAGAAACCTATACTCACCACTACTCTTTCAGCCCCGGAACCCGGTAGATTGACTTTCGCGGTTCCTTTGATTTTCCCTTGGGCGTCGGCATGATACGTCCCGAGTAGCCGAGCCACATTCGCACCGTAAGTGCCAACAACTGCATAATCGCCTGTGAGGCTAGCCAGGCTGTAAGGCGACAAGGTTCGATTGGCTTCCTGAGCCGATGCTGCCGGCGGAAGTGCGAGAGCGAAGCTGCCCAGCAGGCAGCTCAAGCCGGCGATCAGACGTCTTCGTGTGCGTAACATATTTCCTCTTTTCTCAGGCTTTAATCTGCCTGCAACCAATAAGGCGAGATCTGTTGAGAAAACCGGAAGGACAGGAGATAAAATCTTTCCGGTCCCAGGTGGAGCCCGGAGGATGATGAATGGGCGTTTTCCCGGACGAGGAAATCACATGCTTGCTGCGCTCATGGAGCGATGGCGAGGAGGGCGCGCTCGATAGACTGATTCCCCTGGTTCACGGCGAGTTGCACCGAATGGCTCGGCGGCAGCTGCAGCGCGAGCGTCCGGGGCATACTTTGCAGACTAGTGCTCTGGTCAATGAGGCTTATTTACGGTTAGTGAATGCGCAAGATGTACGCTGGCAGGACCGTATTCATTTTTTTGCCGTAGCGGCTCGGATCATGCGCCGCATTCTGGTCGATTTGGCGCGAGCGAAGCGCAACCTGAAACATGGCGGAGAGGTACGGCATATCGCCTTGGACCAGGTGGCCATCATCTCTCGCGATCGCAGCGCGGAATTGTTGGCGCTGGATGAAGCCCTGGAGCGGCTTGCTGCGCTCAGCCTTCGACAGAGCCGGGTCGTGGAACTGCGCTACTTCGGAGGATTGAGCGAAACCGAAATTGGAGAGGTTCTGAAGGTGTCCGAAAGAACTGTGCGGCAGGACTGGAAGCTGGCGCGGGTTTGGCTCTACCGCGAATTGGGACGCGGCGAGGTACGAAGTGACACCTGAGCAGTGGTCACTGATAGGAAAGATATACGAAGCTGCACTCGAGCGGAGCGCGGTTGAACGTTCCTCGTTTGTAATCAATGCATGCGCAGGAAATGAACTGCTGCGATCGGAAGTCGAGTCGTTGCTCGCAGCGGAAGGAGAAGCCGGTGAGTTTCTTGAAGCGGGTGCGGCGGAAGACCTGCTGGGAGCGTCGCCGCGGGACCCGGTGTCGCTGGCAGGCAGGAGGCTGGGCCAGTATGAGCTGGTCTCACGGCTGGGAAACGGGGGAATGGGCGAGGTTTATCGCGCTCTGGATACCAAGCTGAAGCGGGACGCAGCAATCAAGATTTTGCCCGCGGCGTTTGCCCGCGATATGGATCGGTTACGCCGCTTCGAACAGGAAGCGCAGGCTGCGTCAGGCCTGAACCACCCCAATATCGTGACGATCTATGAGACTGGCGAATCAGGGGAAAGTCGTTTTCTGGCCATGGAGCTCGTGCAGGGAGAAACGCTCCGCCGGCTAATCGACAGGCGACCCTCGGTTGAAGAAGTCATCCGGATTTGCGTGCAGGTAGCGCAGGCGCTAAAGGTGGCCCATGCGGCGAACATCGTCCACCGGGACATTAAGCCCGAGAATCTGATGCTGAGACCCGATGGCTACGTCAAGATACTGGACTTCGGGCTGGCTCGTTTACTTCCATCTCTGGCTAAATCCATACCGAAGATGGTGGTGGGCGAGTCGCCATCAGGGATTACCGAACCAGGCATGATGGTCGGAACAGTGCGTTACATGTCGCCCGAACAGGCGCGAGGGGAGCATGTGACCAGCGCGATTGATATCTTTTCGCTTGGCTTGGTGATGTACGAGCTCGCGACAGCGCGACATCCATTCCGAGCCGAGACGGAATTTGGCACCCTCGATGCAATTCTTTCGCGAGGAGCGCTTCCGCCATCACGGATCAATCCGGCAGTTCCGGCCGCTTTGGAACAGTTGATACTACGGATGCTCGACAAGCGAGCGGAGCTTCGGCCCTCGGCGGCTGAGGTAGAACAGGTTCTCGGTGAAATTGCTGGTGACGCTAAGCTTCGAGTTCCGCCGGGCGTATTCCGGTCTCCTAAACGCACGGTGGGGCGACAGTGCGAGCTTACCGAGCTGAATGCTTTATGGGAGTCCGCGGCGGCTGCACAGGGTCTGCTGTGTTGTATATCGGGAGAGCCGGGCATAGGCAAGACGACTTTGGTTGAGGACTTCCTCTCGGAACTCAACTCGAGCGGAAGTGCTTGCATGCTGGCGCGCGGACGCTGTTCGGAACGCCTGGCGGGCACCGAAGCATACTCACCTTTCCTGGAAGCGCTGGACGCGATGCAGCACGCGACGGACAGCGCAGCCGAAAGCATGCGCCGATTGGCGCCGACATGGTACCGCCAGGTGGTCTCCGGGAGTTCGAGCGTAATAGAAACCGGACGGCCACGATTGGAGGAAGCCTACTCCCAAGAGAGAATGAAACGCGAGCTCAGCTCTTTTTTCCAGGAGATGTCACGGCGGCAGACCGTCGTTCTTTTCCTCGAAGACCTGCACTGGGCCGATCTGTCTACCGTCGATCTGCTCGCATTCCTGGCAGACCGGATCTCTAGCCTGCGTCTGCTCATAGTGATCACTTACAGGCTGGCGGATCTGCTACTCGCGAACCATCCTTTTCTGAAGCTAAAGCAAGACTTGCAAGCCCGGGGGATTGCTCACGAGATCAAACTCGGCTTCTTGAGCCTGGAGGAAGTGGAACAGTACATTGCTTTGGAGTTTCCGCAGCACGGTTTACCGGCCGAGGTAGCTGAAGTGATTCACGCGAAAACCGAAGGCAGCCCGCTCTTCATGACCAATCTCTTGCGGTATTTCCGCCACCGGCAAATCATCGCCCAGAGAAATGGCCGGTGGATGCTGGCGAGGACTTTGCCGGATGTTGCGAGGGATCTGCCGGAATCGATGCGGGCAATGATTGAGCGCATGATCGGGCAGTTACAGGAGAAAGACAGGTGGTTGTTGATTGCGGCTAGCGTCCAAGGCCACGAATTCGATTCTGCTGTGATAGCGCGTGCGCTTGGGAGAGATGATGCGGCCGTCGAGGAGCGGCTACAGTTCCTGGAACGAGCGCATCAGTTTGCCGCGTTAATCGAAGAGCGCGAACTTCCAACCAGGATAGTTAGCTTGCGCTACCGGTTCACTCATGTGCTTTACCAGAACGCGCTGTACGCAATGCTCCAGCCGGCGCGGCGGGCTGCTTTGAGCAACGAGGTGGCAGAGGCGCTGCTTACGTTGTATGGCAGCCAGAACGTAGGTGTGGCGTCGGATCTGGCGCGGCTGTTTGAAGCAGGACGGACCTTCTTCCGGGCGGCGGAATTCTATCTCGTCGCGGCAAGAAACGCCAGCCGCATCTTTGCCGCAAAGGAAGCCGCAGCCTTGGCACGACAGGGCTTGTGCGTGATCAAATCGGCCGAGCAAACGCTCGAGTGCAACGAAATCGAATTCTCGCTGCAATTGGTCCTCGGCAACGCACTCATGGTTGTTCTCGGCTACGGCGCCCCGGAAGTCATCGAGTTATATGAGCAAGCTCAGAGTTCCTGCCGCAAGGTAGGCGAACCCACGCAAATGTTGCCGATCCTGTATGGGTTGTGGGTCTCCCATTTGGTAGGCGGCGAACTCGACAGGGCACTAGGGTTCGCCAGAGATTTTCTGGATCTGGCACAGCGAGTTCACTCCATCGCCGAAGTTGTCGGCGCAAGGATGGTAGGCTGTCCTCACTTCTTTTTGGGGCAGTTGACCGAGGCACGGCTTTACTTTGAGCAGGCGATCTCAGGCTACGACCCTGTTCAACACCGGGCCTTGGCCTGGCTTTACGGACAGGAGCCTGGCATGACAACCCATTCTTATCTCTCCTGGACCCTGTGGATGCTCGGCTATCCGGATCGAGCCTCTGAGCACGATCGGGAATCGCTGCGCTTGGCACGGGAAGTAGAGCATGCGTTAAGCCGCGGTCACGGGCTCTTCTTTAGCGCCGTCCACGCCCACTTGCGCCGGGACTGGGAGACATTCCGCAGACTCACCCACGAGCTAATGGGCGTGTGTGAAGAATGGAAAGTAACGTTCTGGCTGGCTGCCGGAAGAACTCTATCCGGCCTGATCATGGTGAAGGACGGAAACTCTGTAGCCGGAATTGAAGAAATGCGCAGCGGAATAGATAGCATACCTAGCAATCTGTGCCTTACCGTTCTGCAGCAGTTGCTCGCGGAAGCATATGCGCATTTGCGGCGGTTCACGGAAGCGCTCGTTGCAGTCGAGGAAGGGTTAACTTGGGCTCAGCGCACCCGGGAATATTTCTTCGAGGCAGAGCTTCATCGTTTCCAGGGCGAACTCCTGCTGCAGCAAGGAGGCTCGGACGCCGAAACTAAGGCGGAAAACTGTTTTCAGCGGGCGTTGGAAATCGCACGGCAGCAATGCGCGAAATCCTGGGAATTGAGAGCCGGGACAAGCCTGGCCCGGCTTTGGGCGCAACAGGGGAAGCGAGTCGAAGCTTTCGAGCTGCTGGAACCACTGTGTGAGTGGTTTAGAGAAGGACGAGAAACTGCCGATCTGATTGAAGCTCGCGAGCTGGCAAAGGAGCTTCGATGAACAAGGCACGCACCAGCCGCTCGCGTCGGGTGCCCCTGTGACATTCCGGGGAAAAGGCTCCCGCTAACCTCGCCTGAGTAGCGCCACTACATCGTCGACCGTAATGACGCCGATCAGTTTCTCGCGATCGTCGACCACAGGCAGCGCAAGCAGATTGTATTTGTCGAACATCTCCGCGATGCGGTCGAGCTTTTCGCCGGAAGACACAAAGAGCAGCGGGTCGGAAGCCAGCTCCTTCAGAGGAGTATCGCCTGCAGCGAAGAAGAGTTTCGCAAGCGGCACGCTGTATCGCAGGTGGTTGTCGCTGCCCGTGAGAAAGATGGTGTGCAGGTCTTCGAGGACTTCTTCGTCCTTACGCAGTTCGTGCATCGCCTCTTCGACGGTGGCATCCACGGGCAGTGCGAGATAACCGGTATCCATAAGCCCTCCCGCCGTGTCGTTGCGGAAGTCGAGCAGTTCCTCCACTTCTTCTTTATCCTCCTGCTCCATCTCATCCAGGATTTCTTCCGAGCGCTCCTCCTCCAGTTCGTTTAGCAGGTCGGCCGCCTCCGAGGGCTCCATCTCCTCGAGAATCTCGGCCGCCTTCTCGGCGTTCAGTGATTCGATGATCTGCGTCTGGAGCTCGGGCTCGACCTCGGTAAGCAGTTCAGCCGCGCTTTCGCTATCCATAGTGTCGAAAATTGCGGCACGATCTTCATGACCGAGATCTTCCACGATGTCAGCAAGGTCCGCGGGATGCATGTCTTCGAGGAGTTTGTTTGAGATGTTCAGACGCACACGGCGCTGCGGATCGGCCTCGAGAATGTTACAGAATTCCCAGCGGATTGAATGAGCCGGGATGCGGCTCTGAGCTTTTCGAATCGAAGCCGGCGGAACAATGCCCCGTAACAAGCGGCGGACAATAGACCGAATGCCGATATCCACCTCGAGAATGTGAAGAACATCGCTTCCGTTCTCGTGCTCCTTCAGGAAAGTGATGTCATTTACGCGAACGACTTTCCTCCCCTGCGCATCGATGATTTGCTGATCGAGCAGGTCGCGCACCATGCGCAGCATGTATTCGTCCGAGTGGTACGGCGTCAGGCGCTCGTCTTTCAGGTGGATGCCTGTCGTATCGATTGTTTGCACCTGGTCATAACGGATGCTCAGCCAGGCCGGACCGGCGCCAACCAGGTAGCGGTCGAGGCGAACCGGATGAATAAGGGGCACCAGCGCGGCATCGCGCAATATGCCAATGTCGCGGCCCTTTAAATCGTAGACTTTGATCCCCAGGAGTTCGGATAAATAGAGAATTTCTTCCGTCACGACGAGCGGAGCGGATTCGGCGCGCGGCCTTTTTAGAGAATTTTTTAGAGGATAACGAGGCATGATCTCATCGCTTATCTTCGAACTCGGCCCAGACCACAGTGTGATCCGAGCTGCCGGGCAGCCTTCGCGGACCAAGATCCACTTCGGCCTTCGTGCAAACGGCAGCTAGCGGCGGTGTTGCCAGGATGTGATCGATGCGCCACCCCCAATTGTTTTCGAACGCGTTCCGGAAGTAGTCCCAGTACGTGTATTGAATGCGGTCCGGATGAAGGTGCCGGAAGACGTCGATAAATCCCCAACTAATCACGTCTTTGTATGCATTGCGCGCGTCGATATGGAAATCCACGTCTTTCACCCTGCGCTCCGGATGGTAAACGTCAATCGGTTCAGGCGCGACGTTTACGTCCCCCAGCCATATCGCGGGTCTGTTTGGATCAAGGTGGGTCTCTAAATAACGGCGCAGACATTTGAACCACTCGAGCTTCGCCCGATATTTTTCTGACGTGATCGAGTATCCCTGCGGAACGTAGGTATTGATTATCGGGATGCCGCTGACTACGGTTTGCAGAATCCTGGCCGCTTCATCCTCGGAAGCTTCGCCGAACCCATATACGATGCGCTCTGGCTTTTCCCGCGTCAGCGTTGCGACGCCGTTATAGCCCTTCATGCCGCGGAACGAAGCGTGGTACCCCGCACTTCGCACGGCTTCGACGGGAAATTCGGAGTCCTGCACTTTGGTTTCCTGAAGACACAATACGTCCGGCTGCTCCTGCTCGAGCCAGGCAAGCACAGGAGCCAGCCGCTTGCGAAGCGAGTTTACGTTATAAGTAGCAATCTTCATGGCCCGCTGAAGCGTTCGCGCGCGAATTCCCCGGCAAACAACAGGGTAGCGGGTCCCAGCTTTTCCGGGAGTGTATCAGTTCTTCGCCGCCCGGGCTTGGGCCTGCGCTTCACCGGCTGTAGTAGCCTCACGCACTTCAATGAGCCTGCCGCTTCCGACGTCATAGATGTAGCCGTAAACGGGAATGCTTTTCGGCACCAAGGGATGCGTGCGGATCCTGGTCACGTCGGCAACCACGCTTTTCTGCAGATCTTGGATGGTGAGCCATTCGACGTAGTCTCCGGCCTGTGAACCGGGTCCTTCGCCCAGGTCGATCCAACGGCCGTCTTCTACTGTTGCCGTTTCGAGACTCGCGGCCAGCAGGGCTCGCATGATGTCGTTGGTGAAGGTCAGCATACCGCAGTCGGTGTGGTGTATGACGAACCATTCCTTGGTGCCCAGCAGTTTATAGGAGATCACGAGTGACCGGATCGCGTCATCGCTTGCGCGGCCGCCCGCATTACGAATCACGTGCGCATCTCCTTCCGCAAGCCCGGCAAACTTAGCAGGGTCGAGCCGGGCGTCCATGCACGTCAAAATCGCAAACTGGCGGGAGGGAGGCATCGCCAGCTTCGACTTTTCCCCAAACATCGCGGCGTAAGATTCGTTCGCATTGAGCACGTCATCCAAAATCTTTGACACGGTTCACCTCTCAAGTACATTTTCGTTCAGATTGCAGTGTGAATGCCGGATCGACACGCGCGGCCAGCAATACCACAATTGAAGACTTCGAATTTACGGGCGCTCGTTTCGCAGCGGAGAAGCCGGGGGCGACTTAATTGCTGTTTTCCCCCACGATCGGGGCTGGATCGCGTATGTCGCCATGGCTCTGGGCGTGTATTAGCTCCCGCCGTAATGATGGCGATGGCCAAGAGCGCCGCTCGCATGCAACTCTCATCTTCGGAAACGAGCGCTGAATTGCTCATACGGCTGAAGTCAGTTCTTTAGCGGACGAAGAAGCCGGCCGATGACCAGTCGCTGCCTGTGAGACGTGCTACTTTCTAGGCATGCGCGTAAAGTTCATTGCAGTAACGGGTCTTATCCTGCTGTCGCCGCTTTGCGCGGCTCTCGCCTCCTCTTTCAGCGAGTTCTACATGTTTGGAGACAGCCTGTCCGATAACGGAAACGCCTTCATCGCTTCCGCGGGACTTCTCCCCGGATCCAATTACGGAAACTATACTTTCCCGGGCACGACCCTGACTACTCAATACTTTTCTGATGGCCCGAATACCACGCCCGTGGCGGCTGGACCTCAAGGCCTGTGGGTCGATCAACTCGCTGGCAAACTGGGCATCTCGGATCCTCAGCCCTTTTTGGCGGGTGGCAGCAATTACGCCTTCGCCGGGGCTCAAACCGGCTCTTCCGGCCCTCAGGATATGGGCAACCAGGTTGCTCTCTTTTCAACCGCTCACGCGATTTCAGGAGCGCCGTCCTCCGGCCTATATGCGTTCTGGGGCGGAGCTAACGACATCTTAGACGGGAGCAATCCGGTAACTGCTGCCAACAACATCGAAGGTTACATCTCTAAGCTTGCCTCTGAAGGAGCGAAAAATCTTGTCTGGTTGAATCTTCCGCTGCTCGGCGACACTCCGAGAGGCAAGCCGGATCAAGCGCTGCTGAATGCAGCCTCCGTCGCCTTCGACGATCAGTGGGCTACGGATTTGGCGGCTCTGCAGGGAAAGGGGATCGGCGTAATCGGAGTGAACATCGAGAGCTTGTTCATCAACCTGATTAGCCATCCTGCGAACTACGGTTTCACGAACGTAACGGACGCCGCGCAAGGCCTCTCCATCCCGACGGACAAGGGCTATCTATCCTGGGACGGTCTGCATCCTACCACTGCTGGTCACGCTCTGGTCGCGGATGCGGTTGAAACCGCGCTCGTGCCGACGCCTGAGCCGGCTTCGCTGGCGTTGCTCGCTCTCGGGATGTTCGCTCTGGCCGGCTTCGCCGTTTCTAAGCGTCGCGCCTAATATCGAAATACGGCAGCTAGCGGAGCTCCGTTCGGCATCTTCTTGTTCGACAGGCTGAGTACTTGTCCTGCATGCAGGATAGTCTGTACGGCTGCATCGTTGACCAGGTCTTCATCTTCCGAAAGCCCGGTAGCGTGTCCCTTCACGGCGTGCGTTCGTTCGTCGAATGTGCCGGTTTTTTCGAGTGAATCTGAAACCAGCAGTGTCAGCACACGCCCATCGTGCGCAGCCGTGACAACATCCTTGAGTCTGTTCGAAGCGCCGCCACCCACTTTGTGGTTGTACTCCGCCAAAACTGCGTCGACTTTCTTTTCGTAACTGCGGCCGAGCGCTTCCATCGCGCGTGCGTGCATTTCTCCCGATTTCAGACTGTTAGGCGCTCCCCGTACCGCTTCGTCGGATAGACACGGGTAGCTGTTGATTTCTTGATAAAGCGCCAACTCGTACTCCACGCCGGCAAGCACCAGTGGATCTGAACTGCCGCGCAAAAGTTCGTTCACCCCGCGATCGATCTGGCGGAAGAAATGCGACAGATACTCATCCTTGTCCTCGCGTCCCGTATCAGTGGTGCCGCCTGCGCCTTTGGTGTGCCCAGCCGATGGGCCCGCGCTCGAGATATTATTTCGCACATGATCCGGTTTCGCAGTATTCATATACTCGGCGAAGCTGGTCGGCGTTCCTGCCGGAAGTGCAATCTCCTCCGCGCTGCGTGAATTGCACCGTAGCAAGCGTACATCGTTTTGGCTAAGGGCGAGCAAATAGAATTGTTTCGCCTTGTCCAGTTCCGCCAGGAGCGGCCTGATATAAAAATGCGGCCCGGCCAGCGCGCGCGTCCCCGTCTGATCCTGCATCCAGATCAGGTTGAACACGCTGGGGGATCGGAATACCGCCACCGCTTTGCCCTGCGGTTCCTGACCCTGCAAAATCGTTTCCCAGTCTCCCAGCGTTTCCAGCAGTTGCCGCCCCTGCGCTCCCACATCCTGCAATTTCGGCTCGATGGCCCGAATCGCTTCCCGCCACTTAAGCGCGTTAGCTTTTCCGTTCTGGTTGGGCGTGGCGTCGTCGAGCGCCAGATAAATGCTCACGCACGGGCCTGCTGAGCTTAACAAGGGCTTCAGATCCTTCAAGCTGCGAAACTCGGTGATCTCGGCTTTCACGGTATCCATACGCTAAGAAGACCAAGCGCGCTCAAGTAGCGTTACTTATCTGTTGGATTTGGATCTCCTCTACAGAGGCATCGTGATGGACAGGAAAACCAACTATCCAGATTCCGACGAGACTGCGCGCGACAAGCATGCCGAAATGGCGGACGATCCCATGACCGGCACTCCCGAGCTGCCGGATCTGCAAACCTCGAACAAATCCGGCAAACATTCCTCGGTCGAGAAGCTCTCCGCTTCGAGACCAGAGTTTAGTACAGGACGCGGCGCAGTTCCCGTAGACGGCGCATTCGGCAGGGAGGAAGGACACCCGACCGGGCGTAATGCGGGTCCGGGCACCAATCAGTTTCGCTGCGAAACTTGCGGCCGCTACTTCAATACCAGAGAAGAACTTTCCGGGCACGAAACGGAATGCCGTCTGGCGAAAGCGGCCACTCCTGCGGGCAGGCAATCGATGACCTAGAGCGTCACTTCGATGCTCCGGCCATCCTGGCCGCGTTGCGTGATGCGGATCGTTGTCGCTTCCGCGCCGATCAGGGCGGGAAACTTGTCGCCCCACTCGATCAGCACGAGGGCTGGTTGCTCCAGCAGGTCTTCCAGGCCGAGCCGCAGTGCTTGCTCCGCCGTATCTAAGCGGTAGAGATCGACGTGATACACACTGACTGGATCTCCATATTCGTGGATGAGCGTAAAGGTCGGGCTGGATACATCGTCTGCCTTCGATGCGCCGCGGCCCTCCACGATTCCCTTGGCGAGAGTTGTTTTGCCCGCGCCCAGGTCGCCAATAAGCAAAACTACCCCACGATCCGGAAGTAACCCGGACAGTTCGCGGCCCAAGGCGAGAGTTTCTTCTTCCGAGTGGGTTTCAAACCGCTGGACGGACTTCATCCATCGCCTCGGGCAGAAACTCCAGCAGGTCGGTTGCAAGCATGGCTTCTTCGCCCCAGTGCTTGCCGGCCAGCTCCCCCGCTCTGCCGTGCAGCCATACGGCTGCGATAGCAGCTCGCTTCCAGTCCTTAGGGTGCTGCGCGACCAGTCCCGCGATCATACCTGTGAGGACGTCGCCGGTGCCTCCGGTCGCCATGGCGGGGGAACCGGTCGGATTCACCCAGCTTTCGCCATCCGGGAAAGCGATGATCGTGCGATCGCCTTTGAGCACGACTGTAGCCCCACTCTCCGCCGCAAGGCGCTGTGCCGAGCCGAGCCGATCCGCCTGCACCTCCTTTACGGATTTGCCGGTGAGGCGGCTCATTTCGCCAGGATGCGGCGTCAGGATCCGGATCTGGTCGGTGCGGGGCAGACTACCTGCCAGCGCGTTCAAAGCGTCCGCATCGACCACGGCCGGGATTTCGGCTTGCTCGTAGATGGTTTTTACCAAACGAACTGTCTCGTCTTCGGTGCCGAGGCCCGGGCCGATCGCCAAAACGGTCATTTTCTTCGCCAGTTCCAGCAGTTTGGCCGCTTCTGCGAAACGAATCCGGCCCGATGCGGTCTCGTCAAGCGGCTCGGTCATAAGCTCAGGCCGGACGGCTGCGACCGTCGTTAAAGCGCTCTTGGGTAAGGCAATTGTCACCAGACCGGCTCCGCTGCGATAGGCCCCAAATCCAGCCATGGCGGGAGCCCCGCTTTTACCAAACGAACCTCCGACCACCAGGACGTGACCGTACATCCCTTTGTTGCTGTCAACTGGTCGTGGGGCGAACAAAGCACGAATCTCGCCGGGAGTGGTCAGGTCGAGACGGAAAGCTGGGTTCGTTTCGCAAAATTCAGGCGGGGTCCCGATCGGAACAATCGTAAGCTCTCCCACGCTCTGGTAAATCGGCGAGAGGCACTGGCTTCGTTTCGCCGCCGTGAACGTGACGGTGCAGTCGACTTTGACGAACTCGCCCGTGGGTTTCGTTTCGTCAGAAGGCAAGCCGGAAGGAATGTCGATCGCAACTTTCCGGGCAAGCGGAAACGAACGGTTGATCAGGCGAATGCCGTGCAGAGCGGCGCCTTCTTTCACGGGTCCGGAAAGCCCGGTCCCCAGGATGGCGTCGATCACGATGGTTGGAGGAGCGAGTTCGTGAGGTAACTCTCGCCGGACGGGGCAGCCGCAAGCCTCGAGCATTCGCCTGTTGGCGGCCGCGTCGCCACTGAGGGCCGAGGGATCGAACAGTTCGACTACGGTCAGCTCCCGGCAGAGTTGGCGCGTGAAGAGCTGGCGGGCCACCACGAAGCCGTCACCTCCGTTGTTTCCCTTGCCGCAGACTACGAGGACGCGGTGCTCGGGGAGCGGGGCGAAAGCCCCGGTCAGGAAATCGACGACGCGGTTGCCGGCGTTCTCCATCAGGATCAGCCCCGGAATGCCGCGCTCGATTGTGCGCCGGTCCACCTCGCGCATTTCCGCTGCGGTCAGGATTTTCAAGCGGACTCTACCTCGCGGGCGAACAGCAGAGTCATGTCGTCGTGGAGTTCGGGTTTGCCGGTCCAACTCCGAACGGCGTCCAGCACGATATGGATGATCTCGTTGTCATCACGATGGGAATGCCGCTTGACCAGGTCGATCAGCCTGTCTTCGCCGAACTCCTCGCCGTATGCATTTTCAGGTTCCGTGATGCCGTCCGTGTAGCAGACGAGCAGGTCGCCGGGATGCATGGTCACGCAACTCTCGTCGTATTTCGAAAAGGGGAATGCGCCCACGACCATTCCGTTTGAATCAAGCGGCGTAACCGAGCCGTTGCGAAAAAGCAGGGGCGAAAGATGTCCGGCATTTGTGTAAGTCAAGGTTCGGGTAAGCTCATCGAACAGAGCGAAGAAGAAGGTGGCGTACTTCTCAGGGGAAGTATTCGCGAACAACTGTTTGTTTAAAGAAGAGACCAGCTGCGAGACATCGATCTGGGGAACCCGGCAGTCATTCTCGCGTAGGGGTTGATACTGCGTCATCTGGGCACGCAAGGCGGCCTGCAATGTAGCCATGAGCAGCGCAGCCGAAATGCCTTTTCCTGCCACATCGCCGATAGCAAAGGCGAGGCGTTTGCCGGTGAGCTCCTGATAGTCGTAGTAATCACCTGAAACCATGCGCGCCGGGTCGCATTGCACGCTCAGCTTGAGGCCGCAGATGGGAGGCGCCTTCTTCGGATAGAGCTGCCCTTGCACTTCGCGAGCGATCTCGAGTTCGGTCTGCAGGCGCTCTTTTTCCTTTTCTACGACCATCAGACGTTCGAGATTGCCAGTCATCTGGTTGAAGGAGGCGGCCAACTCACCCAGTTGGTCTTGCGCGCGGACCGGGATCCGATGGCTGAAGTCGCCGCTCGTTACGCGCCGGGTTCCTTCATACAGCGAATTGACTGCGGCGGTGAGCCGTCGTGCCAACCTGGCGCCGAGCAGCGTGGCAACCAGTTCTACGAGCAGAAACAAGATCGCCACGCCGATAACAGTGTCGAATAGCACGCCGCGTAAAACCTCGGTACCGGAGAAGAAGCTGCCGAGCACGGCTGAAGGCCGCGAGTAAACCCAAAGAACCCCGCCGTAAGTTTTGTTAGGCGTATCAAGGTGGTAATGCGACGTTGTTGCAAGCCACCAGACGGGGATATCGAAGCGAAACGCCGGCGGAGGTAAACGGGTTCTGTGCCTGTTGCCGGCTGGCTCGTTGAAAGTGAACTTGAAATCCGGGTTCTTGCCGCTGCCCACGTTTGTTCCAACCGCCCGAAGAGAGCCCGCCTGGGCGGGGCTGTGTCCAGCTTTGCCGTCCCCGGGATTTTCAAACAGTGCGATTGCTCCCAAGTTCGGAACCAGATCCTCAATCACCTGATCGGACAGTGGGGCAAGTGCTACGATCTCTTCCCCATCTCCTTTGAAGTGCGCCCATTCGTAGAAGTGTCCATCCAAGACCAGCAGGCCATCGACATTGCGCCAGCCGGGCGGGATATGGAGCGGAGGACTCGTGGCGGGGAAGCGATGCTCGCCGGCGTCGTCGTTTATATAGAGGCGCAGGCCAGGCAAACTGTCAGTAAAATTCTGGAGAACCTCGGGCGCGTAAGCCACCTGCTGATCCCTGGGCAGGTGGCGGATAGCTGCGATGAGATGCTCAACGTAGTCGATGCGCCGGTCGAGCGCGGAATCCGCGAGATAGATGGCGAGTTCAGTGGTGAGCGCCCACGTTCCGAGCCCGATCAGAACAAGAACCAGCAAGAGGGGGAGAATGCCGATCAAGGCATAAACAAACAGAAGGCGGTTGCGCACGCTCCACAGCCCGTGCAATCGCAAATAGGAAAAGCCGCGAAAGAGCAGAATGCAGGTTAGAGGAAGAAGAATAAGAGCAAAGAGGACGGCCAAGCCACCTTTGCCGAGAAAATAGCAGAGGAAGAATAAGGCAAGAGCAACCAGGAACGCTATTCCGGACTTGCCGAGGCGTTGAACGACTTGGCGGAGTGTCGGCGACATAGAGGGTTAACCTAGATAGACGAAAGCGCCCGCGGAATCCTGAGAACTCAGTCCGACAAGCGAAAACGCTTCCTCAAACTGTGCATCAAAAGCGACTGGCGGAAAGCGCCGGCCGCCGAGGCCCTAACCGCCGGAAGGCTTGGTGAGTGGAGCTTTCTGAATTTTGCCGCTGCGGATGCAAGATGTGCATACGCGGAGGCGCTTGCCAGCACCCTTTACCAAGGCATGCACGTTTTGCAGATTCAGATTCCAACGACGCTTCGTTACGTTATGTGCGTGACTGATACGATTACCGAATTGCGGCCCGCGGCCACAGATTTCACAAACTTTTGCCATAAACACACCACTGCTCAGACCCGCCGAGCGTGTAAAAGGCCAGTATAACAGGGCTGGGGCAGGGCTTCGGAATTCGCCGCGTCAGGCTGCGCCTAGCTCTGCGCGGATGGCGTCGGCGATGCGGCCCGTCCATTTATCAACGTGTTCTTCGGACTCTGCTTCGATCATCACGCGAGCGAGCGGCTCGGTTCCGGAGAAGCGTACGACTACCCGGCCGCTGGTTGCGAATTCGCGCTCGGCGGCTTCGATCTCAGCCTGTACGGTTTGCAGTTCCGCGAGCGGCCGCTTGTGCTTGACCCGCACATTGACCAGCTTCTGAGGGAATTTCTTGAGCTTCTCAATCAGCTCATCGAGAGATCGCCCGCTCTCGCGTACAATCTCGAGAACACGGAGGGCAGTAAGCAGCCCGTCGCCGGTGGTTGCGTACTCAGAAAAAATCACATGCCCCGATTGCTCGCCGCCTAGCACCGCCCCGCGCTTCAACATTTCCTCGAGCACGTATTTGTCACCGACCGGTGTTCGCAGCATCTGGATGCCGTGGCCTTCGAGGGCCTTTTCGAGACCCAGATTGGACATGACCGTCGCGACAACGAGATCGCCCGGCAGCTTGCCATCGCGTTTAAGCGATGAGCCTGCGAGGAACAATACAGCGTCGCCGTCCACCACCTTGCCGGCGGAAGAAACGAACAGCGCGCGATCGGCGTCGCCGTCGAAGGCGATCCCCATGTCGACGCCGGTTTCTTTGACCTGCCGCTGCAGATTTTCCAGATTGAGAGACCCGCAGTTCAGATTGATGTTCCGGCCGTCGGGTGAAGCGCCGATCCAGTCTACCTGCAAACCGAGGCGCGGGAATAAGCGAGGCGCGACTTCGGTGGCTGAGCCGTTGGCGCAATCGACGGCTACACGAAAATGAAATTGGCCATTTACGGTTCCAGCCAGGTAATCGGTGTAGAGATTTTCGAGGGCGGGATCGACGCGCAGCTGCCTCGGCTCGGGGGATTGCCCGCTCTCGAGCCATTCATTTATCAACTGTTCGAGTTCAATTTCTACCTGATCGGGCAGCTTGTAACCGGAGTGGCTGATCACTTTCAGGCCATTGTCATGGTAGGGATTGTGCGAAGCGGAAATCATCACGCCGGCTACGAAGTGACCAGTGCGGGTGAGGTAAGCGACCCCGGGCGTGGTAATGACACCGGCAAAGCAGGCCGCGACCCCCGAACGCGCGAGTCCTCCGGCAACCTGCTCGGCCAGCCAAGGGCCGCTTTCGCGGGTATCCATGCCGATCACCACTTCGGGCGGGCCATTCTGGAGGTCCTTAGTGGACGCTTTCCGCGCCCAGGTACCCAGCGCTACGCCGAGCGCATGTGCGGTCCTCGAATCGAGCGGCGGCTCACCCGCTACGCCTCGGATGCCATCGGTTCCGAAGAGCTCTCGTGATCCTGTTCCCTGCAAAGTGGCCATGCAATCTCTCTATCTTAGCCGTTAAAAAGGTGCGCCAGAACGGGGCATTCTCTCTAAGTACGGCATCGACTATAGGCATTGGGGGGATTACACTTGAATTGGCGCCTCCTTTCGGGCTGACATCCACGACTCGAGATGAATATCTCCGTTAAGAGCGAATATGCGTTGAAGGCTGTTTTCGACCTATCTTCCCAGTACTTCGCTTCAGGCCGCGGCAACAGCATGCAGCCGGTGAAGATTGCGGACATCGCGAAACGTCAAAAGATACCTCAGAAATTTTTGGAGCTGATCCTTGCGGGATTGAAGCAGAGCGGGTTTGTGGATTCCCGGCGAGGAGCGGAAGGCGGATACCTGCTGGCGCGCTCGCCGGACTCCATTACGGTGGGCGATGTTCTGCGCGCGGTTGAAAACTTCCGAACGAGCGCGCGATACGGGAACGATAATCCGTTCGGCGAGATCTGGGACAGGGTAGATTCGGCCATGTCGGATGTATTGGATCACACCAACTTTGGTGCGATTGCGCGCAGCTGGCAGGAAAAGCATGCCGAGTATATTCCTAACTGGGAAATCTGAGAGGAAGCTTTGATTTATCAAGACAATTCATTCAGCATCGGGCGGACCCCGCTGGTCAAGTTGAACCGGGTGGTGGACGGCGCCAAAGCCACGGTGCTGGCGAAGATCGAGGGGAGAAACCCGGCCTTCTCAGTGAAGTGCCGGATAGGGGCCTCGATGGTTTGGGATGCGGAGGAGCGCGGGCTGCTGAAGCCGGGCAAAGAGATCGTTGAGCCGACCAGCGGAAACACTGGGATCGCGCTGGCCTTTGTGGCTGCGGCGCGGGGGTATCCAATCACTCTTGCCATGCCGGAGACGATGTCGATCGAACGACGGAAAGTCCTGAAGGTTCTGGGCGCCAACCTAGTCCTCACCGAGGGCGCGAAAGGGATGAAGGGCGCAATCGCCAAAGCGGAAGAAATAAGAGCTTCCGATCCTGATCGTTTTTTCCTGCCGCAGCAGTTCAGCAATCCAGCAAACCCCAAAATTCACTTTGAAACCACGGGTCCGGAGATTTGGGAAGACACCGATGGCGGGGTGGATGTTCTGGTCTCAGGGGTTGGAACGGGCGGGACGATCACCGGGGTGTCGCGCTACATCAAGCACGAGAAGAAATGGCCGCTGATTTCGATTGCGGTTGAACCTACGGGAAGTCCGGTGATCACGCAGGCGATGAATGGGGAAGAGATCAGGCCGGGGCCGCACACCATTCAAGGACTCGCCGCGGGCTTCATTCCGGAAAACCTGGATCTCTCGATAGTGGACCGGGTCGAGCAAGTGACCAATGAAGAATCGATCGAGATGTCGCGGCGTCTGGCACGGGAAGAGGGTATTCTTAGCGGGATTTCGTGCGGAGCGGCAGTGGTAGCGGCCGTTCGAGTGGCACGTGAGCCGGAGATGGCAAAGAAGATCATGGTCGTGGTTCTGCCGGACGCGGGCGAGCGTTATCTGAGTTCGGCCCTATTCGAAGGAATGTTTGAATAAGGGAGAAAGCGGGCAGCAGAACTTGCCTAGTGCCTGAGAATCAGTGAAAGAAGCTGCTAGTATGATTCCAATTTCCCGGTGAGCGGTGTGATCGCGTTACGGCCAGCCTCATCGTAAAG
The DNA here is from genome assembly GCA_963849535.1 of Terriglobia bacterium. GTDB lineage: Bacteria > Acidobacteriota > Terriglobia > Bryobacterales > Bryobacteraceae > Bog-105. The sequence goes on from CAWKHJ010000003.1 coordinate 65,722, forward strand.
TCTGGGAGGAGCTCTTCTATCTACCTGCTGCCTTCCGATACTCAGCCACTGCTTTCTCGTGCTCGGCGAGTGTCGATGAGAATACATGCGTGCCGCCTCCATTAGGCTTGGCTACGAAATACAAATATTCGGTGTCAGCCGGATACAGCGCTGCTTTCAGCGACAAAGCTCCGGGGTTGGCGATCGGTCCGGGCGGCAATCCGGCGTGAGTGTAGGTGTTATACGCGCTGCGACTAGCCAGATCGGATTTATGAATCACGCCCTTGTACCGGTTTTCCAGAAGAGCTGCGTAGACCGTCGTCGGATCGCACTGCAACGGCATAGCTAAGCGTAAACGGTTCAGAAATACCGAAGCAATTTCGGGCCGCTCGGCAGGACTGGCTGATTCTTTCTCAACCAGCGAAGCGAGAATCACGACCTGATGGATCTTGTCGGCTTGCTTTTCTCCGCCCAGCGCCTTCCATTGCCGGCGGAACTCATCGGTCATCATGCGGCAGAGCTGCCGGGCAGTAGTTTTATGTGTCACTCGATAGGTGGACGGGAAAAGATAGCCTTCCAGGTTCGGGGCCTGGCTATCCAGGTCATGGATGCTGGTCGCGTCGGCGGCGGCCTTGAGGAACGCCGGCGCTGTAACTGTATCGGAGGACCGCAACAGCCCTGCGATGTCGAACATGTTGCTGCCTTCGGGAACGGTGAATTCTTCGTAGAAAATCTCGCCGCGCCGGATCTTGTTAAAAACTTGCCAGGGCGTTTCGGCCGTGCCGAAGCGGTATTCGCCCGCCTGCAGCGGAGAGTGGGGATGCAGCAAGTGGATAGCCAGGAACGCCCAGCGCGAGCGCACAACACCCTGCCGCTGCAACTTGTCCGCGATCACACGCGAAGACATCCCGCGCTCGATCTCAATGAAGGTCTCCGTGTGAAAGCCGCGATAAGGGGTGAAATACCAGTAAGCCGCCAACCCGCAACCCACGATGACGGCCAGAATTGCCAAGACTGCGACGACCGATAGCGCCTTTCCGAGGCAGCCTGGCCGGTCAGCCAAAATGCCCTCCCGCGGCTTTGTCTTGCCCGTGGCCGGTATAAGCGAGATAGTTTTCCAGTAGCAGGACCGCCGCGAGCTTGTCCACAACCTTTTTGCGCTGCTCCAGGCTCGCGCCAGACTGCCTCAAAATCCGCTCCGCTTCGAGTGAGGTCAGCCGCTCGTCCCAGTACACAACGGGTAAACCAGCATGCTCTCCCAAGCGGCCGGCGAACTCGCGGGTGTACTCACTTTGCCGGCTCTCCGATCCGCTCATGTGGAGCGGCTTGCCCACCAGTAATAACGTCACGTTCAGATCATCGGCCAGCTGTGTCAGTTTATTCAGATCATCGCGAACGCGACTGCGTTCAAATGTTTCAAGCCCTTGTGCAGTCAGTCCCAACTCGTCGCTGACCGCCAGGCCGATCCTCTTTTTGCCTACATCCAGAGCAAGAATCCGGCTGCGCTGCTTGTCCTTTTCCTCTTCGCCTCGCTGATAAAGCGCGGGCTCATCCTTTTGCATCTTCGCCTCGCTGATAAAGCGCGGGCTCATCCTTTTGCATCTTCGCCTCGCTGATAAACCGCGGGCTCATCCTTTTGCATCTTCGCCTCGCTGACAAACCGCGGGCTCATCCTTTTGCATCTTCGCCTCGCTGACAAACCGCGGGCTCATCCTTTTGCATCTTCGCCTCGCTGACAAACCGCGGGCTCATCGCCACCGCCATCCAGATTGGATTATAGTGTGCGGGAACATGCTAGAGTAGTCGATTACCGGGGACGCTCACGGCTTGGCAATCCTCAGTCCTCCGTATATTCCGCAGAGAACGTTCGGCTTCGGACGAGCTCTTATTGCTATCGCGGCACTAGTCGCCCTGCTTTATTTCGGCCGCGATTTCTTTGTCACCTTGATCATCTCTACGGTGTTCGCGTTCATTCTCGATCCCGTGGTGGTGCTTATCACTAAGTTACGAGTGCCTCGCGCGGCGGCTACCGCAATAGTAATTGCGCTGGCGATTGTCGTAGTATATATGCTCGGTGCCTTGGCCTGGAGCCAGGTCTCGACAATCAAGCAAGATCTTCCCACCTACAGTTCGCGATTGGGCGAAGTCATCGACGCGATCAATACCAGAGTGGACGATGCCGAAAAGAGAACGCTTGACCTCGTTCTGCCCAGAAACCTGCTGCAGCAGCAACAGCAGATCCAGCAGAAGCCGCAGGAAGCTCAGCGGGCCCGCAAACGGCGTGTGGGAACCACCACGACAGTTGTTTCCGCGCAACCACCCGTAATTCAGGAAGTGCGTATCCACACTGAACCGCGCCCGCTGATCGGAACCGTCTACAATTACCTTGCGAATTACGTTCACGCCCTGGTGATGGCATCGTTCGTGCCCTTTCTGGTTTACTTCATGCTGAGCTGGCGCGACCATATCAACCGCCGCTTCCTGCTGCTCTTTCCAGGCGAGAATCGCTACATTGTCGGCAAGAGCTGGTCGAATATCGGAGATTCGACGCGCGCCTTCGTGCTCGGGAACTTTCTGCTCCTGGTCTTTCTGAGCTCAGTCAGCGCGGTCACTTTTTTCTTTCTCGGTCTGCCCTATTGGCCCCTGATCGGCTTACTGAGCGCTTTCTTCAGCCTGATCCCTTACGTAGGTCTGGCCTTGAGCGTAGTGCCCCCGGTGCTCGCCGCGCTGGCTGTTCCGAACAAATTCAAAATCGTGATTATCGCCGTATTGTTTACCGCAGTACTGCACGTGATCTCGATGAATTTTTTCTACGCCAAACTCATCGGCAGCCGGGTGCGCCTGAATCCTCTGGTTGTGACCATTGCGATGATGTTCTGGGGATTGCTGTGGGGCGCCGCAGGCTTACTTCTTGCGATCCCGATCACTGCCGCTTTCAAGGCGATTTGTGACAATGTCGAAGCGCTCGAACCGTTGGGACGCTTGCTCGGCGAAGACTAGCAGCAATGCTTAGCGAATGAACGCCTCGACCGCCGGTTCGCTTCCTGCTACTGTCATGACGGGCTTTGAATGCGCCGCTTCCGTTCGGACGTAGGCGAAACCGACGACCTCGTTCTGGGCCGGCGAATAAACCGCCGAACTGATCTCCGCGACATCGGCTCCGTTTACCTGCAGCTTGGTCCCCGCGCCAGGCGGCGTCCTAGCAGCAATGCGGATCGGCGTAAGTAAACGATGCACCTGACCCCGCGAACGAACCCGCTCTACGATTTCCTGGCCGAGGTAGCATCCTTTATGCGGATGCACCGCCTCCGTTCTCTGCGTCTCCTGGGCCAGATAGCGCTCGGTGATCTCTTCACCATAGCGAGGAAGCCCGTTTTCCAGCCGGACCACGCGCACGTCTCCGGCATTCGCATCAATGGCACCGGCGTCATGCAGCTCGCGAAGCAGCTGTTCCTTCTCTGACGCGGGTAAGAAGATGCGAAGCCCGTCCGCGCCGCTGGCTGTGATACGAGCCGTGAAACCCTGGCCATAGGCTTGGGTGGAAAGGCGAAGGGCTGGAACGGGGATTTTGAGCTGAGCAGCAATCTCCAGGCTTTGGGGACCTTCGAGACCGAGCGCGCCCAAGCTCGCCGTTTCGTCTTCGAGAGTAGCGTCGTCCGCGATGATGTAGCGGTCCAGGTGCTCGAAAATCTTCGCTGCTGTCTCAGGTTCCAAGTCGAGAAAGAGCGCTTCGCCCAGGTTGTAAATCAGCACATCGGCGAGTATCCGGCCCTTGTCGTTCAGAAAAAACGCATACACTCCATCCTCAGGAGCCAGGTCCTGGATATTGTTCGTGCTCATGGCATGCAGCAGCCGGGCCCGATCCTCGCCCGTCACACGGATCTTTCCGCGGGCTGACAGGTCAAGTACCGCCGCGCCCCCACGTAGCGCTTCATAACCGTTCATAATTTATACTCAGAACTCACACCCGCGGATTCGCCTTCGAAGCCGAGCCTGTAGGTTCTACCCTTTGATGCGCTTAGGAACGGAGGGGAGTCAAGAGCTGCTGGACGTAGTACTCCAGTCCAGGAGTGCAGGCGTACGCATTACCGCCATATATCGTCTCTTGGCCGCCGAAGCTTCGAAAAACGCCGCCTGCTTCCTCGGTGAGGATTTTTAGGGGAGCCAGATCCCAGGGGGCGGCATTGGGCTCAATCCAAACATCGGCCTTACCCTCCGCGAGCAAAATGGCATCCACCGAGCCGCCCATGCTGCGGACCGCCCAGAATTGCTGAACCCACGGAAAAAGTGCGTCACCGAGCGAGCGCACCCCAACTTTGTTGAACCCGTTAAACGACAGAACTGCATCCTCGGGCTTGGTCTTATCGGATACCTTGATACGCGAACCGTTTGCCCATGCGCCTTGGCCGCGGGCGGCCCAGAGCAGCCCATTTTGTCCGGGGCAATATGCTGTCCCGGCTACTATCTGGTCCTCCTGCTCGAGCCCGATCAGGACGGCCCAAAGCGGAATGCCGCGCACAAAGTCACGAGTGCCGTCTATAGGATCGATAATCCATTTGCGACCGCTACGGCTTCTCCGGTTTGCGCCTTCCTCGCCTAGGATGCCATCCTCCGGAAACTCGCGGGAAATCATATCCACGATCAGCTTTTCGCACGCTCTATCGGCCGCCGTGACCGGCGATTCATCGCATTTCGTTTCAGCCGTCACTCCGCGGCGCGCATAGTCGAGCGCTAACGCGCCCGCTTCCTGGGCCACCAATTTCGCAATCTCAAGTTCACGGTCGAATCGCATTTCGACTATGTATAGCAGAGCGATTCGGGATTGCACCGCTGCAGAGCGGAAAGGGCGACGACAATGAGGAACGAATAAGCTTAACAGCTATATTAAGGTAAGTGATTTAACCTGCTAACTCTATTGACACGGTTTATAGTTGGTTGTTAGCCTGAAGGTTCATTAAGATTTTCTAGTTTTCGCCTGGGGGATATTTCCTCTCGAGTGTAGTGGTATACGCCCGATGATGACCCGCCCGAGGAGTTGAATGAACAGAGAGTATTTCGTCCTTGATTTTGCCCATTCATTGCACGGCAGGGTCAAGCGAATACATGTCAGTTACAGGACTTTAGCCTATACGGCAGGGGGCTTTTTTGCTCTCATCCTAGTGCTTTGCGGCATGTTGGCGAGCTATCTCTGGATGAGCAGGAAGGTTTCGAATTACGAGCGCCTGCTGGCCGACTTCGATCGTTTGCGAACCCAGTACGTAAAGCTCCAGAAGGAAGCCAATCAGCATGACCAGCAGATGGCCTCGCTTGAAAAATTGGCAAGCGAAGTCTCAGCGGCTTACGGCATCAATCGGCCGGTCGCAAATATGGAAGATGGGACGCCTCTCGATGCCGACCTGGCCCCGGATCTCCGCGAGTCTATCGAGCAATACAATTTCCTGCAATCGGCATCGCTTTCGCGCATTTATCACCATTACGCGTACCGCTGGCAGGCCCACAACGAGCCGAGTCTGTGGCCGCTGGTAGGTGTTCTCCGAAGCTCGTTCGGAGGGCGATCGGATCCCTTCTCCGGCGAGGGCGCTTTCCACACCGGAATAGATCTTCAGGCGCCTACTGGAACGCCAGTACACGCGACCGGCGACGGAGTGGTGGTGAGTGCGCGATGGAGCGGCCGCTACGGCAAGTTAGTGGTGATAGACCATGGCAATGGCCTGGAGACTTACTACGCGCATTTGTCCCAGGCGATGGTGATCGCGGGTGAAGAGGTCCGGCGCGGAGAGGTCATTGCGTTATCCGGGAGTACGGGCCATGCGACCGGACCGCACCTGCACTATGAAGTACGCCTGAGCGGTACGCCCGTAAATCCTTACCGTTACATGGCAAAGGCGCCGAATCCGCAGGGATTTTCAGTCACGAACAGCGACTTAGGGCTGTAATGCAACAGGGCCTCGGCCCAGGGCGTCTTTTTTGTAGTGGGCCAAAAACTTACGCGCCGGGGCGTACTTGGCATGCTGCCGGGCGGTCTTCTTGCCGCGAGCACTGCCATTCCGAAGAATCAGTCGTTTCCGAGAGCTGGGGAATTCGTGCGTTTCGCCGATCCCACTACCGAGAACCCGGTTGTTCGCTTGACAAATCCGGCTTATGGCCATCTTTTGCCCTCGCCGGGCAATCGATTCCTGTCTCTGAAGCCGAGAGCTCTCTACTGCTCGTCGGACCGTCTCAATGGCCGGCTCATGCCTTATCAGATCGACTTGCGGACCGGGGCGATCCGGGCTCTTGCCGACACAAAGGCTCTGGACCCTGCTTCGTTGAGCCTGGACGCGCAAGGGCGTTTCCTCTATTTTCTCGATGGGGGAGAGTTATCGGAAACGAGCCTCAGCGGTAAACACGAGAGCAAGCGGCCCGAGGTTCTGGCCCGCGATGTTTCGAGCTTCGGGGTCGGCTCCTCGCGCGCGCAACTCTTCGCCATTCGCGGCGGCAAATTGCACCAATTGCAGGCGGACTCTGCTACAGTCCTGGCCGAAGATGTAAGCGGGTCGTGCGTGGTCCGCCCGGGCGGAGGCGGCTGTCTGTTCAGCAGACCGCAGGCAGCAGAGGAGCGCGAGTTATGGTATGCCGCGGCAGCGTCCGCCGGAAAACCCATCCTTCTGGCGCGCGGACGGGTATCCGATCCCTGGTGGTCCAGTGACGGCCATTCCGTACTATTCCTCCGCGAGATGCCGAGAAATAATGTGTTTCTGTCCGAAGTGCACGAGGTGATACCCGAAGAGGGGGCGGAACGCTGTGTTTCGAGCACGAGCCAGTTCGCCGCTTTCGCTCCGAACAGCAACGACTCCGTATTCGTGGGTGCCAGCCGGAGCAAGGCCCAGCCGAATGTCATATTGCTGCTCCGCTCGCCGGAGCGCGAATTTACCCTTTGCGAACACCGGGCCACCAAGCCATCAGAGGTTCGGCCGGCCTTTTCGCCCGACAGCCGTCGCGTCTATTTCCAGAGCGATCGGGAAGGGAAATCAGCCATCTACTCGGTTAACGTGGAGCAGCTGATCGAACCGACGTAGCGCCGGCGTCCTAGGATTCCGCTTTAGCCAGCTCGCGAACTACTCCCGCCTTGGCCTTGATCAGGCAGGTCAGGGAAGGCTCGGCTGGTAACTCAAAATAGAACGTTGTTCCCTGACCGGCGGCTGATTCCACCCAGATGCGGCTGCCGTATCGCTCCACAATCTTTTGGCAGATCGCAAGACCGATCCCCGTGCCCGGAACCTCCCGGCCGTGCAGACGCTTGAAGACACCGAAGATCTGCTTATGATAGATCGGATCGATACCGATCCCGTTATCCCGCACGGCAAACCTGCAAAATGCGCCTCGCACGGTGGCCGAAATGCCGATTTGGGGAGGACGGTCCGCCGAGCGGTATTTGATTGCGTTGCTGATCAGGTTCTGGAAGATCTGTAAGACGTGCACGTCAGTCGCGTAGACGCAAGGCAGCGCTTCAATCGTTATGCTGGCCCTCGAAAGCTCTATCTCGCGCGCCAGGTTACTTAGCACCCGATCCAAAACCTCTTTCGATTCCACGCAGGGAGGCACCTGGACCGGCTCTTCCCGAATCAAGCTCGAGTAATTGAGCAGATCCGTTAGCAGCAGGCCCATGCGCTTCGCGCTATCGACGATGGTCGCGAGATGCTCGTCGGCCCGGAGGTCCATGCGCCCCTGGTAATTACGTTGTAAGAGCTGGCTGTAGATGGAAAGCATTCGCAGCGGCTCCTGCAGGTCGTGTGCGGCAGCATAAGCAAATTGGCGCAGATCCTCGTTCATGCTGCTTAGCTCAGCATTGGCGGTGCTCAGCTTGCGGTTCGCCTGCTCCAGAGCAAACGTGCGATCCTGGATCCGCTCTTCGAGCTCGGCATTTAGTCTGCGCGTCCCCGATTCGGCTGCTTTGCGCTCCGCGATCTCTACACGCATTAGCTCCGGGCTCGGAATCTCCATGATCTGCGGGATAAGCCGGATGAGCAGAATCGATGTTCCGATCGAAGCTACTGCGGTTAGGACATCTACCAGAGCCTGCAACCGGTACATGGGATGCCACAGCGTCCAGATATCCAGCAGGTGGGTCGTTCCGCAGGCTAGGATGAAAACGCCGAACAGCACAAACATCCAATCGAAAACGATGTCCGTGCGCTTTCTGACGATTCGGATGAGAGTCAGGGGGATCAGGTAATACGCAAGCGCAATAGTTGCGTTAGCCCAAACAAAGAGCTGCACTACCGCAGGCTGTTGCCTCAGGCAATAGATATGAGGCATGAAGTCGGTCGATAACAGCCGGCGGAAAAATTCTAGAAACATGGAAACCGCCTCCGGCCGCGCATCACTCGACGGGTGGGGCGTTCCACTTCCAGTTGCAGATTATGCAATCGAAAATCTCAGTATACCTGAGAGAAGTCTCAGTATAGCTGAGAAGTGGCGAGGATTAGGGAGAAATCTCAGTGGTGCTTAAGGACCGGTTAAGAGACGATCCGGATCTCGCCGATGCCGCCTTCTACTTTCAAGCGAATGTTTACCTTGCTCTTGTTGTAGAGGCTGTTCTCCCAGTGATTGTCTTTCTTATCCAGCCCGGTTACGGTGATGCTGCCCAAACCGCCGTGCGCTTCGGCCCAGATGCCGACATCTTCCGGTAAGTGGACGGTTGCCTGTCCCACTCCGCCCGAAACGTTTACTTCGTAGTCGCGGGTTGGTTTGCCGCGCAGGTCGAGATCTACCTGCCCGGCGCCCATGTGCACTTCAACATTGCGCAGATCTAGGTCACCTAAAGTAAGCTTCGCCTGTCCTGCGCCGCAATTGATATTCAGGTCGAGCAGCACGTCATCATTCAGCTGAAGGTCCCACACATAATGGCGACGCCCGCCGAGATGCGCGTTCTGCGGCTGGCTGATCTTGATGGTTGCCTGGGAGCCGTCGTTCGAGGAATCCACTTTCGGTTCCCACGACGGCACATTGAACTCGAAGCGGCCTTCCACCAGTTTCGCTGCTCCTCCGCGCACTACCATTTCTCCTGCTGCCATATTTAAATCGACATTGGCTCGCTCGGTGCTGCCGCGATCGATGTGGATCGAAGTTTCTCGAGTGGGGCCGGCGGGTGTGTTGTCGAACTGGCAACTGGTGATCAGCAGCATCGACGCGGCAAGCGCCGGAAGACCTGCGCGTAAGCGAGTTCTCATGGTTGCGAAAGTGAATACGTAAGCATATAACGGATTGTTCCGGCCCCGTGCCGCTCCGTGTTTAGTGTTCGCCCCAAAGCTGATGTAAATAGGCCGCTCCGGGCGCGACATCCTGCCGCGATCCATAAAGCAGCTTGGCCGCGCGCTCGCTGCCATTGCCGTTCATCACGGTATGGCAAGCACTCGCCAGCAGATCGGCATGGGCAACCCTCGCGCGCCACATGGGCCGAAAGCTAGCGAAAGAGGCAACTAAAACCAGCAGTACGAACCCCTGAGCCGCGACGAACTTCGTCGGCCGGTAACGCCAGACGGTAATCAGGAACAGGGCGCACAAGCTGGCCCAATAGATCATGGCCGGCGTCTGATACCGTCCGGCATAGGCCTGCCCGGCTCCGTATTTCAGCCGGGCCAGTCCGGTGAGCGCCGCTGTTGCGATCGTGAATGCGCATTCGGCTACGCAGAACCATTCGAATGCAGTGGTCAGGGCGGGGCGTCGCACCGCGAGCACGCCAAAGCCAGCGAAACTGAGCAGCGAAAGAAAACACGTGATGCGTTCCTTGTGAGGGAGCAGCCTGGTCCAACTAGCGCCGAAGTAGGTCAGAACGTAGACGAAGAGATCCTTCGGGTGGGAGATCGCCTGCGCCGGCGTGTGGTTCGGATCGGGCGGCGTGTAGCCAATTAGGTAGGCCGCCGCGCCGGCCACAAAGAGCGCACTCAGGACAAAGATGTAGCGGGACGGCAGGCGCTTGAAGATTGCGAACCCGGTTGCCACGGGACCTATCAAAAGCCCTCCCGCTACGTTCAGGCCCGCAAACAGCGGGGCCAAACCGGCTGCGGCCGCTGCTGCAACCGGGTGCCGTATCCGCTCGAAGAACGCAACCGTTAGGAAGGCAAGAGTAGCTGCCGCAAAGGCCAGAACGAAAGAAACCTGGAACGCCCAAGTGAAATTCTCTGCCTGATTTAAATGAAAGAGGCAGAATGCAAAAACGCCTTGCAGGGTTCGCTTGAGATAGCGCGGAAAAACGGTGAAACGCTCGATTGCATACCAGATGGCCGCCAGTTGGAGCGCCTGGGCGAGATACATTTCAACAAACAGCGAGACGTTCTTCCCTCCAAACAAGCGCAGGTCGACCAAAATCAAGAGGCGCGTGAACAGCAGGCGGTGCTCGTTATGCTGGCTCCACAACCAGCGCCAGTCGCGTACTCCCCGGCCGGCCGCAATCGCGTTCACGAAGGCCCACTCGTCCCAGAACGGGCACGGCATATAGGTGCGCACGGTGAGCGCGATTGCGCAAATAATCACTGCGACACCTAGCCACCAAGTCAAACGGCCGAGGAGGACAGCGGCGGCGTTGGAGTGGTCCAAATCCAAACTGGATTATATGTAGAGTGAAGTGAATTCACCGCCCGCATGAAGCGGACAGGTCGCGAAAAGGAGCACGAAGTCTCGCCGGAGCGTCACGAAACCGCGAACTCAGCCAGCTTCGTGCTAATGGATTGGGGTACGTCCGCCACCACTTCACAATAATTGTCTTGGTAATGCTGCGAGATCACCGCCGCGCGCTCGTGTAGAAGGTGCAGGGCTCTTCCCTCGCCCAGTGGCAGATGAAAGCACCGCCGCGACACCGGGTCCTGCACCAACTGACGATCGATCTTCTCGAGCAGTTCGCCGGTTCCCGCGCCGGAATGAGCCGAAATCAGCACCGCTTCGGTTTGGTTTTGACGCGCCGTCTCACCCAGCAGCCGGTGCGTCAGGGTGGGCAAATCCTGCAGCCGGTCGGCCTCCGGCAAACGGTCGCTCTTATTCAGTACCAGCATTTGGGGCGCGGTCTCGGCGCCGATTTCCCCGAGCACCTTCAAAACATGTGCAGTCTGCTCGGCCGCATTGGGCGAACTGATGTCGACCACATGGAGCAGTAGCGCCGCCGCCGTAACTTCTTCGAGTGTCGCGCGAAACGCATCCACCAGCGTGGTCGGGAGGTTACGAATAAACCCCACCGTGTCGCTCAGCAAGACGCGCCGCTGGGAAGGCAGCCTGATCTGACGCACAATCGGGTCGAGGGTCGCAAACATCTTGGCGTCGGCCAAAACACCCGCGCCGGTAAGCCGGTTGAAGAGCGTCGATTTGCCCGCGTTCGTGTAACCGACCAGACTCACCGTCGAGAGAGGAACCGCCTGCCGCTGCGATCTCTGCACCCCGCGTGTGGCGCGCACCCTTTCAATTTCCGATCGCAGCTTGCCGATTCGTTTGGCAATCCGGCGGCGGTCAGTTTCGAGTTGCGTCTCACCCGGACCTCGGGTGCCGATACCGCCGCCCAGCCGTGACATCTGCGTCCCTCGTCCGGCCAAGCGGGGCAGCAAATAGTTCAGCTGTGCAAGTTCCACCTGCAGTTGGCCTTCGCTCGTCCGTGCCCGCCGGGCGAAAATGTCCAGGATCAGTTGCGTCCTGTCGATCACCTTTACGGCCAGGCGCCGCTCGAGATTACGCAACTGAGTTGGCGTCAACTCCTGATCGAAAATCACTGTTTGAATATCGTCGGCGTCGATACGCGCCCTGATTTCGTCCACCTTGCCCGATCCGAGCAGCGTTGCCGGGTCAAGCATTGGCCGCACCTGGGTGATAGTGTCGACCACTTTCGCGCCAGCGCTCCCGGCCAGTGTCTGCAATTCTTCAAGCGATTCCTGCTGCTCCGATGCGGAACCCGGGAGAGTGCTGCCCGACGGTGGCCGGCTGGCTAGATGAACTCCAACAACGAGCGTCCGTTCTTCTGGCGCTTGCACTAGGGTTCGCTTTCGCTGGACTCATTGCCGGGCTGTGTGCCGGGTCCGGCGCTACCCGGCCCGGCTGTCCCTGGCAGGGGCGCAGGTCCGCTGCTGTGTAGCGGCCGCGAAACCACCACCGTGGAGATGGCGTGCTTGAAGATGAGCTGCTCCTGGTTATTCGATTCCAGCACCACCGAATACTTGTCAAAGCTTTTGATTCGCCCCGACAGTTTTACTCCGCTCATCAGGTATACGGTCAAGAACGTTCTGTCTTTTCTCGCGTTATTGAGAAAGGCCTCTTGAATGTTTTGCGCAAGCTTGTCCATTGTATTTTTCCTGTTGTTTTTGCAGCGCTTCGTAGGAAAAGGCGGCAGGCTGGGGCAACTAATCGCACTGTAATTTTCGGCTTGTGACGCAGACCCAAAACTGCGGTTCCGCTTCTCCGTTTAACTGGATTCTGCTGGTAGGCTGTTGTTTCAGGTAGAACTACCAGACTCGCTCGGAGTTCGGTAGAGATTTCGCCCGCGTAGCCAGGTAATGAGCTCAGGCTAGGTCGATTCGGGTCGGACAACTAGTCCATCTCGGACCAGCAAGCTTGAAAACCCATCGAGCGTTGACTGAAACTGTACAGGAAGGCTGCAACCTCATGTACAGGCATTCAAAGGCAATCATCTTTCTGGGACCTCCGGGTTCGGGTAAGGGTACACAGGCTTCGCGCCTCTCGGCAGCGCTTGAAATTCCTGCCATTTCGACAGGTGAGATTCTTCGCCGTGAATGCAACGCGGGCACCGAGCTCGGCAAAGAATTGGAAAGTATTCTCCACGCCGGCCGATTGGTCGGAGACGGCTTGATGGAGCGAGTAGTGGAGAGCCGTCTGAGTAAAGACGATTGTAAAGATGGATTCATTCTCGATGGGTTCCCTCGGACAGCAGATCAGGCGCGGTTTCTTGACAGGCTGCTCGCAAAAATCCGCATGCCAAACCCGCTTGTCTTCGATTTCCAAGTATCCGCCGGGGAAATCATCGATCGCCTGAAGCGCCGGCGTCAGTGCCCGGTTTGCGGGCGAATCTACACAGCCGACAATTCTCTCATCGGCACGTCGCTGCTGTGCCGCAATGATCGTTCTCTATTGGTCCCGCGAGCCGATGATCAGCCTGCGGTAATTCGTGAACGGCTCCGTACGCACGAGCGGAACGCCGAAGAGCTCGTTCGGTATTATCACAAACGCGATTACTACCAGATTGCTGCTGCGGCCTCTCCAGAACACGTTACCGCGGAATTGTTCTCTGCGCTCGGGCTCTCGTTTATGGCTCCGCGCTGTTCGGACACCGCCGGCATGTGGGCACTCGCGGCCAGTTGAAGTTCTAGTTGAGGTAGTACCCGAGCAGGCCTTAATTGCTGTTAGGTTTGCCAGGCCGGCCGAGTCTCTGAAGCATGAGTCTGATCCTGATAGTCATCGTTCTGCTGTTGCTCATCGGCGCATTTCCCGCATGGCCGTACTCGCGAGGCTGGGGTTACTATCCTTCAGGTGGCCTTGGCCTGGTCCTCATCATCATCATCGTTCTCCTGCTGATGCGTGTAATCTAGCCGGGGGGTCGGTGCGATTCCTGCATTTTCAATGCTGGGCGAGCTCAATCTGCGGCTTCATTTTCATCCAAGGGCTGTATGCAAAAAAGGCAACTTGGCCATTCCGGTCTGCAGGTTTCGCAACTTTGTCTTGGCGGCAACGTATTCGGATGGACCGCCGGCGAGAAAACCTCGTTTCAGCTCCTGGACGCCTTCCTCGACGCGGGCGGGAACTTCATCGACACCGCCGATGTGTATTCGCGCTGGGTTCCCGGCCATCATGGCGGCGAATCGGAAACCGTAATTGGCAACTGGTTCAAGCGCAGCGGCAAACGCGACCAGGTCGTCATTGCGACCAAAGTTGGGAAAGATATGGGGGAAGGCAAAAAAGGGCTTTCGAAATCGTATATTCAGAAAGCTGTCGAGGATTCGCTCAAACGTCTGCAAACCGATCGCATAGATCTCTATCAGGCGCACGATGACGATAAGCAAACGCCCCTTGAGGAGACGCTCGAAGCGTTTACGGATCTCATCAAGCAGGGAAAACTTCGCGCAATCGGCGCCTCGAACTACTCCGCGGACCGCCTGACCGCAGCTCTCCAAGCAAGCGAAAGGAACAATCTGGCGCGTTATGAGAGTCTGCAGCCGGAATATAACCTGTATGACCGTTCCGAATACGAATCCGAGTTGAGGCCCGTCTGCCAGAAAAACGATTTAGGTGTTATTCCATACTTTTCCCTGGCCGCCGGATTCTTGACCGGCAAATATCGATCTGAAGCCGATCTAGCCAACAAGGCCCGGGGCCGGACCGTCAAGAAATATCTGAACGACCGTGGTCAGCGTATCCTCCGAGCCCTTGACGAGGTCGCCAAAGATCACCAATCGACGCCAGCTAAAGTCGCGCTTGCGTGGCTGATGGCGCAGCCCACGGTAACAGCGCCCATTGCCAGCGCGACGAGCCTGGAGCAGATGAAGGACCTTACTGACGCCGCGCACCTCAAGCTCAAAGAGGGCGGACTGCAGCTGCTGGATAATATGTCCGCCACGAGTTCCTATGCATGAAGCTCGACAGCCAGCTCATCTGTTTAATTGTCGGAGACAGGTATCCACTCGATCGGCATATGCCCGGGGGGCGGTGGCCGGTCCAGCAGCAGTTTTCTGAATCGTCGATAAGCTTCATCGGCGGTCCGGTAAATCGAATGAATTTTAAGTAGGTCTTCGGCGATTTTGCGCCCCAGATCACGTTTCGCCTGCATCCGCTTTGTCCGATTTTGTAGACGCGAAGAAGGCTCACGTACCTGATCTGCGAATTGTCTCAGCTAGAAAAATCTGCAACGGTCACGCATACGTTCCCGTTTCCTTCCTACATATACAGGCGGGAGCAGGCCTACAGCAACCACGCTCCTGTTTATCTTGGGAGCACTGAGCGGCATCGTGCTTGCTAACCGCTCTCAACAGTACGGTACTGTCTCTCGAAAACTTTGTCCTGCTCGCTACTGGGCCCAACCTGAAGTCTTGGACTTGCTTGCAGAACTCGATATCGGGCTAGCGAACGTCGATCAGCCGCTTTTCAAGCGCTCTATCAAGCCAGGCGCGGAAGTAGTTCGGCCAGAAGCTTAATTCCAGGGTTTGCAAACTCAGCGCCCCCGTTCGTTGCGCCCTGCTAAGAATCCCCAATCACGCCCCTTCCCTCTTTTTCTTTCCCGTTCGTCTTCAATGATTTACCTTCTATCGGAACTTGCTCCCGCGCCCAGCCCACCCCTCGCTCGTGCTACCGTCAAGCCGCCCGAATCCCTCCTCAAGGAGCAGCCCAGCTATGACCGCCCGAGAACTCCGCAACCGCCGCCGCGCCGAAGAACGCAAGGCCCGCAAGTCCGAACCGAAGCAACTCGATCCGCAAAACACATCGCCCATACCCATCCCGAGCCATCACGATCTCGGCGTCTCGCCCGAAACACTCGAAGAATTCGGCCCCGAGTTCATTGCCCACGCCAACGCTATCCGCGAGCGCGTGCATCACAACGCCGCTCAGCGCCTCGCTCTCCCTTCAGGCGCGCCAGCCGGACCCGGCCGCTCTACCGGGCCGCGCACACCCACAGGCAAGACTACCTCATGCCGCAACTCTTTCAAGCACGGACTCGCCTCGGGCCAGGTCGTTATCCCCGGTGAGGACCCCGCCGCGTTCGAGGCGTTGTGCAGTGACCTTCTCGGCGAGCACGCCCCCGCCAACTCAACCGAAGAGCTCCTCGTCCACGAAATGGCCCAATCCTACTGGCTCATGCAGCGCGCCACGCGGCTCCAGAACACCTGCTTCTCTGAGGGTCAAGCCGATTCCAAGCAACTGACCCTCTTCCTGCGTTACCGGACCACTTACGAACGCGCCTTCCACAAAGCCTTCGACACGCTCCTAAAGCTCAAAAAGGAACGCGCGAAAGCGCCAAGACAGTTCGTTTCGCAGAACAGCCCCAAGCAGCCGCGCCGCGTGGATGAGGCCGCGTTCCTGAGCGAGCCGAAGATTCAAAAGGATGAGGCCGCGTTCCTCAGCGGTCCGCGGACCGCTTCTTTAGAACCGAGCGAGCCGAAGACTCAAAAGGATGAGGCCGCGTTCCTCAGCGAGCCGAAGACTCAACGTGAGTTCGTTTGGCAAAATGGCCCCGCCGGCGTGACGTTCAACGATGATTTTCCGCTCGAAGCTCGGGAATCGGCCTGATGCCCCGCCCTCACCAGATGTATTCTTTGGCCGTTTCCCGCCGGCTGTGGCTGTCCAGTACATGCACCACGCGGATCTTCTTCAGCTTCGTCGGCGAAAGCTGTCCGAGCGGCAGGTAGACGATCTTACGGTTAGCTCGTGCTGCCATCTGTCGGAAAATTGAGCGCGGAGGCTTGGCCGCCACATAAATCACGTGCGACTCCATCGAGTAATCGAGCGCAGCCATCAGCAGCAGTTCTGCCTTGGTCTCCGCTGCCTCGTAATCGTAGTCGTTCCAGACGTCGTACAACCGGCCTGGCGGCAGCGTCATCAGCAGCCCTCCGTATTCCGCCCTCCCCACTCCCGGTCCTACAATATGCTCGAACGGCTCCGTCGAATAGAAAGCCATGTCCGATTCGTTCTGGTGCTCGCCGAGCCACGTCGTCAGATAATCGTATTTATCGGCCCGGTCTTCATCGAAGATGATCACCACCGCCCCGATATCCGCCGAATACTGGCCCGCCTCGCGCACGTACAGCTTGCCCTGGTGCCAGTTGCGAATGGTCTCGCGCAAGTCGATGCCATCGCGCGAGGAAGCCATAAACGGCTCCACTCTCGAACGCTCTTCGGAAAGCAGGTTCTTCGCATGCTGCTTCAGGAACCGCCCATAGTTCTCGATCACCAGGTCCTCCGGCGGATACGAGCAGATCGAAAATCCGTTTGTCTGCCGGGCCCATTCGCCCTTAGAGCCCTCGCGCTTGCGTTTCGGCATGCCGGTCGGCTTCAATCGCTGCTTCAGGCGCGGCAACCGCCGCCGGATTCGCAACCGCCGCGTGTTGATCCAGACCTCTTCGCCCGAGATGTTCAGCGTTTCGAGCGGCGGGTCTTCCGTCTGCTGCACGCTGAAGCGATTCGCCATTTCCCAGACCTCATAGCCGTAGTTGTCATCGCCCAGCGACCGCGCCGCCAGCGTGAGATCGTATGCCCCCGGCATCAGATCGCGATCGAGCAAAGCCAGATTTCGCGCAAACTTCGCCATTGCGATTCGCTGCCAGGGGCGAATCCGGTCCCCCGTCTTTACCTCGTACTCCGCCTCCGCCCCGCGCAGCAATTCCAATTGCCAGCGCGGCCGGTCCAGACGCGTCCGCGTCAAATCTCCCACCCGGACCGCCTCATAGCGCTCCTGATAATACGGAGGCTCGTTCGTCACTTCCGCCAGGCAGTCGGGATGCAAATTGAAGAGCGCCGATCCTCTAAACAACTTCACCGGAGGACGCGCGGGCTCTTCCTGCGGTTCTTCCATCGCATCGAGCAGGGGATCGAGCGTGCTCAGCGCCACCACCACGCACGCCGGAGTCACCGGGTCAGCGCCCTGCAGCTTCCATGCCATGCCCGCCGCATACGCGCTCTCTTCCGGAGTCCTCGGGCGTGGATGGAGCCGGTAGCTCTCAACGTAACGATCGATTCCAATCAGCTCGACCGAATACGGCGCCGGATAATCGGCGCGCCGCCGCCCTGGTTCATGTGCCGGCGGCTCCAGGAAGACAAGCGCCGCCCCAAGTTCACGCCCTGTTCTGAGCGCCTCTATGAAGGGATCGCCGGGCTCAACCGGCGTGTACACCGGCTTCTCCTCTTCGTCACCCAGGAGGATCACCGACATTTGCGGCAGCCGCTCCAGTGCCGCGAGGTATTCCTTTTCCAGAGAAACGGGCAGTTCCACAGCCACCACTCCTGGC
The DNA here is from genome assembly GCA_963849535.1 of Terriglobia bacterium. Lineage (GTDB taxonomy): Bacteria > Acidobacteriota > Terriglobia > Bryobacterales > Bryobacteraceae > Bog-105. The sequence continues at coordinate 83,667 of CAWKHJ010000003.1, forward strand.
CGGCTTGCCAGCAAATGCCTCCGCACGTGCCAGGCAAACTCGAGCCTGCCCGGAACCACCGGCAAGTATGTGAGATTGCCCCGCTCGACCACACTTCGCGGACCGGGCTTTAGCCCACCCGGAAGTTCAGTCCCGTCTTCCCTACCGCCCCACATACCTGAAAGCTTCTTCGCCCAGCACCGACTGAATCGATTCCTTCAACAGCACTCGCAAGGATTGCCCCCTGCTGCTCGCTTTCAATTTCAGCGCGTAAAGAGCAATGTTCACCCCATCCCGCACCGTGTAGCTTTCATCCGCGGCATGCGCCTGCTGCAGGAAATCGGTGACATACTGCAAAACCTCTTCCGGCGAGAACGGCACGTTTTCCCGCAGAATAGCCATCTCTTCCTCGCGCTCCGGAAAATCGATCAGGATTTGCGGCTGCAAGCGCGAGTGAATATACTCGGGCAGGTCAAAGGTCGAAGAGTCCTCATTCATGGTCGCCACCAGCCGGAAATCCGCATGCGCCTTGATCTTCACGCCTGCCACAATGGACTCGACATAACGGCGGTTATCGAGCAGCGGCGCAAGACTCGCCCAGCTCTTCTCGCTCATCCTATTGCCTTCGTCCAGGATCGCCACGCCCCCACGTAGCATCGCCGTCACCAGAGGCGACGCGACATACTTCAGCTTCGACGCACCTTCGATCACCGGAGTGATCAGCAAATCCTCCGGCCGCGTGTCGACCGTGGCCTGCAGAATGTAAATCTCACGGCCTAACCGCTTCCCCGCCGCATAGGCCATCGTTGTCTTGCCAACTCCGGGCTTGCCCAACAGTCGCGGATTCATCGGAGTGTCTCGCTCGTCAATCACCATCCACGCCGCCATCAGTTGGCGCAGCGCTTCTTCCTGACCTATCCACGAAACCTTCAGCTCATCCGGGTGCGCCAGATGAAGCTCAATGCCTTCCACGACACATTTCATTTAGATACCGTGAACTCCTCTTGCTTGTAGCGCGGTTACTTTCCCATCGTAGAATGAGAGTTCTCTCAGGGTGATGAGTCCGCAACTGCTACGCCTCGTATATGCGTGTGAATTCCTTCTCGCGTTGGTTGCTATCTTCACCGCCTGGTCCGAGATAGGAGGACAAGCCGCTCTGGATCTTATGTATTGGGCCTGGAAGCTGGGGCTGAGTTTCGCGCTGGCGGGCACCTTCGTCGCTTACACCGCCGCGCTCTTTACGGAGGAATCGTTGTGGAGTCTACGCTCGGCCCGCTGGTTTACGGCCATGCTCGCTCTCATCTTCGCGATGGGCGCAGTGACTTACTTCTACGCGCTCCAGGTCGATGCAGGTGATTCCGACGAAACTCCGCCCTCGGTTCATCATGCCGTAAGCTCTTCCTTAAGAACGTCATGAATACTCAAGATTCCGCCGTCGGATATGCCTACTGGATAGCCCCGGACGGATCATCCAAAGTCACTTACTCGTTGAGCCTCTTCCACGAAATCGATTCGCTCGTCAACGACGGATTTCGCCGCATCCCGCATGGCGGCGTAGAAACCGGCGGTTTGCTCTTCGGTACCCGCACCGGCAACGCTGTGCAACTGGAGGCTTACCGCCCCATTTATTGCCAGCACGCTTTCGGTCCGTCCTTCATACTCGCGGACACTGACCTGGCAGCAATCAAAGAACAACTCGCGGCAGCGGCTACCGACGAAGAGTTGAAGCACCTGCAGCCCGTCGGCTGGTTCATTGGCCACACTCGAAGTCCCCTGCAGTTGAGTGATCGCGAAGCGGTCTGGTTCGATATGTTCTTCGCCGAGCCCGGCAGCCTTACCGTGCTCGTGAAACCTGAGCGTTTTCAGCCCACGCGGTTCGGCTTCCTATTGCGGCATCCCGATGGTCAGCTCGAGCGCGACGCCACTTCATCCGCCATCATTCTGCCGCTTTCCGGGCAGACGGCCAGTCCAGCCGGTTCAGCCTCGCCTTCGATTCCAGCACCAAAAGCCATTGATAAACCCCCGGCAGTCAGCCAGTCCGAAGAGTGGCAGCAGCCCAGGCCTCCGGTTGGTGGGCCAACCCGCGTGCGAACACCGTACCTCGAGCCCGTTGCGGCCCACCCGGAGCCGCCTTCGCTCGTTCATGCCGCTATTCCTACACCTGAATCAGAGAACAAGCAAAGTCTTGCGTTCCCTTACGCAAGTCTCGCTCAGACGCGCGCCCGTACTGAAAAGCGTCAGAACCGAGCGATGGCTTTGCGCTCCGCCGCGATCCTTATCCTGGCTGCTGTATTGGGTTGCATCGCCGGTTACTGGGCTTATCTGCAGCTTCCGTCACCCGTTATCCCGGTCAGCGTTCGCGAACAGCACGGTCAATTAGTAGTTGAGTGGCCCTCCAAGCAGACCGGTGACGTCGAGTACGCTGCTCTGCAGATCAATGACGGCCAGTGGATCACGCTCTCGCCCGAGCAGAAATCAGCCGGCCAGGCAATCGTCACCGCTCCGCCAGGCAATGTCAAAATTGACCTCGTCGCAAAACACTGGCTTCGCGATTCGCGCGGCATCGTCCGCTATATAAGAACTGCCAGACCGGTTTCACCCATTACAACCGTTCAATAAGATCGACGCCTTGCATCTGCGCTGGTTGCTCAATCCCGAGGATTCCCAGCACCGTCGGCGCGATGTCCTTCAGCGCGCCGCCGCTGCGCAATCGCACTTCGTCGTTCGTCATATAAATGAACGGAACAGGATTTGTCGTGTGGTATGTGTGCGGGCCCTTGGTCTTAGGATCGATCATCATCTCAGCGTTTCCGTGATCAGCGGTAACCAGCCACGATCCGCCCGACCGCTTCAGCGCCTGATAAATCTCTCCTAAGCCTGCATCTACCGCTTCGACCGCGCGAATCGTCGACTCGAGTTTTCCTGAGTGCCCGACCATGTCTGCGTTGGCGAAGTTCATCACGATGACATCGAAGCTGCCGTTCTCGATCGCTTCGACAACCTTCCCCGTGATGCCGCCTGCGCTCATCTCGGGCTGCAGATCGTAAGTGGCTACTTTCGGCGAGGCCACCAATTCGCGCTCTTCGCCTGTGTAGGGCTTTTCATTTCCGCCGTTGAAGAAGTACGTCACGTGCGCGTACTTTTCCGTTTCGGCAACCCGCAGATTCTTCCAGTTCGCCCGCTCCATGACTTCAGCGAGGATGTTGTCGGGATGCTCTGGCGGCAGCACGAACGGCAGCCCGAAGTTCTTGTCGTACTGCGTCATCATCGTGTAGGTCAGATTCTTCGGCACGAGCGAGCGCGGCGGCTGTGCGAGCGACGCATCTGTCAATGCCATGGTCATTTCGCGCGCCCGGTCGGCACGGTAGTTGTACATCACCGCGCTATCGTCGTCACGAATCAAGCCTAGCGGTTCGTTCCGGCCGTTCACGATCGTGACAGGCTCGATGAATTCATCCGTGATTCCGCGCTCGTATGATTTGCGTACGGCTTTGACAGCGGAAGTAAACTTCGCGCCATTGCCCAACACCATCGCCCCGAACGCACGCTCAATACGATTCCAGCGTTTATCGCGGTCCATCGCGTAGTAACGTCCGGAAACAGAAGCGATCTCTCCGATGCCGATCTCTTTCATCTTGCGCTCGAGCTGCTCGAGGTATCCGGCGCCGCTCTCGGGCGGCGTATCGCGGCCGTCCGTAAAGCAATGAACGAAGACATCCTTCAGTCCGTGTCTCTTCGCCATCCCGAGCAGCGCATACAGATGGGTGAGCTGAGCGTGTACTCCGCCATCACTGCACAACCCGAGCAGGTGAAGCCGGTGGCCCTCTGCTTTTTTCAGCGCATTCAGGAGAACCGGATTTTCGAAGAACTCCCCCGAGCTGATCTGGAGGTCAATGCGCGTCACGTCCATGTAAATGACGCGACCGGCCCCCATGTTCATGTGTCCCACTTCGCTGTTCCCCATCTGTCCTTCGGGAAGGCCTACGTATGGGCCCGAGGTGTGCACTAGCGTGTTCGGGTACGTCTGCAGCAGGTGATCGTAAGCCGGTTTGCGCGCTTGCGCGATGGCGTTGCCTTCGATGGCTGTCGAATAACCCCAGCCGTCAAGGATCGTAAGAACCAGCGGTTTGCGTTTCGCCATTCTATTGGTGGAACGCTTTCCTGCCCAAGTAAACGGCGCCGCTGCCTAATTCCTCTTCGATGCGTAACAACTGGTTGTATTTGGCAATGCGATCTGTCCGGCTTGCGGAACCCGTCTTGATTTGTCCCGCGTTGGTCGCTACGGCGAGATCGGCGATAAAGGCGTCTTCTGTTTCTCCCGAGCGATGCGAAACCACCGCAGTGTAATTGGCGCTGCTCGCCAGCCGCATAGCTTCCAACGTCTCGGTCAAAGAACCGATCTGGTTAACTTTCACGAGAATCGAATTTGCGACGCCCTTCTCTATACCTTCTTGTAGCCGCTTCGCGTCCGTCACGAAAAGATCGTCGCCGACCAACTGAATTTTCTTGCCCAAAGCTTCGGTTAGCTGCTTCCATCCCTCCCAGTCGTTCTCCGCCATCCCGTCTTCAATGGAAACGATCGGGTAATGCGCAACCCAATCGGACAGGAACTGAACCATTTCTTCCGAGGTCCGCTCGCTCTTGTCCGACTTTTTGAAAACGTATTTCTTCTTGTCGGGATCGTAATACTCGCTCGATGCCGGATCGAGCGCAATCGCAATCTGCTCTCCGGCTTTGAATCCGGCTTTCCCGATCGCCTCCATTAAAATTTCGAGCGCTTCCTCATTCGATTTGAGGCTAGGGGCAAACCCGCCTTCATCGCCAACCGCGGTCGAGTAGCCGCGTTTCTTGAGAACAGCTTTGAGGCTCTGAAATGTCTCGACTCCAATGCGGAGAGCCTCCGAAAACTTTTCCGCGCCTACCGGCACAATCATAAACTCCTGGAGATCAACGGAGCTGTCGGCATGTGCTCCTCCGTTGATCACGTTCATCATGGGGACCGGAAGCACGCGAGCATTCACGCCACCGAGATAGCGGTAAAGCGGAGTCGCTTCTGATTCGGCCGAGGCTCGCGCGGTGGCCATCGAAACAGCAAGAATCGCATTTGCGCCCAACTTGCTCTTGTTCGGGGTGCCGTCAAGCGACAGCATTTTGCGATCGACAGAAGTTTGATCTGCCGCATCCATACCGGCGAGAGCCGGCGAAATTATCTGGCCGATATTCCCGGCCGCTTTCTGAGTTCCTTTGCCCGAGTAGCGCGCTTTGTTGTTATCGCGAAGTTCTACCGCTTCGTGTTCGCCGGTCGAAGCTCCTGAAGGCACGGCGGCTCGCCCAATCGTTCCATCGGCGAGATAAACGTCAGCCTCTACAGTCGGGTTGCCGCGAGAATCGAGAATCTCGCGGCCAATCACTTTGACGATTTCCATGCTGATTTTTCACTGTAACAGGGCAAGCACGCGAGTGCGCCTTCGCGTTACACTGAGTACTTGGCCGCCCTAACGCAGTGCGGTTACCTACTCGGAAGGTGGTGAATTCTTAACTTGGCAGAAGTCCATCTGCAGGATGGCGAAACTCTCGAAAGCGCTTTGCGCCGTTTCAAACGCAAAGTTCAACAGGAAGATATCGTCAAGGAAATCAAGCGCCACTCTTTCTATCTGAAGCCGGGTGAAAAGCGCCGCACCAAAGAGGCGCTGGCGCGCAAACGGAACCGGAAGAAACGTCCTCGCGAAATCGAATAGATTCGCGGATCTAGTAACAAAAAGCCCGCCTCTGTGCCACGAGCACCGGCGGGTTTTCTTTTCAGTGCGACCCGCCGGTTTCGCGGGCAGCCTCCACCTTTGTTTCTCTCCAGAGCTGCTGGGCGGGCAGGATGAAAACTGCGAGCGCGCAGAACGCGGCTGCGACCAAAACGACAAAGGCACGCACAACTCCGGTCGCCCGTTTAAGCGGGCTTCCCTCGCCGAGCATCGGATCGAGCAAAGCGGCGAAATAGAAAGCGCTCTGCGCTACCAGCGCAATTATGCGCCATGGCTCCGGTAATCCGAAACTCGTAGCGAACATCAGAATCAGCGCAAATGGGAGAAGCAGCCTTCCGAATTTATGCGAAACAAAGTGAATAAATCTCCGGTTGCCCGGCCACAACAGCCACGGAAAGTAGCGCATGACCTGGTAAACGCCCGCCTGTGTCCGCACTTTGCGCCGAAATTCGGAATGGAGAGAGGTCGGTAGGTCGTAGGCTTTGGCGTGATCTTCGAAATAGATACGGAAGCCGCGCGAAACCGCAACGAGCGGAATGTACACGTCATCAAGCAGAATATCTGGCGGTATCGGCCCGAGAGCTTCACGGCGTACGGCGCAAATGGAGCCGGTAGCTCCCAACATGGCGTCGACGCGGTTTAGATTCTTACGAATCCACTTTTCGTACTTCCAATAGAGGCCGGTATTGAATTCCTCGCGAGTGTTCCCTTCCCGGATCACCAGCTCGCCCGTCACAACGCCGACGGAAGCGTCCGCGAAACAAGCGACCAGAAGCCGAAGCGCATCGCTAGCGAAGGGCTGCCGCACATCGGTCAGCACAATGATGTCAGAGGAGGCCCGTTCCAATCCGCGGTTGATGGCGGCCGCTTTACCGCCAGCCGGAAGAGACACCAAGGTGACGCATGAATTCGCGTGGGCGGAGACAAGCTCATCGGTGCCGTCAATGGAGCCGTCGGAAATGACGAGGATCTGGAGCAGATGGGCCGGATAATCGGAATCGAGCAAGGAGCGAAGTTTCGCATCGATCCACTTTGCACCGTTGCGAACAGGGATGATGATAGAGATCTTGCGAGCGATGAACTGCTTACGAATGGGTCGACGGGAAAAGCTCGACCAGAGAGCCAGGGCGGCAGGATAGCCCATCAACACGTAGAGGAGAAAGGCAGCGCTCGCTGAGAAGAGAATGATGGGCAAGCTCATGTCGAGAAGGAGAACCGGAAAAGGGGGAGGATGACTTGAGTCAGCCTCCCCCGATACTACAATGCCGGCGGAGTTTAGGATCCGCTGGCCGGAATAGTTAGGGTCGCCGTAGCCTGAACACCGGGAGTAACGGTGCTGCTCGCAGTGATGGTTACCGTCTGGGCAGAAGCCAAAGCCGTAGCAGGCGCTGTATACAGACCGCTTTGGCTGATCGATCCAGGCCCTGAGATTGACCAAGTTACCGCGTTACCCATATACCAGCCGACCGAGTAGAGCTGAAGCGTGCTACCCGCCGTTACTTGGGTCTTCTGTTGGGTATCGATAACCAGATAGGGCGGAGTATTATCCGGAATGATCTCCAGACCGTTGATGCTGGGCGAGGGGCTGAACGCAACCGGAATATCCGGCAGGTTGATGCGAAGGGCTATAGTAAGCGAATTGTTGGTGACCTGAGCCGGAATGAACACATCGAGCGGCGTTGCATAGGCATAGGAGATCGGCAGACCGAAATCAAAGTTATGCAGAGCGATTTGCCCGTTTGCTTCAAAAAGCAAGGGAGCATGCCAGGTGGGATTGAAGGTGCCGCAGTTTGTGTTGCATCCGTTATATGGCTGGCCAAGCATGACCCGGACTTTGTAATTTCCATTCGGAACGACCAAGCTGTATACAATGTCGTTGCCGTAGGTATGGCCAGAGCTCTGATAAACATACCTTTCGGCGTTTCCGTTCAACGAAGTCCAATTCGGATAGTCGCTCTGAGCTTGAGCATAAGCCCCTGTTTCAAAGGCTTGATCGCCGAACCAAACGTTGCCGTTGCTATCCGTCGTGGGGTAAGGATTGCCGGAATCAATGCGAATGCTCCCCGCTGGGCTAGAACCGGCAGGAAGGATGGTGACGTACAGCTTAGCGCTGGAGCTTGGATCTGCTGCGCTCGTGGCCTGCAGCACCGCCTGGGTGGGACTCGATACAGAAGCTGGAGGCGTGAAAAGCCCGGCAGCAGTGACCGAACCAGGCCCGGAAACGACCGACCAGGTAGTCGTCTGGTTCGTGGCGCCCGTTACCCAGGAAGTCAACTGATAGCCAGACATGCCGGCCATGATGGTCAGAGTAGGAGACGGCAGTCCGACTATCACGCTCCTCAGCGCGATCGGATAGCTCACCTGGTAGGTGGCATTGGTTTGGTCCGTAGCCGTCAGCAGCGCGAACGAACTCGGAGTCTGGTAAGGATTGGCCGGATTCACTCGCGCCGAAGAATTGCTGACGATGAAGCTGGACTCATCGACAGCTTCAAAGCTTGTCATGCTGATGCCAGCATTGCCAATCTGTCCCAAGGCGCCCATGGTGACCGGATCTTCGGTAACGTCGGTGCTTACTGTGAGTGAGGGTCCCACTCCGGCGTCTGCCAGAAACATCCCGTATTGCTTTAACGCTGTGAGGACGACCTGCGCGATGGGGCTGAATTTGCTGATATCGAAGCTCGCTTTCAGCCGGAAGCGCGAGCCATATGGCGGATTGCTCGAACATCCGCCGCAGCCATTCCCGCTGTTAGCAGGCCAATATGGCAGCGCCTGGATGAACCCGCCACTGATAGTAAATCGCAGAGCATGATGAATGGCTCCCGCCTTGATTTCATCCAGGTGAAGAGTTAACGGGGCAAGCGGCAGACCAGCGGCATCGGTTGAGCCCTGGGTGGGAAGCGCGTAGCTGCTCCAGGCGTAGGTTAACCCGCTTTGCGCGTTACAGCCCTGGGTCACTCCGTCGCGGCAGGTGGCTGGAGTGAAGTAGTCGTTGTAAGTCTCATAAAATTGGCAATTGTCTTTCCGTACCGTCATGATGTGATGGTCGGTGCTGTTCAAACGGGTCCCGAAAGTTCCGTTCTCTCGCTTTAAGGCGGGCCATTGCGGAAAGACAAAGGGACCGTTATAGGCTGTCGTGTAATAGAAAGACAGATTTTTCACCGGAGTCGTACTGTCGGCGATGTTAGTGCCCCAGCTGGTAAGGAAGCTCAGGCTGCCGGCGCCCATATTGGACGTCCAGGTGGAGGAACGAGCCTCGACCGGCAGACTGTCGATGCGGGTGTTGTAAACCGAATCGTTCGGCGTAGCCTGGCAGCTTCCGACCACGTTCTGGGCGGGAATCGAAGCTGGCGCTGAATAGGTGGCGGACGTGCTGCTGCTGGAGGTAAGAGTGCCGGAGCTGCCGGTAGCGAGCGACCAGTTTACCGGACGGTTGGCGGTGAAGGTAATGGTGCCGCTCTCGCCCGCATAGGTGGCTGATGGCGTGATAACCAGACCGCCGCTGGTGATGGCAGCCGCGCCGGTACCAGTAACATTGATCTGCACGGGCGAGCCCGGCTCAGTGCCGCTGATCGCAACCATGGAAGCTTCGGCCCCGACTAGCGATGGTTTGAAGCTCACCGAAATGGTGCAGGATGCTCCCGAAGGAACGATACTTCCGCAGGTATTAGAGACCAGAAAGTCGGTCGAATTGCCGCCGGTCAGCGCAATACCGGAAAGAGTTAGATACGAGGTGCCGGTATTGGTAAGGGTGATGTTCTTGGGGGTACCCGTGGTTCCGACAGTTTGGTTGCCGAAACTCAGAGAGGCAGGGCTGATAGTGACTTGTGGAGTAGACGTGCTTCCGCTCACGAGAGTCGACCATGAATTTGAAGCTGTGCACCCGTACAAGTTGTAACCAGGAACCGCCGAGGTGCTAAAAAACAGCTGTCCCACTTGACAGAGGGCCGGGAGCGTGGGACCGACCGTTACAGGGCGTGTGAAGGCGAAGCCGGAGAAGTCGGCGTTCCGACTCTGAGTCGCAAGATCGATACGGGTGCTTTGTGCGGGCACAAGGGCTCCGCCCAAGAGCACAGTAGCAATAGCGAAAGCGCGCGAGACATTGCGGACAATCACCGTGATACCGCTTCGCCCACTGGCGCTCTTAGGCACGCCGCGGATGAATCTCTCCCGCTTCACGAAACCCACTCGCTTTGCATACTCAGCAATCGTTGCAGTCCTTTCAGATTTAGTGGAGAGTATGTATGAGTCTTCTCAAACTGCAGAGTAAGTAATGAAACATTAGCTGTAATAGTCTCAACCTCATATGACATTTCTGATAGACCGCGCGGAAGCGCAAGGAGGAGAATGTCGGTGAACACCGATCGAAAGATTATTAGGAACAAAGTCGGTCTGCTGAACCTGGCCGACATGCTGGGCAGCATTTCAGAGGCTTGCAAAGTGATGGGCTACTCGCACGATAGCGTTTACCGCTTCAAAGAGCTGTATGAAAAGGCGGCGAGTTGGCGGTCAAAGAGATCAGCCGGCGCAAGCCGTGCCCGAAGAACCGGGTAGAGCCGCACATCGAGCAGCCGGTGCTGGACCTGGCCATCGAGCAACCGGCTTACGGCCAGGTTCGAGTGGCGGACGGCCTCACCAAGCTCGGACTGTTCGTTTCGCCCATCGCACTACGCAGTGCGGCTGCGGCATGATCTGCAGACTTTCGAGAAAACGCTGAAGGCGTTGGAGACGAAGCTGGCGCAAGAACCCAGCCAGGTGCTGACAGAAGCGCAGATCCGCGATGGAGAAAGCTAGGCAGGAAAAGCAAGCGCGCGGCGAGATCGAAACCGCACATCCGACTGTCTGGGCGCCCAAGATACCTACTGTGTAGGTACGATTAAGAGCATTGGCCGGATCTATTAACGGACCTTCATCGATACCTATCCGAAAGGGGCCTTTGCCGAGCTGTACGATCGCAAGAACGCGCTGCTCGGCCGAGATGCTAAACGACCGCGTCTCACCCTTCTTTGAAGAGAAGGGCGTTCCGTTGCTGCGCATCCTGACCGCACCGAGCATTGCGGCCACCCGGAGCACCACGACACCAGGAATATCAACTGTATCTGGCAGTGGAGAATATGGACCACAGCAAGACAGGGGCAATCGCCACAGACCAATGGCATCTGCGAGCGGTTTCGTCGCACCATGCAGGATGAGTTCTCCATCATCCCATTCCGCAACAAATGTACTTCTTGCTTGATCAGTTACAGGCCGACCTTGATGTTGCCTGGAGGAGTGCAATCAATAGCGGCCCCATTCCGGCAAAATGCGTTCGAAAACCAACGAGAGATTATAGCCCGCCTCCCGTTCAAACATGGATGCCTTCTCTGGATCGGAAGCCCGTCGTGCTCGGTCTAGATTTTCTTGGACGAGATAAAGATAGCCGAGTACCGTGATATTTACCGTAGTATCGGCTGTAAACATTTCCATACACTACAAATCGTTAAAGTCCAGCGGGAACGTGAGAGGAAGAAGCGGCGAAGACGAACAATTTTGAGCGTCCCATGCTGCCCCATTTCAGCTGAGGAGGATTTGCACCCATGCGGGAAGCTGGACCTCCGGGCCATGAGCATATAAAGAGTGCGGGCCCGGCGAAACCAGAGATTTTCCAGATACTACAATCACAACTTCTGTGGAGCGATCTCCGAAACTCCCGGAACCGGGTAACACCGCTCCATGTTGTTTAGCAGAAGTCGAGTATCAATGAACTTGCTAAGAATGTCTACATTGAGAAGCGTATGGCTGGCATTTTTCACAATCGCCTGTTCGCATTTGAGAGGCGATTTTTCAAGCTTTTCCCTTCCAACACAAGCTTATGTGCAGCAGACTAGTCTCATAGATTTCACGCTGCCTGATTACTGGGCGACAAGCAGCATTTCGGACGGAATTGAAACTTTGGCTTACGACACTCCGCTCAGTATCCGTACAGTGTCAAACGGTTGGGCTACTTGGAACAGTCCTCCGGCAGTAGAGATCTCCAAGCCGAGGTTGGGCGCGACCGGGAATCAATCGTCGCTTTGGATTACCTTGGGCGCACCCGTCCATACGTTCGGATTTGAACTAGAACCGGATAACTTCGCCAGCGAGCAAATTGCGGCATACTTTTTCAGTGCGAATGCTCTTTTGGGGACAGTGCAATTGTCTCCGTCTGGATATCACGGAGCGCTACTCTTCGCCGGCTCGGCGACATCGGATCCGATATCATCTGTTTATATTGACGACATTTCCGATGCAGGGTTCGCGATCGCACGACAACGGTACTCTTTTTCGGCTGTTGAACCCGCTCCTGAACCATCTTCATGTGCTATGAGCCTGGTTGCATTCTCTTTAGCCCTGATTATCATCGTGCACTCTCGCTGCTCCAAAGCCTGAAGTGGAGCGCCGTGTCTAAAGCAGAACGGGATGCCTCGTCGAGGCTTGATGCCCGGATGCTCTGCTGCATTGCGGGACGGAAGGGGGCCTGTCTGCCAAAAGCTATGCCGAGATGATCGCGGTCGACTCCGAACAAAACCAAATCACGGTACGGGCTGCCGATGGGAATTCCGTCACGTACGATCCGGCACCGCTAACAGGAGTGGCGATCTAGTAGCCCGAGGAATGCACGTTTTCGATCGGCGAGCGCGTTCAGTTCACAAGACCGTGGAAACCAGGGAATCAGTAACCGCGAAATGACTGCAACATTCCGTGTGAGTCTCGAGGACTCCCACCGGACCGGTGGCCTCGAACCTCCGGACCTACGAACATCTCGACTATGCCTATGCCAGTAGCTCGCATTCGGCGCAAGGCCAGACAGTCGACCGCGAACTCAATCCACATCGAGAGCGGCGACAGCCGGATGTGTCCGCTAGTCGATCAAAGTCTTGCCTTAACTGGCCGCGTCGAGGCCCGCCACGACGCGCAGATTTCCACAGGCAACGCAAAGAGTTGAGCCATGCCCTGTCCCGGCGTAACTGACTTCGACCCGGCAGACTGTACCGGATAGGAGGCAGGTTCTCCTAAGCAGAAAGGAGAACGAAGACGCGCGGAACGCGCCAGAGCGAAGAGCAAATTATCGGGATTCTGAAGCAATCGGATCACGGTGTAAAGACGAGCAAGCTTTGCCGGCGGCACAGGATCAGCGAGCAAACGCCGTATCGATGCAAGGCAAAGTACGGCGGCCTGGAAAATCACCGGATCGACCTGCAGGTTGGCCTCTCAGCAGGAACTCGGAAGAACCGTCTTTAGATGGGGACTCTGCCCCCATACCTTCGAGATTTTCGCTTTGCGCCAGGATGTGGGCCGGCGGAAATCGATCCGATTTCCGCCGCATCCCGGCCCCAAAATCGGCACTCGAGTTGCGTATCCGCAGAGCTCTGTCTTCCGTTTTGGTATCGCCTAGTTTATCCGATACACTGCTTCGGTGTTACGACCATGTCTATTGACCGCACAGATTATAGCGTCTCCCTCGATATTCAGTTCAACCAGTATGATGACGCTTCCCGCGCTTTCTGACAACACTCGATACCAACGGCCCGATCACAAGTGCCATCAAAGACCTACATAGCTGCCGCCAGAAGCCCGTTCGCTCCTAATCTGTACCAGCTACGAAGCCAACGCCGCTCTCTAAACGCGATGGTTGGGGGGAAGCGCCAGTTATGACCTTTTTGTTTGCGTCGGAGCAATCACGAACGACAACGTCCCGCCCATGTTGACAACTCTTCCGTGTGTGGTCATTCGGCCATTTCTTTTAACTCGTGCCGGAATCGCCACTGCCCGAAGTGCCAGGCGCAAGCGCGGCAACGATGGCTCGCTTCGCGCGAACGAGAACTGCTCGCCCAGTCCTACTTTCACGTCGTGTTCACAGTGCCACACGAGTTGTCCGCTGTGCCAACGCAACCCGGCGCTGCTCTATAATTCTCTTGTTCCGCGCGACAGCAGAAACGCTGCTGGAAGTCGCGGTCGATCCCAAGCACCTCGGCGCGTCGATCGGATTCCTGGCCATCTTGGATACCCGGGGACAGAATCTGCCTCTCTGCATCCTGATATTCACTGCCTCGTTCCGGTCGGCGGACTTTCGCTCGAGAGCACTCATTGGATACATCCGCGATATAACTTCTCTCTGCCGGTAGGCGTGCTGAACCGGCTTTTTCGCGGGAAGTTTATCGATGCATTGCGCCGCGCTTATGGCAGAAAAAACCTGAGCTTTGGCGGAGCAACCTCCCTACTGAAAGAGCCGAGAGCCTTTGCCGCTTTTCTGCGAACCTCTTCCGGCAGTACTGGGTCCTGTACGCCAATCAAGCCTGCTGGAGCCGCGCCAGTTCTGCGCTACTTGGGTCGTTACACGCATCGTGTTGCGATCAGCAATCACCGTCTGCTTGCCTTTGATGGAGACCGCGTCACATTCCGCTGGAAAGATTATGCGCACGGAAACAAGCAGCGCCTGATGACACTGTCGGCACCGGAGTTCTTACGGCGCTACGTGCAGCACATACTGCCGCACGGCTTCGTCCGCCCCGCCGGCGCCTTCCTGCAAGTCTCCCTCATCGAAAGCGCCCCGGCTCCGACTCCACGCGTTCATCGGCTCTTTCCGCCGAGGCGCTCCCGATCAAGGGTAGCGACTTCAGGGGCATGACCTTAAGCGACGATACCTGCAGCCCGGAATACCGCAGAACGTGCGGTTGTAAGGGGTTGAGGATGCCCGACGAGGAAGATCCAGAAATTCTCGGTTCCGGCCGAAGACGTGCATTCTCTGGTTGACGTCCGGAAAAAGCGTTTGTGGCTCCAGCTGCCGTATGAAGCGCCAGAGTAGGACCGGGAGAGGCCTTGGCCATAGCTGTCCAAGTGTTCGCGCCGGTGCAGAACCAAAGGAAGGAGTCATTGATTGCAGGGTTCACGAAGAACAGTTGCCCAACACTGCAGTTAGCAGGCAGCTGAGATCCAACGCTTACAGGTCGGGTGTTCGAAAAAGCTGCAAAATCCGCGTTATAGGCCTGTGTCGCCAGATTGAGCTTGGTCGCAGATTGGGCAATTACGAGATGTTCGTTGCTGACCATAATGGTCGCAATCGTTATGAATATCCAGGAGCGGCCTCTGGAAGAGAAATGATTGAGGATAGTTGGAGAAACCGCCCGCGGGTACCTGCTCAGTTCCATGATTATCGTTTAAACCATATTTCCTCCGGCAAATTGTTGGGAGGGCTCTGATAACGGTAGTGCAGGCCTGAAGCATAGCTCTCGCGAGACATTGCTGAGTATTGTTCCCGCAAGTGTCCCGCTCAGCTCTTCTTACAAGACGTCTGCAAGCTGCCCAGCAGACAAGGATCAAAATACCTATCGCAACCTCGAATTTCGGTTCAGGCGAACTGGAGGAACCTGGTTCCGGCAATAAAGAGTTGGGAAGCGAGCGTGCAATCTCCCTGGGGGTAAGCGTGCTCCCGCTCCAGAATGGAGTGGTAGTAGAGGTGTTTGAAGTTTCGCCCGGGGCTGGTGCGGGAAACAGTTTCAGTAAGCTCTCCGGGGTTGACGGTGTGCGCTCATCTACAGAAGCCCCTTCCGGCCCCAGGGGCGGCACATTTCCGTAGGTCACGCTTCGCAGTTCATCAAAGTCAGTTGGAGGTAAGGGAATTTTGAGTTCCGGGACTTCCGTCGGAGTTGATGAACGCCGTGGCAATGTTGAGCATCTGTTGCCGCAGCGGGTTCTTGCGAAATGTATCCCGTCTGTAAGAAGCACTTCCCCAATTCGGAGTCGCACTTTTTGCTGCGTCCAGGTGATAGTATCCGGGCGACCGGGGTCTCGCCGTCGCAAAGAAACGTATTGATGCCAGTCCCGTGTCAGCTTCACCAGGAACGAGTGATTTACATCGAAATCGGAGTAGTGGCTTTTAACCACGGGATCTTCTTCGATTCGTAGCCGCAACTCAGGAGGGGAATAGGCTCCTCCCATTATGACGGAGTAGGGATAAATGGGGTGTTGCGCACGCTCGAATGCACATAGCTCCGGGCTTGCTAAAGGGACCCAGGAAGGATCAGCAGGTGCCAGTTGGAATTTTTTGCTCGAGACCAGAAGAGCGGCGCAGCCGGCACTGAGCAACAAAGACGTGCACGCAAGGCAAAAGAGCCGTTTAGCTTCCATGAGTCAGATCCCTGGGGCAAATAGTGTCGTACGCAAGCTTCCGTGATCTTCACCACCTTTCATCGAATTTGAAAGTTTCCTTTTAGAGACGATCTGAAAGGGAAAAGGCATTGAGAAGCGCCCTTGCGCCGGAGACTGGCTTTCGTTTCCCAAAAGGCCGCCGCCCATAAGTTGTAGTGAGGCGTAGGTTGTTGTATTCTCCGCATCCGAATGCTGTATTTAGGCTGACGTCATGTCATTCAAGAATATGTGTAGCGTGTAACGGACGCTGCGTTTACCATTGCGCTCCTGAAAAACCGTGCGATCTGTAATCTCGTCCGGTCCAAGAGGGCTACACCCTGCGCGGAGGAGAATGACCTCGAGCTACACCGTCGAACAATACCGAATTAGTGAAGCCGGGCTGCGGACTCCGGATCACTCGAAGCAGTGACCGATACGAACCCGTCCGCAGAGCGAACTGAGAAAGCGCTAATAACCGCGATGCTCGAGATGTACAGGGCGTATCCACACGCAAAGTGAAGACCATTACCGAACAGCTGTCCGGGTACGAGTTCAGCTCTTCCACAACTAGCCGGATTGTGCAAACGCTGGATGAAGAACTGCAGCGGTTTTGCACCTAGGCGTTTGGAAGAGCCGTATCCTTACGTGATGCTGGATACGCCTTAACGAAAGGGTCCGCGAAAATGGCGTCGTACGCAGCCAATCCGTGTTGATCGCCCAGCATCAGCTGGGGAGGGCGCGCAACATCCTCGCTTCCCAGCTCGCCAGTCGGAAGCCAACCTAGCTGGAAGGAGCTGCTGGCCGGCTTGCGACACCGGTCGCTGCAGGGAGTGGAGTTGTGGTCAGCCATGATCATGCCGGCCTGCTCCGGGCCATTTAGAAGCGCTGGCGGAGGCGCTCTGGGGACGCTGCCTGTGTTCACTTCGTGCGCAACGCGCTGGACCTGCCGCGCAAAGCCGACGATCATTGCGTGCAAGAACTGCGCTGGATTTATGGCGGAGATGCTCAAAAAGCACGGCAGGATCTTTCCGCGTGGCTGTTGAAGTGGGGCAAACGCGACGCCGAGCTCTGTTCGGCGTCAAGTATTTTTTTCGCTGCCTCACGCGAGTTGTTACCGAAGGAGCGGGGGTGAGGCCGCTTTGAGTTTTGCCTTTTAACAGAGCGAACTGTGCGGTGGGAAAG
>CAWKHJ010000004.1:0-1256237 GCA_963849535.1 Terriglobia bacterium
CGAGTGAGTTACGTCGATGGCCAATGCATAAAGCACACTGTCGAAGTTCAGGCCGAATCGCTCTATGAAGCCGTAGCTTTAGCGGTCGCCGAGTTTCGGCAAGACGAGGTAAATACCTCTAAACCCGCAATGATGACGGAGTTTACCGTCGCCGTGCTTCGCAAGCCGACTAAACACAACCTTGGGAATCACCCAAAAGCGGCCAATGATAATCACCTGAAGTGATAACGTATGGCCGGTTTTCAGGTGATTACCGAGGCATGCGCCTCCTCTAGTAGGCTCAGCCGCATTCGAACGACATACGCCCCCATGTCGGTCCCCCTACTCAGGCGTGAGCCGGCGAAAGCTTTTATAAGGAGCCTGTCGCCTTCTGGCCGGATCCTTGCCCGCGGGAGCAGCCCCTCATCGACAGTCTGCTAGGCGGCTATTCCTCTGCCCTCACATCGAGCGCAATTTCATCGCGCGCGGGAGTCCAACCCGCATCGGCGGCGAGCAGACCGCACGAACTTCTCCCTTGAGCGCTGACGCGATGATGAGAAACAGTCACTGCGACGAGAGGCTGCGAAATCACCCAGGAGGCCAATTATCGAATGATCTCGGACATCACCAGCAAATTCTTCTGACCCTCATCTTTACTTATGGCACCGCCTCATCCGGACTTTCGCCCGGTTGTACACCTGCCCGTACCGGAGCGCATCCGCCAGTTGGGCAGCGTCTACAAGAAAAGAGCGAAAAGGACAAGCTGGTCTGGTTGCATCACGAAGCCAAGGAATTTCTAGACCGGCATATCGAGACCGAAGCGCGCACGTGTTACTGCGCATCGTGTCATCGGCAGCTCGTCGTCAAATGGGGCCGCGAAGAAAAACTTGCGCCAGAAACCCTCGACGAGAGTCCTGACCGCGCTTGTGGCATCGGGATGATGCGTTCAACGACGCTGCGAAGAGCCGCAGACGGGTAACTCACACAGCCACACGAACGCTTACTGCGTGTGGTTTCAAGTAGGTCATCAGCGTCAAGAGTTGATGGCCATTGTGGAATGCCTCGAAGAGGAACAAGTGTTCCTCCCCGCGATCATCGCGGAGCACAATCTCGTCTTTTCCGAGCGGCCCCCGCTTTCGCCATGAACAATAGCTCCGGATGATTTCGAAACAATCGCACTCGGAGAGATCAGAAAACTGCTCTTCAAAAAAGCGTGATCGGATAAAATACCTGCACGGTACCAAGGAATCAAATTCGGCATCAGTGTAATGCGGGTGCTGACTGACAATCCCGAGGGCGGGAATTTCAAGCGCTTCTACGAACCGCCATAGTGACGATGTAATGGTATTGCCGAATTTTTTGCTGGCAAGCTCTACAAGACGAAATGAAGGAACAGAATTCCGCGCGAACTCCAGGAATTGGTCTTGGATAAAGAGTAGCCGCCCGGCCCCGTAGTTCGCCTCCGCCTCTAACTGCTCATGGCAGTCCGGGCTAAGGCTAAAAGCATTATCTCCGTGAAGAAGAGTTTGGTGCCACTCAGTAACGCTATGAATCACCTCATGCGCCTCGTTCCAACGCCACTTCAGTTGATGTTGCGAGCGATCAATAAGAACGCGCTTTCGATCGGGAACGTAAAGGGCCTTCAGATCCCATTTGCGAACGGCATCGAGCAGTAAGATCGGACGTTTTGCAATCTGCTTTCCTGCGATAACTGCCCGGCTGAAAAACTCTCGCAGGGCACTATCATCTTGGGAAGAATAATATTGCCGATCCAGTTTCAGAAGCTCGAATACGTCAGCCAACTTGACCGGTGGTTCTGGATTTCCAAGCCCACGAAGGATTTTTCCGACCTGCTTGTCGATGTCGGTCGCTGTTCGTGGATCGAGGAATCGATTCTTCACCGCTCGCACAAGAACTTAACGTATTCTTCAAGAGCACCATGCTCTTCTGGGCTTAATTCCTCGATGGGCTGTGAGCGCGCCGCAAACCGTAGAGCCGCGTCATGGAAAAGCTCATCTCTCGCGCGAGCAAGACCTGAGAGAACAAAAAGCCTTTCCACTGGAACCCGCATAAACTGGGCGATCTTGGTCACGGTTCGCGGCGCGGGCTTATAGTGCTCATCAGTTTCGATACCGATAAGCTCCGCAAGATCCACATCCAGTTTTTCTGAAAACTGCTCCCATGTCAGCCGGTGCTCCCTTCGAGTTAGTTCGAGAAGACGCACGAACGCCGGACGTGTTAGATTTGTTGCTCGCGATTGTTGCTCCAGCTCTTCGACGGCCAATACAAGTCCGCCGACCGAGACAAAGCAATTGTCTTCCAGTTCAGCTTGTCTCTTTAGCCATTCGCGATCCGTGTTGAGTTTCATGATGTCGCTCCGGTTAAGAATTTCTCGGCCTGCTCTGGCGTGTATTCAAGCCAAAGAAGGTTTTGTTTGGCGGAGTCTCGGCCCACTGGTGTCATTCCGCAGACCTTCCGATAAAACTGTTCTGTTATGGGAAGAGAGTGTAATCCTATTCTGCCTTTGCACTCCTCCTCCCTGCTTTTGTGTATAGCGGCTTCGATCAAGCGACTTCCAACAGCGTTGTAGCGCGGTTTTTCGCCGAGACCAATCATGAGCGCCTTTAAATTCCATGGGGCAACCTCAACGTAGTCAACGTACACCAACGCCTTGTCTTGTTGCTCAGGAAGTCGGCACCGACAAAATTCTCCCACTGTCTCGAGTTTCATCAGTCCCTGAAGTTTATTCTCGTAGCGAATAGCGTAGAACGTATTGGCGAGGATACTCAACTCTGGCGTTTTTACGGTCCAGTCCCAATGAAAGTGTTGGGGAATGAGCTCGCGGCTGCCGCGCAGTGCAAGCTGACGAGCTGCTTTGAGCACAAGCGGGCGCCACTCTTGCTGAGTTTCTATGAAATGGTCTACAGTCACTTCATCGAATAGCTCCGCTTCTACGGGCTCGCCAGTTCTGTTGTCGATGATCTCGACGTGAGTTCTCACACCACCATCAGCTCCGCCTTCTTCTTCTCTGCATCCTCGAAGAAGAGCTTCTCCCCGCGGCTCAACCGGGCTTCAACCACCTGATACAGCCGGAGTGCTTGGCGTAGAAGAGCGGTTTTGCTGACGTCTTTTCGCGCAGAGAGATCTTCCAGCAGACGCATCTCCGGCTCGGTGAGGTTTAGAGTCATCGTGCGCTTTTCGGGGTTCATCCTCATCACCTGTTCCAATATCTACTATACGGTAAATAGCTAAAAAAGCGACAGTACTTGTAGTTTAATTAATGATTTGATAGCTATTTAGTGGCCAAACATGCTATAAATGAGCAGGCCCCAAAGGAGGGGCTGTACTTTGGATAATCGTCATCATAACCAGGACGAACCTCAATTCGAAG
Organism: Terriglobia bacterium; assembly: GCA_963849535.1. Classification (GTDB taxonomy): domain Bacteria; phylum Acidobacteriota; class Terriglobia; order Bryobacterales; family Bryobacteraceae; genus Bog-105. Next base: position 3,371 of record CAWKHJ010000004.1, read on the forward strand.
GTATCGAGATCCTGGAAGCTATTGAAATCATTGAGCTAGTTGAACTAGAAGAGCATGCAAAGCATCATGGCACCTCGGCTCCTCACGCCAAACACTATGCGTTCCGAGTCGATAAAACCAGGATCGTAGTGGACGTGCCCACCATAACGGGGGCTGAAATCCTTGCAAAGGTAGGAAAGACGCCTGCGGAATACAAGCTCTACCAGCACAAACGGAAACATCAGCCGATCCTCATCGGAGCCAACGAGATCGTCGACCTACGGGAACCGGGAGTCGAACGCTTCACGACTATGCCTAAGGACACAACGGAGGGCAGCGAAAGCCCGTGCCTCCGTAAAGATTTTCATCTACCTTCCGGCGATGAGGAATACCTCCACAGCCTCGGATTGCCTTGGCACACGATCCTGGATGGTGCGACGCAGTGGCTGATCATCGACAACTGGAAGGTGCCCGGTGGGTACAACTCTGCGACCGTGAAGTTGGCACTTCTTATTCCTAGCAACTATTCGGATAGTCAGATCGACATGGTCTATTTCAACCCTCATCTTGCCCGTCAGGACGGCAGAGCGATCAACGCGCTTTCAACGCAAGCCATTGCCAGTGAAGTCTGGCAGCGCTGGTCCAGGCACCGGACATCGCGAAATCCCTGGCGCATCGGCATCGATGATTTGGCGAGTCACTTGGGTTTGGTTGACGAGTGGCTGCGTCGCGAGCTCACCCCAAAAGCGGCATGAAATACGCACTCCGTATGACAGGAGCGCAGCATAATGCACTGCGCTCTCACCTGTTTCCCGGTGACGGAAACGAAGTCGTCGCTCTGCTATTGTGCGGGCGCAGGAATGGCGAGACACGCCACATTTTCACAGTTCGAAGGGTTATTCCCGTCCCATACGAGGTGTGTGACCGGAGGCCGGATCGGATCACATGGCCGACTGACCTCGTCGATACACTTCTGGGTGAAGCTCACGAGAATAGTCAAGCGATCATTAAGGTCCACAGCCATGGGGAAGATTATCGGGCCTTCTCAAGCACTGACGATAAATCAGACAAAGCTTTGTTCGCCTCGATCACAAGTTTTCTCGACGACAAACTCCCACACGCAAGCCTAATCATGCTGCCGGATGGGGAACTCTTCGGCCGCGTGCTCGCCGACGAAGGCAGAATTATCGGTAACGTCGAATCGATTATGGTCGTTGGTGACGATCTGCTGGTCTGGTCTGAGCGGTCGAGCGCCACGATCCATGGATTCGCCTTGCGACACGCGCAGGCGTTCGGAAGCGGAACCGTGGACCTTCTCCGCTCGCTGTCCATCGCGGTTATCGGCTGTTCCGGTACTGGGAGCATCGTAATCGAACAACTGGCCCGCTTGGGTGTCGGGCGCCTCGTGTTGGTGGACCCAGACTGCGTGGAAGATAAAAATCTCAATAGGATTCTTAACTCCGGCAAAGAGGATGCATATCTTGAACGCCCGAAGGTCCATATTGCAGCCTCGGCGGTAGCGCGGATGGGTCTTGGACAGGAAGTGCTGCCCCTCGCATCGAATCTAATTACACCAGCAGCGGTACGTCGGGTCGCGGAATGTGACGTTGTTTTTGGTTGCATGGATGGTGTAGAAGGGCGTCATATGCTCAATCGCATTGCTAGCTTTTACAATCTGCCCTATTTCGATGTCGGTGTGAGGCTCGATGCCGATGGAAATGGCGGCATCGAGCGAATCACAGGCGCGGTTCACTATGTCCAGCCCGGCCTTTCCAGTCTCTTAAGCCGAGGTGTGTACACAATGGCGCGTTTAGAGGCGGAAGAAATGCGCCGGACCAATCCCGAGCTTTATAAACGTCAGGTCAAGGAAGGCTATCTTCGCGGGGTTGAGGAAGATCGACCGGCCGTCATCAGCGTCAACATGTTCTTCGCTGCCCTCGTTGTAAATGAGTTTTTGGCACGCCTACACCCGTACCGAAATCAGCCAAATTGCTACTACGCGTATATAGGCAGCAGCCTTTCAGAGATGCTGTTTTACCCGGAAGCGGAAGGTGCCAGATGCACAGTTCTGGAACGGCACGTCGGCCGCGGTGATGTTGAGCCTCTTCTAGAAAGACCGATTCTGTCGTGATCAAACCCTTTCGAATACTACACGGCGTTGTAACGAGAATCTTTCGGCAATGGGAACAGCGGAAGTGGCTTAGGGCTGTTATGGTTCAGGAACTTCCAGAAAGCCTTGATCGCCGAAGTCTGTATGTTGTTGGCGGCATCTCGCCGTGGTCAGTCGTCCTGCTATGTCCTTGCGGCTGTGGGGACGCGATTCATCTGAGCCTTTTACGAACCGACTCGCCTCGTTGGACCCTCAATCTCGATACGGACCTTCCTACACTATCGCCGTCGGTATGGCGGATCAAGGGCTGTCACTCGCATTTCTTTCTGCGGCAGGGTGTGGTGGTGTGGTGCACGGCAAAGCCTCGTCGACGCGCGAGGAGGTTTGCATAGTAAGTCATCCAACCCGATCATTTAACCCCAATTCGCGCAGTGCGCTCTTTAGTTCGCCCATCTTCTGGGGTGAAAGGGTGAAAGGCCGCGAATTGAGAGAGAGATGGGAACTGATACACCTCTCGATCCGGGGGATGGCATCGCTTCCGCCTGGCAACGCGAAAGCCCGACGTTTCGCATCATTCTGCCGGGCTTGGCCGAATATAGGTCAATCCGAACATTCGATCGCTTCCCAAGCCGGAAATCTCAATCGCTAGTTGTTGAACCTCACGGTAAGTGAAGCCGGGGTCGCTTTTCACCACAGCGCTATGTTGCACGTTGATGAGAACTTCCTGCGGCCTCCTGAATGATAATCGCGGGCTATTCATTCAGCAGAGCCAACCATAGACTCAGGAGATGCCGCGTCACGCTGTCACTTTCTGCCTTCCCGATTGAACTTCAGATCGCTCCCATGGGAGGAGAACCTCGCGTCCCACTGGTTGAATGGCTTTTTTACCACGAGGAGCGAATGATCCGGCTCCCCCGGATTCAGGCTTCGAGCGTGACGACGCGGCACCTCCTCGATATCCCGCAGAGTTCCCTTTCCTAAGCCCGGCAGCTTCAAAAGCTGTCGAGCCGTCAACAGGCAAAGCTCTTCCACGGTTTGAATCTGCGCGTTTACAACCGGCAATACGATCGCTCCGAGAAATCCAGTTCTGCTAAATCCATGGCTTTCCCGTCTTTATGACTCGTTTCGGACGGCTCCCTCCTCCCTTTTTGGAGATTTCTTGTTTCCGCTCACTGTCACTTTCAACATCGAACCAGCCTGTCTTAGTTGTCACCGAAAATTTTGGAAAAGCTGCTGGATACGACGGGGGCAGATTCTCGAGCTGCCCCGTGCGGGGATCAACACGGTCAGGAACAACCGGAGGTTCCGCCGCAATTTTCGCACTTGTAGCAAGAGCCATTTCGGGTCATCAGACCACCGCATTCCGAGCAAAGCGGAGCATCCGAGATGGGCCCGAACGGTAGCGACACTTGCGGTGCTGGTTCGGAGGGACGAAGGTGAGGCGATTCTCCTACTTCGGCCGGTTCCGTCAACCCGAGGAATCGTTTGCCGAGCCAGCGAAACAGGTAATCGATCACCGATTTTGCGTAGGGCACCTGCGGATTGCCGGTCCAGCCACTCGGCTCAAAGCGAACGTGGCTGAACTTATCGACAAAGAACTGCAAAGGTACGCCATATTGCAGACCTGTACTGACTGAGACAGCGATCGTGTCCATCAGTCCCGAGATGGTCGATCCCGCTTTGTTCATTGAAATGAAGACCTCTCCCGGTGTTCCATCCGGATACAGTCCAACGGTGATATAGCCCTCGTGACCCGCCACGGAGAACTTATGGGTGATCGAAGCACGCTCGTCCGGCAACTTCTGGCGAACCGGGCGGTAGACGATTTTTTCGACTGTTTGCCCATCGGGCGCAGCCGAAGAAAGCGCGATGCTGTCCTTCTCGCCCTTACCCGTGCCGGAGCTCAGCGGCTGAACACGCTTGGAGCCGTCGCGGTAAATAGCTACCGCCTTTAGCCCCAGCCTCCAGCTTTCGATGTAGACGTGCATGACATCCTCGACCGACGACTCTTCCGGCATGTTGATCGTTTTCGAAATAGCACCGGAGAGGAATGGCTGGGTGGCGGCCATCATACGCAGATGTCCCAAGTAGGCAATGGAACGGGTACCGTTCTCCGGCCGGAAGCTGCAATCGAACACCGCAAGGTGATCCGGTTTCAGCCCCGGCGCGCCTTCGATTGTCCCCGTCGAATCGATATAAGCCACAGTCCGCTCTATCTGCTCGGGCGCGTACCCCAGCTTCAAGAGCGCCTGAGGGACGGTATGGTTGACGATCTTCATGACGCCGCCGCCGACCAGCTTCTTGTACTTCACCAGAGCCAAATCGGGCTCAATGCCGGTCGTATCGCAATCCATCATGAAACCGATGGTACCGGTAGGAGCGAGCACCGTAACTTGGGCATTACGGAAGCCGTTCTTGGCGCCGGCCTCGTACGACAAGCGCCAGCATTCTTCGGCCGCTTTGAGCATCGAGGCGGGTAACTGCTCGCCGTCGATGCCTTTGACGGCGTTCCAATGCATTTGGATCACTTCGAGAAAGGGCTCTATATTCTCTTCGCAACCCGGGCAGGCGCCCACGGTGCCGGCAATTCGAGTACTGGTTAGATAGGCTTGGCCGCACAAGATAGCCGTAATCGCAGCGGCGAAATTGCGCCCAGCGTCGCTGTCATAAGGCAGGCCCAGTGACATCAGCAGGGCGCCCAAATTCGCATAGCCAAGGCCCAACGGACGGAAGTCGTGCGAGTTCTTGGCGATCTTTTCCGTCGGATACGAGGCATTGTCGACCAAAATCTCCTGCGCCAGAATGACGGTATCGACTGCGTGCCGGAAGGACTCGACGTCAAACGTGCCATCCGGCGCCACAAACTTCATGAGATTCAGCGAGGCCAGATTGCACGCCGAATCGTCGAGGAACAGGTATTCCGAGCATGGATTTGAGGCGTTGATCCGGCCCGCGTTCTTCGAGGTGTGCCAACGCTGGATCGTCGAGTCGAATTGCATACCGGGATCGCCGCACTGGTGCGTCGCTTCCGCGATCTGCCGCAGTACGTCGCGCGCTCGATAACGGTTCACCGGCTGGCCGGTCGCCACACTGCGCGTCCACCATTCTGCATCGTCCACGGCTGCTTGCATAAACTCGTCCGTCGCGCGAACTGAGTTATTCGCATTCTGGAAGAAGATCGAACTGTAGGCGTCCCCATCCAAGGACGAATCGTAGCCCGCGTCAATCAGCGTGCGCGCCTTCTTCTCTTCTTTCGCCTTACACCAGATGAACTTCTCGATGTCCGGGTGATCGGCGTCGAGGATAACCATCTTTGCCGCACGCCGCGCCTTTCCGCCCGATTTGATCACACCTGCAAACGCATCGAAGCCTCTCATGAAACTGAGTGGTCCGGAAGCGCGGCCGCCGCCCGACAGGTGGGCGTTCTCTTCCCTCAGAGGAGATAGATTCGTGCCCGAACCCGATCCATATTTGAAGAGCATGCCTTCAGTTTTGGCCAGGTCGAGAATCGACTCCATGGTGTCCTCGACGGAGTTGATGAAACACGCCGAGCATTGCGGGCGATTCTCGCCAGGTTGCAACATCCGTATCGCCTGCCGATCCCGGTCATAGACGAAGCCGTAGCCGCGCGGCTCGTCAATACCGACGTTAAACCACACCGGCGAATTGAAGGAAGCCATTTGATGGAGCACCAGATGCGTGAGTTCGAGCCGGAAGTTTTCGGCAGATGGCGACTCATCGAAATAGCCATCGGCCTCGCCCCAAGCCGCAATGGTATCGACCACACGCCTTACCAACTGGCGCACACTCGATTCCCGCTCGGGCGTACCGAGCCGGCCATGAAAGTATTTGCTGGCTACGATATTCGTCGCCAGCTGTGACCAAGTTGCAGGAACGGTGACGTCCTCTTGCTCGAACAAAGCATCTCCGTTCGCATCGACGATCCGGGCATTTCGGGTCTCCCACCGAACGGTGTCGTAGGGCGTCTGGTTCGTTTCCAGGTTTCGCGTAAAGAAGGGGCAAAACTGCAGTCCGTGCTCCTTGCTAGGAGACGACGGTGCTGGGTCGGCGAGTACAGAGTGAGTGGTTGAGCTTCCCATAGCTGTTCCTTTCGTGCGTGCCGCTCAATAGCGGAGCGCGCGATCTCTCGTTTCTTGTTCGGTTGTGGTCCAGTCTCTCGGGACAGTCCAGTCATCGGCCGCTAGATCGCGATGAGTCTCAACCCAGCGGTTCACATAGGAGCGTAGGCCCACCAGAAACGCACGCTCGTCCGACGATTGGAGGCAACGTGCTTCCCAGGGCTCGAGATTCCGGGTCTCCCCCAACCAGTGTCTTGCCGTGGCCATGTATTCCTTGAGCTCGCCCGTCCAACGCGCCATCGGCACGTAGAGCCAGAGTGGCGTGAGCACAAACGCGAACTTATCGGCCACACAAAGTCTGGAAAAGGGGCACCCGGTCTTCTTGGCCCAATACCGTGAATGGCAGCGGGTGAATTCTTCCCACCGCCGTCCGCACAGAAGTCTCATGATGGCAGCGCCCAGATGGACGTGTTCTTCCCCTTCGGGACCATCCAGGTTGACTTTTCCGAGATATCCCAAATCATGCACGAAGAACGCCAACCACAACCGGGGATCCGTCGGAACCCGATACAAGCGAGACCACGCGGCTGCCACGAAGAAGGGGTGAAGGAAAAAGCAGTGCGCGCCAAATAAGATGCTCTTAGTCCCCAGGGTCATGGCGTCACCTCCTTTGCTATTCGTCATACCGTGAGATTTCGAGCAGCACGTCGTCAGCTGAGCTGGTGGAAGCAAACGGTTCTCGAACTGCAACTGGTTGATTGCTTACCTGCTCGTTTGCCTCGACGGGAATCTGCTCTTGGTTTGCGCGGGCTTCGGCGAAGATCCGCTCGATTTGCTGCTCGTGCCAGAGGGCCCAGGGAATACCGGGCGCGTCCGGCGGAACATCTTTCAATGCCATATCTCTGCCTTTCTGAACGACAGTCGATAGAAACAATCGTCGGGAGTAAACTCTCGGCAGCCGTGCTGTTTCGCGATGAAAGGAGTCCGGCCTAAAGCGGGTTCTATACTCGATTTCAAAAAAGGATGCAAATACAGCCATCAACACCAAGGCAAAGCAGGTGCGGAGCAGCTATTCTGTAATCCCGTCCCGTCGTTCTTTAACTTCTGAACCGATCCTTCGAAATCCATAGCGAGATGGTTCTAATATCGTCCTCGACGAACTCGCTCGGCTCCGTGTCGTCCCAGAACTCGTTATCGGGGTCATCTCTTCCCAATCCCGATCTGCCTCGGGCGCCGATTGGTGGTCGTCGACATCACAGGCGTTCGACTCAGCGATGAATTGCCGGCAGTAGGCCACCGCTGCATCTGCATCTGCGTCAGCGTGCAAGGAATTGGTCCCACAAAGCTGACGGCTGGACTGATATCCTGTCGGCGTCCATCGCTCGCGCACCTCGACGATCGCTGCATACAACCCGCAATCGTAAACCTCGAGCCGGAAGTTCGCCGCGCGATAAATGCCCGGCTCCGGTGATGCGTAGATGATGCGCCCATCCCAAATCTCAGCAGGGAGATCCAGCAGGGATGGACATACCAGATCTCGAGCGAAGCTTCGATGGCTCTGGAAAGAAAACATGGAAACTCTCCTGGCGGTGGTTGTAGAGGAATTGCGCAGGAAAATGCAAACCAGCCCTGCATCCAAGAAGCCAGTTATGTATTCGTGAGAAAGGGGCGGAGCCGACCGCTGCGCTTGGGGTGGCGCAATTTCCGCAGCGCGCTCGCTTCGAGCTGGCGAATGCGTTCGCGGCTGACTGAGAGGTCTCGACCGACTTCTTCGAGCGTGTACTCATTGCCATCCTGAAACCCGAAACGCATTTTCATAATTTGTCGCTCCCGCGAACTGAGCGTATTCAGAACGGCGGCCGTCTGTTCAGACAGATTCTGATGAGTCAGTTCCTCGACAGGAGATTTCACACGGCCGTCCACGAGGAAGTCCGCGAGAGCAGCATCGTCTTCTTCTCCCACTGGAGTGTGCAAGGAGATCGGCTCTTCCGCCAAGTGCAGCAGCCGCCTTACTTGATGGGGAGATAGGTCGAGCTGGGATGCGAGATCATCGGCATTTGCCTCACGTCCTAATCCCTGTAACAATGTTCGCTGTAGCCGGAGGACTTTTTGAATGGCTTCTATCACATGAGCCGGAATGCGAACCGTGCGAGCTTGTTCGGCGATAGCCTTGGTTATTGCTTGGCGCACCCACCAGGTCGCATATGTCGAAAATCGGAACCCACGCCGATAATCAAACTTCTCGACCGCTCGCATGAGCCCGATATTGCCTTCCTGAATGAGATCGAGCAACTGCGCGTCGCCCCGATGCGTATAGCGCTTGGCTACCGAGACCACAAGGCGCAGGTTGGCTTCGATGAGCTTCTTTCTGGCTGTCTCCGCCTCGCATTCGCCTTTGCTCAGCAGCCGCACCGTGCGAGCGAGTTCGCCCGCAGTCCCGCCGGCCCTTTCGTCGAGAACCTGCCGCCGTGAGCAGAGCTCTTCCAAGCTCTGCCGGAGTATCCTCTCGGAGGCAATCGGATCGGGTTGTAGTAGCCGATTCTCGATCCACTCGATCTGTTCCCGCAGTTCTTCGAGTTGCTGGCCGGCTTCCTTCAAGGAACGGATCAGCCTGGCTCGATACGGTGCGGTAAAGGGGAGGCCTCGAATCTGCTGCGACACTTCAACGGCTAACCGAGCATAAGCAAAGGGCGACTGTCGCTGGATTCTGGCCGACTTGGTTCGTGGTTTAGCGAGAGGCTTCGATCGGAGTGGTTGGGCTTGCACTCGAACTCGTTCAAGGGTCTCGATGGCTTCGGCGAAGAGAAGTTCCAGCCTCCGGAGCGTGTCTTGCTCTTCTCCCTCGGCGCAGAACAGATCCGTTCCCGGATTGTCTACAGGTTGAAGAACATCGCTGATCGAAAGCGTGCCTGCGGCGAGTGCGGACCTCGTCTCGAGGAGAATCTGCGCAACAAGCGGAGAGCGGGAGAGCGCTTTTCTGACGGCCCGTTCGCCTCGTTCGACTTGCCTCGCGAGTGCAACTTCTCCCTCCCGGTTCAGTAAAGGTGCTGTCCCCAGCTCGCGCAGGTACATGCGGACGGAATCCTGACTGCGATCCAAGCCTCCCGGATCGAGTTCGAAGACGGTTGCAGGCTCCTCATCGGATAGATCGAAAAGCTGACGATTCTCGGTCACTGCTGCCATGGGCATCTGGGTACTCCGTGAGAGAAATGCTCCCTGGCGATTGTAGGGAGAGCCGCCGCAACATGCAAGACTCTCGCCCGTGGTTTCAAGAGGAGCCTACGGGTTCGTTGGCGCGAGTTTCCGACCGGCGCCGCGGCATCGCCGCCGACTCTGGAACCTGCTGTTCTCCAAAATCCCCGTAAAACTCAGCCGAAAGTGCGGCCGCTTCGTCAGCCTCGACGTCTTCAGGGCCGCCATCGAAGCTTTCACAGGAATTGTGCTCAGCTTCGGCCGTGCCCGTTCCCATCGCTTCCGGTTCATCGTCATCGGCTGAATCGGGAGTTATGGAGATTTCCGAATTCGGTCTATCGGCAGCCGCCTCCGCAGGAGGCAGAAGTTGTGCAGCTTCCCGGAACTCCCTCGTGTGGCGGTCCAACGAGCGCGCCAGCTCTACAGCACTAGGGGCTCGGAATTCAAGATTTACTCCATATTGGATGCTGTTCTGGCCCTGATGCTGCGCACGGTAAGGCCGCAAGACGAGTTTCAGAGGAATGCCGGCTACGGTGCCCAACTCCGGGTTTCCTCTCCCGGTAATCGACCGGATCTGTTTCAGAGAGGACGCTAACTGCGAAATCGAGCGATATCCGGTGGTATCGAACTGGCAAGCTCCGCCGATCCGTGGCGAATGGACCAACTGAAAATAAAGCCGTCCATGCGGTTTGCACATCGGCTTGTCCCCACGCGCGTACGGGCATCCTCTCGCAAAGCAACCCTCAACGATCGGGAAGAACCGCTCGCCGCTTTTTCGGGCCTCATCGGCCAGCCGTTTCTCTTCGCCGGCGGTGCCCATCTCGATATGGCGGCGCGCATTGCGGCCGTCTCCCTCGCAGAGCAGTTTTGACGCCGACCACATCTGAAAGGAAGTATCGAAGTTCTGTTCGGTGAGGAATACAACATCAATCTCGGTGGGCGTTGGACCGTGTTGTTCGATGGCATCGAAATCATGCACGAACTGCCCCCGGCCATCCATACGAAGAAACGTAAAATAGGGGATTTTTCTTGGCGCTTTGCGCTCGGCCTGTCCCGGTGTCTTGCGCTGCTGATCGTAGAACGTCTGCGCCTCTACTCGAAAGGCGAAGCGCTTCACCTGCGACTGGCGCTTATTGTTCGAATACACACCCACTTCCACACACCATTGGCGGTGCGCGTCGATCCAGGCGTGGACATCGGGGCCGATGGGGACACCAATCCCAACTTTAAGAACGCGCACCTGCCGTTCGATAGGCTGGCCATCGAGTCCATGCAATACGCCGTACAGTTTGTTTCTGTCCACGGTAGCGGTACTCACGTTGTTTTCCTCCCAGAAATCGATACCTTCCGAGTGATCGAAACACCCGGTAGCTGCAAGTTGCCTTTCAGCGCTTTTGTCATGCCGGTCAGCACCTTGATATTTGGCTGAATCACTTCCGCGGGTGCTTTATCGTCGAGCACAGCCCGAGCAAGGGCTTTCATGTCTGTCACTTCGACCACGAACTGGTCGGTGGCCGCGAACCCTTTTGGCCGCTCCATCGCGGGCACGGGTGCAGATACCGGAACGATTAGGGGCATTTCACACAACGCAGCGATCTCGGCAGAGGAAGCGCCGGACTGTTCGGCAGCCTCGATGAGTTCCTCCTGCAATTCCTCTGCGTCCTGCTCGGCGACGCAGGCGCTCGGCACGTTTCGCTTCTTCTTGTTCCTTGCGGCGTTTGAGTTCGAGTGCGCCGATGATGCTTTTGAGCTTCTCCTCAAGCGCAACTATCGGATCGAGATCGTCATGTTCGGCCCGGCAAGCGGCTTGGTGAGCTTCATAGGCCTGTTGCTTGGCTTCTGCGTGATGCCTCACAATGGTGCCCTTCAGCGAGAGCACCGATTGCAGTAGATCGCTTGCGAGCGGAAGATCTTCCAGGTTGGTTGCGGAAACAGACGCAAGCTGCGTTTCCAATGACTTGGTCTGTGCCGAAAAGGGAGCTCGATTGACCAGGTAGAGCGAACGGCTCTGCTCCGTAGAAGCGGTCTGCTCGGGTTCATGCTGCGGAAACAGTGTTTGAGTAGCCATGCGAATTGGAACTCCTTTTCTTGTTCTTGGCTTGCCAGATCACAACGCTGGCAGAAAACACCTGCCAGTCGGAAGCAAAACGATTGAGCTCGTACTCGCGCGTCGTATAGCGTCCGTTGGCTTTTAGGTGAATGGTCAGGCGCTTTCGCGAGAGGGCGTTGGGAAGACAATGGGAATACCCGGCGAGCTGATAGGCGTGCCAGTCTTCCGGCCCGCCGGTTTTCAGGTCGATGATATAGTCCGAGGAGCCGATACTGCCCTGGCGATCGAGCGTTCCGCAGTAGCCGAAACCAGGATGGTAGAGGCGGTATTCGATGAGGAGATAGCCGCCCGCATCCCGGCCTATTTGGAACCCGGACTCACGTTTGAATTTCTCCCAGGCACGCACGTAGCCTTGGTATTCCGGCAGAACTGTGTCCCAATCGAGATCATCCTCGTCGAGGAATTGGCAGGCCGCATGGACTGCCTTCCCTCGCAACCTGGCCTCATCCGTGTACCAACTGGTATCGATCAGACCGACGTCTTTTAAGGCTTGCGTAACGCTTGGACGAACCGTGCCATCGACCGTGTAGGCGTGGTGTTCTTCGTCAAACTCGAGAACGTAGGGCTTCGACAGGGGAGCGGACATGATGGCACCTCACGAGAACCTGTGGTGAAAGAACTAGAATCGAAAGGTCGGGCGTGCGTTGCGCGAGGCGCGGTTCACGTTTGCGAGCGGCAAACTTATCAAAACTTCTATGTCAGCCGGCGTTTGTCGTGCAGATGCCGAAGGAATCTTATCCCTCACGGAGCGACTCATGTCGGCCTGACACTTAGCCTCGTCGGCGTCCCGAGCCACAGACGGCGATCAAGCGTCATATTACCCGCGATCTACACGATCACATCTGCGGCGGCAATGAATGATTGGAAGCGTTTGTGAACTCTTCTAATCATGCTTCGATGCGGCGTGTGGTGGTCCTGTGAGTTTGTGCTGGCACGGACCAAGGTGACAGAGCTGTTGTTTCCGACGGCTGACGCAAAGCTACCGGCCTGGACGGAAAAACGGGGAAAAACGCGACTATTGTCGCAGGAATAAATCTTCCAGGGACACGTCGTCCAGAAGACGGACTGCCACATCGTCGAGTTCGGAGGCGGAGAAACCGGCAAGACGAGCGTCAACCCACTGTGGAATCGGGCCGAACCGTTTTTCAATCTGTTTCCGAAGAATCTCTTGACGTCCCTGCAGAATAGCCGGCCCTATCACTTCATGACTCAGAATGTCATTCAAAATCGGCATGTTGCGTGCTTCCTCTCCAACGGCCTGTTCTGGTGTGCTTAATCCTGCTGCAAGCACTTGCGCTCGGAGAAGCCATTGCTTTGAGTGCGACATGTGACACGGCTGCGCATCTGGCAATTCGAGGGTGGTCCAATGGTCAGCTTTGTGCCTAAAGGCGTGCGTTCGGTTCCCCTTACTTCAGCAATTCCTCAAGACTCTCGATATCCAGCAGGCGAACACCCAAATCTTCCAGTTCAGCTGGAGATCGCGCTTGGAGCCGTTCCTCCGCCCAGGCGGGCACGTTGCCGAAGCGTTTTTCGATCTGCCGACGCAATAAGGCGAGCTCTCCTTCTTGCCGGCCTTCTTCCCGGCCTTCCTGCCGGCCTTCCTGCAGACCGCGTTTGAACTCACGGCCGAGCACCTTGTTATCTAAAATGCTTTCCAGAATCGGCACTTTTCTTGCCTCCTTCTCCGCCATTTCCTCAAGTCCACGCAGACCGGCGAGTGTGTAAGCGTCCGACCGAGACCGTCTTGACGTGATCAAGCGACGCGTAGTTTAGCCAACCGCTCGTGGCCAAAACAGTTGCGGATATTGCTCAGGAAGGAGCGGCCTTTGGATTCGGCGCTCAGGAACTGCTGATAATCGTTGTTGGGAAAGTCGAAGTATCGATAGATGTCGCCGCTCTGGAACCGCAGGTACAGGATGCGCTTTTCCGCGTCGTAGGCGACCGAGGTGAACATCTTTGATTCGAGCGGCAACCAGGTCATTGGATTTTTACGCTGCCTCTACAACCGATGCTGTAGGCAAAAGATTCCAGGGCAGCAACTCTTCAATCCGGTTGATCGGATGATCGGCAATACGACCGAGCACCGAACTCAGATACGCTTCCGGATCGATTCCATTGAGCTTCGCCGAGCCCAGCAGACTGTAAATCACCGCCGCACGCTCACCGCCAGCATCAGACCCGGCAAACAAGTAATTTTTGCGGCCGAGCGCGACGGCACGCAACGCGCGTTCGGCAGCATTGTTATCGATTTCGATATGGCCGCCATCGCAATAACGCATCAGTGCCGGCCAGCGAGCGAGTGCATAGCCAATCGCCGCAGCTGTTTCTGATTTGCGCGAGATCTTGGCGAGTGTTGTTTTAAACCACTCGTAGAGCGAGGTCAGCAGAGGGCGTGCGCGGGCATTGCGTACCTGTTGCCGTTCTTTAGGCGAGCGACCGCGGATCTCGTTTTCGATGATATAGAGCTGGCCAATACGCTGGATCGCTTCACTCGCGATCGGAGAGGCATGCGCCTGGTGCAGGTCAAAAAACTTGCGGCGAACGTGGGCCCAACAGGCGGCCTCTTGCATGCGATCGCCAGCATAGAGGCGATTGAACCCGGCATAACCGTCGGCTTGCAGTGTGCCGCGGAAGCTAGCCAGATGCCGGTGTGGATGCTCCCCTTTGCGATCCGGCGAGTAAACAAACCAAACCGCGGGAGCGGCCTGATCACCAGCCGGGCGATCATCTCGAACATACGTCCACAGACGGCCGAGTTTCGTTTTGCCAGTACCTGGCGCTAATACCGGAACCGGCGTGTCATCGGCGTGCAGCTTGCTCGCCCTCATTACGTGCTGCCGTAACGCATCGTGCAACGGCGTGAGCAGTTGGCTCGTCGCACCGACCCAATCGGCAAGTGTCGAGCGCTCTAACTCCACGCCTTCCCGCGCGTAGATTTCGGCCTGACGATACAGCGGCAAATGGTCAGCGTATTTCGACACCAGAACATGCCCTAGCAGTCCGGGACCGGCGAAGCCACGGTCAATCGGACGGCTCGGAGCTTCCGCCTGCACGATCACATCGCACTTTGTGCAGCTTAGCTTGGGTCGCACATGCCGGATCACCTTGAATCGCGCCGGCACGTACTCGAGCACTTCGGAAACATCCTCACCCAGCTTGCTTAACCGCCCACCGCAAGCCGGGCAGCTTTCCTGCTCCGGCTGGTGGGTTTCGGTTTGCCGCGGGAGATGATCCGGTAAGGGCCTCCGCGCTGGCTTCTGCGTCACACGCGCAAAAATCGCGGCTGCTGTCGGCGGCAGCGTGCTCTCTGCCCGCTCCCTTTTCTCAGCTGCACTTTCTTCCAGATCGTCGAGCTGGAGTTGCAGTTGCTCAATCTGTCGTTCGACCTTCTCCGATTTGCGGCCGAACTGCAGCCGCTGCAAACGGGTGATGAGCAATCGTAAGCGTTCGATCTCGGCTGCATGCGAAGAAAGCTGTTCATGCTGAGACAGGATCAGCGCTTTCATTGCCGCCGCGTCCATCGTGTCCACATTCGGAAGCGGTGCGGCCGACATCTTTCAAACTATGCCACGGTTTAGTTACTTAGTCCAGACAAGTTCGAACATTTTTAATCATCTTTGTTCTATCAATCACACGGCCATCTCTGGCTTCCACGTCCGCACTGGCTGCCTCCAGTCAATGCCTTCGAGCAACATCGATAACTGCGCCCGCGTAAGTGATACTGTGCCGCTCTCGGCCTGCGGCCACACGAAACGGCCGCGTTCGAGACGTTTGGCGAATAGACAAAGACCGTCTCCATCCCACCACAACAGCTTTACCAGGTCGCCGCGCCGGCCGCGGAATACAAATACATGCCCGCTAAAAGGCTCCTTTTGGAGCACCGTCTGTGCGACAGCACTCAGGCCCGTGAACCCGCGCCGCAGATCCGTCACTCCCGCTGCAATCCAAATGTGCGCACCCGTCGGAAACGAAATCATCGTGCCAGGCATTCCAGTACAGCACGCACCATGACGGCGTCCGCATTACCTTCAATACTCACGCGCGCGCTCGCGAACTCGATGTGAATGATCCCCGTCCCCCGACCATTACTAACGCGCGGCATCGAAACCGGTATGCTGCTCGACTCGGCGATTTTCACCGGCAACAGCACGCCTTCACTTGCTGTCGCTGCGTTGAGTGATTCTTGTTGGTACAAACGTCGCCATTTAAAGAGCTGATTCGCTCGCAGCCCATGCGCCTTCGCGAACTCGCTGACCGAGCTTTCCGAAGCAAGCAGCTCTTGCACGATGCGCCGCCTCTCTTCGGCAGATCGCTGCTGCCGCTTTATTCGCTTGAACTGCCCCGTAGCACTCGTGCTTTTCTCTGCCTGCAATGCTGTCCAGACCTCCCATTCGGCGCATCACAATCGGCGCCTCCAGGCAGCATGCCCGATTCTCACTTCCTGATCCAGACGGTCGAAACCGGACGCTTACGCGAGTGTCAGCAAAGCCTGCAGATAAAACGCCCGTTGCTCAATACCCGCCTCGCTGACCTTTCGAACAATGTCTGCCACTGCTCGTTGCTGGTTCTGAAGACTCGCAATCACATTATCGCTTGTTTGAGCGCTCGCGAGTAGAGCCTCGCTGTTCAGCTCACGCATATCGACAAGCGTGTACTCTAGCGAGAAGCGCGGACCCTGCAGCCGATCCGTCATTCGCAGGGGATCCCTGCCAACGTACACCACAATTTGCTGAGCGAACCGCGCGAAGTGCCGGTAGATACCGAGGGAATACTCAGCCATGCGGAGCGGCATGTCTCGATCGTTGCTACTTTGAAGCTCAAGCTGGAGGAGCGTACCGTCGACGGCTTCTCCGAGAAGATCGACCCGGAGATTCTGAACTTTCGGTAATTCCATGCGCAACCACCGTTCGATCACTACGCCCGCGAGTTGCCTCAGGGTCTGCTGAGCCGATTGTTTCAGTAATAGTTTCAAGATAACGTCATACTCGTGCATCGGCCTTCTCCATTGTCGAGAGCAGTAGTGGCGATGACATGGTCCGGAACAGGAGAACTCTTCGAGGTGGGTCAGGCCGGAAAGTGTGAACCGTGGTTAAGGTTCAACGCGCTGCTTCACCGACCGACTATCTGCAACAGAGCGGTCTCGACAATCCGCCGCGTCTGAGCAGCCTATCCGAGCCCCTACCAAGTACGTAAGAGGCTTATCACGATAACGAAGATCATCATCGCATCGCCGCCGCCTAGATCGCTTCTCGAGAGAGACGGTTTTGGGGCATTGTTCCTTCCTGCCTGCAAAGAATGGAACCAACTCCTGCAGCAGGGCCCTCAACTGCAAGATACTGGGCAGCTTTTTCAGCCCACTCACCATGGCACATCATCGTCTGTGATTCCCATACTGGCCAACTCCTCTTCGCTGGCCTGGGAACGAGAGCGCGACGCTGGTCTTCCATCCCGTGCCTTCTGCGGTGGTTCCGCCGCATCGGATTGTGCTTCCGTCTTGCCGCCGAGCAAAAGTACTTCGTTTGCGATCACCTCGGTGACATAAACCTTGCGGCCATCTTTATCCTCGTAGCTGCGGGTCTGCAAACGACCGTCGACATACACGTGTTTGCCCTTGGTCAGGTACGCCGCTACGTTCTGCTGTTCCCACAGAACAACATTGGTCCAGTTGGTTTCTTCAACCCACTCTTCCGTATTGGCGTTCTTCCAACTGCGCGTGGTAGCGATCGAGAAGTTCGTGACAGCCGTACCGCTGCGCGTGAACTTTGTTTCGGAATCGCGACCGAGATTTCCGACGAGAATGACTTTATTGACACTACGGGCCACCATGCCCTCCTTCCGAATGAAACTGATTAAATCTGGCCCCGATGCTTCTGCAGATAGTCTTTGGCCCACTGGAGAAGGAATCCCCTGTATCGATTGGGCTCGGCAACAATTCTGCGAGCACACTCGAGCTGGCCTTCCTCGTGGCGATCAGCTCGCTCGATTAAAGAAGGTTTGCGCTTGGAGCGTTTTGGAGGATCGGGAACAAAAAGGCTACGCTGCATCGGCTCATTTCTGTTCATCCCTTTGTGTGCTGCCACTATCGGCAGCAAATAACAAGGCCTGTTTGGGCGTTAACCGTATCAGTGATGATCCGGTCCCAACCTGTTCGACAAACGCCAGCGGCCCGTGCAGATTTCCGGTGTGATGCAACCGGAACCGCAGCCGGAACTCATTGTTTTCGGTGCGGTCGACACAAAAGCCGTCGCACACATCGCCTTCGATCGTAAACTCCTGTTTGAGTTCCGGCGCCGCACATTCGAACGACGCGTGGTACTGTTCGCAACACGTGTCGAGATCAAGCCGAGCAAAGCCCGTCTTCGGCGTTCCATCGTGGAGGAACAGTAGTTCGCTGCAGCCAAGGGCTGTCGCTAAGCCGGGAAGAAGACGGCTCGTGACTGTCAACCTGCTGGAGACGAAGCCGTCCTTGAGTGCGAACGAAAGCCCTACAATCCGAGCCTCCGAAATCATCACCGGTTCAGTCAGCACGGCTGTGCCGCTCCTCAATGGTGAAAGAGTCTGGCACCCGCAGCGGGGCCGGAGTCAGGCGGTCGAACGCGCTGCCTGCCGACGCGGTAGCGCCGCGGTGCCACGCATGCACGCGGCGGGTGATCCGCACCAAAACAGCAACCAGGAAAAACAAAATCAGCCAGAAGAAAACAGCGACGAGGCTCGAAGACTGCACCCACAGTAGGGCGCGCCGCGAGAATCCAAAGAGAAGAACACCGCGTGTGCCTCCCTGAAGCGCCCAGAGGGTGCCGATCCAGAGGACAGGAACCAATTGCAGAGCCGTTGTCGCCGCAGCGAGGGACCAGAGCCAGCGCATGGAATGGGCATTTTGTCCTTTCTGCTCTACCGGCGAGTGTGAGCGAGATGCAGATCCCATCAAGCCCCATACCGTAAAAAGCAGGACAGAAAGCGACCAGCCAAGAAACAAAGCACCAATCCAGCTTGAAAGGAAGGGGGCCAAAACGATCGGAACGCTCAGCGGGGCGAGCAGCTCTCGATCTTGCGTGGAGAACTTGCGCATCCGGCCTGCCTCACTGCACGACAAGATTCGACGAGCGATTCCACATTTCGCTGAATTTCCGTTCGTAGGCCGCAATCTGCTGGGGATCGGTGGTGAACCAAACGCAGTTATCTTGCGTCTTCTCGGCACCTGGCGACCAGTTCGCGCTTCCTTCCCGCAAGCACTTCCCGTCTACGCAATAGTCTTTCTGATGCATCAGCGCTCGCGGGGAACCACGTTTGACACGGATTTGGATGGTGGATAATCCGCGCAGCAGAGCGGATGTGCTCACGCCGCGATTACCTGCAAACAGGTGCTCGCTTTGAAACTGTTCCTGATCCCGATAGAGACGAATCGCAACGCCGCGCCGCGCCAACTCTTTCAAAACCTCCGCAAGGAATCGATCCGTGAAGCTATACATGCTGATGTCGACCGACGAGCCAGCTTGTCGCAACTGCTGCGCATCGAACCGCTCGAGATCTTCGTCAGGCGAAAAGTGCAAAACCGCGCGAGTTCCACCGTCATTTTCCAGCAAAGGATGAGCATCGATGGAGCGGGCGATCGGATGTCGGAAAAGACCGATAATTGCAAGGGCACCCACTACCCACAAAAGGAGCGGCCTGACCGACTCAAAAACTCGTTTCATCAGGCGCCTCCAACAGCTGCCGAGGCGGTGGTCGTGATGATTGTTGTTGTTGTTGTTCGAAGCGCACGAAGATAGTGCGAATCGCGGCAGCCCAAACAACAAGCCCCTTGCACGGCAGCCTTGACACCCTGCTCAAATGCCGGCGGAATCGGATGAGCTTCTCCGGCGCGCGTGTAGAATGTGGGCGAGACCTCGCCCCGGAACGCCTGATCCTTGTCCCACAGCTCGAGGCCCAGAAATCCCTGAGAGCCCCGAAAGAGCATGCTGCTGATCAGTTTCGGCTTACCCGCGACAATCGTGATCGAATGGCGGGTGATGGCTACTTCATAGGTCCGATGTACCCGGAGGACCTCGATGCGCATCAGGCTGGGAGCAACCACCACCGCATGGGTTTGGTTGGCGCCGATAGAATCCAAGGGATGAAGCCATTCGAGGGGTGCACCTGCCTCCGAAGCAAAGGTGACGTAATGCCCAAGAGACGCGATAGCGCCGCCCGATTCGACCCCGCGCACGACGTAGGCCTCGGTCTGGTTTTGGCGTGCCACGGTGACGGCGCGCCACACGCTGATGCGAGCCTCAAGTTCCAGCCGGCGTAGCTCTGCCGGGATCGATAGTCCTCGATCGTCGAGTGTCTGACGCGAGCGCGTCGAGCCCGTCTGGCCATTGCTCTCGCTTACTTTCCGAGCCAGGACTTGGCCAGGTCCATCAGGTTTTTGCATTGTTGCTCCACTTCATCGAGAAACAGGATGTTAAACGTACGGATTTCATTTAGCAGTTGGTCGCGCTTGTGTGGCTCTGTACCAGACTCGTCCGACCATGCCCGTGCGAGGACGAGCAGCGCATTTCCGTTGGGAGGCCCGTACACCTCTCGATCCCCGTCGCTTTCTTCGTTTTCGCCGTCGTACTCGTCTTCGAGATCACAATCTCTGACCACCATCCGCTCCTTATACGGAACGCCCGTGCAGTGTTGATAGTGTTGTCTGAAGTCTGCTGGCATAGCGCCGACTTCGGTCAGTTCGAAACACTGGCCGAACTCGTCAAGCAGAAGGAGCTTGCCCGATTCGCGGTAGCGATAACATTCGAGCTGCTCCTCGCGCCACATCCAATCGAACGCCCGCTGGCAGAAAGGAACGGGAAGCCACCGCTCGAGTGGCTCCCAATTCGGAGGATGATACGAGCGGGCGCCGCTCATCGGGCGGCTCCTGTGTCGACAGGAACCGGGCAACCCAACGCTTCCCGGATGGCGTAACGATCGCACCCGGCCCGGCACTGATAGAAGCGGGAATCGGCAACCTTAATGTGGAGGTTGTCACTGTGCTTATCCCGCCCTTGCGCAGCACAGGACGGACATTGGGCCACGTAATTGCCGCTCAGGATTCGGCGCGAATCGACCGTAACGTGATCGAGGATGGAGAACCGTGGGCGATCCTCATAGCGGGATGGCGGGGGAATGGAAACCGGCTTCTGTTCCGGTTCCGGAGGCGGCAGCTGATCGACGAGCGCATGCAACTCCGCTTCGGTCAGCCTGCGCCGCTTCTTTAAATAGTCGAGCTGGGCATCGAGCGTGAAGTCGTCGGCACCATAGAACCAGTAGCGCAGACCCGTCGCTTGATGCACACCTAGTGGGCCTCGAACGCCGTTGCCGAACTGACCAGGTTGAAGCACATCATGCTTCGGGAAGATCTCCAAACCTTCGATCTGGAGGGTTCCGTCCTCGGCCCGTTTTCCTTTGACCGGAAGGTTTAATCTTCCGGCCAAGTGGGAGATGAAGGCGCGGCCTTCGAGCGCCAAGCACCGTGTTTCGAGAAAGATCCAGAGATGACCTCCTCTCCTGCTCTGTTCGAGAGCCACATCGATGCCCTGCTGTGTGAGCTCATATTGCAGTTCACACAGATGGTACAGCGCATCGTCATAGTCGGCGTCAATAGCCAGCCATTTACACCGTTGTGTCTCGGGATTCATCGCGTAGAGCCCGATGGTCAGCCGACCTTCGAGGTGAGCCTGAATGGTGGGAGCATCCAGCTCCTTCGGCGGCCCTTGCGGAGGACCCGGAGGCTGGCCGGGCAAGAACTCCTTGGCAAGGAAGTAGTTGTGGCGGCCGGTGTCGTCGGGCCGCGCAGATTGGCGAGTATAGGCGCGCCGGTTCACGAACAAGGACCAGTAGCCGCGGACGTGCTCGGGCTGCACCTGAATCCGATAACTCATGTCTGCTCCGGAGCGGGGGAAACCAACGGCACATCCAGGCTCTTACCCGATTGCCGCCAAAGATGCAAACGAGCTCAGAACGGGTGGTTTGGGTGTATGGATGAGCGATCGTAACCGCCAGGGGCGACGGATGAAATCGAATAACCGGCAGGTGCGAATGAGACGCTCATAATCCTCGATCGTGAGTTGCCCATCTGCCTCGCTATCGAATTCGAGCAGGTAGAACACGCCTTTACGCCGGTCATATAAATAGATGGCCCCGCTGCGCGAGTGGCCGGGCACGGTAACGAAGAGAAGGACACCGGTCGGGAATTGTACCCAACGCGAAGCTACTCCCTCGGAACGCTCTAGAAACGCGAAAACCGCTTTGTCGGTACTGACTCGGGAATCGAGACCGAGATCGGCGATTGTCAAGACAGTTTGAACATGTATAGATTGCTCGGGACGAAACATATTTTTTCTCCTTAGATGTTGGTGAAACACGGATTCCCCCCCTGCGGCGTATAACAGACCTTTTAGATTGCTTTCGGGCGGCAACAGAGGGGGACAGGATCTTGAAGAACGACCCTAAGGGAGCTGGTGCAACTAGGGGAATCAGGCCGCATACCGGCGAGGAATCGGAATTCCGCGCGGAGCGGCTGACTTTCGGGAACAAGCAACCGGTTTTCTCGCAGGGCGGGAAAGCACGGCCTCGGCAGCGCGTCGGCCATAGAGAGCAGACAACACAATCAGATCGGCATGACGCCATCGAAACGCGATCGAAGCAGTCATAAACATCTCCTTTTTTGAATGGAAATAAACTCTCCTGGCGCGAACGGGCGGAGAGGTTGGTGGAAAGACAGGACCTGCCTGCGACAAAACAGATCCGGGATACAACAGGAAGGGAAACTGCAGGAAGGAAAGCTCGCCAAGCGGATCTGCAGTCGTCAAACTTATCAGGAACACCGATCACAATCGCCGAAATCGCTGCCCGCGTATTAACGACGGTTTGACTGGAACGGACACTGCAAGCCGGTGGCAAGTCAAAAAGAAACAACTGATCCCGGCGTATTTGGGATTAAATGTAACGGCTGAGTTCCGTCCAGCTCGCGCGGAAAGAAATTCCTTATGAGGCGCGTAGCTGTCCTACCGTCATGGAACAAAAATGGCGGCGCAAATCGGCTCGACTGGGCTGACGTCGAGCCGTTCCGCACTTCCATAACTCGTTTTTATCCGCTAAGTCGTTAGACTTGGCTGGGTATGTGCTTACAACAAGAAGCCCAGGAGATGGTTTACTTAAGTAATAGCGTTGCAAACATGGTCGCTATTCCGAGCGGCTACGCTAGAGACGTACGATGAGCGATCACTCCAAAATCGAATGGACGGATGCGACCTGGAATCCCTTGCGCGGCTGCACGAAAATAAGCCCCGGATGCAAACACTGCTATGCCGAGACGTTTGCGGAGCGCTTCCGCGGAGTCACAGGCCATCCTTATGAGCAAGGCTTCGATCTTAAGCTGATCCCGGAGAAATTGACAGAGCCGTTTGAATGGTCGGGCGCAAGGACAGTCTTCGTCAACAGCATGAGTGACCTCTTTCAGCCCGGCGTTCCCGACGCCTACATAGAGGATGTGGTCAGCGTCATGATCGAGGCGAATTGGCACACCTATCAAGTTCTGACAAAGCGCTCGGATCGATTGCTTGAGCTCCTCTCGACCAAACTGCATTTCGCGGCAAACCGCCGGCATATCTGGTGGGGCGTTAGCGTCGAGGACAAGCGGTATGGCTTACCTCGTGTCGAGCATCTTCGCGCCGCTCCAGCTGCGGTCAAATTCCTTTCGATTGAGCCATTGCTCGAAGATTTGGGCGTCTTTAACATTTCAGGAATTGACTGGGCCATCGTCGGCGGCGAAAGCGGCCGCGGTGCCAGGCTGATAGAGCCTACATGGGTTGAGCGAATTCTCCGGCTGTGCGAAAACGCCAATGTCGCCTTCTTTTTCAAGCAGTGGGGCGGTGTTCATAAATCGAAGACCGGCCGCTTGCTGAATGGTAGAACCTACGATGAGATGCCCGAGAGAATAGTTGCGCAGCTGCCTGCTAAGTCTGCGAGACAGCTCGCATCGTCACACTTCAAGAACAGGGCCGCACGGTGGCAAGCCTCCGATCTCGTCGCGCTCCAACCGGCCGCGTGCTCCTAGAGGGAGACGAATGGGTCAAGATGATCCTGCAGTAAGACGGCAATCACGTCTATTTGAAATACCGGACACCGAGGAAATCAAACCCTCAGAACCAGCAGTTCTGGCGCCCCAGTATCCTGTCTGGACCGACAATAAAGCGCGCTTCATCATGCGTTACCTCCGCTATTTCGTCTTCATAACGAAGCACGGAACTTATATCGACGGATTTGCGGGCCCGCAGGAGGAGTGCGATACAGATTCCTGGGCAGCAAAACTGGTGCTGGAAAGTGAGCCGCGCTGGATCAGGCATGTGCATCTGTGCGACGAGAAGCTCTCGCAGGTGAAGCGACTCAAAGAGTTGAAGGACTCCCAGCCTCTCCGCGATATGGCCGGTAAGCGAATCAATCGAGACATCCACATCTACCGCGGCGACTTTAACGAAAAGGTCGATGACATTCTGGCCGCCGGAGACATCACGGAAAAAGAAGCTACATTCTGCCTTCTTGACCAGCGTACGTTCGAATGCGATTGGCAAACCGTTGAGAGACTCGCTTGCTTCAAGAAGACCGGTCATAAAATCGAACTTTTTTACTTTCTCGCAAACGGCTGGCTTGAGCGCGCTCTTTCCGGACAAAAGGATCTCGACAAGCTTGCTCGTTGGTGGGGACGAGCCGACTGGACGGAGCTTCGAGCGATGAGTCGCGACCAGCGCCGCGACGCCATCGTCGATCGCCTCAAAACAGAATTCGGCTACAAATCGGTAAAAGCGTGGCCGATCTACGAACGCCAGAACGGCGGTGCGGTCATGTACTACATGATCCACGCGACTGATCACCCTGAAGGCCCAATTCAGATGTCGCGCGCCTATCGAAGCACAGTGCTTCCATTGGAACCTATGGAACAACTAAAGCTCGAGCTCGTCGGCGACACGAAGGCTCCCGGATCGGAAATCCCGTCAATGGAAACGCAGCGCACGGCTTAGGATGCGGCCGTGCGCTTGAAGAACAGCCGACCGCGTACCGGCTCACTCGGAAAGTTGGACGCCATGAAACGGCAGCAGAAAGCAGAAGAATTCTGAGAACCGTTTCGCATCAAGCCTTTACCGGAAGTCGATCCGACATGTAAGGCAGAAATAAGCAAGAGGCCTGACCAGAAGCCGACGGTTCGACATGCGGTGAGTCGCGCCTGAGATAAAGGTTCGCCTCGCCCCTTATATATAGGATGGGCGGCTACCGAGAAGTACAGCTGTTCGCAGGTTCGACGAGGAGCATCACGCACCGCGTGCCAGGTACCCTATCGTGCGGGCAGCAGGCAGCAAAGCGAGCGCGCATTCCCAACTCGTTTTTGCCCTTCTGGCCGGAGTTGTCTTGCTCATTGACTTCTGCGTGCTCCGCTGCGGATCACCCTTTGACGAGCAGGAAAGTAGTCTTGTCAATTTCTGCGCCAACCAGACTCTGTACGGTGACCTCAGCTACTCCCTCAATCTGGGAACCGTTCTGTTTTCCCCAAAAAGTGACATCGACACTACTCAAGGGCAGTTGCGCGTGGGCGCAGAACAGCACCTTCCCATCGATGGCGGACCCGGATGTAATGGGAATCGGGATCGTCCCCGCAGTCGGATGATGCAGAATCACGTGCCCACTGAGCGATTCACCGCTCTGGGTCAAAAGCACGTCTGCTGTGCCGTGCCACTGCTGGCCGCGCGAAGTGGTTGCATAAACCGGGGTCGTATAAGAGCCGGTCAGATCCGGCTGCGATCCGCAACCGCACAGGAGGCCGACAGCAAGCCCCGATAACATAATGAAAATAGGTCGAGTATTCACAGAAATTTTCCACCAAAGCAATTCGGTTAGCGGGATCGGCACAACCCGGCAGGTCGTGCCAAACTCAGACAGAGAATCTCGCTTGCATCGCCAAGCGCAGGACGGTTTTCTGGAACCGTCGATCCGGGATTTGGTGCAGGATCCCGAACTGCTTCGAGGTAACATGACTCGGCATCGACCTCTACAAAAATCAGCAGACCGCCGACTCGCGCCGACAACTCAATCTCAGGCAGCGTCGCTTGGCATTGCAGCGTGATGCGTGACAAGCCCCCTTCCCCCGAACAAAGATCGAGAGAGAGATGGAAGCGGGAGCGTGTTACGCAAACACGCTCCCTTTGAGGTGGACGGTGGACGCGCGCCAAGCGCGCCACCCGTCCGGAATAGATCGACAACATCAGGCGTACACCGCCGCTCGATGAACACTGCGCAGCGCACAGAAATGACCCGTCGGGATACGCTTCTAAATCCAAAGCGATCCGCCGAAATCAAAGAAAACAAAAAGCGATTGCCGTGCGGAAAGTCAACGCCCAGCCGCGGAGGTTGCGAACAGACGAGAAGGGAACCGTGACATAAGTTTTTCCGTAGGCGGCATCACCGGGCGAAGGACAGGTTTTTGGGAGCTCTCTCCATCAGGGTTACAAGAACCGCGAACCACTCTGAAGCAACGACCGGATGCCGACGTGAGCCTTGTGCGGCTAGGGATCGCTATACAGGTCAAAACAGGTCGGACCCCGTGCAACGCGACGACAAGCCCGTGAGGAACTGATGGAGGCGGTGCGCGCCGGCGCCGGTCCGATGGTCGCGGTACTTGCGATCAGCACAACGAAAATGGCAGCCGCTGCAAGTGCGGTTGGATCTTGCGGCGAAATGCCGTAAAGCAGGGATCGTATCGCAGGTCCAGTAAGAAAAGCCGCAGCAAGACCGGCGATGATTCCGGTTACGGTCATCGCGAAAGTTTGTCTGGCGATCAGCTTTGCCACGTCTGCAGGCTGTGCCCCAAGCGCCATGCGAATGCCTATTTCCCGGCGTCTCTGCGTGACGGCGTAAGCCAGCAATCCGTATGTTCCAATACCGGCCAGCAGCGTAGCCATCGCGCCAAACAGAGAAGCAAGGGTTGCGGTCACTCGCTCAGGAGCCGTGGTCTCATCCGCTGCCTGCGCAAGCGTGCCGGTTTCGAGCAACGCCAGACCCGGTGCAGCAGAGGCGAGCGCTTGCCGCACCGGCTGAATAATCGTCTCGGGCGCCATGCGCGTGCGCACGTTCAACATGAAGTCGGAATCGAGGCTCGTTTCGAGCGAGTAAGCCATAGGACGGATCGGATCTCGGAGCGACCGGTATTTTGCGTCGCTGACCACGCTGATGATTTCGTTAGCTGTAGAAGCAACGCTTCCTTCCGTCCCGGTCCCGAAGCGCTTGCCGATGCCGTTCGAACCGGGGAAGAGCTGCCGCACAAACGCTTCGTTCACAATTGCTCTTACAGGGATTGTTTGTTTCGGTTGGGGAGCATCGCTGGGGATAAAATCGCGACCGGCCACCAGGTGTATTCCCATGGCGGTGAAGTAATCCCGCGAGACCCGATTTGCGTTGGAGTTTATGAAATCTACGCGGGTAATCCTTCGTCCGGTGGGAACGGCGGTCATGAATACTCCGTGTCCACGCAACACCCCTGACGACGACGTAGCCGCCGAGATCACGCCCGGTATTTCACGCACTCGCTCGACCAGAGCATCGACCATGCTTGGCGGATATTTGGATGTCCCGACGTCGCACCTAAACGTCGCGATGGAATCGATAGCAAATCCAGAAGGCGCAGCGCGCAGCCGCTCGAAACTGCGCACTAGCAAACCCGCATCCGCGAGCAAGAAGGTACACGATGCAATTTGCACTGCAATCAAAATCTGGCGTCCGCGAAAACTGCTGCTGGAGCGTACAGTGCGAAGCACGTGGTCAATGCTCAAACGCAATGTCGCTACCACCGGGCTGACTGTAAAAATGATCGTCGTCACCACCGATGACGCGAGGAGAAACAAAAAGACGCGCCAGTTGAGGCCAGTGTCGAGCGCGATCGGCACTATTGCCGTATACATGTCGCGGACCGGCGGCAGCGAACGTACGGCCAGCGGCATCATAATCAGCGCGACTATCAACCCGCCGGCAGCGCCGACCGCCGAGAGCAAAATGCTTTCTGCGAATAGCTGCCGCGCTATGCGCAAAGCAGTTCCGCCAATGGCAAGCCGTACTGCCATCTCCCGCTGGCGTGCCGCAGCTCTAGCCAGCAGAAGCCCGGCCACATTGAGGGCCACAATCACGACCAGAACACTTACCGACGCCATCAACAGCTGGAACACATCGCCAAAACTATCGCGAAGAATGGATGTGCCACGTTCCAGAGATTGAACTTCCATGCCGCGCTTGAGCAAACGGGAGACGCTTTCCGGCGAAACTTTCTCGATGTTCTGGTAATAGTCCTGCATGACCGGCTGCCAAATCGTCAGACACTCCACCTGGGCCTGCGCCGGCGTGACTCCGGGTTTGAGGCGAGCTGCCAGCGCGAAATCTGTGCGGTCTACGTCGAACTCCGCCGCCAGGAGTGAATAAGCTTGCAATGGAATTCGCACGTCCGGACCGCTATCCACCGAAAGCCCGTGGAAGCCGCGCGGCATCACCCCTACAATCGAGAATCGATGGCCGCTGATCGCGAGGGTCTGTCCCTCAATCGAGCCAGCATTGCCTCCAAAGCGCTTACGCCAGAAGTTGTAGCTCAGAACCGCAGGCGGCGTATCGAAATTGCGCGTTGCATCATCGGTGGACAGGAGGCGGCCGAGCAACGGCCGCGACCCTAGCGCATCGAAAAAATCTGCCGTCACGCCGTACACGGTGATCTCTTCCGCCGGTTCGGGCTCGGTCATGCGGAAGTGATCGTGCCATTCTGTCTCGGCGAATACCGACCCTAGAGTCTTGCTATGGTCACGCAGCGCTTTGTAATATGCGTACGGAAATTCGCTCCTCGCTCCTAGCGGCCTCGGAAGCCGCTGTACCATCCGCACCAACTGCTCCGGATGCCGAACTGGAAGCGGACGAAGTAGGACGGCGTCGAACAAGCTGAATATGGTTGTGCTGGCGCCTGTGCCCAGCGCGAGAAGGGAAACGATCAACGCGGTCGAGCCGCGATTTCTGGCCAAAATTCGCAGCGCAAAGCGAACATCGTTCATGCGGCTATTTTATGAAGGTCGTTGCGGGGACTCCTGGCTCTCGCTCGGCCTCTTCGATCATCGGTTGTGACCAACGTCTGACATCCTGCTTGAGCAGCGGCACGTAGGCTCCGCTGGCGCTACGCCTCTCGCGCGACGAACCGGGGAAGCCCCTACCGCCTATAGCCGCGCTGTCGGTTTGTGCGATTCGGCTGTACGCGACTTTCTGGCGCAGCAGGCACGGCAGGAGCAGATCTGATTGATAGCGCGATCAGCTCTTCAATGTAGCCTCTCCAGACTTACGTATGGCTTGTCCAAGCTCACATTTGTCGTTACCGTTATCGGCTGCCCGAACACGCCTAGCGGAACACCCGATGAGGAAACACAGGGTTGGTTCCATGCAGTCAGCCCGGTCTCGTGTCGTTCAGATGCACTTGGTAATCTCTACTCGCGCACTAGACAAAGCCAGTCAGCCCTGGTGCTAATTAACACACGAAACTCGGCGGTTCAGCGAGATAGCAGTCGGTCGAGGCCTCAGCGTACAAATACCCGAGACCCACTGCGGAGAAAAATCCCAGACGCAAGCTCGTTAAGGAAGCACTCTCGTGTTTTCTCGGGCATTTCCCCGCGCGAAGTCCGCAATACAACCCGGCGGGACATCGGCAAACACTATTCAGACGATATGAGAACGGGTCAACAAAGCGCTGCTAACTGATGCCGCAAGTGATTGTTGAGGAAAGAGATTATTCCTATTCAAAAACTGAATAAAAGTAGCAACGATGTCGCAATGAAGTTAAAACGGCAGGTCGATGAAGCGGCAATGGAAACACAACGAAGCGAGGCAAACGGCAAGGGACAAGCCAACGAGACCGCAAAAGAATCGGAATGTCACCGCAACGCTACCGCAAAGAAGCCGCAAGTACCTGGTGCTGCCCATCGCGATCCTGTTTACTCTTAGAAGCTTTTTCAAGCAACTCCCTCAATGGCACCTGCGGGTAAATGTCTGGCATGACAGATACCTCTGCGTCGAGGAGCTTGCGCTCGAACTCGTAAGCGATGCCCAATGCGATGGTTCGCTTTGTATTGCGCATGAGGGCCGCCACTTTTGAAAACAAATGTCTAGTCGTGACTAGGTATAGGATCAAGTCCACATGTACTTCGCGATCGAGAGCAGCCGCCGCGTCTCGATACTCCGGATCGGTTTTTTGGGAGCGCTCGTACTCGAGTGCGACGGCGATCTCGGCGTTGGAGTGACGGAGGTTAACGACCGCATCGTAGTCCTTGGCGTATCCATAGGTCGTGAGAATATTGCGTGAACAGATCTCAGACTCCGGTATCCACGCGGCGATCGACTTTGACCGCGCCAAGGCAAGGTGAATGTCATTCAAAGCTAGCGCGTGTTGGGCTTTGGCAGGTGGACAATCCAGACCACAGCCTCGTCCGGCGTACGGTTCTCCGTAAGCGATCAAGGTGTCGAGTCCAAGCTGTCCGATTGAATACAGGGTGTTCGGAAAGCCTGGGAGCACATCGTGGCGCTTCACCATCGTGTGCCTTACCAATCGTTGCAGGCGATTATGAAACGACTGGGGAGAGTGTTCACGGCCTTCCAGGTACATGAACTCATAAAGCTGCTGCTTTGTTGCATAGATGGAATGCAGGATCTGTCGCAGCAACGGAATGTCTCGCGACATATTCAGCTGAATACTTCCCGGATCGAAGCGTGGCACCTTCAGTTCCTCTCCTTTCCGCGTACGAGTCGTGCGACCCATGGCTTGCGGAAGTGGGGCTCGACCAAAAAACGTCCGCGTTCTCCCACGATCCAGGAGTGCGGCCGCATGAGGATCAGCGCTTCTTGCGCCCGATCGTCGGCGCTGTAGGACAGCAGATAAGTTTCATCGGATCGTGTCCCTCGGTCGCGCAAATTCATCCAGCCGATTCGGTCGGAGGTGATCGAAAACAGGAACGTGTCCGGCGCCTCGGGTTTCGGCAGACGCCGCTTACAGCACATCTGTATCCAGGTGAAGCGCGTTTCTGGTTCCTCGCACTCGAACACCTTGTCGATGTTGTTCGTGAGGACCGCACTGTCGAACCAGCTACCGCCCTCGAATCGCACTTTTCCGCCGACCTTCCACCGATGACTATACTTACCCCGGATGAGAATCCCGGTTGTGTTGTAGAAGGCCGATCTGTGCGAATAACGGAACGGATCGGATGGGTCTTTGCCCACGCGTTGTTCCCAGATGCTGCCGAAGCCCTGCATGGACACTAGCATGCCGGCGCCCTCTCCTCGCTAAAACGTGCGACTTTCTGTCGTGCCTCTTCCAGGTCCCGCTCGAGTTGCTGGTTACGACTGGAGAGCTGGTTGATCTTCTCCATTAGCTGAGCCTGCACACGAGACTGCATGGGCATATCGGCAGTTGCATCTGCCGGTGGCGCGCCGCCTGCGACTTGCCTCGCAATTTCGTCGACTCGAATCGTGAGACTCTGAATCGTTTTCTCTTTTTCGGCGAGCTGCGCTTCGAGGCCAGTCTTGTCCCGGCGGAGGAACTCGACCTCGCCGTGCAGCCGGCTCGCCTCTTCGTCTTGTCCGGAACGAACCGGGGCTTTACCGGAGAGTTCCAGGTCGACCAGCCGGTTGCACCCGTCGATGTGCTGGTTGTAGCGATTGACGGCTTGGCGCGCTTGGACGTCGGCGTAGAGCGCCCAGTTCCAGAGATCGGTCATGGCGGCGGTCGCCTTCCAGATCTTGCGATGCTCACTGAGCCGTTCAAAGTAGAGCGTCAAAGTGAGCAGCGCGATCAACCCGAGCGAGACGACACAAAACCAAAAATAGGGATTCCGCACGCTTGCCTCGACGAGCAAGGCGCGACGCGCTACCAGCCAGCCGCCGACATCCGAACCGCCCTGCTCGACCAGTTTCTTCGAGTCACCCCAAAGGGAGGGCGGGACGGTTCGGTCGTGCGCGCGAGGCGAGGTGGTGCCTGCACCGGAGGATGCCGTCGAACTGGCGTCCGCCTGC
The DNA here is from genome assembly GCA_963849535.1 of Terriglobia bacterium. GTDB lineage: Bacteria > Acidobacteriota > Terriglobia > Bryobacterales > Bryobacteraceae > Bog-105. The sequence continues at coordinate 34,929 of CAWKHJ010000004.1, forward strand.
GGAATCGCGCGGATAGCTGTTGACGTCCCGTAGAACAGAAGAAAGAGAAACAGGAAGCGGATCATCGTCTGAATTGGAACTCCTTTCGTTTTGCCCGGAACTCTTTCTGTGCTTCCGGATCGCGGAAGCGCAGATGAGCGCCGGCGGCCTGGCTGCGGGCGGCTCTTAATGTGGGGAACGGCTCGGGCCGGAATCCCGGTAGATCGGCAGGGTTCGGCATGCGCGCTTGCACGGTGGTGTGAATCATTCCAGCCGAGTCATCGCCGACGAGCATCTCCATGCGGCCGACAGGCAGATTCTTGATGTCGAAGTCCTGAGATCGCGTTTCCTTTTCTTCGCGCTCGGTTCCACGTCCCGTCTCCTTGTACTTGCCGAAGAATGGCTTCTCGACCGCGACCGTCCGGCGCTTGACGCGCTGCTCCGCCGAAGCGCGCAGAAAGAACTGAGCCGTCTCCTCGTCTTTGATCTTGAACATCATGGTGGTGTTGCCGGCACTTGTCACGTTCGACTTGAACCCTCTGCCCACCTCTTCGAGCTGCGGCAGACTTTGCATGGAAAACAGAAACGCGGTTTTCGAGCCACGCGCCGTGTTGAGGATGTGCGCGAAGTTGCGATAACTGAATGCGGGGAACTCGTCGAGGATGACCGAGAACAGCGGGCGGTCCGGATCCTTCAGGCGCTCGAGATCTTCATAGAGCTTGCCGATCGTGAGCTGGATGTTTTGCAGGATCATCTTCCCCAAGGAAATGACCGGACCCATGTTGCGGTTTGCGTTGAGCGAGACAAACAGAATGAGCTCCTGGTCGACGATCTCTTCGATGGAAAGGAGGTCCTCATAGTGGCCGGTGATCGCGGCCAGGTCATCGTCGGTAAAGGTCATGCACTCGTTGATCAATCCCTGAATCTTCGGCACTCTCTCGCGGTCTTCGAAAGATTGGAGCAGGTTCCGCACACTCATCTCGAAGTTCAGCTTCTGCTGGGCGGTCGAGTAACCCCGCGACACTTCGCGCTCGGCAACTACGATCTGTTCGCGCAGGACCAGTTCGTCGAGCATCATCACGATTACGTCGTAAAAGTTGTAGCGGCGGCCGGTGTAGTAGAGAACGCGCACGATGTTACTCAGATAATCGAGCTGGTGTTTGGGGAAGAACGGATCGCGCGGGTTCAGATTGAAGCTGCCGAAGATCATATTGACCCGTTCCATATACTGGCCGTCGGGTGACCAGAAGGGGTTGTAGCGGCTGCAGATCTCGGGACGCGAAGGATTAATGATCCGCAGCTGGTCGATCCGTCCGGCGCGATGAATTTGTGGCGCGAGCTTCTCAAAGAGTTGCGCGTCGCCCTTGCCGTCGAAGATGACCATCGGCATCCGGCGCGCACGGCCGTGAGGTCCGAACACTCGCTGGAGATCCTGGCTGACAATATTTTCAAGCAGCGTGCTCTTTCCAGCTCCGTTCATCCCACAGGCAACCGCCTGCATGGTGCGGGTGCGGTCGGCCCACACAAAAGGGGCTTTGTCGAGGGTGTAGCCCAGCAACGTGGCATTTTCGACGGCTGCCTTTTCGATTTCCTGTTCATCGCGGGCGACCGGCAAACGGAACGGTTCTCGGTTTCGGTTGCGGTCGAGCCGTCGCGCGGAACACACGAGCCAGATCGTTGCGGCCAGCAAACCCAGATCGAGAGTGCCTTCGATCCATTGAGCGAGGCGAAGGTGATAACGAAGGCTCACCAGACCGAGTGCCAGGATCGCGACGAAGGCAAAGAGGGCAACGGCGATCCAGGGATTATCGTCGAGCGAATTCGAATGAGCAGTGCGGGAAGGAGCAGACGTCGCCATGACAGCAGCACCATACGGTTTAGAAAAGAAACATGCAAATGCACCGGTAAAAGTAATTCCAGTAAGCACCCATGGTCGGTACGCTTAGCGGAACGGAAGACTCCCGCAAATGAGATCCAAGCAAATTAGAGCTAGTGGAACTGGATGGCGAGCGAAGAGAGGTGAACGAGGCTGGCGAGGAAGATCCAGGAGAGCGGCTCGAGTATCGGCTTCTGGTCCCTCAGCCGCCGGCGCAAGATAAACATTCCGAACAGACTCCCTCCACAAGCCAAAAGACGCTCGGGATGTAGGCGTAAGAACAACGGAATGCCGCGGGAAGCTGGCGGCACGGGACGGCGACCCACATAAAAGATCAGTGCATACATCGCGAGAGTGGCGACCAGAACCGCCGTGGTCAGCACAGCGCGGATGTCGTCTCGTTTCGACCACGCTCGCGCTTTGTCGAATCTTTCTTTCATCCTTTTGGCCTCAGTGCGCGAACGAGAACCAGAGGAAACCGGCGACGCCTAACCCGGCAATCCACAAGGCGTACAGCATCGGCAGCTTGAGGGGAGGGCGCTTGGTCGGTTTCAAGGGGTTCGGTGGCTCGAGCAGCGCTTCTTTCCAGGCAATAGCGAGACCGGTATCGCGGTCGCGGGCGAGTAAGGCGAGAAAACGCCGATGTACGATCTCGTGCGTGACCGGCCGGTAGGACGCCCCGCCGGCATCGCTATATGTAGGTTGCTTCGCTTCGGTCATGGCACTACCACAGCGGCGAGCAGGGGCGACGCGTTCCGAACCGGAAACCAGAGCCGGACCAGAACTGTGGACCCCGAGGACGTAGAGGGCAGCCGGACACCGACGATGCCGAGCCCGGTTTTGCTTGGCGCAATCGAACCCGCCAGCGATTCTTCGGCCAGAACGGGCAGATCCTCCCCTCCGTGGCCGGCCAAGGCCGCTGCCCGATCCGGTGCGATCTGCAAGACTCGCCCCGCCGGGAGAGAAGACGGGAGTGCGGCAACGGGCGCGGCCACCACGTGAGGCGAGCCCAAGGTCAGGGGTTCGGCGGTGTTGTTCTGCACCTGGTAGCGAACATAGAGACGATCTTTTTCGCGATAGATATCCCGGATAAGGAGATACACTTCATGTTTCGGCAGTTTATGAGAACCGGCCCAGTCCACCGTCCGGGCGCGCACGATCATGTCGGCCGGGATCTGTTCGGCGGGATGGGGCGCTAGGGCAGGAGCAGGAGCTGCCGGCTGGCGCGTGTCCAGGGACACATCCATCTGGCTGACATCGGCAGCCGGAGGCAATAGCTCGTAAACGACCCGTCCTTGCTTAGTCCAGACAAAGAGGTTCGTCGCCGGTCCGATTCGCTGTGCGTAGATGAATACTGTCTTGCCCCGCCACTCCACCTGGAAGTCGTCGCTCTCGGCCGCTACCTTTTCGATCGGACTCTCGAGTTCGATCACTGTCAGGTGTCGAAGGGCGGTGTGGACCGGAATCATCGCTCCAGGTGTGGCGGTCACGGTTACCATCTTCTGTGCCCAGAGGCTGGTCGCGCAGAAGAAGCTGCTGAGGAAAAGACGTTTCACACAAATCTCCGAAAATAAAGAGCTCCAACACTCTTCAAAGGAAAGAGTCTGGAACACTCTTCGTAAAAAGAATGTTCCAGAACGGGGTTTATACCGGGACAGAGTCACAGGCAGCCGCAGACCACGGCCGCTCGGGAGCGCTGTCCAAAAACTCCTGCAAGTCTCGTATGGACTGAATCACGCGGCTACTTTGGGGATCGTGCTCCACCAACACCACGAACCGTTCTCCATACTGATCTACGCACCGTTTGAGGAACTTGCGGCGATCCTCGAGGGTGCGCAGGACGGTGCCTCGGCGAAGGGTCGGCCGTTGCGGAATATCCGCAAAAACGACCTCCCCGTTGCGGATCTCTCCCGATCCGGCGCGCATGGCGAAGGCTTGCACCTTTCGAACCGGCGCCCGATCCATCCAGATCTGGCCCTGCTCGATACGGAATAGGAAGATGAGCTTTTCCTGACGGGAACCATCGGCGGCAGAGTACGGTTCTACGAGAAAGACGTTGCCGTCTTCGTCGTACCGGATCTCTCCGTCGGGTAAGTCGCGCATTTCGAAACGCACGGGTTGTCCGCCCGTACGCTCGACGATGGCGTCAAGGAGCTCCTGGGGAAAAGCGTGGAAGACGAGGGCGCCAGTAGCCTTTTCGTGCTTCGACTGGGTCACAATCGAATACAGCGCTTTGGCCCAACCACGCCGGTTTTCCGTTTTGCCTTTCGCCCAGAGTTGAATCGTGAGATAGAAGTTCCGAAGCTCGGTTTTCGACCGCTCCTCTTCCAGCCGTACCGCCGCTTTGGCTCGATCAAGCCGGCGAGCGGCAGCACGCTGGCGGCTGCGGTCTTCAAACGTCAGTTCGGGTTTCTGTTTGAAGTGATCTCGCACCCGGTTGCATTCCTCCTGGGCGCGTTCGAGTGCTTGGCGGATCTCTTCGGAGCGTTCGCGATTCTGCTTGCAGAGGGCGCGAAACTCGTCGTTTTTCTGCCGACACTCCTCATACATTTCGCGAGTGAACGAACCGCCTCGCATCAGTCCTGCGAACTCATGCAACGGCGAGACATTTACAAACAAGTTGTGAATGTCGGATCGCAAGGCGTTATACAGCCGTCCGACGATATCGTTCGGCCCGGCTGTTTCAAGTTTGAACGGCATCTCGTCGACCCGTTCTGAATGCTTCACGCTGAGCCAAGGCAATCGCGGAAGATCCTTCTGGATCTCGCGCAACCGCTTGAACTGTACCGTAACCTCATGTTTGAGCGAATCGAGAGCATCCTGGAGATGCTCGGACAGCTCTTCGGCCAGTTCGTATCGATGAACCGCGAGAGCCGCCGTGGTCATATCCGTAATCCATCCGATGAGATTGCCCTTGGCTTCCATCGCGACTTCTGCCAGGTTCCACCAGGGAGCTTTCGGACGGGCTTTCTTGTTTTTGGTGCGCGCCGCTACCTGCAGTTCTTCTCTGCTTTTTACGAACAGAGGAAAGCGGCTGCCTTCGACCACGCAGATGCAGTCGTAGTCGAAATCGCCTCCGTTTTCGGCTGCCTTTTCACTATGCATCACGAAGGTGCCTTCGAGAAGTAGCTGGCAGTCGATCACATCGGCAGCGGCCGGGTGGTCGAGCGTCAATCCGTGCTCGGCAAAGTGGCGGACGAGACGAGCGACGGCCTCGCTACGCGAGAGACGCTCGAACGGGAGTAGGTCGGCTTTCTTGCGAATAGGAAAGCGGACCTCCAGCCCCCGTGCGCTTTCAAGCGAACTGATCGCGGTATCCCGGGGGATCCAGTCCGCTGCCGAGTAGAGCGTTTGGTTATGCAGGAATAGTAGCCCGTCGTCCATCAGCGCGAACGCGGGAAACTTGAACAATCCTGCACTACAAGCCTTGAACGCCCAACGTGCCAGGAGTTTCTGTAAGCGTCCCTGCACGTACGGCATCCGAAGAGACCAACCACTGCGGTCGGCTTTGAGCAGAGCCTCCGCCATGGAGGTCTCAAATGAACTAAACTCCGTTTGCTCGTTGTCGACGGCGCTCCTCTGTCCAGCAGAAGAGCCGATCCATTCGAGCAGCAGCGAGTAATCTCCCTGAAGCGCGCTTTGGATGACCCGTTGCACTTCGAGTCTCGCCCCAGGAATAATTTCCTTTTCGAGCGAGTCTTCGGGAGCATGTTGGATCAGCGTGTAGCTCGATCGATACTCCATTCCGGCATGCGAATAGTCGCGAATTCCGAGAACCAGCGGTCCTTGTAATAAGCGCGCATGGAGCGATGGGTTCCAGAGCCGGATCCGCCACAGAGTGGTGTCGATCAGGCTCAGATCGATCTTGGGTTTGGTGCTGCTTTCGGGAAGGATGATGTCGGCGCCGGCAGCATCCGCCACCTGGTCTGTCATCACCTTAAAGCAGCCTTTCGCCTGGATTCCGTCAATCGCCAACCGAAACTGGTAGAAGCGGTTCCGAGGAAGTTGGAGTCTGTCAAAGAGACGTTCGGAAATCCATCCGCGGCAGTCGTTGGTCCCGAGTTCGAGATCTTCGACTACCAGGACGCGGGCGCGCTCTTCGGTGATCAGCGTGCGGCAATCGCTCACGAGAATCCCGAAGTACGTGATGGCCGCTTGGGGCCAATTCGCAAACCGCTTCGCGATTTGCGCTTCGTGTTGCGCATCGACGGCATAGAACGTGCCGTCTTTCGCACTCGATCCAGCACCGATGAGACGATACTCTATGCCGTCTACGGTGAAGCTGCTCATCGTATCTTTTACCTGCTCGGTTTCGACTTCGTCGAGCGAGAAAGTAGGAATGGCGACACGAGCCACACGAATATCCGGATAGAGGCGATGGAGCAGCGTATTGACGAGCTGTCCTTCGCGATCGATCTTGGGTATGCGCTTGGTCACGTGTCCTTGTTCGTCGATCTCCACGTTGATGACGGGTAGAATCTGATCTTTCATTTGAGTTCTCCTTGTGTAGTTGCGGGTGTTCAAAAAACAGCCAGCGCAAAGCACACCTGGAGAGCCCGTTGGATGGCCCGATCGAGGGATGCCTTGCGCCAGAAAAACGAACGTTTCCTTCTAGCTCAGGCTCCTCAAAGGAAGCCAGCCGATATAGCTTAAACCAAGCTCACCGTTTCTTCCGGCGAAGGAGCGAGTGAGCCAAAACACCACTAGACAGAATGTCTAGCGGTACGAACGAGCGCCCGAAACGAGCGCAATCGAGCGGCTGTTTTTCTTCCGGAGCAGCGAACCGGTCCAGATCGTAAAACGCCACATGCACTGACCGATTTTTTGGTAGTTCAAAACGATCAGCACTAGGACGAGGACCAGTTCCATGTAGGGAAGATGGGACGATCCGATCAGATGGCCCAGAAGCATGCCAATAGCCAAGCAACCGAGCATTTCCGTATGGTGGTTTTGCATTGTGTGGTGTCTCCGTATAGAAAAAGTCCCAATAACCTGGGTGTCTTGTACAACAAGCTCTGTGAAGACGGCAGCCTCATGCTTTCTCGGGCCGAGTCACTCCTTCCTTGACCAACTGCGGGATGGAGCCGGAGATTTTGGTTCCTACCTGCCACTCGGTCAGTACAAAAAATCTGGTTTGTTCCCGAAAAGCCGCGATCATTGCGTCGCTTTCCGAGTCGACTTCACGCCCGAGCGAAGGCGTCCCGTTGGCGCCAGTTCCGGCGAGAAAATAGCGTTCCCGCGTGGCGCCTTTGCCTGCTCGCGACACGCTCGCGGACCGGGTGTTCTTTCCACTCTCATTCCGCACAGGCCGCGGTTTCTCGCGCTCCTCTTTCGGAAGTTCAGCAACGGCCGCAGCGGAGTTCAAACTCATTCGTGAGCCCATCCTTTCTGTCTCAATCATTCCCATCGTTGTTTCTCTCGGCCGGCAGAAAACGATGCCAGGGACCGAAGAAGAAGTACACCAGCAAGGCACTCGGCACGAATCCGAACGTGAGCCGCAGTGCGGGGAGAATCGGCAGCTGTTGCGCCCAAACGCCCAGGGCAAGCAGTGCCGCGAATCCGGCTGCCTGACCTAACGTCACCCGAGGCATTTCGTGTTCGGAGAGCCCAACAGCGTGCATCCCCAGGCGGATCAAAGGAATAATCCCAACCGCGATGAGCAGACCCAGCGCGAAAACGGGAAGCGACAACTTCTCGCCCAGAAACATACCCATCGCGAGAACGAGCACCATGGCGGCTTCTTCCCAACGGCTGTTTCGTTTCGCTGTTCCTCTTCTGGGAAGTTCTCGATCCGTCATAGGGCCGTTTTACCCGGTCCACCGGGCACATGCAAGTGAGCCGACCTCAAGGCGTCACCCCGGTTCACTGGCTCTTTGCTTCTCACTGCACTGTCTCCGCCTCTGCTTGTTTTAAGGCCGCGGTGTGCGTCAGGTCATCCGGTTGATTGAGCTGGTTATCCTGCTCGCCCATCACTTGCTCTTCCCAAAAATCGGCCACTCGCAAACCGCTCGAATCGAATTCCGTGCGCACGGCGGGAGCGAGGCGTACGTTATAGTGCGCCACGATCTTACTCACCGTTTCCTTGCCGCCTTCGAGGTGGTGCACTTCCCGCACACCGAGGACCGAATAAGCGAGATTTACGTCACGCAAAGGATCGATCCGCACGATGGCGAAGTTCGATACAATCCGCTGCTCCTGGATTTTCGAGAACTCGCCGTCGGCTCGCATCTGCTTGAGCGAGGCGGTTCGCAAATTGATCGTCATCATGTTGAAGGCCTGCGCCAGATTCGCATCAACTGTGCCCGGCGTGTAGCTCAGGTATTTCGTTAAGAACGTGCGCAAGAAGTGGCGGATTTGCACATCATCCGGAGACATTTCGGCGGTTGGAAGGAAATGAGCGTGCGCTGGCGGTGGCCCGTCAGACTGTGCGCCGGCAACGGTCACCTCGCCATTCGGGTGCACGTGAAAGATCGGCGGATGCTGTACCTGCCGCACCAGAAAAAACAGGCAGATCGCTTCGGCGACCGCCACGAGGGCCAAGCTCCCCAGCAGGAGATAGGTCTGGTTTAGCCGCGCAGTTAGTTGACCGTTGAAATCCCAATAATGATAGCTGTTCTTCTGGCCCATTGATTCGTCCGGCTTCACTTGCCACCTCCTGGAGGTTTGATTGAACTGCTTAGAGACCGCGCCACCGTCGCCACTGCTTGCCCGATATTCCCGCTCACGATATGGTGTGCAATGAGCGGAATCAAAGCGATGGCAATGGCAAACACAATTCCCGCCAAACCTAAGAGCAAGCTCGACCCCAGACCGACAAACCCGCCCAAAAAGCTGTGCTGGTTGAGAACGTTGTCCACGCTATTCATCTGGACCAGGCCCATCAAATCCGCAAACAGGGCATAGAGCACCGGCCACAGTCCCCAGATCACCAGATTCTGGAAGTACGCCCTTGTGTACGGGCCGAGTGCTCCGCTGGGATAGAGCGCGAGAACGAGCTGTCCGAGCGCATAGAGCACCACGCCGACAATCAGATACGCAAAAGAGAACAGAACATAGACGAGCGGGAGGAGGAGGTAGCTGATGGCCAGCAGGATCATATTGACAGCCGCCGCAATACCGCCGCGCACCGTGTCCCAGATGTCCTGCAAACTATTCGTGTTCCAGTGATCGCCGACATCGCGAAGCCATTGCGCCACGATATCGTTCGAGCCGGCAGTATGCGAATAGACAATATCCGCTACTCCATTGAACCCATCCACCGCTAACCGGAACACCGTATCGTAGGAATTGAAGAGCGTCGCCATGAGCATGGCTTTCACCAAGACGGATCCGAGGGCATGGTAGTCGCCATCGCGCCACCAGACCTCGTAAATCTGGTAGAGTACCGTCGCGACCAGAATGCCGTTGCCAATGAACTTCATCGCGACTGTAACGCCCCCGCTGTTGATGCCGTTGAGCGCGGTATTCAACAAGGTCTGGAAATAAAAGTGATCCATCGTGCTGCGCCTAACGGGAGAGAATCTTGTCGGTGTTTTGGAAGACGGTATTCGTGGACTGCGAACGGGATTTCATTCCTCCGCCCGCATTCGCAAGCGTTACACTACTAACCCGCATTAGATCGGCGAGCGCCGATTGAGTGTAGGCTTGCGATTTGACGAGCCAAGCCGCAGCGGAGGCCTCGATCATCGGCGCGGTGCCCGGCGCAGCCTCGTTAATTGCCGCCTGCATCTGATCGGCCGCTTCGAGTTCCTGGTCGGCCATCTCGTCGTAAACAATCGCGCGCTTCATCGCGTCTTGGGAGGCGGCATCGCTCATATCAATCGAATCGATGTCCCGCGGATTGGCTGTGTTCGCTGCGGGAATCGGCCCATAGAGTTGCTGAAATTTCGTGCCCAGGTTCACGATCTGCGCCGCATTGCGCGAGAGCAAGGTGGCCTCGAGCTGGCGTGAGTTCGGAAGGGTTGCCGTTTGGAGCGGCTGTCTTAAGACGATCTGCACGGCACGTACTTGTCCCCAGATCTGCGTAATCAGCAAGCGCGTCTGGGTGATGAGTTGAACCGGATAGAGAACCTTTTGCTCGAAAGTACGGATGTCATTCTCGACGGTATGGATTTTGTTCAGTCCGCCCGCGACTGTGCCGATCAGACTGCTGTTGATTTGGGAGAGGCCAAGGGCCAGTTGCACGCAACACGGACTGAAGATCTGGCAATCCGCCGATCGCGGCAGCAGCAACACAAACAGTATCGTGGTTGCCACAATCGTGTAGGTCTGGCGCCGCAGCCAGTCGCCCATAGGCTGAGCCATTCGATGCATCTGTTCTCGGTTCATCACATTCCTTCTTTCTCAACGAGCCAGCGTGTGCTGGATGATCTGGTGCCAGTCGACCGTCGCCTGGATGGCTTGCTTTTGGGTGGCTGTTTGGTGGGCCAGCTGTGCACTGTTCTGCCGCAGGAAAGCGGCCAACATCTTTTGCGTGACGGCTTGCGATTTGAGCATGGTGACGAGCGCGGTGGCCGTAATAAAGGGCGAGGTGCCCGGCGCTGCTGTCGTACTCATCTGTTCGAGTGAATCGCCACTCGCCCGGATCGCCTCGTTCACCTGATCGCCGCGCTTTAATTGTTCGAGCGTGTCAAGGGCGAGTGCATCGTCCATATCGGTCATGTCCCGGTCTTTCGGTTTCATCTGCGCGGCCGTAGGCACGGGGCCATAGAGTTGCTGATAGCGGCCGAGTAGAACCGGAAGAGTGCTACCGTTTCCGTTCAGCAGAACTTGCTCGAGTTGCGTGGCGGAAGACAGCGTGGCGCTCGCTGGGCGGTAAGAAAACAACTGCAGCATCGGCGTTTTGTAGCTGCTAACCCAACTGGCCGCCCAACCGTGCGCCTGCTGGATCGACTGCTGCGGCCAAACGGTCGCTTGCTGGATCTGCTGGATATCGGTCTGAACGGTATGGATGCCCGTCAGCCAATTGCCGATCGTGTGATTGATCGTGCTCAACACGGTCATCACTCTCCTGGAGGATGCCAAGGCCTTGTGCTTCGGTCGGACGGGCGATCGCCACGGTCAGAATCACCGCGACCCCCAGGGCCGTCAAACGCGTTCGATTGCGGCGGTTCACCCAGCCAAGCGAAAGCAACACACACACAGCCACACGCATCTTGCTTCTCCTAGGCCGCGGGCGCCGCTGTTGTTGCGGCGAGGCGCTGACGGCTTGTTTCCAGGTCGAAGATCTCCTCTTCGGGGAGGGCCGGGAGATCTGCCAGGCCGCATGGAAATCGTTTGGCGAGCTCCTGGTACTGCATCAGAAGCGGCTTGCCGCGGTGCCGGTCGAGGTACCACGACCGGTAGTTCTTTTCGCGGGCGTAAGAGGTACAGATCCAATAGAGCAGCGGGCTCGGCACGAGCCGCACCATCTGGGTTGTTTCGGCCTGCTCGCCCATCACGAGCAGCATCTCGCTCGAACGGCCTTTTTGCGGAGGTCCCAGACGCTTCACCGCCGCTACGCCTTCATCCGATAAATGTAGATACTGCCGCAAAGCACTGCCGTCTCCGGTTTGCACGCCCACCCACTTCATGGCGGACGAATTCAAGATTCCGGGCCCTGCCGGCCGGGGCCTCTCCGGGCTACCGGTGTAATCCTCTACCGCTTGCGAGATCCCCCAGATACTCGCGTTGTTCGTGCGCGCCGTCCGGAAACTCTGTTCCACCTGCGGAGCCATGTGCGGCGAATCGAGCATGGCCCAGTTCTCATCGAGAATCACCACACTGCGCCGCCCTTGATTGGCGGTTGAGCGCACCGCCATTTGTTGGGCAATGACGAGCGGGTAGGTGCTGGCCAAGCGTTTGTCCGCGTTTAGCGGCTTCACGTTGAAATAGAGCCAGTCCTGGTTCGGCGAGAAGGTGGTGCGGCGATCGAATAACGAGGCATACGTGCCGTTCAGGACCCACGGCTTCAGCCGGACAGCGGCTTTCCGCGCCTGTTCTTTCACTCCGGGGACTTTGTCCTGCCAGTGCTCGAGTTCGCTATAAAGCTCGGTATACGTAGGGACGTCGGACGATTCGGCAAAGCGCTGGTAGATCTCGTCCACAGCGGTATCGAGAACGCTTTCGAGAATCGCAGGATCGGCTTCGGCCGCGTCGCCATAAGAGCTCGATCGCAGCATTTCGAGCGTCAGGTTTTTGAGTTCCGCTTTCTTTTCGTTCGAGGGGCATTTCTGTCCAGCGGGCAGGTCCCAGGGATTGATGGCATGCTCGCCATCGAGCGACACATGGATCGTGCGGCCGCCCATCAGATCCATGAGCGGTTGATAGGTCACGCCGGCTTCGATGACGCAGACCATGGGATTCGAGCGCGCCGCCATTAACGCAAAGGCCTGCGCCTGAAACGACTTGCCGCTTCCCGCAGCCGCGACCATCAGCATGTTGTAGTTGCTCAAGCTCCCGTCAAACATGGAAAACCCAAGCAACTGCCGCATGGGCGTCTCAAAGAGAATCAGCGGGGCGCGGCTCATTCCTTCCCAAGGCCCCTCGAGCGGCAGAAAATTCGCGGCTTCCTGTGACGAACATTCGATCTCGCGACGGTTCCGGCTGGCTATTGCCGGAAGTGAGTTGATGTAGAGCCGGCGAAACGCCTCCCGTTCGGCGAGCGCCTGTGCACCTTCGAGGGCGACGAGGGTCGCTCGAACCCGTTCGCGGCGGCGGACCAGTTCGTGCTGCGCCGCAGGCCGATCTGCTTCGATCAGAATCGGTTTCGATGTCCGGACTACGACCGTCAGGCTGCACTCGACCAGGCGCTCCCGGCCCGCCAAGATGGCGCGGAGCGTTTCGGTGATATCATGCCCGGCCACTTCGGCCGCCAAATCGGTGCGCTTTTGGTTATCGTACCCGCGCTGTGCCGATTCGGTACGGGTCAGCCTTTTGGTAAGCGCGCGGTGTATCTTGCTTTCTCCCGGGACCACGATCTCGGCGCTGCAGCTCAACGGAAAATCTAGCTCGATCAGTTTGCGCATCAGGCCGGGAAACGAGTATTCGGGCAGGAGCTTCACCGTAAGAACCGAATAGAGAAGCCCATTCATTTGCAGCCAGCCCGGGCCCTCCTCTTCGATACCGCTATTCGCGATCCACTCCCGTACGCTGCGGGTTCCCAGCTCGGGGCGATGAGGCCGTGTGCTGAGGATTGTCGGATTCAAGACGCGCTGGAGTTCAAGCGAGATCTCTTCGCTCGTGAGGCGGCGATACTCGAGACCGGCGAGTGAAAACAGCGATTGATAACCAGCGAGAAGGCTCTCGAACGCCACTCGAATCTGCTCGTGCTCCTCATACGAGCGCTCGATCGTGCGATTTGGCAAAAAGCGATCGAGCAAACCGAAATTCGATGGCTGCGCGCCGTCCTGGCCATCGAATAGCGTATAAAGCCGGGGATCGAGCTCGAACGCTACATGGTACTGCCGGGTCAGGAACTCGCCCTTCTTATCGCGCTCTCGCCAGCGCTCGAGTTGTTCCCGATCGATGGCCTGGAGGACCGGGTGAGTCGAATGCAGTCGCTGTTGGTAGGCCTCGAGCAGAGGCCCGACACCCTCGGTCGTGTCGTAGCGAACCTGGAGGCGAAGCGCGCGATTATCGGGCAAGCTGCGCAAGAGGGCGTGCAAGGCTTCACTGATCTGGTTGCGCCGTTCCTCGGACAGGTAGTAGGTATTGAGCGGTGCGACCCGGTAGAGTGCTCCCAGAACACCGGTTCTTAGGACGGCGAAATCATCGACAAACTCGAGTAAGGGCAAGAGCTGGCAGAAAGCCGGATTCTTTTGTGCGTGTTCGATTTGTTTGAGCGTTTGTGGCATGGCGAAATCTTTCAATCGTTGTTGTCTTCCCGCAGGTAGCGTCGCACCGGAACTGGATCGGGCTCCGAAGCGCAGTAGATCCGCGGCAACCGGTAATAGTCATACAGATCGAGCAGATAAGCGGGCGGCTTGCCGTACTTGAACACGCGCAACGCCAGATAGGCGAGCATCACCGCAATCCAGGGCAACACGACTTCGGCTGGGATCCCGAAGACCGTGCGTTGCAGCAAATTGCTGCCAAACTCCGTGACCGCCCAGAGGAACCCAAGTAGAATCACGTCCTCAATTTCAAAGACAAACCAACGCATGGTGGCGCGCAGGTTGCGCTGTACGCGAACTTTCTGTAAAGCCATAAGATCCTTCAAGCCCTCTACGACTCCCCTTGCGGATGAAGCGCGATCAGATACAACACCAGGTGAATCAAGCCGGACATCGACAGACAGACAAACGCTGCCGCCACATGACGAACGGGGTCCCATAAGCGAATCCGTCCACCGCGCTCGAAGACGCCCGATGCCGCGCCGATTGCTTTGATCAATTGCAGGACAGCGGCCATGGGAAGAATGACATTTGCCAGCCAATTGCACGCACTGCGAACCGCCAAATAGAACGAATCCGGATCGCTTGCGGTACTTTGTGTAGCAAACGCTTCGAATAGCCGCACGATACCGGGCACGAGAAACGCCGCAAACCCCGCATACCACCAGTGCACATAGCGCATGTGTGGCTGTCCGTAACAATAGATCGCCGCACAAAAGAACAGCACCCCGAGACATGGGCAAATTACATTGGCTGCCCAGTTGACTGCGTGCAACAGACCCGCTTGAAATTGCATCGTCAGCCTACCACGCCTAACCAGGATTGCGTGAGCGCCCACAACCCGAATAAACAGAAGAACCCCAGACCCGCGCTTGCCAGATGCAGCCAGGGCCGCTGGTGCGCGATGCTCCACATGATCCCGATCGCGGCGCAACCGGCGGCAATCGGCGCCAGCCGTCCTGCCGTAAATTTCCAAAGCGACACGAGCATGTCGACACTCGCGTACATGCCGTTATCGTGGTAGCTCTCCAGCAGCGCGTACAGTGAATTCAGCGAGAGTAAAGCAAAACAGGCCAGAATTGACGTAAGGGGCGATTCGCCGTGTGCCACCTGAAATACCGCGCGGATCAGGAACCAGCCGGCGACAGCCGGCGCCAGAGCCTTGATAACGAGGTCGCGTGTGAACTGTTCGAGAGCGCTTTCGGCACTGGCGAGCCACGACCCCTGAATAGTGCTGGTGACGACGGAAGTATCCAGGCCCACACCCGAAAACCAAAGCAGCAGCTGCGGGATGGTGATGAACACAATGGCCCATCCCATCCACTTGGAAAAGGGGCCCCCGAAGACGTGGCTCACGTTCGCTCCTCCGCCGAGCGATAGCGCCGCTTTATAAAGACAGATCAAGGCAGCGGGAATGCGCAGCAGCATGAGGATGCCAATCGCGTCTAGCAGTAGCTTCGGAGGTGTCATGGGGTTCCGGTTGAGCTTGTGTTGGACATAAAACCGGCAGCGGAATACGAGAGGGACGAGAGCGCACCGACTCTGAGTCCGGCTCGTCCCTCTCGCTTCCCTGATGCGTTAGTGGATGCCTCCTGCGCCCTGTTGAATGTGCCATTCAATCAGGCGCGCGGCGCCACTGACCATGCCGCACAGAGCGGCGCAGACTGCTGCTGTCACCCAGCCGCGGCCTGTTCTCAGGGCGAAGATGACATAGATCAGAAAGGCTACGCCGATCATCGGGATGATCGTGTTCGCCGAGTAGGTCAGAGCGGACTCGGTGGTTCCTTCGATCTGTCCGGCCTGCTGGCCGGGGGCGACCTTGCCCACGACGGGACCGGCATCGCCGCTGGTCTGCGCTGGGGCCAACATCGGGGTCGTGGCCAAGAGCAGAAAACCGAAAACAACCGATGCGAGCGTTTGGGGAAAGGCCCGCAGAAAAGAGGGGAGAAAACTGAACATGCGTTTCGATACTCCTTTACGCCGGCGCAATCGAGTTGCTACCCGGACAGAAGTTCTATACGGTTCAGAAAAAGAAGATGCAAACGCACCAGGCGAATCGGAGCCGGAGCGCCGGAACCTGCGAAAGGATCCGAAACGGATTCAGGACAAGGAGGCGCGAGCGGTGCGGATTCCAGATTCCGGATAACGAACCGGCTGCACACGTTCGAGTGCTCGCGCGAAATCCTCCGCGACAAGAGGAGGCAACTGATCGTCGCGGCCGGAACGCCCGAAGGCAAAGCGTTTCGCAGCCTGGATCACGGCTTCGATATCGGCCGGAGCCAGGCCTTCAGTCTGCGCAACCAATTGTTCCAGAGGCACAGATACGGTAATACCGGCGAGCAACCGGCCGAGCAGCCGTTTCCGGTTTGTGGGACCGGGCACGCCGATCTCGATCTTTTCCGAAAATCGTCCACCGCGCAGGATGCGCGGATCGAGTCGATCGGCATGATTGGTAGCCCCGACCAGCAGCACGTTGTGCGCCGGTTCGATGCGGCTGATCTCGATGAGCGCCTGTTCGGTAAACTGCGTGTCGTGTGAGGATGCGAAGGCGTGCGAGGAACCGAACAATCCGTCGAGCTCGTCGAAAAACACGATGGAAGGACTTTGTTCTTTCGCACGGGCAAACAGCTCCGCTAGTTTCCTGACGGATTCCCCTTGTCCCATGCCGAGCAGATCGGCCGCAGTTACGGGATAGAAACTCCGCCTGGTTTGCGTCGCAAGCAGCCGGGCGATCATTGTCTTGCCGGTGCCGGGAGGTCCGGCCAGCAGCACGCCGGTCGGTACCGGCAATGGCGTAGCGGCCTGCAAGCTCCCTCTCAATTGCCGAACCAGCAGCCTCAATTCTTCTTCCACCTGCGGTTCGACGATCAGGTCTTCCCACTGGACCGGTTGAAAGAGCGGCCGGTCCTGTCCGCCGGTCGCCTCGAACGCTGCGACGAGATCTTCTTCCCGCAAGGTCCGCTTCGCCGCTAACGCCAGCGCGGCCGCACGGTTCACTAACGCTTCGAGCTTTGCGGGGCTCGCTCCGCTGGTGGAGCGAGCCCAACGCGCGATGGGGAAATGCGCCCCTTTCTTTGCGAGCAGTGTGGTCAGAATCTGGGCCCGGGTGGCCTCGTCTGGCAACTCCAATCTCAACTTCAAATCGAAGCGGCCTTCCCGCACCAGCGCAGGGTCAAGGCTTTCCAGCGCGTTTGTTGCCGCCATCAACACCAGTCCTGGCGTTTGGCGGTATTGATCGATACATTGCATCAGCTGGATCGTGGTGTTGTTGAACATTCGGTTGGCCGCAATTGACGTTTGCCCGTTCAAAGTCTGCCTTGCAGATCCTAATGCATCGATCTCGTCCAAAAACAATAATGTTCGACCACTCGCAGCACTCGAAAAAATCCGGCGGATATTTTGCTCTGTCTCGCCGACCCACATGCCATTCAACGCCACACCCGACACATACTCATATCGCAACCCAAACTCACCGGCAGTTGCTTCGGCCAAAAGTGTTTTCCCGCTCCCCTGCGGTCCATAGAGCAAGATCCCGTTCTGTACAATCCCCTGCTTCGCGTATTTCCCAGACTGCAGACGGGTTTCGACCAGCTGCCGGATCTGTTCCTTCGCTGCTTCCTGTCCCCCGACATCTCGAAATCTCACAGTTGGTGTTTTGGTTTGCAGACCATCTTTCATCGAACTCGTGCCTGGCGGAAGGCTCGAGGAAACAGATCTGCGCCCCCCGAAAAACGAGAACAAGGAAAGGAGCGGAAACGAAGGAGCGCTGTTCGGCCAGAACAGCTTGAGCATCGCAAATAGCCAGAAGCTCACTGCCAAAACAAGCGTGATCGCGCCCGCTGGCCCTTTCGGTATGCCCAGCCGGGGGGCGAGAACGATAAACGAGACCAGCAGAAGGAAATACCGCACCAGAGCGGAGACGCGCAAGACGGCCGATGGCGCGGACGCCAGCGGTCCCGTCTCTATCAGATGCAGTCCAGCCGACAGCGCCAACAAGGTCGGCCAACTGGTGAATATCCAATCGCCAACCGACTGGTGATTCGTTCCCGCCAAATGCGTGTACGAGAAGACCGCGACACTGCCGGCCAGGATCACCAGTACCGCGCCCAGCTCGATTTGGCGAGAAAGGGGCAGACTGCGCATACCTCTGTTCTACCTGAATTCCAGGTACGACAGAGGCTGCATTCCGGGCAAAAAGAGGGATTTCCAGGAAAGCGTCCCGGCAATCTCGCGGGTGCCCAAGGGAACGGCCGTGGGAAGCCTTTATTGAGGAGGCCGGGCTTGGGTGGGAATAACGTCAGCCGAGGGATTTAGCCCAGTTTCGGGTGGCCCATTCGTTGCGGGTGCGGCTTGTATTGTCTGCTGCGCAGGAGCAGAAGAATTCGCCTGCGATTGCTGCTCGATTTCGTTCAGTTCGCGCCGCAGTTCGATCAATTGCCGCATTTCTTCCACATTGAGTCCGGTGCCAGGCGCGGTGGCACTCACCCTGGAAGTGGCCCAAACGTTCGGATTCTCCTGTTTCACCTCCGGAGACTGGGTGTGATCTATCACGAGATAGAAGCGCGTGTTGCCCGGTACAGTCACGACGATGTGTTGCTGGTACGCGAGCCGCTGCAACTCCTGATCGCCCGCCGATCCGATATTGGTCATCAACTGCTCTCGTAACAGCGCGTTGTTGCTGAAATTTTCCGTCACGCCCGTTCCATTCTGCACGCCTACTGTCGCTGCCGCGACCGATCCGACCCCGCTAAAGGCGCGGACCAGAAACCGGCGTCCGGTATTGCGGCCCGTCACCGTTCCTTTGAGCGGTTGAAAGTTGAGGCCAATCGCACGTGCCTCGAAGGGCGCCGAATTCAGTTCACCGGGCAGCTGCAAGCTCGTAAAATGCAGTCCGACGAAGCCTTGCGAATCGGCTTGCTCAAGCGTACCGAGAGCTCGGCTCCCGGCGGGAATAATCAGCTCGTGGTTGGAATCCTCGTAGTTGTATTCAATCGCTGCGACTACCGGAAGTCGAACCGCCGAACTGGCGGGCGTCTCCAATCGCGCAACCAGGCGCGTGCCGGTGGGAAGATTCGCAAACCTCTGGAAGCGCTCGAGGATTGCAGGCGTCCACGAGACCGATTGCAAACCGGAGCGATTCGAGGAATCAACCTGGGGAATTAGCTTGGTCTCGTTTCGCACAAATACAAGCGACGGCTGATCGAGTGGGCTCTTTTGCGGTGTGGCCGGCGCGGAAGAAGGCGGAGGGACCTCTGCCGGTGGCGGCGGAATGCGGCCTACCGCGTACGGATCTTCGTCGCCAGAGTTCTTCGCTGGCGCGGACGATGGTGGGACCGGCTTTACCGGATGATCCTGGGCGGTAGCACGGATATCGGCTGCGGTCACGCCTTTGTCCGGCGCGGCGGCGGCCGCTTGTTGTTGTGCTTCGATGCCCGGCGTCATCGAGCGCGCCGGCGCGGAAGTTTGGGCCGGCGCTGTGCCTGCCGACGCGCCGCGACTAGCCGGCGGCTGCCGTATCGGCCCTGACACCAGATAGAGCAGCCATACACCCATCGCGGCCACAAGCCCCAGTCCGCCAAGAAGCATACTGGTTTTGTTCTGGCGCAGCGATTCGCGATTGGGCGCTTTCTTCCGTTCTGCACCCCGCGTGGCGGAAGCGCGGAGTCGAGCCCAAACGCTTCTTGGCTCTTCCTCCGCTTCCGCTTCCGCCGTGACGGACTCTTTTGCAGAGGCAGATAGATCGCCTGCCGCTTCACCGAAAACCGCCTCGCGGAGCTTTTCTGTTTCTGTCTCAGTCCTCCTTTCTGGAGTCGCGTGCTCGATCGGCTCCTTGTTTTGCGTAGGGCCGGCCGGGCCCTCGTGGGCGTGCGTCGATTCTTGCTCTTCGTCCTGCTTACCGTTCGGAAGGTCCGGCATCCGCACTTCCTCCTTTCTGGCTGCTCACCCCAAAGCCGATGGGAGCGAGCGCCGGTTGATCCACCGCGCCCGAATCGGCCATCTGCAAAAACAGCGACTCTTTCGATTGCTTAAAACTCGGGCGGTCGAACACCACGACTCCATTGGCTCGTTCGCCCGGGCCGAGCCGCAAACGGTCGAGCTTGTACTGAACGACGGGGAGCTGCTCAGCGGTCGTCCATTTCTTTTTCACTTGCCCACCCAGCTGTACCTGCGGCGGCAGAAGAGCGACGGCATGCGCGGCTCGATTTACGACCGAGAACAACACGGCAACCATGCCGCCTTCATCGATCACTTGACTCACACCTGCCTGAAGGTGCGGTTCCCCTCGGATCGACCCCGGATGTTGTCCGTAGAGCACCGGCAAAGGCGCTCTTCCTTGCTCTGCCAGCAACTGCTCGAGTCGCGCATCGCTCCCAGGCGGCGACGAGCTTTGCGATTTCCCGTCCAAACGGACCGGAATGACGGCGGCTGCGCCGGAAGCAGATCGATCTGCTGCGGGATCGGACTCTCCCACTCGCACGGTTTGGGCCACGAGCATGTGGGGCATCGCGCTTTCGTTCCGCCAAAAGGACCCGGATGCGGGCGTTTGCGCGGGTGTGTCGTAATGCAGGGCAAAGTCGACCGGTCCTTGGGGATGCGGGTCGCTGATCAGCCAGAGGACGGCTTGCTGCCCGCTTACCGTCGTGATTTCGAGGTTCGTTTGCGCCGGCTGTTCGGTCCGGGCATGCACAATCACGAGCGAGGCGTCTTCGTCCTTGTGGTCGGCCCAAAACAACGATGGATCACCGACCACGACGCTTCGCACGGCATCTCGCATCCGGATGGTGGTAGCAAAGTGCGGCAGCAGGTGAACCTTTCTGGGGAGTCGCTCGGCATCTGTTTCCTCGCGCACCTGTGGCTCGATCGACGGAAGCGGTGCCGGGAGAACAGGCATCGGAAGAGGAAGCGAGGGCGGTGCCGCCGGTGTGGTTTGCGCGAGAGCGCACCGAACCCAGAGACTGGTTCCTGCCAATAAAAGAGAGCGTCCCATCAATGTGGTTCTCCTTGGCGCAGTTCCGTACGGTACTCCGCGAAGACTCGGACGATATAGGCAAAAACTTGCGGCGAAGAATAGCGCAGACCTCGTTTCTCCACGACTCGAGGCCCTGCGTTGTAAGCAGCCAACGCGAGACGCCAGTCTCCGTGAAACTTGCGCCGCAGAAAGGCGAGATACGCAATACCCCCCTCAATGTTTTGATAGATCCAATACGGGTGATCTACTCCGAGCGCGCGTGCGGTATCCGGCATCAGCTGCATCATTCCGATTGCGCCCTGGTTCGAGAGCGCGCCCGGATTCCAATTTGATTCCACCTTGATGATGGCCCGGACCAGAGCGGCTGGCACGCCATACTCAGCGGCATAGCGGTTCACCATCTGCTCGGCATAGGGGCGAACCGCCGCGGGAGCGGCACTGCTCCCGAGAGTAAAACACAACAGCAGAAAACACCCCTTCAAGCAGCTTGCTCCTCTTCTTCCTGCCGGAGGATTTCGGCAGCAAATCGGTTAGCGTCGGCGCAGAGCCGGCGGAAACTGTTATTGAGCAGCATGTAATTGCGGTCGTCCGGTGTCTTCACCAGAAACGGCAGCAAAATATCTCGGAAATCCGGCGTAATCGCCGGGCAACCGCGCCGTTGAAGCAACTCCGCCAGTTTGAGGATCTCCCGAATGCTGGGCGGCTTCGCGAGCCGGTACGTGCGCAAGGCTTTTGCTAACCCGGCCACCTGCGCATAGGAAGCTCTATTGGGGCTGGCCAATCGCAGCCGCAGAATCTCCAGCTCTTGCTGCAAGGTGGGGTATTCGAAATAGAGATAGGCGCAGCGGCTTCGGAGCGGGTCGCTCAGTGTGCGCTGGTTATTACTCGACAACACGACCATCGGCTTGGTGCGGGCTTCGATCGTACCCAGCTTCGGAATAGTCACGCGCCATTCTTCGAGGAACTGAAACGTCATCGCTTCGAAGGCCGCTGATGTCTTATCGATCTCATCGATCAGCAGCACGCACGGCTTCTCGGACAGCAAAGCCCGGACCAACGGACCCAACGAAAAGAAATCCAGCGAGTAGATCGTTTCGCGCAGCGAGTTCCAGTCTTTCTGTTCGAAGCGCGGCGCGTGTAACGTGAGGAACTGGTCCTGTAACGGCCGGTCAAAACGGCCGAGAGCCTGTTCCTCTCCAACGCCCTCATAGCACTGCAGCCGCTCCATCGTGGTGTCGGCCGCAATCGTCAAGGCGCGCGCCAGTTCCGTCTTTCCCGTCCCGGGCGGTCCTTCGACCAAAATGCCTAACTCGCCTGTTAGTGCTCCATAGATCGCTTCCAGGTTGGCGGGTTGCAGCACATAACGCGCCGCACGGAGACGGATGTCGAGTTCCTTGACCGATTCGAACACAGCCGATAGTAAGAAAGATCAGCTCAAGATGCGAACGGCGGGAAGAGAAAATAGTTTCCGGTTCACGAAATTCGGTGGGGGTCGCTGTTCGAAGAAGGGAATCCCGACATCCATCATTAAGGTTCGACGAGACTGTTGGCCAGCAAGGTGCCGGGTTCAGGCGATAGAGCGATCCATGAACTCACAAATGGAACACGTCGTTCGACGCCGGCACAGAGGACACAGATTTCCCGTCCATTATTTGGGGCACAAGCTATGTCTCGACTTTTTGGGAAACAGAATGCGCGTTGAGCAGTTGGGAGACAGACTGCCCATCAATCGGTTCGGACACAAATGTTCTCGCGATCATTCGGGATACAGAATTACTCTTGACTCTTCAGGGCACAAAGTTCCCATCGGTTAGTTGGGGCACAGATTTTCCGTAATCTGCGGGGAAACAAAATGAGCATCGATTGTTTGGGAAACAGAACTCCCAACGATCATTCGGGGTACGGTTTTCCTCTTGCTTTTCGGGACACAGAATCCCGTCCTGGCAATCGGGACACAAAATTCTCGCCGATCGTTCGGGATACAGATTTCCTCTCGATCCTCTCGTTCACAGATTTCCCATCGATCCTTTGGGACACCGTTTTCCTCTCGACTAGTGAGGATACGGACTTCCCTTCGATCGTTTGGGTTTCAGAACCCCCCTCCCCGATCAGGTCTCGGAGAGACAGATTCTCGAGCGCGAGAGGGCAGGAAGATATAGAAGAAATTTCGTGCGTGAAAGTTAGTGCCGGCGGCGGAGCGCGAAATAATGATGCGATTCGCTCTCGGCGTCCCCTTCCTTCTCGCCCACTTCGCTTTTTTTGGGATACTGCCCTCGAACTCTCTCGTAGCGGGCGAACCATTCCGGCGATTTCGCTGAGCACCTAGAGAAATCGACCAACTGCGGATATTCGTCGAGGAAGCGGTAAATCGGTTCCTCTCCAAATAGATCTCTGATACGGCCCTGATCGAAAGGAAGCGTGAGAAAGCTCAGGCGCATCCACGATTGAATCTTTCTTTCCGAAACACAGAGCAATTCCGCTAGCTCCTTAACGCGAGCGGATTCGAGGATATCCCGTAACCAAGGAGATTTCCCCATACAGCGCTCCCAATCGATCCGTCGCGGATACGTTTTAACAAAGCCGGAAATGGAATCGGACGTGATGAAGATCTTTCCCAACGGCTGCAGTTGCTTGGCTCGCAGTAGTCCTTGATCGATCAACTCCCTGACTCTGGCAGGCCTCATGCACAATCCCTGCGCCACTTCGCGAAGCGTATACGTACCTTCTGCGAGGCTCTCTTTCAGCATAGGGTCTCGATATAAGAGCCGGAGGGCCTGTTCTTTCTCGACACGCAGCGTTGCCGCGATATCCGAAAGCAATTCCGCTGTCGTGTTGCAGCGGCTGAGTAACCGTTTAATCTCCGTTTTCTCTCGAATCGTAAACAGTCTGCGCGGAGAGACGAGCTTGCCCCAAACACCCAAGCTCTTCGCACGGCGCGTCACCGCCTGCAGAGGATAATTTGCCTCTTCCGCGATGGCCCGCATCGCGGACTGTAGATCTTCGAAAGAAGTGGCTCCCAGCAGCAAGCGGTCATCTGTGGGCAAAAAGTGATAGCGCTTGTTCTCCTGCAGATGCCCTTCCTTCGCGAATAAGTGGTTTGTGCCTTTCGTTTGCATGCCCCGAAAACTCCTCGGTCCCGCGTCGCATCGATACAAGTCCCTTCCAGAACTTGCCCGGGTTGTCGGGCAGCGGACGAAATGAAAACAGCTGCCTCTAAACCTCTCCTGAATTCTAAGAGCTACCAGCCGGTTCACCAAAAGTGGAAAGGAGCTATCCGCGTGGAAAGACCCTCGGCCCGATTCGTTTGCGGGGAAAGATTCTCGGAATAAACGAGTGCTCTGGCGGGAGGAGACGTCGGTAGGATGGGGTTGGTGTCCGGGCCGCACCTCAATCGGAACGCGTCGTGACGCTTCCGTTGATGGATCATCCGTCGTTTCCGGTTTTGAGTTTTGCTTCGGACCCGAGGATGTAATACGAACAGGGATGCAATTGGTAGAACGGAATCGGTTCTTGCGGGCGCTTGCGCCGCTATGCGGGTGACTTTCTATGCAGAGGTTTCTCTCCTCCGTGTGCGATCTGATTCGCGTTCGCCAGGAGATCAGCCGCCCTCTTCGCTCACAGGCTTGGGCGACGCGACCTGCCGCGCGCTCGACTCGGGAACGAAACATCCCATCTCGCCGAGGTAGGGGAGTGATTGCTCCCGCAAAGGCGCCTTTGTCGAAGCCAGTCCGCCACATCTTTTCCGCGGAACCTAACGTTTGTCTCGATCCGAAAGTGCGGGATCAGATCGCGTTCGGCATAGCTATACAGCGTTTTCGGGCTGAGATTGACAATCGGGGCGAGTTCCTTTGCTGTCAGCAGCCCGCTCGACTGAAGTAATCGTTCGAAAACGTCCGGGGCAGGTTCCGGGCTGGACACGGGAGATTGGGGGGAGGTGGACATAGAGATCTCCGTCTTCGCTTTTGCGGCACGCACCGTACAGCGGCACGCGACTTCTTTCTCTTATGTACAGAATTTCGTGGCTTCCGGCAAAAGCGCGGTTTCCCGAGCTTTTGCCGATATAAGTGTTCCCACTGCGGTGCAAGCCACTCCGGGAAGACCGGCTTAATGCACCCGAGGATCGGTGGGACACGAAACCCAGGCGGAGGTGATCGACGCAGCCAAGCAAAGGGAGGCTCGCATCCGTGTTATAGTGTGGGCTGAAACGGTTTGGACACCAAAGTGGACACCAAGAAAGACATCGAGCGGAACTGCGGAAAACAGGATTCTCAGGCCGGATTTGGTGTCTGTTTTGGTGTCCATTTTCGAGTCGGAATGGGTAGATTCAGTGGACATGAGGGACGGAATAGACCGGTACGGGAACCGGCAAGTGCCCTGGAATCCGGCAAATCACTGAATCGACGGAGCGCGGGAGTAATTCAGCGGTAGAATGCCAGCTTCCCAAGCTGGACGTCGCGGGTTCGATCCCCGTCTCCCGCTCCATGTTTTCAATAACTTGGGAATGACTGATCAGCTCAGGTTTAGTTCGATTAGTTCGTTAACGGTTTAGCTCCCGATTCACCTTGCGGAGCCCGCTAGGAGAGCGTGCCAGCGCTCTCATAGCAAATCTTAGATTCCCTCGCTAGCCTCAGTTCGAAGAGCCTCATCAAGTACTCCCCGCGCCGTCATTGAATAGCGGCTGTTTCAAGCAGTCGAACAGCTGCGAGCTTCTTGTCGAACGTCGCAACCGCATATTCATTCTCATTCACGTCGACGGTGTTACCCATCTGTGCCGACCGGCTGTGCGCATCCACGCCCACCTTCCTCGACCAGGTTGCGTACGACCGCCGCATCACTCGAAATGTTGCCCAACCCAAACCTATCGGCTTCAGCATGGGCTTTATATTCCTGGTCCAAACGTTGTCTCGCCGGAGCGGCTTCCCGTTTTCGGATGAGAACAGCCACGCTTCCGGACTGCGATTGCAAGCCTGCTCCATCCACATCTGAAGGATTGTCAGAGTTCCGATCGTCAGCGCAAGTTGGCGCTTCGAGCGATCATTTTTGGGATCACCCAGCTTGCCTTTGTAAACCCGACGCCGCACCCAGATACACTCTTCGGCGATGTCCACATCTCAGACTCGAAGTGCCAGGATTTCCCCAGGCCGCATGCCTTGCCACGTCGCCAGACGTACGATCGCCTGTTCCCGCAAGTTAAGAACTTATAGCATCGCAGACGATTCAATAGGTGTCATCACCTTCTTCTCGCGTGGCGGCTTCGTTTCGCGCGGGCGGAACAAAGCGCCCGCTGGATTCCGGTCAACGATCCCCTCCGACAAAGCGAGCTTGAAGATCGATCTCAATCGAAATCGGAGATGATCGACGACGCTCCTGCCGCAACTCTTCGCGGTGCAATCCAAAAAATCCTGTAGCTTCTCGCGGGTGATGTTACGAAGCAGTTCATCACCGAAAGCGCGGACTGGGTGGTACCTCATCTGCGGTATCTCGGTGTCTGCCGTCGAGTCTTTCCACTTGCGTTGGAATACTGGGATGTAGACATTCTCGACGAACTGCACGAACGTTGTTTTTGCTTGTTCCTTT
Organism: Terriglobia bacterium; assembly: GCA_963849535.1. Taxonomy (GTDB): domain Bacteria; phylum Acidobacteriota; class Terriglobia; order Bryobacterales; family Bryobacteraceae; genus Bog-105. The sequence continues at coordinate 61,204 of CAWKHJ010000004.1, forward strand.
CGCTCGACCCCCGTCATTGATGGGTGTCAAGATCTCCTGCAGCATGGATTCCGCTGCAATCTTGCTGATCTTCGAAAAGAGCCCAAGTTCCTTTGTTCTGTGACCTCCTTCTTCTCGCCACTGCGCGAGCCAATACTTCTTTCCATTCCGCTTACGGGTTGTTAAGCTTCCCCGCTGGAATCGCTTTCGACGCATTTCGTATCTCTTTCCTGCGCCTGTGGCGACCATCTCTGACGGGAGTGATCTTAGCATTGGCTTCGATGCGACTGGAGCCACTCAGACAACCACTCTCTGCGAACCAGCTTCCGCCGCCCCATCACGAAATGTGGAAGCGCCGGGATACCCGCAACTTTCCCGTTCATCGCGTTCGAAACATGGTTTCTGGAGCATCGCAAGATCGTGGCGACTTCCGGAATTGTGAGCACGTCGGAAACTGGGCCACCCGCGCCACTGCCAGATGGCACCGCACCCCAGGGACGTGCACGCGCTGATGTTCATAAGCATTCGTTTGCACTTTGATTCACCTCGCTGAACTGAGCACATATGCGCTCTATCGATAGAGAGGAAATCAGATATGGAATTTCCGGGAACGAACCGCCTCGAAACTTATCGAGCACGGGCTTTAGGTGCGCCCTTAGCTGATCCGTCAATGTTGAAGCCTCTGGGTATTATGCCGACTCGGAATAATCCACGTGAAATTAGGTGCGCTTTACGTACGCTCTTACGGGACTTTGGGTGCGTGTAGCACGGGACTTTAGGTGCGGTTCCTTATTCTTATTCCTGTATTGTTCAGGTAAGTATCCTGTAGTCGGGCCACCGGTGTCTGTGGAAATGTGGAGGGCAAGCCAAGTCCAAAGATGTTTGCACAGGTGTGGGGCGGGGTTATTTAGGCGTTCCTGGCAGCCGAAAGTGTTCGCGTCAAGGCGTGCCGTGCTGCCTGAAGCTGCAAATCGCCGCTTTTCAGAACTGCGTCCCGCGACCAGTCTGCGAAAACATCCGGCCTTATCCCGCTTCCATCCAGGCGGTTGCCGCCCCAACTCACGTAGGCTCCGGTCGGAACAACGAGAGTAAAGCCGTGGCCGATGTTGAAGTGGACATGCCGACGATTGTTGCCAGGCCGCGCTCTTGGGCAAACAAGGCGACCATCTCGGCGGCGCAGGTGGTGTGCTCGTTCACCAGAATTGCAACGCGGCCGTGGAAGCGTTGTGGGCCGAGGCCTTCGGTCTCAAGCACAACCGACTTCTTGCGTGCGTACCGGGCAGCGAGCAGCGGAACTTCCCATTTGCTCTTCGGGATGCGGTTGAACCGGGGTAGCCGTTGTTTATCGTATCCGGCTTCTGCTAGCTTGCGATCCACGCCGTAGCCGATTGGAACGCGATCTGGAGTCAAATAGCTCATCAGGCGCAGGCCACCGGTGCCGCCGCCCGGGTTGCCGCGCAAATCGATGACGAGCGCGTCGACATCCTTCAGCTCGCCTTCGATTGCATTCGTGACATCGCGAGCGAAGTCGATGCCGAGCTTGCCGGGAAAGAGACTGACCTTCAGCATCCCCACTCCATCCTGAACGGATGCAACGATAGCGCGCGGCTCCGCCGCGGGATTGTCGCGGTGCTTCGCTTTCGGCGTCGAAATCGTGATGGTTTTAGCCTGCGGCCCATCGCCGGGTCGGATAACAACTGGTGTTTCCGTGCCGGTTGCGAATGCTGGCTTTGACGGCGGAACAATCTCGTCCGCGCCGATTCGAAGCAGCGTGTCACCGGGTTTAATGCCGGCGCGATCCGCAGGACCGCCGGGTGCCGCGTCCTGGAAAACCCAGCGGTTTCCATCAGCGGGCGTCTCAACGGCCCGGAAGCTTGCCGCAATGGCATTGCGGGAGCTGATCTTACTCGTTCCGCGCAAGAGGCCCAATGCGCCGGAGCCGAGCTCCTTCAGCATGTCGTTCGCGGCTCTCTCGAAGTCTTCGAGACTCTCGGCGTTCACAACGGCGACACGATGCTGCTCAACAACGGCATCCCAATCTTTTCCGCCCAATTGCGGATCGTAGTATTTCGTTCTAACGAGCTGCTGGATTTGAGCCAAGCAACTCTCACGGTCAGTTCTTTTCATCGTGTTTCCGATTAAGGTGGCCACCGACGTTGGCAGTCAGTTTGACGTGCGGGTACAGCGGCTCTATCGCGTCACCGACCATCTGGAAGTTGGCCCAGTAATAGGGCGGCTCGCCGGCATTTACGAATTCTACTTTTGCTTCTCTCAAGGCTTCGGCACGGCCCTCACCGTCCGCAAGATGTCGATAAAACGAATCCATCAATTTGCGGCCAGACCTATCATCAACATCCCACAGAGTTGAAACGACGCTCTGCGCACGGCTTCGATAAAGGCATTTACAATTGTCGCCGCGCCGCTTCCGTAAACGGGTCCGGCTGCTGTTTTGCAGGCACTCAGGGTAACTAGCCGCGCGTTCAGATGCAGTTGCCTGATTTCTCGCGCTTGTAGGAAGCCAGAATCGTCTAATTCCGGAGCGGGCGCAAACACCAGCGCGGACCTGTCGGGGAATTCCATATCGGCGTAGCCGTGCAATGAGAGGTGAAGCACGCCGTACTTCTCCAATGGAAGACTCAGGAATTTCGTTCGAGTCGCCGTCGAGCCCAGGAGAAGCGTATCGGGTTGAGGCAGCATATGTGCGGCGGCTTCGATCTCGCGTTTGCTTTCGGGCAAAGGAACTAGTTGCGAACGCTCTGGACCCATCACCGCTCGCACCACCCAAGGCCGTGTATCCACGGTTTGGGTCCACGCTGCTACTCCGAGGTAAGGTATTCCGTTTCGGGCCTGCTCACGGGTTCGCAGCAGGTTCATCACGGTTGCGCTCGGCACGTCGACAACGGTTTTCTCGGAGACAAGGTATTTGCCGTCAGGTGCGGCGAGCGCGGCGAATGGAAACACATTCAGCACGCCATCAGGAACAACAATGATTGTTTGCGCGGCGTTTACTTCAGGTGCTGATGGCACGAGATGCCGGTACACCGACTGTGCGAGCTGAACATCCGTTGCTTTCTTTCCGATCTCGTGCGCGTACCGTTTACACTCCGCTTCGATGGTCTTGCCGGACGGCAGAACGTATCTGCGCACACCTCTAGCAGTTATGGCGAGCACTGACGAGTTCGGATCAGCGAGAACGTACTCCAAAACAACTTCGCTGGGTGATAATTCCTGCTGTAACGACCGGAGCGACACCGGCTGCCGGAAGGGGCCGGGGGAATATGTTGGCAATTTCTGTTCAGCATCGTATCCGACTGAGAAGCGCAGACCGCTGCTTCTGGTCAACCGCGTCCAGCAGTTGGAGTTCGAGCGAGTTTACGACGCGCTCTTGGGGCGACTCTGTTTGTGGGGGCTTGAGTTTGTCGTACCAAAGGGCCTCTGCTTCAAGCCGTCCGTGAGCGCGTTCGATGACGGCGAAAGCTTCCGGTAGCCGATCGTCACTTGCTAACAGCCCGAAGTAGCCTGAGTACAGATCCGAGAGTTCGGACATAAGCTCCCGTTCGACAGATGGCGCCGGCACATGCTGCAGGAGAACCTCCAACATGTCAGCGCCATTCCGGTACAAGTCTTCAGCCTGCCGCCGTTTACCAGCTTTGGATGCGATTTCAGCTTTGATTGCTAGGTTCCGGGGAGCGTAATAAATTTCATCGGGCGTTTGCCGGTTTGCATTTATGGCAGCATCGATTGCCCGCATTGCTTCATCGAAACGGCCCAAATGTTCATAGGCTTTCGCAAGAGCGGCATCGGTGTCGTTCGAACTGTGCCAGTGTTTCACGGATTGTGAAAGGCTAACCGCTTCCATGTAACACTGGATGGCTCCTGTCCAATCCCCCTTTGCTTCCAAAGCCTCGGACAAGTTCTCGCGGAGCTTGCGAGCCCGACTCAGTTCGATCAAATGATCGGTCAGCACGAGTGCATCGTCGTAGTTCCCGAGTCCGACGAGAGCGCTTGTTTTCGCCTCGTAAGCAATCATGGGCTTCGCGATTTCAAACCCTTCTCGCGTCCATTGAAAGAGCATTGCGTTCTCCAGATACCGATCCGCAGACGTTAGTGGATGCCGCATCCGGAATTTGTGCGAATCTTCCAAGTATTCGGAATCTGGCCGCTTACGTAAATCGCTCGATGTTCCGGGCCACACGAAGAGCATATGTGGCGGAACGGAAACTGGCACAGCAATCAGAACCCATCCAAGAGGACACCCGAAGTTCAAGGAGCTAACCATCTCGCCCGAGCCCATGGATCAGCAGATCCTGCTCGAAGAGATGTTGTCGAGCTTGAGCGGCCTTGACCGCGACATTTACTCCCTTCGGCTGAAAGGCTTTTCTTTTATCGAGATCGGTAAGAAGTTAAACTTGAAGCCGAGAACCAGTGAATACCGCTATCGAGAAGCCCAATCGAGACTTCGCAAGGTGTACCTGCAATCGTAAGCGGGGGGCGGATGAGTACTGTTGATCCCTCGCGGGATCCAGATCCTATTGAGCAACTGCTTCTCACGGCGTATCCGAATCCCGAGCGTAAAGGATGCCCAGGGCGGGACGTCCTCACAAACCTGGCTGGCAAAGAACGAGATGCAGACGATCCTAATTGGTATCACGTCTGGCACTGCTCACCCTGCTATGCGGAGTTCAAGCAGCTACGCGATGCACGATGGGAGAGGGAGAAAGTTCGAGAGCAGCGCCGTAGCAGGGCTACTTGGGTAACCGTTGTTGCGGCTGCGCTTGTCGTCATCGTTTCTGGTGCCGTTTGGTGGGTGCAGAGGAATCGGCGCCTGAGCAGGTCGAAGTGGCACAAATCACGTTTGACCTTTCTGATCTCGATGCGAAACGAGATGTGGGCCAGGATCACCCGATCAGATTGCACCCGCTTCCTCGCAAGGTGGATGATGTGCGGATTATTCTGCCGCGTTTCAGTGACGAAGGGCAATACACACTTGCGATTTTGAAATCGAAAAACACCTATCCGCGTGGGCGGTTGCGAAAGCGTCAAGCCTGAACACGGGCCAGCAACTGCTCCTCTTCGTTCAACTGGATCTTTCTCGAGCCGCGCCGGGTACCTATTTGCTGGGCACTCGGCTGGATGGCGGAGACCAAATCTACTACTATCCGTTGCGAGTCGAGTAATTCGATCTGCCGTCTAATATAATAGGCCGTCCTTCCTTTACTGTGGCCCAATCAAGAACGTGTCCTGTTCATCGTCTCTGTAGCTGCGAGTAAACGGCACCGTCATTCCGAGCTCCGACAACAGCAATCTGGATGCATTGTTCAGCGACGGAGTAGCAAATGCGGTATTCGCCAATATCTACTCGGCGCATTCTCGGATGACCACTGAGGTGTTTGCAGTCGTTTGGATACGGATCGCGCTGCAAGGAGAATATCTTCGTTGATACCTGCTTGAACTGCTTTGCCGGAAGATTCCTAAGAAAATCGTGCGTTCTGTTAGTCAGATCAAGCTTCATCAATGTCGGTGCACCTTTGAGCAAAGAATTCGCGAGTCGCTTCTATACCAATGAATCCAGTTCTGAGCGCTTCATCAACATAGTCGTCGGCAATCGCGTTTCCAACCGCGATCGGGAAACTGCGAAATGTGCCTTCCTCCATCTCATCCAAGATCGCTAGAGATTCATGAAGTACGGCGGCGCAAAGCATTCTGGCGTCTATGTCCGGCGATTCCTTCAATGCTCGGTTCGCCGCGTTTGCGAGTCGCCCAAAAAACTCGATCTTTGTCTCACCGTCAATTCGATGCTCCGCAAAGAATGCATCTCTCACCTGCTCAAACAGCCAAGACAGTTCTCGCGCATGGCGAGTCACCACGCTTCTAGGCTCAGGGTAAAAGCCCTCGTGCTGCATATTCTCGGGTGTCTGTTCAAGTATCACCACATCTGCTCCGCCCCACAACCTAGTTGAGCGAGGGATCGTCCTGTTACTAATATCTGACTCAATTCTCTTGAGAAGGTCAGCGGTACTCATCAGAGCTCCTTCATCTCAGTGTAGAAGTACGTGTTCTCAGAACAATATTCTCCAGGGGCTTCGCCCCGGCGCGCGCAAGGGCGCATCCCGATGGGTTTCGGGTGGTACCCCCTTCCGTCGCTTTGCTCCTCCCTCCCCCGAAAAAGCGCAAGCGCTTCTGCAACCCTTGCGCTTACCGCCCCAGTCTCGCCAGCGACGCCTCGGAGGTGTTAGCCAACGCCTAACACCCTAGATCGATTTTCAAAACGAGGAACGCACAATGAACACTCAGAATCAGAACCGTAGCTCCGAACTGGCGACAGACGCACTCAATACGCTCATCGAAGCGTTGGAAGCCCGGAATAGCGAAGCACTTAAAAGCTATCTCGCCGTCATGGCCCGCTTTCACCAGTATTCCTGGAATAACTGCCTTCTGATCGCTTTGCAACGACCCGGAGCAACGCACGTTGCCGGATTCCACACGTGGCACAAGTTCGGGCGGTACGTTCGAAAGGGTGAAAAGGGCATTGCCATTCTTGCTCCAGTTACGCAAAAGCGGGAAATGAAAGACGACCAGAACTCAGACGCCGCGCCGAAGATTTACCAGCAGCTTGTTGGGTTTCGCACAGCGTTTGTTTTCGACGTCGCGCAAACGGACGGCAACGACCTTCCGAACTTCGCCACAGTAAAAAACGACGCAGCGCACCACATTGAAAGCCTCCAGAGCTTCGCACAGATGCGCGGAATCGAAATCCGCTATGACGCGAATATCGCACCGGCGAAAGGCGTTTCCTATGGCGGGCGCATTTCGATCGTGACAGGCCTGACATCGGCGGATGAAGTCGCCACGCTGGCGCACGAGATCGCACATGAGATGCTGCATCGCGACGAACGGCGCAAAGAAACAACCCGCACCATTCGCGAGACCGAGGCCGAAGCGGTTGCTTTCGTGGTTTGTTCCGCAATCGGGCTCGATACGAACACCGCCGCTTGCGACTACATCAAGCTTTACAACGGGGATGCAGCGCACGCTTTCGGCATCGCTGAACCTCGTTCAGAAGACCGCAGCAGAGATACTGAACGCCCTCGAACTTGTGGAGGAACGGGCCGCCTAGCGGCCCCGGAAATTGGTTCGGCGCGCGCCTCCATATGGAAGGCCCGCGAGCGCCGGGAGTGCGATATGCGAACAACTTCAGTTTTCTGTTCGGAGTGCATTTGCGGGCGGCACTTCGAAAGTGAACAGCGTGAATACACCTGCCCGAATTGCAAACGAGTGATCGTTCTCGCTTGGGGAACAGTAGTAGAAGCTCACTCGGAAACGGAACGGGAACCGGAACACGTGGAGGATGCAGCGTGATCCGGGTTCCATCCGAGATGATCGAATACAAACAATGGGTGCTGTGGAAGCGCGTCGACCTGAATGGCCGGACGGCAAAGCTCCCCATTTCAGCCTGGAGCGGCAAGGTCGCCGCGTGCGACAAGCCGGAAACCTGGACCAGCTTTCGGCATGTCTGCTACGCTCTTCGCAAATACAGAGCCGAAGGGATCGGGTTTGTATTCACCTCAAGTGACCCGTTCTGTGGCGTCGATTTAGATCAATGTCGCGACCAGGCCGGCAAGCTGAACCCGAAGGCTTCGGAACTGGTTTCGGAAGCTGAACAGGTACACGGAGATCTCGCCCTCCGGAACGGGTCTGCACATCATCGTCAAAGCGAATATCGTTGGTTCCGGACGGCGTGGGACCGGATTAGAAATCTACAGCGCCGGACGATACTTCACAATTACCGGCAAACACCTCGCTGGAACACCCGACGACATCGAAGAACGCCACTCGGAATTAGACGGCATCGTCCGCGAACAATTCAGCCGAGATCGCAATGAAAAGGAGGCGAAAGCGACGGAACCGCGAACTCGATTCCGCTCTGATACCGAACTGATTCGGCAAGCGTTAGATGCGAAGAGCGGAGCGCGCTTTAGCAAGTTGTGGAATGGCGATATCACCGACTATGACGGCGACCACAGCCGCGCGGACGCCGCACTGTGCCGCATGCTTTCGTATTGGACTGGCGGTAATCCCACGCACATCGACCGGCTGTTTAGAATGTCCGGCCTGATGCGGGATAAGTGGAACCGCAAGACCGGGGAAGAGACTTACGGCGGTCGTACGATCCGGCTGAGCTTGCGGCAGTAATCGCCAAAGATATTTTCGGCATCCTGCCCGGAATCCGCCGTTTCGATTGGCTCTATTCGATAGCGACACAAACGCAAAATCCGGATCGGTAAAGGAGGTTCGTTTTCATTGCACAACAGCTCTAAGCGCTGGCATCGGGTACGTGAACGCACCCGAGCCGCGTTCGTTTCGAATATTCGCAGCATGGGTCCCATGCTGCTCGGCGTAACACTCACCGCCGCTGCGCACGCGCAAGGCACGATTGACTTTTCAGGCGCAAACAACGTCATGGGAAGCTTCAAAACCTTTGCAATCTTCGCGGGGGCAATCATCGCTTTCGGGTGCCTCATCTGGGCTGGTCTCAAGATGATGGGCGGCCGTTTTCAAACGCCATTCCGCAGCTTTTCGAAGCCTTGTTCGGCGCTGGCGTTCTCGGATGGGGAGCAGGCTGGATCGGGTCTTTGACCGGCCAGGCATGCCTTAAGGGGTACCCGATGCTGGCCACCAAACGAGGAGAACCGTTATCCATCAACCCGGCTTTGAATAAGCCTCGGACGAAGTTGGGCCTCGATGTGCCCACGTGGATGTCCATTTTGTTTGTATCGGCAACGGTTTTCCTCGCTGGGGCCAGAATTACAGCGATTCTGATGTTTCTTGCTTTGACCCTCGCTGCCTGGGTCATCGCGAGGAAGCACCCCAACATGTTTCAACTTTGGTTTTTCAGATGGCGACAAAAGGCCTACTATGACCCGCGCAAACACTGACCGAAGCACACCCTGGTTTGCACAGGCTGGGGCAGCATGCAGCATCATACCTGTTTCACGCTTTGTCGGACCGAGTGCCTTTGCGCTGAAGAGCGGCGGATACGGCGTGCTGTTTGCGTTAGAGGGCGTCGATGAAGAGGGGAAGACCGACGAGCAGCTCGATATTCTATGCCGCAGGATCGAAGGTGCGTTGCGGGGAGTGCCAGAGGAGGCCTGCCTTTACCAATACACCTTGATCAGATCGGGCTTCGATATTCCTCGACAGGCCTCGCTATGCAAACCCGGTAACCGAAGCATTTGTAAGCGACAGGTTGGCATTCTTAGATGCAACTGCAAGGTTCCGGCGCATTTCACTATTTTGGACGCTGACGATTGAGCCGGATAAGAGCACCTCTTTCGAAGTGACACCGCAGCGGAACGCCGAAGTTACTGCTCGGAGACTTGCAGACCTGAATAAGGCGGCGGCACTGCTCGAGGCGCATCTGCAAAGTGCCGTCGGTTTACGCCTCCTTGATAAAAACGCCGCGTTCGCTTTCCTGTCTTATCTCGCAAATCTGGAGGACTGGAGCGAGCGTTACCCGCTCTGTTCCGGAGACGGCATCGACCGTCAGACCGTGCATAGCGCGATTTCCTGGGAGCGGGACCATCTTCGAATTGGTAAGCGCTACGTCCAGATGTTTTCGCTTACGAACACGCCGGAAGCGTCCAGGCCGTGCCTGTTTTCAAATCTGCTCAGCCTCGATTGCGATGCCATTCCCTGCACGACATGGCGACCGAAGGGTGTTAATGCCGTCCGGAAGGAAGTGACGGCACACGAGAAGTTTATCGAGCTGTTCAAGCACAATGTACTGCAATGGGCTCTAGCGAACAATAATTCGGCACAGTTAGAGAAGACCGCGAGTGCAAAAGCTGCCACGGAACGCGTAGACGACCTCAGCGAAGTCATCAAGTCGCTCGACCAGAAGAACCAGGGTGAGTTCTCGCTGCGGGTACAGATTGCCGATCACAGCGCAGAGCGGCTTCGCTCGAATATTCCCGCTGTGCATCGGATCTTCGTCGAGGCACACGCTCCGATTGTGGAAGAGACAATCGGTAACCTCTCCGCGTACTACGCCATGTTCCCTGGAAACCGGCAGTTCTCGGTTTATCCGTTATGGCTTAGGGAAGATCACCACGCCAGGCTTTCATCTGTTTTCGCGCCTGCGATTGGACATATCCACTCTGAAGATCTCGATCGTGAGTACCTGAACGTGCTCGAAACGCGAACGCGGACTCCGTTTTTCCAGGACGTGTACGTGAATGGTGTGCGCGTGATGTTGGTTATCGGCCCGACCGGGACGGGCAAGAGCGTGCACGCCAACCAGATGCTCGCACTGGAGCAGAAATACAACGGCTTCATCTTCGTTTTCGACATCGGCGGAAGCTATGAAAGCCAAGTGGCTCTATACGGCGGACGCGTAGACCGCATCGGCGTGGACGGACCGCACTTTAATCCGTTTGCACTGGAACCGACCGAAGCCAACCTGAAATTCCTCTATTCGTTCATCAAGCTCCTGCTCACGAACGGCGGCGCGGAGCTGGAGCCCGAAGACGATGACGTGATCCATAAGGCCGTCCAGTCCATGTACTACCTGGAGCCGGAGAACCGCCGTTTGTCTGCGCTTTATCTGCCACGGAAACTGGATCGATATCTCTCCAAGTGGGTTGAAAGCGGCGTCTTCGGTCGCATTTTCGACAATGTCGAGGATACGCTCCGGCTATCGCGCATTCAATGCTTCGACTTTCAGCGCATCAATAACAGGCAGAACGCCGACCTGACCGAGCCCCTGATGGTATGGCTGCTCCGACAGATTGATGACGTTCTGTTTGATCCGGCGAACCTGGGATTTCCGAAGCACATCGTCATTGAAGAGCTGTTCTCGAATATGAAGAACAAGGAACTGCTCGAGGCGGCGCTCGCGTCGATTAAAACGGTCCGGAAGAACCTCGGGGCGTCACGCTGATCGGACAATCTGCTGAAGACCTTGGGGAGAACGCTGACACGATTGTCAATTCGTGTAGCTCGTTCCTGTTCTTGCCGGACCCGACGTTCAACCGAACTCACTACCGCAATCTGTTCAATTTGAATAGCCAGCAGCTGGCATTATTCGACAGCCTGCAAGAGCGCGAAGCGCTGTTTATCCGGCGTGCCGGCTTGACAAAAGTAGTCAGGCTGAACCTTGATCCCAACAGCTACGCAAAGTTCTCGACCAAACCGAAGGACCGGTTGCGCCGATCCAAACTGGTCGAAGTCTATGGCCTGGAAGAAGGTATCCGGCGTTTCGCACACGGAGAAGTCGCATGAGCTTACAAGCAGGCAGAACGGGGACGAGGATGAAGACCATACTTGCTGCAATCGCAACTTCCGGGATGCTGTTCGCAGCAGACTCACATACACCGCAGGCCCTTGAGGCATCGTCACCGCGCGCGACAATTGTCATGGACGCGGGTGCGCCGCCACGCATTCGCGCTGGGCTACTGCACTCAAGGCTGATCGTTTTGCCCGAGCAGGAGAAGGTTGCGACGGTATTCGGCCGTGATACATCGAGCTGGATTTTCGATGGCGGTCACGTCCCCAGCCGGTTCATCTCCATCAAACCGAAGCTTGCTAACGCGGCAACGGATGTTCATCATCTCGGATCACGGGAATGAATACACGCTGCAGCTCAAAGAAGTGTCCGGCGACGCCGACCCACACTTTGACAGTAAGGTTTTCCTGAACCCTGGGGACAAACAGGCGAAGGAAAACCTCACGCAATTACCTGTGTTCGTTCCGGTTGCCGAAGCGGATCAGAAAATCGCCGCATTCAAGAAGGAGGCCGACACTACCAGGCAAGCGGAAGAGAGTGCTCGCAAGGCCGTCGAGTCAGAGGCGACGCAGTATCGGAGCGCATACCCGAGCAAGCTTCATTTCGACTACGACTGGGATCAGAAAGTCGGAAGCCGACTGGGTGTCCAGCAATTTTGCGCGACGACAACTTTACCTACGTTCGCGGCCGTTTCCAGGAGCCACCAGTTCTGTATGAAGTGAAAGACGGCAAGGGCAGTCTGATCAACTTTGATTTTTCCAACGGACTGTATACGGTTCCGAAGATCGTCGACGACGGTTATCTGGCAATCGGCAAACAGCGCATGAACTTCCGCAGGACGGAGGACGCCGAGTGAACTCCGAGCAGATCCAGGGTCCGGATGGACCCGGGCCAGTTCCGCCGCAGCCGGAGCCGAGTGCTCCCATCCGCAAGAAGTTCCCGATTGTGCTTGGATTGGCAGCGGTTGTGCTTCTATTCGGGCTTGTAAACCTCGCGAGTTTGCTATCCGGCAAGAAGGCGCAAACCACCCGAAGCACGATAAGTGTGAAACCGGCAACTGCGAACCCGGAACAAGTGACGAACTTCGAGGCTCAGCAGGACCTCCAAGCAAAGAGGGACGCGGCGGAACGCACTCGACAGCAACAGATTGCCGATCAGCTTCGCGAGCTCCAGGCTGAACAGCAGGCGATCACGGCAGGGCCGGAGTCCCAAGCGGTTCCACCAATGACTGCGGCACAGAGAACCGCCATTTACGGGGATAGCAACCCGAATGCACCGAAGCGCGTGTCTGGCATGTCCGAAGCCCAAGCCGAAGCAAAGCAGCGGGCGCTTGCCCGCGAGAAGCGACAACAGGATGCGCTGAACAGTGACACTGTCGCGATAGATTTCGCCCGCAATTCAGCAGGCGGCGCTACTCACCCAAACAATTCCTCGAGAGGCACGGAAGAGACATCACCGAAGCTAGCCGCAGACGCAGCCGGTGATGTCTCCGCGCCCGCTAGAAGCCGGCAGGCTGTTGAACCGGCCTCAGTAGAGCCAGAAGCGGATGGGCGGTCCAGTGCGGAACCGAGGGACGCGGCGATCCGAAGGTACGACTTCGATGCGTACGCGGGCAAGCTTCGCCGCATAAAGGCACGGTGCTGGAAGGCGTAGTTACAAACCACATCGACGGCGGCTTCAACGGACCGATTCTGATCATGTAATACTACGGCACCGTCGAAACAGGGAAATTCCCGGAGCGTCTCAAGCCGCTCAACATCAAGCCTGACGTGGACCTTGCCGGGGAATTCCGCTCGATCCGCGACATCAATAAATGAAATCCGCCGCCTGACCCTCGCTGCCTATGCGCCGCTGCGTTACGTCCTGCCCCACAAGCAGGCAGCATACGACGCCAAACACAGCACCCAGATCCGGGACGGCGAAGGATTTTTCCGGCAGGCCGACCGCGAAGAAAGCCTTGTCCACCTGTTGCGCGTCAACGTTCTGAAGAGATGGAAAGCTCGTCGTTCGTCCTCACCATCAAACGCCAGCTTGCCGACGTGGAAGCCACCCTCGCCAAGCTTGAGGCGCAGGCCGAAGCCCTTGAGGAAGTCGATATTGACGATGTGGACACGGATGACCCGGAATTTGAAAGCCTGCCGGTGGGCCGCAAGGTCAAGGTGCTTTTGCAAGACGTTGACCGCGTCCGCTGGCGGCAGGACCTGACGGAGGACCGCAACCGCCTCGCGACGCTGCTCTCCGCCGCCCGGCAGGTGAGCGTTACGCGTGACGCCAAGCTGAAGGCGCTTAAGGAAGTTCTGACGCGCAAATGCCGTGAACCGCTCAATCCCGGCAATCGCAAGGTCCTCGTCTTCACGGCCTTCGCGGATACCGCGCAATACCTCTATCAGGAACTTTCGGGCTGGGCGAAGGATGAACTTGGCTTGAATTCCGCGCCAGTCACCGGTACGGGGCAGAACCAGTCAACCTTGCCGAACATGCGCAAGGATTTCGTCAGCATCATCACGGCTTTCTCCCCGCGCTCGAAGGAGCGGCCGGAAGATCTGGCGTCGGACGGCGAAGTGGATCTGCTTATCGCCACGGATTGCGTGAGCGAAGGCCAGAACTTGCAGGATTGCGACACCGTGATCAACTATGACATCCACTGATTCCTGTGCGCATCATCCAGCGTTTCGGGCGCATTGACTGTCTTGGCTCACCCAACAAGCGCATCCAGCTTGTCAACTTCTGGCCGAACATCGAGCTTGAGGAATACATTAATCTCGAACAGCGGGTCAGCGGGCGTATGGTGCTGCTGGACATCTCCGCGACGGGCGAAGAGAACATCATTGAGTACCAATCTGGCGACCAGATGAATGATCTGGAGTACCGCCGCAAGCAGCTTCTGAAGCTGCAGGACGCCATCATTGACCTCGAAGATCTCAGCAGCGGAGTCTCTATCGCGGATCTAACGCTCAACGATTTCCGCATCGACCTGGCCGGCTACCTCAAGTAACATGCGGGCAAGCTCGAGTCTCTGCCACTGGGCACATTCGCCGTCACTAGTTCCGGAGACAATGGCGAGACCACTATTCCGCCCGGCGTCATCTTCTGCCTACGCGCCGTGGGCCATGCGGCGCTAAAAACGATCGAGCCGGGCTATCCGCTCGCGTCACATTATGTGGTCCATGTCGGTGATGACGGAGCGGTGTTGCTCTCCTTTACGCAAGCGAAGCAGGTGCTCGACCGGCTCAAGAGGCTGTGCATCGGACGGGATCTGCCGGATGCCGAAGCCTGCGCGACTTTCGACACGAGCACCCGGAACGGCAAGGATATGAGCGCGGTACAAAACCTGCTCGCGACGGCGGTCGAGTCAGTCGTCGGCAAGAAAGAAGAGCGCGCCGTCGCCAGCCTGTTCACACCGGGTGGTACCCATGCAATGAAGGACGAGTTTCAGGGCATCAATGACTTCGAGGTCGTCGCCTTCCTGGCCGTCCTGCCGGCTACTTCCACCAGGGCGGAGCCCGCATGAGTTTCGCGCCGGTTCTCGACGCCCTGGCCATCCCGCGCGATGCGCTCGTCGATCAGCGCGTCCCGAAGAAGCTGCTGGTGGAACAAGGCGCGCCGACCGCCGCCGACAAGCGCCGGATCATGGACGGGATCGAAGAACTTCATTGGGTGGCGGCGCTCAAGCCCACCAATATCGGCGTCCCGACCTTCAAGGATCCAGTCCGGGAATATCTGGAAGTCTCCGTCCTGACGGCGGAACTACGGGCGACGGCGAAAGCGCCTCGCCTGATCGAGCTTATCCACCGCGCCATTCCCTATCCGCTGCTGCTTGTCAGCGCGCAAAACGGCACGATTGCTTTATCCGTGGGGCATAAACGATGGTCGCAGGGCGAAGGCGGAAAGGTCGTCATTGAGGATGTTCGCCAGATTCCGTTAAATATAGAGACGCCCTCGGCGGAAGAATCCGCATTTCTGGAAAACCTAGCTCTCTCACGGTTGCCAGCGCGGGATCTCTTCACTCTGTACAGCGGATGGCACGACCGGCTGGCCGCCCTCGAAGCGGCAAGAATTACGGGCAGTTTCAATCTGCCGGACTCGCCTGAACGCGCAGCCGTCGTGCATGATGGCCTGGGTACGCACGCCCGGCTCAAGCGCGATCTTGCCATTTTGAGGGCCAGAGCCGATAAAGAAAAGCAGCTTAATCGCCGCGTCGCACTGAACACGGAAATCAAGCGTCTGGAAGCCGAACTGGCCGCGACGCAGAAGACTCTTTAGGAAAACATACGAGATGAAACCACTCACCTCCCTTGACCCGGAAACCAAGTCGCCCGACATTGTCGCGGAAAACATTGAACACCTGAAGGCGTTGTTCCCGGAAGCCTCGCGGAGGGAAAGCTTGACTTCGACGTGCTCAAGGGGCTGCTCGGCGGAATCGTGGAAGAGCGGGAAGAGAAATACGGGCTGAACTGGCATGGTAAGCGCCGAGCCCGCCAGCTTGCGCTGACGCCGTCCACCGGCACGCTTCGCCCCTGCCCGGAAGACAGCGTTGATTGGGAGACAACTCGCAACCTCATGATCGAGGGCGACAATCTCGAAGTGCTGAAGCTCCTAAAAAAGTGCTACGCGGGCAAGGTCAAGCTTATCTACATCGATCCGCCATACAACACAGGGAAAGACTTCGTCTATCGAGACGATTTTCAGGACAACATTAACAACTACCTTCAGCTCACCGGTCAAGTAGACAGCAACGGCATAAAGACCTCTGAATACAGAAACATCTGGGCGTTTCCACACGGACTGGCTGAACATGATGTATCCCGGTTGAAACTTGCAAGAAACCTGCTGCGTGACGACGGTATCATTTTCATCTCCATTGATTCCACTGAGGTCGCTAATGTTCGTCAGATATGCAATGAAGTGTTTGGGGAAGAATGTTTCGTTCTCGATCTCATCTGGCGCAAGAGAGATGGCGCTCCCAATGACCGGACCATCGGCTCGGTTCACGAGCACATCGTCGTGTACGGAAAAGCCTTGTCGCCGACGTCCGACCGCACCCTGGCGGAAGATAGTCTCAATCTAATGCCTAGAACCGAAAAGGCCGATGCCGAATACCAGGTGTTTAAGGAGCCGGATGGGCCAGATCCGCGAGGTAGATTTCGAAAATCGACACAACGGCAAACGCAAAAGGTGGCCGCGACGTAGCCTCACTGCATTTCGGGATAACTAATCCCCCACACAAAGGAAGTCGTGTATCCCCGGGATGGGACTTTGTTGGCGACACTCCGAGAATGAGATGAAGCAGCTTCAAGAAGATAGGCGCTTATACTGGGGAGTTTCCGGAACGGCCGCGACGCCGATGCGTAAGCTGTTCTTAAACGAAGCGAAACCGGGCATGTCAACTCCGTCAATATTACCTGACATGCCTTTGAATCAGCACGCGTCGAGGGAGCTAGAGGTTTTGTTCGAGCAAAAATCGGTGTTTGACACTCCCAAACCGGTCGGGCTGCTGAGCTTGCTTGTCCGCATTGGCAGTAGCAAGGATGATTTAGTCCTCGACTTTTTTGCTGGATCGGGACGCTTGGCGAGGCCGTGATGTCGCTCAGCGCGGAAGAGGCCGTGAATCGTCGATACATACTTGTGCAATTGCCCGAGATCATCCATCCGGGTGACCAGGACCATAACATTGCAGCCGAGTATTGCAAAAAACTCGGAAAACCTAACAATATCGCCGAACTGACCAAGGAACGCCTCCGCCGCGCCGGCAGGAAAATCAAGGAAGATAACCCGATGTTCCCAGGTGACCTCGGTTTTCGCGTGTTCAAGCTGGCGTCCAGCAACATCCGCGCCTGGGAGCCCAACCGCGACGATCTACCGAAGACACTCGAAGAATCCATCGAACATCTGAAGACTGATCGAACCCAACAAGACATCCTGTTCGCACTTCTCCTAAAGCTGGGGCTCGACCTGACTGTGCCGATGGATCACAAAACCATTGCCGGAAAAGCAGTTCACAGCGTCGGCGCGGGCACGCTGCTGGCCTGCATGGCTGAAAAGATCGTTGCCTCCGAAGTTGAGCCGCTGGCGCTTGGCATCGTGAAATGGCACGAATCCCTGTCGCCCTCTGGGGACACCACAATTGTCTTCCGCGATAGCGCCTTTGCCGATGACGTTGCGAAGACGAGCCTAACGGCCATTCTCCAGCAGCACGGGCTGGATAATGCGCGGAGCCTTTAAGGCACGGCCATGAAGCTGCACTTTGAAAACCCGTACACTGATGGCCGGCTCGAGTACCAGCGCGCCGCTATTGAGGCGGCGTGCGACCTCTTTCGGGGACAACAAGTGTGCCGGACGGAATTTACCGTCACGCGCGATGCCCTAAGCCCTCAGCAAGCACTCGAATTCGCCGAGAGCGATCTCGGCATTGGCAACCGCCTTCAGTTACTCGACGACGAAGTTCTTGCCAATCTCAGCGACATCCAAGTAAGGAACGGGCTGCGTCCGTGGCCCACTCTAGCGTCGGGCGACTTCACCATCGAGATGGAAACCGGCACGGGGAAAACTTACGTCTACCTGCGGACAATCTTCGAGATGAACCGCCGATATGGGTTTACGAAGTTCGTCATCGTCGTGCCGACCGTCGCGATCAAGGAAGGTGTTTACAAGACGCTCAAGATCACGGAAGACCACTTCCGGTCACTCTACGCCAATACTCCCTTCGAATATTTCCTGTATGACTCGGGTGACCTTAGCAAGGTTCGCAACTTTGCTACCGGTCCCAATATCCAGATCATGGTTGTCACGGTCGGGGCAATCAATAAGAAAGATGTCAACAACCTCTACGGAAAAGGCGCAAACGAGCAAACTGGCGGGGAAAAGCCGATTGACCTGATCCGCGCGACGCGCCCGATTCTCATTGTGGACGAACCGCAAAGTGTTGACGGCGGATTGGAAGGGCGCGGCAAAGAAGCGCTCGGCGCGATGAATCCACTCTGCACACTGCGCTATTCCGCAACCCATGCGGTCAAGCACCACATGATTTACCGCCTTGATGCCGTTGACGCCTATGAGCAGAAACTCGTCAAACAAATTGAAGTGGCCTCCCTCGAAGTCGAGGGCGGCCACAACAAAGCATATCTCAAGCTGCTGTCCACGAGCAACAAGAGGGGCAAGTTCACGGCGAAGCTCGAGCTAGATATTCTGGACGGTGTCGCTGTGACCCGCGATATCGTTACCGTCGAGCCCGGCCACCAGGAAAAGCTGCTCAGCTTCGATAGCAAGCTAAAGTTCATCTTTTCCCATTCCGCGCTACGCGAAGGCTGGGACAATCCAAACGTCTTCCAGATTTGTGCCCTGCGCGACATCGGCACCGAACGCGAGCGCCGCCAGACGATCGGACGCGGGCTTCGCCTGTGCGTGAACCAGAGCGGCGACCGCTTGCGCGGCTTTGAAATCAACACGCTTACGGTCGTCGCCACAGAGGGCTATGAGCAGTTTGCAGAGAACCTCCAGAAGGAAATCGAACAGGATACCGGCATTCGCTTCGGTATCGTCGAAAAGCATAAGTTCGCCGCAATTCCGGTGACGGCTCGGCGTTGCGCAATCAGAGGCGATCTGGTCGCATCTGAAGGACGCGGGCTATGTCGATGCCAAGGG
Source organism: Terriglobia bacterium (assembly GCA_963849535.1). Classification (GTDB taxonomy): domain Bacteria; phylum Acidobacteriota; class Terriglobia; order Bryobacterales; family Bryobacteraceae; genus Bog-105. The sequence goes on from CAWKHJ010000004.1 coordinate 80,108, forward strand.
CAAAGTGCAAGACGCGTTGCGGAAGGCCCTGAAGGACGGAACGGTCAAGCTGCCAGACGCCTTCACGGCGCAACTGCCGCAGGTGAATGACATCCTTCGCAAGCTGGCCGGGAAGCTGGATATCAAGAATGCCGATGAACGCCGCGCGATCCCGACGCGTAAGGCGATTTTGCATAGCCCGGAATTCCAAGCCCTCTGGGACCGCATCAAGCACAAAACGACCTATCGCGTGCAATTCGACAACGAAAAGCTCATAACGGATTGCGCCGAAGCGATCCGCAAAGGTCCGCCAGTAACGAAGACCCGCGTCCAGATCCGCAAGGCGGACCTCGCCATCGGGCGCGGCGGCGTACAGGCGGAAGAAACCACGACGGCCGCACCGATTGTGATTGAAGAGAGTGACATCGAGCTGCCGGATGTCCTGACTGATCTTCAGGACAAGACGCAACTGACGCGCCGGAGCCTTGCGCGGATTCTCACCGGCAGCCAGCGGCTTGACGATTCAGGCGGAACCCGCAGCAGTTCATCGAAATCGCAACGGAATCCATGAACCGGACCAAGCGCCTCGCTCTTGTGGACGGCATTCGCTACCAGCGGATCGGCGACGAGGTTTACTACGCGCAGGAGCTTTTTGAGCAGGAAGAACTGACGGGATATCTGAAGAACATGCTGGCCGCGACGAAGTCGGTTTATGAGCAAGTCGTTTATGACTCATCCGGCGTGGAGCGGACATTTGCCGAACAGCTCGAAAAGAACGAAGCCGTGAAGGTCTATGCGAAGCTGCCCGGCTGGTTCAAGGTCCCAACGCCGCTTGGGACTTATAACCCCGACTGGGCGGCGCTGATCGAGAAGGATGAGACCGAGCGCCTGTATTTTGTCGTCGAAACCAAAAGCAGCCTTTTCACAGACGATCTGCGCGACAAGGAAAGCGCGAAAATCGAGTGCGGGAAAGCGCACTTCAAGGCGCTTGCAGTCGGCGAGAAGAACCGGGCGGAATTCGTCCAGGCGCGCAATCTGGATGATGTGATGGCTAACTCATGAATTCTATGAATGCATGGGGAGACTCTTCTGAATGAGCATCATTAATTTACTGAATCAGATTAAGAACGAAGAGATCGTCCTCCCCGCGATTCAGCGGGATTTTGTGTGGCTCGAAGATAAGGTGCTAAGACTGCTGGATTCGATCATGCGGGGCTATCCCGTCGGCATTGCACTGCTGTGGGAGACGTATCTTGACCTCCAGTACCGAACGTTTGATGCAGGATTTCATCCTGGCCAGATCCACGGTTTTAAAGAGAACAAGCGGAAGAAAAAGCTGAAGCTTGTGTTGGATGGACAACAGCGCCTTCAGTCGTTGTACATCGCCCTGTTCGGATCATATAAAGGGAAGTCGCTCTATCTCGATGTGCAAAGTGGGCGTGACTCTGATGACGTTGCCGAAGAAAAATATGATTTCGAGTTTCTCGACAGCGCCGGCTTCAATAAGTGGCAGGAAAAAGCTTTGGCGATCCATGTAGATGGCACGCCTGACAGTGCGAATGGCGAATTGCCTCAGTATCTCGTATCAGTGGCGGAATTGCTTGCAGCTGGCGTTAAGGAGCGCAGCGCACTCGTAAAAAAGATCAAGCAGCGGATTGCTGTTAACGAGGACGATGAAGAGAGGCTGAGCACTAATATCGCACGCTTTGAGGAGGTGCTGACCAAGAACCAAAACATTCTCAAAGTGTCCGTGATCGACGAGGACCTGCCGGGCGATAACCCTGACAGGAAATCTGAAGCGGATGTGCTTGAGATATTTGTGCGCGTCAACCGCGAGGGAACTCCGCTGAGCAGGTCAGATCTAATTTTCAGCATGCTCAAGCTGAACTGGCGCGAGTCCGCTGAAAGCCTTCCGGAATTCGTTCGTCAAATCAACGAGGGAAACGGCTTTGCACTCGACACGGACTTCGTCATCCGCTGCCTCTTCGCGGTATCAGATCTCGGCACAAAGTTCGAACTGGACCTGTTGAGAAAAAAGCCGGATGTGGAGCGCTTGCGCGCTAATTTCACTGCGTGCTGTGATGCAATCCGTTCAGTTGTGGATACGGTCTCGCGTGATTGCTGGTGCTCAAGCAGCAGCCTCCTTGGAGGACAGGCAACGCTTGTCCCATTCGTTTACTACCTGTTTCATGCCACCAAGCATGAGCTTCCTACAGGCCAAATTGAGGCCTTCCGGAAGGGGCTATATCTGTTCGCTTTCGCGCGTCCTTTCTCCCGTTATGCGGACAGCCGTTTATGGAAGTTCATTCGGGACGAGTTGCGCCCGCTCGCGGAAAAGAAGGATCATCATTTTCCGTTCGACCGCGCTGTCGCCTGGGTGAAGTATTGGGAGACTATTGTGGGTTTTGACGAGCGCCTGCTGCAGTCGAACGTCGCACTAACTCTACACGTCCTCCAAGACCTGAATTCCAACAAAGTTCAGTATCAGCGCAATGCCGGCCAGATCGACCACATCTTCCCCCGGTCGGTGCCGAAATGGTTAACCTCCGGCTCCTCGAAGCTTTTCTGTCGCAGCAATTTCTGGATTTTGGCTAAGGGGAAGAACCAGAACAAGAGCGACAAGGACCCTGCGGAGTTTTTCAAGGACGTCAAGGAAAGCGAGCTCAAGCGGGCACTGATTAACCGCGAGATGCTCGACTATAGCCGCTATCGAAGCTTCTACAAGGAACGCAGCAGCAACATCATCGAGACCGTTAAGAAGCTGTTGGAATTCGCCGATCAGGATTTCGTTTGAACCGAATATCCCTGTGAACGAATAACTCTTGAGCCTGCTTCTTAATTTCTCTCCCATCCAATTCGATGATGGTAATGAGTTAATGAACTCATCATTGCTCCCCATAAACCAGCCGCTTCTCAAGGCCAATGAATGGGACCAAGAGCGAATCGTTCAACGGGGGAAAGAACTCTTCAGCCGCGCAGTGGAGATATGGCCGTCATGAGCCCCCGCCTAAGCAGGCGGACGGTTTTCGTCTGCAATGGCCGCAGGTCGTCGCGGGATCCTGCGATTGAGTTTGGGCTAAAACATTGAGCCGATGCTGACATAGCAGTTGCCATCAACATTGCCGGCCTTTTTGGTGCATTGGCAAATCGCGCCCTCAAAGGTCAATTCTAGTCCTAAACAGTAGCAGGTCAACAGAAAACCAGAAAACTCTGGTTGAGAATTTACCAGCGTTCAACCCACTCTGACTGATGCATACGTTTAGATCTCTTGTCGCACAACCACCTACATGTTTCGCTTTATTCACGCCGCTGACCTCCACCTTGACAGCCCCCTCAAGGGCCTGACCCGCTTCGAAGGTGCTCCGGTCGAGCGCATTCAATCGGCAACGCGTACAGCGTTCCGCAAGTTGATCGACCTAGCCGTTGAGCGTCAGGTCACTTTTGTCCTCGTCGCCGGAGATCTATGGGATGGAGAATGGCCAGACGCGGGGCCAGGACTGTTTTTCCTGAGCGAAGTGCGGCGGCTTTCGGCGGCTGATATCCGCCTTTACGCCGTCAAGGGCAACCACGACGCGGCGAGCCGAATTATGCCCGTTTTCGAATGGCCGCATCATGTCCAGTTCTTCAAACACCGCAACCCCCACTCACTCCAAGTGCCTGGTCTCAACGTGATGATCCACGGCCAAAGTTACGCAAACCAGCACGTCGGAGAGGATCTGTCTGAGAACTATCCTCCCCCTATTCCCCACGCCTTCAACATCGGCATGCTCCACACGTGCTTGGACGATGGCGATAAGGTATACACTCCGGCGTGCATTGATGACCTCATCAAACGCGGTTACCAGTATTGGGCACTTGGTCATGTCCACGACCGCAGAGCATGGGATCTGGAAGGTGTGCACATTGAGTTCCCCGGCAACCTGCAAGGCCGCTCGATGCGCGAAACCGGTCCGAAGGGCTGCACGGTAGTAACGGTCGAGGACGACCACAGCATCACAACCGAATTTGCGCCGCTGGACGATGTGCGCTGGCTCTGCTTGGAGATGGAGGCGGAGGACTCGGACTCGAGCGGCGAACAAGAGCGGCTCTCCACCAGGCAGTGAAGGAGAACGAAGACCGTTTGTTGGCCGTACGGCTACTGATCACGGGAACGGTAGCTCAAACCGGCCAAGCGCTGCGTGATCGTCTCACTGCAGCCGCTGTGGACGTGAGCCCTGACATTTGGCTGGAAAGGATCCGCGTCCAGCCGCGAGCTGACAAAAGGGGCCCGGCCACACTGACGCTCGACGCTGAACTGAAGACTCTGCTGGCTGAACTGGCAGCCGATCCCGCCGTTGCTTCCGAACTCGCAACGGATTTGGAGGCGCTTCGCAACTCGCTCCCGGAACAGGTGCCTTGTGACAGATGGAGAGACACCTCATCCATTCGTCGACTCGCCCTGCAGATTGCGGAGGAGATCTAACCATGAATATCGCCGCATTGAACTTGAAGTACTACGGCCCGTTCACGAACAAAACGCTGAACTTCGGAGACGGCAATGGGCTCCACATTCTGTTCGGACCGAACGAAGCGGGCAAAAGCACAACCCTGCGGGCGCTTCACAATGCGTTGTTTGGGTTCGACACTAAGGAAGCCGAGCGGGACGCTCATGTTCACGATCCGAAAACTCTCGCCATTGGTATCAGTGTTCGCGGCGGCGACGGCAAACAGATCAACGTAGTCCGATCGCGGGGCAGAGGGGTAAAGAGCCTGGTGGATGCGGACACCGGCAACAATGCGCCCGGCCTGGTTTTGCCCGTGCAAGACGAAGAACAATTCAAAGTGCTGTTCGGCATCGACTACGATCGCCTCGTCACCGGTGGTCGGATGTTGGCCGCTTTCAAGGGCGACCTAGGCCAAGCTATGCTCGCCGCAGCAGGGGACACCGGAGAAGCCCTCGAGCTCATCGCCAGTCTTGATGCCCGTTGTGAAGCTTTGTATAAGGAGCGAGGCAGCGCGTCGCCATTGAACAAAGCACTGGGTGAATACCGCGACGCCCGCAGAGCAATCAACGCCTCCCGTCTCACTCCAGCCGAGTTGACTCGCCTGCTGAACCAGATTGAGCAGGTGCGGCAAGAGATCGAGCAAGGTGATGAGAAGCTGGCGGCCGCGCGACTGGAGCAGTTGAATCTGGACCGGCTGGTTAACGCTGTACCGCACGTGCACCGGCTGATGGAGAACAGGAAGAGGCTGCAAGGGTTGGGAGAGATCCCGGTTTTGGCTTTGGACTTCAGGCAGCGCTACACGGCGGCAAGTGAACGTAAGCGCGAAGCAGAGGGGCAGCAGCGCAACGCCGAAGCAGAGCGGGTGCGGCTCCATGTGGAATTGGGAACGCTCGATCGCAAACCAGCGTTGGCCGCGATTCGCGGGCGGCTGGACACTTTGAATGCACTCGCGGCGAAGGCGATGGATGCACACGAGGATATCCCGAAGCGCGAAGCCCAAAAGCAGGAAAAAGAGAATCAGAAAGTCGCCCTTTGCCAGACGCTCGGCATAACACCCGACAGCGTGCCCGCTATCACGCTAGAAGAGCAAACACACATCGAGAACCTGTGTACAGAGCAGACTGTCCTCAAAACGAAGCGGGATCAACTGCCTGGCCGCATCGTTCAGCTCCAAGGGGCTCTGGAACAAGATGAACAGGAACTTAACGGCCTCCCAGCCCCAAGCGACATTACGGTCATACGTGCGCTGCTGACCGACATTCCTAGCGCGAAGCGTTCGGGCCATGAACTCCGCAGATTAAGAGCGCAACGAGATACCGACATCAACAGGCTGCAAGCCGAACTGAGCGCGTTACCACTCTGGACCGGAACGATCGACGACCTGGAGTCCTCTCCAATCCCGCTCATAGCGCTGATCAGTAGCTTCGAGAAGCGATTCGCGATTCTGGACACTGCAGGGGATCGGCTTTCTGAGAAACAGAACCGTATACTTCAGGACAAGGCCAGACTACAAGCGGATCTTGTCCAACTCGAGGGGATGGGAGTCATTCCGACGGACGCAGAGTTGCAGGATTTCCGCGAGGAGCGGAATCAACTCTGGGGTCATGTGCGGGTGGCTTGGCAAAACGGCGCGTGGAGTGCTGAACTTGCGAGCAATTACGAGATCGCCGTCGCTAAGGCGGACTCTCTTGTCGATCAACTCAAGGACGAAGCCGACGCAGCTGCCAAGAAAGCTCAGATCGTATCTCGCCTTGATGCAGCCGCAGTGGAGTTGAGCAAGTTTTCCGAAGCGAGCGCCGCGCTATTCGCCGAACGCCAGTCTGTAGGAACAGATTGGGTCGGATCTTGGCCCGGGCACCATATCCGGCCGGGCAGGCCCGCAGAGATGAGAGAGTGGTACGACCAACGCAAACGTATCCTCGAAGGCCGGCAGAGCCTGCGCACTTTAGAGCAGAACATCTCGACTGGCGAAGCTGAAGAGTCCGCTTTGCGTAACTCTCTAGCGAGCCTGCTTCAGCGACCCTCGACTGATCGACTTCCTGAATTGATTGCTATTGCCGAGGCACAGATTCAAGCCAGCGAAACTGTGCAAAATCGACGCGCCGAATTGACGGGTTCGATCGGCAAGGCGCGACGTGAACTCAATGCCGCTCTTCGCGAACAACAGGAACTCGCAGCAGAATGGCAGGGTTGGAGTGCGCGTTGGACTGATGCCGTGGCCAAACTGCCGACTAACCAGACTCCTGATCCAGCTCTCGCGCGCCAGCTCTTAATCACGATTGGCGAGGTCAATCGCCTCCATAGCGACATCGCGAGCCTCGATTACCGGATCACGAGCATGGCGCAGAACCGGGACGAGCTCGCGGCAAAGCTAATCTGCGTAGCAGCCGAGATTGATCAGGCCGCTATGGCCGAAGCGGACCCGCAGAAAACCTTCAAAACGCTGCGCCAATTCGCCGACGCCGCGGTGCAGATAGAGAGCTCTGCACAAGAGTTGGAGAAGAGCATAGCTCATCATGCGCAGCAACGGGAGCGAGCAGAGCGCCAGATTGAAGCGACCGAGGAACTACTCAGAGCCCTTGCTGCCGAAGCAGGGCTTGAAGTGGGCACAGGCGGCATCCCCGCTCTTCTCGATCGTCACAACGACTATTCCGATCTGAAGGAGTTGGTGAAACAGGATGAAGAAGCGCTCCGGGTGAGCTGTGCGAACAAGTCATTCGAATGCTTCGTTGAGGAAGTCGCCTCAAGTGATCCCGATCGGCTGCTGGTGCGGCTGGATCAGTTGGAGCTCGAAGTTGACGAGCTTGACAGGCATACCAAGTCCGCGCGAGAGCGGCAGCAGCAACTGAGACACAACTACGAAGAGCACTCGTGTTCCGAAGTCGTCAGTGCCGCTGCAGCCCGCCGCGAACTGGCGGCTGCCCAGATTGAGGAGCATGCTAACGAGTACGCCGCAACTCGCATCAAAGCCCAGCTGCTGCGGAAAGCAATCGAGCGTTACCGCGACAAACACCAGGATCCGCTCCTGCAACGAGTGTCTGGTTACTTCGAGACGCTCACGTGCTCTCGTTACAAGAGCGTCCGAATCGCGCAGACAGATAGCGCTCGTTTCTTGCTCGGCATACGCAGCGACGGCAAAGAGGTCACCGTCGAGGGCATGAGCGATGGCACACGGGACCAACTCTTCCTTGCGCTCCGTTTGGCCCATGTTGCGAATCACTGCGCGAGCGCCGAGCCCTGTCCACTCATACTCGACGACGTTCTGATGGCCTTTGATGATGCCCGCGCCATGGCCACTATCAAGGCGTTATCAGAGCTGGCCGGGAAAACACAGGTGCTCTTGTTCACCCATCACAAACATCACGTGGACCTTGCGAGAGAGGCTCTCGGCCCAGACAAGTTCTCTCTTCACGAGCTCGCTGCCTAGGCAACCAGACCATGTGGGCATCAGTAACTTCGGCCATCGAAGCGGAGGCGCGTGCCTCCGCTCGCGAACAGAATTGGAGTATCAGCGATCGGACAAGAAACGGAGCGGTTTGGACACTTAAACTGTCAGGTTCGAATTCCGATGCGCAGCTGGATGAGTCGCTGGAAGGTGCTAGTGCATGGTGGCCGGGGCCGGAGAAGGGTGGCGCGGAAGTCCTTTCGGTAGTGCCTGAAGAAAACACTTTACATCTTCGGTTCGCCACCTGTCCGCCTCCGACAGCGGGCTTGTTGAAGATCTATCCGATCCGCTTCTTGGACCGATTGGCGGATCTATGGGATAACAACGAGCAGTCCTTTCTTGACCAGATTGAACGACTCGTTGAACGGACACATGCCCGCTACGCCAAGTTGACGCCGACACGCTTCCCGGAGTTGCGAGCGGCTCAGCGGAAGGCTTTCCGCTTGCCTTCATTCGAACAGTCCTTCCTGTGGGGGCCGCCAGGAACAGGAAAGACGTACACGCTTGGTGCGCTGATTGCCGAATTCCTGCTTACGAATCCAAGCTCACGAGTCCTCTTGCTGTCTACCACGAACGCTGCTGTAGACCTGTCCTTGTTGAGCGTGGATTCCGCCCTGGAGCGAATCGCCGCCCGGAACGAGCAGGCTCGTGAACTGCGAAAGAAATGTCGTCGCATCGGGACGCGCTTTCTTGCCAGCAACTACGAGCACCATGCCCATCTTCTCCCGAGGCACGATGAGCAACTGCTCGCTCGAATGGCACGATTAGAGATCGAGCGCCCAGCACCGGAAGATGCGCAGCGATATGGTCCGTGGAAAGCTAAGTACGAGGCGGTCCAAAGTGCACTGAGAGCCGAAGCTAAGGAAGTCCTGCGCTCTTCACGTTGCTGCGCGATGACGTGTACTCGCGGAATTTGGTCATACCCAGACTTACAAGAGTTTGCTCCATTCGAGCTGGTGGTGTTGGACGAAGCAAGTCAGATCAGCATCGCACACACAGCCCCGTTTCTGGCCATCGGTCGGCGTGTGCTTTGTGCCGGCGACCCGAAACAACTCCAGCCGATCGTTTGCAGTGAGGACTCGGACGTTCGGGATTGGCTTGGTCGTTCTTCCTTTCATTACATGAATGTGGCGCATGAGAGCGTCGAAATGCTCGATGAACAATCGCGTATGGCTGAACCGATATGCGCGATCGTCAGCAAGCTCTTTTACGACGGCAAGCTCCGGCTCTGTCCCGTAGAAGCGACAAAAACCAAGTGGAAGGAAGAACGGCGGCTCTCCGATCTGCCAAGGCTTGGCACAGAATCCGTAAAGATCGTGCAAGTGGGGCAGGACGGCGCTTATCACGCTGGTTACAAGGGGTATGTACGTGAAGAGAGCGCGCAGAGTATCACCGGGCTCGTCCAGGCTTGTCTTCATGAGAACAGTGACCCGAGGTCCGTTCTGGTTTTGACACCCTATCGCGCTCAACGCGCAAAGATCAAGTCTGCTCTACGGATCTCAGGAATCAAGGGCGTGCAAGTGACTACGGTGCATCGGGCACAAGGTGGGGAGCGCCGGGTCGTCATTATGGATCCGGTTCTCGGCACACACAAAGCGAACACAGATCTTCTCATCAACGTCGGGATGAGCCGCGCCAAAGCCCGGCTGATCCTCCTACTCTCGGATGGAGATCGCAACAACGAGCTTTTTGCGCGAGTAAGCGCACTTTGCTCTCGTGGAACAGGGTCGATACCGAGCCGTAAGGCTGCTTCGGCTAGCAAATTAAATCACGCGTTCGGCGAATTGCGGAACGGCCAGCAGCTGACCTATTTGGGGCGAGTTTATGTCTATGAGGGATTCACGCCAGACAAGGAGAAGGTTTACCTTCGGGATATGCAGACAGGCGAACAAAAGAAGTTCTTAAAGAACTACGTACTCGGATAGCCAGATTGAAAATCACAACAGAGCAAATCAGCGAAAACCAGACATACAGTAATCAGTCACGGCGTGGAAGCGAGAGGCTGGAGTCCGCACTGTCCGAAGCGGTTAAGGAGACCCAAGCCTATGCACGCGATCTCCGTGCAAAAGTCAACCATCTGCTGAAGGAAATGGGAGCTCTTCCGCAGCCAGTTGCAGCACTGCGATCTGGGGCGTCCGGTACCGCAGAGAGCCTTGTGGCTGCATTCCTGCCGGAGATAAGACAGCAAACCAGCCTTGTCGCGGACCTCTTCGCAAGACAGGAATCGGCGCTGGAACACTTCAATATAGTTCTCTTCGGTCGCACGGGGTCGGGGAAGAGCACGCTAATCGAAGCACTCACAGGCGGCGATGGGAGCACAGTCTCCGACGGTCAGAGTGATTGGACGAAAGAAATCTCTGGCCGACCTTGGAGCAAGGCTGTTCTGATGGACACGCCTGGAATTAACGGTTGGGGGAATGGAGACACGCGCGCCGCTTTGGAAGAAAGAGCACGCCACGCGGTTGAGACAGCGGATCTCGTGCTTCTATGCTTTGACTCCCAGAGTCAGCAGGAAAGCGAGTTCTCGAAGATCATGGAATGGGTCGGGAGATTCAACAAGGCGTGCGTGAGTGTGCTGAACGTTCGGAACTCGTATTGGCGTCGCCCCTCAAAGGTCCCATTCAAGTCGGCTCGTCAAAATATAGCGAACCACGTTGCTGCACATTCGAACAACATCTTGGGAGAACTCAGTAGCAAGTCTCTGGTAGGTGTACCCGTGGTTGCTCTATCTTCCCAGAGAGCATTAGCGGGACTCGGGAGCATGCCGTTTCGATCTCCTGATCAGACGCTACCAAGGCTTCGCGCACGCGGAGCCGAAGAGATGATTGCCCAATCGAACGTAGCGCTTTTCGAAGACCTTCTAGTCCAGGTGGTTCAGGATAACGCTACTGGACTGCGTCTGGGTGCGCTATCCGGGCAGCTTGCGGGCGTTCTCGACAATTTGGATACGAAGATGCAGGTATGGGAAAGCCAAGCTCGGGCGGAAGCTGAAGTGCTTGAGAGAAAGCTCCTTGGTTTGTTCCAGTTCTTCGGGTACCCAGATAGCAATTCGGAACTCCGCAAGCCACTCGCATCTATGCCAGCACTCAAGGACCCAGTTCGGGCCCTTGAGGATCTCAGAACTGAAGCTTTTCAGGCGCCGCTCAACGGAAGCCTGCTTGTGGACCTTAAGGCCGCTTACGCAGACCGCCTTTCTGCTGTGCGAGCAGAAGTGTTAAACCAGGTGGAGCGCCTCGTCATTGATGCTTTTGACCGAGGCAGAAAGGTGTCAGACACTGAACTTCGGAAGGCGGCCGATCGAGAGGAAGCAATACAGGCGATCTGGAAATCGGTGTGTCAGACGGCCAGGTCGCGTATTCAGAAACGGGTTGGTGCCCTACAGGAGGAGGCCGCCTGGGACTTTACGTATCTTTCCGAAATCTTCAGCGAGATCGACGGGCAGATATCCGAGTCTATGGCCAGATTCGGGTCCAAACTCCGCGGAGCAGGAGTTCTCATTGGGGCCATCGGAGCAGTTCTTTCCTTCGTTACCGGAGGAATGTCGGCCCTGGTGACCGGACTCGTGAGTGGAGTATTGAGCTGGTTCGGTCGTAAGAAAGAACAAGAAGCTGCTGCTGAGAGACTGAGAAAGCGACGAGAAGCAATAGCCGATACTCAGGCCAAAGTCCATAGAGAGTATGACGGCGTCGTTGAAAGCATGGACGCCGGCGTAGCCGAGATCATTGACAAGTCGCGCTTGGATCTCTCGCTTGCTTCGCTGCGGGCTGCTACCCTGCTTCGGCTGCTGAGTTCGCATTTCGGCACCGTGCGGGCGCAGATTGCAAATCTACGTGCCGCTCTACCTTCCCAGAGATCCCCACAGGAATTCGTGCAGGAGGCAGTACGAAAGGTCGAGTCACGCGTTCCGAGTGTCCGATCTCCGTGGCTCGGCGAGTCGTGGATCGATGATCCTAGGGGACTCGAATCCGAAGACGGGCCGCCTCAGACCGATGGTCGAAATACAACAACTAAGTTATGGCCGGAGATGACGCGCGCCCTCCGGGAATGGATCGAGAGAAGAAATCGCACTCCCAAGGCTGGCGCCGGGCGTATTTGGTTGGACCGCGTAAAAGAACGCCTAGAAACCCACGCCGTCGCTACTGGTCTGCTTGAAGGCCTTGAACAGATAAAAGCGGCAGGGAAACCCCAGATTGTATTCTGCGGCGACTACAACAGTGGCAAGAGTTCATTGATACGGCCTCTGCTGCTCGAAGCGGGAGCGGACCTTGCTGACTCGCCTCGAGTGAATGCGATGCCGACGACAGCTGAAGCTGCCGAATACGACTGGAATGGGTTGCAACTGGTCGATGTACCGGGGTTCCAGAGTAGTAGTGCTAGGCACACCCGAAACGCGTTGCACAGATACTCTGAAGCCGCTTTGATTGTGTACTCATTTCAGCCGAATCTCGTCACTGGCGAAACTAAGGAGCTAGACCATATTCTGAAGGGCAGCTCCGACGAGTTCGGAGTGGCGAAGATAAATCGGACGCTGTGCGTAATAAATCGTGTCGACGAACTCGGTTCAGATCCTGAACTGGATCCAGAAGGTTTCCAGCTGCGCTGCCGGAGAAAGATCTCAGAACTGCAATTGGCATTAAGGTCGCGGGGGCTGAGTGTCGAGTCCGGCGAGATCCAATGCGTTGCCAGCGACCCATACGGAATGGCCGGAAGCCGAGATGATCTGGATGCATCGCAATTCGATAATTTCCGTCGCTGGGATGGCATCGACGAGCTTGCCAGTGCGTTTCTGGACAGGCGCCGACACTTGCAAGCGGTCGGCGTCGACATCTCAATTCTGGAAGCTGGTTTGGTGCGCCTGGGTGACTTGCACCAAGAGTTACGGAAGCAGGTGAACGAGGAGGAGTCGAAAGTCAGAATCCTGCAGGAGTCACTGAACAGTATTGAAGCCATCCTGGAGGAGTTGGCCTCAATAGAAGCGAATGCCCAAACGGATCTTGACTTAGTGCTGACTCGGTTTGCCGGGGAACTGAGACAATCGGCATTCGCGGCACAGAGCAAGGCGGAGTTCGCTGAGATCGTCAACGAGATGGGGCAGCCGGACGATCCGAAGCTCATAACGGATTTGAATCGCTGGTTCTCCGCACTCGAGCGGCAGCTCGAAGATTGGACTGCTCGAACTGCATCCACGCTCGATCGGAGATTCCGTTCTCAAAGCCTAAGAAATGCATTCGATGTTTCTGCGAATATCCCGGAAGCGCCGGAGGGCTTTGATTCCGGCCAGCGAAAAGCGGCATCAGCATTCGACAGCCTGGGCTCGGCAGCCAAGCTGTTCGGCAACCGTGATTTGGTCTATACATTGGGAAAACTGCTCGGCGTCAAATTCCGGCCCTGGGGAGCTGTGCACGCCGCGAAGAATCTTCAAGCGTTCGGTGGATACCTCGGAGCGGGCGCAGTTGTGTTGGACATCTGGGCCTGTTTTGCCGACGCTAGACGTGCATCTGAGTTGGAGCAGCATCGGCGAAGCTTCGCAGAGAAGGTAATCGATTGGAAGAACGGGATGTTGCAGCAGATCATTAGCGGTGCTCAGGACAGCCCCAAAGCTGCTATAGAGGCTTTGCGTAAGAATGTGTTCGATTCACAGCGACCGCTTCGCGAGGCGGCCGAGAAGCATAGGGAGGCTGCTCACTCTGCTTTGGAAGTCCAGGCGAAGCTTCGTGAACTCTCAGGAAGCGCACGACGTGCTTTGACGGAGGCTGCCTAGGCCATGATGAAATCGCAAGCTCCCATAGATATTCGGTGGAGTAGCCTACAGGAACTGGCACCTGAGGTCTGCCAGATATTTGAGCCTCTGCGCAAGCAGCTCGAAACTGATCCGCTGATCAGAACCACCCTGATCGGGCCATACGACAGTGGAAAGAGTTCCCTGCTGAAGCGGTTACTCGTTGACGGTGGATGTTCGGTTCCGGAGTGGTTAACCGTAAGCGCCCGTCGGGAAACATTCGAGGCGCAGTTCGCCGAGCTCTGGAAACTTCGTTTCCACGACACGCCCGGCCTGGGTGGTGGTGTGCAAGCGCACACCGATGTGACCCGCCAAGCCGCTCTAACATCTGACGTTATTCTGGTTGTCCTGCCGCCCCAACTGATCACCGGCGAAGTATCTGAACTTAAGAACGTCATGGAGCCGTTCTCTACCGATCTGAGGTTCCGCCCGCGCGGATCGGTCATCTATGTCACCGGTCGTATGGACGAGTCAGGCGCAAATCCGGATGATGCACCCGAGGAGTTCGAAACCCGGGTACGCCGGAAGAAGAATGAATTGGAGCGTCTCCTGGCCATGCTCGGAGTCGGCGATGAGGAGAAACAAATCTTTGCGATATCAGCGGACCCGTTTGGAATGGTGGGAGATCTGCGAAGGCCCAGCCCTCGGCATTACGATGCTGGCCGAAAGTGGGACGGTATTGACGCTCTTGCCTCGGCCTTGATGACATTGCACCGTGATTCGTTAGATCTGAGGGCGGCAGCCAAGTACCGGTTGTGGTTCTCGGCAACCTCCCAAGCTCACGCCGCGCTCGAATCCGAGTTGGCCCAGGTGGACAGCGATCTTCACGGTGAAGAGAAACGCCTTAGAAGCTTTGACCGTGCCGGCGAGGATCTCGCGAGTTCCTTCTCCGATTGTCAGGTACGCTTGCACGCACAGGTTCAAGCGCAGGTTCAGATGCTGGTCTCTGAGAGTATCACTGAACCGGAAGCCGTCAGACAATTGCTGGAACAACGATTGCATGCGACCCTCACGGATTGGTGGAATGAATCTACCCGAAGAGCTAACGAGATTGCTGAGGCGCTGGAATCGGAGCTCTCTGTCTCCACTTCCTACCCAGATCTGCCATTCGGGCCGAACCTGGGGCCGAACTGCACTGGACGAGGTTCATTTGGGCCCATCTGGGATCGCTTCGTTGCAAACTACGGAGACCAGGTAGCCAATCATCTTCGTTCCAATTTTCTTCCCGAAATAATAGGCATTTTAGGGGCGCATGATTATGCGCAACCGGCTGTGCACCGCGGCCTCATCGGTCGGCGACTACGGGGCTCTATTTTGCGCGCTTCTCGGTTCTGTAGGGGCGAAGGTTCGGTGTTCTGGGGGTGCTTTCCTTTATATCTCCTGACTGTGCCTGACTGATCCTGTATCCGGCATGTGGATTTGTGGAATTTGGCGTGAGGCAATCCGCGCCACCAAAGGCGGGAAAAGTCCCTGGATTCTGCAGTAGTTTCGACCGATATGTGAGTTGAGTATGTCTGCCTCCGGAGATCGTGTTAGGACGAACCTGCCAAAAGAGCTACAGGTCAAGATCTTCAGGCGCGATCAGTGGCTTTGCCGCTGGTGCCGGAGAACCGTAATTTTCGGGCCTGTTATGAAGTGTTTACAGATGGAGCTAAAAAATGCTGGCTTCGCCGACGATTT
Source organism: Terriglobia bacterium (assembly GCA_963849535.1). GTDB lineage: Bacteria > Acidobacteriota > Terriglobia > Bryobacterales > Bryobacteraceae > Bog-105. The sequence goes on from CAWKHJ010000004.1 coordinate 95,475, forward strand.
AGCGTACTACCATGCGCATTGGACCCGTCGCAACGCGCCGTTGATTGACGAACTCGGGGCTGTGCTGGATCACGTAGAGGCGTTTGCGTCTGGCGGCCGATGTTCAGAAGACAACCTAGTGACTTCGTGCGCGCGTTGCAACGGACGGAAGAGTTCAGCACCCATCGGGAGCTGGGAAAAGCGTGAGAAACGACGGCCGGTTAAGGGGAAATACGGCGAGCCAGAAGCGTGGGACGGGCTTTCCTCAGTGTTCGTAATGTTTGCACTGAAGAACGAGCAGCGGTTATCGCCTAGCGAACGTGCTTGGCTGAAAGCCCTCCAAGATACCAACGGATTGAAACAAAATGGAGTGATCTATGCGGAGTAAACCGAAGCGCGCGATTAGCATTCGACAGCCCTATGCTGAGCAAATTCTGAACGGATGTAAGACCCGCGAGTACCGTGGAGTTCCAACGAACATCAGAGAACGCGTTTACATTTACGCGAGCGAGCGACCAGGGAATTTCTTCGACTACGATCTCTTGGGGCTTGAATATGAGGATCTTCCGCGTGGAGTGCTTGTCGGGTCAGTGGAAATAGTCGGTTGCGAATGGTCCAACAAGGCGAATGAATACGCGTACTTACTGGCGAATCCTCGACGACTGCGCCAGCGGCTCAAGCCGGACAAGAAGCCTCAACCTATCTGGTTCTTTCCATTCTAAGGATTCGGGGACATCGTACCTTCGGGTCTGATACACCGGCACAGTTTCTCATCCGCGCACTGGATCTTCCTTAATGTTGTCCGACATCGATCATCAGCTCGTCCAAAATTCTGGGCAGAGTCCCCATCGAAGCCATCTCTCCAAATCCAAGTTCATCTTGGGCATTTGACGTGAGCCCCGTTCTCCGTCCGAATCGAAGTACGATTTGAGACAAAGAAAGGGAAATCGGATGGGCAGAGGGAAGCACACGGAGGCGCAGATGATCGAAGCGCTGAAGCAGATGGAAGCAGGTCGGAGCGTGGAGGAAGTGGGCCGATACTACGGAGTGTAGAAGCACACGATCTAGGGCTGGAAAGCGAAGTACGGCGGCATGGATGTAAGCGAGGCGCAAGAAGTAAAGCAATTGCGCGACGAGAACGCCCGGTTGAAGAAGTTAGTGGCCGATCTGAGCTTGGATAAGGACATGCTGCAATCGGTGATCCGAAAAAACTCACTGGGCTCGTAGAGAGACGGGCGGAAGTGCAGCGGCTGAGAGCAGAGTTTGCGATCAGCGAGCGGCACGCCTGCGGGCTCCTGAGTATTCCGCGATCGAGTTGCCGGTATGAAAGCCGGCGGGATGATAGTGCGCTGCGGCAGCAGTTAATCCAGTTAGCGCACGCGAAGCCTCGCTTCGGGTATCGGCGGCTTCATATTCTGTTGCGCCGTACGGGCCAGCGGATCAACCACAAACGGGTGCAGCGCGTGTACCGCGGGGCCGGGCTCTGCGTCCGGCGCCTCCGGCGCAAGCGACTGACACGCAGTTATGTTTCGCCGCTCATCCTGACAGAGCCGAACCAAGAATGGGCGATAGACTTCGCCAGCGACGTGACAGCAAGTGGCCGGCGTCTGCGTGTTTTCAGCGTGATGGACGCCTTCACGCGCGAATGCCTCGCGCTTGAGACTGATACGAGCATGCCGAGCCAGCGCGTGACACGAGTGCTGCAAGCAATCATTAACCAAGGTGGTACGCCACAGTTCGTTCGTTCCGACAATGGGCCCGAGGTAAGCAGCCGCCATTATCTCGCCTGGTGCGTCGAGCGAAGCATCAGCACGATTCACATTCAGCCCGGAAAGCCCACACAAAACGGGCACATCGAAAGCTTCCACGGGCGATTTCGTGACGAATGCCTGAACGCGAGTTGGTTCTGGAACCTATGGGATGCACGGCGCAAGATTGCTTGCTGGCGAAAGGAATACAACCTTCAGCGCCCACATTCCTCGCTGGGCTACCGAACACCAGCCGAGTTTGCACACGACTGGGCGCAAGCCACATCGCCTTCAGCATGTACGAATACCACTCCGCTGGACCGCCTCAAGGCCAAGCCCTTCGGGCGCCTGCGGCGGCCTTGACCCGGCCCCAGCTACCTAGTCAAGCAACCAATCAAGAAGGCCATGCGGCAAAACTATGCTCCGCATTGTCGTATAACTTAGTGGACGGAAACAGGGGTCACGTCAGAAGCGGCAAGTCGTCACAAGAGTTGACGGCAAGCGAAATACATAGCTATGTCAAAGAGACCTGTCCGGTTCCATAAGTGCGTACGATTCGAATCCTGCCCGATGCGCCGAGTAAGGAGCGTCTTAGTTTTCGTCCGTTGCAATCAGTAGGCGGAATTCAAGGTTCTTGCCGCTGTGCTGCTACGGTTTCGGAGAGTGATCCGGCTATCCCAGCGAAAGCATGTCGGACATCATCCCACGTAACGGTGTCCGTCCTTGCGTTAGCCCATTCTTCCGCCGTGAAGCATCCGGTTAGATCGTCATCTATCGTGTCCTTGCCATGAGGTTCAATCGGACGTTCTCTCCCAGCTTCAAAGACGATCGTATTCCTCTGGCTCGACATCCGAGACCTTGTCAAGAACAGCCAAGAACTTCTGGCGATCGCCACGAGCGGCCCCTTCCTGAAGCCGATGCCAAGCCGCAAATTGGTCGGCAAAGGCGGACGCGAACACCTGTTCCACAGGCACATCGTGAGATTCAGCAATACTCCGAGCCTGGTCGTACAAGTCCTGCGGTATGTTGATGCTTACGCTCATTTTCTGCCCTGCAGAACCTTCAGAATCTCGGCAGGGGTCTTAACCTCAACACCGAAACGGGCGGCACCCTCGAAATCCCTTTTATTGTGCGTTACGATAGTCGCGCCGCACTGCACCGCTAGTTCCAGAATACGCTCGTCATCGGGATCCCGCAAACTCGGCCGGAGTCGGAGCACGGATGGTTCCAGGTCGCCCGCGAAAAGCAGGTAATTGAGAAAATCGTCAGCCTTTTCCTCGCTAAGTCCGGGGACCACACCGGGCCGTTTGAGCACGTCCTCGTATTCCAATGCCAGGGCGACCGAAATCTTGAGCCCGAATCGCCCATCATCAAAGAGCCGGAGCAGTTGATACGACGCTCCCCGTTTTGACCGGAGACCGGCCACGAGTACATTTGAATCGAGAAATAAGCTGGCGCATCGATCAGCGGTGACGCCTCAATTCGGCTTCCCATCTTCACCTGTATCGGACTCCAGAATACGTTTTGCGGCGAGCTTTACGTAGTGGTCGGCAACGGCTCCTGTTGTTCCCATCGATTTCTGGATACGCTTGCCCAGTTCCGTCTTGGCTGAAGCGCCTTCCGGCAGACTTTTCCAAAGCCGGGTTTTTTCTCGCTCGACAGCTTTCTTCACGACTTCCTTTTCCACCGGAGAGTATTGGCCCGGGTCTGATCTAACTGCGCCACTCGGCAAGACGGCCTCGAGCTCGGGATAACAATATTCGCGCATAAACTGGTTTGTTTCCTCTCCAAACTCATTAAATTCGATATCCCCGTCGTCCTCGAGTCGGAAATCCGCCATGAAAGTCTCCAACGCGACCAGCCATTCGGGTTCAGCGCCAGCCCACTCATCTAGCTGCACAAGCGCATCTCGTTTGCTGTCCGCTTTTACGACCGAGAACTCGCCATTAGGCCACCGGCAAAGGTAAAGCCCTTCTGACCAGTCGTCGAGGTCCTCTTTGTCCGCTAATGAATCGGCGGCACTGGGCTGAGGTTCGTCTTCGAAACTGTCATCGATATCGTCATCCGGGCCTTCATAGTCGGGGTCCACATGCGAGACCTCATTGGGGAAAGATGTCCAGTTCTTCCAAAACAGTGTTCTGGTCGAGCAAATGGAGAAGCGCGCTTCCTGGGCCGTCGATGAATTCCTCGGCACTGAGTTCGCGCGGGGTGTCGCCCTCGTATGTAGCGCTCGGCGAGCCTGCGGCGTAAATCCGCCGCGCAGCTTCTATCACCTGTTTCTGCTGTTCATCTGTGAGAACAAACTTCAGCTCAAGTGTGTATGTCTTTGTCATTGGACCTTCATTCAGAGTTTGTTTGTAAGCGAAGAATGTAGTTGTTCCGAACGAAGTATGCGCTGCTCAAGATAAGCGCAGATGCGCGTGGCACGAGATCAGCAAGCTGATCAACATCCGATTGGGAAATGCCCGGGGACGGTACGGAGGATCGCTGATTTCCGTCTGCTCCGCGAATTCCCGCGGCTTCGAGGTCCGTCGGGATCGAATGCGCGGTCACCTCACGATAGAACTCGTCACTCAGCACGATGACGTTCTCAAAGCCGCCGGACAATAGCGGCTGGTTTGGATCGCGAGAGTACCAGATCGTGCTTCGCGCATGAAATTGAATCGTGCCTGATGCGCGATGGCCGCCTTAGCTGCTTGCGTATCCGTTCCGAAGAAGATTGTTGCGCCGAAGACCCGCTGGAAGGCGGCGATTAGCCGCCGATATTGCGATCCGCCTTGCTGCATCCCAAACACATCCAGCATTTCAGCGGCGCTCCGAAACGTGATCGTCTGTTTCTGCCGTCGCATGGCAAGAGTGGTCAGGAAAATGGGAACCAGGCGATCCTGTCCCCACGGAACTCCGTAGTTTGGATGCCCGATCACCTGTTAGAACGAACTGCCCATTTCGCCGCTCTTGCATCAACTCTCCGCAAAGCCATTCTCGACGGGTCGCCCGGGGCGGATGAAACAATGCCTTACCTTGTGGTTCATGGCCCAGGCCTCGACGATGCGACTGGCGAATTCACTCCCGTTGTCGCAAGTAATACTTATCGGTGATCCACCGCGCTCCGCAGTCACCTTCGTCAGCGCTGCAACCACCTTGGCTCCGCTCATAGAGCGGTCGGCTTGCAGCCACACGCACTCGCGCGTGAACTGATCGACTATCGTGAGGATGCGAAAGCTGGTGCCGTCGGCGAGCTTATCGCTCACGAAATCCATCGACCAGCACTGATTCCGATGGCCGGCCCGTGGTTGCGGGGTTCGTTCACACGAGCCATTTTCTTCCGCTGCTTAGTAAGCACGATCAGTCCTCCTTCGCGATAAAGCCGATAAATGCGTCTCGCGTTCACCGCCCAACCTTCGCGGCGTAGCAGCACCGTCAATCGTCGATAGCCATACCGCACATGCGTTGCCGCCAGTTCTTTTAACCGCTGCCGTAATCCGTTCTGATTCGGAGCGCGGCTTTCATAGCGGCACGTGCTCCGGCGCGTACCTACTACGCGGACTGCCCGGCGCTCCGACACCCGAGACGCCTGCTGCGTCCACCCTCACCAACCGGCGCTGCTGGCGAGGCTTTTTGACACGATCTCCTGCAGAATCTGCCGGTCCAGCGTCAAATCCGCCACGATCCGTTTCAAGCGGCTGTTCTCTTCCCGCAGCTGTCGCAACTCCTGCACACCCAAACCCGCGTACTGTTTCTTCCAGTTGTAAAAGGTCGCCTGGCTGATGCCGAGCTTGCGGCATAACTCCCCCGCCTTTGCGGCCGCTTCCGCCTGCTGCAGTGTCGATGCACATTCAAGTGCTGCTTTCTGGAAAGGAGGTTGCGATCTCCTGGCCCCAGCGTGTTAACTAGAAACTGAGGCGCGCTGTCGTGCAAGGGACTCAGCCGAATGTAAATCGACTGCTCTGGACTGCAATCCAAGACAGGCGTCTGCTTCGGCTTCGCTACCGGAACAAGGAACGGATCATTGAGCCGCACGATTACGGGGTTCACAACGGTTCGGTCAAGCTACTTGGTTTTCAGGTCGGCGGTGCCAGCAGTGGGAAGCTTCCAAACTGGCGATGGATGGAAGCGGATCTGATCTCGGACCTTACCCTCTTGGATCAGACTTTTCCAGGAGGACGCTCTGCGCCGTCTGGAAAACATCACAAATGGGACAAGCTTTTCATCAGAGTCAAACCGGCTTATAAGCTCCCTTGATAGAACTTTCAGCCGTTCCTGTTGAACTTCGGCCTGCCCGAGGCAGCTTTGCATAAAGATGGCAAGGATCTGCGTTGCGAACTCGCCCGGGAAAGTATGGGAAAGTTGCCTGTGCAAATCTATGATCTGCGGAGTCGTAACCCAGTCAAGCACTGCGTCTCGGAAATTTGGAGCGAGCTAATACGCACCGAAAATAGACAAGCGAGTACAAATTCCTGCTGGGGCCCCAGAGATAGACCAGCTGCTGTGCATTTCCAAAGGTAGCGAGCACAGCAGGACCGCGTTCACCGGGCTGAAGATCGCAGTAGTAGCACCGATGCCAAGCGCCGTTGCCAGCAATGCGACCGAGTAGATCGCACCGCGTGCCCGAATCGCCCATGCACTGCTCCTTTTTCGTTCCAAACGCGGCCGCATCGCTCGTTTCGTGCCTAGGCTCTTCCAGGACCGCCGGGTTCGTTCTTGTGCCGGCTCGCGGTCCACTTCGCCGAGCGGTATTCGCCCAGGTTGAGATCGCCTCCCATCTTCTCCCGACTCGCAGTTCCCGTGAAGCTAAAGGTCAAAGCTGCGCCGTGCTGTTCGCCAATCCTGCTGGTCATCTCTACTTCATTGCCGCGAATCGAGCCTGAAAGGTCGCGCGAGAGAAAATCGCCCTGGTGTGTTCCCCGCAGGTCTGACCCGTTCTGCTCCAGATAAAGCACATGTATTGAGCGGCTCGCCGCAAATTCTATCTCTACATTCCACTCGCCCCCGATCTCGCACGCCGGGGCTGAGTTATCGGCCGCAAGCTTAACTCCAGCCACCTTCGATAACAGCATTCGAAGCCTCTGTGCAACGATCTTTTCGTCTCCGGGGCACATCATGTAAGCCGTGATGGATACACCGGTTTCGTTCTCCTGCATCTCGCCCTTTCCGCTGGAGGAGAAAAGCGTTATGCGGGGATCAGTAGTGAACAGCGTGTGCTCGACCTCCGAGCCGGTAACTCCGACCTTCGCGGTGTCCCATCGAATGTTTAGGACTGGGCTGTGGTTCGAGAGTGCCTTCGTCTCCTCGATCGAGCTGCTCACACCATCGATCTTTCCAACCTCACTAGCGATATGCCGCATTGCCGCCATCCAACCGTTCCACTCAGTCTCGTGGTCGCGCTTCAGCCACATCTCGACCGCGGCAAGCATCCCCATGGCTTCTTCTTTGCCGACCTTCATGCTTCGTCCGTAACCGTGGTGAGGTGCGCTGTGTACCCAGGCAGCCCTGACCAGATCCTTCCGCCCGAGAAGCAAGCCTGCAGACTGAGGGCCACGGATGCATTTTCCGCCGCTGTAACCAACCAGAGTTGCCCCGCGCAGCAGATGTAAATTCGGGATTGTCAGTACCTCAGCGGCCGCATCCACCAGCACTGGAATTTTCCGCTCACGGGCGAGAGCGTAAATCGTGTCATAAGTGAGCGGACCCATTTCGGCGTCCGCTCCAGCTAGAACATAGATCATGGCGACCCGCTGCCCAAGCGCCTCCCGGAACTGCACCGGATCTGCTACTTCGATGATCCGCACGCCGGTCGCTCGGATCGCAGCATCATATTCGTTTCGCGAGTGCGTTGGAATCACCACTTCGTCTTTCGCAAACCCGCTTAAATTCGGAATTCTGACGTGCAGATCGGGATTTCCTCCTGCGATACAAGCCGCCGTTGCGTGGGCAAGCGCAGCGGCGCAACCCGATGAGACCATGCCCCACTCGGCGCCGGTCAACTCAGCCAAGCGACTGCCGATCCCATCGGCCAGTTCATCGAGCTGCACATAGTGCTGCGCTGCAGCTTGCTGGGCTGCCGTCACTTCCGGCAATTCGAGCGAACCGCCGATCACGGTGTAAGTGCCCCGGCAATTAATTACCGGCCGGATTCCGATCGATTGGTAAATGTTGAAGCCTTCGGTGCCCTGGTGTTTGCCCGCACTCGCGTGCGACGTGCCAAAATTCCTAGCACTTGACGATGCTGGACCCAGGCCGAGTAGAGCGGTGCTGCGAAGTACATCCCTCCGGGTAGAACAGTTCAGATATCGAGTGAAATTGCTGAAGGCCGATCCGGGCATTTTGTTCATCATCTCTTATCATTGGGACGTAATGATCAGATACTGCTTACCATTTATGCCATAACTCATGAGAGAGAAGGGTGCATCGGCTGGCCCGTATTGAAATGCTAAAGTGACTTGCCGTTGCGCGCATCCACCCGCTCGCAATTGACTCATTTTTTTCGGCGACGTTGTAAGAGAGCCAATTCGCTGCTATGGAGGTGGCAAGAAGATCAAACAAGCCACATCAAGAGAAAACTTGCCACCGAACTTCCAGTTGTGCCCCAAATCGCACCAGCACCCGCTAAACAGCGCAAGCCCCAGCAACCACTCAAAGCGCGCACTTATGTGTGGTAATGGCATGCCCAAACCGCTGAACTGTCCTGCTAAGTTGTATGTTTGCCGAAATTTTTTAGCTGGCTGTTTCTTCGCTTTGGAATCACCCTACGTCCTGCAGCGGCGGGCAGCCATTCTAATTTAGGACGGCAGCTGTTTGCTTGGGCCGCCACGGACATGATGGCCGCGGCGCGGAACATGGGCCCAAGATCGCGGCAGACCCAAATCTCGACGGTTTGCCGGATGGCGAATTGGCGCGCATTCTCCGCACGCGCGTCCTCCTGGGTATTGGGCGTTCAGCTCATTCCCTCATACCCGCCCAGTATGGCTCGACACTAACTGCTTCGCAAGTCGACGACCTCGTCAGTATATTAGGACGCGAGGAGCTCAGGTAGGATCCAGCAACAACGCGAGCATCAATAAGGAAAGGGAGAAGTTATGGACAGAACAAATCGAAGGCGTTTTATTCGAACTGGAAGTGCGAGCAGCGCGGCTGTGTTTGCATCTGCGCCCGAATCAGCCGCCCAATCCGCCGGGACTAAGAAGGTCTGGTGGTCAAACGGCAAGCCGCCAGAAAAAACGCCTCTGTTTAGCCCGGCCGTATCTTACGGCAACCTGCTGTTCCTCTCCGGAGTGGGTGCGCATTTTGAGGGAGACATAAAGGCCCATACAAAACACGTCCTCGATCAGATTCAAAAGCAGCTCGAGTCTGCTGGATCATCGATGAACAAAGTTCTCAAGGCGCAGGTCTATCTGGCAGACTTGAAGGATTATCAGCGAATGAATGAAGAATTCATCGGCCGCTTTGGGTCGGAGCCGCCTGTTCGGACCACAGTTTCCGTGGCGGGTCTTCCTGGCAAGTCGCTGGTCGAAATCGACGTGATTGCATATATCTAAGTGGCGAAGCAGCGCAGCGCCTCAAACTAACATTGAAGGCAATGAGATTGAATATTCTCGCTACTCTCCTTGCACTCGCCTCGTTGTCTGTCTTGCTGTCTTTCCAAAGCCTGCTCCCGAGTGATGCTCGTCGCCCCCCCGTAGTTGACGGTTATCGTCTCGTCGAAGTAGCGTCCATGCCGACGTGCCTTGCCGGCGGGCCGCCTGGTTAACCTGTCAGTGTGAAGAGCTATCGCAAGGAACTCTGGTTTGAGATTTCCACTGGTCGCGCTTTTGTGAACATCACTCGTGACGTTGAGGCGTGCCTGCAAGAAAGTGGTGTTCGCGAAGGTCTAATCCTGGTGAACGCGATGCACATAACCGCTTCAGTTTTTATCAACGACGACGAAACTGGGCTGCACCAGGATTATGATAAATGGCTGGAAAAACTCGCGCCCCATGAGCCGGTTTCCGCTTACCAGCACAATCGAACGGGCGAGGATAATGCGGACGCCCACATGAAACGTCAGGTCATGGGGAGAGAGGTGGTAATCGCCGTCACCGGCGGCCGATTGGACTTCGGTCCTTGGGAGCAGGTCTTTTATGGCGAATTCGACGGGCGCAGGCGAAAGCGCGTCCTTATAAAGATCTTGGGGGAGTAGGCTCTTGCTGCCGCTCCGGCATTGGGAGTCTATTCTCTCAAGCCCTCAGTACAAGAAGCTCGCGTAAACGTATTGGCTTCGGCGATGTGTAAGGCGCTCCGGGTAACTCACGTCGGCTACTGGGCTGATCCGGTTCATAACGTCCATAACCTTCTGCGCATAACTTGCGTCCGGATTATACAGGCGCAGTTTTCCGAACACATCGCGATTCTTGTAAAGCGGACTGTTGCCCAGCTTGAAAGCTACCACGTTCAGTCCAGCACGAATCGAGGGGAACGCCTGTACCCCGTTGTTCCAGCCAAAGATATTGTTATTACGATAAGCCTTGCCGCCACCTGATTCGATTACAGAAATGCTCGGCAGTAGCCTCCAGTCGAGGTGATTGTCATCCGCCGCGTGCACGAAATCCTCCGCCAGCCCGAGCACAGGACAATGCAAACTGGAAAAGAAGCGCCGTAGTCTCGCTGTGCGCGGGTCCGCGGTGATCGAGAGTTTCGATGCTTTTGCAAGTGCCGGTTCAGCCGAAGCCGCCTTCTCCACTCTTGCGCTCACGGGAAGGACTAACAGGCCAGCCGCCATAACAATTCTCTTTGACAGGACTGACCAAGTTTTCCTTATACAGCTATAATTCACCCGCATAGCCCCAGTCTACCAGACGGGTTGTACGGGTCCTCGATCAGGTCTAAGTGCTTTCTACTAGCTGTAGGCCTTAACAACGCTGAAAACAAGGCCGAGAGTGGCCGAGCAGAGTGACTGAGGTGCTCCTAGGCGTGAGGTCGTCTGCCATATTCTCAACTGAAAGCGGCATCCGGATTACCGGGCCCAAAATGCTTCAGCATCACCAGCGGTTCGGTGCAGCTCTCATTGGTGACTTCGATTCCGTTCGCGGCTGCATTTGCCGTAACAAACAGCTCGTCACTTGTGAGTTCACCGAAGCGAATCAGAGATGGAGTTTCCACCCGATGAACGCCCAGCCGGCCAAAGCCTTGCGTGACGATAAGGCCATAAGCGGCGGCATCTTTCACCGTTAGCGAGCGACCCGGAAACACAGTCAGTTCCTTTGCGGAGTAATGTCGGGTGCCATAAGTAACCCAAAGTTCACGGTAACCGGAATCCGCCATCTCCCGTGGATTGCGAACAGGGCGCGGTTTGGTCAGATTATGACTGGCGAACGCCGGATCGACATTCGCTTCCCAGTCGAGCATGTCGACCAGGTAATCGAGATCGTGCGCCTTTTCTGGCGGGACGTCCTTGACTAGAAGTTCCCATGACACGTAACGGCCTTCGACCATCGATTGGAACATGCCGAACACGTCGCTGTTCACCTGAGGTTCATACGTGACGAGCGATCCTGGGGCATGCAGGATTCCTGCATTGATTTGCCAACCTGTGCCGAGCTGCAGTTTATACGCCTTCGAGTAGTTAAGAATGCCGTTGTCGCCCTGCTGCCAGCGTTCGAGGCAGCCGAAGATGTCATCGCGCCTCGTACCCGGCTCCAAGCCCATGAAAGTGTAAGGAAAGTTGTTCGGTTTGAAGTTGTACTGAGGCGGAAAGTAATAGGCTTCCGGCTTGCCGAGGCGCCCAACCAGCTTCGCGTGCTCGTCGCGCTGATGCATGTGGTGGGGAATCGGGCCGAGATTGTCGAAAAATTTGCAAAGCAGATTCCAGCCACCCTCGCGAGCCATAACATCTGCGCCCAGAAACTTGTCGCCCACGAGTTCAATCGCTTCCTTGAACAGGACCTTCCGGCCGTTATTTACCACCATGTAGCTGAGTCCCTCATCTGGCGGTGTACCGGGACCGTTTGCGGCATTGGTAGTGGATGAGAACCAGCGCTCGTCGATCCCGCCGCGATGAGCACCGAGCGCATACAGGTCGCGTGTGTCGAGTTTCAGGCGGCCTCCGGGCATTAGAAAGGAGCGAGGCACCCAGCAGGGAGCGAGGCGAACCACGCCTTCGCCGGCGTTCAGAGCTTGTTCAATAAGCGCTTGACTCGACATCTGGCTTTCTCACCTTCCCTACCTACAGTTCACCCAGGCCCCCGTCTGAGCCGACCTGAGAACGGCCTCAATCACTTGTTCGGTCGCGAGTGCATCGCGGAAAGAAGGAGCAGGCGCAAGATCCTCGCTAAGGTCGCGCAGCAGGTCGGCCAACTGGTGAATAAAGGTGTGCTCGTATCCGATCTGCAGGCCAGGGACCCACCAGTTTTTCATATAGGGATGCTCGCCGTCGGTCACGTGGATGGAACGCCAGCCCCGCAGCTTTGGGGCCGGGGCGTAGTCGAAGAACTGCAAACGGTGCAAGTCATGCAACTCCCAAGCAAGCGAACCGTTCTCACCGTTCAATTCGAAAGCGTAGAAGGCTTTGTGACCTCTGGCATAACGAGTTGCTTCGAAGGTAGCAAGCGATCCGTTTTCGAAGCGCGCCAGAAATGCGCATGCATCATCGATTCGAACTTCTTGCGCCTGGCCTGTGGTGGCGTTCTCGCGGTGCCTGATGAACGTCTCAGTCATGGCGCTGACTGTCCTCACTGCCCCGTTCAGCCAGATCGCCGTATCTATGCAGTGGGCGAGCAGATCTCCGGTGACGCCGCTGCCCGCAACATCAGCGTCCAGACGCCAGAGTCCCCGTCCGCCGACAGGCACCTTTGAGGAAATGGTCCAGTCTTGCAGGAATTTCGCCCGGTAGTGAAACACGCGTCCTAATTGGCCCTCGTCAATGATCTGTTTTGCAAGAGCAACAGCCGGTACGCGGCGATAGTTGTACCAGACCATGTTCGGAACGCGCGCCCGTTCGACCGCTTCCACCATCGCATAAGCTTCAGCCACGTTTCTCGCTAGCGGCTTTTCGCACAACACGATTTTGCCTGCACCCGCGGCGGCCACCGCAATGGCTAGGTGTGTATCGTTCGGACTGGCGATGTCTAACAGGTCGATATCTTTGCGGTCGATCAGGAATCGCCAATCGCTCTCGCACGATCCGTAGCCCCAGCGGTTCGCGAACTCGGCCAGCTTTTGCGGATCCCGCCCGCAGACAGCTTTCAACTCTGGCTGGTAACCCACGTCGAAAAATTGGTTCACCTGGCGATAGGCGTTTGAATGAGTACGGCCCATAAAGCCGTATCCCACCAGGCCGATGCGCAGCGGTTTCCTCGACTTCATGAAGTTATGCGGACCAGCCATGCGCGTTGCGAACCGAAATCATGGCCCGGAGGACGTCCTTCCAGGTTGCGGGGTCGAGCATGATCTCGTTCGGAAACATGCAGCCATCCCAGCAGATGTGCCGGACAGCCCGGGTCAAATTGCCATCCTCATCGCGCAACCACAGCCCTGAGGCGCGCACCAGATCCAACTTGCCCTGCGGTTCATAGGGAAGGCAGTGATGGCCTGTCTTGTCGTGGGAACCGGCGCCTTTCACGGCGGCGTCGTTTTGAGCCAGGTGAAAATCAATGGTCCAGGGTCGAAGAGCGGCAGCAACAATCCCGAGGGCGGAATAGAGAGCGGTACTGTCATTCCAGTCAAAGCTTTCCGGGAGAATGCGATCTTCCGGAGCATTGTATCCGAGGGCGTAAAGCAGCGTATGGGCCAAGTCGGCCTGAAAGCCAAGCGTTTTGGGCCGATCGACTAGCTCGAGCAAGTTAAGCATGCGTTTCCAGCTGTGCATGCCAGCCCAACAGATTTCGCCTTCGGCTGCGAGGCGCTCCCCATGCGCCTCCGCAATAGCGCACGCTTCCCGAAAGGTTTCCGCAATGCGGCTTGTGTTTTCGGTGGGCGATTCGGCCCAATCCACAGGGCTGGCAGCGGAGTCGATGCGAATCACCCCGTAGGGCCTGATACCGATCCGGCGCAGTATTGACCCGATCAGGCAAGCTTTCTGCAATTGCTGGAGGAAGCGGTTGCGCTCGCTGGCATTTCCCATAGCGGAACCGCCTCCGGTTGCCGGCCAGACGGGTGCAACAAGTGAGCCGGCCACCAAACCGAGTGCCCGGAGCTTATCGGCCAGCCGTGCAAGATCATCTCTGCTCGAATCGATGCTGACATGCGGATCGGCTAGAAAGAGATCGACGCCGTCAAAGCGACTGCCTTCTAGATTGGCCTCAGCGGTTAGGTGGAGCATTGTCTCGAGTCCGATAGTGGGCTCGGACCCGGAACCTTTGCCGACCAAGCCGGGCCACATGGCGTTATGAATCTTGGGTAACGTGTTTTGGGACAGGCTCCAATTGTATCTGCCCGGCGGCCACGCTATGCAACGAAGTATCTAGTACCGCAACGTGCCCTCGATAGCATTTTGCACGTCGTGCGGCGAAGGCAGCACAAGTGCTTCGAGCGCCGGTGCCGAGGGTACAAACGAGTCCTTCGCCGCCACACGAGCAACCGGAGCATCGAGAGCATCCAGGCAGTTTGTAGCGATACGCGCTGCAATCTCTGCGCCGAATCCCATCAGTAGGGAATCTTCGTGTGCAATCACAACGCGATTCGTTTTCCGCACGCTGCGATAGATTAGGTCTTCATCGAGAGGCACGATGGAGCGCAAGTCGATCACTTCCACAGATCGTCCGTGGCGCTCGACTTGTCTCGCCGCTTCGAGCGCCAAATACACGCTACTGCCCCATGTAATCACTGTGACATCGCTGCCTTCGCGCAAGACTCGTCCGCAGCCGAATGGCAATACGTAATCGGCATCCGGCTCGGGAGTTTTCGCCTGAAGCTTACGATACAGCCCCTTGTGCTCCAGAAAGACAACTGGATCCTCCGAGCGCGCCGCCGCTTTGATCAGGCCTTTGGCATCTTCCGCGCAACTCGGGAATACAACGCGCCAGCCCGGAATATGGGAAAAGAAGCTCTCGACACAGGTGGAGTGCCAAGGGCCGCCCTTGATGTATCCCCCTACTGCGATCCGGACAACAACGGGGCACGTCCAGACGCCGTTGCTGCGCCAACGAACAGTCGGAATTTCGTCCCTTAACTGCATGGCCGCCGGCCAAAGATAATCGGCAAATTGAATCTCGACGATGGGCTTGTAACCCGCGATGGCCATTCCGCCCGCCACGCCGGCAATACTGGCCTCCGCCAGCGGTGAATTGGTCACGCGGTCACCGAATGCTCCAGTTAATCCACGCGTGACTCCGAAAACGCCGCCCTTGGGATCGGCAATGTCTTCGCCCCACATCACGATTCTGGGATTCCTTGCAAGCTCTTCGCGCAGCCCGTGATTGACAGCATCAATAAGCGTGACCGGTTCCTGCGAAATATAGCGCGGAGCCTTGGCGGGTTCTGCGACACGCTCAGCGTAGATGTGCGCGAACAACTCGCGCCCGTCTGGCTCCGGCTGTGCATCGGCCCAGTCCGCGGCAGAATCCACATCACGCTTCACCTCTTGCCGGATCGTCTCGACTTCGGACCGATTGAGCACGCCGGTTTGGAGCAGCCGGTTCTCCATATTCAGCAAAGGATCGAGTTCCGCCAAATGCCGCAGATCCTCATCGCTGCGGTATTTTTTGTGATCGTCGGAAGAGGAATGCGGGTCCAGCCGCACAACTCTCGCTTCAATCAGGACAGGACCTCCGCCATCCCGAATGGCTTGGATCAGGGGCGGCAGTGTTTCAGTGACCTCCTCAAAGCTAATTCCATCGAGCTCGACCCCGCGGACGCCGAAGCCTTCTGCAATCCTGCAAACAGACGAAACCGTTTGGGTGCGTTGCGGAACGCTGATCGCATATCCGTTGTTCTGAATAACGTAAAGTACGGGAAGGGACTCTCGTGCCGACCAGTTTAGTGATTCGAAAAACTCACCCTCGCTGGTGGCGCCCTCTCCGGATTCCACATACACCACCGCATCGCTAGCTTCTGTCTTCATTGCCTTTGCCGCGCCGACCGCCGGAAGGTACTGCGATCCGGTGCAAGCGGTTTGTGACACCAGGTTCAGCGCCCGTGACGAGAAGTGCTCAGGCATGTTACGCCCCTCTGAGTTGGGATCGCCAGCGCGTCCGAGCATTCCAAGAAAAATATCTTTTAGCGGGAGACCTATTCCGATTGCCGTGCCTTTCGATCGGTAATAGGTAAAGAACCAGTCGTGGCCCGCCTTCAAGAGTGACGCGATCCCCGCCTGAGTAACTTCGTGTCCACGGCTGGAAGCAACAAATGAGCATTTGCCTTGGCGCGCGAACGCCTTCATTCGCTCCTCCACGTAGAACACCGTGAGCACTTTGCGGTAGAGCCTCACGTTGAATTCATCCGGCACTGCTGTTTTGGAATGCGGCCGGTTGCTTGCGACACTTGCCATGCTTCGATTTTCCCCCACTCTCTATGGCTCATTCTTCGGGAGCGATCCATGCAAGCCAGTGACTTTGGTTACCGAAATCGGATTGCGTTTCCTAAACTGACAGTTTGATGAATGCCAACCAACTCCCGGCGATTATCGCGACCTTAAAGGCAACACAGCTGTTTTCCGCTCTGGACCACGCGGAGATCACGGCCTTCGCTGAGCGCACGGTAACTCGGAACTTCTCCGCCGGGGAACTCCTGTTCTATGAAGGAGAGCCGTGCGCCGGTCTTTATGTGGTAGCGGCTGGACGCGTGCGGATTTTTAAGACATCGCCGACGGGGCGCGAGCAGGTCCTCACGATGGAAGGTCCGGGTAGTTCGGTTGCTGAGCTGCCGGTGTTTGATGGCGGCCCGTACCCCGCCTCGGCAGCAGCGACGGAGCAATCGCAGTTGCTTTTTGTGTCCCAGAACGATTTTCGGTCTTGTTGCCTGGAGCATCCGGAAGTTTCGTTGAAAGTGTTGCAAGTGGTGGGTACGCGTCTGCGGCGCCTGGTGGGGATTATCGAGGAACTCTCTTTCACAACATTGCGGCATCGCCTGATCGCCTGGCTGCTGCGGGAGGCTCAAGCGCAAGGCCGCGCTACCGCTCAAGGAACAGTATTTGATTTGGGCATGAGCCATCAGGAAATTGCCGCTCACATCGGCACGGTCCGCGAGCTCGTTTCCCGCAATATGGCGCGCCTGCAAGCGCAGGGACTGATTCACGTCCAAGGGCATGAGATCACGATTTTGGACCGCGAAGCCTTGGAATCGGACCTGACTTCTCCCATCTAGCCGGACGATCTGTAACTAGCAAATCCGGTGACTAAAGTTACTGGCGGCCCGTTCTTGCGCGCTTACCGTGAAAGCAGAGGTGAGGCAAATGAATCTTGATACGACGCAAACGGTTGCTGAGATTGTCCGGCAGCATCCGGCCGCCGTCCCGGTTTTTGAGGCATTAGGCATCGATTACTGCTGCGGGGGAAACAGGCCGCTTGAAGATGCCTGTGCGAAGCACAACGTGCCCTTGAATCTTGTCCTTGCGGATCTCTCAAGCGCACTGGTTGTTCAGCCCCTAGAAAACGAGCGGCTCTGGATGACGTCTTCACTGACTGATTTGTCCACTCACATCGTTGAGTACCATCACGCCCACGCCAAACGCGAACTGCCGCACCTTGCCGCACTCGCCACAAAAGTGCAATTTCGCCACGGGTACATGCACCCCGAGCTTCATCAGGTTCGTGAGCTTGTGGATGCCATGAGTGCCGAGATCTCTACTCACATGCTGAAGGAGGAGCAGGTGCTTTTCCCGCGCTTAAAGGTGGTGGAAGAGGCTGCTCAGGCTGGGGTAACGCCTCCGCCCGCTTTCTTTGGTGCCTTGATCAATCCAATCCGGCACATGATGAGCGATCACGATGACACAGGTGAATTACTCAAATCCCTCCGTACGGTGACAAAGGGCTACAAGCTCCCAGAAGAAGCGTGCATGAGCTACCAGGCGCTGTATCGAGGTCTGGAGATGCTGGAGAAGGATTTGCACCAGCACATCCATTTGGAAAACAATATTCTGTTCCCGCGTGCGCTGGAATTTGAAAAACTCAATTAGGCGGGTAGCGTAATGCAGGCCGATCGACATACCGGGAGAGAAGCAGCGATTCGGGAGAGAGCACTCCAGAAGCTCGTGACCGCTTTCATCTGCACCGGCCTGACGTTTTTGCTTCTCCCCGGCACGTTCCTTGGAGTCTGGAACCTGATCGTCATCACTGCGCGCCATGCTGCGCACTCGTTATCTCCGGCATGGATTCAAGCGCACGGACAAGCTCAGATATTTGGCTGGGTCGGCGCCTTTGTCATAGGCATCGGCTATTATTCGCTGTCGAAGATGGGCCGCCTGAGGCCCTTTGCGGTGAGTCTCGGTTGGCGGACATGGGCGCTCTGGACACTAGGCGTTGCATTGCACTGGATCATCGGCGTTTATGGGTGGCAGTGGCGGCTTATGCTTCCTTTTTCTGCCTTCTTGATCTTGGCAGGCTTTCTCGTGTTTTTCTTTACCATACGGCAGCATAGGCCGAAACGTAGCGATTTTCCCGTGATTCGCACTCCGGAGATTTGGATGCGTTTGGTGCTGGCATCTACCTTGGCCTTTGCCGCGGCTCTGCTGCTGAACCTCGGCGGTTCTATCTACGTTGCCTTGCGCGAAAGCGCTCCCGCCTTACCGCCGCCCCTCGATCAACGTCTGCTGCTAATATCCGCGTGGGGTTTCCTGGCGCTTGCGGTGTGGGGGTTCAACGCACGTTGGTTGCCGATTTTCTTGGGACTGCCGCAGCCCAACGCACGCGGGCTCGCAGCTGCTCTTGTGGCTTTGACAGCCGCACTAATGACAGGTTTGGCGGGTGCGGCGGTCTTGTGCTCCCTGCTTCTGGTAACGGCATCCGTGCTTGCGGCCTGGTCCCTTCATGTGTTCCGGCGCAGCATCCAGCCCGCCAAGCTCCAAGGAATCCATCACAGTTTCCCTTATTTCGTTCGAGCAGCGTACGTATGGCTGCTGGCGGCGGCAGTGCTGGGGCCTTGCGCATCATTCTTCGATCACAATGGAGGTGTCACGGGAGCTTCACGCCATGCCTTGACCGTTGGCTTCATCGGAACGATGGTCTTTTCTATCGGCCCGCGAGTGTTGCCGGCCTTCTGTGGTATGCGTGTTCTCTTTAGCCCGCGGCTGATGTTTTACGCATTAGCCATCCTGAATCTTGGATGTCTGCTGCGCGTCATCTGCGAGATTCCTGCTTACGAAATGAATGTCGCGGCGGCATGGAAACTGCTGCCCCTTTCCGCGATCGCTGAATTAACGGCCGTCGCGCTGTTCGCGGCCAACCTGCTGATGACGTTTGCGCGTCCACCTGCACACCTTGCTCAAAGAGCAGCCGCGTAAATCAAAAGAGTATCGGAGAACTATGAAGCCAAACCGGCGTACTTTTCTTGGAAGTGCTTCGTCGCTGGGTATAGCGCTGGCCCAAGAGCACACGATGTCGTCTACGCCCCCCGGCCCCAAGCCTGACCTCGCCAACGTGCCTTTTCGACGCTATGACCCGGCGCTTCCGCCCAGGTCCTCCAGCAGCATCACGCGCATTCACATGAGAGCCCAGGAAGTACCGGTGTGCATCAGGCCCGGCGCCGTGGTGGCGGCATGGACTTTCAATGGCGACGTGCCCGGCCCGATCCTCCATGTGCGGCAAGGCGACAAGGTGGAGTTCACGCTCACTAACGAAGGAATGATGCCGCACTCGATGGATTTCCATTGTGCCTTGGTCGATCCGAAAACGGCGTTTCGTTCCGTGATGCGAGGACAATCGGTTTCCTTCAGTTTCACGCCGCGATATGCCGGTGCATTCTTATATCACTGCGGGACTCCGCCCATTCTCATGCACCTCGGCGCGGGCATGTACGGCGCCATTATCGTAGATCCAGTGACGCCGCTTTCCCCGGCCAAGGAATTCGTGCTTGTCCAGAGTGAATTCTATTTGAATGAGCCGAAGAACGGTGTCGCGTCCTTCAACTACAACAAAATGCTTTCGGCAGCACCGGACATCGTGGCGTTCAACGGACGTCCCTCGCAATATCATGACGCGCCGATCCGGGTGAAGCTCGGCGACCGGGTACGCTTTTATGTGGTGTCTGCGGGACCCACACACCAGTGCTTCTTTCACGTTGTCGGCCAGCAGTTTGAAACAGTTTACCTGGGATCTCCTCCGGAGAACACGATGCACGGTATACAGACCTTCAACGTTCTCCCGGGAGGCGGCATGATTTTTGAATTCACCGCTGATTTGGCGGGCGAATTTCCCTTCGTGAATCACGGCTTCGGCCACGGGCAGAAGGGTGCGACGGGTCTGCTAGTCGTCGAGCCGTGATGCTGGTGCGGGCCGTACACCTGGCGTTTTCGAATCCAGAGACGCATGGCGAGAGCGGAGCAACGTAGGCAAACTCGGGTCGCTCGCAGAGTACAGCCTGCGCCGAAGGTTTCCAGAGCCGCCCCGTTCTAACTTTGCGCTGCGGCCAACCTCGGCAGCATACCGGTACGGCGGGGAAATCCCTTTCTATTGGTCCGGATGTTCGTTCAGTCTCTGCTCTTCCGTCGTGCCGGAGCCGAGCGATCCTAGACCGTCACAGACGAGTGTCCAGATTCAGCAAGCAACTCCAGTCGAAAGGAGATCGTCCGGCGGATTCGGTAGAGATCGCATACGGTAAGACCCATCAACGCACGCCGCCGAGTTCCGGTGCGCACGACTTTCAGCCCTGCTTGAAGTGCGGCAGTTATCCGCGAGCTCCGAATGAGTGTTCCCGTCGCGAACGGCCGGCGGGCCCGCCGAGAAATCAACGCCCAAGAACCAGCACAAACGCGCCTGCTTGCTCGCCAAACTCCAGCCGTCATGCTGTACACATTCCCTCACACATGCCTGACTCGCTGCGCGCCGCATATGGACCCGTACACGCTCGGGTACCTCGCTGGCCGCGATTTCGGGATGACCCGGCGCTACGTTCATCCTTGGACCGAGACGGTCGTGCAGCGATTGAACGCGCTCAACAGGCCGGGGTGGTCATGTTTTGGGCATAGTGACCGCAAGCGGACAAGACGGCCCCCGGGATCAAAATCCCCATTTTTAGGAAGGAATTGGTCGGGGCGAGTGGATTCGAACCACCGACCTCCTGGTCCCGAACCAGAGGGTAATGAGGAATAAGAGACTTAGCCCGATTGCTATGGATTGCGAAAAATCGTGCTTCGTTGTTCAGAATCAGCAACTTTTCCGGCTACGGGGACGCATCTGAGCAAGAGAGAGCAACCGTTAGCTGCAGGGGGTAGCCATAGTATCGGCCATAGTCGCGAGCCCTTCATCGCGCGTCCTTTAAGACGTCCTCAACGCTTTCGGGGTGCTTTGCGATCACGGCTAACAGCACGCGTGTCGGAGCGTCAGGTCGAACCCGCCCCTGTTCCCAATTGCGGAGGGTAGCGGGGGAAAAGCCGAACTTCAGCGCGAACTGCGTCTGGCTCAGGCCCATCCGCCGCCTGACCGCCGACACATCGACTTCCGCCACCTGCACCTGAGTGACTCTGACAGGAACATTCTCGCCCTTCGACCAGGCGAGCGCCTCCTCAAGTCCTTCAATGATCCTTTTGCCGACGCTGGGCTGCTTCTCTGCCGCCTTTCGGACAGACCGACTCTTCGCCTTCATGATTTTGCTCCCCGACCTTTCCCATACCCTTGAACAATTGCGGGCACCACCTTCGCGATCGCGTTCCGTTCGGCTCGGCTCAAGTTTGCTTTCTCCTTCTTGCCGTACATCGCGAGCAGGAACACTGGAAGGCTCTCGTTGTGAAAGAAGTAGATCACGCGCGCACCTCCCCTCTTGCCGCCGCCCTGCAGAGCCCAACGCAGCTTTCTGACTCCACCAGTCTCCGGGATAATATCGCCAGCTTCCGGATTCGCACCGATGAATTCAACGAGCCGAGCGCGTTCGGGTTCCGGCAGCAGGCTCTCGGCGTCCTTCAGAAAACGGAATGTTTCGACGACCGTCATCGGCGGGCGCTTCACTCATTAAGTATACGCTAACTGCGTACACGCAAAGATCGCGGAGATTATCGGGCTGATTCAGGCGAACGTGGGTGGCTCGCATAACATGCCATTCGCCGGTGCCTGTTCCTCTCCAACCGAAATGGCGCGATCTGGCGACACCGATGCGGCGGCTGCCGCGCAAGAAGAGCAGCGTCGATCAGCTCGGCCAAATACGTCAACCCGATTACCGTGCATTGACATCCAGTAATCAACATGAGACGATAATTGGGCTCCATGGCTATCGAACTACCATACATGCCGACGGTAAAGAATGTCCCCGTAGTCTTTGACAAGATTGCCAAAGCTAAGGTTCCCGACGCATTTACGACAAATTACTTGACAGGAACGCTGGGGCTGAAGAGCACGAATGATCGCGCTTTGATCCCTCTGCTCAAGAAGCTGGGCTTTCTCGACAGTTCTGGCAAGCCCACAGCGGAGTACTCACGGCTCAAGAACAGAGACGAGGCCAAGAAGGCTCTTGCCGCAGGAATTCGGAAAGGCTACGCGGCGTTGTACGCTGCCAACGAGTCTGCCCATGAATTACCACCGGATCAGCTGAGAGGCCTGGTGGCTCAAGTGAGCGGCACTGAAGAAGCCATGACAAAGATCATCGCCATGACCTTTGCATCTCTGGCCAAGCTGGCGGATTTCAACGACGCGGATCAAGAAGATGGGTCGTGCAACAGCGAACAGAAGGGTGGAGAGGCTGATTTGCCAGCAGCGCTCCCAGCCGCGAACCCGCCGTTACCAGCTTCGAGCTTCGTGCCGGAGTTTCGTTTCAACATCGAAGTGCACCTTCCCTCAAACGGCACCGAGGAGACGTACCTAAACATTTTTACCGCGCTACGCAGGGCTTTGGCATGAAACAACGTCTTGCCTTGTTCCTCATGGTCGGGCAGACGGCCCAGCGGTCGATCAAGAACCTACCAAACACCGTGCCTCAGAGTCGACTTATGATCTCGAACACATTCAATGTGGCGGAGCTGCTACCGGACGAGACGCGCGACGCAATTGAGGTGTCAGAAACGTTCAGGCTGTTTTACGTGCTGGAGAACTACCTTCGCGATTTCATCCTTACCGTTCTATCGGAGGCTGATAAAGAGAATTGGTGGAACTCGGTGCCGAAGGACGTTCGAGACAAGGTTGCCGAACACGAGAGTACCGAAGAGGCGAAGCGATGGATGAATCTCAACCCTCGCGGCAAGCTCGCGCTTGCTACGCTGCCGCAACTGCTGCGGATCATGGATGAGGACAACAACTGGAAGGGGCACTTCCAGACGCTCGTCCGTGACAAAGCTCTGATCACTCAGACACGCTTGATTGGTCACACCCGCAACACTGTATGTCATATGAGCCCCGTAACCGCAGAAGAGCATGAGCGTGTTCAACAAATCATGCGCGACTGGTTCCGAGTTATCGCGCCCTAAGGAACCGAACACGCTTTGTCCGCTATTGGACCCGAACGGCATCCGATCCATTGTGACGTCAGTTGCTTGAGAGTCTCTCAAACCCGCGGTCTCCGCGACACTCCTCAGTGGCGCTGCGCCCCGCAGATTCCGCCACGTGTTTTCAGGACACCCACCAGATCTGGCGCGTAAAAACCTGTCAGGTGGGCACGCGGACGAACCTGGACTGTACGGTTAACTGCAAAGGCTGGCCGCAGGTCGACATTGTCGAAGTCTGCGGCGTTTGATTCCTTCTGCCGCATCGCCTTGTCTGTTCACAAGCAAGTCAAACGCTTCTCCGCACAAGCGGCACACCGCAACTACCGGGGTACCGCAATAAACGCGGAGTGGACATAAGCGGGCCAGATCACGACAGTTTTCGGATTTCAAACGCGGGAGTCGGACCTTGCGACGGGCAAATCGGCCGCCGTACACGATTAACGCGCGAATGCAATGGGGCGTAAAGACGCTATGGCCGAGACTATGGCTACCTATCGCCTCGGACCGGAAGGTATGAAACCAAGAGAAACCGCTGAGAAATTAGGACTTTGGAAGAACCCAAACATCAGAGCTCCTGGGTACCAGCGAATGGGCTCACGAGTTGTATTGTTGTAACTGCTTGAAAAGATTGGTCGGGGCGAGTGGATTCGAACCACCGACCTCCTGGTCCCGAACCAGGCGCTCTAGCCAGGCTGAGCCACGCCCCGAACATTTCCAGTGTAAAGGGTCCAGGATTCCGGCCGCAAGGAACGGGCGCAGGTCTAAGTGCGACGGCAGTTCAATTGACACGTTTGAGCTCTTCCGCCAACCCGCTCATACCCTTGCGCCGGTAGATGTCCGCGAGGCGCTGCTGCTCGGGGGACGAGCCGAGAGCGCGCCGTAGGATCGGGTCGCTGGTTGCTTGAGCGATATCGATGCGGCTTGGAATCCAAAGCTTGCCGTCGGAAAATTCAACCTCGTTCACAAATGCAAACAAGGAATCGACAATCATAGGCTGTCCGCCAGGATGAGAGAAGCGAAGAGTTCCAGGCTGCGTCATGGCGGCGGTTTCAACGGGAGCGAGTTGCATGGACGAGGGAACGGATCCAGCAACGAAATCCCGGCCGTGCTCGTCGCGCACTATCCAGCCAACCTCGAAATTCTTGATTGGTCTCCCGGACGTATTTTGTACTTCCAGGCGCGAAGCTCGCATTTCACCACCCGATATTTGCGCGTTACCACCCAGCGGTTTGACGGGCGAACTCGGAAAGGCCACTGCTCCGACCGAAAGTGGCTGCTCCCGGAAGGGTTGATTTCCAGGCTCCCGCAGCAGTTCCAGACCAAGCTGGGAGGGGTTTAGATCCTGCAAGCCGAAGTTCAACTCTTCCCGCAATTCAGCGAGCCTGCCTGAGCCGAGCAGCGCAGCGAGATAGCGGCGATCGCGACGTGCTTCCAATTCGTAAACAGCCAGAAGTCGCCGCGAGTGCAGCTTGTCGGGGCCATATGCCGAGAGATCCGAGAACAGGGCGCAATCCAAAGATACGCGCATCATCGGTCCGCTGCTCTTTCCCATGCTCAACGGGCGCACGAGTTGCATGTCGACCCGTACCGGAAACACCTCTCCGGGTTGCGCGTGTAGGCTCGGAATAGTGACCGACCCTCTGCCGGACGGCGTGAGGTCCGGCGCTTCGACCATTAGAGTCAATCCCGAGATGGGTTTGCTGCCAGTATTCCGGAGGAGAAGCGAGGCGTGAAGATTTACAACTATAGAGGCCCCACGCAAAGCAGCCGTAGTGGGCCCCGGCTCTTGGAGGCTGAGATTGACGGGCAACACGGGCGAATCATGCGGAAACTCGACCTCAAGCCAGCGCGCGCCCTCATCGGCTGCGAGAAGCCCGCCCGCCAGGAAGAAAATCGCCGCCAGACACGTGCGACGAAGACCCCTATTGCCCATAGACATTCGTGATCGTAAGCTGTCCGGTATCTTCGTCGATGTAGCGGGCCTCGACAGAGGATTTGCCGGAAACGGCAACAACCGCACTCGGAGGATGCAGAATGGTCAACGTCACCCCGTCGGAACGCACCGCGATTCCGGTGGGAGTGGTCTGGACAACATCACCCAACCGAGGCACCTGGCGTGAGCCCACTAGGCGTGAGAGAGAGGAAGCCAGATGAGCCGTCTGCTCCCGGGGGATGTGAGACACCCACCCCGCGACAAATAAAGCAGTGAGACCGCCGGCGATGGCCAGACGCGGCATCCAGGCGTGCTTATGGCCGACGTTTTCGATACAGCGCGCAGCCGCGACTCCTACGATGATATTGCCGAGCATCTCGCGCTCGAGCCTCTTCCAATCCGCTATTGCTTCAAAAGCGGTCAGCGTTTCGCTTGCGGCTTCCCGCTTCAGTTCGGCCAATGCATTACCGAAGAACGCGACCTGCTGGTCGCAGGCGGAACACTGGAGAATATGGGCTTTGATTCGAACCCGCGGAAGCAAAGCGAGGTCACCACGCAGGTACAGAGCCAGCGCTTCGGGGCTTGGGTGAGAACTGGTCAATCGGCGGAATTTCACGATGATTTCTTCTCTTCCAAATAGCGCTTAAACTTCGTACGGGCGTTCGCGATGTGCGAGCGCACGGTGGCCATTGAGCAGTTCATATGCTGGGCCACCTGATCAGCCGGAATGTCTTCCACGTCGCGCAGCAGTAACGCCATGCGTTCGCGCTCGGTAAGCACAGCGAGACCGCCATCAAGATGCAGTTTTCGCTCGCCGCGCAGAACAGATTGTTCGGGGTCCGCCCAGGGAGTGGCGAACCCGGCCAATTGGTTTATGTCAGTAAACGAGAGCTTCTTTTTCTTCCGAAGGAAGTCGATCGCGGTATTGGCAGCGATACGCGACAGCCAATTGCCGGCGCGCTCCAGATCCTTCAATTGGTTCTGCCGCTGTAAGGCCTTGATGAATGTCTCCTGGGTAAGATCCTGCGCATCATCGACATTGCCCACAATGCGATAGATGAGCAGAAAGATACGGCGGAGGTTCTGTTGAACGAATTGCGCCTGTGTATCAGCACACGACTGCAACTGCGAGTCCGAAAGCGGGGGCAAAGGATCGCTCACGGCGTTCTCCACCGCGGTACGGTATGCGGGCATAGCGAGGCTTCTTCCAGGGCTGAGCAGTTCGCACACTCCCTTAAGAAGGAGAGACGGAGCGCCAGCTTAAACGTGCAAGGCTTGGCAAATCCGGCCTGAAACGATCCCCGTCGAGCAGACCGCCGCCTTGTATTCCGACTCTGTTGTGCGGCGCAAAACTTGGCAACCCGGCCATTCATCGACGCTATTTTAGAGTATATGAGACCTGTGGCGATCGTCGGAATAGGAAAAACAGCTTTCGGAGCTTTTGCGGAGCGTAACCTGCGCTCACTGGCAGTAGAAGCCATTTCGCACGCGCTAAGTGACGCCAATCTCGTTCCTTCGGCTGTCGAAGCCTTCTATCTAGGCAATTTCGCAGGCCCGTCGTTTGAAGGGCAGAATCATTTGGCGCCCTACGTGGGCACTGCCGCCGGTTTCGAGCAGATTCCATGCACGCGATTTGAGGATGCCTGCGCCTCGAGCGGCTCGGCTTTCTTTCACGCCTGGCAAAGTGTAGCCGCGGGAGCGTACGACGTTGTAGTGGCCGCAGGTGTAGAGAAAATGACATCCCAGAGTACGCCCCGAGTAACCGAAATTCTCGCCGGAGCCGGCGATATGGCCAGTGAAGGACGCGCGGGCGCAACGTTCCCCGCGCTGTTCGGGATGATTGCCCGGCGGCACATGCACCAGTACGGGACCACGCGCGAACATCTGGCGGCGGTTGCCGTAAAGAATCACGCGAATGGCGCGAAAAACCCGCTTGCCCATATGCGCAAGGTCATTACACTCGAGCAAGCGCTGGCGGGCAAACCCATCGCGGAACCGCTGACGGTCTTCGATTGTTCGCTGATTAGCGACGGCGCGGCCGCGGTTGTGATCGTGCCCCTCGAGCGCGCCAAGGACTTCAACCCGAAATTCGCGCGTGTGCTGGCTGTGGCTCAAACCTCTGATCACGTCGCACTCGATAGCAAGTCCGATATTACAGAGTTTCCAGCCGTGAAAGCAGCAGGCAAAAAGGCATACGCGATGGCCGGACTGAGCGCGAAAGACATTCAACTGGCCGAACTGCATGATTGCTTCACGATCGCCGAAATCCTGGCCAGTGAAGATCTCGGGTTTGTCGAAAAAGGAGACGGCGGACCGTTTGCAGCAGCTGGCTGCACTGCGATCACGGGAAGCATACCCGTCAACACAAGTGGCGGCCTTAAATCGAAAGGACACCCCGTCGGAGCAACGGGTGTGGGCCAGATCTGTGATCTGGTGATGCAGCTCAGAGGCGAAGCGGGTGAAAGGCAAGTTGCGCGCCATCAAATCGGCTTGGCGCAGAACCTGGGCGGATCGGGCGCAACCTGCGTGGTGACGATTCTGGAGGCTGCTTGAAATGAGCCGCCCTGATTCGCGGGACGGCGTAGTCTTCACCGAGACAATCGTCCATACGCCGCCAGAGCAGTTTGCCGCGGACGCTCCTTACCAGTTGGCCATCATTGACCTCGACGGGGGAGGCCGAACAACCATTCGTGTGCTGGGCAAGGACCCCGAAAATCGCGCAAGAATAGGCGACCGGGTGACGTTTGTCGAGGAGAGGAACGGAGTCGCCTACTACCGAAAGGCGGAAACTGAACCCTAGAGGTTAGTTCCCGCCCATCGTGTGGATCCTATTGAGGGCTGGAAGGCGCGGAGCTTGTAGGGGAAGTAGTATCAGTCGTATCGCCCGTATCGGAGGGCCGGCGCTTCAGCTTCGGCCGGTCGTTCTCGTCCCCTTTCGACTTCTTGTCGGGATCCGTTTCGTCCTCGATGGGAGTGTTCGAGTTTGGATTGCGTCTCAGAGTGGGCTTGTTCGGGTCATCGGCCGTTTTGTCCGGACGGCGCTGATTTTCGAGCATCGCTAATCGGAGCTTAACGTCATTAAATTCGGAAGTGGTGACGACATATTCCGGGCGAGGCTTCAGATCGGCAATTTCCTTCTGCGATTTTGTGATCCGGTCGTCGGTAGGTGGATGTGTCGCAAACAATTTCGACATCGTTCCCGGCTTGCGCTTCTCGAGGGTTTGAATCTTCTCGAAGAAATCCACAAAAGCAGTGGGATCATAGCCCGTCTTGTACATGTACTGAACGCCGAGATAATCGGCTTCCGCCTCGAAATTGCGAGAGAACTTCAGGAAAGAGACCGGTATGAGGAGGCCGGATGCTTCATAGATTCCGTAAGCAGCCGCACCGCCCATGAAGATAAGCGGGAGCGTCGCCAATTGGGCTATTTCGCCCCGGGTCGCCTGCCGCGTCCCGTGTCGGGCTGCTACGTGGGCAATCTCATGTGCCATCACGCCCGCCAGTTCAGCTTCCGTATCGGCTTTCAGGATGAGCCCGGATTGCACGAAGAAAAAGCCGCCCGGTAAAGCAAACGCGTTCACGGTGGGATCTTCGATTACCTTGATGGTAAACGGAACCTTCGCGTCAGAGTTGCGCACCAGGTTCTGGCCGACCCGATTGATGTATTCAGAGACGATCGGATCGTTGATGACCTTCGATTGACGCTCAACCTGCTGGGCCATCGATTTGCCCAACGCGATTTCCTTTTCGAGCGAGTAGAAATTCACTTTGCCGGAGACATTGCGATCGCCGATAGCATCCGGATCTTTTTTATCTTTGTCTCCCGGAAAAGCGGGAAACGGTATTGCCAGGAGCACCGCGAGAGCGACGCTTGCAGAGGATCTTACAAAAATGAACGGCCGCACAGGAACTCCTTTAGAACAGCACTTTCAAAGCCGACGCGAACAGAGCGGGAAGGACGGTTTCCAAGCTTTCCTTCAGTATAGAGCGAAAAGCGGTTCATGGGTGCGATCAAACCACCCCGGCAACGCTTTTGAAGCTCCAGATTTCCGTCGTTCTAAAGTGGAGCCTCTCGGTTCGTTGCCGGGTACAGGAGATCTAAGCACTTAACGTATTCTCGAAAGGATGGGTTACCAAAATCTTGCTTCGGCTCCTGCGGAAGCCCGGGCGAGCCTGCATGAGCTATATCGACACCACTTTCCGGTTACGGAGAACCTGGTTTATCTAAACCACGCTGCGGTCGCCCCATTGTGCCGTCCCGCGGCTAAGGCGATGCAACTTCTGACAGAGGACGCCTGTCTTTTTGGTTCCCTGCATTATGGCGCCTGGCTCGAAGCCTACGACGGACTGCGTGCGGCTGCCGCAAAGCTGATAAATGCCTCCGTCGACGAGATCGCGATTACCAAGAATACGTCCGAGGGGATCGCCACTGTGGCGAACGGCCTCGGATGGCGGTCGGGCGACCGGGTGATTGCATTCAAAGAAGAGTTTCCCGCCAATTACTACCCATGGCAGCGGCTCGTAAACCTGGGCGTTGAGATTACCTGGCTCTCTATATACTCCCCGCTGGAGGAGATTGCCAGAGCGCTTCCCGGAGCGAGACTACTCGCAATCAGCTATGTGAATTACCTGAGCGGCTACCGCGTCGACCTGGAGGCGATCGGGCAACTTTGCCGGCAACAGGGCTGCTTCTTCTTTGTCGATGCGATACAGGGAATGGGCGCTCTCTCGATCGATGTGGAAGCCTCGCATATTGACGCTCTGGCCGCCGATGGCCATAAGTGGATGCTCGGCCCCGAAGGCAACGGACTCCTTTACGTGCGCCGGAACCGGCTGAAAGAAATTGAACCGGTCGAATTTGGATGGACAAACCCGGCGAATTACAACGATTACAGTTCGCGCGACATGACACTTCGCCCGGACGCCGGACGATACGAGTGCGGGACGTTGAATACGGTCGGCTGCTTCGGTCTTCGCGCGGCGCTTGAACTCCTGCTCGAAGTGGGCGTGGAAAATATCGCCCCGGATGTGCTGGCGCTAGCGGACCAGGTTGAGCACGGCGTATGCGCCAAAGGTTATGAAGTGATGGTGAAACGGACGCCCAAAACCGGCTCGGGAATCGTCAGCTTCCGGCATCCGGCAATCGATTCGCGCCAGATCGTGAGCGAACTCAAACAGAATGGGATCACCGCCGCACCCCGGCAGGGTTGGGTGCGGACCTCGCCGCATTTCTACATTAGTCCCGCGGACATCGATTCCCTGCTCGGTGCCCTGCCCTCCGCGTGAGAGATTCGGTTCAAGAAAATGAAGAAAATCGCATTCATAGTCGTATTCCTCTCCGGCCTTGGACTTGCATACGGAGAGCAGGATCTGCTCACCCACACCTGGCCGGCGCAGTGGATTACGGTAGCCGGCGCGCCGCCGCAAGACTACGGAGTTTATCATTTTCGGCGAACCTTCGAACTCCCCTCAAGCCCTGAACATTTCCTCGTTTACGTTTCAGGAGACAACCGGTACCAGCTTTTCGCGAACGGGCAAAGGGTAGCCTGGGGTCCGGCCCGAGGAGATTTAACGCACTGGCGGTATGAAACGGTAGATCTCGCGCCACAGCTGCACCCCGGCAAGAACGTGCTGGCGGCGGTGGTCTGGAACGATGGACAGTACCGGGCGGTGGCCCAAATTACCAATCGAACTGGTTTCCTGCTCCAATCGGCGGAGCCGGGAAATGCTTCAGTGAACACCGGGAAATCGTGGAAAGCCATTGAAAACAAGGCATATAGCCCACAGCCTCTGCCGCCCGGCCAAGCCACCGGATACTATGCACTGGCGGCGAATGAAAGGCTTGATGGCCGGCTCTACCCATGGGGCTGGGAAATGGCTTCGTTTTTAGATTCCGGCTGGGGGGCGGCTGAGCCGCTCGGTCCCGGCTCGCCGAGAGACGTCGAGAACGCACCGAACCGCTGGATGCTGGTGCCGCGCCAGATTCCCATGGAAGAGCAAAAGCCCGAACGATTTGTCTCGGTGAGGCAGGCAGACGGGGTGAGCGCGACGGATCAGTTTCTAAAAGGAGGGTCGCCCCTGACTGTTCCGCCCAACACGCAGGCCAGACTGCTGATCGACCAAGGCTACCTGACTACCGCCTATCCGGAACTGCAGGTCAGCAGAGGGCGAAATACTGACGTCAAAATGCGCTATGCCGAGGCGCTGTTCATTTCGAAAGACGAGCACGGAGGCAGAGTGGTTAAAGGCAATCGAAATGACGTCAAAGGCGAACAGTTCTTCGGGCCAGCCGATACATTCATTGCCGACGGCGGCTCAGGCAGGGTTTACCGGCCGCTTTACTGGCGAACTTACCGCTACCTGCAGGTAGAGATCAAAACAGGAGGCGAGGCGCTGACGATTGACGATCTGCGCGGCACCTTCACTGGGTATCCCTTCGAGCGGCGGGCGGAGTTTGATGTGGACGACAAGCAATCGGACCAAGAGCTGCAGCGCATTCTTTCGACCGGCTGGCGAACGGCGCGGCTTTGCGCTCATGAGACATACATGGACTGCCCGTTCTATGAGCAACTCCAGTATGCCGGGGACGCGCGCATCCAGATGATGATTTCTCTCTATATGACGGGCGATGCCCGCCTGATGAAGAACGGCATCGCGCTCCTGAATTCGTCGCGCACGGCGGAAGGGGCTACCTACAGCCGAGCCCCGTCGTACCTGCAACAATACATCCCGCCCTTCTCGCTGTGGTGGATCGGCATGGTTCACGATTACTGGATGTATGTAGACGATCCGCAGTTTGTTAAGCAGATGATGCCCGGCGTGCACGCCGTTATCGATTTCTATGCGCAATACCAGAAAGAAAACGGCTCGCTTCGGCACATGCCGTGGTGGAATTTTGTCGATTGGGTAAAACAATGGCAGGGAGGAGTGCCCCCTGGAAATGCCGACGACAGTTCTTCGGCCGCTCTCGATTTGCAATTGCTGCTTGCCTACAGGTGGGCGGCGGATCTGGAGAAGGCAATGGGGAGCAGCGCTTTGGCGGGCGAGTACGCCAGAGCAGGCCAGGCTCTGCAGAATTCGATTACCAGTACGGATTGGGATGAATCCGCCGGCCTCGTTGCGGATCAACCTGAACATCGAACGTATTCACAACAGGTGAACACTTTGGCGGTGCTTGCTCATATACTTCCAGAAGCGCAAGCACGTGCAGTGCTCGAGAAAACTATCAGTTCTGCAAACATCGCGCAGTCCTCGATCTACTTTCGGGCCTATACGAATGCCGCGTTGCGCGAAGTGGGTCTTGGAGACAAGTATGTCGACATGCTAGGGCCGTGGCGCGAGATGCTGAATGACGGGCTCACGACCTGGGCGGAGTGGAACGGTCCCGACACGCGCTCCGACTGCCACGCCTGGGGCGCCAGTCCGAATTTCGAACTGCTGCGAACGGTTGCGGGGATTGAATCGATGAGTCCGGGTTTCAAGCGTGTACGGATAGCGCCGAATCCGGGGAAATTCGAGAAGGTTTCCGCGCGCATGCCGCACCCGAGGGGAACGATTGAGGTGCATCTGCTGCATGGCCGGAAGCTGACCGCAGACATCGATCTGCCTGAAGCGACAGACGGCGAATTCGACTGGGCCGGAACGCAGTATCCGCTGCATGCGGGCAAGAACCACATTGAATCAGGCATGCCGCACTCTGACTCCCGATGAATGATGATGGCTCTTCAGTAGAATCTGTGTGAAAGGACACTCGCATGCGAACAGCTGAACTTCTCCTTCAGGACTTCGACTCTGAGATGTCGAACACCCGCCGCACTCTCGAACGGGTTCCCGAGGACAAGCCGGATTACAAACCTCACGAGAAGTCTATGCCCCTCGGAAAGCTGGCGATGCACTGCGCGACCCTCCCTCTTATGGGCAGCTACCTCATCGAAGATGAAGGTATGGACCTTGCGGCACCCAAGCGTCCCCATTCCGACCTCAACTTCAAATCGCGCGAACAATGCCTCAAGCAGTTCGACGAGAATGCCGCCAAATGCCGGGCCGCCCTCGTCGCGGCGAGCGATGAGCACCTCGCCGCGCCCTGGCGCTTCAGCTTCGGTGAGCAACTGCTCTCGAACGATCCGCGCTCGCTTAGCTTCCGCCGCATCTATTTCAACCATCTGATCCATCACGTTTCGCAGCTCGGCGTTTACCTCCGGCTGAACGACATCCCGGTCCCCGCTCTTTACGGCCCCTCGGCTGATGAGCAGTGGTCGCCGAAGTGAGCTTCCGCTCAGTTAGCAGTTCAATGCCAAGCTGTGGCTCTGGGTGGGCAGTATGTGGCGCCACTCCCGGATGATCTCGCGATAAGTTTCTCCGACTGGGCGGATCTTGCGGTCGAGATCATATAGGCCGAGCGGATTTACTTTGCCGTTGTCCTCCCGCAGAGCCGTGTCCCAGTCAACTTGATCGGTGAGGCTGTAATAGGTAAAGCCGAGCATAGGCACGCCGTCTTCGCGCAGCCGGTGAACGTTGGCCCATTCCTTGCGAATCCAGGTAGGAGCACGCTCCGCGTCGGGCAGGTTCGTTTCAGTGTGCATGACCGGCAGGTGATAGCGATCAAAGTACTGATGCGTGATCACGTAATATCCGAAGATTTCACCTGAAGGGGTCAGCGTGCCATCGCAGTTGACCAAATGCTCATTTGTATCGTAGTAATCGGTCCCCATCACGCAGTGCTCTTTGCGATGGTTATTGCAGAACCAGTGGTACTCTTCACGTCGCATCCCGTTATCCAACAGGTATTCATACATATCGAAGGTGACGGGCTGTCCATAGGTCAAATCAAGCGAGAGAAAGCGCTTCTGGTTGTTGATGTAAGCCGCAGCCGAGCAGGAGGGATCCCGTGGATGGTAAAACTCCGAGGTTTCGCTCAGAATGAAGATGGCTTTCGGATTGACGTCCAGGATGGCATGAATCGCAAGCAAGTTCGCCTTCGCGAGATTGTGAAGAGCCGTAACGAAGTGGCGGTCACCGCGCAGGCGTTCGTTCCACCAGCCGAACTGAGCTGAGAACGTTGCAGCCACGTGCATCTCGTTTACCGGAGTGAAGAAACGGATCCAGGGAAAACGCGTGGCGAACGCGGCCGCGTATTCGGCGAAAAGCTCCGGCCAGTCTCGATTCTGAAAGCTGCCGATCCAGTCGGGTACGCCGAAATGACAAAGGTCGGCGATGGGCGTGATGCGCATGGCTCTGAGACGGCCAAAGGTCTGGTCACTGAACTCCCAGTCGTATTTCTCTGGAGCCAGATGCGTTAAGTAGTAGGGCGGTCCATAGCGGAGGAATTCGATACCCAACTCACGGACTAATTCGAAGTCTTCATGCCAGCACTGGTAGTGGCCACATTTCTCCATCTCGTCCACCCGTTTGATCGATCCATTGGGCAGTTCGATGGTGGGATAGCTGTTCTCGATCCCAGTCGCAAACATAAATTGAGCCATGCTTTTCCTCGGTTTCAGTTATTGGATGCAAGACTAAGAGTCGGAGCTGTTCCGAGCTTTGTCTTTGCAAGCGAGCCTATAGGCGCGGCGCTCAGCGGCTTCCCAAAAGCGGCGCTTCTCGTCGTCGGTTTCGGGCACAACAGGCGGCAGCACCACGCGATTACCCGCGTTATCGAGAGCGACAAAGGTGAGATAAGCGGACGAGGTGTGGCGCAGACCTGCGGATTGTAAATTCTCGACCCAGACCTTTACGCCGACTTCCATCGACGTGCGGAAGACGCGGTTGACCTGCGACTTCAAACGCACCAGCTCGCCAATACGGATGGGATGAAGAAAGGTCATCTGATCAACAGAGGCGGTCACGACGGCACAGCGAGCGTGACGCATAGCGGCAATTGCGCCGCAGAGGTCTACCAGGTGCATGACGTGTCCGCCTAGCATGTTGCCAAGCGTGTTGGCGTCGTTTGGCAGACAAATTTCGGCGTAATCAGATCGTGTTTCCCGCACCGCCCGGGCCGCCTCTTGCGTTCCGGGGCCGACCACCACTGAGCTTCCGTCCATATTGGCAATTATGCAGGAAGTCTCTGGCGGCTCCGGTCAGGAGAGGCCGTTGACTAAGTACAGGCGGGAGAGTCTTAGGTTATAAGAATATGCGTACGCGTCTGAGTTAGGCGCGGCGGCAATGCCAGCGAGTCCTTCGAAGGTAAATGCATTCTTAGGGGCAATCGTCTTCCAGGAAGTAACTTGCCCGGTGTCGATGCGTAATTTGACGATCGAATATGTACAATCTCTCCAAGCCAAGAGGTAAAGGCTTTTTCCGTCCCCGCTCCAGGCGACAGGTATGGCCGAGATCTGCGGCAGAACAGGACGGAGTGTTTTCGTCGCTAGATCGAAGACCTGGGTTTTGCCATCTACCTGGCCAGCGATTCTTGTTTCATCGGGAGAGAGGGAGGCGTAATCGAGATAGGGTGCGCCGGCCACTGGCACGAGCTTGCCGCTGGCCACATTCAGATAGGCAATCATCAGGCGCTTGCCAGCATAGGAACCGCCCACCATCAGTTGACCGCTCTTCATAAACCGTGCCCATTGATAACGAAAACGCTGACCCGGCACTTTGAGGGAGCGGCCCGAGGCAAGTACCGTAACGGTAAGCGCCGTTCGGTCTTGCGGGTCGACGGTCACGGCCTGCGTGCCGTCGGGCGAGAGCGAGAGCCCGCGGCCGGACCCGAAGCGCTTTGCAGTGTGTAAATTCTTGTTGTAAACGTACGCGGCATAGTGCCGGCCACCCGCGTCTCCGCCCTCGGTGAAGAGCAGCACGTTTCCGTCTTGCGTCATGTCGTCTATATGGGAGAAGTCGAATTGTGAAATCTCGGCCTCACTACCTGAAAGAGCCGCTCTCATAAGCATGCGGTTATCATCAATGGCTAGCAGGGCACGCCCGTCGCTCGCCACATCCAGCAAGCGCAACGATAGAGGCTGATTCGACAGCTTACGTACTTTTCCGGAACGGGAAACGGAATATAGGCTGCGGCTCGAGCCTCCATTGCTTGCCGTAAACCAAACCTCATTCCCTGAAGGACTCCAAGCCAGCCCTTCAGTGCTGCTCCAATAATCGGTCAACACTCTGAGGTGTCCCGCGGCATCCACGAGTGCGACATGCCCGCCGTCGTCGTCTCGTACCGGGTGTTCGAGAAAAGCGATTCCGGTTCCATTACGCGAAACCCGGACGCAATCAATCCATCCCTGTGAGCGGTAGAGGGCTTTCCCAGCGGGAAACTCAAGCAACGATTCAGTTCCTATCTCACGCACTACGGCCAATTCTCTCCCGTCCGAACTCCAATCAGCAACGGACGCGTTTTCGGCCAAGATCTCGCCCAGGCGACCATCCAACGATGAGCGCGAGAGCTGAGAGATTGATTTTGTAGAACTCTTCGAGAGTATTGCGAGATCACCGCGATAGGAGGCCGCAGCCAACATCCCGTTTAGCGGAAGAGCATAGCTTTTCGACCCGTCGAGGGCTGCCACGAATGTTCGATGCCGGTTGTCTAGGTTTGCGGAATAGACGACCTTTGATCCCGACACAAAACGCGCTGAGATGATAACGCCGCCCCGGAAACTTATCGGACGGTACTCGGGCGCGTGCCGAAAAGAACCGGAATGAAACAGGGCTAAAAGCGCACCGCCTAATGCTAGCAGGACAGCTGCGCTGGCAAGATACGTTCTCCACGCCCGGTGAAACCGCCGAGACAGCGAAATTACAATCGGATCAAGACTTAGACTCGGAGCTGTTTCGACAGTTAGAGGAGCCGTAATGGCCTGTTCGCCTTCGGCTTCCTCGATCGGGCAAATGAACCGGTAACCTAGACGCGGCAGCGTCTCTATGTAGCGCGGCTGTTCAGCCGAATCTCCGAGTGCGGCCCGCAAGCGGTTGATAGCCGTGTTCAGCCCGCTTTCGAAATCGACGAATGTCCCGGATGGCCAAAGTTTGTTGCGCAGCTCCTCACGCGTGACGAGCTCTCCTGGCCTGGTCACCAGAGCTTCGAGAACCTGAAATGGCTTCACTTGAAGCCTGACCCGGACCCCCTGCCTGTACAGCTCCCTGCTATCTGTCCGGAGCTCGAAGGCGCCAAACCTGACATTTCCCATGTAACTCTGCTCCGCTGGTTTATTGACCATTGCAGCACTAACAGGGCCAATTTCCCAAAACCTCTAAGTCTCACAGTTTATTACTCGGCCGCCATATTACTCGCGCAGTATTAGGCAGGAAGTGTCCTGATTTTGCGAAGCAACTGTATCAAAACGCGACGCTTTCACTCAGCTCTTGTCACCTTTATCCTTGGCCGGTGTATCTTTCTGAAGCTTCTGGTTGGCGAGCGTAGTCCTGACCTCGATACCAAGCGCTCGCGTTTCCGCGGCTTCCGCCTCGCTGAATCGCTGTGCCTTCCTTAGCGCCCCCGAGTATTCGCGGAGCCAACCGGATAGGTTTGCATCCTTACCGCCAGAGTAGCTATCCAATAGTTCCACTGCTTTCCCATATGCATAAGCGGCCGCTTCGAAATCCTTGCGGGCATAATTCACTACCGCCATATTGCGCCAGGTGCGGGCAACCTGAAGATTTGACGGTCCTAAACTGACTTCCATCATCGATCTGGCTCTTGCGTAGAGTTCCAGGGCTTTGCCGTGTTGTTTCTGATAGAACAGTTCAGTTGCAATGTTGGAGAGATCCGAGGCTATCTCCGGATGGTTCGGACCCAGATGCGATTCGTCTATAGCCAATGCCCGGCGATAAAGGGCTTCCGACTTCTTGTGATGGCGCTCGGCTGATTCCAGGGCTGCGACATTCGAAAGCGTTGCGGCGTAGTAAGCGTTTTCCCGTTCGGGAGCCTTCTCCCAGATCTGTAGAGCTTTCGCATAGAGTTGCCGGGCTTGGCGGCGATCATGCTCAGAAGCCGAAATGCGGCCCAAGTTATTCCAAACAGCAGCCATTACAGTGTCGTCAACCCCAGCACCGGCCTCGATCAGCTTTGTGGCGCGACCTTCATGCTCTCTCGCCAGGTTTAGGCGGCCTTCCTTTTCCTCTAAAGCCGCAAGGTTGTTCAGTGATGAAATGAGCTGTTTGTCTCCGCTAGGCATCTTTTCCTCGCAGTGAATCGCATCGAGCAACCATGACTCCGCTTCGGCGAACTCACCTAGCTCCTCTAGCGTGAAACCAAGGTTGTTACTTGTTAGCGCGCGATCTGCATCGCTTACATAGGGAAGACGGCGTTGGATCTCAGCCGCGAGCCTACCTTTATCCAATGCATTCTGGTAAGCACCAAAATTCATTTCGAGCAGTGCCTGATTCGTCAAGATGCGGGCGTATTGTATGCTCTCCTGTCCGTACCATCGCTTTGCGTCGGCGGATGCCCGATCATACAGCGATCTCGCCTCCTCCTTGCGACCCTCCTGCTGGAATGTCAAAGCCAGATTGCCTTTCACCAAAGCCGCGGTCTGTCCGCCAGTACGGTTTATTCTCACGAGTATTCGATACGACTCCTGCAGGAGCTTTTCGGCCTGAGCAATTTCGCCCCGTTCTCCGGCAATCGTCCCTAAGTTATTCAGCGCTACTGCGGTTTGTTCTTCATCAGCGTTAGCGAGCTGCCGGTTGATGGACAGCGCGAATTGAAAATCCTGCACCGCCAGGTCGAGAACCCGGTTCGTTTGGTGAATGCTTCCAAGTTCATTCCAGAGAATAACTGCCGCGGCACTTTTTTGATCCGGCAGCGATGCGATAGCAGAGCGGAGTAACCCCTCCGCTTGCGTATCAAGGCCATGCTGAGAGGCTACGGCCGCCTGCTCCCTCAAACTGTTCCAGGGCGCGGGGTTGTCTGATTTCGCAGACACCGCCGCCACAAATACGATCGCGGAAGGTACCAGCAATCGCTCCGTGATTCTGAGTAAGCCGTAGGCTCGTGCTCTTCTCGGCTCCCGTTGCCTCGCACATCGTCTGGCTTCCATATACGTTCCCCCTAATACGAACTATTCGGCCCGGGCAAAATCTTTGCAATGGACACGATCTAAGTTCTGCGTATGCGAGCCCTACAACTCGGCACAGCGGCACCGATAGGGGCGCTCATAGCCAAGGTTCTCCTGAACTCTTGTAATGACAAGGAAACAAAGCCGGTTCTTGTACCGCGTTAGTTACTCGTCAGAGATTCTTTAGAAACAATCCATATCCTCGAGCGCGCCTTCGGAACTATGGTTGAACCCAGGGGGGACGACCATGCAGTTAGTTTCTGGAGCGCTTGCCAAGAAATTTCTTAAGATTTATATTTTGCTGGTATTCGGGGTGGCCTGGATTTCGAGCCCGTTCTGCTTTGCGCAGCTCACGAGCGGAGATCTGGTGGGGACCATAACGGACTCAAGCGGGGCTACTGTGCCCGGGGCAGTCGTCGAGGCGGTCGACGAGTCTACGCTCGTCAGGACCGTGCGGAAGGCCGGAGCAAATGGGCAGTACCGGTTTACGAACCTTCAGATCGGGAGATACGACCTTAACGCCACGGCTCCGGGATTCACTCCTTCGCAAGTAAAAGGCATCAACATTGAGTTAAACAAGACTTCAACCCAGAATATCGAGTTGTCGATCGGTAGGGTCTCAAGCAGCGTTGACGTGTCAGATGCCGAACAGACGATTGATACGACAACGGCGCAGATTCAGACGAACTTTGGCCAGAAGCTCACCGCAGACCTGCCGATTGCGAGTAACGCGGAGGGCGGCGTACTGAATCTTTCTTTGCTTAGCGCAGGCGTGGCGAACGCAGGAGGCGTCGGTATTGGAACCGGCCCTTCGGTCGGTGGTCAGCGTCCGTACAACAACAATTTCACGGTCGAGGGCATTGACAACAACGAAAAATCAACAACTGGGGCCCTGCTGTTCATCCCAAACGACGCAGTTTCCGAATTCACCCTGCTGCAGAATCAGTTTTCAGCGGAGTTCGGCCATTCCTCGGGCGGCCAATTCAATACGAACATAAAAAGTGGAACTAACGTGGTTCACGGATCGATCTACGATTATCTGCAGAACCGTCATTTGAATGCCCTCGATCAGACGAACGCAAACCAGGGCATCTATACGAATCCACGTTTGGACTCGAACCGGCTTGGGGCCACAATTGGCGGACCGATTATCAAGGACAAACTGTTTTATTTTGGCGCATTCGAATACAATCCGACGGGTGAGGCAAGCAATCCCAACTCTGCCTTGTTGGCGCCCACGGCCGCCGGTTATGCCCAGATCGCAGCGATTCCCGGGATCTCGCAAACCAATTTGGGCGTCTTGCAGAAGTACGCTCCGCCTGCCGCCGTGTCAAACGGGCAGCCGATCACGGTGGGCGGACAATTGGTCCCTGTAGGAGTATTCCCTGTCTCAGCTCCAAATTATCAGAATGCCTATTATGGAGTTGCGTCCGTAGACTATAACATCTCGGACCGGGATCAGTTGAGAGCCAGATACGTACGTAACAAAGTAGATACGATCGATACGGCAGGTACCTTAGCTGCCTTCTTTATCTTGCAACCCACTTCACTCAATCTAGTTACCCTTAGCGAATATCATAACTTCACACCGAGTGCGACGAACGAGCTAAGGCTAGGTTATCTGCGCTTCAATCAGCAGATCCCAACCCCGGATCTCAAGTTTCCGGGGCTGGACGCATTCCCAAACCTTGCATTCGGCGACTTGAATGCATTGTCGATCGGTCCGGACCCCAACTCACCACAGTTCACGATACAAAATACATATCAGCTCACGGACAACTTTACTCTTACCAGGGGCACACATACCCTTACCTTCGGGTTTGATGGGAGAAAGTACATTTCTCCCCAGACATTTACGCAGCGCAGCCGGGGAGATTACGAGTACAACTCGGTCTCGACCTATCTCTTCGACCAATTACCGGATTCGGTCGCGGAGCGAAGCCTAGGCTCTCCCGTTTACTATGGAGACCAAATCGCAACCTATCTTTACGGGAACGACTCATGGAAGATTAATGCCCATCTGACTCTCAATTTGGGATTGCGTTGGGAATTCACGAGCGTTCCCAATTCAGAAAGGCTACAGACACTAAATAGTTATGCGGGCGCCCCGGGTTTAATCGAGTTCAAAGAACCACAACCGCAGTACAAGAACTTCGCGCCACGAATCGGTATTGCCTATTCTCCGGGCACAGACGGAAAAACCTCGATTCGGGCAGGGTTCGGTATGAATTACGACGTGATCTACGACAATATCGGGATTCTCTCGCTGCCCCCACAGCTCAGCACGACGGTAAACCTGCTAAGCAATAATCCGACGAACGTCGGACCCAATTTCCTGAAGAACGGGGGCATCCTCCCCAACACAGCGACCGGTCCCCTCTCCGTCGCTGATGCGCGTGCGGCTACTTCAGCCTTCATCCCCAACCAGAAAGTTCCGTCGTCGATTCAGTGGAACTTCGGAATCCAGCGCGAATTTGCTCATGACTACACGTTCGAGGCGAGATATCTGGGAACGCGCGGCATTCACTTAGACGTTCAACAAAGGATTAACAAATACTCGCCGATAGATGCATCGAACGACATACCCACCTTTTTCACCCCGCCTACCGCAGCACAGCTTGGGTCACTAACACATACATTCGCGGGGCTTCAGGTCCCTGGCGCCACGAATTCGCTGGGCAGCACGCTCCCTCCATACGCCGCAGCCGGGTTCACCAACGACATCGTTGAGAACGCTCCGATCGGTAATTCTGTTTATCATGGGTTGGCGTTGCAGCTAAATCGCCGCTTTTCCAAGGGCCTGCTCCTAATAGGTTCGTATACCTGGAGTCACAATATAGATGACAGCACGGCCGATTTCTTTAGTACGGTATTGACACCGCGCCGCCCGCAAGACTTCCAGAATCTGCGACCGGAACGCTCCTCCTCGGCCCTGGATCGCAGACACCGGCTGACGCTAACCGCAGTAGAAGACGTGCCCTTTTATAAGAGCAGTAGTAATTGGTTCCTTAAAAACTTAGTCGGAAATTGGGAGATCGCCCCGATTTACACTTACGAGAGCCCCGAATATGCAACCGTTCAGAGCCAGGAAGATTCGAATCTGAACGGAGATCCATGGGGCGATCGTGTATTTGTAAATACCAGTGGTAAAGGTGGTACTGGCTCGGACGTGACGCCGATCGACAGGGCCGGAAATGTAGTTCCATATCAACTTACCGATGCAGCCGGAAATACTTACACGAACCCTGCGATTGCGGCATACGTCGCCAATGACCCAAAGGCACAATACATTCGCGCGCTGCAAGGCTCGCTTCCAAATGGCGGGCGGAACACCCTTCCCTTGCGACCGATCAACGATATCGACGTAAGCGTCATTAAACGGTTCTCGATTACAGAAAGAGCAAAACTTGAGCTGCAGGGACAGCTAAGCAATGCTTTGAACCATCCCCAGTACACGGGCGGATACCTGAATCACGTAGACGGCGCGAATCCCAACCTAGTCACACTCGTATCGTCGGGAAGTGTTCGGAATCTGCTGACCCCCGGCAATGCGATTTTCAACCGGCCTGACCTGGCGTTCTCAAGCAATCCACGTAGCATCACTGTGGTTGCGAAGATCACGTTCTGAGATCGCCAAAGCGGCGCAGGTAACTTCGGCAGAAAGCCAGGACTTGAGCGCGCGCGCATACGTCTTCCAAGGCAGGCTCCAGCGTCTCGGTGCCAAAAGCATAGCGCACGTTTTGCCAACGAAGAGGCGCATGATCACGCTCTTCCAGATAAAGGATTTCGAGAGCCTCGGCATCGCAGCGAAGGATATCGAACCGAATGGAGGAGCGTGTTTCGGTGAGGGGAAAGCTGGCGCAGGCGCCGCGCGAGTAGCCATGGTTGCAGCAAGAGAAGCGGAGACCGGAGGGCGCGGGAAATGGCGGCCTCGCGGCATGACACTGCCCGTCATATTCCTCAAGCAGCGGTAGACGGGCGCCCGGATGGAGCGGACTGCTTACAAGATGCTGCGGCTCGAAGAAAGGGCACGGCATGAAAGCTTCAGTATAGATTTTCTCCGCTAGCTGCTTTGCGTTGCCGCGACCACCACCACCAGTTTCTCTGCTGGGCGGGCAACTCGGGATCGCGGGCCTGGGCCACGGCACACCGGAACGTGTCAAGTACGCAAGGGTCCTGCCGGCTACCGGTCCTCTCGCATAGAGCTTGATAGAGCTGGTCGCCGTCGCGCGCCGCAAGCTCGGCTACGGTGCTCACGCCGAGATCGCGCAGATTGCGTTCGATACTCTTGCCGACACCCGCCAGGTCAAGAAGGCGGCGATCGTCTTTAGTAAAGTTTTGAACAGGCATACATGCAGCATAAAGCAATAGTTTCAGCGGCCTTGTTGCTGAAGCGCCTCCATTCACGCAATCAAAGCGGATCAGAAGAGTTTGCATCTGCAGGATGATTTTTTGGCAAAGCAGCCCATCCGATCGAGACAAAAGCAGTGCGCTGAACTTTGAGTTTGCGACGGCGACGCGCATTGTCTTCGGACGCGGAAGGCTGGCCCAACTACCCGCTATGCTGCAGGCTTTTGGGAGACGAGCGTTTCTTGTTAGCGGTCGTGATACAAGGCGCGCGAACGGTTTGCTTGGGGAACTTGAGACTTGCGGGATAACCAGTTCTGTTTTTTCGGTTGCTTCCGAGCCGACCCTGGAAATGGTGCGCGCGGGCGCGGCTCTCGCACAAACATACGAGTTCGTCATTGGATTCGGCGGTGGCAGCGCCATCGACGCGGCTAAGGCGATCGCCGCACTTGCTCCGAATTCAGGCGAGCCCCTCGACTATCTGGAAGTGATCGGAGCGGGCAAGCCGCTTGAAAGCCCTCCCCTGCCCTTCATTGCGATTCCTACCACCGCAGGCACCGGGGCTGAAGTGACACGCAATGCGGTGCTCGATTCACCAGAACACGGTGCTAAAGCAAGCCTTCGCAGCCCGTTGATGCTGGCAAAAATTGCGCTGATCGATCCGGAGCTGAGCTTGCATTTGCCGCCGGAGATTACCGCGAGTACGGGTCTAGATGCGCTGACGCAGTTGATCGAGGCATACGTATCGTGCCGAGCCAACGCCTTGACGGATCTCTTTTGTCTCGAGGGTATCGAGCGGGTCACGGCCTCACTTCCCAGGGTCTTTCGTGATGGCAGGGACATCGAAGCGCGGGAATCGATGTGCTGGGCAAGTCTGCTGAGCGGCCTTGCCTTGGCGAATGCGGGTTTGGGAGTGGTGCACGGGTTTGCGGCGTCGTTAGGTGGGATGCTGCACGCAGCGCACGGCGCTTTATGCGCGGCTGTACTTCCGTATGGAATGAGCACCAATATCGCAGCCATGAAAGAAAGAGAGCCCGGGAATCCGGCTCTCGCCCGGTACGGTCGAATAGCCGCGCTACTGACGGGCAGCATT
This sequence comes from Terriglobia bacterium, assembly GCA_963849535.1. Taxonomy (GTDB): domain Bacteria; phylum Acidobacteriota; class Terriglobia; order Bryobacterales; family Bryobacteraceae; genus Bog-105. The sequence continues at coordinate 140,104 of CAWKHJ010000004.1, forward strand.
CATGCACGCCCGGAGGATGGGTGCGAATGGGTAAGCAGGCTTTGCCGGGATCTGAACATATTGCCTCTCCGCAGCTATGGTCTGAAGCCTGGGCAGATTCCCGAGTTGGTCTCAAAGGCGGCAAAAGCGAGCAGCATGAAGGGAAATCCCTTACCGCTCACAACAGGCGAATTGACGGCCATAGCGGAGCGGGCGCTTTAAACACCCATGCCTCCAGGCTTCGGGGCAACATATTGCCCGCTGAAATATCCTATATTTGAGGGCGATTGTCGAACCTGCCTAATCTACTGACGCTGGTACGCATCTTCCTGGTGCCGCTGCTAGTGGCCGCCTTGGTTCAGCACGATCTTACTATCCATTGGGGCGGCAAGCTCATCGTGGCAAACGATTTTTTTGCGTTGGGCGTTTTTCTGGCAGCGGCGCTCACCGATCTGCTTGACGGGTACCTGGCGCGGCGCTGGAAGCAAGTCACCACAGTCGGCACGCTGCTCGACCCCGTCGCTGACAAGCTTTTGATCTCGGCGGCGCTTATCTCGCTCGTGGAGATCCGGCTCTTGCCGGGCTGGCTGGTGATCCTGATTATCAGCCGCGAGTTCGCTGTCTCGGGTTTGCGGAGCATTGCTGCAGCGGAAGGTTTCACCGTGAAGGCGGGAGAGCTAGGGAAATCCAAGATGATGCTGCAGGTAGTAGGCGTCGCTTTGATCATGCTCTCGATCCGTTGGACTTCGCTTCGACCAGTGGCCCTGGCGGCGATGTGGGCGGTAGTGGTTTTCGGCCTGGCCTCAGCAATCGACTATTTTCGTAAGTTCTGGGGCAAGGTGGACAGCAGCATCAAGCTGCGGAGAAGAAATGAACTGCTAGCGCTGGAGCGCCAGAAACGTCGGCTGGAGCGCGGAGTTAAGAGCCAGGGAGCTCGAGAACCTGCGGAACCAGCTCAGGCGCGACGATCTGGTTGAAGCTTACCAGTGAAGTACGGGCGGGCGCTTTCAGCACTTCGTAGTTGTTCTGAGTGAAAACTACTGTGCGGACCTGACCGCGAGGACCTAACGCACCAAGCGGCTTACCGTTGAACACAACTTCAACACCGCCAGCGTTCCCGGTGCGGATGCGGGCACTTCGATAGCCTTCAAGAACCTTGGTCTCAGCCTTCTCCAGAATCCCTTTGAAAGAAGGCTTCCCATCCGCGACGATGGACAGCCAGGCAGGTTCAGTCGCCGAGACTTCGAGTGTGAAGCTATCCACCGGTTCAGCCGGGCTCGCCGGATTAGGCTTCACCGAGTACGTATTCGGGTCAGCTTTCACTGCGGCTGCTGCGGGCGGAAGCGGCGACTTCTCGACCGGCAGAGATGGCCGCGCGACAGCCGTTTTCTTAATGTTCTGAAAGGCAGACAGGTTGAGTTTCGTGTTCTGCCAGAAAGCGTAGATCCCGGAGCAAGCCACCAGCATCAGCGCGAATGAGGAAAGCGAATACAGCAGGCGCGCTTTTTTCTTGCGTCCGATAGGCAAAGCTGCGACCCGAGGGAGAGCGCTCGCACCTTCACCCGGAATGAGCGGCACCGGGATGCGGTCGGCCGACTCCTGGATGGCGGGCTCAAGCGCAGCGTAATCGAGTTGCACATCTAGGGCAAATTGTTTAACGAAACTCCGATAAAGGAACGCCGAACTGATAGCGGTTACTTCATCGGCTTCAATGGCCTCCAGGTTTTTCAATGAAATGCGTGTGGTCGAGTGAACGTGCTCGAGCGTGCGTCCCTGCGCTTCCCGCGCATGACGGAGTTTCTGTCCGACAGACTGCATAGGTACCTGACAGTTGAGCTTTTCTGTGTACGGCTATAATACTACAGTCTCAAGCTACAGAATCTCCTGGAAAATTGGGCCCGGCCCGCCGCACCTTTAACTTCCAACTCCCATGCAAACGCGTGTTTTTCCCAAAGCCTTTGTAGGTTCACTAACGCTCTTGTATTTTGGATGGCTGTTCGCCGCGGCCCCTGAAATCTACTGCGCCACGAACGGCGCGCCTCGATTTGATGGAACAGCGGCGCTCGCGTACACGCGACACGCAACGTCCTTTGGAGAACGCTCTTCAGGATCAGAAGCTCTGACGCGGACACGCGATTGGGTGATATCGGAATTGAAGCCGCTGGGTGGGCAACTTTCGCTGGATTCGTTCACCGGTCAGACGCCTGACGGGCCGGTCCCGATGGCGAACATCCTGCTGAAATTTCCAGGCACTTCGGGGAAGAGCGTGGTAGTGACGGGCCATTACGACACTAAAAAGATTCCAATGGTGCATTTCGTGGGCGCGAACGATGCGGGCTCTTCGACTGGATTTCTTATCGAGTTCGCCCGAGTGGCGGCCAACTTGAAGCATCAGGACGATATCGTGATCGTGTTTTTTGATGGAGAAGAGGCCGTAGGGGAGTGGTCGGACACGGACAGCAGGTATGGGAGCCGCCATCTGGCGGCGAAATGGCTGGCCGACGGAACGCTTCCGCGCATAAAGGCGTTAATCAACGTCGATATGATAGGCGACAAAAACCTGGACATTTCCAACGATTTAAATTCATCGGAGTCGTTGCGGGCGGAGGTTCAGAAGATTGCGGCGAAGCTGGGCGACTCGAAATACTTCCGCACAGAACCGGGTGGAATCGATGACGACCACAAGCCTTTTGGCGATCTTGGGGTAAATGTCATCGACATCATCGATCTCGATTATGGGCCGAACGGCTCCTACTGGCATACTGCACAAGACACGCTGGACAAGTTGAGCGCTCACAGCCTGCAGGTGGTGGGAGACGTAGTGCTAGCGCTAGTTAATCAGCTCGAGCAGCAGGGCTGAAATCAATTGCGAGCGGCTGTAGGCGGAGCGGCCGGTTTCAGTTCCTGGTCAAAGACGGGTTTTAGCGCGCTAAGCGCAATGGGCCCGTTATATCGCTGGCCGTTGATGAAGAGTGTCGGCGTGCCCTCGACGCCAGCCTGATCGCCGTCTTGTACATCGCGGACCACGGCCTCACGGACAGCGGTGGAATCGAGATCATCCTCGAAGCGCTTCATGTCTAGGCCGATTCGCCTGGCGAAGGCGAGGATGTTGGTGCGTGAAAGTTCGTCGTGATGGGCGAACATGGCGTCATGCATTTCCCAAAACTTCCCCTGTTTCTGGGCCGCCAAAGCAGCGGCCGCGGCGAGGTCCGCTTGGGAGTGCATCTCAAGCGGGTACTGTTTGAAAATGAGCTTTACCTGTGCTGGATAGGCCTTGAGAACAGCGCTGATCTCCGGGACCGCTGCAGCGCAATAGGGACATTGGAAATCGGAAAATTCCACGATGGTGATGGGAGCGCGCTGCGGACCCGTGGAAGGAGCTCCCGCTACAGGAATCGCCACGGGATCCTCGAGCAGCTTAGGTTCCTGGAGGTGGCCCCATTTGGAAGCAACAGCTGTAGCCTGAGCCTCGTCCATTGTTTTCCCGTGCGAGATGGCCTCGACAACCGCGGCGACCATGCCCTTGCTATAGGAGCAATTCGGATCGACTACGCGGCATTCGGCGAGCTTCATATTGCAGCCGCACGAGCAACCCTGGCTGCGCAGCACTTTGAGCACGTTCGCTTTTTGCGGGGAGGACAAATGACTCAGGTCAACTCCGGGAAGCGCATCGGCCGTTTTCCAATCCTGGCCGAACAGAAGAGCAGAGGCGAACAGAAAGACGCCTGCGCCTAAAGCTCCGCATGGGAGCGGCAATTTCATATTCCTATTGTAGGAGGGACATTTCACCGCGACGGATGCGCTGCCTTCCTGCCATCTGGCGCGACGCACACCTCAGGATAAGTCTGCTCGATGACGCTGCCTTTCGTGTTGATGCATTCTGGCCACGAAATGGGCGAAGGCGGCGCGTTTGTCTTTGCAACAGGAGATACATTCGCGTTCGAAGCTGCAACGGGAACTGAGGGACGCGCGGCTTGAGGGTGACCGCAGCTGAGAGCCGCAAGGCAAAAGATCGAGCAGACTGCGAGTGCGTTTCTCACCAGGATCAGGGCACCGGAACCGTATCCGATGCCCTCCTTTCATTCTACGGGCAGGAAAGTCCAGAGTAATACGAGAACAAGTTAACAAAATTGTACGTATAGAACGCTGGACCATTGATTGAATAGGGGTGGTTCGGGATCGTCCACTTGAACGAATTGAGGCCATTCACCAGATTGGATAGAGGATAGGTGTTGTTGCCTGGGCCTTGAATAGCGAGATTGAATGGATCGAGACCGATAATCCAAGGACCGCCGCTGGTACCGCCGGTTTGAGGATTGCCGACTTCGACGATATTGGTCGCTCCGAAGGGATTGAGGACGCCTGTAGCTGCTTCATCTTCCCAAAGGTAAGCACCGCCGAAGGGAGGAGCCGCCGGATAACCGAAGATATCCCACTGCCGCTGCGAATAGTCTCCGTTCCAGGTTGCACCAAACCAGCCGGTGTAAGAACCAACCGGCCGGCCGCCACTGCTTCCGCCGCAGCCGTAGCCGCGATCGTCATTCAGCTGCATAAAGCCGATGTCATAATCCCAGGTGCTTGCGTTGGAAACCCAGGTCGCCAGTTTTCGGACCGTCCATCCGCCGTGATAAGCAGGGTTTCCGCCGTTGGAGTAGGCAGGATAGAAAACCCAGTTGTTGTACCAGACTCCAGTGCTGTAATCGTACATGCAGTGCCTAGCCGTGATCACGGTGTGGCTGTTCATATCTACGCTTGCGGAACACACGTACTCGCCCGAGGGTTCGCTAGCTCCCGGGGGAATGAAGAAAAACAGCTTTCCTACCGCCGAATACGGATAGCCGTTCCCGACGGGCGAGCGGTGGTTGCTGAACGGCATTTCATAGTTGAAACCTTGGGGTAAGATACCGGTACTGGCTGCTGTATCTCCGGCCGCCCCGATCGGTTTTACTGCTTCGAACGGCTGCTGAGCATCTTTGCTGAGAGTGAAGGTAGGAGCTCCACCCGGCACGACGCCTCTTGGTCCGGTCGTGACAGGCGCGGCAACATCGGCGTTGCGCGGCTGGGCGAGGGGATCAACTTCGGGAAGTGGCATGGGTTTGGCTGCAGCCAGACGGTCGGTTGTCCAGTAGGCCGCAGTTGCGGACCGATCCGTTTCGCTGATTTGTATCTTGCCGGGAACCGGATTGTTAGCCTTTTGAGCGGGGGCGATCGCGGCAAGGCTTAGAACCGATGCGGCGAGAATCCCGATTTGTTTCTTCATTTTTCCTCCTGATTTAGTTCGCAATGGCGCAGCTCCCACCTGAACTCTGTCGAGAAAACGAGAGAGCTGCAATCGCGATTCCCCTCGGCCGACAAATGACCGGAATGTTACTGGCTGACAGTGAGGTGTTGGAATTTCTGCAGCCAGCTCGAACCGAGTGTTGTTCGGCTGAGGGTTGCACCAGATCAGGCACTTGGAGGGCCAGGCTATAGGCCTATCAAGGCCAGACAGTTACACCCTACTAACCACATGTCTAGATAGCCGAAATGTTAATCCTAGTACGAATGGATAATGGCATCTGACTAAGCTTGCGGAGGGAGAGAGCTGCACGATTTATATGACAATCGGTTTCATCGGAATCGGGAAGATGGGCAGCGGCATCGCGCGCAATCTGTTGCGAGCCGGACATAAACTCAGCGTCTATAACCGCACGGCCGAGAAAGCAGAAGCGCTTAGGAAAGACGGTGCTTCCATCGCCGGCACACCGGCTGAAGCGGCGAAAAGTGCAGAAGCGTTATTCACGATGCTTTCGGATGATCAGGCACTCGAGGCCGTGGTCTTCGGCGCTGAGGGAATTGCTTCCACTCTGCCCAAGAGAGCTATTCACATCTCATCAAGCACAATTAGCGTGAGCTTGGCGCAGAGGTTAGCGCAAGAGCATGATAAGCGCGAGCAGAGACTGGTCAGCGCACCCGTTTTTGGGAGGCCGGACGCAGCCGAAGAGAAGAAGTTGATAGTCCTACTCGCCGGGGCAAGTGACGCAGTAGAAACAGTTCGTGCGCTGGCTGACGCGATCGGCCGACAGACATTTGTGGTGGGCGTTGAACCCTGGCAAGCAAACGCCGTGAAGTTATGCGGCAATTTCATGATCGCGAGCATGATCGAGTCGTTCGGCGAAGCTTTCGCAGTGATGCGGAAATCGGGTATCGACGAGCGCCATTTCCTGAATGCGATGACCGAGTTGTTCGGCTCGCCAGTTTACCGGAACTACGGCACAAGTGTCGCCGAACGAAAATTCGAGCCCGCCGGATTTGCCTTGAAGCTGGGGCTGAAGGATGTGAAGCTGGCAATCGAAGCCGCTGAGGCCGTGGGTGCGCCTATGCCCATTGCCAGCATCGTTCGAGATCATTTTGTGTCCGCGATCGCGCACGGACAGGAGCAGCTCGATTGGTCAAGCGTTGCTCTGGTCCCCGCTCGCGATGCCGGCCTTCAATAAAGATCAGAACGGCGCATTCAGCTCGCTTACCGAACCTCGTACTCGACTCCTAGCTCGCAAACTTGCTGATCACCCACTTGCCCTGATTCTGATCGTAAGCAAAAGAAACGCTCGCATCGAATTCCTTTGGACTGGGCTGCGCTCCGCACTTGACTATATGATCAAGATCGATCGTTGTAGGATGCGCACTCTGGTCAGGAAGATCAAGCCGGTAATCGCAGGCCGCGTTCTGCTTTCGAACGTACTTTAGCCAGTCCTGCGCTTTGTTGTTGTAATGCAGCAGTGCCCCTGCCTCTTGCGGATTCAGTGCGGGTACCGCTGCTTTGGGCGGTGCTCCGCACCCAGCAAGCAGCACCACAAGGGCGGCGAAAGATAGCGATCTGGTCATCTCAGACATCGTAATACTAGCTCACCGCGGACGCGCCTGGCGTACCTGAAAAATCTTCAGTGCGATAGCTCCAAAGAAGTCGCGAGTACGCGCGTTCTTCAGAAACATGGCCTCGAGCAAGCGAATAGACCTCGGAGTCGTCCACCCGGGATCGCGCTGTTTCCGGCGTGCGAGGATGCCCTCCAGCGTAGCTTGCGGGCGCGTGCGGAAATCCTCCAGCAAGGCCGTTTGATGGACACAGGAGATCGTGCAGAACGGTGCGCAGCCTTTCGGCTTGCTTCCTTCGCGCGCCAGGTCTGCCGGGCCGTAATCTTCCAGCGGGATAGCAGGGGCCCCGCGCTGCTGGGAGCAGTAATGCACCAGGCCCTCTTCGCAGATGTAAAGGAAGCGGCCGCCTGCCGGACAGTGCCATGGATTGGGCAGTCCGCGGATCGTGTTCTGCTGAAAGGCATCGAAGTGCGCGAAAGAGAAGAGACCGGTACCCAATCCCAGAATGCGGTCATAGGCGCTTCTCTGGCGCCTCTGTAACGGAGCGAGTTGCCCGGAGCCGTCGTGAAGAATGCCGACCGTGCTATTGAAACCCAGTTCGCGGGCCCGCGCGGCAATCGTGTATGCGTCTTCCGGTTGCGCGATTTCGCTGCCCAGGACGGAATTTATAGTGACATCGAAATCGGCGTATTCGGCGAGCCATCTCAGCTTCTGATCCAGAACTTTCAGACTCTTCTTCGAGACGTCGTCCGGTTGAACGTTATCGATACTGATCTGCAGGTAATCGAGACCGGCTGCATTCAAACGTCTGATCCGGTCCGGAACGAGGAAATAGCCATTAGTGATGAGCGTCGCGATTGCTCCTGTATCGCGAACGCGCCGGATGAGCACATCGAGATCCGGATGCAGCGTCGGCTCGCCCCCGCTGAATGTGATAATGCTCGTACCGAGCTGGCCCAATTTATCGATGCGCCGCAACATTTCGCCCGTAGGCACGGGAGGCGAATGACTGTCAAACTCGTTGCAGTACGTGCAAGCGAGGTTGCACCGCCGGATAGGAATGATTTGCGCCAGCACGGGATGGTTCGCGCAGGCCATTGCCCGCACGAACATCCTCGCTTCCCGCCAGCGCCGCCCAATCTTGAGCAGTTTTCTTCTCACCTACTCAGATGGACGGTGCCGGCACCCAAAAGATTCGTGATACCTCGAATGCCGAGTTCTACTCGAAGCAGGTTAAACTCACTGTGCAAAGCTCATGCGCCGTGATCCTGAATTTTTCGAAGATGCTGAACTAGACCTCATCTATATGGCTCGCACGCTGCGAGATGCACTCAAGCTGGAACGAGTTTTGCAGGCCGCCCAAATCGATTACATAGTTGAGACCGGGACTTATACGGCTGGTTTCCTGATGCGGCGCGAGCTGACGGGGGCTTTTTTCTACGTTGCGCCCGGCCACGCCGAGCGCGCACGCGGCGTACTGGCGGAAAACCGCTACAAACCGTATGTGAGCCATTAGGATACAGGCGAGATCACGGCCGTGCTGGCCGAATTGGAAAAGATACTGTGTTACTCGAGGCGCCGTTTTGCGTGACACTCAGCCGTGCTTCCGTGCCAAGAAACGCCCCCGTGGGCAACGCGATCTGAATTTCATAGACACCGATAGCACCTTCCGTCAGCTTCGCGGAAAGCACCGTGGCGGGAACTCCGTTTATCTGAGCGGTAACCGGAATCGCGACATCAGCCGGGACACTCTGGGGAACTCCAGCCACGGGTCCAGCCAAACCGTTGTCCCAAACGGCTCCGAGGCCAGTAGCCAACAACGTCAGCACCTCGCCTGGCCGAGCGGGGCTTTCCCCCGTGACAGGCGGAGCTCCGTCCGCGACACCCCCGGCTGGATGCAACAGAATGGCGCCGCGCGGCTCAGTTCCGCCGGACGCAAAGAGACCAGGACTGGCGGAGACCAGGCGCAAAGGAGCAGGAGCAGTAACGGCGGGAACTGAGAGCGGGCGCTCCAGCCGCAGATATAAGCTAGCTGCGCTGCGATTACCGAGGTCGTAAGGGATCTGCGCTTCGACCTGCGTCGGCGAGACCGCAAGTAATGGTAACGCCTGGCCGTCGAAGAGGACCTCGACCCCTGCCAAACGCTTCGGCAGCGACTGACCTGAATCCGATGGGACCGACTCGGTGACTTCGCTTAAGTGATTTCCGCTGATGCTGATAAGCGTGCCCGGAGCCAGTGGTCCGCTCGCTAGACTGGCGGAATTGACAATAGCGTCGGCCCGAAGTTGCAAATCGACGGGCGAAAAGACAAGTATGCGATGGGCCGCTGCGTCGGCCACAAAGAGATTGTTTCCATCCGAAACCATCGCACTGGGTGTTGTTATCGAATCGGGCCCGGGTGTATCCCTCACGGCCTCAGAACTGAAATCCGTCTGCCCGAGCACGACATCTGCCGGTTGATCGTCTGCCCCCGGCAGTGAATTCCAGACCAGAACGCGATGCAGTGCCGCATCACCGACGAAAATTCGTTTGCCATCGAGCGCCACCGAAACCGGATTCACGAGACTGGTTGGGCCCGGAAAAGCTTCGCTCGAGCGCCCAAGTATAACGTCAGGGCCGCGATCGGGGCGCGGCGCAGTGGAATCCCGCCAGATCAGCACTCGATGCTGCGCAGCATCCACAACCGCGATTGTCTTATCCCACACACTCACCGCTGCCACTCCCGGCATAACGGATTTGACGATCTCGGCGGACGGCGAGGGCAGGCAGACCGTACAGCCGCTCGAGCTCGATTGATGAGCGGAACGATCGTCCCGCACGCTTCCGATCCTGGATAGATCAAAGGTCAAAACATGACTGGAGAGATCAGCGGCATAAAGACGGTCCTGTGAAACAACCATCGACGCGACCCTGATTCCTGCCTCGCGTGAACTAAAGGAGGACTGGCCCAGGACAGCGCGCGCAGCCTGCCCGCTCTCGAACTCGGCGGCGAAAAGCGAGGTGCTTACGAGCAGTAAAATCGCGGTGCGAACTGTCATACTAGTCCTGTTCTGCGGCTCTGATCCTTTTTAGATCTCTCCTCGCCGTCTAGTTTTGCTTTGGCGGTAAGTCGCCGTCACGCGGGTAGTGATCCCACCCCGGGCTGCGAAGTCACCCACCACCGCGGCTTCCACGGGATCGGTCGCTTTCACCACGTCGGCAAGCACACGATTGACCACGTTCTCCTGAAAGATTCCAAGATTCCTATATGCGAGAGTGTACATCTTTAGAGACTTCAGTTCCAGACAGCGTTTGCCGGGTGTGTAGATCAGGCGGAGAGTACCGTGGTCCGGCAAACCGGTCTTAGGACAAACCGAAGTGAATTCCGGCATTTCGATCTCGATTTCATAACCGCTGAACTGGTTGGGCCAGGTCTCGATTTCCGGCAGTTCCGCGCGGACACCCGCCTGCGCGTGCTCGTCCTTGTATTCGCGATTTTTCTTCATTTCGCTTCTAATTTGCTGGCTAGCAGATCCAAAAACAGTCCCACGTCGGTAACCACGCCCAGCGCGTGGCCGGTGCCGCGGTCCGCAACCTTCGTCGGAACGGCAGGGTTGATATCAACGCACACAACTTTGACCCAGGCCGGGAGCATATTGCCGGCCGCGATCGAATGGAGCATCGAACTCAGGCAGAGCACCACCCCTGCGCCCTCGAGCTGCGCCGCATAAGCGTCCTGCGCCACGTTCATATCTGTCAGCACTCCCGGCAGCGGTCCGTCGTCCCGGAGACTGCCTGCGAGCACAACGGGAATACCGGCCTTCACGCACTCGTACATGATGCCCTTTGCCAGCCGGCCGGAAGCCACAGCTTCAGCGATTCCTCCGGCGTGATTAACCGTGTTGATGGCGCGCATGTGATTGCGATGGCCATGCTCTTCCTGTCGGCCATCCGAGGTTCGCACACCTAAAGACGTTCCCAGCAGCGCCGCCTCTATATCATGTACCGCGAGGGCGTTGCCCGCCAACACCGCGTCGATCCAGCCGTTCCTAATCAGACGCCCGAAGGCCGCCGTTCCTCCCGTGTGCACAACCACCGGTCCGGCGACCGCGATGATCTTCTTGCCTTCCCGCCTTACCTGGCGCATTATGGCAGCGGTCTGCCCAACCGCGGTTTCGACCTGCCGTTCGGATGAGATCTCGTTGCTCATGAAAGCGAACGATTGCCTGTCGCGCTCCTTCGGTTCAGGAACAACGCGAATGCCTTTCATGCCAACCACCACCATGTCACCGGTTCTTACATCCCGCAGGCGCTTGCACGCGGCGCTTCCGCCTTTAATCACGATCATGGCGTCCATCCGCTGATTGCGAGCTTCCAGCCATTGTCCGTGGTGGCGCACGAGCGTTCGTTGATTTGTTGTGGAGTAGAAGTCTTCGGGCGCGCAGCAGTCTCGTTCCGCGACTTTTAATTCGGCTTCCCCCGAATCTGCCAGCGCACAACCGAGACCAAGCAGCTGAGCCAGCATCTTCTCGAGTTGTGCATCCGAGGAAGCCTCCACGCGCAGGCGGAGCCTGGATGAATCGCTGTTGGTGCGGCCGATCGAAAACTGCTCGACTTCAAAACGGCCGCCGAACTCGACGACCGTGTCGAAGATCTTTTCCATTATGTGGGAATCGACCAGGTGTCCTTGCGCCTCTACGACCTCACCTACCGGCAACTCAGCCATCATCAGGGATGTGAAAGCAACAGCGGCATGCCTTCCTTGCTGGTATAACTTGGCCTGTATCGTTCTTTGTTATACATATGCTCGACATCGAGCCGCCGCGGCCCGTCCTTTGGATCGGGTATCTGCACCATGGCAAACTTACCTTCCGATATCGAGGCCATCAGCCCATGCTTATGCGAAGTGATTGCGTCGTAAGCCATCGTTCCGAAAGTAGTCGCCACCATAGTGTCCAGGAAATCCGGCGCTCCGCTGCGCAGGTCGTAAGTCAAGTCGCTCACCACCGTCTCCGCGCCCGTACGCTCAATTACTTCATCGCTGAAAGCCTCCGCAACGCTGAACTTCTTACGATGTCCGAATGCATCGGGCTCGCCGTACTCTTTCGTCTGGTACCCCTCCCATTGCGCCCCTTCGGAAAGAATGACCAGAGCATAGTTGCTCGGGTTGTTCCTTTTATCCGTCATAAGGAGCTCGATCATGTGGTCAAGGTTGAATTTGTATTCGGGAATTCCACATCGGATCGAAGTAACATAGGCGGTGTAGAGAGCCGTATAGCCCGCATCGCGGCCGAAGACTCGAAAGATGCCAAGACGCTCATGAGACCCCACCGTGGTTCTCTGACGCCCAATCGCATCCATGGCGCGCGAAACTGCCGTCGAAAACCCTATGCAGTATTCGGTATTCCGTACGTCGTTATCCATGGTCTTCGGAATGCCGATAACCTTAAAGCCCTGTTTGTCAAGAACAGCCGCGTAACTCAGCGTGTCATCGCCGCCGATTGCAACCAGGTGATCGATCTCAAGCCGTTCCAGATTCGCCAGAACCCGCTTCGTAATGTCGTAAGTCATCACGCCGTCCTTGCCGGGCGCGGACGGGAAATCAGCCGGATTAAGAAAATCGGGTACTTTCTTCGTCTTTGAGGGATTGGTGCGGCTGGTGTGGAGGAATGTCCCACCGGTGCGGTCGATGCGCCGCGTGTTCTCCCGGGTCAGCGGAAGAATGAACCTGCGCACGCTCGCCGGATCGTCGAAGTTGAGATCCGTGAGACCCTTCCATCCGAGCCGGATACCAGTTACCTCATGACCGTCGGTAGTAGCACGGTAGACAACATTCTTGATCACGGCATTCAGCCCAGGCACATCGCCCCCACCCGTCAAAATGCCGATTTTCTTGCCCGACATGACTCTCCTAGATGCAATCGCGGTTTTAGTAAATTGGATCGTTTCTATTGTAGCTTCGCGCGGAAAAGCGACCCTGAACGCATACGCTCACGCCCTGCGCGCCTATGAAATAGGTCGCGATGAAAGACAGAAGAGCCGGTCGGAACTGCTATTTATTAAACCTGCTCCGGCACTACAAAAGGAGCTCGATAGGTCCCCTTAAGCAGTTCAGCAGCTTCAGAATCATTAATGACCGACTCAGTCTCCGGATCGAAATTTATTGTCCGGCCGAGACGGTAAGAGGCGTTTGCCAGATGGACTAAGGCGGAGGAGAGATGGCCCTCGAGAATCGGAGCATGCAGGTCTTCAGCCTTGCGACTGCGCACACATTCTATGAAATTTGCGAAGTGCTCGTTCTTAATGGGAGTGGTTTTTTGGGGACCGGGCTCATTCTCGGGACCGAGGAATGATTTATATCCGTTGTATTCGGAGACCACCAGATACCCCTTCGATCCGTAGTACATGTTCCCGATGGTAGAGGGCTTACCCGATGCAGGTCCCAACGAGCTCTTTGCGCTTTGCGAGGAAGCTGGCGAACCGCTCTTTGCCAAGCCGGCTTCCGGAACGCCCTCTCCGGAAAATTCAGGTGTCCCGATTCCGGCCTCGTGATTCGTCATCCAGCCGCGAACCTCGAAGTTCATCATCTTGGTCTTGTCGTCCGGAGTTTTGAATTCGTAGGCCACGGTAAGGACATTGGGAGTCTGCTGATCGTCATCGAATAGAAAATGGCCGCCCAGAGCCGTCACCTTGGTGGGCAGAGTCACTCCCAGACCCCAACGCGCCAGATCGACTTCGTGAATACCCTGATTGCCGAGATCGCCATTGCCGGTATCCCAGATCCAGTGCCAGTTGTAATGAAAACGGTTTTTCGTGAAAGGTTTCAGCGGAGCCGGCCCGGTCCAAAGATCGTAGTGCACGCCCGGGGGAACTGGTTCCTGCGGCGCGTGTCCGATCGTGTCCCGCCACTTGTAGCAGAGCCCGCGAGACATGTAGACATTTCCGAGCAGGCCGGAGCGCATACTGTCGATAGCTTCACGAATCGCGGCATTCGAACGAGACTGGCTTCCGTGCTCGCACATGACTTTGTACTTATCAACTGCCTTAACCAACTGCCGCCCTTCCCATAAATTGTGCGAACAAGGTTTCTCGATGTAGATATCCTTGCCCGCCTGGGCGGCCCAGATGCCGATTAAAGAGTGCCAGTGATTCGGCGTCGCTATTGAGACCGCATCGACATTCTTGTCTTCCAGCAGTTTCCGCACATCAACATACGTCTGAGGTTTTGGAATCCCGAGCTTCTCCGCGTCCGCCAGACGTTTCCGCGTAACATTCTCGTCGACATCGCAAAAGTAAGCGATCTCCACCCCAGCAAGCGATTGATAGCCCTTGACGTGATCCCACCCGCGGCCTCGCAAACCGATTACGGCTATGCGGACTCTGTCATTCGCGCCAAGCACCTTTTTGGCCGAGGCGGCGGTCATTAGGCTCGCGGCAGCCACTCCGCTTGCTTTCAGAAATGTACGCCGGCCTGGTTTTTGGAGATCGTTCTGCGGCATGGCTCCTCCTCGGGATAGACCTAACTCCACATTACTCCCGTCGTTACTGAACTCGTTTAGACTTTCTTCAGAACACCAACGAGCCCGTCCATTGATTCCAAGCTTGAAGTGTAGGGATCATGCTGCGCGTTCTTGTAGTGGGTTTCAAGAGACATCGTGCCCGAATACTTCATCTTCTTCAATGCCTCGAACTGACCGATGAAGTCGATTTCCCCGGCGCCAATCGGCTTCCACGATTTGCCGGCAGCATCTTTTAAATGGATATGGCTGATACGGCTGTGATCGAGCTGATCCCAAGCCTTGGGAAACGGTTGCTCTCCGGCTTCGTAGCAGTTGCCCGGATCCCAGTTATGCATCAAATGCCGGTCAGAAATGGTCTGAAAGAGCTTCGCGGTTTCGGCGCCGGTGCCGACGTTGCAATCGAACTCGTTCTCGACCAGTAACGTGACGTCGTGCTCTTTTGCCACAGCGATCGCTTTTTGGAGTTCGTCAACGACGCGATCGAAAACAACCGACGGATCCGCGACGCGCTTGAAAGTGAAGATGCGAACTCTGGAGCTCCCGAGAGCATGCACCGCGTCTGCCGCGCGCTTCAGGTCTTCCATCTGCCGGGCGTATTCACCGGTTTCAGGATTGGTTTCACGATTGAGATCGGCGGGATTTTCGCCAAGCGGCTGAGTGCCGGGGAGCGGGATCTTGTAAACAGCCGTGTCGAGTACAGATAGCTTTACGCCCGCGTCGTCCAACTGCTGTTTGATCTGTTTCAGTTGCTCTGCCGTTGCTATCCGATAGACATAGCTCCTCTTGCCAGCCAGGGTCACATCACGAATCTCGGCCCAATGCAACTGGTACTTGGGATAGAAGCTGCTCAGCACGCGAGCCAGGTCGGGATCGACTTCATCGGTTATGATGCCAAGCTTCCAGGGGTAGTCAAAGGACTCAGCATAAGCGCGAAACGATGGCACAGCAAGAATCGCCGCGCCGGCGCTCAGGCGATTGAAATCTCTTCGGTTCAAAATTCATACCCCTCGACTAGCGTACAGCGAACCGCCGCGCCTCGAAACCGGCGAGCATCCTAGGGTAATCGCGTTCTGGCCTCCGAAGCGGGCGGGCTGCACCGCCGGGAGACAATCCAGGTGAACGGCGGTCACTTCGTGCTGAGATGGTGCTTACACCCACCAGGCGGCGCCGGCCGGCTCGCGGATGACGATCTGATTCAGGAATTCCGCTGCCTTGGTAAGACCTTCATCCGGCGACATGAGGCTATCCTCGTGCTCGATGGAAAGGACCCCGTCGTAACCGTACATCCGGAGCGTGGAGATGAATTCTTTCCACCAGCCGTAAGGATGGCCGTAACCGCAGGAGCGAAAGATCCAGGCCCGATTGCGTTCGTCGGTGTATTTTTTGGTATCGAGCACGCCCGTCTTCGGCAGGTTCCATTCATAGATCTGAGTATCTTTCGCGTGAACGTGAAAGATGGCATCTCCGAGCACGCGCACAGCCTTGATGGGATCGATATTCTGCCAGAACATGTGGCTCGGATCGTAATTACAGCCGACGTTGTCGCCTGCAATCGATCTTAGCTTCAGCATCGTCTCCGGGCTGTAGACGACAAAGCCGGGATGCATTTCGATAGCGATCTTAACGCCGTGATCGCGGGCAAACTTGGCGTGCTCTGTCCAATATGGAGTTACTTTTTTCTCCCACTGCCAGTCGAGCAGATCCAGATAGTCCGGCGGCCATGGGCAGGTGACCCAATTTGGATATTTGGCCGAATCGCTATCGCCGGGACAACCCGAGAAGTCGATCATGACAGGTATTCCCAGCTTCGCCGCAAGCTCGATGGTTCGCTTGCTGGTATCGGCGTACCCTTTGGCAGTCGCGCTGTCCGGGTGAAGCGGGTTGCCGTGCGCGCTCAGAGCACTGATAGAGAAGCCATGATCATCCAGCCTCTTCTTGAATTCCTTCAGTTCCTTTTCGTTCGACAGCATGGAGAGCTTGCAATGCGGATCGCCGGGGTAATTTCCCGTGCCGAGCTCGACTGTCGTTATGTTGAGGCTCTTTAGTTTCTCAAGCACCTTCTCGAAGGGAAACTGGGCCAGAAGCGCGGTAAAGCATCCAACTCTCATGAGCGAAAGAGTATCACAGAGCGGCGCATCTCCAGCCCAACCAGGCGACTGCGATCAGCCAGCCGGCGAGAGCTTTGTATTCCTCGTTGCGCATATACAGCGCCCAGGAAAACGTTGAAGGACGAAGGCTATATCGACCTCGTGGAAGGAAACGATTCACGCGCGCAGCGTAAGCTGGGTAATCGCCGAAAATCTCCCGGAGATGCTGCTCCTCGAGCTCGACAGCAGGCAGATAGACGAGCAGAAATACGACTGCGAAAAGCAGCGCGAGCCAGGTGTTCCGGGCCGCCAGAACAATCCCGAAGGACGCCACGAGTGTGCCGAGATAGAGTGGATTGCGGACATGGGCATACGGCCCGGAGGTGGCCAGTTGCCGGTCCTTTGCGAGATGTCCCGCAGCCCAGCCGCGCAGCAGCAGGCCGAGCAGCGAGAACGGCAAGCCAATCAGCATCGATTTGGGCGAAGGATGCGCTAGCCAGACTAAAGCAGCTAAAAGAACGAACCCGCCTGCGACTCTTAATCGCTGCACGAAGTCGGCGTATCGCTTGGGGAAAAAATAGCTCGGGGCAGAACTCAAACGCCAATCGCCGCGAGCGATTGGAGCAGCGCCTCCGAAACCTGGTCGACGCGAATATCGGACATGCTTCGATGAATGGCTTGGCCCCGCTTGTAAGTCGTTTCGGCGTTGTGCTGCCGCACTACTCGCATCGGACTGTTGAATGGGCCTGTTTGCGCGGGATCTGTCGGTCCAAACAGCGCCACGCCAGGTTTCTTCAAAGCGGCGGCTAAATGCAGCGGCCCGCTATCGACTCCGACAACCGCGGCAGCACGCCTGGTTGCGTAGATCAGACCAGCTAGGGACGAGCTGTAAACGGTCACGTTACGGAAGGACGCCAGTTCGTTTGCGCGCTCGGGAGCGACGTTGACGACCAGTTCGAAGCCATCTTTTCGCAGAGCCCCGGCGAGCTCGTCATAGAGTTCGGTGGGCCACTGCTTGCTGGCCCAGCCCGCGAAGGGACTCGCCAGCACGAAAGGGTGTTCAGGTAAGCGGCCTTCGGGAACACCCGGCGGTATCCAGCTCTCTTCGGTCACACGCGCCGCCCCAGTCGCCCTTACTAACTGCACGTTGCGCTGGATCCGGTGCGGGCCGGTAACGTGAATGCGATCGGTGTATAGCATCGAGGCTAACGGCTCGCGAGCCACCGCGCGATCGAATCCATAGAATCTCTTCGCCCCTGCCACTCGCCCAGCGAAGGCCGACTGGAGCAGTCCTTGGAAATCGATTGCGATCTCCGGTTGTAGTGATTCCAGCGCGCGACGGGTGCTTAGAAGCGAAGAGATCCCCTTGCGATCGAAGGGCACGAGTTCATCTACGTAAGGGTTCCCCGCGAGCAAGGGCAGCCACCTCCGGGCAATGAGCCAAACCAACTTCTTTTCCGGAAAGCTCATCTTCAAACTGGCGACCGCCGGCAAAGCGTGCAGAACGTCGCCCATTGCACCCAGGCGGATGACGAGCATGGAGGGCGCGCTCATGCGGGGATTTCCGCCGACTGCTGCCGCCGCATGATGAAACTGACGAACTCCGCCGAGCGTTGCCGGTCTTGCGCGACATCGTGTTGAAAATCGGACCCTGGCACGTTTATTTGTCGCGGGTCCGCTATGACCACGGCAGTCACCGTGCCCAAACCGGCGACGAGCGCAGCTCTTGCTTCGGCGGCAAGCAAAGTATCGGCATCCGGAACGACAAGCGCCAGGACTCTCCGCCCGGCTTGAGCGGCCGCCGCTATTCTCTGCGCCTGGGTCAATGTCAGCGGATCGAAGACACCAGCTACAACTGTCCATTCACCGGTTTCGAGCAGCGCAGAAACAGTATTCAGGTCTTTGATTTTTTCGCGCGTATCCACCAGTTCCGTTACTCAACCTCAATCAAGCTCAGTGCTGTTTCAGCTACGCGATCCGCACTGACCCTCGTCATGCAGCGATGATCGATCGGACATTCGCGCAGAAGGCATGGGCTGCACTCAACCTGCTCCCGAACCACGCGGCTGAGATCTCCTGTGGGTCCGGTAGCCTCAGCATCGGTTGCGCCGAAGATCGCTACGGTAGGAACGCCGAGAGCGGAAGCCATGTGCATGGGTCCGGAATCATTTGTCAAGAACAGCTCGCAGGCTGCTGCCAGTTCGATAAATTCGCCAAGACTCGTTCCTCCCGCAAAGTTCAAGCATTGCTCGCCCACAGCCTCGATGTTTTCGCGAACAGTTTCGCAAACCTGCATCTCATCGGGGGAGCCGAATACCGCGACTGCCGCGTTTCTTTCGCGAGCCACGCGCGCCGCCGCTTCCGCAAACCGTTCCGGCAGCCAACGCTTCGCTCCGCCGAAGGCTGCGCCCGGACTTACCCCAATAACGGGACCGCGCAGACACGCGGCATCGAACCGTTTTCTACCTGCTTCCGCAGCCGCACGCGCGCCAGAAAGCCGGATGCTACCGGTGATTGGATAACCTTCCACCAGACCCGCACGCTTCAGCAACTCCAAATAATAGAACCGGTGATGCGGAGGCGTTTCATCAGAATGCGGGACGGGAATGGGATGCGTGAGCAGAGGGCTGCGAGCGTCGCGGGCGTAGCCGATACGTATAGGAATCCGGGCTGTCCAAACCAGCGCAGCCGCTTCGAATGCATTCTGGAATAGAATT
Source organism: Terriglobia bacterium (assembly GCA_963849535.1). Taxonomy (GTDB): domain Bacteria; phylum Acidobacteriota; class Terriglobia; order Bryobacterales; family Bryobacteraceae; genus Bog-105. The sequence continues at coordinate 159,238 of CAWKHJ010000004.1, forward strand.
GCACAGTCGAATTTCCGGCTTCGAAGCTCACGCGCAACCTTCCATTTTGCAGTAAAGCCTCGCGCACCCTTGGGCGCTTCATAGGGGATAAGCTCGTCACAGAAAGGCTCCCGCCCATACAGCCCCGCAACCCAGGGGCGCGCAAGAATCGAAATGGAGGCCTTGGGAAAGCGCGCGCGAACAAGTGCCAGAGCGGGGACCGACATGACGGCATCGCCCACCCAGTTTGCCGCTCGCACCAATATTCTTCGAGGCTCCATCGTTAGAATGAAATCGGATGGCAAGATTTTACAGCCGCGCCGACCTGATCGCCGCGCGCCATCACTGGAAATCGCAGGGCAAAAAGGTAGTATTCACCAACGGCTGCTATGACATCCTGCATCCGGGCCATATCCGCTTGCTGGAACGTGCGCGTTCGCTCGGAGATGTACTTATTCTCGCACTCAACACCGATTCGAGCGTCCAGCGGCTGAAAGGCCCTTCGCGGCCCTTCTTCGACCAGGAGACGCGCGCTGCGCTCGCTCTGCATTTAGAAGCAGTCGACGCGGTGACGCTCTTCGATGAGGATACGCCGCGGGAGCTGATAGCGGCTGTGCTGCCTGAGGTGCTGGTGAAGGGCGCGGATTGGGCTCACTTCATCGCAGGACGCGAAGAAGTGGAAGCTGCGGGCGGCGAAGTGCAAGCTCTACCGCTCGAGCCCGGCTACTCGACAACCGATATCGCCGCAAAAATTCTTTCGGTTCGCGGCAAGCCGTCCTAGCGAATCCCCTGCCCCGTGACGCATCCTGCTACTCGCGATCTTTTCCAATCCGCCGCACGTCAGGCGGATTTCCAATTGCTTCTGCAACATCTCACGCGCGGTGAACACGGGCCGTTCTCGGTATCGGGCCTGGTAACGACGGCGAAAGCACTTTACCTGGTCCTGCTTTATCAGGCAACCGAGAAGCCTGTCGTCGTTCTGGTGGATGGCAATAAGCAAGCCGAGACACTGCTCGAAACCTTGGAAGTTTTCTACCAGATGCTGTTCGAAGGCCGGGATTTAACGCCTCCGCAGCTTATTCCGGCGCTGGACGTTCTGCCGCAGCAACGCCTCTCTCCCCACAACGAGATCTCTGAAAAGCGCGCGGTCGGGCTCTGGCGCCTCTCGACTCAAAAGGTTCCCATCACTGTTGTGCCCCTCGCTTCAGCGCTTCTTCGCACGGAGCCTGCCAGCTTCTACCGCCAGCTCGCGCTCACTTTGCGTACGGGCGAGGAGATGGCGCTCGAAGATCTCACACAGCACCTCGACAGCATCGGCTATCAGCGCCGGGAACCAGTTGAGATGGTGGGCGAATACTCTGTCCGCGGCGGCATCTTTGATGTCTTTCCGGCAGAGGCGTCGCGACCCGTACGGCTCGAGTTCTTCGGCGATGAGATCGAATCCATCCGGCAGTTCGATGTCGAATCGCAGCGCTCTATTTTGAAGATCAACTCAGTAACGCTATTGCCGCTGGCCGAGTATCCGCAATCGCGGCCACTGCTTCGCGAACTCGCCAGAGCCGCTGACGCATTAGAGATCGATCTTTCAAATCCCGGCGAGATTTTTCCCGGTTGGGAGTTTCTCGTTCCGCTCGTCCGGCCACGCGAAAGCAACATTCTTTCTCTGCTTCCGGACGCTTTGGTGATTCTCGATGAGCCGTCCGCGATCGAGTCCGCCGCCGACCGGCTCTGGCAGCGGCTGGAGCATCCCGACAGACCGGCGCCGATTGCGCCTGAAAAGAATTTTGCTCGCTGGGCAGAACTGAGAGATTTGATCGAGGAGCGGACCCGGATCAGCCTTGCGGAGCTCGAGGTGCTCGGGGAAAGCGTTGCCGGCACCGGAGCGCGCCAGTTTCACATTCCCACGCGGCCCTCCTTGACTTTCAAAGGCAATATGAACCTGGCCGTCTCGGAAGCTCAGAATCTGATTCGGTCAGGCAACCGGGTGGCCTTCTTCGCGGGCGCAGTGGGAGAACTGGAGCGCCTGGCTGATGTACTGCAGGAATACTCAATCCCCTTTCAGCTCGGGCTGGAATCGACTTCGGGCGCCCGTCCGTCGCTGGCTGAGCGCGCCTATCACGCCGGGTCAGTCGCGGGCGCTTATCTAATAAAAGGTTGTATCCGGCGGGGCGCCGTGCTGGTGGATTCGGAACTCGCGATTCTCGGCTCGGAAGATCTTTTCGAGACGTCGGATTTGATTGCGCGCCAGCCAAGCAAGTCGCAACTGGCCGCGTTTGCCGCGGATATCGCCGATCTCAAGCCCGGCGATTTCGTGGTCCACACGACCCATGGCGTTGGACAGTTTCTCGGAATCCGGGAGATTGCGCAGGGCGATCAGAAGGGCGACTTCATGTTGCTCGAGTATGCGGGCGAATCGAAACTCTACGTCCCGCTAACGCGACTGGATCTGGTTCAGAAGTATCGCGGAGCGGGAGAGGCGAAGCCGCATCTGGACCGGCTTGGCGGGGCTACCTGGGAAAAAACCAAATCGCGGGTCAAAGCCAAAATGCGCGATATGGCGGATGAACTTTTGAGGCTTTACGCCCAGCGCCGGATGAGCGCGGGTTTTAATTTCTCGCCCGATAGCAACTGGCAACGCGAGTTTGAGGACTCCTTCGAATACTCGCCTACCAAGGATCAACTTGGCGCGGTGAGCCAAATCAAAGCCGATATGGAGAGCCCACAACCGATGGATCGCCTGCTTTGCGGAGATGTCGGTTTCGGTAAGACGGAAGTCGCGATGCGCGCTGCCTTCAAGGCTCTCGGCGACGGTAAGCAGGTGGCAGTCCTCGCACCCACGACGGTGCTCTCATTTCAGCACTACGAGACTTTCAAGCGGCGTTTTGCCAGCTTTCCGGTTCGCATCGAGCTGGTCAGCCGCTTTCGTTCCGCCAAAGAAACAAAGCTTGTGCTGGAAGATCTCGCGGCAGGCAAAGTGGACATTCTCATCGGCACTCATCGCGTGTTGTCGAAAGACGTCGAGTTTTCCGATCTAGGGCTGCTGATCGTGGATGAAGAGCAGCGTTTCGGCGTGCGGCACAAAGAAAGATTGAAGCAGCTCAAGCACAACGTCGACGTGCTAACTATGAGCGCAACGCCTATTCCGCGCACCCTTCACATGTCGCTTTTGGGTTTGCGCGATATGTCAGTTATCGAGACCGCGCCGAAGGATCGGCTCTCCATTAATACCGTAGTCGCGCATTTCAACCCGGATCTGATTAAGACTGCCATCGAGCAGGAGCTCGCGCGGCAGGGGCAAGTCTACTTCGTACACAACCGCGTCGATACTATTTTCATGCGGGCTGCGGCGATTCAGGAGCTGGTCCCGCAAGCGCGTATCGGTGTCGGCCATGGACAGATGGGCGAGGCTGAACTTGAAAAGGTGCTGCTCGGCTTTATGCGGCACGAATACGATGTGTTCGTCTGCACGACGATCGTCGAGAACGGTCTCGACATCCCGCTTGCCAACACGATCGTTATCGAGAACGCGGAGCGGTACGGGCTGAGCGAGCTTTATCAATTGCGGGGACGCGTGGGGCGGTCAAACCGCCGGGCTTATGCTTACCTGCTGGTTCCGGCCGACACGCAGTTGAGCGAGGTTGCGCGCAAGAGGCTGGCCGCGCTCAAAGAGTTCAGCGATCTGGGTGCGGGCTTTAAGATCGCCGCTCTGGATCTGGAACTGCGCGGCGCAGGCAATCTGCTGGGTGGCGAACAGCACGGCCATATAGAAGCCGTGGGTTACGACATGTACGTTCGCCTGCTCGAAGAAAGCGTCCGAGAGCTTAAGGGAGAAGAGGTTCCGCTCGAGATCCACTCGACACTGAACCTGGGGCTCGAGATCCGCATTCCCACTTCCTATATCTCAGATGATGCGCAACGGCTGCGTTCATACAAGCGGATTGCCGAGGCCAAAGACGAAGAGCGCGGGAATCGAATCCTGGAAGAATTGGCCGATCGTTATGGGCCTCCGCCGGAAGAGGTCAAGACGCTATTGCTGTTTTCTCTTCTGAAGAGCATGGCCGAGCGGGCCGGGGTGGAATCCATTGACCGCCGCCAGGGTTTCGCAAACATAAAGTTCCATCAACAGTCGAAGATCGATCCCCTGAGGCTAATGGCTCTCGTTCGCAACACGACGGGCGCCCAGTTCACGCCGGCGGGCGTGCTCAAAGTTCCGCTGAGTCCCTCTTTGAATTCAAAAGAGCTTCTGCAGGCTATCCGCAAAACGCTCCTCGAGTTATCGCCGAAGGAAGAGAACGCGGCACAAGCGGAGATGATTGGGGTCTGATGACCCGGGCTGCAAAAGATGAAATGAGGGAGCAGGAAGAGGATAGGGAGGAGCTACGGCGGCTCCTCCCTCGGACTGTCTTCAGGAAGGCTCAGGCGCTGGCTGACGAGGTTCGCGGATTTTGCCGTTTTTGACGCAGTTCCTGCTCGGCACGGTGCCAGTCTTCTTCAGGAGAACCGACTGGACAGCCGCGTTCGTGCCAACACCGATAGGCATGAGAGGCGATGTCCTCATGGGTCAGATCGGAGCTGCCGGGTCCAAAAGAGGCACTCGAATGTTCGTTGGGAAAAGCCTGCGGAGCAGGCGTGCGGCCCGGCCCGGAGTCGCCTAACGGGGTTGTTCCAGAGGTACTTGGGCCTTGCACGACATTCGGGGCTGGCGTCCCGCCCGCCGGACCAGGGGTAGTGTAGGAACTGCCGGCGCCCGCGCCAGCTCCGGAGCGTACGCCGGAAGTATTCACGCCACGCCCGCCGACCGAAAGGTTCGCGTCAGCGGCGATGGTGTCGTTTATGCTTAACCCCTGACGCGGCGCTCGTGCCGGCGTGGAGGTTTCCGTTTCAGCCAAATTGGATTCGGCAGGTTTGCCCGAACCAGTTTTGGTCTTATCTGTTAAATCGCTAGATTTGGGGTCGATCATACACTCGCTCCACTATTATGGACGAGGTTGGCCAAGAATTTTGCACGAAAATTCGGGCCGCCCACTCACTCGGGCCGTGATGAACGAGCCTGGAATCGGGGGTAGCGGCCGGAGGGCCGGTAAATCCGAGAGGCAGCCACGTTTCAGATCGTGCGCTGCCTATCGGCAAAACGCTGAAGATCCTACTCAGCTCCGACGCCGACCTTCAGCTTTTCGCGCTGTTCCTTCAAGATCGCCTTGCGGCTGAGCTTGATTTTGTTGCCTTCGAGGGCAAGGACTTTGACCAGAATCTGGTCACCCTCGTTCAGCTCATCGCGAACATTCTTGATACGGCTTTCCGAGATTTCGCTGATATGCAGCAGGCCGTCGGTGCCGGGGAAGATCTCGACGAAAGCGCCGAAATCAGCGATTCTGACGACCTTGCCAAGATAGGTCTTACCTACTTCGGCAACGGCCGCGATGTCGCTTACCATCTGAAGCGCGCGATTGGCAGCGGTTCCATTCGAGGCGAAGATATTCACGGTGCCATCGTCTGATACATCGATTTTGACGCCGGTCTGATCGATGATGCCCTTGATTACCTTGCCGCCCGGGCCGATCAGCTCGCGGATCTTGTCAGTTGGAATCTTAGTCGTGTAGATACGCGGAGCGTACTGGGAGAGTTGAGCTCGCGGGGTGTCGATAGTAGCGATCATCTTCGCCAGGATCTCCAGGCGGCCTTTGCGCGCCTGCTCCAAAGCTTCGGCCATGATTTTGGTAGTGACGTTTGGAACTTTGATATCCATCTGGAGGGCGGTAATGCCGTCCCGGGTACCAGCTACCTTGAAATCCATGTCGCCATAGTGGTCTTCGGCCCCGGCGATGTCGGTGAGGATAGCGTACTGATCGCCTTCGAGCACCAAGCCCATGGCGATACCAGCGACTGGCTTAGCAAGCGGTACGCCGGCATCCATCATGGAGAGAGTACCGCCGCAAACGCTGGCCATCGAGCTGGAGCCATTCGATTCCAAAATGTCGCTGACTACGCGAAGAGTGTAAGGGAATGCTTTCTCGTCCGGAATCATAGGCGAGAGAGCGCGCTCGGCAAGGGCGCCGTGGCCGATCTCGCGGCGGCCGGGACCGCGCATGAAACCCACTTCGCCGACGCTAAAGGGCGGGAAATTGTAGTGAAGCATGAAGCGCTTCGAGGTCTCAGTGAGATCGAACAGCTCGATGCGCTGTTCATCGTCCTTGGTGCCGAGCGTGGTAGTGACGAGGGCTTGCGTTTCGCCGCGAGTGAAGATGGCGGACCCATGCGTACGAGGCAGGACACCGATTTCACAGGTGATGGGACGGATCTGATCGAAGGCTCGCCCGTCGGGCCGGCGGCGATCTTTGAGCATTTCATCCCGGAAGATGCGCTCTTTCAGGTAATCGAAAGTTTTGCCGGCTTCCGATAATTCGGCCTCGTCGGTAAAGAGCGCCATGGCTTTGGCTTTCGCCTCATCGACCCGGCTATAGCTCTCAATTTTGGCGTACTTTTCGGTGTTCAGAGCGTCGCTCAGGTCCAGCCGCACGGAATCCGAAATGCGGTTGAGCATAGGCTGGTTAACGGGGGACGGCGTGAAGGCCCACTTGGCCTTCGCGGTGGCGGCCATCAGCTCACGAATGCCTTGCGCGATTTTGCGGCAGCAATCGTGACCGAACTCGATGGCGGCGATCACTTCAGCTTCGGAGGCTTCGCCGGCGCCCGCTTCGACCATTACGATGCCGTCTTCGGTGCCGGCAACGATGATGTTGAGTTTGGAGTCTTTGGTCTCTTCGTAAGAGGCGTTGGCTTTGTATCCGCCGTTAACCATGCCGACGCGGACGCCACCGAGAACATGGTGGAACGGAATGTCGGAAATGGCGAGAGCTGCGCCCGCGCCAACGATGGAAAGAACGCCGGGATCGAACTCGGGATCGGCCGAAAGCACCATCGCAATGATCTGCGTTTCATGGCTGAAGCCTTCCGGGAACAACGGCCGGATCGGGCGGTCAATCAGCCGACTGGTGAGAATCTCCTTTTCGGAGGGACGGCCCTCACGTTTGATAAATCCGCCGGGGAACTTGCCGGCTGCGTATGTGTACTCACGGTAATCCACCGTAAGGGGAAAGAAAGAAGCTCCTGGCTTCGGCTTTTCGGAGGCGCAAGCGGTGACCAGCACCACTGAATCACCCGAACGAACGACCACAGACCCGTTGGCCTGCTTGGCAACTTTGCCGGTCTCAATCGAGACCTTTGACCCCTGAAGGTCAATTTCAACTTTATGCGACATGTATTATTCCCGATGCACGATTTGCATCATAATTCCTCAGCAAGCACGCCGCGGCGAGCGCGGACATGCGTATCGAACGTCGGGATCAAGTGAGGACTTAGAGTGGAAGCTGAGGACTCGCCGCCTGCCAAGGCGGTGTGGCGCGAACAACATCGGGTCAAGCACCCGACCAAGCGCCTGCTTGAGAATCGTAACTAGCGGCGGATGCCGAGACTCTGAATGAGAGTCTTGTAACGCTCTGGACTGCGGTCTTTCAGATATTTGAGCAGCTTGCGACGGCGAGAAACCATCGTCAGCAAACCGCGCCGGGAGTGATGGTCTTTCTGATGCGTCTTGAAATGCTCAGTCAGCTCTAAAATGCGCTGACTCAGAAGCGCGACCTGAACCTCTGGCGAACCCGAATCCGATTTGTGAATCCGGTACTTACCGATAACTTGCGACTTCTCTTCAACCGCCAGGGCCATTCTAGAAAACGATACTCCTCGTCTTTACCTTAATCTCGATATTTTTCCTTACAAGAGTAGCACAGGGGATTTCTGCCGAACGAACTGGGAAGGGGTTTAAAGCGGGGCTCAAGGTGTGCCCGCGAACACAAGCGGCCCGATGAGCCGGGCGGCCCGGCCAAGAGTAGCCAGGGCAGCAGGGCTGGCGCGGGAAAGCGCGGACGAGGGCGTCCGGGCCAACAGTGACCGGGCCAGCAGGGCCGGCGCCGCAAGCGCGGACGAGGGCGTCCGCCTCATGGTGACGAAGGACGGAAATTTTGTTTCTGCTAGGGCTGCAATAACTTAGGGCCGCCGGGAAGAGCCCGGGTGAACGGGCAGTGGGCAGACTTGTGGCAAGAGCATGGCGGACAAGAAGCGCGGCGGCGGGCCGAATACGCCGAATGGCAAGGCGAATTCGAGCCAGAACAGTACGAAGCATGGGGTGCGGGCGAAGAGCGTGGTAATTCTGCCGGGCGAGACGCAGGAAGACTACGACCGGGTAGTACACGGCTGGAACGATTATTGGAAGCCGGCGGATTACCAGGAAGAAAAGCTGGTGGAGACGCTGATTCTGAACGACTGGCTGCATAGACGGGCGCAGACGTGGCAGGTCGAGACGGAAGCGAGAGCGGTGAAAGAAAACGGCTTCGATCCAATGGATTGGACAGCCGAGCAGCAGCGCAAGATCGAGCTGGTGCAACGCTACAAAACGACAACAGAACGGGCGTTTTATCGAGCATGGAGCGCGCTACACAGTTTAGGAAAGGACATTATGCGGGACGACAGAGTGGAAGCGGCCTTGCGACTCAGGAATGAGGAGCTCGAGCTGTGGAAAGCAGCGCACCAGGCGAAGCCTGAGCAGTCAACGCCCAAGGCTAAGAAAGGGGAGGGCGAAGCTAACGCCTCCGCGCGGACTCAAGCCCGCCCTCCAAAGAAGCGGAAAATCACGGTTTTGGAGCAGTGGGTCGAGATCGAGGTTGCGCCAAGCGGAAAGACGGTGACGACGGTGCATCCGTCGAACGAAATTTTGCAGCAAGACGGGGAGAAGAAGTGGCCGGCACCGGAGTTGGTTTACCGGCGGCTGCATTTCGTGCATGGCGTGCCGCATGAGTATGCGTGGGCGACCAGCGACGAGCGGATTCGGGCCGCGGGAGGGGTGGGCATTCAGCGCATGACGGTCGAGACCTGGCGGGCGCTGATCGAGAAGGAGAAAGCGCTGGGGACGGGACATCTGCTGCCGTGCGGCGGGAACTTGCCGAGGCCGGAAGAGCGGGGCGGGTGCGATTGCGCGGCGTGTGCGAGGAACCGGGCGATTTTGGAAGCGCGGGGAGCGTAGAAGGCGGCGGAGTGTAGCGAGGGCGCCCGTCTGTTTTGGCAGCGCTGTTTCGCGAGTTTGCGAGGGTTGAGGTTTGGCAGAGAGTGTGGGCGTGTGGGCGTTGGTTGGGGAGGGGGGGCGTTTGTCGGTTCTGATCCCGCCCGATAGGCACAATCCAAACCAGTTCAGCGAGATGCGCGTTATACGGACAATTGGAATCCATTTGCTTGAATGGCGGCTAAGATTTCGGTCGGGAAGCCGACTTCTCGGTACCTATCTGGCTTACAGTTTCGGGTTGTGTTCAATCCTGCAATCGAAGTCAAGACGTTCACATAATCGAAAACCTCCGACCGTTAGGGCTTTTGCAGAACTTACCCGTCGTAAGGCAAGCCTGTCGCGAATGGCCGAAGTGATTTCAGGTCGGGGAGGCCGAAGAAACATGGGATCTCGCTGTCGCTAAGATCGTATACCTCCAGGCAAGTGAGGTAGCCACCGCTCTGCAACAGCACCACTCCAACCGTCTTGCCATCGACTGCGCCAAGAGCATCTCCTATCGGATTGTCTTCGGTTTGTGCTGCCGGAATACCTTCGGCCACCCGCAACTCGACCGTAGGGCAGCCGCAAGTACAACGCCCAGTCACGCGAGCACCTTGCAATTGCGGCAGAAACGACCTAGCCGACGCCGTCGAGTGGAGTAAAAGCCCCTCCGCGATTGCACGCTCTTATGCAGAGAGTGCACGATCTACAGTGATGGATCCAGGCGACGCGTGATGGGGAACTTAGCCTTCGTAATCAGGACTGAGTTCCTGCTTGCGCCGGGTTGCTCTACCCGCTTATTTGCTCGGCGCGGTGAGCGTTTCGAAAACTGGCGTGAGCCTTGCGGCGCGGCGAACCGTTTTCGGTGACGAGCGATAGCAGCCAGCGTTCACTACCGATCTCCCGAACGGTCAAGCCTTGCGTCGTGGTCGTTTCGAGTGCCACGATTGAGTGGTGCGGGGTCTGGTGGATAATTACGTCTCCTTGCAGGGCCGGGAGATCGGTGAGTGCATCTACTGCGGTAAGAGCGACGTGCCACTTGGGACGGAACACGGGGTCCCGTATGGCTTGAATGGCCCCTGGACTCTCCTGCGGGCGAGCTGCGATGTTTGTGCCAAGATCACATCGCGCTTTGAGCATGGAGCGATGCGACAGTTGTGGCCGGATGTCCGCAACGCCCTCGCTATGCAGAGCCGTCGTCTGGATAAGCGCTCAGCGACGCTCTCCCTACTGATACAACGTGACGGTGTCCGTGAAACGATCCAAGTGCCACGGACGAAATTTCCAACATACCTGCCAACCCCACTCTTTCCTCCGCCGGCGGCTACATGGGCAAATCGACGAGTTCCTGGCGTGTTTACCAATCTTGAAATGATACACGTTTGTGGGCCTACGTTTGCCGAAGCGAGCAAAGAATACCCTGGTCACGAGTTCTTCGGCATGCACATCAACTTTTCCGCAGAAGATTTCGTGCGCATGCTGGCAAAAATAGGTTTCTGCGCAGCAGTCGCGACCGTGGGCATCGGCGCATTGACGAACACCCCGATTAGGAACGTCATTCTAGGAACGGACCAGTGCTTGGGGCAGTGGGTCGGAACTTGGTGGCACGAACCGATCAATGGCACCAATGGCGGCCTGCACGAGATCAGGGTAGTGCTGAGCGAGCCGGGAAAAGAGATCCACGCCATCGTTAGACTGTTCGCTCAGTTCGGAGGGCCGGAATATCACGTCATACTCGGCCCAGCAGATCCCACATACGTGGCATCAAGCGCATGGCCGACACAATGGGCGAAAGCGCACCTCATCAATCAATGACCGCTGCTGACATAGCCGACCTGCGAAGAAAACCCTAAGCGAGTGGTACCGCCCGGACTTCGCCGATCAGTAACGAAAAACGATAGCATCACAGATGCTATGTCGACTTGCCGGTCGGTATCGGTGGACATTTCACACGCAATTATGCAGTACTTCGTTAGCGTCACGCTGTCGAAGCCGTCCTAATTCCCGGCACTAAGCGGATTTGTGGCAGACCGCTCTCGCCCCGCATATACGAGAATTCCAGTCGCGTCGCTGCATAGTTCAGGTTGTGCGAAACTCCTGAGTCGTGAGGAAAATCGGTCGTAACCAGCCCTGCCCCTGCGGAAGCGGAAAAAAGTACAAGCGGTGTTGCGCCAACGATGCCCCGAATCTCAGGCGCATCCGTATCAACCTGCCCTTCCCGGCTGATCGCATCCACTCGGCCCTTATAGACCACGAGGGCAAGCGTACGGTTTTCATCTCGAATGACATCATCAGCAATACCCTGCATCGCGATCTACCCGAGATCGCTGCAGCATTCGACGAACTGTGCGCAGCACAGATTGAAGAACTGGATTACGCAGCGGCGAAGGTATTCAGCCTTTCCGCAGAAATCTATACACGGGCTCCTTTGGCCTCAAGCGACCTGTTCAGGACACTTTGGACGCTGATCCTAAATGCCACCAATACTGCTGTAGCCCAGCTAAACCTAATTCGCTCAGGATTTCGCCTGCAGCCTGGTGCGCTAGCAAGGCAGGTTGTCGAGATCTTATGTGTAGTCTGCCATCTTAGTCTGCATCCCGAGGACCTGCGGAGATTTCAAGAAGGCAACCTGCCATCGACGAGAACGTTAGCTGCAGCTAAAAAGGTTCTTCCGCCTATTGGGATGTTCTACGGCCAACTGAGCGAACGATTTGTACACATTAGCGATCTGCACGTTGGGATAAATCCTGTCCAGAAGTATGAGAGCGATGACGCCAGTCTGGAGATCAATATGTCGCATGTGAGGACCTGTGTCTGGCTAATCCTCGTGATCACCGAGCTTGCCTTTTTCCCCTGGCTTTCAGCGCCACGATACTGGAAGAGCGTTGGCCAAGGCGCATACCAGTACGACCCGCACCCCGAAGAATATGCGTGGATGCGAAAGTTTCTCCCCGGAAGCATTGACATCGCGGAGCCAGAGATTCAGGGCACAGAAAGCGGATGCTGAACTTGCGACGGTCGGCAGAGGATCGAGCGCGAGGGTTGCATTACGAATGACTGGACGCCTCTGTATCCTCGAAAGACGGACCTGAGTGGGAAAAATTGGGCGAAGCCACTAGCAGGTTGTGGAGGGCGCCGACGCGGAGGAAGCAAATATGATGCAGTCAGAAACTAAAATTTCAGAGATCACAAGACGCGACATCTTCGATTGCCTCCGCTCAGACAACTGGCACGGGCGGTTAGAAGAGACTGAGTTCCTTTCTCGAATCTTCGATCTGAAGGCACTTCCATCGAATGACGCTAGATTCCGCGACGCCGGAGGCGATATATGGCAGCATCGCATCAATAATCCAGGCGACTGGGATGACGACTGGATATTCAAAGACTCACGATTCCAGCTCGAGGACGGACCTGACGAAGTGCTGCTTCGGTTCCTGTGTGAGACAATCCACCCTGTTGTCCGCCCCGAAATTATAGACTGCGTTCGCCTATGCCAACTCTACAACGATTTGCTCAAGCACGATGGGTACGAAATCGTTGAGAGGACCCGAGTTTCGGGAAGACCTGTGTTCGCCGCCCGGTACATCGGCCTGCACGCGGCGCCAGCCGTTCGTAGCGCGCGCGATTGCCTGGTCGAAGCCGATGAAAGCTACGTCGCCCAACAAATTACAAGGATGGAGTCCGCTATCTCGACAGACCCATCGCTCGCGATAGGCACTGCCAAAGAACTTGTCGAATCTTGCTGCCGAACCATTCTCGCGTCGCGTTCGGTCAACGCGGATAAGTCCCTGGATCTGCCGCAGCTCGTCAAGATAACAACCAGAGAATTGCGGCTGACGCCGAACGATATTCCCGACAGTACTAAAGCAGCTGAGACGATTAAGAGATTACTAAGCAATCTGGCGACCATCACACAGGGTATTGCGGAACTTCGGAATCAGTACGGCACCGGGCATGGTAGAGATGCACGCTGTGCCAAAGGACTACAGTCGCGGCACGCCAAGTTAGCTGTTGGAGCGGCCTCCACACTAGCGGTTTTCATGATGGAAACATATCGAGAGCGCGAACAGCAAGGCGCTAGGGATGTGGGATAAAATTGCACTCCGGAATCGTGAACCCTGCATCGGGCAAATCATTCCAAGAGGTCTAGCCCGAGATTTTTAGGCGTAAACGCGTTTAGAGAGGACCTCTTGAAAGCCGTCCGGTGTTCGCGCTACGAAAACAAGCTCTTATCCGAGGCATGCATCTCCTTCAGGTGTTTGAGGTAAGCGTTCGCCTCGTCATTAGACCCAAGAGCGATGTCCAACATCATTTTGATCGTCATCAACGGCCCGGGTACGATACCTTCATGATCAATTTCGATACTGTCGAAATCGGCATTCGTAGGGATCTCGACATTGATTACCCACCATGTCTCGATCTTGTTGAGTAGGGCGACAAGCTTTGGAAAGAGCTCGATGTGCTTCAGCTCGCTAGCGTTGAACGCTAGGTTAGGCATCTCATGCGCGAGCTTGTTCCGGCATGCCTTGAGCTCTTCGAATGTGTTCACATCCGATTGTTCGATCGCCTCATTTTCGCGCAGCCAGGAAAGTGAAGCGTATAGCGGACTTTTGTTGCGGCTGAGAACCTTCTGTTGATAGCTTGGATCGAGAATGTCGCCTTCCTCGTTGAAGCCGAGCGTGAAGAAGTCCCGAATTCTCTGGATAATGCTCTGTTTCAGCATCTCGAACGCAGTGAGGTATAAGGAAGCGGAAATGAGCTTGGGACGAAGGATCTCCGGGTCGAGGAAGTGTTCCCAAGAGCGTTGTACTTGATCGGCATCCATCCTCTAGAATGCTATCCGAAAGATGTTTTCTCAGCGTCTTGCATGTCTTGGATTAGCGGTGGCCGAAGATCCTGAGAATGACAGAAGCTGTCCTGCGATCGAGAGCGGAAGAGCATCGTAGTCACTGGTTTCGAAGGTCTGGAAAACTATTAGGCATAGTCGCAAGCCAACAATTACCGGCAACGCAGGTGTCGGGGCTGAAATCCGAGATCAGCACCGACAATGCGCCAGACGGAGATCTGCCCAGCGCGGTTGGGTAGTGGGCTACACCCACTGGCTTTGTCAGATCAAGTCTGAAACTATCACACCTAAACCGTTTGTCAAGTCTGAATCACAGTTGAACCTTTGTCTCACGCACCGACAACCAGGGCGCTAACGGATGAACTCGAGTTTGCAGATTCCAACGGCAGAAAGGGGCTCCAACTCGTGGCGATCGGCCGTCAACAAGATCGCGTCTAGATCTATCGCAGCCGAGAGAGCCGCGCAATCAGCCAGAGAAACCCTTCTGTAGGTACTTTTGAGTCGACCCATTTCACGCCAAAAACCACCATGCATGTCATTCCGCTCCCGTTATTCCAAGCGTCAGAAGATCGTTCACCGCATCAACTGCAACGTCCTGACTACTCGCACGGGCAAAGTCATAGTAGACCTGACAGAGATTCAAGGCGTGTGCTGAAACCATGCATTCCGGATCGCTCAACTGATTCAAAACAACTTCAGTACCTCGTTCGCCTCGAAGGAAAGCGATCATCGCGGAAGCATCCAAGACGACATTCATCTTCGGCTTTCTAAATCCATGTCTTCGCGTTTACGTCTTAAAAAATCTTCGGCCGAAGTGGGCACAAACACGTATTTACCCCGGATGCTCGTGAGTGCATTTCGCACCGGCGTGGACCTCCGAACCGGCAAATCTGGACTGCCTATTTCGTTTAGCAGTGTTCGAATTGCCGTTACCATAGTGGCGACCGCCTTCCGATCCAACTCTTGCCCGCGTGTTACCGGGTGAGCTGAGCGGTTTCGAAGTTCACGCCAATGCTGAAGTTTCGGCTCGAGTGCTTGGACTACCCTCTGGTCCCGCGATGAAGAAAGTTCTTCGAGCGCAATTCCAGCAAGTATGACCGCGGCACTTATTTGATCGAAGTCGATGCAAAGCTCAGCTTCTCTAACCAGTTGGCGAATAAAGCCGAGTCTCGACAGGCTCAGAGCAGCCTCGAGATGCCTATTAATTTCGTCGGGGATTGCACTTTGCGCCACGGATCAGCCCTTTCCACTATTATCTGCATGAGAATCCCGCCGTTCATGATCACGACACACAGCAAATATGGCAACATTAGGACCGAGAGGTCCGCTTCAGTCGGCCACATTGGGTTGATCGCGATATCGGCCTGAATGAATGAGCGCCCGAACTGCTCCGATCCAGTTCATCGATCGCGTGAGACCTCCTACTGTGGCGGTGTCGGAAGCATGTCAATGGTCTGCCGAATGTAAAAGCTCGGCACAACCACTGAGATATCCATCGGCACGTCTTTAAACTGTGGCATAGCAGAGCCGACTGCTTGGGAGACAAGACCAATAACGCCCTGCTGAAGTCCGATGTGCGCAGAGCCGCCGAAAATTCTGTTCTCGAAACTGAAATAAACTGGACCACCGCTGTTGCCGGGGAATACGTGGAAATTGTAGTAATATTGTTTGACGGTATCTGCGGGTGTGATTGGGTAAGAGGCAAGGATTCCGCTTCTTATTACCGGAAAGCCATTCTCATCGATGTTCAGCGGGAAGCCAAGGCACATCAAGGAGTCACCAGGATGTATCTCAAGTTGCTTTAACGTGGTGTCATCAGCCAAAAGCGCGATGGGCAAAAGCGAGATGTCAGCGTCACTCGGAAGTGCCGCGAACATTGCGACCACATCCGCTGTTGGATTTTTCACATATAGACTTTTGCCGTTGGCCCGTATGGGAATTGGGAAGGGAAGCTTGACGTACATACCATCGGCTTTTTTGCGGCGGAGCACCAAAAATGCCGTATCGCCCGCGATGGCATCGAAAACATGAGCCGCCGTAATCAAGACGTAATTCGCTTGCGTCGGATTGCCTTCGATAGGTTTACCCATGAAGAATACCGTTCCAGAAGTTTGTTGGCCTGGTTCTTGGGCTGACGGGCCGATTATCTCGAACGTGCTGTTCATCAGACGGGTATTTAAATCGTCGGCGGACGCCGAGCAAGCGATTAGGGCCGCTAGCGCGATCAGGTAAGCGACAAATTTGAGCATGTCTAAATATGTAGTATCCCCGCCGCGCCTACGCGACGACAAATAGTCGCTA
Organism: Terriglobia bacterium; assembly: GCA_963849535.1. GTDB lineage: Bacteria > Acidobacteriota > Terriglobia > Bryobacterales > Bryobacteraceae > Bog-105. The sequence continues at coordinate 175,455 of CAWKHJ010000004.1, forward strand.
GCCTGTCGCTCCCGAATAGTCGGCAATCCGGAAACTGTAAGCCAGATACGGACCGAGAAGTCCGCTTCAGTCCGGCCCCATTCGGGTGATCACGCGATATCGGCCTGAATGAATGAGCGCCCGAACTGCTCCGATCCAGTTCATCGGTCTCCGCTCTCACTGAACTTGTGTGGGAACATCCCAGCGCCGAGGCGAAATGCATTGTCGGCCGGGGAGGCGGTGACGACGCTGCATCCCTCGAACGAGATTTTGGGTAGTGGCATCTGCTGCCGTGGGGCGGGAATTTGCCGAGACCGGAAGAGCGGGGCGGGTGCGATTGCGCGGTGTGTTCCAGAGACCGGGCGATTTTGGAAGCGAGGGGAGCGTAGGGGATGGCGCTACTTTATTTTCGCAGCGCTATTTCGCGAGCGTTTGTGATGGTGAGCTTTCGAAGAGACTGGTGGCGTGTGTCTGGGGTTGAGTTCGCGAAAACCGGCGTGATGTGCGGCCTGAAAATGCGCCATTGACGACCATCGTGCAAAGTTAGCGAAACGGAACGGAGCGTCAGGCGTGATGGCACGATCAAGTTTATGGCCTAAATAGCCGGGTTTCTTCCGCAGATAAGCATTGACCTGTTTCCAAAATTGCAGGAACTGTTCCTCACGTCCTGTGGGGACTTCGAAAGGATTAGTTAGCTATGGCTGCCATTTTATGACTCCGTAGAATTCAGTTTTTCTTGACGGGTCGCACCCTAGTGTCGACGAGGCGGCGGCCCGACGATGGTTGTTTCAAGCTGGCTCAAAAGCTTGGCGGCTTCTTTGCCAAATTCAGGAGTATTCGCCGGGACACGCTTAGCCAATTGATCCAGTTCCGGAAAGAGGCGTTCAAATCCAGCAGGAGTACCTGCTCCAAGGAAGCGAACCGGCGATGAGGAAGTGTTTCCCTGTGCATGAGGAATACCTTTTGGGAGCAAAGCAAATGTGCCTGAACTCAGATCGTGCCACTGGCCACGCGTGAAAACGGAGAGAACGCCGTCGAGCACGTAGACGTATTCGTCCATATTGTGGTGGAAGTGGAGTGTGGTCATGAACCCAGGCAATTCTTCGCAGTGGACCAGCCACCACTGGTTCTGTGATTTGGCGCCGTCGATCAGAATTCGCGCTTCTCCTAGCCCCTGGCTGAACCCGACGACATCTTGGGTTCTGACGATTAATGGCTGAGCCGCGGAAGCTGTCACAGTATTCATGGTTGTATCTCCTCCTAAGAAAGCAAACCCGTATTCCTGGTTGAATAATGCAAGTGCAACGAGATTAAAGAACGATCGGCGATTCATGATTTTTGCTCGCTTTTGTAGCCCCTGACCGAAGCCTTTGTTCGGCCTGTTCCAGTGCGCCCGCTACTAGAGTCTCTGCAGCCCAGGCAGAAACGCGCGTGACTTCTTTCTGAGATAGCCCACGCAAATTCGTCAATACCATCGCAGACTCGATACCAATGCACAAGGAAAGGGCTGAGACAAGCCGTTCAAAGTGTATTGCTCCAAGCCGTTTTCTGGCCGGTGCGAGGGCGGTCCTGATCCATTCAACCCGGTTGCTCCTTACCGGAGTGAAGTCCTCAGTGCCGCCGACGTTGTGATCTAGAACGTGCTCGGCAGTGAGGCGCACAATCGTTCGTAAAGCGCCCTGGTTTCGGTAGACAAATCGCTGCACAGTTGCCACCAGGAGCCGGATGCGCGCCGTCAGGTCTTCTGGGAGTTCAGTATTGGATACCAGGGGCTGAGCGCTCTGGATGGCAGCCTCAGCTAATAACTGCTCCTGCGAAGGAAAGTATCGGTAGGCGGTGCGTCTAGAAACCTGTGCCGCTTCGGCAACGGCTGTCACCGTGGGTATTTGGCCGCTCTGGATCAGTTCGGACGCGGTCTTCACAAGAAGAGCACGAGTGTGCGCGCGTTGCCGGAATCTGCCTTGTTCTTCGCCTGCACCCATGCTGGGTTCTATTGTCACACAAGTGCCATAATGCTACAAGTGTGCCATTAGTAAAAGCGAAACTGGCTGGCTTCCGGCTGCGCGATCTTCCCGGCGTGGCCGCCCGGTAAAGTCAGCCTCGTTCAGGAAACGGACCGAACTACCGGATGTGGTCGCAAAACCCGTTATCGGACACAAGCCATTCCACCGATCAGCGAGGCGCGCATGATGTGGAAACGACGGCCCGTGGACTAAGGCCGTCAGGCGTATCTATGAGACGCTTTTATAAGCGGGAACGAACGTTTCGGCGACGAACTGCTCGAAGGTTGTGGGCGTCGTGTTGCTCGCTGAGCGCGGCTCCAGAGGGCGGACATGGCCGGCGTTTTGAGCGTCTACCATTTCGGCCATTAACGCGGCGACGTTTTGAGCGGATCCCATTTGCTCGATAAACCCTGCAAATTGCTCGCTCGAGATGACCTGGTATTGGAGATCAGGCTTGCCGATGGCGGCGCCTATGATGGCTGTGATTTCAAGATACGTCAGATCGCGTTGACCCTGAAGCTCGCGGGTTTGATGGCCCGTGAAATCGGGTTGCAGAAGAGCGTTGAGGGCGGCGTTACCGATATCGATGCTTGCGATCAGAGGGAGTTTTAGATCGGGCTTAAGTGGGCCGACGACCGCACCCATCTGATGAATCACGTTGGCCTGTCCAAGAGTGTTCTCCATGAAATAACCAGCACGGAGAGAAAGGGAGTTCAGCGGCTTGATCTGCTTGAGACGCTCCTCGAGGAAATGAAGACCCAGTATGGGACCAGACTTAGCATCCTTGTCGGCACCGAAGCTGCTGAGGACGACGACATGGGTTACCGAAGTGTTCGCTTCCAGCGCAGACCCGTAAACTTCCGTGAGCTTTTTTTGGTAGCCGCGAAAATCGGGATTGGTCATAGCCGGCGGGATCATGAGATAGGCGGCTTCAATGCCCGCGAACGCCTTGTTGGCAATGTCTTGGGAACTAATATCGCCAATAAGTGTCTCAGCACCGAGGGACGCCAATTCTTTGAGCTTTTCCTGGCCGCGCGCGACGACTCGCACTTTCTTGCCTTGTTTTAAGAGGCCTTTTGCAACTACTGAGCCGGTATTCCCGGTGGCTCCGGTGATCAAGTACATTTTCTTACTCCTTGCCAGTTGATGCGCGTTGATTGAGCTAAGGTGCACTACTCAGTACGGAGCATTGAATAGATCCGTACTGAAGGCCAAGGGTAGAGTGAAAGAATTTCACTTGTCCGGCGAGCCGCTGGAAGGCGGCTCTCTCTGAAGAGGGGCCGCGCCTAGGGCGCATGCTGGGGCAACTTATCCCCGGGGAATCGGAAGTTCATGCACTGGTGGGATTGATGGAGTTGCAGGCGTCGCGCAAGGCAGCGCGCCGGGGAATGAAAAGTCGGCCTGGTTGGCGGAGGGAAGCGCGTTTATCGTTACTAATCCATTGCGGCCGCTTATTCCATCCTTTCCCGGCGAGTTGAGATCCACAGGCCAACGATTACCCTCTTGCTGGTTCGCGGCTCCTCTTGCCAAGCTAGGAAAGCCGTGGTACTTTCCTAGATAGACCAGGAGAGCGAATTTAATGGCTAAGCCGGCAGAGATTTTACCGGGCACTCTGGACATGTTGATTCTAAAAGCAGTATCACTGAATCCGTTGCACGGCTATGGAGTACTGCTGCGGATACGGCAGATTTCCCGAGATGCGATTGAAATTCCGCAGGGATCGTTATATCCGGCACTCTACCGGTTGGAACATCAGGGCCTCATTGCGGCGGAATGGGGACAGAGCGAGAACAACCGGAAAGCGAAGTATTACACGCTGACAGTGGCGGGACGGCGGCGTTTGCGCGATGAGACAGCCGGGTGGAAGCGGTTAAGATCGGCGATTGATGCGGCGCTGAATACGACGTCGGTCGAGGAGAAATAGTGTGATGCTGGCGCGGGTGCGTTCGTGGTGGCGGGCGGCGATGGGGCGGCGAGAATTTGAGAACAGCATGTCCGCCGAGCTGGGATTTCATATTGATCAGTACGCAGAAGACCTGATGCGGGCGGGCGCGAGCAGGGAAGAGGCGTACCGGCGCGCGCGCATGGAACTGGGCGGCCTGAACAGCGTGAAAGAAGGCTGCCGGGAGGCGCGAGGGCTCCGGTGGATGGATGAACTGGGGCGCGATGTACGGTTTGCGGCGCGGTTATTGCGGAAATCGCCACCGTTCACGGTGACGGCGCTGCTGACGCTGGCTCTTTGCCTAGGGGCGAATCTGACGATCTTTGCGGTGGTCGATGCGATTCTCGTGCGGCCGCTGCCGTTTCCCGAAGCTGACCGGCTAGTGACGATTTTCAACACCTATCCGAAGGCGGGGGTGGAACGGGATGGCTCGTCCTTCACCAACTACTATGAGCGGCGCGGCAAAGTTGGGGCATTTCGCTCGGTATCGATATATGGACTCGGGACGGCGGTGGTGGGGCTACCCGGAGCGAGAGCTGTATCCGAGATCGGGCGCGTGGCACCGAAGTTTTTTGCGACGCTCGGCACAGGTCCGGCGCTGGGACGCGAGTTCACCGATGCGGAGATGAATCCCAGAACGGACCGGGTTGCGATTGTGAGTGATGAATTCCGGCGCAACCATTTTGCGGCTGATGCGCGCGTGCTCGGGCGCGAGGTGTGGGTGGACGGATTCCCGAAAACGATTGTTGGTGTGCTGCCGCGCGGGTTCCGGTTTCTTTCGTCCAGGGCGCAGGTGTACTTGCCGCTTTCGTCGAGCCTGGAGCAGAGGACGCCGAACGAGCGGCATTCGGGCGGAAATGTGAAACAGATGATCGCGCGGTTAAGGCCGGGCGCGACGATTGCGCAGGCGCAGGCCGAGATCGACGCGCAGAATGCAGCGCTCGAACGAGACGATCCGCAAGCGAAGATGATGGCCGAGGCGGGATTTCGATCGCTGGTGGTTTCGCTACATGGAGATCAGGTGGAGACGGTGCGGCCGATCCTGCTGCTGCTCGAAGCTGGGGTACTGGCGCTGCTGCTGATCGGCGTCGTGAACCTGGCAAATCTGCTGTTGATTCGGGCGAGCGGGCGAGTAAAGGAAATCGCGGTGCGGCAAGCGCTTGGGGCGAGTGCGCGGCGCTTACTGATCGAGATTTCGATCGAGACCTTCGTGTTGACGCTCGCGGGCGGGCTGCTGGCAATTGTTGTGGGAGCGGCGGGAGTGCGGCTGCTGAATGCGTTGGGCACAGAGCGATTGCCGCTCGGCGCCTATATCGTTTTTGACGCGCGGGTGGCACTGGCCGGTGTGGCGGCGGCGATTGCGTTAGGCGTGGCTCTGGCGGTTCCGGTAGCGTGGTTTAATCTGCGAGCGCTTCCGGCGCATGGGCTGCAAGCGGAATCGAGAGGAGCAACCAGCGGGCACGCGGCGCAAGCACTGCGGCACGCATTTCTGGTGGCGCAGGTGGCGCTAGGATTGGTGCTGCTGACGGGATCGGGATTGCTGGGGCTGAGTTTGCAGCGGGCAATGGCGGTCTCTCCCGGATTTCGCGCAGATCATGCGATTGCCGGGCAGGTTTCGCTGGTGGGGAATCGATATCCGACGGCAGAAGCGGGCCTGGTGTTTACGCAGAGGTTAGTGGACGCACTGGAACACCGGCCAGGCGTGTTGTCGGCGGGCATCATCACGAACATTCCATTCAGCGGACACAACGGAAAGAGTGCGGCTACGGTGCAGGATGAACAGATACGGCCGGGTGAATCGCCGCATGGTTTGTATTCCTATGGAGTGAGCGGAGATTATTTCCGGGCGCTGGGATTGCCGTTGCGGACGGGCCGGTTTCTGACGGGGGAAGACTCGCAAAGAAGAGAACGGAATTGCGTGGTGGATGAAGATTTCGCGCGTTATCACTGGCCGAATGGAAACGCGCTGGGGCAGAAATTGTTTCAGGGATCGCAGGCGGGCAGCGATGCCGAGGCGTTTACCGTCGTTGGAGTGGTTGGGAGCGTGAAGCAGGCGGGGCTTACGGACGATGCGGCGCAGGGCGCGGTTTATTATCCATTCATTTATCGGCCGGATTACAACATCTTTATTGTCGTGCGTGGGAGCGCCGGCGTGAAGCCGCTGAAGGCCGATTTGCAAAGCACGCTGCGGGAGGCGGATTCGAGTCTCGCCTTGACGGGAGTGGAATCGATGGATGACCGCATCGCAGACAGCTTGCTGGCGCGGCGGTCGCCGGCATTGTTGGGCGGAATTTTTTCGGGAATCGCGGTGCTGCTGATTGCGATTGGGATTTACGGCGTGCTGAGTTATTCGGTGGCACAGAGGCGGCGAGAAATCGGCATTCGGATCGCGGTAGGGGCGCGGCCGCTGGATATCGGGCGGCAGTTTTTGTCAATCGGTTTGCGGCTGTTGCTGGTTGGCGTGGTAATTGGGCTAGCCGGCGCGTGGATTACGGGACGGGCGATGGAGGCGGTTCTGTTTCGTGTTTCCGGGCACAGCGCGACCGTGCTGGCGGAAGCGACAGGACTGATTGCGGTGATTGCGCTGGCGGCGTGTTTATTGCCTGCGCAGCGGGCGGCAGCGACTTCGCCGATGAGCGTCCTCGCGGAAGAATGAGTTTTAGTTAACTTCAGTTCTAAGTCGTACAAACATTGAGAGTCATGCCGGAAATTTCCCGAAAAATTCAACCGGATGTGTGCTGGTTGGAAAAGCAAAACCAGCCACATCCTGCGCCGTTCTCAATAGTGCCTCCGCTATCAAGGAGCTTCGGAACGCATACGGATAAAAGGATCGCAAGATCGAAGTGTTCTTTCGAGATGCCTAACATGTCTGATCACTTCAGCGGACGATAAATCCGGATGGCTTAACTGCCGTCCGGCACGGCATCCCGCGTTCCCTTTCCACCGAAGCGGCACACCCACAATCGATTTTGAGTCCAGAACTCCTTGCCATTCTCAATAGATGAAAACAAGCGCGTTTATCACTAGTAATTCGCGCCGATGGCTAGTTGCACCTATCGGAGTAAGCGCGTTATACGTAAAGGTGACGTCAGGCCTCCTATGACGGGGGCCAACCGAACTCTCCGTTATGAGTCATCGTTCTTTCGAGAGGGGACCAGGGGACCTGCTCGCGAAATCGAAGAAGTTATCCGGAGGAACGCCCAATCTACTGAGGCCGCTATTCACGATTCCCGTTGCGCTCGAGCGCAAGGTTTGTGTCACTGTTCCCGAAGAGCAGGTGCGGAGGGAGGCAGACCGAGTTCGCGAAGCAGCCCTCTTATGCTAGGCGGTGCGCCTCGCCACTTTTCGTACATCGTTGCGAAATCCTGGCTGGTTCCGCGGGATAGGATCATCTGGCGGAAACGGTCGCCGTTCGAACGCGTCATGCCACCGTGTTCCGTGAACCAATCATAAGCATCATCGTCAATCATTTGGCTCCACAGATAGCCGTAGTAGCCGGCCGCATAGCCTCCTGCCCAGATGTGTTCGAAGATGCTACTCCGATAGCGTGGAGGTACGGCGGAGATCCAAAGCCCTCGTTTCTTGAGAGCTTCCTGTTCGAAGGTGTCTGGGCCTGCGGGAACTGAGCCAGGCGAGAGCAGATGCCACTGCATATCAAGCTCGGAGGCGGCTACCATTTCAGTCGTCAGGTAACCCTGGTTGAAAGTGCGGGCGCGTCTGATCTTCGCTACCAAATCAGGCGGCATCAGCGCGTTGGTCTTATAGTGGCGCGCATAATGGGCAAAGACGTCAGGATCGTTGGCCCAGTGTTCATTGAACTGCGAAGGAAATTCGACGAAGTCACGCGGCATGGAACCGACCTCGTAGATGGCCGAGTCGAAGATATCAGCCAGGGCGTGTCCAAATTCATGGAACATAACGCGAACATCGTCAGAGCTGATGAGTGCAGGCTGCCCCGGTGCGGGTTTGGGTAGGTTCTCCACGTTTGAGATAACAGGTAGCAGGCCGTTGAGTTTGGACGGAGAGACGAGATCGCGCGTCCAGCCCCCACCTTGTTTGTTGTCGCGCTGAAAGAGATCGGCATAGAAGAGGGCAAGCGGTTTGCCGTCTGAATCGCTAACCTCGAATACGCGAACGTCGGGATGGTAAACCGGAATGTCTTTGCGTTCGCGGAAGGTGATGCCGTAGAGTTTGGTCGCGGCGTAGAAGACGCCGTCGTGGAGAACACGATTCAATTCGAAATATGGGCGAATCTGGTCTTCATCTAGGTCGTACTTAGCTTTCCGGACCTGTTCGGAATAGAAATTCCAGTCGTAGGGGGCGAGGGCAAACGGTTGCGGCAGCTTGTCGATCACTGCCTGGACGTCTTTCGCTTCGCTCGCGGCTCGCTCTGATGCGGGAGCACTGAGGGCGCCCAAAAACTTCAAGACTGCTTCGGGAGTTTTCGCCATCTGGTCGGCGAGCTTCCACGCGGCGAAGTTAGGATAGCCGAGAAGCCTGGCCTTTTCCGCTCGCAGGTTCGCGATGTTGAGCAGGACTTGGCGGGTATCGGTATCGCCGCCCCGTTCTGCCCGATTCCAGCTGTTGTTGTAGATGGTGGCCCGCGTTTCGCGATCAGCAAGCGATGCAAAGACGGGTTGCTGAACGGTGTTCTGGAGGGGGAGCAAATAACCCGGCAGGCCGCGGTTCTTCGCATCAGCGGAGGCGGCAGCAATCTGACCTTCTGTTAGACCTTCGAGCACTTTCTTGTTTGTAGTCTGGAAAGCAGCGGCTTTGGAAGCGGCCAGAAGTTTGTGATCGAACTGAGTTGAAAGCGTCGAAAGCTGCTCGTTGATCTGCTTCAGGCGCGTTTTTCCTGCTGGATCCAGGTTTGCTCCGGCGCGCCTGAAGTCGCGGTAAAAAACCGCCACTGCATGTTTCTGTTCAGAATCGAGAGCGAGTGTCGAGAGCTTCTCATAAATGGCCCTAATGCGTGCGAAGAGTTTCGAGTCGAGATAGATGGAGTCAAGCAAGGCCGCGATTTTGGGAGAGACAACCTCTTCTACCTTCTGCAGCGCTGGATTGGAAGCGGCTGCGACAACGCACTGAAAGGACTGGAACGCGCGAATGAGAAGCTGACCGTATTTGAGTAGCGGAACGATAGTATTCGCGAAATCGGGAGGGGCGGGGTTATCGGCGACGGCCCGAGCCTCCTGCATGGTTTGTGCGATGCCAGCCTCGATGGCGGGCTGGTAGTCGGTGTCCTTGATGTGATCGAAGGGCGGAGCATGAAACGGAAGCGAACTCGGTGAATAAAACGGATTAGTCGAACTAAGTGACTGCGTTTGGGAATTGCCAGCAAAGGACAGGGCGAGCAGAATCAGTCCCATTGAAACGGAACGCTTGAAGTGTGGCATCCGAGGAGTCCTCCTTAAAGTGGCCGCGGCTGGAGGTCCAACGCCGAAACCGGAACTGTTAGAGGTTAGCTTTGAGCTGACGACTTCTAAAATGCTAACTGATTCATATGCCCCGAAGAGGAGCAAAGCCGTGTTTTGACCGAAGACGCCACCGCTGCGAATATTTGTCGACTGATTCGGGACAGCTCAGCCTTTCAGCCGTTCACTTGCCGTGTAGTCGGCATTGCTGAGATTGGACGATAGCGCGTTTTACGTCCAGGTGAAAACCGAACCACAAAGCGCAACCATCCGCGATTATTCTCCAGATGATACGATTTGAGACCTGATGCCGAGCGCGGCGTTTTGACGAAAACGTTTATCGGGGATCTCAGATTCACTAGATGACGCTTTAGAAGGCTGTGAAACTCGGACAATGCGAGTGCAAGTCGTACACAATCTATCGCTTCAAGCTCCAGATATTCCCGGTCAACTCTCCAAGATCCATCACAATCTTGTCCCGTGCAACGTCGATCTCAAGAGCGCTGGTGCCGACATTGTCCATTGCAAGCCGGGAATCGTGAAAGTGGTAGATCGCAAATGGCGTGCCGATTGGCTGCTTGCTGCGATGCTCCAGGCGTTGGGCCCAGAGGCAAAACTGACCGTCGCGATCGGAGACAAAATAGATCAGATTGCCATCGGGCGACCATCGCGGCTTGTCGTCCCAACGACTTGGGTGATCAATCGCAATCCAATGGTCCTTCTCGGCAGTTCCGTCAGCCTTCAAGGGCACGATGAAAAGCCGGCAGCCCACCGATTGAGAACAGGCAACCAGGACCACTGCTCGGTTGTCCGGCGAGAACCTGGTCTGAAACAGCGCGTCGCCCGGCAAGAACAACGAGTCGTGCCCAGTGGATAGGTCGTGCTGATAGACATTCGCATTGGCATACCTTCTAAGAAGAATTCGCTTGTTGTCCGACGACCAATCCCATATCTTGCCTCCTATGTCGGTTTCCACGAGCAGGCGCGGCGGCCACTGGCCAATCCGGAAAATCCGAATCCGAATTCGGTTGCCTATCTGGGGCTGAATTCGGTCGCCTGTCGTGAATGCGAGCAGAGTTCCGTCGGTCGAAATGTGCGGACTGAATTGTTGGTGCCTGGCATCCGGGATGGAGGCTTCTTTCCCACTTGAAAGGTCCCGGACGCGCACCTGGTGAGTTGAGGGCTGTTCAGGGGCTAGTGGCTCCGAGTTGGGGCGCAAATTTTCATTTACGACAAACGCAAGTCTTCGGCCGTCCTGCGAGATGGACGGCTGCTCCTCGCGGGGCCCGTCAGTCAGTCGTTTCAGTTCTCCGGTAGGCTTGGCGCGGTCCGCGTCGAGCGCGGGATACTCCAAATAGACTGAACCAGATTGAGGCTGGCGAAAACCAGGTTTGCTGGGGATGCCAGCAGGCCGGAAGCTTCTAGAGTGGTACCGGAGGTCTGGCGTTCCGCGGGACCTAAGCTCCGCCCCTCGTCGGAAATTGGCATCCGCCATACGTTGAAGGCATCGCCACGAACGGCCGAGAATAGGATTTCGCCGGGCGTCCATTGCGACAGACGAGGGATTCGATTCCAGCCGATGGAAAAGCCCTGCCGTTTGAGGGAGTCAAAGATGGTCGTTCGAATCGATGGCTCTCCGTTCACCGAACTCACGGACCAGGCAAACTCACCAGAAACAGTCTGAGAAGATACCATCAGACGCTTACTATCCGGGCTCCAGACCGGGTGTCCCGCATAGGAGAGATCCGCCGCGATTCGGCGCGCCTGTCCGCCGCTTGCCGGAAGAAGGTAGATGTCACCTCCCCCACCGCCGGTGACTACAGTTTTAGATGGAGTTCCCGTCCAATAGGCAATCCATTTCCCGTCTGGGGAGAAGCGCGGGTTTCGACCGGCTGGAACGAGACGCGTTGGTTCCCCGCCAATCGTCGGGATGGTGTAAATTCCGCCACCATTGTCCGTAGAGTGGAAAACGATTCTGCTGCCGTCCGGCGAAAACGAAGGCTGGCTTGTATCAGCTGCGAAATGTGTCAGTTGGACCGCTGTTCCAGCGGGAGCTAATTGTTGAATCCAGAGGTTCAGATTGCGGCCGTCGGCGCGATCGGAAGCGTAAGCCAGCAGTTTGCCATCCGGCGAAACAGCCGGGTCCATCGTCAAGCCGGTGCCAGTGGTCAACTGCACCAGGCTCGTTTGGTCTGGCTGAGCCTTGTGCCAGAACCGAAGGGCCCAGAACGAAAAGCCAACGACGCCGAGCAATGCCACTGCTACAAAGGCGATCGCAACTATGGAAGGGATCTTGATTCCCGGCTTGACCGTAGGAGTTGCTGAAGGGGTGAAAACCTCCTGAAACAACGATACGGCTGGAACATTCGTGATCGCGGGTAACGGCGTAACGTTGCCCTCAAGGGGTGTCATCTCCACCGGCGCAATGAACCGGTAACCTCGCCTTGCCAGGGTCTCAATGAATCGAGGGTTCTCTGCTGAGTCGCCCAGGGCTTGACGAAGCTTGGCAACCGCAGCGTTCAAGCTTCGCTCGAACTCGACGAATGTGTCTTCCGGCCAGAGCGCGGCGCAGAGATTCTCCCGTGTAATTACCTCATTCGGATTGTCCAGCAAGAGACAGAGGATGCGGTACGGCTGTTCTTGAAGCTTAATCAGGGTGCCGCGCTTCCGCAGTTCTGCGGCGTCTCGATCCAGCTCGAAGGTGCCGAAACGATATCTCGCGGGCGCACTGGCAGGCTGTCCCACAGGTGACCCGAGTTTAGCACTGATAAGCCCCTCCCAGATACGCCGTCTTTGGAAATCACTTCTCCCTAGAAACCTTTTGCTCACAGGAACTTACCCGATGATGTGCGTTTGTCGCACTGACGTTCTCGAGACGCTGGTGACAGCCGCTGCCTGGGCCTACTTTGATCTCGCCACTGGAGGTGGCCGGGATGTTCAAAGCAAGAGTCCAATTTGTTTTAGCGATTGCGTTGGCAAATGCATGCGTATCAGTGTCGCTCGGTTCCCAGGCCGATTCGGCGGATCGGGACCGCGCAATCGCGAAGCAACAGGTCCAAATCCGTGTCTTTAACCTTGCCCGTGTCCCGAGGCGTGATTTGTTCCGAGCCGAGGATGAAGCAACCAGGATCTTCGCCGAAGCTGACATTGAGGTGCATTGGGCCGAGGGGGCACTCGACAATCCTGCATCCTTGATTACGGATCAGTCCTCGAACAACACATCGCCGGCAGGTTGCAAGGCGGCCAGGAATGCGCGCGAGTTGCGATTGCAATTGCTGCTGCACGCCCCGCAGGGCGTCGCGACCGGAACGCTCGGATTTTCCTTGCCATGTGCCGCATTCGGTATCGATTCAACTATCTTCGTCGACAAATGTGAAGGCGTAACATACCAGACGCTAGCTTCGTTTAGTAAGGTTCTGGCGTACGCCATGGCTCACGAACTCGGGCACGTTCTGTTGCGCTCAAGCGAACACTCGCCAACGGGTCTCATGCGCGCACGCTGGGACAGAGCCAGTTGGATTCGGGCTGCGGTCGCGGGCATCCGGTTTGATCGAGAGCAGGCTCGGAGGATGCGCATTGATCTGTCCAGTATGGAGTCGCTGGCGGCTACGGAAAGTTCGCGGTGAGTCATTCTACCTTTTAATAACTGCTATCGCCAAAACGACCTCCGTCAGAGTGGATGACGATCGCGTCCCCTCCAAACATCAGACTGAGTCCTCATTAAGAAAGAGCCTTTAAACTGATCGCCAATCCACATGGACGTAAAGTCGGCATTGCTGAGATTGGACGGTAGCGCGTGAGAAGCCCAGCGCCTCAAAAAACGCAACTACAAAGACCCGTGCCGCCGCATTCCAATGGCTACGCAAATCCACCCTACGGTCAGAAAAACGCACGACACGGCTAAAGCCGCGAATACCTCTGAGATTCCGCCCAGAAGCATCTGTACATCGAACCCGGGGTGACGGCTCAGCGCGCGGGCGCCGTTCATAACTCCCAGTGCGCCCGTGCAGAAAGCCGCGAATATGCCGGCCAAAGTAAGCGGCCGCATGTACGACAACTGGCGTTCACTGGGTCGGATCGCGAACCAAATTCCGGCCAAAGCCGGGGTAAGAGAAATCAGCAGTCCAAGCGTAGCCGCATAACTAATGCCGCGAAGTGGATTCATGGAAACCTCCTACACTGAATAACGGCATCGGAGGCCGAGCGTGACATTGTCACGAACGGCTTGGCGCTGCGTTATTAGTGAGATGGACCGACAGCTCGAGTTGTCCCTGGTCCGCCGTTTGCGCGAAGCCGACACAGGTGCATTTGACCAGATCTACGACACCCTCAACACCCGGCTTTACAATTTCCTGGCGCGATTGTCCGGGAGCCGCGAGGTAGCGGAAGATCTTGTTGAAGAGACTTGGTTGCGATTGGTTTCCGCAAGCGCAACCCTGGACCCAAATACGCACATTGCTCCCTGGCTGTTTACGGTCGCGCGGAACCTTTACATTAGCTACTGCCGCTCAAGAAACCGCGAGCAATCCTACACGTCGGACTTTCTTCTTCTTTGGCCGGACCGGCTGTCGCCCTCGCCGTTCGACTGGGCCAGCGCGAACGAGTCCGAGGTTCGCTTAAACGCAGCGCTGGCTGCTCTTCCGGTGAAGTACCGCGAAGCGCTGCTGCTCGTCGGGGTGGAAGGACTCCGGCCTGCCGAAGCGGCTGTCGTATGCGGCATCAGCCCGGAAGCCTTTCGCCAGCGGCTCAGCCGTGCGCGCGCGCTCATCTCGGAGCAGTGGTGCCAACACATAAAGGAGGTAACTTCATGACCCCAGACGACTCCCTCTTAGATGCACTGGCCAGTTTGCCGGAATGGTCGCCGAACCGGCACCGGGAACACTCTGTACGGATGCGATGTCACGAGGAACTCAGGCACCGCGCAGAGAGACGAGCCCGGCCGGCGCAGCGAGGGCGGCTCGTAAGCTGGTGCTTCGACGCGAGCGCCGGTTTGGGAGCCTGCGCGTACGCCGCGATCGTACTGCACGCGGCCATACGGCTTGCAGTGGGCGGGTGACGTTGAGACGCCGCGCATCTCCCCCAAAATGCATGCCCCGCCCCGAGCCTTAAAGCATCAGTGAACGGTAAATTGGACGTAAAGCCGGCATCCCGCAGATGGGGAAAACGCGCCAGCCAAACAGTACCGCGTTTTCTCGTCAAAGTAAGTCTAAGGTCAGACAGCCCGTCTACGGGGACCTACTGCGCCTCTTCGAACTCGCTTTCTTCCGGCGCGTCGGTGGGACTCGAGAATTCCATGCGGTAGCCATCAGGATCCGTGAGCGGCACAACCCACAAACCATTTCCCACGGAGGGGCGACTGCGAGGTTGAACACCCCGCGATTTGAAGTCGCGATAAAGGGCGAGTGAGTCTTCGCAGATAAACACGACCGAAGCGCCAGTTCCCACCGGTTCGTTCGGCAGGCGCTGCGGCGGGAACTCTTGGAGCATGATCGCGGCGTTACCAAGCTCAAGCCAGCACCAGCGGATTTTTCCGTCGGAAGGATAATGTTCGTCACCGTCCGGAATCCACCGGCGCTTGATGGTGAATCCAAGTCCATCGACATAGAACCGCAGCGACGCTTCCATATCCGTTACTCCAAAGAACGGTACTGCCTGTTTGACATTTACGCTCATAATGACTACTCCAACCCTGAATCCATGATGAACGAAGCATATGCTCTGTTCAGCCGGAGCGAAACAATTCTGAACTGAAAGTAATTACTCCTGTAACTTGAGTTCGGGGGGACACGGGATTCTAGTGTCTAATCGCAATTTGAGTGATGACGTGCGCGTGCAAGTTTCAAAGGGCTTTACGACCGTCTGCTATCGTGACACTGGAATCGCCGGCGGTAGGCCAGCTCAAAGAGCATACTCCGTTATTTGCACGTATTTCTGAAACTCACTAGCCCCCGATGCAAAGCTACGATGAGAGGCCTTGGGACCTGGACCTCCGTGCTCTGCGGAACTCGTTATAAACTAAACAGCCGGAGGTAAGCCGCTGCTCGTGCTTACGCCGATCGAGTTAACCCGACCGAAAAACTGCTCTCGTAACAACGCTACGCAGGTTGCAATGATGGGTGACTGAGGTGGATGCAGGTGGCACGAGAGCATCGAGAAGGCCTGAACAGCTCAACTCCAATCACCGGGCTCTCTGAGGTTCTTGAAAAATCGACCAACGGTGACCACGCCTCTTTCGACCGCCTCTTCACACTGATCTACAACGACTTGCGGGGTCTCGCGAAAAGTTATCTCGCCCGGGAAGCGCGTGCCGGCACACTGCAGGCGACCGCTTTGGTGAACGAAGCCTATCTCCGGCTTGCCGAACAAGCACAACTCGATTGGAAAAATCGCAGCCATCTGCTTGCGGTTGGCGCCATTGCGATGCGCCGTATCCTGGTGAACCATGCCATCGCCGCGAAACGGGGCAAGCGAGGCGGCGCGGCGGCCCGAGTCACATTAAGCGACGATCTCTTCGGCTCCGAGCAGAACCTCGATGTGCTTGCTGTGGACGAAGCTATAGCCGCTCTGGCGAAACTGAACGAGCGCCACGCCAAACTGGTAGAATTGCGTTTCTTTGGCGGGTTGAATGTTCCCGAAGTGGCTGGGGTTCTCGGCGTAAGCGTCAGCACCGTCGAGAAAGACTGGAGGTTCTGCAGTGCCTGGCTCAAAAACGCGCTCCGGCCTTAACGCAATAACCGATCCGGCCGTCTACAACCAAGTTCAAGAGCTTTTCTCGCAAGCAGCCGAGTTGCCGGTACACAATCAAGCCGCGTTCCTTCGAGATAAATGCGGGAGTGATACCGATTTACTCCGGCTGCTACAGAACCTCTTGCAGGAGGACCGGGAGGGCCCGATTGAGCCCGAGCTCGCGGCAGATCGCTCGATACCGGTCATTCACGAAGACCTCAGCGGACGAACCTTATCGCATTACCAGATCGTTCGGCCGATGGGAGCTGGCGGAATGGGAGTCGTTTATCGCGCAACGGAGACGCGGCTCCAGCGAACCGTCGCGCTGAAATTTTTGCCGCCATTTCTCAGAGACGATTCCGCCAGCCGCGAGCGTTTTATCCGTGAAGCGTGCGTCATCGCCTCCATCGATCATCAGAATGTGTGTCCGGTCTACGAAATCGAGGAAGCGGATGGATTTATCTTCATCGTAATGGCCTGTCTCGAGGGCACGTCACTCGAGGAAAAGATTCGAGCTGGACGGATTCCTATTCAGCGGGCCATCAGCATCGCACTCCAGGCCGCGCATGGTCTGCAGGCCGCCCACAGTAGAGGTGTCGTGCATCGTGACATCAAGCCTCCGAATCTGATGCTAATCGACACGGAATCGGCCGAGCCCCTGGTTCGCATTCTCGATTTCGGAGTCGCCCAGTGGACCGGGAAGACCGTTCTGACGCAGGAGGGCTTAACGATCGGAACAGTGCTGTATATGGCGCCGGAACAGGTCGCCGGATCGCGGGTAGACCAGCGCGCCGACATCTGGTCGCTCGGCGTCGTGCTCTACCAGATGCTCTCGGGCCGGGCGCCATTTGAGGGAGATAGCTTGCGCGAAACGCTGGCGGCGATCGCCGGCCCGGAGCCGCCGGACCTCACGCCGATCCGCCAGGTGGCTCCTGAAGTTGTGTCCATCGTCCAGAAGATGCTCGAGAAAGAACCTGCCAGACGGTATCAAACAGCCAGTGCGCTGATCTGCGAATTGGAGAGCGTCCGGCACGCAGCTGTCCCGGGCCTAGTCGCTCGTATCGTGCGCAGCCCCGCAATTTACCGTGCGGCGGGAATTGGCGCGATCGTGGGGTTGATCGCTCTCTCGATATTCTTAATTGTTCATTCCAACAGACAACATCCGGCCGATAAGCTCACAATCGTTCCGTTGACGTACTATCCCGGTTACCAGGAAAACCCCGCCATTTCGCCCGACAGCAAGGAAATCGCATTCGTAGGTCAAGGTAAAGATGGCAACCGCCCGTTCGAAGTCTACGTGCAACTCATCGGCTCAACGGATCCTTTGCGGCTCACCAGCGTTTCTGCTGATTCAGCGGACCGATTCCCGGTGTGGGACCCAAGCTCGACCCGCATTGCTTTTCTGCGAACACGCCGGGGCGAACGTTTTGCACGAATTCTGACCGTTCCCGCGCTCGGTGGCGCCGAAACTGATCTGGGCATTCGATCGGTTCTCGCTACCGGAGGGCTGTCGTGGAGCCCGAATGGCCGGTTTCTCGCGTTTGCCCGCGCCACCGGACCGAATGAAGGAGCCATTTTCGAACTCTCTCTGCTCGACCACAGCGTGCGCCGGCGATCTTTACCGGTACCCAGCCAAACAATTTGCTGTCCGGTATACGATCCGAGCGGCGCTCGATTGGCTTTCAACCGTAGTGGAATGGAAATCGTTGTGATCGGTCCCGGCCGGGGAGCCGAACGAGCACTTCCGGCCTCGGGGGCTGGGCTCACCTGGACAGCTAACGGCCGGGCGCTTGTGTACTCCTCGTTCGGCAGATTAGCCGAGGTCGATCCTGTCAGCGGCTCGATTACGGAGCCCGCTGCGGCTGCGGCAGCAGGGGTTGACATCGGCAACATCAGCATTCGCGGAAACCGCATGGCATTTGTCCGCTGGACGCTTGAGCACAGCATTTGGCAGCTCAGGTTGCGTCGAACTGGCGACCCGCGAACACCGAAGATCTCGAGTGCGCCGGCAGTGCAGCTGATTGCATCCACAAGGCCCGACGATACGCCTCAGTTCTCCCCCGATGGCGAGTGGATTGCGTTTGACTCGCAGCGCTCCGGCTCCCCAGATATCTGGATCGGAAGACGCGACGGCTCCGGCCTGCGGCGGTTGACGTTTCTCGATGGGTTCGCGGGAACGCCGCGCTGGTCTCCCGACGGACAATGGATCGCCTTTGATTTCCGCCCGCCATCCTCCAGGCCCGACATTTGGACTATCCGAGTCGCAGGAGGCGAAACTCGGCAACTCGCCACGAATATGGGTGGCGCGAATGTGCCGAGCTGGTCGAACGATGGCCGTTGGATCTATTTCCATGCCTGGTCGGACGATCAGATATGGAAAGTTCCGAGCCGTGGCGGCAAGCCAGTTCGGCTTACACGCCACGGAGGATTCGAAGGCTTTGAATCGATGGACGGCAAGTATCTCTACTATTCCAGAAAGGAGAAACATTCGGGAATCTGGAGAATTGACCTGAGCAACGGAAGCGAAGCACCGGTTCCAGAACTGTCGGGGACCGGAGACTACCGGCAATGGGCGCTGGGCGGAACCGGGATCTTCTTCGTTCCGAATGACGAGGCGTTCAGCAAGGATGCGGTTGTCCGGTTCTTCGATTTCGCCACACGAAAGATCGTCCCGGTTGCCACGGTGGGCAGACTCGAGCGCGCCGGCGGTGGCGCACTCGCAGTATCGCGGGATGGAACAAGTCTGCTTTACGTTCACATGGATCGCGACAACCGCAATATCATGCTGGTGGAAAACTTAAGGTGAGTGGGGCGGCTTCTTGGCGAAGATAGCTGGAGCTGAGCTGGTCCAGTAATAGCTTTCGCTTGGATCCAGAGGACGGTCCAGGTACACCCAAGCCCCGGTGGAGTAGCCGTCTGTTGCCAAGCTAGGAGAGGCGCCTGTGGAGACCTCGTGTACATAGTAGTAATAGACGGGGCAAAAATAATAGTCGCATGTCATTCCAGCGTAGTCCCGTGTCCAGAAATAATCGCCTGGACACCATGCCAGCGGTCCATTCGAGGGGGGCAAGTCGTTGGGACCCCAGGTGGGAAGCGCTGCAAAACCGGGGCTGTCGGGGGATTGTGACTGATTAATGAGCCAGGTCATGGGATTGCCGGACACCTCGTACAACAAATTCCCCACTTCGCTGGAGGATGGCGACGTCCAACCATTCAGCCCATTCCAAGAGGCAGGTGTAAGTTGAGGAGCGTACGAATAGGTGCCGAAAGGTGGCGTGGCCGCGAAACATGGTCCCTGCACCCGCGGGATATCGGTTGCCCACATCATTGTATCCTTCGTGTTGATCACTGTACCAGTCGGCACCGGTTGCAGAGCGAACTGAACCTCGCTTGCATGCGTCTGTTGAAAGGTCCCGTCCGTGGGCGGCGTTGCATTTGGGTTTCCTAGAAAATCAGTGAGTTCCTCTACGCCGCCGGGATTGTCTTGAGCATCGATGAAGTGAAGGTGTTCGACTTTCAGGTTTGCGGCCTGCGTCAGCGCGTCATCCCAGTAGGCCATCGCATCTTGCACCCTGGTCGAGTCGTATGGCCGGAAGAGGTGGACCGACTCCCCGAGCGAGAGGCTGAACAGGTGAATCGTGCCGCTCAGGCCAACAGTCGGATTATCGAGGACGTTGCCGCTTAACGAATCGTACATGCCGTTCGCTTTATCGAAATCGGACAGCACCGTTTGCTTTTGCCCGGTGCAATAATCGATCGTGCTGTCATCAGGCGGGTTGTTTCCTGGGAACAGTGGCCCACAGCCCACGGCGTAGTATGTCAGATCGTTTTCGTAATCATTGAGGTATCTTGTTGTTGTATACGCGGGCGATGCAACGGTGTAGTATTCGTTCTCATCGAGTTTTTGGTTGATCTCCTTCTCCAAATCCCCTAACTGGGTCTGCAATTCCTTGATACTGCTCTGCAGGGCGTTGAGGCCGTCCTGTAGATTCTGGACGGCTTCGGCCGTTGCGTAGGGCGGTGGTGGCGCCGCAGGTCCCAAAAAACTCTGTAGCACCCAGCCGCATCCCTGTCCTCCGGCCCAGGACAGCGCGCCTTTAACCAGGTTTTCTGCTACGAAACTCAGCACGCCTTGCACTGACGGACCAGCCACGGGATGAAAAGGATGTTTTAGTTCCGGATGTGCAAGCATTTCACTCACCAACAAATTGATGAACGGGTCCACGCCTCCATACTTGTCAGCACCTAACAGGAATTCTACTTGAGAGAAGTATCGAGACTTGAAATATTTATTTTGGCGCAGCGCTACGCCCAGGTTAGCGTTCGGCGGTAAGTCCAGGAACTGCCGGACCCGTGCCCGCGCTTGTTGCAGGGTTAAATGCCCTTTCGACTCGGCGAGTAACCGGCTTACTAGCGTGGTAACCGGGTTGACGTACACAGCCCCATGCACTAAATCGAAGTTCAGCACGTCGGAACTCAGCGTAAACCCCGCTGAGCGTAGCCGGTTTAAGTCGGTTTCGCCCGACCCATCCCAAGTGACGGTCACGCGGAAATTCTTAGGCACGCTGCGAACAGGCGCCGGGTAGAATCCCTGGTTGTTCGTTGCATGCCGCTTTTTGAAGAGCAGCTTTCCCGCGCTATCGTACACCGCGACGTCGGCGTTAACGAGCGGGATGTCAACGAAGGCGCTGACTGGAATCCAGGCGTTACGACCCATTGATGCTGATTCGTCATTGTCCGGCACAGGAGAGTTCTGTGCGTTAGAACTCACGGCCAAACTCCCAAGCGTCAGCATGAGTACGATGCTGCGCAACTGTTTAAGCTTTAGCTTCTCCACTACGAGTGCTCCTTGCCTTCCTACGCAACATCGGGAGTCAAAAACCGTAACCAGCATTCAACTTTTTCTGGGAAGTAGGCGGTGCGTTTCACACACTTTTCGGCGTATCCCAAAGCCTCAGGGCCACGACAGTGGGGCAGAGACGATCGTTTTATGTCGTCTGCCTAGAACGCGCGCTAGACCAAGGGCACTGTTCTGGGGCCTGCACGAAGCCGGCCTTTACGGGATTGGTCTCGACGTATTCAATCAGCTGCCGCAGTTCACCGTTGGACCTGATCCAGTGATTAAACGACTCATCTTGACAGAAAGGGGCTGACGGTTCGGCCAAGCAGGCGATTCGCTGTGCGAGCCGTTCGGCCTGTTCGCGCAGGAGCCATGGGCGCCACACGCGTGCGGGGAACACACCCTGGCGGTTCGTCGCCGCCTTCGCATCGACTAGCAGGGGACCGTGAGGGCCCACCGTGACGCGCACATCCGCTCCCACAACTGGAGCGTCGGTGAACGCATAATGCTCAGCCACATGGGCTGATGTCTCCTGTGTTCTAGACTCTCTACCGGCGCCTGCCCGTTCTCCTGGGCGCTAGCCCCTGCAGGCATGAACAGCCCGAGCAGGAACGCTGCACCAAAGCCACACGCCCGGTCGAGTTGAGAAAGTTTCTCTTCATACGATCTCTAATCCTCCTTGAAGAGTTGCGACGGCCTGCATTCACTAACTCACTATTCGTGCAGCGCCGACCTCTCAATACGCAACATCAGCGGCCAAAACCCGTAACCGGAGCTCTATTTTTTTCCGAATTGGAGGCCTTCAGACGCACCCATCTTGAAACTGAGCCGGAAGGGTAAGCGCCCTAAATTGGTGGCCTGAGAAAGGCCGGTTTCAGGACCTGCGCAAAATGGATGACGAAAGCTACTGCTTCGCAATCGGCGGCGGATTCCAAAGGCCGTTCAGCACTGCCTGGTCGGGCCAATACACGCGTAGGCGGGAGCTCTTGGAAGCAAACACCGGCCAAATTAGTGGAGGTACATCGTCGAGGCCTGGCGACAAAGGCGGAGGCGATTACAAAGAGGCGGCAAGCGATCCGGCCGTGAGGATTTGCATTCCTCAAACTGTTAAATGATCGTGCCGCCATCATCAACTGTGCGCGGATTTGCGATCCCGGAAAAAAGTTCCGCGTAGCTCTCTATATGACCGCGATCCGCCGGATCCGGCGGACCGATTAAAAGGAGCTTGGCGCGAGGCGCCAAGCCATAAAATTACGACTATTTCTCGCGAACTTCAGCGAACATCCTTTCTGACGTGCGCCTTACTCCCCAGGAGAATTCCCGCCGAATGCCGCGTTTGATTTGGGCACCGGCTGCGATTAATGAACCTTCTCAATACCCGGGGGTACGTACGTGCCATCCTGAACGCTTCCCAGTGGACCGTAATCGCGGAGCATCACATTGAAAGGCCCAGGCGGAATGGGAAGCCAGTTAGCAGCAGGAACTCCTGGAGGGAGCTGTCTCGCCATATAAATCGAGATAGAGCCGTCTCGATTCTTCTCCGGGTTTGTATAACTGGCGACCAGGTATTTGTTTGCCGAGTTGGGTACTAGCTCAATGGCCTCTGGAGTGTACGCTGTAAGTGACCAAAAGCGCTTGGTAGCAGGAATCTCTTGAGGCGAAAAGGTCAAAACATAGCCATTGGGATCGGTTCCATTCAACCGCGAACCGTCACGATCCTTGAAGGCGTGGAAATAAGCCGCTGCTTCATGGTCGTTTGCATACTGGATAAATTCTGTTATAGAGGACCGTTGGATGGCTAAGGAGGATCCCGGGTCGGGGTTGACGCAAAAATCATTCTGGTTGGGGCACCAATGCCCAATGTTCTCGTAAGTGATCCAGTTTGTATCGTCTGTATTGCTAAGGTACTGGTTGATAATCAGATGGTGCGCCGCCCTCGCGCCCCTCGCAAATTCGGACCTGTTCTTCGCTGTCATGCTTGCAAACAGCGCGTTGAAAGTGGTCGATAGGGTTTGCACCGCTTGCGACATCGTTGGGGTCTTAGGAGAGTCCACCGCCCTCTGGAGCTGCCGCAAAAAGGCGATTGGGTCCAGCGCGATCAAGTTGTCAGCGATTATCTTAAACGGTAACGCGAACTCGATTTCTGGCACAATCTTGGTTGGGCCTCCGAGAGGCACTCCGGCCGGGCAGGTATGGTCCAGATAGGCGCAGAGCGGCATCGTGGACATTCCCCGCCTGAAGGTATCGGCTTCCGTGGTCATGTCCTGTTCAACACCGTTGACGAGCTTAAACCGATCCGCTCGGAAAATAAGGGCCATGTAGTTGAAAGGCAATGGAACCGGAGTAACTGTGATCGGAAGATTGTTCGGGTCGAATCCGGGCCCGTAGAGCGCGTATGTTCCTGGCGTGTTAGCAGGCAGCTCGGAATGGAATATGTCGCAGTAGCGATCAAGCGTGAGCACCGAGTAGTTGACAGGCGTCGGCGGGATCGTTAGGATAACCGGCTCCATCGACAGGTCAAGAAACGAACTCGCATAGACCGTATCGTTATTGATCGCAACTACATAGTGGTATATGGGAGAGATTTTGTTGGGGCCGACCATGCGATTGGGAGTGCCAAGCGAGGTCTGATAATAGGTGAACCATAGCGGATAGAACTGTTCCACGTATCTGACAGTTGTCTCAAATACATCGCCCCTTAACTGTGCTGCCTTGGTACTAGGCGGCGCGTCGTGTCCGCCAACATTTGCCGCCAAGAGCACTACGCCTGCCAGTAGCGGGAAAAAGTAAAGACGTTTCATTTCAACTCCTTTATTCAGCGTTTGGGACGGTTACTCGTGCTGCGCCCAGGTAGATCTTACTCATCCTTCTGCTCCGATAACCTATAGAACCTGGTAATGGCCGAGCGCATCCTGTTCAATCAATACGCAACGTCGGCCGCTAAAACCCGTAACCGGCGATTAACTTTTTTTCGGTGAGTTAGGGAGTGAATCGCGCTGCGATCAGTTGTGCAGGTTTGCGATGACGGAAGGTTCCGGATAGCCCATCTCACCGCGATTCCGAGATTTGGCGAGAGGCGACCCACATAGATCCGTCCTGACGGCGTAAGCTTTACGAATACGCTCAGATCCTCCCATAAACGTCAGAGTCGAACTGTAAGCCAGATACGGATCGGGATGTCCCCATGGCATCTGGAATGGATATTTCCCAGCACTCAACGGCACGATGCATCTAGCTGAGACCACGCTCTACCATGGCAACCAGCCGTTCACCCATTGCCAGCACCATCTGCGACGGCATCTCGTGCAGCGGGCCCTCAAGTACCAAAAGCGCCAGCCCGTGCACGCTTGACCACGCAAGATACTCCGCTCCTTGGCGACTTTTTCCCTGAAGCAAACCGCTTTGTTGCATTCGATCCAATGCCAGCGAAAGAAGTTGAAACGGGTTCAGGCCCATAGACGCTGTATTGGCCGGGTCGGGAGAATGGACCGGCGGTGGAACAGAGAAAGCCGTGCGAAACATCCCGGGCTCCTTAATCGCGAATCCCAGATACGCCATGCCCACCGCACGTAGACTCTTTCTCGCAAACGCCTGCGGATCGCCTCCTGGACGGCACTTCTTTATCTCCTCTTCAATCGCCGCTGCCAGCTGCGAGATGCACGCCGACCGCACGCTGTCCAACAGCGCCGACTGATTCGCAAAATGCCGGTATGCCGCATTGGGAGATACACCTGCCTGCCGAGTCGCCTCTCGTAGGACGACTGCATTGGGTCCTCCAACTTTGGCCATTTCAAGCCCAGCTGTTATGAGCGCGTTGCGCAGATCGCCATGGCGAAAGGTCTTACGCTTCTCAAGGGAGACGTTCTTTTTCATGGTCAGTTCAAAAAGATGTGCCATGCATATGACGATTGTAGACACTATCCACATCTCAGTGATAGTATATGTGGACGGTGTCTACTTGATCGGACATGTCGCGAAAAGGATGGTGCAACATGGCAGACGGATTTATTTGGTACGAACTTGTCACCGATGATATTGATAAGGCGGTCAGCTTCTACAAGAAGGTAGTCGGCTGGGACGTCAAGGACGCCGGCATGCCTGGCTTCACCTACATGATCTTCGGTAAAGACGGTAAAGACGTCGGCGGGATGATGACATGGGCTGGCGCGGGCGCGCCGGATCTTCCTACTCAGTGGATGGGGCACATCCACACCGCGAAGCTCGACGAAGAGCTGAAGGCGGTAACAGCCGATGGCGGAATCATTGTGAAGCCTGCTCAGGATATCCCCGGTGTGGGTCGCTTCGCTATAGTACTGGACCCGCAAAAGGCGAAATACCTGCTCTTCGAACCCGGCAAACAAGAGGCTCGGCCATGCCTGGATCAAATGGCAGTGGGCAACGTGGGCTGGCATGAACTGCTCACGGATGACGCAGCGAAAGCCTTCGGTTACTACTCGAAGCACTACGGCTGGCAGAAGGACTTTGCGCACGACATGGGAGCCATGGGCACCTACCAGACCT
Organism: Terriglobia bacterium; assembly: GCA_963849535.1. Taxonomy (GTDB): domain Bacteria; phylum Acidobacteriota; class Terriglobia; order Bryobacterales; family Bryobacteraceae; genus Bog-105. The sequence continues at coordinate 200,880 of CAWKHJ010000004.1, forward strand.
TTCGGACAGACAAGCCCCTCTACACCGGGGGAATGATGAACCGCAAAGGCCCCGGCATGCCCGAAGGCATTCCGCCACATTGGCAGTACTACTTCACCGTCGATGAGATTGAAGCTGCGCAGAAACGTGTGATTGATGCTGGAGGCAAAGTGCTGCTGCCTCCGATGGACGTTCCCGGGGGCTCACGTATCCTGCAGGCCGCAGACAATCAGGACGGCCACTTTGCTCTGATGCAGGGACCAAAATCGTAACCGCGATGTAGTTCACGGCCTGCGAAGCCCTTTTTCATTCGAAGGAGAACAGGCCGCCGAACTTGCAGCGAAGTTTGACAAGCTGAGAGGAGAGAACAAGGATGTCCGAGAAGATGATCACCTGCCTGTGGTTCGACCACGGGAAAGCCCGCGAAGCAGCCGAATTCTATGCCGCCACCTTCCCCAACAGCCACGTGGGCAAGACTAGCGCGTCACCGACAGACACGCCGTCGGGTCCCGAAGGCCAAGAGCTGATTGTTGAATTTACGGTTTGCGGGCGCAATTTCATCGGCCTCAACGGGGGTCCGAAGTTCGTGCCCAATGAAACGGTCAGCTTTGTGATCCTCACCGACGACCAGACCGAAACCGATCGACTTTGGAACGCCGTCGTCAGCAATGGCGGCGAGGAAAGCATGTGTGGCTGGTGCAAAGACCGCTGGGGTTTTTCGTGGCAGATCACTCCGCGCGCGTTGTTGACAGCGACGACGGACCCGGATCGTGCAGCCGCTAAGCGCGCGATGAATGCAATGATGACGATGCGGAAGATTGACATCGCCGCGATCGAAGCCGCACGCGCTAGCGGGCTTGGCTGATGAGTCCGCATAAGATCGAGACCAGCTAAGATGAAAGACTTTTTTCACCCAATCCTGGTGGAGGAGACGAAGCAGCGCATTCTCCGACTGCGTCCTGAGAGCGAGCGGCAGTGGGGCAGCATGGCGGTCGCTCAAACTCTCGCCCACTGCACCGCTGGCATTAAAATGGCGATGGGTGTCATCCAGGCGAAGCGTGCACCATTTCCCGCCACCCTGCTCGGCCCGCTCATCAAGCCCTTGGTCTTCCGCGACGCCAAGCCTATGCGTCGCAACTCGCCTTCGTCGCCGGAGCTGTTGTCGGCGGATCCGACACAGTGCGAGCTAGAGCGCGAACGATCCGTGCTCATCGCAGCGATCGACAGCTTTGCAAGTCAGGGAGCCGCGTGCTGCACCGGTCACCGGCACCCTTTCTTCGGCCCACTCAAACCGGAGCAATGGGCCATTCTCATGTACAAGCACGTCGATCATCATCTGCGACAGTTCGGCGTCTAGCGCGACGGCGTAAGCTCACCGCACGCTGAAGTATACGAAGAGTCAGCACAGCCATATTGAGGGAGAGGATTGGGATGTCAAAGGTTCGGGTAGCGGGATTTGGTGTTTCGTTGGACGGTTTCGGCGCTGGGATCGAACAGAGCTTGGAAGATCCGCTGGGGAAGCGGGGACCAGAGATGTTTCAGTGGTTCTTTCATACCAAGACATTTTGCTCCATGGTCGGGAAGGAGGGGGGAACCACAGGGGATGTAGACGATATGTTTGCTCAGCGGTCGATGGAGAACTTCGGTGCCTTCATCCTCGGCCGGAACATGTTCGGTCCGGTGCGCGGCCCATGGCCAGACGACTCATGGAAGGGCTGGTGGGGTGACGATCCGCCGTACCACGCACCTACCTTCGTTCTCACGCATTACGACCGTGAACCTCTGGTCATGGAAGGTGGAACCACCTTCCACTTTGTGACGGGCGGATTCGAGGAGGCACTGGTCCTCGCGAGGAAGGCTGCCGGCAGCAAAGACGTCAAGATCGGAGGCGGCGTGGCTACGGTGCGGCAGTATCTGGGAGCCGGCCTGATCGACTCTCTCCACATCGTGTCGGCACCCGTTCTTCTTGGTCAGGGAGAGTCGCTGTTCGATGGTCTGGACCTTCATGCGCTGGGATTTTCCTTAACCGAACGCAAGACTTCCGAATATGCGACCCATCTTGTGTTCGAGAAAGCGTAGAAAGAGGGCTTCCGGCAAGGGCTTCATTTCGTCGGAGCAAGGCGCGATGGGATGCGCTCCACAAACACTAGTGGCCGAGAGTCGGCGCGGCTTTCGGTTTCCGCAGCCGGAAAGTTGACGAGAAAGGACCAAACCGGACACTCGACGTCCATGAGTTGTTCACCGACACGATGCCCGCCTCAGTTGGTAATGAATCGCCAATGTGCTTGCTGCCAGCCGATTGGGACCGGGAAGTCCCCTTATGGTCTGGGAGAGTAATGTAGACAGAGGTCGGGGCCCGTTGCACCTTCGAAACCGTTCGACCTCATTCAGGCAGTTCGGTCTGGACCGCTGCGGCAAGTCGCTTGGGGACGACCAGTATGTAGCTGTGCATTATGAGCTCTTTCACTTCATCCCAGTTGACTTCGCCGACATCCAGCCGCAGCCCGACCCACCCCTTCGAGGCAACATAAGCGGGCATGTAGAATCTCGCTGGATCGGATGCGACTAGAGCCTTGTTATCACCGGGCAACACCTTGCAGGTGACTCCGACCATGCCGTCGCCGTGATGATCGTCCAGGAAGTATGAGAACGTCTTCTTACGAATATAAAATCCTGCGTGCCGTCCGATCAGCTCGCGAGTGGCCTCAGGCATCGCTAGGCAAAGGCCCGTCAGCTTCCTGAGCCGCCAGTCTTCCTTTGCAGTAGCGTTCCTCATCCGTGCATATCATTATGGACCTGTTTCACACAGCTATCCCGGAGTTGCCCAGCGTCGCGGAGTAGCCGTAAGCAGTGTCATTTAGATACGGAACGACAAGTCCGCTTCAGTCAGGCCACATTCGGTTGGTGGCGCGATATCGGCCTGAATAAATGAGCGCCCGAACTGCTCGGATCCGGCGATGCCACAGGCAGTCTTCCTCCAGGTGCTATAGTTTTATCCGTCGCTACGCGGGATCATGCACACGATGAATCGCAGAATGTTTCTCATGGGAGGGGCGGCTGCTTCGGCTCTCCTCACCGGCACGCAATATCTATCCGCCAATCCGCTTGGCCTGCCGATCGGGTGCCAGACCTATCCTGTGCGCAAGTCGATCAGTACAGACTTCGCGGGCACCATGAAGGGATTGCGTGCAGCAGGGTTCACTCAGATTGAATTGTGCTCGCCATACGGCTACGCCGATTTTTCGAGCCTCCAGAAATACAAGCCGCAGGAGTTACGGCGCATGCTGAACGACTGGGGACTGGGCTGCATCTCCGCGCACTGGGCGCCGACCGAGCTCTTTCAAAAGGCGGACGAGAGCATCGCGTATGCGAAGGAGTTCGGCATGACGCAGATGGCAATCGCCGCGCTTGGACCGTTCGATTCTAAGGGCACCGAGACAGTCGACGACGTGAAACGTTACGTGGATCCCTTCAACGCCTTCGCCGAAAAGGCGCACGCGGCGGGCATCGCGGCATTGCTGCACAATGAGGGCTTCGTCTCCGAGTATATCGACGGCAAACCGGTTTACGACATGATGATTGCCGAGCTCAATCCCGCCACTACCAAGCTGCAGTTTCAGGTCTCTGCCTGGCAGAAGGGCTACGACCCAGTGACCTACTTCCACAAGTATCCGGGCCGCTTCCTCTCGATGCACTGCCAGGACTGGGTGAAGGACCCCTCGACCAAGTCTGGTTTCCGCGAGGTTCCGCTGGGGAAGGGCGTGGTGGATTGGAAGGCCGTGTTTACAGCTGCAAGAACAGGCGGCGTGAAGAACTACTTCGTCGAGCTTGAAGAGGATCCGGCGCTGATGCCGCCGAGCGTGCCTTACCTGAAGTCCCTGAACGTGTGAAGCGTACTCTGTCGAGCGGAAGCCGTCGTTTACGGTGACATAAGCGCGCGCATTTGCGGCGAAGGCCGTGCGACGCCACATTCGGGAGTCCGTACCGGGCAGAAGCTTGCTTGCGCTCAGGGTTCGCGTTCGAGAAGTTCTTTCAATTTCGCCAGTTCGATATCGACTTCCTTTGAGGCGGCGTCGAATGCATTATCATCTAGAACCGGCGGCTGGAAAAACGTCATGAGGAATGTAGAGCCCTCGCCGTTTGGAATAACCCGCGCCGGAACTGTCCAGGATGCCTGCGGGTCCTTCCAAACATGATCTAGCAGGCCTGTCGCCGAGAAACAATTAGCATTAGAGCGGTGTCTAAGGATATGCCCTTTGTTGCCGAGGCGATCGCATTGACAGTCGACGAGCGCGTCGAGTTGGAACAAATGACGCAATCCCGGACCTTACCTGCGGGGGATGTTTTTCGGGCGCGGCTCATTGTCATGCTCGCCAACGGCTTGCCGTACCGAACGATACAGGAGCGACTCGACACCACGGCCCCGACGATCTCGCGTTGGAAAGAGCGGTTTGTGAAAGAGCGCATAGCGGGCCTGCTTGAGATCCGGCACCCAGGCCAGAAACCTAGCGTGATCACGCCGGCGTTGCAGGCCAAAGTCTTAGCTGCGACACGGCGGAAGCCGAAGGATGGGGCGACTCACTGGTCCTGCCGCAAGCTAGCCGAGCAACTCGGAATCAGCAAGGACACCGTACAGCGCATCTGGCATCGGACCGGTTTGAAGCCGCATCGATTGGAGCGTTACATGGCCAGCGATGATCCGGAGTTTGAACGCAAGGCGGCTGACATCATTGGTCTATATTTGCATCCACCGCAACATGCAGCCGTGTTCTGTCTGGATGAAAGGTCGGCCATTCAGGCGCTCGACCGGCTCGACCCGGTTCTGCCGCTGTCGCCAGGGCGAGCCGAGCGCCACGGCTTTGAGTACTATCGCCACGGGACGTTGTCGCTGTATGCCGCGCTGGACGTGCGCAGCGGCAAGATACACGGCAAAACAGCAGCACGTCACACCAGCGATCAGTTCGTCGATTTCCTCGGCGAGGTCGTTGGGCTGTGCAAGCCCAAGCAGGAAATCCACGTGATCCTCGATAACCTCTCGGCCCATAAAACGCATAAAGTCGCGAGTTTCCTCGAAGACCACCCGAACCTGAAACTCCACTTCACACCAACCTATTCGTCTTGGCTCAACCAGGTCGAGATCTGGTTCTCGCGCATCGAACGCGATGTGATCGCACGTGGTGTCTTCACTTCCGTTCGTGACCTCTCCCGCAAGCTCATCCGCTACGTTCGCGCCTACTCAAAAATAGCCCGACCATTTCGGTGGAAGTATTCTGATCCCCACCATCGAGTCAAACCATGCTAATGACTTCACTGAGACAACACTAGCCGGATGACAGACGCCGTTCCAAGGCCACGCTGGAACTTCGGAGCCGCTGACCTTCCGCTAGGCTTCCTTTGTCCCTTATATATGTGCACTGGTACTATGCCAATGGAAGAGCTTATGGGTAATCTTCCATTCGCCGCTCACTCTGAGTAAGGTGAACACGTCGGAGGCGCGGACGTTGCCGCCCGCGAGTTTGCCTGACCAGCGCTGCACGTCCAGGTGCACGATCGCAATCGTCTCGATAATCTCGATCCGTGCGAAGCGCGGTTCGAGATTCGGTGCCGGACCATTCCTCGTGATCCACTCGAACACGTGTTCAATCGAACCACTGTATTCGACCCCTTGGCAATATCCTGAGATGGTAGCCTCCGGGTGGAAGGCAGGACGCATGAGTTCACCGTCACCCGCGCGAGCGCCCGCAATGTAAAGATGCATCGTCCGAGTGATCGCGTCATGATCGACCAGATAGGCGTTGGCGGATGACTCCGGCTGGAACTGCCGGACTTCATCCTCAGGTATTCGGCCTGGATACTTCGTGCGTAACTGATGCCACGCTTCGATCTCGTGCCTGAAGGCGAAAACGGTGTCCTGCTTCTGGTGCCCACGGCGGTGGACCGGCATACCGTCCCTCGCCTCCCAGCGGCGCACAGTGCGCTCGCTGCGTTCGAGGTAGGCCGCTATCTGCTTCCACGACTCAAGCGTCTTCTGCGGTGTGTTTCGCTCAGACATACACAAGCCTCGCTGAAGAAATATATCACGAATTTGCGCAATGCTGTCCGAATTTGCGTGGCCGACTTTTACCAGCTTTGTCCGTTGACGCCGTCGTCTGCCAGACCCTACTGTTGTATCCATGGGAACCAGTAAATACCCGACTGAGTACGACGAAATCGTGAACACCATGCAAATGTACATCGATGGAAGTAAGCAGGGAAAAAGCGACCTTATGCGTCCCGCGTTTCATCCGCATGCCTCTTTCTTCGGCTACGCCGACGAACAACTTGCCATTGGAACACCATTTCTCTTCGACTGGATCGACAAGAACGGTCCCGCTCCGAATATTCAAGCTCGCCTGGTGAGCGTCGACATACTGGAATCCATCGCGGTCGTTCGACTGGAGGTCGCTGATTGGTCGGGCACCTTGGCTGGTTCTGACGTACGCATGTCCGATCTCTTCACGCTCCTCAAAACGCCCAGTGGGTGGAAAATTATCCAGAAGGCGTTTCACTGGCACGCCTGAGAGCCAACATTCGTTAAGAAAGCTGTAGTTGGCGACTTGCAAGTACGACGGCAAAGCGCACAACGCTGGATTCGGGGCCTTCAGTACCCCCAGGATCATCACAGATCGAATTGAAAGGGCTTACCACAGGAATCCCAGCCGTCCAACATCGGCGGAAGATATAGAGCGTAAGTCACCTTTTGGCTTACCCTCAGCTAACGTGCAGCTAATCTCGGCTGCATTGATTCAGCGCACTGCCTGGCGAGATCTGTCTGGCTGTTTGCTGCTGAGTCTAAAAACAACAAATATTTGTAATTGAAAGGAGAGATAGAACATGCGTAAGGTTTTGATTCTGTTTTTAACGGTCACTCCGTGGCTCTTCCCCCAGGACAGCGCTTCAGGGCATCGCTGTAGAGCCGTAGGTGGGTCGATCCTGACTAATTTCATTGACGCGACCGACACCCTTGGCACCGCGACGGGTGACTTCAAGGGCGGCCTTGGTGTACACGTCAACAGCGTGACAGCAGGGCCAAACGGCGCCACCGTCTTGCACAACCATCATCATTGGGTGACCGAGGCAGGCGATACGATTCTGTTTGACGATGCTGATGCGACACTATTTCCGACACCTGTTCCGGGCCTGTTTGCAGGGAGTTACATCAACGGAATAAAGATCATCGGCGGAACGGGCCGCTTTGAAAATGCTGCGGGGAATCTGACATCAACCTACGGGGCCGTGGATCTCAACAAGGGCCAAGTCATCCTTCGCTATGCGGGTCATGTCTGCTTGGCTCCATCGGAAGCACTGCGATCCGATTCTCAGAGTCAGTGAGGTCAGGCTCCAGAGGAACCAGCTATCGCTCGTAGCAGCAAAATCTTGAACGTGAACACCCCCTTCACCGACAAGACGAGGATGCGAATAGGATTCGCTCTCTTGGTCATGGCTCAACAAGGTCGAGATCTGGTTCTCGCGCATCGAACGCGATGTGATCGCACGTGGTGTCTTCACTTCCGTCCGCGACCTCTCCCGCAAGCTCATTCGCTACGTTCGCGCCTACTCAAAAACAGCCCGACCATTTCGGTGGAAGTATTCTGATCCCCACCATCGAGTCAAACCATGCTAATGACTTCACTGAGACAATCCACTAGCAGGCCGAGCGGCTTGTTTGAAAGCATCTTCATTGCCCTTTCCCCTGCCGGGTCTCGGTGTCATACCATCCATCGGTCGCGGCCTTGGCAGATTTCATGTTGACGATGGCCCACTTGGGCCAGTTCTCCGGGTCGTTATAACGCGCATCGGTGGCATTTTCGCAGCGCTGCTTCGCGAGCGCTTCCGCGCTGGGAAAGGCATCCGGTCCGGCTGATTCATACCTTCGGGTCTCACATGCTCGTGAAAGGCATCTGAGACGATCCTTATCTCAGGTTCTGCAAAGGTCCAGCAGCCTTGTAGGTGTTGATGACGATGCCGGAAGGCAAGGCTTGCGTGCTACCTAGCGCAAATGCGCGTGGCGGGGTTCCCTCCGCAAAAAGGCGCTTCCCTTTGCCCAGCAGGACAGGATTGACCAGCAGAACCATCTCGTCTGCCAGCCCATGCTCGAGCAGCGCCGAAGTCAGCGTTGAACTGCCCGAGAGGATCAGGTCCGCACCGTCCTTCGCCTTGAGGCCACGAATGCTAAGCACGAGGTCGGGTCCAATGCCCTCGAACGGACCCCATTCCAGGCTCTCCGGCCTGTGCGTTGCGACATACTTCGTCGCTGTATTCAGGCGGTCCGCCATCGGACTCTTCGGCGCCTTCGGCCAGAAACCCGACGGCATGCCTCAACCGCTGTTTGTAGCCGAGATACCGTTCGGTCGATCTTCCGTTGGGGCTTATTGACGGATACATTTCCTTCGAAGAGCCTGCAGTCACGTTCCATGTTGCTGAGGCATCAGGTTTACAGATTGAAAGCTGGTCATCGACGCAGTTTACACCAGTATGGGAAGCGTGTTCGCCGAAACGATTTGTGACTCGCAAATTAAGTACTCATCCCAAGCTCGGTTGAAAAGCGGAATGCGAGGTCGTCACTCCACATGAACGCCTAGTCGGGATGTCGGAAACGTCATGCGACAGTTAGTGCCGGCAAGCCGGCATGGCATCTGGAATCGGGTTGACAGAAGCCAGCTGCGTTTATCAGGACTTTTCTGCTCAGTTTCCGGTTGGCCCGTGATCCGGGATTATCGTAAGCGTACGGTGACGAACGCATTGACAGGAAGGCTGTTGTCCTTATTGCTTTGAGGCATCGTAAATAAATGCGCTCATTTGGGTGCCCTAATTTGCAGAGGAAAGCTCCTCCAGGAAGGCTTCACACGCCGAAGGAGGTGTGAACATTTGGACCAAATAGAGGTACGGCACCGAATAGTTAGTACCGCTAATCGCGTATATGCGGCCGTGAACGTCTCTGGCGGCGCCTAGAACACTCCTTGGCATCGACATCGGAGAAGCCGTCGACCAGCTGTTTGTCGCTGGGTTGTAAGCTTCTACGACTCTGAGGGCTTTCGAATTGGACTCGCCCCCAATTGCGTAGATGATACCATTGAGAGCTACACCTGCGGTCAGATTGGTGCGGGCGGTCGGCATTGAAGCGCGTCTCGACCATAGGTTTGTGATCGGATTGTATGCCTCGACCACAGACAGAAGATTACCCGAAGCAGCTCCGCCGCAAATCGTATAAATTTGACCATCGGTGGCCAACTTCGCGGCAAAACCTTGTAGCGGAGTAGGCATAGGGCGCGGCAACATTCCAAGTTCGCGTAGGGAGATCGAATACCTCTACGACGCCTGAACCGGGCTAGCGCCGGACAGATTACCTCCAATTGCATAGATCCGGCCGCCCGCTGCAACCGCCGCCAGATTGTTGCGCGGAGTTGGCATAGCCGGCAGTTCTGTCCATGTATCCGTTTTCGGATTGTAGACTTCTACGGCGTTTGTGTTTACGGTGTTATAACCTCCTATAGCGTAAATCAGTCCACCTGTCGTCGCGATCCCCAGGTTGTAACGTGGGGTCGGCATTGGCGCCCCGAAGGACCACGAGTTAGTGGCTGGATCGAAGATCTCGACATTCGTTATACCAAGAAAAGGAGGGGGCACACGATCTTGACCGCCTATAGCGTAAATGCGACTGTCAGGCCCCAATACGACACCTAACTGATCCCGCGCCGTCGGCATTGACGACACATTAGACCAAGTCCCCTGCGCAAACGCATTGACAGCGTTGAGCAACGGAAAAACTGTAAGCGCAAAGAGGCAAATACTTTGTGAACCCAGAGCCAAGCTCAAGGGGCGGCGCTTATGGCAACTGATTTTCATAACATTTCCTTTCGATTTTGCATTTGATTTTGACGGTGCTACAAGCACCGCCGAGCAGATAACAGTTGAAGTTCCGTTACGTGCGTCTGAATATGCCGGTAGATTGGCAGTCCTTACGAGTTTTTTTCAGAATTCCTTCCATATTTCGCAACAAGGCCGGATCGGGCTGCTCTCCTCAACGGCAGAAGTGAATTGATCGGACGCCCTGCCGACGCGTTGAATCCCGGAGTTATACTAATGGCTCGCCGGAGGGACAACATGGTTCATCGGAAGGGCCGTTTCGATGTAAGGTCTTTGGGTTTGAGGTTTAAATACTGGCTGTCCCTGACACTTCTCTGTATGTTTGCCGGGCCGGCGCTTGCCGAAACCCAAACGCTCCTTGTCCACTCGCATCGCACTATTCGGGGTGACCTCGCCTCGGAGGCCAAAAATAGCTACGACATTCCGATCGTAATAGGACAGTACGTGCGCTTGCAACAGGTCGTAGGTTCGCCGGCCAAGCAGCAGATCGAAGGCTCAAAAACAGCTCCTGCGACGGTTGCTTGGATCGCGCCGGGGGAACTCGCGTATATATCAGCAATCGGCGAGTCCGAAGGTGTATACCGCCTCGACGTCAAGGCCTCTATCTCCGGCGCTCACGGTCAGTACTCGATCACGGTCGAAGCGATCCGTAACGCACTCACGAATGATCGGCCGTACATTACGCAAGAACCATCTCTGGCAAGGCAAAAGACTCCTTCGGGAGCAGAAGACCGAAGCTTATAAACGAGCGATCATGATTTTTCGGCGATCACTCGCACTTTCCCAACCGGTACACGACGGCACGTTGGAAGCGGAAGGGTTGATGCGAATCGGTGAAGCTTACGCTGCTTTGAGTGACAGCAAAAAGGCCCTCGATTGCTTCAACCAGGCGCTTGCAATTTGGCAGCTCGTCGGAGATCCCCGCGGTGAATCAGAAACACTGGATAACATCGGGGGCAGCTTTTTCTACCTTGGTGACCGTGCGCAGGCAATCAAGTATTTGAATGATGCCCTTCAAGTGAGCCGCTCTGCCACATTCGCGCGCGGCGAAGCTAGCGCGCTGAACGATCTTGGAGTGGTGTATAGCGGTTTCGGGGATTATCAGAAGGCAATCGATTACCTGCAGCAAGCTTTAGCTCTCGATGCCGATTTGGGCGACCGCCGGAGTGAAGGGCAGGCGCTCGTGAGCGTTGGCAATGTCCGCCATGGGCTTGGCATGCAAGATCAAGCAATAGACGCCTTTGATCATGCGCTTCCTTTGATCCGCTCCAGTCATGACAGATACGCTGAAGCCGTAGCGCTCAACGACATCGCTGCGGCGTACTCGGCAGTTGGGAAAAAGCAGAACGCTCTTGATTCGTATAGGCAGGCACTGCCAATGGAGCGCGAGGTTGGCGATCGCCAGGGAGAAGCCAACACGCTTTCCAATCTCGGAAGCATCTACGAAGATCTCGGCGATCTGCCCACCGCACTTGAGCACTACCGACGCGCTCTTGTCCTGGCGAAGGCAATTGAGGACCGCCAACTTGAAATGGTCGTGCAGGTCTATGAAGCCAGCATTGATGAAGAGATGGGGGATGTGCAGAGTGCGTTAGAGCATTTGCAGCGTTCTATGGCTCTGAGCGAGGCGATTCATGACCGGCGCTGGCAGGGAATCATCCTCAACAACACTGGTCATGCTGAAGCTCGGATGGGGGATAATCAGCAGGCGCTGAAACTTTACGCCGAAGCACTTACAGTAAGGCGTGAACTCGAAAACCCATCGGATATAGCCATCACTCTGGCCAATGCTGCGGGTATTGATGCCACACCGGGCACGTCGATAAGGCTTTAGTAGCATACGACGAGGCGCTTGCGAATTCCCGCGTTGCCGAAGACCTCGTGCCGAGGCGATCGTACTCTTCGGAATGGCGCGTGTGAAGAGCAAAAGGGGTGACTACACCGGGGCTTGTTCACTAATGCAACGGGTAATTAGAATCGTCGAATCGATTCGAGGAAGAATCGCACTCAGGAACTACGATCATTCTACGCATCTACCACTCGTCAATACTTCGACTTTTACATCGACACATTGATGCAGCTCGATCAACTTCATACGAGTCAGGGATATGCTGCTCAGGCGCTTGAGCTATGCGAGCGGAGCCGTGCACGAAATATATTCGAGATTTTGAGCGGTAGCGGCATAGACGTACGGGAGGGTGTTGATCCCGCTCTTCTGGAAAAAGAACGCTCAATAAATCAGCAGCTCGACTATTACACTGACCGCAAGCTTCGGCTAGCCGGCAGCAATGGCAAACAGCAGGAGTTCGATACGGGCGCGAAGTCCAATCGAAGAACCCGTATGGGAAATCGCCCTGTAAAGTTGCGATGCGTCGAACGAGTCCTCACTACGCGATTCTGACGCAGCGTCAGCCGCTTACCGCAGGTGCTATACAGCATGAGATCGCGGACGAGAATACCACTGTTCTGGAATATGCGTTGGGCGAGGCACATAGCTTTCTTTGGGTGATTGATCCAGCCGCGATCCATTCATTCGAGATCCCGAAACGTGCTGACATCGAGCAGGTCTGTCGCGATCTATATTTAAGTGCCAAGCAGCGAGATGAAAAACGCACACTTGGTACGCCCGGGCTAGCGGAAACCTGGATCCCAAGCAACAGAGCGCCGAAACCGGCTGGCGAAGCTATTGACAGACATGATTATCAGTCCCGCCGCTCCGCTGCTCGGCAAGAAGCGATTGATCATTATCGCCGACGGCGGTTTGCAATTCATCCCGTTTGCTGCGCTTCCAGATCCAGCTTCTTCAGTTTCCAATCCGATCCCCATGATGATCTGGCATGAGATCTCGTATAGCCCGTCGGCTTCGGTTCTGGGATCACTGAGAAAGGAAACTACATCGCGAAAGTCGGCCCCAAAGCTGCTCGCCTTGATAGCTGATCCGGTCTTTGATTCCGAAGACGTGCGATTGCGACAACATGCCACTCATATCTCGACTTCGAGAACGAAGGGCGAGACCGTTCTTGGAACGCTCAATTGGCGAGACATAGGCTCGGAGCTGCGGCTTCCACGACTGCCGTTCAGTCGCTTGGAGGCTGCGTGGATCTACTCACTCGTGGGAAAAGCGGAGTGCATGAGAGCTCTTGATTTCGACGCGAGCCTGGCGACAGCAACCAGCCCCGCTATTTCGCGATATCAGGTTGTACATTTTGCAACTCACGCGCTGCTGGACACGGAAGACCCGGCCCTAAGCGGTTTGGTTCTCTCTTTGTTCAATAGGCAAGGAAGGCCTCAACCTGGTTTTCTGAATTTAAACGATATCTATAATCTGAAGCTATCGGCGGACCTGGTTGTCCTAAGCGCATGTCAAACCGGGCTCGGCAAATCCATCAATGGAGAAGGTTTGATTGGTTTAACGCGTGGATTTATCTATGCAGGTGCGCCCCGGGTCATCGCTAGTTTGTGGAGCGTCGACGATATTGCCACTGCTGAGTTGATGAAAGAGTTCTACACGTATTTTCTCCGGGATCACATGCGGCCAGCCGCTGCTCTTCGAAAAGCACAGATATCGCTTTGGCAGCAGAAAGCCTTTCGCTCTCCGTATTACTGGGCGCCGTTCGTTCTCCAAGGCGAATGGAAGTGAGACCAGTGTCGATCCTTCAGATTGAGCGGAATCCCACAAGGCTCCGATAAATACAGTCGCGCCCAGCTTTTTTGACTATATAATGCTTTAGAACGGGGGTAAGTAGTGGCTCAGGGGCAGCCGGCATTGAATATGGCAGCACGTGAGGCGCTTTTTGCGAAGCTCCACGAAAGAATCCTTGGGCTCGCGACATATTTTGGTTGTGGAGATCTGTCCAAAGATGTCGCGCAGGAAACCATGCTTGTGCTGGCCAGCCGGTACGCCGCTGTCCAGCGAAATATGTTCGAGGATTTTGCAAGCTTGCGCATGCTGAATCTCCTATAACGGTTTGTGCCGCGCGTGCTGGGCGACTTGCCGTCACTCTCAGGACGAAGGGCGAGACGACGGAATTCGCCACAAATGGGGGGGGTCCGATCCTGCTGTCCTCGCCATAGACGGGGAGCTGCGTGGACGGCTCGGTCGGTGCCTGAGCCAGTGCTCGCGGCGATGCCAGGCGCTTTTTAGGCTAGATCTGGACGAAGCCAATTCAGAAAGGGTTTGTCGCAAAGGAATTTTAGCTGCTCTGCCGTCTTAGGTTCGAAGTGGCTGTGTTGCGACTCCGGACATCTGGTGGGGCCGCTGATGATGCCCGAATAACTCTTGGGAAACTTGAGCGCTATCTGTTTGATGTTCTCGCCCGGAGGAGCGCGACGGATTCTTCGCTGAGCTTTTGGAAAACCAAGATCTCTATAACGTGTTCGCGGAGCGGCAAATCCTCACTGAGCTGCTTGCTGACCCGGGCATCCGACGCGATGCTCAAGCCGCGCTGGTGGAGTCGAAGCCATTTCTTCACCGCTTTCACTCGCCGAATTGGGCGTGGGTAGGCCTCGGCATAATCTTGGCCGGAATTGTCATAATCATCGTCGTTTCTTTACGCGTGCAAGACCACACGATGCGGCGTCCCGAGATCGCAGGAGCTCCCGGCGTGCTGCGGCAAACTCCGGCGGCTTCAAAGGCGGCTGCCGACCGCGGTGCCATTACCCAACCCCAGCCTGGTATCGGCGGCACGAAGGCGCGGCAGGCGCAAAAAGAGGTCTTTGCTTTTCTCTTACTACCTGGCGAGCGTGGCGCGAGCTCGGAAAACGTGCTTCGGTTCGGTCCGGCAGTGAAGGCCGTCCTGTTCGAAATTCCGTTTCATGAGGACCCGTCGCAACGCTATTCGGTCCGTCTCGCTACTGCAGGCGGCGAGAGCATCAGTAGGTTCAGCGGATTAACTTCGAGCCGATTGCATCGGGGCGAGACGGGATTGACGATCCGGGTCCCTTCGAATCTGCTAGCCGATGGAGACTACATCGTTATCGTTTCAGTTGGCAGCCGACAGGGCACTGCAGATTTGGCTGACTATAGCTTTCGAGCATTCGGCGCGCATGTGCGGCGAAGGTCGTACGCGAACCGAAGTGCCGTTTTCCCGCCCTCTTCTGCGGCGGCCTCCGCCGTGTCAATTGGCGTAGGACTGCTGCACTCAGCCGTGATTTGCAATCTACTAGCGAAAACCTCGAAGAGTCAGGTTTCTGCTCAAGCAGACCATTTGCAGTGTAAACAGCTCGCAATCAAATGCCATCCCTACGCTCGGATACGTCTCCAGGACGGGCCGCGGAATTCTCGAATTTGGTGTACCGGTCGAGAAGCGCAAGTTGATTCTGCCCGTCGGTCCATTGGCCTCAGCTCGTCAGACAGGCGAAGAAGACACCGAACGGGCAAGGCGTTCGCCAGGATGGCCCGCAAGGTACAGGGCGCAAAGCTTAGTTTGAGAACACGGGCGCGGTTCGGATGCGCCTTTAGCGGGAGGTAATCCGGCTTTGATATGCAGAACCCAAATGACTTTGCAGCGGCGGGGCGTTTTACGTGATTGACGTATAATCCGCGGCGGCTTTATACGTATCGGCACTCGACTACTTTGACGAGAGCGGCGGGAAAACACGCGGCGCCGGTACTCTCGTTATTTGATCTTTTTGAACTGAGGACGGCTCAGCCAATTGCGAACAGTTTGGCTCCGGCTCAGGTTTCCGAATTCCGTGGAAGGGGGCGCCGGCACCGCTCCCGGTGACACTGCCTTGTTTTCCAAGCCTTGCAGCGCGCATGGCAGAGCGCGAACTGTCCCAGGACTCGACAGGCTGGGGACGCTCGCATTGGGAGATGAGAAGTTGAATTTCGCGACGGGGTTACCAATTGCAGGAGACGCATCACGCAGCGTCAGTGGTGACAGTCCCCAACGCCACTCAATCAGCTTCAGGATGGCAGTATGATCGTAAACCGTCGAATCGACTTGGTTGTTGCCGCGTGTGAATGGTGAGGCGATCACGGCCGGTATTCGAAAGCCGAGCAGCGCGGCCCCATTCACCAGATTAGTGTCGAGGCTATTCGGCGCCACTACACGGGGTGGAGCAACGTGATCGAAGAAGCCGCCCCATTCATCGAAAATGACAATCATAACCGTGCTGGACCACTTCGGTCCACGCGTGACCGCGTGGAACACTTGCGATAGAAACGCTTCGCCGTTACGAATGTCCGAATGCGGGTGGTCGTCATTCCCGAGGCCGTCGTCGAACTCTGTAAATTTCGGATCTAGGAACGAAACTGCCGGCAAATTGCCGGAACCAACGTCAGAGAGAAAGTCGTCGAAGTCCGCCGAAATTGTTAGATATTTCAGACCCCACAAGGAAAGATAAGGGACGTTTCCGAAATAGTAGCGATGGGAGATTCCAGCCTTTGAGAGCGAATCGAAGATGGTTGGCAGTTCACTTATCGATAGCGTGTTTGAGAGCCGATCCGTTTGTGCGGCCAACAGGAACATGCGGTTCGGGAAAGTCTCAGCCAAAATAGGGGCAAACCAGTGGTCACACGTCGTGTACGCCTGGGCGAAGGCCGAGAGAAAGGGAAGCTCCGCCGGGCTGTAGTAACCGATGCTGTAGATGTCATTCCCCGGGACTCGCAAGAACCCATCCATGCGTCCGTTGTCATACGCGGTGAGGTTCGGGTTGCCATAAGAGTTGTTCGGTATATTATGACCGCATCCGGTGAAATCGCTGTCGAGCGAATATACCGGGTGGGAGGCGCCTGATGTGTCGCCATAGCTGAGCCCAGCGGGTATTCCGTCAGCGTGGGGAAGCCAGCCGAGAAAATGATCGAAGCTCCGGTTTTCCATCACGACGACGACCACATGCTCGATGCCGGAGTTCGAGGGGCTCACGTTTGTGGGGTTTGGGAGCGGACCGGGCGGTGGCGCCGGATGTCGAGGGACACGCGCGACGCATCCAGTCGTCACGCCTACAGCTCCCAGTCCAGCGGTCAAGAGTGTTTGCGTGAAGCGCCGTCGGTTCATCGGATGCTGGACTCTCCTTTTCAGCGAATCGAGTATACACTTCCTGGCAGACAGCCATACGCTATCCGACGTTACAATCCAAAACTCAAGGCCTGTAGCGGCGGGCGCGAGATCATTCCGCTCATCCATTCCGCCCGCCGATGATCTTGATCTTTCCGGTTAGCGAATGCTACAAGAAAGCCGGTATCCGCAATGGCTTTCACTTACGCGAGAAGCCTTTGCGGATGGAGAGGTCTGGTTGGGCCGGCTATGACGCCGGCCAAGCGAAGAAATGGGCGACTGCTAGGGGCTCTTTGCCTTTTCGAGTTCCGCGCGCACGATGCGCCCACGCGACATGCCGGTTTACGTGCGGTTTCGTCCAGCCAATGGGCGAGATCGTCCGGAAGACGGACAGTAAGCGTATTACCCATTTTGCGGCGTGTGTTAGGGCTCGTCTTCGGCATCGAGCGCCGCGGCTGCGCCGGGTTTTTCGAGGTACGGGATGCCGTTCTTCATCCAGCCGGGTTCCGGATCGCCTTTGAGATAGTAGCCGAAGAATTGCTGCAGGCGAAGGGCATAGTCCTTCTGATTGGCGCGGCGGCGCAGGTTGTGCGGTTCGCCGTTGTAAGTGAACATATACACTTCCTTGTTCAAGCGGCGCAGAGCCAGATAGTACTCAATGCCCTGATACCAGGGCACGGCGTCGTCGGCATCGTTGTGAATCATGAGCAAAGGCGTGTTCACGCGGTCGGCCATAAAGATCGGCGAGTTTTCGATATAGCGCAGCGGGAATTGCCAGACGCTTCCGCCGATGCGGCTTTGCGTGCGCTCGTATTGAAACTGGCGGGGAATGCCGGGTCCCCAACGAATGCCGTCATAGGCGCTGATCATGTCGGCGACGGGAGCGCCGGCCGCCGCCGCGCGGAACCGGTTGGTACGAGTGATCATGTAAGCGATCTGGTAACCGCCCCAACTGTGGCCCTGGATTCCGATGGCGGATTCATTCACGAATCCGCGGTTCACGACGGCCTGGATGGCGGGCAAAACGCAGTTCAACGCACTCTGGCCGGGATACCCGACTTTGTAGACGATATCCGGCTCCAGAACCAGATAGCCATTGCTGACGTACAGCGGCGGGCTGATTACGTTATAGGGTCTCGGCTCGATGAAGTTGTTGACGTTCTGCGTGAGCCGCTCGTAGATGTAGACCAGTAGCGGATACTTCTTATTTGGATCGAAGTTCTCCGGCTTGTAAAGAGTGGCCTGCAGGGGTACGCCATCGGCATTATTGAAGTGAACCAGTTCGGCGCTTCCCCACAACAGACCTGCCATTTGAGGGTCGGCATCGGTGACTTTATTGAGCTCGCGGAAGCTGCCGTCTGTAACCAGCAAGTCCGGATACTCACTGAATGTTGAAGCCGCGGTGACGTAAACCTCGGCGTTGCGCGCCTTTATCGGCGGGGCGAAGTTTTTGGCGGCGAAGATCAGCTTTTCAGGCGCGGCCTCAGCCCCGATCCTCGTTTTGTAGAAGCCGGTATCGTGCGTCTGATCACTCTCAACGCGCAGCAAAAGCGGCTTTTCAGGATTGATCCAGCGCGATGCCGGATCGCTGTTCTCAAAGCGCACTATGCGAAATTGAAGCCGGTTTTTGCGACCGACTCCCTGTGTGAGGTTGAGGGCTGACGAACCATCCGGATTGCATTGCCAGATATCGTAGCGGTCGTAAATCAAGACGTATCGGCCATCGCGAGTCCAGCCTGCGAGCCGGTACGAGTCCGGAAAGCCGGGAATGTCGTTTTGCTCGTTGGCGAAGGAAACACCGAGTTTTGCAGTCAGATTGATGGCCCGGGCGTCGGCGGTCGAGATGGCGATCCAGTCCTTGCCATTGAAGTAAATGGCATAGCGGGAACTAGGCGACCAGGTCAGCCGGTTGATGTGCTTCCCGGCAACCAGCTTGCGCTCTCCCGTTGCCGTGTTCACCAGATAAGAATCGGTGTAATGGCTGTCGTAATCCTCTAGCCGCCGGTAGGACCGGTTGTCATTGCCGATGGCATACAGGCCGTCATTGCTCGGCGATAGCTCGTTCATGGTTTCGTCCGCGAGTTGTTTGAACTTCTTGCTGCCGAGGTCATAGACGGCTTCATAGGAACGGAAGCGTTCGGCGCGCGCACGAATCTTCTGCATGGGCTGGATGAAGTCGTCTTTCCAGGACCACAGATCGACGGAAACGCGCTCGTCTTCCGGTAGGTTCGGGATAGAGGCGGCTGGGGGCCTCCGGGGAGCGGTACCCAAGAAAATGCGTGTTCCGCCTTTGGCGATCACGGGGGTGAAATGGTCGGAGATGGTCCAGCCTGGCGGGAAGCCAGCTATCTTGCTCGATACCATTTCGGTAGCTTCGGGCGAGCGGCGATCCCAGGAGTAAAGCTTGAACTCAGGCTTTTTAGCTGCGGCATCATCTCTGTCGCTCAAAAATGCCAGGCGGTTTTGATCCTCGTCCCAGGCAAGCTTGTTGTATTTTCCTTTTCCGGCGAGCAGTGGCGTGGGTTGCTTAGTGTCCAGTCCCACATGATTGTCAAGAACGTGCGGTAAAGCATGGCCAGGGGGCCGCGCGCGGACGGCGGCGTCCGCCCCCCAGAGCGCGTAGATGCCGTTGGTCGCCGCGGCGGGATCGGCAATGGCGTAAACGAGAGCGCCCGCGTCATTGGTCAGGGTGTACTCGGAAACTCCGGCGAATTTGCGTTCCCATCCCGTTTGCAGATTGCGAAGAACCAGGTTGCCCGTTTCAATTTTGTGTTTTTTCGGAGCGGACTCAGAGCTTGCTTTATGTTCGGGTATCTGGAGATATGCCAGATAGCCGCTCGCGTGCGTGGGAAGCTGAAAATCTTTGACGCTACTGGGGCGGAAGATCGCGCCCGATGTGAGATTCAGGATCAGCAGGTCGCCTTTCGGCATGTTCTCTTTGTTGCGTTTCTCGCGCTTTGCCTGCTCTACCGCCGCGTGCGCAGGGAAAGTGGAGGTCACGAGAAATCGACTGTCCGGTGTGAATTTGATGGCGATTCCGGGAGGCAAGCGAGGCGTGTTTTCGCGCTCGGGATTGGCGTAATCAGGAGGCGGGGGCGGCGGCAATTCACCGACCGGCTGCCTGACCTCTTTGCCTGTTTTCAGATCACGAACGACCAGCTCGCCATCGCCCTGCTGTGGAAACAGGGCATAGGCCAGATAGCGTCCGTCGTTAGAGAGGGTTTGATTTTGAATGTGACGCCAGGAATCGTAATCGTCCTGGGTCAAAGGCCGCTTTTGGGCCAGCAGCGGGCAAAAGAAAACCAGTGCTAAGGCGAAGCGCTTCCCCATCGTGCAGTATTTTGTAGCTTAGCGGACGCGATCTTGGATGCGGGGAGCACGCTCGGATTGCTCGGAGGCAACAAGATTCTTCACGTTCTCGAGCTCTTTTTTCAAGCGAGTGTTACGCCGCGCCAGGCTAATGACATAAAGAAGCACAATGAGCCAGGCGGCGAGAAAGCCGTAAAACATGAAAGTGAAATTGCGGGCGTCCATAAAACCTCTATTTAAGCGACATTGGCGAAGCGGCGCAAGGAATCGATTTCGCGGGCAGTGGATTCCTGCCGTGTGCGGATGAGTACCAGAGCCGCGGCGACCATCAAAAGAGCGAAGAAGTTGAGATAAATCATGTGCTCCATGGCGGGATCGATGTTGCCACCGCCGGTACGTATGCTCAGGACCGGAGCAGGATGCTGCGTACGGAACCATTCGATGGATTTCCAGACAATCACTACATCGACGCAACCGAAGATGCAGAGCGCGGCCGAGAGGCGCGCCCGCTGAGTGGGCTCGTCGATAGCGCGGCGCATCATGATATAGGCGCTGAAAATGAGCACGCAGACCAGAGCGGAAGTCAGGCGGTAATCCCAAGTCCACCAGATGCCCCAGATGACTCGCGCCCAAATACTGCCGGTAACGATGTTCACTACCGAAAAAATCACCGACACTTCGACGACGGAGGCGGCGAGCGCGTCGTAACGGAACTGACCCGAAGAAAGGTAAAGTACGCTGAGGGCGAGGGCAACGAAATAGCCGATCATGCCTGTGATGGCAGCCGGTATGTGAAAAAACATGATGCGATAGATGGGGCCTTGCAGCGCATCGTCCGGCAACACAAGGAAGATTTGGTGCAGGTCGTAAGCTAACAGCAACCCGGCAAGGACGGCCAGCGTTATCGCAATCTTTTCGCGCATAGTACTCCCTCTATTCTGCCTAATTCACCAGAATCGTGTCGGCTAGCAGCAAGGCGAGCGAGGTAAAGACAATATCGAAGACGACGAGCACGCGTGCCCAGAGCAGTTGTCCGGAGCTCAGAGGGGCGGCTTCGAAGAGCCCGTTGGTCAGTTCAATTGCCGCGATCAAGAGTGGAATAAGCAATGGATAGATCACGACCGGCAACATGAGCTCGCGCAAGCGCAGGTTGACCGTGAGTGCTCCGAACACGGCGCCGAGGGTAGCGATTCCCCACGTGGCAAAGATAAAGACCAGAGCAAGGCTGCTTAAGTGAATCCACCAGCGAATGTCATAAAAGATCCCGAATACGAAAAGCGATACGATCTCGACCGCAAGCAGGGTAACGAAATTCGCGATGGCTTTGCCGATGAGGAGGCTGGAAGCGGAGAGGGGGGAAGAGAGTAAGGCATCGAGACATTCATTCGGCAGCTCGCGGGCGAATCCGCGGTTGAAAACGAGGGCGCCAGCAAAGGCAAATACGATCCAAAGCAGGCCTCCTGCGCTGCGACGAGTCTCTTCGGCGGTGACGTCGAAGGCGAAGCTTAAAAGCAGCAGGATCGCTACGGCAAATGCCCCCGCGGCGTTGAGGGACTCTTTTGTTCTGAGCTCCAGGGCAAGATCCTTGCCGGCTACGAGCAGCGCCTGCCGGAGCGTCCTCAAGATGCGCCTAGCTCTGTATGGAGCCGGTAGAGATAGCCCGGATCATCCAACATCTCGGCGGTTCGTTCGCCCGAGTAACGCAACCGGCCATTTTCAACCAGCGCCACGTGCGAGGCGATCGCCAGAGCCTCCCGAAGTTGGTGAGTGGAAAGAATGATGGTGGCGCCCCCGGCACGTGCTTCGTTAAGCAACTCGCCGAGCATGGCGATGGCGCGATCGTCGAGAGAGGTGAAGGGTTCATCGAGCAGCAGCAGCCTGGGCGAATGGAGAAAAGTGCGCGCCAAGGCTAAACGTTGACGCATGCCGCGCGAAAACTGGCGGACAGGCATGCCGGATACGCGATCGAGGCCGACACGCTCGAGCCATCGCGCGCAAGCGTGCGAGGCGGACTGCACACCGGCGACACGCGCGAAGAATTCGAGATTTTCGCGGGCAGACAAATCCTCGTAAACGCCAATGCCATGGCCCAGAAAGCCGATGTGACGTCGAGCATGCTCGCTGCGAGGGGCTTCGCCGAATAAGCGTATCTCACCACGCTGAAACGGCGAAAGACCAGCCAGGATGCGAAGCAGCGTTGTCTTCCCTGCCCCATTCCGGCCAAGTAATGCACAACAGGAGCCTTCGAGAATGGTCAGCGTGCAATCGCGCAGAGCCGCATAATCGCCATAGAATTTCCAGACGTGCTCCAAATGGACTTCGCGGCAGGGGCCGGCCGGCTGAGACATTCCGCTGATCTCAGCTTACTTTCTGGAGTTACGATAAAGCCTAAACATAGGGAGAACGAACAGGCGAACTGCGGAACAGCACAATGAGTCCGACGGCAAGCGTGGCGAAGGCGAGAGCCAGGAGCCAAGCCATGTGACGGTAGATCCGCGGAGGGCCCTGTGTAACGGGAGGCTGGTCAGAGTTGTCGGTTGCAGCAGCGTCGTTGCCGGCGGCGCGCAGAGACCCTGTGCCGGTGATCCCGGCGGAAAAGTTTCCTGCCGCAGCGACGTTGTAGATTGTCGCTTGGGTTTTCGGTTCGGTTCCGACTTTCTGGATATCCGTCCCAGACAACGTCACGCCAGGCGGCGCGATCAGCCGGAGCGGCCCGGCGCGCATTCCTTTCACTTCGGTGACGCGGCTGCGGAAGGTAAAGGGCGATCCGGCCGGCAGCACGTAGCTTACTTCAAACTCGGTTTGCCCCGGCTTGATGGGGAAATTCACTTTGAAAACGTTAGACTCTGCCGTTTTTTCAGCAGCACGAGGCAAGGGCATGCCCTGTGGTCCCTGAACGTTTACGCGCGATTGGCCATTGGCGGCGGGCGGCAGGAAGAAGAGCAACCCACCGAGAGCGTCGTTGTTGTAAGTGGTGTTCGAATCGTTCTGAACGATTACGGTTTCGCTCACGGCGATTTGGCTGGATGAGGGCTCAATCAGCATCATGCGTTCAGCGATACGCGCGACAGCTGGAGACTTAGTGGCTTCGTAGATTTCAAGCTGCACGCCAGAAGTGGGGATGTTGGGCGTCAGCAGCTTGTTGTAATTGACGCCTTTATAGCTGGCCTGGAGAAGTTGCGGACCGCCACCCGGCTGATCGTGCTCAAAAAAAAAGCGGCCGCCTGGCCCGGAGGTCGTTGTGCCCAGGGTTTGCATACCGTTTTGGCCGGGCTTCAGCAACGTAACACTCACTCCCGCTTCGGGTTTACCGGTGGTGCGATTGAGCACCGTGCCATCGATTGCGGCAAATACGGGCAGCGAACAAAATAGAAACAGGGCAGTGTATTGGGGGGCGTACTTCATGCGGAAGGGGGCGAGCGAGTTATCTACCCCTCAATTTTAGCTGGTTGCCCGTAGTGTGAATCCGGCTCGAGGCCGATATGGCAGGCGGGAGGCCCGCTCCACTAGACAGCGCCGACGGCGGGAGTTTGCCAGCGGAACAGAAAGAAGTGACGGTTACAGAGGGAACAGCGATACGGCAGGATAATCCAGTGCAGAGCTTTCTCGAGACGGTTCCGGGTACCTACGCTTCTAAAACCAATGGACCTGCAATGCGGACAATGTGTAGAGAACATAGCGATTCTTACGACTGAAGTGGCTGCGGACCTCGCCAGCCGGCTCCAGTTTGATTGGTAGTGGCCGGCCTGCGCGGAGACTTTCTCTTCATGAGCGCGGCGTTTCGTGCCTCTTTGCAGGCTTGTGAGTGCATGCGCATCTGCTCCTCAGTGAAAGTAATCGCGTGCTGCGGGTCGCCTTCAGGGCAGCGCTCCAAAAGGCCGCGGCAGAGTAGAGGGAGTTCCTGCATTTGAATGCCGTATTTTCGCGTAAGAGCCAAGTCGGCCCGCACCGAGTATTCGGACCGGGTTCGATCGGCCGAAGTGCCCTGGAATGTGAAGACACGAAATCCAATATCCTGCTTGAAACCTGTAAGAGTGAACTCCACTTATATACTCCTTACTTTCTCAACATCTGTTGTAGCGGTCGGATTCTTCCCCTTGCGCGCTGATCACGGCTTCATTAGTAAGCATGAGAGATACAGTACGAAAACGCGCAGAGAAGTTACTCGCTTCGCGTTTCTAAGGAGGAGGGATCAGACGATCTGACTTAGTTCAGATAACCTGCGGGCGCGCAATAGCGCTCGCCCATCGACTACTATAACTTGAATATCTCTATTTGTCAACAATTTAGAGCGCCTACTCAGGTCATAGACTTGCCGCACTCACCGCAAAACTTCAGAGCTTGCGGAAACCGGGCTCCACAATGCGGGCATTTGGCCGCTACGGCTGCATTCTTCCCCGGCGGCGACTTCGAAATGGGGCGAGCGGGAACGAGGCCGAGGCGGCGAACTGTCTCTTCTATTTCGGCGAGAACGAGGGCCAGTTCTTTTTGCAGCGCCTGCTTGTTCTGCTGATAATCGCCGTCCGACAATTTGCCCAACCGGTATTCGAACTGCAGATCCCGAAGATTTCCATAAATGGCCTGCTTACGGTCTTCAAGATGCTGAATCGGGGAGATGGGAATCGGATCCGGGATATCACTGTCGCGCACGCCGAGGGTGAAATAGAGGGCCGCCAGCACAATGACGACGGATACAGCAATGATCATTTGGGTGTGCCGGCTGATCCTGGACGGTTTGGATCAGCATCTGGCGTGTCATTCTCGATTTCACGATCAATCTGGTCCCGAAAACGCGCGATAAGCGATTCGTCAACAGCAGTAAGTGGCTCTGGCACTTTCCTGTGACGCCGAACGAAGGCGGAGTAAATGAAAAAGCCAATAATCAGCACAAGGGCCGGCATCACCCAGGTGACGATCGGGCCGAATCCCTCGGCCGGAGGCGAAGCAAGCGCAACAATACCCTCCTCACGTACGATTGCGTTCACGACCGCGTTGTCGCTCATGCCCTTAGCTTTCAAGTTATAAATGCGGTGGCGAAGCGGATCAGCAGAACTGCAGCGCATCATGGGGCAGTCTCCCACAGTGTTGCGGCAGCCTCCGCAGCGGCAAGCTAACTTGCTTCCCACGCGGATAACGTCAGGGCTAAGAAAGGACGCATCCTGCGCGACCAGAGCGGCAAGAACCGCAAAGAAGGCCAAAAGGAGCAGCACAGGCCGCCATGTGCGCCGCCAAGCAAACACACGGGTTCGGCGGACTTGGGCGCGACATCGCGAGTCCGCTGTGCGCCATCTTGTGTGGTGTTTAAGATTGAACCGTTGCAGGGGCACTGGCAAAACCAACCACTTCCGTTCGTGCATACTGCAGGCGCACTTTCCCGGGAATCAGGCAAATGATGGTTCCACCGAGCACTACGAAGTAGCCGATCCAGATCCACGAGACCAGCGGAAAGACATACATTTGAAAGATCGCTTTGGTGTTATCCGGCGATATGCCCGAGAAGTTGACGTACAGATCTTCGTTCAGCCGCCGCCGGATACCAACCAGAGAAGCTTGTTCCTGGCTCGATTTATACAGGCGGATCTCAGGGTCGAGCTGATCAATCACCTGTCCATTCCGCGAAACGTCTATGATTGCATGGCTGAACTCGTAATTGGCATTCTCGCCGTTAGTCACGCTGAGCAGCTTCAGATCGTAGTGCCCGAAGCGCAAACTCTGATTCAGCCCCACGCTGCGCGTCTCGTGGAGGTCGAATGCCCTGCCGGTAAAACCGATGAACATGATGACAATGCCCATGTGCACCAGATATCCGCCATAACGGCGCGTATTGCGGGAAGTGAGTTCGAAGGCGGCGCGCGGCAAAGCGACATGCTCTTTCAGTTGAATCGCTCGCGAGCCTTTCCAAAACTCACTCACGATGGTGGTAATCACGAACGCGCACAGGCCGAATGAGAGCAGAGGAGCGAGGCTGCGAATACCTGACGCGAGTAGCGTAACGATCACCGCCAGGCCTGTGATGCCCGGAATCAGAAACGCCCGCCGAAGACTGTTAAGCGAACTCTTGCGCCAGGCGATCAGCGGGCCGACACCGGTCAGCAGCAACAGAAACAGGCCGATGGGCACATTCACCCGGTTGTAGTAAGGAGCATCGATAGTTTCCTTCTCGCCGGTCAGTGCTTCCATCAGCACCGGGAACAGAGTCCCCCAAAGCACGGCGAAGCAGCTCGCCAGCAGGATCAAGTTATTAAATAAGAAACTCGATTCACGTGAAATGACGCTCTCGAGTTTCACCTCGCTTCTGAGGTATGGCAGGTTCCGAACGATTGCTATGGCGGTCAATGCTGTCGCGGTAAGTACAAAAGTAGTGAAATATGGCTTGACCGGCGACTGCGCAAAGGCATGCACGGACGCTACCAGCCCGGTGCGGGTCAACGTGGTGCCCAGAATACTGAGCAGGAAGGTAGCCGAAACCAGCACCATGTTCCAGACCTTCATCATGCCTTTTTTTTCCTGCATCATCACAGAATGAAGGAAAGCAGTGGCCGTAATCCAGGGCATGAGGGAAGCATTCTCGACCGGGTCCCACACCCAGTAACCGCCCCACCCGAGCACGGTGTACGCCCAATACATACCGAGTGAAACCCCAGTGCTTTGGAAGAGCCAGGTTACGATCGCCCAACGGCGCGTGGTGTGGATCCAACCTTCGCCCGGTTGCTTTGTGATCAGCGAAGCCATGGCGAAGGCAAAGGGCACGGTGAAACCGACATAGCCGAGATAGAGCATCGGCGGATGGATCGCCATGGTCCACCACTGCAGAAGCGGGCTCAAGCCATTGCCGTCGCCTACATCGATGACGCCGCGGCCGGCCATGAGTACTTGAAACGGACTCGCTACGAACGAAATCATGCCGACGAAGAAGGCGAGCGTCGTCATCATGATGGCGATCACGATCGGCATCATGTCGCGGAATTTGCGCCGGTTCGTCCAGACCACAACTGCGGAATAAGAAGAAAGAATCCAACTCCAGAAGAGGAGCGAACCTTCCTGACCGCCCCACCACGCTGTGAACTTGTACAGCGTCGACATGGCCTTATTACTGTGTGCGGCGACATAAGCCAGCCGGTAGTCGCCTTTAAGAAGCGAGGCAACCAGGATGCCGGAGGCCAGAGTGAGCAGCAGCCAAATCGAGTAAACCGCGCGCTCGGCGCTCACCACTAGAAAAGGACGGCGGCTATACTTGCCGACTACGGACGCCACAATTGCGAAGACTGCCAGACAAAAGGCAATCAGGATAGAGAGCGCGCCGATATTTTCCATTTAGGTACCGATTAACCGATACGGGAAGCCTGATGCAAGACTCCGCGCTGATCCGGCTTCGCCTCATACTTCGAGGCGCACTTGGCCTGGATTTTACTGGCTTGGAAAACTCCGTCCGGTCCAAGCCGTCCGTCAGCTAAGGCCTGTGCGTTGTCCCTGAAGGTATCTGGAAGCGGATCGGTTCCCGAGTACAAGACCTTCAGAGTCTTTTGGCCCTGATGAAGCACAAAGGCTACTCCCATGGCATTCTTCACGATGGAACCAGGCTGCACATCGCCGCCGACCCGCAGACGTTCATGCTGCGCGGCACTTCCCATCTGCTCGAGTTCGGGTATTGTCTTGTAGTACGCCTTGGTATCCTTGACGCCGCCAACAGCCAGCCAGAGCAGCGAGCCGACGATTAAGGCCATCAGAATCCCAAATTTCGCGTACGTCTTCATAGATTTAGGGCTGAAGCTTCAGTATAGCCCCGCCCGGCGAGCCATCCCGGCGCTAGATTTGAATTAGAAGCTACTTCAACTTCCGTCCAGGTTTAAAGATGTGCGCTGAAAAGAAATTGTCAAATCCGAGCAGACGGACGTTTAACGCTGCTCTTACTGGAGCGGTTAGTGTCGCTCCGATGCTCGCCCAGCAAACTGCCGCGCCTGCGCCCGTTTCGCCTACTCACCAGGCTCCGCAGAACGCCAATTCCACGCCCCAGAACACCAGCGTGCCCAAGCGGCACGGCTTGCCCCCGGAGTTGCCGCCCTTCGGCGAAGCGATTACCTTCACCAGGAAAGAAGCGCCGCGCAAGATCTCTTCCTTTGCGATGACGGAGGTCCACCTCCTGCCGGGAATTTTTCAGGATTCGCAGCAAGCCAATTTCAATTACCTGAAGGCGCTCGATTCCGACCGGCTCCTGCGCAACTTTCGCGTGAATGCCGGCTTGCCTTCCGAGGCACAGCCGCTCGGCGGTTGGGAAGCTCCCGATTGCGAGCTCCGCGGACATTTCGCCGGACACTATCTCTCGGCCTGCGCGCTGATGTATTCGTCAACCGGAGACGATGCAATCAAAGCTAAAGCAGATGGCATGGTGGCGGAGCTGGCCAAGTGTCAGGCGAAACTGGGCGGCGGCTATCTCAGCGCGTTTCCAATCGAATTTTTCGACCGCTTAAACGCTCGCCAGAAAGTCTGGGCACCGTTTTACACCATCCACAAGATTATGGCCGGGATGTACGACATGCATGAGCACTGCGGAAACCAGCAAGCCCTGCAGATTCTCCAGGGCATGGCCCAATGGACCGACAACTGGACCGCTCCGATCCCGGAGGAGCACATGCAGGACATTCTAAACACAGAGTATGGCGGCATGAATGAAGTGCTCTACAACCTGGCGGGGGTAACCGGAGACGACCATTACGCCGTAGTCGGAGATCGCTTCACCAAGAAGAAATTCTTCAATCCGCTTGCCTTGCGGCGCGACGAACTCCGCGGGCTGCACGTGAACACGCATATCCCACAGGTCATCGGAGCAGCCCGGCGGTATGAGCTCTCGAGCGATGAACGGTTTCATGATGTAGCGGACTTCTTTTGGTGGGAGGTTACCAGCGCTAGGGCGTATGTAACGGGTGGAACCAGTAATGGAGAAGCCTGGCTGGTTGAGCCTCGACGCTTAGGCGCCGAGCTGAAGAAAAGCTCTAACACGACCGAATGTTGTTGCGCTTACAACATGTTGAAACTAACGCGGCACCTATACCAATGGACGGGCGACCCGCGCTACTTCGACTACTACGAACGAACTCTGCTCAACCACCGCATTGCGGCGATCAACCGCCAGACCGGAGCGACACAGTACTATCTCTCCATCGTTCCCGGAGCGTGGAAAACGTTTAACACCGAGAATGCCTCGTTTTGGTGCTGCACGGGAACGGGCGTCGAAGAATTTTCGAAATTGAACAACAGCATCTATTTTCACGACGGCGCCGGACTTTATGTCAACCTGTTTGTCCCATCGGAACTGAATTGGAAGGAGAAGAAGATCAAATTGCGGCAGGAGACTCGATTTCCTGAGTCGACGCCGTACAGCGTTTCATTTCAGCACGCCCGAGCCCGTACGGATGCCCTTGCATATCCGTGTTCCTTACTGGGCCGGAGCAGACGCTTCAGTCAAAGTCAACGGCCAGACAATCGAAGCGACGCCTAGCCCGGCAAGTTATTTCACGATCACGAGAACCTGGCGCGACGGAGATCTCGTGGAAGTGAATTTCCCGATGTATCTGCATATCGAGGCGATGCCCGATGAACCGACGACCCAAGCCTTTCTATACGGTCCGCTAGTGCTGGCCGGGAAATTGGGAACGGCCGGCCTAACCACCGCGGACACGGTGGGCGAAATGGGGCCGGAGGTTAGCAAGCACCCAATCGATGTACCCGCTCTGAACACATCGGGCGCCGGTTTGAAGGCATGGTTGAAGCCCGCGCCGAACCAGGCGCTTGCGTTTGAAACGGCCGGACAAGAGCGCAACCTGACATTTGTTCCTTTCGACCGTCTATTCGGCGAACGCTACTCGGTCTATTGGACCGTTACTTAGTCTTAGCCGCTCGCGGCTCCGTATGCTTGACGAAATCAACATATATGTCGACGGAGAATCTTTCGCCGTTCCGGCAGGTTGCACGGTAGCGGTTGCGGCGGCCATCGCCGGCCGGCCGTGCCGCCGCTCCGTTACGGGCCAGCCGCGCGGGCCGCTTTGCGGTATGGGCATCTGCTTCGAATGCCGCGTGTCTGTCAACGGTAAAGCTCATCTTCGAAGCTGTCAGATTATGGTGCGGCCAGGTATGGACGTGCGAACCGGTGGCTAACGAATTCCGCAAGGAGTTCGATGTGCTCGTGGTGGGCGCCGGGCCGGCTGGTCTCGCGGCGGCCGCTGCTAGTTCAGAATGTGGGGCTCGCACCGCGATCGTCGATGATAATGCCGCTCCTGGCGGGCAGATCTGGCGTGGCCAATCCCTCGAACGGTATTCGGAGCTGTCAGGCTGGGCCGCGAAATTGCGCAAAGGGCGAGTGGAGATTCTCTGCGGAGCATGCGTCACGCACGGTGAGGTAGAGAAGCGAACTTTGTTCGCCGAAACGGCAGACGGGCTCCTCATACTCGGTTACGCCAAACTGATTCTGGCTACCGGCGCGCGAGAGCGCTTTCTGCCTTTCCCCGGCTGGACGCTGCCAAATATAATGGCGGCCGGAGGCCTGCAAGCGATGGTGAAATCGGGTCTTCCTATCCGCGGGAAACGCGTTATGGTGGCTGGCACTGGACCGCTTCTCCTTGCAGTGGCAGCGCATCTAGGCGAGTGCGGCGCAGAAATCCGCATGCTATGCGAGCAGGCGTCGTGGCCGGCGCTGGCTGGCTTCGCTCTAAGCTTGTGGTCCCAGCCTGCGAAAATGCGCGAGGCGTTCGCACTGAAGCATAAACTTTCAGGCATTCCGTTCGCCGCCGGTAGCTGGCCCCTGCGCGCGCTCGGCAACGAAGCGCTCGAAAGTGTAGTCTTATCGTGCAACGGGACGGCCCGGGAGATTGCTTGCGATTACCTGGCCTGCGGGTTTCACTTGCTGCCAAACACCGAGTTAGCGGCTCTCCTCGGCTGTGGCATGCGCAACGGCTATGTTGAGGTGGATGGGTGGCAGCAGTCATCCGTTCCAGACGTGTTCTGCGCAGGCGAACTCACTGGGATCGGCGGCCTCGAACTCTCGGTCATAGAAGGTCAAATCGCTGGCTTAGCGGCGGGCGGCCGCACTGAACGCATGCGGCCTTTGCATCAGCGCCGCCGAAAATTGCAGAGCTTCGCGCGCAAACTCGAAAGCACTTTCGAGCTCAGGCCCGAGCTGAAATCGCTGCCGGACAACAACACGATCGTGTGCCGTTGTGAAGACGTGACCCACGCGCGTCTCGCTCAGCAACCCTCGTGGCGATCTGCCAAGCTCCACGCGCGCTGTGGAATGGGTCCGTGTCAGGGCCGTGTATGCGGCCCGGCAACTCAGTTCTTATACGGCTGGGCGCCCGACTCAGTGCGGCCGCCCATCTTTCCAACTCGGTTTCCGAGCCTGGCAGCATCGGAGTGCAACTCCTGCGAACTACAAAACAGATGAACACGAAAATAGAAATGAAATGGGAAGGCGTGATGCCCGCCATCACTACCTGCTTCGACGGGAACGGCAACGTAGACCACCATTTCATAAAGCGGCACTGCCAGTGGCTGCTCGACAACGGCTGTACGGGAATTGTTGCTCTTGGCTCGCTGGGCGAAGGAGCCACTTTGTCATTCGAAGAGAAGCTTCAGATTCTGGGCACGTGCCGGAGCACTACACGCGATCGCGCGCCGCTGGTCGCCGCGATCTCCGCGCTGTCCACGGAGGAAGCGGTGAAGCTCGCAGAGGCCGCCGCGGAACTTCAATGCGATGGGCTGATGGTACTTCCGCCCTACCTGTACCAGGGGGATTGGCGCGAAATCAAGGCCCATATCGCGGCCGTGTTCCGCGGGACTCCGCTCTCCTGCATGCTTTACAACAACCCCATTGCATACGGAACCGACTTTATTCCTGAGCAGGTGGCCGAGCTTGCCGCGGAACACAAGAATTTCCACTCCGTGAAGGAATCCAGCACCGACGTGCGACGCGTTTCCGGTATTCGCGCACTGCTCGGAAAGCGCCTCAAGATTCTCGTCGGCGTAGACGACGCCATCGTAGAAGCAATCGGGGCCGGCGCCAGCGGCTGGATCGCCGGTCTCGCCAACGCTCTGCCGCGCGAATCGGTAGAACTATTTAATCTGGCTGTGAACGGCGAATCTGACAAGGCTTTCGAACTCTACCGCTGGTTTCTGCCGCTGCTGCGAATGGACACGGTAGTCAAATTCGTTCAGCTCATTAAACTCGTTCAGACGGAAGTCGGAATGGGAAATGCCCGCGTTCGCCCGCCACGTCTTGAAATCACAGGCCAGGAACTCGAGCGGAGCCGGCAGGTGATTCAACATGCTCTCGAGAACCGGCCGCGGCAATACATGACGCAGGCTGTCTGACGCTCCTCAGATTCCGCCCTCTATGTAAGGCGTTCCGGGGCGGCGGTACTGGTGGCCGAGACAACGCGGGAGCTGTAGAACAGTTGCTGGACATGAGTGTCGGTTTCGATCTCGAATCCATAACGGGCGAGTAGGCCGGTCACGTACCCGTCCCGTTGCCGCCCCCAAAACGCGGGCGCAATACTGGAAGAGATACGGTAAAGTGCGTTGAAAAATGGCTTATTCTGGGCAACCAGAATTCCGGTGAGGCGGCCTCCGGGCCTTAGCACGCGCCGCAGCTCGAGCAGACTCGCAGCTACGTCTTGCTCGGGGATTAACTCAAACAGATAACAGCAGACGATGGCGTCGAAGTGCCCGCCCGGGAATGGCAGAGAGCGCACGTCGGCCGCCTGGCACTGCACGCAAGCACCCGGAAACAAGCGGCCTGCGATCTCCTGTGAGTGGGCGGCCATCTTGGGAGAAAGGTCGACTCCGATCGTGTGCCCGTCGAGATTTGCCTTGACTAAGCGCTGCAGCATTTCCCCGGATCCTATCGCCACTTCGAGCACGCGCATGCCGTTATCCACGCAGGAAGCGGAAAGCGCTGCCGCATGTGCCTTCGAGTGAAACAGCAATGTGGGAAGGCTGTAAAAAGGAGCGATCGCATCATAGACACGTCGCGTCAGCACTGAAGGGCCGTGGCCCTGGTCGCTCGAAACTTGGGGGGTGGTGCCGGCAAACTCGATCATCTCTTCTGTTGAAAAGAGTATCAAGAACTCCGATTCCGTTCATTTTTTGTTCGCTCCGATTCCATGCTGCGATTTGTTTCGAGGCGGAAACGCGACTTCGATAAGATCGCTGAAACAACTGTCATGCTGAACGGATACACATCTAAGTTAATGTCGCGAGCGCTTATAGCAGAGCTGTTCTTCCTGATAGCAGGATCCCTGGACGCTAAACCGGTAAACCTGCTTTGTGAGCATCTGAAAGATCCGCTTGGAATTGACGCTGAGAAGCCAAGCTTGTCCTGGCGGAGCGATAGCCAGGAACGTAACTGGCGGCAGAGTGCATATGAATTGCTGGTCGCCTCGAGTCCCGATCTTCTAAAGAGCGGCAAAGCAGATGTGTGGGATAGCGGGAAACAGGCTTCAGCGGAGTCTTCCAGCGTTATTTACGGCGGCCGGAAGCTCGAATCGCGCAAACGATATTTTTGGAGTGTCCGCGTTTGGGATGCTAAGGGCCAGGTTTCGCAAGCGGCGGAGGGCGCCTGGTGGGAAATGGGTCTGCTCCAGCAATCGGACTGGAAAGCCAAGTGGATCCGCTGGCAAAACCCGGAAGCGGCTGAGGACCGGTCTGGAATCCGCTGGATTTGGGCCCCTGGACAGGATGCACTGCAGCTAGCGCCCGGTACCCAGGCATTCTTTCATTTGAGTTTCGATTTGCCTGAGCTTCCGCGACGGGCAGCGCTTTTTTTGATCGCGCGCGGTGATTGGAAAGTGACTGTGAACGGGCATGACGCGGGCGCTAAGCCGCACTGGAATGAATTCGACCGGCGGGAGATCGATGGTTTTCTGGTGAAAGGCCAGAACTCGATCGATGTGACAGTAACCGTTCCGAAACCGCCACAATATGGGCCGCGTGCGGCGGCGCAAAGCGCGGGGATGCCGGGCGCTCTGGCAGCGCTGCTCAAGATTAGGCGCGAGGACGGGACTGTGGAACGCATCCCCTCGAGCGAGCGCTGGCAAGCACGTTCTCAAGCTGAAGGGGCGTGGACCCCGGCGAAGATCGTGGGCGAGCTCAACGACCCGAAGCTTGGCGGCGACCCTGGCCTACTCCCGCAACCGGCCGCTCTGCTGCGGAAACAATTTTCGTTACAGAAGCGCGTCGCAAGCGCCCGTGCCTACGTCACTGCTCTCGGAGCTTACGAGCTGTCGATCAATGGACAGCGCGCCGGACACGATCTCCTCACCCCCGGCTTCACCCAGTTTGATAAACGCGTGCAGTATCAAACGTACGATATCGGCAGCTTGCTCGCCGGCGGGGAGAACGTAGTGGGAGCGATCCTGGCAGATGGCTGGTTTGGCAGCGGACTCTCTTGGACTGCCGAACACTTCAAAGTGCTTCCTCCTAATCGCTTCTTCGCGCAGGTCGAGATCGATTACACGGATGGCACGCGGGACGTTTTCGCGACGGACGATTCATGGAAAGCGGCAGAATCACCGATCCTGCGTTCCGAGATTTACGCGGGCGAAACTTACGACGCGCGCCTCGAGAAACCGGGCTGGAATAAGTCTGGTTTCGACGACCATGCGTGGCAGCGGGCCACTCTGTGCGATCCCTACACGGGCGCCATTTCAAGCCAGATAGATTCACCGCCGCGAATCGTGAAGGTAATGAGACCCGAGCGCGTGAATGCGCTGCCGGACGGTTCTTATGTTTTCGACATGGGGCAGAACATGGTCGGATGGGTTGCCCTGAACGTGCGAGGCGAGCGTGGAAAGACGGTCCGTCTGCGCTTTGCGGAGATCCTGAACCCGGACGGGACAATCTATACGACCAACCTCCGCAATGCCGATGCAACCGATACCTATACGCTGCGCGGCGGAGCCGACGAAACATTCACGCCCCGCTTTACCTTTCACGGGTTCCGTTATGTGGAGCTCTCCGGTTATCCAGGCACGCCTAAGCTCGACGCGATTAGCGGGCAAGTAATCAGCAGCGTGCAAGGAGAGCCCACCGCAAGAGTGACAACTTCGAGCGATCTGATCAATCACATGTGGCAGATCGGCATCTGGGGACAACGCGGCAATTTTCTGAGCGTGCCGACAGACTGCCCGCAGCGGGACGAGCGTTTGGGCTGGATGGCAGATGCAGCCGTCTTCTGGCGCACAGGCAGCTACAACTTCAATATCGCGGCTTTCACGAACAAATGGACCCGCGACGTACGCGATGCACAGCTATCGAATGGAGCCTTCACAAATGTCGCGCCGAACATCGGCGTCGGAACGGTGGAAGGCGCGCCCGGCTGGGGTGACGCAGGCGTGATCGTGCCCTGGACCACCTGGCTTCAATACGGCGACCCTACAGTAATCGAACGGAACTGGGAAGCTATGCAGCACTGGATGAGTTTCATCCAGGACGCCAATCCTGATTTTATTCGCAAGAAAAAAGTGGGGCCGGATTTCGCAGATTGGCTTGCGCCCGATCCGAGCACGCCCAAAGATCTGGTCGATACGGCATATTGGGCTCTGATCGCAAATATGATGACCGACATGGCGCATGCTACTGGCAAGGAAGAAGACGCGAGGAAC
This sequence comes from Terriglobia bacterium, assembly GCA_963849535.1. Lineage (GTDB taxonomy): Bacteria > Acidobacteriota > Terriglobia > Bryobacterales > Bryobacteraceae > Bog-105. The sequence continues at coordinate 236,725 of CAWKHJ010000004.1, forward strand.
TATTCTCAGCTTTACGACAAGATTCGGACGGCATTTCAGAAGACATATGTCAAGGAAAATGGCGAGATCGCGACCGGCAGCCAGACCTCATACGTCGTCGCGCTGCAAATGAAGCTCATACCCGAGCAACTGGAATCCGCCGCGGTCGAAAATCTTGTCAAGAATATCGACGCACACAGCGGGCATTTAACCACTGGCTTTCTCGGGACTCCCTTTCTGTTATTTTGCCTGGCCAATCATGGCCGCACCGATGTCGCTTACAAGCTCTTGCTGAACGAAACGTATCCGTCGTGGGGTTACATGCTGAGCAAAGGCGCTACCACCTGGTGGGAGCGATGGAATGGCGATACCGGGGATCCCGCGATGAACTCATACAATCACTACGCGTTCGGCTCGGTGGTAGCGTGGATTTATCAATGTGTAGCGGGCATCGATACGGCCTCGAGCGGGCCCGGTTTTCACGAGATCGTCATTCAGCCGCGGCTGGATCCTCGCGTCACGCAGGCTCGCGGAGAATACGATTCCGTCTATGGCACAATCACCACCGATTGGAATGGCTCGCCCTCTGGTCCGTTTGAATTAAAAGTAAGCATCCCTCCCAACACTACCGCCAAGGTAATACTGCCCGAAATCGCGAATGCCACGTTGACGCAGGATGGGAAGCGCGTCCGCTTCGAAAAAGAAGCCGCCGGCCGCACGGTTCAGATTGGATCCGGCAGTTACGACTTTCAATTGAAGTAACGGCTGCGCAATTGTTGAGCGAGCAGCATAACAACCTTCAAGTATTCTTGCGAAGCAGCCACAAGCCAACCGAAGCGAGCGCCCAGAGGAGAGTAGCTGCCGCAAGAACAAGCCAGGGCATGTGGCGTGGAAGAAGGGCCCACAGCACGGCCGCGAACAGGAATAAACCAACACTTCCCATGGCGGTGCCTACTGCCTCGAGCGCAGCAGCATCCCGGCCGCGCTGCTTCCCACTCAGTCCCTTGCGTTCCTTTTTCTCTCTTTCGTGTTTCTCGGTCAAGGTCGCACTGGCAGGGAAGATTGCCGGAAAAGCGAGGAACAGTCCGCCCACCGTTGGACCAAACTTTCTGGCGATCAACCCGGCGGCTGCCGTGATCAATCCGCCCAAGAGAAAACGCAAAGCGTATTCATACCAACGCGTCTGACGGAGGCTCGAAAGGTCAAACCTGACTGTCACGCTTCCTCACTTTAGAAAGACAAACCATAGAGCAAAGGCCACACAGAACCATACGGGAGTCGACGAGAGCGTTGCGCGCACTGCCGGGGCTCTGCGGCGTTTAAGCAGGAAGACGACCGCGATGCTGTAGCAACAAAGTGCGATCGCGCCGGCTAACATTGATCGAGCCTCTACGCTCGCATAAACGGGTCCGTCCGTTGAGACAGTAAGCGAAACCGTTGCCAGCGCTACGGATGGAGCCGCTCCAAACAGGCCGGCGAAAGCTTTTGGCTTGAACAGGTCGCCGAGCACAGCGAAAGCTGAGACGATAATGCCGCCTACCACAAAGCGAGTAATGACCTGATGCAAAGTTGCACTTCCGTTTTGAAGCGCAATTGTAACAAGTCGATTGGGCTGCAGTTCTGTTGCTGTGCCGGGACGGGCAGACCTTATCCACTAGTTCTAGCCAGGCTGAATCGAAAATCTGAAATAGTCCCAGGGTGCACTTACCAAGCACCGGGCATCACACTTTTGGGGAAAGAAACCCAGAATTAAGGAGAAAAACAATGGCAGAAAACAAAGGTGAGCAGGGAACCGGCAAGCATCCGCATAAGAGCAGCGAAGATCCGCGCCCTCACCATGAAGCCCCGACCACCAAAGGCGAGGAACATAGCAAGAGCACAAGCAGCGGATCACATAGCGGTTCGCACGAAAGCAAAGGCGGCAGCGAGTCCGAATCGTCTGATCTGAAATCACGCGAATACAAGGACGAGAAGGGAAACATCCATCACCATACCCATACTGCCGGCAAGAAGTAGCAGTCGTTTATTCTCGTATCCGCACTCAGATGCCGTGGGCGGGCGCGCGAGCAAGCCTTCGCCCGCGGCGAGTTGTTAGCTTCTCAGGTGTGGGCGGTTTATTTCTGCGCCGAGAAAGCTAGGGGCGCCGGTGGCGCGACACCGACCGCTTTGCAATCTGCATCGACCATTTCCTGGACCAGATCGCGGAAGCTCGTCCTAACCCGCCAGCCTAGATCGTTGATAGCCTTTGTGGCATCGCCGAGCAAAATATTGACCTCAGCGGGACGGAATAGATCGGGGTCAGTTGTCACATACTTCTCGTAATCGAGGCCAACATAGGAAAACGCAGCTTCCACGAATTCACGCACAGAGTGCGTCTCCCCTGTTGCGACAACATAATCGTCGGGCTCAGGCTGTTGCAGCATCAGCCACATCGCGTCTACGTACTCGCGAGCGTGACCCCAGTCGCGTTTAGCATCCAGATTTCCCAGGCGAAGCTGGTCTTTCTTCCCGGCGAGAATGCGAGCCACGCCGGAGGTGATTTTGCGTGTCACGAACTCATACCCTCGGCGCGGAGATTCATGATTAAAGAGAATCCCGCTGCTGGCGTGCATGGCGTACGCTTCCCGATAGTTCCGAGTCAATTCGAAACCGCAGACTTTGCTGATTCCATAACTCGAGCGAGGGTGGAACGGCGTTCTTTCGTTCTGCGGCACCTCCTCCGCTTTTCCAAACATCTCACTTGACCCGGCGAAGTAGAAACGGCAATGCGGGGCGACGCTCTTCACAGAAGCCAACAAAAAATGCGTGCCGTTGATATTAGCGTTTAGGGTGGAGAACTCGTCGTCGAACGAATAGCTCACAAAGCTCTGAGCAGCCAGATGGTAGCATTCGTGCGGGACCGTCTCAGCGACGACCTGGTAGATGCTGGCGTAACTTTCTAAAGAGGCAGCATGAAGCTTGATGCGGTTGCGTACGGCGCTAAGCCTGGCGAGGCGGTGCTCGGGGTCCTCAAGGGCAACTCTCCGAATGATTCCGTGTACCTCATAGCCTTTTGAAATAAGCAATTCGGCGAGGTAGGAACCATCTTGACCGGTAATTCCCGTAATTAGTGCTCTTCGCGCCATAAAGCCCACAGTTTAACACGCGAAACGACTCATCCAGAAAGAAGACGGGAAGAGCCGACGATATGAAATCATAAGCGAGTGCGCGCTGGCACAGGTGTATTCGACGGCGCACTCGATTGCGATGAAAACAGAAGGACTATATTTTTATCACATCCCCAAGACAGCAGGCATGTCAGTCTGGCACTTTCTCGAACAGGGATTTCCAACCAACCAGATCTGTCCCTGGTGGTTATGGGATCAACTCATCGAGGTTCCACGGCCCCAGTTAGCACAATGGCAGATTTTTCGCGGGCACTTTCTTTCACACCTGGAACCCTATCTCGGCAAATTACTTAGAGCGTTCACGCTGCTGCGAGATCCCGTGGAACGTACGATTTCACATTACTTTCATGTTCGTCGGGCTCCGGATCACCCGTTTCACAAATACGGTTCGCAAATGTCACTCGCGGAGTTCTGTGTTCACCCAGAAACGCGGCATATGGTTGAAAACTATCAATCTGCTTACCTGGCGAAATCGCCTTGCGACCCGGTGGTGGTAGCGCAAGGGCTTTCTCCCGATTGCCTGGCGCGTTTTGAGCTGCAGAAACGAATGGAACATCCGGACAAGATTTCCGATCCGAAGGAATTATTTGAACGTGCAGAAGCGCGGCTCGCCGGGTTCTCAGCAGTTGGAATTACAGAAAATTTCCATGACTCACTGCTCCAGATCAGCGGAGCTCTGGAATGCCCCGCGCCGTCAGCATTCGAACCGCAGAACGTCAATCCTGAACGCGCGCCGGTAGAGAATGTGGATGAGGCTACCCTGGCGCTCATTCGTGACCTGACGCTGGTCGATCGGCGCCTCTATGATTCCATCGTTGCGCGTTCTCAACGAACAAACCCTCGCTGGATAAATGGATATGACCGCTTGCCCGAAACTCACATGATTTCTTACGCTCAAAATTTTGAAGACGTTATTCTGCATCGCGTTTTTCGCGATCGAAAGGACGGATTCTATATCGATGTGGGCGCCATGGATCCGGTTATCGATTCGGTGACTAAGTGGTTTTATGATCAAGGCTGGTCGGGCATCAACATCGAGCCCAACGAATGGTTCTACAACAAACTTGTGGAGGACCGCCCGCGCGATATCAATCTGCAATTAGCGGTAGGCGAACGAAAAGAACAGAGACCGATATACCTTTTCGAGCAGTACGGGAACTCCACGTTTGAGGAATCTAACCGCGACCGCTTCATTGAGCAAGGGCACGAAGCGAAGGAGAGAACCGTAGAGGTTACTACACTCGCTGCGGTTTGCCAGGACTATGTCACTCGCGAAATCGATTTCCTTAAAGTCGATTGCGAGGGTTGGGAGAAGTTGGCCTTGGAAGGCGCCGATTGGGATCGCTTTCGACCGATCCTGCTGATTGTCGAAGCAACGGAACCCGGAACAACCATTCCCTCATGGCAGCAATGGGAGCCTCTGTTGGATAACTGGCGCTATGAGATGGTTTATTTCGATGGCCTAAATCGGTTTTACCTGCGCCGGGAGTCGCTAGATCTGCGTTCCTGCTTCGAGGCGCCGCCCAATGTCTTCGACGAATTCAAGATGTACGCAACGGAGAAGGCAGAGCAGAGCAGTGAAGCTCTCAGGCGGGAGCGAGAGAGCTTGGCAGAGCGCGTCTCTGAGCTGGAAAGAGAAGCCGCGCGCAATGCAGAGTCAGATAACAGAATTGGAAGAGAAGGCGCGGACAGATGCTGCCGAGGTCGGGCGTTTAACTGCCGAAGTTCTCGCACTTCAGAACCCGCGCCGCCCAACTGGATCAAACGGTACTTAAAACACGGCTATGGGTCGGCCAGTTGTCCCAGGAGCTGGTGGCCAGTAAACTGCGAGATTCAAAAGGCTAGCTCATACTAAGAAACCAGGCCTGAACTTGGCGCCGGGTTTGGGTATGCCGGAGCAGTCGCGGCGAGCAAGTAAGTGTAAGTTAAAGCTTGACAAAGCGCGACTTTTCCTTCGCCTTAGATACGCCCAGCGCTATCTCTCTAAACAGAGATGAATGTTACATAAAAGGGTGGTTCGTTCCGCATAACGAGAAGCAGTGTGAGCTTTGGCTGATCGGCGAGGGCGTGCGCTTGCCAGCGTTTGCTGGTCTGCGGCGGCCCGATGTAGCCAGGCATCATCAGAACGATCCTGCCTTCAAGAACTCAGGGTTTCTGGTCCGTTTCAGACGTCCGATTTCAGAAGCACCGCTGACGCTTATTGCTCGGACCCAGGACGACGAGTTTGTCCTAGCCGAGAGGATAACATTGCCGGCCTACACCGAGGGCGAAGGAGTCCTCTTCAGAACGGAACCGCTGGCTTATCGGCCACTGTTCTCCATCACGCTAGGCATTCCGGAGCCACATCTTTATCTGGTAACGCGCTGCCTAGAATCGATACAGCAGCAGGAGTATCCTCACTGGCAGCTGTGCGTCGCCTGCGAGTCACGGGAGCCCAGCGCCACTCGTGAATACCTGGAAAGGACAGCCCGGGAAGACGCCCGGCTCAAACTGCTGGAGGGCGGGAGCGGGCTGACTTCAGACCTCTTCAATCGAGCTCTCGGGGCCGCAGAAGGCGATTTCGTACTTCGCATGGATTATCGGGACGAGTTGGATCCCTATGCGCTGGCGGAAATGGCCGCTTCTTTGAACAGCACGCAGAATACAGATCTTCTTTATGCGAACGAAGAAGAAATCGATTTTTATGGGAACCCTCAAGGTTTGTTTCTGAAGCCGGACTTCGACCCCGAAGCTTTCCTGTCGTGGAATTTCATACGAAATGGCGCGGCCGTGCGACGGAGCGTTCTGCTGAAAGCGGGCGGATATGGGGCCGGAACCGGCCGTGCAGACGATTGGGACGTGATGCTGCGAGTGCTTGAGATCGCCGGGTCGTCACGCGTACGGCACGTCCCCAAAGCTCTTTATCGCCACCGGAAGGACGAAGAGTTACTCGGGCCGAGAGAGGACAAGCATAGTTCCCCAAGAGCGATCCAGGACTACTTCGGGAGGGCGGGTCTGGGCGTAGAAGTCGAAGCGGGAATCTTTCCAGGTTCTTTCCGCCTCAATCGCGAACGGGCCACAGGCCGTCAAGTTGCGCTTCTGGTGAGGTCTGAAGATGGTGTGTTCCAGCATGCCGCATTGGCTGCTAACGTGAATCCGCGGACCACGCGAATTTATGAATTGCTTGGCTCTGGGGCCGATCTACTCAGGGATAGCAGATTGCCGGCGGAGGTGCAGATCGCGGGAGGCCCGGTACGAAACCTCACCGAGATGCCGGCGGATGTCTTTATCTTCATTAATCGTCCGTTGGACACGGTGAGCCACCACTTCATCAATGAACTCGCGGCGCAGGCCGTGCGTGCCGATTGCGGTCTGGTGACCGGCATCGCTCTTGATAGGAACGGCCGAATCCTGCATTCGGGCTTTGTCCACGGACCTGAGAACCGACTCACTGATCCGTTCGCCGGAATTTCTTTTTCGCAGAGTGAACTGCCGCGGGTTCTCAGCGTGGTTCGTTCAGTCGATCAGATCTCAGATGAATTCTTTGCGGTAAAGCGCAGTCAGCTGGTTGCGCTCGGCGGCTTTGGCGTCGTCTCCAGCTGTGGCATGCCGCAGCTGGTCAACGCACTGGCCGAACTGGCGCATTCTACCAACTCACGCGTGCTTGTTACCCCGTATGCCATTGCGACATTCGATGTTGCCGGCCGAGCTTGTCATGCTAATGGTGAGCAAGCAGTGGCAGGGGAGAACATATCAGATGAACTGGAGGCGGCGCAAGCCGAGCGCAAACTCGCGGCAGCGCGGCTCCGTGAAATCTCGAGCGAGCGAGATCATCTGGGTCGCGAACTGGAGGCCGCCGAGGAAGCACTTAGACGAATAGAGGCGAGCCAGTGCGGAGAACTGCGCCAGCAAGTCCAGGAGCTCGAAGCGGCACTCGAAGCGGAACGACGGATTACGACAGGAATTCAAAATTCGCTCTCCTGGAAAGTCACTGCGCCCTTGAGAGCCTGCATGCGGCTCGTCAGAGGGAAATGAGTTCGAACACAACTGGCTTGGCAGCAGAATCGGGCATTTCCGATAGGTCTGCCCGGCATCATGCACGTCCACCCGTATCGATTCTGATTCCCGCGCATGGGGCTGCCGACTTACTTCGCGGCTGCCTGATGAGCCTTGCTAAATTCGCTCCTCGCGAATGTTTCGTTCACGTGCTTGAGGATGCAACAGCGGACAACAGCATCGGCAAGCTTTGCGAAGAGATGGCGAGCTTGCTTCCCCAACTCCGTTATGCTCGCAGCGAAATTAATCGTGGATTCGTGGGTATCTGCAATTGGGGCTGCACATCAGTCCGGGATCCGGAGAGCGATGTACTCCTGCTCAGGCCAGAAACAGAGGTGACGGCAGGATTTCTCCAGGAGATGCAGGCAGTCCTTTACCTGCACGAGCGTCATGGCGTGGTATCGCCGCGCAGTAACAGCGCCGGAACGTTTTCCATTCCCATTGAGGAGGGTGCGTTCGAAGCCGGCGATTCCTACTCGGTGTGGGAGCGAGCCGCTCATTTGCTTCCGCGCTATCAGGTGGTGCCGACGCCGGTGAGTTTCTGCATGTTGATAAAGGCAGAGATTCTCGACCGGTTCGGCCTGTTTGAGGAGGCCTATGCGCCCGGATTTTACGTGGAGGACGAGTTCGTTTGCAGAATCAACCGCTGCGGTTACTCGGCGGTCATAGCAAATTGGGCCTATGTTTTTCATCATCCGCCCTCGTTTTCCGGACTGCGGGAGACTGCGCTGGGAGAATCGCGCCGTGACATGCTGGTCTTTCGCTACCCAGAATACGAGCGGAAGTTCCTCGATTATGAACGCGTTTCCAGGGATCCTGTGGAGAGGTTTACCGCTCTCTTCAAGCCGCACCGGCCGCGGATCCTGTACGATTTGTTTCATCTCACAGCCGCGCATACAGGAACATCCGATTTCGGCTTGAACCTGCTTCGTGAAGTGTCGCGAATCGTCGACGGCGAATTTGAGTTGTATGTCGGGATGTTTCAGCCGGAGCGCTTTTTCGCCCACGAACTAGCCGGATATCGCATATTTGAAGACCAACCGGGTTCTAACCTGGTGTTTGATCTTGCATTCAAGCCTTGCCAGTTTCTCTCCTGGGCTGAGTTCCGCCGAATGGAACGCCTGGCCCCTCGCGTGAGCTGCACCATGCTCGACATTATCGGCGTGCGCTGCGAGTATCTCAATTCACCTCGGCGTCAGATCATTTTACAGAGGGGAGTGGAGTTATCAGACTGTGTATTCACTCTGAGCGACTTCTCGCGCACTGATTTCGCCGCGTTCTACGGAGCAGATGTATCCTTTCGCGTGATACATCCCGGAACAAATCTGGGAATTACCGCCGGCGAGTTTCGCAAAGGAGAGTATGCGCTGGTGATAGGAAACGACTTTGCACATAAAGGCGTTCGAGAGGCGATCCAGCATCTCAAAGGAGATTTGCCGGTAGTGGTGCTGGGAGGCGAGCCGGAGGGGTCAGCACCAAATGTGCGCTTTCTGGCAAGCGGACAGATCAGCCGTCAACACATGCGCGAGCTATTTTCGAATGCACGCGTGCTGGTTTATCCGAGCCACTATGAAGGATTCGGCCTGCCTGTCATCGATGCGCTCGCGCTCGGCAAACCGGCGGTGGTTTTGGATACTGCCATCAACCGAGAGCTAGCTTCGGCGCTGGAGGATCCTAACCTCCACCGCATCGACGCAATGGAACAACTACATTCTACGGTCGCAAGACTCTTTGAAGCGGAGCCGGCGCGACCCGCGAAAGCGCCCCGCCGATGGTCCGAGGCGGCTGAAGAGTATGTGCAGGTCTTTCGCGAACTATTGAGCCGCGATTTCGATTTAGCCAAGATTCGCGCCCGCTGGGAGATGCTGCGAAACTTTGACGCCGGAGATTGAAAACGCGTTCGGGCGCCGGTTAAGTATTGAAAGGCCCCGATCAGATCGGTATTTGATGCCAGTGAGGCTGGGCGGCGGTAGATGTGTAAGCCTAGAATTGGGTAATGGGAAGAGTTCCTAATCCGGGGGAAATTGCGCCGGGATTCGAGCTGCCGGACTCGACAGGAGCGCCGCGCGGCCTTTCGGGGTTGATCTCGCAGCGCCACTTGGTGCTACTCTTCTATCGCGGTAATTGGTGACCTTTCTGCCTCCGCCAGTTGGCGGAATACCGAGAACACTACTTAGCGATCCGGACGGCGGGCGCGAGCGTAGCGGCTCTCGCGGTGGATGCGCCCGAAAAATCGGAGGCCTTGCGCGTACATCTCTCTTTACCTTTTCCGATTTTGTGCGACACGGAACGCCGCGTTGTCAGGCAGTGGGGCCTCTACAACGCACGAGAGAAAGGCGGCATCGCCAAGCCAGCGGTTTTCGTTATCGACCCCAATCGGGTGGTACTCTACGCTGCGGTGGACATGGTTGCGAGGCGTGTGCCAGCGGCGCAGGTTGTTTCGCTGCTGCAAAATGACGGTCAAGCACAGCCGCCCCGACGCAAAGTTCACGTTCCGCTATTATCGGACTGGATAAGGGCGATTCGGAATAGCATCCGGCGATAAGCGGAGTTTCATTCCGCTGGTAGGGATCTTCGTCAAGAACTGCCCGCCCTCTCTTCATTGGGGAGAATCATCTTTCGCTAGGGCCGCTGGCCAACTGACGCTCTCTTAAAACTCTACGCCAACTCGATATGCGAACGGGAGGTAATCTGTGCGATCTAATCGTTCCGTACCCACGAGTACTGTGCTGCCGCACATTGGGCACATGTGCCTTATCGGAAAGATTCTCGAGTAGTTCTGGGGTCCTATGAGGAAGCGCCCGCTTTCTGTAATGGCGATCGGCTGCGTGTACCTAGTGGTGGGTGCGATCGGCCTGGTTTATCACGCTGCTCAGTTCGAGCCGCGGCATTCGTTTCAATACGACATGATATGGATCTTTCTAGTCGAATTCATAGCGATTGTTTCTGGAGTCTACCTACTCCGTGGCAGCAACTGGTCACGCTGGCTCGCGATTGCCTGGATGGCATTCCATGTCGTCCTGAGCGCCTTTCATTCGTGGTCCGAGTTGCTGATACACAGTGTGCTATGCGCCGCGTTTGGTTACCTGCTGTTTCGACCGCAGGCGAACCGGTATTTTCGGGCCAGTGGAACCCAGGCGCGTGAATCGCGTAGCCGGTCTTCCGGAGAATAGATCTTTCACTTGTCAGCCAACGTAGATCAATCCTTGCCTGTCAACCAGCCCTGGCCCCGCATCCACATCTCCAGGAGCACCGGCCAGAGATCCAGCCCCTCGTCGCCCGTTTCTAACCCGCTGCCGTGAGCGCCATGGCGGAACACCTAGCGGCCGAGGCAAGCGTAAACCGGCTTGCCGCGGTTGCAATACAGCGTTTTCGGTAAATGACGATTCGACTGTTTTGGACGCCATCATGATTACCGTCAATCCAGGCCCAAGCAGCGAGCTACGCAATATCGGTCGTCGTGTTGTGCATGCGCGATAGACTCTGTATCGGTGGATTGAATGCGAGGAATCGGATTGCTGAACGGAGAAAGATCTATGCGGGCCGGGGTGGCAGTGGTGCTCGCGATCGGTATTGCGAGCCTACAGGCGCAAGGACCGGGCGGCTCGCGAACCGCTGAAGCGCTCTTTAGGGCTCTGGATACGAACGGCGACGGCACGCTGACACGCAGCGAGATTGAGTTGGGGTTCAACTCCTGGTTTATGAACTGGGACACAACGAAGAGCGGTAGGCTAACGCGAAATGAGCTTGCGGGCGGATTAAGCAAGCTGCTGCCTGCGACTCCCGCTGCCAAGCCGGGCCAAGCAAATACGTTCAATGTAGCCGGCAATTCCACACCCATCCCGGTCCGGCAGGAAGCTGTCGATGCCATGATCGCCGCCTTGCCTACGACGCAGGGTGTGAAGCCGCTGCGTGCACGGAAGGTACTGGTCTTTGCGCACACGGGAGCGGGCGGCTTCGTGCATGCCTCGATTCCGCTCGCTGCCAAGACGGTGGAAGAACTGGGAAAGCGGGATGGCTTGTGGACCACAACGGTCAGCTACGACCCAAAAGACATCAATACGAATAATCTCAAGCAGTACGATGCGATTTTTCTGGACAGCACGACTGGCTGCTTTCTCGATGACGCAGATCCGTCGGTTACCGCGGCGCGACGCGCAGCATTCCTGAACTTTGTCAGAAGCGGAAAAGGTATCGCGGCGATTCATGCGGCAACGGACGCGTACCACACGGACTGCCTCGCTGAACAGAGAGCCGCAAACAGCGGCACTGGAACGCCTAATTTCATGGCGAGCATCCTCGCTGCGCAGCTACTCACTGCGGCCGACAAGGACCCGAACGGTGCCGTGACCCGGCAGGAATGGGATAGGATCGCCAATGATTGGTTCCAGAAGTTGGATAAGAACAAGACGGGAAAAGTCAGCAAGGCCGATTTTGTTGGACACTTCAATTCTTTGCTGCCGGCCTTCACTCCAAGCATGTACACTGAACCGAAACCCGTACTGCAGTGGCCGGAATTCAACAAGTTGATCGGCGGTTACTTCAAATTTCACTGGCCGGATCCGCAGCTTATCTATGTCAAGATTGACGATCCGAGCAGTCCCCTGACGGCAATGTTTCATGGGAAAGAGTTCGAGATCCGAGATGAGACGTACACGTTCGCCCAGGAATCGTTCTCACGCAGGAACGTGCATGTACTGACGAGTATCGACTACAGCAAAATGAGCGCTGAGGATAAAGCGAAGGAAGCAAATCCGCGGACGGATGGAGATTACGCCTTGAGCTACATTCGCCGCGAAGGACAGGGGCGCGTCTTCTATGAAGGGCACGGCCATGACGACCGGGTATATGCGATGACGCCGATGCTGGAGCACATTCGGGCCGGGATTCAATACGCGTTGGGCGATCTGAAAGCGGATGACAGCCCTTCGGTGAAGTAGCGGAACCCATCTGGCAGATGAAGCGCAATAGCTGACGGCTTGCGTTTCTCGTACTTAAAAAAAGCCTGCCTCAGCCTCCGCACCTCACGAAGCGTGCTTTCCCGTTCGTCCGGGCCCCAATGGTGGAACATGAAGCAGGAGAACACTCAGTCGAAGGACTCATCGGCATACGGCAGTTTGTTCGCGAGCCTCGACCGAATCGAGCGGATCGGCATGGCATCGCTCAACCGCTGAATGCCCTTCGAATAAGAATCACGTTATGTTGCTTGAAGAGCTCAGGAACCTCGAAACAGAGCTGCACACGATTGAAGCGCGTCGCAACCGGCAGCGCATGGAAACACTGCTACATCCAGATTTCGTAGAATTCGGACGATCCGGTCGACGGTATACTCGCGCCGATATTCTTGAGGAATTCGGGCCGACGAGCGTACTTCCAGCTGTTCGCTCAGAAAACTTCGATTTAGCTGTTTTGGCCGAAGGCATCGCATTGCTGACATACGCATCCGCCCATGAAGATGCGGAAGGAAAACTAACCCGACATACGTTGAGGTGCTCTGTCTGGGTATGGACTGAAACGGGTTGGCAGATGAGATTCCATCAGGGAACGCCAACACCAGCTCGAACTGTTGATGAGCGATAAACCCAATTATCGGCCCGATCAAGTGCGTTCTGGATGCATTTTGGCCGACACGGTTGTTGTTTAGCTTTCAGAGGGCGATTATTGGCGAACCGTCGGGCAGATGGGTGCTGGAGCAGATCACTGTCCTGAAGTCGGCACTCGGCAGCAAGCAGTCGGAATGACCCGATCGAGATACGGGGCTTCTTGCAATAATTGTTAAAAATATTTGACAGGCCTCGGCGTAACGCGCTATTTTTTGTATGTCAAATATTTTTGACAATGGAGTGAGTTGCCATGGTGACAAGCCTTTCCTACCGGGAAAAGACTCTTTACGCTTCGCTTGCGGCGGAGCTAGTTGTGTACGGGCCTTACTTCTTCCTGCACCAGCAAAACTCCGTCAACAAGGTCGCAGGCATGATTATGGCGATTATCGTACTGCAGATAATCCTGCAGTCGGTCATTACCGCACTGACGCGGAACCGTGTGACGGATGAGCGCGATCGGTTGATCGAGCTACGAGGCTATCGTGCCGGTTACCTGGCGCTCGCCTCACTGATGGTGATCGGGCTGGGCATGTTGTGGTTTCACGCGACGGTCGGCCATCTTCGATTGGACAGCCGGATGGTAGGACTTCATTTCTTAAGCGTCTTTTTCGGCATGTTGGTCGTCGCGGATATCACGAAGACCGCCACGCAGATTGTAGCTTACCGGAAGGCGCTCTGATGCCCGCGATACGCAATCAGATTCGAGAACTGCGGGCCCTCCGGGAAATGACGCAGCAGGAACTCGCGGATCGAGTCGGCGTCACACGGCAGACGGTGATAGCCATCGAGCAGGACAAGTATTCGCCTTCCCTCGAGACTGCGTTCAAAGTGGCAATCGTGCTTGGTGTACCGCTTGAGCAGTGCTTCCAGTATGACGCTCGCGGTAAGCGCTAAGCTGGGCTGGGCGAGCTCCGATTGAGAACGAGCGGGTCGGATCGGCAAGAAAATCTCAGGCGCCCGCTCCACAAAAGCTGCTGCTGTTCCAGCGGCGATCGCGGATCTATTAAGTGGCGCACTCCGAACTGCGTGCCAGCTGCGAGTCGCAAACACAGGGAGGAAAAAGCTCTCATCGCCGGCGCGCGACGGAGGGTGAGGATGCCAATCGATTCTTGTCTGTCGCACTCATTGCGTCTTCAGATGGTACAGCCTCTCTGTAGAATAGGCAATTTGTGCTGTAGGCACGAGCGCTTAGGTCAATTGAAATCCGATAGCGGTAAGTTGCCGTGGTTGGCCGCGTCCTCTCGCAAAGTCAGCGAGTCCCGTCAACGGCGTTATTGAAAGTAAGCTGGCGATTACTCTTGCATCGCCGATCTGCTGAACAGCGCCAGCCTACTCCGATAAGAAGCAAGCGGCTACAGGCGGGTGACGCTAAGTCTCCGGAATCGAAATTGAGAATATGGTCCGGATCAACCTATCAACGAGGTGCAGCCGGCTTCGGATCGCCCAGCGAGGCCGGATCGGGCGTCAACCAGCCCTGGCCGCGCATCCACATTTCCAGGAGCACCGGCCAGAGACCCAGCGCTTCGTCGCCAGTTCCTAACCCGCTGCCGTGAGCGCCATGGCGGAACAGGTGCATCTCCACTGGCACACCAGCATTTAGCAGCGCCGAGTAGAACTCAACACTCGTTTGCACCGGCACCACTGGGTCATCCGTCGTGTGATAGATAAACGTCGATGGCGTCTTTGCCGATACGTGCAACGCAGGAGTATATTTCTCTTCCCACTCCTTACACTGATTGGAGGGCATGGCGCTCAGTACCGAACAGTAAGTGATCAGATGCTTCGAATTGACCTGCATTGCGTTCAGCCACGGATAACCCAGAATCAGAAAATCCGGCCGGTCGCTCAACCGTTCCACGGGATCGCTGGAATCCTGCTTGCCGTCATCGAAGCTTGTGGCTTCCATCGCCGCCAGATGTCCGCCGGCCGAGAACCCCATGATGCCGATCCGGTCCGGCGACAACTTATAGGTGTTGCAGACTGATCTGACCAACCGGACCGCCCGCTGGGCGTCCAGCAGCGGCGCGGGATACGGATTGTCTTCCCCAAGCCGATACTTGAGCACAAAGGCCGTTACGCCCCGCGCCGTGAACCAGTCAGCCACCTGGCGCCCCTCGAGATTGCTCGCCAGACCCTTATAAGCTCCGCCAGGCGCGACAATCACAGCGGTGCCGTTGCCCTTTCCTGGTTGCGGCACAAACAGAGTCAAGAATGAGGTCTCACTGTTCTTGCCTCCCTCGTTCCCGCCAGGGCCGCCCCACAGAGGCAGCGTCGTGATTCCCAGATTCTTATCCACCGCCACCGAGTTCTCAGCCGGAGGAACCTGTGCGGATGCACTCAATATCCCAAGCGACAAAGCAAAAACAAACAAGCGCGTCCCGATGACTTCTCTAATTCGCATATGTGGAAGTATTTCACGACCCTACACGGTCTTCATCCAGCTCACGCGGACCGAGGTCCAGATATCGCCTAAGCGGCTCGTTTGGATGACAGCGTTTCGGGTGGGCGGAGCGAAACCGCTGAAGTAGAGTAGCTTTACGGAATACACAAGTGAGACCGGAGTGACCGATGTAGGTCCGCATTCCCGTTTCACTCAAATGGGTCAGCGGACATGTCGTAACTGGTCGAAGGCACCAATCAAGAGACACAGACCTAGAACGAAACACACGATGCGCGAGGGCAGAGTAGCCCAAAGCTTGTCAGGCAGTGGAAAACCAAATTCACGAAAGCGTCTGCCGAAAGCGCCATAGAGGGCGAAGGCAATACTCGCCAGTAGCAAAAAGAGGCCGTTTCGTACAGGATGCAGGTAGGTTTGGCTTTCTGGATCGACCAAGATCGCAAGCATATTGTCTAAGTGACCGAACACGAGCCCTTTCACTTTATCGCGAAGATCCAGTAGGTCGCGCAGTTCGGAAATCCGGTTCGAGAAAGTTGATTGTGGAGGCCCTCGCCGGTCATTCGCGAAGAACACCGGCGCTCCAACGCTTGTCCACTCGTCTGTGTAATCGGCGATGCTGTGATCTGAGATCCGGGCCCGTGACTGGGCCTGATCCGGTTCTGGGCGATGCTGTTCAGGCCGTGCCCGGCATAAACAGCGATAGCCAAAACTGTGCTCCGGCCAACCTTTAATCCGGCCCAGGACAGCTGCTGGACCGAAGCTGGGCAGGCCCTTGGTTGTGTTAAGACGCACGCTGAAAACGCAGCCATGCCACAACTGGATGGCAAATTCATGAGCGCTTTCATACGCGCCACGAAGAAGGCTGCTGCGCTCCGCGGTGCTGCGCGTGAGCGAGGCATTGCTCAGTAGTATATTGATCGGTTCATGATCCTACTTCGAAGTCATAATCGCCTGGGCATGAGCGCACTAATGGCGCTGGTCGTAATGCTGACGGGCGATCCTACTGGAGCCGCGGAGGAGTCAGTTCGAACTACCGAGGTCACGCCCCACCTGCTCGTCTTCGCCACTAGCTCGGGCAACGTCATTGCGTCCGTGGGAGCGGACGGGGCTTTTCTCGTAGGAACACCATCTGTAGCGAGCACTGCCCAGATCAGCAGAGAGCTTGCCAGCCGGACGAAGTCGGCTGCGCGCTACGTTGTGATCTTTCCGGAAGATCTGGCGCACTCGGAAGGCGATGCGGGATGGGGAAAGCGCGGCGCCTTTGTCGCGATGCAGGAGAAGGCGCTGGAACGTCTGGGCGGCCACGTTATGGGCACCCCACCGCCTCTGCCGTCCCGCTTGATCGAGCTCGGGGTCGACCGCCCGCGCATTGCTTTCTCAGAGGTGCTGACTTTCGATCTGAACGGAGAGGCGATACACGTCGTTCATCAGCCGCCAGCGTACAGCAAGGGTGACGCCCTGGTGCATTTTCACGTGGCGGGCCTGCTTTATTTCGGCGAGGTATTTCCGGGCGATGGCTATCCGGAGTTTGACCCGCGGCAAGGTGGCAACTTAGATGGCTTTATAAAGATGCTGAGTCCCTGGACGGAGCCTGGGGTTCGCGTTGTGCCGGCTCGCGGGAAGGTCATGAACGGCACCGATCTCAAAGCTTTCTGCGAAATGATCGCGACCGTTCGCGATCGTGTGCGGCATATGATCGACGCCGGCCGGACGGAGGATCAAGCTGTAGCGCGCATCCGACCGCGGAATTCGACGTACGATGGGGACACGGGCGCGTGCCTCCCGACACGTTTGTCCGCGCGATTTATGCAGCGCTCAAAGCGCCACGGAGCCGCTAATTTTGGATGCGGGGACGCGCGCTTGGTTTGCTAGACTAGAGCATTCCGGAGAAGCGGCCAGGTAGCTCAGTCGGTAGAGCGCAGCCCTGAAAAGGCTGGCGTCGGCGGTTCGATTCCGTCCCTGGCCACCACAGAATCAATAAGTTACAGGGCAGCCAACGACATACGGGGGAGCGCTCATTGGGAAACCAGTCGCATGCCCGGACCTCCACATCGAACGCTTCGCGATCGGCCAGCTTGGCCAGGGCGTAATCGAGCTCCGGCAGGCGGCTTTCTGGCCAATTCCAA
Source organism: Terriglobia bacterium (assembly GCA_963849535.1). Lineage (GTDB taxonomy): Bacteria > Acidobacteriota > Terriglobia > Bryobacterales > Bryobacteraceae > Bog-105. Next base: position 254,033 of record CAWKHJ010000004.1, read on the forward strand.
CTGAACGTCTTAATGTGAAGATTATCGACCGGAGTCCACTTGACCAAGGTTTCCGGTCGGAGCGACGCAATCAGCCGATCAAGACGTAATAGCATTTCGACAGGGAGTTCGATAGCGGTAAACAGTCGCATAGAGCAATCTACTGGGCTAATGTTCTAGCTTATCTTCGGATTCTGCGCATAACAAATCCGATTTGAAATAACCGCTTCGAAGAGGTTAAATTGAACGACGGTTAGGTTAGGGGTCTACGAATTTAGTCGAAAACGCAAATCTGAAGCCATATTCAATATGTCCGGAAATGAAGAGTCCGGTTCTGGGAAACCACTCCGGACGAACACAGGCCCGAGGAGGTCAAATTGGCGGGTGGTCGGCTATGCTTCCTTGTGCTTAAGAGCACCGGTGCGGGAGGTGCAAGCGCTGTTTACGTTCGACAATTCACGGAAGCGAATGTAATCGCACTGGGTGTACTCTGCTTTGCAGGACGCCTGATTGCTATCACTGCTTTGCAATAGAATCTGTAATCCTAATCTGTGATTGGACAAGCATAGAAGGTATGCCCGTAGAGGGGGTAAAGGACATTCGCTGGATGGCCAGCAGATCCATCAAGATAAGTCGACATGAAATCACACGATACCCGAATCGGAGCAGTAGGAATTGACCACGTCGAGAACTCCTCCCCGCCCGCGTTCAAACTAACGCGCCTTTTCGATACTAAATCCCTAACGCCGGTCGCCATTGCCTCCCCCTATAAAACCCGGGTCGAAGGCCGCCCCGACTCGGACTTGATGCGCGAGTTGCGCTGGTATCTGGAACACTTTCTCGATTACCCATTCCATCCCGAAATAGGTCATGCCGAGCACGTCCTCGATGCGCTCAAAGCCTGGGGCACTCAAGCCTTCAATGCGCTCTTCGACCGTCGCGACGCCGGAGACTGGCTTGCTGGCTCCAGCATTCTGCAAATCCGCAGCGATGATCCCTGCATTCTCTCCTGGCCCTGGGAAGCCCTGCTGGATCCACAAGCCGGTAGTTACTTGGCTCATCAGCATCGTGTGGAACGCCGGCCTAACCGACTCCCTGACCCGCTGTCTATGGCCGACCTTCCTGGTAATCGCGTTAACATCCTGCTCGTGGTTGCGCGTCCCTATGAGGAGGATGTCCGCTACCGCTCGGTCGCTCGTCCGCTGATTGAGTTGATCCAGTCACGAGGCCTGCCCGCGCATGTCGATGTGTTGCGGCCGCCAACTTTTGACCAGCTGCGCGATCACCTGCGCGCCCATCCCGGTTACTACCACGTCCTCCACTTTGACGGTCACGGGGCTTACGGCGATGGCCACGGCCAGTATTCACCCCATCGGTTTCGGGCACTCCACGGCTGCCTGGTGTTCGAGAACGAAGCTGGGGAACCCGACCCTAAATCCGCCAGCGATCTAAGTGTCCTATTGCGCGAATACGCGGTACCCGCCGTGGTCCTGAACGCCTGTCAGTCCGCCACCCTGGATGAGAAAGCCGAGGACGCCTTCGCTACCGTCGCCACGGCACTTCTTCAAAGTGGAATGCGGAGCGTAGTGGCCATGGCCTATTCGCTGTATGTCAGCGGCGCACAGGTCTTCTTGCCCGCATTCTACCGCCGTCTGTTCGAATCCGGCAGTGTCGCGGAGGCAGTCCGCGCTGGGAGGCAGCAGATGCTGGCCAACAAAAACCGCGTCTCCGCTTGTGGCCCGTACCCGCTGGAGGATTGGCTGCTGCCGGTGCTCTACCAGCAAGATCCGCTGGACTTCCATTTCGCCACGCAAGCCAAGCTTGAGATCCGCGAGTCGCGTTTGCCTACTGAAGTACGAGGCTATCGCGACGAGTACGGCTTTGTGGGCCGCGACGGTGTAATTCTTGAGATGGAGCGGGCGCTCCACCGGAAAGCTCCCTGCATTCTGGTGCAGGGCCTAGGAGGTGTCGGCAAGACGACCTTAGCGCGTGGCTTCCTGAGCTGGTTGGATGAAACCGGCGGGCTGGATCGCGCGCTGTGGTTTGACTTCCGCGAGATCCGCACTGCCGAGTATGTGCTCAACCGTACGGGCGAGGTGTTCTACGGGGAGAACTTCGGCGCGGCATCGAATAAGCTTGAACTGCTCGCCCGTGCGCTGAAAAAGAATCGGGTCCTGATGGTGTGGGATAACTTCGAATCGGCGGCGGAAAACCTCATAGGCGAGGACCGCACGGAGTTAGGCCGCTTTCTGGATGTCATTCGCGACACGCGCGGGAAGGTGATCATTACCAGCTGTTCGCGCGAGGAATGGCTCGGGCCGTCTCGGCGGTTCGAACTCGGTTTGCGTGGTTTGGATGGCGAGGAGCGCTGGGAATACTGCGACGCCATCCTTCGCGAGCTTGGATTGAAAGTGAAGCGGGACGATCCGGAGCTGAGCAAACTGATCAACCAGTTGGCCGGCCATCCCCTCGCCATGCGCGTGGTGCTGCCCAAGCTGGAGCACATGCCTGCAGCGAAGGTGGCGGAGGCGCTGCGGACCAATCTCGCCGAGCTGGGTTTAAATGAGCAGGAGGAACAGAGCCGGCTCTTTGCGACGCTTCGTTTTGTCGAGCAGGGATTGCCGGAAGAGTTGCGGCCGCTGCTGGGACTGGTTGGGCTGCACGAGGCGTATGTGGACGCTGATTACCTGGAAGCGATGGCGAAACAGGTCAATCCTAACTGGACACGCTCACAGATTGACCAGCTCCTCGCGGCGCTCAGCGGTGCCGGACTGGTGCGGGAGATCGGAAACGCTACTTGTGAGATGCACCCCTTGCTCACCAGCTATCTGCGTTCCCAAAGTGCTCCGGAAGCCTGCCAGCACGCCTTCGTAGACATTATGGGTAGCGTTGCGTATGACCTGGTGCCGCGACCACACCACGACCAACGCATTCCATTTCTCCTGTATGGGGCGAATTTTCGCTTCGCCCGGCATCTCTCAGAAAAGTTGGATATAAATAAGCGCTTCGTCATGCTGACCCAATCAATCGGCGTGTACGCGGTGCATTCTCGAGAGTTCATTGAGGCCTCCCGGTTGTTTGCGCAATTGGCCCAGTATGCGGCGGCACGTGCTGACTCCAGCGAGGAAGCCGCCGCGTATCACCAACTGGGAATTGTTGCTGCAGAGCAGCGAGACTTCCAGGCGGCACAGGATTGGTATCTCAAATCCTTGGCCATTTCAGAGAAGTTGAAAAACTTGGAATTTAAGGCTAATACGTGCTATCAACTGGGCAGGGTGGAGCACGAGAACCGCAATCTCGAGGCGGCACGGGACTGGTATGTTGAAGCCCTCTCCGTTTCGGAGGGGCAAGACCAGCTTCAGCGCACCACCTCTATTTATCACGAAATTGGGAATATCGCCCAGGAGCAAGAGGATTTCGAGAGTGCCAGAGAATGGTATCTCAAATCCCTCGCCATCTCAGAGAAGCTGGGCGACCTGTATAGTGCTGCCAACACCTATCACGAGTTGGGCATCATTACATACGAACAGGAGGACTTCGAGACAGCGAGAGAATGGTACCTCAAATCCCTCGCCATTTCCGAAAGGCAAGGCAGCCCGGGCAGTGCAAATGCCTATCACGGGCTGGGAAATATCGCTTGGCGACAGCGAGATTTCGAGACGGCGAGGGAATGGTTTCTGAACTCCATTACGCTTTCAGAGCGATTGGGCAACTTGCATGGTGCCGCGCTTAGTTATCAACAACTAGGAAGAATCAGCCAGGAGCAAGGGGATCTTGAGACAGCACGCGGGTGGCATCTCAAATCCCTCGCCATCTTAGAAAAGATAGGCGATCCCCAGAACGCTGCTCGTAGCTATGACCAACTGGGAAGGATCGCCGAAGAGCGGCGTGATTTCAAAGCGGCACAGGAGTATCTTCTTAAATTCGTCACCATTTCGGAGCAATTAGGCAAGCTGCGCGATGTAGCCGTCACATATCACGAATTGGGCATCATCGCCCAGGAGCAAGGGGATTTCGAGACAGCGAGAGAATGGTATCTCAAATCCCTCACCATCTCCGAAGAGCAAGGCAACCTGCATGATGGTGCCAGTGCCTATCACCAACTGGGAATTATTGCTGCGGAGCAGCGTGATTTCGATGCGGCACGCGAGTGGTTTCTCACATCCCTTTCCATTTCAGAAAACTCCGGCAAGCTCCGCAATGCTGCCCGCACGTACGGCGAACTGGGAGTTCTCGCAGCGCTACAAGGCAGATTCGAGGAGAGTGGGAGATGGCTTACTCGCTCCAGCAGTGAGTTCCAACGGATGCAAGACCAGCACGCAATGGAACGCAATTCCCGGAACTTCCTTCTGACGTATCAGCTAGCATCCCCGGGCGACAAAGAAAAACTCACCGTCATGTGGCAGGCAGCGGGTCTCGGGCGCTTTCCCGCCTAAATTTGAACGATGATCGCCATTAACGACGAAATTTCAATCCACATTTTCAAAGGCAACCGCTCAAGCGGGCCTCTGACCGCATAATAACCCTCGTAAAGCAAGAATTGTGGAATGTAGAACGTCATCGTCGTACGCTTTGATGTCCCCCGGGAGGAACCTCATCTTTGGAAGCTTCGATCGTGCCCAGATTGGCACTACTGCGGCCTTAATTTCCGAGCGGCTGATGGCACGGTAGCCGACGGACTCACATCATTAGCCTTTTACCGAATCTTCCGCTGTGACGTCTCGAGTCTGCCAAAACACAAGGGCCAGCCTCTGTTAAGCTGTATCAAGTCTGCGTGTGGAATGTGCCCATTAGCGAGTGGAGAGTAGAGAACGGTCATGTCGATCCAAAGATTAGCGATCGTTGTCCCGGGAATTCTAGGGAGCGCTCTGTACTCGCCGCGTCGACCCGTAAATCTTGAACTCTGGGGCGAAAATCTTTACAGTAATTACGTCGGCCTGATAGACCAACCTGGTCTTCTCGAATTTCGCGGCACGGCAGCGCACGCGCGGATCATCAAGAAGGTTTTCATCTCAAATAAAATACTCTGGCCCAAAGCTAGTCTTTACGACGGCCTCATTGAGCGGCTGTTGCAGGACTCGGAGTTCGGACCATCTTCAGTGCTCGAATGCGCGTACGACTGGCGCGACTCGATACTTAATTCTTCTGACACAATCGTGGCATCGATCTCCAAACAGTGGAAGCTCGACCTGCGCGCTACGCCCTCATCGACCGAACCAAAGCTAGTCTTATTCACTCACAGTTTAGGCGGCCTTGTCGTGAGGGCGGCGGTTGCGAAGGGAACCTTGAACCCCGACCGCATCGATCGATTGATCCACATCGGCACCCCACTTCGTGGGTCGCCATCCGCATTCCGTACCGCCTTCTCTAAAACGGATCTTCCTATGTTCGACGAGCTGTTTAGATTTCTCAGAGTTCTCCGTAGGGAAGATTTCAAAGCTATGCTTCTAGCTTCCTTTCGAACGTTTCCTTCGGTTTTTCAGCTGATGCCGCACGCTGATATTCGATATCTTTTCTACTCTCCGCTTCTTCGTGGGAACCCACTCGCCGAAGATATCATCTCGAAAGAAATGTTGTCTCATGCCCGTGAGGGCCACGATGCAGTTCGCGGTTCAGATCTCATCCTTTTCCAAAGACGCGTCCCAGTTTTCACTATCTATACGGAAGCATGTGCCAGGAAGAAAACAGACTATGAGTATCGAGTTAAGGCCATAGCGCGGCCGGCGAGCTACGAAATCTTAGGTGTCCATCACAGTGACTTCACCGGCGACGGAACCGTGCCGTCGTATTCCGCAATGGGAAGCGACCTGTGCAAGAGGGTACCTCTTGCAGATGTGAAACATGCTCAAATGTGTAGCTCTAGGCATGTCATTAACTCTGCCATGAAGCTGCTCGACACGTCTGCTACGGAGATGTCAACGTGAGTGCGATCCGATTCTTTGGTGTTGGTAAGAGCCGGTTGCAGCTTGGTTCCCCCCTGCAAATTTTGCTGATGATCGAATCGCTATCGAAAAATGGTGAATCTTCGAGGCGGTCAATTCGCTGTGCAATCGAAGCGGCGGAGCCAGTGTCCGTCCCTCCGACAACTCGAATCGAACCACTTTTGTATAGGGACATGGCATTGTCCGAACCGTCAGGAATTATTGAGATCTACGGAGCGGAGCTTGACACGTCATCTCTCGCACCAGGAGCCTACGAAATTAGCTTGACAGACGACCCTTGGGTCTCGTCGGTTGACGAGACCGTCTGGATCATGACTCCAGCCGACTGGAAGCAACTTCTTTCCGAGGAGATCGACTCCAGTGTCGAAAGCTTCTCAAACTTGTTTCGGCTTGGCAAGAGCCCGGATCTTAATCGCAAGGGGGTTGAAGCGCTGGTAAACGGTATTTTTTCAGAGGCGTTCGAGGGCTCATTCCTCGTGGATCGACAGCCCGCGCTGTCGCCTACGATCACGGTGGAATACCAGAACGTCTCGGACGGCTATCCGATCAAAGGAGATCCGTTGTCATATATGACCACTGTCATAGCTGAAGAATGTCGAAACCTAGCGTTTTGGGGAGTTCACGAGCTAAAGGTTACCCTGACAATATCAAAGAATGGCGTGGGCATCGGCGTTTTATCCACTCTCTCAGAGCCTCTGAGTCCACTACTATCTAAGGCTTATACCACCCCCGACATGAATGAGCTTCTGACTCTTCAAAAGCTCATGCTGGAGAGGTTCGACGGGCGAACAGAGGTGAGTTTCCGCGCAGACCTTATCACATTCTCGATTTCCTGGAGTATGGAGGCGGCGAACTACAGCGCTGTTCATGCTTAAACCGCGAAGTAGAAGTTTGGCCTGCAAGAATCCCGAACGCAAAATCGGCTGGTTAACTTTCTGATTCCGGACCGGCCATCTGCGTCCAGAGCGGGGAACAATACGGGAACATCGAAGAGGCTAAATGGGCCTAAACCGTACGAGTCGATCCTAAGCCCCATCTTGCTTAACCACCCGAAAAGTGAGCAACTTGCGCTGATATCAAACCAACTTACCAGAGTCGATAAGCAGCCCTGAAAAGGCTGGCATCGGCGGTTCGATTCCGTCCCTGGCCACCATCATTTCAAGAGCTTACAAAGCTCCCCTTCGGCATTTTCATTCCATTTCATTCCAAAACTATTGCGCGCGACGATTCGCCTCGTCTGGAATGCTGGAGTGGTGCGGAGTGGCTGCCGTATCGATGCGCCGCTCTTATCGAGTAGCAGGCGTGACGATTCAGCACAGGCTGGATGCTAACGCCCTTCTTGCGCTGAATGCCAGATGTGCAGGATTTCCACGCTGTCGTCCTTCACCCGGTAGGCGACGATATGAGGCAAGCGTTTGTGCAGAAGCTCGCGGGTGCCCTCCTCGCGTCCCGGTCTTCCCATATTCGGAAACTGCTTGAGCTTGCGTATACCCCTCGCGAAGCTCAGTGACTGTAGGCCGCGCCAAGTGCGGCTCATGTTCTCTCAGGTAGTCGTAGATGGTTTGTAAATCCGCTGCGGCGGCAGGCGTCCAGCGGATGCGCATCCGGAATTCAGCATGCGGCCGATACGGGCTTCCATCTCTTCCTCTTCAATGAACTCGCCCCGGTCGGCCTGCCCAATGCCCTTTTGCACGGCGACACGAAAGTTTCTGTCACGTTCCAGTAATCGCAGGGCGGCGTCCTTCACCAGGTGCCCGGCATCCGTACCGGCTTGGCTGGCGATTTGTGAAAGCTGCGCTTGCTGTTCAGGAGTGAAATGGAGTTCCATAGCGGCTTAACAGTAAGGATTGCACAGTCGGGTGTCGATGTTCTGGGCGTCGTTGGCTTCCTATCAGCTCCGGCCTTAAGCGAAAAATCCAGGCGAATCGGTGTTACGTGTATGTTGCTGCGAAAATCGGCGCACACCGAAAAGCCGCCGTCAACATGATCTGGAGCAAGAGCCTCGATCCCAAAATATGGTGCGAGAGGCCCTCATAAACGGGGGCGGAGCCACGGACTCCTGCGCCCGCTTCCTGGATTCACAAGACCGGCCGTTGAGAACATTCACCGTCAGCGTGACCGAGCCCCGCGAGTAAGCTTCAAATATCATGCGCTGCAAATTGACTATGGTCCGGATTCGAGCGCGGTTTGCTCTCATCGCCGTTGCCGCACTGAGTTTCGCGCAACGGGCGCCAATTGAACAGCAACTCACCTTCACGCCAGATCACGCGACCGGCATTTATGCGATCGGCGAGACGGTTGGCTGGACTGTTACGCCCGGGCCGGAGACGCCCACATACGCGTACAAATGGACGATCCGTCGCAACAATGCGGTGGTTCTAAAGGAGGGCAAGCTCGATCTTTCTTCGGGCAAAGGCAGAATCGAGATCACCGGCGATCAGCCCGAAATGATTTACGTCGCGATAGAACCGTACGCCCGTCTGGTTGCAGGACCGGCTTCCGCGTCTTACGTTGGCGGCAATACGGGTCGCAACAATGGACTCTATGCGGCTGGGGCGGCTGTGGCTCCGGAGAAGATCGGGCTCTCGACGCCGCGCCCGGATGACTTCGGTGCGTTCTGGCAAAGCAAGCTGGAGGCTCAGGCCAAAGTTCCAATAAACCCTGTGCTGACGCCGGTTTCGACTGATCTGCCCGGAGTTGAGTTAAGCATGTTCGCACTCGACGCGCTCGGATCGAAGGCGCATGGCTATATCGCGCGACCCGCTCGCGAAGGGAAATTTCCGGCGCTCATCCAATTGCAGTATGCGGGCGTGTATGCACTGAACGCCGAGGCTGTTGCGATGCACGCCGCCGATGGCTGGCTCTCGATTGACGTCGATTCGCACGACAAGCTACCGTCGGATCCATCGGGCAACATCCCGCGTAATTATCAGACGATTGGCAACACCGATCGCGAGAAATCCTATTTCTTAGACATGTATCTGCGCGACTCGCGCGTGCTCGATTACCTGCTGAGGCGGCCTGACTGGGACGGTAAAACTATCGTGTTGACAGGCGGTAGTATGGGCGGGCAACAAAGTCTGGCGCTCGCGGGTCTGCGGCCGGACAAGATCAGTGCAGTGCTGGTCTGCGTGCCGGCGGGAGCGGATACGAACGGAGATCTTCACGGCCGCAAGGCTGGCTATCCCAACTGGCCGTCCGACAACCCGGCTGCGATGAGAACGGCGCTGTACTTTGATACCGTCAATTTTGCATCACAGATCCACGCACCCGTGCTTGCGGGCATGGGATTCATCGACACGATTGCTCCGCCGGCCGGAATCTGGACTGCGCTAAATCAGATTCCCGGCCCCAAAGAGCCGCTCCCAATGATTCAATCCGAGCACGACAACCTGACTCCCCAACTGGGACGAGCGTGTCCTGAGCGCATCAAAGAAGTGCTGAACGTAATGGTGAATGGCGGTGAGTTCAAACCGCACGCATCTGTAGCGCAGTGAGTTGATGATTGCGTCTCTGACGCCATCCAAGCGTCGCAGGCATGCATCACCGCGTTGTAGAGAAATAAAGGGTATGGTTACATGAACTCCGCAAATGAACACGCTAGCGGAATAGTTGGGGCGCGAAAATATGCAAATAATCACGCCAGTTATTCCAGGCATGAAATCCCGCGCTGTCATGAGTGACGGGAGTGATACCGTACTTCTTGAGCAACTCCACTGTAGCTGCACTATTGGCCTTTGCGATGTCATACTGACCCGCTCCGACCCAATACAGCTTGAACGGTTTGCCGCTCCTCTTATACTGAGCCAAATCCGTCTTTTCCTCTTGCTCTCTTGTCGACTCGAACCAACCGGAGCTGAAAACCCCAATGTAGGAAAACAGATCCGAGTTGGTCAACGAAAGAGTGAGCACTTGCAAGCCGCCCATTGACAGTCCGGCCAAGCCCCGGTGATTGCGATCCGCTATGGTCCGATAAGTCCGATCGACATAGGGAATGATGCTACCGGTCATATCGTCGTTAAACTTGTCGTGGCCCATGGTGTTCAGCCCTGAGCGTAGTTGAAAGTCTCGAGATACGTGACCGGCGGGCATGACCACGATCATCGGCACGGCCTGATGTGCAGCAAGCAAGTTGTCCAGAATGGCGCCTGCGCGTCCGACAGTGGGCCACGAGTCGTCGCTATCGCCTCCGCCATGAAGCAGGTACAGAACAGGATAGGAACGGTTATCGCGTTCGTATCCCGGAGGCGTGTAGATGTGCCATACGGCGCAGGCCGCCAGCAACTTGGGAGTCATACCAACACTCGCTATGCTGCCGTGCGGCACTTCGGTCCGGTACTCCTCAAACGCGGCGCCCGGGACCTCGTACATACTCTTCACCGAAGTGAGCGTTTCACTCGACAGGGGATTACGCGGATCGGTCGTCTGCACGCCATCTACGGCAAAGGTGTATCGGTATACACCAGGCTGAACCGGACCGAAGTCGATGCTCCAGATCCCGTTTTCAGCACGAGTCATCGGGAATCCCGCCATCGCTTTTGTGACCTCCCGCGGCCTGATTCCGGGAGTGGCTTCCATGCCTTCGGCCTGTAGCTTCACTTGCCGGGCATCAGGCGCATAGAGGCGAAAGGCCACGCGGCCATTTGAACCAACTTCGGGCTACCGGAGCGTCTGGTTGGGATTGGGATGCGGAGGAGCAGCGATAGGCGATTGCTGAGCGGAGACAACGCCGCATACGCACACAAGTACGATCACAAACGCCGCCTCCCGCAGATGGGCTTGTCTCATTGCGCGCCTTCCTGGAAGAGCCTTGGCGCGAAGTCCTTGAGATCGCGACGCCAGGTTTGCCATTCGTGGGACGTCCCCTGCGACACGTAGAAGACGTGTTTGATGCCTCCGGCGGTTAGCTCATCATGAAGCTTCACGATCCCGTCGTGTATTCTGGCGGGTTCTGCCGTGCCAACGCCCAGCCAGAGAAGGTGCACTCTTTTGGCGAAGGCCGCCGGATCTGCCAGAGCTCCGTTGAAGGCAGTCTTCGTGTCGAAGCTTTGGTTACCGAACACGCCGGCGGCGCCGCTGAAACCTCCGATGTAAGAAAACAAATCAAGATGATCGAACGTGATCTGAAACGTCTGCATTCCGCCCATCGAAAGGCCGGCCATGGCGCGGTGGTCACGGTCGGTTAGCGTCCTGAACTTTGCGTCGACATACGGGATCAGCACCTGGGTGAGATCGTCCTCAAAAGCCGACGCCATCTCCTGCATCGCCTTCATGGCTTCAGGAGAGCCGAAGGGCTTACTGAACAGATTGATGTCGGGTTGGCCTGCGCGCCTGGCGTAGCCATAGGCCATCACCACAATCATCGGCTTTGTATTTCCGCTGGCGATCAGGTTGTCGAGGATGAAGTTTGCATGTCCTTGCTTCACCCATCCCGTTTCGTCCTCGCCGGCACCGTGCTGAAGATAAAGCACCGGATAACGCGTGCTGGTCCTGGTGTCGTACCTTGGCGGCGTGTAGATCAAGGCGTGGCGCCAGCTTGCGGTGACTTTCGAGTAGTACCAGTTTTCGCGCACTTGGCCATGCGGCACATCCTGGGGCAGGTAATAGGTCGCACCCGCTTCCGGAATCTCGATTCCACTCGCGTCCTTGCCCCCGCCGAAAAACGTGTGGCTTCCGGGATCGCTCACTTCCGCGCCGTCGATGATCAGAGTGTAATAGTGAAAGCCCGGAACCAGTGGAGCGGAAGTCGCGGTCCAGAATCCGTCCGGCTGTTTAAGCATGTCGAGCTTCGCTGCGCCCCAGAAGTTCACCTGCACCTTATTGGCATCAGGTGCTTTCACTCGGAACTCGGCTCTTCCGTTGGCATCGATCCTCGGATAGGCCGCACCCCAGACATTTGTCGATGCCGGGGAGAAGCCGTCCTGGGCCTGGGCGCAGCAAAGGCCTGAAGCCATCAAAAACGCAATTCCAATGTTATTCACTAAAGTCTCCTCTCTCTGGAAATTGCAAACAGCGAATTGAGTGCCAGTAATCGTTCCCGTGGCAATCGGGCTCGACATGAGACAGGCTAAGGCTTACGCTTCTTAGAAGCTCGCGGATGCAGCAGGCCTTTCTGGAAAGACGCGCGCCTCCGATCAACGAACCTATACTATCCCTAGTCGCAATGGGGAACGCTTCGAGCCGTCGACTCGTTCCGCCCGGCTGCAGGAAGGAATACATGACTCGTCGGATTCTCACAGCTTTGGGTTTGCTTATTCTCGCTTCGGTTGCGCCGTCGATGGCGGCCGCCGACATAATTCACTTGTCCATCGACGTGTCAAAACCGGGCCCGAAGATCAATCGCAACATCTTCGGCCAGTTCGCCGAGAATCTAGGACATGGTCTCTACGAGGGCATCTGGGTCGGCCCCGATTCGCCGATCCCCAACACCCGCGGAATCCGCAATGATGTCGTCTCCGCGCTACGGGAGCTGAAGGTGCCCAACGTGCGCTGGCCTGGCGGCTGCTTTGCCGACCAATATCACTGGCGCAAGGGAATCGGCCCGCGGGATAAGCGTCCAGCGACCGTGAACTCGGCGTGGGGCGATGTGATCGATACGAATGCTTTCGGCACGGACGAGTTTATGGACTTCATTCAGCAGATCGGCAGCACCCCGTATGTTTCCATCAACATCGGCTCGGGCACGCCGCAGGAAGCGGCCGAGTGGCTCGAATACATGACGGCAGCGGCACCCACCGCGCTCGCCAAGGAACGCGCGGCCAATGGTCATCCCGAGCCGTACAAGGTTGGATTCCTCGGCATCGGTAACGAGAGTTGGGACTGCGGCGGAGCGATGTCGCCCGACTACTACGTGAGCCTCATGAAGGTGTACAGCCGCTTTGTGCCCAACATGAATCCGGCACAGCGCGACAAAGACCAGATGCTGAAGATCGCTGTAGGCCCCGGCACGCCGGACACGGAGTGGACCGAAGCCGTCATGAAAGCATGGAAAAAGCACACCTGGGCCTGGGACATTAACGGTGTTTCCCTACACTGGTACACGGTTCCGAACGGCTGGCCGCCGTCAACCAAATCAGAGGAGTTCGGACTCGACGACTACGTCAAGAGTTTGAAATCCACGCTATTCATGGATGAGTTCCTGCGCAAACAGGAAGCGGTGATGGACAAATACGATCCGGAAAAGAAGGTGACCTTAACTGTGGATGAGTGGGGCATCTGGCATGCACCGCTGGCGGGCTCAAATCCGGCGTTCCTCGTCCAGCAGAACAGTGTTCGCGATGCCATTCTCGCCTCGCTAAATCTGAACATCTTTGTCCGTCACGCAGACCGCGTCCGGATGGCCAATATCGCCCAGATGATCAACGTACTACAGGCGATGATCCTGACCGATAAGAAAAAAATGGTTCTGACGCCCACCTATCAAGTCTTTAAGATGTACGTCCCCTTTCAAGATTCGACATTCATACCGGTCGCCTTCGATGCGGGCAACTATATACAAGGCGATGTAACTCTGCCGCGGGTGGATGCGATCGGCGCAAAGAGCGCGGACGGGAAGCTGTTGGTTTCCATCACGAATCTCGATGCGGAAAAGCCCGCGATGATTGCAGCGCGCATGACAGGCACCCCCGCAAAATCCGCCAGTGCGGAGACACTCACGGGCCCGGCAGTGGATACGGTCAACACCTTCGATGCGCCGAATGCGGTCGTACCAAAGCCTGCGGCCGTGAAGGTTCAAAACGGCGAGATATCATTGACGGTCGAGCCCAAATCAGTCACTGTTATCTCAATCGAGGAGTAGCTTAGAACTACACTCTGGGGCAAACGGAAACTTCGCGCGGGTCCGGCTGGCGGAGCAAAAAGAAGTAATGAGTTATCTGAAACCATCACTGCTCGCCGCTATTTTTTGCTGTGCGTTTGGAGCGGCCGCAGGTCAGCAGCCGGACCGCTGCCCCGAACTCGATCAGCTCAAGCTCAGCGGCGTCGAGATCACCAAGGCCGAACTGATGGCCGCGGGCACGACCGTGCCGCCGGCCTATCCTGGCGCTCCTTCCATCGGACCCCTTCCCGCGCACTGCCGCGTGGACGGTATCATCAACCGCCGCAAAGGCGTCGGAGGCGAGGAGTTCGGCATCCGCTTTTCCATCGCCCTGCCGCAAGAGGAAACCTGGAACGGCGACTTCGTTATGCAGGGCGGCGGTGGCGGCAACGGCATTGTGAGTTATCCCGCCGGGGCCAACTATGCAGGGGATAGGCCGGCTCTCTCGCGTGGATTCGCTGTCGCCAGCACCGATACAGGACACAAGGCCAAAACCGGCGCCTTCGACTTCTCGTTCATGCGCGACCAGCAGGCGTATCTCGACTTCGCCTTCCTGGCCAACGCTGAAGTGGCCGGAGTTGCCAAGCAGATCATTGCGCACTACTACGCCAAACCCGCGGCTTACTCTTACTTCGTAGGCTGTTCCACAGGCGGGCGCGAAGGCATGATTCTCTCGCAGCGTTATCCCACGGTCTTCAATGGAATCGTCTCGGGCGACCCGGCCATGCGCACCGGAATGTCAAACCTGGCCATCGGCGAATGGATTCCTGTCGCCTACAATCAGGCCGCTCCCAAAGACGCCTCAGGCAAGCCGCAGATCGACAAATTTCTTAGCGATGGCGATAGAAAGTTATTCATGGATGCGCTGATGAAGGACTGCGACCCGAGGGACGGGGTGGCTGACGGCATGATCTTCGATCCGCTCGGCTGCGATTTCGATCCCGCGGTCCTCGCTTGCAAGACCGGCCAAGGAGAAAGCTGCATCGCACCGGAGAAAATCGCGGCCATCAAGAAAGCCTTCGCAGGACCGAGGAACGCTTACGGTACGCAGGTCTATCCCGGTTTTCTTTATGACTCGGGAATCGCGATAAAGGGCGGAGTGCCGGGTCTGCTCACGTTGGGCAGCCGCGGCCTTTTCGGCCCCTATACGACCGCCACAGAACTCGACGTCGATAAGGCGGCGCTCGGCGTCTCCGATCCGCTGGTCGAGCCCGCATCGACCAATCTATCGACGTTCTCCCTGAACGGCGGTAAGCTCATCTTCTTCCATGGCGACAGTGATCCCTGGTTCTCCGCGCTCGACACTCTCGGCTACTACAAATCACTTGCCGCAAGCAATGGGGGCGCCGAGAAGGTGGCCGAGTGGAGCCGGATGTTCCTCGTTCCCGGCATGGCTCATTGCGGCGGTGGTCCTTCGCTTGATCATTTCGACATGCTCAGCGCGGCCGTCAACTGGGTCGAGAAAGGCTCAGCACCCGACTTCGTCATAGCCACGGGTCGAGCATTCCCCGGCCGCAGCCGGCCGTTATGTGCGTACCCAAAACACGCTCAGTACATTGGAAGCGGTGACACACAGGAGGCCCGCAACTTCCGATGCCAATAACAGCGCAGAACAACGCGAGAGCTTCGCACTTTAAAACAGCTCCGTTGCGGGGAGAACCACATGTCACACGCTCTAAAGCCGGATCAGTCGCGCGTCCGTCGAACTTTTTTCAGACCGGACAAATGAGGTTCAGGCGGCGCGGCGCGAACCGCGCTCGTTTTGCGCGTTCTCAAGTGCCGCTATTCGGGTAGGTCGATCCGGCCCTGTACACGAAAATGCCCGGTGACCGCTGCTGCTCCTGTATCGGGCTGGCCGCCCCCAAGGCTGATTGTGTAATCGCCGGCGGCGATGATTGGACGTCCGTCTTCGGTCACCATCCCGAGATCGCGGTTCTTTAGCTCGAAATGGACCTTTTGGCTTGCTCCCGGATCGAGGTGAATCCGTTGGAAGCCGCGTAGAGCCAGCAGCGGAGCGCCCTTCACCGGAGGAAACTTCAGGTAAAGTTGCACGACTTCATCTCCCGCCACCTTTCCTGTATTCGTCACCGTCAGGTCAGCATTGACCGGGTCGCCCGCACTGACCGGCGCCTGCGGCACAGTGAGATCACTGTAGGTAAACTTCGTGTAGCTCAGGCCATAGCCAAACGGATACAGCGGTTTCCCTTGAAAGTAGCGGTAAGTGCGACCTTCCATTGAGTAATTTTCAAAATTAGGAAGCTGGCTGATGTCTTTGTAGAACGTGACTGGCAGGCGGCCGGCAGGATTGTTTTTGCCGCTGAGTGTTTCGGCAATAGCCGCGCCGCCTTCTTCGCCCGAATACCAGGCTTCAAGAATCGCATTGGCGTGATCGTTCGCCCAGTTAACGGCGAGCGCGCTGCCATTCATCAGGACGATAACTAAGGGCTTGTGTGTGCTGGCAACAGCTTCAATCAGAGCTTCTTCCGGTTCCGGCAAATCAATGCTGGTGCGATCTCCGCCAAGGAATCCGGGTTCGCTCACCGGCATTTCCTCGCCTTCGAGTTCGCTCGTGATCCCAACGGCGGCAATGACAACGTCCGCATTTCTGGCAAGGGTGACGGCCTCGGGGGAAGGCGCATTGTTCACTTTCGCCCAGATCAATTGCGCACGAGGCTGAGCTCTATCAACGTTCCCGTAAACGACGGTCAGCGCAACCTTCTGTCCCTTTTCCAGGTGAACGCGTCCAAGCCTGCTTTCGACTCCGTGGGTTCTGAACTCCAGCGCAACCTGTTTATCGTTCACGCTTACGCTGCTAAAACCGTCTGCGCGAATGCCGATGAGGTAGTCGCCGGAATCGGGCGGAGTCAGAAAGCCCGTCCACTGCGCGCCGATTCGTCTGTTAGTTCCCACCTCCGCGGGCAGAGTGTTTTCCGTAAGGTTCGCGTTGGGCTCAACCCGGCTGGTGATTGGCGCCGGCCTCGCCCCCGGTGCAAGCTCCACTCCCTGCCAATTGCTGTACTCCGCCTTGAGGCCGGGCTTCCCGTCAGGGGCCGTTAGGAGGTTGTCTGGTACGGGATTGCCCTCGTTGCGCAGAAACTGCGTTCCCGGAACGAACGTGATCTTCGCATTCGGGAACTCCGCCTTCAGACCCTCCAGCATGGAGACCGTATGTGTCGGGGTTCCATTGTAATTCCCGAGCAACACCTTCGTCTGATCGGCTAGCGGACCGACCACCGCGATCTTCGTAATTCCCGATTTGAGCGGAAGCGCTCCGTCATTCTTCAGCAGCACCATGGATTCATTGGCGATCTTGCGGGCCAGAGCGCGGTGCTCCGGGCTGTCCAGTTCTTTCTCGTCGATCTTCATGTACGGGACCATTTCTGGGGGATCGAACATGCCGAGTTTCATGCGTGCCGCGAAGAGGCGCACGAGCGCTGTATCGAGCGCACTCTCACTTAGGTAGCCCTGCTGCACGGCCTCGATGTATGGCCTGTAATCGTGATTGTCTTTCACTTTCGCGAAGAAATCGGCGCATTCGTTGTCCATCCCGCGCTCGAGTGAGATTGCAGAAGCCTCGGCCTGTGTCGCTCGGTAATGATGCCCGCTGAAGATGTCGCGGACGGCCCCGCAATCGGAAACGACATATCCCTGAAAACCCCACTTTTCGCGCAGTTGATCCTGTAACAGGAATTCATTCGCACAGGCAGGCTGGCCGTTGATCGCATTGTACGCGCACATGACTGATCCGGCTTTACCTTCGGTCACAGCGGCGCGGAAAGCGGGCTCGTAGGTGTCAAGCTCGTCGTGCTTGCTCACATCCACGTCCGCGAAATGGCGCGTCGGCTCCGGGCCACTGTGGACGGCATAGTGTTTGGGTGTCGAGATCGCGCGGTAGTACTTCGGGTCGTCGCCCTGCATTCCGGTAACGAAGGCAATTCCCATGCGGCCCGTCAGGAACGGGTCTTCGCCGTAGGTCTCCTGGCCCCGTCCCCACCGCGGATCGCGAAAGATGTTTATGTTGGGAGCCCAGAAATCCAGGCCCTCAAAAATGTTGCTGTGCCCCGCACGCTCGGCCTGCACATGCTTAATGCGTCCCTCGACGCCGATATCCGCGGCCATATCGTGGATCGCCCCTGCATCGAAGGTCGCGCCGAGCCCGATTGGCTCTGGAAACTCTGTTGTGCCATCGACAGCAACTCCGTGTAGCGACTCGCTCCACCAGTCATAAGCCGGTATCTTGAGCCGCGGAATCGCGCGGGCCTGATTTACTAACTGCGACGCCTTTTCTTCGAGCATCATGCGATGGACCAGATCCTTCGCGCGCTCGTCTGGGGACAAATTCGGGTTCAAGTATGGCGGATTTGCCCTGTCTTGCGCCATGGCGCGCTGTATTGAGGGATCAACTAAGCAGAGTGCGGTGCAGGCGACGATGCCTGCGATGAATCGCATTCGGTATCGCTTCATCATCTCTCTCCAAGGCAACTACCGCTGTTCAAAGTATCATGACTGCGTGCGAAAGCTTGCTTTCAACGAACCGCCGGCACCAGCGCAGTTATAGACTGGCAGAGTCGGTTCGAGTCAACAGGTATCACGGCTGAACACGTTTATGCCACGAATAAACCCATGGGTCGTTCTGCTTACGCTGATTGCCACTCTGGGCGGATTGCTGTTTGGATATGACACGGCTGTGATCAACGGCGCCGTGGACAGCCTCAAAGCCTACTTCGTCGATCCGCGATTTACGGATCTGACCAACCCCGCGCAAGCAAATGCGGCCAATTCGCTGCTGGGCTTTGTGGTTTCGAGCGCACTGATCGGCTGCATCGTAGGCGGACTGATCGGCGGGTGGGTGAGCACGAGCATCGGACGAAAGCGCGGATTGGTGATTGCCGCACTGCTGTTTTTTACTTCAGCCCTGGGCGCCTCCGCGCCGGAGTTTCCGTTCGCCCCAATCGGCCACGGTGGACCGGGTTATATGGCGAATTTCGTTTTCTATCGGATTCTCGGTGGCATTGGGGTGGGTTTGGCTTCCATGTTGTCGCCCATGTATATCGCGGAGATCGCGCCGCCGAAGGTCCGCGGAAATCTTGTTGCGTGGAATCAATTCGCCATCATCTTCGGGATGCTGGTGATTTACTTTGTCAATTTCGGAATCTCCAAAGGCGGCAGCGGCGATGTGTGGCTTAACTCGGTCGGTTGGCGCTACATGTTCCTTTCCGGCAGCATCCCTGCCGGCCTTTTCCTGATTCTGCTCTTCGTTGTGCCTGAGACCCCGCGCTTCCTCATGCTGAAGGGGAACGAGAGCGGGGCCCGCGCCGTGCTGGCCAAACTGGTGACCGCGGAGGAGACCGAGAAAGAAATTTCTGAGATCCGCGCCTCCCTGAGCGAACATCACTCCGGGAGATTGTTTTCGTTCGGGAAGCGGCTCATTTTCATCGGCCTGATGTTGTCGGTCTTCCAGCAATTCGTGGGTATTAATGTGGTCCTGTATTACGCGACCGACATCTTCAAAGGCATGGGGTTAACTACTAACGCTTCGCTATTCCAAACCATCATTGTGGGGGCGGTCAACCTGACATTTACAGTCATCGCAATTTTGACAGTGGATCGATTTGGACGTAGGCCGCTGCAGATTATCGGAGCACTCGTTATGGCCGTGAGCATGATTTCTTTAGGCATGGCGTTCTGGCTGGGCGCCAAAGGAATCGTCACGCTTACATGTATGTTGCTCTATACCGCGGGTTTTGCGGTCTCCTGGGGGCCTGTAACCTGGGTGCTGTTGAGCGAAATCTTTCCCAATCAGATTCGCGGTAAGGCGATGGCCCTGGCGGTGGCGATGCAGTGGATCGCCAACTACATCGTCAGTTGGACGTTCCCCATTCTCGACAAAAATCCGTATCTGGTGGAACAATTCAAGCATGGGTTCGCATACTGGCTTTACGGTGTAATGTCCCTTCTTGCTGCCTTATTTATGTGGGCCATGGTGCCGGAAACGAAAGGTCGTTCGCTGGAGGAGATGGAGCTTGTCTGGCGCGGCACTGATCACAAAGCCACCTACGCAAGCTAGCAACGCATTCGCGGGGCACAGCTTGCTGCCCGAAACCAGGACTTTCGCGATAGTATCGACGACATGTATCGGACTGGTTTCCTGCTCACCTGCGCCGTGTGCCTGCTTTTAGCTCCTTCGCATACTGCGTATTCTCAATCTTCACTCTTCGGCAGCAGATCTGGAGCCTTCGAGACGGGCAAATACCGCGACCTTTTCGCAGAGGATGGGCACAGCGAGCAAGAGATCCAAGCGAAGATAAAGGGCGCATACCAGCAGTTGTTTCACGGTGATCCACAGACGCAGGCGATTGCGTTTGCGGCAGGAAGGAATGCGAACGGTCCATTGATGTACATCACCGATTGGGCCAATCACGACGTCCGCACCGAGGGCATGTCCTACGGCATGATGATTGCAGTCCAGCTCGGGAACAAAGCCGAGTTCGACGCCATCTGGAATTGGGCCAGGACGTACATGTACATCAGCGACCCAAACCATCCGTCCTTCGGCTACTTCTCGTGGTCATGTAAGACGGACGGTACTCCAAACGAGGAAACGCCGGCGCCGGATGGCGAAGAGTACTTCGCAATGGCGCTTCTGTTCGCTGGGAATCGCTGGCCCGGCGGACACGGATTATACGACTATCATGCGGAAGCGAACCGTCTGCTCACAGCAATGGTTCACCGTGAGATCAAGTCCGGGCCTACCAAGTTTGGGGAGCGAAAGGTCGGACCCGAGGTCAGCCTGGAACACGCGATGATCCTGTTCGTTCCGGCGATCATGCCGCAACCATTTACCGATCCTTCCTACCACTTGCCCGCATTCTATGAACTCTGGGCGCGTTGGGGTCCGGCCGCCGACCGGGCGTTCTGGAGCCGAGCCGCCGATGTCAGCCGCGCGTTCTTTGTAAAGACGACCAATCCGACTACCGGCCTCGCGCCCGCATACGCGAACTTCGACGGCACACCGCACCAGACGCGATTCCCGCAATCAACGGTGTTCGGCTATGACTCATGGCGCACCGCGAGCAACTGGTCTGTCGACTGGTCCTGGTGGCAAAAGGCGCCGGAAGAGCAACAACTCAGTGATCGCATCCAGAAGTTTTTCGCCTCGCAAGGCATCGATACCTATGGGCCGGTATATACACTTGATGGGAAGCCGCTCGGAGCAACGCCCGGTCTCACTCGCGAGGACCATCCCGCTGGACTTGTCGGGACAAATGCCGTTGCGGGCCTTGCCGCCACAGATAAGGCGCGCGCCAGGCAGTTCACAGAAGCGCTGTGGAAAACGCCAATCCCTTCGGGCCAGAACCGGTACTACGACGGCATGCTGTATTTGATGAGTCTCATGCACGTCTCTGGGCGATTTCGGATCTGGGCACCGTGACGGCAGGCCGCCCGGTCGCTAGAACAGCCGCGGTGCAAAGTCGTTCAGGTCGCGGCGCCAGGTCTGCCAATCGTGAGGGATACCTGGCGACTCATAAAATACGTGCTTTATTTTTTCGCGTCATCGATCGGGGCGTGCAGTTGCTCGATGCTTTGCTTCATCCGCGGTTCGATTCCGTCCCTTGCCACCATTGATTTCGCGACACCTTTTCCAAGAGCTCCGCTTACTTCTTACTCTGATCGTTGCGAGCTGCTTCTTTCCAACCTTCTCGGGCGTCGTGCGCTGCTTTCCTAAGCTGCTTCCCGATCACTTGGCCGGCCTTGTCTGCCTCCACAGCCGCTTTGTGTGCCGCTTGCCCCAACTTGCCGGCCGGTGTATTTGCATCACTGTGGCGCTGTTCCGGGGTCTCGCGCGTTCCGCACCCGCTGAGTGCGGCGATCATGAGCAAGACAACGATTGTGCGCGTTCGTTTCAGTGCCATAGAGAAGGCCGACAATACCAATGTAGCCGATCTTGACTCGCCGGCGCGTCGCTTCCCTGCCCGGCAAGCGAGCGAACAGCGAGTTTGCAAACTCGTGCTTCGCTCTTTGCAAGAATGACTCAGGAGCAACTCCCTTGACCAGATTCCGAAGCAGAAATACGGGCGCTTTCTGGGCGATCCTACTCTCGTTCATCGGCGCGCTGCCGGTCGCCGCCCAAACACTCGATGCTAAGCTTTTTTCCGACCTGGCGTGGCGTGAAATCGGTCCTTTCCGCGGAGGCCGCACGCGCGCGCTGGCAGGCGTTCCCTCTCAGCCGAACATTTTTTATGTAGCGCAAGTGAATGGCGGGGTCTGGAAGACGACCGATTACGGCCACACCTGGAATCCTATTTTCGACAGCGCGGATACTGGCTCCGTCGGAGCCATCGCGATCGCTCCCTCCGATCCAAATATCATCTATGTCGGAAGCGGCGAAGGTCTGCAGCGTCCCGATCTCTCAACCGGAGATGGGATTTATAAGTCGGTCGACGCTGGACACACCTGGACCCACCTCGGCCTGCGCGATGGCCAGCAGATCCCGCGCATAGCAGTCGATCCACGAGATCCCAATAAAGTTTTTGTAGCCGTGCTCGGTCATCCTTATGGTCCGAATGAAGAACGCGGACTGTTTCGCTCGACCGATGGCGGACAGAGCTATCAAAAGGTCTTGTACAAAGACGAAAACACCGGAGCAAACGACGTCGAGATCGATCCTGCAAACCCCGATACCGTCTACACGTCTTTCTGGGAAGCCCGCCAGGGCCCATGGGAAAACGCCGCCTGGGGCGGCACGAATGGCGGCATTTATAAATCGACCGATGGCGGAAAAACGTGGCGTCCTCTCACCAACGGTCTTCCAACAGGAGCGGCGAGTGTCGAGCAAGCCAATCTCGCCATCGCCCGCAGCAACCCATCGCGGCTCTATGCGGCGATTGCGACCGGCCATGACACTGCGCTGTATCGTTCCGATGATGCGGGCGAGAGCTGGCAGAAGATCACCAGCGATCCGCGTCCTGCTGAGCGCATCGGGGGAGGCGACCTGCCGGTTCCCGCAGTCGATCCGAAAAATCCCGATATCGTGTACAGCGCGAGTATCGTCACCTGGAAATCTGTCGATGGCGGGAAGACCTGGACGGGTATCCGCGGCGCCCCCGGCGGAGATGACTATCAAAGTATCTGGATTAATCCGAATAACCCTCAGATCATGCTCGTGGTCAGCGATCAAGGCGCCATCGTAACCGTCAATGGCGGCGAGACCTGGAGCGATTGGTACAACCAGCCCACTGCCCAGCTCTATCATGTCTCGGCCGACAACGCTTTCCCGTATCGCGTCTGCAGCGGGCAGCAGGAGAGCGGCTCGGTTTGCATATCTTCGCGCGGCGACGACGGACAGGTCACCGTGCGAGAGTGGCATCCGGTCGGCGTTGAAGAATATGGCAACGCGGTGCCGGATCCGCTCGACCCGGACATCGTCTTCGGAGGTAAAGTTTCGCGTTATGACCGGCGCACGGGACAGGTTCAGAACGTCGGTCCCAAAGCGGTGCGCACCCCCGGCTATCGCACCGTCCGTACCGCTCCGCTTGTCTTCTCTCCCATCAATCCGCACATCCTGTACTTCGCCGCCAATACAGTTTGGAAGACGGAGAATGGAGGGCAGGGCTGGATTCAAATCAGCCCCGATCTATCCCGTAAAACGTGGAGCGTGCCGTCCAGTGTCGGGAAATACCGCGATAATCCCAGCGCTCAACCGATGCAGCGCGGAGTAATCTATGCGCTCGCCCCATCTCCGCTCGACATCAATCGAATCTGGGCTGGTACAGACGACGGACTGGTGCATCTCACAACCGATGGCGGCGCGCACTGGGCCGATGTAACGCCTCCACAATTGGTTCCCTGGGCGAAAGTATCGATCATCGACGCGGGCCACTTCGATCCCGCAACCGCTTACCTGGCGATCAATACATTCCGGCTCGATGACCTGCGGCCGCATATCTATCGCACTCACGATGCAGGCCGCAGCTGGAATGAAATCACAACGGGAATTCCGGAGGGGGCAGCCGTCAACGTGGTACGGGAGGACCCGAAGCGCAAAGGGCTGCTGTTTGCCGGTAGCGAGCGCAGCGTTTACGTGTCCTTCGATGACGGCGACCACTGGCAGTCCCTGCGGCTGAACATGCCCGCTACTTCGATTCGCGATCTGCTGATCAAAGGTGACGATCTGATTGCCGCTACGCACGGCCGCGGCTTCTGGATTCTTGACGACATTGCGCCCTTGCGCGAGTTGAACGCCTCGCTCGAAGCTTCACAGGCGTACCTGTTTAGGCCGCAAACAGCCATCCGCATCCGCTGGGATATGAATACAGACACGCCGCTTCCGCCCGACATTCCCGCCGGTAAGAACCCGCCGGATGGCGCGGTGATTGACTACTATTTAGGTCCGACGGAAACCGCTGGATCGGAGGTAAAGCTTGAGATATTCGACCGCTCCGGCAAAGTTGTAAGGAGCTACTCAAGCAGTGACCCCGTACCTGGAATCAGTCCCATGCTTGAGATACCGAAGTATTGGGTGCGGCCTCCCCAGCACCTGTCGAACCTAGCGGGCGCACATCGCTTCCTGTGGGATCTCCACTACTCCCCGCTGCCGGGCGGCCACCGTGAGTATCCCATGCAGGCCGTCTTTCATGACACCGCTCCCGCGGCCAGTTCGCCTTGGGTGATGCCCGGCGACTACACGGTCAAGCTGACAGCCGGGGGGAAGACTTATACTCAGCCGCTGGTGGTCATTATGGACCCGCGCGTCCACACGTCTCTGCCTGATTTAACGGCGCAGTTCAATGCTTCCCAGCAGGTTTACACCGATCTCACCGGGAGTTCGCTAGCTGCCGAACAGCTCCGCTCGCTTCGGCGTCAAATTAAAGAGGCACGCGGAAAGGCTCAGACGGACCCGGCTTCCGCAGCCGCGCTTTCTGAAATGGATGCAAAACTCCAAGCGCTCGGTGGCAGCGTGGGAGAGCTCCACGACCGGCGCGCCGCGCCCGGGCTCGACACGCTCGGATCCGTGAATGGAACTCTGACCGCCTTGTTGCAAAGCTTGCAGGAAGCGGACGCCGCACCCACCACGCAGTTATCTGCCGCCGTGGCAGACCGGCGCAAAGCGCTTGCTGAACTCCTGGCCCGCTGGGACGCCCTCAAAAGTCAAGAGCTGCCGGCCTTGAATGGCAAGCTACGCGGCGCTAAGCTCCCCGAGTTGAAGCTGCCTACCGCGCGCGAGCTTGAACCTGCGGCTCCTGAACCGGCATCCGACGATGACGATCAGGATTTGCCATGAAGGGATGCGCCGAAGAATGATAAACAAGGTAATCGACAATGAAGAAGCCAAGCCTCACACCTCTGGAACCTGCAGAAATCGAAGCGGCTCTTGCTCATTTGCAGGGCTGGTCAGGAGACCAGCATGGACTCAAAAAGACAATCAAATTCCGCAGCTTTCGCGCGGCTATGCAATTCATGCAGGCCTGCGTCGAAGGCATTGACCAGCGAGATCATCATCCCGTCTGGTGCAATAAATACGACTCGCTGGATATCCACCTCGACACTTTCGATGCCGGCCATCGCGTCACGGCTAAAGATATCGATCTCGCGCAGTTCCTCGATTCGGTATTGCGCGACACGAATCTTGCGGTTATATGATCGCTAGATGCAGCGCTTTTACCTACTAGTTGCTTCACTGGCGGCCTTATGCCCGCTGTACTGGGCCGTGCGCGCCGAAGCCCAAGCGCCCGCTTCCGAGCCCGCGCGTCCGCCCATCATTAGCGTCGCGCACATTGGTCTCAAAACCAGCAATCTCGATGCGGCCGAAACGTTTTACGGCCATGTGCTTGGTTATGACCACTTCAGTCTGGATAAGCCCACCGGCGGTCTCATGCTGAATTACTACAAAGTGAACGACCATCAGTACATCGAGATCTACCCCACGCTTACGAACCCGTCTGAAGATCGCATGACTCATTTCGCTTTTGAAACTACGAATATCCAGCAACTACGTGATTATCTCGCCGCTCATGGAGTGAAGGTTCCCGCGACGCTTAAGCCCGGGCTCGACAAGAATCTAAGCATGATGATCAAAGATCCAGAAGGCCACGACGTCGAGTTCGTTCAGTACATGCCTGGTTCGCTCCACAGCAACAACTTCGGGAAGCTTCTTCCCGCGACGCGCATCTCGCAGCGCATGATCCACGTAGGTGTTACTGTTCGCGACCGGGAGGCAGAGGATCGCTTTTATAAAGACATCCTCGGTTTCAAAATGATCTGGTATGGAGGCATGACTAACGACAAGACCGACTGGGTAGACATGCGCGTACCCGATGGGTCTGACTGGCTTGAGTACATGCTGAACGTACACAATCCGACGCCTAAGCAACTCGGGGTGATGCATCACTTTGCGCTCGGGGTCCAGAGCATTCAGCCTGCATACAAAACGGTGGTCAGCCGTGGCTACGATCCGGCGCAACCGCCGAAGATCGGCCGCGACGGCAAGTGGCAACTCAACCTCTACGATCCTGACCTTACACGAGCCGAGTTGATGGAATTCAAACCGGTCGAAACGCCCTGCTGTTCGCCAATGCTCTCCAGTGGCGTGCGATTTTCCGAACAAGGTCCCGCTCAGGGGCGCTGAGCGGGATCTCCGGAATTTACCGGCTCACACTTTACACACTTAAGTTTATATCCGATAAATTGGCTGCGGCCCTCTTCGCTCGTGACCCAGGGGCGTAGCATCCAGGGCGGATTATGCCTGACATGGCGAGTGTGGCCGCACTCCAAGTCAGCTACCCAATCGCCGTATTCGTCTTGGTGGAACCCAGTAATCTTCTGTTCCACTCAGGCCTGTCTATTTACTTGTTTTCTCTCTACTCTCTCTAGCGTTGCCTGGCTTTTCTAGCGCCTTCGCTCCGGTCTCGTGCTTTTCCAGAGTCGGGAGCGCCTGCTGCGCGTAGGCCTTCAGATCCGCGTTCTGACCATCGCGCGCTTCCTTGTTATAGGCCGCGATCGCCGCTTCATGCCCGGTCACCATTTCGCGAGCGTACCGGCGATCGAACATTTTCCCCTTCAGCTTGGCGAAGGGCGCGATCATTTTGTCGTGCTTCTCGTCGATTCCCTTCGGCACTGTCAAGCCTGCTTTTGTAGCTACGGCGGTCAGTTGGTTGTAGTCGGCTGTGTGATCGGTCACCAGCATTTGCGCATAATCCTTTACGGCCTGTGACTCAGCCTGATCGGCAGCCAATTGGCCGAGGTGGGCCTCAGTCATATCCGTCTGAGCGGCCAAATCCACAAAGGCCTGATCAGTAGTAGCGGCCGTTCCCGTATTCTGCGCCATTCCCGCAACACTGAGCGCCGCGCATCCAAATACTGCCGCAATCATCGATCTCATTTGCACAATCCCCTCCAACCTGTTAGACGAGTTGACGTTTTTCGGCGCACTCGTATTATTACGCGGAAGCGGCCTTTCGACAGGTTTAATCGGAACTTGTGATCAGCACCACATCGCTCATCGTGTTTCCGCGCGCCAGCGCAAGCTGGCGTCCAGCGCGCGACCAGGCGAAGTCGAACAATCCATAAGCATCGTAGTGCGTGATCTGCACCGGAGTGCCGCCGCCGAGCGGCTGACGCCATATATTCCCGATTCCGTTGGTTGTCACCACATAATCCAGCCCTTCCCCGCCGGGAGCCCAGTACAGAAAGTCGCTAGCCGAAGCGGGCCGGCTAAAGATTTTCACAGGATTCCCGCCCGAGGCTTTGAAAACCGCAATCGAATGCGGAGAGTACCGCGGATCCTCACCGGGAAAGTAAGCCGCCGCGATGAGCTTCCCATCCGGCGAAATTTGCGGCAAGGAAGCGGCTACATCGCTCAACTGTTTCGGTTCGCCGCCGCTGATGGGAACGCTCCAAAGCGTAGGCTTGCCGCCGATAGAGGGCGACCAGTTCGCAAACGACGCATAGATGATCGACTGTCCACCCGGGAAAGGCTGCGGATGCACGTCGTGAGCGCCGCGCGTCAACTGGCGGACATTGGTTCCGTCGCGATCCATACGCCAGATTTTGCCCTCAGATTGATAAACTACGTAACTCCCGTCGGACGTGATGGCCAGCTCCGCCTTATCGCCTTTGCCAGCCGTAAGCTGCCTAGGAGGATAAGCGCCCGGCTCGAGCGAAAACAGGCTGATGTCATCACCCAGGCGTGCCGAATAAGCAATTTTCCCGTCGGGCGTCCAAGCCAGGCTATTTAAATGAGGTATGTCACCGGTACCCAGAGGCACGGGCCGCTCCAGATTACCGGCTTGCGCCAGCCAGATTTCTGCCGGCCTCACGGTCTGCACTGAAGCCAGAGTCCTGCCGTCGTTGGTGAGACTCAAGGTGGCATAATTGCTGAGATCATTTGTCACCCGCGACACCTCGCCGCTGCTCAGCAGCACCCGCCAGATTTGATGCGCGTCCTCAGCCCGCTCACCCGCAGAAACCAGTAGCGACTCTCCGTCCGGCGCGCTCACAATCGGGCCCGCCCAGGCCCAGCCGTGTGGACTGACAACCTTTTCCTTGCCGTCCGTGACGCGCACTTCGAGCAGCCGAAACGCCTGTGACACGTAGTTGGCGGCATCTCCGCCCAGACAGAAAATAGAATCGCCGTCGCGTGACCAGCCAACGCCCAAAATGGAGAAATAACTGGGCCGCCTGCGCCGGGCGATCGGTCGTAGACCGCTCCCGTCCTGGTTTGCGATCATTAAAGCCGCTTCCCAATGGGCGGGATCCACGCGAACGAATGCGAACTGCTTGCCATCGGGCGAAAAGCTAACAGGGCCGGTTATTCCAGGCAGGAGCTTGATCGCGTCTCCACCGAGCGCCGGCATGCGATACAGAGTTCCAAGCCCGTCGACGCCCGTCCGTACGTAGTAGAGGTAACTTCCGTCGGGCGAAAATGTCAAGCTGAAATGCGCCCCGGGTTCGGGGGCAATGATGCGCACAGTGCCGGGCGCGCTCAGCTGGCGTATCCAAAGACTTTGACCTTGATTCTCGCGCAAGAAAAACGCGGCATATTTTGCGTCAGGAGAAATCGCCGCATCCGCAACTTCGCCGCCTGAAGTCAGACGGCTGATCTTCATCGACCCGAACGGGAGCATCGCATGGCTGCGATGGAGAGCCGAATAGATGCCCCATGCCGTCAGCAGCACGAGAGCGGAGGCGCCCGCCAAGACCAGCAAACGAGAGCTCGTGATGGCCCGTTTCGACCCTGCCATACCAGGTCCGCGAAGGGGCGCCGCCGGGAACGAATCGAAAGCTGGAACCGAAACAGGTTCAAGTTCTACCGCACTGATGACCTGGGTACCGGCCGAACCGGCGGAGCGCTCACGTGAGATGCCCGAGGCCTCCACTTCTGCCGCAGCCCGGTCCTCTTCAACCGCGGTAACCTCACATCGGAAGCGGTATCCCTTACGCGGAACGGTCTCGATGTATGGCTCGCCATCTTCCGCTTCGCCTAGCGCTCTTCGCACCAGCGAAATGCTTACCGAAAGGCTTCCGTCCTCCACAAAGCTGTTTGGCCAAACCGCCCGGATCAGTTCGTCCCTGGTCACCAGGTGGGGACAACTCTGCACCAGATACAGCAGCGTATCGAATGCTTTCGGAGGCAAGGACAGCGGTTTTCCGTCGCGCAGCAAGAGCTGATCGTCCGCGTGCAGGCGGAAAGGGCCAAAGCGAAAGCTACGCTTTTTCAACGGGTTCACTGGCTTTTAGAAAACCTTAAGAATTTCCGAAGACAATCTTAAACCTTTCCCAAGGACTTCGCTCGGGATTAGCTGGTATACCAAAATTCGAGTCCGATTCTATCGCAAACGGGCTCGGGATATTTTCGAGGAGAGAAGCGGGCTTTCGTTTTCCGCTTTGGTTTCAGGAGGTTCAATTTGAGCAAGAGAATTTGGCTGACCCACGGCCGGTTCGCGGTGGCAGCGGCAGTTCTTATGCTGTCGCCCGCATTGATCCGGGCGAGCAACTACTACAACTTCACAACTTTGAATAACCCCGGCGATCCGAATTTCAATCAGCTGCTCGGGATCAACAATTCCGGGATGATCGCGGGATATTTTGGCGATGGCACAGTCGTGCCTAACAACGGTTTTACCTGGACGGCCGGCGGCGGCTTTGTCGCCGAGAACGTTACTGGCGCGGTCCAGACTCAGGTCATCGGGATTAATAACAGCGGGACCACGGTGGGGTTTTCTGTCGACGCAGCCGGAAATAACACCGGCTTTGTCCACAATTCGAGCGGGTTCACCTCGCCCATCATGGATCCGGCGACCCCGAGCACGCCGCCCGCGACTAACCAGCTTTTAGGGGTGAACGATCACAACCTGGCGGCAGGCTTTTATGTCACAAGCGGCGGCACGCCCCAGGGATACATCTATAACATCGCTTCCAAGAGCTTCACCAACCTCCCTGGAGCGGCCCCGACCACAGCCACCGGGATCAACAACGCTGGCGACGTCGCCGGAATAGCCGTCATTGCTGGAAACAACGAGGGCCTATATTACAACGGCAAGACGACTTCGTATTTCGAAGCGCCGGGATCGACCAACACCGGCTTCTTCGGCCTGAATAATAATGGCCTGGCAGTCGGTTATTACGTCGATGCCGCCGGCCTGACACACGGACTGGTTTTTAACGTCCTGACTGGAAGCTGGTCCACCGTGGATGATCCGAACGCCTCAAGTTCAACAACACCCGCCTTCGGGGTGACCGGAACCACTATCAACGGCATCAATGACCTCGGCCAGTTAGTTGGCTTCTATTCCGATGGCACGCATGTGAACGGCTTTGTTGCGTCTACGCCTGAACCGGCGTCGTTCGGGCTGATGGGCTTGGGCGCGGTATTCGGTCTGGGATTTTGGAGGAGGAAACAGCGGAAGGTCTAAACGGCTTTTTGAGCCTTGTCAATCTGAGTGTCCTTAACTGGATACGTTGCCCACTTCGTCGAAAGGCGAAGTGGGCTTTTTGGCTCTTCAGGCCGAGTAGAATTTCAATGATGAAAGAACTGCTGCTTATGTTTGCGGCGGCCGCCACCCTCACGGCCCAAGGCGGCAAAATTCGCATTATCGCCTTCGGCGCTCATCCAGATGATTGTGATATTCGTGCCGCAGGTACCGTGGCGCTTTGGGCAAAGATGGGCAATGCCGTGAAGTTTGTGTCTGTGACTAACGGCGACGCAGGGCATCAAACGATGCAGCGGAGTGAGTTGGCGAAGCGCCGCCTTGGCGAGGCGAAAGAATCAGCGCGGCGTCTGGGCATCGAATATGAAGTCCTGAACAACCATGACGGAGAACTGCTGCCTACCCTTCAGGTGCGCGAGCAGATCATCCGTCAGATTCGGGCGTGGAATGCGGATGTCGTGCTCGCGCCGCGTCCGAACGACTACCATCCCGACCATCGATACACGGGTGTTTTAGTGCAAGATGCTGCTTACATGGTGGTGGTGCCGCTGGTTACGCCCGACACCCCGGCCATCCGTAAAAATCCGGTCTTCCTTTACTATGAAGACCATTTCCAGCGGCCCAATCCGTTCCGCCCCGATATTGCCGTGGATATCGATGACGTCATCGATCAGAAGATCAGCGCATTAGACGCACACGTGTCGCAGTTTTACGAATGGCTGCCCTGGGTGGACGGACGCTTGGATGAAGTTCCCAAAGATGCGGCAGAACGGAAGATCTGGCTGAAGCACGAGATGACCCGCGAGATCAGTCCAGCGGTCCGCGCTTCGCTTATCAAGTGGTATGGCCCGGAAAAAGGCAACGCCACCAAGTATTACGAAGCCTTCGAAATTTGTGAGTATGGTGCGCAGCCAAATGAAGCACGAATCCGCCATCTGTTCCCGATGCTCCACTGAGCCGTGTGACTGAAAACGCCGGGGCTTCCCCACTTTCCCATTGACAGAATTCGCCGTGCTTCGCAAAATAGGGTAATTCAGCGAAAGCGGGTGGTCGCACTATGGATTCGGATACGCGCAGTCGTGTGTCTTTTCGAGCTCTGATTCTGGCACTCGGTTTGGTGTCAGTCGAAGCCTTTCTTTTCGGCCAGGCAACAACGTCACTTCGCGGCACGGTCACCGACCCGAGCGGCGCATCGATCGCCAAGGCGACCGTCACGATCAACGCCTCTAATATCAACATCGAGCGTTCCACGGTTACCGGTCCGAAGGGAGATTATGCGTTCCTCGGGTTGCCGCCTGGCAACTACAGCCTCACAGTCCAATCGAGCGGATTCGAGCGCTACCAACAGACCGATTTGAAGCTGCTGGTGAACACGCCCGCCACAATTGACGTTCAACTTAAGCTCGGTTCCGTTAACCAGACCGTGGCCGTGACATCCGAAGCACCTATCTTGAACTCGGTCGATGCCTCGCTCGGAAATGCCTTCAATGAAATGCAGGTAAAGCAGATTCCGCTCGAGGGCCGTAATGTTCCCGATCTGCTTACCTTGCAGGCGGGCGTGGTCTACACGGGGAACCGGCCGGATCTTGACCGGAACTACGATACCCGCAGCGGGTCAGTTAATGGGGCGCGCAGCGATCAGAGCAATGTCACGTTGGACGGCATCGATTCCAATGACCAGGGACGCGGTTATGCGTTTACCTCGGTGCTTCCGACCACGCTCGACTCCGTGCAGGAGTTCCGCGTGACAACGACGAATTACGGAGCGGATGAAGGCCGCTCCTCTGGGGCGCAGGTCACGCTCGTGACCAAGAGCGGAACCGACAAATTTCACGGCTCGCTCTATGAATATCTGCGCAACACAAAAACCAGCGCGAATGATTACTTTGTCAAGCTGGCCGAGCTAAACAGCGGTCAACCGAACATTCCGCCCAAGCTGAACCGGAACATCTATGGGGTTTCGCTCGGTGGCCCTGTTATCAAGCAGCGGTTCTTCTTTTTCGCCAACTGGGAGGCAACCCGCGAACGGGAAGAGCAAAGCGTGGTCCGCACCATCCCATCTGCGACCCTTCGTCAGGGTATTATCCAGTATCAGAACGCGGACGGAGGGATCACAACCCTAACTCCGCAGGACATCACTGCTCTCGATCCCTTGCATCTCGGGCCCAATCCGGTGATGCTGAAATACTTCAACACGTATCCGCTTCCGAACGACAACTCGGTAGGAGACGGCCTGAACTATGCGGGTTACCGGTTCGCCGCCCCCATACGCAACGATAACGACGTGTATATTGCGCGCTTTGACTACCGCATCGATTCGAACGGCCAGCACACTTTGTTCTGGCGCGGGGCCTTGCAGGATCAATACAATCCCGGCCCCGCCTTTCTGCCCGGTACGGCTCCCGAGCACACCGTTGTCGATCACACCAAGGGTTTCGCGATCGGCTACACAGGCGTCTTCAGTCCGACGCTAGTGAACAATCTGCGTTATGGCCTTACGCGGCAAAGCGTGGGCAATCTCGGCGACTCCAGCCAGATCTGGAACCAGTTCCGCGGACTGAATCAGGGCATCACGTACTCGGAAAGTTTTCAGATGCCGGTCCATAACTTTGTCGACGACCTCTCGTGGACGAAAGGCTCGCACAGCTTCCAATTCGGCGGCAATGTCGGTCTGGTCCGCAACCCCCGGCAGAGCACGCTCAACTCTTTCAGTTATGGACTGGCGAACTCGGCGTGGCTCGACACCTCGGGCCTCGCTAACACCTTCAGTCCGCTCAGCCCCGACAACGGCGGTTTCGCAGCGGTGAATCCGGCCTTCAATAATTCCTACGATTTCCCGATGATGGCGCTTCTCGGGATGGTCACCGAAGACAACGGCATCTACAATTACAACAAGGACGGCAGCCTACTCCCGCAAGGCGCTCCCGTGCAAAGGCATTTCGGGCTGAACTGGTACGAGACCTACGCCCAGGATTCATGGCGCATCAAGCCGAATCTGACGTTTACCTATGGACTCCG
The DNA here is from genome assembly GCA_963849535.1 of Terriglobia bacterium. Lineage (GTDB taxonomy): Bacteria > Acidobacteriota > Terriglobia > Bryobacterales > Bryobacteraceae > Bog-105. The sequence goes on from CAWKHJ010000004.1 coordinate 287,713, forward strand.
CTATTCGCTCTTTCCTCCTCCCTGGGAAACGAACGGCCTGCAAGTGGTGCCGAATATTAGCCTTGGTCAATTGTTCAATGAGCACGAGCAGCAAATGCTTCAAGGCTACCCCGCTAATCTGGATCCGCTGATCCAGTTCAGGCTTGGTGGGCCGGCAAACAACGGCCCGGGCTACTACCATTTCGAAAAGAGCGATTTCGCGCCCCGTGCTTCTATCGCCTGGTCGTTGCGCCCACAAAGCGATTGGGGCAAAAAGCTCTTCGGCGGCGATGACAAAACAGTGATCCGAGCGGGCTTCAGCAAAGTCTATGACCGCTTCGGCCTTGGCTTGCTGAACACCTTCGACCAGAACGGATCGTTCGGGCTGGCCACAAGCATCTCGAATCCGGCAGCTGTGCTAACCGCCTCTACTGCGCCGCGCCTCACGGATCTGCATACCATTCCAGCAACCGCTTTGGACGGCACACAAATGCTCATTCCCGCACCGCCGGGAACTTTTCCGCAAACTCCACCGGCATCGCTCGATTCGGGTGGCTTCGCGATCGCATGGGGATTGGACGACACCATCAAGACTCCTTACTCCTACACCGTCGATTTCTCAATCGGCCGCGCGCTTCCCAAAAACTTCGCACTCGAGATGTCTTACGTTGGCCGCTTCTCGCATAATCTGCTGACCCAGCGCGATCTGCTCCAGCCCCTCAATCTCGTCGACAAGAATTCGGGTATCAGCTATTTTCAGGCGGCCACTCGGATGTCCGGACTCTATCGTTCGGGATTGCCGACCAGCCAGGTCAACTCGGCGGTCGTGGGACCCACAGCGGCCTATTGGAAGAATCTGATGCAGCCGCTCAAGAGCGGCGGAGCTTATTCGCTTACTTGCAGCGGCGGTTCCACGAAAGATGTCGCGCAAGCTGTCTACGATCAGTTCCTGTGCGCAAAGTACAACGACACCACGGCCCAGGCGAATATCGACGTCTACGGCGGCATCCCGGATGCTAATTTGAACGGCGTGTCCTACACCCTCAATACGGGGCCGTTCTCTTATTACAATCCGCAGTATTCTTCGCTCTATGCCTGGAGCACCATCGGTAACTCCAGCTATAACGCTCTCCAGGTAAGCTTGCGGAAGCGTTTCAGCGCTGGTCTGCAATTCGACCTGAACTACACCTTTTCGAAATCAATGGACATATCTTCCGATGCCGAAAGAATTACGCCTTACGGCGGGCTCGGCGGCCAGGTGATCAATCCATTCTCTCCGAATCAACTGCGCGCTGTTTCGGATTTCGATACTCCGCACCAGATCAACGCGAACTTCATCGTCGAACTGCCCTTTGGTAAAGGCAAGCCGATCGCGCGCAACGCCAACGGCGTGTTGAATGCTTTCATCGGCGGTTGGCAACTCTCGGGCATCGTGCGCTGGACCAGCGGTTTCCCCGTCACCGTGGATAACGGCTTCTATTTCCCAACCAACTGGCAGGAGGAGGGAAACGCGCTGACAGTCGTGACACCGAAGAGCGGTTCGTACAAGGAGCCCGACGGAACAGTGAACATGTTTGCCGACGGTACGGCCGCCGTCGCCGACTTCATTCATCCTTATCCTGGCGCAAGCGGTTCGCGTAACACGTTCCGCGGCGACGGTTTCGCGGGCTGGGATACGAGCCTTAGCAAACGCTGGAGAATGCCCTTCGAAGGGCACAGCCTGCAGTTACGCTGGGAGGTCTTCAACGTGCCCAACCTGACCCGCTTCGATGTGCAATCGAACCGTCCCGAGATCGACCTCTCCACGCAGTTCGGAAACTATACGAACTTGCTAACCCAGCCGCGGGTAATGCAATTCGCGTTGCGCTACGAATTTTGAGGCATCTCTCCTTCGATTCCACAGCGTCCGCCCCTCGGCACTTCACCCAAGGAAGATTGCCAGCACCGCCAGACTGAGCAGCTTAGAGGCAACATGCCCTACCGGTACGAAGTGACCGACGTAAATGGAAACGCAAGTGCTAACCAAGCCACGGGTGCGGTGCGCGCAAGAGTAAAAAGCAGCCAGCAGCAGACAAGGGCGGGAGCGGGTCCGTACGCCCCGCGCAGGAATACACGGCCGCCCGTTGCAGGAAACGCCGTCCGAGTTCGGCACAAGCAAGCGCGGCCTACGAATGAGACCGCACCCGCCAGCACCCACACGGCCATGATCATCGGTTGGAACGCAAGCCGCACGGTCCAGGTTCGGACGAGAAAGATGCCGCCGCCGATCATCATCCCTACACGATCGCGATCGAATCGCTTGAGATAGACGCCGTATAACTCACGTGCGCACACCCTCGCCGCTAGTTTTGCGTGGAGCCCTCGCACTTATAGGATGAGATTGCCTCGGCATATAAGGATTCAGTCAACCCGGCAGTCCGAAGAGATTCACTTGGTCGGAATTGTAACAGCGGCTATCCGAGCCGAGATGGCTAGTGCGCGCTGGCGCTCGGTTTGAAGCACTTTGAGGCCTCGGTTGCCGCCGACCGAGCCCTGCCATACCTGAGCGAGGTAACAGGTTTTGCGATAGCAATCGAAAACCAATCTGCCACTTCTGCCCGCGGACTCGGAGCCGAGGGTCGGAAACACGGTTGTCATTGCACTCGCGGAATTTTGGTCCAAGCCTCGGATCATCAAGCGCTGCGCACTGCTGCTATACGTGAGCTGGTAATTGCCCGCTGACAGCGTCTTATTTTCTAACGTGAAAGCGAATGGAATCTTGGCATGAATCGGCTGCCCGGATTGCGCGTACGCGGCCGAAATCGTCAGGAAACCGAAAAAGCTCATCATCGAAAACGTCTTGAACATGGGGATTCTCCTTGGTAATTTGGTTTGTGCGAAACCACCGGAGGCACGAGCGTAAGACGAACAGGGTATGAGTTACCCTGGGGTCCGCCTTCGAGCGTTTCGGATCGTTTCGGCACGAGACCAGTTTTGCCGCAGAGGCATTTCCAGTCGATGCTCTCTCGATACTCCGCGGGTTGAATGTTTATCCCGGCGTAAGTAGCTTTAGGATGTCAAACATCCGGATCCGGATTACAAGCGGCGAACGGTGTGATATTCCTGGTTAGCTGTAAGCTACTGCGATGAGCGGACCAACCTGGAGCGGCCGACTGATCCGATTCTCGGTATTCGAGGTCGACCGGGATTCCGGCGAACTCTTTAAGCAAGGGCGCAAGATCAAGCTGCAAGGCCAGCCCTTTGAACTCCTGCTCGCTCTCCTGGATGAACCGGGCGAAGTCCTGACCCGGGAGGAACTGCGCCAGAAGATCTGGCCGTCGGACACGACCGGCGATTTCGATCACGGCCTGAATCGAGCGATTAATAAGATACGGGAAGCTCTGGGCGATTCGGCCGAGAGTCCGCAGTTCATCGAAACGCTTCCACGTCGAGGGTATCGGTTTATTGGAGCCATTCAGGAGGAACGTCCGCCAGCGCGCCCGCACCGGGATGAGGCACCGGTTGCTGCGGTGCTAGCGGCAGCCCTTCCTGGCGCGGCCACGGAACAGCTAAAGGCCCGTTCCCGACCTGCGCTCTCGATAACGATTGCAGTTACCGCGGTTCTGGTCCTGACAAGCCTCGTATTGTGGCTGGCACTTCGTCAAAGGCCCAGCAGACTGCCGATGGAAGTGCGGCAACTCACCACGAATTCTGCCGATAATCCGGTCTGGAACGCCGTCATCTCGCCAGACGGCCGGTACCTGGCTTACGGAGATCTGGCGGGCATCGAGCTTCGGCTCGTCAGCACAGGGGAATTGCATCTGGTGCCAAAACCTTCGTCGTTGAGGGCAGGCGACGCGTGGTTTCCGACAGCTTGGGGTTCCGACGGAACGCGCATACTCGCCACGTCCATGACACCCACCAGCTTCGCTGCTTGGACAGTGCCCCTAGCTGGGGGTACCGCTACTCCGCTTCGAGACAACGCTCTGGTTCAGTCGGTCTCACCGGACGGATCGCTCATAGCATTCACGGCCGGGACTCGCATGACGCATTGGGGAATTGCCAGCAGCCGCCGCCTGATGTTCGAACGAGAAATTTGGGTGATGGGTCCACAAGGAGAAAACGCAAAGAAAGTGCTCGTCGGCAACGACCTGACCTGGTTCAATTCGGTCCGTTGGTCGCCTAACGGGAAACGGCTAGCGTACGAAAAACTCCAACATTTGGGGCAAATGTCGTGGGAATACTCGATAGCAACAAGCGACCTGAATGGAGGAACGCAGTCGGTCGTATTCTCGAACAGGCTCTTGAATTTCACGCCCGGAAATGCTGATGATCTCAGCTTCCCCGACGATTTTAGCTGGCTGGCCGACGGCCGGATTGTTTTTGCCGTTCCCGAAGCCGCACCCAACACGCGGAACAGCAATCTCTGGGAGATAACCTTGGACGTTGGTAGTGGGAAGCCGCAGACCCTGCGGCGGCGAATTACTGACCTTCCAGGATTTCACATGGAGGGGTTTAGCGTTACAGCCGATGCGAAAAGGTTGGTGTTCGAGAGCAGTACGGATCAGTCCCATGTTGTAGTCGGGCAACTAGAACGCGACGGCAAGCTGGCAAACGTGCGACGACTGACACTGGATGAGCGGTACAACGTCCCGTTTGCTTGGACACCTGATAGCAAAGCCGTGGTTTTCAACTCTGATCGCACTGGTACGTTCCTGATATATAAGCAAGCGCTAGCTCAAAATGTACCGGAGTTGATTTCGACTGGCCGAGACAATGTTCAGGTAGTGCGTATGAGTTCAGATGGAACATCACTACTTTACACGGCGCTTACGCCCAATTCCGATACAGTGCAGATGATGCGCGTGCCGCTGGGTGGTGGTGCACGGCAACCCGTGTTTACCGCCAAGGTTAACAACTTCGATTGCCCTCACAGAGCGGGCGAGTCCTGCGTGGCCAGCGAGGGCATTACTGACAGGCAAGTCCTCCTGTTTGCCTTTGATCCGATTTCGGGTTCGCGTCACGAGCTCTTCCGTGTAGCGCACTCTATGACGAACATCAACTGGACGATTTCTCCAGACGGCTCGCGGCTCGCGATAACTGGCGCTGATCCGCTTGGCAGGATAGAAATCCGTTCGTTGGCCGGACAGATCGAAAAGACTATTGAACTCGAGGGATGGTCAAACCCGTCATCAATCGATTGGGCAGCGGACGGCCATGGGTTATTTGTGTCCAATGCCGGGCAGATTGATTCCCCATCCGGTCCCATTGGAGCCACTCTCTTACGAGTGGATCTTCAGGGTCATGCACAACCGCTCTGGGCGACCAGAGGCGGCGGCTACGCCTGGGCTATCGCTTCCCCCGACGGCAAATACCTTGCTATCCGCGAACCGGGGATGGAACGTAATGCTTGGCTGATTGAGAACTTCTAAAGTTCGGTTTTTGCTCGGTCGGAAGACGACTGAAGCGCGCTACCTGACATTTGAGTCCGCCAGTTGGCCAACTGAACAGAACTCGTTCAGTGCCTATACCTGGCGAGTAGCGCCAAGGATTTAGCAAAACTGCCTGGCCAAAGTTTCCGGATTGCGCCAGGATCACGGGCAACTCGGACAGAGCTGCCGCCAGCGGTCAGATCGATGGGTCTTAGAAGCAATCCTTACCGCTATCCACATTAGGCTAAAGCCTGCGCCCATTCGTTCAAGATGCTGGAATCGCGTGTTCACGCTGAGCTGGAAGTATGGCCGCTTTGTGGAGTCTCCGAGGACTTTCCTGGCGGGAATTAGCGCAACGAACCCGTCCCAGGAGCTGGGAGGATGAGGTCTTCGGACAGGCAGCCCGGCTCGCCTTTATTTCTTGGGCGTATTCCCGGCTCTTCTGTTGCTGCTGATAGTGCTAAACACTTTCGCCGGTATCGGATCTGAGTTGCGTAAACACGGCTGCTCGTTCTGTTCAGCAGATGGTGCCTCGGGATGAGAGCCGTCCCGGTATCGTTATCGCTCAGCATCTTGGTTTGCATAGTCTTCCCATCTCCTGGCGGATCATGCAATGGGCGGTCATAATAGTGCTGCTCCCCTTCTCGTTCGCTTCGCTTTACCGCTTCGGGCGCTGACCTTTACACTGGAGCAATGCCAACTTCCTCTCGGGTTGTCGTATGCAACAGCCAGAGTCTCACGTAACCATCCACATGGTGGCCAGCCTGGACGGCTTCATTGCTCGAAGGGACGGAAGTGTGGACTGGCTCGAAACCACTGACAGCTTCGATGACGGGAAGGGAATGGATCCCGAACTGGTCACGCGATTCCTCAGCACGATCCGCTGCTATGTAATGGGTTCGCGGACCTATGAGACAGCATTGGCCTTTGAAGCCAAGGGCTTTGGATGGGCTTACGGTGACACACCGACGATTGTCCTCACCAGCCGCGTTATTCCGAGCAGGGGAAGTTCCGTCGAGTTCTACTCAGGGGATTTGACCCAGCTTGTGAACGAGCGCTTAAGAACGAGATTCCGTAGTATCTGGTTCGTCGGCGGTGGTTCGGTGTCCGGCGCGTGCGTTCGCCTAGGGTTGGCGGACGAAGTGCGCTATTCGATCATGCCTATATTGATCGGGGACGGGATCTCATTTTTTGATGGGCTCGAGCGGGACACCGCGCTGCACCTCAGGGAAGTAAATGCGTACAAGAGCGGCATGGTAGAGCTTCACTACGATGTACGAAAGTAGGGGTCACAGGGCATTTGCACAGGGTCTGCACTCGTCTGGCCATTCCAATCGACGAGTGGCGGAACGGTCCGGACACATCCGCAATCCCTTTGCCTTTTTTCGGCGAATTGATCTGACAGACAGGTTAGGACGATGATCAGTGGCGCGCATGTGGTTATCTATTCGAAGGATGCCGATGCTGACAGAGCGTTCCTTAGAGATGTCCTGGACTTTAGGTCAGTTGATGCTGGCCACGGTTGGCTAATTTTCGGGCTGCCTCCCGCGGAAGCGGCTATCCATCCGGCTGAAGAGAACGATCGGCATGAGCTTTACCTGATGTGCTCCGATCTTTCTGCTGAGCTAGCGTGCCTGCGGGCAAAAGGCGTGGAGTGTGAAGCGATTACAGAGGCGCCCTGGGGCTCCATCACCAAGATCAGCTTGCCCGGTGGAGGAAAGATCGGCCTCTATGAACCTAAACATATGAGGCCTTAAGATTCTTTGAACTCCCACGATTCCCGCAGGCTTTTCTTACTGGGCGATGTTTCCGTATCGCGCCAGGATGACGACAGATCTATATCGGAAGCGGCCCGGCAGAGAAATGACACCACAAACGCAATCGCGCCTTCGAAGTTCCGGATCTACTGGGCATCTTGTCTCTGGAATTATTTTGATCCGGGGACTTGCTCTCTGGCTTTGCAAAGCGGAAGCAGACCGCGTAGCCCGAATTTGAGGGCCGCGACGTGGCCGGATGGCTTTCCGATTACGCGCAACCCGGACACTGGCTACATCCCGAGCGTTGGGTCCAGTTTGCCGAAATCTAAAAGCAATGCGGAAGCCAAACACTAGGCTGCTCTGTGCGTCAAGGGACATTCCAGGCGCTTCTTACCGGAATCCCTCGACGAGCATCAACTGGCTGCCCGAAGCCTCGTCCTTCCCGTAGACCAGCCAATGCTCATCGGGCGAGACAGCAAGTCCACGATCCTGAACAACCGGCCCTGGAACCATACCAAGAACTCTTGTGCCAGCGCTGGAGAAGTCAAAATACTTCAAAATTGCGGGAGCCACCATTTCAATCAAATATGCGCCATCGGTTCCAAGCGCGAACTGCGTTGCGTGCGCCAGGGCAAGTACCTGAGATTCCTGTCCGCCACCGGTCGGAACTCGCCACAACTCCCGGTCACCCGATTTCAAATAATAAACGTATGCCCCATCAGCCGATTCCTGCTGATTGCAGCCGCCGTTCTTCGTGAGCTGCATTTCCACACCACCGGTTATGGGCTTCTTCCAAATCTGAGCACCGCTATTTCCCGGAGCGCAGTAGTAGATCCACTTCCCGTCATGGGACCAGCTCGGCCTCATGCTCGACCCGGAGCCCTGTGTAAAACGGAGAGGTTTGCCGCCTTGGGAAGGAATTATATAAACATCCCACTTTCCTGCCGCATTACCATCAAACGCAATTTGCCGGTCATCGGGCGACCACCCTGGACTGCCTGCATAAGAGTTCCCCAAGGAGGTCAACTGAAGCAGTTGAGAGCCGTCCGCGTTTGATGTCCAAAGCTCCTCATTTCCCGTGCGGTTCGATTCGAAAGCAATGCGGGTTGCATCCGATGAATAGGCCGGTCGAATCTCTTGCATCGTAGACGCAATCAATGGGGCGGCATACTGCAGGTGAGCGCTTCGCAGATCCGCGCGCCAGATGTCCGTATTGAATGAATAGTGAGTAAACACCAACCGTTGTCCGGTTTTCGATACGGCTAATTCTCCGGGGGCGGTATCGCTCACGGCCACAGGGGCGGGTTCTCGTCCCGGCTCGAGAGGAACCTTCCAGAGCTCTATCGAGCCGCGCCGGTCGGCGGATACCATCAGGTTCTGGCCGTCCGAGTCCCACGCTATTCCCGTGCAGTAACCGCTGTCGAAATGAAGCGACCTCGCCGGGCCGGTAGGGAGCATATCGCGTGAGAGCCTCACTGTCAATAACTGGTTGTGTGGAGAATCCGCTGAACGGGTAAAGGCGAGAGTTCTGCCGTCCGGCGAGAGAGCCAGCCCATAATCGCCGGTCCTGACATTGCCATGGGCCATGCCAGTGGACGAGTCTCCAGGCACGTTTAGTTGAGCTTGTTCGCCGCTTTCGACGGAGATCCGTACGATTTCATACCGGGCGGCCAGCCGCGATAACTCGCCCCAGCGATCCTCTTCAGCAGTGAGTAGATATTTGTTATCCGGCGACCAAGTCAGAAGAGGGGACGCTGGTACCCAATTCCCGTGCTCGAAAAACTGCGCTCCATCGAGGTGCAGGCGTGTCAACTCTCTTTCCTGGCCGCCTACCGATGGGATCAGCATCACGGCGGTGCTGGACGGCCCTCGAGACCTGAGGAAGGCTAGAGATCGGCCGTCTGGCGACCAGGCCGGAGCAAAATCTCCCGCGTCGCCATTCGTCAGTTGCACGGGGTCACCGGAACCAATGAGCTTTATGTATAGGTGCGATGCTCGTTTGCCGGGCTGATCCCAGGCGAAAGCGACCCTGCTTCCCTCGGGCGATAAGGTGGGCATCCACTGAAAGCCCGGATATGTTGTAAGCGGAACCGGGTGCGGCAGAAGCTCGGCCACGGCGCCACGTTGCTCACCTCGGCGGTGGTGATAGAGTGCGCCCGCTCCGATGAAGAGTAAAACCAGGACTGCTGATCCGAGCCAGACGAGACGATGTACCGGGAAAGTTGATTGGGACAGGTGGGCTGTTGGAACCGGAACGGTCTCAACGGGCGCGGCTACCGGAGCTATGAACCGGTATCCACGGCGCGCCTGAGTCTCGATAAAACGTGGATTATCGGCCGAGTCTCCTAAGGCCAGGCGCAGTTTGGCCATGGCTGCATTGAGACCGCGATCGAAATCGACGAATGTATCGGCCGTCCAAAGGACCTGCCTAAGCTGTTCCCGAGTTACGGTCTCGCCAGGGTGCTCCAGCAAAATGGAGAGCAGGCGAAACGGTTGCTCCTGGAGTTTGATTGAGCGACCGTTCTTGATCAGCACACCCTCGGTCAGATCCAGTTCGAAAACGCCAAAATGAACAGATTTCGGACCGACAGACATTGATGTACGAGAAGTCTAGCAGAAATTGAGTCTTTCGGTCGCTGGCAATACAGTTCACACGAAATGCTATGTCTCAGCATTTCAGCGACATGCGGGATGACAATCTGATTGCACGCGGATATCCTCCGATGCATTGAGGCAGTTACCTGCTTCCGGCACCCTTGCGCTCACGGAGGGTGCAATGGGTACCAACAACTCTTGGAGAACGGGTTTCTTATTGAGTCTGCTGTCAACAGCAGCGATGGGTCAGGCACAGCCGAACAGAGCGCTTTCGATCGTCGTCTATGATGCCGCGCAAATCGGGACCCACACCGTCGAACGCGCTGAACGCCTCGCTGGCACGGTCTTGTTAACCGCGGCGATACAGTCAACCTGGATTAACGGAGCGGTCGAGGACATCCGAAACCGAGGCACGGACTTCACGGCCTATACCGCGAAAGTCTGCCAAGCGGACCCCGTCTCAACGGTTTTGCGGGTCCAGATTCTGCGCCGCGCCCCGGTTGGCCTCCCGCCCCACGCGCTCGCCTTTTCCCTGCCATGCGCGAGATCCGGTGTCCAGGTCACGATTTTCGCCGATCGGGTGGCCAACGTAAGTGAGACTGGAGGACCGACTTTCGCCCGCGTGCTAGGGTACGCCATAGCGCACGAGCTAGGGCACGTGCTGCTTCAATCGGAGGCTCATGCCACGACAGGGCTGATGAAGGGCATCTGGTCAAAAAGCGACTGGCAGCGGGCGGCGGTCAGCATCATTTCATTTAGCCCGGCGGACGCACGGCAAATCACTACACTGCAAAAACGGACGCCTGATGAGAACGCGACTCAATCGGCTTCCCTAAACGCACATTGACTTCGATGCACCGCCTTGTAGATGATGGCCTGCCTTTCCTGGCGGGCGTTGTTGTGCCCGTTTGCTGAGCTCGCCTTTCTCCGATTCGGCGCGATGATTTCCGCTTTCAGCTGGCGGGGCGCGTGCCTTTTTGCAGCTTGCGCGTGGCCACGCTTACCACCGCCTCGCCAAAGTTTCCGGCTTAGCTGCTGGTTTACGGGCAGCTCGGACAGAACTGCTGCCATCCGTCAGATCGATGGGTCTTAGAAGCAATCCTGACCCCTATCCACATTGGGATAAAAGCCTGCGCTCATTCCTTCAAGATGCTAGAATCGCGTGTTCACGCCGAGCTGGAACTATGGCCGCTTTGTGGAGTCTCCGAGGACTTTCCTGGCGGGAATTAGCGCAACGAACCTGTCGCAGGAGCTGGGAGGATGAGGTCTTCGGACAGGCAGCCCGGCTCGCCTTTTATTATTTCTTGGGCGTATTCCCAGCCCTTCTGTTGCTGCTCATAGTGCTAAACACTTTCGCCGGCATCGGATCTGAGTTGCGTAACACGCTGCTCGATTCTGTTCAGCAGATGGTGCCCCGGGAAGCTTCGGCGCTAATAGCCAAGACCACTGAACAGCTAAACGCGAGAGCCGGTATCGGAGCTGGCGCGTTGTGGGCAGTTTTAAGTGCAGCTTGGGCCATTCTGAACGGCGCTTGGGCCATGATTATCGGCCTGAACAGAGCCTATGGGGTCAAAGAAGAGCGCCGGTGGTGGAGGATTTTGACCATCGCCTTCGGGCTGACGATTTCGCTGGGAATCCTGGGTTTGGTGGCGCTAGCAGCCATGCTTTATGGCAGCCGTGCCGGCACCGTTATCGCTCAGCATCTTGCTTTGCATAGTCTTCCCATCTCCTGGCGGATCATGCAATGGGCGGTCATAATAGTGCTGCTCCTCTTCTCGTTCGCTTCGCTTTACCGCTTCGGGCCAAACCTAAAAGATCGAAGGTGGCAATGGAGTACACCCGGTGCGGTTATCGCAATCGCGTTATGGGTCAGTTTTACCCTGCTCCTTCGTATCTCTCAGGAGCACTTCAGCTCTTCCCAAAGGATCTATGCGGGACTAAAACCGGTGGTCACGCTTCTGCTCTGGCTATATGTCACGAGCGCGGCTATCTTCATCGGCGGCGAGGCTAATTCCGAAATTGAGAAGGCCGCAGCGGAAGCCGGTCACCCTGACGTAAGGAGACCTGGGGAACGACGGAGCGGCGGGATTGGATCGGATGCTAACGCCTGCTGAGAATGTCTTGAAAATAAGAACATAAGAATTGCGGTTCCGTCGTATCTGATCCCATAAACTAGCTTATGTAATCCAAAGTACGTAGGTGAAGCTTTATGGAGTCCGAAATTGCAGTAACGGGTCGAATTCGCAAAGGGAGACTCGCCAGAAAACACGCCTTCGTGCTTGGAGCTACGCTGCTGACTTCCGTCGCGCTACGGGCCGACCTGATACCGGTGCTCCACATGGAGGGTACGGTCCATGGGTTTCTCGTGCTGCGCACCATGGAGGGCAAAACGATCGCCTCGGGTGACCTCACCCAGATTGTCCAGCGGGACCGGCTGGTGTCAGACTTGGTGTTCCATTTCAAAGACGGCTCCGTCGACGACGAAACGACCGTCTATTCTCAACATCGTGACTTCCGGCTTATAAGCGATCACCACGTGCAAAAAGGGCCGTCCTTTCCGCATCCGATGGATGTCTCCATCGATGTCTCCACCGGCGAGGTGACGGTACATTCTGCTGACGGTGGGAAAGAAAAGTTTGAGAAAGACCACCTCGACCTGCCGCCTGATTTGGCCAACGGCCTCATTCTCACTCTCTTGAAGAACATTCGACCAAATTCGGGAGAAATTAAAGTATCATACGTTGCGGCCACGCCAAAACCGCGGCTCGTGAAGCTCGCGATTGCGTCCCAGGGAGAGGACACCTTTCGGACTGCTGGCGCCCCTCATAGAGCTACGCGTTTCGACCTGAAAGTGGAAATTGGGGGTTTGGCCGGAGTAGTGGCGCCGCTTTTGGGGAAGCAGCCCAAAGACATTCTGATTTGGATTCTCGACGGTAAGGCTCCAGCATTCGTACGAATGGAGGGCCAGCTGTATCAGGGCGGCCCTGTTTGGAGAATCGAGATGGCGACGCCGGTTTGGCCGGATTCGCAACATTCGGGCCGCTAGCTATTAGCCCAGGTGGGCTACGCGGAAACTGGATCGAACTTCAGCCCTACTTCTTGGTACCCGAACCGGGCTCTGCCATTGAGCGATGAATACCCGCCGTGGTGGTTTCAGGCAGCACGGTCGCTGCCATAGCCTGCAGCTTGTTCTTGAAGGAGCCCGCGACCACCTTATCCTTGCCCGCCATAAGGGCCTCAAAGCCTTCTTTAGCGACTTCCGCCGGATCGTCCTTTTTGCCTGACCCTACTTTTGTGTCGTCGGCGCCTGCTCGATGGAAGAAATTCGTTTCGGTCGGTCCTGGCATGAGAGAGGTCACGGTTACTCCTGTGTCCTTCAGTTCCTCACGAATAGCTTCAGAGAAAGAAGAGATGAAGGCCTTCGATGCGTTGTAAATCGCTTCGAAGGATCCAGGCATAGTGGCCGCGATGGATGAAGTGAAGAGAATCCTGCCTTGGCCGCGGTCAACCATGTCCTTCACTACCCGCTTGGCGAGGTGTACGGTCGAGACGACGTTGAGATTGATCAAATTCAACTCGGCTTTCAGATCCGTCTGCCGGGCGAAATCGCCGCTTACGCCGACACCAGCATTGAGGGCGATTGCATCTACGGGCCGGCCCGAGGCTTTGATCTTTCCGTATAGCTGCTCGACCCCGTCGTATTGCGCCAAGTCGGCTTGTGCGGTTTCGACATCGGCACCTAACATCTTGAGTTCCTGCGCCGCATTGTTGATCGAATCGCTTTCTGCGGCGATTAGCAGATCAAAACCGTTCTCGGCAAACTGCTTGGCGAGCTCGAAACCGATTCCGCTAGAGGCCCCGGTCACAACTGCGAAAGGTCTGGTCGATGAATGAGTCATAGGTTACGCTTTCCCTGGTAAGACTTCATCCACCGACCAACGCTTATTGCGGAAAAATACCTGCCCTTAACGTCCTTTCTTGTCGGTCTTATCGCTCTTCGAGTGATCGCCCTGCGGGGCTGGGTGGCTATTCTCGCGGGGAGCGGGTTTCGATTCCTGCCGGTTAGGCTGGCTTCGCTCCTCTGGTGGAGAGTTGCGCTCCGGGTATCCCCGTCGCTCCTGCGGCGCCGGTTGGCTTCGTTCCTGTACCGGCGGTGGCTGACGGGTCGGCTGTGGTTGGCTTCGTTCTTGAACCGGCGGCTGCTGACGTGTCGGAGGCGGAACCCGCTCGGGCGTGGGCTGGCTCCGTTCTGGAACTTGCGGCTGCTGGCGCGTTGCCGGCGGGACACGCTCTGGTGCCGGCTGCGTTCGTTCCTGTACATTTGGGCTCGGCCGCGATGGAACCGGGGCCCGCTCCGGTTGGGGCTGGCTTCCTTCCTGAACCTGCGGCTGCTGACGAACGGGCTGAGGCTGGCTTCGTTCTGGAACTTGCGGCTGCTGACGCGTTGCCGGGGGGACACGCTCTGGTGCCGGCTGCGTTCGTTCCTGCACGCCCGGCTGTGGAGCTGGCTGGTTCCGGTTTGCCGGCGCGCTGCCCGGTCTAGTTCCTTCCGCAAAACGGCCGTTTTGCGCAGGTTGCGTTGTCCCCTGCCTCATGTTCGGAGGAACGCCGTGTAGGTTCGCGGGCGGCTGCTGCTGTGGAACAGATCCGTTTTGCGGCTGAGCCGCTCGAACCGGAGCCGGTTGCGGACCCGCCCGATTTTCAACCGCTGGTCGATTTCCGAGGGGTGGCTCCGCTATCCGGCCATTCTGCTGGCTTACCGGCTGCCCGGGGCGGTTCTGCTGCGCTGCTGGCTCGGCTATCCGCCCGTTCTGCGCAGCTGGCGCCGGCCGTGGAGCGGGAGCTGCCGGGCGGTTGAACGCTGCCGAGTTTCCAACGCGTTCGCCGGGCCTCACAGCCACCGGTTTCGCAGGTGGAGCTTGCCTGACATTCGCGACCACAGGATGTGCTGAGGGCACCGCTTGGCGCATCGCTTGCGGATTTACCGGCTGTCCGGCATGCTGCTGAAGGTACTGTTGACGTTCGGCAAAGGGCGCCGGCGCCGGAGGAGGCGTATTTCTTGCCACCACCTGCCGCTGAACCACCTGGGCTGCCGGCCGTGGGACCGGGCGACCGGTGGCGGTGGGCGCAAACGACTGGCGCGTCGGAGCCACCGGCGGCGCAACCACCGCTGCCGTCTGCAATCGCGCGAAATCGGCCTGCCTCACTGGAGTGCCTGCCTGCCTCACCGATCGGCCGCTCACAAAGGCCGATTGCGGCATCGCCATCACCGCGTTCGGCGCCCTGACATTGACGAACTGCTGGTTGTAGACCTGCTTGTTAACGTACACATTGTTGTAAACGTTCGTGATATTCACGGTTTTTACGATCCGCGTATTGTACACGTTTACGTTATTGAAGTAAGCCGGGCTGCAATGATAGGAGGGCGTATAAACTTCGCCCCAACCGAGCGGTACCCATCCCAAGCTCGGACCTCCGACCGAGATTCCCACTCCCCAGTGAGCGCCACCAAACCACGCCACCATGGCGGGAGCGTAATAGGGCCGGATCACAGGTCCGGGATTTCCAACCGCAATCGGCCCGGGACACCAGCCCCAGCGATTCCCGATGTAGGCCCAACGCCCGTAATGGAATGGCGCAAATCCCCAAGGCATGCTGTCCACCCAGGTCCAGCCCCAGGGATCGATCCAGGCCCAGTGTCCGTAGTGATAGGGAGCCCAACCGGGGTCCACGTTTTGCGGGTACCAAACCGCCCCGTACTGCGGGTTTTCCTGCCACACACCGTAGTCCCCTAAGTCCTCGCTGCCAATCACGGTCGGAGGAAGATACCGGCGGGAGGCAACCTGAGCTTCGTGCGCGTCGCGTTCCTGGCACCACTGATCGAACTCATCAGGCTGCGGCGCCAATTCGATATCGTACGCAAGCTGGTCGGTTCCGGTGAGCGTTGCGCTGTTATCCGCGTTCAAAGTGAATGCCTGGCCCCCGCCCGTGATCTGTGCCTGGCCTTGTCGCACAACCACGAAGCTCATACTGCCGTTCGCGTCGACACGAAAACGATAAATGCCGTCCCCTAGAAGAGTAATAGCCGCGTTCGGAGTATCGACTTCAAACACCTGATCCGATGCGAAGTCGTGCACGCGGACATACATATCGCCCTCGGTGAGCTTAAGCTGAACTGTGCGATCGTCCAGATTGAGAAACCCGAAGCTGGTTTGCGAACCGATCCGGATCACGCCCACATCCAGATCCAACTCCGCTTCCCCGCCTTGGTCCGCATAAAGGTAATCGCCGATTGTAAAGGGCCGATTGACTTCTGCCGGGGCCCACTCGTCTACTCCGGCGGGCTCCATGGAAACATTCCCGTTGATATAACTAAGCCTCGCAACGCGAGACGGCGGGTCCTGTTGCGCAAAGACTTCTCTGCTTGAAAAGGACAGCAGGGCTGCCAGCAAGGCAAACTGCATAACTATCTTGTTTCGTGCATGCACCATAAAATGGCGCCTCCCTGGGTAAATAGATGTGGTGCTTCAGGGTCGAGTTACTGTACCCACTCGCGCAATAGTTTTTCTATACGCGATTTAATCAGTGGTTCGGGTGAGGCGGAGCGCGGGCTCTAATCTGTAAGGAACGCGGTAGTTCTGATGCCCGATACTTCGAATGCTCTCCGGCAGCGCGGTTCCTTGCACAGTACCTTGTCGTCCAGAAGAACCATATAACTGGCAGCTTTGGTAAACTTCGCGCGGTCTCTTTCGTCGGCATTCTTGGGCAGACGATCGAGCTTACGCCGCACCAGCCAGCGCAGATCGTAGGAGTTCGGAGTCCGGCAATAAGAACACGTCAAAGTGGCGGGCTTTGTCGTTTGCGATTCACGATAAAACGCGCGCTCATCCATGCCCGTATGTTCTCATCGCCGCCGTTATTGGCTACTGAAGTGGAAATTTGCGATTGCCACTTCATCGTTCCCCGGTATGTAGAAACCGACTCTGTCCTGCGTGAAGTCACGGCCATCGCTGGTCACGGGGCCAAGATCGCTCCAGCCCGTTTCGGGCGTTCTGACCCGCGCCGTGATGGTTCCGGGCTTGATAGACATTTCTACTTGTATCCATTCACCCGAGCTAGCGTTGAACGGAATGCGGCTGATTTCGGTCGTTTTGCCGCTTGCCATCTCGCGCACTATGGCGTGCTTGCCATCCACTGAGAACATGATGTAGTTTTCGCTGTTCTCGTAGCCGGCATACCATTGCAGCTTCGCGTGCTTCAGAAAGCCGCCGATTTTGCCGTGCGCCTCGAAGGAGTAGCGCCCGGCCGTTCGGGGGACATTGTAATGCACGAATCCTCCACCCCGCCGGACCTGCTCGCCCGGAACGCTGATGCTGCTTGCGGCTTCCGTCGCGTTCTTTGGAGCTGCGCTTTCAGAACTGCTGGCCGGCTGCTCCGGGTTCTTTTCTGCTGCCGCCCTCTCCAACAACACATCGGCGCCCGACAGCGAAACCGTCTCACCCGGCTGGAAACTGCGCAGCAACTTCTTTGGAGTAGAACCATCAAGCCGGAGTTCTATGATGTGCTCCCCGCCCTTCACCTTGTCTATACTTGCGGCGCCAGTAGCACCTACGGTCGCCACCTGTTCTTTGTCGATATAAATGGCAGTACCGGGCGTTGCACCCTGCACTTCGAGCGAAGCCAATCTCGGAACGGGTTCCAGATTAAACGTCAGCTCCGATTCTTCCGCTTTCTTTATGTCCACGCTCTGCGGCGGCGGATCGAGAAAACCGTCTTTGTGCACGTGGATCACATACTGGCCGGCCTTTAAGGGAATCCGGATCTGGCCGTTCTCGGTCTTGCGCCGGTAAAGCTTGTCATCGATAAAGATGCTCGCCCCGTCCTGCTTTGTGATGACGGTAACGACTCCGGCGAACAGATCGGACTTCACATAGACCGTCAACACGGGAGCAGGCGTGTAGGTCATCACAAAACGTTGTCTGTCGCCACCCTGCGCAACCTGCAATTCGTGATCCGTGTTGCCCAAGTTATCCAGCGCTAAGCCGTCTGGACCGGCTTGTCCGAGCGGTTTTCCATCGAGAGAAATCTCTGGCTGCTGAACGTTCGTGAGCAGGTGGCCTTTGCCGTCCTGCGCGGAAACCAACACCGCCATGGCATTCGTCGCGGTTACCGGCGCAACGGCCTGCGGCGCAGACGTATCCGTCACATCGAAGCTGAACGCCGCCGTGCCGCTGCGCCCCGACACTTTGATGGAGTGCCGTCCCGGCTCGAGATGGTCGAGGTTCAATTCTCCGTCTTTTAAGTCCTGCGGCTCGCCATCGTCCACCGAAACCGTACCCGGTATTAGATCGGTATACAGGCGTACCGTGGGGCCGCTTGGCGCCGCGGGTTCTGTAGCTTTCGCGTTTTGAACTGGCGTGTTGCCGCCGGAGGCCGCTTTGGAGCTTGTCTGAACTGGCGGTGACAAATTGATTCGCCTGGCAGTCTGAATCAGAAAGAAAAAGACTACGCAAATGATCGCGGTGAGAGCGAGAGCCAGATATGTCGCACGACGCCAGCTGTTACCATCCCGCTCGATTTCTTCAGGGCGGTCATTCCCTCGATCTCCATTTGGATCCTCGTAGGACGGCTCCGCAGAGCGCGCGCCCTGGACGGGCTCCTTAAAAGGGTCGCCTTCACTTTCAAAAACTCCGGCGCGGCTACGCAGATCGCGTGCACGTTCGATGATCTTTTCCTGCGCCTCTGCTACTAGCAGTTGAACGTCGAAATCTCCCGAATGAATGCGCCGGAGTTCCTGTACTCGCTCGAAATAGGACCGCAGAGCTTTTAGAGAGTTGGACGAGCGCGCCTCGTCCTGGATCTGCTTCAGCTCATCCAAAGAAGTTGCCGAGTGCCCGAAGCGATCCACTGATGGATAAAGTTCCCCAGTTGAATTATAGCTACTCTGCGGATATTACCGGACGCGATCCGCGTAGTTCAACTCATAGAACCGCCGGTAATCGCCACTCTTGACGCGCTGCACCCAATCCTGGTTCGTACGGTACCAGTCGACCGTGGCCGCCAAACCGCGAGAAAACTCCATTTGAGGCTCCCAACCGCTTTCACTGGTCAATTTGCGATTAGTCAGAGCGTAGCGCCTGTCGTGACCGGGCCGGTCTGTCACGCGGGCAATGAGCGATTCCGGTTTGGATGTCGCCCGTAATATACGGCGCACTACTTCCAGGTTCGGCAGCGAACAGTTCCCGCCTATGTTGTAGACTTCGCCTGGCCGTCCATTCTCTAGAACGGCCCGAACCGCGCGGCAATGGTCCTCAACATAGAGCCAGTCCCGGATCTGTTGGCCATCGCCATAGACCGGCAGCGGCTTATCTTCGAGAGCGTTGGAGATCATCAGCGGGATCAGTTTTTCGGGAAACTGATAAGGTCCGTAGTTATTCGACGCCCGCGTAACCGATACATTCAGCTTGTAAGTGGTGAAGTAAGACAGCGCGAGCAGATCGGAGCCGGCCTTCGATGCCGAATAAGGGCTGCTGGCGTGCAGTGGATAAGTCTCGTCGGCTTCCTTCGGCGCATCAATGCTGCCGTACACTTCGTCGGTCGAGACGTGAACAAAGCGGGCCAGTTTGTGTTTCCGGGCGCCTTCAAGCAGAGTGAAGGTCCCGTTCAGGTTGGTTTGAATTACCGGAGCCGGTGAATGAATACTCCGATCGACATGGGATTCGGCTGCGAAATGCACAATTGCGTCAGGCGCTTCGCGGGCAAGCAGTTCTTCAACTGCCGCGCTATCGGAGATATCATGATGCGCAAAGTGGTAACCGGGATGCCCGGCCACAGGCTGCAGATTTTCGAGATTACCGGCATACGTCAGTTTGTCGAGATTGATAACTTGATCTGCCCAGTTCTCGCGTAATGCCATTCGGATAAAGCAGGAACCAATAAAACCTGCACCGCCGGTTACGAGTAGCTTCATTTGTGCTGTAGCTCCCAGTCGTAAGCGATCGAGCGGTCGTTATAGGGTATCCGTCCTTCGTCTTTCGGATCGTAGATTCTATCAGTTATGTACACCAGCACGGATGGCTGCTCGCCAATCACTTTATAACCGTGCGCCACGCCGGGCGGAATCAGGATCTGCCATGGCCGAAGAGTTCCGATATAGAGAGTATTTTTCACGCCATACGTTCTCGATCCGCGCCGCAGATCCACCAGGGCGACTTGCAGCAAACCGGCCGCGGGCACCCAGTAGTCCGTCTGAAATCGGTGATAGTGAAAAGCTTTGATGATGCCTGGGTAGTTGAGCGCCGCGGAAACCTGCGAATTGGTCGCCGGATAGTCTGCGACAAGCCCCTGACCTAAACGCGCGACCTCCAAAAAATACCCGCGGTCGTCGGGCCATATTGGGAATGGGCTTATCTCGACCTCGGCAATCAGATCGTCGCTTGTGGGCGAAACGATTACTCGTCCGATACCAGGACCGGCGCTGGGAATTTCGATCGCAACGCCTGATTCCAGTACTCCCAATGCCGAGCTGGTCACTCGTGTTGTGCTCCAGCCCCCGCGAGCGCAGGTTGCCGCTTAGATTGCGTATCGCGGACAAGATTCCCCGCCCTAAGCAAGGAATCAAAAGTTCCGGCGTCGGTCCACCAGCCCTCGAGGTAGTTGAAGGACATCGTACCCTCCTGAATGTAGGCGTTGTTGACGTCGGTAATCTCCAGTTCGCCGCGCGCCGAAGGCTTGAGAGTGTGCGTCTTGTCGAAAACAGTTTCGTCATACATATAAATGCCGGTGACGGCGTAGTTGGACTTAGGCTTGAGCGGCTTTTCCTCGATGGAAACGATGCGGTCTCCCGCGATCTCGGCGACCCCGAAACGCTCGGCGTCATGCACTTGCTTCAGCAACACCTTCGCGCCCCGCTCCTGCCTCTTGAAGTCTTCCACCGCGCGCGCGATGGATCCCTCGATGATGTTGTCACCGAGCACCACGCAGACTTTGCTTCTCTCAGCAAAGTGCTCGGCTAAGGCAAGCGCCTCGGCGATACCGCCTTCGCCCTCCTGATAGGTATAGTTGATGTGCTTCAGGCCGAACTCCTTGCCGTTTCCGAGCAGCCGGAGAAAATCACCTGCATTACGGCCTCCCGTGACGACCAATAAGTCGCGAATGCCCGCCTCTACAAGAGTTTCGATGGGGTAATAAACCATCGGCTTGTCGTAAATCGGCAAGAGATGTTTATTGGTGATCTTGGTTAAAGGAAGAAGCCGGCTGCCGGTCCCGCCAGCCAGAACAATGCCTTTCATGGATTATTTATGCTAGCAAGGTTGCGCGTTCAGTCGAGCTTCAAGGTGGATTGCGGATCGGGCTCGGCGGCCCGGCTTGGGCGTCCCCGCAAACGGCGCATGATTTGTCTCAGAACCAGCAGCAGAATAGCTGCTACCAGCGCGCCCCGTTTGAAGAACTCAGAAGGCGCGGAGCTGCTCAGCCCTAGGATCAAGATAACAACTATGACCAGTGCAGCGCCCGCGCTCCAAAGCGTCATTGAATTTCGAAGAGACGATCCGCGGTCGCGTGCAGCCCGCTGCTCATGCTTGTTCATTCGAACAGCCTCTCGACTCAAGCTTACTCCAGATGTTCGCACCTGAATTTACGCCGGTTCATCGAAATACAGCAGCAGCAAGAGCCGGAGCAAATGACAACCCCTGTACATCAAGTGTCTGGGTGTAAGGTAGGAACTCAAGCCTAACCGAACCGCGCTTGACGCTAGAATAAGTCCTTTTATGAGACCTCTGCTAGCTCTGGTTCTCTGCCCCGTCCTGCCGCTGTGCACGCAGGCGCAGACTGCCAGTATCCGGGGCTTTCTCGTCAAGGACCTCCCTGCCGAAACCAGGATTGAGCGTCAGGCGCAAGCTGTTCCCGATCGGGAGCGGCTGCGGAGTTATCTCGATTTCATGGCCGGTGAGCCCCACAATGCGGGCTCGCCCAAATCGAAAGCGGTTGCGCAATACCTGGCCGGCATGCTTCGGGATTGGGGATTGGAGGCGGAAATCGAGCCATTTGAAGCACTGATGCCCTACCCCACAGTGCGGCAAGTCGAAGTGATCGGTCCTAGGCATTACACAGCCCAGCTCAAAGAGCCGGTCGTTCCGCAGGATCCCGATAGCGGAGATCCGCATCAGCTGTCCACATACAACGCTTACGGCGCCACCGGCGATGTAACAGGCGAAGTCGTATACGCGAATTTCGGCGTGCCCGCTGACTACGAATGGTTGGATAAGCAAGGTATCAGCGTAAAAGGCAAAATTGTGCTTACCCGGTATGGCAAGAGTTGGCGTGGCATTAAGCCGAAAGTGGCGGCGGAACACGGCGCAATCGCCTGTCTGATCTATTCGGACCCGCACGAAGACGGCTACTTCGAAGACGATGTTTACGTAAAAGGCCCAATGCGCCCCGCCCAAGGTGTACAACGCGGCAGCGTTCTGGACATGCCGCTTTATCCGGGCGACCCGCTATCTCCCGGCTGGGCTTCCGAGAAAGGATCAAAGCGGCTGCCCATCTCGGAAGCCAAAACGCTGATGAAAATTCCCGTGCTGCCCCTCTCATATGGAGACGCGCAGCCCATACTTGAACAACTGACCGGCCCTGTCGTGCCGCCAGATTGGAGAGGCTCACTGCCCCTCACGTATCACGCCGGCCCTGGGGCCACTGAGGTGCATATCAAGACCGACTACGACTGGACAACGAAGCCGCTTTATGACGTGATCGCGACCATTCCGGGAACCGAATCACCCGATCGCTGGGTTATCTCCGGCAACCACCATGACGCCTGGGTAAATGGTGCTGACGATCCGGTTTCGGGTGCCAGTGCGCTTCTCGAGACGGCGCGCGCGCTTGCCACCTTGAAAAAGCAGGGATGGCGACCCCGACGCACTATTAAGATCGCCTTCTGGGACGGCGAAGAATTCGGCCTGCTCGGTTCGACCGAATGGGCCGAGAAGCACCAGATCGAGCTCAAGGAGAAAGCCATCGCGTATCTGAATTCCGACAATACGGGGAAGGGCTGGATTCATATTAGCGGTTCGCACACACTGGAATCGTTCGCTTCCGAAGTCGCGTCGTCAATTGCTCAGCCGGGTACCAGCCTTACTCTGCTAGATGCCAGCATCCATCACCCGTCCGGTTCGGGCGAGGAGGAGGAAGCCCCGGCTCGCAAGCCGGAAAAGCCTTTTCAAATCGGCGCGCTCGGTGCAGGTTCGGACTACGTCGTTTTTCTCGATTACCTTGGCGTGGCCAGCATGAATGAGGGTTTCGGGGGTCAGCAAAAGAGTGGCATTTACCATTCGGTTTACGATTCGATCTATTGGTACACGCACTTTTCAGACAGCTCTTTTGCCGACGGACAGGCGCTTGCGCAATACACCACCACCGCGCTGCTTCGCCTGGCCGATTCCTCGGTCCTGCCCTTTGAGTTTGTACGGTTCGCAAACACGCTCAATGGTTATCTCGATGAGATCGAAAAGCAGGCGCAAAAAGACGGGCAGCAGATTAATCTCGGGGGTCTGCATGAGCAGGTAAGCGCGCTCAAGCAAAACGGAGAACGCTACGATGCCCTGCTAGAACGCGTCATGAAGAAGAGCACGCTCGACGCGGGCCGGATTAACAACCTCAATCAGGATCTTATGAGGACCGAGCGTGTACTGACGCGTCCTGAAGGGCTGCCGAACAGACCGTGGTACAAGCATCAAATCTATGCGCCGGGCTTTTACACCGGTTACGGGGTCAAAACGATCCCGGGCGTGCGCGAGGCGGTTGACAGTAAAAACTGGGGCTTGGCGCAGCGCGAAGGCCAGGTCGTCGAACAGTGCCTGGCGGAAATGAATCAGGTCGTGAACGAAGCGATCGGGGAACTGGAAGGAATGTAGTATGTACTCGTGAAGCTTCGTCCGGCCACAACAGGCGGGTCTTAATGCGACTACTTCGGCATCGCATCGCCTTCGAGCCAGTGCGAACATATAGCACATGGCCGACATCTTCCGGCTGGACGGAAAAATCGCCCTCATCACGGGCGGCGCGAGCGGAATCGGTCGCTCCATTGTCCAAAAATTCACTGCCGCCGGCGCTTCAGCCCTGATCGTCGATATCGACGAGAGGCGCGCTCGAGAATTGGCCGAATCCACTCCGAAGGCGCAGGCACGCGCTTGCGACATCACCGATGAAGCACAAGTCCGGGAATTGTTCTCCGGCATCCCGAAGCTCGACATCCTGGTAAACTGCGCGGGCATCGGCTTGGTTGGCAACGTGGAAGAAACCGGGCTCGAAGATTTCGAGCGCCTTTTCCGGGTCAATGTGGAGGGGACGTTCCTGGCCATCCGGGGCGCCCTACCGCTGCTGCTCGAAGCGCATGGTTCCATCCTTAATATCGGGTCCGTGGCGGGCATGGTCGGTATCAAACGCCGTTTTGCCTACTGCGCTACCAAGGGCGCGATTCATGCCTTGACCCGCCAACTGGCGGTCGACTACCCCACGGGCGTTCGCGTCAACTGCATCGCGCCCGGTACCGTCGATACTCCTTTTGTCGAAGGGTATCTGGAAAAGTACCATCGGCATGAGAAAGAAAAGGTCCGTGCGGAACTGAATCAAAGACAACCCTTGGGACGCCTTGCGCAGCCAGATGAAATCGCAGATCTCGCAGTCTACATTAGCTCGCCCGCGGCCGCCTTCATGACCGGCTCGGTAGTGACTATCGATGGCGGCCTTACCGCAGCTTGAGGCTAGTCAAAAGAAATTAACTCGTGCAAAATGTTTTAGTTGACGGAATCCTTCGAACTACATACGATATAAGTAACCTCGATTGCACTATTTGCCTGAAGGGGTCCGTGCAGAATCCTCACAAGGCAAAGGTTGTTTCAGTGGGTTTCGGCTGCTTAACTGCGGCTGGTCTGATGGGTAGTTTATTTCTTTTTGAAGGGATAGCAGAATGACTTTGCATCCTGGCTATCGTTGTCGGTTCTTTACATCGCTAGCAATTTTTGTGCTCGGAGCGCTGTTAGCGCCCCAAGCTGGATATTGCCGGGCCGTTTCTTCTAAAACCACCCTCCGCAGACATCACGTGCGCAGACATCGCGCGTTGTCCGGTGCCGCCGGAACGGCGATTGTTTCGCGTTACACGCGCAGCTCGGTTTCCGCAACCACCACCCGGGCGGGGGTCCTCCATACAAACGCATCCACCACGCTGCGGGCGGCCACCGCACGCCGCCGCATACATGGACGGCGCATTTTCTTTAATCCCTGGACCGAACCCACCTATGCCGATTCCACGGTCGGAGACAACATCGATGGCGAAGACCTGGTTGTCCGCAAGGCTGCAGTCGATGCTATTGGTCCTTATAACGGCACGGTGGTAGTAGCGGATACCCAGACGGGGCGCATTCTGAGCATCGTCAACCAGAAGCTAGCGCTGAAGGGCGCTTACCAGCCGTGCTCGACGGTTAAGGTCGTGGTTTCCCTCGCCTCTTTGAAAGAGCAGATCGTCGATCCCTCGTCGGCCTTCCGCATTTCGCGCCGTTCGTCGGTCGATATGACGCGAGCGCTCGCCATCTCTAACAACCTCTACTTCGCTCACCTGGGCCAGGAGCTCGGATTTGAGCGCGTCCAGAAGTACGGCAAGCTTTTCGGCCTGGGCGAGAAGGCAGGCTTGGATATCGACGGCGAGGAACCGGGTTATCTGGCGAGCGAAGCACCGGAAACGGGCATCGGCATGATGACTAGTTTTGGGGACGGCATCCGGCTCACGCCCCTCGAGTTGGCGAGTATCGTCTCAACCGTCGCCAACGGCGGAACCATGTACTATCTCCAGTATCCGAAGAGTCAGGAGGAGGTCGACAAGTTCGTGCCTCGCATCAAACGTGAGATTGAGATCTCCGATCTGCTGCCACAGGTCAAAGCGGGCATGATGGGAGCTGTCGAATACGGTACGGCCCGCCGTGCAAGCTACAGCAACGATGACGAAGCTATTCTTGGGAAAACGGGTACATGTACGGACACCACTCAACCTGGTGTGCACCTTGGCTGGTTCGGCTCCTTCAACGATGTCGGCTCGAAGAAACTCGCCGTGGTCGTGCTGCTCACCGGCAGCCGTGGGGTCAGCGGCCCTATCGCTTCGGGCATAGCCGGAAACGTCTATCACAATCTGGCTCTACAAAACTATTTCGGACCCAACCAGCAGGCAGCTCTTCCGACCGCTCTGGTTTCGCTTCAAAACAGCTACGCACGCTAGCCTTTAGCGCCCAGCAGAGAGAAACGTTCAGGTAGCCCGAGTGGTCGTCCCGACGAGCTTCGCGTCCGCCGTTCTCCTGCTCGCACTCGCGTTTTTTTGTTTTAGTCTCTGGCCGAATTTCTATCGCGCTTCCGAGCGGCGCTGGCGCTTCGAGTTTTTCTCGCTGGATTTCTCCATAGGCGCGATTCTGGTCGCCATCGTGACGGCTTACACGCTCGGAACTTTGGGTCCGGAGATGTCCTTCACCGACCGCATGCTAATCGCCGGCCGCGCGGCCTCGGTCTGGGTACTCGGAGCGGGTGTCGTTTTTGCACTCGGAAATATCCTGCTGCTCGCGAGTATCAGTCTGCTCGGTATGGCTCCGGCCTTCGCCGTCAGTTTCGGTACGGCAACAGCCGTGATCGCTGTAATCTATCTCGGCCGTTCTCATCCCTTGCTGCTGGGCGGCGCGCTCGCGTGTCTCGTCTTTTGTATCATTTGCGGGCTGATCGGTGCACGATCAGTAGTCCAGAAAGTAGTCAAGCAAGCAGCCAGCGGTAATCGTGAAGCCGGCCGCCTTACTGCCACATCGCTGGCGATTGCGAGCGGCTTAGTGCTGGGCGGTTTGCAGTTCGTTCTGAGGTTAACCAGCGACCCTGAATTTGGACCTGGACCCTAC
Organism: Terriglobia bacterium; assembly: GCA_963849535.1. GTDB lineage: Bacteria > Acidobacteriota > Terriglobia > Bryobacterales > Bryobacteraceae > Bog-105. Next base: position 314,377 of record CAWKHJ010000004.1, read on the forward strand.
GCCTCGATTCTGATGCTGGCACTCGGCCTTCTGCTCTCGACGCCAGCCTTCATCTTCTTCTTCATAAATATCCGCTTAACCGGTGCTCCTGCAAGGTTTAGACCTTTTGCGCAGGGTGGGCTGACGAAGCACGTTCCGGGCTTCGTCAGCGGCGCAATCTGGGCGGTCGGGACGCTGGCGCTGCTTGCCACCCTGAGTACACCCGGCGATCAGGCGCCCGGGCGAGCTCTGATTTTTCTTTTCCCCGTTTCCTCGGGCATCGCTTGCATGTTGCTGGGGCTGTTCAAATGGAAAGAGTTGGCCACAGGCGGCCCGCGATCTTGGCTGCTACTGGCCACTCTCTCTTTCGCCGCCGGCTGCGTATTTACTGCTTACGGCTTCGGTAAGTAGCATCCACCCGCGCACTTGGCGCATCCGTAAGAGAGAATAAGAGGCATGTCGCTGCGCGCGCACATAAACGCGATCAAGCGGGAAGATCCGGCCGCGAAGAGCAGCTTGGAAATTCTGCTTTGTTACCCGGGCCTGCACGCGGTGCTCTTACATCGGCCAGCACATTGGCTTTACTGCCACAAGCTTTTCGTCCCGGCCCGGTTGATCTCGCAATTCGCCCGTTTTCTCACCGGCATTGAGATTCACCCCGGGGCGAAGATCGGAGCGCGGCTTTTCATCGATCACGGGCTCGGGGTCGTTATCGGCGAAACCGCCGAACTCGGCGACGACGTACTGCTTTACCAAGGTGTCACGCTAGGCGGCACGGGCAATCAGCGTGGCAAGCGCCATCCGACCCTCGGCAATCGCGTAGTGGTTGGAACCGGCGCTTCCGTGTTGGGCAATATTAGGCTCGAAGACGGGGTGAGGGTCGGCGCGGGTTCGGTGGTCGTGCACTCAGTACCACCAGGCGCGACGGTGGTCGGCATTCCGGCACGCGTAGTCAGAGGCCGCGGCGAGGCTCTCGGCGCACTCGAGCACGGCCAGGTTGCCGCGTCCGGTGAATCCGAAGCCGCCGACATGGAGCAAGTCGCCGATCGCATTCGCGAACTCGAAGCGCTGTTGCGGCTGTTACTCGACGAGCGGGTCGGCCAGGCCCGGGGCTGAGCTTACTCTCGGGATCTCAGTTCGGCTCGATCCCTGCCCGGTACTCGTGCAAGTTACGGCTTGTTCCTCTATCCTCAACTGTATTCAAAGCGGTATCTAAAACTGTTTCGCGCAAGCTGCTCGATCTCCTGCCGCGAGAACCCAAAGATCTCCGCAGCCAGCGTGTATTCATGTAGCAGGTCCGTGAAGAACAAGGCGGGATCGTCCGTTCCCAGCACAATCGGCACTCCCGCCTCCCACAGTTTGCGTAGCGGGTGCTGGACCAGACTAGTCACCGCGCCCGTACACACATTGCTGGAAGGGCAAACCTCGAGCGGGATCTCACGCTCTTTCAGCGTCGCCAGCAGATCGGGATCCTCAATCGAGCGAATGCCGTGGCCGATGCGTTGCGCACCTATATTGATGGCCTGCCAAACGCTCTCCGCTCCCGCAACTTCACCCGCATGGCAAGTCAGACCTAGGCCGGCCTCTTTGGCTTCGCGATATAAGTCCGTGAACCAGGCCGCCGGGCCTCGCTCCTCATCTCCACCGATGCCAATCGCGACCACACCTTCCGCCCTGTATTCCCGCGCCGCGGCGAAAACTCGCGCCGCCTGTTCAACTCCGAACTGGCGTATGGCGTCGAAAATCCACTTCACCTCAATGCCGTCGAAGGTCTGCGCTTCCCTTCGGATCGCTTCGAACACCCGTTCCAGTTTCTGATCCTTCCAAAGGATCACGCCCGCTGAAAGCGTGATCTCGGCGTAGGTCACGTTCTGCGAAGCAAGCTTCTCGAGCAGCCGGCGGGTGGCCAGAGCATAAGCTTCCGGAGAGCTCAGCTTGTGCGAGACCCAGACGTAGGCTTTCAGAAAACCCGCGAAACCCGAGTAGTGCAGGGTGGTTTGGATCTCATCGAGCGACAGCGATGGATCAAGCTCTTGAATCGTTTTCGGCTCGACGCTGCCTTCCAAATGTAAGTGAAGTTCGGCTTTAGGCAAAGACCGGATAAATTCCTGCAGAGTTGGTTCAGGGCTGTCCACGGACTTCGGTCAACATCTTCATCTTGCCAGGATATTTTCGAGGGACATCAAGTACTGTTGGGCTCTATGCTCTCGCTTGCCATAATAAACGTGCGATGACTGAGCAAGAGATAGATGCAATCACAGGCGGATACCACGGAGATGCTTTTGCTGTTCTAGGGCCGCATGCATTGGACTCCGGTTCGAGGAGCGGGTGGGAAATACGTGCCCTCTTCCCTCAGGCCAAGAAACTCGAAGTGATGATGGGGGACGAAACCGTTCCCGGTGAGCGCATTCATCCAGCCGGCCTTTTCGTGACTGAGTTGCGGAGCCGCCCCGAGCGTTACAAGTTCCGGCTGACCAGCCACGACGATCACGTCTGGGAAGCCGAGGACGTCTATCGATTTCCGCCCCTCATCACGGACTTCGACCTGCACCTGCACTCGGAAGGCACGAATTTCGAAGAGTACAACATGCTCGGAAGCCACATCGTCACGCTCGAAGGTGTGCAAGGTGCTCGCTTCGCAGTCTGGGCGCCCAATGCCATCGTGGTCAGCGTGGTAGGCGATTTCAACGGCTGGGACACACGTCAGAACCCGATGCGTGCTCGAACCGGCGGCGTTTGGGAGATCTTCATTCCGGACGTACGTCCGGGCACACCATACAAGTACGCCATTCAATCCCGTTTCCGTGGCTACAGTCAGCAGAAGGCCGATCCGTTCGGCTTCTGGATGGAAACGCCCCCTAAATCGGCCACTCTGGTCGCGGACTTATCCAAGCACAAGTGGCAGGATCAGGAGTGGATGGCGCAGCGCGCCGCGACTAACCTGCTCGACAGTCCGGTTTGTGTCTATGAAGTGCATCTAGGCTCCTGGATGCGTGATTACCACAATAAGCCGCTTTCCTACCAGGAACTCGCGGCTAGGCTCGTGCCCTACGTGAAAGAGATGGGTTACACGCATATCGAACTGATGCCGATTGCCGAACATCCTTATTCGCCGAGTTGGGGCTACCAGGTCACGGGCTACTTCGCGCCGACCTCGCGCTTCGGCCCGCCTGAGGATTTCATGCACTTCATCGACGCCTGCCATCAAGCCGGCATCGGTGTCATCATGGACTGGGTTCCCGCACACTTCCCGAAAGACGCTCACGGCCTCGCTTATTTCGATGGGACCGCCCTCTACGAACACCAGGATCCGCGACTCGGAGAGCACCGCGACTGGGGCACGCTCATCTTCAACTTCGGCCGGAACGAGGTCCGCGCATTCCTCATTTCGAACGCGATGTTCTGGCTAAAGAAGTACCACATCGACGGGTTGCGGGTCGATGCGGTTGCTTCGATGCTTTATCTGGACTACTCGCGTAAGGCCGGCGAGTGGCTACCAAATATTTACGGCGGCAATGAAAATCTCGAAGCGATCAGTTTCCTGCGCAAAACAAACGAACTGGTTCATCAGGTGCCTGGGGCGGTGACGGTCGCAGAAGAGTCGACCGCCTTCACCGGCGTATCACGGCCCGTCTATCTCAACGGGCTCGGCTTCACCATGAAGTGGAACATGGGATGGATGCACGACATGCTGCATTATTTTGAGCTCGATCCCATCTATCGCCGCTATCATCAGAACGAAATCACCTTCAGCATGGTTTATGCGTTTACGGAGAACTTCGTCCTGCCCATCTCGCATGACGAGGTAGTGTACGGCAAGCGTGCGCTGCTCGACAAAATGCCGGGCGACGAGTGGCAGCGTTTCGCCAATGTCCGTGCGTTCCTTAGCTATATGTACGGCCATCCTGGCAAGAAGCTGCTCTTCATGGGCTGTGAATTCGGGCAAACGGCTGAATGGAACTCGGAAGGGCAAATCGAATGGTGGCTGTTGCAATTTCCCGTTCACCAGAAACTGAAGACGTTCTGTGCGGCGATAAACCAGCTTTACCGCAGCGAGCCCGCTATGTATGAGATCGACTTCCAGTACAAGGGCTTTGAGTGGATCGACTTCCATGACGCCGATAACTCCATCGTGGTGTTCGTGCGGCGCGCTAAGCGCCCCGAAGACTATCTTGTGTTCGTTTGCAACTTCACCCCGCAACCCCACCTCAAGTACCGGCTCGGCTTTCCGGAACCCGGAGTCCATCGGGAAATATTCAACTCGGATGCCGAGATCTTCGGGGGAAGCAATCTGGGAAATGCTGGCGCGGTAGAAGCAGTCAAAACGCCTTCTCACGGGAGGCCCGCTTCAGCTGAGATCGTCATCCCTCCTCTCGGGGTTGTCGTCTTCAAACCCGCGCGCCCGTTGCCGCCGCTCCCCGTGAGCACCGCGGCTGAAACCAAGAGCCTGGGCTCAAGCCCGCGGGCGCTAGACATGTAGCAAAGCTGCGCTCGTTCTCTTCCTACCGGGCAGTCGGCCGCTTATGCAGATTCGATACCTGGCAGTACTCGCGCTAATCGAAGCCGCACTCGTTGCGAGTTCCTTCGCGGCTCCTGCAGTTAAGCTCCGGCCCAAAGAATACGGCTTTCAGGTCCTTCATATTTACCCCCATGACGCCTCGGCCTTTACTCAAGGGCTGGAGTACCGGGCAGGGTTTCTATACGAAAGTACCGGCCTGCTGGGCCGATCAACGCTCCGCAAGGAGAATCTCGCAACTGGCGAAGTGCTGGAGTCCGTCGCCTTGAGCCCGGAGTTATTCGGAGAAGGCATTACCGTTGTCGGACAGCGCATAATTCAACTCACCTGGCAATCGCATACCGGCTTTGTCTACGACCAGACGAGCTTCCGTAAACTTCGTAGCTTCAGCTACACCGGCGAAGGCTGGGGGCTAGCGAATGACGGCCAGGTCGTCTATCTGAGTGACGGCACCTCGCAAATCCGCTGTCTCGACCCTCACACGTTTAGCGAGCAACGCCGGATTACCGTCCATGATGGGCAGCAGCCCATTACCTTGCTGAATGAGCTCGAATGCGTGCGGAACGAGATCTATGCGAATATCTGGCACTCTGATCGCGTCGCTCGCATATCGCCGGTCAACGGTTTGGTTGTCGGCTGGATCGATCTGTCGGCATTGGTTGCGAAACAAAATTTACAGAACAAGGAAGCCGTGCTGAACGGGATCGCTTATGACTCAATGGGAGACCGGCTCTTTGTGACCGGAAAGCTCTGGCCCAAACTGTTCGAGATCAGAGTCATTCCGAAGAATTAGCCTGCGCAATGAACAGCTATGATTGAGCAGAGCCGAGGACCGATGCGCTCAGCAACTTGTGTGGTTTGCGCCCATTAGAGCAGCAGTCGAGCCGAAGCTAACACCAGGGCCAATCCCAGCATCAGCACCCAAGACCAGCGGTTACCGAAGTTGAGCGTGTAACCAAGCCCCGTTCGCTTTTCAACGAATAAGGCGGCATCATTCGGGTTGTAATAGATGACAGCCGCCTTCCAGCATTCCTCGGGAGTCGGTTCGATCTCTGCCTCATCAGGTTCGGCAATGCCGCGCGCCATAACGACCAAGATTGGAATGATAAACAGCATCGGACCGACGACGATCACCCACAGCGGAATGTGCAGCAACGGGTTGAGCGAGGTCGTGACAAACAGCAAGCTCAGCATATATTCGCTTGCGATCATTGCCCCGAGCGTGATGCGCCGAAAACGTGAGCGGCGCGCGCCAAACCACGTGGCTACTCCCATGATCAACAACCAAAGACACAGCTCGACGGCAAACAACAATGGTCCATAGACCCCGTGCACACTTCGCTCGCTCCAGCGGTCTGGCTGGCCATCCACGCCCCAGTGAACCGGAAAGCGCGCGGGAATGCGTTGCCAGTTCAGATTCAAAAAGATAGCCCCGGCTGCGAGAATCGCGAAGGGACCGCTGCCGAGCCAGGTGAACCAGGGAAGCCGGTCTTCCACGTCGCTCAGCTGAGCCTGGCGTTGAGGCGCAGGGCGCTCGAGAGCGAACGGCGTAAGCTTTCGGTTCTGCCAATAGAAACCGAGGCCGCCAGCTAGGAGAATGGCCGCCGTTTCAGCTAGGCCCACCGAGCCAATAGCGCTCTCGGGTGAGACGAGCATTCCGCAGAGCCCGGCAAATACTACCCCGGCGACGAGCGCCCGGAACGCAGCGATTGACTTGCGGCCTTTTCCGGTAGCCCGGAATTCCGCGCCTACCGGCACAGCAAACAGAATACCGGGGCGAGTCATATTCGGTATTGCAAAGATCACTGCACCGATAAAAAGAATATTCAAGCAAAGAAGCAGTCTCATGAACGCACCCCTTTCGCAGCAGCGCACAGCTCAGCCGCAATCTCATCGGCGCTGACGCCTTCGGCGCGCATTTGGGCTATCAAGCCCCGCAATCTGTCCCTAAACTGACCTAGCCAGTCCTTGCGAGCTATCTCCGGAGCGGACCTCGCAATCACTACGGCAACCCGCCCGTGCCGCAATTCCAGCCATCCTTCAGCCGCAAGCTGCCGGTACGCCTCGGCGACCGTGTTGAAATGTACACCCAACTCCATCGCCAGCCTCCTGACGGATGGCAGCGAGCTTCCCGGTGGGATCTTGTTCTCAACCAGTAACACTCGCATGTTGTCCACAATCTGCCGTATCGCAGGCACCTCAGATTCCGGATCGAAGCGAATGGTTAAATCATCTGGCATCCCTGTACAGTGTATATAGACATCGTACAGATGTCAAGAGCTTTCCCAACGTGCTAAATCTCGGCTTGCCCTTCCAAGCTCCGCCATAAATACCAGCTGGCATACGTGCAGTACGGATGCCATTTCTCAGCAAGCTTCGCCAATTCAACCGGTTTGGGCAGATCCGGCAGCCCGTAAGCCTTCCGGACCGCATTTCGGATCCCGAAATCCGCGACAGGCATTACATTCGGCCGCTGCAGCGCAAAGATGAGGAACATCTGGACGGTCCACACGCCGACTCCTCGCACTCGGGAAAGCAGCGCAATGATCTCCTCGTCCTCCAAATTTGCCAGCTTCGAAAAGCGGATTTCTCCGCTTTGGACCCGCTCAGCGAGGTCGGTGAGCGAAGCAATCTTCTGCCGCGAAAGGCCGCATGCCCTCAGCTCTTCAGTACTTAACCTCAAGAACCCGGTAGCGGTAAATCTCCGGCCCACGGCGCGGCGCAGGCGTTCGAAAATCGTGCCGGCGGCCTTCCCGTTGAGCTGTTGGAACGTGATCGAGCGCGCCAGCGTCTCGAAAGTTGGCTCCCTCGGAACCATCACGCACGGTCCCACCCGCTCGATAATTGCGGCCATGACCGGATCAGCCGAGCGAAGATGAGATGTCGCAGTTTCCATCCATTGACCGCCTCAAAGCGGATTCTCTTATCCTAAGCGAGGCATCCGCTCGCGCTGCTGGCTGAAGACTTTAGGAAGATAATCGTATCCAGATGAGTAGTTCGTTTCGCAAAATTGCCTGTGCCGCTTCCCTCCTGTCGGCGGCGCTCACTCTCAGCGCGGCGCCTCAAGCCGTCCAGCCGCCGTCCGGACAGGATCAGCCTGGAGCTCAGGAGCCCACCATCCGGGTCGGCGTCGATCTGGTGAACATTCTGTTTACGGTCCGCGCTAAGAAGGGTGGGCAACTGATTCCCAGCCTGGAGAAGCAGGACTTCAAGGTTTATGAAGACGGCAAAGAGCAGACTATTCAGCACTTTTCGCGCGAGACCGACCTGCCGCTCACGCTCGGCCTGTTGATCGATATCAGCGCCAGCCAGGAGCGCTTGATTGACATCGAGCGCGATGCCGCCGCCGCGTTCTTTTCAAGCGTCATCCGGAAAAAGGATGAGGCCTTCCTGATCTCTTTCGGCAAGAGCACCGATCTGCTGCAGGATTACACCAACTCGGCCCGCTTGCTAAGCGCGGCTTTGAATGACCTGCGAGGCGACGGGCAGTCTCCCGGTCTCGGTCCTATCCCCATTCCGAACACCGGCCCGGTACCGCAGAGCGGCACCCCCAAGGGCACGCTTCTTTATGATGCTGTATATCTGGCCGCCAATGAAAAACTCAAAAGCGAGGTCGGACGCAAAGCTTTGATACTCATCACAGACGGCGACGATCAGGGCAGCACCTACGACATTCGAACGGCTATAGAAGCCGCTCAGAAATCAGATGCCATCATCTACAGCATCTACTACGTGGACCACGGATTCTATATGCAGGCCGGGATGTTCGGCGGCGGCGGCGAGGGCGACCTTCGAAAGATGTCGAGCGAAACTGGCGGCCACGTTTTCAGTGTGAGCAACAAGCATCCGCTCAGCGAGACCTTCAAAGAGATACAAGACGAGCTGCGCAACCAGTACTCGATTGGCTACGTGCCCACCAATGCAACCCGGGATGGCAGCTTCCGCCACATCGAGATCAAGGTCGACAACAAGGATTACCGTGTGCAGGCGCGCAGCGGATATTACGCTACGCCGAACGATGCTCGCTGACATCTTTGCGCGCTTTTAAGTATGCCCTGACGGCTTCGCGTAAGGGCGGCATAGGCGCAATCCCGGCCTGCTCGAGCTTACGATTACTCAGGGCGGAAAATCGGGGACGGCGCGCCTCCGTCCGGTATGCCCGCTCATCGCTCGGTTCTAAGGCGGGATGGATGCCTGCCAGCTCGAAAATCAGTTTCGCGAACTCGTACCATGAGATCGCTTCCCCGCCACCCATGTGAAACACGCCTCGGAATTCTTTTTCGACCATATCCGCTGTCCGGACCGCAATAGCCGGAGCAAAGGTGGGCGAAGCGAAATGATCTTGTACCACGCGGATCGGGCTGCTTCCGCCGCCCAGCCGTAACATTACTTCAACAAAATTTCCCCGTGGAGTAAACATCCCCCCTGGCCCGAACACGCCCGACGTGCGTATGATCAAAGGCTCGAAAAGATAGGCCTGAGCGTAGAGTTCGCCCGCCAGCTTTGAAACCGCATAGGCGCCGAGCGGGTGAGTCGCGTCGGTTTCAACATATGGACTGCCCTTGCTTCCGTCGAAAACGTAATCGGTAGAGTAGTGCACCAATTGCGCCCCTGCCTGTCGGCACGCCATCGCCAGATTTCGGACCGCTAGCGCGTTCGCCTGATAGGCGGCCAGTGGCTCGCGCTCGGCGATATCTACCTGGTTGTAAGCCGCGCAATTGATGACCACCTTCGGATTAGCTCCGCCGATCACCTGCTCTACGCGTGCGCTGTCGGTAACATCCAGTGACTGCCGGTCGTACTTCTGGACAGTCCACTGCCGGCGCTCGAATTCGCGGCACACCTCAACCCCAAGCTGGCCGCCACCGCCGAAAACCATCACCTTCTGCTGCATCGCTTTTTGCAGCATAGCCCAATTTGACTCTTCGCCCCCTGCGAAGAGCTTCAGCCGCGCGCGGCTAGACGTAAACGTTCGAGAGACTTCTGCCCACGCTCGGTCCCACGCCTTCACCCAAAAGCCTGGCCCGGAGGTTCATCAAGCTCTGCAATCCCGTTAGCACCTGCTCCACTTTGACCTCCGCCTTCCACCGGCCATTCGGCTCCGCTTTCGAGCTGATCACCTCCCCCAGAAATAGGGCATCGTTATACTCCACGCTGACGGCGGAGAATACCGGCGTGCGTTCCTGCAGCTCAATCACGAGCCGCTTCCCCTCCATCCCAGAAAACAGACAGGGAATGCTTTGCTTTTGAGCGCTGTCACCGGAGGACGGCAAATTCAGAATCGCGGATTGATGATTTTGATCGAATGAGGTGCTCACAGCTGACTCATCGGCTGGGCCAGGATTAACATTAGGCCCGACAGCTAAAAAGCCCGCAGGCCGCGAGCCCGCGCCTATCAGACGAAAGCAGGATCAGACCGCGTCTTGTACGCAGTCCTCGGACCGCCTCTTCAGAACCCAGCGACCCCAAGACTCATTCGCAGTGTCCGCTAGAGTTAGCCGCGGCCCGCGATTCCGTTCTGCGCGAGTCTCTTAGAAATGCGGGTCGATCAGTAGCCAGAGTGAGGCGCCAATCGCTAGCGGCAGCAGGAACTCCAGCCACGTCCTTACCGACCCCAGATTAGCTATCAGCCTCGAACTTCGATTCGGCTCCGTCTGCTTGGAGCGAAGCGTGTCGACTAAACGGCATCGCACATCGCTTCTCCGGCCCTGCAAGGCCCGCACGAGTTCTTCCCGTCCCCGCTTATCGGCGATCAAAATGGTGGCGGAGTTCATGCCGCGCGTAGTTTCAATCAACTTGCGCCGTAGCTCCGGTGGAACGTCGTCCACCGAGCGGTACACCCTGGTCTTCTCACCGCTAGCGATAAAGATCGTCGCACTTCTAGCCGTCAGACTTGCCATACTGGCTCCCGTTCTACTTTACGCCTCTCCCGTTGAGGCGCAGTCTTAATGATCGTACCGAACGCAATTCCTAAAGCCCTGGTCTAAGTTCCAGATGCGCGCAGCCGGGGTTCGGCCACCATGCCAATTTGATTTCCCGCATTCACCAGCGTTACCTCTATAAATCCGAGCGCCGCCTTAGAGAGCGACTTGTCTTTCCGGTAGATCAACCCTACACGCCGCATCATCGGTTCCGGTCCTAAAGAAACGCACGCCAGCTTTTGCGCTCTCACTTCTTCGGCGCAATGCGAAGCGGCTAGAAATGATATTCCCAGATCCGCCATCACGAAACGTTTGATCATCTCTGTCGAATCCAGTTCCATTGAGATATTAAGTTCCTCGATGACGGGATCCAGCCAGACGTTCAACCGCGCACGCGTGGTACCTGTCTTGGGCAGCAAAACCGGATACCCCAGCAGGTCGCGAGGCGAGGAGACACGGTCCTGGGCCGCGAGCTTATGACCCGCCGGAATCAGCAGCTTGATCTCGTCTGAATGGATATTGACGGCCTGCAGCTTCTTCTCCTGAACGGGAAGCTGAGTAAAACCGAAATCCGCCTGATTATCCAGGACAGCCTCCACTACCCTGGTTCCGTAGGCGCGGTCCACTAGCAGTTGAACGTTGGGGAAAAGCTTCTTAAACTCCGCGAACACGCTGGGCAGCACATAAATGCAAGTCGCTTCGTTCGCCGCGATGACAAGCTCGCCGCGCGGAACTTTTTCGAGCTCGTTGATGGCATCTTGCGCGCGCCGGCGCAACGACAAAATCTGCTCCGCATGCTCGGCAAAGATTCGACCGGCAACGGTTAGCGAAATCTTCGTCCCGAAGCGCTCGAACAAAATCGTGTTCAGCTCTTGTTCCAGTTGGCGAACCTGCGCGCTGATGGCGGGCTGCGTGCGATAGCATGTCTGTGCAGCTTTTGAGAAGCTTTTCAGCCTTACGATCTCCAGAAACGTATGTAGCTGATCTAAGTCCATGGATCGGCACGCTACTGGCCCAAGCTCACGTGGAGCTTACCGATGCCAAATTGTAGCAGCAATATGAGCTGCTTATCAGCTTTACTAAACCCTGAGCGCGCCGCGACTGACTTGAGTGTCAGGGCAGCGATGTTTCGCCGGTAGCTCGCACCGCCTGCTCCCTAATCCACCTTCTTCAGCACCTTCGACCCGGGCGGCAGCTCGAAGGTCTTCGGCGGCACCGGCTTGTTCGCCTCCGCGCTGTCAGCAAAGAACTGATACGTTTTATAGCCGTTTCTTTCCCGCTCAATATCGAAAGGCCACATGATCCCCTGTCCGATATCGCGGTATTTGTCGTATATCGAAACCTCTTCGTTGCGCTCTTTGGTTTCCGGGTCGAGCCAGTTATAAACCTGGCGTATAGGCAGGTGGCTGTTGTGATCGAAATAGACCCGGACCGTAAGGTTCTGCGCGTCCGTGATATCGACAATCTCCACATGACGGCTTACATAAACCTGGCTGCCTATGTAATCGAAATCGATTCCAGGGTCGTTCAACCGTTCGCGCAGGAAATACAGAATGTCGTGCTCCGTTGTTCGGACATAGCGCTTCCAGTTCTCGTCCGGTATCGGCCGAGCCCCTCGAAACGTGATGTCCCAACCCTGGTCTGTTAGGAACAGGTATGAATAGTCTTGCTTCTTGCCGAGCAGCTCACGTTCCTGAACTGCCAAGCCGCTTGCCGGTTTGGGTTCCAGATATTGAGTAATAATCGTTGCCCGGTCCAGCCCGCTTAACTGATCGTGAAAAAACGAAAAGATGCGGCCGCTTGCCACGCGCGTTTGCAGATGTAAAAACTGATCTCCTCCGAGCGCAGCCACCGCTGCATCGATGACTTGCTTGCCCTTGGTTCCGGGTAGTACTCCGCCGCGCAATGCAGGCAGGCCGAGTGCCAGTACGCTCAATGCCTTCGCGAATGCTCTCCTGTGTATGGCCTCAGGCGCAGACAATCGATTTCACCCAGGCTTCTGCCTCCGAATCCGTGTGATCTCTGTGGATCGGACTCTTACGGCTGCGCAGTGCGGCCCCCGATCGGCCGCTCAGGACCGACTGGATCTCCGACGCCGCCGCTAACGCGACCTGCTCCGGTCCGTCCCCGCCCAGATCCAGCCCCATCGGCATGCGCAAATGCTCAGGTATGGATTCTGCGCTGACACCCAATTCAGCCAACAGGCGCTCGGTTCGTTTGCGCGGACCCAGCACCCCGAGATATCGCAGGGGCTCGCCGAGGAGGCAGCGAAGCACATCCAGGTCCTGGCTGTAGCTGTGCGTCATCACGACCGCTGCGGTCCAATCATCGATAACAGGAGCCGGCGAACCCGGTTGCCGCACGAGCACGTCTGCCGCGAAAGGAAACTTCTCCGCTCTCGCGTAATGCGCGCGCCCATCCATCACCACAACCTGCCAGCCGAGAAAGTTTGCCAACTCTGCCAGCGGAACGGCATCGTCTCCGGCGCCAAAGATGAGCAGTCGTGTTGGCGGCGTCAGTCTTTCAATAAAGATGTCAGGATCTTCCCGGTCGTGCTCCAGGAGATCATCTTCCTCTACAATCACCCGCTGGCCGACCGAACCTGCGGGGGCCAGTCGATGGATCACCTTCGCTGGCCGCCGTGTTTGCGCCACCTTTTCCAAAAGCGGAAGCACAGACGGCCTTTCCAGGCTCACCCGTTCCAGCAGAACATGGATCACTCCGTTGCAGCCGAGCCCATAGCCTCCGCTCGAGATCTCGCCCTCCGCGGTCGTATCATACCTGCGCAGCACGGGCCCTTGCGCAGTCAGCCACCAAGCTTTCTTAATGATGTCCGCTTCCAGGCACCCACCGCTGATACTTCCCACCCGCTCGCCGTTTTGAGCCAGCAACATGCGCGCCCCGGGCACACGGTAAGACGAGCCCTCGGTGCGCACTACAGTGGCCAATACAGCAGATTCGCCTTTATCCACCAGCTTGCGCCAGAGATCTAGAATTTGGTTTCGTTCCCGCATAACGCGCTAGGACGTTACTTTTAGATTAACGGTTCTGGCACGGAGCTCCGCTGATTGCGGCCTGCCGTCCCTCTCTCCGCCGTTCGACTACGCTGCCGCTGAGTGGCTCCGGTGATCACGAGCGATCATCGCTGCCGCTCTCTCCGCAATCATGATCGTCGGAGCGTTGGTGTTGCCACTCACAATTTCTGGCATAACGGATGCATCGACAATCCGTAGATGCTCCACGCCATGTACCCGCAAACTTGCATCTACAACAGCCATGCTGTCGTCGCCCATCTTGCATGTGCCGACAGGATGAAAGCAGGTCCACAGCGCTTGCCGGACGAACCTCTCAAGGTCTTCGCTGCTTTGAAGAGCACTGCCAGGGTTAAATTCCTCTGCCCCGTAAGGATCAAACGCGCCGCTTGCAACTATGCGTCGCGCGATCTCAATGCCCTCGAGCAAGGTCTCCCATATCTGCGGGATCAGAAAGATATCCGGTATGAATGGCGGGAGAAACGGTGGGCTCTCCTGATTTCAACCGCAACTCACCTCGACTCATTGGATGAAGCAGTGTGGGACCAATGGCAAACGAATGGAAATCGGCGGCGGTAAGTGGACCTGTTGCGCCGATTGAGGGTACCGTAAATCCGATGGGTGTGAAGTGAAACTGCAGGTTGGGAACTCGCAATTCCGGCTTCGTTTTTATGAATGCTCCCGCTTCAACGACATTTGAACTAAGTGGACCCCGGCCCTCACGAACGAATAGCTCGACGTTCTCGGGGGTTGCTGCTCCGAACAAGCTCACCGGTTCAGAACAGCGATAGCTCAACGGAGCGATCGGATGGTCCTGCAAATTGCGCCCAACCCCAGGCAGATCCGCTCTGCAAGGAATCGCAAACTCGTCGAGGTGTTCTGCCGGTCCCACCCCAGAAAGCATCAACAAATGCGGTGAACCGATTGCACCGGAGGCAAGAATCACTTCTGAGCTCGCTTTCGCGATCCTCAGTTCCGTTCCCGTTGAATATTCAATACCCACCGCAGTCGTTCCCTCGAATAGGATACGGGTAGCTTGCGCATTCACTTCCACCGTCAGATTGGGACGGTGGCGAACCGGGTGCAGGTAAGCAATCGCCGTACTGCAGCGGCGTCCGTCTTTCTGGGTGACCTGAAACAGGCCGGCGCCTATCTGCGATTGACCATTGAAGTCATCTGTCCCAGCGAAACCGATGCGGTTGCAGCCTTCGACAAAAGCGGTCGAGAGCGGACTCACGAAGCGCAGATCAGCCACGTTCAAAGGGCCGCCAACTCCGTGATAGAAGGAAGGGCCGCGCTCCTGGTTTTCAGATTGGCGAAAAAATGGGAGCACATCGTCGTAAGCCCACCCATGATTTCCAAGCTCGCTCCACAAATCGTAGTCTCCACTGGCTCGGCGGATATAGACCATCGCATTGAGCGCGCTCGTTCCACCCAGAACGCGGCCCCGCGGCCACGGAATACATCGGCCATGCATGTCGGCACATGCCTCACAGTTGAACTTCCAGTCAACAGAGCTGCCTTGTAGTTGAACCCAGGCGGCCGGCGTGATATTGCGCCTTCTTGTGCAAATAGAAATCCGGGAAAGCAGAGAAAATTGCGCCGATCAACCCAGTAACAGCTTCGGACCCATCTGCAATACCAGCAAGCGCGGGAACCTCATACCTGGGATGCCGAAAGGTGGCCAGCGTCGACCCAACATCGTGCTGGACCGCTTCCGCCTCAATGTGCGCGTCGACTATCTCTTCCCGGCGCGCCTGGATCATGCTGACGCCTGCTGCTGCCATTTCGCCTCCGAGGTCGACCAGTCTATCGCAGGCAAAGCAGCCGTAAACAGCGCCATAGGGATGGCCGCGGTAGCCTACGCTGAAAGTTCGGCCAATTTTCCGCTGGTCACGCGCATACGCACATGCTTCTGGCGCTCGCTTTCAATGCGTCAGCAGACGCGAAGCATCCTCCCACAACTCTTGAACAATGACGCCGGCCGGCTCCGCCCGAGCCAATTTGGCGCTCTGCCCAGCCCACATCTGCATCCGCTCCGCGTCTCCCTCTTTCCGAGCCGCTTGTCGCATGGCCGATGTCAGCCCGCGCTGAACGGGATATGGCGCTGGGGGAGGGCCATCTAATGCAGCACGGACGTAAGCTGTCGCGATGCTTCGGCCAGCCCGTCCGCTGAATGCGCGCGTGACGATCGTCTCGTGCGCTTCCGTCTGCGCAAGCCTTTCCCCATAAACAGGATCCGTCATGGCCTCCGGAGTTCGCAGCAGACCTGTTCCGATCTGCACCGCGCTCGCACCCAGCATCAGCGCCGCCGCCACTCCACGCGCATCCGCGATCCCACCGGTAGCTACAACTGGTACGGAAACTGCATCGACAACCTGCGGCAAGAGAGCCATCAGGCCCACCATCTGACGCTCCGCCCGATCCGCCTGGAACGCACCGCGATGCCCGCCGGCCTCCATGCCTTGCGCAACAATCACCTCAGCGCCCGCCTCTTCAGCAGCCTTCGCCTCCACCACCGTTGTGGCCGTGGCAAACCACAAAATGCCGCGTGCTTTGAGTTCCGCTATGAAGCTGGGCGGGTAGAGCCCCATGATCGACGAAATCGCTTTCGGCCTTACGCTCAGCATGGTCTGGCATTGCGCCTCGAAATCCGGCAGCCCCGTCGCCTCGCCCGCTTCCGGCGGGACAGCAGGTCCCCACTTCGCCAGAAACTCCCGTTGCCGCTTTTCGGATTCGAAGTCTCGACTCGGCGGTGGGTCGGGGATCCAAAGATTGAGCTGAAATTCTCCCTGGCTGCTTCGGCGAAACTCAGCGCTCCAGGCGGTAATTTCATCCGGCTTCATCATCAGAGCTCCGCACGCCCCTAGGCCGCCGGCATTGGCAACAGCGATCGACAGTGAAGGCGGGCATCCACCTGCCATGGGTGCAAGCAGGATCGGCACACGAATGCCGAGACGTTTCGCGAAAGCCTCGGCTCTCGCGTGTGGCGAATAATATCTCTTTTTGAAAATATCCAAACCTCCCGGTGCACCTGATATTCGGCGTGCTCGCTCTCACGCTCGATCAACTGCTCAAACTTAGCGGCTAAACCGTCGCGCTCTCCCGGGGAATAATGCTGTCCGCGGCGGCCATCTTCAGTCGCGGCGTGCTCGGCTTCGCTTCTTCACACAAACTCCGTAACCCCCTTACTCCAAGCGCACCGATTTAAAACGATTTCCGCTTCCTCAAAGAGTCTTGCCTGTCCATTCTCCGCCACTTTTGCAAGTGGGTCACAAGAAGCTCTTGCAAAACTCCCGAGCTAGATAAAACAAAGTTTTAGGAAGATGTTTAAAAGGAGCCTGTATCCGGGGTAAGATTTTGTCGCCAAACAAAAAATTCCTAAACCCGAGGACAGGCCCCTTTGCAGAGTACCGCGCTCGAGCGAATCGTTCAATTTCGAAATTTATTGCAAGGTGAGTTATTTCCCGTGCTGGAAACAGAGGTGGGGCCGCTCAGCAAAGCGGCGAAGCTTCTAACAGCCGTGGTAAGCATGGAAGCTTTGGCGCGCCATGTGCCGCGGCGGCGGGCTTGGACAGGCCGGCCCGCCTGTGATCGTTTGAGCCTGGCGACGGCGTTCCTCGCCAAGGCTGTGTACAACCTCACGACCACACGGCAATTGCGGGAACGGCTACAAGCAGACGTGCAACTGCGCCGGCTGTGCGGTTGGGATCGAGCCGACCAGATACCGGCCGAGGCCACCTTCTCGCGGGCCTTTGCCGAGTTTGCGGCCTCCGGTCTTCCTGGCAAAATGCATGCAGAATTGGTACGCAGCACAATAGGCAAAGAATGTTTCAACTATGTGGCGCGAGACTCCACTGCCATTGAAGCGCGCGAGCACTTACCGGAAGACTATCTCGAGAAACAACGGCGCAAACAGGCCGCGGCAAATCAGCCTCAGCCCAAGAAAGATCGCTATCAGAAGTATCGCGGCAAGCGCCGCGGAGCTAAACCCGGGCCTCACAAGCGCGCTCGCGCCAAAGATCGCGGCACGCGTTTGCAACGCCAGCAATACATGACTGTCGACGAAATGCTGACTGAATTGCCCACAGCGTGCAGCTTGGGAGCGAAGAAGAGCAGCAAAGGGCAGCAACAATACTGGCGCGGCTATAAGCTGCATTGGGACGTAGCTGCTGAAGGACGTATTCCCCTCAGTTGCGTGCTGACAAGCGCCCACGTGCACGATTCACAAGTGGCGATCCCGTTGATGCACATGAGTGCGCAACGGACCACCTGGCGCTGTGACGTGATGGATTCGGCCTATGATGCCAAGTACATCCGCGCACAGGCCGAGAAACTAGGCCACGAAACTCTGATTCAGCCGGCCGCTCGTACCGGCTTCTCCAACCTCACACCACGGGTCTTTACCGAAGAAGAAAAGCTGCGCTTTCGCAAGCGTACGGTCGTCGAACAAATGAACGCCCGGCTGAAAGACGAGTTCGGCGGCCGTCTCATTTACCTGCGCGGAGCAAGCAAGATCACGGCACATCTCATGTTCGGCGTCCTGGCTCTCACGGTCGACCAACTGCTGCGATTCTCACCCTAGATCAAGTCCTAAGTCACCGAATCGCAACCCAACTTCCGCTGCCACGTGGCGGCTTCAGACAGGTGCGCTGTGCCCCAACCCAGTACCCGC
This sequence comes from Terriglobia bacterium, assembly GCA_963849535.1. Classification (GTDB taxonomy): domain Bacteria; phylum Acidobacteriota; class Terriglobia; order Bryobacterales; family Bryobacteraceae; genus Bog-105. Next base: position 332,500 of record CAWKHJ010000004.1, read on the forward strand.
ACTTCCCGACACCACACTCGAAAACGCCCATAAAATCGACTGCCCTCACAGCCCACCCCCGTTGTCAAATGCTTTTGTGCCGTTTCCCGCCTCGTTTTGAAAGACGTTCACAAGCCAGGAAAAGATTTCCTTCCCCTTCATTCCACACGCTTTAACCCTACTTCCCGAAACCCCAAAGTTCGTTTTGGCCCTTCTCCATGCTATCTTCCGGCAGGCTTTGCCGGAACCTGCCCGTTCCCGCTGAGCCATTTCCATCCAGGAGCACACCCCAATGAGATCCCGTCTCGAACTCGAACAAGAGCGCGCGGAACTGCACGCTGCACACCGCGCTGAGATCAACCGCGCTAACGCCCGGCACTCTACCGGACCGGTCACACACAGCGGAAAAGCTATCTCCTCTTTGAACGCTGTCAAAACTGGTTTGACCGGCCGTACCGTGCTCCTCCACTCCGACGATGCCGCCGCCTACCAGCAGCACCTCGCCGCTTACCAGAACGAATACAAGCCCGCCGGACTTCGCGAATGCGAACTCGTCCAGTCTCTCGCCGACACGCAATGGCGCTTACAGCGCATTCCCGGTCTCGAAATGGCCATCTACGCCCAGGGCCGCGCCGAAAATCAGGACTACGTCGACCAGCACCCGGCCGCCGGCGTCAGCCTGATCGAGCTCGGCACCTTCCTAAAGTACGAGAAGCAGCTCAAGAACCTCCAGCTGCAGGAATCGCGTCTCCATCGCCGCTATGAAAAGGAGATGGCCGAACTGCGCACGCTGCAAAAGGAGCGCAAGGCCGCCGAGCAAGCACGGAAAGCGCAGGCCAAACCGGCCACCGCCGCCGCCGCAAACCAAGCTGGCTTCGTTTTTTCAACCGCGCAAAATCGGCCCGAAGACTCGCCGGCGAAACCCGAAACCGCCCCCAATTCTTCCGCCCCAGCGCTCCTGAAAACGGCGTGACTCGTTCCTTTCCCAGTGGCCAGCCGCGCAGCCACCCAATCTAAGCTCGGCGGCGCATGGCAAGGGCTCCGGAATGGCGAAATACATGCCGCTCCGCCCTTTTCTCAAACACAACGGACTCCCATCCATCCCATGTTAAGAACCAGATGCGAGAAGAGCCCGCGAGTAACATTCGGCAGATCCCCGTCGTCTCCATAGGCAACGGGGAGCTTATGCCGCATCTCGTCGCATCGGCAGCCCTGAAGTACAAACCCGGTAATCGCCGTCCCTGCTAAGGAACAAACAAAACATCATGGCTATACAGCCACCTACGTCGATCGAATCTCCGACCCCCGAGTCTCCGCGCACGGAAGAAGAACGCCAGCTCTATACGCCGGGAGTCGGCAATCGCGCTCTACCGGATCTCGACAAAGACAGTACTGAGGGCTCGCCCACCCGTTGGTGGGTGTGGTTGCTGATTTTCGCTCTCATCGGCTTCGGCTGTTACGAGCTCTACCGGTATGAAACCGCCAAGAAAGCCGCCGTCAGCTCGATGCGAGCCATGGCTAAGCCGCGCAGCATCCCCGTTGTGGCATCGGAGGTCCATCGAGGCAATATGCCGGTCTATCTTGAAGGGCTCGGCACAGTAACCGCCTTCAATACGGTTACTGTAAAGCCGCAGGTCGACGGTCCCCTCATCAGCGTAAATTTCAAGGAGGGCCAGTTTGTTAAAAAAGGCGATCTGCTCGTCGAAATTGATCCTCGGCCGTTCCAGGTTGCTCTCGCTCAGGCTCAAGGGAATCTCGCCCAAGCGCAGGGAAATCTGGCAAAGGATCAGGCTGCTCTCCGCGATGCGCAGGCCAACTATGTGCGCGACCAGGAGCTGTTTAAACAGAACATTATTGCCAAACAGCAGCTTGATACCCAGCTTGCCACCGCCGACCAGTCTCGCGGCGCTATCGAAGCCGATAAGGCGGTGATCGAAGCCAATCAGGCTGCGATTTCGAGCGCCAAACTGAACCTCACTTACACCAAGATCACGGCTCCCATCAGCGGTCGCATCGGCTTGCGCCTGGTCGATGCCGGAAACATTGTTCACACCACAGATGCGAATGGTCTCGCGGTTATCACGCAACTGCAGCCCATCGCGGCGCTCTTCAGCATCCCCGAAGACCAGCTCCCTCCGGTGCTCGACAAACTCCGCCACGGCGTCAAACTGCCCGCGGTAGCTTTCGATCGCGATAACAAAACGAAACTGGCCGAGGGCACGCTGCTCACCGTCGATAACCAGATCGATCAGACCACCGGTACATCGAAGCTAAAAGCCGTTTTCCCCAACACGGACTCGGCGCTATTCCCTAACCAGTTCGTCAACGTCCGCCTCTGGCTTGATACCCGGCGCGACGTGCTGATCATTCCGGCCGGCGCTATCCAGCGAGGCCCCACGGGCACCTTCGTCTATGTCGTGCGCGACGATGGGACCGTAACCGTGCGCTCGGTAAAGGTCGGCCTTACACAGAACAACGAAGTCTCGATCGACGATGGCCTGCAGCCAGGTGAAAAAGTGGTCACCGACGGCGCCGAGAAGCTCACCGAAGGTATGAAAGTCAGCCTCCGCCCGCCTAGCCAGGGATTGCCGCCGCAATGAGTCCCTCACGGCCGTTCATTCTCCGGCCGGTTGCTACCTCGCTCCTGATGGCCGGCATCCTGATCGCTGGGGCGATCGCTTATAAAGAACTCCCGGTATCGGCCCTGCCCGAAGTCGACTACCCCACCATTCAATGCACGACGTTTTATCCCGGCGCGAGCCCGGACGTAATGGCTTCCTCTGTTACGGCTCCTCTCGAACGCACCTTCGGACAGGTGCCCGGCCTGAAGCAGATGACCTCGACCAGCTCCTACGGAAGCTCGATCATCACCCTTCAATTCGATCTCGATCTCAACATCGATGTCGCCGAACAGCAGGTCCAGGCCTCGATCAACGCCGCTGGCACCTACCTGCCGCCCGACCTTCCCAATCCGCCGATCTACAGCAAGGTCAATCCCGCCGACGCGCCCATTCTCACTCTCGCTCTGACTTCGAAAACTGTCCCATTGACCAAGGTCGAAGACCTGGCAGATACCACCCTCTCGCAGAAGATCTCGCAGCTTCCGGGCGTGGGTCTCGTAACCATCAGCGGCGGCCAGAAACCCGCTGTCCGGATCCGCGTCAATCCGAGTGCCCTCGCAGCTTATGGGCTGAGCCTCGAAGATGTGCGCACCGCCCTCGGCCAGACCAATATCAATCAGGCCAAAGGTAATTTCGACGGTCTTCGCCAGGCCTATACGATTGGCGCCAACGACCAGATTCTGACGAGCTCCGGTTACCGCCCGGTCATCATCGCCTATAAGAACGGCGCGCCGGTCCGGCTCGAAGACGTCGCTACCGTTTTGGATGGAGCGGAGAACATCCACCAGGCCGCCTGGATGAATACAACGCCCGCGGTGATCGTGAATATTCAGCGCCAGCCTGGAGCGAATATCATCTCGGTGGTCGATCGCATCAAGGCTCTTCTGCCGCAGCTGAAAACGTCTATTCCTTCTGCCGTCCAAGTCGCGGTTCTGACGGACCGCACGGTTACCATCCGCGCCTCCGTAGCCGACGTTCAATTCGAACTCATGCTCACCGTCGCGCTCGTGGTGATGGTGATTTTCTTGTTTCTGCGCAGCCTGGCCGCCACCATCATTCCCAGCGTCGCGGTCCCACTTTCGATTGTTGGCACGTTCGGAGTGATGTACCTGCTCGGCTATAGCCTGAACAACCTCACTTTGATGGCGCTCACTATTTCCACCGGCTTTGTGGTCGATGACGCCATCGTCATGATCGAAAATATCTCGCGCTTTCTCGAGGAAGGCGAAACACCCTTGCGCGCCGCTTTGCGCGGGTCGGCTCAGATCGGCTTCACTATCGTTTCACTAACCGTTTCGCTCATTGCGGTACTCATTCCGCTGCTCTTCATGGGCGATATCGTGGGGCGGCTCTTTCGCGAATTCGCCATCACTCTCGCTATCACCATCCTCGTCTCGGCTTTCGTATCGCTCACCCTGACCCCGATGATGTGCGCCAAGATTCTCAGGCACAAGCCCGAATCCCAGCAGACCTGGTTCTATCGAAAGTCCGAGTATGCCTTCAATTGGGTGATCTCCAAATACGGCACCACGCTGCAGTGGGTTTTAAGGCATCAGCCGATGACTTTACTCATCACCGTCGGCACTCTGGTAGTGACAATCATCCTGTTCATGATTGTTCCCAAAGGCTTTTTTCCGGTGCAAGATACGGGCGTAATTCTAGGCGTTTCCGAAGCCCCGCAAAACGTATCTTTTGACGCCATGTCCGACCGCCAGCAAGCTCTGGCAAAAGTCATTCTGCGCGATCCGGCAGTTGAAAGCCTGTCATCTTTTATCGGCATCGACGGGATTAATACCACCCTGAACAGCGGGCGCATCCAGATCAATCTCAAACCCGCCGATCAGCGATCCGCGAACGCGGTAGAAGTGATCCGCCGCTTGCAACCTAAACTTTCGCAGGTGGAGGGTATCACGCTCTACATGCAGCCCGTCCAGGATCTCACCGTCGAAGACCGCGTCAGCCGCACCCAGTATCAGTACACGCTCGAGGACACCGACGCCAACGAGCTTAATACGTGGACGGACCGCCTCGTGGCTAAGCTGCGCAGCCTGCCCGAATTAAAAGATGTCGCTACCGATCAGCAGGACAGCGGCCTCCAAACGACGCTTGTTATCGACCGGGACACCGCCTCTCGTCTCGGCATCGGAATGCAGCAGATCGATGACACGCTCTACGATGCCTTCGGCCAGCGCCTGGTCTCGACCATGTTCACGCAGCTCAATCAGTACCACGTCGTTCTCGAGGTGGCGCCCGGATTCCGGGACAATCCCGACGATCTCTCGAAAATTTACGTCAAGTCGTCGTCCGGCACCGTCGTTCCGCTCAGCTCTTTCACTCACTATGAACAGAGCTCGGCCCCTCTGACCGTCAATCACCAGGGCCAATTCCCTGTGGTCACCATCTCATTCAATCTTCCGCGCAACGAATCGTTGGGACGGGCCGTAAAGGCCATCAAGCGCGCCGAGCAGGAGATCGGGCTGCCGCTCAGTATTCACTCGAGTTTCCAGGGGACGGCGGCGGCCTTTCAGAATTCTCTCGCCAATGAAGCCTGGTTGATTTTGGCTGCGCTGGTGGTGGTCTACATCGTGCTCGGTGTGCTCTATGAAAGTTATATCCATCCGATCACAATCCTTTCGACTCTGCCCTCGGCCGGAGTCGGCGCGATTCTGGCGCTCTTCATCTGCCGCCAGGATTTCAACGTAGTCGCGCTCATTGGCATCATCCTGCTGATCGGCATTGTCAAAAAGAACGCCATCATGATGATCGATTTCGCTCTCGAAGCTGAACGCGAGGAAGGCAAGCCGCCCATTGAAGCCATCTATCAAGCCTCTCTGCTGCGCTTCCGCCCCATCATGATGACCACTATGGCGGCGCTTTTCGGTGGCTTGCCGCTGGCCCTCGGAACCGGTGTCGGTTCGGAGCTGCGCCGGCCGCTTGGCATCACCATCGTCGGCGGCCTGATCGTCAGTCAGGTGTTGACGCTCTACACGACACCCGTCGTTTACCTGTTCTTTGACCGCCTTGCCAGCCGCTTCCGCCATCAAGCCGCCAAGCGCGTACCCCAGCCAACCCTGGAGCCAGTCCATGGCGATTAACAATCATCCGCGTTTATCGGCGTCCATCAGCGGCCTATGAATCTCTCTGAGCCATTCGTCAAACGCCCCGTCGCGACCTCGCTCCTGACAGCTGCCTTGGCGCTGGCTGGTGGATTGGTCTTCCGCCTGCTGCCGGTTTCGGCTCTGCCGGAAGTTTCGTTCCCGACCATAGTGATCCACGCGAATCTTCCTGGCGCCAGCCCCGAAACCATGGCCTCCGCCGTCGCCACTCCCCTGGAGCGGCAGTTCGGCCGCATAGCCAGCGTTTCGGAGATGACCTCTTCGAGCCAGCTCAGCAGCACGGCAATCGTCCTACAATTCGATCTCGATCGCAACATCGACGCCGCCGCTCGCGACGTGCAGGCTGCGATTAACGCAGCGCGCGGCCAGCTGCCTCCTGACCTGCCGAGCAACCCGGGTTACTGGAAAGCCAATCCCGCGGATGCGCCCATCCTGATGCTCGCCTTAAGCTCCGATGTCCTCAAACGCGGGCAGATGTACGATTTCGCGGATTCGGTTCTCGCCCAGAAACTCTCTCAAATCGAGGGCGTCGGGCAGGTCGAAGTCTGGGGCAGTTCCCGGCCTGCGGTGCGCGTCCAGGTTAATCCACTGCTGCTCAACACCATGGGCCTCGGCATCACCGACGTCGCAAGTACGCTTCAGGATGCCAACGCGCATCAGGCCAAGGGCGCGCTCAGTAATCAAAGAGTTCAGTGGCAGATAAACGCCACGGATCAGCTTTTTCACGCTGACGAATACGCCCGGCTGATTGTCACCTATCGCAACGGCGCGCCCGTTCGGCTGGCGGATCTCGGTAACGTGATCGATTCCGTCGAAAATACGCGCAACGATGGTCTGGATAACGGCAAGCCCAATGTCTTGCTCGCCGTCACTCGGCAGCCGCAGGCGAACATCATGGACACGGTGGATCGTATCCGTGCGATCATGCCGCAGGTCCAAGCCTCCGTCCCTCCGGCGATGCACCTCAAAATCGCGCAGGATCGCACCACCACCATTCGCGCGTCCGTCCACGATGTTGAATACACGCTTCTGATTTCGATCTTTCTCGTGGTGCTGGTTGTCTTTGCCTTCCTCCGCAGTACCTGGGCCACCATCATCCCCGGCATCGCCGTTCCTCTTTCGCTATGCGGAACCTTCGTAGCCATGTATCTGCTCGGCTACACGCTCGACAATCTCTCATTAATGGCGCTTACCGTCTCTACCGGCTTCGTGGTCGATGACGCCATCGTGGTGATTGAAAACATCACGCGTTATCTCGAGATCGGATGGACTCCTGTTCGAGCCGCTTTGCAGGGGGCGAAGGAGATCGGCTTCACGGTTCTCTCCATGAGCACTTCGCTCGTAGCCGTCTTTATTCCTATTCTGTTGATGGGCGGTATCGTCGGCCGGCTCTTTCGCGAATTCGCGGTAACTCTTACCGTCGCGATAGCCGTATCGCTGGTCGTTTCTCTAACCACAACGCCCATGATGTGCTCCAAATTCTTGCGGCCTCATCAGCCGGGCAAGCACAATATCTTCTACAACGTGAGCGAGCGCACCTTTAACGCGGTTCACGATTTCTATGCCCGCACGCTCAAGAGCGTTCTCCGCCATCCGCAGCTAACCCTGATCATTACGCTCGTCACCATTGCGGTCAGCGTCTACCTCTACATAGTCGTCCCCAAGGGCTTCTTTCCGCAGCAGGATAACGGGCGAATCGGAGGAGCGATTGTCGCCGATCAGGACATCTCATTCACTGCCATGCGGGAAAAACTGCACGAACTTCTGCGCATTGTTCAGCAGGATCCCGCCGTTGACGATGTACAGGGCTTCACTGGCGGTGGCACGCTAAACGTAGCCTCGATGTGGGCGCAACTAAAGCCGCTCGATGAAAGAAAGGCCAGCGCAGATCAGGTCATCAATCGCTTGCGTGGCAAGCTCGCGCGCATTCCTGGGGCAACGCTTTACATGCAAGCCTCTCAAGATATTCGCGTCGGCGGCCGCGGAGGCAATTCACAGTATCAGTACACTCTGCAATCCGACAAGCTGAGCGACCTCAACGAATGGGCGCCGAAACTGCTCAAGAAGCTGAAAACCGTACCCCTGGTTCTCGATGCCAATAGCGACCAGCAGATTCACGGCCTCGAAACCCGCGTCATCATCGACCGTAGTACGGCTTCAAGGCTCGGCATCAATCCGCAGGCCATCGACACCACTCTTTACAGCGCCTTCGGCCAGCGCCAGGTCTCGACCATGTACACCGGCATCAACCAATATCACGTGGTGCTCGAGGTGCTGCCCGAGTTTCAACAGAATCCCGCATCGCTCAATTTAATCTACGTGCGTACGAATAACGGCACGCCCGTTCCTGTTTCAACCTTTACGCATCTGCGGACCGTGCTCGCGCCGCTTACCGTAAATCATCAGGGACAATTTCCATCCATCACCCTCTCGTTCGCCCTTGCTCCCGGAGTAGCGCTGAGCGAAGCAGTCGATGCAGTACAGCGCGCCGAAGACGAAATTGGCATGCCCGCCAACGTTCATGGTTCCTTCCAGGGCACGGCCAAAGCCTTTCAGGCTTCATTGCAGTCGGAGCCTCTTCTTATCCTGGCTGCTTTGGTCGCCGTCTACATCGTGCTCGGAATGCTGTACGAAAGCTACATGCATCCGATCACCATACTTTCCACGCTTCCATCCGCAGGCGTCGGCGCGCTGCTCGCATTGCTTATCACCGGAACCGATTTGACCGTCATTGCTTTGATCGGAATCATCCTCTTGATCGGCATCGTCAAGAAGAACGCGATCATGATGATCGATTTCGCGCTCGACGTGCAGCGCAAGGAAAGGCTATCACCCAAGAACGCGATCTACCAGGCTTGCCTGCTTCGCTTCCGCCCGATCATGATGACCACGATGGCTGCCCTTCTGGGCGGCTTGCCGCTCGCGCTGGGCACCGGCACAGGCTCCGAGTTGCGCAAGCCGCTCGGTATCACGATCGTCGGCGGGCTGATGGTGAGCCAGGTTCTGACGCTTTACACAACTCCCGTGATGTATCTCTACCTGGATCGCTTGCGGGCTTGGTTCGGCGCTTCCCGCCAGCTTAGTCCTCGGCTCAAAACCATGCTCACGGACAGCCCGGGTTGAGGCTGCCTCGGCGTAACAAGCGCGGCCTTTACTGCTTACTCCTGGCCGCGACTCATTCCACGCGGTAGTTGGGCGCTTCCTTGGTGATGATCACATCGTGAACATGGCTTTCGCGCAGACCGGCGAAAGTCACTCGCAGGAACCGGGCGTTGTCCTGCAGCTCTCGGATCGTACGGCAGCCGCAATAACCCATACCGGCGCGCAGCCCGCCCACGAGCTGATAGCTCATCTCGGCTAGCGGACCCTTGTAAGGTACGCGGCCTTCGATGCCCTCGGGAACCAGTTTGCCGTTACCGGATTGCGAATAACGGTCGGAGCTGCCCTGCGGCATCGCGCCCATGGACCCCATGCCACGATAGCTCTTGAACGTCCGTCCTTGATACAGGATCGTTTCGCCCGGGCTCTCATCGGTGCCTGCCAGCAGGCTCCCGATCATCACGGAATCTGCGCCTGCGGCGATCGCCTTCGTAAGATCGCCGGAGTATTTCACGCCGCCGTCCGAGATAAGTGGGATGCCGGCTTCGCGCGTAGCTTTCGCGCACTGCGAGATGGCCGTAATCTGTGGAACTCCCGCGCCGCTCACCACGCGCGTGGTGCAGATAGAGCCGGGGCCGATGCCGACCTTGATACCGTCGGCGCCAAGCCTGATCAGGTCGCGAGCTCCTTCGTAAGAAGCAACGTTTCCGGCCAGCACCTGAACCTCGGGATTCGCTCTCTTGATCGACTTGATCGCGTCCATCACGCGCTGGCTGTGGCCGTGCGCGGAATCGATCGCCAGAACGTCCACTTTCTTGCGCACCAGCTCCCGTGCGCGCTCGAGGAAGTCTCCTGTTGCGCCTACAGCGGCGGCAACCCGCAGCCGGCCCTGCGGATCCTTAGCAGCGTTGGGATATTTCAACTTCTTCTGGATGTCTTTGACCGTGATCAGACCCTTCAGAGCGAAGTCTGCATCGACAACCAGCAGCTTCTCGACACGGTGCCGGTGAAGGATCTTTTCTGCTTCCTCCAAAGTAGTCCCCACCGAAACAGTGATGAGATTTTCCTTGGTCATCACCTCACTGATCGGCAGATCGTAGCGTGTCTCAAAACGGAGGTCACGGTTGGTCAAGATCCCGACCAGCTTGCCTTTAGACGTGACGGGCACACCAGAGATTCGATACCGGCTCATCAGCTCGAGCGCCTCTGAAATCTTGCGATCAGGCTCGATCGTAACCGGGTCGACGATCATTCCGCTTTCGCTGCGCTTTACCCGGTCGACTTCCTCGGCCTGCTTCTCGATGGGCATGTTGCGATGGATGATGCCGATCCCGCCCTGCTGCGCAAGCGCAATAGCCATGTGCGATTCCGTCACCGTATCCATGGCGGCGCTGACAATCGGGATCTTCAGCTCGATCTTGGGGGTTAGGCAGGTTGTGGTGTCCGCTTCCGCGGGTGTGATTTGGCTGTAAGCGGGCTGCAGAAGGACGTCGTCAAATGTGAGTCCTTCCTCAATCACCTCGGGAATCATGGGGTATCTTCATCGTAACAACTGAAGTTTGCCTTACACCTTATGCATCGGTTTCTGATATTTCTCATCTCAACCTGCGCGTTTGCGCAACTCCCGTATTCAACTTCGATCGAGCCCACGCCGAGAGCTCAGGAGATTTCAATCAATCGAGGCTCCGTGGCGCTGTGGCAGAGTCTCAAAAAGCTCCACACGCGCGCCAGTCTCATCATGATTACGGCCCATCCCGACGACGAAGATGGCGGGATGCTGGCATATGAATCGCGCGGCCAGGGCGCACGCGTCGCGCTCCTCACCTTGAATCGGGGCGAAGGAGGCGCAAACGTCATGTCGCCCGATTACTTCGATGCTCTGGGCCTCGTCCGGACAATGGAGCTGTTGAAAGCGGATCAATACTACGGTGTCAAGCAATACTGGACCCGCGTCATCGATTACGGCTTCTCGAAAACGAAAGCCGAATCGATAAAAATGTGGACGCACGACCGGGTTTTCTACGACGTGGTTCGTGTCGTACGCATCGAGCGTCCGTTGGTAATCACGTCGGTGTTCGTCGGCGGTCCGAGTGACGGGCACGGCAACCATCAAACTGCGGGCGCGATGGCACAAGAGGTCTTTAAAGCCGCAGGTGATCCCAGTATCTTTCCTGATCAGATCGCGGCCGGGCTAAAACCGTGGACGCCGCTCAAAGACTATGCTCACGTGCCATTTGAAATGCACCCGGGTGAACCGGCTTTCTCGACGGACGTGGAGATCCCGGAGGGAGATTACGACCCGGTTCTGGGCCTCTCATACGTGCAAGTTTCGCGCCAGGGACTCGGCTTTCAAAAGACACAAAATGGCGGCGGATCGATCCCGAAAGCTGGCCAGATGCTCAGTCCTTATCATCGCTTTGGGTCCCTTGTTCAAGCCCCCGAAAAAGAATCGAGCTTTTTCGAGGGAATCGACACCTCGCTCATCGGCATCGCCTCACTCGCCAAGGGCGATGCCGGATTCCTGAGAGCGGGATTGGAAACGATCAACGCTTCCGTCGAACAGGCTATGCAAAATTTCGACGCCCCTCATCCTGAGAAGTGCGCTCCTGCGCTCGCCAACGGTCTTAAGCTGACTATTGCACTTCTGGAGCAAGTCGAGAAGAGCAACCTCGAGGACGATTCGAAATACAACGTGCGGCACGAACTCGAGATTAAGCGGGCCCAATTTAACAACGCGCTTGCGGAAGCACTTGGGTTATCACTAAGCGCGGTAGTGGCGCCGCCGGCCGAGCAGAACCCGTTGATGGAAATGTTCATGGGAGATGCGGAAACGTTCCGCACCGCCATACCGGGGCAGAAATTCGGAGTGAACGTACACGTCGTCAACCAGGGTCCTGCTCCGGTCGAACTGGAGGAGGCCAGCGTTTCGTCCTACCTGCAGAAAGAGGCATGGCCGGTAACGCCGTCTACGGCGGGGGTCACCAACCCGATCTCAACCGATAAGCCGCTTGACATGAAATTTTCAGTCACAGTTCCGGAGAATGCGGAGCTCACCCGCCCCTACTTCTCGCGACCGAATATCGAGCAGCCTTACTACGATATTCTCGACCAGCGATTCCTAAACCGCCCGCTCTCTCCATACCCTTTGGCAGCGTGGGCTAGATTCAACTACTCGGGAGTGCCAATCAGTATCGGCCAGTACGTGCAAACGATCGAGCGAGTCACCGGTCAAGGCAGCGTTTACCTTCCGCTTGTCGTCGGTCCTGCTATCGGTGTCGCCATCTCACCGCAGGCCGGCATCGTGCCCCTCGACAATAGATCCTTCGTGGTCACTGCAGTGGTTCATAGCAATGTTAAAGGGCCGGCAAACGGAAGCGTCAAGCTGGAATTGCCGAATGGATGGAAAGCCGAACCGGAAACTGCCCGCTTTGCTACCTCAGAGGACGGGCAAGATCAATCGACAACCTTCGAAGTCACGCCCGCGGACCTTGCCGAGAAGCCGTATCAGATCACGGCTGCTGGCGACTACAACGGCAAGCGCTATACGGAAGGATACGTGACTACCGGATATCCGACGGTCACTCCTTACTTCCTTTACCGGCCGGCGACTTACGATTTTTCGGGCGTTGACGTCAAAGTGGCGCCCAATCTAAAAGTCGGATACGTCATGGGGAGCGGTGATGACGTGCCAGCCTCACTCGAGCACCTCGGCATTCATGTGAGTTTCCTTGGACCCACCGACATCGCCACCGGAGATCTTAGTAGGTACGACGTCATCTTGTTGGGTGTTCGCACCTACGCAGTCCGCCAGGATCTCATCACTTACAACGCCAGGCTCATGGAGTTCGTAAAGAACGGCGGAGTGATGATCGTGCAATACAATACGCCGGAATTTGACAAGAATTACGGACCTTATCCCTACACGATGACTTCTGATCCGGAGGAAGTAACGGATGAAGCATCCAAGGTCGAAATCCTGCACCCTTCGAATCCGCTATTCAATTGGCCGAACAAAATCTCGCAGAGGGACTTTACGGGATGGGTGGAAGAGCGCGGCTCGAAGTGGATGAAGTCCTGGGATCCGAGATACCAGGCGCTGCTCGAAGCGCATGATGAAGGGCAAGCTCCCCAGGAAGGCGGTCTGCTCTATGCCAAGTACGGAAAAGGCATCTACATCTATAACGCGTGGGCCTTTTATCGAGAGCTCCCGGAGGGAGTTCCAGGCGCGTATCGCCTGTTCGCGAACATGATCAGCTTGCCGAAGAATCCTGATCGCTAAGCGAGAGGCGTCGAGGTTTGCACGCATACATTTCTCCACGGAATCGGCGTACTTGCTAGGATTTGAAAATGCGGGTCAGGGTATTGTTTTTTGGCGTGCTAAAAGATGTGGTTGGGCGCGCCGAAGAATCGCTCGATATCGAGCCCGATACCACGCTCAGCAGCCTCTTTGATAGCTATGCCCAACGCTTTGCAACCTTGCGCGATAGGCGCTCGTCGATTCTATTTGCGAGGAACAGGGAGTTTGCAAAGGCAGACACGATCTTATGCGAGAACGACGAGGTGGCGTTTCTGCCGCCGGTGAGCGGCGGATCCGGCACACCTTGTGACAATACCCCTGGCAACATCTTCGCGATCGTTCGCGATCCGATCGATTCGCAGGCGCTTGCGAAGGCGATCCAACGTCCTGAGGATGGAGCGGTGGTGATCTTTGAAGGCGTTGTCCGCAATAACACGAAGGGACGCTCCACCGCGTACCTCGAGTACCACGCTTATCGGGAATTGGCACTCAAGCAGATGACTCGCATCGGCGAGGAGATCGCGGCGCGATCTCCGATCACACGCCTTGCTATCGTCCACCGGCTGGGGAGGCTCGAGATCGGTGAAGCGAGCGTAGCCGTCATTGCCAGCGCGCCTCACCGCCGGGCCGCTTTCCAAGCAGCACTCGAAGGCATCGACCGTCTCAAGCGCGAAGTGCCCATCTGGAAAAAAGAAGTGTTCTCTGATGGAGCGGAGTGGGTCGAAGGCGAGTGGGATGCGGACCTGCTGGCCTCGTCTGAGCATGCAGCGTCGTAGCTCTCGCCTGGCCGCCGGCTGCCTGCTCGCGTTCGCTCTGGCCTCATCTGTGCCGGCCCAGTTCAAACCTGCCGATCCCAACCAGCACCCCACGCTCGAACCGGTTCCTCAGAAAAAGTCTGGCGAGAACCCGACCTTCAAAATCAAGGTTAATCTCGTGCACTTGCTGGCTACTGTTCGCGATTCAGCTGGCGCGCTGGTCACGAATCTCTCTAAACCAGATTTTCGAGTTCTTGATAGCGGAGTGCCGCAGGAGATCGCTGTCTTCGAACAGAATACTTCCATTCCTCTCTCGGTCGCTGTCCTAATGGACACCAGCGCCAGCGTACAGAACGATCTTCACTACGAAGCCGAGTCTGTGCTGCATTTCGTACCTGCGCTACTCGATGCAGGAAACCCTCAGGATACTTTCGCGCTGTTCACCTTTAACTGGCACACCAGTCTCGAAGCTGATTTCTCGCGCAGCAGGAAGCGAGCGGAGCGTGTGCTACACGCACTGCGGGGAGAGGGCGGAACTTCGCTCTATGATGCTGTCTATCTGGCGAGCGACGCGGTGGCAGGACGCGAAGGGCGGCATGTGATGGTAGTGGTGACCGATGGGGGAGACACCACAAGCTATAAGCAGTATGGCGACGCGCTCGCGGCAGCTCAGCGCGCCGATGTAGTGATCTTTCCCATCGTGGTTATTCCGATTGCAGGCGACGCCGGGCGCAACACTGGCGGTGAACACGCGCTGGCCACGCTCGCCGCATCTACCGGCGGCCGTATCTTCTATCCGCAGGGTTTCGACCGCTTGAACCAGGCGTTCGAAGACATCATTCGCGAACTGCGCACGCAATACTTTATCGGCTTCTATCCGCAAGGAACGGCCGAAGGACCTCGCCGCTACCACCCGCTGAGCGTGACGGTCGCGAACTCATCGCTGCGCGTAACGGCTCGCAGCGGATATTACGAGCCTTAGCCGTTTCCTTGCTGGCAACGGCTCACCTCAGCGAAAACTCCGCCCCGATTTGACGCAGACAGACCCTTTCGGGAGCTCTTCCGGCCGCGGCGAGGAGTCGCTCAATGGGCTCGAATCTTGGTTCACGGCCTAACTGAAACGTCTGGTGGTGTACCGGCAAGATAAACTCCGCGCCCGCATCGTTCGCCATGGCAAGTGCCTGCTCAGGATTGCAATGCACGTGAATCCACGGATCATAAGCGCCCACCGGCATGATTGCCAAGTCAATCTGCCGCGAGGAGCGCAATTGCTTGAAATGGCTGGTTAGCGCCGTATCTCCGCCAAACACGATTTTTCTCCCGCCGATCTCGATCAGATAGCCGTTAAAGCCGCGATACACGTCGCTCCGCATGCGAGCGCCCCAGTGCGCAACCTGGAAAGCTCTTATTTCCGCGGGACCGACCCGCATTCGTTCATCCCAACGCAGCTCATCAAGTTGGGCATAACGCCTCGGCCGCATGAGATCGGCAGTCCGCTGGGCCGTGATGACGTGAGTTCTTCCGTTCTCGAGCCGCCGCAGGCTGGGCAAATCGAAATGATCCATGTGGGCGTGAGAGAGCAGCACGAGGTCGATAGGGGGCAAGTCAGAGAGTGGCGCTGCCACCTCGGTCAGCCGTTTGATTCCCACAGTCACCGGGCCGAAGTTCAAGCCTATGCGCTGGCTGAAAACGGGATCGGTCAGAATAGTGAATCCATCCACCTTCAGAAGCACCGTGCTGTGCCCCAGCCACGCCGCATGCAATCCCGATTCCGGCCAGAGGAGGGGCTGCGGGTTCAGTGGAGCCGGAATTATCTCCCGCTTATACTCTTTGGAGACCTCCCTCAGGAATGCCGGCGCAGCTCTGCGCAGAAACCTGACAGTTCCTGGAGCACGCTTCATGCGAACCTGGAAACTTCCCCTGGGCGAATGCCTCGGACGCCGGAACTTGGAATCTTCCATCACTACTATTTGATGCTACAGTGAGTCTTTTTCGGCGGCTGCAATATGCCGATCGCGATATGGCACGTGGGCGGTCCCAATCTCGTCTTTCCCAAAATAGGTATAACGGTTTCGGTGCCCCACGACAAATCGCTCGGCCTCGACGGCCGCATCGACCGCCGAGACCTGCTGAATTCCACCCTGCTCGCCGCCGGCGGCCTGCTGCTTGGCGGCCTCACGCCGCTTCAACTTCTTGCCAAAGAAGACTGGACCGGATATGGGGGGGTGGGCGACTACGCCGTCTCTAACGGCAACACGTATGAGGTGATGACGGCGGGCCACCAGATTAGAGATCGTGTCTTCGAGGGGCGCGCGCCTGACCCAATCGACACACGCGAACAGTACGATTGCGTGATCGTGGGCGGCGGTATCAGCGGACTGGCTGCCGCACTCTTTTTCAGTCGCGAATCGAAGGGCCGAAAGACCTGCCTGGTGATCGATGATCACCCCGTCTTCGGCGGTGAAGCCAAGCGCAATGAGTTCGAAGTGGATGGCCAGCGCCTCATGATTCATCAGGGCTCGGCTGCTTGTTTCCCGCCGCTCCCCAATACCTTCCTCTCGGAGTTCTATGACTCGCTTGGGATTCGCTGGCGCGAGTTTCAGTATCAGAAATGGACCGGTTCGCAACCCGCCATGCCGCTTGAGACCGCGCCATACCCTACCGGCGGCAAGACGTCGGGTTTCTTCTTTGGGGCGAAGTTCGGCCACCCCGAAGGCCTGTGGCTGATTGATCCCTGGGGCAAAAGGCTGGCCGGCGCTCCCATCTCCGACCAGGCCCGGCGTGAACTGCTGCAAATGCGGGAAGACGATCGTAAGCCGTTCTCCTCGCATCGATATCAACCGAAGGTTCACGGAGACCCGGCTTCGCGCCACCTCGACAGCATCACAATCGAGCAGCATCTAGCCGAAACCTACGGTCTCAGTCCCGCGACCATTCGTACTTTTTTGTCTCCTATTACGGGCGGCGGCTCCGGTCTTGGCGCCGACGTGCTCTCCGCATACGCGGACTATGCGGCCGATGTTCTTCTGCCGTGGCAATACGATCAAGGCGCGCAGATGTTTCCTGGCGGTAACGCCGGTATCGCGCGGCACATGCTTAAGCAATTGCTTCCCGACTCGATCTCCGGGCCCGCGACGATGGAAGGCATCTGCCGCGGTCGCATCCATTTCGCTTCGCTGGATCGCCCGGCGCAACCGCTACGCATCCGCCTTGGATCTACCGCCATCGGCGTCGCACATGCAGGCGATCCGAGAAGCGCTCCCTATGCGAACATCGACTACGCACAAGCCGGCAAGCTGTATCGGGTCCAGGCGAAGAGCGTAATCATGGCGGGTGGCAGTTGGACGACCAAACATGTGGTGCGCGATATGCCGCAGGATTGCCGCAATGCCTACGGGCAGTTTCACCGAGCTCCTTGCCTGATGGCCAACGTAGCCGTTCGCAACTGGCGCTTTCTTTACAACCTGGGGCTTACCGAGTGCCAGTGGTTCGAGGGCATCGGCAACTACATAACGATGCGCAAAGTGGCCACCTTCGGCACGGATCCTGCGACCATCACGCCCGACACTCCTACTGTGATCAATCTAAAGATTCTCTTCTCGTATCCGGGCGAGCCGCTCGAAGCGCAGACCGTGCGAGGCCGCACCGAACTGCTCTCAACGCCGTTCCTCGTTTACGAAACGCGCATTCGCGAGCAATTCACGGCGATGTTCGCCCGAAGCGGCTTCGATGCTCGCCGTGATATCGCCGGCATTGTTCTGAATCGCTGGGGCCACGCATATCTGAGTCCGCAACCTGGATTCTTTTTCGGCAAAGATGGCCAGCCTGCGCCGGGTGACTTCATCCGGCAGCATCCCTATGGGCGCGTCGCGTTCGCCAATTCCGATCTTTCCGGCATCATGGATCACCGGATGTCGATCCTTGAAGCGCAGCGAGCAGTGAAGCAGGTGCTTCAAGTGGCGTAATCAGGCTTTCAGCTCGCTTAAAGTCTTGCCCACCGCACCCGGTCCAAAATCGATTCGCGCTTGCGCAATGGGTAGCCCGACGACTTCGATGCGGCTTAAATCCGTTGTCCCGAGCCCCACACGCTCGGCGAGCTTTAGCATATTGTCGCCGCGAGTGAAAGGTCCACTGCCGCGATCCGACTTTGGATCGTAACTCATTACCGCCATGCCGACCGCATCGGTGCAAACCGGATTGCGCCCGACTATGATCACGCCAGGAGACATCTTCTCGAGCCCCTTCAGCCATGGCCCTTCGCCGCCGCGCACGGTTTCGACACCATCCACGATCGCCAGATCGATCGGCCGGATTCCAACCTGGTCCACCGTAATGCGGGGAACCCGATAACCGGGATCACGCGGCGAATCGGGATGCAGCTCCGCGTCGACCCCGGAAGGAGCCTTTGTCGTGCCCGCATGCAGCACATCGCCGCGCTCTTTGGTCGGGTGTTCATTGCCGCTCGGGCCGCAGTCGCTACCGTAAAGCGAGCAGGGCGTGTCGCCGAAGTTGTTCTTCATCGACATCGTGACGCCCGCGATCCAATGGTTTTTCAGCTTGGCCAGCGAGATATATGTGTCGCATTCGGTGAATGCTTGATTGAGGTAATAAGCGGGATACATGTAGCCGCCCCACGGCACCTTTAAGCGCGCGTACTGTTTGTAGTTCCCGAGATTCTGAACGTTTTCCCACTCAACTCGCGTACCCAGGTTGCCGATTTCGTTCACGTCGATTCCGTAGCGCGCCCACAGAGTTAAATCCTGCGTAGCGGGAAAAAAGCTCTCGATCAGGCGCACGCGTTTTACGCCCGCTTTCGCCAGCAGGTAAACGAGGTCCGCTACCGTCTCGCCATTGGTGCGATAAGGCAGCTCGGGCGTGAGGGGAAAATTCGCCGGGTTCCCGGTCAGATTGAGCTTGATAGCAACGGTTTTACCGCGAACCAGCTTGCCGATGCCACCGATGTGGTCAAAAGCGCTCGACAACTGCGACCGGAAGTTCGCATAGTTACGGCAACGCACGATCGCCACCGTGCAGCCAGGGGCCGGCGGGAGGGAGTACGCGTGCTTCGGGAGCGCCAAAGCAGCCGCTGCAGTCGTGCCGGCCGCCAGCAGTTCTCTCCGGCTGAAAACCGATCCGTGATGAGTTGGCTTCATGTGAAATCTCCCGGTACCATCGTATCTCCGGTATCATCGAGAGCGACGTGCATTCTTCCCTGACAAGCAGACGAACTTTTTGCGCCGCACTGAGCGCGGCGGCAACGCTTCCGGCATTCGCGCGAGACGACCGGCACATGTTTCTTTCCCTTAATAGCGTGCTGATTTCGGGTCGAGTAGGATGGCCCGATTTCGCGCGCCTTGCCGCCCGGACTGGTTTTCCCGGCACGGATGTCATGCTCAAACCGGCAATGCAGGCCGGCGTGGGGGCTACCAACACGCTGCTCGCGGGACTAAATCTCAAGCCCGCAGTGCTCGATTTCCCAGTCGAGTTTCGGAAAGACGAGGCCACTTTTCAACAAGGTCTCGCTTCGCTTAGCGATGCCGCTGCCTTTGCCGCCGCCATTCAATGCCCGCGCATGATTACCTGGATCATGTCATCGAGCGACACTCCTAAAGACGAGCTGCGCCGGCTTTATAAGCAGCGTTTTACCGCTTCGGCCCGCATTCTCGCTCAGCACAACGTACGTCTCGGGCTCGAATTTCTGGGGCCGCTGCATCTGCGCAAGCAGTTCAAATACGAGTTCATCTGGCGCATGAATGAGATGCTCGAATTCGCCAAAGAATGTGGGCCGAATGTGGGCCTGCTGCTGGACGCCTGGCACTGGCATCACGCGGGAGCCACAACGCAGGACATCATTAATGCCGGACGTCAGAACATCGTGCATGTACATTTCGACGACGCGCCAAACCTTCCGCCCGAACAGATTCGCGACGACCAGCGGCTGCTACCGGGAGAGGGTGTGATCAATCTTACGGGCTTCCTGCAAGCCTTGCAAAAAATCGGCTACACCGACGCACTGAGCGTAGAGGTGTTCGGCCGCGGATTGAAAGATATGCCGGTCGAGCAGGCGGCCAAGTTGGGCCTCGATTCTTCACTCTCGGTCTTTCGAAAAGCCGGCGTTCCGGAAGGCTAGAACAAAGAAAGTTGGCCTGTCTTAGTGCGTGTTCCGGGCTGCCTGTGATCGAAAACCGAGCGGCCGTCCAGCGAAGCTGAAATCGTGTTTTCATGCTGGAGCAGCCGGTCAAAATCCGCGCCGGGTGCATAACGTTGCTCAACCGTTTGCACAAGCTTGTCGAGCCGTTTAAAGCCGTCTACTTTATCGGTTCGACCTAATTTCGCAGCATCGAGTGACTTCCGCAGCACCGCCAACGACTCGTCGTAGGTCTTGAGCGGCACGGGAAAGGGATGTCTGTCTTTCCCACCGAGTGCAAACGAGAAGCGCGCCGGGTCCGTAAAGCGGCTTGGCGTGCCATGAATCACCTCGGCCACGAGCGCCAGCGTCTGCAGCGTGCGAGGCCCTAGATTCTCGGTCAGCAACAGTGACGCGAAATCGCTCAATTGCCGGTCATAGCTCACCGCCAGCACAGCCCCAAGGCGTTTCAGATCCACGTTCTCTGCTCTGACCTCGTGATGCCGGGGCATCACCAGTTGCTGAATTTCCTTGAGCGTTCTTTCAGGAGAATCCCGGCTTATGGCGAGCAGCGCTTCCTGCGCCGGCTTGGCGCGACGGTCGACCAAGTTGAGAATGCTGCCCTCATTCTCTCCCACAATCGCGGTGTGCGGTTCGCAAACGAAATCCGTCACCTCGGGCGAATGCCAATGGTACCTGCGGGCAAGTTTCGTCTGTTCGTTCATACCTTGCTGAATGACGGCCCATTCGCCGCCCGAGGTAAGCACAAAGGAATGCAGGTAAATCTGAAAACCGTCCCCGATCGCATTGTTGTCGATCTTCGCCGTTAGACGGCTGGCGCGGACCAGCTCTGTTCCATCGACGCCCGTACGCTCTGCTCGCTCACGCAGCTCGTCCGGCGTTCTGCGGGACTGCTTTCCGCGTCCGCCGCAGAAGTAGACTCCGAGCTCATGCGCTCGCGGGTTTACGCCTCGCTTCAGCGCCGATACGACCGAAGTAGTGATCCCCGAAGAGTGCCAGTCCATGCCCATGACGCAGCCGAGCGCCTGGAACCAGAAAGGATCGCTCAATCGCGACAGAAACTCCCGGACGCCGTACGAATAGATGACGCTCTCTGTAACGGCGGTTCCAAGCATCTCCATACGCTCGGAAAGCCATGGTGGAACTCTGCCGCCGTGAAGTGGCAGATCGGCGAAGCCGGAGCGTTTCATGAGGTCAGTTCCATTGTCTCGCTATGCTCAAAGCTACATGGACCCGCTGGCCGAATATACTGCACGCCGCAATCGCTTTCGCGCGGCGGAACAATTGCTCGGAAAGCGTTTTATCTCGATCGGCAACTGGCGGCTGGCCATCGGAGTTTTCACCGCCGTGCTCGCCTGGTTCATCTTCGCCCGGCATTCAATTTCGCCTTGGTCTTTGTTGGGCCCAGTAAGCGCGTTCCTTGCGCTGGTAATCTGGCACCGGAAGATCACGCGTGAACGCACGCTTGCCGCTCGCGCAATCGCGTTTTATGACCGTGGCCTCGCCCGACTGAAAGATCAGTGGATCGGAACCGGGTTGGCAGGTGAGCGCTTCCGCGATCCGTCCCATGTATACGCCGAGGACTTGGATCTCTTCGGGAAGGGCAGCCTGTTCGAGCTGGTTGCGAATACGCGCACTGCGGCCGGCGAAAATACATTGGCCGGTTGGCTGCTCTCGGCTGCAGAACGTGAGACGGCGCTTCTGCGGCAAGCCGCGGTAGCAGAATTGTGCCCCAAACTAGATCTACGCGAAGACATCGCTCTACTTGCTCAGGACGTCCGCTCGGACGTGAACGTCGAACGGTTGCACCGCTGGGGTTCCTCACCACTCGTCCAGTTTCCTCCTTACCTGAGATCGCTTGTAACAGCGCTGGCGCTTGCCGGCCTGGCGGCCGTTTTCTGCTTCTTTGGCCGCCTGATTCCGTTGTGGCCCCTGGCTCTTATACTCGGCTGCGATTTTGCCATCGTCTTCGCGTTCAGAGGCCGCGTCGCACAGGTTCTCGGGCCGGTCGAAGCGTCCGGACGCGATGTCAAAATCTTTGCGGCTCTCGTGGAGCGCTTCGAGCAGGAACACTTCACCTCGCCCAGATTGAAGGAATTGCGCGCCGTGCTCACCGTGGCCGGCAAACCCGCCTCTAAGCGCATCGCACAGTTGGGGCGATTGATCGACTGGCTTGACTCAAGCGATCACGTGCTGATACGCGTGCTCCGGCCGCTGCTTCTGTGGCAGGAGCAGCTCGCCATATCATTCGAAAAGTGGCGCGCCGCATCCGGTCCCCTCGTCGGAGCCTGGCTGGATGCAATCGCCGAATTTGAAGCGCTCTCCTCGTTCGCTGCCCTCGCTTTTGAAAGGCCTACGTGGACCATGCCCCAGCTTCTCGCCGTACCCGCGGCACATCTCCAGGCCCTCGCTCTGAAGCATCCGTTGATCCCGGCAGCGGAATGTGTACCGAACGATCTGACGCTCAACGAATCCCGGCGGATGCTGGTTGTGAGCGGCTCGAACATGTCGGGCAAAAGCACGCTGCTACGCGCGGTCGGCTTGAACACGGTGCTCGCCTGGGCCGGAGCTCCGGTGCCCGCCTCCTCGCTAGTAATTTCGCGCCTGCAGATCGGCGCTTCGATACGCATAAATGATTCGCTGCAGGATCACCGCTCCAGATTCTTTGCCGAGATCACCAGGATCCGGCAGATTGTCGATCTCACCAAGACCGGCAAGCCGGTGCTGTTTTTGCTCGATGAGCTTTTGAGCGGCACCAATTCCCATGACCGGCGCACCGGCGCCGCAGGGATCGTCCGTGAACTGCTGCGTTCGAATGCCGTCGGGCTGATCACCACGCACGATCTCGCGCTGGCTCACATTGAACAAGACGTAAGCTCAGGGATCGAAAACGTGCACTTCGAGGATCAGATGGACGGATCGGAGATGCTATTCGACTACAAGCTGCGGCCGGGCGTGGTCACCCGCAGTAACGCAATCGAATTGATGCGCGCGGTCGGCTTGCAGGTTTAGCACAAGGGGTTCGCTTATAGCAGGCTGCACGGTCCCGTCTCGCTTCAAAACGTAGCGGCGGCCTCGCCAATGTACGGTCTTGCCGAAAAAGCCCGCAATCCAGAAGGCGAATGTCAGCACATCATGCAGCGGCAGCAGCAGCCAGGGAACCCGCGCTCCGAGGGTCCCTTTCGAGACCACCCACGCCGAAAGTAGCCGCAGAAGGCTTGTAATCAGAAGCAGAGGTTTCCAGAACGGCAAGGCGAAGCAGATGCACAGTGCCGCCGCCACCGGATACGTGAAAAACTGCCCGAGATAGCCGCGCGGCCGAGAGCGCCGGGTGGTGCGAGCCCAGCGCAACCGGTGCGAGAAGTTGCGCTTCATTGGCTCGCTACCGATGCGGTGCTCCACGATATAAGAGGACATCCTAACTTTGAAACCAGCCTCCGCGGCGGTACGGCCCAGCATGAAGTCTTCCGAGCTCAGGTAATCCTTGAAGCGCTCGATACCACCTAGCGCCGCCAGCGTGCGCCGCCGGGCGACAATGGTTGGTCCGACGGCAAATTTTGTCCCTTCGATCAGCACAGCGGTGAACAGGCCTGCATGGAAATCCGTATTCATGCCGACGGCCTCGAGCCGCGACCAAAAACTACGGCCCGCGACGGCACGATACGGGCAGGTGACAAGCCCCAGTTCCTCGTCCTGGAACTCGGATTCCATGGCGCAGCAAAAATCGGCGCGCACCCGAACGTCGCTATCGCTCATTACGATCAGTTCATAACGCGCGGCGTCCAACATGCGCTGCAGCTTGTATACCTTGTCGTGGGGATAGGGCGGCTCGCCGGTCACGATGAGCCGGCACGCAACTGCGGAGTACTCTCGCTTGAGACGCCGCACCACACCGGTTGCGGCATCATCCTCGCTCCGAACTGCGAAGATGAGCTCGAAAGGCCAGTATTGCTGCTCGAAATAGCTGCGCAGGTTGTCCTCGAGGCCTTCCTCTAGACCCGTGAGCGGTTTGAGGATGCTCATTCCAAACCGGCTGCGAATAGTTGGGGGACGGCTCGGCTGGCGATAACGGATGGCAGCCGCAATCACGAGGACGCAGTTCACCCAACAGCCCAACAGCAGTAAAGAAGCAACTAGCAAATTTTATTCGATGAGGTTCTTCGATCCGACGGTTTCCGCCAGCCGACGGATAAACTCTTCCAGGCTGACCGCCCCCTGATCGCCGCTTTTACGGTTCCGGACAGATACCTGTCCGGCTTGCGCCTCCCGATCCCCTATCACCAGCATATAAGGAATCTTTTTGAGTTGCGCCTCGCGAATCTTCAGGTTGACTTTTTCGCTACGGTCATCAAGCTCGGCACGGAACCCGGAGTCGACTAGTTTCTCGTGTACCGCGCGAGCATATTCCGTCTGCCGGTCTGTGATGGGCAGTACAGCGGCCTGGACGGGCGCGAGCCAGACGGGAAAAGCGCCGCCATACAACTCTATAAGGTACGAAACCATCCGCTCCATGGTGCTGATGATCGCCCGATGAATCATCACCGGCCGCGCGTGCGCCCCGTCTGGAGCGATGTAGGAGAGGTCGAATTGATTTGGCAGGTGGAAATCGATCTGGATTGTCGAATAGGTCTCTTCGTGACCCATAACATCGGCCAGTTGAATATCGAGTTTCGGTCCGTAAAAGGCTGCTTCGCCCGGGGCCTCGGCGTAAGGCAATCCAAGCGAGTCCATTGCCTCCCGCAGCACGCGTTCTGCAAGGTTCCACATTTCGTCGTTTGCCACGTATTTATCCGTGTTCGACCTATCGCCCAAAGAGAGCCGGTAACTGTAATTTGTAATCCCGAGATCGCGGTAGGCGCTTTCTACGAGTCGCATGACCCCGGTGAACTCTTCCTTGATCTGTTCGGGCGTACAGAAAATATGAGCATCGTTCAACGTCATACAACGCACCCGGCTCAAGCCGCTAAGCACTCCGGAACGCTCGTAGCGATACATCGTGCCCAATTCCGCAATGCGCACCGGCAGATCGCGATAGCTGCGCATTTTGTTTTTATAGATCAAGATATGGTGCGGACAATTCATCGGCCGCAGGACCATCTGCTCGGTTTCAAGATCCATAGGCGGGAACATATCTTCGTGGTAGTGCTCCCAGTGCCCGGAACGCTGGTATAGCTCGATTTTCGCTAGATCGGGCGTGTATACATGCTGATAGCCGGCTTTGCGCTCTTTCTCGACAATGTAATCTTCGAGTACCCTGCGTATCGCCGCGCCATTCGGTAACCACAGGGGCAGCCCCGCGCCAACCAGCTCGTTCACCGCAAACAGTTCAAGCTCTTTCCCTATGCGCCGGTGATCTCGCTTTTTCGCTTCTTCCAGCCGGTGCAGGTATTCATCCAACTCTTTCTTTGTGAAAAAGGCCGTGCCGTAGATGCGCTGCAACTGCGGGTTCTTCTCGTTGCCCTTCCAGTAGGCTCCTGCGATCGAAAGCAGCTTGAAGGCTTTGAGCTTTTCCGTGGTGGGCACATGCGGCCCGCGGCAGAAATCGATGAAGTTCGGGCCAAGCGTGTACTCGGAGAAAATGTCTCCCGCACGCTCCTCAATCAGCTCGTGCTTCATCCAATCTTTGCGGTACTTCTCCAGACCCACGGCTTTTGGCGTCAGCTCTCGCTCGAACGGCAGGTTGCGCGCTTGAATCTCGCGCATGCGCGCCTCGATCTTCTCGAGGTCTTCCGGCGTAAATTTCGCTTCGCGCTGGAAGTCGTAATAAAATCCGCTGTCCGTTGGAGGGCCAATGCCAAGCTGGGTCTCGGGAAACAGTTCCAGCACGGCTGCGGCGAGGAGGTGGGCGGTCGAGTGCCGGTAAACCTGCAATGCTTCGGGATTCTTGGTTGTGAGAATCTCGAGTTTCGCATCACCCTCGAGCGGACGGGTCAGGTCGAATAGTTCCCCATTCACGCGAGCGACTATGGCATCGGCTGCCAGACGCGGGCTGATCGATTGCGCGACGTCCAGCGGGCGCGCACCCGGTGCAACCTGCTGCTGGCTTCCGTCAGGCAGTGTAACGGTGATCGAACTGCTCATTTTATTTGGTAATTTCGAGCGTAACAGAAGGGCTCTGCCATTCAGGCGGCATTTTCCAGGGTCGGCTGAGTGCTCCCGGTGGTTTCCGCGCCGGCAATATGAGATCCGATTTCGCTATTTGAAAATTCGAAGCCAACTTCGGGTTGCGCGCCAGTGGCGGCACCGGTTTGAGGGGCGGTTTGAGTAGCGGATCGAGCCGGCTCGGCTACGGCGTCCGCCTGATCCTTTCTCGCTTTCTGTAGTTGGCGGAGCTCGGCGGATTCTTTTTCGTAGCGGCGGTGCAGCCGAGACTCTTGCAGCTGGAGGTTGCGAAGCTGCTTCTCGTATTTCACAAAAATCGCCAACTCGATCATGCTCGAGCGAAGCTCGGCGGGTTGCTCCTGTTGGGAATCGGCGAGCTCGAGACGGCCGAGAGAATAGATAGCCATTTCAAGACCAGGGATGCGCTGCAGACGCCATTGCGTGTCGGCGAGCGATTGGACGAGTTCGCGCTCCCGCAAACCGACCGGCTTGAACTCGTTTTCGTAAGCCTCTATATGGCGCTGGTAAGCGGCGGCGTCATCGGAAGGGAGAACCACGGTGCGGCCGGTGAGTCCCGTCTTCACTGCGTTCAAGCAAGAGGTAGCTTTGCCCTCCGGTGTAGACGGACCGGTAGACAAACGAGCGTTCTGGCGATTGGCGAGGATGCGCGCGGTGGGTTTTTCGGCATCTGTGGGCGAGTGGCGAAGCGCGGGTGCTGGCGCTTCGGGGAGCGAGGGCGCTTGGTCAGCGGCAAGGCGAAGGGCTTTTTGGGCCTGCTTTTGGGCATTGCGCTCGGCGGCGCGGCGGATGGCGCGTGGGCTCATTCGTTTGAAAAGCTAGCACGCGAAAGGCGGAAAACGAACTATGTACCTGAATGAGCGGTTCTAAGTTGCTGAGCAGATGAGAGATTGAGTTGTGCGGATTTTGTGACTGGGAAGGGCCGGAATGCGTTATGGGCCTAATCTCGGGCAAAACGCGGCGAGACCGGCACAGTCTGTTGAGCAGCGCACCCCGAAGGATTCGAAGGGTACCCATGACCCATAGCGATGAGAAGTAAATTCGGTTGACTGCGATGAGGTGGCGGAAAGGGCGGGAAGCGCGTTTATCAGTACCTATCCGGCAGTTCTGTCCGGATAGCGCGTGATACGGGAGCAATGCGGAACAACCAGGGCAAGGACACAGGTGCCAGCTTCCGACGCCGGAGCGTGGTGCCTGGTTTGCGATTCCGGTATTCGTTTGGTGGTCATCTCTTGACAATCAGGTGTAGCGGCCGCTATTCTGTAGTCACTTCCAGATGAGCAACACCAACACGGACGTGATTCAGGGGACGCTGGACATGCTGATCCTGAAGACACTGAGCCTGGAACCTATGCACGGTTTCGGCATTGCCCGACGGATCGAGCAGGTCACACAAAACGTTTTTAAGGTGAACGCCGGCTCGCTGTTGACCGCACTGCAGCGTCTGGAGCGAAATGGCTGGCTGGATGCAGGTTGGCAGATAACAGAGAACTCGCGGCGGGCAAAGGTTTATCGGCTTACGCAGACGGGCAAAAAACAACTGCAAAACGAGACGGAAGGCTGGCAGCGTCGGTCGGCCGCGATTTCGCGCTTGCTGAAGGCGCAGGTTTAGAGTTGTGTCGATCACGCGGCAGCTGGTGCGTGGGCTTCGAAATCTGCGGCGGCGGGAACGCGCGGATGGAGAGATTGCCGAGGAGGTCGACAGTTTCTTTGCCGAAGCAAAGGCCGATATGGAGGCGCGCGGGTTAACGGCGCACGATGCTGCTCGCGCAAGCCGGATCGCGCTCGGAAGCACGACGGCACTGCGCGAACAAGTGCGGTCTTATGGCTGGGAAAACATGGTTGACGGCATACTTCAGGATCTGAGATATACGGTGCGCCGATTGCGAGCTACTCCGGGTTTCACACTGGTAAGCATCGGAACTCTCGCACTGGGATTGGGAGCGACGAGCGCCATTTTCAGCGTGATCAACGGGGTGCTGCTGAAACCGTTGCCTCATGTCCATCCCGAGCAGCTGGTCGCCGTATGGATGACAGCGCCGGGGGTGAAGATAACCGACCTAAACATGGCGCCATCGGTGTATTTCACCATGTGCGATGAAGAGCGTGCCTTCCAGGCCGTGAGCACCTTCGCAACCGGCAGGACAACAGTTGCCGGCAAAACTCACCCGGAAGAGGTGCAGGCTTTGTTCGCCACGCACGAGTTGCTTCCCATTCTCGGCGTGAAACCTCAACTAGGCCGCTTATTCGCCGCGGCTGACGATGATCCGAAAGGTGCACGCACGGTGATGCTCTCCGACGGCTATTGGCGATCCCACTTCGGCGGCGATCGTTCGGTGCTCGGCCGTCAGCTTTTGATTGAGGGTAATACGGTTTCCATAATTGGTGTCCTGCCGCCTTCGTTTCAATTTATGGATCGAAAGGCCGACCTGCTCATTCCAATGCGGTTCGACCGCGCCAAAACAAATCTCGGGGTGTTCTCTTATTCGGGCGTCGGAAGGCTCAAGCCCGGCGTAACGCTAAAGCAAGCGGACGCGGATCTCGCCCGCATGTTGCCTTTGGTATTGCAGCGGTTTCCGCCGCCTGCGGGTTACACAGCCAAGATGTTTGAAGATGCGCGCATCGCGCCCAATTTGAGGCTGCTGAAAGACGACCTGGTGGGCGACATCGGCAACATGCTCTGGGTAGTAATGGCGACGGTCGGCATTGTTTTGTTGATTGCGTGTGCAAACGTTGCGAATCTTCTGCTGGTCCGAACCGAAGGGCGGCAACAGGAGCTCGCCGTTCGAGCCGCGCTTGGCGCCGCCGCAACGCGAATCGCCAGGGAGCTCTTGTTTGAAAGCATCATGCTGGGCGCCATCGGAGGGGTCGTGGGACTCGCTTTGTGCCGCGCCGCGCTGAAACTGCTCTCCGCATCGGATCTGGTGCACCTGCCGCGTTCCGCCAACATCAGAATCGACGGTTGGGTGTTGTTGTTCACGTTTGTCGCGTCAATCGGTTTCAGCGCGTTATTCGGCCTCATTCCTGTTTTGCGGTACGCGCGGCCGCGGCTTTCGAACGCGCTTCGCAGCGGAGGTCGATCCATGAGCCACGGTAAGAATCGCCAGCAGGTGCGAGGCTTTCTGGTTGTTTTTCAGGTCGCGCTTGCTCTGCTCCTGCTGGTCACTTCAGGGCTCATGATCCGCACGTTCCGCAATCTGCACAATGTGGATCCCGGATTCAGGAACGCGCAGGAGATTGAGACGGTAAGGATTGGGATACCGGATGAACAGGTGAAAGAACCAGAGCGCGTGATGCGGATGGAGCAGGCAATGCTCGACAAGGTCTCGGACATCAACGGCGTGGTCTCGGCTTCCATAGCCTCGTCCGTTCCCATGGGCGGCGATGAATCAAACGATCCGGTGTACGCGGCGGATAAGAGTTACCGCGAAGGAACGCTGGCTCCGCTGCGCCGCTACAAATCAATTGCGCCGGGATATTTTGCAACCATGGGGCAGCGAATGCTCGCGGGCCGTGACCTTACCTGGACCGACATCTATAACGGCGGCGCCGTCGCGATTGTTTCCGAGAATACGGCTCGGGATATCTGGGGAGCGCCGGAAGATGCTCTCGGCAAACGCATCCGTTCAAACAAGAAAGACGACTGGCGCGAAGTCATCGGAGTGGTTGCCGATGAGCACTCAGACGGCGTTGACAAGCCCGCGCCCACGATCGTCTATTGGCCGCTGCTTGCCAAGAACTTTGAAGGCGCGCCGCTGAACGTACAACGCTACGTTTCGTTTGTGATTCGCACGCCACGCGCCGGTTCTATATCACTGCGGAACGAAATTCAGAACGCACTTTGGAGTGTGGATTCGGAGCTTCCGCTTGCAAAGATGGACGTGCTGCAAACGTTCTATGACCGCTCGCTCGCGCGTACGTCTTTTACCTTGTCGCTGCTGGCGATTGCCGGTAGCATGGCTCTGGTTTTGGGGCTGGTAGGCATATACGGCGTAGTTTCGTATTCGGTTTCGCAACGCACGCGGGAAATCGGCATCCGGCTTGCTCTCGGTGCGCCGATTGCACAGGTCACAACTGCTTTCATCCGAAGCGGGTTGATTCTGTCGGCGATCGGCTGCGGGTGCGGGCTTGCCGCGGCGCTTGTGCTGGCGCCATTGATGAAATCTCTGCTGTTTTCTGTCAGTCCTGCCGATCCGCTGACCTACGCTGCCATGTCGGCAAGCTTGATCTTGGCCGCAGCTCTTGCCAGTTATCTTCCGGCAAGGAAAGCGACTAAGGTCGACCCGGTCGAAGCGTTACGGGCAGAGTAAAAGGCTGCTCACTATAGAACACATGAGGCTGCAGCGCCGAGCCGGACGAACGGACTGGATTGGCAAAGGTCCGGGTTAACGAGGCGCGCTGGGCCGTAAAGCACTGCTGCTCAGAGCGGTTGGTCGGCCACTCGGAAACTGCAGCGGATACGGACCGACAAGTCCGGCTAGGCTGCCGCACCAGCGCTCCGTTAGCACGTTTCGCCTCCGATGTGGTCCTTGAAGGCATTCCCTAACTGCCGCTGACGGCAGATCATGGTATCGAATCTGACGTGCAGCCAAAATACGCGCCGTATAGACTAGGCGACATGAATGCAGTGGAATGGCTGCTGGATTCAGATCCCGCAATTCGTTGGCAGGTATTTCGCGATCTGCTCGACGCAACAGCTGAGGTGGTAATGAAGGAGCGAGCACGCGTAGCCGTTGAGGGCTGGGGCGCGAGACTGCTGGCTCTGCAGGATGAAGACGGCCAGTGGGCAGGAGGCGCGTGCTTTCCCGCGCGATACTTGAATGAGTCTGAGGACAGCCAACCTTGGATTTCTACGCTCCCCACGCTTCAACTGCTGCATGATTTCGGGGTCGATCCGAACTCTGAACGGGTCCGCCGCGCCATTACACTCGTCAGCGAGCACTGCCGTTGGGAACACGCCGGACAGCCGTTTTTCAGCGGCGAGGTCGAACCTTGCATCAATGGGAGAACTGTCACGCTTGGCAATTACTTCCATCAGGATGTGGACGGGATCATCGCTCGCCTTCTCACTGAACAACTTGCGGATGGCGGTTGGAACTGCGAAGCAGAATGCGGTTCTCGCCGTTCGTCTTTCGCCACCACGATAAACGTCCTGGAAGGACTTTTGGCATATGAGCGCAAAACCGACGGGTCTGCAGAATTGGTCGCAGCTCGCCGGCGAGGTGAAGAGTACCTCCTCGAACGCAAGCTATTCCGACGGAAGAGCACGGGCGAAATCGTCAATCGAGCCTGGTTGCAATTCTCGTTTCCAACCTACTGGCACTACGACGTGTTGCGCGCCCTCGAGTACTTCCGCTCGGTTGGCGGCAAGCCGGATGCCCGTATCGATGAAGCCATCGCCTTGCTCCGCTCGAAACAGCAGCCCGGTGGAACCTGGTTGCTGGAGAACACGCATCCCGGCGAGGTCCACTTTCCACTGGAGGATGGTGACGGCCGGCCCAGTCGCTGGAACACGCTGAGGGCGCTGCGTGTCCTCGACTGGTATGAGAGGTTCGCTACCTGAACCGCGATTCCACGTCAAGCCGAAATTGCGAAGATTACTCGTCGCAAGCGGATTCCAGTTGCCACGCTATGGGGATTGCTGGCAGCCGGCTTGACGGAAGCCGAAATACTCACCGACTATCCGATTTGCAGAGAGAAGACGCCGCGAGTGCTTGCAGTTAGCCGGAGTCGCGCGATGGAACGAGAACTGCCGCTCTACCAGCCGGCTTGAGGTCCAGGTTGCTGCCCTCCGAGCTTGATGCCAGGCATCCTGCACGCTGTGCGATCGCGGGACACCGAAGCAGCAACCTTGACCAGACGGATGGAATATCGAAACCGCAATAGGTCATAACGAAGCCGCGCTAGCTCGGCTTATTGATGCCGGCCGATGGCGAGAGGCTCGTTTAGAGATCGGGCGTGACCCAGAGCTCGCGGATTTCACCGTCCGAAAGAGCGACAACGATATGGTCGACGTGGTCGGTCACGCTATAAAACGCCGCGACGCTCAGAATCGAATTGGGGCTGAAGTTGGCGACTACGCTGTGCGCTTCGATGCCGACCGACCAGGGGTGCCAGTACACCTGGTAAACCGTTCCGTCACACGTTGCTACTGCGACGAAATAGCGTTGACGATTACTGTCATAAAATCCAGATACGGCAACGATCGAATCCTCGCCAAAATCGACGGGCAGGTCATCGTGACCTTCAATCCCGACAGTTGTCGCCTGCCAAAATATCTCGTGCAGTTTACCGGCATTCGTGCCCACCACAACGACATAACGTTGTTGGTCGTTATTGTAGATTGCCGTAACGGCGACAATAGATCCCTGGGCAAAAGAGACCGGCAGGTCATCATGACCTTCAATCCCTACCGTGTCTGCCTTCCAAAAGATTTCGTGAACGGTACCGGCCGTTGTACCGACAATGACGATGTGGCGCTGCTGAGCGCTGTCGTAGAGTCCGCTGACAGCCACGATCGAATTCGTGGGGAAGGTCACCGGCAGGTCATCCTGTCCTTCGATGCCTACGGTGTCCGGCCGCCAAAAGATTTCATGAACCGTCCCGAAAGCGGTTCCAACGAAGACCAGGTGACGGTTCTGATCGACGTTGTACATTGTGCCGACAGAAACGATCGAGCCCGGGTCAAAGGCCACATCAGGCAGGTCGTCCTCGCCCTCAATGCCGACCTGGGCGGGGCGCCAAAATATCTCGTGGATTTTGCCTTCCTGAGTGCCGGCCACGACCAGGTGCCGCTGATCGCCAGTGCTGAAGTGCCCGGCAATAGATACGACGCCGCTGATTGTGGTGAGCGTGCCCTGGCCGCCCCAGCCGATCGGCGGCGGATACACGCACGCGCTTTGCGCATCGCTCCCCGCAACGACGCATTGCTGGGAATCTAAACCGACGTCTGCGGATACAACGGAATTGATGAAGAACGCGAAACCGGTGGCCGAGGCCGTATCAGCGGTTCCTCCCATGAACACGCCGTTTTGATCAAACAGATCGAAGAGAGAGTTGTTGCAGTTACCGGCGCAGGCATCGCACACTTCCGGATTTTCCAGGTTTGGCCCTGGATCCACGACCATCTCAGCAATCTCATGGCTGAGATTGTGTGCGTACACCTTCTCGGTTGGTCGGCCATTGATTGTGTGATTGTTGTCAGCGACAGAGAGATTTTCTCCAAAGACGAGGCAATAACAATAAGGCGTGCCATTCCCAGTCGCATCGTGATATGAGTCGCGCTCCCCTGAAAACGTTGGACTGTTTGGAAGATTTCTGTTGTGGAGAATCACGATACACGGATCGCTTATGTTGTTGTTGCGTGCGGTCTGGGCGCATTGCTCCACCCATCCCTCGAACTGCCCCTTGCTGAAGGAATCGCCTTTCAGATTCGCGGTGAACGGGATGATTTCGGGCGAGACGCTGACGCTGTTCGGTCCGTATTGGGACGCATACCTTTGAATGGGGACGATTGCCAGGGTCGCATAGTCACGAGCAGTCTGGACGTCCGCCATGCTGACGGAGGAGGGCGGTTGATTCTGCTTCTGAAAGATCAGCTGGACGAAGACCAATGTGCCGTGAAAAAGCGGGCCGGAAACTTTTGCTTTAGGAGAAGGGATCGGGTTGTTGGCGAGCCAGTTTCTGAGCTGCGCGTCTTCAGTCACCTCGCCCCAATCCGAAGCTGTGTCAAGGCGCGCTAATACGCTTGAGGGTAGTTTTTCGAGTGCGTGTAGGCTTGAACGGGGCACGCTTTCGGGGACAGCGCTGTAAAGGTATTTGAGAACCTTCACAGCTCTCGTGGCGCACAGTGTTTGCATGAATGTTACTCCTATGATGTTTTGTATACTTTCATTTGGTTTGCCCCCTCACAGGCGAAGTGAACGGTCTGGCGGAGGATCTGAACTGCGCCCGATGAAATCTTCGCTTTTTTCGATCTCGACGGGCTCACAACCTGTGCCGAAACCGGAATGAAGAGCGCAGCAGCAGAGGCGGCCCCACCACAGAAACCGCCTGATGTCTTTTTTGTTCGCCGGTGCCTCACGGCGGAAAGCTCAGCACGTTCGGTTCCGAGTCTTCGCAGGTGCAACTAGCAAGCGCGAGGCCAGCTAACGTACCAGGAAACGCACTCCCATGGAACTGTCAAGTGAAACAAGCAGGGCTGCTGATAACCGTTCGGATAGCACTCACAGACTCTCGGATGAGAACGTAGGTTCAATGCAATCGAGCATCGGGCTGCAATGTGAGAAACCATTTCGTGTTTATTAGTTCGGATCTCACTATAGACCCGGCGCAGATGGCGGCGTTCCTCCGGCACCAGCGCTCGCATACGCCATTTCACGATCGCAAGTTCTAGCTCAGCGCCGACTTACGTCCCCAATTCGCTGTGAAGGTGATGACGCTGGTCCAATAATGAGGGTCCTGATAGCAGGTGTGGAACTCTTGGAGCATCTTCTCGTTGATATAACCCGATTTCAGCAGTGGGGGCGCCAATTCCCGCATGGTCTCGGTCCAGTATGTCGCCCAATCTGAATTACCGTTGAACTGCGCAGTGTACCCTTCCCCCGCCACATCCTCGAGGCCGAACGAATCCATCCAAGCAGGAATTTTACGGCCTATGAAGTAATCGATGCCAGCTCCAAGCGACCACTTCAACCACCCTTGCCAGAAGGCATGCATGGAATCCGGCTCGGCGACAGTACAGGGCAGCATGTCCGGCTCGATGGAAAGAAGCAGGCCTCCAGGCTTCAGCGCGGCGATCATGCGCTGCATGGCCTTGCGAGCAGGCATGAGATGGTGAAGCAGGGCACGGGCGACGACGAAATCGTAGGAACCCCCCTCAATTTCATCCTGAAGAACATCGATTCGCCGGATCTCGAGACAAGGCACTTTTGGATCGCCGACATAGCTGAGGTCGATGTCGCTCGCGACTACATGACCGGTGGGCGCTACGCGTTCAGCCAAGGCCTGAGCAATCGACCCGTTGCCACAGCCGAGTTCCAGGCAGCGCCAGCCCGGAGAGACTCCCAGCCGGGCGATACGAAGGAGCTCAACGGGATCCAGCAACTCTGACATCAGTGCCAAGCGTTGCTGTTCGCCCACCAATTGGTGGGGCAGAGTGTATTCACTCATTAACTTCGCCTTTACTGTGATTGGACGACAAAGTCGCCAATCCTCAAGCAGTTCCTCTTTATGCATCATCGCCGCTCGCGGACCAGGTTCAAAGCACGATTCGGCAATTCTCCTTCAGTCACTTGCGATTAGATATGGCGCCCAAGATCTTCATGGCTCCGATGAAAATGTTCAACCGAGCTTTCATGAATTTCGTTTGGACCGCAATGGTTGGCCAAATTGCATCGTGCTGCCGGCAGGTGGCATCGCCGTTGGGCCATTCTGGACTGCTCTTCGATGCGGGCTTGCCGCTGCGGGCAAACTCGAACCAATGGTCGCTCGGTAAGTGACGCATCCGGCAGCAGCGCCGCTTGATGCGGCGGAGCAGAGTTCGGTGCGAACGGAACCTTCACGCAAGAACTCGCGTACACTCCAATCGAGCATAGCCCCTGACCGGCTAAATCGAGCATGCCAATTCACTCAGGAGAATACGCGTGAACCGCACCATCATCTCGGCTTGTCTGTTTACTTCCGTTTGTCTCGCTTCCCTTGGGCAAACGCCCTCGCTCAATGGCCGCTGGATCGTCACTCAAGACTTCTTCGGTACTCCTCGCTACATGCGCCTGCAGCTTGAGCAGAACGGATCAAAGCTCACAGGTGAGCTCGACGGCGACAAGCTCGAAGGAAGCGTGAGCGGCAGCACGATTCATTTCGTGGCACGCAGCGAAGAGAAAGACAGTTCCGAGGTACAGGGCACGTTCAAGCAAGGAATCCTGACTGCGACGATGGTCGCCGTCGACGCGTCTGATCGGAACCATCCCTACAGGTTCACGCTGACGGCAAAACCCGCGCCGCCGCTGGAACACCGCACACCTCAGCGCCACGATTTCACGCCAACGGTGTTCTACCGGCAGTTCTCCGCGCGCAACAAGCCGGTTCTAACGGTCGCGCCTGGCGACACTGTCCACACCACGACGGTGGATGCCGGCGGCAGGGATGAAAATGGCATCCACCGCGTCGCGGGCGGGAATCCGCAGACCGGCCCCTTCTACATCGAAGGCGCCATGCCTGGCGACTTGCTGGTCGTGCACATCAGCAAACTTCGGCTCAATCGCAATTGGGCCAGCAGCGATGATTCGCTGGTGCCTCGCAGCCTTAACCCTGATCTGGCGGTTAAGATGAAGGGCGTTGGCAAGGAAGTTCGATGGCATCTCGATCTCGCAAACGGCACTGCATCGCCCGAAAAGCCTAGCGAGCACTTGACGCACTTCAGTATTCCGCTGAAGCCGATGCTCGGCTGTATTGCTGCCGCGCCGAGCATTTCGCAGGCCGCACCCGGGACTGGCGACTCGGGCTTTTTCGGGGGCAACATGGATTTCAACGAAGTTGGCGAGGGCTCAACCGTCTATCTGCGCGTCTCAAACCCCGGCGCTCTGCTCTACTTCGGCGATGGGCACGCCGCGCAGGGTGACGGGGAACTCAACGGCAACGCGTTGGAAACCTCCATGGAGGTTGAACTCAGGGTCGACATCATCCCTAATAAACGTATCGGCGACCCTCGTGTAGAAACCGCTGACGCGATCATCAGCATGGGGCTCGATGGCTCGCTCGATGACGCCTTCAAGGAAGCGACCAGCGACATGGCAGCGTGGATTGCAGAGGATTACAAGCTCACGCCTTCCGAGGTCGCCCAGGTCATGGGAGCCGCCGCCGAATACAGGGTGAGCGAAGCCGCGGACCGTAACGCGGGTGTTGTCTTGAAACTTAGGAAGAAGTATCTGCGGCCGCTTGCACCTGCTGGGAAATGAGTCTTGGACGTCTGCCCGTGACTTCCGGCCATATGTGAAACTGCACGCCACGAGTTCACTCCGCTGTTAGACTGTGAATACTCCCTCCGTGAGTACTACTGTCGCCACTCCCGTCTTCGATGAATCCGCGCTGGTGGCTCGCGCCAAGGCCGGAGATGCCGCGGCTTTTTCAGAGCTGGTCCAGCACTATGACCGGCGCGTCTTCCGCATGGCCAAGCAGATTACGCAAAACGACGATGATGCCGAAGACGTTCTGCAGGAGGCGTTCCTAAAAGCCTATACGCATCTCGACGATTTTCAGGGCAATTCCAAGTTTTATACCTGGATTGTGCGTATTGCCGTCAACGAAGCCCTGATGAAGTTGCGGAAACGCCGCTCGGACAGGACGGTTCCACTGGATGAGCCGATCGACACGGGGGAGGACGAAGTCGCCCGGGAAATCGCCGTCTGGGACGAAAACCCGGAGGAAACCTACTCCCGGGAAGAGCTGGCGGAGCTTTTGGACCAGGCAATTCAAAGTTTGAAGCCCGCCTACCGCACCGTTTTTATTCTTCGCGACATCGAAGAACTGTCAATCGAGGAAACGGCAGAAGTTTTGAACTTATCTATCTCGGCTGTGAAAAGCCGTCTCTTAAGGGCACGGCTCCAGCTACGTGAAAAGCTGACGCGTCAGTTCAGGCAGAAGGGGGACGACGCTTTTGCTTACTTGTAAGCAGTTCTTGCATGAGCTAAACGATTACCTAGACGAGACACTCGATCCGGCTACCCGCGCCATGTGGCAGAAGCATGTCGACGAATGTCCGAACTGCTGGGTGGTTTGTGACACCACCGCCAAGACTCTCAAGGTGTTCAAGGGTCTCGAACCGCAGCCGGTTCCGCCAAGTATAGAGTCCCGGCTGATGGCTGCTCTCGAGAAGAAGATGCAGGAAGAGGGTCCCTGCTGCAAGAAAAAGAAACCGGAGCAGCATTAAGGCAGCAGCAAAGGTTGATTATGGCTTTTGGCGGGGGCCGATCATCGCGTTGAATTGAGCACGTTGTTCCGGCGTGAGAGCATTCAGAATCCGCCGCCTCCCGTATTCAGCTACATCCTCCCGTTCGTCCTCGATATTTTGATAAAACTTGCCGTAATCGTCGAGGATTTTGGTGATTTCCTGTTCCTGCGCCGGAGTCAGGTTCAGCCGGGCTTTCAAGTTGCCTAGACCCACGTGGCGGGCTCTTTCAATGGCTGGTGGGGGCGCCGCCTGGGCTGCCCAGCGGGAATGCAGATAGCCGCGCGTAATGGCCGCTCCAAATGCCGCGCCGCACAGGAAGATAATCGCCAGAGTCGAGAGAACTCTAGGGTTTGACCAAGTCGCGTCCCGGTGCCGCAACATGGGTCGCGCAAGTGGTGCCCGCGTGCTTATCGTATCTGCCCTTGACTTTCGATTGTGTGATGCTCGACCAGGTTTTCGAGGACGGCATCCCGCTGTTCCGCCGGGCTGCCGATTACCGGGGCGTCGTAGTGGGTGCCGCTAAAAGCGACGATGTTCTGGACGGGGGGATGCTCGTGCCTTTCGGCCGATACCACATAGCTGCCGAGCGCGAGGGCTATTGTCAGTGAGGCCAGGGCCAGACGCCTGCTGAAACGCGAGTCGACGAAGAACGCCCAAAACGATTCGATGTCGGTTTCTTCAATGCGCTGCAGAACGCGGGCGTAAAATCCCGGCGCGGGTTCCAATTCCTCTGGCGCGCGCAACGTTCTAAGCAGATCCTCTACCCGATCCCCAATAGGCCCCTGCATATTTCCCTCAAAAGTCCTGCTCAACTATCTGCGGATCTATGTTGATGTCCGCTTGTCACAAATCTACACCCGAATCGCTGTCCTGAAAAGCCTAAATTGAAGGTACTAACGGCGCCCTCTCCAAGCGCTGTGCCGCCTTTACGAGCTTCTGCCGGGCACGAAACAGCTTCACTTTTATGGTGTTCTCGTTCATGCCGGTCATCTCCGAAAGCTCTTCCACCGAATGCCCTTCCACTTCCTTCAGCAGCAGCAGCGACCGGTCTTCCTCGGAAAGCTTCGCCAGCAGTTTCAGAATGAGATCGTGCTGTGCCAACCGGTGATCGACGCCTGGAGCCTGGTCGCTGGCCGGCTCTGAGTTCTCCATCCGCGCTGAATCGTCGGCCGAAAAATCGCTCTCATAAACGAGTTTCCGGACCCTCTTTTTTCGCAGGTAGTCGTAACACTCGTTGACTGTTATTTTGTAAATCCAGGTGAGAAGCGAACTGCGGAAATCGAAGTTCTTGATGGAAAAGTAGATTTTGGCGAAAACCTGCTGCGCTATGTCTTCGGCATCGTTGCGATTGCGCAGAATGCCGTAGATGATCGAGAAGACCTTAGCCTGGTAGCGCTCCACGATCTCACGGAAGGCGATCTCGTCCTTGGCTTGCACACGCCTGACGAGCGCCGCCTCTTCGGTGGTTCGATGATCCAATCGTTTGGCCTTCGCCAAGGTCGTTTCCCCGGCTGTCGCCGGAAACGGAAGGCTCGCAGTCAGCCCGTTCATATGACGTTGCCGACGTGCTTCCGTTTGAGCGGGTTGCAAAAAGTTCTGAGCGGCAACTGGAGAAGGGTCCGCACCCTCGGCTCGATTCTCTACATCAAACGATTTCGGCGGTTGTAAACTAGAGATAGCCGGAGAAAATCAGGAGATTAAGGATGATTCAGCTAACCGACACAGCCATAGGTAAGGTCAACGAGATCTTGAGCATGCAGGAGCCGAAGCCAGCCGGATTGCGGATTGCGGTGGTAGGCGGGGGCTGCTCGGGTTTCAGCTACTCGATGGCGTTCGAGAACCAGCCGAACATGCTGGACAAGACGTACAAATTCGGAGACCTGAACGTGTTTGTCGACCAGGCGAGCATGATTTACCTCGACGGCGCCGAAGTCGACTATGTAGAAACACTTGAAGGATCGGGATTCAAGTTCAACAATCCACAGGTTAAGTCGACCTGCGGTTGCGGCAGTTCTTTCAACGCCTAAACCGGCCACAGACTATAGCTCCGTTTAACGGAAGCCCAGAGGGACGGCTTTGACGGCGTCGGCCTGGGTATTTCTGCCTGAACGGGAATCACTTCTCGTCAAGATTTGGATCGTCTCACCGAACAGCGAAATCCGTCATCCGCCGGCATCGACTCTCTTCCCACTCTCGAAATGCTTCGCGTCATAAACGCGGCGGATCAGGAGGTGGCAGTAGCGGTTGGGCGCGAGCTTTCGAACATTGCCCAAGCGGTAGAGACGATTGCTGCTCGGATCGCGGCTGGGGGCAGACTGTTTTATCTCGGGGCAGGCACTTCGGGCCGTCTGGGGGTACTCGATGCCTCTGAATGCCCACCCACATTCAACACTCCACCTGAGCTGGTTCAGGCGATCATTGCCGGGGGTGACGCAGCCCTCAGACGCTCGGTTGAACGAGCCGAAGACGATCCCGAACAGGGGAAGCGCGACTTATCGGACCGGGGCTTTTCGGCGGGTGATTCCCTGGTGGGCATCGCCGCGAGCGGCCGCACCCCGTATGTTCTCGGGGGTTTGGCATTCGCCCGCTCACTCGGAGCCACGACGATCGGTCTGAGTTGCACGCCGAACTCGGAGGTAGCTCAGGCCTGCGACATAGCAATTACTCCAGCTCCCGGACCGGAAATCATCACCGGCTCAACCCGGCTGCGAGCGGGCACGGCAACCAAGCTCGTGCTCAATATGCTCAGCACCGGCGTAATGATTCGGCTCGGCTATGTCTATGGCAATTTGATGGTGAACGTTCAGCCGAGCAACAGCAAATTGATGGATCGGGGCTGCCGGATTATTGCCCGGATCACTGGATTGTCGTATGATCAAGCGGCGGGTTTGCTAAACGAAAGCGGCTCTGTTCGGGTAGCCATACTCATGCACAAATGCAAGCTCGACCGCCGGCAAGCCGAGCTCCACTTGGCGCAAGCTGGGGGCCGGTTGCGTGCGGCGCTCGGCGAGTGATTCCCGCGCTCTCGATCCACAGTCGGCAATGGACAAATTCAAGATAAGAGGGGGAACGCCCTTGAGTGGCGAACTCCCGGTCAGCGGTTCCAAGAATGCTGCGCTTCCGGCTCTTGCGGCCTGCTTACTTACGGCAGAACCGGTCACCTTGCGGCGCGTGCCCCAGGTCAGGGATATTGCGACGATGCAGAGTCTTCTGAGCTATTGCGGCGCCAGGATCGAGCAGCAGGGAGATCAAGTCCAGGTCGAGGGGCGTACGCTGGACCGCCCCGAGGCGCCTTACGAGGTAGTCAAGACGATGCGCGCTTCGAGCCTCGTGCTCGGGCCGCTAGTCGCGCGGACCGGAAGGGCGAGAGTCTCTATGCCGGGCGGCTGCGCGATCGGTTCTCGTCCCATCAACTTGCACGTGCTGGCTCTCGAGCAGCTTGGAGCTGAAATCGAGCAGACGCACGGATATGTTGAAGCCCGGGCTCCGCAAGGCTTGCGCGGCGCTCGCATTCATTTTGATCGCATAACGGTGACCGGTACTGAAGACCTCCTCATGGCGGCCGTGCTGGCCCGCGGCGAGACGGTCATCGGGAACGCTGCCCGTGAGCCGGAGGTCAAGGACCTGGCCGATCTGCTCATAGCGA
Source organism: Terriglobia bacterium (assembly GCA_963849535.1). Taxonomy (GTDB): domain Bacteria; phylum Acidobacteriota; class Terriglobia; order Bryobacterales; family Bryobacteraceae; genus Bog-105. The sequence goes on from CAWKHJ010000004.1 coordinate 374,231, forward strand.
TGGGCGCCAAAATCGAAGGGGCGGGTAGCTCGAGGATCACCGTTCAAGGCGTCGAAGGCCTTCAGGGGGCCGACCACACCATCATCCCGGACCGGATCGAAGCGGGTACATTTCTGGTAGCGGGCGCTATCACCAAGGGCGACTTAATTGTGAGTGGCTGCGATCCCGATCACATCGCGGCTCTTACGGTCAAGATGCGTCACGCCGGAGCGGAGATCACTGAAGCGGGCCCCGGCGCGCTGAGAGTAAGGGGCCCTGGCGGCCGCCCCAAGGCAACGGACGTGACGACGGAAGAATACCCAGGCTTTGCCACCGATCTTCAGGCGCAGTACATGGCTTGGATGAGCGTAGCTCAGGGCATCAGCTTCATCACCGAGACCATCTTCGAAAACCGCTTCATGCATACCCAGGAGCTTGCCCGGATGGGCGCCAACATCCGGATTGAAGGGCGGCAGGCTATCGTCGCCGGCGAGGAGCGCCTGACCGGGGCACAGGTAATCGCTTCCGATCTGCGCGCGAGCGCTTCGCTAGTGCTGGCCGCGCTAATTGCCAAAGGTGATTCGACTATCGATCGGGTGTACCACATCGATCGAGGTTACGAGCAGATCGAAAATAAGCTGGCGTCGGTGGGTGCAAAGATCAAGCGCGTACGCTGATGCGACCGCTCACACCCGGCTAACTGGACTTGGTCTCGGAAGTTGACTTCGTGTCAGAAGTCCCGGCTTTTTCAGACGAGGTTGAGGCAGCCGGAGTAGCATCTTTGTTTGCGGAGCCAGAATCTTTTCCGGCCCCATCGGCGTTACCCGAACCGCCGTTTGAACCCGACTTGTCGCTCTTTGCGTAATCCGTCACGTACCAGCCACTCCCCTTGAAGTGGAAGGTGGGAGCGGATACCAACCGCTCTACGTGACCGCCACATTTCTCGTGCTGGTTGAGCGGTTCGTCAGTGAATTTCTGCCTGACCTCGAATAACTCGCCGCATTTCTCGCATCGATATTCGTACAAAGGCATAGCTGTAATTCTTATTGTGGTCTCTGCTCGATAATCGGCGGCTGGCTGCGTTGCTGACTGCCTGCCGTAATTAGCGGACCATTGGCCTGATCCATCAACTTCGCGACGGTGGTCTTACCGGTCACCAGCTCGATTGACTGTTTGAGCAGGTTATCTTCCGTATTCTTGGGCGCCGTCCCAGGAATAGGATTTCCATCCTGGTCGTACTCGGGAGAATTGTCGGTTTCCGCGATCTGAACGGTAGGCACAACGCCTGTGTCCTGGATCGCCTTGCCGGCCGGAGAGTAGAACTTGGCCACGGACAGGATCACAGCGCCGCCGTCGTCCATCTGTATTGTCTTCCTCAGGCTTGCATCTCCATAACTTCTTTCGCCGACCACCTGTGCGCGCTTGTCGTCAAGCAAAGCGGCAGCGGCAATCTCGGCGCCCCCAGCCGTTGCGCGGTCTGTGATTACGACCAGCGGTCCTTTCCAGAGCGCCTGTTGCGGGTTTGCCGTGAAATCCTTCTTTTGAGTCCTTTGACCCTGCACATAGGTGATTTCGCCCGAATCGAGAAATAGATTTGCGAGGGGAATACCGTTTTCCTGGTCCCCTGTAGAGCAGTGCCGTAGATCCAGAACGATGTAACGCGCTCCCTGCTTTTTCAGATCCTGCAACTTCACCCTGGTTTCGGCTATACGATTTCCCGCCAGGCTCGCCACATGCAAATATCCGACTTCATTTGGCATGAGCTTCGCTGTAACATCCGGAAACGCTACACTCGTCCGAGTCAATGTGACTTTCTGAGGGTCGCGATCCCGCATGCGCAGCACAGTCATCTCAACTGTTGTATTGGGATTTCCCCGCAACAGCTCCTCGGCATAGGCCAACGGCATGTCCCGAGTCGCCACGTTGTTGATGCTTTCGATCAAATCGCCTGTAGAGATGTTAGCCTTGTCGGCGGGAGAGCCAGGCAGCACATCCACTACCGCGACATAGCCGTATCGCTTGGCAAGGATGACGCCCACTCCTGCTTTAGCCGCGCCCTCGCCCTTCTCGTATTGCCGGTACTGATCAGCGTTCAAATAGCTCGCAAAAGGATCGACCGATTCGAGCAGCCCGTTGATGGCGCCAAGCGTAACGCTTTTGATGTCTGGCTCCTCAACGTATTCGAGCTTGATACGCTCGAGCACTTCGGTGTAGACCTTTAAATGACCATAGACATCGTCCGTTGCTACTTCGCGTCCGCTCTTCGCTCCGAGCAGAAGTAGCGTCACGATGGCTGTGGAGCTACCGACAAGTATCCATTTAAAGCGGCTGTTCATTAGAGATTTTCCGGAGGGTTGTATTCAAAGTATAACGAACCGGGGGCATTTAGGGGCGGCTCGGACTTCCAGGTAGTTGGACGGCGGAGCCCGCCAAGCGTTCCGTTTTCCAGTCATTCAGACTGAGGATTGCATCCGAGGCGTTCAAGCAGCCAGCCGAGTTTCGACTCTGGGTTCAAACGTTTCTGCCGCCTGTTGCTCCAACTGCAACCGCGCCGTGAACTGAAACGTGCTTCCCTGCCCCATCTCGCTCTCGACCCACAGGCGGCCCCCCATCATCTCGGTCAACTGTGAAGAAATACTCAGCCCCAAACCCGTACCGCCGTACCGCCGGGTTGATGAGGTGTCAGCCTGCGTGAAAGCTTCGAAAATCGTCCTCTGCTTTTCTTCTGAGATGCCGATTCCGGTATCTCTCACCGAGAATTGGAGGAAGGCTTCCTCGCTCGACAGCGATTTGAGATTTACCGCCAGTTGAACGCTCCCCTCGGCAGTAAACTTGATTGCATTATCGAGAAGATTGAGTAGGATTTGACGCAGCCGAAGCGGATCTCCGATTACGGCATTAGGTATGTTGTCCTCGACTTTGCAATCGAGCTTCAATCCTTTTTGACGCGCCCGTAGAGAGAGCGAGCGGATGAGTTCTTTGAGCGATCCACGCAGCTGGAAGGGCGTGCTGTCGAGCGCCAGCTTCTTTGCTTCGATTTTTGAGAAGTCCAGAATATCGTTCACGATCCTCAGCAGCGAATCCGCCGAATATTTGACGATGTCCAGATACTCCCGTTGATCTTCCTGCAAATCAGTCCCGAGGGTAATCTCGGTCATGCCGATGATTCCGTTGATAGGGGTCCGGATTTCATGGCTCATGTTTGCCAGAAACTCGCTTTTCGCCCGGCTCGCCGCTTCTGCAGCTTCCTTGGCCAATATCAATTGTTCTTCTGTTCGGCGCCGGGTGGTGATCTCGCTCTCGAGCGCACGGTTAGAGATGACTAGCTCACTCGTTCTTTCCTGAACGCGGTGCTCGAGCTCGTCGCGTGACTTTCGCAGCTGCTTCTCACTCTCCCTAAGTGCCGCGGTACGCTCGTCCACCAGGACCCGCAGTTTCTGCTCGCGCAGCTTCAACTGACTCACCCTGATCCAATAAGCTGCGCCGCAGAGCGCCATTCCAGCGAGGATCAGTACGAACGAAAATGTCTTTGTCTGGTAGTAGTGAGGCTGTAGAGTCAGAGGGAATTCAGCGGTGGCCGTGCTCCAGGAGCCGTTTCGTCCCGCTTGCACCCGGAAGCGGTACTCGCCAGGCGAAATATTCGTGTAATAGGCGATGCGCCGGTTCCCCGCCTCAATCCAGTCCTTGTCGAAGCCCTCGAGCATATACCGGAACTCAATTTTTTCCGGCTCAACCGAGCTGGGCGCCGTAAACTGAAACTCCAACTGGCCCTTGCCCGGCGCGGCGGTTCCCGGCATAGCGCTGCTCAGTTCGTGGTTATCGACCAGAACCCGCTCTAAAACGGCTTGTGAACCACTTGTTTTCACAATCCGGCGCGGATCGATGATGGAAAAACCCCTCATGGTCGGAAACCACAACTTTCCGTCGTGCGATTGCAATACGGCCGGCTGAAATCCTCCGTTGCATTCCGCGCTCTTCATGCCGTCCGCAATACCGTAGGCTGTCGATCGAATCCTGCTGATACGCCCGGCAGCGAAATCGTTCAACTCTTTCTTACTAACCCGGAACACTCCCTTGTTAGAGGTCAGCCACAGATTCCCGAACGAGTCATCTGCTATTGCGGTCACGGTGTCATCATAGAGGCCCGCCGCAATCCCGTATTCGGTAAGTTTTCCGTTGCGCAAACGGCACAGTCCACCCCCGCTGGTTCCCAGCCAGAGCGTGCCGTCCGGGTCCCCATTTATCGACCAGACCACATCGCTCCCCAATCCGTTACGGCTCGTCAGCGCGCTGAAATGACCTGCCTCGAAGCGATTTACGCCCCCACCGCTGGTGCCGATCCACATTGTCCCCTTCGCATCCTGAAAGATCGCCACCACATTGTTACTCGAGAGGCCGTCCTCGGTTTTATAGGTTTTCACCTTTCCTTTGCTGAAATGGCTGAGTCCGTTGCGGGTTCCCACCCATAGCTCGCCGGCGCGGTCGATATATGTCGAAAGTACGAAAATCGGAGGAATCTCATGACTGATCGTGATCTTGCCATCAAACAAGCTAGCCAGCCCTCGTCTGGTACCAATCCAAATCCGCCCACTTCTATCCTGGGCGATGGAAAAAACAAAATTGTCCGGTAGACCCTGCCGGGTCGTGTAGGTTATAACCTTACCGTCCCTAAGCTGCATCAGCCCCTGATCGGAACCGAGCCATACTCCGCCTTCGTTGTCTTCGAAGATCGGCAGGATAAGATCGCTGGCCAGCCCATTCTCCTTTGCCATGCCAGTGAAAAGCCCCGCTTTGAAAGCGTTCAGACCGCCACCCGTTCCAACCCAGAGATTTCCTTCCTTGTCGTCCAAGATAGCGAGCACATCTTTTCCCGCTAAGCCGTCCTTTTCGGTAAATCCGCTAAATTTGTCGTCGGCGAATCTGTTCAGCCCGTTAGCAGTTCCGATCCACAGGCTTCCCGCGGCGTCCCGCTTTATGGAGAACACGATGTTGCTCGTGAGGCCGTCCTGAACGCCGTAGTGCCGGATCCCGGAGGTTGAGATTTGCGATAAGCCTTCGCTTGTCCCCACCCAGACATTCCCGTCAGGATCGGCGTAAATCGACCTTACGAAATCGGCGTTTGACCCCTCGCGCGTGCTGAAGCTCGAGAATTTGCCGTTCTGCAACCGGCTCACGCCATTGTGCGTTCCGATCCACAATGCTCCAGCCGAGTCGCTCGTAATCGCAAAGACGGCGTTATCTACCAGACCGTTAGTTTGGGTATACACCCGTACGTTGGCGTCCTTCAACCGCGCCAGTCCGCCCCCGTCTGTCCCGATCCAGAGAGCGCCTTCCCGATCTTCATGGAGAGCCCGAATCTGGTTGGACGGTAATCCCTGTTGGGTACCGATGAAGCTAAACTTGCCGTTTTCCAGTTTCGCGATTCCGCCTCCATAGGTCCCCACCCATAGCGCGCCCCGGTGATCCACCAGGAGCGCCATTACCAGATTGCTTTTAAGCCCGGCCGTATTCCTGTCGAAGAGAGTGAACCGGACTCCGTCGAAGCGTACCAGCCCCTCTTCGGTCCCTAGCCACAGATAACCGTCTGGGGTCTGCGCAATGGACAACACGGAGTTTTGGGGGAGGCCCTGCGCCGTTTGCCAGGACTGATGCAAGTACTGCCGGATTGCCTGATTTGGATCGAGCGACGCCCTTGCGCCTGCCGGGAGAAGGAGCGTGACGAGGAGTAATATCATGCCCAGCATGGGCCGCTTCGCCTTGTCCAGAAATGTAGTTGCGCCTAGCGAAATCATCCTAGGCTTCTGATCGGCAGATGCTCTGAAAAGGATTAGGCGATACTGCAAAATCGTTCCGGCGCGGGGCGGGTTCGCCGAGCCTGAGCAGGATCTGGTGATCGCCGGCCGGCCTTCACGCGATCGCCTTGATAATGGACAACAACTGCCCCGTCTGATGCTCGGCGTTGAAACTGCTGCCAAACCAATCGCTATAGCGGGTGGGGGAGCTGGGCAATCGCAAAAAGTCTGTAAGCTTCTGATCGACAATCTCAGGCTCGTCGTCAGGATGTACACAGACGTGCCGCACACCCGATTTTTCGAGAACTCCGGTGACCGGTGAGGAACGGGGCAGTAGCGCCAGCACGGGCCTGCCGATGCAGATATACTCAAACAGCTTGCCGGGTATCTGGATTCCGCTCTGCGGTTGCAATAGCAACAAACCGTCGGCTTCGGCTTGAATACGCAGTGCCTCGTCTCTCGGCACTGTCGCCCGCATTTCCAGCCACCCCTGGCGCTGCGCCTCGTCGTAGAGTCTTGAATCCAGGTCTGCGCTTGCATCCACTGACCCGAGCAAGAGAAACCGAACGGTAGAGGTTTCAGGCGCTCCGCTGCCGCGTAAGCGGAACATCGCCTTTAGCAAGACATCGGGATTCCGGCCTTCATAAAGCGTTCCGGCATGAATTAAAACCTTCTCTCGATGCTCAGGTATTTCTCGGGCACGGGGCGCCTCCTCAGGATCGAAGCCATTACAGATTACGTGCAATTTTGGGCGGGCCCATGGATACCGGCCGCGCCAGACCGCCGCCGCGTCTTCCACGTTTGCGACAACAGCGGCTGCCGTACGAAACACAGAGCGCTCCAGAACGTGATCCCATATCCGCGCATAGCGAGGTTTCTGATGCCAGACGAACCCGGCAATCGGATCCCGGAAGTCGGCTATCCACGGAACTCGCTCTCTCAACCAGACGAACAGACCGGCCAAAAGAACTCCGAGAGGCGGGTACGTACACACGAGGACAAAGTTAGTCTGGGGATGATCATGGATGATTTTTCGGCAGCGCGCAGCCGCCTTGATCGACCAAATGATTCCGATCTCTCCGGGGAACACGAATCTGCGGATCAGCAGCTCAAGGTAGGCTCTGAATGGAAGCCGGCGGCGCGTCGATCCTTCCCAGATCGGTCCCAGCTCGTCGGGCTCGACCACGATATCATCCGGAGAGCCGTCTTTCTGTTTAGAGGCAGTGATTACGTGACATGAATTCCCGCCTCGCTTGAGGTACTTGTAGAAACGGTACGGCCGTATCCCCCCGATCTCCTGAGACGGTGGGAAATAATAGGCTATTAGAATTACGTGTGTGTTCGACTTATGGCGCAAGCGGTCCTATCTGCAAGACCATCTTCTCCCGCTGATCGCGAAAGCATCACTCGTCTCCTCATGGAGACTATCCAAATCGATCCTGGGGCTACCGCGATCTCTCGCGAATTCCAGCGCTGGAAATACTGGGACCCTCATCCGTTTTTCAATAGCGCAAGGAGCCACGTCCTAACTGACGAGAGTTCTATAGTCGCCCACGCTTGCGGCTGGCCGGTTCATCTGCACGGCCCGTTCGGCGAATTTCCTTCGGTGCATCTGATCGACTGGGCTGCCAGCCGAAGTGTACCGGGCGCTGGGAGCCGCGCTCTGCGTCTGTTCAAGGCTGACGTCGCAGCCGTCTTCTCTATCGGCGGGAGCCCGATGACGAGGAAAATCCTTCCGGCGTTAGGCTTCAAGTCTTGCAATATTATCAATTTTATGCAGCGCCCTCTTCATCCGCTGTATCCGGCGCTCCGCGATTCGCCCAGAGACTGGAAAATGCCAGCCCGCGTTTTGCGAAACCTCAATCGATACGCGATTCCGCGCCTTAAAATCCCGACTGGGTGGAGTGTCTCTGCAATCACCCCCGCCGAAATAGCTGACTCGCTCTTGCCCCGTTCCTCCGGCATGGAAGCTGTCAGTCTACGGAGCGCAAAGGTGCTGGAACACATGATGGCGTGCCCTGCCTTTCAACAGGCTCGTTGCTATTTACTCAAGCAGCACGAGAAACCGGCTGCCTACTTTTGCCTTGCAAGTGTCCGGGAGCAAGCCAGACTGATCGATTACGGCCCGAGCGGGCTTGATACCGACGGGGCCGAGGCGCTGGGAATGGCGGCCCAACTGGTAGGGCAATCGGATTTTGGCCGGATGCTCGAGATCGTTACCACTACCACCGAGCAATCCGTTGCCGACGGTTTCCGGCGGGCGGGATTTCGATCCGTCGGGGAGGAGCCGATCAACGTGCTCAAGCTGCATCGGGGACTCGATCCGATCGATCACTTTCGCATGACGCTGGCCGATTGGGATGCAGCTTGCCTTTGACTGCTTTCTGAGCGGTGATCGCACGCTGCCCAGTTCGAGGTGGCATTGATCTCCAGGCCGGCTGCGGTTGAGTTCACCTTTCAGATGGTTACTCGTCATCGGTCCGCAATACGAAGTATTAGTACCACAGTTCGCGAGTTCAGTCCTAGTACCACTGGATCACGGAACACGATGACCGGCTGCGCACTTCGATGTAGGCTAGTTCTCAATGTGCGCCGTGGACGCCGCTCCGGAGGTCTTTCAGTCTGTTTCCCGATACAACTACCGGCATCAATTTGAGGGCTCGGACGAGCTCATCCACGATCTCAAGCGCATGCTGCTCGATGGCAGCTACGTGCTGTCCGAGGAGGTTAGCGCATTCGAATCAGCTTTCGCGCGCTACTGCGGCTGCCGCTATGCGACAGGCGTAAACACGGGAACGGACGCACTCGTCATCGCTCTGCGGGCCCTTGGAATCGGCAGTGGCGATGAAGTAATTGCGCCGGCCAATACGTTCCACGCCACGGTAGCGGCGATCGAACTGGCGGGAGCCAAGCCGGTGCTGGCGGATGCAGATCAAGAGAGCTTTCTGATCGATCAAACCGAGATTGCCGCAGCGATCAGTAAGCAAACGCGCGCCATCATCCCCGTGCACTTATTCGGAAAGCCCGTGCCGATGCATGAGGTGATGGAGATTGCGGAAAAGAATCAGGTTTTAGTACTCGAGGACGCAGCACAGGCCCACGGCGCGAGCATTGGTGGCAAACGCGTGGGCTCGTGGGGAGTCGCAGGATGTTTCAGTTTCCATCCAAGTAAGAATCTGGCGGCAGCCGGCGATGGGGGCGCGATTGTCACAAGCGACGGAAATCTTGCGAAGCAACTGGGGTTGCAGCGCGCGCTTGGACAGACAGCTCAAAACGTCCACGTAACGGTTGGCCTGAACAGCAAATTGGATGCGCTACAAGCGCGCATTCTGAATTGGAAGCTCAGACGGCTGGACTCGTGGAATGAGTCTCGGGCCAGGATCGCCGGTTGGTATCGCTCGGAGCTGCGAAGAGTGCCTGTCCGGTTCCAGAGGCAGGACGAGAGCGAAGTCCACGTTTATCACCTTTTTCAATTACGGACGGAGCGCCGCGATGCCCTGCTAGCCTTTCTGCGATCACGAGGCATCGACGCGATTGTGCGATATCCCGTGCCGATTCATTTGCAACCAGCGTTTGGCAAGTGGGGCTGGCAAGAAGGTGATTACCCGGTAGCCGAGCGGCTTTCAAAAGAACTTTTGTGCCTGCCGATCAGGCCCGACATGGAGGAGGGAGAAGTCGGATTCGTCATAGAGGGCGTACTTGCCTTCTTCGGCGATCACTACTCCGCCCTACGCCTGTGAAGAACTTCGCATTTGTCGACGGCGATCGGGCGATAGAGCGCCGCGAGGAACACGGGGGTACTGGGACAATCCTGTTCCAGCGCATCCTCGACGGTTTCGAGTTTCAATCGGCGGTCGACTTCATCGACTACACCCACGTGCTGCCCGGCAGCAGCATCGGCCGGCACGAGCATCACGGCAACGAGGAGATTTACTTTGTGGCAGCCGGAACTCCTCTAATGCGCGTGAATGGCGAAGAAAGACGATTGCGGCGTGGGAGCTTCGCCGTGGTTCACGACGGCGAATGGCACGAACTGCTGAATGACACCTCCTGGAATGTAGAAGTTCTGGTGATCCAGGTTGGGCTGAAGGAGCGCCTTGGACTCGGCGGCGAATAGCGTTTTGGTGGTGACGGAAGGCTGCGGAGAAGGCTGCTGGGAGCTCCACGGCAGTGATCAGCAGTTTCGAATGTCCGCAGCGCCGGAGATTCAAAACGGCGAACGATTGTGCAGTTTTGCCGAGACCCTCAGTTTGCATTTCGGAGGGCCTTGCGTGCGGGCCGTGGTGTTCATCTCCAACCGGTCGCGAACGGATCAGGCGGACACGCAGGAGCCGGTTATTCTGGCCCGCTATCCGCGCCTCGTCTGCCGGATGGGCAGAAGCCAAGCTTTGGCGCACGCAGCACCCGCCGAATGGACCCGGTTTCTGACGCTTGAGCGGTCAACCGAATGGAGCTGCAGCCTATTCTGCCGAACCGGTGCGGCGCTGGTCGAGCAGAAGCTAATGGCGTGCAGTGCGCCTGAGCTCATCAATATTGCTCGCGCCCTACGAATAGAACGCTGCTTGTTGGGGAGTTCCGCGAGGGTCTCCGTTGCTGCCGATGAACAGGAGATTGCACGCACTCTCGAGCTGCGAGTGGCTCCGGACGATGCCGCCATAGCGGGAGCTCGCGCCTGCGCGTCGGAGCTCATCAGGAACGAGGGGCTCTGCTTCGAGAGGAATCGCCGTACGAGCATACGCGCGCTTCGCCCGATCGAGTACTCGGTGTTTCACCCGTCGCGAGCGGTCTTTGATCTGGAAGAGAAGACGCTTGCCGAAGTAGCTGGGTCGCGGCAGGTCTTACTGGTAGCCGACCTGAAGCTGGAGCCCCTGTATGCCAGTTTGTGGCGGAAATACGCCCAACGCCATCTCCATCTGTCTGCCGAGCTGCTCCTTGATATTTCAGAACAATCGAAAGCCTGGTCTCAGGTGTATGACATTTGCGCAATTGCGGCGCGCGCCGGCTTACCTCGCAACGGCATCATACTCGGTGTGGGCGGCGGAGTAACGCTGGACGTCGCCGGTCTGGCCGCTTCTGTTTTCCGGCGCGGCGTTGACTACATCCGTGTTCCAACAACGCTCGTCGGGCTGGTGGATGTGGCGGTCGGAATCAAGCAGGGCGTGAACGCGCACGGGAAGAAGAACCTGGTAGGAACGTTCTATCCGCCGCTGGCAAGTATCAACGATTACCGCTTCGCGCAGTCGCTTCATCCGCGCGAGATTGCCTGCGGAATGGCTGAGATCCTGAAGGTCGCTTTGCTGCGGGATCCCGTCCTGCTCAAACTTCTCGAGAGCCACGGGGCGGAGCTGTTTTGCTCTGGATTCAGCACTCCGGAAGCGGTTGCTGCGGAAGTGGCAAATCGCGCGGAGCTGCTGATGATGGAAGAGCTGGCACCGAACCTGTTCGAGAAAAGTTTGGCGCGTTTGGTTGATTTCGGACACACCTTCAGTCCGTCAATTGAAACACTCAGCCGCTTTGAAATACCGCACGGCTACGCGGTCGGGTTCGACATGCTGATTTCGACCGCGCTGGCCGCGGCACGCGGAATGGCTGACCCTACACTGCTTGCCCGTTTAACCTCACTGCTCAAACAATTGGGGCTTCCTGTCTGGGACCATCGCATACCGCAAGCAGATGCCCTTGCGAGCGGCCTTGCCGACGTGAGGCGACATCGGGGAGGCTCCCTGAATCTGGTCGTGATCGCCCGCCCAGGCGCGCCTGAATTCATCCAGAGCGTGTCGCGCGGCGAACTGGAGACCGCGCTCGAACTTGTGCGAGAGTGCGCAGGTGTCCATGAAAACGCGGCCGGCGGTTTGGATGTCGACAATTATGCAGGCACTGCTGTTTGATCTGGGAGGAACCTTCCTGCGGGCGGGCCTGGCAGGCAGCAACGGCTCCATTTATCATCCCGCAAAAACGCGTATCGGCAGCATCGCTGACGGGCTGCAAGCCGCAGTGATTTGGGATCGGATTACCGGCTCTATTCTGGCCTATGAGGCCGAACACCGAAGCAGAGTTTTGCCCGACGCTCCGATCGTCATCTCTTTTCCGGGCCCCATCGCGCACGGCACGCGCGTGCTCCAGGCTCCCACAGTGGCGGGCGGATGCCATAACGGATTCGATCTGCCGTCCGCGGTCGAAAGCGCCAGCGGGAGACGGGTAGCAGTGCTGAACGATGTCTCGGCCGCTGCCTGGCGTATCGCGGAGACCACCAGCGCTCGAAGATTTCTCGTAGTGACGGTGAGCAGCGGCATCGGAAGCAAGATCTTCGATCGTTGCCATCCCTCGGGAGTTCTCGATAAACCGGCATATGCAGGCGAGATCGGTCATGTCGTGGTCGATGACGATCCCGATGCTCCCGTATGCGATTGCGGCGGCAGGGGCCACTTAGGCGCAATAGCTTCCGGTCGCGGCATCGAGCGAATCGCACGTCAGAAGGCCCTGCGCTATCCGGAGGCATTTAGCCGCTCTATTTGCTCCAGTGTGTTTCGAGCAACGCCCCAGACTCTAAACAACGAGCAGCATATTGTGCCGGCTGTTCTCGCGGAAGACGACTGGATATGCGAGATCGTCAGGCAGTGTACTCGCCCTCTCGCCCGCTCGCTGCTGACTGTCGCTATGGCTTTGGGATTGGAGAAGATTTTCGTGATCGGCGGGTTCGCGAGCGCCATGGGGCCGGCGTACCTTCGCATTCTGCGCAATTTGTTGGCGGACCTGAGCCAATATGAGGTCGCGCGGGACTGCCTCGACGGGCTATTACAGGGCGTGCGCGTCGATCACGAGACATGCCTGGAAGGCTGCGCCGCATTTCTGCGCGGCAGCAGGATGCAATCATGATCGTCACGGTACTCGGAGGAAGCGCCTCCAGCACGCCTTGGCTGATCGAATCGCTAAGGCGGCAACGCTTCACGGCACCCGTTACAATCCGTTTGGCCGGGCGTACGCGGGGTCATCTGGCTACGGTTGCGCGTGCCTGCCGGTTGCTGGGCCAGGGCAGCCCGATACAGGTTGAGAGCTTTGAAGAAGGCGACTGGGCAAGCGCGCTGAGCAACGCGAAAGTGGTTCTTATACAGATCCGCTCAGGCGGCCTGGAGGCGCGGTGCTTCGACGAATCGTTTCCTCACCGTTACGGGATTCCAGGAGATGAAGGCCTGGGCCCAGGCGGTCTTGCGGCGGCCGTTCGAACGTGGCCCGACTTGAGCGAAATTCTAGATCTGATTTACAGTTGTGCGCCGGACTCCCTGCCCATTCTGCTGACCTCGCCGGGAAATTTGCTCATCAGGGCGGCAGCCGCTGAATATCCAGGAAGACCGCTTTACGGAATCTGCGAACTGCCGTTCACCACGCTCGAGCGGCTCTGCGCGGGTTGCGGGGCCAGGCTGGACGAAATCACATTCAGCTACTCAGGGATGAATCACCTTGGTTGGCTGTACAAAGTGAAATGCGGCGAGCACGACCTGGTTGAGCTCTACTCTCGAATGCCGGGAGTCGCACTCGCCGAAGTAATCCGGGAATATGGGGCGCTTCCCTTGAAATATTCACGGCTGCACTTCGAGCCGACCCAGACGGTTCGCGAACAGAGGCGGGCGGGCCCGAGATCCCGGGAGCTCATGACCATCCGGCGACGCGCACTGCTCGCATTCGAATACGGCGGCGCTGAAGAGATTCGCCAGGCCTTGGCCGCGCGCACTGCGGATTGGTACACGGCCGCGATCGGGCCGCTGATCGCGGAAGTCGCTCGCTCCGAGGTCCACGACAATGCGGCAACGCGCCAGCCGTACTTCATCTCCATGGCCGATTTGTGCGGCGAGGTTTGCGAGCGCGCGTGCCTGTTCAGCGGGGGCAGATTCGCTCCGCTACCCAGCGATGAGCCACCGCCACGGGTTCGGGAATTTCTGGATTATTTGCTGGACTATGAGCGTGCGGCGAGTTGCGCCGTGCTCCAGCCGGATGAAGATCGTCTCGCGCACGCTCTCGCTTTGCATCCCTGGGTTGAGAACGCGCAAGCCGTGACCCGGCTATCTGAGACTCGCGGTATTGCGAGAGGTCTCGCGCGTGAGATTTGGAATGACTTCGAAAGCCGGATACACCGGAGGAATGAACTCGCATGTCTCAGCTGAGGATTGGAATCGTGGGTTGCGGACGCATGGGCCGTGAGCGCGCCAGATGTGTGCATGCACTTGGCCACACTTTGCACACCGTGTTTGACATAGACGAGAAGCGCTCGCGCGAACTCGCTTCACAATACGGGGCAGATGCCGCCCTGCGCGTGGAAGATTGCTTCTGCGCTGATCTGGATGCTCTGTTCGTCTGTACGGCCCCGGGCACGCGCGGCCCGGTAGAGACGAAGTGTATTCAACAGGGGCTCCCTTTCTTTGTAGAGAAGCCCATCGGCATTTCAGCCGGGCAATGTGATGAACTGCTTTGGGGTCTGGAGCAGAGACCCGTCGTGAACGGGGTCGGGTACATGAACCGCTGTCGCGCTTCGGTGCAATTGGCTCGGGAGATCCTGCGTGAGAAACAAGTCCTCGGCTTCTCTGCGCACTGGGTATGTAAGCGCTACAACGTCCCGTGGTGGACGGATGAACGGTCTTCAGGCGGGCCCCACAACGAACAGGCTACTCACCTTTTCGATTTGAGCCGGTTTCTTATCGGCGAGGTTAACGAAATCGAAAGCCTGTTCCGCGGTTCTTCCCAAGCGGCCACTCTGCTGCGCTTTGAAATGGGGGTGCTTGGAACTATCTTTTATTCCTGTGACGGTTGCGAGAAGGACATTGGGATGCGGATTTTCACCACGCAAGGCAGCGTGGTTCTGACGGGCTGGGATTTCCGCATCACTGAAAACGCTCTCGACGGACGCTTGGGCGGCAATGAGGAGCAGGATATTTTCCTCGAAGAGACGGGCGCTTTTTTGCGGGCAGTTCGCTCGGAAAATCAGGAGTTGGTCGCCTGCAGCTTCCCAGAGGCTGCCAAGACTCAGCGAGTACTGGACGCCGCTCGCCGCAGCAGCCGGCTGCCGCATTCGCTCGCAGTCGAACCGGTTGTGCGGAGTCTGCTCTATGAAGCATGAGGGTTGGCGGATTACTTCATCTGCCGCCCGGCACGAGAATCCACACTTCTCGGTGCTGCAGAGCGAAGTTGTGGTGCCAGACGGTAGCCGCCGCGACTATTACACCATCGCATTTCCGCGTCCGGCGGTCGGCGTTATCCCGCAGCGCGAGGGCGAGATCCTGCTAATTCGCCAGTTCCGCTTTATCGTCGACGAATTTGTCTGGGCGATACCGTCGGGGGGCGTCGCCGAGGGTGAGTCTTCTTCAGATGCGGCTATGCGCGAACTCGAAGAGGAGACGGGTTACACGGCGCAGTTCCTAAAGCCGTTCATGCATTGCTACGCTTCCTACGGCTGCAGCAATCAGCAGTTCGAGATATTTCTGGCGGATGGTATCGCGCCGCTCGAGTCAGATTTCGACCGCACCGAAGTTCTCGACGTGCGCTGGTTCAAGCGTGACGAACTGCTGGAGCTGATTGACGCAAATGGAATTGTAGATAATCTCTCGCTTTCACCTCTTCTTCTTCTGCTGCTGCGCGGTTGCAAGCAATGAGAAGCGCCGGGCTCGTAATGGCCGGAGGAAGCTCGGAGCGAATGCGCGCCGGGGGCTGCCGGACCCACAAAGCCTTGCGCGAGATCTGCGGCCGCTCGCTGATGGAGCACAATCTGCGAAAGCTGTTCTTCTGCGAGGTGACCGATGTCACAGTCGCGGTTAACGCGGCGGAAACTGAGTTGCTGGCATGGCTTGCCGCGGAAGGCAAAGCCCTGGCCGCAGCATACGATGCCGAACTTCGCATCTTTGTGGAAGAAGAACCTCTCGGCACCATCGGCGCTGCGAGATCGATCTCCGGGTCACACACAAATCTGCTGGTGGTCAATGTCGATAATCTGACGGATCTCGACTTGCGCGCCTTCCTGAACTTTCATATCGAGAGCGGCGCTGCGCTGACCGTGGCGACTCATCAGGAGCCGTTCCGCATCCCCTTCGGACAGCTCGATATCAGCGGCTCTCAGGTGATCGCTTACAAAGAAAAGCCCGTTTTTCTGGTTACCATCTCGAGCGGAACCTACGTGCTGCACCGGCGTGCAATTTCCGCTATCCGCCCCGGAGAGAAAATTCACGCGCCCGACCTCATCAACCTGCTAATAGAAGCCGGTGAGCACGTTGCGTGCTTCGGTCATAGCGCCTGGTGGATGGACGTGAACGATGAATCTGCTCTCGCGCTTGCTGAAGCCGCACTACTTCGCGAGCCGCTGGCCGCCGCTGCCGGAGCGCCCTCATGACTACCATTCCTCAAACTCCAGACTCAACACTTCAGCGAGGTGAGCGCATGCCCGAATGCTTTCCGCAACAGCCCATAGTGGTTACTGGCGCAAACGGCTTTCTTGGATTCACAGTAGTCAAACTGCTCTCGAAATGCCGCGTGGAATTGCGCGGACTCTGTGGGCCGCCCACTCAGTTCGACACTCTGCTCCCGGAAATCCAAACGGTGCGCGGGGACATCTGTGATGCCCAGCTGATGCAATCTCTAGTGCGTGGCGCCGATACCGTTATCCATCTAGCCGGCCCACCCTCGGTGGCTGCCTCATTCGAGAATCCGGCCGAGTTCGTGCGCATCCACGGGGCAGGCACGGCTTGTCTGCTTTCTGCATGCGTCCGCGCACAGGTCCGCCGCTTTGTTTACGTATCGTCGGCTCAAGTTTACGGGTGCCCGCGCTCGGAGTATGTGTCGGAAGATCATGAAATCCAGGCTCGCTCTCCGTATGCAGCGGCAAAAATCTGCGGAGAAAAGCTGATGGAGGCATATCAGCGAGCGTTCGGGTTGGAAACGGTTGTACTCCGGCCATTTTCAATTTACGGACGAGGCTCTTCGCCCGACGCCGTCTTGAACAAGATCATCCGGATGGTTCAATCCGGCGAGCCCGTCGTTCTATATGACCTGCGTCCCGTGCTTGATTACTGTTTTGTCGAAGACGTCGCGGGCGCTCTGGTCCGCGCTTGTCTTGCGCCAGTTGCGGGCAAGACCTTCAATGTCGGCACGATGCAGGGGACCAGTATCCGGGAACTTGCCGGCCGTGTGATCCGTCTGTTAGGCAAATCTTCGGAGGTGATTGAAGACAGCGCGCGTAGAAGGCCTGGCGCTTCCGACATTTTGCGCCTGGTCGCGGATAACACGCGCGCGGTAAACGAGCTAGGATGGTCTCCGAAAAGGAACCTGGAAGAGGGCCTCCGGCTCACTCTGAATGCCGTCTAATATGCGCTTTGGTTGGCTGATCACCGGTGCTCAGGGATTTGTAGGCCGTTACGTATGCGATTACCTGTTGCGTGCCGCTTCCGAAGCAAGGGTGGTGGGCATAGGAAGATCCGTGCAACTTGCGGGACGCTTCTCGCATAGCATCTCTGGCCCGCAAGGGCCGGTACCCGCGCCTCTGCCTGACGAATTGTCCGATGCCGCTCTGCACCAAGATCGCTATCGTTACTGCCGCGCCGACGTGACAAGCAGCGCTGCTATTCAAGCGGTCCTCGAGGAGTTCCGGCCGGATCGCATACTGCATCTTGCTTCCGGCCTGCGTGGCGATCGGCGCAAGGATCTGCTAGAGATCAATGTAGAGGGTACAGCCTCATTGCTCGAAGCGATCGGTCGCGTGAAGAATTATTCTCCTACAGTTGTCATGGGCTCTTCGGGAGGAGTTTACGGCCGGGCAGCGCCCGAAAAATTGCCGCTTTCCGAAAACGTCGCATGCGAGCCGGCGGATGAATACTCTGTTACGAAGCTCACGGCCGAACTGATGGCGCGCTTATGGGCCGGCAGGCTCGGGATCAGGCTGATCATCGCGCGCATCTTCAACATTGTGGGGGCTGGCCAGGACGAACGCCATGTCGCGGGACAGATCGCCAGGCAACTTTGCATGGTGCGTTCCGGAGCAAGTCGCACGCTGCAGCTCGGCCATCTCGACTGCACGCGCGATTTCATCGACGTGCGTGATGTCGCGCAGGCTCTCACCGCCTTGGCTCAAGATGACGGCGCGGAAGGCATCTTCAACGTTGGAAGCGGTGTAGAATGTGCGATCGGCGAACTCCTACGGAACTTCCTCGCCGCCGCCGGTATCCAAGTGGCTATCGACGAGAACCAAGACATACAGCCCGGGGTACCGCGCAATTATGCAGATACGACACGCCTCCGCCAGATCGGCTTCACGCCGGCTTACTCACTGCGCGACAGTGTGGATGCAGTCTGGAGTCACTACGAGCGGCTCTGGTCCGTGCGAATACCGAGGACCGCTTTAGCAACATCCTGAGCGCGCCATGCCGATCGGTTCTTATCAACGATATTTCTTGTTCTCTCTTGCCGGATTAAACATGCGAACCTTATTTCTGCTGATTTTCGCCGCCACGTTGTACGCCAGCGTGAGCATAACGCCGCAAAGGCCGCCGGTAGTTCCGGTGGGCGGGGTTCTCCATCTCAAAGCAAACGTGCCGGTCACTTGGACATTGGCGCCCGGCAGCCCAGGCCGAATCGATGCTGACGGCACGTATCACGCTCCGAGCAGCGTTCCGGTCAAGAACGTGCTCGCCGGATGTCAGATTCTCGGCAACGATCACATTTTCAATTCCCGGATCGACTCACTTCCGGTCGATGCTCATTCGGCGGAGTGGATGGCGTTGATTCCGCCTTCGGCAGTGGGTTATTACCCTGGCTGGGGAATCAATATCGCGGATCAAACCACGCCGCGCAAGCCGATGCATTTCGTCTACACGCCGCAAAACGACGGCTCCTACGAAATGGTGCCTTGGCCGCACTTGAAGCGCGAGAACGGCGTGTTTAGTGATTCCAATTCGCCCGTGGACCGGCATGAGGTCACCATCGATCGACAGACGTGCGACATTTTTGAGATCTACAATGCGTATGACCGCGGGAAAAATAAGGGCTGCCCCACGTGCACAGGACAGAGCGGTTTCAAATACAACAGCCTGAACTCCAAGTTGCCTGACGGATCGATCGACGCAGCCGGCCTTCTTCTGACCCCGCTGACGCTCGGTCTGGAGGAAATCCGCGCGGGCCGCATTCAGCATGCGCTGCGCGTGACGCTAAAAAACAACATCATTGCTCCGCAATTCGTCTGGCCGGCACGCACGAATGCCGGCGCCTGGGGGAAGATTCCTTACGGCACCCGCTTCCGGCTCAAAGCGAGTTATGACATCTCACGCTTCAGCCCGTACGCGCAGGTGCTCTTGCGGCAGCTCAAAGAGTACGGGCTGGTGCTGGCGGATGGCGGTGGCAATTTCGATGTGAGTGCCTATACGGATGTCACCGAAGATCCCGTGATTGAGGGTGCGCTTGGCGAGGTGGGGGCGAAGGGCCCCCGATCAAGCGATTTCGAAATTGTCGACGAGTCTCATCTGATGGCCTCGCCATCGGCGGGTGGCGTCAAGGAGGGAAGCGAATACGCCGCTCCCGACGGCTACGCGTCTGTGATTGCCACAAGCACCGAGCACAATGCCGATGTTGCCCGCGTGCGCATTGTGCTGCAGGGCGTTACGGTCGGAGTGCCGGATCCTGCCGAGTGGATACAAAGCGGGGTGTCCACTCAACTCAAAGCCTGGGTCAATGGCACAGCTAACAAGGAACTTCGCTGGTCGATAGACCCCCCACTCGGCGCGCTGACTCCGGACGGGCGCTATACAGCTCCCGAGGTCGAACGCCCCACGAATGCCGTTCTTACGGCGGCGAGTGTTGCCGATCCTAAGTCCACCGCCAAAGTCGAACTGACTGTCATGCCCAAGGGGGCGATCCGGGTGGTTGTCGGAAATGCCACCAAAGCGCCCGGCGCGCCGAATCGCTCGTACCCAGATTACGGACCCGATTCAAACGGCAATATGTGGTGGAGAGGTCAAGCCGGCGAAAACACCTGGGGAGTGATTGTCGATGACTGGTATGGCCAGACCTGGCCCAAGACGAAAGACATTCAGCTCTATTACACGAGCCGTTATGCGTTGGGCGACATGGTGTATCGCTTCAACGTCCCGAACGGCCGCTACAAAATTTCGCTGATGTTTGCTCAGCCGCAATGCAAAACCACTTTTCCAAAAGACTGGCGCGTGCCTTTCCATCTCGAAACACAGGGTCAACTGGTGATTCCCAATTTCGATATGGGAGCGGGTATCGGCGATGCATGCCTGGCCCCGGTCAGCCAGTCCATGCCGGCCGTAGTGACGGACAATTCCCTATATTTCGCGCTCCGGCGTGTCACTTCGGGCGATCACACGCCCAGTCCTATTCTCAGCGCATTCGAGATCAGTCCCGACGATTCCACCGCGCATTTAGCCGTGTCGCCCAGCAAGGTCGCCTCGCTAACCATCAAGCAGCAGGTTCAATTCAAAACGGTTGGCTGGTATATGGGTGACGCGGCCAAGTGGTCGATCGTAAAAGGTCCCGGCACGGTTAGCCCAGACGGCCTTTACACCGCACCCGCATCGCCTTCCGGGAGCGATCAACCTATCATTCTGCAGGCCAGGAGCACCGTCGACCCTTCCAAGACTGCTACGGCGGAGATGGTGCTCAAATTCGGCAATTTCTCGTTATTCCCGGCGCAAGCGACGATTTCCCGAAGCTTGAGCAAGCAGCTAACACCGAAGATCGACGGCGCGAAGTACGACAATGTCGCCTGGTCGTTGGAGCCTAATGTCGGCAAGATCTCGCCAGACGGAACTTACACAGCTCCTGACCACCTAGCCGAGGATACGAGCGTGACCGTCACGGCTCGCAGCAAGGATGTCCCTGACAAAATCGCCTCCGCCAAAATCGAGATCAAGGCCAAGCCCGACTCCATTCGAGTGAATTGCGGCGATGCCGGTGGTTTCAAAGATGCCCAGGGGAACGTTTGGTCCGCAGATTACGGCTTCAGCAATCCCAGCATGGCTTATCACGAAAACACCCCTATCGCGCGCGCTTCGGCTGACATGCAGCAGCTCTACCGTTCCGCTCGCTACCGGTACGCGAACGAAAACTTCAGTTATAAATTTGCGGTGCCCAACGGCCGGTACGCGGTAACTCTCAAGTTTGCGGATTACACGTTCAAAGAGCCGGGCCACTACAACTTCGATGTGGTGCTAAACGGCGCCAAGGTGCTCAAAGATTTCGACTTCGATAGCGTGTACGGCCCGCGCACCGCAGTCGATAAGCGGTTTGAAACCAACGTCACTGACAAGACGCTGACCATCGACTTCATCGGTCATAAAGGCGGTGCTTCGGTGAATGGCTTGGAAATTATTTACCTGGGTGAGCCATCGGTCTCGCCATAGCCGGCGGTTGTGACAGCGAGTATACGCCCGGCTGGCAAGAGGTCGAGATCGTTTGAAGAATCCCGAACTTTGGCGCCAAACGAAATTCGTCACTACGGCGCGTGGCCTGAGGGCATCGCGGGATCGCAATTACGTCGGATTCAGCTCCCGCTTCATCGCCGATATCATTGCTCAATCATATGAGCGTGCGATTCGGGCTCACGCCCGCGGTCGCCTGCTGGATATGGGCTGCGGAGACGTTCCCCTTTACGGGGCCTACCGCGATCTTGTGCAGGAGAACGTCTGCATCGATTGGGCGAACACTCTACACTCCAACATTCATCTTGACTTTGTGGTCGATCTCGGGGGTAAGCTGCCCTTTGACGACGCAAGTTTTGACACCATTCTGCTCACCGATGTGCTAGAGCACCTTGCGGACCCTGCTGGCGCAATGCGCGAGGCCACTCGAATCCTCCGGTCGGGTGGTAAAGTGATCATCGGCGTCCCGTTCTTTTACTGGATTCACGAAGAACCGCACGACTACCACCGCTACACGGAGTTTGCCTTGCAGCGGATAGTCCAGACAAGCGGCTTGAGCGTTGTCGAACTTGATATTTACGGAGGTCTTCCGGAAATCCTGTTCGACATAACAGCCAAGGGCCTCGAATACCTCCCCGGTCCGCTGCCTACACTATTTCGACCATTTCATACTGCCGCATCGTTGTTGCAAGCCACATGGCCCGTACGCAAGTTCTCGGAGCGGAGCAAGCCGTCCTTTCCGCTCGGTTACGTGGTTGTAGCCGAGAAATGATCGCCAGCGAGTACTGGCGAACAGTTGGCGCCATGGTCTCGCTACGGCCGGTTTCTGGCGCCCTTTCGGCTGGCGAAGGAAATCGCGCACCGCCTTACCACTTTGATTTCACCCGTTTATGAAAGCCCGCCAGCTTCCCTGTACTTCTTCCATGCGGTTTCCCAGGTGAACTTGCTCGCCTGTGTCTGGAAAGCCGCTGCCCGGTTGCGGGCTGCGGAGGGCTTGCTCAGCGTCTGAAAAATCGCGGCGGCTAGCTCATCCGGTCTGTCGGGCTCACAGGTGAGCCCGTCGACCCCGTCTCTGAGGTATTCCGGAATGCCGCCAACCGCGGTGGTCACTACCGGCGTGCCCAGCATGGCGGCTTCCAAAACTGCAATACCGAATGGCTCTTCTCGCGGAGAATGCACGAAGCACTCTGCGTGACTGACCCAAGTCCAGATCTCATTGTGCGGCAGGTTCATGAGGATCCGAACCCGTGAAGCAAGCCCAAGTTCCTCGATCAGCTGGCCGACGCAGCTGCGATCCGGTCCATCGCCGCCAACCAAGATGAGTCGCAAATCCGGAAAGCTGGGTGAGATTTGCTTGAATGCCCGCAGCAGGACATCATGTCCCTTCTTGCGCACGAAGGCCGCCACTGAGACCAAGTAAGGCGCTTCGAGCGGCCGCGTTCCAATTGTCTCCGGCGGCCCCGAAATGCCGTTCCACACCGCGACCACTTTGGCTTCAGGACTGATTTGCTTCACCTGCGAAGCGAGCGAGTTCGAGCACGCCGCCACGAAATCCGCGCTACGACAAATCCAGGCATAGAGCTTCTTTTCGAACCACGAGCCCCTAGCCGCCTCTGTGACATCTTCGCCGTGCACCGAGAGGATCAGCGTCGGGCAGAGCCCCAGTCTCCGCATTATGGCGACAGGCAGAATTTCAGGTCCAAAATAATGCGGATTGACGGCCACTGCTCCCCGCGTCAGGCGCGCCAGCCGCAGAATGTTAGGAATCAAATAAACGGCAAATCCAATCAGGTTGCGCAGCGGCGGGGTGGGTGAAGGCATTTTGAGCCATATCTGCCCATCGACCGGCTGCCTCCAACCGGTAACTACAATCTGTGAGGCGTAGCTCCCCTGCATGGCTGCGCTCAGCCCCAGAATGACATTGTTTACTCCGGTTCCCGCTCGCACCGGCCAGGAGGAAAGAAAGAGATACTTTCGTTTGGTCGCCGCGGAAACCGCGGCCGCCGCCATTCGCTCCTGAAGCTGTACGGCCTGCCCCACCTACAGTTCCTCGGGTCGAATGCGGCGGCCCCAAACACTCACTTGTCTCGCCCTGGCAAGCATTTGCGAGATTCGCAACAGGTTTGAACTCCTCATCGCGGCTTCCAGATGCTGCATAACCTCGGGCCACACTGCCAGCATGGCGGCGATATACAGCACTGCTCCGAGGGCCGAAGTCGAAAGCAGCGAAACCCACGGGCTCTGAATCCCGAAACTTGCCAACACTCTAAGCCAAAACCAGCACGCCAGCGCCATGCAGCCCGTTATCAGCATTTGCGGAGCCAGTGCCGCAGAAAATTTGGAGAGCTTCAGATCAATCAGTCGGAACGGAACTATAAACCCCGGTATGGCTGTGATTCCCAGGAACGCAATGCAGTAAGCTACCGCTACTCCGAGCACCCCGAAGCGAATGCCCACCAGGAACGAGGTGACCAGAATGCAGCCCTGCGCGATGCCCAAGCGAAACATCCAGTCCGTGCGCCCTTTGGACATATAGATCGGCCCCACGGTCGTCTGAACCGATTGCACAATGCCGACCGGAGCCAGAACCTGAAAAATGCGGATCGCTCCAACCCACTTAGTGCCAAGCACGGCGCGTATCATCGGATCCGCTACTACTCCCATGCCGGCGATAATTGGAAAAGTAATCAAAGCGATCAGCATGCAACTCCGGACGTAAGCCTGCCGGAATCGCTGGTTATCGTCTTGAATTTTGGCAAATGCCGGGAAAGTAGCTTGCGCAATGACCGAGCTAATATTTTGGACGGGTTGCAACATGAGATTGTAAGCGAGCTGATAATCGCCGAGTGCCAGTTTCCCGAGAACTTTCCCGACCGTTATGTTGTCGGCGTTGCGCGAAAAATAATTCACTAGCCCAAAACCCGAAAGATTTAAGCTGTATCGGGCGACGGACCGCACTTCGGCGTTGTCAAATTCCCGCCTTGGCCGCCATCCCGAGCCGATCCAGTAGGCGACGGACGAGACCAGGCAATTGGCAAGGTTTGCATACACCAGACTCCAGACTCCGAACCCTTTGTAAGCCAAAGTGAGAGCGACCAGGTAACTGGCCAGGCCCGCGCTCAAATCTGCGATGGCCAGAGCCCGGAACCTCATCTCGCGAATCAGCAGAGAATTATGGACAATCCCGAAAGACATGAGCCAGAACGAGACTGAGAGAACACAGAGAATCGCCATGAGTTCCGGTGTCTTGAAAAAGCTCGCCGCTACTGGGCTCACCGCGCATACAATCCCAGCAAGCACTACGCCCAAGCCGTTATTTACCCAGAATAAGCTGGAAAGGAATCGATTCGAAATAAATTTTCGCTGGATTATCGCGCTTCCGGTACCTAGATCGCGGAAATTGAGGATGAATACAATCAGCAGATTGGCCATCCCCATCACCCCATAGGCACTCGGGCCAAGCAGTCGCGCGACCGTGGCCACCGATGCGATCGAGAGCACCTGCCGCCCTGCCGTTGCCAGGCTCGACCAAGCCGTACCGGATACGGCTTGCTGTGTGAGATTGCGGGTGCTTCCGGCGGATTCGACGATGGGCATGAATTAAAATCGTGCGAACAGGCTCACCAAAATAGCACCTCATCTCGCGGGGCTTACGTCAGACCCCGCCCGGGGTTCCAGACGGCTCGTGTCTCGTAAACCCCTGGAGAGTAATCCTGCCGTACAGTACACTAGTTTAGCGGCAGCAGATCGATTTCAGGGCGACGGTTTTTGTGCGCTCTGCTCGAAACCAGTGTTCTCCAAGTAAACGTGTCTAAATTTAAGCCCAGCCGCGAAACCGTCCTCTCCAGCTCCGGCATTGCAGTCGAAACGGGCTCAAAGCGACCCAGGATTGCTCGCCCGGTCATAGATACAGCCGTTGTCACTTCGCCCGCCGGCCTTGAGCCCACTCTCCCGCTCGCCGCGAACGCTCTCTACCCAGAAACTGAAAACCCCGCGCGGCAATTTGCTTTCAAATGTACTCTGGTTTTCCTTTATTTCCGGTATAGTTTCGTCCACGAATTTATCTCATCGAACATACACGTTGATACTCATATCCTGATCATTCTTGGATTCGTGTGTTATGCGGCCTGGTTCGTAGCCGGAGGCATATTTGCGGCCTTCGCCGAGAGGCTCGCGTGGGTTTGGACCGGCTTTGTTCTCTGGTTTTGCTTGGCGACGCTAACCAGCAGTTGGAAGGGAGGTTCTATAACGGTCCTTCTGCCCTATCTGCGGACCGTTTTTCCGCTGCTCTTATTAATCCCCGCGGTAACCACTCGAATGGAGGACCTCAAAAAGGTTCTGAACGTAATCGGTATAGCGGGCACAACGACTGTACTCTTCGGCTTGGTGCATCGAGACTTCGCCCAGGGCCGGATGGATATCGCAACCGACAACAGCACTATCCAGGACCCGAACGATTTCGCCGCTCATCTGATCATGCTGCTGGCCCCCATCGCGTATGTGATGTTCGCGAAGGGCCGCCCAATTTTCGTAAAGGTTTTCGGGGCTGGCATCATCGGAGCCGCTCTGCTCGAGATCATGAGCACCGGTTCCCGTGGGGGGTTGGTTGCGCTTTTGATAACCGTCGCCTACATCATTGTGACGGGTACTCCTAAGTTGCGCTTCTCGTTGCTGGTGGGCATTCCTCTGCTCGGGATGCTAGCTCTGCCCTTTGTGCCTCAACAGTCGATCAAACGCCTCGAGTCTGTCTTCGACTCCAATGAAGCAAGCCAATCCGCGGCCGAGTCGTCCGAAGCGCGACGCGCGTTGCTGGTGGCGAGCTTGATAGCAACCGCCAATCATCCACTCTTCGGCGTTGGTCCAGGAACATTCGAGGAGTACCAGGCTGGCTTAGCTGCCGAGCATCACCAGAAGGGCATGTGGCATGAAACACACAACGGTTATACGCAGATTTCAAGCGAATGCGGCATTCCTGCCGTTCTCTTCTATTTGAGCGCGGTGTTCATCACATTCAAATCGCTGCGGCGGGCGAGCAAGCTCGACCTACCCTATATTCCGGCCGCGGCCAAAACCTTCGCCACCATGGCCGTAGCCTATAGCGCGTCCATTCTCTTCCTAGCGAACGCTTACAAATTCAACATGCTCGTCATCGGCGCTTTCACCATTTCCATAAATCAGATGATTCTCCGACATGAGAGGGCTGCGCAGTAGGCGCCCGCGCGAACTCCCTTGCGTCCGAGAAGGATCAAAGTTCTGTCAGTGATCGAGGCGCAGTTAGTGACCGCGCCGGCAAGAATTGCTTTAAACTTCGCGGAGAGTTGCCGGGATCAGGTTGATCTCACCCTGCTCACATTTGTCCGCGAACGGTCGGAAGAACGTGGTTCTGCTCCCCGAAGCCCTTTTGTTGCTGCTGCGGCGGAGTGCGGGGTGCCCTTGGTCGCCGTACATGAGTCCGGTCGTTTCGATTTGGGCGCGCTCTCGCAATTGAAACGCCTCTGCCGCGAGCATAAGCCTGATATCGTCCAGACCAACAGTATCAAGTCGCACTTCCTCCTCTCGATGCTGCGCAACCGGAACTTTGGATGGCTCGCATTTCACCACGGCTACACGGCGGAAGACCTCAAAATGCGCCTGTATAACCAGCTCGACCGATTCTCGCTTAAAGCCTGCGATCAGGTAGTCACTGTCTGTCAGGCATTTGCCCGCGAACTCGAGAGCCAAGGTGTACGGCGCGAGAAGATCACCATTATTCCTAACGGAATCTCAATCGGATTCCTGAAACACGATGATCGGATCGCGGACGAGTGGCGGGCTCGCTTTGATATCGTTCCCGGCGACGCCGTATTGGTTAGCATCGGCCGGCTTTCCCCGGAGAAGGGCCATAAGTACCTGGTCGAGGCCATACAGCAGCTTAAGCCGTCCCCCAGCTTTCCGCATTTGAAACTGCTCATCGCCGGAACAGGGCTGCTCGAGGAAAGTTTGAAGGTGCAAATCCAGGCTGCGGGCCTGACGAACTCGGTCAAGCTCATTGGGCATCAGCCGGATGTCCGCCCGCTGTTCATGTTGGCTGACCTGTTTGTCTTGCCGTCGCTGTCTGAAGGATCTCCCATGGTTCTGCTCGAAAGTATGGCATCGCAGGTACCGATCATTGCTACCCGCGTGGGCGGCATACCCGAGACGCTCGCTGATCAGGAGTCCGCCCTACTGGTTCCAGCGGGAAACCCGCGCGCCTTGAGCCAGGCGATCTCCCGGCTTTTGAGCGATCCTCCGTCTGCTCGCCAATTGGCTAATGCCGCCTTCCAACGAGTGCGCGATTGTTTCAGCCCTGAGCTTTACAACCAGCGGGTAATAAATGCCTTTGAGAGCGTCATGGCTCGTAAGCAGTCATCGACGCCGTCGCCAGTCCCGGTCGGGCAGTGACTCTGCCCGGCACTGCCTCCAAGCGGTCACCCATACCGGTTCTACTGCTTGTGAGGAAACTGGATTGGGGCGGGATTGAGCGCGACGTCACGAAAATGGCGGTCGGGCTGGACCGCAGCCGTTTTCTGCCGCATGTTGCCGTTTATCAAGGCGGCGGCCTGCGCAGCGAGGAAGTGGAACGGGCAGGCGTCCCCATTCTCAACCTTCAGGTGACCAGCCTCGCCTCCCCAAAAATCGCAAGGTCTGCGCTGAAGTTCGCTCGCTTCATTCAGAGAAATCGTATCCGGGTCGTACACGCTTACGACTCCACTGCCGTTTTCGCAACGCCTCTTGCGCGCCTGCTCAAGGTTCCCCTTGTGCTCTCGAGCACGCTGGGCCATCGTGACCTCTACGACACCCGAACCCGGAAACAACTTCCCTTCACTGATCGCCTGGTCGATGGGATCGTGGTGAATTGCGAAGCCATGCGCCGCCATATGGTGAACGATTACGGCGTAAATCCGGATCGCACGATGCTCTGCTACAACGGCGTGGAAACCTCGGAGTTCCATCCCGAGCCCGGGCCCAAGCCTGAGCCTGTCGCGGGAGCATCTCTGGTAATCGGCGCGGTTTGCGTGCTGCGTCCGGAAAAGCGCATGCAGATGTTGGTGGAAGCGTTCGCTCGCGTTCACAACCTCCAGCCAGGCATGAAGTTGCTCCTAGTGGGAAGCGGGCCTGAATTGCCGAAACTCCAGGGCAAGGCCGCCGAGCTCGGCATCGAGCGGGGCTGCGTCTTCCTGCCTGCGCGTCCAGCGGTGGCTCCCTATCTGCGCGCTATCGACATCTTCGTCTCTTGCTCGTCTTCAGAGGCTTTTTCCAATTCCATCCTGGAAGCCATGGCCTGCGGCTGTTGTCCGGTCGGTTCGCGTGTCGGTGGCACGCCTGAATTGATCGAAGATGGCCTGCGAGGCCTTTTATTCGAAAGCGGCAACCTAAATGAACTTTCAGAGAAGCTCGCTGTTCTGATCCAGGATGGCCAACTCCGTTCGAGGCTCGCCGGCAATGCGGCCGAGTTTGCGGCCCGTGATTTGAGCATGCAAGTGGCACTCGACCGAATCGGCCGGATCTATGAAGAAGGTTTAGCAAAGAAAGGGGCACTCGATTGAGCATACGGCTGGCTGTCTTGGCAGGAGCAAGACCTAATTTCATGAAGGTGGCGCCGCTAATGGCGGCCATCTCGCGCGACAACAATTTCGAGACGATTCTGATCCATACCGGGCAGCACTATGACGACAGCATGTCGGGCACTTTCCTGCGCGATTTGAGTATCCCTCAACCCCAGCACCATCTCCAGGTCGGCTCAGGCAGCCATGCCCAGCAGACCGCGGAGATTATGCGGCGCCTCGAGCCGGTGTTGCTCGAGGAAACTCCGGCTGGCGTAATCGTGGTGGGAGACGTGAACTCAACCGTAGCCGGCGCCCTGGTCGCATCTAAACTCGCCATCCCCGTGATTCACGCGGAGGCAGGTCTGCGCAGCTTTGACCGCAGCATGCCGGAGGAGATTAATCGTGTCGTCACCGATGCCATCTCCGATCTGCTGCTGGTGACCGAAGAGAGTGGCCGTACCAATCTGCTAGCCGAGGGAAAAGACGAATCGCAGGTTGTGTTCGTGGGCAATCTCATGGTGGATTCACTTCGCAGCCATCTCGAAGACGCTCTCAAATCGGATGTGCGCCGCCGCCTTGGCATAATCGAATCCCATTTCGGTCTGGTCACGCTCCACCGTCCGGCTAACGTCGACAACGAAACTAAGCTCAGTGAGATCGTTGATGCGCTGCGGGTGATTTCAGAGGAACTGCCGCTCTACTGGCCCGTTCATCCCCGAACTAGAGCCCGCTTGAGCAATGGAACCGTCCATCTCCCACCCAGCATGCATTTGGTGGACCCGCTGAGCTACTTCGATTTCCTGCACATGCAGGCGAAGTCCGACGCCATCTTCACCGATTCCGGCGGCATTCAGGAGGAGTCTACCGTACTTGGGGTAACTTGCCTAACCCTGCGGGAGAACACGGAGCGCCCCGCTACTATCGAGTACGGAACCAACCGTCTCGCCGGGACCAGCAAGCAGTCGATTATCGACGCCTGGCGGGAAGCTCGCCAAACCTCTAAGACTTGCTCCATTCCGCCACTTTGGGACGGCAACGCCGGCTTTAGGTGTCATGAGGCGATCAAGCGCTTCTATGTCCAAAGGGAACTGAGCAGCAAGCAATAGATAAAGCGGCCCGCCTGATCAGCTTGCCAGTAAACAGCGGGTCAGAGCCGGCACCCTTTCACAACCGGCGGAGGATTAAACAAACAACCCGGCAAGTGCGCTCTCGAACCTGAGAGCGCTCATGCCGCTGTCGTCAAGCACTCTCGGCAGCTTCATGGAAGGTGAACTGCGGAAGGCGAGACCGGATTCACAAGTAGTCGCGCTCTTTACGCCGGCACCGCGCAACCAGCCGAAAAATTCCGGCGCATACTGGCCGCTCGGATAACAGAAATGAACCGGGGGCTTTCCTGTGAAATCAATGATGCGCCTGCGGTTGTCCTCGATCTCAGCAAGAAAGAGCGCGCGGTCACGCGGTGTCCGATGCCGATGAGTATGCAGTTCGATGTCAACACCCGAGCTCGCCACTCTAGCGACCTCTTCAGGACTCAGGATCTGGAGTAGCCTCTGCTTGAGAATCGCTCCATAATCTACGCCCAGATTGCTGGCCACCATTTGAGCGACTTCATCCTTCTCGGCGGTCCGCATGCCCCTCTGCTCGGCCCAGTCGAGCAGATGCTTTACCACTCGCTGACGCCCATCGTGCGTTTCAACCGGCTGCGGTGTTTTCATCCCCAATTCCGGCACGCATATGGAATTCCTGCCCGACTTCCAAAGTAAATAATCGAGAATGACGCCTATAATCGGAACCCGGTAATTGCAGTAGTGAGTGGTCAAGTAAAGAGTGCAGGGGAAACCGAACTCTGAAAGCAGGGGCGACGCATGTTCTAAAAAATCGTAAAACCCATCGTCGAACGTAAGCACCACGCTGCGCGGCGGGAGTGCGCCGTCTGCCAGCCTCGTCAAGGCTTCGCCCAAGGGCAAGACGGAAGCATCAACTCGCTGCAGCGCTTCGAGCCTTTGCCGGAACTGCTCTGGAGTGATATACAGGTGCGGCCACCACTTATGTTCATCCTCTAGCGCTATTCCGTGATAGCAAAGAATGAGCAGGCTGTTGCTACGACGGCGCGACTTTCCCGCCAGCGAAAAGCCTCCGAGCGACCGTAGGGTGGTCAGCGCTCCGATCGCGACAGCTTTCCGGAGAGCCGATCGCTGCGGGTAAATCTCCCACCAGCTGTCATTATTTGCCATCAAACTCGCGATTTTCCAGAAGCATTGTTAGGGCAAAAAGCCTGATCCAGGCGAAGTGTAAAATACGAGAAGGTTCGATGGCATTCACTCACTAATATGTGAAAGCGGCATTTGAGAATTCTCTTCTTCAGCCCCCAGCAACTCTGGCCTGTTAACTCGGGCTCCCGACTCAGAAACGTTCATCTAGCCAGCGCGCTTGCCAGACGCTGCCCCGTTACTCTCCTGCGCATTTTGCAACCCGGCGAAGATGTCGAGAGCCCTCCTGAAGCTTCTCTTTTCGACAAGTTATTGACCGCCCGGAGGCGTCGCAGTTATACGCCCGGCATGATCCTGCGCGGTATGGTCGGACAAACCCCCTTAACCGTGCTTAATTATGCCTCCGAGGATGCGGCAAGTTGTCTGAGCTCCGCCCTCCAAGAGCATCGGTTTGATGCGGTCCAGATGGAAACAAGCAATCTTTTCTCGTATCTGGGAATAGTGCGTGCCGCTCCCGGACATCCGGCGGTACTGCTTGACTGGCATAATGTGGATTCGGAGCTGATGTCTCGCTACGCTTCGGAGACCAAGAGCCTGCCCAAGAAGCTGATCGCCTGGCGAACAGCCAAGTTGCTCGATAAGCTGGAAACTCGACTCATGACCCTTTGTGATGCCCACACCGTCGTGAGCGAACGGGAAAAATCCAAATTGCTGGCACGCAATCCCCAGGCCTATATCAAGGTGATCCCAAACGGAGTAGATACTTCTGCTTTCGCTTACTCGGAAACAACTTCTCCAGGGACGACCCTATTATTTGTTGGCTCGATGGACTATCATGCCAACGCCGACGCTGTGACCTGGTTTGTGCGAAGTATTTGGCCGGCAATCGCGCAGCGCTTCCCCGCTCTCGAGTTTGCAATCGTAGGTCGCTCGCCGGGGCGTGAGATACGGATGCTTGCTTCCGATAGAATTCGAGTCACGGGAACAGTCGACGATGTTCGTCCGTACTATGCGAAAGCGCTGGCGGTAGTCGCCCCGCTGCGAGTCGGTGCGGGAACGCGTTTGAAGATATTGGAAGCGATGGCGCTGGGTGTGCCTGTCATCTCCACTACTCTTGGCGCGGAAGGGATCGAAGTCGAAGACGGTCAGAATATTCTGCTCGCGGATTCGGAAGAGCAAATGATCCACGCGCTTGAGAGGCTTACAAACGGCTCTGCGTTTCGCCAGCATTTAACCAGGGCCGCACGGAATTTGGTCGCAAAGCGATATGATTGGTCCTCTATAGGGAACCAACTTTACGAAACTCACTCAGAATTAGCGCACTCCCGCGTCGGACTTTGAAAGTTTGCCGCTCACGGATGCTGTTACCGAAATGAGAACCGCCAATCTGGACGCTACCGGAGTCGTCATTCAGCCTTCCTTGGGGCTGAAAGGGAATTCCCGGTCCCCGATATGGACGCAAGCCGGTATACTCGCTGGGCTGTTCGCGCTGGCTGTAATACTGCAGATATTGAATGGCGCATTTAGCAGTGAATTCAATGCCTATCCGGACGAACCCGCGCATTATGTTACTTCGCTCATGGTTCGCGAGTACATAACAGGGCCCCACCCGCTTTCACCGCTCAAATTTGCTGAGCAGTACTATCAGCATTATCCAAAAGTTGCCTTTGGACACTGGCCTCCGGTCTTCTATGTCGTTCAGGCGGTCTGGATGCTGTTGTTTTCTGCATCTCGTGCTTCAGTTCGTTTGGAGATTGCGTTTACTACAGCCATACTCGCGTTTTCACTCTGGCGCGAAGCCCGCCGCTGGTTTGGAAATACATCCGCGATACTGGCTGCGGCCCTGTTGGTTTGTGTCCCTCTTGTTCAGAATTCCACAGACGAAGAGATGGCCGAAACGTTGCTCGTCGTGTTCTGTTTCTGGAGCACTATTTATTTCAGCCGCTACCTGGAATCAGGCGCACAGTCCGATTCGGTTTGGTTTGGCATCCACTTCTCGCTCGCCGTCTTGACAAAGGGCAGCGGGTGGCTCCTCGTCCTCGTGCCTCCGGTGGCTTTGGTGCTCACCCGGAAATACAGGTATCTGCTCAGGAGCTCCTTCTGGTACGGAGTTGTCCTGATCGCGATCCTCTGTTTGCCTTGGCAGGTGCTAACGCTACATTCGGCGGCCCGGGGCTGGAGCGGCGGATCGGAAGCCAGTATCCAATACACCGCGACGGCGCTCGGACAGTTCCTCGTGTTACTCACCTCGATTCTGGGCCCGGTGCTCTCAGCAGTAGCCGCGTTAGGAATCTTTGTTTACGTCATTGTGCCGATGTTCTCACGGCCAATACCCGCGGTGCCGGCCGTCATGTTCGGACTGATTGTGAGCGACTGGATTTTCCATTCATTGGTGCCGGCGGGCGTGGAAGATCGCAAGATGATCATCGCTGTCCCGGCGATGATCTACTTCCTGTTCGCCGGTGGTATCTGGCTGGCGGATCAGATCCCATTGGGTGTTCAAATGGCGCGTTGGCGGCGCGGGATCATTGCCGTCCTAGCCGCTATCGCTTTCGCCACCACGGCCTTTACTATTCCTCGGGCCAGTCATCTCGGATACGCCGAAGCCGCCCGATTTATCGTTTCTAATCCGAGCCTGCACAACGCTTCGCTGATCGTGTCATCGGGCAGCATAGGCGAAGGGCTGCTTATTTCCGAAATCGCCATGTGCCAGCCGCGTCCTCACGACACCATTTTGCGGGCAACAAAACAGCTCGCGCATGTCGATTGGGGCGGCACGCATTATCGGAGCTTCTACAACACTCCCGTCGAGTTACTTCGTTATCTTCACGATGCTCACATTGCCGGGATTGTGTTGGACGATTATCCCGACCAGTCCACCTTCCCACATCAGCAGCTCGTCGAGCGCACAATCAAAGAGAATCCCGGTGATTTTCAGTTGCTTGGTGCTTTTCCCGGGCGGGCGAGCAACAGACCCGGACAGGTAAAGGTTTACCGGGTTTTGTCAAACGATGCTCGCTAAGAGTTCTTGGATACGTAGAAGCAACAGGCGGCATCTCACGAGATTACGTGAGTTTAATGTGAACTTCAGGACTACTTCACCTGGAATCTGCGAATATGACCATGGAAGCACAAAGTGCTATCACAAAGCTGTATATAAGGAGATATCTCAAAAATGAAGAAGATCATGACTGCCGCTCTAAGCCTTTCGCTGCTCTCCGGTGCCGCCGTTTTTGCCGCTCAGAACACCTCAACAACAAGCACCGATACCAGTAGCATGAAGAGCACCAAGAAATCCAAGAGGCACCACAAGAAGGGCAGCGACACCATGAGCAGCACCGCTTCGACCAGCACCACCAAATAAGGTTGGCTGACGATAGCGACTAGCTCCGTAGCTTCAACGCGGTACCGGATTGCCGGTACCGCGTTTTGCTTTTATTGACGGAGTTTAGCGTGAGGCTCGGATGCCGCCGCCGAGAATACTGCGCAGTGAGGGAGAACGCTTGGTTGGCCGCGTTCCTCTTCGCAAATCGAGAATCAATCCCATCACGAGGCGCTCAATCTCATCTCGTACGGAGATGTAGGTCTCTTCGTCCTGCCCGATCGGATCTTCTACTTTCCAGTCTCTGATCTCAATCGGTACTCCCGCCGGGAACGGGCGTCCGCTAATATTTACGATCAAGTCGAGCCTCTGAAGGTCAACCTCGCTTAGATCTTTCGCGTGCAGATCGTCGATGTTGATGTTCTTAGCTTGCATTACCTGTCTAGTAAGCGGTTGAATAATCGCGGCGGGCGCTAAACCGGCGCTCACCGGCTGAATCACGTCAGCCCCGTAGGCCCGGGCAAATCCCTCTGCCATTGGGCTACGGCACGAATTCCCAATGCATAAAAAAAGAACATGCTTCAACTTGGATTGCATCTCAGATTCGCTTGAAAACACACAGGTCGCTGCGCGTGAGTTCCTCGCGGAGGAACGGCTTCATCCTTCATCAAGTGTAGCGGAAGGAAGATCTTTCTCCTTTTGCGACAAAACCTTCCCAATAAAGTGCTGATGAATATCGAATCCGGACGTCAATTCCGGATGAAAAGTCGAAGCAAGGTGCTTGCCCTGCTCCACTAGAACCGGATCCCCGCCATAGGTCGCCAGAATTTTAGTATCGGGCCCAGCGCGCCGAATGATAGGGGCCCGAATAAAGACTGCTTCAGTCGTCTTGCCATCGAAATCGATGTTCGCAATCCGGCTGTCGATTTGCCGGCCATAGCCATTCCGCTCAACGGTAACATCTATCAGCCCCAGTGAGAGTTGGGAGGGGTGCAAGACTTCCTTCGCAAGCAGAATTGCGCCCGCGCAGGTCCCGAAGATCGGCTTCTGTTGGCCAAAGCCGCGGATCGGTTCCAGCATGTGCTCCAATTCGAGCAGCTTAAGCATCGTTGTGCTCTCTCCGCCCGGAATAATCAACCCGTCCACTCGCCCGAGGTCTTCGGCAGTTCGGACTTCCGAGGCGAAGGCGCCTGCGCGCTCGATAGCCCTGCGATGGGCCTCGAAATCACCTTGCAGCGCCAACACACCAATACGAGCGGGCATGAGTTTCGATCAAACTAGTTTCGCTACCAGCCCCGCGTCTGCATCAGCTCGCCTTCGGGTAATTTCGAAATCTCCAGGCCAGGCATGGCTTCGCCGAGTTCTTCGCTGGCCTCGAGCAATTTAACTGGATCGCGGTAGTAAGTGGCAGCTTTCACGATGGCTTTCGCCCGCGCTTCGGGATCAGAAGACTTGAAGATTCCCGAGCCGACGAAAACTGCCTCGGCCCCGAGTTGCATGACGAGCGCAGCATCTGCCGGCGTGGCAATACCGCCAGCGGAAAAATTCGGTACGGGCAACTTGCCGTGTTCCGCGACGTACTGCACAAGCTCGAGCGGCGCTTGCACATTTTTGGCCTCATGCACCAACTCCTCTTTTCCGAGTACGGTAAGCTGCTTCATTTCCTTTACGATCGTGCGTATGTGGCGCACTGCCTCGACGATGTTGCCGGAACCTGCTTCTCCCTTAGTGCGAATCATGGCGGCTCCCTCCGCAATTCTGCGGAGAGCTTCTCCCAGGTTCCGCGCGCCGCATACAAAGGGAACTTTGAAATCGTGTTTATCAACGTGATGCTCTTCATCGGCTGGTGTAAGCACTTCGCTTTCATCGATGTAGTCGACGCCAAGCGCTTCGAGGATGCGCGCTTCGGTGAAGTGGCCGATTCGCACCTTCGCCATCACCGGTATCGAAACGGCGGACATGATCTCCCGAATCACCCGTATTTGCGACATGCGGGCCACCCCGCCTTCTTTGCGGATATCAGCTGGCACGCGCTCCAAGGCCATAACAGAAGTGGCGCCAGCGCGCTCGGCAATGACAGCCTGCTCGGCATTGACAACGTCCATGATGACGCCGCCCTTTAGCATCTCCGCGAGCCCCACTTTCAATCGAAACTGATCATTTTCGAAGTTCATCTCTATTTCTCCTACTGATCTTTTGCCACCAATGATTTCTATCGCAAAATTCTCTAAACGAGCGCAGTAAATGACTGGAGGGGAGCGCGCGCCTGGTGCACCGCGATTTGGTCTTGAGCGATCGCACCGAGGATCCTTATCCCTTCCCTGATCGCTTCAGGCGAGATCCCGCCGAAGCTGAGACGCAGGTGGCGTCGGCCGGTCTGCCCGAGAGAGAAATATCGCCCCGGCAGGAAGCTCACGCCCTGCTCCTGCGTGAGTTTCAGCAGTTCTTCTGCTGCAAGGGGTACCGGCAGTTCCACCCAGAGATTCATGCCGCCATCGGGGTGAGTGAAGCGACAACCTGCAGGTAGAAATTCGTCACAACTTGCCAGAACCGTACGCAGGCGTTCCCCTCCTATCCGTCTGGTGCGCTCCAAATGGCGCGCCAATTCTCCCGATTCCGCAAAGCGCAGAAGCACAGCCTGAGAGAGCTGATCGGAATGCAAATCACTCGTCTGCTTGGCCTCGGCAAGCCGTGCGATGACAGGCCGCGGTGCAATGACCCAACCCACCCGCAGCCCCGGAAAAGCAATCTTCGAATAACTCCCGATCGAAATAAAGTTGCCGCTTTCATCCAATTGCTTCAATGTGGGGAGTGCCTGGCCGCGGTAACGTAGGTCGCGGTAAATGGTAATTTCGATCACCACCCAACCCGCTCGCCGGGCTATCGAGACCACCGCTTTGCGCTGTTCTAGAGTTAGGCTGCTCCCAGTGGGATTTTGAAAATCGGACGTTATGACGAGCAGTCGCGCCTTCTGCTGCTGACTGGCCAGTGCCTCAAGAGCGCTGATACTCAGGCCTGAATCACCGACCGGTACCGGAACAATGTTGGCACGAGCGGCCGCGAACACTCGAAGAAGTCCGTGGTAAACAGGATCTTCCAGCAGAACCGGGGCTTGATCGACGACCAGCATGCGCGCCAGCAAGTCGAGCGCCTGCTGGCAACCGGTAGTGACGATGAGATCATCACCGGCGCGCGCCAAACCCGTCGCGAGATTCTCGCTCAGTAGATAACGGCGCAGGGGCCCATACCCGTAAGGAGATCCTAGTTGGAGAATCTCCGCCGCCTCGTCGCTTTCGATCACCTCTCTCGATAATCGGCGAAATTCACCGATCGGAAAGCAATCTTCAGAAGGCCGCGAACTCGCGAGATTTATTGTGGCCGGCGGGGAGGACGCATTTACTGCTTCGAGCGGCGGCAGCAGCGTTTCCCAGTCAAGAGATGAAACCGCGCTCGAAGGCCCGTTCGAGGCTACAAAGCTGCCCCGCCCCACTTGGCCCTGCAGCAGCCCGGCTTCTTCAAGGATGGAATACGCAGCAGATACGGTTGTGCGGTTCAGTCCAAGTTGACCAGCCAATTCTCGCGTGGCGGGCAACCGTTCACCCGGCCCAACCGCGCCCAGCTCGATCGCGGTTCGAAGGGACTCGGCAAGTTGCTTGTAGATTGGCGTTTCTAGGCCGCTGTCGAGCGAGATGTGCGACAGGATGTTCAACTTGCTTCTATGCTAACAGAGATTGGACTGGTCGCGACCAGTCCAATCTATATGGAAACAAGAAAGCATGTCGAGGCTGGTATCGCATTATCCCGCTCACACGCGACCTTCTGGGTTCACTCACCGCTACGCCCCGTTCAGAGGCCCCCAAGCTGTTCTATAATCGCAATCTAATCCGAGAAAGGGGTCCCCATGCTGTCCAGGCTGATCACCCGCAGTTTAGGTTGCGTTTCCATCCTTCTGGTTCTCGGTTTGGCCTCGTTTGCACAAACCACTATCGCCACCGGGAGTATTCAAGGCACACTTATTGATCCTTCAGGCGCTGCCGTTGCGGGCGCGCAGGTCACGATCACAAACAAAGGCACAGGACAGAAACTTAATTTCACCTCCAACTCCGACGGTATCTATAATTCCGGAGGACTGATACCCGGCGACTATGTGGTTCGGGTAGAAGCGGCCGGCTTCTCGAGCGCGGAGCTGAACCTCACGGTGCAGGTTGGCAGCACGGCGAGCGGCAGTATCAAACTGGCAATCGGGCAGGCTTCGCAGACTATCGAAGTAACGGCCAACGCGGTGGGCATCAACCCCGATCAGGCAACCGTTCAAGGTGTTCTTACAGCCAAGCAGATAGATACTCTTCCTATCAACGGACGTAACTTCCTCGATCTCGCTCAACTCGAGCCCGGTGTTCAGATTCAGGATGGAACGAACTTCGACCCCACCAAGGTGGGTTATTCTTCGATCTCGTTCGGCGGCCGGTTCGGGCGGACCGCCAGAATCTCGGTAGATGGAGTCGACATATCGGACGAAACGGTAGGCACTACCACTGAAGACATCCCTTCCAGCGGTATCCAGGAGTTCGGATTGAGTCAGTCGAATCTTGATCTGTCAAACGATCTGACTTCGTCCGGAGCCGTGAATGTAATCACGCGCTCTGGAACGAATGACTATCACGGTGAGCTGTTTTACTTGATTCGAGATAGCCGCTGGGGCGCACAGTTGCCGCACCCGGTGGGTATCCCGGCTCCGTATCAGCGCAACCAGTTCGGGGGCCGGCTTGGTGGACCCATTCTCAGAGACAAGTTATTCTTCTTCATGGATTACGAGCGAACGAAACAGGATGAGAGCGTGCCGGTAGTCTATGCTGCGCCTTTCCAGGCGTTTTCGGGAAGCTGGCAATCGCCTTTCCGCGAAAACGAGCCCATGGCTAGATTGGACTGGCAGATCTCAAACAATGTTCGTGCCTTCTATCGATTCAATTACTTCTCCAACTCAGCCGAGGCAACATTCTTCTCTACTAGCTACCAGGTTTATAAGAACAAAGACTACACGCGAAATCATGTGGCCGGCCTTGATTTCAACACGGGGCAGTTTACTCACACAATCCGCTTTTCCGTGATGCACTTCATCAATAACATCACCGATTCAACCTCGGGCTCGAGCTTGCCTTTGGCGAACATTGGGGCGAACCTGAACGTAAACAACGGTCCTCAAACGGGCCCCAATTGGCTTGCTCCACAAGCGACGCCGCAACACGATACTCAGGCTAAATACGATGGCGGCAAGCCGTTAGGCACCCATTTCCTTCGCTACGGTTTCAATTACAATCGCATCGAATCGGGTGGGTTCGCTGGTTTCTATTCGATCGCTCCTCAAATCCAGACCAACTTTAGTGCCGGGGATGATGTCCTCGCAGCCGCCGGACCTTATCCGGGCGGCGCGTCCAATCCCTTGAATTATCCCGTTGAAACAGTAATTCTCAGCAACGGCCAGGGATTCTCGACTGAGCACCCCGGGCTCGGTTATCCCGCGGGACTCCTCGGACCGGACAACCGGCTAGGTGCTTACATCGGCGACACCTGGAAGATTCGACCCAACCTGACCATGATTTACGGAGTGCGATGGGTGCGCGATACGGGCCGAACCGACAGCGATCTGCCTGCAATACCCGCGCTCGATGCAGCCATCCCCGGCAATGGGGGCAGGGTCCGGCAGCCCAACTACAACTTCGGACCGCAAGTGGGCTTCGCGTGGAGTCCGGGTAGCGACGGAAAAACCGTGTTCCGTATCGGCTCCGGTCTGTTTTACGAAAACACGATTTTCAATAACGTCCTATTCGATCGCCCCTTGAGGCTGCAGAACGGGGCTTTCCTGCAGAATCCGCTTGGTTGCAACAGCTCCCGGCAGGCGCAGGCACTCTCGGTTCCAGGTGGAAGCATAACGTTCCCGCAGGCGCTTTGCAGTGAAACTATAGGTCAAGCAGCTTCCGCGATTAACGCCTTTCAACACTACTACGCTGGGCTCCAGACCTTTGATCTTTCAGCACCCAACCCGAACTATGTTGGCACGCTACTGAGCGAGGGAGTCAACGTTCCGACAGGACTCTTCTCGCCCGACTTCAAAACTCCCCGTGCTCTGCAGATGAACGCAGGCTTTCAGCGAGAGATCACTCAGGGTGTTGTACTGAGTGTGGACTATCTCCGGAATATAGAAACCCACACCTTGCTTGGAATTGATACGAATCATGTGGGCGATATCCGTTACTTCAATAGAGCTGCTGCCCAGTCGGCAATTGCGGCGACGCTTTCGCAATGTGGTGTCAACACAATTGCAGCAGGTCTGGCTGGTTGTCGCGCGCCGACCGCTTACCAGGCCGCCAACGGACTCTCGGCGAGCCCCTTGACTATGTCCGATTTCGCTTACAACGGCCTGACTTCTCCAGCTCTAGATTTCGGCGGAACTTGCCCCTATAGTTACGGCTGCGCCTTCTCTGGCGTCAATCCGAACGCTCCGGCAGTTCCGATTCTAGAGCCGATCGGCCGCTCCGTTTACAACGGTCTGGATGTCAAACTAACCGCTAACCTGCACCGGAATTTTTCTATTTTCCGGAACAACAATGTTCAGGTGTCGTATAGCTTGTCGCGATTCGTCAATCCAGGTGGCGCGAATCCCTCGGTTCCGGGCAACAATGACCTGGATTTCGTAAACAGCGCCGTCGATAATGCGAATCCGCTCCGTTTCATGGGCCCTTCCCTGCTCGACCGGACTCACCAGCTTTCATTCGGCGCGGTCAGCGACCTGCCCGCCTCATTCCGGGCTTCCATTATCGGTCACTTCTATTCGGGGCTGCCCGTGACTTTGCAGGTCCCTAGTACGGGGATTGGTCCTGGTGAGATCTTCCGAACCGATTTCACTGGAGACGGGACCGTGTCAGACATTCTGCCGGGAACTCTGATGGGCTCATTCGGGCGCAACATATCGGCCTCCCAGCTGAGCGGCGTGGTCCAGAACTATAACAACGGTGTTGCGAACCAAGCCACGCCAGCTGGGCAGCTGCTCGTTAATGGTGGATTGATGACGCTTTCGCAATTGCAACAATTGGGCGGCGTGGTTCCCAGCATTTCACTTCCGCCCGCGGGGCAGGTGGGGACCAGCCCGATGCGTGCCTTCGACTTGAAATTGAGTTGGGATCACAAGTTCGGCGAGCATTTCGAAGTCGAACCAAGCTGCGGCATTTACAACCTCTTCAATTTCACGAATTACGACTTGCCGCCGAACATACTTACCGGATTGTTGACGGGCACGCCTGGCTCGGTCAACGGAACCACGTCAGCGAATCGCATCACAAATCGTGTGGGGCTCGGCACGGGAGTGTTCGCCCTGGGCGCACCGCGAGCCATCGAGTTCGGGATGCGCATAGCGTTCTAGGCAGGACCGCCCGGAGCCAAAACAAGATCAGCGAGCACGCGAGGACATAGTGAAAAAAGTCATCGGCCAGCGAGAAACCACTCAACGGCTTCCTGCTTCACTGCGGGCGGAACGGTGTGCGGCCCTTCAAATTCTCGATAACGGAGCGGCAAACCGTGGCCCTGTAGCACGCGGACCAACTTTCGGCTGCAGCGGTCGATCGGAAGTACCTCATCGCGCGTGCCATGCGAAACAAATATGTGCGGCCGGTTTTCGACCCGTGCGGGAGCCATGAAGCCGGGTGAGAATGCCAGCAAGTACTTGAACAGCGAGCCGTTGCTTAATCCCAATGACAAGGCGTAAGAAGCGCCATCGGAGAAACCGCCCAGGGCGATCCGCTCTCCGTCGATCGCATAAAGACAAAACACTTTGTGCAAAGCATCGTCAATAAAGCTCACATCCGGTCCGTACCTTGAATCCGAGATAATGTCCCAGGAGGTCTTCTGCGATTCTGGCGCGAGCAAAATGAACCCTGCCTGATTCGCGAGGTCGTTGAGCAGCCCGAGCCCTTGTTCCGCATTACCACCGGCCCCGTGCAGCATTACGACCAGTGCAGTAGGCTTGCCGATCGCAGTTTCCGGAACGTATAGCAATCCTTGACGTTTGTTTCTGAGTCGAAGATGCTTAAACCCCGCCTTGCCCGGTTCGGTCGGTACTCCGGGCCTGGCCGTCAGACGAGCGATGGAATCCGGGCCCGATTTGAGCACTCACACCATAGATGCCGAATCCCGCCACATCGCACGCCGCGAATGCCCAAGAGAGTCTATTGGAAACGAAAATTCATGCCCTGATAGGAAAGCAGTAGAACATTCTCTGATTCGATTCGGGTACTCTCATTCGTCTCCAATGCGAATGAGATTTGAGCTACAAATTCCTGCTGTCGGTCTGCGATGGACGATCGGGGACGTAAGTGACGCCGGATATGAAGCTTTAGGGCTTTCAATCCGGTCCGCCTGGAATCTGTTCGGTGATCGCGCTCAATACGCGGTTTGCGTGAACACCGTTCCGCTATCGTTGGCCGCAGCCCGCACCGGAGGACTGCCCGTCGGAGTCAGGTGGTTACAGACAAGCGACAGCGCGCCGGAATGGCTCCTTCCCTACGTCGGTTCCGAGATGGCGGAGGGGGTAGCGTGGAAGCTTTCCCCTGTTCGTGTTTTCCCGGCCCTGCATGAAATAGCACTGGACAACGATGTCATTTTGTGGGCGCTCCCTACCGCGATGAGAGACTGGCTGTGCAGCCGGGAAGATAGCGCCTGTCTCATGGCCGCTGATTTGCAACCTGCTCTAGGACGATTCTCGGCGATCTGCAATGATCGAGCCCTCAATTCGGGAATTCGGGGCTTTCCGCCCGGCTTTGATATGAAAGGCAGGCTCCAGAAGAGACTCGCTCAAAGCGGTGTGATGTTGCAATCGGAGTTAGATGAACAAGGTCTCCAGGCTGCGGTCTTGCTCGAATCCAACCTCTTTGTGGTAAGTACAGAGGACGTTTCCATCTGTTCCCCTTTTCCGAATCATCAACGACGCCTCGGCCGGTGCGGCGTACATTTCGTCGGCTTAAATCCGAAGCGGTCGCCCTGGACACTTGATGGGCGCGGCGCTCACGAAGTCATTCGTGAGCATTGGGACCGCTATGCAAGTGAGCTTGCTGTTTTAGTCGATAGCAACTGAGAAGTCGCGCATATGCCATGCTCCCTGGCTGAGCGTTTCATAGGCGATCTGAACATAGAAAGGCTCTAAACCCGAATCCGAAGTAGAGAGAACCCGGCCACGAAGATCAAGTTACAATGAGTTCTGCATCGTGGGCAAAGAGTTCGCACCAGAGTGTGCGCTCACCTTGCCGGGGTTGCGAAATCCGATACCAATGAGAGATTCGGGCTAGGAGTTGGACCTTCAGACTCGCCTTCAATTTGTAAAAGGGATCGGACCTGCTCGCGCCGAGATGCTAGCCGCCAAAGGGCTGCACGTCGTAGCCGATCTCCTCTTTTACGCTCCGTTTCGCTACGAAGACCGCAGCAACACGAAGACAATTGCCGAATTGGCGCCCGGCGAGAAAGCCGCCGTGACGGCTTCAGTTGTTTCAGCCAAGCTTACGGGATTCAGACGCCGTTCCTTGGGTCTTTTCGAAGTGAGTTTCGAAGACGCAAGTGGCGCGGAATTGCTTGGGCGCTGGTTTCACGGGGAGCGATACCGAGATAGCCTGGTTCCCGGCACTCGGGTTGCTCTATTCGGGAAGGTCGAGTTGGAGCGCGGACATGCTCAGCGATTGATGGTGCAGCCGGAGATTGAAATCCTGTCGAGTGAAGATGCGCCCGAAGAGACGTTGCACAGCGGCCGCATCGTAGCCGTTTATGAGGCGGCAGGCAAGGTTTCCACGCGGGCCTTTCGCAGCTTGCTTGACCGTGTATTGAAAAGTGTAGAGCTGCCTGAAGACGAGCTCCCCGCGAGCGTGCGCCAGCGCCTTCAACTGCCTGATCTAGCAATAGCAATTCGTGAAGTGCACATTCCCTCAGCAGAGACGAGCCTGCAGTTGCTCAATGAGTTTCGAACTCCCGCACAGATCCGCCTGATTTT
The DNA here is from genome assembly GCA_963849535.1 of Terriglobia bacterium. Lineage (GTDB taxonomy): Bacteria > Acidobacteriota > Terriglobia > Bryobacterales > Bryobacteraceae > Bog-105. The sequence continues at coordinate 418,536 of CAWKHJ010000004.1, forward strand.
CGACGAATTCTTCTGGCTTGAGTCCGGACTTGCCCTGAAGAAGTGCCGGTCGAGGCAGGCACAGGGCATTGCTTTCGATCTTACCGAAAGAGCGCGTCAACAAATCAGGAAACTGCTCCCATTCAAGCCGACCACCTCGCAAAGGCGGGTGATGCAAGAGATTGCTGACGACATGAAGGCGAGCCGTCCGATGAACCGCCTGCTGCAGGGTGATGTGGGGAGTGGAAAGACCGTTGTGGCGGCACAAGCAGCGACCATCGCGATTGAGAACGGATACCAGGTAGCCGTGCTCGCGCCTACTGAAATTCTGGCCCGGCAGCACTTCGGCTACTTCACAAAGCTAATGGAGAAGCTGGGTTACGTCGTAGTGTCGCTGACCGGCTCCCAATCAGCGCGCGAGAAGCAGCACGTGAAGCATCTTATCGCCGAAGGCTTGGTGAAGATAGTGGTCGGGACTCATGCGCTGATTCAGGAGGATGTCACGTTTGCGAAGCTCGGCTTGGCGGTGATAGATGAGCAGCATCGCTTTGGAGTGCGACAAAGGCTGGAGCTCTTCAGGAAAGCTCTGCAGCCTGACGTTTTGGTGATGACGGCTACTCCAATCCCACGTACGCTGGCGTTGACACTCTACGGAGATCTTGACGTGTCATCCATCGACGAGCTGCCACCCGAACGCAAGCCTATAATCACCAAGCATGTTACTAACTCTGCGGTCGAGGGAGTCTACAGCTTCCTCGCGCAGGAGGTCAAGGCAGGCCGCCAGGCGTATGTGGTTTATCCCATCGTGGAAGAGACCGAGACAACAGCCGAGACCAAGGCCGCTGAAAGCATGTACGCTCATCTGGCCCAGACCGTGTTTCCCAAGCTGCGGGTCGGGTTGCTGCATGGCAAGCTGCATCCCGAGGAGAAAGAGGTCACAATGCGACGTTTTCAATTTGGCGAAACGAACATCCTGGTTGCGACCACGGTCATCGAGGTGGGCGTCGATGTGCCCAACGCATCTGTCATGGTGATCGAGGATGCAGAGCGATTCGGCTTGGCACAGCTTCATCAACTCCGAGGGCGTGTGGGGCGCGGGCCGCACCAGAGCTATTGCATCCTGGTAACCGGCAAGCTGAATGAAATCGCACGCCAACGTATTCGGACGCTGGTAGATTCGAACGATGGCTTTTATATCGCCGAAATGGACATGAAGCTGCGCGGGCCGGGAGAGTTCTTCGGCACGAAGCAGTCGGGTCTTCCTGGCTTGCGATTTGCCGACCTGCTGCGCGACGGAGAGATCCTGGAGCTTGCACGCAACGAAGCTCAAAGCTTGATCCAGAGTGAGAACAACGAGGAGATTCGAGCGGTCAATCACTACATTCAGCAGAACTGGCAACGGCGCTATGGTCTCGTGCTGGTCGGTTAACAAGCTTTGCGGATCATTGCCGGCCAGTTTCGCAGCCGCAAACTGAAGAGCGTTCCAGGCCTGTCTGTCCGGCCGACACCTGATCGTCTGCGTGAATCGCTTTTCAGCATCCTCAATCCGAGAATGGAGGGCGCAACTTTCATCGACGCCTACGCGGGGAGCGGAGCGGTTGGGATCGAGGCTCTTAGCAGGGGCGCGGAGCAAGTGATCCTTATCGAACGCAATAAGCTGGCGCTAGCGGTAATTCGTGAAAATCTTGCCTCTCTCGGGATTAGAGATCACGTTGCCGTGTTACATGGACGCGCGTCGCTCCTACTTCGCGAGCAGCGGGCCGATATCGCGTTTCTCGACCCGCCCTACGACGCAACCAGTGAATACTGCGATTCGCTGCTCGCTCTCTCGGCTGCGCATTGCCCCTATGTCATCGCACAGCACACATCGCGCGTCACGTTAGAAGAGAGATACGGCGATCTACGGAAGACGCGGGTTTTGAAGCAGGGGGATAACTCACTAACGTTCTTCGAACGGACTGAAGACGAGGCAGATCAGCGCGCCAGCATCACATGAACATCCATCACGTTCGTGCCTGTGGGGCCGGTCCGCACTAGATCGCCGAGCGCATCGAAGAACGCGTAAGAATTGTTCCTGGCGAGATGGTCCTCGACACTGAGCCCCAAATGCTGCGCACGCGCTACCGTGCTGCCGGTGGCAATAGCTCCTGCTGCATCGGTCGGTCCGTCTGTACCGTCAGTCCCGGCGCTCAGCACAGCAGCGCCGTTGATCCCCGCAATCCCAGGCGCCGCAGCCAGTGCAAATTCCTGGTTCCGGCCGCCCTTCCCCGCCCCGCGAACGGTGACGGTGGTTTCGCCACCCGAAAGTAAACACGCAGGAGTGGGAATCGGATCTCCGGAAGTAATCACGTTCCGCAGAATCTTCGCTTGCTGAGAAGCTATCTCGCGGGTTTCGCCCTCGAGCCTGCTAGAGAGGATCAGCGCACAGTACCCGAGTTCGCGCGCCTCCTGCGCCGCTGCATCGAGGGCCAACCGGTTGCTTCCGACGATGATGTTGTGAACTTTTCGGAAGATTGGATCGCCCGGTTTAGGCGTCTCCTCGATAAGACCTGCTGCACCCTCCTGGAGACGCACACGAACTGCGGCAGGCACTCGATGGAGCAACCTGAAATTCTCCAGCACAGCTACTGCCTCTGCAAAAGTCGAGTTGTCCGCCGCAGTCGGTCCGGAGCCTATCACATCCAGGTCGTCCCCAATCACATCTGAGAGCAGAAGACTCAAAACAGTTGCCGGGTAGGCAAGCGCGGCTAGACGTCCGCCTTTTAGAAAAGACAAATGTTTGCGCACGGCGTTGAGCTGCCGTATATCGGCGCCTGCCTTCAGCAGAAGATCCGTCGTTTTCCGTTTGGCGTCGAGTGTAACAGGAAACACAGGCGCGGGCAGCAATGCCGAAGCTCCGCCTGAGATCGCGACAATCAAGAGATCGCGTACATTGAGATCTCTTACAAGCTCCTGAACAGATCGTGCCGCTCGCTCACCTGATCCATCCGGTATGGGATGCCCGGCTTCGATCTGGATACAGCGGCGGAGCGAATCCCGGCGATGGCCATGTTTGGTCACCACCAGCCCGCGATCAAGCTCGCCGCCCATAACTTCCTCGATCGCCTCCGCCATCGCAGGGGCGGCTTTCCCGACAGCAACCAGCGAGAGGCGGTCGTACTCGTTCAGATTGAGGCGAAGCTCCCCTGCTTGCAGATAGTTTTCGGACCGTGTAAAGTGGCGACGGACTGCGCTTGCCGCGTCGGCCGCCTCCAGCGCCATGGCGAAGATGCGCAGCGCATCCTTCCGGAGCCTGGCTTCCGCTGTCTCAGTCACTTCAGAGTCTTCAAAAAATCGGGAGACGGACAATCTTGTCTACGATCACAGAGATGTCGTCTGTGTCGACTTCCAGACGAAAATCGGCGCGAGCATAAAGCGGCCGTCGATCACCGTAAAGCTGAGCGAGGCCATTACGGTCGGCGGCGAGGGGCCGGTTGATATCATCGCCGAGGCGCTCCAGGACAGTCTGCAGAGTACAGTCAAGCCAAACGGTCACCCCGTTGTTCTCGATGATCTCCCAGTTTTGAGCTTGAACAAATGTCCCCCCACCCAGCGCGAATACACACGGATTACCTGATTCGACTTTGGTGACGTGCTCACGGAGAGTGGCGGTTTCGATATCTCTAAACTCAGATTCGCCGCGCTGCTTAAAGATTTCACGGATCGGCTGCCCTTGAGCCGCCTCGATCTCCGCATCTATGTCGACGAAACACCAGCCAAGTTCATCTGCGAGCGCGCGCCCCACGCTGGTTTTTCCGCTGCACATAAAACCTACGAGATATAGACCAGGCGTGCGCTTTAACTTAAGCGTCATCTCTCGTTACTAGCTTTACCATGCATCGTCTGCTTCACCTCGAAAAAACAAGGTCCAAGTATATCGCCGGTGAATCAAAGTTCCAGGGGCGGAACTATTGCGCGGTAGCTCAACAAGAGATGCTGAATACCCGCCGATCTCGGCAAGGGTGGATCCAGTGACCGCCGGATATGCAGTGGAAAGGAACGCCCGATAATAGGAGCATGGCTACGCAGCTGCTGCCGTTATTTCCGCTCTCTTTCGTGCTGCTGCCTGCCATGCCTCTGCCGCTGCATATCTTCGAAGAGCGCTACAAAGAAATGATGGGCCAGATCATTCCCGCTCAGGGCGAGTTTGGCGTGGTGCTTGCCAAGGAAGACGGAATCGTTAATATCGGATGCTCGGCAGTCGTGGACAGAGTGGTGAATCGATACGCCGACGGACGTCTCGACCTGCTGGCCATTGGGCAGCGCAGATTCCGTATCTCGTCGCTCGATCAGGACAAGTCGTACTTGCGCGCCGATGTCGAATACTTCAATGATGACGATTTGGCCGACGTGCCCGCCGAACTCTATCAAAAAGCTGCATCGGCTTATCGGCAACTACTCCAGATGGAGAGGCCGGAGGTGATCGAAGAACCAAAGCTGGACCGCTCCCGCATGAGTTTTCAGGTTGCGCAATTTATTTACGATCTCGACAAGCGGCAAACGGTCCTATCTTTACGCTCCGAAGTGGAGAGGCTGGAATTTCTAGTCAAGATCATGCCGGATTACATCCTGCGACAGGAGCGCACGGCTCTCGCCAAGCGCGTCGGCCCTCACAATGGCCATGCGAAGGGGCTTTAAGCGGTTTGACACGTGAACGCTACTTCCTGATTTTCGATGCCGATGACACGCTTTGGGAAAACAACATCTATTTCGAAGCGGCTTTCGATGACTTCTGCGATTTCCTCGCGCACTCTTCCATGGGTCCGGCCGAAGTGCGCGCGGTACTCGACGAAATTGAAACGGTCAATTCACAAATACACGGGTACGGATCGCGGAATTTTGGGCGCAATCTCGCGGCGTGCTATCAGCGCCTCTCAGAGCGCGCCATCGCCGCGAGCGATCTTGAAACGGTGATGGCTTTTGCACACGCGATACTTGAGCGTCCTCTCGAACTGTTGGACGGCGTTGAGGACACTATCCGAAAGCTCTCCGAACGCCATGCTTTGACCATCTTCACTAAGGGAGATCCGGAAGAGCAACGGTTGAAAATCGCGCGCTCGGGGCTGGCCAGATACTTCGAGTACTCCGCTATCGTCAAAGAAAAGAACGAACCGGCTTATCGAAAGTTGGCCGAAGAGAGAGGCTTCATTGCGGGACGAACCTGGATGATCGGGAACTCGCCTAAGTCCGATATCTGGCCCGCACTCACCGCGGGATTAAACGCCGTCTATGTGCCGCACGCCCGCACCTGGAGCCTTGAGCGATCCGAATTACCGCACGAACACCCCAGGCTCACAACCGTAGCAAACATCCGCGAACTGACGCGTATCTTCTAGTTCCTGCGCGGAGCCTCGAAACTTATCTGAACAACGCTGCCGAAGATGACGCGAAAGAGAGTAGTGTTCCAGGGAATATGCCCAGAATCAAAACGCCGATCGCGCTCGCCCAGATCGCGATTCGAAGGCTCATGTCAGGCGGAGGCAGCTGCTCACTAGCGGCGCCCGGCTCGCGCATGTAAACCGCCACGAGGATCTTGAGGTAATAGAACGCTGCAATCGCGCTATTAACGAGGCCAAGGACCGTCAGCCAGACTAGGTGCGAATTTAGGGCCGCTTGAAAGACGTAGAATTTGCCGAAAAAACCTCCCGTGAGTGGGACACCGATGAGTGAAAAGACGAAAACGGCGAGCAGCGCCGCAGTGGCGGGTTCGCGTCTGCCCAATCCGGCGAGATCATCGATTTTGACATAACGTTCGTGGCGCATGGCGATGTGGCTGACCACCGCAAAGGCACCAATGTTCATAAGCGCGTACGAAGCGAGATAAAACATCGCCGCCGCAACTCCGATTTGCGAACTCGCGGCCAGAGCGACCATGACGTAACCGGCGTGCGCGATGGAGCTGTAGCCGAGCAGCCGCTTGACGTTGGTTTGCAAGAGAGCGGCGAAATTACCAACGACCATAGTCGCTAGCGCGCATCCCCACACCAGCCAAACCCAGTGAGTACTCATGGGGCGGAACGAGATCATGAAAACGCGGAAGAAGACCGCAAAGGCAGCGGCTTTAGGACCCGCTGACATAAACGCGCTCACCGGCGCTGAAGCGCCCTGGTAAACATCAGGAGCCCACATCTGGAACGGCACAACCGATACCTTAAAAGCGAATCCAACAAAAAGCAATCCGGCCGCCAGTCCCGACAGCAAAGCCGAACGCGAACCCTGATCGAGAACGCCGCGGATCTGATCGAGATTGGTGCTGCCGGTCAGTCCGTAAATCCACGCAATCCCATATAGCAGAAAGGCTGTTGCGAAAGAACCGAGCAGGAAATACTTCAAGGCAGCTTCGTTATTCCGGCGATCGTCACGCAGAAAACCAGCCAGGATGTAGGTGGCGATCGAGGAAATCTCAAGACCGATGAAAACCATGATCAGATCGATGGCCGTTGCCAGCACGCACTGGCCAACAATCGAAAAGAGAATCAGGGCGTAATACTCTCCGGTTTGCGCGTCCTCACGCTCAAGATAACCGAACGATGTGAGGATGCATAGAAAACCGACCACCAGCACCAATCCTCGAAAGAAAGTTCCGTAGTCATCGACCACAATCATGTTCGAGAACGCAGAACCAGGATTGGCGCCCGCCCAAATATTCGCGCCAAACGCGAGAATAATGCCGACGATCGAGAGGACGCCAAGAGAGATACGCCTGGCGCCCGCCGGCATGATCGCTTCCAAGATCATGATCACGATGCCGAAGACACTCAGCACGATTTCCGGAAGAAATCGCAGGTAATCGACGCCGCCCGGTAGAAAGTTAGCGGGCATGAGCAGCCTCGTCCAGCGCAAAAGCGCGGGTTCCGCCCGTGCTGAAAGTATGCGGCGCAAACACCTGGTACTGATTATTCATGTTTGTCTGTTCCAGCAGGCGCGAAGTTGCGCTTGTTATCGGAGGCATGAAAGATTGCGTGTAGCTGCCTAGCCAAACCATAAAAAGAATCAAGGGCAGCAGCGGAACCCAATCACGAAAGCTCAAGTCAGGGAATAAAGGCGCGTGCTCGCTTCTCTTGCCGAAAAACACGCGCTGGTACATCCAGAGCATGTATGCCGCCGAAAGAATCACGCCGATTGCGGCCCACACCGCCCAGGAGAATCGGGCCAGCGCAGCCCCTTGCAGAACGAGAAACTCGCCCACAAAGTTCGATAAAGTCGGCAGTCCTATGCTGGCTAGCAACGCAATCATGAATGCGGTCGATAACCCCGGGGCCACGTTCGCGATGCCTCCGAAGTCCGCAATCTCAAGCGAACCACGACGCTGTTCCAGATATCCGGCAAGCAGGAAGAGAGCGCCCGTCGAAACACCGTGGGCGATCATCTGGTACACGGCCCCATCCGCGCCTTGTTGACGGAACGAGAAAATACCGAGAACGATGAAGCCGAGGTGGCTGATCGAAGAATAAGCGATCAGTCGCTTGATATTTGTTTGAATGAGCGCCAGCAGGGCACCATAGATGATGCCTATGATTGCGAGGACATTGATCCAGGGGGCACACGAATGCGCGCCGCTCGAGGTCAGCGTCAGAGTATAACGGATCAGGCCATAAGCCCCCATTTTTGACATTACGGCCGCGAGCAGGAAAGTAGCTGGCGTAGGCGCCTGAGTGTAAGTGTCTGGCAACCATGTATGCAACGGGAAAATGGGAACTTTGACGGCGAATGCGGCGAAGAATCCGAGGAACAGCCACAGTTGCTGCGAAGCGGACAGAGAGAATGCACCGCTGCTTAGGCCATTCATGATCTCTACGTAGTCGAACGTGCCTGTGTAGCTGTGCAGGTAGAGGATCGATGCCAGCATCAACACGGAACCGAGCATGGTGTAGACGAAAAATTTCACGGCGACCGGTCCGCGGCGTCCGCTGCCCCAGCCTCCGACCATCAGATACATCGGAACCAGCGCGATCTCCCAGAACACATAAAAGGCAAAAAGGTCCAGTGCGGTGAACACTCCAATCAGCCCAAACTCGAATAGCAGCAATAAGGCGAAGAAGTTCTTCTGCTTGTCTTTGACCATGCCATCGGATATCCAGACCCCAATGGGTAGCAGAAGAGTCGTAAGGAGAACCAGCCAGAGACTGATGCCATCCACTCCGAGGTGAAACCGGATCTGCATACCGGGCACATCGGTCCACATCTTGTTGATCACAGATCTGAACTGCGATCCGTTCGCAGCGGCTGGTGCGATCAGTCCAAGGGAGCAGAGGAAGGTCAAGACGGTTGCCACAAGCGCTACATAGTAGGGCGACTTCGATCCGCGTGGTACGAATAGCACCAGAAAAAAACCGACCAGCGGAAGGAACAACGTCAAACCAAGCAGGTTCATCGCGCGCCTCCGAACAGGCCTAGCACAAAAATCACTAGGAGTGACCCGGCGAGTACCCAGGCCGCGTAATTGCGTATACTGCCCGACTGCAGGCGGCGAAACAGCGAACCCCAGCCTCGCACGATCCGGCCGAATCCATTCACCAGACCCGTATCGATCACGCCTTCATCTACTCCTCGCCATAACACGATTCGCGAAATCGCCTCAAGCGGCCTGACAATGAAATTCGTGTAGAACTCGTCCACGTAATACTTGTTCGCTACTAGCGTGTAAACCGGGCCAGCCGCGTTCTTGAGCGATTCTGCGACATGAGGCTGCAGTACATAAAGATAAAGGGCGACCAGGATGCCAATAATGCCAAATGAGGCCGAAATGACCATCGCAGCTGTGTTTTCATGTTCTGCCAATGGATAGGCTTGCGAGAGGAAACCCGGAATGTTGATGAATCCCCCCCCGGCGGAAAGCAGCGCGAGAACAATCAGTGGCATTGTCATGGATGCGGGCGATTCATGAGGGTGATGGTGGCCGCGATACTCCCCGAAGAAAGCCAGAAAAAAGGCGCGAAACACATAGAAGGCAGTTATGCCCGCCGTGATTGCACCCACCCAGAACATCCATGGCGCGTGTACGTAAGCGGCCGAGAGAATCGCATCTTTGCTGAAAAATCCGGAGAAGCCGGGAAAGCCAGAAATCGCCAGACTCGCGACCAATAAAGTGATGCATGTTAGCGGCATATACTTACGCAGTCCGCCCATATGCCGCAGATCTTGCTCTCCGCTGAGGCCGTGAATCACGCTGCCCGCGCCCAGGAACAGCAGCGCTTTGAAAAACGCATGCGTCATCACATGGAAAATACTTGCCGAATATGCGCCCACTCCGGCGCCCAGAAACATGTATCCGAGTTGCGAAACGGTCGAGTAGGCGAACACTTTCTTGATGTCGTTCTGAGTGATGCCTATGGTGGCCGCGAAAACCGCCGTCAGCAGCCCGATAACCGCTACTACGGTCATGGCAGAAGGCGCGTGATTGTAGAGGAAAGCCATCCGCGCAACCATGTACACACCGGCGGTAACCATAGTCGCGGCATGAATTAGCGCGGAAACAGGTGTTGGACCGGCCATCGCGTCGGGCAGCCAGACATAAAGCGGAATCTGCGCGGACTTTCCGGTTGCACCCACAAACAGCAAGAGTGCGATCCCCGTGATGGTTCCGGTCGTCATGCCGGCCGGCATGCTGGCCATGGCAGCAGCAATCTTTCCAAAATCGAGCGTGTGGAAAGCAATTACCGTTAGCAGAATGCCCAACATGAAACCGAAATCACCGATGCGGTTAACGATAAATGCCTTGTTGGCCGCATTGCTCGCCCAGATCTCACGAAAGTAAAAACCAACCAGCAGATAACTGCACAAGCCGACACCTTCCCAACCGACGAACAGCACAAGCAGGTTGGAAGCCAGAACCAGCGTGAGCATAAAGAACATGAAGAGGTTCAGAAAACTGAAAAAGCGCCAATAGCCCTCCTCATGGGCCATGTAGCCGATTGAGTAAACGTGAATGATCAGACCGACACCGGTAACGATCAGCAACATGACTGCCGTAAGCCGGTCCACCGACAAGTCAAAACCAACCTGCAGGAAACCGCTCTGAATCCAGGTGAAATAGTGTTCCGCAAAGACGGCGTGCAGCGGCCAAAGCCTGGAAAGAACGAAAAGCACGTAGAGGAACGAAAGTGCCACTGAGCCCACTGCGACCAGGTTGATGACCGGTTTCGACAAACGCCGCCCAAATAAACCGTTTAGCAGGAAGCCCAGCAGCGGAAGAAGAGGAATAATCCAGAGATTCATGTTATTGGTTCCGGTAAGGCGCCGGGCTAGAGCTTCATCGAGTCGAGTTCATCGACCTGCAGCGTTCCGCGATTTTTGAAGACCGTGAGGATAATCGCGAGGCCCACCGCCGCTTCAGCCGCCGCCACGACCATCACGAAAAACGAATAAATTTGACCATCCACACGATGCATCTCATACGAGAATGCGACAAAGCTCAAATTCACCGCGTTGAGCATCAACTCGATAGACATGAAGACCGTGATAATACTCTTGCGGTAAACGAATCCGGCGCAGCCGAGAGCGAATAGCACGGCGCTAAGCACCAGATACCAGGACAGTGGGACGTGCCCCATACTACTCGATCTCCTTTCTCGCCAAAACCACGGCTCCGAGTATTGCGATGAGGATCAAAATCGAAATGACTTCAAAGGGCAGCAAATAACGGGTGAACAGCAATTGGCCGATCCGCTCGGCAGTACCTCCGACCCAACTGCCGAATTCGACAGTCCGCAGATTGGAAAACCCCGCCCGGATCAGGAAGCCCATGACAGCCACGAAGGCCAGCAGTAGCGGCAATCCGGCAATCTGCGCAAACCATGATTTTCCGCTCGGTTTCTCTGTCCCGGCGTTCAGCAGCATGATGACGAAAACGAAGAGCACCATCACCGCCCCGCCGTAGACAATTACCTGCGCCATGGCGATGAACTCGGCCCCGAGCAGCAGGTAGAGAACTGCCAGCGATCCCATTACGCCGATCAAAGAAAGAGCGCTAGAGATGGGATGCTTCTGCAGAACTAGGTTGAATGCGCACACGACTGCCACAATCGCGAAGATGATAAAAAGAATTGTGTCCATGAGTAGCCGCCCGGCTAGAACACCGCAACGCAAAACGCGGTAACAAGCAGATTAATGAGCGCCACTGGAAAGAGGAATGTCCAGGCGAAGTGCATGAGCTGGTCATAGCGGAAGCGGGGTAGAGTTCCTCGCACCCAAATGTACGCGAACAGGATAAAGCCAGCTTTTATCCCGAACCAAAATATCGGGACAAGATAAGTCTGCAGGAACGGGATCGCCCAGATAACCGCTAGCACCAAAGCGCCCACGCCAAAGATTGGCATAGTGATTCGGTCCCTTCTGCGTGCCGGCTGCAGAGCCTCGAAGAAGAACGCGAGCGCTGCCACGACAAAGACGAGAGTGGGTATCCAGTTCGAATAAGGTGCGGGAAAGAGCGGGTGCCAGCCGCCCAGGAAAAGCAGCGTCGCGATGCAGGAAATCGTGATCATGTTGGCGTATTCCGACATGAAGAAGCAGGCGAACTTCATGCTGCTGTATTCGGTATGGAAGCCGGCGACCAGTTCGTTTTCGGCTTCGGGCAGATCGAATGGAATACGGTTGGTTTCGGCGAAGCCGGCAATAATGAAAATAATGAAGCCGAAGATCTGCGGGAAGGGCATCTGAAAGATGCTCCAGCGGGGAATAAAGCCCAGGTAATAGCCAGCCTGGCTGTCGGAAATAGCGCGGAAGCTCAAGTGATTAGCAAGCAGCAATGGCGCTACGATCGCTAGCGTCAGAGGGAGCTCATAGCTGATCATCTGGGCGCTACTGCGGAGCCCGCCGATTAAGGAATACTTGTTATTGGAAGACCAGCCCGCGAGTGCCAGCCCGTACACGCTTACGGAACTGATCGCCAGCACGAACAAAATACCCACGTTCAGATCGCTGATCTGCATAAATGTGCGCGTGCCCAAGAAGTTAACTTCAGGACCGAACGGAACAATTGAAATTGAGATCAACGCCAGCGCGACAGCAATGAAGGGTGCGAGCAAATAGAAGAAGCGGTTCACGTATGGCGGAAGCAGATCTTCCTTTGTCAGGAGCTTGAAAACGTCCGCCATCGGTTGCATCAGCCCATGCGGCCCAACTCGCAGCGGACCCGTGCGGGATTGAATATGCCCGAGAACTTTTCGCTCGATCCACTGCAAATACGCGAGCGTGGTCATGAAGACGGCGAACACGATCGCAATTTTGATCAAGCTGATAATAAAAAAGTTCATCAGTCGTGGCCCACTAAGGTTTCAACTTGTACGCTGCCCGGCTTGGTGATAGGTTCGATGTTCGGATCCCGATAGAGGCCGCCGGGAGCTTCGATTACGGCGTTCAAGGTTTGGCAGTAGCGGCCGAGCGTTCCCGAAGTGAAAAGCGTGTTCTCGGCAGAACGAATCAACTCCGGACGCGATTGGAAGTGGACCTGTCCGCTTACCGGAGTAGTATGCGCCGCCCCACCGGTTTCCACCACGGCGAGAGGCAAATTGTAGCCCTGCACCGACTGCCGAATCTCCGCAAAGATCGCCTCCTCTTTCAAAATTCCCAGGTTGGCGCGCATCTCTTTCGCGAGCAGCGCGATTATCTCAAAATCCGGCTTTGCCCCCATCGTCTTGGGACCGCGAGTAAGCTTCTGAACGTCCCCGCAAACATTTGTTACAGTGCCATTCTTCTCATAAGCCGATGCGGCGGGCAGCACCACATCTGCACGGCACGCCGTTTCTGTCAGGAATAAGTCTTGCACCACAATAAATGCGTTCGTAGCCGATAGCGGTTGCCGCGCGAGCGGATTTGCGCCGACCACCCACAGCGCTTGCAGGTTCGGGTCCGCTAACATCTGATCGTAATTGAGGCCTGGCTCTAGCCCCACGTTACTCACGGGCTGATACCCAGGCATCAGATCGGGCAGCAAACCCATATCTGAGGCGCCCCGCGAATTTGAGTAATCCACCAGGCAAATGTACTTGACCGGAATGCCCAGAGAATCGCCAAACGAAACAAGCTGCCGGATGGCATCGCCCTTTATGCCGGCTCCAAATACAATCACCAGCTCGGATTCTTTGGTGAGCTGTTCTCGCCAGGTAGCAAGCACCTCGAACTCATTGCCGAGGGCCGCGCGCGCCGTAGTCGCGTAATTATCTTCGCGCACCGGACCAGGAGTGAGGGCGTAGATGTGCCCTTTGTTCAATCGCCAGTTAGCCCGCAACTGGAACGCAACGAACGGCTGCTCCTGCGCCAGATCGCTGTCGATAACCAGCGCGGCTTTTGTCGTAAACAAATCGGCGGTACTTGCGAGTGCGTCCGCCCGGCCCTGCAGACTGTGTATCAAAGTTGCTATGTCGCCAGTCCGGTGATGATCGATATTCGTGGTACCAAGCACTTGCCTCGCGAACTTTTGGAGCAGGTAATTCTCTTCGTTCGTCGTATGGTTCGAGCCAATCACACCAAAGCGGCCGTTTGTTGCCCTCAGCTCCGTAAACTTCTTGGCAACGGTTGCCAGCGCAATCGCCCATGACACAGGCTTCAACTCACCATCGACTCTTACTAGCGGCGTCGCCAACCGTTGCGGATGCTCGTTGAAGTCGAACGCGTATCGGCCTTTCACGCACAGGAATTCGCCATTTACGCCCGATCGATCACGGTTATTTGCTCGGATAATATGCCCGTTGCGCACCCCGAGAGTCGTCTTGCAACCATTCGAGCAGTGCGTGCAGATTGTGCCGACATGCTCCATTTCCCAAGGTCTCGTTTTGTAACGGTAAGTGCCCGAGGTAAGGGCGCCTACAGGGCAAATGTCAATACACTCGCCGCATTCATCACACTCGAGATGATCGCCGCGATTGGGGATTATCTCCGAAACCGCACCCCGGTTGGCGATGCCGAGAGCACTCACCCCCATCCCTTCGGCGCAGATGCGGACACAGCGGTAGCAAAGAATGCAGCGTGGTGCGTCGTAGAAGACGATAGGCGACCACTGCTTCTCATCCACGTGTATTTTGGTCTCTCGAAAGCGGCTTTCACCGGCTCCATAGCGGAAGGCCATGTCCTGCAATTCGCACTCGCCGCCCTTGTCGCAAACCGGACAGTCGAGAGGATGATTCGTAAGCAGGAACTCGACCATGCCTTTTCGCGCTTGCCGCACCTGGAGCGAATCAGTGTGCACCACCATGCCTTCGGCAACGGGCAGCGTACATGCAACCTGCAACTTGGGAGTCTTCTCCACTTCCACCAGGCACATCCGGCAGGCTGCCTGCAATGAGAGATTGTCGTAATAGCAGAATGCAGGAATAGAAATCCCGGCTTGCTTCGCTGCATTGATTAACAGCGTTCCGGCAGGAGCCTGGAATTGTTGGCCGTCGATCGTAAACTTGACTGGGTCAGCCATAAATATCGTGGAGCTAAGGACCTTCGGGCCCTTTAAAGCGTTACCAGCTCCGGTACCGGCGCCGCTTGTGACTTCCTTAAGTATTCCTCGAACTCACCCCGGAACTTTGTGATAAAGCCTGTGGTCGGCATGGCAGCCGCATCGCCCAGAGCGCAAAATGTTCGCCCGAGCATGTTGTTGGCCAGCTCGCCAATCAAGTCTATGTCGGACTCGATTCCGCCGCCCTCGTGAAAGCGCGCCAGGATCTTCTTCAACCAGGTCGTGCCCTCACGGCACGGAATGCACCATCCGCAGCTCTCATGCGCGTAAAACTTGATCGTGCGCAGAGCGACAGCCACAATGTCCGTATCTTCGTCGAGCACAACTAGCCCGCCTGAACCTGCCATCGATTTCGCTTTCGCCAGAGAGTCGAAGTCGTAGGGAATGTCGCACTCCTCGGGCCGCAGCACCGGGGCTGAAGAGCCACCTGGGATCACTGCCTTCAGTTTCTTGCCATTGCGCACGCCGCCGCAGACCTCGTTTATCAGCCGCATCATGGGGAAGCCCATAGGCAGTTCGTACACTCCAGGCTTGTTCACGTGACCCGAAACGCACACCAGACGTGTTCCGCCATTTTTTGGGGTACCCAGCTCCGCGTACCATGCGCCGCCCTTGCGGAAGATCACCGGCACGGACGAAAACGTCTCCGTGTTGTTGAGAATCGTAGGCGATTGGAACGCTCCAACCACCGCCGGGAAAGGCGGCTTCAGCCGTGGCACTCCTCGCTTACCTTCCAACGATTCGAGGAGCGCCGACTCTTCTCCGCATTCGTAAGCGCCCGCGCCCGTGTGCGTGTACAAATCGAAGTCCCATCCTGATCCCAGGATGTTCTTGCCCAGGTAACCGCGCTCGTACGCTTGCGCGATCGCGCGGTCGACGATATCGATCAGATACCGGTACTCACCACGTATGAATATGTATCCCTTATTCGACTTGATCGTCCAACCCGCGATCAGCATTCCCTCGATTAACTGGTGTGGGTCGTTCTCCATCAGCAGCCGGTCTTTGCAAGTTCCCGGCTCACTCTCGTCAGAGTTGCAGATTATGTACGTGGGCTTGCCCGTGTTGCGCGGTACGAAACTCCACTTCATGCCAGTCGGAAACCCAGCGCCACCGCGTCCGCGCAGTGATGAAATCTTTAGCTCATCGATGATCGCTTCCGGTGTCATCCCGAGTACTTTTTTAAGGGCAAGGTATCCGTCGTTCGCCAGGTACGTATTGATCGAAGTCGAGTCGGGAAGGTCGAAGCGTTGCGAGATTACCCGGACTTCTAGCGGACTCGGTTCGTTGTATCGCATGTATTTCTTCCGTTAGCCTACGTTACGAAGCCTTGCTGTAAGTTCCATCCCGCAGAGCTTCCATCAATTGATCAAAGCGCTCAGGCGTGACGAAATGGTGGAAATCGTAATTGATCTGTATCGCCGGCGCCCACGAGCACGCGCCCATGCACTCTACTTCTTCAAGCGAGATCAGCCCGTCCTTCGAAACTTCTCTGTTGCCGAGATCGAGCGTGCGGCTCGCATGCTCCATCAACTCTTCGCCTCCAACCGCCTGACAAGCAATATTGGTGCAAACCTGCACGTGAAACTTGCCCAGCGGCTTGCGATGAAGCATCGAATAATATCCGATCACCTCGTCGACCTGCAACGGAGTCACTCCGCAACGCCTGGCCACTTCCTCTACCAGTTCTTGTGTGACACTGCCGACTTCGTCCTGCCCGTAAAGCAGCATCGGCACCACAGCCGAGCGTTGGCGTCCGGGGGGATAGCTCTCGAGCAGCTTGGCGAATCGCGCTTCGAGCTCTGGCGAAAAGGTCATGGCTAGCGGTCAACGTCTCCCAGCACAAAATCCATGCTTCCCATCGCCGCAATAGAGTCCGCTATCAGAACACCTTCGAGCATCGCCCCGAGCGCTTGCAAATTCCCGAAACTCGGTGTTCGCATGAAGACACGATGCGGATTTGCTGTTCCGTCGCTCACCACATAGTAGCCAAGCTCACCGCGCGGCGATTCCACTACCTGATAAACAGAACCTTGCGGAACTCGAAAGCCTTCCGTCACGATCTTGAAATGGTAGATGAGTGACTCCATCTGAGTTTTCATCTTTTCTCGGTCGGGCAGTACCACGTGCGGCGCATCCGCCTGCCATGGGCCGGAGGGCATCCCTTCCTGGGCCTGTCTTACGATTCCTACGCTCTGCCGCATCTCCTCGATGCGAACCTCAAAACGCGCGTAGACGTCATTCGCAGTGCGAGTTGGAATCTCAAACTGAAACTTGTCGTAGCTTGTATGCGGAGCGTCTTTTCGTGCATCCCGTTTGAGCCCTGCAGCGCGTAATAAGGGACCCGTAACACCCAGATCGAGCATTAAATCCAGCGGCAAGCCGCCCACTCCCTTAGTGCGGTTTACCCAGATCGGATTGGAAGCAAGCAGGTTGTGATATTCTTCGATGCCGCTGGCAAGCCGCTGGGTTACTGCGGTTACTTTCTTGTCCCAACCTCGTGGCGGTTCCAAAGCAAGGCCGCCGATCCGGATATAGCTGGTCATCATTCGCTGCCCCGAGAACATCTCGAAGATTTTCAAAATCTCCTCGCGCTCTCGCATGCAGTAGAAGTAAACGCTCATTGCGCCTATATCCAAGGCGTGAGTGCCGAGCCAAACCAGGTGACTCGAAATGCGTTGCAGCTCGCAGAGCAGCACCCGCATCCACTGCGCCATCGGCGGAATCTCGAGCTGAAGCAGCTTTTCAACTGCCAGCGCGTAGCACAAGTTGTTATTCAGGTTCGAAAGGTAATCAACGCGATCAGTTAAAGTAGTGCCCTGTGAATATTTCTTGACCTCGAACTCTTTCTCGATCCCCGTGTGTAAGTAGCCGATTTCGGGCCGCGCGTTCAAGATGGTTTCGCCGTCCAGTTCGAGTACCACGCGAAGCACGCCGTGCGTCGAAGGGTGCTGCGGGCCCATGTTCAGCGTCATTCGCCGCCCGGTGCCCCCCTGCTTCGCTCCAGCGTATTCTGTCCGCGAAGGATCCTCTACCGCCAGCTCATGTTCCGGATCGAGCGAAGCTACCCGCGCATTATCTTCCTTCATAAGTATTCCCTGTGCTTCAACCTATTCTCCGCCGCAACGAACACTTACTCATCCTGATAGGAATACTTGTGACCGTGTACAGGATAGTCTTTACGCAGCGGATGACCTTCCCAATCAGCCGGCATCATGATGCGTTCGAGGTTGGGATGATTTCGGAATGGGATGCCGAAAAGATCGAACACCTCGCGCTCGTACCAGTTTGCCCCACGCCAGACCGGGCACAACGAATCGACTGTCTCGCCTTCCGCCACCCTCACCATGAGTCTTTCACGTGTGTTTCGCTTATAGGAGTGAAGCAGATAGACCAGTTCAAAGCGGGGCAGACGCGGCCACCAATCGACGGCTGTTACGCCCGCTAATTGCTCGAAATCACCATTCTCTTTGAGCCAGCTGCAAACATTAACTATTTGCGCCGGATCGATGTACATCACGAGGCTGTCGATGTCCTTTTTCCCGTCTACAATTGCCCCCGGAAAGCGGCCGCTTATTTCGACAGCATTTGCGTGATCGGCGAGTGCTTCAGGCAGCATGCTTCCTCTCTGTCAGCTCGCGCCGCCGTTCGTCCGCCGACCAGTCCAGCACACCTTTCTTCACAATGTAGAAAAACCCGCATAGGACAAGAACGATGAAGAGCAGCATTTCAAAGAATGCGAACAGCTTGAATTGCCGGTAAACCACCGCCCACGGATACAGGAAAATAGCTTCGATGTCGAATAAAATGAAAACCATCGCAACCAGGTAGAATTTTACTGAGAACCGCTCCCGCGCGTTTCCGACTGGCTGCATTCCGGACTCATATGGCGAAAACTTAATCGGATCCCGCACGTGACGGCCGACCATTGCCGATAATCCGATCATCGCGCCCGCCACCGCTATTGCGATTAGGATCTGAATCAGAACGGGGAACCAGGTTTGCGCGTAAGTCGTGGGCATTTATCGCTCAGTATCAGAGTACCAACCGTGACATTCATATAATCACAGTAAGGGCGGCGACGAATGGGTACCGATACGATCAACGTTTACATCAATGGTGAGTTACGCAAAGTTCCCCCCAATTGTTGCGTGTCGAGCCTGCTCGAATGGCTGAATCTCCCGGCGGACCGTGTCGCTGTCGAGCTGAACAAAACAATCGTCCGCAAGCGCGACTGGATGGATGCCCGGGTTACTGGCGGAGCGCAGATCGAGATCGTGGAGTTTGTGGGCGGCGGTTGACCTTCCAGCGCGCTCAAACAATTCTCGACAAAATTGTTCGAGTGTGCTAAAAATAAGCCCATGCAGTTGAACAAATCTTCTAAAAAGACAGCAAAGGCCGCGGAACAAACAGTCGTTGCAGCTGAAAAGAACGCTGCTCCAGAACCCGTCACCAAACCGCGCTCCTCGAAGTCTTCCAAACCGAACAAGACTGAATTGACCGAAATGGCATCCGGCACGCATCACCACAAGGTGGCCCCCGCGCCGGAACCAGCGCCTGCCAAGAGTCTTATAAGCCAGAGCCCGGCGCCCCAGGCCGAAGCTAAGCCTCTTGTCGATACGCCTTCTCACGTCATCAGCCCGAATCGGATTGCCGAGCTTGCCTATTCTTACTGGTTGGAACGCGGCTGCATTGAGGGTTCTTCGGAAGAAGACTGGCTGCGTGCCGAAAAAGCACTCGCCGCGGGTGCGTAAAAGACCAGCCGCCTAATGCTGGCGGAAACAGAAACAGAACAGAATCTCGTCGTTTCGAAAACGCTTTTAGACTATCCTCGGCTGAATTGGCTCGTCGAAATGAGTGGGTCGGCAATTTGGCTGGGCTGAACAGGCCAGCGGCTTAGTAACCTGTAAGTAACGCCTCGTGTTTTTATGAGTGAAGCGGCTCCCGAAACCGGCACGCGAAACTATTCGGCGGAGCCCGTAGCTGTCGAGAAGTCACCTTCGACGCTTATCGGCGCGATCGCGTGGTTCCGAGATCTCTTGCTCTCCGTGTTGATTGCGGTTCTGGTAATCCTTTTCCTCTATCGTCCGGTAAAGGTTGAAGGCACCAGTATGATGCCCAGTCTCTACGACCAGGAGCGGCTCTTCATAAACCAGTTCAGCTACAAGTTTGGATTCGGCGACATCAGACGCGGCGATACTGTGGTGTTTCTCTTCCCGGAGGATCCGACCAAGTCTTACATCAAGCGTGTGATTGGCTTGCCGGGCGATACGGTTGCGGTTGATGAAGGTTATGTAATTGTCAATGGCAAGAAGCTGGTGGAAAACTACATTCCGCCTGAATATCGTGATGACCGGTCGTACTCGCCGACCGTAGTCCCTTCTGACGACTACTTCGTGCTCGGAGATCATCGGGTTTCTTCAAACGACAGCCGGGCGTGGGGCTTCGTGCCGAGAAACTACATCTACGGCAAGGCTGTTTTTGTTTTCTGGCCGCTCGATCGGGTGGGCTCCGTCCACTAAAATGCCAGCTCTAGGAAGACTGCTGATTTCCGCCGGCCTCATATTGCTTGCGCTTGGCCTGCTCGTGCTTGCTTCGAACAAGTTGAACCTGCCCTTCGGTCGTTTGCCTGGGGACCTGGTCTGGCGCGGGAGGAACACAACCGTCTATTTCCCGTTGGTGACTTGCTTGCTTCTGAGCGTGCTTGGGTCCCTGCTTCTTTGGTTTTTGAGTAGGCGCCATTAGCTCGAGCGGGTGCTGCGTTACACTGACGCTGAAGCAAAGGCCGTATGAGCGATAAATCGACAATTTACCCGCCGAGCTCGGAAGTGAGCGCGCATGCCCACGTCAAGGGAATGGACGGGTATCGGGAACTGTATGACCGCGCCGCTCAGGATCCGGAAGGCTTTTGGTCCGACCTCGCGAACCGTGAGCTCGACTGGTTCGAACCGTTCTCTCAGGCTCTCGAGTGGCGCCCACCCTCAGCAAACTGGTTCAGTGGCGGCAAGATCAATGCTTGTTACAACTGCGTGGATCGCCACCTCTCCACACAACGAAGAACCAAACCTGCCTTGATCTGGGAAGGCGAGCCCGGCGACTCGCGCGTGATCACCTACGAAGAGTTGCACCAGTTGGTCTCGCGCTTTGCCAATGTTTTGAAACGCCAGGGCTTCAAGAGAGGCGACCGGGCGATTATCTATATGCCCATGGTCCCCGAGTTGCCGGTTGCGCTGCTGGCCTGCGCCCGTCTGGGCATCACGCACAGTGTGGTGTTCGGGGGGTTTTCCGCCGAGGCGCTTAAGACACGCATTCAGGATCTCTCGGCCTCGCTGGTAATTACTGCCGATGGCGGATGGCGGCGCGGGAAAGAAGTGCGGCTCAAAATCGCCGTAGACCAGGCTCTACGCGAGTGTCCCGATATCCGTAGCGTGATTGTCTATCGACGCACTGGCTCGGACACGTCGATGCAAGCGGGCCGCGACTTCTGGTGGGATGAACTTGATCGCGCGCTGCCGCCGGGCTCTGACGAGTGTGAGCCCGAAAAGCTCGATTCGGAGCATCCGCTCTTCGTCCTCTACACCTCAGGTACCACGGGCAGGCCCAAAGGAATTCTGCACACCACGGCCGGATATCTCCTGCAAAACCTGATGACGATGAAGTGGGTCTTCGATCTGCAGGAGAGCGACATCTACTGGTGTACCGCGGATATCGGCTGGGTCACCGGACACAGCTATATCGTCTATGGCCCGCTCGCTGCAGGGGCTAGCACTGTGATGTACGAGGGCGCCCCCGATTACCCGGCCTTCGATCGTATGTGGCAGATTATCGAGAAGCTGAAGGTAACAATCTTCTACACATCGCCGACCGCGATTCGCGCGCTCGTGCGGCAGGGCAACAGCTGGCCGGACGCGCACGACCTCTCGAGTCTGCGCGTCCTCGGCTCGGTAGGCGAGCCCATAAACCCTGCAGCTTGGGAATGGTATTACCGGGTGATTGGTAAGGAGCGTTGCCCGATCGTCGACACCTGGTGGCAAACCGAAACCGGCGCGATCATGATCTCGCCCATGCCCGGCGTGACACCCCTTAAACCCGGTTCGGCATCCCTGCCGCTGCCTGGTATCGTGCCGGAGATCGTTGACACCAAAGGCAAGGTGCTTGCCAATAATCGCGAAGGATATCTCATCATCAGAAAGCCCTGGCCGAGCATGATCCGTACTATCTGGGGCGATCCGAAGAGATTCGAGGAGCAATATTGGTCGCGTGTCCCTGGGGCATACTTTACCGGGGACGCGGCGCGGCGCGATGACGACGGTTATTACTGGGTGCTGGGCCGCGTGGACGACGTCATGAACGTGAGTGGACACCGGCTGAGCACGATGGAAGTAGAGTCTTCCCTGGTGCACCATCCGGCCGTTGCGGAAGCAGCGGTGGTTGGAAAGCCGCATGAGATTACCGGACAAGCCGTGTGTGCCTTCGTCACTTTGAAAAGCGGCAATTGGGACAAGGGTGACCTGAGCAAAGAACTGCGGCAATGGGTCGCCAAAGAGATAGGGGCCTTCGCGCGTCCCGAAGAAATCCGCTTCACCGACGCTCTGCCAAAAACGCGCAGCGGCAAGATTATGCGCCGCCTTCTGCGCGAGATCGTAACAGATCACGCGGTCACGGGAGACGTGACAACGCTGGAAGACCTTACCGTGGTGGCGGCTTTATCCAACCAGCACGAGGACGAGTAAGCTTTCAGCTTTCTAATTTAGCGTTGAGCGTGATCTCGGTGTCAAACAGCTTAGAAACTGGGCAGCCTTCCTTGGCATTGTTCGCAGCTCGATTGAAAGCATCCTGCGAGCCACCCGGAATTCTCGCCTTGAGATCCAGGTGACTTCGCTTGATAGCGAAACCCTCACCTTCCTTTTCGAGAGAGATCGTGCAAGTGGTATCGATGGTCTCCGCTTTAAGTCCTTCGTTCTGGAGCATCAGCGAGAGAGCCATCGAGAAGCAAGCTGCGTGAGCGGCGGCGAGCAGTTCTTCGGGATTCGTCCCGGTTCCCTGCTCGAAGCGGGTCTTGAACGAGTAGGGAGTTTTCGAGAGAACTCCGCTCGCCGCAGAAATCGTTCCTGATCCTGACTTCAAATCGCCTTTCCAT
This sequence comes from Terriglobia bacterium, assembly GCA_963849535.1. Classification (GTDB taxonomy): domain Bacteria; phylum Acidobacteriota; class Terriglobia; order Bryobacterales; family Bryobacteraceae; genus Bog-105. The sequence continues at coordinate 441,140 of CAWKHJ010000004.1, forward strand.
TGCGCTTGTGCATTTCTATCCATGGCGATTAGATCCGGCAAATCGAGGAAAGCATACGCCCGGGGTTATCGGGTTCGCGGCGGAAGGAGAAAAACCGGTCTGCCAGACAATACGTGCAGAGAGCGCAATCGAAGACTTGCCCTGCCGGCACGCCCGAGGCGAGCAGCTGTAGGCGGTTGGCTGCAGCCAAATCGACACGAGGCTTACATTTTGGCGGCCTCCGGACGCTCTCAGGCCACTTGGCGAAGTGTTCGGCCACATCGGGGCTCACTTCGTAGCAGCAAGGCCGTATACAGGGACCGATAGCGGCAAAGAGGTCGCCTGGCCGGGCGCCGTAGCCGCTGCGCAGCTGCTGCACCGTAGCCCGCGCAATCTGGGCGGCAGTGCCACGCCAACCCGCGTGGACCGCGGCGACCGCCTGGGTGCGGCGGTCGAGAAGTAGCAGGGGAACGCAATCAGCAGTGCGGACTCCGATCGATTGACCGGCTTGATTAGTGACCAGCGCGTCGCCCGCCTCCTGCCGGTCTACCAGGCTTTGAGCGTTCTGAACAATCGCCGAGTGAACCTGCCGGAGGGTTACGTTGGCGGAGGGACTCGCCAACCGGGAACCAAAACCGCTTTTTTGCCAAACGAACTCATCGAACGCGGTACATCTAATAATTGCTTTGTCCTCAGCAAAGTACACGGACTACCTAAAGTAGAAGCACAACTTCATGGACGGGCTCCTGCTCCCACTGGGTTCGTTTTTTCGCTTTGCTGGCGCCGGTACCATTCGAGGGTCAGGCGCAATCCCTGCTCAAAAGTGAAACGCGGTTTGTGTCCCAGCTCACGGACTGCGGCGGTCACGTCAGCCTGCGAGTCGCGAACGTCACCGGGACGAGGTGGCCCGTATTGCGCCGGCAGGTTTACGCCTTCGATCTTCTGAAGCAGTTCCCAGGTTTGATTGAGCGTGTAGCGATTGCCGTTCCCAGCATTGAACACCTTGCCCGAAATCCCCGGGGCTTCGGAGGCCTTAAGCAGCAGGCCGACAACGTCTTCTACGAAAGTGAAGTCGCGAGACTGTTCGCCATCGCCGAAAATGGTCGGGCTGCGCCGCTCGATCAAAGCCGTCAGGAAAAGCGAAAGCACCCCGGAGTAAACGCTGGTGGGATCCTGGCGCGGGCCGAACACGTTGAAGAAACGAAGGGAAACAGTTTCGAGTCCGAAGCATTCGGCGAACACGCTGGCATAATATTCGCCAACAAGTTTCTGCAGAGCATAGGGCGATTTTGGCCGGGGTAGCATTGTCTCAACTTTGGGCAGCACCGGCGTATCCCCGTAGGCGGAAGATGAGGCGGCATACACAACACGCCCCACTTTGCCTTCATGGGCAGCTCGGAAGACATTGAACGTGCCGTCAATATTGCTTTCATGGCTCGACACCGGATCAAGAATCGATTTTGGTACGGACGGCAAAGCACCGAGATGGAATACCCGGTGCGCGCCTGCAATGACACTGGCGATGCGTTCATAGTCCCGGAGATCAATTTCGTGTACAGTAATGGCATCTGCAACCTCTTCGAGATTTTCCAGATTTCCGGTCGAGAGATTGTCTATTACATGGACTCGGCGGCCTTCGGCAAGCAAGCCTCTGACCAGGGCAGAGCCAATGAAACCGGCTCCGCCTGTAACTACATATTGATTCATATTTTTGGAATCGAGGTTTGAGAAGAAGCTGCAAGCAGATCTTGCAGAGCACGTGAAGCGATCTCACGGCTGTCACGGCTGAAATCGAAGACCTCGAGCGACACCCAGCCGGAATAGTGTACCTGATCGAGAGTGGACAATAGCTCTCCAAAGTCATAGTTTCCCGTACCGGGCTCGCGTCCGTCCAGCTCATTTACGTGGACGTGGCGGATATGCGAATGAAATCTTCTGATGAGCTCCGGGTGCTCGACTGTTTCGCTGACGGCATTGTGAACATCGAACATGGTTTGGATGGCTGGACTGCCGATTTCATTTACGATCGCAACCGCCTCTTGGAGCGAAGTAACTACATCGGTCTGATTCTTCGAGAGCGGCTCGAGCAGCAATTGGACACCGTGCCCTTGCGCGTGAGGGGCAGCGTTCGCGAGGCCGTCGACGAGAAATCTCGTTGCCTCCTCGGGCGTCACGCCATCGCGTGACGCGCGTTGCTGGGGAGAACCGAAGATCATCACCGGACTGGACCCGGGTTCTGCAAGGTCGGCGCAAAGCTCGATGAGCCGGTTCACGAAGGTCCAGGTGCGCTCGCGAAGTTTTCGATCCGGCGTGGTCGCGTGGAGGCCTTTTGGCGCGGCCAGCAGCCAGTGCAGCCCGACAAAAGCAAGGCCGTTCCTCGTCATTGTGGCGCGGACTGAGCGGCGATCAGCTGGGGAAATCTGCGCCGGATTGTCGGCCAGGGTGAAGGGAGCTATCTCGATTCCGGCATATCCAATCTGACGAATCGTGCCGCACGTGCCGGCGAAATCGTTGCTTCCAAAAATCTCGTTGCATACCGAGAAGCGGCGAGGCATTAGAGATTAGTGTATCTGGAAGCTGAGTTAGCGACACGACTGCAGCCCGTGTGATCTCATTGCAGGCCATTGTACTTTCTTGAGCAGCGGAGGCGCTGCTATTTGATCCCGACCACCATTGAATCGGGGCCTACGAGATGATCCACTGGCGTCTCCCGAAAACCGGCCTCACGCATCCAGCGCTGGCAATCGGCCCCCGTGTAGTCGAATCCCCCTCAGTCTCAACGAGCACGTTCAAGCTCATCATCAGACCGAACGCGTTCACGGAACGGTCATCGTCAATGATGGTTTCGTAAACAATCAGAGCGCCGCCCTTCGGAACCGCGTCGTAAGCCTTGCTGAGGAGCATTCGCTTAGTGTCCAGGTCCCAGTCGTGCAAGATATGACCCATGATGACCACGTCGGCTTTCGGCAGCGGATCGTCAAAAAACTGCCCGCCGCGAAGCGCAGCCGGCGGGAGAGGCCGAGGCCTGCTACATACTCCTCGAAAATCGGGCCAACCTCCGCAAGGTCGAAGCCGGTCCCGGAAATGTGGGGATGAGCCAAGGCAATCTGTGCTGCCGTGTCGCCCTGCGCCGTTCCCACATCGACGAAAGTGCTGTACCCTGTCCATGGAAACTTCGCTGCGATCGCCAGGGCCGCACGCCGGCTGATACCGCTCATGGCTGTCAGAAACTCCCGGAGCCGCGCCGGGTCGGCGTAGAGTGCTTCAAAAGCGGAGGTGCCGCTGCTTCGGACCTCGTTCTGTGGCTTGCCAGTGCGCAGTGCTTCGGTAAGATGCCCCCAGAACCCGTATAGCCGGTGATTGGCCATCTCCAGCATGCCGCCTATATACGAAGGCTTCCGCCTATCTAAGAACAGATCCGTGTCCGGAGTGTTGTAGTAGTTCCCATCCCGCCGCTCGAGGAAGCCTAGAGCTACCAGCGTATCGAGAAAATCGCGTGCCGCCCGGGGATGCAGGCCCAACCGACCTCGCAGGGTTTCCAGGTCTTCCGGAGAGTGCGCCAATTCAGTGAAAAGGCCCATCTCGACCGCGAAGGAGTACTTTGGAGGCCCAGAATCCCAGGCCGACTTGCAGAATGTGCTCCGGTGTCGGGTGCTCGCCCATGATCATCTCCTTCAAAACCGTCGAGGGTTCGGGCGAGTATAACATTCAACGCGCGCATGTTGTCACAGCGACTCTGACCGCTTTCATCCTAACGACCTTTGTCCCTGCTGTTGAACGACGCGCCATGCCGCCAGTGATCGCCGACAACCGGGAGCGTTCGCCCCGATAGGTCGTTGTTAGCCGAGCATGGACTGAATAAAACGCTTCCGATAATGTAGGCAGCGCTCCACGATCTGGAACCGAGGGCTTCCTGAGCAGGTTGAGCGCTGAGCGATTCGAGCGAGATACCTGCGAGATTTCAAGATGAGCAAAGTTAAAGTCAGTGCGTTTTCGGTTTCATTGGATGGCTTTGGCGCAGGTCCTCGGCAGGACCGCGAAAATCCACTCGGCGTTCGCGGGCTCGAGTTGCATGCGTGGTTTCAGCAGACGGCGGTCTTTCACAACATGCACCACTTAGCCGGTGGCAACCAAGGCGTAGACAATGATTTTGCCACCCAATCCTTTGAGAATGTGGGGGCCTGGATTTTGGGCCGTAACATGTTCGGGCCGATCCGCGGCCCCTGGAAAGACGATTCCTGGAAAGGCTGGTGGGGAGACGAGCCACCCTATCACGTGCCCGTCTTTGTCCTCACGCACTATGCGCGCGAGCCACTACCGATGAAAGGCGGGACCACGTTTTACTTCGTAACCGACGGACCCGAGTCCGCGTTAGAGCAAGCCAAAGATGCCGCTAAACCCAAGATGTGCGGATCGGCGGCGGCGTATCGACAATTCGTCAATACTTGACGGCGGGCCAGGTAGACGAGGTGCATCTGGCGTTTTCGCCCGTCGTGCTTGGCGAAGGAGAAAATCTTTTTGCCGGCATTCATCTGCCAAAGCTCGGCTTTAAACCCGTCCAAACCACTGCGGGTGAAGAGGCGACCCATGTCATCCTGAAGCGCGCCTAACCCATTCGTCTACTCCAGAACGAGCATAATATCGGCTGGCAACTACGCGCTGTTTCGCTTCCCGATTTTTCTTTGCTCGTACCTGAAATCGTCATCAAAGGGGACGTCGCATTTGAACGGACAATCAGCGCGGCTGAGAAAGGGCTGAAATCATCTGAACAAGCCACGGCGCGGGCCGAGCTGCAGGAAGCCGTGCGGGACCTGTCCCGGCGGTCGGACCCCTGATTTGACGGGGGCGATACATCATGCGATTGCGGCCCTTGAATGCGCGGCAAAAGAGATCTGCAATGAGCCTGGTGAGACGCTAGGCCAGATCGTAAAGAAGCATCCTAGCCGGTTCCCTGCTCCCCTCGGGGAGGCCGTCGCGAAGCTCTACGGCTTTGCCTCTGATCGTGGCCGGCATGTCACAGAAGGCAAAATGCCGCTACATAAGGAGCCGGAGCTCACTGTCAGCGTCTCGGCAGCTTTGACCGTCTTTTTGCTCGATTGAGCTGTTCTTTGCGCGTTCGGAATGACCGTGGCCTTTTAGTATCGAATTCTCAGTACCTCATCCAAAGCCACTTCATCGCCGTGGCGGTCGTAGAGGCTGGTGGTTCGCGCGGAAGCGTGTCCCGCCATCTGTTGAGCGATCTCTAAGCGACCATCATTTTCGAGATAGGTTGTGATGCCAGTCGCCCGAAAGCTATGGCAGCCGATCTTGCTTCGAATACCGGCCGCCTGCGCGCGGCGGCGAATCATGTGAAAGGCATCGCTGCGGCTGAGAGCGTTGGTTCCGAACTGGCCAGTTTTCCCGCGAGCCGCTCGAAATAAAGGAGAGCGCGGTTCTTTCGCCAGATGCGTGGCCTCAATGTACTCCTCCAAATACGCATCTAGATTGGGGTGTGCCGGCATCTCGTGTACTTTGCCGCCTTTCTCGCGTAGCCGAATCCAGCTCTTGTGTCCCTGGATGTAGAAATCTTCTACCGCCATACCCACCGCCGCGCTCACCCGCGCGAAGGTGTATGAAAGCAGTCCCAGCAGCGCGCGGTCTCGCAGTCCAATCAGGCTGTCGGTCTCAATCGAGGCGAGTAGTTCCCGCATTTCGTCGACAGTGAGCACGGGCGTCTTCCCCTTGCGGACGGAGTAACGCGGTCCGCGAACAGAATGGGCCGGATTGGAGGAGAGGACCTGGCTGGTGACGAGCCAATCGAACAGCATGCGTAGTGCGGCAAGGTGCTGTTTCGCTGTGGGCTTGGACGTTTTCTCGCCGAACTGCTCCACGTAAGCCGCGACGTGAATCGGTTCCACATCGCGTAATGCGGCAATTCCCTGCCCCAGGCACCAGGCGGTGAACGAGCGGGCCGCCGTCAGATAGGCTGCACGAGTGTTTTTATTGCGGATATGGACCGTGAAGAATTCGGCAAAGCGCTTTCCGGCCCGGCCGTCCGGGAGAAAGAGAACGAGCGTGTCGCGGTTCGCTGCGAGCGCCGGAGGCGAAACTTCCGGGATCAGCTCGCCGCTCACAGAGAAACCTCGAGAAGCATCGCACCGGCGGCGCGCGCCGCCGTTTGGAGATCGCCATCGAGGGTGGCGAGCGGCAACTTTTCCCGCAGCGCCAGTTCCAGGTAGGCCGCATAGTAGGCGCTGAGGCGGTAGGCCCGCGTGAGCGGAAGAATCTGTTGACACAGCCAGGTCGCGGGCCGGTGTTCCACCGCCACGGGGAGCAGCCGCAGCCACTCCAAAAATTCCGATTGCTGTGCCGGTTCGAGGCGGCCCTTTCTCTCGGCGGTGGAAAGAACATTCGCCACTTCAAAATGCCAGAGCACCGGAGCCAGTGCAGAACTTTGTTTGAGTCGTCTGAGAACTTCATCGGTGAACGGGGTCCCTTCGTTTTCAAACCCCCAGCTGAGGGTCAGCGAAGCGTCCAATACAAAGGCCGGGTTCACCGCTTGTGATCCTGATGCAGCCAGGCCCTCATCCCCAGCCCGTGCTCACGGCCTGAGGTCAGGTGATGCTTGTGGCGAAAGACGAGGAGACCCTCCACCGCCCGCTGCCGCTCTTCTTCCGAAGATGTCGCCTGCTCCTCGGCGGCGCGAGCGGCCAGCTCCTCGACGTAGGCTTCGACCGAGAGGCCCTGGCCGGCGGCCTGCCGGGCGAGCTGATCGGGGACCGAGACGGTGATGGTCATGGAGTCAGGATAGCACGTGATCACCACACATAACGTTCTTTATGTTGGGCTATCCGCCAGGCACACATCTCCGTGCGCCAGTCGGCCACAACGCGTTCTCGACCGATTTCAAATCATAGAGCGTGAGCGTATTGTCGTTGTTGACCGTGCGTTCGTGCTGCACGCTGAAGATCCAGTCCAGATCCTTGCGTCGGGCACGCACAAACGCACTGCCCTTCTGTGCGGCGGTTACCGTGAAGCGGCTATTAAATTCGGCAACGTATTCGGTGCGCAGGAACTCGTTGGCTTGCGCCAGATCCTGGATGCCGCGCAACCTCAGCTCCTGCGGCAGGCGTCCTTGCCAGGTGCTGAAGTTGCGTTCTGAACGTCCGCGCGCCTGCGGTGAATAAGCCGCGATCATCTTCACCCCGAGTTCCTGTAACGCCCGGCCCACCTGCGTAGGGCGACTCACCTCTACCGGCTGGCCGTGCTTGGGCGTGACGAAGAAGTGACCGGCACGGTCGCTGTACAACGAACAGAATAGGCCTCTCGTTTCGACCACTTCACGCAGTGCCGCCATCACGGTGCGGGTCGATTCTGCCTCCACTAACTGGGCGTAATAAATCGCGCTGGTGGCATCGTCCAGCACCACAATCAGTTCGTAATAACGCTCATCGCCAAACCAGCGGTGCTCACTGCCATCGATGTGCAACATCATTCCTGGTAAGGGCCGCCGCGGCCGCCGCTTGCGATGCGAGCCCGGCTTCTTACGTCGCTTCACCAGCCCCGCTGTTTGCAGCGCCGTCTTCACCCACGTGTAGCTCAGATCGATGCCGTGTAACTCGCGCAGCTTCTCGTGAAAGTGCTGCACGTTGAAGTCGAAATACTTCTCCCGGTAGAGTTGCAAAACCTGCTCTACCATCTGCATCGGGACCCGCTTGGGGCTTGGGCTGCGCTTGCGATAATCCCACAAGCCGCTGTAGCCGTCTTCGTTCAACCGTTCCCGCCAGCGTCGCATCGTGCGATCCGTCACGCCCATAATCTCGGCAGCTTCCCACCACTTCAGCTTCCCGGCGGCCGCCTTCAGAATTACTTCCTGTGCCTTCATCATCCGCTCCATCTCGGCGGCCGGAATCCGCTGTTCGCCGATAGCATCATGGCTTCCACCTAGGGTTCCAAGTTATGATATGCTTCGACCCGGGCAATTGATAATGCCAGCGGAGGGAAATCATGCCGGATAAGAAGCTGTATTCACGCGGCCCAACGCACAACGAATTAAACACTGAGGGCATCGGCAAGCTGATAGAAGAAGCTCGCGATAACCCGCAGTTCTTCCATGACCTCGTTTGGAACACCGAAAAGACCATTACTGCGATCGACTATCTCACGCGGCAAGAGAAAGCAAGCATCCTCGCTATCGATCCCGAATCGGTGGTCGTAGGGTTGGTCGCCGGCGCTCGCAGCCGCTTGACAATTGAAGCTTGCGGCGTCAGCTGTGGAGGCTCCTGTGGTGGTACCTGCGCAGCAAGCTGCGTTGGTAGCTGCGCTGCTAGCTGCGGTGGTAGTTGCGAGAACAGTTGTGGTGGCACGTGCGGCGGCAGTTGCGGTACGTCATGCGGCAACAGTTGCGCAGGTAGCTGCGCGGGAAGCTGTGTCGGATCAGGCGACCGCTTCGGGGATCTGGTGACGCAGCCGATTGACTTGTCTCCTTCCGACGAACGGTCGCAAGGGGAGATTGTTTCGCAAGTCCGTCGAGATCTGAAAACGATGAATTTTACGCGCTTCCAGCGCTAAAAAAATTCAGGCACACGGATGCGAGAAGTTCATGATCGCCCGTCTCGACATAAATCCTGAGTCATCCGCCCTACCGACGACAGATGCGCGCTACACGGTAGATTATCAGGGCGTTCTCCTCCGCATGGGGTTCTCACTAAAAAGTCATGGCGTATGGGCGCATGTTGGTGGGGCGGAAGGTGAGTACGGCTGGAAATTACACCTATCCGCTACGCAGACTTCAGCTGTCGCACTGCTCGAGAATGTGTTGCCCATCCTCATGCGCTTCGGATTTGCGTTCAAGGTGGCACGCGACCCGCAGTTGCTCGGCTTATTGAACGAGGGTGCGTTCGGGGCGACGCAAGTCGGTAAGTTCATGACGATTTATCCGACTCAGGTTACTGCGCAGATCAACGCGCTTGCCGACGAACTGATGGCTGTCACACAGGCATTCAGGGGCCCAAAAATACAGACCGACTTGCATCTAGGCACGGTCGTCTATACCCGGTACGGCAGCTTCAACCCCGCAATCAAGCGAGACCGGCTTGGCCTTTACTCACTAGTTGACAATATGCACAAGGGGCAGTACAGCGTACCTTTTGTGGCTCCGGAAGGGATACCTAATCCATTCAATGCCTATGTTCAGCAGCAGTCCGCGCCGCCAAAGAACGTCAGGCCCATCGGCCCGGGATACCTCGTGATCGGCCTTGTGCAGATGCATGCCAAAGGCGCGGTTCTCTCTGCCATTGATGTGCGCCATCAGGAAAATGTCAGACGGGTTGTTCTCAAGGAAGGGCGCCCACACTGTGTGTCCGACAAATATGGACGGGAGATGTGGTTCAGGTTGCGGAACCAGGCTCGAGCCCACCAGGACCTCTCGCACACCGGCATTGTTCCAGCGTCAGGCGAACTGTTCGAGCATGGTGGAAGCCTTTATCTTCCGATGGATTATGTCGAGGGGCGGGACCTCGGCACACGCCCCGCCCTGCCTTTTCGAGCGCTTGAGCCCAACAAGCAGAAGGAACTTCTCTCCGAACTCCTCGAGACTGCCAAAGCCCTCCGGCTGATTCATGAGGCCGGGTATGCGCATCGTGATCTTTCCATGCGCAACATTCGCGTGACCCCATCCGGTCGGGTGATGTTGGTGGACCTTGAGATTAGCCATTGCTTGGCAGATGCGGCCTCACCGCCACTTTCGCAAGGGACGCCTGGCTTCGTTTCTCCCCAGCAGCTTGCCGGGGAAGCGGCGAGTCTTGCCGACGACCGTTTTGCATTCGGCTCCGTGGTGATCTGCCTGACGACCGGACTCGATCCACAGCGTGTGCTGTATGCGGGATCAGACGATCGCGCAGCGCAGATCGAAGCACTGTCCGGCGCTCCGACCGCAATATGTGTTCTAGCAGCCAAGTGCGTTGACGATGATGCAGAAGTTAGACCGTCTGCTCAGGCAAGCGAGGATGTGATCCGGGAGGTCATAGAGACACGCCCTCCTGCCGCCGCGATGGTGGTGCGCCCGAAAACGACATCGCTACGCCAGCTTGTGATGGATGGTTTGGGATGGCTCTTGCGTGGAGCGACAAGGGATTCGCAGTCGGGAATGTGGATTTCGCCCGACCTCGACTCAGACGAGCACGCCAGCCTCAAATTGGTGAGCAATTACCGTGTGTACCGCAGCACGAATCGTGGGGTTGCCGGCGTGTTATATACGATTGCAAAGCTGCATCGTTTCGGCTTCCGGGTGGAAGACGCAAAGGAGCAGGCAGAGAGGACCGTTGATTGGTTGCTCGATCATCGGGACACTCCGGACGACCAGATGCCCGGCCTACATTTCGGTGAGGCAGGTGTGGCCGTATCTATCGCAGAGACAATTGATGCGGGGCTCGTTGAACAGGGTTCATGGTTGAAGCCATATATCGAGGAAGCGCTTTCGGGCTCGTTAGATTGGCCCGACCTCACCCACGGTGCCGCGGGGCAAGGCATGGCAGCGATTATCTGTTCACAGCGGCTTGGTAGGCCTGAGTTAATGCTGTTCGCCGAACGGTGTGTCGTGTATCTGGTGGACTCTCAAAACTCCGATAGCACTTGGGCACTGCCCGAAGGCGTCAAAGCCATGTCAGGTTCTGTCTACACGGGTTTCGCTCACGGTGTTGCCGGTATTGTCTCTTTCCTTGCCACCTATGCCCGACTGTCGTCTTCGGAGGGCGCGCACGCTGCGGCGGAGCGCGGCGGTGAGTGGCTCCTTGAAGCCGCTCGCACCGGACCTCTAGGCCTCTCGCTCTGGTGGCCCCTGACGCGCGACGGAGAAGAGGCGTGGGCGTGGTGGTGCCATGGTGCGCCGGGGATTTCGCTTGCTCTGCTTGCGCTGTACGAACTGACCGGCAAGTCGAAATACGCGGCGGCCGTTCGGGCATGCCTGCGTGGACATCCGGAAGAGGTCCGTTATCCGAACATGAGCCAGTGCCACGGACTAAGCGGCCTGGGGGAGATTCTGTTGGAGGCGCATCGTGTGACGCATGAAGACGAGTGGCTCCGGCGAGCTGAAACTCTCGGCACGTTGCTCTCTCATCTTGCGCGTCGCGACTCAAAGGGAGCTTCGTGGCTTGTCGAAAACCCCTACCAACCGACGCCGGATCTTATGATCGGCAATGCCGGGGTTATTCATTTCCTGGCTCGTCTGCAATGCGTTTCCCAGACGGGGTTCGGCATGCCTCTGATGCCCGGCAAAGAAGTGGCGATTGGGAATTGGCACTGATGAATAACCCATACGACGCGCTACTTGAGCGAATGCGGGAAAGCCATCGGAAGGGGTTGGCCCGCCCGTACACGCGTAGTCGAAACATGGAGCAGATCAACGACACTTTGCAGGTTCTTGCAATGGCCGAGCGTTTGGACGAGGAAGAGATCAGGACGTTGGGAATAGCTACCGACTCACGCGAGCGCGGATTATGTGCGGCGCGCAATGGACGTCTAGAAGAGGCCATTATGCTCATTGCAGCGGCGCGGACAATCTACGGGTCAGCAAATCTGTCAACTCAAGCATCCGAGTGCGCCGAGGCGTTTCAAACTGCTGCGGAATCCTACGTTCAGTACAAATCGAGCGACTACGCAGCAGCTGTTCTGTCGATGAGCCACTCTCTCCGATTATGCGAGGTCCTCGCTAACACCTACGGCTATCCATTGGAAATGCGACGAATCCATTTGGCTAGAAATATTGCGCGGATCCGTGCTTCAGCCGGGTATACAGAGGAGGCGTTGCGCATTTGCGCGAAACTGCTCCAGTACATCGGTGGCAACGAGGACGCCTGGCCATTGCCTTATTCGGGCCAAGCACGCAGGCATCTTCTATATGATGACGCCGCGCTGTTCATCCTCGATCAGGTTCTCGCGGAGGCGCTGCGGCTTTTCGAGCCGGACACGACCGCTGCCATCGAGAACCTGGCCGCAGTCGCCCAGGCGAGGGACGTTTTCGTGTTCGGCTCTTCGGCTTTCCTGCGAGCCGCGCACTGTCTGTCTGCTTGCGTCAGTTACGTTGAAGGCAACACTCATGCCTCTCTTGACGAGGCGAGCGCTTTCTTTGAAGTCGGCCCCCAGTCGCTCGAGTTTGCCTGGCGCGAAATGGAGAAGAGATTCCTGCTAGAAAACTGCGCTTTTGGTTTACAAAAGCACAGAGAGAGCTTAGAAACTGCCGTCGCCAAATGAGCGGGAATACCGGCAAGCCGATGCAGGCTCTTGCCAAACAAGCCCGAGCAAACGGGTCAAGTGCGGTCGTCGTCTGGCGCGAGGGTGAACCAGTGTTCAACTGGCACGACGGACGAGGGTTCCGTCCGATCGAACTAATGTCCGTCACCAAAATGATAGTGGGTGTAGTGACAGGCGTGGCACTGGGCGGTGATGGCATTGAAGCTCTATCCACTCCTTTAGCGACATGGTTCCCCGAGTGGGCCGGCGACGCACGGTCGACCATTACACTTAGACATGTATTAACACATACGTCCGGGCTGGAGGTGTTGTCATCTGCCGATGTGTATGCTGCCAGCGATATAGTCCAGTTGGCGTTGGACCGTCCGCTCGTTGTCAAACCGGGAATTGCGCATCGCTACAGCAACTCGACCTTCAATCTGCTCGCAGGCGTTGTCAAGCGTGCCACGGGTCAACGGCTCGATGAAGTTGCCGGCGAACAGCTGTTTGGTCCGCTTGGTTTCGGCGACTGGTCCTGGCAACAAGATTTGGTCGGTAACCCCTTTTGCATGGCAGGGCTTTCGGCCCGCGCCGACGATATCGCAAGAATCGGTGAGGTCCTCCTCGAGAGGGGCCGCTGGCAGGGTCAACAGCTGATCCCCGCGAATTGGGTGGCGGCGATGCCACCAAAGCCACCGGCCGACGTCGGATTGGCCTGTTTCACCCAACACGAGGTCACCCGGAGCCGTGTCACGAAGAAGTTGCTCGATCTCTGGATTGCTGCCGGCATCGATCCCGAGCTCGTGAGTAACATTCAGCCATACGCGGACAAAGATGGCGACCCGGAAGCGTGGCGTCGCAAACTCGACACTCATACAGCTTCAAGACTTGCGGCCGAGGTGTTAGGTCGTGGGCTGAAGCTCGTAGATCAAGATATAGGATCAGCCGTCGGCTACGGGCATGATGGCGACCTTGGTCAGTACCTCGTTGTGATGCCTGACGACCATATGGCCGTTGTTCGCAGTCGCGAGGAGAAAGTTTACAAGCGGCTGGGGGGAAGTTGGCCGACGTTTATTGCCGCTGTTCGCCGCGCGGTTTCTAACTGAATCGAACTTTCTGCAAACCTAGTAATAATTTGCTATAGTGCATAGGGCACAACCGCATTCGAGTGCGTCATTTTCACGGAGGTTCGTTATGGGTGAGCCCAGCAAACTAGCGCAGGAATTGTTGAAAGACTATCTTAAAATCGAGAAAACACGCTTGATTAATCTTGGAGCCCTCATTGCGGATCGCATTGATCAAGATCCCGGGGATATCAGTGTCGACATGCAAACTGGAAACATACTCGGCGCTCTTAGCGATGCCGCTCGAGCTGCTCAGTTAGCGTTAGCTAAAAGGATCATTCAAAAGGGCGGAGAAGACCCGGGTTGGGGCCATTAAGTGAGCGCAACTTTTTCTGCGAATCCGGACATGCTTATCGAATACACCTGGGGGTAGTTGCGTACTCGGATACGCAGGTCTCTAAAGCCTACGCGAGGAGTTTTCTAAGCCTGGCTGTGAAGGCATCAGGGTTGCCCAAACCAGGCTTTTCGCACGCTTTGCTTGAGAATGCGATTTGCTCAATTTGCTCGGTTCCGGCGCTGCACAAACCTTTTGCCATTGGTGTCGGTCTGGCGATATATTTACGCAATGCTGATCGGAAACGCTCGCGTTTCCACGAACGACCAGTAAACGACCGCGCAGGTTTCGGCGCTGAAGGCTGCCGGTTGCGAGCGCATTTTCCGAGAGAAGGCCTCAGGCGGCAGGTGGGATCGTCCTGAACTGCACAGAATCCTGGATCAGCTTCGAAAGGACGATGTCCTTGTGGTGTGGAAACAGCTAAGCCTTCACCAGGGTGCGCGGGCGTTGGTAGCAGCTGTGGAGCAGAGGAGTTGTTACGCTGATTGCGATGCGTCCTCAACCTCTGATCGCCGTTACCGATGTCGAAGCAAGTAGCCGTTGGTATCAGCGTCTGCTGGGCTGCCAAAGCGGTCATGGGGGCTCTGTCTATGAGCAGTTGATCTGGAACGGACAACTTGTTCTTCAGTTGCACAGTTTCGAAGTAGAGCACCATCACGGCCGCATCGGAGATCGTAATGCCAAGCCATACGGAAACGGTGTATTGCTGTGGTTCGAGGTAGAGGATTTTGATGCCGTCATGCAGCGCTCGCTCGAGATGGGTGTGGAGATCGTCCTGCCCCGGCATCGGAACCCTCCCGATGGTAGCGGCGGTCCGAATCACTGGGAGTGCTGGATGCGCGACCCGGACGGCTACGTCGTAGTGGTTGCCAGCCCGTACGGGACGGCCGACGGAACTTGGCGTCCTGGCAAATGACATGAGGGCTTCACAATATCTGGCTGGGAACACCAACTTCTGTTTAGCAAGCGCCTCCAGAACCAGTGAAAGAAGCCGCGAAACCGGGTCGGCAACAGAAACACGGCTGGTGGCCTCTTTCGAACCGGCGATTCTATCTACAGAAATCTAGGTATTGGGACAATTTCTGTTGGACACCGGACGGCCGCATCATCTGCACTTCCCAAATCCTCGCCGAACTATCGGGACAAAAATTCTTGGGAGATTGCTGTTGATCCAAAGATGGGCAAGGCGCGCTGTAGCCAGGGGCAGTTCATCTTCCAGAGCATCGATCCCGTAAACGGCACACCTTCGCGCGTACGGTCTCATTTGAAGCGGAAGCTCGATGGCTCCCGTTGCATTTCGGTTATGAGAAGAAATGGCCCAACACTCCACGGTTATCAAGTCGAGCCGATGCGGAGCAAAACAGCAGACCACCCCGGTCTGCGACCGCCAATCGATAGTTCCTTCTTTCAAAACAAAATCTATGACACCGCGTTTACCGTTTCCTCCACAGAATTCTTTGTCGACACGAGAATACCTGGACCGCCAGGCACAAACTGAATCCAATGCCCGCACATACCCAAGGAAGCTGCCTGTGGCAATTCGGCGGGCTGAGGGGCTCTACGTGTCCGACGTCGACGGGCGCATATTCATGGATTGCCTTTGCGGGGCCGGAACTCTCGCCCTTGGCCACAACCACCCTGCCACGGTGGCTGCGATTCGGGAACATCTTGACGAAGGGTATCCGCTTCACTCGCTGGATCTGACCACGCCGGTGAAGCACCGGTTTGTAGAAGAGTTGTTTTCCACATTGCCGGCTCAGTTCGCATCCAAGGCGCGCATACAGTTCTGTTCTCCATCCGGAGCTGATGCAGTGGAGGCCGCAATCAAACTCGTGAAGACGGCAACCGGTAGAAGCGGGATGGTTGCTTTCCAAGGCGGTTATCACGGGCAAACGCATGGTGCGTTGGCGCTGATGGGGAATTTGGGGCCAAAGGTTCCCGGATTGATGCCCGATGTCCATTTTCACCCGTATCCGTATGCTTACCGCTGCCCGATGGGGGAACAGCATTGCACTCACTGCACCTGCGGCAAATTTTCGCGTATAGCGCTGAGCGATCCTGAGGGAGGCGTAGCGCTGCCGGCAGGAATTATTCTTGAAGCCGTGCAGGGGGAAGGTGGAGTGATTCCCGCTCCAACCCAATGGCTGCGAGAAATCCGAGGCATCTGCGAGGAAAAGCGAGTTCCCCTGATCGTCGATGAGGTGCAAACGGGTTGGGGCCGCACCGGAACGATGTACGCGTTTGAAAGTTCGGGAATTGTACCGGACGTGATTATTCTGTCGAAGGCAATTGGTGGCGGGTTGCCGCTTGCCGTAATCGTGTACCGGGACGAGCTGGATGTATGGAAACCCGGCGCGCAT
Organism: Terriglobia bacterium; assembly: GCA_963849535.1. Taxonomy (GTDB): domain Bacteria; phylum Acidobacteriota; class Terriglobia; order Bryobacterales; family Bryobacteraceae; genus Bog-105. Next base: position 457,144 of record CAWKHJ010000004.1, read on the forward strand.
GCAGGCACTTTCCGTGGAAATCAACTGGCGATGGCAACTGGACTGGCGACCTTGCAACACATTCGCGAACACGACATCCTCTCAAACGTGCAGAACATGAGCGTCCGATTCATGGACCAGTTACTTACCTTGCAAGGCCGCTATGAATTTATCGGCGATGTGCGAGGCAAGGGGCTGATGCTGGGAATGGAGATTACCGATCCCGAGTGCATGGATGAAATGGGACGGCCGAAAAGTTCCGGCGTGCTGGCCCGGAAGTTGCAGGAGGCGTGTTTCTCTGAAGGTTTGATTGTTGAATTAGGCGGCAGGCACGGGGCAGTGATGCGGTTGCTGCCGCCGCTGAACGTCAGTGCCGCCCAGGTGGATGCCGTATGCGGTGTTATCTCGCGAGCTTGCGAGATTGTAGAAGGCCGGGAGGAGCGCGGGGTGTCAAAGCGGAGGCCAGTTTACGACAGCGCAGAATGCGCGAATTTGGCTGCCCTGGCGCAGGCGTGTACTGGGTTGGTTGAAACATGCGGCGTCGGTCCCGCAGCCGACTGATCGATTCCGAAATGATGGGACAGAATCGTTTCGCCGAGCTCTTTTTTGGTACTGGAGAAGCGAGTGCGCGCCGCTATTCGGATTGGATGCGGATGGCTGACGGCCTGCTGTCCCTGGCTGCGGATTCCCCTGCCTACTCGGGAGCGAGTCCGGAACGCCTGAATGAACTGCTACAAGGCGAGATTTGCCCGAAAGCCGGCGTGAGCCAAGAACTCTTGAGAGAGCGGCTTGGGACTCTTCTGCGGAACTCGGTTAAACCGTGGCATCCGTTTACAGCAGCACATCTACACACACCCGTGCTGGCGTCTTCGCTTGCGGCCGAAGCGATACTCGGCGCAATTAACCAGTCGATGGATTCGTTCGACCAAGCGCCTGCTGCCTCTGTGCTGGAACAGAAGGTAATTGCATGGCTGTGCCAGTTGGTGGGATTTCCCGGCACGGCGTCCGGCACGTTTACTGCGGGAGGAACACAGTCGAATTACATGGGGCTGCTACTCGCGCGGGATCATTTCCTATTGTCAAAAATGGGCTGGGCGGCGCGCGAGCGGGGCTTGCCGCCAGAGGCGAACCGGTTGCGATTTCTCTGCTCGGAGATGGCCCACTTCAGCGTTGAGAAATCTGCCATCCAGCTGGGCTTAGGCACGCAAGCGGTGCGAAGAGTCGCTTGCGACCAAGCATTCCGGATGTGCCCCGATAAACTGCGGGGAGACATTTCGGCCATGCGCGCGGAGGGCCTATGGCCCGCTGCAATCGTGGCGACGGCGGGAACAACAGATTTCGGGTCCATCGATCCACTGCAGGAGATCTCCGCCATCGCGCGTGAGGAGGGGATCTGGCTCCACGTCGACGCGGCTTATGGCGGTGCGCTCCTTTTATCGGAACGCTATCGAAAGCGTCTGGCAGGTTTGGAACAAGGCGATTCGGTAACGATCGACTTTCACAAGGCGTTTTTCCAACCGATTAGTTGCAGCGCTTTTCTTCTTTCCGATCAGAGGCGGTTTGAAACCATTCGTGTCAACGCGGACTACCTGAATCCGGAGAGCAGAGAGGCGGAGGGGATTCCGGATCTCGTGACGCGAAGCGTGCTGACGACAAGACGTTTCGATGCTTTGAAACTATGGGTGAGCCTGCAGGCTTTAGGGCACGAGCAGTTTGGGGCCATGATCGAGCGCCTGGCGGACTTAGCCTTGGTAGCGGCGCAACATATACGAGATAGCGCCGACTTGGAACTCGTGGCTTCGCCGCAATTTGCCGCGGTGGTATTCCGGTTCCGCCCCGGGACGGCGGAGGCAAGGCGAGTCAACCAGCGCATTCCGGAAGTTCTATTTACTGAGGGGCGAGCAGTGGTGGGACACACGATTGTACAAGGCGAACCCGCCTTGAAACTGACGCTGTGCAATCCGGGAACCGAGGAGTGGCAGGTGCGCGAATTGCTGGACACTATCACTGCCTGCGGCAAAACGATGATCAACTAAGGTGCGAAATTCACTCACTCTACTTTCGCTGATCCTAGCGGCACTCTGCTTTACGGTGGGTGGCGTGTGCATGAAAACGTCGGCGGGCCTAACGCGCCTCTGTCCGTCCATACTCATGTTGCTTTTGTTTGTTGCCGGGGCGGCTCTACAAGCATTGGCGATGCGGCATGAAGACATGTCGGTGGCGTATATCTCTGTTTTGGGACTGGAAAGCTTGCTGGCGTTTGCCTTCGGAGCGCTGGTCTTCGGTGAAACGATTTCGGCGGTAAGGGTCTGCGCGGTCGCTTTGATAACAACGGGTGTTGTGCTCCTGCAGCGCTAGAGTGTGCGGCCATCGTTGGGCTTGTTCGTAGGTCTGCACGACTGATGTTTGACGTGACCGGCCGAACATAAGGACAAACGCCCTAGCGAGCCCCGGACGCAATCTTTTGGGTCACAGAACTGCGTATACTTACGCCATGTACGTAGCGACTCTGGGTGCGTTCTTTGCATTGGCAGTATCGCTTGAGGTGACATTCCGCGTCCACCTTTACCGAACACCTAAAGAGCGGATCCTGATTACGAACACATAACACAGCATTTTGCTTACCGAGCCGTTGATTACTGATGGACTCTAACCAACGGTCAGAGGGACCTTCGCATGTGATTTTTTTCCGGCTGAGGAGGTGTAACAACTGTTCCGCGAATCCATCCAGACCGCCAGCAGAGCCAAGGAGATCGGTACGCCCGCAGCTGCCCGGTACGATTTCGCTTGTGCCGCCGCCATCGCTGGCCACCAGGAGGAGGCACTTGAGTTCTTCAGCAATCCGTCCATCACGGGCTGAGGAACGCCGGTTTCATGGCTACAGATAAACGATCTCAAATCGCTTTGTGGCGATACCCGCTTCGAAGCGCTTGTAGCGGCAGCCCAGAGCGCAAGCCGCACTGAGTACTTAAGCTCTCGGCGGACTCGTGACGTACCAGTGAGTTTCCGTGGCTACCCCGTATCGTTCGCTACGAGTGCCGCTACCGGTTTCTTCACTCGCGTAGTCGTGATCACTACCACGCTGATCAGAACAAACACAGTCCCCAGAATCGTTCGCAGACCAAGCCTTTCGCCTCCCAGGAAATACCCAACCAGCACCGCCACAAGTGGATTAACGTACGCGTAGGTCCCGACTTTCGTTGGCGATTCACGATGGATCAGCCAGACATAGGCGGTAAACCCGACAATGGAGCCCGCCACGATCAGGTAGGCCAGCGCAATCCATGCTCCGCGCGAGATAGTCTCCGGACGGAAACTACGGAAGTCCCCGACCGCGGCAGCCGTGAGGGCCAGCAACACTCCTCCGGCGAGCATCTGGGCCCCCGAACTCATCACCTTCGAGGACGGAAGCGGCAGCTTGCGCGTAAGGGCAGACGATAGCGACCAACTGATCGAAGCAATGATCAGCGCCAGTGCGCCCGCCGTGTCGATGGGCGCACCGCCGAGGTTTAACGAGTGGCTCATCAGCACTGCCACTCCCCCAATTCCGATCAATAGTGCCAATAGCAGACGAACGGTGAGCCTCTGTGTTCGCAGCAAAAGGATTTCCGATAGCGCCATGAACACAGGGATTGTGGCCATCATGACCGCGGCAATCCCTGATGGGACACGTTGCTCGGCCCAGAACAACAGTCCATAGTCGAACACGAAAATCAGCAGGGCGAGCAAGAATGCCGACCTCCACTGGCGTGCACTCGGGGAGCGCTCGCCGTGCGCGATCATCCAACAATAAAGCACCAGTCCAGCAATCAAGAACCGCATGGCCGCGAAAACAAACGGGGGAACTTCCCGGACGCCCACGCGAATCGCGAGAAACGTGGATCCCCAAACAAAATAGATAATCGCGAAAGCAAGCAGAGTTTTCCACCTGGTGCGATGCGTATTGGTATCCACGGCAGATTCAAACGAACACTAGAACTTCATACTCCCGCATCGCGTTCCAAATCCGTATCTCGCGTTCTCATTCTCATAGGAGAAGATGAGTGCGAACGGCGCATCCAGGCCCGGAAAGGGCCAAATGCTCACCGCAGCAGAACACGTGAGAGGCATGGGAGCCAGCATGGTGCGATAAGATCATCTTCATCCTGATTCACTCCGAAGGAGCCACAACACGGACCCTTTAGTGCAATTTAAGCAAGCCCAAAAGGAAGGATGGGCGAATTTCGGGCCGCTTGAAGCGATCACAACAGCTCCGGCGGCCCGCCTTGTGCAACACGCCAGAGTCGGACCAGGGATACGCGTGCTGGATGCCGGCTGTGGGACAGGCGTAGTAGCGGTCACGGCTGCCCGTTTAGGCGCGCATGTTAGCGGTATCGACTTGACGCCCCAGCTTCTCGAACGTGCTCGCGAGAATTCGCGTTTAGCGGAGGTCGAGGTTGATTTGCGTGAGGCCGACGTGGAGGAATTACCCTTTCCTGACGCCCAGTTCGATATCGTACTTAGCCAGTTCGCACACATGTTCGCGCCCAGACCGGATGTCGCTGTTGCTGAGATGATTCGCGTTCTTAAGCCGGGTGGCACGATCGCATTTTCAACCTGGCCTCCGGAGTTGCTTGTCGGGGGCACAATGGCATTGGCGGCGCGTTATATGCCTCCTCCACCGCCGGGCCTCGTGAGTCCGGTGCTTTGGGGTGATCCGAGCATAGTCCGGCAACGGCTCGGGAGTGCCGTAACGGATATCGTTTTCGATCGTGACACGATGTGGGTTCCCGCGCTCAGCCCGCAACACTTTCGGGCAAAGGTTGAGCGTACCGCCGGCCCGATAGTAAAAATGGTCGAGTCCCTGTCCGGCACAGATCCGGAACGGCTGCACACCTTCCGCCAGGAGTTCGATGCGATGGTCGCGAACTATTTTCGAAGGAACATTGTGCGGCAGGGATATCTCTTGACTCGCGCCATCAAGAGTTGATTCACGTCCTTACCAGTGATCTGGCAAGGACGTCGCCGGTGAGATCCGAAGTGCCCGTTATGAGCCCCAAGCCCGATGCTGATCCTCAGCTTCGACGCAACTCGCTCGGCCTGCCAGAACTGATCTTCCAGGGTGTCACGCACATCGCGCCCGCGACCAACATCGTGTTCACTTTTCCGATCATCGCTCTCAAGGCTGGCCCGGTTATGCCGCTCTCGTTCCTACTCTCCACAATCGTTTGCTTTTTCATTGGAAACACGGTCTCGCAGTTTTCCCGGTACGTGCCGTCAAGCGGCGGCTACTATTCGTTCGCCACTCGTGGGCTCGGGATCCGGAGCGGGTTCATGGCCACTTGGAGCTATCTCATATACGAGATCCTCGGAGCGGCCGGAAGTACAGGTTTTCTGGGTTATCTGATTGCGGACATGTTGAAAATGCGGTTTCATGCGAACATCGCATGGTGGGTTGTCGCCTCAGCAACAACTATGCTGATCTGGGCGCTCACTCACCGCGGCGTCCAGCTTTCGGCTCGTATAACAATGCTCCTGGGCGCCCTCGAACTGCTCATCATGCTAGCGCTTGCGATCACGTTCCTGGTCCGCCCCGGACCTGGTTCCACCTATCTTGCACCGTTAACCCCGTCCTCCTCGCCTCATCATTTCGGAGGCATCCTCGCCGGCATGGTTTTCTCGATACTCGCGCTTAGCGGCTTCGAGGCTCCAGCGCCTCTCGCGCAGGAAGCCCGCCTTCCGCACAAGTTTATTGGCCGGGCGATCATGCTCTCCCTAGCTGCCATCGGTATCTTCTACGTTTTCACTTCGTATGCGAGCGCAATCGGTTGGGGCACTGCCCACATGGCCGCCTTCGCCTCCAATGCCAATCCGTATTACCTTCTCGGACATACGCTATGGGGCGCGGGCTGGTGGTTCGTTGTACTGGCTATCGTTAACAGCGCGGTCGGCGTGGGCCTCGCCTGCACCAACGCGGCATCCCGCGTCATGTACACGATGGGTCGGGCCGGCACACTTCCCGCAACTTTCGGGCGTCTCCATCCTGTCCACCGGACACCTGCCTTCGCCATCGGCTTCGTGCAGACTGTCGGCATGGCCGCAATCCTCATGGTGGGTTTGTTGTTGCGGCCGGACTACATCTTCGGATTCCTTGAAACGATCGCCACGCTTGCCGTCATCATCCTCTATATCGCTGCCAACCTGGCGTTGACCCGCTATATGCGTCGTGAACAACGGGCTTATTTCACTCTTTGGCAGCACGCTGTGGTCCCATGGATCGCGACTCTGGCTCTGTTGCCCGTCCTATTTGTCACGGTCTACCCCGAACCCACGTGGCCATACAATCTATCGCCTTACATCTTTGTGACGTCGCTCGTGCTTGGATTCGCCTACATGCAGTGGCGCGAGTGGCGGAACCCCGGAACCCTTCGCCAAGGCGCGCTTATACTGATCCGGAGTTCAAGTACCCCGAAGGGTGACGCGGAAAGAAGCGTATCCTTGCCCGACGATCTTGCGCTCGACTGATGCGAACCGGAGTCGTTCAAAATCAACTGCTCGACTAGCCGCATCTCGTGATAAATCGGCTGGCTCGTAGTTCTCCACGCATCCATTGCGCTTCTTTCTTCTCGGCCATGCTCGCCGCAGGTTTCCGGGTGAGCCGCTCGCGCCCGGCCTCAGCATCAGCGTTTAACTCAGTAAATCTTGCTAGGAAGAGTAAGGAAATCTGAACTGGATCGGTATCGACTCTCCTCGCCAGTTCGTACGGTAATTTCTTCCCCCGTGCGCTTCAGGCTGTAACTTGGTTGAGACGCCGCAACTCTTTGAGCGGCAACTTGCCAGTGTAAATCGACATTCCGATCGCGCAGTGAATGTTCATCGCACTCAGCGCCTTCACGTCCTCGAGCGTGGTGATTCCGCCGGCCGCGATCAACTCGTGCCGGGTTGCCTGACGCAGGCTTTCGAACCACTCGAGATCCGTGCCCTGCATCATGCCTTCTTTATCCACGTACGTGCAAAGAAACCCACAGCAATACGGTTCGAGTTCACCGATTATGTCGCGAGCCTTCCATGCGGTCTCCTGCTGCCAGCCCTTAACAACCACATGGCCGCGTCTACTATCAAGCGCCAGCGTAAGCTTTGCCGGCCCGATCGCGCGCGCCAGCTCCTGCAGTAAAGCCAGGTTTGGCCCATCCGGTGAGAAAGCTGCCGTCCCGACAATCACCCGGTACACGCCTTGCCCAACGAGTTCCAAGGCCCGCTCGACGGTGCGCACTCCGCCGCCCGCCCGTACCCTTGCACGGCGTGCCAGATACTCCACAATCGGCCCGTTCGAGCCGCGCTCCATGGCCGCATCCAGGTCGATTACCTGCACCTGCTCGAAGCCTTGAAAGAGCTCGAGCATCTCGTCGGTCGAGCGCTCAAGAACTTTCTCCCGGCCCTGCACAAGCTGCACGACCTTTCCTTCCATCAGATCGATGCAAGGAATGATCATACGGGCCTCACCGGAACGTTAGCTTTCTGCAAAGCTTGCTTGAGATCGCTTACGGTGTACTTGCCGTAATGAAATACAGAGGCCGCCAGCGCTGCGTCGGCCCGCCCGACCGTCAGCACTTCGAGAAAATCCTGCGGCGTTCCGGCCCCACCCGAAGCAATGATCGGCACTGTTGTTGCATTTGCCACCGCTTTGGTCAGCGCGCAATCGAAGCCGGTCTGCACGCCATCGGTATCCATCGAAGTCAGAAGGATCTCGCCGGCCCCCAGCGCCTCGCCGCGTTGCGCCCATTCGATGGCATCGATCCCCTCGTCGTGTCTGCCGCCCCGTGTGTACACATTCCAGCGGCTCTCGCCCGAGCGCCGCGCGTCGATCGCCAGGACTACGGCTTGCGCTCCAAATTCGAGGCTCAGTTCCTTTATCAGCCCCGGTCTTTCGACCGCCGCCGTGTTCACGCTCACCTTATCGGCCCCGGCCAGAATGATTTTGCGCGCGTCTGCCACGCTACGCAGGCCGCCGCCAACCGTCAGCGGAATGAAAACTCTTCGTGCCGTCCGCGCCACCAGATCCGCCATGATCGCCCGTGCATCGCTCGATGCCGTGATATCGAGAAAAACCAGCTCATCCGCGCCTTGTCTGTTGTACTGCTCGGCGAGCTCAACGGGATCGCCGGCATCGCGCAATGCCAAAAAGTTCACGCCCTTCACAACTCGTCCGCCGGTTACATCCAGACAAGGAATGATGCGTTTCGCCAGCATTACAGCTCAATGAAATTCTTCAGAACTTGCAAACCCGCCGGCCCCGATTTTTCGGGATGAAACTGAACGCCATAAAGAGACTCCTGCTCAATTACCGCGCTATAGGGCCGCATGTAAGTGCAGCTCGCGGCTGTCGCCTGCACTACTGGCGCGTAGTAACTGTGCGCGAAATACGTGAAAATATCGCCTTTCAAGCCTTTAAGCAGACTGGACGGCCTGATTTCATCCAGCGAGTCCCAACCCATGTGCGGCACCCTAAGCGAACCGTTAAACCGCTTTACCTGGCCCGCAAGAATTCCTAGCCCTTGAGCGCCGGGCGATTCTTCGCTCGACTCAAATAGGCACTGCAGCCCGACACAAATGCCGAGGAACGACGTTCCCCCGCGAATCTTCTCGAGCAAAACATCTCTCAAACGGAGACGATCAAGCGCCTGCATCATCTGTCCGAAGTGGCCCACGCCGGGAAGAATCAGCTTCTCCGCCCGCTCGACCGTTTCGGGCGCATTCGTCACAAGATACTCCGCTCCCAGCTCTTCCAAAGTGTTCTGGACGGAACGTAAATTGCCCGCGCCGTAGTCCACAATTGTCGTCACAGCAAACCCTTCGTCGAAGGAAGCTGCTCCTTCAAGCGTTCATCGGTCGAACACGCATAGCGCATTGCGCGTGCGAAGCACTTGAAAATCGCTTCGATCTTATGATGATTAGATCGGCCATAAAACACCTTCGCGTGCAGATTCGCACCGGCATGATTTACAAAGCCGGAGAAAAAGTCCTCGAGTAATTCTGTTTGCAGATCGCCGACGTGAACGACATTGACCTGCTGATCGTAGACCAGCACCGGACGGCCGCCCAGATCCACTGCTACTACCGCCAGGCTTTCGTCCATGGTCTGAATAAAGTAACCAGCCCGATTAATGCCACGCCTGTCGCCAAGTGCTTTGCTGAAGAGATCGCCCAGCACGATACCAACATCTTCGACAGTATGGTGCTGATCCACATCCAGATCACCCTTCGCGTCCAGTTGCAAATCGAACGCGCCATGTTTGCCGAAGAGCTCGAGCATGTGATCCAGAAACCGTATCCCGGTTGAGATCTCATATTCCCCTGTGCCCTCGATGCGCAGCTGGCCTTTTACCTGGGTCTCCTTTGTATCGCGCTGAACGGCAGCCTCTCTCGTCATGTCTCGACCGGCTCTTCGATCAGCCCTGCCAATTCATTCACATTCTCGATCACAGTGAACGCGCCGTTGTCATACAGCGTTTGTTCAATCTGAGCGTGTCGCGGGTTGGCCTTCATCGCCACGCCGACAAACGCCACGCCCGCTGAGCGTGCACTCCGTGCGTCGTCCACTGTGTCTCCCAAATACCAGATGCGCTTATCGGGGAAATGCTGTTTGATCAGCTCCAGCCCGTCCGGAGCCGGTTTCGGGTTCGCAACACATTCGTCCGTGATGATCGGATCAAACCGTACTCCGTTCGCATACCGCTGCAGAGTTGGGTTTAACTCGTATCTCGCCCGGCCGGTAAAGATCGCCAGCTCCGCTCGCTTCTGCAGGCGGGCGAGCAGATCCTGACAAGGAATCCATTTTTCGCGCAGAATCAATCCATCGCCATTCTCGCCCAGGAAAACGCGATTGAAGTAACTCACCACATCGGCATAATCAACGCTTACGCCCCGGTCACTGATCAGCCGGTGCGCTAGAGGCCAGTCGTTATTCCAGCCGCCCGCATTCTTGAAATCCTGTATCAGGTCATGCGAAACGGTTTCTCCGGTGAAGTGAAGAACTGTCTCGCGAATGGCTTCGCGGTACGATTCGCTGACTTCGACCAGCACCCCATCCATGTCGAAAACGATCACGTCGGGCCGCGGCTGGTCTACCAAATTTTCTCCAACTCGGTCAAAAAGCACTGGACCTGATCTCGGGTTCCGACGGTGACGCGAACCGCGCCGGGTATTTCATAACTACGATCGCGCACCAGCACGCCGCGATTGCGCAGCTCATCACGAATGGCGACTGCTCGTTCGCCGGCCTCGAAAAGGACGAAATTAGCCATGCTTTCGATATATGGAATCTTCAATCGCTCGAGCCCGACGTAAAGAAGCTCGCGGGCAGCGAGAACTTCCAGCACGTAGTCTTCGACGAAAGCCTGGTCCTGCACAGCGATTCGCGCCGCCATAGCTGCGAGCGCGTTTACGCTGTAGGGCGATTGCGCCTTTCGTACGTGAGCCATATTCGAAGCTTGCGAGAAAAGGCAACCGCAGCGCATTGCCGCCATCCCGTAGGTCTTCGAAAAGGTCCGGCTGACAAACAGATTGGAGTGCTCGTCAATTTGCGGCAGCACAGTGATCCCGCTGAACTCGTAGTACGCTTCGTCAATCAGCACCGCCGCGTTCGCCGCCTTTCCAAGGATTTGCCGAATGCCCTCCGCGTCAGTACCTGTGCCGGTCGGATTATTTGGATTCCCGATTAAAATCGCGCGCGTGGCGGGCGTCACCCGATTGAGCAACTCGTCTAAAGGAAATGCGAGCGTGCCTTCCCGATAACCGAGTTCTACTACCTCGGCGCCTGCCAACTGGCTATAGAAGCGATACATGGCATACGCGGGTTGCAGCAGAATGACCTCGTCGCCGCTGTTGATATAGGTATTGATGACAAGCTGAATGGCTTCATCCGTGCCATTCGTAAGAGTCAGCTCATCCGGAGCGACCCCGAAATGGAGTGAGAGCTCCTCGATCGCATGATCGTATTCCGGATAGATGCTGAGATCCGCGCCTGTGAGATAACGCTTGATGAAATCCAGCACATGAGGCGGCGCGCCAACCGTATTCTCGTTGAAATCGAGCCGCAGCTTGTTGCGCCGGCCGCCGGTCGGCGGATGATAAGGCGCCATGCGAAGCACAGCTTCACGCGGCCTGGGTCCTTTCGACGCGACTTGTTGTTCGGCTTCGATTATGCGATTAATGGACAGATCGAACCTCCACGGCGCGCGCGTGCGCCTCCAACCCTTCGGCCCGAGCCAGCGTGGTGACAGTTGGCACAAGCTCTCTTAAGGCGGCAGGACTCAATTGCTGGATAGCGATGACTTTTACAAAATCGGCAGGCGAAAGACCGCCGCGCAACCGTGCCGCGCCTGCGGTGGGTAAGACATGGCTGGGGCCGGCCGCGTAATCTCCAGCCGATTCAGGCGACATCGGACCCAGAAACACTGTTCCTGCGTTTTGTACATTCGGCAGCAGCGACGGATCATGCAGGCTAAGGTGCTCGGGCGCAATCATGTTCGAAAGTGCAATCGCCTCTTCCATGTTAGGCGCTACAGCGATGAAGCTGCTCTGCTCAATGGAAGCGCGCGCGACCTCCGCCGTCGATAATGTTTCGAGCTGCTTTTCAATCTCGTTCGAAACAGCAAGGGCTAATTGCCGCGAAGTCGTCAGCAGAACAGCGCTGGCACTGATGTCGTGCTCGGCTTGCGCCAGCATATCCGCTGCTATGATTTTGGGGTCACCCTCCGCCGCCAGGATGAGAATTTCCGTAGGTCCAGCAACGAAGTCGATCCCGACATCGCCGGCCAGCAACTTCTTGGCAGCCGCGACATAGGCGTTGCCTGGTCCGACAATCCGATCAACGGGGCGAATCGTTTCTGTACCGAAAGCCATCGCGGCGATCGCCTGCGCACCACCGACTCTATAAACCTCGGAAATGCCCAGTATATGAGCACAGCCGAGAATTTCTCGTGATGGCCTGGGTGACGTGATACATATGCGCGTCACGCCGGCCGTTTGCGCAAGGACTGCCGTCATCAACAGCGTGGAAGGCAGGGGATAGCGCCCGGAAGGAACATAGCAGCCCACGGCGGCAAGCGGGCGAACGATCCAGCCGAGTTTGCGGCCGGGTGAGAAGTCCGCGAAATGCTCACGAGGGAGCTGTGCTTCAGCAAACTGGCGAATGTTAATGATGGCACCTGCAACGGCCCTGCGTACGTCAAGAGCCATCGCAGAGTAAGCGCACGCCAGCTCCTGTTCAGAAACACGAAGCGGACTTTCACCGAGACCGTCGAGTTCCCGAGCGTAATAGAGCAACGCCTTATCACGTTCGGCCCGCACTGCCTGAATAATCTGCCGGGCGCGGTCTTGATACTGTCCGGCATCGCAGGACCGATTCGTCACAATACGTTTCGCCTCGCTGCCGTCCACAATTCTGATCATGGCTATCTCAAGATCTGGCTACATCACGATTTTGTTTAGAGGATATTCGACGATGCCTTGTGCGCCGGCTTCCTTCAGCCTGGGAATGATGGTGCGGACGGTTACCTCATCAAGTATCGTATTGACCGCCACCCATTCCGCATCGCTCAGTTGAGAAACAGTTGGATTCTTGAGGGCTGGGAGAACCTTGAGAACCGCCGCGAGCCCGTCACGCCTGACGTTCATCATCAGACCAACCTTCCCAAGAGCACTCATCGCGCCCTCGAGCAGCAGCTTGATATCTTCCAGTTTGCGCCGCTTCCAACAGTCTGCCCAGGACTCTATGTTGGCGATCAACTGAGTGTTGGATTCAAGCACGGTTTCGAGTATCCGGAGTTTATTAGCCCGCAGCGAGGAACCGGTCTCTGTCACTTCGACGATCGCGTCGGCTAGCTCCGGCGGCTTCACTTCGGTTGCGCCCCAACTAAATTCAACGCGCGCTCTAACTCCTTTCGTAGCCAGAAAGCGCTCGGTCATGTTCACCAGCTCGGTTGCGATGATCTTGCCTTCCAAGTCACGGACGCTCTGAAAAGGAGAGGACTCAGGCGCGGCCAAGACCCACCGGACTTTTCCAAAGCTCTGCTTAGCATAGATGAGATCCGCGACCGTTTGAACATGAGCTTCGTTCTCTTCCACCCAGTCGCGTCCCGTTAACCCGGCGTCCAGAATGCCATCTTCCACATAACGCGCCATCTCTTGGGCACGAATCAGCATGCATTCCAGTTCGGGATCGTCGACAGCCGGGAAATAACTGCGGCTGCTGGTCGTGATATTGAAACCCGCTCGCCGGAACAGATCTATGGTCGCGATTTCAAGACTGCCTTTCGGTATACCGAGTTTTAGTTTCACTTCCGGGCTCCGTAAGTGGCATCCACATCGTAGATTTTGTTTTCAGTTTCGTGCCACTCGCCATGGTGAAGAGTTCGGTAGAAACAGCTTTCATAACCGTTGTGGCAAACGCCAGGACTAACCGGACTCGCAAAAACCAGAACGGCATCTCCGTCGCAATCCGCCTGTATGGACTTCAGATTTAGAAAGTGCCCCGAGCTTTCACCTTTCGTCCAGAGCTTCTGCCGGGAGCGACTGAAAAATGTGACGTGACCGGTTGCAACCGTCTTGTCGAAAGCCTCGCGATTCATATAACCGACCATCAGTACACGATTCGAGCTTGCGTCTTGTACGACGGCGGTGATCAGCCCATTCTGCTTGTCGAAATCCAACATTTCACTCACGTAACTGCCTCAGAAATGAAAGACCCGCCGTTAGCGGCGGGCAGGTTGCGGTCGATATTTAGGAGACGCAAAGGCTGGCCGCTCAACCCACAAGAACGTGGTGATAATGGCGGCGAGCTTTCCTCTGCATTAAGCCGAATTATATCAGGGTACGGGACACTCCGCCCATTCAAAACAAAACTAGGCGAAAATGTAGTTGGATACTCTGTGGAAATGCAGTTGAGAACTATTTTTTCGAGAGCTCTGTATACACGTCCCGTTGTGGATCACAAATCTTCGCCTCTTGAAGGAGCGGGAGTAGTCAGTTAACTTTAGCCGAGTCCTCTGATGGCTGCACGCGATCTCAGTCTCGATCATCCTCTTCCCGATAATCTCGACGCCGAGCGCTTTGTACTCGGAGCGATCATGAGCAGCGACACGGCTTTTCTGCAGGTTGCCGGGACGCTCTCCGCTGAGGACTTCAGCCTGGAAAAGCACAAACGGATCTTCCTGCGGATGAGCGAGCTCCATGAGCGGGGCGAAACCATTGACCGCGTGACGCTCGCTAACGAGCTCATGAAGCAAGGCCAGCTCCAATCCGTAGACGGCTTAAGTTATCTTGTCTCGCTCGATGACGGATTACCGCAGCTCCACAACCTCGAGAGTTACGTCACGATAGTCAAGGAGAAAGCCCTCCTACGGCGAATCATCACGGTTTCGCAAGATACGATCAGCCGCTGCATTTCGTGCGAAGACAACGCAACGGAAATCCTCGGGGCGGTAGAGGATGCGTTCATGAAGCTGGGCGATGTCCAGTCGAAGAACGCGCTCTCCAGCCCAGCGCAGATCGTCAGCGAGTATGCCGGCGGCATAAACGCATTCCTCGATGTAAGCAAGCGCATCAAGGGAATCAGCACAGGCTTTCTCAAATTCGATGAGATGACCGGCGGTCTGCGCGAAGGTGAATTATTCATTCTGGCGGCTCGTCCGGCCATGGGGAAAACGGCTTTTGCCCTCAACATCGCCCAACACGTCGCATTGAACCCGAAAAATCCGAAAGCAGTGGCAGTATTTTCGCTCGAGATGTCGAAAGAGTCTCTGCTGACGCGCCTGATTTGCGGGACCGGTCGCGTCGACCAGCAGCGTTTCCGTGCCGGTTATCTGAACCCAGAGGAGCGGCAAGCCTTGCAAGACGCACTCTACCGCATTGTCGAATCCCCGCTTTACATAGACGACACGGCGGGCATCAACCTCATGGACGTACATTCGAAGCTGAGGAGATTGCAGGCGGAGCAGGATTTCGGGCTAGTCGTCATCGATTATCTGCAACTCATGCAGGGCCGCGGGCGGTACGAAAATCGCGTTCAGGAGATCAGCTCGCTCTCACGCGGCTTCAAGCTGATGTCAAAGGAGCTGCGCATTCCATTTCTGGTGCTCTCCCAGCTTAGCCGCGCACCTGAGACGCGGCCGGGCGATCACCGTCCTATGCTGAGCGATTTGAGAGAATCGGGTTCGATCGAGCAGGACGCCGACATGGTGGCATTCATCTTCCGAGAGGAAGTATATCGACCAGACAAAGAGAGCTTGAAAGGCCTGGCCGAACTCATTGTTGCGAAACAGCGAAACGGTCCCACCGGGCGCGTAAAACTAGCTTTCCTGAACCGCTATACGCGATTCGAGAATCTGGCTTCAGATACAGGTGAAGATAGCGGCTTCCCGGATGAATAGATTGCGGGCCTAAAATTTCAGGCAGATTTTGCCGAAGTGCTGCTGGGTCTCCATGTAGCGGAGCGCTTCTTTGACCTCGGTCCAGGGAAAAGTCTTATCGATTACCGGTCTGATCTGGTGGAATTCGATGGCGAGATTCAGGCGTTCAAACATTGCGCGCGAGCCCACATAGATTCCTTGCAGGCGAATGCTGCTCATCAGAATGGGCACAGGACTGACGGACGGGTCCACGCCGCTGAGAACGCCGATCACGCCAATTGCCCCTCCGATGCGAACCGCCCGAAAGGATTTGGGCAGCGTGTCGCTGCCACCGAGCTCGATTACGCAGTGCACCCCTTCCCCATTGGTCAATTTGCGGGCTGCATCGTCCCAGTTGGGAATGGCCTTGTAGTTGATCATCTCGTTCGCGCCTAGTTTCCTTACGCGCGCGAGTTTCTCGTCACTGCTGGAGGTCACGATGGTGCGCAGACCGGCAGCTCTCGCCAATTGCAATGCAAAAATGGCGACGCCGCCTGTACCTTGAATCAGGACCGTCTCGCCGGGCACGAGCGAATAGTGCTCGAAAAGCGCATTCCAGGCAGTTACGGCGGCGCACGGAAGCGTAGCAGCTTCTTCATCGCTGAGGAACGCGGGCGTACGTACCAGACCTTGTTCGGAGAAACAGGCGTACTCGCGTAAAACTCCGTCCAAAGGTCCGCCGAGCGCGAAGCTCCCCTTCTCCCGGCTGGGCGGCCCGTCAAGCCACCGCTGCATAAAGCAAGCGGTGACACGATCGCCTTTGTTGAAGCGAGTGACCTCTGGCCCAACCTCTTCGACAGTTCCTGCGCCATCTGAGAGTGGAACCATCGGGCGCCTTAATTTCGGATTGTAAGTCCCGCTGACGGTCATCTCATCCCGGTAATTGAGAGATGCGGCACCCATTTTGACCAAGACTTCAGTGGGACCGGGTATTGGAGGTTCGCGTTCGACAACCGCAAGGTTATCGATGCCAAATTCCTGGATTTCGATCACCTTCATACCGAGGAATTTTTCTCGGGGGCTGAAACGGCTTCGCGATGTGCTTCCCGGGCGCTGAATTCAATGATCTGCTCGAGCTTCCGCCGCGCCGCTCCGGAATCGATCGATTCTGAAGCAACGCTAACAGCCGATTTGAGGTCAGGAGAGCGTTGCGAAAGAAAGAGAGCTGCTGCGCTGTTAGCTACGACCACATCGCGGGGCGGTCCGGGCGCGCCATCGAGCACCGCGCGAATGATCTCCGCATTTCGCTGGGGAGCGCCTCCTTGCAGCTCATCTATCGAAGCAACTCCCAGGCCGAAGTCGGCGGGCAGCCAACGACCCTTTTGCACACGCCCATCTTCCACCTGAAAGACAGTACTCATGCCGGTAGTTGTGATCTCATCGAGTCCATCGCACCCATGTACGACGAAAGCACGCTTGACGCCCAAACGCGCCGATGCATGCGCCAGCATTTCGGCCGAGCGTACTGAAAAAGCGCCAATCAGTTGATTCCGGGCACCGACAGGATTGGTGAGAGGTCCAAGAAGGTTGAATACGGTACGGCCCTTCAAAAGTAAGCGCGCTTCCTGAGCGTGCTTCACCGCCGGATGCAGGAGCGGAGCATAAAGAAAGCCCAGCCCGATTTCTCTAATGCAAGTCGCGACCTGCTGGGGAGCAAGGGTAATTGGAACTCCCAGTGCTTCCAGCACGTCGGCACTTCCGCATTGGCTCGAAATGCGGCGATTTCCATGCTTTGCGACCTTGAGGCCAGCGCCAGCGGCGACAAAGGCAGTTGCCGTCGAGATATTAAAAGTGCAGGTCCCATCGCCGCCAGTTCCGCAAGTGTCGAGCAGTTCTTCCTGCAGATCCTCCAGCCCGAGAGGGGCGCTCATCTCCCGAATCGCGCTGGCGAAACCGACTAGTTCTGAAAGAGTCTCGCCCTTACGTTTGAGATAACTCAGGACGTCGGCGATACTCTCGGTATTCATCTCACCCAAAAGCATCCGATGCATGAGATCGTATGCTTCCGCCTGACTAAGATGTACAGAGTTCCTGAAAGGAAGATGAGGCATGCTCTCGCTTTTTCACTTCGAATACGGCAGGTATCGCCGATAATTCACTCAGGTGTTCGCTTTGCCTGAACCAAAGCTCCTGCTCCTGCCAGCGTCACTTCCTAAATGCTTCAGAGAGTGAGGAACGAATCACTTTCGACATATAGAATTGCCAGCGCCATTCCGCCGGTCCAAACCAGACATGTACTAATATTCCACACTGTAGGTTTAGGAATGACAAAGCCCCCGTTGGAGCGAGCAGAAGAGCTGCGCCGTCAGCTAGAGCATCACGAATATCTTTATTACGTTCTCGACAAACCCGAGATAACCGATGCCGAGTTTGATGGGCTGATGCGTGAGCTGCGGAGTCTCGAAACCACACATCCGGAACTCAGCACGCCGGAATCGCCAACCCAACGCGTGGGGGGACATCCGCGAGAAGGATTTATCAAGGTAGCGCACAGCTCACCGATGCTGAGCCTCGACAATGCGCTGAACGAAGATGAATTGCGAGAATTCGATTCTCGCGTGCGCGCGATCTTGAAATCAGAGCCGTTTGAGTACGTGGCTGAGCTGAAGCTGGACGGCCTGTCGATGGCTGCCCGGTATAAGGGCGAGAAGCTCGAGACAGCTCTCACCCGAGGTGACGGGCAGGTAGGAGAGGATGTGACTGCAAATGCGCGTACTATCCGCTCATTACCTCTCCGCATTCGCGACCGGCCATTTCGGCAGGATGAGGCATTCGAGGTACGGGGCGAGGTAGTGATGCAGCGCCGCTCATTCGAACGCCTGAACCAAGATCGCGAGCAGGCTGGTCTCTCTCGTTTCGCCAATCCCAGGAACGCGGCAGCAGGGGCATTGCGGGCGTTGGACCCGGCGGTTACTGCCGCCCGTCAACTCGACTACTTCGCTTACTTCCTGATGCGAGATGGACGTCCGTTACTCCCGAGCCACTGGCAGAATCTGGAGGCATTGAAGAGCGCCGGATTCAAAGTTAATCCACACCGCCGCAAGTGCGCAGACATCGATGAGCTGCTCGAATTCATTCACGAATGGGATTCGAAGCGCGCGTCACTTCCATATGAAACCGATGGAGTGGTGGCAAAGCTCGACTCAGTCGAGCAACAAGACCGGTTGGGATGGACGGCCAAAGCACCGCGCTGGGCGATTGCATTCAAATACCCGGCGAGGCAGGCCAGCACTCTGCTGGAGAGCATTGAAGTACAGGTGGGGCGAATGGGCAATCTAACACCGGTAGCGCATTTGAGGCCGGTTAGTTTTGGGGGCGTTACGGTTTCGAGAGCCACCCTTCACAACGAGGACGAGATCGAGCGTCTGGGCGTCCAAATGGGCGACACGGTGCTGGTTGAGAGGAGCGGAGACGTAATTCCGAAAATTGTGCGGGTCCTTGAGAAAGGAGCGCATCGAAAGCCGTTTCGTATGCCGAAGACCTGCCCGGTCTGCGGAGGCCATGTGGCGCGCGGAGAGGGCGAAAGCGCGACTCGCTGCCTCAACACAAGTTGCCCGGCGCGAGTACGTGAATCGCTCCTTCATTTCGCTTCCCGGGGCGTTATGGATATCGATGGCATGGGGGAAGCATTGGTAGACCAGTTGCTCAAGCGCCGAATGGTTACGGATATTTCAGACATTTACCGCCTTACTATCGATCAGCTTCTTACGCTAGAGCGAATGGGCCAGAAGTCCGCCAGCAAAATCATCGAGAACATCGAAGGATCGCGATCACAGCCGCTTCCCAGATTGATCTACGGACTGGGGATCCCTTTTGTTGGAGAACGCACGGCACAATTCCTGGCTGAACACTTTGGAAGCCTTGATGAGATTGCCGCGGCCCCCGTAGAGGCCTTGCAAGAGGTGGGCGAGATCGGGCCGAAAGTTGCAGAATCAATAAGCCAGTTCTTTGCGGAACAGAGAAACCGTGATTTGCTAGAGGGTCTGCGTGCTGCCGGATTGCAATTCACAGCTCCGAAACGGCGTAAAGCAAAAACAGGTCCGCTTACCGGGCTTACATTCGTGCTCACAGGCACGCTGCCGACCCTCAAACGCGACGAGGCGAAATCTAGAATCGAAGCGGCCGGCGGGAAAGTTGCGGGTTCAGTAAGCAGCAAAACTAGTTATGTTGTGGCGGGTGATGAAGCAGGGTCAAAGCTGGACAAAGCGCAGACGCTAAAGATCCCGGTGCTTGACGAAGCGGGCTTGTTAGCTATTCTGGGCTCGGAGGAGTAACCCGTGTCCTTCGCTGAGTATGTCGGTTTGGCACCATGTTGTCGGCGTTCTCCTCACCTGGGGTCCATACGGGCTTCTTCTGCTCTCGCTTCTCGACTCGGTTGGTCTGCCGGTAGTGGGTGGGGTTGACAGTCTATTAGTTGCGGTCGCAACGAACGAACCCGCAAGTGCCTATTCTGCGGCGCTTTGCGCGACAGCCGGTTCGCTGGCCGGTAGTTTGATTTTGTTCATCATCGCGCGACGAGGAGGCGAGGTGCTCTTGGCCAAGCACATCTCTGGCCGAACCGGGGCGAAGATGCACGTTTGGTTCCAGCGATATGGACTGGTAACGGTCTTCGTGCCGGCCATTTCCCCTCTGCCATTACCGATGAAAGTGCCGGTTTTTTGCGCGGGCGCTCTAGATGTCCGTGTCGGATACTTCGTCTTTGTGGTGCTCACGGCACGAGTGATACGATACTTCGCGCTGGCCTACCTCGGCCGGCATTATGGTCACCTCACGGCTCAGTATCTGCTTAGGCATGGAGTTCTGATTGGAGCAAGCGCTCTCGCTCTGGCTGTTGCTGTCGCGGTCGGTTTGCGGTTTTATCAAAAGCAAAAAGTGGCGGCTGGGGAATCGGAGTAAGCTTTCATTAGCAGCCAAGTTCGGCAGCTTACCGGCGGTCGTTCTGGTCTGCCCGGCCCTCTCGCTGGCTTTCGACCCCCGCTCGCACGAGATTCTCGAAAAGATCCGCCTCAAAGCCGCGGAACAAGTCGCGCGGTCGAAAAATTACAGTTGCGTTGAGACGATCGACCGAAGTTACTTTCGGAGCATACTTCGAACCCGGGGAGTTTGCGATCCTCGGGATGCCAACAACGAGAACGAATTCATGCACGATCGCCTACGCCTGAATGTCGCAGTTTCGGATAGCGGCGAGATCTTCTCCTGGCGAGGCGAGCGCAGATTTTCGTCAGCTCCCATTGACACTATCGTGCAAGGAGGTCCAATTTCGTCCGGCAGCTTTATCGGATTCCTCGGCAACATTTTCATCAAAGCAGGAATTCAGTTCACGTTTCGCGGAATACACCATGATGGAAATCTTGACGCTGTTCACTTTAATTACCGGGTAGATAAGCAGTTCTCGAACTTTCGCGTAGAAGGCGAGAATAATCTCTCGGCGATTGTCCCCTTCCACGGTTCCTTCGTCGCGAACGCAAGCTCTTTTGAGCTCATCGAACTGAAGATTGTTGCGGACCAGATTCCCTTGGGCCTGGGCATCTGCGGCACAGATAGCCAAGTGGAATACCAGCAAGCGGAGATCTCCGGCAAACTGACTTTGATTCCGAGAACATTTGAATTACGCGTAGACGGCGAGCGGCACTTCGACACCATAAGCCGCAGCACGTATTCGCAATGTCACGAGTTTCAGACTCAATCGACTCTACGTTTCGATATGCCGGGCGACTTGACCGCAGTCCCTGAGAAACCGGGGGCCGAGCACTGGCTTCCAGCGGGACTAGATATTCCTCTGGCACTGACCAGTACGATCGATTCGAAGACGGCTTACACGGGCGACCCGGTAGAGGCGCTAACTACCGGGCCTGTTCGCGATTCACAGGGTAAAGTTGTGATCCCGCAGAGCATCGTTCTCCACGGAGTCATTACCCGGCTCGAAAGGTTCTATCAGCCGCAGGATTATTACGCCCTGAGGCTTGAATTCCGTTGGGCAATGTTTGCGGGGAAAACGTATTTGCTGCGAGCTTCTCACAAGCCTACCGGCAGTGAAACGAAGGTGCTCCGCAGTCTTTATCAAGGACCTCTAAGCCGAGACGACAAAAAGGAGATCGAGCAAGGCACCATATATATTCGCTCGAGCCACCTCCGGCTCGATTCGCGGTTTCATGCTGAGTGGCGGACCACGGCGCCGGCGCTTGCCGGAAACAAGAGCGATTATCTGAACTAGTGCGAGTAATATGGATGCATGTCACACACCACTCGCCGTGTGTTTTTGGCCGAATCGGCAGCGCTTCTCCCCATGGCCGGGTCACTTTTCGCGTACGAGCCGCTCAAGGCCAGCAATCTCGGCGTTGAGCTCTATACAGTCCGGAACGTAATCGGCAAAGATCCCGCGGCAACGCTGCAGGCCATTCAAAAAATCGGCTACACCGAAGTGGAAGCGATCTACGCAACTCTTAAAGAGATCTGGCCAGCCCTCAAGCAGACCAGTCTGCAGCCGGTCAGCGTACACATCGACGAATCGATCTTCATGAAGGGCGGCAGCGATTTAGATTCGGCGCTGGGGGACGTGAAAGAACGCGGTTTCCAATACGCTGTGGTGCCATACATTCCGGTCGAGCAGCGTGGCGGCGCGGACATGTTCAAGAGGCTTGCGGAGACTTTGAACAAATCCGGCGAGAAGGCGAAATCACATGGCCTCAAGCTGTGCTATCACAATCACGCCTTCGAATATAAGCCGATAGATGGAAAGACCGGTCTGGAAATGCTGATGAGCGATACGCAGAAAGACCTTGTCTCGCTCGAACTGGATATCTTCTGGGCGTCGGTGGCTGGTCATGATCCGGTCGAGATATTAAAGACCTACTCAGGACGTGTTCTGCTGCTGCACTTAAAAGATAAGTCGAAGAGCTTTACGCAAACGCAGTACAACGAGAACGTGCCACATGATACGTTCAAAGAGGTGGGCAGCGGCTCGATCGACATTCCGGCGGTGCTCAAAGCGGCGGACACTGCCGGCGTGCAGCACTATTTTGTCGAGCA
Source organism: Terriglobia bacterium (assembly GCA_963849535.1). GTDB lineage: Bacteria > Acidobacteriota > Terriglobia > Bryobacterales > Bryobacteraceae > Bog-105. Next base: position 479,580 of record CAWKHJ010000004.1, read on the forward strand.
GGACCAGACGCCCGGCGACCCGATTGAGAGTCTACGTAAGAGCTTCAACTACCTCGAAACGCAGTTCAACAAATAGCGAGCATAACCGGGTCAGGCGCGCTCCTGATAACTTCCGTCCGCAGTGCTGACGCGAATCTTCTCACCCTGATTGATGAAAGGTGGAACCTGTACAACAAGGCCGGTCTCCATTTTGGCAGGCTTGGTCACGTTGGACACGCTGGCACCTTTCAGACCCGGCTCAGTTTCCATGACCGCCATATCGACGCTCGGCGGGAGTTCTACGCTGATCGGCTTTCCCTCATAAAACTCGACGTTGACTTTGAGCTGCGGGATGAGATAAAGAATCCCGTCGCCCAGGATCTCTTTGGTCAGGTGCATCTGATCGAATGTCTCGGTATTCATGAAGTAGTAATACTCGCCGTCGTCGTACAGATACTCCATCTCGTGCTCATCGAGAGAAACACGCTCCACCTTATCTTCGGAAGAGAAGCGATGTTCGATCATGGAACCCGACCGCAAGTTCCGCATCTTAGCCTGGACGAACCCGCGCAGGTTACCGGGGGTCCGGTGGACCATACTGAAAACGGAATGAAGTTCGTTATTGAACTTCACGACCATGCCGGGACGCAGTTGTGTTGATGCAATCATGATTTAGATTTTCTCCCCATTGCGCATGGACATGCGCCAGCGGGAAAGAACAGTTTACCAAGCGGGGTCAGCGCTCAGGTCGAGCTTCGAGGCATACTTTCCCGCTGGTATCATTCGGAACAGCCCATAATCCCGCAGCATCGGCCTGCCCGTGAGCACGCTGGCGATCATGTTCGTAGGTGAGGCGGGCATACGGTTTCAAATTCCAGAGCATGGTGCTTCCATTCTTCTGACGAGCGGGAACGGCCAAGCAATCGGAATGCATCCGCAGCAGCTTAAGGGTTCCGAAACTCGCATCCGTACCATCAAGCGGGCAGTCGTCAGACTTGAGCCCTGAGGCTGATATGCTGACCCAGCAGCTTTTGGCGTCCCAAGAGGTGCGAGCAAACAGCCTGCCGGCAGGATCATAGATCCAGGGATCCATATTTTGATAAGCGATGCCCGGCAGATACGGATCGGCCCACATCAATTCATAGGCAACGCCGGGACCTTCGCGCAGTGTCTGCTGACCCTCCATGGCCCAACCTTGCAGGAACTGAGAGTTCTCGAGATTCGGATCAAGAGTAACGAGGGCAAGAGCAGCGATATGCGCCATCCAATCGGGATGTTCAACCTGGGTAGGCTTCAAACTCAACAGGAACTCTTTAGGAAGCAGAGAAAAGAAGCGAGGCTCCGATTCGCGCAAATCCGTATGAGTTAAGCTGCGCATGGCCATCAGGTATTCGACGGAGGCGTAGAGATCAGCCGGATCGATGGCCGGTTCCGCCAAGAGATGGCTGAGAATGCGCTGGTTCCAAAAGTCGAACCGGGATTGACTCGTCGAACCATTCACGATATCTGTGAACAGCGAATCCCTGACGTCCTGTGCCAGTGGCAGTGGATGGCCTTTGTTAGCGCAAATGGCGGCTTTGAGCGGACTTTGCTCTTTCTCTACGGGTAAATCTCTGGTCCAATCCGATATAAGCGCAAGCTGACGGCGCTCGCACGCATGCGCGACTCCCCAGGCTATCGCTTCCCTGCCCCGCTGCTCATCCTGAGTGACGGCATAATAAAGCGCCAGCTCGAAGCCGCGTTCCGGAGAATCGGGCGCAGTTTGAACACGCTTTTCGAAATCTTGCCACCTGACAGTCTGCCGATCACGGTCACGCTTGAGGCGACGGAGGAGCCGGGGAGTAAGTAGAAGCCGCGGCGATTGTTCACTTTCCTCCTCCATGGCTGCCAGTATGTTTGACATACAGGTGACCAGCAGGAGGGCCGCAACGATTCCTCGCACTGGGCATATTGTTCCACAATGCAGTTGGCCCACTCTGCTACCCTGTTAGTTCCACCGGCTGCAAATTGGCTTGGCACCGGCCCGCGGCTTTGGCTGCGGCGAGAAGTCGCGACACATGCCGGCTCGGGTAAGTGAAACCTACGTTCTGCGTACCTACCCTTTCCGTGAATCGGATCTCATTGTCAGCTTCTTCACTCGTGATCAGGGTAAGCTGCGCGGCGTGGCTTATCGGGCGCGCAAGCCAAAGAGCAGTTTCGGTTCGGGCTTGGAACGGCTCTCACTAGTGAATCTGTCGTATTCGCAAAAAGAAACACGCGAGCTTGCCATTCTAAATGGCTGCGATTTGTTGCAATCGCAATTCGATCTACTCAACGATTTCGAGACCGGTGTAGCTCTTGACTACGTGGCGGAGGTTAGTGAGCATCTGCTGCCGCCTCACGAGTCGAACGAACGTTTTTTCCGGCTGCTAACGGCGATTCTCGATTTCATGCATGAGCGGACGCCGGGAGCGATCTGGGCGGCCATCACTTACTTCTCGCTTTGGGCGACACGTCTTTCAGGCTTTCTGCCAGATTTCGCAAGCGAACAGGCCTGGAAAATTTCACCGGCGTCCCGAGAGCTGGCAGTCGCCATGCTCCGCAGTCACATCGCTGCATTGCCTGCGCGTTCCTGGACGAAAGACACCGCGCTCGACCTGCGCCGCTTTCTCGTCTGCCGGATGGAAGAGCACGTGGAACGCCGCTTTCATACGCCACCCTTGCTCGAGGCACTCTGATTTCGGGATCATGAATTCCTTCCAGGACACAATCTTCAAGCTGAAACGCTACTGGGCTGAGCATGGCGCGATTATCCAGGAGCCTTATGATCTGGAAGTCGGCGCTGGCACAATGGCTCCCGAAACATTTTTGCGTGTGCTTGGTCCGAAGCCGTATAAGGTGGCGTATGTTCAGCCGAGCCGGCGTCCGGCGGACGGGCGCTACGGCGAGAATCCGAACCGGCTCTATAAACACCAGCAACTACAGGTAATTCTCAAGCCATCGCCGGCAGATGTGATCGAGCAATATCTTGGCAGCCTGGAAGCAATCGGAATCGATCTCCGGAAGCACGACATCAAGTTTGAGGAAGATAACTGGGAGGCGCCGACGCTAGGCGCCTGGGGCGTCGGCTGGCAAGTGATGCTCGATGGCCTTGAGATTACGCAGTTTACGTATTTTCAGCAGTGCGGTGGGATGGATCTCGCAGTAGTTCCAGCCGAGATTACCTATGGTTTGGAGCGCATTGTTGCATTCCTGCAGAATGTCGAGAGCGTATATGACATTGAATGGGCGCCCGGAGTTAAGTACGGCGAAGTACGTCTGGCAGAAGAGCGCCAGTTTTCGATCTACAACTTCGAGCAGGCGAACGTGGAGGCTTTATGGGACGAGTTCAACCTGCATGAAGCGGAATGCCGGCGGCTCTTATCGCGTTTCGATGCCGAGAAAGAGCGTACGCCTGTGCTGGCGGCCTACGATCGAGTACTTAAATGCTCGAATCTCTTCAACCTGCTGGATGCGCGCGGTGCAGTCAGCGTGACGGAACGCGTTGGAATCATCGCGCGAGTACGCAAGCTGGCGCTGGGCGTGGCGGCAGCGTGGGTCGAGCAGCAAAGCGCGGAAGGGGCGGCCGCATAAGTGCCGGATTTCTTGCTTGAGATTGGCACCGAAGAGATTCCGGATTGGATGATCGAGCCGGCGCTGGCGGATTTGCGGACCAGATTTGAAGTGGCTTTTGGCGTGTTCGGCGGCTCGGCGCTCCTCGCAGAGGCCACGACGCGAAGGCTGGTCCTAATCGCAAAGGACCTGAATGAGAAAGCGCCGGACGTTGAAGATGTTGTCCTAGGGCCTTTTCTTTCAGCGGGGCCAAAAGCTGCGGAAGGGTTTGCTCGAAAGTGGAAGATCACAATCGAGCGTCTTGCTAAGGCCCAAGATGCGAAAGGCGAGCGTTACGTATTCCATCAGCTCACCCGAGGCCAGAGTGTTAACGAAGCTCTAGCCGAAAAGCTTCCCGTCGTCATTGCCGGGACTCAGTTTCCGAAAACGATGTCATGGCCGGGCAGCGGCTGCGTTCGATTCATTCGTCCCATACGCTGGGTTCTAGCGCTGGTTGATGCACAAGTTATTCCCTTTGAGATCGCGGGCGTGGAATCGGGAAATACCACGCGCGGCCATCGTATTCTCGGATCGGCGAATCCAGTTGCGGTCACGATCTCGAACTATGAGCACGTTCTTCGCGAAAACGGTGTAATCCTCAAAGCGGAAGAGCGCAAACAACGAATATCATCAGGTCTGGGGCCGGATGTGCAAAGAGACGACGAACTCCTCGCCACACTGGTTTATTTAACCGAGTTTCCCTCCGTCATTCGCGGCAGCTTCGACGTATCTTATCTGGAATTGCCGAAGGAAATCCTCTCGGCGGTCATGCGCCACCATCAACGCTATTTTTCTGTCGTCAGCGAAAATGGCTCGCTAGCGCCGGAGTTTGTGGCGGTAACAAACACCGATGGTGATCCCGAGGGCTTGATTCGCCAAGGGAACGAACGCGTCTTACGTGCGCGCTTCAATGACGCTCGGTTTTTCTGGCAAGCTGACCAACGCCGATATCTGCCTGAACGAATTTCAGATCTCAGCAAGGTAACTTTTCACGCGAAGCTTGGCAGCTACGAAGATAAGACAAAGCGAGTGGCGGCATTGGCAGCACAACTCGCAAGCCAGGCGGGAGCCAATCCGGAAACCATTGAGCGAGCCGCGTGGTTATCGAAATCCGATCTCACCACAGACATGGTGAAAGAGTTCACCGAACTGCAAGGCATCGTGGGAGGACTTTACGCTCGGGCGCAAGGCGAGCCTGAAGCGGTCGCTACGGCCATCTACGACCATTACAAACCGGTCGGCATGGAGGATTCGATCCCGCGCACGACAGAGGGCCAGCTTCTCTCGGTAGCTGACAAACTCGACACGCTGCGCGAGTGTTTTCAGGTCGGGCTGATCCCGACTGGCTCGAAGGATCCATTCGCTCTGCGGCGCGCGGCACAAGGGATTGTAAAGATTCTTTTTGACGCAAGGCTGCCCATTCCTTTGATGGACCTGGTTGAAGACATACCCGAATTGCCTGGCTTCATGCGAGAGCGCATTCAGTTCTATCTGCGCGACGTAGTGGGCTACGCTTACGACGAGGTGAATGCAGGGGTGGCGGCGGGAATAACGACACTGCCCGACCTTGCCGACCGGGTATCAGCAATTCACTACATCCGCCCGACGGAGGATTTTGAGCCTGTCGCGGCGAGTTTTAAACGAATCAAGAACATTCTGAAGCAAGCTCAGTTGACGCGAGCGGAGCAGCCGAATCCCGAGTTGCTGAGCCGCGGCCCCGAAAAAGATCTGTATAACGCGTTCGCGAGGACCCGGGAACGACTTACGACCACGCCCGAGTATCGGCTCAAATTGGCGGCGATGGCCTCCTTGCGTCCGCAGGTGGATCTCTTCTTCGATAAGATTCTGGTAAACGACCCAGATCCCGCGATCCGGGAGAACCGGCTGGCTCTGTTACATGGCCTGCTCACGGAATTCTCCAACATCGCTGACTTTTCGGAAATCGTTACGCAGGGCGGCAGTGGAATCAGCGCCTAAAACAGGTATTCACGCTCACAAGAATTTAGGAGGCAAAGACCGGAAATGAAGAAATACGTTTACTCGTTTGGTGGTGGCACGGCGGATGGGGACGGCAAGATGCGCGACGTCCTCGGTGGTAAGGGTGCTGGGCTCGCCGAAATGAGCAAGGCTCACGTACCGGTTCCGCCAGGCTTCACCATTTCGACTGAAGTTTGCAATCTTTTCTTTGAAAATCAGAATCGGGTGCCGCCCGAAGTTGACGCGCAGATTCACAAAGCTCTTCAGAAGCTCGAAACTGAAATGGGCAAGAAGCTCGGGGGGGTAGACGATCCTCTGCTGCTCAGCGTGCGGTCCGGCGCCAAGTTTTCGATGCCTGGCATGATGAACACAATCCTGAACCTCGGCCTGAACGACGAGACAACCGAGGGGCTCGCCCGGAAGACCGGCAATGCGCGTTTTGCGTATGACTGCTACCGGCGTTTCATCCAGATGTTTGGGGAAGTCTCGCTGCATATCGACATGGCGAAGTTCGATCACATCTTCGATACGCGGAAGGCGAAGGTGAAAGCCCGGCTGGACACCGATCTCACTGCCGACGACCTGAAGATTATCATCGCCGAGTACAAGAAGCTGGTGAAGAAAGAAACAGGGGAAGACTTCCCGCAGGACGCTCTGCAGCAGCTGATGATGTCGCGGGATGCGGTATTCCAATCCTGGAACACACCCAAGGCTGTCTACTACCGGCGCATGGAGAAGATTCCGGATTCGATCGGCACCGCTGCCAATGTGCAGGCGATGGTGTTCGGCAATATGGGCGAGAATTCGGGAACGGGCGTGGGTTTCACGCGTAACCCCTCAACCGGCGAGAAGGATTTCTACGGCGAGTTTCTGGTCAACGCTCAGGGGGAGGATGTAGTCGCCGGTATCCGCACTCCGCAGCCGATCACCGAACTCGAGCAGGTCATGCCGGAAGCGTACGCGCAGCTTCGTGAAATCACCAGCAATCTCGAGAAGCATTATCGCGACGTGCAGGATTTCGAATTCACCATTGAAGAAGGCAAGCTTTACATGCTGCAGACGCGTAACGGCAAGCGGACCGGACCGGCAGCCGTCCGCGTAGCGGTCGACATGGTGGAGGAAGGCCTGATTTCCAAGAAAGAAGCCGTGCAGCGGGTCGCGCCGAATCAGCTTGACCAACTTCTCCACCCGGTGCTCGATCCAGCGATGCGTAAGAACTTACAGAAGATTGCAACTGGTTTGCCAGCGTCACCAGGAGCCGCCGTGGGACGTGCCGCTTTCTCCTCAGAAGATGCAGTAGAGCTGACGAGTAAGGGCCCGGTGATTCTGGTTCGGAAGGAAACGACTCCCGACGATATACACGGGATGGATGTTTCCAAAGGCATCCTGACGGCAGTGGGCGGGCTTACCAGTCATGCGGCAGTTGTCGCTCGCGGCATGGGACGTCCGTGCGTGGTAGGCGCATCGTCGGTTAGTGTCGATGAAGCTCGAAAACAGGCCACGATCTCGTTCGAGGGCAAAAGGCAGATTCTGAACGAAGGCGATTGGATCTCGCTTGACGGTACACTCGGCGAAGTCTACCAGGGCCAGTGCAAGACGAGCGAGCCAGATCCGAAATCGCACTATTTCGCGACCTTCATGGAGTGGGCGGACGAGTTCCGCGGCAGCTTCGGAGTGCGCGCTAATGCTGACATACCGCGCGATGCGAAACAAGCACGTTTGTTCGGGGCCGAGGGCATCGGCCTATGCCGCACCGAGCATATGTTTTTTGCCGAAGACCGGATCGAACACATGCAGGCCATGATTCTGGCCCGCGACCCAAAGATGCGCAAGAAGGCCTTACAGAAACTACTCCCGATGCAGCGCAAGGACTTCGCGGGCCTCTTCCAGTCTATGGACGGCTTCCCGGTAGTGATCCGCACGCTTGATCCGCCGCTCCACGAGTTTTTACCAAAACGTGAGAATCTCATGGTCGATATCGCGCGGCTACCCGCTGCGACCGCGAAAGAGAAGAAGGAAATGGCGGCCACTTACAAAGTCAGCGCCGGTGAACTCAAGAAGCACCTGCCGGAGTTATTGGAACGAGTGGAAGAGTTGCACGAGTTTAACCCCATGCTGGGCCATAGAGGTTGCCGCCTCGGTATCACCTACCCCGAAGTGACCGAAATGCAAGCGCGCGCGATTTTCGAGGCTGCAGTAGCGGTTGCTAAGAAAGGCATAAACGTAATTCCCGAAGTGATGATTCCGCTGGTTGGCAGCGTCAAGGAGCTCGAGAATCAAAAGGCAATCGTCGTCAGGGTCGCGGAGGAAGTGCTCGGAGCTGCTGATATGCGGGATTTGAAGTACTACGTGGGAACGATGATCGAGATTCCGCGCGCTGCCCTGACGGCCGATGAAGTCGCGCGTGAAGCGGAATTCTTCAGCTTCGGCACAAATGACTTGACGCAGACCACTATGGGCCTCTCGCGCGACGATTACACGAAATTCTCAAGGCAATACGAGGATCTAAAGATTTTCAAAGCAGATCCGTTCGCGGTTCTCGATCAGGACGGTGTCGGAAAAATAATTGAACATGCCGTCAAGCTGGGCCGCAAAACTCGACCCGATCTCGAGGTAGGCATCTGTGGTGAGCATGGCGGCGAACCAAGCTCAGTCGAGTTCTGCTACCGCATCGGAATGAACTATGTTTCGTGCTCGCCTTATCGCGTACCGATCGCCCGTCTGGCTGCGGCTCAGGCGGCAATCGCGGATGAGCATAAGAGCGGGATGCAGCGTACCGCCTAGGCCTCGCGAACTGGCGTATGCTGGGGCATAGAATGGCTGTGCCCCGGGCCGCGGAGATCCAGACTCTGGAGGAGATCGCCGTGCTTGTTACAGCAGCTGTGTTTATGAAGAAACCGGTTACGGCCGTCTACCACAATTGCCGGCGTTCTCTCTGTCCTCACGTGCTCGGCCGTAACAAAACCGGCGGTTTGCATGTGCTCTGCTACCAGTACGCGGGTGATAGCATCAGCGGATTGAAACCGCGCGGGTCTCCCGACAACTGGCGCTGCATCGCTCTGGCTAAATTGAGAGCGGTGCGACTGCTCGAAGACGCCTGGCAATCGGCCGAGAATCACCTGCGACCTCAGACTTGCATTGCAGAAGTACTGTTCGATGCCGAAAAGCTGCCGGCCGGGAGCTTCTCTCCCGGAAACTGATTTTTGGCAACGCTTCGATGCGGGTTTCAAAACTACCTGAACACCGTTCCGCTGTGGATTCGCTCGGACTCGTTGGTCTCCCTGCCCCCGTTCGTGAACTTGCAGCGAAGCGCTGGGATGCGATCGTTGTGGGCGCCGGCCATAACGGCCTGGCTTGTGCCGCTTACCTGGCCCGCGCCGGGAAATGCGTGCTGGTTATCGAGAGCCGGGAGCGCATTGGTGGCGCGTGCACGATGGAGGAACCGTGGCCCGGCGTCCGGATGTCTCCCTGCGCCTATTTAGCGGGCCTTTTACATCCGCTAGTGATCGAGGAATTGGACCTTCTCTCACGCGGCTTTCATTGGACACCCGCCGTTAACGGCCTCTTTGTTCCGTTTGAGGATGGCACAAGCATTCAGCTCTACGACGACGACGAACGATGCGAGGCCGAATTGAAGCGTCTGTCACCGCGAGACCTTGAGGGTTGGCGAGCGATGTCGGATGTCATGCGACGAACGCGGGATGCGATTCGTCCGGCCAGTGAGCGCGATACCTGGATTGGCGAAGCACCTTCTCGCGAAGAGCTTGAAAGCCTCTTGGGGAAGGATAATGAGGCTCGGAAGCTTCTCTTCGAGTGGTCGATGGCTGAGTTTGTCGAGCGATATTTGAGCGATGAACGTCTCCAAGTCGCTTATCTCGGGCAAGGCGTGATCGGAACAAATGCCAGCCCCTTCGATGCGGGAACGGCCTCTATCCGGTTCCACCACTCCTCGGGACGCCTTGGCGGCTTGCCCGGCTCATGGGGATACGTCAGGGGAGGAATGGGAATGGTGTCATTCTTTCTTGCCGATGCGGCGCAGGAAGCAGGCGCAGCAATTGCAGCTGGTCTCCCGGTAGCGCAAATCCTGCCTGGCGAGGGAGTGCTTTTAGAAAGCGGCGAGCGCATTCAGGGATCTGCGGTGGTTTCAAACGCGGACCCCCGTGTGACGCTGAGGCTTTTGGGCGAAGCCGCGGAATCAAGGTGGCGGCGGCAAGTGGAATCGGTCCCGATTGAAGGCTGCACATTGAAGCTGAATGTTTGGCTCCGCGAATTGCCAAATTTTCGAGCACGTCCGGGCACCTGCGAGCCGCACCACTTCGGCCAGGTTAATACACCGCTCAGCAAGCCCGAATGGAGAGCGAGTTTCGCGGCCGCCAGATGCGGCCAACTTCCGGAACGGCTTTGGACAGAGCTGTACTTCCAGAGCGTACACGATCCCTCCGTAGCTCCTGAAGGCACTCATATAATGAGCGTCTTTTCGCAGTATGTTCCCTACAGTTTTGCCGAAGGAAGCTGGGAAGATCATCGTGCCAGTGCGAAACAGCGAGCGATGCAAGCTCTCGGGCGATTTTGCAGCAATATTCCCCAGGCGGTGATAGACGCCGAAGTGCTGGGTCCTCCGGATATTGAGAAAAGAGTAGGCTTGACCGGCGGCCACATTTTCCAAGGAGAGTGCCTCCCGCCCTATATGTGGAGTAATCGCCTGAGCGCAAAAACTCCCATGCAGGGCGTGTATTTATGTGGAGCCTGTACGCATCCGGGTGGGAGCGTAATCGCAATAAACGGGCGCAACGCCGCTATGCGCGTGCTCGCGGATGGCTGATTCGCTTGCTTTTGAGCCACTGATTGATGACAAACAGGGCGACTATCAAAGGCACTACAGCGAAGTAGGGCCAATATGCCAGAATCGGCGCTTGAGGCGGTCTGACCGTAATCTCGCCGGCCACTTCGGCGTTTCCGCTCTTGGAATTGACCATAACTGCCAACTTCCAAATACCCGCTGCGGGTAAGCTTATGCGCGAAGCGTAGAGCAGTTTGTTGGTAGCGTTGGAGTGCGTAGCGGGAGCAAACAGTTCGGAGATGCCATCAGGACTCGAGCGAGTAAGATGCATTTTCACATCTCCATTGAGCACTTCGGACTTGTCATCTACCCTCTGTACCATCACGCTCAGGTCGACTGGCCCTACACGCAGCGGTTCCGGGGAAGCAAAGACGCTGATCGTCAAAGGTCCGGCCTGCTTCCGCAGGACCAGAGTTCCCCCGTCACCGCGCAGAGTCGCGGCAGCGGCAAACGCCAGCGAAACGAGCCAGATTGACCTCACGTCCTAATGCATCAATCCGCGCATCTGCATTGGCTGGAAGAGAATCCAAGCACCCGCAGTGTACAAAGCAAGGGCGAGTACTGCCCAAGGAACCGCGATCCCGATCGAGGAGCGAAGCTTTTCGGCTGACTGCAAGGCAACCTTCCACGCTGTGTACAGTGTCAACAGCAATCCCGAATCAAGCAGGACAAGTTGCGCGGCCGTTGTCCAGTCCGGCATCGCCGAAATCGCGACTTGGCCTTGCGTTCCCAAGAACCGCTGTTCAACTGCCGCCCATGGCGCGCTCCAGCCACCCGCAAAATGATAAAGCAAGTGCGCTGCCCACATGGCGACACCGAGCGGAACTAATGTGAATACGAAGCGCCGAGCAAGATTGGAAACGTTGCCAGTCGATGCTCGGGTGATTCGATTCAGCAAGCCGCACAGGAAGACAGCGAGAACCGGTGCCACTACTACGCACGCCAGCACGAATGCGCCGATCACGAATGGCATCGCATGCGGGCCCAGAGCAGCGTGCAAACTATGTTGCCAGGCCATTACAGGCGAGACCATGCCCGCCGCATTCGCAAATGCGCCAAAGACAACGATCAGCGCGAGCGCTGCAAAATCGGTTCGCTTCGACAATCTTCCAACTGACGAACGATAGGGATCTTCTGTGAGAGTCTTGGCCGCTGAGACCGGCAGGAGAGCTACATTGTCGTGGGGACAGGCTTTTACACAATCGAGACAAAAGGTACAGTCCAGATTACTTGACTTCTTTGGCTGAAAAAGATAAAGCTCGCACCCGCGCGCCTGAGAATTGCCCCGGATGCAGTCATGGGTACGGCAACTCTGACAGGTTCCGGCGCTTTTAATGCGGACTTCTCTCGGCGAAACTAGAGAATTCACGAAGTGAAACTGTCCGATGGGACAAACGTACTTGCAGAAGCTCGCCCCGCGGAAGAAGCCGTCGATCAGTAGAGCAGCAGCAAAATATCCAACGATAATCCAAGCCGTCAACATCGGGCTATCCCATAGCCCGAATGCTTCGTAGGCCCACAAATAGAGAATCAGCAGGAAGGCGGGCAGCCACTTGCTCCGCAGCTGCCGCGGCCAGCGCAAATTCGCCGGCAATACTTTGCGCCCGAAGTCACGAACCAGCGTGAACGGGCACGCCATGCAGAACAGATTTCCGATGATGAGCAACGCCAAAACCGAAAGCGCTCGCCAGTGAATCCAGGGCAGGACGCCCGCGGCATTGAGGGGCCCCACCTGTGGTCCGAACCATCCGTCTGCGATCACGACAATGGCCAGTATGAGCATCGCACCCTGAGCCCACCGGCGGGGCTTTGCGAATCGCCGCCAGTCTATATTTCGGCTCGGTTTGCGATTGCGGATGACTCTGTGTCCAGTGAAGCTGCCCTGCTTTTGAACCGGCGAGAAGAGGCGCATCGCGATCACAAGGGCCGGTAGCAAATAGACAATTGACCCCGGCACCCACATGATGACCCCCGCCAGGATCTGGTCATCGAGCGCGCCAAAACCACCCGCGCGCGCCAGGCCGTAACTAGGGTAGAGCAATCGTCCAAAGAACACGAAGAAGGCTGAAAGGGCGGTGTTTACGATGTCAGCGAAAAGCAAGTAAGGAATCTTGGCCCATGAGGGCATCTTCGATTTTCCTGGCCCAGGCTCAACTACCGGCCACCAGAAGAGAATACCGGTCCAGAAGAAGCAAGCATGTTCCGCTGAGTGCCAGAAGGGCGATCTCAAGGCGAGTTCATACCAGGTGGGCAGATGCCAGAAAATCGTACTGAAAGCAAACGCCAACCACGCCACGGGCATTGAAACGAGGAAGCCGCCTACCTTCCTCAGCAGAGGCCAGGTTAGAAAGGGCCCCAGACCTTCTTTCACGAACCGCTTCGGCATGCCACGTAAAAGCGGTAGAAGCGGATGTCCGAGCAAAATCAGCGGGGGACCAAACATCATGAGCAGCAGGTGCTGCGTCATGTGCGCGGAAAGATAGAAGTTGTCGAAGGCATCGAGAGGTGACTCGGTGGCAACGAACACGACTGCAAGTCCCGCCAGAAAAGAAGCGAGTCGCTGGTAATCGTTTGCTTCTATCAGTAATCGCCGGCCACGCATCCAACCACGTAAATAAATCAGCGCGGTGACCGCAAGGGCTAAAACTGCGGCGGGATGAAAGGCCCACGACGTCAATGCTGCATTCGCAAAAGGGTCCACTACTTACTTCGATGTGCCGCCCGGAACCTGAACGACCGCGAAGTCACGCGGCAATTTGTTCTGGGGCGGAGCTGAATTCTTCACGGGGGGCGCAGTTCTTGGCGTGAGGGTGGCCAGGAATGAAACCAGAGCCTCAACTTCGGCCGGGCTGAGCTTCTTGCCGTAAGCCGGCATATTGCCGCCTCCTTGAATCACCTGGCGGACCATCTGATCTCTTGTGAGCCGGGTGGCAACCGCATCGAGCGCAGGACCACGCTGGCCCCCTTCTCCCCCCAGAGCATGGCAGTTTCGGCACTGCTTATTTTGAAAGACCAGCGCACCATGGATTTCGAGCGGAGTGCGTCCTCGGACATATTGCACGGGTATCGGATCACCACTCCAAGCGGCCATCTTGGGAGACCACGGTGACGTTTCGCCCATATAAGCCAAGACTCCTATGACCAGCAGAATAAAGATCACGGACAAAACCGCGACGGGTCTGCGCCGAGCGCTCTTTTCGCCCTGACCTGAGATAAACGGCAAGGCGAAAAGGAAGGCGATCGCTATGGCCGGCGCAACAAACAAGACCATCACTTCCATCCAATCGGGCAGCAGTGCGAGGGCCGCAAAGATTGAAAGAAAATAGAAGTCCGGTCGCGGGTTTGTATCGACCAGTGTGGGATTCGGTATTCCGGTTGGCCCTTTCGGTCCGAAAATCAGCGCACAACCGAGAATACCGACCACCACGATGGCCGCAAACACCAAGTCTTTGCCAATGGCCTGGGGCACGAACGGCACGCCCTCTTTCTGCAGAATCTCCGCGTACTCCGCGTCGTAGGTAGCTTTGTGAACCGGATGGCCTGGTTTGGGGTACTCGTTGATTCCTTTGGTCAGGACTAGGCGTAGATGCATGCTGACGATTGCAATAATGAGGCCCGGAATAATAAAAACGTGCAGTGTGAAGAAGCGCGAGAGCGTCTCCCCAGCAATAATCGGCCCTGCCAGGAGCACGTGTACCAGTTGCGCGCCTATCAGCGGAACGCGTCCGGTTATTGAAGCTCCAATGGTCAGGCCCCAATACGCATCCTGATCGAACCGCATCACTTGGCCTGTAAACGCCATGGCCAGCGTTGCCAATAGTAAGAACACGCCGCTTACCCAGGTGAGCTCCCGTGGATACTTGTAAGCGCCGAACAGGAAGACCTGGACCATGTGAAGGGTCATGATGAACACCATGAAATTGGAGCCCCAATAGTGCACGGCGCGCATGTACCAGCCCCAAAACTGCGCGTGATTCAGATATTGCAGGCTGGTAAAGGCCTCATTTGTGGACGGAATGTAAACGAACGCGAGGCACGCGCCCGTGATGATCTGGATGACAAAGCAGAGCAGTGTTGCGCTTCCGAAAACGTAGAACCAGCTTCCAGCGCTGGCGGGAACTTCGTGTCCGGCGGTGGAGGCGTAGAGAGCGGTCAGATGCAGTCTGTCGTCCAGCCACACCGCGATCTTTCGGAGTTCATTCATGTTATTCGCTCCAAGTCTTAAACGGGGTTGGAGAGAGTTGGCATTTCTCCGCCTTTGACCCAAAGCTGCCCGTTCTCGACTTTGTAGTCGTACTGAAACAAGCCGCGCGGCGGCGGACCCGCGGCTCGCGAACCGTCCTCATAGTAAGCGCCACCGTGGCACGGGCACAAAAACAACCCAGACTCCTGGAACCATCTCACGGGGCAGCCAAGGTGGGTGCAATTGATTGCAAAAACCTGGAACTGATTTCCCTGAACACGCCGGACCCAACACGGAATATCAGCAGTTTCGCCATCCCAGGGACGAGTGAACGGGTTCCGATACATTGCGATGCGGGTTGCGTGCTCGGGGAAGTTTTCTGTCGCTCCCAGTGAAATCCAGCTACGCGGATCTTTTCTCTCAACAAAACTGGAAAAGACGAAGCCGACGAGCGGGACTGCCACCAGCAGGCCAGCAACTACGTTCAGGGCCACTCCGCCCACAAACAGCCAGTCCCGCCGCGTTGGGTCTTTTGTATTCTGCTTGCCCTTATTCTCTTCTCTATCAGCTCCGCTCATTTGATTCCCCGCTGGCCGCTCGAGCCGGTCGATTTGTTGCCTTCACCTCGTTCTTTACGGGGGCTTCCGGGACCGTTGCCACTGCCCTCGTTGCCTCTGCTGGTGGCGCCGCCCTGCCCCGTACCCGCATCGTTCACACGCCCGCTGCTGCCCGCGGCCTGCTGTTCAGCCTGGTTCCCAGCTGTCCCTTCCTGACCCGGCACTACCGTCTGATTGAGCCTCGCATTGGTCAAATCGACCGGTCTCTTCGATGCCAGGAATGCTGTCAAGTCCGTGATATCGCCGTCGGTCAAGGCTTTGCCCAGTTTCAAATTACGATAATCCGGCATGCCCAAATCGGGTCGCCCGACAATAATCGAAGTGCGTAGCATTTGATTGCTCACCAACGACAAATACGATGGGTCAGTAACGGGTCCGATCTTCGCTCCGGGTCCGTGGCACATAAAGCAATTGCGCAGAAACAGCTTCCGGCCAGCATCAGGATTGCCCGGATTGCTAGCTGCGCTATAGGCTGGAAGCTGCGCGCCTTGGAAAGCAGCCGGCTTCGCCCAATTCTGTTCAATTCCGTTCACCAGAGCGTCGATCTGAGGCATAGTCAGCGGACCGCCTTGCTCCTTGGCCCAGGCAGGCATCGCGGTACCGGGTCGCCCATACATCACGATCTGCTTCAATGTTTCTTTGGGAAGCACGGCAAGGTATAGCGGATCGTTCAAAATGCGTCCCGGACCGTTCTTGCCGTCGATACCGTGACATCCCGAGCAGTTGTCGGCATAGAGCACCTTGAAATCAGTGATGTCCTGAGAGGGTATTTCCCGGGTTGGTTTACCGGGAGGGTCGCATCCCACTGATAGGATCAACAGACCGTAGAACGCCGGTGTCACAAGGCGCGGCATCACTTGTCGTCCTTAGCGGGCGGGTGCATCCCAGGGGCATGAATAAAAGCTCTTTCCGCTATGGGCCACGATTGCATCGTGCTGATACTGGTACTGCGGGCGATCACATATCCGCCTACCAGACCGAACCCAAGCTGAGCCACAACGAACCACGGCCAGCTAATTCTTCCGTTGAGTGCCGGATTGATGATGTTCAGCGTTGTCGCTACCAGACCGCTCCAGAAAAGCGGCATCAAAATGCCAGCCCAGAAAGGCGCGTATTTCGGAAACATGGGCAACATCACCGCGTAGACCACGCCCACCAGGCAAGAGATGATTCCGTGTCCGATGAGGGCTGCAATGAAAGCCAGTCCGTTGAAGGCACGCAGTTGCTGGATTGACGCATCGCCTAAATTCGGGATAACGACTCCGGCCAGCAGGTTGATCGGGTACCAAATGCTATGCTGCGCTATCAAGCCGTAAAGGACAGCGAGCACGGCCATAGCGGTTCCGCCGGCCAGCCCGCCCCAAATTCCGGCTGAATAAGGATGGATCTTCTCCGGAATTCTCACCCGGTGACCTGCCTGGCCGACCTCGAGGTGCACTACCGAACGCGCTTCCACCATGATCGGAGCCGGGCGCAAGGCTGGGTTGATAGGCACTTCCTCGTGCTCTTCGTTCGGGATCACGTCCCGCCACCAGCCGAACACTCCGCGCGCCGCAATCACGAGTCCAACCACGCTCACCGCCCAATGCGTAAGCACCCCGGCCACGAGCAGTGTCAGCCCGAAAGAAAACACGATCGGCCAAAACGTGGGAGCGGGCAGCAGAATCGAATCCTGATCGGTGTGCTCTGATGCTTCTCCATGATGTGTCTCGTGTGTCATCCGTGCGACCTTACCTTCCGATGATGTAAACCACGGTGAAGACCACTACCCACACAGCATCGACAAAATGCCAATACCAGGAAAGGAACATCACCCGCCTGAGTTGGGTGTGAATCGGAAATCCAATCAGAGTCACGATCAGGACCAGCAGCAAGAAGCACAACCCGACGATTACGTGGCTGGCGTGCAAGCCCACCAGCGGATAGAACGTGGAGCCGAATAAATTCGTGCGAATGGTCAAGTGGTCCTGAGTAATGAGCTTCTTCCATTCGAGAGCGGTGGATGTCAAAAACTCCAGGCCGAGGGCAATGGTTACGAACCACCACAACTTAAAGCGCGCGAGATTATTGCGCTTGAGGGCGTGCTCTGCAAGCACGATTGTCAGACTGCTCGAAAGCAGGCAAATCGTCGCAATGATCGGAATATCGAGCACGTCCTTTGGATACGGACCCGCCAGGCTCTTCCCGATGTAGACCAGGTAAGCGGCGACGAAGATCGTAAACAGAGACGTTTCCGTGATGATCAGGAAAATGACTCCAACGGCGCCGCGATCCGGCAATTTCCACTCGCGCTCCATTGTGAGAGCGTCGGCCGTCAATGCGTGTTGCTCAGTCATAGGAGTTATTCGTACTTCCAATCCGGATCCTGCGGATGCTTCAGATCCCAAAGGGGCCGGCTGCTGCGCACTACAGGAAGCTTCTCGAAGTTGTATTCCGGAGGCGGCGATGTGGTGGCCCATTCGAGTGTCCATGCATCCCAGGGATCATCGCCAGCCGGCTCGCCTACGATCGAGGACTTGATCACGTTGATCACGAATATGAGAATGGCCGGCGTTTGAAATAGAACTCCAATCGACGCAAGCAGGTTCCAGATCTCCCAGCCGCGGCCCGGCGGATAAGTATAGATCCGGCGGGGCATTCCAAGGAAACCGGCGAAATGGAGTGGTATGAAAGTGAGATTTACTCCGATAACGAAGAGCCAGAAGTGCCACTTTCCTAATCTCTCGCTGTACATTCTTCCCGAGACTTTCGGGAACCAGTAGTACATCCCGGCGAATAACCCAAAGACAAGGCCTAATAGAAGTGTGAAATGGAAATGCGCGACGAGAAAGTAAGAATTGTTTAGCTGCCAATCAAAGGGGGCGGTTGCCAGCATAATGCCCGTCAGTCCGGCAACCAGAAACTGAAGCAGGAACGCGCAGCAAAATAACATCGGAGTACGGAGCCGCACCTTGCCGCCATACATCGTTGCCGTCCAATTGAAGATCTTGATGCCTGTAGGAATTCCGACCAGCATCGTTGAGGCGGCAAAGAATGTGTTCGCCCAGGATGTCATCCCCACGGTGAACATGTGGTGAGCCCAAACGCCAAGGCTGATAAAGCCGATGGCGACAATGGCCCCTACCATAGCAGGGCGTCCGAAGAGTGGCTTACGCGAAAAGACCGGAATCACCTCTGACAGAATCGCGAATGCAGGGAAGATAAGCACGTAAACTTCGGGGTGCCCAAAAATCCAAAAGAAGTGCAGCCAGAGTACCGATGATCCTCCGGCCTGCGTGTCGAAGAAGTGCGCACCCAAATGACGATCCAGTTCCAACATGATCTGCGCGGCCGAAAGCGGCGGCAGGATGATGATTATCATCCAGGCATCCACTAGCATTACCCAAACAAACATCGGCATGCGGCTAAGTGTCATCCCGGGACATCTGAGCGAGATCGTGGTGGCAATGACATTGATCGCGCTGGCGATGCTCCCCAAGCCGGACACCAGAATACCCAGCGCCCAGTAGTCGGCTCCTGCGCCTGGCGAGAATGCTCGCTCTGGAAGGGGCGCGTAAGCGAACCAGCCGAAATCGGGAGCGGAACCAGCACCGGACAACCCAGCTCCGCCTATGTAGCTGTAGTAGAGCAGGAGGCCGCCAAATAGAAAAATCCAAAAGCCAAACGCATTCAGCCGGGGAAAGGCCATGTCGCGCGCCCCGATCATCAAGGGAACACAATAATTCGAGAAGCCCGCCACCATCGGCATTCCCACCAGGAACACCATTGTGGTGCCGTGCATGGTGAACAGCCGGTCGAAAGTGTCGGGCCCAACAACGTGGCCGTTCGGGAAAGCGAGCTGCATGCGGATCACCGCGGCCATCAATCCGGCAATTACCAGAAAGATCAATGCCGTGACGACATACATCAATCCAAGCCGCTTGTGATCAACCGTCGCAACCCACGAATAGAGGACCTCGGAGAAAGATGACGGCCGTGCTTCTACGCTAAGCGGCTGGAGCGGATAGTCAATCGATGCCACAAACTCCTCCTATTCGAGCGATTGCAAGTATGAGACAACCTGGTCCAGCTCTCGATTTGTCAACTTCATGCTGGGCATAAAACATCCTGGCTTCACTGCTTGGGGGTCATTCACCCAGTTGCGCAGGTTGGCGGCTGTGTTGACTAGAACACCTGATCCGATCGTTTGCCGGCTCTTCAAATGCGTCAAATCTGGACCAAACTTACCAATGGACGGCGTTCCTTTGATGGTGTGACAATTCACGCAGGCAAGTGACTGATACATCGCCTTTGCCTGGGTGAGTTGCGGACCGTTTGCGGCGGCCTTCTGTTGGCCGGCAGCCCATTTCTTGAAATCAACCGGGTTCTGAACGATAACCCGTAGCAGCATGTTGGCATGTTGGGTGCCGCAGTACTCGGCACAATTTCCTAAATAAATGCCGGGCTCGTGCGGATCAATCCATATGAAATTGTCGCGATTAGGAATTAAGTTCACCTTCCCGGCGAGCTGCGGAACCCAGAAGTTGTGCATCACGTCCATGCTCTCGAGCTTCAAGTAGGTGGCCGTTTTTCCGTCAAGGTTCGCAGGTATATAGATTTCGTTCGCGGTGGTGAAGCCGTAGTCTGGATACTGAACCTCCCACCACCACTGGTGACCGATCACGGTAACGTGCAACGTATTTGGAGGGGGACTGGCGTTTTCAACGCTCGCAATCACGCGGGCAGTGACACCGATCAGTACGAAAACAATCAGAATCGGGATGACCGTCCAGGCTACCTCAATCTGATTACTGCCGTACACCTGCGGCGGCTCTTGCCGGTCGTCCCCTTTTCGCTGCCGGAAACGATAGATCGTGGAAATGATGAGACTTGCGACGACAACGAAGATCACGCCCGTGATAGCTATCGCGAACAGCGCGATATCCTTCTCGGCTGCTGCGGGTGTGGCGAGCGGACGAAAGATATTCGAGACCGAGTGTTCCGGTAACCCTGGGCTCTGCGCCTGAAGCAAGGCGAGCAGTGCGTTCACGGAGATTAGCCCCCCCCTCTCACGGACCCGTTTTCTAGTTTCAGTGTAAACATTCTCCTACCAGAGCACCGGAACCTTTGCATAGCGCGCGTGTAATAGATCGTATCCTGAGCGGATTATGTCGCGATCTTGCATACGCAAAAGCACCGACTTCGTTTAGATTGTCATCATATTGCATCTCGCAGTTTGTAGGGAGGACAAAAGTCGGTTGTGGGCAAGTTTTGCGGCATCGCTACTGTCATCGAGCGGCCGCCGGGGTCATACGGTTGGAACGAACACTCTAAGTGGTTGAGCTTCAGCGCTAGCGACTGAATTTTCCCGCGAGCACCAATTTGCGCTGCTCTTGCGGCAGATGTTCGATCGCATAGCGCAGCGTGGTCCTCGAGACCGCGCAGTAATGTTCCCGAAGAAAGTTGAGAAGTTGTGTCCGCGACACGCGGCCGGCCTCGCGCAGCGCCCAGCCTGTAGCCTTGCGGATCAGATCGTGTTCGTCTGTAAGAAGCATGCGGGCTATCCGAAACGTATCCTCGATCTCGCCGCACTTGATGAGACCCAGTGTGGCGACCATCGCAACCCGGCGCTCCCAAAGGTTGGTGGACCGGGCAAGTTGGTACAAGATGTCTCGGGATCGCTGGCGCAAATGGACTCCAACAATATAAGGCGCTGAAGTATCGACGAGATCCCAGTTGTTTAGTCGCTTCACATGCCGCAGGTAAAACCCGAAGATCTTCTCCGCTTCATCGGTGGAAGCTCGTTCATATTTGGCAACCAGAATCTCCGCCGCTGTAAAGCGATGTTCATGAATCGGCGATTGCAGCAGGCGCGCGATGTCAGCCAGGGATAGACTCAGATACCGGTGGGCAATTTTTCTCTGAATGGGGACCTGAATTCCGAGGAACTGATCCCCTTCTCCGTATTCGCCTTTGCCCGTTTTGAAAAACCAAGTAAGATTCTTGGCGCGTTGCGCATCGCCAGCGCTCGCAAGTTCGTCTCGTAAAGCTTGAAGCGTCGGCTGCAGTGTAGCCCGCATTGCCCTGCCGGCTTCATTTTGTTTCCGCAAACAGGCTCTTCCAGGACTCGTCTAGGGAGATC
This sequence comes from Terriglobia bacterium, assembly GCA_963849535.1. GTDB lineage: Bacteria > Acidobacteriota > Terriglobia > Bryobacterales > Bryobacteraceae > Bog-105. The sequence continues at coordinate 500,927 of CAWKHJ010000004.1, forward strand.
CAACGCTCCGATTCTTCATCCCAGCTGGCGGCCATGTGTGGAACATGCAGCAGGCCATGACCCTCGGTACAAAACAATTCCATCCCGGACCAGTTCAACAACAGGCAACCGGGACAGCCGACGCGTACCGGGAAGCATAAGAGCCGTAGACACACGCGGCAGCGGGCCCGCTGATCGGCTACCGCCCAGAACAGCACGCCCATGGTTCCAAGAATGTAGAGCCAGAGCAGGAACGGCCCGGCAGCCGGATCGCGCGAGCCGTACAGAATGGCGGATTCCGAGCGGCTCCACTCGAGCACTGCGCAAAAAACCAGAAGGAACGCGAGCAAGACTTTCGAGCAGAAGAAGAATACCCTTCGTAGCATAACCATCCTGTCTGCAGAATTCAGCAGTCCGCCCAAGCGGCGAAGCGAGACGCGTGAGACACTCAGCACCAGCAGCCCGGAAGCAAGGAACGCAGCCGCAAACACTTCGAGAGGAATCCATGCCGCCTGCCTTACGAAGGAATAGCGCAGCTCCGAACGGAAGAAGTAATAGCAAGCGGTCTCTGCAATCCGGGTCAGCTCCTTATCGAGTTGCTTTTCGGAGACTCCAGGCTTCACACGCCCAACGATCATCTGCTGAGCGTCGGGAAGAACTGGCTGAACGAGGTACGCCGCATATTGACGCGACAGGAAATGGAAGTCGGGCGGCAGTACGGCCGTTATCTGGTAGCGGTCACGTCCGATCTCAATAGATTTTCCGACAGCTCCAGAGCCATTGCGAAACAGCGATCGCCAGAGTGCATAGGTGAGCACGACGCCTTTGCTCGGAGCGAGGCTGCCCAGAAGGGGCTTGGTTCGCAACACGCTGAAGAGACTCGGCTGAGTCCGAACTACCAGAGGCTGTGCGAATCGCCCGCCGCTCGCTCTGACCCGCTGGTGAGCGATGACAAAAGGCGCAACGCTCTGCAGCAGGCGGCTGCGGGCGGCCCATGCCGGGGCCACATCCGAAGGGAGTCCTTCATCCCCGCCGCCGGTCACCGGATGGAACCAGATAAAAACCAGCCCGGCATTGCTGCGGGCCACACCCGTCTGGAAAATATTGCGGGTAGCCGGAAGTCCAGATGTGAAGCAGGCAAGAATCGCCAAGAGCAGGCCCAGCATCCCTAGGCAAGTCCACGGCGAGCGCACGGTATCTCGGACGCGGGTTCGGACGCTTTCCTGGCCGGTAAAGTGCCAGAGAGCGTCAGGAAAAACGCCCGCGCATCTTCGTATCAGCAATAGCGATTCCCACAGGTTCCACGCATCCGCATGCAAAAGAAACTGCCAGCGATGCCATAGTTCGGCCTCCCACTCTTGTTTCCACCCGAGCCTTAGCGATGCCGGAACCAGCCAGCAGGCCGCGTTCAGCATAGCGAGGCAGACCAGAACCGAAAAAGGACGCCTTGGCCCTGGTGGCATAAAACCCTCCTATCGACGAGGCTTCGCGAGTAATCGATTCAGCAGCGGGTATCGTTTCTGGGACTGCTCCAGTACTTCGGAACCTGCGCGAGTGATGCGGTAATACTTTCGCGCCGGGCGTTGTTCTGCCACGGCCTTCTTCTCAGACTCCCACTGGGAGGAGATTAAGCCTTCGGTCTCCATCCGGCGCAGCGCGGGATAAACGGTGCCACTCGGCAGACCGGTTGCGTCCATGATGTCGAATCCATAGCTGCAGCCTTGATCCACGGTTTGCAGAATCAGGGCCGCGGTGTGAGAAAGTCTGGTTGCATCACTCATGCTATATAGGATTCTACTCCGCGTTATCTCAACGCACACGGGTGGGACCGAACATGCTTACTCCGGATTAGTCGGTGGGCTCATCCGGCTGCAAGCCGCAAAGCGTGGTCTGAACCATAGCGCCCTCAAAATCCACGCCTTGAGCTTCAACAATCAGAATCTCGCTCTTATACTTCAGCGTGCGCCAGAAGTTGCCGTTCTTATGGTATTCAACCTTCACGCGGTACGGGCTTTTAACCCTTGGCAGATAGGTCATCTCGCGCTTATCACTGCTTTGCGCGTAGCTGCCCGGATCAAACCAGTAAGAACAGGACTCGACACCGCCGTCCCGTCCGTTTCCTCGAACGCCCGTATACATCAAGTTCAGGGGAAACCCTGCAAGGCGCGGCCCGAAATCGCTGTCCCAGTCGGCCTCGATCTGGTACGGGATATTAGCAATGAAGAACGGGCGTCTATCCCTATCCGTTCTTCCGGCTTGCTCCCGCGTTCCTGGCTGCTTTGGATGAGTTGCTTCGGTCTTTTTCGCCACCGCATTGCTGGCCAGTTGAATAAAGAACCGAAAGATAGCGAGCCCTTTTTTGCAATATTTCTGCCGCATCGTCCCTCCGGCTGACGGTGGCACCTTGGCTGGCTGGCCAGGTTGCCGGGCGGTCTTCGGGTCAGAGCCCTCGCGCCACTCGTGATGCTAAATGCCGCCATCTCTAATAGCGACGATCCTCACTTTACAAGATCTTCGTTTGTGCCGCAATTGTCCTGAGGAATGTTCACGGGATATGTCTCGGCGCAACTATGACTGTCGTCACGTCGCGAGCTGGGCGGTTCGTGAGGCTTAGCCCAGTCTCAACAGCTCGAAAGGCGGGCCCGGTCCGTCCTCGAATAGCAGTTCTTCGCCGGCAATCGTGCGCTGTTGCCGGTAGCGTGCGATCCCGTACCAGACAAGCGCATATGCCAGCGCCAGACCGCACAAACGGACCGGCTTCTCGAGCATCAAACGCTCCAGGCTGGCCAGCGCCGGAACGAAGACCAGCGCACAGAAGATCAATCCAAGCATTTGCGTGACAAGCTGCTTCACATCGAAACGCGCGCCGCAACTAAACGGAATTTTGCAGAATCGGGCCAGCATAAGATCGGCAAACAGCAAAGTCGAGGCGATGACAACCGCGACATGGAGCAGAGCGAGCGGCCATCCTAAACGGCCGGCCGATGCCGGCAGCAGAAGGCAGACTTCCCATGGGATTGTCACCCAGAGCATCAGTCTCTTTGCTATTCTGCGAGGCTCGGGCCACGCCGAATCCGCTGTGATTCGAAAAACCCAGTTTGCGGGCAGATTTGCGGCTCTATCGAACACGAACCGCAGTCCCGTGATTAGAAAGAAGGCGATCAAGAATGGAATCGAGAGATATTTCGCGTCAGGCAGCGAAATGTGTCCCGATTCTGCGCCGCGATCGAGCGCTGTTTGCATCACCAGCACAAGACCGATTCCAAGATAGGAGCCAAGAAACATCAGGTGCTGCTCGCTCCTCAGTAGAACCTTCACCGCAAAGCTGCTGCAGGCGCGCTCGAATTGCGAGCGGAACAGTGGCCGCAAGAGCGCTTCCGGCAAGTGAACCTTGAATAGCGGCCGGCTTCCGCCCACGGTGTCAAACGACTCGGGCAAGCGCAGAAAGATTCGCCGGTAGCAGAGCGCATAAGCTGTGATAGAGAGGATAACGGCAGCCACGAGCGCCAGTAACGCCTGTTTCCCGAGTGCCGACATTGCAGGTTTTGCAATCCCGAGCATGTTCTCGTAGATTCCTAAAAACCAGAACGAGGGCAGCCAGTTTATGTAATGGCTTGCTCGTTCCGGAAGCTTTCCTGCAAACAGCTGAAGAAACAGGTTGGAAAAGAACTCAATGAGTAAAGCCACTACCAGAACAATCCGCGTCGCGAGGGAAACCGGCCGAAATATTCTTCGCGGAACGACCAGCATAAGCAGTCCAACCAGCCCGAAGACTGCAAAGAAGCTGAAGAGGCTGGAATAAAGGACAGTTGTGCAATGGCTGATACCCAGCTGGAAAAGTATAAACATGCTCTCCTTGCCCGTGCCCAACGTGACAAACAGCGGAAACAGGAGGGCTGAAATAACGTTCACATCGAAGGCAAACAGCAGCGCCAACCCGAAGAGCGCAACGAAGTTTGCAATGAAGATATTGCGAATCGGAATCGGCAGAACAGCGAGGTTCGAGAAGTCGCGGCAGTCGGGAAAGAGGCGATTCCAGCGGGCCACCATCACGAGGCCCGTGATGGTCATAGACAGTACGACGAAAAGTACTCATCGGAAGGCGAGCTTGTAATCGCGTCGAAATGTTCTCCTCGCGCCCATTGCAAGAGCGTTCCGTATTTGTCGAGCAGGAAGATGGAAGCGAATGCGCCCGGCGATGCCAGGATCGCGAGTACTGCCCCCAACCCGAACCCCACACCCCCTGCGTCCTGTTCCTCTTCACTAGCAAGCAGGCGCCGGACAAAATGCGCGACGAGGACGCCGAAAGGAGTCTGGCTGGCACGCGCAAGAGTAGCCCGCTTCTTGCTCACCGGCTCACCATGACGTCTACGATGGCCTCGGCCGATTGCTCCGCATCCACTTCCTGCACCAGCTTCGAGAAGGCCGCTTCGAGTGATGGCATGGCCTGGAACTGCTTGAGTTCCTCGATAGCCCCATAAGCAACCTGCCTGCCGCGCTGAAGAATCGTGACATGGGAGCACACCTTTTCGACTACTTCGAGCACATGCGAACAGTAGAAGATTGACTTGCCTTCCCGGCTAAGGCCTAAGATGAGCTTGCGGAAAATTAGCGCAGACGTCACATCTAGACCTGAGAGAGGCTCATCGAAAATGATGAACTGAGGATTATGCAGGAGAGCTGCAATTAATAGGATCCGCTGTCGCATGCCTTTCGAATATGCCGCGATGGCAGTGTGCCTGTGGGCACGCATGTCGAATAGTTCAAGCAGCGCCCCTGCCCTACGCTCGATCAATGACTCCGGCATGCCGCGCAACCGGCTTATCAGTTGCAGATATTCGAGGCCGGACAGAAAGGGATACAAATTGGCTTCTTCCGGCACATATCCGATTACACGCTTATAGGCGGCAAGATCCTCGTGTATGGGACGCCCGTCAAACAGCACGGTTCCGGCGCTCGGCTCGAGAAGTCCGGTTATGATTCTTACCGTGGTGCTCTTGCCCGATCCGTTTGGACCTAGATACCCGAGTACCTCGCCTGGCGCGATGGTGAAACTGACGTTGTCTACGGCAGGAATCGAGCTATAACATTTTGTAAGCGCGCGGACTTCGAGCACATAAGAAGGATACTACATAGGTAGAGCCCTACAACAACTTCTGGCTGGCATGAATCAAAACGTTAATCCTACCAAAAACTCTGCCTGATTCTGATTAGAAGAGACGATTCCGTTAGCTGCCTGGATATTCGCGCTGCCCCAATGTATGTAGCGAAACTCTGGTGTGACATGGATAATCAACGCGTGAAAATCTAGTCCAGCTCCTAGAGCGAGTCCTGCTGTCGAAGAGTTCAGCGTCAGCGAGCTTATATCAGACACGTGATTGAAAATCGGACCGGCATCTACAAACGGATGAATGAGTGGCACGCCCTTGAAGTGATACTTCAGCAAAATCGGAAATTCCCATTGGCTGATTCCGCTACCGCCGACGTTATAGTGCCTGTACAGAGCATCGGCTTCCACGCCCAAGTGGAACGGTAAGCGAAGTTCGGCCTCAGGGCCGATAATATAGCGATTCGTCGTGGTCGACAAAGGGAATCCGCTCTGCACGACAAATCCATCATTCAAAGGCACACCTCCTTTTATCCCGATCGACAGGAATTGTCCGAAAGCTGAGGTGGAGCCGGCCGTGGCCAGCAGCAAGAGTGCGCCCCATGAACGATAGTTCATACCGTTATCGACGTACTCGCTGCGCGGATAGTTGCTCCAGCAAAGGTAGTCTAGAGATTCGATGTGAATTCGATATGAAATGGATATGGCTTGGCTTGGTTATGGGAGCGCTGGCGTTTGGCCAAATAGCGCCGACCGATAGCGCGCCCGAACAATTTCCACAGATTGACGCGATCGTAAACGATGCCGTGCAGAGTGATCTCATTCCCGGCGCAGTTGTGGTCATCGGGCACAACGGGAGAGTGGTGTACCGGAAAGCTTACGGATCACGCGCTCTGATTCCTCACCGCGAGCCTATGACGCTCGACACCATCTTCGATGCCGCCTCGCTAACCAAGGTGGTAGCAACAACGCCCTCCATTATGAAGTTGTTCGAGCAAGGAAAGATACGGCTGGATGATCCTGTCACAAAATATTTGCCCGAGTTTCAGGGCGGCAAGAGCGACATCACCATCCGTTTGCTGATGACCCACTTCTCAGGGCTGCCTCCGGACCTCCCGCTCGTGCCTAGATGGAGCGGGTATCAAACCGGAATCGAGAAGGCAATGACGATAACTCCTGTGGCGCCTCCCGGAGCAAGATTTGTCTACAGCGATATCAATTTCAATCTGCTAGCTGAAGTCGTCAGGCGTTTGTCGGGTCAGAGTGTTGCTGACTTCGCCCGCCAGCAGGTCTATGTGCCTCTGAAAATGAACGAGAGTGGATTCGAGCCGGCCACCTCGCTACGCTCGCGAATCGCCCCAACTGAGATCAATCCGGATACGGGCGAGCCGATGCAAGGCGTCGTGGACGATCCTACTGCCCGCTACATGGGCGGCATCGCGGGAGATGCGGGACTGTTCACCACAGGGGACGATCTGGCGAAATATGCCGGCATGATGCTTGGCATGGGCGAGTACGGCGGGGTGCGAATCTTCGATCCGGCGACGGTGAAAAAGTTCACCGAACCTGCGACTCCGGCCGATCAACCAATCTTGCGTGCACTCGGTTGGGATATCGATTCGACATTCTCGAGCAACAGAGGCGAGCTTTACCCGATCGGATCATTCGGACACACCGGCTATACCGGCACATCGATGTGGATGGATCCGACAACCGACTCGTTCGTGATCCTTCTAACGAATGTCGTGCACCCCAAGCATGGCAAGTCCCTCAGCTCGTTCAGATCACGCATCGCAACCGTCGTGGCGGCGCGCTACGGAATGAATCTTCCGAACACTGTGTCACTAACCGGCTATGTAGAAACGCTGTCCATGGCCGGCGTGCATCGGGTAATCGCCCGTAATGCGCAGACGCTGACGGGACTGGACGTGCTCGAGCAGCAGGGGTTTTCGGAGCTCAAAGGCAAGCGCATAGGTCTGATCACAAACCAAACGGGAATCGACCGTCAAGGCAGCCGTAATGTGGATCAAATGCTCGCGGCGGGCGTGAACGTCGTGCGCCTTTTCTCGCCTGAGCACGGCATTGGTGGAACCAAAGACAGTGACGTAGCGAACGGCCGCGATGACAAAACAGGACTCCCGGTTATCAGTCTCTATCAGCCGAATGGGCGCAGAATGTCCGCTGACCAGATGGCCGGAACAGATGCGATCGTGTTCGACATCCAGGACGTCGGCGCACGTTTTTATACCTATTCGTGCACCATGACTTACGCGCTTGAGGCAGCCGCGCGCGCCAAAAAGCCATTCTTCGTGCTTGACCGGCCCAATCCGATCACTGGGACCCACGTGGAAGGTCCGCTGCTCGATAACCAGCTCGCCTCATTCGTTGGTTGCCTGGAAGTCCCGCTTCGGCATGGCATGACGTTCGGCGAGCTGGCGACCATGGTGAATGCCGAACAGCACCTGGGGGCTGATCTGCACGTCATCAGGATTAGCAATTGGCAGCGGGGAGACTGGTTTGACTCGACCGAGCTGACCTGGGTGAATCCTTCGCCCAATATGCGCAGCTTGAACGCCGCGCTGCTTTATCCCGGCCTCGCAATGCTCGAAGCTAATACGAATTATTCCGTCGGTCGGGGAACCGATGCACCCTTCGAGCAGATAGGTGCAGACTGGATTGTTGGTCCGCTGCTCGCGCAAGCTCTCAACGCGCGCCTTATCCCGGGGGTGAGGGTTTATCCCACGCGGTTTCGCCCCGTTCAATCGAACTTCGCCGGCAAGGAGGTCCAAGGAGTGCGTTTTGTGATCACCGACCGGGAAGCGTTCGACAGTACACGGCTGGGGATCGAACTCGCCGACGCCCTCCAGAAGCTGTTCCCTGGCAACCTCGATATCGAGAAATGCCGTTTTCTAATCGGCAATCAGAACACGGTCAATGAATTGAAAGCTGGCAACGATGCGGGCGCGACCTGGTACGCGGCACAGCAACAGGCAAAAGAATTCGCGCAACGCAGAGAGCGATTCTTGCTGTACTAGGCCGACATCCGCCTCGGAGAACTCGCGAACCCGATCAACCCTCTGCCTGGGCGGCTTGTTTCACTTTTGGAGGCCGACCTCGCCGTTTCGGTTCTGATGAATGGTCTTCGTGTTCGGATGGGGAGCCATTTCCGTCGGCGAAAGCGGCAGTTGCATCTTTCAACCATGAGGGCGGCCGCCCGCGACGCCGCCCGCGTCCCCGTGCCAGCCGCTCTAGTGTCAGAATTGCTTCTTCGATCTGCTCCCGCTCGAGCCTTAGCTCAGCGAGCATTTTGTCCACGTCCAAGTTTTTTCACCCTTCCAGATTTACAGGAAGTTTAATTGCTAGTTCGAAAGAAAAACAACCTGAGCGTGGGCAACTGTCAGTTTGTCCGTCCTAGTACTAAGCTCTATTCCGCATTCACTTATAAAAGTGGCTCGGTTTAACCGAAAACCGCTGAACTTGTTTCGATTTCCAAAAGAAATAGAAGGGCACGCCTAAGGCCATCATTCCCAACCCCATAAGTGATTCGCGGGGGCGCGTCTGCAGAGTGCTGATAAGCAATAGCAGAGCAACTGCGACAAAAAGTACTGGCACGAAGGGGTATCCGATTACGTGGTACGGACGCTTCAGTTCAGGATGCGTGCGGCGCAGCACAATTACCGAAAATGCGGTCATGAGATAAAGAATCCAAGACCCAAAAATGACGAAGTTGTAGAGGTCATCGAACCAGCCGCTCAACACGACGATGCACGACCAGAGGCAAAGAAGCAGCGTCGCGTGGCTGGGAGATCGGAAACGCGGATGCACGACGGCGGCCGTGCGGAAGAACAAACCGTCGCGAGCCATCGCATAGGGAACGCGCGAACCCGAGAGGATCGAGCCATTGAGCGCGGCCAGAATGGAGATAAGCACCGCGAAGGTTACACCCGCCACCGCCATGCGGCCTCCAATGGTATTCATCATCTCGGCGGCGACGCGCTTGCTCGCCCCCACCTGAGCCGGACTGAGCACGTGAAAATACGCAAGATTGATCAGCACATAGACCGCGATCACCGTCATGGTGCCGAAAATGAGAGCGCGCGGAACATTGCGCTGTGGATTGCGAACCTCGGAGGAGACCATGCTGACGTTGTTCCAGCCGTCGTAAGCCCAAAGCGCGCTGACCATTGCGGCAAAGAATCCGCTGACCCCGGCTGCGGCAGGTATGTGTTCCGAGAAGTGCACGCTGCCGCCGACCGACGCGAAAAGTCCGACCAGAATAACGGAAATCAGCAAGCTGAGTTTCACGGCCGTAACAAGGACTTGCAAGTTGCCGCCGGCACGCACGCCGAGATAGTTGATTCCGCCGAGCACCAGAATCAAGCCGATCGCGACCAGCTGGCCGTAATGTATTTCGAGCCTTGCGCCACCCGGGCCGATATGCCAGGGCAGCACAACCAGCGGGGTAGCCAGCAGCGGAAAGAATACAGTCAAATACGTGTAGAAACCGGCCGCGAGAGTCGCAATCGAGCCGCTCTTAGCAACCCAGAACTGCGTCCATCCGTAAAGATAACCCCAAAACGGCCCGTAGGCGGCGCCGAGGTAGACATATTCGCCGCCAGCTTCGGGCATGGCAGCAGCGAGCTCGGCATAGGTAAGAGCCCCGAAAAGGCTTAGGACGCCAGCCACAATCCACACCACAAAGAGGATCTGAACCGACCCGACGGAGCGAATCATGCTCGACGGGACCAGAAAGACTCCGCTGCCGATAACCGTGCCGACTACGATCGAGCTTGCGCTCCAGGGGCCGAGAGCGCGCGTTAGCGAGGGCTGGGCAGTAGCGTGCGAGGGAATCGTTTTCAAAGCTTCGCGCCCTCATGATCAGCCTGCGGGGACGCGGCTTTCAGCAGCGTTCGCGGAATTAGACTGGCAGCGTACCCGGCCGCGAAAGTGACTACGGAGCCCACCAGAACGTACCAGGTGTAAGCCACGCTCGATCGAAGCAGCAAGGTTGCAAGAAACCCCGCACCCATACCCGTAATGGCAGCCCACTCGCCCGGACGACGAGTGAGGACGCCCAGCAAAAAGACTCCGAGAAGCGCGCCATAAAGCACCGACGCTATTGAAAGCCCAGCTTCGAGAACGCGTCCCCAGTGCCGTGCGGCTAAACCGACCGCAAACAGAATCCCACCCCACAGGATGGTGGCCCAGCGCGCAAGCTGTAGATAACGCAATTCGGTGTTATGCGGCCGGAGCGGTCTGAAAAAATCCATAATGGTCGTCGAGGCCAGCGCATTCAGCGCAGCACTTAAATTGGACATGGCGGCCGCCAGAATCGCGGCTACCACCAGGCCCGCAACACCGACCGGCAGATGATTCCAAATAAACTCGGGATAGATGCGCTCGGGAATGGCGGGGGCGGGGCGAGCAGCGGTTTGGTAGTAGACAAACAGCAGCACGCCGATCAATAAGAAAAGCGCAAATTGCAGAAAGACGATCACCCAACTCGAGAAAAGGGCGAGCCGGCTTTCGCGCTCGGTTCTAGCCGATAGCAGCCGTTGTACCAGGAGCTGCTCGGTGCCGTGACTCGCGGTCGAAAGAAAACAGCCGCCAAGAAGGCCCGCCCAGAAACTGTATGTGCGGTGAAAAAATGCCGAGGAGAATGAAAATCGGAAATCGAATACGTGGAACTTCCCTGCGCTTAGTGCGACGGACGCAACGTGCGGCCAGCCACCCGGTATGACCTGCAGGATCACAAAAAAGCTGAGCAGCGCGCCCGCGATGTAGAGGAACATCTGCACAACGTCAGTCCAGATGACTGCAGTCATGCCGCCTTGGAAGGTATAGAACAAGGTGAGCGCGACGATCACCGCAATCGAGGCAATCTCGCCCGTTCCAAGCACAATCGAGATGACAATCGAAATAGCAAAAACGCGCACGCCCTCGGCGAGGGCACGCAAAATCAGAAAAGTCGCCGCCGTGAATCGCCGCACGTGGGGACCGAAGCGGCGTTGCATCAACTCATAGGCCGTGAACATCTCGCCACGGAAATATTGGGGGAGGAGAAGGATTGAGATTACGATTCGTCCGAGCAGGTATCCGAAGATAAGCTGCAGGAACCCGAAGTTTCCGCTGAAGGAGAGGGCGGGAGTGCCAATTACGGTAAGAGTGCTGGTCTCGGCGGAAACGATCGAGAAGGAGATCGCCCACCAAGGTGCGCCCCGCCCCCCGAGAAAATAGTCTTTGAGGCTGGCCTGTTTTTCCTTGAATTGCGCCCCGAACCAGGTAATAAAAACCAGGTAACCGGCGATGACGGTAAGATCCGCATAGCGCATGGAAACGTGGATGATAGCATGCAAACTAGTCCTGCCCGCCGTAAGTACGCGGCCCAGGGAACAAGTCAGCCAGCGGTAGCATCTTACAGTAGTAGTGAATGTTGCGGGTAGTCGACAAGGTTCGTTATACTCCGGCTTTCGCTTTCAGTGTCCAGAACTAAATTCCTCTCAGAGGGGGTAACAGTGGAGACAAGCTTTTTGAGACCGAGCAAAACGATGATTACGGCCGGCGCGATCGCCCTTATTGCGAGCCTGGGTTTTACGCCCCCGGCTCGCGCCCAGGCCGCAAACGGCCAGCAAAGCGCAGGCCAGCAGGCGAGCGGAACGCCTCAGAAGAACTACAAGGATCGCGGCGAGTACGACCTCTACTCGAAGATCACTCAGACGCAGGATCCCAAGGCTCGTCTGGACCTGCTGAACCAATGGGAGCAAAAGTATCCGCAGACGGATTTCGCCCAGGACCGGAACATCTATTTCAGGGAGACTCTGGCCCAACTCGCCCCCACCGACCCCTCAGTACGGCAAAAGCTGCTGGACAAGTGCGCCGAGTTACTGAAGAATGATCCCAAGGACTTCCGCTCCAATTTCCTGGTCGCCCTCTGGGGTCCGGCAGTCGGAGGAACAAGCCCGTCGCCGGATTTGCAGACGCAGGTCCAGACCGCGGCTCAGGCAGTCGTTGACAATGCCTCAACTGCATTTGATCCGTCGAAGAAACCCGCTTCGGTAAGCGAAGCCGATTTCACGAAGGCAAAGAATCAGGCACTCGGAATCGCGCACAATGCGCTCGCGTGGGTAGCAGTCTCGAAGAAAGACAACAAGACCGCTGAAGCCGAGTACAAGGCGAGCTTGCAGGCGAATCCCGACCAGGGCAACGTTTCTTATCAATACGGCAAGATGCTTCAGGAAGACAAGAGCATCCCGGACGATCAGAAGTACCCGACAGTCCTGTGGGAATATGCGCGCGCCGGCGAATACACCGGACCCGGACAGGTACCCGCGAGCGCACAGGCGCAAATCATGGACTATTTCAAGAAAGTCTATGCGCAATACCACGGCAGCACGGATGGGGAGGACCAGTTGCTGGCGCAGGCCAAAACTAGCGCCCTTCCGCCGGACGGATTTACCATCGGCAGTGCCGCGGCGGCCGCGAACAAGGAGGCCGAGGCGATGAATCAGCGCATTGCTTCCGATCCTGCCTTCAAAATCTGGTACGCCATCCAGCAAAGTTTGACGGGAGACCAGGGTCAGCAGTTCTTCGAAAGCGATGTAAAGGAGAGGGAAATCCCGGGCGGCGCGGAGGGCGTCAAGAATTTCACTGGGACTGTGATCTCAATCGATCCCCCGGACCGACCGAGCAAAGTAGTATTGGGAGTAGTCGATCCAACCAAGCCCGATGCCACTCTTGAATTTTCGCAGCCGCTACCCGCATCGGCGCTGGACAAGATCAAGGTGGGGCAAAAGCTAGACTTTAGCGGCGTCGCCGATAGCTACACCAAAGATCCCTATATGCTGACCTTCAAAGATCCATCCGTTCCGGGAGTGCAGACTACAGCGCCCGTCAGAAGAGGGCGACACCGATAGTCGGAACGGGTAAATGAAAAAGGCCCCGGCGAGAGCAGCACCTCCCCGGGGCCTTTCTTTTCTGCGAAAGGGCTACATCTTGTAGCGGCCCAGGTCCTCGTCGTTCAGATTCTCCAGCCACTTGCGTAACTCTTCGTTGTTGACCTTTTCGGAAACCGTCGTCGAATTGCGCGAAGACTGGAGCACGCGATCATCTACATAAATTGGACAATCATGGCGCAATGCTAACGCTAGAGCGTCACTCGGTCGCGAATCCACGCTCATCAACTTGCCTTCTTTTTCCAGCCAGATCAGAGCGTAAAACGTGTCGTCCTTCAATTCGCTGACCACTACCTTCTTCACTGATGTTTCGAGCCCCATCAGGAGCACCTTGATCAGATCGTGGGTCATCGGGCGCGGTGTTGTAACTTTTTCAATCTCCAGAGCAATGGCGTTAGCCTCGTAAATCCCAACCCAGATAGGAAGCACTGAATCCCCAGTGATGTCTTTCAAGACAACGATAGGCATGTTAGTCATGGGGTCCATCATGAGACCCCTAATCTTCATTTCTACTTCCATAGTCTTCCCTCCCATCCGCCCGTGATCCACTATTGAACACGCGTTCCGGCCAGGCTGTTGGGTCCGGCACGCGTCACCAGCACATCCAAATACTGGCCTACCAGAGTGCCACTCCCGACGGGTGCTGGAAAGGTCGGGTCGTGGAAGTTGAGCGTTTTGTTCTGCGCGGTACGGCCGATCCACTGGCCAGTGGCCAGATTGTAGCCTTCGACGTGAACCTCCTCCTCGGTGCCTACGTATTGCGCATTGCGCCTTAGTTGAATGGCGCGTTGGCGCTCCTGCAGAACCATCAAGCGGCGCGTCTTTTCCTCTTCCGGGATCTGGTCTTTAAATTGCAGAGCCGGCGTATTCGGCCGTTTCGAATATTTGAAGATGAACATCGAATCGTACTCTACTTGTTCGGCAAGCCTGACCGTCTGCTCAAAGTCGGCTTCGCTTTCCCCAGGAAAGCCGACAATGATATCGGTCGTGATTGCAATCGGCCGCTTGGCATTTTTCATCCATTCGATGCGCCGCATATATTCGTCGCGGGAGTAGAGACGCTGCATCCGTGAGAGCACCGTTGACGAGCCGGATTGAACGGGCAGGTGAACGTGATTGCAGAGTGTCGGGTTTTCGTCGATAGCGTCGATAATCTCCTTTACGAAGTCCCGCGGGTGCGAGGTGGTAAACCGGACGCGGCGCATCCCCGTGATCCGGCCAGTGGCGGCCAGAAGTTTGGCGAAATCCAGCCCCTCGGGAGATGGATCTCGATAGCTGTTCACGTTTTGTCCCAGAAGTTGCACTTCGGAGTAGCCCAACTCCGTAAGCGAGCGCGCCTCGCGCATCACGCTTTCGCTCGTACGGCTGCGCTCTGGTCCCCGGGTAAACGGAACGACGCAATAGGCGCATGCTTTGTCGCAGCCTTCGATGATGGTGATATAGGCCCGGTGCGGATTGTCACGCCGCGTGAATGGGGTGTCAAATGTTTCCGTTGTATCCAGGCTCAGGCCGGTGACGCGCCGGTTGCCCGCTTCCAGTTGCACCAGCATCTCAGGTAATTTGGTGTAACTGGCCGAGCCCGCCACCAGGCTCACGTGGGGGGCCCGTTCGAAGATACGCTCGCCTTCTTGCTGGGCTACGCAGCCGAGCACGGCGAATACTTTACCCTTCCCTGCCTCGCGCTTGAAGTTTTGCAGCCGGTTAAAGACCTTCTGTTCCGCCTTATCACGAATGCTGCAGGTGTTATAGAAGATGACTTCCGCATCGGCGGGCTCAGAAACCTGCGTGTAACCGCTCTGAACCAAAGTGCCCACCACCTTTTCGGAGTCATGCGCATTCATCTGGCAACCGAACGTTTCAATGTAGAAGGTCTTCATGAACACCTGGAGACGAGCTCAGCCGTGCAGCAGCCGCATAAACCAGCCGATGCCGAAGAGAGCTGCCACAAACCAGCCAAAGCACTGCAATCCATAACGGACTCGTTCGCGGTCGGTCCGTTTTGTGGTTAAACCGAGCATAATGCTGGCCAACAACGCAAAAAGGAGTGAGGTTTCGAAGTGATCTAGATTGAGCTTGGGCACGGAATTTAATCTTTCTGGCGGGTCGCGATTTCGTAGGCGTCGACCATCGCAAGGATATTGAGCAGGCCAGCGGCTACCAGAAACTTGGAGCCGTAGTCCGAGCTGTGGGTGGGCTGATCGGGTGGCCAGTAGCCCAAGCCGACCGCAATGAAGTAGATCAACCCTGCCGCCATATCGCCGATGAAGCCGGCAGACTGAATCAGTCGCGAGAGGACATCCCCAACCGAGGTGGGCTGGAACATCGGACCGCGCATCAGCATGCCGATGAGAAAGGAGATGACCACCGCGCAAAAGATGATCGCGGCCCGATTCTTGCGGCCCAGCAAAAAATGACCTAAGCCTGGCACAAGCCAGGCCAGAACAACGGTGACCCACGGGGAACGCAGAGGTTTGTCCTGAATTGCAGGCGCGGTAACAGCTGGCATTGACTCTATTTTAGCTATCCGGAACCTGGGCCCCCGCCAACCGGAGCACCTGCATTACAATGGTGCTGTTCGACCCACCACGCATGCGGATGTGGCGGAATTGGCAGACGCGCTAGATTCAGGTTCTAGTAAGGGCAACCTTGTGGAGGTTCAAGTCCTCTCATCCGCACCAAAATAGACTGCTGTCCAGAGCCCAGAGCATTCTTCAGGTTCAGCTTCTCGCGCCCTGCAAAGCGTCGCACACCGCTTCACTTACCTCGCCTGTTTTCGCATTGCCTCCGAGGTCAGGGGACAGCACAGAACCCGATGCGGTGACCCTCTCAATGGCTGCCATCAATCGGCCCGCTGCTTCGATTTCGCCGAGATGCTGCAGCATCAGTACACCCGACCAGAAGGTACCGATCGGATTAGCTATCCCCTTACCCATGATGTCGAAAGCAGATCCGTGAACCGGCTCAAACATCGATGGAAACCGGCGCTCCGGATTCAGATTCGCACTTGCTGCCATGCCCAAGCTGCCCGCCAAAGCAGCTGCTAAATCACTCAAGATATCCGCATGCAAATTGCTGGCCACGAGCACATCTAAACCTTGCGGTTTGCCAACCATGCGGGTTGTTACTGCATCCACCAGCGCCCTGTCAGTCGTGACATCCGGGTACTCGAGCCCAACTTCCGCTGCAATCTCGTCCCACAGCACCATCCCGTTACGTTGAGCATTCGATTTGGTGACAACGGTGAGCCGCTTCCGGTTCCTCGATCGTGCCAACTCGAAAGCGAAGTGCATGATGCGCACTATCCCGGCTCGCGTAAACACGGCCGTCTCGGTAGCGGTTTCATTCGGCAGGCCCCTGTGCGACCGTCCGCCGTGCCCTGCATACTCGCCCTCACTATTCTCCCGAACAATCACCCAATCCAGATCGCGAGCATCCACTTTGCGGAGCGGGCTGCTGATTCCAGGGAGAAGCCGCGCAGGCCGCACATTCGCGTATTGATCGAAGCCCTGGCAAATGAATAAACGCAATCCCCAAAGCGTGATGTGGTCCGGTATCTGTGGGTCTCCCACTGCGCCGAAATAGATGGCATCGAAGTTTTTCAAATGCGTCAGGCCCTCCGCCGGCATCATGCGCCCAGTGCTCCGGTAGTAATCGGAGCCCCAGGGGAAGGTTTCTACATTCAGCTTGAAATCACCGCAGCGCTCCTCGAGAGCCTTAAGCACGGCGAGTCCGGCCGGAATAACTTCTTTGCCGATGCCATCGCCTGGTATCGCCGCGACCTTGTATTCGCGCATGACTGGCTTGAAGCGTAAACTTCGAATTGTTTTGGCGTCCCCAAGGGGATTCGAACCCCTGTTATCGCCGTGAAAGGGCGGTGTCCTAGGCCGGGCTAGACGATGGGGACGCTAGTGCGCTGAGTACTTCCACAATTTAGCAGACCACGCCCCAATCGAACGCAGGCCAAGCCGGCGCAGCGGAGTCCGCTGTTAAATAGTGTGCAGATAAGCGAGCAGGTTCGCCTTTTCGTCAGCGGAAAGCATATCGTTGTAGGCCGGCATGCCGTTGCCTCCGTTGTTGATCTGAGCCAGCACGTTTGCATCGGTAACCGGTTTGTTGCCCGTCATCGTCTTGTGCTTGAACAGGCCTTTCAGCGATGGCCCCATCTTCTTCTCGTCTGTGTCTACATTGTGGCAAACTGAGCACTGCTCGAAAGTTTCCTTGCCCTTGGCTGCGTCACCTTTCGTGGACTTTTGTCCCGCCGATATCCCGACCGCGACACAAGCACAAATGACAAATGAAGTTAGAGAAGTAAATGAAGAGCGAGTCATATGCAATCTCCGCTGATAGACGAGCTTGATCAACCGCTTACAGTCTACAACTTCAGACTGCGCTTTTCATTTTAGGTGACGCAGGAAAACTACAGTATGAACACACATTAACGCTAGAGAACTTTAACCTCCAGCGCTGCGCCTCCCCTAGAATACCGACCTGCCGTCTCGTTTCCGAATCTATTAGGGGATAATGAAGAACATCCGCTACCTTCTCCTCGTCGGAAAGGCACGCAACCGGATCCAAAGGCTATCGCAGACCGTACCTCCTATGCTTTACCGTGCGCTCGTTCCCTCTTTACTCATCTTGTCTGGGACTTTCCACGCGCTTTCAGATGAGGCCGTTCCAAACATGACGGTGGCGCCGCGCGCCGGCAAAGTCGACCTTTTCCCAGAGGGCGCCTTACGCCCGGGAATGAAGGGGGTCGCCTGGACGGTTTTTCAAGGGACCAAGCCTGAACCAGTACCGGTTGAAATTATCGGTATATGGGAGAACGGGTGGGGTCCTCGTCAGGACATCATTATCGGAAAGCTGTCCGGTAAAGCCGAGCGCACGAATGTGGCTGGCGGAATGAGCGGCAGCCCCGTTTATATCGACGGCAAGTTGGTTGGCGCAATCTCTCTGCGCCTGAGCGTGTTCTCACCTGATGCTATCTGCGGAATCACACCTATAAAGTTGATGCTCGAAGTGAATGAATTCGATAAGAGCCGGCCCGCCAACAGCCGCACACCAGACAGGCTGAACACCGCCGAGACTCGTCTCGCAGTACCAAGCGGATTGCTGGCGCGCGTAATGTCTGCCTCCAGCGAGCTTCCGGAAACTCCCACCATGACTCCCATCGCCACGCCCATTACGATGTCAGGGTTTTCGGACGAAGCCATCCGGCAGTTTGCTCCCATCTTCGGACAGCTTGGGCTAACCGTCGCCCAGGGCGGAGCGGGGGGCAAGCTCACCTCTCCCATCCCCGCCCCTGACTGGGCCACTTCCATGCAGCCCGGCGAGAGTATCGCGGCGGTGCTGGTTTCCGGCGACATGAACATGACGGGCGGCGGAACCGTTACTTACAACGATGGTAAACACGTCCTGGCGTTCGGACATCCGATGTTTAATCTGGGTCCGGTCGACATGCCCATTGCGAAAGACAGCATCATCACCACACTCGCCTCTTCTTATCAGCCCACAAAAATGGGAAACGCGACCGAAGTGGTCGGAGCGCTGCGGCAGGACCGTCACAGCGCGATTGAAGGAGAGCTCGGCGCTACGGCGCAGATGATTCCGGTAAACTTGCAGATCCGATCGTTCGATGCATCCAATCACGTTCGTAATTCCAAGGACTTCCATTACAACGTGTTTGTCGACCAGAAGTGGACTCCCTACCTCATGATGGCGACGCTTTTCAACTCGCTTTCGAATCTCAATGACTTCTCGGAAGAAGCGACTTACCGGCTTCATGGCGAACTGCAGGTAGAAGGTCAGCAGCGAGTGGAACTAACCACGATGCAGGCTCCGGCTGAGACGCAGATACCGACTCCCATGCTTCTTGCTGGCTGGTGGGCAGATAAGTTTCACCGCTTGTATATCAACTCGGCGAAGTTGCCCAAGCTGGACGGCGTGAACGTAACGGTGGATCTGCTTCCGGAACGGAGGATCGCACAAATTGAGTCGGCTTGGATCGCAGATAACAAAGTCGTGCCTGGCTCTGAAGTGCCCGTGAAGGTCTTCCTGAGGCCATATCGAGGTGAGCGCCTCGAGCGTACGGTGAACGTGAAGTTTCCTCTGGGCCTTCCGCGAGGCGAGCATCAGATCCTGTTCAGCGATGCCGACACTCTAAGCCGTTTCCAGAATATCGCCAGCTCACTAAACAGAATCGAGGACACACCCCAGACGGTGGCCATGCTCAACCAGGAGCGCAGTAACAACCGCCTGTATGTTTCCTTAATCGAATCGCAGCCCACCGTCTACTCGGATGAGAAAGTTTTGCCCAGCTTGCCTGCTTCAGTCCTAAACGTGATGCAGAGTGGTCGCGCGACCAATCACGAATTCGTCAGCTCCCCAGAAAGCGCCCACGAGCAGCTTTCCGTGCCCATAGACGAAGTGGTGACAGGCAGCTATTCGCTCAAGATCTACGTAAACTGAAGGACCTAAGAACAACAACGAAACATGAACAAGATTCCGGCCTCGTACAAGGCCGTAGCTATTTTTCTGCTTGGCGCCGTGTTTTGCTTTGCAGTGGATACCCGCACCTGGGAGCAGTCAGACCAGTCGGATTTCGCCCGGGGCACGCGTAAAGGTCTTTCAATCCGCAGCGATGGTCGCGTTACCCTCGCGCCCGAGTTTAAGGAGTTGGACAGTACCGGAGTGCCCTATCTTTGGACATTAGCCCAGGATTCAAAGGGCACCATATACTATGCAGGCGGGGCGCCCACTGGTGCCACTACCAAGATCTTTGCGCTCGCCCGCAACGGCAAGCCGAAAGTCTTCGCCGAAGTGCCAGGTCTCGAGGTCCATGCGCTAGCCATCGACCGGCAGGACCGCGTTTATGCAGCCGTGCTGCCTGATGCCAAGATTTACCGCATAGAAGGCAGTGGGAAGCCTCAGCTCTTTTTCGACCCCAAATGCAAATATGTCTGGGCCATGGTGTTCGATTCATCTGGAAATCTGTTTGCCGCAACTGGAGATAACGGCCTGATCTACCGAGTCACGCCGGACGGCCAGGGCAGCAAGTTCTTCGATACTCAGGAGACGCACGCGCGCTCGCTAGTTCTTGACCGGGCCGGCAATTTGATCGTCGGAACCGAACCCGGCGGACTCATCTTACGTATTACGCCCGCCGGGAAGAGTTTCGTGCTATATCAGGCAAGCAAGCGCGAAGTGACTGCGGTGGCCGAGTATGACGGAATCATTTATGCCGCCGCGATTGGAAGCAAAGCCAGCGCGGTTTCCGCCTCCGGTTCGCCACCCGTGCTGCCGTCCACTCCTTCTCCCATCGCCCCTACGGGCGTGCCTCGCTCCGGAACCAAGCCCCCAAGCCTGCCGCCCGCCATAGGCTCGATTGGTATCTCGGTCAGCGGTGGGTCCGATTTGTATCGCATCCAGCAGGACGGTTTCGCGGAGAAGATCTGGAGTTCGCAGTCCGACCTGGTCTATGCCATCACCTTTGATGCGGCGGGCAGACCTCTTATTGGAACAGGGAACAAGGGTGTCATCTATCGCGTCGATTCGACTCATCTCTCGACTGAATTGTTAAGTGCTCCTCCCACTCAAGTCACGTCTTTCTTACGCACTCACAACGGCGCCATCTATGCAGTAACCGGTAACGTCGGAAACCTTTATTCGATAGGACCATCGCTCGAAAAACGGGGAACACTCGAGAGCGATGTTCTCGACGCGAGTGACTTTGCTCGTTGGGGTAAAGCGCATCTGACATCGACCATGAACGGTGGCTCCATCGAGCTCGAAACCCGCAGCGGCAACGTCAATAATCCCCTGAATGGCTGGAGCCCCTGGAGCAGAGTGGAAACAAGTCAGTTAGGCGGACAGGTCAACTCTCCTCCGGCGCGCTTTCTGCAATACCGGATCACCTTGGAATGCGGCGCCGGCGCAGATAACTCGCCACAGCTGAGCGTTGTCGATATCCCGTTTCTCCCAAAGAACATCGCTCCTGTCGTTCAGCAGGTTGAGATTGCACCCTTCAACTATCGCCAGCCGCCGGGGAGCAGTCCGTTGGAACGATCCGTAACCGCGTCGGGCTCACCTATGAGCCTCACCCTTCCTGCCCTGGGCCAGAGAAGGACGAATACAACTACCCTCTCCCTTGAAGCAAGCGGCAGCGCCACTCTGCAGTACAGCAAAGGCTTCGTGACAATTCGCTGGAGTGCGGCGGATGCGAACGGTGATCCTCTGGTCTATCGGGTCGAACTCCGCGAAAAAGGCAGCGATCGCTGGCAAGTACTAAAAGATAAGCTGCAGGACCGCTATTACTCATTCGACACCGCGGCGTTTCCAGATGGTCAATACGTTGCTCGTGTGATTGCCAGTGACGCTCCCGGCAACACACCCGCAAATGCGTTGACCTCATTTCTAGACAGCGACCCGTTTACGGTGGACAACACTCCGCCCGCGATCACAGGTGTTTCAATCACCAAAACCGGAGCGGGGTGCACTTTGAAATTCACAGCAAAAGATGCATTAAGCTGGATCGACAAAGCCGAGTATTCTGTAAACGGGGGCGAATGGATTCTGCTGCAACCCGACAACTTCGTGACGGATTCGCAGGAGCTCAACTTCACCATAGCCGGCCAGGAGAACCAGACTATTGCGGTGCGAGTATTTGACGAAGACGATAACTCGGTTGTTAAACAGTTCGACTTACACTGACGGGCATCAATCTTCCGGCATCACTTCACTCAGGGCCACTTCCAACGCCGGATCCGCGCAGCGCAGCTTGCCGTCTTCGACCTGCGCCGTACCGTGCTCCGGCGTTATTATCCAGGCGCCTTTCGAGTAGGGATCGACCACCCAGATTGTGCGCACTCCGAAATTCAGTGCGTCGCTCAGGCGCCTTTGGATACGGTCCCATCGGTCTTCAGGCGAAAGAACTTCGATCCAGAGCAGAGGCGGGGTCTGCGTAATCTCGTCTCGGTCATCCGCAGCGACCAAACAGATATCAGGTATACGGACACGACGCGCCGCAACCTGAACTCGTTGCTCGGTGAGGACTCTGAACCGGTGCCGCTTCTCTTGGTTGAAGAGCCACCCGGCCAGCATTGCCTGAGTCCGGCTATGTTTCTTCTTCCCCACATTCCGCTCCTCCAGAACTCCGTCTACGTAATCGCAGTCGGGCTCATACTCGGTCTCGAGGTATTCGGTGAGCGAAATGGACGCAGGCGAGGCAGACATTCTCTTACACCTATCTTCTTTTCGTCTTGATTACGATCGGCGTGCCGTCGAATCCGAAACGCTCCCGCAAGCGATTGATCAGGAATCGTTCTTCCGAAAAATGAATATTGTGAGCCTTGTCTGTAAAGACCACGAATGTTGGCGGCCGGATAGCAGCCTGGGTCATGTAGTAAATACGAATTTCACTCTCAAACTTTAGGGTTTCCACAAAGCGGTTCAGCTCGCCCGTGCTAACGCGCTTCGATGCGGCTTCGAAACAGCGCCGAATCTCCGCGAAGATCCGTCTCACTCCTTCCGCGTTCTTTGCAGAGGCGAAAATCACGGGCGCGTAATCCAGAAACTTGAGCTGGTCGCGTACCGCCTCCGCAAAAGCGCGCTTACTCTTCTCGGGCGTCGCGTCCCACTTATTGACCACGATGATGACTGCGCGCCCTTCCTCATGTGCGTAGCCAGCGATCGTTGCATCGGAGCCGACGATCCCTTCCGTGGCATCCACGATCAGCAGAACGACGTTAGCCATACGGATGTTCCGGCGCGCCATAACGACGCTCAGCTTTTCCGTCATCTCGGTCGTCTTGCCTTTCCGCCGGATACCGGCGGTGTCCACGAACCGGTAAGTCGTGTTGCCTTCCCGGATCGTTTCGTCGACCGCGTCTCGCGTCGTGCCTGCTACCGGAGAAACAATCGCACGTTCCGCGCCCACCAGCGCGTTCAGCATAGTTGATTTGCCAACGTTCGGCCGCCCGATAATCGCCACCTTTATACGGCGTTGAGTTTCTCCGTCCTCTTCTGTATCGGTTTCTGGCTCTACCTTCGGGAAAGGCGCGGTAACTGTTTCGAGCAGGTCGTCCAAACCCAGGCGATGCTCCGCTGAGACGGCCATCGGGTCGCCCAAACCCAGCGAATAGAATTCGTGAACCAGGTTCTCGCGTGCTTTTGCGTCGATCTTGTTCACCACCAAAGTGAGAGGTTTACCAAGCGGACGAAGCAGCTGCGCGAGGTTTCGATCCGGGGCGGTTATCTCGGTCCGTCCATCAATCACATACAAGATATGTGACGCCATATCCAGGGCCACGCGGGCCTGCTTGAGAATTTCGGCCGGGATCAGCGCCTCATCGTGAGGGATGATTCCGCCCGTATCGATCAAGCCGAAGCGCTTGCCCCGATACTCCGCTTCTCCGTAAATCCGGTCGCGAGTGATGCCCGGCTCATCCCCCACAATGGATCGCCGATTCCCCAAAATGGCGTTAAAAAGCGTAGATTTTCCGACGTTTGGGCGTCCCACGATCACCACGGTCGGGAGCTGCTCTTCGGCGGACATAACGTCTCTACTCTCGCATAAGGGTCAGCTATTCAAGCCGCCCAGTCAGCCTTAATGAGCATGAGACCATTGAATTTACCTAGAATGCAAGTTGAAGTAACTACGCCAGTGACGGTCTCGGTGCCTACCGGGGAAGCAAAACTCCAAACACGTAATATCGCCATCATTGCCCATGTCGACCACGGAAAAACAACTTTGGTCGACGCCATGCTGCGGCAAAGCGGCATTTTCCGGGCCAACGAAGCAGTGGCCGAACGTGTCATGGATTCGAACGAGCTCGAGCGCGAGCGCGGCATCACCATCCTCGCAAAGACCACCGGTGTTCGCTATCACGGAACCAAGATCAATATCGTTGACACGCCTGGGCACAGCGATTTCGGAGGCGAAGTCGAGCGTGCTCTCAAGATTGTCGACGGTGTCATGCTGCTCGTCGATGCCAGTGAAGGCCCTCTACCGCAGACTCGCTATGTACTGATGAAAGCGCTCGAAGCGAAGCTTCCTCCAGTTCTGGTCATTAATAAGATCGATCGGCCCGACGCGCGAATTCACGAGGTTCTCAATGAGATCTACGATCTCTTCATCGATCTGGACGCGACCGAAGATCAGCTTGATTTCCCGGTAGTCTATACAAATGCCAAAGCCGGAATCGCGAAGCTCGATCCCGGAGCAGAAGGCGAGAATCTGCAGCCGCTCTTCGAAACGATTCTGCAGTATATTCCTCCTCCCAAGGGCGACCCCGACGCCGCCTTGCAGTTGCTGGTCGCAAATCTCGATTACAGCGACTATCTTGGCCGGCTGGCCATTGGGCGTGTGTTCAACGGCACTCTCCGGCACGGCGATGAAGTCGGAATAGTCAAGCTCAACGGCAGCCTCCAAAAGACCCGAATCACTAAGCTCTATTCCTTCGAAGGGCTGAAGCGCGTGGACGAGACGATTGGCAGAACGGGAGATGTCTTGGCTATCGCCGGAGTCGAAGGCATCACCATCGGCGAGACAATCACGAGCGCGGAGACGCCGGCCCCGCTCCCCAACATCGCCATCGATGAGCCGACCATCGCGATGACATTCACGGTGAACAACTCGCCTTTTGCGGGTCGTGAGGGAGAGTACGTTACTTCGCGAAATCTACGCGATCGCCTCGATAAGGAGCTGCTGACCAACGTATCCATTCGCGTCGAAGAAGCGGGCGGGCCCGACGCCTTCAAGGTCATGGGCCGCGGCGAATTACAGCTTGCGATTTTGATTGAGATGATGCGGCGCGAAGGCTACGAATTGCAAGTCGGCAAACCGGAGATCCTCACGCGAACTATAGAAGGCAAATTGCATGAGCCGCTCGAGCTTCTCGTGATCGATTGCCCGGAGGAGTTCATCGGTGTAGTGATCGAGAAGCTTGGTACACGCAAGGGAAAGATGAGCAAGATGATCAATCACGGTTCCGGACGCGTCCGCCTGGAGTTCCTGATTCCATCGCGCGGTCTTATCGGCATTCGCAGCGAAATGCTCACCGATACCAAGGGAACGGCGATCATGAACTCGCTCTTCCAGGGCTACATTGAGTGGCAGGGCGATATCGAGATGCGCCCAACCGGGTCGCTCGTTTCAGACCGCGCGGGTGTGGCAACCAGCTATGCGATTTACAACTTACAGGAGCGCGGCGTCATCTTTATTTCCCCGCAAACCGAGGTCTATGAGGGCATGATCATCGGCGAAAACGCCCGCAACAGCGACCTCGATGTGAACATTGTTAAAGAGAAGAAGCTGACTAACATGCGCGCTTCCACTTCCGATGAAGCCATTCGACTCGTGCCGCCCCGCATTCTAAACCTCGAGCAAGCAATCGAGTTTATCGCGGAAGATGAATATGTCGAGGTCACTCCTAAGTCGATTCGGCTTCGGAAGAAGGTCCTCAAGGCGAATCAGCGGTAGAACTTCTCAATCGATATCTGGCTTCAAAAAGCGCTGTGGCATACCGTGCGATCCGAGTACTGCCTCTGCAGCTAGATAGCCGCTGCGCACTGCTCCTTCCATAGTTGCGGGCCAACCGGATTGCGTCCAGTCTCCGGCCAGGAACAGATTGGGGAAGGCCGTGCGGCTCGGCGGCCTATGGGCTTCAAGGCCGGGAACCGCCGAGAACGTCGCGCGCACTTCCTTCACCACGTGCGCTCGTTCGAGCTTCGCCCCCGCTGTATCCGGGAAGAATTCGTTCAATTCCTTCAGCGCCAGCTCGATCACTTGGGCGCGCGGCATCTCCGTCAGGCTCCGCGAAGCGCTCACCACTAGCTGAAGATAACGACCGTCCTGCTTGTTGAACATCCATTGAATCGTTCGGTCAAGCAGCGTGGCGTGTGGGAGATCCGTTACTGGCCGGTCAAACCAGAGATGGATGCCAGTAATCGGCGTGTGCGTAAACGCCGTCAGATCGACACCCAATTGCGGCACGATTGCTGCAACACGTTCAAATGGTACGGCGAGCACGTAAGCGTCAGCCATCCTTTGCGACCCGTCATTCAGCATGGCGGCGGTGATGCTACCGTCACTCATGCAAAGGTGCCGAACCGCGGCACGATGCTCGATTCTAACGTTCGGATAGTTCGACCAACCCTCCTCCGAGTAGAGGTCGGCAAGCGGCACGGCCGGCACTCCCATTTCATAAGAGTTGGTCTTTGAAAGGAAACCGAGATAGAAGACCTGCAAGCCGTGCACGGCCGCCATTCTCTCCAGATCTTCGTTGATAGCGCTTACCAGCACCTGCCGCCAGAAGCGATCGATGGCACGCGGGGTCTGCTTCTTCTCACGCAGCCATTCGAGCATCGACATGCGATCCAGATCCGCACGTTTTCCATACTCGTATCTCACCGCCAGCAAACCGGCCGCGACGCTCCACTTATCGGCCAAAGACAAGAAGCGCAGTTTAGCGAAAGACCCCGTAAAGTGCAGTGGGGCGGGCAGTACTCCGCGCTCCAGGCTGGAGACTCGGCCACCGGGCTCAATCCAGAAGAACCTATCGTAGAACCTGATACGGTTTTCAACGCCTAGCCGCCCGTAGAAATCGAGCAGGTTCGTGCAGCAGCGCAGCAGCACGTGCTGGCAATTGTCTATGGTTGTGCTCTCGTCTTCAGCGGTGTTGAGCGGATATGAAGTGGCGCGGCCCCCCAGGTGAGGCCGCGCCTCGAAAACCGTTACCTCCTGCCCGGAGGTTCCTAATGCAACGGCGGCCGCCAGGCCTGCAAGGCCGCCGCCGATCACTGCAACCGTCATCAGAGCTTAACGGCGCTCCGTGGAAACGGCAGATCGCGCGTAGATTTCGATCATGTTTTCCATCAAAAGCAGTCCGCAGTCTCGCTCGAGGGTGAGAATGGACTCCGGATGGAACTGCACCGCTTCCATCGGCAAATCGCGATGCCGAACCCCCATGATAATGCCGTCTTCCGATTCAGCGGTGATCTCCAGGCAGGCAGGAAACCCTTCGCGTCTCGCATACAGCGAGTGATAGCGACCAACGCGGAATGGCGAAGGCAGATTGCGCATCACTCCCGTCCCTGAATGAACTACTGAGGAGCCTTTGCCATGCATCGGGTATTCAAGTACATCCAGAGTGCCGCCAAAAGCTTCAACCATTCCTTGCAAACCGAGGCACACGCCGAAAGTTGGCACTCCACGCCTGGCAAGTTCCTGGACGAGCTTCGGGACTCCGAAATCGGCAGGCCGCGCCGGACCGGGAGAGATCAACACCAGATCCGGATGAAAACTGCCAACCATCTCGAGAGCAACTTGTGAGCGGTATGTTGACACAGTCGCGCCGGTCTGGCGCGCATAATTCGCTAGCGTATGAATGAAGCAATCGTCGTTATCGACCAGCAGCAGCCGGACGCCTTCCCCGACATGCCTTGCGGTTCGATGGTCCGGTCCGGAAATCGCGGATGGATAGAGCGCGCGATAAAAGTTAGTAGCTTTGAGGCGGCACTCTTCGTCCTCCGAGCGAGGATCCGAATCATACAGGAGCGTCGCCCCCGCCGCATACGCCGCGACACCATTCTTGAGATGCACCGTTCGAATGGTGATGCCCGTGTTGATATCGCCATTCAAACCCAGCATGCCCACAGCCGCGCCGTACCACCCGCGTGCGTTCTCTTCGAGATCTTCGATTGCCTGCGCCGCCGCTTTCTTGGGCGCTCCGATAATCGTCACTGCCCACATGTGCGTCAGAAACGCGTCAAGCGAATCGAAGCCGTCCATAAGCGTGCCCTTTACATGGTCAACCGTATGAAACAGGCCCGCATAAGACTCGATCAGTCTGCGCGCTATCACCTTCACGGAACCGGGTATGCAGA
This sequence comes from Terriglobia bacterium, assembly GCA_963849535.1. GTDB lineage: Bacteria > Acidobacteriota > Terriglobia > Bryobacterales > Bryobacteraceae > Bog-105. The sequence continues at coordinate 528,845 of CAWKHJ010000004.1, forward strand.
CGCGCGACTTATCGTTACGATCGACGTCGCTGCACATAGTCAGCTCCGACTCTTCTTTGGCCGAGTTCAAAAGATCGCGAATACTTTCGGCATCTCGCAGCGGATCGCCCGAACGCCGGGCCGTGCCGGCGATCGGGCAGGTCTCCACTCGGCTACCCTCCACACGCACAAACATTTCCGGCGAGGCGCCCACCAGTTGTTCGTCCCCCATCTGCAGAATGAACTCGTAGGGACTGGGGCTTGACTGCTGGATGCGCTCGAACAGTTCAGAGGGGCTACCGGTGAACGGCGCGCTGAAGGTCTGACGCAGCACCACCTCGTAGTAATTTCCCTGGCGCATGCCTTCGCGAACCGTTTCCACCTTCCGCATGTACTCGTCGGGAACGTGATCGGAGACAATCGTGCCCTGGGCATCCGCGCCTCGCAGCGGCTTCGCCAAAGCTTCGGCCGTTCGCTCCAGCCCTTCTGTGGTCCCCTGGTCACCAGAGAAGTCGTATCGGACGCGCTCGATCACTTCCTTCTTGCGGTCCATGAAGTAAATTTCATCGCAGAGAAAGAGGTGGAGAGTCTTAGCATCCGCGCGCGGCAATCGCAGCTTGATCGGATCGAACTGCAGCAGCAGATCGTAGCCGAATGCGCCCAGCAGCATAAGTCGGGCGTCTTCCGCTCCGCGGAACTCTTCGATCAGCAGACGCAACAGCGAGAATGGCGAGGGCTGTTTGCTGCGTTCTTCTTCCGGGAAACGCTCCGCCAGCGGCTTCAGCGCAAGCTCAATTTCACCGCCCGTCTCGTGCTGGGCTTCCCAGTGGGGATTTTGCGCCACCATAGGCCAGAGCAGCTTCAGCAGCATCCTGCCCCGCTGGTTAAGCGCACGGATCATCAAACCGCGGTCCCGTCCGACAATCTCGACGGGAGGCGCAACGCTTGCGACGTCCCAGCGTGAATAGCGCTCAGGATACTCGTAGCCGGAAGAGAAGTAAGCCCCGCGCCTGGTGTCGAGCTGCCGCAAGATATGCTTCAATCCACGCGCGAACGATACCTTCGAACTCGTTCGAGTTACAGTAATACCGTGCGGGGTGGTGTAGCGCAACTGCGGCATGGAACAAGGTAACCCGGGTAATTATCAGGATAACTGAACCGTGACGACTCTTATGTCATGCTGAAAACATGGCGCGGGGATGGGAAAGCAAGGCAGTGGAATCGCAAATCGAATCTGCACGGGAGCGAAGCATGCGGGCCCAAGGCCCGCAGCGTTCTCCTGAACAGCTCGCCCTCGAGCGTGAACGCGAAGGACTTGAGCTATCGCGCAAGCGAGTGCTCAACGATATCGCTTCAGCGCAGAATCCCAGGTATCGCGAGCAGTTGCAGCGATCACTCGAATTTCTGGATACCAAGATCGCCCAATTCAGTGGCCGATCTTGATCAGCACACCAGATCGTCGCGCGTGATCGTTGTCTCGCCCAGACGGCCCAGCATGGCCACTGCGGTATCTTCAGCCCGAAAGAACTCCTGTGCGATCGCCTGTACCTGTTCCCGTGTAACCGATTCGATATTTTCGAGCATCTCATCGAGCGATAAAAAGCGATCGAAATAAAGTTCCTGCCTCGCCAGGTTCGACATGCGGCTGGAAGTCGATTCCAAGCTCAACATCAGCGAGCCCTTTAGATGATCCTTCGCCCTGCGCAACTCCTCTACCCCGATCAGATCCTGCTTGAAAGCGCGAAATTCCTGGACTACGCAGTCCAATACCTGCTTTGCAGTCTCGATTCCAGTGCCTGCGTACACTGTGAGACAGCCCGTATCGCTGAATAGGTTGAGCTCCGAATATACGGCGTAAGCCAAGCCCTGTTTCTCCCGAATGTTCTGAAACAAACGCGAGCTCATGCCGCCGCCCAGCACGGTATTCAAGACATACAGCGGGAACCGAGCTTCGTGCGCCAGCGGATAGGCTGGGACGCCAAGCGCAATGTGTACCTGTTCGAGCGACTCTTTTTTCTTCAAGATGATCGGGGCATGCGGCCTCGGGATCACCCCGTTGACGGGCCGTTGGCGCTCCACCATGCCGGCGAACTTATCCTCAACCAACTCGACGATATGATGATGTTCAAGATTCCCTGCGGCGGTGATCAGAATATTACCCGGCGAATAAACGCGCTCGTAAAATTCGCAAAGCATCTCACGACCGAATTTCTTAACAGTGTCTTTGGTGCCGAGAATCGGCTTGCCGAGTCCGTGCCCCTTCCAGAAGTTACTAATAAAGGTCTCGTGCAGAACGAACTCCGGCTGATCGGCCTCCATTTTTATTTCTTCGAGAATTACACTCTTTTCCTTCTCGATATCTTCGGTGCGGAATAACGGATTCAGCACTAAATCGGAGAGAATATCGAAGGCAAAGGGCAGGTGCTCATCGAGCGTCTTGGTATTGTAGCTCACGAGCTCTTTGCTGGTGAAGGCATCCAATCCGCCCCCAATCGAGTCAACCGAGCGAGCGATATCTTCCGATGACCTGTTTGTGGTCCCTTTGAAAAGCATGTGCTCGATGAAATGCGAGAGTCCATTCTCGGGCCCGTGCTCAATACGCGAGCCGCTGCCCACCCAGACGCCTAGCGAAACTGAACGCACGTGTGGCATCACTTCAGTCACGACACGGATGCCATTCGGAAGAGTGGCCCGTTCGATCTCGCGGACGTGAGGGGATACCGAAAGCATATACGTTTAGCCTTTCAAACGAATAGGAAGATACACTAAAGTTGGATGCTGCAACGACTTAAAGGCGAGGCCTTGGTCGGGATGAACTTAGCCGAGATCAAGAGCATACTCGGCCCGGAACAGCCCGGTTTCCGAGCCCGACAACTATTTGACGCGCTGTACAAAAAACGTGTGGATAATCTGTCGGACATTACTAATTTACCACAAACTATTCGTCTTCAATTAGTTGCGAATAACTCGCTGGGGTTGCCCGCCTTGGAGCACCGCTACGATTCTCGCGACGGCACGCGTAGATATCTCCTGCGTCTGGAAGACAACCGCACCGTCGAGGCGGTGCTCATGCCGGAAGAAAATCGCGACACGATCTGCATTTCGAGCCAGGTCGGATGCCCTGTAGACTGCCGGTTCTGCCTGACCGCGCTGATGGGACTCGAGCGAAACCTCACAGCCGGAGAAATTGTGGGCCAGGTGCTTTACCTCGCGCGCGACAACAATCTGAATCCTGCGAGCAGCCGCTTAAACGTAGTGATGATGGGAATGGGCGAGCCGCTTTTGAACCTGCAGCACGTTCTCAAAGCCACCCATCTCCTCACCGACAAACAAGGCATCGGCATCCCCGAAAAGCGCATTACCGTTTCCACTTCCGGCATTGTTCCGAAAATCGAGGAGCTCGGCCAGTCACCGGTCCGCCCCAAATTGGCCATTTCGCTGAACGCCTCGACGGAGGATCAACGCCGCGAGTTGATGCCCATCACGCGCAAGTATCACCTATCGGATTTGATGGCCGCCTGCAAGGCTTATCCCCTTCGACCTTGGGAGAAACTCACTTTCGAGTACGTCCTGTTAAAAAACGTAAACGATACCGATGCCGACGCGCGCCGAGTGGTTCGCCTGCTCTCACATCTGAACTGCAAAGTAAATCTGATCGCGCTGAATCCCGGCCCCGGCATACCTTTCCAGACGCCCTCACCCGAGCGAGTCCAGAGCTTCCAGCAGATCGTGCGGCGCGCAGTGCCGTGCTTTGTGCGGAAGCCGCGTGGGCGCGACATTTTCGCCGCCTGCGGACAACTGAAGCGTGTCTCGAGCGACCTGATTCCGATAAGTGCTTAAGGCTCGGCGGCAGAGCGCTATGCACTCCGCAACCCGAGCATTTGAATCAGCAGAGGCTTCCGGCGCACGACATCGGCCAATGAATAGTGGTCTAGAACGCCCACGAACGCCTCTAGCGCTTCCTTCAAAATCGCTTGTAACCCGCAGCCGCCTGCGATACGGCATTGGTTCGACGAACGTTCGAAACACTCCACCAGCGTCCAATCCTCGGTCGCTCGTAGAACCTGCCCGACAATGATATCCTTCGGCTTCTTGGCGAGTTTCAGGCCTCCCGCTCGTCCCCGCACTCCTTCGACAAAGCCGGCCCGCGCCGCACGATTGGCAACTTTCATCAAGTGATTACGCGAGATGGCGAAGTGGTCTGCAACCTCCTGAATAGTTGCAGTGCAGTCCGGCTGAACTGCCAAATGGATCAATAGCCGCATGGTGTAATCGGCCTGGCGCGTAAGGTACATAGCAGCAGACGCTCCAAAGATGTATTATAAATACATCTTTACTGCTGCAGCATGTACCACACCGTAACTGAAGACAGTATTTCCGATATGGTCGATACCTTCTACAGCCGGGTTCGCCAGGATGAACTGCTTGGGCCGATTTTCGCGGGCGCCATTGGCAATAACTGGGGACCGCATTTAGAGAAGATGAAAGCCTTCTGGTCCTCTGTTCTGCTTGCTTCACGCGCCTACAAGGGGAATCCAATGATTGCCCATCTTAATCTGCCGCGTTTGAGGCAGAATCACTTCGAGCACTGGCTGCAATTGTGGGGTGAAACCGCAGCCCTCCTTTGTTCTGAGGAGCTGGGCTCGCTGTTTCTCCAAAAAGCCGAGATGATCGGCGCTCGTTTGCTGTACGCGATCTCGCAATACCACGAATCAGCTGTTCGAGAGACCGCCGAAGCAGTGCCCCAAACTTTATGAGCCAGGCGGATCTGCAAACGTTTCTGAGCGACGAGGCCGGATTACCGCGAACAACAACACTGTTTCGTGAAAGCGGATTGCGTACGCTGTTGTTGCACCTGAACGCCGGCGAACAGATCCCGGAACATCAAACCCGCGGTGCCATCCTGGTCCATTGTTTGCAAGGAAACGGCGTTTTCTCGATTCCCGGCGAGCGCATTGAGTTGAGGCCGGGTCTCCTGATCAGCCTTCCACCGGCCACGCCGCACAGCGTGACTGCAAAACAAGGCACGCTGTTACTGGTAACACTGTCCGAGCAGATGCCGGCGGCGTGAGCACTCTTAAGATCACAGCTCAGATTGCCTTTGTACTCTTGATGGCGCTGTGGGCGGGAATCGTCATCGGTGTGTCGCTAATCGCTACGCCGGTAAAGTTTCAGGCGCCTTCGCTGACCATACCAGTAGGGCTGGAAGTCGGTCGATATACCTTTCGCCTCATGGGGCGCCTTGAGCTCTGTTTCCTGATTGCCGCGATCATTGCGGCTGGCCTTGCACAACCGCGATTGCTCAGCGTCGTAGCGCTCGCCCTAGTGATAGTGGAAGTTGTTCTCCAACGCTATTGGCTTTTGCCGGTTCTCGATGGCCGCGTTTCGGAGATTCTGGCGGGCGGACCAATTTCCTTCTCGATCCATCATTGGGTATACGCCGTCATGGAAGGACTCAAGGCTACTCTACTGACAACAGCAGCCGCGATCGAATGCCGGTCCCGTCTCGGTTGAAGATCGTCAAGGTTGCTTTTCCCTTCCCCCAGAATCCCGGTCACAAGTGGAACTTAGCCATGCAGCACTAAGAAAGGCCGGCCCAAGCCTGCTGTTTAGCCGTGATGGAGCCGCCGAGCAGACGCCAAGCGGCAAGGCCGGCGCAGACCGATCCTTGTCACAGCCTTCGGCCGCGAGGGTGCGTGAGGAGACTAACGCGAGGGTTTGGTGCGGAGAGGGGGACTTGAACCCCCACGGTGTTACCCGCTAGCACCTCAAGCTAGTGCGTCTGCCAATTCCGCCATCTCCGCGTTCTGAAATCTATTATTTCTTTGGCAAGTTCTTTTGCGGTTGTGGCGCTTTCTGCACCGCCGGAGCGCGGCGATTTTCGAGCACGCTGCCCGTGCTCGGCGCGCGGTTGTTCGCCAGAATGACCAGCACAATCGAGGTCAACATAAAAAGGACAGCCGCAATCGTTGTAGCTTTCGATAGAACGGTGGCCGTACCGCGCGGGCCGAAAACGGTTTGCGAGCCCATGCCGCCGAATGCCCCGGCTAAATCCGCCGCTTTGCCGCTTTGCAGCAGGACCACAATAATCAGGAAAAAACAGATGACGACGTGCAGCGCCGTGACCAGATACACCATTGCCAGGTTCGAGTATAGCAGCGATGGGAAACTGGAGCTATGCCGGATTCTGCCGAACGAACTCACTACCTGTCGCTGGCGGATCTGCGGCAGGATTACCGCCTGGCTGAGTTCACCGAAGCAAATTGCCAAACGAACCCGATCGCTCAGTTCAACCAATGGTTCGGCGAGGCGCAAGCCGCTGATTTAAAAGAGCCTAACGCGATGTCCCTGGCCACGGCAACACCCCATGGGAAGCCCTCTAACAGGATCGTGCTGCTCAAGGAGGTGAGCGAGAATGGGTTCGTTTTTTACACCAGCTACACCAGCCGCAAAGGGCGAGAGTTAAAGGAAAACCCACTCTGCGCGCTGACCTTTCTGTGGGCGGAACTGGAGCGGCAGGTTCGCGTCGAGGGACGAGCGGAAAAGGTGAGCAGGGAGAAGTCGGAGAGCTATTTCCGGAGACGGCCCAAAGGGAGCCGGTTGGGGGCGCTGGTATCGAATCAGAGCACAGTGTTAGCCAGCCGACAGCCACTCCTGGACGGCTTGCTCCGGCTGGAAGCCAAGTACGCACACACGGATGACGTGCCCACACCGGACTACTGGGGCGGATACTGTGTTATACCTTACATAATAGAATTTTGGCAGGGGAGGACGAACCGCTTGCACGATCGTCTCCTTTACACCCGGGAAGAAGGCGATGACTGGCGAATCGAGCGACTTTCTCCTTGAATAAACGAAGTGCGAACACGCTACGTCTGACATGTGTGTTCCGGTATCTCGCCATGGCGGCCATAAGTGTATGCTTTGCTTATGCAACGCCGCCGGTAAACGAAGTAATTACCCGCGTGCAGGACCGCTACAACAGGGCACAAACGCTATCGGCCGGGTTTATCGAGCAGTACGTTTTTGCTGGGCGGGGGCGCCCACCGGAAACGGGCACCGTGAGTCTCAAGAAACAAGGCAAGATGCGCTGGGATTACAGTCAGCCCCCAGGCAAGCTGTTTATTTCTGATGGAAAGATGGTATATCTCTATACCGCGGGGGACAATAGGGTAGAGAAAATCCCTATTCGCGACACTGAAGATATGCGAGCTCCGCTCGCTTTCCTGTTAGGCCACCTCGATTTGAAGAAGGAGTTCAAAGATTTCGTAGTCGAGCCGAGCGAGGGAGGCACCTGGCTGCAGGCTTCGGCTAAAAGCGATCGCCTGCCCTATGAACGGGTGGAGATGCTGGTGCGGGCAGACGGTGCGATTGAGAGGCTCAAGGTTCTGGGGCGCGATGGGTCGACGGTAGACTTTGCGTTCACGAACGAGCGGCTGAACGCGCCCGTAAAAGACAAATTTTTTCATTTTGCGATTCCGCCGGGAGCCGAGGTGACGGACGCAGTGGATTTCGGGACAGAGGGGAAGCAATAGAGTGGCAGAATTTGTCCTGAGATACGCCGATCCGCGCGGGCAAATGCACGAACAGGTGGCAGATGCCACCAGCGAGCGCGAAGCGCGTGAGCGTCTCCAGCAGCAAGGCTATCTCGTTTACTCGGTTCGCGCGAAGGATTTCGGATCGAGGATTGCCCGCAGGAGCCGAAACAAGACGGTCAACGTCGAGAAGTTTCTGATCTTCAACCAGCAGTTTGTGACGCTCGTAAAGGCGGGGCTGCCGATTCTGCAAGGTCTCGATCTGCTGGCCGACAGATTGACCGACGAAAAGCTGGGACGACACATCCGGGCGGTACGGGATGAGGTCAAAACGGGGACGGTACTTTCCGACGCGTTCGCGCGGCAAGGCGTCTTTCCCCCGATTTACGTGACATCTGTGCTGGCAGGCGAGAAAAGCGGATCGCTCGTCGAAGTGCTGGAGCGGTTTATCGGCTATCAGCGGCTCACGCTGGCGCTGCGCAAGAAACTGCTGGTGGCTTTGATCTATCCCGCGGTTTTAGTTTGCCTGGTGATTGCGCTGATTGTGTTTCTGGTCACGTATGTCGTGCCGAGTTTCGCGGCGCTATACAGCAGCATGCAGGCGAAACTGCCTGCCGCTACGCAGATTCTGATTGCGGTGGGCACCACGGCGCGCTCGTATGTTCTGGCGGGTATAGGAGCAGTGATAGCGGCGGGCTTTGCCGCGTACTTGTGGTCGCGGCGGGAATCGTCGCAAGAGACGCTGGATAGATGGAAGAGCAGATTGCCGGCGGTCGGCGAGATCTGGACGAAGTATCAGGTCGCGCAATTGTCACGCGTGCTCGGGACATTGTTGATCGGCGGCATTCCCTTGGTCCAGGCGCTCGAAACTTCGGGGCGTTCGCTGGGCACGGTCCTCTTGAAGAAGGCTTTGGATAAGACGGCTGTAATGGTTCGCGAAGGAAGGTCTCTTTCGCGATCGCTGCACTCGACGGGCCTTGTTCCCGATTTAGCAACGGACATGATGGAAGTAGGGGAATCGACCGGTGCGCTGCCGCAGATGCTGACGAGCGTTGCAGAGTTTTACGAAGAGGACGTGGCAACGCGCATGACAGCGCTGCTTTCGTTAATTGAGCCCGTAATTATGATTTGCATGGGCGCCTTTGTGGCCTTTGTATTGGTGGCCCTTTACTTGCCAATCTTCTCGTTGGCGGACACGATCAGGTAATGGCAACGGACACGATCAAGCTGAAAGATCCGGACACGGAAACCCAACAAGCGGAGGCGGTTGCGCGGCGCTATCGTTGCGATTTCGTAGATCTCAAGTCGACCAAGATCGATCACGAGCTATTTCGCACGGTGCCGGTGGACCTGATGTTCCGCTATCACTTCGTTCCGCTGCAAAGCAATAACGGGACGCTCGAAATCGCGCTGGCCGATCCACGTCAGATCGTGCTGATCGACGAACTCGCGGTCTTACTATCCAAGAAGCTAAAGGTCAAGGTTGCGACGCACTCGCAGATTTCGGACCTGCTCAAGAAGACCGAACAATCGCAGCGCGTGCTCGAAGGTGTGACGGAAGGCTTCACGCTCGACGTGGTCGGCGATGAAGAGAGCGCGGAAGAGAACTTATCGATCGACCGGCTGGCATCCGATGAGGGGCATATCGCGCCCGTTATCAAGCTGGTAGATACCACCATATTTAATGCCCTGGAGCGCCGGGCAAGTGACATACACATCGAAACCCGCGACCAGGAGATGGCGATCAAATATCGCATTGACGGGGTCTTGCAACAGGCGATGAACCCGATCAACAAGGAATGGTATTCGGCGGTTATTTCGCGCATCAAGGTCATGAGCGAGCTGGATATCGCCGAGCGGCGCGTTCCGCAGGACGGGCGATTTCGCGTGCGCTACAAGGGGCGGCTGATCGATTTCCGGGTCTCCATCATGCCGACGATTCACGGCGAGGATGCCGTGCTTCGCGTGCTCGACAAAGAGTCGATGAGCGAGAAATTTTCGAAGCTCACGCTAGATGTCGTTGGATTCGCCGAGAAGGATATTACGAAGTTTCGCCGGTTCATCAAAGAACCGTATGGCATGGTGCTGGTGACCGGGCCCACGGGATCGGGCAAGACGACGACGCTCTACGCCGCGCTGAGCGAGATCAAGAACGACGAAGACAAGATCATCACGATCGAAGATCCGGTGGAGTACCAGATCAAAGGCATCACGCAGATTCCTGTGAATGAGCGAAAAGGTCTGACGTTCGCCCGCGGGCTGCGTTCGATTCTGCGGCATGACCCTGACAAGATTCTTGTGGGCGAGATTCGCGATCAGGAGACGGCCCAGATCGCCATCAATGCGGCTTTGACGGGTCACCTGGTGTTCACTACGGTTCACGCCAACAACGTACTGGACGTTTTGGGGCGCTTTCTGAACATGGGCGTGGAGCCATACAACTTTGTTTCCTCGCTCAACTGCATTCTGGCGCAACGGCTGGTACGGGTTATTTGTCCGCACTGCAAAGCGCGCGTGCGATACGGGGACGATTATCTGCTGGAGAGCGGGCTCGAGCTGGAAGTCTGGCGCGAGCACGTCTTTTATGAAGGCCGAGGCTGCATGGAGTGCAGCGGAACAGGTTTTCGCGGCAGAACAGCGATTCATGAATTGCTTGATTTAACAGAGCAGATCCGTGAGATGATCCTGGAGCGGAGGCCGGCATCGGAGATTAAGCGCACCTCGCGCGAAGCCGGCATGACATTCCTGCGCGACTCGGCGCTGGAACGCGTCCGGGACGGCGTGACTACACTGCGCGAGGCGAACAAGGTGACGTTCATTGAAAGGTAGGCACGCAAGCTGTCGCTAGGTGAAACTCTACAGCGCTGGATTTCGGACCCGCCGCCGGACTACCTGTTCGAGGTGACGGAGAGCTCGATGGCGTGCGTTTCCCCCCACGCGCCGGGAGAGCAACGCCGCGAACTGCTGCCCGAACTGGGGCTAGCGGCCTCCCCGAGCGCTCCGAATCTGCTGAAGCCGGAGCTTTACCGTGACGCGCTACCGCGAGTATCCGCTGCGGCGAATCCGAGGCGAGCAAGGACGGCACTGGTTATTCCGGATTATGCGGCGCGGATGGGCATTTTGGATTTCGAGAATTTTCCGGCGAAGAGCGAAGAACAGATGACCCTGCTGCGTTTCCGATTGAGAAAGAGCGTGCCGTTCCCAATCGATGAAGCGCAACTGGGCTACGCGGTGCAATTTCAGCAGGCGGGGCGGGTGGAGGTATTGGCGGTAGCGATCGCGAAGCCGATACTCGCAGAGTACGAGAGCATCTTCGTGGACGCGGGATACCGGTTGGGATTGGTGCTTCCCTCGTCGATTGCCGCGCTGCGTTTATGTGAACACGGCGAGAGCGGGCTCACGCTGCTGGTGAAAGCGGCGGGGACGACAATTTCCGTGGTTCTGCTTGAGAAAGGGCGGGTGTTGCTAGTCCGCTCGCTAGACTTGACAGGCGAAGAGCCGCAGTGGCAAAGGCCGGCGGCAGAGGTAGTCATGCCGTTACTCCAACAGACTTTTGCTTATTGCGAAGATCAGATTGGCCAACCGGCGGCGCGGCTGCTACTCTGTGGTTTTGGCCCGGAGACCGACTCGCTGGGACAGCTCGCCGAGCTCGAATTCGGCATTCCGACCGCACCGGTACGGTCGAAATTTGGGATTGCCTCGCAGGAAAATGCAGGACTTCTTGGGCTGCTGGAGCAGTACGCAGCATGATTGTTTTCTCACCTTCAGACATCAATATCGCTTCCCAGCCATTCCGGCGGGAGCGCGCCCAGAACGCAGCTCTGGCGGCCGCCGGCGCCGTGCTTCTGTGTTCGCTGCTGCTGCTGGTGAGCCTGATTCTGCACTCGCGCGCACAGGCGGCGGACCTGCGCAAAGTGATCGACTCGCAACAGGCACGGCTGACAGGTCTACAGCGAGCTCAGGCCCAGTATTCGACGGTGCTGGGGAAACCCGGGAATGCGGATGTATTCGCCCAAAGCGTTCTGCTGAACGAATTGATCGCACGCCGGGCGGTGAGTTGGACGCGGGTGTTCGAAGATTTGGGAACCGTACTGCCCAACAACATGCGGTTGCTTTCGATTCAACTCCCGCAGGTGAACGCGGAAAACGGAACCGGACGGAACCGAATACGGCTCGACATGTGGGTGGGAACCGAGCAACCGGCAGCGGTGATCGCGTTTTTGAAGAAACTGGAAAGTTCCTCGTTGTTCGGAGATGCGTCGGTCATGACGCAGGCTCCCCCGAGCCAGAACGATCCTTTATATAAGTACAGATTGACGGTCGCATATGCGCAGCAGCTTTAGCCCGCGTTCGGCAACTCTGGGCGGAATAGAGCGGAACTCGCGCTTCTGGCTTCAGGTGGGCGTTGGCCTGTTGGCGCTCTTGAACCTGGCGGCGCTATTCCTCTACCTCGACCCCCCGGGCGGATCGCGAGCAGAATTGTCTGCCGAGAGCCAGCAATTGAGAAGCGCAGTTAGCTCGGCACAGGCCCAGGCGATGCGGCTGAAGCGGGTATCACAGCAGGTACAACTTGGGGCTGAGCAGTCGGTCAATTTCGAAGCTCGCTATATTTTGCCGAAAAGACTGGCCTACGAATCGGTGCTGGCGGAAGAACAGCGCATGGCGCAGGCGGCCAACCTGGTGCAGCGTGATGGATCGTGGACGGAAGAGCCGATTGAAGGAACAGCCGATCTGTCCGTTTTGACAAACACGGTGAATTTCGAAGGATCGTATGCAAGCCTGATGCGGTTCCTGTATGAAGTGGACCGCTCTCCGAAGCTGCTGATGCTCGACAGATTGACGGCGACACCGCAGAAGGCCGGTCAAATCACTGCTCAGATTCGATTTCAAGCAGTGATTCGGGATGAGGAGAATGCACCGGCGTCACCGGCGGGTGGACGGCCGTGAGTACTCCCGGACAGACAAGAATCTTCGGCATCCGGTTAGGGATGGACCCTAAAATTTTGGTTGGAGCACTGATCGCCGTCGCGGCGCTACTGTTCTGGTACAACTCGCGTGGAGATGAGCAGCCGGGCGGGTCCGGCGCTGCGACCCATATCGCCGAGCCTGTGAGTTCAGCGACAACAGTAACTGCCAAGAGCCATGTTGCATCTCAGCGGCGGCGCGGAATGCGCGATGACCGAGGCACGCTGCGGCTGAGAACCGTTGATCCAACACGCGGCGATATTGATCCTGTACTCCGGCTCGATCTCATCGATCGCCTCAGCAAGGTGCAGGCTCCCTCAGGCACACGCAATCTGTTCGAGAGCGGACCGGCGCAGATGGCGGAGGGAGCCGTGCCTAACCGAATCATTCCGGTGAAAGCGCCTATTCCGGCCCCGCCCGTGGTAAACGGCTATCCGGTACCGAGCCAGATGGCGGTGAGCGTCCCCTTCAAATACTACGGGTTCGCCAAACCGGTGAATCCTGGCGAAGCGAACCGGGGATTCTTTATGAACGGAGATAACGTCATTGCGGCGGCAGAAGGGCAGCTTATCGAGCAGCGCTATCTGGTGGTCCAGTTGACGCCGAATACGGCAAAGCTCGAGGACACGCAAATGAAGCTCGGGCAGACTCTGCAGGTAGTCCCGCAGGCGATGGAGCAGGGCGCGGCGGGCGCGGTACCCTTAAACCAGCCGGCTGCAAATCCATCGGAGATTGTGAACCGTCCCGGTGCGCTTCAGCAGGGCATAAATCCGGATGACGTCAACCAGTGAAGACGGTGAGAGTAAATTCGATTTTCGTTTCGGGCAGCAGAGAGAGGGTGCAGCGCGGGTCGGCTCTGCTAATCGTGTTCGTGTTCGCGGCGATCGTGGCCATCTCGCTGTATATGGAGATGCCGGTAGCTGCTTTCGAAGCACAGCGGCAAAAGGAACAACTACTGGTTGACCGCGGCGAAGAGTATGCGCACGCAGTGAAATTGTTCGTCCGCAAAACCGGCCATTATCCAACGTCGATCAAGGATCTGGAAGACACAAATCGGATGCGCTTTCTGCGGCACCAGTTCGTAGATCCTTTCACGGGTAAGAACGACTGGCGATTGCTGCACGCGGGCGCGGGAGGAGTGCTTCTGGATTCTAAGGTGAATCCGATCGGGAGCATGCCGGGTGCGCCGGGCCAGCCGGGGAATGGCACGAATGCCGGAACAGGCGGATTCGGAACACCCACCAGCACGGCGGCCTTTCCAAGCAGCAGCTCATCGACATCGAGTTTTGGGAGCGCGTTTAGCAACTCTTCGCAACCGAACGGCACAAACGCCGCTCCGACCCCGAACTCAACGGCAGAATCCACACCACCGGAAGTAATGGTGCAACAACCCCATCAGCGCGCCCCCGCGATATCGGCTAACGGCAGCGGGCAAGCCGGGGCCAACACCGATGCAAATGCCGACACGGCATCGCCTCCGCTACCCCCGGACATGCAGCCGAATGCGAATACCGGGACTAACAACGCGGCTAATTTGACAGCGGGTGCCCCGGGAGCAAACGGGGTGGGACGGGGCAACGGCATCGGACCGGCAAATCCCCAGATCGCGGGGAGTCCGGCGATAGCTAACCCAGCCGGCGGCACACAAGATCCAAAGGCGAATATGCTGAACGCAAGCGCCCCGGGTTCGCAGAGCGGCGGTTTCGGCCAGAGCAGCGCCTTCGGGCAGGGCAGCAGTGCTGGACAAACCAGCAGTTTCGGCCAGAGCAGCGGTTTTGGACAGAGCAGCGGTTTTGGACAGAGCAGCGGACAAAACAGCGCCTTCGGACAAGGCGGCGGTGTGGGGCAAGGGAGCAGTACGGGCTCATCTCAGATGGGCGTGCTCAATAGTGGAGGCATCGCGGGCGTGGCCAGCAAAGCGGGTGGCCACAGCATCAAGACGATCAATGACCAGAGCGACTATTCGCTGTGGGAGTTTTACTACGATCCACGCAAAGAGACCGCGCCTGGTGGGGTGCAGATGGGCGCCTACGCGCAAAACGGCGCTATGGGCGGCCAGCAGTCCGGGACTGCCGGGCAGAATGGCAGCGGATTCGGCCAGGGTTCGGGCGCAGGGCAGAGTTCGTTTGGCCAGAGCTCAGGATTTGGCCAGAGCTCAGGATTTGGCCAGAGCTCAGGATTTGGCCAGAGCTCAGGATCTGGGCAGAGTTCGTCTGGATTCGGTCAGAGCTCTTTTGGCCAAAATAGCGGGACGAACAGTGGGGCATCTCAGGGCACTATGGCTAATCAGCAGAGCTCGTCACCGCAGTAGACGAACTGGGCCCGAGCGAAGGACTCCAGCTGCTACATAGCTGTCGCTGCTCCCGATGTGAAGCTTCACGTCTTTGCAGGTCTCTCAACCGCCGCTCGAACTGATAAACAAATCGAAGACCTTCCTTATAATGGAGTGCTTCAGTCTCGAAACACCGGACTTTTCGCTGGGCGAGATTCCATATTCTGGCCTGGTTGATATCAGCCGGCCGGATGCTCCGGATGAGAGTTTCAGCTTCCCGGGCAAATGGGGCAAAGGACAAGATTGCCATCGCGATACCCATCGCTAATCGTGGCTTCAAAACCGGCCGTGTTTGTTTCCGCTGTGTAATCTCCGCCATGATTTTCTTCTTTCTAAACCGTTCTGAGCGCCGATCTGGTCTCTGCCTGAATGTCGAACGAGGCCCGGCGAAATCGACATGCTGCGGAAAAATTGTCTATGCGATTTTGTGAAGCGGGTCTGCCTTCTCGAGCGAGGAACCTCGTGCAAATCGCTGCAACTTCGGTCACCGAGCGCGCTTCATCACCGGGTGGCGCATCTGTATTGCGGTCACATCGACGCCTGGTAGTAGGCGATCCGCAATAATCCGAAAAGCATCCTTGCCTGGCTGACCCTTTTCCAACTTACGAATCCAGCCCGGCTCATCGACATGAGAATCTGGCTATCCGAGTTGTCTTTCAGATGTTGATTCGAGCGGAGCAGGGCGACCCACCTGCCAGGCTCGGCAGTTTCCGGTTGAACAAAGTCCAGCATATGGAACGAGCCGCCGGGAGCGAGAACCCTGCACACTTCTTGCAGCGTCTTTTGTTTCTGGACCGACCCGAGATGATGAAACATGAAGGAAGAAAACACGCAGTCGAAAGACGCGTCAGCATACGGCAGTTCATTCGAAAAACCTAGATCGAAACGGATAGAAACTGCTGCTTTCTGCGCCTTTCGTCTGGCGCGCGCAAGTGCCTTCGGATCGGGATCAAGTCCGACAACCTTGGTATCGGGATGAAGCCGCTTGATCACCATGTCCAGGGTTCCGGTGCCACAACCGATGTCGAGGACGCGACTGTTCCGCCCTAGATCGGCCTGATTGAGGAGCCTGCTCCTTGCTGTATCCGCGCCAAGCAACTTAAGCAGCGGGTCATAGAGCGGTAACGCCCAATCGCGACCGGCAGCGGGAAGGTAGGATTTCTCAGAGGCTCTCATCACTCATAGCGAAGGGCGCACATCGGATCCACGCGCGTAGCGCGGCGAGCCGGCAAATAGCCCGCCAACAGCGCAACTGTCGAGATGGCAAAGGTAGCCATTATCAGCGAGACAGGGTCGGCGGGCTGGATTCCGTAAAGCTGTGAGCGGACCGTTTGAGTGAGGACCCAAGCGGCGGGAAGGGCAATCGCAATGCCGATTCCTAATAACACCAATACTTCCCGCAAGACCAGCCACAGCACATCTCCCCTGGCCGCGCCAATCGCCATGCGAATGCCAATCTCGCGCGTTCGCCTCGCGACGGTGTACGCCATCACGCCGTAAAGGCCGATCGCCGCCAGCACGGTCGCAAGCACTCCGAATCCAGTTGATAGAAGCGCAACCAGGCGCTCCGTCACGAGCGAGTCCTCCATCTGCTTTTCCAACGTGATCATTTCGAAAACCGGCAGATTCGAATCCAGATCGTGCACGCGCTTTCGAATGCTTGTGAAAATCCGCTCGGGATTCTGAGCTGTTCGGACGTAGCTCGTGATGCCCGTCGCAAATTCCATCTGCTGATAGGGGCGGAACACTTCAGTTGGTATCTCATCTCGCATGCTTTCATACTTTGTGTTTCGAGATACACCAACGATGGTGATGTCAGTCTTTGTGCCGGGGTCGATACCCATTCCAATCTTGTGCCCGACGGCGTTGATGGTCCCGAAATACTTCTTGGCGAAGGTCTCATTCACGATACAAACCTTAGGGGTGTTCAAGGCGTCCGTTCTGCGAAAGTCGCGGCCGGCCAGGAGCGTAATTTCCATCGTCTTGAAGTAATCGGGAGAGACGAAATTCATGTGAGGATCGGGCAGTTCGCCTGTCTTCGGCGAATAAGAATCGATTGTCACCCATTGATCCCATTCATCGCCCTCGAGCACCGGGACTATCGCCAACGCGGCCGTTTGAACGCCCGGCAGCGTATCCATACTCTCCTTGAGCTGCTGGTAGAACATTTTGGTGCGTTCCGGTTTATATCCGTTCAGAGTTGGGTCCACCTTGAAAGCAAGCAGATTGGTAGTGCGAAATCCAGGGTCCAAATCCTTGAGATTCCGCAAACTTCGAATGAACAGGCCTGCCCCGACCAACAGCAATAAAGAGAGCCCTATCTGCGAGATCACAAGCGCCTTGCGAGTCAGGGTAGAGGTTCCACCGGTCACAGCACTTGCCTGATCCTTCAAGGTAGCCGCGAGATCGGGACGCGTGGATTGAAGCGCCGGCACCAGTCCAAAAATAATGCCCGTCAAGACAGAAAGCGCAAGGTTGAAGCCCAGGATGCGCCAGTCCGGCGTTGAGGAAACGGTCAGCGGCGTCGAACTGCGGGGCAGGAAACCGATCAATGCCTTATCGGTCCAGACGGCCAATGCGAGACCGGCGATTCCTCCCGCGATCGACAGGAGCAGACTCTCTATCAGGAGTTGCCGGATAATGCGCCGTCTTCCGGAGCCGAGCGCGAGCCGAACCGCCATTTCTTTCTGACGCGATGTCGCACGCGCAATCAGCAGGTTGGCGATATTCGCGCAAGCTATCAACAACACGAGGGCCACGGTCGCCATCAGGACGAGCAAAGGCTCGGAAAATTGCCGCCGGAGGTTCGAACGCCCTTTGGATGCGGGTAAAACGTCCATGGACATCTTTAAGAACGCCTGCTTCATGTACGGTGAAGCTTTCGCAAACTCTTTCTGCTTCACTTCCATCCGCAGAATCTGATGAAAGAAGGGTTGAATACTCGCCTTTGCCTGTTGAGGGCTAATGCCCGGCTTCAGCCGGCCGAAGGCCGTTACCCATCGCAAGCGCCGTTCATTTAAATCAAGATAGGTGGTTAGCTTACGGCTCATCATGACAGGCACGCGCAGTTCGGGAGCATAGCCAGGGTCCGTTCCTGAAAATCCCGCCTGAGTCACGCCAATAACGGTAAACGGATATCCGTTGATAACCAATTTTTGACCGATAACCCCACGATCGCCTGCAAAGCGCCGCTGCCAGAATCCATAACTCAAGACCGCCACGGGATGGCCGCCCTGGAATTGATCGTCTTTTGCTGTGAACAAACGGCCAGCTGCCGCAGTGATCCCCAGCACAGGGAAGTAGTTGCCCGAAACGAATTCTCCGGATACTCTTTCGGTATGCCCGTCATAACTCAAGCTCATTTCTGTTTCACGGAAGCAAAATATCCCGCTGAAGACCGAATTGTGGTCTCTGAAATCCTGATACATGGGATAAGAGATCCGGTTTGCACCCATGTTGCTCCCGTAGTGTCTACCCACGGCACTCAGCATTACCAGTTGCTCCGGTTGCTTCACCGGCAACATGCGAACGAGTATCTGATCAGTCAGTGAGAAGATTGCGGTATTTGCGCCGATGCCGAAGGCCAGGGAAAACACTGCAACAGCAACGAACAACGGGGCCTTCGCGAAAGTACGCAGAGCGAAACTGACATCCTGGATGACGTTCATAGAGCTCCTGTCCTAAATGGGCGTCCGGCGGCAGATCAGACCAGCAGATCACTTCTTTCTACGGATCAGGATTTGACCGTTGAATGAGGTGAACTGAAACTCCGGCCCGCCGCCGTTGATGGTTCCGCGCAAGGCGTGGTCGAAGCGCAGGCGGTAACTTCCGTTGGGCTGGCGTCCCGATTCGCCCGACAGCATGTGAGTCCCAGCTTCCAGCTTCACGTCGAAATCGCTATAAATCTCGCCGTTATCGGTCTTCATGCGAACATTTGCCTTGACGTCGTCCGGGAGAGTCACGTCTATATCGCCGTTCATGGTGCTGAACGACATGGGCTTTCCAGAATCGACATGGTCTATGGTCGCCAGCACGGGGCCATTCAGCGAGTGGGCCACCACAGCGCCCCCCACGTTCTTCAGGGTGACCTTGCCGTTCAAATCGTCCGCATCGATTTCCCCGTCCACGTGCTCGACGAAGATGTTGCCGTTGTTTACGCATTTGAGCTCGAGTGAGGAGCGGCGCGGAACTGTGATGACCAGATCCGCCGGAGTGTTCCATGACGAGGTCTTGATGTTAACTACGTTGTTGTCCTCGCTTACCTCCAGACCGGAACTGCCCGGCAACTCCAACCTTTTCATGCCATCGATTCGGTCCGGTCCCAAATGTCGAATGCGGCCTGGCCCGTGGGCACTGGCCTCCACCACGACGTCTTTTATATCCGCGCCTCGGACCGTGATACCCCCGTTCAGCAGCTGGGCGCGAATCCGCGCGGGACGGGTTGAGTCCTGCAAAGGTACGGTCGCTTTCTCGGGCCCGCCTTGCGCCATAACCGCCAGGGCACAGGTGAGCGCCATCCCGATCGTCTTCATCATCTTTTGTCTCTCCTCAATGTTCTTTATGCAGGCGGATATTCCCGTTGAATGCGTCGAAGACTAATTCAGGTCCGCCCTGCCCGGCGCGGGCGCCCCGCGCACGATTACTGCGATATACATACTTCCCGTCATGTTGTTCCGTCACTGCCGCCGGTGAAGCCGTTGGCGTTACGTCGAAATCGCTATAGATTTCGCCATTGAACGTTTTGAACAGTAGATTGGCCGATAAACCGGGCTGGAGATATACGTCGAGTGCTCCGTTGATGCTTTTGAAACTGCTCGGCCCGGATGGGTTCCTGGCAAAATGAACGGCAACCGGGCCGTTCACCGTGTGGGCAGCGCCCGATCCCGAAATCGCAGTCATGCTGATCGCGCCATTGACGTTCCCGATATCGAAATCGCCATCCACCTGATCCACACGAATGTCTCCGCCGTTCACGGTAGAGATAACGGTTCTCGACGAGCGTGGAGCTTCTATCTCAATGTTGTAGGTAACGTTATAGAAATGGCCATGGTCGCCCTGGCATCCGCGGCTTTCACCCTTACAGCGCCAGGGCGCATCGTAGTAAACCGAGACCGTGCCTGGCTGCTCGGTCCATTGCAGCTTCACCTCGTTCTTGGCCTGCTTGAGATCGCTATCGGTTTCAGCACGGATCAGTTTGTGTGCCGTCATGCGAACCTGAGAGCCGGTCGTGCCCCTCAGGTGGACATAACCATCGACGTTATCGACCACTAGCCGCACCGGCTGGCCTGAAAGCGTTGCGGTCTTCTCGATGGTTTCCTGCTCCCGCAAACTCCATTGGTCCGAGTTCCAGGCTGCGCGACACACCCCGCCCAGCCCGAGCGCTATCAGCGTCAGGTACACCTGAATTTTCATGTTTGATTTCCTATTGGTAGTTGAGTTTCTGCAGTCCCCACTCGGCGCGCTGACGTACCGCCGAGTTCACTTCGGCGTTTTCGTGGAGCTTGCGCAACTCTTTGGCGGCCGCGTTATCGCGCATGTGAACCAGGGCATCGATGAGCGCTATCTGCACGAGGGGCGAATCCTGAAGCGGAATCGCGTTGACGAGGGATTTGCGAACGCTCGCCTCATCGCTGAACTTGCCGAGTGCGTCTAACGCCGAAAGACGCACGTTGATATTCGGATCGTGATCCAGCACCGTCACAAGCGCGGTAACAAGATCGTGATCTGGCCGCGCCACGCGGTTGGTCCATGAAATTCCTTCCAGCCGCGAAGTGGCGGATTGCCGCTCCAATAGAGAGAGTGCAACCGTTTGCCTGAGATTTTGTACCTCTGTACCGAGCCGCCGGACCTCCTGCGTAGACTCAGGTTGGCCTTGGCCGCCCAGTTTCGCCCGGCCGACATACATGCCCAGTGCAAATAACGCAAGCGCCATCGCGACCTGGCGGACCAATCCTGCGAGCCCTGGTTTCCACCAGGCGAACCCGCCCATCAACGGACGACTACGGCCGCTCTTTACGTCGAGCAACTTCTTATAGAAGCGAGACCGTAATGCCGCACTCGGTTCTTCTTCGGGTAGCGCTCCGAGTTCACCCCATAACGAGCGAAACTCTTCGAACTCCTCGCGCAATTCTGGGTCCGCAGCCAGTTGCGCTTCAAAAAGAATTTTTTCAGAAGGCGTCAACTGATTCGACAGGTACTGAGGAATCAGCACGCGAATCTCTTCAGATGTCATACAGCTTTTCTCCACGAACTTCGCAAAACTTCTCGCGCAACTCCTTCAAGGCCCGATAGACCCGGACTTTTACCGTGCCTATTTCACAGCGCAGAATTTGCGCGATTTCTTCGTAGCGCAAATTGTGAAAGCGGCTCAGAATCAAGATTTCGCGCTGGGCTTCGGACAGCTTCTGAAGCGCCGCCTGCAAGTGCATCGCATCCTGCTTCCGGCTGATCGCATCTTCGGCCATAGGTTCCGGACTCCTCATCTCTTCCATTTCGACGCCGCTCCGTTCGGCACGTCCTTTATGGCGCACATCAAAACATGCGTTCCGGGCCATTGTGTAGAGCCAAGACGCGAACGAAAACCTGGGATCGTAACTCTGTGCGTACTTGAGGACGCGGAAAAAAACCTCTTGGACCAGATCTTCACTCTGTGCTCGATTCCGCGTAAGCTGCAGCAGGTACCGGAACAGCGCAACGTGATGGCGCTCAAAGAGCGTAGCTAAATAGCTAACATCGCCACCCTGTATCAGCTTCATCAAGGCGCTGTCAGTTTGTGTCTCCACTCGATCTCATTGATACTTACTGAGCAACGGGCGAAAGGTTACACGAATAGCCCTTTCGTTTGTCTTCGGCCGGGAGATAAGGCTGGGCGGCTCAGCCTTATCGCTGAGGCTTGGGTTTGTTTCCCACTTTCGCAGGATCGCTGCTCTCGGGGCCGAAGCTGATGGTTGACTCGGCTTCGAATTTCCGGTAGCCCACAAACTGAAGCTCGTTCCGAACCTGATCCTGGTTTGTGACAAGGAAAACCGTGGCGCTCACGGGCAGGAGATAACTCTGATCGGCGATCTTTACCTGGTCATAATCGACCGTGGTGGCGATACTCTTCATTTGCAGCTCTTCCGGAATCTCGCTGCTGCTGCTCGTGGCGCGCCAGACATCGCCGGTTGCAGGATCGATGCAGATTGAACCTCGATAGGCGACCGTAGCCTTGACGTAACTGGTCAGACTCAAGGTGGAGTGCGCGAGGTCGATGGAGTAGTCGAATTTGGCAAGCCGGCGGCCCTTTATGTTTTCCCAACCTACCCACGAGAACTTGGCTTCAGAAGCGGGATCAAAGATCTTGTCGAGTAAAAGCCCGAACTCACCTTCGGTGGACAGCGGCATCCGCACGTGCGGGGCATTCTCTCGAATACGTTTATTGTTCACCAGTTGAAGAGTACGCTCTTCCCTGCCCCCATTAAAGACGAGCTTCGAAGTCAGTGTGTCGTCCTTGTGCCAGTGTTTCCCTCCACGTCCGGCCTGAAACTGAAATGTGATTTGAGTGCATACAAAATCCGGAAGCTTGGCGATGTAGTCGTCGGCGTACTGCCGGGCAGCTTCCAGGATTTGCTGCTGCTCGGCATCGGGGGGCGCCGCTTCCGGCGCATTCTGCTGACTTTGCGGGTTTGCGCGTAAGGCCCACCCTAGAGCTATTAGGCAAAGCGAGGCGCGAAGCGGTTGTCCGGCTAACTTGGCCCTGCTCATACGAACTATTGCAGTTGTATCACGGCTCAGGTCCTCCACATGCTTTGCCGGAAACTAATCGAAAGCGTAGTTGTCCACAGAATGTGGCTACACAACCTATTTCGCTTCCAGGCCCGCCCGCATTCCCGGGCATGTTTGAGAAGTCTCCCGAGCGGGAACGATCGTTATATTTAGGTCCGAATGATAGTCCGATCCAGCGCGGGGACCGGGAAGATACCGGAGACAATCAGGCGCAGCCGGATGAATTGGGCAGCGGATTCGCACAACCGACCGTGGACCCGACAAGCTTTGGCGGCACAACCTCGATCCGCCATCCGTCGTCGGATCGCTTTGACCCTGAAGAAGAGCTGAATGACATCGACGGCATGGAAACCATGTTGCCGACCGATGGCAGGCTCGGTCTAACTGACGTTGGTGACGTTCCGCCGGACGACTGGGCAGCCGATACAGGCCCGACCCGAACGCCGGAAGAAAAGGGAAATCGCTAGACGTATCAGGATCCCACGCAAGCCGATTCCTCCGCTGGATAATGGAGTGGTCCAGGGATTTGCATGCGTTTGCGAATTGCGGTTTTTGTTACTGGCCTGAGCCTCGCTTTGTTCACGGCCGTTTGCCAGAGCCTTATGCCTCCGGACGGGGATTCGCTTCCGAACGACGCGCGTGGCGTGGGACAGCGCACGTCGCGAAAGGTCCAACAGCCGGGCACCTTCCGCGAATACCAAGGCTGGGAGTACGAGAACTACCCGATTCCTCCCGATTACAACGTTCCCTCCGAGTGGGTGTTTGCGCGATTCATGTATCGGGCTGTACCTCGCGGATATGGGTCCGGCGGACGCGGAAGCAACTGGACGATTGACTATCCCCGTTCTGACCGGCATCTGTCAGCGGCAGTGCGCCGCCTGACGCGCATTGATGCACGCTCTGTTGAGGAACCCGTTGCCGCCGAGGACGGGGACGACATTTACAACTGGCCCTGGCTCTATGCGGTCGAAGTAGGCCATTGGGATCTCACCGATCTGCAGGCGGCCAAGCTCCGAGATTTTCTGGAGCGCGGCGGTTTCTTCATGTGCGACGATTTCCATGGCACGTGGGAGTGGGAGACGTTCGCAGCCAGCATGAAGAAGGTCTTCCCCGAGCGGCCAATTGTGGAGATCCCCAACAACGACCCGATCTTCCATACCGTCTACGATCTCGATGAAAGATACCAAGTGCCGGGCGAGCAGTTCGTCCGATCTCATCTTACTTTCGAGAAGGATGGATACCAACCGAGGTGGCGCGGGATTTATGACGACCGAGGCCGCCTGATGGTGGCCATTTGCCACAACATGGACCTGGGCGACTCGTGGGAGCACGCCGACAATCCGGAGTACCCGGAGCAATACTCGGCGCTAGGCTTTCGTATCGGCATCAACTACATCGTTTACGCCATGACGCACTAATCGAGCCCGCGCACCTTGATGTTCACTTTCCAGCCGAGGGTTCCGAATAGATCCTGCAGTGCGGTGCGCGCGTTATTCTGCGCCTGATCGAGTATTCCCATCTCCAAAGCGGCTTTGCGAATGTCCTGCGCGGCCTGCAACCTGGCCTTATGCTCCAAATCCGGATCGTATGGCACCCAGGGCGTCCACCAGGTAATGTGCCGGTCCCAGACTTTCGTCTTACGCTCGTCGAGGGATGCGCTCAGGATGGAAGCGGGCGGCACGGTGAGGGTAAGCGCGCCCCCGGGTCCGGCATTTACATCCGCCGGGGTCAAGTGTTGGAGATCCACTCCCGCCTGCACCTCACCTTCAACCATCAGAAGGATCGATTCCTCGCCGACCGGTTGTTTCGCCTCCGTCATGCCGACGACACGCTGGATCCGGTAACGCACAGTCACAAGCTGGCTTAATTTCTGAACTTGTGTAATAACCGTGTCTGGAGTGAACCGGCGGAGAGATTCTCCGGTGAAGACCACGTACCCAATCAACATCAAACAGGCGACGAGCAAGCAGAGGGTCGCGACTTTCCAGGCACGCGGCGTCACGCTCTTATTCTCGCGTGGAAATCGCTTTTCTGATTCTCAATGCCCCATGCTTGCTTGCCCGGGTCGATTACGTTTGGTTAAGAACACGAACGGGACCGAAAGAAAGCTAATAACGGATAACGCGAGAATGATGTCTCGATAAGCGAGTACGGCCGCCTGCTGCTGGACAGTTTCATAGATGCGTCCAACAGCCTGGTTAGCTGCCGCGTGGGAACCCGATCCTGACCTTGCAAGTTGAGCTGAGAGGCCGTTGACCAAGTTACGGTAGATCTGGCTGCCGGCATGGACGTGTTCAATCAGGAAGTTTTGATGGGATTGCTGATGTCTGGCGAGCATGGTCGTCACGAATGAAATGCCCACTGAGCCTCCCATGTTTCTCATTAGGTTGATCATTCCGGATACCTGATTGTTCTCTCGCATGGGGATGCCAACGTAAGAAATGGTGTTAATCGGGACAAACAAAAACGCGAGGCCCGCAGCCTGATAAATTCGCCAACGGATCGCTGTCTCGAAGCTAATGCTGAGGTTGATTCGCGACATGTCCAGGAGAGCGAAGCCGCACATTGTGAACCCGATCGCAATGAGAAAGCGCGCGTCTACGCGGGAAACCAATATGCCGACCATGGGCAGCAACAGGAGAACTGCGAAGCCTCCGGGCGTCAGCACTTCTCCAGCTCTTTGGGCGGTGTATCCCATTAAGGTTTGAAGAAATTGCGGGATGAGAACCGTTGTGCCGAGCAGGACAGCGCCTAAAAGGAACATCAGGAGATTCGCAATCGCATAGCCTCGATTACGGAACAACTTAAGATTCACAATCGGGTGAGGATGATGCCAATCCCAAAACAAGAAAATAGTGAGCGCAACCACTGAGATCAAGGTGAAAGAAAGAATAAGGTGCGAGCTGAACCAATCATCCCGCTGTCCCTTGTCGAGCACTACCTGCAAGCAACCGAGGCTGGTTGCGATGAGCACCAGACCCAGAAAGTCAACTCCGGTTTGCTGCGCCTCCTTCTTTGCCCTCACGAGGTGTGGCGGATCTTCCACCATGAAATGGGTCAAGAAGAGCGACAGGATGCCGAACGGAACGTTCACATAGAAGATCCAGCGCCAACTGAAGTTATCCGTGATGAAGCCGCCGAGCGTCGGTCCGATCGCAGGAGCCAGCACGACGGCCATGCCGTAAACCGCAAAGGCCATGCCTCGCTTAGCTGGAGGAAATGTATCGGCGAGGATCGCCTGCTCCGAAGGTCCAAGCCCTCCGCCGCCGAGCCCCTGCATGACGCGAAAGAAAATCAGCAAGCCCAGAGAAGGAGCCAATCCGCAGAAAAAAGAGCTGATCGTGAAGAGCGCGACGCAGGTCATATAGAAGCGCTTGCGCCCAAAACGATCGGCCAGCCAGGCAGAGATGGGCAGTACAGCCGCATTAGAAACCAGGTAGCTAGTCAAGACCCAGGTCGCCTCGTCCTGCCCGGCGGATAATCCACCCGCGATGTGTGGTAAGGCAACGTTGGCGATGGAAGTATCCATTACTTCCATAAAGGTCGCGATGGTGACGGTGAGTGCAATCGCCCAGGGATTATGCGCCGGACGCCACTCCGGCTCAACACCAGAAGCCTTCGCTTGCTCCTGGTCTTCTACTGCCGCCACCTGATCCTCACGTCTCAACGAGTGTATCCCGCTTGCGCCGGAGCAGCCCAGGATTTCGCGTCAAGCGCACGGTAACGGGAACGGCTTGAGATAGTCTTCTAGCTGGAGCTTGCAGGACGCATGGTAGAGAGCTCCGCCAGAGGAGACTAGGACATGACATTAGCAGATGCGCGCAGAGTGACAGCTGCGGCAGAAAAGAAGGCTCAGGAGATCGGGCAGCCGATGAATATCGCGGTTGTCGATGAAGGCGGCAACCTGGTTTCGCACGTGCGCATGGACAATGCCTGGATCGGCAGCATAGATATTTCGATCAACAAGGCTTTCACGGCCCGGGCTTTCGATCTAGCCACCAAGGATTTGGCGAAGAACTCGCAATCGGGGGACCAGTTTTTCGGCATACATGTCTCCAATCACGGGCGTGTGATGATTTTCGCCGGCGGGATTCCTTTGAAGCAGGGTGGCAAGGTGGTTGGAGCCATTGGGGTAAGTGGTGGATTGGGCGAACAGGATCACGCAGTAGCTGAAGCCGGCGCTGCGGCATTCTGAGTTCGTTTGGAAATATTTGGGAGAAACATACATGCCAGGAAATCGCGGAGTTGCTTACATCGGAACGGGAAAGGTCGAAGTCAGGACCATCGATTACCCGAAACTCGAGCACAACGGCAAGAAGCTGCCACACGCGGTTGTTTTAAAGCTGATCGCTACCAACATCTGCGGCAGCGATCAGCACATGGTTCGGGGGCGGACTACGGCGCCCTCAGGCATGATCCTCGGACACGAAATCACTGGCGAAATTGTGGAGAAAGGAAACGACGTCGAATTTCTAGAGATCGGCGACATCGTGTCGGTGCCTTTCAACATTGCTTGCGGCCGCTGCCGTAACTGCAAGGAAGGCAAAACCGGCATCTGTCTCACGGTAAATCCGTCGCGCCCGGGCGGCGCTTATGGTTATGTGGACATGGGTGGATGGACCGGTGGCCAAGCCGACTATGTCATGGTTCCATACGCCGACTTCAATCTCTTGAAGTTCCCGGATAAGCACCAAGCCATGGCCAAGATCCGTGATTTGACATTGCTCTCCGACATTTTTCCCACTGGTTATCACGGCGCTGTAACCGCCGGTGTCGGCCCAGGTTCTACGGTCTACATAGCGGGAGCGGGCCCGGTGGGTTTGGCCTGTGCCGAAGCTTGCCGGCTGCTTGGGGCCGCGGTGATTATTATAGGCGACATGATTCCTGAGCGGCTGAAGCAGGCCAGCAGCTTCGGTTGCGAAACGATTGACCTTCGGAAGGAGGGCCAACTCGGGGATCGCATCGCTCAGATTTTGGGAGTTCCCGAAGTTGACTCAGCAGTCGATTGTGTCGGGTTTGAGGCGCGGGCTCACGGTGAAAAAGCCGATGAAGCACCCGCGACCGTACTCAACGCATTGATGACGGTAGCGCGCGCAGGGGGCGCACTCGGCATTCCCGGCCTCTATGTTACGGATGACCCGGGAAGCAAGGACGAAAAGGCAAGAAACGGGGTCCTAGGAATCCGCATCGGGCTCGGCTGGGCGAAGTCACACACCTTTACCACCGGGCAGTGCCCGGTAATGCGCTACAACCGGCAGCTCATGATGGCTATTCTTCA
This sequence comes from Terriglobia bacterium, assembly GCA_963849535.1. Taxonomy (GTDB): domain Bacteria; phylum Acidobacteriota; class Terriglobia; order Bryobacterales; family Bryobacteraceae; genus Bog-105. Next base: position 556,698 of record CAWKHJ010000004.1, read on the forward strand.
CGAGAAGGCTCATCCTGCAAAGGCGGTGAATGTGGACGTGATCTCGCTCGAAGACGCGCCGCGCGGCTACACCGATTTCGACAAAGGGGCCGCGAAAAAGTTTGTGCTCGATCCGCACGGATTATTGAGAAAGGCAGCGTAATCCACGCTCGCTCGCACGAGCATCTGGCAGTTCTAAAGCCGCAGGTTCGCGGTCCTGAACATCGCGCCGGTAGCTTTTCTGCTTATCGAAAACCTGTTCAAATGTAGAGCGGGGTTGCCCCTTCAGGAGCGGACACGAATGGCCAAGACGCCGGTCGAACCGGATGTGGATGAGTTGATTAACGGCTGGAATAGACTATCTCTCTCGGAGCGCCTAAAGGCCTTTAATAACCTTCCCAGAGGTTTAACAGACAATGTGTATCTCGCGCTCGGCACCGATGATCAGCTCGAGCTGATTGATCATCTTCCTGAAAACGAGCAACGTATCTGGCTGCGCGTGCTTCCGCCGGATGAAGCGGCTGATCTCCTGCAACGCGTGCCGGAAGGCAGGAGATCACAGCTCCTGTCAGAGTTGGACGAAAGCGTGCGCAAAGAGGTAAACGCGTTGCTCGCTTATAAGGAGGATGTGGCGGGCGGATTGATGAGCCCGCGCTTCGCCCGCGTGCGCCCTGACATGACGGTCGATGAGGCTATCGTTTATTTGCGGCGTCAAGCGGCAAACGTGGACGTAGTCTATTACGCTTATGTCCTCGACGAATCGCAGCGACTGCTCGGAGTTCTCAGTTTTCGCGAGCTATTTGCCGCCGACGGTTCAAAGCTGGTCAGCCAAGTGATGCGAAAGAACTTTGTTACCGCATCCGAAGATATGGATCAGGAAGCGCTGGCTCAACTCTTCCGCAAACTGCGCCTGCTCGCGATTCCCGTGGTCGACGAAACAGGCAGGATGAAAGGCATCGTCACCGTAGACGACATCGTTGACGTTGTCGAGCAGGAAGCGAGCGAGGACATTCAGAAAATCGGTGGACTAGAGGCGCTGGACGGCCCTTACCTGCGCGTTGCCTTCTGGCAGATGGTAAAGAAGCGAGCCGGCTGGCTCACGATTCTGTTTCTTGGAGAGATGCTCACCGCCACCGCAATGGGGCATTTTGAAAGTGAGATAGCGCGTGCCGTAGTGCTGGCTCTTTTTGTGCCTTTGATCATAAGCAGCGGCGGCAACTCAGGCTCGCAAGCAACAACCTTGATTATTCGCGCGATGGCGCTTGGGGAAGTTCGGCTGCGCGACTGGTGGAAAGTTATAACCAGAGAATTTCCGACCGGACTTGTGCTGGGTGGCATTTTGGGCGTGATCGGCATGGTACGCATTCTGGTCTGGCAAGCCGTTTGGCATTCTTACGGTATTCACTTTCTACTGGTTGCCTTCACAGTCGCTCTCAGTCTAGTTGGAGTAGTGTTATTCGGAACACTCGCAGGATCTACCTTGCCGTTTGTACTCCGTGCAGTGCGCCTGGATCCCGCCAGTGCCTCCGCGCCGTTCGTGGCGACACTCGTCGATGTCAGTGGCCTGGTGATTTACTTCACTATCGCGCGAGCAATCCTGAGTAACACGCTGCTCAAATAGCAGCTGTTCCGGTTCAGCTGGAAATGGAGAACGCGTTCTCCCAGTAAGGTAATGGAGAGAACGCATGAACAAGCAACGGAAGCACTACACGCCGGACGAGAAAGTCGCCATCCTGAGGCGGCATTTGCTGGATAAGGAGCCGATCTCGACGCTCTGCGATGAGCTGGGCCTGAAGCCCACGGTCTTCTACCGCTGGCAGAAGGAGTTTTTCGAGAACGGGGCGGCTGCCTTCGAGCAGAAAGCACGGCCGAATCATTCCGCCGAGGAGGAACGGATCGCCTGCCTGCAGAAGAAGATCCAGACGAAGGATCAGGTCCTAGCTGAGCTTATGGCGGAGCATGTCGCGCTAAAAAAAGAGATTGGGGAACTCTGAGCGGGGTCTGGGTTCCGCACGACACGCGGGATCAGATCGTGGATTTCGTTCGGCGCTGGTCGGCGAAGACCGAGATCGGCGCCGGGCGGTTCATCGGGTGGCTCGAGATCGCCGCCAGCAAGTTCTATGACTGGCGGGAACGCTACGGCAAGGTCAATGAGCACAATGGCTGGGTTCCCCGCGATTTCTGGCTGGAGGATTGGGAGAAGCAGGCCATCATCGGCTTCCATCTGAAAAATCCGCTGGAAGGCTACCGGCGGCTGACGTTCATGATGCTGGATGCCGACATCGTGGCAGCGAGCCCGTCCAGCGTATGGCGAGTTCTCAGCCAAGCAGGACTGTTATCGAAGTGGAACGGCAAGCCGTCGAAGAAGGGCACTGGCTTTGAGCAGCCACTGGCGGCACATCAACACTGGCACATCGACGTGTCGTACATCAACGTCAGCGGAACGTTCTATTACCTGTGCAGTGTCCTCGATGGCTGCAGCCGATACATCGTCAACTGGGATCTGCGGGAGTCGATGACCGAGGCGGACATCGAAGTCATCTTGGAGCGGGCCAAGGAACTTCACCCGGAGGCGCGACCCCGGATCATCTCCGACAACGGGCCTCAGTTCGTTGCCAAAGACTTCAAGGAGTTCATTCGGATCTCGGGCATGACCCACGTCAGAACTTCCCCTACTATCCTCAGTCGAACGGGAAGATCGAACGCTGGCACAAATCGCTCAAAAGCGAGCGCATCCGGCCAGGGACGCCATTGTCATTGGATGATGCGCGACGTCTGGTGGAGGGCTACGTCGAGCATTACAACAACGTCAGACTGAACAGTGCCATCGGCTACATCACGCCGAAGGACATGCTCGCCGGGCGTCAAGCGGAGATCCACGCCAAGCGTGACCTGAAGTTGGAGGAAGCCCGAAAACGGCGGCAGATTAGTCGGCAGAAGGACGCGTGAAGAACGACGATCCCACGTTCGGAGTCGCCGGTGAAGCGGATAACTTCCGGGTAGCCGACATCCATGTAAGTCGAAGTCAAGAGAAAAGCGCACTTCTGGCTGACGCGCGCCTGTGAGGAGCGCGCAAGAACGTTCATATCAGACCCGCAGCTCGCACGTGTGCCTCTCGGCCGTGGTCCCTGCCTTCGCAGGACCGGACATCCATTTGCTGCCTCGAGCCTTGCCGGCTGTCGCAGATGATTGAGTCTGTGTTCGCTGCCAGTCCCGAAACAATTCGGAGGGAGCCTCAGGAGTTTGCACATCCATCGCCCAGTCGGCGACCTGCAGGACCCGGCAGCCTGCGCGCTGCGTAATCTGTTTTCTCGCGGTAGGCCGTTTACGCCACTGCCGTGCTGAAGCCTTCCAGCGCCACAAAGGGCCGCTGGCCTCGATCTACGGCGAGCAGATAAGTCACCGTCTTTCGAGCTACTGCAATCGTTGCTCGATTAGCGTTTCCTTTCTGCTTGGCCCTTTCGTACACCAAAGAGAGCTCGTGGCTGTTTCTTGGCGCTAGCTTGGCGGCTTCCACCAGAACACGCTGGATGTGCTTGTTGCGCTGTTTGGAGAGCGGTGTTCGCAACACTTTGTCTGCTGAACTCTTTTCGTCTCCACACAATCCGCAATAGCTGATCGCTTGCTTCACTGAGTGGAAGCGGGATACATCACCAATCTTCAGCGCCCAAGTCAATGCGGTGATCGGTCCTACTCCAGGAACGGTCCTGAGGTTCTTAATCCTTTCAGCCAGGAGGGGGTCACGCTGCAGAGAACTGACCAGAGCGTAATCGGTTTTCTGCAACCGCTCGATGGACTCACAGCTGAGCTTCAGTAACGGCCGAATGCTCTCATCCACTTCTTTGTTCGTGGTGAGCAACTCACGGAAATACTTCACTTTGTGCAGGCGCTGTTTGTTGTGGCTCACCCCGGTTTCGAGCAGTAGCCCCGAGACTCGATTCTTCATCTGAACCATCTGGCGTACGAGCAGATGCCGATAACGCAATGTGCGGCGCCGATCCCGAATCTCTGTGGAAACCATATGGCATTCAGGCAGAAAATCACAGCGCAGGCAATCGGCGATCTTGTCGGCATCGATACGATCGTTCTTCTTCTTGGCCGCTGCGATGGCACGCAGCATCAATGGATGCGCTACCTTCACCTGTGCGGCATGCGGGAGCAGATGGTCGTAAACCCAGCCGGTGAAGATGCTTGCTTCCATCGCTACTGTCCACGGCTTCGGAAGCGTCTTCACCCAGCTATCCAGCTCAGTACGAGTCGCTTGGATCGTTCCTTCTCTCTGAATCTGCCCACTTACATCCTTCACGCAATAGCTGATCGTCTTCTTGTGAACGTCGAGCCCGATGTAATACATATGTTTGTTGAGGAGCCTCCATGGTTGTTCTCTGAATCAACGCCCTCGTTGAGTTCAGTTTTTTGTACACCACGCGCTCCTCGCTCGACTTACATTCAAACAAACCGAGAGTTGAAGTTAATTGAGTTAAACCACAAAGAGGTATCGATAGTCGTGGGCAAACGCGGCCAGCAACGCAACGCTGCGGTCCTGCTGAGATAGACTGCAATGACCATGGTTCAGAAGTTGACGACCCTGTTCGCAATAGCTTTAAGCGGATTTGGCGCTAGTTTGTACGCGCAACAAGGCGTAGTTCAGCGGGATGGCTTTGAATTGCACTACTACGTTCAGGGCTCTGGCAAACCCATCATCTTTTTATCTGGAGGACCGGGTATCGACGTTGGGTCTCTCGAGGAAGCCGCCAAACTCTTCCCTGTGGCGTACGAACGGGTGTTCCTAGAACAAAGGGGCACGGGCAGGTCGCGTCCACAACGCCTGGATGCCAGCAACATGTCGCTCCATCTTGCCGTCGAAGATTTAGAGGCACTCCGGAAACAGCTTGGGTTGGAGCAGCTGGTGCTCGTGGGGCATTCATGGGGCGGGATGCTTGCTATGGCTTACGCAGCTTCGCATCCAGAATTGGTCGGTCGACTCATTCTGATCGGAGCCGGAGGACCAACGCGAGAATACGTTCAGTGGTTCGGCGACAACATCGAGGTGCGCCTGCATTCCGAAGATAAAGAAATGGCTGCCTACTGGGACAACGCAGCGAAGCACGGGGTTGACCCGGATAAAGCGGCGTTGGAATCGCTCAAGGCAATACTGCCTGCCTTCTTCTTTGACCGGGCAAAGGCGCTGGCTTTTGCCGCCGCTCATAAGGAAGGTTCACTTCATGCAGATACCAATTCTCTCATGATGGCTGATGTCCAGAAGCACTACGACCTGCGCGACGGTTTGGCCCGTGTTTCATGCCCTGCGCTGATTGTACAGGGCCACCAAGATCCTATAGGGGATAAGACGGCTGAAGACATCCACATACTGCTCCGCGGGTCGGTGATTCGCTATATCAACCGCTGCGGACACTTTCCATGGATTGAGCAACCGGAGCAGTTCAAGCGCGCCGTGGAGGAATTTCTGGCCGCTCACTGATCTTCAGTAGGGGTAATTGAAGCAGCGTCCAAAGTAGCGTCACGCTTCCGTTCAGGCTCCCGGATGACGCGCTATCCGGAAATTTGGCCGCAGGTTGTGGTGGGGCTACAATGAATCTGCCGGGCGAAACAGAAGCGGCACTGCGGGGACGGAACCATGCGAAGGGATAGTCCGGCGGGCTCATCGAGACGATGACGGACCGCGGCGGCTTCGCTTCCGCGCTTTTCAATAGAGCCACATCGGATCGATAGACCCTGATGCCTTGAAAATCCCCGCCCGAAGGGCGGAATGTTCACTAACGGAGAGCGCCCTCTCTCCATTTCAGGCTGAACCAACACACAGCAGCTTACAACTGAGCGATATTTCTTCCTCTCTGCTTTTTTATAAACGTCAGGCGACGCGCGGCCGTCTTATGTTTCGAATGACCAAGTGGGCGGCGACTATCGCAATCTGCTGCTGCACGGCTGCTCTTGCGTTCTCTCAAAGGAGCGTCGTTGCAGCAAATGGGCCGGCTCAGAATGCCACTGCGGTGGCCGGCGTGTCCGGGACCGGTTCGGCTTCGCCCTTTGATCTGAGTGCAACGAGCAGTTCGAGCCGTATCCGGCCTGCTTGCCCGCAAAGAGTCCGAAAGTCCGGGATAGAGAACCCCACCAGGTCCGTAACGGTTGTAGCAACTGTTCCGCTGCTCAGATCCGGAATAGTTATTCTCTCGAGGACTGTATCAGTCTTCCTCGACGGGACCGCCGCTTATTCGGGACGCGCTCCACCCTCTTCAGTCATCTGAGTTCCCGATTTGTCAGATGGCGCGTTCACTTACTGAGCGCGCGTTAGGATTCTGCGTCATCTCCGTGCAAAAAAGGAGATAGCGCAGAGAAGAGACTCATAAAGGAGATGACATGTTAAAGACCTTGGACGCGCAGGCGTCGCGAGTGGCGGAAATCGGAGGGTTGCAAAACCCTGAACAGCGCAACCTAAGCGCTGCCAAGACCGAATCAGGAACACTGAAATCAGTGCTGGCGCGACTGCGCGCGGAAGTGGACGGGTTAACCATTCGCTTGGGGCGGGAACACGGCGTGGCAAGTCAGCCGACGGTACGGGCTGAACAGATTTCACACGCCATTCAGCGGCTGGAATGGGCGCTGGATCGCTACCCCTGGCAGGCCGGAGGAAGCTAATGAACGGTAGGCTCAATCTGGGCGGGGCTCTCTAAACGAGAGCCCCGCCCTCAGTTACGGCAGATTTGAGGTCGAGGAACCGCGATCAGTAAGCGGGGGCGAAACTCCACTTCTGGTTATCGTTGCCGGTGCACGACCATTGCTGGATAGCTGCCCCGTCGGCCGTAGAGTAAGCCCTGACGTCTAAACAGGAGCCGCTGTTCTTAGGAACGATGGAGTAATATCCATCACTCGTCGGAACGACATTCCAGGTCTGATTGGATCCGCCCCAATAGGACCACTGCTGGATTACCGTGCCGTTCGCAACAGCAGAAGGACCACCTCTGACGCCCAGCGCCAGACCGCTGTTTTGAACGCTGATCTCATAACCACCGCTCACCGCGGTGAATTGAAACTCCTGATTGGTACCCCCTACACAGGTCCATTGCTGAACGGGATCGCCATTCCCAACTGCCGAGGGCCCTCCAGTCATATCCAGACACTTTCCACTGTTCTTCGAGATGATGTTCACCCACCCCGTTGGAGCGGGCGTCGAAGGTGAAGGCGGAGGAGGCGCAGGAGGAGGAGGAGCAGGAGGATTTGTCGAGCTTGCCACCTGCGCAGAATTGTAGTTGACCATCAAACCCGATTCGTCCACGGCTTCGAAGTTATCGCCCGTAACAGCCGTCATGGCATGCATGGTGTCATCATTCCAGCGCGGATCACCCACACCCGAAATGTGCCAGGAACTGCCGTTGTCAGCCAGAATCATGCCGTACGTTTTCAGCGCTTGCAAGATCACCTGCACGGGCCCCGGATAGGAACTTATATCGAAGGACGCCTTCAGCCGAAAGCGCTGTCCCATAGGCGGGTACTGAGAACCTGTGAGGCTCGATGCATCGTGCCTGGCAGGCCAGATGTGGGCGCTGCGGGTGTTATCCGCTGTCACCCGGATGGCGTGGCGAATTACACCAGATGCCACCTCGTCGTAGCGGACCAAGCCGGGAAGAATGGGCAGCCCTGCGGCGTCTGCCGAGGTCAGTCCATCCGGTCGGAGGGCATCAGAGTTCAGCGACCAGGTGGCTCCGGAGCCTGCGGCCCAGGAACCCGGCCCACCCATCAGGTTGAAAATCTCATACAGTTCGCAGGTGCCCGTGTCGACCATAATGGCGTGGCGATCGGACACTGTTTCGATGTAGATATTGTTTGGGATCGGATATGGCCCAGGGTCGCCGCCGTAATAAAACGGCAGTGTTACCTTGGCCTGGCTATCGGGAACGAGGTTATACGGAATACCGCCACTCGCAGGTGTTCCATTGCCAAAGTCCGGGTGAAGCCTGTTGTTGGTGGCGTTCATAGACGCAATGTAAGCATCTGAATTGGAATCTACGGGCAGCGTGTTGATGGGCGTATTCCAGACATTGTCGGCGGGGAATACGGAACAACCTCCGATGGTGGGAGTTTGCGCCAACATCATCGCAGGCTGCGCTACTATCACGGAGAGAATCAAAAGGCGTCGAATAGGTCACTCCTAGAGAAAAAAGTGGTGGAGAATCGAACATCCAGCGGTTCTGTTGCGGAACTCGGCTGCTCGTCAATTTTCGGTACTAGGGAGATACTATCATTTGCAAGATTTATAAGTCTAGAGCTTTTTACCCGGTAAATTAATCCAACTTATCCCGGGCCTAATCAGATGGCGCACTCGACAGGATTTTGAGAGTTTTCGAATGTCGCAAACGGCGAGGGTCGCCGACGTGATACAGATGTCTTATGGATCTGAGTACGCTAGGCTTCGCAATGGGCTCAGCCTGGCTGTCGGGAATCAATCTTTACGTAACCGTCCTAACACTTGGACTACTGGAACGATTTCAGCTAGTCAGCCTTCCCGGGGACCTGGGTTACCTGGGTCATACGTGGGTACTGGTGGTCGCGGGCGTGATGTACGTCATGCAGTTTATAGCGGACAAAATTCCTGCGGTGGATTCGGTCTGGGATATGATCCACACCTTTATTCGGGTACCGGCAGGCGCAGTGCTCGCCGCCACCGCGTTTGCTCATTTCGATCCCGTGGTGCGATTGCTCGCGTTCTTGCTTGGCGGCGGAATAGCGCTGAGTTCGCACGGGACAAAGACTGCCACCAGGCTCGCGGCGAACACCTCCCCGGAGCCATTTTCGAATGTCGCCCTGAGCCTGCTCGGTGACACGCTTACGTTGGGCGGCACACTGCTGATGGCCGTTCATCCGGCGATTCTGATCGCAGTCGTGTTGGTTTCCGTATTCCTCTCGGTTTTGCTTTTCAGGTGGGTACTGCGCTCTTTAAAGCGGGTTTTTCGCCGAGCCGCCCCGTCCATTTCATAACCCCGGATCACGTTGGCAGAGCACGGCTGGAACGGCGTAAGCTAAGAGTGGAGATCGAGTTCCATGAACCAAGCACAGGGAGCCGGAAACGCCTCGCAAGCTGACCGGGCACACATCGACTGGTTTTGCGATTGGGTCAGGGAGGGCGCGGAACGTGCATCCGACATGCTCAAACCTCCGGAGGGTGTCGGCAGGCACTTTCGAGAAGCACGTTTGGAGTTCTGGCGCGGCATTCGGGAACTGATCGATCACCGGATTGACCGCTTGTCGCGAACTGGCGACAAGGGGCACACGCCCTAATGAACTAAGTTCGGCGGGCGATGAGGACAGGTAGTCTGCCCGAAAAACAGCGGGTTATCGGCGTAGGCATCAGCAAAACAAGTTACGCGGAAGTGGTTGCGCTTTGCCGGCGCTGGTCGGACGAACGCCGGTCTTTCCCACATCCTCCTGCGCACTATATCTGCGTGACCTCGGTCCACGGCGTCATCATGGCGCAAGATGATCCGGAAATGGCGAAGATCCTGAACGAGGCGGACATCGCGACCCCCGACGGCATGCCGCTGGTCTGGGCCGTGCGCTCCTTCGGTTGGCCGCATCAGCAACGCGTCTACGGGCCCACGCTCATGCTCGAACTCTGCCGTGAAGCGGCACGAAGCGGCCAAAGTATCTTTCTGTATGGCGGGCGCGAAGACACTCTACCCTTGTTGATAAAGAGGCTGGTTGAACTGTTTCCTCTGCTGCATATTGCCGGATCCTATTCGCCCCCGTTCCGTCCGCTCACTCGGGAAGAAGATGATCGAGTGAAGGCCCTCATCCTGCAGGCAGATCCCGATATTATCTTCGTCGGCATCAGCACGCCTAAGCAAGAGAAGTGGATGTATGCGCACCGGGATTGTTTTCGAGGAGTAACCATGATCGGGGTTGGGGCTGCCTTTGATTTCCACGCCGGCCGGACGCGGCAGGCCCCCGCCTGGATGCAGCGGAACGGTCTCGAATGGCTGTTCCGCCTTGTGGTTGAACCGGCTCGCCTGTGGAGACGCTACCTGCTGATCACTCCGCGCTTCCTTCCTTTGTGGGCGATGCAGAAGCTGCGTTCTCGAAACGGGCGCGCGGCTGGGTAGCACTCTTAGGCCGAAGATCGGCTGACCGGCAATTCTTCGCGCGACAACCCGCGGTGCAGGCCGCTAAGCGCGTAGCTCGCTTTCGCTATCCTTCACTGAAGGGAGCCCGCCGTGCCCGTCCGCCAAATCTCTAAGCATTGCCTCCAAATAAAGCGCTTCAACAGCGTAAATTGCTATTTGGTTCGCGATACCGACGGCCTCACGCTGGTCGATACGGCGCTAGCTGCCGCTCGCATTATCCGCGAGGCTGCGCGTCAGCTCGGAGAGCCGATTCGGCGAGTCGTTTTGACGCACGCTCATCTCGATCACGTCGGCTCTCTCGACGAGGTAAAAAAGCTCGTTCCCGATATCCGAATTCTGGCCGGCAGCCGGGAATCGCAGATTTTTGAAGAAGCCGCGCGCGGCGTAAAGCCTGGCCGGATGACTCTACGGCCGGCCGAACCGCAAAGTCCGGTAAAGGGAAGTTTTAAGAAGCTGAAAAACTTGCCGGAAACGCTACTGAACGAGGGCGACAGCATCGGCTCGCTCCGGGTCGTGAACTCCCCTGGACACACTCCCGGTCATATTTCTTTGTTTGACGGACGCGACGGCAGCCTCTATGCCGGTGACGCCCTTACGACGATGAAGCAGCTTCGCCTGCCGTTCGATCCGCCGTGGTACTTTCCACTTCCCAAATGGGCCACCTGGCACAACGAAACTGCGCTTGCAAGCGCAGAGCGCTTCTCGAACTTCGATTTGGCGCGCATCCTGCCGGGACACGGAAGCGCAGTCGAGAATCCTCGCGAGGCACTCGAGCATGCTATTTCGCAGGCGCGAAGGCAGCTCGGCAAATGAGAAAAGTTCTGACAAGCTTCGCGCTTCTGCTGGCGCTTTCATATCTTTCCCGGGCGGCGGAACAGGTGGATTGGATCATCCGCGCCCGGTATGTGGTGACCATGGACGCCAGGCATCGGGTAGTTGAAAACGGCGCGATCGCGATTCGAGGGTCACGCATTGCGGCGGTAGATACGCAGGCTGCCATTGACCGCGACTTTACGGCGCAACATACTCTCGATAAACCGAGCGCGCTTATCGCGCCAGGTCTGATCGATACGCATACGCACGCGCCCATGTCTCTCTTTCGCGCAATCGCCGATGACCGGCGGCTGGAAGACTGGCTGCACAACTTTATCTTCCCGGCCGAATCACGCAACGTTACGCCGGATTTTGTGCGCTGGGGCACCCGTCTCGCCTGTCTCGAGATGGTCCTGGCGGGAATTACCACTTACACAGACATGTATTATTTCGAAGATGCCGAAGCAGAGGCCACCAAAGAAGCGGGCGTTCGCGGCGTACTCGGACAGTCTGTGATCGGCTTCCCTGCTCCGGACTACAAAACCTGGCAGGAGGCGATCGAGGCCGCTGAGCGGTTCATGAAGCGCTACGGCGACGACGATTTGATTGTGCCCGCGGTGGCGCCTCACGCCATCTACACCACGCCAAATGAGGCGCTCGTGGCGGCGCACAAGCTTGCAGTGAAATATCACGCTCCTCTTCTGATTCACCTGGCTGAGACCAGTGCCGAAAGGGAGGAATCGCTCGCCAAACGCAAACTGACCCCCACTCAAGTGCTGGAAAAGCTGGGCGTGCTTGATGGCCGTGTGGTCGCAGCTCACTCAATCTGGGAGGACGACAACGATCTCCAAATTCTAAAGCGTCACAATACCGGAGTTGCGCACTGTCCGTCGAGCAATATGAAACTGGCCGATGGTGTGGCTCATATCACCGCGATGTTGAAGCTCGGTATCCACGTAGGCCTCGGGGACGATGGCTTCGCGGGGAGCAACGACAGCGCCGACCTGCTGCGGGAGATGGATATCGCAGCCAAGCTGCAGAAGGTCACCCTCATGGATCCCACCATTATCCCCGCCGAGCAAGCGTTCGACATGGCGACCATAGGCGGCGCGCGTGTCTTGGGGTTGGAAAAGGAGATTGGCTCTCTCGAGAAAGGTAAACGCGCCGACCTGTTCTCGCTCTCATTAGCTCACCCCAATACCGTTCCCCTCTATAACATCTACTCGATCTTGGCGTACGCGGTACATGCAGGAGATGTAGAGGATGTGTTTATCAATGGGCGGCAGATCGTCAAAGCGCGCCGCGTTCTCACCTTGAATCAGGAAGAAATCTTCCAAAAGGCCGAGCTGTATAAGCGTCAGATCCTCTCCAGTCTCAACCAGTAGTGTTCCATTTCGGTCTGAAGCGTAGGGGCTTTTCTGTATGAGCCGCGCTCCGCGGCCCCCGCACCTCCGTTACAGAAGAGAATTCGGAGGTTTGAGAGAATGCGCTTCGGGAAATGTCCCGCTTATGCCCTATTGCCGCTGGCGTGCTTACTGCCTGTATTCCATGCCGGTGCGACCACGCTTACCTGGTCCACATACGCCGGCTGGAGCTCCAACGTCACGGGTGCCATCGAGCTGAATTTCAATACCGTTAACGGCACATCCGGCAGCTACAGCACCGCAGCGGGCAAAACACTGAATCCTCTGAGCGGGCCCGCCCTGCCCTTTTTATTCACTGGCCCGTATACAGGGGGCTACCAGTTAACCGGGGGCGAGTATGGCAAGTACAACGCGTTAAGCCTCTATGGGCCGACCGCAGGTAAGGGCAACATTACCGTTAACCTTCCATCGGGAGGCGAAAATGCAGTTTTGCTCGGTTTGGGATCCACCGGCACTGCAACGAGCATCACTGTGGCGCTTTCCGACGGTGAATCGTTCAACGTTCCGGTGACCGCTAATGCTTACGAGTTTCTCGGAATGTCAATTTCGCACGACATCAACTGGTTAACGGTGTCGGCATCGAGCCAGCCTGTTGTAAACGACTTCTATTTCGGCACCAGCCAACTGGCTCAGGATGGCACGGGCGGCGCGGCGGGTGCTCCGGTGGCCGCAGAAGGCGCCACGCTTTACCTGATCGGGGGCGGCCTGCTCAGCCTGGCGGGCACTCGCCGGAAATTTTTTGTAAGAGCCCTGACGGCGTAAGTTTCTACTCCACTGTTCCAGCTGTGGGACCGCCTACGGGCGGTCCGTTTTCGTTTACGCGCATGCTACCGTAGTGGCTGTTTCTATGGCCTGGTTCAATCGACAGAAGCCTCCAATTGAAGGAACGCCTCCTGCCGACGAAAGTGAAAAAAACGTCAAAACCGAAGGGCTGTGGCAGAAGTGCGACTCATGCGGGCAAATTATTTGGCGGAAGGCGGTCGAGGAAAACAAACAGGTCTGTCCCAAGTGCGGCCATCACTTTCGAGTGAGCGCGCGGGACCGTTTGCAGCAGCTGTTCGATAACGGTGAGTACGTGGCGCACGATGCTCAACTGCGTTCCTCTAATCCGCTCGATTTCGTCGATTCAAAGCCATACGAACAGCGCCTTGAAGAAATGGCGCGCGCGACGGATTTGCCGGATGCGGTGATCTGCGCAAGCGGTCAGCTGAACGGACGCAAAGTCCAGATGTGCGCACTTGAACTGAAGTTTATCGGCGGCAGCATGGGAGCGGTAGTCGGCGAGAAGATCACCCGTGCCATCGAGCGCTGTCTGGTGGAGAAAACGCCTCTTATTATTGTTTCCGCATCAGGCGGCGCGCGAATGCAGGAGGGGGCTATCAGCCTGATGCAACTTGCCAAGCTTTCCTCTGCGCTCATGCGTCTCGACCAAGCGGCTTTGCCCTATCTCAGCGTGTTGACCGATCCGACCACCGGCGGCGTTACGGCCAGCTTCGCAATGCTGGGCGATCTCAATATTGGCGAACCCGGCGCGCTGATTGGGTTTGCCGGTCCCCGCGTGATCGAACAGACCATTCGCCAGAAACTGCCAGAAGGGTTCCAGCGCAGCGAGTTTCTGCTCGAGCACGGCTTTCTCGACGCGGTGGTGAAGCGGCCGGATCTCAAGAATTATCTGGCAAACGCGCTCGATCTTCTGGCCGCCTAGGGATCACTCGCTGCGTGCGAGCCGGCTTAGCGAAAATGGTAGCGGATGCTGCAACTCACCGGGGCCGGTAAACGATTCGGTCACAAATTGTTGTTCGACGGCCTCGACTGGCTCATTACACCCAAGGAACGTAGCGGGTTAGTCGGCGGGAACGGAACCGGTAAATCCACTCTTCTCAAAATTGTGGCCGGCCTCGAGCAGCTCGATTACGGTTCTCTTTCGGCCACCAAGGGAATACGCATCGGGTATCTGCCGCAGGATGGATTGCGGGTTAGCGGCCGAACGGTTTTCGCGGAGTGCCTAAGCGTATTCGCCGGAATACAGGACCTCGAACGCGAGCTGGAATCACTCACCGCGCGCATGAGCGAGCTGGATCCTGCCAGCGAAGAGTACGGTCAAGTAGCCGACCGCTTCGAGCGCGCGGAAAACGAGTTCCGATCTCGGGATGGCTACACAATCGAAGCACAGGTCGGGACTGTGCTCACGGGATTAGGTTTTCGGAAGGAAGACTGGACACGGCAAACGGAAGAGTTCTCGGGCGGCTGGCAGATGCGCATTGCTTTGGCCAAGCTACTGCTCGAAAAGCCCAATCTTCTGCTGCTTGACGAACCCACCAATCACCTGGACCTTGAGGCGCGCGAATGGCTGGAAAGCTATCTCACCAACTACGAGTTCGCCTATCTTCTGATCTCACATGACCGCTATTTTCTGGATCTGACGGTTAAAAAAATAGTTGAGATCTGGAATAAGAGGGCCTACTTCTACACTGGCGGGTACGAAAGGTACCGGCAGCAGAAGGCCGAGCGCCTCGCGCAATTGGAAGCGGCTTACAAGAACCAGCAGGAAAAGATTCAGCAGCTCGAAGCCTTCATAAACCGGTTCCGGGCTCAGGCTACAAAAGCCAAGCAAGTCCAAAGCAGAATAAAAGAGCTCGAAAAGATCGAGCGTATCGAGCTGCCGCCCGAAGAGAAGACGATCCACTTCTCGTTTCCTCAACCCAAACCTAGTGGACGCGTGGTTGCACATTTTGAGAGTGTGGCTAAGAGCTACGGGCAGAAGCGTGTTCTCGAGGATGTAAACTTCACAATCGAGCGCGGGGATCGGATTGCACTCGTCGGAGTGAATGGCGCCGGGAAATCGACCTTGATAAAGCTTTTGGCAGGGACAGAGCCGCTCACCTCCGGGAGATACTCGCTCGGGCATAATGTAGAGCTCGACCACTTCGCGCAGGATCAATACAAGGAGTTGAACCCCGAGGCGCGCGTCCTCGATGACCTGAGCGATGCGGCTCCGCGCACCACAAACACCGAGCTGCGCAATCTGCTTGGCTGTTTTTTGTTCAGTGAAGACGACGTGTTCAAGCGGATCGGTGTTCTATCGGGCGGGGAGCGCAACCGCTACGCGCTGGCCCGGATGCTGCTGCACCCAGCGAATTTCTTGCTACTGGATGAACCGACGAACCACCTCGACATGCGAGCCAAAGATGTGCTGCTCGAAGCGCTTGAAAAGTTCACGGGAACTGTGATGTTTGTGTCGCACGACCGATACTTCATCGAGAATCTGGCGAACCGTGTATTTGAGGTCTCGGAGGGCACGCTGCACGTCTACCCGGGTACGTATGGCGACTATCTATGGCGTAAGGGCGGCGGAGCTGAGCAGGTCCCGACGATCGAAGACGTGCTGGCCGGCGTGCCTCCCGCTGAACCGATTCCCATGCCCACGCGTCAGCAGCCCGCTAAACGGGTAAATCCGATCAAGCTGAAACAAATGCAGGACCAAGCGAGGGACTTGGAGGCAAAAATCGCAGAGCTAGAGACAGAGGTACAAGCGTCAGAGCTGGCTTTATCGGATTTCGTGGGCGCTGATGAAGCCATGCGTCTTTCAAATCTGCTCGAAAACCAGAGAGCCGAACTCGCCCGGGCGATGAGCCAATGGGAAGAGATAACGGAAGAGTTGGAGGCCACTGCCTAGCCTTCTATGGCGGAACTTGCGTGTCGCTCGGCTTCTTGCGCTGCATCTCGTCCCACCTTCGAACGAGCTGCCGCCATTGATCGAGTGTAAGAACGCTGCGCAACTGTACGCTCATCTCGAGAAAAACCCGGCTCGATGCCGCTCGGGCCGAGGCGAGCCGGTCAATGACAGCTTTGGCCTGATTGGGGTCGACCTCCGGACTGTTCATAATGTCCTCTAAATCGCCTTCAGCTTTCAGGACATTGTTACGCGCATCCAAAAGGCGGTTGCGGTAGGAGCGTACGGTCTCGCGTATCCTGTGATTCTGATCGGGAGTCAGACCGATGTCACGCGCTATGGGACTGTTCCACCAGGGGAAATTAGCCCTGTTCTGGGCATTGAGGATACCAGCGGCGATCAGAAGCAGCAGAATGAAATCGAGTTTTCTCATTCCTCAAAAAGCGCCTGTAGGGGGGCGGTGGGCTGCGCTTCTGGATTTTCGGACATTCGGCTTACATCCTGCGCAAGCTGTGCGTCGGATAACATGTTGTTCGCCGCCTGCCGGTTCTGGTGCTCTTCATAGTAGAGCGCGCTGCCGCCGAGTAGCAAGACCGCTGCCGCTGCCGAAGCCCAGCGCCGCAGCTGAAAGCCCGACCACCAGTGCGCGGGTTTGGTTAGTTTTGCGTAAATCTGGCGACGCTGCGCCGCCAGCAGATCGAAGCTGACCTCTTCAGCCGATCTAAGTGCTTGCCGCCGTGCTTCGATGACTGACAATCGCGATTGGCATTCGCGGCAGCCGTCCAGATGCCCGTCACCCGGACCCACCCCGTAAACATGCGCGATGATCTGAGCATCCGTCCAATGTCCTGACAGTTTGGACCCGATGTTCATATTCCCTCTTCGGTTTTTACCTTCAGTCAAGCTCTCGCTACGTATAAATCTCTTAGCTCCTGACGCAATTTGGTCACTGCCCGGAAGAGGTGCGCCTTCACGGTTCCAGTGTCGACTTTAAGAACCTCGGCTATCTCCTCGAGCGGCATAGCCTCATAGTGGCGCAGCGAGAAAACGGCCCGTTGCCGGCTCGAAAGCTTGGCCAGCGCGCTTTCCAGTCTTTGCCGGATTTGTTTGGAGAAGAGTTGCCGTTCCGCGTCGGGCGACTCCCCGGGGGTCAGCTGCAGAATTATCTCTTCATCCCGCGATGCCGGTCTACGCTGCCAGAAAATCCAGGACTTCGAACGCAAACGGTCCAGACACGTATTGACCGCAATCCGTGTGATCCACTTACCAGGGTTATCCAGCTCCTCGGCATCCTTTGTACTGAGCGCTTTATAGGCTTTTAGAAACACATCCTGGGTCGCTGAATCGGCCTCATCCGAATCCTGCAGCATGCGGCGGCAAAGCAGGAAAATCCGTTTCTGCTCAGAGGACATCCACGTGCTGAAGTCCCTCAGGTCCGTGCCTACACGGATATGGCTTTCCAGTCGGTGCGCCATTGCGCTCGTCATCATAGAGACCTAAATATCTGGGACGGATTTTCTTTCTCGAGGTTTACTGGCGAACAGGATTTCCTGAGCGGATAGCGGATGGAGGCGGACAAAAAAATCCGTCCCAGGCGCGAGCCCGGGACGGAGGTTGTTCTCAGACAGAAGATCTTAGTTAAGGGCGTCTGCTGGTCTGCGTCCCTGCGGCCGCATCAGTGGCCGCCAGATCGGAGTGGGCAGCGTCTGCCCAGTCATCCGCTTCTTTCTGGGCCTGCTCGCGAGTGATGCCGTAGCGCTCCTGCAGCTTTCCAACCAGTTCGTCCCTTTTGCCGCTCAGCGCAGTGACATCGTCATCGGTCAGCTTGGCCCAACGCTGCTTGACTGATCCCTTCAGTTGCTTCCATTTTCCTTCGAATTGATCCGAATTCATCTTGAAGCTCCTTCTGCAGATTTGGTAGGGCAATCAACCCGCCAAAGCCCCGGGCGCTGTAGTTTCATAGGGTTGCTGGTAAGATTGCTGGCAAATTCTTCCGCTAGCGGTTATTTTTCCAGGTAATTTGGGGTTCCGAATTCCCAGCAGGTATAGCCCGAATTCGTTCCCGTGAGCGCTCGGCCGCGGCGTTGCCATACTCAAGAGTGATGTTGTGCCTGGACGAAGTCGTGCTTAGAACGAACCTGCCGCTGCCTCTGATTACTCGAGGCAAGGTGCGGGACATCTACGACTTAGGCGAGGATCTCTTATTCGTCGCCTCCGACCGCATCTCCGCCTTCGACTGCATCCTGGCGAGCGGGATACCGTGTAAGGGCAGAGTGCTAACGCAAATGTCGCTCTTCTGGTTCAAATTCTTGAAGGGAACGGTGCGTTCACACGTGCGCACGGCTGATGTAACGGAATATCCGGAGGCGCTAAAGTCTTCCCGCCGCCTGCTCGAGGGGCGCTCGATGCTTGTCTCGAAAGCGAGAATGATTCCCGTGGAGTGCGTGGCCCGCGGGTATCTGGCAGGTTCCGGGTGGAAGGAGTATCAGTCCGCGGGGACCATTTGCGGTATATCGCTCCCCAAAGGTTTGCAGAACGGCAGCCGGCTGCCGGAACCAATCTTCACACCTGCAGCCAAAGCGCAAAACGGGCACGACGAGAACATTTCGTTCCGCACAGTCCAAGATCAGGTAGGTACCAAGCTGGCGATAGAGCTGCGGGATCTGACACTCGCGATTTATCAAAAAGCTGCACAGTACGCGTTAGAGCGAGGCATCATACTGGCGGATACTAAGTTCGAATTTGGCTTTGTGGGCGATCAGTTGGTATTGGCTGACGAGGTGTTGACGCCTGACTCTTCGCGCTACTGGCCAGCTGACACTTATCGGCCGGGCGGTCCGCAATTCTCCTTCGATAAGCAGTATGTTCGTGACTACTTGGAGACGCTCGCTTGGGACAAGCGTCCTCCCGCACCGGCTTTGCCCGCTGAAGTTGTACGCAAGACGAGCGAGAAATACCAGGAAGCGTACGCGCGGATCACGGGCCGCGAGTTGCTTGCAGAAGCGATGTAAGATCCTAAACGATGCCCTTCAACTGGTTCGATGTAGTGTTGGCGCTGATCATCCTACTGTCTGCGTTGGCGGGACTTCGGTCGGGTTTTGCCCGGGTTGTGGTCGGGTTGATCGCGACCATAGCAGGGCTGCTAGTCGGTTTTTGGTGTTACCGGATCGTAGCAGCGAAACTGATGCCCTTTCTTAGCACGCCTGCGCTGGCTGACATTTTCGGATTTCTGATCATTTTCTTTGGAATATTGATTCTCGGCGCGCTGATTGCCGCGCTGCTCTCCAGGCTCTTCAAATGGATTGGACTGTCTTGGTTCGATCATTTCCTCGGCGGAGTCGCGGGCCTGATTCGAGGGATCCTCATGGTCGCAGCGCTCGCTGCCATTCTGGTGGCATTCGTACCGTCTCCGGTACCTTCGTTTCTGACAAATTCGCGGGTCTTACCCTACGCCAGCCACGTTGCGGCGGCTCTGGCGCAGATGGCGCCGCGCGACCTGAAAGACTCATTCATTCAGCAATGGGAGAACCTGAAGCAGTTTTGGGCACAGCCCAAGAACCGCCGTTCTGTTGAAGCTTGACAGACAAATGCGCTGCTCAGACGTTCGCCCGTGGCAAGTCTCGCGCCGATCGATTGAGCCCATACAGAAATGCCATCAATGCAATGACCTCTCCGGCCACAAAGAGGCTCCAGTGGAACGCATGCGGGAAGCCCTGATTTTCCGTATTGCGGAAATCGGCGATGAAGGCGAGGAAAATCAAGATTGCGCCAAGAACGATGCCAGACCAGGTCAGGCTCGTGAACCGGGTGGGTCTGCCGTGATATTCCCGCCATAACAGCAGGAGGCCCGCCGAGATCATCGAGACTGAAACGATGACGGGAGCAAGAACCGGGCTCACCCAGGGCACAGGCAAGAGAAAAAGAATGTCCCAGGTGAGGATGGAAGCAGGCCACGCAAGCAGCAGTTTCAGCCACAGATAAAAGGTGATGTCCCAAATGCCGAAGCAGGTAAAGAACGCCGCCACCCATTCCCGCAGGTTGCGCGCGATAGCCAAGGCAAAGCCCCCCAGCATCACCAACGTGGCAAACTCGCGGGCCAGTTCTATCTTCAGACGGGCGGTGTGCTCCGGCCCTAAGCGTCGCAGCTGTTCGAGCGAGAGCAGCGGAAAGAGCTCGGGAGCAGGCGAGCCCGGATATAAGTGCGCGCGCAACGGCGTGTAGATGCTTCGCAGGTATGCGACAACCGCAGCCTCCACGTACCCGAACGAGATCCCGAACAACACGACGGCCGCCACAACTTTCCACCACGCGAAACTTCTTGAGCCCGCGCCCGCGGAGGCATGCGACAACGCCATACCCCAGATTAGAAGACCGGGCTTATTCGAAAATGGGAGTTGCTTATCATTTTCGACCTCGATGGAACGCTGATTGATTCGAGCCGCGACCTGGCAATCTCGACAAATGCCATGCGCGCCCATTTCGGTCTGCCCCCGCTCGCTCAGCCTGTTATCAACTCCTATGTCGGCAATGGAGCAGCTGTACTGGTCAGGCGAGCTATGGAGCCGATCCTTGGAGAAGAGCAGGTTGCGCAGGCGCTCTCGTTCTTTTTGAATTATTACCGGGTCCATGCTTTAGAGCACACCCGGGTTTACCCGGGAGTGCGCGAGATGGTACAGGAATTGGCGTCAGCCAGCCACCAGCTTGGAGTCCTGACTAATAAGCCTGAAAAGATCAGCGTGGACATCCTCGGAGCGTTGGGGCTGCAGCAGCACTTTTTCCGGATTTTTGGCGGGAACACGTTTCCGGAAAAGAAGCCTCACCCGGGCGGAATTCTTAAAATGCGTGAGGAAGCGGGAATCGCGGCAGGCGCAACGTTGATGGTGGGCGACAGCAGCGTGGATGTTCAGACAGCTCGCAACGCGGGCGTCCCGAGCTGCGGCGTGGCCTGGGGATTCCAGCCCGAGACGTTTGAGGCGGTTTCGCCGGACTTTCTGATAAAACATCCGCTCGAGTTGCTAAGCCTTGTGGACACTCAGGAAGCGTAGCGGGATTTGTGCCGCCGCGAGCTGTGACTTATACTCACACTGGTGCTGTGGAGGCGCGGACGCAGGCAGCCGATCGGGATTGAGCGCCAGATCCCCTGACCAATGGGAGGAGAACTTTGAATGCTGCATGACCTGGCACGTAACTGGGTAGCGCTGGTTGCAAGAGGAATGGCGGCCATCATTTTCGGCCTCCTTGCATTACTGATGCCGGGGATCACTATCCTGGTCCTCGTGATTCTATTCGGGGTTTACGCGTTATTCGACGGTGTGATCGATGGCGTCGCCGCCTTCCGCACCGGTTTCCGGAGCCACTGGCCGCTGTTTTTGGAAGGCATTGTGGGCATTCTGGCAGGCATTCTAACGCTTGTCTGGCCACATATCACGGCCGTTGTGTTGAGCTACTTCATCGGGTTCTGGGCGATAATCACCGGCATTTTTGAGCTCGTTGCCGCGATCCGGCTGTGGCGCGTCTTTGGCCACGAATGGATATTGTTGCTATCGGCGGTCGCTTCACTCATTTTCGGATTCTTCGTGCTTGCAGTTCCGCTGGCGGGAGCTCTCGCAATAGTCATCTGGATCGCAGTTTACGCCATCGTTTTCGGGCTGCTGCTCATCTCCTTTGGACTACGGTTGCGACACTGGCACCGGGGCCGGAATCCGAGCGCCGCGCCGTTTAAGCCGGCTTAAAGGGCGACTCGCTTCGCAGCCGAATTCGCCAGAACAAACGGAGTTGCGTACACGTCCTTGCATAGGTGCTCGTGAAAGAGTTCGTCTACGCTCTCCGGCAATTGCGCAAAGCGCCCGCTTTTACGTTGCTGACCATTTCGACCCTGGCACTCGGCATCGGCGCGAGTACGGCGGTTTTCACGGCGGTCGATTCCGTTGTTCTCAAACCTCTCACTTACCGCGATAGCGGCAAGCTGGTCGTCCTCTGGGAACGAGTGAAGTTCTTGGGTCCGAACTTTCCTTATGGAGGACCTAATCCGCGCCATGTTGACTTGTGGCAGAAACGCTCGACCGCCTTCAGCGGATTAGCCTTGCTAAGGGGCAGCGCGAACGGCTTGGCAGTGGGCAAAGAGCACCCGCGCCTGGTCGGAACCATCAAGGCCTCTTCCAGCTTGTTGGATGTCTTGCAAGTGAGGCCGCTGATCGGGCGCGGCTTCCGTCCTGAAGACGATATCAAGGGCCATGATGATGTGGCAATCCTCACTTACACCTTGTGGCAGGGTTTGTTTCATGGCGACCCAAACGTAATCGGGAGAACGCTGCGTCTGGCCGACACCCCGCGCCAGGTAATCGGAGTTCTCCCGCCCAGCTTCCGCTTCCCGAGCGCAAACACCTTCAATGCATTTCCTTCCAAGCAGGCCATCGCTACGGTACCCGAGCCCGCCATCATTCTTCCCGCCGTGATCGATCTCAACAAATTCGACTGGAACGGTGAATACGGCAATTGGCTGGCCTTGGGGCGCCTCAAGCCCGGTATCAGCGAGAAGCAGGCCGAAGCACAGCTCGACACCATCGAAGATCAGATCGTCCGCGAGATGCCCGCTGATCAAAGGGACAACGAGCCAAACGCGTTACGGACTTACGTGCAGCCGATGCAAGAAGCGGTCGAAGGCGCCTCTCGCAATGGGCTTTGGCTGCTGATGGCGGCGGTCATTGGCCTGATGCTGATTGCCTGCGTGAACCTCGCTAATGCACAGCTCGGGCGTGCGCTCTCGCGGGGACGCGAGAGCGCGGTGCGCAGCGCCTTGGGCGCTTCTCAAGCACAGCTCCTTTGGAATTCGCTTGCGGAGAGCCTGGTTCTGGCAGTCGCGGGAGGCGCAGCCGGCTTGGTGCTTGCGTTTGGAGGGCTCGAGTTGTTCAGGCTTTACACACCTGTCGATCTTCCCCGCATGGCGGAGATCCATCTCAATTCTTCGGTCCTGCTTTTCGCGCTTGCGCTTACTCTTGGCTCCAGTCTGCTCTTCGGCATCATCCCCGCGCTGAACATCATGCGAACCGATCCGCAGAGAGCGTTGCAGCAGAACAATAGCCGCACTCCAGGCAGCAGACAAAGCCGGCAATTGCGCAACTGGCTCATCGGCCTGCAGGTATTTGGCTGCACGGCGCTGCTGCTCATCACGGGCCTGTTTGCCAAGAGCTTGCTGCATCTGCTCGACACCGATAAAGGGTTCGAAACCCGGCATGTCGTGATTGCACAGATCGATTTTCCGGGAAAGACCTACGATAAAGATCAGAGTCGCGTCGCCTTCGATGATGCCGTGTTGTCCAAGCTGCGCTCGATTCCCGGGGTCGAATCCGCTGCACTGGTCAGCGCTATGCCGCTCGAAGGCGAGACCTGGATCGACGGGATCTTTCGGGCGGACCAACCGGTGAAAAATCCGCCGCTGGCGAATGTGCGATGGGTAAGCCCGGCATATTTCGAAACGATTCGGGAAAAGCTGGTGGCAGGACGTTTCTTCGATGCCCGCGACCGGAATCTTCACAGCGTGATCGTCTCCCAGGCCGCGGCCAAAGCCGTCTGGCCGAACGAAAATCCTCTTGGGCGGCAGATTAAGCACGATGACAGACTTTACACCGTGGTCGGCATCGTGGCCGATGCACGCAACAACTCGCTCAAACTCCCGCCAGCCAACATGCTCTATCGCTACTACGCCGATGACCCGCCGTACGAAACGTATTTCCTGGTTCGCAGCACCCAGACGGCCGATCAGCTCGCCTCCGTCGTGCGCCAGGCAATCTGGCGCCAGGATCCGGACATCACTATCGCACGCGTCAAGACGCTCGACTCCCAACTGACCGACTCGCTCGCTCCGGAGCGCTTTCAAACGGCGCTTCTTTCTTCGTTCGGCATCGGAGCGCTGTTGCTCGCGATGCTTGGCATCTATGGCGTCTTGAGTTACACCGTGGCCGGGCGCAGGCAGGAGATTGGCATCCGAATGGCGCTCGGTGCAACGCGGGAAAGCATCTACGCGCTCACGATGCGCGAAGCCATCCCGCCGGTACTCGCTGGCCTGGCGTGCGGTTGGGCCGCAACTGTCGTAGCGGTGCGCTTTGTGCAGTCCATGCTTTACGGCGTGAGAGCAATCGACGGCACTGTAGCCGCGAGCGTGTTGATCTTGTTTCTGGTCGCCGCGATTGTAGCCGCCTTTCTACCGGCCCGGCGCGCCGCTTCAGTTGACCCGATGGAAGCGCTGCGAACGGACTAAATCGATTGACAGCCGTCCGTGCAATCCTTACCGTTAGGCACGCCGTGGGAAGTCGCTACCGCGTCGAAGGCCGCGACCTGCTGGTACTTCGCGTGATGCGGGGAAGCCGGACTATCGAGGCGTTCTTCAGTTCGCCGTAGCGGCAAGCCACATCGCGCCGCTACCGGCAACCAGATTGGTATCCTGAGATTTCACCTTCCTCACGGAATCGTTACACCTTTGAAGATTGGATTTGTAAGTCTCGGCTGTCCGAAAAACCTCGTAGACAGCGAGGTCATGATGGGCCAACTCGTCGCGGACGGGCACGAACTGACGCCCCAACCGGCGGAGGCCGACGTGATCGTTGTGAACACGTGCAGTTTTATCGATCCGGCCAAACAGGAGTCCGTCGATACGATTCTCGAGATGGCCGAGTACAAAAAGACCGGCAAAGCGCAACGCCTCGTGGTCGCGGGATGCCTAGTCGAACGCTACCGCGAAGATATCCAAAAGAGCCTGCCCGAAGTGGACGCGGTGCTGGGAACCAATGAGCTCCCGAAAATTACTGCCTTATGCGAAGGCCTCACGCCTAAAGAGCTTGCGCCTGAGCCATACCTCTACCACGACTTAACGGCTCGCGTCTTTGCCACCCCAGGGCATTCGGCTTACATCAAGATCGCCGAAGGCTGCGATCACCCGTGTTCGTTCTGTGTCATTCCTCAGTTTCGCGGGAATTTTCGCAGCCGGCGTCCGGAGAGCGTGGTTAACGAAGCCAAACGCATGTTCGCGACCGGCGTGCGCGAGATCAACCTGATCGGGCAGGATACGACCTGCTACGGAGAGGATCTCGGGCAAAAGAATGGTTTAGCGGATCTGCTGGCAAGGCTGGCAATAATCCCGACCGAAATGCCGAAATGGATTCGGGTGCTCTATGCCTATCCAAACAAAGTCACGCAACAGCTGCTCGATACCATAGCCGCGCACGATTCGTTAGTGAAGTACATCGACATGCCGCTGCAGCACGCGAGCGCCGCAACACTTAAGCGCATGAAACGCGGTGCGAATGCCGATATCTTTCTGAAGCTGCTCGCGCGCATCCGGGACACAATTCCGGGCGTAGCCATCCGAACCAGCATGATTGTGGGCTTTCCGGGCGAAACCCGTCAGGAGTTTGAAGAACTTTTACAGTTTGTCGAGGCGGCACAGTTCGACCGGTTGGGAGTGTTCTCGTACAGCGATGAAGAGACCAGTGGCAGCTACCACCTGGAAGGCAAAGTCGACAAGAAAACAATTCACAACCGCAAACGGACTTTGATGGCCCTGCAACGCCGCATTTCGCTGAAGCGCAACAAGCGGCTGATCGGGCAGGAGTTCCAAGTCCTGGTAGAAGGTCCGTCGAAAGAGACGGAAATGCTGTGGGAGGCGCGACTGGACACGCAAGCGCCTGAAATCGATGGTCTGTGCTATATCAACGATTTCGGCCCAGGCGAGAAGGTTCCCCGCCCCGGCGAGATGCGAACCCTAAGAGTGACGGAAGCGCACGACTACGATTTGGTGGGCGAGTTGACGGATACTTCAGAGCATGGTTTTGGGCAATCGATGGCGCCCCCGGCCGCAGCGAATCCCTTCCCGATCCTACACGCGCAAACGGCCCCAAACGCGCCATCAAACGCCATGCCGGTGCGCTAAATGGAAAGCAGCGAGCCACTTCGCAAACTGCGCTGTCCGATCTGCCGTAAGGAAGTCGCCTTTGACCATCCCGAAATGCCATTCTGCAGTGCCCGTTGCCGTCTCATAGACCTCGGGAACTGGGCATCTGAGAAATACGTGATCACAACCCCAGGGGGCGATCCAGAGGAAAGCGAAACTTCGAATCCGCCGGAAGACCCGAGCCGGTGACCCGGCTGGCACTGGCAGTCGGAACCTGGTTCGGATGCGGCTATTTTCCCTGGGGGCCCGGGACTGCGGGTTCGCTTGCCGCAGTGGCAATCGCAGCTCTTTTGCACTTTTATCTAGGCGCGGGCCGCACAAGTTTGCTTATCTTGACGGCAGCACTGCTGCTCCCCGCTATCTGGGCCGCCACGCTAACCGCCCGCTTTGTACAGAAGCAGGACCCGGGACTCGTAGTAGTGGATGAAGTGCTCGGGCAGTGGCTGACCCTCGCCGGCGCAACGGTTTTGAACACCAAAGCTTTTATCGCAGGATTCGTGCTGTTCCGGTTACTCGACATCTGGAAGCCATGGCCAGTGCGAAAACTGGAGCGATTGCCGGAGGGAACGGGCATTGTGGCCGACGATCTCGCGGCGGGAGTTTACGGGGCGCTTATCTTGTATATAGGCGGAAGCGCCGGATGGTATTAATTATGCCGAACAAGCAACAGGCAGTAGATGTGGCCAGAGCAAGACCGCGGGTGCTGAGGGTCGAGCCTTCCGCTGCGATTGTAGGCGGCGAGCTGCATATTCACGGTGAGCATTTCACCAACAACGGACGCCCCACGGTTCGTATTGGTAACCAGAACGCGCATTTGATCATGGCGGGCGACCAGTACATCATTGCGCGCGTGCCAGAGGCGGCCATTGTGGGCGAATTGACAGTGGCCGATGGCGCGCAGAGCAGCAACAAAGTCGAGACCCATATCGGGATACAGATTGCCGACAGCTTGCATCCCGTAGCCAATCCGGCCGTCGATGCGGAAGGCAACGTCTACAGCACCTTCAGCGGATCGCGCGGCCAGAAGTCGCCGGTCTCTCTTTATAAGGTCGACACTAACTTCAGCTCCAAGCCGTTTGTAACGGATCTGATGAATCCCACCGGCCTGGCCTTCGATGTGGACGGCTTGCTCTACGTTTCCAGCCGCTATGACGGAATCGTGTATCAGGTAACGCCTTCTGGAAACATGACGGTCTATGTGGAAGGAATGGGCGTCGCGACGGGCCTGGCGTTCGACCGCGAGGAGAACCTGTATGTGGGTGATCGAAGCGGCACCATATTTAAAATCAGCCGCTCCCGGCAAATCTATGTGTTCGCCACGCTCGAGCCCTCCATTGCGGCCTACCATCTGACGTTCGGCCCGGAAGATTACCTCTACGTGACAGGGCCGACGACTTCGAGCTACGACGCGGTCTACAGAATTTCGAAAGCCGGAGAGGTGGAGACCTTCTATCGTGGCTTGGGACGTCCGCAAGGCACCGCTTTCGATGCAGAAGAAAGGCTCTACGTGGCGGCTTCGCTAGGAGGACGCCGCGGCATCATTCGCATCAATCAGGATCGCCGGGCCGAGCATTTCCTTTCCGGACCAGGGATCGTGGGCCTGGCCTTTTCGCCGTCGCGAGCGATGATCCTGGCGACGCACAATGCGCTGTTCAGGGTTGATGTCGATATAGCGGGCCTGTCTCTTCGATAAGGGACCCGATGCCCAAAAACGCCGAGATCATCGCGATCGGCAGTGAGTTGCTGACCCCGCAGCGCGTGGATACCAACTCGCTCACGGTGACGGAGCACCTGAATCTGCTCGGCGTCGAAGTGGTTCGAAAACAGGTCATCGGCGATGATCGCGAGCGCTTGACCGAGGCGATCCGCCGGGCGGTTGCGAGTTCCTGCGTTGTGATTCTCATTGGAGGGCTTGGGCCGACTGAAGACGATGTCACGCGCGATGCCACGGCCGCCGCGCTTGGCCGGAAGCTGCTCTTATCGCTTGAACAGGAATCGATCCTGATAACCCGCTTCCGGCAAATCAACCGCCCAATGGCGAAGAACAATATCCGCCAGGCTTACCTCATTGAAGGCGCCGAGGCGATGCCGAACCCGCTCGGCACCGCTCCCGGGCAGTTCCTCTCTACGGATCGCGGTGCGCTCGCCCTCCTGCCGGGTCCGCCGCGCGAATTAAAGCCGATGGTCGAGAAGGAATTGGTCCCGCGCTTGCGACCGGTGCTGCCGCCCCAGGTTCTCCGAGTGCGTCATTTCAGAATCACCGGCATAGGCGAATCAGATCTCGATGCGCTCATTGCCCCTGTTTACACGAAGTACACCAACCCGGTAACCACCGTGCTCTCCTCGCCGGGAGACCTATCGGTGCACCTGCGTGCTCGCGCCGGAACAAGAGAAGAAGCGGATGCCCTGCTGCGAGAAGTAGGAAATCCGATAGCTGCCCTTTTAGGCGAGCGCTGCTATAGCGAGAATCCCGATGAGTCTCTCGAAATGGTTGTCGGGCGGCTGCTGCGGAAAAAGCTTGCCACGGTAGCCACGGCTGAAAGCTGTACAGGGGGTATGGTGGCTGCTCGGCTGACGGACCGTGAGGGAAGCTCGGCTTTCTTCGTTGGTGGGTACGTCACCTACAACGATGCACAAAAGCGCAACTCATTAGGCGTTCCAGGCGATCTGATAGCCAAGTATTCCGCCGTCAGTGAGCGCGTCGCAGCGGCCATGGCCGAAGGCGCAAAGCAGCGCGCGGGAGCAACCTACGGGCTGTCGACTACCGGTTATGCGGGACCGGAAGGCGGAACCGAATTTGATCCTGTGGGAACGGTGTATCTGGGCCTCGCAGGGCCAGCGGGAACGCAAGTCATCCGGCTTCGCTATGGACTGGATCGTTACCGAATCAGGACATTGGCGACGCAAGCGTCACTCGATCTGCTACGGCGGACGCTGCTGAAGTGACAGTTCCGATTGCGAGCAGTTCGTTGACGAGTGCAGTGTCAAAGTATCCGGTCACATCCTGAATCGCTTTTCCGTCTTCCCGGACGCGAATCAGCCAGCAGTAGTCGTAGAGTCGCCCTTCCCCAAGATTCGAACAGTGATGATACAAACTCTTTCGCATCCATTCCGGAGCTCACTTAGATGGACATTGTTTCACGAGCAGTTGGCAAGGGCCGGAGAAGCTGAGCGCTCGGCCCGGTAAATCCCGAACGCAGGTTTATCTTTGCACCCGAAGTTATCTTACGGAGAGAACAGCGACAATATCCTTATGAGCGGAGCAGAAATTCTGAAGACGATCAGTGAAACACTCTGTTCCGACGCAAGGGCCAAGAATGTATTTGGCGATCCTGTCACTTCCGGAGACCGAACCGTGATTCCCGTAGCCAGAGTCTGGCATGCATTCGGTGGCGGAAGCGGTGGTGCTTCCGATCAAGTAAAATCGGACGGTGGTGGTGGTGGCGGCTGGATGCGTGCTGTGCCCGTGGGCGTAGTCGAGATCTCACCGGCAGGCACCCGCTTCATACCTTTTTCGCAATCAAAGAAACAGGCAGCCGCCATAGCGATTGGCGTGGGAATTGGCTTCTTCCTGGGCGGCAGATATCGCCGCGTTTGAAATTTCGTACAGCCGGCCAACGGACGGGACAACCGGATCGCAAAGCGCTGGATCGGTAGCAATCGGCATAGCGTTTCCGGTTTCAATTCAGTCGCATCATTCGTGCTCCCAAAAGGAATCGCGGTTCTATTCCGAGCGTCGTAGGTAAACAAATCCCTGCCCGCGATGATGAATCTCATGTCGATTGCATACTGAATGGGTCACCAGTCCAGGAGCTTCCCATGGGCCGAATGCCTTATCGACCTTGCTGAACCGATTGCGCCTTCCCCGATCGCTATGCATTCGAATAAATTCCCGAGCCATATCCGACAAGGGCCGCATGCCGCCCACTGAACCTGAAACAGCTCTTTATCAGGAAAGCTTCCATGGTCTTGCGTGAGCTGATGATCGTGAGAAGCAGCCCGTGGTGACGAAATGGTTATCTATTACACGGCTATCGAGAGTGAGCTTTAGTCTATGCCGAATTCCTGTAGCAAGGATCCCACGCGAGTTGATAACTGCTTCTCGCGTTCTTCGCAGAAGCTCGCGTAATTCTCGATACGCCATAGCTCCCGGTCCTCTGGAATCATGTGTTCTTTCAGCGCGTCAGGTGAACACCCCTGCAGATATGATTCGGGGAGCTCGTCTGATAGGTGTTCGTTATCAGTTCGGTATAGCAGAGTAAGATTTCCAATGCGATCAGGGGAATTCTGAGACTCCATGGCGGCTCCACGGTTGAGTCGAGAGCGCGGAAAGAGATGGTGAATTTCGATGTTCTCGACTGGTGCGGGTTGGAAAAACTTCCCATCCGGCAATGAGCGCGCGCTGCGCTTTACGAAATCGACTAAGAGGGCTAGAAGAACTCCATCCACCTGCACGATTTGGTTTGTGAAGTCTTCCTCATCCGGCAGAAGGCTCTCGGTCCGCTTGGCATGTGAACGAACATTGTCGAGGATACGACTGCGGTTGCCGTCGCGACTAGCGGTCGCATCGCTCTGGGCCTTTGTGTCCGCGCTCCCAGAGTACAGACCCCAAATTGATGCGATGATCGCCCATCCCATCCAGAAACTGCCGTCTTGGTGTTCATTATTCGCGAAACTGATCGCCGGGGGAAGCAAAACGTACCGGTATGGAATCCAAGAACCACTGTAAACGCCGTGGCTTTTGAGCAAGCTAACTACACTCTTCAAAGCTGTAAATGCTGCGTCCCATTGCCCTCCTACCTTGGAGTAAGCATCGGTTCCTGTGGTGCTGACTTTCCGCTCTTCTATGTCTTTGTATCGGAGCACGTTGTTGCTCAGGAAAAGGGCAGTCCTGACAAGTAAGTCAGTGTCAATCATTGCCCCGCCCCGCGGAGTATCATCTTCGCCTTCCCGAGCTGCAAAGCCTTTCAGATCCGGATCGTTAAGACATCTGCGCGCACGTTCTCGGAAATCCTTCATGCGACCGGTCAGCCTCGCAGCGGCTAAATCTCCGGGCTTCAGGCGCACACCTTGCTGATTCAGTCGGGCGAATATTTCGATAACACTGTCGTCCTCTGCTTGTGCATCGATCTCATACGCGACGATTTCAGCTTCCAAAATAGTGTTGCGAATTGCGTTCGCGCGGTCTAGAGCCTTGAAAAACAGCTGATCTGTGACTTGCACCCAATTGGCAATCGCCTTCTGAACTGCCAAACTCTCGTCTTCTCCTCTGAACCCGCAAAAAGAACGTCGGCATCAATCAAAAGGCCGTTGCGCATCTGCCGGAACAGAGAACGAGACCACAGTCGGAACGGTTCATTCGCCCATTCCTCGTCCGGCGAAAGGGATACCAACAAGTTTGGATCTCGAGTAGCTTTTCCCCGTAGCCTACTTGAAAAAATCACGCGGAAGAGCGAAGTCAGTCGCTGCTGACCATCTAGGACAAATATCGATCCGGGGGAAACGCTTGTATCTCGCTCAGGCTCACCCCGATCCGTTATGGGATTGGGTGAAAACAGATCCCAAGCGCGGGTGAGAAACGGCGATTCCGGACCCTCCCATGAGGGTTTCCAGAGAAGAAGCGCTCCAATGGGATACCGTCGATAAAGCGACTCATGCAGAGCACGCACCCGGTCTGGCGACCAAACAAACCCTCGTTGCAGGTCGGGCAATCGAAGTCTACCTTCTTGCTTTAGTTGAGCAAGGGCCTTTATCTTCCAGGGCGTAGACTTTACTACAATTCCGGAGTTCACCATAACCGTTAAGTGTAATCGAGTGTACTCTGACTGCGATCGCGCCTTGAAGCGGCTTTAGCCCAGGATGTAAGGTTCTATTCCGAGCGCTCAAAGGTAAACAAGTCCCCGCCCGCGATGATGAATCTCATGTCGATTGCATACTGAACGCGTCACTTCCGGATCGCGGTCGGATAATGAGCGCTACCACATCGCACAATCCCCAAGCAGCGGTACACCGAGAAGAGGAACTCCATGCCCGCGGTGCCTGCTGCGCTCTGGCTTGCGCGAGTTCTCCAGAAGCCCTCTTCGAAGAACCGGTTGATGATCACCGTCGCGCGAACGCGCAACGATGACGCCAGTCTCAAATCTTTTTTCCCTAACCGCCTCAACGCTTAGCCTTAAACTCCAACTCCCCCGCGAACCACCTTCCTTATCCTGCGGGCAGGTTTGAAACTCATGCCCGCCCAAACATCTCCTTGCTCCCGCGCCGACGTCAATCGCGCCAACAGCCAGCATTCAACCGGTCCGACGAGTGCCGCTGGAAAAGCCTCTTCCTCTAGGAATTCCTTCAAGCACGGACTATATTCCGACCAGCTCGTCGTTCCAGGCGAAGACCCGGCCGAATTCGACGAGCTCCGCGCCAGCTTGCGCCGCGAGCACCAGCCCGCCAACACCACCGAAGAGATCCTGGTCGATGAACTCGCCCAGAGCTTCTGGCGCATGCGCCGCTTCCGCAAACTCGAAGTGCACGCCTGGAGCCCGGAACACCTGAACGCTTCCATCGATAACGGCATGATGACCCTCGTTGCTCGTTCACTGGCCTCCGCCGAGCGCAGCTTCCACAAAGCGCTCACCGCCCTGCAAAAACTACAAGAGCACACAGGCCACCAGCCCGCGCTGCCAATAAAAAGAAGCGCTTCGGCGGACTTAGGCGCGGGTCGCGAGTCCGTTGTGCGCGATCGAGAGAAGGTCCGTGGCTTCGTTCCGCAAAAACCGGTCCAAGAACAAACCACCGCCAAAGAACCTGGCTTCGTTCCTGCGGAATCGTCCCGGCAAACCGCCGAACAGCCCACAGCGGCTGGCTTCGTTCCGCAAAAAACGGCTGCTGAGCTGGAAGCCTTCGAATATATGGGCTGCTTTCCCGAGGACATCGAGAAATACGTCGAATCGCTCGTCTATGCCGGCGAGGATCTGCCGGACACCGCCGAAAACGCTTCCTGAGCGTGCGCCCCGCGGCTGCGAAGCAAGCCCCAGCTGCACCGGATCTTTGAAAACTGCATATCTTCGGGCTGCGTAAGTACTCTTAGTGTCTCTGTCCCGTGGCGGCGCGGGAGTTTTCGCTGCCGGGCCGCAGTTCTCCGGCCCCTAGCGTGCTTCAGATGAGCGGGGCGAGCCTACTTGGGGGAACTCTGCGCCATTTGCTTCGCTGGCTCGAGCGGAAGCCGAGATGTCGATCTTCGATAGCGGGATCTTGCGAGCCGGTTGCGCCGAAAAATCCCAGAACGTGTCGCCCATTACGGCATAGTCGTGAACTTGGAGCGTCTGCCCAGTATTCAGAACCACCGTGATCGGCGGCGAGGGAGGCGCGGCCGGTGTGCTATCGGATGACGGCAGAGCCGGTTGCGCTCCCCGCGCGAGTTGATCCTGCAGCCCGCTAATTTGAGCACTGAGCTGCTGAACCTGCGCGCCTAAGCCACTGTCATCGGGCGGCGCGCCGCCTTCAGGATCGCTGGGATAAGCGGGAGCGTTGTAATAGTCGGAATCGTCCGCATACGGACTGTCGAAGAAGAGAGGATAATACGGCGCACCGAAGTAAGCATACGGAAGCGCGTAAGTGAACCGTCCGTAGCGCGAATTTCGGCGCCACGGTCCGTAGGGATAGCGGTTATACCTTCCATAGCCTTGCGAAACTCCTGGATACCGGCCCACGAAATGGTTGCCGTAAACTGGCCCGGTCCCGGCAATCGACGAACGCCCGATGCCAATCGTCGGGGGCATGTGGAACGGAGCGATGGGCGATCGCCCGATACCTGCAGAAGAATGTCCGGTCCCGGCTGAATGAGGTCCGCCTCCAAACCCGTGTTGCCCGATTAAGAGAGCGCCCGAAACGGGTATCAGCATGAGTAGCCGGAGAATTCGGATTCCTGCAATCATGGCGGCCTCTACCTTGAGCTTAACGCGGCCGGCGGAAACCGGTTTCCCCGGGCAAGAACACCTGCGGCGTTTCCTACAATGGAGTTCACATGCGGATCGCGCTGGCGCAGATCAACAATACTGTGGGGGATCTGGACGGGAACGCTGCGAAAATCCTCGACTTCGCAAGGCGAGCCGGCGATGCCGGTGCCGACCTGGTTGCCTTCCCCGAACTGGCCCTGTCCGGTTATCCACCGCGTGACCTGGTCGAGAAGCATTCGTTTCTCGATCGCACCGAAGCCGCGCTCGACCAAATTCGCCTTAGCTCGGCAAACCTGGGGCTGACGCTAGTTGTCGGGTACGTCGGCCGCGCGAAAGACGCCCCCGTACGCGCGCAGAATTCGGTCGCAGTAATCGAAGGCGGCCGCATTGTGTTCCGGCAATGCAAAATGCTGCTGCCTAACTACGATGTCTTCGACGAGGTCCGCTACTTCCAGCCCGCTTTGGAGCAGGATATCTGCATTATCCGCGGCACGAAAGTCGCGCTCGTTATCTGCGAAGACGCCTGGAATGACAAGCAGTATTGGGAGCGGCAGCGCTATTCGCGGGACCCGCTCGAGGAATTGGCGCAGAAAGGCGCGGAGTTGATACTCTCCATCAACGCTTCCCCCTGGAATATCGGCAAGCGACGGCTGCGCCAGGAGATCTTCCATGCCCTCACGCGGCGCTTCCAATTACCTGCGGTCTACGTTCACATGGTTGGGGGTAACGACCAGCTTGTCTTTGACGGCTCGAGTTTCGCCATGACTGCCGAAGGAAAGCTGGCTGCTCAGGCGAAGTCTTTCGAAGAAGACCTGATCTTTTTCGATAGCTCAAACGGCACTGGCGACATTCACCCGACTGATTTCGATCCGGACGAAGCAGCTTACGACGCCCTCGTCTTAGGTACGCGGGACTACATCCGGAAGTGTGGATTCCGCAGCGTCCTCATCGGCCTCAGTGGCGGTATCGATTCGGCTCTGGTTGCTGCTATTGCGGTCGACGCGGTCGGTAAGGAGAATGTCACCGGTGTGGGGATGCCCGGCCCCTATTCGTCGGAACATAGTCTAACGGATGCCAGAAAGTTGGCCCAAAGTCTCGGAATCCGCTTTGAAATCGAGTCAATCGAGGCGGGATATCATGCGATGCTCGACACCTTGCAACCGCTGTTCAGAGGCCGCAATCCCGATACGACGGAAGAGAATCTGCAATCGAGATTGCGCGGGCTTGTTTTGATGGCGCTCTCCAATAAGTTCGGGTCGCTGGTGCTGACCACCGGCAATAAGAGCGAGATCGCAGTAGGCTACTGCACGCTGTATGGCGACATGTGCGGCGGGCTTGGAGTGATCAGCGATGTGCCGAAAACTATAGTCTATCGGCTGGCTCGTATCGCCAATTGCCGCTTTCAGAAACGAGGCCTGCCCGCGCCGATCCCGGAGAACACACTTACGAAACCGCCCTCGGCCGAGCTTCGTCCGGATCAGAAAGACACCGACAGCTTGCCGGAATATCCGCTGCTTGATGCGATCCTCCAAGACTACATCGAGGACTACAAGTCGGTCCCTGAAATCGTCGCGGGCACCGGTGCCTCGGAGGACCTGGTGCGCGACATCGTGCGGAAGGTTGACCGCAATGAATACAAAAGGCAGCAGGCGGCGCCAGGTTTGCGGATTACGCCGAAAGCGTTTGGCGTAGGACGCCGGTTTCCGATTGCCCACAGGTTTACGGAATGATCGGGGCAGTGCCGCCCGGGCGACTATCCAAGATCTTGTCCAAACGGTCTCATGCCTTTCGACAAAACGATTTTGGGAAATTCGCCGGTACCGCACAGAAGAAAAGACCCAAAGTCCTTGTACCAATCACCCTCGGGAGCCGTAGGGCCGGTCTTAACCCAATCCTGCAGACGACGAAGATCGTTAAGCGTAATCTGCCGCTCAGCTACCCGAGCCAGAAGATGCTCCCAAACCGTGCGTGGAAGGCTAGCGAATCGAATCGCCGGCAAGTGCGTCTGTCCCGAAAATTGCGCGGATCAGATCCTTACCTGCTTCATTCTTACGCTCGGGATCGGCCTCAGACATAAACCGGCGATAGGTTGTGTTGAGATTGTTGCGGGCCTCTGCCTCGGCCTCAATGCCCCGTTGAGCAAGTTCGACCAGTGCACGGCTCGTTGTAAGGCGCCGCTCCTTTGCTACGCGCCGCACTTCGATTGCCAGTTGCGCTGGAAGGGTAACGCTTTGCCGAACGGACGAGGTTTTCCGGGGCCGGGACTTAGTTTTCACGCTCACAGCTCTATTCTAGAGCGCACCACCCTGGTTCATCCAGCGCAAAAGGCCGATTTTTCCCGGCAGTGCCCTCTAGAGCCGACGACTCGCGCGACAAGTATAGAATTTGGAGGGATCGTTCTCACGGTCGGCACAGGTTTACGGAATGAGAAAATTCGCGATTCTAACGCTGGCAGTGCTGGCATTTCTTGATCTGCAGCACGCCATTTCGCAGAACGCTCCGAAGGAGCAAGTCGGCCCGCTCGCAGGCGGCGGTTTCCTGCTAAACAGTGGCTGGACACTGCGGCCCGCCGGCGAGCAGGTTGCGGTCGATACGCTGCCGATGAGCACCGCACCTTCCCTTGATGGCAAGTATTTACTGGTTCTTAACGGCGGCTACAATCCTCCTAGCATCAGCGTCATCGAGCTAGCAGGAAAGCGCGAAATCGGGCGAACACCCCTGCCTGACGCCTGGCTCGGATTGACTGTGGCGCCCTCCGGAAATTTGTTCTACGTAGGAGGTGGCAGCAGCGGTAAGGTGTATGAAATGTCGCTTGCCGAAAACGGCACAGTGACTCGGACCCGCGAATTCGCAATTGGACCATCGCAGGCCAAAGGCGCGCCTTTCGTGGGCGACGTCGCCTTGTCGCCCGACGGACGCCAGCTCTACGCCGCAGATCTCTACGGAGACAGCATTGCCCAAATCAACGTGCAAGCGGGCAAAATGACGGACCACTGGAAAACAGGACAGCGACCTTATCGCATTCTCGTCTCCCCAGACGGTGTCGAACTTTTCATCAGCAGCTGGGCCGAAGGTGTGGTCTACGAACATCAGGCTGCGAGCGGTGTCAAAATCGCCAAAATACGAGTTGGTCTGCACCCGACCGATATGCTCTGGCTGAACGCTCCGGCTCCGGCCCAAGAAAACGGCCCGCACTATGTAGCCCGCCTATTTGTGGCGGCCGCCAACACCAACAACGTGTATTCATTCGGTGTGACCACGGACGCTCAACTCACGATGCTCGAAGCAATAAACGTTTCCATGACACCCATGCATCCGGCCGGCATGACACCTTCCGCCCTGGCGATCGATAAGCGCGGCTCGCATCTCTATGTGGCTTGCTCGGACGCAAATGCGGTCGCGGTGGCCGATATATCCGCCCCGCGCACCAGGGTGCTGGGTTTCATTCCCACCGGCTGGTATCCGACCGCGGTACGGGCGCTTGACGATGGGCAGCTTGCGATCGCAAACGGCAAAGGCCTGGGCAGTCATCCGAATCCGCGCGGACCGAATCCTACGGTGCACACGGCCTTCGAGCATCAAGGCGAGAGGCAAATCCGAAAAGACGAATATGTAGCAAGGATTCAAACGGGCACCGTCGCCTTTCTTCCCCAGCCTGCACCGGATGAAATAAGCGCTATGACGCAGACAGTACTCGAAAATTCACCCTATCGCGACGAGATGATCTATGGACCCATAACCGGGGCGCAGGCAGCCCGCTTTGCGCGCACGCCCGAGCACGCCTCCCCAATCGAGCACGTCATCTACGTGATCAAAGAGAACCGCACGTATGACCAGGTGCTAGGCGATATCGCAAAGGGAAACGGCGACAAGTCGCTGACCCTCTTCGGCGAACAGGTGACGCCCAATCTGCACAAGCTGGCGGAGGATTATATCCTCTACGACAACTTCTATGAAAACGCCGATGTGAGCGCGGACGGACATAACTGGGCGTCTGCTGCGATTGCGCCAGACTACACAATGAAGCTTTGGCCAAGCGAATACGGCCATCGCAGCAAGGTCTACGACTTCGAAGGTGGTGAACCTGCCAATCTACCGCCCGCGGGCTACTTGTGGGACAACGCGCTTCAAGCGGGAGTAACAATCCGCGATTACGGTGAGTGGGTAACCAACATCCCGCTCAATCAGGTTACCGGAGAGCGGCAGATCAAAGCGGTTAACGATCCGCAGCTTGCCGCTCACACCGATATGAACTTCCGCAGCTTCGACCTCGAGTACACGGACGTCAACCGGGCAAAGGAGTTCATTCGCGAGTGGAAGGGATTCGAGTCACAAGGTCAAGCTCCGCAATTGATCATCCTGCGGATGCCAAATGACCACACTCAGGGCACAAGAGCCGGCGCGCTTACGCCCCTCTCGTACGCCGCCGACAACGATTATGGAATGGGGATGATCGTCGACGCGGTTTCGCACAGCAAACTCTGGCCCTCGACAGCAATCTTCGTGATTGAAGACGACGCCCAGAATGGGCCCGATCACGTCGATTCCCACCGCGCTCCGGTCTGGGTGATCTCTCCATACACACGCCGGGCAATAGTCGATTCAACTATGTATAACCAGGCGAGCGTTCTTCGAACCATGGAGCTGATTGTGGGATTGCGCCCGCTAACCCATTTCGATGCCGGAGCTACGCCGATGTTCGGCAGCTTCAGCCAGCAGGCGGACACGAGTGCCTTCACCGCCATTCCTCCCAAGGTTTCCTTGACTGAGCGGAACCCGGCAAATGCGCCGGGAGCAAAGCAATCGGCCCGCATGAACTTTTCCCAGGAAGATCTCGTTGATGACGACG
Source organism: Terriglobia bacterium (assembly GCA_963849535.1). Taxonomy (GTDB): domain Bacteria; phylum Acidobacteriota; class Terriglobia; order Bryobacterales; family Bryobacteraceae; genus Bog-105. Next base: position 595,467 of record CAWKHJ010000004.1, read on the forward strand.
AGCTGAACGAAGTTTTGTGGCGGGCGATCAAGCACACCGAGCCGCCCCCGCCCGTACGTAGCGTCTTCGCCAGATAATGAGACAAGGAGTCTAGGGGGGTTCAGTCTATGCTCCGCTTGCTCGCGCTACTCTTCATACCACTCGCGCTCGGGGCTCAAAGCCGGGTTCAGACCATCGCTCCCGGCTCGGTAACGGGCAGAGTTACCGATTCTCAAACGGGAATCGGCATCGGTAGCGCAACCCTTCATCTGTTTTCTCGCGGTCATTCCGTCAACAATGAAGGTTCACCTCCGGCCGCTACGTCGCTCGATGACGGCACGTTCCATTTCGATGCCGTTACTCCGGGCACATACATCTTGTGGGTCACTCAGCCAAGCTATGTCAGCAATGCAGGCGTAAGGCAAAGCTTGACCGTTCAGGAAGGAGAAGCCCTCTCGAATGTATCGGTACAGTTGCAGCCGCTCGGCGCGATCAGCGGCAGAGTTTTAGACGAGACAGGAAATCCGGTCGCAAGAGCAAGGGTGCAGCTTCTCAGTACTTTCAATTTGCGTGGCAGAACAGAACCGCGCCGCGTAAGGAGTTCGACAACGGATGCTAACGGCAAATATCTTTTCGAAAAGGTAGCGCCGGGGCGGTATTACCTCTGCGCAGATCCTCCGGGCCGCGCAAAGCCGGCAGCCAGAGGACGAGGAGATGCACCCAACCCGAAGATCTCTCACCCGGCGGATCTTCCTCCGTCGACAGCCTTGACGGGAATTCGTACCTTCTACCCTCGGAATTTGACCTTCGAAGAGGCGGGAGCCCTCGAGATCACACCCGCTCAGGTCGTTTCTGAAGCCGACATCCGATTGCAATCCGGGGCTACGTTTCATATCCGGGGCCGGATTGAAAGCCTTGGCCCGAACTCGCTGCGCAAAGGCGCGACTCTTATGTTGGGACCTCGTGATGCTCCCGCCATGGGCGGGCTAAGCAGAACGGCCCACGCCGAGCCGGATGGATCCTTCGATATTGCTGATGTGTCGAATGGCAGCTATACACTTTGGCTATTTGGAAGCTACGCGAGCGGATTCGACGAAGGTAGGCGAGGAGGCCACAGACGTCTGCTCGCGAGACAGGATGTGGATGTTAGCGCAGGAGACACGAACGGTGTCATGCTCTCTCTCTTGCCGCCGATAAATCTGGCGGGGCAGGTGATCCTAAGCAATCCGCCTCCGAACGCGACCGTGAGCCAGCTGCGTGTCACGTTGCTGCCGGCGGGACAGCCCGGTCCCGGCAGTTATCAGAATGTGGCCGTTGATAGTAATGGGGCTTTCAGTATTCACGATCTCGAGCCCGGTGAATACATGGTGCGAGCGGTGAATGCTCCCGCCGGCACGTACGTACAATCCATCACCCTAAACCGGCAGGATGTGATGGCGAGCGGAATGGATCTCTCGCAGGGTGGAGGCGGAGAGTTGCAGATCACGGTGCGTGGCGGAGCTGCAGAAATCAAAGGTACCCTTTCGGCCGGCAGCGATGGATCGCAGCCCGCCACTGGAACTGCGCTGCTGGTGCCGGAAACGATTCCGGTCGACGGTTCAGGCGTGCTCTCTGCCGGCATCAAAGCGGGTGGAATCTTCACTCTTACCAGCGTTCCTCCCGGGCGCTATTTCGCGTTTGCGATCGAGCGATGGTCGGGTATTTGGCAGAATGTGGATTTTCTGCACTCCATGGAACGTGAAGGCACGCCGGTCGACGTCCAGGAAAATGGACACGCGCAACTCCAGTTATCCTTTGTTTCAGAGGACCAACTCCAACAGGCAGCCGTGCGGCTCGGATTAGCAACACAATAGAACAGAACTTAGTTGAGCGAATTTTCGTTCATATATAGAGGACACCATGTATTGCAGCTCGTGTGGAATAGAAGTCTCGGACTCGGCGCGTTTTTGTCCACAATGCGGGACGGCAACCGGAAAGGAAACGGTTGCTTCGCCACTTGGAAGACCGGCCCGTCTCTTGAGCAGACCTCGAGACGACCGGAAGATCGCCGGGGTCTGTTCCGGTATGGCCCGTTACTTAGGCCTCGACGTCACGCTTGTCCGAATACTGACTGTGGTGCTCGCGATTTGGCCCCCCGGAGTCGGAATCATATTCTATCTGGTTTGCTGGATCGTCATGCCGCAAGACCCGCTCTTATTACCGCCGGCCTCGCCGCAGCATCAGGAAACCCGCGATCTAGCGACTCCCTGAAGGTTTTCGCCGAAGCGCAACAGATCTCTCCACCCGGGCGTCTGACTGCTTTAGCCTATTCACAGACTGGAGGAGTGAACCGGATGAGCATCAAAGAGACGCTCGGCCTGGGGCCGGACAGAAAAGTGCGCTACGGCATCGTGGCTCTCGGCGACATCTCGCAGGAAGCAATGATCCCGGGCGTTAAGCATACCGGCAATTCAGAAATCACAGCTTTGGTAACCGGAGATCCGCAGAAAGCCAGGCAAGTAAGCGAGAGCTACGCGGTCAGCGCCGTCTACAGTTACGAGCAGTTTGACCAACTTCTTCAATCGGGAAGCATTGACGCGATTTACCTCGCCACCCCGAACTGGCGTCATGCCGAGTTCGCCGTTCCGGCTCTGAAAGCGGGCATTCACGTACTGCTCGAAAAACCGATGGAGGTCAGCTCTCAAAAGTGTCAAGAGATCATCGACGCGCAGAAGAGCACGGGCGCCAAGTTGATGATTGCCTACCGGCTGCATTTCGAACCCGCGACGCTTTCCGTAGTAGACCTGATCCGCTCAGGAAAAATCGGCGAACTGCGATTCTTCAGTTCTGCCTTCGCGCAGAAGCTGAAACCTCAGAATCATCGCGCTCGAAGCGGCACCGCGGCGGGGCCGGTCTTCGACATGGGCCCGTATCCGATCAATGCAGTTCGCAACCTGTTCGAGGCCGAACCGATAGAAGTGAGCGCGATGGGGTCTCGCCATCCCGAAGCAGGTCTGGGAGATTTCGATGATACGGTAGCCGTGACGCTGCGATTCCCGGGCAACCTTCTGGCTCAGTTTGTCATCTCTTACGTCGGCAACGATATCGATTCCTACACAGTTGTAGGAACGGAGGGCGATCTTGTCGTCTTACCTGGCTTCACTTACGGTAAGTCGCTCGAATATCAGCTTACGGTCGGCAAAAACAAAGAGCACGAGAGCTTCAAAAACACTGACCAGTTCGGGGGAGAGATGCGCTACTTCTCAGACTGCATCCTGCACGATAAGGATCCAGAACCGGATGGCGAGGAAGGCCTGCTCGATGTGCGCGTAATCGAGGCCGTCCTTCGCTCGCTCGAGAGCCGGATGCCCCAAACGCTGGAGCCGGTGCGGCGTTCTAAGCGCATCGAATCTTCACAGCTGGAGAAACTTTCGAATGTAAAGCCTCCAGAACCGGTGCATGCCGAAAGCCCGAGTACGTAGGACTTGCGCCCGGAGCGCTTACAATACTGATTCGTGAAGCGCCTCCTCGCCTTTGTCTTTTCTCTCTCATTCTCGTATCCAGCCTTTCCGCAGGACACTCGCTACCCGCCGGTAGGGCAGCAGATCCCGGCTCCAGGTTGCCTCACGATGCATCCTGTTTGGGAAGGCGGCGAGCCCTGCCCTCCGGACATACACGAGACCTGGCTTAAGGACTTGAAGCATTGGCGCGCCGAGCGCCGGATTCGGGTCGGTTATGACGGGTCACGATACGGGCGGCCAGAACTCGCGTGGACGCAAGCGAGTTTCATTCAGCCGCAAATGATGGTGCAGGACCGGTATTTCTATGATCCAGCCGCAGGCAACTATACGGTCGGACGCTACCTCGATGACCTTACCAGACGCTACGGAGGAATCGATGCCGTCCTGATCTGGCCCACATATCCCAACATGGGAATCGATAATCGCAATCAGCATGACATGATTCGCGCCATGCCGGGAGGACTCGAAGGTGTAAGAAGCATGGTCGCCGACTTCCACCAGCACGGCGTGCGCGTTCTCTTTCCGATGATGATGTGGGACCAAGGAACGCGAGATCCGGGAGCACCCTGGCCGCAGGCTATCGCTAACGTCATGAAGGAAATCGGTGCAGATGGAGTCAATGGAGACACGCAGGATGGCGTGCCGCTCGCGTTTTCGAAAGCGGCTGATGAAGTGGGACATCCCCTTGCGTTTGAGCCGGAAGGAAGTCCCTCAGATGAAGCTCTTGCCTGGAATCTGATGACGTGGGGGCAGTACAAATTTCAGTTTGTCCCTACCGTCGACCGGTTCAGGTGGCTCGAATCGCGCCACATGGTGAACATCTCGGATCGCTGGAACCGGACGAAGATCGACGATCTGCAGTTCGCCTTTTTCAACGGCGAAGGCTGGGAGAGTTGGGAAAACATTTGGGGCATCTGGAATGGTATTACGCCTCGTGACGCGGAGGCAACGCGCAGGATGGCAGAGATCGAGCGAGCAATCGCGCCGTTTCTGGTCAGCCCCGATTGGGAGCCTTTTTATCCTTTGCGTGCCTACGGTGTTTTTGCCAGCCGCTGGCCGCTTAAAGAGCAGACGGTCTGGACAATCGTAAATCGCAATGAATATGACCTGAAGGCGGTCTCGCTCGCGGCACAAGCAGACCTTCGCTACTTCGATCTTTATCATGGGCATGAAATCGTTCCCAGGCGCGACGACGGCCAACTCTCGGTTTCGTTCTCGATTGAAGCTCATGGTTTTGGCGCAATCCTTGCGACCCCGGGAGAGCCGGACAGACGGATGCAAAAGTTGATGGCTGACATGAGAGACATCACTGCCGCGCCGCTTGCCAGTTATTCAGCCGAGTGGAAGCCGCTCCCGCAGCAGTTGGCGGATATTCCGAAGACACAGCCGCCCAAACAAGTACCCCCAAAGATGATCAGAATCCCGGGTGGATCCTTCGATTTCAAAGTTGAGGGAATCGAAATCGAAGGATCGAACGATATCGGCGTCGACGTTCAATATCCCTGGGAGGATTCGGCGCGCCGGTTTCACGAGCACAGGATGGAGCTAAAGCCGTTCTACATCGATCGCTATCCGGTAACGAATGCCGAATACAAACGTTTTGTGAATCAGAGCGGGTACCGACCCAGAGATGAGCGGGATTACCTGCGAGATTGGAACGACAGCAGCTATCCGAGCGGCTGGGACAACAAGCCGGTGACCTGGGTTTCGCTGGAGGATGCGCGAGCATACGCGAAGTGGGCGCGGAAGCGGCTTCCTCACGAGTGGGAATGGCAGTTCGCGGCACAAGCAACCGACGGCCGCCTTTATCCTTGGGGAAACGATTGGAGGCCCGGGTCGGTTCCGGTTCCAGACCAGAGCCGCACCATGCGCGGTCCGGACGACGTCGATGCGCACCCGGGAGGAGCCAGCCCTTTCGGGGTGATGGATCTCGTCGGCAATATCTGGCAGTGGACCGACGAATATCTGGATGAGCATACCAGAGCCGCCATTCTGCGCGGGGGCAGTTACTATCAGCCGCAGGGCTCAATCTGGTATTTTCCGCAAGCGTACCGGAACGATCAACACGGCAAACTGCTGCTGATGGCACCCAGCTACGACCGGGCTGCTACGCTCGGGTTCCGTTGCGTGGTGGATAGCGAATAGAACCGGCCGTCCCTTACCGTTCGGTAACAAGGACAATTTCGTACGCGAACAGGCCCGGGAGGATCGCCGTTGCAGCACGGAGAGCCCCGTTGGCGAAGCGCAGCAACGGATTTGCCGGCCGGAGCGGGACCAAACGTTCCAGTGGAACTACCGTGAAGTGCGTTGTCGTGATCCGGTAGCCGTACTTCTCGAGCAGCAAGCGAATTGTTTTGCGAGTGAAGAATCGCAGATGCGACCAGTCCATAATGCCGCGGTCGGCATAGCGAAAAGCTCCGAAAAGAACCATGAAACGCACCGTGAAGTTCACTGCGTTTGGAACAGATAGAATCAGCTTCCCGCGCGGGGCAAGCAGCCGGCGACAATCTTCGAGGAGATTCTCCGGTTCGCGAAGATGCTCCAGACGATCGAGCAGCAGGATGCGATCGAACTGATCACCAGCCGTTCGCGAAAACGGTCCTAAGCCGCGCTCCAGGTCGGCCTGGACCACTCTTTCGTACCCTGTACTAGGACGGCAGTTCGGCCCGTCATCCACTGCAACTACAACGTTACCCGCGCCAGCCAGTTCGCGGCCGAAAGCGCCATCACCGCAGCCGATCTCGAGCACCCGCTGCCCGGTGCCGGTCAGCCGCGACGCGTAATAGTGGGCTGAATAGCGGCTGCGCTTCACCGCGTACGGGACGAAATACTCCTCGTACTCCGGATGGCTGCGGACAGCGCGCGAGGTCTCAGTATACCGGTGAACTGCGCGCACGATGGCTCTCGCGTACTTGAGGCCGTTTACACGGCAGATCTCATCACCGTAGAACGTTGGTATCGGCACTTCCAGAATCCGGAAGTTCTGATGATGCAGCTTGATGATAATTTCCGTGTCGAAATGGAAGTCATCCGTTAGCTTGTCGAGTTTGATGCGCGCCAGGGCATGCACGTTGTAGGCGCGATAGCCGCTGTGAAATTCCGTCAGGTTCAAGCCCAGAGCGCGATTTTCAAACGCCGTCAGCAAGCGGTTCCCAGCGTATTTATAGAACGGCATACCGCCTTTAAGAGGGCCGCCGAAATCCTTCATCATGCGCGACCCGAAGACAGCGTCCGCTTCGCCGCGCACTAACGGGGCATACATGTGCGACAGCAGCTCCGGTGCGTACTGCCCATCGCCATGCAGCAGGACAACAATATCGAAGCCCTGCTCTATGAAGTATCGGTACCCTGCTTTCTGATTGCCGCCGTATCCCAGGTTCCTCGTGTGTTTCAGGACCTTCAACTTCGGTAAGTTAGTCATGGCCTGAATACCGACGGCCAGTTCGTAAGTAGCGTCCTGACTGGCATCATCGAACACAACAACCTGTTCGACATTACGCCAGACTTCGGGAGTAATGCGCTTCAGAACAGTGCTTAGGGTGGTAAGAGCGTTGTAAGCGACGATGAAGATGCCAATCCGCTTACCACGGTTATAGGCGCGCTCGGGTGTCTCCTCGAGCGTGTTCTGCCTGAACTGCGGCAGAGGCTCGAAAGGGAGCTCGAGTCGGGGAGGCTTCTCTACCTGGGAAGTGGGAATCGTGGAGTTCATTGCACGGGGAACGAATAGGGCTCAATCCCGCATAGGGGTCGTATCAACCGAAATATGTCCGGAAGCGGATCGGGCATCGAGCTTGGGAACGTTACATAGCATCAGCGATGTCCCCCACCATGTCCGCCACCAACACCTCCGGCGCGCCCGCCCGAGGTGAAATGACCTCCGCCGAACCCGCCCATACGTCCGGCAAAACCTCCTGTTCGCCCGAATCCTCCCCGATATCCATAACCGCCCCGATAACCGTAACTGCCGCGATTGACATAGCCGCCGCGGTACCTGTAGGCGCCCCGATACGGATATCCGCCCCGATAGCCATAGCCGTAACCACGGTAGTAGCGTCGATATGCGTACGGGCCCCATCCGCCCCAATAGCCGCCGTAAAATCCGACGTAAGGATAGCCGAAAGCTCCGTAAAACCCGTACGGATCGCCGCAGTAGCCGTAACTATAAGGATACGGAGCGCAGGCATACGGATAAGCGTAAGGGAGCGGGTAAACGGGTGGGTAGCCCGGCACGATGCCAGCTCCGAAAGCTACTACGGCAGCGCTACTCTGCGAGGGGCCGAGCAGGAAGTACGCCGCCAGCACGGCCGTGCATACCAGGATTCGTTTACGCATAAACGCCTCTACATTCATTAGACAAAGTTTTGGCGCACAATGGCGCATGTTTAACTGCTGCTTCATCATTAAGCCGCCGCCCACTAAGTTCAAATGGTTAAAGTGAATGTTGACCCAAGTGAACCATTGGATCGAAGTCGCAGGCGCGGCCGTGGACGCGTTGCTGCTGCTTCGGATTCTTCAACTAAGGCTCTATCGAACATACCTGTTCATCACGCTGGCCTCGGTGATAGGTTTATTCTTCGATTCCGTCGGACTATGGCTTGGGACGGACTCGCACGAGAGCGTTCGCGTTTTTTTGTACTCCCGTTTTCTCTATGCATTTATCTTCCCGGCCGCCGCGTATGACGTCTGGGAAGAGGTAAAAACTCAAATCGCGCGGATCAGGAAGTTCGCCATGTTCCGCCTGGTGGCCAGCTTGACCTTAGCAGCCATCTTCGGATTAATCATCGCTGGATTCGCCGGCAACGAGGAGAGTGGCAGTGAAACGCTGGTTGGCACCTTCGCCATTATTCTTTGGGCGGCAGCATCTACTGCCAGTCTTGCTTTCCTCTGGTCTCTCCACCGGCTGGCCCGCGCTCAAAAGATCGCACTGCCAAACAATACAGCGGTCTGGCTGCTGTTTTATCAGCTTTCACTTGCGGGCGAGGTCGTGGCGTGCTTTCTGATCATCATCGGGGCGCAATTCAACACTTTCGTGACCAATGCTCTCGACCTTGCGCTCAACTTGTATGGCATTCTCATAACGCTCTGGTGCATTTGGAAATTGCGAGCTCTGGTATCCGATGTGCCCTCTGCTCCCGAAAACGCAAGTCTCTGAGTTCGGCTTCCCACCTCAGCTAGAATGAATTTCGTGCCTGATTTTTCTGGATATTCCAGAAAGGGAGCCGGGCTCTACCTCCCTGGCTGCATGTCCCAAACCATCCAATCGTAATGAAAGTCGTCATTCTGTGCGGCGGGCTCGGAACCCGCATGCGTGAGGAAACCGAGTTCCGGCCGAAGCCGCTCGTCGATGTCGGTGGTCGCCCGATTCTCTGGCACATCATGAAGTCCTATGCGCACTATGGCTTCCGTGATTTCGTCCTCTGTCTTGGTTACCGCGGCAACATGATTAAAGAGTATTTCTTGAATTACGAAGCCATGAATAACGACTTCACTATTTGCCTTGGCAAAAAAGCGCGAATCCAATACAACGATGACCATGAGGAGCAGGATTTTATGGTCACTCTGGCGGAGACCGGCGCAGAATCGATGACCGGGGGACGCCTGAAGCGGGCGGCCAAATATCTGAAAGACGAAGATTGCTTCATGGTTACATACGGCGATGGCGTAAGCGATGTGGATATTCGCAAGCTGATCGATTTCCACAAGAGCCATGGAAAGTTGGCCACGGTAACCACTTTCCGTCCAGTCTCGCGCTTCGGCATTCTGGACATCAACCAGGCGAACCAGGTCATGAACTTCATCGAGAAGCCAAAATCTGACGCCTGGGCCAGCGCGGGTTTCTTTGTCTTCGAGCGGAAAGTGCTTGATTACCTCGACGGGGACGATACGGTACTCGAACGTGAACCATTGGAACGGCTGGCGGCCGAAGGCGAGCTGATGGCGTACCACCACGAGGGATTTTTCTATGCCATGGACACCTACCGCGAATACCAGGCGCTGAATGAGCTCTGGAAATCCGGCCACGCGCCTTGGAAGAAGTGGGCATGAGCTCAACGCTCTGGCGCGATCGCCCCGTTCTCGTCACCGGCGGGACCGGCCTGGTGGGAAGCTGGCTGGTTCGGCGGCTTGTCGAAGCGAATGCGGATGTCGTCTGCCTGGTTCGCGATTGGGTACCCGGCAGTGAGATCGTGCGCAGCAACATTCTCAACCAGGTGAAGGTAGTCCGTGGCGACATTTGCGATCGTGACCTTCTGGAACGCGTACTTGGTGAGTACGAAATCAACACTGTTTTCCATCTCGCAGCGCAAACCATCGTCGGGATTGCGAATCGCAACCCGATCTCAACCTTCGAAAGCAATATCGAAGGGACCTGGAACATTCTGGAGGCAGCCAGGCGCTCGCCTCTTGTGAAGGCTGTCGTGGTTGCCTCATCTGATAAAGCCTACGGCGATCAGGAAGAATTGCCTTACTCGGAAGGGACGCCGCTCGAAGGGCGTCATCCGTATGATGTGAGCAAGTCGTGCGCGGACCTGATCACGCAGGCTTACGGCAAGACGTATCGGATGCCGGTTGCCGTTACGCGCTGCGGAAACTTCTATGGCGGGGGCGATTTGAACTGGAATCGGATCGTACCAGGCACGATTCGCTCCGTCGTGCGGGGTGAGCGCCCGGTGATCCGCTCCGACGGGCAGTTCGTTCGCGACTATTTTTACGTGGAAGATGGCGCCGCCTGCTACATGCTGCTGGCTGAAAAACTGCTTGAGCAGAGCGACACATTGGGCGGCAAAGCCTTCAATTTTTCGAACGAGATACAGGTCACTGTCACGGAACTCGTCAAACTGATACTGGAGAAGATGAATTCCTCGCTTGTCCCCGATATCCGCAACGAAGCCTCGAACGAGATCCGGCACCAGTATTTGAGTGCCGCGCGGGCGCGAGAGCAACTGGGATGGAAACCGCTGTTTACGCTTGACGAAGGGCTAACGCGCACCATTTCCTGGTACCGGGATTACCTGGAAGGAGCCTCCCAATGAGCTCAAAACAGGATCTGCGGGATCGGATTCTCGAACTCGTCGGCGAGTACCACAGGGAGGCGTTCGCATCGAAGCCCTTTGTGCCAGGCGAGAGTCCGGTTCCAGTCTCCGGGCGTGTTTTCGATGCCGAAGACATGCAATCGCTGGTCGATTCCTCGCTCGATTTCTGGCTGACTACGGGCCGGTTCGCCGCCCAGTTCGAAAAGCAATTCGCGCGCTGGTTTGGGATCCGCACGGCCACGCTGGTGAACTCGGGTTCATCGGCCGATCTGCTCGCCGTCACAGCCTTAACTTCCCCAAAACTCGGCGACCGCCGGCTGCAACGCGGCGATGAAGTGATCACCGTTGCCGCAGGCTTTCCGACAACCGTCAATCCAATCATCCAGAACGGCCTGGTGCCGGTGTTCGTGGATGAGCATATACCGACCTACAACATCGATGCCACAAAGCTGGAGGAGGCCCGTTCAGAGCGTACCCGAGCGGTGGTGATCGCCCACACTTTGGGCAATCCCTTCAACCTGCAGGCCGTAACCGAGTTCGTTCGGAAATATGACCTGTGGCTGGTGGAAGATTGTTGCGACGCGGTTGGGGCCACCTACAACGGACAGAAGGTGGGCACGTTCGGCGATCTGGCCACCGTGAGCTTCTACCCTGCTCATCACATCACCATGGGCGAAGGCGGCTGCGTTTTGGCGGAGAAGCCGATGCTCAAGACACTTGTCGAGTCTTTCCGCGATTGGGGCCGGGACTGCTGGTGTGAACCTGGGAAAGAAAATACGTGCGGCAAGCGTTTCGACTGGCAGCTCGGACAGCTGCCACGCGGCTACGATCACAAATACACCTACTCGCACATCGGCTACAACCTCAAGATGACCGATATGCAGGCAGCCGTCGGCGTTTCGCAGCTAAAGAAGCTTCCCGAGTTCATTGTCAAGCGCCGGTCTAATTTCAATGCGCTGCGGGCGGGCTTGCAGGATCTCGAGGAGTTCTTTATTTTGCCTGAAGCGACTCCCAATTCCGAGCCGAGCTGGTTTGGTTTCCCAATCGCAGTGCGCCCCGGGGGACCGTTCAACCGCAATCAGGTCATTGCCTATCTCGAAACTCGTAAGATCGCGACGCGCTTGCTCTTCGGCGGCAACCTGCTGCGCCAGCCCGCCTACCAGGAAATTAAGCACCGGGTGGTCGGATCCCTGACCAACACCGATTTCATCATGAATCAGGTTTTCTGGGTCGGCGTTTATCCGGGCATCACCTCGCAAATGCTCGACTACATGCTCGACATGTTCCACAAACTGCCGGTTGAGCAACTCGTTCCGTTCTCTTGAGTAGATCGCCGTCAGCTCACTGCGCCATTGCTTGGAAGGTCACGGAATTTATGTATGAGTCCTGACCAGGCAAATCGCTTGGCTGCCCGGCTACCCATCGAAACGAAGAGCCGCTTGGTCGATCTCCGCAATGTGCTCCCGATACCAGCCGTATAGTTCCCGGATGGCTTGGTCCATCGGGGTAAAAGCGAAACCGCCGATCTCATCGAGCATTCTTTGGTTGTCGCCGCTATACTCGGGAGCCAGTCCTTCGCCGGCAACACGGATCTCTGGATGCTTCCTCGAAACACTTGCCACGATCTGCGCAAGCGAGAGCAGATCGCGTGTCTCGCCCCGGCAAACGTTATAGGTCTTCTGTTTGGGCTCGTGTTCGACGAACCAGGCGGTCAGCTCTGCCAGATCCTTCACATACAGGTAGTCGAAGCGCACGTTTTGGCGCAACACGATCGGAAGATTGAACAGCGCGCGGCAGATCGCATTAGAGATGAAACGCACATCCCACGCCTCGTATTTACCGAAGACGCCAAAGAGCCGCAGATTGTAGATGCGGGCTGCCGTAGCCTCAGTAAACTGGGCAGCGATGTATTTGGCGAACCCATAATCATCTGCAGGAACATGCGCGTCGAAGAACGATTCCGGCATATGCGGCACCCGGACACCGAATTCGGCTCCCGAGCCAAAATGCAGCATTTTTCCATACAGGTGATGATTACGCGCGAAATTGAAAAACATCCGGCAGTTGTTCTTAAAGAGATCGGGCGCGGTCGTCTTCCGGTTAGACCGGCCAGTGGCGGAATGAATCACGACGTCGAAGCGGCCCCGAGTAAGATAGTCGCGCACCGCTTCACCATCGAGCAGATCCAATTCCAGGCGCGGCGGAGCGCTTACCTGATACGTTGAGGCTAATAACTCCGCTAGGTTTCTGCCGATAAATCCAGAGCCGCCTGTAACAAGTAAGCGGAGGCCCACGCTACTCTTCAATTGGCGGAATAATCATGTTGGCGCGAAACTCCTCGCGTGGCAGGTACGGCCAAAGATCTTCCAGCGGCTTCGACACAATGCGCCCGTCGGGCAATTGCATTGACTGCAGACGAGGCCCGCGTACTTCTTCTTTGATGACCCGGACATCAGCTATCACGGGTCCAGGCATCGCGAGAACCTTGCGGACGTCGCCGCGCAGATCGTTCTGATTTTCGATCACGTAGGAAGCAATGCCGTAAGAAGCGGCAATCTTGCTCAGATCGGGGACGGTGAGCCCGGTCGAGCGATCTCCGCCCATCACGGCGCTACCGAACCAGGCGATTTGAGAAGCGCGAATGGAGGCGTAGCCATCGTTATTTAAGATAAAAAACTTCAGCGGGAGATTCAGGCGAGCGACCGTTTCGAGCTCCTGGATATTGAACTGGAACCCGCCATCACCGTCTACGCAGATGGTGCGCCTGCGCCCCTTCGCCAGGCTGACCGCGATGCTCGCCGGCAGACCGAAACCCATGGAGCCCAAGCCGGCTGTATGGTACACGCGCTGGCCGGCGCGCGTCGGATAGCTGAAAATGAAGATCTCAATGCCGCTTCCCGAGCTGCCCGAGACCACTAGATCCTCTGGCGTGACTTCCTGGCTTAGGATCTCTGCCAAATGGAAGATGCTTACCGGACTGTCGGGCTTGCGGTGTTCCTCAGTAATGAGCGGATAGCGCTGCTGCCACTCGGCAACGCGCGCCCGCCACGCGCAATGCTTCTTCGCAGGCTGCACGCTTGCTTTCTGCGCCAGCAGTTCGCGGAGAAATGCGCCCGCGTCGGCATTGATTTTGCTGTCGAGCGCCCCGTCGAGTTTTGCGATTTCGGCTATATCGACGTCCACCATGGCTTTCCAGGCGGCTCGCGCAAGGTTCTTGGGCGCAAACCCGGTAAGCGGATTGTCCATACGCGCGCCCAGGATCAGCAGAAAGTCACAATTTTGAATGGTGAAGTTCGCACCGCGTGCCGCAAGCGAGCCAGGACGGCCGGCGAACAGCGGATCGTCGCTCGAGACCAGATCGCTCGCGACCCACGTCACTGCGGTCGGAATCTGCAGCAGCCGCATCGCTTCCCTAAGCTCGGGCACCGCGCGCGAGAGCCGGACGCCGTTGCCGATCATCAGCAGCGGGCGTTCGGCTTGGTTGAACTTTTCTATGACTTCCGCAACCGGCGTTTTCAAATCAGTTTTGAATTGAGTCTCAGATAGTTCACCCGGATCGAAGCTCCGGAGCGATGATTCATCAATAGGGGCCGATTGAACATCGAGCGGCATGTCGAGCCAGACCGGTCCCGGGCGCCCGGTCCGCGCCAGATGAACGGCTTTCTCAAGGTGATAACGGATATCCTGCGGCTCAAGCACCGTGACGGCGTACTTGGTCAACGGCTTGACAAGGGAGATAATGTCGACTTCCTGCGGGCCGAGTTGCCGCACGCCTATAGGACTGCCATCAGGTTTGAACATGCGATCCGCGCGCTTTACCTGCCCGGAGATAAAGAGCACGGGCGTGGAATCGAGCCACGCGCCGGCGAGGCCCGTCATCGTATTAGTCCCGCCTGGGCCCGTGGTTACCAAAGCACAGCCGAGATTATCGCTCGCTTTGGCGTAGTTCTCAGCACAGATTGCGCTCGCCTGTTCGTGCGAATTGCAAATGAACTCAATTCGCTTCTCCCGCGCGAGCGCTTCGTTCAGATACATAGCTCCGCCGCCAACTACGACGAAAACGTGCTTGACGCCTTGATCGGCGACAAAACGAAAAATGAACTCGGAAACTTTCATTCGTTATTGCGAGGAGCGGCCTGGCTCGCCAGCGTCATACTTGGCGATCCACTTGAGCTCCTCCCGCACTTTAATATAGCCGTGCCACGGATCCTTCCCCAAATTGTGACCTTCTCCAGGAAAGATCAGGAATCGGTGTGGGATCTCTAGAGCGTCCAGAGCGCGCTCGAGCAGGTAGCCTTCGGCGGCGCTCACGCGCACATCATCGGCCCCCATAACTTCGTGAACCGGCGTGCGTACCTTGTCGAACTGAAAGAGCGCTGCTTCGCCCTCATAGATGGCCGGATCCTGCCAGGGGAAGCCTCCCAGATAAGAGGCGTCGTCAAAGGTCTCGTCGTCGTTGCCCCAGTTTGCTGCGTGCTCAACGGCGCCGGCGCCGGTCACGGCAGAACGGAACCGGGTAGTTTGGGTGATCAGCCAATTGGTCATGTAACCGCCATAGCTATAACCGCCGATCGCCAGATGCCCGGGATCTGCCGAACCATCTGCTACCAGCGCATCGACTCCGCTGAGAATGTCGCGGCCCGGAACCGACACGATATGCGGTGAAATCCCGGTCATGAAGTCGTCACCGTATCCGCTTGAACCTCGATAATTCGGTTCGAAGACAAGCCATCCATTTGAGGCGGCTAAAAGGGCCCAGTTGTACCAATCGGCTCCGAACCTGTTGCCATCGGCATCCGCAGGACCGCCATGGATCAGCGTCAGCATGCGTAAATGCTTTCGTTCAAACTGGCCCGGCGGATACACTAGAACGCCTTCGATGCTTTTGCCATCCCCAGACTTCCAATGACAGGTTTTCATGCGCGGCAGATCGCGCTCGGCAAACAGCGTATTCAGATGAGTGATTTGTCTGGCCGACGCGACATGCGCCGAATCCGTCGCAAGGAACAACTCTGTAGCTTCATCGAATGCCGAATGCCGGAAGAGCACCGCGCTCGTGTGCTCTGACGCGCCCAGCTCTTCATAACTGCCGGGATTGGCGCTAAGTCTCGACGATTTGCCTCCCTCAATCGTGTACGGCTGGGTTTCTATTGCAAGTTGCCCCAAGCCTAGCAGCTTG
Source organism: Terriglobia bacterium (assembly GCA_963849535.1). Lineage (GTDB taxonomy): Bacteria > Acidobacteriota > Terriglobia > Bryobacterales > Bryobacteraceae > Bog-105. The sequence continues at coordinate 611,156 of CAWKHJ010000004.1, forward strand.
CCTTCCGGAGTCAGCGTAAAATCCGTCCACGATCCCTTAAAGTCTTCGCCGAGGCGCTGGATTCGACCGCTCGCGACATCCATCAAATACAGCCGCCCCTGCACATCTTTGTATTTGCCTTCAATGCTGCCGCTATCGGCGAACACGCCGAAGTAAAGTTGCTTGCCATCGGGGCTCCAGCGCAGCCGGCTTTCGAGTCCTTCATTGTGCGTCAACTGCCTCGCCTGCCCACCACTGGCAGTTGCGCTCAGGTCAGCGAGATAAATTTCGTATGCTTCCGGATGCTCTATGCGGCCCGAGATTGAGTTCGTCAGAAATGCGACTTCCCGGCCGTCCGGCGCCGGGGCGACTTCGCCGATTGCGTAAGTGCTGCGAGCAACAATGCGGGCCGCACTAGGAATCGTAGTCGGGCCATCGGCAGCATCGTGCGAGGCCGCTTCTTCGATTTCTACAGGTCTGGCATTCGGTACGGCATGGCTCACCGGAAGCTCGAGAAGCAAATCGCCGCGCTCATCTTCGCGCCACCGTCGAACATCTTTCCACTCGCGCTTATCTGCTTCCCGCGTTGATTTCGAGAGCGGCTCAGGAACGCTAAAGAGAAGGCCCGAGCTATCCGGAGTCCAGGCAAAGCTATGTACTTTCAGAGGCTCCTCATAGAGCGGGAAAGCTTCCCCGCCCTGGGCAGCGATGATCCAAACGCGCGCGATCTCTTTCTCCTCATCTTCTTTGGCCGCATCAGACGAGCCTGGCTCTGCGAGAGGCCGATCAGAGATGAAAGCGATCCATCTGCCGTCGTGCGACCATTGGGGATCGCTGTCGTGTCCCGATTGCGCTAGCGCGGTCAGAGCATCCTGTCCGTTGCGCCAGACCCAGATGTCATCACGGAAGCGGTTGTGCTTCCAATCAGCCCGGGTCGTGACGATCACCGCGGCAGTGCCGTCCGGCGATAACTTCGCTGACCGGATCTCGACGAAGCTAAATAGGTCGTCAAGGGTTAGCAGCGGCTTCGCCTGGGCTCCTGCTATATGTGCAACGAGCAGGAACCCCGGAAGAAACCGCCAAGGCCGGAGCATCAACTCAGAACTGGAAGTGCAGTGCTAGCTGCAGGATGCGCGAAGGATAAGTTGTCGAGATCTGGCCGAAGGTGGAGTCCGTGATAGTCGTGTCCGGATTCTCGAATTGCGTCCGGTTAAACACGTTAAATGCGTCACCACGCAGCTCGAGATCCATGCCTTCGCGAATGATGAAGTGTTTCGAGATCGTAAGATCGAGATTCGTTCGACCCGGGCCGCGCAGGGCGTTTCGTGGCAACGTGCCGTAAGGATAGAAAGTTGTTGTGGAAACTCCATCCAGAGCCAGTGCCCTTGCATTGCTGAAGTTTGCCGGATCAAACCAGTAGTTACCCGCGCTAACGCTCGAGCCGTTATTCGGATTGGTGAGTGTTTGATAACTCTTCGGACTGAGCGTCGGGATCGTGTTTCCTACCAGGTCCGCCCGGACATTCCCCGCATCGCCTGCGCCAGAAGGACCCGGATCCGTCCGGGTCGTATTGAGATTTGCAAAGATATCCAGCGGAAATCCCGTTCGCGCAGTAAAGATTGGATAAAAACTCCAACCGGAGGTCAGCAGCTTTGGCCCGCGACCCCAGAGACGATCAAAGGGCAACGTCCAACCACCGGAGAGGACGAGCGTTTGGCGGACGTCGGTGTCGCCCGAAGCCCTGAAGAGGTTATGGTCATAAGCTGGAACGTTCGAATTGCGCTCCCGAAAACCCGAGGAGTTGTCGATCTCATGTCCGTAGGTGTATCCGAGAGTGAAAAAACTGCTTCCCCATCCTGCCATATCGGAGAACCTGCGTGAAAGGTTCACCTCTAAGCTGTTGTAGTTAGCCCTGCCGATGTTTTGAAATTCGTCCAGATAACTGAAATCCGAATAGAGCCGTGACCCAGTCGAAAGATCAAACGGATTTACATCCACCAGGCCGGTTAACTTATGCGCGTCATAGCCGAGGTATCCCACTTCAAGCAGAATGCTGGAGGGGAGCTGCTGCTGAATGCTCAGGTTGTACTGGAAGACGTATGGCGTACGGAGTTTCGGGTCCACAAAGTAGACACCGCCTCCACCAAAAGGAAGATAACCGGCGGCCGCAAAATCGAGGTTCTTGTTAGGCGGCTTCGAGGGAAACGGATTCACGGCTCCGGCCGAGGCATACGGGTCCTGGAGACCGCTTGGGCCGGTACCGGGGCCTCCGTAGGTGCTGGGGAAAACGTCGCCGAATCCAAAGAATGGCGCCTGGCCGTTGAACTGGAGATTATCCTCTCCCTTTAAGATGTCGTTGAACATGCCGAAACCCCCACGGATGCTTGTCTTGGCGTTCCCAAAAACGTCATAAGCGAAGCCCACTCGTGGAGCGAAGTCGTTCTTATCGGGGAAATTCGAACCCCGAGGGGCACCGGGATCGCCTGGGAAAACGAGTCCGGTAGGCGCATTGACAAAGCGCTGCGATTGCAAACCGGGGATGAAGCTGAAGGTGCGGCCCTGCGTATCATACTTCGGCTGTGCGTATTCGTAGCGCAAACCAAGATCAATCGTCAGACGTTTGGCTACTTTCCAGGAATCCTGCCCGTACGCTGCGTATTGATCCGACCGAATGTTAGAGGGCGCTTTCCCGAACTGCAGTAACTCGTCGGGGTTGCCCATCAGGAAATCGGCGAAGTCATATCCGGACCCGACTCCCGTGCTCTGCCCATAAAAGTAGTATTCGCCATTGATGTAGAAGTCGTAAGTTGTGTTGTTCTGGTAGGGCGAAAAGAAAAAGCCGAACTTCAGTGAGTGATTGCCCTTCACCCAGGAGAGGTTTTCATAGAAAGCATATGTGTTGTCGATTATGTATGTCGGTCCTTGGGGACTAAAGCCAACAGTGAGCCCGGACCCAAGGAAACCGAGGCGGGGTGGACCAGTTGGTTGGTCAGACGGAAGATTTATCCCAAGATCCGATGCGATCGGAGCTCGCAAGGCTGGGACATTCTGGGCGTGGTTCGAACGCTGGGCAGTTACTCGCATTTCGTTGAGGAGTGCCGGCGTAAAAGTATGCGTGTAGTTGATATTCCCGAAATAGGTAGTATCAGAATTGGTATTTGGGAATCCGACAACATCACCATTCGGAGTCGTGTTGGCGAATGGATCCAAACGCGGATTGTCGTTGTTCGTGAACGTTCCGCTGATCGTGTCTTTCGACGTCAGGGTGTAATCAAATCTCCCGTTATATTCGTTGTAGTTGTTTATGGCAGGCGCTTGTGGGAATAGAAAGCCGGTGGGAGAAGTGGGAATCAGGCCCTTGGCGAAATACGCTTTGGCAACTGGATCGATGGTCGCGGGATCCATTATGCCCTGTGCGGCGAGCGCCGGGTTCGCCTGATAGTAAGGGTGGCTTAATAGAAAGGCAGCGACGAGAGAGGCACCTGGTGACTGCGAAAAGTCTCCATTTGCCTCCGCAGGGGTAAAGGTGTTTACCCGGCCCTGACTGACGTCCAATGCCGTTTGGCGCTGTCCTTCATACGAAAAGAAAAAAAACAGTTTGTTCTTCTTGATTGGACCACCAATAGTTCCGCCAAACTGATTTCGCTTTAGAATCGGTACGGGCAAGCTCTGCTGGTTGTTAAAAAACGAATTTGCGTCGAAGAAGCTGTTACGAACGTAATCGTAAGCGGTTCCATGAAACTGATTAGTGCCGCTCTTTGTGACGACACTTACGATGCCGCCGGCATTTCGGCCGTACTCAGCACTGTAATTGTTTTCGAGCACCCGGAACTCTGCTACCGCATCCGGATTCGGATTGGCTACGACGCCGTTGCTTAGCAAGTTATTGTTCAATCCGCCATCGAGGAGATAGGTCACGGAATCAGTTCTGGCGCCGCCAATACTGTAGTTTCCGGCAGCTCCGGAATCCGGATTGGTTGCGCTGACACCCGGCTGCGTTCCGAGTAGATCGAGCGTATTGCGGCCATTGAGGGGCAGCTCATAGATCGCCTGCCCTGTAACGGTGCCGGCAATAGTAGAGCTTTCCGTTTCCACCTGTGACGTAGTACTCTCTACCGTTACTGCATTGCTTACTTTGCCGACTTGTAGAGTCGCATCAATACGCAAGGTCTCGTTGATTTGCAACCGGGTTTTCGACTCGATCGTGGTTGTGTCAAAACCTGGCGCCACAATCGTAACCCGATACAGACCTATCGGCAACTGCAGAGCCTGATAGAAACCTTCCTTGTTCGTCGTCACCTCCGGGCCGACATTCGTCGCGACATTTGTGACCTTCACGTTTGCATTCGGGATAACAGCTCCCGAAGCATCCGTCACGATGCCCGTGATCTTACCCGTGGCGTCCTGCGCCGGAAGGAAACAAACATTCGTGGCGAGCAAAGCCAGCAGGGCGACCGTCCGTCTGAAAGTCTGCATCATAAACCCCTGAGAAGTAATCTGCGCCCCCCGAGAGCAACATGGCTTCGTAGTGCGGGAATTGTGCCAGCTTACCACACCAAATGAGCGATGCCCGATTTTGGGAATTTCGCCCGGGACTGATAAGTTTTGTGACTTGTAGTAAGACTAAATGGAACGCGGGCTCCTGCGCAGAATGTCGCGCACTAAGCCTCCGAAGGCAGTTGGCTCGTAACTGGACGCAGGGTGAACAAGGCGCGGGTGATCGGACCAGCTCCAGGCCGCCCAGCCGAGTTCCAGATCGTCAAGATAGTCAGCTAGCCGCCTTCCCCAGGGAAGGTCCTCTTCGACTCCGCCCCATTCTCCGACAAAGACGGGCACTTGTTTGCTCAAATTCCCGAAAGCTGAGCGCCAGGGCTTTGTCTTGCTCGGATAGACGTGAGATGAAAAAACGACACCTTCCAAATCTGCACACGGTAAGTGCTCCAGATCGTAACCCCAATCAACACCCGACACGAAAATCAACGCCTTCGGGTTTTCGCTTCGAATCGCCGAAACCAGCCGTATGGCCCAGGGCCGCCATTCGGGGCCGCGCACGCGCCGGTGCCGGCCGGATATCGTAGACTCGTCAAAACGAATCGCTTCGACTTCGCCGGAATCATCCGCCAGTGGGTCATGCGGCTCATTGAAGATGTCATAGAGGACGGCCGGTTGCTCGCGATATCGAGAGGCAAGTTGCTCCCACACTTTGATGGAGTCGGAATTAGGAAGGGGAGGAACGAAGTTCGGGCGGCCATCCGGCAACCGGCCTCTGGGGGAAGCGGCGTCAAGCCAGTGCAGATCGAGCAATGTGTAAGCCTGCCGTTCGGCCGACATCGTGATGACTCGATCCAACGCAGCCAGGTATCCTTCGGGATCGTACGCAGAAGTTCTCAACGCCCAACTTTGGTTAAACGGAATGCGAACAATGTTGACACCCCACTTGGCAATCTCGTCGAATTCCGAGTCAGACATGCCAGCCTTAATCAAAGATCCCGGGTAATCGGGGGCGGTGTACTCCAAACCTGAGCGATTCACGCCTCTCAAGCAAACCGGGTCACAAGTGTTCGCGTTTACGATCTTGTTGCCCAGGGCGCGCAGCGGAGCTAAAGGAGGCGAGGGCATCCGCTATCTCGTTGAACGGAGATCCCATTCATGGCGCGTAGGTTTTGCCGGTTGCGATGTGGATGTCTCCGTTTGTAACACGCCATAACCAGCTCAGTCCATAGCTTACCTATCGATTGACAACTACCCAAGCGGGTGATAAGTTAGCCCCGAAAGCCATGCTAACTGCCTAGGAAAGATCGTGCATGCCGAGACCGCGCTTAGTATGTCTTTTCGGCCGTAACTCGAAAGCCACGGTGTCGAAAAGTCTCCGTTTCCGGCCCGATTTGAGCTACGTTCCCCAACGAACCAAATGAGAAGGCATCCTGCATTTGGGTGCTTGATAGGTTTGCTGCTGTATATCAGCACCGCTCAAGCCGCTCTCTCGGTCACAAAAGTGGAGCCGCCCAACTGGTGGGCCGGTCATTCGCTCAACCCCGTTCGCCTTCTGATTTACGGAAGCGGTCTCACGGGAGCGGTCGTAACCGCCGCTCCCGGTTTGAGCGCGGGCTCAGCTTCAGTTAGTTCCAGCGGAACCCACCTGTTCGTTGACTTGACCATTCCCCCGGAAACCCGTCCCGGCGAGTATCCGCTTCAGATAAAAACTCCGCAGGGCTTAGCAACCGCTCCGTTTCGTCTCGATGCGCCTTTACCTCCGGCAGGGCGCTTTCAGGGATTTTCACCGGACGATGTGATCTACCTCATCATGCCCGATCGTTTTGCGAACGGAGACACCTCAAACGATGATCCCGCTATCTCTCGCGGCCTGTTCGGCCGGTCGAACAGCCATTTCTACCATGGCGGTGATTTGCAGGGCATCATCGACCATCTGCCTTATCTGAAGGACCTCGGCGTAACGGCCCTGTGGCTTACGCCGATTTACGACAACAGCAATCATCTTGGTTCCGACCCGTTCCACTCAGCCAACCACACCAGCGATTATCACGGTTATGGCGCTGTCGATTACTATGCCGTCGAGGAGCATTTCGGAAATTTACCGCTGCTCCGCACTCTGGTCGACGATGCGCATCGCGCTGGAATCAAAGTGATCGAGGATCAGGTCGCCAACCACGTTGGCCCGGCCCACCCCTGGGTTGCTGATCCTCCCACGCCAACCTGGTTCAACGGAACACCTGCGCAGCATCTCAAAGAGACCTTCAATCTCTGGGATTTGATCGATCCGCATGCTTCCGGCGATCTCGTTCGCCCGGTGCTGAGTGGCTGGTTCGCTGACGTTCTTCCTGACTTGAACCAGGACGACCCGGAGGTAGCCAAGTACGAAATCCAGAATGCTTTATGGTGGATCGGAATCGCCGGGTTCGACGGCATTCGCCAGGACACGCTGCCATATGTTCCGCGATCTTTTTGGGCTGCATGGTCGGCCGCCCTCAAGCGGCAGTATCCGGCCTTGAAGGTCGTCGGCGAAGTGCTCGATCCTAATCCGGCCATCACTTCCTTTTTCCAGGCCGGCGTTAGAGATTCGAAGGGAATCGACACTGGTATCGATACAGTCTTCGACTATCCCGTGTACTTCACCCTACGCGAGGCGTTTGCCCGTGGAAAGAATCTCGATTCACTCATCAAGATGATCGCGAATGACCGCCTCTACCCTGATCCGGCATCGCTCGTCACAATTTTCGGAGACCATGATGTGTCACGTTTCATGAGCGAAGCCGGCGCAACCGTCGAGGGTCTAAAGTTGGCCCTCACGTTTCTGCTAACTGCGCGCGGAATACCGGTCATTTACTATGGCGACGAGATCGCTATGCAGGGCGGCGAAGATCCCGATAACCGTCGCGATTTCCCCGGAGGCTGGGCGGGCGATTCGCACAACGCGTTTGATCGCGCAGGTCGCACGCCTCAGGAATCCGCGGTCTTCGACTTCGCCCGCGAACTCACCGCTCTGCGCGCGAGACTGGAGCCGTTGCGGCGCGGCCAAATGATCAGTCTCGCCGAGGCCGAGCAGTCCTGGGTTTACGCCCGGCACGACCAGACCGGCACCGTCCTCGTGGCGCTTAATAACGGCACTCAGCCCGCTGATATTACCGTCACCTTGGCGGGCCCTGACAAGCTCCGGGCTCTACTCGGCACCACCCGCGATCTTACTTTCCACGACGGGAAAGCGCTGATTCATCTGCCCGCGCGGTCCGAAGAGCTTTATACCGCTGCCACAGCAACGCAATAATCAACACCCACGCAAGTAGGTTCAGGTTTACGATCTCTCGCCTCACTTGCTGTAATTTTGTATGTAGCTGTCGTGCGGCATGCCTTCGCGGATCGCTCGCAGGCGCATCCGCGCCGCTTCGTCCCGGCTCATCTGCCCACCTGCCACGACGAGATAGGGACCGCTGCCTCCGCCAGGTGAAAACACCGAGACACTCAAATCGGGCCGCTTTCCGCTTATCGCTTGCGCCTTGCTCTGAGCATCCTGCTGGCGATTGTAGGTGTAAAGAACCACCCGCCAGATCGTCTTCGCCTGCCCTGCTGTTGCGGGCGCTTTGGGTGCTGCCGCTACCTCGCTCCTGGATTCGGAAGAGGCTGGCGCGGTCTTCGTGTCCGGAGTTAGCGTCTTGGTCGGCCATGCAGATCCGGTTTTCGCCGCGCTCCCTTGCCCGCCTGAACCGGTGTTAGATGCCGTACTTTGTGGCCCCGCAACAGGGGCCTTCCCAGCCGGCTTGTGCCGTGAACGAACTGCCCACAGAATGAAGAAGATGGCGAGAAAAGCGGCAATCGCGTAGATCCAGCCGCGCCGCGCTGACGGCCCGCGTGGTGCTTCCTCAGCCGGCGCTCCGGCCCTGCCTCTAGATGCCGCCCGCCAGGGGTCGAGTTCGTTTGGTAATTTTCGACCCTCAGCAAGATCGTTTGGTAATTTTCCACCTGAACTCGTTCCGGGCTTCGGGCTCTGACCTAATGTCGGGCTTTCCACAGCCTTGTCGCCACTCGATACCGGTTGCCGAACTGCCTCCGTCCGCCCCGTCGCCGGCTTACCATTCCCTGCCGCAACACTGGACGGTGCCAGGATAGTGGATGCCTCGGCAGCCGGCTCCGTCCTGCTTCCTAATTGTCCCGCCGTTCCGGCCATTGCCGCCTTTACCGGCTGCACGTCCGCTACCGGCATTGGCTTCGGTTTCGACGGCGGCATCTTCGATCTCAAAATCGCCTCTAGTTCCCCCAGCTTGCACCGTTTGTCCGGGTCCGGCTCCAAACAGGAGCTTACTAGTGTCCCGAAGGGATGTTTCAGCGCTGCCGCTTGCTCCTGTAGCCCGGGCTCATACCTCTTCTGCGTCAAAGCTTCAAAAACGGTCGCTCCCAAACACCAAACGTCGGAAGCGATCGTCAGATTGTGAGTTCCGCTTTCGGGGGCCAGATATCTCGCCTTCCTTCTCTCGACGACCGGTTCGGCGTTCACTCTCCTGATGCACTCGGTGGAGATGTCAATTGCGTCTCCGATCGCAAGCACCTCCTCCGGCGATAGATTACCGTGTACAAAGCCGTTGGCGTGCAACTCCCCTGACCCTCGCGCTATGGCTCGTAAGACATCGGTTGCCTCTTCGGGAGAAAGCGGGCGGTTGCCGAGCACGTCCGCCAGCGTCTCGTCCGGGTTCTGGAAAACCAGGTAGGCCACGGCCGTGCCATCGATCAACAACCTGCCCGTCCCGAGCGGCACGCTGAGATTATTTTTCCTTTCGAAATTCCGAACGGTCTGCCATAAGCCAACCTGTTCCTCGGCCTTCGCTGCTTCCAACACGTAAAAACTCGCGTTCGCTCGAAGCGTATAATCGCCCAGCACCCGCACTCGCAGCACCGCGCTTTCCTGCGCCGCCTCCACAATCTCTTTCAGCTCATAGCCGCCTTCTAACGTTGTGCCTGGGAGGCTCTTCCATTCCGGAAAATTTTGCGTCTCGCTCATCTTTCGCTCGTTTCAGCTTACTCTCCGCCGCGAGCCTGTCATCGCTTGCGCACTCTGTTCTTCAAGCCAATCAAGCGCAAATCCATCCAGCCAAAACCGGGGCCTCTGCCGGGAAAGAAAACCCAAGTGTCCGCCGTGCTCCGTCGCGACCAAAGTCAGAGCCGGGTTGTTTCGAAAAACCGGATCATTGTAAATCTCGAATGGCACCAGAGGATCGTCTTTGGCAGCAATGAGTAATGTTGGAATGCGGATCGCAGGAAGGAAATTGATCGCCGATTGAGTCGCGTAATAGTTTGCCGCCGTCCCAAATCCGAATAGCGGTGCCGTGAATCGATCGTCAAATTCCCAGATGGTTTTCACTTCCTCCAGCCCGTCCTCGCTGTAGAGATCAGGTGAAATCCTGCTCTTTCGCCGAACTCGATCGCGCAGCCGGTCAAGAAACCGCCTCGTGTATAGGAAATTGACAGGCCTGTCGATCGCCCGAACTGATTTCGCCAAATCGATGGGAGTCGAAATCGCAACCACAGCCGCAAGGAGCTGCGTTTCGCCAAGCTCTCCTGCCAGCTTCAGTGCTACGTTGCCGCCCAGCGAAAAACCGATCAGAAAAAGCGGCTCGGCCCTCCTTCCCTGAAGTTGCTCAAGTATTGCGCGGGTATCGCCCGTGAGACCTGAGTGGTACATGGTCTCGCACAACTCCTCAGTACCCCCGCAGGTGCGCATATTCAGTCGGTGAACCCCGAAGCCGCGCGTGAGCGCCTCCTGCGAAAAGCTTGCAAGGTAACCTGCGTTCGCTGATCCCTCCAACCCATGCAGCAGGACGATTTGCCCTCGAGCTTGGCCTCTCGGCTGGTGCTCAAAGGCAACAACGCTCGTCTTTTCATCGATCCGGTACTGTTTCCGGATTGCCGGGTATTCCTTTTGATCGATCGCCCTCGGCCAGAAATTGCCTGCGATCGTAAGCAAGTGAGGATTGCGGAATAATGGTTGGAACTCGGGCCGCAATTACAATCTTAGCGGCTGCGCGAATTACTGGACCCGTTCGCTTTTTCGACTGAGGTCTTCGGAAAGAATAATCGCCTCGGCGAGCTCTCGCATCGGCCTTCGCAGACGACGGCTTTCGTTGCGCAACCGGAGATACGCCTCTTCTTCCGTCAGACTATGCCGGTGCTGTAGCAGCCCCTTCGCTCGCTCGACGATCTTCCGAGTCTCGAGCTGTCGCCGCATCTCAGCCGTCTCTTCTTGTAAACGCAGGTTCTCTTCAGCCAGGAAAGATTTCGTGATCGCCCCGCCCATCTGCTCTCCAACGAAGGTCAAAAGCGCGATTTCGTCCGAGGTGTGCTGGTGAGGTTCGCGATGGTGAACGTTGATTACCCCGATCACATCCCCGCCCGTGACAAGTGGGACCGAAAGGAAGGCCTCATACGTGTCCTCCACTAGGGCTTGAAATCTTTTGAAACGTGGATCTGCAGCGGCATTCGCGGCAAGTGCCACTACCGAATGGTGCTCCACCACCCATCCCGTGACGCCTTCGCCCACCTTAAGACGGATATTGCCCAGATCGCTTTGATGAGGAACTTGCGATGCCCGGAGGACAATCTCGTTCGTTTCGCGCTCGATCAGGTAAACCAGGCACGCATCGCAGTTGGTGACCTGCACGGTCAATCCAACCACTTCTCCCAGCATTTCGTCGAGAGAAAGATCCGAACTCACAATGTTGCTGATACGGTGAAGAAGCCCAACCAGAGACGCCGGGGGCTCCAAGTGACTAGCTGTCGCCATACTAAAAAGTAACCGGCGCAACGGCGTACATCAAATCAAATTATTTGATCGGGTCCATCGTCAAGATTACGCTTGCTTTAGATTCGAACCAGGTGCTCCTGCTCTTCGCCTGTTACAGTCGCATAACCCTCGCCGACATAAACGTTCACCTCGGAACGTATGCCGAATTCGCTTAGGTAGATACCCGGTTCAATCGAAAAGCAGGTCCGCGCAATAATGCGTCGCTCATCGTGCGATTCCAGGTTATCCATATTGGCGCCTGTACCGTGGACCTCCGTCCCGATACTGTGGCCCGTGCGGTGAAAAAAATACTCGCCGAATCCGCGCTGTTCGATTACTCCACGCGCCTGGTCGTCCACTTCATAGCCTGCGATCGCCTCTTTTGCGCCGACCTGCTTCACAACAAACTCCGAAGCTCGCTTCCTCGCATCCCGTACGATTCCAAATACGTTCTGGATAGCCTCCGGCACTACCTCTCCACAAAAGCCGGTCCATGTGACGTCGTAATAAACGGAGTCGGGCTCATCCACTTTGGCCCAGAGATCGATCAGAACAAGATCCCCCGCCTTTATTGCTGAACTATTTTCCGCGCTCGGCTCATAATGAGGATCGGCAGCATTCGTGTTAGCCGCCACGATCGGACCATGATCCGTGATAAGTCCTAAGCGGGTAAACCCGTTTCTTATGAATCGCTGAACCTCGTATTCGGCAACGGTGCCCTCTGACCCGATTCTTTCGCCGATAAACTCGAAAGCCTCGCGTCGCACGCGATCGACTAGCTTCCCCGCCGTGACATGTTGCTTGTATTGTTGTTCCGTCCAGCACGCCTGGAACTCTTGCACCAGATCCGCAGAGCTGACAACCTCGATTCCCGTGCCCCGCACCAACTCTACTGTTCCCGCATCGACTAAAGACACGTACGGAATGGCGCACTGGGGCGAATATTGCATGGCAACTCGCGCCGCTCCCGCCACAAGTTTCTGAAGCTTTTGTTGTTGATCGGCCCAACTTGAATAGCTGAGCTTTTCGCCTGGCAAAGAATCTAACGTCTTGCTCTCGATGCGATGAACGAGCTTTCGCGGCTCCCCGCTTGCAGGTACAAAGTAGTACCAGCGTCTGCTCGCTTCAACGCCGGAAGGAATGCGCAGAATTTCGTAGGCAAGTGGATCCCGCCGATGGTGATCGAAAAATAACCAGCCGTCTACATTATTCCTGCGAAGAGCTTCCTGGATATTCTTGATGATCATCAAAAATCATTGTATGGTTATTGAAGCTCAACCGCTCCCGGTTTGACCCTGGTGAACAAACTTACTATCACCAGGCTCAGAATCGAAGCCATCAGCGCCGGATAGACGGCATCGATTCCCTCAATACGGATTCTCAAGCTAGCCGGACCGTACTGCTGCGTGAGTTCCCAGCCGACCGTAATGATAGTGCCCAAAAGAATCGAAGTAATCGCGCCAGCCGCAGTCGCACGGTTCCAGAAAAAAACCGCCATCACAGCGGGCGTCACTGCAGCACCGTAAACCGTATATGCATATAGCGAAGCCTTCAGGATGGACTCAAACTGAGTTGCTTGCAAAATCGCGAAAAGACCCAAAAACATAACTATCAATCGCGAAACAATCAAGGTTCGTTTCTCCGAAGCGCTGGGATCGATGAACCTTCCGTAGACATCGTGGATGAGATTCGTCGCCGGTGAAAATAGATAGTTATTCGCGGTAGAAATCACCTTGGCGAAAACTCCGCCCAACAGAATCGCACCCAAAATGTGCGGCAATGCTTCTTTAGCAGTCATCGGGATGATCTCGCGCGGACGGTCGGTACGGAGCTTAGAGCTGGCAATGACCGCAAGCGAAATTAGCAGCGTCTCGAGAATCACTGTGCCTGCTATCCAGCCGATAACGGACTTGCGCGCGTCGCTCTCCGATTTGGCTGAGAAGAATTTCTGATACATTCCCTGATTTCCGATGAGCAGCAGGAGCGTCGGCAGCGCCAGCCCGACGGCACCGGAAAACGTGTAGTTACCAAGCACTTCAAAGTGCGTCGGGGGTAGCGAATTATGAACCGCCGCCCAGCCCCCCGAGCCGTGCAGAAGAATCGGTACAGCCACAATCACGGTCACAGTGACCAAAGAGCCAATCACCAGGTCGAGATAAGCAATCGACGCCATCCCAGCTCCAGCGGTAAAGAAAATTACGAAGCCCGCAATGATATAGAGACCGGCAGTCCTGCTGATTTGCGGAAAGATCAGGTGAAGAATGTCTCCGCCCCCAATGAACTGATAACTGGTGATGATGGTACAAGAAATAACGATCGCCACGGTGCCTAATACCCGCGCTGCTGCGTTGTATCTCGCCTCGAGTAAATCAGGAATTGTGAATTGCGCAAAGTGGCGTGCTCGTCCCGCGATCAGTGCAATCAGCAGCAGGCCGAGCCATCCGCCGAGGGGTTGCCATAGCGCGACAAAGCCGTTTTTGTATGCGTTCTCCGCTCCCGCCAGCAGACTTCCTGCCCCGATCCAGGATGAAAGCAGAGTGAATACCAAAACGGGCCAGCTCAACGTCCGCCCGGCCACCAGGAAGTCATCCTTAGTCTTGAGTCCGACGGCTTTGTAAATCGTTACACTGCAAAGAACCAGAATCACAATAGCAACGGCCACTGCGTAGCTCATGAATGGACCATCTTACCGAGCCATAGCCAAATAGGCTTGGCGTGATTATAAGCGCACGGTTACGGTCAAGTCTCGTCCTGGAGTCGCTGAACCCGCGAATCCGGACACAGGCGAGACCGAGATATTCATCGCAAGGATTGCGCCCTCCGTAAGCGGAAGAAGTGATAAGCCGTCTACAATCGCAGCCGAGCTCGTTTGGCCAGAGTTGATGACGAGATTGCAGTATTCCGCCCCGTTCTGCAGGAGATCGATGTTAACCGTGTATCCAGCTGCGGGTTGCGCGAGGGTCGCCCGAACGTCCCGCACCGCATGTCCGGCCTCGACCAGAACTTGAGGAGCCGCGTTTTGCTGTGTCGTGAGGAATCCGCTCACTTGAAACGAGAACTGCCCGCCCGAAAGCGTTCTTAAGCCCGTTTCCGGTCCCGAGGTATAGCAAGTCACATTTGTCAGGCTCTCCCCAAACGAGTTGGTTACGAAGAACTCAGCAGCGCTCACCCTGCAATCTGGCAAGCTAAACGTGTGCAGGAAATTCTGCGATGCTCTGTTTTCAAAGAACCCCGGAGCGAAGGGCACAACCAACGCGGTCTTCGATAAGACGAGGATGGTCTCACCGCTGGTGTGCGAAGTGATGCTCGAACCAAGCGATGCGCGTGTCACAGCGTAAGTATTTGTGCCATCATTTGCAGAGATGATCGTCATCAGCTCGGGGCCAATTTGAATCACATCGCCAATTGAGAAATTCGAACTTTGCGCAGACTGAAGCTGCGCAGTACTCGTTTCCAATGCTCCGTTGAGAGTGTATGGACTTGGTGTCAACAACTCGTTCCAGGCATATAGCTGCAATGTTCCGCTGGTCACTGAGGAGGTGTTCGTTAGGTCAGTAAAGCCTACCTGCGACAAAAGCAGGGCCCCTGCCCCTGGCGCTGTCAACGTAAAGCTTGGAATTCCCGCGATACCCGCATCAGCTTGTCCGGCGCCCAATTTGCATCGGGTAAGCGGACACAAATCGGCCGCCGATTCCTGATTAGCCACGTTCGCGGCTCGACCAGATATTTGGATGGCCGTGCCAGTCTGATAAGGAATCTCGAACCTGGCGGGGCTGGTCGAGGTTACGGCCGCAAGCTTCCATGATCCCTCCGCTATCACGAACTGGCTTGTTGTATCAGGCAGAACGGACCAGTTCGGAGTTACCGTTAAGGTCGTCTCTGTATTTCCTGCGATCAGCCGTTCCTGCCCGCGCCCAGTGCCTTCGATGATCCTCACCACCATCCCTGAATATGCCGTGTTAGCTGCGTTCATATCACTTCGCCCGATCGTCGATAGCGAAGTAATATCTGCTATGAAAGGCCCGGCATACTCGTACCGGTAATAGAAGTTTGCATGGTCAAAGCTGGAGTCCGGCGGTCCGATCGGCTCTGCCGCCGCTCCGGAATCGGTATACGTTCCGCTCGTCGGAACATTACTCGCGATGCGGTACAGCTCCTGCGGCGTGCTCCCGCGGTATACGTTGAACTGAGCCGCGGTTTTGGGGAAACTTAGTCCGGTCAGTGTGACCTGATTAGTATCGAGGATGCTTGGTAGCGAAACTGGCACTGTAAACGAGAGTGGACCTTCGTTCCCTGTCGAGTCCACTGCAGTTACCGCATAATACAAATTGCTGCCACCCTTTATTGTTCCTCCGTTTGAAGCATACTGGGGGCTCAAACTGATCAGCGGTACGTTCTGCAGATTCTTGCTCGGGGTCGCAGGCTGACAAAACGCAACCGTAAGCGTATCCGTCGCCGACCCGTCACTTTGTGCTCGGATATTCTCCTGCACGCCGAAATCGAAGAACTCCAAGTTTCCGCTTCCGTCATTATGCGGAATGATGCCTATCAGTGGTTTCGGAACTTGTATACCAGAACCGGGTTGCCTGCCAGCGTTCATCAAGACCGCTGGATTGTCGCTGTACCAGTCGTCGTTGTGAATTTGAGCTAGCACTGTAACGGCCTGGTAATTCAGGGTTGGTGAAAGCTTGGTGACCCTGAACGGTAGGCGTGAGAAGCCCTCTTTCAGATAAGTAACTGCGATGATATCTCCTGGACGAATCTTAAGGGCACGAAAGCTCGTCTGGAATTGGATAAACAAGTTGCCCTTTGTGGACTTGTCTAATTGGCGCAACAAAACTCGAGTCGCCTGGCTAAAGTTCGCAATCCCTAGCGCCGTCGATTGGCTGCTGATCTCGTATCCGATCAGCGCTGAGTCGTCGCTATCGACCAAGGACAAGCTATCCTGCTGATATTCGTTCGACTCGTTTTGAAATTCGATGCTAAGCCGGTTCGACGTTTCAGAGATGCTTCTGCTGCTTAGTTTCACGCTCGAGCTTCCGTCTGAGTTCCGCGCGATTCCCGAAAACGGCGCCGAGATGTCACTGAATTCGTACGCAGGCCAGCCGCCGTCGAGCTCATCCGTACTATTGCTGCCATCGGGTAGCGTAGGCTGCTGGGCGGCGATTGTCGTTTCTGGCAAGAGTTCTAGGAGCCCGGTTGCACCATAACGCAGCATAAGACTCGAAGCGACACGTATCCCACGTATAACCGTTGCCGCGCTCTGCCTTTTATTTAGGATCAGATTGCACTCATATCTCGGCACCTGCAGCGGATTGCCATTGAGATCCGTAGTTGCAATAAGTTCCTGACAAAAAGCCGCCGATACAGCGAAAGTGGATAAGTTTAAGTCCGATGTGGACCACCCGCAGCGCTGCAGAATATCAAGAATCACCCAAGCAGGATTATTGGTAAATGCTGTGGCCTGAAAACTTCCATCGGGATTGTAGGAGTCTATTTGCTGTCCTTGCAGCAGCACTTCTACATCCGGCAGTGATTTCCCACTGCTGATTCGGTTCGGAACCACAACCGAGAAGACGGAAAGGCTGCCGTATGGATCTCCGAGTGGATTACCCTGCGCGTCTACAAAGTCAAGGTTGAAGTTTCCCTGCCGCGTGCCGGTTGTGACTGCGGTATACCAGCCGGTAGTCGTCATGTCCCTCCCCACGACTAACTGAGGGATCTCGACATCGTTCACCACCACTTTCAGCACACCTTGCATGGTCCCGATTCCGAGCAGCACCTCCATATGGGTGAGATTGCCGTCATTTCTCGAAAAGATCAGCGGCGACTTCAGCCAACCCGTACCATATACCAGCGGTACCGGATCATTGAATTTGGCGGCGTTGCTTAGCAACGGCGATACGTGCGATGTCTTGTCGCCGGCCGTTCTCACATTAATCGCGGAAGGAACAAACTCGAATGCGCCAAAGTGACCCGTCTGGTTCCCCTGCGCGTCCTGGCTGAACATTCCGCGCTGAATGCATTGTGACCGCGATTTATCGCAGGACGTGTAAGCTGCTCCACCCGTCAGATTTCCTACGCCCCCCGCCACGTCCGCCGAATATCCACACCGGTAAAAACGTGAGAAGCGTCCCAGCAGCCCGCCATCTTTAGCTTCGGCCCGCTGACCTGTAGTCGCAGGAAAGTTCCATGGGCAACTCCGTTGAATCCTCACTTCTGGAAGTGGAAGCCTCTGCAAACTAAGCTTGTTCGAGAAGCTCACCGAAAGCGCGTCTTCCGTGATCAGATCGGGATCGCTCGCTAGGCCGCGAAACAGAACTGTGCTCTCGGTCGTGATGGTCCCACTGGGCAAATCGGCGAAAGCGAAGTATACTGTCAACTTCGAGCCCTTCAGGCCAATAGTTGCATTTAGCTCCGAGAGAGCCGAATCCGCATTCGCCAGAGTAAGTGACAGCTTGGAAATGCCGTCCATTGCGTCATCGGACGACAGTTGCAGATCAAATAGATCGTGCTTCAGCACGCGAGCCGAAAAAGCTTGTCCGTTGAAAGTGATGGCATGCGTGCTCCAGTATTCGCTGTCACCGGACGGCAGAGTGCACTCGAAGAATAATAGTGGTGTGTCGGCTTCTGCTAATTGTTTTACCTGGTTGATTGTTCCCATCGCTTTTGCCCTAAACAGCTGCCTCTATGCTGAAAGCAGTCGAAAATAAATTTGGCGCATCTGCCGAGATCGCCAGCTGATCTACCGCCCAATGAGCATTTGAATAGACTCCCCCACTCTCTAGGGTCGGCCGATAACGTGAGGGTGCAAGCTGGGCCTCCAGCTGCGGTCCGTACAGGACAATCTGCTGCCCCGGTGTCACTTGCACTGCCACGTTGAGAGATGCGCCTGTATCCGATAACTGTCCGCTCGAAACCACTCGCGTCCAATTAGCCCCCGCAGATACAACCGTGGTTTGCTCGCTGTCCGGACCGCGACGGATCAGATTGAGCGTAGCGGGCTCGGCGCTCAGAACGTAAATGGAAAAGCAGTACTGATACCCGGCCGGAACTATCAAGCTCTGGGATATCTCTTGACTTGTCTGCCCATTATTCGTCAGAGTAAACGCGGCGGTGCCGCCGGTCGGGTCGGCCGCATTCGCGGCCAGATTTATTGAACTCGGGCATTGCCACGAGGAGCCCTGCAGATTTGAGCTGTTACTCAGCATGTTATCTGTGGGATCGATGAAAGTAAACGCGTGCAGCCGCCCCTGGCACGCGTTGAAGTGCCCGCTCAGTGCACTCAAATCTTCCAGCGCCAACGCGTTGTACCCGAGCTGCCATATCACCCGCTTGGCCGCGCTATCCGGATACAGAATCAGCGATCCATCCGGAAGTAGATTCCTTACTGTCCTCCCGGCCATCGTTCTTCGTATCGGATACTGCGCCATCGCGCCGCTGGAAAGCTGCGGAAAAAACAGATTAGCCATTGGTTTCGATCACCCAGAAAGTTGTCCCGCTGACGTCTGGTGCTTCATATCCGCTTACGAATGCGTCTTCGGCGAATCGGCAATTCGGGACGTCTGTGCCCCCGTATGGATCGGGGAAGACAAAGCTCGAATATCCGCCCGACTGCGCCGAAAAGAACGCCTCCAAGGCCTGTATTTCGCTCTCATTCAGCAAGTCCAGGCGGATTTGCCACTGCCGTAACATCCGCCCCTGCATCCTATATCTTTGGTCCGTGCCATCCAGAAAACGAATCACTTGACTGCTCTGCCCCGCCGTAACAATCAGCGGATACTGTGTCACCGCTCCTGTGCTCAACATAGGAAATTTGGCCATTTAGATCTCCGCTATTACGTCGTTTAAGGAGCTCGAGTTCAGCAAGGCCTGTTTCACTGCCTGCGCAATCTCCGTGCTTTGATACTGAAAGTTTTGGCTCTGCCCCGTCTGGCCTGTCGAAGACGAAGTTTGCGATGATGCCGCGAGGCCCCCGGAGCTTATGTTTGCGGATCCCGCCACCGTACTTTTCGCACTCGCAAAAACCGTGTGAGCCTGCGACTCCGGTACTTGAAACAGCGTTAACGGGGCTTGCGCCTTCTTCGATCCTCCAAACAGCCCTGCGATGCTCGAAACCAAACCTCCAATACCGCCGATAGCGCTCATCAGTCCTCCCCCAAACGCACTCGAAAGGCCGCCCGATGCTGTTTGTTTCAGCAAATTTGACCATTCGGTCGTGCCCTGCGAACCTGCTGCACGGTTGCTGGAAGGAGACCCGAACTTCATCCCGGCTTTGGAGTTCCCTACCATGCTCAGAGACTGTGATTTCAGATCGGTCAGCGCGGGCGGGTGCGAGGATTTGCTCACCTGTTTCGTCGTATTCACCCCAAGCGGCTTACTCAGTGACAACAAGCGCGAGAGACTGGCTCCATCCGCTTTTACTCCCGCCAGCTGTCCCACCAACTTTGAACTATCTTTCTTAGCTGCCATGCTCTTCCTCTGCTTTCCATTCCCGCTCTACAAGCTCAATCGCCTCCGCATCTCTCGCATTCATTTCCAGGTTGCAACCCTTACCCATCGCTCTCCAGAGCTGAAATATCTCCAAAAATCGCGTACTTTGTGCCGTTATTACTGATTTCGGACACTGCCGCGAAATTATTCGCCCTCGTACCCAAACCGCCCTTGTGGTTGCCGGTTCACTTTCGCCTAACCACGCGCAGTTCCGAGTTTTCACCAAGCCGCTTGCCCGACATGTATCGCATCTCCACGCGGCCGGTGAGGAGAACTGAAAATGGAATGCGATCAGGAGTTTTTTCTTTCGTCTTCTGTCAGGCCGCACTCGGTTTTGATAGCTGTCACGATTTCGTGAATCAGCTCTTCCGGTCCCCGTTCGATCAAAGTCATCGGGTCGGCCGGATCCCCGTCAATTGCTAATCCCTTGACTTCAGCCAGCCCCCACTCTATGTACAGCTTGTGAACCAGCAGTTCCGAAAGAGATGCTTCAATCTGATCCGAAGCATCTCCGGCCTTGAGAAACTCGTACTTCAGAGTCAGCTCTCGTACCCGCCCCGTGAGGTCGATCCGCTGAGCCAGCGAGGGCCGCCTTACAGCAAAACTTACCTTCTCGAAACAGCGGCTCTGGTGCCAGGCAACACTCGAATACTCGCTCTCTTTACGCAAAAGCGATAAAGATTTCATCATTCGTTACCCCCTGCGCTAGGTTGTTGTTGAACTCCCATTCCAGCCTCGGTTGAGTATCGTTGTAAACGGGAATTTCAGGCACCACATTCGGCATATAGATACCCATCAGTTGCCCTTGCTGCTGGCCTAATTGCAACAGCGCCGGTATCGGGTTCCGTTGCTTCGCAGCGGCATACAGCGCCACAGTTTGTGCGTCATCCTGCGCCAGCAATGCAAACCGCGAGAGTACTTCCCGTTCGCCCGCTGCAATCGCCCTCGGATAAGACGAGCCAAACTCGTGCGCCCTCATCGCTACGTTGTTCTTCACTTCTACTGCCGCCCCGGTCAACGTGAAGAACTGGCTGGCGCTTCCGCCCAACCACACTTCGCCTAAGTGCCCCGGCACAATGGAATATTCGAAGCTCCCCAGTGCAGGCTCGCTCGGGTAAGCCCCCAAGCCGGCCGTCCCCGGAACGAAACTGCTGGAATCGAGCAAGTCAGCCGCTGGGCCGCTAAAAGTAAACTCGTGAAAGTCGCCATTCACTAACACGGTCATTGTGTCTACTGCGGCCCCCGTAACGATTCGGCTCACAGCCGTGATCGGGTCCCAGAAATCATAGATCGTCACGCTCTGTAGCCCTGTTGAAAGCCTGTAACTCACGGTCGGAGCCAATGAGTTCCCCGGCTGCAGCGTGCTTTTGAAAGGCGCATTCAACAGAAGAGTCTGCTGATTCACCACGCCTGTCACGAACCTGATCTCGTTGCCATAGGAAACCCCCGCTCCCACCGAAAGTCCGTGTGCGCCGGCAGTCTGCAACTGCTGCATGCCTTGCATCGAAGCAATCGTCAGACCGGAACTCAAAGCTGCAGGCTGTCCCAGGCACGCTTCAAACAAAGGTCCATACGACGGCTCACCCGATCCGCTCCACGACGTAAGATACGTCTGAAGCTCAAACGTGGTCTGACGCCGCGAACTGCTCGAACTTCCCAGGTATGTCCGCGAACCCGTTTTGTCCATCCGCCTGCCTGCCTGAAGACTTTGGTGGGCGTGTAAATGCACCGCAGGGAATCGATTCCCTCCTGTCACAGCCGCCGCTTGGCCGTACGAAGGCTCGATAGCCACATAAAACCGGTTCGCATTAGAAGAAATGTAAGTGCTCATCTCTTGCCTTCTAACTCACGCTCACGTTCAGGCTGAAGCTGAGCTTTGCGGATTCCACAAACCCCAACCCTCCCGCCTTTGGAGGCTGGAACGCTACATCGTACGCACCCGAGAAAAACATGCCGTCCCCCCAATCTCCAACGCTGCTTTCGAGAATCTCTGCCACACTCTCCACGTAGAAATGAATCCACTCGTCAGCCTGCGTCATCAGGTTGGCGCTTGCCCAAATCTCTGCAATCAGCGAAACCTGCCCCGAAAAAGACCGGAACTTCTCGAATTGCGTGTTCTTCACATTGCTGCTGTAAATGCAGACGCGCGGATAATTAAGCTGCAGATTCATGTCGCCTAACTCCGGCGAAGCGGAGGATAGTACAACCTGAGCCGGCGTAATCGCCGGAAGCGTGATGTTCGCATCGGTCGCAAGAGTCGCTATCTGCTGCTGCAATGCATTTGCGATCGTTAGCTTTGCTGAGAGCTTCTGTGCTGCCAAAAGAGATTTCGGTGTCATCTCACCCTCTCCTGATCTGTTTCGAAAGCGTTATATACGCAGCGGGCGTTTGCCCCCCGATCGGACTGGAGCCGACTTGTAGCCCCGAGCTCGGCAGCTGCCAGGTGGAACCGATATCGAGGGGTGTACTGTTCTGTCTTGTCAGGCTCCCTGATTGGCCGCCCGCATAAACGTTCCAGCCGCTGGCAGCCGAAGGAGCTCCAAGCGCTCCTTCAGCCATCGCCACCGCAAAGCTCGAGTTGTCGGGAAGTATGCTTCCGTTAGCGATGCTTAGCGCACTCTCACTTCCGGTCGAATCTACCCAAGCCGTTTGAACAAATATCGACTCCGCCGGCAAACTCCCGGTTTGCACGGAAAGCAGCGGCGTGGCCGGCTTGGGCAGCGGATTGTACACGATCGCAACGCCCGCTTGATAGAACAGTTCGCGAGCGCTGGTCGCTTCTTGCCGGTACTCCGTCCACTTTGCCTGAAATCGCGTATTTAACTGAACGTTGTATGCTTCCGCAAATACCCGCGAAAGCGATTCAAAGCACATCCATCGCTGTAGGGGCGGAGTAACCACAACCGTCGTTAGCCCCACGGTCCTCCTGGTCAGCCATTGCGGATCCGAAGCACCGGAGTTCAGTAACCAAAGCATAAGCTTGTCACTGATCGCACTCGTGGCAAGACTTATCTTGTTGTCGACGTCGATCCCGAAAGAAGAGGCGATCCCTACCAGAGATGCCTCAAACTCGAGCAGATCATTCAGCGTAACGACTGCCGAATCAGTGAACAGAGCCATGTTGTTCCTTACCTCTTTGAAGTTGCGTTTCCGCCTGAGGGCGCCTGCGCCATCGGCCGCCCGCCGTCAGCATCGGACACGATCGTCACCTGCAGCCGGCGCGCCATCTCAGCTTTCTGAGCCGCTGCGCGCCCTGTGGCCTGCTGCTCCAGAAAAGTTTCTTTCTCGGCTTTCGTTGCCAGCGCCGCCCGCCCTTCGGCGATCATCTTCGCGGCCAACTCCCGCCCCACTTCTGTCACCACACCGGCTTTGCCGCCGTCTGCAGTTTCGAGACTACACACGAACGCGTGCGGTTCAGTGATCGTCGCCTCAATTTCCCGAATCTTTCGAAAGTAATGTTTTAGATCCACGGTTCCCCCTCAAAGAAAAAGGGAGCCCTCGTACTGAGGGCCCCCGCAGCGGTAAAGCTCGCCTGAGCTAGCTGTTCACCTGAACTGCGAAGTTGTTCCGCAGAACGCCACAGCCGTAGAGCACGTCGACCGTGAATTGCTGAGCCAGCGTGTTCGGCTGGTAGCTCATCACGATGCGCAGGCCAAAGTTGCCCATCTCTGCATACTCGGCAATCGCGCCGGTACCGGGCAGAGGTTGCGGCAGGCGGCGAACCACCAATCCAATCGCGTCCTTAGAGAACGCCAGATTGTGCGTGTTCGGAGATGCCGTACCAGTAGTAGGCACGAACTGCGACCGGAAGATAAAGAAGTCCTTCATCTTTCCGACGTTTCCTTCCACCAGGGCCTTGAGGCCCGCCTCGCCCGACGAGTAGTACTCGCTGAAGCGCGGAATCTGACGAATCTGGGAGTACGTATTGGAATCTACCAGCAGGTACTTCGGAGCGCTGGCCGGCACCTTCGCGCTGAAGAGCGCCGTTTCGGCAGCGTCGATCGTTGCTTCCGTCACGGGCGTTCCAGCGGTTCCGACCGGCGTGTTCGCTGTGAACTGGCCGTAGAGACCTAGCAGATCTTTCTCCACGCGCTCTGCAATGGCAATCACCGCAGGCTGCATGTAAGCTTTCAGCAGCTCGGGATAGGCCAGCGCCTTGGTTACATCCGGAATCTGAAATGACGCTTCAGCGTGCGTGTTGAGCACGATCTGCGCATTCCCGAGACTCGGATTTTGTGGCGTGATCGTCCCGCCTTCGGCTATGTTGTTTGCAACCAGCACGGGAGGAATCGGCACGTTTACGGTATCGCCGCTATGAGCTAACACCGGCTCGTAGTCGCGATTCACCAGGTTACCCATAACAAGGTTCCCCACCAATGCAGGAAGTGCATCGGCAGCAACTAACTTAACGATCGCATTTGCCAGATTGGCAGATGTAATTGTTGACATAACTCTCCTGTATGTAAGTCAACGACACTGTTGTGTGTCGTTTAAGCCCACTTTTCCTGTTGGGCCTCTGCGGCACTCGCCGCGTCATTAGATGAACGGAGCGGCTGACCTCCCCGTTCAGATACCTTGGAAATCTCTTATGCGCCGCGCAGCGCCTGCGAGGCAAGTTTGGCGATGTGCTGACGCACCTTTTCGAGTTCGTCCTTGCTCATGCCCGGCCGGATGCTCTCGAGCGATATACCAGGCCCTTCAGACTGCCCGTGATTTCTCGCTGGATTCTGCGCGCCGCTGCCCCCGGCGATGCGTGCGGGCAGCAGTTCCGGGTTGTCTTGCACAAAGCCCGCGACATAGTCCTGCAGAGATTTTCCCTCCGCGCCCCTCGCCTGCAGCCGCCCATCCTCCGCGCGCACGATTTCGTCCTTCATCGCGCGAAATGCGAGATCTACCTTCGAGATGCCCGTCCGCTGCAGTTCGGTCCGGATCTGTGCGTGCCGGTCGGCCTCCTCAGCCGCCGCTCGTGCTTTCCGGTTCTCTTCCACCAGTTGATTTAAGCGTGCTTCCAGGCTCTCCCGGCGCTTCCGCTCATCCTGCAGTTCTGTCTTATAGGCCGGCTCTGCTTGCCGCTGTTCCGTGCGGACAAACTCTTCAATTGCCTGCCGGACAATGTCCCGCACGTCCGGAGTGGCCGCCTGCTGATCCATTGGCGTTTGATCTGACATACTCTTCTCTTCTCCTAATTACTCACTTGCGCATTTATCTCTTGCGCAATCTGGTTCTTGACTTCCTGTCGCGCGTCGCTGAGATACTTCATCGCTAATCGCTGGTAGATTTGCGTCCGCAGTGTCGGCGAATTGATCCCTAACTGCAGCAAGCTCGCGGCCTGTTGGAGTTCGGTGCCGAAGTCGCTGATATCTACTTCATCCAGGCCGGATATCGTCACTGCCACCCCGTCTTCACGCGCTTCCGTGATAGCCGTCACGATACTTCGAATGCAATCTTTAACCGCGGTTCCGTATGCGCGCAGAATCTCGTGCGTGATCGTGAAATCCAGTTGCTTGCTCGCTGCTGATTGCGCATGTCCGCCGATCATTTCACCTGAGGCTTGCGATAGATAGCAAACCCGGTATATCTCCTCTTTCAAGGTCTCCAGGTTCTGAGCCGCAATCTGATACACCTTTCCGTCCGGCTCAGTCCATCCGAATTTGTCTGTCGGGCCTAATTGGATGAAGTAGCTTTCGCCCACGATCTGGTTCCATTCCCGGTCCGAGTAAATAACCGGCATCGCGAAGAGCCCCATCGTAATTGCCCAGCTCAATGCGTTTGACTTGTTGAAATGCTCTAGCTGTAGGTGTGCTGCCTTGTTCATTAACCACAGCCCTTGGCTGAGCTGTAAGTCAATGAGTGGAACTCGTCCTTGTCGTGCCAACCCGTGCTTCCCGTAACCAACCAGCTCAATCGGCGCATCCTTCTTGTCGTTACCGATCTGCCTGTAGCTCCGGAAGTCAGTTCTGTCGTAGTAACGCCAGTACGTCTCTTCCACAATGTCTGGATCGTCCACGCTAGGCTGCCGTGCCACCTTATGGCGCAGCACTACCCACTCGTACTCACCTCGCTCATTGCGGCTCCAATTAATGAGCTCCTCGGCCTCATAGCGCACCAGAAACGCCCTGGAAAGCCCCGCCAGATCTTCTTCTGCGCGTGTGGCCGGTTTCGCCGGACTGTTCGGGAAATCGATGAGGACGTGGCTGCTCCCCGCGATCAGCGCATCTATAAAACATTGCCTCAGAAAACCTGAGAGACTCGTCCCGCGCAAGTCCGCATCGTCGGCAAACTCGGTCAGAAACTCTCTTCCCGAAGCCAATCCGCCCTCCAACTGCAGGCTTGGTTGCCGCCGGAACAGGGTCGAAGCGAACCAATCCACTATTGAACCGATATAGTTTTCATAGAAGACTCGATGCAGGCGCTCGCCGTAAACATCCAGCGGCTCCTTCTGCCGCCGCAGCAGGTAGTTCGCCGCGCGAGCTTTAAACTCGTGCCCGCCGGCGTACAAGTCCCGGTACATGCGCCACATATACTGCTTCCGCGCGAAGTCAGGATGCTCTCTATCAATCTCAGTCATATACTCTCGTCCTGCTTTCTGATTCAGATCAGGCGTTTGTCCACTTCGCCTGCCCGGGCCTTTTCCCCGAATAGTTGCCAGATGGCGTACCCTAGTGCGTCCGAAGCGTGCGTCCGTTTGGGATCCCGGAGTTTGTCGATTACTCCCGAATCCGGCTTATACAGAACCTCTTCGAAGTCCCGTATCAACTCCTTGCACCGCGAGTCCACTTCGAGTTGCACTTCTCCAGCTGCGTTGGTCAGAAGCGCATTCACCTTTCGGACTCGCTGCAACACTCCCGGATTGCTCGCCGGCACCCGGATTTTCACGTTTCGGAAACCCGCCTTCGTCAAACAGTTCTGTACTGTCGCGTAGTCGTTCGTTCCCGTGGTGTGCATATTGCGCCCGCTCGCGTCCCCATAGATCTCCAGCGCGCCCCCGTGGTTCTTGTACCTGTTCTCAAACTCCATGCACGCCTCTTCGGTAGTTGCTCGCTCGAGCACAATCTCGTCGATTACCGCCAGGCGTCCGCCTCGCCACTGCAGAACAACCGAGCTCATGGGCGATACGTTGAAATCCAGCGCCCAGAGCAGCGGCTGCTCCCGCTGATAAGCGTGTCCCGCAACATGCACTGCCCTGTCGAAGCAGTGGTAAACCCGGTCGGCCCGGCTGTTCAAATATTCGCCAAGCGCTTCCTGCTGATAAAACTTCGGATCGTAGCTGCTCTCCAGCCGTTCGTAGTAGTCCGGCGTTTTATCCAAAAGAAAGCGGTTCTCGAAAGGTTTCGCCCGCACGCACTCGTAACCGGCTACCGGCTGCTTAATGAAGCGCTTGTAAATCCAGTCGTGGCCCTGCGGCGTCCAGACCCCGAAGCCGCACAGTCTTGTCGCTTTCGGGTCACGCAGTCTCGCCTCGAGTCTCAGCCATCCTTCCTCGCGCGTGTACGACATCTCGTCGATCCCGAACCATGCCAGGTTTGTCCCCCGCAAGCGTTCCGGCTCGTCGAGCGAGCGCAGCAGGATCGTACTGTCCGGCGAAGTAATCGTTAGCTCGCCATCTGACTTTCGCAGCTCGAAATCGATGTCCTGCTCATCTAAAGCTCGGAACATCGTCGTAAGCGTCGCATCCCGCAGCATGGTGAGCGTCGGAGCCGCCAGCATCCCTTGTCTGCCCGGATTTATAAAGGATTGGCGTAACGCTTCGACGCTCAATGCGGCGCTCTTGCCTGACCCCACCGGCCCTGAAAAGCCTTTCAGGCGCGCTGTCAAGCAGAGAAACTTGGATTGCGAGGGAAGCGGTACGTACACCCAGCACAATTCATCGTTGAGTGCCTCGTCCTGCGCGCCGTTCTCCGTCGAACTCAAGCTCATTCGCCCATGAGCTTAACGTCCTTGTTGCGCGTTCCCGCTAGCAAATTCTGCGTTATCTGCTTGATACTAAGTGAGATAATTTTTATCGAACTTTTGTCACGACGGGCATTACGCTTATTGGAGTCTGCTTGGCTCCGCGCGGGAATTCAGTGCCGCTTTTTATTGCGCTCCGGCAACAAAATCTCTCTAACCTTGCTGTTGCTCACATCGCGCGAACTATTTCTTAAGCACTCAGCGCACCTTTACCGGCTCAGCCCCAAAATGTCCGAAAGTCAGCCGTTGTAGCATCTGGCGCCGAACATTCTCTGGCAGAGCAGGCATCGGCGCTTCGTTCAGACCGGCTTCATCGTCCTCCCAGTCTCGCCTCCGGGATCGCGAGAAAGGCGGGCGTGTCGCTGCTGCAGACTTCGTCCGAGACCACACATGCTGCCCGGTAATTCCCTGCCGATCATTGACGCCGCCCGCGGATATGAGACGGAGCGGAGACTCATGCGGAATCAGGCTGTTTAGGTCTCTCATGATTCCGCCTTGCCAGAGGAAAACACGGCAGCTCGCAAAATTGGCAGTGCACGATACGCCTACTATCTGGCCTCTATTGTTGATATCTAACGCCTCGCTTAGACTATCTCCCGGAAGCGTGTGAAGGTCTTGTATGCCTCGCTCTTTGGTCCAGAGAAAGGCGTGAAAGTTTGGGGTCAGCTTTCCGCCGCTCACGTCCCCCGGCAAGTCAGAAAAACCGACCACTTGCCCCACGTTGTTGATCGCGGTCGGATCGTGAACGGTATTCTCCGCCCACCCGACCACTTGACCTTTATTGTTTACCCCGGAGGCGATGCCGTTGCCGCTGCATTGACTATCATTAGTTCGCGCGATGCGCGACCTATGGATCTCGATCCCCAGGTATGTTCACGAGCGAGGCTGGCGCGCGATGCTCGCTTTGACGGCAAGTTCTTTATCGGTGTGCTCAGTACCCGCATCTACTGCCGGCCAATTTGCCGGACACGCACTTCAAAAGAGGAAAACGTTCGATATTTTCCTACTGCTGCTGCAGCCGCTGAGGCGGGCTTCCGTCCTTGTCTGCGCTGTCGTCCCGAATGCTCGCCCGGTACTCCTGCTTGGCTGGGAACTTCGAACACCGTTTCGCGAGCTCTGCGCCTCATCGGCGAAAGCGGCCTCGAAGATGGGGGGATAGAAGGTCTGGCCGACCGTTTGGGAGTCGGCTCGCGCCACCTTCGACGTCTTTTTATCCGGCATCTCGGAGCTACGCCCGTATCCCTCGCTCGCACACGCCGTCTGCACTTCGCCAAGAAACTTATTTACGAAACGAGTTTGCCTATGAATCAAATCGCTCTTGCCTCAGGCTTCGGTAGCGTGCGACGCTTCAACGCCGCCATAAGCAAGACTTATCATCGAACGCCCACTCAAGTTCGGCGTCTTTCTCGCCATACCGCCCTGCAGCCTGAAAATCAGTATCTTTTTCGCCTGCCTTTCCGCCCGCCCTACGCCTGGAACCGCATGTTGGCTTTTCTCGCCCCTCGCGCCACCCCCGGCGTCGAGTCGGTTGAGCTCGGGAGTTACCGTCGATCCATCTCCCTCAACGGCAAGTCCGGTTATTTTGAGGTCTCATTCGATGATGAGAACCACTCGCTTCTCGTACGCGTTCAGTTCGGGGATCCACACTCGCTCTTCTTCATAATCGAGCGAATACGCGCCATGTTCGACCTGAACGCAGACTGGTCTGCCATCGCCTCATGCTTGGAAGCCGACTCATCCTTGAATGGGCGTCTCCAGGCTGATCCCGGTCTCCGAGTACCTGGCTGCTGGAACGGATTCGAGCTCGCGATCCGCGCCATTCTCGGCCAACAGATCAGCGTTAAGGGCCACCTCCCTTGCAGGCCGGCTTGCCGCAGCTTTCGGCCAGCCCTTCTCTCACACAAGTACCCTCAATTATCTTTTTCCCTCCCCAGAGATTCTGGCCGGTGCAAACCTTGCGGGCATTGGGCTGACTGGCGCGCGCGCATGGAGCATTTGCGCCCTCGCGCGTGCCGTCTGTGACCGTCAAATTAGCTTTGAACGCGTCGCCAACACTGAGGCTTTCCTGAGTCGCCTCTGTGAAATCCCTGGAATCGGAAAGTGGACCGCCCAATACGTGGCTATGCGGGCACTCGGCGAACCGGATGCCTTTCCATCCGGTGATCTCGGGCTGCTGCGCTCCCTGAATTTGAAGAGCTCTCGTGAGCTTGATCAGCGTGCCGAGCTTTGGCGCCCCTGGAGGGCATACGCCGCCATCTATCTTTGGAATCACGTCTGATCGTTGCCGTCTTGTTAACCTCGATGGACTCTTCCTGATTGGAACCCGCCGTCTCAACCCCTTCGCGCCTGATAAACTTCTCGTCTCACCTCACGTTCTAGATCATGCGTGCCTGGAGTTTACACGAAGAATGATTATCGATCCACAGATTGAGCAGTACATGAACAATTTGCTGCCGCCCCGCGATGAAGTCCTGGCGGAAATCGAAGCATATGCCGCGGAGCACAAAATTCCTATCGTTGGTCCCGCAGTCGGGCGCTTTCTTGCGGCTTTAGTGATGATGACCGGAGCCAAACGGATCTTCGAGCTCGGGTCGGCGATCGGCTACTCGACTATCTGGCTTGCCCGCGCCGCCGGCCCCGATTCTGAAATTCATTATTCGGATGGCAGCCCCGAAAATGCTCAACGCGCACGCGCCTCTTTCGAGCGTGCCGGCGTGGCCTCCCGAATCCACATCCACGTTGGCGACGCGCTAACTGCGCTAGCTTCCACTTCTGGCGCATTTGACGTGATCTTTAATGATGTTGACAAGGACGGTTATCCAGCAGTACTGGACGCAGTGCCCGACCGTATCAGGACCGGTGGGCTGTTCATTACCGATAACACGCTCTGGCATGGGCGCGTGCTCAACCCGCAGGAAGCAACCGGCCGTGCGGTCTGCCTCTTCAACCAGCGCCTCTTCGCCTCGCCCCAGTTCTACACTACGCAGCTGCCCATCCGCGACGGCGTCTCCGTCGCCATCCGGCAATGATGGTGCTGCTTCGGGTTTACGGAGCCAGTTGTTGCTCAAGCGTGCGAGCAGTATTGCAGGCGCTTCAAAGAAGAGTAGCCATTCCCATCACCTTACCGCTATAGTCATCAAGCGCGGCCGCCGCTCCACGGTTCAATCGAACAAGAGTCTATGCAAAAACGCAACTTTGGCTTAAACACTTGTCCTGAGTGCCTCCACTTGATCTATAATCGGAGTTACTATTCTCATGCTCCTGCTCCTTCCGGCCATTATTATTGAGCTGGCTATTAGCGGCCCTGCCTGAGACCTCGCGCATTCAAGAAATTTTTTGAGGCCATCGGCAGGAAAACCAGCCGGTGGCTTTTGCTTTTTTACTGCGCTCCAAAGCGCATTCTGGTTCGGATCACTTATATATGAGAGTTTTCACCTTCGACACGACGCTACGGGATGGCACCCAAGGCGAGTCCGTATCTTTCTCGGTCGACGATAAGCTGCTAATCGCCGAGAAGCTGGACGAGTTGGGAATCGACTACATTGAGGGTGGCTGGCCGGGGTCAAATCCGCGCGATCAGGAGTTCTTCGAACGCGCCAAGAACCTTAAATTGAAACACGCCCGGCTCACTGCTTTCGGCGCCACGCGTTTCGCCAGGAATCCCGTCGAGAAGGATCCGAATGTCGCCGCCCTACTAGCTGCGGCAACACCGGTCGTTGCCATCTTCGGCAAGACCTGGGATTTCCATGTCCGCTGCGCCCTCGGCATCACCGAACAAGAGAATCTCTCGCTCATCTCAGATACAGTTCGTTACCTGATCGACCACGGCCGCGAAGTCGTCTACGATGCAGAGCATTTTTTTGATGGCTACAACGCCAATCCCAGCTACGCCCTCCAGACGCTTGCGGCGGCCAAATCAGCCGGGGCGGACGTCCTGTGCCTTTGCGACACCAACGGTGGCACCCTGCCCGGGCGCGTGGCCGAAGTTCTAGCAGCCGTGCGCTCGCAGTTCGAAGGTGTCATTGGTATCCATTGTCACAACGATGCTGACCTCGCCGTGGCTAATACGTTAGCTGCGGTTGAGGCCGGGGCGTCCCATGTCCAAGGCTGTATCAACGGCTATGGTGAGCGCTGCGGGAACGCCAATCTCTGCTCGATTATCGCCAACCTCGAACTGAAACTCGGCCATCACACGATTGGGCGCGATAATCTGAAAAACCTCACCAGCACAGCGCGTTTCATCGCTGAAATGGCCAACCTCTCGCTGCGCCGCGATCAGGCCTACGTCGGTTCGAGCGCCTTCGCCCATAAAGGTGGCATCCACGTAAGCGCTGTTATGAAGGACTCCACCACCTACGAGCACATTCAACCCGAGCTGGTGGGCAATCGCCAGCGTGTTCTCTTGAGTGATCTCTCCGGTCGCGGCAATGTCGCTTACAAACTCAAGCAACTCGGCCTCAAGGAATCCCTCACTGATGTGGCAAGCCGCGAACTCTTACAGCGCATCAAGCAGATGGAGCACCAGGGCTACGATTTTGAGTCCGCCGAAGGCACCTTTGAACTGCTCGTAAGGGAGGCCGCCCACCCGGAGTTTCATCCTTTCGAGGTCGTCAAGTACGAGGTGTCTACCAGATTGCAAAGCGGCACCGACGAGACCATCACAACTGCCGGCGTTACCTTGCTGGTCGATGATGCCGTCCACTCTTCGAGCGCGACCGGCAGCGGGCCGGTGCATGCTCTCGACATCTGTCTCCGGCAATGTCTCGCGTCGATTTATCCCGCCATCACAAATGTTCGCCTGGTCGATTACAAAGTTCGTGTGCTCGGCGGCAAGGGCGGTACCGAATCCAAAGTGCGCGTGCTTGTCGAATGGAGCGATCACCGGCGCAGTTGGGCCACTGTCGGCATCTCGGATAACGTGATCGATGCAAGCTGGCGCGCGCTCGTTGATGCCCTTCGTCTCGAATTGATGCGGCTGCTCGAGCGCAACGACGAAACCGCTGCCCCGCCTGCCCGCGACTTCAGCTGGGCCGTCTAATTCCGCACGGGCTACGTTTGCCGTTCCTGGCGACCGGCTCGCTCTCGTCTACCGCCTCAGAACTTCGCAACCGGTGCGATTCGCCGGTCATCGGCGTCGCCCTGACGCGTCCGGAAGCGCCCGCCATCACGCGCCTTCCAGCTGCTTCTGGGTTACAATCCCGAGTGATGTTCAATGGTGTCGAGCACTTTGCTATCGCTTCTCCGAATCCAAGAAGGCTGGCCGAGTGGTACGTTTCAAATCTCGAATTTGAAATCACATATGAATACGCGGGCAACTATTTCGTCGAAGCGCCCAACGGCGCTTTGATCGAGATTATCCCGGCCGAAGGCGAGCCCGTGCCCGCCGCATTGCGCTCTCCCGGCATGAGACATATCGCCATCTCCGTCCACGATTTTGATGGAGCCCGCAGCCAGCTCGCGAGTCAAGGAGTTAAGTTCGAAGGGGAGCCCTATTCAAACCAGGGCAATCGGCTCCTCTTCTTTAAGGACCCGGACGGAAATCTTCTTCACCTCATTCAGCGCCAAACTCCGCTGCCGTCTTCTCGAAATTCACCCTCGCGCTGAGTGGAATCCACCCGTTGCTGATGCGAAGAAACCTCAGGAGCGGCGGCCCTCCGGAAAGCATCGCTTGCTGAGGCGCATCTTTCGAGCATTCGATTACCCTGATTTCAGGCTGATGTGGCTAGGCGCCTGCGTATCGAGCGTGGGCACCTGGATGCAAATCCTCGCCCAGAGCTGGCTTGTTTACCAGCTTTCGAATTCCTCGCTTTACCTAGGCTTGGATGCATTCTTCGGCCAGATACCCATCTTCCTTTTGTCCCTTTTCGGCGGTGTCTTCGCCGATCGCAAGAGCCGTCGCAATCTCCTGCTCATCTCGCAGGTCATTCAACTCTGTTGCGCCTTCATCTTGTCCATACTGGTGGGCACGCACGTCGTACGCGTCTGGCACATCTGGTGCCTTTCGTTTACTGTGGGCGTGGCACAGTCTTTCGGCGGCCCTGCTTATTCGGCCCTCATCCCGACGCTGGTCGGAAAAGAAGATCTCCAGAATGCTATTGCGCTGAATTCTATTCAATTCAACCTGGCGAGAGTCCTTGGCCCAGCGCTCGGCGGCATTGCTCTCGTCAAGCTCGGTGCCCAGTGGTGCTTCGCGCTCAACGGCCTGTCGTTTCTTGCCGTCATCGCTTCACTTGTGATGATCCGGCCGCGTTTCGTACCCGTCAAGACGGAGCAGTCCGTTATCAAAAGCATGCGCGAAGGCATCGATTTCCTCTTGAACCGCGAGGGGATGATCAGCCTCGTCGTCTTGGCCTTTCTCGCCACGCTGCTGTCTTATCCCTTGATCACCTTTCTGCCCGTCATGGCACGCGACGTCTTCCATGGCGGTCCAAACATCTTCACCCTTTTCCTCTGTCTCTCGGGTGCCGGTTCCATCACCGGTGCGCTGCTCGTAGCTGCCAGCCAGAAGCAAGCCGGCCAGGCGCGTCTGTCTCTCTTTGTCATGCTGCTGCTCGGCATTCTGATTGCCGGCTTTGGACTCTCTAGGATCCTCGATGTCAGCGCCGTTCTGGTCTTTGCCGCCGGAGCAGCCTTGATGGTCGTCTTCGCGCTCAACTCCTCCCTCGTACAGCTCTATGTCTCCGACGAGATGCGCGGCCGCGTGATGAGTGTCTACAACGTCGCTTTTCGCGGCGGCATGCCCCTGGGAAGTCTTCTCTCTGGACTCCTGATCAAGCAGGCCTCCGCCCCCGTCATCATGGCCGGTAATGGCATCCTTGTTGTGCTCCTCGCCATCTCTTTCCTCCTCAGCGGCAAAAAGCTGACCAGGTTGTAGCTTCGCGCTATGTGGGCCAGTGGCCTTAAGAAAAAGCGCCAGCAGAAGGCGGTACTCTCACCGCGCCTGAAATAGGGATCGCGGTGAGGCTGGGCGCCAATGCGATCAGCATAAGATCGCCCCTGTCCGCCCTTCCCAGTCACAAAATCCGCACAACTCAATCTCTCATCTGCTCAGCAACTTAGAACCGCTCATTCAGGTACATAGTTCGTTTTCCGCCTTTCGCGTGCTAGCTTTTCAAACGAATGAGCCCACGCGCCATCCGCCGCGCCGCCGAGCGCAATGCCCAAAAGCAGGCCCAAAAAGCCCTTCGCCTTGCCGCTGACCAAGCGCCCTCGCTCCCCGAAGCGCCAGCACCCGCGCTTCGCCACTCACCCACAGATGCCGAAAAACCCACCGCGCGCGTCCTCGCCAATCGCCAGAACGCTCGTTTGTCTACCGGTCCGTCTACACCGGAGGGCAAAGCTACCTCTTGCTTGAACGCAGTGAAGACGGGACTCACCGGCCGCACCGTGGTTCTCCCTTCCGATGACGCCGCCGCTTACCAGCGCCATATAGAGGCTTACGAAAACGAGTTCAAGCCGGTCGGTTTGCGGGAGCGCGAACTCGTCCAATCGCTCGCCGACACGCAATGGCGTCTGCAGCGCATCCCTGGTCTTGAAATGGCGATCTACTCTCTCGGTCGTCTCGAGCTCGCCGATTCCCACCAGGAGCAGCCCGCCGAGCTTCGCTCGAGCATGATCGAACTGGCGATTTTTGTGAAATACGAGAAGCAGCTTCGCAACCTCCAGCTTCAGGAGTCTCGACTCCACCGCCGCTACGAAAAGGAATCCGCCGAGCTCCGGCAACTACAGAAAGCCAGGAAGGATCAGGCGGACGCCGCTGCTAGAGCTTCGCAACTCCCGATTGGCTTTGAATTTTCACCTTCTCCATCGGAGGGCCGGTCTCTAGCCTGCCCCGGGCGTGAGCCTCGCCACTCGCATCCGTCCAAATCCGACCGGCCCGCCGGTGGCTTCGAATTTTCAACTCTCGAAATTGTCCCCGCCCTTGCGGATCGCCTCTCCGCGACGAGGAGCGCCTAACCGCCTGAAACCTGCCCCGCCGGTTTGTGACACGGCCAACTTTTGCCGCCGCAGCCAGCGGGTGATAATACGAATTGGTGACGACTCCCCTACCAGCTCCGCCTTTACAGGCGGCTTCACTCTCGGTCCCTGAGGAGCTCACACGCGAAACGCTCGTCCGGGTATTTCGCCTGATGTATTTGTCCCGGTCCTTGGATGATCGGGAGATACTCCTGAAGCGGCAGAACAAGATTTTTTTTCAGATCAGCGGAGCCGGTCATGAAGCGGTGCAGGTAGCCGCGAGCCTGGTTTTGAGAGCGGGTTCCGACTGGGTAGTGCCCTATTATCGCGATCGCGCACTGCTGTTAGGTCTGGGTGCTTCTCCGGAGAGCATGCTGTTGCAAGCAGTGGGGGCAGCACGCGACCCTAACTCCGGGGGCCGCCAGATGCCCTCGCACTGGTCATCGAGGGCAATGCGGGTGCTTACCGGCTCGTCACCCACCGGCACGCAATTCTTGCACGCAGCCGGGTGTGCGCAGGCCAAGACGTATCTGAATCCGCACAGCGATGAGATTACGCTCGTGTGCTCAGGCGAAGGTGCCACCAGCGAAGGAGAGTTTTGGGAATGCATGAACATCGCCTGCCTCGACCGGCTACCGCTACTCGTGCTGGTGGAAGATAACGGTTACGCGATTTCAGTTCCGGTTGAGCGGCAAACGCCGGGCGCGAACGTGGCGCGTTTGCTGGCAGGGTTTCCCGGTCTTCTGCGAATTGAAACTGACGGAACAAACTTTCTTGAGTCTTACCGCGCCATGAAGGAGGCCGCGGAATACTGTCGTAATGGCCGCGGGCCTGCTTTAGTGCATGCTTCTGTGATCCGCCCGTACTCGCATTCTCTATCGGACGATGAACGTTCGTACAAGCCGCCCTCGGAGCGCGCGCAAGAAGCATTGCGTGACCCGCTGAAAACCTACCCGGAGTGGCTGGTTCAGGAGGGCATCCTCGACCGTCACGCAATCGAAAATCTGATGCGGGATATCGACGCCGAGATGGCCGAGATATCGCAGCATGTCCTACGGGAAGCCGCTCCGGAGCGCAATTCCGCTTTTCGCTTCCTGTACTCCGATAAGGTCGATCCGTGTGCAAAGTCATTCGAAGCCAAGCCGGCATTCCGGGGCGAGCCACGCACGATGATCGACTCCATAAATCAGACCCTCGCGGAGGAGATGCGGCGCGATGACCGGATTCTTGTTTTCGGCGAAGATGTAGCCGATTGCAGCCGCGAACAGTTTCTCTCGGAGGTGAAGGGAAAGGGCGGAGTTTTCAAAGCGACTACGGGACTTCAGCGCGAGTTTGGCAGTAAACGGTGCTTCAACACTCCGCTGGCCGAAGCGGGTATCGTTGGCCGTGCGATTGGTCTCGCGGCGCGCGGACTGAAGCCTATCCCAGAGATTCAGTTTTTCGATTACATCTGGCCGGCGATGATGCAGATCCGGGATGAGCTCGCCACCATTAGATGGCGTTCGAATAACGATTTTAGTGCTCCCCTCGTGCTGCGCGTACCCATTGGCGGCTATCTGACGGGTGGGGCGATATATCACAGTCAGTGCGGCGAAGTGACTTTCACTCACATCCCAGGATTGCGAGTGGTCTTCCCGTCAAATGCGCTCGATGCCTGCGGGCTGCTTCGTACAGCGATCCGCTCGGACGATCCGGTTCTTTTCCTTGAGCACAAGAAGCTGTATCGTGAACCTTACAACCGTGCGCCGCATCCGGGTCTCGATTTTACAATCCCATTCGGCAAGGCCAAGACGGTTAAGCTCGGGCACGACCTGACGATTCTGACCTACGGCGCGCTGGTTCAGAAATCGTTACAGGCCGCGCTGCAACTTGAGCAGCACAGACGCGAGACTTCGATTGAAGTGATCGATCTGCGCACGCTTGCGCCTTATGACTGGGAGACGATCAGTGAATCCGTTAAGAAAACCAGTCGCGTTCTGATTGCGCATGAGGACGTCCTGTCGTGGGGTTATGGAGCGGAAATTGCGGCTCGGATCGCGAGCGAGCTGTTTACGTCATTGGACGCCCCCGTTGGGCGCGTAGG
Source organism: Terriglobia bacterium (assembly GCA_963849535.1). Classification (GTDB taxonomy): domain Bacteria; phylum Acidobacteriota; class Terriglobia; order Bryobacterales; family Bryobacteraceae; genus Bog-105. The sequence goes on from CAWKHJ010000004.1 coordinate 648,904, forward strand.
CGCTCTGGATACCTGGATCGCATACAACCCGCAGATGGAAGATGAGATTCTGCCGCAGGTCGGCGACATTGTCCGCGAAGGCGAGCGCCTTTTGTCGTTTTAAGCTTCGGCCGGTTCAGGCGTGCTTGAGGAGCGGCATCCCATCAGCACCAGTGAGCTTAGCAGAAGCGGAACGGTGGCGATCCAGATAACCTGCGCATATAGATTGTGATCGCCTAGCTTTCCGATCAGCGGCGATATAACGGTTTGGAGCAGGCCGAAGGAGAGAGTAAGAGCGCCGAGAGCGACGCCCGAACGCTCCGGCCCATAGAGGTCTATAGGGAGCGCATAGATGTTCACGCTGCCCGCCAGCGCGAAGAAATAGCTGAGCGAAATGCCCGCCGTTGCCCAGGCTGCATTAGGGGCAAACGGGAGCAGCAGCGCCAGCAGCGAACAAAGAGCGCTGATCCAGACAGCCTTGCGCCGCGCGTAAAGCGCCTGGCCACCTCTCTTCATCCAGCGCAAAGAAAGCCATCCTCCAAAGAATCCGCCAAGGTTGGAGATAAGCGGCGGGATCCAGACGTAAGCAGCAGTTTCTCTAAGCGTGATATGGTGTACGTGAATGAGGTAAAGCGTGGTCCAGTTTGACCAAAGCGAGTAGCCGGCCATCCAGAGGACATTCGCGAGAACAAGCAGCAATAGATTGCGTTCCCCTAGGATCGCCAACCGGCTGCTCTGACTGTCCGCCGCGACTACGAGTTCTTGGTCCTGGTAACGTGCCGGAATCGCACGGCTCACGGCCAGCCATACCGGAATCCACACGAGGCCGAGCAAGCCATTGATTACGAAAGGCACACGCCAGCCGTGTATGATTGCGTAGCCGATCCACAGCGGCCCGACGACGCCGGCCAAACTCAACCCGATTTGATTGGCCGCCGCACCGAGCGCGCGCTCTTCGGGTTTCAGATAAATACCGTTCAGCTTTCCGACCGCGGGCACTCCAGCCGATTCGCCCACTCCTAGCGCTGCCCGGCAAAACGCGAGCGCGGGTAGACTCCTCGCCACTCCATTCCCAATCGCAGCTAGGGACCACCAGCCGATCGCTCCCGAGATGGTTCGATTGATTCCGAAGCGATCGAGCAGCCAGCCAGCGAATAGGGAACTAGCCGCATAGGTGATCGAAAAGACAGAGATGAGAAGACCAAATTGAGTTTGATTGAAGTGCAGTTCGGCCATGAGAAGCGGGGCGAGAAGATTCAGTAGATTGCGATCGAGATAGTTAAGAGTGGACGAGATGATGAATATGCTGACCGCGACCCAGCGCCAAGAGAAACTAGAGGTGGTGGAATGCAAACATCTATGATCGGCCAGGCATATTCTAATCGCCGCGGATTCTTTCGGAGTGCCGCGTTTGCGACTGCCGCAACGGCCAGTATGCGAAGCGGTGAAGCTCGAGGATGTATCACCGATGTCGGCAACCTTCGTGTGGGCCACTTTACCGACACTCGCAAGCCGACTGGCTGCACAGTGGTTCTCTTCGAGCCCGGTGCGGTGGCAGGTGTCGACGTGCGAGGGTCTTCGCCAGGTACGCGGGAAACCGATCTGCTTTCCCCTGTGAACACCGTGCAGGAAGTGAATGCGATCGTGCTTTCGGGCGGCAGCGCATTCGGCCTCGAGACAGCGAGCGGCGTGATGCGCTTTCTGGAGGAGCGCGGACACGGCTATCGAATGGGACCTATTGTTGTGCCGATTGTGCCGGCGGCGATTCTGTTCGATCTAAACGTCGGAGATCCGAAGATTCGCCCCGATGCCAGTGCCGGCTATGCTGCGTGCGGGGCGGCTCTCAGCTCGCATGTTCCCGAAGGCAATGTAGGAGCAGGCGCGGGCGCAACTGTCGGTAAGTTCTTCGGCCTGCAATCCGCCATGAAAGGGGGTCTTGGAACCGCTTCCGTCCGGATAGGCAATTCAGGTCTGGTGGTCGGAGCCATAGTTGCGGTGAACGCCGCAGGCGATATTCTCGACTCGCAGACAGGGAAGATACTCGCCGGATCACTGACTCCAGACCGCAAGGCATTTCGGGACAGCATGGCGCAGATCGCAGCGGGAGCGCTGATCAGTCAAGACGGACGGGTAAACGCCGGCGCTAATTCTACCATCGGCGTTGTTGCCACAAACGCAGCGCTCACGAAAAGCCAAGCAACGAAGGTGGCGCAAATGGCGCATGATGGCCTCGCCCGCACAATCAACCCGATACACACGGCCGCTGACGGGGACACGATCTTTGCGGCAGGAACCGGCACTGCCCCGACAAAAGCGGATGTCATCACGATCGGGTCGGTCGCGGCGCAAGTGATCGCGCAAGCCGTGCAGGGCGCGATTTTCGCGGCAAAAAGCATCCCAGGTTATGTGGCGCAGAGAGATCTTCCCGCCAACCTGCGCTGAAGAGCGGTTCAGATCTCCGAACAGTGGCACGATTACCAGCGAATAGTGCGCGTCTGGAAGCTGTCGGGCTCGATGTTCAGTGTCTCCTCGTGGCGCTGTGTTCCGCGCGAAAGTAGAATCTGATGCGTGCCGGAAGAGAGGTGCAGCGTAGCAGGTGTTTGGCCGTACCGTTTGCCATCCACCGTTACGGTAGAGCCGCTCGGGATCGAGGTGAGGACCAGCACTCCAGTGCTCTGAGCGAGCGGAATATACAGGCTGTTCGATTCAGGAAGCACAAAGATGCGTTTCGCTACCGCATAACCGGGCAGCTGCGCACTGAGCGTATGGCGGCCAACCGGGAGTGCCATGGTGCAAGGGGCGTTGCAGGATGCGTCAGAGCGGCCGTCCACTGTGATGCGGGCGCCAGCCGGATCTGAGATCAAATCAATGTCGGAAGTGCTTGTCCCGATATCCACGCCCGGAGCCGGGGGCACAATCACTCCGCGCGCGGGTACGTTCCTTTCACTGGCTGTTTGCTGCGGAAGGCGCCGCTCAGGCAGGCTTGCAGGTCTGCGCGGCGCTTCAGCTGCATTCGAGGTCTGTCCAGACAAAGAACGCGCCTTTTTCTGCTGGCTGCGATCGTCCGGAGGAGGACTGCTTGGCGAGGCCGACTGTGTATCCAGGATCTGAACAGGAATCTGCTGCGGCGAATTGAGCCGGACAATAAACATGATTGCCGCGGCAATCACGAAACAAAGCACCACGATCAAGGCCAGCTTCTTCGATGCAGGAGCATCTTCGCGACGCTCGGGCGGGAGCGGTGAGCTGCGGGAAACAGGAACTTCGGGGATCGCTGCTTCCACTCTCGGGCGCTGGTGCTCAGGTGACCGGGAGCTGTCCGTTGGCCTCGGCCCAGGTAGATAATGAGCTTCCGAGAGAGCAATAGAGAGAGCGCCTATAAAATCGCTTGCAGAGGCAAACCGGTCCTCGGCTTTCTTCGCGAGAGCGCGCGACAAAACTTTCCCGACCGTTGCACTCAATGCTGGATTTACCTGTTCAACAGGAGTTGGAATATCCGTGCAGATGCTATGCAACAAAGCAGGCAGGGTTTCTCCCGCGAAAGGCTTACGTCCACAAAGCAGTTCGTAGACGACTACGGCGAGCGAAAACTGGTCTGAACGGCCGTCGATTGCAGATCCGGCAACCTGCTCGGGAGACATATAGCTTGGAGTGCCGGTCACGCTTCCGCTGTGTGTGGCTTCAGGTGAGAGACTTTTAGCCACGCCGAAATCGGTAATCTTGGCCGCCTTTTCGAAAGCGTGCTCTAACGTGTGGTCGGGCCTTGAGATTATGATGTTCCCCGGTTTCACATCTCGATGTATGATGCCCTTGCGATGCGCGTAATCAAGCGCTTCGGCAACCTGCCGGAGATAGAGCAGAAGTTCATCTCTCGCCGGAATCTCCCGCCGGCGAATCATCTCGTCGAGCGAAGGGCCCGGCACAAATTCCATCACGATATAGGCGAACTCATTTTCCGTGAGCACGTCGTAAACCGTGACTATGTTTGGATGCGAAAGAGTTCCGGCCAAGCGGGCCTCGCTCAGCAGCCGTTCACCCACCCTGTGACGATCGACTTGGTCACCGGCAGCCAGGTGAATTGTTTTGATTGCTACAGCGCGGCCGATGGCAGGATCGAGGGCCTTGTAGACCACCCCCATCGCGCCGCGACCGATCTCTCCCGTAATCTGGTAACGGCCAACAGGGTTCACCGCCCTTCAGTATAACGGCGCAAAGCCCGATTACCAGCGCGGACCACGGCCCCGCTGACCGCCGCCTCCGCCGCCCCGGCCACCGCGATTACCAAAGCCGGACGGCCCTCCCTGAGGCTTGGGACGAGCTTCGTTAACGTTGATGGTGCGTCCATTCAGGTCCGCGCCGTTCAATTGAGAGATCGCCGTCTCTGCATCCCGCCGCTCCGTCATTTCGACAAAGGCGAAGCCGCGCGGCTGACCACTGTCGCGATCGGTCACGATATTGACCCGCTCCACATTGCCGTATTGCGAAAATGCAGCCATTAGGTCTTCTTGCGTTGTTTTGAAACTTAGATTTCCAACAAAGATGTTAGTCATGTACTTTCGGATTTGAGGTGGATTCGTCTTTGTAGATTCGCTTTAGAAACCAAAGGCTGATTAGGCAGGAAGGCAATGGAGATAGCTGGCCGCAAAGACGAATTTAGTGTAGCAAAGGAATTGCTTCCGTTGGGGGACGGCGCTCATTCAGCATTCTGATGACTCGCACGCTCTTTCCGCAGCATTCTATAGGTCCAATAGTAGGCGTTGTCGCGCAAAAGATAGTTGCGGGTTTCCAGCACCGCGCGCCGGGTAAGCCGGGTGAACTTGTTGCCAGGCGGCCGCGGCGGATCGTCAAAGCTCACAGCTGGCTCACAAGAGTGTACTTGGAGAACCGCAAGTTTCCCATCCGTGTTGACGCTCTTGCTCTGATATAAACCCGAATGCACTGCGCCGTCCCAAAACTCGGGTTCTTCGGCACATCCTGCGAAATCCAGATCGGTAGCGACCTTAGCCCGTTCGACGTCGATATCTTTGTCGATGCGGTGGGTAAAGGTTATCGAGCGCAGCTTAAACCGGATACCGGTGTCGTGTGTCGCTGCGCCAAGCCAAACCTCCTGGTTTTGGAACGAACCCACATCCCAGAAACGGACGTGGTGCCGCTGCGTAACCGTATCGAACGATTTCTCAAAAACCAACTCGGGTGGCTGGCCACGATAGAAAAGTCTGGAGACGGGCGCTGATGCATAGTTTCGCATCGAGCTAAATGCCTCATAGGTGCGCGACGAGGAGCGGAGCGTTCTAGGATCGGCGCTCGACCAGCCCGACGTGGTGAAAGCCGAGGTCACCTGTTCACGCGAACCAAACAGGATGACGTTAATCAGATCCGGAGCTGGCCGTTTGTCGCCGCGCGAGATCGAATCGAGCTTGGGCCGGAGCCATTCCGAAAAACTTTCCGCCGGCTGTGAGGGAATACCTGTCGAAGCGGCCACGGGGACCATGCGCGGGGACGACGGCAGCGGTTTTGTTGTTGCTAAAGCGGAGAAACGGCTAGCCTGAGCGGGCCGGAGTGTCACCCTCAACTTCATGTCTGTCCCCGGCGGAAGGTGGATCTCCGGTTCGGGGAATGCCACCAGAAAGCAGCGCGCGACAAATAATCCCGCGGCTCCTGCCGGTCCCATGGAGTACCTCGCCCAAACCTGGTTTACCGCTCCAGTCAATCCAACGATGGAACGAAACACCAGGCTGGAGGAGGGCCTGGCCCAGAATCCATTGAGCAAATTGCCTGGATTGCTCGCAGCCAGAACCCCTTTGATGTGCCCTGCCGGTGTAACTTCTTCGCGAGCATTATCGATCGAAGCCAGCCGCGCTTCGAGCGGGAAGATATCTCCCGCAGGCGTCTGGTAGCGATCGAAAGTCAGGTCGAGACCGGCACGCTCGTGGATCAGGCCAAGACCAACCGCCTGACGCTTGCGCACCCTCCCAAAAACCGTGCTTCCCTTGGGAATAAGGACATGCCCAGCGGCATTAAAGGATCGGATCACTACGCAGCGAAACGGTGTGCCCGGAGCCGAGGAGTAGCTGGTCAGGTGATTCTCGAGTCGGATTTCGAGATTTGCCGGAGCGGCTGCCCCGCCGAGAACAAAGGGTGACGCGATCGCGAGCAGCCAGAGCGCTTTCAAGCCGATGTCCATAGGCACACAACCGAGGCAAACTCGCGTAGCCACACCCCAAGCGCGGCACTTGACCACACCCGGTCTCGCTGTTAGCTATCCTCCAGACTTGAAATAGCCAGCTTACCTGAAGTTTCGCGTCCAGTAAAGCTGAATAGTTTGTCAACTCACGCACACCCGGGCAAAAATCGCCGCTAAAACCGCTGCCGGTAGGTCGCCTGTGAAGATGAAGTATGCCATTTGCGGGCCTGAAGGTCCTTAGTCTCGAGAGCCGCCGGGCGGCCGAAATCGAGCTGCTCATTCGCAAGCAGGGAGGAGAACCTTTTGTCGCGCCATCGGTGAAAGAGCGCGCCCTGACCGACCATTCCGATGCTTTTCGCCTGCTCGAGCGGCTCGAGAGCGGCGCGCTTGACATGCTGATCCTCATGACCGGTGTTGGCCTGGCGTTTTGGCGCGATGTGACCGCGTCGCGCTACGATTTCAGTCGCGCGGACGAGGCCTTGCGACAGGTAAAGTTGCTCGCCCGAGGACCGAAACCCGTTGCTGTCTTGCGCGCCTCCGCCATCACTCCCGCTGTTACAATTCCTGAACCGAATACCTGGCGCGAGATTGTGCAAGCACTGGCCGGCCGAAGTGAACGGAGACTCGCCGTGCAGGAGTACGGGCGGCCCAATCCGCAGTTGGTGGAGGCTTTGCAGAGGCTCGGCGCGGAAGTGGAAACGTTCGCACTCTACCGCTGGGACATGCCGGATGATATGCGGCCGTTGCAAGAGGCCGTACAGCGGCTGGCAAGGCGCGAAGTGGATGTGATTCTTTTCACATCAAGCATTCAACTTGAACATCTATTTTCGGTTGCCTCGGAACAGAATCTAAACGAGCAAGTACGACGTGCTCTCGAAGAGCATGTAGCAATAGCCTCGATCGGACCGATCATGAACCAGGCATTGACCGAGCACGGCCTCGCGCCGGATATCCTTCCAACCTCGCCTAAAATGGGTCCGTTAGTCTATGCCGCTGCAGAACAGCCGGTAGAGATAATTCGGAAGAAACGCCGGCGGGAGCCTGTGTGATCTCGGCCAAGGCCCACCCGGCAAGAAGTATCGCCGGGCTGTCGGGCACGGTCAAGGACGATAGCGAGCCGAGTGTAGTGCGCAGGATACGCTGGCCCGGCTGCGATACCCGACTGATCAGAACGCAAGGCAACTCTGCTGGCTCGCCCTGATTCAGCCAATCGGCCGCAATCGAGTTCAGGTCCGAACCCGGCATATATAGGATCCGGGTCGGCGAAAGAGGCTGGCCTATTTCGGCCGCATGATGTCCGGTTGAGAAAAGTACGCTCGAGGCTGTGCCCCGACCGGTCAGCGAGCAGCCAAGAGCGGCAGCCGCGGCGAATGCCGTAGTAACCCCGGGAATCACCTCAAACGGGACACCCGCGGCACAGAAGGCGGCAATTTCCTCGCCTGCCCTTCCGAAAATGAGCGGGTCGCCGCTCTTGAGCCGCACTACACTCAAGCGGCGCATGGCACTGTCAATCAGTTTGCGATTGATCTCATTTTGGGTGATACGCTTTGCGCCGCACCTCTTTCCTACGCTGATCACGAGCGCGGTGGAGCGGGCCAGTTCGAGAATCTCCTGCGAGACGAGATCGTCATGGTAGATCACATCAGCACTTGCGAGCAGCGCCGCTGCCTTAACTGTGAGAAGTTCAGGATCGCCTGGGCCCGCGCCCACCAGGTAGACAACGCCTTTTTGAGCTTGGGTCATACGAGTGAGCGGCAGGGGCAGGTCGCCGGGTCGCACGACTCCCTGCGCGCAAGTTCACGCAGAAGAGAGACGCGCTGCGGCCCCGGCTTGAGTACCTGATTGACGTGACGGCGCAGTTCGCCGAGGCGTGCCAGCCAAGGACCAGTGTCGGCCGGGAGAGCCTGGTCAATTTCCTCTTTGAGCTGCTGGGCGAAGGCCGGACTCTCGCCGGCGGTCGAGATGGCGACCTGCAGCGCGCCGCGACGCACAATAGACCCGAAATAGAAATCGCAGTACTCCGGATCGTCGACCACATTTACAAGCTGCCCGCGCGCACTTGCTTCGGAGAAGATGCGATGGTTTAGGTCGGGATTGCTGGTGGCCGCGATCACAAGTGAGGCACCCAGCAAATCCGCTTCTTCGTATTCTTTCGTGTGAACAGCGATCCGGCCGTCCCGCGCCAAATCCTTCACTTCGTCTAACACTTCAGGAGCAACGGCCCGAATGGAAGCGCCGCAATCAAGCAGCACGCGAATCTTGCCGAGCGCAATGTGCCCCCCGCCGATGACCAGACATGCCCGGCCCTGCATTTTTATGAAGGCGGGCAAAAGGGGCGGCTGCCCATTCATCCGGCAACTCCGGCCGGAACTTGGTGTCGCGCCAGGTCCCGCTCCACAGCCGGAATGGCTTCGCCTGCCAGGAGCGACCGAAGCTGTTCATTACTGTTCCGGCGGAAAAAACTCTGCAGGCTTTCCTCACCCCTTCTTTCCATAAGGTAACCGGTAAGAAGTCGCTCCAGCGCGTCGGGAGTTTCAGAGGCTGGACAGCGATAGCCCACCGGACGCGCCAGCCCCGGATTCGGGCCTAAGCCACCGCCCAGGCAGAAATAATACGCGTCCACCAGAATGCCGTTCTGCTTGATCTTCTTGCCTTCTAATCCAACATCGGCGATCCAGTGTTGGCCGCAACTGTTGGGACATCCCGTAACGTGCAGCTTGAGCTGCTGGTCGAAAGCGGGCAGGCGTATTTCAAGTTCATCTACCAGCCAGCGGGCGAACTCCTTGGTTTCAGTAATCGCCAGTTTGCAGAACTCCGTTCCCGTGCAAGTGATGGCGCCGCGCCAGAATGGGGATCCTTCCACGCGTAAGTTGATGTCACCGAACTCCCTGATCAGAAGATCCACGCTCTGCCTCGGCACATTCAGAACGATGAGATTCTGCATGATCGTGGTTCGCAGTTCACCATTTCCGAAGCGCTCTGCCAGTTCGGCGGCGGCGTGCAGCTGGTCCCCAGTGACCCTGCCTCGCAGTACGGAAGCGCCTACGTAGTACAGATTCGCTTGACGTTGAGGATGGACTCCAACGTGGTCCCGATTTTCACCGTTGGGAATGACTTCTTCCACGGCTGGATCAAGCTTGAAGTCTAGACGGGATTGCAGCTCCTCAAGAAAGCTCTCCGCTGTCCAGCCTTCGCGCAAGAAAAAGATGTTTCAGCCGGGCTCGCTCGCGGTGCTCTCTCAATCCCTGCTGTTCACGGAAGATTTCCGTGACTCCGCGCACCACGTCTACCGCGCGGTCCATCGGCACGAATGCGTTCAACGGCACTGCCAGATGCGGATCGGCCGAAAGGCCACCCCCGACGCGCACGGAAAATCCCACCTCTTTGCCCCGGCGCACGGCAGTTAAAGCCGCGTCGTTGATCTCGGGAAAAGAGCACCATACCGGGCATCCGGTGATCGATATCTTGAATTTTCTCGGAAGATTGTAGAACTCGGGGTTCCCTGCGAGCAGCCTGGCCGTCGCCCTTGCAATGGGAGAAGCGTCGAGAATCTCGTCTTGCGCTACCCCCGCGAGCGGACACCCGGTAACGTTGCGCACTACATCTCCACAGGCTCCCTTTGGCGAGAGACCAACTGAGTCCAGTAGATCGATAGCTTCAGGAATGGCCTCAAGAGGAATCCAGTGTAGCTGGATGCTCTGACGGACGGTGAGGTCTGCCAGATTGCGACCATATGTACGGCTGATCTCGGCGATGGCACGGAGTTGGCGCGCGTTTACCCGGCCATTGCGCAAGCCGATCCGAAGCATGAAATACTCGCTTGCTTTGCCTTCCCCGCCCTTACCGCCCAAAGCGCCTTCACCATCTCCCTGGGTATAAATGCCCCACCATTTCAAGTAAAGGCTGGTCCACTCGGGCAAAAGGCCGGAGCGCCCGCCCGCGCGAAAGCGCGAATTTCTTCGAGTGCCTCCCAAGGATTCTTTTCGATTTTGAGGCGCTCGACTCGCTGGGCTTTAGTCTCCTTTAGACTGAGACGTCACCTTCCGACAATAGCCCGATCCCGGCCAAAAAGTCAAATGCCTATCGGGATGGTAGGCATTCGGGTTTTCATCTTCAAAATGAATCCGCACTTTGGATGCTGTTTAGCGGGACCAGTTTGGGGGAAAGGTATTCCGGGGCACAGCTTATCTCATAATGATTTGGCACATGATCAATGAAGGTTTGCGTGAAGAACTCGTAAGCATGCGGAACGAGGATCGGCAAGTTAGGCAGGAGTTAGTTGAATCTGGTGAGCTCGGCGGAAGCTATGTTCCACTAATGGAAGCCGTGCATCTCAAGAACGCAGGGAGGCTGAACGAGATCGTTAACGAGTACGGCTGGCCCGACGAGCACATCGTTGGTCAGGACGGAGCTGAAGCAGCATGGTTCATTGTTCAGCATGCGATTGGATTGCCTGATTTTCAACGAAAGTGCCTCTTGTTTATCAGGCGTTCCGCTGATAAGGAGGGCATTCCTCGGTGGCACGCGGCGTATCTGGAGGACCGAATAGCTATGCTGGAGGGCCGACCACAGCGATACGGAACACAATGGCTTGATGATCCTCGAGACGGTCGAATTCGCCCTTGGAAACTAGAAGAGGGCGGCCGAATTGACGAACTGCGTGGCGAAGTCGGCCTCCCACCAATTCATCCAATCCCTGAACCTGGTCCGGAGTTGCCGCCGGAGCAAGAGGCGGCGATTCGCAAAAATCAGCGATGGTGGGAGGACTGGTTGCATAGCAAAGGATGGCGCGCGTAGGCTTGTTCGCCGACAAAAGGAAGCCGCGGAAGCAGGGCGGTTAGGGAAGCAGCAATCCTTACGTGATCCGCAAGCGCATGCGTCTGATAGCAGATCACGCTTCTGGCAAGATGAGTAGGACGGTGCAGTCCGTTGAACGCGCCCACAGCGATCCCTAGTTCCGCGATCAGCCGGTACACAGTTTTCAGCCGGGAACACTGGAGCGGACTGCGCGCGAATACCCCTTTGCTCCTGACTGAGCATGAGCTCACGGCTCTTCGGGGCATTAACGAGCAGGTCTCGTTGTGGGAAGTCGAAGACATTTTCGTACCGCTGTCGCGGCTGCTGAATCTCCATGTTGCGGCGATTCAACATCTGTATCAGGCCCGGCGTGAGTTCTTAGGCTCTCCAACGCCGCAGCAAGTCACCTACATCATCGGAATCGCGGGTAGCGTGGCGGTTGGCAAGAGCACGTTCTCGCGTGTCTTGCGAGCTTGTCTGGCCAGATGGCCGGATCATGCAAACGTCGATTTAGTAACCACCGACGGTTTTCTGTTTCCGAACCGGGTTCTGGAAGCACGCGGACTCATGCAGCGAAAAGGCTTTCCCGAAAGCTATGATCAGCGCCGGCTCCTGAACTTCTTAGCTGAGATCAAAGCAGGCACACCCGAGGTTTCGGCGCCCGTCTATTCGCATCTCTATTACGACATAGTTCCCGGCGCTTCTCAAAAAATTCAGCAACCCGATATTTTGATTCTGGAAGGACTAAACGTGCTGCAGTCGCCGGAATCTCCGCGCGACGCCTCGCGAGTTTTCGTCTCCGATTTTTTTGATTTCTCGATTTATCTCGATGCAGATGAAAGCACAATCGAGCGCTGGTATGTTGAGCGCTTCCTGCGTCTGCGCGAGACCGTTTTTCAAAATGAGTCTTCTTATTTCCACCGCTACGCCAGCCTTTCTGAAGTTGAGGCGATCGAAACGGCGCGGCAAATCTGGCGCGAAATTAACCTGGTGAACTTAAGAGAAAACGTTCAGCCGACCCGCGAACGCGCGAACCTCATCCTCGAGAAGGGTGAGTATCACGATGTAATGAACGTCCGCTTGCGCTGGGTGTGAAGCTGAATGCTGAATTAGCCGTCGAAGAGTTTGGTGGACCTGGAGAGATTCGAACTCTCGACCTCTTCCATGCCATGGAAGCGCGCTCCCAACTGCGCCACAGGCCCGTCCCGTGCTGATTTACGTTTTGAGATTAGCACAGGCAAGTACCAGCAGCGATCCTATCAAAATGATTTCTTAGTACTCGGACTTTTGTCTTCGAAGGCTCTTGACTCAGGCGCGGATAGAGGGCACAATCAGACGGTCGGACAATCAGCTCCGCTCTTTCCGAGAGCGGCGGGATCCGGTAACCCATTCCCATGAACAACGCTGTTCTCAAGGGTTCTACCCTCCTGGAAGGCCCTTCGTTCAAAAACGATGATGAAGGAAATCATCATTGTGGCCCGGGTGTTCACCCGGCCTGTACGGATGAACTTGCACATGACCTGCGCCAGCCTCTCAGTACCATCGAATTGCTTGCGTACTTCCTTGAAATGACTACGCAGGACGATCGGGTCTGCCACCATTTGGAACAGATCAGGCAAATGGTGACCAGAGCAAATCGGATTCTGGATCACGCATCGGCTACATAGCCCGGCAGCCAAGCGGATACTTGGTTAACACTCAAAGTAATCTCCGAGTCGATTCTTGGAAGCCGGCCTCGTTACTGCTGTTCGCCAGGATCGGCTTTCATCCGGCGCTTAAGCCGGCGAACTTCTTCTCGCAGCTCAGATATTTTGCCCACGTTCGCGAGTCCTTTCAGATGCTGCCGCAGAGGCCTCGCCGGAATGCCCCATACAGGCTCGCCTGCGCGAACTTTTTGGAAGCTGAGAACGCCGCCCTTCGAGCCGACGATTGCCCTGGATGCGATCTCGGCTTTTTCGCCCGCTCCAACCTGGCCGCCGACCACCGCGTAGTCACCGACAGTTACGCCGCCGGCAAATCCGGTTTGCGCCGCGATCACGACATGCCGGCCGATATCGCAGTTATGAGCAATGTGTACCAGATTGTCGAGCTTGGTTCCAGTACCAATCCGGGTCACGCCCAGCGCAGCGCGATCGATGCAGCAGTTCGCGCCAAGCTCTACGTCATCCTCGATGCGCACCGTGCCCACTTGAGGAAACTTCTCGTAGCGACCCTCGCACAACGCGAACCCGAAGCCATCCGCGCCGATGACACAACCGGCGTGAAGGATCACGCGAGCGCCAATATGCACGCCGGGGTAGAGCGTCACATGGGAATGAATAACGGTTTCTTCGCCGATGATCACGCCTGAGCCGATGTGCGCCCCCGGGCCGATGTAGCAGTTCCGGCCAATCTCAGCATCATCTTCAATGATTACGTTCGGACCGATGGAGCAGCCCTTCGCAAGTCGAGCGCTTTCAGCTATCACGGCGCTCGAGTGAGTGGATGGAGCCGGGCGGCGTGGAGGATACAGCAGAGCGAGCACCCGCGCAAAAGCACTGCGAGGATCAGCCACTCGGATAAGAGACCACTCCCCCGCTGGACTAAACGAAACGTCAGCGATGAGGCAACCGGCGCGCGAGTTCAGGGCCGCTGCCTGCGCCTTGGCAGTTGCAACAAAAGACAAATCGTCTGGCCCGGCTGATTCCAAAGAATTCGCGCCCCGAATGACTCTGCCCGGGTCGCCTTCCGCGATGCTTCCGCAGGCATGCGCAATCTCGGCAACTGTCAGGGGAGGCATGCCACATACTTATCATGAATGGCGGTTGACCCCTCGGCCCATGTTGCACCTACTGCCAAGGTAGATACTAGCGCCCAGATCGGACCTGGTACGCGTATCGGCGAGTTCTGCGTGATTGAATCCGACGTGACGATCGGCGCTCGCTGCCTGCTCGACCCTTATGTATACGTGAAGCGCTGGACGACGATAGGAGATGAAAACGAAATATCGGCCGGTGCAATTCTAGGCACAGATCCGCTCGACAAGAATTTCAGAAGCGACCGCAGTTATCTGTCAATAGGCAATCGCAACAAAATCCGGGAGCACTTTACGATTTCTCGCGGAACTCAGCCGGAATCCGAGACGCTCATTGGCGACGACAACTACATCATGACTTCCGGTCATATCGCGCACAATTGCAGACTGGGCGACCACGTTGTTATCGCCAGTTGCGCTCTAATCGCTGGTCATGTAGAAATCGAGGACCAAGCATTTATTTCCGGAGGAGTGGTTGTTCACCAATATTCCAGAGTTGGAAGGCTCGCCATGGTGGGAGGAAATACACGAGTAAACAGTGATCTTCCGCCGTTCTTTCTGTACTCTGATTTCAACGTTGCAGCTAAGGGAATAAATTTGGTCGGTCTCAAACGCGCTGGGTTTTCTTTGCACGAAATTCGCACGCTGAAAGATGCCTATCGAATTCTCTATCGGTCAGGGCTGAAACAGCAGGACGCTCTGCGGCGGATCGAAATGGAATGCACTTCAGAATCCGCAAATCATCTGGTGCGTTTCATAAAAGAGAGTAAGCGTGGCATTTGCCGCGAAGCCCGCGCACGAACTTCGGAAAACTAGTGAATAGCCGGATGGGCGCGAGCGACCTGTACGTGGCTAAGTGTGCTGGCATACTGCGAAATGCCTTTGAGCAGAGCTTCTGCTATCTTCTGCCTCTGGTCCGCACGCTTCAGCAAACGTTCATCGTGCGGATTCGAAACAAAGCCGACTTCCGCCAGAATAGAAGGCATACTGGCCCCGATGAGAACGACGAAGGGCGCCTGCCGGACACCGCGGTCGCGAGAGCGTGAATTGATCTTAAGCGACGTAGTCCAAAGCGAGGATTGAACTTTTTGCGCGAACTCGCGCGACTCTTCGAGCTTGTTCTCGAGCACCGCCTTGTGCAGCAGGTCGTTGAGGTCGGAGATGGAGCTCACAGAGGTCGCATTCTCACGCGTCGCCAAATCCAGTGAGACGCGGTCGGCGTTCAAGTTGAAATAGAACGTCTCGACCCCGGTAGCGCTCGGCTGAGGAGATGAATTGGCGTGAATCGAAATGAACAAGTCCGCCTTTTCGTTGTTGGCGATTTTCGTGCGCTGCTCAAGCGGGATAAAGACGTCACCCGAGCGAGTATAGACAACTTCAGCGCCCAATTGCTGAGTGATCAGCTTTCCGAGCCGGAGCGCGACATCGAGCACCAGATCTTTTTCCATTAAGCCGTTCGGGCCGATAGTCCCGGTATCGTGGCCTCCGTGACCCGCGTCGATCACAACGCGGCCCAGCTTGAGGCCAAATACTCGGACCAGCGAACGGTCTCCGCTGCTATCGCGTTTTGCCGGAGCGATGTCGCCGCTTAGCTTCGAGCTCGTAACTGGTGGAGGCGCCGCTTCGTGAGATGAAACAAGAGCGGTCGATGGGGCGGCATCTGTGGTGGTGCTGCTCGCAACCGAAGGCCTATTTGTCACAGTGAGCGGAATCCGTACGGCGGATGCCTCACGAGAAACGGGAGGCGGCAGGGCGGCAGCGGCTACTTGTTCTCCCGAAGGCTCGGCCTGCTTCACATCCGGTGCTCTCGAGGCGCTGTTTGCAACAACTACAATGGGATCGCGAGCGGCGGACGCATTGCCGATCGGCTTGGGCCGAGCGCTAACGGCATTTTCGCCGAACGGCGAGTCCGTCGCGCCCGCCGAGAGATCAATCTTCTTGGAGCCGGTGATGCTGCGCGCGAGTGAAACAGTCGGCTTCAATTCCGTCTTGGGACGAACTTCGATCATGAGCCGATCGGGGTTGACAAGCTGCGAAGAGACAACATCGACCGGCGCTTCGAGATCAAATACCACGCGCGTCTTGCCGGGCAGGACCTCAGCCACCCGGATCTCTTTCACCAGCCGGTCGTTGATCTCAATTGTCTGCAGACCATGGTGAGCCGTTGCGGGGGGACGCAGGCCCGTAAGGTCGAAATAAATGCGCGGCGGTTTCTCGATCTGATCGGAAAAGAGCTTATAGTCGCCTTCCGTCTCTATGGCTACGCGTGTGACATCACCGAAGGACCAGAAGCGGATCGCCTGCACTCTCGCCCCGGATCCGGCTTGAGCAAAAGATGAACTTAGTCCAAGAAACAAAGCGAGTAGCAGCGGGGGAGTGATGCGGACCGATGAAGGCAACATGAGAAGGTAATTAGGTGTTGCCGCTCCGGGCGTTCGCTTCCTTTGAAACGTAAAGGGCTCGGCTGCGCTCCGCGAGACAAAGAAGCACCTTCTCCGGCCCTCGGGCGGTACCCTTGACACCGTGGCCGCCTTGCGCAAATTCCTCAAAGCGCGCCGCCAGAACTCGCCACAAACACAGGCACATAAGACAAAAGACCCGCGGATTGTTCTTTCGATTATACCTGGAAAAGCGGCAACCCAATGCAATAATTGGGCATGCTGGTGGCAGGCTTCGTACTCGTGGGAGGACGCAGCACGCGTATGGGCAGGGATAAAGCCAGGTTGCCGGTGGAAAGCCATCTGCTCGTAGAAGATGTGGCGGCCAAGGTGAGTTGTATCGCTCAAAGTGTTGCGCTGGTGGGAGATTCGAGGCTATATCGAGACCTCGGAATCGAGTGCCTGGATGACATCCGGCCCGGTTGTGGTCCTCTGGCCGGCATTCATACTGCTCTCCAAACGAAAAGAGGCGACCTGAGTCTTATAGTCGCTTGCGACATGCCTGATCTCCGGGCAGCATGGCTCGAGCAGTTGGTCATCAGGGCATCCCAAGAGGAAAGCGATTGCGTTGTATGCCGGGACTTGAGTGGCGCGATTCATCCGCTCTGTTCCGTATGGAGGAGAAATTGCCTACCCCGGCTAGAGCGAGCTCTGGATGAGGGCCGCCTCCGAGTACTCGATTTCATCGAAGAACTCGATTCCGCATACGTTACCATCTCCGAAACAATTGCTAATGTAAATACGCCAGAGGAGTGGCTCGCCTGGCAGACCCGCGACCGCGACCACCGCGAGACGGCTCCTTTCAGTTAATGCCCGGCGACGAATATCCGCATTACATCGAATTTAGAAACGTCAACAAGACCTTCAGCCGCCCGATCCTGAAGGATGTCAGCTTCTATGTCGATGCGGGACAGACGCTGGCTATTATCGGCAGAAGCGGCGTCGGAAAATCTGTCACTCTCGCGCATATCATGGGTTTCCTGAAACCGGACAGCGGGGAGGTGATCGTTGCTCACACAGACATCACGCATATGTCCGAGCAGGAACTCCGGCCAATTCGGCGAAAAGTAACTATGGTCTTCCAATCCGGTGCGCTATTCGACTCGCTGACGGTCGGTGAAAACATCGAGTTTCCGATGGAAATCTCGAACGGAAAGCATCCAAAGAGAGAAGAAGCGATAGTGAACGATCTGCTGAAGAAGGTAGATCTGGTGAATGTCGAGAATGTTTACCCAGGCGATCTAGCCACCGGCTATAAGCGCGCTGTCGCGATTGCACGAGCTTTGGCCGCCCATCCACAATGCATTCTCTATGATGAGCCGACTACTATGGTGGATCCCATCATGGGGGATCACCTCAGCAATCTGATGGTGCGGCTCAAGCAAGACATGAAGCTGACCGGAGTAGTAGTGACACACGACCTCGAACTGATGCGCAAGGTCGCGGACACAGTAATGTTTCTCTATAAAGGAGAAGCGATCTATTTCGGGCCTGTAAGCGAATTGGGGAGCTCCACTCACCCGCACGTCAAACAATTTCTGGCCATGGACCGGGTAGAAATCGCCGGCAAAATCGAGGACACTTAACGGCGGTTGCTCAAACGCTGTTTCAGTGCGATCCACTCCCGCGTCAGCCAGCCGTTCTGCTGCTTCTGATCTCCGAGCGCATTTGCCTCCAGCTCACGAGTTCCACGCGAATTGCCGGGTTCGTCCGGCCGGTAATCCTCGGTACCGGCAAGGTGGACGCGGGTGCCATCGAAGAGGTAGGTACGTCGGCGAAATTTTCCGTCGTCGTCCTTAGCGATCACTTTAAAGAGGCGGCCCGGACGACCGGGATCCGGCGGCTCAACGTCTACAGGGAAATATCCTTCGAGATCACGCTGCCGATAAGAGGTTTCGTAGCGGTGGCGACGGCGGTTCCACAGGAACACGCGCCATGAATCGAAGTCGAAATTCTGATGTTCCGACGCCGTAGTCCAAAGCCAGTTGTGCTTCTGACCATCTCGCTCGTCGTTTACAGTTCCCAGATCGAAATAGGAAGTGATATGCCTGCCCTCAGCGTACTGCGCTACCTCGTCGGGAATCGACATCATCAGGTTCCGGGAGAGAACCCATCCGATCTGATTTGTCTTAGTCCGTACGAGGGTCCAGTCTTCCAGAACAGGCCTGATGGGCTTCTCCGGCTTACCTGAGCTAGATTGCCTGGCCGTTTTAGTATCAGAGCTTGGCGGAGGTTCGCCTGCTTCCACATCGTCACTAAAGCCCGAGAGATTGGCGGCACCGGTCGGAGGCTTAGGCGCCGGCGGCATTGGGGGCTGCCTCGAACTGCCGTTGAGTGTTCTGTCTTTGCGCGATTTATGCACGGTCGGTTTAGGACGTTCAAATGTGATGGAAGGTCTGGCAGGCTCAGTTGCTCGCGGGCTTACTTTGCGGACGAGAACATCGACCGCCCCACCCTCCGGGATTTGTGCGAAGGCCGGAGACCGGCGGCTCGGAGCAAGATGGATGTTGAGCGTTTCGTATGCCGTAGCGAGTCCTTCGGAAGGCAGTTGGAGCGCCTGCGCCCGTTCACGCTGAATGCGCTGCATGTCATCGGGGCTTAGCAGGTCGAGGGAATCCACCCACCCTTGGGCGCCCCCAGCGGTACGCACCTTCACAAATCGGCGGCGCACGTCAAGAACGGACACCTGCTCCCCATGCTTCAGAACGGCAACTGTGCTGTTCTTTTGGTTCAGTTGAGAGCGCACGTTCACTGAGGCAGGTGCGATATAGGCTTGCGGCAGAGTTTCCTGCGGGCCGGCGCCGCATCCATCGATTAAGCAAATGAGGATGAAGATAAAAATCGGGAGCAGGGCCCGGCGCGCAACGGGCCGGAACGAAATAAATGTTTGCCTGGCGGGCGGACAGCTCAGAGATGTTTCCTCAGGGAAGGAGACGGGCTAGTTCCTTCAAAATACAACGATCCATCACTACTGGGATCCCGGCGGCTTGCGCCTTGGCCGCACCTTCCGGACTGACGACGCCTTCCTGCATCCAGATACATCGCGCGCCTCCCTTTTTAATCGCGTCTTCGACCACTTCGGGAACTCTGGCCGGGCGTCTAAAAATATTTACAATGTCCACCGGTTCGGGAACCTCTTTTAAGGAAGCATATGCTGGCTCGTCCAGCACTTCGGTCTCCTTCGGATTCACAGGGATAATGCGAAAGCCTTGCCTCTGGAGAAACCGTGAGACACCGAAACTGGGGCGAGCAGGATTGTTTGATAAACCGACTACCGCGATCGTTTTGGAAGACTTCAAAATCCCGGCAAGCTCGGCATCGTTCATCACGATTTCATAGTCCCACGCTTCAAGGCGGGCTCATCCAGAGCCATCAGCTTGCGAAACCGCGCCACTTCCACTCTGGTCAGGGTCCGGTATGCTCCGGGCTTGAGCGCGCCCAATTCCAGGAATCCAATCTTTACGCGCTTCAGTTTCTCGACCAGCCGTCCGAAGTGCTTGAACATCGTTCGAATCTGGTTCTGTCTGCCCTCGGCAAGCCGTACTTCGTACCATGGATTCAAAGTTTTTCGGATGAGCTTCAGGCCGGCCGGAGCAGTTCGTCGTCCGTACATCGGGATCCCCCTTCGGAACTCTTCCTCCTGTTCCGGTGTGAGAGCTCCGTTCACTTTTACGAGATAGGTCTTCATGACATGGCTGGCGGGCGACATCAGCCGGTTTGCGAATTCGCCATCGTTTGTTAGCAGCAGAAGTCCTTCACTGGCGTAATCGAGACGCCCGATCGGATAAATGCGCTCGCGCATTCCTTTGAAGAACGACATCACAGTCTGCCGCCCCTGCGGATCGCTGGATGTAGTGACGCAATCTTTCGGCTTATTCAGCGCGATATAGACATAATGTTTTGGAGCATTCAGCACTTGCCCATCGACTTTGACCTGATCGCGCGAAAGATCGGCCTTCGAGCCAAGCGCCGTCACGGTTGCGCCGTTCACCGAGACGTGTCCGGCGAGGATGAGTTCTTCCGCCTTTCGGCGGCTTGCAACACCCGCATGCGCGAGAATCTTCTGCAGGCGCTCTTCAGCCATTTTCCTGCTCAGGCCGCAGTTCCGCTGCAGCTGAATCCGAAGAAAGCTGTGAGTTCTCAGACTGCGCGGCCGCCGGCATCGCTTCATCTCCTTCAATCAGGGCGAATCGGCCGAGTTCCTCGAATTCCTTCAGAGTGGGCAGTTCCGCCAGAGAATTTAAACCGAACTGAATCAGAAATTCGCGAGTAGTCTTATACAGAATCGGCTTACCAAGCACATTCTTGCGTCCAGCGGCCGCGATGAGCTTCCGATCAAGCAATGTCTTGAGCACACCCGCGCCTTGCACGCCTCTGACCTCCATTATTTCCGGAGCGGTAATTGGCTGCTTATACGCGACCACCGCCAGCGTTTCAAGGGCGGCGAGCGAAAGTTTCAAAGGAGCCTGCAGCTTGTTCACGAACCGGCGAATCGCTTCATGATGCTCCGGTTTCGTCGACATCTTGTATCCGCCTGCGAGCTCGCGGATGGATAACCCACGGTCGCTGGCTGAGTATTCACTCACCAGTTGGCCCAAAATTTCTTTGACGCGTTCCAGCGGCTGCTGGACGGCAGTTGCAATCTGTTCAGCCGTCAGCGGCTCATCAGTAATGTAGGTCGCCGCTTCGATTACGGCTTTAAGCGTGGCAAATGGCTCACCAGCATCGGCCGGTTCCTCGGCGATTGCCTCAGCGATAAAAACATCTTCCTCGGTCTCGAGAAGATCAGGCTGAATCTGATCGAGTTGCGTTTGATCTGGTTCGAGGTCTTTGCCGGTTTCACCCATGCCACTTGTCAGCGATAATCCTGTTCTACCGCGGCAAGCTCTTCCACGGAATCCCTAAGATCGTCAAAGCCACTCGCGCGCTTCAGCCCAATGTCGCCGAAAGCTTCGCCTTGCGTGAGCTCTACGCTCTGACGCCTGACCAATTCCAGAATTGCCAGGAACAGACAAATCATCGCACGCCGGCTGGTCTGGAATTCGAACAATTCGGTAGCGGAGAGCGGCTCTTTGGCGCGCGCGCGCGCAAGCTCTCGCCGCACGAACTGGATCATTTCCGGTACGCTGACGTGCTCTTTTCCGATTTCGTAAACCGGTCTGTTCTTGGCTCGCTCAAGCACGTTCTGAAACGTCTTGACCAAGTCGAAAATTGTAGCCGCCAGGCCCGGGCCCTGGTCCTCCGCAAGGAACTGCTCAATCTGCGGATTCGACCAGATCGCTTCTTCGATGATCCGCTTCTGCTGCAGCATTTCAGCCGCGTTCTTGAAGCGTTCATGCTCGATCAGACGATCCACCAGCTCCTTGCGGGGATCTTCTTCGGGCGCAATCTTGTCTAGTTCGGGATCTCTCGGTAACAGGAGCTTGCTCTTGATCTGAATCAGCGTAGCCGCCATGTAAACGAACTCTGAACTGAGATCGATGTCAAGCTCCATGGCCCGCTGCATATAGTCGAGATATTGCGCGGTGATCCGAGCGATCGGAATGTCGTAAATGTTGATCTGCTGCTTGCGAATCAGGTCCAGCAAGAGATCCAAAGGCCCTTCATATTGCTCTAGATGGAAGTTGAAGGGCAACGACACTAGCTTCACAGTAACATGCAAAACCGCTATATCACAGGCGCTGAGGCCAACCCTTTGAGGGACGACCGATGCGAAGTACGTTGACCCGGTTTTAGCTGGCCTGAAGCGTGTTTACCGTGACCACTCGTTTGGCTTCAAACTGCGCGATTGCAGGTTCCTGCTGCAGGATGTAACCCAGCTCGTCCACTCCCTCGAGCATGCAATGGCGGGCAAACTCGTCGATTATGAATGATACTTCCGCGCCATCCGGCAAAACCAGTTTCTGCCCGGCTAGATTAACGGTTATGCTCGCGGCTGGATTCGCAAGCACGGCGGCAAACAAGGCTTTATGGACTTCGGGCGTAACCGCGATCGGCAGCAGCGAGTTCTTAAGCGCGTTACCCCGGAAAATATCGGCAAAGGAAGTGCTGATCACTGCCCGGAAACCATATTGCGTCAAGGCCCACGGCGCGTGCTCTCGCGAGCTGCCGCATCCGAAGTTATCGCCCGCCAGCAGCACTTGAGCAGCCCTGCCTTCCGGCCGGTTCAGAAGGAAGTCCGGCTTCGGCTTGCCCGCCTCATCATAACGCCAGTCGTAGAAGAGTTGATCGCCTAAACCGGTCTTTGAAGTTGTCTTCAAAAACCGTGCAGGGATGATCTGATCCGTATCGATATTATCGATCGCGAGTGGCGCCACTCGGCTCGTGAAAGCAACGAATTTCTCCATGTGTCAAGACCTATAGCATTGTCCGGACGTCTGTGACGAATCCGGTCACCGCAGTGGCAGCCGCGGTCAAGGGACTCGCCAGAAAAGTTCGACCGCCTTTCCCTTGCCGCCCTTCGAAATTCCGGTTGCTCGTGGAAACGCTGTACTCGCCCGGCGCAAGTTGATCGCCGTTCATGGCAATACACATGGAGCAGCCAGCTTCGCGCCAATCTGCTCCCGCTTCCTTGAAAATTCTGTCGAGGCCTTCGGCCTGCGCCTGCTCTTTAACCTGCTGCGAACCAGGAACCACCATGACCCGAACCTTCGGATTTACTTTGCGTCCTTTGAAAATCTGAGCAGCCGCCCGCAAGTCCGAAATACGCGAGTTCGTACAGCTGCCGATAAACACCACGTTCACTGGATGGCCGATGAGCGATTTGCCCGAAGCGAGATCCATGTAGCGAAGAGCCTTGCCAAGCGAATCCCGTTCCACTGGATCGCTCACCCGGTTTGGATCAGGCACGGGCGCAGTGATCGGAATCCCCATGCCCGGATTCGTGCCGAACGTGATCATTGGCTCGAGAGAGCTCGCATCGATATCAATCCGCTTATCGAAGACCGCGCCCTCGTCGGTCGGCAATTGCCGCCACAGACTTACGGCACGCTCCCAGTCCTGACCTTTTGGCGCGTAAGGCCTTCCGTGGACATACTGATATGTCGTATCATCCGGAGCCACTAACCCGGCCCGCGCACCACCCTCGATAGACATATTGCAGATCGTCATGCGTTCTTCCATGGAAAGCGAGCGAATGGCCGATCCGGAATACTCGAAAACGCAGCCTGTTCCACCCCCGATTCCGATCCGTGAGATCAGGTTGAGGATAATGTCTTTCGCGCCTACGCCGTTCTTGAGTGAACCCTCGACCCGCACTTCATACGTCTTGGAAGGACTCTGCAACAGGCACTGGCTTGCCAGAACATGCTCCACCTGACTGGTTCCTATCCCAAAGGCCAATGCTCCGAACGCGCCGTGTGTCGCGGTGTGGCTGTCGCCGCACACGACGGTCATCCCCGGCTGCGTTAATCCCTGTTCGGGACCAATCACGTGTACGATGCCCTGTTTATCGCTGTGCGGACCGTAAAAGGGAATGCCGAAATCGCGGCAGTTCTTCTCGAATTGGTCAATTTGAGCTCCAGCCACTTTGTCGAGAATGGGCAGCGACCGGTTGTAGGTCGGAATGCTGTGATCGGTCGTGCCGATCGTCAGGTCGGGCCTCCTCACTCTTAACCCCCGCTCACGCAAGCCGGAAAATGCCTGCGGCGAAGTCACCTCGTGGACCAGGTGAAGATCAATGTAGAGCAGCGTTGGCGCACCCTCGCGCTCCGCCACTACATGGTCGGCCCAAACCTTCTCAATAATCGTTCGCGGCTTCTTGCCCGCGCCATTTTGCTCTGCCATTTAGTTGCCACGCTAACCGCGCATCGTCGCGGCCCTATTTAACGCTCTGACTCCGGGCGGCAAAGTGCGAAGCGATTGCCTCGCACACTGCATCGCCAACTTCTTCCGTACTGGCCGGTTTGCCGGCCGGCTTCAGGTCGGCTGTAACACGGCCGCTATCCAGCACCTTTTCCATAGCACGGTAGATCGACTGCGCTTCATCCGTCAGTCCGAAACTGTACTCGAATAGCGCTCCCACCGAGCCGATCGCTCCCAGCGGGTTCGCCTTATTCTGCCCTGCGATGTCGGGCGCAGATCCGTGCACGGGCTCGTACAACCCGACCCAGGCGCCCGACGGACGCTTCGCGCCGATCGATGCCGACGGCAACATTCCAATCGAGCCTGCCAGCACAGCCCCTTCATCACTTAAGATATCGCCAAACATGTTCTCAGTAAGGACAACATCGAAGCGCTTGGGATTGAGAACGAGTTGCATTGCACAGTTGTCCACCAGCATGTGATCGAGCGCGACCTCGGGGTATCCGGCTCCCACCTCCGTGACAACGCGCCGCCACAGCTGCGAGTTCTCGAGCACATTCGATTTATCAACGCTGGTAACTCTCTTCCGCCGCTTTTGGGCGAGTCCGAAGGCGATGTGAGCGATGCGCTCAATCTCCGGCCGCGAGTAGGTCATTGTGTTCACCGCCCGCTCCGTTGCGCCGGTTCCCGAAATACCTCGGGGCGTGCCGTAGTAAAGACCCCCCGTAAGCTCCCGGACAATGATCATATCCGTGCCGTCCACCAGTTCGTTCTTTAGGGGAGAAGAATCAATCAGAGCGCGATAGGCGCGAACCGGCCGCAGGTTCGCGAATACACCCAGCTCCTTACGAATCCCCAATAAGCCTCGTTCCGGGCGCTTCTCAGGAGGCGCATTGTCGAACTCGGGCAAGCCCACGGCTCCCATCAAAGTCGCATCTGCTTCCGCCGCTAAGCGCCGCGTGTCTTCCGGGAATGGATCACCGGTCTGCTGTATCGCGATTCCGCCTAAGAGCCCTTGCGTAAGTGAGACGCTATGCCCGAACGCCGCCGCGACTTCCCTAAGCACTTTCACGGCTTCGCGAGTGACTTCGACACCAATGCCGTCGCCGGGAAGCAGCAGAATCTTGAGTTCCATCAGTTTAACGATTCGCCATCAACGCTGGGCGCCCATTGCAGCCGGCGTGCGCTCATGCAGGCTCTCATTTCCGACAACGAGCTCTATCAACGCGATGATCTCATCGTTTCGCAGCCCCTTCTTGTTATCGGCCATCTGAGTGAAACGGCAGTAAACCTCTTCCAGTTCCTCGCGTGAGAGCTGAAAACCCAGATCTTCGGCCCTCTGTTTCAAAGCATGCCGGCCGCTGTGTTTCCCGAGCACAATTCTAGTCTTCGGCACGCCGACGGTCGCCGGATTGATGATCTCGTAAGTTGTCGGCTCTTTCAGATACCCGTCCTGGTGGATACCGGCTTCATGCGCGAACGCGTTCTCGCCTACGATCGCTTTGTTCGGTTGCGGACCAAACGTAATGAATTGCGTCAGCGTCTGGCTCGCATGGAAAAGCTTTTCGGTGTTGATCTTAGTTTCAAACGGCAAGCGGTCATAACGCGTCTTCATGGCCATCACGACTTCTTCCAATGCCGCATTTCCGGCACGCTCCCCGATGCCGTTGATCGTACATTCAATTTGTCTCGCACCCGCTTTCACAGCCGCCAAAGAGTTCGCGGCTGCCAAGCCGAGATCGTCATGACAGTGAACGCTCACCACCGCCCGGTCCCCGAGCACCTTTACAATCCTGCCGATGATCTCGGCGTACTCATCCGGGGTGGAGTAGCCGGTCGTGTCTGGCAAGTTGACGGTGCGCGCTCCTGCCTCGACGACTGCCTTGCTGATCTGTTCGAGATACGCCGGATCGGTGCGCGTTGCATCCTCAGCCGAAAACTCAACATCGTCCGTATAGTTTCTCGCCAGCGCCACGGCTGCCACCGCATCGTCCAGCACCTGTTGCCGCGACTTGCGAAGTTTGTACTTCAGATGTATGTCACTGGTAGCTAAAAAGGTGTGGATCCGCGGACGTTTCGCATGCTCGAGCGCTTTGGCCGCGCGTTCCACATCAAGCGTGCAGGAGCGTGCCAGAGCGGCTACTTGCACCCACGGAAACTGCCGGCTAACTGCATCTACCGCCTCGAAATCCCCTTCAGAAGCGATAGGGAAGCCGGCCTCGAGTATGTCTACACCCAAATCGACCAGCGCCGAGGCGAGTGTCAGCTTTTCGAGCGTAGTCATACTGCAGCCTGGCGACTGCTCCCCGTCGCGTAGCGTGGTGTCGAAGACGTAAACTCGGCTCATAATAGCTCCTGGGGGTGACTAACTTTTTCTGATCTTAAATTAATGGGAGTGATTATGCAAATTTATACTTTTGCCGACTTCCATTAGCTATAATGATGGCATAAACACCACGGTCGGAGTGGGCGGATGGAACTATATCCTTTAAAGGTTTTCCTGACGGTAGCCACCGAGCGAAGCTTCTCGCGCGCCGGTGAAAAGTTGCTTCGCACGCAACCAGCAATCTCCATTGCAATTCAACGGCTCGAGAGTGACCTCAAAGAGAAGCTGATCGACCGTACCGGCCGTGAACTCCTGTTGACGGACGCGGGCCGGGTCGTCTTGGAATACGCCAAGCGTTTTCAGAACCTGGAAGGTGAGCTCGAAAACGCGCTGCGGGAGTTGAAGGACAATTATGCAGGCCGGCTCTCAATTGGCGCGAACGAGTCGATGTCGCTGTATCTTATCCAGCACATTGAGAAGTACCGGCGCATCTTCCCCAAGGTCAAGATACAGGTACGCCGTTCGGAATCGAGCAAGATTCCGTCACAGTTGCTGGATGGCGAGCTCGAACTCGGTGTCATAAGCTACGACCCGAACGACGATCATCTGCTTTCGGAAGTGATCTACACGGACCGGCTCACGCTCATTGTTTCTCCCCAACACAGGTTCGCGAGCCGCCCGGAAGTTTCCATTGGGGAACTGGACATGGAGACGTTTATCGCTCACAACGTCTTATCACCCTATCGCGAAGCCGTGCTGCGGGAGTTCCAGAAACATAAGGTTCCCATCAACATGGATGTCGAGATGCCTACGGTCGAGACGATCCGCAGACTGGTCCAGGACAACGAGGGTGTCGCGTTTCTGCCCCGCATGTGCGTGGAACAGGAGATCAAACAGAACCTGTTATGTGAGATCAGGGTAAGGGAACTCAATCTGGAACGGAAGATCCGCCTCGTGTATCCGGGGCGCCGTGCATTGAGCCATGCCGCGAAAGCTTTTCTGGAAGTGGTCAAGCGCAATACCCTGGAACCGGAGCCTGCGATTCAGGAACCGGTGTGACCGAGAGCGGCACTGACAAGAACCCAAAATCAATAGCAATAGCGGGCGGGGGCATCATCGGATTGTCCATAGCCTGGCGTCTGGCACAGAAGGGCTTTTCCGTCACCCTATTTGATAAAGGCGCCCTCGGAGGCGAAGCCAGTTGGGCAGGGGCGGGAATGTTGGCCCCCGGCGGCGAGTTCGATTCACTTTCAGAGACGGCGCAACTTGCCGTCGCGTCCCGGCAGCTATATCGCGAATTTGTTCGGGACCTGGAGCATTCGACCCAGCTCGCCATCGACTACCAGGAGTGTGGCGCGCTCGATTTGGCCTATAGCACGGCAGAGTGGGAGGCTTTGCTTTACAGGGCCGAGCAGCAGGCCTCGCTTGGCCTGGTCTCAAAAGCACTCAGCGTCACCGAAGTCGGCACGTTTTGGCCCCGCGTGCGAACTCGCGATCTGGTCGGCGCACTCTTCTATGCCGGAGACGCCATCGTGAATCCCCGCGAGCTGGTGCTCGCCCTGTCGATGGCTTGCCGTCAACTGCGAGTCCAGATGCTTGAGAATTCTCGGGTGGTTTCGGCCGAAGTCGCCTCGGGCGGTGTCGCCCTAAGCTGGGATTCCGGCTTTCGCCAGTTTGACGCTCTCGTCATAGCCGCGGGCGCCTGGAGCAGCTCCATTCAGGTGAGCAATGTTGCAAACCTGCCGGTCTCGCGGCCGGTAAAAGGGCATCTGATCGGATTTCAGCAACCCGAACAAACCTGCAATACGATCCTGCGCCATGGGCACACCTATTTGCTTCAGCGCGCAAATGGCCTGCTTATCGCCGGAGCTTCGGTGGAGGATGCTGGTTGGGATCGCAGCATTAATTCAGACGTTGCTGCTGCGCTGTCCGAAGAGGCGGCCCTCGTTCTTCCTCATCTGGCAGAAACTTCTCCTTCGGAGACCTGGACGGGATTTCGCCCTGCCAGCGATACGCTTCACGTGGAGGCCTGGCATTCGAGCCGGCTCTATCTCGCCTACGGACATTACCGCAACGGTATTTTGCTCGCGCCTGTGACGGCGGAACGTATTGAAAGCGAAATCAGCGCCAGTTTGCAAATGCTGTAGCGCGCTTTTGACGTAGATCTGTGATCAACTGCGCGACTCGCGAGCGGCGCTTGAGCAACAGCTCGAGCATCTGCTCCAGATCTTCGGCATCGTCGTCCAGCCAATCCCGAGGTATTTCCTTCCAGGCCGCGTCCACCACTTCCACAGGAAAGTTTTCAATCATGGCGAGCCATGGCTGAAACGAATCGATCGATTCAACCGCATCGTACACCGACGTTCGAAAATACAAGCCCTGTATCGGAGAGTCCTGAAACTGCCAGTGCGGTCCACTGAAGGCGTATCCGTGGTCGATCATCTGAGCAAAAAAGCCTACTCGGGCAGGAGCTTCGCCTCGCAGCGGAGTCCAGGTCTTCGCGCGGGCCCGAAAGAAAACGGCTTGGCGCGAGTCAGTGTTACCAACCCACTTATCGAAGACCAGCGTGCCAAGAAAATCGATCCGGTTCTCTATCTTCGAGAGCAGTTTATCCGGAAGAAAATCAAAGATGGCTACCCGGTCTGGATGCACGGCCAAACGCGAGCCGAAGTGAATGCCGGGCGGGATCGATTCCCGCCGGGAGCCGATCGAGAGATATAGTTCCGGATTATCGCGGATGAAATCTTGCGTGAGGTCAACCAATGCGGTTTCCGGCACATGGATCTGCAGATAGCGCAGAAAGGACGAGGCGAGCCACTCGTTGATCAAAATTCGCCGGTGTTGCGGATTATTCGTAAACTTCACAACGTAGAAGGCCCCGTCCTCGCCCTCGACCAGATGCGCTTGTGCTCCTCCCCGCATCTTTCGGATCAGCCTGCGCGCACGGATCGGCATTTCTGAGTTCAGCTATGCTCTGGCCGGGCAAGCGCCTGGGGGATTGTCGCCCGCGCAAGTGAATGCGAGAATCAGGCTAGAACTTATCTTTGAGAAGGGGAAAAAGCTATCAATGGCGGAAGAGGTTTCAGAAAAGCAGCACCCGGCGAATCCAGACGAAGTAGCGTTGGAGCTAATGAAGTTCATCGCTGTAACCACAGGCTACGGCAAGGGTGTTTCTACGACTGGCTTCGGCGGCAAAGGCCCTCGATCGTCAGAAGAATATACCGATTCTTTGCTGGAGCTGTTTGAGCGCTGCCGTTCGGTCGTTCGCAAAGGAGCAAAATCGGTTGCTTGATTGTTGCCGGGCTCCAGAGCAAACTGGCGCCCGGCTCGACTCCTAACGTCTCCTCTTAGCGGTTGCTTTCGACGGGTTTTTCCTGGTAGGCGCCTTTTTGGCCGCCTTCTTAGCGGTTTTCTTTGTCGCGCTCTTTTTGGCAGCTGAGGATCTCGAACCCGTGCTTGCGGCAGATTTCTTGGCCGGAGCTTTTTTGGCCGGAGCTTTCTTCACTGGAGACTTCTTGGCAGCAGTTTTCTTGGACGCCGAACCCGTGTTGGAGCTTGCTTTCTTCTGAGCCGGTTTCGAGCTGGACTTAGCCGCTTTCCGCCCAGCTCCGGCTTTCGCTCCCGAAGTCTTGCTCCCGACGCTCTTGGCGGGCCCTTCCGCAGCCTGCGCGGAAGAACTGCCCGAAGTTACGCCCGCCCTTTCGGCGGCTTTCCTAGCCGAAGAGGAACGCGCGCTCTTCGATCGCGGCTGCTTTCTGCCCCCCGCGCCGTTGCCGCCTCCGTGAGTTTCGCCGGTATTATCAACCTCAGCAGCGCCGGATCCGGAACTGCCCGAGTTTGAGGTTCCAGCATCTGCCTCCTCACCGGAGGCGGATCTCTCAGCCGCCTTTGAACGCGCGGGCTCCGGCGATGCTGTCTCGCTCAACTCCTCCGTCACGTCCTCATCGTCCTCGTCGTCCTCATCATCCTCATCGACATCATCGTCGTCCTGGTTGTACTCGTCCTTGTCCGACTCGAGTTCGATATGCTCGTCTTCGTAGTCGAAATCATCTTCCTGCTTATCGGCTAATCCAACATACGGGCGATTCACGTTCCCCTCCTTTCGCACTTCCTTACTATGCATCGAGATGAAGTGAGAAGCAAAATTATTTCATAAAGCTCGGCCGTCCTCACCGAAACCAACCACGAAACCGGCTGGCTCAGTTAGGATCCGGCAGTGGAAAGCGCCTTCACCAACTCGTACAGAAACGTCTGGCCTTGGTAGAACGATTCGACGCTCATGCGCTCATCGCGGCCGTGCATGCGAAGATCGTTCCGGTCGATAAACAGCCCTTGAACTCCGTAAGTAGGGATGCCGGCATTGCGAAAGTAAACTCCATCGGTCGCCGCTACAAGCATCAGGGGAACGGTGGGCAAGCCGGGCCACAAACTGCCGGTCACCCTGGCAATCGTATGCATCAGCTCGGGAGTAAGCGGCGATGCGGGGCCGCGGACCACCTCGCCGAGAATGCTGATCCCGACTTGCTGATCGGCAAAAACCTTGGCCAGCGTGCTCTGCACATATTCGACCGAATCTTCAGGAAGAACACGGCAATTCACAGTGGCCGCCGCAAGCTGGGGCAAAGCGTTCCGCGCGTGGCCACCCTCCAGTTGCGTGGCCACGCAGGTGGTGCGCAACATGGAGTTCCAGGCAGGAGAAGCCGCCGCGACGCGTTGTATTGCGCCGGGCGAGTTCCCGGCCACTTTGGCGAGATCGCCGGCGGTGGGCCAGTCTCTATTTTCGCCATTTCAGCGAAGTAAGCACGCGTAACCTGGTTCGTCTTCAAAGGAAAGCCGAACTCAGAAAGCCGCTCGAGAGCGCCGGCCAAGTGATAAATGGCATTGTCGGGGACCGGCATGGAACTGTGGCCGCCCTTGTTATGAACTTCGAGGCGAAAATTGATGACGTATTTTTCGCTGACCTCGACGTCGTTCGATTCTCTCTTGCCGTTGCGCTCTTCAGCGAATCCGCCTTCGTTTAGCGCGTATTCAGCATCGATCAGGTTGCGGTGGTTCTTAAGCAGCCAGTCGGCGCCGTTGTAGGGTCCGCCGCCCTCCTCATCGGCGGTGAGCGCAACAATGAGGTCACGGACCGGTTTGAACCCTTCGCGCTTGTAGCGAATTAAGTTGGCAATCCAGATAGCGGCCTGCGCTTTGTCATCCGTGGTACCACGGCCATAGAAATAGCCGTCGCGCTCGGTCAATACGAACGGGTCGGTACTCCAGTCTTCCCGCTTAGCTTCTACCACGTCGGTATGCGCCAGCAGCAGCAAGGGTTTCCGCGCTCCAGTGCCGTGATAGCGCACCACCAGATTGCCCTTTTTCGGGATGACCCCGCCGAGGAAGATATCGGAATCAGGGAAGCCTTCGGATTTGAGCCGAGCAGCGATGGCCTCGGCCATTGGCGTGGTGGCGCCCGTTGTGTAGCCGGACTTGATTTCAATGATTTGCTTGTAAATGTCGTGCGCCAGTTGCCGGTCGGCGGCAGGAGGCATATTGTCTGCCGCGAAGGCAGTGAGCAAGAGACAGAGAAATAAGCCGAGAAAGCGCATGCAACATCATGGCATTGCTGAGATCAGGCCTTTACAGGCCAATTTAGCTGTCCGCCCCGGAGCAGTGCGAGATTACCAATGTGCCCTGCACGCGCGGCAGCAACGCCCGCTTCCACTGGCGCGTTCGGGTCCTTGCGACTGGTCAGGCATTCGAAGAAGTTTCCCATGTGCGAGATGGTGCCGTCCTCAAAGCTGCGCTCTGCCAGCACGGGATTGCCTTTCTCGACGCCTTCCCGATAGATCTCAAAACCGGATCTGGTGAGCTTGAGGGTGCCTTCCGTGCCGCGAAACTCCAGGCCGCCGTCGTCGATAGAGGAAACCATGGTTCCTTCGTAGCCGACATCGAAGCCGCCGTAGCGAAAGCCGGCCTGGACGGTATCGGGGCACTCCCACTGTTCGAAAAAGTATTTGTCTCCAAGCATTTGAGCTTTCACCGGCTGAGTGGTTCGCATTGCCCAATGCACGACGTCGATCCAGTGACTAAAGAGATCAGTCATAGCGCCTCCGCCGAAGTTCCAGAACCAGCGCCAACGCCGGTACTTCTCTTCACTGAATGGCTGATCGGGAGCCGAACCGAGCCAGCGCTTCCAGTCGAGGAGCTGCGGATCGATTGGCTGCGAGGGCCAGTCGCGCTGATAGTTTTGATACCAGTAGGTGCGGACCTGCGTGATGCGCCCGATATTCCCTCCCTGAATCAGCTCAGCGGCGCTCTGGAAGTGACGCCAGCTTCTCTGCTGCATGCCGCATTGCAGGACCCGCTTGGAGGAACGGACCGCCGCCGTAAGGGTGTCCCCTTGCTCGATGGTATGTGTAACCGGCTTCTCCAGATATACATCCTTGCCGGCGGCCAGGGCGTCGCACGCCATGCGGACGTGCCAGTGATCAGGGGCGGCAATCAGAACCGCATCGAGCTCCTTCTCGAGGACCTCCCGGTAGTCGACGTGGGTCGTTGCATCGGCGCCGTTCGGGCGCACCTTGACTTCATCCAGATGCGGCGAATAAACGTCAGAAACTGCCACTATCTGATTAGGCGCTGATTTGTCCGCCGAATGGAGCAACGTTTTCATCCGGCCGCCCGCGCCAATGACGCCAAGCCGGAGAGTCTGGTTCGCCCCGAGAACTCTGGAAGCCGCCAGAGCCGTCATGCCGCCGGCCATGAGAAAGCTACGCCGGTTCGTCTTACTTTGCATCGCTCTCGTTGTTATATCAGCCTATGCGCTTTCGAGATTCGAGTGAGAGCCACGGCTGCATCAAGCGACTAACGTTTTACTCATGCCCGAGCTGCAGCGATTGATTGATTTAGAGATGCCCATGGCAGTATTGCTTGGCCGGGCTGTTTTGCCGATTCATGAGATTCTCAGAATGACTCCCGGCTCGCTAATTGAGCTGGACCGGAATTTAGGCGAGTACGTGGATCTGACAGTACATGGGACCGTAGTGGCGCGAGGCGAGATTGTCTCAGTGAAGGGAAATTACGGAGTCAGGATTAAAGAGATCATGAGCCACGAGGACCGCCTGGCCCTGCAACATAGTTAACCAGTGTGCCGATCGGCGGGATAGTGATCAGAATTTCGTCACCGGCGGCGAGGCTGAAGGAATCCGGCGGGACAATACCAGTCCCGGTCAGCAGAAAACAGCCGTTTGGGAATGTGTTGTCGCGGTAAAGAAAGCGGACTAGCGAATCAGGGTCCCGTTTCATCGAGGCAAGCGAAGTGGAACCTGCGAATACAGGCTGGCCTTCCCGACGGATCTCGAGATGGATCTCTGTTTGCGGCGGGAGCGGAGCATCTGCAACCAAGATGCAAGGGCCGAGCGCGCAACTGCGATCATATACTTTCGCCTGCGGCAAATAGAGCGGATTCTCGCCCTCGATGTCGCGCGAACTCATATCGTTCCCGATGGTATAGCCGGTGATCTTTCCGCCTGGGGTGATCAGCAGCGTGAGTTCAGGCTCGGGAACGGACCAGGCAGCGTCGCTGCGAATAGCAACGGTCTGATTGGGCCCGGCTACCCGGTGCGGGGTCGCCTTGAAGAACAACTCGGGCCTTTCCGCGTTATAAACACGGTCGTAGAAACCGCCGCCTCCGGACGATTTCGATTCCTCCATGCGGGCATCCTTGCTGCGATAGTAGGTAACGCCCGCGGCCCAGACTTCCTGCTTACCGATGGGCGCCAGGATTGTTTCAAGAGCGCCCTGGCCGCGCTCGCTACCGCTGAGCGTTTTGACGTAATCGAACAGATCCTCGCGCACAATGAGCGCGTCCCAGCCGTGCGTGGGAAGTAGATGTGAATTGCCGTTAAATTCCGCGACCGGTCCTTGGGCAGTGCGATAGAGCTTCATGTGAGCAGTGCAGCCTTGTCACTCTACTGAAGCATACGAGGGCTCGCCGGTTCAGCGCGGCTGGGGGCCTGCGTTGCGGCCGATCTGAAAATCGGCTCGGCAGCCCTTATCTACCCAGATGCCCCGCTGATCGTAACCCCAGCTGTAGTTGCGGCGGCAGGGGGAATCGCTTCGCTGTCGAACGAGTGAAACGCCGCGCCGCGTATCGGCGGCACAATAAGCACGGCGTCCATTATCCGAACTGCAGGTGATCGTCTGTATTGGCCCGATACCCGGTCTTCCCGGCGGGGGCGGCGGCGGCCGATAGCCCGCGCGCTGAATCACGAAATCGGCGCGGCAGCCCTTGTCTACCCAGATGCCCCGCTGATCGTAACCCCAACTGTAGTTGCGACGACAGGGGGAGCCGCTGATCTGCCGGCCAATTGACACGCCGCCGCGGGTATCTGCCGGACAGTAATTCCGACGACCGTTATCAGAGGAACAGGTGATAACGGTTTGCCGCTGAAAAGGCAGCGCCGGCGGTAAGGAGACAAGAACAATTAGCAGAGCTCTGAGTATGCTGGCCATCGCCAGATATTAGCAAACGCCAACACGAGTGCGAGCAAGCGAGTGCCGAACGGGTACTTTCTGCCGAACGAACTCCTGAGTAAATCGCGCACAAGGGACGCGCGGGAGGCTGCCACGTCCGCTGAAATGCCTGTTTCGTCGGGCGCCCCCGACCGACCTGTACGCTTGGCGAAGAGATCAGGAGCGCAACTCAAATCCGGACGCGGATGAACCCCCGGGGCCAGGAGCGGTGACGGAGTACATAAATTCGATTTCTCTAGCGGCTGCAAGGGTTTAGGCGTGGTCCGGAGGACCTGTCGGAACGGGCGCATGGGCAGACTGTTGGCACGAGCATGTCCAAAAAGAAGCGCGGCGGGGGGCCGAAGACGCCCGACGGTAAGGCCAATTCTAGCCAAAACAGCACGCAGCATGGATTGCGGGCGAAGACCGTAGTGATTCTGGCGGAGGAGAGCGAGGAGGAGTACGAGAAAGTCGTACGCGGCTGGAACGAGCGCTGGGTGCCGACCGACTACGAGCAAGAGAAACTGGTCGAGAGCCTGATTCAGAACGACTGGCTGCATAGACGGGCACAGCGCTGGCTGCTCGCGACAGAAGCGAGGATCGTGGCGGAAGCGGGCCTGGATGCGGTGGACTGGACGGCGGAGCAGCGACACAAGATGGAGCTGGTGCAGCGCTACAAGACCACGGCAGAGCGGGCCTTTTATCGGGCGTGGAGCGCCTTGCGAGGTTTAGAGAAGGATTTCGAGCGGCAAAACAAAGAAAATCAAGAGCTGCGGTTGAAGGCAGCCAAACTGGAGCTAGAACAACACGCGCAAAAGCTCAGGGCTGAGAAGGCAGGGCCAAAGGCCAAGAGCGAAGTGGAGATGGCGGACGGGACAGTTGCTCGGGCGCGAAGGGAACTGCCTACTTGCGCATCTTGCTGCCGCAAGCTGCCGATGAAAGCGTCCATTTGGCGCAGTACATCCGCGTGGTTATCGGGTGGTTTGCCAGTTGAGTCCCAATATGGCGGCGACGATTAGCACCGGATCGGCGATTCTTACCAGCTCAAATTCGATCCGTAGACCTTCATACCTGTAGAGCAACGCCCTGCCGGCGAAGAGGCGGACCGCCTCACTGCGAGACTATGTAGGTTTCTATATATACGGCCATCGACTGCGCTATTATCTACGCTTATGCGCAGCTCCCAATTTCCCGGTCACGGCAGGGCCGGCGCGGCGGTCCTGGTAATAAGAGCGATTACTGGTCTGTCGATATGCGCGGCCGTTTGCAGCGCGCAGGATGCTAATCAACAGGCACGCCAGGTAGAGAGCGGCTTGCTCCGCAAGGTCCAAATCAAAGGCGAGCCGGTGCATAAGTGGAGGATCGCCGAGCGGCTCCAGCACTATCACGTTCCTGGCGTCAGCGTGGCGGTTGTTTCCGGCGGAAGTCTCTCTTGGGCGAAAGGCTTCGGAGTGGCCAGCGAGGGAGGTCCCGCGGTCAAAGCGGAGACACTTTTCCAGGCGGCTTCGATCAGCAAGACGGTAGCGGCGATGGTGGCGCTGCGTCTGGTTGAATTGGGCAAGCTGCGCTTGGATGAAGACGTAAACCTAAAGCTTCGGAGCTGGAAACTACCGTCTAGCGAGGCCATGAAGGGCGAGCCGGTGACGCTGCGTAGAATCCTGAGCCACACCGCCGGTCTAACGGTGCATGGCTTTCCAGGATACGCGCAGGGTTCAGCGGTGCCGACCCTACCTCAATTGCTGGATGGCATAAAGCCCGCCAATTCACCTGCGGTTCGAGTGGACATAAAGCCGGGCAGCCAAATGCGTTACTCCGGTGGAGGCTACGAAGTCATGCAGCAGTTGGTGGAAGATGTCACGGCGAAGCCCTTTGCACAGATTGCGCGCGAGCTCGTGCTCCAACCGTTGGGGATGGCGCACAGCACGTACGAACAACCGTTGCCAGGGCAGTTGCGATCGTCAGCGGCTACGGGCTACAACGCAGAGGGTGAAGCGATCGAGGGCAAATGGCACACTTACCCTGAAGAAGCTGCAGCCGGATTGTGGACAACGCCGTCGGACTTGACGAAAGTGATTCTCGAAATTCAGAAGCCGGGCCGCGTGCTACAACCCAAAACCGTCGAGCTAATGCTTACACCGGTTCTGGATCACTGGGGTCTCGGGCTGGAGTTAAGTGACACGGAGAACCAGAAGGCATTCCAGCATGGGGGTGCGAATATGGGGTTCCGTTGTATGTTGTTCGGTTATTGCGTGGGCGGCCGCGGCGCAGTAGTAATGACCAACGGCGACAATGGAGCTCAACTCTCGAACGAGATCTTCTCATCGATTGGCGCGACCTATAACTGGCCGGACTTTAAACCTGTCGAGAAGAGCGTCGCCGCTATTCCTGCTGAGCAGATCGCAAAGTACGCGGGCACGTATCAGGCGCCGGGGAACTTCTTAATGAAGGTGAGTGTAGAGGGCGGGAAGCTCTATCTTCAGCCGGCTAGCTATCCAAGAGTGGAGCTTCTTCCCGAATCCGCGGACACCTTCTTCGACCCGGACGGCATTGCGCCGGAGATTCATTTTGGGCGTTCGCCGGATGGGACTCTGGAGATTTCGGGCGGCGGCTTGAGCGCGAAGCGGCTGCCGTAGCTTTCGGGAAACTGAGCACGCGCGCAGGGCTGTGGGACAGCTCATTTTCCCCAAAGTTGTCTCAGTAGCAACATAGTAGCCAGGCCTGCCGCGACGATAGCAGCAGAAAAAAGGGCCAACCTGCGGGTGACGGTCCACTGCCGGATCTGCTGGTGTAGCAGCGGCAGATTGGAGAGCGCGCTGGTCATGGAAGTCAATACGGTTGCGAGGCCGGCTACCTGCATATCGATTTTGCCGCGCATGGCAAGGGTCGCGGCGGCGCCAACCGTGCTGGCGCTGGAAACAAGGCCGCCGAGCACGCTTACGAGCAAGAAGCCGAAGTGGCCGAGGTATCTCTGGCCAAGGCTCCCGATGATTTCTATGGCGAGGAAGATAACTCCGAATTGAAAGACTTTCGGCAGTGAAAGAGGCGAGGAGAGTTGGAGAGATTCAACCTCACTTTGCCGGTGTTTTCGGTGCAGCAGCCAGATGCAAATCCCCGCAGCTAATATCATGACGGACAGCGGGCCAGCGGCGGTCCAGGCAGCGGCACGCGCGAATATAGCAAGGATCAGCAGATTACGCAGGAACATCGCAACCACCGTCAACAGATCGATAGTAATTGCGAGCGCCGCGATATTTTTCGGCTGGTTCCTGATAGATCCTGCCAACTCGGCGATGGCAGCCGTGCTGTTTACCAGACCTCCGAGAACCGCTGAATAGTAAAGCCCGCGCGAGCTGTACATTTTGAGAAGTACATAATTTACAAAGCCGAGAGCGGCAATGACAACGATTGTGAGCCAGGCTTCCTGAGGATTAACGAGGCCCCAGGGATCGACGGCGTGATCCGGTAGGACGGGGTAAATCACAAAAGCGAGCAAGCCGAGGAGAACAGCCGCTCGCACCTCCGTGACCAGAAGCCCGCCCGCGAAGTGCGTCAGGGCAGGTTTCAGCGACAGGAGCATGGTCATCAAAATGGCAGCCGCCACAGGAGTGTAGTGATGCCCTTGCCCGGTGAGGACTCCAAGAACAAACGTGACAATTACGGCAGCGGAGGTGGTGGTTTCGACTGGCTTGCCTTCGCGGAGATTGCGGACTCCGGTCAAGAGCACGATCAGCAGAACGCCAGCAAACGTGATGTACGCAATCTGGGGTGCGGCGAGAATGCTGAGCGTGCCGGCAATGGCGACGATGGTGAACGTTCGTGTTCCCAGGTCCTTCTGAGACCACTCGCGTTCGAGCCCGACGAGCATGCCAATGCCTATGGCGATGGCCAGCTTGATTGAAATATTAACCGGAGAAAACGTG
This sequence comes from Terriglobia bacterium, assembly GCA_963849535.1. GTDB lineage: Bacteria > Acidobacteriota > Terriglobia > Bryobacterales > Bryobacteraceae > Bog-105. Next base: position 687,644 of record CAWKHJ010000004.1, read on the forward strand.
ACTCAAACTTTATAACAGCACAGGGAACGCGCTGCTCACGACTGAGTGGCTGGGGATTCCTCTTCAAATGCCCAAAAATTTCTCTTGACCGGCTACACTGTGTGCTATACAGTGTGTATAGAACAGTAAGTGACGCACAGTGTTGAGCGCAACTTTGGAAATCTTTGAAAATCTCCGCCTTGAGTTGCGGCGCGGGTGTCTGGTCATGGCTGTGTTGGCGCAGCTTCAGACCGAGCATTATGGCTACACGCTGCGCAAAGCACTCGGGGAGCATGGGATTGCGATCGATGAAGGAACCCTTTATCCGCTCTTACGCAGGTTGGAGGCTCAGGGTCTGCTCCTCAGTGAATGGCGCGAGGAGGCCAAGCGGAACAAGCGCTTTTACCGGCTGTCTCCGGAGGGCGTTCCGGTTCTGGATCAACTGCTGCGCGAGTGGAGAAGCCTTAATTCATCATTGGACCGGATCGCCTCAGCGCATGGAGCGGATTCGGTGGGCGCCGAAACGATAACTGCTTAACAGGAAGACATGGTTATGGATCTGTTGGAACGCTATTTAGAAGCGGTCAAGCCAATGCTGCCGCGAAAAACTCAGGCCGATATTCTGCGCGAGATTTCAGACGATATCCTTTCGCAGATGGAGGAAAAGGCAGAAGAGGTTGGCCGGCCTTTGACCGAAGCGGAGCAGGCTGAGGTGATCAAGAAACACGGCCATCCGGTGATGGCGGCAGCACGCTATGGGCGGGCGCGATATTTGATCGGCCCTGGGGTGTTCCCATTCTATTGGCTGACCCTGAGAATCGCCGCCGCCGGCGCGTTGATCGTGAGATTGATTGTCGCCATGGTCCTCGTATCTCTCAGCCCGAATCCGGCGCGCGAAGTGATCCCCGCGCTAATTGCGGTTCCCTATGTCCTGGTCCCGGTGTTCTGCTGGGTGACAGGCGCCTTTGCTCTCTACGAGCTTTGTCAATCTTTTTTCAGGCTGAATCTCAGGCTTAGCTGGGATCCGCGGTCGCTTCCAGATTTTGGGAAACACGCGATCGCTATCCCGCGAACACATTCGGCTGCGGAAGTGATTTTCGGCACCGCCGGCCTGCTTTGGTGGCAAGCGCTGCCCGTTGCTCCCTATCTGGCCCTGGGTCCGGCGGCTTACGTGATTACGCTCGGTCCGATTTGGAATCAGTTGCACTGGCCCGTGCTGCTGCTCATTGCGGCGGGAGTTGCACAGTCGACGGTAAATCTGCTCCGGCCACATGTGACGCCGGCGCGCGCCAGAGTTCGCCTGCTGGTTCACGCATTCGGGTTGGGCATCTTGTGCCTGGCGCTTGGTTCCGGCAACTGGGTTATAGTCGCTCCCGGAGTTCACAATCCGGCCGAATACGCCCGCCTAGCGGACGTTGTGAATCAGGTGCTGTTCTACTGCTTTACCGTTGGCCTGCTGATTGCCGCTGCGCAGTTCGCATGGGAATGCATCAAGCACTTCCGCCAATCGTTTTCACATTCCGGAGTGCAGACTTCGCAGGCAACCCACCGCTCCTGACAGGGAGTGCGCTTCAGTGGCGAGTTGCAATCTGTTGCGCAGTGGAACGCACCTGCTCCGTCTCATTCTAGGTGGGCTTTTAGTGGCACGCGCTTCTTATCGGGCCACGACAAGGTAGCGATTGAAGAATTCGAGCGTCTCGATCGCCAGGCGCCGGCGAGCTTCCGGCGTCTGGAATGTGTGGACGTCGTTAACTTTGATAAAGGAGGCGGGCACTCCTGCGGACTGCAGTTTCTCGAAAAGCTCTTGCGATTGTGAGATTGGAACGTTTTTATCTTGCGTGCCGTGCACGATCAAGAACGGCGCATCCGCCTTTGAAACGTGAAAGACGGGCGATGCCCGACGCCAAACCTCTGGATCCTTGGCGTAATCTGTTCCTAGAAAATCGGCGAGAAACGCGTCGCCATCCGGATCGTGATCTTTGGTGAAATCGCTCGGCCCGCTGACATCCACTACCGCCTGCACTTTGCTCGAAAACTTAGCGAGGGCGGCATCGGAATTGTCACGGGTCTCTTCCATGCCTAACAGCGCCGCCAGTTGGGCGCCAGCCGAGTGCCCGAACGCGCCGATGCGCTCAGGATTCACGCCGTATTTGGCTGCGTTGGCCCGGACCCAACGAACCGCGCGCTGCACATCGTCCAACTGTGCCGGCCAGCGGTTCTCTTTCCCTTGGAAGAGACGATAATCGACCGCAAATGCGACAAAGCCGGAGTGCGAAAGAAACTGTCCCATGCGCCGCATGGTGCTTTTGCCCAGACTTGTCCACCCACCGCCGTGGATGAGCAGCACCGCTGGACGAATTTCATTAGGGGGGCGCGGGGGTTCGTAGACATCGAGGCATAACTTGGAACCGCCCAGGGAAGCGTAGGGCACATTTTCCTGAACGGTGGCTGATCCGGCAGCAGACTGTGGAGCGGCTGTGGACGCTTGCTCGCTCGCGGTACTCCGTTCCTGAAACGGAAGCGCGAGGGTGAGCACTGCGCTCAGTAAAAAGAGGCAGCAGCGCGGAGTTTGTTGTTTCATCGAGCGCGTTTTCAAGGTTTTTTCCCGGCGGGATTCAGTCCGTCCCAGCGGGAATCTCCGATCGCGGTGTAGTTCGGCGGCAGCTTGTCCCAGTCGGGCCGGCTAATCCCGTTCAGGTCGTAGACGATCTTGCCGTCTTTGACCGTGATCTCAGCGACGAACTTGCGATTGCCACGCATGCGCGCGCCGTACATGTCGGTAAACCCAAACTCACCCTTTGCCACGCGCAGCACACTTACGTCCGCCGGCGATCCCACCGACAAGTTACCGAGCTCGTCATGATGAATCTCCCGCGCGGGATTCCAGGTGGAACGGGCAATCACTTCATCCTCCGAAAGCCCGAGCGCGAGAAACTTACTCATTACGTTCAGCATGTCCTTCATCCCTGCATTCATGCTGCCGATGTGCAAATCGGTCGAGATCGAATCCGGCAAAAAGCCCTGCCGGACTGCAGGTACAGCAACTCGCCAGGCGAAGCTTCCGCCGCCGTGCCCCACATCGAAAATCACCCCGCGCTTTCTTCCCTCCCACATGCCGGGATTTACTTTTCCGTCCGGCTCTAGTTCATTTCGCAAACCCGAGTAGCAGTGCGTGTAGATGTCTCCGGGGCGAAGCTTCTGCGTTAACAAGACACTGATCGGCCGCTCGGGCTTATTGGCGCCGAAATCCACCATCACCGGGATGTTCGCGATGGTGCCGGCCGCGACGGCGTGCTCCACGGGGGTCCACTCAGGCCCGGAATAGTGCGCCGTTTTGATACCTACGATAAGGCCCGGGTATCGCTTGGCAGTCTCGCCTGCCACTTGCGGATCCATGTCCGACAAATTGTCCTCGTACTTCGGACCTCGCATGCCTGCCCCCACGATGTTAAGAAAGGCGAGCACCCGGGTGTTGGATCGATCGATGATGTGCTCTTTGAAATCGGCGAAGTTGCGCGCGCCCGACGATCCGGCATCCGCCACCGTGGTCACGCCTGACCGGAAGGTGAAACCGTCGGGGAAAACGCTGTTGTCTCCGGCGTAGGAGTTGCGCTCACCGGTACTTGCATAAACGTGTACATGAATGTCGACCAGACCGGGCGTCACATAAAGCCCCTCGACGTCGACCGCTTTGAGCGCCTTGGAAGCGTCAATATGTTGTTCGATGGCGGCGATTTTTCCGTCGCGTATCGCTAAGTCGCGCACGGCGCTGAGGTGATTTTTTGCATCCACGACGTGTCCGCCCTGCAATAGCAGATCGTAATCGGTTTGCGCGAACACAGGAAACTCGGCCAGGCATGCGACAGCAAGCAGCAGTATCGACTTCAAAGTAAGATCATAGTACCGAAACAGGAAATCATGCGCACAGATCGACGGCAGTTCATTGAGTCTGCGTTTCTGGGAGCAACGGCCGCCTTGAGCCAATCTCGCAGCCGCGCTGAGCCATCAAGGAGCCTCGGCATACCAGGCCCTTACCCCGGCCGCGTGATCGCGGTTGAACACTCCGGATGCATTAGCTCTGGCGCCTACCAACCCGAGCCCGTGCGCCAAATGGTCGATCGCGGAATGAGAGAACTGACCGGCGCGCCGACGGCCCAGGACGCCTGGCGCTCCATGTTCGAGAAGGGCGACGTGGTTGGCATCAAAGTAAGCCCGGTCGGCGGACCTCATCTCTGCTCCGACATCTCCGTTATCCATTCGATCTTCGACGGCCTGAATCAGGCCGGTGTTTCCGACGCGAACATCGTCGTGTTCAATCGCTACCGTGAAGAGGCCGTGAGTTGCGGAATGGATAGATGGGTCCGCCCGGGAATGCACTTCACCGCCGCTTCACCGAAGTACGATGACTCGCAGCTTGCGATGAATGGCTACGACCCGAATCATTTCATGGAACTGGCCATTGTCAAGCCGGGAGACGATCCGAACAACCCGCATTCCCGGCGCTCTTACGTCGCGAAGATCGTTACAACCGATGTGAACAAGATCATCAACCTGCCTGTGCTGAAGCATCACCAATCGGCGGGGGTCACTATCGCTCTCAAGAACATGTCGCATGGTTTCGTTAACAACGTGAACCGCAGTCATTACACTCCAACGGCAAACGCTTGCGGCGTATTCATACCATCGGTCGTAAGCCTGCCCATCATTCGGCAAAAGGTGGTTCTGCATATCGTTGACGCGGTCAGAGCTTCCTATCACGGCGGTCCTTCCTACAAGCCGCAGTTTGTATGGGAACCGAAGACGATGTACTTCGGCACAGACCCGGTCGCCCTGGACAAGACGGGCTGGAAAGTGATCGACGCAAAACGGCAGCAGGTGGGCATGCAGCCGATCGCGTTATCCAAACCGGACAAGGCCAGCCATTATCTGAACTGCCAGGTGGAACATATCGAGATCGCGGGGACACTCGGTTTGGGTGAGTTCAGCGATGACAGAATCAACGTGCGCCAGATCCGCTTGGCGTGAACGCGAAAAGTAAAACAGTTTCATCCCGATCCGCTTTTGCGATACACGTCCTAGAGTGGCGCTACTATCTACATCATGTGCGCGCCATCTGACCGCAAGAGTTGTCAGCTCTACCTTCTAGTCTTCGCTGGCTTATTAAGTGTGCCCGCGCTGGTTCACGCTCAGGGTTACGAGCGCGGCTATGAAGATAAGGTCAGAATGCAGCTCGAGGCAGTGGAGAAGGGTGCTACTGCGCCTTATCAGGCTTCCTGGGAATCGCTGAAGAAGTACAAAATACCCGCCTGGTATCAGGACGCCAAATTCGGCATTTTTATCCACTGGGGCGTGTACAGCGTACCGGCCTTCGACAATGAATGGTATCCGCGCAACATGTACATGGAAGGCTCCGCTGCCTTCCAACATCAGCAGCAAAACTACGGCCCGCAATCGAAGGCCGGATACAAAGATTTCATTCCGCAATTTAAGGCCGAAAAATTCGATCCGAATGCCTGGGCGGAGCTGTTCCGCAAGGCGGGCGCGAAATATGTGATTCCGGTCGCGGAACACCATGACGGCTTCGCGATGTACGATTGCGGCTTCACCGACTGGAGCGCGGCCAAGATGGGACCGAAGCGCGACGTGGCCGGTGAACTCGCGACAGCCATTCGCAAACAAGGGCTGCACTTCGGAGCTTCCTCTCACCGCGCTGAACACTGGTTCTTCTTCGAAGGGGGACGCTCCTTTCACTCCGACGTGAACGATGCCCGCTATCTGGGTTTATACGGACCGGCAATGCCGAAGCGCATGCCGGGAGAGAATCACGACAATCAGCCCGATGCTGCCTACATGAACAACTGGCTGGCTCGTACGACCGAGATTGTCGACAAGTATCAGCCCGAGATTATGTGGTTTGACTGGTGGATTGAAGAGCCCGCCTGGCAGCCTTACCTGCAAAAATTCGCGGCTTATTATTACGATCGCGCTGCGCAATGGAATCGCGAAGTAGTGATTAACTATAAGAACGGGTCGTTTCCCGACGGCACGGCCGTGCTGGATATCGAAAGAGGGCAACTCGATGCAGCTCGCCCGCTCTTCTGGCAGACGGATACTTCGATCAGCATCAAATCGTGGGGTTACATCGATAACGATGAATACCGTTCTCCCGAATCGCTGATCCAGCAACTGGTAGATATCGTCTCGAAGAACGGGACGCTGCTGCTCAATGTCGGGCCAAAGCCGGACGGTACGATTCCGCAGCAAGCAGAGCAGATTCTTCTTGAAATGGGCAAATGGCTCGACATGAACGGGGAAGCTATTTATGGAACTCGCCCTTGGAAGATCTACGGAGAGGGTCCGACAAAAGTAGCGGGCGGCGCATTCAAAGATACGGCGACGAAGGGCTACACGGCGCAGGACATCCGGTTCACGACCAAGGGCGATGCGCTTTATGCGATCGCACTCGCTTCTCCAAAGGAAAGACAATTGATCATCCGATCTTTGGCGCGAGGCTCGCAATACGGAGACCGGCCGATTCACAATGTCCAACTGCTCGGCTCAGAAGGAAAGCTGAAGTGGACCCAGAACGCGGCGGGACTGACGGTCGATTTGCCTCCGATGCAGGGCTCGCGATATGCACCGGCTTTTAAGATCGATTAGGGCAGGCCGCTAGGGATTCATTTCACTTGGCATCAACGCTCGCAGGCCTGACCATTTCCACATCGATGGTAATGGTGACATCGTTGCCGACCATTCCCTGATAGCCGGTCATGCCGAAATCGGTTCGATTCACGGTGGTAGTGGCGGAGGCGCCCATGTGCATGTTGCCTCGTGGATCCTTCACGGGCTGGCTTGGGCCATCGATATTGAGCACGACCTCTTTGGTCACGCCGTGTATGGTGAGGTCGCCGATCGCTTTCAGCTTGCCGGGGCCTGCGGGCTCGATGCGTTTGGATTTGAAGGTGATGGTTGGATATTTCTGCACGTCAAGAAAGTGCTCGCTGCGCAGATCGTTATCCCGCATCTCTACGCGCGAATCGACCGACGCAGGATCGATGCTCACGTCTATAGACGATTTCGACGGATCGGACGGATCATACTGCACCGTACCGCTCACCTTTGTGAAGGTGCCGCGGATTGTGGAGATGCCCATGTGCCGCACGGAAAACTGCGCGGCCGAATGCGGTGGATCCAGCTTCCAGGTCTGTGTCTCCGCGGCAACGGCCAAGGAAAGGGTAAGCAGGGCTGCAAGCGTGAGCAGAAAGTTTTTCGCCATAAGAGATCTTAACGGTATACGACGGCAGTAGCGCCGTGGTTACACGTGCCCGCCAAGAAAAGCGTCGACTTCGGCGCGGTGGGGAATGGAAGACTGGGCTCCATGCCGTGTAACTGAGATGGCGCCAGCGGCGTTCGCGAATTGGATAGCTTGTTCGAGCGGCCTGCCTTCGGCGAGGGCAGCTGCTAACGCACCGTTGAACGTGTCGCCCGCAGCCGTCGAATCAAGCGCCTTCACAGCAAAGCCAGGGACTCGATAAAGAGCGTCGCGGGTTGCCACCACGGCCCCCAATCTCCCGAGTTTGAGGATGACCACGGAAGGACCTCGCGCGAGCAACTCGTGCGAGGCTTGTTCGGCATCCTCATACGACTCGATCTCGCGGTTCGAGCCGAGCAGGAGAGCGGCTTCAGTTTGATTCGGGGTCAGAAAGTCGACGGAGGCAAGCAGTTCCGGAGGCAAGGCTTGCGCGGGAGCTGGATCGAAAATGGTAAGCGCTTTGCGTTCGCGAGCCATCCGCAGACATAGTTCTGTGGTTGCGAGCGGCACCTCGAGCTGCGTCAAAAGAATGGACTCCGGCTCGATGGCAGCGAGTCGTCCAGCGATAGCGTCCGGAGTGAGAGTCCCGTTCGCACCGGGAGAAATGACGATCAGATTTTCACCGCTGGCGGAAACGAGTATGGACGCAGTGCCGGTAGCCGTCGCTGAGACCTGAATGCACGAAACGTCTACGTTTGCCCGGGCGAGGCTGTCGATCAGGATGGGCCCGAACGGATCGTTGCCGACCTGCCCGATCATCTTCACATTGCCACCTAACAAGGCTGCGGCGCAGGCTTGATTAGCGCCCTTACCGCCAGGAACGATGCTCAGATCGCTGCCGACTACTGTTTCGCCGGCGCTCGGGAAACGTTCTACCCGTTGCACCAGATCGGCATTGAGACTTCCGGCGACGACGATGTTCCTGTTCATGCTCTAGTTGGGTTTTCTTGTGATGCCCATCGCGCGGTCGTAAGCTGCGTTGATTTGGTCCGCTAATCCCGGCTTGCCTTGCGCGCGGTATGCGTGCCCTAATAGACCAATCGCCTGGGGCAGAAGCGGATCGAGATCCACTGCGTGTTTCAAATGCTCGATGGCGCCGGAGAGGTCGCCCTCTTCGAGCAGGGCGTCTCCCAGATTTACTTCGTAGGGCGCGTAGCCGGGCCGCAGAGCCAGTGCCTTGGCGAAGCGCTGCTCAGCTTCTTTCGGCTGCTTGGCGGTTAAGAGAACTGTTCCTAGTTCGGTGAGCGCGGCGGGATCGTTCGCAAGACTCCTCTCAATACGAGTGAGCGTGCGGTAACCGCGCACAACCTGATCGGGCACAGAGTTCTGGAATCCTTGCGTGATCAGGGCCAGAGCAAGATTGCGTTCCCGAAACTGCGGAGCAGGCTCGCGCCAGGCGGCCAGCTCGCTTGCAAGCGCCAGTCTGCCTTCGGGCTCGGGCCGGCGCGTGATGCGGTGATCGGTAAAAGCGGTGTGGCCACCGTCTTTGGCAGGGCGCTTCGGCATATGGCAGCCGATACAGTCCTGTGCGGGCGCAGCATGAGCGGCGGAAATATTTGAAGCGTGGCAACCGAGGCAGCGCTCGCGGTAGTAGGCCGCCGGCGCGAGAGGCTTCTCGTGCGGGTTGTGACACGTTCCGCACCAAAGCCTGCCGCCACTGCTGCGCGCACACCGGCTGAGCGCGAGTTGCTCGGCATGGCTGATTACTTTGATGCCGGACTGAACGGGCGCAGCGGCTACGTAAACAGTGAAAACATCCTCGGCTCGTTCGCCGGGATGAAAATCAGCAAGGCTTTTTCCGGGATTCGGAATGCGAATGTCTCCGGACAGATGACACTGCTCGCAGATGCTGTCGCGCTCCGCAGGGCTCAGCTTCGGCGGATTGATAATCGAACCGGGCACAGGCCGTTTCAAGTGCGCTTCCGTCGGACCGTGGCAGCGATCACACTGAATCGCGGTGCCGGCGAAAGGCGGCGATTGATAGCTGTTTAATGTGTTCGGGATGGGAAGCGGCTTATCGGCGTGGCAGTTCAAACATTCGAGCGTAACGGGGCGCGAAAAATCCGGATGAGGCGCTTCTTCGTAACCGGGCGCGACATCCCACAGCCGGCGCTTGGTGTAATAGGAAATCGGCGACTGAAACAGGTGATCGCCAACCTGGGCCAGAAACCCTACAGCGTGATTGCCCGATCCGATGGCATACTCGACCCGAAGTTTTTCAGACTCTCCAGGACGCTCGAGGGATTGCCAAACGCCGCCACCAGTACTACGGCTTTCAAAGCGCGTGCCTGAGATGGCGTGCTCGAATCTGCCATCCGGCTGGGCCCCAGCCTTCGCGAGCGAATGCGCCATAGCGGATTTCGCGAAGCCTTCCACTTCCTTCGGATGGCATGCGGCGCAGGTTTGGCCCAAGGCAGCTTTAACAATCAAAAACGTGAGTAGCGCCGGGGCAAACCGCAAATTGAGAGGGTAGCAGAAAGCTGAGGGTTCAAACGTTCCATGCCTGGGTCGAAAGATAAAATAACTCGCTGCGGAGCCCACGGCAGCACCGCCGCGGGAGGCTGATCGCTAGTTTTCCGCGCGCACGTAGGCTTTGATCGTGGCGAGCGGCTGTTCGGCCTTCTGCAGAGGTCGAATGAGGTAGCGGCCAACTGCCGCGGGGACGATAAACGTCTCGGCGTAGTGGATCTCGAGGGGAGAGAAAGCCGCCTCCGGGCTCTCGACCATCACCGCTTCGCCTTCCACCAGATTGAGAACGTGAAGATTGCCGTTTGTATCATGCGTGACCGCCTCGGTAAACCAGGTGCGGCGGGTCTCGAGGAACTCGAGTGTGTGCAGCCCGGTACGCTCCTCGCGCCAACCCGGACCCTCGTGCAGCACCTCCGTCCGGTTGAGCAGTTCTTTTTTGACCCAGGATGTATCCCGATCCCACTGCAGGTTCGCTAAGCCGTGCTCGAGATGAATCGGACGCGGTTTTCCATCGAGCCCTAACCGGCCCCAGTCCCACAGCTTGAAGGTAAAAATGTACGGCGTGGCACTGATCTCGAGGACCACATTGTCTTTGCCGGAGCAGTGGATTGTCCCGGCTGGGATCGAGAAGTGGTCGTGCTTTTGCGTCGGCCAGAGGTTGACGTATTGCTCCGCGGGGAAAGCCATTTCACCCGCCTGGGCCGCTTCGAGATCCTGGCGCATTCGCCGGGGATCGACACCCGTTTTCAGGCCAAGATATAAGTGGGAACCCTCTCCGCTGTCCAGGATGTAATAGCTTTCATCCTGCGTGTACGACATCCCAAAATGTTCTCTGATGTAGTTCCGGAGCGGATGCACCTGCAAGGATAAGTTGCCGCCGCCCATCGTGTCCAAAAAATCGAAGCGGATGGGAAACTCGGCGCCAAAACGTTGGTAGACGGCCTCTCCCAGGAGGGCATGCGGGTGCTCGTGCACGAGCGTGATCGCGGGCAACTGAAAGCGGCGCGATCCGAATCCGAGGGTCACGCTGTTCTCTTCCGGCACGCAATCAAAACACCAGGCGTAGTTTGGAGGTCCTTGCGGCAACTGGAACTGCTCCTTCATCCATTGGCCGCCCCAAGGGCCAGGATCGAAGAACGGCACCACCCGAAACGGTTGCCGGACGACCCCGCTAACTGCCGACCGCAGAGTTCCGCCTGCCACCATGCGGGGCAGATCCTGGTCATCCAGATCAAGGAAGAAGTCGATCTTCGGATAAGCTGCATGCCGGATATCATCCGCCACTCTCCATTCGAGAAAAAAGGCATTCTTGTAGAGAAGCGCCGGCGCGCTTTCGCGATTGTCCAAACCAAGATTTTCAATGGTGTGAGCACGCTGCCGCCGCTGGAGTTCCCAGCGCGTGACCGAGGCGTGCAGCAGAAGATCGGGATGCGGAAGTACATGAGCGGCGCCAGTTCCGACGAGAATTGTGAGACCCCGCGACTCGTCAACTCTGGCTCGAAGCTCTGCGATGCGGCCATCACAGAAATAGTCTTCGATCTTCCAGCCATGCATGACGCCAAAAACGGGATCGCTGGTCAGTGTGGCATCGAACTGCTTCCCGAGATCTGCGCTGTCCTTGTATGCAATCCCGATATCGATGATGAGAGCGCCGCGGAACTTCGCGCTAAGGAGCGAAAGCAGAGGAGGGAGATGTGTTCCGGGATAGCATTCCAGGCAAATGGTGTACTTTCTGCCGGAAGGCATCTGCGCCTCAAGTTGTGACAGTATATCGGGCCAGCCAAGCGTGCAATCCTCATCAGCCTGCGTCGCCTGAACCACTGGATGAAGGTCGTAGTTGCGATACTTGCTCACTCGCTCTCCACTGAGAAAAGAGCCTCGGCGCCGATTAGCGCGGCAGACTCACCGAGAGAGGCGGCCTCAATTGCCGCAGTTCCACGATTCGTCTTCCAGCAATGCCTTTCGACATACGCCCGTATCTCTGGCAGGATTTCGCGGCTCCGATTCATGACACCTCCTCCGAAAAGAACGAGCTGCGGTCCGTACGCGTGTATGAGCGTGACCGTCAGGGCAGACCAGACATGGATGCAATGCTGGAGGACCTCGCGGGCGACCCGATCGCCTGCATCCCTGGAGCGAAACAGAGCGGCGAAATTTAACTGCGCTTCTGTTGCGAGGATGCTTTTGGAGAACTCCGGCCAGTCGAGGCAAAGCGCGGGCAGGACAGACGTGGAGGCCTCGGCTTCCGCGCAACCTATGGCTCCGCACGCGCACTTGCGGCCACCGAAGGGGACGGCGAGATGGCCACCAAGGGATCCGGCCTGTCCCATGCGGCTCCGCATCAGCCGGTTCTGCAGCATGGCGGCGACACCGATACCTGTTCCCAGCGTGACCATGACTACGTCCTCGTAACTTCGGGCCGCGCCCGAGAAATGTTCCCCTAAAAGGGCGAGTTTGGCATCATTTTCGAGCTTTGCGGGGATTCCAAGTTCACGCTCGCTCCACTCACGAACCTCCGAGCCACTTACGTCAGCGAATTTGCCGAAAGTGGAGAGAATCTCACCGCGCTCGCTGTCGACGATCGCCGGAAAGCCGATACCCAGCCCTTTACAAGTGGCGGGTTCGATCCCGCGAGCGCGGCAGTGCGCGGTCAGGCGCTCCTTCAGCACCGGCAGGATCTCCCTCAGGCAGCGCGCGTCCGTCGCGAGGCTCGAGTTCGCGAGCACGCGTCCATTCTCGACAACAGCGCAGCCGGCATGAGATCCACCGAGATCGATTGCCAATACACTCATGATGATCGTGTCGCGCGAACTCGCTCGGGAGTAATGACAGCTTTGAAAGTACCGCCTCTCGTTCTTTTCAGCACGGCTGTCGTTTCGCTGGGAGGACTTCTCTTCGGCTTCGACACAGCGGTGATCGCCGGCGCGACTAAAGGGATGAGCGCCGCCTTTGCGCTCGGTTCGCTGACCCTGGGCCTCACCGTGTCATGCGCGCTTTGGGGCACCGTTGCCGGAGTGCTGTTTGCATCGCCGATCGGAGAACGTTGGGGCGCGCGTAGCGGGCTGCGATGTATGGGAGTGCTGTACTTCCTCTCGGCTATTGGCTGCGCGCTCGCCTGGAACTGGTCCTCGCTGCTGGCTTTCCGCTTTATCGCCGGCCTGGGAATCGGCGGCTCTTCGGTGCTGTGTCCCATGTACATCGCAGAGATCGCTCCCGCCAAGTGGCGCGGCAGGCTGGTTGCATGCTTCCAGTTAGCGATCGTCATCGGCATCTTGCTCGCGTACGCCTCGAATGAACTAATAAGCCGCTTTCAGACTGGGGCTTCGGCGTGGCGGTTCGATCTCGGAGCAGCTGCAGCGCCAGCCCTGTTGTTTGCCACGGTTCTGATCTTTATCCCGGAGAGCCCACGGTGGCTTCTGGCCAAGGGCCGCCCAGCCCGGACCGAACACGCGCTCTTCACGCGACAGCACCGAAAGGCTATCCTGATCGCCATAAGTATCGGTGCGCTGAACCAGCTCTCGGGTATCAACGCAATCCTCTACTACCTGAACGACATCTTCGCGCAAGCCGGTTTTAGCGCAACGAGCGCAAGTAGGCAAGCGGTCGCTATCGGCGCTGCCAATCTTCTCTTCACAGTGCTGGCCATGCTGTTCATTGACACCATGGGACGCAAGTTTTTGCTGGTCATTGGCTCGCTGGGCATGGCCGGATGCCTGCTGGCCATTTCCAGGATCTTTGCAACCGGCGCGCACAGGAGTAACCTCCTCTGGTTGCTCATAACGTATATCGCCTTCTTCGCCTTTTCGCAGGGAACCGTCGTTTGGGTGTATTTGAGCGAGATCTTTCCGGCTGAGGTTCGAGAACGGGGACAAAGCCTGGGGACGCTCGCGGTATGGGTAACGAACGGTGTCGTCGCAGCCGTGTTTCCCCTGGTGTCCTCGGCCGCGGGCCAGTACCCGTTCCTGTTCTTCTCAGCAATGATGCTGGTGCAATTGCTGCTCACGGTTTTGGTGTATCCCGAAACCAAGGGCGTGTCGCTGGAAGAGGCATCAGCGCGAGCGAGTTAACGGAGAAAGCTCACACAGTGGGGTGGACCCGTTGCAGATCCACTTACGTCCGCCCCACGCTTATCCCTCCGAAGTTGTACGCGCCCATACGATTTTTGTTGTATGCCTCGTTTGAAAGGTAATATAATTCCTCAACAGCAGTTGTTTTTTCAAACGTTTCCGGTCGCGCATTACGCGCCGGCAGCAATGGGGGGTTCAAAAGATGAAATTCAGGAAAGCAGTGCCGCATGCTTTAGTTGCGATCTTCCTATTTACGGCGGGTTTGGCGCAGCTAGGAACGGCGCAGACACTTAGCAGCATCAACGGGACCGTCACCGACCCTACCGGCGCCGTGATGGAGGGCGCGAAGGTCACCATTACGAATACCGCGACTGGGGTGGCGAAGACGGCGCAGACCAGTTCGGCGGGAACCTATACGGTTACGGACTTGATCCCGGGCACCTACACGGTCACTGTCGACCAACCGGGATTTCAATCCTCCGTTCACAGCGGCGTCGGCGTCGATGTGGGAAGATCATCCACTGTAAATGCCACTCTGGAGCCCGGCAACACGCAGCAGACCGTAACCGTTTCCGAAAGCGCAATTGCGCTGGATACCTCTGCCCCGAGCTTAAACACGACGATCGAAAACAAGGTCGTGCAGGAACTGCCGAACCAGGTCAGTGGGGGCCGCGGACGTCAGATCGACGCTTTCGTTTTTCTTGCGCCCGGCGTTACCGGGAACACGTTCAGCAAACGGATTAACGGCGGCGTCGATTTCCAGAACGAAGTCGTCTTTAACGGCATCCCCATGGCGCAGGCCGAGACGCAGGGCTTTCAGACCATCTGGAATCCTCCCTTCGATCTGGTCAACCAGTTCAATGTCCTGCGTTCTTCCTTCTCCGCCCAATACGGACTGGCGCAAGGCGTTATCACCTATCAAACGGCCTCGGGAACCAATTCGCTCCACGGCTCTGGTTTCGAGATCATCCGCAACAACTTCTTCGACGCCAAGGGCGCCTACAACCCCACCGTTCCTATCGATAAGGAAAACAACTACGGCTTTAGCATAGGCGGACCGGTGATCATTCCCAAGCTCTACAACGGCAAAAACCGGACCTTTTTCTTTCTCGCGATGGAATGGTATCGCGAAAACTTGAGTTCGACGGGCTTCTTCTCGCTGCCGACTCCCTTGCAAAAGAATGGCGATTTCAGCGCGCTTGCGGATTCGAGCGGGAAACAAATTCCCGTTTTTGATCCGGCAAGTGGGCTGGCCGGCAGTTGCACCGCGGGCGGAGCAACACCTGGGAAGCAGTTTCCGGGTAACGTCATTCCGCAAGCATGTATCAGCCCGATCGCTAGAAGCTTATTGCAGTACATGCCCGATCCCAGTTTGCCCGGATTTTCCAACAATCAGTCGAGCTTGCTCGGCGTTCTTCCCGTGCGGCAAAACCCCTGGGGATTCACCATCGACCACAGCATCAGCGATAGACAGTCGATTCATTGGGCCATGTGGCGCGACAAGCAAACCTCTTATGGTGGGGGCAATAATCTTCCGATAACAAACCCGCTGGGGAACTTCACCTACTTCCCGGATTTAGGCACGGTTTTCATCCTGAATTATTCACTGACCATCAATCCGCATCTCGTGATGACCGCGGGAGCAAGCTGGCTGGGTGAATTGAATTTTCAGATTCCTCAGCGATCGGGCGCGCAGCCGGTCTTACCCGCTGCACCTGGTGCCCCGATAGTTCCCGGTATCAACTTTAACGGCCCGCTCGCTCCCAGCAACTTCGGGACATCCAACACGAATTCGATCAACCGAAAACTCGGTATCGTCGCCGAAAACAACTTTCTCTGGATTCGTGGCAAGCATACCTTCAACATCGGCTGGGAGTTCCGCAGAACGTATCAGAACGATAACGAATGCCAGCAGTGCGCCGGGAATTTCAACTTCAGCAATAACCAGACCGCTGACCCAGCAAATCTAAGCAATACCGGCAATGCCTTCGCCAGTTATCTGCTTGGGACTGTGGACAGCGCGGACCGTATCTCTTCGCAGGAACTCAGGCTGTACAACACCGACGTTTCCAGCTACATTCAGGACGACATAAAGCTAACTCCAAAGCTCACCTTCAATATCGGCGTACGGTGGGACGTGATGGTTCCCTTCAAGGAGAAGAACAACAACATCGTCTACTTCGATTCAAAGATTCCTAACCCCGGCGCAGGCGGCCGCCTCGGCGCGGCGACGAAATTCGGCTGGTGCCCGGGTTGCGCCAGCACGGACCGTGCCTTCATTCACTGGAACCACTTCAGTCCCCGGATGGGCTTTTCTTACGAGCTGAATAACAAGACCGTACTGCAGGGCGGCTTCTCGGTGAATTATCTGAACGGCGGCGCTTACGAATACGGCATCAGCAAGGTGGCGGTGAATTACGGTAACCTGCTGCTCGGCTCATTCCGGCGGAACTCCACAGGTTCCACCAACCCAGGCTTCGGTTCCTGGGACAACACGGTTCTTCCAGCCCCGGCCCTCACTCCGTTTAGTCCCGCCCTGGGTGTCGGAACCAGTATTAACGGGTTCGATCCCATCAACGATGGAGTCGCTCCATACGATGCGGTTTGGAACATTGGCATCCAACGCGAGCTGCCGGCCAACATGTTCTTGACCGCCAACTATACGGGGAACCGCGCGAACCGGCTGCCTTCCCAGTTGAATCCGGTTAACCAGCTTGCTCCGACATACCTAACACAGTTCGGCAGCCAACTAGGGCAGTCCTATGCCAGTACAGGTCCAGGCCTGGGCGTTGGTCTTCCGTATCCGACGTTTCTCAACGATTTTCCGACCGGCACCCTGCTTCAGGCCTTGCGGCCCTACCCGCAGTACTCAGACATCTTTAACAACTTCGATATGACCGGGTCCTCACTTTACAACGCTCTGCAAATTCAGGTAGAGAAGCGCTACACCAATGGGCTGAGCTTCCTGGTTTCTTACGGTTTATCGAAGATGATGTCAAACACGAACTCCGGGTTTACCTCTTTCGCCTCGCGTTCGTTAAACAAAGACAATCAGGCGGCGGAGTGGTCGATCGACAACAATGACGAAACCAATTCCCTCAGTATCGCCGCCACATACGAGCTGCCTTTTGGCAAAGGCAGGGCTTTCCTGAATCGCGGTGGCGTGGTCAACGCTGTTCTGGGTGGTTGGCAGATTAGCCCGTTGCTTAGCTATGCGACCGGAACGCCGCTCTTCAGCAACGGAGGCCCCGTATACGTTGCCGGCGACCCGCTGGGGAACAATTGCGCTCCTTGCAATAGAGCAAACGTGGTTCCCGGCGTACCGTTGCAGTTCTCTTACCAAAACGTCTACAAAGGACTGCCCGTCATCAACGCGGCCGCATTCACCGACCCAGGTCCATGGGCCCTCGGCGACTCAAAGCGGGTTTTGGGGGGTCTTCGTAATCCGTTCCAGTACAACGAAAACATAGCGCTAGCGAAGTATTTTCCGATAGGTGAGCACGTCAGACTCAAACTGGAAATTGAGTATTTCAACGTACTGAACCGGGTTGTGTTCGGCGGCCCCAACGAAAACTATAACGACCCCAACTTCGGCAGAGTAATCAATAGCCAAAACAACAAACCGCGTCAGGGACAAGGGCATTTGGAGATCAGATTCTAAACGGCAAGCAGCCTCCAACACTCTGCCCGGAAGCTCACTGAGTTTTCCGGGCAGTTTCTTTTTGCGCCGCGTCTCTGCGCATAATGAACCAAGACACGTGAGCCTGGAAGCCGCCGAAGCGAACCTCGTACATGCCGGCCTGGAGCGCACGCTCGGCACATGGCAGCTGTGGGGCATAGCAGTGGGCCTGGTCATCTCGGGCGAGTACTTCGGCTGGAGCTACGGCTGGGCCAGCGCCGGCACGCTCGGGTTCATCTGCACTTCGCTCTTCGTCGCGGCCATGTACGCGACATTCATCTTCAGCTTTACCGAGCTGACCACCTCGATTCCACAGGCGGGCGGACCTTTCGCGTATGCGCGCCGCGCCTTCGGTCCGTTCGGCGGATACTTTGCCGGGGCTGCGACACTGGTCGAGTTTGTGTTCGCGCCGCCGGCTATCGCGCTGGCGATCGGCGCGTATGTGAACGTGCAGTTTCCGGGCGTTGCGGCAAAACACATCGCGTTTGGCGCGTACGTCATCTTTATGCTGCTGAACATCGCGGGAGTGCAGGTCGCGGCTACGTTTGAACTGCTGGTGACGCTGCTGGCAATCGGCGAACTGCTGGTCTTCATGGGCGTGGTCAGTCCCGGTTTCACGTGGAGCCATTTTGCCGGCCACGGCTGGTCAGGCGCGAACAATTTTACTCTGCATTCCCTTCCCGGCCTGTTCGCTGCGATCCCGTTCGCCATCTGGTTCTTTCTGGCCATCGAAGGCGTGGCGATGGCAGCCGAAGAAGCGCGGGATCCGCACCGGTCCATTCCCATCGCCTACATCGCGGGCATTCTCACCCTTGTACTGCTCGCGATTGGCGTGATGCTGTTTGCGGGCGGCGCGGGGGACTGGCGGAAGCTTGCCAACATCAACGATCCGCTGCCGCAGGCCATGAAGGTGGTGGTGGGCGCAAAGAGCGGCTGGCTGCATATGCTGGTGTGGCTCGGCCTGTTCGGGCTGATTGCATCCTTCCACGGAATCATTCTGGGCTACTCGCGGCAGATCTTTGCGCTGGCGCGCGCCGGCTATCTGCCGAGCTTTCTTTCCAAGCTGCATCCACGGTTTAGAACGCCGCACCGCGCGATCTTAGCAGGCGGACTGGTTGGAATTGCCGCGATTTACAGTGACAATTGGGTCACTTTCGGCGGCCAGACACTGACGGCTAACATCGTGGTGATGTCGGTCTTCGGAGCGCTCTCCATGTACATGGTGAGCATGCTTGCGCTCTTCCGCTTGCGCCGCGCCGAACCCGCGATGGACCGGCCCTTTCGCGCGCCATGTTATCCGCTTTTTCCAGCGGTCGCGCTGGCAAGCTCGGCGGTTTGCATGGCCAGCATGATTTATAACTACCCATTGCTGGCGGCGCTCTTTGCCGTGCTGCTCTCGCTGGGCTATTTATATTTCAGGATGACCGCAGGCGACCGCAGAGGGATGAGCGTGACCGAACCATGCCCTACCGGAGTGTAGCGGGCGCGCGAACCTATCTTTTCGAAAATCTTCGCGTACTGCTCGCGAAAGCGAGTCCGGCACGCTCGGGAGATGAACTGGCAGGCATCGCGGCCGAATCCGAAGAAGAGCGGGTAATGGCCAAAGTGGCTCTGGCCGGCGTTCCGCTGACGCGCTTTCTCGAAGAAGAATTCGTGCCGTACGAAGCGGACGAGATTACCCGGCTCATTGTCGATACGCACGAGGCACACGCGTTTGAACCTATACGGCATCGGACGGTCGGCGGCTTCCGCGACTGGCTGCTGAGCGACGAGGCGGATACGGCAACGCTCACGCAAATCGCGCCCGGCGTGACGCCAGAGATGGCGGCCGCGGTTTCGAAGCTGATGCGCAATCAGGATCTGATTCTGGCAGCCCAGAAATGCCAAGTAGTGACCCGTTTCCGCAACACCATTGGACTTGGTGGGCGCATGTCGGTGCGATTGCAGCCGAATCATCCGGCCGACGACCCCAAGGGCATTGCCGCTTCCATCGTGGATGGCTTGCTCTACGGCTGTGGAGACGCGGTGATCGGCATCAACCCGGCGACGGACCGCCTTTCGAGCGTCGTTAGCCTGCTTCACATGCTGGATGAGTTTCGGATTCGCTACCGCGTTCCGACCCAGAGCTGCGTGCTGGCCCATGTCACGAACACAATCGATGCCATCGAGGGAGGCGCGCCCGTAGATCTGGTCTTTCAATCGATCGGCGGTACAGAGAAAACCAATACCAGCTTCGGCGTGAATTTGAGCATACTCGGGGAAGCCCAGGCGGCGGCGCTCAGCCTGAAGCGGGGCACGGTTGGCAACAATGTGATGTATTTCGAGACCGGACAGGGAAGCGCGCTTTCAGCAGACGCGCACGCGGGCGTCGATCAAGAAACATGCGAGGCCCGAGCCTACGCGGTTGCGCGGCGCTTCCAGCCGTTGCTGGTCAACACCGTGGTTGGCTTTATCGGGCCCGAGTACTTGTATGACGGGAAGCAGATCATCCGCGCGGGTCTGGAAGATCATTTCTGCGGCAAGCTGCTGGGCCTGCCCATGGGCTGCGATGTTTGTTATACCAACCACGCCGAAGCCGATGGCGACGATACGGACACGCTGCTGACGCTGCTGGCGGTCGCCGGAGTGAATTTCGTTATGGGCGTGCCGGGCGCGGATGACATCATGCTGAATTACCAGAGCACGTCGTTTCATGACGCGCTGTATGTGCGGCGCGTGCTCGGAAAAAGGTGCGCGCCCGAGTTTGAGGAATGGCTCCGGACGCCGCAGGCCGGGGCTAACCTGGGAAGTTCATGGCTGATTGGCAGCAGCTGAGGCGTTTCACTCCGGCGCGGGTGGCCTTGGGCCGAACCGGCGCGAGCTTGCCGACTGAAGCGCTGCTCGATCTGGAACTGGCGGAGGCCAAAGCGCGCGATGCGGTACATGCGGCCCTGCACGCCGACGAAATCGCCGCGGATATAGAAGCGCTTGGCTGGCAATCGCTGCGGGTGCACAGCGCGGCTCGCGATCGCACCGAGTACCTGCACCGCCCCGACCTCGGCCGCCGCTTAAATGGCAACGTTTCGCCGATTTCTTCGCGACCCGAATTGCTGTTCGTGATCGCGGATGGCTTGTCGGCTATAGCGGCCGAACGCCACGCGGTACCGTTACTCGCGGCCCTGAAAGCGAGTCTTGCAGACTGGAGAGTTGGGCCGGTAATCATCGCCGAACAAGCGAGGGTCGCTCTCGGCGATGCAATTGGAGAAGCTCTGAACGCCGAAATCGTGGTGATGCTGATCGGCGAAAGACCGGGCCTGAGCGCGCCGGACAGCCTGGGCGTCTACATCACCTACGGTCCGCGCGTGGGGCGATCGGATGCCGAACGCAATTGCCTGTCGAACATACGGCCACAGGGGTTGTCTTACGACCTGGCCGCGCATCGCTTGCTGTATCTGCTCGAAGCGGCCCGCGGCTTGCGCTTGACCGGCGTCGCGCTTAAAGACGAGAGCGGCGATGTTCCTGCTACCTTGACCTAAACGATGCATTTCAAATCCTTCCTGAACACATTCGCTTTGGCGGTACTTTGCCTGGCCGCGCCAGTGTGCCTAATCTCCCAGGAGAAGCCTCCTGCCCCGCCGGCTGAGGATTACGTAAAAGCACATTACACGAAATACGAATTCCGCATTCCCATGCGGGACGGAGTGCATCTTTTCACCAGCGTGTACGTCCCCAAAGATCAGTCGCAACTTTGGCCGATTCTGATGGACCGTACGCCATATTCGGTCGCGCCCTACGGCGAGGATGTTTACAAACCTAAGCTGGGGCCTAGCGACGAATTCGAGAAAGCCGGCTACATCTTCGTCTACCAGGACGTGCGCGGGCGCTACGAGTCGGAAGGCAAATTTATTGAGATGCATCCACACATCGACAAGAAATCCGGGCCAAACGATGTCGACGATTCGTCGGACATGTACGACACGGTCGAGTTCCTGCTGAAACATGTGCCGGGCAACAACGGGAAGGTCGGGATTTGGGGCATTTCGTATCCGGGCTTTTACACTTCGGCCAGCATCATCGATTCGCATCCGGCGATCAAGGCGGCGAGCCCGCAGGCTCCGATGACGAATCTTTTCATGGGCGACGACGCCTATCACGGCGGCGCTTTCATGCTGGCGGCAAATTTCGGATTCTACACTTTCTTCAAGCCATTTGCGGAGCCAAGCAAGCCGCCCAAAGTACAAGTGCCTTTTGATATGAAAACGCCGGACGGCTATGCATTCTATTTAAAAGCAGGTCCCACAGCTAACCTCGACAAGGTGTATCTGAAAGGCCAGAACCCGCTGTTTGCGGACCAACTCTATCACGCCACTTTCGACAGCTACTGGAAGGCGCGCGATCTTTCGCAGCACATGCACAACATTCATTGCGCGGTGATGACGGTTGGCGGCTGGTACGATGCCGAGGACCTTTCCGGACCCTGGCGGACCTATCGAGCTATCGAAAAAGATAATCCCGGCACGCCAAACACAATCGTGGAAGGCCCCTGGGTGCATGGCGGCTGGGCAAGCAGCGAAGGCGACCATTTAGGCGATGCCGTGTTCCATTCAAAAACCGGCGAGTTCTTTCGTAAGCAGATACAGTTTCCTTTTTTCGAGTTCTATCTGAAAGGCAAGGGGCAGGCTCCGCCCGAGGCTTACATGTTCGAGACCGGAACGAATGTCTGGCGCAAATACGATCAGTGGCCGCCCAAAGGCGCAGCGCCCAAAATGCTTTACTTTCAGGGGGCCGGCAAGCTCGGATTCGAGCCGCCCGAAGCAAGTGGAGATCAGGCTTACGATCAATACGTCAGCGATCCCGCGCACCCGGTCCCATTCTCTGACTACACCACGGACACCGTCCCGCAACGCTACATGGTCGACGATCAGCGCTGGGCCTCGCGGCGGCCGGATGTTCTGACTTACATGACCGATCCGCTTAAACAAGACCTGACGATTGCCGGGCCGATCTCGCCCAAACTGAAAATTTCATCGAGCGGCACCGATTCAGATTTCGTCGTAAAGCTGATCGATGTGTATCCGGACGATTATCCCGATGCGCCTGACGCGACCTCAGGCAACAAGCGCATTCTGGGCGCGCCGCCGCTGCACATGGGCGGTTACCAGCAACTTGTGCGCGGAGAGCCGATGCGGGCGAAATTCCGGTCGAGTTGGGAGAAGCCCGAGCCGCTCTCGCCTGGCAAAGTGACCGAGGTCGATTTTGAGATGCCGGATCTAGACCACACTTTCCGCACCGGGCACCGCATCATGGTGCAGGTTCAGAGCTCGTGGTTTCCGTTAGTCGATCGCAATCCGCAGACCTTCGTGGATATTCCGCACGCGAAGCCCGAAGACTTCAAGCCCGCTACGGAACGAGTGTTTCGTGGTGCAAATGCAGCCAGCGGGGTGGAACTTATGGTTCTGCCGCAGCCTTGATGTACGGGGCAGATCGCGCCCAATCGGCGGCAGCCTACGATGCCCGTTCCTTGCATGATCGGGGGAGGGCTGACCGGCAGCATCTAAGATTCACTCTGGCGTGATTGTGAACATCGAGTGAAGCGTGGCTGTGGAATCGGCGCCCACCCACACGTCGAATTCTGCGGGCTCTTCCACCCAGGCCTTCTTTGATGAACTCCAGTAACTCAACTCGTCAGTGCCGAGCCGAAACTGGACGGTTTTCTTCTCATGCGGGGCCAGAGTGATGCGCTGAAAGCCTTTGAGTTCACGAACAGGGCGGGAGGCGCTGCCGAAGCGCTGATGGATATAGAGCTGCGGCACCTCATCCGCGGAAGAAGAGCCCGTATTCTCGACCTCGACCGTGACGTCGACAGTTTGTCCGGCCTTGAACGACGTTTGGCTCATCTTCAAATTAGAGAAGTTAAAACTGGAATAGCTTAGGCCGTAACCGAAGGGATAGAGCGGCGTACTCTCTTCATCCCAGTAGCGCTTGCCCTGGTTTTCGGGCGCTTGGGTTGTATTGTGCGCATAGGTGATCGGTATCTGGCCGACATCGCGGGGCCAGGTAAGGGGCAGTTTGCCGCCGGGAACAGCATCGCCGAACAGCAGGTTGGCGATTGCATTCCCGCCTTGGGTGCCGGGATACCAGGCTTCGAGAATGGCAGGAACGTGAGCGGAGGCCCAGGTGATATCGAGCGGGCGGCCATTGAACAGAACCAATACGACAGGCTTGCCCGACGCGGCGACCGCTTCGAGCAACTGTTGCTCCCTGCCGGGCAACTCGAGCGATTCGCGGGAAGCCGCTTCACCACTCATATTCTGCGCTTCGCCAAGAACAAGAATGGTCAGGTCAGAAGAGCCCGCGAGGTTCACGGCTTTCGTCATCTCGTCTTTGGCCTGTTCAGGAGTCCAAGCGGGCGCTTGCGCGCGGCGAAAAATCTGGTCAAAGAAGGACGGAAACTTGCGACTGATCTGGACACCCGGGGCGAAGCCGATCTGAACGTCTGAGCCGAGCTTGTTGCGAAGGCCCTTCAGCACGGTGACGGTTTCGTCCAGGTTCTGTTGAAAGGCCCAGGAGCCGAGTGTATCGAGTTGAGAATCCGCCAGCGGGCCGATGACGGCAACCTTTCGATAACTGCTCTTTTGCAGAGGAAGCAGACCACCTTGGTTGCGAAGCAGGACAGCTGCGCGCTCTGCCGCTAAGCGCGCGGCGGTGCGGTGTTCGGGGGCGCTCAGAATCTGACTGGCGCGAGCTTCATCTACGTAAGGGTGCTCGAAAAGGCCGAGGCGAACTTTGGCTTCGAGGATGCGACGGTCCGCGTCTTCAATTTGTTGGAGGGTGATCTTGCCGTTTTTCAGCGCAGCCCCGAGGCCTTGCGAATAAGCCGTGGCGCCGATGGCCATCTCCATGTCGACCCCGGCGTCGAGCGCACGGACGGCGGCATCGGAGGCGTCTTTGGCAAACCCGTGAGTTTGCAGGCTCTTGACTGCGTCCGCGTCGCTTACAACGAAGCCCTTGAATTTCCACTCTTCGCGAAGCACATCGTGCAGCAGCCAACGATTGCCCGTAGCGGGTACATCGTTGAGATCCATGTAAGCGCTCATGGCGGAACCAACGCCGGCCTTCACAGCGGCATGAAAGGGTGGAAAGTACACGTTTCGCAACTGTGTTTCGGAGATATAGGAGGCATCGTAGTCGCGGCCGCCCTCGGCTGCGCCGTACCCGGCGAAGTGCTTCATGCAGGCCAGGACGTGACCGGGTGCACCGACGTAATCGCCTTGAAACCCCCGTACCTGTGCCGCGGCAATGGCGGAGCCGAGATAAGGGTCTTCGCCCGCGCCTTCAACTATGCGGCCCCAGCGCGGGTCGCGCGCGATGTCGAGCATTGGAGCGAAAACCCAGTCGATGCCCACGGCGCTGGCTTCCCGGGCAGCGATCGTCTGCGCGCGCGTGGCAACCGAGGGATCCCAGGAAGCGGCCATCGCGATCGGTACCGGGAAGATGGTTCGGAATCCGTGAATCACGTCAAAGCCGAAGATCAAGGGTATGCGGAGCCGGGAGTGTTCGACGGCGAGGCGCTGCAGTTGATTGATCTCGGCGGGATCTGTGACGAAGAGAAGCGAGCCAACCTGGCCCTTGGCAACAGCGTCTTCGACCGGGCCCGGCGGCCCGAACACGAAAAGCTGACTCAGTTGGCCGATCTTTTCTTCGACGCTCATCTGCTTCAGCAGTGCGTTTACTCGCTGTTCGACGGCCGCATCACTTTGAGGCGCGCTGGAGGCTGTCTGAGCTGAAGCAAGAAAGGGGCTTTCCAGGGCGGCAGTGCAAATGAGCAGTGCTCGCGCGAGTCGAGCTAGCTCATGTTTGATGGTCAAGGGTGATCTCCTACGAAAAAAGATGCCACTGCTCGTCTTTCGACTGAACGGACGAGAGACGGGAAACCTGCTCTAACCATCGAGCAGGTCTCTGAACTCAGCTGCCGTGGTGCCGGCTTGTTTGAGGATTGAGGATAACGTGCCCCGCTTGAGATCTTTGTTATGCCAAGGAAGGGTTACGCGGAGGTGTGGTCTCTGAGAGTTCTTAAGGATGTAGTGGCTGCCGCTCACGTGGTGAACAGAAGGTCCTTACGCAGACTCTCGATGTAAGCGCGAATGGCGTCGCTGGCCATGCTTCGAGCTTCCTCGAGCGTATCGCCTTCAGTCACCAGGCCAGGGAGGGCAGGACAGGTGACAACGAAGCCACCTTCTTCGGCGGGTTCAAACAGAACGGTGAACTTGTATTCTGCCATCGCGATCACTCTTTCCGATCATACGCCGCCGCTGGTAGATGATTGTCGGAAGCGGCACGACGCTAGGGGAGACGCAGCGCAGCTCAACATCCTGCGCGCACTGAGCAAGGGTTGAGTGCCGGAGTTTTTATCGGCTCCAATATCGGTACAGATTCGCCCAGTACAAGAACAGGGATCTTGTCCTTCTTAACGAAGACGATGCTTCTTGCGTCCTGCGGCTGCTGTGAGGTAAGGAAGGCATATGTGGACTCATTCTGCCCCAGCAGAAACAGTCGCTTGCCCGCTAGCTCAGGGCGGTCGATCTGGCTCACGAAGGTGAAAGTCTCGATCGCCACTTTGCACCCAAACACCTGAAAATTGCCGGGACGTGACACGAGAACAAAACGGAGCTTGTTTCGTCTGACGAGCTCCCATGACGAAGCCCAGCGGACCTTCCCGCGCTTTATCTTTGGTATGGCGCTAGAAGAGCGTGCATCGGGAACCACGAACAGCGATTCTGGGATGATGTGGTCTCAAATGCCAGAAGATGCCGGAGTTGAGGGCCGCGCTCCCCGGAAAGGGTCACACGATACCCTAATTGCGAACGGTTACAAATCATGAAGAAGCGCGCATTTGGAGCGGGATGTGTCTACCTGTTGCTCGGCATGGTCCCGCTCGCAGCAGACTGGCTGACATTCGGGCATGATCCGCAGCGGTCGGCGTGGGCTACCGAGGAGACGAAACTCACTGCTCAGAACGCCAAAGACCTGGAATTGAAGTGGTCGGTTCAGCTTGACAACATACCGCTGGCACTCAGCGCGCTGACTGCGCCGGTGGTGGCGAACGACGTAGTGACTCCGTCGGGCATCAAGACGCTGGTGTATGTGGCGGGGAGTTCCAATCATCTGTTTGCGGTGGATGCAGCAACGGGCCAGGTCGTGTGGCAACGCACGTTTCAAAGTTTTGTGGCGGCAAAAGAAGACGCGTATTACCTGTGTCCGAATGCGATCAACGCGACACCGGTGATTGACCGGCGCCAGAACATGATTTTCGCTCTAGCCTACGACGGCAGGTTGTTCGGCTTGGATCTCGGAACGGGCAGCATTCGATTCGGGCCGTTTCAATTGGTTCCGGCGTTCTCAAAACCGTGGAGCCTGAACCTGAACAACGGTTTTGTGTACACGACGACATCGCAGGGGTGCGGCGGAGACCGCTCGGGCATCTACGCGATGCAGGTGGACAAGCCCAATCAGCGGGCCAGCTACGAAACGGTAGTGCGCGGGGGATCCGGGGCCGGCATGTGGGCGCGGGGAGGACCGGTGGCCGGGAGCAACGGTACGCTTTACGTGAGTACGGGAGATGGCGCTTTCGAGCCGGCGCTGGGCGATTTCGGCAGTGCCTTCCTGGCGACATCCACACCGGCGCTGAATGTCCTCGACTACTTCAGTCCCGTGAACCGGAACGAAGTGACCAAGCGGGATCTGGATCTTCCCTCCGGCGGCCTCAGCTGGTTCGCATACGGAAATTACCATCTGCTGGTGGGCGGCGGGAAGGAAGCGGTTGTTTACCTTCTGGACGCGGATGCGCTGGGCGACAAGGACCACCAAACACCACTCTACGTTTCGCCGCGCCTGGGAAATGAATCGGGAGTGCTCGAGGAGAAAGGATTCTGGGGAGCCCCGGCAGTCTGGCGGGATGAGGAAGGTAAGCCGTGGGTCTACGTGACGCTCTGGGGAGAAGCGGCGAAATCGATAACAGGGCAGGCGAGTTCGAACGGCGCCGCGCCGCACGGATCAGTGATCGCCTTCCGGGTTGAGATGGACAAAGCGTCGAGAACGCCTTGCTTGAAGCTGGCTTGGATCTCGCCCGACGTGAATCTCCCGGATGCCCCCGCTGTTGCGAACGGCGTTGTGTACGTGGTGGCGACCGGCGAGAATCCGCGCCAGGACAAGGTGATTGGCAAGACCAAGTTCAAGAGCATGGAGGAGTGGAAGCAGAATCTGCTGACGACCGAGGAGCGCGGCGCAGGAACACATCCGGCGGCGCTCGTAGCGCTTGACGCGCGGACGGGGAAAGAGCTCTACCGCAGCTCGAACGCGATGAAGACCTGGACTCATTTCGGCGGCCTCGCGATCGACAGCGGACGGATCTACACGGTCGACCACGGTTCGACACTGTATTGCTTCGGCTTGCGCGTCGAATAATCACAACTGGTAACTCTGTAAGCGTGGTGCGGCCACTCCTGGCTACACGCCTACAGTGATTCGTTGAGCAGGCGTGCCAGGCGCAGGCCGGCTTTAGTGAGTTGCTCGCGAATCACCGGCTTCATGTCGTCTATATAAGAGGACGGCAGGCGCAAGGTGAGGTTCGAGACTGCGAGCGGCGCTTCGTGGCAGTTTTTGGGGAAGAGGACGGGCTCGGTCGGGATCGAGAGCTTTTGGTAAACATTCCTGATAGCCAGCTTGTGGGATTCCCAGGCCCAATCGTCCTGGTTGCCGAGAGCCAGATCGGCCTGTAATTGGGGAGAGAAGGAGTGGAGGTTACGATCGAGGTCGGCGGCCAGTTCCCGATCGCTCGGATTGACAGCGTTCACAATGACGCCATCCCAGACGGCGTGCAGATTGCTGGCAGTGTCGATGGGCGGGTCGACGTGCTCGCAGTTGCCTCCCAGATCAGCATCGGAGACCGTATGGAGCGGCTGATGCACATCGCCGACGAAGTGAACGAGGTAGCGCAGGGCGTCTAAGTCGCTGATTCCAGGGTTTGCGGCGTGATCCGCGAGCTGGGCGGCGAAGAGGCGGATGCGGGCGGTAACGCAGTTGTCGTGATGACAGCGCTCGGGGATATCGGATTTGTCGTCCTGGAGGGCGAGGTCGATGTAATGCCAGTCGCCAGTCTTGGTCTGAGCTTTGGTTTCATCGGGCCAGGTGGAAGCGGCGGCGAGCGCGTCGGCCACGGCGGCGGGAGTGTCGGGCACGCTGAGGAGTTGGGCCAGGCGGGTGCGGGCGGCGGGCGTGAGATGGTCGGCGGCGAGGCGGGCGACGACGCGGTGTCCGGTTTCCCACCAGCAGTAGGCCGGGGTCGCGTATAACAGACAACAACTTACGAGGATTTTGCCGAACGAACTCAGCTTCACCTGCGGAGGCCTCGCCAGATTCTTTCCGTTTGAAGCCGGAAGCCTGCGTAGGCTTGTTCGAACACGGTTTCAGGGTTCTCCTGCTCGGCCGGTTGGATAATGAGGGTCTCGCCTGGAGCAGGCAGGATCAAGCTGGCGGTGAGCATACGATTCTTTAACTATCTCACTTTTTGATTGAGTCTTTCTCACTCATATTATTGCATCCTGCAACACTAAGGTGTAAGCTAGAAATGAGGCAATTATAAGTATGGATTTTAACCGGCTGACCGAGAAATCGCAGGAGGCGATCCGGCAGGCGCAATCGCTGGCCATCCAATACGGCAACCAGCAGGTGGATGTAGAGCATTTACTGCTCGCGATGCTGGAGCAGGAGGGCGGGTTAGCACCCTCAATCCTGTTGCGGGCCGACGTGCCGCTAGAGCCGCTGCACAAGCGGCTGCTACAGGAGATTGAAAAACTCCCCAAGGTGTCCGGGAGCGCCGTGCGGCCGGACCAGGTCTACATTACAACGCGGCTCTCGCAGCTTTTTACTCGGGCCGAAGAGCAGGCCAAGCGGCTGAAAGACGAGTACGTTTCGATCGAGCACCTGCTGCTCGCAACAGCTGAGGACCAGGGCCCGGCTGGCAAGCTCCTCCGGGAGTTTGGTTTGACGAGGGACCGGCTGATGAAGGCGCTGGTCGAGGTGCGTGGGAATCAGCGGGTCACGTCGCAGAATCCGGAAACGACCTATGAGTCGCTGCAGAAGTACGGGCGCGATCTGACCGATGCCGCTGCAAAAGGCAAGCTCGACCCGGTAATTGGGCGTGACGAGGAGATCCGACGCGTGATACAGGTCCTTTCGCGGCGGACGAAGAACAATCCGGTGCTGATAGGCGAGCCGGGCGTGGGTAAGACGGCAATCGTGGAGGGTCTGGCGCAGCGGATTGTGCGCGGCGATGTACCAGAAGGACTGAAGGACAAGCAGGTAGTGGCGCTCGATATGGGGGCGCTGATTGCGGGCGCAAAGTTCCGCGGCGAATTCGAGGAGCGTCTCAAGGCGGTGCTCAAAGAGGTGCAATCGTCGGAAGGCCGCATTATTCTGTTCATCGACGAACTGCACACAGTTGTGGGCGCCGGTAAGGCGGAAGGGGCCATGGATGCCGGAAACCTGCTCAAACCGATGCTGGCGCGTGGAGAGCTGCATTGCATCGGGGCAACGACGCTCGATGAGTACCGGAAATACATAGAAAAGGATGCGGCTCTCGAGCGGCGTTTCCAGACAGTCTTCGTGGACCAGCCGACAGTGGAGGACACGGTCTCGATTCTGCGCGGCTTGCGGGAGCGGTATGAACTCCATCACGGGGTGCGGATCAAGGATACGGCTCTGGTGGCGGCGGCGGTGCTTTCGAATCGCTACATCACCGACCGGTTTCTACCGGACAAGGCGATCGACCTGGTAGACGAGGCAGCGGCGAAGCTGCGGACCGAAATCGACTCGATGCCGACGGAGCTGGATGAGATCTTGCGGCGCACGATGCAGCTCGAGATCGAGCGCGAGGCGCTGAAGAAGGAGTCGGACGCGGTCTCGAAGGATCGTCTGGCGAAGATTGAAAAGGAGCTGGCGGAGCTGAAGACCCAATCCTCTGCGCTACAGGCGCAGTGGCAGACGGAGAAAGAGGCCGTGCAGCGGCTGCGGTCATTGCGCGAGCAGATCGAGCAGATCAAGATCGAGATCGGGCAGGCCGAGCGGGCTTATGACCTGAATAAAGCGGCGGAGTTGAAATACGGGCGGCTGACGCAGGTTGAGGCGCAGCTTAAGGCGGAAGAAGCCAAGGTAGCCGCGAACCAGAACGGCACCCGGCTGCTGAAGGAAGAAGTAGACGAAGAGGACATAGCGGAAGTTGTGAGCCGCTGGACGGGCGTGCCGGTTTCCAAGCTGCTCGAAGGGGAGATGAAGAAGCTGCTCGCGCTCGAAGACGAGTTGCACAAGCGCGTGATCGGACAAGACGAGGCGGTGCTGGCTGTCGCGGAAGCGGTGATACGGGCGCGGTCCGGATTGAAGGATCCGAAGAGGCCCATTGGAAGCTTTCTATTCCTGGGTCCGACGGGCGTGGGTAAGACCGAGCTGGCGCGAGCGCTGGCGGAGTTCCTGTTCGACGACGAGCGAGCGATGATCCGCATCGACATGTCGGAGTATCAGGAGAAGCATACGGTATCACGGCTGATCGGAGCGCCCCCAGGATACGTCGGATACGACGAAGGCGGCCAGCTAACCGAGGCCGTGCGGCGGAGGCCTTATTCGGTGGTGCTGTTCGACGAAATCGAAAAGGCGCATCACGACGTCTTCAACACGCTGCTACAGGTGCTCGATGACGGGCGGCTGACGGACGGGCAGGGCCGGACGGTCGACTTCAAGAATGTGATCGTGATCATGACTTCAAACATCGGGAGCCACCGGATTCTGGAGTACCGGGGCGCTTACGAGGGAGAAGACTACCGGCGAATGAAGGATGCAGTTTTGGATGAGCTACGGCACGCATTTCGGCCGGAGTTTCTGAACCGGCTGGACGAGATTATCGTGTTCCATGCTCTTAGCGAGGAGCATCTAAAAGATATAGTGGAGATCCAGCTGGCCGGGCTGAGGACGCGCCTGGAGGAACGCCACATCCGGTTGGAGTTGACCGACGCGGCGCGCACGCGCTTAGTGCGAAGCGGATTTGACCCGGTGTATGGGGCGAGGCCGCTCAAACGGGCCATCCAGCGCGAGATCGAAACGCCGCTCGCCAAGCGAATTCTGGGAGGAGAGGTGCGAGACGGGCAAACGGTTCTGCTCGATGCCGATCCGGCCGGTTCCGGCCTGAAATTTGAAGTGGGCGCCGGGGATAGGGCTGAAGCAGCGGTACGGTAAAGCGGAGCTAAAGCTCCACGCGGCTGAAGCCCGCCCTCCCATGAGAATCGAAAATTGGTTTAGTACGTCATATTTTAGGAACGCGGCAGGGTCTACAGACAAGCCGCCATATGAGAAAGGATTTTTGGGGACATGTCTAACGTAGTCCAATTTCGCCGCTCCACAGCCATCCTGACGCTGGTTGCGGCGTCGATCGGCGGAGGGCTGATAGCCGCTTTCGCCGTATCTTCCCACAGCAACAATCCCGTGTCGGTGGTGGCGCGGGCAGATACCAAGGACAGCGCTCAGCGGGTTTCGCAGCTTTCGAGTTCCTTCGCCGACATTATCGAGAAGGCCTCGCCTGCGGTGGTCACGATCAGCTCGACGCGCGTGATCAAGCCTTCCGAGCAGCAACAGAACAATCCCTTTACGGCTGATCCGTTCTTCCGGCAGTTTTTTGGCGGCCCGAATGCACGGCCAAGAGCAGAGCGGGAACGGGGCTTGGGTTCAGGTGTAATTGTTTCGTCTTCGGGTTTCATTCTGACTAACAATCACGTGGTGGATAAGGCCACAAGCCTCAAAGTGGCGTTGTCGGACGGGCGGGATTTTACTGCCAAGGTGGTGGGAACAGATCCGCAGACGGACCTGGCGGTGGTCAGAATCAGCGCGAACGATTTGCCGGTTATGCCGTTTGCGAATTCCGACGCAGCCCGGGTCGGGGATCTGTGTTTTGCTATCGGCAATCCGTTTGAGCAGGATCATACGGTAACGATGGGCATCGTAAGCGCGAAAGGGCGTCACCTGCAAGCCTTAACGCATATCCAGGACTTTATTCAAACCGATGCTGCTATCAACCCCGGCAACTCGGGCGGCGCGTTGATCAACGCCCAAGGGCAGCTGATTGGCATCAACACGATGATTCTGACCGGCGGGGGCGGCAGCCCTTTCGGCGGCGGTGAAGGCGGGAACATCGGGATCGGCTTCGCGGTTCCGTCCAACATGGCGAAGCAGGTGATGGACCAGATCGAGAAGAACGGCAAAGTTTCGCGCGGCTACCTGGGTGCCCGGCTAGGCTCGCTAACGCCAGAGCTGGCGCCTCAATTCGGAATGAAGGACACGCGCGGCGCGCTAGTCGACTCAGTGGATCCGGGTGGGCCGGGTGCAAAAGCGGGTCTTAAGATGGGCGACGTGATCACGGCGATTGACGGCAAACCGGTAACGGGTATGGATGACGCGACTATGGATGTAATCGCGCATGCTCCGGGCAGCACGGCAAAACTCGACATCATCCGCGACGGCAAACCGATGCAGCTTAGCGCCACTCTGGGACAGCGTCCGACCGGCATTGACTGGGACCAGAACAAGTCCAAAGGCAATGACAACGGCGATAACGGGGATAACAACGATAACGGCAACGGCAATGTCACGATGCGTGGCATCACCGTCGAAAACTTGACTCCGGAGCTGGCGCAACAGATCAACGTTCCTGCGAGCACTAAAGGTGTGGTCGTAGACGATGTGGACCAGAGCAGCCCGGCAGCGGATGCCACCGGCCTGAGCCGCGGCGTAGTGATCATGGCCGTGAACCGTCAGCCGGTCAGCAATGTCGGCGACTTCAGGCGCCTGATGAATGAGTCGAAGGGCAAGTCGGTACTGCTGACGGTGAACGCCGGAGGGCAGACGTTGTTTACGGTCGTTCAGGCTCAGTAAGGGCAAGAAAAGGGTAAGTAAACTGGCCCGGGGCTGATTCACGTCCGCTCCGGGCTTTTTTGTGACCAGCAGGATTTGAGCAAAGAGCACGCAAGAAATCGCAGCCTCTGGCATGCAGCGTGCATCTGACATCTAGAAGGAATTTCATGGCGAACACTGAATATCAAATTTTGCCAGCACTTCCGCTAAAGAACACGATTCTTTTCCCGGGACTGCTGCTTCCGCTATCAGTGGGGCGGGAAAGTTCGTTGCGGGCGGTGGAAGCCGCTTTGAAAAGCGAGGAGAAGGAAATTATCCTAGTTGCGCAGCGCGATGCGCAGGTAGAAGCGCCGCAGCAGGAGGATTTGTACAGGATCGGCACCAAGGCGGTGATCCGGAAGTCTTCGCGGCCGAGCGCAGAGGCGATGGAGATTCTGGTTCTCGGGGTAGAGCGCGTGGTGGTTGCGAAGATCGAATCAACCGAGCCCTATCTAAGCGCCAAATATCGGGTACTTCCGCTGCCTGAGGACAGTGGATCTGAGGTGGAAGCGCTTTCCGGCGCACTGCTGGAACTGGCCTCAAAGGCGATTGCGCTGGCGCAGCCGCAATCGGCGGCAGAGCTGACGCGCATGCTGGCAGGCAGCGAAGATCCACTCCGGATGGCGTATCTGCTGGCGAGTATCTTCAGCCTGGACCTGGCAAAGGAGCAGGAACTGCTCGAGGCGGACACACGCGTGGATGCGCTGCGCCTGGCCCACTCTTACCTCGCACACGAGCTACAGGTGCTCGAACTACGGCAGAAGATCGCTTCGACGGCACGCGACGAGATGTCGAAGGAGCAGCGCGAGTACATGCTGCGGCAGCAACTGCGGGCCATCCAGCAAGAGCTCGGCGAGAAGGATGCCGACAAGGCCGAAGTCGAGATGCTGCGGGAACGCTTCCGGGAAGCGAACCTGCCCGAGGAAGCAAAGAAGGAGTTCGAGCGGGAGCTTGGACGGCTGGAGAGATTGCCGGCGGGCGCACCCGATTATCATGTGACCCGCACGTATCTGGAGTTTGTGCTGGATCTGCCGTGGAATAAAACGACAGAAGACAACCTGGATATTGCGCATGCGAGGACGGTACTCGACGAGGACCATTTTGGTTTGCAGGAGATCAAGGAGCGCATCCTCGAGCATTTGAGCGTCTTAAAGCGGAATCCGGATGCGAAAGCGCCGATCCTGTGTCTGGTAGGAGCGCCCGGCGTCGGCAAGACTTCGCTGGGACAATCAGTGGCGCGAGCGCTGGGACGCAAGTTCGAGCGCTTCAGCTTAGGCGGTATGCACGACGAAGCGGAACTGCGCGGGCACCGGCGGACTTACATCGGCGCCATGGCGGGACGCTTGCTGCAGGCGATGCGGCGAGCAGGAGCGTTGAATCCGGTGCTCTTGCTGGACGAGGTGGACAAACTCGGAAGAGACTTCCGGGGAGATCCGGCGGCGGCGCTACTTGAGGTGCTCGATCCGGAACAGAACAAGACGTTCCGGGATAACTATCTCGATCTGGCGTTCGACTTGTCGAAGGTGCTGTTCATCACGACAGCGAATTCGCTTGACACGATCCCGCAACCGCTGCTCGATCGCATGGAGATTCTGCGGCTCTCGGGCTATAGCGAAGAAGAGAAGCAGCAGATCGCACGGCGCTATCTGATTCCGAAGCAGTTGAAGGCGACGGGTCTGACGGAAGAGCAGATCGAGTTCACAGACGAGGGGCTCAAGACGATCATCCACGGCTATACGCGTGAGGCGGGGCTGCGGCGATTAGAGCGTGCGATTGCGCGAGTGGCGCGCAAAGTGACGCTGAAGATTGCCGAAGAGCAGACCGAGAAGGTAGTCGTTACGCCTGAATCATTGGGCGATTTGCTGGGGCCGGAGATTTTCCTGCCCGAGCAGATGCGCAAGACAGTACCGGCGGGCGTCGCGACGGGCTTGGCGTGGACCGAAGCGGGAGGCGACGTTCTCTACATCGAGAGCGCGCTGCTGCCGGAAGGTAAAGGTCTCACGATGACGGGCCAACTCGGCGAGGTGATGCAGGAATCGGCGAAGATTGCGCAGAGTTATATCTGGGCACATGCAGTCGATCTCGGCGTAAATCCGGATGCGATCAAGAATAACGGCGTTCACGTACACGTGCCGGCGGGAGCGATTCCAAAGGACGGTCCTTCGGCGGGCGTCACGATGACTACGGCGATGGCTTCGCTCTACACGGGGCTGGCAGCGCGCAGCGATATCGCGATGACCGGTGAGGTGACGCTGGCCGGGCTGGTGTTGCCGATCGGCGGCGTGAAGGAAAAGGTGCTGGCCGCAAGGCGCTCCGGCATCCATCGAGTGATTCTGCCCATGGGCAATAAGAAGGATCTGCGCGATCTGCCAGCGCATGTGCGGCAGGAGATGCAGTTCCATTTTGTGGAGCGAGTGGAAGAAGTGCTTGCGCTGGTGATCCCGAATATCGAGGTGAAGACGCTGGCGCTGGCGAGTTAGCTGGAAGTTAGTAGGTTCAACAGGCCGCCACCCCTGGTTCAGGGTTGGCGGCTTTTTTGTAGTTGAGCTACGAGTGCGGAACTCACAGTGTAGTAGACTCTGTTGTGCCATCCCACCTTTCCATGGAGGAGCTATGAAGTTCGGACGTTCACTGCTGCCGTTAGCAACGGTTTTTCTTGCCTTCGGGTTGAATACGGGGCGAGCCGATTCGAATTCGCAATCCTGGACAGATTACGGTGTGGGTCCGATTTCACAGGAACAAAGCTCGCAGCTGCTCGTCGATCGAAAACGCGGGAGTGTCAGCCCTTCTGGAGATATCAGGTGCTGCGCCATCCCGGAACCTAGCTCATTGCCCTTGCTCGCAATTGGATTGGGGATTACCGGCGTACTGCTAATCGCAAGAAAGCGAGCGCGGACCTAAAACGGGACGCGCGGTCCTAAAGTCCCAATCGATGCAAGAGGCTCTGAAATCGAGGATCAGCTCGCAAGGAGTCGTAATGGGGATCCACGCCTAGAAATTGGAGTTGCAGATCATGCGCGGAATAGGCCCTCTCAAGTGTCGCGAGTGCCTCCTGGTAGCGGCTAAGACCTGCATACAATATCGCCAATTCGGAAGGGGAGACATAGTCTTTGCTGCTTTTGATCTCTCGCAACAGCGCAAGAGCTTTCTCCGTCTGACCGGAGCGGGCATACGCAAAGCCGAGGAAGCAGCCGGCGCTTGTGTTTTGTCCCTCAAGGCTCATTTCTGTCCGATACTCCAAAATCGCTTTCTTGAAGAGGCCCTTAGCGTCGTAAGCGTAGCCTAGAAAGGCATGAGCGCTGCCGAAATCCGGGTACACGGCGATGACGCCCATCAACTGCTTGATTGCATCATCAGGGCGGCGCGCAAACATCAGAAGCAGGCCAGAGAGTGACTTAGGCAGCGGTCTAAGCGGATCTAAAGCCTGAGCTCGCCCGATTTCCTCAAAAGCCTCCTTAGGCCGGCCAACCTCGGCGAGCAAGAGAGCGAGTGCTGTGTGGGCTATGGCGAGACTTGGAGACAGTTCTATCGCTCTCTTATATTCGGCTTCCGCCGCTGACCAGTGCCAGTTTCCCCTCTCGACGTCGGCCAGCCTTGAATGCGCTTCAGCAAGAGTACTGTCCAGATACAGCGCTCGTCGTGCCGCCTGTTCGGCTTCCTTCAGGCCCTGTTCGGGATCAAGCACCGAAAATGATGTAAGTCCGAAATAGACTGCCGACTTTCCGGCCCACGCAAGAGCCATGTTCGGATCTATCGAGATCGCCTGATTGTATAAATCAAGTGCTTTCTCGAGATCCTGTTGATTGCCTTTTCTGTAGTAGAGCAGCCCGTTGAGATAGATTTCATATGCCCTGGCGTTAGGCGTTGCAGTTCTAGCAAGGTGCGACTGCTGGGAGCCGGTCAGTTGTATGCGTAGTTTCTCTGCAACAGTTCGCGCAATCTCCTCTTCCGTAGTTTGCAAATCAGCGCCGTTACGGTCGAATCGCTCGCCCCAGATCTCCCTATCATCGCGTGAGTCCACGAGCTCCACGCTGATCACAATGTTTCCGGCGCGATGGAGTATACGGCCCATAACTATTGCCCGAACTCCCAACGCTTTTGCAGCCTCTGCAACGTTTACGGTCTTTTCTTTGTATTTGAAAGTAGACGTTCGGGCGATAACTTTGAGCTGCTTGATTTGGGAGAGGTCATCGGTCAGTCTCTCGCTAATGCCGTCAGAAAGGTAGTCCATATTCGGATCGCGGCTCTCGTTCGCAAAAGGCAGGACCGCCAACGAGGTGATGGTCGATATCCGGGACTGATGAGCGATGCTCCAAATCGTGATTATGCAACCGAGGATCAACGACAGAATAAGAAGCGAAGCTCGCTTACGGCCGCTACGCCATGCCGATATAAGCTGCCGCCGGAAGCTTTGTTTCGCCCCTGCTGAGTCAACTTTGGATTCAATGGAGACGCTTTCTTTAAGGCGTACAAGGTCGATAAGGAGATCTTTGGATGTCTGGTACCGCTCCTCGCGATCCTTTCGTAGCATCTTGTCTATGATGCGGTCCAGTTCTGGAGGGACTGCGGGAGCAAGTGCACTTACGGGCGGGGGCGTCGTCACCAAGACGGCCGCAAGCACGTCGCTGGTGGTTGCACCCTCAAATGGCGGCCGGCCTGCGACGCCCTCGTACAACAGAATGCCCAGGCTGAAGATATCTGAGCGCTGGTCGAGCGACAAACCTCTTGCCTGTTCTGGCGACATATACCCGGGTGTTCCTATTACGATGCCTGGTTGAGTCGGGGCGATACCGGGCTGGCTTTCGGTAGCTGTAGAATTCTGGAGGTCGCTGAACCTGGCCAAACCGAAATCGAGCAATTTGACGATCCCGTCTCTACGGATCATGATGTTGTCTGGTTTGATGTCCCGGTGAACAATGCCAGCAGCATGAGCCGCCGACAATGCCGACGCGGCTTGGATGACTATGTCTAACAGGTCCGGCAGCGGAAGCGGTTCCCGGCGCATCCGCTCGCGCAGGGACTCGCCGTCGACGAACTCGGTGACTATAAAGTGCGTTTCACCTTGTGAACCAAGCTCGTGAATAGTGAGTATGTTGGGATGGTTGAGGCTAGAAGCAGCACAGGCTTCGCGCTCGAATCGCACGCGATCGAGATCACTGATGAGCTGTGGTGAAAGAAGCTTGATGGCAACGGGCCGCCGTAAAAGGGTGTCTTCCGCGGCGTAGACTTCGCCCATGCCTCCCCTGCCAATGAGTCTATTTATCCGATAGCGATTAAGCCGAGTTCCGGTGACCAAAGGCATGAGCTGTAGGAAACGGAGGATCAGCCTAAGCGTATTAGGCTATCAGAGATTTGAGAGAAGATCTTAGGAATGGTGAGACCGGCATTTGCTACGTTCGAAAGACAGTGCCACTGATGCAGCAAACTTTACAGAGTTCGCGTTTCAGGGCCTCCCATGTGGTGTTGGGAGGTTTGCTGCTGTTTTTCCTCGCGGGGGCGATGCAACGACATAGCTCCGCGCAATCGGAAGCCGCCAAAGGCATGCGTATTTATCTTTGGGCGGGATTGAAGTCCCATCTTCCGGGTCAGCATGACTACCCCCAATTTCTTGCTGACTGGAGCAAGATCCTGACGGAACATGGAGCCATTGTGGATGGCGCTTTACATCCGCCTAACATCGCCGACCTCGCTCATACCGACGTGCTCGT
The DNA here is from genome assembly GCA_963849535.1 of Terriglobia bacterium. Lineage (GTDB taxonomy): Bacteria > Acidobacteriota > Terriglobia > Bryobacterales > Bryobacteraceae > Bog-105. The sequence continues at coordinate 726,827 of CAWKHJ010000004.1, forward strand.
TATTTACAAAGGCGACGCGGGATATCTGATCGACGACGAAAAAGCTGAGATCGAGGCATTCGTCAAGCGTGGCGGCGGCCTGGTTTCTTTTCATGATTCTCTGTGCGGCCCGGACCCGGCCTACCTGGCGACGTTATTGGGCGGTGCAAAGAAGCACGGTGAGGTGAACTACACGCTGGAGGCGCCGGTTCATTACTCAGTTGCCGGGCAGCCGGATCCCATCATGAAGGACATGTCCGATATCACGATTCTTGATGAAGCCTTCTTCGATATGACCTGGAACAAAGATCCAGGCATTCACGTGCTGGCAACCACAAGCATTCCGGCGACACACAGTGCCGGCGAGCATAAGGGGGAAGTCGTACCACAGATCTGGACATACGAACACGCGCTAGCAGGTGGCCAGCCTGCTCGAGCCTTTGTTTGGATGCAGGGACATATCTACGCCAATTTTGCCAACTACCAGGTAGAGCGGACATTGCTTCGTGGCATCGCGTGGGCTGGGAAGAGGCCGGTCGATGAGTTGGTAGATTACGTAGCTCCTGCGCGTCCCGCTCGCATAGGAACGCCTGCAGCGAATAGACCGCAGTAAGTAAAAAAGAAGCAGGAAGTGCCGTTGCTCAAGCTTCCTCGTACAATACGTCTTGAGCTGCGTTGGCATGCTCCATTACGAATTGAGGTTGAACACTCTGGCCAAACCAGCAATCGCAAGCGCATTTCTGCTCATTCTGATGCTTTCTTCCGGGGTAAGCGCAGCAAGGCAGAACGCTCAATCTGCGCCGGCCGCTCCCGAAGGGGGGGCACAGGCTCCCGGCGCACAGACGCAGGGCGCACAGGCTCCGGGCGTACAGAACGCGCCTCCCCCAAATGAACCCGAGCACAGGGGAGCGTTCGTGCCAGGACAAAAGCGTCCGGCGGAGGATCCGGCACAGGTCGCGCGCGGCAAGATCTTGTTCGGCGTTAACTGCCGCGGCTGCCATGGTGCAGATCTGCGCGGCGGTGATTTGGGGGGACCCAATCTGCTGCGCTCGCAGGTTGCATTGAGCGATCGAAACGGTGAGTTGATCGTTCCCATCATTCACGGGAGCCGCCAAAACATGGGAATGCCGGCGATCGGACTAAGTGACGCGGACGCAAATGCGGTGGCGGCTTATGTGCGCAGCGTAATCGGAACGATCCAAGGGCAGGGCGCTCCTCCCTCTGCCGGCCAGCAAGTGCCGAGCATTCTCGTCGGCAATGCAAGCGAAGGCAAGGCATATTTTGCTACGAAGTGCAGCGGCTGCCATTCCGTTACAGGCGATCTAAATAAGATTGCGGTCCGCATCCCCGATCCCAAACGGCTGCAAGACGCTTGGCTCGCCGGAGGCACACGGCAAGAAGAAGAGGAGGCGTCCGAGAGCGCAGAATCGACGCCTCGCACCGTCACCGCGACGGTCACGCTGCCGTCCGGAGAAAGCGTGGAAGGCAAACTGGTCCGGATTGACGACTTCCTGATCACAGTCACTGTCGCTGACGGATCCCAGAAAACCTATCAGAGGAGTGGAGACACGCCGAAGATAGTCATTCACGATCCTTTGAAGGTTCATCGCGATCTGCTAGCGCAGTACAGCGACCGGGACATTCACGATGTAACTGCATACCTGGTGACCTTGAAATGAAGCTCAATCAGATCGTTTGCGCCATTTCTCTAGTGCTTGCGCCTCTTCTCGTCAACGCCCAAGGTAATGGCTTGAATCCGGCTGACATTCTTAAGCCGCTCTCGGATTCCTGGCCGACTTACAATGGCGACTATTCGGGCAAGCGCTACAGTGCGCTGAAACAGGTGAATCGCTCGAACGTCCAGCACCTTACGCTCGCCTGGATGACCCAGGTCACTGCCGGAGCCGAACAAGGCGACGGACATCGCAGGAGGCATCAGCAGCGCAACACGCCAGTGATTATCGGAGGCGAGGGCCCCGGCGACATCAACATCGAGACGGGCACGATCAAAGCGTCGGTGCTCGAAGTAGATGGCACGCTCTATTTCACCATGCCCGACAACGCCTGGGCAGTCGACGCACGCGATGGCCACGAACTGTGGCATTACTTCTGGAAGACCAAAGGCGGCACCCACATCGGGAATCGCGGCCTCGGCATGTGGAACGACTATCTGTTTATGGAGACGCCGGACGACTATCTGGTGTCGCTCGAAGCCAAAACAGGTAAGGAGCGCTGGCACAAGGTGATCGCCAACGTGGACGATGGATATTTCTCGACGCCTGCCCCCGTCGTGGTAGGCAATCACGTTCTGGTTGGGACAGGAGACGATATCGATGCTCCCGGCTTTCTGGATTCATTCGATCCCGAGACGGGTGACTTGCAATGGAAGCACTATACGGTCCCGATGCAGAAGGGCGATCCGGGTCTTGATACCTGGGCAAGTCTCGACGCGGCAAGACACGGAGGCGCCCAGACATGGATTCCAGGCGCATACGATCCGGAAACGAAGCTGTACATCTTCGGGACGGGCAATCCCACTCCGGCATTTACGAACGGCACGCGCGGTCCTGGCGATAACCTCTTCACGTGCTCTCTAATCGCTTTGAATGTAGACACGGGCAAGATGGCCTGGTATTTCCAGACTTCACCGCACGACATGCATGACTATGACTCGGCCCAAACTCCGGTACTGATAAATGCAATGTTCGACGGCAAAATGAGGAAACTCGCCATAACGGCAACGCGCAACGGATACTATTTCACGATTGATCGCACGACTGGTGAACATCTGGTTACCAGTAAGTGGGGCAAATACACTAACTGGGCGACGGGTCTGAATAAGTTCGGCGGACCGAAGCTCAATCCCGAAAAGGATGCTACGGTAGGCGGCTCGCTGGTTTCGCCTAGTTCAGACGGCACAATCAACTGGGAGCCCCCGGCGTTTTCGACGGATACAGGCCTGCTGTATGTTTCCGAGCACAACAGCTTCTCGGAGTTCTACCTCACTGACCTCGATCCGCGCGGCTCCATGGGCCTCGGCGGTAAGGAAGAGGCCGAGATCGGATCTGGAGGAACGTACCTGACTGCCATCGATTACAAAACAGGAAAGATCAGCTGGAGACATCCGTATTACAGCGGCGGCGGCGGGGGTGGCGGTCTGTTGGCCACTGCGGGCGGACTGGTTTTTGGCGGAGACGGTGCGGGAAGCTTGGTAGCTCATGACGCGGCAACTGGCAAGCCCCTGTGGAACACCCGTATTGGCCGCGTCAGCAATCCCCCGCAAACTTATATGCTCGATGGCCATCAATACGTGATCGCGGCTACAGGCGATACGCTCTGGTGCTTCGTAATGTATTAAGTGCCTGCGGCTGGATGCTCAATCGTAGCGGACGTCTAAAAGATCGAGTTCGTGTTCCAGACGGCGCAGCACCGTGTCATTGATTGCGTTTTCGTTGCGTAGCTTCAATGCTGCAAACCGTTCTACCTCGCGGAGCTTGCGCGTGATGTCGCGATAGCGCTCATGATCCTCGGGGCTGAAGTGTTCACTTCCGTGCCCATCTCCCCCCGCGGCGGCCAGGCGCGCGCGATAGTGATTACCTATGTCCTCGTAAATGAAGCCGAGTTCAGGCCGATCCTCGGCGCGCATGTAATCCAGGTATTCGAGGGCGCTGCGGATCACATTGCGCCGCGCCTTCTCCTCCTCGGGATTCTCTTCCGCGATCCGAGCGAGGCCCAAATAGCGAATAAGGGCCGGGAGTGTTAATCCCTGCAAGACGAGGGTTACGAAAATGACGCAGAACGTGATGAAGATAATCATGTTGCGCTGGGGGAAAGGTTTGCCGCTAGCGAGCGTTTCCGGCAGTGAAATGGCGGCCGCAAGCGATACGACGCCGCGCATGCCAGTCCAACCGGTGATGAAAATGCCGCGCGATGAGTAAAGCGCCGGTTCTTGCGAGAACTTTCGGGAGATCAGGGATGACAGGTAGGCTCCCGGGTAGACCCAAGCGAGCCGTAAAAGAATGACGACAAGCACCACGATAGCGGCGTCGAATACGAGCGCTTGCAAACGAATATCACGGATGCCGCCCACCACATAACGCAGCTGCAAACCGATCAGGAGGAATGCGATCCCGTTCAAAATGAATGTCAGCGTGTTCCATGTAGCCCAAGATTGAATGCGGGCTGTAGAGGATAGGTAGACCGAGCTACGCCACCCGAGATAGAGCCCACAAGCCACAACTGACAAAACGCCTGAAGCATGGATTGCCTCGGCCGCGAGATAGGCGAGATAAGGCACGACGATGCTGGCTGTGATCTCGATGGGAGCGTTGTCGATCCATGTTTCGAAAACATACACGATTCTGCCGAGAACCAGGCCGAGGACGATTCCGCCTGTGACCAGGTAGGCCAATCTCCAGAGCGCCTCGCCGGCAGAAGGGTTATGCCCGCTCACAATCATGGCGACTGCAAACTCTAACGCCAGCAGGCCGGTTCCGTCATTGACAAGGCTTTCACCTTCGAGGATGTCTACAATGCGATGGGGCAAACCGACACGCTTCGCAATGGAGGTAGCGGCGATCGCATCGGTTGGCGAAATCACTGCGCCGAGCACGAGTCCAAGACGCCAATCGAAGTCCGGAAGGAGCCATTCGGCGGCGGCTCCTACGCCGATCGTCGTAAAGGCAACCAATCCGAATGCGAGGAAACAGATGCTTATGAGGTTATGTCGAAAGTCGCGCCACGAAGTGTTGAAGGCCGCGGAAAACAGAAGCGGGGGCAACATCACCAAAAAAATGAGATCCGGGTTTAGAGATAGATGAGGTAAGCGGGGGAAAAGACTGAGCAGCAGGCCCCCGATCACGAGCACAATCGGATAAGGAGTCTTGAGCCGCTGAGCGAGCGTTCCGAAACCGACCACGAAAAGCAGAAGAAGGAGAAAAACGACCTCGAGTTGATGGATTCCGCCCGGCTGCATCGAGAAGGTGTTCGCTATCAGCTATAGATAACACTGGTGATCCGCAGGGCGGAACGGAAGCAGCGCGTTCACAGGCACGATGCGCACTCATCGCGTGAGTTCTTTGAGGCGAGAGGCGTTCAAGGCGGCATAGCCCGAATCATCGTTATCGAAGTAGATGTAGATCGCCCGAAGCTGCCCTCGCCAGAGCGCAATCTGATCCGCCCATTGCCGCAGAGCCTGTTCGCTGTAGCTGCCCTGATACTTGTTGCCCGGACCATGCAGCCGAACATACGCAAAATCAGTGGTTATACGAACGGGCGACTGATAGCCGGCAAGATCGAAGGCGCAGTGGGCGCAGCGGTAGCGATTCAGCAACTCATAGGTTTCCGGAACTTCCCAGGTCGCATTGCGAAACTCGAAGGCGTAGCGGTGATAGGCGGGCAGGATTTCGAGAAACGAATGCAGGCGGTCGTAATCGAGTTCCCAGTGAGGTGGAAGTTGGAACAGGATCGGCCCGAGTTTAGCAGCAAGAATTTCCACGGCATCGAGAAACCTGGCGACTCCGGTCTCCACATCCTTGAGCTTTTTCATGTGGGTCAGAAAGCGGCTCCCTTTTACCGCAAAGCAGAAATCCGGAGGTGTGAAATCCCGCCAACGTTCGAGGGCCGGCTTTTTTGGGAGATGGTAGAAGCTGTTGTTCAGCTCTACTGTAGTAAAGCGTTCCTGATAGAAGGCAAGCATCTTCGATGCCGCCGTGCGGGGTGGATAGAAACTCCCTATCCAGTGCTTGTAGTGCCAGCCCGATGTACCGATACGAATCTCGGCATGGGCCATCATCGGCAATTATGCGTTTTTGCCGCTGGGCAGGGTTACGACTGAACCCCAGAACTCATAACAGACGCGTATGAAACGCAGGAAGTCTTCGAGATCGGATGGCTTCCTGATAAAGCAACTGGCGTGGAGCTCATAAGCTCGGCGAATCTCCGCCGGGTCGGCCGAACCTGAAACCACTATAACGGGCGTGGCCACCCAAGCCGGATTGTCTTTGATCTCCTTGAGAACCTCGAGGCCGGAAATCTTTGGGAGATGCAGATCGAGGAAGATCACGTCCGGGTGCAGGTGCGGCGTGTAATTTTGCTCGTTGCGAAGATAGGCCAAAGCCTCATCGCCGTCGCGCACCGAAGTGACGCCCTCATGCATTCCGACTTCTTTGAAGGCCTCTCTCGTCAGGACGGCGGCGGCCGGATCGTTTTCGATCAACAAAATGTCAAGACGGTCTGGTTGCGTTTCATGCGACTTGGATGGAGACGCCATATGCCTGTTCGAGAGTGTATCCCGATCGAAACTTGGAAGCTCTACGGCCGCTGCTTTAGACTTCGCCGCTGTCCGGGCTTTCAGCTGTCCGGCTCAGTGCTGCGGCGATGCGGGCAGGAAGTTCCCGAGCCATCAGTTCTTCGATCGGGATGGGCAGCGCGAGCGACCAGTTTGGATTCTGGTCGGAGTTGGTTGCCGGTACATTCGGGCGTTCTTCGATGGCAGCCGCATCGTCCAGAGAAGCGGTCAGGATGCGCGAAGGGGCGCGCGCTAAAACCCCGTACGAGCTCGCGATCACATCCTCGATGGGGCTGGTATCGGTGAGGCCGGCCACTTCGGTCAAGCGCTGGTGAATTTCAGCCGTACTCTCCTCATTCGGTTTGAGTTTCAGCTCGTGTTGCCTTTTGAGATCGGAGCCGGTCCAGAGGCCGGCGACAGTTGGCAAATCGTGAGTGGTAACGGCGGCCAGCGCTTCGCTCGGATAGGTCTTTGGATCTTCCTTTTCAAACCAGAGAAGCCGGTAAGACATGACACGATAGTTCGCCAGCTTCTCGCGAACCTCCGTTTCCACTGTCCCCAGATCCTCGCCGACCACATAGGCTCGCGCCCGCTCGCTTTCGAGCGCCACGATAGACAGCATCTCGTCGGCGTTGTACCGCACATAGGTGCCGCGTTCAGCCGACATGCCTTGCGGAATCCAAAAAAGGCGGAAGAGACCCATGACATGGTCGATACGTAAGCCTCCGCCGCGGCGGAAAGCGGCGCGAATGGTCTGAATGAAAGGCTGGTAAGCAGCCGCGCGCAGCTTGTGAGGAATAAAGGGAGGCAGGCCCCAATTCTGGCCCTGAGTGTTGAACTCGTCCGGGGGAGCACCCACGCTGGCTGCGCTGGTGAGCACGTCCTGCCAAGCCCACGAGTCGGCCCCGTCGGGATCGACACCGATCGGCAGGTCCTGCATAAGCGCCAGGTGCTCGGCACAGCGGGCGAGCTGCTGATCGAGCACCCACTGCAGCCACTTGTGGAACTCGATTCGGGGCGCGTTTTCGCGTGCGAAGCGGGCCACTTCGGCGCTTCCAGGGTGGCGATATTGTTGCGGCCACGAATGCCAGCCCGCGTTGTGCTTCTCGGCCAGAGAGCAAAAGGTCGCGTAGCGCTCCAGATCCGCGCCTTGCTCGCGACAGAAGCTGGCGAAGGAAGGGTCGCCTGAGAAGCCGTCCCAGAGCAGCTCGAAGGCGCGCATTTTGAGGCGGAAGACCTGGTCGCGGTCGATCAGGCGGACACTGTTCAGTTCTCTTCCGGCCTTGGCCAGAGCTTCCAGGTTGCGGATGCGTCCCTGCTGGGCGCCCGGCATCCACTCGACACGAATCCACAGCGGATTGAAGAAACGCCGGGAAGCGGGATAGTAGGGGCTGGGTTGCTGCGGGATTATGGGGGTGGCCGCGCTTAACGGGTTCACGAGCATCATGCGCGCGCCCAACTTTTCACTGGACCACTCGGCCAGTTTTTCCAGGTCACCTAGATCGCCGATTCCCCAGCTTTCGCGCGAACGCGCTCCGTAAAGCTGGACTGCCCAACCCCACGCTTTGAGATTCTCGGGAAGAAAACATTTTCCGGGAGTGACGATGAAGCGCCTAACTTGCTGCTCCTTTTCAAACTGCAGGGCGTGATAGCCGCAGGGCAGATCAGGCGGCAGCCGGTTAGGCACTTCAATCTGTTGACCTTGTTCCAGAGTGATGCAGGCGGGCCGCTCCAGCCCCTTTTGCTCGCCTCGGCGCACCATCAACAACGAATCGTGTTCCGGGCGCGGCTTTTCTTCACCGGCTACGCCCATGGCTTCGAGCACCGCCCGAACCGTCGCTTCTCCCGGTTCGTGCCATGTGCCGAACGCGTCCTCATAATTCAGATCGATGCCCCAAGCGTTTGTCCGCCGGACTTCGGCCGGTTTGCTTTGCGGCTCCGCCGTTTTGAGGGCACCCGGTCGCAGGGTTCCGGTTTTCGTTTCAGCTTCTAAATGCATTCTGTTACGTCCATTACACACCATTTATCTCGGCAGTAATCTGCTGCCGACCGATCTACTACCCTTCTTTCTTTGCCTGACGGTAGACACGCGAGCAATCTTAGCCCTTTCACCAGCAAATAATGAGAGCTTTATCCATTTGGGGCAACGTTTCATTTTTACGCATCCGGTTCAGTGAGGGATTTGACGGAAAACACCGGGAGCGATAGAGATCAAACGGGAGATTCGGCTTTGAGGAAACAACAACATAGAACCGGTCGGGTGGCTTGCGCAGGAGCAAGAAAAAAGATTGGCACGGCGATTGCTTGCAGTTCATCCGTGATTACGGAACAGGAGTCAGGCGTGAATTTTTCATCAGTGCATCCGATCGATACCCTGCTGGTTCAACAGTTAGAGAATATCCTCAATTCCGAGAAGACTTTGCGGGCAAGATACTCGTCAGTCGAGCCCTCTTCAAACACTCCCGAGATGCGAATGGCTTTCTCGAGTGAACTGGCTCAGTTGAAGGATCGCGCCGACCGGCTCTACCGGCTGATCAACGCCATGGATTGTTACGGATCGTACGAACCGCGGTACGCGACGGTTTCGTCCGCTTCAGCGACAGCCTGAAGCTGCCGTTCAGACTGAAGTCTAATCTCCTCGGCGCAGTGCATCCTCTGCGACACCGAAGCGCTATCGCCCAAAGGCGCGATGACGGTTCCCCTTTGCAGCTTGGAGTTTCGCTGTAAGCCTTGTAACCTAACAAATTGCCGGAGCGCCTAGAGAATCAGGGGCCTGACAGGTCCGGCAGATTTTGCCGGTATGCTTGTTGAGCCAGAGCTGATCGAACGGGCGCGTGCTGCAGATGGGCAGGCGTTCAACCAGATCGTCTTGGCTTACCGCAAACGGATTCTAGGTACGATCTCCCGCCTGATCGGGCATCCGGAAGACGTGGAGGATGTCGCTCAGGAGGTATTTGTTCGGCTTTACTATTCGCTCGATCAATTGCGCAGCGCGGAAGTTTTTGAGCCTTGGTTGTATCGTCTGACGGTGAATGCGTCATATGATTACCTGCGGAGGCGGAAGCGACGCCCCGAATCGCGGATGGCCGATTTAAGCGAGCAGCAGGTGACCATGGCCGATTCTGTTGCGGGCGGACGGCAAGACGAGAATGAACGCGAAAAGGGTCGAGTGAGGGAATTTGTTGACGCTCTGTTCCGCCACGTTTCGGAAGACGACAGGTTGCTTCTGACTCTCAAGGAGGTCGAAGGACTGTCGTTGAAAGAGTTGGGACAGATCTACAAAGTGAATGAGAATGCGTTGAAGGTGAGGCTCTTTCGAGCGCGGCAGCGAGTGCTCAAAGCTCATCAGGCTGCGATGGAAAGTGGCAAGCTGTAGACGGTTTTGATTTTGAGCAGGGAAGCTCACAAGATTCAGGGTTGGGGAAACGAAGATGAAAGACGATTCCGAACTGGATAAGCTGTTCCAGGAGTATCGGGCGGCTTGTCCCGAGATCGAGCCGTCGCCCGATTTCATGCCGGCTGTGTGGCGCAGAATCGAGGCGCGGCAAAGCTTCTGGTACGTGTTTCGGCACCTAGGCAGGCCGGTAACCGCGGGTTCGGCGGCCTTGTGTCTTTTATTGTTGATCCTGAACCTGATCTCCTCTTCCGCAACTCACAACCTGGTGCCCAGCTATACCGACGCTCTGATGGCTGACCATACGGCTGAAAAGACGTACTACGCGGAAGCAATCCGGAGCGTTCCGCCCGTTGAGCACGCAGTGCCTCAGCCGGCTCGCTGAGCGCGCCGTAAATGATTCAACCTGTATGAAGCGCAATCAGTGGACAGCCGCTCTTTTTGCGGTGCTGCTTTTCGGCTTAGGAGTTCTCTCGGGTGTTCTTATCGAGCACTATTTTTCAAAGGGTGTAGTAAACGCTAAAACAGCCGAAGACTACCGCCAGCACTATGTCGCCGAGATGAAATCGCAACTGAGGTTGACGCCGAAACAAGTCGGCCAATTGGAAGTGATTCTGGACGACACCAAGGCGAAGTACCGAGCAGTGCGGGACCAGTCCCGCCCTGCCATGCTGAAAATCAAAGAAGAGCAGATCAACCGGGTCAAGTCGATTTTGACCCCGGGGCAAGTTCCGGGTTATGAGCGCCTGGTAGCCGATCGCGAGCGGCGATACAAAGAACAGGAAGAGCGCGACCGTGCCGAAGAGATGAAGCGCGAAGCGGCTCACCGGGCGCAAGCGGGGCAGTAAGCGCCGGTTTAAACCGCTTTTCGGTGCAGACCTGATTGGTCTTTCGCAAGTACAGGCGACAACCTCTTTTGAGATAAGGACACCAACGCGATTCCGTCTCAGGGCACAAGACATGGAGGAGCATGCCAAAACGAATAGACGATTGATCTTCGTCAGCCACAGCAGTCAAGACACGTGGGTCGCAAAACAGATTGCACGGGAGATCGAAGCCCGCGGTGCGACGCCGTTCTTGGACGAGGCGCAGGTCGATGCTGGAGCAGACTTCGAGGAAGACATTCTGAATTTTTTAGAGCGAGCACACGAATTGGTGGTTTTACTTACCCCATGGGCTCTTGAGCGACCGTACGTTTGGGCAGAAATAGGTGCTGCCTGGGGTCGCCGGATACCGATCATTACTCTCCTGCTCGGTCTCACCCCGACTGAGTTGCAGACACGCCCTGGGATACCGGTACTCCTTAAGAAGCGTGACCTCTTACAATTAAATGAAGTCGACATCTACCTTGAGCAATTGACGGCGCGCATGCGGCGAGAGTAACGAACGGTAGTAGGGATGACAGTCATGGTAAAACGGCAAGTCTTCATTTCACATTCTGCACGAGACGCAGACTGGGCGCGCTCTTTTGCTCAATCCCTCAAAGAACGGGGCGTAAGCGTCTGGTTCGACGAATTCGACGTTTCGCCCGGTGAATCGCTCCGCGACGCGCTCGAATCCGGGTTGCGGGACAGTGATGTGCTCGTAGCGTTGCTCGACGAAGAATCCCCGTTGAGACCCAATCTTTTCTTCGAGCTTGGGGCAGCCATCGGCATGGGGAAGAGAGTTGTACCTATCGTGCCCAAGGGAGTCGACGCAAGCGTTCTCCCGCTAGATTTCCGACTTCGCCGGTATTTGATTCGCGACAGCCCGGAACAGACTGCGGAAGAACTGTCTAATACTCTCCACGCGGCTTGATCCTCCGCGGCGGTTAATCTGAATTGTCTCGAATCAGGCGTTATCCAGAAGCGATTCAGGCTCTTTGGTTAACGCCCTCTGGCGACGTTGTGCGATGGGGTTCCCAGAACCTTCGCTCTTTCGAATGCTAAGTTGGAGCAATCGGTCCACTGATGTCGCATCTGAGGTGTAGCGTTCCTAGCTGCGCGGCAACCCTTGATCTACACGCCCGTGCGCTCGCCTGCCCGCGATGCGGAGATCTGCTGGAAGTGGTTGTCGATCGGGTGGACCTTGATCCGTCTGCACTGAAGAAGCTTTGGCTTGGGCGGCGCACGAGTTACGATCCATGCGACGCAAGCGGCGTCTGGCGATTTCGCGAGTTTCTCCCCGCGAGCTACCACGAGAGTGGAGTGGTAACGCTTTGCGAGGGCAACACGCCCGTGGTCCGCGGCCTGAAGAGCGCGGCGTGGGCAGGCGTGAGAAACCTCTGGTTCAAGCACCTGGGATGGAATCCGACGGGGTCTTTCAAAGACCTGGGCATGACCGCCGGCATGACGGAGGCGGTCTTTGCGGGAGCGAAGGTGGTGGCTTGCGCTTCGACCGGCAATACCGCAGCCTCGCTAGCTGCTTATGCGGCGCGCGCGGGAATCAAGGGGCGTGTTTATCTGCCGGCCGGACAGGCATCGAATAATAAGCTGGCGCAGGCGCTCGATTTCGGCGCGGAGATTGTGCAGATTGACGGCAGTTTCGATGACGCGCTGAACCGGCTGCTCGAAACCAGCGATCCCGAACTATTCTTTCTCAACTCGATCAATCCTTTCCGGGTAGAAGGCCAGAAGACGGCGATATTTGAGCTGCTCGAGCGGTTCGGGTGGCGGCCGCCTGACTACCTGTTCCTTCCGGGCGGCAATCTGGGTAACTCATCCGCGTTCGGGAAAGCCCTCGAAGAGTTGCAGCGCTTCGGCCTTATCGACCGCATGCCTCGCATGGTGATCGTGCAGGCGCGGGGCGCGAACCCACTCGCGCGCATGTGGAGTTCCGGAGAGGCACGTTTAACTCCTGTGGCCGATCCGGAAACGGTCGCAACAGCGATCCGCATCGGAAACCCGCGCTCCTGGAAGAAAGCATTGCACGCGGTGGAAATGACTGGCGGGTTCGTGATGGATGTAAGCGACGAAGAGATTGGCGAAGCGAAGACGCTGATCGGGCGAGATGGCATCGGCTGTGAACCGGCCTCGGCAACTACGCTCGCGGGTATCAGAAAGCTGACTGCTTCGGGGCAGCTCGACCGGGAGGCGTCGATCGCGGCGGTCCTCACCGGTCATGCGCTCAAGGATACGGATTACATCATCAAGGCTCAGGAAAAGCTTGCTTCCGGAATACCGGCCGAAGCCGAACGTGATTTTCTGGCCATAGGATGAAGGACCCGCGGCTCGATCACTTCGAAATCTGCGTTCCGGGCTCCATTGCCAACCTGGGTCCCGGCTTCGACACGCTGGCCGTGGCGGTCAAGCTCTATTTGCGTCTGGACGTAACGGTTCTTGCGGGCCGCAATGAATTGCAATTCCGTTTTTTCGATTGTCCGATCGACGGAGAAAATTACGTCGAGCGCGCCTTCCGTCTGCTTGCGCGCCAGTCCGGCGAATCACATACGTCGCTGCGGGTTGATGTGCGAAGCGAGATCCCGATGAAAGGCGGCCTCGGCAGCAGCGCAGCAGCTACAGTTGCCGGCCTGCGGCTGTGGGAAGCGATTTCAGGCCCGCTGCCCGTTCAAGGACTGCTGAACGCCGGGTGCGCCCTCGAAGGCCACCCCGATAATGTGGCTGCTTCTCTGCTTGGGGGGCTTACCGTAAGCTGTCAGTTGCCAGACCGTTCCGCCTTCGCGGTACGACTGGAATGGCCCGAATCGCTTCGCTTCCTGGTGCTGACGCCGCAACTTCCGCTCTCGACCGCTGCCTCGCGCGACGTTTTGCCTGAGCAGGTCTCGCACGCGGATGCCGTTTTCAATGTGCAGCGCGTGGCGCTTTTTCTACAGGCAGTACAGAGCAATAACTTCTCGCTGCTTCGCGAGGCGCTGCGCGACCGCCTGCACCAACCCTTCCGCCAACATCTTGTGCCGGGGCTTGACGCGCTGCTGGCGCTCGAACATCCCGATCTGCTTGGCATCTGTTTGAGCGGAGCGGGACCGTCAATTGTGGCGCTCGTCGAGCAGAATCTGGATGGCGTGGAGAGGGCCTTGCACGACGCGTTCTCGTTGCAAGGAGTGCCGTTCACCATTCGTCGCCTGGCTGCGCACGATGCAGAATCGCGGCCACCAGCTCAGACGGAATCGAGGTGTGCAACTCGCATGGAAGAGACCGCGGCAGCGAGCTTGCCCAGCGCGCATTCCTGATGGACCGCGCGCACGGCCTGATCGAGGTGATCCAGGCGGACGATTATTCCGATCGTTAACTCGCTCGAACCTTGAGCAATCGCGATGATATTGATGTCTTCGCGCGAGATTGCGGTGAATACTCTTCCAGCGAGCCCGGGTATGCCGCGCATCCCTTCACCCACTACCGCCAGCAAGCCCACGTTTTCGTCGGCTTCAATCGGCTTGAGATAGCCGTGCGTGAGCTCGAGCGAAAGGTTGGCTTCGAGGACTTCAATGGCCGCCTCCTTATCCTGCTTGCGTATGAGGAAGCAAAAGCTCTGGCGATAGCTGGAGCTGCTGAAGACGAGAATCTCTACGTTCGCTAGCGCCAGTGCGTCAAGAGCCCGGGCCATCAGCTTGGTACCGCTAAGTGCTGGATTGGCAGGTTCCATCGAGATCATCACCACGCTTGACATGCTGGTGACTGCACGCGCGCCTTTCGGTTCGTCGAAGTGCGAGACGATTTTTGTTCCGGGCCGGTGTGGGGCGAAGCTGTTTTTGCTCCAGACCGGAATGCGCTTCTCAACGAGCGGCGCAACGGTCCGGGGATGCAGGACTTTCGCGCCGTTATAGGCGAGTTCCGCGGCTTCTGCATAGGTCACCGTATCGAGTACCGCGGCGTCGGGAACGAGGCGCGGATCCGCGGTCATAATGCCATCCACATCAGTCCAGATCCAGAGCTCTTGCGCATCGAGCGAAGCAGCCAAGATAGAAGCCGAGAAATCTGAACCGCCCCGGCCCAGAGTGGTCGGACGGCCGTCAGCGGTAGCACCATTGAAACCTGTTACCACCGGGATCACGCCGCGGTCAGTCAAAGGCAACAGTTTTTCGCGGCAGCGCTGGCGGGTGGGCCGCATTTGCGGAGAAGCATTCCCAAAGACGGCGTCAGTGACGATTACATCGCCGCCATTCACAGCCTGTGACGCAATACCTGTAGATTGCAGATAGTGAACGAGCAACTCGGATGAGAGCCTCTCGCCCACTGCAATCGCTTCGTCGGCCGAACGAGGCGGACTCTCGGCCAGCATCAGGACGCCGTTAGCAATGCGGTGGAATTCTGCAAACAGGGATTTGACGGCCGATATCGCGCTCTCACGATATTCCGCTTTCTCGGGCGTCTCCGGGATCAATTCGGCGGCAACATCGAGGTGCCTGGCTCGCAACCTTGCGATGCCCTCATCCACCTCCGCCCGATCGCCCAGTTCAGCGCGGCGAAGCGTCTCGAGCAGTAGATCAGTCACCTTCGACATGGCCGAAACTACTACCACCACGGGCCGCGCCTCGGCTGAAATCAGCTCGGCTGCCACGCGGATCCGCTCGGCGCTTCCCATACTCGTGCCGCCGAATTTCATCACTAAAAGATCGCTCAATTGCCTACGTCCTCACTCGATTTCGCCTCACTCGACCAGCGGCGCTCGTCTGATTGTGGCAGGTACGGAACGCTTGCGCCTGGCGGCTAACTCCGAAAGATATTCTTCGAGCGCACGCACCATCGTGGCGGGCCGATACCGCTCTTGATAGCGACGAGCGGCCCCCTCCCCTAAACGCCGCGCCAACTCCGGTTCCCGAAGGATTCGGAGAAGCCCGTTTGCCAGAGCATCGGCATCGCCGGGCGGTACGATCAAACCGGTTTCACCATCCTGCACAATTTCCGGTATGCCTCCTGCCGAAGTGACCACAGCCGGTTTGCCGAGCGACATACTTTCCGCGATTGAGATCGGGAGGGAATCAAACAGCGAGGCGTGAGCGTGGATATCCACCACCTGCCAGATATCGCCTATATTCCCTGCATAGTGCGTCATTACTACGCGGCCGGCAATACCGAGGGAATCCGCCAGCTCTCGAAGCCGTGGTTTGTAGGACTCCTCGCGGGCAAAGCCAACCATCAGGAAGGCAGTGTTCGGCTCCAGATCGAGGATTTTGCGGGCCGCGCGAAGCAGTACGGCTTGCCCCTTATATTCAGTGAAGCGTCCGATCTGCGCGATTACGCGCACGCCAGGATCGGCCGGTAATCCGAGCATCGCACGCATTTCCGCGGACGAGCGAGCGGATTGCGGCTGCGGGATTCCGTTCGGGATTACACGAAACTTCTCTTGCTGACCTGGAACCAGCAGACTCATCTGCTTCGACCGAATTTGCGAATCGGTCATCACCCCGTCGGCAAACCGCAGGGCTGCGCGCGTCATCCAAGACCAGTTCATTGCATCTGGATTGCGACGGTTGAGCCACGCTCCGCAATACATGGTCATGGAAACGGGGACGCGCGCCATACGGCCGGCCAGCACACTAACCAAACCAGCGGATTCGAGATGACTGTCGATGACGTCGACTTGCCAGTCCCGCAGCAAGCGCGCGAGCCGCCGCGTCCGCCTGAGGATGCCTGTTTTTCGGTATAGCTTTCCGGGCACGCCCTTCCATGGCAGAGGCCGTTCCGGGACCGCCTCGCTGAGGTCATCGACCGAGATGCCAGCTTGCAAGTACTGCGAGCGGCGCGCTTGAAACTCCTCGGGCGCGGAGTAAAGGGCTGAATTCACGGTCAACACCGAATGGACGAAACGGGTGCGGTCGAACCCCTGGCCCATGCTCAGAATCCGGCTCTCGCCGCCTGCGAAACCGAGCCCGTCGATCACCGTCAGAACCCTGATCCTGTTGCTGCTGGTGGGGAGCATTCAGACCAGAATACAAGCAAGGGCGGAGTTTCGGCTATGCCTCGGTTGATTGCGGCCAATGAACGCGAGATGAACGGAGATTTAAGATAACGTTCTGGATGATGATCAACATCTCGCTATTGCTGTTTTCTCTTGCCGTCCTGCTTCCCGTTGTGCGTAAGCAGGCCGGGGCCGGTAACGGCTTGAGCGTGACGTACGGAAGCGGCGGTGTGCAACAGCTTAGCTACCGCGGAGTGCTGCTCGAGGATGTCAATTCATTTCCGGAGGATGCTTTTCACATCGGGCATATGAAGACAACGGATCTCAAGGGCAACCTACTGAGTGGCGGCGAGTATACGTGGGGCGAATCGAATAATGGACGCAGCTGGAATCCGGCGAACCGAACTTGGACATACCTTTTCCGCTGGGGCAGAATCAACGTGCAGTTTGTAGAGGCGGCCAGCAGGCTGGACATGCGCGTAACAACGGTAAACAACGCCAGCTCAGGCATAATTTTCGATGGCGCGAACATTTATCCCATGGTGCTGCATTTTCCTCGGCTGCCCGCGGGTTTTGTGAACACATCTTATGAGCAGCTTGCTTTCAACACGACGGCGCCAAGCGTAACGATTGCGGATTTTGGGACAGGCGAAGTGGTTGCAGTGAACCCCGCCGCTGCCAAACCGCTATACAGCGGATATCAACCGGCGGGGCGGACCAATGCTTACGTTCCGATCATGAGCGGGACGGCCATTGAGGGGATGGCAAGCTTTTTTCCACATAACGACAGGCCCATAGAGCCGGGGCAAGCCGATTTATTCACCGTTTCCTTGCGCTTTGCACGGTCGGGTACGCCGAGTTCGGCCCTGGCGCGGGATGCGTATGCGAGTTGGGCCCAGACTTGGCCGCCCAAGCTTGAATGGAAAGACCGCAGAATCATCGGGACAGTGTATCTGGCGAGTTCTCCGAGCGGGAATCCGAGCCGCCCCGCAGGTTACGCGAATAATCCTCGTCGCTATTTCAACGACAGCAAGCCGGGCGATTTCGACGTGCGCACTAGCGCGGGATTGAGCCGATTCCAGAGCCGGGTGCTTCAGCAGGCGCAGAGCAATGTGAGGAATCTCGAGAAACTCGGGGCGCAAGGCGCCATCACGTGGGATATCGAAGGCGAGGCTTATCCCCAGCCTACAAGTTACGCATGCGCTCCCGACCAGATTGCGCAACTAGCGCCGGAAATGGAATCGGTAGTAACGGCGGCTTCTTCTCCGTATCACGGAATGAAGCTGGACGATGCTTATTTCAAAGTTATTCGCGACGCGGGGTTCCGGGCAGGCCTCTGTGTGCGGCCGCAGCACTTCGCGCTGAACGCGGACGGCACAGCGAGTCAGGTTTATCTACCGGACACTGAAATCGCCGGCGAGCTCATTCGCAAGATGCAGTACGCTCACAAGCGCTGGGGCGCGACGCTTTTCTATATCGATTCCGATGTCGAAAAGAACGGAGCGAACCTGGAGGCCAGCATCTTCGAGCAGGCAGCCGCTGCTTTGCCGGATTCGTTGCTGATTCCGGAACATAGCGTTCCGAAGTACTACGCGTATGTCGCCGCGTTTCAAAGCTTCTTGTTCCACACAGACCTGGGTACGCCGGCCACCGTATACAACTACTATCCAAAAGCGTTCAGCGCGAACCTAATCAACGATGCCGACCCGAACAAGCTGGCAGAATACAGGACCCAATTGACCGACTCGGTGCGGCGCGGAGATATTCTGATGGTGCACGCAGATTACTGGCAAGCCAACAACTCAACGGTGACGCAGATGTACATGGATGCGGGGCGTACACCGGCGGCTAGCGTGCCGTAAGTCGACTAAAAGCTGAGTCGAAAAAGCTATCCAGTGATATCATCAGCCGTCGCCATGCCAACCGCTGTTGCTCGAATCGTCATTCCACTGGTATCTGCGCTGGCTTTTGCGGGAGGTCTACCTGCGAGCGGCGCCAACTGTGAAGGGCTGTCGTCGGCAAAGCTGAAGAACGCGAGGATCACGGTTGCCGAATCCGTTCCCGAGGGGAAGTTCACTCCGCCTTACGGAAATGCAATCGATAAGCTGCCGGCGTTTTGTCGTGTAGCCGGCTTGCTTACGCCGACGAGCGACTCGTACATACATTTCGAGGTCTGGCTGCCTTCTGCTGGCTGGAACGATAAGTTCCTGGGCGTCGGTAATGGCGGATTTGCAGGGTCCATTGACTACAATTCAATGGCAAACGATCTGAAGCGCGGCTATGCCACAGCGGCTACCGATACCGGGCACGAAGCCGATGGCGTAGACGCGAGTTGGGCCTTCAAACATCCGGAGAAGGTAATCGACTTCGGCTACCGTGCGGTGCATGAAACGGCCGAACTAGCGAAATCTATCATCGAATCGTTTTACACGCATGCTCCTCAGCACTCCTACTTCGATTCCTGTTCTGACGGGGGCCGCGAAGCGCTTATGGAGGCGCAGCGTTTTCCCGACGATTACCAGGGCATTCTCGCCGGCGCGCCCGCGAACTTCTGGACACATATGCTGGCAGCTGGGATTAGTGGCACGCAGGCGATGTACGGGAATCCAGCGGCTTATATTTCCAGCATCAAATTACCGGCTATCACCGATGCCGTTATGGCCGCGTGCGACGCTCAGGATGGCGTCAAGGACGAAATCATAAACGACCCGACAGGGTGCCGGTTTGATCCTTCCGTACTCTTATGCAAGGGTGCGGACTCGCGCACTTGTCTCACGCAACCGCAAGT
This sequence comes from Terriglobia bacterium, assembly GCA_963849535.1. Classification (GTDB taxonomy): domain Bacteria; phylum Acidobacteriota; class Terriglobia; order Bryobacterales; family Bryobacteraceae; genus Bog-105. Next base: position 746,114 of record CAWKHJ010000004.1, read on the forward strand.
CGACACCCTGAAGAAGCTCTACGCGGGCGGACAGGACTCGCATGGCGCCCAGATCTTCCCCGGTTTTATGCCCGGCGGCGAGACCTCGGGATGGTCGCAATGGTTAATGGGTCCTGGCCCTGGTGGAGGCGCCATCTCGATTTACGTGGAAAACTATTTCCGTTATATGGTGTTCGAGGATCCCGCCTGGGACAGTCTCACTGCCAACGTCGATAGCGCGGAAGGCAGAGCCGATGAGAAAACCGCGCGCGCTCTGAACGCGACTGATCCCGACCTGAGCCGCTTCGAAGCTCGGGGCGGGAAGCTGATCCTGTATCACGGCTGGAGTGATCCGGCCATTTCACCGTTGAACACCGTCAGTTACTACAACAGCGTCCTCAAAAGCTTGGGAAGGCAGAAGGCCGAAAGCTTCGTTCGTCTGTACATGATTCCTGGCATGCAGCACTGTATCGGCGGTCCTGGGCCTAGTTCGTTCGGACAACTCGGCACGAAGACCGCGCGAGGACCCGAGCACGGAATCTACACCGCCCTTGAGCAGTGGGTGGAGAAAGGCTTGACTCCAGGTGATGTGGTCGCGACCAAATATGTGGAAGACAGCTCCGCGAAGGGAGTTCAGATCACTCGTCCGCTCTGTCCTTACCCGCAGCTTGCAAAGTACAAGGGTTCCGGCGATACGAACGAGTACACAAGCTTTGAATGTGTGGCTCCGTCACATTGATAGGGTTACGCGCCAAGTGCCGTGACTCGCGGTTTTCTAAAGTGGTGAGAGATGGAGCCCATGAAGCTGACTCGGCGCGACCTGGTTCATTTGATGGTCCGATCGGCGGCTCTGCCGGGCGCGGCAGTGTTCTTCTCCGAGTGGCTAAAACCCGCTGAAAAAAGCGCGCACGCACATGGCGAAAGCGCCCCGCCGGAGCCGGATTACTGGAGCGCATATCAGCCCAAGTTCTTCAGCCCGGAAGATTTTGGCGCGCTCGAGGCTTTCACCGAGATCTTGATCCCAAGCGATGACACTCCCGGAGCGCGCGAAGCGCACTGCGCTTATTTCATTGACTTCGTGCTGCAGGCTTCAACCGAGTATGCGCCGGGTACTCAGCGGCAGTGGCGGAAGGCGATGACTGCGCTGAAGCAGGCAGGTTTCCATGCGGCTGATGAAAAAGACCGCGCTGCCATTATGGCCGAAATCTCCCGGCCGGAGCGCGACAGTTCTGCGAGCCACCCCGCATTTGCCGCTTACAAACTCATCAAGCGAGAGAACACGTTCGCGTTCTATACGGCACGCGCCGGCATCATCGAAGCGCTGGATTATCGGGGAGACACATACCATGCAGTATTTCCTGCATGCGAGCACCCGGAGCATCATGTTGTATGACGCGATTGTAGTGGGCTCCGGCGCGTGCGGCGGCTGGGCCGCGATGGCCCTGGCACAAGCCGGAATGAAAGTGCTGATGCTCGAAGCGGGCAGTCCGATCGACCCGGGCAGAGACTTCCATCACACGTTTCTCTATCAACTGCAGTTCCGTGGGCAAGGCAGGCCGGGCCTGCTGAAACGCTACAGCGGCAGCGAGCGCAACTACCGCATCATGATCGACACGGAAGAGAACCCATATACGACATCGCCGGACACCGTATACCGTTGGGGGCGTTCACGATGTTTGGGAGGGCGGAGTCTGCATTGGGCGCGGGCCAGCGATCGCATGGCCGACTACGAATTCAAAGCAGCGTCGCGGGACGGCTACGGTATGGACTGGGCGATCAGCTACGCCGAGTTATCACCTTATTACGATCGCGTGGAAAAGTTCATCGGCGTGAGCGCGGCGGCGGAAGGCTTTCCACAGTTTCCGGATGGCGTATTTCTGCCTGCCATGCCTTTGAACTGCGCGGAGACGATCTTTACCGCAGCTTGCCGGAGTCTGGGCTGGCCTACCACGCACCGGCGGCTGGCGCAGCTGACTCGGCTGCATAACCAGCGGCCGCCTTGCCACTATTGCGGAAATTGCGTGAATGGATGCGATGTGGGTGCGATGTTCAGCACGGTTTCGACCACGCTGCCTCCCGCGGTTAAGACCGGGAATCTGGGACTCCGGACCGACTGTGTCGTCGCGCAAGTGAGGATGGACGGCGAGAACCGGGCAAAGGGCGTGACGTACATCGAGCGTTTCACGAGCAAGCCAGTCGATGTGGATGCCAGGTACGTCATCTTGGCAGCATCGACCCTCGAGAACACACGGCTGCTGCTGCTTTCTGAAAAGGGCGGCTTGGCGAACTCGAGCGGCACGCTCGGTCAGTACATGATGGATCAGGTCAGCGGCGGCGGAGTAAGCGGCTTCCTGCCGAAGCTGAAGGGCGGCCCGAGCCGGCTGGATGACGGCAAGTCAGCGGGCATCACGATTCCAAACCTGGTGAACATCGATGCGAAGACAGCGCGCAAAGATTTTATTCGCGGCTACGTAATCAACGCGACGGGCGGGCAAAGCGAGTTTCCGCTGTTTGCGTCGCGACTGCCGGGTTACGGTTCCGAGTGGAAGCGCGAAGTTAAGAGCCGCTACGTGGCGCAAGCTCGTATATGGATCGCGGGCGGCGAGATGCTGGCGCGGAAAGAGAACTTCGTCGAGCTCGATCCGGAGGTGAAAGATCATTGGGGCATTCCGGTTTTGAAAATACACTTCACGCATTGCGATAACGACCGAAAGATTGTTGAGCACTTTCAGCAGAGCGCGGAAGAGCTCTTTCGCAGGGCGGGGGGCGAAAAAATGCCGGGCATGGGAACAGGGGGGCCAGCCGGCTTTCCAGGGGCGCCCGGTTCGCCGGATGCAGGCCCGGAACGGGCAATCGACGATTCCGGTCCGAGCAGAAGCGCTGCCAAGGAAGGCGAATCAGGCAGGCGCCGCGCCCAGGCGCTGGGCGGGTCAATTCACGAAGTGGGAACGGCGCGCATGAGTGTGGACCCGCGGAAAGGCGTCCTCAATTCCTTTTGCCAGACGCACGACATCGCCAACCTGTACGTGTTCGGCGGAAATGCGTTTCCTTCGACCGGCGACAAGCATCCAACGCTGACTATGCTTGCACTCACTGCTCGCGGCTGCGATCACCTGCTGGAACAGGCAAAAAGGGGACTGCTCGCGCGAGCCAAAACGAGAATTCAGATAACGCGTAAAACGAACTCCTCCGACCCGGGCTAAGTCGCCAAAGGGCATTCCCGAATGCACAACCGAAGAGCTCATAGTAACTGCAAGCGAGGCATTCTGGTCGTGATCGGCGCTGCTCTCCTCCTCGGCACAATAGGGTGTTCCCGCAACACCGTTCACATACCCAGTCCCATCGTGGATTCTCCGGCCGACAACTCGTATGTCGACTTGGCGGGCGGTTGGCGATTGCGAATCCTTGTCCCGCTTGTCAAGTCAGGTGGCAATATAGTCGCTACAAACTGTACACAGCAGAGAGGAAACGTGATCGTGTGTTCTGCGCCGAATCTGATCGGTTATCAAGTCTCTTACTATTCCGCCTACCCGTCCAGCAAGGGCAAAGTCAACCTCCGATTTATATCTGCCGAGACCACAATAGATGCAAAGACAGTACAAGAGCGGAATCCTCTTCCACTTCCTTTTCATATTCCAACAAAGGCGCAGCACATTCGATTGGTCTATCTCGTCCGCGTAAGTGAGGCGGACCACGACATGGCGATTACTGCAGGAAAGAATCGCGAGGTTCTAAATGTTTTCACTAAGAGGCTTAAAGAGGATCCGAATGTCTGCGAACAGGTTGGCGAAGTTTTTTGCACTTGGGTGCCGAAAGGAATCTCAGTCACACCTGAGTCGCTATCCGAATTACAGGAGAAATGATGTGGACCCAAAGCTCTGGAACACGGATTCGAACGCAATTGCAAGTGCGGGCGAGGCGACTCGCGCGGCTTCAAGCTCTTTCCTCCACATAGCGGAAACAGGCTTTAATGTTTTCTTCTTCAACTCTGGCGTGCTCGGAGGGCGTGAGCTCTTCTGGCGCCGGCAATGGAGTCACGCTTTTGTGCCCATTGACGAAGCGCAAAGTGCGGGCGAGAAAAATCCCGTTGCGATCGGGAAACGTGACCCAGTAGCGATCGTCCAGACAGGGAACTTTCAGCGGATCGCGCGTAATCATCTCAAGCGTCAGATGCACCTTGGGATTCGCTTTCCGGAGTAAGGCAACTGCCCCCGGCAGATCCAGGACGCCGGTCCCGAGCGGAACTTCGGACAGCAGGAACCCGTCCTTATAAGGCTCGACGGCCACATCTTTGAAATGAGTTGCTTTGGCGTATGGCGCAGCGGCTTCGATCATGTCCATCGGCCCATCGAGGAGGGAAATATTGTTGCCGAGGTCAAGGCATGCGCCGAAGTATTCGCTTGAGTATGTCTTGAAGAGCTTGACGTACTCGTCTAATGTCCAGTCTTTGTGGTTCTCAAGAGCCAGCGTGAACTGATGTTTTTCGAAGATCGGGATGGCCATTTCCAGCTTGGATATGCTTTCGGCGATCCATGCCTTCCATTCGGCGAGCGAGTTAAACGTTTCATAGCGCCTGCCGGCCAGCAGCCCGTCGCGAGCGATGGTGCAGCCGGCTTCTTTCGCATTGAAGATGGCCGCTTCAAGCGTTTCGGGAGTGTTCTTACGGACGGAGATCATGGCCTCCACCCACATTCCGAGCTGCTCTGCGCGGGCACGCAACTGATGAGGATCACCGGTAATCTGCGCCTGAATACCTTTAGCGCCGAAGCCCTGGCATTTCTCGAGGAAGCTCACCGTGTCCTGACCGTGCGGCACGGGCGGCAGAGCCATCACATTCTGCCCGTCGGATCGCTGCACTGCACTTGCAGGAGAGCTGCGTTTACCTAGGGCGGCTCCCATAAAGGAAGTGGAGGCTATACCCATGTTCGCGAGCAATGATGCGCCGCTGTTTCCCCGCGCCATCGCCGGTGATGCCGCGGCGACCACGGATGCCATCGCTTTCAAGGCAAAAGTCCCTCCGTGCTTGCATCATCAGCCAGCCTGGCGGGCGGCGGCCTGAAGCCAACTTCGCATCTGATCACGCCGCACAAGGCCGGGCTGTTGCAGTACCACGTTACCCTCTCGAAGCACAACGAAGTTAGGAATGCTCTGCACGCGGAAACGCGCGGCAAGTTCGGGCTGGCTCTCGGTGTCGACTTTGAGCACCAGGGCACGGCCGGCCATCTCCTGAGCAATCGCGTGAACTTCGGGAGCAGCGGCACGGCACGGTCCGCACCATGCCGCCCAGAAGTCGACCAGCACTGGGACACGCGCCTCGCGCACTATCTCGTCGAAAGCAGAGGCATCCACCTCGATCGGTTCGCTTTCAGGTGCAAGCGGAGCTTTGCAAGCGCCGCAGCGGCCAGTATCGGGTAAGTGTTTGGCGGAAACACGATTCTTTGTGCCGCAATCACGGCAAATCCGGACGGCCGAATAGCCCATCTTTTCTCCCTTTTCAGCTTACTTGGTGGCACGCCAAATTAACGTGATAAGTCTGATTGAGGAAAGAATACGAAGGCTGCTATTGGAGCCGTCCGGAAGTCCGGCTGAGAGAAAGCGCGTGCTTAGCTACGGCGGAGTTTGCGGAAACCGCCGAGAGCGATCCCACCGAGGCCGAGTAGTAGCAAGGAGCCGGGCTCCGGCGCAGTAGCCGCCGTACCGAGTAGCTCAAACGCATGCTCTTGGCCGTTGTAGTTCCAGGTATTGCCGTTCTCCAGGTTCATCTCTATGCCGGACGGCGTGCCGTTCGCATACGTCGTTTCCCAATAGAACTCTGCACGTGCCGGATCTGACAGCATGCCGTTGTGTAAGCCGAGGTGATACGTTCCGGGCCCGAGCGTAATGTTGCCGGTCGAAAAATTATTTACGTATTCCGTGTAAGAGCCGAGCACCATCTTGCCCGTTCTGGTGCGCGTTGCCGCCACGTTCCCTTCATCGAGAACCGAACCGGGTAGCCCTGAGTTGTCCGCATAGACGAACCACGAGATCGAACCGTTGTAGGAATTGGAATTCTGGAAATCCCAGAACTTGACGGCGCCAATCGTCTCGCTGCTGGTCAAGGTGAAATCTTCAGTCTGGATCCACTGCGTCATCTCGTTGCCACTAACATGATCAGGAGCTCCATTGTTGTAGACGGCGGCGGCCGAGCCGCAACAGGCGAGCGCGCCTAAGCTGAGCGCGGTACCACAAAACAACCGTTGAAAAAATTGCATTTCTTGCCTCCGAGAAAGATGAACAGACTTTTTGGGTCTGAACCGAAGTTAGCTGTTGCTTGGGCACAAAGAAAAGATGCACCAGTCAGGGGTGTTTGGTTTTAGTACGGGCTTGACACAACGCGAGTAAGCCCCAATGCGCCCGTCCCTGATAAGCTCAGGTTTCATGCCTGCCCGCTATGCCATGAAACGCGTGTGCGCGCTCTTTGCGCTGCTTGCGTTGACGATTGCGCCAACGATAGCTCAAGCCGCGTTCGACGCCAACAAACTGCCGAAGCCGACCGGTTACGTAAGCGATCTCGCGCGCGTGGTCGATCCGGCGGAGCAGCAGCAGCTCGAGGCGTATTGCACGAAAGTGGAGCAGCAGCTTGGGGTACAGTTTGCGCTGGTAACGATCGAGAGTCTCGGTGGACAGCCGATACGGGATGCGGCGCTGGACATCGCACGCAAGTGGGGTGTCGGCAGCAAGAAGGATAATCAGGGCGTTCTGCTGCTGCTCGCGGTGAAAGACCGGCAAAGCGACATCGAGACCGGGCGTGGAATCGAGCCATACATAACCGACGGGTTCGCCGGCAGCACGCTGCGCTCGATGCGGCCGCAACTGCAAAGCGGCGATTACGGCGCGGCGCTTCTGACTGCGGCGCGCTCGATGGCAGGCCAGATTGCGCAAGGCAAGGGCATCGCATTCTCCGATGCGAGCGTGCCAGAAGAAAAGACTCAAAGCTCACCTGCTCACAACCGCGGCATTCCCTTCCCTCTGATCGTGCTGGGCATATTTTTCGTGTTATGGCTGCTCAGCAGAGGCGGCCGGCGCGGCGGGGGCTACCGCGGCGGCGGAGGCGGCGGAGGTTTCCTGACCGGCATCCTGCTAGGCAATCTGCTAGGCGGAGGACGAAACTATGGTGGAGGCGGCTGGGGCACCGGAGGCGGTTTCGGCGGCAGCTCCGGGGGTGGCGGAGGATTCGGCGGGTTCGGTGGCGGCGATTTCGGCGGCGGAGGAGCTAGCAGCAATTGGTAGACACGAAGAAGAGTAAGGACAGCATAGAAGGCAAGCTGCAGGATCTCGTCGAACGGCTGCGGCGAGCATTCGGAGAGCAGCTTGTATCGGTCATTCTCTACGGCTCTGGGGCCACGGAAGACTGGAACCCGCACGGCTCCGATCTCAACGTGCTTTGTGTGCTGGCCCGAATGACGCCCGCGGAACTGCGGCTGGCAGAGCCCATTTTGCGCTGGTGGCGGGAAGCCGGGAACCCGCCTCCGCTGCTCTTGACTGGCGAAGAAGTACGAACTTCGACAGATTGCTTCCCGATGGAATTTCATGACATGCAGCAGCAGCGAAGGGTGTTGCAGGGAGCTGATGTTATCCGTGATCTGGTGATCGACAACAAGTTTTACCGCGCCCAAGTGGAGCATGAACTACGGGCTAAACAACTCCGGGTGCGGCAACGAGCCGCCGAGATAGTCTCCAAACCGGAACGCCTGGAAAGGCTGATGACCGATTCGGTTTCCACTTTCTGCGTTTTGGGGCGGCATGCCCTGGTTTTGCAAGGGTCCGAACCGCGCTGGAAGAAAAAAGAAATAGTGGAAGCGCTCCGCGAAGCGACCGGCTCGCCTCTCAGCGGAATAGATGAGATACTGGCGATTCGGACATCGGGTAAGCGGGCATCGGCAGCGGAAAGCGTACCGCTTCTGGAGCGCTATCTGGCTGACATTGCAACGCTGGTGCAATTTGTGGACGCGCTCGATGACTAGAGAACCGAGACTGGAGGAAAGAAAATGAAAGCCGGACTGGTCGTTATTGGTGTCGTCATATTAGCGGTCCTGATTTTTGGAGGGCAGCTCATGAGCGGCAGGAACACGCTGGTAGCAGAGAAGAACGAGATTGACGCAAGATGGGCGCAAGTAGATAACGACATGAAGCGGCGCGCAGATCTGATTCCGAACTTGGTGGAAACCGTCAAAGGCTATGCCAAGCAGGAGCAGACCGTGATCGGCGAAGTAGCCAACGCGCGCGCAGCGCTACTCGGAGCGCATAGCAAGCAGGATGAGATCAACGCAAACACGCAATTGAGCGGAGCTCTAGGACGGCTGCTGGTTTTGCAAGAAAATTATCCTCAGCTTAAGTCGAATGAAAACTTCCTGCGGTTGCAGGACGAGCTCGCCGGCACCGAGAATCGGATTGCCGTCAGCCGCCGCGATTACAACGAGGCGATCCGGCGTTACAACACCGACGTCGAGCTGTTCCCGCGCAACATCGCCGCTTCTCTGTTCGGATTCAAGCGCGACGATGCGTACTTTAAAACAACCGAAGAAGAGAAAAAAGTTCCGCAGGTGAAGTTCTAGCCGGTCGGATCAGAGGTTTCTCCGGCTTCGTCCCACTCTTCCAGGCCGCTGCTGAAGCGCTTCAGAACGGAAAGCGCAACACTTGAACTGAAGCCCGCCGTGCGCAAACGCCGGTAAGCAGAAGCAAGATTTTTGTCTTCTGCGAGGAAGCTGGCAAGCTCCTTGCCGCGATATTTGCGAAGCAGGAACTTTTCGGCAAGCTGCTGTTCGTCGGTCTCGGCGAAGACGGCGGCCACCACATCTTCGGCGATCTTGGGGGCTATCTGCTTTGCGCGGAGATCACGGAGCACGCGGAAGCGGCCCAATCCCTGATTGGCGAGGCGGGCTGAAGCAAACGCCTCAGAGAATTTCCGGTCATCGGTCAGGCCGTATTCCCGCAGTTTTGCCATCACCGCGCTAACATCAGAGGGAGATTGCGCTCGCTGAAGCAGTTTTCTTCGTAGTTCCGCGGAAGCATGTGCGCGGTCGCCCAGGATGCGAAGGGCATGGTTCCACAGAGCCTCCGAATCCAGCTTCTTGGGTCTGCGGATGGCGGCCATGCTGCTGAAACTTTTGACACTGTAGCACGGTCTAAAAAATGCGAGTTAAATTGTTTAATAGAGATAGAAAATAAGGAGATTGAGCATGGAGGAAAAAAGTGGCTTCGGTTATTTCCTGCTTGGTTTAGGGATTGGCGTGGCAGCTGGTCTGCTCTGGGCGCCGAGAAGCGGCGAGGAGACGCGGGCTCTGCTGGCCGACAAAGCCGGCGAGAGCGCGGATTACCTGAAGAGCCGGGCGCTGGACGGTACCGAATATGTCAAGCAGCGTACGGGAGATCTGAAGCAAACGGCAGCCGATCTGTACGATAAGGGCCGCAACACCGTGTATCAGCAGAAGGAGAACTTGACTGCGGCGGTGGAAGCCGGCAAGCAGGCCTACCGCGATGCCGTGAGCGATGTAAAAACTGCGCCGTCTGGGACACCCGGGACCAATTCCGGCGCTCCGGCCACTAACCTTTAGGTGTTCCGGCGGGCATATCAAACCTCAGGCTCGAAATGGACCAAAACACGCTTCTGATTCTCTTGACGATTTTTGTCGCGACCGCGGCTATCGCTCTGTTGATTCAGGCGGTTTCGTTGATCGGCATGTTCCTGCTCGCCAGGCAAATTAGGACTAAGCTGTTTGCTGTCTGGCCGCAGGTAGAGGAGATCGTTGGCATTGCCAAGAAAACCGCTCAGGGGGCCGAAAAGCATATCGACGCGATCGGAACGAGCAGCCTCGGTATTCTGAATATGACGAAACAGCAGGTTAGTAAGGTCGACGAGCTGCTGACCGATGCTTCGACTCGCGCCAAAGTGCAAATGGAGCGAGCGGAAATGGTGCTGGACGACACCATGACGCGGGTTCAAAGCACGGTTTCGGTTGTGCAGAGAGGTGTACTGCGGCCAATTCGCGAAGTGCATGGTGTACTGAGCGGAGTTCGAACGGCCATTCAGCATTTTGGGAGAAATTCCCGGTCGACGGTTGATCACGCGACCTCCGACGAGGAGATGTTTATCTAACGGGAGATCCCGCTCTATTCCCCTGACCCAAACGGTGAGATAATACTGCTGTTTCCCTGCACTGATTCCAGCACTCACGGGATCAGCAACTGTTTGCGCCATGGCTGAACGGATCCCTTTTCAATTCAAAGCTGCTACCGGATTTGGGGCGGTCGTCGACGGCTCCGTTCTGAGCACGAGCTCGGCGCAAGTTGCCCGCGATCTGATTCGTCACGGTTTGATTCCCGTCCGGATCTGGTCAGAGCAGCAAGCTGTGCGAGGCTTCGATCTGCTGACCTTTCCGCGTATGATCGCCAGGTGGGTTGGCAGGCGCGCCTCACACAAACCGGCTTAAGCTTGCCCATCAGCAAAGCCAACGAACTGCCCTGACCGCTTGCTCCTACGACCGCGAGGCCGGCGATGACGAGTACCGTTGCACAGACCTTGGCTGTTACCGTCCAGCCTGTGAAGATCTCCTTCAGCCAATCGGGTTTGTAGCGTGTCAGCAGATAAGCCGCTGCGAAAATCGTGGCGTAGCGGACGCCTGAAATGGCCGATACTAGCGCCGGATGGGCGCGACTAACCGCAAACGAAATCAGGAATGCGCCGAGACCGTTAAAGAAGCGGTTTGTAAAGTACGCGATTCTGCTTTTCGGCTGCGCCCTTTGCGATCCTTGGAAGATTTCGTTGCGCCATTTCCGACGAGCCAGGAAGCAGAGAGCGAGAAAAAATTGGCCGATTGAAAAGAAGACGAAGCCGGTGGGAAATCCCAGTGAATCGAAGGCCATTCTCTGCAGCACGTTGGAAAGCCCGAAGAAAGCGGCAGCCATAAGAACCAGGGGCAGTATCTTGCGCGCGTCGATCTTCTCGGAGAGGAACATGAAAAAGCCGCCTGCGACTAGCAGCCCGAATCCCCAAACACTCATGCCGCCTAGATGGGTGCGGAGCAATGGTTCAGCAATCAGCGCCGTTGCGAGCGGACCGAAGCCGCCCGTGATCGCCAGGGTTTGAGAGGCTTCTCCCGCTCGCAGAGCCTTGTAGTAGGCCCATGAACCGATCAGGTCCGCGGCACCGGAAGCGAGAGCGATCAGCAGAGCGCCAATCCCGGGCGTCCTCATCCCGAACACGCCTACGATGCAACCGAAGATGCCGATTGCGCCCAACCAAAATACATAATTGATAACGCTCTGGCTGGCCGTTTGCTTGAGTAGAACTTTATCCCAAACCAAAGTCAGACCCACGATCGCTTGCGCAACAATCGCGATCAACACCCCATTTTCAAGAAGGCACATTGCCGATTGAAAGCTTAAGTATGAAAGTTGTTCGGAAGAGGATTGAGAAGACGGGGACGCCCGTATATGCAAAGTCTGCCGGGCTGCCACTCACGGACATTCAGGAACGTTTGTCACTGCCCTTTTTCGGCAAGCTGCAAAAATTCGTGTTCGACCGAGGGGAGGGTCGGCAGCTTGAGCTTTTCGAGCTCGCCGTTCACTCGCTTGGCAGTCGACGAGTGCAAGTCGCGCTTGTAGTTTTCTACGATATCTCGAGCGCTCGAGTAACCTCGGAAACGCTCCTTTTCACTTCGCGTGCGGTCTTGCACGTCCTTTAGTTTGCGCTGATCAGCTTCGCTGTAGTGATCGGATGAGGCGCGCAGAATAGGATCGAAAACATGCTGATCCAGAAAGTCGAGTAATTCTTTTTTGTTTGCCATAGGGCGCTACCTGGCTGGAGCTTGCGACGACTAAATCGCTTCCCTATCTGCCGGGTAACTGGTTAGACACACGTAACCAGCTGAAAGCTACGCCCCGTTTAAAGATGCGAACAAGTTGCGGCGAGCTTTTATCCCTGGCTCAGAGCTACAGCGGGATAGGCGTGAGCGAGGCCAAAACGCCTGAAGCAGCTTGGGAGGAGAAATCGAAGCTGAGCGGATCGTAACCGATCAGGCATTGGACATCATGATGAGGCGGAGGGAGAGATCATCTGCTCTGGTTTCACCCACCGGTCGAACTCCTCGGCCGAGAGATGACCCAGCTTCACTGCGGCTTCCCGCAAGCTCGACCCCTCCAGGTGCGCGGTATGGGCAATCTGGGCCGCTCTGTCATATCCCACTACAGGACTCAGCGCAGTAACAAGCATCAGCGAGCTTTTGACATACTCGTCGATTTGGTCCAGATCCAGCTCAATGCCAGCCGCGCAATACTCGCGAAAACTCCGGCAGCTATCGGCCAGCAAGCGGACCGAATGCAGGAAATTGTGAATGATGACGGGCTTGAACACGTTGAGCTGGAAATTGCCCTGTGAACCGGCGAACCCGATCACCGCATCGTTTCCCATCACTTGGGCAGCCACCATAGTCAAGGCTTCGCATTGCGTAGGATTCACCTTACCCGGCATTATGGAGGAACCCGGCTCATTTTCCGGGATTATGATCTCGCCTAGTCCACAGCGTGGACCCGAGGCCAACCAGCGCACGTCGTTCGCGATTTTGTTGAGGGAAGCCGCCAACGTTTTCAGGATTCCACTCGCCGCGACTAGTTCATCGTGAGCCGAAAGCGCGGCAAACTTATTCGGATGGGAGCGGAACGGCAACCCGGTCAGTTCCGCGATTTTAGCAGCTGCACGCTCACCAAACTCCGGATGAGCATTGACTCCAGTCCCGACCGCCGTTCCTCCGATGGCGAGGTCATAGAGCCCGTCGAGAGCGAACTGGAGGCGCGCCACATCGCGGTCGAGCAGCGCCACCCAACCTGAGAATTCCTGACCCACGGTGAGCGGAGTGGCATCCTGCAGGTGCGTCCGGCCGATCTTCACGACATCTTTGAAAGCCTCAGCCTTCTGGTTCAGCGTATCCCGCAACTGCTCGACGGCTGGGGTCAGGTTCTCCTTCACTGCGATCGCTGCGGCGATGTGCATCGCGGTCGGGAAGGTGTCGTTCGAGGACTGCGACATGTTGACGTGGTCATTCGGGTGTATGGGTTTCTTACTGCCCATCGCTCCGCCGGCCAGCTCGATCGCCCTGTTCGAGATGACCTCGTTGACGTTCATATTCGTCTGTGTTCCACTGCCCGTTTGCCAGATATGGAGAGGGAAGTGGTCGTCGAGCGCGCCGGAGGTCACCTCCTCGGCCGCTCGGGTGATCAGGCCGGCTTTCTCCTCGTCCAACTTCCCGAGATCCTGGTTCACCTGGGCCGCCGCCTTCTTGAGTACGCCGAAGGCATGGATCAGTTCAGGCGGCATCAGGTCGCGTCCGATATTGAAATACCGTAGTGAGCGCTGTGTTTGAGCGCCCCAGTAGCGGTGCTGGGGCACCTCCATGCTTCCCATACTGTCTGATTCAGTGCGCGTGGGTCCTTGCATCTCTTTCATTTTCTACTGCGGGCTTAAAGCAAATAGCGGGTACAGGGGCGAAAGGCGACCACCAGAACAACCCAGGAAGAGCCGCGCCGGCGATTGGCCTACGAAAAAAAAAGCAAAAAGCACTGAGCCGCACACATACGAGAGGCCGCCGGCTCGGAGTTAGCCAAGTTATGAATGGAGAGGCTCGGTTCGCCGGCGGCTAGACGAGAACCGTAAACGCCGATTCCGTGCGCTGCACCGGGCGGTAGGCGGTGTCGCGCTCCACCGATTGGCGCCCCGCCTCGCGGATCAATCTCAACAGATCCTTGCGCCGCAAGTGTTGCGCCGTCGTTGCTCCGGCATCGTGATAAATCTTCTCTTCCACCACGGTTCCGTCGATGTCGTTAGCTCCGAAACGCTGTGCGATTTGCGCTACTCCGGGCGTCATCATGATCCAGTAGGCCTTAATGTGCGGAATGTTATCGAGCATCAGACGCGAGATCGCTATCTGCTTGAGATCGTTGAAACCAGTCGTCTTCGGCAGGTGAGCTAACGCGGTGTTCTCGGGATGAAACGCCAGCGGAATGAACGTCACGAAGCCGTGCGTCTCGTCTTGCAGATTGCGCAGCCGTACCAGGTGATCAGCCAGGTCTTCGGCCGTTTCAAGATGCCCGTACAACATCGTGCAATTACTCTTCAAGCCGATTTGGTGAGCGGTTCGGGCAGCCTCGATCCACTCTTCACCATCGATCTTGTGATCGCAGATGATGCGGCGTACCCGCTCAGAGAAAATTTCCGCTCCGCCGCCCGGCATGGAATCGATACCGGCCGCCTTCAGCCGTTCCAGCGTCTCGCGAACGGAAACTCTGGCGCGCCTCGCCAGATACGCTACTTCGACCATAGTGAAAGCCTTGAGGTGAACGCCAGGATAGCGTTCCTTCAGGCCCGCAATCATCTGGCAGAACCAATCGAGGCTCAATTCGGGATGCAGACCCCCCACAATATGGAATTCGGTTACCGTCTCCGCATATCCTTTTCCCGCGACTTCCCAAACCTGTTGGAGCGACATCGTGTACGCAGTCGGATCTTTCGCCCTCTTTCCAAATGCGCAGAGACGGCAGCTCGCGACGCAGACATCGGTCGGATTGATGTGGCGGTTCACGTTGAAATAGGTGACGTCACCATGCAAACGCTCACGCACCAAATTTGCCATTTGTCCCAAAGCAAGGATGTCGTTGCTTCGGAACATGTTGACTCCGTCTTCGAAGCTGAGGCGTTCTTCGGCTTCCACCTTTTCAAAAATCGGCTTCAGATTTCGGTCTTCAATGGAAGGAGTCATTCGGTTTGCGAAGGAAGTCATTGTGCGAGTCTCGATCGAATCACAAAGCGCGGCGTCCAAGCAGGATGTCCGCTGCCCAAAATACAAAAAACAAAATGCTGACGTAGCCGTTCACGGTAAAGAATGCCGCGTTCACTCGAGAGAGATCGTGCGGTTTCACGAGGCCGTGCTCATAGATCAGAAGGGCGACCACGGCTGTAACACCGGCAAGGCTCAGTGCTCCCAGATGAAATGAAATCACCAGCATAAGCAGCGATAGAACCATCGCTATGTGCAACATTCTTGCAATCCGGAGAGCACCCGCGATCCCGAAGCGGCGCGGAATGCTGCACAAACCTTCCGCGCAATCGAATTCGAAATCCTGACACGCATAGATCACATCGAACCCGGCCGTCCAGAACATCACGGCGGCAGTCAACCACAGGATTCGCAAGTCGAGTTCGCCCCGTATGGCGATCCAGGCGGCAGCCGGCGCGATGCCGAGGCAAAATCCAAGAATCAGGTGCGAGAACAGCGTGAATCGCTTGGCAAAAGAGTAGAAGAACAGGATCGCCAGCGCAATCGGGGAAAGAACAAAACACAGAAAGCCGAGCTGACGCGCTGCCCAGATAAAGATCAGGCAGCAGACCGCCGTAAATGCCCAGGCGAAGCGAGGCGACAGCAGACCTGCCGGCAGATGCCGCTGAGAAGTACGCCTATTGCGTGAATCGATCTCGGCATCCAGCAGCCGGTTAAACGCCATCGCGGCAGAACGCGCCGCGACCATCGCCACCACGATCCAAAGGAACCGCCAGCCTAGGCCGGCCGCCTGAAACCCGCCGTCCCGCCACGCAAGCAGCGCGCCTGTAAGAGCAAACGGCAGAGCGAACACAGAGTGCTCGAACTTGATCATGTCAAGTGTCAAACGAAGACGTGTCCAGAAGCGCGGCATCTTTTTCGGGTAGCCGCTACCATTTTAGGGGATGCCGTGCTTTTAGGCCCGGCGCAAAATATGGATCGTCAACAGTTAAAGCAGCTGCTCGAAAGCGTTCGTGAAGGAGAAACTCCGGTCCAGGCGGCATTTGACCGGCTGCGGGACCTTCCTTTTGAGGATCTTGGCTTCGCCAAAGTGGATCACCATCGCGCGGTTCGTCAAGGCATGCCAGAGGTAATTCTCGGAAAGGGGAAAACGGTAGATCAGGTGGGCGCAATCGCGGCGGCCCTGCTGGCTAAATCTCAAAATCTGCTCATCACCCGAGCGAACCAAGAGATGGCGGGGCGTATCGCGGACCTCGCTCCCGCGAGCGAATACTTCCCTGCTTCGGGCGTAATCCGGGTTTGGCGCGACCGCACTATTTCGGGAAAAGGCAAGATTGCCGTCGTGTGTGCCGGGACGAGCGATATTCCCGTGCTTGAAGAGGCCCAGCTCACAGCCGAGATCATGGGCAATGAGGTAGACGCGATTTGTGACGTAGGGGTGGCAGGCATTCACCGGTTGCTACACCAACGCGAGCGCCTCGGGCAGGCTCGCGTGGTAATCGTTTGCGCCGGCATGGAAGGCGCGCTCCCCAGCGTGGTTGGAGGCCTGGTTGGCTGCCCCGTTATCGCCGTTCCGACCAGCATCGGCTACGGCGCGAGCTTTGGCGGATTGGCCGCGCTGCTTGGCATGCTGAACAGCTGTGCCAGCAACGTGACCGTCGTAAACATCGATAACGGCTTCGGCGCGGGTTACGTGGCGAGTTTGATCAACCGGGTGTAGACTTCAGGGCCGAATCGGTGGCGCACTGCGTCCCTCACGGCTCATTCGCCACAGTAAACGTCTGGCTCTGGGTATACAGATTTCCGTCCGCGGCCAACGCCCGTATCTCGAGCGTATGCGTGCCGTTCGCATACGGTGCGGTATCAAGCTCGTAATTCCAGCCGACGTTTGGACACCCGCCTGCGGCCGGATAATGCGCACACACATCCATGCGGCTCCCGCCATAGCTGGAAGCACCGTTCAAAACTCCGTCAACCAACACCGCTACGCTCACAATCTGCGGTCCATTCGAATCGAGCGCCCAGCCTCCGATATGAGAGACTTGCGTGAGCGTTTGACCGGGACTCGGAATATCGATGCCGATCCGCACGGGGCTCGATGCTCCGTTGGCTACTTGGAAACTCGTGGTGAAGGTTGAAGTCTGCCCGCCCGCGGTGGTTCCGGAGACTGCCAGCGTATGCGGCCCATCGCTGAGGAGATTTGTGTCGAGAAGGTAATTCCAACCGACATTCGGACACCCTATAGCGCTTGCGAACGCAGCGCAGACATCTGATCGCACGCCGCCATAAACGGCAGTCCCCAGCGAGAGGTTATCCACCGCAATAGTTACTTTACTGATAGCCGCGATCTGATCGATAGCCCAGCCGCCGATCCCGGCTTCGCCACTGAGGGGCCCGGTTTGTGAGTTCGGGTAATCAATCGAGAGCGTCATCGGATTCGAAGTGGTCCAGTTGGCTACCGTGAACTGGGAAGAGGCCGTGTTCGTCTGCGCACCAGCTGCGGTAACAGTCACGGTATGCGGGCCATCGGCGAGTTGGCTGGTATCGACCGGCAGAATCCAGCCCACGTTCGGGCAATGGGAGTCGACCGGATAAACCGCGCAAACGTCTGGACGGCTGAGTCCGTAAGTTGCAGTTCCATAGGAAGCGCCATCAATCGCTATCCTGACGCGGCTGATAGCAGCGCCGCTATCGACCGCCCATCCGCTGAAACTGGTCAGGCCGGTGAGGATCGCATTCTGCTGGCTCGGCAAATCGATGCCGATCAGCACCGGGCTCGCGCTCAGCGGGTTCGAAACGCTGAATGTCCTGCTGGCAATCGTGTACTGCCCAGCCCCCGCGTAAACCGTGAGGCTGAGCACGTGCACTCCGTTTATCAGCTGCGTGGTATCGAGGCCGAAATTCCAGCCTACATTCGGGCAGTTCGGACGGCCGGGATCAATTGTGCAGACATCCTGCCGCGTTCCGCCATAAACGGCGGAGCCGAACGAGACCCCGTCAATGGCAACGGCGATGTTGCTGATCGGAACGTTAGTCGTGATCGCCCAGCCGCCAAAATTCACGAAGCCGCTAAATGCGGGGCTCTGGGCAGCCGGCTGATCAATGGAAACGGTAATGACGTTAGTCGGAACGTTCGCAACTGTGAAGCTGGCGGTCTTGGTCGAGCGCTGCCCGCCTGCAGTCAGCGGAGTGATGGCAAGTGTGTGGATTCCTTCAGCCAGGTGCGTCGTGTCGAGCGCCAAATTCCAGCCCACATTTGGACAACCCGGCTCGCCCGGTAGGACCGAGCACACGTCATCCCGAGTTCCCCCGTACAGGGCCGTCCCGTATGACACGCCATCGATCGTCACTCCGACCCGCGTCACGGCGGAGAGGCTGTCCAATGCCCACCCGCCAAAATATGCAATGCCGCTAAATGCGGGGCTCTGAGCGTTTGGAATGTCGATGCTGATTCTCATCGGATTCGAGGAGGTCCAGTTTGCAACCGTGAAGTTCGAAGAAGCGGTATAAGTCTGGCCACCGCTGGTGGTAACGCTGACATCAAGCGTGTGCGATCCATCGGAGAGCGAACTCGTATCCAACGGGAACGACCATCCGACCTTAGGACAATTGGCACTCGAGTAGAGCGCGCAAATGTCGCTCCGCGCTGCGCCGTAGGTGGCATTGCCGTAAGGAACGGAATCGATAGCAATCGCAACGGCGTTTACCGAACCCGTATCCGCCAGGGCCCAGCCGGAGAATGTGGTCAGCCCGATTACTGAGGAATTTTGGGAGGAAGGCGACTCGATGCCCACGCGTATCTGGGGAGTTGTGACGCCGCCGCCCTTCCATCCGAAAACCAGGTTATTGACGTTCACCGAACCCAGACCCGTCGCGAGATCGTATCCAACGCCGGCCTGATAAGACGCGGTGCTTGTTCCGTATCCAGTCTCCCCGGGAACGGCGTTGTTGCCCGAGCTAATGTCATAGAAGATGCAGTTAGAAGCGGCGGCCGACGCGTTGCACGCGGCGAGATCTGAATTCGCCGCCAGACTATACAGATTAACCGCCGCTTGGCCCTGCCGCGAACCGGTGTATTGCACGACCAGCGCCATAATCGCTGCGAAGGATGGAGTCGCAGCTGAGGTGCCGCTGACTCCGGAAAAGGAACTCTGGCCGCGTTTCAGGGTGCAGGACCCATCGAGGCAAAGCAGATAAAAATCGTGGTCCGCGGAGGTAAGGGAGAGATCCGGCACGTCACGCACGCCATCGTCTCGGATCCCGGCAACTCCCGTCTGCCACGATGGCTTGCTGAACAAAATACTCGCGCCTCCGCCCCCGGCGTAGATACCGGCATTGGCGCTGCCGCATTGTGCGATCGTGCAGCTTTCGTTCCAGACGACTTCTGGAATATAGGACTGAACGGAGGCAAAGGTCGAGGTGTTTGCTCCAGACCAGTAAGCGGGGTTGCCATTCTCGTTGAACTGAGTTCCGCCTACTGCGATATCGTACGGCGTCGAAGACAGGATGTTGACCGATACGGGGCCGCTTGCGACAGTTTCCGAACTTGGATCGTCACAGCCCTCCGCGCCAGAATCCCCGGACGCGACGGTATATGTGATTCCTTCGGCGGCAGCTTGTTGGGCTAGCGATGAATAGAACTGCCCTTCGGCCTGCGTGTAGTTGGCCTCACAATCGCCATAGCTTTCGGTCATCACGTCCGCCAAATTGTTGTCGACGATGTATTGCTCCGAGAGATCCACTCCATCCGTTGTTGCAGTGGACTGCGAAATCACCAGCTTGATGGTCGCGTTGGGCGCGACGCCTCCGGTCCAGGAAGTATCAAGCACAGCCTCGGCTTCATCTCCATCGCCGAGATCGCCGGGATCGGGGCCGTTAACGATGACCTGTGGAGGATTGTTTATCAGGCCGAACGAGTTGCGGAAATCGGTGATGTCCTGCAGCGAGATGTTGGTCCGGGCAACCACTGCGATGCTGGTACCGGAGCCGTTGATCCCACTTCCGTAGACCGGGTTGATGTTATAGATGGTGCCGAAATCCGCCGGCGAAAGAGCATGCGTACCGTCGGAACCGGTGAACTCGGGGCGGCCGGTCGCTCCGATCTTCGCCACCTGTGGCTTCAGCGCGGCGATCTGTGAACTCTTCCGAAAGTTGTGCAGTGTGGAGACCCCCGCGACAACTGGCGCGAGCGCCGCGGGAATCTGCGGGTCGATCGAATTCGCCCAATGCTCCTTCCCGTTCACGACATACTTGTGAATTTCTGTATGGAAGGCCTGCGAGACCTGTCCGGCGGTGCCGGAAAATTCGATGATGTTCCGGGCATTCGCAACCCGGTTAACCATGAACCCTTGCGCTTGGAGCCAGCCAGTGATCTTCTGAATATCCGAATCGGCCGCTCCGAACTGCTCTCCGAACTGCTGGGGCGTGAGCCACTTGTGATACTGGGGCGAGCCTTTCGCCTGCTGGCTGGTCAGTAGCTGTGCGAGGGCTTGCTGGCGTTCAGCGCTCGGGGTCAGGACCAGCAGCATTCGCTCGAGCGGGAGGTCGGTGGGCGCGGGGCCCTGGTCGAACTCAGGACGAGCCAGTGGATGGGTATTGTGAGGCAAACGCTCCAGACGGCTCTCATCGATTGGGCCGGCGATGCGCGATCTCGTTACTTGCGACGAAGCCGGGAGGCGCAGCGAAACAAGCAGCGCCGCCAGGAGGACAGCGGAAGAGGAGATAGGTATTCTCAAAGATCAACTTACCTGATTTGGGAAAGCAGACGAGAGGGCTTGGGCGGCGGTTACGTGTTTTTACCAAACGAACTCGCCGAACCCTCAGCCTGTGAGCCGGTCGAGACGCTCGCCAGCGGCTTGAAGTGTCTCAATCTTCTTGGCGAAGCAAAAGCGAATCAGACGAGCCCCATCCCGCGGATCGGAGAAAAAGCTCGATCCAGGAACAGCAGCAACTCCTGCAATTTCAACCAGATGCTTACAGAATGTAATGTCATTGCTGAATGGGAGAGAGGCGATATCACAGAGCACGTAATAGGCACCTCTGGGCACGAAGCAGCGGAAGCCGGCCTTCTGAAGAATGCCGACCAGCAGATCCCGCTTCGTTTCGTAATTTCGGGCAAGTTGCCTGAAGTAAGCGGTAGGCATAGCTAGGGCGCTGACGCCTGCCTGTTGGAGCGGAGAGGCCGCGCCGACCGTCAGGAAGTCGTGAACCTTCCGAATAGAAGAAGTGAGGTCGGGCGGCGCAATGACCCAACCGACCCGCCAGCCAGTGACCGAAAAGGTTTTGCTGAGGCTGTTCACCAGTACGCAGCGGTCGCGCAGCCAGGAAAGAGTGATCGGCGGAACGTGCCGCTCGCCATCGAAGATGATGTGCTCGTAAATTTCGTCGGTGATTAGCAAGCAATCGAACTCTTCGCAAAGCTGACCAATGGCGGTCAGTTCTGCTGCCGAGAAGACCCGACCTGTCGGGTTGTTGGGCGAGTTCACTATGACGCGCGCGAGTTCGTTTGGTAAAAACGGCTCGCAATTCGGCAAGGTCGAAGGTCCAGTCCGGCGGCCGCAACTTGACATAGCGGCAAATGGCCCCGCTGAGGAGAGAGTCGGGCCAGTAATTCTCGTAGAACGGCTCGAAGACGACCACTTCGTCACCCGGATTGAGCAACGCGAGCATGCTCGCGACCATACCCTCGGTTGCTCCGCAGCACACGGTGATCTCGCGCTCGGGATCAATTTCGAGCTGATAAAAACGCCGGTAGTACTCGCTGATGGCGTCGCGAAACGGTTTCGCGCCCCAGGTAATCGAGTACTGGTTCATATTGGCGGCAATGGCTTGTTGAGCGGCAGCCTTGATTTCGTCGGGCGCAGGGAAATCGGGAAAGCCCTGCGCCAGGTTGACTGCGCCATGCTGGAACGCGAGGCGCGTCATCTCGCGGATCACTGATTCTTTAAAGCGGGCGATACGCTCACTGCCAGCCCGGTGGGTGGTTGCAATCAACATGGAGTGATTGTAAACGGAGAGGCTGCCCGCGTCACACGGTCAGATAGAGCGAGGGTGTTTGCGTTTCAATCTTTTGCTTCTTGGGGCAGGTTTGGGATGGTAGGCGGGGATCTCGGGGGTAGCGCCGGAGTAGAGATGCCGGTAGACATCGGCGTTACGAAGAACGATCTGAATGTAGCCGCGAGTTTCATGGAACGGGACGGCTTCAATAAACTCGGCCGGCTCGCGGAAGGGGCCCCAAGTGCGCCACAAATTGGCGCGGCTCGGTCCTGCATTGTAGGAGGCGAGGGCGAGCTCGCTTTGACCGCCGTATGAGTTGAGCAGGTTGTGGAAGTAGTAAGTCCCGAGTTCGATGTTGCGGTCCGCAGTCAACAACTGGGCTGAACTCAAACGTCGAATGCCGAAATGCCTCGCCAGTTGACGACCGTTAGCCGGCAGCACCTGCATGAGACCGTAGGCATTGGCATGCGAGATAACGCGGACGTTGAACTCCGATTCCTGACGGATCAAAGCGGCAACCAGAAACGGATCGAGGCTTTCGGCGCGGCTGTACCGTTCAATCGAAAGCCGATACGGTATTGGGAAAGCCAACTGCCAGAAGGATACCGGCGCCTGATCGAGCGGCATGAACAGATACTTGGGAGCATAAGCTTTGATATAGCGCAGCGCCTGATCGGGCGCGTTGCGCTGATTGGCCGATTTGGCTAACTGGTATGCATAAACGTTCTCCTGTTCGCCATCGTTGCGGGCTCCGAACTTCAGTTCACCTTCAGCAAGATCGGTGAGTCCGGCCAATTGGAGCAACTGAGAGCGATCAATTCTCCGTTTGGCGATTGCTCCGGGAGTGAAGCTGGGAAACTCGGGGCGCGGCGGCCAGGGTACCGAGCGAAGAAACTGCAGCATGGCGGGATCTGAATTGGCCGCTTGCATGCCGGGGTCTTTCAAGCGCTCGCGAGCAACGACTGCGAAATACGTATTCGGGAAACGAGCGACCAGCTCGTCGTAGCAGGCGCGAGCCACGGTCAACTCGTTTTTGCGCTCCTCGAAACGGCCGAGAAAGTAGAGGGCATTGTTGATATCAGTGGAAGCTGGATACTGCTCGATATGTTTCCGCAGCAGGTCGTAAGTGTCACTGGCATCGGTTCGATAGCTCTCGTAGGCGACGCGCCAGTGGCACCATGCGGCCCGTGGATCCTCGGGGAACGTGACTGCGCACGCACGGTAAAGGGGGAGGAATGTGTTGACATCATTTTCAACGCGGGCCTGATCTGCCAGAAAGATCAAAGCATCCAAGCGCCACAGGGAAGTGGGGTGCTGCTGTTCCAAGTGATTTAGAGATTCGTTGATATCGGCGTGGCGATCGAGTTTACGGGCGCAACGGATCAGATAACTGAGGCGCTCGGCATCCGCTTCACTTTCGTCGACTTTGAGAGCCGTCAAATATTGGAGGGCGGCTTCGGTTTTGCCGCTAAGATAATCCACTTCTCCTAAGCGCACGCGAGCGAGGTCGCGCTGAGTTCCCCCGAGCTGCGGAATGGCCGCAGTGAGTTCGATGCGAGCTGCCTCGGGATTCCTCGCGTTGATTAACTTTTCAGCGCGAGTGAGCATCGCATTGGGCATAGGGGGCGGGTAGGCATCGCCCAGTCGCTGCTTTACCTCAACCAGGGCATTTGCCGCGTCAGTTGCTTCTTTGGCCACTGGAAAGTTGTAGTAGACCCGCTGGTAGTATTCGGCGGCCGAAGCGAGATCTCCGGTGGCTTCGAAGGAACGCGCAAGGAGAAGATCGCCCTGCGGCTGAGGGATGACATCGTGGTATTTCTTGACAAGCTCGAGCGCCTGCTTTGGATCATTCGCATCAAGTTGCGATCGAACAGCTAAAGCCGCAGCGGGGCCGACGAATGGCGAGAGAGGAACCTGGTTGAAGACGCGAGTAGCAGATTTCGTAACCTCGCTGTAATTCTTCAAGCCGTACTCGGCTTGCGCCCGGATGAACTGAGCGTAATCGTCGAGGATCGGCGCTTTGGTGGAAGCTGAAGCGGCGTAATCGGCTGCGCTTTGCAGATCGTTTTTTTCAAGCGCGCGCTGAGCGACCGCGATTAAACCCGCAGCTCCAGCGATTTTGGCAGTCTGAGGTTTCGGTGCAGCTTTCTTCTTAACGTGAGTAGTTGCAGCACTGGCGGCGAACGCCGCTAGAAGCAAGGCGAAAGAAGGGAGACGCCCGCTACGCCAGCTGGCCGGGATAATCCACTCCCAACTTTTGTTCGTCGCCTTGAGCTGCATGGTCCACCAGCTCTAGATGAAGGTAATCAACCATGCCAGGAGCGGTCATGAACTGGTTGCGATAGTGCTCACGAGCTTTATCGATCTCTTTCTGTAGAAACATATACAGGTTATTCTGTTCGCGGCCCGCTCGGCAAGCTTCCGGGCGGGTAAGCTGGATTTCGGCGACTGCGACACGGGAGAAGCGCTGCGCCTTGCGGTGGAGTTCGCGCTGGCTGGCGCTCAAACTGGTCCAGGGCGGAAGCGGGCGAAGCTGCTGTGGGGAGTCCTGGGTTTTCCGCGACTCGGGTACAGGGGCAATTTGAGCGTGGAGCGACACATTCGAACGCCGCTCGATCACGGCGGACGCCATTCCGGTAACCAGCTCGAGGCCATTCGCATCGAGAGAGTCATCTTCCACGGCGAACAGAATGGCGACGGTCCGGCCGGCATTTGCAATCGGAAACAGATGGGCGCGGGCGCCGGAGCCGCTCGAACTTAGCAGGGTGCCGACCTCCGTTGGCGCGCGCAAGGCAACAAGCGGATCGGAAGACTGGATAACTGCTGCAAAAGCGTGCGCGGAGGAAACGGGGAACTCGCTGCTTTGCGGCAGGTCCAGGTTGAGTGCCCCACGAAGGCGCAAATCGCCGCGGGTGTGAGAGAAAATCGCCAGCTGGGCAGCAAACCTTGATGCTCCGTCCAGCAAGGCCGCGAACCAATGCTGTTCATTTTCGTAATGGAGGAAACGGCGAAAAATCTGGTTCAAGTCTGCCACGAGCTGCCGGTGGGCGGTGCCGACCGACTCTAAGCAGACGGCTTCGAAATCGCGCTTTGGCGCCTCCCAGACGGGATCAAGAGGGTGCATGAGTCACATCAAAATTTTAGACCTGGGCTCTGGTATCTAACATCGGCAGCGGGACGAGGCACCGAGGAGAGCGGAGCAGAGATGGTCTCGCCATCGAGAGAACTGACGAAGTGTACTTGCCTGCCCTCATGAGCGAGGTCGACGAGAAGCTTACCATCACTCTGAGTCGCGCCTTCGCCGCTCCACAGATCACCATTCTGGATAGCCTGTATTCCGGAGAGCCGGAGATCGGGCCAACCCTCCGCGAAAGAAAACCGGAAGAGCCCCGAGACGTTTTCAAAACTGCCGTTCGCAGCGAGGGTGAGATCCTGAGCATTGAAAGAGCCTGAAGCAGCGAGCTTGCGCAAGAGGTCTTTCCCCGATCCCGCACTGGAGAAATTCCCTTCCGCATTGAGTAACCCGCCACTCCAAGGGTAGTCGGAAACGCTCGCAGAAAACTGCCAATGCGGGAGGTACGAGCCGAAATCAACTGCGCCATTGGCCGTGATCCGGCCTTCTGCCAGATTCAGAGTGAGATCCCTAAACTCGAGTTGAGATGCTCGCCATACGAAGTGCGTGTTCAAGAGGCCAAGCGGCTGGCCTTCGGCGGACAAATGGTCGACGGTCAGATCGCCCTCAAGGTTGCGCGCAATCAGCCAATTTGGAAGAGGCGCGGCGCCGAGGGAGCGTCCGAGGAAGCCGAGGCGGGCCCACAACCCGGCATGACGCTTGTCAGATCCCAAGAGAGCTTGCAGTTCGGAGAGATCGGCGCTGGGAAATTCGACGCGCACATGTTCGGGATGTCTGGCCAGGAGGTTGTAGCGATATGAAGCGTGCACGGCGCGAGAACCGAGAGTAGCAGTGAGGTGATCCAGCTCAAAGCTGGAAGCTCCGAAGCTTGCTTTGCCCCGAGCATGCTCGAGCGGCACACCGAGACCTGGAACGGATAGGGTTGCGTCGCTTAACTCGAACTGGCCTGACCAGACGGGCAATGCAGGATTTCCGGGCGGCCCGGCATCAGCGGCCGTGTGTAAATACGAGAAGTGGCCGATGATATCGCCGTTGCGGAGGGCAGAAAGCGCCTCCGGTCCACCGAACCATGAACCGGCCAAAGACTTCAATTCCTGGACCGGAACTCCCAGCGCGCTCAGTGTTGCATCGGCGTGCGGCTGGAAAAAATAGTAATCGCCGCCGAGCTTGAGGGTGCCGCCGCCCCCGGCTTCGATGATGGTGGGATCGAAATGGGCATGGTCGCCAGAGACCGTGACATTTGCAGCAGCAGCGCGCATCACAGGCGCTCCGGGAAGAGCCGCTTCGGCATTGCTGATTACGAAGCCGCCTGACCACCCGGTCCCACTCGCATAACCGATCGCTCCGTTCAGCGAACCGCGCAAATCGGCGTCATTTGGAAGTGAAAGACCCATGCGAATGGCAAGAGGCAAAATATCCTGAACCGGGACGGCGTTGAGTTCTGCCAACACCGAAGAATTCGCGTGGCCGAGAAAGTCGCTGACGCGAAGGTGCAGGGTGACAGGGGCAAGCTGTGTTTTGTCGGGAGATACGGTCTTGAAATCAAGGCGGTGCATGAGCAGGTCGAGGTTGCCCGCGTACCGGACGGTCCAATCCTCACCGCTGGCCGGGAGGAGGTCCCAACGATGTACGTCATTTAAGTGCAGATCACCCGTGACTTGCAAGGCATTGAGCGCCCCCTGAATGCGAAGTTGTGAGCTCAGGGTTCCGTGGATTCCGACATCATGGCCTTCCAGCAGGGTCGTAAGCTCGCTCAAGTTGCTGGGATCCAGGTACACTTGCGCTTGGAGTTGGCCCGGGCGGGTGTCCGAAGAGTTCAGGAACCAGTTCACGTCGCCGCGGAAGTGACCGAATCCCATTCCAGCTCGGTCCGTACGCGCGGGCGATCCGGAGAATCGGAAATAAACTTTGCCGGACCGCTCGGGATAAATTGATAGGTCAGATTCAGATATGTAGAGAGTAGTTTTGCGTGTTCCGAGCTTGAAATTCAAACGCCCGTCGGATACCTCAAACGACGGAAAAAGGTTTAGCGGCATGCGGCGCGGAGCGCTTAGACGCTGCACAAGGGCTAGAACATTCCAGGTACCGTCGTTGAGTTTGACCAGGTTCAGGGTGGGATCAAGAAGCCGCAAGCTGGAAAACCGGATCTGGCCGAGCAATAACTTGTCGAGGCGGAGACGAGTTTGGAGTGCCGGCACGTAGGCAAATGGCTCCAGCCCGTAGCGCGGATCCTCACTGATCGTGACGTTCTCTAGCGAGAACCCCGGTCCCGAGAAGATCGTGAAGTAAGCCTTTTCGAACTGGACCTTGCGCCCGAGGGAAGATTCGAGAGCGGCCTGAATGCTTCCGCTGAAGCGCGCCGCATTGATCCAGGGAGCCACAACTCCACACAGCACGATGACAAGCAGGGCGAGAAAGAGTACGCGAACGAACTTGCGAGCATTCTGCCCGATAATTGTCTGCGTCGTTTCCGAAATAGGGGCACCTTCCGAGCCTGAACTTACGCCGCATAGGGTTCAGCAGGCTCGCACGCGTGCCCTGATTATAGCGTCGAAGGCCGCAACCGGCTCTGACGCATGTTATTCTTCCGGCGTGAACCGGGGAAAGGCGCGACATCTGGCATTCATCTTCGACTTGGATGGCGTCCTGATCAACTCCATGCCTTTGCACGTGCTTGCCTGGCAGGAGTATCTGGCCAATCTGGGAATTCGAGTGGAGGATCTCGAGCGGCGCATGCATGGCAAGCGTAATGCGGAACTGGTGGAGGACCTGATCGGGAGCGGTCTCGACGACGAAGTAGTCTTTCGGCACGGCGCGGCCAAAGAGCAGTTGTGGCGCGATATGGTTCTGCGAAATGGAATCGAGGAGTACCGGATTCCGGGATTGGTTGAGTTCCTGGAACGGCACGAGGACGTTCCGAAAGCTGTCGCGTCGAATGCGGAACCACAGAATATCGATTTCGTACTCGATCACTACAACCTGCGCCGTTTTTTTCGAGTCGCTGTAAACGGACTCGAAGTGAGCCGGCCGAAACCTTTTCCGGACGTTTATCTGGAAGCTGCGAGGAGGCTAGGAGCCGATCCTCGGGATTGTGTTGTTTTTGAGGATTCGCCCACCGGCTTGCAAGCGGGTATTGAAGCAGGGATGAAGGTAGTCGGTATCGAGACTACGTCGACAGAGCTAGGAGGAGCAGCGATACAGGTGAAAGGCTTCCTCGATCCGCGACTAGAAAGGTGGCTGACAGAAGAGCGTACTCACGATGTGTTGTAACGGCCCGGAAATTGTGTGGCTCTATACAGCGGGGATAAGCAGCTCGAGCTCGCATTAAGGGCCAAAGCGGTCCGATGCGGCTCAAAATTTCAAACATGAAAACAAGAAAAATTTTTGCCATCGCGGCTTTCGGAGCACTCGTCCTGTTTAGCACGAATTGCGCGAGTAACAAGACAGCTGAGACTTCATCGGTGGCCAGCAGTGGAGATGGAAAGGGAACGGCACCTCCTGCCGCCACAGCTAAACAGGCCGACAAAGCCCTGGTACGTTTCATCAACGCAACCACCAGCGCCAAGGACCTTGCATTTGGCGACATGACACCGTTCACTGGAGTCGGCGCAAGAGACGTCACAGCTTACAAAGAAGTGCCGGCCGAGCGGCACGATTTCAAACTGTATGCCAAGGATGATAAAACCAATGCGCTCGCGAGTGACAGCGAGGGGCTGACTTCCGGGAAACACTATACCGTCATTGCCGTTGCCGAGAAGAACGGCAAGACCACGATTGATAATGTCTCCGATGATCTGACGCCCCCTGCGCCAGGGCAGGCCAAGGTGCGGGTGATCAATCTGGCACCCGGGATAAAAGATGTAGATTTGTATGCCGGCGGGAACAAGACTCCACTGATCAGCGGGGCGGGTTTGGATCACGCGACCGATTATAAGGACGTGAATCCATCGGAAGCCGAGCTGACGGTACGCAACGGGATGAGTAAAAGGAATGCCGCGCCGGTAAAGGACATGTCACT
This sequence comes from Terriglobia bacterium, assembly GCA_963849535.1. GTDB lineage: Bacteria > Acidobacteriota > Terriglobia > Bryobacterales > Bryobacteraceae > Bog-105. Next base: position 775,047 of record CAWKHJ010000004.1, read on the forward strand.
CGAGGCAGGCAAGCTCTATACGATTCTGGTTTTCCAGGAGAAGGACGGAAAGCTCAAAGTCAAAACCGTGAAAGATGAATTCACGGCAGCTTCCTGAACGGCCGCCCAAGGACGGAGGCCGGCCGTAAAATGATTCGAAGCGCTGAACCCGCTAGGCGAGGCGGGTTCAGGCCGAAGAGACGATGCTGAGCGCGCTGCAGAGCTGTTCGATTATCGCGGGAAGCATTGCACTGGCTCTCTTATGCCTGTTTATTTTCCGGCGTTTCTGGCTCCCTCGCGGCCGCTTCCAGCACAACGATGTGATTGGCTGGCAGATCAGCTTCCTTGGCACAACTTACGCAGTGATCATTGCGTTCATGCTTTCCGACGTCTGGAACGACTATTTGAGGGCGGAGACCAACGCCGAGAGGGAATCAAACGCGCTCGTGAACATCTACCGGGTAGCGGAGGGCCTGCCGTCCGCAAAAGAGCAGGTACAAGGGCTCGCGCGACGCTATGCCGAAGCCATGATAAGAGAAGAGTGGCCGGCGATGACTAAAGGTGGTTTCGGCAAGAGTGGTTCGGCGATCGTGGCAGCTCTGTGGAACGCAATTCCAACGATTGCGGCGCATAACGCCTCCGAGCAGGCCAGTCTGGAACGCCTGCTCAACGATCTGACCAATATGACCGAGCGCCGCCGCATCCGGCACTACGAGGCCGGCTCAAAAATCCCGGGCGTTTTCTGGCTACTTCTGATCACCGGCGGAGTGCTGACGGTGTTCTACACCTGCCTGTTTGATGTGGAAGAAACCCGGATGCATGTTTTGCAGGTGATTGGAATCACTTTCATCATTTCTCTGGTCCTGGTCACGATAGACGATGTGGACGGGCCGTATGGCGGAGCGTTGAGGATTCAGCCGACCGGCTTTGTAATGGCGCTGCAGAGCATGGGAGCGCCTTAGGGGAGAAATTAGCAATCGTAACGCTAAAAGGCAGGCTGACTCCGTTTCGAGTCAGCCTGCCCTTGGGCGAAGTGGGGTGAGAGACTTGGTTTAGCCCTTCACCTCCTTACGCCGGCGGAGGAACCGAGCTGCGCCGGCGGCGAGCAGTCCGCCACCGAACAGCGCAAAGCTGGCTGGCTCAGGCGCGCTCGCGACGATGAACTCCTGTTTACCGTTCTTGGTTACGTCCGAGATGATGCTGTAGCCGCTGGCATCAAAAGAAGGAGAGTTGTCGTAGGCAGCTTGGAGGTAGTTCTGGACTTTCGTCTCTTCACTGTTGAACACCTGGGAGAGGGTCTTGGGGTCCATGATGGCCCACGCCGCTTCCTGGATGTCAGCGCGGTCGGCGCCGGGCTTGGTGATCAGACTGAAAAGATAAGCTTCGGCCGTGTAAAGCTGGCTGCTGGTGGCGTGATAGCCCTCGATCGTTTCACCATTGTTGCCCAGATAAGTCTTGCCGAAATCGGAGCTGGTGACGGAAGTGACGTTCGCCTGCCATTTGTCGCCGATGTTGTTATCGATGAAGTCGTCCACGCACATGGCCGGAGTGGCGATGCCGTTCAGGGTTAAGGTGTACGGACCGACATAAAACTGTCCTGTCGGGTTCACGGCCAAGGGGTTACCCGCGTTTAGCAGGGTCACGTTCACAGGCGTAGCGGAAAGAATCGCCCCGAACAAGAAGAAAGAAAGAATAGGTTTTTTCATAGTTGCTCCGATAAGCCGGGAACTGCTTGAGCGTTCCCGGTTTCGATGACATGATTTGCTTATCGGAGGGAGGCGAGGAAGTCTTTGGGCTTAGGAAGGCCGCGAGTACCAGCGATGGCGGGCGGGGTTACAGGACTAAATCGCGGTTGCGGAGCGCGCGCTTACTGCCTCTCGAAAATGAGGACGTTATGCACGGGGCGGCCTTGCTCGTCCGTGCCGGTCTGAGTGTAGGTCATTGTCTTGCCGCTTTTTGAAATGACGCCATGTCCCTTGGTGTTTCGGCCTCGAACCTTCCAAACGTGGTCGACCGTGTTGCCCGATCGCTTCTCGCTGACGGTGGAGTTCTCCATGCCTTCGATGGGAACCACGGCATCCCCTGACGGAGTGAACGACCAGGAAAAGCTCTTCCCCTGTGGACCCACCTCTTCGACCGTAGTTTTTCCGTCGGGCGCAACCGTTACAGTTTCGCTTTTTGGACCGGGTCCGGGACTGACTTTTGATTTCGCAACGTTCAAGTGCCAGGTTCCGATGAACGGGTTTGCCTGGTCCGTTTGCGCAGACACGACCAATGCTGAAGCGAACAGTAACGCCATCAGCGAGATTGCATAGACGTACTTTTTCATCCGAATTCTCCTTTTGGGTCGACGGCCCTCTCGCGGCACAGAGGCCGAGAAGATTATACGCCTAACTGCAATGTCTTTTTTCAATTAGCGGAAAGCCAGGCGGTAAGCAGCATCGTTCCAACGCAGTTCGTTTTTGAAATCCCGGATCCGAGTCTCGCGGTCGATCAGCAGGAACTCGATGCCGGCCATGCTGGCGAAGTCTTCGAGATGTTGTGAAGTGAGAGGGCGACTGAAACCGGTATGGTGTGCGCCGCCGGCAAGAATCCAGGCCGTAGCGGCAGTTTTCAGATCGGGCTCCGGGATCCAGAGCGCACGAGCAACGGGCAATTTGGGAAGAGGCTGCTCAGGGGCGATTACGTTTACCTGGTTAACGATCATCCGGAAGCGATCGCCCACATCGACGACCGACGCGTTGACGGCAGGACCTGCGCCGGCGGTAAACACGAGGCGTACCGGATCGGCCTTGCCACCGATCGATAGCGGATGGATCTCGGCGCTGGGCTTGTCTTGCGCGATAGAGGGACAGACCTCCAGCATGTGAGCGCCGAGGACTTGCCCGCTTCCATCCAGGTGATATGTATAGTCCTCCATAAAGGAGGTGCCACCGTCCAGACCAGCCGCCATCACTTTCATGGAGCGAACCAGCGCGGCGGTTTTCCAGTCCCCTTCCCCGCCGAAGCCGTAGCCGTCCGCCATTAGTCGTTGGACGGCGATGCCGGGCAACTGCGCCATTCCGTGGAGATCCTCGAAGGTATCGGTGAACGCCTTGAAGCCGCCCTCGTCGAGAAAGTTGCGGAGCGCCAATTCGATGCGGGCTGCTTCGCGCAAGGCACTACGCTGGGGACCATCTGGGCGCAGCGGCTCCGCCATGATGTACGAGTCGTCGTACTCGCCAGCGAGGTGGTCGATGTCGCTCTCTGAGATCTGCTGAAAACGGTCCGTCAGGTCACCGATGCCGTAACCTCGTACGGTGTAGCCGAGGCGGATCTCAGCCTCGACTTTGTCCCCTTCAGTAACCGCGACGTTGCGCATGTTATCGCCGAAGCGGGCGACTTTCAGGGTTTGAGCATCGTGCCAGGCGCAAGCGGCTCGCGCCCAAGTGGCGAGCTCATTCTGCACATCTTCGTCGTGCCAAAACCCGACGATCACCTTACGATTCAGCCGCATCCGGCTCCCGATGAAACCGAACTCCCGGTCGCCGTGAGCGGACTGGTTCATATTCATGAAGTCCATGTCGATGGTCGACCAGGGAAGCTCGCGATTGAATTGCGTGTGCAGGTGGACGAAAGGCTTTTGCAACGCCTTCAACCCTGCGATCCACATCTTGGCGGGCGAGAACGTGTGCATCCAGGCGATCAGGCCGATACAATGCCGGGCGTTATTTGCCTCCAGGCAGAGTTCGTGAATAGACTCAGCCGTGGTCAGCACGGGCTTGAAGAGAATGTTTACGGGCGTCTGCGGCAGATTGCTTAGACCGCGCACGATCTGCTGTGAGTGGATGGCTACTTCTTTGAGAGTTTCTTCGCCATAGAGATGCTGGCTGCCGGTGGCGAACCAGACTTCGAGCTCTTTGAAGTCGATCATGCTAAGCCAGTTTGCCTTTCAGCATGGTATAGGAATGAGGAGCAAACTCGTAGCGCAGACGGGCGCCACTTGCCTGCGTGCTCTTCCGCGTGGTCTTCACCAAAGTGGTGCCGAACGTATTTTCCGATTTGATATCGGGGCCGTTGACTTCCGCCACTTCGAAGCTTCCTGAGAACTGCTTGTCTTCTAATTCGAAAGTAGCCGGCAAACTTTCGTTGCGGCTGCGATTCACGACGTTTAGAACAAGAGTGCCGCCGTCGTAAGCAGCGGAGATATCGAGTAGAGGCGTCTTAGGGGAACGCTTGCTGGAATAGGTTGGGCCGTCTACGAACAACTCAAGTGCATTGCCGAACGAATTGGAAGCGAACAGTTGCAGCGGATAGTAAATGGTCTGCAGGAACAGACCGGTCGGGCTGGTGAAGATCGGCGCGATGACATTGACCAGTTGTGCCATGTTCGCAATCTTCACAATGTGAGCATTGTTGATAAAGCCGTTTAAAAACGTCGCTATGACGAGCGCGTCTTCCAGATTGTAGTGCTCCTCTAGAATGCGCCGCCCGCGTTCCTTATCGCCTCGTGCGCGATACCACACGTTCCATTCGTCCCAGGCGATGTACATGTTGCGATTGTCGGTTCGCGACATAGCGGCGCGGATAATGCCTTCGGCGATCTTAGTACGCTCCTGCAGTTCAAGGGAGCTTGCCATGAACTCTTCGAAATTGTTTTCAGGGTTTCCGACGTAGAGGTGAAGAGAGAGGTAATCGGCGTGATCTTTGAGATATTCGAGGACGACACGATTCCAATTGATCCAGTCGGCCCCGGGGCCAAAGTTGGCTGATCCGGCCGCCACCAGCTTGAGGCTTGGATCGGTCCACTTCATCAGCTTGGCGCCTTCCAGAGCGAATTTTCCGTAGTCTTCGGCCGTGCGATGACCCATCTGCCAGGGGCCATCCATCTCGTTTCCCAGTCCCCAGTACTTCACCTTCCAGGGCTCCTGCCGGCCGTTCTTCTGACGCAGTTTGGAGGTAGCGGTTCCACCCGGGAAATTGCAATACTCGACCCATTGCTGCGCTTCGTCCCAGAAACCGGTGCCGAAATTGGCGCATAGGTAAGGTTCTGTCTTGATCGCCTCACAATACTCCAGGAATTCGTGCGTGCCGAAACGGTTGTCTTCGACGGTGCCCCAAGCCATTTCAAGACGCGCCGGGCGTTCATCACGCGGGCCGATACCGTCGCGCCAGTTATAGTTAGACGAAAAGTTTCCGCCAGGCCAGCGCAGGAAGGTGACATGGAGGTCCTCAACTACCCTCATGACATCTTTGCGGAAGCCGTTCTTGTCAGAAAGCGGCGAATTCTCTTCAAAGATTCCGCCTTCAATACAGCGTCCCAGGTGCTCAGTGAAGTTGCCGTAAAGTTTAGGATCAATCTCACCGATGACGCGTTCCGTATCGATTTTGATGCGGGCTTCCTTCGTTGAAGGCCGGGCGCGCAGGATGAGCGGAGCAGAAACCAGGGCCGAAGTAAAACTCCGGCGGGAAATGGGATGGCTCGACATAGAGAATGAGTGAGAAGTCAGGAAAAGTCGTTATACCGTGAGCGGGGCTACAAGTCAACGGAACATGAAACCGCTTTCATAGATACAGGAAGTTTTACGGAGTACTGGACCTATAAAGCACGACAACAACGCACGGTCGCGCGATAATAATGCTGTTTTTTGCGATCCAAGAATGAGCCTAGAGGAAGTAGCAAAACAAGCGAGGGTTTCCACCGCCACGGTCTCGCGTGTTCTTAACGATGTTGGCCCTGTCAGGGCGTCAACGCGAGCGCGCGTGCTGAAAGCTGTCGAAGAGCTGAAGTATCATCCGAACCTGCACGCCCGCAATCTCGCGGGCGGGAAAAGCCGCACCTTTGGAATGATTGTTTCGAATCTCGAAAATCCATTCTTTTTCGACGTGTTCAAGGCGGCGGAAGAAGTGGCCCAGCATAAGGGCTTTGAGATCGTTCTCGCCAACACCGACTACAGTCCCGAGCACCTGGTCCGGCATATCCGGTTGATGCTCGGGGGCAGAGTGGCCGGGCTGGCGCTGGTTATTTCCGAGATGGATCCCAGCCTCATTGAGGACTTCACAGACCTCGATATTCCGGTGGTCTTCTATGATGTCGGATTGCCGAAGCACAATATCTCGAATATCTCAGTGAAGTACGGTAAAGGGATTGAGCGGGTAGTTCATTACCTGCATGAGTTAGGACACAAGCGCATGGCCTTTGTAAGCCACCATCCTGCGCTTGGGCCCCTCAGCATACGGGAGCGGGTCTTCCGGGAGACAGTGACCGGATTCGAGCCGAACATCGAATGGAAACTGGTGGCCAACACCGATGGGATCGAAGGCGGAAGGCAGGCGACGCGCGAAATCCTGGCTTCGGGCTTGGACCCGACCGCCGTCATCTGTGTGAATGACTTCATGGCGCTCGGAGTGCTTCATGAACTGCGCGAAGCTGGTTTGCGGGTGCCGCAAGATGTTTCGGTAACCGGCTTCGACAACATCAAGCTGGCTGAAGTGGCGTGCCCTCCGCTTACGACGCTGCATATCCCGCGCGAGAAGATCGGACAGATGATGATTCAGGTTTTGACCGCTCCACGGCCGGCGCCCGAAGCCTGTGGGCGGAAGATTCTGATCGATCCGGAGTTTGTGGTTAGGGGTTCGACAGGAGCAGCGCGGAACTAGGCGCAAGGGTTATCCAAGCGGTCCCGGAAATCAAGAAAGAGTTACGCGCTTCGTGCTTGAGGATCTACCCAGGTGTCGATGTTTGCTGGATAATGTCTAGCTTGGAAAGCCACCTGTACATCCGCTACCACCTGCGCGATCCCGCTCGTCCCAGCAGCCCTTAGAAGTAGGCGCGCGAATTGCGCTTGGTAACATTTGTACCAGGCTGAAAAAGGATGCGAGCAATCCAGCACTCGGCCAGGTTTGGACTGTTCCGATGCAATCTCGAGCCGAGAAACCAGCGAATCTCGATCTTGCGTAAGAATGGTTTTGTACAGATCGTACTCAGCCTTCACACTTGCCTTGACTTCGCCATCGATTCTGAGTAATCCGGGCCGGCAGTGCTGCCGTCCTCAAACATGACGGCATCGAGCGCGATCGTCACGGCCGAGTGTTCGAAGCGATTCACATATCCCGTAAGATCCTCGTTCGGCTGCATCGCGATGGTAATAATCTTTTCCGCATTCGGCGCGATCTGACTCCCTGGATCATACATGCCGCCCACGGTTCGAGAGTAGCTGTATGGATCCCCGTGCTCGCCGGTCGTCGTCCAAAAAGCAGTGTAGGCAATAATCGATTTACTCGTTCCGTTTCTTACCACGATCGAATAGGGTAAGGCAGCGCGAAGATTTGGAGACGAGAGGATACCGACCGCTCGCAACGCTGCTCGGCTCCCTGAACAGCTCTGTGTTGGACAGCAAAGCTGCCGAATCTGCTAGCGACGTGGCCTCGCATGACGAGGGACGCTGCCCATCGCTTGCCTTCGAAGCCAAGTTGTAAGCCTTTACAGGGATACTTTTTTCCGCGACTCGATATAATTTCCGCTTCGCCTCATGACTCTCTGCTTCGCTCTTCTTCTGCAAGCCAGATCGGCCAGGTTGCTCTCGCTCAGCACCGTCGATTTGCTCGTGATCGGCCTGTATTTCGTAATGTGCCTGGGGATCGGCTTTTACCTGAAGCGTTATGCCAACACAGGCGAGGAATTTTTTCTCGCCGGCCGCGACATGAGCTCCTGGGTAGCCGGGCTCAGCTTCGTGGCTGCCAACCTGGGGTCGCTCGAACTGATGGGCTGGGCCGCTTCCGCTTACCAATACGGCATATTGGCGGCGCACTGGTATTGGATCGGCGCAATTCCCGCAATGCTGTTTCTCGGAATCGTGATGATGCCGTTCTACTACATCTCGCGAACGCACTCGGTGCCGGGCTATCTGAAGCTGCGTTTCGGTGAACCGGCCAGAGCACTCTCGGCGATCAGCTTTGGATTTATGACGCTGCTGATGAGCGGGATCAACATGTATTCGATGGCGCTCGTGATGAAGATCATCCTCGGATGGGATATTTCGTTCAGCATCTGGGTGTCGTCGCTTACCGTAGCGGTTTATGTCTACCTGGGGGGGTTGCTTTCGGCGATTTTCAATGAAGTCCTGCAGTTTTTTCTAATCTGGCTGGGCGCGATTCTGATCGGAATCATCGGGCTGGTGGAAACGGGCGGGTGGAGCGGCATGGTGCAGCGCATTCACCACAACTTCCCGGGTCAGGATTACACGCACATGTGGAAAGGCCTGGGCGCCTTTGCCGATAACCCGATGGGCATACATTGGACCGGCATCGTCTTCGGCCTTGGCTTTGTGATTGCGTTCGGATATTGGACGACGGACTTCCTGGTTGTGCAAAGAGTTTTGACGGCAAAAGATCTGAGGAGCGCAAAGATGGCTCCGGTGATCGGCGCCGCATTCAAGATGGCGGTTCCCTTCATTGTGATCCTGCCCGGATTGCTGGCTTTGGCGGTGCTGCCGGAGCATCTGGTGGGTGAAGCGCAAGCGAATGCAACCGGAATGCACAGCTACAACGAAGTGCTGCCGATCATGTTGGCGCGCTACTGCGGTCCGGGCCTGCTTGGGTTGGGCATCACAGCCCTGATTGCCGGGTTCATGTCGGGCATGGCGGGAAACGTCAGCGCGTTCACGACGGTCTGGACATACGACATCTATCGTGCGCTGATTCGAAAGCAGGCGCCGGATTCGCACTATGTGGCGATGGGCCGCTGGTCCACTGTGGTCGGAGTACTGGTCAGCGTTGCAACGGCGTACCTCGTCATGCAGTTTCTCAGCATTATGGACTACGTCCAGGCGCTGTTCAGCTTTTTCATCGCTCCGCTGTTCGGAACGGTCGTGCTTGGCATGCTTTGGAAACGGGCCACCCCGGCGGGCGGCTTCTGGGGACTACTGGCCGGAACAGTTTCATCGGTGGGCATGTGGGTGTGGGTTGAACTAGATCCTTCAGCGCTCAGGTACGTGGCTATTTCACCAGACGCAAAGGAGATGGCCGAGAACATGTATCGCGCGCTCTGGTCATGGCTGATTTGCGTGGGCGTGACGGTAGCGGTCAGTCTGGCAAGCAAACCAAAACCAGAATCCGAATTAGTGGGGCTGGTGTACGGCGCCACGGACATACCGAAGGAAACAGGCTTAAGGCTTTATCAAAAGCCGATCTTTTGGGCGGGCGTGGTGCTGGCAGTCTTCGTAGTTCTGCAGATTATCTTCTGGTAGGAGGCGAGCGATCATGCACGGCGAGAGTTTCATTTCGATCTGGTTCTTTATCGGAGTACTGCTGACCGCATACGGCGTGCTGATCACGGCTAGCGGGATTTATGAATACTTTTCGCCGCCGCAACATCCCGTGGTGCTGGCTAATCTGCACGCGGGCATCTGGTGGGGAGCCGTTCTGCTTGCGATCGGTTTGACTTACCTGATCAAGTTCTTTCCGAGGAAACGATAGCGTATGGGCACCGTGGTGGCGGGGGCGGATTTCGGCACCCTGAGTGTTCGCGTTTCGATTTTCGATAGTGAGAGAGGCAGGCTGGGAGCAGCCGCCGCAGAATACCCGCTCCACCGCAGAAGGGACGATCCAGATTACGCAACCGAGAGCCACGAGGACCACATGGCTGCACTTGCCGCGGCCACGCGGAAAGCACTCTCGGCGGCAAACGTATCCGGCTCGGCCGTTAAGGCGCTCGCGATAGACACTACCGGCTCGAGCGTAATTCCGGTGGACGGCCACATGCGGCCGCTCAATGAGTACTATTTGTGGTGCGATCACCGCGCCTGGCGAGAGGCGGCCGAGATCACGCGCAAGGCGCACGAAGCCGGCCTGGAAGCGATCAAATGGTGCGGAGGCGTCTATTCTTCCGAATGGGGATTCTCGAAGCTGCTGCACTGGCTGCGGCACAACCCTGAAAAACGCGAGCAGTTCGGTTCCGCCTTCGAACACTGCGATTACGTAGCGGCCACTCTGTGCGGCCTCGATCAGCCGGCGAACGTCAAACGCAGTATCTGCGCCATGGGCCACAAGTGGATGTGGAACAAGGCGCTGGGCGGTCTTCCTCCGGAAGAGTTTCTGGTGTCGGTGGATGCATTACTCAAGGGAGTGCGCGCAAAGCTTGAAGGCGAATATGCGACCTCCGATGCATTGCAGGGCGAGCTTACGCCCGACTGGGCCGATCGCTTAGGCCTGCAGCCCGGCGTGCTGATTCCGGTGGGAGCTTTCGATGCGCATTGGGACGCCATTGGGGCGGGCTGCCGGTTAGGCGACATGGTGAACGTGATCGGCACGTCCACCTGCATCATCGGGTTGTCGGAAGAGACAACGCTCGTTCCTGGTCTGTGCGGCGTGGTGCGTGGTTCGGTCGATCCGAAGTTGACGGGCATCGAAGCAGGCCTCTCGGCAGTGGGCGACATTTTTGAAGCGATTGCGCGCCGCGGAGGAACGCAAGTTAGCGAACTATCCAGAGAGATCGCGGGCTATCGCGCGGGCCAGACGGGACTACTGCGACTGACTTGGGATAACGGCGACCGCACCGTACTCGTGAATCCGGAGCTGGGCGGCATCACTCTAAATTGGCATCTGACGAACACAGCAGCAGACGAACTGTTTGCGGCGATCGAAGGAACCGCGCTGCACACGCGCGTGATCCTGGAGCGCATGGAAGAACACGGCGTAGAAATCAAGCGCGTGATCAATGGCGGCGGAATTCCGAAGAAGAATGAAGTGTTGAACCAGGTGTACGCGAATGCGTTGAAGAAGCCGATTCTGGTGCCACAGGGCGATGTAACGAGCCTCGGATCGGCCATTTTCGCTTTTCTTGCCGCGGGAGCTTTTCGGACCATCGCGGAAGCGCAGCAGGCGCTCTGTCCGCCATTCAAGATTTACGAGCCGCAGGAACTGGAAGCCAGGGTCTACCAGCAGCTCTACGGATTTTATAAACGGTTGTATTTCGCGTTCGGCCAGCGGCGATCCGAGCCGGCGCAGCTGGGCGACGTGTTGCCCGAGCTGCGCAGAATTGCAGCGGAGATGAGGCAGTGACGATGTTGTTGAAAGATCTGCGTAAGGAAGTTCTGGAGGCAAATCTGGAGCTGGTACGCCGCGGCCTGGTGATCTTCACCTTCGGAAACGCCAGCGGTTTTGATCGTGCGAGCAAGCTAGCTGTAATCAAGCCGAGCGGCGTTCCCTACGAGCAGCTGACGCCCGAGGATCTGGTGGTTACGGACCTGGATGGGAAGATCGTCGAGGGCACGCTCCGACCCTCGTCAGACCTGCCGACACATTTGGCTCTGTATCGCGCCTGGGACGGAGTCAATGGCGTAGTACACACCCACTCCCGGTACGCGACCGCCTGGGCACAGTCTAACAAGCCAATTCCATGTTTCGGAACGACCCACGCCGATTATTTTGAGGGCTCCTTGCCGGTTACAAGGCCGATGCGGCCCGGCGAAATCCAGTCTAACTATGAATTAAATACCGGGCATGTGATCATCGAGCGGTTCCGGGAGGTCGATCCGCTAGCCACATCTGCCGTGCTGGTTTCCGGACACGCACCTTTCTGCTGGGGGCCGACGGTAACGGACGCGGCGCATACGGCGGTGGTCGTGGAAGAGCTGGCGCACATGGCACTGCTGACCGTCACTATCAATTCAGAAGCAGGACCGATCTCGGACGCGCTTCACGATAAACATTTCTTCCGGAAGCACGGGCCCAACGCTTACTACGGACAAAAGAAGAGCAGTTAGAGGAAAGGACCGGCATGTCTGAGATACTGCGGCGCAATTTTCTGTTATCGGGTGTGGCGCTGCTTGCACCGCGACTCTCAAGCGCGGCGTCCGCGAGAATCGACATTTTGCCGGATGAGCCGATTGGAACGATTTCTCCAAACATCTATGGCCATTTCACGGAGCACATCGGCGGGGTCATCTACGACGGTGTCTGGGTCGGAGAGAACTCAAAGATCCCGAACGTCGGCGGCATTCGTAAGGAGCTCATCGACAACTTGAGGCGGCTGAGGCCGCCTGTCATCAGATGGCCCGGTGGCTGTTTCGCGGACAGCTATAACTGGCGTGACGGAGTGGGACCGCGTAGCGCGAGGCCAAAACGCACCAATTTTTGGGCAAACACGCCGTATCTGATGAAAGCGCCAGATGGCCCTCAGAAGTACGATCCGAACGAGTTCGGCACGAATGAGTTCGCACATCTTTGCAAAGCGGTGGGAGCGCAGCCTTACTTTGCCGGAAATTTGCGCGGGTTGAACGCATTCGACTTCGACCAGTGGGTCGAGTATTGCAATTCACCCGCCGGCACGACCTCAGGAGCTAATCTGCGCGCCCAGGGCGGAGATCGCGATCCCTTTCCGGTGAATTTTTGGGGCGTTGGGAATGAAAGTTGGGGCTGCGGCGGGAGTTTCACAGGCGATGAGTATGCCGTAGAGTTTCGACGCTTTATCGAATGGGTTCCGAAGTATGGCCTGGATCTGAAGTTCATCGCTTCCGGCCCTAATGTGGCAGATTATGCCTGGACCCAGAGCTTCTTTGAGAAGCTCACTGAAAAGAATAAAGGTCCGCTCCAGAACGTGTTCGGCACAGCGCTGCACTATTACTGCGGCACGACAGGCAACGGCCAATCAACCGATTTCGATGAGGCCGGCTGGTACGAGCTTCTGCGCAAAGCCAGCTACATGGAAGAGCTGATACGCAACCACTGGGCGATTATGGGCGGGATCGATACCAAGCATCACGTCAAGCTGGTGGTTGACGAATGGGGCGCGTGGCATCACACAGATCCGAGCATCAATCCGAGCTATCTTTGGGCGTATTACCCCACCCTGAGAGATGCTCTGGTGTCGGGCATCACGCTTGATATTTTTAATCGCCACGCGGACAAGGTCACGCTGGCTTGCGCGGCACAGATGATTAATAACATCCATACATCTTTCATCGCGGTGGGCCCGCGATTCACTATGACGCCTGTGTTCCACGTGTTCGAGATGTACGCTCCGCACCAGGGCGGGACGTCGGTACGCACTGAGTTCTCGGCAGGCAAATTATCTGGCCAGGCGCAGGGTCTTGCAGGACTGTCGGGCTCATGTTCGGTACAAGGCAATCACGCCGTGCTGAGCGTGGTCAATCCGGATTTGAAAAACCCAGGCGAAACAGAGATCGCGGTGCGAGGATCGCGGATCAGCTCCGCGAAAGCAATGGTTCTGACTTCCTCGGATATGCACGCTCATAACACGCTCGATCAGCCGCATACGCTGGAGCCGAAAACGGAAAGCGTGAACACGGGTTCTCTTTTTACCTACACCTTCAGGCCAGCCTCAGTGACGCGTCTTGACTTGACGTTAGCCTAGATGAGGCTGAGCAAATTCCTGGCCGGACTCGCCCTTATTGGGCTTGCGTGCTGGGAATGGCGGAGGCCCTTGAGAAGCGTGGGGGACAACCGCCTCGTACGCGACGGCCGTAACCTCGCAATTGCGGCCACGGCAGGCCTCTGCGTACGGATCCTGGAAACGCCGCTGGCCTCTCTGCTAATTCAGGCAGGCGAGAGGCGAAGGTGGGGCATAGTCAGACAGGTGAGTACGAATTCCGCTGCGCGTGTGGCCGCTTCCGTCTTACTGCTCGACTACAGTCTCTATTTTTGGCACGTGATGACACACCGCATTCCGCTCCTGTGGCGGTTTCATCAGGCGCATCACATGGATCGCGAAATGGATGCGAGCACCGCGATCCGGTTTCACTTCGGAGAGATGATGCTCTCGCTGCCCTTTCGCGCGGCTCAGATTCGAATCATCGGTCCATCGGCACAGGCGTTTGCCTATTGGCAGACGTTTCTGTTCGCCTCTATCCTCTTCCACCACTCGAATGCAAAGCTGCCGCTTGGGGTTGAGAGACGGCTTGCCCGGCTCATTGTCACTCCGCGCCTGCATGGGATTCATCACTCGGTTGAGCCTTGGGAAGTCAACTCGAACTGGTCAAGCGGGCTCACCTTTTGGGACTGGCTGCACGGGACGCTGCGCACCGACAAATCGCAGGCGCAGCTCACGCTGGGCGTGCGCAACCACCGGACGGATGAGGATCTGCGACTGCCTCACGTGCTTGCGCTTCCATTCACTTGCGCGGCAGCGCCGGTTCTTCCGGCCGATATCGAACCCGTTCGACAGCCCCTGGATGCTCTAAGCTAACGCTCCGCGATCCGATCTGGCTTCCTTGGCTTCCTCGCGTGCCGGTAATACCGGGCAAGCGTGTCAGGCGGCACACCGCACCAATAGAGCACCTGCAGGGCTGTCCACTGCGCCCACATCGACGCGAAGTTGCGCTGCTCGAACCGGCGCGACGAAGTGACCATGCATGGCTCTAAATGAAGGAAGCGTCCCGCACCTCGCAATCTTCTCAAGAAGTCCAGATCTTCAAAAAGCGCCACTGGCCGGAAACCGCCGATTTGTTGATAGGCTTCCCGGCGCACAAAGATTCCTGAATCTCCGTAACAGAGGCCAAGAGCGCGCAACCAGGGATAAATGGCAGTCATGCGCCGCGCTGCGCGGCTGGAGCCATCGAAGATTACACCCAGATTTCCGCCCACGACGGAGGAGTCGACGAGCGCGGCCCGAATCGAGGCGAGCGCACACGCTGGAGCGAGAGTATCGGCATGCACGAACCAGAGAATGTCGCCCTGTGCAATCGTGGCTCCGGCGCGCATTTGTCGACCCCGTCCGGGAGGCGCCTGGAGGACCTGAACTCCGCAGGACCGCGCGATTTCTATAGTCTGGTCAGCACTACCCCCGTCGACAACTATAATTTCCTTGGGACCATCCAGCGATTGCAGGGCGCGGATAGTAGAGGCGATGCTCTCTTCCTCATTCAGGGCCGGGATGATGATGGTTACCAGCATCTAGCGAGCGCGCCGTAGGCCGCGGCGAACAAGAAAGGCGTGCGTTTCGGGCGCAAGCGAGGTTTTCGGAGTCTGAGCCAACCGCACCAGATCTTCGGGCGTGTCTACGTCAAATAAGGTTTCGAGTTCCGCCAGCCGCCAACCGCGCCTCGCGATCCGGTCGATAACCTCCGAAGCCGTTTCAGCAGAACTCCACCTGACATGTGCGAGCAATCCTGGCGGACATTGGCGCAAGCCCAGCAGATAAAAGCCTCCATCTACGCAGCGGCCGATTACAGCGTCATGCTCATCGAGGGCGGTGATTGCGTTACCGAGATGAGCGGGAGTAAGAAATGGGGAATCTGCTCCTACGGCGATTGCGGCTGGAGCCTGCTCGAGCCCTCGCCGTAATATGCGCTCGATGCGATCGCCCAGATCTCCCTCGCCTTGCAGCCACCGATCCGCGCGCGGCACAGCGACGGGGAAATCGCCGTCTGCTGCAGCGGCCAGGATGGCGCGGGCTCGCTCACACGAAAGAACCAGCTGCCAAATATCGAGTAGCATCGCCGACGCGAGTTCAGCGGAATCGATTTCACCTAGAGCTGGCGCAAGACGAGTTTTGACATTGCCGGGAATTGGAGGCTTCGCAAAAACGCAAACTGGAACGATCAAAGTTGGGAGCGCAGCTTTCTAGTGCCACGGTAACCCATTACTCCTCGCGCATCAGGCGTTTGAGAATCGTTTTTCGCCATTCCGCTGCTACCCTGAAAAAGTCGAGATGCCGGGCCAAGCGCTGCTACCGATTCTGAAGCCTGCGATTCCGGAGTCGTTCGGGTCGGTACTGCGCAATCACAATGTAGCGCTTGCGCGTGCTGCTTTGACTACGCTGCAAGTCAATGTGGGAAAGCTCTGCAACCAAGCCTGCCTGCATTGTCATGTGGGCGCCGGACCGAAGCGGACCGAGATCATGTCTGTAAGAACGGCCGAGCGTATTACCGAGTTGCTGGCCGTAACAAGCGAGATCAAAACGGTCGACATTACAGGCGGCGCTCCCGAGTTGAATCCGAATTTCCGGCTGCTTGCCTCTTCTGCGCGCCAGCTCGGAAAGCATGTCATCGACCGCTGCAATTTGACGGTGTTGTTTGAACCGGGGCAGACCGACTTGCCGGAGTTCCTGGCACGGAACGAAATAGAGATAGTCGCGAGCTTGCCCTGCTACACGCGAGAGAACGTGGATAGACAGCGCGGCCGCGGCGTATTTGAACTCAGCATCGCCGCTCTTCGCAAGCTGAATGACCTCGGCTACGGCCGCCATCCCAAGCTGCCGCTGCACCTGATGTTCAATCCAGGCGGAGCGTCTCTAGCTCCTCCTCAAGAGGCGCTGGAAACTGAATACAAGCTTCGGTTGCAGCAGGATTTCGGAATCGTTTTCAATCGATTGCTCGTGCTTACAAATATGCCGATCCAGCGCTTTGCGGATTTCCTGCGCCAGACCGGCCGTGCGGAACATTACCAAAACCTGCTCATCCAAAACTTCAATCCGGAGACGATAGAGCACTTGATGTGTCGATCCTTGATAAACGTAAGTTGGGACGGCAAGCTCTACGATTGCGATTTCAACCAGATGCTTGAGATGTCTGCGCCCGGCGGAAACACCATTTGGGAAGTGGACTCGTTTTCTCGACCCGGCGGTCAGGCGATCTCGACCGCTGATCATTGTTTTGGCTGCACGGCGGGCGCCGGCTCGAGCTGCGGTGGCACGCTGAGATAGCAGATCGCCTCATGACACGATTCGTGCTCTTGCTTTACACGCTTGCAATTTTGATCGTTGCAGGCGCGAGCCCGCAAGACTTGAAACTAGAGGGCAACACTTCGCCTGTACATGACCCGGCGATCATTAAGGCGGCCGGCGTTTATTACGTCTTCTCGACAGGCGGGGATATCCGAAGCTCGAGAGACCTTCTGCATTGGACCCTTGCCGGCCACGTCTTCGACAAGTTGCCGGATTGGGTGTACCGCGAGATCCCGAATGTAAAGGGCGGCTACTGGGCGCCGGATATCTCGTTTGAAGACGGCGAATACCGGCTCTATTACGCTGTGTCCACATTTGGCAAGAACGAGTCCGCTATTGGTCTGGTGGTGAACAAAACGCTCGATCCCGGGAGCCTCGATAACAAGTGGGCTGATCGCGGCATGGTGTTGCGCTCGCACCGCAGCGACGATTTCAATGCTATAGATCCCAATCTGGTCGTCGACAAACAAGGGCACGAATGGCTCGATTTCGGTAGCTTCTGGGGTGGCATCAAGATGAGGCGCATCGATGCGGCGACAGGAAAGCTGTCGCGCGAAGATACCTCGCTTTACTCGCTGGCAACCCGCCCGCATGAACCTTACGGCGCGTCGCTTGAAGGTCCGCCTACAACAGATGCGATTGAGGCGCCCTTTATTATTTACAAGAAGGGCTGGTACTTCCTGTTCGCCTCATTTGATTTCTGCTGCCGGGGAGCGAAGAGCACTTACTATGTCGTAGTGGGGCGCTCCCGTTCAGTAACGGGCCCATATGTTGACCGCGAAGGCAAGGCGATGATGGAGGGCGGAGGCACCCGCCTCACATCCGGAACTTCGCTCTGGCGCGGTCCCGGACACGAAGGTCTTCTGCTCCAAAAAAACGGGCCAGATCTGATGGTATTTCATGCATACAGTGCCACAACCGGGAAGCCTTTCATGCAGATCTCGACGATAGATTGGAGCAACGACTGGCCTCGAGTGGCAGCGTTGCCCGGCAGCCAATAGCAGGCGTTCGAGAACCGCCGCCTGAGGCATGCGCAACACGTCTAGACAGGCATGGTGGCTATTCTGGTTGGTACCCATGAGTAGCCGAGAGGCCACAATCGGGAAGATGTTAAAAGCATGTCTTCGATCAATTACGAAATAAGCAGGCGAGCACTCATGGGCTTGTTGACCGCGGCACCGCTTGCGATTGCCGCCGAAACCAAAGGCTGGGTGGATCTCTTTGATGGCCAGAGTTTGAAGGGTTGGCGACCGAGCGAAAACAAAGGGTCTTGGAAAGTTGTTGATGGTGCGCTTACCGCAAACGGACCTCGTTCGCATCTGTTCTACACAGGGTCAATACGAGCAGCGGACTTCCGGAACTTCGAGCTTGAGGTGGAACTGACCACTCGGCCCGAGTGTAATTCGGGCGTTTACTTTCACACGGCCTATCAGGAAACTGGCTTTCCCGAGAAGGGCTTCGAGGTTCAAGTAAACAATACAGCGCGGGGCGAGGGCGGGTACCTGGAACGCAAGAAAACAGGTTCGCTTTATGGGCTCCGCAATATGTACAAGCAACTGGTTCCGGACGAGAAGCCGTTTCGGATGCACATAGCAGTACGCGGCAAGAACGTCCAGATCCGACTGAACGAGGAGCTACTGGTGGACTACGTGGAGCCGACACCTCCGGTTATTCCCGAAGGCGAAGAAAAGCAGCGATTTTTGGACCATGGCACGTTTGCGTTGCAATGCCACAACAACGGATCGAGAGTCTCGTACCGAAAGGTGCGAGTCCGCCCACTGCCCGACGATCTGCCCGCGTACACAGGTGCACCGCCAGTGGTCGATGACGTATACCGGGAGATCATCAACCTCGGACGGCACAACGTTCCGATGGTGGATTACCATGTATTTCTTCGCAATGGGATGACTCTCGAACAGGCATTGCGGAAATCGCGAAGAGATGGAATTCAGTATGGAGTTACAGCCTTAACTACAGCGGTTAAAGACGACGCGGGCGCGCAGCGATGGTTGGGTTCTGTTGCCGGGACGCCAGTGTTCTACGCGCTCCATGCGGCAGATCGTAATTGGACGCACACGATCTCGCAGAAGATAGCGCAAGGCTTTGACTATATCCTGGCGGATAGTCGGACCTGGACAGATGGGGAGAACCGTTCGGTGCGGCTGTGGATGCCGGAGGAGGCGAATTCCATCACAAACCGGCAAGGGTTCCTGGACAGCTTGGTGAACCAGACCGTTGAACGCCTAAAAACGGAGCCTATCGACATCTACACGTCTCCGACGTACCTTCCCCCAGCGATGAAAGCGGAAGCGGACGAACTGTGGACGGAACGCCGGACGACCAAACTGATTGATGCGCTAGTGAAGAACCAAGTGGCGGTGGAGATCAATACACGGGAGCGGTTGCCAAGCCGGGCCTTTCTCGAAGAAGCCAAGCAGGCCGGGTGCAAATTCGGATTTGGCACGGCGAACGAAACCGCGGCGGAATTGAGGCGCTGTGAATACGGCTTGGAAATGGTGGAAGCGTGTAAATTGGATTGGCCTAACTTTTTCGTACCCGGCGCATGGTGGCCTAAAGCGGCGGAGCGGCGGAGCGGCGCTGGCGTGCGTGACGATTAGGACAGCATCTTTTCACGGTCATTGAGAATGAGACTTCATGTGAGGCGCAAGTTTGCATTCGCGATAGGAATCACTGTCACCTTCCTATTTGCGGGAGGCTTCTCACTTGCGCCGGATAAACCGCCGGCATGGGCCTATGGCACGCAGAGCCCAGCCGGAAATCATTCAGGTGGCGCAACTGCGGGAAGCGATGCCGTGCGAGTCTCGAGGGCCACGCCTGACAACAGTGTGGAAAGTCTCCCGGGCAGTACCTCCAGATTCACTCGAGCGCAGATCAATGATCCCTTCGGCCCGGCCGACTGGTACCCAGGCGATCATCCCAAGATGCCTGAGATAGTGGCTCACGGCCGCAAGCCTGACATTTGGGCGTGTTCCTTATGCCATTATCCAAACGGCAAAGGCCGTCCTGAAAACGCTGGGGTTTCTGGCCTTCCCGTTTCGTACTTTATACATCAGATGAACGATTTCAGGAGCGGCCTCAGAAAGAGCGCCGATGTGCGAAAGGCAAATACAAACCTGATGATCGCGTACGCGAAGGCAATGACCCGGGAGGAAATCAAAGCGGCTGCGGACTACTTCGGTGCGATGAAATGGACGCCCTGGATCAAGGTGGTCGAAGCCGACAGCGTTCCAAAGACGCGCCTATCGGTCGGCATGTTTCTTCCCTTGGAAGGCAACAAGAAAGAGCCTCTCGGCCACCGCATCATAGAGATGCCGGAGCAGCCCGATGCTACCGAAATACTTCGGGACCCCCGGTCAGGTTTCATTGCGTATGTTCCGTTTGGCAGCATCAAGAAAGGCGAAGCGTTGGTAGAGAACGGCGCCGGCAAAACTGTCCGATGCGGTGTTTGCCATGGAGCCGATTTGAAGGGCCTTGGCCCCGTGCCGGGCATTGCGGGCCGCTCACCAAGCTATCTGGTGCGGCAGTTATACGACATGAAGCAGGGCGCCCGGAAGGGCGAATGGACTGAGCTGATGAAACGGGTAGTCAGCAGGTTGAGCGAAGAAGACATGTTGAACATAGCGGCCTATACCTCCTCGAGGACGCCTTAGGACCGGAACTGAGTAGGTGCGGCGATCAAGATTAAGCGGATCGCGCTCCTGGCCAGCATGAATGCCGGCGTAGCAGGCTAAAAGCCCGCTCTACCTCTCTCTAAAGTGCGCTGCGACTCCCGCCGATGGATCTTGGGAGGACACAGCGCATGAACCGGAGATACAAACTTCGCATACACGAAAGCGGCAACCGTGACGGAGCCATCGATGCAGGCACGATTGTAATGCATATTGGTGGAGGTCCTGCAGTCGAAGCGAAAAGCATCGACGAGGTCGAGGCAAGTATTCGCAAGCAAGTGACCGCAGACACGTTCTCGCGAGGCTGCGTTTATCAAATCTGTCCGCCTGCCGGTAGCGGCGAATCGCTGCGCTCGCTTGCAGTAGCGGTGGACGGTTCGTTCCGCGCTTGCATTCTAGAACCAGGGAACGGAATTTATTCAGAATTTCGCCGCATTCGCTTTCCGGAACTGGTTTCTCAGTAGTCGCCCCGACCGCAAAGCTGCTCTCAAGACAGCCTAGTGCAAACTGAATGAGGACCCGTGATGTGAACCGCTCGGGATCCATCATTTAGGGAGGGAGCGAACTTGGACAGAACAGTGGTGGCCATCACAGGAGCTTCGAGCGGCATAGGCGAGGCTTTCGCGCGGAAACTGGCCCCCGGGCATAATCTGTTGTTGGTTGGGCGCCGCAGGGAGCGGTTGGAAGCGCTCGCAGATGAGTTCTCGAACAAATTCGATACCCGCACTGAGGTGTTGCAGGCTGATCTGACCAAAGACGACGATCTCAACAAAGTAGCTGAGCGGATCGGCCAACAAACGCGGCTGGCGCTTCTTGTGAATAATGCGGGGTTCGGCATGAAGGGCCGTTTCTGGGAGGCCAACTTCGCCGGCCAGGAGCAAATGCATAAGCTCCACATAATGGCAACTCTGCGCCTGACGCATACAGCTTTGCGTACCATGGTTCCGAACGACTTCGGAGGGATCATCAATGTGGCTTCGGTTTCGTCATTTGTGCGCAGTCCAGGCACAACCAGCTATTCGGCGACAAAAGCGTGGATGGCCGCTTTCACCGAGGGTCTCTATCTAGAACTGAAAGGAATACGATCCTGCGTTGTTGTGCAGGCGCTTTGCCCCGGTTTCACGTATTCCGAATTTCACGAGAGTATGGGAGCCAACCGCTACCGGGTCGCTGGCCCGTCCTGGTGGCTAACAGCGGAAGAGGTAGTGGATGCCTCTATACAAGGCCTGCACCACCGCAAGCTGTTCGTGGTTCCTGGCTGGCGATATAAGCTAGTGACGGCCATCCTACCCAGACTGCCCATGGCTCTGCGCACGGCCGTAGCGTCTGCTTCGGGCGAGGCCAGGTTGCGCCCGATCCCGATAAACGTCGGTTCCCAAAAGCAACTCGGCGCGGAAGAGTGAGCCGGCAGGTAAAATCTCCGGATGCGGTTCTCTTGCTTGCTCTGCTCGGTTTATATCCTATGAGAGCTACCCAGACGGACACTCCTGAAGTGCATAACGAATCCTTCTTGCTGGTAGGCCTGGAAGCCCGGACCAGCAACGCGCGAGAGATGACCCCAAACGGCGTGATTCCCAAATTGTGGACACGTTCGATGAAAGAAGGTTCAGTTGAGAAGATCCCGAATCGAGTGAGTTCGGACACAATTGTCCTCTACACCAATTACCAGAGCGATCACAACGGCGAGTATACGTATGTACTGGGAGCTAAAGTCGCCTCGCCGCAAGATGTCCCGGCCGGCATGAGCGTGCATCGGGTGCCGGCCGGCGAATACGCGCGGTTTAGTGCGCCGGACGGATCTTCACCGAGCGTGATAGTTGGCCTGTGGCAGCATATCTGGTCTCTCGAAGACTCAGGGCAGCTTGCGCGCGCTTACCGCACAGACTACGAGGTGCATCACCCTTTGCAGGATGGCAAGACGCCCCTCGACGTTTATGTAGGGCTCAAGAAGTAGCTGCCATGCGCGAGCGAAGGCGCTGGCGAATTGCAGTGCTGCTAGGCATCGGCGTCCTGATTAACTACTTTGACCGGGTAAATCTTTCGGTAGCTCATGATGCCTTGCATGCTGAGTTCGGGCTCTCGAACGAAGCCTATGGGTATCTGCTGAGCGCTTATGTTTGGACGTATGCGGCCCTCCAGCTGCCGGTGGGCGTGCTGCTCGACCGGTTCGGAGTCCGGCTCGTGGGCCGGATCAGTGCATTTCTGTGGAGCATAGCGTCGTTTGCAGCGGCTGCTTCGCCGACGCTCGGCAGTTTCTTCGCTTCACGGCTTCTGCTGGGAGTAGGCGAAGCGCCCACCTTTCCTGCAAACGCGAAAGCTATTGGCTACTGGTTCCCTTCCCAGGAACGAAGCATGGCTACGTCGTTCTTTGACGCGGCTGCGAAGTTTGCATCCGGCATCGGTGTTCCTCTGATTGGCGCCATGCTCATCGGATTCGGCTGGCGGGTCAGTTTCGCGCTGACGGGCGTTATCAGCTTCGTTTATTTCCTGGCTTTCTACTTCATCTATCGCGATCCGCAGAACGACCCGCGCTTGACGGCCCAGGAATTCAAGTACATACAGGCGAGCGATGCGCAGCATCAGCTTCACACCGGCGCACCCCACCCGGCCCCCCTCGCCTATTTGCTCAGGCAGCGAAAGGTACTCGGCCTGGTCGCGGGGTTTTTCGCTTACAACTATTGCTTCTACTTGTTCCTCACCTGGCTTCCTAGCTACTTTTTGGCGCTGCACATGAATCTCGAGCACTCGATTCTGTTTACCAGCGTTCCATGGCTGTTTGGCACGTTAACCGACCTGGCTGTCGGTGGATGGCTAGTCGACGAATTGATCCGGCGCGGGCACGACCAGAGCACGGTTCGCAAAACCGTTTTAATTACAGGCACAGTGTTGGGCTTGGCGGTTGCGGGAGCCATGTTCACCCGCAATCCGACGTTCGCAGCTTTCTGGATCAGCATTTCGCTCGGTGGATTGTCGGCGGCGGCGCCGGTCGGATGGTCCCCGCCGTCGCTGATTGCTCCCCGAGACAGCGTGGGGAAAGTAGGCGGAATCCTCAACTTCGGGAATCAGCTCGCCGGAATTGCGGCGCCGATCGCAACCGGCTACTTCGCAGGGCCCACGAATTCTTTTTCGCGCGCCTTTGCCGCGGCGTCAATCATTCTGGTGCTTGGAATCTGCGGCTACATATTTATGCTCGGGCGCATTGAACCGGTCCCGGACCCGCCTCATCAAGTGCCCATCTCACTTTGAAGGTTTGCTCGGCAGGGCACGTACTGCCCCAGTCGAGATTCCACCGTCTACAAGTAGGGTTTGGCCTGTAACGTAGCGGCTCGATTCGGCGGCGAGAAAAACGACGGCGGAATCCAAGTCGTCCGGCTGTCCTGGTCGCTTCATTGGAATGCGATCGCTCAAGTAAGCAACCCATTCTTCGTCTTCGTACATGACTTTGTTCTGCTCAGTGCGGAACCAGCCGGGAGCAAGACAGTTCACCGTTATGCCGTGTTTTCCCCAATCGTCCGCGAGGCTCATGGTCAATTGACGGATGCCGCCGCGGCTTGCACCGTACGGAGCGAGACCAGCATAGCCAGCGACACTCGTTACTGACCCGATGTTGATGATGCGTCCGTAACCCCTGGGGATCATGCGTCTGGCTACCGCCTGCGCGACAAAGAAACTGCCGCGGAGATTGGTGTCGAGAATAGCGTTCCAGTCATTCCAGGTAACGTCGAGGGCGGGCTTCCGAATGTTCATGCCGGCGTTATTGACCAGAATGTCGATTTTGCCGAAAGCCTGTTCGGCCGCCGCTGCCATCTGCTCAATGCTCTGCTGGTCCGTTACATCCAATTCGAGCGAGACGGCACGCCTGCCCAGCGACCCGATCTCTTCCGTGAAGGGCTGTAGGGTTTCCTTGTGGCGGCTCGTCAGAACCAGGTCTGCACCGGATCTGGCCAGTGCGCGCGCGAAATATTGACCGAGACCGCGGCTGGTTCCGGTAACCATCGCGACCCGGCCTGACAAATCGAACAGCGAATCACTCACGACTGCGTACCCGGCGTAAGAATCACTTTCATCAGATTCGCTTCCCTGGCATGGAGGCGGTCAAACCACTGCGCACCCTCATCGAGCGGAGCGACCATGCTTATGAGTGGTTTTAGATTTACCTTTCCGTGCGCCAGCATCTCGATGCACTCGGGATATTCGCCAGCGGAAGCCGCCGTGCCTTGTAGTCGGATTTGGCGGCTCACCACAACCTGCAGCGGGATCTCGACGGTAGGGGCGATGTTGCCAATGAGCGTGACGGTGCCGCCTCGGCGGACGCTCTCGATGGCAGCTTTTATGGTCGGGGTGCTGCCGACCGCTTCCAGCGCGACATCCACCCCCTGAGCGGTATGCCGCCGCACTTCGGCCACTGTGTCCGATGTCTTTGCGTTGATGATTGCGGTCGCGCCCAGATCTTTGGCGAGCTGCAGACGCGTTTCGTCCACATCGGAGACGATGATGCTTGAGCAGCCTGCCTCGCGTAGGGCTTGCAAAACGAGGAGCCCGATCATACCAGCGCCCACCACAAGCGCCGTTCCGTTCGCGGGCACTTCTGAAAGCTTGACCGCGTGAACCGCAACTGAAAGCGGCTCAACCATAGCAGCATCACTGAAGGCGAGGTCGTTTGGCAGCGGATGCACAATGCGCCTGGGAACTACCACGTACTCGGCAAAGGCGCCTTGGCGGCGAAAATCGGGAGTCGCCACGCCCAGAACCTCGCGAAACTCGCAAAGGTTGACTTCACCTCGCTGGCAGTATTGGCATTTGCCGCAATAAACCGTGGAATCGAAAGTGACGTGCTCGCCTTCGTGCAGATCCGTAACGTTCGCTCCCGACGCGGCCACCATGCCGGATGCTTCGTGGCCCATGACCAGTGGTGGAATACGGCGCCCTGATGATCCGTCGTAGCCATGCACGTCACTTCCGCAGATCCCGCAGGCTTGCACTTTCACCAGCACGTCGTCGGGTCCCGGCCGCGGCATGGGAACATCAACCACGTCCAAACGGCTGTATTCAGAGAGCAGTAACGCCTTCATGCTGCGATGGTAGCGAACTGAACTCTTGATAAAGTAGGCGGCGGAAGCGGTATCGATCTGAATAGAAGCCGGCGATCTTTTTTGGCTGGAGTGGGGGCGGCAGTTGGCGCTTGTGCCTTGTTTGAAAGGGAGACGGGCGCTGCGCCGAATGCTGAGCCTAAGCTTGCCGTATTCTCTTACGATCAGGTTCAGTTGCTGCCAGGTCCTTTGAAGCGGCAGTTCGACCAGAACCACACTTTTTTTCTGAACTTGAGCGAGGATCGCCTGCTAAAAATCTACCGCCAGCGCACAGGCTTGCCCGCTCCAGGCGAGAACATGGGCGGCTGGTACGACGATTTCTGTCCCGGAGCAAGTTTCGGGCAGTACGTGTCCGCACTGGCGCGCTTCGCTCGATCCACAAACTCTCAACAGACTCGCGATAAAGTCAAGCGGCTCGTGGCGGGTTACTCGCAAACGGTGGATCCGAGCGGCAAGTTTTTCCTCGATCTACGCTATCCCGCTTACACCTATGACAAGCTCGTGTGCGGATTAATTGACGCCCATTCGTATGCGGGAGATGAGAATGCCATCGCTGTTTTAAAGGCGACGACGAGCGCGGCGCGACCGCACATGCCCGATCACGCACTCACTCCAGACGAGCAGCAGAGTCGCCCGCACAAGGATCAGACCTATACCTGGGACGAATCTTACACGCTCGCCGAAAATCTCTTTCTCGCATATGAGCGCACCGGAGACGGTCAGTACTTTGACATGGGCAAGCGCTACCTGCTTGACCGGACCTTCTTTGACCCGCTTTCGGAAGGGCACGATGTTCTCCCGGGCTTGCACGCATACAGTCACATGAACGCGCTCAGTTCCGGCATGCAAGGCTACCTCAAGTTGGGCGTTCCTAAATATCTTCGGGCGGTTACAAACGCGGTTGACTGGATCTGGCGAGACCAGAGTTTTGCGACGGGCGGCTGGGGTCCGAACGAAGGTTTTGTGGAGCCCGGTAAAGGCCGCCTGGGGGCGAGCCTATCGGAAACTCATCGCAGCTTTGAGACGCCCTGCGGGTCCTATGCTCATTTCAAGTTGATGCGCTACCTGCTTTCACTCACAGGCGACGCGCGCTACGGCGACAGTATGGAGCAGGTGCTCTACAACACAGTGCTGGGAGCCAAGCCGATCACCGAGGAAGGCTGGAGCTTTTATTACTCCGATTACGGGCACTCGGGCCACAAGACAGATCACCGCGTGGTCGCTGATTCACCATGGCCCTGGGATCACGACGGCAGATGGCCGTGCTGCTCGGGAACGCTGCCGCAGGTAGTTGCCGATTACGGAATCAGCGCTTATTTCCGTAGCGGCGACGGAGTGTATGTGAACCTGTATGTTCCGTCGCAACTTAGCTGGAGACTTAATGAGTCCGTGCAGTGCAGAGTTACTCAAGAGACAACTTACCCCATGGATAGCTTAGTCAGACTCCACATAGATCCTTCAAGCCAGGCACTCTTTACCGTCTTTTTGCGAGTGCCGGCCTGGGCTGGACCGCAAACTTCGATTTCGGTAAACGGGATGCGGTTCCCCAGCCGGGCGGTTAGGCCGGGAGCGTTTTTTCCGATCAGCAGGAATTGGACTAAGGGCGACTTGATCGAATTGGAGCTAGATCAGCCGGTCTCAACGAAGCCCGTCGATCCGCAAACGCCAGATCAGGTGGCAATCGTTCGCGGTCCGCTGGTCCTATTCGCGATTGCAGACCAGCAGCCAACGTTTAACCGCGCTCAGACCGAGCAGCTTGCTCTAAATCAAGCGGAAAAGGGCTGGAGTATCAAAACCGGGCAGGCTAACTTGACCTTGCGACCGTTTTATGAGATCGGCGACGAGGTTTACCAAACCTACTCCAAGGTTGTAAGCTAGCCTGTTCCTGGCAGCGGCTTTCAAACTGCGCTCAGAATCTCTCCAGTTTCCACTCTATGCTTTTGGATCGTTACCATTTGGTTTAGCGGGACTGTTTGAGCGGTCATTGATCCCGCGCACTTTTCCAAGCAGATCCGACATCTGCATCCCTGAGAGCGTTTCGAAGAGAGTTGGGATCTGGGCGGCGATTTTGGTCATGTCGCCGGTAATCTTGCTCATACCCGTTGAATTGCCATCCCCCGTGGAGACGATGGTGATTTTGTCAACGTTAGCCAGCGGCGCAGCCATCGCCCTGACAACCTCCGGTAATCCGGTAATGAGCTTGTCCACCACGGCTGCCTGATTCCATTCCTGGTAGGCCTCTGCTTTAACATTCATCGCCTTGGCTTCCGCTTCGCCCTTCTTTAGAATGATCTCGGCATCGGCTTCACCCTGCGCGCGCGTGGCGAAGGCCGCGCCTTCCGATTCGATGCTCACTTTGCGGCGGCCGGCTTCGGCCAGCATTTCAATACGCTGCTTTTCGATTTCGGCGCTCTTCAGCACAGTCGCGATGAGTTCTTTTTCGTGCCGCAGGATCTCGGCTTCCTGCACTTTGACTTCCTGCTCTTTTTCGACCTGTCGGATCTTAACGGCCTCGGTCGTGACCTGCTGCTGCATGATGTTGGCCTGAATGTCATAAGCCTTATCCGCTTGCGCTTGCTGGCGTTTGACGATCTCGTTGTACTGCGCCTTCTTGATTTCGAGATCGCGCTGAGCTTCGGCCTGCGCCGCAAGCGAGAGGGCTTCCGCCAGGACCCGCTCCTGGTCAGCCTGGGCTTTCGCCACCGATGCGGCTCGTAAAGCGTCGGCGCGGCGAATCGCGGTGTCACGTTCGGCTTCGGCGGAAGCGACATCGGCATCACGCTTGATGCGAGCGATATCGGGACGGCCCATATTGGTGATGTATTCGTTCTTGTCCCGTACTTCCTTAATCGTGAAAGAGACGACTTCGAGTCCCATCTTGCTTATGTCGTCCGCGC
The DNA here is from genome assembly GCA_963849535.1 of Terriglobia bacterium. Taxonomy (GTDB): domain Bacteria; phylum Acidobacteriota; class Terriglobia; order Bryobacterales; family Bryobacteraceae; genus Bog-105. The sequence continues at coordinate 803,365 of CAWKHJ010000004.1, forward strand.
AGGTGGCACGCATGCGATCGCCCACCATCTCGGGTTCTTTGACGATTTGCTCGACCGAGAGCTGGCCGATAATGCCGCGCAAGTGGCCTTCCATGACCAGACGAATCAGACCTTCCCGCGCCTGGTCGGACTTGGTCAGGAACTGCTCGGCCGCGGTTTGAATGGATTCAGGATCGCTTTTCACTTTAATCTGCGCGACGGCTTCAACGGTTACGGCAACCCCCTGCTTGGTATAGAGATCCTGCTGTGGCGCTACATCAAAAGACATCAGCTGCAACGAGAGCTGGCGAAAGCTTTCGATCATGGGGAAAATGACCGTGCCCCGGCCCTTGACAATGCGGGTGCCGCGCAGGCCATAAACGATCAAAGCTTCATGCGGTCCGGCCTTACGAAAGAGAGTAGCCATCGTACTCATTGCCAGTAGCAAGACGAGCACGACCACGACGCCGATCACAACTATTTCACTCGACATTTTCTTTCTCCTTTACCGTGTAACCGGAGGGCTGGTTCAGCATGGCTTCCCAGGTGCGGACATACGCAACGCCCTTTTCAAAACGCGTGACAACTACCTCTTGCCCGCGCTGGATCAACGTGGCATCTTCGCTGCGGGCGCATACCGGCCTGCGGGCCCCATCCCGCACATAGATCAACTCGCCTACGCCGTCGGGCCGGATGGTGCTCGAAACCCGCCCGAGCACGCCCACCATTTCATAATCAGCCGGGTTCAAGGGCTTTTCGCGAGCTTGCAAGAAACGCAGAAACGCTGCGAGCAGCCAGGCGCCAGCAAAACCGAACCCGATTGCGACAGCGAGATCTACCCAGAACAGAAGGCCTGTGTGACGCGTCAAGAGGTAACCCAACCCCCCGAACCAGGCCAGGAAGACAGCGATGCCGCTCGGATTCGCCATTGATCCGAGCCAGCTTCCAAGGTTGCTCGAATGAGCATGGCCGCCGGTGCTTGTATGAGTGCCGGCTGCTGCGTGACCGCTCGCCCCATGGCCATGCGCCAAGTTGCCATGTCCGCCGTGGTGTACGTGCGCGCCGTGACCATGGCCCAAGTGGAGACCGCCAAGAAGCAGCGTGGCGAGGCTCCAGACACTGCCGAGGGCGAAGCAGAGCAGAAAAATATCAGGCCACTGCATGGTGGGTCTTCTCCTTCGGTTTGAGAACCTCCCAGAATCGATCAACCACCTCAGGGTTCTCAAGCACGGCGGCCAAAAGCAGGAGGCATTTCCGGGTGTCGTTGTGCCGTGCCAGCTTGAGCAGAGCCTCTGAAAGCGAATGATCCTTTCGGAAGCGCTCCGCTCCGGCTATCAGCCACAGATCGAGCTTATCCTCCTGGCCACGCGGATCGGTCATGAGCCCGCCTTGGACTTCTTCCGGATCATCCACCAGAAAACCTGGATGTACCTTGAAGAATTTCGCGAGTAGCAGCCGCGTCGTATTCGTCAGGTGCTTGCGTTGGCCTCCTTCCAGCTGTGACAGATATGGCTGGCTGATCGATCTTCCGAGCTCTGAGCGGAGCGCAGCAATCACCTCTTTCTGCGTCATCTCGCGATTCAGGCCGCGCACACGCCCTTCCATCAGGCGAAGGTAGCGGATCTTCTCGGCAACTGTCATATAGCAATCTGCTATATCTATATAGCAAATTGCAATCCGAATCAAGAAAATTCGAGAGCTGGATCCCCCCTCAGCTTTTGGCCTCCGCGCCTTTCTTCGGGTGAAGTATGTTGTTTACGATGCTTCGAATGCTTCCGCTCGCGTTGCTATTCGCCCCGCTCTTCCTTCAACCCTCGATCTTGGGGCAGTCTCCAAATCCTCCGTTAGCTCCAATGCCTCCGATGGGCTGGAACAGCTGGGACTCGTTCGGCTTGTCCGTGAACGAAAGCGAGTTCAAAGAGAACGCAAAATGGCTCGCATCGAACCTCAAGCAGTATGGCTGGCGTTATGTAGTGGTCGATGAAGGCTGGTATCTTAAAAACCCGGCGGCCAAAGCTGGCAGTTTCGAGTTCGCGATGGACCAGAACGGGCGTTATGTTCCCGCACAGAACCGATTTCCTTCGGCCAACGGCAGTGCCGGATTCAAACCGCTGGCTGATCAAATGCACGCACAAGGCTTGAAGTTCGGGATCCACATCATTAGGGGCATCCCGCGCGAGGCGGTCGAGAAAAATATGCCAATTGCCGGATCCTCGTTCCTCGCCTCCGATGCGGCCGATAGATCGGATACGTGTCCTTGGAATTCCGACAACTTCGGCGTGAAATACTCGCCCGCCGGGCAAGCCTATTATGATTCGCTCGCGAAATTGTACGCAGGTTGGGGACTCGATTTCTTAAAGGTTGATTGCATTGCCTCTCATCCGTATAAAGGGGACGAGATCCAGATGATCAGCGAGGCGTTAAGCAAGAGCGGACGGCCGATTGTGTTGAGCCTCTCGCCGGGACCCGCGCCTTTGGAGAAAGCCGATGAGTTAAGGAAGGAAGCCCAGATGTGGCGCATCTCAGATGACGTATGGGATCACTGGTCGCACGATCCCAAGATGAACTTCTCCCAGAGCGTTTCTCAGCAGTTCCCGGTAACGGCTTCCTGGGCGGGCTACGTAGGCCAAGGACACTGGCCCGACGCCGACATGCTCCCGATCGGGTATTTGGGCCCGCGACCAGGGGCTGGGGAAGCCAGAGAAACACGCCTGTCGAAGGACGAACAGCGCACTCTGGTTACGCTTTGGTGCATCTTCCGTTCGCCGCTTTTCATGGGCGGAAACCTGACGAAAGTGGACGATTGGACGCGCTCGCTAATGACGAATCGCGAGGTGATCGCACTCGACCAGCAATCGAGCGACAGCCATCAGGTGAGTGCCGAAAACGGGAAGGTGATCTGGGTGGCAAAGGACGTGGCGGGCCAGGGCGCTTACGTCGCCATTTTCAATCTTTCCAACTCGCAGCAGAGCATCGAGTTTCCTCTCCAGAGCTTAGGGATGAGCAAAACATCATTTCAGGTAAGAGATTTGTGGGCAGGACGCGATCTGGGCAACGCTGACCGGCTAAGAGCCGCTCTCGGACCGCACGCGTCGATGCTGTACCGGGTGAAGTGAGCGACTGCGTATCGCATTAAACTGGATTCGATGAATCGCCGCGAGTTCTTGCATTCTGCCGGTGTGGCGCTAGCAGCCAATTCTGCCCCCGGAAATTTGGTCAGGGATGAAAAGAAGCGCAGAGTCGGACTGATTGGCTGCGGCTGGTACGGCAAAATCGACCTTTTCCGTCTTATTCAGATTTCGCCCGTCGAAGTGGTTTCGCTTTGCGATGTAGACAAGCACGCGCTCGCAGAGGCCGCCGCTATGGTTGCGGCCCGTCAACTTTCGAGGAAAACACCGCGCACCTACGGCGATTTCCGGCAGATGCTTGCCGCCAGGGATCTCGATCTCGTCTTGATCGCGCCGCCCGACCACTGGCACGCTCTAATCATGATTGAAGCTGTCAGATCGGGCTTGGACGTTTGGGTCCAAAAGCCAATCAGCGCGGATGTTCTGGAAGGCCGCGCCATGGTGGAAGCCGCGCACAAGTACGGCCGCGTCGTCCAGGTCGGATTGCAGCGGCGTAGCACACCGCACATCATCGAAGCGAAAGATCGATTCATTAGAACCGGCAAGTTGGGAAAGATCGCATTGGTTGAGATTTATTGCTACTACCATATGCGCGCAACAGAGAACCCGCCGAATACCACTCCTCCGGCTTACCTCGATTACGATATGTGGACCGGACCGGCTCCGCTTCTTCCATACAATTCACTCATCGGTCCGCGCACCTGGCGCGCTTTCATGGAGTACGGTAACGGCATCGTGGGTGACATGGCCGTGCACATGCTCGATATGACTCGCTGGATGCTTGATCTTGGCTGGCCGAAGCGGATTTCTTCGACGGGCGGCATCTTTGTGGATAAGGCAAGTAAAGCCGATATCTCCGATACCCAGACCGCGGCTTTCGACTTCGACGATTTGAGAGTCGTTTGGCAGCACAGGTCATGGGGCGAGGCAGCGGATCCAAAGTATCCCTGGGGCGCCACGTTCTACGGCGACAAGGGAACGCTCAAGGTCAGCGTCTACAGTTATGACTTCATTCCGCTCGGCGGCGGCCAGCCCGTACACCGCGATGTCACTTATGAGCTCGAAGAGTATCCCGAAGACAAAACAGAAAAGGATCTGGAGAAACACGTCGCTCCAGCGATCCGCTACCATCTGAAAAACTTTTTAGAGGCTATCGACACGCGCTCGCGGCCCGTATCGACCATCGAAGAAGGCTATATCTCCACTGCTTCCTGCATCCTGGCGAACAACGGCATGCAACTGAACCGCACTCTCGCCTGGGACGCTCAGCAGCAGAAAGTGACCGGTGACGAGGAAGCAAATCGTTTGCTCGCCCGGCCATACCGCGCACCGTGGGTTCATCCCCAGGTAACCAACGTGTAAGAGAGCGGCTCATGCAGACTAGCGCAGTAATTATTCGGGTGTATACTTGTCGAAGCAACAGGGAAGCCTTGTGGATGACAACGCGCGCATCGATCTCCCGCAGGGAACACTCGATGTCCTGATCCTGAAAGCGGTGTCTCTCGAACCGTTGCACGGGTGGGCCATCTCGGAGCGATTGCAGCAAATTTCAAACAACGTGGTCCAGGTCCAGCAGGGCTCCCTCTACCCTGCCTTGCACCGGTTAGAGCGCCGAGGCTGGCTGCGGGCGAAATGGGGCACCAGCGACAATAACCGGCGCGCAAAGTATTACGAAATCACCGCAGCCGGACGCAAACAGTTAGCTGCGGAAACCCAATCCTGGCGCAAACTAGCGGGAGCCGTGGCGAGCGTCCTTGATACGGTCTGAGCACGCGATGTTCAACGATCTCGTCCATCGCCTGCGAGCTTTGCTCAGGAGCAAAGCTGTCGAGCAAGAGCTCGATGATGAGCTCAACTTCCATCTGGTACAGCAGGCAGGTAAGTATATGCGTGCCGGTCTCAGCCCTGAGGAGGCAAACAGAATGGCTCGATTGTCATTGCAGGGACCCGAACAAGCGAAGGAAGCATGCCGGGACGCACGGGGCATCTCCCTTTGGGTAACGACCATGCAGGATCTGCGTTATGGATTTCGGCAGCTCGGCCGCAATCCCGGGTTCGCGGCGGTTGCGACGCTGGTGCTGGCGCTTGGTATCGGAGCCAACACGGCCATCTTCAGTTTGCTCGATGCCGTGATGCTGCGATCGTTGCCCGTTCGCGATCCGCAGCAACTGGTCGTCCCTAAGTGGACGGCGAAAGCGACCCCACATCCTTTCGGCTCCAGCTCATTCGAACCGTGCTTTGAAAGCAAGTCACCGAAAAAAGAGGATAACTGCTCATTTTCCTATCCGGTTTTTAAGCTGATCGAATCGAGGAGCGACATCTTTTCAGGCGTAACTGCCTTCGCCGGACCGGCGCAGTTGAACGTCAAAGCCAGCGGAGCGGCTCAGCTCGTGAGCGGCGAGATTGTCTCGGGGAGCTTTTTTCAAACACTCGGCGTCCGCGCTGCGCTTGGTAGGGTCTTAGATAAGCACGATGACTCTCCAGGCGCAAACGCGGCTGCCGTGCTGAGTTACGGATATTGGCAGAGCGCATTCGGGGGCGACCGGTCCGCTTTGGGCGAGGCAATTCGGCTGAATGGCGTGCCGTTTACGGTGGTTGGCGTGGCGGAGCCAAGCTTCAATCGCTTATCTCCGGGAAAGGTTTGCGAGCTATGGCTGCCCATTCAAGCAGCCATAGCTCTGGGCATCAACTGGATTCCTGCTCCGCTGGAGAGCGGCCACGATTGGTGGCTCAAGATTATCGGCCGCGTCAGGCCAGGTGTTCAGATTCCTCAAGTAGAAGCCGCTCTCACCGCGCTATTCCGCAGCGAGATGATCGATCAGGCGAAGCTTCTTAAGCCGGATAGCGATCCAGCCATCGAAGTTGCTGGCGCAAACAGAGCTTTGGTCGGACTGCGCGAGATGCTCGCTAAGCCGCTTTACGTGCTGATGTGTGCCGTCGCCATAATTCTGCTGATTGCATGTGCGAACCTCGCCGGTCTGTTTACTGCCCGTACAACCGCGCGGCAAAGAGAACTGGCGATCCGGCGAGCCATAGGCGCCGGCCGCGGACGCATTGTCCGCCAGCTCTTAACCGAAAGCTTGCTTTTGGCCGCGCTCGGCGGCTTAGTAGGGATCGGCTTAGCTTATTGGGGCACGCGGTTGCTCACCGCTTTTCTTTCACTAGAGATCCACCTGGATGTGAAGCCTGATCCTCGAATTCTGCTCTTCACGATCGTGATCTCTATTGCATCCGGCCTATTTTTCGGAATCATACCCGCTTTTCGCAGCACGCGACTAGACCCTACATCGGCGATAAACAATGGCACTGGCTTGCAACAAGCCATGTCTTCTGCTAGCCGCCGCCTCTGGTTTAGTAACTCGCTCGTCGTCGCTCAAGTGGCCCTCGCAATGGTGATGCTGTTCGGCGCGGGTCTGCTGATGCAAACGCTGAACAACTTGCAGAACACCAATGCCGGTTTCGATTCGCGCAATTTGCTTTTGTTCGGTTTGGATCCAGTTTCGAGCCGCTACAAGGAGCCGGAAATTCGAAATCTGTACCGCAATCTGTACGATCGCCTCCGTTCTTTACCCGGCGTAACCAATGTGAGTTACTCGTCAGATGCGCTTTTGGCCGGTGGATTATCGTCGTCAATTTACAAAATTGAGGGCCGGAGTGAGAGGAGCGCTGTCACGGTTTACATGTTAGGCGTCGGACCCAACTTCTTTCGGACAATGAAGATACCTGTGCTGGCCGGGAGAGTATTCACGGCAGCCGAATTCGCCTCTTCGCGCCCCGTTGCAGTCGTAAACCGGGCGTTCGCCACCCGCTATCTGCGCGGCAGAAATCCTTTGGGGTTGCATTTTGGAGACACCGGGCCTAAGGATGTTCAGCAGGAGATCGTAGGAGTGGTGGGCGATGCCAAGTACAACAGCTTGCGAGATGAGATACAGCCGACCGCGTATGTGCCATTGAAGCAAGGCGGCGCCCACTTCGAGTTGCGGACCGCGGGTAATCCAGCGGCCCTGATTCCCGCCGTTCGTAACACCGTCCGCGAGCTCGACCCCAACCTGCCTCTCTTCGACGTGAAAACGCAAACGGAGCAGATCGACCAGCTTTTATTTACCGAGCGTCTGGTTACCCGTTTATCAGTCGCGTTCGGGCTGCTCGCCTTAGTGCTGACTTGCGTAGGTCTCTATGGCCTGCTCTCGTACGAAGTCACCCGGCGCACGCGCGAGATCGGCATCCGCATCGCCATCGGAGCGGAGCCGGGCAAAGTGCAAGGCGCTGTCCTGCGGGAAACAGTAAAACTTGTACTGATCGGACTCGTTCTCGGCTTGCCCATTGCGCTGCTGCTCACACGCGCCCTTGCGACCATGCTTTACGGAGTACAGCCGAACGATCCAGCAACACTTTCCGTAGCTGTACTGGTGCTGCTCTTTACGGCTGCGCTCGCCGGCTACTTGCCAGCCAGACGCGCTTCGCGAGTCGACCCGATGATCGCCTTGCGCTACGAATAAAGCGCCCGCACGCCCGGCTTAGCACGCTCAAATAATTCTCGCAACTTTGCTCTTGACTTGCGGCCTGCTGCGCGCCTAGACTGAATACTCGGAAGTAAACCCATGCTAACCACATGCCACAAAGCGAGCTTCACGAACCTAAGTTGGGGTTCTGCTGACGCCCTTATTGCGGACATGCGTTTAGTCATCGTCAGCCTCGACACTCAGCTTTAATTCTCTTCAGTCGCAAATCTAAAGACTGCTCCCTCTGATCGCGGCCAGAACCAGCGCCCGGCGGAAGTAGCGGGTTCTTCGGCTTTGTGACGGAAAAACCCTAACCATGTAAATTGATTCATTCTCAGAGGTCCGTATGTTGTGGAAGCAAATATCGGTAAGCAAGCAGGAGCGCGTTCTGCTCGCAAGAAACGGCGAGTTTGCAGGCATCTTGAGTCCGGGAGACTACCGGCTTTCCATAGCGGGTCAAATGAGGCTCGAGCTCGAGCGGCATAACGTGCGTGACCTCGTCTTTGAGAGCAAGTGGGCGGAGTTCCTCGTAAAGCACCGGCCCGCGCTCGTTAGGCGCCACTTCACACAAATCGAAACCGACAGTTTCCAGGTCGCGATGGTTTACGTGAACGGCAAGCTGTTCCGGGTGCTCGTTCCCGCCAAGCGCCTCCTCTTCTGGCGAGGGGTAGCCTCCATAACGGCTGAGGTAGTCGAGATGATCGCTGCTCCGGAGATGACGGTTGGGAAGTGCTCGCGTTAGCCGCGCGGAGATGGCCTGGCAGAAGGGCCATCTCCTCACTCTGCCATCAACTGCAAAACCACCCGCCTCTGATGCGGTCGCGAGCGATGCTCGAAAACGTAGAACCCTTGCCATGTCCCAAGCGCGAGGTCGCCCGCGATCAATGGAATCGAGATGCTCGTGTGAGTCAGTGCCGAGCGGATATGCGAAGTCATGTCATCCGGGCCTTCCGCCGTGTGCCGGAATCCTTCACCGTCTTCCGGCACTAGCTGTTCGAAGAAGTCGCGAAGATCGAGCGCCACATCCGGATCTGCATTTTCCTGAATTATGAGCGAGCAGGAGGTGTGTTGGATGAACAGTGTCAACAGCCCATTGGCGACACCCTGCTTTCCGATCCATTCCTGAACCGGGCGAGTGAACGGGTAGAGTCCCTTGCCGCGAGTGGGCACCGTTATCGTTGTGTGGCGAATCACGCTTCCAGTTTCATCCTGACCTTCCACCGAAACTCCGGCAAATGCGCCTGACGGCAAACTCCTTGTTGTCGCCTGCAACTTCAGGCTGAGCCGCAGGTTGTGTAGCTTGGGAGTTCGCTTGGCGGATCAGGCAAAACGGCCAGGACGGCCCGCCTTGACTATTAGCGGCTCGCTTCCGGCAACACTAAACGCAATTGTGTCTTGCTGCTGCGTTTCTCTTCCTCATTTAAGTTCGCAGCCAGCGTTTTTTCCGCTGCGCTCTTCTCAGTTTCCCGCTCTCGCTGATAAACAACCGACAACTTGTAATGCGCTGCCGCAAGTTTGGGATTTTCGCGCGTTGCCGCTTCCAGAAACTTTTGTGCCCCCGCCAAGTCTCCTTTCCGCAGCAGAATATCCCCCATAGTCATGTTGGCTTTAGCGTGTCGCGGATTCTCTCGGAGCACGGTCTGGAGCAACTTCTGAGCCCGATCGACCTGCCCATCATCGAATTCAAGCTGCGCCAATTCGTACCGCGCATCGGAGAGATGGGGCTCGAGCTGCAGTGCCCGTTCGAGTTGCCGGCGCGCATCGTCCAGGCGATTCAGCCGGATGTCGAGCCAGCCCATCGCGTAGTAAGCCGGCGCGTACCCTGAGTCATCTTTTGAGAACTCCTGAAAAAGGTCGTACGCTTGCTGCCAGTTTTGCACCGATATATTTGCCCGCCCGAGCAAATAGACAACCTGCATGTTTGAGGGCTCGAGCCGTCGAGCTTTCTCTAGAGCCGCGATGGCGTCCGGACCCAGATCCCGCCGGATGCATACCTCCGCAAAGTGCGTCAAACTCGGAACATGGTCCGGCGCCGCGGAGCGCGCGCGGATCAGGTAAGCCAGCGCCTTCTCGTCGAGCCCTTGTCTTTCGGCCGCAGTAGCTGCGCTGTTCAACGCCACCACGCTGTTGGGAGACAATTCGAGCGCTCGTTCAAAGCTCGTTTCGGCCGCCGGCGCGTCGTGCAGCAGTTCGGCTCTTCCTCGCTCTTCCCAATATTCGGGCGCGCTCGACAAGGCAGGCTCGAGAGACTTCAGTTCTTTCAGCGCCTCGACCGCTTCGCCGACCCGGAGCTTCGCGGCGGCGAGGCTAAACAGCACGCCCGGCTTCTTACTTCCCAGTTGAGTCGCGCGCTCGAGCCGCTCTTTGGCTTGCTCATACTTTGCCTCCCGAAAGAAAAGCAGACCCGCGTTTTCATTCAAGGAAGCTGAGCCCGGAGCGATCTCGAGACCCTTCTGAAAGGCTTCCTCAGCAGCTTTTCTTTCGTCCAGCTCTGTTTCGGCAATGCCAAGCAGATTCCAAAGCTCTGCATCTTTCGGCGTTTGCCGCAGGCTCCCGTGCAACAGCTCGCACGCCTGCCGGTAATGACCGGCCTGAATTTCGGCCATCGCGCTGGCGGCCGCCGTTTGCGATGCACTCTGCCATCCAGGGGCAATAGCAAGCAGAAACAGTCCTATTGCTGGATTTGAAAAGCTCGTCACAAACAAGGAATCAGAAACAATCTTAAACGGCTTTGTACCTAGAAATTTTTCGAATGAGAGAAATCTCATTCCTTAGATTGAGGGCGGTATATAATTCAGCCATTGGTTCCTTTGGGGCCTCAGCATCTTGGTTGATCTGGGGGTTAATGTGGTTTTTACGTTCAGAAATCTTTTCTGTGTTTCATTATTGACCGTCTGTCTGACTTCTTTCGCCGCTATGGCGCAGACGAATGAAGGCATTCTCACCGGCACCGTCGTCGATCAGAGCGGGGGCGCCATAGAGGGCGCCCAAATCACTGCGAGAGGCGAAGCCACGAACAGCACGCTGACTACTGTCACAGGTCCGGGTGGTGCTTTCCGCTTTCCTTCGATTCCGATCGGACTCTACGACGTCACGGCGGCGCAGCCCGGGTTCAGCTCAGCAACGCAAACCGGCGTAAACGTTGCAATCAGCAGCACGACCTCTATCAAGATGACCATGAATATCGGGAAGGCCGAGCAGACGGTAACTGTTCAGGCGGACGCGACGAGCATTCAGACGCAGAGCTCCGACATAGGAACAGTCATTACCGCCAAACAGGAAGTCGAGCTACCGCTGGCTCTCGGCGGAGTAGGAGCACTGCGCTCGCCTGAAGCATTTGCGTTTCTTGCTCCCGGTACCGCCGGTCCTGGAACCGCGAACAGCAATAACGGGATCTTCATCTCTAAAATCGGCGGAGGTCAGAACTTCGGCAACGACATTCTGCTCGACGGCTCCAGCATTCTCAGAACCGAAAACGGTTCTTCATTTGACGAGGCAGCGCCTTCGGTGGAGGCGATCTCTGAATTTCGCGTTATCACTTCCACCATGCCGGCCATGTACGGCCGCACCACCGGCGGCATTGAGGTCTTCGGCACCAAATCGGGCAGCAACTCGTTTCACGGCACAGCCTACGACATTCTGCAAAACGAAGATCTGAACGCGAATTCCTGGTTCAATAACGGGTACGCGGCGAGTTGCACGCCTCAGCCGGGATGCCGCTCTCAATACGCCCGCCCAATCGATAAAAAGAACGACTACGGCGTCAATCTCGGCGGCCCCGTGTGGATTCCGAAGGTTTACAACGGCAAGGACAAGACTTTCTTCTTCTTCAATTGGGAGCAGTATCGCCAGAACATCGGCGGAACCAACACCAGTATCATCCCGACCGCCGCGGAACGATCCGGCGACTTCTCAGCCGACGTCGACACCAGCACCAATTACGGTACCAATCCGTGTACCGGTCAGACCATCTACAAGGGTCAAATTTTTGATCCCAACACGACCACCACCGGCCCGGGCGGTCTCCCTTGCCGCACGCAGTTCCCCGGAAATATCATTCCGCCCAGTCGCATTTCAACGGTCGCCAAGAACTTCTTGAGCTATCTTCCGCCGACCAATATTTCCAACTTGCCTGGCGTGATCAATTACGCCCTTTCCAGCAGCACTCCCCTCTACAACACGACTTACACGATCCGGATCGATCAGCAGATCTCGGACAAAAGCCATCTCTTCGGGATGTATGACACGCGCGAAAATGCCCGCTACGCGGGAAACGGAACGTACACTCTGCCTCCGCCGATCGATTCGAACGGCTGGAGTCAGGATTTTATAACACACTACGGGCGCGCCGGGTGGGATTACATCTTCTCAGCGACGGTTGTGAATCACCTCAACCTCGGCTACAACCGCACGAATAGCCAAAACTACACGCTGGGCGCTCTCCAGGCCATTGCGGGCAAATTCAGCTGGAACACGAAACTGGGGATTCCCGGCTTGAACGGAACGGAGTTCCCGATCGTGAACATGGGCGAGGGCGTTCCGGCTTTCGGACGCGCCAACAACGATGCCAATGTGGACAACGGCGAGCGTTTCAACGACAACCTGACTTGGATTAAAGGCAATCACAGCTTTACGTTTGGCTTCGACTTCCGGAATCAGCTCTACGCGACCTACGCGAACGACACCGATTCGGGCGTTTACAATTTCGCTCGCGCCCAAACGGCAGCCACGGAAGCAGTCAATGGGCAAAGCGGTAATGGAATCGCCAGTTTCCTGCTGGGCGATCTCAGCAACGGAAACGCATTTGTCCAAGGCCACGTGCCCCGCTGGACCTTCCAATATTACGGCGTTTTCGCCCAGGATGATTGGAAGGTCAGTCCTCACTTGACACTGAATCTCGGCTTGCGCTGGGATCTCGACGTGCCGCGCAGCGAATCTCATAACAACACATCCAATTTCAGCCCGATCGCTCCCAATCCTGCGGCCGGGAACATCCCGGGAGCGCTGGTATTCGGCAACACCTGTAATGGGTGCAATCCGAAGTGGGCTGATACAAAATTTCACGACGTTGGACCGAGGATCGGTTTCGCTTTCAACCCGAACGGCGGCCGCATGGTTATCAGGGGCGGCTACGGAGTAATCTATTCGCCATTGCAGTACACCGATTTCGGCGGCAGCCAGGTGCAGGGCTATTCAGCAACCCCGACCTTTAACAGCCCGAATGGTTTCGATCCCGCTTTCAACTGGGATAACGGCTTCCCGCCATTTCCTCCCGCGCCGCAAACAAATCCCTCTGTCGTAAACACGGGCGATCCCGACTGGATCCAGCCGCGCTTCGGTCAGCCTGGCATTATCCAGAGCTGGAGCTTCCAGATACAAGACCAGGTTTCAAAGGACATGGTCGCAACCTTGGGATACGTCGGGCAGCGTGCGCAGAATTTGCGCTCGGCCCTGATGAACTGGAACAATATCAGCCTGCAGGCCTTCGGGCTCGGGCAGGCTCTGAATCAGCCGGTCTCGAATAACACGCTGGGCATCACCGCACCCTACCCGAGCTTCTACAGCGATTGGGGCAGCACGGTGAACGTGGCGCAGGCGATCCGTCCTTTCCCGCAGTACAACTACATCTACATGGACGTCCTGCAGAACATAGGCCAATCAACCTATCAATCCTTGCAGGCCTCGCTCGAGCGCCGCTTCAGCGCCGGCCTGAGTCTTCAGTCTGCATTCACCTGGTCGAAAACTCTTACGGACGCCGACAGCATTCTCCCGGGAATCAACGGCGGGATCAGTCAAGTCCAAAACCCGGGCAACCTGAATGGCGAAAAAGCGCTTAGCAGCCAGGACGTGCCGTACATCTTCACCACCGCCTTTCTTTATGAGCTGCCCTTCGGACGCGGCAAGCGAATGCTGAATCACGGCATCGGCGGAGCCATTCTGGGCGGCTGGCAGATAGGCGGCGTACTGCGCTACCAAACAGGCGTTCCCGTCTCCTTCGGCTGCGCTAACGGCATTCCAGATTTTCAAAACTGTATCCGCTTCAACCGAGCCTCCGCTCCCCCGGAAGTTGCCAACGCCAGGAGCCAGAGTTTCGACCCGTTCACGCAGCGTTTCTTTAATCCTGTCTGCGCCTATGCAGGCCAGGCCGGCTGCGCGTTCGCGGATCCGAATACCGAACCAGTTGCTTTAGGCAGCAAGACCACAGTCCAGCAAGCGAGAGGGGGCGCTTATTATCTCGGTGATTATCCCCGCAATAACGGCGATGCCCGCTCCCCGAACTTCCTGAACGAGGATTTCAGCATTATCAGGAATTTCCACCTGTTTGAATCGGCCCAGATTCAGCTGAAAGGTGAGTTGCTGAACGCCTTCAACCGGCATATCTTCAGCCTTCCCGACGCCAATCCATACGATACGGACTTCGGCCTCGTGAACGGAACCATCGATGCCCAGAGAGTCGTTCAGTTTACCTTAAGGCTGAATTTCTGACTTCTCGCTAATCTCGAGAATCTTCCGCAATGGCGGGTTCTCGATCACCTGCTTCGCTCCGCTCGGCCAGGCGATCTCGATCTTCCGAATCGATTTCTCCTGGCCGATGCCGAAGAAGAGTCGCCGGTCCTGCGCTGATTGGTAACTCGCTGTGGTGGTCGCCATTCCGTACTGTACTTTGCCGGAAGCGGAAGTGAGCTTCACTTTTGTTCCTATTCCGTCGCGGTTCGAACGCGTTCCCCGCAAATCGAGCCCAATCCAGGCGTTCGCGTTGCCGCCCTCATTCCGCAGCACGTAAAGCGGCCCGCCGCAGGTCACAACCACTACATCGATGTCGCCATCGTTGTCCAAATCGCCGAAGGCCGCGCCGCGGCTGGCCCACTTCTCCTGGAATACGCTTCCCGATTGCGCCGAGACATTTACGAATCTGTGATTCGATTGCTTCAGGAGAAGCAGGGGCTCCATGTATTCCACATGCGGCTGTGTCATCCGGACGTTATCTAAGACATGGCTGTTGGCGAAGAAAAGATCTTTTGACCCATCGTTGTCGTAATCGAAAATGCGCATGCCCCAGCCGCCGTAGAGGCGCGTGATCTCGCCGAGTCGCGAGACTCCCGTGTCGTAATTGAACATGCCATTTCCCATGTTGTGGAAGTAACCGTACGTCTCGTTCGAAAGCGCAGTTGTCACGATGTCGGGCTTGCCGTCATCATCCACGTCGGCGGCATCGGTGCCCATGCCGGCGAAGGTCTTGCCATCGTCGGTAAACGCCACCCCGGCTGCCACGCCGTTCTCAGTGAATGTTCCGTTGCCCTTATTGAGGAACAAAAACTGTGGGAATGAATCGTTCGCCACGCTGATATCCAGACGCCCGTCGTTGTTGAAATCTGCGAATGCTACGCCAAGCCCCTTGCCCGGGGAGGCCGCAATGTGGCTCTTCGCGCTGACATCTGTAAACGTCCCGTCCCCGTTGTTGTGGAAAAGGTAATCGGAGACGGGCTTGAAATTATCCGGGTGGCAGTACGCGCGACCGCCCGCTTCTTTCGAGCCGCAGAAGATATTCTTGGAAAAATTCCAGTCGAGGTAGCGACAGATGAACAGGTCGAGCTTGCCGTCGTTGTCATAGTCGAAGAAGCCCGCACTCGACATCCAGCCCTCGGTCCGTAGCCCAGCCTTCTGCGTAACGTCGGTGAACGTGCCATCCCCGTTATTGTGATAAAGAATCACGCCGCCAAAGTTCGTGACCAGCAAATCTTCGCGGCCATCGTTATCGAAATCCCCTACCGCCGCACCCATACCGTAACCGCTGCCGCGCACGCCGGCTTTTTCGGTGACGTCGGTAAACGTGCCGTCGTGATTGTTGTGATAGAGCCGGTTCCAGTATTGGGGCGCGGTTTTGTCAGGGACTTCGTTATCTGCCTGCCCCGGGTGGATGCGCGCGCCGTTCACCACGAAAATGTCGAGGAATCCGTCATTGTCGTAGTCGAGCAATGCGACCCCGCCCGTCATTGTCTCGATCAGATATTTGTCGGGAGTCGGCGAGTTGGTGTCCTTGAAATGAATGCCGCTTTGCGCCGTCGCGTCGACGTAGATCACCGGCTTGCTCTCGGATGCTCTCAGCAGCCAGACCGGAATCCCAAAGCATCCAGTCAGAGCAACCGTGCCTGCAATCACCTGAACTTTGCGCTTGAACATCACTGCGTTGCTGGTCCGCTGTTATTTGTCGCTTGCTGCGTATGGGCGAATTTGTCCCCGAGATCCTGCTGCTGCCGATGTTGCGCGCGCAGCGCAACGAGCGTTTTCAACAGACCCGGCACCTGTTCTGTTTGGCCCGACCGGCGTAGCGCCAGAATCAGATGGTAGAGCGCCTTCTCATCGCCCGGATCGCTGCGCAAAGCCGCCTGGAACTGCTCAATCGCCTCACTCGGTTTACCTGCTTGCAAGTAAAGCTCTCCGAGCGTGTTCCTCGCAAGTGTCAGGTTCGGCTTCAAATCTACTGCGGCGCGCGCGGCTGTTAACGCTTCGGCGAACTCAGGGGTCCCGGCACTCGCGCCTTTTCGCACCAGAACCTCGGCCAGCAGGTAATGCAGGAATGCATTCTTCGGCTGCGTACGCAACTGTTCTCGCACGGTCGCTTCCGCGGCGGGCAAATCGTTGCGCTGCAACTCCGCTAGACCGCGCCCTGCGGCGCCAAACTCTGTCTGCGGATCGAGCTGCGCTGCGCGCCGGAAGTCCTCCTCGCCTTGGCCGTACTGCGCCAGTTCGCTTCGCAGAATGCCTCGCGCCACATAGAGCGATGCCGCCTGGGGTATCCGCTGCAATCCCGCATTTACCGTTTCGACGCCGGCCTGAAATTTGCCATGCGTCAGACAGATGTAGGCGTAGTCGGCATAGTATTGCGGAACCCTCGGGCTGGCCGCAATCGCTTTCTGCAGCAGGGCTAGAGCCCGATCGCTCTCGCCCAGCATTTCGTTGGCCTGAGCTGCCAAATCGAGAGTCTCCGGATCCGCCATACTGCTTTCCAGCGCCGGTTCGAGAGTCACCAGCGTGCCCCGGTAATTACCCGCCAGAAACTGCACGACGGCAAGGTCGCTGCGCGCCGCTGGATTACCGGGCTGCACAGCAACCAGCCGTTCAAATACTGGCAGCGCTTGTTCGAGTCGCTTCTGCCTCACCAGGCACGAACCGAAATCCCTGATCGCCTTGAGATCGCTTTCGGAACCCTGCGCGGTGCGCAATTCATTCTCGCCCGCTTCGCAATCGCCTCGTTCGAAGTCGATAGTGGCCAGCATCCCGCGCGCGGTTTGGTCGCCAGGCCGCACCTTCAGGATTCGTTTCAGAAGTGGAACGGCTTGCGGATTGTGCTGATCAAATTCGATTCCTGCCGCGCCTTCTAGTGCCGGAAAGTAATCCGGCGCAAGCTCGAGAGCCCGCTGGTATGAGACCAGCGCTCCGGTCTGATCGCCGGACCCGGCTTGCGCGAGGCCATTGAAGGTCCAGAGGCGCGCATCCCGCGGTGAACTCTTGAGCGCGTTGCTGAGGAGCTGCTTTGCCTCATCGATCTGGCCCGCCCGCAGAGCCGACGCGACCTGGTGCGCTAGGTCAGACCCGGTCTGCGCACCACAAAGGAGCATCGTCGAAAGGAGCACAGTAGCGTTTGCACGCGCCACCAGAGACGAGGAATATCCCGGCATGGACCCGTTACGTCCATGAGTTTAGCGTGTGACAGGCGATTGCCTGCTGCCGCGCTGAGGCTGTCACTCGGGCCTGGGTCTTGAAGCCTTCGCTGAGGCGCTCCACCCCGTTCCTCGTCAGAGTGTTATTCGACCGTAACGCTCTTGGCCAGGTTGCGCGGTTGATCTACATCGCAGCCGCGCCGCACCGCGATGTGATATGCGAGCAACTGCATCGGAATCATTTCAAGTAACGGCAGCAATAGCTCGCGCGTGACGGGAATCGTGATGACATGGTCCGACATCTTGGCCACTTCCTCATCGCCTTCGCAGCAGATCGCCACAACACGCCCGCTACGCGCCTTTACTTCCTGAATATTCGAGAGCGTTTTTTCGTAATGCACTTGGCTCTCTTGCGATTCCGGATCGCGCGTCGCCAGCACTACCACCGGCAAATTCTCGTCAATCAGCGCATTCGGTCCATGCTTCATTTCGCCCGCCGGATAACCCTCGGCGTGGATATAGGAAATCTCTTTCAGCTTGAGCGCGCCTTCGAGCGCGATCGGGAAATGAATGCCCCGACCCAGGTAGAGAAAATCCTGGGCGCGGAACAAGTCCTTCACCAGGTCGTCATACATGTCGTTCTGCGCGAGTGTCTGCTCGAGCTTGCCCGGGATCTGTGCCAGTTCCTCAACGAGGGTGCATGAGGCCTGCGGAGTCAAGGTTCCGCGTACCTGGCCGAGGTACATGCCCAGGATCAACAGCGCCGTAAGCTGCGAGGTGAACGCTTTGGTCGAAGCTACGCCGATCTCCGGCCCGGCATGCGTCAGCAGCACGCCCGCGGCTTCGCGCGTGATCATCGAGCCCACCACGTTGCAGATAGCGAGCGTCTTCGAGCCCTTCGATTTAGCCTCGCGTTGAGCGGCCAGCGTATCGGCCGTCTCGCCCGATTGCGAAATAACCACCGTCAGCGTGTTCGGCGCGATGATCGGATCGCGGTAACGGAATTCACTGCCGTAATCCACTTCAACCGGAATGCGAGCCAGGCGCTCAATGATGAATTTCCCCGCCAGCCCTGCGTGCCAACTCGTTCCGCACGCCACGATCTTGACCTGTTGAAAGGCGCGGAAATCTGCCTCCCGGATGTCCACTTCGTCCAGAAACACCCGGCCGCTCTCCAGGCCGACCCGCCCGAGCATGGTATCCTTCACGGCGCGCGGCTGCTCAAAGATCTCCTTGAGCATGAAATGCTTGTAGCCGCCCTTCTCCGCCATTACGGGATCCCACAGAATGCGTGAGACCTGGCGTCGCACCGTTTTGCCGTCGAAATCGGTGAGCCGCACGCCGTCCGGCGTGAGTACGGCTATGTCGCCATCGTTCAGAAAGAACATGTCGCGTGTGTGGCTTAGAATCGCGGGCACATCGGACGCAACAAAAAATTCGTCCTGGCCGAGCCCCACCACCACCGGCGGTCCCGAACGCGCCGCCACGATCTTGCGTGGATCGCTGCTCGAAATCACGCTTATTGCGAAAACGCCGTGTATCTGCTTGAGCGCCGCCCGCACTGCCTCCTCCAGGCAGCCGTTCAGATACTTCTCCACGAGGTGCGCAATCACCTCCGTGTCCGTTTCGGTCTTGAAAACGTGGCCTTCCGCGGTGAGTTGCTTCCGCAGCGCCAGGTAGTTTTCGACAATTCCGTTGTGAACCACTACGATGCGGCCGTGGCAATCCCGGTGCGGGTGCGCGTTCTCCTCCGTTGGGCGGCCGTGCGTAGCCCAGCGCGTGTGACCGATACCGTAGGAACCGGCGATGGGTTTCTCGCGGATTACGTCTTCCAGGTTGCGCAGCTTGCCGGAGGCACGGCGCACTTCAATGGTGCTATTGCCGTTAAGCACCGCCACACCCGCCGAATCGTAGCCCCGGTATTCCAGCCGCCGCAGGCCGTCCACAATCACAGGCACCGCTTCACGGCTGCCGATATAGCCAACAATTCCGCACATGATATTAGAAACTGAGAGTACTACTAGTCTAGAGTGTTCGATCCCGGAGTTCTCTCTCACAATTCGTAAATCCCGCAAGCCGGGAGCTCTGGTAGGACAGCGGGAAGCTATTACTTCGTTTTACCGTTGGGAATCGGAATTGTTCAAGGGAAGTTCATGCCGTGGGAACCTTGCCGCGAATTAGTTTGATAAGTTCATCGGCGGTCGGCAGACGCCCTGTCTTTTTCTTGGAATAAATCTTTTCGCCATTTACGAAAACATCCAGTGCGCCCGGCGCCCCAGCACGCAACCGAATTGGAACGCGGAACTCACGTTCGATCTCGTTCTTGAGGCTCACGGCCTCCGCTTTGATATCACTTCAAAAGAAGCAGCGTTTGATCTCGATACTCATACCTGGCCCTCACACTTAACGAACTCCAGTTGGATGAAACACATACTGGTTACTCCAAAATATCCACCCGGTAATCTTCAATCACCGGATTTGAGAGCACGTCCCGGGCCACCGCGTCCAGCGCCTCCAGCGCTGAATCGCGCGACACGCCTTCCCGCAGTCCGATCTCGAAATACTTTCCCTGCCGCACGGATGCGACTTCGCCGTGTCCCAACCCCTGTAGAGCCGAGCAGATCGTCTGGCCCTGCGGATCAAGCACGGTGGGCTTCATCGAGACATAAACGCGCGCTTTCATCTCCCTTCATTGTAGAATCCGCTTGGAATTGACTGCGCGCGGTCTTCTCTCCTTATAAGATCGCCAAAATCTCGACCGCGAAACGCCTCTGGCCAGGCGCTCGCGCAGACTTTCAATCGAATCTGATCGTAGATTCTCCGGTATACCGCCGGTACTCGCGAAACTCTTTCTCATTCCTCGCCAAGCGACGCTTCCCTTGCCTGACATAGAGTGTCGCAATTTTCGGGAGAAGATACTGTTGAGCGCCGATCGAAAAGTAACTGTAATCAACAGTGAGCGCCGACTCGCGAATGGGAAACTCTTTCGGCACGTTATCGGCTTCGATCGATACGCGCCGCACATCCATCGTGTTCGGATCAATATAGACGAAGCCATGGTAGGCGACCGAAATTCGCCAGCTTTTACTGCTCAGGCCGTAGAGTGAGTGAGGAAGCGCCACTTCGTACCTATAAGCATCCGTCTGTTGACCGTTGACCTCGGCATAGCCTTGCCATTCAAAATGCGCGCCGGCTTTGTCTGAGAACACTGTGTCCAAAAACATGCCGAATTCGCCTCCGGAATGCACTCCGGTATCCGGATCTGCTGCTTGGTTCCGGCTGTTCACCTGCAGAGTCTTATGCTCCTCATTCCCGTCGACGTAGCGAAGCAATTCAGTAATCAGATCCCACTGACGCCAATCGCCTCTCCCGTTCTTATCCACTGCGCGGCGGGTAACCACCGTACAGGTGAAATTCGGAAGATCGTTCTTGTAATCGATCGCCCTTTGCTTGGCAGTATCGATCACGCGCTTGATTTCAGCATCATTCGGCTTTTGGCGACCCTCGAGCAGCTTAGGCTTTACTAGAAAAGCCAAGTGAACCGTGTCCTGCTCAGCGTGAGCAGACAGCGCCTGCCCGCGCCTTTCGGGCGGACCGTTGCCGCTTACCGAAAAGGCGAGCGCCTGCTCGCAAGTCAAGCCATCCTGGGTCGCCTTTGCAACCATATCGTAATCGCCGGCGGGCAACGCTTTCAGGGGAAAAGAGGCCACGATCGGGATCGGATCGCCCGGGAGTGAGGCGGGCAGTGCTAAGGAGGATTTGGCAAACAGGTTGTTGTGCTGTCTCAGCTCAAATTCCACCTCCGGCTTTGAGGAGCTGCCGCTCTGCGGATAGATGGTGAAGAAGAATGGTACTTCGCGGGTTGCAGCCTGGGGTTCCAACTCGAGTTCCGAGATTACCCGGTGTCCCTGGTATTCCATCAACGGATCCTCCGAACCGCGCTTTGACTCTACTCTGCGAACCAGCGAGATATCGCTGAGACGTAGCCCGTTCGGCTCAGGCGTGAGGGAGAACGGGATCGTCGCCGTGCTCAAGGTCTTGTTCAGTTGATCGGAGAAAGCAAGGTCTACGCTATATTTCCCAGGAGGAACCGAGAAGCTTCGTTGAAAGGTGAAAGTGCCGGCGCGAACCGCGTCTGCATTCTCTTTCGCAGTCTGGAGCGGAAGATCTTCACTCATCTTCTGCGCTATCTGGCCCTTATCGCCCCTAACCAGCGCCAGCACCGAGAGATGCATCTTGTACAGCTTGTTATCTTCGCGGTATCCAAGGCTGCTCATGGGTGCCTCGAGCACCAATTCGGCTCTCGCCTCATCTCCCTGTTGCCCGAAGTGCAGGACTCGAGCGTGGAGTGGAACCGTTTGCGTTCGCTGCGGCTGACCGAGTGCTTTGAGCAGCGGCAACTCGAAGACGCGGATGTCGGCTGCAACGTTCGGTGGGAACGAGAAATAACCTGCCCGAGACTGAACCTTAACATGAGGCCGGGCCACTTTCACCGATATGGTTCTGAAGTGACCGTCATACTCCAGGTGTTGAGGGCTGTAAGTGGCTTCGTAATAGGTCGAGCTGTCCTCTACGATGCGGCCGGCGGAACCGCTCGCGCTGTCCTCGGTGATATAGAATCCCCCGGTCCTTTGGGCGAGCTCTCTGATCGAGACGCGATTTCCAATATTTTGCGATTCGCGCAGGCTCGCCGCAGTAGCCAGACTCGTCGCCGCTGCCAAACTCGTGATCCCGTTCAGCGCATCGCTCGCGGCCGGCTGGGCCAGTCCGTTAGTGGCTGTCTGCGGTCCCTGCGGGCCAAGACGCGCCGTGCTTCCGTGCAGGATCATGAGACCTTCGGTGTGCTCATTTCTCTGCGCCACACCCCTGGTATCGATCGAATAAATGCTGACGTTCGCGCGGTTGGCTGCTCCAACGATTGACTCGAGCTGGGCGGGACTGCAAGTGGCGACCGCGAGACCGTCCGACAAATAAAGTAGCGCCTTACGGCCAGCAAAAGATGTCTGCTGCCGGACGAGCGCCAGCAGTCCAGCTACAAAAGGCGATACATTTTCCTCCTGCGTAATGTGTTGCGAAATCTCGCCGGTGTCAAGCATTTTCGCGGCAAACGGTTCCATGTTCCGTTCAATAAGCGAGAGATCTTGGCCGGACCCGCCGGTTTTCCTGCCCTTTTTCGGCTCAAGAATCGAGTCCACAGCGCGCTCCACGCTGCCTTGGCGATTCGTAAAAGTTTGCACCAGTTCCAAATGTTCGCTGAGCTTCCAGACCGAGAACGCGATGTCCTGCTCTGCGCCTCTCTTCAGCAAATCCTGTACGAGTTTTCGCGCGCTGCGAGTCGATTCGGTGTGCAACTGATCGAATACGAGCGACATCAGACGGACCTGATGAATCTGGGCCGCTCCGGCCCTGTTTGCCGCAGCTGCTCCGCTCACCAGATGGACTCCCGTAATCTTGACCGGAGAGCCGTCGTCGGTAATTTCGATCTCACTCGGCTGCAAATCGGTTGTCGGCCGGCCATGCTTGTCGCGCACCACGAGATCCATCAGGACCTCGTTGACATCGCTCCTGATAACCGGTTTTTCAGGCATTGGTGACGATTGTGCGGCAGCGCTGGAAACGAAAAACAGCGCCAGTAAACAAAGGCAAGCGGCTTCCCGAACAAGGAGGGCGGGCCTAGCGAACTGCATAATCTCCGCTAAGCCATGTTACCTATAACGCACGCACGCCGTACAGAAATATCGACTCGTGCGTTCTCTGGGTTTCTCGATGATCGAGATCAGTCGGCCTCGGTCGGCTGATCGCGAATGACCGCCTACCGGCTCTGCAAATACGTAATCCCCCAAAATACGCACAGAACAGCTAGAACAAAGCCGGCTAGCTTGAGTTCCTCCAGAAACTCATGCCATTTCGAAGGCTTTGGTAATTCGCCTGCCCTCATTTGTTTCTCGGTCTCGCTTCCGGACAAATTTGTGTTCTGTTCCATCGTGTTTTCCTTTTCGCGGCAATGGACTTAGACTATGACGGCTTTCCGCAAATGCTTGCTACGACGAGCTCACAGCCGCGTGATCGACGAGCTCGTCAAGCGCGCGTTCTGTAAATCAAGCGGGATAGGCGCCAACTTTGCGCTTTAGCGATTCAGCGCAGGAGCCAAACAGGAACCGCCCTCCCATTCAGAGCCTTCTTGCTGCCATTCGGTCCAAAAGCAGACCTTCGATGTCGGCCGGCGCCTATAAGACACCACCGGACAAGAGGATCTTTTGACGAGTGCACAAATGTGCATACCGACCCATTCGTCTGCTCGCACAGGACTCTTGCGGCCGATCACTAGGAGTTGTGCGCGTACGCGCTCGGTCACACGTCCGACTACCTCTTCCACACTTCCCTTTTCCGCCACGACTTCGGCAGAAAGATTCAGATCTTGCACTAACTCCTGTAGCTTGCCCGTCGCTTCGCTCTCCGACAACGCCGGAGGCAAGTGAGACCGGTGCCAAAAAGAGCCTTCTCCGGAGCTCGGGACAGCATGAAGCACGATCAGATTAGCATCAAACTGCTCGGCGAGAGCAGAGGCGTACGAGAGTACCTGCTCGCTTCCTTGCTCCAGGTCAACAGCGCACAAAACGGGGCTCCACCGCCCGTACGGGCGCCCGTTCGGAGACTCGGTCCACACAGCGCGGGATGCCTTCCGAAGAACAGCTTCCGTGACCGAGCCAAGTACAGAGCAGCCGGGTCTTGCATAGCCTCTTGTTGGCATCGCAATAATCGGGATATCGTAAGCGTCCGCGTAGTTAGCAATGGCCTCCGCCGGTCTTCCATACGCCACCGTCTGAAGGCAATACATGCCGCCCCGCATCCGCGACGCGAACCTTGCCAACTCCGCGCCACGCCGGGAACAAAGATTCTCGGGATGCTTGCCGTCTTCCACCACATGGAAGAAGTGGAGTTGCGCCCCAAAACGGTTTGCCAGATCCGCGACGTAGGGCAACATAGTCTGGCACCTAGCGGAGAAGTCGACTGGAAACAGAACTTTTTGAAAGGAAAACATAGAGAGAGTCCTTCACCCCGATTGAATTCACGCGGGCTGTATATCAGAGCTGCTAGACCACTTGCGTAATCTCGTTCCGAAGTGCCCGGCACGCTCGTACAGCTCGACAAAGCACTTCCGGGGTGCTTCACGGCTACTTCTAAGATTGGAGAAAAATGTCAACCGCCCAGAGCAGCACAAACACACTCCCGCCAATTACCAGCAGCTTCACCGTGGTTGCGGCAGAACTGCGCAATGAGTATTGCCGAGGTGCATAATCCTCAGCAGACGATACCTGGGATAGGTTCTCTGGTTGAGTTTTTTCGAATCGCAACGACCTGTCTCCTTGCTCGCAGGGATAGGTGCAATCGAAGGACCATCCGCTCCAGCTATCAATGCTCTTCGAAACAAGCGCCCCCAGGGATAAATCGACTCAACTCGGTAACGAGTAGCATCCCCTCGCTGCCTCAAAAGGAACAGCGCTGGCACTTTTCGCGCGTCACAGCATTCCCTCGAGCCAGCGATTGCCCCCAGTTTCCATTACAGATAGCGGGTACAAGAGAAAAACCGTCCTATGCCTGACGATGTCACGGGATCGCGCGGGCGGGTGGAAGGCGGCCTCCTCAAGAAAGAGGAAGTTCTTCTAGCTTAAGAATCACCCCGGGGAGTCTGGGTCCCGGTGAGCTTTTCCGAGAACTTCAATAAGGTGCTAGATCCCGAGTATCTTCGTCGATCGCGGTTGCCTTTGCTGCATCTCGGTCCCGTTGCCTCTCGATTGGCAAGCTTCTGGTTCGAGTGACTCCGGCCGAGGCGTTTCGTTTCGTGTGGAATCCGCTTCGGACTCATTGCCTTGGCTGAGTGGCGAAACCGGGAAGTCATTGGAACTCGCAAGTAGCGGCGCAGGGATTTCACTTTTACCGGCCTGATCTGAATTTGGCGAGAGCTTGTCGAGAATACTCCGGGCTTTTTGAGAAACCAAGGAAGACGAACTTTGTAGCAGGTTTGTGAGAGTGGGAATTGCCCGAGAGTCGCCTATAAAGCCTAAACCCCAGACCGCTGCACAACACATCGCTTCAGAAGAGTCTTGTGTCAAAGCCAGCAGCTTCTCGTAAGCGCCGCTGACCTTTAAATTGTGCAAGCCCACCAGTGCATTCACAACTACGCGGTGCGAATCGTCATTCAGGGCAGTCTTTAGGAGTTCGATTGCCTCAGAATCCCTTGAGGACCACAACGCTTCCACTGCGTTGGCTCGAACCCGCGGATCAGTGGATTTCATCTGGCGTTCAATCATTCGCGGGTTCGGTCTCATGGTGCACAGCACCTTGGCGGCTTTAGAACGAATAAGCTGATCAGAGTGTTGCGTAAGGTTCCGTAGCCAAGGTATGAGCGTCGCGAAATCAATAAAAGCGTCTGCTAAACGTATAGCTCGATCGAAGCGATCACGATCACATTCCGACTCGCACCGGGTGATATGAAGTTGCAGGTCCCGAGAAAAATGGCAACTCGCATCGCGCATGATACTCGCGACCTGGACTGCCTCCTTTTCTCCAACGAAACCGGGGTCAAGCAAGAGATCGAGGTAGGAGGAATTCGCAAGCAGCCAAATGCGCATGCTGCGCCCGGGGGCATCTAGCCCGTGTTCCGCCAGATGGCGAACGCACGCCCGCGTTGCCTCAGATACATGGGAATCCCGGATGCGCTTAAAAAAAGGCAAGAACCGGGCTAAATTGTTGCTAGCCAGCCATAGCAGATGATCTTCAAGGCTAGTTTCCATCCGAAGATCAGGTTGACCAATTGCCTGGCTGACTGTGCCTGACATTCTATGTTATTGCGCCGCCTAGTACCTTATCGATACCTAAAAGTAAACGAATAGGCTTTATTGGTCTCTAACAAAATCGTTGAGAAGTAACGGCACGAGAATCAAGGGAGATCACTCTCTGATCTCAGTTATGTGGATCAAAGTGACCCAAAGTGGGCCGCCTTCACCGCGAAATGAAAGACGCACATTTTCATTAGATCCACACATTTTGTAAGCGCAATCGGGGCCTTCGAGAACGGATGGCAGGGAAAGAAACACTCCGTTCGGCAGCACCGATTTCACGTTTCCGCCGATTACGTTTGCGAGTTCCCCCATTGCATCCCGGGTGTCATCATTCATGTGAGCAGGCTGCGGAATGCCCATCAAACGTCCCGTGAAAAACCGGGCTTGTTGTTCACTGCATTCCAAAATAACCGCTCCGTTCCACGATCCCGTAAGCGAAATGGCGGAAGTCACCAGGGTCGACCGTGCATCATAAGCGTCCGAAGATTCATGAATCGGATACAACAGCATGGTTTCGAACACGTCGTGAACGATCTGCGCAGTCATTTCCTGGTAGGTTGCCATTTCAAAGGTACTGGCCACTGTTTCTCCTCTCACGCCGCCTCGTAGAAGGTGCTTTGTCCGATTACGCGACGGGAAAATCGCTCTTCGAGATTCAGCGTCGTCTCCGCCGAGCCAAGCAGCAGAAGTCCCTGCCTGTTCAAAACTTGACGAATCTCTCCCAGAATCTGCTTCTTCGTCTTTGTATCGAAATAGATCAGAACATTGCGGCACAGGACCAGGTCGAACGGGCCCAAGCCTCGCATGCTCCGCCGCAGATCGAAGTTTTGAAACTCCACCAGGCGGCGCACTTCCTCTTTTATTTCCCACTCAAGACCCGACCGCCGAAAATACTTCACCAGGTACTTGGCGGGTAATCCACGGTTGACTTCGATCTGGATGTAACGGCCCGCGCGTGCCTTTTCTAATATTTGGCTATTGAGGTCCGTCCCTAAGATGCGGATCTTCCATCCGGCCAATCCCATCTCGAGTAGCAGGATTGCAAGACTGTAGGGCTCCTGGCCGCTGGAGGCCGCAGCCGACCAAATCGTTAGCGTTCGCGACAACTGCCGGCTTTGGACTAAGGCCGGCAAAACCTGATCTCGTAATGCTTCGAAAGCCGCCACATCACGAAAGAAGAGCGTTTCGTTGGTGGTCATTGCCTCCACCACATCGCGTCTCAGCGGAGTGCCTTGGGCGACTCGTAACCGGGCGCACAGACCGTCTAATGTTCCCAGCTTTTCTTTCCGGACAATGGGCAGTAAACGCGATTCGATTAGATAGTGCTTGGTGCCATCAAGCACTATGCCGGAGTCGTTGTAAATCTGGCTTTGTAAGAATGCGTAGTTCTCGGGACTGATCTGAGTTTCGATCTGAGTCGTCTTGATACTTGTCTCGGCTATCATGTTCATTTCCGCCAACCATCAGACATGCTTCAGGATCTCGGGCACCACGCCGGCCAGGTCCACGGTAGCGTTTGCCAGTCCCGCTCTAACCACTGAGCCAGGCATTCCCCAGACAACGCTGCTCGGTTCATCCTGCGCAATCACGTAAGCTCCTAGCTTTTTCAGAGTTTCGGTGCCGCGGAGTCCATCATTTCCCATCCCAGTGAGCATGACCGCAATCGTTGCTGCCCCGTAGACCTCAGCGACCGAGCGGAACATAACATCGACAGCGGGCCGGCACGAGTTCTCCGGCGCCTCCTGGTCCAGGGTTGTTATCACGTTGCCGTCATGTTTGCGCACCCGCATATGGAAACCGCCGGCGGCAAGCACGGCTTTCCCGGGCTCCAGACGCATTCCGTGCCTAACCTCTTCAACGCGGATCGCCGAGATAGCATTCAGCCGCTCTGCCAGAAAACGCGTAAACAGGGGCGGCATGTGCTGGACGATGAGTATTGGAAGGCTGAAGTCTTTAGGGAACGCGGACATAACCTCGGCGAGGGCATTCGGGCCGCCGGTAGAGGTTCCAATCACCACAACCTGGCGCCGAAGCAAGGACGTAGCTGGCTGGGGCTTCCGGAAGCTCCGCGCCGCTATTGGGGTCACCGTCGCCTCGGTCAGATGTGCTGGTCTAGTCTCCGTACCGGTTCTGAAGAATTGCTTCAACTTCGGTACCAGCTCTGATCTGACAGACGCGATCGACTTTTCAAGCGATCCTACGTTGGCTGCCTTTGTCATATAATCGCTTGCGCCCAAAGAAAGCGCCTCCAGCGTCGCCTCAGCACCTCGCTCGGTAAGGGTACTGAACATGATCACCGGCAGCTCCGGGTACAGTTGGCGGATCCGCCGCAGCGTTTCAAGACCGTCCATCTCTGGCATTTCGATATCCAGCGTGAGTACATCCGGCTTGAACTGCTGAATCCGCTGAAGCGCAATCACCCCGTTTGGAGCGGCACCCACCACCTCGATTTGTTCGTCCTCGGTGAGAGCGTGGGTTACCAGTCTGCGAATCACAACCGAGTCATCAACTATGAGCACGCGAATACGGCTGTTCGGAGGCAGCATCTGCGGACGACGAATGGCCGGGGCAAACATGGATTACTGCAAGGCGCCAATCAGACGGAGTTTGCCCGCAATGATCTCGTCCGTAAACGGCTTCATCACGTACTCATCTGCCCCTGCCCCCAGTGCCTTTATCATCTGATCCGTCTCGGTTTCGGTCGTGACCATCATCAGCGGTACGCCTGCATACGAGGGCATCGAACGCACTCGATTTACGAACTCGAGGCCGTTAAGTTCGGGCATATTCCAGTCGACGAGAAATAACGACAGAACGGGATTTTCCCGGTTGAGAATGGCAAGCGCTTCCTTGCCGTCCCCTGCTGTGCAGACCTCAAACCCGAGCTTGATCAGGCTTCGGGTGAGAATCATCCGCATTGTCTTTGAGTCATCGATGACCATTGCTTTTGACATAGATTTCGAAACGCCTGAGCTTTCCTAGTAAGTAGCGTGCTCGCCGCAAGGCGTGCCGGACGGTACCCCGTTTTGACGTTTAGCTTTATTCCAGTCGAGAACGGCGAGACCACGGAGCTCTCTCATTGAGCCGCTCCGTGGATCACCGCTTGCGCGCTGGGCTCGCTTAAAGCTTGAAGCTGCTGACCAGAACCTGCAGTTGCGACGCCATCTCGGAGAGCGCCTTAGCAGCCGTCTGCGTCTCCTGAGCGCCGGCGGTCGTGTTCTGAGCAGCGTCAGCAACCCCGGAAATATTACTGCTGATCTCGTGAGCGCCGCGTGCAGCCTCGTTGATGTTCCGGCCCATCTCATTGGTCGTAGCAGTCTGCTCTTCGACCGCGGAGGCGATCGAATTGGCGATATCGTTGATCTGGTTGATGATTGAGCCGATTTCTACGATCGCTTGCACCGCATCCTTGGTATCGGATTGGATGGCTTCGATTTTTCTACCGATTTCTTCGGTGGCCTTGGCGGTCTCTTTGGCCAGCTCCTTCACCTCATTCGCAACCACGGCAAAGCCTTTGCCAGCTTCTCCGGCTCGCGCTGCTTCGATCGTGGCGTTAAGAGCCAGCAGGTTGGTCTGTTGAGCGATCGACGTGATCACCTTGATCACCTTGCCGATTTCCACGCTCGATTCGCCGAGCTTGGAAATAGTCTGATTCGCCGTATCGGCCACGACGACCGCGTTCTTCGCAACGCGAGCGCTCTCGTTCGAGTTTTTTGCAATTTCGCGTATCGAGGCAAGCATCTCCTCGCCGCCGGTTGCCACAATCGCCACGTTCTTAGAAACTTCTCCGCTGGCCCCGGATACGACTTTAGCCTGCGCAGCGGTCTCTTCGGCATTGCTGGCCATCTGCTGACTGATCGCCGTTAACTCCTCGGAAGAAGCGCCCAGCGCTGTTACGACGCCCAGGATGATATCGGCCCTATTCTGCATCTCAATCTTGGCCCTGACCTGCTCAGTTACGTCTGAAGCGTACTTGACGACCTTGAAAGGCTTGCCGTTGAGATCGAGTATGGGGTTGTAAGAGGCCTGAATCCAGACTTCTTTTCCGCCCTTGCCGACCCGCTTGTATTCGCCCGCCTGATACTCGCCCCTGCTCAGCTTCGCCCAGAATTCCCGGTAATCGGCGCTGCGCGCGTACGCGTCATCGACAAACATGCTGTGATGCCTGCCCTTGATCTCGTCCAGCCTGTAGCCCAGCGTCTTCAAAAAGTTTTCGTTAGCGTCGATGATCGTTCCTTCCGTGTGGAACTCAATCACGGCCTGTGATTTCCCAATGGCAGCAATCTGCCCGGTGTAATCGGCGTTGATCAGCTTCTGTTGGGTGATGTCAGTGGCGAATTTGATGACTTTGAAAGGCTTGCCTTTGAGGTCGAAGATGGGATTGTAGGAGGCCTGAATCCAGACTTCCTTTCCGCCCCTGCCGGTCCGCTTGTATTCGCCGGTCCGATACTCGCCACAGCCCAGTTTCGTCCAGAACTCCCGGTATTCGGCGCTGCGTGCATACGCATCATCGACAAACATGCTGTGATGCCTGCCCTTGATCTCGTCCAGCCCGTAACCCAGCGTTTTCAAAAAGTTTTCGTTAGCAGTGATGATCGTTCCATCCATTTGGAACTCAATCACAGCCTGCGATTTCCCAATAGCGGCGATGATTGCCTCAAGCTCAGCTCTATCCGGTCCTTTCTGGGCCCGGTTTACGTTCCGGACCGGCGGCTCCAGAACGGCAGTGTTACCGTTAAATCTTCCATTCGACATATAGCTTTCTTTCCCTTTTCTTTCCTTGGTCTCTTCGGAGGCGTTTAGATTGCTCCTTCTCGCCGGGGCTGGAAGAGGTTTGGAAACCGCGATTCAGTTCATCTTTCTTTTAGATTTCGATCTTTTAGGATTTCGATCCGATGGTCAAAGTTCGAGCCGTATTCAGAACCAGCAGAAGTTTGCCATCCAATTTGTAGACTCCGTCGACAAACGCCCGCTGAGCCGCCGGTATGTTAGCCGGAGGAGGCTCATAATCGGACTCGCTCACTTCGATGACATCACCGATCTCGTCGACCAGCAGACTAATTGCACCGTCCTCCGATCGAATAACGACATTCATGGGATACGTTCCGGTATCACGCTGCGGGAGCTTTAGACGTCGCCTCATATCGATCGCAGTCACTATCTGTCCACGCAGGTTGATCAATCCCTCGATCACCTCCGGCGCTAGAGCGACACGCGTCATCTCCTGATATCGAAGTACTTCCTGAACGTTGCGTACATCGACACCAAAGAACATTCCGGCTACGAAGAATGTTGCGAACTGCTGAGCCGTTCCTATTCGATCTGCAGAGTTAAGAATTGAAGTATGTGCCATATTGCAGATCCTCTAGTCAGCTATGGCGCATGTTTCTCGCGCGGCGCCGTCCAGCGCGAAGGCAAGCTTCTCTATCGAGCGAAGCATCGAGGCGCGGTCGCCCTTTGGAAAATAATCGTCGAAGCCACCATGTCTATCCGAAGTTAGCCCCGAACCTTTGGGATCGGCAGCGAGGCCGAGAACCGGCAGGGTATTTAGGTTCGGTTCGCTCTTGATTGAGGAAAGCAAGGTGGCCGCGCTGTCGTTCGGCAGGTCGAGTGCCGCGAGTACGACATTCACTTCGTACTTGGCGAGTTTTTCCAAGGCCTCGCCTGTGCTGCCAGCTTCAAGGACGTGATAGCCCGCAATCTCGAGCGTATTTCGCAGCAAGCTGCGCGAGAAAGCGGAAGCCTCGGTAATCATGATAGTGGCCGGTTTGCGATTCGATGTATGTTGATCAAACCAGCCTTGTTCCGGCTGCTGAATGATAGTTTGCAAATCAAGGAAGTCAGTGACCTTCTGGCCGACAACGGCGGATCCCAACAAGCCCGGGCGATCGCTCGGCCGCCGCATCGTCACCGTATCTTCGACAATGTCCAGAATTTCATCGACCACCAAACCCATGCGGCGGTCGTCGTCAGAGAACACAATTACTTGCGCCGGATCGGCCGATAACGATTCGTCCAGGCAAGCAGCTCCAAGTTGCTGTCCTAGGGGAACGAGCGGAAGAATCTGACCCCGATATTGAACGACACCCCGCCCCGCGGCACGCTCGATTTGCGCTTGAGGAATTTCCTCCAACCTGGCGACCAGCGAAAGGGGCACGGCAAGCCGTTCATAAGTTCCCGCCCGAAACAACAGCAACGCCTGTTTTGGGGCGCTCTGATCTGCATGCACCCGTTCGGCATCGGCGGATGCCTGGGCACGCGCTTCAGACGCAACTCCCGCGCATTGAGCCAGGCCAGCCACATCCAGAATGAGAGCTACCTTGCCATCACCCATAATCGTTGCTCCCGCGTAGCAGGGAACACCCTTTAGCTGCTTACCGAGAGGCTTGACGACGATCTCCTGCGTATCATTGATGTTGTCTACTGCCAACCCGAACTGCCGGTCTTCTGCTTGGAGAACGATGATGTTGAAAGCGTCACCACTTGAGTGATCTGCGCACGCGGTGAGCTTGAGCGCGTCATTGAGGAAAACAAGCGGCAGCAACTGCCCGCGACGGCGGCAAACGGGAGCGCCTTGGATCCATTCGATCTGCTTCGCCCGTTCCGTGCCCTCCAGCCGCACCAGCTCGAGCAGGCTTGCCTGCGGTATGACGAAGCGTTCACCGCCCGAAGTAATAACTAGCCCAGGAATGATCGCCAGGGTGAGTGGAATCCGGACTTTAACGGTCGTCCCGTGGCCGGGCCTGCTCACCAGGTCCACTGCACCGCCAATGTTCTCGATGTTTGTCTTGACGACATCCATCCCGACCCCACGTCCAGAGATGTTCGAAACCTTTGCTGCCGTGGAGAAACCTGCCAGAAACACCAGATTTACCAGCTCGAAATCGCGCATGCGCTCCGCTTGCTCGAGCCGCAGCAGCCCTTTTTCAAGAGCGCTTCTCTTTACTTTTTGAGGATCGATTCCGGCCCCGTCATCAGTAATTTCAATGATGACGTTCCCACCTTCGTGAAAGGCTCGTAGCAACAAAGTGCCTTGCGGAGCTTTCCCGGCCTTGGCTCGCACTTCGGGCTCCTCGATCCCATGGTCACAGCAGTTCCGCACAATGTGAGTCAGTGGATCTTTGATCGCTTCGATGATGGTCTTGTCCAGCTCGGTTTCGGCGCCCTGCATCTCCAGGCAGATCTCTTTACCACATGCCGCGGACAAATCTCTTACCACACGCGGGAGCTTGTTCCAGACCATCCCGATCGGCTGCATACGCGTCTTCATAACGCCTTCCTGCAGTTCGGTCGTGATCAGGTTGAGGCGTTGACTCGTGGCGTTTAGTCCAACATCCTCGTGCTGTGCATTGAATTGCAGAATCTGATTTCGGGTCAGAACCAGCTCACCCACCAGATTCATCAGCTTATCTAGCTGACCAACGTCTACGCGAATGGTGGAATCCGCAATGGATGTATTCTTGGCCGGCTCGGTGGTGTTGCTATCGGCGCCGGGCATGAACCGGTTACTCGACATGGAGATCTCAACCGTTTCCGGCTCCTCCGCAACATTTTCCAAAGTAAGTGTTATGGCGGCAGGCTCAGATTGTTTTGCGGCATCGAGCTTAGCCGAACCTGTTATCGCGGCCTCATTCTGCCGGTCAATCAGATCGTGGTACGTGGCGCCGCTCTCATGAGCTGTTGCCTCGATACTGGTCAGTTCCGTCTTGATTGCATCTACCGTCTCCAAGATCAACGAAACCAGTCCTTGCGTCAGGTCACGCTCGCCATTCCGCACCTGGCTCAGTATATTTTCGGCTTGGTGGGTTATACTTTCGAGGACGCTAAAGCCAAGAAACCCGCAAGTCCCTTTAATTGTGTGAATGGTGCGAAAGATACTTGCCAGCAATACCGAGTCTGCCGGACGCCGCTCAAGCTCAACCATCTCGCGGTCGAGTCGGGTGAGGTTCTCGGTGCTTTCGATTACAAATTCTTTGATAAGGTCAAGATCTTCCATCAGTGCGATGACCGCGCCTTTGCCTCGGTCCATTCCCATTGCAGGTCAATAGGTAGGTGCTGAAGGGATCGTCTTAGTCTCAGTAAAGGAGACCGAAAGGTCCGCGGAAATCTCGAGGTTACTGCGAAATATCCTTTGCAATCTCGAAAGCTAGCTTGCCGTCTAAGTTCAGGACATTACCCAGCCATTTCTGCTTTCCATTCAGCAGTCCCTTGAGCGGTGTGTTCTTTGGGTGGTCCAGGACTAATACATCTCCGACCTGTAGATCCAATAGAGTCTTTGTGTGAAGATCTCCGCCTGACAGGTGAACATCGAAGTCAACTCTGACGTTTTGCAGCAGATGCCCTACGTGAAGCTGATCCTTTTCTGTTGCTTCAGTTCTACGGACTTTTTGTAACTGATCGAAGTTGTTTCGCAAGCGTTTGACAAAAATAGAGGGGATCGCCAGATTCATCAATCCGGAAGTCGAGCCAAGCCGGACGTCAATGGCTATCACGATCATTGCTTCAGAAGGGGCGAGAATATACAGCAGCTGCGGCTCGCTTGCCAGCGACTGAACCGTGAAGTCGATTTCCGCAACGCTCTTCCAGGAATCCTTCAGATCGTGGAGCACAATGCGCAAAATCGTTTGTAACAGTTTCTTCTCTATATCGGTGATCGTGCGCTGTACTGGCCTAAGTGACTGCTCCTTGCTCCCTAGGAGCAGCTCGATGAATTTGAATGCAAGGGCGGTATTGATATCAAGAACAGCGGAGCCGTCGTAAGGCTGAAGACCGATGTATGCGAGGCAGGCCGGAGAAGATATTCCTTCTAGGAAATCACCGCAAGAAATCTGTTCCAGGCTGACCAGGTTCAGCATCACATAGGAACGCAGATAAGCAGACAGACTGGAAGAGAGATTCCGCGTGAAGCTTTCATGTACAAGGTGCAGCGACTGGAGCTGGGATTTTGGGATCTTGTCGAGTTTTCGAACATCGAACGTCTCAACCTGGGTGGAAGACTCCCTGCTTTCGAACGACCTCCCGAAGGCTTCGTCAATTTCCTCTTGTGTCAAAGGTCGTTTCATTTCGGCTCTTGTCCGCAGGCTGTGAGATGGGTCGCCCCCGCACCTTTGTAGCTACTACACATCTCGAGCCGGCCATGCCGGCTGGCGATGTGGGTCACTCGAAAACCGTAGTTCCCCTTGGCTAGAACGATCTCACCGCGCGCTAGAACTGTCCCATGAATAAGCAGCTCGACAGGTTCGCTGACGTCCTTATCTAGCGTGATTACCGAGCCTGGGCCGGCTTGGAGCAACGCTTTCATCTCCACCTGGCTCCGGCCAAGCGATACCGAGACGGGTAATTTCAGAGTCAGCAGGCTCCCTAGCCTCGAAGAAGAGTTTTCTTCGCACGAGGCTATTGCTGTAGGCTGAGGCGTCTTGATCGAAGGCTTGGCATCGAGGACTTCGGCCGCCCGGAGTTCGACGGCAAAAGACAGTGCGGGAAGGCCCGCGCTCTCGAGTTCGACATCGAATGTGACAAAGCCGCTGGGCTCAAAGCTGGCTGTGTCCAATGTCTCGGGCTGTTCACAGCGAATGGCTTTTGCGGCGCGGGAATTGATCACACTGGCAGATCCCTGTTGGGCCTGATTGAGGATTTCCAGATAGGTAGAACGTAAAGCTTCTGAGCTGCCTTCGCCAAGAGACCCTCCTAGAGCTTCCCAAGTTGCTCGTTGCGCTCCAACCCAGGTCGTAAAGCTGCCGCCGTCGACAAAGACTTGCCTGACCCAAAGAGCAGATTCCGACTCCGGAATGGAAACCGTATTTGTGCGGTTATGGTGGATTTCGGGTGCTCGTCCACTAAACATTTCCACAGCCCGGCTGAATTCCGCAATCCAGGTTTCGACAAACTGCTCGATAGCGCGGTCCTCAGCTCTCATCAGAGGTGGCCTTTTCTAACGATGGGTGGAACGAGGGACTGTTTGGATCCCGGATCTTGGCTTAGCGATGCGGCAGGCTTGTCAAGAAGGTCTGAAACGCGAATTGCCAGCTTTTCATCCGTCGCCAAAATCTCGGCATTCCCAATCAAAACATCACCTGCGAACAAGTCGACATTCTCGCCTGTCGGCCGCGACAAGACCAGAACATCATCCACTCGAAGACGCAATAGTTCCTGAACAGAGATCAAACGGCGACCCAGCTCAGCAGAGAGGGTCACCTCGATTTCTCCCATAGAACGATAAACCTCGAGGCTAAAGTCAACCGGCGCTGCGTCGCTGCCGGTCGCGTAATTTGTAATTACACGATCAGAGAACATATTGCTCATCAGAACCCTTCAAGCTGATAACACCTTCCTTCTCCAATTCCCGGGCGATTGCAATAATCTCTTGCTGCGCGGTATCGACATCACGTAATTTGATCGGCCCAAGCGAGGCTATTTCCTCGGCCAGCATGGCCCCGCCGCGTTGCGACTGAGTAGCCATGAACTTTTGGCGAAGCGACTCGCTTGTACCTTTCAAGGCGATGACCAGGCTGCTTCTGGGTGTTTTTGAAAAGATCAGAGACAGCGCAGTCGAGTCCAGATTCTCAAGATCACGGAAAACGAACATGAATCGGCGAATGTTCTCGAAAAGAGGCGGTTTATGTTTTTCGATGTCGTCCATCAGTTGCGAGCAGGTATTTGGATCCAGCCGGTTGAAGATGTTCGCCACTGCTCGGACCCCGCCGCATGCTTCCCGGCTCAACTCGCCGAGATTCCTGAGCTTATGGTCAATGGTAGTCGCTATATGGCGCACAATTTCCGGTGAGATCTGCTCGAGGTCGGCTATACGGCCAGCAACGTCCATACGACTTTCTCCGGGCAGACAACTCAGAAGGGTCGCGGCTTGAGAGGAGTCGAGATGAGCAAGGATGAGCG
This sequence comes from Terriglobia bacterium, assembly GCA_963849535.1. Taxonomy (GTDB): domain Bacteria; phylum Acidobacteriota; class Terriglobia; order Bryobacterales; family Bryobacteraceae; genus Bog-105. The sequence goes on from CAWKHJ010000004.1 coordinate 840,372, forward strand.
CAATGGTTTGGGGATGTTCATCCTGGATAAGCTTGGCGAGTTGCTGAGGTTCTGCTTTTAGAAACTTGTCAAAATTGAAGCCGTCTTTCGCCAAGGATTTCTGAAGCCTTTGGATAAGATTTTCGGCGACGTTCGGGCCGTAAGCCTCGGTCAGCATTCTCTCGGCGTAATCCATACCGCCTTCAACAAAGGGCTGTTGGGAACTGGCGTGCTGGCTGAACTCTTCCAGGGTGGTCTGAACCAGTTCAGAAGGAACACGATCCAGATGAGCGATCGCCCGTGCTATCTGATCCGCCTCGTCCTCGGGAACATGCTGTAGAACCTTTGCACTGTCAACGGGACCCAAGGTGAGCAAAACGATGGCGGCCTTCTCTCTGCCTGTGAGTGATTTCGTAATTTCGGTCAACCGCCAGCTTCACTTTCTACGCGATTACAGATATGTGAGATTGACGAATCGCTCGCCGCTCTTTCATTAGGGGAGTGTGTCGCGGTAGACTTTTGTCGCTCGGATTTTTCTTGGCAAATTCAGAAAGACCTCCCCTTCTCGAAAGCTGGTGGTCATCCGATCAATTCTATGTCGATCGACGCGCCAGCTGAAGTAATCTCAGCGGCCGGGAACTCTCGAGATTGGGGAAATGAAACTTAACATTCTTTTGGTTGATGACTCTGCCGCCATCAGGAAAATTCTGCTCCGGACTCTGTCGCAGGCGGAACTTCCCATAGCGCACGTTCACGAAGCTAACGATGGATTGGAGGCACTCAGCATTCTGGACGCCGCCGATATTAACTTGGTCTTGTCCGACGTGAATATGCCCAACATGGATGGACTCGAACTCCTGACAAAAATAAGGGCTAAAGCAAGCTTAAAGAGTCTCCCGGTCATTTTAATCACCACCGAAGGCAGTCAAGCCAAGGTATTGGAGGCAGTCCGGCTCGGTGCAAACGGCTATGTCCGCAAACCGTTCACGAGCGAGCAGATCAAGGAAAAGGTCCTTACCTGCATGAAAGAAGCCGTTCTGCAATAACTTTGCAGCGCTGCATCTCCAGCATTGAGGACATTTGAGGACATTTAACGATGACTGAGACTACCTTGAGGGCCTCTCTGTTTCGCCATTGCAAACAGGTTTTTGCAACCATGCTGGACATAGACATCTCGGAAGTACCTGCGGCGCGTGAAGCACCGGCGTCAGACAACTCGGAGCAGATTGTCTCCCTTATTGGCTTCAGCGGCAACTATACCGGGAACTGCATGGTTAGTTGCTCAAAACCGTTTGCTTGTAGGTTAGCTTCCATCATGCTGATGGAAGAATATCGGGAGGTAAACGGCGAAGTGATGGATGCCTTTGGGGAGATCTCTAACATGATATTTGGTAACGTTAAGGCCGATTTAGAAGAGCATCTCGGCCCGCTTCAGCTCAGCATTCCAACCGTCATAGCAGGCCGGGAATTCAATGTTAGAAGTCTTGCAAATCCGTCTTGGATCAGTATCCCGCTTAAGGCCGGGAGCGATGCGTTCGAAGCGCGAATGTGTGTTTTGCAGAATCCGGGAAGGCCATCGTCCCAGAAGACCATTTGAACCGCCGCCGAAACTGGTCCGATCTCCCTATCGGCGCCGCTTGCCATGGTTGGGAAATACATTCGTTCAGGCACACTAGTGAAATGACCGACGAACCTCAAAGGGAAGCAACGAAGCTTAAAGGGCTGACGCCTGAAGACTCGCATGACTGCCAGGAGAGCCCCGAAATGCTGGACCCGCAGGACACCGACAAACTCAGAGATCAAATCAAAGGACAAACCAAAGAACACGCTAGCCCTCCGCGTTTGGAAGATGAAGGGCAGTCTGGAGGATAAGATAATATGACCTCGGCTTGCGGGCGCCTTTCTCAGCCTCGCCTTGCGCAAGCAAGCGGCCCTACGGGAACTTCGATTTACTCGTTGCTCGATTCACGCTCGAGTTCTGCCCAGAGATCTTTGACGCTGACCTGATTCCCATTCGGCAGAGTCATCTCCGAAATTCGTTCCAGATTGTGCGTAGAGGGGCTCCATTTCCAGGCGTCTCGAGTTTCTGGGTCCATGACGAAAATGGCACCGATTCCGACGCGCTCGTAATTACGGCATTTAGCAATGACCCGCTGCATACGATCTTCAGGCGACAGCACTTCGACCACCACGTCTACCGGCTGCGTCGGATAGGGGATTTCGGTTCGAGTCCAGCCGGCAACGTCTGGTTTGGGCTGCCACTCGGGGTCGATTCTTAGTTCCAACTCCGGCCCTGCCTTATACCCGGCTCGCTTAAGAACAGCCAACAATACGCTGACAAGCAAAGCGTGCAAAACAGTCGGCGCCGGCTTCTGAACCGCCTCTCCGAACCAGTATTCGTAATAGGGTTTCTCTTCGGCGTAGCGGCAGCGGAATTCTTCAAGAGAAAGCGGATCCAGCTTGGCTGTAGCCATGTTTCGAGTTTAGTGCCCTGCCGTGAAGCTTCTACCGTTGCCTCGGCAAAATAGAATTCGCTCCGTGATACTTTCTGAGTGGATTGGAGGCGCCCTTGCGAGCAGCACTTTTCACACGCGAATATCCGCCGAATGTTTATGGCGGGGCGGGAGTTCACGTCGAGTATCTCAGCCGTGAGCTAGCCAGGAAAATCGAAGTAGAAGTTCACTGCTGGGGCCATCAGCATAGCGATGATGGCAATCTCCACGTTCGAGGGGCCGAGCCCTGGGACGAGATTAGCAAGGGTACCGAAGGCAAGTTCAAAGCGGCCCTCGAAGCCTTCAGCCTCAATCTGACTCAAGTGAAAGCGCTGGCCGGAGTAGACGTCGTGCACACGCATACCTGGTACGTCTCAATGGCGGGCTTCCTTGCCAAGAAGCTGTACGATATCCCCTTCGTTTTGACCACCCACAGTCTCGAGCCGTTGCGGGCCTGGAAAGCGGAGCAGCTCGGAAGCGGATACGCCATGAGCTCCTGGATGGAGCGCACTGCCATTCTGGACGCCGATGCCGTCGTCGCGGTCTCGAACGGAACAAAAGAAGACATCCTGCGCTCGTATCCTCTCGCCCCGGAGCGAGTGCATGTCATCTACAACGGCATCGATCTCGATGAATATCAGCGCAAAACTTCCACTGAGGCACTGGCAAGATATGGCGTCGATGCCCGGGCGCCTTACGTTCTGTTTGTCGGCCGAATCACTAGGCAGAAGGGCGTCACGCACCTGGTCGATGCCATTCGCTATCTTCCTCCCGACACCCAGGTCGTGCTATGCGCGGGCGCACCGGACACGCCCGAAATTGCGGCCGAAATGCGACAGAAAGTAGACCAGGCCCGCGCTTATAATCCACACGTCTTATGGATCGAGAAAATGATCAGTAAGCCGGAGGTGATCGAGCTCTATAGCCATGCCCGTGTCTTCTGCTGCCCTTCGGTCTACGAGCCGTTCGGGATCATCAACCTGGAAGCTATGGCGTGTGGGGCTCCGGTGGTTGCCAGCGCAACCGGTGGCATAAAAGAAGTGGTCGTGGATGGTGAGACCGGATACCTGGTGCCCTTCGATCCCGACTCGATTACCGGCTTTCCAACCGATTCTGACAAGTTTGCGCGCGATCTGGCCGCCAGGTTGACTGAACTTCTAAGTGATCCAGATAAATGTAACCGGTTCGGCCATGCCGGGCGGAAACGCGTGGAGCGAACCTTTAGCTGGTCTGCCATTGCAGATCAGACGATTGAACTCTACAGAGAGCTGCTCGAGAATCGCAGCCGCTCGAAGTAGTCGATCGAGTTTCACCTGTAACGCCATGCCCCGCAGCTCTGTCCCATCAGCAATGACGCAGGCAAAAGCAAGTGTCACAGACGACCTTCAAACCGAGAGCCGGATTCCAAACGTTCCTGGTGAGGGCCGCGGCAGGGTCATCATCGGGGGAGTTTCGCCGGAGGTCGACGGCGGCAGATTTCCAGCCAAGAGGACCGTGGGCGACCTCGTACAGGTTGAAGCTGATGTCTTTACTGATGGGCACGACTCGATTTCCGCTCTGTTGCGCTCCCGGCACGAGAGCGCAGCCGAATGGAACGAGAGCGCCATGCGCGCTCTGGTAAACGACCGTTGGACCGGCAACTTCTCCGTCACTGCTCTGGGCCGTTATCGCTACACCATCTTGGCCTGGGTCGACCATTGGGAAACCTGGTTGCGAGACTTGCGCAAACGGATTCAGGCCGAGAGCGATGCCCTCGTTGACTATTTGATCGGAGCCGAACACATCGAGCATGCCGCTGGGCGAGCGCCGGCTTCTGAACAGGATTGGCTGCGTCGGCGGGCGCAGGCCTTGCGCACGGAAAAGGATCTTAATACGCGTCGCTCTAGCGCGACCGATCCGGAACTCGAAGCCATGATGCGCCGCTTTCCGGACCGCCGATTTGCGACTCAATTTGCGCGCGAACTCGAGATTGTTGTCGATCCGGTGCGCGCTCGTTTCAGCTCCTGGTATGAGTTGTTCCCCAGATCGACTTCCCCGGAGCCGGGCCGCCATGGCACCTTCGCCGATTGCGAGGCGCGGCTACCCTACATCGCAGCTATGGGCTTCGACGTGGTTTACCTGCCGCCCGTCCATCCTATCGGCACAAAGTTTCGCAAGGGGAAAAACAATTCCGTCGTGGCGGAGCCGGGTGACACCGGCAGTCCTTGGGCCATCGGATCCCCGGCAGGAGGTCACAAATCCATTCATCCGGATTTGGGAACGCTTGAAGACTTCCGTCGTCTCGTGAAGCGCGCTGACGAGCTCGGAATGCAGATTGCCCTGGACATTGCGTTCCAGGTCTCGCCCGATCATCCGTATGTCAAGGAGCACGAAGAATGGTTTCTAAAGCGCCCCGATGGAACCATCCAGTACGCTGAGAACCCACCTAAAAAATACCAGGACATCTATCCTTTCAACTTCGAAACTCCGAAATGGAAAGAGCTCTGGCAAGAGCTGAAAAGCGTCTTCGAATTTTGGGTCGGGCAAGGCGTACACATCTTCCGCGTCGATAATCCTCATACCAAGGCGTTCCCGTTTTGGGAGTGGTGCATCACAGAACTCAAACGGGAAACGCCGGATTTGCTTTTCTTGTCGGAAGCCTTCACGCGTCCCAAGATCATGTACCGCCTCGCCAAGCTTGGCTTCAGCCAGTCGTATACGTACTTCCCGTGGCGCAACGGCAAGCGGGAACTGAGCGAGTATCTGACGGAGCTGACCCAACCGCCGGTACGCGACTTTTTCAGGCCAAATCAGTGGCCCAATACTCCAGATATCCTGACCGAATTTCTACAGATCGGTTCGCGCGCCGCTTTCTTGATTCGCATCCTGCTGGCCTCGACCCTAGGGGCAAATTACGGCATCTATGGACCCGCGTTCGAGCTCATGGAAAGCCGTCCGCTGCGTCCGGGCAGCGAAGAATACCTTGACTCCGAGAAGTATCAAATCCGCGAATGGGATTTGGAAAGGCCGGACAGCCTGCGGGAATTCATCACTCTCCTGAATCGCATCCGTCATCAGAACCCGGCGCTGCAGAGCGATTGGTCCATCCAATTTCATCCTGTCGACAACGAACAGCTGATCTGCTACAGCAAGAGCACCGCCGACGGAAGCAATCTGATTATCATCGTGATCAACTTGGATCCGCATCATATGCAAGCCGGCTTCGTGGACCTGCCTCTCGCGAAGCTTGGGATCGAGTTGGACCGCCCCTACCAGGCCCACGATCTGCTCACCGGCGCCCACTACATCTGGAACGGAAGCCGGAATTACGTCGAGCTTCGCCCGGACAGCGTGCCCGGACACATTCTTCAGATCCGCCGCCGTCTGCGCATTGAGAACGATTTCGAGTACTTCCTATGAGCGGGACCGCAGGCGAGTTGACGGCTTTGGCAGTAAACGACCTGGCTGATCCGCTCGATGAGACCGCAGCGGCGAAATTGGGGCAGCTGTTGACTTCATACGTTGCGGCCCGGCGTTGGTATCGAGCGAAGACGAAGACCATCGACAAAATCGATGTGGAAGATCTCGTCCCATTGCCCGGCACGCGTTGCTGGTTTCTGATTATTCAAATCGTGCACGCCGGAGGAGGTAGCGAGCGCTACATTCTTCCTCTTTCGGTTTCCGTAAATGGTGAGCAGGAAGAAGCGATCGCAAGCCTCGTCTCGCAAGATGGTGAACGAGGCGTTCTCTACAGCGCCCTTGGAAACCCTCTGTTCAGGAGCCAGCTCTTAAATACCATTCTTTGCGAAGATTCGCTGAGGGGCCGGAGCGGCGCTTTGATTGCCGCACGCACCTCGGCACTTTTCGATAAGTGTGAGGAGTCAGCGCCTCCGGAGGTCGAGAGCTTCGTTTCGCGAGCCGAGCAAAGCAACACCTCAATCATTTACCGCGGCCGCTACATTCTCAAGCTCTTTCGCAAATTGGAAGCGGGCATCAATCCCGACCTTGAGATCGGGAAATTTCTGACCCAGCGGGGATTCAGAAACACCCCTGCGGTGCTGGGCAGCCTGGAATACCGCACGACGCAACAGGATGGCATCTATGCGGCGGCGATTCTGCAACAGTTTGTGCCCAATCAGGGCGATGCCTGGAGCTATACGCTCAGCGCTCTCGGTGATTTCTTCGCGAAGGCTTTGAGGAGCAACGCGAACCCGCCGCATCTGCCCAGCGAACATCCGCTTGAACTGATCGGGAAGGACATTCCGCCCCAACTGCGTTCGTTCATCGGGCCGTATGTTGAATCAGCCGCCCTACTCGGCAAGAGAACCGCGGAAATGCACGCAGCGCTCGCCGACCCGAATGGCGGCGCAGATTTTGCCCCCGAACCTTTCACTCCACAGGAAGCCCACCGGCTTTATCGCGATTTGTCCGGGCAAGCCGATATCACCTTCGAGTTGTTGCGCCGCAAGCAAGCCGTATTGACCGGCGCAGTCGCAGACCATGCGCGCGAACTTCTTCGTTTCGAGCAACGGGTAACTGAACGTTTCGCTGCCGTCGAGCAGCACCCCATCTCTGCACTTCGCATCAGGCATCATGGCGACTACCACCTTGGACAGGTTCTCTACACTGGACACGACTTCATGATCATCGATTTCGAAGGCGAGCCTGCCAGACCTCTCTCCGAGCGGCGCGCGAAAGTCTTGGCGTTGCGGGATGTGGCGGGCATGATCCGTTCGTTTCAATATGCCGCTTTTGCCGCTTTATTCGGACAGGTGCCCGGTATACCGGCGGAGAGCGAAGCCCTCAAAGCAGTGGAGGGATGGGCAGCCGCCTGGAATGCTTATGTGGCGGCGACTTACCTCGGAGCTTACCTCGAGCAAGCGGCGAATCTGCCGTTCTTGCCTTCCAACAGGCGTGAGCAGCGCCTGGTGCTGGATGCATTCCTCCTGCAAAAAGCGCTCTACGAAGTTGCTTACGAGTTAAATAATCGGCCGGACTGGCTGCAGATTCCACTGCGCGGCATCCTGGGGCTGGTGTCCTGAGCCGAACCGCGATGGCGAACACAGGCAGAGCGCTCACCGCGAACGATATCTACCTCTTCCAAGAGGGCACTCACATCCGGCTCGCCGAGGTATTGGGCGCTCACGTATCCGAAGAAAGGCGCGGCACGCAGTTCGCTGTTTGGGCGCCGTCGGCCCGTGCCGTTTCTGTGGTCGGATCGTTTAACGACTGGCGAAAAGATACGGATCCACTCACGCTCGGTGAAGGTGGCATCTGGCAGGGCTTCGTTTCTGGCGCTGGGCCGGGCGCAAAATACAAGTACTACACCGAATCGGAGCAGGGGGAAAGCTTCGAGAAAGCCGATCCGTTTGGTTTCTTCCACGATCAGCCTCCGGGCAATGCTTCGGTGATCTGGAACCTGGATTACCGCTGGCACGACGAAGAATGGATGGCGCGGCGCCGCGACCCCAACAGCCTGGATGCTCCCATCTCAATCTATGAGGTTCACGTGGGATCCTGGCGTGTCCCCAATGCGCAAGACCACTGCCTGACGTATCGCGATTTAGCAGCTCAACTGGTGCCTTACGTAAAAGAGATGGGATTCACTCACGTGGAGTTCATGCCGGTCATGGAACATCCTTTCTACGGCTCCTGGGGCTATCAGACAACCGGCTATTTCGCCCCGACCAGCCGTTATGGCACCCCGCAGGATTTCATGCTCTTGATCGATGAGTTCCACCGGAACGGTATTGGTGTGATTCTCGATTGGGTCCCTTCGCATTTTCCGCAGGATGCCCACAGCCTCGGTTACTTCGACGGCGTCCACGAATACGAGCCGGCCGACCCGCGTCGCGGATTGCATCCCGATTGGAACAGTTTCATCTTCGATTACCGCCGCGGACAGGTTCGCAGCTTCTTGCTGAGCAGTGCCCTGTTTTGGCTCGATCTCTATCACGCCGACGGCTTGCGCCTCGATGCAGTAGCGTCCATGCTCTATCTCGATTACTCGCGCAAACCGGGCGAGTGGATTCCCAACGAATACGGCAGCCGCGAGAATCTCGACGCGATTGGCTTTCTTCGCCGCTTGAATGAAGACGTCTACCGAGTTCATCCCGACGTGCAGACCATAGCTGAAGAGTCGACCGCGTGGCCTATGGTTTCCAAACCGACTTACGTCGGTGGACTGGGATTCGGCCTCAAGTGGGATATGGGTTGGATGCATGACACCCTCCAATACATCTCGCAGGACCCGCTCTTTCGCAAATATCACCATCACGAGCTCACCTTCCGGCTGGTCTATGCGTTCAACGAGAACTTTGTGCTGCCGCTCTCCCACGATGAGGTCGTTTATGGAAAGGGATCTCTCATCAGCAGAATGCCGGGAGATAACTGGCAGAAGTTCGCGAATCTGCGGCTCCTCTACGCCTACATGTACGCGCAACCCGGCAAGAAGCTGTTATTTATGGGCGGTGAGTTTGCCCAGTGGAGCGAATGGAATCACGACGGAAGTCTTGATTGGAGTCTGCTCGAGCGCGGCGACCATGCGGCGGTTCGGCTGCTCATTGGCGAATTGAATCACCTCTACCGCTCCGAGCCTTCGCTGCAAACTCTCGAAAACACTTCTCAGAGCTTCGAGTGGATCGACAACCACGATGCCGAGAAGAACGTCTTGAGCTTCCTTAGGAAGGGCCGCACGAATCGGCAGGCCATGGTGGTGATCTGCAATTTCAGCCCGGTCCCGCGCGCGAATTATCGAATTGGCGTTCCCGAGAAAGGCTTTTGGAGGGAGCAGCTCAACACCGATGCCAAGCAATTTGGCGGTAGCGGGCGCGGGAATTTCGGAGGCGTGGAAACCGTCCCCGTTCCGTCTCATGGACGCAACTATTCGCTTACTGTCGATCTTCCACCCCTAGCCGCCGTTTACTTCCGTCTCGATTCCGATTCTGCGTAATTGGCGCAGCTCGCGCCTTACTTTCAGAAACTTCTCTCGCGTCGTGATAAACTTTCGCGCAAGGTATAGGAAATGCGAATTGCTGGGCGAATACTGACTCCGGCCTGCTTATCGGCCTCACTGATTTTTATGAACGGGTGCGCGGGAGGAGGTCACGCCCCCGCAGAGAAATACATCCTGGTTGCCGACAACACCAAGATCCCGTACTGGCAAGCCGCCGTGCAAGGGCTGAATCACGCTGCCGCAGAGATGAAAGTCCACTCTGAGTTGCAGGGCCCCGACGGCCACGATCCGCAAGGTGAGCACGATGCCTTTCGGCGAGCCGTGGCGGAGAAGCCCTCCGGAATCCTCGTGTCGGTCTCCGACACCAACGTGCTGGGTACTGATATCAACGCTGCCGTCGACCAGGGCATCCCGGTTCTGACCATTGATTCCGACGCGCCTGACAGCAAGCGTATTTTCTTCGTGGGCACGGACAATTTCAATGCGGGCAGCCTCGGAGGCAAGCTCACCGCGAAGCTCCTGAACGGCAAAGGGAACGTGGTGATCTACACCATTCCGAGCCAGGTCAACCTCAAGGACCGCCTCGCCGGCTACGAGGCTGCCTTCGCTGACCACACCGATGTCAAGGTCATGCAAGTGGTCGACATGAATGGCAACTCGGATGTCGCCTTTGACTCGGCAAAGAAACTCTTGGATTCGAAAGCTAAAGTAGACGCATTCATCTGCCTTGAGGCTCTGTCCTGCCCTGCAGTTGCCGATGTCGTCAATCGTGCCAACATGAACGGCAAAGTGAAAATTATCGCTATGGACACGGACCCGGGTACAGTTGACTGGATCAAAAAGGGCGTTATCTCAGCGACTATCGCTCAAAAGCCCTACACTATGGCCTATTTCGGAGCCAAACTGCTCGGGGACATCCATCTGCATCCGATTAAACCACTCGGCGCCAACTGGTCGCAGAACGTCTTCTCTCCCTATCCGACTTTTGTCGATACAGGCGCTTTCGTCGTCAATAAGGATAACGTGGCTTCCCTGTCGCAGCAGCCCGCCGCCGCTGGTCAATAAGCTCGCCTGAAGGGGAGAATGGCTTCCATTTTCCCCTCCTACAGATCTCTTGCTTAAAGAAACTCTGCTCGCGCTGGCTGCTCTATCCTGCGCTTCAGCTGGCCGTTCTCAAGAGCTCGACATTGTCATCAGCAATGGCCACATCGTCGACGGTACCGGTTCGCCTTGGTATGCGGGCGATATAGGAATTCGCGGCGGCCGCATCGTGCGGATTGGCTCACTCGCGAACGCTCCGGCAAAGCAGGTCATCGATGCGCGCGGCCTGATCGTCGCGCCGGGTTTTATCGATATGCTCGGCCAGTCCGAGATCTCGATGCTCGTGAACGCGCATGTGCCTTCGAAGATTTTTCAGGGAATCACAACCGAAATCACTGGAGAAGGCGTCTCCGTTGCGCCCACCACTCCTCAGCTTCTCGCGCAGGATCGGGCCGGCTTCGAAGCCTATGGAATTAGCGCTGACTGGATCACCTTCAGCGACTACTTTCATCACCTCGAGCAACACGGTACGGGCATAAACCTCGCGAGCTATGTGGGCGCAACTCAGGTCAGGCGTGTGATCGTTGGCGAGGACAACCGCGCCCCCACCCCCGTTGAATTGGAAAGCATGAAAGCGCTTGTCAGGCAGGCCATGCTCGAGGGTGCGATAGGACTTTCTACTTCGCTGCAGTACGCGCCGGCCCCTTACGCAAAAACGGAAGAACTGGTTGCGCTCGCCCGCGAGGCCGGTCGCTTGGGCGGCATTTATGCCACTCATATGCGGAGTGAAGGCGATGCAATCGACAGCGCTCTGGATGAGGCATTTCGCATCGGGCGCGAAGCGAATATTCCGGTCGAGATCTGGCACCTGAAAACCGCCGGCAAGAAAAACTGGGGCCGCATGCCCGAAGTGGTCAGCCGCATCGACGCCGCAAGAAGATCCGGCATTGATGTTGAAGCCGATACTTATGCGTATCCGGCCTGGTTCAACACGTTTTCCGCGTTTGTCCCGCCTTGGGTGCACGACGGTGGAAATTCGAAGATGGTGGACCGGCTGAAGGATCCGGCCACTCGTTCGCGCATTCGCAGCCAGATGCTGAACGACAGCTCGGGCTGGGATAACGAATGGCTCGAAATTCCCGGCCCTGAAGCCATTCTCGTCAGCGTCGTCAGCAATCCGGAACTTCTGCCGCTGCAGGGCAAAACCATCGCTCAGATCGCGAAGGACGAAAAAAAGGACCCGATCGATACTATCTTTGATTTGCTCATCCAGGACCCTGACATGTCGGTCGCGGTGTTTGGCATGACGGAGACTGATATCGCGTGCGCCCTCAAGCAGCCTTGGGTTTCAGTGGACAACGATTCGCAGGGCACCGCACCCGACGGCGTCCTCGGGCGCGAGCATCCGCACCCGCGCGCGTACGGAACCTTTCCTCGTATCCTGCGAAAATACGTGCGCGAGGAGAAGTTGCTTACGCTTCAGGACGCAATCCGGAAATTCACTGCGCTGCCCGCTCAAAGGATGAGGCTGGCGGATCGCGGCGTGCTGAAAGAGGGGATGTGGGCCGATGTGGTTGTGTTCGATCCGGATACGATCCGCGACCTGGCCACGTTTGAGAAGCCTAATCAGCTCTCGGTCGGCATGCAGTACGTAATGGTAAATGGCGTACCCGTGATCGCCAACGGCCGCATGACAGACGCCCTGCCGGGCAAGGTCCTGCGCTCGAGTCACTGAGAGGAATTGAATGAAAAGAGACGAACAAACCGTCGAGGCAGAGCTGATGGAGATCAGCGCTATCCAGGACGATGTGATCAAGCTCGAACGCATCGTCGCCTGGTGTGCCGCTTATCCCGATGAAATACCGTTTGCGCTAAGCTTTTTTCGAGGACGCCGCGATTCACGCGATCCCGATCCACTCGACAGATCACGGAGTGAACCGCGACGCGAATAGACGGCCGAGATAACTTTCATCCGAAGAACCTCCTCCATTTAGGGCGCCACGTGCGGGACAAAAGGAGTAGAATCCGTCCTGGAGGCTGTCATGCCAGAAGAAATGCAGCTTGTTCAGGATCTAGTTATTGAGCTTTGGAATACAGGCAACCCCGAAACCGCCAGGCAACTCTATGCTGAAAACGCTGAGCGGTACGATCCGAACCAATCGAAACCGGCTCAGGGCCCGCAGCAAATTGCGAGCTATGTTGCCGAAGTGCGCACCGGGTTCCCCGATTTCAAACTCGAAATCAAACAAAGGATTTCGGAAGGCAACCGGATGGTCACACAATGGACCTGCACCGGTACACATAACGGAGAATTCCAAGGCATACCGCCCACCGGCAAGCGCATAAACATAACGGGCCTAGGACTGGCTCGGATCGAAGGTGGCAAAGTCGTCGAGGAACGCGTGTACTTCGACAGGGTTTCCATGCTCGAACAGCTTGGGGTTTTACCCGCCGCAGTGCAAAGCGAGGCCAAGCGGGCCGGGGGATAGCGGAATCGTAACCTGTCCGAAGTGCTCCAGGTTGCGTCGCAAGCCAGCCGGAAACATGGGGCTTGGCGAGCATTCCGCGCCTGTTGCCGGATCCGGCGCTTATCCCTTTCTCTCGCTGACATCCTTCGCGCCCGCTTACTGGAAGCCCAATCGATGCATGACGTGACGAATCAGCCGCCTCCGCTGGTCGACTATAACCTCTTCGAGCGGGATCTGGAACTGGTCGATGCGGCATCCCGGGAGGGAGCCGTGTGGTGCCACCCGTCTTTGGTCGAGTTTGGGAGGTTAGTCGGGAGCGAGGAAGTCGTTCGATGGGGATTCGAGGCTAACGAAAATCCTCCCGTGCTCCAAACATACGACCGCTTCGGCCACCGGCGGGACGAGGTAGTCTTTCATCCGGCTTGGCACGAGCTGATGCGGCTCTCGATCGAGTACAGGTTGCACAGTCTCCCCTGGATCGACCCGCGCCCCGGCGCCCACGTGGCCCGCGCCGTCATCCTGATGCTTGCCGGTCAGAACGAGGCAGGGCACACTTGTCCTCTTTCCATGACTTATGCCGGCATCCCAGCCATTCGAAAGCACCCGGAGATCGCCCGAGAATGGGAACCGCGAATTCTGCAACCGCACTATGATCGCCGGTTCTTGCCCGCGAACCAGAAATGTGGGTCGCTGGTCGGAATGGCGATGACCGAGAAGCAGGGCGGATCGGATGTCCGGGCGAACACGACGGCTGCCGAGCCGCTGGGCAACGGTGAGTATTCGCTGACCGGCCACAAGTGGTTTTGCTCCGCCCCAATGTGTGACGCATTTTTGGTGCTGGCGCAAGCGCCGGGCGGCCTTTCATGTTTCTTTCTGCCGAGGTGGACTCCCGGCGGCGAGCGCAACCGCTTCTCGCTTCAGCGGCTCAAGAACAAGCTGGGCAACCGCTCTAATGCCTCAAGCGAACTCGAGTTCACCGGCGCTTGGGCGCGAATTCTCGGGCCCGAAGGCCGCGGCATCGCGACCATTATGGAGATGGTGAATCACACTCGGCTCGATTGTGCGGTCGGCTCGGCAGGATTAATGCGGCAAGCCCTAACTCAGGCCCTTCACCATGCGCGGCATCGCAAGGCATTCGGGCGCTTGCTGGTGGATCAGCCGGCGATGCAAAACGTGCTCGCCGATCTCTGCCTGGAATCTGCCGCCGCAACCGTGCTGGTGATGCGCCTCGCGCGGGCTCTCGATGCGCGCCGAGACAATGAGCGCGAACGCGCGTTCGCGCGATTGGCAATCGCAGTAGCCAAATACTGGGCAACCAAACGCTGCCCGGCGCATGTGGGCGAAGCGCTCGAATGTCTCGGCGGTAACGGCTACGTGGAAGAGTGCATCATGCCCCGGCTCTATCGTGAGTCGCCGCTCAATTCAATCTGGGAGGGATCGGGCAACATCAATTCTCTTGACGTTCTGCGCGCGCTCCGGAAAGAACCCGACTCAATTGAGAGCTTCTTCGCAGAGATACGGCTGGCCAGCGGCGCCGACCGGCATCTGGACGCTTACGCCGACCAACTGGAGTCTAGGCTTCGGGGTGATCTCGCAGACTGCGATGCCCGTCTGTTTACTGAGCGGCTGGCGCTCGCTCTCCAGGCATCGTTACTCGTTCGCCACAGCCCTCCGGCCATTGCCGATGCATTCTGCTCATCGCGCCTTGCCGGCAACTGGGGTCACGCCTTCGGCACGCTTCCGACCGGGACGAACTTTCGCGCGATCGTCAACCGCGCGTGGCCGTGAGCAGCGGAAGCATAGGGCTAGCGAGCATTCGCCGCTTTCCGCGGGAGCCATTCGCGGCACCCGGCTCTCGGTTTCGCTGATTCTCGAATGCCTCGCGAATGGAATGACGCTCGACGAGATTGATGAAGCCTACGATCACGCATTTCCGCGAGACGCACTGTCTGAAGTTCTCCAGGTTGCATCCGAGTTGACCGATTCCTTCCATGTGGCTGCTTGATGCCAACATGGACGTCCATCTAGTTCCCGTACTGCGCGAACTCGGCACTCCCTGTGACACTGCGGCGCGAGGGGGCTGGCAAGCACTTTCGAATGGCGAACTCGTGGCACTTGCAGCGCCCTCCGGAGTGATCTGCGGTGCTTGAACGCATTCATCGCGCCGAGGAATTGGTCGCCTGCATTCGCTCAGGTCTGAACATCCACAATTCACAACAACATATGCTCCTCCTTCCTCAACGGCCTACACGTGCTCCTCTTCACAAACGTCGACGGCACGGTCACTTCCCTGCTCTGCGCCTCCTGCGCTTCGATTTGCGTAATCGCCAGCTTCGCCAGTTGACGCCCCACTTCCACCATGTCCACGCAAACGCTCGTCAGGTTCGATCCTCGCGAATGTCCCACCTGATTTTCAAATCCAACCAGGCTGACATCCTTCGGCACCTCCCGCCGGTGCTGCCGCAGTCCTTCGCGCGCGCCGAACGCGAGTTCGTCCGATGCCGCCAAAATGGCCGTCACCGGCCATTGCTGCTCGAGTATGTAGGATACTGCCGACTGGCCGTTCTCAAACTCGTCATCCGACAGCGCGATCGTGTGTACGTGTGGCGCGAGATCGAGTTGCACCATCGCCTTCGCATAACCCTGGTAGCGATTCTTGTGCCACGGCCGTGACTCGTCCCCGATGAACCAGATATCGGTGTGCCCGAGTTGCGCCAGATACCGCACCGCTTCATAACAGCCGCCCTCATCGTCGTATCGCACTTGACTCCGAGCCATCTTCCCCTTACCTGTTTCCTGGATATGATTGGCCAGCGAAACGTAATTGAGCCCGTGCTGATCGAAGGCGTCGAGCAAGTGGTCGCTCAGCGTCCCGGCTAGTATCACGCAGTCGGCCAACCCGGGCGTCTCGATCACGCTGGGTAGCTGCAGCCCCTCCGCCTGCCCTTCTTGCGAAAACTGATGCCGCGCAAACAGCAGATAGTAGCCAGCCTGCGCGCAATATTCCTCCACCCCGAGCAACAGCAGTGATTGCTCGGGGCTTAGCCCAAAGCCATTGCACAAAATCAACCCAATCATCCGCGACTTGGTGTGTACCGCCGAGCGCGTGCGCTGGTTGAGCCGATAGCCCAACTTGTGCACCACTGATTCCACCCGCTGCCGCAGTTCCTGGTCAACGTCTGCATGACGGTTCAGCACCCGCGATACCGTGCCGATTGAGACCTGCGCCCGCGCCGCAATGTCTTTCATCGTCGGACCTGAGGATCGCCCGCGCATCGTTTAATCCTGCATTGCGAACGAAGCCGCGACAATTTCGGCAATGTTCACGCTGCGCCGTTCTTCAATCGAACGGTAGCCCGCCTCAACCGTTGCCATGGTCGCCAGATTCTCCCGTCCGCTCGTTTCCGGTTCGCGGTTTCGCGCGATGGCGTCCATCAGCCCCGCCATCGGTCCTTGGAATGCATCCGGAAACCAAACTTCGCGCCAGCGCGGCGTAATCCAAGCGCCGCTTGCTGCCGTGCTCGTAAACGTGATCGTACTCGGCGCACGGTTCGGATACTCCGGCCATCCGATCGTACCCTCAGCGAGGCCCTCCGTCCCTTCCACGCGCCACTTGATGTAAGGCCGCATGTCGTCGGCCTCGGTTCGCGGGCCCACCCACACGTCATCCCACGCAGAAGCCCGCAGCCCCTCTGCGTACTCCAGAATGTAAAGGCAAATCCCATCATCATGCGCGAATTTCGTCCTCGGATCCTTGCGCACGCTGACGAAAATCGCTTCCGGCTTGCCAAACAAATATTGAAAACTGTCGATGTGATGGATGCTCATGTTCAGCAGTGTGAGCCGGCCGTAGCTTCGTAGCCAGGCCTGCCAGTGTGGGACTGCCCGCATCTCGATCGTCGCCAGCACGGGTGTCCCGAGAACCTTCCGCTCGAGCAGTGTCTTTAAAGCCCGTATCGATTGGTCGTACCGCATGTTCTGGTTCACTGCAAGCGGAAGCCGCCGGTCTTCGCACAAGCGGACGATCTCGACGGCTTCGCGGTAATTCACCGCCAGCGGCTTTTGCGCCAGCACGCCCTTCAAATAGCGGCCCCGTTCGATCGCCCGTTCGATAATGCCGCGCTGCTGGTCGGGAGGAACTGCAATGTCCAGAATCTCCACCGCGGGATCCTCCAGCATTTCATCCAGAGTGTCGTAAACCCGCGGAATTCCACGCAGGTCCGCCACTTCGTGTGCGATCTCCGGGGTCCGCGATGTAATCCCGGCTACGTGGTAACCCGCCTCCAGGTAAGCCTTGAGCTGCACATCGCGCATGATGAAACCTGCCCCTACCGCGCCGATACCGTAATCGCTTCTGAGTGGTTTCGGAATGCCCTGCTTCAGATCGAGCTCAAGATCCACAGATCCTCCGTTTATGAACTTTGCATGGATGTTTCACCATGTCAAATGAATGTTTATGGTATTATCGCTGCGGATTCAAAGGTGAAACTCGGGCTCATCAGCTCCGCTTGGCTCGGTACGCCCATATCAAGCGCCCGCGGCATCGAATTGACCCGGCAAATTGGCTTTGACACTATCGACATTTTTGCCGATCCGCTCGAAATCGATGCCAAAGAACGCCGCTTGATCCGACAGGCCGTCACCGCAAACCATCTGCCCGTCGTATCCACCGTCTGCTGCGCTCTGGGTATCGCCGATTTCAACAAGCCGGTACGCGATTTTCACGTTCACCGGGCCAAGAGCTATCTGGATTTCTGCTACGAGCTCGAAGGCAGGAATCTCTTGCTCGTACTCGGCGAATACATTTGGCAGCAAGAAGTCATTGCGCCCGGAGAGCAGTGGAAGTGGGCCGTCGAGCACACGCGCGAGCTGGCGGAATACGCCGCCGCCCTCGGGCTCGAGCTCGCCATCGAGCTTGAACCCTTTCATCTCTCCCTGATCAACAATG
Source organism: Terriglobia bacterium (assembly GCA_963849535.1). Classification (GTDB taxonomy): domain Bacteria; phylum Acidobacteriota; class Terriglobia; order Bryobacterales; family Bryobacteraceae; genus Bog-105. Next base: position 858,234 of record CAWKHJ010000004.1, read on the forward strand.
TGGACCGCATGAGCCGTTTCCTCAGCGATGTGGATCATCCTGCGGCTCGCGCCAATGTCGACATTTCTCACCTCGCCCTCGCGAAAGACGCCCCACAGCAACTATCCAAACTCCGGGGACGCATTGCGCACGTCCATCTCTCGGATTGCGACGGCCAAAAACATGGCGATCTTCCGCCCGGCCGCGGCGTGGTCGATTTTCCGCCATACTTGCAGGCCCTCGCCGATACGGGCTTCTCCGGAACCGTCAGCATAGAGCTCGAATATTCGCCCGAGCCGGACAAAATCGTCGATTGGGTGCGTGAGGCTTACACTTCCACCGATCGCTTGATGACCACCCTCGGCATCCGCTCCTGAGACAGACAATATGAACTAGAAAGGAAGCTCAAATGGCAGCAGGCCCTATCAAGCAGGAAAGACTAGACGAGTACCGCCGCAACGGCTACATCATCGAGAAGGCTCTCTTTGACCGTGACGAAATTGAGCTGCTCCGCCGGGCGGCCAAAGAAGATCGCGCGCTCGACCAGCACTCGTTCGGAAAGGGGGATGGCGAGGGAGGCACGGTTCGGCTATCTCTCTGGAATCATCCCGGCGATACACTCTACGGCATGTTCGCCCGCTGTGAGAGCATCGTCAACTCGGCCGAGATGTTGCTTGGGGGCGAGGTCTACCACTATCACTCGAAGATGATCATGAAGGATGCCAAGGTTGGCGGCGCCTGGGCCTGGCATCAGGACTACGGCTACTGGTATCAAAACGGCGTCCTCTTTCCACTGCTCACCAGCGCCTTTATCGCGGTTGATCGCGCGACGAAAGAGAACGGCTGCATGCAGGTCCTCAAAGGATCCCATCTCATGGGTCGGGTCGACCACATCCTCACCGGCGATCAGGCCGGGGCTGATATGGAGCGCGTGCGCGAAGCCGAGAAGCGCCTCGAGATAGTCTATGTCGAAATGGACCCCGGCGATGTGCTGTTCTTCGACTCAAACCTGTTGCATCGCTCCGATCAGAACCGCTCGGACAATCCGCGCTGGTCCATGATCTGCTGCTATAACGCCGCTCGCAACGACCCGTACAAGGAAGCGCACCACCCTCGCTACACTCCGCTCCATAAGGTCCCGGATTCTGCCATCCGTGAAGCGGGCATGCGCCGTTTCAGCGACAGCTCCTCTGACGTAGCCTGGTTGAACACCGAGGAGGACAAGAGCGCCCGAAGTCTGGAGAACTCCGTCCGAGCCTAGCCCTTGCCTTCTGAAGATTTAAAGGTTTACTTGAATTTGATGACCCTTGAAGGCCTGCCTCACCGCTCCTTCGAGGATATCTGCAGGGCCGGCTACAACGGTGTCCAGTTCGCATCGCCCGCAAGTCAATCGGAATTGACAGATTGTCGCCGTCTTGGCCTCGAATTCGCCGCTAGCGGACGTATCAATGCACCTGAAAAAACGAAGCCACCCGTCGAACGATGGGCCGCCGAAGGCTTCACTTGTGCCACCCTCCACGTCGGCTGGGGACTCGAAAGCCCGGTCGAAGCCGCCACGCTCATTGAAAGTGTGGTTACGGCCTCAAGCACTTACAACCTCCCTCTATACATAGAGACCCACCGCGCCACTATCTTCCAAGACATGTGGCGCACGGTCGAGTTCGTTCGGCAATTTCCCGAGATCCGCTTCAATGGCGATTTCTCGCACTGGTACACCGGCCAGGAAATGGTCTACGGCGGGTTTGAGAAAAAGCTCGAGTTCATTCTGCCGGTCCTCGAAAGGGTTCGTTTCGTACACGGCCGTATAGGCAACCCCGGCTGCATCCAGGTGCGCGTCGATCCCGGCCGAAATCCCGAGCCTGAGTACGTCGCCCATTTTCGGCAGATCTGGACGGCCTGCTTCCGCTACGGCGCACGCATCTTTGCGCCTGAGCTGCTCGCCCCGCGCATCTATTACGCCAGGACGTTCCCAGGCCCGGACGGCAATCCGCTGGAAGAAAGCGACCGCTGGGAGCAGTCCCTAATCCTGAAGCGCATAGCGGAGGAGTGTTTTGAACAAGCACTCGATTAGCCTCTTGCTCCTCCTCTGCGCTTCGGTTCTGTTCGGTCAAGACCTTGAGCATCTTCCGCAAAAACAGCAGCCCCCAGCGGACGTGGCCGCGGGCAAAGCGCAGTTCAGGCAAACCTGCAGCTTCTGCCATGGCGCAAACGCCCGGGGAGCCAGCGGCCCGGACCTGATCCACTCCACATTAGTCAGCCACGACATAGATGGCAACCTCATAGGCGAGGTCGTCCGCAACGGCCGCCCGGATAAAGGCATGCCTGCGTTTCAACTTTCGGAAACGCAAATTCGCGCGATCGCCGCCTATCTGCACTCCGAGGCGCAACTCGCCTTCACGACCTACCGCCGCGGTCCCGGCGATTATCCGCTCGAGAAGCTGCTGGTTGGAAACGCCGCTGCAGGCAAAGCATTTTTCGAAGCCAAATGCGCCCAATGTCACTCGCCGACTGGCGATCTCGCGCATATCGCAACCAAATACAAGCCAGTCGATCTGCAATCGCGCATTGCCTTTCCTTCAGGCGCGGTCCCCACGGTTACCGTTACGGATGCCGCGGGCAATGTTTTCACCGGATCGGAGGTCTACGCGGACGAGTTTGTCATTTCTCTGCGCGATAAAAGCAATTGGATTCACACCTGGAACCGTAAACTCGTAAAGGTGGAGATCAAAGATCCGCTGGCTGCGCACGAGAAACTGCTCTCCACTTACACCGACGAGAATCTGCACGATCTCTTCGCTTATCTCGAGACGCTGAAATGAAACGCGCTTTTCTGGTTCTGATTTCATGTATCGCCTGCGTTGCGCAGGGTCTCGATCCCACCGCAATTCTGAAGCCGTCGCCCGATAGCTGGCCCACTTACAATGGCGACTACTCAGGCCGCCGCTTCAGCGAACTTAAACAGATCAATCGCGATAACGTCGGCACGCTTGCGCTCGCCTGGGCTTTTCAGACAGGTAACTCGGGTGGCCAGGGACTCAAATCTACTCCGCTGCTTGTCGAAGGCACGCTTTACTTCACCGAGCCCGATGACGTCTGGGCCGTCGATGCGCGCTCCGGACGCCAGAATTGGCATTTTCATTACCACGCCAACGAAGGCCAGCACATCGGTCAGCGCGGCGTGGGCATGTGGAAAAACAGGCTCTACTTCGAAACTCCGGACGCGCATCTGCTCTGTCTCGATGCACGGAGCGGCGAAGTGCAGTGGGACGCCGTGCTCGCGGACGTGAAGCTCGGCTACTGGGCGACAATGGCTCCGCTGATCATCCGCGATCACGTCATCGTCGGTGTGTCCGGCGACTTCACCGATCTGCACGGTTTCATCGATTCCTTCGATCCTGAAACAGGCAAGCTGCAGTGGCGCTGGAACGCGCTGCCGAAGCCCGGCGAGCCCGGCTCTGAGACCTGGCCCAAAAACAGCGATGCCATTCAGCACGGCGGCGGCATGACCTGGATCACCGGCACCTACGACCCAAGTCTGAACCTACTCTACTGGGGTACTGCGAATCCCAGCCCTGTCCTTTCGGGGATTACGCGGCCCGGTGATAATCTCTACACCTGCACCATCGTCGCCCTCAACCCCGACACGGGGAAACTGGTCTGGCACTTTCAAGCCTCGCCGCACGATGTTCACGATTGGGACGCCGTGCAAACTCCCGTAATCCTCGATGCAGATTTCGGAGGTAAGCCGCGGAAGCTGCTGCTGCAGGCATCGCGCAATGGCTATCTCTTTGTGCTCGACCGCACCGACGGCAAGGCCTTGCTGTCAGTTCCGTTCGCTGAGATCAATTGGAGCAAGGGCATCGACGCGAAAGGTCAACCCATCGGCGACCCCGCCAAGTATCCCAGCACGTCAGGAACACTGGTCGCCCCCGACGCTTTTGGCGCAACCAACTGGATGTCTCCCAGTTTCAATCCCGATACCGGTCTGCTTTACGTCGACACGCACCGTTCTTACAGCATCTATTACGATCTTTCGGAAGGCAAGCCGGAAGGGTTCGCCGGAAGAGACCTGTCCGTCTGGTCTCGGTCGTATTTGAAGGCAATCGATTATCAGACCGGTAAGATTTGTTGGTCGCACGATCTCGGATATGGCGATAACTGGGCCAGCGTCTTAAGTACTGCGGGCGGTCTCGTCTTCACGGCCGACAATCACGGCAACATTCTCGCGCTCGATGCCAAAACCGGCCAGACCCTTTGGCACACTTACGGCGGCGGCGCGGTGCAGAGCGCTCCCATTACTTACGAGCTCGACGGCCGCCAATATATTCTGGTCGGCTCGCAGACGGTCCTCTACGCGTTTGCCTTATCCCAGGCTGGCGGATCCGATCAGCAAGAGCCCGAGCACGTACCCAATGAACATGGACGCGACTAGCGGCATTGTTCCTTTCGGCGCGGCGCGAAATTCTTTCCAGATCACCACGCCCCAAATGGCGGCAATCAGCGTAGCGCCCTGTCCGAGCGCGTACGAAATCGCCGGGCCCGCAACACCGGATGCGATCACGTTCAGACCGAAAGCCAGCATCCAGATAGCCCCGCCGAGCACGCCCAGCGAATGCAGCCGCAGAGTGCCCGCGAAATACTCCCCATACGTGCGTCCCGCGGCTTTCATAAAGGCGGAATTGACAACGATATTGCTGACCAGCACGCCGATCGAGAAGAAGAATAACGCGGTGTACGGAGTAAGTTTCCCCGGCAATATGGGAGCGGAATTGAAGCCGGGCGAAAGCGAGCGAATCAGTTGCGGATAAAAGAATCCCATAAGGCAGCCCGCCACGATGGCAAACAACATGCCCTTCGCCCAGCTTTTCTTGCTTGCGCGCGGCAGCCTGCGGTAGGCAAGCGCGGAGAAGATCATCGCCGCAAGCACGAACACTACGCCGAGAAAGAGCGCGGTAGCATTGCCTTTGGGCTGCTCGAGATAAGCAGTGACTGTTCCGATAATCAGCGCCAGCCCGATTCCGACCGGGAACGCGATCGACATGCCCGCCGCGTCGATCGCCACCACCAGCAAAATATTTGCGATGTTGAACAACACTCCGCTCAGCGCAGCCGCCCACATCGAATGGGAAGAAGCTTGCCGGATGTTCTCGAGCGCCGGCATGCCATTCGCGCCCACGCTGCCTGCAGTAAACATGAAAACGATACTGAAAACAAGAAGACCGATTGCGTAATCCCAGTAATACAGTTCAAAGGGCCACTTGGTCCGGCCGGCCAGCTTCTGAGTGTTGGCCCACGAGCCCCAGCCGATCATCGTAATCGTGCAAAACAGAATTGCCAGGGCATTCGAATGTACGGTAAGCACTAGGCGCTAAAGTAACATCTCTCCAGATGAAAGCTAAATACTTACTGATCGCCCTGGTGATCGCAATGAGCGGATGGAGCAAGCCCAAGCCCGTGATTCTGTCAACCGACGTCGGTAACGAAATTGACGATCAGTGGGCGATTACTTATATGCTGCTGAGTTCCGAGTTCGATGTTCGGGGGATTGTTTCCGCGCACGCCCCAAGCTTGCCGGCGCCCTCCGCGCATTCAACTTACAAAATTCTTGTCGACGTGGTGGAAAGACGGCTGGGAATGCTGAGCCATCCACCTTTGTTTGAGGGTTCGAGCGAGCCCCTTGCCGACCGCCAGACACCGCGCGTCAACCCAGGCGTAGAGTTCATCATCCAAACCTCGAAGAGCTTTTCGCCGGAAAACAGACTAGCGGTTCTGACCATCGGAGCCGCGACCGATGTCGCCTCCGCGATTCTGCGGGATCCCGGCATTACGAGCCGCATCAGCATTATTGCCATGGGCTTCAAAGGGCTGCCCGAAGGCGGAGACGAATACAATGTGCTGAACGATCCAAATGCTTGGCGAGTAATCCTGGATTCAGAGGTGCCGGTCGTTATCGGATCGGGCGACGTATGCAGGCAAGATCTTGCCCTGTCGTTCGAAGGCGCGAAGAAGCTGACGAGCCAGCGGGGACCAGTCGGCGCATGGCTTTGGAACGAATATCAGGACTGGTATTTTCGTAACGTAAAGCCATTGCGAAAGAATGATTTCTCAAAGGCGTGGGTGATTTGGGACACGGTGGTCATGGCTTACGAGCAGGGGATGACTCAGCAGAAAGAGATCCCGCGGCCTCGTTTAGCCGAGAACCTGGCGTTTGAAAAAACAGATACGAATAAGACCATCACTTGGATCACCGCCATCGATTCGAATCGTATGTGGTCCGACTTCGCCCAAAAGCTCGACTATTATCAAAGCACCCACGCGGTAGATCTCTCACCATATCTTTTGCCGCATCTTTGAAGGAGACTTCTATGAACACCCGCCGTCAATTTCTGCAGAGAACAGCCGCTGCCACCGGTGGCCTGGCCGCTGCAAAACGAACCCTGCTCGAACAGCCGCTGATGGCGCAAGCAGCCAGATCAACTGCGCCGAGCGATCGTCTTCGCCTGGGCATTATCGGCATCGGTATGCAAGGCTCGGGGCTTCTGCCGAACGCTATCTCGCTGCCCGGAGTCGAATGCGTCGGCGCGGCGGATCTATATGACGGCCGCCACACTCTGGCTAAAGAGATCACGGGCAATCCGAATCTGCCAACAACCCGGCGCTATCAGGAACTGCTCGACCGCAAAGATATCGACTGCCTCATCGCCGCCGTTCCCGATTTCTGGCACATGCAAGTCGTGGTTGATGCGTGCAACGCGGGCAAGGATGTGTACTGCGAGAAGCCTATGTCGCACAGCGCCGAGGAAGGTTTCAAGATGGTCGATGCGGCGCAGCGCAACAACCGCATCGTGCAGATCGGATCGCAGCGCGTCAGTTCCGCGCTCTGCGCAAAAGCGCGCGAGCTCTACAAACAAGGCGCAATCGGAAACATCGAAATGGTCGAGCTTTCACTTGGCCGGAACAGCCCAAACGGCGCCTGGGTTTATCCGCCGCCACTCGATCTATCTCCGGAGAATCTGGATTGGAACACCTGGCTCAAGGACACGCCCAAGATTCCCTTCAATCCGGACCGCTTTGCACGCTGGCGCTGCTGGCGCGAGTACGGCACGGGCGTCGGTGGAGACCTGATGGTTCACCTGCTGAGTGGAATGCTCTACACACTCGACTGGAACGAAGCTCCGCGTTCAGCCTCGGCCTTAGGCGGCATTTTCCGATTCAAAGATGGCCGCGACATGCCCGATCTGCACACCGTGCTGTTTGATTATCACGGGATTCCTGTTTACGTTCGTCTGAGCCTGGCCGCGGAAACCCCGGAAATGGCGCGCTTCATGGGGCCCAAAGGCATTCTCGAAGCGACGGGTACCCGCCTGCGTTATCTGCCGCAAACCGGGCAGGATACCGAGCCCAGCTATTACGCCAATAGCTTTCCGCGAAAGATGCACGAGCAATATGTTGCTGAATGGGAAGCTAAACATGCGGTTACGCCGGGCAAGGAACCCATCTCCGATAACGCCGATTTCCAGGGCACTGACTGGGACGATGTTAAACCGCACCTATGGAACTTTTTCCAAGCGGTGAAATCAAGAAAGCCTGTCGCGGAAGACGCCGTGTTCGGAAATCACGCAGCTATCGCGTGTCATATGGCGAACGAATCGTATTTCAGGAAATGTCCCGTGCGTTGGAACGAAGAAGCGAGAAAGATCGAAAGCTAGAAGGTGGGTCGAAACCGCGAAAGCCGGAGATAGATACCGGCGTTCGCGGCCTATAAAAGGAACCTGATTGAACCGAGTTTAAACCGCTCCCCGTCTTCCGGCGAGCAAGCTCACTAGGAACAGCACCAGGAATACTACGAAGCAAATCTTCGCGATCGTGCCCGCAGCGGCGGCAATCCCGCCGAAGCCAAGGATCGCAGCGATGATCGCGATGACCAAAAACACCCAGGTATACCACAGCATGTTATTCTGTCTCCTCCCTTCAGTTCATAAGCACTTTCCGGGCCGAAGCATAACAATCTACTAGCCCGCGCTAAAGCCCCTGCTTTCAGCTAACTACGACGGAGAGTCGAAAGCAGGGCCGGGCATTTCGCAGCCTCGTGACAGTGAAGTATTTTCGGGGATAAGGAAGAAAAGTCTTCTCAGCTGGGGAGAGATATCCAGCTTACGCAATCTCTTGCTTTGAGTGCCCACCAGCGGCCCTTGGCGTTTTCTTTGGAGTTTGCTGCCGCCCCTCGTGCTCGACGTTCTTGGTGCGCTCGGGCTGCGCCTGCCGGCTGTTCCAAAGGGATCCGATACTCCGTACGAACCGCCGGGGCTTCTCCGCATACACGCGATGAGCGAGGGAGATCGACTTTTCGCGCAGCTCCTGTCCATGCGCAGCCGCCGCAGCCACAAAGCACTGCACGACCTCCTTGCCTCCGTACTGCTGCGGGTTGTCGCTGAGTATTTCGCTCAGCACGACGAGGTTGTGATCGTCGCCCAGCCACGTTTCGAGCTCTTTCAGACTCGCTTCGTGCGCCGCCATAACCTCGGTCCAGACACTCTCTAACAGGCGAATGTGATACCAGTGATCCTTAACTCCCTTGCGCAGGTCATGGTAGGCGACCGGATCCTGGCTTTTTTTAGCCTTCCGAAGCGCTTTGCGGCCGCGCCGATAAGTCTGCTCCAGGCCTGGGGCGAGTGCGTCGAAGCCGTCGCCTGTGAGCGGCCATCCGGTGACTCGAGGGCGCTCGGCAGCGAGGGTAGCCGCAGCGGTTTCGATCACTTTACCGATATTGAGATGTTGTTCGATCTCCCGCTTATGGCGCAGCAAGCCGGAGCGAATAGCGGCCAGACCGGCGCGCTCGATGTTCCCGGCAACTTTGCCGGCGAGCTGATCGAATATCTCGATTTGCGCCGCCGCGTCGCGAAGCTGCGAGAGTTGCCGGCCCACTTCGCGAAACCGCTTGTTCTCTTCGGCGTACCTCTTTCCAAGCTCGGGCCGGAAGAGCCGGAGAACACCACGGATTTTCTTGATACTCTTGCGGGCTTCGTGGACCGCCTCGTCGCGCTTTGCCTTGGAGTGCCCGTTCAGGAGGGCGGTCGAGGAGTCGATCTCCTGAGATACGACTCGCTTGATACCCTCCGGGACAGACTCTTTGGCGTTAAGGCGGTACGGCATAGCTTTGAGCTAAAACGGGTGCGATCAGGAGTGCCCTTCCTGAGGTGAAGTGGGAGCGACGTTGCTAGTGTCGCCGCCGAACTCCTTGCTCGCTTCATCGTGGCGGCCAAGTAAGGCCAGTGCAGCGGAGGTTACATGCTCGGAGGTGAAACCGAAATGTTTCATGACCTGGTCTCCGGGTGCAGACGCGCCATAGTGGTCGATGCCGATCATGGTTCCTTCATCGCCGGCCCAACGCTCCCAGCCATAAGTGGATGCCGCTTCCACCGTGACGCGCTTCTTCAGCGCTTTCGGAAGGACGCTTTCGCGATAGCTCTCATCCTGCTTACCGAACAAATACCAACTCGGCATACTCACGACGCGGGCCTTAACACCGTACCCCTTAAGCTTCTCCTGCGCCTTCATGCACAGGGCGACTTCAGAACCAGTGCCTATGAGGATTACTTCCGGCTGGCCCCCTTCAGCTTCGGAGAGGATGTAGGCTCCGTTGCTCACGCCTCCGTTCTTTACACCGGCACGGCTCAGATGCGGCAAATTCTGACGGCTGAGCGCAAAGAGCGTCGGGCCGTTATGTTGAATGGCTACTGCCCAGGACTCGGCGGTTTCGGTAGCATCCGCAGGGCGCATGACGTTTAGATTTGGAATGGAGCGCAACCCGGCAAGCTGCTCGATCGGTTCGTGTGTAGGGCCGTCCTCTCCAACAGCCACGCTGTCGTGAGTGAATATGTAATACGCCTTCAGATTACTAAGAGCGCCCAGGCGTATGGACGGCTTCATGTAGTCAGAGAACACCAGGAAGGTTGCGCTAAAGGGCAGTAATCCGCCATGCGCTGCCATGCCGTTAACGGCGGCTCCCATCGCATGCTCGCGGACTCCGAAGGCGATGTTCCGGCCAGCATAACCCCAAACCCCGCCCACCGCTCCTTGAGTAGCCGGACCTGAACTCTCAGGCGGCTGAAAATCGCCCTCACCCTTCAAAGCTGTGTTGGTGGACGGATTAAGATCGGCCGAACCACCCATAATGTTCGGGATGTGCTTGGCGAGAGCATTCAGAGCTTGCCCGCCCGCGGCACGCGTCGCGATCGGCTTATCTTCCGGCTTCCATTTCGGCAGATCTGCCCCCCAATTCTCTGGCAATTTTCCGCTCAGGATTTGCTCGAGCTCGGCCGCTTCCTTGGAGAAAGCTTTCTTGTAGGCGTCGAACCTGGAACCCCAGTTCTGCTGCTCTTTGGCTCCTTTTTCGCCCACCTGGCGGAAGAATTTGACAGCGTCTTCGGGCAAATAGAATTTATCCATGCTGCCCCAGCCGAGCGCCTTTTTGGCTGCTTGCAATTCTTCCTCCCCTAGTGGATTGCCATGTGCTTCGAAGGTATCCTGCTTCTTCGGGCTGCCATAACCGATGTGGGTGTGCACCAGAATAAGCGACGGCTTGTGCGTCTCGGCTCGCGCCGCCTTAATCGCTTTCTCAATCTCTTCTGTATCGTTGCCGCGTTCGACGTGGTGCGTGTGCCAGCCATAAGCCTGGAACCGCTCTGCCACGTTTTCAGTGAAACAAAGACTGGTGCCGCCTGCGAGCGATATGTGGTTCTGATCGTAGAGGAAAATCAACTTCCCAAGTTGCAGATGTCCGGCAAGCGACGCGGCCTCCTGACTCACGCCTTCCATCAGATCGCCGTCGCCGCATATGCCGTACGTATAGTGATCCACTATGGTGTGACCAGGCCGATTAAAGCGCGCGGCGAACCAAGCCTCGGCGATCGCCAGCCCCACCGCGTTTCCAAAGCCCTGTCCGAGCGGCCCGGTCGCGACTTCGACCCCCACCGTGTGGCCGCGCTCGGGATGCCCTGGAGTCTTGCTGCCCCACTGCCGGAATCTCTTGAGTTCATCGAGCGGGAGATCGTAGCCCGTGAGATAGAGAAGACTGTAGAGCAGCATCGAACCGTGGCCCGCCGACAGGATGAAGCGATCCCGGTCAAACCACGACGGATCTTTAGGGTTGAACCTCAGGAACTTTGTCCAAAGGGTATATGCCATGGCCGCAGCACCCATTGGCATGCCTGGGTGTCCTGAATTGGCCTGCTGCACGGAATCGGCAGAAAGGAAACGAATTGTGTTGATGCAGAGTTCTTCTAGCGTTTGTGTCTCGGTGGTTGGCACGATTTTTCTCTCCCTGATTTGACTAGATTCCAGAAACGTTGTGACGCACGGCCGTATTCCCGCTCGATTTGTCGCTCTCCCAGATTAGTATGCGGGGGAAAGAGGAAACCGCGTTAGGCCGGAGCTTTGCTGTTGACTCGCGGCTCACGATGACATATAGTCTCAGTGCATTGCAACAGCAACCCACTGTCTAGTAAGGGAGATTAACGCGTGGCTAAAACAAGTTCGATTGTAACTGGAGCCCGTCTGCTGGTTACGATCGCGTTCCTAGGACTACCCGCGTGGGCTCATCCGGCAGCCCAGGCTAATGAGGCCGATTCGAATAGTGCAGTTACGGAGGCGAGCGCCGTTCCGAAGCTGAAAGTGTATGCGGCCATTAAGGCACCCGACAAAAAAGCAGTACAGGCAACTATCTCCCAGATCGGTGAGGAATCCATAATTGGTTCCGGCCCGAAATTACCGCTCTGGCTATACGGAGTGGAATCGCCGCGCGACGGCAACTTCTACACGGGTGTAATGGTCGGCCGCGATCCCTTCAATGGGGGCGGAGCCACCGGCATCGCAACTTACATAGTCCCCGTGGTTATTAAGACCCACTCTATTGTTACGGCGATAGACAAGAAAACATCCAAATTTACAACCAAACCCGGGCTAACTGTATTTGACCCCGCGAAGGCAGATTCCTGCCTGGGAACGAGCAACAACGTTGCCTTAACGTTGCTCCAAGAGTCGCCAATCATTAAGAACGCAAACTTCTACTTTGGCGGAACTTCGGTAGGAGACACACAGTACGTCGACGCATTTCAGCGCAGCAACTTTTGGCAGCCGCTGGGCGGGGATAACAGCGGATACCATGTACTGCTGAATCCCGTTAACGCCCTCGCTGCGGTCGTCATCAACGTGCCCGCAGCGCATGGCGCGGCGGTCCCCGGATCCTTGGTGCGATCGTGCAGCACTCTCGGAGTGGTCGACATCGATTGGCTAGATGCTTATCTGGATTCGACTGTCCTTCCCGCCCTAGTTTCTAAAGGCGTCAATCCGAGTACTCTCCCCATTTTCGAATACAAAAATGTGGTACAGAGTATCGGAACACCCGGTTTCGATAATTGCTGTGTGCTCGGATACCACAGTTACTATGCATACCCAATACAAACCTACGCAGTTTTCGATTTCGACACGACTCGCCTCTTCCCTAGCGCAGTGCAAGATACAGGCATCGCCTCCCATGAAGTAGCCGAGTGGATGGATGATCCGTTCGGAACCAACTTTACGCCTGCATGGGGAAATATCGGCCAGGTCGCAGGATGCCAAGACAATCTGGAAGTCGGCGATGCTTTGACCGGGACGAACGCACCGCCAATTGTCATGCCGAACGGGTTCACATACCACTTGCAAGAGCTGGCATTCTTCTCGTGGTTCTTCGGCGGTCCTTCGATCGGCATACACGGGTGGTACTCGGATAACGCAACATTCCTGACGGATGCAGGTCCGGTCTGCCAAACACCACCGCCAAGCAGCAGTTCCGGTTGGAAATTCATTCAGCTAACCAATTAGTTTGGAAGCGTGGGCTTGCAGCCCTAGGTTGCAAGCCCACGATATCCTGACTATAGAATGGTTTCGCGAGTAGCAACGATTACGTTGCTGATCTCCACGGTTCTGGTTGCGCAAAGCAGCAGTTCTTCCCCATCCAGTGCTGATAGCGCCGCGATGGATACGGCGCAGACCCCACCTCCTATTGCGTGTCCCGCGGGCGCGCCCATCGGAGCCGTTGAGCTTCGAGTTCAAACCGCTGCCAATCCGGATAGTCTGCCATTTCAGACCATCAATCACCTGACCGAAGGCGATACGGTACTCTACACTCCTGTACTGCGCTTGCACGAGAAGCGGCCAGGTGAAGTTTCCCTCGTCATGGTTCCGGCGAAGCACGATCCCAAGGAACCTGCTCTGCTGGTGACTGATCCCAAAACTGCCGACAAGCCCCAGCGCTGGAGCATTCCCAAAAGCCTGACTCTTGCTGCCCTGGTTTATGGTCCGCAGGGTCTTAGTAAGAAAAAGGTGGAAGGATTTCTTTCACAAGACGATCTGCTTGTTGCGCAGTTGGCCGATTATGCGGAGAAGACGGCGCAGACAGAAGCCCTGGTAGAAGCACTTTCTCATTCAGGCAGTTCGTCCGCGAGCGTGAACGCCGCGCTGACGGGTTTCGCCTCACAGTACGGGATGTCTGTGCAATTGGACAAGACCGCTCCGCCCGCCGTACAGGCGCAAACACTGTTCGCGGCAATGAATCCACAGCTGGCAACATACAACCCGCTCGCCAGTTCCACGGCTGAGCGAGTGGGCCAGACCGCTAGCCTCGCAACGGCCGCCGCCACGCTTTTCTTTGGCAGTCCGATCGGCCTGGCCGCGGGAGGTACCGCGATGCTGCTTGACCTTCGTTACATCGCCTTCCCAGGTACGCAGTTTCGCTCTTCATTCGCGCAGCCGCTCAGTCGGCCCACTGTGAAAGACGGCTTGAATCTATGCGGACAGAATACGCCAGCACCTCCACATACGAGAGTCGCTTTCATCTGGGCGGTTCGTATCCCAAACACGCCTGCGCCATCGATTAAGATCGGCAATGCGGATTTTATCCCGCCGGGTCAAAAAACTCCGGTGCCGGTGGACGTGCCCGATCCGCAATGGAAATATCTGCAGCGATCGCGCGGCTGGACGCTCGAAAATGCAAGCGGCCAGAAACTCCCCATCTCTGTTCTTAAATTAGGCAATCAGAAGGCGCTCGAACTCAACCTAAGCAAAACGCCGGTCAGCCCAGGCGATTATCACCTGTCGGGCTTCTGGGATTGGAGTCATTTTCAAGCTTCCGGCGAGATTCATGTTCAACCACTGAGCGATTTCGCCTCCGCCAAGCTCGAGCCAGACTCTCAAGACAAGCTGCTCGCAAAGTCCGGCAAAATACCTGTCAGATTGGCCGGCAGCGACTTCGAATTCTTAACCAAAATCGAGATCAAGAAATCGAACGACGAGTTCGCGGTAGCGGAACCCGTCCGTTTCATTCTGCCCAAAGGCTTGCGGCAAGGGCCACAGAACCATGCCGACGTGCAGATCGACACGACCAATCTTGATCCGGGCAGGTACGAGTTGTTGCTTTCCCAGCAGGATGCCAAAACCCATTCCGTTAGCATCAATGTGCTGCCCAGTCTGCCGAAGATCGAAAATCTCCCCATTCTGGCCAACCAGGGCGAAGCAACGCAGCACTACGTGCTGAAGGGCGAGCGACTAGATCTTCTAGCTAAGCTTAAAGCGCGGGGAGCGAATTTCGATCTCGGTGCGCCGACGCCATCCGGCACCGATCGCAGCGTTACCGTCCAACTCAAGTCGGATCTGAAACCGGGAACATCGCTCGCCCTGCAAGCTGATGTGGCGGACCGCAATGAACCAATGACGCTGCCTGACGCTCTCGAGATCGTCGGGCCCGTACCGGCGATCGCTAGTTCGCATCTTTCCTTGCCGACAGGCATGGCAATCACTTTGCCACCGGATGAGTTTCCGGCCGGCTATAATCTCACGGCGATGCTCGATGTGAGGAATGTCGAGCCGAGCAGCGTTCTGAAGCTTGCCTGTTCAGAAGACGTGGGAACTTCAGTCGAGCTTCACATTGGCGAACAGAATGCTTCCTACAGCTTGCAGCGGTTATCCCCGGACCAGCTATTCATTTCTTTCGATACCAGTTCATTCCCGGCCGGCTGCCTACTGCAAGCGATCATCGAGAATGGCAAGACCGGGCGATCGCAGCCGTTCACGCTGGCTCACATTATTCGCCTGCCCCAGATTGAATCTTTCAGCGACACCGGTCAGGTCCAGCCAGACGGCAAACGCATTTACGCCTTGACGGGCCGGGATCTGGAGATGATCGAGAAAGTCGGTTGGGATCAGCTGGAGGGAATCCCAGTAGCTGCTCTGCCGACGCCCATCCAGGGTCAGGGGTTAAAGCAAGCGCTACAGATCAACCTTCCCGATCCCCCGCCCGCGCATGCGGACTTATTCATTTGGCTGCGAGGCGAGAAGAACGCGAGCGCCACGAACCTGGCTGCTCCGATCAAGTTGCCGAATCCGGCGCCCTTGCCTGCCACGCCTGTCGCGGCGCCCGCAACGCCCGCGAGCCCTAGCCCATCTACCATCCACTGATGGCAGAACGGCAAAATCAGCCGGGGCTACTTTTGCCAGGCTTCCGAGAGCGCTTGCTCAGTATGCCCTTCGGCGATGACAGCACTTTTCGCGCGGGTGGCTCAGAGGGCGCATCGCTCGGAGCGTTTGCCGGGTCCGCCGCGGCCGCTGCTCGCCGCTTAAGCATGGACGGTGCAGCCAGCCGGCTTTCCTTCTGTACAGGATCGTCGATCCGTACAGGAGCTTCTATGGCCTGCGCTTCGGCTGCGGGCCCTGCGAAAGCAGGCCGCTCCGGCGGCACGGCATCGGAATGGATCACGTTTCCTTGTGCATCCAGGCGCTCCACACGAACGTGCTCGCTGGTCACAGGAACCTTCTGCTGGATGGTTTCAGTTTGCTCCAGTTGAGTTATCCGAATCTCCTCGGTCAGAACCCACTGCTTTTCGCAGCCCTGCAAAACTTCCGAAACCAAGGGAATGACCAGAGTATTGCCCGTTCGGTACGGCTGCTGAGGTCCGTCCACCACGCGGTTGACCTGCACCCGCTTCACGTCGGCGTGGCCCGTACGAAGCTCGTGCTCAATCAGTTCATCGTGAGTCTCTACGGATTTAGTCACGCGGACGCTGCCGGTTTGAACCGGCTTTACGTCCGCATGAACCTCTTCCTGGATGACGGGAACTACAATCTTCCCTTCGCCCTCTTGCATGGACCTACCGCGAGGAAGTCGTAGAGCGGGCTTTGCCCGTAACTTTATCCCAGCCGTAACGAACGGAATCTTTCACGCGTTCCCAACTGCTGTTCGGATTGCGGCGCGTGTAGTCGTCCCGCAGTTGCGATTCGATTGTGCTGTAATCCTGCCCCTTATAGCGAGGATCGTTTGCGATTTCGGACCCATAGCGATAGCCCGGCGCATAGTCGTCGTAAGTTCCTCCCGTGGAGGCATACCTGGACGAAAAATCCTTGCGGAAATCGTCATCGTAAGAAGTCTGGCCAGCGGTGCCCGCTTGCGCATTGCTGCCGCTCAGATTCTCCACTTGAACATCGGTGCGGCGCACCGTGTCGCGGATGGTCTCAGTCCGTTCCGAAGCTTCCTTATTGACGCTGACCTCTTCCACTACTCGTGCCTGCTTTGCGACTACCGGCTCTTCGGCGTATTCGGCCACTTCGATGACCTGTTCGCGGCCTGCACGGAAATCTGCTTCGCTTGCCGGGCGGTTGACGGGCTGGCGGTTCACCTCGACATGTTCCTCCCGAAGCTGGACGTTCTCTTCCACAGGCCTGTCGGAGGTGCGCGAATAGATACGGACACCGCCTCGCTGCACAGCGCGTTTCCCTACCTGCAGCTCCTCTTCTACTACCGGAATTGTCTGGCGCCCCGCTGTGCCACTGGTACCGGTGACATCTGAACGCGTATTCGAAGTGCCCACGGTGCCAGCCGTGGTCGAGGTATTGGCACCAGTTTGGCCGGTCACAGGCACTCCGGCTGAGCCAGTGGTAGTAGCGGCCGCACCCCTCAATTCATCTCGCGCGTTTAAAAGATCGGATTTGCTGCCCTGGTAGCCGGAATCGTAAGTGTTCGAAGTGGCAACACCATGGGCTTCTCCATAGTCTTCTGTGTGTAGATTTACAGGGGAGTAGCGGTTGAGAATGTCTGATACCTGATCGGCACTTTCCTCCGGAGCATCTACGCTGACGATGGTCTTTCCACCCGCAACTGCGCTTTCGTATGTGCTCCTGTGCTCGTGCTCGCCGCTGCCAAAAAGAGATTTGAACCACCCGGTGATCCCACCCTCATGCTGGGTTGTAGTCGAAGAGGTTCCAGTCGAGTAGTCCCCTGACCCAGAGCCCTCCGAAGAAATAAACACCTTGTCAGAGCCGAAACCAGCCGACTTCAGTTCGGCCGCTGCAGCTCGAGCGTCGTCGGCACTATCGAAAACTGCGACAACAGTGCAATCTGTTGTGGATGCCATCTTTGTTTTTTCCTCCTTGGAAATTCGCAATACAACTTTGTGGACTGCCATCCCGGGGGAATTGCTACACGCTGTGAGGCGAGTTTAATGAGAATCAGCTTTTCGGCAGTATTTACAGCTGGGAAAGATCACCCGCAGGTAAAATGTTCAGCTATCGACGGTGGCTATTTGTCGTTCTGGCCAGTGAATTCCGGATGCACACAAGAGACGAAAGAAGTGCCATGATCGTTCCATGTCGAAACGGGCCTTTCTGCTGCTTGCGCTAGCCCTGACCTGCTCTGCTTCCCACCGGCACAGCCGCTCTAGATCGGGACAGGCGGGCGTTTTCGATTATTACGTGCTGGTCTTATCCTGGAGTCCGGAGTTTTGCTATAGTCACCCGGGCGCTCAGGAATGCAGGAGGCACTCCGGGTTTGTCGTTCATGGCTTGTGGCCGCAAAACCGCGACGGCAGCTATCCCTACCGTTGCCGGACGGATCAGCTCCGGCCCGGTGAGCCCTCCTCCGTGGCGGACGTCATGCCTAGTGAGATCATCGAGCACGAATGGCAACAACACGGCAGTTGCAGCGGACTGAGCAGTGCCGCTTATTTTGCGCTGGTTAGAGCAGCTTTCGAGTCAGTGCGAGTGCCGAGCCGTTTGCAAGCGCCTGGCGATTCCTTCACGCTCTCGTCGAGGGAGCTGAAGCGAGCCTTCGAGCAGGTGAATCCCGCTTTAAGTGACGCTGATATGGCAGTCCAACTGCACGGAGGGTATCTGAACGCAGTTGAGTTTTGCCTGACCAAGAGCGATCACCCCGCACCCACGGCCTGCTCGAACCTCAGAGATGCGCGTGCAGGAACGTTCGTGCTGCCGCCTGTCCGTTAGCCCGGCGTTGCTAGCCGATTTTGCAGTAGCGGCACTGCAAGATATACTTAAGCAGGAGATCCCCTTGAATTTGCGTGCCTTTGTGCGTCTTTTTGTGCACATACAGTTGCTTCCCGTTCTTGAGAACGGCGAGGAAACAACCCTGGTCGGCGGGCAGGCCGTCATGGAAGGCGTGATGATGCGGTCGCCGCATAGCTATTGCGTTGCGGTCCGTAAACCAGATGGCGGAATCGTGACGGAAGAGAGCCCGCTCGCGCGGCTCTCGGATCGTTATCCAATGTTTAAGCTTCCGGTTTTCCGCGGCTTGGGAACGCTGGGCCATGCCATGTGGCTCGGTATGAAAGCGCTCAAATTTTCCGCCGAATGCGCGCTCGGAGAGGCGACCGGGAAAGTCGCGGATGCGGATAAAGAATCCAAGAACGGTTCCGGGGCGATGATTCTGCAGATTCTCTTTTCGCTCGCCTTTATGATCGGGCTCTACAAATTCGTGCCGCTCTATCTGGCAACGCTCCTGGGCAAGCATTTTGAAGCAGTCAGCGGGCGCTTTGCCATCAACATGGTCGATGGCTTGCTGCGGATCGCGATTTTTCTGGGATTCATGCTTCTCCTGTCGCGCATGAAGGAAATGCGACGCGTCTTTGAGTATCACGGCGCCGAACACAAGGTCGTGTTTAACTTCGAATCAGGCCAGCCCGTAACGGTAGACAACGCGCAGCGGTTTGTAACGTGGCATCCCCGGTGCGGAACCAGCTTTCTGGTGGTGGTGCTGATTGTTGCCATGATTTGCTACGCCTTCCTGCCGCTAGATAATTTCTGGGCGAAGTTCGCGGCGCGTATCCTACTGCTTCCTTTGATAGTTGGCGCAAGCTATGAAGTGATCCGGTTTGCAGCGCAGCGCCGGTCCGGTCTGATGGCGTTGCTGACCCGGCCAGGCCTATGGCTGCAACGTGTAACCACTCAGCCACCTTCTAACCAGCAGACCGAAGTAGCGATTTATGCCCTGAATCACGCAATGCAGCTGGAGAAGGCACAGGGCGGCGTGCTGGTGATCGCCTAAACCGTCTTCAGACGCGCTCAAGTTCTCGGCTTCCCCCATTCCATCACCATGCAACTTTTCGATCGCTTACAAGAGACCGAGGCACGCTACAACGAGCTTACGGCCAAGATGACCGACCCGGCCGTGCTGAATGACCAGGACGAATATAGAAAAGTCGCCAAGGCACAGAGTGAATTATCGGACCAGGTAGCCAAGTTCCGCGAATGGAAGAAGGCTGAAGCCGAGCTGCGTGACGCGCGCGCGATGTTGGACGAAAGCGACCCGGATCTCAGGCAGATGGCTGAGCTCGAAATCACGAGGCTTGAGCCCGAAGTGGCGGCCATCGAAAGCGATCTGCAAATTCTGCTGCTGCCTAAAGATCCCAATGATGAGAAGAACGTAGTACTCGAGATTCGCAAGGGCGCGGGCGGCGACGAGGCCTCTCTGTTTGCCGGAGAAATCTTCCGGATGTACACGCGCTACGCCGAGGAACAGGGCTGGAAGGTCGAAGTTACTTCGCTTAGCGAGTCTTCGGTCGGCGGCTTGAGCGAAGTGATTGCCATGATTAGCGGCAAGAGAGTCTACAGCCGCATGAAGTACGAAAGCGGAGTGCATCGCGTGCAGCGCGTTCCCACTACCGAAACTCAAGGCCGGGTTCATACCTCCACCATCACTGTGGTTGTCATGCCGGAGGCCGACGAAGTGGACGTGCAGATCGACGCCAAAGATTTGCGCATCGACACTTTTTGTTCTTCCGGCCCCGGTGGACAATCAGTAAACACAACGTACTCCGCTGTGCGCATCACCCATTTGCCCACCAACACGGTTGTTTCCTGCCAGGACGAGAAGTCCCAGATTAAGAATCGCTCCAAGGCGATGCAGGTGTTGCGCTCGCGCTTGTACCAGATGGAAATCGAAAAGCAGCTCGCGCAGATCGGCGCGGAGCGTAAGAGCATGGTGGGAACGGGCGATCGCAGCGAAAAGATTCGCACGTATAACTTCCCGCAAAATCGCGTCACGGACCACCGCATAGGCCTGACGTTGCATCAGCTAGATCTTGTAATTGAGGGACGGCTGCAACCCATCATCGACGCATTGACCAGTTATTACCAATCGGAGCGGCTGCGCGACGAAGGCGAAGCGGCTTAGCCCTGCCGTGACGCTTCGTTGTTCCTGACCATCCAAGCGGCTGTCCAGCAAGGCACTCAAATTCTCGAGAACGCGTCGGTTGCCTTGCCCCGTCTTACGGCAGAGGTCCTGCTTTGTTATGCGCTGAAACAGGACCGCGCCTACCTCTACGCGCACGGCACCGATGAACTGAAAGAGCTGCACTGGATTCACTACGGCCGCTATCTGAACGAACGGCTGAAGGGCAGGCCAACCCAGTACATCACGCATAATCAGGAATTCTTTGGGCGCGATTTTTACGTAAACGAAAACGTTCTGATCCCGCGCCCCGAGACCGAGCACTTGGTGGAGGCCGCGCTCGAATATCTGACAAATGGTCCAGGCATGACAATCTTGGATGTAGGAACCGGTTCGGGCGCCATCGCGATTACCTTGGCGCTCGAAAGCAAGCGTTCCGTGCTCGCCTGCGATATTTCCTTGCCCGCGCTTGCGGTCGCCGAGCGCAACCGTGAAACACATGGGGCAGCGGTTCACTTTTTCGCGGCAGATCTACTCGAAAGCGTCGCACCGGCATCACTCGATCTGCTGGTTTCGAATCCCCCCTACGTACCCGGCGCGGATGCCGCGAATATGCAAGCTGAAGTTCGTGATTGGGAGCCGCACCTCGCACTCTTTGCCGGTGATTCGGGCCTCGAAATCTATTACCGGCTGATTGCTGCGGCATTTGTTGCGTTGAAACCAGGCGGCCGGCTCTTCATGGAGCTGGGTTACCGGTCGCTGAATGGTGTTCGCGAAATCCTGGCGCCTCAATGGACGGACATTGCAGTAAGCTCAGACTTGGCGGGCTGGCCGCGCGTGATTGCCGCTACGCTGCCAGGCTAAACCGGATTTGGATCAATTCTCTGGGCCTATGCAACGCCTCATCTGCCACGTGGACATGGATGCGTTCTTTGTCTCCGTCGAGGAGTTGTTCGATCCATCCCTCAAGGGCAAGCCGGTAGTGGTTGGCGGGCGCGCAAATCAGCGTGGCGTGGTGGCCGCAGCTTCTTATGCCGCCCGCAAATTCGGAGTTCATTCCG
Source organism: Terriglobia bacterium (assembly GCA_963849535.1). Classification (GTDB taxonomy): domain Bacteria; phylum Acidobacteriota; class Terriglobia; order Bryobacterales; family Bryobacteraceae; genus Bog-105. Next base: position 879,765 of record CAWKHJ010000004.1, read on the forward strand.
CCATGCCTCTGCGCACGGCAGGTCAGCTTTGCCCTAAGGCGATCTTCGTCGAAGGCCGCCCGGAGCGGTATCGCGAATACTCCAAGAAAGTCTTCGCTGTCCTCAATCGGTTTTCTCCGTTGGTCGAAATGGCATCGATTGATGAAGCGTATCTCGATCTTACCGGAACCGAGCGATTACACGGGCCGCCAATGCGAGCGGCAGATGAGTTGCACTCCGCAATCGGGCACGAAACCGGCCTCAAGTGCTCTCTAGGTTTGGCCGGTTCCCGCCTGGTCGCAAAGGTTTGCTCCGATCAGGCCAAGCCGAATGGCATCTTGCACGTTCTTCCGGGGCAGGAGGCGCGTTTTCTCGCTCCGCTCGAGGTGCGCAAGATTCCTGGTATCGGCAAGCAGATGGAGGCTTCCCTGCACAAGCTCGGCATTCGCCGCGTGGGTGATCTGGCAGGGTTAGACGAGGTGTTTCTCGCGGATCGCTTTGGGCGATGGGGATTGGCACTGGCCGGCAAAGCTCGCGGAGCGGACGCAGGCGGCTGGTTCGACTCTGAAATCGGCGCAGATTCCGATCCGAAGTCGATCAGCCACGAACACACCTTTTCTCGAGACACTGCGGACTCCAATCAACTCGAAACAACGCTTCTCAAACTGTCGGAAATGGTATCCAAGCGGCTGCGGGAACACCAACTCTATTCGCGCACCATTCAGCTTAAGTTCCGGTACGAAGACTTCTCTACGTTTACGCGCGCAACATCGCTCGATCACGCAACTCAACTCGATCGCGAAGTAGCTGGGGCCGTGATCCAACTCTTCCGGCGCGCTTGGGACAGGCAGACGCCGATTCGACTGCTAGGCGTTCAGGCCGGCAATCTGCAGAACGTGGAAGGACAAATGAGCTTACTCGAAGAAGCTTCGACTGCCCGTTTGCGCAACGCGTTTCGCTCGGTGGATCACATTAGGAATCGGTTCGGGGACGCCAGCATCTCTCTGGCCAAGACGCTCGATGCCGGGATACGCGAGCGAGTGCATGAAAACCCCTTCGATCTGCCGGGCAAGACAGCCGGTGAGAGAAAAACTGCCGGCGATTCCTAAGCTGCTTTGACGATCCTGGAAAACGAATCGGGATCGAGACTCGCTCCGCCCACCAGAGTCCCGTCAATCTCCGGTTCCCGCATAAGGCCTTCGATATTATCCGGCTTCACGCTGCCGCCGTAAAGAATCCTGACTCGTTGCGCCGCTTCTGAGCCAAACCGTTTCTCCGCTTCCGAGCGAATCAGCCTATGGGCATCGGAAGCGATCTGCGGTGTAGCCGTTTGACCGGTGCCGATCGCCCAGACTGGCTCGTAAGCCAGCACAACCTGTGCAAATTGTTCTTCGGTGAGACCCGCAATGCCACACGCAAATTGCCTGACGAGAATTTCGTGGGCCTTGCCGGCCTTGTGCTCCTCGAGCTTTTCGCCCAGACAGATTATAGGAGTTAAGTTCGCGGTGAGAGCGGCTTGCGCTTTCTTCAAAACATCCGCGTCACTCTCATGGCACACCTGGTGGCGTCGCTCGCTATGACCTACTAGTACCCAGGTCGCACCCGCCGCTCGCATCATCTCGGCCGAAACTTCGCCCGTGTACGCGCCCTCGGGACACCAATAAATGTTTTGGCCGCCGATGCGAATGGAGGTGCCCTCAGCCTGCGCGACTGCCGCAGGGATACTCAGAGAGGGCGGGAAGATCACGATCTCGCAGCCGTTCGCGCCGTCCGCGAGTTGCTTGAATTTGGCAAGGAATTGGACCGTCTCGGGCGCAGTCTTGTACATTTTCCAGTTCCCTGCAGTGATACGCCGTCTCATCTCCTATCCGCCTGCTTATCCTTTCTGAATGTCATCAAGAAAACTGGTACCGGCTTCGATGGCCGTACCAAAGTTCTGCGCAACGGTCTGGCCAATGTCGGCCAGCGTTCGGCGGGTACCCAGGTTCACTCCGGGTTTTACGCGAGATCCGAATATCAGCAAGGGCGCGTATTCGCGGGAGTGATCAGTCGACGGGGTGGTCGGATCGCATCCATGATCCGCCGTCAGGATGAGCATGTCGCGCTCCGAAAGCTCGAGAGTCGGCAACCAGCGGTCGAGCGCTTCGAGCGCTGCCGCATAGCCATTTGCATCATTTCGATGCCCGAACTGCTGGTCGAAATCGACCAGGTTCACAAAAATCAATCCATTCGGCAGCGATTCTAGGGCGCGACGCGTCTGCTCCATCCCGTCCTGGTTGCTCTTCGTCTTAACTGAAAACGAAATGCCTCGACCGAGAAAAATATCCGCTATCTTGCCGATAGCGTAAATGCGCACGCCACCATCGGCCAGTTTGTCGAGCAGCATACCCGGAGGTGGAGGGACAGCGAAATCACGCCGGTTTGCCGTCCGCACGAACTCGCCCGGTCGGCCTTCGAAAGGGCGTGCGATCACCCGGCCAACACAGTTTGGGCCTTGAAGCATCTCGCGGGCGATCGCACTTATGCGGTAAAGCTCCTTGAGCGGGATGACTTGTTCGTGCGCGGCAATTTGGAACACGCTATCGGCTGAGGTGTAGATAATGGGCGATCCCGTTTGCATGTGCTCGGCGCCGAGTTCTTTGATGATTTCTGTTCCTGATGCCGGCTTATTACCTAGAGTCTTGCGCCCGATCCGCTGTTCGAACGCGCTGATCAATTCAGCGGGAAAGCCGTGCGGGTATAACGGGAATGGTTGCTCGAGAATAATGCCGGCCATCTCCCAATGGCCAGTCGTCGTGTCCTTACCGGGCGAAGCCAGCGCGCACCTGCCGTAAGCGCCGGCCGGACGATGCGCAGGACTGAGTCCCGGGATCGGCCTGATATTAGCCAGACCGAGGCGCGCTAAGTTTGGCAGTCTGAGATGGCACTTCGTCCCGATGTTGCCGAGAGTGTCACTGCCGACGTCGCCAAAAGCCCCGGCATCCGGCATCGCCCCGATCCCGACGCTATCGAGCACAACCCAGATCACGCGCCCAAATGCAGACTTGCCGTCGGTCATTTCTGCTTGGGATCGCTGGCGGCAACATTAGCCGGCCCAGGCTTCTCAAATTCGTCTTTCAAGCGCGCTGCCCTCTCGCGTACCAGGTGCATGAATGACTCGTGTGACGCAACCCGCGTCAGCAAAGGAACGAACTGTTCGGGCGCAGCAAGCTGTTTACGCACCCACAGCTCCTCGATTTCGGCGAGTGCATCATTCACGCCCAGCTTGTCGAAATGAATCGTGCGGTCCAGATCCAGGTAAGCTCGCTCACTCGCTGATATCTGTTCCAGCTTGTCAAGCAGCTTCTGAGCTGTTTCATTGGCCGAGTAGTTGAACGCCGTTTCCGAACTCGCTCCATTCCCGTCTTCATAACGAAACACCTTCTTGCCAGTGTTCGCAACCTTCAATCCCGATTCCAGCGGAGTTCTAAAATAGTCCAGCTTCCCCGCCATATCGAAGAGCGGTGCTGTCTCGCTCTCCGCCATGTGAGCCCGCAATGGCTGGTCATCTTTAGGCGATTCGCTGTACGCTAGATTTCCGGTATTGTCGAGCTCTATCCGCAAGTACTCCGGACTGCTGCCAGGAAAGCTTCGCGTGTAGATAATTCTCGGCACTCCGGCCAGCGCCGCGCAACTGAAGACGAGCAACACAGTGAGTGTCTTCACCGCTGCGTCCCGGCTGCTATTGGGTAGTGGCACCGAGTACCGTGACAAATCGCCACGGCCAAAGCATCGGTGGCATCGAAAGAAGCAAACTGCTGATTAATACCGAGCAGCGAAAGCACCATCATCTGTACTTGCTGCTTCTCTGCCCGACCATAGCCCACCACGCTGATCTTGACTTCAAGAGGCGAGTACTCGCTCACTGCCAGACCCGCTTCCGCCGCTACCAGCATCGCTGCTCCTCGAACGTGCGCGAGTTTCAGGGCAGACTTAGCGTTGATGGCGTGAAAAACTTCTTCGACCGCGACTGCGTCGGGCGCGAAGTTTTGCAATGCCGCCCGCAGTTCATCGGCTATAAACTTCAACCTGCGTTCGAGCACGTCCGCCGGTTTCGTCCGAATCACCCCTGCATTGACGAACCGATGTGACCGTCCGTCGGTATCGATGATTCCGAAACCCGTTCTCTCACTTCCGCAATCTATTCCCGCGATTCGCATCTACCCGCACAGGCGGCGTTCTCTCTTACTCGTTCAATCTATGCCCGACTAAGCAAGGGCTTCTACTTCCGCTTCGTCGACTTCATAATTTCCGTAGACGTTCTGGACATCATCGTGATCTTCGAGCGCATCGTACAGCTTCAACATCGCCTGGGCGGCTTTTCCCTCGAGCTTCACTGTGTTCTTAGGCACCATCGCAATTTCAGCGGACTCGGCGGCAATTCCGGCTTTTTCCAAGGCTTTTAGAACAGCCTCGTGCGACTCGGGCGCCGAGATCACTTCCCAAGCTCCGCCTTGATCGCGGATGTCTTCGGCGCCAGCTTCAAGAACGACATCCATCAATCGATCTTCGGACGCCTTCTCGCCATCGACTATGACTTGGCTTTTTCTCTCAAACATCCAAGCTACGCTGCCCTGTTCGCCCAGATTGCCGCCGCTCTTGGCAAAGAGGTGCCGAACTTCGCTCACCGTGCGATTCCGGTTGTCAGTGGCCACATTCACCAGAACCGCTGCGCCGCCGGGCCCGTATCCTTCAAACAAGATTTCATCGATCTGACCGCCTTCGAGTTCGCCGGTACCGCGCATGATGGCCCGCTTGATGTTATCCGCGGGCATCGATTCGGCTTTCGCAGCCAAAATTGCAGTGCGAAGCCGCGGGTTCGAGTCAGGATCGCCGCCATTTCGCGCAGCAATTTGAATTTCCTTGATTAGACGCGTAAAGGTCTTGCCGCGCTTGCTGTCCAGGGCCGCCTTCTTGTGCTTAATCGTGGCCCATTTACTATGTCCAGACATCGAAAAACCTCAAGTTGTTCTTAACTTTCGAGGATATCAAAGAGAGGGAACAGTGAATTTTTGAAGGCGGCCAGAATTCGTGGCGGAGAGGGGGGGATTCGAACCCCCGGTAGACTTTAAAGGCCTACGACGGTTTAGCAAACCGCTGCTTTCGACCACTCAGCCACCTCTCCAGGCGAAATTCAGCTCGAGGTCTCTTGAAAATCGTAACATGGACCCGCGGTTGCGAAGGCATTGCGCGAGCGGCACCGTTCAGTGATCCCGCGGCGCTTCTACCAGTCAAAAGCCCCGCTCCAGAGGCATCGCAAACGGCGGCTCAACCAGAAAATCCGCGTCCCGAATCTCTACCAGAGCTTCACGAAGGGCATGTTCCTGCGCGGGCTCCGTGGTGATGACGAACGGCAGGTCGCGCCAGTCCTCGCGCGGTAATTGCAAGACCGCATCGATCCCGATCCTGTGTTTGGCCAGCACAGTCGCAAGCGTCGCGATTATGCCCGCTTTGTCCTCGACCCGAAAGCGGAGGTAATAAGGGAGCTGTTGCGTAGAGATCGATTGCGGCTTGTGCTTCCCGAGACGTTCATGCCCGAATGGACTCACGCGCTGCGGGCTCCCGAAGCGTATCTCGCGCGCTACCTTCATGAGATCACTTACCACAGCCACGCCGGTCGGTTTCGAACCCGCGCCGCGGCCGTAGTAAAACGTATCTTCGCCGTAATTTCCCCGAATCCAGATCGCGTTGTAGGCGCCCTGGACCTGGGCCAATATTGCCGATTGAGGGATCAGACAGGGGCGCACGGAAAGCAGCAGTCCTCGCTCACTTTGTCGCGCGACGCAAAGCAGGCGGATGGTGTGCTTCAACTGATGTGCGTATTCGAAATCAATCGGCATCACGCGCCGGATGCCTTCAGTGTAGATATCGGAGGGCGCCGGCCGTTCTCCAAAGGCGAGCGCGGAAAGGATCGCGAGTTTCGATGCTGCATCTAATCCGTCAATGTCGGCACATGGATCCGCTTCGGCATAACCCAGCTGCTGTGCCTCCGCTAACACGGACTGAAAGCTCGCGTGGCTCTTTTCGATCTCGGTAAGAATGAAGTTGCTCGTCCCGTTCAGGATTCCGTACAACTCAATCACCCGATCGCCTGCGATTCCCTCGCGCAGGACCGTGTGTATCGGGATACCGCCGGCCACGCTAGCCTCCATGGCCAGATTCACTCCGTTTTGATCCGCCAAGCTCCAGAGTTCTGCCCCCCGCTCCGCCATTAACTCTTTGTTGGCAGTAACCACTGACTTCTTATGCCGAAGCGCCTCTTCAATTATGTGCCCTGCCGTGGCCGTGCCGCCGATAACCTCTACTACGATCTCAACCTCAGGCATCGAGACCACCTCACGCCAGTTGCTCGTTCGCAGTACCGGTTCAACGAGAGGCGGAAGCTGCTTTGTCTCCAGGCTGCGGCTGCAAACTGCTTTTACGCGCAGCGGAAATCCCAGCTTTTCCCGAATGGATGCCGCATTCTCCGCCAAGATCTCGAGCGTTCCGGAGCCTACGATGCCGAGCCCTATTACGCCAATTCCTAGCTCCCCCAAAACAGCCCCTCAGCATCCGTCATAAGTGGCTTATGATAGCAACCAAGATGAGCTGCTTACTCCTTCGACACCTTGCACTGAAGCGCTCGCGGCGAACGGCCCTGCGTGGGCTTTTTGGGTCTCTCTTGTTAGTTCCGGAATCGAAGCCGCAGATAAATCAGGAGGAGCAGATCCCAGACGAGCGCAAGCCGAAGATTGCCGATCCGAACGAAGAACCGCGTCTGCCGGATGGCAAATCTCAGAAGAACGCAATCGCGAAAGAACAGCACGATCAAGCGCTGAAAGATGCTGACCGATTGATTGCCGTAGCCCGGGATTTAAGAAGTGAATTGCAGCAGGCGGGCACGTTCGTCATCCCAATTGCGTCTGTTAAGAAAACAGAAGAGATTGAAAAGCTGGCCAGGCGCATTCGCTCCCGTTTGAAATCCTGATCGGTGCGGCTCGCCAATGCCGGGCGCGTGTTAACCTGCCTCTCAGTAGCTACATCCGCAAAGCTCGATGCCGACGGTCCGCGAAAAGAAACAGCTGATGAGTGCTTCGGAAATCGATCGCACTCTGGTGCGCCTGGCCCACGAGGTGCTCGAGAAAACCACGGACCTCGAGCGACTCGCTTTTATCGGGATTAAACGCCGCGGCGTACCGCTTGCGGAGCGACTTTCACAAAAGATTGAAAGCCTTGAGAAGCTGCAGATTCCAGTGGGAATTCTCGACATCAATCTCTATCGCGACGATCTCTCAGTAGTCGCCGAGCGTCCTGTAGTGCAAGCCAGGCAGATCGATTTCTCTATCGTCGGGAAAGATATCGTTCTCATGGACGATGTCTTGTACACCGGACGGACGGTGCGCTCTGCCTTGGATGCGCTGTTCGATCACGGCCGCCCCGCACGCGTCCAGCTTCTTGTTCTGATCGATCGCGGGCATCGCGAGCTTCCCATTGAAGCGCGCTACGTCGGCCGTATGGTTCAGACTAGCAGTCAGGAAATCATCGAAGTGAAGCTGCAGGAAATTGATGGACAGGAAAGGGTATTACTCGTCGAGCGCTTGAATGACCCGGCCGAACCGGTTGTTTGAAGATGACGAAACGCGGACTGCTCGATATCGAATCGCTCGATCGACAGGATATCGAATCTATTCTGACGCGCTCTAAAGACTTTCAGCCCCCTCCCGGTCAGACCTTCAAACGCTTTGATATACTCCGCAACCGCAGCATCGTAAATCTGTTCTTTGAAGCCTCCACGCGCACGCGGACCAGCTTTGAGATTGCGGCCAAACGACTCGGCGCGGAAATCCTTTCGATCACGGCCTCCGGGTCCAGCGTTTCGAAGGGCGAATCACTCGTCGATACACTGAACACCCTAGGCGCAATGCGCCCCGACGCGATTGTGATGCGCCACTCGGCGTCCGGAGCTCCGCATTTTCTTTCGCGCTATCTGCCGATACCATTTGTGAACGCCGGGGATGGAACACACGAACATCCGACACAGGCGCTGTTAGATGCTCGAACCATTCTCGATCGGCGCGGCACTCTGGAAGGATTGCGTGTTGCCATAATCGGTGATATCGCGCACAGCCGGGTTGCCAGATCCAATATCTTTCTCTTGAGTAAATTCGGAGTCCAGGTTGTGCTGTGTGGACCGGCCTCCCTGCTTCCACGCGAGATCGCCCGCATCGCGCCCGGCATTGAACTCACTACCGACATGGAGCACGCCATTCGTGGGGTTGACGTGATCATGATGTTGCGCGTGCAACTGGAACGGCAGAACGAAGCGGCGTTCCCGATCGATGAGTATTTTCAGTTCTACGGACTTCGTCCCGAACATGTTGAGCTCGCAAAGCACGATGTGGTTGTTATGCACCCGGGTCCGATCAATCGGGGGCGCGAAATTTCCTCTGAAGTTGCCGACAGCCAGCGCTCAGCCATTCTGAACCAAGTCGAGAACGGGATTGCGGTGCGTATGGCCGTGCTCGAAAGAGTGCTCGCAGCATGAGCCGGCTGGTGATCAAGAACGGCCGCATCGTCGATCCTGCTCAGCAGATCGACCGCATTGCCGACCTTGCGATAGCAGACGGTGCTATCCGCGAAATCGGACAGGCCATCGACACAACAGGCAGCGAAGTATACGACGCATCCGGTCTGATCGTAGCGCCGGGGTTTATCGATATGCACGTGCATTTGCGCGAGCCTGGCTTTGAGCACGCGGAGACGATTGAAAGCGGATCTCGAGCAGCCGCGGCCGGCGGCTTCACCTCAATCTGCTGCATGCCGAATACGCAGCCGGTAAACGACAGCGCCACTGTTACCAGCTACATCGTCGACCGCGCGCGGCGCTTCGCAAGAGTGAATGTTTTCCCGATCGGAGCGATCACAAAAAACAGCGAGGGTGAAGAGCTCTCGGCTATTGCATCCATGAAGCAGGCCGGCATCGTTGCGATCTCCGATGACGGCAAGCCGGTCATGAACGCCCGCGTGGTCCGGCGCGCGATGGAGTTTGCCCGAGCACTGAATCTGCCATTGATCGAGCACTGTGAAGACCTCCATCTCAGCGCGGGCGGCGACATGCACGAGGGCTTGCAATCTACTCGACTCGGATTGCGTGGCATTCCGCGCAGTGCTGAGGATGTGATGGTGGCTCGTGACATTATCCTGTCCGAGCTCACCGGCGTTCGCTATCACGTGGCTCACATTTCTTCTGCCAATTCAGTGGCACTCGTTTCCGAGGCGAAACGGCGCGGCCTGAAGGTTACCTCCGAAGCCACGCCTCACCACTTTGTTCTCGCCGACGCAGATATGCTGCCCTACGACAGCAATTACAAGATGAATCCGCCGCTGCGGGCGGGCTGTGATGTGGAGGCAGTTACGAGCGGGCTTCTCGACGGTACGATTGACGCGATCGCAACCGATCATGCGCCTCACGCCGGAGCCGAAAAGATGCAGGAATTCGAGCGCTGCCCGTTCGGAATTATCGGGCTCGAAACTGCGGTTGGGCTGGCTCTCGAGCGGCTTTGCCATGCGCGTGACGCTAGTCTCACAGCGGTGATCCAGCTCTTCACACGCGGGCCGGCCAACATTGTTTTGCCAAATCGTGGCAGTCTCCGCGAAGGTGCCCCTGCCGATGTGACGATCCTCGGACTCGATCACGAGTGGATTTACGATGTCAGCCGTTCCCCTTCCAAGAGCCGCAACACGCCCTTCAATCTGAAGAGATTTCGCGGAGGTCCAGTGGCGACCATTGTAGGAGGGGAGATAGTCTGGCGCCGGGACGCTTAGATTCGCGCCGCTCGCAGCGCTTCAATCAAGCGAGGTCCTTCTTCGTCTAGCACGGTGCGCATGTCCAGAATGATCTTGTCGCGCTCTACGCGTCCGATCACCGGCATGCTGCCGGTTCGTAAACGTCGTTCGAATTGCGAAGGATCCGGCACCTCGAGCTCAATCGCCCACGAACGAATCGTCTGATTGGGTGTAGATCCGCCCCCGATCACCGCATCGCTCTGCCGCGTAGTAAGAGCGAAATCACTGAGCGAAGCCGCTACCCGGTCTGCGCGCGCGCGAACTTCGTCGAGTGAGGTCAGAATCATCCGCAAACCAGGAATTTGCCGCCACTCGTTCCTCAGAACATGCATCAGCGTGATCTGAAGCGACTGGATAATCAGCTTATCGAGGCGTAGCGCGCGATACATGGGATTCCGGCGAACACGGCCGACAAGCTCGTGGTCACCCGCGATGAGACCCGCTTGCGGGCCTCCCAGCAGCTTGTCGCAACTGAACGAAACGAGGTTAACTCCCGCCCGGAGGCTATCCTGCACGAGGGGCTCGCTGATTCCGACTGCTTGCAGTTTGACGAGACAGCCGCTGCCGAGATCTTCATAAACCGGGACCCCACGCTCGCGGCCAAGGGCGACCAGCGCTTCGAGCGGAGGCCGCCCAGTGAATCCGGTGATGTGGAAGTTTGACGGATGAACCCGCATTATCAGCCTGGTTCGTTCGGAAATTGCCCTCGCGTAATCCTCCACCCGCGTGCGGTTCGTAGTTCCAACTTCGCGTAGAGTTGAACCCGAGCGGGCCATGATGTCCGGTATACGGAAACCATCCCCAATTTCAATCAGCTCGCCGCGCGAGACGATCACTTCACCTCCGGCGGCCAGCTCGCTTAAAACCAGGTAGACCGCAGCTGCGTTGTTGTTCACCGCTATCGCGGATTTCCCGAGCAGGCGATCCAGTAGTGGCGAAAGCTGATCATCGCGCTTGCCGCGCCCGCCGGTGGCGAGATCATATTCGAGATTCGAATATCCGGTGATCGGCTCGAAAGATGCCAGCGGGGCTCTTCCTAAGTTCGTGTGTAATATAACCCCAGTTGCGTTTATCACCCGCCGCAAAAATGTGTTCGAAAGCGCCTGCAGCCGCTCCTGAACTATATTTTCGGTTGCATCACGTATGCTGCCGCCGCCTTGTAACACGCTGCGTTGCTCAGATAGCACAGCCCGGATCTCCTCGGTAACTAGCTCAACTGGAAAACTATCGAGTGGCTTGAGCCTGCGCAATACCTGATCGACTGAAGGCAGGTCTCGCAGCGTGTCCATCGGTTCAGGCTATGGCGCTTCCAAGAAGCATGGACTGCAGATACAAGCCGGTGTACGAATCGGGATTCGCGGCGATTGCCTCAGGCGTACCCTGCGCCACGATGTTGCCCCCCGCGTCCCCACCCTCCGGGCCGAGATCGATCACCCAATCAGCAGCACGAATCAAGTCGAGATTATGCTCTATGATCAAGATGCTTCCGCCGTTTTGAATCAGGCGCTCGAACGCTTGTAGCAGCTTAGCGATATCGTCGAAGTGTAGGCCAGTGGTTGGCTCGTCGAAGAGAAAGAGCGTCCCCTCGCAGCTTGCTTGCGATAGGTGGGCGGCTAACTTAACCCGCTGGGCTTCGCCTCCGCTCAACGTGGTGGCGGACTGGCCGAGTCGAAGATAACCGAGGCCGACATCTGCCAGCACTTTCAAGCGCGCCGCCAGACGCCGGGTATCTGCGAAGAACGACAGCGCCTCACGTACCGTGAGCTGCAGGACCTGGTGGATATTCAGGCCTTTGTAGCGGATATCGAGAACGCTCTGCTTATAGCGCGTCCCCTTACATTCTTCGCAGACCAGTTCGACATCGGCCAAGAACTGCATTTCGACCGTTACCGTTCCATCTCCCTGGCAGGTCTCGCAACGCCCGCCGGGTACGTTAAATGAAAAATGACCGCCAGTATAGCCTCGCCGCTGCGCTTCAGGGATGCCCGCGAACAGGTCTCGAATGGAGTCGAACGCCTTCACGTAAGTGACCGGGTTCGAGCGTGGCGTGCGGCCAATGGGCGACTGATCGACCATGACAACGCTCGTCAGCAGATTCGAACGCTCCACGCGCTTCAACGGTAGCTTGCGTGAACCTGACTCCTCCTCTTCCGGCTGACCTGCACGCTTCCGCTCCTTGTTCACCTCAAAGTCAAGCGCGCGATAGATCACTTCGTGTACCAGACTCGACTTCCCCGAACCCGAGACGCCCGTAACGGCGACTATCAGCCCGAGCGGAATCTCGACATCGACATTCTTCAGATTATTGGCCCGAGCCCCGATGAAGCGAATCGTACGCCTGGGATTCACTTTCCTGCGATCACGCCTCCTCGAGACCATAAGATCTCCACGCAGATACTTGCCCGTTAGGGACTGAGTGTCGCGGTCGATGCCAGAATTTGGAAGCAGCAGCTGTCCGTAGCTACCTGAGAAAATGACTCGCCCGCCATTCTCACCCGCGCCGGGACCGAGATCCAAGATATGATCCGCTTCCGCCATGATTTCGGGGTCATGTTCGACTACTATGATCGTGTTGCCAAGCTCTCGAAGGCCTTTCAAAATATGAATCAGGCGAGCTGTATCGCGGCTATGCAAGCCAATCGAAGGCTCATCGAGCACGTACGTCGCGCCGACCAGACGCGAGCCCAGACAGGTGGCAAGCTGGATGCGCTGCGCTTCGCCGCCTGACAGAGTCGAGGAGAGGCGATCGAGAGTCAAATATTGCAGGCCGACATCGTTCAGAAACTTGCAGCGTTGGCGTATCTCGTCGAGTATGCGTTCCGCAATCTCCATTTCCTCAGGGCTCAAGTGCAACTGTTCGAAAAAGGTCTGCGCCCGCGCGATGTTCATGCGCGACACCTGAGCGATATTGCAGTCCTCGAGCCGGACCCATAATGCTTCCGGCCGGAGACGCGCGCCTCTGCACGCCGGGCACTCGGTATAGGCGCGATACCTGCTCAGGAACACTCGTACGTGGACCTTGTATTTCTTTTTCTCTACCTCATTGAAAAAGCGCTGAATGTGCGTGCGGATAAATTCTTTCTCGGCGGTTGTCAGCTCCGCATAGGCGATATTCAAACGAACTTTGCCGCGTGACTTCGCCTTGAAGACTTCGTCGTTATACCAGCTGTACTGAGGCTTTGTCCACGGCTCAATTGCGCCCTCCTCGATTGAGAGGCAGGGATCTGGAATAATCAGCCCCGGGTCGTAATCGATGGTGTTGCCAAATCCCTGGCAAACTGGGCAAGCGCCAATGGGATTGTTGAAGCTGAACAGTGTCGGCTCGGGAGGCGCGGTAGCCAAGCCACAAACCTTACAAGCAAATTTCTCGCTGAAGTGCAGACTTTGCGGATCGGCAACCGCTGCAGGCTCAAAATAGACTTCACTTGCTTCCTGGTAGCAAACCTCGACAGTGTCGACAATCCGCTGGTGAAGATCGGGGCTGATGACGATGCGGTCCGCCAAGACGTACAGCGGCTTCGCAAAATCAATTTCGAGCAGCGACTCCGGAGTTGAGAACTCGAAGGTCCTGCCGCCTTGAAACAGCCGATTAAAACCCCGGCCGCGGAGTTCGAACAGGCGATCTCGCATCGCTGCGGCTTCCATGCCGCCGCTGGGCTTAACAGGAAAGAGCGCATACCAACGTGAGCCTTCTGCCTGCCTGAGCATCGTGTCGGCCACCTGATCTACCGTGTCGGATTGTATTCTCGTTCCGTCATTTGGGCAATAAGTTCGTCCGGCGCGCGCCCAGAGCAGGCGCATGAAATCATAAAGCTCGGTAGCGGTGGCAACGGTCGAACGTGGATTCCGCGTCTGATTCTTCTGCCGGATCGCTATCGGCGGTGCGATCCCTAATATCTCGTCGACATCGGGCTTCTCCATTCGCTCGAGAAACTGGCGGGCGTAAGCCGAAAGTGATTCTACGTAACGCCGTTGCCCCTCCGCGTAGATCGTGTCGAACACCAAAGAGGATTTGCCGGAACCAGAAACACCGGTTACTACTGAGATTTGGTTGTGCGGAAGCTCGACGGTGATGTTCTTGAGGTTGTGCATCCGCGCGCCCAGGATGGAAAGCACAGGTCTCGCGGCGGCATCGATCTCGCGCTCAGTCGCAACTTCGCAAGGGGTTAAGCTGGTGTTTTCCGACATCAAAGGCAGAACGGCAGGCGCTCAAGAAAGGGGCTCGCTCTCTAGTATAGATGCTCGAAGCTGCTCAAAAGGCGGAGTTCCAGGTCGCTTTGCTCAACTGGTTTCACGCCTACAAGCGTGACTTGCCGTGGCGCCGCACGAGCGATCCGTATGCGATCTGGATTTCCGAGATCATGCTGCAGCAGACTCGCGTAGCAGCAGTGATTCCCTACTACGAACGATTCCTAGATCGCTTTCCTGATTTTCGCACTCTGGCCCAGGCTTCCGATGCCGATTTGTTGGCGCACTGGGCTGGGCTTGGCTATTACAGCCGGGCCCGGAATCTGCAAAGAGCGGCGCAGCGCATGTGCGAATCGGGCCGTTTCCCGGTGTCTTATGAAGAGATACGCTCTCTACCCGGCGTGGGCAATTACACGAGTGCGGCGGTAGCGAGCATCGCTCTGAATCTTCCCTTCGCGGCGGTGGACGGGAACGTCTCGCGCGTGCTCAGCCGGGTGCTGGCCGACAGCGCTGATATCGGAACCGGACGAGGCCGCAAACACTTCGCCGCAGCGGCGCGCGAACTTCTCGATCTTGAGCAGCCGGGCGTTTTCAATCAGGCGATGATGGAGCTGGGCGCAACAATGTGCCTTCCGCGCAACCCGCGGTGCCTGCTCTGCCCGGTAGCACAGTTGTGCCGCGGCCGGCAACTCGGAAAGCAAAACGAGTTTCCCGTGAAGGTGCGCCAGATCAATCGCGTGCCGAAGGAGCGTGTTCTTTTCTGGATCGAACGCGAGGGACAGATTTTGCTTTGGCAGCGCCCGCCCGGCTCAAGCTTAATGCCCGGCTTCTGGGAGCTTCCGGAGCGCACACAAATTCCCGAGGCGGTCCCGGGCAGGCGGCTGGGAGTCTTCCGCCATTCGATCACTTTGCACAATTACCGCTTTCAAGTTTACGAAGCGAAATGGCCGGCTGAATTAGGCCCGTGCCGACGGGTACCACTCGAGTCTATCTTTACCGTACCGGTTAGTACAGTCTTCCGGAAAGCTCACCGCCTGACTACATGCGGCTCCCGGCAAGCCGCTGCCGCTGGCTCAATTTGAGGGTAGACTGAGTAGGTACATATGCCTAGTTTTGCGGCACTCACGTATGTGGCCCTGCTCGTCTCGATTCCTGCTCTTTCGCAAGATACGCTCAAACAGCGTGAGAGTGCGAGCACGCCGCAGGGCACGTATCGTGTGGAGGCCGGCACCCACATTTTGTTGAACATGATCAACAGCGTCAGCACGAAACAGGCGGCCGTTGGGGACCGCATTTATCTCGAGACCGCGTTCCCTGTATTGTCGGGCAATCGGATCATCATTCCGCAGGGTAGCTGGGTAACGGGGACCATTACCGAAGTAAAGCGGCCGGGTAAGGTAAAGGGGCGGGGATACCTGCAAGTGCGCTTCGATTCGTTGACGCTGCCAAACGGCGTCAGCAAGAATTTCCGTTCCGATCTGGGAGCGATCGACCCACGGAGCGATGAAACCCTGCAGCGCGAAGGCAGCAAAGTGCAGAGTGCCGGCGGCAAGAAGGGCGATACTGGAACGATCATCGGCGCGAGCACTGCGGGGACCGTGATCGGAGCGGGCGCAGGTGGTGCGGCGGGACATGCCGGGATGGGAGGTGCAATCGGCGCGGGTGCCGGGGCGGCCGCAGGTCTGCTGGGCGTGCTTATGACCAGGGGTCCCGAGGCTGTTCTTAGCAAGGGGTCGACGGTTGAGATGGTGCTCGACCGTACAATTACCTTCGAAGCGGCGGATCTCGATCTCAGCGGTGCTCCGCCAAGAGCCACTCTCAGCGAAGGCGGCGCGACGGAATCTCAGCGGCACGGATCGGCTCCGCGGATACCGTTCTAGTCCCGGCGAAAGCTAAAGTGGGCGAATGCTAAAGGAGAAGCGGCTTATTCCATTCTCCGCCAAACGCAAGATCGGCAAGGGGTCTGCGGGTCCGCGGAGCTAACTCACGTTCGCGATACGGCTCCGGCAAATCGTCCGGAGATCCAGGATAACCGATTGCGACAGCAGCAGCGGGCTCGTAACCCTCGGGTATGACGAGCTCGGTGCGCGCCTTTTCCCGGTCGAAGCCGGCCATAGCATGAGCGCGCAGGCCAAGAGCGGTCGCCTGTAGCGCAATGTGAGCCAAAGCAGCCCCGGCATCATGCATAGCATGAAAATTAGGCGTTCCGTTATGGGTGAAGGTTTGTTTAGCCGCTGTGATGATCAGGAGTGGCGCCGATTTCGCCCAAACCTGATTGAATGGCAACAGAACGCTCAACACCTTCTCAAAGAGGGGACCATCCGACTTTCTAGCAACCACGAACCGCCACGGCTGCTCGTTATAGGAAGAAGCAGCCCAACGCGCAGCTTCGAGAATGGTTCTTAAATCCTGGTTCGAAATGGGGCGATCGGCAAAAGCCCGTGGGCTCCAGCGATCTCGGAAAAGACTGTGCACGCCGGGCAGAATGTCCGGTTCAGCCATTTCCCACACCAACCGGTTCAACATCGAGGACTTCTTCCGAAGCCGCTTCGGGCTTGCTGTCCTGATCGTAGTAATAATCGTGGTAGTAGGAATAACGGCTGTACAGCTCACCATGATGAGCACCGTTCACCACGATCCCGAGCACGTTATTTTCGCAAAGCGATTGCAGAGCCCGGGCGACAGAATCGTAAGTAGTCGTGCCGATCCTCACGACAAGAATGGTTCCGTCCGCCATGGTGGCAAGCAGGTTGCCATCGGCAGCAAACAGGAGCGGCGGACTATCGAGAATTACCCAATCAAAGTGATCACGCAGGGCCTCCAGTAATGAAGCGCATTCGCCCAAATTCAGCAGTTCGAGCGGGTTCTGCACGGTCTCGCCGGCCGTGATGATGTAGAGATTGGTATCGGCGATGCGATGAAGAATGTCCTGAATACGCGCTTTACCAACTAGATAATCGGTCAGCCCCGGAGCGGTTTTGAGACCGAAGACTTTTTCGATGCTCGGTCGACGAAAATCGAAATCGGCCAACAGGATGCGCTTGCCTGTTAACTGGGCCTGCGACATTGCAAGGTTGCAGGCGGTAAAAGATTTGCCTTCACCGGGAGAGGCACTGCTGACCACCAGCGTGTGAAGGGGCTGATTTCTTTGCAGATGATTAAGCCGGGTTCGCAAGCTCCGGAACTCCTCGGAGGGAGGATCCTTCGGTTTGGCGGGATTGACAAGCAGCGCGTCCGGAGCAGGCGTGAATGGGACAACTGAGACATGCGCAATGATATCTTCTAGCCGTTCAAGATCAGCCGCGGTGTTCACGAAAAAGCGAGGGGCCGGCTGCGCGGCAGGCGCACCCTCGCCGGCTAACGCAAGGGAAGAACTTCCGTCTGCGGATGGCACTGAGCCTATTTCGGCTTGAGCGGGGGTTTCCGGGAGGGCGGACGCCGCCGGATTCTCAGCCGCAGACTGGACCGGCACGAAGCCCGCCACTGACTGGCTCGCATATACTTGACTTGCAGCCGGCTGGCTTGCCGCGCCGTCATTTGCCGCGGCTTGCCTGGCTGCTTCAGATTTTTCATGTGCTGCTTTGCGCAGCGCGTCGTGAACTCGGCTCATTGCTTTATGCCTTACCCATGTAATAGTGAACAACTGACCCGGCCATGATGGCCAAACCGACAACGGTTGCGGCAGCCCAGCCGATCCACATCACCTGTTTCCGGCGCTGAACAACCACGTCATTCTCGAGGAGCGGGATACTGCCCAGAACGGAAAGTTGAGTATATAGCCGGGCGTCCTTAAGGCTCTTGAGCGAGGTGTCTTTCATCTCGCGCATGCCGACGATAAAGAAGCCAAGCACAAGCCCTATGAGAGTGCCGGTCGGGATGATGATGTAACGCTTCGGTTGACTCGGGGTGCTCGGTAACGAAGCAGCGTCGAGAACTTCGAGTGTTTCTCCCTGTTTCCGCCGATTCAGTTCAATGGAGGCAGCGGAGCGCTGGCGCTCCATCTCGAGCCGGTCGTACCGTTGTTTCGTAAGATCACGGTCCCGCAAGAGATCGTTGTACGCTTTCTGGCCCGCCGGTAATCCTTCAAGCCGACCCTGATACCCGCTTAGCGCCTGGGTCACCTGTACCCCTTGCTTTTGCATGCGCTTCGCTTCCATCTCATTTGCTTTTATCCGGAGTTGGATCTCCTTTACGGCATTCTCCGCCTCCTGGCGCTCGCGGGAGACCGCAAAGAGCTCCGGTGCGTTCGCATCCGTCGATTTAGGCTTGTCTTTGAAGGCCTGTTCGCGTTGCTGTTTGAGCAGCTTCAACCTGTCCCGGGCGGCCTGCAGATTCGGATAGCTGTCCGTGTAGCGGTTGTTCATATCCGCTATCGAGCTCTCAAGCTGGTCGATCTCGTGGTCTAACTCATTGACTTTTTGGCTCTGGGCCTGAGTCTGCGGCGAATTAACGCGCGCCGATGAGAGCCGGTCCTTGGCCATGTTCAATTCGGATTCGAGCATCATGTGCTCTTCAGCGTTCCTGGCCTGGGCATCGGAAACACTGGCTCCGCGCTGCTCGAGCGCGTTCATCTGGGCGAGGTTGGTGCTCACCTCCTCTGGCAAGCGGCCGGCGTTTCTAGTTCGGAAATCCGCCAGCTTCTGTTCTATTACGTCCAGATCCTTCTTTGCTTGCTCGAACTGCTCGTTAATAAATCCGTCTGCCTCGCGCTGAATGTTGAGTGCCTCCTGAGTGTTGGCGTTCATAAAGCGGGACACAATGTCCTCACAAACCTTTTGCGCCAGGATCGGGTTTCGGTACGAGAAGCCGACCTGCATGGCCGGCAGCGTCTTGCCAGAGATGCTGGTGACGCCTTCTACTGGCCTGATCCGGATCGCCTTCTTCATCTCGTTGATCACATCTTCCATGGGCTCGCTTTTCTGTTCCTTGGGATAAAGCCCGAACGATGTAATGATGGTCGAGAGCGTGTTATGGCTTTCGATGCTTTGGGCCATTCCGTTGATACGATCGGCGATATCCTGGGCCGTGATGTCCGGCACGACCTCCGGAGAGATCTGCTGCGGGACGATGCGAATCAGCGCCTGGGAGACGTAAGTGTCTCTCCACAGGTACGCTACTACCGTGCTGATTACCAGCCCGGCAAATAAGGGGCCAAGTAGCCAGCGGAAATTGCGCCGTACGATCGAAATATAATCCTCGAAATCTAGAGCACGGCGAGGAACTGAAGCTCTGTCAAGCATAATTGAATCCTAAAGTCTTTCTAGAACGAACCAGCAGGCGCTAACCACTCGCCTAAGGCACCACCACGTGGTCGCCCGGCTGAAGTTGAATATTTTGTTCCATGTGCTTTCCGCGCAGGACGTCCTTATAATTGAACGGGATCCGTTTGGATCCACGGAGGACATAAATCTTCTTCCCGTTGGCAAAAGCCTGGATACCGCCCGCTTTACTGACCGCTTCGAGAATGGTCGTCGGAACCACTAGCGGGTATTCGCCAGGTCTATTGATCATTCCATCCATGTAGTACTGTTTGCTCCCTACCTGTTGGACGGTGATGGTAACCAGCGGCTGGCGCACGTACTTTCCCAGGGCCTTAGTGACTTCCTGCTCCACTTCGACCGGCGTCATGCCGCCCGCCTTCAAATCGCCAACCAGTGGCAGGGTGAACATACCGTCCTCATGAACCACCGCGGGACCGGAGAACTCGGCTTCATTCCACACATGAATATTCAACACATCTGCAGCGCCGATTTTGTAGGAACTTGAATTGACTGGCTCGCCGGGGCCGCTAGCCGGCTGCTTGCGATCGTCATTGGGCCTATTGGGCGACTGGCCTTGCTGGGAAGGCGGCGTTTCAGGCACTTGCGGGAGGGCTGGAGGCGCAACGGGTGTTTCCTGTGCAAAGACAGCGAGCGAGAGGGCCAACAACAGGCCGGCACGCACGGCATAAGCTCGATAGCTGAAATTCATACCTTCAGAAAACCTAATCTTTTCTTCAACATCCTTGATTTTACTAACTTTTCAGTCGTTCCGCGAGTCAGGTTTTACTTAGTCTCGGGATGGCGGTCAAAGCCTCCTCCCGCCAGTGGGGGAGCCGAATTGTCCATGCGAGTCATCGGGATCCAGACCTCCATTGGAGTGGGCTCACGGTTACCGATCGCGTAGTATGGAATGAAAGTCAATGTCAACGGACGCTTGGCCCTAGTCCCTCCCGTCAGAGGCTGGTACAAGGGTTCCTCCCCTAAAGACTTTTCGGCAACTTGCCCGGAAGTTTTTAGTAGAGTTACACCTCCGAGCAGATCTTTTTTCGGTTCAGCTGCAATTGAAGAGCCGACCCGGTAGAAGATGTCGCCCAAGGGGGCTCCGTTCTGGTCAATCTGCTCAAGTGCGTAAACAAGCGGCCCTCTTTGCATCGCGATCCGCCCGTAGTCGTCTGCCACGCGTGGGTTCGCAATCATCGGCACAGCTGGCATAGGAAGATCGATCCCGACCGAGTCACCGGGCTCCCATCTGCGCGAAATCGGGATGTAAGATCCGCTTCGAGCAGCAGTTACATCAACAGGGGTGCCGTTCACCTCCAGGCTGATGGACTGCGCCCAGGAGGGCCATCGCACGTAGACAGTGAAATCGGCCGGTTTAGCTGGCGCGACCTTAAGCCGGATCGCCCCCGACCAGGGGTATTCAGTACTCTGGCTGATCTGGATACCTGTACCGTCCTCCAGGTGCCAATCAAGCTCAGAGGAGTGGTAAAGGTTTACATATACGCCATCCCGGCTTACGGCATACAAGTATCCCGGCAATGATTCGAACAGGCGTTCGAGATTCGGTGGGCAGCAGGTTACGTCGTACCATGGATTCCGCAGCTTCTCACCGGTGGAAGCGAGCGGGTTGCGATAGCAATAGAGATTGCCGCCGAGCGACATACCGGCGTTCGCGCCGTTATACAGTGTCCTCTCAAGGACGTCGCTGTAGCGGGCATCTCCCGTCATCATAAGAAGCCGGAAGTTCCACATTACGTTCGCAACGGCGGCGCAGGTCTCGGCATAAGCAGATTCGCTTGGCAGTTCATAGGGATCGCCAAAACTTTCACCGGCCGATCTGGACCCGACGCCCCCGGTAATATACATCTTTCGCCTCGTGAGATCTGTCCAAAGCAGATCAAGCGTTTTCCGATATGCCGGGTCGCCTGTCTCCGTGTAATAGTCCGTAGCGCCCGAGGCGGCATAGAGTGCACGCACAGCGTGGCCTTCGAACTCGGTATGCGAGGTGAAGGGCCTACCGCTAAACATGTAGCGGATCTCAGAATCCTTCAGCTTTAGCCGGTCTCGCTCGATCCCGCTGAACAGGTATCGGGTGAAATCGAGATAGCGGGTCTGGCCTGTGGTGCGGTAGAGTTCCACCAATGCCATTTCGAGCTCAGGATGGCCAGTGAAAAAAGGCCGCTTGTCAGGGCCGAAGTTTTGCACCACGTAGTCAGCGAAGCGAGTGCCCGCATCGAGCAGCCTGCGATTCCCGGTCGCACGGTAGTAGGCTATACCAGCCTGCAACAGATGGCCCAGACAGTAGTCCTCGTGGGAGTGGGAAAGGTCGGTGAACCGCAGGTGAGCCTTGTCCCCGACGAAATACGTGTTCAGATATCCATTTGAGTCCTGGGCAGCAACAATATGTGAGACAAGCGACTCTATGTCGCCACGGAGGACTGCTTTGTCCGTCGCCGGTGTTTCGTTCGAGGCGAGGGCCCAGGCCGCACCCTCAATCCATTTATATAGATCGGAATCGGACGAGATGCGGCCTTTGCGCGGTAATTCGGAGTGCCCTTCCAATCGGCGAAAGTTATCTACTACCCCATGCTCCTCAAGTTCGGTAAGCAAGGAGGGCAAGCTCTTTTGAGTGGTCACGCGCCGGCGTTCGGCCCAGAAACCCTCTCGCAAATGGACGGCTTGAACGGGAACTGTATGTAGCCTTGCATTCAAAGAGTGATCGAGATAGAGGACGCCCTCATCACGCCAGTTGAGATTAGGAGCGGGAGGACTCTGCGCCTTCAGAACAAAAAACAGCAGTACGAGCGTGCCGAGGCCAAAAATCCAGGTCTTAGCAGGCAGATTCGTAAGAGACCGGTCGTTCATGAGGATAGGCTTCGCAGATAACGATAGACAAGCGAAACCGGTAAACCGACCACGTTTTGATATGACCCGTTAAGGGACACTACGAACTTCGATGCCAATCCCTGAATAGCATACGCACCGGCCTTCCCAACGGGTTCCCCGCTCCGAGTGTACTCCCAAATCTCATCTTCAGTTAGTTCGGCGAACACGACCTCGGTAGTGGATACGTCGGCTACACAGGAGCTTCCCCTTATAAGGAAGATCCCGGTGTGAACCTTATGGGACCGGCCGGAGAGAAGGCGCAACATGCGGCGGGCATGCTCCTCGTTTTCAGGCTTCCCGAAAACCTGCGTCTCCAGGCAAACTATTGTGTCGGCCCCGAGGACAATGCAATCCGGGCTACAAGTGACAGCGCGGGCCTTTTCTTCCGCGAGGCGGCGCACGAAATCGATGGGCGCTTCATCCGGCCGGCGCGCTTCAGGTATGGAGGTCGGTCTCACGACGTGGTCGATGCCAGCCGCGAGCAGTAATTCATGACGGCGCGGCGAGGCAGACGCGAGAATGAGCATTCTGATCAAGATAGCGAAAGCCCGCGAGCTGCCTTGCGGAGTTCAATAGAGTATTAGCCGCGCCATCAGCTAAAAGGTGAGGCGGACTTGCAACTCGATCGAGCGGCCGGCGAGAGCGCCGCTGGGTCGTCCAAAGTTGGGGCTCTCAACATGCGTATCGACATCACCGAACTGGAACGGGATCAGGTTCAGCTGGTTGAACACGTTGAAGGCATAGCCGCGCAACTCGATC
Source organism: Terriglobia bacterium (assembly GCA_963849535.1). GTDB lineage: Bacteria > Acidobacteriota > Terriglobia > Bryobacterales > Bryobacteraceae > Bog-105. The sequence continues at coordinate 902,702 of CAWKHJ010000004.1, forward strand.
CCGCCGGCTTCACCCAAGAAGGGGATGGCGAAGCGCTTGGCTAGACTAGCATCGGTCGAGAAATATCGGGGACCACGGAACGAATTTCGTCCGATGCCGGGAGGTCCGGGATGTGAGATGTCGAAATAGTTAGTCCCGACGATATCGGAAACGCCGGAGGTTCCGCCGAAATTGCACGAGGTGATGAAACACTGGTTTCCGTAGTTCATACCCGCATTCCCGAAATAGGCGGTGGGGCGTGTGGGGCTAATGGTGGCCGCGCTGGTGACGGGAGCAATCGATTGCAGGAAGCCGGTAACGGGCGTCCACGGAAATCCTGAAAAGGCCTGCAGGATGCCACCGAGTTGCCAGCCTCCGAGAACGCTGTGCAGAACGCCCTTGCCGTGCGGAAAGATCGGCAGAGTCCATAGTCCGCTGGCCGTAAAGCGATGCCGCGCATCGAAGTCCGAGGGTCCGTACTCGGTTTGCTGGGCGTGCACCGGGTCGGTTTGATTGGTGTTCGCGCCCGGACCTTCAGCCGAAAGCATGTCGATGCTTTTGCTCCAGGTATAAGTTGCGTCAACAGAAAAACCCTTCGAGAACTGCTTTGCTATTCGAGCGTTGAGCGCATTGTAAGAGGAATTTACGTCCGGTGTGGGAATGAAAACCTGATAGAAGTAGCTTGATTGTTTCCCAACCGTCTGCGGAAAAAAGAAGTTCTGATCCACTAGCCGGATCAGATGACGGCTCATGGAACCCGAGTACCCGGCCGTTAGAACGATGTTATGGAACAACTGCGTCTGAGTCTCGAAAGAGTAGAGATACGTGTACGCATCCGGCGTATTGGGCCACGCGCCATAGACTTCAATCGGGGGTGGAGTGCCTCCGCCGATCGCGTTGGGCGTCCCAGATATCGGATTGACTCCGGTAGCTAGGAAGGGATTAGCGGGATAGCTGTTTGGCGCGTTGCTGTTGCCCAGATTGAACTGGATCTGCCCGCCGTCAAACGGATTGTTAAAGCTATAGGGCGGATTGGCGGTGCCGCAGCAGAGACTATAGTTATAGTAATTCGGATTGTTTTCGCGGCTATTGGCAAAGATATTGACGTTCTGCCGGTTGTAGCTGATTCCGAAACCGCCGCGCACCACGAACCGTTGATGGGCCGCTACGGGCGCATAAGCGAAGCCGAGTTTGGGCATGAAGTTCTTCCAGTTCGAATTCCATAACTGGCTGACCTTGCGCACCTGAGCGTTCACAAGCTGGTTCGGACCGGTGGCGGAAAGGAAGATGTTCTCGAGATTGCCTTGTTTTTCGCTGAGCGGAGCAAAGTACTCCCAGCGCAGCCCCAGATTCAAGGTCAAGCTTGCATTGACGTGCCAATCGTCCTGCACGAAAAGAGCATCGTCACTGTCGCGGAAGTAGCGAGCGCCGTTCGCGGGACCTCCCGTATTGGCATCGGCAAAAAGCTGCTCGAAAATAGGAGCGTTGTTCGCCAGGTTCCAAAGACCGGAGAATGAGTAGAACGGCCGCACTCCGCCGAGCAGATTGTCGTTATCCTGCTCCCAACGGTATTGTCCGCCAAAGCGCAGCGTGTGATTGCCAAGAACTTTGATCAGGGTGTCGCGGGCCTCATAGGTGTTTTGGGCTAGGATGGCGGGAGTATCGGGGCCCCACGGCGCACCCGCTACTTGCAGGCTGCCAATGGAAGGATATGCCTCGACCTGGATGCGCGGGATCCCCCAATTCACACCTTTCGAATCATTGAGCTGGTTATCGGCGAAGCGGGTGAAATTACCTCGCAGCTCGTTTATGGTAGTCGCATTGATGTTGCGGATGTAGATGGCTGTTACGGCAGTGTTGGTCGGCTTGAACGGGACGTCGGCCCCGGGCAAGCCAGCCGAGCTGGAATCCGCGCTGATCGAATTCAGATGAGTAACGTACGCCGAACCCGAGATAGTGTCCTTGGAACTGAGGTTGTAATCGAACCGCGCGTTGTACTGGTTACCGATCTGCTCGGAGGGAAGATAGTACTGCACATATTGCAGGTCGGGAATGCCGTCAAAGCCGCCGCCAATCGAGCCAGCTGCAGGCGGGATTGGATAGTAAGGATCGTTCGGACCAACTCCCGGGCCAGGCGAACCTACATCCAGCCCCCCGGGGACCTGCCGGCAGATGCTGGAAGCACTGCTGCCGAACACTGAGCAATCTGCGTTCAAGACCTGAATGATGCGCGGATTGGCATTGAAACCGCTGAAGATCTTCCCGATATTCGTTCCGCCCCGTGCCGTTTGCATGAGCTGGCGATACTGCGGAGTGGTGACCCATGACTGCGCGTAGCTCGTGTTTTTGCTGTGCAGGCCTTCATAAGAGAGAAAAAAGAATAGCTTGTCTTTCTTGATCGGACCGCCTAAGCTCGCCGCGTATTGCCGGTAGTTGTTCTGCACCCGCACCGTCGGAGCGCTATTCGGGCCGCCCCACTTGTTGTATGCGTTGAAGTTAGGGTCCTGATAGAGGAAGACCGCGCTGCCGTGGAACTGATCGGTACCGCTCTTGGTGGTTGTTTTAATCTGCGCACCGCTTCCGCGGCCATCCTCGGCCGAGTAATCGCTTGTAATCACCGTCATATCGGCCACCGATTCGGTGTTCGGCGTGACCACCGCAGCGCCGCCCCAGCCCAGGCTATTCACCGAAACCCCATCTATGAGGTAAACGTTTTGCTCGACGCGCTGACCGTTCGAGCTAATCTGCACCTGGTTCTCGGTTTGGAAGACGGACGTGTTGGATCCACCGGGGCCCTGCGTGTTGCCGAGAGGGACCGCATTGCCGGTTCCGCTGCGGCCGCCGGTACCAGTGATCCCGGGCATGGTGCGAATCAATTCATACGGATCGCGGCCGAAGGTGGGCAACTGTTGCACAGCCTGGCTGGTGATAGTTCCACTGATGCTTCCATCGGCGGTTTGTAAGGCAGGGACGGCGGAGGCTTCTACCGTGACTGTCGACTGGATATTACCGGCCTGCAAGGTTACGTCGGTGGTTTGCGGCAGGTCAGCCGCGACCTGCACATTGTTTACGGTGGAGGTTTGGAAGCCCTGCGCATCGACGGTCACGGTATAAGAGCCGGCTGGAAGCTGGTTGAAGCGATAGAACCCTTGATCGTTGGTTGTGGTCTCCTGGGTAGCCTGAGTTCCGGTGTTGACGAATTTCACGTGCGCTCCCGGAACCACGGCCCCGGATGGATCCTGGACCGTTCCTTGAAGGCTCGCGTTGAACTGCGCGTAAATGGACAGTGCGCTCGTTATGAACAAAGTGAGAAGCGTAAAGACACGGCTGAAGCGAGACATATTTTGACCCTCAGTATAGACGCTGGCCTGAATCTTTCTTATAACAGCAAATTGCAGGCCCCCGGCCCGACCGGCTCGAACCGTTTATACTTAGCCCATCAGCGATGATCCAGCTGCTGCGGACCAAGAACATCGACGAGCTGGTCGATGAAGCGCACACGGAAGGAAAGCGGCTAAAACGATCGCTTGGACCCTGGAGCCTGATTGCGTTTGGTATTGGCGCGGTGATCGGCGGGGGCATCTTTACCGTGACCGGTACTGCGGCGGCCGGTCAGCACCTCACAATCCCATCTGTGTTCAATGCGCCGCTACTCGATTTGATTTTGCACGGCAGCTCCGCAGTATCGGTGATGGGGCGCCCGGGCGCGGGACCTGGCCTGACGCTGTCCTTTATATTGGTAGCGATCACCTGCGGATTCGCGGCTCTCTGTTACGCGGAACTCGCCGCCATGATCCCGATCGCGGGGAGCGCGTATACGTACGCCTATACTACCCTCGGCGAGATTTTCGCGTGGATTATCGGTTGGGATCTCATCTTGGAGTATGCGGTCTCAAATATGTCCGTCGCGGTTGGTTTTTCGGCCTACTTCAACGTGATGTGCGATTACCTCTTCGGCGTCCATTTGCCCAAGTATCTGTCGGAACCAGCGATTATGGACGGCCGCTTCACCGGAAGCCTTTTCAATGTTCCAGCGCTGGTGATTGTAATGTTGCTGAGCTGGATTCTGGTACGGGGCGTCAAGGAAAGTGCGGGCGCGAACAACATCATGGTGGCTATCAAGCTTGCTGCCATCCTGCTCTTCGTGTTCGGTGCGGCACACGCTGTGCAGGCCTCGAACCTGCATCCCTTTCTGCCCAACGGATTCGGCGGCGTGGTGAGCGGCGCGGCCATCGTCTTTTTTGCCTTTATTGGCTTCGATTCGGTCTCTACCGCGGCCGAAGAGTGCAAGAGACCGCAGCGCAACATGCCCATTGGCATCATCGGGACCCTAGTGGTCTGCGGAATTCTATATACGTCTGTGGCCTTCGTGCTGACGGGCATTGTCAACTGGAAGACTTTAAACAATGCATCGCCGGTGGCCAATGCGCTGCAGGCGATCGGCATGAACCGCCTGCGGTTCACCGTCACGGTTGGCGCGCTACTCGGAATGCTCTCTTCCCTGCTGGTCTATCAATATGGACAGGCACGTATATGGTTCGCAATGTCGCGGGACCGCCTGCTGCCGCCTGTGTTTTCGCGGGTTCACCGCAAATTTCAGACTCCGCATGTGAGTACGTGGCTGGCCGGACTGGCCGTCGGGATCCCGGCGGGAATCTGGGATATAGGAACATTCGCGGACCTATCGAATATCGGAACCTTATTCGCGTTCATAATCGTTTCTTTCGGTGTAATGATTCTGCGGCGGAAACAGCCTGACCGCCCGCGATCGTTCAGAGTGCCGTTTTCTCCGCTGACGCCCACTATCTCGGTAATTTGCTGCCTCGGGCTGATGCTGGGTCTGCCGCTCGAAACCTGGATTCGTTTTGTGGTCTGGCTGGTCATTGGGCTGTTTATCTATGCCGGTTATAGCCGAAAGAGGAGCCCGCTGTTTGTCCCTCTAGAGGAGAAGATCGCACATAGCTAACGGGCCGCAAAGACGGCCGGCAAACCGATGACCGAGAAACAACCTCTTCAGCAGGCGATCTTAGGACTGCTACTGGCTTGGGCTCTGATTGCGCAGCTCACTTACTCGGGATTCGTCATTTACCTGCAGGTAAACACCTCCAAGTACGCCCAGGTCCCCTTTAACACCTACAGCTTTTCAACGACAATTTCGGATATCCCGGATGCGTATCGAGATAGCGGCCTCAAGGCAGGCGACAAGCTGCTGGCGCTTAACGGCCAAGCGGTCAGCGGTGAGGAGCAACTAGATCATGTGCGATTTGCCTCTCGTCCGAGTGAAACGCTGACCGTCAGCGTAGAGCGCACCGTCCAGGGACAAGCCAAAACGCTCGCTGTGCCCGTCACGCTACACCAGACATCGAGCACTTGGATGAAGACTTTGCTCGCGGGCGTGCTGGCCGTGTTCCTGCCCTTGAGTTGCCTGCTGGTGGGATTCTATATAGCCTTTGCACGGCCACGCGACCCGGTGGCTTGGATCACGATGGCCATGCTCGCCTCTTTCGGACAGGTAGTGGGCAGCGGGGTTTCGTGGTTTATCGGATCGCCATGGAAGGAGTTGCTGTTTATCTATCACGCGGTGCTCTCCAACTCCTGGCCCCTCTGGCTGCTTCTTTTTGCATTGTACTTTCCCGTACCGTTCCCCGCCTGGCGGAGAGTTAGCTGGCTGAACTGGATTTTTGCGCTACCTTCGGCGATTCTCGCCGCGCTCGATATCTACGGATATGTGATGGCCGAAAAGCATCTAGGCGAGTTGGGATGGCTCGCGGATTTCACGCAAGCGATAAATCCGTATCTGAACGTGCTCTTCACGTTTTACATTTCCGCGTTTTTCATCCTGCTCGGCTTTAAGCAAGGAGTGGTGAAAACACCGGATGCAAGGCGTAGGCTCGCCGTAATGACTGCGGGATGCTCGGCGGCGCTGCTTCCCTTGCTGCCCGTCATCTTCCTGAAGCCACCTGCCTGGGTCACCACGATTTGCCTGCTGATGGTGGTGTTTTTCCCGATCACCATGGCTTACGTGATCGTGGTACAGCGTGCCATGGACGTCCGCATGGTGGTCCGAAGTGGAGTGCGTTACGCTCTGGCCGCCAATGGTATCAAGGTCCTGCGTGTTGTCCTGATTAGCACTCTCGTTTTCGTAACCATCAGATTGGAACAGCAGAGCTCTCATCACTGGGAGGGCATGCTGATCGCCGCTGCCGGTGTTGCGCTGATCGTAATGGTCGGACGGTTGGCGAAACGGATGGGCACCTGGATGGACCGCCGCTTCTTTCGGGAGGCTTACAATGCCGAGCTGATCCTGACGGATCTTGGCAACTCGGTTACGGGCATCCGCGATGTAAAGACATTGCTGCAGACCGTATCCCGTCGCATCTCAGTCTCGCTGCACGTCGAGCGTATTGCCGTGCTGCTCGAGAAAGGCTCGCACTATGAGCCCGCTTATGCGCTTGGCTTCAGCGATTCCATGCCCGCGATTTCGCTCTCGCGAGATGCCGCCAGCGTTCGCATGTTGAAACAGGCGCGTTCGCCTTCCAAGATCTACTTCGACGATCCGCAGTCCTGGGTTCATGGCGCTTCCGAACCTGAGCAGCGGGTTTTGCGAATGCTTGGTACGCAGCTTTTACTGCCGGTCTCAATGAATAGCAGACTTCTCGGCCTTATCAGTTTAGGCGCGAAGAGATCGGAGGCGCCGTATTCGCAGGGCGATATGCAGATGCTGAGCGCAGTTGCCTCCCAGACTGGGCTCGCGCTCGAGAATGCGGAGCTGACCGAAACGATTCGCAAAGAAATCGCCCAGCGTGAACGGCTCGACCGCGAGCTCGAGATTGCGCGCGATGTTCAGCAGCACCTATTTCCGCAGATGCTGCCAAGGGTGGAAGGCCTCGATTTTGCAGGCTACTGCCGGCCTGTCGAGGGCGTCGGCGGCGACTATTACGATTTTGTGCGCTTGCCGTATGATTGCCTGGGCGTAGCGATAGGAGACGTGTCGGGGAAAGGGATCGCAGCCGCTCTCATGATGGCCAGCCTTCAGGCATCGCTGCGCGGTCAGACAATCAAGCCCTGCGAGACGCTCTCGGAGATGATTCAGCACATCAATCGCCTCGTATACGAAGCGTCCGCCGACAATCGCTATGCGACATTTTTTTATGCCCAATACGATCCTGGCAGCCGTCTTCTGAGATACGTCAATGCCGGCCACAATCCGCCGATTGTGTTCCGCCGGCAAGCGAAACCCGTGGACGTGATTAGGCTAGAGGCGGGCGGAACCGTGGTGGGACTCTTTCCCGACTGCGAGTTTCAGGAGGGCCAACTGCAAATGCAGAGCGGCGATGTACTGGTGGCATATACGGACGGCGTTAGCGAAGCCATGAACGACCAGGACGAAGAGTTCGACGAACAGCAACTGGTTCAAGCTCTACGCGAGCACAAAGCACGCACCGCTGCCGATCTGATTTCAGAGTTATTGGAGCGGGTCGACGCTTTTACGAAGGGCGCGCGCCAGCACGATGACATGACGCTGGTAGTGGTGAGAGTAAAGTGAGGCTCTGGCTACCGCTGGCTCAATCCGCTGTCCACGGCGAGTATCTGGCCGGTAATGAATCAGGCACGCGGTCTTTGATGGCCCAGTCATGAACTTGGTCGGCCCAGGGCCACAGCCTCTCCCGCGCTTTGAAGATATACCCGGAGAGTGATCACAAGGCTCGAGAACAATCCCTGTATATTGCGCTGCCTCCGGGCACTTTTGCCTGTCACCCGGCATGCGTATTGTTCCAGGATGCAGCGAGATTAAAAAGAGCGCGGATAGTGCTGCAACCATCTGTTTGTTTGGGGGTTGCTTCTTGTCTCGTCACGTCATCGTCGTTGGGGCTGGTCCTGGGGGCCTCACAGCAGCTGCTTTGCTTGCGAAGGCTGGTGTGCGCGTAACCGTGCTTGAGCGTCTGCCTCATCTCGGCGGCAGAACATCCAACTTCGGCGCGGCCGGTTTTCGTTTTGACCACGGGCCCACTTTCTTTCACTATCCGCAGGTACTTGAGAGCATCCTGGACAGCATCGGCTACAACCTGTGGCGCGAGCTCGACTTGACCCAACTTGACCCGCACTACCGGCTCGTCTTTGGCGGTGGTGGTGAGATCCTAGCCACTCCCAATATCCGCAGAATGGAAGCCGCAATTGCTAAACTAAACCCTCGGGATGCGACTCAGCTTCGCCGGTTCTTGCACGATAACCGTGAAAAGCTCGATAAGTTCCGGCCGTTTCTCGAGGTGCCATTCGGCAGTTGGCGCGACACCGTCCGTCCCAAGCTCCTGCAACTTCTTCCGATACTGAAACCCTGGAGATCGCTCGATTCCGAACTTGGGCGCTATTTTTCTGATCAGCGGGTCCGCCTTGCCTTTTCGTTTCAATCGAAGTACCTCGGGATGTCGCCTTTCGAGTGCCCAAGCTTGTTCACTATACTTTCGTTTCTCGAATACGAATACGGTGTATATCACCCCAGGGGTGGATGTGGATCGGTCACGACGGCACTGGGCCGAATCTGCCAGCAGCTAGGAGCAGATATCCGGCTGAACGAGCCCGTGCAGCAAATTCTGGTCAAGGGCCGTAAAGCGGTGGGCGTTCGCACCACGGCCGGCGAATACAAGGCCGATGCGGTGGTTATTAATGCCGACTTTGCCCGTGCCATGTCACGGTTGGTACCAGACCGCTTACGCCGAAGGTGGAAGGATCGCGAACTGGATAAGAAGTCTATCTCGTGTTCAGCTTTCATGCTGTATCTCGGATTACGCGGCGTTTACGAGCGTATCTCCCATCACACCATCTACGTTTCGCGCGATTACATGCGCAACATGCAGGATATCGGGCATGATCACGTGCTTTCAGAAGATCCTTCCTATTATGTGCAGAATGCCTGTGTAACCGACCAGACTCTCTCGCCGCCTGGCATGAGCACTCTTTACGTTCTGGTTCCCGTCACACACCAAAGCAGCCGCGTTGATTGGGTCCGTGAGCGGCCGCGCTATCGCGAATTGATCCTGAACAAACTTTCCGAGATCGGAGCCAGCGATATCCGCTCACGCATTGAGTACGAGCGCATCATTACACCAGATAACTGGGACAGCGATTTTGAATTGCACAAGGGCGCGGTTTTTGGGCTCGCTCATAACTGGTCACAGATGCTTCATCTGCGGCCCCGGAATCGCTTCGAAGAACTCGACAGGGTCTATCTGGTGGGCGGCAGCACTCACCCTGGCAGCGGATTGCCCGTTATCTTCGAGTCTTCGCGTATCAGTTCACGTTTGCTCTTGAATGATCTCGGCATTCCTACGCCGTGGGATGCTCGTCGGCCTAAATCCGTCCTTGCCGGAGTGGCTTAATGGCAGCTACCCCGCATGAATTGCCGAAGGAAAGTGCGCACCTCCTCGGTACCCGTTCGTCTCAGCGGCAGTGGGCGAAGACACCGCTGGAAGAGCGGCTCGCGGTTATAAAAAAAGTACGGAACAGTATTGCCGGTTCAGGGACTGAGCTCTGCGATCTGTTTCCCCCTGAACTGGTTCGCACGCGAGCAGATAGCCTCACGGCTGAAATCATTCCGCTTGCCGAAGCGTGTCGCTTTCTCGAGCGCGAAGCGAAGCAACTCCTTGCCCCCCGGCGCCTCTCGACCAAGTCTCGTCCGTTCTGGTTGCGGCGTGTCGATGTGGAGGTTCGCCGCGAGCCTTTGGGCGTTGTCCTGATCATTGGGCCTGCCAATTACCCGCTGTTTCTCACCGGAGTGCAAGCCCTGCAAGCGTTAGTTGCCGGCAATGCCGTGATTCTTAAGCCGGGCCTAGGAGGAGCACGCCTTGCAAATACTCTTCGTTCATTCGCGGTTGCGGCGGGCATGCCGCATGAACTCTTCGTGGTATTAGACGAGAGCATCAGCAGCGCCAAAGCCGTCATTCAGGAAGGCGTCGAAAAGGTCGTGCTCACCGGTTCTGTCGAATCTGGCCGGGAGGTTTATCGACAGGCGGCAGCGATGCTCACTCCGGTCATCATGGAGCTCTCGGGCTACGATCCTGTTTTCGTCCAGCCCGGAGCAAATCTAGACCGGGCGGCACAGGCGATTGCGTTCGGCTTGCGGCTAAACGGAGGCGAGACTTGTATTGCGCCACGCCGCATCTACGTTTTCGAACCGATTGCAGAAGAGTTTGAGAGGCGGCTAGAGGAAGGTCCGGCACACCGGCCCATACCGATCACGCGCGTGAGGAACGATGACGAAGCGCTCGAAAAGGCTTCGCGTTATCCCTACGCTCTAAGCGCAACTATCTTCGGCGAGCCCGCCCGCGCCAAAGCTCTCGCCCGAAGAGTGCAGGCGGGCGTGGTAGTCGTAAACGACATCATTGTTCCTACCGCCGACCCCCGCGTTCCCTTTGGCGGCCGCCAACTGAGCGGATTCGGCACCACCCGCGGAGCTGAAGGCCTGCTGGAGTTCACATGTCTTAAGACCGTGATCACCCAAAATGGAAAACGTCTGCGCCACCTCGAACCGCCGCCCCCGAATGCCGAGGACCTCTTTAACGCATATCTTGCGGCGTCTCACAGGACTCGCTGGAGCGATCGTCTGGGTGGCTGGCGTAATCTGATTGCCGTCGTTTCCCGCAATAAGAGAAAGAACTGATGAATTTGCACTCGAGTCACGGCGTAGGAGTCATCGGATCAGGTTTAGGAGGCCTGAGCGCCGCCTGTGTCCTGGCGGCGCGCGGCTACCAGGTCACCGTATTCGAAAAGAACGGCTGGACCGGCGGCAAAGCGGCCGTCCTGCATGAAGGCGGGTACCGCTTTGATATGGGGCCGACCATCCTGATCTATCCATCGGTTCTTCGCAAAATCTTTTCAGAGGCAGGACGCACGATCGGCGACTACCTTGAGCTCGTGCAACTTGAACCGCAGTGGCGCTGTTTCTTCGAAGACCAGAGCCGTTTAGACCTCTACGGCAACGCCGACACTATGCACGCCGAACTCCGGAAGTTTGCGCCTGAAGCGGTCGCAGGTTACCAACGTTTCTGTTCCACCTCGGAAGAGCTGCACGGTATCTCGAATCGCTTCTTCTTCTGGCGCTCGGTCGGCAGCATGCGCGATACTTTCCAGACCGGCTCGGCGCTCAACCTCAGCTTGTTGCGCGATGTCAGCCGAATGAAACTCGGCCAGACCGTTGCTGGGGTGATCCGGCGCGAGATCAAAGACAAGCGTTTGGCGCAGATGCTCGACCACCTGGTTCAGTACGTCGGCTCCGCACCTGAGAAAACGCCGGCCATTCTTTGCGCCATCGGCCATATGCAGAGCAGCGAAGGCGTCTGGTACCCCATGGGAGGAACGCGGGCCATCCCGCAAGCTCTAAAGAAACTAGCCGGTGAACTAGGTGTCCAATTCCGCACTAACACTGGCATAGAGCGCATCACAACCTCTGATGATCAAGTCACCGGAGTCGAAACAAACGACGGCGAAAAGATCGCGTTCGGGGCCGTTGTAGCCAACTCCGATTCGGTTCGGACCTACCGCGAGATGCTGGGCGGCAAGTTTGCCCAGGCATTCGATCGCAGACGTTCCTATGAGCCGGCCTGCTCAGGTATCGTCATGTATCTCGGTCTCAATCGACGTTACGATCATCTCGACCATCACAATTTCGTTTTCTCGCGCGATCCCGGCGAAGAGTTCAATGCCATTTACCAAAAAGGCATACCGGCTCCCGACCCCACGTGTTATCTATGCGCTCCCGCGCGTACCGAGCCGGGTGTAGCACCGGCGGGCGGGGAAGCTCTCTATGTACTAGTGCACACTCCCTATCTGCGTCCGGGACAAGATTGGAAACAGATGTATCCTCGCTACCGGCAGGTGATCTTCGAGAAGCTCAAACGAACCGCTGGCATAGACGGCCTCGAGTCTGCTATTCAGGTCGAGCGTTTTCTTACCCCACAAGATATTCATGAACGCTACGGCGTTCTCAATGGCGCTATCTACGGAATCACCAGTCACGGACGACTGCGGGGCGGTTTCAAGCCGGCGAATCATGATCCCGGTTTGCGCGGGCTCTACCTCGCCGGCGGGGCGGCTCATCCTGGCCCTGGTATGCCCATGGTGCTGATGTCAGGGTGGATTGCCGCTGACCGGCTCGACCGCGATCAGATAATCGGGCCCGCTCACGATCGTGCGGCCGCTGTATGAGGGCAGCTTCCCAGAAACTGCCGCCCGTAGCGAAAGGCCAGCTACGTTGGTTCGAACGCTACGTGCGCTTCTACTTGCGCCGGAATTTCCATGTTCTGCACCTTCTGCGTCTCGGTTCGTTCGAGCAGCTGGAAGGGCAACCGCTGCTGATCTGCCTGAATCATCCATCGTGGTGGGACCCGCTCGTCGCTCTCTATTTGAGCCAAAGGTTCTTCGGCAAACGACAGCAGTATGCTCCCATTGCAGCCGCAGGCCTCGCTAAATATCGCTTCTTCGAACGGCTTGGCTTCTTTGGCATCGATCCGTCAACCCGCGCGGGCGCTGCCAGATTTCTGCGAATCGGCGAAGCCGCGCTTAGCCGCACTGATGGCGCGTTCTGGGTGACGCCGCAAGGTGAGTTTACTGACGTCCGCCGCCATCCAGTCGTCACCGCACCTGGTGTCGGTCATCTTGCGCGTCGGCTCGGCCGCTTTGCCATGCTTCCGCTTGCACTCGAGTACACGTTCTGGAACGAGCGTTTTGCTGAAGCCTTTGCCTGCTTCGGTCATCCGGTCCTTGCCGAATCGGGGCAGAGCCGCTCTGCTGACGAGTGGAACGTAACTTTTTCAGCGGCACTCGAAGCTACTGTGGATGCACTTGCCCGGCAGGTACAGCTGCGCGACGCCACGCTCTTCGAGCCGCTCATCAGCGGCAGCGCTGGGGTGGGCGGGATCTACGATTTATGGCGCGTCTGCAAGACGCGTCTCCAGGGCAAGCCTTGGCAGCCGGAACACGGGGGTCAGTGATTTGCCTTTCGCGGACATAGCGTGGTGTGTGCTGATCTTTGCTACCCTCCCCGCTCTGCTGTTTTGCTGGAATCTCATTCTGTACAAACCGCCTCCGGCCCCGTCCGCGCACGAGGCGGTCTCGATTTTGATTCCTGCTCGCAACGAAGAAAGGTCTATTCAAGCATCGGTGCGTGCCGCGCTCGCAAGCACCCACCTCGAGCTCGAAGTGATCGTTCTCGACGATCACTCGAATGATCGTACCGCCAGAATCGTCGGGGAAATTGCGCAGACCGATGGCCGGCTCCATCTCTTCCCTGCCCCGCCGCTCCCGAATGATTGGTGCGGAAAACAGTTTGCTTGCTCGCTCCTGGCTGATCTCGCAACCAAACCGGTCTTCTGTTTCATCGACGCCGACGTCCAGCTTGCGCCTGAAGGTGCGGCGCGGATGATCACAGCTCTACGCCACAGCCAAGCGGAGCTGATAAGTGGCTTCCCTCGTCAGATCACTTGCACCGGCCTCGAGCAGCTGCTCCTTCCGCTTATGCATTTCCTTCTGCTCGGATTCCTCCCCCTAAGCAAGATGCGTCAATCTCTAAGCCCTTCTTTTGGCGCTGGCTGCGGTCAGATCTTTGTAGCGGAAGCCGCTGCATACCGCAAATCCGGTGGCCACGCGGCTATCCGAAGCTCGCGCCACGACGGCATTGCTTTGCCTAAGGCTTTCCGCCGCGCGGGTTTCAAAACTGATCTTTGCGATGCGACCTCTGTAGCATCGTGCCGCATGTACCATAACCCTCACGAGGTGTTTTTCGGACTCCTCAAGAATGCAACGGAGGGCTTGGGGTCGCCCGGCCGCATTGTCCCTTTTTCGCTGCTCCTGTTCCTGGGCCAGGTCCTTCCATTTGTACTGTTTGCCTACGCCTGGGTCCAAACCCACTCGCAAGGTCTCCGGCTAATTTCGACGGCCTCGCTGATTGCCTCGTACTTGCCGCGTCTGATCGCCGCGGTTCGTTTTGAGCAGCCTCTTTTCGCTGCGCTATTTCACCCTTTGTCGATTCTCATTCTGCTGGGAATCCAGTGGTTAGCGCTTCTTCGCTCTCTACTTCGAGTGCCCGAGACCTGGAAAGACCGCCGTTACTCCACTCCCTGCTAGCGCGTGTTACCGCTGGCTCAATCCGCCGTCAACAGCGAGTATCTGGCCGGTGATGAAATCAGGCGCCGTAAGAAAGAAGGAGACGGCAGCGGCAACGTCTTCAGGAGTGCCGGATTTCCGCATGGGAGTCGCATCGATCATGCGCTGCACTCGTTCGTCGACATCGTCAAATGCAATTACGCCGGGAGCAACGGAGTTCACCGAGATTTGCGGCGCCAGCGCCTTCGCGAGCGCTTTGGTAAGCATAATCACGCCAGCTTTCGAAGCGCAGTAGTGAACATGGCTCGCCCAAGGCCGAATGCCGCCGAGTGAGCTGATGTTGACGATGCGCCCCGTGCCAAGCTCCTGCATTTGACGCGCGGCCTGCTGGCAGCAAAAAAATGTCGCTTTAAGATTCACTTCGTGGATAAAATCCCAGTCTTCTTCGGTGATCTCGAGCGGAGTAAAGCGGGTAAAGCGGGCGGCATTGTTGACCAGGCAATCGAGCAGACCGAATTTTTCGCGTACCTCTGCGAAGAGCTGATAAATTTCGACGACTTTGGAAAGGTCAGCCTGAAAAAGTGGTGCATCGTTGCACTTGCGCGCGACCTGCTCGGCTTCAGTGCGGGAGGTGTGATAGTGAATCGCCACATCGAAGCCCCGGCGCGAGAGCTCGATGGCGATCACCCGGCCGATACGTTTCGCGGCCCCGGTTACGAGTACACGCTTAGCTCGAGAATTCACCGAAAGCCGCTACAGTGAGATTCAGGTCGCCGGCGGTCAAGGCTGTTGAGAGGAAGGCAGCTTCGAACTGGGAAGGCGGAAAGTAGATGCCACGCTCGAGAAGATGATGGAAGAACCTGCCGAAGGTTGCCGTATCCGAGCGCTTGGCTTCAGCGTAGTTGTTCACCGGCCCCTGCTGGAAGAAGAAGGTCAGCATCGAGCCGGCACGGTTCACGCATGTACCCTGTGGAGCGGCGGCGGCGAGTTGGGCGGACGAAGACTCGAGAGTTTCGTAGACCTCAGGATGCGCCTCCAGATAACTGAGCATTGCAATACCCGCGCTGACAGCCAGCGGGTTACCCGATAGAGTCCCGGCTTGATAAATCGGGCCGGCCGGCGCGATCTTAGACATAACGTCCTTGCGTCCGCCATAGGCCGCCAAGGGGAGTCCACCGCCAATGATTTTGCCAAGGGTGGTGAGATCGGGCTGAACCCTGTAGAGCTGCTGGGCGCCACCGCGGCCCAGCCGGAAACCCGTCATCACCTCGTCGAAAATCAGCAGTGCGCCGTGTTGTTGGGTGATACGGCGAAGACCCTCCAGGAAGCCGGGCTGGGGCGGAACACATCCCATGTTGCCCGCGACCGGCTCGACGATTACACTCGCGATTCGATCGCCTTGCTTACGGAACGCATCTTCGACCTGATCGAGATCGTTGAATCTCAGCGCTACCGTGGTTTCGGAAAAGGCGCGCGGCACGCCAGCCGTATCGGGCAAGCTGAGCGTTGCCACACCGGACCCCGCCTTCACTAACAGCGAATCGACGTGGCCGTGATAACAGCCCTCGAACTTGACCGTGAGGTCGCGCCCGGTGAAACCGCGCGCGAGGCGGATGGCGCTCATGCAGGCTTCAGTACCGGAGTTTACAAGACGCACCATTTCTACCGACGGAACGGCATCTATGATCAACTCGGCAAGCTCAACTTCACGGCCGGTGGGCGCGCCAAAGCTGGTACCGAGATCGAGCACTGAAGCGAGCGCCTGAATGACTGTTGGCGGACGGTGCCCTAGAATGTGGGGGCCCCATGATCCGATGTAATCGATGTACCGGTTACCGTCTACATCGTACAGGTACGGGCCATCGCCGCGCTCTATGAACAGCGGGGTGCCCCCTACTCCTCGGAACGCGCGCACAGGCGAGTTGACGCCGCCTGGGATGCTTTCTTTGGCGCGTGCAAAGAGAAGCTCAGACTGGCCAACGTTCATACCCGTGTTTCGCCGAGGATCAATTTGCGAAACAAGAAGCTCATCAGGATTTCGTGCAGTGTGGTGTTGACGTTGCGCAAGAGGCGATTCTTCAGTTCCAAATAGGGCTGAGTGCCGGCGAACAGATCCTGCATGATCTCGCAGAACTTAGGGCTACGCTTCATGAAATTGATCATGCGGGTGGGTACCGCGCCGAAGCAGATGGCTCCACAGAAGAGACGCTTGGCAAGTCCGGCTCCGTAGGTGAGATCAAGACCGAAGTCACGCGTAATCAATTGCCGATAGATTTCGGCGGCTTTGTCTGGCCCGTTATCGCTTAAGAGGACTTGGCTCGCCAGATCGCCGGATCGCACAGCATAGTAGAGACCTTCTCCAGTAATCGGGTCGACTAGACCGCCGGCATCGCCCACTGCGATCCAGCCATCGCCCGCCAGACGATTATTGCGCCAGCCACGGGACTCGAGCGCGGGAAGCATGTGACCGTAGAACTTGCCACCTTTGCGCGCAATCCCCTTCTCCTCCATGTAGCGCTCCAGGCGAGCACGCAGGCATTGAGCAGACTCGCTTTTGCCGCAAATGCCGACGGAAAGATGCCCGGAGCGGGGGAAGACCCAAATGTAGCCTTCGAGGTTCGGCAAAAATTGGATATCGATGTGGCACTGCTCTGAGGGCACCCAATAACCGAGGGCGTACATCGTGTCCTGAGCCGTGTACTGCGTGCCTACGTCGCGCAAGGGGTTGCGCGCTCCGGTCGCGATTACGCAGTAATCCGCGTCGAGCTTACCAGAGCGGGTGCGAATACTCCAACCGCGCGAGCCGCGATCGAGTCCGAGGACGCGTTCCTGGGCGATTTCCGCGCCAGCTGCTTCAGCCCGGTGCAGAAGCATGCCGTTGAGATCCATACGCGAGTAAATCAGCAACGGACGGGTAAGAGACATTTTGAAAGCACCGGTTTTAGGGGCTGCAATCAGCGTGTCGGTGACAAAGCGCTTCGGCGTGTCGTTTTCAATCAGGTAAGGATATTGGGCATAAGCTTTGTAGGTGATCCCGCCGCCGCACGGCTTCTCCCAGGCGAGTTTTTCGTCAATAATGATCGTCTTCAGGCCAGCGCGCGCCAGTCGCTCAGCCGCGGTGGCTCCAGCCGGTCCGCCACCCAATACTGCCACCGTTTTCATCGGATCTGTCCGGTCGGACTCCTTTGACCTGCTGATGGAGCATGCGGATTCGAAGTGGTGTCGCCGGGCAACGCGGAGTCAATGGGCGGATGACCAGCAGGAAGCTGATCCCGCCCGGCGTCGGAGTGAGCGGTAAATCCGTGCCCCTGCGAGTCGGCAACCCTCACCACCACCCATTTGCCGTCCCGATCCTCTAGAGTGTATTTCATCGTCATGGCGTTCGTGATTGCAGCATCATCCTTAGGATGAAAGGAGACGGTAGCATACGCCAGATTTTTGTCAAAGGTTACCGAAGTAGTGGTTACGTCAAGGCTCTTGAGATCGAGACCCGAGCTCGTCTGCAGCCGCTGGAGGATGGCCTGCTGTACCTTGTCGCGAGTTTTGAGTTCATTTCGGCAGCCTGTAAGTACCACGATGGCAAGAAGAAGAGCCGCCGGAAATCGTAACACGATCTGAGTATAACGAAACGAGCTCAGGCCGACTTATCGGGACGGCGCAGGAGCAGGTCTGTTCCTCGAACATGCTCCACACTCGGGGTAGGGGCAGGCTGGCCGGCCGGAGTCACTTCTTCGCGGATACCTGATCGCGCAATCGCCGCTCCTGATCCCGGAGTTCGGGTGTGAGCTCGCTTCCGAAGTCCTCCGCCTCAAAGACTTGGCGGATCTCGACCTCGGTTCCGCCGTCAAACGGAGCACGCTTGAGCCACTCGATCGCTTCCTCCATCGACTTCACTTTCCAGAGCCAGAACCCGGCAATCAGTTCCTTTGCCTCCGTAAACGGTCCATCCGTTACCATTCGTTCTCTTCCTGAAAACTTGACCCTTGCGCCTTTCGAACTGGCGTGTAATCCCTCCGCCGATAGCATGATGCCCGCCTTCACCAGTTCTTCGTTGTACTTCCCCATCTCAGTAAGGATTTCCCTGCTGGGAAGAACGCCCGCTTCCGAATCCTTATTGGCCTTCACTATCACCATTACTCTCATCGTTTTCTCTCCTGCTTTTCTTCTAGTTCGAGCTGGGTTCCTTTAAGCGGCACTGCCCGCTTGCGTCCTGGCTCCACTTCCAGATCGAACTAGCGCCGGCGAGATCGACAGCTTTCCACAAGCTCTTGGAAGAAAATGCGTTCGCGCTGCAGAACGCGCTTAGCTTGGGGCTCAAGCATGACCGCGACCGAACCACTGGATCATGACTTTGGCGCAATCGGACCGGCGGCTTCGAGGTCATGCCAGCGACGCCGGGCAAGTTCGATAGAGATACGCTCGGACGACTTGGTCCATATTTAGCCATATAGCTTGACTGCATTTCCGATGGCCGGACCTGCCTTTTGGAGATCCTCAGGAATCATCGCCGGCGTTACCTCGATGGATGCGTTCAAGGCCAGGAACCAAGGTTCGGCGAAGGCCGCCACGTCTGATGGGTTCTCGATATTTTGTATCAGAATCCCAGTGCGTTTGCCGTCCTGTGCAACGAAGTAAGCTGCTTCAGGCTTTTGTTCCTCAAGAATGCGTTGGATCGCGTTGAATCCGTCTTTTGCCGACTCGTTTCCTGCTTCTACGGGAAATGAAACCTTGAACAGTAGCCGCATACAACCCTCTTTTCAACAGAATTTGACTACGGATTGTTGGATTCTACTCCTGCCATTCACGGACTGCAATTCCTCATTCCCGGCAGCGCTCCGCAAATAGTTTTCACCGTCACCGCCGCGCGATAGACAGCGCCATCTTCGGCGTTTCTGCTTACAATTATTCCTGTGGCCGCCAGATCCTCGCGGGGCCTTCACGCGTTAAGATCTGCTAAGCCGCAGCTAAGTTGCATGAGCGAACTTTTGAAAGTGGCTGTTGCCGGGCTGGGGCGCATGGGAACTGTCCACGCCCTCCATTTGCACGAACTCGCTCGGGAAGGGCATGGATGTGAACTAACTGCGATAGCAGAGCTTGACCTCGAGCGTGCCCGCGCCTTCAATGCTGGCCTGGACCGCCAAGTTCCGATTTTTGCTTCGGTCGAAGAACTCGCCCATGCGCGCGTCTGCGACGCTACGGTGATCGTCACTCCGACAGCCAGCCACCGCGAGCACGCTGCACTGATGATCGCCGCGGGCAGCCGCGTTCTGCTCGAAAAGCCGCTTACAGGCACCCTCGCCGCGGATCGGGAGTTTTCCGCAGAACTCGACCGCGATCATCCCCAGGCACTCATGCTAGCATTCCAACGCCGCTTCGACGAGCCTCTTCGGTATGCCAAGGAGCTCGTCGAAAGCGGTGTCATCGGGCGTGTTTTCAAGATTTACTCGGCCCTTGAGGATTCTAATCCTGCTCCGAATGGCTATCAAAGCGGGGGGATCCTACCCGACATGTCGGTGCACAACGTAGATGAAATACTTTGGTTGACCGGCCGCATGCCCTCGAAGGCCCTTGCAATCGGCTCGCGAATCTACAGTCATCAGCTCACAACCTGCGTAGAGGATTTCGATGATGCTCTGCTATATCTCTGGTTCGAAAGCGATCTTGTTGCCCAGATCCAGGTCAGCCGTAATCACGTGTCTGGCTATCGCGTCGAGACCTTGCTCTTCGGCGAAGAGGGACAGATTCAAGTCGGGCATTTTCAACAGCGGCCTTTTGAAGTTGCCGTTGAGGCTTTTGGGCGGCGCGGTCGCAGCGAACCACTTGCCTACCGAAAGTTTCCGATGCGGAAGTATAACCGTCCGTTGCCGGAGTTCGTTGATCGTTTCGGTCCCGCGTACAAATCGGAGCTCGCTGCGTTCATCAAGTGCTGCAAGACAGGAACCCCATTCCCAACTACTCACCGCGACGGTGTGCGTGCCCAAGAGGTAATTTCAGCAGGCATGCGGAGTATGCTCGGTCTCGAGCAAGCAGCCGGAGTGGAATCAGTCTGATTTGTCTTGTCTTGATCTCCGGCCCTGAAGCCGTGAGGCTGCGCTGCCCCGATCGTATCCGATTACGTAAACTTAGTAACTCGCCACAGAGCGAGACCGGCCGCGAACAGGACCAACAGCATCGCCAGCGTTAGCGCGACCAGCCATCCCATTTGAATCTCCAAATGGGGAACGCGAGCCATTACTCCTAAGCCGATAAAGATGAATAGGGCGCCAGCGATGAGAAGCCAATCGACCCAGGTTCGACGAGCGCCTATGGAGTCAAAATCGCGGCCTTCCATTCGCGTGATCACATATTCAGTTTTGATCCGGTATAACTTGACTTCACGGGATGCGGCTTCCTTCCAACTCGAGTATTCACTTTCTGAGGTGGATGAACATGCAATCGCCACCGCGCCCGCTGCCATCAGAATGGATCCGCCAATTACTTCCAAATAGACGTGCGCGCTTAGGCCATGCAACTCACGGAAAACTAAAATCGCCCAGAGCAAGCCCCAGAGTTGATTGGTATTCGATAGTGGAATGCCCCGGCTGATTCCTACGTACTTCGTCGCATAGTTCTGAAACAGATCACCGACCACCCACATGAATCCGCCGAGCAGGGGCCAGAACAAGATGTGCTGGTTCGACGCAAGCTGGTTCCAAAACGCGCCTGGTCCGCCTGAAAAAGCGATCGCTAGCAGGGTAACTGTCGTGATCTCGCCGAAGGTGAATAACGTAAGAAAAGTCAAGGGATTCATACCGGTGATGTAAGCCTTCCGGTAAGGGATGTACATGGACCCAAACATCAAGCCGGCGCCGAGTGCTGCCGCAATCCCACGGATTGCGCTTCCCTGCGCTGCCTGTGAGCTCGAAGCTCCTGATATCAGTACCGCACCGGCAAAGATGACGAGTCCGCCGCCAATGACTCCCACTTTTCGAGACCAGGCAGCGCGATGTAACTCTTTGAACAGCAGCGTGCCCCATATGATTCCGATCAGGCTATTTGAATCCCACAACGGGAACGCGAGGCTCAGCCCAATGTCTCTGACCGCGAATATCGTTAGCGTGTTTCCGGTCGCCCACAGGCAGCCGGCCATTACACCCCATACGACTAAGTGAGGCACCTGGCGCAGGTCCGTAAATGTATCTGACGTGCTGCGAATCAGAGCAGGCACGCTCCAGCGTGAGACAAAGGCGCCCGCCACCATCATGAATGAGATGACGAAAGGAGAAACAGCAACAGTTACTAACTTCGTGGGCGCTTCAGCCCCGGCCAGCCACAAAGCCGCCGAGATCCCACAGAACACGCCGAGCCTGTGGAGCTTACGCTGCCGAACCTGATCCGTCCGCATTTCGGAAGGGGGTTGGGTCGCGTATTTCTCCTCGGGATCGCTCATTGAACGAGGCACAGCAGCACCAATCCGACAAGCAATATGGTAAAGGGAACCCAAAATTGCACGTCTCTCAATACGGCCGGCCACCAAGATCGTTGCTGCTCTGCCCTTATCATTCGCGGTAACTCACTCATCTACAGTACTGCGAAACGGACGCCGTGATTGGTAAACAGTAGTGCTACTGTTTTGCAGCTTGCGGAGGCAAGCTAGAAACTTCCAGTCAGTGAGATTTGACCATAGGCTCCGAGTTCAGGCACAGTGGGCGCCTTTCGCAAGCGCCATCCTATGTCGTACTGGAAGTCCAGGTAGCGTGAGACGGAATAACGCGCCAGAAAACCAACACTCGCCAAGTCTACTTTGTTCTGGACATCGGGAATGGGTGTGACTTGCCTGAGATCTGCGTAATCATAAAAGACGCCAAGCTGACTTTTGCCCGGCAACCCCGAGTTTCGGTCGAATGCGCGTGCCAGAGCGAAGGCGGGCAGGCGCAGTTCCTGGCTGAGCATTTCGCCCTTGCTGCCGAGTGCGGTGTCGGTGTAATAACCGCGGACGCTGCCGACGCCGCCTCCACCCACCTGCTCGCTATAGGGAAGATTGCTCTCACTCGCCTGCACAGTGATGCGAGTAACAGCACTGAAGCCAGCGGGCAGCAACGTCGTACGGGTAACTGAGAAGCGATTATATATGTAATTGGCCTTGGAGCCCGGCACCAGTGTCGAAAGCGCGGCAGTGTTATTGTCCGGAGTCAGACCGCCGGGACTCAGCACGAGCAGATTTTGGACCGCTGTTTGGCCGGCGCGGTCAGAGAGGGCGGCATCATAGATGACTGGGAATTGGTCCACCTCCGCCTGTCCAGCAAACACCTGGAAGCCGGCGAATTCCAGATTGTTGTCGGTAGTTTTGAAATCGTACCCAGCCTGCACGTCTTGAGTAAAGCCATGAATACGCGGCAATGGGTGAACGTAGCGTACGCTGGCCTGCCCCGAATGACCCAGGTCGTGAAAAATTTGCGCCATCATAGGTTGCTGCACGCCATAGGATCCGAAGATCAGGACTTGGTCGCCCCATGAGAACGGCACTGTATCGGATATGGAATGCGAAGTGTAGCGTCCGCTGAGAGAACGGGTGAGCTGATAGGACAGGATCTGGCCGGTGCCAAAGACGTTGCCCCAGTTCACGCCAAAATTGGATTCGGGGACTCCGAGGCTGCGGACCCCGAGATTGTCGTAGCCCCCGTACACGCGAAGCGGCAAACGATCATGGGCATCGAGCATCACCTCGGTGTCGCCGGCCTGATCGCCTGGCTTGAAGACCGCATCTACGTTCAAGAAGGGGTTGCGGTTCAGGCGGTCGATGTTGCTTTGGACATTATCGAGGCGCAAGGTCTGGCCGCACTGGAAGCCGCTCGTTTGCTCGATCAGGGCGGGCGAGAAATAGCGGGTTCCCTGAACTTTGACGCGACTCAGTTTATACTCTGTGACCAAGACTTGGACAACCCCGCTGGCGATGTTTTGCGGCGGGATCGTAACGTCAACGAAGGGGCGTTGGTGTGTCCGTAGCCAGCTCATGGTCTTGGCCTTGACCCGTTCGAGATCGGCGAGCGTCACAGGCCGGCCTAGGAAGGCAGTCATCTGAGTGCTGAAACGGCGATCGTTCAGTTCGGGGACTTGGGAAACGTTCACTCCCGAAAGACCTGCTGCCGAAGCGGGTAGCCCTGAGATCAGCAAGCGATCCGCCGTAGCGACAAAGACCAGCCCTTTAAGCGCAGCTATGAGACGCGCGTGCGAACTGGCGCTTGGAAGCGGTATCGGAGATCGCGAGACCGCCGGCGCTTGCTCGCTCGGCGGCAGCTTCGGCGCAATGCGTCCGTAGTCCTGGGCTTGAGCTGAGGAGAACGAGACGGCGGCCAGCGCGGCCATTGCGAACAGACTGGGGCGGGAGAAAACGGAAATCATGGCGGCTCTCTTGATCAATGTCCGGCTGGCGACGAGACTGCAGGTACGGGTATCGGAGGAAGCACGATGTGCCATGATTTGTCTTTTCCACCCTGGAGAAGGATCTGTTCCGTGGTGTTGATGACGGGTGGACCGCTGGCGACAGCCTGGTCGCCGGTATCGGACACGCTACTCCAGGCGCCGTTTGCGTTTAGAATCGCTGGCAGCGACGCGAACCCGTTGTTCTGCCATGTCGAAAGGGTGGATGGCGATGGATATGGGATATAGGTTCGCGGCACAGCCAGCGCAAACACCGCTTGTGCAGTTGAAGTCGAAATCACCGTCACCGGCGCCAGATTTCGAACTGCCATGTTGGAGCTGATAGCCTGGGCCAGTGTGGGTGCGTTTATGAGAACGGCCGGCGTGATCAGCCCGGCGCCCGTGGCCGAAGCAGGAATCTGATAGTTGGAGAGCAGAGTGCCGGAATTGGCGCTTAGATTCTGCATTCCAAGATTCGCAGCCACCGTCCGTGAGCCGGTCTCCGCCGAGTCGTAGGTCCCGAGCGTCTGCGTAACGCTTGCGCCCTGCCCGGCAACAAAGCCAGTCCAGGCAAAATTGCTCGCCGCAAGAGTCGCCGCAATTGTGCCGTCGTTCATCTTGGTCGGGACGCCCACAATGCTGGCGCTGAGCGGTCGCTGGCCGATGGAACCGGTTCCTGTAGCCCCGGTCGGCAGGAGATAGTTCGAGAGAGAGGTCCCCGGGTTGGCGGCGAAGTCCACGGGGTTTAGCAATGCACTGACCCTTCGTGGGCCGGCATCGGACGTGTCATATGTGCCCGCGGTCTGAGTTACCGATGCGCCTTGTCCGGCGATGAATCCCGAGAGCATATAGTCGCTCGAAGCGAGGCTGGCACCGGCTGTACCGTCGTAGATCTTACCCGGCATTCCGGTAATCGCTACCGTGAGCAGCTTGGGATTGATCAGCCCGCTTCCGGACGCGGACGCCGGCAGGATATAGTTCGAGGCACTCGCGCCTCCCGTAAGCGTGAGATCGCCGCCAGAGAGATTCGCGGTCAGGGCTCGTGCTCCTGCGTCCGGGGCAGTGTAAGCGCCGGCGGTTTGGGTCACGATGGCCCCTTGCCCGGCAGCGAATCCCCTCAGGACGAAATTAGAGGGGTCCAAAACCGCAGATGTTGAACCATCGTATGTCTTCGAAGCGTTTACGATGGCTGCCGTCAGCACCTTGGGGTCGATCTCTCCTGTGCCCGCCGCCACGGTGGGCAGAACATAGTTCGAGAGGTTCGTACCAGTTGCTGCGGTGAATTTGCTTGCATCGAGCCCGGCGCTTACCGCCCAAGTACCCGCATCCTGACCGGCGTAGCTGCCCGTGTTCTGGGTCACGCTTGCGCCTTGCCCGCCGACGAAGCCGCTGACCGTGTAATCACTGGGAGCGAGTGCCGCGCTCGTTGTGCCGTCGTAAGATTTAGCGGGGGTCCCGGTAATGGCGGCGGTAAGCGGCTTTTGATTGATGTTTCCGCTGCCTGAGGCCGATATGGGCAACGCGTAATTAGATAAGTTCGTTCCGCCGTTCGCCGCGAAGTCGCCCGCATCAAGCGAGGCGCTTACAGTGCGCGCTCCCGCATCGGCCGAATCATATGAACCTGTAGTGTTTGAAATAGAGGCACCCTGCCCGGCGATGAAGCCCGTCAACGTGTAATCGCCTGAAGCAAGGCTGGCCGCCGTCGTTCCGTCATAGGTTTTGCTCGGCGCTCCTGTAATACCAGCGCTGAGGGGCCTCTGATTGATGACGCCGTTGCCCGTGGCCGACGTCGGCAGGATGTAGTTAGATAAATTCGTTCCGTTATTGGATGCAAAGTCACCCGTGCCAAGTGAAGCGGTTACAGTGCGCGAGCCCGCATCGGCAGCATCGAATGTACCCGCACTCTGGGTCACTGACGCACCCTGCCCGGCGATGAAGCCGCCCAGCGTGTAATCGCCCGCGGCAAGTGTAGCAGCCGTTGTGCCGTCATAGGTTTTGCTCGGCCCACCTGTGATGGAGGCCGTAAGCAACTTCTGATTGATAGCGCCGCCGCCAGTCGCCGCAGTGGGCAAAACGTAATTGGATAAATTCGTTCCACTACTCGCCGAAAAATCATTCGCGCCGAGTGAAGCGGTTACGGTGCGTGATCCCATATCAGCGGAGTCATATGTGCCCACCGCTTGATTAACGGATGCGCCTTGTCCGGCAACGAAGCCTGTCACCGAGTAATTAGCGGCGCTCAGCAGCGCAGCCGTTCCGCCGTCGTAGGTCTTAGTGGGCGTTCCGACAATCGCAGCGGCCAGCGCCTTCGGATCTATACTCCCCGCGCCCGATGCCGTGGTGGGCAGTGTGTAATTCGAGAGTGACGTGCCTGAATGGGCCGTGAAGTTCGCAGAGCTCAGCAATGCGCTGACGGTGCGCGATCCGGCATCGGCCGAATCGTATGCGCCCACGGCTTGATCAACGGATGCGCCTTGTCCGGCGGCGAACCCAGCTAGCGAGTAATTGCCAGCGCTCAGCAGCGCGGCCGTCCCGGCGTCGTAAGTCTTAGTAGGTGTTCCAATAATCGCAGCCGTGAGAGGGGCGGGTGTAATAGTCGCGGAGAAGCCGCTTGGCTGAGTCAAGTTGTAATTCCCCGCGTCCGTTCCTGCGACGGAGTAAGCGCTCCCCGGCGTTACCGTCCATATGCCGGCATTCGAGGAGGCAAAGGTTCCGCTGGTGGGCGATGAAAGAACAACTACATCAGAACCAAGGACGCCAGCTAAACCGGCATGGCTGTTGTCGATGGCCGCCGCATTTGTTCCGTCATAGGTCTTGCCTGATGCTAAAGCTCCGCTGATCGTCAGCGGCGCCTTGCTGATATTACCGATCAGCGCGTTCGTCACACTGGACGTGATCGAGTAGTTTGCGGCCTGTGCACCGGCTAACGAAAGGCCTGTCAGACTCACGCCGAGGCCTGTTCCAACGTTTTTGGTCGAGTACGTTCCAGCAAGGTTACTCGAATCGAGCGAAACAGAGTCCGAACCGAGAATTCCGCTCAGCGCATAGCTGACACCGGCGCCGGTAGCGGAATCGGTCGCATCGTAAACCTTGTTTACGGAAGCAAGCGAGAGCAAAGCTTGGACAATATTGGCTGATAGCGCGCTGGGTTGCGAAAGCGTATAGTTCGCCGCTTTCGAGCCTGTGATGCCGAAACCGGTAGCCGTGACGGAAATCCCGGTTCCAACATTCGGTGAGGCGAAGGTTCCGATAGCGCCTGCTGCATTTAGACTTACCAGGCCGGCATCGGGCACCATCACCCCGGATAATGCTGCCGACCCTGTGGTAAGCGAATCCGCGGTATTCCCGTTGTAAGTCTTGTCGGTCGCCAGCACGCCGGCGATGGTGAGGGGCGCTGCGTTGATCTTGCCAGCTCCGGAAGCCGAAACAGGCAGTGTGTAGTTACTAAGAAGCGTACCGAAATTGGCAGTAAAGTCGCCGATCGCCAGCGTGGTCGAGACGTTCGGCGAGCCGGCATTCGCGCTAGAGTATGTTCCGCTCGTCTTCGTTACGGTCGCGCCTTCGCCGCTAACGAAACCTGAGAACGAGTAGTTTGATACTCCGAGCGTCGCCGCCGTTGTGGCGTCGTAGGTCTTAGTGGGAGTGCCGACGATAGAAGCCGTTAGCGCCTTCGGATTGATGATGCCGATCGCGGCGTTCGAAAGGCTGGAGCCGATCGTATAATTTGCCGCGTCCGTGCCGCCGAGAGCGAGACCGGACAAGCTTACCGGTTGGTTCGAGCCTACATTCGCCGAGCCGTAGCTGCCCGAAAGACTGCCAGTTGCTACCTGTACGCTGTCTGAACCCAGCAGACCACCGAGCACATAGGCGGAACTGATCGTGGGTAGATTCAAATTGCCGTTGTAAGTTTTGGTGACTGAGACTAGGCTGAGACCCGAATACGGAGTGATATTCGCCGAAAGGCCGGTGGGCTGTGTGAAGCTGTAGTTGCCCATATCCGCGCCGGAAACCGTGTAGCCGCTGGTGGTCACCGGCTTGCTATTGCCAACGTTCTTGCTATTGAATACAGCGGCGGATCCTGTTGAGTTCAGAGTCACCGCATCGCCTGCGAAGAGTCCTCCAAGCACAGCTGAGCTGTTATCCAGACTGGCGGCCGTCGTGGCGTCGTAGATCTTGTCAAGGGCGACCGCCCCCGTGACCGTCAGCGGCGCTTTTGTGATGGTGCCGATACTCGCGTTTGAGAGGCTCGAGGCGATGCTGTAGTCTGCGGCCTGAGCGCCGGTAAGAGCAAGGCCGGTAAGACTCAGGCTTTTGCTCGCGCCCACGTTCTTATCGGCGTAGTTCCCGCCGATTCCGCTCGTATTGACCGATACGGCGTCCGAACCCACCACACCGGAGAGCGCATACGCGCTGCTCGCTGTCGGAAGAGCGGTGGTGCTGTCATAAATGCGGGTCACGTTCGTGAGGCTCAGAAGCGCCTGTGTGATGTTGGCCGAGAGCCCAGTGGGCTGCAGCAGGGTGTAATCGGCTGACTGGCCGCCGGAGATAGTGAAACCCGCCGCCGTGACACCGATTCCGCTCCCGGCATCCTTAGAGGCGAAGACACCTGCCGCACCTCCAGCGTTCAAGTTCACCGTGTCCGAGCCAAACAAACCCGAAACTCCCGCCAATGATACGTTCAGCGTGTCTGCGTAGCCGCCGTTATAAGCGCGGTCGGTTCCGTAGACGCTCACGACTTGCAGCGGAGCTTTGTTAACGGTGCCTATGCCGGTTGCTGAACTCGGAAGGACGTAGTTGTTGAGGTTCGTCGACCCGCCCGCGGTGAAGTCTCCGGCAGCAAGCGTGGCGCTGACCGAGCGCGTGCCCGCATCGGCGAGGTTGTAGAGGCCTGTGGTCTGCGTCACCGTCGCACTCTGGCCCGAGACGAACCCGCTAAGAGCGTAATTACTCGAATTCAGCATCGCGTTAGTGGTGGAATCGTAACTCTTCGTGGGATTCCCAATAATCGACGCGCTCAGCGGCACCGGTGTGATAGTCCCCGTGCCCGAGCCAGTAGCCGGCAAAGCGTAATTAGAGAGATTGGTGCCCGAGTTGGCAAAGAAATCGGAGGCGGCAAGGGTCGATTGAATAGTCTGCGTTCCAGCATCCGGCGACATGTATTGTGCATTTGCCGATTGCGGCAAAGTGGCACCCTGTCCCGTAACGAAACCAGTCAGTTGGTAATTGGCGGCCCGTAGTGTAGTCGAGGTCGAGCCATCGTACACCTTGGTCGGATTGCCAATAATGTTCGCGGTCAGAGGCTTCGGATTGATGTCAGCAGTCAGGCCCGCTGGTTGACTGAGGGCGTAGTTGGCTGCTTGGGTCCCATTCAGCGAGAAGCCGCTCGCCGTCACAGTCAAGTGATTGCCCACATTAACGGTGCTGAAGGCGGCCGCAGCAGCGCTCGCATCTAATCCGACCTGCCCAGAATCGATGGAAAGAACTCCCGAGAGAGCAGCGGAACCGGAGTTCAGCGTCGCCCCTGTTGTACTGTCGTAGAACTTGTCAAGCGCGCTCACGCCCGTCATCGAAACCGGCGCGCGGTAGATCGTCCCCACTAGGCCGGTCGGCTGAAATAACTGATAGTTGGCCGCATCCGTTCCCGAGATGCTGAAGCCGGACGCGCTGACCGGAATGCTGCTTGCCGCATTCGCGCTGGCAAACACGCCGCTGGCTCCGCTGCTCGAAAGAGACACGTTATCGGAGCCCACCACGCCAAACAGTTGCGCGCTGCTGGTTAAAAGCGTAGCGGCAGTGGTCGCGTCATAAGTCTTATTCTGAGCCGAAACACCGAGGATGGATAATGGCGCCTGCGTGATCAAACCGGCCCCGGTTGCGCTGGTTGGCAGCACATAATTTGACAGCAGCGTCCCGGATTGCGGTGTGATGTCGGTAATTCCAATGTTGGCCGTTACTGTACGCGAACCGGCCTGTTGTGCGTCATATGCCGCCTGTACTGCCTCATCAATGTTGATCGCTTCGCCTGCCGCCAGCCCTGAGATACTGAAATTCGAATTTGTTAACGTCGCGCGCGTCGTGCCGTTGTAGACCTTAGTCGGTGTACCTACGATGGAAGCAGTCAGCACTGCCGGATTGATTGTGCCCGAACCGAACGCCACTGCCGGTAAGGTGTAATTCGAGAGATTAGTGCCGGAATCGGGCGAGAAATCTGAAGGGGCGAGGTTTGCGCTTACCGCCTGTACGCCGACGTTCTTGCTGCCATATGCGCCCACAGTTTGCGTTACCGAGGCTCCTTGGCCGGCAGCAAAGCCGGTGAGCGTGAAATCAGAGGGCGTAAGCGTGGCGACAGTCGTACCGTCATAAGTCTTTGTTGGGTTTCCGGTTATGCTCGCGGAAATGCCCCCTCCGAGTGGTGCCGGAATGATCGTACCCGAGCCAGTTACGCTGGTCGGAAAAAAATAATTCGACAGAAGCGTTCCCGATCCGGCTGTGAAATCTCCGCTTCCGAGAGTGGCAGTTACCTGGTGCACGCCGGCGTTTGGTGAATCGTAGACTCCGGCTGTCTGCGTCACTGTGGCGCTTTGGCCGCTCAAGAAACCGCTCAAAAGATAGTTCGACGAGCTTAGCGTGGCAGAAGCAGTTGTGTCATAGGTTTTAGTCGGATTGCCGACCAGCGAGATCGTTATCGGTGCCGGATTGATAACGCCCGTTCCCGTCGCGGTGGTGGGCAGGATGTAGTTCCAAAGCTTGGTGCCTGTTCCTGCTGTAAAGTCCGAGACAGCTAGATTCGCCGTTACTGTCTGACTTCCGGCGTTTGGCGTATCGTACGCCACGTGTGCGGCCTGACTGATGGTGGCACTCTGGCCGGCCACAAAGCCGCTCAGGGTAAATCCGGATGAATCAACAATTGCTCCGGCATCGCCGTTGTAGGTCTTGGTGGGAATCGAACTGATTGCGGCGGAGATTGGTTTTGCCGTGATGTCTGCGAAAAGCCCGCTCGGCTGAGTCAGCCGGTAATTGGACGCTGCCGTACCTGAGAAGCTGAACCCTGAAGCCGTGACCGCAATCCCGGTACCGGCGTCAGATGTGGCGAAAGTCCCGGTTGCCGAGCTCTTTCCGAGCGTTAGAAGGTCGCCGGACACAACTCCGTTCAGCGTTGCCGCGGACGTGTTCAAATTTGCAGCGCTGGTTCCGTCGTAGACCTTGCTTGACGCCGTAACGCCTCCGATGGTCAAAGAAGCCGGGTTGATGCTTGCCGTCAGCCCGGCCGGCTGGGTCAGTGCATAGTCTGCCGCCTTGGACCCACTCAGGCTGAAGCCTGATGCGGTCACGGCGAGATTTGAGCCCGCATTGCTGGTGGAAAACGATCCGCTTGCAGCGCTCGGCTGGAGACTGACGTTATCCGAGCCGATGACACCGTAGAGAGCGGCGGAACTGGTGTCCAACGTATCGACGGTGGTGCGGTCGTATGTCTTGTCAGTGGCCAGAACCCCCGTGATGAGTAGAGGCGCCTGGTTGATGTATCCCGGTCCGGTAGCGCTCGCCGGCAGCACGTAGTTGGAAAGACTGGTGCCGGAATTAGCAACAAAATTGGTTGAGCTGAAGTTCGCTGAGACCGTTCGAGAGCCGGCATCCGCGGAATCGTAAGCGACCGAGCTCGGCTGGTTTACCGCCGCGCCTTCGCCCGCTACGAAGCCGCTCAACTGGTAATTGGCTGCGCTCAAGGTGGCGGTAGTTGTACCGTTGTACGTCTTCGTCGGATTACCGACGATGCTCGCAGTCAGCGCTGCCGCGTCGATTTGCCCGATCGCGGCGCTGACGGAGGGCGTTGTCCCGGCATATCCATAGACCGGAACCCCAGCGTGTGTAACGCCGATCCCTGCGGCAGTAACCGTGATCCCGTTCCCGGCGTTCTTGCTGGCATAGCTACCGCTCACGGCTGCCGTATCCCCGTTGATCAGGCCCGTGACCGCGGCATTTGCTCCGCTGAAAGTGGCCGCGTTAGTCCCGTCATAGGTCTTCTCCACAGTGCCGGACAGGGCAACCGAAAGGCTCGGCGAAACACTGTATAGGAAGCCGTTTCCGTTGGCGGACGGTGCGGTTGAGGTGGTTGCTGCGTACTGCAGGAAATCGGGCGTGAGGGCGCCAGTGGTGTCGGCCGTCGGATCGCTTGAATAAACCAGCCAATGTCCCAGGCCGGCAGATAATGCGCTCGCGCCCGCGTTATTGATGAACTTCCCCGTGGTCTGCAGGGTCACGCCATTCGCCCCGGCAACGGTCACGCCTGATCCAAGGCTCAAATTCCCGCCCAAAGCTGAGATCAGAACACTCGAGGCTGAGACATTAGAATTTACTGCCACGGCGGCGCCTGCTGTACCCGTCAAACCGCCCCCGCCTGAAATCGACGCGTTCACATTCAAATCGTGATAAGCGGATAAGGTCAGTGCGCCGGAGCCAGTCCAGGAGATCGGCGCAGATACGTTGATGTCGCCCGCTCCTACACTCTGTACGCCAGCGCCGGAGGCCGTAGTTGCAGTTGTTTCTTCATTCACGTTCGTCCCGGTGTTTAGGCTGGAGGCAATCGTCGAGGCGGCCGTGCCATCAATGGTCAGATCGATAGGATCCACCCGCCACGAGCCACCCAGGCCGGCGCTGATACTGGCTTTGCCAATCGAGACGGCTCCTCCGGAGGTCTCAATGAGTCCGCCGCCCTCGGGACCGCCTGCCTGAATCGAAGCCCCGTTTGCCAGGGTCGTCGAGTGTGCCAGATCGGCTCCGCCGGGGCTCGAAACCCCGATTAGAACGCTGCCACCGGATAAGCCTTGGGCTGAGATTCGTGCTCCTGCGGCTACCGTCACATCGGCCCCATTTGCGACAATCTGCCCTCCTGTGCCATCCGCGTTACGCGCCGAGATCTCGCCGCCAGCTGTTACTTTTCCACCTGGTGCAGACAGCCAGACCTGGCCCTTGATCGTTTCGGCGCCGGTAGCCGAAATCAGGCCTGTTTGGTTGCCGGCGAGCGTATAAATGTCGCCCCCGGCTGCTTTGAGGGCTGCCGCAGCGGCCTGGATCCGCCCCGTCTGCGTCAGGTTGCCCGAATCATTACTACCCGGTGCAACATACACGCCGGCCGGGCCGCCGGCCGTGGTTAGAAGCACGTTGTCCCCCGTCGCCAGCACTGCCGTCCCTTTCGGCGCATTGATTGACCCGGAGTTATCGACCGACCGGCCGATCAGAATCGCATCGCCTTCACGGGCCAAAATCGATCCCTGGTTGACTACGCCGCCGCTCGATGTTCCCGCTGCGTTTAAGACGCCTCCCGACATGAAGGCTCCGGTAGCGATATCACGGGTCGAAGCCATGAAGCTCCCGTCCGTCATGACGCAGCCCTTGGCCCCGATCACCACCCCGTTCGGATTGATCAGGTAGAGCGAGCCGGTCGCCTTCAATAGACCGTCGATACGGGAGAGATCGCCGCCAACCACCCGGCTGAGAGTTGCGCCCGTGCCGTTATTGATGACAACTCGACCACCCGCGCCGATCGAGAACTTGCTCCAGTCGATCACGCCCCGCGCACTATTCTGGGTGATACTCAAACTGCCGCCCGAGGCCGGGCTAATCGTGCCCGCACCGCTAACGAAAACTCCCCCTTGCGGCAATACTGGCCGGGACTGTGCCAGCAACCGAGACGGAACCCAGGCCAACAACAACCCAAGAGTCGCTGCATAGACGGCAGTCAGCCGAACAGTTTCAAGGCTTCGCGTAGCGAAGCGCGAGGCCGCCGGCCGATTGCAGCTGGAACCCGGTCGGCCGCTGCCCGTTCCATGAACACACACCACGTCCGTTGAAAACCGCAAGAAGCAAATCACCCCAGAATTCTTTTGGCCGGTTTTCAGTATGCCGACCAAAAATATGTCATGGCGGGGCGGCCGTGATCTCATAGGAAATGTGGAACTTCTCTCTACGCCGCCATAATGGACCAGCCAGAATCCCAGGCAGATGATTGGATAAGCCGTTTTCTCGCAGCCCTCTATCGCGTCAGGCCGGCGTTCAAGTCTGGTTCAGGCCATACTCCCCCTGGCCCACGCTGAGATCGGGCGGCTTATAGACTATACTCAGGTCGTTTGCTAAGTCACTCTATGGATATTGGAGCGGCGCTGCGCGCACTAGCCAATGAGCGGCGTCTGCAGATTCTTGAGTGGCTCAAGGAACCCGTTCACGAGTTCCCTCCACAAGTGGACGGCGACCGTGTGAAAGACGGAGTCTGCGGCTTGTCCATCGCCAGGAAGCTCGGTGTCAGCCAGCCGACTGCAAGCGAGCACCTCAGGGTTCTAACGCAGGCAGGGCTGATCCAGGGTAAGCGAATAAAACAGTGGACCTTCTACAAGCGCGATGAGAAGGGCATCAAAGAAATCAAGAAGCTCATTGCGGGAAAACTATAACGCGTTCTACGGTATGGTCGTCACTGAGCAGTCTGGCGAGCGCCGCTCATAGTCTCATCACGGCCTCCGCGAGTGGTGTCACATGGCCGCCGACCGATATACGCTCCTCCCCGTGATCTACTGAAATCTCGAAATGTAGAAGGCTGCGGCGTCCCATTTTCGTACCTTGTTCGCTGACGAAGCGGCCGAGGCCGGCATTCGGAAGTAGACCGTAGCGCTTCATGAAGGCGCCGAGAGGACCAGTCGAACTTCCCGTCGCCGGATCCTCCATAATCCCGTACTCCGGCGCGAACATTCGTGAATACGCTCCGCTGTCGGTCGGTGCGAAGACAAATGTGCAGAATGGGTTCGGGTAATCCTTGTTAAGCTTCGACCAAAGGTTGAGATCGATCGAAGCACGATCAACAACTGACTTATCTTTGACCGCAACCAGGAGTGTTGGATTTCCGGCGTTCACGATTTGAGGATCAATATCCAGCAGTTCGCTCCGGTTCAAGCGCAGCGCTTCTGAGCATGCAGCCCGGTCAAATGGTCTCTCGAAAGAGATAGGGGGAGTTTCCAGCCACACCATTGGCGGCTCGCTCATCTCAATTCGGATCGCCACGGGGCCGATCTTTTCTTGCACCGAGAAGTGTTCGATGCCTTTCGGTATTGATCCTTCTTCGACAAGCACATAGCTCGCTCCGACAGTTGGATGTCCGGCGAAAACGATCTCTCGAAGCGGAGTAAAAATGCGAAGACTCTTCACGCAGCCCGCAACAGTCGCTTCTTCAACGAAGACAGTCTCCGAGAGATTTAGCTCTCTTGCGATCCGTTGCATCATCGAATCGTCGATTCCTCGTGAATCAGGAAAAACCGCCAGGGCGTTGCCCTCCAGCGGATAGCGTGTGAAGACGTCTACAACTCGATAGCGGAACGAACGTCGGTTCGACATAGGCGAAGCGGGCAACTCACAATCCCGCAAAAACATGCTTGATTATACTTCGTCTCATTGCTAATCTCCTACGCATCCTTTTTCGAGATGCCGGTGACGCTCGTTACCACAGACCGCATCCAGCGCGCGCCGTAGCAAAAGAATACCGCGCCGGATCTGTACGGAGTCGGTCCCTCCAAAGCCCAGAATCAGTCCTCGGCGGACTGGGCGGTCTTGATAGCAGTGTGAGAGCGGCATCACAATTACGCCCTGTCGCGCGGCTTCTTGGGAAACCGCAACATCGTCCACCTCGTGTGACAGGAACAAAACCACGTGCAAACCGGAATCGGCAATCTCGATGTGCGCTCTCCCTTTCAGGTCGCGGTGAACGCACTCGGCAAGCTCGTTGAGCCGCTCAGAGTAGACCGACCTCATTCGGCGCAAGTGTTTCGCGAAGGCCCCTTGCGTGATGAACTCGGTCAGCACCATCTGGAAAAGCGTCGGAGGATAAATATCCGACGCTTCTCGAACCACGCGGAAGCAGAATTACTTCGGCTGGGGGCTGGACTGAATCCGGACCGACCTGAGTCCTCCACCAGTCGCTTCGTCACGAAGGTGCCAGAGCCGACCTTTCCCGCAAGAAATCCTTCAGCCAGTAACTGTTCAAAGGCTGGAGGATTGTTTGGGCATGATTTACGATGCAGAGGAGCGCCGTTTTAGGAAACTGTCCGAATTATCTAAACTGCCTGGGATTGTCCGCCTCAACTGATCCCGAACGCGTGAAACTACACTTCAGATGAAACTCGTTGTCCGCGTCTCGGACGAGAGTACTGGTTCACGTACTCTGGAACGCTTTGATCCCCGGCTTGGCACGGATCAGCCATAGCTTCACCCGCCTGCATATGGAGAGGTAGCACTCCTGCCCAGACCGGAAGCTCGTAATCATCCTCATCGTCCGACGGCGGCCCGGTGCGAGTCTTTAGCGAAAACTCGCTCGTCGGAAGCGCAAGGACCGAGGTCGCCCTTAGCTCCCGGTCACTTGGTTTGCGAACCTCAGCCCACCTCCCAGGTACGAGATGTTCGGAGAGAGCGCGCAGAGCCTCCAGCTTCTTCTGACGGCCCTCGATCAGAACTGCTGTCCCGAAAATCATTGCGGAACGGTAGTTTATGGAGTGGTGAAACGCGGAACGAGCCAGCACCAGACCGTCTACCAGAGTTACGCAAACACATAGCACGATACCCGATTCCGCCGTGCGAAGCATGCGGCTGGCGGAAGAGCCGTGAACAACAAGTTCGTCCCCCATCCTGCAGTACGAGGTCGGAATTACAAATGGCTGCCCCTTCACAACGAAGCCGATATGACAAAATGAACCCTTCATCGAGTATTTGATACAGCTCCTGTCTGTTGAAACTACCCCTTTCGGGCATCCTCCGAAGTTGTGTTCTCGCTGTTGTCACTGTCACGGAGATTAGCAGCTAAACCGCATGTATTACAAGGGCCACTAAGCAAAATTCGTTGCGGACCACAGCGGAATGGCTACAAGAATACTGAGCTCCCCGGATGGGGAAATTCAGGTGGCGCCTTTCGCGCTTAGTCAAATGGCTGTGGTGAGCCCCATGTAGCGGATGAAAAAATATTCTTAAGAGCGCTCCTCGCATGGCGGCTCGATGGAACACTCGACCCGGCCTTATTAGAGCGTCTGAAGCGGTCCCGAAAGAGAGGATGCACATTGATGGGTAGAAATCACGAGTACAATCTCACCGTCACCTGGACTGGCAATCGCGGCCAGGGTACGGCGGATTATAGAACTTACAGCCGCGACCACGAAATTCACGGAATCGGCAAAGAAGGACCTTTGCGGGGCTCATCGGATGCTACTTTTCGCGGTGATCCCGCACGATACAGTCCCGAAGAGTTGCTCGTCGCTTCACTCTCAGCTTGCCACATGCTGTGGGTGCTCCATCTATGCGCCGATGCCGGAATTATCGTCACCGAGTATACGGATCGGGTCAACGGCGTCATGCAGGAGGACGCAGACGGAGCCGGTCAGTTCGTCTCAGTCACGCTCCGTCCCCACATGAGCATCTCGGATCCGGGGCGTGTAGCAGAAGCTACTGTGTTGCACGGCCGAGCACATCAGCTCTGCTTCATTGCACGTTCGGTTAACTTCGCGGTGAATCACGAGCCCGTCATTGTTGCAGGAGCACCTTCCTCGGACACCCTATGACATCAATCCAGGTCATTTGAATGCTGATCTATCTCTGGACTGCGTTGCCTCCTCGCTCGCTCTGATCGCGTTGCGCACTCGAATCCCGGATGCTTCCACGTTCGCTTGTTCGGCTTCGCTAAACTTCTCTTCCTTCCTCAACAGATCGGCGTATTCGTAGAGCCATGACATCAGCTCAGGGCTGTCCTTGCCTGAGATGTTGTAAATGTGAACCGCTCTCCGGTATGCTTGATCTGCTTCTGGGAAATGCTTGGAGGCGCTACATACAATCGAGATTCGATTTGATAGGTCTTCCGCTGTATCTCGAGAGCCTCAAGATATCGGCCCATTTCAAGCTTAAGAAGTCCGAAGTTGCTGAGGGCTCTGACGTATTCACCGCTATTTTCGCCGTATGACTCTCGCAGTTGTGGGATCCCGCGACTATAGAGCTGTGCTGCCTCTTCGTAGTGGCCTTGCCTCTCAATGCAGCGCTTCGGCTGCCGCAAACTGGCGCTTCTTCACACAGATCGATCCCACCACAGTTCCGCTCGTCTATTGCCCGAGCACGATTTCCGGTAAGGAGGCGGATACGAAGAAAACCACGGCAGGTACAGTCTGTAATGTCATTTCGAACCCCGGCTTAACTCAGTTAGCCATTTAGTAATTAGACGAAGCGGGCAAGATCTTCCATAAGCATACGGGTTCGGCTCCGTGGTCGAGAAGAGCCATTTAAAACAGTTGAAAAAGTGCCACTTAATGAAGCTTGGAGCTCGGCCTTCATGTCAGAGTTGAGCGTTCCCTTTTCCACCAGCAAGGCGGCGAAAACCGGCGTCACCAGCTAACCTGGGGACGAACCTATGATTCACGTCATCATTCCAGTAGGCATGCTTCAGTGCAACTGCTCGATCTTTGGCGACGAGCAGACGCGAGAAGCTATAGTCATCGATCCGGGCGATGAAATCGGCAAGATCACCTCGGTTCTCGACGAGCATCAACTGCGTGTAAAGGCAATCGTAATCACCCATGCGCACATCGATCACGTAGCGGGAGCGCATCTCCTTCGCGTTTTGACCGGCGCGCCGGTCTACATGAACGAGCGAGATAAGCAGCTATTGGACATGCTCGACGGTCAAGCGGCTTGGCTGGGAATGGAGACACCGACGCGACCTGAGGTCGATAGTGCTTTGGCGGAAGGTACCGTGCTCAAGCTTGGCGCTGCGGAGTTTCACGTCTTCGACACTCCAGGCCACACGCCGGGTAGCCAATGCCTCTGGGTTCCGGGCGAAAACAAACTGATCGCCGGCGATACGCTTTTCCGTAACAGTATCGGTCGCACGGATCTGCCCGGCGGTAACTCGCGGCAGATACTTGCCTCCATCAAAACGCGATTACTCGATCTCCCACCGGACGCGGTCGTGATCCCTGGACACGGTCCCGAGACCACCATCGGCCGCGAAAAAGAGCTCAATCCCTTTTTGCAGAACCTTTAGCCTTTCGGGTCAGCCCCGCCGTCTTTTTGTGAAACCGACTCGAGCACGCTCGTGATCAGCTCTTTCGCATCCGTCAGGCTCTTACTGATGAGCTGAATGTCCATGGCGGGTTTACCTAGCTGGCGCACGCTCTGGCAATATACACCGTGCTGGCCCACTAGGACTAGGGCGTCCGTTATGCAATCAAGCGTAACGGCCAGTCTGCCGCGCTCGCGCCCCATCATTAGTTCGTATTTCTCGAGGTCTTCCCGGCGCTCCTGATAAACCGACATCTGCACTAATGTTCCCATGCGGCTCGGCCGGTCCTACTTGACGCTGCCCCATTGTCTAAACTGAGAGCAGTTCCGTCCATGTATATACCCTCCTGGCCGCAGGCAGGCGAGCGGGAAGCAGAGCTGCTCCGGCTGGTCCTCGAGAGTCCGCAGTGGGGCGGTTTCCACGAGTTTGTCGGAGAATTCGAGCGCAGTTTTGCAGCCTATCAGCATTCCGCCTTCGGCATCAGCGCCTTCAATGGTACGGTCACGCTCGAAGCAGCGCTCAACGTGCTTGGCATCGGTCACGGCGACGAGGTGATTGTCCCGGCCATTTCGTTTATTTCGACAGCTTCCGCCGTATCGCGCGTAGGTGCTACGCCGGTCTTCGTCGACATCGATCCGGCGACGTTCAATATCCACCCTCAAACAGTCGTGCCCGCAATCTCACCGCGCACTAAGGCCATTCTGGCCGTGCATTTCGGAGGAGCGATGTGCGACGTAGACGCCCTCCTGCGTATTTGCCGCAAGCACCATCTGCTTCTACTGGAAGATGCGGCGCACGCCCAGGGCTCGGAATGGAATGGCAAACGGGCAGGCAGTTTCGGAGTCGCCGGCTCGTTCAGCTTCCAGAACGGCAAGGTCCTGTCCGCGGGCGAGGGCGGCATATTGGTCACCTCGGACGAGAAGTTCGCCGGCAAGCTCAGATCTCTTGTCAATTGCGGACGAGTGCCGGGGCAAAGCTTCTACCAGCACCAGAACCTCGGCACCAATCTCCGGATGACAGCCTTTCAAGCGGCGATACTGCTGGCACAGTTCGAGCGCTTGCCGCAGCAAATAGCAATCCGCACCGCGAATGCGGGGAGGCTAAAACAAGCGCTGGCAGATGTCGATGAGATCCGGTGGCAGTGCGAGCCGGCCGAAGCCACCCAAAACTCGTTTTACCTGCTGTTGGGCAGGACCAACCCCGCCGGACTCCGGGACGAGGTCTGCCGGACTTTGACGAACGCCGGCGTTCCTTGCACGCCGTTCTACCCGCAGACGCTTTATCGGAACGAGTTATACCGCACCGCGAAATGCCGCGTCACGGCCTGTCCGGTAGCGGAACAGTGCATTGACGACGCGTTCTGGTTGCCCCATCGCGTTCTGCTGGCCGAGGGTCCAGTCATTGAGCAGGTTGCCACCCTGATTCGTTCGGCGCTAGGACAGAAAACCGTAATCGGCGTGTCGAGTCAGACTCTCGGCGAGGAATCGTGAGCAGATTCTCTGCCCCGCGTGCCTAAGGGCCTTTTCCTACCGCTCCCCTGCACCGCTCTGGCCGCCGGTACCGGCCGCTCGGAGATGCTGTCCGGTGATCTTGAATTGCGTATCGTCCTTGTGAACGAAACCGAGCTTCTCCAGTTCGAGCTCCTGCGTCGCGGGGTCACTCTTCAGACGTTCGATCCGCTGCTTCTTAGCTTCGATATCGCGCAGCAAGTTCGCGTTTCGCTCTTGCAAAGCCTGAATTTCGTGACGCTTCTCGGTCCAGGCCGCTATGCCTTGCGGACCGCGTAACATCATCGTCGCGTAAGCGGCTAAGCCGGCGAGTGCCGCAACGGCTGCCAGGGGTCGCAGATACTGACGCAGCATTTTCCTCGATCTGTCCTTACATTCTTTTATAGACTTGTTTTGAGTAAACGTCCACTGGAAAGGAGATTATGCTTGGCTTTTTGCTAGTTTTCTGCACCTGCGGAAGTGAGGAAGAGGCTTCTAGACTCGCCGGCGCGCTTGTCGAGAAGCGCCTGGCTGCTTGTGTGAACGTTCTGCCTCAGATCCAAAGCATCTACCGTTGGAAAGGCGAAATCGAGCGTGCGGCGGAGTACCTGCTGCTGATCAAGACAACCGAAGAGCGCTTCGAAGCCCTGCGGGACGCGATCCTCGGGCTGCACACGTATGACACTCCTGAAGTGATCGGGATTCCCATCGCGGACGGCGCAGAAAAGTACCTGGCCTGGATACGCGAGAGTGTGTAGGTTCTAATCGGTACATGCGTTTCCTCCCCGCTCTCGTTTTCGTCAGCTCCCTTTCGAGCTATCTGCTTGCGCAGCAAACGCCGTTGACAGCTTTGCCCTATACTCCCAGCCTTGATATCAGCTTCATGGATAAGAGTGTCGATCCATGCATCGATTTCTACCGCTACTCGTGCGGGAACTGGAACAAGCTGAACCCTATTCCGCCGGATCAGGCGGCCTGGAATGTGTACGCCAAGATGGAAGACGATAATCAGCGGTTTCTCTGGAGCATACTGCAGCAGGCCTCCGGGCAGAGCGCAACCCGGAACGCAAGCGAAGCGAGAATTGGCGACTATTTTCAGTCCTGCATGGATGAGCCGGCGATCGAGCACGCCGGGATCAAGCCAATAGAGCCGGATTTGCAAGCTATCGGCAGGCTGAAATCGACCGGGGAAATAGGGGCCTATGTGGGCGCTCAACATCGCACCGGCATTGACCGCGGCGCCTTATTCGGCTTCGGGTCAGATCAGGATTTCGACAACTCTTCCCAGGTGATTGCGTTCGCTTTCGCGGGCGGCCTAGGGCTGCCCGATCGCGATTACTACACCAAGACCGAGGCCAAGTCGCAGGACATCCGTCAGAGATATGTCCAGCACGTCGAGCGCATGCTGGTGCTGCTCGGCGAGTCTGACTCCGATGCTCAAACGGATGCGCAGGCGGTGATGGATGTCGAAACAGCGCTGGCCAAGGCCTCGCTGACTCGCACCGAGAAGCGCAATCCCTACAATCTCAAGCACAAGGTCAGCCGGGCCGACCTGCGCCGTATGATGCCGGCTTTCGACTGGGACGGCTACTTCGGCAAGCTGGGTGCGCCGGAATTTTACGTTGTGAATGTCACCGAGCCAAAGTTTTTCGAAGAGCTCAACCGCCAACTAGGCAGCCGTGACCTGGCGGCCTGGAGAGCTTATCTCCGCTGGCATCTGATCCACAGTCAGGCAAAGTTCCTGTCGTCGCCATTCGTGCGCGAGGAGTTTGCGTTCTACAGCGCTTACCTGTCGGGATCGAAGGAAATGCCGCCGCGCTGGAAGAAGTGTACGCGCCTCGTCGACGCGCAGCTCGGGGACGCTCTGGGCCAGGTATTTGTCGCCAGGACCTTCTCCCCCCAGACCAAGACCGATGCGCTCAAAGTGACCGAGCAGATCGAAAGCGAAATGGGCCGCGACATCAAGGACCTGGATTGGATGAGCGAGCCCACCAAGCAGCAGGCGCTCGCGAAACTCCACAGACTCGTCAATAAAATTGGCTATCCGGACAAGTGGAAGGATTACAGCTCCGTCCAGATCTCGCGCACGAATTTCCTGGGCAATGCCAGCCACGCCGCGGAATTTGAGGAACAGCGGCAGCTCCGGAAGATCGGCCAGCCGGTTGACCGCAGCGAATGGTCCATGACGCCGCCTACGGTGAATGCCTATTACGACGCGCAAATGAACGACATCAACTTCCCGGCTGGCGTTTTGCAGCCTCCGTTATTTGACCCCAGAATGGACGCAGCTCCGAATTACGGCAACACCGGAGCGACGATCGGCCATGAGCTGACGCACGGGTTCGACGATGAGGGCAGGCAGTTCGACGCGCAGGGGAACTTACGCGACTGGTGGACGCCGGCCGACGCGAAGGCTTTCGAAGAGCGTGTCGCCTGCGTGCGCAACCAGTACGCAAACTACATAATCGTGGATGATATCCACATCAACAGCAGCCTGACTCTCGGGGAAGATGTCGCCGACCTGGGCGGAACCTTTCTCGCTTATCTCGCCTGGAAACACGCCACAGCCACGCAGAACCTGCAGCCCATAGCGGATCTACTGCCCGATCAGCGATTTTTTGTCGGCATGGCGCAGTGGGCGTGCGGTGATGAGCGTCCCGAACTCAAGCGCATGCGGGCCATCACCGATCCGCACTCGCCGCTAGCCTACCGGATCAACGGCGTGGTCTCGAACCTGCCAGAGTTCGGGGAGGCATTCGGCTGTAAAGTAGGCCAGCCGATGAGACATCAAAACGCCTGTCGCGTCTGGTAAGGCGAACTTTACTCGTAGAAGTTGCGGTTCCAGGCATGCTGCTTCAGAATCGCCAGGGTCTTCGAATCGAGCATCCCGGCTGAAGCGGCACGGCAGTTGCTCTCAACCGTTTCCACCCGGCGCATCCCGGGAATCACCGAGCTCACTGCTTTGTTTGATAGGCAGAACCGGAGAGCGATTTGGGCGAGCGTGCCGGGAACGCACTGCAGATCCCGCTTCAATGCTTCCACATGCTCGACTACCTGCCGCTTGCGGTCTCCCCGGAAATACGATTCCCGAAACTCGCCGGGCTCGAACTGAGTCGACTCGGTGATATTTCCGGTAAGCCCGCCTTCATCCAGCGGCACGCGGGCGAGCACGCCTACCTGCTTTTCAACGCATAGCGGAAACAGCTTTTCTTCGGGCTTCTGGTCGAAAATGTTGTAGATGACCTGAACCGCTGTAAACATGCAGCTCTTTACCGCCTCAAGCGCGGAGTTCGGATCATGCTCGCTTACTGAAACGCCGAAATAGCGAACCTTTCCGCTGGCGCGCAGATCCTGAATGGCGCGCTGCCACTCTTCCGTATGGATCCAGGCATCCGTCCAGACATGGAACTGCTGCAAATAGATCTGTTCAACTCCCAGGTTGCGTAGGCTCTGCTCGGTTGACTGCACGATGTAATCGTAAGGGAACACTTCTGAAATAGGCGTTGAGGGCGCAGCCGGCCAGACCCGGTTCTTTGGGGGAACCTTTGTCGCAAGAAAGATTTTCCGGAAATCTTCACGGACCACCTGGCCTACTAACTGTTCGCTATGGCCGTCGCCGTAGGCGAGCGCAGTGTCCACAAAATTCACGCCTAGTTCAAAGGCGCGCTTCAGCGCCCGGATCGATTCATCGTCTTTGCCGCCTCGCCATTGATTGCCGCCGATACCCCAGGCGCCATAACCAATCTCGCTGATCTCTGCTTCAGTGGGTCCCAATTTTCGATAGTGCATGTTCGGATATAAACAGAAAGGCCGCCGGGGTATTTATACCACGGCGGCCTTTTCTGCGAGCTGGTTGGAAACTACGGACGGTTGACGTTCTCGGCTTGCAGACCTTTCGGCCCGCGCTTCACCTCGAACTCCACCTCTGCACC
Organism: Terriglobia bacterium; assembly: GCA_963849535.1. Lineage (GTDB taxonomy): Bacteria > Acidobacteriota > Terriglobia > Bryobacterales > Bryobacteraceae > Bog-105. The sequence goes on from CAWKHJ010000004.1 coordinate 946,666, forward strand.
TTCCTCGAGTGTGCGGTAGCCATTCATTTGAATAGCTGAAAAATGCACAAACACATCATCGCCGTTAGAGCGCTGGATGAATCCATAGCCCTTTGCAGCGTTAAACCATTTCACAACACCTTTTTCTCTCACTTACAAATCTCCTGTCTTATGATGCGAGATGATGCACGCTCGCCCACAGGAGAGCAGAGCCCCCCTTGCTCGTTTGGGCTCGCAGTGTTACAACCAGCTTGCATCGAAAAATCTGCAATGAAGTTTAGCAGATCGACAAGCCCTCAATCAAGCAAATTTCTTAGGATCAGCAGTTTAGCAGGATGGCGAACAGTTCTAGAACTAGGACCCAATGGTGGTTGCGGCATCCTTCGGCATAGCAGATCTGGCGGTTTCGGCACGGAGCAGTTCCTCGGGGGCGGGAACCGTCAGGAGCCGTCTGGAGAGTTTCAAAAGACCGCGTCTTTCGAGCTGATTGAGTGTTGTCGAGGTGGTCTCGCGCGTGGCGCCGATGAGGTCTGCAAGTTCAAGCTGGGTGATGGGAATCTGAAAGCCGCCTCCGCTTTCAGCCTCAGGCAACAAGCTCGAGAGGTGGATCAGATAATGCAAAATCCTATATTCGACATCGTGCAGGCAAAGCAGTTCGACCTTCTCGGCCAGGTGCAGTTTCTGATTGAGCAGATAACTCAGGAGGCCGCTCCCTAACTCGCTGTTGGAATCCAAGACACTGCGGAGCGAGTTACGCGGAATGCGATGAACGGTAGCAGTCGTGATGGTGACGGCCTCCGTGTAATAGGATTCCGGCTCTTGTGAGAGGGCCTCCTCGCCCACCAGTTGGCCAGGACCGCAAATCGCGAGTATGATTTTGTCACCGGCCTCGTTTGAGCGTGTAAGTTTGACCAGCCCTTCATCGATCAGAAAGATCGCATCCGCTGCTTCTGATTGCGTATAGAGCGGAGTACAGCGTTGTATCGAAGCGAGCCTGCTGACATCTGGTACAGCTCGAAGTTCGTCCTGGATAGCCGATCTGAGTAAGTTCACATTCAATTCCTTTTTGTCCCGCCACTGAGCAGAATAACGGATGCCAGGACACGGGCGGGCTCTCCGCAAATGCGCTAAGTTCCGGCATCGAATTGGCGAAGTTGCCTTGCCCAGCCGGACCCGATCTCGAACAATTCCACTAAATTATCATTTTCAAGGCATACTTGCAAATGTCGCAAGACCTCTGAGTAATCGGCAATTGCGGCGCGCACCGCAGGTTTGTTGGTACTTAGAATGGATTTCCAGAGATCTGGACCACTCATAGCCAGGCGCGTCATGTCGATCAGGCCTGGACCGAATACTTCAAAAACGCGGCGTTCATGTTGCTGGGCGAGTGTGATGGCGAGAGCAGTGGATAGGATCTGCGGGAGATGAGAGGTCACGGCAACCGTTGAATCGTGCTCGCTCGGGGTCATCTCGACGATTCGCGCTCCGATGCGAATTAGCCAGGATCTCAGGTTTGCCGAGGCCGGCGTTTCGGGGCGGTGAGGAGTGAGAATGTACGGCCGGTTGCGAAATAGGTGCGCCTCCGCCGCTGCAGCTCCGCGCTGCTCTTTGCCCGCCAGCGGATGTCCCCCTATAAAATGGACCGCAGGAAGACAGGACGCCGCCTTTTCCACAATCGCCTGTTTGGTACTACCCGCATCGGTCACCACCGTTCCGGGCCGGGCGAGCGCTTTCAGTTGCTCCAGCGTAATCAGAATGCGGTCGACCGGTTGCGCGAGATAAATCAGGTCCGCCACCGCTGCGGCTTCGGCCAGGTTGGCGGATCGCGTAATTGACCCAGCTCTTATGCCCGCCTCGATCGCCGAGTGAGAGCTGACACCGATCAGGTCGCCGCTGAATCCGCTTTCCCGTAGGGCAAGGCCGAATGACCCGCCAATCAGACCGACGCCTACAATCGCCACCGTCTCCATGGGCTTACAGGCGTTGACGCCTGCCCCAGTCATGCATGCCGCCCTACAGCGCGCGCAACCGCCCCAACTTCGCGCATCATCTCACCGAACTGCTCGGGCCCCAGCGTTTGGGCGCCGTCGCTTAGAGCATGGTCCGGATCAGGATGCACCTCGACCAGCAGGCCATCCGCTCCGGCCGCCACGGCTGCCCGCGCCATCGGAATCACATAGTCCCGTTTGCCGGTTCCGTGGGATGGGTCGGCTATCACTGGCAAGTGGGTTAAGCGCTTCAGGACCGGAATCGCCGAGATGTCCATCGTGTTACGCGTACTCGTTTCGAAGGTGCGAATACCGCGCTCGCACAGGATCACCTCATAGTTGCCTCCCGACATGATGTACTCGGCAGAGAGCAGCAGTTCTTCCAGGGTCGCCGCGATGCCGCGCTTCAACAAAACCGGTTTGCGCACTCTCCCGAGTTCGCGCAGCAAATTGAAATTCTGCATGTTGCGCGCGCCCACCTGCATCAGGTCGGAATACTTCTCGAGCAGAGGAATCTGCACCTGGTCCATCACCTCGCTAACCACCACTAACCCATGGCGATCGGCCGCGCGGCGCAACATCTGAAGCCCTTTTTCGCCCAGGCCCTGGAAACTGTAAGGCGAGCTGCGGGGCTTGAATGCACCGCCACGAATCACAACCGCGCCCTTAGCAGCCACAAGGGCCGCGCACGCCTCAACCTGCTCTTCGCTCTCCACGCTGCACGGCCCCGCCATGGTTACCACCGCGGGACCACCTACCTCCACTTCGCCGATCCTGATCACGGAGCCCCCCGGCCTGAAGTGGCGGCTCGCCAGCTTGTAGGGCGAAACGATGCGGTGGCACTCTTTCACTCCTGCAAGCACTTCCAGTGCAAGTGGATCGAAATCGTCCTGCGGCCCTACTCCGCCAAGCACCGTATGCCGCACTCCCGTAGAGCGATGTACCGTGAAGCCCATCTCGACCAGTCGATCAATCACCGCTTCGGTTTGGGCCTCAGTGGCCCCTTCTTGCATGACGACTAGCATGCATCCCCATCGCTTGATGAATCTGCGCCGAGTATTTTTTTCTGCTGAACAGTTCGCATTTCGTCAATGATTCGTTCAAAGATGCGCTTCACCGCGTCGGGCGGCAGCGGGCCCATATTATGGCTCAGCACGTTCGTAAAAACCTGATCTTCACGCTTCGGTTCATAGATCGCCAGGCGCAAATCCTGCTTGATGCGGCCGATCTCTTCGACCACCGAAGTGCGCTGGTTGAGCAGGTCCAAAAGACGCAAATCGAGCTGATCGATACTGTCGCGACAGCGCGCGAGGTCATCACGCGAAAATCGGCTCATGCGGTACGAAGTGGAGCGGTCAGCTCCCGAGTAAACTTCTGAAGGCGCATGGCCAGGTCCGGCGCCGTCCCCTCGTTTTCAATCAGCTTGACAAGGGCGCTGCCGACCACGACGCCATCCGCCACTGCCGCCACTTCAGCCACCTGTTGCGGCGTGCTCACGCCGAAACCGACCGCGAGAGGGAGCGGGGTAAGTTGTCGCATGCGCCCGATCAGCGGCTGCACCGATTTAGAAACGGTCTGCTGCTCGCCTGTTACACCAGTGCGCGACACAAGATAAACGAATCCGGACGAGTGTTCTGCCACCAGTTTCAGCCGGCGTTCGCTGCTGGTCGGAGCGGCCAGAAAGACCGTATCGAGACCAAAGCGTCGCAGCGCGCGTACCGGCTCGCTTGCCTCTTCCACAGACAGATCTGTGAGCAGCACGCCGTCCGCACCGGCTTCGGCAGCATCCTGCGCCAGCTTTTCAAAACCGTAGCGAAGCAGTGGATTCAGATAACTGAAGAGCAGGATCGGAATTTCAGAGCTGCGGCGGATCTCGCGGACTACCCCGAGCAGCTGCGGCAAATGGGCGCCGGCGCTCAGCGCGCGAGCTGAGGCGCGCTGAATAACGGGGCCATCGGCTATCGGATCGGAGAAAGGTACGCCAAGCTCGATCAGATCGGCGCCCCCTTGTTCGAGGGCGGAAACGAGCGCGGGAGTGAGGCTCGGAGACGGATCTCCTCCGGTGATGTAAGCAATGAACGCTTTACGGCCTTGCTCCTGGCAGTTCTGAAACAGGCCCGCAATGCGGCTACTGACGGCGGCCTCCATGGTTACTTATCCAGCTCGGGCATGTTTTCGCGGTAAATGCCTATATCCTTGTCGCCGCGTCCCGAAATGTTTACCACGTACACCGCGTTCCCCTCGGAAGGCGCGCGCCGGATTGCCTCAGATACCGCATGCGCCGATTCGAGCGCCGGAATGATCCCCTCCGTCCGGGCGAGCGTGAGCGCTGCGGCAAGCGCGCTGGCATCATCTACCGGCACATACTCGCAGCGATTCTGCTCGTGCAGCCAGGCGTGTTCAGGCCCGATCGAAGGATAGTCGAGACCGGCCGAGACCGAGTGAGTTAGCCCGACCTGCCCGTTTTCATCTTGCAGCAGATAACTGAAGGTGCCGTGCAACACGCCCGGCGATCCGCCGCTGAAACGCGCGGCATGTTCCCCGAGAAGCTTGCCTCGGCCGCCCGCCTCTGCGCCTACAAATCGCACCGGCGAGTCCCCTAAAAAAGGAAAGAATATGCCGATTGCGTTGCTGCCGCCGCCTACGCAAGCTATTACCACGTCCGGCAAACGGCCGATCTGCTCGAGTGCCTGTTTGCGGGTCTCTTCCCCGATTACACGGTGGAAGTCGCGCACCATCATCGGATACGGATGCGCCCCCAGCGCCGACCCGAGCAGGTAGTGCGTGTTCGATACATTCGTGACCCAGTCGCGCATGGCTTCGCTGATTGCGTCCTTTAACGTTCGGCTGCCGTTGGCAACCCCAATCACCTCAGCCCCCAGCAGGCGCATGCGGAACACGTTCAACTGCTGCCGGCGCATATCCTCTTCGCCCATGTAGACGATGCACTCCATCCCGAAGAGCGCGCACACGGTGGCAGTCGCTACTCCGTGCTGCCCGGCGCCCGTCTCGGCAATGATGCGCGATTTGCCCATGCGCCGGGCGAGCAAAATCTGCCCCAGGCAGTTGTTGATCTTGTGCGCGCCCGTATGCAGCAGATCTTCACGCTTGAGCCATATTTGCGCGCCGCCCAGCCTGGCGCTTAGGCGCTTCGCGAAATACAACGGCGTCGGTCGCCCCGCATAGTTTCGGAGAAGATCGTCCAGCTCGCAATGAAACTCAGGGTCGTTGCGCGCCGCCAGGTAAGCCTGCTCGAGTTCTTCGAGCGGCGACATCAGCACTTCCGGAACGTAACGTCCCCCATAGGGACCGAAGTGGCCGAGAGAATCGGGTAGAGGAGGTGAGGTCATGAGAGCACCTGTTTCGAACGAGCGTCGGCGCCCAGGGTAGAGTCGGTGTAACCGTAGTCTGCCCTCATATTTAGCGCAGCAAGCGCGGCCTGAATAAAATCGCGCACCCGCCGGCAATCCTTTACGCCGGGAGCCGATTCCAATCGCGAGCAGGCGTCCACCCCCCATGGCCGGGCAGTCTCGATCGCTTCGGCTACATTTGTGGCATCCAGTCCACCTGCCAGAATGATCGGCTGCCAAAAGCGCGCTGCAAGGCGCCAGTCGAAAGTTTGACCGGAGCCGCCGTACTGCGGCGTGTGAGCATCCAACAGAATCGCTTCTGCGACCAGGGATTCAGCAGGATTGGCTGCTTCAGCGGCTAAGGCTCGCCAGGTCCGGTGCGCAATGGAAGGCACGTGGCGGCCGTGCAGCTGTATAACATCTAAGGGAATCCGATCCATCGCCAATTGCACTTCATCTTCCGAGGGCTCAACAAACACGCCCACTTTGAGCACGCCATCGGGAAGTATTGAAGCGATACCATGAGCCGTATCCAGAGAAAGAAAACGCGGGCTCTTTGGATAGAAGTTCAGGCCGATTGCGTTCGCACCCGCCTCGACGGCAACCATCGCATCTCGCGGGCTGGTGATACCGCAGACTTTAACGATCCGAGTCATGACGCCACTAGCTCGCGCAGAGAGGCCGCAGGGTCAGGCGATTTCATTAGCGATTCGCCCACTAGAAATGCCTCGAATCCGGCTCCGGCAAGGCGCTCGATATCGGCACGGCTGACAATCCCGCTTTCACTCACCCGTACCACATGCGAGGGCATCAGGTAGCTGAGGCGAACCGAGGTATCCAGGTTAACCTCGAATGTTTCGAGATTCCGGTTGTTTACGCCTATGATCTCCGCGCCTGAATCAATCGCCTTCCGCAATTCCTCCGAATCGTGGACTTCGACAAGCGCCGCCATTCCGAGTTTCGTCGCGAGTTCGCGAAATTGTTGCAGATCGCCGACCTCAAGCACCGCGGCAATCAGGAGAATAGCGTCTGCTCCGTGGGCCGCAGCCTCGAAGATTTGCAGGCGATCGATCACAAAATCCTTACGAAGAATCGGGAGAGTCGTCGCCGCGCGCGCCGCTTCCAGATCGTGCAGCGATCCTTGAAAGTATTCGCGATCGGTAAGCACCGAGAGGCAGGCTGCCCCGCCCGCTTCATACGCATCTGCGAGGAAGGCTGGATGATAAGTCTTGACAAACAGCCCTTTGCTCGGAGAGGCTTTCTTAAGCTCCGCGATGATGGCCGGTTTCGTTCTTCGCAGCGCCTCACGGAATGGCCGGACCGGCAACTTACGCTCCAATGCTTCGCGCTCCAAAGCAGCAGCAAATTCGCACAGCTCGGCCACTTCCGCTTGCTTGTGCTGAACAATTCCGGAAAGAATGCCGGAAGAAGTGGACAAGGTCATGGGAGTGCCGCGCTAGGGAAACTTTATCGTAACAGCTAGAGACACTTAGGCAGTCCTGCCTCACTGGATCTGCTTCGGGCGGGGAAAGCTGACTTCAAGATCCGCGAACCCTGGCCCTCCCATTCACATCGGCGCAGTCGGGTGATGATCGGCGCCGTCACATGTTTCGTTGATCTTTGCTTCAGCAGAATGTCGGGCCGGCATTTAAGGCAGATGCCGGCCCTTTTGCCCTCCCAGAACTGATTCCGGAGCCCAGGCTTTACCGACAACGCCGGCAAACCGTCCTGTTCCGCCGATGACTGCCCGATGCACACCATGGTACGCGTTGGGCCATGCTCCCTCGGTAATGATTTCCAAATGGTCGTCCGGAAAACCGTAGGTTTCCGTCATCAAACCGAGAATCCGGGGCGCATTTGGATCCTTTGCTTCAGCGTTGAAGAAATCCTGACTGCCGGCTGTATTCACGCCTCGGTACCTTACCTATACGTCCCAATCGTCTGGACACCTGGCGCATCTCGGAATTATGATCGAAATTGTTCGTGGCGTGATCGGGTGAAACAGCCCACCCTTGCGAGTAGTTCGCGCATAGGCTTCGTTTGATCTCAGGCGGTCATGCAGCCTGTCATCGGCGTTAAGCGTTCGCACTCACTTCTTGGACTGGCTCGGCCGCGGGAAACAACAATTCATTTCCGTCGGGATCGAGGATCTTGATCACGTTGTAACCCCACCACGACTTCTCGTTGGGAACTGAGCGCTCAGCAATTTCACGGCCAAGCGCCGTGAGTCCATCGACGGTCAGTTCCACGAACAAGCGCGCCTTGTCTCTTCGCCTGGCATCCTCGCAAAGGATGATTTCGCATTCCGCGCGACTGACCTGGCATACCTTTCCCGCGCCGTCGTCCTCATGCCAGCACTTCTCGAAACCGAGCATGTCGATGTAGAACCGAAGAGCACGGTTCACGTCAGCGACGAAGAGCACTGGACGCGCGTACCACCTGTGAATGGTTTGGTCTCGGACGGCTGTCTCGCTCATGTCGTCTCCTGATTCGCCCATTAGTATAGTCGGCGGCCGCTGCCGGCTTGTCCCCAAGTGTTTAGCGATCGCCTCGTGCGATGTGTCCAGATTACTACTGGATGACAGGCAAAGCGTCAATTGGTCCCTTAAAGGTGGCCACCAGTGTCCCAGTGCCAACTGACCGGTTGCCGGCCAACTGCTCGGAACGACATCGCATTGGCGGAATGGGCATTTCTCGTCAACTTAATCTTTACCTACCCTCCAGATGGCGCTTCGTCCGGGACATCGCTGCGTCCTCGATGCATCCCAACGAACCGAACTGCGTCATCTCTCTCCCGAGACGATTCCGGACTGCTCACTTCAGTGCGGACCGGCGAAGCGAGGTTTGTCAACCTGTCTAGCCAAGCTACCGTCGTTGTGCGTCAGCAGCATCCGGCCATACTCGTGCGCGGGCTGCGCCAGAGTAGCTCGGCATCTAATGGGACACCTACCGTGATTCACGTACGCGGGCGCGGAGCTTCTCTGTCCTTCCTTGCGGTACGAAGAACCGCGTCCTACTCCTGTCGCAGAGCCGCCACCGGATCAATGCGGGACGCTCGCCTTGCCGGCGCATAGCCAGCGAGAATCGCGGCACTCAGGAGGACGACACCGGCCAGCACCAGGGTTCTCGGATCATTGGGCTGGGTCTCGAACAGAAACGATTTGAAAACCCGGGTCCCGATCAATGCGGCAGGGACGCTGATCGCGAGTCCCACTGCCGCCAGTAGTAGAACGCGGCGCAGAACCATCCATACTACGGCGCCGCGTTGCGCGCCCAGGGCCATACGGATTCCGATCTCGCCGGCCTGCCGCGCGACGCTGTAGGACATCGTCCCGTAGAGTCCCACGCACGCGATCAGGAGAGCGAGAATCGCGAAACCCGTGCATAGTTTCGCAAACGTGACTTCCTGGCTGATCGTCCGATCGATTTCGGCAGCCTGAGTGAGCACGTTTGTAATGGGTATGCGTGAATCTGCCTTGTGCACGACCTCATACACGCTCTTGACATACCTCAGCGGATCACCCGCAGTGCGCAGCGCGTAGGTCACCTGGTCGGGAGAAAACTGGCTGGCCGCTACGAACACGGTCATTGGATTCTCGTCCTCTTTCAGACCGCCGTACCGAACGTTAGCCGACACGCCGACGATTTCGAGATCGCGGTTCTCGTCCACGAAGGTGATGCGCCGGCCCACCGGATTCTCGTTCCCGAAGTAAGTCCGCGCCAGCCGCTCGCTGATCACTGCAACCGGCGCGGAGCCCGGCCGGTCGCGTTCGTCAATCTCACGCCCGGCCAGGAGGGGAATCTGCATGGTCGTGAGGAAACGCGGTCCGACGGTCAGGACGCCTGCGCCTTCGACGCTAGCCGCGCCGATCTTGATTGTCCCCCTGTATGTCTTTCCGGCGTATCCGGCGCTGATGATCGACGATTGCGAAAGCGTCGCGCTACGCACTCCGGGGATCGATTCGAAGCGGCTGCGCAAGTCCGTGTAAAAATTGGTGATCTCCGGGTCGCGATGCCCGGCCTGGCGCGCATTCAACGAGAACAGCAGGATGTTCTCGCGGGCGTATCCCAGTTGCACCGAGTGCAGCTTGTTGAGTGTTCGGACAAACAGACCCGCGGCCACCAGGAGGAGAAAAGAGAGCGCGATTTGGGCGACCACCAAAACGTGCTGCGCGGGGCGGCGCGGTCCGCCCCAGCGGCCATTCTTTAGCGCGGGCATGACGTCCGAACGCGTCGACTGAATCGCTGGAGCGAGACCAAATAACAGCCCGCAAACCACGGAGAGCGCCGCCGTCACGCCCAGCACGTTCCAGTTCAATTGCGCGTGCAGCGTAAAGTTCTCCTGCCCTCTGGAGAGCAGAAACGTCAGCGTTCGCACGCCCCAGATCGCAAACAAGATCCCAAACGCTCCGCCGAGCGACGCCAGTATCACGCTCTCGGTAAGCAACTGCCGCACCACGCGGAACCGTCCCGCTCCCAGGCTGAGCCGGACAGCCATTTCGCTACGTCGCGCGGCGGCCCTTGCCAGCAGCAGATTGGCGATGTTCGCGCACACGATCGCCAGGATCAATGCCACCATCATGAGGAGCACGTACAGAGGCTTGGAATACCGGCGGCGCAAGCTACCCAGACCGGCCGCGCCGGGATTCAGCGTCAGGGCGGGCAGTTTGGCGCGCTCGCCGTCGGTCGTTGCGGTCGCGGCAACCCATTGATGGAAACGAGGCGCCAGCATTGCCTGCGCCTGGGCAATGCTTACACCGGGACGCAGGCGGCCCATCATTTCGATCCAGTAGAAATTTTCGTCGTGATACATACGAGCCGCTTCCGCGCCATCGACGAGCACATTCGTGTGCAACGGAAGGTAGAGCTCCGGCGCGACCGCTGGGTCGACTCCGAAGAACTCCGGCGCCGCAACGCCGATCACTGTGAAGGGTTTGTTATCGACGAGAATCGACTGGCCAATCGCATTCGGCGGTCCTCCAAAGCGATTCTGGCTTATAGCAAAACTGATCACGGCGACAGGCGCTGCGCCTGGACGGTCGTCTTCGGAATCGATCAGACGTCCTGCGGCCGGCGACACTCCCAGACCGCGAAAATACTCACCGCTCACGTACTCCGTGCTGGCAGTCGTGGCCTGCCGCTGGACGACGACGTTATGATGTAGTCCGTCGAAGTATCCGAAAAGCGTAGAAAAAACGGAGTTCTCCGCTCGAAGCGTCTCGAACGCGCCGTACGGAAATATTCCGCTGACCATGCTGCCTTTGCCGCCCGGCCAGGCAAGGCCCTGTATCCCGTGCATAACGTGGACCCATTGCTTGCTGGCGTTGAAGGGAGGCGGGCTATGCCAGTTCAAGACCACCAGCGACTCGGGATCAGGCACCGGCAGCGAGCGCAACAGAATCGACTCCATCAAGCTGTAGACCGCAGTGTTGGCCCCGATGCCGAGCGCCAGCAACAAGACCGCCAGGGCGCTGAATACCTTGTTGCTGAGCATGGTGCGACAGCCATACCGGACATCCTGGCCAAGTTCCGACCAAAACCGTGTCATCCAAATCTCCCGTGATTCTTCTTGCTTCTGTCCGACGTTGCCAAACCTTCGGCGCGCTTCAGCCCTGGCGCACTCCGCCGTCATACCGTCTGCTTGCAATTCCGCAGCCTTCTCCGCGAGGTGGAGTTCCATTTCCTCGCGCAGGGCCTCGCTGCGCCTGGCGCTTTCTGTCCAATACTTCAGCCGCCGTAACACGTCACTCCGCTGCCATCACGCGCGCGATCGCAAGCGTGAGTTTGGTGTACTTCCGGGTTTCAACGGCCAGCTGTTTGCGGCCCGCCGCAGTGATCTTGTAGATCCTCGCCCGCCGATTATTCGACGTCACGCCCCAGACACCCTCGATCCAACCGTTTAGCTCCAGCCGCTGAAGAGCGGGGTACAGCGAGCCCTCCTCGACGAGAAGCTCATTGTCGGACGATTGTTGAATGAACTGGACTATACCGTATCCATGGAGTTCGCGCAGCGACAGCGTCCTCAGAATTAACATGTCCAGTGAACCGGGCAACGAATCGTTTTTTTGCGCCTTGCGTCCCATACCAAGAATTCTTAGCTTACGGCGACGAGACTACGCGAGTCAAGTTCAGATTGCCGAACACTCTCCCGCAAGATGATCCGGGGTGCTCACGCGCGCCGGATGCACTGTTATGGCGCAAGTTGCCGCTGTTGACTAACAGGCTACGTCCAATCTCGAGGCTGGCGTAAAGCGTCAGAGCGCTCCGTCCGAGTGACAATCCGAAGGTGCTCCACTTGGACGAGTAGTCGGCATTGCGCTGATTAGAGGATGCGCATCGCACGTCGGCGGCATGCGCTTTCCCGTCAACTTGAAGACCGATGAGGGATAGATCTACCGTTGGCGACTATCCACGGGTAATAGCAGCCGAAGCCGGTTGTGTGCGGATTTCGACGCGGCAGAAAAAAGGCGGACACAATGCTGGACGGCTACCACTCAGTTTCCGACAACCCGACCTCGCGAGCGCTTGAACCCGATTGTTTCTGGTTTGCCCGCGTTAGGCAACTGCAAATCACGGCAAAGGCGACTACTCGGGGCATTTCCGTGGCGTTTGAGCCAAGGTGGTGCAAGATAGGAACTTGCACCACGAGAACTGCAACGAGAAGGAACTCTATTTACAGGGTCAGGGCACAGCGACAAAAGTGAGGATGCTCGGGCCCTGTTTCGTATGAAAGTATTGACGTCCATCGCCGTAAATCTCGCCAGTAGAGTGAGGTTTGGCAACCGGCCACGAGAACGGCGAAAATCTGCTTTCGCCGTTCAAGTCCGCCCCTGATTCCCTTGCAAGCTGAATTGGTCTAGCGAGATGTTATTCCACTCTTCGTGCGATCGCAGTGACGGCGTTTTCATCCACCACCTGACGGATTTCCTTTCCTTCTGCGTCCAGCACAAAGTGCAGGTTTATGATCCCGGTGAAGCTCGAGGGCGTGTGGATCACTGCTTTTCCAGTGCAATCCGAATTGACAGTATAGGTGCCGCTGCCGGGTGTCCATTCCAGCGCTGGCGGCATACCGTTGGTAACGAAATGGTCTACTTGGGTCAGATTACCTTTGCCATCGAAATGGGCCATGACTACGCCGCGGAAGGAGAGTCCAGCCCCGACAACGAATCCTTCCACCGTGCCGCCGTAATCGCCGTGAAGCGTTCGGTTCGAGCACGTACGGTGTAGTTCAGTGGACTCCTGTGGGCCTTGACTATCAGGATCAGACTGCGCCATGGCAGAAGTGCCCGAAACCAGTGACCCGTAAATCATCATCATGGGAATTGCGATCATCGAAATTCTCAATGTTTGTTTCTTCATTTTGTGACCTCCTGTCACGAAATCTTTTCGGCCAACTACTTCGGCGCGGCATTGCGCGCGCTGGCGATTCTTCGAAGCACTTCTTTTTGCATGAGCTGCACGGAGATCGCCGTAAGTCCCATGCAGGCGGAGCTATCCGTTCGCAAATCGTCGGTACTCCACAGTCCTCTCATCAATCCAAAATCGGAATGCGCCTCGTCCGGCAGTAACACGTGAACGATCTCGTGTGCGAGGACCCGCCCCGCTATCGAGGACAGCGGTCTCGCGTGAGTTCGCAGCGCTAACATCCGGTCATAAAAAACAAACGCGATTGCGTCTCCACGCTTCGAGGCGGCAATTCCTAATGCATTCTGACTCGCCTGGGGCAGCGCTTTGGCTAGTACGCGAACCATGAGGTCAGTGGGTGCGGGTTCCGCCATACAGATCGCCGGCGCCGGCCATGACGTGCAGTCAACCCAATTGAGGTCCAATGGAACATAGCGCAGCAGACGAACGGCTTGGAGTTCCGAGGCCTGAAGAAGCGAGGGCGACAACTTGGCGAAGCCGTACACCCGGACCGTCAATCGAGGAGTAGAATTGTCATCTCGTGACGATTCGGTCGGGGTACGCGCAGCCAGAGCGGCCGCTCCGATGATGAGGAAGGTAATCGATTGTATGGCAAGCCCGACAGTAGATCGGTTGTTTGGACGGCATCGCATGCCTTGGATGTTGTGTCCGAAGGCACCTCAAGGTCTTCTGCGGGAAATCAAATGTTCTTAATTGTTCTAAAAACCTCATAGTCGCGACGTCAACGTATTGAAAAGAATGCCGCGTTTCGCTTTCGGCCCGTTTCTGCTCGACGTGGAATCCCGCGCTCTCCTGCGCGGCGGGGAACCGCTGCCCATAGCCGGAAGGACGCTCGACACGCTGGCCGTCCTGGTCCAAAACCGCGGACGTCTCCTGGACAAGGACGAATTGCTGTCCCTCATCTGGCCGGGCACGGTGGTGGACGAGGCGAACCTGAGTCAAAGCATTTTTACTTTGCGCAAGCTCCTCGGAGACAGCCGCAAGGATCATCGCTATATCGCCACCATCGCGGGGCGTGGATATCAGTTCGTTGCGCCGGTTACGGAGCTTACGACGGAACCCTCTCCATCCGCCGAAATCGTTGTCAACGCCCAGCCAGAAGCCTACTCCAAATCCCCATTCATAGGTAGGCGAATCAGGCAGAGGTATTACCTGATCGCTGCGGGTATGGCTTCGGTACTGGGAGCGGCTGTGATCTCTTGGTTTCTCCTGCACCGGCCTTCTAAGCGCACATCCGAGTTGGTGGAGCGCCGGTTAACCTTTAATTCCAGCGCGAGCGAAGTCGCAAGCGCCGTGATCTCGCCCGATGGCAAGTACCTGGCCTACTCCGATCCGGCCGGCATTCACCTCCGGCTACTTTCGACGGGCGAAGAGCGGCTCATTCCGGCATCCGCCGTAGCTCCCGCGGGTGCGCTCTCCTGGGTTGATGCATGGTTTCCTGACGGGACAGAGTTGCTCGGCCACTCCAGGGAAGCCGGCGGACGCGTGAGCGTGTGGGCCACCTCAATCATGGGCCAGTCTCCACGGGAACTCCGTGCCGGCGCATGGGGCTGGAGCGTTTCGCCGGATGGTAAGCATATCGCTTTCAGCCCGACCAATGCCGATCGGTGGCAGCCCGAGATTTGGGTGATGGGCAACCAGGGAGAGAACCCACACAGAGTTCTGAGTCTGACACCTAGTGTGTTCCTCTGGTCCGTGCGCTGGTCCCCGGACGGGCAGCGCCTCGCATACATCAGTATGCAGCCGTCGGGGGATTCTCTGGAAACCTGCGATCTGAGCGGTGCGAATCGGATGGTGCTTCTGGCGGCTCCCGGCCTGAGCCGCTGGGTCCGCAGTTTCGCGTGGCTCCCGGACAGCCGGATTATTTACTCGCAGGCGGAAGCGGCCGGCGTGGAAGCGAATCTCTGGCAAATCGGTGTGAACACCCCGGCAGGAAAACCGGTCGGCAAGCCGAAACGGCTCACGCACTGGGCCGGGGTCGATGTGAAGGGCTTGAGCGCTAGTGCGGACGGAACTCGACTCGTTGTGCGGAAGGAAACATATCCGTCCCAGGTTTACATAGCCGAACTCGCTGCCTCTGGAAAATGCATGCGTCCTCCGCAGCATTTGACCAATGACGAAGCGGTTGATTGGGGGACGGCCTGGACAGCGGACAGTAAAGCCGTCCTTTTCACTTCAGAGCGTGATGGGAAATCGGGCATCTTCAAACAGGCAATCACCGAAAATGCAGCCCAGCCATTGATCGAGGCCCGAGAAAACGCGAACCTTGCCCGACTCAGTCCTGACGGCTCTTGGGTGCTCTATTCGGAAACTTCGTTGACAGCGGGCGGCCGGTCCCGTGGAGCCCGGCTAATGCGGCTCCCGATCAACGGAGGACCTCCCAGGCTTGTGTACGATGGCACGAACGCTCAGTTGCAGGACTATCCGTGCGCCCGTGCCCCGGCGCATCTCTGCGTGCTCATCGAGGCCGATCACGATGACAAGCGGCTCACCGTCGCCGCCCTCGACCCGCTAAAAGGTAGAGGTGAACTGCTCAGGACTGTGGAAAAGGAGCCCCACGCCGGCTTCGCTTGGGCGCTCTCACCGGATGGGTCCATCCTTGCGATGGCGAAGGGAGACGAACCTGAGATTCATATTCGCTTGCTTTCCCTCACAGGAGGCTTGGACCGCGAAATCGCCGTGAAGAACTGGCCGAACATCGCGAGTATGGAATGGTCACCCGATGGCAAGGGACTGTACTGCGGGTCGGTGACATCCCAAAGCGGCACTCTGCTGTATGTGGATCCGAAAGGGGCTGCTCAGGTAGTGTTGCGGTCCAGCGAACTAGGCGGCGGTGCGTTCATTGGTGCCGTGCCTTCCCCGAATGGCCGTTATCTCGCGCTCACAGGCGCAATCCACTACAGCAATGCGTGGCTTGTAGAAGGCTTCTAGAAAGACATTTCCGATCAGAACTGCAAATGCAGACCGAACTGCATCTGGCGCATGGCTGTCTGCACGCTGGTGATTTGTCCGGCGCCAAAGGAATCAATATAGGCACTGGGCAGGCCCAGGTTCACGTGGTTAAACACGTTAAACGCATCCGCCCGTAACTCTAAGGACTTGCCTTCCATCGGCACGAGAGTCTTTGCGATCGAGAGGTCCGAGGTGGCCAGGCGCGGTCCGCGTAGAGAATTGCGCGAGGCAGTTCCGTTGCGGTACGGCTGTTGCGGTTCGGTATATGCTTCGGTGTTGAACCAGAGGTTACGGTTCGGATTCGATACGTGAGGGTCCCCGATGATGTCCGCGCGCACGTAGTTGAAATCGGCATTCAGCAATGGTGCATTGGCGATGACGGGCGTGAAGGGCAGGCCTGAGGCGAACTCGTGCACTCCGCTGAGGCGCCAGCCTCCCAATATGGCCTCGGCGATCACATTACGCCCGAGTGACCAGCGGCGCCCTCTCCCGAAGGGCAAGTCCCAGCTGTGCGTGAACGTAACAGTATGCGTGCGATCCCAGGAGGAAGCTCCGTGACTCTCGCGCAGGTTGTAGTTGTTCGAGACGCCGATCCCGCCCTCTGCATTACTCATAGCTTTGCCCCACGTATATGTAACGAGGAAATCCAGCCCGTGTGAGAAGCGCTTCTGAAGTTTGGTTTGAAGCGCATTGTAGCTGGAGTTGTCACAATTGCAGTTCTGGTCCAGGGGCTGGGTAAGACCGTAACGGCTGAAGAAGGGGCGGCGAGTATCGAAGTCCCCCGGGCCGGGAATCGCCTGGTTGCGATTCAGATCAACGAACTGATGCCGCCCAACGTTGCCGACGTAAGCCAGTTCAAGGGCGAGGTCGGGTTGGAACTCATGCTGAACGGTGAAGTTCCAGAAATCGACTTCGGGGATCCGATATGAGCCTGGAGGATCGATGAAGCCATAGACCGCGATGCCGTTGGGGAGCGGATAGCGGCCGGTGGCGCCTATGGGGATATTTGCCACCGGGGGAGGACCCTTTAACAGATTGAACGCGGCCACATAAAAGTCCGCCGCTGTGACACTTTGCGCACTCACGATTGGCGGGTTGTGATCTACGCTCTGGCCGAACACTGCGCCGAGACCACCGGGCGTGTAACTGCGGCCGAAACCGGTGCGGATCACGGTGCCAGAGAGTGCTCGATACGCAACGCCGAAACGCGGAGCGAAGCCGAGCGTATACGGTTTTACACCCATATTCCGGTGGACTGAGCCGATGCCGGCGGCCAGCACCTCGCCAGTTGCCGGATCGAAGCTGCCGGCACCTCCCGGCTTCGCGGCGGTTTGGGGCAAATAGTCTTCCCAGCGCAGCCCGTAGTTAACGATGAGCTTCGAGGTAATGCGCCACGAGTCCTGGGCGTAAAGAAACAGCCGGGTTTGGCGCAGGCCGGGGTAGTAGTTGCCCAAAACATAGCGCCCGAAGTAAAACGGCTGACCAAGAAAAAACGAAGCAAGCCCAGCGCCGGTGCTGGCCTGGCCCGCCGCAAGGCTATCCAAGGTCGAATTGCCGGTGCTCGCATCGACGAACTGAATTTCGCCCGACGGATGCGAATCGGCCGGCACCCGTTGTTGCTGAGCGCGGCGAAAGTCGAAACCGAATTTGACGGAGTGTCTGTCCAGCTCTTTGGTCCAGTTGTTAACCCACTGGAAATGATTTTCGGTTTCGCGCGTCGGGCAACGGCACCCGTTCACGCCGATGCCGTAGCCAAAGGCGAAACCGCCGCTACCGTTAATCAAGAATTCGGGCATACCGCTGGTCTCCATTGATCCGGTATTCAGTCCGGGAAGACCCGCGTCAGTCGCGGGCGTGCTGCCCAGACCGAGCGGCTGTGCGCGGACGCGATAGCGGTAAAAGCCGAAGCGCGCATCGGTAATCAGCGTGGGACTGAACCCGTGGTCGAAGCCCAGAGAGAGGCTCTGATTGCCGTCAACCGAACTACCGGAGTAGCCAAAAGCGGACGGACCACCGGCGATGTCACCGAATGCAGCGGGGGAGTAAATGTCGAAATCAGCGATGGTGTATCGGGCAAAAACGTGTGTCCTGGCGGTGATGTTATAGTCCGCGCGGCCGTCGTATTGATCGCTGTCGAAGTGCTGGCTGCTAACCGAAACGAAGTTGTTAAACATGTCACTGCCGAAATTGGGTAGCGGCAGATCACCGAGTAGTTTCGCGATCGGTAGAGCGACGGGCACGATGTTGATCTGACCGTTCCTGGAAAAGACGTGGCGTCCTGTGCCGGTGCCGCTCTCGCGGGTAGTCGGATCAAACACCATCCCGGCGCGTGCCTGAACACTTGCGCCCTCCGTGGTGGTGACCAAGAAGGGATTCACGCAGTTTGTACTCGAGACCGATCCGTCGGCACATATATACGGGCCGAGCAGGGCGGATAGATCGCCATTGCGCTCAGCCTTAGTGGGTACCGTAGTGATGAGCGAACCACCCGTGCGGCGGCGCATACCCTGATAATCCACGAAAACGAAAATGCTGTCCTTGCGAATGGGCGCGCCGAAGGAGCCACCGAACTGATTCCAGCGCAGAGGCGGGTTCTCGAGTGTGAACGGGTCCGCGGCATTAGCAGCGCTGTTGCGCAAGAACTCGAATAGCGAGCCGTGGATTTGGTTACTGCCCGACTTCGTTGTGACCTGCAGCAGGGCGCCTCCCGCAGAGCCGAACTCCGCGTCGTAGTTGCTGGTGGTGACTTTGAAATCTTCGAGCGAATCGAAATTAGGATTGATCACCGGAATACCCAGGATCGCGCTGTGATTTTCCGTGCCATCGAGCAGGAACCCGTTGGATGTAAAAAGCTGGCCATTGACATTGATGTTCAGTCCTTGCTGCGGATTTTCACTAATGCCATGCTGCCAGGAATTAAGCTGGGCGCCGGGTATCTTGGGCAGTAGGTTGGTCAGATTGCGCTCGAGTACAGGTAATGCCTGTACTTCGCGGCCAGTCAGTGTGGTGGCGATCTCGGCCCGATCGGACATGAGTAGAGGGCTTTCCGTGGTAACCACCACCTCTGTTTGCTTCCCGGCAA
The DNA here is from genome assembly GCA_963849535.1 of Terriglobia bacterium. Lineage (GTDB taxonomy): Bacteria > Acidobacteriota > Terriglobia > Bryobacterales > Bryobacteraceae > Bog-105. Next base: position 965,442 of record CAWKHJ010000004.1, read on the forward strand.
CGGTCAGGGTAGCGTCGAGGCGCGTGGTGGCGTCCACCTGAACAGTCGCATTCGCCACGAAGGCGTCGAAACCGGCACTTCCAATGTTGACCTGGTAATGGCCGGCGAGCAGGTGCGTTTGTGAGAACTCGCCTTCCGCATTGGATCTGGTTCGATAGATGGTGCCACGATCCTTATCGGTGATGGTGACGGCGGCGGCGACAATAGCGGCCCCGGTGGCGTCGATGGCTGTTCCGTTAATAGCGCCGTAAACTGCCTGTGCGAGTGCGGAAGACGAGCACAGTAGCAACAGAACGGCCACGAACAGACGCGGACACCAGTTGCGGCTCATGAAAACAATTCCAAACGGTGCGCTTGGTTATAACACGAAAACGCTTCGCCCGGAGGCGGCATCAGCGCTTTTCTTCCGATCCAATTGATTGGGCGCAAATCTAGCGAGCGGTTTGTTGGCGCGATAGATAATTGCAGATTCTGTCAGTCTGACGGTCCGCCCAGGTGTCTGGAACTCGTGTTGTCTCGGCACATACTGAACGCTGTACGGACGGTGACCGTGGTTCTTTGTTGTCGTGATACCGGCTTATCGGAGACTGGCACAGGCGGATAGATCATGTGTAACGGCCCAGGGTTTACGAATCCACTTTGCCGGATAGTCGGCATCTCGTGGATGTGATTCGCCGGCTCGCTCCCGAACGACGGGCAAGCCGGAAGTTGCCCGCAGAGAGGCTCTGACGCGAAGCGCACAAAGAGTTCTTCAACAGCATCACCCCGTTCTTGGGCAAGACATTGGAGAAATTTCGAGCACGCCTCCCTGGCTTACATACTCACAGCCAGTATTGGTTGGGAGCGCGAATAGGAAGCGCACAGCGCGGGGGTCCGTACCTTCCCGATTGTTGGTATGGCCAGTTGCGGGTATCTTCTCCCGGTAACCATTACGGCTTCGAGTCACACTTGCCACGCTCAATCTCTTTACACCACACGCTTTGCTGCTCCAAAAAATGGCTCGACCGCAAAGAGCACGAGTCTTCTCAGTGATTTTTCTCCCCCGCTAAGAATGGGTTTGTGTATATATAGACCATGACTCGCCGATCCGTACTGTTCTTGCCGGCTCTTCTTCCTCTCGCACATCTCGCCTCCGCCTTCCAAGGTAACGGGAAGCGTGTCTCGCCGCATGAGACCGTTTCGGTTGACCTGAGCGGCAAGACGATCAGCATTACCTACGGGCGGCCGTATCTGAAAGGCAGAGATGCCAGCAAAGTCGAGCCTTATGGGAAAGTCTGGCGCCTGGGCGCCGACGAAGCCACTAAGATCACGGTCAGCGCGCCTACTAAAATTGGCCCGCTTCTTCAGCTCGCGCCGGGAAGTTACTCGCTATTCGCCATCACCGGCCCGGAGAAATGGACGCTAATCGTCAACAAAGTCGCCGAGCAATGGGGCGCTTTTAGTTATGAGGAATCGCAGGACCTCGGCCGCATCGATCTGCCCGTCGAAAAGACGGCCTCTCCTGTTGAGCAGTTCACGATCACCCTTACCAAGCAGTCGGCTGACACTGCAAAACTCTCGCTCGCCTGGGGGAACCAGTCAGTCTCGACAACCCTCAGAGTCGGCTAGTTTCGCGCAATCCGGGCCCTAAATCCGGGACAGGCTACGAAAACGGATCTTTCCGATCTGATTAGACTGGATCAATGAGGGAAGCGCGCATGTCGCTTCCACTCATACCGAGTCCGTCTGGCGATTGAGGATCAGCCTATCCAAAGTGAAGCCCTCGTTCGATATGAAAGTAGCTCCCCAGCGCTTCGGGCGCGGATCAGAGCTTTCCATTTTGGTATCCCTCGTCACCATCGCGATCGTAATCTGTGCCCTTTACTTCGGGAAACCGGTCCTCGTTCCCTTCGCTTTAGCCCTACTCCTCAGCTTCCTCCTGGCTCCCCCTGTCAGCTGGCTCGAAAAGCTGAAACTCGGGCGCGCCATTTCTGTCGTTATTGTGCTCGTGCTTGCCGTAGCAGCAGGTTCCGGGATCCTCTGGTTGGGAACCACACAGCTGGCAGAAGTCATTAGCAATCTGCCGCATTACCAGCGAAATATCCAAAAGAAAATCGAGGCCTTGCGCAGTCCTGCCGGCAATGGTTTGTTGCGTGCCACGCAGAGCATTCAGCAAATCAGTGGCGAACTGGCCAAAAACAGCGCGTCCGCTTCGGAAAAGGTGAAGAATCCCTCGCCGGTCGGAAAAGCCGCTAAGCCACATGCAGATTCCGCGCTGACACGCGCTCCCGTGCCGGTTGAGCTCGTTCAGCACCAGCCTGGTATTACGGAGTCATTCGGCGTGATCGGAACTTCGCTCCTGCAGTTTCTCGAGACCGGGACCGCCGTACTGATCTTCACTCTTTTCATGCTGCTCCAGCGCAGCGATCTCCGCAATCGCCTGTTTCGGTTATTCGGATCGGGGCATCTCAGCCAGATGACGGCTGCGCTTGACGATGCCGCCCATCGTGTCAGCCGATACCTGCTCACCCAGTCGTTGGTCAACGCGACATTCGGGTTGCTGCTGGGCTCGGGACTCTACTTCATTGGTGTTCCCAATGCCCCTTTTTGGGGCGTCTTGGGCGCCATACTCCGTTTCATACCGTATGTAGGCACGCTGGTTGCCGGATTCTGCCCTCTCATTCTTGCCTTAGCCGTGTTTGAGGGTTGGACCAAGCCTATGCTCACCTTCGGGCTCTTTGCGACCATCGAGTTGACGATCTCGGCAGCAATTGAGCCGTGGCTCTACGGTGCGCACACCGGCATTTCCTCCTTGGCCATTCTCGTATCTGCTGCCTTTTGGACTCTTCTTTGGGGTCCGATAGGTCTCGTCTTATCCACTCCGATGACAGTCTGCCTGCTGGTCCTGGGCCGTTATGTTCCGCCCCTGAAGTTCTTGAGCGTGTTGCTCGGCGATGAGCCCGTCCTTGCCCCGGAGGCTTGCTACTACCAGCGTCTATTGGCACTCGATGAAGAAGAGGCGCAAGAGGTCACCGAGACCTACCTCAAAGAGAAAACTCTTCTGGAGCTCTATGATGTGGTGCTGATCCCTGCCCTGCACTTAGCCGAGCAGGACCGGCACGAGCACGCGCTCGACGAAGACCGGGTGAACTTTATATACCAGACCACCAAGGATTTGATCAACGAGCTCGCTGAGCAAACCCCATCTCCTCCTCCAACCAGAAAGCTTTCCATTCTGTGTGTGCCCGCCAGAGATCAAGCCGACGAACTTGTGGGTCTGATGCTTTCGCACATTCTGCACCTCTCGGGTTTTCGCTCGGAGGCGATTCCAATTGCCAAAGTGGAAGACTTGCTTAGTGCGATTAAACAGCATGGCCCCGACGTCCTCTTCATCTCGGCCCTGCCGCCGTTTGCGATCAACCAGGCGCGCTCTCTGTGCCGCAGGGTGCGCAGAATCTATCCTGACCTCACGGTGATAGCAGGATTCTGGGATCCCGCGGCGGAAATCGCCAAAATTCAGGAGCGTTTCGGCACGGGTTGTGTTGAGAAGGTAGTCACCAGCATCCGGAGCGCGGAGCTTCAGGTCAGAATCTGCGAGGGCTCGACCGAGCTTCAGGAAGTCGAGCCGAAGCCGGTTTGACGCGTACCGGTGTTCAGCCGTTAAGGCATCAAAATAGCCGGACCGGCTTGCCCGTGGTGACGCTCCATCCTGTTTCGTAGCTCAGTACGCGCGCGCAGTAACCGGCTCTTCGCTGCTGCTAGCGAGATGCCCAAATTTTCCGCCACTTCCGGCATCGGCCTTTCTTGCACATCGCGCAAAAGGAACACGTTCCTCAAGAGCGGCGGTGTCCTCCGGATCTCCTGGTCCAATACTCGCGCCACTTCCGATTTACCGAGGCTCTCCTCAGGGGATTGGCGCCCGTCGCGCACCTCGAACGAACCCATCTCATCGCACCCTTGCATATCGTCCAGATAGGCGAACTTTGCCCGCCTCCCTTGCCGCAATCGCATCAGGCACTGGTTCACCACAATGCGCGTGAGCCAGGTTGAAAACTTTGCGTCACGCTGGAATTGATTGATGTGCTCATAAGCCTTCCAGAAGGCGTTCTGCACCTCGTCCTCCGCGTCCTGTTTATCGCGCACGATCGAAAGCGCTACTTTCATTACCGCCATTTGATGCCTTTTCATCAACTCGTCAAATGCGCCCTTATCCCCCTCCTGACACATTCGCACCAAGCTGTCATCCGCCATTTCGCGGTATTCACGCTGACTTTGCTCGTCCGCCGCGCGGTTTTGCATCTGCTCATTTTTCCAAGAATCCATCACATGGGCCTCTATGAACGAATCTATTCCTGAACGCGCGGTCGTAGTAGACTCTGCTGAAACAGACTTCAGTAATACAAAAATCGAGCCTTGTAAGATAAGCTCAGTTAAAACGACTTTGAAAATTGCTGAAAGCAGTGAGGAAACGGTACGGCGTCTCCTGCAGAATTACGAGATCGGTCTTAAGCTCCGGCAGTTACGCCTTCGCAAAAAGATCGCCCTGGTTGATCTCGGCAAGCACACCGGTTTATCGGCTTCAATGCTCTCCCAACTCGAGAACGGCAAACTCATTCCGACCCTGCCCACTCTGGCGCGAATCGCCGCTGTTTTCGACGTCGGGCTTGAGCACTTCTTTTCCGATAAACGCGTTCACAAGACCTTCTCGATCGTGCGCGCCGGAGAGCGGCTTCGTTTCCCTGATTTTCCTGATAGCCCTGTCCCAGGTTTTTTCTTTGAGGTGCTCGCGTTCGGAGCAACTGACAAGAGTATCGGAGCTTACGTGGCGGAGTTCCCTGCCCTAGACCCTCAGCTTGCCCGGTTCCATCAGCACGAGGGAGCCGAGTTCATACACGTGCTCCAAGGCGTTCTGGCGGTAAACTATCAGACGGAAGACTACACCCTCGCCGCCGGGGACAGTGTCTATTTTGATGCGTCCGAAGCTCACTCGTACCGCGGTCATTCCCAGGAACCTGCTCGCGCAATTGTCATCACGACAACACTTCGCGCGTAAGGCTCTCCGCTTTTGGATCTTATTTGGGTTCGTTTTTTCATTTGCGTCGGCCCCAACTGTCGCCAAAACTCGTTGGACTGAGCTCAACATCGGCCCTTTCTACGTCGCTTCCGAACGTGACCCGGGCGCTGCGCGCGAGGACCTGGCACAACTGGAGCAGCTTCGTTGGGTTCTCGGTAATCTTCTAGAACAGAAGGACTTACCTAGCCTGTGGCCTATCCGGATCATGCTTGTGGACAGGGAAGAAAACGCCCGCGGCTCATCGCCTTCCGAGTTCGTTTGGCAAAATGCGCAGTACGTCTTCGTCAGTCCGCTAGGAAGCAAATTGCCGCTAGGCGGAGTCGCCGGTCTGCTGCTCGACGCCAATACCCCGCGCCTCCCGCCCCAAGTCGAATCGGGTCTGCGGCAGCTTTTCTCGACCCTCGAGGCCCGTGGCAGCCGAGTCACCTGGGGCGGTCCACCTCCGCATCCAGACCTTGCCTGGGCCCGCATGCAGCTCTTCGCGACCAAGTTCGAGTACGGTACGAGCTTCCACATTTTCCTGACTGCCCTAAAAGGGGGCAGCACTCTGGCCGCGGCTGAACGGAACGCGTTCGGCAAGACTTCCGCCGAGCTGGAAAGCGAAGCTCGGGCTAACCTCGCTGCCGGAAACTGGTCCGCCGTCCCCGTTTCGGGACGTCCGCTCGATCCGAAGCGCGATTTCGGCGAGCACTCGCTTGATTCCGCCGAGGCCGATATCTACCTGGCTGATTGGACAATCGCCTCCGACCGCCCGAAGGCCGAAGCTGCATTCAAAGCAGGAATCGAAGCAGGAGGATCGGCTGCCGCGCTCGGTTACGAAGGACTGGGCAATCTCGCCAGAGCCGCCGGCAAAAACCCAGAGAAGTTTTGGGACGACGCCGTTCGCGCCGGGAGTCACAGCGCGGCGGTTTACGTTGCCTCCGCCGAAGGCCTGCCCCCGAGTGAGGCATTGCCGCTGCTGAAAAGAGCAGCTCAACTGAACGAGCGCTGGTCTGCTCCGATTTATGCTGAAGCGCAGCTCGCCGCAACTCCAGCCGAGAAGGAATCACTGCTCAAGAGTGCGCTACAGCTCGATCCGCGTAATACCGCGTACTGGATAGAACTCGCGCAATTGCAATCGAGTCAGGGCGAAGGATCCGCCGCTCAGGGCTCTTGGCTTCGCGCTGAAGACTCTGCCCCTGATGCCTCCGAACGCGACCGCGTTCACCAGCAGCGGCTTGCCTCCGAACAACAGCGCCTCGATGCAGCTGAAGAAGCCCGCCGGCGTGACCGCGACGCGCTTCACTTGGCGGACCAGCAGGCCCAGCAGGCCGAGGCCGAACGGATCCGGGCTGCCGAGCAGAAAGCCAACGAAGCTGTAGATACTGCGGCGGGCGACGAAGCGCCATCCGATGCGGTCGCCTGGAACTCGCTCGTTCGTCAGAAGAAATTGAGTGGCACGTTAACTCGCGTCGACTGCTTGAAGGCTGGCTGGCGATTGTCGATCAAGGACAGAACCGGGAGTGTGACTCAACTCTTCCTCTCTAAAGAAACCAATGCTGTGCTCACTTGTGGATCTCAATTGCGTCCTCACCGGGTCTCGCTCGAGTACCGCGCTGCACCTGACGAGGATCTCCATACCGCCGGCGAGGTTACAGATCTTCAGCTGCAGTGAACCCGCTCCTTCGCAATGCGACCGAAGCTGATCTTCCAGCATTGGTTGAGATCGAGACTCAGTCTTTCCCGCAGCCGCACTGGTCCGCTGCCGACTTCCTGAATTACACTTGCACCGTAGCCGAGGTCGAGGGCCAAGTTGCCGGATTCTTGGTCGTCCGTCAAACATTCTCGGGTGGCAGCAGCTCGCGTGCTGAATGCGAAATCCTGAACATTGCTGTCGCGCCTCGCTTCAGGAGGGTACATATTGCGACGCTTCTTCTCAGAAATCAGCTCGCTTCTGGTTTCATCCACTTCCTTGAAGTGCGTGAATCCAATGTTGCTGCGCGCAAACTGTATCGCAAACTCGGCTTCCGCACCATTGGCTATCGCGAAAAGTACTACCACAACCCGGTCGAAACAGCTATTGTCATGCAAGTGAAATAATGCTAATTCTTGGGTGTGCGGGCGGCACATGCCCGCGCGGGAGGCCCTTCTTTCAATGGAGCATCAAACACCAGACGAAGAGTTGAAAGCGCATCTGCTATCCACAAACGAGCAGTTCCGGACGCTTGCCGAGCAGCATGCGCGTTTAAAGCATCAGATCGAAGAGATCGAGTCCAAATCCCATGTCACGGCTGAGGACGAACTTGAGGAGCAGCGCCTCAAGAAGCTCAAATTGCATGTGAAAGATCACATGAACGAAATCTTAGAGCAATATAAGCACGCGAGTGTTGGGTGAACTTCCGTGCGTGAGAGGCGGGCGCTCCCGTCTGCCTCTTACTTCACAAGATTACTTCACGAAACCCAGCTTCTTCAGATCAGGCTCAGGCATCGGCGCGTTAAACTGAGCTTGCCCAAACGTCTCCTTCACTCGACCATTCTCCAGAGCCACGCCGAACGGCGGATCAACAAACGGAAACGCCTTCTTCAGCTTTTCAAGTTCCAGACTGGTCCCAGCTTTCAGGTGAGTGTCGTGAAGAAAACTGGCTGCCCACTGCGGATTGATCGTTGGAATCGCCACAATGCGGCTGTCGCCCCAGTTGAGTTTCGACATGAACTTCGAGGCTGCGTCACAATGCATGCAGGATGGGTCGTAGAAGAACAGAAACACTTTCCCGTTCGTCAGGTCTTGCGGCTTTCCGTCTACCATCACCGGAGTCGGTACGTGCGCATTCTTGCGCTGCGTCGCATTGACTCCAAAACTGATGCCCGCGAACACAATCAAACAGGCAAGTACCGCAGCCGGCAATTTGATCCGCGTCACTCGGGGCGACCAGGCGAACGCAGCTAGACCCAGCAGCAGCATGATGCCGTCGCCAATGAAGAATCCCGGCCCGACGGTTCGCTTGATAATCGGGAAACAACTGCACTCGTGTCCGACCAGAACGTTGTAGTAGTATCCGATCCAACCGATAAAAAAGATCATCAGCGCGGAGCCGAGCAGGCCGCCCCAGCGCCGCAGACGCGGTGTGAAGAGAAGAAATGCGGTAAACAGCTCCAGGGTTCCCAGCGCCGCTGCTCCAAGCGCGCCCCATCCGGCATGCACCTGTGCCTGCTCCAGCAGTTCGCCCGTCTTAAACGGGCTTAAGACTTTCCAGCCGCCTGAAACCAGGAAGACAATGCCGAGCAGAATAGCTGCAATCGCCGAAACGGTGTACTGCCATCCGACGTGTTCACGCGAAGAGATGCCCTGGGGTCTGGCGACTGCTGCTTCCATCTTTTACCTAATTGTATTCTGATTTGATACCGCATGCTTAAGCTGCGCCGCATTCCCCTCGTGCTGCTTTTCTGCATTATGACTACCGCCGCGCCGCCTAGTTCAAAGAAGATTGATCGCGAAGTGAAAGCCATCACGAAATCGGCCATCCTGATCGACACCCACAACGACATCCCGAGCTTCACCGTGGATGGCGCGGATATCGGCAAATCGCCCAAGAATGAAACCGACATCCCGCGGCTCAAACAGGGCGGCGTCGGCGCAGTGTTCTTCTCGGTCTATGTCGCAGCCAAGTACGTAGACGGCAATCATTCCGCCAATCGCGCTCTGCAAATGATAGATACAGTAAAGCAGGACATCATTGGCCGTTACCCTGACACATTCCAGCTTGCGCTCACCGCTAGTGACATCGTAAAGGCTCACAAGAGACACAAGATCGCCGCGCTTATGGGTCTCGAAGGCGGTCATGCCATCGAAGACAGCCCACGGCTGCTGCGGGATTACTACCGTCTCGGTATCCGCTACATGACTTTGACCCACGCCAACACAAACAATTGGGCCGATTCATCCGGCGATATCGATAACCGGGATGTAGCGCATCACAACGGTCTCACACCCTTCGGCAAAGATGTCATCCGCGAGATGAACCGCCTTGGCATGATGGTCGACATCTCGCACGTAGCGGACAAGACCTTTTACGATGCGCTTGAAACGAGCCGGGCTCCGCTGATTGCGTCTCACTCATCCGCTCGTGCGGTTACTAATGTTCCACGTAATATGACGGACGACATGATCCGCGCGCTGGCGAAAAAAGGCGGCGTGATACAGGTCAATTTCTACTGCAACTTCATCAACCAGCAAGCGGCGGACGCGCCCAAAGATACGCCAGTACATGCCTCGCTGGCTGATGTCGTCGCGCACATCGATCACATCCGCCAGATTGCAGGCATTGACGCGATAGGTATCGGCAGCGACTTCGATGGCATCGAGTGCGCGCCCGAAGGGCTCGAAGACGTTTCCAAATTTCCGAATCTCACGCGCGCTCTCCTGGAGAGAGGCTATTCGCCATCAGACATCAAGAAGATCTATGGGGGGAACACGCTTCGTCTCATGCGGCAAGTAGAAAGAGTTGCAGCCGACATGAATCGACGCTAATCCGAGCTGCGCTTGGCCTCCTGCCACAGCTCTTCCATGCGATCAAGCGAAGCCTCGGCAAGGGTCGAACCATCGCTCGCCAGTTCGCGCTCTATGTAAGCGAAACGGCGGCGAAAGCGTGCATTTGTCTTGCGTAACGCCTGCTCCGGATCCACCTTCAAGTAGCGCGCCAGGTTCACCAGGTTGAATAGCATGTCGCCCACCTCGTGTTCGATCTCGTCCTGGTTCTGAGCTCGCGCCAGCTCTGCCGCTTCTTCCTTTATTTTGTCGACGACCCCCCCGACATCGGACCACTCAAACCCCACCTTGGCGACCTCGTGCCCGATCTTATCTGCTTCCACCAGTGCCGGCAGATTGCGCGGTACACCGTCCAGCATAGAATCTGAAGCCTTGGCTCCCCGCTCGGCCTTCTCCTGCCGCTTGATTTCGTCCCATTTCGTTTTTACATCTTCGGCCGTTTCAGCCGAAGCGTCCCCGAAAACGTGCGGATGTCTTCGCACGAGCTTCTGATTGATCGCTTCGAGCGAATCTTGAATACTGAAGATTCCTGCTTCGCGCGCCATCTCCGCTAAAAAAACCGGTTGCAGAAGGAGATCTCCCAACTCTTCGGCCAACCCGGCAAAATCGCGAGCATCGATGGCATCCATAACCTCGTATGCCTCTTCCAGCAGATATGACTTAATCGTGTCGAAGCTCTGCTTCCGGTCCCACGGACATCCGCCAGGCGCGCGTAGACGTGCCATGATTTGCACCAGTTCACTGAACTTCTCGCCTGCCGTTTTGAATTGGCTCGACACCAAAAGCCTCCGCTTCGAATATATCGGCCTGGATATCATAAGAATGTTGTATGGCAGAAAGCACCGAAACGCCGCAGGATTTCCCGCTACCCCCGGCCAGTTTTGAATTTCTCGTGGAGTCGATCCTAATGCAAACCCAAATGCAGCTGGGTCTGATTCACTTTCGCGAGAAGGATGAGGAGTCGGAGCCGAACCTGCCGCTAGCTAAGCATTCGATAGACATGCTCGCAATGCTGCAAGAGAAGACGCGCGGCAACTTATCGAGTGAGGAGCAGCGACTGGTCGAGAACGGCCTCACCGAACTACGTTTTCGTTACGTGCAGGTCGCTGATGAACAGAAGCGCCGAGGAAAGCCCGTCGCGGCGGCGGAGTCTACGAAGCAAGACGATCGCCCTTTGATCATCACGGCCGACGGGGGCAAGGGAAGCAAGACCGATTAAATGCTCGCAGATTTCGAGCATGCGTCCATACTCGTGCTCGGATCCGGTACCAGTGTGGGTGTGCCCATGATCGGCTGCCATTGCAAGGCTTGCACCTCAACCGATCCTCGCGACACCCGCCTGCGCCCTTCCGTACTGCTTCGGCTCGGCGATAAGCGCATTCTCATCGACACCTCACCCGATTTCCGCTACCAGGCGCTGCATTACGGAATCGATCGCCTGGATGCCATTCTTTTTACGCACGCGCATGCCGACCACATTCTTGGATTAGATGACGTCCGGCCTTTCAACTTTATGCAGAAGACCGATATCCCTTTCTATGCTTCGGCCCCTGCATGGGAAGTGATCGAGCGCACCTTCCACTACGTTTTTGACTCCTCGCCATCTCAATCGAGCCGCCCGCGTTTGACTCCGCACATCTTCGATAGCCAGCCGATCGTGGTGGCGGGCACTTGTATTCAGCCCATCCGCGCTCTTCACGGCAAGGGCACTGTTTATGGCTTTCGCTTCGGCCACTGCGCGTATCTCACTGACCATAGCGAGATTCCGCCCGAGAGCGAAGAGCTCCTGATGGGTCTTGACGTACTATTCCTCGACGCGCTGCGTCACAATCCGCATCCGACGCATTCGACAGTCGAAGAGTCTTTGAAGACAGTGAAGAAACTGCGGCCGCGGCGGGCATTCTTCACACACATTTCACATGACCTTGTGCATGCACAAACGGAAGCGCGTCTGCCGCCGAATGTACACGTGGCGTATGACGGGCTGGAAATCCTTATCGGTTTAGATGATAAGCCTCCGGAACATCGAGCTGAATCATGAGCGCGGCCATGTTCCGTTCGCTCGAGGAAGCGCGAGGCCACTTCGGTCCGTGCGCTTTGGCTATCGGGAATTTCGATGGCGTACACATAGGTCACAAAGCGCTAATCCAGGAAGCCGTCCGCTGGGCGCAGCGGCAAGGACTTAACCCCGGTGTACTGACCTTTGATCCGCATCCGACCGCAGTAGTGGCTCCCGATCGTGTACCGGCTCTCATTTGCTCGCTCGAGGAGCGGTTGCGCCTGATCGCCGATGCTGGTGTCAAGCGCATTTTCGTGCTGCAGTTTACCCCCGAGGTCGCCAGCCTCTCCGCTGAAGAGTTCGTTTCGGAGGTTTTAGTTGACGCTCTCGAAACGAAAGCCGTTTTCGTCGGCGAGAATTTTCGCTTCGGCTACCGGCAAGGCGGCACGCCCGAGGTTATGAAGCAGCTTGGAGCTTCAAAAGGTTTCGAGACCTGCTTTCTCAAACCTGTCACTTTCCGCGGGCAGGTCATATCGAGCAGCGCCATACGCGCTGAGTTGACCAGAGGCAGAGTTGTCGCGGCCGGCCACCTGCTCGGGCGCTGTTACTCGATTCGAGGACGAGTCGTTCGAGGAAGGGGAATCGGTTCCAGGAAAACCGTCCCTACGCTTAATCTCCGGCCAGAACCGGAGTTGCTCGTTCCGCGCGGAATCTACGTCACCGAAACATTGGAACTTAACGAAACCGGCGGGCGGGCGACCGGCCGCGCCTGGCAATCCGTTACAAGCTGTGGCAACAATCCTACCTTCGGTGCTACCGAGCTTACTGTCGAAACCTACCTGCTCGAAGGACTTTCCGGCGCGAGCCCTTCCGCGATCTCAGTTCAGTTCCGGCACTTCCTGCGCAGTGAACAGACGTACGCTGATGCCGAAGCTCTCAAAGCTCAAATATTCAAAGACGTGGCTCGTTCCGCCGCCTACTGGAAGCACGTGGAAAATCTACCCAAAGCCGTCCCTTCGATATACTGACTTCGATAGATTCCAACCTCTTACGGAGGACCCGCATGCAGCTCTCTGAAGGCAAAATCAATAATCTGAACGCACTCTCAAACAACGACGGCATCATCGCGGCCGCGGCTATGGATCAGCGCGGCAGCTTGCGTAAAATGATTGCCCAGGGCAAGAACGTTCCGCAGGAGCAGATTGGCGACGACATGCTAATCGAGTTCAAAACTGCCGTGAGCAAGATCCTGACGCCCCACGCCAGCGCCATTCTCCTCGACACGGAATACGGCTTGCCGGCTGCGAAAGCCAGATCGAGAAATGCAGGCCTGCTGCTCGCTTATGAAGAGAGCGGCTACGACAACACAAAACAAGGCCGCCTCCCGGATCTGCTGCCCGACCTTTCTGCCAAACGCATACGCGATCACGGCGCCAATGCGGTCAAGGTTCTCCTCTACTACACGCCTTTCGAGAAACCTGAAATCAATAACATCAAGCACGCTTTCATCGAGCGTGTAGGCGCGGAGTGCGAGACGTACGAGATTCCGTTCTTTTGCGAGTTCGTCGGATACGATGAGCACGGCGGAGACGAGAAGGGCCTCGAGTACGCCAGGAAGAAACCAAACGTGGTGATCGGTTCAATGCAGGAGTTCGGGAAACCCCAATACAAGATCGATGTTTTGAAGGTGGAAGTACCCGTTAACTCGAACTATGTGGAAGGAACTGAAAGCTATAAGGGGCAGAGTGCCTATTCTCGGCAGGAAGCCCTCGACCTCTTCCGCAAGGCAGCCGACGTGGCCCAGAAGCCTTTCATCTATTTGAGCGCCGGAGTCAGCAACGCCGAGTTTATTGAATCCCTGGACATGGCTGCTGAGGCGGGCACCGATTACTCGGGCGTCCTGTGCGGGCGGGCTACCTGGAAAAACGGCGTCGGCGTTTACGCAAAGAGCGGCGTGAAAGCGCTTGAAGACTGGCTTTCGAATGAAGGCGTGAAGAATATAGAAGCCGTCAATAACGCCATCAAGACAGCCAAGCCATGGCGCGCTAAGGCTGGAGTTGCCACGGCCGCAGCCTAGAGGCCGGTTGCTCTCCAGTGATTCCATCCTGCGCAGAATCGGAAGCAATCGAGCCTGTTGCTCACATGAATTTTGCTTCTATTCCGGAGGCCATTGAAGACTTCCGTCAGGGCAAAATACTCGTTGTCGTGGACGACGAAGATCGTGAGAACGAAGGCGACCTCACTATCGCTGCCCAGAAGATCACGCCTGAAGTGATCAACTTCATGGCGACTCACGGACGAGGCCTTATCTGTCTCGCCTTGGATTCGGAACTCTGCCGGCGACTCGATTTAGGGCCTATGTCGCCCGTGAACACCGCGCGCTTTTCGACGGCTTTCTGCGAGGCTATCGACGCCGCCGAGGGAGTCACGACCGGAATTTCTGCCTATGACAGGGCGCACACGATCCGCGTGGCCATGGATCCGAAAACCAGACCTCAGGATCTCGCGCGGCCGGGGCACGTCTTTCCATTGCGGGCTCGGCCCGGCGGCGTGCTGGTTCGCTCCGGGCAAACCGAGGCCGCGGTCGATCTCGCGCGTCTCGCCGGTCTCTCCCCCGGCGGAGTGATCTGCGAAATCATGAATGAGGACGGCACCATGGCGCGCGTCCCTCAGTTAGTCGAATTCTGCGACCGTTACGGACTCAAGATGATCTCGGTAGCGGATCTGATTCGTTATCGGATGCAGACGGAGCGCTTTGTTGAGCTGGACGGAACAGGAGAGATACAGACTGACCATGGCGGGTTTAGAGTTTTGCGTTTTGTCGGCAAGCTCGACAATGAGACTCATCTCGCACTCGTTCACGGCGAGCTTACCGGGAAAAGCGACGTGCTTGTGCGTGTTCATTCGCATTGCATCTACGGCGACGTTTTTCACTCGCGAGATTGTGATTGTCACGCCCTGATTGGAGCGGCGCTCGAGACCATCTCGCGGGCTGAATGTGGAGTATTCGTTTACCTTCATCAGACCGGACCGGGTCTCCGCGTAACCTGGCACGACGGGAAGCGGGAGATTATCGGCCACTCGCGCAATCAGTCGAGTTTCGTTCCATCGGAGCGGCATCAGCCGCTGCAACATGAGATCGGGCTTGGAGCGCAGATTCTTTCCGCGCTTGGCCTTTCGACGATCCATTTGTTAACGAATCATCCGAGAAAAGTCGTTGGGCTGGAGGGCTTCGGGATTCAGATCACGAAGCAGATCCCTCTCCCGGCCGGGCTCGACGGCGGGGCAGCTGTTTGATGCCGGTTCCGTTCAAAGTTCCGCGCTTCTATCCCATCCTCGACACAGTTACTTTAAAGGCACGAACTTGTCCAGTACTCACAGCTGGAGAAGCGCTGCTCGAAGCTGGCGCGAAAATCCTCCAATACCGGCATAAGGACGATTGGACTCAGCAGCATTTCGACGAGGCAAAGCATTTAGCACGGCGATGCCAGGATCTCGGCGTGCTATTCGTGCTGAACGATCGCGCTGATTTCGCGCGCATACTGGGCACCGCCTTGCATGTGGGGCAAGATGATCTTTCACCGCTAGCTGCCCGCAAAGTCGTAGGTGACGAGGTGATGGGCTTTTCTACTCACAACCAGCAACAACTACAGCGCGGCGATTCAGAGCCCGTTGAATATCTGTCGCTTGGTCCGATTTTCTCGACGCGATCCAAGCTGAGGCCGGATCCGGTTACAGGCCTCGAGGGCTTGCGTAAGCTTCGGGAGCTTACCGCCAAGCCCCTGGTGGCAATCGGCGGCATCAAACTTGAAAACGCCCGTGACACCCTCGAAGCGAAGCCTGACTCACTCGCGATTATCTCCGGGCTTTTACCAGAAACTACCGATCGAAAGGCCATTCGCCGCCGCGCGGAGGAATGGCTGGCTTTACTCGTCTGATACTCTTTTGCGTTCGAAGGACTTTTATGACTTGTCAATCGCGAAACTTTTCGATGCTCGCCGCGGTACTAATTAGCTCTGCTTTCGTATGCCTAGCTGCCGACCAGCCTCCGCAGCTTAGATTGCCGAATTCAGTCGCGCCGGTCAGCTATCGGGTGGAGCTCAAGCTGGACCCCCGTCAGACGACCTTCAGCGGCCACATCTCCATTCAGGTTGATATCAAGCAGCCGCTTCAGACCCTCTGGTTGAATGCGACGAAAATCGAGATCGCAAAAGCAACATTGCAGTCGGGAGATAAAACGCTAGCTGCCAAACCAATTCCTGGCGGCGACGATTTCGTGGGCCTCACGTTTGACTCCCCTGTGCCCGCTACCTCAGCGACGATCGATATTCAATACACCGGCCACATTCGCCAGCAAGACAGCTCGGGGGTCTTCGGCATGGAGGACAACGGAAATAAGTACATCTTCACACAATTCGAGCAGATTGATGCCCGTGCCGCTTTCCCCTGTTTCGATGAGCCTTCTTATAAGGTGCCATGGCAACTGACCCTCGAAATCCCGCAGGAAGACGAGGCAGTGAGCAACACGCCAATCGAGAAGCAGGATTCGAGCGGCGGACGCAAGACGCTTGTGTTCAAGCAAACCAAGCCGCTGCCGAGTTATCTGGTCGCGTTTGCGGTGGGTCCTTTCGATTTCGTTCCTGCCGGATTTGCTTGCAAGAATCACGTGCCTGTTCGCATTGTCACGCCCAAAGGTCACGCCAATGAAGCTAAATACGCCGCTGAGGTCACTGCGACGATTCTGAGTCGCCTGGAGAATTACTTCGGTATTCCATACCCTTACGAGAAGTCCGATCAAGTGGCCGTGCCTGTCACTTTCGGCTTTGGAGCTATGGAGAATGCGGGCATGGTGACCTATGCGCAAACCATTCTGCTCGCCAATCCTGATATCGACACGACTAACCGCCAGCGTGAATATGCTTCTGTTGCCGCGCATGAACTGGCCCACCAGTGGTTCGGAGATCTTGTTACTACTGCCTGGTGGAACGACATCTGGCTGAACGAGGCATTTGCCACTTGGATGGAACAGAAAATCATAGCCGAGTGGAAACCCGAATGGGAAACGCGGGTTGAGGATGTGAATGCAAAGCTGGGTGCAGAATCCCAGGACACCTTAGTTTCAACCCGCAAAATCCGGCAAGAGATCAAAAGCAAGGACGATATCAGCAACGCTTTCGATTCGATTACATATCAGAAAGGCGCGGCCGTCATCGGAATGTTTGAAAGCTGGGTGGGAGCAGAGGAGTTTCGCAAAGGCGTGCAGAGCTATCTGAACCACTACGCCTTCAAGAATGCAACTGCACCGGAATTCTTGGATTCCGTGAGCACTGCAACCAACAAAGACGTCACCAAGCCCTTCTCCACATTCCTGAACCAGGCTGGTGTGCCGTTGGTCTCGGTCGCTTTAAATTGCGGGAACGGAGGTCCGTCCCTGCATATGGAGCAGCAGCGCTCGTTACCGCTCGGCTCCAAAGGCTCCAAAGACCAACTCTGGCAGATACCTGTCTGCGTTCGCTACGGCCGGGGCGAAAACGGCGAACAGAGCGCGTGTACCTTGATGACGGAAGCAAAGACAGATTGGAACCTCAAGGCCGCTAGCTGTCCCGCTTGGATCGAGGCGAATAAGCAAGCGGTCGGGTATTATCGCGTCGCATACGGAGGCAATTTGCTTGGCGCTCTCACAGACGGCGACGTCGAGCATCGATTGAGCGCGCCCGAGCGAGTCGATTTGATGGGCGATGCACAAGCGCTCTCGAGAAGCGGCGAGCTGCCGATAAGCGACGCTTTAGCTCTGGTACCCAAGTTCAAAGATGACAAACAGCGATTTGTCGTCGAGCGAGCTCTCGATTTGGCTTCGTTCCCGCGACAACACTTAGTCCCGGATGATTTAGTGCCTAATTATGAGCGGTTCTTCTTGAAAAATTTCCAGGCTCGGGCACAGGAGCTTGGCTGGACACCAAAGCCTGGCGAGCCTGATAATGTACGCCTTCTCCGTCCTTCTCTGCTTTCTGACGTTTCGATCGACGGCGGTGATCAGCAGCTTGCAAAGGAGGCTCGCGAGCTCACAGACAAGTGGTTCGAGAACCACAAAGCTATAGAGCCCGATCTGACGAATGCTGTTCTGCAAACGGCCGCTTACTACGGCGATAAGGCGCTTTTCGACAAATTTTCGAGCGAGCTAAAGAAGACTTCGGACCGCCAGGAACGTCAACGCATCCTGCGTGCAATGGGATCTTTCCGCGACCCCGCCGCCATCCAGGCTGGTATGGAGGCAGTGCTCAAGGGCGATATTCCCTTCATTGAGGGCGTTTACCTCCTCTTTGCTGGCCAGCAGTCGGCGGCCACTCGCAAGATGGCCTTCAATTTCATGAAAGCCCATTTCGATGAAATCGCCGCGAAACGTCCAACCGGAGGAGGCTTTGACGCCGGTGCAGAGTTCCCCTATGTGGGCGCCTCCTTTTGCGACAAACAATCCGAAGAAGAGCTGAAAAGCTTTTTTGAGCC
Organism: Terriglobia bacterium; assembly: GCA_963849535.1. Taxonomy (GTDB): domain Bacteria; phylum Acidobacteriota; class Terriglobia; order Bryobacterales; family Bryobacteraceae; genus Bog-105. The sequence goes on from CAWKHJ010000004.1 coordinate 983,523, forward strand.
CCGAGTGGACAAATTTGTGGGGGCCCCTCGTATTCTCGCCCAGGTTTTGGAACGCATCGATTCGTGTATTGCCACGAAAGCCGCTCAGGAGCCCGGCGTAGTCGCATTTCTGAAGCAGTATTGAGGCCGCAATTTACATGAACCGTACAGTAAAGAGCGCACTCGTTTGCGCGGGTTTGGCCGCTTTAGTTTTTGCGGCCGATGCTCCGGTTTCACATGAACTACAGGGCTACACGCCGCAGTCGAGCGAAGCCGAACGTGGCTGGGAAACGAAGTTTCGCGCGCTGCCATCGGTTGCGAACCAGCGCGAGTACATGCAGCGGCTTTCGGCGCGTCCGCATCACGTGGGTTCGCCTTTCGACAAGGAGAACGCCGAATGGCTCCTTGCCAAATTCAAAGAGTGGGGATTCGACGCTCATATCGAAACCTTCGACGTCCTCTTTCCGACCCCGAAAGACAACCATCTCGAGATGATCGAGCCCAAGAAGTTCGTGGCAAGACTTTCCGAGCCTGCGTTGTCGATGGATCCGACCACGTCGCAGAAAGGCGAGCAACTGCCGGTTTACAACGCGTACTCGATAGACGGCGATGTCACGGGTCCGCTTGTCTACGTGAACTACGGCATGCCGGACGATTACAAGGAGCTCGATCGCAATGGAGTATCGGTGAAGGGCGCTATCGTGATTGCACGTTACGGCGGCGGCTGGCGCGGGGTGAAGCCGAAAGTAGCGGCGGAGCATGGCGCAATCGGCTGCATTATATATTCCGACCCGCACGATGACGGCTTCGCCCACGGCTATGTATTTCCGCAGGGTCCGTTCCGCCCGCCCGACGGGGTGCAACGCGGCTCCGTCATGGACACTGAGTACCCGGGCGACCCGCTCACTCCCGGAGTGGCAGCTACTCCCGGCGTCAAACGCCTGACGGTAGCAGAAGCCGAGACCATCACAAAAATTCCGGTGCTGCCGATTTCCTATGGGGATGCTAAACCATTGCTCGCTGCGATGGGAGGGCGAGTCGTGCCGCAGAACTGGCGCGGCAGCCTCGGGCTTACCTATCGGTTTGGCCCCGGACCTGCGAAAGTGCATCTCAAAGTGCAATCGAATTGGGATCAGAAGCCTTTATACGACGTGATCGCCAAAATTGAAGGCGCACGCCTGCCGGATCAGTGGGTGATGCGCGGCAATCACCACGACGCTTGGGTGAATGGCGCCGAAGACCCGATCTCGGGATTGGTAACCGAGTTAGAAGAAGCTCGCGCTTTCGGCGAGTTGCGGAAACAAGGTTGGAAGCCCGACCGCACCATCATTTACTGCGCCTGGGATGGCGAAGAGCCCGGACTGCTTGGCTCGACAGAGTGGGTTGAAGCACACGGCGACGAACTACGGCAGCATGGGGTCGCGTACTTCAACAGTGATTCGAACGCGCGTGGATACTTCGGAGCCGAAGGCTCGCACGTGCTGCAGAAATTCATCAACGATGTCGCACGAGAGGTGCCCGACCCGGAAAAGAAGATGTCGGTACTCGAGCGAGCGAGGCTCCGAGAAGTGGAACAGGCCAAGAACACAGAAGCCCGCGAGGAGGCTCTTAAGGCCACCGAGCTCAAGATCGGAGCGCTCGGCGATGGCTCCGATTACACCGCCTTCATCAATCACATAGGCGTTCCGGCAGCGGACATCGGTTTCGGCGGTGAAGCGAGCGGCGGAATTTATCACTCGATCTACGACGACTTTTACTGGTACACGCACTTCGGCGATCCCGATTTTGCGTATGAGCGCGCGGAATCGCAGGTCATGGGAATGGCGGTGATGCGCCTCGCTGATGCAAAGGTGCTGCCCTTCGACTTCCAGGGATTCGCCGAGACTGTCAAGAAATATATTTCGAATGTGCAGGAGCTTCTCGAGACATATCAGTCGGAAATAAAGCAGCGCAACGCAGAAATCGCAGACGGCGTTTTCGATGCGATCAGCGATCCAACCAAGCCGCTTTCACCGCCCCCGCTAGCGAAGGTTCCGCCCCACTTCAACTTCGCCCCGCTGCAAAATGCGCTGGATGAACTGTCTGACGGCGCCGGGAACTTAGCTAAGGCGTGGAACAAGGCGCAGGCAAGCGGCTGGGCCCTGCCGGAAGCGACGATCGCCCGTGTGAATCAGCTCCTGATGCAGAGCGGCCCCGCTTTAACCGACCCGGCCGGCCTGCCACACCGGCCCTGGTTCAAGAACATGATTTATGCTCCGGGAGCCTACACCGGTTATGAAGCGAAACCATTGCCCGGAGTGCTCGAGGCGATGGATCGTAAGAACTGGGCTGAGGCGGAGTCGCAAATTCCGCGTGAGGCCGATGCTCTACGCCGCGAAACGAAAATCGTAGAACAGATTACGGCTGCGCTGAATGAGGAGCCAGCGCAAACTGCTGGGCGATAGTATTTGGCGATTCGAATGACTCTCGTCACGAAGCTACTCGTCTGGATACTGCGGTTGAGCTTTTTGGCGGCTCTGGGGTTGGGTCTCGCGCTTTGGAGCGGACACGGCTACGGTTACCTGCGCTGGCATATGTGGCTCGGCTTTATCGTAACGTTCGCTCTTTTGCTACTGGTTATTGTGAGTTTTTTGTCACGCGTCAACCCAGCGCTTCCGTTTGTGGCGATCATCTGGGCGGTCGCGCTGCCTGCGATCGGCATCGCCCAGTTGCGTATTATGACAGGAAACAATCATTGGGCGATTCAGACGGTACACCTGATTCTGGGGCTTGGCGCAATCGGCTTGGGCGAGGCGCTGAGTAAGAGGACACGGCTGAGGAATGTCGCACGTTAGCAAACTCAGGCCAAGCGCATTCGGAATAGCGGTCCGTCACTAGGCATCAGGGGTTCAGGCCGGATTTCCTGAGTGGCACTTACGCCCACTCGCCTTTCCGCATGAGTGGCTCCGCGCTGCCGTCCGCGCGAAGGCCATCCAGGTCCATAGCGCCGGAACCAATCATCCAATCCACATGGATCAAACTTTCGTTTGCGCCCTTAGCCGCGAGCTGGGCGGGATCGAGAGCGTCGCCGCCCCGGATACACGTGCTGTAAGCCTGACCAAGGGCGATATGGCTCGCAGCATTCTCATCGAACAACGTGTTCCAAAAGAGCAGTCCGCTGCGGGCGATGGGCGACGAATGCGGCACTAATGCCACTTCGCCCAGCATGCGTGCGCCTTCGTCTGTCTCAATCATGCGGCGCAGAACAGTTTCGCCTTGCTTTGCGGAAGCTTCTACAATACGCCCCTGCTCAAATCTCACCACGATATCCTCGATCAAAGTGCCTTGGTATGAGAGCGGCTTAGTGCTGGTAACGATCCCTTCGACTCGGTCTTTGTGCGGCGTCGTAAAAACTTCCTCGGTTGGCATGTTCGGGATGCATTGCAAGCCGTTGCCGGCGGTTGTGCCACCGCCCAGCCATAAGTGGTCGTCGGCCAAACCGATCTTCAGATCGGTTCCGGGCCCGCGAAAGTGCAAAGCGGCGAAGCGCTTCTGGTTAAGTATCCCGGCCCGCTGACGCAGTTGCCGGTCGTGCTCGCGCCACTCCGCAACGGGGTCCGCCAGATCGATTCGCGTAGTTGCAAAGATCGCGTCCCAGAGGCGAGCTACTGCTCGTTCTTCAGAATCGGTTGGAAAAACGGCACGGGCCCAGGCTGGCGTGGCACACGCAATGATGGTCCAGTTGATCTCGTGCCGGGTGATCAGTTCGAGGGCGGGCCGCATCGCCTTTGAATTCGCAATATTCACGCGCGACACACTGTTTGGATTCTCGTTTGCGAGCAGGGCTGGATTCGCGCCCGTGATCGCCAGTCTGGCGGCCCCGCTTCTGAAAGCCGCGGCTATTCCGCCTTGCAGCCATTCCGCGGCTCTATCAAAACTCTCATCGGGCGCGAAACAAAAGCGTAAGAGCGTCGATTCCTCGTCCGTGAAGAGCGTCGTTACGAGCGCAGCACCCGCCCGGTACGCATGCTCGGTGATTCTGCGCACCAGTGCGACTGCTTCGAGCGGAGCTGTTATAACCAGTTCCTGGCCGCGCCCGAGACCCAATCCCACCTTGACGGCAACCGCCGCAAGCCGGTCCAGTTTTTCGCTGTGAGACATGGTCGCACTTTGTTCGCCGGCATTTCTGACCTGTTGTTTCTGCTCTATCGTGCTTGTTGTTTCCATCGCTTATCGATCCCTACCCTACCTTGTTAGTCTCCATGCTCGAGCTTGTGATTCCATACGCCCGGTGTACGTCGTCTAATGTGAGCGTTCCCAAAACTTCGTCGGGCTCCAGACGGCTCACAACTTCGACCACGGGCTCGACCGAAAGCAGCCGCAGAGCCGCATCCAAGGGCTCATCCGGATATAAGAGGGCGCCTGAGCCCACGCTGGCTTTAGCCGCGGCAGGCCGCATCGCATCCTCTACGCGTAGCGGCTGAAAATTCCGCTTCTCTTCAGCCGAGGGCAGGTTGATGCCTTCCAACTGTGCCAGCATCTTAAAGAACGGGGTGGGATGCAGCTTGCGCGACAGCAGATACGCCGTCGTATTGGAGATCATGACCGGCAGTATGATTACGTAACTTGCGCTCAACTCAAAGACCATGAAGATAGAGGTAATCGGCGCGCGGAAGACTCCGGCGAAAAACGTGCCCATACCCACTAACAAATACGCTTCGGCAGGAGCCGCCCCTAAAGGCCAGAAACGGTGTGCGAGCCCGCCTAGTCCGCCACCCAGCATGCCCCCTATAAAAAGCGCGGGCGCGAACATTCCGCCCGGTGTTTCGGCGGTAAACGCAAACAGAGTCACGGCCAACTTCGCGAGCGCGAGATAGATCAGAACCGGCCACACGAACTGGCCATGCAGCGCGCTATTGATCGCCTCATAGCCCGCGCCCATTACCTCCGGGAACCACAGTCCGACTACTCCGGTAAGGAATCCGGCCGCTAGCGGCAGCCAATAATGCCTCGATTCCGGCATGTGCTCCATACGCTTTTTCGTCATCTCGATGGACCATATGAAAAGCGCAGATAAGGCTCCGCCTACCACTCCGACACCCGCGTAGATCAGAAGCTCCGACGCATTGGCAAGTTCGAATGCGGGCACCTGAAAGAGCGGCTGGTCGCCAAGGAACGCGCGCACTGTGACCACCGCCGAAACAGCTGCCAGCAAGATAGAACCCACCGCGGTTGCGCTCCAATCGGCGAGCACCTCTTCCATCACAAACAACACGCCTGTAATTGGCGTATTGAACGCCGCTGCAATGCCCGCCGCCGCTCCCACAGGTGCGATCAGCCGCATGCTGTTCCGTGGCAAGTGAAACATGCGCCCCAACCAGGACGCCACGCCGGCGCCCATCTGAAGTGAAGGGTCCTCCGGGCCGAGCGAATTGCCGCTCCCGATTGAAATCGCGCAGGCAAGGAACTTTCCAAAGATCGTGTTCGAGGAGACGTAGCCATCTGAACTGTAAATCGCGATTTTAGTCTGGTTCACGCCACTTCCTTTAGCCCTCGGAAAAGCTTTGCGTACCACCAGCACCGCCAGGATCGCGCCTACAGCGGGCGTCAGGAGACGGACCAGATGGAAGCGTCCGGCCAGAGCTCCCAGAGAATTCCAGCTGATCACATCGATTGATATATGGAACAGCACTACAAGCAGCCCGGAGAACATCCCGATCAGCAGGGATAGCAGCAAGAAGCGCTGCGCTTCACTCAACCCGAGATGGCCGAAGGCGCCGTGCCAGAACTTCAGTTGCGAGGCAGGTATGCGGAACCTGCCGCCCATGATAAGCAGCCCCGGCCGGTCACTCATACCGAATCCTCATTGCAACCCCCGGTGCATCTCTCATCCGCACTACGCCTGACCGATTCTGGTTAGCACTGTGTCGAGCGCGCGATCCTCTGGAATTGCGCTCCCACAAAGCGTCTTTCGATCCGCCCAAACTTGAGCCGCAGCAGTCTGCATAGTATACGCCGGGTCCTGATCCTTGATCGGTTTCGAGAGCAGATTTTTTGCAGCCTGTAACCGCTGCGCAGCCCCGCCTGAACTTGGATTGCATGTTTCGATGTCTTTGATGACTCTGCTCAGCAGATTTCTACTCCTCCTGACCTGTTCGAAACTCGTTATATAAGGCAGCGCGGGATCCATGTCGATCACGTCATTGGTTAAAGCAAGCGCCTGTGTGCTCTCCTGACTGTTCGGATTAATGCGAAGAGCGCGCTGAAATTCGTGGCGTGCAGAAACGTAATCGCCATTATTGAAATAAACTTCTCCCATTCCGCGGTGGGCATCGGAATTCTTGGGCGATTGTTTCACTAAACCCTCAAAGATCCTGGAAGCCTCCGAGGTTGCGCCGTTAGCGAGCAAGAGAAAGCCTACCTTCAGCTTCTGCGCGATATCTTGAGCCGGTAAGTTTGTATATAGTTGCATCAGCTCAGCTATGAAGCCGGCCCGATCGCCGGTTTGACCTAACAGGGTGGCGAGTTCCCAGCGCGCTTGCCTTCTCTCCGGAAACTGGGATTCCGGCCAGTACTCGTACACGCCGCGCTGATAGTAGTCGACGGCCTCCTTCAATTTGTGTTGTTGAACGGCTAAGCGTCCGAGCAGCAGATTGATTTGCCCGCTGGTAGGGTCTTCTTGGGCTAGTTGCTCCAAATGCGATTGCGCTTCGTCCAAGCGGCCCGCTTCGAGCAGAGCGGTCGCGAGCGATAACCGGTATTCTGCCTTATCAGGCGAAAACAAAAGCGCTTTTCGATACTCTTCCAGAGCCGGCTCGAGCTCCCCATGAGTTTCAAGTGCCTGTCCCCGCTCGAAATGTGTCAGGGCTAGCTGTGTGCGTTCCCGGTGGTAGGCCGAGCTCGCAAAACCGGTCACGACAAAGGCTAGTATCAAAGTAGCCGAGACCGTCAGAGTAGCCTTAAACGTGCTTTGTCGAAAGAGCAAAGGCCAGAGACCCCAAGCTCCAGGATAGGAAACCGCCTCCGTACTTCGGGATGTTGATAACAGGCGCAGCAAACGCCACGTGTTTATTCGAAGTGCAGCTTCACTTCCGCGCTATACCTGCGATACCCGGAAAACTTAAGCGAGTTCCATTCACGGCGGTTACCGTCGCGATAAAGAACCTGATAGTCGCCCGTACTTGGCAGCAGCCAGTGCCTGCCATTCAGATCCACGCGGCTGAGCGACACGCTCCAGTCAATTTGAGCGATACGAAGGCCAGCAGGGACATCTGTCGAACTTCTGGAAATTTTGAGAATGTCTGCCGAGGCCTCAGATAACCAGATGCGCGTCCGGAACGGCACAAAGTAGTGCTGGCCGCCGACTTCGAGATCCCACGGACTGTCTGCAGCCGGTACATCGAAATGAAGCATCACAGCCGGGACGCCATCCAAATCCGCCTGACCGTCGATGACGGCGGGTTGGGTTCGCAGGAGTTGCTCGCTTTGCTGCAACAATGTGCCGAACTCTCCCTCCGACCACGCTCCGTCCAGGCTCGTCAAGTCCCGTATCGTGTGATTCTTCTGGCGTATGTCCGAATAGTGTTCGGCACCGTTCTCGAATGAGACGTCCAGAGTGACCGTATCGATATGCTTCACAGCAGCCGAACCAACACGGCCTTTATATCGTTCAATCAGCTCGCTGCAGACGAAGGATTGGAGCGAAGCATACAAGTCTTGGTTAGCCGATGCCGCGCGCGACAATAGATCGGCGCTCGGCGATGCGGGTTCGCGCGGCGCGCGCACTCCGGACGAATTTGGCAGACCCGAATCCGCAGCATTCATCGATAGACGTGTAGAACCGGCAACGAGCACAAGTGTGCATGAGATGAAACAAACGCGAGGCAAGTGAAGGCGCACAGCGGACTCCTGGATCGGCCCGCACTTGCGATCGGTGCCGCACGAAAATCAAAGTTCCGCGCCACCCGAACGGCTTGGGCCGACACAAGAGCTATCGGCCCGCCGCCGCTCTCTCAGGAGGGAGAAGAAAACCAGGAAAATTGTGATCTAAAGCTTTCTGATTAAGTTGCCGATAGCGGATTGGGCTCCGCAAAAGCCAATCCGCTCCAGATCTTCCGTCACAGTGAAGCCAGTGTGCAACGATGCCTGAAGAAAAGCTGTTATGGAAGTCATCGAACAAACCGTGGAGCGAGATCCTGTCTGCGGCATGCTTGTGAGCCTAAAGCCCACCACCAACCACTCTTCGCATGCCGGCAAAGAATATTATTTCTGTTGCCGGTCGTGTCTCGAGAAGTTCGGCGCAGATCCGCAAAAGTACCTTCAAGCTGAAACTTCAGCCGCTCCGGGCGAGCCACCTGCTGCCGAGGTCCCACCCGCCGCTCCAGCCGGTGCCGCAGTCGGATACACCTGCCCGATGGATCCCGAAATCCGGCAGATCGGGCCGGGAAACTGTCCAAAGTGCGGCATGGCGCTCGAGCCCGCCAGCATTGCTGCCGTCGCTACTAGGGTTGAATACACCTGCCCGATGCACCCCCAGATAGTCCGGCCCGGACCGGGTTCGTGCCCCATCTGCGGCATGGCGCTCGAGCCCCGAACGGTTGCCGCTGCGGAAGAAAATCCCGAGTTGCGCGACATGACGCGCCGCTTCTGGGCGTGCGTTGCTTTAACAATCCCCATGTTGGTGTTCATGATTTCGGAGTTGCTGCCCGGCAAACCGCTTCAATGTTGGCTGGGCGGGACGGCGCTTGTGTGGACGCAATTCGCGCTCGCCACTCCGGTCGTGCTGTGGGGCGGCTGGTCATTTTTCGCCCGCGGATGGCAGTCCCTCCTCAATCGCCACTTGAACATGTTCACCCTTATCGCGCTCGGAACTGGAGCAGCATACGGATATAGTCTTTTGGCTACAATTGTGCCGGCGATTTTCCCAAACTCCTTCCGTGATCCCCACACCGGCGCGCTCGCAGTTTACTTCGAACCTGCCGCTGTCATTGTGACGCTGGTTTTGCTTGGGCAAGTGCTGGAGCTGCGCGCTCGTAGCCGCACTTCGAGCGCGATTCGTTCGCTGCTGGAACTGGCGCCGAAAACTGCGCGTCTCGTCCAGGCCTCTGGCCATGAGCACGATGTACCGCTCGAGCAGGTGAAGCGTGGCGACCGGCTGCGTGTTAGGCCCGGAGAAAAGATTCCAGTCGACGGCATCATCCGCCAGGGACGCAGTTCGGTTGACGAATCCATGGTTACCGGTGAATCGATTCCACTCGAGAAAGAACCCGGCAGCCAGGTTACCGGGGGAACGGTCAACGGCAACGGCACGTTCATCATGGAAGCAAATCGCGTGGGGAGCAAGACACTACTTGCCCAAATCGTGCGCATGGTCGGAGAGGCTCAGCGCTCGCGGGCTCCTATCCAGCGGCTGGCTGACAGGGTCGCTGGTTGGTTCGTACCGGCCGTGATTGCCGTGGCTCTCATCACAGGGCTGGTTTGGGCGATCTACGGGCCCGAACCTCGCCTCGCTCACGCGCTTTTGAATGCGGTAGCGGTGCTCATTATCGCCTGCCCTTGCGCTCTCGGACTAGCCACGCCAATGGCGATTATGGTCGGAACTGGGCGCGGTGCGCAAGCTGGAGTCCTGGTGCGGAAAGCAGAGACGCTCGAAATTTTCGGAAAGGTTGACACACTCGTGATCGATAAGACCGGAACTCTTACCGAAGGCAAGCCAAAACTGGCGTCAGTCACGTCTTCAGGAGAGTACAGCGAATCGGATCTTATACGCTTTGCGGCAAGCCTCGAGCAGGGCAGCGAGCATCCTCTCGCATCAGCGATTCTGGGCGCTGCAACGGCGCGGCGGCTAGCTCCTTTTCCTGCCGAAGGCTTCCAATCGACCGCTGGTCAAGGAGTTCGTGCAACGGTTGAAGGCCGTTCCGTTGCTATCGGGAATGCGAGACTGCTCGCAGCACTGGGCGTGGATCCCGCGCCTGCGCTCGCGAAAGCCGATGATCTACGGCGTAATGGCGAGACAGCGATGTACCTGGTGATAGATGGCCGCCTTGCGGGACTTCTCGGCGTAACCGATCCGGTGAAGCCAACCAGCGCCGAAGCTATCGAGCTCCTTCATCGAGAGAAAATCCGCCTGGTTATGCTCACCGGGGACAACCTGAAAACTGCCGAAGCAGTTGCGCGCAAGGTTGGCATCGATGAGGTTGAAGCCGACGTTTTGCCCGAGCATAAGGCTGACGTAATCAAGAAATTGCAGGCGCAAGGGCATAGCGTCGCAATGGCAGGCGATGGAGTAAATGACGCTCCCGCCTTGGCCCAGGCAGATGTTGGCATCGCAATGGGTACCGGCACCGATGTCGCGATCGAGAGCGCCGGGATCACACTTGTCAAAGGCGATCTGCGCGGACTAGTTCGCGCGCGCCGTCTTAGCCGTGCCACTATGCGAAACGTCCGGCAAAACCTCTTTTTTGCATTTATCTATAACGCGCTCGGTGTTCCGATCGCGGCCGGTGTTCTTTATCCATTCTTTGGCTGGGTCTTGAGCCCCATGATTGCCAGTGCGGCGATGACCTTCAGCTCGGTCTCGGTCATTACGAACGCGTTGCGGCTTCGCGCAGTGAAGTTATAAGTTGAATCGAGCTTAATAGAGAATGGTGAAATTACCGTCAGGCCGCGCGAAAGCCGCCACAAGGCTCCAAACAGGAACTCCATCCGCGTGTCCAGGAGAACCGCGTGGCTTGCCGTCTCGACCGACAAGTTCCCAACCAAGCGAGCCTCCTTTCTTCCAGCGCATGCCTTCGGTCCAGGCCACGAGCGTTGAGCCATTCGCGTCTTCGGCTAACGCAGGATATTTTCGATTTACTCCCGGCGGCCCAGCGGGAGTCTTGTCTTCAACTCTGAAAGTTGCGGGGTCTATCCTGCCGAAGTGAATCTGCTTTTCCGTTTCCCAAGCGGCGATGACGCCGCTCTTGCCCTGCGCAAAAGCTTCAGCGCTCATTACGCAGTAACCGACATTCCATTTGGAAATGTCTGTTCCTGTGAAGCTACGGGCGTGATCGTTCGATACAAGAAGATACATGTCGCGATGGACGATGTCTTTCGCGGAACGAAATAGCACAAAGAGCCTCCCCGCCCTCCCGGCGTAGGCATCAAGAGAGCAGCAGCCGCAAGCGCCTACAGGCTCATTCCAGGCAATCTTCTCCGGCTGGAAGATGCGGCCGTCGTCGCTGGAGCTCGCCACCCACACCCTGCGATTGGCTTCGTTGGCTTGGCGAGTTGGCATCGGCGCGTGCCAGAAGACGTATACATTCCCACTTTGGTCCGCGGCGATACTCCCGCCGCCATCGATCCCGTAAGCCGAGTGAATTAGATTGCGCTCAGGCTCAAAGCCCTTGCCGGCAGCGCTCAGTCGTGTGTAGAGCATCGGCGTGCGGCCGCCATTTGCACCTGCTGCTAAAGACGAGCCATTCCAGGTTATGTAGACCAGTCCGCGGCGGCCGATTGCAATTCGCGCACCCCGGATATTGCCGGTTGCGATTGCCGTTCCTGCAGCTGAATTCACGCGAATAGGAGCCGAGAAATTCGTGCCCCCATCAGAAGAGCGGCTGTAGTAGAGATCGCCCGCCTGAGGATCTCCTTTGAAATAGACCAGATGAATGATTCCATCCGGACCAACTGCTACTTGCGGCTGAATCCCGCCTTCAGGGACTCTTTTCAGCTCCACAGTAGGCGTATTTGCCTGCGCAACTACAACGTACCCAAGCAGCGCGAGCGCCCACACCGACCTCATCGCCTTCAAGATATCAATTCGTAAATCTTCGATCTAAGTACAACTCATTACGGGTACTTACTATCTTCGGCCGCATATTCGTTCTTGTAACCCTTGATGCGACATCGCGCGTCCAATTCTTCGTAACACCAGCGCATTTGATCCCTAAACTGAGCGGATCAAGTAAGTGCGCCAAAATTCACAGGAGTGTTTTCTTGAAAGCGTTTCGCAACTCTTTTCTCTTTTCTTTGGTGCTAACCCTTAGCGCGGGTTTTGCAAACGCGCAGGCCGGCCTGGATGCATTTTTCGGTATAGGTACGGCGAGCGCGCCGGCGAGTAACCAGTTGATCGATACTTATCAGGACGGAACTTTGTACGGCACACCCCGCATGGGTGGAACGTTCGGCAAATTCGGCGCGGACCTCATGCTTACGCCCCATTTCGGAGTGAACGGCGAAATGGACTTCCGGTTCTCGCAAGGCGCATATGCAGGTTTGACCTACCGTCCGACCTTCTATGATTTCAATGGAGTGTGGATGCCCTTCGGCGATCGTTTCAAACGCGTCGTACCGGAGCTTGAGGCGGGCCTCGGGGGAGCGAACCTCAAGTTTTACTACCCTAATTCCTACTGCGACGCCTTCGCCGGATGCTCCAGTAACAATCAATACATTGAAAGTTCCAATCACTTTCAGGCGCACTTCGCCGCCGGAGTTCGATTCTACGTGACACCCCACATTTTCATTCGCCCGCAGATAGACGCCCACTGGGTTAATAACTTCTACCAGTTCGGCAGCGATTGGGTCCCTGAATACGGCGCAGCAATTGGCTGGAGCTTCGGCTCCCACTGAAACTCTTTGGGGGGCGGGCACTTTGGCCGCCGTCCGGGACTCATCCCGGCACATCTTTCGCCACAGCCCCGCCCGCTAAACCCAGTTCCGAAGCCCGCTTCTTGAGGGCTTCGATACAGAACTCCACGTGTCCGTCGAGCGGAATCCCTAGTTCCTGCGCTCCACCCGTGATGTCCTCCCGATTCACGTTTCGAGCGAAGGCCTTATCTTTCAGTTTTCGCTTCACCGAAGCAACGTCGACTTCGAAAATGCTCCTATTAGGTTTTACGTAGGAGCAAGCGGCGAGAAACCCCGAGAGCTCATCACAGGCGAAGAGCGCGCGTTCCATCAACGACTCCCTCGGAACTCCGCTGTAATTTGCGTGCGAAAGAATCGCCCGGCGGGTTTCCTCGTCCACGCCTCGTTCTCGAAGTATCTGCTCGCCTTTCATCGGGTGATCGGGAGCCGCCGGATGGATCTCCCAATCGAAATCGTGCAGCAGCGCAACTGTCGCCCACCGCTGGGGATCTTCGCCGAATTTCTTAGCGTAGGCGATCATGCAAGTCTCCACCGCGAGCATATGGCGGCGGAGACTTTCGCTTTTCACGAATTCGCAGACAATATCCCAAGCTTGGTCCCGGGTCACTAAGCCTCGTCGATCTTTACCGAGGTAAGCTTGTCACCCTGCTTGATTGCATCGACTACGTCTTGCCCCGATCGCACCTGGCCGAAGACGGTGTGCTTGCCGTTCAGCCAATCGGTTGCGACGTGCGTGATAAAGAACTGGCTCCCGTTCGTGTTCGGGCCGGCATTCGCCATCGAGAGCGAACCGATTTGGTGCTTATGAGGATTGCCCTTTGTTTCATCTTCGAATCGATAGCCCGGGCCACCCCTTCCGCTACCGGTCGGATCGCCTCCCTGCACCATGAAATCCGGTATCACGCGATGAAATACGGTTCCATCGTAGAAGCCGTCGCGCGCCAGAAAAACAAAATTGTTCACCGTCTTGGGCGCATCCTTCGGGAATAAGTCGACTACAATCGTGCCCCGAGAGGTTTCGAAATTCGCGGTGTACTTCTTTGCCGGGTCAATCGCCATCGGAGGCGGTGCCGAGTACTGTTTGCTCATCTTGTTTCAGTTTACGGGAGTGCTAGAAGCTGGTTGAAAAAGAGTCGCCGTATCGGGCCCGGAGCATGGCTGACGTTCAGACCGGAATCGCGGAATCGGCGCCTGAGAGTCCGGCTGACCTCACTCAGCGAAGGTCAATTTCGGCTGCGGGCTGACTCTGTGGCAGTCGCGATTTTGCCATAAGTCTTCCGCCTTTTCCCAAGTTTGCCAACCGATTACCCGCCCTACTGCGCGTCCTGTGAGATCAGCGGCTTTGAAGTGGATTCCACCGTATCGTCGCGAGATACCAGCCTGATTCGCGGCTGCCGTAAACGTATCCCATTTCAGTGTGACGGGTTCTGCCGGTGTGATACCAGGCTCGATGCTCGAACTTCCGCGGGCAAACGTGACTGAATCTCCGAACTGGTTGCTGCGGGTAAACAGCTCCAGGACTCTTGCTGCTGCAGCGCTGAACGTACTATGGCCAGAAATGAACTCAGGAAACGGCGGTGTCGGAAAGGAAGCCGGCTGATAGGGTATCCAGTCCTTTCCTTCCATTGTGATGGTGCCTTTCCCTGGACCTCCCCAGGATCGGATCTGTTGCCCATGGAAGAGATAGCAAATCGCAGTTAGCGGACGAACGGAATCGAAGGCTCGCTTAGCATCCCATGCCACAATGCTCGCGTCAAACGTTGCATTGGTCATTGCGAAGAACATCTTCACGTCTTGGTCGAGCGTGTGGTGATCGCGAGCCGATACAAACTGAGCGAAGAGAGCCCAGTGTCCTGGCGGCGTTTCGGAGTGCGGCCCATCTTTCCAGTACTCCGCAATCATCTTCCGTTCGTCCGTAAGGTTTGCGCTGAAGTGGATCAGTTCTTCAGCCCCTTCGAGATACTTCGTGGAACCGTACTGGGCTGGACCAAACAAGCCGAGCTCCTCCCGGAACTCATCGCCGGATCGCAGTGCAAATGGGACGACCTTGTTCCACTGTGCACCGAGAAAAGTCTGGGTCACGAACTTGCCAGTGGGATCTGTGTACTGGAGGGGCTGCCACCGATTTGGATCAAGAATCGTTCCGAGGATGACAGGGACAGTCGAAGGAGGATTCACAGGTTCGTAGCCTGTGTAATCCGAGTAGGGCAGTCCGCTCGGCGACATCGTGCCAAGCTGATTTGAGCCGTCTGAGTGACGGAACTCGAGAACGGCTGTGCATGCTACGTTTCCGACTCCGGCCGGCGTCGTTGTGTCCGCTGTCGTGTTGTCTGGGTCATAACCGAGACTGCTCATTAGCGGACGATATACAGTGACATCGTCTTGGGGGAAAAGATCGTTCACGGCCCGATATGCAGCAAAGCTGATGGCTTCCTCTTTGTTTTGGAGACTTCTCATACGATACGGCTGACGCAACTTTATCCCGAACTCAGTTCCGCGGGCCCGATCGTCATAAGCGGCCCATGCGTCGTACATACACGTGTGGACAATGGCAAGCGCTCGCGCAACCATGGGTGCCCCCATCTTGGTATCGCGGACACCCTGAAGCGCCGCATTATCCCACTGAATTACAACGTTTTCCGGGTGACTTGCATCAATGCTTTGGGCGTACGCGAACGGCTCTGTGCTGACCAGTAAGGCGGCAGCGAATCCTGCCATTCCAACGAACGCTCTCATCTAGGACCCCAGGGAAATAGGATTCGGCTGCTCATCCGGCGAAGGTCGAAATCAGCAGCTATCGCTGCATTGTACTCAACTTCTAGTCAGTTATCCTTGGATCGGTATTTTGCCTTCGAGTCAGTTCACCGGCGACTCACAAAAGGCGTTAACCGCCCGGCCACCCTCAAGCTTTGGTCGCATTCGATTCCGTTTCCGAAAAAGCAATCCACTACCGTACCGGCCCTCAGCTACGCCAACCGTCGCGCAGATATCGGGAACCCGCTAGCTCTCTGCGGCCTCTAAGATGTAAGTAGTTCCTGCTATGCGCCGTCTCCTCTCGGGCTGGACCGTCATGCTCGCGCTGCTCGCCTCTGCGCGTGCGAGTTCGCAGCAAATCCAGTTTTCGGGCGGGCTCATGCAAGCTCCGAGCCCGAATCCAAATCTCAAGCGCTACCCCATCTCCGGCACGGTTTTTAATTCTGTTACAAACGAGCCCATACCTCGCGCTCTAGTAAGGGTAAACAGCGGCCAGGAGCAGCGAGTCGCGTTTACTGGCGCGGATGGCCGATTTCAGCTCGCAGACGTCTCCGAGGGAATGGCTTGGATCTCCGCGCAGCGCCCCGGCTATTTTGATGCCTGCTCGATCGAGAACTCCCCCTCTTGCGGCAGTCGAAGCGGCCACAAAGTCGGCCCGGGGACAAATGATTTTCGCGTCGCCCTCACGCCTGGATCCAAAGTTAGCGGTACGGTGCTCGATACTGATGGCGAGCCCGTCGAGAACTTACAAGTCCAGCTCGTGGGCGAACAGATCGTCAATGGCCGCAAGCAATGGATCGGCCGCGGCTCCGCCTCGACCGATGACAACGGCGTTTATCAGTTCAGCGAACAGCAGCCCGGGCGCGTGGTGGCCTGCACCGTCACCAAGCTCTTGGAACAGGCTCCAGTGGCCAGCTCCGAAGTCTATCCGCCGCGTTGTTATCCCGGGGGAAATGATCTCGCTTCGGCTCAGATCCTCGAGCTCGCGCCCGGTCAGGAAGCGCGGGCCGATTTCACTCTAAGCATCGTTCAAGGATTCAACATCAGCGGTCTGATTACGGGCGCGGCAGGACAATCGGGTGTTGCCGTTTGGACCGAAAATCCGGGCGGCGTGCAGAATGGCGTCGCTAACTTTCAGCGGAACCCCGCGACCGGCCAGTTCGTCATTCGCGGCGTTCCGAACGGCCTCTGGAAATTTCACTTCCAGACCAATGATGGTCGCGGACAAACAACCGAAGCGGCCGAGGAAATCTCAGTCAACGGGGCCGATGTCAAGGGGCTGCAGATCGCACTGCAACCTGGGCTGGATATCCCGATAATCGTGAACCGCCAAAGTGCCGCCTCCACGCAGGCTCAATCAGGTCCCGGCCCCACTCCGCCGCAGAATAACGGCTGGGTGCAGGTACGCCTGGTGTCCACGAGCAATCCCAATGGATCGCAGTATTACTCATCGCAGCTGCCGGGCAGTCAGCCTGAATCCGGTGCCCCTCCGTCCTTTGCGATTCAGAACATCCCGCCGGGCAGTTATAACGTTCTCGCGCAGTCACCGGGTAACGGCTGTGTCGGCTCAATTTCTTACGGCGGTGCAGACCTTTCAGGCGAGCCATTAGCGGTCATCGCCGGCTCACCGCCGCCTCCTCTCACCCTCAACATCCGCAACGATTGCGCCGCCCTAAGCATCACCCTGCATTCCGGCTCTGCCGAAAACAATGGAATCCTCCTGCTGACCTCCGATACATCATTCCTGGAGCCGCAGATCTTCCAAACTCAAGAAAACCAGAGTCTGACCCTCAATAATCTCAGCCCTGGCTCCTATCACCTCTACGCTGTTTCCGATCTCGACGGACTCGAGTACGCCAACCCGCAAGCCATGCGCGACGTCCCTTCGGAGACGGTGAACTTAGAGCCGAACGCAAAAACAGCAATCAACCTCGAGGTGTTCAACCGCAGGCGCTCACAATGAAACACCGCGCGCCGGCTGCCCTCCTCTCGGTTCTGATTCCATTTTTGTGCTTTGCTCAACAGCAGCCCGCGCCAGAACCCGGCTACGTGATCGGTGGAGTCGTCGTCCGGCATGGAAGTAATCAGCCCCTGAAACGCGTGCGCGTCACAATCACGCGTAACGATCATCCCGATCAGACCGCCTCCCTTATGACCGCCGCCGACGGGCGATTCACATTCACCAATGTCCCGCAGGGAAAGTACACATTAGCTGCCGAGTATCGTGGCGTTCAGCGGATGTTCGAGCAGGACGGCTTCTTCTCAACCGGCATAGTCACCGGCCCAATGCTCGATTCCGAGCACATCGTGTTTTCGTTTCCGGCACCCACCAGCATCGTCGTAAAGGTCCTGGACGATGAAAGCGAGCCTGTTCGTAATGCGCAAGTGTTGCTTTTTCGGAGACGAATCGCCTCAGGGTGGGCTCAGATTGAGCTGGCCTCTCAGAGTTACGGTGGCGCCGAAGGCGTGTGCCGTTTCGCGCATCTGGAGCCCGGAACTTATTATGTTGCGGCTTCGGGAACCCCGTGGTACGCGCAGAACCGGAACGTCATGCGAGGCTCGGGCCTCCAAACCCCAAATGTTGCCGAGCTCGACATGGCTTATCCCATCACCTATTACGCCGGTGCGCAAGATCCGAATGCGGCCACACCGATCACCCTATCGGAAGGCGACTCGGCCCAGTTGCAAATCACCCTGCGTGCAGTTCCGGCTACGCACACCTCTATAGAAGGCACTAGCGGCGACCCCGATCCGGCTCACGGCGGCCAACTTATGACAACCGTTGAGGCCATCGGACCGGGTGGAATACGCTTCGCTACGAACGCCGGGGCTTATCTTTTCGATACGGCGGGCGAGCGGCAGATCGAGGGATTGGCCCCAGGAAATTACGTAGTTTCGATTGCGCACTTCGGTTCAGGACCAGAAGGTCCGCAACCCCTAGGCACGTTGAAACTGAACGCTGCCGGAGATACCAAAGTGGCTGTCTCGGATATCGCAGCTGGTACTACCGTCAGCGGCCACCTTAATTTGGAAAGCGGCGAGCACCCCGGCGCGCTTGGCGTCTGGCTTGGTCAACCCGCCAATGGTCAGAACGCGTTTTGTCCAGTCAAGCCGGACGGATCGTTCCAATGCAGAATGGGCGGCGTTCCCTCCGGCAATATCGCGCCAGGCGCTTATGAGATTCGCCTCATGAACACAAACGCCTACTATGTCAAATCGGTTGTGGTGAAAGGCGCAAACTACTCATCCGGATTGCTTGACGTACACGAAGGCGCGGCCGTGAACGTTTCGGTGATTGCAGCCAAAGGTCTGACCCGGGTAAATGGTATCGCCGTTAAGGACGGACGCCCGTTGTCCGGGGCGATGATTCTGCTCGTGCCGCGTGATGAAGGTCACGGGACAGGTATCCCGCGTGACCAGAGTGACAGCGATGGAACTTTCACTCTATTAGATGTGAAGCCGGGACGCTATTTTCTGCTCGCGATAGACAACGGGCACGACCTTGAATACCACAACGCCCAGGTGATCCGGCCCTATCTGGCACAGGCGCAAACCGTCCAGATTCCGCAGCCCCAGAGTGATCCGCTGCGGGTCAATGTGCAGCCCCGGCATTAGCTGGCTGCTTTTTATTCATCCGCTACACTAAGGAGTTTGAAGTCACAGTTCCTGGTGTCCTGAGGAGCGGTCTCTGCCTATGCTGAAACCGGCACTCGGCAGACAACGTCAGGGGAGTATTCCTTCCGGGCATGACTAGGACTCGCTCAAGGGGCAACGAAAGGATTCGCTTTTAGAAATGATTCATCACAGGCCTGGATGCCTGCGTATGTTCGCCGTGGCAGTTTGCCTCTTCAGCTGTTTCGGCGGTATTGCTTCGGCGCTCGGGATAGCCGTTACCGAGCCGCTAGCGGAGGGAGCGGTTTCCGATGCTCCGCAGACCCAGCAGCAGCAACCGGCGCCTGCTCCGCAGAATCCTCCCCAACAACCACAGCAGAACCCTCCTCCTTCTCCCCAGAATCCGAGCAAGCCACCCAACCCGTTCGAGAATGTGCCTGAAGCGCCGCAAAAGCAAACCCAGCCCCAGAATCCGAGTGGGGTGCAGGAGGCGAAGCCCGCCGCTGTGGCCGCTAACATTATTGAAGCCGTCGACTTTCGCGGGCAGCACAAAGTTCCACAGGATACCTTGCGCGCTCTGATCTACACCAAAAAAGGCGATGTCTTCGATGAGGAGAATATTCACCGCGACTTCATCGCGCTATGGAACACAGGCCGCTTTGATGACCTCCGGGTCGAAACCGAGACAGGACCCGCCGGGGGCATCATTTTGCGTTTCGTGGTTACCGAGCGGCGCACGGTTCACGTGATCGACTACACGGGAAACAAGTCGATCAGCAAATCGGAGATCCTTGATCGCTTCAAAGACAGGCACGTCAATCTATCTCCCGAATCGCAGTTCGATCCCGGTAAGGTCCAGCGCGCCAAGAATGTTCTCGAAGAGTACGAGGCCGAGCGCGGTCACCAGTATGCGACCGTAACGCCCCAGATCCGGCAAGTTCCTCCGGGCGGTGTCGACGTGATCTTCGCTATTGACGAAGGGCCGAAGGTAAAGGTCGGAAATATCATTATTGATGGAAATCATGCCTTCAGCTCCAGAGAAGTCATCCGCGCGATGAAAAACTTGAAGCCCATCGGGATTCCACATTCGCTAATCTTTGAAAATCTATTCGCTCGCACTTACGATTCAACCAAGCTCGACGAGGATTCCGAGCGCATTCGTATGTTTTACATGTCGAAGGGGTATTTCACGGCGCGTGTGATCAATCACTCCGAGAAGGTCTACGACGTCTATGGCCGGCGCTTGCTGATTCCCGTCATGAAGTCCAGTAAGCCTGGTAAGCGCGTCGACATCACAATGACGGTTTCTGAAGGCGACAAATACTTTCTGCGCAACATCAGTTTCGTCGGCATGAAACTCTTCAAAACTCCAGATCTGATCGCGCGCACCATTTTTCGCATGGCGCCCGGTGATGTCTTCTCGACTGAGAAGATGCAGAAGGGCCTCGACGATTTACGAAAGCTGTACGGGAACTTCGGGTACATCGATTTTGTGCCCACCCCGGACCCTGAGATCGTTCCAGGCAAAGATCAGGTCGATCTCAATATCGATGTTGACGAAGGGCATCAATTCTTCGTTCGTCGTATCGATTTTCAAGGCAACACCACCACCCGAGATAAAGTGATCCGCCGTGAAATGCTCATCGATGAAGGTGATCTCTACAGCCGGCAGCTTTTCGATACCAGCATCCTGCGCCTGAATCAGCTTGGCTATTTCGAACCGTTAAAGCCCGAAGACGCGGCGGACATCAAGCGCGATACGAAAACGAACACGGTTGATCTGACTATCAAGCTGAAGGAACGCGGAAAAAATTCCATTCAGCTGAATGGCGGTGTCTCGGCGATCTCGGGGAGCTTCATCGGCTTCTCCTATTCGACCAACAATTTTCTCGGATTGGGCGAGACGCTCAGCCTGAATGCTCAGCTGGGGACCCTTTTGGACAACATTACTTTCGGCTTCACCGAGCCGTACCTGTTCGATAAGCCCATCCAAGCCGGCTTTACCGTTTTCTATCAGCGTTACAGCTATAACCAGGGTCAGCAGGCATCCATTTTGTATGGCCAGAACCTGATTCCCTACTACAATTCGCTCGGCACTCAGAACCTGCTAAATTACGTGACCAATGGAAAGGGCTTCACTACCTTCCTGAGCTATAATCTGCATCGCAGTTTTGCGCGCGTCGGCCTGTCCTATACCTTCAGTGATCAGTCGGTGGATCCAATTACCACCGCCGCTCAGTCGTATTTCTATTACACTAACTTCGAGGGAATCGGCGGCCCCAACTCGCTCACCGGCATCAAGAGCAGTACGATTACACCGACTTACGCCTACAACACGGTCGACCATCCTATCATTCCGACCCACGGACTGCGGATCAATGGAAGCTTCGGCCTTACGTCTACCGCGTTTGGCGGGAACGTAAACACCTTGCAGCCCTCACTCGATGTCGCCTATTTTCGCCGCGGTATCTTCAAGCACAACGTGATGGGTTTCCATTTTAACGGCCGCTTCATTACCGGCTACTCCGGTAAGGTCGCCCCTCCCTACAACCGATACTACATGGGCGGCGAGGACGATGTACGCGGCTTCGACATTCTCACCATCAGCCCCTTCGCATTCATTCCTACCGACCAGCAGATACCAGTGTTGAACAATGACGGCACGACCCGTTACCAAAATATAATCAACTCTGATGGCTCGGTAGGCAAGGCGGCGGTAACGCAAACCGTACCCCTGTATCAGTTGCTGCTGCCGGGCGGTGACACTTACGGCGTCTTCAATTACGAATACCGCATCCCGATCGTCGGGCCGGTCACTTTGGCTCCTTTCCTGGACGCAGGTATTGACCGGATCGCGTTTCCGAGCCAGTTAGGATTGAATGCTGAGCGGGTCGCCACTCTGAACGCCGAGTTTCCGCAGGCAAACTTTGGATCGAGAGCCATTATCCCTCGAAACAGCCAGCCTCCCCGCGTCTCCGTGGGCCTCGAGCTACAGGTGCTTATGCCGGTCGTGAACGCCCCATTCCGGCTCTATTGGGCGTATAATTTGAGTTACGTCAATACAAACTTGCAGCCCCCGATTGTAGCGGACCGCTCGTTCTTTCCGAACAACGCGACGTACCAGAATTACCTGCAATACGGTCTGCCCACCCCTTGGGATGAGCGGCGATCCATTTTCCGCTTCTCCATTGGGAGAACATTTTAGTCCGTCTGCCGGCGATGAGCTGTCAACGGCATGTGACGATATTAGGAAAGCGAAAATTCAAGCAGTTCAGGGAAGGAATCAGGAAGTAGATGTTTAAAAAGAGCAATTTGTTGGCAACGGTCCTCTGCACCGGTTTGGCTTGGGGGGCGAATGCGCAGCAGAGTCCTGCTAAGGTGGGCGTAATCAGCGTACAAGGCGCGATAGTCGGCACCCATGATGGCCAGAAAGCCTCGCAGGAGCTGGAAAGCAAGTTCAATCCGAAAAAGAAGGAATTTGACGCCCGGCAGGGTGAAATCGGCCAGCTCCAAGATCAATACAACAAGGGCGGCACGGTGATGAATGAGGAGAAGCGTAACCAGCTTGCCCGCGAGATCGACGAGAAAAAGAAGCGGCTCGAGCGCGACATGCAGGATGCCAATGAAGAGCTGCAGGCTGAGCAGCAAAAGGTCCTGCAGGGGCTGGGACAGCGCATGATGGCGGTAATCGAAAAGTACGCCAAGGACAACGGCTACACGATGATCCTTGACGTCAGCAACCCGAATACACCGGTGCTCTACGCTTCGAGCGGCATCGACATCACGCAAGACATCGTGCAGCTCTACGATAAGACTTCGACCAACGGTGGGCCTTCCGCAACCGCCGGAAGTCCGACGACTGGCGCGCCTGCTCCAGGGACACCCCGCACTACCGGCACTCCTACTGGCTCCGCCGCGGCCCGCACGCCCGGCACTCCGCGCTAGATTAGCGAATGGAGGGACAGGCTAGTGCCTGTCCCTCCATCAACTGCACTCCCACGGCACACGCTAGCATGTGTTTGTGCTCACGCGTAACCTGATCCTCGCCTCGCTTGTTTTTGCTTCCATCGCGGTCGCCGAAACGCATTCGCTTACCCTACAGCAGACGCTCGAGTTGGCTGCCCGCCAGAACACGGACGTAACGCTTGCCCGGCTGGATCAGCAGAAGGCGGAAGAAGGCATTCGAATCGCGCGAGATCCCTTCCATCCCAAGGTCATCCTGGGCAGCGGCGCAGCTTACACCTACGGTTATCCGAACACAATTGAGGGCAGTGCTCCTGCTATCTTCCAGCTCGCCACACAGGAATCTATCTTCAATCGCCCGAAGACTTACGAAGTCGCGGCTGCCAGGGAACTTGCACGCGGCTCGGAATACGCTTCACAAGCCAAGACCGACGAAGTCGCGTATGAAGCTGCCGACCTTTTCTTGACAACCAGCCAGCTGGAGCAAGCCGGCCGGGCGCTCGCGACACAGATTCCGAGCCTTGAAAGAGTGGTCGAAACGATGTCGGCGGCAGTAGGCGCGGGAAGTGAGTTGCCCCTAGAGCTCAAGCGCGCGAAAGTGAATCTCGCGAGTTCGCAGGAGCAACTCAGCTCAACGCGCCTTGATGAGGATTATTACCAAATGATGCTGGCGGTGGTCGTTGGGTACCCGGCGACCGATCGCGTCAAGCCGGTCGATGCGGACGTCACTGCCGTGTCAGCGCCCGCGTCCGAAACCGAGGCGGTGGATCTGGCTATGCGTAACAATCGCCAGCTCCGCGAAATGCAGAGCAACATCCTGGCCAAAGAAATGGACCTGCGATCCTACAGAGCGGCTCGCCTGCCTCAAGTCGATCTGGTCGCCCAGTACGCTCTGTTTGCGAAATACACGTATCAGCAATACTTCCCTTCCAATCGCTTTCAGCGAAATAATTTCCAGTTGGGCGCGGCGGTCTCCGTGCCTCTGTTGGTGGGAACCGGGCGCCAGGGGTACCTCGGACAAGCTTACACCGACATGCAGAAGCTCCGGCTGCAAACTGACCAGCTGCGAAATCGTATTTTGACCGATACACGTCGCAGCTACGAGCAATGGGAAAAGGCAAAGAGCATCCGCGACCTCGCGCTTATGAAACTTGATCTTGCCCGCGAGGATCTGAGCGTGAAGCTCGCACAGAATGCCGAAGGCCGCCTGCCCATAAGTGAACTAGAGCAGGCTCGTGTCGAGGAGAGCAATCTCTGGATGCAACTGTACGGTTCCGAGGCACAAGTCACGCGCGCCAAACTGGCAATCTTGCGGCAGACCGGTACCCTGATGTCAGCCGTCCGGAGCGCGCGCGGAGGCACTCAGCCTTAATGGACAATGCTGCGGGTTCTTCTCCGGACGTGAATGCGGCCGATGCTCCGGCTATCGAAATCGTAGATCTGCATAAAATCTACAACGGCCTACACGCGGTCGACGGACTCTCGGTCACAGTGCCTCGCGGCTCGTTTTTTGGATTTCTGGGACCAAACGGGGCAGGCAAGACAACGACCATTAAAATTCTCATGGGTTTAGCCCAGTCCGATGGCGGAATCGTTCGGATTCTTGGGCTGCCGATGCCAGAGAAATCGCTCGAGATCCGGAAAGTGATCGGATTGGTTCCCGACGATTCTCTTTTATTCGACTATCTGAACGGCGGAGAGTATCTGGAGTTTATCGCTCGTTTATATGGATTACCTCGCCCTATGGCACGCGAGCGTGCGGGTGAGTTGCTGGATCTTTTCGAGCTCCAGGAGAACCCTCGCAAGTTGATCGGGGAATACTCGAAAGGCATGCGAAAGCGGGTTGCACTCGCGGCGGCGCTTATCCATCGTCCTCGCCTCTTCCTCATGGACGAGCCGTTCGAGGGCGTTGACGCGGTAGGCGCGCGCTTGATGAAAGATATCTTGCTTGAACAGGTAAGGCATGGCGCGACCATATTCCTGACCTCGCACGTTCTCGAGGTGGTCGAAAGATTGTGCGATCACGTGGCGATCATCAGCCGCGGAAAAGTCATCGCCATAGGCACTCTCGAGGAGCTCAGGCAGCAAGCATCGGCTGAAGAAAAGACCCTGGAAGACATTTTCGTGAACCTGGTCCATGCGGAGCGCTACAGCGGAACTCTGGAATGGCTCTAAACTATGTGGCGTCAAATCTCAGCCATCACTTGGGCGCAATTCCGAATCAGTCGCAATCATCTGCCGCGCACGAATCTGGGAACCATGCTGACCTGGCTGCTGATGCTGCTCTGGTACGGCATTTACGGACTATTCGCGGTCTTTCTGACGGTCAAGATTCCTCAGATACCGGTGGAGCAGCTTATGTTGTGGCTGCCCTCCGGATTGCTCGCCGTTTTCCTGTTCTGGCAAATCATTCCGCTCTTCACGCTCAGCAGCGGTTGGTCTCTCCAACTCAATAAGCTGCAAATCTATCCGGTTCAGACCAGCGCTCTATTTGGTATCGAAACGCTCCTAAGAATTACCAGCGCGCCGGAGATGCTGATTGTACTTGCTGGCGCAGTGATCGGCCTCTCTCTACACCCGCACGTGCCTCCAGGGATGCCGCTCGTCCTTCTCTTATACGTCCCGCTGAATCTGTTTCTGCAACTGGGGATTCGTGATCTGGTCCTGCATTCCTTCGAGCGCAACCGTTTTCGTGAGCTATTTGCCGTTGTGATCATCAGCGTTGCAATCCTCCCGCAATTACTGCTCAGGACTGGCCTGGGCCGCACATTGAAACCGTACTTCTTTGCGACAGCTCGGAGCCACTTCTCCCCATGGAACGAAATCGCCGCGCTGAGCCTCAGCCGTGGCGGCTACCTGGATCTGCTCCTGCTGCTCGCCTGGATTGCACTTGCTTTCGCGTTCGCGCGTTGGATGTTCGCGAAGAGCCTCGTGTCAGATGACAGCTTTGGAAGCGCGCCGGTTGAAATCGCCACTCCGCAGATTCGTGGGAGACTCCGGCTTTCGAACTTGCCGGGCCGCATCTTCCGCGACCCGCTGGCGGCGCTGATTCAGAAGGAGCTCCAATCGCTTGTGCGCATGCCCAGATTCCGGGTTTTGTTCGGCATGTCATGCGTTCTGGGCATCGTAGTTTTCGTTCCGGCTGCTCTCAATACCAGCGATCCCGCTGCCGGTTTTATGCGAAACAACCTGCTTCCCGTCGTGAATGTCTACGGTCTTCTTTTGCTCAGCGACACTTTGTTACTGAATGCTTTTGGACTGGATCGCGGGACATCACAAGTCTATTTTGTAGCGCCCGTTTCGCTTGGCGCCGTTCTGAAAGCGAAAAATTTCACGGCGATGCTGTTCGTCATTCTGCAGAGTGCGGTGATACTGCTGGTCGCAGCCGTGGCCCGCGTTCCGGTCAGCGGGACGAGTATCGTTTCTGGCCTCCTCGCGTCCGCAGTGGTGACCATCTTCCTGCTGGCGGTTGGCAACTTTACCTCACTCTCGATGCCCAGGCCAATTGACCCCAAACAGACCTTTAGAAAGCAGGGTGGCGCAAAGATGCAGATTTGGCTGCTCGTGTGTAGTTTGGGGCTGTTTATCCTAGTCGGGTTTGCCTTCCTCGCCCGCTACGCGCTACAGAGCGATTGGGTGTTCCTGGCTGTCCTCGCCTTTGAGTTTGCCGTGGGCTTGATCGTCTACCGCCTCGGTCTGGACTCAGCCGTTCTACGCGGAATGCGCAGCCGGGAACAACTCATACAAATGCTCTCAAAAGGCGTATCGCCCATAAGTCTGGGTTGAACTCCGGGCTCTCTAACTACGGCTCAACTTGTGAACTTCCCTTTCGATGGCGTCGCGCACCGCCTCTTTCGCCGCTTCGTCCTGGTATTTCTGACGTGGCCAGAAGAATCCCTTTAGCCCGTCGCGCCGCCTGCGAGGAACCACATGGATGTGCAGATGCGGAACCGTCTGGCTTACCCGATTATTGATTGCTATGAAACTCCCCTCTGCATCGAGAGCCGATTCAACGGCCTTTGCTAATAGCTGAGTCGTAAGCATAGTCGCGCCGGCCAGATCTTTGGGCAATTCCATCAGCGTCACGTAATGCTCGCGCGGGCACAGCAAGACATGACCCGGAAAGAGTGGATGAGTATCCAGAAAAGCAATCAGGTCGCGATCTTCATAGACCACATGCGCGGGCAAAACAGCCTTGGCAATGCTGCAGAAAACACAATCGATCGAACCTGCTTCTTCTTTCGGCACTATCAGGCCTCAGGCAACGGAGCCGGTTCGGTTGCACCTACACGATCAATCCAAAGCAGTAGGTCACCCTTTGCATCGACATCGAACGCTGCCGAGAACTTAACTCCCCAGACGATCTCGTCGTAGCGATACGAGTAGCGGGCGTAGACCACTTGCCCAAATGTCTCATCGAAACCTCTCATCATCACCACGATCTCCGCCTGTAGCTGTTCCAAATCTCTCGCGTTCTTGCCATAGAGCGGGCTCTTCTCGTCGACCGGATGTACAACGGTCCATGTGAGTGGTAAAAACAGAACCTGAGTTCTCTCGAGTTCAAGCTGGTCGTACTTACGCCGCGCGCGCCCGTTCACCAGTTCAACCGTCATCAGCATCACCCGCGCCTCAACCTCGATCAGATTGTTTTTGCGCCGGTTCACTACCCGGAACTGCAGACTGCTTCCCTCCCGGTATGGGGCCACCGCCATGGTCGAACTAAACCCGAAGCGCGCCGAAGGCCGCGAGAAGCGCCCGAAAAGCAGACCTGTCGCAATAGCGAAGGCCATCAAACCCACGAGTGCTTCAACTGCCGCAATGGCGTTCGCCAGCGGCCCGACCGGGTACATGTTGCCATACCCCACCGTTGTGAGAGTGTGAGTGCTGAAGAAGAATAGATTAAGGAACTGCAGTTTCGGGTCTTTAGCCTCGGCTCCGTAAATGTGGCTTACGCCGATATTCGTATATAGCCAGGCGAACGCGAGATTGATAAGGGTAAATGTAATAGCGACCACAAGCCAAAACGAGACCCAAGAAGTGCTGATCAGAAATGTGTATGGGTTCGCGTCATGCCAGTTGCGCCCTGCCCGGCGGACCTTGAATTCGCCGTCTTTAGTAAGCACTCGGTTTAGCCGTCCGGTGTACTTCTGAGTTAAACCTGGATCGAAATTCGCTCCGTTCGAAGCCGGAAAACCCGTCGGCGATGCACTCATGTCTTAGCTCTCCTCGCGGTCATTTCCGCAACTCCATCCAGGCAAGAAACCCAAATCCCCCGGCGATCACTAGCCTTATTCCGATCAGCCATAGCGCATCTCCGATCACAATGTGATCTATGGCAAGTATCGAAAAGCCGGTAGCGATTGCCAAATACCACCAGCCCATCCATCGAACGCGTTTCCGCGGCATGTCTCAGGATAGTTGTTAGTCCTAACTCCTGAAGGGTTGCTACCCTGGCATTGAGTATTCTCGTGTCACGAACCGAATCGGCGATGCTGTCCCTTGGAACTTCGGCTCCTCCTTTTAGCTTGCGCGATGTTGTTTCCGGCAAGATCATTTCACTCGAAACCTTCTCGGCGAAAAAAGCGTTGCTCATCATGTTTATCTGCCGCCACTGCCCTTACGTGAAGCACGTCCAGAGTGCCTTGGCCAGATTAGGATCTGACTACGCCGGCCAAAGTTTGGGCATCGTAGCAATCTCTTCGAATGATGCTGCCGCTTACCCGGAGGATGCTCCTGAAAGCCTGCGGGAAATGGCTCTCGAGTTAAGCTTCAACTTTCCATTCTGTTACGACGAGACCCAGCAAGTCGCCCGCGCCTATTCGGCCGAATGCACGCCCGACTTTTTCCTCTTCGACGAAAGCCGCCGCCTGGCGTACCGGGGCCGGCTCGACAGCAGCCGTCCGCGCAGCACCGATCCGGTCACCGGAAATGAGCTTCGCGCCGCCATTGACGCCGTGCTCCAGGGTAAGCCGGTCAACTCCGACCAGAAGCCTAGCATCGGCTGCAACATCAAGTGGCGCTCGTGATATCTTTCCTTTGCGATGAAATCAACTTCCCAATCTACACGCCGCCATTTCGTCTCGGCGATGGCTGGCGCTTCTCTGGCGCCCCTTTCCTCGCGTGTGATGGCAGCTAGGAGAAACAATCGAATCCCGATAGGGCTGGAGCTTTACTCGGTACGGCACGAGCTTGAGAAGGACCCCGCCGGCACCCTCGAGAAGGTCGCCCAAATGGGCTACCAGTGTGTTGAATTCTATGCTCCCTATTACGAGTGGACCTCCGATCACGCTAGGGATGTGCGGCAACAGTTAGACAAACTGGGGCTTCGCTGCTACTCCACTCATAACGGGAAAGAATCCTTTGCGCCCGGTGGCATCGAAAAAGCCATTGAGCTGAACAAGATTCTCGGCACGCACTATATCGTCCTTGCGCATCCGGGTGACGACGTCAAAACCCTCGACCAGTGGAAGCATGTCGCGGAGATTCTCAATACCGGGAATAGCCGGATGCGGTCTGCCGGTCTGCATGCCGGCTACCATAATCACGACCTCGAATGGAAGCCGGTAGACGGCCAGAAGCCTATCGAGATCATCGCCTCGCATACGGACAAAAGCATCATGCTCCAACTCGACGTCGGAACCTGCCTTGAGACCGGCAACGACCCGGTCGCCTGGATCAACAGCAATCCGGGGCGCATTAAGTCTCTTCACTTGAAAGACTGGTCGCCAAGCGACGGCTATCGAGTACTATTCGGAGAGGGTGTGGCGCCCTGGAAGAAGATTTTCGCTGCGGCCGAAGAGCGAGGCGGTGCCGAATACTACCTGATCGAGCAGGAAGGCAGCCGTTTCCCCGAGTTGGAAACCGCTGAGCGCTGCCTGGTTGCTTACAAAGATCTGCGAAGTGGCGTCAAAGCAAATAGCTGAACCTGCCGATCTTAGTCAGCGAATTAGAATTTTCGTTACCGGCGGAACGTTCGATAAGAGATACGACGAAATCAAAGGTCGTCTCTTTTTCAACGACTCACATTTGCCTGAGATGCTTGCGTTAGGCCGGTCCATGTTGCCCGTCGAGATACGCACGTTGATGATGGTCGACAGTTTGGAAATGTCCGGCGCCGACCGGGAGATTATTGTTGAGCAGTGCCGCGCCGTTCCCGAATCGCGCATTGTAATTACTCATGGGACGGATACTATGGCGATCACGGCCCGTGTTCTTGCTCAGCGTATTCGGGGCAAGACCATCGTTCTCACGGGCGCCATGATCCCTTATGCCTTCGGCAGTTCGGACGGTCTGTTCAATTTGGGTAGCGCGCTCGCTTTCGTCCAGACGCTTCCAGCGGGTGTTTACGTTGCGATGAACGGGCGGTGTTTCCCCGCTGACCACGTTCAAAAGAATACCCAGACCGGAATCTTCGAGAATGCCTGATTTCGACGTCGTCATCGTGGGCGCTGGTGTCGCTGGGTTATCGGCTCTCGCCGAATTAGACCGCGCCGGACTGAAAGTTTTATGCATCGAGGCACGCGACCGTATCGGCGGCCGAATCTTCACGGTTAATGATGGCCTGTCACCCATCGCGATCGAATTGGGCGCGGAATTTGTCCATGGCCGTCCATCAGAGATTTGGGAAATCGTGCGCTCGAATTCGCTGCCCGTGTATGATTGCGCCGGTTCCTCTGTTTACGTACGCAATGGCCAAGCGCAGAAGGACGAGGATGCGTGGGAGTCCGTTGGCCAGGTGATGGAGGAGATGCGGACGGTGGCGGACCGGGGAACGGACGAACCGTTTGCAGCGTTCCTCGCGAGGTCAAAGCGTTCAGCAGTCGCGAAAGAACTGAGCGCTTCGTTTGTCGAGGGGTTTAACGCTGCGCGCAAAGAAGTGATTGGCATTGCTTCGCTTGCCAAGGATGAACGAGCCGCGGATCAGATCGATGGCAACAAATCGTTCCGCTTACCAGGCGGATACCATGCCGTGCCCAGAGGCATTTTCCAGCGGGTCGAGCAGGGCGAGTCGAAGTTGGTGTTGAACACCGTTTTGACCCACGTTGAATGGCAGGCGGGGTTCGTGAATTTGCGCGTGGCTTCTGCTCTAACGGGCACTGCCCGGACAATCTCTGCGAGGCGTGCGCTTTTCACTCTGCCTCTCGGCGTCCTACAAGCTCCCGAACGGTTGCCGGGTTCGATCACCTGGGAACCACGCCCGGATCGGGTCTTGGAAGCTGCATCTGGGCTGGCGTTCGGACAGGTGGTACGCCTTGTCCTGCGGTTCAGCGAGCCTTTTTGGGAAGAGAGAGACGATTTCGCCAATACCGGATTTTTTCTCTCCAATGAGATTCTTTTCCCGACCTGGTGGACTCCGCTTGCGATGCGTGCCCCCTTGCTGACTGGGTGGAGTGCCGGGCCACATGCCGATGATCTGTTACAGAAGCCGCGAGAGTTTATCGTCAAGCAGGCTGTAGCTTCGCTCGCACGGATTGTGGGACTCTCGAGCACCAAGATCAACACTCTGCTCCGGCAGGCTTACTTCCACGATTGGCATGACGACCCGTTTGCCCGCGGGGCTTATAGCTATGTGCCTGCCGGATCCCTAACTGCGCGTGAAGTACTCGCTGAAGCGGTAGCGGGAACGCTCTATTTTGCCGGCGAAGCAGCCGAGTTCAATGGGCATAGCGCCACCGTCCACGGAGCGATTGCTTCCGGACGCAGAGCGGCAAAACAGATCCTCCAGTCAGCGGCTTGAATGGGATTACAATTCGCCAAGCAAGCGCTCCAGCCTCAGCCGGTGAATCCGATGCGTTTCAGGTAGCTGTAACTCTCACCTAAGCTTCGGATCGGGTCAGTGCTGAAGTCCTGTTCGACGAAGTAGTGTTTCACTCCGATATCGGCGGCCGTCTTGAGGATTTTTGGAAGGGGCAAGTCTCCCTGGCCAAGCTCGCGATAAGTGCTATTCGGTACTGTCGCAATGTCGAAGTGACGTGGTGTACCCGCCGCGCGATCCTTAAGGTGTAGCAGCTCGACTCGTCCCGCGTTTTGCTGCAGAAAAGCTGCCGCGTCTGCGCCTGCCATACTTACCCAGAAGACGTCCACTTCCAGTCCGACAAGTCTGTTATCAAGCCGCTCGAGCAGGGTGTCTATAGGTCTCCCGCCGGGTTTCGGCTCCCACTCGAAATCGTGATTGTGATAGCAAAGACGTAAACCCAGCGATCGGCATTTCTCTCCCGTCGCATTCAGTTTGTCGGCCAGAGTGCGATAAAAATCCAATCCCAAGCGTTCGGCGGGAGCGAGATAATTGAAAACTACATACTTGAAACCGTGATCTCTGGCTTGGCCAATCGCTTGATCCAGAGTGACTCCAGCATCCACAGCCGGCATGTCGGCGTCCTTCCAGGCTTTCCAGTTCCCGGTGAGTAAGGGAGTTTCGAAATGCATGCTTACCGGCTGCAGCCCGGCACTCTTGAAATAGGGCGCAAGGGGAGCCATCTGACTGCGCAGCGCCTCTACCTCGCGGTAACCAATCTCGGCGATCGCGTCCAGTGTCTCGCGGGGGTGCTTCAGCACGATGTCGCGAACCGTGTATAGCTGTACCCCGATTGCATGCGGAGATTGCCCGAAAACCTGCCCGCACGTGGCGATCGCGCAGCTGCGCAGCAGCCATCTTCGCGTGACTAACTTTCGAGCGCGCATAGCGAACGAGTTCAGACGTGCCACCGTTTGGCGTAAGTCTACTACAACGCCGAGTAACTCGAGTGAAAACGTGCACTTCGCGCTCGCCGGTAAATCAAGCCGCCGGCTAGATTGGCTCCGAGCAGCGCGAAACTCACCTTCGCCCCAAAGATCCAGGGGTGCGGCACATCGATAATCGGGACCACCTGTAAGATAACGGCGAATAGAGTGACCGCGAATCCGCTCAAGGCACTCAGGCGTACCCAGAAGCCGGGCTTCAGCGACAATCTTGTACGTCTGGTGAGCGGGATCGCAAAGAGGACCAGATAATACAGCCCGTAGCACGCCTGGGCCGCTGTGATTGCAAGTTGAAAAGCTTCCTGCCGGGCTACTCCAATCAGACTAAGACAAGCCAGACTAAAGCAGCACAGTACAACAAACCAAAGAGCGCGTGTCGGCGTGCGGTAGCGCGGATGCAGCCGCGTAAACCACTGCGGCAGTAAGCCATCCCAACCTGCCACCATGGGCAGCCGCGAAGTCTCGGCCACGATAATCGTATACTGCGCGATCGAGAGCAGGATGATGGCCGAAACGCCGGCTGCCGCGATCCAGGTCGTGCTAGCGGAACCAGCGAGTGCTGCATTCAAAGCCTGCGAGATAGGAGCGGCGAGATCTACGTTAGCCGCCGGCACATACGACAGCAGCGATCCCGTGCTCAAAATGTAAAGCGCGGCGATAACCGGCGCGGCCATCCAAATTGATCGCCCGATGTTACGGGCAGGGGTGTGCATCTCTCCGGCAAAGACCGCTACCTGTTCACCGCCGTTAAGTCCGGTAAACGTGACCTTAGTTAGCAGATTGAGGCTGAGCAGAGTTAGCGGAGGCAAGCTCCACGAGAATGGAGGCTGCGGAGCGATTTGATGGTAAGGGTGAAAAAAAAGCAGGACGATGATCGTACACTGCACCGCCAACATGGCTATGGTCCCGATGTGAGAGACCCACTTCCCAGCTTTGAAACCGCGAGTGTCGACTGCGAGTATAAAACTGAACACGGCCACGTTGATTCCGGTAATTAGCCACGAACTGGTCGCCATCCAAGCTGCGGACGAGCCGCCGGAGTACGCCATGCTCTCCGCGATTGAGATCCCGAGCGAGGAGGTCAGAAATAGCGAGTAGATCCAGAAATTCCAGGCTGCCAGAAAGCCATAGAAAGGACCGAGCCCGACCTTGGCCCATTGATACACCCCACCTTCCCACGGCAACACTCGCCCTAGATATCGAATGACAACCGCCAGAGGCACGAAGAAAAAGAGGATGCCGGGAATCCAGAAAAGCACATGTGTGGAGCCTTGCCTCGCTGCGATCCCGATGCAGGTTTCCGTCGTGATGAGCAGCACCTGCATGAGCACCAGATCACGCAAACGCAGCTCTTTGCGCAGTTCTTGCCTCTCGATGCCCGGCGAAGCGCGATCAATTCCCACACTGCTGAGCTTATCCGTTCCTCCGAGCGGACCGGTTGTGAGACCCCGGCGAGCTGCAAAATTTGCTATGTTTTGGGCGTGAAGTTTGAGAGTGAGGCAGAGACTACTAGCAGCCGTATCCCTTTGCTCGTCCCTTTACGATGGCTTCCCATTCTGTCTCTAGTGTGTGCAAGCGCGTACCCATCTCCTCGTCGCAATACCTGGAGTCTGGCGCAAGATCGGGACTTTCAGATCTATTCGCAGGCGGGAGCTGAGAGCGCACGCTCTGCGCTTCAGCAGTTTGAACAGCTCAGGACGTTCTTCCTCCGGAATGGGTTAGTCGGAGCCCAGCTGAAATCTTCGAGCAGGCCACCGGTCCGAGTCATCGGATTCCGCTCTGAAAAGGAATACGATGCTTTTCGGCTACGGGCTACTGCGGATGCTTTTTACGTCGGAACCGAACACCGGGACTATATCGTCATGCCGGCCCTTACTCCGCGAGTCTTCAGACTGGCGGCACACGAGTATGCGCATACGGTTCTACACAGCGGCGGTCTGGCCTTGCCTCCATGGCTCAATGAGGGATTGGCGGAGTTCTTTTCCACCATTCGCTTTACGCTGAAGGAATGCCAGTTCGGGGCTGCGCCCCCGGCTCACCTCGAGACCTTGCGCCACCACGCCTGGACTCCACTCGCACAACTATTGACGACAGACAAGAAGTCTCTTGCTATGAAAAGCCGCGATCAACTGGCGACCTTTTATGCCGAGAGCTGGGCATTAACGCACATGCTGGTCTCGTCGCCGGACTACGCGCCGCATTTCCACTCGCTCATAGCCGCTTTGAACTCCTGCGACCCAAGTCTCCACGCACTCGCGGCCGTTTACTCGAAGTCGCTGGACTCGATCGCAAAGGATTTGTCGGTGTGGTGTCGCCAGCCTGAATTCGGGCCCATGACCGTTCGGGCCGGGTCGGCTCCCGAACTCGCGACACAATCCTCCGATCTTTCAGATACGCAGACCGATGAGTTGATGGCCGAGGTGCTGTTGGCCGAAGGGAAGTTGGATCGCGCAGAAGCGCTCTACAGCGATCTGGCAGGGCACACACCTCAAAATCCGAATGTTCTTGTCGCCCTCGGCACGATTGCGCTTCGCCGGGGTGATCGCAAGCTCGCCGAACAACGCTGGAAGGACGCCATCGAGAACGGCGCGACGGACTCAGATCTGCTATATCGCTACGCCTGCTTAGGGGAAGAGAATGGCCTCTCTCAAAACGAGATTCGCCGCACTCTGGAGCGTGCCGTTTCCTTGAACCCTGATTTCGATGATGCACGTTACAAGCTCGCCCTCCTCGAAGGGAATGCTGGCAATTATCAAGCGGCTTTGGATCAACTTCGGCTACTGCGCAGACCGTCTCCGCAGCGGGCGTTTGGATACTGGAGCGCAACGGCTAACGCGCTTACGGAACTTGGGCATAGGGATGAAGCAAAAATCGCTGCCAGGAAGGCTCTCGAATCCGCGCAGACTGCCTCGGAGCGCTCGATTGCCTCCGAGCTCGCTTATGTAGCGGCGACCGATCTCACCGTTCAATTTGCCGAAGACGCTAATGGGCAGGAGCGGTTGATCACCACACGCGTTCCGCATGGCGCCTCTGACTTCAATCCCTTTATTGATCCTAAGGATCATATACGGCGCAGTGAAGGAACACTACGTGAATGTCAGTGCGGTGGCGGCAAGCTGACAGGTTTCGTGGTCGAAGCGTCGGATGGACTCCTTACCCTCACTGTCCCCGATCCGCTGCACGTGCTCATGCGGAACGGTCCTGCCGAGTTCACCTGCGGTCCATTGCCGGCCAGGCGCGTGCAGGTGGAATACGCTGCGGCTGCCGCTTCCAGCAGAACACAGGGCGGAATCTTGAGAGGTATGGAGTTTCGCTAAGCGCTGCGAGTTAAGAGCCGGCATACTCGCAACATTACCGGGCATGAGAGTGGCTTGGCAATGTTGCAAAAGGCATCTATTCGGATATGAGTGATGATCCGCTATTGGCATTCGTCGAAAGGCAGCAATGGCTTGCTCCAATTGAGGAGAAAGGTCAAGAGTTAGTCAAAGAAGCCTACAGCTCGGGCGGGCCTTTCGGCCAGACTATTAAGAACGCCCTCCACGGAGTTTGGCTGGGCCACCCGGTGCACTCGGCGATTACGGATGTTCCAGTAGGGAGCTGGACTGCAGCGGCCGTACTGGACTTGATGGAATCGGGCGGCCGTGCCGAATACGGGCCAGGAGCAGATGCGGCGATTGCGGTCGGCTTGGTTGGGGCCGTGGGATCGGCCGTTTCGGGACTGACCGATTGGAGCGATGTCCAAGGCAAGCCACAGAGAGTAGGCGCGCTGCACGGTCTGATCAACTTCGGCGCAGCCGCCCTCTATGGCGCATCCTACGCCGCCCGAAAGAGCCGTAAGCGCGCTCTGGGGCGAGGCCTCGCATTCGCCGGATTTGGGCTCGTCATGGCGGGCGCATACTTGGGTGGCGCTATCGCCTACCGGCAACGTATTGGCGTGGATCATGCGGCGAATGTCGATGACGATTTGCCTAAAGACTTCGTACCTGTTTTAGCCGAACACGAGCTGCAGGAAGGTAAGCCTGCCAAAGCAATGGTACAGAATACGGCCATCTTCGTTCTCAAGCGGGGAAACGAGATCTACGCTCTCGGCGAGGTCTGCTCACATTTGGGCGGCCCGCTGTCGGAAGGAAAGATCGAAGGTGACAGCGTCCAGTGTCCCTGGCACGGATCCCGCTTCTGCCTCCAAACGGGCGCAGTATTGGACGGACCGGCCGTCCATCCCCAACCGAAACTGGAAGTGATGATCAGGGACGGCCAAGTGCTGGTGAAGGCTACCGCATAGGCCCGATATAGGTGTTATTGAGTGACTGCGGGTCGCGATCCGCAAAACTCTTCGAAATTAGTTCTAAACAGGCGCCGCACATCGCGCTGTATCTGCTCCGCCGTGATGCTTCGCCCGTCTTCCATAAGCAATCTGTAGCTATTTGCGAGGATGGGCGCGAGTGTTCTTCGCGTGTTCCTCCATTTATAAATCACTTGTTCCAGAATTCGTGCGTCGGAGTGCTGCGGAATGAATGATAGCCCGAGCATCTCAATCCTTTCGCGGGTGATCTCCTCCACAATCGAAGGATTGTTCAGAAACCACCAGCAACCGAATGGCATGAGATTGCTGAATTTTCGCGCATAGACACAGAGCTCATGCTGGTTCTCGCGGCTGAGCACACTGACTAAGAAACGATTCTGCGGGAATTTGCGGCATAAGTTCTCCAGGCTCCTTAGATCGGCTCTTCCGGCCGCGTCTCCCGCCAGACGGATCGCCGGATTCACCTGTCGCCGGACTCCAATCATCATCGATAGCGGTATGTCGAATTCCTGGCATGCCGGGAGGATCGCATCTTCGAGTGCCTTGCCGTGCGGGTTGTTCTCGTCCGGATACACGAACGAATCAGGTAGCGAAACAGCCAGGTAAACCGGGTTCATGCGCTTGCACCAGTCGTGGAGGAAGCTCCGTAGCTCGGATACCGAACCGTTCCATCGGTCGGGCCATCCCTCCAGAACTCGATCGATGCGCAGAGCCGCGTGGAACCGTGGGTCTGGTCCCGCGTGTTCGCGCCACAGCGCTGACTCGGTCGGGTCCAGCGGGTCATTCGTCATCACGGCCTCGCTGATGCCAGCCAACTCGAACACTACGTCGATGTGCCTCTGCAGATCTTGGGCGGCGAAGAACTCGCGAGCGACGTTCAGATTTTGCGCTTCGGTTGGCAAGCCGAGGGAATCAAGTACCGCGACGACACCCCGCGTCGCTTCAGAAAGGGGCGGATTCTCAACAAACAACGCCCGCCAGATCGTATCCGCCTTCTCCGCTTTCGGCAACGACCAATACACATCAGGCGTAATCTGTGATGACCGGAATAATTCCGCCTCAAGATAGTGATAGGTCAGCAGATCATCGATGCCCCAAAGTCCCAGCTGGCCCAGCGAAGGTTTGAACAGGTGCGTGTGAACGTCGATGAACGGAACAGATCTTAACTCGCTTTCGACGGCCGGCCCGATTCCTTCAAGCCTCAAATTCTGCATGTCATTATCTTATTCAGGGCTTCCCGAGGTTCTGGGAGCGGCGGTTCGAAACAGGACGCTGAATCTCGTAGTGCTTCTTTGCCGAACCTGTTCACGTCTGCTCCGCATCAAACAAAGGCAAAATTGTGCTTATCCGGTAGTCCTCGCCTAATAGATTACAAACAGATGAACAAGTTCTTTCCCCACCCCCGGAGATTTCATTTGGAGTTGATCGTTCTATGCTGGGTGGCAGTTGTTCTCGCCTCGGCTGGATGCGCCTCCAAATCTGCTCCCGCCCGGGCAATGCCGCCGCCTCAAGTGGTCGTCGTGCCTGTCACACAAGAGAGCGTACCGATTTACGGCGATTGGGTGGCTACTTTGGACGGCTACGTGAACGCTAATATTCAGCCGCAAGTATCTGGCTACCTGATCCGGCAAACCTACCGCGAGGGATCGTTCGTGCGAAAGGGAGACGTCCTGTTCGAGATCGATCCGCGCCCTTTTCAGGCTGCCTTGGACCAGGCCAAAGGTCAGCTCGCTCAGGCCCGCGGTCAACTTGGACAGGCGCAAGCTCAGCTAGGCTTGGCACAGATCAACGTCAAGCGCGATACACCTCTGGCTCAGGCGCACGCGATCGCACAAAGCCAGCTCGATAACGACATCCAGGCGCAAAAGACGAGCGAAGCGGTGATCCTTTCGAGCCAGGCTTCCATCAAATCTGCCGAAGCTGCTGTCGAGACCGCCGAGCTGAACCTGGGTTTCACCAAAGTCCGCTCATTGATCGACGGAATCGCAGGACAGGCCACAACTCAAATCGGGAATTTAGTCAGTCAAAGTACCGTGCTTACCGCAGTTTCCCAAGTAAATCCAATCAAGGCTTACTTCCCGATTAGTGAACAAGAGTATCTTCGCATTGCGGACAAAATCAAGCCCGGTGTCGACTTACTTCGTACCAGGAATCCCGTCCCGCTTCAATTGACACTTGCCAATAACAGTGTTTACCCATACCAGGGACGGATACTTTTTGCTGACCGCCAGGT
The DNA here is from genome assembly GCA_963849535.1 of Terriglobia bacterium. Lineage (GTDB taxonomy): Bacteria > Acidobacteriota > Terriglobia > Bryobacterales > Bryobacteraceae > Bog-105. Next base: position 1,022,711 of record CAWKHJ010000004.1, read on the forward strand.
CGATCCTTCCACTGGAACCATTCGGATCGTTGCCGCCTTCAACAATCCAGGCAATCTTCTGAGGCCTGGCCAGTTCGGACGCATCCGGGCCATGACTGCCATGCAGAACAACGCCCTTCTCGTTCCCCAACGCGCTGTGACCGAGCTGCAAGGCCGTTATCAGGTGGCGGTAGTGGGAGCCGGAAACAAGGTCAGCATCCACGGAGTACAGGTGGGCAGCCGTGTTGGCGAAATGTGGATTATCGAGAAAGGGCTTCAGCCTGGCGACCGGGTAGTTAGCTTAGGCACCTCGAAGGTGCGGGACGGGGCCGTCGTGAATCCCACGCAAGATAACTCGCCGGCGACAGCCGAGAACGCTTCTCAAAGCGCAGGCAAATAGTATGTCAAAGTTCTTTATCAATCGCCCGATCGTCGCGATGGTGATCTCGATTGTCACTGTCATTGTAGGCCTGGTCTCCATGCTGCGCCTGCCCATTGCGCAGTTCCCAAGCATCGTACCGCCTGAAATTCTAGTGCAGGCTACTTATCCGGGCGCTAACGCTCAGACGCTGGAAGAATCCGTAGCCACTCCGTTAGAAGCCCAGATCAGCGGCGTCGACAACATGGCTTACATGTATTCGATCAACGCCAATAACGGGCTCTCGCAGATCACGATCGATTTCGATGTAAATACAGACCCCAATATCGACCAGGTACTGACGCAATTACGTGTGTCTCAAGCGCAGTCGACGCTGCCGGCCCAAGTCAATACCGCGGGGCTGAGCGTCATAAAGTCCCTCTCGTCGCCGCTCATGCTGATATCCCTGTACTCGCCGAAGGGAAGGTACGACAGCGTGTTTCTCGCCAACTATGCGTACATCAACCTGGTAGACGAACTTACTCGGGTGCGCGGAGTGGCGCGCGTGCAGGTGTTCGGCGCCGGCCAGTACGCGATGCGCGTCTGGGTTAACCCGGACCGGCTGAACAAAATGGGCGTCACTGTGCCACAGATTGTAGCCGCTCTGCAGAGTCAGAATACTGTTAACCCGGCGGGGCAAATCGGTGGCGAGCCCGTCCCCAAAGGTCAACAGTTTACTTACACCGTGCAGGCACAAGGGCGTCTCAAATCGCCCGAAGAATTCGGCAACATCGTGCTGCGTGCCAATCCTGATGGATCTAACCTTCGCCTCAAAGATGTGGCGCGGCTCGAACTTGGCTCTCAGACCTACAATCTCACCGGGCGCTACAACGGTGAGCCTTCGGCGATTCTCGCGCTCTATCAGCTTCCTGGCTCGAACGCGGTCGCAGCCGCCGATGCCGTACGCAAACGCATCGCCGAATTGCAAAAACGCTTCCCGATGGATCTGGCCTATCAGGTCAGCCTGGACACTACTAAAGCCGTTACTTCCGGCATGAAGGAGATCTTGTACACGCTGCTTGAGGCGCTTGGTCTCGTGGTGCTGGTCGTGTATATCTTCCTCCAGGGGTGGCGCGCCACCTTAATCCCGCTGGCGGCGGTGCCCGTCTCGCTCATCGGAACGTTTGTTGTCTTTCCGCTACTTGGCTTTTCAATCAATACGCTCTCTCTGTTTGGTCTGGTGCTCGCTATCGGGCTGGTAGTCGATGACGCCATTGTCGTCGTGGAGGCTGTGGAGCGTCACATCGAAGAAGGCATGACTCCGCGGGATGCGGCGCTACAGGCCATGCGAGAGGTTGCTGGACCGGTCGTCGCCATAGCTCTCATCTTGACGGCCGTGTTCGTTCCTACTGTGTTTATTCCGGGTATCACCGGCCGCTTATACCAGCAGTTTGCCGTCACCATCGCCATTTCGGTTATCTTCTCTGCTTTCAACGCGCTCTCGCTTAGCCCAGCGCTTTCGGCGCTTCTGCTCAAGCCAAAGAAGCACAGCCGTGGGCCCCTCGCGCGCTTTTTCGACGGATTCAATCGTGTCTTTGGACGAGTAACCCGCGGCTACGTCAGCTTTTCCGGCGTACTGCTGCGAAAGGCAGCGATCAGCATGGTCTTCTTAGTTGTTATGGGCGTGCTCGCTGTCTTTATAGGCAGGAAACTCCCCAGCTCCTTCTTGCCCGAAGAAGACCAGGGCTACATATTTGTGGCTCTGCAATTGCCCAATGCGTCATCGCTCCAGCGTACGTCGGTCGCTGCTCGCAAAGTCGAGAACATCATCCGGCACACGCCCGGTGTTCAGGGCTGCACTTCAGTCATCGGCTTCAGCCTGCTCAGCCGGGTACAGGATCCCTATAGCGCGTTCTTTTTCGTCACCGAAAAACCGTGGGAGGAACGCAAAACAGCCGACCTGCAGTACACTGCCATCCGCAATCGAATCGCCGGCGCCCTCCAGCAGGTACAGGACGGCATCGCGTTTTCATTCTCGCCGCCGTCAATCCCTGGCGTCGGAACTTCTGGCGGCGTTACCTTCATACTCGAAGATCGCTCAGGTGCCGATCTTTCGTTCTTGACCGAAAACGTCGACAAGTTCATGCAGGCTGCTTCCGCGCGGAAGGAACTCGTTGGCGTCAGCACTACTTACTTGCCGAGCGTTCCTCAAATTTACGCTGATGTCGACCGGGTAAAGGTCGAGCGGCAAGGCGTGAATATCAGCGACGTGTATCAAACCTTGCAGACGTTTCTTGGGGGCTATCTCGTCAACTACTTCAATCGCTTCGGACGGCAGTGGCAGGTCTACCTCGAAGCCGAGGGACAGTTCAGGCAGACTACCAACGACTTGAACCGGTTCTACGTGGCAAACAACCGCAATCAGATGGTTCCTTTGAATGCAGTTACAAACACCAGCCCACTATCGGGACCTGAATTTACCATGCGCTACAACGAGTACCACGCGGCCCAGATCAACGCTGCCGCTGCTCCCGGCTACAGTTCAGGTCAGGCCATGCAGGCGCTTGAGGAAGTGTTCGCCCAGACCATGCCGCGAGAAATGGGTTTCGATTACACCGGCATGTCTTACCAGGAGAAGCAAGCCTCCCAAGGTGTTCCTCCAGCCGTGATTTTCGGCTTATCGCTGCTCTTCGTTTTCCTGATCCTCGCCGCGCAATATGAAAGCTGGTCTCTGCCCTTTAGTGTTTTGCTCGGCACACCCATCGCTGTCTTTGGCGCTTACTTGTTTCTCTGGCTACGTCGGTATGAGAACGACGTATATGCGCAGATCGGGCTGGTCATGCTAATCGGGCTGGCTGCCAAGAACGCAATTTTGATCGTGGAATACGCCAAATCGGAGTACGAAAAAGGCAAGAGTATCGAAGAGGCCGCATTAACAGGCGCTCGCATTCGTTTCAGACCGATCCTGATGACTGCCTTTGCCTTCATACTCGGATGCGTGCCGTTGTGGACGGCCTCGGGCTCCGGAGCAGTTTCGCGTCGGGTGCTTGGCACCGCAGTGATCGGGGGCATGGTCGCTGCAACCATGCTCGCTATCTTTCTCATTCCGGTTACCTTCGACGTAGTCGAAAAGGTCTCGCATCGTGTCGGCCGCCACGGCAGAAAGCCTGTCCCGCGCGTAAGAGAAAGAGAGGAGGAACAGGAGCCGGTATGAGGCGTTTAGCACAGGCTTCACTGTGCGTAGCGTTCACTCTTCTCGCCGGCTGCACTGTCGGGCCGAACTACCGGCGGCCGATTGTGAGTGTGCCCCCGTCGTATCGGGGCGATGAGACGCCGGCGGCAAACCCGCAAACGAGCTCACTGGGGGACGAGAAATGGTGGAACGTCTTCCAGGATGCCCAACTGCAACAACTCATCCGCACCGCGCTGAAGCAAAATTTCGACGTCAGAATTGCCGCCACCCGCATCATGCAGGCGCAGGAGCAGGTTACGATCACTCGCTCCAGTCAATTTCCCACGCTCGGCTTTGGTCCCACGGTTAGCGGCGTTCGTCAACCTGGCATTCCGAAGGTCTTTTCTGCCTACTCCTATTTAGCCGACGGGCTTGCGTTTTCGGGTTCCTGGAACATCGACTTCTGGGGCCGTTACCGCCGCGCCACAGAAGCCGCTCGGGCCAATCTGCGTGCAAGTGAGTGGGGCCGGCGCGCCATCCTGAGTACCCTCGTGGCGAACTTGGCAACGGCTTACTTTCAGCTTCGCGAGTACGATCTCGAACTCGAGATAGCGCAACGGACGCTCGCCTCTCGCCAGCAATCGCTCAAACTGACTCAGACGTTGGAGCAGGGTGGGGCAACATCCCTGGTCGATGTGCGGCAAGCTGAACAGTTGGTCGAAGAAGCTGCCGAAGCAATTCCCGATACGCAGCGAGCGATCCAGCAATCGGAGAACCAGATCAGTACGCTCATAGGCGAAAATCCAGAAGCCATCACCCGAGGTCGCCCAATAACAGATCAGCCGCTTCCCGTTTCCATCCCTGCTGGATTGCCTTCGCGTCTGCTGGAGCGCCGCCCCGATATCGAACAGGCCGAGGAGCAACTTGCTGCGGCTAATGCTCAAATCGGCGTTGCGCGCGCCCAGCTCTTTCCACAGATTTCGCTGACCGGTACAGCCGGTTTGCAAAGCATCGGTCTAGGCGACTTATTCACCTGGCCTTCGCGCGCTTGGAACTGGACCGGCACTGCGAGTCAACCAATCTTCAATGCTGGTGCCCTGCGTGCTAATGTCCGCCTGTCCGAAGCTCAGCGGCAGCAGGCGTTGCTCACCTACGAGCAAACAGTCCAGCAGGCCTTCCGCGAAGTCTCAGATTCGCTGGTCGCTTACACAAAATACCGTCAATTCCGCGCGCACCAGGAATTGCTTACCAATGCAGCTCAAGGCGCGTCTGACCTCTCGCATACTCGCTACCAGGGCGGCGTCACCAGTTATCTCGAGGTCCTGACGAACGAGACCAATTACTTCTCCGCCGAACTAAATCTGGCCCGTGCCCGGCTTGGTGAACGGCTCGCTCTCGTTCAGGTCTACAACTCTCTTGGCGGTGGCTGGGCGCAGTAGGAGTCGCCAACCGGAGCGGCAAGACTCCCCGGTATATTTGATTGGTGAGCTTTGTCGACTGGTTGCTAGCCGATCTTCGTTTACCCAAAGGGGTTCATAGCGAACCTGAAGCGAAACATACCTGGTGGCGCGTCATGTGCCTGACCGGGGTCGACTACTTTTCTACCCTGGGGTATCAACCGGGTATTGCCTTTCTCGCTGCGGGATTGCTCTCCCCGCTCGCCACGCTGGTGCTGGTTCTGGTTACACTAGCCGGGGCTCTCCCGGTTTACAGCCGGGTTGCCGAAGCCAGTCCAAACGGGCAGGGCAGCATTGCCATGCTCGAGAACCTTTTCTCTGAGTGGACCGGCAAAACCTTCGTCCTGGTTTTGCTCGGTTTCGCTACCACCGACTTCATCATTACCATGACGCTCTCGGCAGCGGATGCGGCAAATCACTTTGTTCAAAATCCGTTTACTCCACCATGGATGAAGAGTCAGATGGCGGTGACGCTGATCTTACTCGCCATTCTGGGCGCCATCTTTTTGAAGGGCTTTAAGGAGGCGATCGGGGTTGCGGTGGTGCTTGTCGGCGTCTATCTGCTCTTGAATTTGATAGTGTCGCTCGCGGCGCTTTGGGAAGTCTTGACGCATCCGCAGCTCGTCCCGCACTGGGGAGAGGCGCTGCTCCGCGCGCACGGAAATCCGCTTGCGATGGTCGGGATCTCGCTCGTTCTCTTCCCTAAGCTGGCGCTCGGACTTTCTGGATTCGAGACGGGTGTCGCTGTTATGCCTCTCATACAAGGGAAACAGATCGTCGACCGTGTAAAGAATACTCGCAAGCTGCTGGTTACCGCTGCCGTGATTATGAGCGCGTTCCTGATTGTCACGAGCGTGGTAACGACGGTCCTTATTCCGGCAGATAAATTTCGAGAAGGCGGCGAGGCAAACGGTCGCGCTCTCGCTTATCTGGGCCACAAGCTGCTCGGCAACGTCTTCGGATCTGTTTACGACATCAGCACCATTCTCATCCTCGCCTTCGCTGGTGCCTCGGCCATGGCGGGTCTGCTGAATTTGATTCCTCGCTATCTGCCGCGCTTCGGAATGGCTCCAGAGTGGGCACGCGCCGCTCGTCCGCTCGTGCTCGTCTTTCTCGCGATTGCTTTCATCGTTACGCTCCTCTTCAAAGCTAACGTAGATGCGCAAGGAGGCGCCTATGCCACGGGTGTTCTGGTGCTCATCACTTCGGCAGCAATTGCCGTCACTATCACGGTCTGGCGTAACCGGCTCCGCTTCCCCTTCCTGCTGATTACTCTCGTGTTCGTCTACACGACGGTGTTGAATATCTACGAACGGCCTGAAGGTCTAAAAATCTCCTCGATCTTCATTCTCGTAATGATTCTGACCTCTCTTATTTCTCGCGCCGTCCGTTCTACCGAGCTTCGCATTCACGCGGTTGATTTCGACGAAACCGCGAGGTCATTGCTGGCGGCGGATAATGGCCAAGTCATTCACCTGGTTGCGCGCAAGCCCACTCACGATACCGAGGAAGATCTCGATCGAGCCGACCGCGCCGTGCGCTACCACCATCGGCTTTCTGCCCAAGACCATGTGTACTTCTTCGAAGTGGAGCGCGGCGATGCCTCGACTTTCGAATCGACCCTAAGCGTCACCGGCCAGCGTATCGGCCGCCACTCCATTCTGCGGGCCAAGAGCCCCACGGTAGCAAATGCCATAGCGGCCATGCTGATCTGTCTGGAGCAGGAGACCGGCAAAGTTCCCCATGCTTATTTCTCCTGGACCGAGGGAAATCCAATCGGCAATCTTTTCAAGTTCTTATTCCTCGGCGGAGGAGATGCCGCGCCGCTCGTACATGAAGTCTTACGGCGCGCCATTCCCGATATGAAGCACCGGCCGATTATTCACGTAACTTGACCCCAAGCTACAGCCTTCTTACTGTCGCTTGAGCTGGTAGACGCGAACGTAATCGAAGCTGACCGTAAAACCAGCCAGATTCTGCGCTGCAATTCCGATCTGCGCTCCGCTCCCCAGATTATGCTGCCAGGTTCCGCCCTTCGTCCAATGAACACCGTCATTGCTCGTGTAAGCCGTATATAACTCGAGATTGTCATTCCGGGTGTGTTTCACAATCCGCAGCCAGGTCGAAGCTCCCACCGGACCGACTGTAATGTGATCGTACGTCGGGTAGTTTTGCGGAACCGGCGAGATCTGCTTCCCGAACTCGGTTTGGCGCGTGTCGAAATCCGGAAAGACATCGAGCTTGATGCTGTTCCCGTCGTTGCCATAAATGAATAGCGCGCCCTGCGCGAAGTTGTAGCAGCACGAATCATCGAACGGCACTGTCGTAGCCACCTTGGTTTCCACCAGGTAATCGCCCTTGACGGGCGTCGGTTCCGCCAGAATCGAAACGTGCGTGGGATCGCTGTTTTCATCCGGTCCGATTGTTTGCACCTGGTAAGCGCTACCCGTCAGGAGATAGCTGTTATTTGCGTCCGGGTGAAGAAAGTGCCACTGCGGAGATAGTTTCGTGCTGTTGAACTCATCCGAAAGCGCCGCGATCTGCCTCCCCGGCTCGTCTTCGGGCTTAACTCGCGGATGATGCTCGTTTGTTTCCCAGGGCTGCGCGGCAGGCGCAGGCTGGGGGATAGCCGAAGCCCAGAAGCCGCCCCGTACCTCGGGCCATTCGTCAACCCAATCAATGGGATCGATCAAAGCAGGCCTGCGGGTGAAGCCAGGATAACCATCAAAGTAAGGATTTGCGAGATCGACCGCATGATAAAGCATGTAGTCCTGGCCCGCGTCGTCGGTAAAAACCACGTTTCCGCCGGGTCCAACCCACTTGTTTCCATTGGCCGCGATTGAGATGAAGCCACCCGGAGCAAACGTCAGCAGAGGCACTCCGTTCTTATCCAGGAAAGGACCTGTGGGGCTCTGCGCGCGGCCGGCGAACACGCTATACCCGCTAAGCGGTCCATCACAGCAGCTAGATGTCGAGAGGAACAGGTAGTAGTAGCCATCGTGTTTGAAAAAATTCGCGCCTTCATACATGTTGTCGATCGCGATCTGCTTTTCAGACGAGGCATCCGATGTCAGTCCGTCGGCCGAGAGCTTGCGTATACTGATTCCGCCATTGAAACTGCCGTATGAAATATAGCGCTGGCCAGTTTCGTCCTGAATTTCATCAGGATCAATCACCGCGCGTAGAAACGAGCCGTTGTATGGATTCGGCTCTGGCGGGACTACCGCACTCCCGCTATCGCTCCATGGACCGCCGGGACTGTTGCTCGTGGCAACGCCAATGGCTGACCCCCCGGCCGCTGTTGTGGGCGCGACGTAATACAAGTAGTACCGGCCGTTAAAATGCTCTACGGCTGGAGCCCAAAGATTCGTGTTAACGTTGCCGATCCAGGCAGGAAGCGTTTGGAAGACATCGCCTATGTACGTCCAGTGGATCAGGTCGCTGGATTTGAATGAAGAGATCAGATGGTTGCGCAAGCTGCCGTCGGGATTCTTGTCATTCGTGTTGAGCGGATCGCCGGTGCAATAGAGATACCAGCTATCGCGCCCGTCGTGCCGCTGTTTGATCGTCGCCGGATCCGGGCAACTTACTGCCGGCCCGGTCTTGGGATCGTTTAGCGAGAGCGGATTCCGATACGTGCCTTCAGGCGCAAACCCGGGTGCATCCTGCGCTTGCAGAGATCCGGCGAATACAAGCGGGGCGATCAGGAGGGTTGCTGATTTCAAGTGCACTTAATGACTCCTTCTACGCGACCGCTAGTTTTATCACAAGTTTTCGAGATCAAAAGCGTGGCGCAAACGTATTGGCCACTCAGGAGCACCCAATGGCCTGAAAGCGAGACAAAAACCAAGTGGCATGGGAGCCCACTCCAATAACGAGCGACGATATTTATCCGATTGCCACTGAACACTCTAACGTACCGCGCACCAAGTATATAGCTGTTTTACTGACTTTTTCTTCGGCTACGTCAGCTGGTAGTGTCCTAAGGGTGGGTTGATGAAGGGGCAAAAGAGGCTTGGGGAATCAAGGGCATCCGCCGCGCCCGGAATAGCAGGCCCATGCGATCCAGATGAAACCGATCACAAACGCAAGTGGGATACCGGTCAAAAGCCATAAAGCACGCATGCCGAAACGGGCTACTGCGAATGAGAAGAGTATCGCCCAGATGATGCCCAGCCACATATTGAAGCGGTAACAAAAAGCGACTAGCAAGGCAAGCGATACTGCAAAGGTCAGCCATAAACTTGGATACGAACCGATGCCCAATCGTCGGGAAAAGCGGTGTGTAGCCATTCCAGTCTGTACAACTTAACCGGACGATCATACCGCTTCGTTAGTTGAGCGCTCTAGATCGCTGCCGGGCGTTCAATCCGTTCACGCCCGCCGAGGAACAACGTTTCCGGGAACGCACCATGGTAGAGCGAGTTTACAGCCGGCTCAAAGACGAGTTTGGAGCGCGTATCATCCGCCTGCGCGGCGCCAGCAAAATCATGGCGCACCTGATGTTCGGCGTGCTCGCTCTCACGGTCGATCAACTGCTCAAACTTAGCGGCTAAACCGTCGCGCTCTCCCGCGAATAATGCTGTCCGCGGCGGCCATCTTCAGTCGCGGCGTGCTCGGCGTCGCTTCTTCACACAAACTCCCCAATCCCCTTACCCCAAGCGCACCGATTTAAAACCACTTCCGCCTCCTCAAAGAGTCTTGCCTGTCCATTCTCCGCCACTTTTGCAAGTGGGTCACAACGAGCTTTTTGGAGTGAAGGTTCAGTCCGTTGCGCCACTTCGAAATGGGCTAATTCACAAGGGGATGATCTATAGCCCTTCCCATGGCGATATTGAATTCACCGTACCTCTCTTCGGAGAATTCATGTTACGGGTAATGCCGACGGCGCGTTTCGGAGACCGAAAAGGCACGCAGAACATAGATGAGCAGCAATGAAAGCGGTAGTAGGTGGGGAGTCCAACACCCTTACATTGATAGAACGGATTCGGACGATCTGCTGAGACTAGCTGGATCAATTCGCGACGGCAAGGTCAGTTCATCGCTGGTGGTGGCTAAATTGGCGGCCTACCCGCAGCATTCGGAATTGGCTCTGGCGCTTCGTGAACTTGGCCGTATTGAACGAACGCTGTTTACGCTGGAGGCTTCAGAAGCCGGAACTCCGCCGCCGAGCTCAGACCGGTTTCAACAAGGGAGAGCTTCGGAATTCGTTGGCAAGGGCGCTGCGCTTCTACCGGCGGGGTGCCATCGCCGACCGGGACCGGGAAGAACAACAGCCCAAGGCCAGTGGTCTCAACTTTGCCATAGCGGCCATCAGCCTATGGAACACGGTTTACGTTCAAAAGGCCATTCGTGTTTTGGCGGAAGCCGGCAATCCAGTACCCGACGAGGTGGTACCCCACCTGTCCCCGCTGGGATGGGAGCACATCACTTTTACCGGCTCATACTATTGGCGAAAGCACGCCAACAACATCAATGTGCTTCGTCCATTACGCAGCTTTAAGCTCGCTAGCAAGGTCAAGACGGCCTAGGCCACTAGGACGCCACCTCTGGCTTAGCGTATAATTTTGCCTGTTTCGTCTTCCCTGGCCTAAGATGCATACGAAGGCGCGTTCGAAACCGATGTTCTTTGCCAAACCTATACTTCAAACACGTAATAGCTGCACGAGCGCGTTATCCGCGACACCGTTGTAAATAAGGAGCCTTGTGAAATACAGAAATTTTCGAAAACGGAGTTCAGGGAGGCAAACCCAAAACGCGCGTAGCGGCCTTCAGGAAGGCGTCACGCTCGGCGGAGGGCATATCCAGGCGTTTCCCTTGGGCCTCGCAGGGCTCGGTGGCCGTGCTCATATGCATCTGCAGGCAATACTGGGCCGACTCGCAGGGACAATCCTCGCTGGGCTTGTCGCGTCGTCGTCGCTCTTGGCACAGACGACGGATGGCGCTCAGGCCGCAAGCTGGTCAGAGGGGGACCCATGCCCCCGCTCGGCCGTACTCGAAACCGGGCGCACCGACGGCGCCTTCTACTTGACCGTCTCGCCATTCGAGCACTATCACTCCAACCGCACACAGACCTTCCCGTTCGCGTGCTCGTTGCAAGAACTGGGCGGGTCCAAGATTGAGGCGCGTTCGTCGCCGGTCAACTTCTCGACCCCTTATATTCCGTTCACGCGCGATCGCGACGAACTTTACGTGTACGGCTACGGTCGTGACGCCGCCACCCAGGGCGGGTTCGTCTCGAGAGTGGACACGTCGACGCTGGGCGAGCGCTGGCGCACGCAGATCCTTGCAAACCAAATCCCTAACCAGTGGAGCTACCCCGGCGTCGCGCTGGCCCACGGCAACGGCTTCATCTACGCTATCTACGCGAACGTGCTCGTCAAGCTCGATCCGAGCACTGGAGCGACGCTTGCCAGACGCGAGCTGCCCCAGGATCCCGCTCAGACAGGTGCCGGCTATAACGGCATGATCGTGATGCCCGACGGACGCATCGTGGCAAAGGGGATAGAACGCGGCCCATGTCCAGCGCTGGCGCCGGATGCGCCGGCGTCACAGGAGGCGTTCGAGGGCCTACTCTGCGCTGCGCACAACAAGCTGCCGTCGACAATCGTGACAATCGACCCCAACGACCTGACCATCCTGACAGCGGTGAACCCGCCGGAGCCGAGCACGGGCCGCATCACCGCTGGGCGGACCGACGGGCGCGACTACATCTACGCCGCGGGTGACAGTAGCCTGTTCCGCTATCACTACGCCGGCGGCCACCTGAAGTTCGACACCGACTGGGGACCTGTAACCTACCGTACGGGCGCCCAGATGCCCGGCACGGGGCCTGGGATCCTCGGTGACTACATCGTGATCCAGACCAACTTTCTGCCCTCGTTCGAACCGCTCACGGTTACGGCGGCAGACGTTCGGGACAGCAGCCGCCACTTCAGCATCACGCCATTCCCCGGTTCCCATGCGAGCTGGAACCCCTCGAAAGCGGCGCTCGACAACGACAATCACATGATCATCACGAACGACTCAGTCGCTGGCCAGATGGCTGGGGTTCACCTGGACACGGACGGCGGATTGAGTATTCGCTGGCGGCGACGCGAGGCAACTTTGGACTTCTCGGCGCTAGTCGGCGGTCCGGAGGACCGGAACATCGTCGTGCCTAACTTTAACCTACTATTCGGGGATCGTACCCTGTGGCTTGATGAGGCCACCGGCCGCACGCGAGCGGCGAGCCGTGTCCTGGCGTCCGGGCCGGCGCCGGGAAACATCGTTACTCCGGGATTTGGCGGACGCTTCTATTACGTCTCCTCCACAGGAACACTATGGGAGCTACGCCCCAGCTCCCGGCAGTGATGCGAGACCTTGATCCGCAAGAATCGGAATGTGAGCGTAAGGCTCCGTGATGATATTTCGACTCAAGCGAAAAGCCGCAAAAGATATCCCAAATGCCTGATCACGCTGCGCGCGACTTTGGGTCACGCTCACCCGGTTCTCTCACGTGTTCATCCCGTCAAACCCGCGCCCGCGACTTATCCAGCCGGATCTCCACTTTCGCCACTGCATACTCACGGGAAGCCGGTGAGCCTGTCGTAATGACGATACCGCCCGTCCCGAACCGTTAAACATTAAACACAAATTCCAACTCATGGAGTACAAATGAAGCAGCTCTCTCGTCTGACATTCCCCGTCCGCAAGCTCAGTCTCGCGTTCGCGGCCCTTGGCTTACTCACGCTTATTGCGAATGCCAATCTCCTTCGAGCACAGGACGCATCTAGCGCCGAAGAAGACCAGCCAAACCATTACCCAAGCGACGCCTACAAAACAGCCAAAAAGTACGTCACAGCTTTCTATCCACTCTGGTTCAATTACGAACAGTCCAAACTGTCCACGCCCAACCAGCTGGTAGGCCCAAATAAGGTTACACCTCTATACCACGTCGTGGTCGCCATCAACGTCGATACGCTCTACGCGAGTGCTTTCATGCAGTTGTCCCCGAGTAATCCGGCCATCCTAACCATCCCGTCCACGACGACCGTTTACTCTGTGCTAGTCCTTTCTCCCTACGGCGACATCTATAACTTCAACACCAGCTTCCCCGCCGGCGTCTACGCGTTCGTTGGTCCTTCCGGCTACGACAATTCACAAGGCCCCTTGCCCGTGGGCGCAACCGAGATCCACGTCCCAGTTGATAACCCGACCATCATCTTCCGCGCGGATAAGTACGCTCCCGACGATCAGAACTTGACAAGCGTCGCCGATTCCCTCCGCCGCAACCTCCAGCTGCAGTCTTTCTCCGATTACCTGCTGCCCACCCCACCCGACGCTAAAACCAAGATCAAATCCCAGCTCAACTTCGCATTCCCCTTCAAGACAGTTGCAGATACTGAGATCAGGAACACTCCGCTGCTCTTCCTCGATCAGTTGAAAGAAGCCGTCGCTTCCCCACGTACACCGCCGCTCAATAATTCGGAAGCTGCTCTCTCAGAACACTTCAACGAACTCTTTGCCCAGAAAGTGTTCCGCCCCGAACTGGAAGCCGGCGCCCAGGCCGCCCACCGCGAGATCATTCGGAACTATCGCGATCACCGCGATTCAACTGGCTGGATCAGTTTCCAGAACATCGGCCATTGGAACGGCAACGACCTCGACCGTGACGGCATCACGGAGTTCCTGCAGTACGGAAATGGCTTCGAATCTGCCGCCTACTTCCACGTCTTCGTCGATGCAGAAGGCAAACCTCTCAATGGAGCAAACGGCCGTACTTACACCCTTCACTTCCCACCCAACCAGCCACCCCAAGCCAAGCGTTTCTGGTCCATCACGGCGTACACTCCCCACGCCATCGAACTTGTGCCAAACGCCCTCGACAAGTACAATCTCGCGAGTTACACGCCCAACCTGATTTACGACCCCGACGGCTCCCTCACCCTGTACTTCGGAACGGAAAAGCCGGATGGAGTACCCGAGGCAAACTACCTACCGATTCCGCCCCGCGACTTCAATCTCATGCTTCGCTTCTACGGACCGCAAGGCGTCGTAGAAGAAGGCCAATACGTTCCCCCACCTGTCACCCTAGACTGCGCCTACTAGCAACAACAGGAACGGACAACTCTGCCCCAAGAGCAAGGCACCGAGTAGTCAGCCAAGCCCGTCCCAGCGGGCAGAGGTGTCCGTCCCCCTCCGAGCTTACATCCCCACCCGAAGCATCTATATTCGCGCTGCTGGAGGCGGAAACGGGCCCACTCTCCAGCCAGGCACGGCTGCTGATAGCAGTGCTGGAGATGGTTCCACTCGGCCGGCAGTTACCCTGCGCGCGTGGCTGGCTGGGGCGTCCGGTGAAAGACCGGCAAGCGCTGGCAGCTGCTTTCGTAGCCAAGCCGGTGTACGGTTTGGAAACCACACGTCAGTTATGGCAGCGCCTGCAGACGGATCGGCAGTTACGTTGTTTGTGCGGTTGGACGAGCAGGCGCCAGATTCCACATGGAATCGACCTTCTCACGAGCGTTCCGGGGGTTTGCGGAAAGCGAGTTGCCGCAACGGCTGCATGAAGCCCTTATCCTGCACACGCAGCAAGGCCGGCTGGTGGGTCACATCGCGCGCGACTCGACTGCCATTGAAGCGCGTGAGCGCTTCGAAGGAAGCCCCAAACACCCAGCGATTCCGAAGCGCAAGCGCGGCCGCCCGCGCAAATGCCAACGTGCACTCTCGGGGAAGCGCCTGCCCAGACAGCGTCGGCAAAGCTTGCCGGAGATGCTGGAGGAACTACCACGCCGTTGCAGCCTCGGTGTGAAGAAAAGCCGCAGTGGGCGCCAGCAGTACTGGCGCGGCTACAAGTTGCACCTCGATGTGGCCGATGGGCAGATTCCGATCTCATGCCTGCTCACGGCTGCTTCGCTGCACGATTCTCAGGCGGCAATACCGCTGGCCACCTTGACGGCGCAACGAGTGACCTCGCTCTACGATCTGATGGACTGCGCTTACGATGCTAAGCCTATCCATGCCCACAGCAGAAGTCTCGGACACGTTCCACTGATTGCGCCGCACGGCTCGGCGCCGCCCATTCCCAATCGAGTGCAGGAGAACTTGCGGCGTCGCGATAGAAGGCGCAAAGTCGCCCAGCGATACCACCGCAAACGGCTTCCGTTCACGCCCGCCGGGGAACAACTTTTCCAGGAACGCACCAGGGTAGAGCGAGTTTACAGCCGGCTCAGAGACGAGTTTGGAGCGCGTATCATCCGCCTGCGCGGCGCCAGCAAAATCATGGCGCACCTGATGTTTTGCAAGTGGATCACAGGAAGCTCTTGCAAAACTCCCGAGCTAGATAAAACAAAGTTTTAGGAAGATGTTTAAAAGGAGCCTGTATCCGGGGTAAGATTTTGTCGCCAAACAAAAAATTCCTAAACCCGAGGACAGGCCCCTTTGCAGAGTACCGCGCTCGAGCGAATCGTTCAATTTCGAAATTTATTGCAAGGTGAGTTATTTCCCGTGCTGGAAACAGAGGTGGGGCCGCTCAGCAAAGCGGCGAAGCTTCTAACAGCCGTGGTAAGCATGGAAGCTTTGGCGCGCCATGTGCCGCGGCGGCGGGCTTGGACAGGCCGGCCCGCCTGTGATCGTTTGAGCCTGGCGACGGCGTTCCTCGCCAAGGCTGTGTACAACCTCACGACCACACGGCAATTGCGGGAACGGCTACAAGCAGACGTGCAACTGCGCCGGCTGTGCGGTTGGGATCGAGCCGACCAGATACCGGCCGAGGCCACCTTCTCGCGGGCCTTTGCCGAGTTTGCGGCCTCCGGTCTTCCTGGCAAAATGCATGCAGAATTGGTACGCAGCACAATAGGCAAAGAATGTTTCAACTATGTGGCGCGAGACTCCACTGCCATTGAAGCGCGCGAGCACTTACCGGAAGACTATCTCGAGAAACAACGGCGCAAACAGGCCGCGGCAAATCAGCCTCAGCCCAAGAAAGATCGCTATCAGAAGTATCGCGGCAAGCGCCGCGGAGCTAAACCCGGGCCTCACAAGCGCGCTCGCGCCAAAGATCGCGGCACGCGTTTGCAACGCCAGCAATACATGACTGTCGACGAAATGCTGACTGAATTGCCCACAGCGTGCAGCTTGGGAGCGAAGAAGAGCAGCAAAGGGCAGCAACAATACTGGCGCGGCTATAAGCTGCATTGGGACGTAGCTGCTGAAGGACGTATTCCCCTCAGTTGCGTGCTGACAAGCGCCCACGTGCACGATTCACAAGTGGCGATCCCGTTGATGCACATGAGTGCGCAACGGACCACCTGGCGCTGTGACGTGATGGATTCGGCCTATGATGCCAAGTACATCCGCGCACAGGCCGAGAAACTAGGCCACGAAACTCTGATTCAGCCGGCCGCTCGTACCGGCTTCTCCAACCTCACACCACGGGTCTTTACCGAAGAAGAAAAGCTGCGCTTTCGCAAGCGTACGGTCGTCGAACAAATGAACGCCCGGCTGAAAGACGAGTTCGGCGGCCGTCTCATTTACCTGCGCGGAGCAAGCAAGATCACGGCACATCTCATGTTCGGCGTCCTGGCTCTCACGGTCGACCAACTGCTGCGATTCTCACCCTAGATCAAGTCCTAAGTCACCGAATCGCAACCCAACTTCCGCTGCCACGTGGCGGCTTCAGACAGGTGCGCTGTGCCCCAACCCAGTACCCGCACTTCCCGACACCACACTCGAAAACGCCCATAAAATCGACTGCCCTCACAGCCCACCCCCGTTGTCAAATGCTTTTGTGCCGTTTCCCGCCTCGTTTTGAAAGACGTTCACAGCCCTTCGAAATCTTTCCTTCCCCTTCATTCCACACGCTTTAACCCTACTTCCCGAAACCCCAAAGTTCGTTTTCCGCCGCTTGCGTGCTACTGTCCGGATGCCTATGCGATTCACTGCCCAACAGACCGCCCTCATCGAGGCCACCGAACGCGCCAGCGAACAGCGTCGCGCTGAGATCAATCGTGCCAACGCCCAGCGTTCTACTGGACCGGTCACACATAGCGGAAAAGCTATCTCCTCTTTAAACGCTGTCAAAACTGGTTTGACCGGCCGCACCGTGCTTCTCCACTCCGACGATGCCGCCGCCTATCAGCAGCACCTCGCCGCGTACCAGAACGAATACAAGCCCGCCGGTCTTCGCGAATGCGAGCTCGTCCAGTCTCTCGCCGACACGCAATGGCGCTTGCAGCGCATTCCCGGTCTCGAAATGGCCATCTACGCCCAGGGCCGCGCCGAAAATCAGGACTACGTCGACCAGCACCCGGCCGCCGGCGTCAGCCTGATCGAGCTCGGCACCTTCTTGAAGTACGAGAAGCAGCTCAAGAACCTGCAACTGCAGGAATCGCGACTCCAGCGCCGCTATGAAAAGGAGATGGCCGAACTGCGCAGCCTGCAGAAAGAGCGCAAGCAGCAGGAGCAAGCACGGAAAGCGCAGGCCAAACCGGCCACTGCCGCCGCCGCAAACGAAGTTGGCTTCGTTTTTTCAACCGCGCAAAACCGGCCCGAAGACTCGCCGGTGAAACCCGAAACCGCCCCCAATTCTTCCGCCCCAGCGCTCCTGAAAACCGCGTGATTCCGGCAACCATCACTTCCATCGTGTAAATTGTGATCGGATGCGTGCCGCTCTACTGCTTGCCCTGGTGGGGGCCCTGAATCTTACAGCTCGCCAGCGCGATATGAGAGAGTTCCTGGGCCTGGGTGCGCCCCCGGATAAAGCTGCCGCGAAATTAGGAGAGCCGCTCTTCAAACAGAACTGCGCAGCTTGCCACGGCGAAAATGCGCGTGGCGGCGAGGGCCCCAACCTCGTGCGCTCAACGCTCGTGCTGCACGACGAGAGGGGTCAAGATATCGGGCAGGTCATCAGAAACGGCCGGCCGGATGCAGGCATGCCGGCCTTTCCTGGCTTGAACCAAACCGAAATCTATGACATCGCCGAGTATATTCATCTCCAGGTGGAAAATGCGGCGAACCGCGGCCTGTATAACAGCCTCTACGCGAATCAGCACAGCCAAACCAGCGGCGATCCGAAACAGGGGCAGAAGTTCTTTGAAGCCAACTGTGGCTCCTGCCACTCGGCATCCGGCGATCTCGCAAAAATAGGTTCGAAGTACCCGCAAGCTGCATCCATGGAAGCGCGCTTTATTTGGCCGGCCTCGCGCGAGCCGGTTAAGGCAGTTGTGAAGACCAGATCGGGCGAGACGGTCACGGGCTCGATCGTCAAGCTCGACGACTTCGATGTGGCGCTGCGGGACGCAAACGGCGAGTATCACGAATGGCCCCGTGAACAAGTCGAAATAGAAACTGACAACAAGCTCCGCGCCCATCGGGCGCTGCTCTCTAAATACACCGACACCGATATCCACAACCTTACGGCTTATCTGCTGACACTCAAATGATGCAATTTCGAATAGTGACAGCGCTGCTGGCCGCCTCAGCTCTTTACGGACAAGGGCTCGATCCGAAGGCCCTCACGCTTTTCCACCAACCGCCCGATGTCTGGCCAACTTATAACGGAGACTACTCAGGACGCCGCTTCAGCCAGCTTGATCAAATAAACCAATCCAATCTCGATCTTCTTAAGATCGACTGGATCTATCGGATCACGGGTATTGGACCGCAACGCGGCGTAGGCAATCCCGAGATCAAATCGACCCCGTTGATGGTTAATGGCATTCTCTACTTCACCATTCCCGACCACGTCTTCGCTATCGATGCACGTACGGGAAATCGTATCTGGCAGTTCGACTTCGAAGATCACGGCGGCCACTTGACCGGGCAGCGCGGCGTCGGCATGTACGGCAGCTGGCTCTATTTCCTAACCCCCGATGGGTGGTTCATTTCTCTGAACGCGCAGGACGGGAAAGAGCGCTGGCGCAAGAAAGTCGCTGACGAAAAGCTCCAATACTTCACGACCATGGCCCCGCTCGTAGTAAAAAATCACGTCCTGATAGGCGTAGGAGGCGACGCGATGGATGTTCGCGGGTATCTGGAAGCGCGCGATCCGGAAACGGGTGATATGCAGTGGCGCTGGTGGTCGGAGCCTGCGAAGCCCGGTGATCCCGGTTCGGAAACCTGGCCGAACAAAGCGGCAATGGATCACGGCGGCGGAATGACCTGGATCCCCGGCACCTACGATCCCGGCTTGAACCTGCTCTATTGGGGAACCGGCAATGCCAATCCGGTGTTTGCCGGTCAAAGCCGCAAAGGCGCCAATCTATGGACAGCTTCGATCGTGGCGCTCAATGCCGACACAGGCAAGCTGGCATGGTGGTTTCAGGCATCGCCTCACGACACCCATGATTGGGACAATGTCGAAACACCCGTACTATTCGATGCCGTCATTGACGGTAAGCCTCGCAAGCTTCTGGCGCAAGGCGCGCGTTGCGGATGGTTTTTCGTACTCGACCGCACCAACGGCAAAGCGCTGGTATCGAAACCGTTCTCAGGCTCGGGCAACTGGGCGAAAGGCGTGGATGCGCAGGGGCAGCCGGTTCCAGATCCGGCCAAAGAGCCCAAGGTGGACGGCTCGATGATCGATGTTCCAATCGCCGGCGCGACTAACTGGCCGCCGCCGAGCTACGATCCGCAGACAGAACTTTTCTATCTGAATGGCCGGCAGGGCTACGGGATTGCGTATCTCTACGACACTTCAAACGAGCCCGAGGGCTACGGCGGAGGTGGCAGCCCAACTTTCGACCCGAGTTCAGCGTTGTTTGCCCTGGATGTACGCACAGGAAAAACCAAATGGAAGCATGAGATCCCGGCCGGCGAAGGAAACATGTCCGGAGGCGTCCTGACCACTGCAGGCCGCCTTCTGTTTACCGGCGACTCAGGCAGCTTGGCAGCGTTCGATCCGGCAAACGGCAGAATTTTATGGCACCAGCGGCTGACATCCGGGGTGAGCAACGGCCCTTCGACTTGGATGTTTGACGGCAAGCAGTACGTAATCGTGGGTGCCGGCGACACATTATATGCGCTGACGCTGGCAGGTAAGTGAGGTTGGGGCAGTGACTCCCAAACCGAGACCGGCTTGCGAGCAGTGTTCGCTTACAAACCGGGCATTCCGAATCCGGACACATGCGCGCTATCTCAGCATCTCGGCGCGATGGGAGGTTACGTGTAATGAATCACTTGGACTTACCCCCGACCTGGTAATTCCGTTGCATGGACGAGCAGAATGGACTCGGTCAATCTGTTAGAGACCCTCTGGCAAGATACCCGCTATGCTTCCCGTGTCTTTCGCCTGAACAAAAGCTTCTTCGCGGTTGCTACGCTGTCGCTTGCACTGGGGATCGGGGCCAACACGGCCATCTTTCAGTTGCTGGATTCCGTTCGGCTGCGCACTCTGCCGGTGCCGCGCGCCGAACAACTGGCCGAATTGAAAATAGCCGATAGCGACCATTGCTGCTCGGGCAACTTCTCTGATCGGCACCCCTACTTTACTTACGCCCAGTGGGAGCAAATCCGCGATCATCAGCAGGCGTTTTCGAATGTCTTCGCGTGGGGCGACCAGCGTTTTGATCTCACGCAAAGTGGCGAACCGCGCTTCGCAGAAGGGCTGTGGGTAAGCGGGGACTTCTTCAAAACTCTGCAGGTGTCTCCGCTGCTTGGGCGTTTGCTCACCGGCAAGGATGACCACCTCGGATGCGGCTCGCCCGGTGCGGTTATCAGTTACGCATTCTGGCAGCGCGAGTTTGGCGGCGATCCCGGCGCGCTGGGCAAACAGGTTTCGCTCGATGGTCACCGGCTGGACATCATCGGCATAACACCGGCGAGTTTCTTCGGCGTGGAAGTTGGTCGAAGTTTTGATGTTGCCGTTCCCGCCTGCGCGGAACCGCTCATCAATGGCGAGAACAGTCATTTGGCAAAGCGGCATCACTGGTGGCTCGCCATAATCGGCCGCCTCAAACCCGGCTGGACCGTCAAGCGAGCTGCCGCGCAGGTTAATGCAATTTCCGCCGGCGTATTCGGCGCCACCGTTCCTCCAAACTACCGTGCTGATCAGGCCAAATACTATACGGCTTACAAGCTGACCGCGATGCCCGCGGGTTCAGGTGTATCTTCCTTGCGCGAGCGCTACCAGGAACCGCTTTTCCTGTTGCTCGGAATAGCCGGATTGGTGTTGCTCACGGCCTGTTCAAACCTGGCGAACCTTATGCTGGCCCGCGGCAGCGCCAGAGAGCGCGAAATGGCCGTCCGGCTGGCAATCGGAGCGGATCGTCCACGCCTCATACGGCAATTGCTGGTGGAGAGCCTGATCCTGACACTTGGCGGAGCCGTTGCTGGCGCTTTTCTGGCGCACTTCCTCACCCGTTATCTTGTCTCGTTCTTAAGCACCGGAGACAATCCCTTGTTCATCGAACTCGCGCCTGATTGGCGGGTCCTCGCCTTCACCGCCGCAGTAGCGATTCTGACATGTATCCTTTTCGGCTTAACGCCTGCGCTACGCGCCACGCAAACGCCACCTGCAGCGGCCATGAAAACTGCTGGGCGTGGACTTACGGCCGATCGCCAACGCTTCGGTTTGCGTCGCGTACTGGTGGTCAGCCAAGTGGCGCTCTCGCTTGTGCTGCTGGTCGGAGCGCTGCTGTTTGTGCGCAGCTTGCGCAATCTGCTAACCCTCGATGCCGGCTTCAACCGAAACGGTTTACTGATAACCGGCGTTGATATCTCGCGGCTTGGTTTCAAACCTGCGCGGCGCGCTGTGCTTTACCGCGAACTGCTGGAAGATGTGCGGAAAACGCCCGGGGTGGAGCAGGCCGCTACCGCCGACATCGTGCAGATCAGCGGTGATGGCTGGAACGACGCGATTGAAATCCTGGGCCACCGCGCTGAAAAACGCGTTATACCTTGGTTTGATCGTGTCAGCGCAGGGTATTTCCGAACTATGGGAACACCACTGTTGGCAGGCCGCGACTTCGATGCTCGCGATGCCGTCTCCTCCCCGGAAGTGGCGATCGTCAATAAAGAGTTTTGCAACAAGTTTCTTGGCAAAGCCAATCCGATCGGAAAACAGTTTCGCATTCTCGCCGGACCGGGCGAGCCGCAGCACCTTTATGAAATCGTCGGGTTGGTAGAAAATTCCAAATACCAGAGCTTGCGAGACGATTTCAAACCTATCGTCTTTGTGGCGGCTTCCCAAAATAAGGAGCCTGGGCTGGGGACCAACATACTGGTGCGATCGATTGTGCCGCTCGGCTCTCTGATGCCGGCGCTCAGGAAGACCATCCTGCGCCAGAACGCCGGGATCTCATTTCAGTTTCAGGCCTTCAAGACGCAGGTTGAAGAATCTCTCATACGAGAGCGGCTTATGGCTACCCTCTCAGGCTTCTTTGGATTCCTGGCTGCCGCGCTCGCGACCGTTGGACTCTACGGCGTGATCTCTTACATGGTTGCCCGCCGCCGTGGAGAAATCGGTATCCGCATCGCCCTCGGCGCAAGCCGTGGCGAGATTATCCGGCTGGTAATAAAAGAAGCGGTTCTGCTATTGCTTGCCGGTGTGATCATTGGAGGCGTGCTCGCCGCTGCCACTGCGCAGGCAGCAACTTCTCTGTTGTACGGATTGCGGCCCAGCGATCCCGCAACCCTGGCCCTCGCCACTCTCGCACTGTCCCTGGTCGCACTGCTGGCCAGCATTTTGCCGGCCCTGCGCGCTGCCAGAGTCGAACCGATGGTGGCGCTTCGAGAAGAGTAGCCCGCGGGCCGCTCACATCGGACTTAGGGATTAACTTTGAAAGACTCTCCGCCCCGAATAAATCTTATCCTCGAGGATTCAGAGAGTCGGATGAGATTATCTGCCGTTTGTTTTCTGCTCGTGTTCCTTGGCGTTACGAGTGCTCAGCCTGCTGACGAAAACACTCAAAGGTTGAAAGCCTCGGGAGAGGTCCTGACGGAAATCATGGGAACTCCCGACAAGGCGATCCCGCAGAGTCTTTTCGAAAAGGCATATTGCGTGGTGGTGATTCCCGACATGAAGAAGGCCGGGTTTATTGTTTCGGGCAAATACGGCCGCGGATTCGCAGCTTGCCGGAAAGAAGGCGGCGGCTGGACCGGACCCGCCGCGATGCGCGTCGAGGGCGGCGGTTTCGGATTTCAGATCGGCGGCGCCTCTACCGATCTCGTGATGTTGGTTATGAGCAAGAAAGGCATGCAGGGTATTCTCGCAAGTAAGTTCACATTGGGCGGCGAAGTTTCTGCTGCCGCCGGCCCCGTCGGCCGTGATTCGACTGCGCAAACCGATCCGACGATGCGAGCCGACATCCTCTCCTGGTCGCGATCAAGAGGCATATTCGCTGGAATTTCATTACAGGGCGGCACACTTAGAGCTGATGAGGATGTGGACAAGGCACTCTACGGTAAGCCGGAAACCAGCAAGGAGATTCTGACTGGAGAAGTGCCCGCGCCCGCAGGAGCCGATGCTTTCCTCAGCAAATTAAGCCAGTATGGTGGCGAAACGCAAACCAAGTAGGTCCCTTACTAGCTAGCAAAGGTTGGAGGTCGAGCCAACCTTTAGCGATGTCCACCGCCGCTGACGCGGCCGCCCGCGCTTCCGCCGTAGTAGTGGTTGCCATAGACACCGTGGCCCCCGCCGAGATATCGTCCGCCGCCTAGGTAACGCCCGCCGCCATACCAGCCGCGACCGTAACCGCCCCAATAACCGCCATAGATGCCAATACCGCCCCAGTAGTAGGGATAGCCCCAGCCCCAACCGGCGTAGTAGGGATAACCGTAGCCCCACGCGCCGTAATATGGATAGCCGTACGCGTAGTTGTAGCCGGGCGCCGGAGGAGTGGCGCTCTCATAAATGCCGCCGTTCCCGCCTTGATTGGGGTAAACGGGCCGGTCGTACTCATTCGGCTGTATGTAGCGAAAAGCTTGCGAGCTGTTGACGGTCGATATTGTCACCGGCCTCTCCACTTTGAAAGTGAGGATCTGCTCCGGATAAACCACGCTCGCGTGATTGTGCGTCACCAGAACGCCGATTAGACCTGCCGCTGCTCCGGCTCCCGCTCCAATCGCCGCACCGGTTCCCCAGCCCGCGATACCGCCGACCACCGCTCCGATGCCCGTAGTTGCCGCGACCGTCCCAACTTCCGCGCCTCCCGGAGTCGTCCCCCCTCGACGGCTGATGAACTGGGTCGCCACAGGAACTTGCTGTCCATCCACCAGCGTCATGTCGGTCAATCGCAGACCTAACCGCGCCGGTTTATCATAATGATGTTTTTCGGCGGTTACAACCTGCCCCCCGAGCGTTTGCCCCGGCTCGGCTACGACAACGCCGTTCACCACGACGGGCTGCACCAAAGAAGCCGTGAACGCATCACCGGGCTGGTTCTTATCCGAAGACAGCATTTGGTTTACGCGCACCGTGAGATAGGTGCCCGCCGGCATCGTAAGCTGCGCTGGAACGGGAGGAGGTGGCGGGTAGTTCGGTTGCGCATTGTTCTGTTGGCCATTGATGCCCGGATACGCATTTCGCCCGTTGTTTACCGGAGGATATTGTGACCGGTTCGGCGGAGGCGCACTTTGCTGCACCGTCCCATCCGGTGGTGGGTAAGTCTGCTGGTCATTCGGGTCCGCTTGACTGGCTATGTTGTTCGGATCCTGGTTGCCGCTGTTTTGGTCCTGGTTGTAAACCTCAGAGTGATCTCCCACGCGCTTCCATCCGCCGCTTGGGTTATCACTCTGCGGCTGCTGCGCGTCGCTGGCCGGAGGTAGCGGGGCAGGCTGGGAAGAGTTCTGAGCAAAGGCGAAAGTAGATCCAATGATAAAGCTGGCCAACACCGTTCGCCTCACGCTGGGCCAGATCGGAAAGGAGATTCCCTTCATAAGAGTGCCTATCATCTCGACGCTCCACTTAAATGCACGTTGCAGGCCAATATCAGTTCTTTGGAATCAATGATTTCCGGTCCATTGTCCTGGTTGGCTTGCACCGTCGCTGGTGGATTTGAACCATTGGCGCACTCCGCCGTTTTTAACCTCCGCGCGGATTTCAAGAACGGCTGCCGCTGATTCCGTTGGCCTTCGCCAGGGCAATCACCGCATCCCTCTCGGCTTGCAACATCCGCTTTGTGCGCAGATGCTTGGCGCGCTCCATTCCGAAATAAGCTAATGCGGGATACACGATACCCAGCGAAAACGCAATCAGAATGTTTCCTGTTGCTCTCCAGAACCCATAGCCAAGCGTCAGGAAACCGGCGGTGCGAATGAGATCTTCGGTCCATGCTAAGCGCGTTGCGAAGCGGGCTTGGCCCTCGAACCAGCGAGCAAATGTGTCCTCCCCAAGGTTGCCCGTTTGCACATTCTCGAGTTCTCGCGAAATCGTAGATCTGTGTCGCACAAGGATAAGAATCAAGCCGATCTGACCAGCGAGCAGAATCACGAGGCCGGGCCGCAAGGTCGGCCACTTCGTGAACCACAACAGTGCGGCCAGCAGAAGCGCAACCGCTGCAGCGGATCGAGCCCTCGTCCCACTACTCGCTCGCGCCTTCGCCATCAAGGCGTATACACGTTCGCGAGCATTTTCCATGCAGCAATCTTACAGCCTGCTGGCCGCGCGATATCTTATCTGAGAAGTCTTCGATGAGCTTAAGAACGGTATCTCTATGCTTGGCCGGGTTGGCCCTCTCGGTCATGGGAGTGACCCTCGCCGCAACCGGGCAATCCTCGACGACCAGGGCACCGGAAGCTCCACCTGGGAGGCTGACTTGGAGCGATGAGTTCAACGGAGCGGCCGGCAGTTTGCCAGATTCGTCCAAGTGGACTATCGAAACCGGTGGCGGCGGATGGGGCAATCATGAGCTTGAGAGCTACTCAAACCGTCCAGAGAATGTTGAGCAGCGTGACGGGAACTTGCTGATCACGGCGCGCAAGGAACCGTTTACCGGTTCGGACAAAGTTCAGCGGGAATATACTTCTGCGCGATTACAAACCAAGAATCACTTCGCCCAGGCATACGGCCGCTTTGAAGCACGTATGCAACTGCCTTCGGGGAAGGGTGTTTGGCCTGCGTTTTGGTTGCTGGGAGACAATGTCGACACGGCGCATTGGCCTAACTGCGGCGAGATAGATGTGATGGAGGCTATCGGCGATCCGCATGTGATTTACAGCACGCTACATGGTCCGGGCTACTCGGGGAAGAATGGAATCAGCGCCAAATTTCCGCTGCCAGCGGGACAGGCCGTGGACAACGGATTCCACGTTTATGCCCTGGAATGGAGTCCTGAACGAATCCGGTTTTTATTCGATGATCACTTAATTGTGGAACGCACTCCAAAAGACCTGCCGGCGGGCACGCGATGGGTATACGACCACCCCTTCTTTATCCTGCTAAATTTGGCGGTCGGCGGCGATTGGCCCGGCAGTCCGAATGAGCAAACAGCGTTTCCTAAACGGTTACTCGTCGACTATGTCCGGGTCTATGAGGACAAGCCTTATTAGATAACTGGCCTCTTAGTGAGCGTCCTATGCCCAGCTGAAACCGCTCTTCCTCAGCGGCAGATCCCGCATACGCTTGCCCGTCGCAGCGAAGATCGCGTTCGCGAGGGCCGGCAGTAGCGGCGGAAGGGCAGGTTCTCCCAATCCGGTCGGCGAATTATCGCTCTTGAGAAAATGCACTTCGATCTGGGGCGCGTGTTTGATCCGCAGCAGCTCATGCCGGTCGTAATTCGTCTGGACGACACGTCCGCCCTCGAGCGTGATCTCCTGATACATTATTTCGCTCAAGCCGTCCATGATCGCGCCCTGCACCTGCGCTTCTGCTCCGCTCGGATTCACGATCTGGCTGCCCACGTCGCCGCAGGCCCAAATCTTGTTCACCTTGATCGTGTTTCCCGGTCCCGCAGTCACCTCCGCCACGTGCGCGAAATAACCCTGGAAGCTGTAGTGGAAGGCCACTCCCATGCCCGTCCCCTGCGGCAGCTTTCGCTTACCCCAGCCCGACTTCTCCGCTACCAGCTCAAGCACGCCGCGCATGCGCACCACGTCGTAAGCCTGGTGCTGGGCTGCCGATTTCGTAATGCTCGGCTCATTCTCGACTTTCGGCTTGGCTGCCGCTGCCACCAAGTCCTTCTTTGGCGCTTGTAAGAGTTCCCGCCGGAACTCGACTGGGTCCCTGCCCGCGGCATGCGCCAGCTCGTCGATGAAGGATTGAAACACGAACGCCTGCGAGTTGGCACCGGGCGCCCTCAGCGCACCGGTTTTCAATTCCAGCGGCATGACCGATGACCCGAGATAATAATTCGGCACAAACCCTGAAGGGAACTCGGTCGGTGCAATCGAGGCGGATGGCGAAAACTTTTCTCCTTCTCCGTAACTCACAAAATGATTACGCCACGCTACCAGCTTGCCGGAAGAATCCACTGCGCCCTTCAGATAATGAAATCCGCCCGGACGATAATAGTCGTGCGTCATATCATCTTCGCGCGACCACAGCAGTTTTACCGGCACACCCACCGTCTTTGCGATGTACGAGACCTCAACCATGTAGTCATTCGTCAGCCCGCGTCCAAATGAGCCGCCGGCGCGCAGCAGGTGAATGGTTATGTTGTCTTCGGGGATTCCCAGCACTTTCGAAACCAGGCCCCGCCCGCGTCCCGGAAGCTGCGTGTTGGACCAAATCTCGAGCTTTCCGTCCTGGTACCGTGCCGTGCAATTGCGTGGTTCGAGCGGCGCATGCGAAATGAAAGGATACGAATATGCTGCCTCGATCACCTTTGCGCCGCTGCTTAAAGCCGCATCCACATCTCCGTCCTGCTTCAATGTGCGCGCCGGCGTCTGCTTCGACAGCTCCTGGGCGCGTTGTGCGAATCCGGCGCTGCTCTGCTGTGCCGCGGAACCTTCGTCCCACTGCACATTCAGCTTTTTGCGCGCCGATTGCGCCGCCCACCATGTCTCCGCCACGATTGCCACGCCCGGCTCCAACCCCGGATCGCCCTCGATCACCGGCCCAACTTTCACCGTTCCTTCCGCGACAAAAGCGTGCTTCACGCCAGGCAGCCGCTTGATATCGTCGAGATTCGCGCTCACCACTCTGCCGCCGAAAACCGGGCACTTCTGGTAGACCGCATATAGCATGCCGGGCAGCGTGAAATCGATCGCGTAGATCGGTTTCCCCCGAACAATGTCCGGCACGTCCACACCCGGAGTCCATTGACCGATGATCTTGTACGAATTCGCGTCCTTGAACTTCAGAGTCTTCAGATCGGGTACAGGTAGCGTCGCTGCGGTCGCTGCCAGTTGGCCGTAGCCGAGAGAGCGGTCCGTTGGCCGGTGATAGACACGCCCGTTCTCGGCAAAGCACTCGGATTCCGGAACGCCCCAGGTCTTAGCCGCGGCCGCAATCAGCATTTGACGGCTGGCTGCACCAACCTGCCGCATCGGAATCCAGTTGTTTGAGGCCGCTCGGCTTCCGCCTGTCGTTTGCAAACCGTACTTCGCGTCGAAATCGGCCTGCTCGACTTTCACCGTCTTCCAATCAACATCGAGTTCCTCGGCGATCATCATGGGCAGCATGTTCTTCACGCCTTGCCCGACCTCCGGATTTCTTGCGATAAGCGTAATCGCGCCGTCCGGCTCAATTCTGATGAACGCTTTCGGGTCGAATGGCGGCGGCCCTTGGGGCGTTTGTCCGGAAGCCTTCGGCTCGACGGCATACACGCCGAGCATCATCGCTCCGCCCGACAGCGCTGTTACTTGAAGAAAAGAGCGACGGCTGACACGCATAACTTACAGACCTCCCTGTTCACTCAACGCTTCTTCAATAACGCGCTCTGAACTGATCAGATCAGCGTGTTTGATTGCGCCCATCTGCCCAGCTGCCTTGTGGATCGCTTGCCTCACTCGTACATAGGTTCCGCAGCGGCAGAGATTGCCGTTCATCGCCGCATCGATCTCCGAGTCGCTAGGCTTCGGATGTTTTGCGAGCAGCGCCGCCGCCGACATGATCTGTCCGGCCTGGCAGTATCCGCACTGCGGAACATCGACCTCGCACCAAGCCACTTGCAGCGGATGCGAGCCATCGGGTGACAGCCCTTCGATAGTTGTGATTGCGCCTTTTGTGGCAACGCTTACCGGCGTCAGGCATGACCGCACCGGCTCGCCGCCGAGATGTACCGTGCACGCCCCACACTGCCCGATCCCGCAACCGTACTTCGTGCCACGCAGGTTTAATGCGTCCCTTAATACCCACAGCAGCGGAGTATCGCCGGGTACGTCGACGGTCATCGGCCGCTTGTTCACAGTCAGCTCGTAAGCCATTCTTTCACTCCAATCTTTACGATAACTCCCCGCCCGACCACTCCGGACTTTCAAGTCGGTCAAGGCGTCAGCACGATCTTCCCGTTGACGCCGCCCTGCTCGGCCAGCTTTTGCGCCTCCGCCGCTTCGCTCAGTTTCATTGTCTTTGCCACCGGAATATCGAATTCCCCCTTCTGAACCGCTCTTGCCAGTTGCTGTAAGCGGTCCGCATCAGGCTGGGCCATGAAGGCTTCCACGTGGATATCCCTGCCTTCCGCTGCCTTCGGCTTGCCTAATACGGAGCCAAGGATACCGCCATCCTTGATCTTCGGAATCAGCTTCCCGATCACATCGTGATCGACTGTATCGGCAATTGCATCCAGTTGCGGGAGGTTCTGAATCTCTTGGTCGTCGTCGATCGCTAAGACCGCGTCGGCGCGCAGTTGCTCCGCTTCTTTCTTCTGGTTCGCGCGCACGCCCACGATTACTCGCGCGCCGTACTGCCTTGCCAAGTAAACCGCAGCGCGTCCTACACTGCCGAGCGCACCGGTAACGAGTACCGTCTCGCCCGCCTTCGGATGAATATGTTCGATCAATTGCGCGCCCGTTGTTAATACCAGGGGCAGCGCACCGGCCTTCTCGAGTTCGAGCCCTTCAGGAACAATCGTCAATGAGTCGGCTGGGGCAGTTAGGAACTCCGCATAGCTCTGACTGACGTATCCCATCACTTTTTGGCCGGGCTGCAGGCTCGAAACCTCTGATCCGGTCTTCACCACTTCTCCGGCCACGTCCCGTCCCAAAATGTACGGGAACTGAATCCGCATCAGCTGCTTCATTGCCCCGCTGCGTATCTTCCAGTCAACCGGGTTCAGGCTGGTGGCAATAACCTTGACCAGAACCTCCTTGGAGTCAGGCTCCGGAGTAGGAACCTCCTCATAGCGAAGTTGATCCACATCTCCGTACGCGTGCAAACACACAGCTTTCATTCTTCCGCTGACTCCTCGTAGTCTTGATGCGCGGGTGCGCACCCGGAACACTGTCAAATTTGCGGGTTACTCGCTGCTATATCAGGAGCCCGGAAACGACGCTTTCAAAGCGCAGCATGGGCATGTTGCTGTCGTCAAGTACTCTTGGAAGTTTTAGCATTTCGGAAGTCTTCAGCGCCAGGCCCTTTTCGCAGGTAGTTGCGCTCTCAACGCCCCGCCCTTTCAACCACGCGAAAGACTCAGGCGAGTAGACTCCGCTCGGATAGCAAAAATGAACAGGGACTTTGCCCGTCATATCCTGGATCTGTCTCCGGTTATCGTCGATCTCCCGATTGAATAGCGCTTGGTCGCGGGGCATGCGGTGGCGGTGCGTATGCAGCTGGACATCCACGCCGCTCTTGGCGATTTCCGCGACCTCGTCCGGGCTCAGGATCTGAAGCATGCGCCGGCGGAGGATCTCTTCATAACTCACTCCTAAGTGGTCCGCCAGAGTGCGGGCAACCCCGTCCTTGGCCGTCGTATCGAGGTTCCTTTCTTGCATCCAGTGACGAAGATGCTGCACTACCTTCAGCCGGTTAACTAGCCCGCGCACATCGACCTGCTCGTGTAATCCGTAATCGGGTAAGGCGATTGTGCTGCGGCCGGATTTCCACAAAAGATAGTCGAGCACCAGATTATTGATCGGCAGCCGATAGTTCGAGTAATGGGTGGTAAGGTAAACCGTCGCTGGATAGCCGAACTCTGTGAGCGCGGGCGCGCCGTGTTGCAGGAAGTCGTAAAACCCGTCATCGAACGTAATCGTCACGCTACGCGCCGGAAGTGTCCCGCTGCGCAGGCGCACCAGCGCTTCGCCCAGAGGAAGAACCGATGCCTTCAAGTTGCGTAAGCAGTGGAGCCGCTGCCGGAACTGTTCCGCCGTAATGTAAAGATCCGGACGCCATTCGTGTTCGTCCTCGAGCGCGAGCCCGTGATAGCAAAGAATCAAAAGACTGTTCTTGCGATGGCGCGAATCGCCCGCCAATGAGAAGGCGCCCACTGAACGCAAGGCGCCGAGCGCTGTAGAAATCAGCTTGCGCCGCCATGCAAATCGGCTGAACATCTGTTTTTGGGTTGCGCTGGATCGGAAGGTCCAAAGCC
The DNA here is from genome assembly GCA_963849535.1 of Terriglobia bacterium. Lineage (GTDB taxonomy): Bacteria > Acidobacteriota > Terriglobia > Bryobacterales > Bryobacteraceae > Bog-105. Next base: position 1,054,061 of record CAWKHJ010000004.1, read on the forward strand.
AATTCATTACTGGCGTTGGCCAAAGTTATGATCCCGTTTCTCCATAACAATCCTATTACAGTGCGTTCACTAAACACGATTAGTCCCGAATCCCTCCGAGTTTCGCGCGCTCGTGAATTTACCAGCTCCGAGCTCTGCCTACTTACAAGCTTTCCTGTAAACGTTGACAACAACCCGTTTGCCTTTCCCTCTCAGAGAAAACACTTGACGAGATAACGGATCCGCTATACGATTGAAACCGCTTACAAGGTTTGCTTCCCTGTTGCAACCCATTCTGATTCGTCCGGTTTTGGGGGGGTCCATGTCGAAACTTTTTCCAGTTCTTTCCTTAGCCCCGGCGGCCGCTTACCTGCTGATCGCCTCGCTTTCGCCGCAAATCGCCAGTGCTCAGGGACAAGGCGCCATTTCCGGTCTCGTCACCGATACCACCGGTGCCGTCGTTCCCAAAGCAAAAGTCAAGATCATCAACCAGGAAACTGGCATTGCGCGCGAGCTCGAGACGAATGATTCCGGCAACTACGCCGCTCCTGCCCTCATTGTCGGGAAATACACGGTCGAAATATCTGCTCCGAGCTTTGGAACCTACAAGCAAGTCGACATTCCCGTCAATGTCAACGACAACCTACGTATCGATGCCCACCTTCAAGTGAGCAATGTTCAGCAAACGATCGAAGTCCAGGCCAACGCAGTGCAAGTTCAGGCCGAGAACGCCACAGTCAGCCAAACCGTTAACGAAACGCAGGTCGAGAATCTCTCAGTCAATGGCCGGAACTTCACGTCCCTGGCCGCCCTGGTCCCCGGCGCATCGTCTACCCAGCCATCATTGAACACTCCGGTGGGCGTAACCTCTAACACCGGCATTTCCTTCAACGGTATGCGCCAGAGTAATAATGTCTGGCGCATGGATGGCCAGGAAAATTACGATCGCGGCTGCGGCGGCTGTGTCACCGTTCTGCCCTCTGTGGAGGCGATAGCAGAATTTACTGTGGAGACGTCGAACTCTTCGGTCAGCACCGGCTTCGGCGATGCCGGTCAGGTGAATGTAGTTACAAAATCGGGCACGCGCGATTTTCACGGCACGGGCTGGGAATATCTCCGCAACGATAAGCTGGATGCCAATAACTTTTTTACCAATCTGAACGGCCAGCCGCGGCCGCCGCTCAGATTCAACATCTACGGCTATAACATTGGCGGTCCGGTCTTCATCCCGAAGATTTATCCCAGGAAAAAATCCAGAACGTTCTTCTTCTTCAACGAAGAGTGGCGCAAGCTCCGGCAAGCCTCATTGTTCAACGTGCCCACATTCAGTCTGGCCGAGCGAACCGGGGACTTCAGCGCACTCCCGGCCGGTAGTATCAAGAACCCCGTAACGGGGCAGCCCTATCCCGGCAACATCATCCCGCAAAACCAGCTCGATCCCAATGCGCTGATTCTCGCTGCCCCGAATTTCCTTTTTCCGCTGCCAACCAGCCCGAATGGCAACTACACGGTATCGGCCAGCGCCCCCACGAACCTGCGCGAAGAGATCGTCCGCATCGACCATAACTTCACCGACAAAGAGCAGGCCTTCTTCCGTTACATCCAGGAAAGCAATAACCAGAACTTTACGAATAACCTGTGGTCGAGCAGCAGTTACCCGACGACGACGACCTTACTAATTAACAAACCGAAACTGTATTACGGCCAGCTGACCTCAACTTTCACCCCGACCACAGTGAACGAGGCCTCCCTCGGCTATCTCGATCAGCCGCTGAACTTATCTCTCAACGGCAACTATCAACGCCCGTCCGCTTTGAATATTCCGCTCGTTTTTCCGAGCGCGAACTACGCCAACAAGAACCCGAACATCTATCTCCAGCAAACAGGTGTGAATTACGATCTCGCTTCGTGGCCGTGGAAAAATGAGTTGGAGACCTGGACCATCCAGGACAACCTGACCGTGATTCGAGGCGATCATACCTTGACCATAGGCGGGATGTGGATGCATTTCGATAAGCAGCAGGACCTCTTCGGGCCGACACAAGGTGCGTTCACCTTTAACGGCCAGTACAGCGGTAACGATTTCGCTGATTTTCTGCTTGGCTACGCGCACGAGTTTCAGCAACTGAAGCAACAGACCGAGCCGAATTTCCTGAGCCGGAGCGCGGCCATCTGGGCTACCGACAGTTGGAAGGCCACATCCCGCCTTACTGTCACACTCGGTGTGCGCTGGGATGCCCTTCCGCACGCTTACGTGGCGAACAATAATATCTCGTCGTTCTACGTAAACCTGTACAATCCGGCCGATGCTCCCACTATCACTCCCAGCGGGCAGATTGTGCCCGGCACCGGGAATCTTCTTAACGGAATCGGCATCGCAGGACAGAACGGGATTCCGCCGCAGCTTGTGCAGAACCACTGGGCGCTGTTCGAGCCGCGAGTGGGATTTGCCTGGCGTCCATTTGGTGACGACACTGTGATTCGCGCAGGTTATGGGGCCTACTACGAACGTGTGCAGGGGAACGATATCTATAACGTCGCCCCCAACCCGCCCTTCAGCAACACCGCAACCATCTTCAACACGAGACTCAGCAATCCCGGCGGCGGCACGGGCGCCATTCTTCCGCCCAGCTTGACAGTTTACGATCCTGCTTATCCTACTTCTCAGACGCAACAGTATAACTTCGGAATTCAGCGCCGCCTTGCAAAGAGCGTGGTGGCCGATATCTCCTACGTCGGGACTAAGGGCACGCATCTGTCAGATACCCGCAACATAAACCAGCCGCTGCCGTCGGGCGCTGCGCAGGTCCTCGCCGGCACTGCCAACGTCAACCAGGTGCGGCCTTATCTCGGCTACGCTGACATCGACGAATATTACAACGGAGGTAACTCCAACTACAATTCTTTGCAGGCAAGCCTCACGAGTAGCTCTTGGCACAACCTGACTTTGCAAGCCTCTTATACGTGGTCTCATGCGATCGACTATGTAAGTGGCGATGTGCCGGGAAATGCGCACCAGAACGCCTACGCTACTTATCTGGAGAGAGCCAGCTCCGACTACAATCGCACCCAGATGCTCATTTTGAGTTACATCTACAACATCCCGGCGCCATACCCGTCGCGTATTGCCAAAGCCGTGCTGGGCAACTGGCAGCTTTCCGGTATCAGCACCTTCGAGACCGGAACGCCGATCAACATTTCTCTTCCGGGTGACAATGCCGGAGTCGGCGACGCGCCTTACCGGCCCGACCTGATCGGGGATCCGACGCTCGGTGGCGGCTCACGCCAGGTTTGGTTCAATCCAGCTGCCTTCGCTCAGCCCCCGCTCGGCGCATTCGGCAATGCCGGACGGAACATTGTTACCGGTGCCGGAATCAACAACACGGACGCCTCGCTTTTCCGCAACTTCCCTCATATCCTGAAACTTGAGAGCAGTGGCCTGCAACTTCGCGGAGAGTTCTACAACATCTTCAATCACACAAATTTCAGCGGTTACGGCACAACGTTCGGATCACCCAATTTCGGGCAGGCAACCGCGGCGCGTGATGCCAGGACGATCCAGCTTGGTGTTCGGTTGTTCTTCTAACGTTTATCGCGCCCGCTTACTGCTCGCCTTCCTTTTTGCAGGATTGGGCGGAATCCCTGTGGCTTTCGCCCAAACTGCTGATCAGATCACCGAGCACGCAATTCGCGAGATGTCATCCGGCAATCTGGAGGCGGCTATCTCGGCGCTACGGTCCGGCGCGCGCCGCTTCCCCGAGGACAGGCACATTCAATACAACCTCGGCCTCGCTCTCGTCCGCAAAGGGCGGCTCGGGGAGGCGGTTCCTGCGCTCACCAAAGCCGCGCACGATCCGGCTCTCGCCGCCGAAGCACATTTTCTATTGGCCCTCGATTACTTCCAAAGCAAGCAGTATGCTTCCGCCATCACCGAGCTCCGGCGGCTGCAAAATTCTAATCACAGCGAACGTGTTTTGTACATGCTTGAAGAGAGCGCCCGCCTGACGGGGCGCGTGGACGAAGCCAAAGCCGCTTTTCACGAGTTATTGACGCGCTATCCGGACTCGGGCTGGACGCATTATCTCCTCGGCACAGCTTACGAGGATGAGCAGAAACTCGAAGAAGCCGTAGCCGAATATCAACTTGCTTTTGCGCGAGATCCTTCAATCCCGAACACTGCTTTCGCCGTTGGATATTGCTACTGGCGCGAGCAGCAGAACGATCTTGCTCGCGAGTGGCTGCAAAAGGAAGCGGCGCACGGTTGCCACAGTCTCGCTTTTTACTATCTCGGCGAAATCGCCCGGTCAGACGACGATTTCAGCAAAGCAGAAGCCTCATACCGGCGCGCTCTGCAATGTGATCCGGCAGATGCCGCCGCCCATCTCCGGCTCGGCACAGTCTTTGAAAGTGAGAAGCGCTATCACGAAGCAATCGAACAGCTCCGCGAAAGCATTCGACTGCAGCCCAATGACGCTAGAGCTCACTACCGTTTGGCTGCGGTCTACCGTTCTCTGGGGCGCGCTGCTGAGTCGCGAGCTGAGCTTAGCAAGGTTCACCAGCTTCAGGCGGGAAGCGCCAAGGGCCTCGATCCGACGAGTAAATCGCAGCCCTAGAGGACCCGGGGGTAGCACGTAATAGCCTTACCCGTGCCCGGGAAGAGGAAGGCGCTATGGCCTATTCGCCCATCTTCCGAGTGCCTGGAAGTTTTTGGAACTAATCAGCTCCAAGCGTCGTAATCGGCAGCATGGAGTCTGTCATGACGGATATCCGGCACTCTTTCCGCCAGCTGAGAAAGAGCCCGGGCTTTACGGCCGTAGCGGTGGCAGCGCTGTCGCTCGGCATTGGAGCAAACACCGGAATTTTCAGCGTGATCAACAAAGTACTTGAGCCGCTGCCGTATCCTCAGCCGGACCGCTTAGTGAAACTGGGCCGCAAATATCCGCAAGGGAACGGATACTCGAACTCCATCCCGAAATATATGGCCTGGCGTCACAACAACGTGTTCTCGACGATGGCCATTTACGATCAGGGCGGACCCGGACTGAATCTCTCGAACGGTGACCGGCCTCAGCAGGTCAAGGGGATTCACATCTCAGCAGATTATTTCAAGGTGTTCGGCGCCAGCCCCATACGCGGGCGATATTTTTCGGCTTCTGAAGACAGTCCTAATGGCCCAAAAGCGGCCATCATCAGTCAGAAACTCTGGAGATCGCACTTCGGCAGCGACCCGGGGATCATCGGCAAGACCATTACGCTCAATGGCGAACCGTATCCAATCGTGGGATTAATGCCGGATAGTTTTGTCCCCGATCCACCAGCCGAAGTCTGGATTCCTCTCCAAGCTGATCCAGCAAGCACCAACCAGGGTCATTATTTGTCCGTAGCTGCGCGGCTGAAACCCGGAGTGACGCTGGAGCAGGCGCGGGGCGAAATGAAATTGGTGGGCGAACAGTTTCGGCGGCTCAATCCAAAATGGATGGACAAGGCCGAAAGCGTCGCGGTAACGCCGATGCGCGACGCTATGGTGCGTGACGTCAAAGCGGCCCTGTTTGTGCTGCTCGGTGCAGTGCTGTTGGTATTGTTAATCGCTTGTGCGAATGTAGCGAATCTTCTGCTGGCTCGCGCAGCCGGCCGTCAGAGGGAACTCGCTATTCGGGCAGCGGTCGGTGCGAGTCGCTGGCGAGTTATCCGGCAACTGCTCACGGAGAGCATCATTCTCGCGTCTCTGGGCGGCGTTTGTGGTTTAGCTCTTGGTGCCTGGGGCGTACGAAGTCTGCTTCTGCTGGTTCCCGGCAACATACCGCGACTCACCGATGCCGACCAAGCTCAAAGTGTGCTTTCCATACTGGATTGGCGAATTGTTTTGTTCGCTGTTGGAGTTTCCTTTCTAACCGGCATTCTGTTCGGGCTCTTCCCGGCTCTGCACATATCGAATCCGGAGATCGCTTCCACCCTTAGAGAAGCCAGCGGCAGGACAGCCACCGGACGGCGGCAGAACCGGGTCAGGAAAGTTTTGGTAGGCAGCGAGATGGCGTTAGCCCTGGTCCTGCTCGCCTCTGCTGTTCTCCTGATCCGAACCTTCGTGGGCTTGAGCAGCGCCAGTATCGGGATCGATCCTCATCATGTGCTAACTTTCCAGACCTCATTGGCGGGTGGCAATTACTCCAGTACCGCCAAGGTAACGAATTTCGCGACCCAGGTGATCCGCCGAGTCGAGGCGCTCCCGGGAGTACAGGGGGCTGCTCTTACGATCGGCCTTCCCACCACTACCGAAATTGATCTGCCGTTTAACATCGCGGGGAAAGCGCCCAAAGCTGGGCAAATGTACAACGGCGACGAGCAGTATCGCTTCATTTCGTCGCACTACTTCGCGGTTTTCAAGATTCCGCTGCTGCGAGGGCGTCTTCCAAATGAAAGGGATGTCGCAAACTCTGCGAAAGTCGTCATCATCAATCAGGCCATGGCGGAGAAATATTGGCCGAAGGGGAACCCCATTGGAGAAGTCATCACCATTGGTAAGGGCTTGGGCCCGCAGTTCGACGATGCTCCCCGGCAGATTGTAGGGATTGTGGGCAATGTCCGCGAAACTGGCCTGGGGGATGCGAACGTCGGCGTGATGTACGTTCCGCAGAGCCAGATTCCAGAAGGTCTGACGCAACTCGCCAACAGTGCCCTCCCGCTATCCTGGTGCATTCGGTCATCTGTGGATCCAAAGTCCATCAGCACCGCCGTTCAGCGCGAATTCCAGGCCGTCGATGGGCAAATGCCGGTCTCAAAAATCAAAACCATGGACGAGGTGATTTCGGCCGGAGCGGCCCGGCAGCGGTTCAACATGCTGCTGCTGAGCATCTTCGCGGCTATCGCGCTGGCTCTTGCGGCCATCGGCATTTACGGTCTGATGTCCTATTCGGTTGAGCAGCAAACGCAGGAGCTCGGGATTCGTATGGCGCTTGGCGCAGCCAGACATGACATCCTGCGGTTGATTGTGCGGCAGGGGATGACGCCCGCCGTGATCGGCGTGATCGCTGGGGTTGCTATCGCCTTCGGCCTCACCAGATTGCTCGCCAGCTTGCTTTACGGAGTGAAGGCCAATGATCCGCTCACGTTCGGAGGAGTTGCCTTGGCCCTCACCGCCATTGCTCTGTTTTCCACGTACATTCCGGCTCTGCGCGCCACAAGAGTAGACCCGGCCCTCGCGTTGCGAGACGAAGCATAAGTTTGCCAGCCGATAGGGTAAGTATCGAATCGGCACATTATCCCTACTTATTTGACTTACGCGCTCCCTCGCTGTACTCTTGCGCAAGATCTCATTTACTGCAAGGACGCGGAGGTCGTTGCCATGACGTCATTTCGGTGCGGCACTTTGGGTCTTGCGCTTCTTTCCATGTGCTCGCTCGGTTCCTCCAACGCGGCCGCCGACACAATCTCAACCTGGAACGGAGGCTCAGGTAACTGGAGCACCGCCGGACAATGGACTCCTTCCCGTGTCCCGAACAATACCGCCGGCCAGTTTTACGATGTGACGATCGGCAGAGGGTCGACGACCACTCTTGACATTAGCCCCACCATCAATTCGTTAACTTTGAACGGCAGTCTGGCCCAAGGCTACGCCGGTCTTCCCAACCCCGGATACACGACGCTCACCGTCAACGGCAACGCGACCGTTAACGGAGGCTTCGGTGGTAGTTATGCTGACGGATGGCGTGATTCCTTGATCATGGGAGGCAATTTGACCAATAACGGCTATATGGACATGGGCAGTACCGTCTCGATAGCCGGCAATATGAAAAATTCTGGAAGCGTGGTACTACTCCCAGGCGGACCGGGAGGCTTCAGCGTGGGCGGCACGCTCGTGAATACGGGCAGTTTGCAGTGGGGGAATCCAATTGGCGCGGAGTACGGTCCTCGGACATCCCTCGGAGGCCTCGTCAACAAAGGTTCGGTCGCTATCTTATTTGGCTCAATCATCTCCGTCACAGGGCCGCAGGGCGTCAGCGATATTCCGAAAGGGTCCTCCTGGTTCATAGACGGAGCGTTTAACGGATTTGCTCACCTGACCGGGATCGAGGGGTCGCTTGATATCGAGGGGACAAACGGTCAAGGAGCGTTCTCTCCCCTTATTCTCGGATCGCCGGGCAACACCATCCACAACTCTTCTCCTATTACCATCGGATCCAGTTACGGCCCCAGTGTGGTAAACGTGATCGGGAATTTCTCGAATACCGGAAACCTAGCGGTCGCTTATCAAGGCCAGGCAAGTCCACGCCCGCCATTCGGTCCAAGCACGCTCAACATATCCGGGACGCTCACCAATCAGGCAGCCGGAACGATCAGCGTCAATTTCCCGTCATCAGTGACGCCTTCGCCCGGCTCTCTCAATGCCGGAAATCTGGTGAATTACGGCGCCGCGACGTTCAACGCCGGCACTGCATCCACCGCGAAATTCTTCGAAAACAGCGGGACGGTGAACATTTATGGCGATCAGGCCGGCGATATAGGAAGCCTGACCGTCGGCACGCTTAAGACCGCGGCAGGACTCATCACCGTTTACAACAACGGCGGACTCTTGACGGTCGGGTCTGGAGCTGTACCGGCCGGGTTCTCAGGGTACGACCAATTCGCCAACGGCGTGTTTATGGCGGCCGGAGGCGGTTTACTGGTCCAAGGCCCGGTGGACCTGAATGGGACTTTGGACATTATGCTAGGAGACGGCTACAAACCAGTTGGGGCCGTCTTCACTGTCCTTTACTCAGGCAGAGGGCCTTTAACGGGAGCGTTCTCGAATGTCGAGGGCCTGGTGTTTGATGGTGGCCGAGAGAAGTATGTGCTTACTTACTCCGACCCGTACGCGGGTGTTTTTCTGACTGTCGAAAACAACGCTACGCCCGAACCGGGCTCGGGGTTTCTCGTTTTGCTGGGCTCTGCAGGCATGCTCGGAATCGGCGCGGCGCGGAAGCGTTCTCACCGCCTCGCGCCTTCTGCCGCCGATCTTCACGACTGCTGACTATACTGTCGCCGCCGTCAATTTCTCGGTCGACTTCGCCTGCGCAATTTCCTCTAGCGGCGGAAGACCCAGTTGGCTACGGCCGAGCGGAGTAAGATCGGCTTCGGTTCCGCGTCCGCGAAAATCGACTTCGAAGTCATCGGGTGCGAAATCCGGGGGAGTCTTGCCCGTCAGAAAAGCAGCCGCTTGCCTTGAAAGATAGGCGGTGTTCTTGGCACATCCGGGCGTACCAGCGATGTACATGACGTTGCTATAACCTTGGCCGTTATGCTCGTTTTCAACCGCGTGCACTACATCGGAATGCCAAAAAACGGCGTCGCCCGGTTCCATGACGGGTATGGAGGTGAGTCCTTCAAGCAAAAGACTGTGCCATTCCGGCTGGACCGACAAAGCACGGCCCGGCTTTGCGCCACACAAGTCATCCTCCGGAACATCTTCCTGCAACGCGCGTAGCAAAATGTATACCATCGAATTCGCAATCGGGATCAATTGTAGTGTTCCATCTCCCTTACCCTGACGGGTCAGCGCCGTCCAGCCTTGGAAAGTACGAAACATCGAACAGACTGCTGGAGAAGGTATCTCTTGAACATCGGGCCGCCAAGCGGCATCGAACGGGTTGTACTTGCGCCAATTCCCTGAAAAAACGTGACGATAGACTTTGCGGAACTTTTCGTCCAACCAGCGCTCAACTGAGCCGCCGTCGACATGAGGCGAGAGGCCAAGTGAACTGGATCCTGGAGGACGCCGTCGAATGCGATCGGCGTAAACGGGAACTTGATCGGGATCGAAGTGGACGCGGCCCTCGCTTTCGGCCAGCCACAACCGGTTGAGAAAAACGCGCACTCGAGTCAGCGATTCCGATTGACGAGCCTGGACCTGAGGTCGCGACCAGTAGATGCCGTAGATCTGAGGTTTGGCCGAAGCCAAAGTACCGAAATACTTGTCCTCCGCCGCGTTGGCCAGCCTTTCGTTTAACCGGTTTTCCTCAACGTATTCGGCAATCTCATCATCCCAGGCGCGTGCTTCAGCAGGATCGAAGACCTTGCGAACGACGCATGCGCCTCGATCTTTCACCTTCTCCACTAACTCCGGCGACACGGTTCCGGCGGCTATATCGGAATACTGCAGAATCGGAATCACCGGATCGCCCGCATCCCGCTCCTCGACGATAGCGTTCACCTTCTGCCTCATCTCACTTTCCACTTCGCGGAAAAGTTCGGCATGATTCGGTAAAGCCTGCCGCAGCGCTTTCTTTACGCTTCGGGTTGCTTCGGGCAAATTTTCAATTTCTAACGGCATCGGTTTCACTCCTCAGAAGTTTGTTGCTGGGCGGCTCTCTTCAAAAGCACCGCATGAAAGGATTCTAAGCTGATTCAAGGCTGGGAAACTCTGGAGGAAGCCCTTTCGTAGACTTGTGAGCGCCATGGCAGAGGAATTTGAATTCCACAGAGAAGCCAGGAGCGTTCTGCGGAACCATCCAGCGCTGGGCTACTTCGTGCTGACATTCACGGTTTCCTGGATGGGTGCGCTCGCCGTGGCCGCACCGCGCCTGATACGTCATCAAGCGCTACCTAAGATGACCGGCATTCTCATGTTCCCCGCAATGCTCTTAGGCCCAAGCGTTGCCGGCATCGTCTTGACGCGGATAGTAGATGGGCAGAGCGGTTTACGGGACCTCTTTCGCCGGATGTTCCGGTTTCAGTTCTCCCTACGCTGGTATGCAACGCTGCTATTTCCTCCAATCCTGATCCTGTCCGTTCTCGTTCTGCTACGGACATTCATCTCTCGAGCCTATACACCTAATTTCTTTCTCATCGGCATTTTCTTCGGAATTCCGGCAGGTCTTCTCGAAGAGATCGGCTGGACAGGATATGCATATCCAAAGATGTACTCGCAGAATAATGCCCTGATCTCGAGCATCACTCTTGGGCTGTTGTGGTCGCTCTGGCACTTGCCGGTCATCAATTATCTCGGCACAGCGACTCCACACGGTGCCTATTGGCTTCCATTTTTGCTTGTGTTCACTTTGGCGATGACGGCAATGCGAGTGCTGATCTGTTGGACCTACATCAATACGAGGAGCGTGTTGCTGGCGCAACTCATACACATCAGTTCCACCGGTTCGCTAGTCATTTTTAGCGCACCACGGGCGACGGCGGCACAAGAAGTGCTCTGGTACAGCCTCTATGGAGTCCTTCTATGGATCGCGGTATCGATCTTTATCAGCTTTACAGGCGGGCGTTTGTCATTGAAGCAACCCCAGGGGGATACTTGCGGAAAGTGAATGGGCCGGTCATGATATACGGATGCACTCCGGGCTCGGCGGATATGACCTGATAGCCTTCCTCAACATAACAGATGCGTCTGGCGCAAAAGAATTCTACGGTGACAAACTTGGCTTGCACCTGGTCCGTGAGGATCTTCCATTCGCGCTGGTGTTCAACGCCAACGGTATCATGTTGCGTCTGGCGATAAACAAGGAAGTTAAGCCTGTTCACGGTACGGTCCTGGGCTGGCAAGTTCCAGACGCAAGAGCGGCGGTGGAGTCTCTCGTGGAAGCCGGTATTCATTTCGAGCGTTATGAGTTCATGACGCAGGATGATCACGGGATCTGGACATCCCCGAGCGCCGCAAAGGTCGCCTGGTTTAAAGATCCGGATGGAAACCTTCTCAGCATTTCGGAACATCCGGAGTTGAAGTAGTAGGTTCCTCGATGATGGTTGGATTTAGCAGGCTTCGGCGCATCAGGAGCATTGACTGAAAACCCAAGACAAAGAGCACGCACACGAAACCCGCGGTGGATTCGCGGAATTGCTTGCGAGCAGCCAGCGATATAAGTATCTCGATCCGCTCATTACGTTATTTGTGACCGTGCTGTTGATATCGAATATCATTGCCGTGAAGTTCTTCGCGGTGGGACCGCTGCGAGTCAGCTCGGCGCAGATGCTGTTTCCGATCACCTATATTTTCGGCGACATTTTCACGGAAGTGTACGGCTACGATGCTTCGCGGCGCGCGATCTGGTACGGTTTTTTCGCTGCGTTTATTTTAGTTGCAGTGAGCTTTCTCGCGGTGATCATACCGCCGGCTCCCGAATTCAAGGACCAAGTAGCCTTCGCAGCCGTGTTCAGACCCGTCGGGCGCATCGTATTTGCGAGCTTGTTAGCGTACTGGTGCGGAGAGTTCGCAAACTCATTCACACTGGCGAAACTGAAGTTGCTCACTCGCGGGCGTTATCTCTGGACTCGAACGATCGGATCGACAGTGGTGGGGCAGGCGGTGGACACCTCGGTGGTGATGTTCGCGGGTTTCTACGGAACACGGTCGACGGGCGTAATTATCAAACTAATCATCTCCGGATACCTGATTAAGGTAGTCTACGAGACGCTGATGACACCGGTGACTTACGCGGTGGTGAACTTCTTGAAACGAAGCGAGGGCGTCGATTACTTCGATTACGCAACTAACTTTAACCCGTTTGCGACGGGAGAAGCAGAGGCAAAGGTCAACTGAGATCGGCGGGCGACCGCAGCAGTTTGACCGGAAGCTGGATTGTCCGTCCGTTGCGATTGATAGTAAGGACAATGGTGTCGCCGACGCGTTTCTGGGAAATGGCTCGGATGAGGGCATCCTGGCGTTCGACCGGCTGCCCATCGATGGCGGTGATGAGGTCGCCGCCGATACCGAGCTCGACATTGCCGACGTCCACCACCTCGCGGGCGCCGCGGACACCGGCGACATCCTCGGAAGAGCCCCTTGCAACAGCTTGCACCAGCAGGCCGCCCCGCGAAGGCAGACCCAAAGCCTGGGCCAGATCGCCAGCTACATATTCAGTGGTCACTCCGGGTTTGGGCCGTTCGGTAACGCGTCCGGCCCGGTAATCACTCAGGAGGGCTTTTGCGCGGTTGATCGGCATAGCGAATCCGATTCCGATATTGGTGCGACCCAGAATAGCGGTGTTGATGCCGATCACAGAACCACTCGAATCGAGCAAGGGCCCTCCGCTGTTTCCCCCGTTTATAGCCGCGTCAGTCTGAATCATACCTTCAAGGCGCTGCTGATTTTCGCTGTTGATGGCCCGCCCGATGGAACTGACTACACCGACCGTAAGAGTCCCTTCGAGGCCGAACGGGTCGCCTATCGCGAGGACTTTCTGTCCCACCTGCAAATGGTCGGAATCGCCCAATCTGAGAAACTCCTGTTTCTTTTTTGGGTTGATCTTTATGAGAGCCAGGTCGTCCGAGCGATCCGTGTCGAGGGCTCTTGCATAGTATTGGGTCTGGTCGGGAAGCGTGACCTGAATGCGGCTACTGCCGGAGATGACATGAAAGTTAGTCAGAATAAAGCCGCTCTCGTCAATCAGAAAACCTGACCCGAGGCTTTCGGAAGCTACCGGTCCGTAGAAGAAGTCTCGGCGGACCGTCGTGCTGGTGATATAGACAGTGGCGAGCCGCGCGGCCTTATAGATTTCGATATTGTTCTGCTCATCGGGCGAGATGCCGGCGCCGTGGACGGAAACGGGCTCCGACCATTTCAGGCCAGAGCGGAAGAAAGGCGCAGATAGCTGGCGCACGCTCCAGCTTGCGCGTGACGTGAGCCAAACGAAAGCGAACGTAAACAGGAGAGCAAGCAGAACGGTGCGGCCTCTCATCGGGCAGATCCCTGCAATTCCTTCAAATGATTGAGAACCTTTCGAATCTGCTCCACAGTGTGCGCCTTAGGGCCTTCCGTATCGATGACGTAATCGGCGTGACGCTGCTTTTCCTCGTTTGACATTTGGTTTGAGAGCCGGGCGAGCACCTGTTCACGTGTCAAGCCGTCGCGGGTCATGCCGCGGGCGATCTGAGCATCCCGGCTGCAAACAGTTAAGATGATACGGTCGAAAAACCGGTAACGGCCGGTTTCTATCAGGATAGCGGCTTCGATTACTGCAATAGCTGATGGATCGACGGCGGCGATTTGCGCAAGTAGCTTTTCCTCGAGGCGGAAGACAGCCGGATGAACGAGCGCGGTGAGCTTTTCGAGCAGATCGGGCGAGGCGAAAACAAGCGCGCCCAGCTGCTTACGATTGATCGTGCCATCGGGAGAAAGGATTTCAGGGCCGAAGAGTTCCAAAGCCGGCTTATACGCTTCGCCATCTGGGTCGAGGACGGCGTGTCCAAGCTTGTCGGCATAAATGAGATGGCATCCAAGGGTCTCAAGCGTCGTTGCGACAAACGATTTGCCGCTGGCGTAACCCCCGGTGAGGCCGACTTTGATCATCGAAAAATCTCAATCGGACCAGAGGCTGCCTTCCGCCAGGCCAACTGTGTTCGACATCAACATTGCAATTGTGAGCGGACCGACGCCGCCCGGTACAGGAGTGTAAGCCGAGGAGAGCTCCTGCATGGCGAGCGGATCGACATCGCCCACAAGTGTCGAGCGATTTCTTGCGAAGGCGGCGAGACGAGCGGGATCATGGCCAAAAAGCCGCTGCACTTCGGCCTCGCCGGTCAGACGATTCATTCCGACATCCACCACGACGGCGCCCGGCTTGATGTAGTTGCGCGTGAGAGCGGCGGGCCTGCCGATGGCAGCGACCAAAATGTCGGCTTGCCGGCAATGGTCCTCCAGATCCCGTGTTCGCGAGTGACAGATGGTGACAGTCGCGTTCTGGTGTAGCAAGAGCAGCGCCATTGGCTTACCGACGATATCGCTCCGGCCGACGACGACGGCATGCTTTCCGGAGATCGGGATGCCATAACGACGCAACATTTCCATAATCCCGGCAGGCGTACAGGCACGCGGGCCGGGCTTGTTTTGCACGAGCAGACCGAGACTGAGCGCTCCGAAGCCATCGACGTCACGCGCCGGATCCACAACGTATTTGACGACCTTTTCCGCATCGAGCTGAGGGGGCAAGGGCATTTGCACAAGGACGCCGTGTATCGAAGCATCTCCGGTCAAAGGCTCGAGAAGCGCAATGAGAGCCTCAGTCGAGATATCGCCGGGCGCGGTGACTTCAACACTGCGGATAGCTAGCTCCTGGCAGGCCTTTATTTTGTTACGGACATAGATCTGAGACGCAGGGTTTTCACCTACCAAAACGACGGCCAGGGTAGGAATCTTGTTTTGCGCGCGCAAAGCTGCAATGCGAGGGCGCAGCTCTTCCTGAATCTCGCGGCCGATTTTCTTGCCATCCAGCACAACCCCACTCATGCAACCGTGAGGATAACAAAGCAGCAGATTTCCGTGGAACGGCCCAGTTTCACTGATTGCGGGCGTTCTGCTCGATCAGAGCGTACTTATGCTCGTCGCTTTCTTTCTTTCGAGCATTCTCCCGAAGGGCCGTGAGTTGTTTCATCAATCCGGGGATTTGTGCGGTCTGGTGATCTTTCTTTAGCGCGAGGATCAGGTGATAGAGAGCAGTCTGGTCAGTCGGATCATAGCTGAAGGCGAGGCGGCTCTGCTCAATCGCCTCCCGGTTCTTTCCTTCCTGTAGATAGAGGCGTCCGAGCACATCGCGTCCTAAGGCAAAGGCTGGCTGAAGTTCAACCGCTTTTCTGGCCGCCTCGACGGCTTGCTGAAATTCCGGGGAACCGGGAGCAGCGCCCTTTCTCAGAATGGCTTCGGCGAGAAGGTATCTCAGGAAGGCGTTGTGCGGCTCTTTACTGATCTGATCGCGGACGGTCGCTTCCGCTTCAACGGGTTTATTTTCCTGCAGGGCTGCTAAACCGCGCGCCGCTGAAGCCGCGGCGGCACGGGGATCCAGCTTTTCGGCACGGATGAAATCGGCTTCGCTCGTTTCGTATTGGCCCAGCTGGATGTGCAGAATGCCCCGGGCGAGATACAGCGATGCATCGCGGGGTAAACGCTCGAGGCCGACGTTCAGCATGTCGACACCAACCTGATACGAAGCATGGACCAGAGAGATATTGGCGAACTCGAGATAGAAGCGCGGATCATCGGGATGGGCGAGGATGGCGCTCCGGAGCAGTTCGACCGCTTTGGGAGTCTCGCCCGCGGATTCGTAAGCCTCGGCGAGCAACTCTAACGCGTCCGCGTCGGCTTGGCCGGCGTTTACCAGTGGCGAAAGGATTTCGATCACCTGGGCGTAATTGCCGGCTAGAGATTGGAGGAGGGCGAGCTTGTACCTGATCTTCGGATCTTCAGGGCGCAGCTCACTGAGATGTTGAAAAACCGGAATCGCGTTTTTGATCTGATTGAGTTTGACCAGGCAAGCGCCATATTCTTCGAGAGCGCTGCTTTGGGAATCGATGAGCGGCTCGCTTGCCCCGAAATCGGCAATGGCAGCCTTGCAATCTCCTTTCCTGAAAGCGATGACGCCGCGCATGGCATGGCTGGTCTTGTCTTCGGGGTGTAAGGCGATTATCTTGTCGAGCAAGGGCACAGCCTCGGCAGTGCCCAGCTTGTATTCGACTTCGGCTGCTCCTTCGAGCGCAGGGAGGTAATCGGGCGCCAGCTGAAGCGCGTGCTTGTAGGCCACGGCTGCGCGGCGAGTGTCTCCAGAGCGCGCTAGAGCTAAGCCCGTCGAGAGTCCAGAGCTTTGGGTCTTGGGGCTTCTGCTTCAGCGCCGCTTCAGCGTTTTCGGCTGCTTCGGCAAACTTGCCCGAACGAAGCGCCGCGAGTACGGGAGCGGCCAGATCACTGCTTTGCCCACTCGACAGGAGAGCGCCCAATAGGCAGAGCGCCGCACCACGCATTCGCAAGCTATCGATATCTCCAGAGGAAAGGTGAGTGATGCACGCTAGAACGTCAAGCGCCCGCCGATTTGCATCCAGCGCGGGTTTGCTTCCGATGTGGACCGACCGAAGGTTCCGTCGGCCAGATTCGAATCGATGCCGTTGAGGTTCGGGCGATTGAAGATGTTGTAAAACTCGAAGCGAAGTTGAAGGCTGACTCGCTCGACAATTCTCACGTCCTTGAGAAGGCTCGCATTGGTTTCGAAGAAACCTGGATTGCGATACTGGTTTGGTTTCTGGTTGCCCTCGCTCCCAAAGGCGGGTTGACTGATGATTCCGGCTGGAAACAATCCGGCGAGATAGGCCCGCCTCGAATAGGGCAGCCGGTAGCTTGAGACGTCCGGGTAATCGTAGTTCACGCCATCGGCGTTGTAGTCACCGCTCGCGGGGGCATACCCCACGAAGGTTCCACTCGCGTTCTTAATCGGCTGGAATGAGGCCGTTGTGTAGACAGTGAACGGGTTTCCGCTTTGGTCAGACGAAGTCCCGGTGATCGTCCAACCGCTCAGAACACGCCCGGCGAAACCGCGGTTACTGTTGAAGGATGGAAATTGGTAACTCCAGAAAAGCGACACCCTGTTCGGAGCGTCCCAACTGGACGGGCCATAGTACTGCGACAGATTGCCAAATGTCGGGTAGATCTGGGTATCGTCCAGCGACCGGGAGCGAGTATAAGACGTTTCAAAGGAGAAGTTATGGAAGCGTCCGCGCAGAGCCGCGATAAACGAATCGTAACGCGCTTCCGCTGCGTTCTCGGCATAATTGATCGATCCGAAACTCGAGTTGAGCCGCGTGGGGGTCAATGAGTTATGAAGGATCAGGTCGCCTGCGAAGCGGTTGATGTCGATGCCATAGGACGTGTTGCCCGTCTGTCCATAACCGGTAATGATGTTATAGCTGCGCGAACCACTATAGCCTGCACTCGCCACCAGGTTGCCCAGCAGCTTGTGTTCGAGAGTGGCAGAGTAGTTAAAGGTAGTAGGCGCAGTCAAGTTTACGTCAACGCCGCCGACGCTGGCCTGAGAGCCGACAACCCCACCCTGCGCATTCAGCGGATGGCCCTGAAAGGCGGGGTAGGGGAACCCAAACGGCACCTTGTTACTGGTTCCGAGAGCAAAAATGGGAGCGGCCGTAGTTCCATTTGAATAGAACGTCGGAACGATGAACCCGGGCGGGTTGGAATTAAGACCGTTCTCCATATTTCCGAGTGTCGGCATGTCGTGATACATGCCGAAGCCGGCTCGAACAACCCATGAACCATTCTTAGCCGGATCCCAGGCGACGCCAAACCTTGGAGACCAGATATTCCAGATCGGATTGCTCAAAACGTTGTTCTGCTGTTTCATGATCCCGGTGGCGACCCGGTCATTGAAAGTCGCTCCGGGCCCAAGGTGAAAGTTCGCGAGAATGGTTCCCTTGAGCGCAACGTAAGGATTTCCAAAGTCGTCCCAACGAAGGCCGTAGATGAGAGTAAGATTCGATTTGATTTTCCAGGAGTCCTCGGCGAAAAGACCGCCTGTGGTGCTCTGGTAGCCATAGTTTCCCTGTGCCGGCTGGCCGGTGACGGGATTGTACGCCAGACTCGATTCGCTATACGGCTTGTCCTGGACGAGATCGAGCAGGTTATTGAACTGGAAGCTTGGCTGATCGTGGGTGCCGGCGAAATAGGCCAAGTCATCTCCGTGCCAACCCTCGTATCCGAAACGCAATGTGTGGGTACCCTGAATGTGCATCAGGACGTCGCGCCAGTGATAGTTGTGCTGAACGAAATCGCCCAGCGCGAAACCGTCGCCGAACCCTGCGACTCCATTGACGCTGATGGATGGAACTGAAAAGAGTCCGGTCTGCGGAGAGATCCCCTCGACCCGCAGAAATGCGAAACCCGCTTCATTCAACGTGCTCGGACTGAATGTGTGGGTCTCGTTTACTTGCAGCGTTCTGGTGATGTAGTGGCTGGTAGTGTTGAACGCGGTTCGAACATTTGGGCCGCCAGTATCCAAGCTCGTCTGGAAGTAATTGCCGTAAATGCGATCCGCAGAAAAGTATTTGTCGATTCGCACGTTGTATTGAAGACCATTGCGGTAGTTCGTCAGACTTTGAACACCGTTATCGATGACCGAAAGACTGCAAGGGATGAATGCGGTGGCCGCCGTTCCACATCCAGATCCAAAATACTGGGCGGCGGTTTGCGAGACGCCGGTCGTGGTGGCCCCGGTCGGTCCATAAGTGGTCAGCAATTTAGTCCCTAGTGTGTTGGGAAAATTCTGCTTTGCGAATGCAACGAACTGCGGATCTTCGAAGGTTGTGGAATTGACCGCAGCCTGTGACGAACGGAGCGGCTCGATTCCGAAAAAGAAAAAGAACTGGTGGTGAGGAATAATTGGGCCGCCTATATTGGCCGAGATGTTATTGGTATGAAACGGAAGATAGGAGTGCGAAAACTCTGTGCCTGCCCAGAAATTCTGGTAAGTGAAGTAATCGCTCGCCAGTCCGTGAAATTGGTCGGTTCCGGACTTCGTCGTCATGTTGAAGATTAACGAACTGCCTCTCCCGTATTGGACCGAAAACGTGTTGACCTCCGTAGTGGATTCCTGGATCGAGTCAGGATTCGGGGTGAGATTTAATACGCCAGGCCGAATATTGCTGGTCACGTCGAGCCCATCGACGACGTACATGTTTGCGTTGCTGCTGCGCCCATTCGCACTGGCATCCACCTGTTGTTCGGTGGAGAAGTTATCGGCAGCCGAACCGGGACTTCCTAACGAGGAGAGTCCTCTCCCTGTAACGCCAGGCGCAAGCGTGACCAGATTGACCATGTTCCGGCCGGCTAACGGAATGGCGGAGAGTTCCTGGCTTTGAATTGTCTGCTGATTTCTGGTTTCAGCCGTGTCGATGATGGGCGCCGCGGAAGTAACTTCCACAGTGGTCGATGCTGACGCGACCTGCAATGAAATTGGGACATTGAGATTCTGACCCGTGGTCAGAGCAACGTTTACATTCGTTCTTCCGAATCCCGCGCCGGTCGCTGTAATCGTGTAGGATCCGGGGGCCAGACTCACGAAACGGTAATTGCCTGAGTTATCGGCAGTTGTTTCCTGCGACACTTGTGTAGCCGTATTTAGGAGGGTGATCTTGGCGTGCGCGACCCCGGCACTGCTCGGATCCTGCACGACTCCCTCGATGCTTCCATTGAACTGCGCAAACGCTCCGGCGCTGAAAAGAAACAAGGTCGCTACGGCCTTTGTGGCAGAGGCGCGAATCAAGTTAGGCACGATACTTTTCCTCGGGAGGCCCGGCGCAAGCGCGTACTGGGTCCCAACGATCCAGTCGAGTAGTAACAAGATATCACCAAGCATCCAGGTGCAAATGCATTTGAGACGATTCGATGTCTCTCCTCCCGGTATGATGAGCCATGTCCCGAGTTCGGATGGCAAAATTCTCCTTAGCATTGATCTTTCAGGTGCTGGCGCAGGCTGCGGCGTTGACGCCTGAACAGGCGCTGAAGGTCCGGAGCATTTCCGAGCTGGCGTTTTCCCCTGACGGCGCTTATGTTGCGTGCACGGTGTCAGAGATTCCAAAGGGCCCATCGCCGGAGTCGCACATATGGATGCTTGACGTAGCAAAAACCGAGTTCCGCCAGTTCAGCTTCTCAACCAAAGCTGAGCGCTCGCCGCAATGGTCACCGGACGGAAAATCGCTTGCCTTCTCGTCCGATCGTAACGAGCGAAAACAGATCTACGTTATCGGGCTTAATGGCGGGGAAGCAGTTGAGCTGACATCGGGGAAAAATGCCATTGGCGAGTTTCGCTGGTCGCCTGATGGGAAGCAGATTGCGTATCTAGCGCCCGAACCTAAGTCCGATGCCGAAGAAAAGAGAGAAGCAGATAAAGACGATGGAAAAGAAGCAGATCGGGAGAGGGATCTGGATCGTTTATGGTTGGTTGAGGTGGCCTCAAAACAGAGCCATCAGGTGACACGAGGCGAATGGCGAATCAGCGACTTCGAGTGGATTTCGCCGGATCATTTGATAGCCGTTGCGGAGGAGCAGCCAAAGATTGAGACCTGGCATAACGCCCTTTACACGATAGACGCCAGGACCGGCGTGTTTACCCGCTTCAGTCGACCCAATCAGCCGTTCGGAGGATTAACGGTCTCAAAACGACGCAGTCAGATTGCTTTCGCGGCGGCAAATAAGGCCGGCCCCGTTCCACACGATCTGTTCATCCAAGCAGTGGCGGGCGGGGCAGCACACGATGTGACCGCAGGATTGGATCGCCCGGTATTCGGTGTGAAGTGGCAAAACGATACCGAAGCGGTGATTTCGGTGGGCGACGGTTTCCGCTCTCTGCTTTACCGGATTGGTAGAGAGCAAATTCCGCAGCGTGTGACGCTCGTTCACTCGACCGGAGATTTCGATATTGCTTCGAATGGCACGCTCGCGTTCGTTGCTCAAGGGTTTGATCGTTTGCCTGAGCTATACCTTCGTTCCTCCGGCGGCGAGCCGAAACAGATCAGTAACATACAACCGGTCTGGAAGGATATCAAGCTGCAACGGGCAGAACTGTTCCATTTTAAGAGCTTTGACGACCGCGAAATCGAGGGTGCGTTGATGAAGCCGACCGCAATAGCGTCGGCCCTGAAACTACAGCCGCTGGTCGTGTATGTGCACGGCGGTCCGGCAGGCAAGTTCAGCGAAAGCTATTCACCGTGGGCGCAACTGCTCGCAGCAAACGGCTTCGAAGTCTTGATGATCAACCCGCGAGGCTCGGTCGGCTACGGCGAGGAGTTCCTAAAAGCGAATCACGCCGATTGGGGCGGCGGCGACTTCAAGGACATTATGGCGGGGCTCGACTCTGTTCTGGCGCGGCGAGAGGCAGACCCGAACCGCCTTGGAATCGGCGGCTGGTCTTATGGAGGTTATATGGCCGAGTGGGCGATTACTCAAACCGATCGATTCAAGACTGCAGTTTCGGGAGCTGGGATGTTCGATTTGGCAGCGGAGTTCGAAACTGAAAACGGGCCAGAAGGGGACGAGTGGTATTTCGGAACGCCCTGGGAACACCCGGAGCTTTTCTCCCGCAGTTCCCCGATGACGTACATCCGTCGTGCGAAAACACCGACGCTCATTCTCCAAGGTGAGAATGACCCTATTGATCCACTCGGGCAGTCTACTGCTCTCTATCGTGCATTGAAACGCTACGGCGTCGAGACTGAGTTAGTAACCTATCCACGCGAACCCCATGGGTTCAAAGAAGAGAAGCATCAGATCGATGTCTTAACCCGAATGCTCGACTGGTTTACGCGGCACCTGAACTCATCGAGTTAAGAAGTGGCGCTTTGCACAGAGCTGAGCAGGGCCGCGGAACCACTGTCCAGGTATACGGTTGCGTTCGGGTGACAGCGGACAAGCGAGGCCGGACAGGCTGTAGAGATTGGGCCTTCGAGCGCGTTACGGACTGCTTCCGCTTTGCGGGCGTCCGGGACGCAGCAAAGCCACGCAGAAGCGCGAAACAAACCGGGACACGTGACGGTCAGCGCTTCTTTAGGAACCGAATTGAGGTCCGGGAAGTGCCCCTCACCGGTCTGTTGCCGGCGGCAAGCCTCATCGAGCTCGACCCGCTTCACTATCGCGGGGTCATGGAATGACCCCACATCGGGATCATTGAACGCGATATGGCCGTTCTCCCCAAAGCCGACAAAGGCCACGTGAAGCGGCCCGGCAAGCAGCAGTTCAGAGTAGCGGCGGATTTCGGCATCGAGATCGGGGGCATCCGCCGCAAGGTAGTGAGCAGCTGCAGGATGAACCTCGTCCACCAACCGGGTCTTGATCCAGAAGCGGAAGCTCGACGGGTGACTGGCGGAAAGCCCCACGTATTCGTCCATATGGAAAATTTCGACACGCTGCCAATCGATCTCCGGACGACTGACCAGCGCTTCTATGAACTGGATCTGCGAATTACCGGTGGCAGCCATGACTCTGGCACGGCCGAACTTCTCGATTGCCTGCGCGATGAAAGTTGCGGCCTGCTCGGCCGCACTCGAAGCCATATCCAGGTTTGAATCGAAAATGCGAACCCTCGCCAGGCCAGTGCTTATTTCCATGAAGCCTGAAGCTCTTGAACTTCTCCCTGGCTGCCGACGATGAATGGCGTCCGCTGATGAATGCCGGAAGGTTCGATATCGAGGATCCGGCGCTCCCCGTCGATTGCCATTCCGCCAGCCTGCTCAGCAATGAATGCCAGCGGATTCGCTTCGTAAAGGAGGCGCAACTTACCTTCCGGGTGCGCCACCGTCGGCGGATAGAGAAACACTCCCCCTTTGAAAAGAGTGCGGTGGAAATCGGCTACGAGCGATCCTATATAACGAGAGCTATAGGTGCGTCCGAACTCGCCGTGGCGCAATCTGGCGAGGAACTTGCGATAAGGCTCGGGAAAGGTGTGTGCATGCGCTTCGTTCACGGAATAGATACTGCCGTGCTCCGGCATGCGTAGCTTACTGTGGCTTAGCACGTAAGCGCCGATCGTTGGGTCGAGAGTAAAGCCAAAAACTCCTTCACCGGTTGTATAGACAAGGATGGTCGACGGGCCATATACAACGTAGCCCGCCGCAACCTGCTTCCTGCCGGGCTGTAGAACGGCAGCATAAGTATCGGCCGTTACCTCGCAGCGCAAGATGGAGAAGATGGTTCCGACATTCACATTGACGTCGATATTCGAAGAACCATCGAGCGGATCGAAGACGATGACGTATTCGCCGCTTCCAGCTTCACGATCGAAGGTAACCGGCTCTTCGTTCTCTTCGGAGATGAGAGCGACGACGCTATCGCGAACTCCAAGGCAATGGAGCAAAGCCTGGTTCGCATATACATCGAGCTTTTGTTGCGCTTCGCCTTGCACGTTGATCGCTCCGGCTGCGCCTAACATGTCCAGCAAACCGGCCCGCCGAATCTTCGCTTCCGTCATTTTCGTGGCGAGAGTGATGCCGGAGAGCAGCCATGAGAATCTGCCACGCGCTCCCGGGAACCGTTGCTGCTCCTGAAGCAGATGCTGTTGGACCGTAACGATCATTTGTTCTTTTCGGAGCATGCGATCTCTTTCACTGGCCATCGCGGCAGATGCCTGTGCTGGAATGAGGTTTGCGAATCTCTCTGTTCATCACTTGCTACAACGACACCCTGTTTCCCGAGACCGGGAAAGCAGTAGTAGCGGTGCTCGAACGGCTAGGGCATACGGTCGATTTCAAGTCAGACCAGACCTGCTGCGGACAGATGCATTACAACACAGGCTATCAAAAAGAGGCGCTTCCTCTAATGAAGCATTTCGTCCGGGTTTTTGCAGAAGATGAGGTGGTCTGTATTCCCTCTTCATCCTGTGTGGCGATGATTCGAGACCACTACCCCAAAATGGCGGCAGCTACGGCCGACAACTTCCTGATGGAGCAAGTAAGTGAACTCGTACCGCGTGTATACGAGTTTTCGGAGTTATTAGTGGACAAACTCGAAGTAAAAGACGTTGGGGCTTTTTATCCCCATACGGTGACTCTACATCCTTCTTGTCATTCGCTGCGCTCTTTGCATGTAGGCGATAAACCGGTGCGCCTGCTCCAGAGCGTTCGGGGCTTGACGCTGGTGGACTTACCTGACGCCGAGCAATGCTGTGGCTTCGGAGGCACGTTCGCGATCAAGAATCCGGATGTTTCGGCTGCAATGCTCTCGGAAAAGATCCGCTGCGTGCTTAACACGCGGGCTGAGGTGTGCGCGGCAGTCGACAACTCATGCCTGATGCATATAGGAGGAGCACTCAGCCGGCAGCGCACCGGAGTGAAATGCGTTCATATCGCTGAAATACTGGCCTCGGCTCAGTCTGGAGACCGGAGATGAGTGTTCGCGTCGGTCATGCCGCTGAAGCGCCGGACTTTCCCGTAGCCGCGAAGGCACTCCTCCGAGACACTCAGTTGAGGCACAACGTCCGCCACGCGACGGGGGTAATCCGCCGTAAGCGCGCCAGCGTGGTTCAGGAGTTGCCGGACTGGGAGCAACTTAGAGATGCGGGGCACGAAATAAAAGAACACGTTCTTAGACATCTCGATTTCTATCTTGAACAATTCGAGCGGGCTTGCATCCAAGCTGGAGCAACAATTCACTGGGCTCGTGACGCCGATGAAGCAAACCAGATAGTCGTAGATATCATTCTCAGACATAAGCAAACCGAGGTCATCAAAGTTAAGACGATGACCTCGGACGAGACGTGCCTGAATGAGGCGCTTATAGCTGCGGATATCGCGCCGTTTGAAACGGATCTGGCCGACCTGATTGTGCAGCTCGGTCAAGACAAGCCGTCTCATATCGTGGTACCGGCGCTGCACCGCAACAGAATGGAAATCCGGCAGTTATTTCTTAAGAGGATGGGGTTGAAAGAGCTGGGAGACGAGCCGGAAGATATCGCTGCCGCAGCGCGCCAGTATCTTCGCGAGAAATTCCTGCGGGTGAAGATCGGAATCAGCGGCGGCAACTTTGGGATCGCAGAGACGGGGTCGGTTGTCGTAGTTGAATCCGAGGGCAACGGAAGAATGTGCGTGACGCTTCCCCGTGTCCTGATCAGTCTCTTAGGGATCGAAAAAATCATCCCGGCGTTCACGGATCTCGAAGTTTTTCTGCAATTGCTGCCGCGATCCGCAACCGGTGAACGCATGAATCCCTACAACTCCATTTGGACGGGAGTTAGCCCGGGGGATGGACCGGAGGAGTTTCACGTTGTACTGCTCGATAACGGCCGAACGAACGTGCTCGCGGACGCGGAAGGCCGTGAGACTTTGGATTGCATACGCTGCGGAGCTTGTCTGAACGCCTGCCCGGTTTATGAGCAGACGGGTGGGCACGCGTACGGTTCGGTGTATGCGGGGCCAATCGGCGCGATCCTGACCCCTCAGCTGCAGCGGATGCAGCACTCCCAGTCCCTACCTTACGCATCCTCTTTATGCGGAGCTTGCTACGAGGTATGTCCAGTGAAAATCAACATCCCCGAAATTTTGATTCATCTGCGCAGCAAAGCAGTGGATCAAGGCTACGCTCCTTTTGCAGAGCGCGCGGCAATGAAGGCAGCAGCCTTCGCCATGGCAGGCGGGACCCGATTCTCGGTAGCGCAAAAGCTGGCGCGAATCGTTCAGCAGCCATTTGAACGCGATGGGAATTTGTATCATCTGCCGGGCATGCTGGCAGGGTGGACGAAATTCCGGGAGCTTGAGGCGATTCCAAAGCAATCGTTTCGCGAATGGTGGGCGGCACGCGAGGGGCAAGGACAAACGTGAGTGATGCGCGAAACCTGATACTCGAGCGTATTCGCAAGAGTACGGGGAAGGCTCCCTACGAGCGCGTCGGCGAATACGCTTCAATTCGGCGGGATTACCAAATCGCCGGAAAACTCAACAGCGCGCAGCGGCTCGACTTGTTCGCGCACAGATTGCGTGACTACGGGTGCGGAGTATACGACTGCGCTGAGACGGGCATCGCCGAGGCAGTCGCGAAAATTTTAGGGGAACGCAAGAAGCAGCTCTTACTCGTTCCAGCTGAGCTAAATGCACTTTGGTTGCCGGAAGCCTTCGAGTTTGTGCAAGACCGTGAGCTGGCCATTACGTCGCTCGATGCGGCCCAAGGCGTAGTCACCGGATGTGCGGTCGCAATCGCAGTAACAGGTTCGATAATCCTGCGCCACACACCAGGCGAGGGTCGCCGGGCCCTGACGCTAATTCCCGACTATCATCTCTGCATCGTTTTCGAGGAGCAGGTAGTGGAGACCGTGCCGCAAGCAATCCGGTATATGCGCAGGTTCGAACGTGTACCCCTGACCACCATTTCCGGGCCCTCGGCCACTTCAGATATCGAAATGACCCGAGTAAAAGGCGTCCATGGCCCAAGGACATTGGAAGTTATCTTGGTCAGATCAAACGCCAACGTACCGGGCGCGAGCCTTCAGACGTAATGAGAGATGTTCTTAGCAGCACTGCCCTGAATAAGCTGATCGTTCGGATAGAAGTGGTTTACCGTTTCCGGTGTGATGAGCTGGTGCTTGACAAAGACTGCGGGCGGGACATGGCGACGGTTAAGAATATCGAGGCTGACTCTGATGAGATCGTCGCCATACTTTTCGGGGAAGAACGCGACGGAACCGATCAGCCTGGTGCCGGTTTGCCGTAGTTCGCTGCGCCCTTCGGGAGAGGCGTTCTGCCCCATAATCGCGCAACATTCGATGCGGCCGGCTTCCTGAAAGGCGCGCAATGCGCCTAGGGCACTGGCGTCGTTGATCGCACCGATCAGCAGACGGCTGCTGCGATTGGTGCGAAGGTACTTCCGCATCGTTTCGAAGCTGGTACTGAATTTACCGTCGCCGTCCAGATAAGTGATCGGGCAGTTTTCAAGGGCAGGTAGACTTTCCTGCATTCCCGCCAACATGCCGGTTATACGCATTTTGGGCAGACTTCCGGCCCGCGGTAATTCGAACATCACGATCTCATTCGCTGTACCCTGCCAACGCAGTTTCGCCCAGCGCCCGAGATAACGACCGCCAATCAGCCCTGCTTCATAGTTATTGGCGCCGTAGTAGATCGCGCCCGGATGTGGGATATCGATCGCGATTAGTGGAATGTTCGCTTCTGAATATTTCGCCGCAACAACCGGGGCAATATTCTCGTCCGTTTGAAACTCGATTACGAGGTCAACACGCTCTCGAACCAACAGGTCCGCGTTTCTTTGAGCGATCTTTGCGCTGTAGCGGTTATCCAGCGAGATAAGCTCGATGCCTTCGGCCTGAGCCGCCCGCTGCAAACTTTCCGAGACATCTTTCGAAAAACGATAGTCGGTCCCCTGAGCGGCGTAACCGACTCGGTATAGCTTTTGCCGGAACGGCCGCATGCAGGATTGATACAGATTCTCGCCAACTTTTTCTACCATTCCACACTTCTCGAGCGTGTAAAGTAGGCGGAATGCCATGGTTTTCGATAACCCACTGCGCGAAGAAATTTCGCGTAAAGGCAGGGCCTCACCAGAGGTACGAAACGCTGACAACAATTGCGATGAGTGAAGAACTGATTTAATCAGATAGGGATCCCGGGTGGACGCCGTGTTTTCCATATTGATTTCTGCGCGGAGGAAGTTGCCGCCGATTTTATCAGAAAATCCAGTGATGTAAGCGCTACCCTAGCGGGCTAAACCCGCCAACTCGTCAATCGTGATTATGCGATTTATCGGCAGATTTCGGAACTCCTGGATGTGACCGCTGGGCCACTCAACTCTCACCTTCGATACCAGTGAATCCTGCTTCAATCCGAAAGTAAGCGAGAGGTCGCTTTGCGAGCAGTAACTAGATCCGCTGTGTACGGTTTGCCACTGATTCCCGGAAGGACTTTGTAAACGCACGACCGCACCCAGCCCACTCCGGTTCGATTTTCTACCGATCAATCTGACCGAAATCCAATTGTTTTTGTTGCCGCCATCATTGCGCAGTAGGACAGCGGGACCATTGTTGGTGTTGATGAGGATATCGAGGTCGCCGTCATGATCGAAATCGGCATAGGCCGCCCCTCTTCCCACTATCGGACGTTTGAAATCAGGTCCTACGGAGTTGCTCGCATCCTCGAAATGGCCTTTGATGTTGTGGAATAGCAGAGGTGGCTCGGCGTATTGCAGATTTGGCTGGAACCTGTGGATCTCGGGTTCGAGATGGCCGTTGGCGGCGAAAATGTCCGGATATCCGTCGAGATCGTAATCGAAAAAGAAAGTACCAAATGTCAGGCTTGCGAGGCTGGCGCGGCCGATGGGACCGGAAGACGCAATGTCAACGAATAGACCGTTGCCATTGTTGCGGTAGAGAGATATCATTTGGCTCGCGAAGTTTCCAATCAACAGATCAGGATGGCCTGCGCGCTCGATATCTGCTGCATCCGTGCCCATACCGCCCCGTGCCGTGCCGTCTTCGGAGTAGGCAACTCCCGCCTGAACGGCCTCTTCAGTGAAGGTACCGTTTTTGTTATTCCGATATAACTTGTTAGGCTGCGTATCGTTAGCTACAAAGACGTCTGGCCAACTATCGCCGTTGTAATCAAAGATAGTAATCCCGAGCGACTTACTTGTTGGATCCGCTAAGCCAGCTTTCCGAGTTACATCTTCGAATTTCCCCGAACCTAGATTGTGATAAAGTTCGAGGCTTTGTCCTTTGTATGCCTCAGGCGTGCAGTAAGATTTTGTTTTTCCGTCCATTGAGCATGGCTTATCCTGCTGTGGACTCCATTGCACGTAATTTGCGACCAGCAGGTCCACTTTGCCATCGCGGTCGTAGTCGAACCATGCGGCGCTGGTTCCGAAATTCGCATTATGGATGCCGCTGACCGGAGTTACGTCCCGAAAATGGCCGTGACCTTGGTTGTGAAACAAGTGGTCTCCTTCGAGCGCCGTTATGTACACATCCGGTAGACCGTCGTTGTCGTAATCAGCGATGGCCACGCCCATCGCGTAGAGTTGAATATCCAGGCCGCTACCGCGCGTGATATCCGTGAAGGTTCCGTCCCGATTGTTGCGGTAGAGTGCGGGCAGGTAAGTGCTCTTGCCGTTATTCCAGTCGTGATCGTTGAGAAGCAGGATATCCGCCCAGCCATCGCCGTCGAGATCGGTGAAAGCGCAGCCTGATCCCAGCGATTCGGGCAAGTACTTCTTTCCTTGAGCGCCGCTGTGATGAACGAAATGAATGCCAGCTTTCTGCGTGGCGTTCACAAACCGGACGTCAGGCGCAGACTGGCTGGCAATTCCGAGCGCGGCGACGCCGAGGGTCACGAAGATAGCGAAGACTTTCACGACTGTTTGCAAAAAGAGAGCGAGACTTCTTCGAGCACTGTAGCAGATACACACGGCTCGCAAGGCTGCACCTAGAGACTTCAATCTAAGGTTGGAGATAGAGACCCTACCTGCAATGCAGGACGTGAACAAAGCAGGTTGTTACGCTAGGGCGCAGGGTCTCGCTGTTTCCGTTCGGCTGTGTTATCGATGGTGAAGCTTTCTGGCTCCGTATTGCTGGCCGTTACTCTGTTTACGGCCGCCTGCAGGCATTCATCGGATTTACCGGCGGTCGGTTCGGATCGGTATCGGGATCTTTGCACAGCTTTTTATCTTGGGCTTTCTGCACTCCAGTCGGGCGAAGACGTGAACGCGCGGAAAGGTCTGACCCGGGCGACTGAGATCGCTCCTGGAGAACCCGCCGCTTGGGCTGACTTAGGGCTGCTTCAGTTCCGGCAGCAGGATTATGACGGAGCTTACCAGAGCGTCGCGAAAGCTCAAGCACTTGCTCCACAAAACAGCCGCATTGAAGCACTGCTTGGAGTAATCGAGAGCAGGCGCGGCAAGAGCGACGCGACGCTTAGCCACCTCAGCAAGGCTGTTGAGCTCGATCCCGGCAATCTCAAAGCTCTGTACGGATTGGCCGGAGAGACGGAGCGGCAGAATTCGGCCGCAGCCGATGCAAAAGCTGAGAAACTGCTGGAACAAATCCTGCAAGCCCAGCCCAACAACATAGCGGTTTTAGTCGACGTAGTCAGGTTATCCGCTAAGCGCAACGATGCAGATGGTTTGAAGCAGGCCGTAACAAGGCTGGCTAAGAGCGCTCCGCAGTGGCCGGCCGCAGCTAAGCAGCAGTTCTCAACTCTGGAAGAAGTAGCAAGAGGCGCCAACGTACATGCAGCAGCCATTCAGGCGCAGTTTCTGCGAAACGTTTTGGTGCGCGTCCCCGCTTACCGGCAGAGCCTGGACGAAGTTAAGACGCCCGCTATTTCAGCAGGCGAACCTTTCCTCAAATTCTTGAAGCTTCCTGCCCCTACCTCCGAGCCCAGCGCCCTGGATGCGGCGCTCCATTTCGACTCACAGCCGGTAGCAAATGCCCCCACCGGCGGGATTACCTGGATCGGCAGCTTTGTGCCGGATGAAAAAAGCGACCCGGAAGTGATCTGGGCGGACAATCGATCACTGCATCTAAGCAATGGGGCTCAACTGTCATTACCGATAAGCTCACCCGTAGCGTACCTCTCTCCGAAGGCGGTGCTCGCTGCGGATCTGAACTACGACTTCAAAACGGATTTTGTGATTGCGACGGCTGGCGGGCTGCGCTTTTATCAGCAGCAGACGGGCGGAATGTTTAAGGACGTAACCGCGAGCACTAACTTGCCGGCGGCAGTCGTGCATGGCAGTTACACCGGTGCATGGGCTTTCGATATAGATCTGGACGGCGATCTGGACGTGGTGCTCGGCGTTCCCGAAGGCGAACCAATTGTGCTCAGAAATAATGGCGATGGCTCGTACGCAGTCATCAAGCCGTTCAAAGGCGTCGACGGTCTTCTCGATTTCGCTAGTGCCGATGTGGATGGAGATGGAGATTCGGACATCGCTCTCCTGGACGGACAAGGGCAGTTGAAGCTCTTTGCCAACCAGCGCTTGGGAGACTACGCGCTACGCAGTACGCCGGCTCAATTGAGCGGAAAGTCCGTAAAGCTGGCCGCAGCGGACGTAAACGGTGATGGCCTGCCGGATTTCCTCGTTCTCCGACCCGACTTCCGTGTCATGAGCGTGTCGGATGATGCTTCCGCCCGAGATTGGAGAGTTGTGGAACTAGCGAAAGCGAAGCCTCCGGCCGAAGGATCGGTGCCGCCGACCCTTGCAATCGAGGATCTCGATAACAATGGCGCGCTTGATCTCGTTATCAACGATCAAGTCTTTTTATCCGACGGTCACTCCTTTAGGGCTTTGGCCAAGCGGCTACCGGCCTACGGCAGGGTGTTCATACAGGCAAATGCAAACGGGCGCCTGAATGTGATTGGTTTGTCAGCCGACGGACGGGCGGTGGAAGGCGTGAATGGTGGAGCGAAGCCCTACCATTGGCAAGAAATTCGCCCGCGCGCCGCAACTACCCACGGCGATCAACGCATAAACTCATTCGGCATCGGCGGCGAGATAGAAATTCGCTCCGAGCTTCTGACTCAAAAGCAGATCATCCAATCACCCGTTCTACACTTTGGACTCGGGAGTCATACGGGCGCAGAGTTCGCACGCATTGTCTGGCCTAACGGCCTGATCCAGACTGAGTTCGCCCTAAAAGCGAACCAGACGCTTTTAGCTGAGCAGCGCCTCAAGGGCTCTTGTCCCCTTCTTTTCGCCTGGAACGGACACGCTATGCAATTTGTGAAGGATGTTGCGCCCATGGCCGCTGCTCTGGGAGCGCACGATGGCTCAGGCCGCTTTGCGAGCATTTCGCAAACGGAAGAATGGTTCAAGATAAGCGGCGACCAGTTGAAGCCGAAAGACGGGCTCTACGATGTGCGCGTAACAGACGAGTATTGGGAGACCTATTACATCGACCATTACGGATTGCTCGCGGTCGACCATCCGGACGGCACACAGATATTCGCCGATGAGCGGGTGGCCACTCCTGCCCCTGCTTTGAAGATCTACGTAACCGGCGCTCTCCATCCATTCGCGCGCGTTACGGACGATCGCGGTCACGATGTATCGGCTGCTGTGCATGACCTTGATGGGCAGTATCTCAACACATTTGAGCTTGGTTCTTACCAGGGCATCGCCCGTGATCACTGGGTAGAACTTCAGCTGCCGCCCGGCGCGTCTCAAAATGGCGCTCTGTATTTGATAGCGCAGGGATGGCTGCATCCGTGGGATGACGGGATTTTGGTCGAAGCTAGTCAAGGCAACCAGGTAAGGCCCACGGACATGAGCATTGAAGTGCCTGATCGGGCTGGTCGCTGGATCCAAGTAAGGAGAAATCTAGGAGTGCCGGCTGGCCGGGAAAAGACAGTCGTTTTGGACTTGACGGGGATCTTCCGAGCGGGCACACCGCGCAAGTTACGGCTGCGCACAAACCTCGAAATATATTGGGACAAGCTGGCCTGGGCAGAAGGGAGTCGGGAAGCTAATGCGCAAACACGAGAGATGCCTTTGGATAGAGCCGACCTGCGGCACAGAGGCTATTCGCAGGTCAGACAGGTCAACGCCTTCGTACCCGAGGTCCCCGATTACTCCAAGCTGAGTGACAGTGGCGAAAAGTGGCCGGGCTTAGAGGGCTATTACACGCGGTACGGGGACGTGCGGCCTCTGCTTGAGGAACGAGATGATCGTTTCGTGATCGCGGGGAGCGGAGATGAATTGCGCCTGCAGTTCCGGGCTGATCCAGCGCCCCCCAAGGGCTGGTCGCGCGACTTCGTGTTTGTAGGAGACGGGTGGATGAAAGAAGGCGACTACAATTTTAAGTACTCCACGACAGTGCTGCCGCTCCCACGCCATTCGATGATGGAATATACGGGCCCGGTCACCACCCTGGAAGATGATAGAACGTTCCAGCTTCACAAGTCAGACTGGCAGGAGTATCATACGCGCTATATTCCTCCGCCCGATCTCTCAGCCGAGCTTTGGCGGCACTCGGCAAGCAGGTGAGAAAAGGATGTTGAGGTCTTAAGCCGCAGATGCCACAAAAGGTGATTCGCGTTGTGATCGGGGTAGTCTTCATCAGTCTGCTGGGCCTTCCCATCGTCTATAAACGAGTGATGCAGAGGCGGCGCAGCGCTGATCTTTTGCAAACCAGCGCACAAAATCGTGCCGCCGCTCTCGCGCATTACGGGTTCAGCTTCCGTGAAGTCTCGAAAGAAGTCGGGATCAATTTCGTGCATAGAGCACCCACGCTCGATCCCAAACTCAAGCACATCATGGAACAGGTTGCATCCATGGGCGCGGCTGTGTCTATCGTCGACTTCGACCGGGATGGATGGGACGACATCTATGTGTCGAATAGTGGAGAAGGTAGCCACAATGCGCTCTACCGGAATCTGGGCAACGGCACGTTTGAGGATGTGGCGGAGCGTGTGGGACTGGCGGATATGAACCAGCCAGGCACCGGAGTAACAATGGGTGCTGTCTGGGGCGATTACGATAACGATGGCTACGAAGACGTTCTCATATATAAGTGGGGCAAACCGGAGCTGTACCACAACGACGGTGGGAAGCACTTTACGCGAGTGACTGACACCGCCGGGCTTCCGCCATGGATTAACGCAAATACGGCAATCTGGTTCGATTACGATCGAGACGGCAAGCTCGATCTCTTCCTGGGCGGCTACTATCCGGAAAATGTCAATCTCTGGAAACTGCAGAGCACGAAAATTATGCCCGAGAGCTTCGAATACGCCCGAAACGGCGGCCGCAAATATCTGTTCCATAACCTTGGTAACGGCCGTTTCGAAGAAGTATCGGAAAAGATGGGCATCAATTCCCGGCGATGGTCGCTGGCTGCAGTAGCCGCCGATCTGCGAGGGACCGGTTACCCGGACCTGTTCGTTGCCAACGATTATGGGGTCTCCGAACTGTACTTCAACGAAGGCGGAAAGAGATTTCGGGAAGTAGGCAAGCAGACGGGAGTAGGTTACGCGCCAAAGAGCGGAATGACCGCATCGGTCGGCGACGTTCTGAATCAGGGCCGGTATTCCATCTTCGTATCGAATATCTCGGAAGAAGGCGTGCTGGTTCAGGGAAATAACTTGTGGATGCCGCAGCCCGGCACGTCCGGCGACAGCGTGAAGTACGAAAATATGGCAAATGCCATGGGGGTCGAATTGGGCGGCTGGAGTTTTGGCACTCAGTTTGGCGATTTGAACAACGACGGCTACCTGGATCTCTACGAGGTCAACGGAAACGTTTCGCTCGATCAGGACCAGAGCTATTGGTACGACTATTCGAAGGTCGCCGGCGGCAACAAGGCCATCATTTCCGACGCGGCGAATTGGCCCTCGCTGCGCGGCCGAAGCTTATCCGGATACCAGCAGAAGCGCGTTTGGATCAACGACGGAGCAGGACAATTCAAAGAAGTTTCGCAACTGGTCGGAGTTACCGATCGGTTTGACGGCCGGGCGGTTGCGCTTGCTGATCTATACAACAACGGAGCGCTTGACGCCGTGACGGCGAATCAGCGAGGACCAGTGCTGCTATATAAGAACCAGGTATCGCCGAAAAATCAGTGGGTCGAGTTTCAACTGGAAGGCCGTTCCAGCAATCGCAGCGCAATTGGGGCGGAGGTGCGTGTATTCTGGAACGGACAGGAGCAGGTTCAGGAAGTTTCGGGCGGCAGCGGCTTCTGTTCGCAAAATCAGCGCCGGTTGCATTTCGGTCTGGGCACGAGTACCAACGTTGATCATGTGGAAATCCGATGGCCTTCCGGACGCGCGCAGATCATCAATGCGCCGCGTCTCAACATGATCCACAAAGTTGAGGAGCCTGAATGAGCGAGCTTGCGAAAGCTGCCGACACCCCTCCGAGTAGCGCGAACCTTGCGCATCGCTCGCTCATTGCCCGCTTCTTCGGTGCCGACAATCGTTACCTTCCGCCGATCTTTATCACGCTGATACTGCTCATCAGCCAAATCTCGTTCGGATTGCTGGAGAGTCTCTCTCGTACGCTCCTGGCTATAGGCACCGCCATGGCTTGTGAAATCGCACTGGCCGGTTTGCTTTACAAGAAATTCCCTCATCTTGCGAGTGCATACATTTCCGGCATCAGCGTCGGCATCTTACTGCGATCTCCCGCGTTCTGGCCATATGCCTTCTGCAGCGTTCTCGCGATCATGTCCAAGTACGTTATTCGCTGGCGAGGGCGGCATCTCTGGAATCCGTCCAACTTTGCGATTTCCGCGATGCTTCTGTTGGTGCCCGAATACGTCGCGGCATTGAGTATTCAGTGGGGAAACACGATCTGGCCCATGCTGATCGTTTGGGCGCTCGGCGTGCTCATCGTAATACGTGTCAAGAGATTCCATATCACGGCGACGTATGTGGTTTCGTTCATCGCGCTTGCGCTGATTCGGAGTTTTTTTACAGGGCATCCGTTTTTGGCGGAAGTGGCGCCAATTACCGGACCCATGTACCAGCTCTTCATCTTCTTCATGATCACGGATCCAAGAACTACCGTGAAGCCACGCTGGGCGCAGTGTCTGGTGGCCTTTCTAGTAGCCGCAGTAGAAATGGTTTTGCGCCTATACGAGAACGTACATGCTCCCTTTTACGCCCTCGCCATCGTTGGTCCGATCGCAATCATCGTGGAAATGGCCATTACATCTAGAAAGCGCAGCGTCCCCGCTACGAAAAACCTGGTTACAGCCTGATCCGGATGGGGTTAAATAACCACCTGCGGGAGAATCGTAAATTTAACTCCTAGCTGCCCGTAGCCGCCCCAACAAGCTCGCTTGTTTTGGGCACTGAGACCGTGCCTAGATACAGGCTCACTGCCGTTTCTGGTTCTCCATCGAACGCCAAACAGCCTCTATCAAGCAGGATGGCCCGATCACAGTACTGTACTACCTGATCCATGCTGTGAGTGACGAACAAGATAGTCTTACCCGATTCTCTAAATCGCTGGAGGCGCTCGAAGCACTTACTCTGAAAAGGAAGATCGCCGACGGCCAATATCTCATCGACAACGAGAATGTCAGGATCCACTTCGGTCGCAACAGCGAACGCAAGCCGCATATACATCCCTGTTGAATACTGCTTCACCGGGACGTCTATAAAATCGCCGATTCCGGCAAAGTCAATTATTCTCTGCTCCCGCTCGAGCATTTGTCTCTTGGAAAATCCCATCAGCAAGCCGTTAATAAGGATGTTCTCGCGTCCGGTCAGCTCCGAATGCATACCCGCTCCAAGTTCAATCAAAGGTGCAATGGAACCATTGACATGGACAGAGCCGCTGGTAGGGCGGTAAATGCCCGCGACGATCTTAAGCAGCGTGCTTTTCCCGGAACCGTTTCGACCGATGATTCCGACCATTTCCCCCGGCCGAACGACAAAAGAAACCTTGTTGACGGCCTCAAAGTCATGGTAGTTGACCTCTTTGCGGAAGAACTTCGAGAATAGCTCGCGAAGAGTATCAGGGCGCTCGTGAATGACCCGAAACCGCTGGACAACGTCCTTGACGACGATCACGCCGCTTTCACTTGCTTTATACATAAAAGACGAACTCGTCTTGGTGCTTCTGGAAAATCCAGAACCCGAAGGCCAGCATGGCAAAGGCGAAGACAAAGCAAGCGAGGATCGAATATGCCGAGGGCATCAATCCGTAGTAAACACTCAGCCGAAAGCCGTTCAGCATGTATTGGAGCGGATTCAATTTCAACATCCAGCGGTCCTTCGCCGGGATAAAGTCGATCGAGTAAATGATGGGTGTAACGTAAAACAGGACGTTCAGCAAGACTTGCAGGATGTGCGCCACATCACGGTAATAAACGTTTGCAGCAGCGAAGAAGAAAGTTGCCCCTAGGGTGAAGATAGTAAGCGCAAACAGTGGTACCGGCAAGTAAAACCAAGTTAGGTGAAACGGGTGGCGCATGGCGATGACGATCAAGACCAGCGGTATCATCGACAGCACGAAGTTGATCATGTTCGATACAACCGCCGCCACAGGAAAAACCAATTTCGGCACGCTAACTTTTTTAATGAGATCCCCGTTACCCACTATCGATTCGGCTGCGTACGTGAGCGACTGCGAGAAGAATGTCCACGGCAACAGCACGCAGAGCAGAAAGATGGCGAAATGCGGTATGTTCGCCGTCATGATTGTCGAAAAAACAACGGAGAGAACAAGCATTAACAGCAGCGGATTCAACAGCGCCCATAGGAACCCCAGCACAGAGCGTTTGTAGCGAATCTTAAGTTCTTTAAGAGCAAGCGCCCAGATCAACTGCCGGTAGCGCAACGTATCCGTGAATAACTCGATCATTCTAATTCCGAATTCAACCCAAGACCAAATTTAGGCAAAGGATGTATGTCAACGATCCGGTTTTCTCCTCATTGTAGCGAAAACCTTCCGCAGCGCTTCCATATTCTGAGCCGCAAATGCACTCAACAGCAGATCTCAAGAAGCTAACGATCCTGAGCGTTGCCTATCCGCTCTTTTCGGTAAGTTCCAGCTCCGCAGGAGGTTCGGAGCAGATTCTTTACGCGCTCGATCGCGGTTTGGTAGAAGCGGGCCACCGTTCTATCGTAATCGCGGCCAAAGGTTCGGCGACCAACGGAGACCTGGTCGAAACCCCGGCTGCAGCCAGTGAAATTACAGATGCCATGCGCGAAGACGCACAGCGGGCTCACCGGGCCACAATCGAGGCGGTTCTCCGGAGAGAGCGCGTCGATCTCATTCACTTTCACGGGCTCGATTTTCTCGCGTACCGTTTTCGCAATCTTAGCATTCCGCAACTTGCCACCTTGCACCTGCCGCTAAGCTGGTTCCCTCCCACTCTCTTCAATGAACCGGATCTGTTTCTGAATTGTGTTTCAAAAAGCCAGGCGCAATCTGAACCCGGAGCTGAAACGCTCCCGGTCGTGCTAAACGGGATTGATGTGGACAAATTTCGAGTTAGCCAGAACAAGCAGGAATACCTTCTTTGGCTTGGGCGTGTTTGCCCGGAAAAGGGCGCGCATATTGCTCTGCGTGTCGCACACCGCTTGAATCTGCCGCTGATTGTGGCAGGTCCCGTTCATCCTTTCAGCATGCATCGAGCTTATTTTAAGCAGCAAGTCGAGCCGCTTTTGGACGATCAGCGCTGCTACATCGGCCCGGTAGATACAAGGCGCAAAGTGGGACTGTTAGCGAACGCACACAGCTTGCTTGTTCCAAGCCTTGTTGCAGAGACCAGCTCATTGGTCGCAATGGAGGCCATCAGTTCTGGAACCCCGGTGGTAGCGTTCAACTCGGGGGCGCTGCCGGAGGTTGTCGACCACGGCCTAACCGGCTTCATAGTTGAAAGTGAAGAAGAGATGGCCAAGGCTGTGTTAAAAACCGGGCACATCTCACCGGCAACCTGTCGGGCAACAGCGGAAACGCGCTTCCGCGCGAGCCGAATGTGCGAGAACTACTTCAAACTTTACGATCTCATTTTGTCTTCTTACCGTTCCTCGCGCCTGATTGTCAGACGCGATTTCGGAATAACCGCAGCGCCCCAGTCCGACTTATAGGCTTCGCTTCCTCGAAGAAAGTTCCAGGACGCATATCGGTTCT
Organism: Terriglobia bacterium; assembly: GCA_963849535.1. GTDB lineage: Bacteria > Acidobacteriota > Terriglobia > Bryobacterales > Bryobacteraceae > Bog-105. The sequence goes on from CAWKHJ010000004.1 coordinate 1,092,858, forward strand.
CAAAGGCGTAGCGAATCGTCTCGTACAGAATCAGTCTGCCGAAGCCAAATTGAGCATACGACGGATCGAACGCACTCAAATATCCATAGAGAACGTTTCTGTACTCGAACGCCATTATCACGGCAACCGTTTCTCCCTGGAACCGTAAGGTGAAGAATCGCACCATATCCTGGCTCTTACATGCCTTGACAAGATCGCGCAAAAAGTTAGCCGAGTGGTTAGCCGAGATCATCCCGGGCTGACCGTGGTCCCGCCACCGCGCCGAATGCAACCGGATCAATGCCTCCAAACACTCGGTTTCGCACGGCTTTGAACTGAACTCAATTACAGCGAGTTGCTCAGCTTTCTCGCGATAGCGCCGAACATTTCGCCGAAGGCCGCTCGGTCGCTCGGCCCAGAATTCCGCGAATTCTTTGTCAAGAGCAATGGCCGAGCAAGGCAAATCGGGAACGCACCGCGCATTCAATCCTCCGCCGGATCCTAGCGCGCATAGCATTGTTCCGGATGACAAATCTTGCCAATCGCAAAGATCCCAGTCGCGGCTCGCAACTAGGTGACCGGAGAGGCAGGTTACCACGTCCTGGTAAGCGGGAGGCGCTATGGCCGGCTCCAAGTAATCAGAAATGCCGGAACCGATTAACGTGAGCTGCCGGAGCCCATCCCAGTTATGCAGGAAACACGGTACTACACCGACTAAGTTCTTCGTCGCATTTCTGAAAACCAGGACCCGGAGCTCGCCGCTCCCAAAATGCTTCCACCAGGTAAACTGCCACTGAGGCGTTTGAAAGGGGGTGAGATTGGCGACCGCTGGCTCAAGAGACGGCCACTCTTTGAGTGTCTCGAGCCAGCGCGACACGTCCTCGACCACCTCAAGGCTCACCCAGGATAAACTGCTCAGCTCCGCTCCGGCGTTACGCAATTTGAATCCAGCACGCGGAGAGCTTCCCTATATCCGTTCAGTGTCCCGACATCCACATAACACTCGCCAAGTTTCAGGCCCAAAGCCCTACCCCCACGATCAAGATAAGTATTGATGAGAGTGCCCACATACTCGTCCTTAGTCTCCAGCCAGATCCGATGTAACTCAGTCAGGACCCATCCCGGCATTCTCAAAGCACCCCAAACCCAGTTAGTCTCAACGGCGTGACTCTTGACCAGAATCTTGCTAACCCTGTTGTCCGAAGAGGTCACCACGGCATCGAAGCGTTCCGGATGCTCGACCGGGAAGAGCAAGAGCGAGAGGACGCCCTCAGGCAGCGAGCGCAACGCACTTGGCGGGAACCAGATCGTATCTGGTAAACCTATGCAGACCTCTTCGTCGGCCGGTATGAGTGGCAGAGCACAAAAAATTGCATCGCATAAGCCTTCAGGCCTCTGCTGGACTGCATAGAACATTTTCGCGGAAAGCGCACTTCCGCCGAAGTAATTCATGATATCCGACTTGCCCGGTGAAATCACGAAGCAGATCTTCTCGGTTCCGGCCTCGACCATACGCTCAATCAAGTACTCACTTACAGCTCTTGGTCGCTCCTGAGATCCGGCCAGGTGAGTGCCCACCGGTAACAATTCCTTGGAAAATGCGAGCGGCTGAATTCGGCTACCCATGCCGGCTGCTGGAATAATGCCCCACATCTTCAACGTGTAACCGGAGAAACAGAAGGATTGGATTGCAAATCTGTCGACCGAATAACCGTGTTTGTTAGGTCGTTATACTCGCTCCCGGAAGCAGTCGGCCGCTCGATCAGTTCAATCAGACGTCTGGCTCGCTGTGCAGCGGTATGGCAGTCGAGCGTGCGCTCCCTTGCGCGTGCTCCTACTTGCGTCAGGAACTGGGGATCGGTGCTGAGAGCCGCCATCGCCTCCGAGGGGGATCGTGCGATCAGGATTTCTTGTCCTGGCGTAAAGAACGTATCAAGCCCCTCCCACCAGTCACTTAAGACAGCAGTGCCGCACGCCGATGCCTCAAATAGCCTTCCCGAAGGACAATATCCCATAGCGGCCATCGTACCTCGTGTAATGCTTAAGGTCAGCAAAGAAGACGAGTAGAAAGATGAATGCTGGGGCGGCGCAATATGTGGAAAGTAGCGAATATTGCCGGGCCATCGTTCCGGTTCCTGGTACATGGCGCCTGCAATAACAAAACGGCGGTCCGGCTGCTCGGCGGCAGGCCTTATCAGAAGTTCCTCCAACGACTTCTGCCGATCCGCCGCATAGGTCCCCAAGTAAGATAAGTCACTAGCGAATTCCGGACTTGCCGGGACGCGATAGTGGGTTTCCGGATCCACCCATCCGTATAAGGTTGCGACAGTTCGCGCCTTTAACCAGCTACGAAGTTGCCTCAGAGCATTGCCGCCCGTATAACTCAATACCAGGTCGAACCCTCCTAGTCCCTCGGCCGGGAGATAGGGCGGCGTTTCGCCTTGCGCTAAGCGACTAAGAGTAACCGGAGTGTCCAAATCGTAGAAGATGCTTCGCCCCAGGTTTTCAGTTAGAATCAATTCGCATGCCGCTGCTCCATCTGCGCAATACGAGGTCACCATAGCGACATCCGAATCGGCGAGCACCGTTCTAATGAGTGGAAGACTCTGATTCCACTCTGAATACAGGTGAACATTTACATATGGCAGACTAGGTGCATCGCGATTGGCAGCGTAATAGGCAGTGTCACGCTCGAAAAAATGAATCTCGTGCCCATAACAGTACAGTGCTCGGAAGAGACCTCGCAAAAGCGTTGCGTGCCCGTTCCCCCATGCAGAACTGATCGAAAGGCCGAAAACTGTGATTTTCATCGTATGAACGAACGTTATCTCCGGGTGAACTTGTAGAAGAACTCTACGCTGACGTTACCGTTGTAGTCACGGAGTCCAACAGCGGACAAGTTATTCGTAAGATCCCACTGTACCCGCACGATCTGAGCGTTTGTTTGTGTCACATCGGTAATGTAGGTAAACGTAATATTGCTCGCGATCTTCTGTTGCAGTGTCACCCGCGCTGAAAACGGCGTTCCATTGTTTTGCGAGAGAGACGGATCGATCTTGAACTGAGTCAACCCAAACACCCTCTGTACTCTGCTGGCAAGCGGGTTGGCAACCGCCTGCCCCAGCACGGCGGACTCGCCCATTTGGCTGAACGACTGCTGGGGAGGCGTAGGCTGGTGCGCCGCAATGACAGGATTCGCAGGAGTGGTGTTGGTGGCAAGCAACTGCACGATTTGTTCAAAAGTAAGTGGGGGATCAGAGCGATAGCTCAGTTTTAGATCGTCCATTGCTCCCGTCACTCCGATGGTCACGTTTACACCTTGAGCTATTGTGTTCAGAGAGACGTTCAGAACGGGAGAAATCGCACTTGGATCGTAGAAGTTTATGGTACCCGTCGTCACGGTATAAGTGTTTCCAAAAAACACAAGTTGACCATCCGTGACCGTTACCCGGCCCAACATGCCCGGGTTCTCCGCTGTCCCCCTAACGGTCAGGTTTGCAATTACAGAAAAGCGATTCGCGTATGTGGAAATCACCTGAATGTCAGGCGCTGTAAGGACGTGGACATCCAATCTCAAGCCTGAAAGCAAAGGTGATGGCGAAGAAGGCGTGCTGGGCGGCGTCGAGGCGGCAGACAATAGCGAGCCGGTATCGGTCGAACCCGTATAAGCGATACGCTCGATGGAGACCGTGCCTGACATCAATGATCGCTTGAAATTCCCGGCCAGAGTAATAGCCGCGTTAGAGGTCGCGCTGATTCCGGAGTAACGCACTCTCACTTTGTTAGCATTCGCTCGTAAGTTGAAGTTCGGAACACCCGCCCCAAGGCCAAAGAAGCCGCTGAGAGTGACTTTTCCTCCTCCACTTTGGGCGGTCAGATTCTGGATCGTGGCATTCGTGCCGCTCAATACGATAATCCCGTTTGCGTTCGACAGACCATTGGGCGCCGCTGCATAGTTAACGTTCGCGTTCTTAAGCTCGATTTGGCCGTTCGCCAGCGGATTGGCAAAGCTGCCTCTTATGTTTGCGTTGATTACCACAGCGCCGGACGAATAGAAGTCCCTGTCCGCGTCCTGCAAAAGGCCCAGATCCAGATTCGCGTCTAACTTAAGCGCCAGCGGCTGTCTTGGATCTTTCAGGTTTATAGCGCCCGCGGCTTTGATAGAGGTGTCTCGTCCGCTAATTTCAAGATGCTGTATTTGAACTGCCTCATGGTTAAGGGTGATAAGAATCGGCCCATGATTTTGCAGCTCGACGACTCTCATCTGTGGGCCGCCTGTCGCCGAGGTTTGCGCACCTGTTCGCAACTCAAGCCGGTCCAATTGCAGGCGAGCCGCTAGCGCATCTGGATTCAATATCGGACCGTTTACTGAGGCCTGTCCCCCGATAACTGCGTCGAAGGGCGGCGGGCCAGCACTCTGCGTCGCCAAAAGAGGCGCGAAGTTAGAATATTTGATGTTACTGAAGCTCAAGGTGCCGTTTACAGGGTAATCTCCGGTCAGTTGTGCTTCGCCTAAGCCTGCGATCCGGCTCTGGGCTATATTCGAGTCAAGGCGAAACTTCAACTTAGATCCGGCGGTTCGGGCCGTGAAGTTCATCCCTCCCAGATCCGTTTTGTTCAGATGTAATCCCGCGATGGACGCATCCGCATTGAGATCTGCAATCAGAAACTCGGCCTTTCCGCGAACGTTCCGCAGGTTCGCCGAAAGATCGGCAGCAACTCTTGCCTGTCCTCCAAAACCAGGCTCCTGCTGTGTGATGTGTTCGATTTGACTCAGCCGGATCTCGCTGCTGCTGAGCTTTAGGTTCAGTGAACCGGTCTGAAAGGAATCTGCCGGATGTTCGAAAGCGCCGCTTACAGTCAGGTCTCCTGCCGGAGACTTTACTTCGAGGGAACGGATCTCTGCCACTTTCTTTGAATAACCAAGTTGGCCTTTGAGGCTGTCGATGGGCTCTTGATAGATGTTCGCCCGAGTCAACGCAAAGCTCAGATCTGCATTCGGATCGGAAACTGTGCCGTTTACATGGGCATCAGCGGTGAGTTCGCCGCGAGCTGGAATTGCTCCTTGACCTACTAGCTGAAGGGCTTTGGCCACGGATACGCCCTTCATTGAGGCGCTTGCTGTGGTTGCATACTCCTTGGCAAGTGCAGTACGGCCCTGCACCTTGATGGTAGATCCCGCGAAGTCGGAATCCAGGCGATAGTCCACAGCGCCGTTGTTTGTGCGAGCATTTGCAGTAAGGTCACCGGCTGCCTGATTCTGGATTCGCAGGCCGTGCGCAGCCAGGTCAGCCCTAACATTCGAGAGATTCAGGCTCGTTTTATTATTACTATTCTCTATGTCGGCGCTTAAATCCGCTGCGAACTGAACTACTCCAGCTACTCCGGCGTTCTGCTTGGCGAGCATCTCGACGTCACCAAGTTCAACATCGCGCGCACCAAGTTGCATCTGAACGTGGCCGGTTGTAAAGCTCTCAGCTGGGTGACGCAGGCTGCCGTGCGCGGAAACTCTACCCCCTGCAGTGTCCAATTCGAGCTGAGATAGGGTTGCTAGTTGCTGACTGAGATTCAGCTGTGCATAGAACCTGCTAAATGGCTGGTCGTAAACACTTCCGTTACTAATCTGCACAGCGGCCGAGCCCAGAGGATCCCCGTACGTACCGTTGACGTGAACATCAGCAGTCACCGCACCAGATGCTTCAAGCGAAGACTCACCTGCAAGCTCGGCGATGTTTCCCAGATCTCCATTGCGTAATGTCACGTTCGCAGAAACGGGCGAGGCCGGGCGTGGCGACCACTTCGAGAGTCCAATCGAACCGTCAAAACTGGTATCCAGGCCCGTCCCGGAAAGCCTCCCAAGCTGAACATTGGCGCCGGAAGGAGAGGCCGCAACGTCCAGTGCAAGCAAGCTAAACGGCCGCTGCTCAACGGCAAAGTCACTCATTTCGACGTGCCCTGTTATGTGCGGAGATGCGGTATCACCGGTTACCTGCGCGGTTATTCTTGCTGTCCCTCCCTGCAGGCTTACAGGCAACGAGTTCTGCTGCTTGCTTGCCCCAAAGTTTGCCGCGGGAAGAAAATCGTTAAGATTACTCGATACTAAGTTGAGGTCGACACGCCGGTTAAGTGATCCGGCTAAGTCGAGTCGGGAGTTAGGAAGAGCGATATAGGAGCGGCCCAAATCAAGCGCCGCGGTTTTCCCACTATAGTTCGCATTCAGGCGCCCGCTGACCGGAACGCCATGCCGCCCGGGTGTGATCTCCAAGTGCGTTTCGGCCGTGTACCCACTCGCGCCCTTAGCCTTAAGGTCGCCTCTGGCCAGCAACGATCCGTTCAGAGATCCGTCATACCCAAGCCGCTTCCCACTGGATGCGGCAACCAGGACCGGTATCGAAAGGTTCCGAAGATGTCCTTCGACACTCAATTCCTGCATCTTCTCGAGAAAGATCTTTGCCCGAAGAGATCCTCCGAGAGCGCCCAGCTTCAGACCATCCAGAGTCACCAGGTAAGGATCGGCGTGAAAGGGAGAGAAGACCGTTATCCCCGCAATCCGAGTACTCCCGGATCCAGCTGAGAGATTCCGCGAGTTCAAGGTGCCATTGACCGTGTAGTTCTTCTGCGCGTCGAGAGTCGCCGCGCCATTGGCTTGCAGATTACCGTTGATCGAGACTGTCGATAGCTCAAAGAGCCGGGACAGTTCTGCGAGTGCGAAATTGGCATTGAATCGTACCGAGCCCTGAGGATTCGCATTAAGATCCCCGGACGCCTCGAAAGTCGTTTGGCCCAGCGCCAGGTGAGCAGTCTGGATCGCAATCGCATTCGTTTTCTGGTTCATGCTCATCGAGAATTCGGCACTAAACGTTTTGGGTGCCCCGCTCACATTTGCATTCACTGGCAACGCTAAGCTCTGCTGAATCTCTGGTAGCGAGATATTCGCGTTCAACTGAGCGGCGATCACAGGAGCGTTCATGTTTTGAAGAGACCCGCTCAGAACAAGTTGCGATTGCGCGCTGCTTATCTTTGCTCCGGAGACCCGAATCGCATCACGCTCGAGTGTTACAGGCACGTTGACGCGTAAATTCAACGGCGGTTTGCTAGCCGATGCAATTACTAACGGATCAATCGAAATATTGCCCATGTAGCTCGGATTCAGCGTGTTGTAACTCAAAAGAACACGGAGGTTCTCTCCCCGCCCGCTAAATGCAGCTTTCTGTTGAATAACTCTTATAAGTCCGTTCTCTAATTGAAAACGATTGACGGCCAAGTCCACCACCGTTTGCAATCCGGATGTTTGGCTCGGCTGCTTCGGGATCTTCGGCTGAGGTATATTCGTAGAGCCATCCGCCAGCAATATCAGGTTCACCTCCGGCTTCTCGATGCCAAGATATTGCAAGTCGACGGTCTTCTTCAAACCCGAGAATAGTTTCAGTTTCAACTCTAAAAGCCTGATTCGAGCCAGCGGATCGCTCCCTTGCGGCTCTTTACCATGCAGCACAAAATTGCGCACTCGGACGGTTAGGTGCCACAGGTCAAGCTGGAACGAGCCTATCTCGACTCGGCCGCCCGTTGAATCTTCGACTGCGCTAATGATCTCTTGACGCGCGAAGTTAGCGAACCAGGGTGTCTGGATGGTAATAATCGCAGCCACAATCACCAGAACCAAGAGCCCTAGCAGCGATCCAACTACGGTCAATGCGATTTTCTTACGTCTGGTCACCGCAAGCTTGCCTCGAAGTACTTGATTTTTGTCTCCTTCCGTTGCTCATCCAACCAAGTAAAAAACATCTTGTTTACTTGCTGAGCTGAAAGAATATCGTCGATTTCATCGCGAACCTCCGCAAGGGATGATCTGCTGGGGTACTCTTTCTTTAATGCTGCTGCGTGCTCGTTGTAATACTTCTCGATATCCTGGTCGGTGACAAACACGGCTGGCTTAAAGCGCGCATCGATAAAACGCAAAACAGTAAGTTGCCAGAGGAAATGACTCTGAAGATCAGGTGCCACAATCCCATACTTCCGGAGCGAATCTTGCAAGGCCGCTTCGTTCTTGAATCGCTGCTGCACCAGACGGTCCAGTTCCTGGTTCGCCTGCTGGGGCGTTGCGACGGGGTAATCTCCTAGTTCGATTTCCTTACGTATGAAAATCTGATCGATCAGTCTGCTTGCTGTGACCTTGCGGGCCTTCTCACTTAAGTCAAGCGGATCGCCATTCAGGAAGCTGGTCACACGAAGATCACGGCTGATATCACTATCTTTAACGATCGAGTTACCCACCACGATCGCGATACGGTCGATGATGACGGCCCGCGCCAGGCAGGGTGTAAGCGCAAGGACCAATAAGAGCCGAAGCCGCATCAAAAGGCCTGCCCGATCGAAAAAAAGAATTGAAAATGACCTAATCTCTGCGGCCCCGGATTGCAGCCGGGCTTGTGATTCTTAATATCGTCTGGGCTGCATTTCAGCAAGTCCTGAAAGCTCTCATTTACGCTGAAACCTGTATAGCTTGACGGGTTTAGCGCGTAAGCCAAATCGAGCCGCACTGGACCGAGTGGCGTCTTGTACCGTATGCCGAAGCCAGGCGCTTGTACGGCGTAATTGAAGTCCTGGATACTCTTCTGGTGGTAACTGAATGAGAGATTGCTAAAAGTGGTGTAGATATTCCCCATATCCTCAAACAGCACACCACTGATATTCGGACCGAGAAGTGGGAAACGTAGTTCGACGTTGTTGAAGAACAGCGCATTTCCGCCAATGGGAAAGCCTGTCGGGGGCGTTGTCACGGGACCTGGCAACTCGTTGGCTGTACCGATATCCCTCGGACCGGCTTGATTGTCCCCGAAGCCGCGCATTGAAACGCCGCCGCCGCCGTAGAAGCGCTCCGGTAACGGAATCGCCTCGAAATGAGATAAGCCGGTTTCTATATTGAAAGGCACGATGGCGCCAAACTGCGTCTGCCGCGCCAGCACCAGGTTTCTTCCAATCGAGGTATACGTCGCGTTCCGCGCCAAGGCGCGAACAAAGCTGCGCTGCGAACCGAAGAAATTGCCAGCTAGCCCGGTGTCGATGGTATTCCAGAAACCACGGTGCGCGTCCGCCGGATTATCCCGATGATCCTGGATGTAGCTCGCCGAAAGCATTCCAATGCGAACCGGCTGAGAGAACTGTGGGACGAGAAGAGCGGGAATGTTAATGTTGCCCGTACTTACACGCCGATACGCAAACCGCAACAACATAGTCGAAGCCCTGCTGAACCTCTGCGACGTTTGCACCGAAGCTTCCGCTCGCCTCGATGAGAAAGTCTGCACATCCTGCGTGGTGTCGTAGAGGATCGAGAACGTCACTGTCCGGTTTGCTGAGCCGAGAAATCGCGGCACAATATAGCTCAGCGATTCCCGCTGCTCGAGAGTCGAGTAGCTGGTTTGTAACGAGAGAGTCTGGCCGATTCCGAAAAGGTTAATCCGGTTAACGTTGAACGAAACAATCGGAGATGCTCCTTTAGCTCCTCCTGAATATGTGTAGTTGTTAGTAGTTCCGCCGAATTGACCTATGATTAGGCCCAGCCCAATACTGAAGTTATATCGCGCAGCCTCGTCGAAGTCATAAAGAACATCCTTATAGCGCGTCGATCCATCCGGATTCTGCAGTGCCGTATTTACATTGGCAAACACGCCCAACCCGTTCAGCTCGCGTGCATCTTCGTTAATCTTTAGAAGCGAAATGGGCTCATTCTGGCGGACATTGACATATCGCTCAACAAGTGACGGCCTGGTACGATACAACCCAGACAGAATCACCTGGCGCACAAACTCGCGGGGCCCTTCTCTAACCTGGTAGACAAGGTTCACAGTTGCTGGATCGGACCCTGGCTCCTTCGTGTAGCTGAATGACGCAGAGGGAAACCCTTGCGAATAGTAAAATTCCAGGATCCGATTACGGTCAGTCGCGACGTTCACCTCTGCGTAAGGCTGGCCTTCGATCGAAGCAAAGTCGTGCCGGATCGAACTAAGGTCCAGTCGTGCCGTCCCGACAACGTTCAATTTAGCCACCCGCCATTGCTTGCCTTCATTGATCGTATAGGTGACAGCGATATCGGTCGGCTTACCCTTATAATTATTTTCTACTTTCGAAGTTACTTTCGCGTCCTGGAAGCCGTTCGACACGTAAAGGTTTGTGATTGCCTCCTCGTCTTTCTTACGGAAAGCATCGCTGTAACGCCCATATCTCATCAAAAGTGAGCTTGGCTGAAGAAACATACGCTCGCGCAATGTTTCGTCCAGAAAATAGGTGTTCCCCACAATATCGACCCTCACGAGCTTGCGGCGAGGACCCGTCGCAATATAGTAATTGATCACTTCTTCGTCGTTCTTCGGCGGTTCCTCGTGGTAAGTCACGTCGACATCCGGATAACCTCTTGATTGGAAGTAGTCGTGAAGGTTGCGAGCACCTTCAGCCAGTAGGTCGTTGTCAACCGAGCCTTCCTCGTAAATCGGAATATATTGCCTTAGCTTACGCTTCGAAACCTTCGCTTCAAGCGCCTTGACCGTTACCTTCGGCCCTGCATTGATCTCGAACGTTGGCTTCGCGTTCCCCGTTGCCGGATCGTATTCCAGGGAGGCTAAGTTCACTGAAGCAGTCAACCGGCCCTTCTTCCCATATTTGTTCTGGACGCCCTGCACACCCTTGTCTGTCAAGACCGCGGTGACTTGACGCCATTTGTGTATCAGGGGCCAGCGCCATCCGGTTGCTCTGATGATCGTCGAATCGGACAATTTTGCATCGCCATGAATGGTCGGGGTCTCATACCTCGATCGCTTTCCGGCCTGGACAAGAAATCGGATGGTGACTTGATGAGTAACGGGATCTTCGATCGTGGCTGCATCCACTTGGCCCAGAAACAGTCCGTTCTCATGCAATTGCTGCTCGAGGTTTTTCCTCGCAAGAATCAGCGCATCTTCATCGAACGGCTGGCCAAGGTAAAGCTGAGCGTCGCCTATAATGACCGCACGGCTCGGCGGGTCTTTGATATCGCCGGCCGCTCCGACGTGACCGATGAATCGCCTCGCCTGTGTAATAAACGTGAGTTCGATACCGCCGCCGGTCGGCTCCGCATCCACCTCTATGTCTTCGTATAAGCCGCTCCGGTAAAGCCGGTCGATGGTCGCCGCGAGTTGGTTCGTTTCAAGCGCCCTGCCAGTTTGAACCATCAACATCCGGTCCAGATCCCGCGGGTCAATGGGCTGGAGTGCAGGCTGATAATGGATTGCGGTGATAACCTTGCCCGCGAAATTCTGTCCCTGAAGCGTCGCTCCAAAAGCCAAAAGCGTAAACAGATTGAGGCAAATGCGACCAAAAGACCCCGGCTGGTTCATTTCTCCCGCTCGAGCCAGGTTATCCTTCCATTTACCAAAACAATCACTCCCATCGCTATAGTATGTACGTTGACGCCCTTCTGAGAGAGGCTGTTTCAAGTCTCTCATCTGGTACGCTCTAGCATCAGGAGGAGCGGTCATGCCTGCGCTAACCCGAAGTCAAGCTCTCCAGCTGTTCAAGAAAACGGCTTCGCAGTGGAATGACCACAACGCACCTCGTCTCGGTGCGGCTCTCGCCTACTACACTCTTTTATCAATAGCCCCGCTCTTGATCCTGATTGTGGCTATTTGCGGGCTGGTTTTCGACAAAAATACCGCCGAGCATCACCTTTTGGATCAGGTCCAGTCTATGGTGGGGCCCTCGGCAGCAAAGGCGCTCCAATCGGTATTGGCGAATGCTCATCAGAAGAGTAGCGGCATCATTGCAAGCATCATCGCGCTTGTTACCCTTCTGTTCGGTGCTTCTGGTGTCTTCGTAGAATTACGAGATTCACTGAACACCATCTGGGATGCTCCACCACAGCCGTCCTCAACCTGGCGCAATCTGATTTGGCAGCGGATCGTGTCCTTCGGCATGGTATTGGCCCTCGGCTTCCTCCTGCTCATTTCACTTGTGCTGAGCGCCACCCTCGCGGTTGTGACCAAGTTTTTCGAAGGGTATCTCCCTCTCAGTGCGGCGATTTGGGGGGAAGTGGCGAACTTCATCGTCCCGCTGGCAGCCATTTCCGTTCTCTTTGCGTTGATCTTTAAGTTCGTTCCGGAGGTTCCTATCCACTGGCGCGACGTCACGATTGGAGCCGTTGCCACGGCCATACTCTTCGAAATAGGCAAAGCGCTGCTCGCTCTTTATCTCGCCACCGCTGCCGTGGGGTCTACTTACGGAGCGGCCGGTTCCCTTGTCGCATTTGTCGTCTGGGTTTATTACTCCGCCCAGATTTTTTTCTTTGGCGCGATCTTTACCCAGGTCTACGCAAATACTGTTGGTTCGCATTCGACAAAAAACAGCGCCACGCCGGTCCGGAAGAACACAAATTTCTCGCCCGCGCAACGCGGCGCATCGGCGTAAGCCTGATGCCTGCGCTAAACTGGTCTTTCCCACCTGTTTTATCTCATGATTTCAGTCAGCAATGTAAGCATGCGCTATGGCGGCAAAGTGCTGTTTGAGGACGTTACCTCATCATTTCTGTCGGGTAGGCGCTATGGCTTGACCGGACCGAACGGCGCCGGTAAATCCACCTTCATGAAGTTGCTTTCCGGCGAACTGGAACCGCAGAAGGGCAGCGTTGTTCGCCCGAAGAAAATCGGAATTCTACGCCAAGATCAATTTGCCTTCGATGCTCACCGCGTTATCGATACCGTGATCATGGGCAATCTGCCGCTTTGGAAGGCGCTGGAAGAGCGCGAGCAGCTATACGCCAAACCTGAATTGACCGACGAAGATGGAATGCGGCTCGGTGAGCTCGAGGGCATCGTCGCCGAAGAGGATGGATATACAGCCGAGAGCGACGCCGCGATTTTGCTCGACGGTCTCGACATTCCGGAGCGCCTGCATCAGCGGAAAATGAGCGAATTGCAGGGCGGCCAGAAGGTGCGGGTGCTGCTTGCTCAGGCATTGTTCGGGCACCCCGAAGCGCTTCTGCTCGACGAGCCCACCAATTATCTGGATCTGGAATCCATCCACTGGCTCCAGAATTTTCTGTCGCGCTATGAAGGAACGCTCGTCGTTATTTCGCACGACCGCCACTTTTTGAATAGCGTTTCGACCCACACAGCCGATATCGATTACCAGACCATCATTACCTATCCGGGCGGCTACGACGATATGGTTCTGCAGAAGACCCAGATACGTTCCCGCATCGAAGCTGAAAATGCTCAGCGCGAAAAGAAAATCGCCCAATTGAACGAATTTATCGCTCGCTTCTCCGCCGGCACCCGGGCAAGCCAGGTTACCTCTCGAAAGAAGGAAGTAGAGCGTCTGCAAACCGCAGATCTGGCCCGCTCCAATATCCAACGCCCGTTTATCCGCTTCGAAATGAAGCGACCCTCTGGCCGGCATGCCCTCGAGTGCAAAAATGTGCGCAAGGCTTATGACGCTCTCGAAGTAATCAAAGGATTTTCAGCTTCCGTTCAGCGCGGCGAGAAAGTCGCTCTGATGGGCCGCAACGGCGCTGGTAAAACAACGCTCTTAAAGGCACTCCTGGCCAATGGACCGGGCGTGGATGATCCGGACGTCGGCCTGGATTCCGGCCTGGTCACGTGGGGTCACGAAGTTCAGATCGGCTACTTCGCCCAGGATCATCGGGGCAGTATCCGCAACGGCGCCACCGTTTCCGATTGGCTGCACGATTGGGACCCACAAGCTTCGAAAGAGGAAATTCGCGGTCTCCTCGGTCAGATGCTGTTCAGCGGTGAAGAAGGTCTCAAGCCTACCGACGCTTTATCCGGAGGCGAGGCCGCGCGCCTGATGTTCTGCAAGTTGATGCTGCAAAAGCCAAACGTGCTGGTATTCGACGAGCCCACTAATCACCTGGATCTTGAATCGATTAACGCCCTGAACATCGCCCTCCAGAAGTTTGAGGGCACGGTTTTGCTCGTCACCCACGACGAAGATCTGGTGGACGAGGTCGCCACTCGCATCTGGAACTTCGATCACGGCGAGATCGAGGATTTCGTTGGATCCTTCGAAGAATACGCCGGCGTCGGAGCCAAGTAGACGCTCGGTTCTGCTCTCCCTATCATCTGTTCTTCAATCCAGCGATAGGTCCTTTCCATTCCGTCCCGCAGGCGAATGGAAGGTTCCCAGTTCAGGTATTGACGAATTTTGCCGTTGTCACTGTTCCGGCCATTCACGCCCTTGGGCGCATCCAGCTTGTAATTGCGCTTCAGCTTGATCCCGGCGATATCCTCAACTATGTCGACCAGGCCATTGATCGTGACCAGCTCGTTGCTGCCCAAGTTTATAGGTTCGTGGATATCGCTCTCGAGGATCAGCACCGTTCCCTTCAGGCAATCGTCAATATACATGAAGCTCCGGGTTTGGTGGCCGTCGCCCCAAATCTCGATCTGGTGATTACCGGAGCGCTTCGCTTCGATCACCTTACGGCAGATCGCTGCGGGAGCTTTTTCTCTGCCCCCTGCATAAGTCCCAAGCGGCCCGTACACATTGTGGTAACGCGCGACACGGCACTGTAGGCCGAAGTCCTCCTCGAAGTGCCGGCACATCCGTTCACCAAAGAGTTTCTCCCAGCCATAGCCATCTTCGGGAAGCGCCGGATAGGCATCCTCCTCCTTCAGCGCGATAACTTCAGTGTTCTTCTGTTTATCTCCGTTGTAGACGCATGCCGACGAAGCGAAAAAGAAGCGCTCGACTCCCGCCTCCCGTGAGGCCATCAGCAAGTGCGTGTTGATCAGGACGCTGAGCATGCAGAGCGCCTTGTTGTTTTCGATGAAGCCCATGCCGCCCATATCCGCAGCTAGGTTCACCACCACGGTTGCCTCCTGGACGGCGCGCTCGCAGGCTTCTCTACGCTGCAGGTCCAACTCAAGATTCTCGACCACCTCCGAGTGCTGGTACCACTCCTTGAGCGGCTTGATGTCAATGCTGCGAATTACATCGACTCCGTTATCGCGGAGATATTTGACAAGGTGGCCGCCAATAAATCCGCCACCACCGCAGATGACAACTCTTTGGCCCTGTAACTTCAACCCTGACCTCCTCCGGAATCGGCACCTTAATCCCCCAGTTTAGACTTGAATCAGGCGGCTTGCTAATCCGCGCTGATTGAAACGGATTTCAGAATGAAAGTGCCGTTAGCGCGCAGTTGCCCAAGCGGCCGCGCGTATTCGAGAGTTAAACGGTACAGCTCCGCCCCCAGACGCGCGCGCACATTCCAGCTGCCCGATGGTGAAAGCCCCAGATCACTCGATTCTAAGCCGGGTCCCGCCCCGTCGCCCACCGGTCTTAGATGCCAGGTCAGACCACTTAGGGCGTCACCCGGAATCGGGTTCGCCTGCCACTCTAATCGATATGTCCGCCCTGCTTCCATCGGTAGGTATTGCTGAAGAACTAAGCAGTGCTGAGGTTCATTTCCCGAGAATTGCAGCCGTATGAGGTTTTCGGAAGGTGACTCGTCGATGCGCAATCCTTCTGTTCCCGCCCGAATCCAGTCGAAGCCGTGAGAAAAGAGAGGCGTCCGGAAATCGCCGTTTGTCAGTGGATGCGTCAGCGTCGGTATCGTTTTCTGCAACCAGCCTTCGTTCACCATGCTGCTCCAGATGCGCAGCGCCGGATCGCGATTACCTTCCGCCACCAAGCGGTCTTCGATTGCGGCGATTAAGCCGTCGCGGCCCCAGGCTCGCGGATCCGCCTTGCCTGCCGCTTTGATCAAGCGCGCAACAATCGGCGGAATGGCCGAATACTGATGGCTGTTGCACAAGAACCAGGCATACGGCAGCAGAACCCGGGGCCGGTCCGGTACGCTTTGCGCTATCTTCTCCGGATCTTGGCTGATCAGCCACATCTGCACGAATACCGGCTCCGGCGAATAAGGAGTGATGGCTAATGTCGCATTCGCCCAGCGAAAGAACTCGGCCGGCTGATCCTGCCGGAAATAGAAATTGGTAAGCGTCCATTTCGGCAGAAACATCTTATCTACTTCGGCGGCTCTCAAGTAATAGCGTTCCGCGCTGGCCGTCTCACGCTGCTGAAACTCGCTGACGAACCCGAGTTGAATCCACGATTCAGAATCAAATGGGTTCAACTCAACTGCCCGGTGTAGAAGCGCGACTTTTTGCGCCGGCCGCCAAGCCGCCAAACGCGCCAGATATGCAGAATCGAACGGAACCAGCGTTACGGCTGCGGGAACAGAATTCGCAGTGTCCTGCCTGAATAGCCAGCTCGCGCGGGCCAAGACAAACGAATAAATGCCCGCAGCCAGCGCCGAGGCTACGAGCAGATATCTGATGAGATAGGAAATGACAGCTTGCAAAGATTTACCCGGGGGCGGCAACCAGCAGAACCACTGCTTGTGCTTCACACGATCGGCCTTCACCCACCGGCCCCACGCCTTCAGCGGTCTTGAACTTCACACCCACCGATTCAGGCGGCAAGCCGATTCCGCTGGCGAGACCGTCGCGAATGGCCTCACGGAAATCCTTCAGCTTAGGGCGCTGCAGAATGATCGTGCTATCTACATTCACCGGCCGGTAGCCCCGGTTCGCGGCAAGCTGCAACGCGTGCCGCAGAAACAGAACGCTCTGGGCACCTTTCCATTCCACCGAGCTGTCAGGGAAATGCATACCGATATCGCCCAGGGCAAGCGCGCCTAAAATCGCATCCGTCACAGCGTGAAACAGCACATCGGCATCTGAATGTCCCGCCAGGCCAATGTCCGAGGGAATCACGACACCAGCGAGGATCAAAGGTCGGCCCGCTTCGATGCGGTGGGAATCCCAGCCCTGGCCGATTCGGAAATCCGCCCAAGTGGAGATACTCATTCGCGACGCAACTCAAACGCTGCGCTTTCGAGTGTCAGGTAAAGTCGGGCCAGTTCCATGTCACTTGGCTTCGTGATTTTAATGTTGCGATCGGTTCCGAGCACTACCGAAACCTCCACCTGCTCGAGACGCTCTACCAGCGAGGACTCGTCGGTGCCGATGAATAGATCTTGCCGCGCTTTCTCAAACGCTTGCCGTAACAGGCCCAGACGGAAGACCTGCGGAGTCTGGGTCAGAATCAGCCGTTCTCGGGGCAAAGTGGCGCGAACCTTGTTGCGATGAACTTGTTTTACCGTGTCGACGGGCACGATCCCGACGATAGCTGCCCCGGTTTCCGCCGCCTCTCGGATCACTTTCTCAATGGCCTCGCGTTCGATAAAAGGTCGAACGGCATCGTGAACTCCCACCAGCTCCGTGTCTTCACTGATCGTCCCCAACGCGTTCTCTACGGATTGCTGGCGCGATTCCCCCCCTTCCACGATCCGTACCGTCTTGCCGAAATGCTGGTTCTGGAAGAGCTCCTCGGCCCAGGCCAAATCGTCTTTACGAAGTGAAACCACGATCTCGTTCACGAGCGGCGAACTGACGAATTTCCGGATCGTGTGGACCAGGATGGGCGAGCCGTTCAAGAGCATGAACTGCTTGCGGCTGATACCTTCCTTTTCGGGCGCGCTCCGGCCCATGCGCGTTCCAAGTCCAGCGGCCGGAATGATAACAGAAACCTTCATGTGAATGGCTTCGGAGTAAGATTCGAGGCGATATCGCCTCGAATTAACATCATAAGGGACTTCGGGCCCTGAAGCTGTGCGCCGTAATATAGTGTGGAGATCTTTGAAGGACGTTCTCGAGCGAAAAATCTTTGCAGGGAGGCTGCCCGGCGAAGCCCGCCAGAGTGAACACGTGGCATTGGTCCCGGGTTGAATTGTACCCGCGGTCGAGCCCCACGTTTTGCCGGAAGAAGCCAGCCTAGCTATCGGAATCATGAAAGCGCCACTGCCTTTCACGTCCACCTGGAACGGGCAGATTGGCGCGGCTGGCATTTGGATCGAATGAATACGCCTGAGTTGTCGATAGTCAGCACGATGTATTACTCATCCGGCT
Organism: Terriglobia bacterium; assembly: GCA_963849535.1. GTDB lineage: Bacteria > Acidobacteriota > Terriglobia > Bryobacterales > Bryobacteraceae > Bog-105. The sequence continues at coordinate 1,110,803 of CAWKHJ010000004.1, forward strand.
TCATCGGAGAATTCTATAAGCGCATCAGTGCTGCCGCTCAGAGCATTACAGACTCATACGAAATCGTGTTGGTGGATGACGGCTCGCCTGACAACTCCCTTGCCCTGGCGATCAAGCTTGCTCAGAGTGATTCACGTGTGCGCGTCATCGAGTTGTCCAGGAACTTCGGCCACCATCCCGCCATTCTAGCCGGGCTGCGGCATGCGCAGGGCGAGCTGATCTTTCTGATCGACATCGATCTCGAAGAGCAGCCGGAGTGGCTCGGCGATTTCTGGCGGGACCTGCACGATCATCAGGCGGACATAGTCTACGGCGTTCAGACCATTCGCGCCGGTTCAATAATCAAACGGCACACTGGAACCCTCTTCTATCGCTTCTTCAACCTGGCATCTGACACCAACATTCCAACCAACGGCTGCACCGTACGTCTGATGCGGCGTGCCTTTGTCGAAGCTATCGGCCAGTTCACGGAAACACACGTCTTCATGATGGGCCTCTTCAGTTGGACTGGTTTTGTCCAGCGCGCCCGTCCCGTGACCAAAACGCTCCGGGTAAGCGCCTCCACCTACACACCATTCAAATTGATCGCGCTCTCGGTTAACGCAGTTACCTCGTTTTCGAGTTACCCGCTCACCGTGATCTTTGCCGCCGGGCTCCTGATTACTCTTCTATCCCTCGCATTCGCCTGCAAACTGGTTATTCAGAAATGGCTTCAGCCCGACTACATTCTCTCCGGATTCACTTCCATCATGGTCTCTCTGTGGTTCTTGGGAGGGACCATTATCAGCGTGCTCGGCGTGATCGGCATGTACGTCGGCAAGATCTTCAGTGAGGCGAAATCAAGGCCGCAGTACTTGGTGCGACGTGTCTACGAGAACCAAAAATCATGAGACCCCGCCTACCACTTGTTCTTGTCCTGTTCGTGTCTCTCGACCTTTGGCTTACCAGAGCTCAGGTAAGCACCGTTGCCGCCGGTTTCGAATGAGCCTTCAGATGGTGACCCCTTTATGCATACTCGATCGTTTGCCTGTATAAGCTTTCTGCTCGGTTCAAGTTTGCTGGCCGAGGCATATCAGGCGCAAAATGCCAGCCTGCCCCATCTCGAGAAGCACGGGGCCGCGACGCAGTTGATCCTCGATGGCAAACCTTTTCTGATCTTGGGCGCCGAGTTGCACAACTCAAGTTCGTCAAACCTGGACTATATGAAGCCGATTTGGCCGCGCTTAGCAGAGATCCCGCTGAATACGGTTCTGACTCCCCTCTCCTGGGAACTGGTCGAACCGGCAGAAGGCAAGTTCGATTTCACGCTGCTTGATGGCCTCCTCGCGCAGGCCAGAGAACATAATCTTCATATTGTGTTTCTGTGGCTTGCTTCATGGAAGAACGGAATGTCGAGCTACGCTCCGGTCTGGGTCAAACGCGATACGCATCGCTTTCCACGAGTCATCGAGAACGGTAATCAAGTGGACATCCTGAGCACCTTCGGGCAAACCACTCGTGATGCCGATGCGCGAGCGTTTGCGGCCGTCATGCACCATTTGCGTCAGGTAGACGGACGCGAACATACCGTACTCATGATGCAAGTGGAAAACGAAGTGGGCGTTCTAGGCGATACGCGCGACCATTCGCAGATCGCGAACCAGGCATTCGAATCCGCCGTTCCGAATGAGCTTATGCGGTATCTGACAAGCCATCGAAACGCGCTTTATCCCGATCTGCTCGAATTGTGGGAGGCGAGCGGAGGTAAAAGCTCAGGCACCTGGGAGCAGGTCTTTGGCGCTTCATCCCGTACCGACGAACTCTTTATGGCCTGGCACTACGCCCTCTACGTCCAGGCAGTTGCAGCGACGGGCAAGGCTGCTTACCAGCTTCCGATGTATGTAAACACCTGGTTGGCAGGCGAAGACACGATTCCGGGCGACTATCCGAGCGGCGGTCCGCAGCCGCGAGTAGTTGATGTTTGGAAAGCTGCAGGATCGGCTATCGATATCTACTCGCCGGATATTTATCAGCCGAACTTCGCCGCATGGTGCGCTCGCTATCATCGCGCTGGGAACCCATTGTTCATTCCGGAAACGAGCGTACCCGCCGGAGCGGCCAACGCCTTCTTCGCGTTTGGCGAAGGCGCCGCGCTCGGCTTCTCACCTTTTGGCATCGATTCCTGGAACGATACAAAAAATGAACTGGGAAAGAGCTATCAAGCGATCGCACAGATCGCGCCAACGATGCTCGAGCACCAGGCCGATGGCAGCGTTCACGGTTTTGTGCTCGACAAGGGCCACCCATCCGTCGAGTTTGTAATCGATGGATATTCCGTTCAAGTAACTCTCGACCAGGTTTTCGGCATGCATGCCGAAAAGGGCTTCGGCCTGATTATCGCTGTCTCGCCGAACGAGTTTCTCGGCGTGGGCCAGGGCTTTCGCGTAATATTTAAGACGCGCTCCGAAAGTGGGCCCCACGTTGGATTCGCTTCCATTGACGAGGGCAGCTTCGAGGACGGCAAGTGGGTCGCAGGCCGCCGTCTAAACGGCGATGAAACCGACCAAGGCCAATACTGGCGCTTCGACCAGCGGCAAATTCACCTCGAAAAAGCTGTCATTTACCAGTTCCAGTGAACAGCTTTGTGGCTCAAAAAGCCGCCAGCCGGCCATTGTGACCGAATCCCGCTACGCGAGCTAAAACTCGTGATCTCGATTTCCAGTGATATAGATGTCTCTTGATGTTGAGTTCCGCTGGCAAGATCTGGTTCGCGTGGCTGTTTGCGGTCTCCATCGCCTTCCCCCAGGACGTCAATATCCGCGTAGGCACAACGCTGGTAGTGATACCGGTGACCGTTACGGACTCGCAGAACCGTTTTGTCCTGGGTCTCGAAAAGAAGGATTTCACTCTTATCGAAGACGGCGTGGAACAGAAAGTCACGCAGTTCGCTGGCGAGAATGCGCCGATCTCGGCCGGTCTCCTGGTCGACGTGAGCGGCAGCATGGGAGCCAAAATCGAGCTTTCCAGAGATGCCGTGACGCAATTTTTGAAGACTATGGATCAGCACGACGAAGCGTGTCTGGTTGAGTTTGGGGATCGGGCGCAGGTAGCGGCTGGCTTTACGAGCACCGCGGAAACTATTCAAGAGAAGCTTTCTCATGTGGAGCCGGAAGGCTTGACGGCTTTGCTCGATGCAGTTTCCGTTGGACTCGAGGAGATGCGAAAAGCCAAAAACGCACGTAAAGCTCTCCTCATCATCTCTGACGGGGGCGACAACAACAGCCGCTATACTGCGGCACAAATCAAAGAGCTGGTGCGCCAGGCTGACGTACAAGTCTATTCCATGGGCGTGTTCGAAGCTTTTCCGGCTTTCGCTTTGAGCGCCGCTGAACTCTCAGGGCCCAAGCTCTTGACCGAGCTTTCAGAGCAGACCGGGGGCCGGGCGTTCTCGGCATCCTCGTCAAAAGAGCTGCCCGCAATTGCAGCGAGGATCGGAATCGAGCTACGTAATCAATATGTGCTCGCCTACACTCCCTCTAATCACAAGAAAGATGGTAAGTACCGGCGAGTAGAAGTAAAGGTAAACGTGCCGCCTGGGCTCTCCGCATTGAAGGCCCGCTGGAGACTGGGATATTACGCGCCCACCGACTGATCGGTCCGCCTCAGCGATGGTGAATCGCGCCGATGCCAACTGATCGCGGGGCTGTCGGCGCAGCAAAGCGCGGTCCCGGAGCAGCAAAGCGCGGTGATGGGGCGGGAGTAACGTGAGGAATGGGCGCGCGAGTTACTGGCATGCGATTTACGCCAAGGCTCGTCACACCAGTGCGGAGCGGGATCGGCGTCGGGCGGTACGGGTAAGGCCGCGGATAACCAGTTCGGATCGGGGGCACGATCGGGTAACCCGGCCGGCGCGGAGGCGTTCCATGAACCGGAATCCCGCTGTAGAGGCGCGGAAACGCGTAGATGACCACCGCTGGCCCCGGAAACCAGGGACCGAACGGGCCGTAGGAGCCGTAAAATCCGTTATCGTAAACCATCGTGCTGCCGTACTGACCTAAGCCTGGCAGACCATACGAAGGCACTGGCACCGGTACGGCGGAGCCGTAAACAGAGCCACTCAGACCGGCGCCGGGATCCGGTAATGGGGCCGTACTTTGGGCGGCGGCCTCGTTGTCGGCGGCAATCGTCTCGGCGCGGTTCCTCGCCCACTCAGAGAAGTTGTCGATGGCGCCATCGCCATACTTGTTTGTTTCAGCGCCTATTCCGAAAAAGAATTGATGCGACTCGTCGATGGTCTTCGGAGCTTGGCCTTGCGCGATAACTTCAGCTTCTCCGGTATAGGTCTCGAGGATTTCCGGCTCGGAGTCAAGGCGATAAACACCAGGCTTCGGGAAACGAAGCTCGTAGGTCTTATAGGTCATCACCAGGGAGCTGCCAGGTGCAGGCGCTGCGGCCGCGTTCGAATCCAGGATCACCGCTCCGCGCAGAAACTCCACCCGCGTATCGGTTAGCGAATTAGAAAGCATGCGGATCGCGCTGTTCTCGTCTACGCGCAGGAAGACGCCCGGAGTAAGAAGTATCTCGACCCGGCCTTTCTCAGTGCGTAAGGTTGACCCTTGTTTCAAACTCGAAAAGGCCCCAAACTTTTGCTCCAAAGGCTGGTCGTCCAGAAAAACGGCCCCCTCGTGGTAATTGATCAGACCGGAATGGGTGGAAACGACAGCCTGAGCGGAAAGCTGCAAGCAGCCGGTAAAAATCAGGAGCCACGGAGACAGCACGCCCGGCAAGCGCATAAAAGGAACTCCCCCATCAAGAATGGATCTTCCCGCACGAGTTGTCAATGCCCAGCGGAACCCCGATTCAACATGCAAACTAGAATCTAGGGATGCAGGATTTCGAGAAACTCGGCGTATTCTACCTGGGCAAGCCGGTCGATCCGGCAACCAAGCAGGAAACCGCTATGCCGCTGCTTTACGAATCGAAGGACCTGGTCACGCATGCGGTCTGCGTAGGTATGACGGGCAGCGGCAAAACTGGCTTGTGCATTGGACTCCTGGAAGAAGCTGCCATCGACTCGATCCCGGCGATCGCGATCGACCCGAAGGGCGACATCGCCAACCTGCTGCTGACGTTTCCCGACCTGCGGGCTTCCGATTTTCAGCCTTGGGTCAGCGAAGCGGAAGCCGCCACAAAAGGCGTAAGCGTAGAGGAGTTCGCCGCCGAACAGGCCAACTTGTGGAAACAGGGCCTTGCCTCTTTCGGCCAGGACGCCGCCCGCATCGAGCGGCTAAAGAACGCGGCCGATTTCATCATCTACACCCCGGGCAGCGAGGCGGGCGTATCGATCTCGATTTTGAAATCGTTTGCCGCGCCCGACGCAACCATCCTGAATGACGCGGAGACGTTGCGCGACCTGATCAGCGCCACCGTCACCAGCCTGCTAGGGCTGGTTGGCATTCAGGCCGATCCCATCCAAAGCCGCGAACACGTATTGCTTGCCAACATCTTCGACGCGAACTGGAAACAGAGGCGTGATCTCGACCTTCCGGGCATCATCACTCAGATTCAGAAACCGCCGATCGAGAAGGCCGGCGTGATGGATCTCGAGACGTTTTATCCGGCGAAAGATCGCTTCGCGCTCGCCATGAGCTTCAATAATCTTCTGGCATCGCCAGGGTTTAAGGCCTGGTTAACCGGCGACCCGCTCGACATCGCGTCCATGTTGCACACCCGAGAGGGAAAGCCGCGCATTTCAATCCTGTCGATTGCACATTTAAGCGACTCCGAACGCATGTTCTTCATCTCCCTTCTGCTTAACCAGGTTCTGAATTGGGTGCGCACGCAACCAGGCACTACCAGTTTGCGCGCTCTGCTGTATATGGATGAGATTTTCGGCTATTTCCCTCCAGTGGCGAATCCGCCCTCCAAGAAAGCGCTGCTCACGCTTCTGAAGCAAGCGCGCGCCTATGGTCTGGGAATCGTCTTGGCCACCCAAAACCCGGTCGATCTCGACTACAAGGGCTTGTCGAATGCCGGAACCTGGTTTATCGGCAGACTGCAAACCGAGCGCGACAAAATGCGCGTGATGGACGGACTCGAAGGCGCCGCTGGCGAAGCACATGCCGCTTTTGACCGCCGGAGCCTGGAGCAGCTGATAGCGGGATTAGGAAGCCGCGTGTTCCTGTTGAATAACGTACACGAGGACAGGCCGCAGCTGTTCAAAACGCGCTGGACGCTGTCCTACTTGCGCGGCCCAATCACGCGTGAACAGATCAAGCTGCTAATGCAGAACAGGAAAAGCGCAACCATCCCGGCATCCGCTGCGGGCGATGGCAGACCGGCGTCGAGCAATTCCAGACTCGCGCCCGTATTGCCGCCCGACGTGCCGCATTATTTTCTGCCCGTTGATAAGGCGTCCGCTGCAATCTATCAACCGGTGCTGGTCGGAGCGGCGAAGCTCCACTTTGTGGATGACAAGCTGAATCTGAATCAGATCAAGGAGGCAGTTTGGACCACGCCCATCCACGACGGGCCCGTGGTCCTGGATTGGGCACAGGCCGAGAAGACTGACCTGTCCCTTAACGACCTGGCAAAAAGCGCCGAGCCGGACATCGCCTTCGCCGGTTTGCCGGCAGAAGCCACCAAGGCGAAGAATTATGCAACTTGGACCAAAGCTTTCTCGAATTGGCTCTTCCAGACACAACAGCTTGCGATCTTCAAGAGCCCGAGCTTGCAGCAGACCTCTCGTCCGGGCGAATCGGAACGGGATTTCCGCGTCCGCCTACAGCAGGCTGCACGCGAGGAGCGCGACCGCCTGGCCGAAGCGCTCAAGCAAAAGTACGCGCCCAAACTGGCGGCTCTGAATGAACGCAAGCGCCGCGCCGAGATGGCAGTCGAGCAGCAGAAAAGTCAACAGAATCAGGCCTTCCTTCAGACCGCTGTTTCGGTTGGAAGCGGACTGCTCAGCGCCTTCATTGGACACAAGGCTCTGAGCGCGGCAACGATCTCCAGGGCGGCTACCACGGCGCGCCAGGCCGGGCGCTCATGGCAGCAGATGCAGGGTGTCGGACAAGCGCACGAGAACGTCGAACAACTTGAGCAGCAAATCGCAGAGCTGCAGGCCGAGTTCGAAAACGAACTGACAAATCAACAGGCTAAAGTAGATCCGGCAACCGAGCAACTCGAAACAGTAAGTAGCAGGCTGAAGAAGACTAACATCGAAGTTCAGCTAGTCGCTTTGGCGTGGAGAGCGGTCTAGCAAATTAAGGAAAGATGATACAGTGATCTCTATCTCAAGCAACAGAAGGAGAATCTACCAATGCACTTCATTTGGACGTTGATTATCGGGCTCATCATAGGTGCGGTCGCCAAGCTCCTGATGCCAGGCAAGGACCCCGGCGGGATTATCGTGACGATGCTCCTAGGCATCGCCGGTTCGTTCGTGGGAACTTTTATTGGGCGGATGTTTGGGCACTATCAGAATGGTTCGAGCGCCGGCTTTATCATGTCGGTAATTGGCGCGATCATTCTGCTCATTATCTACCGGCTGCTCTTCAGGCGAAGACCAACAACCTAGAACTCACAGACGCCGACCCGCCGCAGAAGACAAGAGCAGGAATTGGGGCAGCCCCACGCCCGTACACGACGCGCTAAATAGGTGATACCCTAACGTCCAGGTTTTTATGCGACTGGTGATCCTTTCAACTCTTCTTGTCTTTTTGCATGGAATCCTGGCACTTGCGGCTCCGGTCAGCGAATGGATCGTCATAGGAACGATCGGCACTTGGAAAACTGGGAATAACACTCCGATATCCATCGGTATGCCGTTACACGCCGGTGATAAAGTACAAATCTCACCCCTACCTTCGAAGATAGGATCTCTGACCATCATGGCCAGTGAAAAACCCCAGACCTTCGCCTGTGATGATCCGGACTCACTGCCCAATAAGAGCAACGCAGGATGTACTGAGCCAATAACCGTACCGGCTCTTGTTCCGGAATCGGAAGGCCCGATGACTGCGCTCTATCGTCAGGTGAAAGAGCTCATTTCAACCGATTCGCCTCGCTACTATACTGCTGCCAGCCGCGATAACGGCAGCCTTACAGATTCTGTCGTTCAGGTTTCTAACCATTCCGTAGACTTACGTCCTGCAATTAGCGGCTTGAGTAAAGGTGATTATCGTCTTACGTTTGCAAAAGTCACGAGCCCGACTCCATCCGCAGCATCCGCGTCGAGTGCTCCGGCTGCATTGCATTGGGATCCGGAATCGAAGCAAACCGCTGCCGGCCCCGATCTTGCGCCGGGTCTGTACCGCCTTTCGGCACAGTCTTCGGACGGTGATTCTGCCGGAGAAGCTTGGATTCTTGTCGTCACGCCAGAGAATTACGAAAGCAAAACGGCAAGCTTCGCAGCTTTAAAAAAGCAGACCGCTTCCTGGAACGCAAACGTGCCCGCCGCTACCGTCCGCGCAGTAAACCGCGCGGCCTTAGATCAACTCTCTCGTTGAGTATGTCCGAACCAAATCAATCCGCGCAGGAAGCTCCGGAGCAGCAAGGCTTCTGGCAGTACATCGGACGCGCGCTTCTCCTTATCGTCCCGATCGCGCTCGCAATGATGATCCTCGCAAAAAGCGGTCTTCTTTATCATTTCGAGATGTTTGGTCTGGATCCTTTGCTTCGCTCAAGCATTTATCAAAGTTCCAGCATACGGATTGTCGAGATCACGGATGACGACTATAGCGATTTTTTTTGTGAGACGAGCCCACTCGATCGAGCCGAGTTGAAAAACCTGATACTTGGAATAGCAAAAGCAAACCCTAATCTGCTCGTAGTCGACCTGGATGTCACGCCGACCAAGATGGAGAGAGAAACAGCAAATTTCAGCCCCTTGCCGGTACAGATCCAGAAGGAATTAGAAGATTCCCGTCTAAACACCACGATTATCTGGCCTCAAACGATCGAGCGCCCGAATAAAAGCAGTCGGGAACTGAAGCTCTCGCCTTTACCCCCAAGTATTCAGGAAGGTCATTTGGGCGTGCCCTTATTCCCGAGAGAGCCCGACGGCACTGTCCGTGGATATCTGCACTTCCTCCCTGTAGAGTCTAATGGGCTTCCAAAGTTCTGGCCATCATTGCCGTGGGCAGCAGTCCGCGGAGGAACGGTTTCCCCCAAGAATCGAGATGAAAAAGAAAAGGAAGAAGAAAAGCTCTACTTCAACTTTAGTGCTGACCGGTACGCTTTCGGCCATACGGATGCTGGTAGCATATTGCGGCACCTCGACTCGCCCGATATCAAAGGCGCCCTTCAGGGCAAGATTGTCATTCTCGGCGGCAACTATGCCGCGGCTCGCGACGAGTACTTCACTCCGATTGGTCCGATACCGGGGGTGGATCTGGTAGCTTATGCCATGGAGACAGAATTCCGGGGCGGAGGAATGCGAGAACTGCAGAAAATAGCGGTTTTCTTCGTTGATGTTCTACTTGGTTGCCTGCTTGCAACGGTAGCTTTTCACAGCAAGAATCGCAAGTGGGCAACCGCTCTCGTTATCGCTCTGGCAGTCTTGTTGCCTTTTGTAGGCAGCTATTTGGTATTCCGTTCATGGAATCTTTGGCTTGGTTTTCTGCCGGTCATCCTGGGTGCGCTTCTGCACATCCACCTTGATTACATACACGAGCTGAAAGAGAAGGCCAAGCATCACGAGAACGTGATCCGCATTAAATCCGAACTTGAAATTATCGCTCCGCAATGAGGCGCAGCAAGGAAAGCTGTCCGGGCGCAGTAAACTGCTTTCGCGCGGTCTTGGCCGCCGGCTGTACGCCGATCACGATTTCCCCACCTTTATCGCTGCGGAACATCACCGGTCTCTGCTCTGCGTTAGCCTCGGCCTTCGCATCTTTAGGAACCTCTTGCTCCAGGTAATCGAAGATCTTCGCCACCGAAAGATTGCCGCCCTGCTCCTTCAACCCCTCAACCAGGTAATGCGTGAAGATGCCGTTTTGAAATTTCTCGCTCTCAAATGAGAGCTCTTTCTCGCGGGCGGCCGCAATAATGACGCGTCCCGTACCTGCTTTCATGCTCTCCATCATCGCTTCGGAAGGTGCTGCCGCCCGCAACAAACCGCCCCCGCCTCCACTGTGGCAGGTATCGAGAAAGATAACGGTTCTGAGAGCTTGTATGCGGGACCGGACAACTTCTGAAATATCAACCATCGGAAGAGCGCTTCCATACAACTTGTCTTCGTCGCTGTCATCCGTATCGTGCGCCAGAATGTAGTTCAAATGGCCCACCGAATCCCGCTGTCGTGCCGTTCCATGGCTTGCCACATACACCACGACCATGTCCGCTGGACCGGCTTCACGCGCAATCCAATTGAGGCCCGCTTTCACGTTGGCTAATGTCGCGTCGCCATTAGTCAAGACCCTCACATGATCTTCACTGAAACGGCCGATCTGTGGGTCCTTCAGAACGGCTGCGAAATCGTCCGCATCCTTTTTCGTGTAAGGGAGGTTATTTGCTTTGTTTTGAAATTTCCCGACGCCCACCACCAGCGCCCATTTCTGACGTACTGGTCCGACTGCCACCTGTTGCTGCGGCGGTGCGGCCAACTGGAACGGATTGAGCCCACTACTCATTGCCTCCGATCCCATCACCTGTGCCTGCCGAAGTGCAAAGCCTGCAAGTTGCTTGTGTCCTAACTTGTTCTCGAACAGGGACCGGTAATACCAGGCATCGCCCATCGTCGGACAGGCTTGCGCCGCTTCCTTCAAAAGCTGGATACCGTCCTCCACATCCGAATTTGCCGCACTGACTTTCAAATCTTCCAGCGCACGCACAACCAGATCTCGCGCGACGCCGCACCTTTCCTGAGCCCGTAAGGCTGGAACCAGAAAGATGACCATCAGAAAACCGAGCTTAATCCGCATAGCGTTCCTACGGCTGACTGCTTTTCGCGGCCGGCGAACCGCCGCTACGTGAAGTCTTGGAAGGTGCTGAAGTGCTCTTGGCCTTTTGCCGTATCGCTGCCAGCACCGTGTTTGAGATACCCGCCTGCATCAACTGTTTCTGGCCGCTGACTGTCACATCGAAGTTTACGCGCTTGGCGTCGTGAATGTTCGCCAGGAGGTTTGCATCATTCATCCCGCTTTTTTTCAACTCAATGATCCCCTCGTTCGTCAACAGGTCCGGATCCGCCGTCACTTGCGGCTGTGGTTCTTTTGCTGACGTGCTTACGGTTTGGGTCTTCGGCGCGGAATCGGTTTCTGCCTTCCGTGCCGTTACGTCCTCCACTGGCTTACCGGCCTTACGTTCCTCAATAGTTCGCAATAAAACAAGCGCCTCCTGAATGCGAGTTGGCGGCTCGCGAAGCGTCTTATCCCCTGCGTTGGTGTCCAACGCCTTCCCATAGTTAATCGAGGCCTGCTCGAAAAGATTCAAGGCCTGCTTGGGATCTGGCGCCTGATATCCCATCGCTTCATATGCCAGCCCGACATCGTAGAGCCGGTAGGCTTCCTCTTCCGGTTTAGCAAACGGCGGAGTACTCTCTGCCTCCTCTAGCATGCGGGACCATGCCCCTGACTCGGCAAACTTGGCGGCCTTCTCCAGTTTGCCCTTCGGCAGTAGCACCTGAATGGCTTCGTCCGTGTTTACCACTCGCCGAGTAACGTCCCAGGCAATCTGGCGAACCATCATTTGATTCACGTCCGCTGTTGTGGGAATCGTTTCTTTCGCAGCGAGCGGATGCTTCACACTGCTCAAAATGCCTCCGAACGACCCGGTTTCTTTATTCCCGCTTGCGTCGTACGTACTATTGATTTTTGACTCGAGGACGCTCGCATCAAGTGTCTTCTTTTTCTGTAGATCCTGTGCGCTATAAGAAACCAGCAAATCTCCAGTCACTTTATACGAATCCTGGCCTGGCGTTGTGCCCTTTTTTGTAACGATGGGAGCACTTGTCGATTTGACAATATTCGGCGGCACGTAAGCACTTATCGTGCACGTGATCAAGGTTTGGGGATTCGTATTCTCGATCGAGACCCGATGATCATTCTGCTGGAGCAGCGTCTCGATAAGTGGTCCCAACTGCGCTGCCAGCGGATTCGCCGAAGGCGCCACCTTCACGCTTACTTGCGTACCGGTAAGCAGAAACACCGATGGCAGTTTTCGGTGCAAAGTCACCGTCTCTTTCGTAAAAAATCCGAAGTGCTGTGCGAAACAAGGGCTAGCCATCAGGAGAAGCGACCAACGAAGTCGGCGCTTGCAAACGCGGCTATAGTTCATACTTTTGAGCTCCAAATTTGGAAGTTGCGAATTAATTTGCCTTATATCTTACATGAAAGGCATCTCGCTTACCTAAAACGAGCGTACTAGGCGCGAGCCCGTTCACTGCGCGATCCTGTAGGGATGAACTGGCTTCTGTGGTCGTTGCTGTCCGCCCTCTTCGCGGCAGCCACCGCCATCCTCGCCAAGATCGGCGTGGCCGGCATCAGCTCCAATCTGGCCACAGCCATACGCACACTCGTGGTCTTGGTCTTCGCCTGGGCCATCGTCGGAGCGACTTACGAGTCCGGTGAGATGGCGAGCGTTACACAAAAGGGTTGGCTGTTCCTGATCCTGTCCGGCGTCGCGACGGGCTTGTCATGGCTTTGCTATTTTCGCGCTCTGCAACTTGGGCCAGCGTCGAAGGTGGCTCCGGTGGACAAGCTGAGCGTTGTGTTCGTCATTCTTTTTGCAGCCGGGTTCTTGGGGGAGAGTCTCTCTATCCCTAAGATCGCCGGCGGCCTGATGATCGCAATTGGCGCTATCACCCTCGTGTTCAGCTGAATTGCTCAGGCTGCGAGCGGCCTCGGGCTTCTCGCAGCATTAGCTGCACTTCCCGATCCGACACCTGCGGGAAATGCTGGTACCAGATTCCTACCGCGATAAACGGATCACGGGTCTCGGCGCAGATCAGTTCATCTACTTCGGGACGAATCTCCCGGCACGTACGAGGGCAGGCGATCGGAACCGCAACCACAATCCGCAACGGATCTCGCGAGCGTAAGGCAGCAACTGCAGCCCTCATCGTGGAACCCGTAGCTACGCCGTCATCCACCAGGATGACTGTCCGGCCCTCCGCCGGAATGCCGGGAAGTCCGTAGCGGTATAGCTGTTCCCGGCGCTCTAGCTCCCCCTGTTCGCGCGCGGTCAGCGCGTTTATCGTTTCCTCCGGAATCCGCAACTCTCTAACAAGCGTCTCATTCAGGATGCGCGTGCCGCCGCTCGCGATCGCGCCGAGAGCCAACTCTTCTTCTCCGGGCAAACCGAGCTTGCGAACTAAAAAGATATCGAGCTCCGAACCCACCGCATTCGCCACCTCCAGCCCGACCGGGACCCCTCCACGGGGCAGAGCCAGCACCAGGGGTTTCGAATCAAACCTCAGCTGACTGACCTGTTCTCCAAGCAGACGTCCGGCCTCGATCCGGTCCTGGAAAACTGGCGTAACATGCATCGGGGACTTATTGATTCACACCGCTCGCCAAAAAGCCGCCATCAACTGCGATGCACTGGCCTGTGATGAAACTTGCCGCGTCGGAGGCGAGCAGGACCGCAGCCCCCGTCAGTTCCGAGACATTGCCGAAGCGCTTCATCGGCGTGCGCATCAGTAACTCCTGCCCGCGCGCAGTCCCGTCAAGCAGAGCTGAGTTCAATTCCGTGCGAAACACGCCTGGAGCAATTGCGTTAACGTTGATCCCTTTACTGGCCCACTCCACCGCTAGGCTCCGCGTAAGTCCAAGAACTCCCGCTTTGGACGCGGCATAAGCCGTCACCTCGAGGAAACTTACAAATGAAGTCAGTGAGGCGATGTTCACAATTCGCCCGCGCCCGCTCTGAACCAGGGGCTCATAAAAGCTCTGGCAAGCGCGCAGCGTGCCCGTGAGATTGATATCGAGCAGCGCATTCCATTCCTGCTCGTTGATGCCGGTGGTAGCTTTTCTAAAGATCTGCCCCGCCGAGTTAACCAGAATGTCAACTCGACTGAAAGCCGTAAGGACCGCATCGCGCAAACCGTCGATCGACTTGCGATCGGCCGCATCAACGGCGCGCCGCAAACTTCTGCGGCCCAGTTTCTCGATGGCTTCCGCAACTTCGATTACTAGCGGCTCTCGCCGGCCCGTCGCCACGACGTCCGCTCCCGCACCGGCCAGCCCTAGGGCGAGAGTCCGTCCAATGCCGGAGGTTCCCCCCATAACAACGGCGACGCGGCCCGTAAGATCGAACGCTTCAAGCCCCATATCAATCAGGACGCTGCAAACACCGTTTCTTTATCACACCTGCAAGTTAAGTCGACTTCATCCCGTGTTCACGCTCTCTCGCCGCATCGCTTCAAACCGCGAAGCAGGCACTGTTAACAGGATCAGAGCGAACGCGACGATGTGCAATGTGCTCACGATAGCGAAAACTACGCCGTACCCGAAGCCGTGATCGAGCAGGTACCCGACCAGCAATCCGAAAATGGTTCCGCCGATCGCACCTCCGAACCCGACCAGGCCCGCCACTGACCCCACCACCGCGCGCGGAAACAGATCCGTAGGAAGAACGATCACGACCGTCGACCACGCTTGGTGTCCGAAGAAGGCGACGCTGAAGAGAACAACTGCCAGCGAGACGGGAAGATGGGTCACCACCACTATGCAGGGCATCAGAGCAGCGCTGCAGGCGAGCGAAAACTTGCGTGAAAAGTTGACCGTGTGCCGCCGCCGGATCAGCCAACCGGAAAACCAGCCTCCTACCAGACAACCAACTCCTGATGCCGCGTAAGGAATCCACGCCGAATAGCCGACTTGCTTGATATCGAAGTGCCGCACATCGTACAGGTATTTAGGAAACCAGAACAGATAAAAAAACCACGCTGCGTCACTGAGAAACTTCGCGCCGATGATGCCCCACACGTCACGTCGCGTGAGCAATTGCAGCCACGAAAGACCCGGGACGTTTCTAGTCAATGGGCTCTCGGCCAGCACAGTAGCCACTTCCGCGCGTTCTACCGGCGACAGATGCGGGTGCTGCGCGGGAGCCCAATATGCCTTCCACCACCACGCAGTCCACAGCAACCCAAATGCGCCCGGCAGAAGGAAAACCCAGCGCCAGTTGGCGAAGGAGAGCACAAGTGCGATGAAAGGAGGAGCTATCACTGCACCGAGTGCTGTTCCGGCATTGATGACGCCCATCGCCAGCGAACGCTCGGCCACCGGAAACCATTCGCTAACAGCCTTAGTCGCCGCTGGAAAGCCGCCTCCTTCGCCCATGCCCAACAGAAAGCGGCTGATCATCAGTGTCCCAAAACCAATCGCTAAACCGTGGCTGGCGCAAGCCAGCGACCACCACAGCATAATAATCAGGAAACCGGTTCGAGTGCCTAACAGGTCGATGAGCCTGCCGCCTCCCGCATACATAACGGCATAGGCCAGCAGAAAAGCGCCTTGCAGATCCGCGAACCGCGCATTGGAGATCGGAATCTCCCGCTGAATAGCCGTAATCGCAACCGGCAGTGTCTGGCGATCGACATAACTCAGCGTGATCGCGGCGGCGACCAGCAGCGCGATCCGCCAGCGGAGAGATAAGCGTGAACCGGCTGCTCTCACCAGCTCAGTTCTATCAAAGAGACGCCCTGCAAAGGAAGTGCAAACTTCACATCGGTCATGCCGTTGGGCGCGTCCACCCAGCGCGGCGATTCAAGCAACTGTAATTGCCCTGCGGCTTCGAGCGCGCGATATTGATCCGGCGCGGGCTCCTGCGGCGAACCCATCTGCTTCCAGCTCGTGTATGAGTTACTATGATTCGCGTCGATACGGAAATGCTGTAGCAGCACTCGTCTTTCATTCGCCGGAAGCCCTGAGATCCGGAGATCCACGTTCTTAGCCGGCCCGCTCGCGTCCTCCTCTTGGTAGTTCCAGACCATCACGGCAATTTGGCGGTCGGAACGCGAAGCGAGAGCGTCGATTGCTCCGTTCGTTCTTACCTCTACGCGCTCGCCGCCCATGAGTCCCGCCATCCGAAACAGGTTCAGCACCGGTTTATCGATACCGTTCGTAGCGAGCGTGCGGAGCCCGTCGAAATAAGGCTGACCTTCGAATTCAAAAGCCCAGGTCAGCATGCCTTCCAGGTTGACCTGATTCTGCTCGGCTAGCTCCAGCATGCCCTTCATCGCGGCAGCGGTGTAAGAAGCATAGAGCGTTCCATTGCGATAGGCGTTGGGCGGATACACCCGAGCGGAGCAGGCCGCGCAACCTTCCGGATCCGCTTCGCTCAGTATCACCGGCAGCTGCTGGAACTTCGCAAAGGAACGCACTATTTCAAACCCCTGCGAAACATCCCTCAGCTCTTGTGAAAGCCCCATCCGCACGTGACCCTCAACCGCCTCGGGACGCCCTTTGGCATGAAAGGTAATGAAATCGAGGGGCGCCCCTGTACTTCCAGTTGCATAGTTCGAGCCCGAGGAACAGTGCTCTAGAAATTGCCTCAAAAACGCAGCCGCTTTTTGATTGGCCGGTCCGGTCGAGGCAGGCCCGCCGATGCGCGCACTCGGCAGAGCGCGTTTCACTGCAGCCGCCGTGAAGTCATAAAGCTTGTCGTACTCTTCGGGCGTGCCATGCCAGTACCCAATGTCCGGTTCGTTCCACACCTCCCAATTCCAGCTCTCGACGGCGGATTTCCCATATCTCTTCACGCAATGAGTGACCCATTGGAAAACAAGCTCGCCCCATTTGACATCATTCTTCGGCGGATACGTCCAGCCCAGATAATAGTCGCTCCAATTCCCATGCGGCTTCCACACCGGCGTATATGGCTCGGGATGACTCGAAAGAGCTTTCGGCATAAAGCCGATCTCGACAAAGGGTGTAACGCCCGCATCGATGTACGTGCTCAAGATTCTGTCGACCGTCGTCCAATCGTAAATGGGTTTACCTGATGGGTCCTCCGTATACACATTCGTAGATCCCCATTTCAGAGCCGGGCGCCCGTCCCCGCTAGCCAGTAGGAAGTGCGTTCGAATATGGACGGGCTCATAACTTAGAGCCGCTAACTCATGGATCAACTTAGTCCCGTTATTACCGTACGTGTAATTGGGCTCGTCGTAACCGAAATACCTCCAGACCGGCTTCAATTGCCCGAGCTTCTGTGAGCTATTTATCTGAACGGTAACCGGCTGCGCCCCAACCACAGCCAAAGACAAAGCCCAGAAAAACACTTTCACAAATTCTTGGAGGGCGGAGTTTAGCCCGCCCGGGGCTTTCAGTCCCGCTCTCAAGAGTGAACCTCCCACATCCTTACTCCCGCGCCAGAAAATAATGTACCGCCGGAGTTACTAGCAGCGATAACACCATCGACGCCAAAATTCCGCCGATTACCGCGATGGCCAGCGGCTGCAGCATCTGCGAGCCGGCCCCGATCGCTAATGAGAGTGGAATCATTCCGGCCACTGTGGCCAGGGCAGTCATCACGATCGGCCGCAGACGTCTCTCACCGGCTTTGATCATCGCTTCCCTTGCAGACGAGCCTTCCGCGCGGAATTTCTGATCGGCATCGAGCAGCAGGATTCCGTTCTTTGCGACGATCCCGATCACCATAATCAGACCCATAAAAGATGAAATGTTGAAGGTAGTGTTGGTAACAAGCAGCGCGAACAGCACTCCTGAAGTGGAGAGTAGCGCTGACGACAGGATGGCGACCGGGGCCGCAAAACCGCCAAATTCCAGAAGCAGCACGACAAAAACGAGCACAATAGCCGCGGCAAGCACAAACAGCAGATCGTGGAACGACTGTTGCTGTTGCTGGTAAAGCCCCCCATAAATCACGCGGATGGATGAAGGTATGTGCAGAGCCGCCACCTTTTTCTGAACTAACGCAATTCCCGTCCCCAGGCTGACTCCTTCAAAGCGGCCGGTCACTGTGATATCGCGCTGCAGATTCTCACGCCGGATCTCCGATTGGCCCGGATCGTTCTCGACACTCGCGAGCGTTCCCAGTGTCGCGACCTTCCCGCTGCCGCTGACCAGCAGCGTGTTCCTGATCGCATCGAGCGAAGAACGAGTGCTTGGGGGAAAAGTGACGCGCAAAGTATACGGGCGGTTGTTCACGATAACGGGAACCGGCGCGGGCTCGCCCTGAAAAATGGCGCTGGCGTCCAGTTCGATCTCTTGCGGGGTAAAGCCGGCGCGTGCTGCGATGCCCTGGTCGACATTGAACGTGATCGCTGGACCGCTAATTGTATCTTCGATCCCATTCCTTACGTCTTTCACGCTGCTGATTGTCTTGATCGCGTCCCCGACCTTCGGACCCCAGTTCTTCAGTAAATCGAAATTCTCAGAAAAGAGCTTGATCTCGATCGGATTCGGCGAGCTGGTCAAATCGCCAATCATATCTTCGAGAACCTGGTGGAAATCGGTGTCCAGCTGCGGGTAACTCTCGTTAACCTTGCTACGCACCTCTGAGATCACCTCTTCCACGCTCCGGCTGCGATGCGCCTTAAGCAGAACCGAAATATCGCCTGTATTGGCCTCGGTCACAGCCGCCAACCCGAGTTGAAGGCCCGTGCGCCGCGAGGTGCTCTGCACTTCGGGTATGGTGTGAAGAATTTTCTCAACCCCCACCAGGACCCGATTGGTCTCGGCGAGCGACGCTCCTGCGGGCATCAGGTAATCCAGCACGAATCCGCCTTCATCCATGGCAGGCAGCAAATCGGAGCCAAGCGATCGATAGCAAACGAATGAGACGGCTATCAGCAGCACGGCGAGTCCGGTCAGTACGAATGGATGGGCGAGTGTGGCTCGCATGGCGCGCTCGTACAAGCGAGTCAAATACCCCATCACTCCTGTGGCAGGTTTCTCATATATGTCGGTTTGCGAACCGGAATGCTCTCCCTGTGACTGGGGCTTTCGTAAAAACAGATGGCTTAGCGTTGGCGTCCAGGTGAGCGCCAGGCCCAGTGACGTCAACAGTGCCACCGCCACCGTGATCGCCAGTGCGCGAAAGAAGGTTCCGGTAACACCCGTTATGGTGATGAGCGGCAGGAAAACGACAATCGGAGTTACAGTTGACCCGACAAGAGGTATGCGGATTTCACGAATGGCGCTGCGGATCGCCTCGGCACGGCTCTGCCCGGTTTCGCGATGGATGACGATGTTTTCTACAACAACAATCGCGTCGTCAATAACTAAACCGACAGCCGCCGCCAGACCGCCTAACGTCATCAGATTGAAGCTCTGGCCAATCAGCCGCAAGACAATGAACGTGACAGCCATTGTGACGGGAATCACCAGACCCGCTACAATCGACGTGCCCCAATCTCGCAAAAACAGCACCAGTATGATCGCGGCAAGCAGCACCCCGATCAGGATGGCGTCTCGCACGCTCTTCATTGAAGCGCTCACGAGATCTGACTGGTCATAGAACGGTTCGATCGATATGCCGCTGGGGAGGGTTCGCCGCAGATTGTCGATCGCACGGTGTACCTCGTCGGCAACCGCCACCGTGTTGCTATCCGGCTGGCGATAGATGTTCAATAGGACCGCCGGTTTGCCGTTCGCCGTAACTACGGTGTAAACGGGTTTTACTGAAGGGCTGATCGTAGATACGTCCCGAACCTTAATCGGCGAGCCGCCCGATGTAGTCTTCGCCACAATCTCGCCTATCTCGGTCGTATTGTGTACCTGCCCGCTAACCAGGCCGAGCACCAGCTGATGATTCTGCTCCAGCAACCCTGGTGAGTCAATCAGGTTGCTCTTCGCAATGGCATCGAGAAGGTTGGGAACAGTGATTTGAGATTCGATCAACTTCTCGGGGTCAGGCTGAATCTGGAATTCTGGCTCCTGGCCGCCTTGCACAACAATCGTCGAAACTCCCAGTAACCGGTTAATCTGCGGCTTAACTGTGTAAGTCGCCAGTTGCCACAACTCCGTCTGCGGAACGTTTTGCGAAGTCATGCTGTAGCCCATGATCGGAAACGCGGCAAACGTCAGGCGATTCGTATTAATCAGAGCGGTAGGAGGCAGAGTAGTTTGCACGCGAGAGACGGCCGCATTCACATATTGCAGCGTCTGGAACATGTCTACGCTCCAGCTAAAGAAAAGGTCGACCTCGGCCGACCCGCGGCTCGTGATCGAGACCACATGGTCTAAACCCGGCACCGAATTCACTGCCTCTTCAATCGGTCGCGTAATCACCACCTGCATTTGATCGATCGGCATCACCCCGTTATCAACTCCGATCACGATACGGGGAAAATTCGTCGAGGGAAAAACCGCAATCGGTATCGTGAATGCCAGGTAAACGCCGAATACCGCTAACGCGACGATGATGAAGATGATCGGCTTAAGAAATCGCTCCGTCCAGTGATCCGGCGACCCATAGGTGCGCGCCGGCGTGCTCACAGGTGATAAAACACTCACTTCGCGTTTCCCTCATTCTGGGAACTCGTCTCCGCCTGAGTCTCGGGCTTGGTCACCTGAATCTTGACTTTGTCGTCCAAGCCCAGCGCGCCTTGCGTAATCACCTGTTCTCCAGGATTAACGCCGCTCAGAATCTGCACGTCATCTCCTGAATGTATGCCCGCCTTGACTGGGCGACTATGCGCCAATCCGTCCGGGCCGGCAACCATAACTTTTTCCCCTCCTTCTTCGGATGGGAGCAGCGCTGAGGCCGGAACTACAGTTGCATTCGGAATCTCGCCGGCATCGATTGAAATTTGAACAGTCGATCCGAGCTTTAGCCGCTCGCCCGGATTCGGAGCTTCCACCCAGACCTGTACCGTAGTGGTGTTCGGATCCACCGCGGGACTGACCACCATCACCTTCCCCGTGAGCTCGGTCGAGCCGCTCGCAATCGTAGCCGGCCGGCCAGCTGAAATCAGAGCGGCCTCTTGAACCGGAACATTCGAGCGTGCGACCACTCGCGACAGATCGACGATCGAAAACAGCGACGATCCGCTGCTCGCCATTTCGCCCACGTTCACCGGCCTGTCTGCGATCGCGCCATCCATCGGACTCCGCACCTCGGCGTACGAGACCTGGGCCTGCGCGCTTTCATAATGCGCCTTGGCCGCCGCAACCTGCGCCTCTGCCCCCTTCAATTGCTGGGCGCGTCCAACCGTTTCCAGTGATTTCAAATGCTGGCGTGCGGTTTCGAGCTGGCTCCGCGCTCCCACCATGGCGACCTTCGCGTCATCTACCAGCTTCTGAGCAAGCGCTCCCTGCCGAAAAAGAGAAACACGGTTATCGTACAGCTTCTTCGCCGCTTCGAATGCCTCCTGGAAAGACTGGAGATCTGTTTTAGCTTTGGTCAAGTCGTCCGGCATAGTCGCTCCGGAAGTGTTCAGGTAACCTGCCTGTGCCTGCTCGTACAACTGCTTGCTTTCCTGCGCCGCTGCTACTAAGTCGCGATCTTCCAGAGTTGCCAGCAGCTGTCCCTCACGAACATGATCTCCTCGTTGCACGTAGAAACGCGCAACAGGCGCGCTGATCTTAGGCGTTATATTGGCCTGCTTGAGCGGATAAAGAATGCCCTCGGCCGTGATGAACGAGTGTATAGTGGAGCGCTGCGCCGCGGCAACCTGGACAGGAGCGGCTGCACCCGTTTCATCGCTGGCATCGCCCCCGGCATTCTTCTTCGAGCAGCTCATCGCCAGCACCCAAAGCGCGAGCAGCCAATAGGTGTGAATCTTCATAGCTAAAAGTTTCCTGTCAAGGTCTGTAAGACCGCCAGCGCCACCCGGTAACGCAGCAGCCCGTCATCGTAGGCGCTACGGGCCAAGCTAGCTGTCGTTTGTGCATCCACTACTTCAAGCGCGGTCGCCTCCCCGGCTTTATATCGAAGAACCGTCAGCCGCAAACTCTCGCCCGACAGATCAGAGGAAGAGCGAAGCGAGTCCACTTGCGCGAGCGCCGTTTCCGCCTCGCGATAAGCCGATGCGAAATCTGCTTGCAGCTGTCTTTCTGCCGTGTTGAAGTCCAGTTCCGCTTGGCGCTCTCTCAGACTCGCTTGCTTTACCTTGCTGCGGATCGATCCCCAGTTCCAGATCGGCACATTGAGCGTCGCGGCCGCTGAGTAACCCAGGTTCTGCCGGTTGCGAACTAGATAATTGGGCAGCGTACTCCGGCCCGTCGCCTGCGTCGCATAAGATGTCTGCGCGGCGAACTGATTCGCGTCGATGCCGTACCAGAAATCGAGCCCGAACGACGGAAGGTAAGCATATCTTGCCACCGTCACGCCTAAGCGGGACTGTTTCAGTGTTTGTTGGGCAGCTCTCAGCTCGGGGCTGCTGGTATTAGCTTGCGCCAGAGATTCCGGTAAAGGTGGTAAGGTCCCAAGCTGCGCCAGATCATCGACAATCGAGTAATCAAGCTGGAGGGTGGGAAACATCAACACCGCCAGCGCGATCTTGGCTTTTTGAATAGCGAGTTGCGCATCCTGCACCTCTCGCTGGCGTTGCTGTACCTGCAGTTGCGCTTTGATTACATCCGAGTGCGCGGCTTCGCCCGCCTGCTCCTGTTTCTGCGTGATGTCCAAGAACTGTTGCGCCTCATCTAAACTGCGCTGCGCGTTCTTGAGCTTGCGCTCCGCAGCGGCAATCGCGTAGTAATCCTGAATTACCGTAGCCCGCAATCCACGCACCGCGATATCGACCTTGGCGCGGGCCACCGCTTCGGCCGCCGCCGCCATACGAATTTCACCCCGGCGTACCAAGGACAGCAGCTCTTCGTGTACCACCGCCTGCTCGTTATAAACATGCACGCCGTCGTTTGCCACAAAGACGCCCGAAGGAGTACCGTTGCCTTCCGTATAAATAAATTGGTTCAAGCCGCTGAGCGAGGGAAGCGTCGCAGCCGTTGCCTGCGTTTTGTCTTCACGCGCTAGCTGCGCCGCAATGTTTGCGGTCTGGATCTGCATCCCGTACTTCTGAGCCCGGGCGATTGCATCGTCAAGTGTGATCGTGAGGCTCTCAGCAGCCCCGGAGCCGCCAGGCGTTCCGGGTTGCCCGGCAAATAGCTGTATCGCTGGAAGTCCTGCGAGCACGAGAAAAACCGCTGCGGAGGCTCTGCGCAATAAGGTATGCTCCCCTAAGTCCTTATTGAAGCAATCGATCCTGAAAGAACCCTGAATACACCGCTCTAAAAGCGTCACCCGGCTTCAGCCAACTTTCAGTTTTCGGCGCTAGCATGTAACCGGGTATGCATATCCTGACAGTTGAAGATGAACCGGCGATGGCAGAACTCTTGCAATCGGCGCTGTCGGAAGAAGGTCATATCGTCACGCTCGCAGCCGATGGAGCACATGCACTCCAACTCGCTCGAGCCGGCCGCTTCGACTTGATCGTGCTCGATTTGATGCTCCCGCGCGTCGATGGCTTCGAGGTAGCAAGACTGCTTCGGCATGCTCGAATCCGCACCCCTGTGCTAATCCTGACCGCGCGCGATTCGCCCGCCGACATTGTGAGAGCGCTTGATGGCGGAGCCGACGACTACCTCATCAAGCCATTCTCACTGGATGTCTTTCTGGCGCGCGTAAGGGCGGTAAGCCGCCGCGGCGAAATCCCTCAGCCAGTCTCCCTCAGCGCCGGAGCCTTGACTCTCAATACGGCCAACCGAGCGGTCACCCGCAACGGCAGAGACATCTCGCTTACTCCTCGCGAGTACAGCTTATTGGAGCTGCTGATGCGGCACAAGGGTAGAGTACTCTCTAGATCCTCGATCGTTGAAGCAATCTGGGGCTTCGATAGCGAGATCGAAGAGAATACGCTTGACGTTTTCATCCGGCTGCTCCGCAATAAGATCGAGTTGCCGGATGCCCCGAGGCTCATTCGTACAGTTCGCGGCATAGGTTACTGCCTGCAGGAGAACCAGCCCTGAAAAACTTCTCCATTCGAACGCGATTGGCCATCTGGTACGCCGTTGTACTCTCCCTAGGCCTCGTTCTGTTTAGCTGCACAGTCTGGCTCTCCCTGCGCCACACGCTGTTTTCTGAACTCTCGGCTACTCTGCTGAATCAGTCCCTCGGGCTTGACACCTATCTCCATATCGAGGAGCGCGATCAGCTGCCCGGCTTGGCGAATGAGATCGATGAGTATTCGCAATCTCTCCCCCAGGATCACTTACTGGTCGTCTTCGATGCCGCCGGCCGGCCGCTTTACAGTAGCGCCAAGGCGGCTATCCTCGTCGCCAGCCGCTCCGAACTCATAGACTCCACAAAACCACAGAAATTTCGTTGGAAGCACCGGCACTTTTTAGGCGTAGATCGGACTATCGCACTTAAGAGTGGCCCGCTCCGCGCCTTCCTTGCGATTTCTTCCGAGGCGACAGATAGGGCGGTAAATCTCCTGGCCTTACTGCTGGCGCTCACCGTGCCGGTTTTTGTCATATGCGCGAGCGTCGGCGGATACTGGTTGAGCCGCAGGGCCCTGGTTCCGGTCGATAACATAACCGAGCGGGCGCGTGTCATTGGCGTCAGTAATCTTTCCGAGCGCCTGGCGGTCCCGCCAACCAATGACGAACTGCAGCGCTTAACCGAGACCTGGAACCGCATGCTCGATCGAATTGAGGCCACTGTCTCGCGGATCTCCCGCTTTACCGCGGACGCTTCTCACGAGCTTAGAACTCCCGTCGCGATTATTCGCTTCTCGGCCGAAAATGCCTTGCGGCGAATGCGCTCGGAAGCTGAGTATCGGGCTGCCTTGCAGCGCATCCAACGCGAATCGGAGAACATGACCCGCTTGATCGAAGACCTGCTCTTCCTCGCTCGCGCCGACGCTCAGGAGCCTCTCTCCCGACATGCGCCGGTTGAGCTGAAAGCTCTGCTTCAGGGTGCCTGTCTCGATCTTTCGCCGATAGCGGCACAGAAACGCATCGCTCTTACCCAGAAGCTGCCCGACTCGCCGGTTACCGTGCTCGGTGACTTCTCCGCCCTGCGTAGAATGCTCCTCATCCTGCTCGATAACGCAATCAAGTACACTCCGGAGGGTGGCCGTGTCTCGGCCTGCCTGGAGCAGGCTGGAGCGCACGCTGTGCTGCGCGTTGAGGACACCGGGATCGGCATCCCGGAAGAGGCCAAAGCCCGCCTTTTCCAGAGGTTCTTTCGGGTCGATCCGTCGAGAAACAAGGAATCGGGCGGCTATGGTCTCGGTTTAGCCATCGCCCACGCCATCGCCCAGCAACATCACGCCTCCATCGAAGTCGGGACAAAGCCCGGAGGCGGCAGCATCTTCTCGGTCTCGTTTCGGCTCTCGCGCGAAGTCGCTTCCCTGCCCGCCTGACTTTCCCTCCGGCTCGCGCGGCCCTGATACTTGCCTGAAATAACAACGCGTTGACTTTCCTTTGCGGAGTTGAAAGAATCGCTTAGCCGCCAAACGCTCGTATGCTCAAGACCATCGATGTGCTCATCGGATTGTCGGTCATCATGCTGCTGATGAGCATGATCGTCACAGTAATCACGCAGTTCATCACTACGGTTCTCAATAGCCGCGGCAAGCATCTCCAGCAAGGTGTAGCGGACATTCTGCAGCAGGTCGCGCCCACCATGAAGCGCCAGATAGCTGAAAGAATCTCTCAGGCCGTGCTCTCCCATCCCCTCATCTCGGATTCGAGTGGCCGCCTTGGAAGTGTCATTCATCGCGAGGAGCTGACCAAGCTGTTGCTGGAACTTGCCTCAAACGACGGACCTCAAGAGCTGGATAAGGATCTGAAGGCCGCACTTCAAACGGCATTGGTGAACACGGGCGTTTGTCGGGCCGGCGCCCCCGCCGAAGTCGACGAGCAGATCAAGAGCATTATCAAGAATGTCGGCTCGCTTGCCTTGCAGCTCGAGCTCTCCCACCCAGAGCTCACCAACAATGAGCGCGCCCGCATTGCCTTCCTGAAAGAGGCAAACAGTGCGTTCCTCGCCAAAATAAATCTGTGGTTCGATCAGACGATCGATCGCGTGGCAGACCGCTTCACCCTCCACACCCGCTATGTCACGTTCACTGCGGCTCTGCTTCTGGCGCTCGTTATCCAATTGGATACCGCCGCTCTAGTCAGTCGTCTGGCTAGCGATGACGCACTTCGCAACTCCCTCGTGGCGCAGGCCCAAAAAGTCCCGCAGCCTGGAGGACAGAAGCTTCAGCTGACCGATACCGAGATACAAAATATCCACGACCTGATGACCAATAACTTAGTTGGCGTACCAACTAGCTGGTCCGACTGGATAAATCGCTGGTCGGTGGACAATTCAGCGATGAAGACGGTCGGGATACTCCTTTCGGCCGTGCTGTTGAGCCTGGGCGCGCCTTTCTGGTACGCCGCGCTGCAAAATCTGATTCGCTTGCGCTCCCTGATCGCCGTTAAAGACGATCAGCAGCGTCGCGAACGCCAGTTATCGATTCCTACTGCCACCGCCACCGCAGCCGCCGCTGTAGCTTCGGATCAGCGGCCGTAGAGGAGCCTTGATAAGCGTTTCAGAAACTGGCAGCTAAATTGCTCGTCCCTCGACTTACTGGGATAGAAAATACCTCCACGGGGGACCCTAAATGAGTAAAACTATCGCGTTCTGTGCGGACGGCACCTGGGACAATGCCGGCAAGCACACCAACGTCTACAAACTCTATAAGTCGCTTATCACAAGTTCAACCCAAGTTCCCTTCTACGACGATGGCGTAGGCGCAAACGGCAATCCAATCCTCAAGCTGCTTGGCGGTGCATTCGGCCTTGGCCTGTGGCAGAAGATTAAGGAAGGTTACACCAAAATCGCGCACGTCTACGAGGCGGGTGACCCAATCTTCCTCTTCGGCTTCAGCCGTGGCGCATACACTGCCCGCAGTGTGGCGGGTATGATTGCGGCCTGTGGCCTGCCTACCAAGAACTTCACCCAAGAGGTCGTCGACACAGCGTTCCAGGCTTACCGGGACAAGAAAAACCGCGCCCAGTTACTCGCAAAACTGTCGGGCTTTGGGATGTACAACGCTAAGATAACGATGATCGGCGTCTGGGACACCGTCGGTTCACTCGGCATCCCGTCGCTGTTGGGGGGAGTGGATCCTATTCTCTATGGCTTCCTGGATACCGGCCTGCATCCGGACGTTCTCAATGCGTATCACGCCTTAGCCATCGACGAGATGCGTTGTGAGTTCCCGCCTACTCTCTGGACTTCGTCCCCAGCTCCCGGTCAAACCGTCGAGCAGGTCTGGTTCTGCGGCGTGCACAGCGATGTAGGCGGCGGCGAGCCCGATACACCGGACGGCGGATCCGCCCTCTCGGACATCACGCTGACCTGGATGATGAATAAGGCCAGCGCCCTCGGCCTCGAGATTGATGCCGCAGTTGCCAGACAATATACGCTTCCGCTCGATTCCCGTTATGCCCTCACTCCGTTACACGCCTCGTGGAGTCCTCTCTTCGGCATTCCCAGGAAACGTTCCATAGACAGCAAAGCCTGGATTGCAAATAGCGTGCTGACGCGCTATCACAGCGACAGTTCCTGGCGCCCTGAAAACCTGACCTTCGTCGGAGGCGCTCTCTCGCCTGAATACCGCATCGTCGACGTAGTTGGTCAACCCGCTGCCGGTGCCGCCGCCTGAGACAACAGCTCCAGTCATCGCTCCCGAGCCGCGTTGGCGTACTTCTTCCAGATTGCCGGATCATAGAGCATCTGAATGAAAATCCCGCCCACCACCGAGCGCGCCTGAAAGCCGACCTGCTTCGCCGTCTTTGTGTCATACCAATCCGTCAACGGAACTCTGCTCGGTGAGTCGTTTGCAAATGCGTAAGCCGGATCGAAGAGTGACTCGAATCCCGCCCGTGAGTTACTCAACGAAGCTGTCCACGCAAGCCAGTCCAGCTTCGTGTAATCGGCACGGTTGTCGAGCGGCAGCCCATACTTATTCTCGTGCGTCTTATAGAACGCCACCTCCTTACTGACCGTCCCCCGCGGGAACAAATTCAATCCAAGTAAATGGTCCCAGACCAGGTTGTATTTCTGACTCCAGGTGCCCGGACGGTCAAATGCCAGCCGGAAGTGATCCCCGTCGTTCGCCAGGCTGATCCACCGCTTCGCAAAGCCGCGAGCCAGCGAACTGTATTCCGCCGCGACGCTCTGTTGTCCTAGGTCTCCGGCTAGCTTGCCGTAAGCGCCGATTGCCAGAATCGCTTTGATCGAGAGGTTCGCGTTATGCGCGAGATGGCCCGCGAAATCATCCGTGCATAGCTGATTCTCCGGGTCAAGGCCTTTTTCTTTCAAATATTCCGCCCACTTAGTAAGTGTCGGCCAATAGGTCTTGGCGAAGTTGGCATTACCCTCCACCTGTGCAATGCCGGCGACCATGAGCAGCATGTTGCCGCTCTCCTCAACGGGCATCTGATCGCGCTCCGAAACTTCACCCGCTCCGTACTGTTGCCCGTTTGCCAGTGGATACCGCCCCAGATCGTGCGGCGCAAAAGAAAATTTCCAGCGCGGCAGACCCGCATACACCAGAATCGGCTGTAACTGCGCCTTGAGCAGGGTCGTGTTGAACAAGAGAAAAAACGGCGAGCTCGGATAAGTTACATCCACCGTATCAATCGACCCGTTGCTGAAATTTTCCTTCGAGAAGAACAGCGGCGTATTATCGAAATCAACCGTCAGCTTGTGGGCTGCGATCGTCTGGCTGTATGCAAGCGCGGCTAACCGGGCATACTCCTCTCCTCCGGCGTGCTCCAGGTCCGAAACCAGTTGCCTATCGAAAGCATTCGAACGCTGCTCCAGCGAAGTGTAATCCTTCAGCGCCGCCCGCAGCAGGTCATCGATATTCATCCCCGCCCGCCGCCAGTACGGCTTCAATCGCCTTTGAAAATAAGCGATCGAGTAAATATCGTCATAGGCCAGAACCAGATGATGCGAAACCGCGGTGCCCGTGACATCGCCGAAATCGAACGACTCCGCTAATACCGGAAGCGCCTGTGCATAAGGCTTATCGATCTCCAGGTCATCCGCTTCGGGCACGCGGCCGGATTGGCTGAACCGTTCAATTGCTTCCGGCCTCACCGTAGCCGCTTCAAAACTGCCGGTTACTGGAGGCGCAACAACATAGAGGTATCCCCAATCGATTCGCAGGTCGTCACCCGACTTCTCCAGAATCGGCTGCTGCTGTGTACCCAACCGGAGCACCTGCAGATCGCCCAAGCGGTAGCGCGACCACGCGACTCGCTCCGTCAAAATCGAGTCGACCGCAATCTGAGCGCTCGCGTCGAAATAGACCTGCACTTTGTGAACCCCGCTATCCGTTGAGCGAATAGTCCAAGTAAGATAAGTAACCGGACGCGACAACACGTCGAGGTCGTCCGGCAAGGCAGGAGTCAGAAAGCTTAGCGTAAGCGCAATCCCCGCCCCTTGAAATTCGTAGACCGTGTGCGTCGGCAGCACTTTCACATTCACTTGCTCCAGCGCCGGCGCGCCCCGCGGATCTCTTCCCATTACGCGGTATGTTTTCCCGTCCACTCTCACCAGCCCGCAAAGTGATTGGGCTGTTCCTGTCCAGTGCTCGGTTGGCCTGTCGGTCAAGTGATCGGCCATCGACCAGATGCTGAAATATGGATCGTGCGTTACCAGCGGCACGGCAGGTGGCCTGAAATCTGCCGCCAGCCCCGGCAGCACGCCTGCCGTTAAAATCAAAGCCCAATTACTAACGTTGCGGAATAGTGCGGTTCTCATTGACGTGAAAGATATCTATTGAATTGTAAGGTCTCGATATAACTGTCTGGCGTTTGCTGGCGTAACGATCCGCGGCGCAACTACATATTCCTTTTCCGGCTTGAACGCCCGATCGCGCAGCATCTTCAACGCAACGTCTACCGCTTGATTCACGCACAGCGGATAAACGAAGGTCGCGGCCAGAATCCCATCCATCACTTTCTTGATGCCTCCCGCAGGACCGCCGAGCCCGTCCACGCCCACGAAAATCATCTGTTTCTCGCGATCCAGTTCCCTAGCCGCCAGGTACGCGCCTATCGCCATCGGATCGTTGTGTCCGTAAACTGCGTCGATCCCAGACTGGGCCCGCAGCACCTCAGTCATCCGGTCCTTCGCCCTCGCTTGCAACCAGTCTGCAACCGGGTCCGCGACAATCTTGATTTCCGGGTACTTCGCGAACACCTCGGCCGCGCCGTTGTAACGGTTGACCTCGCCTTCCACCCCGAGCAGCCCGCGCATCTCAACCACGTTTCCCTTCGGCCGGTGATATTTCGAGACCAGGTACTCTTTGATGAACTCGCCCGCCATGCGCCCGATCGCGGCATTATCGCTGTGCACGTAAGTGCTGTAATAGGGTCTCAGAATATCGCGCTCCAGGCAGATGACCCGGATCTTCTCATCCGCTGCATCGCCCATCACCGCCGTCAGCGCCGCGCGCTCGTTTGGCGCCACGATCAGCAGATCAGGACGCTCGCGAATGAACGTCTCCACTTGCGCCACTTGGCGGCTGTTATCCTGCTGCGCATCGGCAATCACCAGCCTGACATCTCCTGCCGCAGCGAATAGCTTTGCCATGAGCGCGTTCTGTGCCGCGCGATAAGGCTCCGCGTTATTGCACTGGCTGAACGCCACCACGTATTGCCGCCTGCCATTTTGATTGCGAGTCCCCCGTCCGCATGAGCACCCGAAAAGAGCCATGAAGAGAACCATGAGCGCAAGCGCTCTCATTGCGCTATGCGTCCCTGCTTCTGAACCGCTACCGCCAGGATGATAATCACCGCCTTCACCATCATCTCGACGTTGCTATCGACGTTATTCAGGCGCAGCATATTGGTCAAAACCCCGACCAGCAGAGTGCCGATTATCGTGCCCGCGATCGAGCCTCTGCCCCCCGATAAGCGCGTTCCCCCGATCACCACCGCCGCTATGGCATCCAGTTCGTAAGCCACGCCGGAATTTGGATTGCCTTGGTGATTCTCGGCGGCGTACAAGACGCCAGCCACGCCTGAGAGCAGGCCGGATAGAGCATAGACCGTCGCCTTCACTCGCCGGATCGGCAGACCTGCATAGCGGGCCGCCCGTTCGTTATCTCCCACCGCCCTCACATAGCGCCCGAAAACCGTGCGGCTCAAAAGCAGCCCGAACACCACCGCCAAAACCACATAACAGCCAATCGTCACTGCCTTCCCGCGAAAAGCCCCTGCAAAAACGGAAGCGGCGTCGCTGCCAAAACCAATATCGGTATTTGCGTTGCTCGACAGCCATTTAGCCAATCCGCGAATTCCGATCATTCCCGCCAGCGTCACAACAAAGGGCTGCACATCGAAGATCGCAATCACAGCGCCTGTCACCGTGCCTGCCAGTGTCGCTACTCCCAGTGTCGCCGCAATGGCCGCTGCAATCTCTAGTGGATAACTCATTGCAGTATGCCAGCGAGTCAAGAGCATCGCCACCACCGACGTCGAAAGTGCCAGCATGCTCCCCACGCTCAAGTCGATTCCAGCCGTCAGAATCACAAAGGTCATGGCGAGCGAGATGATCCCGATAATCGACACCTGGCGCAAGATGTCGGTCAGGTTTCCAAGCTCGAGAAAGATGCGACTGCCGTCGAACGCAGTCGGACTGATGATCACCGCCAGCAGCAGAATCCCTATTAGTGCTGCCAGGCTTTGCGCAACATCCCGTGTTTCGACCGGCGATTGCTCCCAGAAGAGATGCAGCCTTCTGGTCAATTCCGCCAAAATGCTTCTCCCGGCGACTCGATGGGGTTCGTCGCGAACGCCATGATTTCTTCCTGAGTGGTGTGTTCGGCATCCAGGCTGGCCGTAATCCGGCCCTCTCGCATAACCAGAATGCGATCGCAGCAACGTAACAACTCCGGCAGCTCCGAGCTCACGAAAAGAATTCCCTTACCCTGCGCAGCGAGCTTCTCAATAACCTTGTAGACGTCCTCTTTTGCGCCCACGTCGATGCCGCGTGTCGGATCGTCGAGCAACAAAACGCTGGGATCCGCCAGCAGGCATCTCGCCAGCAGCACCTTCTGTTGATTGCCGCCGCTAAGCGAACTGACCGGGGCTGAGAAGGAAGAAGTCTTCAACGCAAGCTTCCCGAACAAAGGAGCAATGGCCTGTTCCTCCCGTTGATGCGACGTAATCCCGCCGCGCGCCAGGCTGGGCAGATCCGCCAAGGTCCCGTTTTCAAGCACGCTCATCTGCATCATGAGCCCGTCTAGCTTTCGGTCCTCGGCCAGCAGGCGCATCCCGTATTGAAAAGCAACCTGTACCGAATCAGGCGCAGCTGTTTTCCCGCGCAACATCATTGTGCCCTGCTTCCAACGCTCGAGACCCATGAGCGCCTGGCATAACTCGCTTCGACCGGCGCCCACCAGCCCGGCTACTCCGAGCACCTCTCCTTCCCCAAGTTCAAACGCGATATCTTTCAACTTGCGCGTGAACAACCCCTCTACAGCCAGCAGCGTTCCGCGGCCTTGGCTCTTAACGCGCCGCTTGCCCGCTTCCCAAGGCCGCCCGACCATCATGCCAATCAGCTCATTGCCAGACACTTCACCTTTCGCCCGCGTACCGATCGTTTTGCCATCGCGCATTACCGTTATCCGGTCGCAAATGCGAAAGATTTCGTCCATCTTGTGCGATACGTACACGATAGAGACGCCCTGCGCCCGCAGATCATCGATCAACCGGAAGAGCCGCTCCACAGAGTCATGAAAAAGAGAACTGGTCGGTTCGTCCATGATGATGATGCGCGCTTGCATGCTTAGCGCCCGCGCAATCATCACCAACTGCATCTCGCCGATACTTAAGCTCGCAACGGATCGCTGCGGAGCAACCGTCAGACCCGCCTGCTTAAGAAACTTGGCGGAAAATGCCCGCATTTCTCCTGGCCGCGTGATACCGCTCTCCACAAATTCACGATTGCCGGTCGCAATGTTCTCCGCCACGCTCAGGTTCGGAAACAGATCGAGCTCCTGGTGGATGATACTGATCCCGAGCGTTTGGGCTACAAGCGGCGAGTTTAGTTTTATAGTCTCGCCATCCACGGCAATCTCTCCGCTGTCTTGCCGCACAACTCCCGCCATGATCTTCGCGAGCGTGCTCTTCCCTGCCCCGTTTTCGCCCATCAGCGCGTGTACTTCGCCACCGGCCAGCGAAAAATCTGCTCCGCGCAGTGCGTGTACGCCGTCGTAGCTCTTCACGACAGCAGACGCTTTCAGGACTTCCCGGGCCATTCACTGCCCGCTGAACATCTTCTCCATTCGCCGTTCCATCTCCTCTTGCGGCACCTCCTCTTTGTGAGTTCCGATGCTCCACTGAATTCCGAATGGATCGATCAACGTCCCAACGCGATCGCCATAGAACTGGTCTTCCACCGCCCTCTTCACCGTCGCGCCAGCCTTCAGAGCACGCTCGAAGGCGGCGTCCACGTCCTCCACATAGAACATGAAACTCACAGGCGATCCGCCGAGCGTCTCGGCGCTCTTATTTCCATAAGCGGGCATTTCGTCCGCCATCATCACGCGCGAGTCTCCAATCTCGATCTCCGCATGTGCCACGCCGCCGTCCGGCGTACTCAAACGCATGATTTCCCTCGCCCCGAATGCGCGCTCATAGAACTTGATCGCTGCATCGGCTTTCTTGTAAGAAAGGTAAGGTGTGATCGAGTGATATCCCTCGGGGATAGGTCTTACTGTAGACATAGTTGATGCTCCTTCTGTACTTGGATTGAGCAATTCTATCGCGGCGCCTCGCACCCCAATCAGAGCCCCGGGCGTGAGCGAGTGGCGTAAGACCGGAATGTTTATTCGGAACTCTTTTCCTCCGCCCGGCATCCCTTCTGTAAGGAGTCCCCTAGAGGATAATTTTGCGCCTGCTTTCCGCACTCGTATTTCTTTCGTTTACATGTTCCGCGCCTGCACAGCAGGGCGATTCGCAGCCTGCACCAGATACGGGCTCGCCAGCCATCCTGGCGCCTTCCGTTCAACAGAGCTCTGCGGGAAATCAGTCACAACAAAATCCGCCGAAGGTCCCTGGCACCAGCCCCGACACAAAACCCTCGAACGAAATCGCTCCCAGCGGACAAGTCATTCCGCCCTCGAAACAGCAGCCCAAGCGCATCCTCGGAGTCATGCCGAATTATCGTGCCGTCAGCGCCGGTGCACTTCCGCCCCCGCCCACCCCGGGGCAGGCATTCAAAATCGCAACTCAAAACAGCTTTGATTATTCGGCATTCGTGTTCACGGGTTTTACTTCACTGATTGCCGAGGCCAACGATTCGCATCCGCAGCTCGGTCATGGTTTACCCGGTTTCTGGGGATATTACTGGCGTGGATTTCTAGATAAGACAGACGGAAATTACATGGTCATCTTTGCCCTGCCCACAATCTTCCGTCAGGACGAGCGCTACTATGCCAAGGGCACGGGGCCCATCTGGAAGCGAGCCGCATATGCAGCCAGCCGCATCGCAATTACGCCTAACTATCACGGACATGACAGCTTGAACGCATCCGAGTTGTTAGGTCGTGCCCTCGCGCAGGGAATCTCGACGACTTATTACCCGAGCAAAGATCGAACCGTTGGAGAACTTGCGACGAAATGGGGCTATGCCCTAATGCGCGACGCACTCACCAACACCTTCCGCGAATTCTGGCCCGACATCGCAGTGCATGTTCTGCACCGCCATCCTTAACGAGTGGCCACATTTGGATTAGGCGCTTCTCCGCATCAACGCTCCGTCCACACCGCTGCGCCGCCCGGCGGAACCTCGCGCTCGCCCACCAGCACCTGCGCGTTTCCGCTGGCGGGTATTCGTTCGCTGCGGCTTGCGAAATTCGTGGCCACCCAGAAACCGTCGCGCCAATCCACCAGAAAGTTCGGCTCAAGATTCGCCACCGTTACACCCGCCGCCTGGTAAACTCCTCGCACCAGTGCGCGCTCGAGCTCGCCGTCAAGCGTGTCAACGCCGATGTAAGTAACCGTTCCTCTGCCGAGCTTTCGTGTTACCGCCGCCGCTCGTCCCGCATAGAACTGATCGGCGTATCGGGCCAGCACTTCGGTTCCGCTATCCGGCTCCAGCACGTCGCCCCACGAGCCCCAGGCGTAGCTCTTGCCGTTTGCAGTAACTTGCCCGTTAATGCCCACTGGCAGGTCGTCGTAGAACGGTATCTTCGCGCCGATAAGCGGCAGAATCGGCGCCGCCCACGGAGCCTCCCACAGATGCCCGCGCATATCTTTCTGCCCGCTGCGGCAAGTCAGAATCAGATGCCCCCCGCCGTTCACATAATTGTTGAAGCGGGCGATCAGATCGTTGTCAACCAGTTGATACGCAGGCGCAACCACGAAAGGATAGTGACTGAAATCGCGATCCGGCGTCAGCACGTCCACCGGTGCCATCATGCTCTTCAACGCGCGGTAATAGCGCATCCAGTGCCCAACCGTGTTCCAGCGCGTAGTCTGAGGATGGTTCGAAATGTCCCAGCGGTTATCGTAATGAATCAAGAACGCCGTATGGCGCGCGGCGTAGTCCCCCGGTTCTCGCGCATTCGGGTCGTAGTGCTTCCGGAGTTCCAGCATCTCTCGCGCCGCCTGCGAATATTCGCGCCCTCCAGGCGACGGAGTGACTCCGTCCGTCTCCGCCAATCCTTTGTGATACAGCTCGGAGCCGTAGAGCGGCTGGCGGTAACGATACGTACAAACCAGACGCGCTCCCGCCCCGAACGCCCGTATGATCCACATGTGAATTGCGCCGGGCAGAGGCCACGGATTCACTTGCCCCCAATTGACCTGCCCCGGCTGCAGCTCCATGGGCCCCGAAAGCCCGTTGAACGATCGCATAAAGTCGTGCATGAACGACATCTCTTCGGCGCTGCCCAGACGAAAACCGAGCGGCCCTTCATTCTGCTCGCCATGCACCGGATAATGCGTCCAGGTAAACGCATCGAGAGTCTTCGCCGAAAGTGAAGGATCTACATCCTCGTGCATGCTCATGAAGTTCGTGGTGATCCACTGGCCCGCCGAGTATTTGCGCAGCACACCTGCCTGCATAGCGATGTAGTCCGCTGCTTCGTGCGCGAACCAGCGTTCGAAATCGAGCACCGCATGCGGACTGGGATCGGCCACCAGGACATCCGGGTTCGGAATCGCAATCTGTTCGAAGTTCTGATACATCTCCGACCAGAAAGCCCCGCCCCAATCGGCGTTCAGGCGGTCGATCGTGCCATACTTCTCGCGCAGCCACTCGCGAAACTTCGCCGTAGCGGCCCGCGAATACGAGAATCGCCGCCCGTAATGACTCAGCTCGTTGTCGATCTGCCAGCCCCAGACCCGCCGGTCGTGACCAAACTTCTTCGCCAGTTCGGTATCGATCTTCGTCACGTAACCGCGATAAACCGGCGAGCTCCAGTCCGCCTGCTCGCGGCTGCCGTGCTCCATCGTGCGCCCTTGCGCATCCACCATCAAAATCTCCGGATGAGCGCGTTCCAGCCAGATGGGCGGAGTCGCGCTCGGAGTACAGAGAATCACTTTCAGGCCATTGGCGGAAGCAAGCGAAACCGCTTTCTCGAGCCATCCGAAGTCATAATGCCCCTCGCTTGGCTCCATGAAGTACCAGGCGAACTCGCCCATATGCACGTACTCCATCCCAAGCTTGCGAATATTCTCCATGTCGCGCGCCCACTGCGCCTCCGGCCACGCTTCGGGATAATAATAGACCCCAATCGTAAGCATGTCTTTTTTCGGAAACCACTCCGGGTCAACCGCTGACCAGGCAGGTGTCAGTATCAACGCGGCTGAAAGCACGAACGCAATAACGAAACGGGATCTGTGCATTACCCGAACATTAAATCATTTGGAACCCGCTGCACCGTACAGCTGCTGAATTTCAATGTTGACGTGCGATCGGCACTAGCGTAGTAAGGCTAAGCAGCCATCCATTGCGGCTGCGAACGAAGGAATCCGTCGCAAGCATGTCAGGTGGCTGTGGATTCCCTTCGCAGCTACTCTGCTGGTGCAACTTGTAGATCAATGTGGCAGTTTTGGGAGATGTTTGATGTAGCTGGACGTCATCGAAGCTGTAGCTCTGAAGTTTGCAATGTGGGAGTCCTTCGAGGACGGTCGCTCTGGATTGAATACCTTCGGGCCCGACGTAAACAAAATCAGGCGCGAGCGTGAGTGCTACAGCTTTCATGTCCTGTTTTTCCCAACCGGCCATGAAGGCGTTGCTTACTGCAGAAAGCGCGCTCTTCAGAGAATCGTTCGGCGAAGCGAACTGTTCTGCGGCAATCAAACTGACCCCAGACAAGAGAAGAAGGAGCGTTGTTCTGAATCTGAATCCCATCCTAGAGTTATAACGTGAGTTAACGATTTCCCGTTCGAAGCTTGGATCGATTAGAAGAAGTTACCGGCACATTATTAGAACCAAGGTCCAGATCTCCTGTGATCCGAGAGCGTACTTCTCTAAACGCCCTTTATCGGTCCGGCTTTCAGGCTAGCCAAGGCTGACCTCCGGATAACTCTCAACGTATTTATCACCTTCGCACCCGTAGTAGGCAACAGTGCGGGCGAGGAGATCTACCTCATACCGTACGACGCCAGCCCGCCATGAAACGTGAAGAAACTCGGGAAATGTGCTTTCACCTGCTTGGTCCTTTCGAAGCGCTCCGATGAGTGCTTCCCTATCGAAGGACGGTACGTCGAAGGTGCCGGATAGCAGGGGCGTGCCTTGCGTGACCACTGGTCCGTCATGTGTCAAATATAAGGCTTGACAGGCCGGCAGAATCCAGGCGTTCCGCGTTACGCCGGCCCGGCGAAGCGTTTCGGCAACATAGGGAAAGCCTCCAACTTTGGGGCGAATGATCATCGCGCTTCTCATGGCGTCCTGTACCTTCTCAATTGCTTTGCTCATTTGTGATGGTTCCTTGTTATGTTTGACAGCCTGCTGTCCTTTATAAATTGTGTCATAATGACAGGGTGCTGTCAAGCGAAGAGCCGGTAAAAACTGCTGATCTCATCCCGTTACTGGTTGCAGATGTCTACCATCTGGCGGGAGCTTTCCGGCGTTCGGGAAGCCGGATCGCGAAAAAGGCCGGGCAGACACAAGCTCACTGGCAGTTGCTCAGCGTCATATCGGATGCTTCGCGAACCGTCGCGCAAATTGCACGGCGGCTTGGGTTAGCAAGACAGAGTGTGCAGCGCACTGCCAACCAACTCGTTCGCCGCCGGCTGGCTCGCTACGTGGAAAATCCAGACCACAAACGATCTCCGCTGGTGCAGATTACCGATCGTGGGAAAAAAACACTTGCGCTGATTACGAGAGAGGCCGAGGAATCACATCTCAAGCTGAGCGCAGATCTCAAACGGGCCGATCTAGTGACGGCCTTAGGCGTGATCAGGCACTTGTGCTTCACGCTGGACGGCGGTGCCCGTTCAAGACGTTCAACTCAGTAGAGTAAATAGCCTCACTTACGAAGAGTCGGGTGCGAATTTTTCATTGCAATCCGATTCGCTGACGAATCGCCGGCAAACAGGAAATTGGAAAGGCCGCAACATCGAGAGTCGGCCAATTCCGAGTCGAGTCGCCTGTCATTGAATAACGATCGTCCGGACTATCAGTCGAAAACAGTAACTTTTCGGAACGGGGCCTTCAAAGCACCGCAAGGGCGGCCATGCAGTCTGCTGTGAACTAAACCGAGTGATAAAACCTCCACACTCCGCTTTTCAACGAGAGGTTACATCCTGAAAAACTACCCTGTTTTGATCGCCTTGAGCGTGTCCGTAATCGTGCCTGGCAGCATAGCGAAGGCGCAGAGAACTGGGGACAACACACCACGCATAGCAATCCGAGCGGCTCGCCTGATTGATGGCAATAGTGAAACCG
This sequence comes from Terriglobia bacterium, assembly GCA_963849535.1. Lineage (GTDB taxonomy): Bacteria > Acidobacteriota > Terriglobia > Bryobacterales > Bryobacteraceae > Bog-105. The sequence goes on from CAWKHJ010000004.1 coordinate 1,149,617, forward strand.
TTGTGAAGAATGCCCTCGGCAAGAGTCCTATCCCCAGCCCAGTTCCTTAAGCGCCAGACCCGCGTTCCATACCTTAGTCATGTGAGCGATTTTGCCGTCCTCGAATTGCATCACATATACGTAGTCGGTGCTCAGTCGTCGACCAGTCGGAGGGACCGGCCCGCCCTGGCCTGTGTGGGTTCCGTGGAATACAGCATACGCGGCGACATTATTTCGAGCATAGTCCGTCGCGAAGGACCTCAATTCGTAGTGCCCATCCGGCAAGACGGATAAGATGCCCTTCATCCAGTTCGTGTACTGCGCGAGCGTTGTTACGTCCAGCAGCGGCTCGGCCTGCGCCGAAAACGTCGCATTGGGCGTGCAGTACTCGCCGCAAGCCTCCCATCCTTTGCCCGTTTCGCACGCGTCGAAAAATGCCTCCGCCACGCTCGTGATCGACATTGTCTCTGGCATTGCTTTCCTCCTGGTAATCGCTGCCCGGTGCCTTGGCAGACGAGGATATCACGATTGAACGCTGCACATTGCGGCCGATTGCAAAGTTGAAACCCGGCATGGTCTGGCTGATTCCGAGCAGATCCTCGGCCACTCGGTAATTCCATTTACTGTCTCCTTCCCTGCGGGTCAGGCGCGAAGCCGGTGTTAAGCCGCAGTTCAGCGAGTTCCCGTTGCGTGCATCGCGGCTGGTAACCAGGCGCTGCCTGCGTCCGGTTTGTTCTTGTCTCTTCCCCATGTCCAGTACATGCCGACATAGGCGTAGTTCTCCGTTTGTCCGGCAACAGAGTGACCGTAGCAAAACAAAAACTGTTCGCCCGGATGATGCTTCAAGTGGTAATAGCCACCCAGGTCGATCATAGCCGAAGCTTCGGTCTGGGGCGCGGCGAAGCCCTCGCGGCCATGCGCAAAGACCTCACCGCCGATTTCCAGCCGCTCGCTAAAGGTGTATTTGAGCAAAAATCCGCCATACGGGAAGTTGCGGTACTGGGTTTGCGGAACGATCGTTTCGCCCGCGCCCCCGTCAAGCAGCCATTTCCCAATATTCTTTTGCAGCCAGATGGGAACTTTGTACCAAACTTTCCCCACCCCCAGTCCCTTGTCGTAACTACCGGTCGGGATCTCAAACATCATAAAAGTGCCGATCTGGGGGATGTACTTCGATTCTTTAATAAAGGCGATCTTGGCGCCGAGTTCCATGTCGATTAGCCCAAACGCACTGGGCCCTGTCCCCCCGGGCAGATAGACGGGATTGTTCGATGGCACGATCGCGCCGAAAGGCAAAATGGCGTGCAGTTGCACTCTGGGAATGGCGCCCCAGTTAAACTCCAAAGCCGGTCCCGTGGAGTCGGTTTCCGCCGGCGTCCCATCCGTGCTGCCGAATATGTAGAACTCGTAATGGTGCAGGTCGACCGGGACCGGATCATCGGTTTGGTAAGGCGGGCCCTGCGCCCGCAGCTTCGTCGCGGCAAGTAAAAGCAGCAGGCATAATGTCAGCCGCTTGCCGTTCATCCGTTGCCTCCTCCCAACGCTCCGTCGAGAGCCACGAGATTTTCCTCTGAGCTACCGGAACTACTTTTCGGACTCATACGGATTCACTTTTGCACGCTTTACCGGAGCCTATCTTTGGACTGGCCATGATGCAGGCGCTGGCGCGTCACGGATACCGTATTGGACCCGGAACACTCTACCCCGCCCTTGCATGGATCTAAGCTTCTCTGACCGGCTAAGTTTCATGTTGCAAGACCGAAATCTCAAGTCGCTGCCTTGGGGTAAGTGAATGGGCCAAAGCTTACTCCAACTCACATCCTCACGTACTAGCCGCTAACATACGAGTAATTAGTACTACGGTAGAAAAGTAACTCTTGCTGAATGCTAAGAAGCGTGGCATGATCTCCAACAGCATGACGCTGTACGGGCGCTCGTATCTCATCACGTTGGCAACATACCTAACGCTGTACGACTGTATCGCTGCTAACTAACCAGCGAGTCCGAACACGCGAACGGATTCGGCGAGCCCGGTGCAACCGTTGCATGTGAGGTAGTTAGCATTAATTCTGTCGAAAGGAATGGTGCTGTGAAACCTTCAACCCGACGTGTTGCTTCCACCGTGATGTTGCTGGGAGCGGTAGCGCTGACCACTAAGTTCGGGCTTATCCCTGCTCACGCTCAATCTCAGTTGCTTAATCTGCCGGTCTGGTTTCCCTCCGTCTGGAAACAAGCCCTCAGTTCACCCACGCCCTCTCACGTCCAACCCGGACGGACCCCCACTGTGATTCCGCAGTACTTCGATAACGCGGACCCAACCGGAACCATCGCCACTTATCAACCTGCCGGGCCCACGGTAACTGCGGGAAATGCCTATTTCACTTCTCTGGGCAGTAACGGACGCACATGTTTCACTTGTCACCAACCTCAGAATGACTGGGCCATGAACCCAAGTAGTGCCATGGCGATCTTCATGGCGACAAAAGGCGCCGATCCCCTCTTTGCCCCGGTTGACGGCGCTAACTGTCCCGACCTCGCAGCGAATGCCACCTCGCTCTACCAAAAGGCTATGGCTTCCAGCGAACTCCTGACCAAAGCCAATATTCGAATCTTCTTGCCGGTGCCGTCAAACGCCGAATACAAAGTACGCATCTTGAGAGATCCATACGGCTGTGAGAACAGCGCCAAGTACGGGTTGCCAAGCGGCATGATATCCATGTATCGCCGCGTAATGAACGCGACTAACTTGACGCGGAATGCCCAGCTCGGACCTCCCGTTGCGCCGCAGGGCACTATCATGTGGGACGGGCGTGAACCCAGTTTGCAGAGCCAGTTCATCGACGCGACTCTGGGCCATGCACAGGGCTCAACACCCCCCAGCACCGCTCAGGTGAATCAGGGAGTAGCTTTCGAAACCGGACTATTCACCACTCAAGACACTAACCGAAATGCGGGAAGCCTCTCGACCCCTCCTGCCATCGGCGGCCCCATCAATCTGTCATTGCTTGGCGCGCCCAATGTTCCTGATCCTTCCGTCCCGTTGGCGTTTAATCAATATGAGGGTTGGGCCCTTTCCCTTAACTCCGCACAAGCCTCCATTAACCGCGGAGAAACGATCTTCAATACCAGAACATTCACCATCAATGGTGTTGCCGGATTCAACGACGCAGTTGTAACTGGGCCCGCTCTGGACGCAACCTGTTCGACTTGCCACAATAATTTGAACGTCGGAGCTGACACCGTCGGCGGAGGCAGGCACCTTGGTATCGGAGATAATAGCAGCGCCGATAAGAGCGGATTCCAAACTACCGCAACTGTTTTGCCGCCCACCTCAGACCAGCCCCTGTTCGCGTTCGATTGCCCTGTAGGTTCTATTCACTACTTCAGCAACCCCGTCACCATCAACGGCGTGACTTACGATGAGTATCAGACTACAGACCCCGGCATGGGCTTAATCACCGGCAAGTGTACCGACCTTGGCAAGTTCAAGGTTCCGCGCCTGAACGGCTTAGCATCTCGCGCGCCCTATTTTCATAATGGAAATGCAGCCTCTCTCAGCAACTTGGTCAATTTTTATGACAAACGCTTCAGCATCGGACTCAGCGCGCAAGACAAGCAGGATCTGATTAACTTTCTGAACTCACTCTAGCCATCGGCCCTCAGCAGGTACTTACGCGAGTTTGCGTTTCTCCAATATCTCGCGGTTGCCCGAACAGACCGGGCAATCGCACCCACCCATGCCTGAAACGGTCTACCCGCGACATGCACACACCCTCTCAAAAGCGCAAGCCGAGTCTCGCGGCCGACCTGAAGCTCCAGCTACTCCGGCGCGAACGCTGTTGCCGCCACTTGTAACCCGCTGTTGAAAAACTCTCGCAGCTTGCCGGCGACGCGTTTCGCAAGTACTTTTCCGCTGACCGTGTGCAGGAAACCGGGCCGACGAGTGCCAGCGAGGACTTCGGATCCTTCGGGGCCGAGTGGGGCGTACCGTCCGTCTTCTGGTTTGTCGGCGGAACTGATCCCGGCGTGTACGCGAAGGGCCAAAAGGAAGGCAAAATCGGCGACATTCCGACCAATCACAATCCGCGTTTCGCGCCGGTGATCCATCCAACTTTGGAAACAGGCGTGGAAGCGCTGGTAGTTGCCGCGCAGGCCTGGCTATCGGCATAAACCGGTGGTCGTGAACGGACACTCATGATCAACTCCCTTCTGGCGGCCTTCGATCTTGGGGGCACGTTCGTCTTTGCGCTCAGCGGCGCGGCCGCCGCGGTGAAGCACAGGCTCGACTTGTTCGGTGTTCTGGTCTTGTCCTTTGCCGCCGGCAATTCGGGCGGGATTGCGCGCCGTGTGATGATTGGAGCGATTCCCCCAGCGGCTATCCGCGACTGGAGATATGTCGCCGTTTCCATCCTTGCCGGGCTCATTACGTTCTTTTGGTATCGAATCATCAATCGGCTGAGCAGCCCCGTGCTGGTGTTCGACGCCGCCGGACTGGCGCTCTTTGCGGTGTCCGGCGCGGACAAGGCACTGGCATTCCACTCGGGCCCGGTGACGGCGACGCTGCTCGGCATGCTGACCGGAATCGGCGGCGGCATGGTGCGCGATGTGCTCGTGACGGACATCCCCACCGTTTTGCGCACCGAGCTTTACGCCGTCGCGGCCCTGATTGGCGCGGCCCTGGTCGTGATCGGGCGTTTGCTGCACGCCCCGTCCGGCGCGGCCGCTGCAACCGGCGCAGTCCTCTGCTTTGGGCTCCGCTTTATGGCCATCCGGCGAGGCTGGCAACTCCCGATCGCGCACCCGCTCGAACAATCGGAAACGGTTCCGGACGGCAAGCGATCGGATCCTTGAGTGTTGAGTCCTGAGACTATGACAAAAACCAGACACCTTGTGTTGAGCGTAAGCATTAGTCTCATTGCGTTGGGAGGAATGTCGTATTCGGCGCTGGATTCAGAATCAATAGCCGTCAAGCCGGCGAGTATGCCTCGCATCGGCACAATCGAAGAGCGGTTTCAAGCCTATAACGTAGAGATGTTGGAAGTCACGGGTGGTCGCTTCTGGAAGCCGTACAAAGATATGCAAACGGAGGCCAACAAGCAGTCGGGCCCCCAGGAATCCGGTTCAACGCCGGGGGGCATGAATCCAAGTCTGTACGAATACCGGCCACCCGTCGATTTAAGCAATACTCGCCTACGTAAACTCGCCGCAGCCATAGGACCAGCATATGTACGCGTGAGCGGAACTTGGGCAAACACCACATATTTCTACGACGCAAACGGCGCCGCTCCAACAAGGCCGCCCAAGGGCTTCAGCGGTGTACTTACCCGGGCGCAATGGAAAGGCGTGGTCGATTTTTCGCACGCCGTGAATGCGAGAATCATCACTTCGTTTGCGACCAGTCCCGGCACTCGCGACGCAAATGGCGTATGGACTCCAAATCAAGCGCGGCAGTTCCTTTCCTACACAAAATCTGTCGGCGGAGACATCGCGGGCGCGGAGTTTATGAACGAGCCGTCGTTTGCGGCAATGGGAGGAGCACCGAAGGGCTACGATGCCGCTGCCTATGGACGCGACATCGCCGTGTTCCGTCCTTTCCTTAAGCAGACTGCGCCAGAGATCCTGTTTCTTGGTCCAGGGTCCGTCGGCGAAGGCGGGGCACTTCCTGTTCCCCCCAATAGCGGCATGCTCCATTCCGAAGACCTGCTAAAAGCCACCGGGCCGGTTTTCGATGTTTTCTCGTATCACCTTTACGCGGCGGTCTCTCAACGTTGCGCAAGCATGGGGCCAGCATCACAGATCACTCCCGGCGCAGCACTTTCAGAGCAATGGCTTTCCCGCCCGGACAAGATCAACGCCTTCTACGCCGGTCTGCGCGATCGTTTCGACCCGGGTAAGCCGCTTTGGAATACTGAAACGGCGGATGCTGCTTGCGGTGGAAACCCCTGGGCTTCCACGTTTCTGGACACGTTCCGCTATCTTGATTCGCATGCTCGCTCAGCGCAACAGGGTGTTCGCGTTATCGCGCACAATACGCTTGCCTCAAGCGATTACGGACTTCTCGATGAGAATACATTCGCTCCGCGTCCCAACTATTGGGCGGCTCTATTGTGGAGAAGGCTGATGGGCACTACCGTGCTCAAGCCGGGCGTATCGCCGGCGCCGAATTTGCATCTGTACGCGCAATGCTTGCGCAACGTGCCGGGAGGCGTGGCGCTTCTCGCCATCAATACGGACCGAAACGCTTCACAAAAGTTGCAGCTTTCAGCTAACTCGGAACGCTACACTTTGACTGCGCCCAAGCTGGAAGGTGGTCGGGTGGACCTGAACGGAAAGGAACTGAAGCTGGGGTCCGGTGATTCGATTCCGTCGCTCACCGGCATGCCTACCCATTCCGGACCCATCACGTTGCCAGCCGGGAGCATCACGTTTTTTGCTATTGCCGAAGCGAATAATGGGAGCTGCCGTTGAATTCCAGGAGAATCTTACAAAACACAGCCATCGGCCCTCAGCAGGTACTTACGCGGCTTGGCGTTTCTCCAATATCGCTCGGTTACCCGAACAGACTGGGCAATCACACCCACCCCGGTCTTCTGGCCTGGGCAGATTCCCGCCGCACGGCAGCAGGTGACCCGTTCCCAGTTCCTTCTCTTTCTCGATCAGCCCCAGCCAGGTGTCGAGCGCCATCCGCTGCATTCCCACTCCGCCCTTAGCTCGGATCTTCTCATCGCTTGTCGCCCACGCGTATTCATGCGGCACGCCATGCAAGAAATGCATGCGGCGATAAACCAGCTCCGGCGCATCTCCCCTCTTCCGCATCGTTCGATCAGAACATCATTCTCTGGATGTAGCGTGGTCTTCGTCTTTCCTTCCGGAGAAACTTCGATTTCGACCCATTGATCCAAAACCGTCGTCTTCTGCCGCTTCTTCCTCGCCTCGCTCTTAGCCTTTGGCCCTGCTTTCTCAGCCTTGAGCTTTTGCGCGTGTTGTTCTAGCTCCAGTTTGGCTATTCTCAGCCGTAGAGCCTGGTTCTCTTTTTTCTGCTGCATGATGTATTTCTCCGAACTTTGCAAGGCGCTCCAGGCCCGATAAAACGCCCGCTCCGCCGTGGTCTTGTAGCGCTGCATCAGCTCCATTTTGTGCCGCTGCTCCGCCGTCCAATCCACCGGATCTAGGCCCGCTTCCGCCACGATCCTCGCTTCTGTCGCTTCCAACCAGCGCTGTGCCCGCCTGTGCATCCAGTCGTTTTGAATCAGGGTCTCCACCAGCTTCTCTTGCTCGTAGTCGGTCGGCTCCCAGCGCTCGTTCCAGCCGCGTACGACTTTCTCGTACTCCTCCTCGCTCTCCTCCGCCAGAATCACTACGGTCTTCGCCCGCACTCCATGCTTCGTACTGTTTTGGCTCGAATTAGCCTTCCCCTTAGGCGTATTCGGCCCGCCCCCGCGCTTTGCGCGCACAGGGCGTTTGGTGCCCGTTGTGCGCGATCCAACATTCACCGCCATGCACCTGCAGTGTCCAACCGGCCCGTTTCACCGCGCCCCTCGATTTACACGTAAGCACATGCAGCGCTAGGAGAAATTTAGGCAATCATATACCTGACTCAGTGACGCAATCAGCGTAGTATTGAACTATGAACGGCGTGGAACCAAAGACCCTACAGGAAGCAGTGATCTATTTTTCAGATCAGGATGTTTGCCTGGAATACGTCGTGGTGCGGCGCTGGCCGAATGGAGTAACCTGCCCCACCTGTGGCAGCGCCGAAGTCCGTTTCATCCCGACCCGGCGCGTCTGGGAGTGTAAGACCACGCATCCCAAAAAGCAGTTCTCGGCTAAGACGGGTACGATTTGCGAGGACTCGCCGCTTGGCCTGGACAAGTGGCTCTTAGCTATGTGGATGGTGGCCAATTGCCGGAATGGGGTTAGTTCCTACGAGATTCACCGGACTGTAGGCGTCACGCAAAAAACAGCGTGGTTTCTCCTTCATCGCATTCGGGAAGCCATGCAAACGAAATCAGTTCAGAAGAAGATGATGGCTGGAGAAGTCGAGGCGGATGAATCCTTCATCGGTGGCAGAATCCAGAACATGCACAAGAAATCAACACGCAGGATCAAGACCGTGAATAGCGATAATTGGGGCAAGACGGTCGTCCTGGGGCTGCTGGAGCGCGAGACGGGTGAAGTTCGGGCCAAAGTATCTCCAAACCGCAAGAAACGCGAGGTGCAAAGTCATATCCGCGAAAACGTGGCCCAAGGCGCAGCCCTCTACACGGACGATTTCAATGCTTATGTCCAACTGACGGATGACTTTGCTCACCAAATGGTGAACCACCTAGCGTCCTACGTTCAGGGGCGCGTCCACACGAACGGCATGGAGAACTTCTGGTCTCTCCTCAAGAGGACACTCGGAGGAACCTACATCAGCGTCGATCCCCACCACTTATTCCGCTACCTGGATGAGCAGTGCTTTCGCTTCAACAAACGGCTGCTGACGGATGCTGAGCGGCTTTCGATTGTTGTCAGCCAGATCGTGAATCGGCGACTCACATATGAGCAGTTGACGAGTGGTGAATAACATTTTTCTGGCGTAAGCTTGAAGGAAGCGAGGTTTTATCTGGCTTGACAGATTTAAGTCTTTTGGAACGCCAACCGGATGCTGGGCTTTTCTGGATTGTGGCACGTATTTTAGATTTATTGAAGGATCTCGGAACCCCACCTGACCAAGCAGTTGCGGCACTTAGGATTGCGGAGTCAGCGGCCACGCTTAGAGCGATCGAGAGACGTAGCAATCATTTCTAACGATCTCTCGGTGACGACATCGACAAGATCGTTAAGACTACTTTTCCATTTGTTAGAGTCCCCATCCCAGCGTGCATCTAATGGTTCGTTCCCTGTTTGTGTTCGATTCGAGTGGATTGCAGATATAAGCTTTGCCAGTGCCTCCTTTGCTTGCTCAGCAGTTTCCGTGAATACTTGAAGCTCCTTTAGTCCAGGCACCATAGCGGTCGATCATATCAGTAACTACCTGACGACTTTCTCCGACCTCTAACCTGCTCTCATACCTTATCCGGTGGGATCTTACGGCATAGGCTGAGATGCCGTGTAGAACTTGATCTTGTTTTCGCTCGAAAGCAGGTCTCTAAAAGCCTGCCTGATGTGTGCTAGTGGGTTTTGCAATTTTGCACTGTCAAACTTTTGTGCGCAGCAGGGGCACGCTTGTGGTGGCAGAGCGTCCGTGGAATCCAAGTCTATCGTGATGCGCGAACGACATCGCGAACATTCCAGCGAGATGAACTTCAGGTCCTCTAGACTTAATGTGACCTGTTTCTCCATCAAACACATCCGTATTTAGCCATTGTAGCGGGATGCAGACCATGCACGGTGTTAGGTAGCGTCCTAACCCTGCGTTGATGCGGAACTGGCCCTAGTCATCCGCTTCGGAACGGGCAACCACTCTGTTAGGGTTTGCGTGGGAAACGTCACGAACCTCAGCCTTATTGTTCGGCAGCCGATGACCGCAGCGCCCACACTCAAGACGGAGTGGGCCGAAACGCACGGATTCCACAATCTCGGGATCAATCTCCAGAGCGTTCTCGGCGTCACACTCGATGCAATCTATGCAGATGTCCTTTGGCATTTGCTTATAGACGCTAGTAGATGGGCCGTCTTTAGAAAAGTTCATTCTGCCGAACCTTGGCTGTCTCTCGTGCGGCTTTCTTGAAACTCTCCGGGTCCGCCCACGGGATATGCGGCTGTTTCCCTTCCAGTAGCTGTTGAATCGTCAGAATCTGAACACGCGGAAATTTCCCGTACAGCGTTTCGTAAAAGCCTTCCTTGAGGGCTTCCGTCAGCATAGGCTTAGTGGGTTCAGTCAGAGTGATAAACACCCCGATTTGCGCCTTTTCGCGTTTCACGACGTGCGCTAGATCGCGGATCATTGGGACGCCGACATTCTCCCCGCCTTTGACCGAGACGATGGCCTTCTCGGTCGTTCTAGCATCTGGCTTGAAATAGATAAAGCCGTCAATGCCGGAATCGGCACCCTTCTTCTTGCCGCCATAGGGAACGGCCTTCACCAGCGAGACGGCCCACCACTGGAACTGGTATTTATCTTTGGCCGCTAGGGCTCTTGCACCATCCAGGTCCTTCGGCGTGCCGTGGACTTCGAACTTCACACCAGGGAACGCATCCGTCAGCCGTTTCTCGATCAGCGAGATTGCCAGATTCGTTATGTCGATGCCGATCCATTCTCGGTTTAGCTTTTGCGCTGCATGAATGGTCGTTCCACACCCGCAAAACGGATCAAGCACGAGGTCGCCTTCGTTGCTAGACGCGCGAATGATGCGCTCTAGCAGCGCTACTGGCTTTTGTGTCGGATATCCGAGGCGTTCTTGCGCCTGAGAGTTGATCGGATTGACATCTACCCAAACATCATGGATGGGTGTTCCTGGCATTTCGTCGAGATATTGCTTCAGTTCAATGCGCCCGTCGGGACTCCTGGGGAACTGAAGCCTATTCTCGCTTTCGAGACGCTCCATCTTTTCCTTAGAAATCGCCCATCCATTTGGATGGGGCTTGTAGCCCTTGTAACCGTACTGAAGGTTAGGACGAACACCAGGATTCCTAAGGCTGACCAGTCGATACACTCGCCCATCTTTGTCCCTGTGGCGATACTTCGTCCGCAAATAGTCTGCGCTATAGGGAGTGAACTGCTGATTCCACTTTGTCCTTTCCCCCTTGAAATAAAAGAGAATGACGTCATGTGCTCCACCAAATCTCCGACTGGCATTCCCATGCGAAAACGTTCGCTTCCAAATGATTTCGTTCGCTAGAAGCTGAACGCCAAAAGTGCTATCCATGATGAGCTTAAGGTAGTGGCTAGCGGTTGGATCGCAATGCAGGTACAAACTGCCAGTTTCCTTGAGCACACGATGAAGCTCCAAAAGTCGTACCGCCATCATCGCGAGGTACGCCATCATGTCGTTCTCTTTGAGAAACGTACGCATGGCCCTGAGCAATTCAGCGGCATCCGTATTACCGCTTTGCATCACTTCATCAAACGCTTGCTCCGCTTCATCCGTCCAGTGCCACGTATCTTCAAATGCCTCAATCTGGGCATGTGACCTCTCGCCCGTCGGGCTTTTGAATAGTACGTTGTAATTAGCGTTGGAATTGAATGGCGGATCGAGGTAGATCAGGTCTACGGATTCGTCCTTAACATGCTCCCGGAGAATCTGAAGATTATCGCCGTAATAGAGCTGGTTCAATCCGCTAGACTACAACACGATAATCGGCGATTGACGTATGAACTGACTCGCCTCATTCATTTCTGTTTTCTCGATGGCGGTCTCAGTGCCTTTGGTTTTGCTTTCGAGGTAATCGCGCTCTTCGGAACGTGCAGGAGCCGAGTTGCCAAGGCATCGAATGCTTCGAACTCGCTCTTAGATTTGCTCGCGCCCCTTGCTTGGGGCTGCGCCGGAATCATCGGCTTTCGCATTAACCATTAGTATAGGCGTGTTCACGCTTCTCTGAACATATCCGGAGAAAGCGGAAAGTCTTGAATAGCGTTTTGCCAGAAATGCTTCCTCTGCTCTTCAAGTTTTTCCTTACCGACATCACTGAGCCTGATGTGACCCCGTTTTCCGCCCATTAAGTTATACAAGATGCGGAGCATGGATCGCCGCATCGCGATCTTGACAGTCGCCCTGACCACGAAGCCGGGACCGAGTCAAGGCCGCCGCAGGCGCCCGAAGGGCTTGGCCTTGACTCGGTTCCGGCGAAGTGGTATGTCCGCTCGCTGAGCGCGATGCGGCTTCTGCCCAGTCGCGCGCAAACTCTTCCGGTGTTCGATAGCGCAGCGAAGAGTGCGGGCGCTGCTGATTGTATTCGACACGCCAATCGGCGATCTTCCGCCTTGCGTCCCAGAGATTCCAAAACCAGCTCGCGTTCAGGCATTCATCGCGCAAGCGTCCGTGAAAGCTTTCTATATGGCCGTTTTGTGTCGGCTTCCCGGGCTGAATGTGAATCGTGTTGATGCTGCGCTCCGTGCACCATGCCAGATAATGTCGGCTGCAGACCTCCGGCCCATTATCGGAACGCAGAAATTGCGGCGCGCCGCGCTGCTCCACAATCCGCTGCAACACCCGCGTGACGCGTCGGCTTGGCATGCTGGTATCGGTTTCCAACGCCAGGCATTCGCGCGTGAACGCATCGACTACGCTCAAAACGCGCAAGCGTTGTCCGCTGGCGGCAACATCACTGGCGAAGTCGATGGCCCACTCCTCGTTGGGCACGGAGAGTACTTGTTTGGCTGTGAAGCTTCGCGTCAATCGTTTGCGGCGTATGCGCCGCACGCATAAACCCGCCGCACGATACACGCGCTGAACTCTCTTGTGGTTCACCTGTTGACCCGTTCGCCGCAACAGAATGTGTAGCCTGCGATATCCAAAACGCGGCTTCTCGCGTGCTAACTCGATCAACTGCTCCCGCAGACTGCGGTCGTCTCTCCGGCTTTGGTAGCGATGGCTCGATCGCGGAATACTCATGAGCTCGCAGGCGTGCCGCTCGCTGAAGTCGAACTCGCTCTTCAGCCGCTGCACTTCCGCGCGTTTGGCTACGAGCTCAGTGAGTTTTTTCGAATGACCGATTGCAGTGCATCTTTATCCAGCGTCAGATCGGCAACCAGACGCTTCAACCGCGCATTCTCCTCGCGCAATTGCTTCACCTCTTGGGCCTCGCTGACATCCATGCCCCCGTACTTGGCTTTCCAGGCGTAAATCGTGTGCTGCGATACCCCATACTCACGGCTCACCTCGGCCGCGCTCCGGCCCGCTTCCATCTGCTTCAGCGCCGCGACCATCTGCGCTTCGCTGTGTTTACTCTTACCCATCTGCTTTCCCTTTCTTCGTCTCAAATCGTACTTCGATTCGGACGGAGAACGGGGCTCACGTCAAGCCAAAGAACATTCCGGCTCTTGTTGGGTGGGTGATGGATGCCAATGATAGTCTCCGGTCCTACGCTCGGGTCAATCTCCGCAAATCGCTTGGCTTCATATACTGCGTAAAGGGCCGCACCCAAGGAAAACTCGTTGCAGTATTTTCTGTTGAAAAGAATCGACTGTGAGACTGTATACGCACAACCGATAACTGTGAAGTCTTTGCATTCTACAACAGTTCCGTCAGGATTGACAGTAAATAGATACGGGTGGCCGTCCGCGTAGACAGACAAGATCAAAAGGCAATCAAGGGAGATCGCCGATATTTCGTTGTCTATGCCATTTTGCCGCTCAGCAGAGAGCTTAGGATACACGTTATCGAAGAAGTGTTCACTGAGTTGGCCGTACTTTCGCCGGACATGTCGGTCCATAAGGCGTTCCCTATATCTCATAACGGGAATCTCTATCTGTGTCCCGACATGAGACCCGTGAAACAACAGGCTACCCAAGTCTTCCCGATAAGCAGCGACGAGTTCCTGGGCTTTAGTCAAGTCTCCAGCCATCATCGCCACTACGCCGTTTCCGGCAACGCCGAGTTTAAATCCCAAGTCGATCGCCGCCGCGAACTCTGTTGCCTGATATGTCAGCCTAGTGTCACAGCACAAGACTATTGCGGGAGCCTGATCTACTGGATCACGACAAATCGCCCCGATACATATCGTCATAGGTGTCCTACGCGGAGCATACACCGGACATGCGGTTCTTCTCAGCGGACGTGGCATGGGCGGCAGCGTTATCATCTAACGCGTCCCGTGCCTAGTATCCGGCAGTTTGTTAACTGAGCCAAGTATATGATTGCCGAAATTTAATTTCCGGCCTCTGTCACCCTTTCGGCTCTATCTTCTTCACCCAGTTCGTTCGGCAGAAACCACCCGAGCGATTGGTAGCGCGGCAACTCCTTGCCGCCGCCCTCCGGCTCCTCGGGCGCTTGTCTTCCTACCCGCGCCCCGCTCGCAACGCTTGTTGCTTCGCACGCCGCAACTCATCTACGCCATCGTGGATGGGCAAGAACTCCATCGCCACCGTGTGCTGGTAGTTCAGCTCCACCAGCTTCCGGTAGATGTTGTCGTAATTGATTTCGCCCGTGCCCGGAATGTGCCTGCCCGGTACGTCGGCGATATGCACCAGTCCCGTGTATTCGATGTTCTTCTCGAGCTTCTCGATCAGATTGCCCTCCGCGATCTGCTCGTGAAAGAAGTCATACAGAAGCCGCACTTGCGGATGATTCACCGCGCGTATGATCTCAAAACCTTCCGCTACGGAAGTCAGATAATATTTCGGATTTTCTTCCGGATCGATGTTCTCGAGCAGGAGCCTCACCGGCTCTCCGTTGATGCGCTTGCCTTCCACCAGTCCTGCGGCTTCCTTAAGTCCGTCAATGCAGCTCTGGTGCTGCACTTCGCGCGGCATCCCGGGTACCACGTTCCCCGACATAATGATCACCGCCGGACAGTTCAGCCGCTGCATGATGGGCAGTTCATTCCGCACATCCGCTAGCAATGCCTCCCGGTCATTCGGGTTTCCGACCGCGTGGCGCAAGCCGGCAGTCACATCAAACGTGATGCCAAGCTCTTTACTCTTCGCCAGGTACCGCGGCCAATCTTCCTCGGACCATTTCCTGTATTCGCCAACCAGTTGCACATTCTTGTAACCGGCTTCGACCACCTTCTCCAGCCGCTCCTCGAAGGGCAGTTTCGTGAACACGGTCCAGAGCATGACTGAGAGCTTGTAAGCCGGCGCGCCCGCTTCGCCGCCGGCTTGGGCGCCCCTTGTCTTTCGCAATGCAGAGGCTCCCAGCGCCGCTGCCCCGAGCTGTTTCGAGAACGATCGCCTGTTCATAAGTTTTACGTGGACTGTAACATACTCGGGTGATGCCCTTGGAAGCCTTTACCGTCTGGCTGACCGGACTCAGCTCCGCCGGCAAAACGACCATAGCTCGGGCCCTCTACTTCGAACTGTGCGCCCGCAATCTTCGAGTCGAGCTGTTAGACGGCGACGAAATTCGCCATAATCTGTGCCGGGATCTCGGCTTTAGTAAACAAGACCGGCACGAGAACATCCGGCGCATCGCGTACGTCGCTAGCCTGCTCACAAGAAACGGAGTAATCGTGCTCGTTTCCGCCATTTCACCTTACAGTAAGGCGCGCGAGATGGCTCGCGAGCAAATCGGAAACTTCATCGAGGTTTACGTCAACGCTCCGTTAGAGGTTTGCGAAAAGCGGGATGTAAAAGGCCTCTATAGAAAAGCTCGCTCTGGCGAGTTGCATGGAATGACCGGTATCGACGATCCTTACGAGCCGCCGGCGACCCCCGACATTGAATGCCGCACGGATCGGGAATCGCTGGGCGAATCCGTCGAAAAGGTCATGAGATGCATTCAGTGCTGGCTTGAATGAAGCCCCCAAACCAGGGCATGCAGTACGATCTCGTCTTCCGTCCGGATCAGTCCGCATAACGAAGAAGGCCGTGGAAGATTAAGCTCGCTCAGTCGCAGCGTGGCGTCCGCATCGATCTGCAAACGTCCCTTCTTCTCTACGCCGAATCCGATATTTGCTTTAACGCTGCGCTCAATGCCGTGAAACTGCAAACTGCCTTCCGCGATAAACCCTCTCAGAGGTTTGGCGATAAAGCGATGAGACTCGATGCAAACGATCGCGTGCTCTTGGGGACGCAATACTCTGGTGAGCGCAAAATGCGTAAGCTGCTGTCTCCTTCGCTTTTTCTCCTGAGCACCGCGTATTGCCAGGCTTTCGGCCTGGATGCTGAGCTTTAGCCGTGAGTCGAGCGGCCGATTCGGATCGTACGCTAGTTCTCCGGCATATTGCTCAAACACGAACAGATGTTTCCGTTTCCGCAGCCCGCTTCTGCTGATTTCGACCGCAAGAGTGGAGTCAGGAGAAGGTGATATGGTGTAAACGTGCATGGGCATGGGGAGCTCGAATCCCCTAAAAAGACGGATAAATGAGCTGAAAGGTTCAATCGGCCTGATGAGACTGGAGTTCCTCGATTTAGGGAATCTACTTCTCGGAGTGGCGCTCCTGTTCGCCACACTCATCGTCGTCTTCGAGTCGCTTGAGCGAAGGCGAGAGAGCCGGCGCGAGCGCACTCTGCTCGACGCCATCGAAGCGGAGTACAGAGCGTATTACCGCCTGGGGCGGCTCTAGGCGCGCGGCACAATCGTGCAGCCACGGCGAGTATCATGTATCTTATTTCCTAGTCAAGAAGCCTGACTTTTGATCGGCCCGCGCGCATCTGCGGTCATAATCCTTCTGCAGCTTTGGCCTCTCACCCCGCTAGAAGCTCAAGAGACTGCTTCCATTTCCGGCACTGTACTGGATCCGTCGGGCGCAACGGTCGCTGGTGCGGACGTCACGCTCAGTGATCCCACTTCCCAATTCCTTCGAAAGACTGTGAGCGACGGCTCGGGCTATTACGCGTTTGTTCAGCTGACTTCCGGGACTTACGACATCTCAGTGGCGAAAGCAGGCTTCAAGAGAGGAACACAGCACGGTATCGCACTAGCGGTAAATCAATCTGCATCCATCTTTTTGCATCTGATCCTCGGGAACCTGAGGGATACCGTCGTAGTCACGGAAGAGGCTCCGATGGTTGCGCCGGTAGTGGACTATACAGCGGGATTAGTGGACGGAGCCCAAGTGTGCGACTTGCCGCTCAATGGCCGAAGCTACGATCAACTGCTCACCTTGAATCCCGGCGTGGCAAATTACTCGTACGAAAAGAACAACAACACGTCGGGGATTTCGAACTCCGCAGTAGGCAATATGTTCGCGGTTTCCGGGCGGCGGCCACAAGAGAACCTTTTCTTGATCGACGGAACCGAATACACAGGTTCAGCTGAAATCAACATGACACCTGGTGGTACCAGCGGCGAGTTACTGGGCGTGGATGCGATCCGCGAGTTCAATATCCTGACCGATTATTATTCGGCCGAGTATGGCAAGCGTCCAGGAGCACAGGTGCTGATTGTGGACCGCTCCGGCAGCAACGATCTCCACGGCTCGGCATACGAGTTTCTGCGCAACAGCTACTTCGATGCGCGAAACTTTTTCGACCGCCAATCTGTTCCGCAGTTTCAGCGCAACCAGTTCGGCGCCTCGCTCGGCGGAGCGCTGGTTCAGAACCATACCTTCCTGTTTGGCGATTATGAAGGCTTCCGGCAAATACTTCGGTTGAGCGATGTAACCCTTGTTCCGAACAACGACGCGCGTGCCGGAATTCTACCCAGTGGCGAGCACATCGCGCTGTCGCCTCGCGTCCAGCAACTTCTCTCCTTATGGCCGGTGCAGAGCCCCGCTTCACCACTGAATAGCGGAGGCATCGCCGAAGCATTCAGCACTCCGAGACAGGACATTCGAGAAGACTTCGGCGCCACGCGCCTCGATCAAGTATTCTCCGAGCGAGACACTCTGGCCGCCAGCTACACAATGGACGATAGCGCGGACACAACTCCCACGGCGAACCCTCTTGCGCTGGACGTTGAAAGCCTGCGAGAGCAAGTGGCGACCATCCGCGAGACACATGTCTTCTCGGCAAACGTGATCAACACTGCGCGAGCTGGATTCTCCCGCGCTAGTTATTTCTATACTGGTCAGCCTGCAGTTGATGTTCCAGGCTTCGTCGGTAACAACCAGGTCGGAGCCATTGTGATCGGCGGCAGCGCCACCCCGAATACTTCCAGCTCGATCACCATGGCCGGAAGTAATAATGGCAGCCATCTGTTTGCGACCCGCAATCTTTTCACTTATCAAGACCAGCTCTCTATCGTAAAAGGAAAGCATCAAATCAGTCTGGGAGCCTGGCTCCAGCGGGTGCAAGCGAACGACGAATTAGCGCTCGGTCAATATGGGCAGGCGACGTTTTCAAGCTTGACCAACTTCCTGCGGGGACTCGTGACCACGTTCACGGCCGTACCCTCACCTACGCCGTTGGGCTGGCGCTCATGGGAAGGGGCGTGGTTCGCAGAGGATCACGTCCGGCTATCGCCCCGCCTCTCGGTTTCGCTGGGCTTTCGTGACGAGTTCACCAACGGCTGGAACGAAGTGAAGGGCCGGGCATCCACCTTCATCTTGGACCCGGGCGGCGTCCTCGAGATGCAGCCTAGAATTTCACACTCAGCTTTCACGAAAAACAACGCCAAATTCCTGCCGGAGCCGCGCCTAGGATTCGCATGGGATCCCGCGGGCGTCGGCAAAACCGTGATCCGCGGAGGCTTTGGGCTCTACAACGATTTGCAGGACGCGTTGAGCTACCGGCTGGATCAAAACGCGCCTTTCAATACGAGCATCACGCTCGCCAACCTTCCGCTTTCGACTTTCCCGATTTATCCAGGCCAAATACCTGCGACTTCGAAGGTTGCACCGGCCGGCGTGCAGCAGGACCTCTACACACCAACCGTGATCTCCTGGACGCTTAAGGTTCAGCAGCAGCTTACACCCAATACTTCGCTTTCCATCGCTTACGTTAGTTCGCACGGCTATCACGAAACACTGAGCACCGATCTGAATCAGCCGTTCCCCACCATTTGCCCTGCTGCGCCCTGCCCCGCTAAAAATGCGGCAGGTACGATTTACTATCCCCCTAACGCGCCCCTGGCGAATCCGGCGCTGGCGAGTACGTGGACCTGGATCTCGGAGGGAAACAGTTCATTCAACGCGATGGAACTGGACCTTCGGCATCGTTTTACCGCGGGTCTCGATTTTCGGGCCGCATACACTTGGTCGAAGTCGCTCGACAACGGTGAAACGTTGAACGCCAGCGCCGCTGCGAACGCTCCGGGCCTCGCCCAAAATACTGACGATCTGCGCAACGATTGGGGACCTTCCACTTTCGATCTGCGTCAGGCGCTTGCGATCACCGGGATTTACGAGTTACCGTTTGGCCGGGGGAAGCGCTGGCTGAGCGATGTTCATGGCTTTTCTGCCGCGTTGGTTGGAGGCTGGACCCTGAACGAAATCGCAAGTTATAACAGCGGATTCCCGTTCACGCCGCAACTGAGCTTTAATCCGTCAAACAACGGCAACACCAGCAACCCGGTGCGACCTTCCTTGAACCCCAGCTTCTCGGGACCGGTCATCACCGGCAGTCCTAATCAGTTCTTTAACCCGAACGCGTTTATCGTTCCACCAAACGGCACCTACGGTAATCTCGGGCGCGATTCTTTCACCGGCCCTGGTCTTATGTCGCTTGACGTGTCGCTGATGAAAACCACTCGTTTTCGCGAACGATTATTACTGCAGTTGCGAGGCGAAGCATTCAACGTTTTGAACCATACGAATTTCAACACGCCGAACCTGATCGTCTTCTCGTCCGCAATTGCGCCCCCGTCCGGTTCGGCCGGCGTGATTACCGGCACTTCGACGAGTTCACGCCAGTTACAGATAGCGGCTAAGTTGATCTGGTAATCGTATTTTTCACTGCTCCTGGGCGGGCTGCTGCAATATAGCCTTCGCTTGCTCCGGGAGTTTGTCAGCTCGCGCGAGCAACAAGCTTATCTGCCACATCTCTCGACTCGAAAGCGACTTACCATAGGCGGGCATACCTGTGAGGCGAATGCCGTTGTCGACCTTCCAGTAAGTCTCTCCGGGCGGGTCATCAGTGACACCTTTGCCATGCAGCAGCTGCGGGGGCTTCGGAAACATCCCATTGGCGGTCGCAGTTTTCGGCTGGTCCATCAAGCCGTGGCACATCGAGCAGTGCCGGCGATATAGATGCGCGCCGTTTTCCAGATCCGCTTCGCTTGCCTGAAAGGGAGCATTCTTCGGCGCTTCCTTATCAATGCGTGCATCCAGCGCCATGTGCGCCAGCCTGATTTCAAATGGGATGGGCGGAGCCGCCGTGGCGACTGGAGCATAGCCGAAGCGAAAGTAACAGTACACACCTGCAACTACCAGCAGAACGCCGCATACGAGGCCGAAGAGGAAGCGCATTCATTCAAGATAAAGCAGCACTCGTACAATACAGTGGTGAAGATCGGAATGGTGGGCTTGGGATTTATGGGAGCGACGCACTTGGCGGCTTTCAGCAAGATTCCCGAGGCGCAAGTAACCTGCATCTCAACACAGAGCGAGCGAAGCCTGGCAGAACACCTTTCGCAAGCCGGCGGTAATCTCGATCGCCCGCCCATAACTTTCGATTTCTCCGGCGTGCGCCATTTTACCCATTGGCGAGAACTGGTTCTCAATCCGGAAATCGACGCAGTAGACATTTGCCTGCCAACAGATCTGCACGCCACCGTTTCGATCGCGGCGCTGATGGCCGGTAAACACGTCCTGTGTGAAAAGCCGATGGCATTAACGGCCGCCGACTGCGATCGTATGCTTGCCACGGCGGAGGAGCGGAAACGCGTGCTCATGATCGGGCACGTTCTTCGATTCTGGCCCGAGTACGAAGTCCTAGCTGATTTCGTACGCGCGCGTCCGGGAGCCGTTGTGTCAGCCAGGTTTGTGCGCAGCTGCGGTCTGCCCGACTGGAGCAGTTGGCTGCCGGTAGAGGCGCGCAGCGGGGGAGCCGTGGTCGATTTGCTCGTTCACGATATCGATCAGGCCCTGAGATTGTTCGGGATGCCTGAACGCGTGGCCGCGACGCAACTGCGGGACGCCGATGCAGTCACGGCGACCCTCAATTACGAGCAGGGCTTGAATGTGCAGATCGAGGGCGGATGGTTGCTGCCCGGCGCGCCATTCTCGATGGGCTTCCAAGCGAAAGGGGAGAGCGAATTGCTCGAACTCGGTCCGGATGGATTGTTTCTCAACGATGAAACCGGGCGGCGCCAGATAGAGTCACCAAAAGGCGACGCCTACGATTCGGAGATCGCATATTTCATCGAGTGCTGCCGGACTGGGAACAAGCCTGAGCTTTGCCCGCCCGAGCAATCGGCCGAGGCTGTCAAGCTCGCGCTGCTGGTTAAGGAATCGCGCCGCAATGGGGGAGAGCCAATCAAATGCTCGGTCTAGAGGACCTGGAAATCGGTTTGATGTTTTGGGCCAAGGACGATGCCCAGCAGACACTGCAGCAAGTGAAGCAGTTCGGTGTTCGCGCCGGGCAGCTCGGCTTTCCAGGTGAGCTATCGCTCGACGGAGCTGCAGAGAGATGGGACGCGGCTCTCACGGCTGAACACTTCACGGCTATTACGGCCGTATGCAGTTACGCCGGCGAAGATTATCAAGATATTCCGACGGTCCAGAAGACGGTGGGGCTAGTGCCGGAGGGAACTCGCGCCGAGCGGGTCGCGCGTACCAAGGCGGTATCGGATGTTGCCCGCAAGCTGGGGATCGACAGTGTAGCCTGCCACATCGGATTCATTTCGCACGACTCCGGCAGTACGAGCTACGCAGAGATCCGCGACGTTGCGCGCGATATATGTGATTACTGCGGAAAAAACGGCCAGTCATTCACGCTCGAAACCGGCCAGGAGCCGGCTAAAGTTCTGTTGCAATTCATTAGCGACGTGAAGCGCCAGAACCTCAAGATCAACTTCGACCCGGCAAACATGATTCTCTACGGCACAGGCGATCCGATCGAAGCACTGGGCGTGCTTGGGAAAAACGTCATCTCGGTGCATTGCAAAGACGGCGATTGGCCGCCGGTAGATCAGCCGGAAGCGCTGGGAGTTGAAAAGCCGCTAGGTGAAGGCAGCGTGGATTTCCCTGCGTTTCTTTCCAAACTGAAAGAGATCGGCTATCGCGGGGTGCTATCGATTGAACGAGAGGAACCGGATGAAGCGAAGCGGGCCGCAGATATCCGCAAAGCCGTGTCGCTGCTCCGCAGACTAACTGCCCCAGCCGCCGCCGCCGGGAGTTTCGATTCTTAGCACAGCTCCCGCGCCTACCTGCCGATTACATTTACCTGGCAATTCGGATTCAATGCCGTTCTGGACGAGCACATTTCGTCCTTTCGCCCCCTCGGAGCCGCCATTCAGGCCATACGGAGCGAAGACTCGGCGATCCGAGAGGATGGTGATCTGCGCCGGGTCGACGAACTCGATCTCCCGGATCAGTCCGTCGCCTCCGTGATACTTGCCTGCTCCTCCCGAGTTGCGCCGGTACCCGTAGCGGAGAACGCGAAACGGGTAAGCAAATTCGAGAGACTCAACGGGCGTGTTGAGCGAATTCGTCATGTGTGTGTGAACGCCTGAAATGCCGTCCGCGTTGGGGCGCGCTCCGGAACCGCCGGCAATGGTCTCGTAATAGGCGTAGGGTCTTCCAGTTCGATGATCCGTGCCGCCGATAGTGAGGTTGTTCATGCTGCCCGAGCTTGCAGCGGGAATGCGTTGCGGAAGGATCTGAGCGAACGCGCGCAGAAGCACATCCACGATGCGCTGCGAAGTTTCCACGTTCCCACCCGCAACGGCTGCCGGCGGATTCGCCGCTACGACTGAACCCGGGCGTGTGATGACCTCCACGGGGCGCATCAGACCGGCGCTTGCAGGCGCATCATCCGGCAGCAAGCAGCGAACCAGGTAGAATACGGCGGAGTAACTTATGGCATGGACCGCGTTCAGACTGCCCGCGATCTGATCGTCAGAAGCGCTGAAATCAATCAGCAGGCGACCTTCACCGGGGATTGTCCGGACTGTGACGGAAATCTTGACCGGCTTATCTGTGATCCCGTCGTTATCCAGACGATCTTCGGCGATGAACTCACCTTCAGGCAATTGTGCAAGCAGAACGCGAGTTAAACGCTCCGAATAGTCGAGCAGCGCACGAATGTTTCCTTCAATGTGTGTCAAGCCATACTTAGCGGTCATTTCCCTCAAGCGCTCTACTCCAACGCGGCAAGCGCCGATTTGCGCCGTGAGATCGCCTTCTCGTTCCCGCGGCGTGCGGACGTTGTTCAGGATGACTCGCAGCAATGCTTCGTCGATGACGCCTCCGGAAGCAAGTTTGACGGGCGGGATTCGAATGCCCTCCTGCCAGATCTCGCGGCACAAGCCCATGGAGCCCGGATACATACCGCCAACGTCGGCGTGGTGAGCGCGATTCGCAACATAGAATGCGGGCCTCTGCCCTACATCGACAAAGACCGGCATCACCAGCGTAATGTCAGGCAGATGCGAGCCGCCATCGTAGGGATCATTCAGGATCGCGATATCGCCGGCATCAAGGTAAAGCTTATCGAGAGCAGCCCGCACAGACATCGGCATCGAGCCAAGATGCACGGGCATGTCGTCGCCCATAGCGATAACGTTTCCGCTCGCATCGAAGACAGCGCTCGAGTAATCGCGGCGTTCCTTGATGTTTGGTGAAAACGATGCGCGACGCAGCACGAGTCCCATCTCCTCCGCGACTGAGTGAAATGCGCTGGCGAAAATGGCTAGCTCAACGGGATCGATTACGCATTCACCTCGATAATCAAGTTATTCAGTTGATCGACGACGGCAGCCGAGTGAGGCGGCAGGAACGTGGTTGCACTATATTCGACGATGACGGCGGGTCCGTTCAGACAAGCTCCTGAAATCAAGCGCTCGCGATCGTAGACCGCCGCTTCGAGCCACGCGCCCTCGTAGTAGACGGGCTTGCGGGTCAAAGCCGAGTCTTGCGAGCCGCTTTGCTTGCGCATCTTAGCGGGAATCGGACCGGTTCGAGTGATCATCCGAACGTGCGCATTTACAATTTCGAGCGGCCGGCTCCGGTCTGCATAGCCATACCGCTGTTCATGTAAGCGATGGAACTGCTCGACAAAATCTGGCGACCACGGTACCGCGAGTTCGTATCCTTGGCCTGCATAGCGGAGATCGAGTGAACGGATGGCGGCACCCTCCCGATTCTTCTCTAGCTCACGGAAATGCTTTTCGATTGAGGGATCGCCGGGACTCAACATGATCGTTCGCGAATAGTCGCGAACGGTATCGGAAACCAGAATTCCGTAGGCGGAAAGTGCGCCCGGGAAATTCGGGACCAACACTTTCGAAATGCGCAGAGCGCGTGCCAGTGCGACGGCATGCAAGGGACCGGCTCCTCCAAAGCTGACCAGGACGAAATCGCGCGGGTCGTAACCTTGCTCGACCGAGATGTGGCGCAGCGCTTTTTCCATATGGGAGTCGACTACGCGAAGGATACCTTCAGCGAACTGCTCGACAGAGGCGAGCGACCCTTTCACGCGCAGAAAGTGATCGCGGGCGCGGTGCTCATCGAGACGCATGCTGCCACCCAGAAACCAACGCGCGTCGAGACGCCCCAACAGCAGGTTGGAATCGGTGACGGTAGGAAGGTCGCCACGTCCGTAGCAGATTGGGCCGGGACTGGCGCCGGCAGACTGAGGTCCCACTCGCAGAGCGCCCCCCGAATCGAAGCGCGCGATGGATCCACCCCCCGCTCCGACAGTGTGAATATTCAGCATGGGAACAGCAACCGGCATGCCCATGATCTGCGATTCTTTCGTGGTTTGAAGTCCCGCCTCTCCGTGAACGAGCGAAACATCAGTGGAGGTACCGCCCATGTCGAAGGCCAGAATGCATTGGTAGCCGGCCGCTTGCGCCACTGTGCTAGCGCCTACTACGCCGCCTGCCGGTCCTGAGAGAATCGTGCGAACCGGTTCACGGGCCGCCAGAGCCGCGGGAACAATTCCACCAGAGGATTGCATCACATGGAAGCTTGACGCTCGCGAATTAAGAACACAGTCGATGCGCTCGAGATAGCGCTGCATTCTTGGTGCAAGATAAGCGTTGATCAGCACGGTTGAGCTGCGCTCGAACTCGCGGAACTCGGGCAGAATCTCATGCGATACAGAGACCGGGACATCGAGCTCGCGTAATGCGGATACTACCAGGCATTCATGCACAGGATTGGCAAAGGAGAAGAGCAACGAAATAGCAATGGCTTCGGGCGCCGCATCTTGCACGGCTCGTTTAAGGCGTA
Organism: Terriglobia bacterium; assembly: GCA_963849535.1. Lineage (GTDB taxonomy): Bacteria > Acidobacteriota > Terriglobia > Bryobacterales > Bryobacteraceae > Bog-105. The sequence continues at coordinate 1,174,460 of CAWKHJ010000004.1, forward strand.
CCAACTCGCTTTGGGTAAGCGGCTGCAAGATGGTGCCGTCGCTGGCGACGCGTTCCGCCACTCCGAACCGCATGCTCTCGGGTGCCAGGGGAGGTTCTTTTGTCCAGAACAGGTCGTAGAGCTTCGGGCGCGCTTGCCGGCCGATCTCAATTACATCCTCAAAGCCATGGGTTGTGACGAACGCAACGCGTGCTCCTTTGCGTTCGAGCAAGGCATTGGTTCCGACTGTTGTGCCGTGACGAATTTCGGAAGCGCCGTCGGGCGCAATTTCGGAAACTGCTCGCAAAAGAGCTTCGGCGGGATCGGCCGGAGTGGATGGAATCTTTAAAATCTCAAGTCCGTCGGCGCCCGCGTAAACACAATCGGTGAATGTGCCTCCCGTGTCGATTGCGATGCGCATGCAGCCAGCACTAATCAGTGTAGGACGCAGCGATTACGGGGAGAGGGAAAGCAGTGTTCGTCAGAGCTGCTGCAGCCGCGTGGAGTTCCCGAATTTATCGTTCCTACGGCTCGTTCTTCGGAGACCGGGACGACAGCCGTTTGGAACCGTAAGAACTGTCCTACCTAACAGCGACCTGAAATTCTGACGATAGCCCTGTTGACTAGAGGCTCAACGAGCGAATATCTGGTTCAAACACACAGGGTGAAAACCCCACTTAGGAGAATTCTCATGCGCAGTCTAATTGCCATCGCGTTATGCGTGGCGACATCATTTATGGCATTCGCCGGTGATGGAGGCTATAAAGTTGCTTACGACGGTGGTTCCATAACCACGTTTAAATCGGGAGAGCATATGAAGCTGTTTTTAGATGAAGATCGCATTCGCGTTGTGCACGACAATACGGATGTTCTAAATCTGCCTGCTTCTGCAGTAACCGAGATCAGCTACGGTCAGGATGTTCATAGACGCGTCGGCGCCGCCATCGGCCTAGCCGCTGTCTCGTTTGGCGCGGGCGCACTGATGGCGCTTACCAAGTCGAAGAAGCATTACATTGGGATTACCTGGGATAATGCCGGCAAAAAGGGGGGGATGGCATTTCAGGCCGACAAAAGCGATTACCGAGGAGTGCTTGCGGGCATAGAAGGAATCACCGGTAAGAAAGCAGTTAACTCCGAGCCAATGACTGTCAAGAATTAGCCCAGATTTGGCCGATACCGGAACAACTCGCGTTAATGCTATGCCTTCCGAGGCAAGTTAAGCGGCGCGAGTTGCCCGTTGATGGCCAGCTTTTATCGCGGTCGAGATAAATCGTTTTGTGCTTATCCTGACTTTTGGTAACCACGCCGCCCTTTCGCTGGCGCAACACAACCGTTGCGCAGCGCCGAACGCTGATCGCGGCCGGACTCGGCTGGATGCTCGATGCTTTCGACGTGATGCTTTACTCGATCGTGCTCGCAACGCTGATGCGCGAGTTCCAAATGAGCAAGGCAACGGCGGGGCTGCTCAACACACTCACGCTAATCGCTTCGGCGATCGGCAGTTTTGCTTTCGGGCTGCTGGCAGACCATTACGGGCGGCGGCGGATGCTGAGCTTAAGCATCGTGACTTATTCGCTCTTCACATTCGCCTGCGGTCTTTCGACGAGCATCTTCATGCTCGCGATATTTCGCTTTCTGCTGGGGCTCGGCATGGGAGGCGAGTGGAACTCCGGCGCAACGCTGGTAGCCGAGACGTGGCCCACCGTCTGGCGAGGGCGGGCGATCGGAATCGTGCAGAGCAGTTGGGCGATTGGGTATGCGTGCGCGGCGGTAGTCGCACAGGCGATACTTGCGCGTGCGAGCTGGCGATGGGTTTTCTTTGTAGGGGTTCTGCCGGCGGTTGTCATCTTCTGGATACAACACGATGTGCCGGAACCGGCCGTGTGGGAGCGACAAAGGAATTCGCCCGCGGCTAGTGGGCAGTGGCGAGCCTCGATGCCGCGGCTCTTAGCACTGCTGGCGATGAACACATTCGGCATGTTCGCCTGGTGGGGCCTGTTTACCTGGATTCCCGCCTATCTTCTGCTGCCTGAAGCAAGGGGAGGTAGAGGATTCAGCGGGCTCGGATCGACGGCATTCCTGGTAGTGCTAAACCTGTGCGGCATGTTGCCGGGCTATCTTCTCTTCGGGGTCTTCGCGGACAGATTTGGGAGGAAGCGAATCATCATTTCTTACCTGGCACTCGCGGCAGTATCGGTTCCCGCATTTGCGCTTGCGCGCCAGCCGGGTCTGATTCTTCTGACCGCCGTGATCACAGCGTTTTTTGGGACAGGCTTTTTCACAGGATCCGGCATTCTCGGCAGTGAGCTGTTCCCGACGGCCATCCGGGCTACGGCACTTGGCATCTCGTACAACGCCGCGCGCGGACTAAGCGCTTTCGCGCCTTTGCTCATCGGCGCCGTTGGCGAGACTCGCGGCCTTTCCTGGGGATTTGCCGTTTGCGGGCTGGCGTTTGGCGGAGCCGTGTTGAGCGCCTGCCTGCTACCGGAAACACGCGGTATCGAGCTAAGTTAGGCAGCCGGGGATCGCGAGTGGATTATTCGGCGATGTTTCTCAAACGGCAGCGATATAAACTATCGCATTATGACTCGCCGAACTCTCGTTGGCTCGCTGGCCGCAGCCGTCACGCTTAGATCACAGACCACACAAACCGCTCAGGCTCATCACCACCAGCGTGAAGAGCACAAGGAATGGAAGCCGCTGCTCGGCACCCTAGGGCCTTACACGCCGGCGAACGTCGAGTTTGCAAAAACCCAAGGCTTTACAAACATGATCCTGAGTGCCGGCCGCGGTTCTACTCTCGATGCGATGACGATTACCGACGCGCAAGTGCAAGAGGCGAAGGGAACCCTGGCAAAATTCAGCATGCACGTCTCGGCCTTTCAGATCGACGGCAACCATATTGATCCGGATCCTCAGAAGCGCGCGCAGGAGAACGATTATTTCACGAAGGCGATCGACCTGGCCGGAAAACTGGGCGTCCGAAATATCGGAACGCAGTCGGGCAAGGACGCCTCGAAACCCTTTCAGGAGCAAGTGGACGAGATCGTTCGCGTTTACAACGAGAAATACTTCCCGGCTTGCCAGCGCAATAACGTGCGGATTCTTTGGGAGCCTTATCCGGAAAGCCCGAATATCGCGACGAGCCCGGTGGGATTCGAGGCTCTGTTTAAAGGATTCGGAGATTCGCCATATGTGGGACTGCAATATGATCCCTCGCATCTGGTCAGGCAGTTCATGGACCCAATTCAGACAGCACGAGACTTCGTAGATAAAATCTACGACGTGCACTTGAAAGATACCGAGATCCTATGGCCCGTGCTGCGCGCCGGCGGAATCAATCCGGTCAATCACGCGCGCTGGTGGCGGTATCGCATTCCGGGTATGGGGATCATTGTTTGGCGCGACTTTTTTAGTGTTCTGCAGAATGTAGGCTATACGGGGGCGATGAGCATCGAGCAAGAAGATCCGCTTTACGGCGGCGAGACGAATCGGGGTCCGGATTTCAGCCCAGACTTCCAGATGGGCTTTATCATGGCGAAGCGCTATCTCGCGCAGTACGTGCCGGTCTAATCATCCGGTACGCCTCGCGCCAGGTAAGGAGTAATGTAAAAATATATAAGATATGCCCCAAGTAAAGGCCAGCCCCAAGACATACGACGTTGTGATTGTCGGCTCCGGCGCCGGCGGTGGCGTAGCGGCCCACGTGCTCGCAAATGCGGGCGCAAACATCTGCATGTTAGAAGCCGGCGCGTGGTTCGATTGCACGAAGAACTCGAAGATGTTTGGCTGGCCCTACCAAGCCCCGCATCGCGGTTCGGGAGGCAAGGAAAAGCCTTTTGGATACTTCGATGCGACAACGCTCGGCGGCTGGCGGGTTCCCGGCGAGCCATATACGAACGCGCCTGGTTCCGACTGGATGTGGTGGCGCGCCCGCATGCTCGGCGGCCGAACGAATCACTACGGACGTATCTCGCTGCGGATGGGACCATACGATTTCAAGCCATACAGCCGGGATGGCAAAGGCTTCGATTGGCCGATCACTTATGACGATCTGGCTCCCTACTATGACAAGGCCGAAGGACTGATCGGGGTCTTCGGATCGCATGAGGGCCTCGAGAATACGCCGGACGGCAACTTTCAACCGCCGCCCGCGCCTCGTGGTTATGAGCGGATCATCAAGATGGGGTGCGACAAGCTCAACATTCCGTGCATTCCCTCGCGGCTGGCGATTCTTACGCAGCCGTTAAACGGCCGGCCTGCTTGCCACTACTGCGCCCAGTGCGGGCGATCATGCGGCGTGAATGCGAACTTCAGTTCACCGGGCGTGCATATTATTCCAACCCAGAAAAAGTTTCCTCAGAGTTTCGAGGTACGAACGAATGCGATGGTGCGGGAAGTGCTTGTCGGAAGCGATGGGCTGGCCGCGGGCGTATCGTATGTAGACAAGAAGACGCGCGACGAAGTTGAAGTGCGGGCCAAGATCGTGGTACTCGCCGCCAGTTGCTGTGAGACAGCGCGCATCATGCTCAATTCCAAGAGCAGCCAATTTCCGAACGGCGTTGCCAACTCAACCGGACTTGTCGGCAAATACATCATGGATACGGTGGGATCCGCAGTAGACGGATTCCTACCGCTCTTGCAGGATCTGCCCCCGCAAAATGAAGACGGCGTGGGAGGCATGCATCTTTACATGCCTTGGTGGCTCTATAAGGAGCAGAAGGCAAATAAACTGCCGTTCGCGCGCGGGTACCACATCGAGATTGGCGGCGGACGCGAGCAACCGGGAGCGGGCGCGCTGGGCGGATATGCGACGGCATTTCTGGATGGCGGCTACGGACCCGAGCTGAAGAACAATCTGCGGAAGTTGTATGGCTGCGGCCTCTACTTCTCGGGGCGCGGAGAGATGATCCCGAATGAAAACAGTTATTGCGAGATCGATCCGAGCGTAGTGGACGAGTGGGGAATCCCGGTATTGCGTTTCCACTTCAAATGGAGTGAGGACGAGATCCTGCAAGCCAAGCACATGCAGGAAACCTTTCAGGAGATCATCCACACTATGGGCGGAATCGTGACTGGCAAACACGGCGAGGACACGAACTGGGGTATCTCGCGAGGCGGAGAAATCATCCACGAGGTCGGCGCGACAAAAATGGGAGATAATCCGAAGACGTCCGTGCTGAACCAATACTGTCAGGCTTGGGATGTTAAGAATCTGTTCATCACCGATGCGGCTCCGTTCGTGAGTAACGCGGACAAGAACCCCACGCTAACGATCAGCGCGTTGGGCTGGCGAACATCGGAGTACATCGCGGATCAAGTAAAGAAACTGAACGTGAAGGTTTGAAGGCGGAGAAAAGAGCCATGTCAGAAACTAGCGTCAGCCGCAGAGGTTTGCTACAGATTATCGGGGCAGCGCCGGCAGTTGCTGCTTTCGGCGCCGGCTCCGCCAAGGCCCAGACGCACGATCACGCGCAGATGGCGGCTGGAGCGCAGAGTGCCGCCAGCGGCCCATATAAGCGGCAGACTTTCGACGATCATCAATGGGAGACCGTGAAAGTTCTCTGCGATTTTATCATTCCGGCTGATGAGCGGAGCGGAAGCGCGACACAGGCTGGGGTACCAGAATTTCTCGATGACTGGATCGCGTACCGCACAGAGCAGGATGAAAACGAAAACTTGAAAGCGCAGATTTTCGGCGGCCTGATGTGGCTCGACCGGGAATCGAACCAGCGTTTCCAAAAGGATTTCGCGCAAGCCTCACCGGAGCAGCAGAAACAGTTGCTCGATCGCATCGCTTATCCGAAGCGAGCAGCCAAGGCGGATCAGGCGTGGGTTCGCTTTTTCAGCGAGTTCCGCAGCCTTACGGTGGGTGGCTTCTTTTCGAGCAAAATGGGGGTGGCCGATTTGCCCTACCTGGGCAACACAGCCGTGGCGCACTGGCAAGGTTGCGACCCGAAGGTCTGGGCGGTTATCGAGACGCGGCTCAAGAACGGCTACAAGGGCATTCTCGAAGCGAAACCTTGGGGCAGCGCTTCGCAAAGCTAGCGAGCGCGGCGGCGCTGCTCTTAGCCGGGCTGGCAGCCTACGGCTCGCCCGATCAAAGGCGAGCTTTACAGCTCTGGTACTGGCACCACTCTTACCTCACAAACAACCAAGCGGTCATTTCGAGCAAGGCTCTAATCGACCGGGCGGCGAGCTCTGGGTATACCGGCGTCGCGTTTTGGGATAGCAGTTTTTTTTCTCTATCCGACTCTTCATGGCCGCAGGCGAACGTTCAGCGCTTGCGTCAGGTAATGCAATATGCGGCTGCTAAAGGGCTGCGGGTGATGGCGCTTGGCGCGCCGTTCGGCTGGTCAAACCCGGCGCTGGTGGCGGATGGAAACCTGGCGGAGGGGCAGCGCGTGATCGGTGCCAACTTCCGAGTCGATCCTGCCCGCAAACAGCTCGAATTTGTGAACACATTGCAGCCGCTGAAGAACTCCGGATTCGAGCAAGGCCGAACAGGGTGGTTCGATACGGGGGATCCAGGTATCGGCGTGAGCGAGGTAGCGCACACTGGCGAAAATTCTGGGGTGATTCTAGACTCGCCCGGACACGCGCGCTTCCGGCAGAGGATCAGCTTGATCCCCTGGCGGCAATATCACCTCAGTTTGTGGTTCAAGTCGGAGCGATTCCACGGACCGGCAGCGCTCGAGGTGCTGGATTTCTGGCACCGCAAAGTGAATCGCTTCTATACGGAGCTTCAGGCCGACGGAACACATCAGTGGACAAGAGTGGACTACAGTTTTGACAGCCGCGAGACGAACTGGGCGTATCTATACTTCGGCGTATGGGGACAGAGCACGGGCGTGTTATGGTTTGACGACATTCAGCTCGAAGAGACTGCGCCAGTGTATGTCATACGCCGGGCGGGCGCTCCACTGCGGATTTACGATCCGAATGACCCGCGCACTGTGTTTCGGGAGGGCGAGGACTTTACTTACATATCAGATCCGGTGCTGCAACGCGGGAGGACGGTGTTCAGAGACGTCTATCATGCTCCGGTGCATGTAAGCTTGCCGAGTGGCACACGTCTTCGGCCCGGGCAATGGATCGCAATGGACTTCTACGCGGTTTTTCCGATTCCGCAAGATGAGCAGGTCGGTATGTGCATGAGCGAGCCTGCCGTGTTCCGGTGGCTCAAGCAAAATGCCTCCGCGCTTGAGGCGATTTTGCCGCCCGGTGGAGATGTGTTGCTTTCTTATGACGAGATACGGCAGGCTAACTCGTGCGGAAGCTGCCGGGCGAAGCGGATGACGGCAGGTGAACTGCTTGCCTGGAATGTGCAGAAGACGGCGAAGCTGTACGAATCGGCGATGCCAGGATCAGCTTTCTACACATGGAGCGATATGTTCGACCCGCAGCATAACGCAAGAAATCACTATTACTATGTCGAGGGCGATCTGGCAGGTTCGTGGAAGGGATTGCCTGCCGAGGTGGGAGTACTGAACTGGAATCACGAACACTTGAGAACGTCGCTTAAATGGTTCGCCGGATCAAATCCGGCTCAGGCCGTAGCTCACAAGCAGATCATAGCTGGCTATTACGACAGCGGCAAAGGCGAGAGCGCCGCGGAGGATTTCTCGCTCGCGCATGGAATTCCCGGAATACAGGGGATCATGTACGTAAGCTGGCGGGACGACTACACGCAACTTGAGGCTTTTGCCGCTTCGGCGACAAAAGCCTGGAACTCTTATCTGCTGAGCGTAGACGCTCAACACCCAAGATAGTTCGTATCAGAGTTTGGGAACGCCGCCCGAACATTCCGGGTGGCCGCAACTGCAGTTGATATCCGGCGACTTGCCGGCCCCTTCACAATAGGAGGAGCAGAAATCGCTTCCTTCCTTGGCACGGCAATTACATGACGGGTGCGCGCATTTCTTGTTTTCGGCCATAAGACCTCCCCCGATTGGACTCAATTTCCGGAAAGGTGTGTCGGGAAAGCTTCGATGACGTCCGCGAACCGGCTTGAATCGGATGCCCAAGCTGCTCGACTAAAGCTGTCTTCGTGGCTGGCGAGCATTCTCCTTTCTTCGCTGCCATCGGCACTCACCAGCCCTCGCCCGCGATTTGGCGCGGATGGGCGCCAACAGCCAGATCTCCCAAAGGCAAGGCTGCAGGTTTCTCACTGCAGTATAGAGACTCCGTGCTCGCAATCGACGAAAGTGTTTTGCGGCCAAAAGGCGAGCCATCAGTCGCCTGGCCTAACGACCATTCTGCTATGCTTTTAGCGGTTACTGGCATGCTGGGTGGAGTGTATTGGCGGTGCTGGGCCGGATTGATTTTATTCAGCTGTTTGTACGCGCCTACTTTGAAGCAAGCAAGCTCCCCAATTCCATACCAAACTTCGACAATAAGGACAGCAACCAAGTTAGTTGAAATCGTCTTCTGCGCTACTGGTCCGCATGGCTCGCCGATTTCAGGACTCACGGAATCCGATGTCAAACTCTATCGTGATGGACAACATCAGTCTATCGCCATTCTTGAAAACAGTAATAATGAAAAGCTAAAGCGAAATACCCATCCTCACTTGGGTCAGTACAGTAACGACGTATCTGCGCACGACAGGAACATAGTAGTTCTGCTGCTAGACGGAATCGACACTGCTCCTACCGTTTGGGCCCGCAGTTGGGGTCAGGTCGTTCACTTCCTTAAGGGACTGCATTCCTCTGATCATCTTGCCATTTATGTTCTGACGCCGACCCAAGGCTTGCAGGTCTTACAGAATTACGATGAAGGAAGTAACCGACTTATAGATCGGTTACGCACTTCGAAAAACCCTACGCTTGCTAATCTCGTGCAAGGCCCGTTCGATTCAGAGGAGCCGAGATTCAGTTCCCGACAATTATCAACCGATTCACCGCAGCTTTTTAGTATGGGACGAGTATTTGGGCTGACGAATGCAATAGAAACGATAGCGGAACACCTGACGGCAGTTCCAGGAGGAAAATCTCTATTATGGCTTTCAGGACATTTCCCGAATGCATTCGTGCCGGAAAAGGTACAGGGTTTAGAGTTCGCAAGAGTCAAGCTACTTAAGGCGATCAACGGCCTTATTTCTGCAAACGTGGCGATCTATCCTGTCGATGCTAATGGACTCGTTCCAGATCACGCTTTCGATGCCCAAAATGAAGACCTACCTGCTCCTTTGATGGACGGCCCTTCGGAGCCTTATCTGTTCGTGCAATCAGATTTCGCAGTCTTGGGTGAATTAGCCAACCGGAGTGGAGGGCGGGCATATGCGAACACCAACGGCTTGGCAGCCGTGATGGCCAACATCTTTCGTGACCGGACTGCACCTTACCTGGTTGGTTTCTATGACACGGCCCAGCCGGATAACAAGTTTCACCGTGTTCGCATCCGTATTGATCGACACGGCACTCACCTGCGGTATCGACCTGGCTATTGGTCATTGAAAGATAATACCCAGTTCGATGCAGGAGAACGAGACCGGGAGCTCAAACTTGCCCTTGAGAGTCCATTTCTGGTTGCAGAGGTTCCAATGCAAGCGAACGCAGATGTCACACGTGACAATCGCACTGTGCTTACAATTTACATTGACAATGATGGACTGGCGTCTCCTGACCTCCAACAACAGACTTCTGCAGTTGAAATAGTACTTGCCGAGAAGGATGCCTACGGCAGAGTGTTTGCAAAACCGCCGTACCGTGTTCTTGTAAAAACAAACAATCCCGATCAACACCTGTGGTTAACAACTCAAACGGATATCAACGTGAGACCACGAATTCGAAGTATTCGGATCGTAGTGCGGGACGAACGATCGGGGCATCTTGGTTCCTTGGATGTTCCAATCTTGCATGACCGTAAACCATGAACAGAACAACCTGAATGTGCTGTAATGGAAATCCAAGCCTCGAAACCTGCAATTCGCAAGTAAAAACCTTACCTCTGCTCACTTTTTGCCAGCAACCACTTCCAGAACTCACGTCGTTTGAAACGCCACGCCTTACCAACCTTAAAGGCCGGCAATTCTCCACATTCCGAAGGCCATGCGGCAAACTATGCTCCGCATGGTCGTATAACTTAGTGGACGGAAACAGGGGTCACGTCAACCGGTATCTATAGTTTTGCCTGGATCGGGGCCTCCAGGCCAGCTTTTCGGATTTACCCGGTGCTCAGATCGACTTCGAAGTTCCCCGAATTTTGGGGCTCGCCCAGCAGAAACGTCTCTGAACCAATGCATGGTCCCTAAAGGTGTCTTCCGCGCGCCGGAGAAAAGACCCAAAGGGCATACGATGACGTCCGCCGCCTGAAATGAAACAGGATCGACCGAAATGCGTCTCCGTAATGATTCCGGGCGACTATCGATTCGGGTAAGGGAGTTTGAAAGATGCTGAGAGATTCGCTGTTCCTGCTGCTGTTTTTCGTGTTCCTGATTATATGGCTGATCTGCTGGCTGGCTTTCCATGTCGCCGGGGGGCTAGTCCACATTCTGGTGGTAATTGCGGTAATTGCGCTCATTATCCACTTCGTACGAGGGCGGGGACGAACCGTTTAGCCATACGCGTCAGGCTGCCAGGACGCGCTTGGATGTGACCTCTCGTAAAGTGGCGAGTAGCTCTTCAGCGCAGATCGGCTTGGACAGATATGCGTCCATACCGGCCGCGAGACACGCCTCCCTGTCTTCTTTCATAGCGCTGGCGGTCATGGCGATGATCGGGGTGTGATCACGGCCAGCCTTTTCGCCCGAGCGGATTTGGGCGGTCGCCGTGATTCCGTCGATCTCGGGCATATGAACATCCATCAAGATCACGTCGAAGGAGTTTTCGCGCCACGCTTTGACAGCGGCTGCTCCGTCTTCGACGGCCAGAACGGAATGTCCGGCTTTCTCCAGCAGACGGACGGCCAAACGCTTGTTGACCGCATTGTCCTCGGCTAGCAGCACGCGAAGAGCGCAATGCGGTTCGGCTGAGATATGCGAGGGAGTTTCTCGCTGGGTGCCGGCCGGCGCCGCGGCCGGAAGAAAGGCAGCCGTGAAGTGGAACGTACTGCCCCGCCCCACCTCGCTCTCGAGCCAAATGGTGCCGCCCATCAGTTGTATAAGCTTCTTGCTTATGGCTAACCCGAGCCCGGTTCCCCCGAAACGGCGGGTGGTCGAGGCATCTGCCTGTTCGAATTCGCGGAAAATCGAGGCATGCTTATCGCGCGCGATGCCGATTCCGGTGTCTGTCACTGAAAACTGACAGAGGAGCCTGCCGTCGCACAACCCGATGTAATGGGCGGCGACCGAAACGGACCCGTGCTGGGTGAATTTGACGGCATTGCCCACCAGGTTGAGGATGATCTGACGAAGGCGCAGCGCGTCACCTGAGACGACCGGGGGGATTTTCCCCGAGATATCGAGATTCAGATCAAGGCATTTCTGCCGGGCGCGCCCATCGAGCAGCTTTAGGCAATCCTGCAGGCAGTTCTGGATAGAGAAGTCCGAGGAATGGAGTTCCATCTTGCCGGCCTCCACTTTTGAGAGGTCGAGTAGATCGTTCAAGAGCATAAGCAGCGATTCGCCGCTGGTGCGAATCGTGTCGAGGTACTCTTTCTGCACAGGAGTGGGATTTTCGGCTGAGGCAAGCTCGGCGGCAAGCAAAACGCCATTCATTGGCGTACGAATCTCGTGGCTCATGTTGGCGAGAAATTCGCTTTTGGCGCGATTCGCCGCTTCGGCTGTTTCCTTGGTGGCGAGCAGCTCTGCCTCGGCTTTCACCCGCTCACTGATGTCCTGGTAAATGGCAAAGATGCCGACGATCTCGCCATCGATTGTGATCGGTACCCCGCGAACTTCCACATCGATGAGACAACCGTCCTTGCGCTTGCGGCGAGTGATGCTGAACACGGATTTGCCGTCTCCGAGGTCAACGATGTGTTTGTGGCCGTCCTCCTGCTCCGCCGGCAGAACGAAGTCTTCGATCGGATGGCCAATCAGCTCAGCCGCGGTGTAGAGGAATAGCTGCTCGAACGCCTGGTTGCACATCAGAATATTTCTTTTTGCATCCATGACGGCAATGCCGAGGGGATTATTGGCCAGCAGGGCATTGAGGTATATGGTGCGCTCTTCAAGTGTGCGTACGGTCTGCTTAAGTTCAGCGACGAAGTGTTGTTCGAGGGCCGCTTCAGCTTCCAGGCGTCGTTTTATTAGTCCGGTTTGAACACGTATCCGCCGGCGTAACACGGTGACCCAGGCAGCGGTAGCAAGAAATAGGGCGGCCATACCGGAAAAGAGCCACATGCTGTGACGCAGCGTCCACCAGGACGGGCGCGACAGGACCAGGACATCCTCAGGCGAACGCAAAAGGATGCGGACCGCAGCTGGACCCGGTCCCGCTTCGCTCTTTATGGAACAGATACCTGTCAGGCGAATACGGCTGCCAGGCTCGATGGACGCTAATCGTGAGTCGGGTTTGGGGTCTTCGAGTTGAGCCTGGACGATTATCCGACCGCTTTCGCCAATCAGAATCTGTTCGTGGGGCGTTATCGCGCGGTCGAGCAGCCGGGTTTCAATCTGAACGAGTTCACTGTCTTTCGCGGTGGCCAGCAGATCCTCTCCGCTTACGCGCTCGGCGGACTGCGGCGACGGGGGTCCAATCACGCGGAATTTTGCCTCCTCGAGAGTCGGGCCGTAATCACCCACGGCGGGGAATCCTACAAGAGCTATGTGTTGCCCCGGATGCAGCCCGGTGGTTTCCTTCGAGTCGGCGCGAATGTTCCCGCCAGCGCCCTTGACAAAGACGAATCGTCCGGGGCGTTGGAGTGTGACAAAGCCCTCGAGCTTCACCCGGTGCCCTGCCGCGCCGCCGACAGTGAATCGCAACACGCTGTCTATGGATTGAGCCGGGACAGCGAAGGGATCGGGCAAGCCGGGCTGAAGTATCTTGATCTCGTTTAACGCGGGAACGAAGAGATTGACGCCGCGGAGCTGATTTTTGGCGTTAAACATGGCCCCGCACACGCCCCGCACCCGTATCTGCGCGTCGATCAGCCCAGGAGGAATGGGCGATTGGAAATCTGGGATAAACGCGGTGACGCGGCCGCCGTCCATGGCGATATCGAGGTGGAGGTCGCCGTGGCTCTTCTCAGCGGAACGAACAATTCCCTCAAGTTCGACCCAGCGACTGTCCTCCCGAGTGGACGCCAAGCGCCCAAATTCCGAACGCCGCGGGTTCGGCAGCGACGCCCTGCCGGCAAGGTGCCAGCGAGGCTGGACCAGGTCGGGGGCGAAATCGGTCTGAGCGGTGACCGCATCGAGTTCGATGAGGTCTCCGGCTCGAAGAGGTGGCTGATCATTGGCCACGGCGACCCAATTTCCTCCAGTAGAATCCTGGATAAACATATTGGTCGCGAGATCGGTGTCGATATTGGGGTCGACCGCTTTCGAAGCTATGTGAAAAAACGTGACCACACCGCGAATGTGAACGGGATAGTGACGGTTTGCCTGGTCGCGGGAAAGTGACCGGACCTGGCGAACAGAGGTAAGCAAGGGCAAGCCCGGGGAGTAAGCCGAGACTGCTAGGGAGGCCACCACAGAAAGCCCAAGCGCGGCGACAAACTTGGCGCCGGGCAGAAGTTTGAGAAGTGAGCTCTTGAATGATCGCAAGCGGGTTTCCGGGTGCCCCTAAACCAGGGCGGACGTCATATAGTGACCGATCCATCGACAGGTTCGCCGAAAAAATTTAACTAAACGAAGAAAGAGAATTTCTGCTTCGTCTGTAGCGCCGACCGCCCGTTTGGTTTAACTGCTGTGCTGCCGCCGCCCAAGGCTAGCTTTGAATCCGGTGATGGCGAACGTTTTGACGCCCCATCATTTCGTGCTTTAACGTCAGCCGGCCGACAGTCTAAATCGCCAGGAAGTGGATCGCTTTTATGACGAGATCGCTAATCGGGAGAGCCTTCTTTTTGCGCCGTACGTGTGAGCAGCGCAGGCGATTGCGTGGCTTGGGCGGGCGTCCCTTCTGTAATCACCAGGTGCCCCGTTTGCATGGGCATTAGTTCAGTTCCGCAACCGGCTCGACTGCTTGCGCCTCAATGGTCGTGACACCGTCATTCAGGCCAGCAGTCTTGGCGGTTAGTGTGATGGGTCCGCTCTGTCTGGAAGTACGCACTACGACCAGTGCGCGCCCCTGGAACAATTTGCGCCGACTGCCCTGGTACGGAGCTGGATCCTGTCCGTCTCCGTTTCCTACCGCGGCGATAAGGCCTGGTCCACTGATAGAGAACTGCACTTCCTGATCTGTGTTTGGCTGAAGCCGGCCGTGCGCGTCGACCGCTTCGACGGCCACGAACGAAAGATCCTCGCCATCGGCATGAATGGTCTGCCGGTCCGGGATCAGGCGCAAACTGGTTGCGTTTCCGGCTGTCGTGAGGACACTATCTGCAACAGGGCGGTCACCACGAAGTCCCACGGCCTTCAATGTGCCCGGTGCGTACGGAACCGAGAACGTTGCCTTGAACTCCTGATCGCGGCCGGTTAGTTTCTCGCCCATGAGCTTGTCGTTCAAGAACAGCTGTACTTTTTCAGCGCCGGAGTAAACCTCTACCTGCAGGTTCTTTCCTTCCTGACCCGGCCAACTCCAGGCCGGCAGCGTCGGATAGGTTGCCCAACCGGTGGCGATGATCTTTTTGCCTTCGGGTTCCGGCAGGCGAACCGTGGCATACACACGATCTCCGCCATTCCAGATGATGTCGCGATAGTAGGACTGCGGCTTGCGATAGCCGGTGAGATCGAGATCGCCGCAGGCCGCCGCATGCCACGGATAACCATGCATCAGAACCGCCATTATGGCCTGCATGGCGGGATCTGGTTTTTGCTGGGACATCATCGCGGCCATATCCACGCCGTTGGCCATTCCAAGGAACATCTTGTCGACGGTGCTCGTGTTCATCATGGCGGTCATGATCTGGCCCGCTTGTTGCGCCTGGTGTGGGGTACCGAATGACCAGGCGCCAATACCGGATTCGCCCAGATAGTCCATGGAGGTCCAAGTGAGGTCGCCAAGAACGTATAGATTGTCTTGGGAGATCTTCCATAACCGGAATGCGCTGGCAGGGAACGACTCGGTCGTGAGCATGATGCGCGATGGGTATCGAGTGTGGTCATCGGCGTAGCTATTTTGAAGACTGTAGTTGTACCCGGTGATGTCGAGCAGAGAGAAGACCGCTGCTGCGTTGGGCGCGGTTGTTGTGCCCGGAAACGCCAGCGTAAGTGGGCGTGTGTTGTCCAGCGAGCGCACCTGATCGGCTAATTTCTTTCCGATGTCTTTGCCCTTCTCGACTTCGAGTTCAGGAATCTCATTGCCGATGCCCCATATCACAACAGACGGGTGATTGCGATCGCGCAGAACCATGCTGGAGATGTCACGCTTCCACCATTCATCGAACTCGGCGCCGTAATCGAATTTGACCTTGTGCGCTTCCCAGACATCGAATGGCTCATCGAGCACCAGCAGACCGATACGATCGCATGCATCGAGGAAGGCAGGTGATGGGATGTTGTGGGCGGTCCGCACGGCATTGTGACCGGCGGCTTTGAGCAACTCCACCTTGCGCTCCTCTGCGCGATCAAATGCGGCGGCTCCAAGCGGGCCGTTGTCATGGTGAACGCTGCCGCCCTCGAGTTTGACGGACGTGCCGTTCAGTATAAGACCTTTTTCGGCTGACCAAGCGAGTGATCGTATGCCGAACGGCGTGACCACTTGATCTACAGGTTGACCGTTCTTCAGAAGTTGCGAAACAGCTTGGTACAGAACCGGCGATTCAGGAGACCAGAGATGGGGATTGGCAACCGCTGATGCCCTGGGTAACTTCTTTGTCACCCGAGGCACTTAGTTGCAGCGGAGATTGCGCCGTTCCGACGGTATTTCCGTCTCGATCCCTGAGAGTTGTTTGCAAAATTAGGTCGGCATCGGCCGCTGACTCGTTTGCGACCTTCGTACGGACTTGAACCTTTGCGGCTGCGTTCGAAACCTCCGGCGTAGTAAGAAAAACGCCCCAGTGTGCTACGTGCGCCGGATCCGTTACGACAACACGGACGTGTCTATAAATGCCGGATCCGCTATACCACCGGCTGTTCGGCTGAGCCGAGTTGTCTACGCGGACAGCCAGGACGTTCTGACCTGCGAAGTTCAAGCCCGGCGTGAGATCGAGGTCAAAGCTGGTATACCCGTACGGCTGATTGCCGAGCTTGTGCCCGTTCAAGTAAACGGTCGCATTCCTGTAGATACCGTCGAACTCGACCGTGACGCGCTTGCGCTTCCAATCGGCAGGTGCCGCGAAAGTCTTTCGATACCAGCCGGTGCCGGTCGGAAAGAAGCCGCCTCCGGAACCGGAAGGGTTGTTTTTGTCCGGTGCACTCTCGATGCTCCAGTCGTGCGGAAGCTGTACCGTACGCCACGATTGATCTTCAAACGAGGGCGTCTCTGCGCCGCTCGGATCGCCGAGTACGAACTTCCACCCGGAATCCGCCGCCAGTTCCTGCCTGGGAGAGCCAGAACTTGCTGCGTTCATCGAAATAGGAAGGAGCGATACCAGCGCGCCACAGAGCGCGATCATCACGCGGGGATGTAACTTCACGAAGACCTCTTCCTTGGTGTACGTTTGCGAGCTTTAGAACGCTCTGCCGGTTTGGTGCTGGTTGAGCTGTCAGTAGCGCGAAGCCCGAGCACGATGAGGCGGATGGTTTCCTGAAACAGCCGCTCGATAGGCTGCCCGTATTCGATTTCTACTTTTCTCCCTAGAGATGCGAGACGCCGCTGCGCTCCAACTACGGCATTGGCGACGGCATGCATCGTAAGGTTGGGATCCAGATCCGCTCTCAGAGAGCCGTCCGCGATGCCGTCGCGTATCAACTCGCTGAAATAGCTAAATCCCCGAGCATTGATCTGCCGCTCCAGAGTAAGCAGGCGCTCAGCTGGCCAATCTCTTGCATACATGGCATCGAACTGCGCCATGAAGCGAACCTTGGCCGGATTATTTGAGAGCTCATCTGCCATGAAGTCGAGCAGACTGGTGATCTTAGCCAAACCAGTATCTGCGCCCTCAACACGTTGCTTCGCGTGTTCTGTATCCGCCGCAAATAACTCGCCCACGATGGCCCAGACAATATCGTCTTTGTTCGAGAAGTACTGATAAACGGTTGAAGCTCTGACGCCGCTTGCCAAGGTGATCTCGGCCATTGTGACGCGGTCGATTCCCCGCTGGTCGAAGAGTTCCTCCGCCGCGTCTAGAATACGGCGTCGCTGGCGCTCGCGGTGAGCATGATATCCGTTCGGGGCTGGATGCTCCGCTGTTCTAGGCACTACTCTTCCAGATTTCCGTAACCGAAATAGCACTTCAATTTCGAAATAGTATTACGGATTAGATTCTAACGCCTCTTTTCGGGAGTGTCAACTGGCGCGGGGATGGTTGGTAAATTGCTATCTAGTTTTCGGTTAGGTTTACTCACTATGCCAGATCTTAAGACTGCGGACGTATCGCTTACATCTGACTTGGCCAAGGTTTTTGCTGATCTGCGGGCTTGGCTGCAGACGCCCATCCACCAAGGCACACCTACCCCGCTCGGCATAACCAACGCGCTGGTTATGAAGGGAGTTATTTCCTTTTTCGAGACCTTCGAAGCCCTCGAAGGCGCTTCGCCAGGGGCTTTCCCTCTTATCTACCTGGTTTCAGGAGTCCTTGCCCAGGCTACTGGCGAGGACCTTCTAACCGGCACGGGTTCCCTGGTAGCGGTCAATCAAAATTTGTCGGAGGTGAATGATCTGGTGCTTGAAACCGCCTCGCTGGGACAACCCCAGAAGGGAAACGCAACGCTCCGATTCTCGAGACCGGCCGGCGAGATCCGCCCTGCTTCCATCATCTTAGATTTGCTGGACGTCCATTTGACTTTTGAATCCTCGTACGGCGCGCCGCCTTCCGTGCTCTTGGCTGGATATGCTGTGGATGGGTCACGAGCTGAGCTGGCAATCGGAAACATCGAAGTAAACTCGGTCATCTGAACGAGCTCTGCCAAAAGCTCAGGTCCAGCGGCCATGAGGGTTCGATCGGCTCCCGCAACGTGCAGAAATTTTTCGCGACAGCCTCGCTGGGGCCGAACCGCCGGCGGCAAAAGAACCTTTTGAGCTCTGGTGATTGAAATGCAACAAATCTCGCTATATGCAGCAGCAGCTTTATCCGCCCGGAGGCGTACAGTTCTTCCTCAGCAACATCTTCGATTCCGTCAGCGGCGCCGCACAGTTCATCGTGCCCGATTCGGTTCAACTGGTCCACGTAGCTGTGAAGTTTCCCGCTTTGTGGCCTGCCTTCCGCCTGAATAGCGTGCAGGTCTTCAAGAGTGTTCCGGTTATTGTTTTCACCCCGTCTCCCCCGGACATAGCAAGCGTGGTCGGAGGGAAAAAGGGTTTGGGTGGGAAAGTGGTGACTAAGAACGAATGGGTACTGCAGGCCGAAGATGATGACGACGGCTTGGCTGTTGCCTCGGCGGGAGATCTCATTCTCTTCAATCTCAGCTTCCAGATACCAGACATTAACCAAGTTATGCCGCAGTACTCGAGCGACCTTGTGCTCGAGTCTCCAGAACTGAGCTTTGAGCCTCTTCCGCTGCTCGCCGCCACCGGTCACGTCACCACGACCGTTCCAGATTCCAATACGCTGTATCCGCTCTTCGGAGGAGAGATCGAGTTACAGGTGAACCTCGATTTCGGAGCACCAACAGCCGTCACTTACACACTCGTCGACGTTCAACCGGACCCCGGTTCAGAGATCGATATCTCACCGGATCCGTTCTCCTCCTATATCCAGGAGGTGAACGCACCCGCAACCATTCCTTTGAAGTTTAAGGTAAGTCCCGAAACCTCTTTCGGCGACTACATCTTTAGCCTGGACCAGAGGGCATTCGACGGTCACCAAAACTCGAACATACAACTGAACGTCAATATAGCCAAGCCCGATTTCGGTCTCTAATGCAAGCAGGGAGCTATCGTTCCCGGCTCCGGGTAGCCCCGGAAGTCACCCGGTAGAAATATGAAGGGCGAAGCAGAACGCGGCGTTTCCCCCGATCTCCGCCCATCATTCCGAGGCGCTTCTGTTCCAGCTTGCCCGCTGAGATAAAATCGGTTCGCCTGAATGAGATCCGTACTGGTTTGTTGCGCGCGACACTTCGCGTTCGTCTTAGCCTTTCTGCCGGCGCTCAATTCCAACGCGGCAAAAGCTGCCGTGGGGGAGCAAATTGACCCGAGGGTTTTCGGTGCAATGCATTGGCGCTTAATCGGCCCTTTCCGCGCTGGCCGCGTGACTGCTGTGGCTGGAATACCTGGGCAGGCGAGTGTCTACTATTTCGGCACGCCAGGCGGAGGTATCTGGAAAACAACCGATGCAGGGCGTGTATGGAAGCCGATTTTTGATGAAGCACATGTGGCTTCGATCGGTGCGCTCGTGGTCGCCCCCTCTGATCCTAAAATCATTCTTGCGGGGACCGGAGAACAGACGCCGGGCAATGGAATCTACCGCTCTGGCGATGGCGGCGCAACCTGGATAAACATTGGGCTGCAAGAAATGCGTTTTATCCAGGCGATCGCAGTTGACCCTCACGACCCCAACATCATTGTGGTCGCAGGCAATTCGCTCGGCGCTTCGGTGATCGCCCGGCCAGTCTCCAAGCTGGCTTCCTCGCTCGACCGGGGCATTTACAAAACCACCGATGGCGGAAAGCACTGGAGCAAAGTACTAAGTAAGGACGATAGCGCCGGGGTCTTCGATATGTGCACCGATCCTGGGGATCCGCACCTGCTGTATGCCTCGGTGTACTATCCCGCATCGGGCAAAGGTGAATCCGAGAAAGCCGCTACTTCGGAGATCTGGAAGTCAGCCGACGAGGGCTCTACTTGGAAGCCGCTGCAGAGCAAGGGGCTGCCGGACAAGGGACGCGGACGGCTCGGAATCGTGGTCGCGCCAGGCAACCGCGGCCGGAGGATTTACGCGATCGTGAACCAGGGCTTTTTCCGCTCCGATGATGGCGGGGCAAGCTGGAGCCGCTCTACAACAGATACGCGCGTAATCGCAAGCGAATATTTCAGCCGCATCTTCGTCGACCCGCTCAACCCGGACGTGATCTATGCTGCCCAGACCTCGCTCTATCGCTCGACGGACGGCGGCCACACCTTCGAGGCGTTTCGGGGCGCGCCTGGCGGCGACGACTACCATGTCCTCTGGATCGATCCGCAGAACTCGGAGCGCATGCTGCTCGGCGTGGACCAGGGTGCGGTGGTGAGCGTGGATGGCGGCGCAAGCTGGACATCCTGGTACAACCAGCCCACCGGCCAGTTCTATCACGTTTCGACCGATCGCTTCTTCCCATACCGGGTGTACGCGGCACAGCAGGACAGCGGCACCGCCGCCATCGTGAGCCGCAGCGACTACGGCCAGATCACGAGTCACGATTGGTATCCGGTCGGCGGCTTCGAATACTGCTTTATCGCGCCCGACCCGCTCGATCCCAATCTCGTGTATAGCGGAGGATGGTACGGCACCGTGATCCGCTTCGATAAGCGAACGGGCCAGTACGCAACCGTATTTGAGAAGGGCGAGAAATATAGAACTGCCGGTATGGCGCCACTCGCCTGGGCGCCGCACGATCCCCACACGCTCTACCTGGGGACGCAGTTTTTGCTGAAGACCACGGACGGCGCCAAGAGTTGGCAAGAGATCAGCCCCGATCTTTCCGCTTCTGGCCCGGAAAACGAGAAAGGCAAGCAGCCGGCCGAACCAAAGGCCGAGGAGCCGGGCGCAGAGCGGCGGAGAACCATTACAACCTTCTCTCCGTCAACCATCGACAGCTCGGAGATCTGGGTTGGAACGGGAACTGGACTGGTTCAACTTACCCGGGATGACGGCAAAACTTGGCAGAATGTCGCGGCACCGGTTCCACCGGACACGCAGATCATCGCGCTCGAGGCTTCGCATCATGATCGAGGGACGGCTTACCTGGTTGGGAGCACGCGCGACAAGTGGGCGCCCGTTATCGCGCGTACCTATGACTTCGGTCACACGTGGAAACCCATTGTAGACGGCCTGCCTGCTGACGAGACCGTACGTGTGGTGCGAGAGGACCCGATACGCAAAGGATTGCTTTATGCCGGAACCCAGACAGGAGTTTTCGTTTCCTTTGATGATGGCGACCACTGGCACTCGCTGCAGCTGAATCTCCCGGCCGCCACGGTCACCGACGTCGATGTGCATGAGAACGACTTGGTTGCTTCAACCTTCGGGCGGGCGCTTTGGATCCTCGATGATGTGAGCCCGCTGCGTGAAATGGATTCAGCTGTACTGACCTCGGAAGCGCACTTGTTTTCGCCCGAAGTAGCAATGCGGGTCCGATGGGATACCAATCCTGATACGCCTTATCCGCCCGAAACTCCGGTAGGCAAGAACCCGCCCAACGGAGCGATCTTCAACTATTTCCTGAAGACTGGGATCAACGGGGAAATCAGTATGAAGATCTACGACGCGCAGGGCAAGACGGTTCAGCGCTTCTCGAGCACGCCCGAAAGCCGGGAGTTGCCGCCAGCAAACGTGCCAAGCTACTGGTTCGCTCCTCCCCAGGCGCTCCCCAAAGCAGCTGGGCTGAACCGCTTTGTCTGGGACCTGCGCTACCCCGCTCCCCTGGCGCTACCCTACGGATACTTTGGCGGGCTGCTCGAATACACCGAATACACTCTGCCGAGCGACGCTGTTCCGGGCGACACGCCGCGCTTGCAGCCACAAGGCCCGGTAGCCGTTCCCGGCGAATACACGGTTGAGCTCCAGGCTGACGGCAAAACCTATCGCAAGAACGTGAAAGTCGAACTGGATCCGCGTGTCAAAACGCCTCTCACGGACTTACAGCAGCAACTTGATCTGGAGCGAAAAATCGATCATGGAATGGACGTGAGTTACAGATCGTTCCATCAGGTTGAGGAACTCCGCAAGGGGTTGGAAGACGATGAGAAAGCGGCCAAGTCAAAATGGGCGAAAAACGTGATGGATGCAATCGCAGCATTTCGTAAAAAACTTGACGAGATTCAGAAAGGCGATCCGAAAGCGCCCGGATTCGGCCCGGTGAATCGCGAGCTCGGACGCTTGGCGGCTTCCGCACAGAGCGCGGATGTGCGGCCTTCCGAAACGGCGCAAGCGGCGGTCGCGGAAAATTGCAGTGCGCTCGAGAAAGACCTGACTAAGTGGCGACAGCTAAATTCCGAGGACCTCGGCCGGTTGAATCAGCTGCTGCGAGCGCCCGGCGTCAAGCCGTTACCGGCCACCTCCGCCATTTCTGACAGCGCCTGCTCCGCCGGGGAGTAAGCGCGTAAGGGCGGGAGCCTGTACACGGAACGGCGGATTATGGCAAATTGAGGCGATGTACACCCCCGCTCTGTTTGCCGAGGATCAGATAGAAGTACTCCACGCTTTCATCCGGCAGCATCCCCTTGCAGCACTGGTCACTTGCGACTCGAATGGGCTGCAGGCGACGCATGTGCCGGTCGTGCTGCATCCCGAACTGGGAACCGCGGGCGTACTCCGGTGCCATGTTGCGCGCGCCAACGGCCAGTGGAAAGCTGTGGAATCATCCGTCTCAGTTCTGGCCATTTTCCAAGGGCCGGAACACTACATCACTCCTTCCTGGTACCCCAGCAGGAAAGAGCACGGAAAAGTTGTGCCTACCTGGAATTATGTGGCGGTCCACGTGCGAGGACGGGCGAAGCTGTTCGAGGGATCCGATGATCTGCTCCAGCACCTGAGGGAACTGACTAACCAGAATGAGAAGGGCTTTGATAAGCCATGGTCTGTCGAGGATGCTCCGACGGATTACATTGCAGCACTGACCAAGGTGATCGTGGGAATCGAAATTTCCATTGAGTCGATCGAGGGCAAGTGGAAAGCCAGCCAGAACCGGCCGGAAGCCGATAGAAAAGGGGTGATCGCAGGACTGAAGGCGATCGACTCGCCTGCCAGCTCAGAAATGGCGCGGATCGTAGAAGAGCGCAGTATCAAGAACCCTCGGAACGAGAGCAGCGGAGATAACTAGTTCCCGTAAACCGGGGCGCTTTGACCATGCCCCAGCTTCGAAGTCCAAATCCAGCAACGCCGTAATGCCATCGGCTCCCCGGTTCTAATCAGGCAGCCCTACGAAATATTAATTCCTTAGTTGACAACCGCCGAAAACTGAACTATTAATTGTTTAAGAGAAAGTAGGGCGAGGAACATTGCCGCGCAAACCTTCACGAGAGTTGACCGACGCTGAGCTACGTCTAATGAACGTTTTGTGGGATAAAGGACCGGGCACCGTAGCCGAGATTGTAGCGGCGTTGGACGCAGAGCCGCCATTGGCCTACAGCACTGTTTTAACAACACTTCGCATTTTGGAGGCGAAGGGGTATACCCGCCATAAGAAAGAAAGCCGGGCGTTTGTGTACGAGCCGGCCGTTGCTCGCGAAGAAGCTAGTACCGGGGCGGTGAGACGGCTGCTGTTCCGGTTTTTCGACAACTCACCAGAATTGCTTCTCGCGAATCTACTGAAAGATGAACGGATTAGCAGGAAAGAGCTCAACCGGCTAAAGCGGATGATCGCGGAGCGCGAATAATCGAGATTTCTAGACAGACGAGAGGAAAGATATGGTTCAGCTTGCGCTAAATCAATGTGAGGAATTGGCACGACTCGCTATCGCTGGTTTCGGAAACGCAGCAATCCCGAGTTTGGCGGCAGTCGCTCTGGCGTATATAGTGATGCGATTGAAAGCATGGAATTCAGTGAGCCGGTACTGGGCTTGGTGGCTGGTTTTGGGATTCGTGATCCTGCTTCCGATGGCAATGCTTGTTTGGCGCCCTCCGACATCACAAAGCTCCAAACCTGCCCCTCTTGCCATATCAGAATCGGGAACGCGAGAGTCCGGGCCCTCTTTATGGAATTCGACGCTGTCAACGCAACATGCGCCGGTGACCAGACCCGTGGCGTCACCCGCGCCCACGCCGCTGCCATCAGCCCCCGCTGTGATTTTCATACTGTGCTGCGGCGCGGTCTGTGTGCAGGTAGCGCGATTGGCTCTCGGACTTTTTGCGGGCGCTCGCCTGAAGCGGAGAGCAGCAGTTCCTCAGAACTCTGCGCTGCTCGAGCTGTTCTACAGCCGTGCCGGTCTTTTGAAGATACGCCGCCGGGTTTCTATTGCCCTCTCTAGTGAAATCGCTGCGCCTGTGGCAATCGGCTATTGGACGCCCTGCATCCTGCTGCCGGACTTCCTGATTCAACGGCTGAACGCCACTGAAATGGGACAAGTTCTATCGCACGAACTCGCTCACGTGAGCCGTTATGACGATTGGATGATTGGGATCCAGAGGCTGGTTGAAGCGCTGTTTGTATATCATCCTCTGGTCCATTTCATCTCGCGGCGCATTGACCTCGATCGCGAAATGGCATGCGACGACCAGGTGATTTCGTCATCTCAGGCAAACACATATGCCGCCTGTCTCACAAAGATTGCCGAGCTGGCCCAGTTCGGGTCGGCCATGGCCCTGACGGTTCCGCTTCTGGCGCGCAAATCACATCTAGCTAAGCGGGTGGAGATGATGCTCGACCGGACACGCGCGCATCTCCCGATCCTTTCTGCTCGCCGTTTGCTACCGTTTGCGATCTCAGGTGTCTTAGCAGCTTTTATAAGCTTGCATGCTCCGGCACTGATCGCGTTTCCAGTGGAGTACGGGCCAGTACAGCACGGGCCAGTAGGCTACAGGACAGATGGGGGCGTTACACCCTCGCTTGCGGCGATCGAAGCGACGCAAACGCCTTCGCAACCAGCATTGCCGGCTCCTCCTCCTCAGCTCCCTCACGCTCCAGTACCCCCGAGGCCTCCATCTCGCACCAACAGCGACGACATCGAGTCGATCGCGGTCACAGCGGAGGATGGCAGTATCACGAGCTTCGAAGGGAATGGGAACGAGCGAACTGGCCATTCGCCATTGCCGCGGGGAACAATCGTCTTCCAGCGGAATGGGAAATCCTACGTAATCCGCGACCGTTCAACGCTCGATGCTGCGCGCGACCTCTTAAAGCCTCAACAGGAGCTTGCACTTCAACAAGAAACGTTGGGGGCACAGCAGGAGAAACTCGGAGAAGCGCAGGCCAAATTAGGAGAACAACAGGCGGCGTTGGCCAACCGGCAGCTCGATCCCGAAGCGGTCAAGAATCTCGAGAAGCAGCTTCACGACTTGGAATCGAAGATGCGCGCAATCGATGTTGAACGCGCGGTCAAAACCGCAACCGATGCGCAGCAGCGCATTGCGGAACTTCAATCACGGCTGGGTGACATGCAATCACGCCTGGGTGAGGAGCAAGGAAGGATCGGAGACGCGCAAGGCAAGCTGGGCGAACAGCAGGGCAAGTTGGGAGAACAACAGGGACGGCTGGGCGAACAGCAGGGCAAGTTGGGCGAGCAACAGGAGCGCGAAGCCAAGCGCGCCGAGCAGAAGCTTAAGGACCTGATCCGGCGGGCGCAAAGCCAGGGCCTGGCACAACCTCTGCGGTAATCCTAGCCGGTCGAGATCTGCAGTTCGCTGGTAGCGTGAGCACTTTGATACTCTACCCGCGATGCGAGCATCTCTTGTCCACGAGGCGAAGCTTACGCTGTCATATGCTGCTTGCTTGTTGCTGGCCGCGCTACCCGTGGCCGCACAACAGACTCGAGCCTATTCTGAAAAGCTAGAGAAGAATCTCAAGCAGAATATTATTCCGTTTTGGTTTCCCCGAAGCGTGGACGAGCGCAATGGCGGCTATCTCGTCGGCTTCGACGAACAGGGGAAGCCTTCCGGTAAGACGGACAAGATGATCGTGACTCAAGCCCGGATGCTGTGGTTCTTTTCGCGCCTCGCCGAAAAAGGTTATCAGCCGGAAACGATGCTGCACGCCGCGGATGCGGGTTGGCGTTTTCTCCGCGACAAGATGCTTGATAAGAAGAATGGCGGATTTTATTGGGAAGTCGATGTCACGGGTGAACATCACTTGCTGCCCGACAAGCACCTCTATGGACAGGCGTTCGCGCTTTATGCCTTATCCGAGTATGCGATCTCCTCCAACAAGCCGGAAGCACTCGAACTCGCCAACGCGCTTTTCCAAACACTCGAAACAAAAGCTCATGACGCGGTGTATGGC
This sequence comes from Terriglobia bacterium, assembly GCA_963849535.1. Taxonomy (GTDB): domain Bacteria; phylum Acidobacteriota; class Terriglobia; order Bryobacterales; family Bryobacteraceae; genus Bog-105. The sequence continues at coordinate 1,200,657 of CAWKHJ010000004.1, forward strand.
GGCTACTTAGAATCCTTCAGCGAAGATTGGACTCCGCTTCGCAACGGAAGCAGTTACATGGGCCCGGTTGAGTACAAGCTGATGAACACGCACCTGCATTTACTCGAGGCAATGACGGCGTATTATCGCGCGAGCAAATCGCCTGTGGCGCTCCATCGCCTAGTCGAGTTGATTCAGATCGAGAGCAATGCCGTCGTGCGGAAGGAAGTCTCGGGTTGCACCGACAAGTACCGGAGAAACTGGGAGCCGGACCTAAGCGACGGCTATGCGCGTATCTCTTATGGTCACGACCTCGAGAACATCTGGCTGTTAATCGATGCATGCAAGCTGGCGAAGTTATCGCCGTACCCGCTCCTCGATCTCTTTCGGGCCGTATTTGCGAACGCCCGCAAATACGGCTTTGATTCGCAGCGCGGCGGCTTCTTTGAGTCGGGACCGTTCTTTAAGGAAGCGGACAAAAGGGATAAGGTCTGGTGGGTGGAAGCTGAAGCGTGTGTGTCAGCGCTTTACATGTACCAAATGACGCGCGATGGTCAGTATTGGGATGTGTTCGCAAGAACCTACGATTTCATAGACCGCTATCAAACCGACTGGAGGAACGGCGAATGGTGGGCGACTGTGCGCGATGGCAAGGGTATGGGCGAGAAAGGCCAGATCTGGAAAGCCGGTTATCACGACGGCCGGGCCATGTTGGAATGTCTGGCGATTTTGCGTGAGCTTCCTGCAAATTAGACACATAGGGCAGGGCGCGGCTGCTATCCTATTTTGCTTACTCTTATGTTGGCTATCCCGCTCGTATTGTTAGCCGCTGCGGCACTTGGCACGGATCAGTTTGCGAAGGATCCGAAGCAGGCTGTGGACCAGTCTTATACGGAACGGATTCAGAAGTATACGACCACGCCTGCGCTGAATTCGCCGCTTACGAACTACCTGCCTGCTTCGAGCACGGTGCCGACGCCGGCGAAGGTGCTGGGAGATGTCTCGGGCGCGCCCGATATGCTGCCGTATGCGGAAGACGTGTACCGGTATTTCAGGCTGTTAGCTCAAAGAACGCCTCGTGTGAGGGTGTTTACGATCGGGCACACAGAGGAGGGCCGCGAGATGATTGCGGCCGCGGTCGCAGATCAATCGCTGCTCGACAAGACGCAAGAGAACAATGCCCGGCTCGCGAAACTGGCTGACCCCAGAACGATTGCCCTGAATGATCAGACCGCGGCTGAACTGGTCGAGCAATCGTTCCCGGTTTATTACATTACCGGCACGATCCATTCGCCGGAAACCGGCGCGCCGACGGCGCTCATGGAACTGGCCTACAGACTGGCGGTGGACAATTCGCCGTACATTCAATACATCCGAACGCACATGGTCGTGCTGATCACGCCGGTGGTGGAAGTGGATGGGCGCGATCGCATGGTCGACATCTACAAATGGCACAAGGCACATCCGGGCGAGAACTGGCCGCGCCTGCTCTATTGGGGACATTATGTGGCGCACGACAACAATCGCGATGCTATGGGAATGACCCTGGCGCTCACCAAGAACGTCCTTGATACCTATCTCCAGTGGCATGCTCAGGTACTGCACGATCTGCATGAGTCGGTGCCGTTCATCTACGACAACACCGTTGGGGACGGGCCATATAACGCGTGGGTCGATCCGATGCTGGCCGACGAATGGGCGGCGCTCGGCTGGAACAACGTGCAGCAGCTTCAGAGTTTCGGAATGCCCGGCGCATTCACGCACGGAAACTTCGATACCTGGAGCCCAGGTTATTTAATGTTTCTCGCCGCGATGCATAACGGCATCAGCCGGCTCTATGAAACCTTCGGCAACGGCGGCGCAGACACGGAGGAGCGTTTTCTTACGCCTGACGAGTATTCGCGGACGTGGTACCGGCCCAATCCGCCTTACCCAACTGTGCTCTGGTCCCAGCGGGACAACAACAACTACGAGCAGACAGCACTGCTCTCCACGCTTTCGTATTTTGCGCAGAACAGCAAACATTTCCTGAGTAACTATTACCTGAAGAGCAAGCGATCTGTAGAGAAGCCAAAGAACTCGGGGCCGGCGGCGTATGTTCTGCCAGCCGATGAAGCCGCTCTTAACCGCCAGTTGGAGCTGCTGAAAGTGCTTCAGGCTCAGCACGTCGAGATATCACGACTAAGCGAGGCGGCGACCGTGACCGTCGAGCCGCCGGCGCGCGCACCGCAGAAGGACGATAAATCGGACGAGAGTGAAACGAAACCAAAGCCCGCGCAACCGAAGCCCGAGACGTTCGCGGCTGGGAGTTGGGTTATTCGCATGGATCAGCCATTTTCCCGCGCGGCTGACGCGCTTCTCGATCGCCAGTATTGGTCGCCTGACGATCCGCAAAAGCATCCCTATGACGACACGGGCTGGTCCTTCGGCGATTTATTCCATGCAAAAGCGGTTAGAGTGACTGATCGATCGATTCTGAACGCAAAGATGGAGAAGATCACCGATTTAAATGGAACCGGATTGAGCCGTCCACTGGCGGGGGACGGCAACTCCGTTTACGCTATAGATAGTTCCGGCCAGATCAGTCTGCTCGCGCTGGCCTATGAGCTGAAACCCGCCGCGATAACCGTCGCAGAAGAGGCGTTCGACGCAGGCGGGCATCATTTCCAGCCAGGTTCGCTGTTGATTACCGGAGTTGAAAAGCCATCTCTCGAGAAATCGCTCGCGAAGTTCGATTTGAAAGCCTATGGTCTGACAGCGCGCCCGAGCGTCCGCATGCATCCGGCGGCAACTCCACGGATCGCCTTCATGCATACCTGGCTCTACACCCAGACAGAGGGATGGTGGCGCGCCGCATTCGACAAGCTGCATGTTCCATACGACTACATCAATACGCAATCCGTCGCGCGCGAGGCGAGCCTTCGCGCGAAATACGACGTAATTGTGTTTGCACCGGTAGCGCATGTGTCGCCCGCTCAGATCGTTTCGGGCTTGCCAATGTGGGGCAATGCCCTGCCCTGGCAAAAGACCGAACTGACGCCCAACCTAGGCAGGCTGGACTCGACCGGCGATATGCGTCCGGGGCTAGGATTTGCAGGAGTCGCGCACTTAAAAGAATTCGTACAGGCGGGCGGGCTGCTGATCACTTCCGAAGATACAGCGGAGTTTGCGATAGACGAGGGCCTGGCGCCTGGCGTGTTCATCGCGCCTTTGAAGGGCGCGCGAGTGGACGGAAGCGTATTGGGAACCGTTCTGGTCAAGAAATCGCATCCGGTTGCTTATGGTTATGAGAACGAACTAGCCGTCTACAGCCAGAATGGATTGGCATTCACGGTTGGCAATATGGTGATCAACCGGAATATCCTGACGCAGAAGGAATACAAGCGGCCGACTGGACGGGGCGGCCCGGATGAAGAAGATGCGCCCGAAGGAAGGCCGAATGAGAAAGCGCCGCCACTGCCGTCACCAAAGCCGTGGGAGCCGACGCCACTAAACGAGGAGCAATCGCGAAACAATCCGTTTGTGATTCCGCCGGAGCTGCGGCCGGAAGTCATTTCTCGATTTGCGAACAGCAAAGGATTGCTGCTTTCGGGGCTCCTGCAAGGCGGAGAGTCGATTGCGGAACGGGCGGTAGTGGTAGACGCGCATCTAGGCAAGGGCAACGTCCTCTTGTTTGCGAATAATCCGGTTTATCGCGGAGAGACGATCGGCAGTTACGCCATGGTATTTAACGCCATCATGAATTTCGACTGTTTGAGCAACAAGAGCGCGCCCCTCGAAGCGCAGGTTCACTGATCAGCGGCGACTGAGATCCACGCGGCGTACGAACTTCACCGCCTTATTTTGGAATAGCTGCGCGATGAGCGAGTCAGGCACGGGCTCGTCCGTTTCGATGATGGAAATGGCGCTAAGCGGCTGCGAGGAGGGCTTTGTGCTTTCCTGGCGTCCGAGAGCAAAATTCGCGATATTCACGCCGTTTTCGCCGAGAACCGTGCCTAAATACCCAATCACGCCGGGCACATCTTCGTTTTTCGAGTACATCAAGTGACCGCCGAGGGTTGCTTCACAGGAGATGCCCTCAACTTGCAGCAGTCGCGGTTTATCGAGTACAACGGCTCCGACAGCCGAAAACGAATCTGCATTGGATTCGAGTTCCATGCGAATGGAATCCATATGCGACTCCCCAGGTTCGAGTTGCTCGACGACGCGGAAGCCGCGCTGAGTGGCAATCTGCATAGCATTCACCACGTTGGCGCGGTGTTCCAGAGAGCGGCTGAGAACGCCCGCCAAACCGGCATTACGCAGGATTTGCGTGTTGTTTTCGGCCAAGCGGCCAAAGTAAATCAGGCGAACCGTGTGGGGGTTCTCGGGAGCTATGTGGCTTAAGAACAGGCCCAGACGTTCAGCGAGATCGACATACGGTTCGAGCGTACGGTACTGCTCCAGTGTCAGCGCTGGCATGTTGACCGCATTGAGAGCGACGCCGCTCTTCAGGTAATCAACCAGCTGCTCGACAATACGAATGCCGACAATCTCCTGTGCCTCCTCCGTGGAACCAGCTATATGCGGCGTGGCAACCACCGGCGGCAGTTTGAAAAGCGGAATCTCACCGGGGGGTTCGGTCTCGAAGACGTCGAGCGCCGCGCCGCCGACCGTACCATTCGCAATCGCGGTTTCGAGAGCAGCCTGATCCACCAACTCGCCGCGAGCGCAGTTTACGATGCGCACGCCGTTCTTCATTTGAGCGAAGGCTTCGGCCTTGAGCATGTGGTCAGTTTCCGGCGTGAGGGCGACGTGCAGCGTTATGTAATCGCTCTGCCGGTAGAGATCCTGCAATGAAACGAGTTCTATCCCAAGGTCACGGGCGCTTTGCGAACTGATATAGGGATCGTGTCCGATAATCCGCATCTCGAACGGACGGGCACGTTTGATGACTTCGCGCCCGATACTGCCCAGACCGACCACCCCCAGGGTTTTGCCCCGCAGTTCTGTCCCGAGGAAATTCTTCTTTTCCCACTTGCCCGATTTTGTGGAGCTGCTGGCCTGGGGAACCGAACGTGCCATGGAAAGCATAAGCGCAAGTGTATGTTCCGCAACCGAAACGGCGTTGCCGCCAGGCGTGTTCATCACCAGCACCCCGGCCTGAGTAGCCGCCGCAAGATCCACATTATCCACTCCGACACCGGCGCGTCCAATAACGCGCAGGTTGGGAGCAGCAGCTAGAACTTCCTTCGTGATTTTAACGGCGCTGCGCACCAGGAGAGCGTCACTATCCGCCAGATGGCCGGCATAGTTCTTCGGATCGGAAACAACTACGTTCCAGCCGTCTTGCGCACGCAAAAGGTCGACGGCGGCCGGCGCGAGCGGCTCTGCAACAAGAATCTTCATGAGACGAGTTTCAGGCCAAAGCGAGGGCTTCTTTGGGAAGCGCCGCTTCAGCATAGACGTTCTGCACGGCGGCCACTCCCGAACCGTAACGGACCGGATGGCCGTTCGCCGACAGGATGATTTCAAGCTCGGCGATTATCGCAAACAGGTCATGAAAATCGAAAAAGCCAAGATGCGCGAAACGGAAAATCTGGCCCTTCATTGAACCCTGCCCGTTGGTGATTATGGCGTTGAAGCGATTGCGAAATTCTTTGATGATCACGCCGGAGTCCATACCGGAAGGCGGACGAACGGCAGTTACTGAAGAACCAGGAGAGGAGGAAAATAGCTGAAGTCCAAGCGCCTCGACGGCTTCGCGAGTTGCGCGCGCCAGCAATTGAGCATTCTCCACAAGCTTATTCATGCCGAGGGACTTGATGTAGTTGAGCGCTTCCGCGAGTGCGAGCAGCAGAGCAGTATTGGGAGTCCAGGCCGATTCGCCGTTTATGGCGTTCTTGCGCTCCTTGCGAAGGTCGAAATAGAAGTGCGGAGATTTTGCAGCATCGGCCAGCGCCCAGGCCTTTGAGCTGATGGACAGGAAGGCGAGGCCAGGTGGAATCATGAACGCCTTCTGCGAGCCGCCAATCACAATGTCGAGACCCCAGCCGTCGATGTCGAGCGGCATGGTGCCGATTCCCGTAATTGCGTCGACCACGAAAATGGCGCTCGTCTTCTGAACGGCGCGCCCCATCGCTTGCACATTGTGTTGCGTACCGGTAGAGGTTTCGGAAGCCTGCACAAAAACACCTTTAATCTTCGGGTTCAAGGCAAGCGTTTTTTCAACCGCCTCTGGGGTGACGGCTTCGCCGTAAGGCGCACTCAGCACAGTGGCGTTCATGCCCCATGCCTTCATGATCTCGACCCAGCGCTCGCCGAATTTGCCGGCCGAGCAGACCAGCACGCCGTCGCCAGGAGAAAAGAAATTCTGGGTCGCCGCTTCGAGGCCGCCCGAACCGGAAGCGACCAGAATAAGCACGTCATTAGCGGTCGCGAGCACCGTCTTAAGATCTGAGAGAACCTGCTTGTAAAGCTTGCGAAAATCCTCCGTCCGGTGATGAATATCGGACCCCATCATGGCGTGTAGCGCAGAGGGCAAGATGGGCGTTGGACCAGGAGTAAGAAGGCGCTGCTTTTTAATGTGCATGGTGGGAAATCCACCGCTTCGGAAGCCGTGCGGCCCTGAAGATTGAGCTGCTGGAGCTGGTGGAAACCTCAGGATAGCAAAGGGCGTAAAGCGGCTGGCAAACCGAGGGCGCGGCCTCGGCCGCGCCGCCCAGAAGCTTAGTTCGCCACGACAAAGCTTGACGAAACAGTGTAACTTTGACCTGTGCCGGTCTTAGCAGTGATGGCTAGAGTATGCGTGCCGTTGGCAAGCGCCGTGGAATCGACCGCGAAATTCCACCCGACATTGGGGCAGCCGGGCTCGCCCTGGTAAACGCTGCATACGTCGGTACGACTTCCCCCGTACGCTGCCGGGCCGTAGGGGACACCATCGATTGCGACCGACACGCTCGTGACCGGTGCGTTCGGGTTGATGGCCCATCCCCCAAACGCCGCCAGGCCGGTAAACGACGGACTACTCGAGTTCGGAACATCGATGCTGATGCGAGTGGGAGATGGCGAACTCCAGTTGGCGACCTGAAAGGGCGCGGAGCTAAGAGCAAAGGTTCCGTCTGCCGCCGTTGCCGTGACGCCAAGCGTATGCACGCCGTCAGTAAACTGGGCGGTGTTCAAAGTGTATGTCCAATTCACAGGTACATTAACTGCGGCAGAGGTGTAGCTGGTTGAACCATACGGGTAGCCGTCGACGCTTACAACAACACTCGAGATCGGCGCGCTGCTTCCCATCGCTGTTCCGGAGAAGAACGCGAGTCCTTGGAACGGGCTGTTTTGAGCGCTCGGCTGAGTGATGGAGGCAGACGTCGGGCTGGTACTTGCCGAGTTTGAAACGGAGAACGTGGATCCGGCGGTTGCTCGTTCCCCCGTCACGGTAGTCGCGGTCACTTCGACTGTGTGAGTCCCGTTCGTCAGTGGGGAAGTATCGAGCAGATAGTTCCAGCCGACATTCGGGCACCCAGGACTGCCCGGTACTCTCGCGCAAACGTCATCCCGCGTCCCTCCATACAACGCATAGCCGTTGGCCACGCCGTCGATAGAGATTTGGACAGTAGCGATGGCGGAGCTGGTGTTGACGGCCCAGCCTCCAAAGAATGCGGCTCCGGTGAAGGGCGCGCTCTGGGCGTTCGGTTTGTCGATCGAAATGAGAGTTGGGTTAGTAGTCGCACCCAGGTTGGCAACTTGGAACGGCGTGGTCTTAGTAAAGGCCTGACCACTGAACGGAGTGAACGTTGCTTCGAGAGTATGGGTTCCGTCCGGAATGAGCGTGGTGTCGAGAGCGAAATTCCAGCCGACATTCGGGCAGCCGGGGTAGCCGGAAAACACGGCGCAGACATCGGAACGGTTTGCGCCGTAGCCGGCGTTTCCGAGTGGAATACCATCTACCGCAACAGACACCGAAGCGATGGCAGAGTACTGGTCGATCGCCCAGCCGCCGACATTCACAGTGCCGGTCAGAGGAGCAGTCTGGGAATTAGGTTTATCGAAATTCGCGATGATCGGGTTGGAGGTCGTCCAATTTGCGACCGTAAACGTATGCGCCTGAATGGTGTGCTGCCCGTTAGTTGCCGTTGCGGAAACGGAGAAGACATGGTTTCCGTTTGCAAGACCCGTTGTGTCGATCAGATAGGACCAGCCAACATTATCCCTTCCAGTCGAGCAAGCCGGAGAGCTCGGATAAACAGCACAGACATCCGGACGACTGGCCCCATAACTAGCGCTGCCGCGCGCCACGCCATCTATCGCCACCTTCACGTTGGCGATGTTCGAGCTCGTGTTGAGGGCCCAGCCGCTAAAGGTCGTGAACCCTTGGAAGTTCCCTCCCTGGCCCCCGGGATTGTCTATGTCGACGATAGTGGAGTTAGTGCCGCTGAAGTTTGACGTCGTGAACGCCTGCCCGTTCGTCAGGCGCACATCATTGGCGTCCGTAGCGGTGATCTGAACCGTATGAGGGCCATCCGCCAACTGAGTAGTATCCAGAACGAATGAGAAACCGACGTTAGGGCAACCCGGGAGAGATCCCAAAACAGCGCATACATCCGGCCGCGGCGTGCCGTACGTGGCTACGCCTACCGGCTGACCATCCACCGAGACCTGGACAGAACTAACGGTCGTGTTCTTATCGACCACCCACCCGGCGATAGGCGCCGACCCGCTCAAGGCAGAACTTTGCGGGTTTGGCTCATCGACATTAATCGTAATAACGCCACTCCCCACAGGCGGCGTAAACGGGTTCGAATTGGCAGGACCGACCGGCACCGTGACCGTGTTGCTAATAAACGCATTCTGGGCTATGTAGACAGGTGTGGCTGCATTAGCGGCTTGGTTCTGAGGGACTATCATCTGCACCTGATATATGCCGTACGAGCCCTGAGGAAGTCCCGCACTGACAATCTGCGCAGTCGAACTGCCCATAGTCGCACTGACCGAAGCGTTCGCGCTGTTGACTACGTCCAGCGAGTACGGCTGGCCGGTCGGTATATTCGCAATTACCGCGCCCGAAAGATTAGTGAGCACGCCCAAGCCGGCGGCGGAAAGCGTAATGGTCTCTCCCGGGGCGGCGGGGTTCGTTGGAGTGATCTTCGAGCCATTCACGACATTGCAGCAGGTGGAATCGGTATAGGCCGTAAGAGTGATTTTGGCGCTGCCGCTGGTGCTGGTGGAAACAGGTATCCCATTTCCTGCAGCACCGCTCTGCCGGGCTATAACTACGACACGATTGAAGGCGCCACCGACCTGGGCAGTAACGTTAGCATCGTTCGCATTATTGATCGCGTTAGCCAGGTTCTGGGTGATGCTGGCCAGCGAATCGCCGCTTTGCACGGTATAGCTGTAGCTGTTATCACCCACTTTTGTCGTCAGCACATCGCCAGCGTTAACGGTTCCGGTGAGGTCAACCACGGCTTGCGGATTATTCAGTTGATGATAAGCTCCCGTCGCAGGCCAGGGACGTGACTCGCCGGGCGAACTGGGGGCATTGAAAATTCCGGGATTCGCCGCCGCAATGTAGACCGGAGTCGCGTTGGTAACTGTGACCGAGCCGTCGCTGTGAGTTGTCCTGACGTAGACACTGGTGCTGTTACGTCCGTTGAAGTCGTAGGGTATCTGGGTAACGACCTGATTAGAAGCAGCGCTATAGACCGGCGAGGCCACGCCATCCAGGAACACTTGGGTGCCGCCGAGAGAGGTCGGAATAAGACCGGTCAGGGCCGCAACGGCTGGCTGCGACGGAGGAAGGTCGGATAAGTTCGTTCCGTTGATTTCGACAAGCATGCCAGGAGCGGCTGTAGCGGCAGTGCCGGCCGTAAGATATCCGTTCCCGGAAGCGGTCGCCGTCACATCGGCGCTGTTGGAAGTTGTGGCCGAGAAGGCGATCGTGTCGAAACCGAGATTGATCCCTGTTGAACTCAGATAAAGAGTGCCGGTTCCGGTTCCGGCGAAAATTGCGACTGCATTGGGATCCCCGCTGCCAGCGTTGACCAGACTGACCAATCCTTGAGCAATCGTATCCGCGGTATCACCGCTCTTGATCGTGTATGTGTACGTCTTACTGCCGAGCGTAAGGGTTACCGTGTCGTTGGCAGTGATCGTGATGACGCCGATACTGAGGACGCCTTCCTGGCGGATGATTTCACTGGCCCAGTTCACAACCGAACTGTCGGGGAGCGGCGTGTTGCCCGGCGTGAAGACAAGAACGCGGTTATCGAGAGGGTCGCTCACATAAAGATTGACGCCATCGAAGGCCAGCGATGTCGGGGTTGGGGTGACATCGACCGCGCTGGTGCTGTCGACCGCGGTGCTGGCGACGCTTGTGCTCGTGCTGGAGACGTTGTCAACGCCGAAATTCGGCTGCCCAAGGACTTCATCTGCTGCCGCGCCGTTCTGCGTTGGAATGGTATTGAAAATGAGCACGCGATCGTTGCCGCCGTCCGCCACGAAAAGGCGGGTCCCATCCGAGAGCGCATAGCGAGGGAAATTTAAGTTGTTTGCGCACTGCACTTGAGACCCGGTATTGGAGCAGACCACCGGGTTGTTCGACACCGCGCTAGCCATGTCGGGTTGGCCGACGACCACGTCCGCGTTCTGTCCGTTACTGCTCGGAATGCTGTTCCAGATGAGAACGCGATTGAAGCCCAAATCGGCAACAAAGACATGCGTTCCGTCCGAAGTAACCGAGACGGGATTACAGAGTTCGTTCGCGGCGGATGTATAGGACGATTTGGTTGGGTCGCATGCGGCTTGCGTCCCGGTACTAAAATTCGATTGACCAAGGACCAGGTCGGCCGGCTGATTGTTTGTGGTGGGGATGCTGTTCCAGACAAGAACGCGGTAGTCTTGCGTGTCGGCGACATACAGTTTTCCGTTCTGAATCCATACGCCCTGCGGTCCGCGAAGCGAACTGGCGGTAGGAGGTGACGCAACCACGGCATGGGTGAAATCGGCCTGTCCGAGAACGACATTCGCCGCCTGATTCAAGGATGTGGGGACCGAATTCCAGATCAACACTCGATTGTTATCGGTATCCGCAACTGCCACCACAGTTCCATCCGTTGCAACAGCAGTAGGCGTCCGCATGTTCGACTGCGCGGGATCATTGTTGAGTCCCGGGGTGAAAGCGTTACCCGCTGAGGCAGGCGCGCCAGCAGTAAAGCCGGGTTGTCCGAGCTGATTGTATGCTGGAAACGCGCACAGGTTGCACGCATAATTCGAGTAAGACTTGGCGTTTGTCAGGTCCGCATTGGGTGCTGGAATAAGACCCGTGTTGAACATCACGACACGGTTATCCTGCGGGATGGCCCCGACCCGGTTCGAGTCGGCGACATATAAGATACCGTTCGCCCACGCCAGACCGCTTACGCCTCCGAGTATCTGCTGATTGGGCAGCGTAATCGTAGTGCCCGGAGTGGCGCCGCCGAACGTAAAGGTGTATTGACCGAATTCGGCACGAGCGGCTTGGCCATTAACGAAGTTCTGCGCCCGAAGGCTACAGGCAGATAACAGAAAAAGAGAAACTGCGGTGTACTTTCTCAAACTTTGAGCCCCAAAAGCAATGAGTAGCTGCCCGGCAAATCGATTGTTGCGACTGCAAAGAGCTTGGATCCGCGAGGAATCGCCTGGTGCGCAATAGACAGCTGGGCTAGCTCAGTATATCAGCGGATTTGACGCGGCAAGTCCGCGCGTGGTTCCGGGAGAGTCATGAACCAGGACCCGGCTTGACCCAGTACAATGTGTGCCATGTCGCTTCTCGAGAGAGTGCAGAAAGATATGGTTGATGCCATGAAGGCGAAAGAGGAGGGCCGTCTAAGCGCTCTGAGGATGATGAAGGCGGCGCTCCAAAAGCACCAGATCGATTCCATGAAGCCGCTCAACGAGGCGGCGGAAATGCAGATCATGAATACGCTGCTGAAACAGCGCCGGGAATCGGCCGATCTGTTTCGTAAAGGCGGGAGAGAGGAACTGGCGGCCAAGGAAGAAGCCGAACTGGGCATCCTTGAGCACTACTTGCCATCGGCGCCGACGGTTCTGGAGTTGGAGGAAGCGGTTTCCTCCGCTATCAAGGAAACCGGAGCTGATTCTCCCAAGCAAATGGGCGCTGTTATGAAGGCGGCACAGGCGCGTCTGGCCGGGAAACGGGTGGACGGTAAGGCGTTGAGTGAATTAGTCAGGCAGCGATTGGGATAGATCTGGGAAGCTCTCCGATTCTGTTACCGTAGTACAAGTTTGCAGATTTCTCCTCGCTTCGAATCGGGTTCTGCGTCTCGGACTACCGGCCTTGGCGAAGAATACCAATTGGTGGTTCGATCCGTTGACGCGTTTGTCAAGGGCTGGCGTTTGCCGCTCCTTGCAGGACCCTGGGGCAAGCTCCTGTTAGCCCTTGTTATTCTCGGACTCTGCGCGGAGAGGGCTTATGTAGGCCTGATCGGTACCAGAGACTTCTCTCATGACGCCTTCATGCTCCTGGATGGAGCTTGGCGCATGCTGAACGGACAGCGCCCGCATATCGATTTCTATAGTCATGTCGGTTTTCTCAGTTACTTGCCGACCGAGATTGGGCTGCGTATCTCGCGCGGCACGGCTTGGGGCTTGGGATACGGACAAGCGCTTGTTGCCCTTCTGCTGGGTATCTGGACCTTTCTCCTCGGTCGCAAACGGCTGGCCGATGTGCCGTTGGCGCTGATGTCGATCAGCGTTGTGCTCATGGCGGTCGCGCCCTTTGCGCTTGGATTTTCGCCTATGAAGCCCACTCCTGCCATGATTTATAACCGGCAAGGCTATGCGCTGACGGCATTGATCCTGCTTGAGGCTTTTCAGCCGGCAACCGGCACTGCAGAACGCGACGATCTTTGGGGCGGTCTTTCCACCGGCGTGATCCTCTCCATCCTGTTCTTTCTGAAGATCACTTATTTCGTGATTGCCGTGTTCCTGCTGATCGCGTTGCTTCCCTGCAGGGCTCAGAGCAGATCCCGCTGGCTAGGCGTAGCAGCCGGTTCTGTCGCATTCGCGGCAGCATGCTGCGCCTACTACGGCTTTAATATTCAGCCGCTCATTCACGATCTGGTTACCATCGGCGGGGGCAAGCACATTCGCCTCGGTTGGTATATTATCGATGGCGTTCTGCAGGATGCGGGTGTGGTGGCAGCATTGGCTGCCTCCGCGGCGCTACTACTTTACATGCATCGCGAACTGAACGGCGCGCGAGCAGTAGCGCTGGCGGGTGTAACCTTAGCATTCGCCGGAACCGTGTTGATTTTTGGGAATTACGAACAGAATGGGTTCCCCATGGCGGTATTCCTCTCAATCATCCTTTTGAATGCCGTAAACCTTCGCATCCCGGTAACGCGGATCGCGCCGGATTACTTTCATGCTTCTGTGCTCATGCTCGGATCGGTGCTGATCGCAGCTTCACTCTTCTCAGGAATGCTAGGTATGACGTTTGCGCTCGGACAACGGATGTTCTTACATAACACTGAGGCGTTCGATCTCCCCAGACTGAGAGGATTTTCTACTGGCCCGGATGACAACTGGTATGCAGACCTGGTGAATAATGGCATTCCACTCATTAAGCGATTTAGAAAGCCAAACGATACGCTCATGTCGCTCGATTTTACGAATCCCTTCTCCTATGGATTCGGTATGCGCCCGGCCTACGGAGGGACACCCGTTTTCCAGTACGGAACCACCTTTAACGATCGGTTCAAGCCTACGCCGGAGTTCCTGATGGGTTCAGCGGACCTGATTGCGGTCCCCAAAAAAGCTTCTGATCCGACGCTGGATGACAATGTGCCGCGGCTGTACGGCCCTTATCTGAAAAGTCATTACCATTTGCTCGGAGAATCGCGAGATTGGCGATTGTACCGGCGAAACGGCGAATAGAGGGACGCGACAATCTTCGTTACCCCACGGATCACTACACCAAACGTCAAAACGAACGCTAAGCAATTCGGATCACTCCTGTGACGCCGTCAAAGCATCCTTGCGGAAAAGGTATCGCCAATGACTCTTACCGCAATACATTTCTGCAACTCGAATTGCTGGGCTTTGGCCCACTACGACGATCGCTGCGCAAACACTGGTTTGGTCAACTCGCTCATTGCGATTTAATGATTGGATACCGTCGCTCGTGGAGAACCGTCCATCCGTGCCCAATCCGCCGAGTCTCAAAACTACCGGGCCGCGTGTGCTATATGTTCTCCTATTTCTATACGCCGCCATCGCGGGTACCTACGAAGTCGTAAATTCGATCTCAACCATCATTGGTAATTTCAATCTCCGCAACCAGGTACAACCGGCTTTTCAACTCTACGGGAATTTGATCTTCAGTCCGTCAGCGGCGGCCACACATGCTGGTGTTGCGAAGGGCGATACCGTGCTCGCTATCAATGGGTTGCCTTTTACCGGAATGGCGCTCTGGCAGCACATTCGCTGGTACGCTCGCCCGGGCGACACAATCAATCTTCTCGTCAGAAAACAAAACGGCGCCATACTCACTGCAACGATTCCTCTCGACGGATATCCGAAGGGCTGGTCAGTGGAGGACCCGCCAGTCAGAACCGCGCTGCCGGACCATATTTTTGTTCTGATCGTTGTGCTCGTAATTCCGCTTTTCTGCGTGGGACTGGGCGTTTGGGTTGCGTTTGCTCGCCCTTTCGATCCTAACGCCTGGTTCCTCCTTATCCTTCTGACCGTTCCGCAATCGTTCAATCCCGGGGCGTTTCGCTGGTGGATTCCAGCCTGGCTGGGCCTCCGACTTTACTGGCACCTCGCGATTCAATTCGTTGCGCCGCCCGCTTTGTTTCTTTTCGGCTTGCTTTTTCCGGAGCGATCGCGCCTCGATAGATGGCTTCCTTGGCTGAAGTGGCTGGTTATCGCATTGACCGGAGCGAGCGTGCTTGCTGCCTTCGTTTCGGAATACAACGTTTGGTATGACATTTCTCTGCTGCCACGCGTCGATGCTATCGACCGATTCTTGAACCCGGTCTTCGTGTGGTCTGCCATCTTGTACATTGCGCTGTACTGGGTTCTGCTCCTCGACAAGTTGCGAACCGCTTCTTCGCCGGATGCTCGACGCCGACTTCAAGTCTTATTAGCGGGCTCCGTTGTGGGCCTCGGCAGCATTCTTATCATCTGGGGATTATTGCCCTACTTGGGAATCGCCGACCCGAACGATATTCGATGGCTCGCCTTCCTCTCGATTGTCCTGATGCTCTTTTTCCCGCTCACGCTCGCGTATGTCGTGATAGTCCAGCGCGCCATGGATGTCCCCATCCTGTTGCGTATGGGCAGCAAATACTTGCTTGCCAGTTCTACCGTGAAAGTCTTCCGGGTTGCCGGGATCGCGGCCCTTATCTGGTTTATCGCGGTTCCGCTCTTCACTCACCGGTACGATCCGCTGAAAACTGCTTTGTTGGGCGCGCTGCTCCTGCTCTTTGGCTTTCTATTCCTCAAGAAGAGGTCGCCGACCGACCTTCTGCAACAGTGGATCGACCGCAAATTTTTCCGCGAAGCGTACGACGCCGAAGTGATGCTGAGCCAACTTGCAAAGACCGCTCAAACGATTTCAGATCCCGCAGCGCTGATTCGGACGGTTTCGCACAGAATCTCTGATGCCCTGCACGTCGATCAGCTATCGGTGCTGCTGTGCCGCAACGGCAACTTTGAACCTGCTTACGTGATCGGTCCGACGCTTACTACGCCAGCCCGCGCGTTGGATCGGGTCCGCTCATCGACGCCGATTATTAATACCGCGAGTGGCGGCCGTGCAGCCGCGCCGCAATTGCCCGAACTGTTGCTTCCGCTGCCGGGACGCACGGAATTGCTGGGTGCGATGGCGCTCGGTCCGAAGCGCTCGGAAGAGCCGTACACGCCCACTGACCTGCGTCTGCTGGAATCGGTCGCCGTACAGACGGGTCTCGGGCTGGAACTGAGCGAAGCGGCTAAGTCCCTGGCTGTTGCGGAAGTAGAACGCGCACGAATCGCGCGTGAAATCGAGATTGCGCGCGAAGTTCAGGAGCGGCTGTTCCCGCAGCATCTGCCTATGGTGGAGGGCATTAGTCTAGCCGGATCGTGCCGTACGGTTTTCGGCGTGGGCGGCGATTATTACGATGCTTTCGAGCTCGCGACGGCCGTCTCGGCCTAGCGATTGGCGACATCTCGGGCAAAGGTATTTCCGCGGCGCTGCTGATGGCGAGCCTGCGAGCATGCCTGCGCACCATCACCAGCACCAGTTCGGGCGAACTCCCGCCACTGATGGCGCACATGAACCGACTGATCTACGAAGCCTCGGCAGTTAACCGTTACGCGACGTTTTTCTTTGGCATTTTCGATCCAGCGGTCAGCAAGTTCGATTATGTCAATGCCGGCCACAATCCGCCAGTGCTGCTCCGCAAATCGGCGAGCGAAAGCCACGATTGCGTTCGCCTTGATTGCGGCGGACCAGTGATCGGACTCCTCCCGGAGGCATTCTATACGCAAGGTTCCCTCCTGCTGATCCCGGGGGACTTGGTGATTGCTTATACGGATGGCATAAGCGAAGCCATGAACTCCGCTGAAGAAGAATGGGGCGAAGAGGCAATGATTCTCGCCGCCGAACAAGCCGCGGGCGGAAGCGCTGAAGACATTGTCAAAGCGATTCTCACCGCAGCTGACGCTTTTGTCGGAGGCGCATCGCAGCACGACGACATGACTGTTCTAGTGATGAAACGTTCAAACACTGTCTGACTGCTGGGGAGAACTCTTGCAGAGTTTCGAGCTAAACATCGGCACGCTGCATTAATTCCTACGTACAGAATTCAGCCACTCGCCAAGATAGTGGGTGACGTTGCTTTCGATCGCGTGAAACTCTTCCTGTGTCAGTGGCAATTTATGGAACCTTTCCAGAGCCTCCTTCGGGGTGTTGCCTGGAACGGCTACATCGCTCCCGTAAAGAACTCGGTTTATGCCGATCTGGCGAATACGCTTAACGATGAGCCCGGCTTTGTCCTCCCACGCGCCCGCTATCGCGATGCCAGAGACGTCGAAGTAAATGTCTTTCATCCGAGGATCTTTTCGCTCGATTGCTTTCACGAATACCGACAGAGCTTCGTCGGTCGTGGGGTCATCGTAACCACCGGCACCCGCCAGGTGCGCGATTTCTATGGTCGCATCCGGAGCCTCGGGAATGACCTGCTCCAGAAAGATCCGTGCTTCCTTTGCGCCATATGGCCGATGGTGATCCACGTTCGCGTGCAAGTGCACGAGTAATGCCATGTGGTGCTGATTCGCGGCGCGAAATACCCGGCGCACCCGGGCCAGATCTTCGGGATTGTCTAAATTGACATCGGAGTTGCCGAAGTGGAGATGAAGCCCGGTACGCAGGTTTGGATTCTTCGCGCAGCGTGCAATCTCGGCGAGAGCGTACGGTCTGAGGGGATTGACGCTGCAAAACCCGACGAGCCGTTTCGGGTACTGCGCGACTTGCGCACCGGCCCAATTGTTCTCTGCTTTGACATGTTCGTATTCATTTGGAACCGCCGGCTTGTATGGGTTTGCAAAGTCGTACGCGATGGACATTACCACAGCCTGCTGAATTCCGGCCGCCTCGAGATCCGCGATCGGAGACTTCGCATCGATGCCCTTCCACCCCCTCCCTCCGGCCGATGTTCGCGCGGCCGCTGCGGGGCTATATACATATTGGTGATAGTCGATGATCTCTGCGGACGAGATCGACAAACCGAGCATGAAAAACGTTACGATGATCGCAAAGTATCTCTTGACTGAGCGGCTATTCGACAAGCGCGTTAACCCTCGGCTAGGTTAGCGAATCACACCGGTCATGTGCTGCATCGGAAGCGTCGGGTTGGGGCGCATCTGAATCAGAGCGGCCTCAGAAATGACGGGAGATTGTTTCCGAAGCGCCGCTTGATGCGGACACCCGAAAATGGAATACAGCACTTCCTTAATCTACGTACGCTTGCGCAAACCTTCGATGCTGTTGAAAAACTCAGCCGCACACGTCGTACACGATCACATTGGAATGCAATCCGGGCAATCGTCCGCTAATTGAGGAATGGAGGCGAGAAGGGTATCAGCTTCTGCCAGCGCTGCAGCACTTACTCGTATCGCAGAGCGATCATAGGGTCGATTTGAGCGGCCCGCCTCGCGGGCAGGTATCCCGCCACAAGAGCCACGATTGCCATGAATAGGCTGGCCGCTATAAACGTGAACGGATCAGCAGGTTTCACGCCGAACAACATCGATGTAACCAATCGGCTCAAGGCTATCGCGCCAAGCACCCCCACCAACGCTCCGACCGCCAGCACGGACGCAATCTCGCCCACGACAGGGAAAATCACATCCGATGAGTCCGCTCCGAGTGCCATCCGGATGCCAATCTCCCGCGTGCGTGCGATCACCCTGCAACTGAGCGTGCCGTACAGCCCAATGCCGGCAAGGAGCACCGTCAGGAAGCTGAAGAAAGTAGAGCAAACTGCTACCATCCGATCCGGCGCCATCGAATTACTGATTTGCTGCTCAAGCGTGCGTGGGTGGAACACCGGCACGTTCGGGTCAGCACGATGGATCACCTCCCGAATGGCCGCTATCTCATTCAATGGGTTGCCAACTGTTCGCACATAGAGTGTCAAGCTATCGTCAATTGCGGAGTCCTGTTCATACGGGATGTACCAAGAACGCGGGACCGATTCTCTCAGGCTGGCATATTTTACGTCCCTTGCGACTCCGATGATCTCGTAATCCGCGGGTGCTTTGGTCTCGGCGGGAAAACCGATGAGTTTTCCGATCGGATTCGTTCGTCCAAAATAAAAACGCGCGAAGGTCTCGTTTACGATGGCGACGTGGGGTGCATTTTGCGTATCTTGCAGTGCGAATTCACGTCCGCGGACAATCGGAATTCGAAGCGTTTTGAAAAAGCCAGCACCCACAAGATCCAGCTCCGGGCCAGGATCGCCCGGCTGTGGGTGATAGCCTTGCAATCGAATCCCGCTGAACAGATGAAACTTCCGCATCGGCTGCATATAGCCGAACGATGCTGAAACAACGCCAGGCAGGCGGGACACGCGATCGCGCGCGTCGCGATAGAACTCCCGCACCCGGTCCTGCCCGTAGCCGGCGAGCTTTGGATCCATTTCGATCTGCATAATGTGTCGAGCATCAAAGCCGAGGTTTACATCATGCAGGTTTTTCAAACTCCGCAGAAACAGCCCCGCCGCTATCAACAGTAATAGCGATACCGTAAATTGGCCTGCGACGAGTATCCGCTCCGAGTTGATCCAAGTAACAAAAGACTGTCCGCGTTCACGCTTCAATTGCCGCATTATGTCCAAGCGCGTGCATCTAAGGGCCGGCGCAAGCCCGAACAGGATACCTGTCGTAAGCGAGGATATGAGCGTAAATAGAAACACACGTTTATCCGGCGACACGTCTATCGAGGCCCCAAACTGGCCAGCAATCAGAAACTCAGAAAGCAAGCGAGCGGCCCAATGTGCAAAAACAAGACCGAAAATGCCACCAATTCCTGCCAACAAAATGCTTTCCGTTAGTAACTGGCGCACGATTCGGAATCGGTTAGCGCCCACTGAGAGGCGTACTGCAATCTCCTGCTGCCGCGATGCTGTCCGCGCGAGTAAGAGGTTTGCGAGATTCACACACGCTCCAAGAAGGACCAAGCCAACGACCGCCATCAGGATGTACAGCTGTCTTGACGCGCGCCGCGCCTGGCTGCCGAGACCAGTTGCAGCGGGGAGGAGCGAAATGCGATCTTCTTCCGAGGTATGCGGAAAACGACGCATGTAGTTCCGGTACAGCGCTGTTAATACGTTTTCTGCCTGCCGCGGTGTAACGCCTGGTTTCAATCGGCACAACACGAATGCAAACCATTTGCTTTCAGATGCAGACAAGGCAGGGTCCCCGAGCATCTGCTGCCACATCGTGATCGGTACACAAATATCCGGGGAAACGCCTGCTCTGAGTCCTTGGTATTCGGGCGGAGAAATCCCGATTACGGTCATCAAGGTCGTATTTAGGCGTATTGCTTTTCCAATGATTGCGCGATCACTGCCGAAGTGCGCTTTCCAAAAGCCGTAGCTCAAAACTACCATTTGGTCCACACCGGGCGCTGTTTCGTCGCTATCACGAAATAGCCGCCCTGCGTAAGGGATGGTCCCCAGCACATTGAAGTAATTTCCCGACACAGCCTCTCCAGAGACAAGCTCCGTGCTACCGCCAACTGAGAGGCTCGGGGCAATCGTTCTTTCGAAGACCACGCCCGAGAACAAATCGCTTCGATACCTAGCTTCGCGAAAAAAATCATACGGGAAGCTAAAGATCGTGAGAGCCCGCTTAGTACGGCTCAAGGCAAATAGTTGCTCTGGATGTCGTACCGGCAATGAACGCAAAATGATCGTATTGATCAGGCTAAAGATCGCGGTATTGGCGCCGATGCCAAGTGTCAGAGACAATATTGCGACCGCCGTGAAGGCGCGTGACCGAATTAATGTACGTTTCGCGTAACGGACATCCTGAATCAGATGATCGATAGCCTGCAGTCCGAGCATTTGGCGCGTACTATTCTACGCCGCTTACATCGTCGGGCGCCTCAAGCGTCGCCCGAGCGCCGGGGCTAGCTGAGCTAAACGGAAAAACAATTTTGTTTTTGAATATTTCGGTGACGTTCAGATGTTCGCGGACGTCTTTCTAGGCAAGCTCGTTCGAAAGCAGCAAACGAAAGGCTTCTACACGCAGCATGAGTTTACTCGCCTACCGGAAGAGAACGCCTACCGCTGTCCAGCCGGCCATTTGCTTCACTACATCGGGCTGAGTCGAGGTGCACAGGGATTTACCTACAGCGCCAAGCCGTCGCAAACGCGGAAACTGTTTCCATAAGCCAGCGTGTACTCCATCGGCGACCCGCCGTACGCTCAGAGTCAATTGGTATGAGGACGTGCGCGAGCAGGTTCGACAGCTCAGTCAAACACCGGAATTTGTGAATGCTCGCCGCGCTCGAAACAAAATCGAGGCATTATTCTCCGAACTGCGCAATCAGATTCAACTCCGCAAGCTGCGGCTGCGCGGTCTGCCAAGAGCCGGAGAGCAGTTCCTCCTCGCGGCAAAGATTCAAAACATCAAACGACTGGTCCGGTTCATCAACCAAAACAAAGAACCGGAATCAGCGATGGCCTGAAGCGGCCATCGCTCAAGAGTTAAAAACCTCGCGCCGAACACGCTTGGTTTTCTTCCCTTTTGAGGCAAAGAGTTTTTCAACAGCATCCTTCGTTTTCACAATGCTCCGAATCCCATAGAAGGCGCTTCCGGTTAGCTCGTCATCCATTCCAAAACTTCTCACTGTGTCAGACTGCCGTCCTTTTCTTTCGAACGCAGATATTGCTCAATTTCCGCTCTGGCTGCGTATCTTACCCAGTTTTCCGGCTTCGCATGCACAACACATTTTCATATGAGCCGTGCCCGCCTTTCGACGAGCAGGCGGACCATTGCATCCTAGCCCTCACCGGCAACCTGATGCAAGGGTGTCGAATGAGAATGCCCAGTACGAACAGCTTGTTCAGATCCTCTGTGGTGAACGCGAGTAGGCCATATTGAGTTACGTGCGCCGCAAGGTCCTGCTATCCGCAATCCAAACGCCACAGCGGCAGCCCAAGCCCGGTTTCGGCTGGCTTTCTATTCTGCTGACCAATTCACAGCATAGATTTGCTGGATGCTGACGTCTCGGGAAAGCAAAGGCGAATTATCGGGACTGAGACCTAGCCAGGCATCTCCGGTCCAGTACTGACGGCGATGGCTCATATCAGCGATCTGTTCTGTCTTACCCTTATTCACCTGAACGCGGCTGATGCTGGGGCCAAGCGCAAGATTTACGACGTATAGATATTTGCCGTCTTTGGACCAGTTGGGGTAACCCATTCGGAAGCTGGCTAGGTGAGTCCATTGACTCGTGGTGAAATCATACAGCATCAGCTCATTCAGAGCTGCGTTCAGAGCTGCGATGTACCGGCCGTTGGGCGACCACCGGGGAGATCTCAGTCCGGCGGAACCGGGCACAACGGAAGCCGCGCTACTATCGACGTCCCCGATTTTTAGAACGGATCCGCCATCGCGCAGCGATGTCTCCGAAAAGACCAGTTTTTTGCTATCCGGAGACCAATCGGGGTCTTTCTCGTCGTGATCTTGCGCGGACATCCATTTGCGTAACGAGGTCCCGCCGTCCGATGCAATGTAAACAGAGCTAGGCTCATGAGGGCCATAACCAAAAAACGCAATGCGCGTGCCATCGGGAGACCACCGGGGCTGCGCAGTCTGCAAAGGGGGCAGCGTCACTTCTATTCTTTGCGTTCCGTCCGCTTTGATCTGCCACAGTGAGGAATCGCTGAGAGAAACAAATGCAATGAACTTGCCATCTCTGGAAAAATCCGCTTGCGCAGCCGAAACACTCGAGAGAACTGGTAAGAAGTTGTCAGACTTTGCATCGTATTTCACCAACTCGCCTCTGCGCGCTTCGCCTATGGCATAGATCTGCTGCCCGCTCTTGCTCGGCAAAGGCGCCGAAAAACTTAGCGGGCCCGCTGTTAATTGAACCGGCTCTGATCGTTTCCAGTTCTGGAGAATGCCGGTCTTTGCCGGCGCCGCTGCCCAAAGATCGCCTCTTTCGCCCTCGAAAGAGAGGAACACAAAGTAGCGCCCATTCGTAGTCCAGCTTCCGCAACAACTGTTGTGATGGATTCCCCAGGAGGCAAAAACTCGATGAGGGTTGCCACGCTTGGGGGAGATTTCCCACACCTCTGAGGAGCGGCTTCTATCGTCATAAATCGAGAAGCGTATGGATTCGCTGTCCGGCGACCATCGCGGCCAGTAGGGGCGTTGTCGCGCATCAAAAGCAGAGAGCAGTTTTGAGCCTTCGCCTGATCCCGAGGCCAGATAAAGGCTGTTTCCATTGGCATATACGATTCGATCTGCATCCGGCGACCAGCTTGCGCCAACCGTCGAAATTCCCGAGACTCGGCGCACATACCCGGACGGGACTGTCTGCGTCCAAAGCGGCTGGTCCTCAATTCCCGTTCCGCTGGAAAGCAGCAACTCGGAACGCGTCGCCGAAAAATCGAGAAGCAGTGGAGAGAGCAGTCTCGTTCCGACCAAAGACGTGTCTCCTCCGGACTCAGGCACTTGTGCAATCTCGGATTTTGCGGCTCCCGAAAAAATGCAGAAGTAAATGCGCGAACCATCCGTGAGAATCGACCTGGGAAAGTCTCCGGTCTTGATCACCTTCGTATAGTTATCATTTGTGAGCTGCGAATAGCTCTTCACTTTCGGGATAGCGGGCGGGAGCCGGACAAAGTTTAGGATGGCGATTACCAAAGAGATAGCTGCGATGAGCGAGGCCAGGGTCCAAAGCCGGGTTGGTACTCCTGAAACTCTCTGTCCAGCCCGGAGACATAGGTGACAGATTGTTCCTAAGACATAGGTAACACTTTTGGCCCGAAGGGATTTTCGAGGGGCTGCAAAGTTTTCTCCTCCAGGTCGACATAACCCAGATCGTAATCCATGAAGCTGACGAGCCAGATGCCGTCGTCGACTTCTTTGATGCCCACCGCCTGACCAGCCAGGCAGATGCTGAGATTGATCTTCTTGCGATACAGGCACAGACGGCCACAGTTGGTGACTACAACGGTCTTATCGTGGAACGGGTACTGCGGTTCGCCGATGCCGCGGTATGGGGTCACAGAAGCCGTATAGATTTCGGCCGGGCACTTCATCTGGAGCGCCTCATGCGGTCGTTCGTTGTTGAATTCTTCCAGGAAGGCATCGAACCTGGCTTGTTGCTGCAGCAGATTCGTACCTGCCGGCCGAGTGGCTTCTTTCTTAAGCGTCAAGTGCATGCGCTCATGCCGGCCGTTCTGTTGCGGATGACCGGGGCGAATGCGTTCGATCGTGATGCCCAGGCGCAGCCACCAGACCGAAAGCTTCGACAGGTTGAAGAGCCCGTTGGGGGAAGCGAAGGGAACACCATTATCGGAGCGGATGGCTTGAGGTAACCCGCGTTCCTGGAACAGGCGCTCAAAGGCGGTGAAGGCAAACTGTTGCTGGTTGGATTCCATGGCCTCGCACAGCAGCAAGTAGCGCGAAGCATGGTCGGTCACGGTGAGTGGATAACAGTACTTCTTGTTGCCCAACTGGAACTCGCCCTTGTAATCGGTGCACCACAAGGCATTCGGGTTTAAGCCCGAGGACAGCGGCGTGCCTTCGGGGCGGGTCCTGGAGCGCTGGGCTCGGGTCACCAAACTATGGCGATCCAGGATGGCATGGATGGTGCTGCAAGCCGGCACCTTCACCTCGTGCGGCAGGCGTCGCAACAGGCGTTCACGAATCTTGCGCGCGCCCCAGTTCGGCTTCTCGCGCTTAGCCGCTAGAATCGCTGCTTCCACCTGCTCGGGAAGCTGATTGGCATACCGGTGCGGGCGCCGCGCCCGATCCGTGAGCCCCTCTAATCCGCATTCTTGATAGCGGTCCACGATCTTGTAGCCGGTCTTGCGCGAGATCCCAAATTCCCGGCACAGCGACGCCATGCTCTCCCCGTCTTGCAGCCGAATCACGAATCGTATACGTTCGTCCATTACAGAACTTTCCTTCCATGGCATCCCTCTTCCCGCCTCCTTAAAGGCGAAAAGTGTAACCCATGTCTCCGGAACGTTCTGTTACCTATCTCTCAGGTCGGACACTCATGATTGCCATGACAGGCGACTTCTCGGCCGGTCTGAGGCCCAACCTCTCGTTCGATATGGAAACGGTTTGTGGACCGAAGGCGGATGCCGCCGCGGGATTGGCGCTTACAAGATTCTGATGGTCGGGCTTTGAGCTCGGCGTAGCAGGGCTCAAAGTCTCCGTACTTCCGATCCGTTCCACCGGGCATAGGAATATGTAGCCTTGCCGGGGTATTGTCTTGATGAAGCGGGGAGAATCCGGATTGTCCAGCAGAACAGACCGGATCTGTCGCACGCACCGGTTGATACCCAGGTCGTAGTCGACGGCAATATCTTCGCCCCATACACTCCGCTGAATTTCTTCTCTGCTCACCATCTGCCCCGGGTTGCTGATCAATAAGAGAAGAAGCCGTGCAGCTTGGGGTTGTAGCTTGAGTAGCGTGCCACCCTTTCGAAGTTCTCCCCGGTTCGCGTCAAATTCAAACGAACCAAAGCGGAATAAAAGCGGGGCGAACCAAGTCGGCTTCACTGGTGACATAAGAGCAAGGCAGACTCAAGTCATTCTACTTTTTCGAGCACTGGACGGTAGACGTGAGAGATTTCTTACATTGTAAATCTCTCTTTCTCTTCAGAACCTGTATGCGCATTCTGGCGCATACCTGCTGATACGTTCTCGTCTGGCAAGCGCTTCCGTAGATCGCGGCCCGCCTTGTGATTCTCTGAGCAGCCGTTTGCCTAACCGACTGCGGATCAGCAGCTTGGATGAGCATGCACAAAACAGGAAAGAGCATGCGCTACCCATTTCGTCCGGAGTCCCTTCCGCCCTATCCTGGCGGGCATATGAAAGCCAGAGATTTCTTGAAATCTGCCGGGGGCGCCGTCGCAGGCAGAATCCTGGCAGGTCTCGAAACCGTAGAAGCACGCGCCAGCGGCATCGCGATTATTCAGAAGAGCCGTCTGATTGCCGGTCTGAGCCTTCTGTTGTTCTCGCAGCAGGCCTTCGCTTCACAGATCGCGGGAGACTCCGGCGCTGTACAAGCACCCGCTCCTACAACGGCTCTGCCTGCTTGCGGCGAAGAACTCCTCTCGAGCCCTGGCGCGCTTACTACCCAGGTAGGGTCAGGGCCTGAGCCGGGTGCAACCGATCCCCTCGGCGTGCCTGCCGGCCGGTATCAGTTGTTTCCCGACGACGGTATTCTTGCATACCGGCCAGGCGAAACGATTACGGCGGGCTATTACATTACGGACACCGCTCCAGTGCTCGGCCTTGATAATAACCAGACATTGCAGTCCTCGCCCTGGGACCCGTACGGCGACGGCCCCGTACCGATCTTCGCGACCGCTGGCCGTATTCTTCATCCCGATAAAGACAGCGTGGTAACAGCGACCCGGCTTGGTTATGCATCCAGCGGGCCCGCTTCGGTACAGGTCAAATTCCTCGATGGAGGCTCGACCGTTCTGCCCGACCGTTTGCTCCGTCGGCAGAACGACTCGACCGACTTTATCGCCATCGCACACGGCGATCTCGACAATGCTTTAGGAGCAGATGGAAACCTGCATGATGAAGTGGTTGTGGCCCGCGTTACCACGGAAGATAACCACCCCACTAAACGCTACTTCGGCTATCGTCTCGACGTGCTCAATTACGGCAAGGGGGACTCTTCCGCTCCGGAGGACACTTACGCAACATTTACCGATTTGGGTCCAATCTTCAACCCCTCTCCATCCAACACAGCTGACAATAGCGGGCTGCTTCCGAGCGACAACATTCTTTCGATTGGGATTGGCGACTTTGAAGGAGACGGCAAAAAAGAGATCGCACTTGCCGCGCTGAGTGATGGCAAACTGCTGCTATATACCTACCGCTACGATACCGTGAATGACAAGCACACCCTAACGCAAGTCAAGTCGCAATCTTTTGGAATGCAGGGTGGAGTTCTTTCCGGGTATTTGGGAGGTCTGCCGCTGGTAGGAACGATCTCCGCAGTCGCGGGCGACTTCGACGGGGACGGAGCGGATGAACTCGCCATTGCTTACGCCAAGTGGGGTCCGGCCGAAAGCAACAAGAGTGCCGGCGGTTATGCCGTCGGTGTAATGCTGTTTAAGTACAACGCGAACTTTGAAGCGACTCCCAAGAGCACCAATCGGCTCTTTGCGATTGGTGGCGTACCAGCCAACGGAGGAAGCTATCCTGTCGCCTCGAGACCGCGCGTGGAACTGGTTTCAGGGCAATTCCTTTTGGATCCTCCCCGCATCCCGTATGGCACGAAACAGCTTGTTCTGGGATGGCACGATACCGATACTGCCGCCGGCGGCATTTCCAGGACATTGGGAACCGTTGTAGTGGCGTTCTCCGTATCGAGCGATCTGACAACGCTTTCAAATATCGGAATCAATCAAAGATTCAAGCCTAATCTGGCTGGAACGAACGGGATTTATCAGTTCGCACTTGCTGCGGGAGGTTTTGAAGGAGCGTCGGGGAGCCTGCCTGTCGCTTCGCTGGCGCTGAGTTACTGGGCCGGAGATCCTGGTTCCACATCTGCGATCTCCTACTGGAGCATACATGCTTTCCGCATCACTGGAAACGGTATCTCGGAGGTAACCAGCCGGCAAGGCCAGCAAAACAAACCCCTTGATCTGCGGGGGCGTTTCCCCCTGATTGCTTACGACCGCCCCGGCAACTCCAGATACCTCGGCGCGCCTGTACATCTGACTGTGCTGAACGCGCCAAGCACGGACTACATCATGCAGGAGCCGCCAAAGCATGTCTACTGGGATGAAGCGACGCACCGGGTGGTGAACCTGACGCGCTTTGACGGAAATAATGTGCACCTCTATAACAGCGCCAGCGCGAGTATGTCCACTGAAAGCAAGGATCAATCTGCGCGGGCAACGGGCGGCTCCCTCTCTATAAGCGCAGGCCGTACGGTAACAGCCGGCTCGGACTGGGGCATTGGCAAGGCCTCTTTTGAGACCTCTAGAGATGTGCAATTGCGAGCCGGTTACGATTACGACGAACACAAGGAAGCATACAATTCCGGGTATCAGTCGCGCACTATCGAGAGTACAGCAGAAACGGATCGCGACGACTTTATTAAAGGCAAGGAGCAGACCATCGATATCTGGCGATATCGCATCTATGGCACGCCAACGGGAGGCCCGACCAACGCGTTCTATGAGATCGTTCTTCCAGGCTTAGAGAGGGAGTTTAGGGTTGGCGGCCTGACCAGCTCCTGGTATGAGCCAATCCACGAGAACGGGAACATTCTTTCCTATCCTGCTCGCCTTGGAGCCTCCGCTGACCCCTACATTCCCAGTGATATCGGCAGCTATAAGCTGCAAGATGGCACAATCAAAACCGGATCGCCGCAAGTTCCAGCCCAGAAGAACTATTTCGATGGTACCGGCAGTTCAACGGCACTTCGCTTTGCAAACGAGGTAGGCCAAGGTACGTCGTTCACATACAACCACGGGATCGCCGAAAGCCTGGATATCAAAACATCTTTCACATCGTCTACGAGCGTCCTTTCCGCAGGGGTAAATGTCCGCGTCTGCGGATCGATTGAGGCGCATAACAGCAACAGTTGGGGAGGTGCTCAAACGAGTACAGAAACCACCAGGGACGAGACGGCCGTTATTCTCAACCGTGCCCCTGGCCGGGTCAACGTGTCGTATCCCTTCTATCCGGTGATCTACAACACTTTAGATGGAACGATGAAGATGTCGTTCGCTGTCCCGAATCCAGCGGACCCCAGCAATCGTTCCGGTTACCAGACCTATGCTGAGCTTTACGGGGGATTGCCGGATCCGGCATTGAACCTGCCACTCCGGCTGGTGCCGAATCCGGCGGGATCTGGTGAGCTCGAGCAGTGGACTGCTAACGAGAAGATCGGGCGCAAATCCATGCGCGGGCTTTTCTTCCGTGAGCCTGACATCAACCCTGCCGCGAAAACCTTTCTGCTACTCGGTTTCTATCCGCAGGATGGCCAAACGGTTCGCATCGAGCCAAGAATCTACAACTACAGCACCGCCCAGCCAGCTATTGGCACTGTTGTTGAGTTCCAGGTAATCCCCTACGACGCCAGTGTGGACAGCGAGGTTTGCGAGGACCCCCTCAATAAGGCGGAAGGAGTGACTACCGGATTGGTGTGCCCGCGTTCCGCTCGCAGAATAATTGGAAGGACGATCGTGCCGCGGCTCGAGCCGCTGCAATTCACTTGCGCGGCCGGTTACGATATCCCGGCTAACACAGGGTGCGCCCCCTCTGTATTCCTCAACTGGAATACGGCGGGCTTTGGACCGGCGCTAGGTACAAACGAATACCGGGTATATGTGGTGCTTAACCCCGACCAGCCGGCAGGCAGTGAGAAGTACGCGATCGAGCCCGATCCGATTAGCGTGACAAACGTCTCCAATACCACGCCCATGGTGGTGACAGCACCGGGTAATACTCTGAATACAGGCGATTATGTGATCATCGGTGGCGTGCGTGGTCTCAACGCTGCCAACGGCACATTTCGCGTTACGAGAGTCTCCGACGATGAGTTTTCACTCGACGGAACCTCGAATTCGAGGGGAGCCTATACCGGGGGCGGCACGGCCGCGTTGCTCGATCCCGGGCAGAACAACGAAGGCTACGGGGTGATCGGTGTTACTCGCATGCCGGAGCTCGCTAGCGCGCGAGAGGAGGATCGGATTCCGCGCGATTACCTCGGTGAGGATGGTTTGGAAGGTCTCAGCGAAGAAACGGTGCCAAAGCTGCGTCAATCAGACCTGACAGCAATCCAGAATGTGCCTCTCGAGCTGCGCTTTACCGCTCACAGTTCCATGATTCACACCGAAGCGGCTCACATGCTGTTGTACGATGGCGACCCGGCAAGCGGCGCTCCGGCAATATCTGATCAGATCATCCATCCTGGCTCCCATGGACCGGAGGGCACGAGCATTTGGATTGATTGGACTCCCACGACCACCGGCGATCATCAGCTCTATGCCGTTCTGCTGGAGGGATCTCGGAAAGAGCAAGCGATGGCGGAACTCAAGGTGAAGGTTGTGGCAAAGCTCCCAAGCTCAGGCGCAACAAGATGATTTCTGAAATAAGGCGTCACTGCTGCGCATTGCATAAACCTTCGATGCTCTTGAAAAACTCTGGCCAATGTCCGGTTAGCGAGTGATCCGGAGTAAAAGCGTTCTACAATTTCCGCAATGATTAAGGGTGGATCCCATAAAGCTGGTGAAGCCCAAACCCTGTTTCGAGAAGCTGAGCTGGCTGACGAACGAGGAAACCTTAAAACGGCATTCTACGGGCCACTACACGAAACCTCAAAGATCGTTCCCTAAGCAATTCGGAGCACTGCTGTGAGGCTGTCCAAGCATTGATACCACCCATTTAATGCGCTATTGCCGGACCGTATGACCCGACCTTCTACTCGTACCGAAGGGCGACCAGCGGATCGATCTTGCTTGCCCGCCGGGCGGGAAGGTAACTGGCAAGCAGCGCTACCAACAGCAGCAGCACGGAAACCAGCGTGTAAATCAAAGGATTGGTTGTGCGGACGCCAGCAAGCAGGCTGGACAGGAGCCGTGTAAAGAAGACAGCACCCGCCGCCCCGATCGCAATACCGGCGACTGCCAGCAACGCCACCTCTTTGACAACCATCAAAAGAACGCTTGCACGCTTTGCTCCAAGAGCCATGCGTATACCAATTTCCTTTGTGCGCCGCGCTACCTGGAAACTGAGCAGGCCATAAATTCCAACCGACGTCAGAACGAGCGCGAGGGCAGCGAATGTGCTCATCAGCGATGCGTTAAAACTTGGGCGGGCCATGGAACGTGCCACTATATCGGACATTGGCTGAACGTTGAGAATGCGCTGACTCGGCCTGATCGCTGTAACCGCTTTTCGAAGTATGGTGCTTAAAGAAGAGTTGCCGGTCCCACGAACTACCCAGGCTGTCGACCCCGGCTCTCTTGCAAGCTGTTGTGCTGGTACATAAACGGTAGTCGAGGCGGCTTCGTTGATCGCTAGGTTTTTCACATCTGCGACGACGCCCACGATCTGGCGAGGCTGTTCCAGAACCTCAGGGAACTGGTGACCTTTATATTCACCGACTACGATGCGATCCCCAATCGGGCTTCTCTCTCCCCACCAAGCACGCGCTACGCTCTCGCTCACAATGGCTACCGGTGTCGCGAAAGCCGTGTCCGTGTCCTTGAAGGCGCGTCCCTGGATGATAGGGATTTGCATTGTTCGAAAATATTGTGAACTGATGGCACGATACTCCATCCCGCCGATGCTGTGCTCGGGATGTCCTTCATGTTGAGTTGGAAGGTTATCGGGACCACTCAGTGGCAGCTGGCTAACGACAGCCGCCGAGGTGACACCAGGTGTCGCCTGAATACGCCGAAGGACGTCTTGCTCGAAGCTCCATATCTGCATCGCATTAAGTTTTGCAGTCGGACCGAACGGAGTGGTCACAGTGTAAACGTGGTGAGGATTGAAGCCCAGCCTTTGCTGGTGCAGGCGATAGATACTCTCAATCAGCAATCCCGCCCCGACCAACAGCATTAACGAGACCGCAATTTCGCTAATTACAAGCACGCTACGCGCCCGATTGTGAGCCCCAGTGTGCCCCCCACCAGGGCTGCCCTCCTTAAGCGAGGTATTCAGGTCCAGTCTGGTCGCCTGCCAATAAGAAGTCAGTCCAAAGATTAGGCTTGTGCCGGCAGTCAACAGCAAAGTAAACCCCAATACCCGAATGTCCAGGCGAACTTGTGTGGTTAGCGGAATATCCCACGGGATCGTGGAAACTAATGCTCTAACTGCCCAATTCGCCGCTATCAGGCCTGCCACACTGCCCATGCCGGAGATCAGCAGACTCTCGGCCAAAAATTGCTGAAGCAAGTGTAAGCGCCCCGAGCCAATGGCCAGCCGAACGGAAATCTCTCGTTGCCGGGAGCTGGCCCGTGCCATCAGCAGACTGGCGACATTGGCGCACGCGATCAATAGTAAAAGGCTGACGGCCCCAAACAGCATCAAAACGCTCGTTCGGAAGTCGCCGGCGAGCCACTTTTGGTAGCTCTCAATCTCGATTCCCCTCTGCCCTGACTGGACCGCGCCTTGCCGGCGAAGAACTTCGAACACAACGTTCATATTGGCTTGCGCCTGGGCGATAGTCGTTTTCGGCTTCAGACGGGCGATCACGCGGGTGTTCATTCCGGTATCCGCAATGCTGCGCCCCAGTTTCAGCGGAACGAAAACATCTGCGGGCTGCTCGAAGGTAAAACTTGGTGGCATTACGCCCACCACCGTGTAACTGACATCGTTAAGTTCTATCTGACGGCCAATTACCGCAGGGTCTGCGCCGAATGCATTCCGCCAAAGCGCATCGCTCAGGATGGCAACTTGAGGACTGCCGGGGCGTGTGTCGTCACGCTCAATGTCCCGGCCCATCGCTGGATGGATACCCAGCACGCGGAAGAAACCGTCGGTCGCCCGCAGAGACGTAACCCATTCGGGCATATCTCCTCGCTTGATAGCCACCGTTCCGCCTCCCCTATACCCAGCTACGGCTTGAAATGCGCTGCTGTGATCGCGGTAGAACTCAAACTCGGGAACGGTTAGGGTATCGTTTGGGTCCCCACTTTTCCAAGCCAGTCGCATGTGAACGATATCGTCTGGTTCGGGGTAAGGAAGAGGACGAAGAAGTACCGCGTTCACAACGCTGAAAATCGCCGTATTCGCTCCAATGCCCAGCGCGAACGTTGTGATTGCCATGGCGCTGAACAATGCATTCCTTCGCAGTGATCGCGCCGCGAAGCGAACGTCCTGTAGAAATCGCTCGATCGATATCCAGCCCCACATTTCCCTGCTCACCTCTTTCAGTAAGGTTTTGTTTCCGAACTGTCGCCGGGCCGCGCAAATGGCTTCGACGGAATCACAGTCCTGCTCGCTTAGCCTCTTGGCCCGAAGTGCGATGTGAAGGCGCATCTCCTCTTCGAGATCTTCCGCCATGCGATTACGGCGACAAAAGAACAGCACTCGTCTCCACAGTTCTCCGGGCGTCATGTATTGCCTTCATAAACAGG
Source organism: Terriglobia bacterium (assembly GCA_963849535.1). Classification (GTDB taxonomy): domain Bacteria; phylum Acidobacteriota; class Terriglobia; order Bryobacterales; family Bryobacteraceae; genus Bog-105. The sequence goes on from CAWKHJ010000004.1 coordinate 1,233,473, forward strand.
CCGAAGCACACGTGCAATTGCACGGCTAATCCGCTCATAGCGTTTAAGCTGTTGCTCTAATTCCCGGTGTCCGGCGCGCGTCAGCTTGTAATACCGAGCTCGACGGTTTTCTGCGGTCTTTCCCCATTCCGCTGTCAGCCAACCCTTGAGAAGCATTCGTTGCAGAGCTGGATATAACGAACCTTCTTCTACCTGGAGAATGTTTTCAGAGGTCGCCTGAATCGTGTTGGCGATCTCGAATCCATGCAGTTGCTTCACCCGCGCCAACGTTTTGAGGATCAGTACGTCGAGTGTTCCCGGTGGTATTTCATCTCGGTTATTGGAGAATGGCACTACATAGATAGTCTATGTCATTTCGTTTTGCAATCGCAACTTCATCGAGGTTGCAAAACCGTTCCGTTTTTGAGACACGCGCGTGTGAAATAATTTTTTGCAGCGAAGGAGATATTACTCATGACCAAGATCATTTCTTGGCTCGTGACAATTTCTCAAAACCTGCTCGGCGGCCCACGGTTCGTGAGAGGTATGCGTTCCAAGCTAATTACGTAAGTAGCCAGACCTTCCCATCAAGCCGCGAGAAACTCGGGAAAAGTGCTTTCTCCGGCCTGATCGGTTTGCAGATTCTCGGGAGATATGCGGTCAGAGGTATGCAGTGGGTCAGCTCTCGAAGGCAGCAGCCAAGTTGGCCACGTCCTCGTGCAGCCCCGCAAGTTGTCAACGGACTTTAAATGCGATCGTGGTCCTGCCAGTTCCGCTCGAGCGAAGCCTCGAAACGGCTCATCCGCTCGCGTCCTTCAAGTCCAAAAGAGCATTATCGACCGCAGCGATGGCCAAGGAAGAGTTCCCGTCCGGCCCTGATGTATATTTGCTCGACCATCTTCGGCCATGCGCCTCCGATCGCACTATCATTCATCAAGTGTTCAGCTAGACGGGTCCTTCTTCAGAATGTCTTCGACGTAGACCATTTGGAATATCATCGAAATAGCCACCGTGAGGGGCGTCGCAAGAATCAGGCCGAGTATCCCAAAGAAACTGCCGATCAAGACTTGGCTAATTAGGGTAATGGATGGGGGCAGAGAGACGGCTCGTTTGAAAACGAGAGGCGCCAAAAGATAGCTCTCCACCACCTGTACGGCGACATACAGTCCTGCGACTTTCATAGCTGCGGTTGGGCTCTGCGCAAATGCAATAACTACCGCTGGAACTGCCGAAAGGATAGGTCCGATGTTCGGAATGAAATCCAGCAGCGCTGCCAAAGCAGCAAGCGAGAGGATTAACGGGATGTGCAAAAGCCATAGTCCAACAGCGGTACATACCGCGACGAAAGCCATGAGCGATAACTTCCCCAACAACCAGTAGCGAAGTTGGTCTCCGGTGCGATGGAGTACTTCGGCGGCGCGATGCTGGGCAGCTTTTGGAATGAGCTTCAAAACACCTCGTTTATAGAGAGCAGGGTCAGCAGCGAAATATAATCCGACGACAAAAACGACAAGAATGCCGCCCGCAGCGGATGCCAGCGATGAAAAGGTGTGGAAGAGGCGGCCCACTACCGGCTTGCGCCAAATCGCCCCGTGCTGCAGCTTTTTAAGAAGATCGCCGGACCATTGGTTTTGATTGAGCCAGGCCGTGGCTTCGCGCCAAGCAGGCGGCAGGTTACTCCGAAGTTGATCGATTTCGGCGCTCAGCTTTGGTGCGATGAACCGTGCGGCAAGCGTCACCACAGCTATAAAAAGGACGATCACCGTTAGCAGCGAAGGGCCAGAACCGAAGTGAGTAATACGGGCAATCGCATTGCTTATCGAACGCAAAACAATGGCCAGCAGAACTCCAGCGAACGCCATCAGGAAAATGTCGCTCGCAAACCAGAATGTCAGGAGAATGATAACGATCAGCGCGGCGCATGCGGCGGCTCGCAGATATTCAGCGCTTCGCATCAAACGTACGCCGTATCATCCTCGTGCTTTGGTCAACATGAAGACGATCAGAAATCCCAGGCCCGGCCCCGTAACAAGGCCGGCCCAATTTTCTGGCTTCATCGAAGGCTTCTGGAATCATCGTATCGGCCAGCAATTTGAGGATCGATCCTTTAGCTATTTGAACGATTCACGCCCCTTCAATTACAAATCAGAGCGGCCCGGAACTAGTCTTGGCGCTTAGCATCCCCCAGCGCCTTGGTTATTTACTGCACTTCCCCATCAGCCCCGCCCGCACGAATGGAGAGATCCATGTCCTGGTTCACACTACAACGAAATGCAGAAGTGGCTGCAGACATCACTATACTGCGCTAAATGACCGCCACCCGGATTACAACGCTTTTGACTCTGGCCATAGTGCCCATGCTTTATGCAACAGATACAGCGCCGCGAGAGCTTTTCGCGGACGTCCCCGGCCTGGTAAAAGTTCAAGGACCAGCGCCGTTTTCGTTTAGCGAACTCGTCACGTTAGCTACGGTTGATCCTCCCCCGCCGGACCTAAAACGCAAGTTGGACACCTTGTTATCGGAGCCGTTCGTCAGCAACGAGGCCACCTCTGCCGGAACGAAGCCGAAAAGGCCCACCCTCTCTGGAATTGGTCCAATCGCGCGAATTGCGGAATGGAACATTAACCGCGGTGAGAACCAGGAGCAAGTACGCCAGATCTTAACGGGTGCAGCGCAGTTCGAAGCCGCGGCTCCGGGGCATGAGCATCCGAGCTCGAAGAAGCTGCGGAAGCTTCATGATCAACTGCGGGTTCTCGAAGCAGCGGACGTGATCGTCCTGGACGAAGTAGATCATGGAGTGAAGCGCACGAACTACCGTAACGTGGCTCGCGACCTCGCGCAGGCTCTGCATATGAACTATGCATACGGCGTCGAATTCATAGAACTCGACCGGATCTATCTAGGGGCTAAGAACATGGATAAGGTCGATGTTCCTCGCCAGAGTCGGAAGGCCGAAGTATTCGGGGTGAACCCGCGACGCTATCTCGGGCTGGAAGGCACGGCGATTCTCTCTCGCTATCCGATTCAAAACGCGAGAATCGTTCGGCTTCCGGAAGCCTACGATTGGTATCACCAAGAGATCAAGGCAATTTCGAACCTGGAGCAAGCGCGGCGATGGTCGGCGGAAACGCTGTTTGAGGAGCGCATCCGCAGGCAGGTTCGGCGCGGTGGCCGTATGGTGCTGATCGCCGATCTCGCGATTGCGGAATCGCCTACCGGTATTTTGACGGTCGTCTGTCCGCACCTGGAAGATTACGCACCTTCTACCGGTCACCGCGAGCAAATGGACTCGCTGCTCGAAGCTATACGGGCCAATGCGGACCCTCTCGTGATGGCGGTTGATCTGAATACAACCGGACACGACGGAAGGCCGGTGACAATCAAGCGATTGCTGTTGAGCTATTTAGGAAACTACCGATTCTGGGTACGGCAGGCTTTCTATTTCTTCGTGCCGGCGCCGGGGTTGGGGTACATACTGAGAGGCGTCAATTACTTTAAGAACTTTCACGATCCCACCGCGATTGATATTCCCATCTTTGCTTCTAATCATGAGAAACAGCTGTTTGAGAACGCCAGAGACTTTCGTTTCAACGATGGTAGCAATCTTGCGTTTGACGAATCGCCTGAGCGGAGTTTTCACCACAAAGGACGAACGCTCGCGGACAGCAACCAGCGAGCATGGAAAGGTTTTGTGACAACGTTTTCGTTTGCTCGTACTTATCACGGTCTGGTGGGCGAATATAAAGTCGACTGGTTTTTTGTGAAACCGGCTGAGCGACTGTTTTCGCCGCATTACGGCCGTACCTTGCAGGATTTGAACACAGCGTTCGATCAACGCATTTCCGATCATTCGCCCATTACCGTCGACCTGCCTTTGGTTTCGACGCGGCAACCGGTGAAAACTGCCGTGCTAACGCAAAAGGCTCTCAGTGGTCCTCTGCAGGGGAGTTGCTCAAGCTCTTCCATATCAAACCGAGCAACGGAATATCGCAATGTGTCTAAAGAGCAATTTCGTTTGCCGGCTAACAATGGCCGCCGTGGTGACTGGCTTCGTGCCGGTTGCGCTCGCGCAGACCGAGTATCATCATTTCAGTGCCAATGCCGGCAGCGGGCTGACAACGCCCACAGCTCGGGACGTTAATCCGTGCAAGCCAGCGGTCGCGCGATATTCTCGAGAGACTGTCTTTCGGCATTCACCCCCAGCCAAAGCTCCACGAAGCCGCCCACCGCGATGACCACGGCTCCCGCAATGTAACCCCAAAAGAGCAGCGATCGCGAACCGGTACCGACGATGTACCCATACAAAGCCGGCCCAGCCACGCCACCGACCAGAGTTCCGCAGGCGTAGAAGATCGAAATGGCAACCGCTCGTATCTCCAGCGGAAATATTTCGCTAACGGTGAGATAAGCCGCGCTCGCCGCGGACGAAGCGACAAAGAACGTGACGCTCCAACAGATCGCTTGCGTGAAGGCGGTCAGAATGCCCAGATGGAATAGCCACGCGGTAATCGTGAGCAGAACGCCTGACCCGATATATGTGGCGGCGATCATCGGCTTTCGCCCCACCGTGTCGAACAGACGTCCCATAATGATTGGGCCCAGCCAGTTACCGAGTGCGAGCGGCACCAGATATAGACCAAGCTTCTCCGCCGCCACACCGTAATACCGAAGCAACACTAAGCCATAAGTGAAGAGAACAGCGTTGTAAAAGAATGCCTGCGTCACCATTAATGTGAAGCCCAGCAATGATCGTCGTGCATGCCGCTTCACCATGGCGTCCCAGATCTCGCCGAGTGGCGTTGTCTTTCTCGCGACCAGCTTAATGGTGTGATTCGCAGGCGCGAGTTCTTCAGGACGCCCGCCGGACACCTGCTCTTCGATCCCGGACACAATTCTCTCCGCTTCCCCTCGCCCTGCGTGAATCATAAGCCAGCGAGGGCTCTCAGGCACATTGCGCCGAAGCACCAGAACGACGATTCCTATTGCTGCTCCAATCAGAAAAGCCAGCCGCCAGCTGAACGCGGGCGGAAGAATGCCCGTATTGAGCAGCAACAAAGAAGCGCCCGACCCTAATGCAGCTCCGCCCCAGAATGTCGAGTTAATCATCAGGTCTACGTGTCCGCGCACACGCGCCGGGATCAACTCGTCAATCGCCGAATTGACGGCAGCGTACTCGCCCCCTATACCCGCCCCCGTCAAGGTTCGGAACAGCGTAAACGTGGCGAAGTTCCAGGAGAACGCTGTTGCGGCTGTGGCGCAGAGATAAAGCAGAATAGTGATGCTGAACAGTTTCTTTCTGCCCCACCGGTCTGTCAGGTATCCGAACACCAATGCGCCCGCTACCGCTCCCGCCAGATAATACGTCCCGCTCAGACCGAGCTGCGCGTCGCTCAGTCCCAACGTATCCTTGCGTTTCAGAATCCCAGCCAGCGACCCTGCGAGATTGCTTTCGAGTCCGTCCAGCAACCAGGTGATGCCGAGAGCAACAACGACCAGCACATGCCAGCGGCTCCAGGGGAGACGATCCAGGCGTGCTGGAATATTTGTCTCAACGCATTCCGCACCCAGAGCTCTTGCAGATGTTGCCATCGGGCCACGCTGGGCGGCGCCCAGACACGAATAAGACAATGGGAAGGTGGGCGGGGTTACAGCTAACGGGAGCTCGTAAAAGAACTGAACCGCACCGCTTTTCCGGTTAGGTCTCAGCTTCTCTTGCGGTGGGCTTTTAGCCCGGAGCAGGGGCGATTACTGCCGCCGAGCGTACAGGCGGCACGACACCGGCTTCGGTACTTCGGTAAACGACTTACCTGCTTCAGCTATCTCTTTCATTCTGCGAATGCCACCTCGACTAGCCTTTTTGCGATACGCGACCTAGTAATTATGCGTCCGTAAATAGACTGGAGTATGTCAGTCCGCATCCGCCGGTCTCATATGGCGACCAAAGAGGATCACATTGCGAGTTCATCTAATAAATCCAAGCGATACAGCTTTCGGCACTGCCGTCATCACGCCACGTTGGTTATTTGTGTTGGCAGCAGCTACACCCGACGAATTTGGCGATCCCTTGTTGTGTGATGAAACTCTGGAAGCGCTTAATATGGAGTCGATTCGCGCTGGCGATATCGTCGGGATCGGCATTCATACCGGAAATGCTCTGCGAGGCTATGCGATTGCGCGTCTTGCTAAACAGCGCGGCGCCTTCGTCGTGTTGGGCGGTATCCACTCAACTCTGTTTCCGGAAGAGGCCATTGAGCAAGGGCAGGCGGACTGCGTCGTGCGCGGTGATGGAGATCTAGCCTGGGGTCAAGCTCTTCGAGACCACAGGAACGGAACAATTCAACGCATCTATGAAGGTGGCCGGTTGGAAGCCGGGCAGTTCAAAGTTGCTCGCTGGGACCTGCTCGATTCGTCTAAATATATGTGGGCTTCGGTCCAGACCGTCCGGGGATGTGCAAAACACTGCTCGTTCTGCTCTGTTTGGCGTACGGACGGCCAACGCCCCCGGCAAAGGCCTTCCGACCCGGTCATTGAAGAGATCGTCGAACTCCGCCGCCGTGGCTTCCGCTTCATCGCACTCGCGGATGATAACTTTTACCCCGTCTCGCTCACCGACATCAGGCTCGCAGAACGGCAGAACAATGCAGCAAAACTCGCATCGTTAAAGGCCATCCGAGCAGAGCGGTTTGAGTTGATGGAGCGTCTGGCCGAGCTTCCAAACGGCATGGTGTTCTTCACCCAGATCACCATGGAGGCCGCCGAAGATCCTGACTTTCTCGAGGCCATGCGCAAGGCGCGCATCATGGGTGCCCTCGTGGGCGTTGAAGCAGTCACACCAGAGGGCCTCAAAGCGGTATTCAAGGACTTCAATCTATCGGGCGAAAACCTGGTGCAGCGACTTCGTCAGTTTCAGCATCACGGGGTCCATGTCCTCGGATCGTTCATCTTCGGATTGTCAACCGACCGCCAGGATACGTTTCAAGCAACCCAAGAACTTGCGCAGCGTTCGGGCATAGCATTCGCCCAATTTGTGATGCTCACACCGTTCTGTGGCACGGTCGATTTTGAACGCTGGGAAAAGAGCCTCGGCCACCATCCGCCCGAAGTGGACGGCATTCCGATCACTCGCTACTGGCTCATTCCTCCCGACAAAAGGCCGAAAATGTTTATGCCTCATCCGACCATGACGTCGGAGGAGATGCGGGCCAGAACTCAAGGTGTCTGGGACGATTTCTACAGCCTGCTCGCTATCTGGAAACGTTCCGCCTGCGCCCCGACACTGCGGGCTCGTTTAGCGTTCGTTTTCATCTCGAAGCTGTACCGTCAGATGTATGCGAGCACCGGTATTGCCACCGATAGCGCCCGGCGAGAACGGGCTAATCTCTGGGCCAGGCGCATCGCGAAGGTAACGCGACGATTATTCCAAGCGAAACCTATGCCGGACCTGCAAGTGCCGCGCAGAACGCCGAATCCTACAACCGCCAATCCACTTCACGTGCTGAGGTAGGAGTCGCCTTTAAGGGTCTGGTGGAGAGAGAACGCACTCCTGCATCGCGCTCGAGCTACCTGAGCCGTCCAAACTTCGAAGGTCTATTTTTCCGGGGTTTCGACTTGGTCCTGTGAGCGAATTCTTTCTCCGCATCGCAGGCATATCATTTCGGCGCCAGGGATTCGGGTTTCCAATCCTTCGTGCTCCACAATGTACTGCGGCGCTTCCTCGGACATCCCCATAAACCCGCCGCAGCCTGCGTGCGTACTGACGTCGGTAATGATCCGTATCGTTTCCATTTGTAACTCACCATGATAGTCCACGTGGATGCGCCAGCCGTCATCGAGCTTGCGCGTCTGCCTTGGAGGAGGCGACGCTTCGTAGTGCCCTGTCAACTCTAGCCTATGCGCAGGTGAAGCAGTGATGCATGTGCCCGACCGTACTGGAGATCAGGATTTATGGTAAGTTCCACAATCGATATGTCGTTCAAGTTCAATCGGTAATCCTCGACTTCTCGTGTAGACCCTCCAGGGCTGAATGTCCATTGCTGTCGGATAACCTCCGTCCCTTCACCTCCGGCCGCAGTCGCATGCAGCGTGAACTCCTGAGTCCTTTCGAACTGCGTCTCCCTGAACTCAAGTTGAATGCGCCTGATTGTTTTCGGCTCGCTGAACGTGACTCGAATGACCTGTAAACCCGCGTTTCCGGCGCGCCATCCTGTTTCGCTATTCGGATCGAAAACGGATTCCACCGGCGCCTCTTTAGCCTCAGACGTCACTCCGAGCCCGGCGATCGTATCGATGCCAAACCATTGATCGCTTATTTGACTTGCATCCTCGCTCTGCTTTCCTAGGATTGTCTTCCGCATCTTTTCCTTCCTCGCTTTTCCACAGGCGATCCGGCAGAATCTAGAATCAGCGCCATTAAATCGATGCGACGCTCAGTACTCGGAGAAAACAAGATAAGGCCGGATGGCGCCAGATCCTCGACCCGTGGTTATTACCCGTCGTTATTGGCTTGGCGAATGGAACCGGCCGAACCACGCCGCCTTACCGATAATGTGGCCGTCCATCGCCTTGAGCAACTCCTGGCGCGTAGTATTGGCCGGCAAATCGAGCTTCGTATCCAGAGCATAGAACTCAAAGACGTAGTGGTGTATCGGCCCCGGGCCAGCCCCAGGCCCGAAATAGCCGGGCGGCTTCCCATTGCGGGATGCAATGCCTGGGCCGTTCCGCGTTCCATCCGGCAGGTCGCCTGACCCTAGTCCCTCCGGCAACCCTTTAGCGGTTCCGGGTATGTTAAACGCCGTCCAGTGCAGAGTGTCGGTTGAAGTTTTATTGAAGGAATTCTCGACATCGTGAAAGATCACCGCGTAGCTCTGCAGATTCTCCGGCGGAGTGCTTGGATTTGTGCCCAGGTTCCAGTGGAACTCAAAAGCCGGCGACTTGTTCTCCCCCCGGGCAGCATTTTTCATGGGAATTTCCCCGCCGTCGGGCCAGGCAGTCGTCGTCACCCAAAACACTAGCCGGGGTGCGGCTGCGGGTCGTCCCGCAGGCGCCTGAGGAATCGCCGCCGCAGACAATGATGCGACGATAATCGCCGCAAGCAGACCTCGTTGCAATACTTTCATTCGCATTTCCTCCTCGAGAGGACCTTGACCCGCTTCGGCTTGCTCTTGCCCTTCAGCCCAAAGGACGCGGATGCGCGCCCCGGAGCAGGGACAGGAACCCGCTGCTCTTTGCCGAGCGCGTTTGACGCCAGGGCCGTTTTGCGCGGGTCTCTCGATAGATTGAGCGCCACTGCAGCGCGGATGAGATCCTTCAAAGCCGCCTCATCGACCTGGTCGCCTTCGTGGATGTCGATGGCGCGCCTGGCATTCCCGTCGAGGCTGGAGTTGAATAGACCTGAAGGGTCCTTCAACGCAGCTCCCTTGGCAAATGTCATCTTGACGGCGTTCTTGTACGTCTCTCCCGTGCAGACGATGCCGCCGTGGGACCACACGGGAGTCCCCGGCGACGTCGGTTTGACCCACTTCCACTCTTCGACGATCTCAGGGTCTGCTTCGCGTATCATTTCGCGCACTTTCGCGAGCGTCTTCCCGCGCCAGTCCCCGAGTTCCTCGATCTTATCGTCGATTAATGCACGGGCAGATTCCACCGGGGACGGCCCTTTCATGTACAACTCCAAGGTCTCGCACTTATTCTAGCTGCGCTCAGTGCAAGTTGCACCCCTCGCCGCCAACGCAAACGCTTCGGTTGTGCACGGCACGAAAGCATGGCGCGATGATGAAGTGAAGAATTGGTCTGGGCCATCGAATGGAAGACAAGCCTGGATTGCGAAAGCATTTATGTGGAGAGACTTCAACTTCGCTCTGCGCGCTTTGCGAAAGACCCCCGCATTCACAGCCGTAGCCGTTGCATCATTAGCGCTCGGCATTGGTGCCAACACGGCCATTTTTTCCTTTGTAAATGCAATCTTGCTGAAGCGGTTGGCCGTGCCTGACTCTGAGCGACTGGTGACCTTCGCTGAGATTTATCGCGGCCAGGCAACCGCCAAGGTTTGGCGCTTGATCACCGTCGAGCAACTCGCAAAACGAGATCCCGCTTTCGACGGCGTGTTCGGCTGGTTTGCCAAGCCCGTTAGTTTTTCCAGCGGCGATAAGGCGCAGTGGCTCATGGGTGAGCTGGTTACGGGACAGTATTTCCAGACCCTGCAAGTGAAGCCGGCTATCGGAAGATTGTTGACCGATGATGATGTTCGGAACGCAAAGGCGAACCCGGTCTGCATACTCAGCTATGGCCTTTGGCAACGCGAATTCATGGGAGATCCCGGCGTGGCCGGGCGAAGCGTGTTCATAAATGGGCACGCCTATCGGGTTCTCGGAGAAACTGCACGTGGGTTTTATGGCGCTGAGCTGGACCATCGTTTCGATCTGCAGATTCCGGCCACGCGAATTGCGGACTTCATGCCGGCCTTTGGGGATGCTACCGGTGTCGACTGGCTGAAGACACTGTCCTGGCTAACTCCAATGGCGCGCCTAAAACCGGGTATCACCAGGATTGAGGCGCAAGAGCAAACGCAACGCGTGTTGCGCCAGATTGATATTGAAAACAACGGCGGACACAGTTCAGAAAAGCAGCCGGACCTGCGCCTGGAGGACGGTAGCCGAGGATTCAGCACCATGCGATCCTCCTTCGGGCGGCCGGTCCTGGTGCTCATGGCGGTTGTCGCCCTGGTTTTGCTTGTTGCTTGTGCAAATCTCGCGAATCTGTTGTTTGCAAGAGCGCAGAGACGTGCAAAGGAATTCGCGGTGCGCATTTCTCTTGGAGCCTCTCGCGCGAGATTGATTCGACAGTTACTCATAGAAAGCTTGGTACTGGCGGCATGCGGCGGCATCACGGGCGTTCTCGTGTCGTTCTGGACAACCAGAACTTTGGTTGCTTTCCTGAATGCCGGTAGAGCAACGATATCCGCACTGCAAGTCACACCGGACGTGAACGTTCTTGTGTTTTTAATCGCATTGTCCTTTGCAACGGCGATTCTTTTCGGGCTGGTTCCGGCATGGCAGGCCAGCCAGCCTGATCTTCTGCCTGCCCTGAAGCAAGAGCTGGCCGGCAATGGGCGCTTAAGCCGAGTCCTGCTACGCAGAACTTTAGTGGTGATGCAGATCGCTTTCTCGGTAGTGGTTGTTTTTGCAGCCGGTCTCCTCACGCGAACATTACGAAGTTTAGAGACAATCGATTTGGGCTTCAAACCGGATCGGGTCATGGTCTTGAATGTTGATCCTGCTGCTAACGGCCATTCCAGCGCGGAGATATCGCGTATCCTGGATGAACTCTTAAGCCGGGCCCGAGCTTTGCCCGACGTAAAAGCGGCAAGCCTGGCAGCAAGCACACCGAACGGCTCGATCGCGCTTTCGATGAACATAGACGTACCCGGCTACACTCCCAAACGAGCTGGGGACGATATCGCAGATTTCAACTTCATCAGTCCCGATTACTTCAAGACTCTTGGTCAGCGCTTCATCCGCGGAAGAGATTTTAACGAACAGGACGACAAGAACGGCCCAGCGGTCGCGATTGTGAATCAGAAATTTGTCCGGCACTATTTGGGCGGGCAAGACCCGACCGGCCTGAAATTTCACCAGGGCGGCAGTGAAGTAGAGATCGTCGGCGTAGTAGCAGATGCGCGAGACCGCGGCATAAGAAAAGGTCCTGAAGAGGCCGTCTACATACCGGAAAAACAGGGCCAAACGTCAGGATTGACGCTTCTGGTGCGCGCTGCAAACAACCCGAAGGCGATCATTCCTTCGCTACGTGCAATTGTTCGAAGCATCGACAGGCGCATGCCCGTTTATTCGGTGCACACATTAGATACGGAGGTAAAGGCGGGGCTGTCGAGCGAACGCATTCTCGGCTATCTCTCCGCGCTGTTCGCTGCACTTACTGCTTTGCTGGCGGGAATTGGATTGTATGGCGTTCTTGCATATTCGGTGGCGCAACGCACCCGTGAAATTGGATACGTTTTACAGTCGGCGCGCAAAGGCGCGATGTCGCGGGTCTCTTTGCCCGCGAGAGTCTGATACTGGTGGTCGCCGGCCTAGTGATTGGGGGGCCAGTAGCTCTTGCCTCAGTACATGCCTTAAGGAGCTTGCTTTTCGGTGTTACTACGACAGACCTGCCCACGTTATTTCTAAGCATGTTTGTGCTCGCCATTGCGGCATTTCTAGCGATTACACTTCCGCTATGGCGAGCTGCCCGGATTAACCCTGTGATTGCACTTCAACACGAATAAACCTCTAATTTCTGTCACCTTGCAATGTATTTGGCGTAGATCTTTGTACGCTTATTTGGACGTGCTGAGGCGTGCTTTATTGCGCGAACCCTTGTTCCCCGATACCTATGGCGAGGTCGACATCGGAGCAGCGGGGGACGTTGGGACGAAACGATAGCCGCGGCCGGGGACCGTGAGGATGTACTTTGGTCGGCGGGAATGATTCTGCAGCTTGATCCGGAGATTGCGGACGTGGCGGTCGACGATATTGCTCTGAGCCACATAATCGGTTCCCCAGAGATTGTCCAGAATTTCATCGCGGGTGAGCAACTGCCCAGCATTCGCAGCCAGCAAATAGAGAAGGCTCTGCTCGAGAGAGGTGAGGTGTAAGTCCTTTTCATCAGCCCGGACACGCCGGTTGAGGATGTCGATCTCCAATCCGCCAAGCCGCAGTATCGGCGTGAACATCACTGCTTCGCGGTAGGTCCGGCGCATGACAGCAAGGATTCGTGCCACAAATTCCTCGGGAGAGAAGGGCACCGTAAGGATATCGTCCACACCTGCTTCGAAGGCCGCCAGCTTAGTCCTCAGATCCCCCCGCCGCGTCAGCGCGATAACCGGCAAGCCGCCTGCGTGCTTTATCGGACTGGCGAGCCGATTCATGACGGCCTCGCCCGAGCTGTCCATATTGAGAACGATCAGATGGGGCCGCCAGTCCAGGATCGCCTTGGCAGCCTCTTCGGCCGTTTGTGTTACGCGTGTACTGTAGTCGCCGTGATTCAACGCCAGCTTGACAACCTCGACGAGCACACGCTGATCCATCAACAGCAAAGCGCGCGCCGGTGTTCGAAGTCGCCGGTCAGATGAGTTCATAAGCATCCCGCTCTGAGACAGGCCCTGAAGCCCACTGTTAACCTGCGTAATCCCCGAGCCAGAATAACATTGCGGCGCATTCGGCCGCAGGCAGAAGGACCGCATGAGCTAACTTCATGAAATACCGGCTCTGAGCTGGCACTCTATAGTGAGCCCAGCGGAGACTCGAGTCCCGCAAGAACTGGCAGCGACACTCGTTCTACAGATCGGAGACTGCTCACAGGAACTACGCGCAGCCGCGTGAGTGAGGGGAAATTGCGGAGAGCTGGACCGGATTCGTGCCTACATGAATTAGGTCTCAAGCCTGACCGGCTGAGCGATGACAAAAGCGACGCCGTCTTGATCTTCTGCCCTGTGTATCAGTGCCACCCACGATCTCATGACGAAACTTCATGACATTGTGCTGCGCAAACTCTATAGTGTCCCCAGCCCCGAAAACAAATGAACGCTTTGAGCGCCATGGCAAGTAGGGCTGGCGCTGGATGAGGCCGCCGCAGGGCGGCGGATCAAAGGAGTGAAAGAAATGGCAAATCCCCCAGTAAATGGTGAGTCCACGACAGTGGGTGTACCGGGAGTCATAGGAAAAAATACCGCGACTGCAGGAGTAAGCCGGGGCGTGGAGGGTTGGAGCACTGTATCGGAAGGAGTGGTTGGAATTAGCCAAGGTGGCAATGCCGTCTTTGGTATCAGCAACTCGGCTATAGGAGTGCTCGGCGAGAGCAACAACAGTGAAGGTGTACGCGGCGTCAGTCATCATATCGCCCACAGTGCCGTTGTCGGCATCAATGATTGGAAGCCGGCGGCTCAGTCGCGTTTTATACCGGGGTCCCACGGAGCACCCGGTGGCTGGTTTGAGAGTGCCCAAGGAGAAGGAGTCCGCGGGACTGCCCACACCTCGGATCATGGCGGCGTCGTCGGGTTCAATACCGCAGGCGGCGCCGCCGTTTATGGGACGAGCGACAACGGCGCGGGTGTATGGGGAACCAGCATCAACAATGAAGGAGTTCATGCTGAAACTCGCGCCTTAAAAGTCTCTGCACTTGCCGCCTGGCAACTCAATAAAGATAGCGAGAGCGCAGCTTTATACGCAAGTCATGCCGGTAAGCGTACAGCAGCCTTCTTCGACGGAGATATCATCGTCACCGGCGCGATTCATATGAATCGGGCCGACTACGCAGAGGAGTTCACTGTAACGAATCCCGAAACCGCCTGCCCGGGAATGGTTATGGTGCTGGACGACAGTGGCAATGTCAGCGTCAGCCAGGAAGCTTACGACACTCGGGTCGCCGGAGTTGTATCGGGAGCAGGCAGCTATAAACCGGCGGTGATCCTCGATCACGACACCTCTTTAACAGATCGGCGGCCGCTCGCATTAATGGGCAAGGCCTATTGCTTAGTGGACGCCACTGAGGCGCCGGTCGGGATTGGCGATCTCTTGACGACTTCGCCAGTCCCGGGCCATGCGATGAAGGCGCTCGATCCTCTTAGGGCTTTTGGATCGGTGATCGGTAAGGCTCTACAACCCCTGGTCGGCGGCCGAGGCCTTATCCCTATCCTCGTTCGCCTTCAATAGCCGTCGCACAAGCCTGAAGATTGGCTTCGAAATAGTTCAGGAGATTACCCCAATGGCCAGCGCCCATCCGTACTATCACAAATGGCTCCCTACGCCGAGACAGGAGAGTGACTTCAGGGGGGATGGGAAGTCGATCGACCTGTTCAGGGCGGGGGTGAGCGAGGAGGCGATCGATCGGGTGGGTCAATCGCGTGCGCTGTTCGACGTAAGGGCGGGGGCGGCGATCAGAGCGGCTTCGGGGCTGGATGGAATGGACGGAGATGGGCCACCGCGGATCTGGCCCAGGGTGGCGCTGACGTACGTCCTGGCGCCGGCGGAAGACGATCCGGTGCACTTTGATCGAGTGCCGGATACGAACAATTGGTTCCAGGCACGTGACCTGCTGGAGCTGAAGTGGTATGGGAACAAGGCGCCGACAATCCATCTTCCGCGAAGCAAGTGCCTGGCACTGCTGGCGTATCTGGACTACTTCCCGGCGGATCGCCGGGTGGGATTGGGACTGCGTTCGATGGTGTCGCGGGCGGTTCTGGCGGCCAGCCCCGGATGGTGCGGCAGCTTCGGGCCTGCGGTGGATGGAACGTTTTCGCTAAAGGGTTCGGAGGGCAACTATGACATGTCACAGATGCACCTGCTGGGGATGGCGTACCGCCATTATGACGACCTGTCGCCCGCAGCGCGAGAGAATCTGGTAATGCAACTGCTCCGGCGTGGACGAATCAAGCGACCGGACAAAGACGACACCTTTACCAGCGGGGGCAATCCGAACGACTGGAGCCGTGCTGGGTTCGTAAGCCCGGGCTCGTACCATATCGATATAGGCGAGACCGAGAACCACATTCTGATGATTGTGACGGCGCGGTACCTGACGAACCAGTTGTTGTATCAGCGCGATCGAGCAAAGGAACACGACAATCGGAGAAATGGCGGCGATGACAGCCCTTCCAGCTTCTCTCTCGTTTTATCGCTGCTGCGCAACATATTGAGGGGAGATTTCTCCGAGTACAACGCCAAGAACTATCAGAGTGAGTCCAGGTGGGCGCTGCTCAACCTATGCACGTTTGCCTACGACCACGAGGTGCGGCTCGCGGCCAGGATGGTGCTGGATTATATTTCGGCGCATATCGCGGTGAGCACTAACGATCTTCGGCGGATGGTGCCGTTCCGGCGCAGGTTCGATCCTGACAAGCCTGAGCATACCGCCCATGACGGAAACGGCTTCATGGCAGTGGGTCTTCTTAGCGAGTCGGGCGGGGATCCCATGGCCGACTACTTTGCGATGCAGGCGGGCAATATCAGAGCTTACGAAGACCGGCGGCCGGGGGGTGCTCCATTCAGCATCCCCGGGGACGGTTCGGATCTGGCGATGGAGGTGCTTAGCGATTACAGGATTCCGCCGTCGATCCTGGATCTTTTCCTGACGGACGCCCACCGGCGATTTTTTCAGAGGCTGCACCGTACGATTCGCGACGAGGTTGGAGGTAACCGGAACTGCGACAACATGGAGATTTATGCCAGCTCACCGAGCTATCTGATCAGTGCGGGAGGAGCGCCGGCCCTGTGGGCTGTCGACCCGTCCATCCATGCGGCGATCGACGGAGAGTCGGAGCAGCAGCAGTTGGGGGTGGCGATGACGACCTCCTTTATGCCGACCGGTTTCTTCGCGAACGATGCAGGAAGTCTCATCCAGTTTGGATCGTTCTCGAAGAGGATCAAGACGGTGACACGCTTGAAGGTGCCCTTTCTCGATGCGGTGGAGACGAACACGGTCGTGCCTACGCCGGTGGAAAACTACGGTGTCGCGCCTGACTTCGCGTGTGGGCACCAGGTATTTCTGCCGTCCTGGGTGAATCGCAACAATACCGAGGGGTGGCAGGACGGAGTGCCGCAGGATCCTCGTACGACGGCCGGATTCAGCTTTGTAAATATGGGTCTGGTGAATCGTTCGACGCGGTATACGCCTGGTTTCTTCCTGGCCATCTACCAGGAGACGCCCGGCGGTTTTGCGATGTTGGAGGCGCTCGACACATGGCTCTATCCGGGCGCGACCTTCCGGGATTTCAAGCATGATGTGATGCAGAGGAACGGCGGTCTCAAGCTGATCAGCAATGCTGTGACCCAATACACGACGCGGGCGGGCAATCTGGTTCGATTCGTCGTCTGGTCGAACAAGGATGGGCACAGTTCTGATTCGGGTGCGACCGTCCTGACGGTGAATTATGGCAATCCACGGGATCTCACTTCCTTCGGCGCAGCGCACAAGATCACGAAGACGCTTCTGAATGGCACGGTAATGAACAGCCCTGAGGAGGCGAAGGTCGAGATTACGAACCACTTCTTGGGGACTTCGATTATGCTCGATTTCACCGATCCGGCACACCCCCGGCGTTCGGATTCGCAGACGGGGGAGGTTGAGGCGGCGGGGTTCAATAACGAGGTCTGGCTGGATTTCGAATACGAGGGCCCGAACGAAGGAGATGTCTGTCGTCCGTTCCATACGATATCAGGGGCCACAAACGCGGTGGCTGACGGCGGTCTGGTGCGGATTGTGCCGGGTATGACACGAGAGCGGGGCATCATTGGAGGCGGGAAGAGTTTTACGTTGATGGCTCCGATCGGCGATGTCGTTCTTGGAGCGGACGACGACAGAGTGGTGTTAACCGCTGACCTGCTGGATGGGGCTTCGGATCGCGATGTGTGGGTAGAGTTTGACTGGCCCGCGATCAACCAGGGTGATGTGCCATTTCTGTTTACTGACTTGAAGACGGCGCTGCACGTGGTAGCGGAAGGAGGCGTTGTCAACATTGAACCTGGAACCACCCCAGAGAGGATAACCATTGGTGGTGGCAAAAGCTTCAAGCTGGTAGCACCCATCGGCGGTGTGACTATTGGGGCAAATTGATTCCTGCCTTGCTAAAGCTGATTTGCGGTCTCAAGAACCGGCCCGGCTGGCTGTTCGCCTGGGCAGCGGCGCTGCTCCTGCTGTTGTTCCTGTTACGCACCTTGCTCTCCGGTCTCTTTCTGCTCTACCTCGGGCTGCTGGTCTTTCTCGGCCTGATTGGCGGTGTTCGGCTTCTGCAGGCCCTGCTGCGCAAACTCTGCTGGAAGACTACCGCGGTCCCGAAGGGATCAGGATCCCAAGGCCATCCCCCGTCGCTTGGCGTTAACATTCCGCCGCATACGTATAAGCGACCCGACCCGATGATCTACAGCCAGTACTATTTGCTGGCGAGGGGAATCGCAATTACCTGGGACAATCCCGACATCCAGCTTTATGATGGCGCAGGCGTTGCAACTCCTTCCCACTCGCTGACGCCCAATACCTCATACGACATCAGGGCCAGCGTCTGGAACGGATCGACGGATGCGCCGGCAATCAATGTTCTCGCCCGCTTTTATTACCTCAGCTTCGGCGCGGGTACCGTCCGCAACTATATCGGCGAAACCTATGTGGACGTTCCCGTAAAGGGCTCCCCGCTCGGTCCCGCCCAGGCGCGCATGCCTTGGCGCACGCCCCCCGCCGGACACTACTGCATTCAGGTCGAGCTCACTTGGATCGATGACGCCAACCCACTCAACAACCTGGGCCAGGAAAACGTCGACGTCAAGAAGTTGAACTCGCCGAACGCAAGTTTCACTTTCCCCATTCGGAATACCTCCGCGCTTCGGCGAATGTTGGTCCTTCGCGCCGATTCCTACGCCATTCCTCCCAAGGAACCTTGCTCAGGCAGACGGAACGGAGGCAACACGCCCGATCCCTACAGCCGCCATCGCCTGACCTCTTACCCCATACCGCATGGTTGGACCGTCGACATCCCCGGCGGCCGCGAGCTGTCGTTAGCGCCCGGCGAACAGCGCGACGTCTCGGTCAAGATCACAGCCGTCGACGGCTTCGTCGGCACGCAACCCATCAACATCAATGCCCTCGACGGCCCTGACCTGGTCGGCGGCGTCACACTGTACCTTCACAGCTAGGAAACTTATGTCCGAAGGGCCGCAATACACCTCGTGCGTCGAACCCGCTGACTACTCACCGACCAGCTTGGCGCTGCTGGTCACCCTCGGGGTTTTGGTGGGCGTCGGTGGCATTGCCGCCCTCTTCTCTGGGGGAATCGGAGCCGTTATCGCCATACCTGCCCTCGTCCAGCTCTTGCGTTATGTGCTGGATTTCATGCTCAATGGCAAACTGATTTGTCTCCACCGCACCTCGGCGGATTGCAATTGCGGAGACGCTGGGAACACCATCTGCGCTATCGGCGAAGTGGCGGATACCGAAGACGTCGGTCAGGACAAGAATCCGGTGGAAGACGTCGACAACGACTACGCTATGAACCTCATCCTCGCGCCCTTCAGCATGCCTGCATTTGCGGCGAACGGTGCTTCGATCAGCCCGGCAACAACTCCCGCTGCGGTGAGCGACAAGAACTATGCTCTCGCCGCAGCCCTCACCCAGCCTCAGGGCGACTTGCTCCAGCGCGCGGTTCCCACTGGCGTCACTGACCCCGGCGGTATGACCGGTACCGGTTATTTCCGCACCATGATCGGCCTAGACAACGGTGAATACCATGCCTGGACCGAAATCATTGGCCGCGACTACGGCTGGTTCGGCATTGTGGGCCCGGACCAGCAGAAGCAGTGGGCTGACTACGTCCTTGACCCAAAAAACGCCATCCAACATCCCGAACAATTCTCGGTGCCCGTCTTGCACTGCGAATTCGAAGGTACCCGGATTCGCGACATGCTTGCGGCTATCGAGGCCTTCTCCTTCGGCGGCAAATGGTGTAAGAAGAGTTGGCTCACTAGAGCGCTCTGCGTCGTATTGCAGACGATCTTCTCCCCCATAGCACTGGTCGCGGTGGGCATCGCCTGGGCCGCGGCCGATGACGGTTCTGATGCCGATTCCCTTGTCGGTGGCGGCCATGTGGAAAGCAAAGATTGGGTCGTTGCGCGAGGGCGCTGGGCCTATGACGGTGGGCACACTGGATGGGCTGAGGTGCATGCCACCCGAATTGTTCAAAAGATTAACAAATATGATGTGCCTACCGATATCCATGCCTTCCGCGACTACCAGACGCGCTGGTGCGACGCGTTATCGGAGGTCCCGCACATCGACGTGAACACTCCGCTGACACCCAGGCAGCAGGCGGTTGCCGACAATCAGAAAGCTCCGGAAAACCAGTGGGTCCTGCATCCCGGCATTGACGGCTGTGAACCAGCAGCCCAGCCACCCGATAATCCCCTGCATTGAGAAAAATCATGGATTTTATAGAAAGCATTTTCGGCATTTCTCCGGACGCTGGCTCGGGCGCCTTCGAGCTCGTTCTCATCGTGGTTCCCGTCCTGATTCTCGCGTCGATCGCAGCGTATCGTCGATGTTGGCGCGCCCGCCCTGCCTCTGCCAGACGCTGAAAATTAGCCCTACATAAAGCGCGACAAACGGTCCATCTGCCTCGCTTCAAAGACTCAGTATTCGGAGGTGTACACCGCTACCCTAAACCGCCGGCAGTGGGCCATGAGCGCCGAGGCGAGCCTCGTGCCGAACCCGGCCTAGGCCCACTCTTGAGCCGCGCCGGCACGGGGGCAAGTATCAGCAGCACGCCGAAGAGCTTGGCCCACGAAAGCTCCAGCCCGAAGTGCTCTTGGCGGCGACCGGGGTTGGCTTCTGCAGGGTCGATCCCGTGGGCTTCTTCCTCCTACGCTTCAACGCTTCGAGGGGTTCGGCGGCCACTTGGGCGTTTCAATACCGAACTGGTTGGCGTACTCCGCGTTCAATTGTTGCCAGCCGCCGAACTTCACCGCTTCGGGGCCCACGATGCGTCCCATCGGCTGACCGGCGAGAAGCCGGTCCAGCACATCGAAGCAGATGTGCCATCCTGCGGCGCCCCACGAGATGAAGCGGCGATCGATGTTGTGCCACAGGGTCAGGCGCGTGCCGCCACCCAAGGGTTCGAGTTTCCACCGGATATCGTTACCACCCCAGGCGTACTCAAGCACCTTGGGAGCGTCGGCTCGCGTCACTTTCGTTTCCGTAACGTGCGGCGCGGGCGCTCCCACCGTGGTGAGCTTCACCGTGCTTCCAGCCGTACTTAGGTTCCCATCCGCCTCAAAAGGAGCCCACTCGCGCAGCTGCGCCGGGTCGGTTAGCGCCTGCCACACTTTTTCCGGCGGGTGGCGCAGTTCTCTGACGAGAATCAGCGTCCACTTCTCTCCGTCCTTTCGTAACTCCGCCCCCCTGGCCGGACCCGGTGTGTACTGCTCGCGACCGGTCATCTTTTTCTCTCAGTGTGAATAGCGTGCCAGCTGCACCAGCTGGATGAGATTGCCGCAGGTGTCGTTCAGCATCGCGATCTTGGAGGCCGTCACGTCCGTTGGCGGCATGGTGAACTCCGCGCCGCGCGCTTTCATACGCTCGTAATCGGCCTGCACGTCGTCCGTGTAGAACATGGCCGCGGGCTGGCCCTGCTGGAAGATGGCCTGCTGGTAGGCTTTGGCCGCCGGGTTGTTGTTGAGCGTGAGCTGCAGCTCCGTGCCCTCCGGGTCCTCTGGTGAGGCCACCGTCAGCCAGCGAAACGGCCCCTGGCTGAAGTCGGCCTTCTTCACGAAGCCCAGCACTTCGGTATAGAAGCGCAACGCTTTCTCCTGGTCGTCGACGTACACGCTGGTCAGTTTGATTTTCATTTCGTTTCCCCTTTATCACCTTGGCGGTTTGGGCCGCGTCGTCTTTTCGCTGTTTTCCTTTTCGTTGGTATTGCCGAGCGCACAGGGCGTTTGCTGCCCGTTGTGCGCGATTCTAACGAGCGCACAGGGCGTTTGCTGCCCGTTGTGCGCGATTCAGATTCATCCATGCGGTCGAGGTGGCGTTCGAGAGCATCCACGTGAGCGGACCAGAACCTACGGAACGGAGCCAGCCAGGTATCTACCTGCTTAAGTGGTTCAGGTTTAAGCCGGTAGAGACGCCGCTGTGCGTCCACCGTGGATTCCACGAAACCGGCCTCGCGCAGCACTCGCAAGTGCTTCGACACGGTCGGCTGCGGCATACGAAGCTGATGCTCGATCTCTCCAACCGACTGTTGTGACGAGACCAGGAGGCTCAATATCGCGCGGCGGTTCGGCTCCGCAATGATTTCGAACACAGATTCCACTCTCTTTACATACTCCAGACTGCATATGCGTGTCAAGGTATATGCAGGCAGGTCCTTTCTTCCGGAACGAGCCTTCAGTTTCACCAGACTCCTCCAAAACGATGTTCGTATGGGCTGTGAAATAGCCCAGCCCGCACTGGCCAAAAAGATGAGCTAGGTTCTTAGATATATTCGCCAGCGAAACGGAATTGTTTTTCGTAACCTAACCGGCTAGCGGACTTGAATAGCGGGCTTAAGGTGTTAGAATTTCTACCGCAGTGCCAGATTTAAAGCCCAATATTTTCATCAGCTGGTCGGGTAAACGGAGCCGCCTAATAGCAGAGGCGCTGTTTGACTGGCTGCAAGGTGTTATCCCTGCAGCAAGGCCTTTTTTCTCACGCGATATTGAAAAAGGCACTCTTTGGTCGACCGGAATTACAGGCCAGCTTAGCTCTGTTTCTGCAGGCATCGTTTGTTTGACACCGGAAAATTTAGGAGCGCCTTGGATTGCCTTCGAAGCCGGTGCACTTGCGAAGACCCTTGAGACCGGACGGGTTTACACATACTTGTACGGGCTTTCGCCCAACGAGGTGAAACCTCCGCTGGGTCTGATGCAACATACACTCGCCAAAAGCGAGGCAGATACCGCCAAGCTTGTCAGAGACATCAGCGCGTTCTTATCGCCAGAGGAGGATGACCGGGCTCTCACCAAACGCATAGGTTGGGCTTGGCCTGATTTGGCCGGTTCGTTGAAAAAGGTTGAAGAACAAGCAGATCTGGAACCTCGGCCGGTTCCTGTAGACGATATGGTTACAGAGCTCTTGGCATACTCTCGACAAGAGCCGCAGCATTTCGCCACCCTGAGCGCAGTACTTACCCGCCTCGAGAAGAGACTGGAAGAAGGCTTAAACCAAGTAGAGGGCGAATTAGGACAACTTCGCCTTGCGGATAACCTTGCGCGG
>CAWKHJ010000005.1:0-1758248 GCA_963849535.1 Terriglobia bacterium
GGGTGATCGTGTTCGCATTCGACTGATCAATCTCGGGATGGATCACCATCCGATTCATCTGCACGGCCACACATTTTACGTGACGGGAACCGAAGGAGGGCGCATTCCGGAAACAGCATGGTTTCCGGGAAACACGGTATTGGTGGGGGTCGCTCAATCGAGGGAATTCGAGTTCGTGGCGAACAATCCGGGGAACTGGATGCTGCACTGCCATCTGCCGCATCACATGATGAACCAGATGTCATCGAATGTCGGTCCGCTCTCGCGCCATGGGACGGGCATGCCCGCGGGAGTTGACATGAATAACGGCATGGGAATGCTGAATGGAACACCTGGAGCGCCAAGCGGGGATGACTATGGCCCGAGTCTCGGGCGCGGCTTGGGTGTGGGTTCCACCCGCGATCAGCCCGTGGCGAACACGCCACTATCAGGCCAGAAGGCCGCGGCCACTATGCACGGCATGCAGCACGGCACGTCACAGATGAGCGGCATGGAACACGAAACGGCTGAGCCGCAATCCATGCAGCACGGGAGCATGTCGATGGAGAGCGACGTGGCGGAGAATGCGAACCGCGTTCCCGGTTTTCCGCAAGACGCCTATATGGAAGGTCCGATGATGAGCATGGATGCCAAGGTGGAACGGCCTCAAAACTATGGTTTGCGGCCCGGATGGAGCGGTTTTATGCAAGGCATGATGAGCTTCGTCCGCGTGCTGCCACCTGCCGAGTACGAGCAAGTTGTGGAACGCATCCGGCAGGGCCAATCGGCGGATACGGGCCGGATACAGCATCGCACGTAGACAGGACCGATCGCAATGAAGAGACTCATGACGATTTTGTCGTTTTCTGTCCTGCTCGGTTTAAGCGTCTGTATGTTCGGTCAGAGTTCGCAAGAGCCGATGCCGCATTCAGGTCAACAGCGGAACGTGTCCGCAGAACGTCCCGGCCCGGAAGAGCCTGTTCAGGATCTGCTGGAGGGAATTGCCAGCCGACCGGCTATGGACTTGCATGAGTTCGAACAGTTCGCGCTCTCCTCGAACCCGGCGTTGGAGGAAGCGAACGCTCTCGTGAAGCAATCTTCTGGCCAGGCCCGTCAAGCTGGGCTGTACCCCAATCCCTCCGTCGGCTATCAGGGCGAACAGATTAGAGGCGGTTCGTACGGAGGCGGCGAGCAGGGTGCATTCGTCCAACAAAGCATTGTGCTTGGCGGGAAGGTTGGACTTCGCAAAAACATATACGAGCAGCAACGAGGCGTGTATGAGGCTGGTCTGTCCGAGCAGCGCTACCGGCTGCTAGGCGGTGTAGGTCAGAGTTTCTACGCAGCACTGGGAGCGCAGGAGCTAGTGAAGGTTCGGCGGCGCTTGCTTGGGCTTGCTCTGGATGCGGTGGAAACTGCCCATCAGCTTGCCAATATCGGGCAAGCCGATGCTCCGGATGTGTTGCAAGCAGAGGTCGAGGCAGAACAAGCGCAGGTTGAATACGTCAGCGCGCAGCGTCAATTTCTTCAGGCATTTCAAGCGCTGGCCGCGATGGCCGGTAAACCTGAAATGGCAATTGCGCCGCTGAGAGGCGATCTGGAAAACCCGCCTTCGTTGGATGAGATCCAGACAGTCGAGAAAATCGTAACCGAGAGCCCTGAGGTAAAGCGTGCGCAGCAGGAGATCCTGTACGCGGAAGCGAAACTAAAAAGCGCCAAACGCGAACCCGTTCCTGATTTGATTCTCCGCGCGGGTGTTGAACAGAACAATGAGCGAATAAGAGAATCAGGGGCGGCCACTGTTGGTGCCCAGGCGTTCGCAATGGCCGGCATCAACCTTCCGCTCTTCAATCGAAATCAAGGCAACGTGGCTGCCGGGGAAGCAGATCTGGAAAGAGCGCGCGCCGAAGTAAGACGTGTGCAGCTATCGTTGCGCAGGAGCACACAACCACTGCTGCAGGCCTATCTATCGGACGTTCTAAAGGCTAATCGGTACAAGAATGAAATGATTCCTCGCGCCCGGCGTGCGTATGAGTTGTATCTAAACAAATACCGGCAAATGGGAGCGGCGTATCCGCAGGTAATCGTTTCTCAACGGACGCTGTTTGAATTGCAGGTTGGCTACCTCGAAGTCCTCGAGAACTTGTGGAGCAACGTAATTGCTCTTCAGAATTACACCTTGACCGACGGCCTGACCGCGCCAATGTCCTTGGGATCCAGCAGCGTGATGCTCAATCTCCCCGACGCTGGCATAGGACTGCAATAGGAGAAGCGCTGAACTCCTCTCCTTTGGTCCTGATGCTCGTGCTACGCGGTAAGCTTCCTACGTCTAATTCGCTCGGGTGGCGTGGCCGAGCGCGCTGCTGGCTTCTGGGACCGCTTCTCTAATCGCGATTTCACCCGGATGGAGTCCGCGCCTTTTCTGAGCGCCTGGTCAAAGGCTGGATCCGAACGAAGGGGATCGAAACGCGGTTCGAGCTTTGTCCACACCAGCGGTTGCTTACGCTAAAAGGTCTTCGGCTTGAGCGGGATTTTCTAGCGAAGATTGACGTCGAGCAGCGTCGCCCAATACTGGACTGATTGCAGAGCGAAGCCAATCGGGACGAAGAACGATTCTCGCCACTCCCATACGAATTTCGCTCTCGTCTAGAATCAAGAGAGTTGTCGGGGCGTAGCGCAGCCTGGTAGCGCACCTGCCTTGGGCGCAGGGGGTCGCAAGTTCGAATCTTGCCGCCCCGACCAAACCATTGCTGATTTTAAAGAACTTATTCGACCCGCATTCCATCCGCTTTGCTGATCGTTTGCCTCACTGTGCCAAAACTGTGCCAAAACCCGGCACAGAACGGCCCTGTGCTGTGCCTAAACCAGACCCTGCTTCGTTTGCAAGGCGGTTCAGCTTCGCAAGTGCCTCGCGTTTCATCTGCAGCTTCATCTGCGAGTACTTCTTAAACGCGGAGCACCCGAATCGCGCTCAGGCTCATCCAGGAAGATCGGCATCAGATCGACCAGACTGTCAAAACGCGTGGCTACGAGGAGTCCGAGTGCACTCGTTGGGGCAGCTATCGGCAATGAACTGGACGGGCGGCCCGAGCTGAGGCGGAGGAGCGGATTGCCGGAGCGTTTGAACGGAGCTGGACGAATTGCCTAAAATACCGTGCATTCAGCCAGGGGCGTTTCGCTCAATTTCCGAGTGGGCCGTCATCCTGGCACAACTCGGAAACCTATTCTTCGGCATTGGCAACCCTTGCGAAAACAGTAGAGATGTTGCTTTATAGCAGCTTCGCGTACTCCGCACGCGCTTTTCTCAAAATCGAAATATCTGGATCGGCATCCTTCCAGAGTGTGAGGAAATCTCCGTAAGCAGCTTTGGCCCGGGCGTGATCTCCTGATGACGCGTACGCCCGTCCCAATTGGAGGCGTGCCAAAGCGCCGATTGGATCGGCGATCACGATACCGGGATGATCGAGAATCTTCTGAAATTCCAATTCGGCTTCACGCCAACGATGCAACCGCAGATAAGCTTCGCCGCGCAGGTAGGCGGGATACAGGCCACCGAAGCAACCGAAGAAGGCGATACCAGACATCCCAAGTTCATAGGGCTCAGCGGCTCTTAAAGCTTCCAGCGCCTTCTCAGGAACTCCATCATGCAAGGCAAGAGCGGCGCGAAGTGCCGGTAAATAGGTAAACTTCACCGAGGTATCTTCCGTGAAGCGCGTGTCTAAATCGTTCATCAATTCCCGTGCCTTATTAGCTTCGCCAGAAAGCGCCAACGCCAGGGCAGAGGCATACTCCACATCGCGGCCCAGCGAGAGTTCGCGCGCAGCCAACGCGTTTCCCTTGGCACCGGATGCATTGCCGAAGAACGCTTCCCATAGAGCCATGGCGGCTTCATAACTGGCCGCCCTCTCTCGTTGACCGGATTGCTGAGCGATATGCATAGCTCGCCTCGCCATAACCTTGGCGGCTTCGGTTCTGCCTGAACGAGCAAGGACCAGTGCCTGCGCGTGTGCCAGCCAATCGTCGGCTCCGGGCCTTCCTTTGGCCAAGATCGCCTGCTGCTGCATCGTCGCGGAATCACCCTGCAGGAAGGCGATGTTATAACGAAGCAACGCAACTTCAGGAAACACCTGATTACTTTCGGAAAAGCGGTTACAGATCGCTTTGGCCTGCTCGAAACGATTCAGAAAGAAGTAACTTGCGGCGAGATTGACGTAGGCGAATGTATGATCCGGATCCAGCCGGATTGCCCTTTGGGCTTGTTCGATCGACCGTTCGTAATTCCCCACTCCCTGGGAGATAAAGCCGGATGCGATGGCCGGCGCATCCGGGTCGCGCGGATAGGTCTGCTCCCATAGCTCGCAGTTCTGTTGGGCGCGTTCCAGGTTGCGCGTCGCCGAGTGATCGTAGTTCACAGTGATGAAAAGCCTTTCCCGCTCGCTCGTGTGATCCCGCAGCGCATATGCTTTGGCCGTGTACTCCGCCGAAAGCTCGGACTCTCCCAGCGCGCTGTAAGTAAGACCCAGGTTGGCATATGCCATGGCAAACTGAGGATCGATTTCAATGGCTCGCTGGAAAAGTGGCACCGACGCAGCAGTACCCACCGAGAAGACCGCCTGCCGTGCTGAGCTGAACGCCTTGAGCGCTTCGAGTGACGAGGTTGTCGCCTCCTCGAGAGGGATATCGTGCTTTCTTACTGTCGTGGAAGATTCACCTGCCCGGGAACGGAACCTGCGGGCGATCCTGCTCAGTACGGCAAGCACATCCTCCCTGCTGCCAGCCTGACTCTGCTGGTCGTCAAGGACGTCTTCGCTGCGGCAACTATGCGCGCGCAATCCCACCACGTACTGCGTTCCGAGCCGGGAGATCGAACCTTCCAGGACGGCAGCGCTTCCGGTCCGTTCACAGATTTCGCGCGCCACGTTAAGCGTAAGCGGTGCATCGGCGGATTTACCCATAAGCCGGAGCGTCTGCCGAATCCTGTCTTCGGCAATAAGACTGAGGAAGGGCGATTGTTCCAGCTGTATTGCCAGACCCTGGCGCAATGTGCCGTCGAATGCGGTATCACCGGTTCGATTCGTGAATTCCGCAAGGACGATCGTATCTTTGTCGGTAAGCCCGGGAGTCGCACGAAAATAGAACCAGGCCAGCGCTGAAATCCCGATGACTGCCGCGACAATCGCAGCCGTGGTCCAGCGCGCCGCAAGCTTCGGGTCGGAATCAGGATGGACACTCAGGCGTTCGAGATCGGCCCGAATTTCGGAAGCGGTCTGGTACCGTAATTCGCGATCATTTTCAAGGCACCTGGACGTGATGCGCTGTAGTTCTGTCGGGAATCCGCTCAGCGGCAGGCCTGATCGAGGAAGCTTTCCCGTGGCCATCTCGTGCAGCACGAGGCCAAATGAAAACAAATCGCTCCGTTCATCCAAGTCCTGCGCCGACGCTTGTTCCGGGGACATGTAGGCGACCGTACCGGAAGCCGCTCCGGGTCTGGTGAGGTGTTTCGCTTCCCCGCTGCCTGGTGCCGTTGCCTTGGCCAATCCGAAATCGAGGATCTTCGCGCGTCCTTCGTTCGTGATGAAAATATTGGCCGGCTTGATGTCGCGATGAACGATACCCTTGCGGTGAGCTGCCGCAAGGCCCTGGGCGATTTGAGAGCCATAGTCCCGCACCTCGTCCATGGGCATTGGCGTTCCCGAGATGCGTTCGCGCAGTGAACAGCCCTCCAGCAGTTCCATGGCAATGAACGGCTGCCCGGCTTCTTCTCCGATCTCGTAAATGGTGCAGATGTTCGGATGATTCAGAGCGGAGGCCGAGCGCGCTTCTTTACGAAGACGCGCCAGCGCGAGCGGGCTCCGCGAAAAGTCAGCGGCAAGGAATTTCAGCGCCACCTCGCGACCCAATACAAGATCCTCTGCCCGATAGACCACGCCCATGCCGCCAGCCGCGAGTGCGGCCAGGACACGATAATGAGACACTCGTTCGCCTGATATCCGTTCCGCCTGGAGAGGCAGGGTATCGCCGCCCGAGGATGAATCGGAGGAGCTGTCCTCCACAGGCACGATCAGGCGGTACCCGCGGCGCTTCACGGTCTCGACATAACGCGGCTGATCGGCCGCGTCGCCCAGGGCGTTCCTCAGCTTCTTGATTGCGGCATTTACTGCGTTTTCGAACTCGACGATCGTGCCGTTTGGCCATAACCGCTCGCGGATCTCTTCACGAGTGACCACCTGACCCGGAGACAGGATGAGCAGTTCGAGAATGCGAAACGATTGCTCCGGCAGTGTAACCTTTTGTCCGTTTCGGTATAGTTCGCCGGAGCGCAGGTTGAGCTCAAAGCAACCGAAGCGCAACGTGCTCGCCAGTTTTCCGTTTGGCATGAGATTGGCCGCAAGAGGGTTACTCATTCTAGCGAGATTTGCCCGCTCGCAGAAAACGCGGAATCAGGCGGAAGTCATGCAGAAGTCACGTTCACCACATGTTCTTCTTGCGCAAGGCCGAACAGAATCAAGGGCACGCTGCACGAAAGGTGCAACTGCAAGGAGAGAACATGAAATCCAGATTGCTTCGAAATTCGATGGCTTTGGCCGTTCTGGCGATGCCTGCGGGACCGGTCATTCCAGTACCGTTGTTGGCGCAGCATCCAAGGGAGGCGGGCGCAACGAGCCGGTTCCCGCGTTACGTCGTGCAAGACCTCGGTACGCTGGGCGGCCCGTACAGTTTCGCTTACAACCTAAATGAGGAAGGGGTGGTCGCGGGTGGATCGGCTCTGTCCAGCCAGAATGGCGATCCGTCGCAAGCCGTCGTCAATGCTCCACAGACTGCTTTTCTCTGGGATCGTGGACGCCTCCTGAATCTTGGTACGCTGGGCGGGCCGGACAGCGCGGGCGCCGCAGCCAGTTCCTCAAAACTTGCCGTAGTGGACTCGGAAACGGCAACCCTCAGCCGCCAGGGCGAGGATGTCTGCGCCTTCGGAACTTATCTGCAGTGCGTGGCCGCCATCTGGAAACATGGGGAGCTAAGCGCGCTCCCGCTTCTTCCGGGAGGCAACAATTCCTATGCACTCGACATGAACGATCGCGGACAGGTGGTCGGCTTCTGGGACACGGATGACTTCGATCTCGACTGCGCTGCCGCCAGAACTGCGGGCTTCCGGTTTGAGGCAGTGGTTTGGGAGCCGAACGGCCGCGTTCGTCAGCTCTCAGCTTTGGACGGAGATACGGTGGCTTATGCTTTCGGCATCAACAACCGTGGCCAGGTAGTAGGGAACTCTGGCGTCTGCGCCAACACTACTCCGCCGCCTTATCCTTCGTCTCCGCATGCGGTCCTCTGGGAGCACAATGGAACACCGATCGACCTCGGCTCTTTAGGCGGTCCTGTTTCTGGTGCATCCGCTATTAATAACCGCGGCGATGTCTCGGGAACGTCTTCCACTGCCGACGGTTTGCCGCAGGCCTTTGTGTGGGGGCCCGAAACCCGCACCCTTGTGCAACTAAAACTGCCGGACGGCTTTATTGCCGCCGTGAATCCTTGCTGCAAGACGATCAACGACCGCCGCGAAATTGTCGGCTTTATGTTCAATGCCGATTTCAGCCAGCAGCGCGCGTTCCTGTGGAAGGCCGGTGTGACGGTCGATCTGAATGAGCTGATTCCTAAAGGCTCCCCATGGATACTGCAATCGGCCGCGGGCATCAATGCATCCGGGCAAATCGCAGGACAAGGCCTGATCAACGGCGAAGTGCATGCTTTTCTTGCCACACCTTGCCACCACCACGAAGGCCGTGGCGAATGCTGCCAGGACGATAACTACTGATCACGGTCATGTATCGCAGCGGGGCCGGACAATGCCAGGTTCCGGCCTCTCTCAGCAGAAAAGCGCGGAATCAGGCGGAAGTCATGCAGAAGTCACATTCACCACATGTTCCTTTTGCGCCGGCGCGGGACAGAATCAGGGCACCACGCAGGAAACTGTGGAACTTCAAAGGAGAGAAAAGAATGAGAGCACCGGTTTTGAATCGAAAGAGCGTAGGAGCTATAGCTGCTTTGCTGACCCTGCCGCTTTGCCTCGCGGCCCAGGAGGACAGCGCAGGCAGGCAACCTCACGCTCGGCATTACAAGGTAACTGATCTTGGAGCACCCCCCGGCTGGACCTTCAGCCAGGCGAGCACCATCAGCAATACAGGCGTGATCAGCGGTTTAGCCGCCCCGACGCCTACCAGTCCGCAACGCGCCGTGGTGTGGGAGCACGGCAAGCTGCTGGCGTTCGGAACACTGGGTGGGCTGAACAGCGGGGCGTTCGGAGCCATAAGACAAGGACGAGTGCTCGCCGTTGGGCAGGCCGAATCTGCTGATCTCGATCCGAACGACGAAAACTTTTGTGATTACGGCACTCATGAGAAGTGCCTGCCGGTTCTGTGGGATGGCCATAGAACCATCCCGCTTCCCACGCTCGGTGGCAATAACGGCAGTGCTGCACCCATCAATGCCAGAGGCGAGATCGCCGGGACCGTCGAGACCGATGTTCGCGATCCGGACTGTCCCGGTACTGTGGCAGCGAACGGTACAGGCCCGCAGTCGCTGGACTATGAAGGTGTGGTCTGGGGACCGAGGCCCGGGCAGATGCGGAAGCTGAAGCCGCTGCCGGGCGACACGGTAAGTATTGCTCTATGGATGAACGACAACGGTGAGGCTGTCGGCGTATCCGGTACCTGCGCGAACAGTGAAAACCCTCCCGTCGCCTTCGGTCCGCATGCCGTGCTGTGGGATAGGAACGGCAAGCCTCGCAACCTGGGAAATCTTGGCAGCGCGACCCAAAATGCCGGTTTGTCCATCAATAACCGTGGTGAAGTCGTAGGCGCTTCGTCCCCCACCGACAAGAGCTTACCCTCCAATGGAGGGCTGGCGTTTCTCTGGACTCGACAAAAGGGGATGCGGTCCCTGGGTACTCTTCCCGGTGATGTTGCGAGCGTCGCGTCAGGAATTAACGATCGGGGAGAGGTGATTGGCCTGTCCGTGGATCCCATGGGCAATCCACGGGCGGTGGTCTGGCACCATGCTTCCATATTCAATCTGAACGATCTCGTAGCAGGGGATTCGCCATTCGACGCGTTGCTTGCTGTCTTTAGCATCAATGATGCTGGCGAGATCGTCGGATTTGGCGTGACGACCGGTGGAGACGTGCACGCGTTTCTCGCGACTCCGTGCAATGAGGCGGAAGAGGGCGAACCCTTTACAAGCGGTCCAAAACATCAGCCGGTTATTCCCGAATATGTGCGCGACATGGTTCGCGCACGCTTTGGGACACATCGGCAGTAGTAATCGCTGCTCGGCTTTTGCGAGATGCAGAAGCCGAGCGCCTTTTTGCCTCGGAGTAAACTCACGGACTTCGCCAGTCGAGCGCGTAGATCTCCTGTGTGCCGGTGTCGTGCAACAGAAGAGGTGAATCATCCGGCGTCAAGCCGAACCAGAAACCTCCGGAGGCGCCGGTGCGCTTCACCTCGCTAAGACTGACCACCCGCTCCACCGCGTGATCCTCTATACGGACACGCATAATGGCGTGTTCCTTACCGTGCCGCTCGAAGTAGACATACTGTCCATCTCTTGACCAGTCTGACCAGTTTAGTTCACCTTTCGCCAGTTCGGACCATCTTTGAGTTTTCAAATCGAAGAGCATCAGAGCCTGATGGTCGCCGCGCCGCGCAACAATGTAGTGCCCATCGGGCGACCAGGTGGCCAGCAACAGCCCCTCCGATCCGGGTAACTGTTTCACTTCGTGCGTTGTCAGGTTCAAAACTTCAACCCCATGCGGTGTCGTTTCGGTCCAGGGAGCATAACTGAAAACGATCGAGTTGCCATCGGGTGACCAGCTGGGGCGCAGTCGATTGCGCTGGTCGTGAAATAGCGGCTCAGCCGGGCCGCCATTGGCAGATACTGAGTAAATCCCGTCGAATTTACCCTCGCGCCCGCCCTGAAATACAATTCGTTTGCTGTCGGGAGACCAGCACGGAGCCGTGGCCCGCAGAGGAGCAAAAGTGAGTTGCAGGCGGTTGCTGCTGTCCGTTCTGCTGCGCCACAACGCGCCGTCGGGAAACGAAACATAGGTGACCCACTGCCCATCGCGCGAGAAATCAGCAAATTCGGCGGAAATGCCCGCCAGGTACGAGACCCACTGACGCGAGTTCGCATCGTAGCGCGTCAGCTCGCCCCGCAGTTGTTGACCGACGACGTACAGCTTTCTGCCATCGCGGCTAAACACCGGAGCCAGTGAGTCCAGTTGCCCGGCGGTAATCTGCACGGGTGCGCGCCCAATCTGCGGGAGCACTCCCAGGAGCCCATGCTGCTCTCGCGTCGCCCAGACTTCCGTCTTGCCCTGGCGGATAGCCTGAAAGGCAAAATATTTGCCATCCGGCGTCCAGTTGCCACAACACTCGGCTGGCGGCCGGTTCCAGCCGGAAAGCAAGCGATGAAGGCCCGTCCCGTCCGCCGACACTTCCCAAATCGCCAGCGGGCCCGTTCGGTCTATGACATTGCCGAGCGTAAATCGCAGGCGGGTCCCATCCGGTGACCAACGCAGCCAGAAGGCTGTTCCGGGTAAAGTCGTCAGCTTTCTGGATTCCCTTCCATCGCGGGTGGCCCGATACAGATCGCGCCCCATCACATACGCAAGCTCCTGCGCATCGGGAGACCAGGCGGCGGCTGTCGCCAGCGCGCTCCCCAAACGGCGAGGCCGACCGGCCGGCAGAGGTACGGTCCAAAGCGGCCATAGGCCCAGACCGCTGGTGAAATTAGCGACCAGTAGTTCTGATTGCTGCGGAATAATGTCCAACACCTCCGGCGATTCCAAAGAAGTGGGCAGCATGGTTGTCGGTCCGCCGGCTGCCGGAATTTGTGCCACGGCGCTCGTCATTCCGCCGCCTTCCTCCAGATAAATATGCGCTCCGTCGGTGACCATCGCGCCCAGAACTCCGGCCTTCCCCTCGCCATCGTTGGAGATCTGAACGTAGTTCGACGTGCGCGGAGGAAGAAGTGGACGAAGCAAAAAATAGAGCGGAATCAGCAGGCCGATGATCAGCGCGCCCGCCACAAGCAAACGGCTACGGCGAAAACCTTTAACACCGGACGGGTGCGAATCGCTATTTTGTTTCAGTCGGTCGAGATCGCTGCGGATTTCCAAAGCCTGCTGATAGCGCACATCGCGATCCTTTTGCAGGCATTTCGAAATGATGCGTTCCAGTTCCCCGGGCACGCGGGCATTCAGGCGTATCGGAGAAAGCGGGCTTTTGTGCAGGATCGCTTCGAAGATGTCCGCCAGAGTATGAGCGGTAAAGGGCGCAGTTCCGGTAACCATTTCATAAAGCAGAGCTCCGAAAGAGAAGAGATCGGTGCGTGGATCCAAAGGCTCGCCCCGCACTTGTTCCGGTGACATATACTCTGCTGTCCCTAAAGTCGTGCCCGCAGCCGTGAGTTGCTCCTCGCATGCAGTCATGTCAGGCGAGTTGTCTGTTCGAGGGTGTACCGGCTCGATCGTCGAAAGCTGAGCCAGGCCGAAATCGAGCACCTTGGCATGGCCGCGATTCGTCACGAATACATTGGCCGGCTTGATATCACGATGCACAACGCCCTTAGCATGCGCGGCCTCGAGGGCTTCGGCGATTTCCATCGCCAGCTTCACGGCCGTTTCGATTGGCAGTGATTGGCCGCCAATATGCTGCTTGAGCGTTGCGCCTTCCAAATGCTCCATCACGAGGAAGGCACGCCCGTCCTGCTCTCCGATGTCGTAAAGCGTGCAGATGTTTGGGTGATTTAGCGATGAGACGGCTTGCGCTTCCCGCTCAAAGCGAGCAAGAACCTGCGAGTCGCGCGCCAGCTCATCCGGTAGAAATTTGACCGCCACCAGCCGGTGCAGCCGGACGTCCTCGGCCTTGTAGACCACGCCCATTCCGCCGCGGCCGATTTTCTCGATGATCCGGTAATGCGCGTGCGTACTTCCGATCATCGGACTGTTACCCTCTTGTGCTGCCTCGTTTCCTTCGCGGGCGAGTGACCGTGCAGCGATTTCAATCGCCCGGCGTTCCAGGAAGCTTCCGGCTTCCTGGTGCGAACTGAGCAGCGAGCGGACCTCCATTTCGAGTGTTTCGTCGCCCTGGCAGGCTTGCCGCACAAACCTTTCGCGCTCACCCGAGGGTTGCTGCAAAGCCGATTGCAGCAGTTCATCGACGCGTTGCCATTGCTCAGGTCGCATCGGCTGCCGTACCAGTCATTTCACGGTAGAGCCACGCTTTGGCTGTGCTCCAGTCGCGCAGGACGGTGGCGGCCGATACAGCGAGCACCTCGGCCGTTTCCTCAACGCTCAGCCCGCCGAAGAAGCGCATTTCGACAACCTGTACTTTGCGCGAATCGAGCCGCGCCAGCGCGTTCATGGCATCGTCAAGCGCTACCAGATCGGCAGCTCGCTCGCTGTCCACAACCGCCACATCTTCTAACGGGACACGCTTGAGACCGCCGCCGCGCCTTAAGTTATGGCGCCTGGCATGATCCACCAGAATGCGCCGCATCAACTGCGCCGAGATGGCAAAAAAATGCGCCCGGTTCTGCCATTGCATCCGCTTGTAATCCACCAGGCGCGTATAGGCTTCGTTAACCAGAGCCGTGGTTTGCAGGCTGTGGCCCGAACGCTCTCGTTGCATGTAGCGATGAGCCAGGCGGTGCAGTTCGTCATAGACAACCGGAGTCAGCTTTTCGAGCGCGCTCTGATCTCCGTTGGTCCAGGCGCGCAGCAGCTTGCTGACCTCGCTACCTGCATCGGCCTGTTCCATGACTGCGGCGAATTATAGCAGCGCATGAGTGATAGTTTCCGCGCGCCTCTTACGCCTATTCGAGTGGAGGATACATGAAACGACAATGGAGTCTTTACTTACTCGCGCTTAGCTTCGTGCTGAGCGCCGGGCCGAATGTTCGAGCGCAGGAGCCTGCTCCCGGCACA
Source organism: Terriglobia bacterium (assembly GCA_963849535.1). Classification (GTDB taxonomy): domain Bacteria; phylum Acidobacteriota; class Terriglobia; order Bryobacterales; family Bryobacteraceae; genus Bog-105. The sequence goes on from CAWKHJ010000005.1 coordinate 12,956, forward strand.
CTTGACTTCCCCGGCGCCAGTTCCACGCAAGCCTGGGGAGTCAACTCACGCGGCGAGATTGTGGGTTTTTACGTGAGTGCGGATAACGTAACGCACGGCTGGGTGCTGCGCTGGAATCAGTTCCGTGCGGTCGATTTTCCGGAGGCTACTTCAAGCTATGCAAACGCCATTAACGAGCGCGGTGAAATCGCCGGGTCTTATGTGGGTGTGGACGGTGTGACGCATGGCTTTGTGCTGAGCCAGGGCAAATTTACGACCGTCGATTTTCCCGGCGCGGCCAGCAGCGAAGTCCTCGGTATCAACGCGCGCGGCGAACTCGTGGGCGATTACAGCCTGACCAGCGCAACCCCCTGCTGCGCTTCCGGCACCCATGGCTTTTTGCGGCGCAGGGATCATTACACAATGATTGATTATCCGGGTGCAATTCTCACCTATGCCAGCGGCATCAATGAGCGTGGTGAAGTGGTGGGAGCGTATAGTGATGGCGCACCCCACGGCTTTTACCTGAACCGCGATTCTTACACTGCGATCGATCACCCGGGCGCTACCTTCACGAACGCATTGGGGATCAGCCCGCGCGGTGAGATTGTCGGGCGCTTTGTGGATGCCACCGGCGGCCACGGTTACCTGCTCAAGAGGGGGACATTCTCCACGATCGATGTTCCCGGCGCGACCTTTACCGGGGCCACCGCCATCAATTCGGAGGGCGACATCGTGGGACGCTATATCGGTTCCGGCGTGTTCCATGGGTTCGTATTGAGCCGGGAGCAACGGCACGCAGAGAACGATGAAGATGGGAACGCCGCCCATTGACCGGCGCGAGAAGAAAAAGGATCTTATGCTCACTCGACGAAAACTGATGTTACTCTCTGCGCTTGTCCTGCTGCCGATTTCGGCACGCGCCGATTCCCTGGTCTCGATCGTCAGCGCTGATATTACCGGACACGGCCGCTTCGGCACGCTGGATCTCACTACCGGCGCTTACCGGCAGATCGGTCCATCCGAACCGGATGGTTATTTTGGGATGGCAACCGGGCCAAGCGGCGCTCTCTACTCGCTGAACTATGTGGGCCAGCTTGATCGAATAAACCCGGTAACCGGCGCGTTCACAAGAATCGGAGCGACTGGACTGCAGCCTTGCCTGGTGCCCTCGCCCGCCTGCGGTCCTACCAGCGTTTTCGGTCTCGGCGGCCTAAACGGAAAGCTGTTTGCCACGGATTTTTCGAATAGCGTTTACAGCGTTAATCCAGCAACTGGTGCGGCCACCCTGCTCGCGAAGAACTCCGGTCTGCCGCCGGCGCCGTTTGTGCCCGGAAGTCAGAACCCGGATGGAAGCACCAACCTCGCGGACCAAGCAATCTGGGGTGCGGGCGGCAAATTGTATGCCACTTACGACGCGTTCATATACAACTTTCAAACCTCATCCGTGGAGGCGATCCCCGTCGCCCCGAAGCTTTACAGCATCGATCCGGCTTCGGGATTGGCAACCGTGATCGGAGCGACCGACTTAGGCATCGGAGCCGCCACTGAAGTTCACGGGATTACTTATTCCTTCAACGACCTGACAACTCAGATCGCGACCATTGATCTTTCAACCGGCAGAACAACGGGAACTGGAAACTTCGATCCGGCCGCCGAAGTGATTCAAGGGGCGGCGGCAGTAACTCCGGAACCGTTCTCAATCGCGCTGGTTGGGCTCGGGATCGGCATGCTCGTTGTGGGCGGGTTGCGAAGGCGCGGATAGGGCCGGAACCCTATCCGCGAAACAGGGCGCGATGGTCTACCGGCGGCGACCTCCGAAGCGGCTGCGCAGCAACGTTCTGAGACGTTCGGGGAGAACCGGCGAACGTAGGTCGCCATCGGCCGCAGAGTTCTCCTCATCCGGCTTCGCACCACGCGGAGTTGCGAGAAAACCGTGAACGTCTCCGTCCGCTGTTACGCCGAAGCCGGAGATCTCGCCTCGCTCGTTAATGTCCGTGGGCCACAACAGATACAGAGGGGAACGGGGAGCGAGATCGTTCAGGTTTCTCGGATCGCCGCCGTCCTGCCAAATGACCGGGCTGGGGACGCCGTCCGCATCGAACGATTGTCCTACCGCATCGCCGCGGTCGTTGATCGACACCGCACCGCCGCTAACGCCCCCAGGCAAAAGGAGCAGCATGTGGACGCCGCTATTTCTGCTCCAGAGGAATGGCCGGAAGGAACCGCCCGGCTGATTCGCCCCGCCAACTACCTGACCTCGATTGTTGATTGACAGAGCGATGCCTCCGAAGTCCTGCGTGGGACCGAGCTCGCCGATGTTCAGCGGCGTACCGTACTTGTCCCACAGCACGGGGTGCGCGCCATGCCCCAGCGGAAGAAGGCCGGTATCCGCACAGCTACCCGAAGTACCGACGGCCTCGCCGCGGTCATTGATCCAGATCGACATCGAGACAGTGTCCCCGGAAAGTGGACGCAGCCGCCGCATCTCGCCGTGCCTGGGCCCCCAGACTACCGCCTCGAAGTCAAGCTTCTGTGGCTGTGCACAGTCAGGGTCCATGACGGCCGTTTCGGCCCAGCCGGAAATCTCGCCGCGATTGTTAATTCCACCTACTGCGCCGTTATTACCGCCCAGCAGCGGAAGTTGCGTCAACACATTGTCGTGCCAGCGGAACGGAACGCATTTGCGGTCGGTACCGTAACCGCAGAAATTCTCGGTGTTTGGGTCCGTGTCCAAAACTTCCGATTGCACTTCGCCCTGCCCCCTTTCATTGATGCCGAACAGCCCGCTATTCACGCCAGCGGGCCCGATCAGGATCGGGTTACTCCACCCTTTGACCCAGAGCACAGCGCGCTGGGTGGCATCCGTGATGTTGGACTGCCCGCCCATCAGACCGATGTTGTTCACAGAGAACGCCTGGCTGAAGTTACCACCGGGTAGCGGCTTGAGATCCGTGACCTTGTAGCACTGTTGCGCGCTAGCCATAGCCGCCAAACTGATCGCGGGTATGCCGATTCGGAATATCGATTTCATGTTTCCTCTCCTTGGCTTGATTGGCCTTCACGACAGGAATCGAGAAACACAGTCGAAAAATGTCATTGCGGGTGAAAACCTTCGTAGGCAAGGACCCGAGAGGACCGCCATCCCGCCGCACAAGACGGCTTTCCGTGGTAGACTCGCGTCACCTAACGGCTTCGCTACGGCCATTTGTATATGGAGACGCTACCTACTCACGACGTCACCGCACTGCTTCAGGCGTGGAACCGCGGAGATGAGCAGGCACTCCAGAAGTTGACTCCATTGATTTATAAAGAGCTGTACCGCTCGGCCAAACGCTCCATCTCGCGCGGCCGCCGCGACAACTCGATGCAAGCCACTGCGCTTATTAATGAGATGTATGTCCGGATGCTCGACGTGAAGCGGGTGACGTGGCAGAATCGCGCGCATTTCTTCGCGATCTGCGCGCGCCTGATGAGGAACATTCTGGTGGACGTCTTTCGCGCCCGGCAGTATCAAAAACGCGGCGGAGGCGCCACCCGAGTTAGTTTCGATGAATCGCTGGCGGTGTCACGGGAAGCCGGCCGCGATCTGGTGGCGGTGGACGAAGCACTCAACCGGTTGACAGCCCTGGACGCGCGCAAGGGCCAGGTAGTTGAACTTCGATTTTTTGGCGGCTTGAGCGTGAAAGAGACCGCCGAAGTGTTGCAGATCTCTCCTGAAACCGTTATGCGCGATTGGAAATTCGCCAAGGTATGGCTGCTGGGTGAGCTGAGTCCATAAAGGTCATATGCAGGCGAAACGCTGGTGGCAAATCGACGAGATTTTTCACGCGGCTTTGAATATCCACGTGAGCCGGCGAGACGCTTTCCTTCGCGAGACATGCTCGGGGGACAAGAACCTCCTCATGGAGCTGGAGCGCCTGCTTGCCCTGCAAAGCAAGGCGGAGAATTTTCTCGAATCCGCAGCTGTGGACGTTGTCGCAGCGCAAACGTTGACCGCGTCTGGACGCTCCTCTGAGGATTTAGTGGGGCCGGAGCCTGCGACCGCCGGGCAAACCATTTCGCACTACCGGATCGTAGCCAGGCTGGGGAGCGGCGGCATGGGATTCGTGTACGAGGCCGAAGACATGCGGCTGGCGCGGAGGGTGGCGTTAAAGTTCCTGCCCGTGAACCTGGCGCGCAATGCGCAGGCTCTGGAGCGCTTTGAGGGTGAGGCTCGCGCCGCTTCTTCGCTGAACCACGCAAATATCTGCACTATTTATGAAGTGGAAGAACACGAGCAGCAACCCGCCATCGTGATGGAGTTGCTGGAAGGCCAGAATCTGCAGCAAAGAATTTGCGCGGGACGCGCCGAGCTTGCGGAACTGCTGGATGTGGGCATTCAAATCTCGGACGCTCTGGAAGCTGCGCATGCCAAAGGGATCCTTCACCGGGACATCAAGCCAGCGAACCTCTTCCTCCTCGCGCAGCGGCAGGTGAAAGTGCTGGACTTCGGCCTGGCCAAGATTATGCGCGCTCCGGTAATCGAGAGCCGCCCGGGAAACAAATCGCTGACCCTCGATGGCGCGATCGCCGGGACCACCTCTTATATGTCTCCTGAGCAGGCTCGGGGTGAAGAGATGGATGGGCGCAGCGATCTGTTTTCACTCGGCATCGTGCTCTACGAATTCGCTACCGCGCGACATCCGTTCGCGCGAACGAACAACGTACTGACTATCGACGCAATTCTGAACACCGATCCGCCTGCTGCCAGCAGCCTGAATCCGGAGCTGCCAGCTGAACTGGATCGCGTCATCGCCCGGTTGCTGGAAAAGGATCGTGAACTGCGATATCCCGCCGCTGCCGCTCTGGCTTCAGACCTGAGACGGCTCCGTGCGACGTTCACCGGCAATGAGCCCGCCCCCCCGGTGCTGCCCCGTGCGAATCGAAGCCGAAAGATCGCGGCAATGGCTTGCCTGGCTGCGAGCGCAATCGCTGCTGGTGCGTTCTTCTCTTTTCGCCGCCCGCATCCGCTGGGGCCGAAAGACACGATCGTGCTTGCCGATTTCGTCAATCATACGGGCGACCCGGTCTTCGATGGCACCATGCGCCAGGGCCTGGCTATCCAACTGGAGCAATCCCCATTTCTCAGTCTCGTTGCCGATGAGCGCATCCAGGCAACGCTTGGGCTGATGAAGCAGCCGGCGAACGCGCCGCTGACTCTTGAAATCGCCAGAGAGGTTTGTGAGAGGACAGGTGCCGCAGCGGTGCTGGGAGGGTCCATCACGAGTTTCGGAAGCCGGTACGTTCTGGGACTACGCGCCGAGAACTGCCGCAGCGGAAAAATCATCGATGAGGAACAGGTGCAGGCCGCCTCAAAAGAGGACGTGTTGAACGTTCTGAGTCAGATTGCTGCCACATTCAGGACGCGTGTGGGTGAATCGCTTGCCACCGTCCAAGAACTGGAGACTCCGCTCCCTGAAGCCACTACGCCTTCTTTGGAAGCGTTGAAACAATATAGCGCCGCTCTCAAATCCGGGCTCTCGCACGATCCTTCCGCAGCCGTGCCCTTGCTGCAGCGTGCTATTGAAATCGACCCCGAGTTCGCGATGGCGTATGCGTTCCTCGGCCGTTCCTACGGCGACACGTGGGAGTCTGCTAAGGCGGCGCAGAGTATTACCAAGGCCTACCAATTGCGGAAGCGCGCGAGCGATCGGGAGCGGTTTTTCATCACACTGGCCTACGATCTCCAGGTGACCGGCAACCTGCAGAAGGCCCGGCGCACGGGTGAGCTATGGGCACAGACGTACCCTCGCGATCGAGATGCGCATGCACTCTTGTCCGGCATTTACCAGAGTTTTGGCCAGTACGAAAAAGGAGTGCAGGAGGGTAAACGTACGATCGAAGCCGATTCGAATTTTCCTCCGGGATACGCTAACCTGGCCTGGGCCTATGTGCTACTCGGACATTTTGGTGAGGCCGGGAACGCGATCCAACAAGCCGGCGAGCGCAAATTCGAATTCCCGGATTTCATTTTATTGCCGTATTACATCGCCTTTTTAAGAAGTGATGCGAGCGGCATGGAACGGCAAGTCGTCCTGGCTCAGGACAAGCCCGGAGCTGAGGATTGGATCTCGAACGCACAGGCATTCGTCCTGGCGTTTTCAGGACGCCTGCACGCGGCCCGGACGATGTCTCGCCGGGCCGCCAGCCTCGCCCGCCAGGGAGGCCAGCAGGAACGGGCGGCTATGTTCGAAACAGGAGCGGCAGTGCGCGAGGCATTTTTCGGCAACGCGCCCCAAGCCCGGAAAAACGGTACCGCAGCACTCGCACTTTCCAACGCGCGGGACGTTGAGTACGGCGTTGCCTTTGCCGCGGCCCTTTCGGGCGATCTGACACGATCGGAGCCGTTGGCAAACGATCTGGAGAGCCGCTTTCCTGAAGACACGTGCGTGAATTTCACTTATATGCCGGTGCTTCGAGCGCTCGCTCTGCTCCCCAGGGGCAGCACCGCCAATGCCATGGACCTGCTTCAGGTGTCCACTCCTTACGAACTGGGGATACCATGCAGTTGGTTCGGCTTTTTCGGTAATCTGTATCCGGCTTACGTCCGCGGCATGGTCTATTCAGCGGGACATCAGGGACCACAAGCGGTTGCAGAATTCCAGAAAATCGTGCTCGACTCTACCCTCGTCTGGAGCGATCCGGTGGGCGCAGTGGCTCGCCTGCAACTGGCGAGAGCATGGGTGCTCGCAGGCAAGGCGGCCGAAGCCAAAGCCAGCTACCAAAGCTTCCTCGCGCTATGGAAGGATGCCGACCCCGATATCCCGATCCTGAAGCAAGCGAGAACTGAATACACGCGCCTATTCTGAACTGAGTCCACTGCTGGCGTGGGTAAAGGCTACAATCTTTATGGATCGGGTAGTGGAACCACTGGCTGCAGCAGCCGGGGTCTCCGCGCCCGAGCCGGCATCGACGAACCTGTGCCCCTATGTCGCCGTCCGGAGCGAACCACGTTCCGGGTCCAGATGCGGCATCGAGCGCATCCGCGACATCGCCTCCGCACCTTTGGCTGCAATCTCCCCGCTTCTCTTTGCCGAGCGGACCGACGCAAAAAGCTCGTGGCCCGCATCGTTTAGACAACTCAGTAGAGGTTAGCCAATCGCGCCAGTGGCTCCGGCAATCAGAACTTTCATTCCGCTATTCTGTCACTGCGAACTGGTCATATCGCGATTGTGTGTATGCCCCCGCTGCGTTCTCGTTCCTCATATGCGCTCATCGCCGGTGACCAGAATCGGATTTGCATGCCTTCCACCTATGCATCCACTTAAACGTAAAGCAAAATTTCGTGAATGCGAGCGTGGACCGGCATAATCATTCTTTTGTTAAGCCGTCGCGTTCGAGGTTTGCGCATAAGACAAACCAGCGTGGCCGTTCAACGATGGCCTTCGAAATGCATCATTGCGGCAGTCCTTTGCCCGACTGCTCTGCCATCATATACTCGGCGTACGAGTCCGGCCAGTTCGCGTCGCGCTGGCCGGTGCGCTCTTCGTACTCGCCCTGGGCGAGGTCCGCACGCCGGAGCGCGTTCGCCAAGTCGGTTGCGGAGCTGAATGAAGTCGCGGCAGAATCGATGCGCCCTGAAACCCGGGTGGTCATCTCCTGCAGCAGCCATCTGTTGCCGGCGGGATCGCTGAACGAGGCGAAGGTGCGGTAGCTGCGATACTCCGGGTCTTGACCGCCGACCCGGAGCCGCCCAAACAAGTAGGGCTGGTCCGGGCCCGTGTAGGCGCCGGCGCGGTCGTGAAACGCCTCGCTGATCGCGATCCCGCGACCAAGCAGTTCTTCGCGGGCGGCCTCGATATCGGAGACGATCAGGTACAGACCCTGGGCGGAGCCGGGTGCCGCGGCGGTGACGTTCTTGCCGCAGATGACCGAGCAATTCGAACCTGGCGGGGTGAACTGCATTACGCGGAAGTCGGCACGATTATCGAAGTCGGGCGTCGAGCCGCCACCCGAGCTTGCCGTAGAACTCCTTCGCCCGGTCGATATCCGAGACGGGGATGACGGCTGTCTCAAGCTTCTGATCGAGTCTTGCGGCGCGCGCGTCCATAGTTACCTCCCGGATACCCCAGATACTGCCGCCTCGCGATTATTCCGCAAAACCGCATTGGCCATGAAACCATGTACCAGCAGGGCGATTTCGTCTGCTTTCCTGTCGAGCGCTAAGTGCCTTGCGTCGAGTACGTGCAGGTCCGCGTTTGGCACATCTTTGCGATAGCGTTCGGGCTCTCCGAGGTCGAACGAGAGGTCGTGTTTGCCCCAGAGGACTAAAAGCTTGGGTCGTATCTTTCGTAGCCACGCCTGCCATTTCGGATAGCAGTCGACATTGGTGCGGTACTCATAGAAGAGATCACTCTGAATTTGCGCCTGTCCCGGTACGTTCAGAAACGCATTATTCATCCGTCCACAGATCCGGATCATAGAGCTCAACGTTAGGGTCATCTCCAACATGGCGTGTTCTTGTTGTTTCAAGCGAAAGAAGGTTTTTTCGGCGATGGATGCGATTTAATCGTCAAGCATTCGGCATCCTTCCTGGATCGTCCCAATCCGGACAATGACTGATTGGGAGGGGTGTCGCCGGATCTGTCTGAATGGCTGAAATACCCGCTTGTCGGAAAGTGACATTGCGCCAAATAGAGCGCACGTAGTCACGCACCGTTCCTGAACGGCCTCTGAGGATGCGCGCGATCGCCAATGAAGTACGGGGCTTCAGACCAAGCTCCGGCGATTTCTCGATATTCTGGAGAAGAGGTCTTCTTGAGTTCGCAAATTGTGCCCACCGATACCGAGGCGAAACTTTGGGCGCGCCTCATTGATTCCCAACCGGATGATCTGACGCCGGAGGCCGCGAAGTATTTTCTCCGGTTAGGGTTCACCGAGGAAGATCAAACGCGGCTGCAACGGCTTGCGGATAGATCCGACGAAGGAACCCTGACAAAAACTGAGGCACGCGAATTCCATACTTACCTCCATATTGGAAATCTCCTTGCCGTCATGCAGTTCAAAGCTCGAGTAAAGGGCCGAACCTTACCGGCATAGATCCCCTCACCGGGAGCATCACGGCGCTATTCAACCCTCGCCGCAATGCGTGAGCAGATCATTTCGAATGGCGGGAACCAGAACTGGTCGGCAGAACAGCAATCGGACGGTGCACAATGGTTGTGCTTGCGATCAATGCTCCCGACTTTCGAACTGTTCGTGAATGGCTGATAATCGAGAATCGGTTACCCATAGGCTGATGCTCCGGCCTAAAGACTAATGCCCCTGCTTCAGAACTGTGCCAAAACCGTGCCCGAATCGCATCTTTCCAACCCTTGGGCGCAGGGGGTCGTGTGTTCAAATCACACCGCCCCGACCAACTTACATCATTCTGGAATCACTCTGAGAGGTCTAAAGCGCGTTACGATAAGTGCGGAGGATACCCCTCTCGATGAAGGCCCTCGGCCTTGTGATTCTGATTTTCTCTACACTTGGCCTCTCGGCTGCAGAAACTCAAACTGACGTCACGTTCAATAAAGACGTCGCGCCGATTATATATAAGAACTGCGCGGTCTGCCATCACCCGAATGACATTGCACCCATGTCGCTGATGACGTATCGTGAAGCGCGTCCCTGGGCCGCTGCTATTCGGCAAGCGGTCGTTCAGCGCATCATGCCTCCTTGGCACGCTGATCCGCACGTGGGACAGTTTCTGAACGATCCTCGTCTCTCGCCGGAAGACATCGCCACCATCGATAATTGGGTCAAAAATGGAGCCAAAGAAGGAGATCCGAAAGACCTCCCTGCCGCCCCGGTCTTTAAGGCAGGCTGGCACATTCAGCCCGATGTCATATTGACCATTCCTGAGACGACCGTCTCGGCCGGCAACCAGGACGACTATGAATATATATATGTACCTACAAACTTCACCGAAGACAAGTGGGTACAGGTTGCGGAAGTTGTGCCAGGAGATCGCCGCGTTGTACATCATGCAACTGTGAGCGTTGTGAGCGGTGAGGATGCCAAGAAGCTACAGGAGACGCACGGGGGCGCCGAGAACGTTGATAGGTTTCATTTCCGCACCGGAAAGGTAAATCATATGAAGCTGGATGCACCCGTTTCCGATGACGGCTGCCGCCCTGCTTCAGATCCGGCTATCAAAAATTACTCGGAAGGCTCCATTAATCACGTTCCGGCTATCTATCTGCCGGGCCACCTCGCCGAGGTGCGTCCGTCTGGTTACGCGTTGAGGATTCCAGCCGGCTCGTATCTCCAGTTTCAGGTTCACTACAGCAACCGGCTCGGCGAGAGTGTAAAGGATCACACCAGCATCGGCTTGGTTTTTGCGAAAGAACCGGTCAGTCATGAGGTGGCCCAATACGAAATCTGGAATAACTGGTTTTTGATTCCGCCCGGCGATGGTAACCACAAAGTGACCTCCTGCTTCGTCCTGCCGAAGGACGTAACTGCCGTCGCTTACACCGCACATATGCACTTCCGAGGTAAGAGCATGACGACCGAGGCCATCTATCCCGATGGCCGGCACGAGGTTCTCTTCAACGTTCCAAAATATGATTTTCGCTGGCAGGAAACTTACTTTTTGAGAAAGCAGTTTCTCATGCCAAAAGGAACCCGCCTCGTAACTACCGCCTATTTCGATAACTCTGTCAACAACCCGCTGAACCCCGATCCTTCGAAGACCGTACGATGGGGCGAACCAAGCAATGAGGAAATGATGGGTTTCTGGCTGGCGTATGCCGACACTCAATCGATCCATATAGATGCCAGCGCGGCAAGATCGAACGCAATCGCGACGGCGAGTGGTTCGGCTGCATCGCGCAGATAAGACAGAAGTGTGATCGCTGCTCAAACATTCATTCCGTTGCCGTTTCCCGACGAACATTTCTTCAGCGAGTCGGCACTGGCCTCGCAGCACCGTTCATCCTGCGCGCGACGGACAAATCTGGCAGTAAGAAGCCGGTTTTGGGTGCGGGCGATCAAACCTATGAGGTAACGCACGATTGGGGCGAACTGCCCTCCGATATCCAGTACGGGAACACTCCCGGCGTCTGCGCGGACGCCCAAGGTCATATCTACATCCATCACACGGTCTACGCCAAGAGCGAAAATTCTGACACGATGGTTGTGTTTGACAGTGGCGGAAAATTTGTCAAGAGTTGGGGGCGCGAGTTTAGGGGCGGAGCGCACGGCCTTACCATTCGCCGGGAAGGCTCAACCTAGTCTAGTGCCGCCCCGCTGTAATCGCCGCCTTTTCCTGAATTTCCTCCTCGCCACTGGCTTTGCACATGGCCAGAAACCGGCAGATTCGAATACCAGCAAAGACTGGGTATGCCCGATGGATCCCGACTACCGGTCCAACAAGCCCGGCAGATGTCCACGCTGCGGCATGAAGCTGGTACTCGCTGTGCCTGACCGCTTAGAGTATCCACTCGAGATCTCGCACACGCCTGCACGCCTTCGGGTCGGCGCTGACGCACTCCTAATCCTCCGCGTTATCGAGCCCGTCACCGGTGTAAGCGCGAAGCATTTCGAAATTGTTCACGAGAAACTCATTCATCTCTTCGTCGTCAGCGGGAACCTGGAGTTTTTCGCGCACGTTCACCCGGTCTTGCAAACCGACGGATCGTTCCGGCAGGAGATTCGCCTCCCGTACGGCGGAATGTATCGCCTGCTGGCCGATTTCTATCCCTCCGGAGCTGTGCCGCAGCTGGCGGCCGGCACTCTCTTCGTTAACGGGAGAGGTGCGCCTGCGCACCTGTCGCCCTCACTTCGGCCTTGCAAGTCGGCCAATTTGACTGCTCAATTGCGTCTCGAACCCGAGCGACCGATCGCCGCTTTGGAAACCAGGCTCTTCTTTTCTATTGACCCCTCGTCAGGCTTGCAGCCCTATCTCGGCGCATGGGCGCACATGCTCGCCGCCAGTGAAGACTTGATTGACCTTCTTCACCTGCATCCCGTTCTTGCAGACGGAAAACCCAACATGCAGTTCAACATCATTTTTCCGCGCGCGGGCCTGTACCGCCTCTGGACTCAGGTCCAGCGCCAAAACGTCGTCAACACGTTGGTCTTCGACATACCAGTAAAAGATCTGTCCTGAGCTAGTGCTCAGCTAGGCTGCGAGCTCCGCTGGAACTCTCTATTAAGCACTCGAGAGCAAACCGCAGTGATGCTGATGATTCGACCACTGTACCTGGCGGCAGATCAAGCGGCCTCCGAAAAGTAAAGCTATGCGCGTACTTCGGATCGAACTCATACAGCCAGATGAGCGGTTCGATACGTCCATCGGGCAGCTTGGCGATCAGTTGCGCTGAGTGCACCACTGTCTCCGAAAGCGGACGGATACCGGCAACCCTCAGCTCGCCTCGCAACACATCGCGCGTCTGAATAATCAGCGCGTCCTCGACCGGCAATTGCGCAACTATTGGCTCCGTTTGCAACCGCGGCAGCAGCTCCGGGCTGCCCTGTGGCGCGCCGCCAATCACCCACGCGGCCAGAATAAGGATGTCCTCTTGGCTGAGCCCGTAATCTGGAGCAAGTTCTCCAAAGCCTTTGACTGCGCCCCAGGGAGGCATACGTCTCGATAACACTTGCTCCTTGATGCTCACTGCCCATGGCCGGACTTGTTCATAGGTGACAAGTGGAATCGAAGACTGCTCGCCGTGACAAGCAAGACAATGACGACCCAGAATGCGCGACACGTCGCGGGTGAATGTTAGATCCGTAGTTATAACGTCGTGTGCCGTGGAACTCGTTGCGATAAAGAGAACCGCTGCACTCAAGAGAAGGAAACTCGCGAAAACTGCCTCGCGCTTCACGTTATGACGATATCAACTCACCAGGCGCGCCTGGACGACGAAGCGATTCGGCGCGCTCCCGACAAAGCGAAACGGATAACAGGTTATCAGTGTCAACGTAGGAGTTTTGCTGGCTGCTAGAACAGATACATTTTCGGGCGAGACGACGCGAATGGAGACCACAGCATACTTGCTTGTCTTTGCACCTCGGAATCGAATCACATCGCCAACGCGCAACTCTCTTAGCGGCCAAAAGGAAGTATCGCGATGTCCGGCTATCACCGCGTTCCCCGCCCCGCCCAGCGCCGCCGTTCCCGCCAAGTGTACAGCAGCCACCTCGAGCCCTTGCTCTTCATCACCGTCCACCACCATCACCGAGAATCCCAGGCGCGAAACCTCCAGTTTGCCTGTGACCTTCAATTCCATTGACTCCGGGGCAGCCAAGCGGGTGTGCTTCAAAATCACATCGGGAGGGACGGAAGCCGCACTCCTCTGGAATAGCTGGTAACTCAGAATGCGGAATGCTGTTACCGAGAGTAGTAACATCCCGAGTAAGAGCAGCACCCGTTCGCCGAAACGCCTTACCGTCTCGTCTCATTGCCCGATGTAACTGGTTTGATCCTGGGCGGACTTCTTCTCAGGCACGTGAGCACGCTGGCGGAGAACCGAAACCAGAGCTTCCAGCCGGCGGTTCCGGGCGCGTAGACGCGCAGCCTCTTTCCTGCTCAGTTCCGGACCAGCTTCCGCCGCTTCTATCGGCGCGCTCGGCTTCGGTTCCTGAACTTCCGTCTGGAAAGATGCCTGATTACTGGACTCAGGCTGGCTCTCGGTCTGCCCTTTGATGATTTCTCGTGCCGGGCTGCCACCGGTCATCTCGATCGCTGCAACTCCCAACCCAAGAAGCACTCCCACTGCACACGCGCAGAGGATCCTTTTCCAATTCCAAATGCCAAAACGAGAAGCTTTCTCAACTCGCGTGAGGTCGTACGCAACCAGATAGCGTTCATCGCCAGAGCTGCTGAATAATAACTCCGGTCGCTGATCGTGCCTGACTCTAGCTGAGTTCGGGTCCATCCGTCGCTGCCTAGATCCACCTTACCAGGAGACTACAGCTTGCGACGCTTCATTCGTAGCGCAAATGCCGCGGCAAGAGAAATCAGTCCGCACACGCCGAACAGATATGTATTGCTCGCCGTCTTCGGTAAACGGCGCCGTCCAGCTAGCGAACGGGCAGCAGAAGAGTCCGTAGCCAGGCTTGCCGTCTCAACCGGCGATTGCGCGGGCGCTGGCCCTGTTGCCAGATTTGTGGGGGCCGCCGGTGGTGTTGCGGGAATTGCGGGCACAGTGGGTGCCGCTGCCGGATTCGTATTCTGCGCAGCCTGCTCTTGCTTGGCTTGATTTGGCTCTGGGGAATATTTCGCCGCTTTCACACCCTGTCCGACATTGTCCGGTGTAATCCGCTCCGGTGATAAAAGCCACAGTGTTACGACCTTCATGTCGTCCGCGGATAGATTCGAAGGCAGCTTGTCGGAGGCCGGATCCACCGCCAGAACCGGCTCGGTGCTGTCGTCCGTAATCTTCACGGCCTCCAGCTTTGCATAAACAAATTCAAGCGTGGCGGCGCAGCTTGCGCACTTCCAAGCGCGCAACGCCTGTCTACCGTTGCTGCCTGATTTGAAATACAGAAGATGATTGCTGCCCGTTGCGGCCAGCTTCGAGTTCGGCACCGCTAAAAGGAGATAGTGCTCGTTCGCGTCTTGCGCGTCGGAGATCCGGACGATTGCCCTGTCGGCCAGCCGGTCCTCCACCGAGAAATTGTAAGTGCCCGGCTTCAGATTTGCCCCCGGAATCTGCAGGTTCTCGTTCAACGTGACGTTTTGCCCCTGTTCGTCCGCTTGCAGAGTAGAGAACGGAAGCATGCACGTAACAAGCAAAAGCGGTAAGCCAAACAATTTTGGGGTCATAGTAAGCGCCTCATTGTGAAGGTACGCTAGCTGATGCTGAAACGGATTCACTAAAGGAACCTTTAGTACCAGCGAATTGCCTATTTAGTGATGTAACCAGTCATCGCTAAACAAGCTTGAACCTGGCCGCCGCGCATTCCCCTGCGTGATCGCTCCGCCGATTCCCATCGGGGATTTTCGGTCACCGCATCGCCTGTCATCCCCTCCTCGATCGTGTCGGAATATACGGTAAGGAATAGACTTACGGGTGAACTCTCGGTACGACGTTAGTCCTGCCGGATGCATTACCTGCAAGCGTTGACACTCGAATGCTGTGTCTGCGGTAATGGCATGCAGACAGTCGTAAGTCGAGTCCTCGGAGGGAATCGCTAAATGATAGTGCAGTGCGTGCAGTGTAGTTGTCTCTTACTTCGGAAACCACCGTTGCTTTCCTGGTTTTGACTCTCTCCCGGCATTTCTTTTTTCTAATCGTTGGATTGTAACTTCATGTATAGGCTCTACTCTTCTCTAATCGTTCTTTCGCTGATCGCGCCGGCGAATATGCCGGCGGAGACTCGCCAGCAGGATCGCCAGGCTATGGTCAAGCCGGCCGAAGCAGCTTACGTGCTCGGTCCGGAGGATCAGCTCGCCGTGCATATAGTGGATCTCGACGAGATCTCGGACAAGCCGGTGCGCATCGACCCGAACGGCTATCTCGAACTGCCGCTCGTCGGACGCCTGCATGCCGCCGGATTAACTCTCGAGCAGCTGCGCGCCGTGCTTGCCGCCCAGGCCACGAAATATATCGATGCTCCGCAGATTACGATCAATGTGCTCGAATACCGCAGCCAGCCGGTATCGATTCTCGGCGAGGTCAACAGTCCCGGCCTGCATCAACTGGCCGGACCGACTCGCCTTCTAGACGTGATTTCGCTGGCCGGCGGTCTAAAGCCCGATGCCGGGCAGAAACTCACGCTGACACGGCGCAGGAAACAGGGAACGCTGCCCCTTCCGGACGCGCGGCCGGACCCCTCGGGCGAGTATTCGGTGGCGACTGTTCGCTTGAACGCTCTGCTCGACGGGACGAATCCGTCGGGCAACATCGAGGTGCGCGCGAACGATGTCATCTCGGTCTCGCGAGCCGATCTCGTATACGTAGTGGGCGAAGTCAAAAAGGCGGGCGGCATCAGCTTGAATTCTGAGGACACGATCTCGCTCACCCAGGCTCTTTCACTTGCCGAAGGAACGGGCCCGGGAGCCGCGCCTCGCAAGGCGCGTATTCTGCGAGCCGTCAACGGTAAAGCTTCTAACCAGAATGAAGTTCCCGTGGACCTATCAAAGGTGATGGCGGGTAAAGCTCCCGACCTCACTTTGCATCCCAACGACGTTCTGTTCGTGCCCGACAACATCCCCGCTTCCGCCATGAAGCGCGCCACCGAGGCAGCTATCCAGATGGCGACCGGTGTCATGATTTACCGGCGGTGACCGATAAGGAAACAGCGGCCTGTGACAGAGAAATCGAAAAACAATCTGAAGAAGGAAAGAAGGCTATGGAGGAGTTAGAAAAGGTGGGCGGAAGGGGCGTTGCGTTGACCCCGCCCGTAGTAGTGCGCCCGGCGGGCACCCTGAATTTGGGGCACTTCAAGGCTCTTACGGACAAAGCTCCGGAAGCGCCTGAAAGCCTGTTCGGCGAGTATGTGCGGATCTTGCAGCGGCGCCGCTCGATGATTCTGCTCTTCGCACTCGCGGGCGCGCTGCTTGGCTGGGCCGCCACGGTGGGCGTTGAACCCGTCTACCGGGCGCGTACCTCGCTCGATATTCAGAACCTGAACGCAGACTTCCTCAACATGAAGGCGGTCTCGCAAACCGGTGGCGAGAGCGGCTCTTCGGAAGCCTATGTGCAGACTCAGATCAAGCTCCTGCAAAGCGACACTCTGCGCGCGCGAACCGTTGATGCCATCCGGCGCGGAGCTACGGTTCCGGCGCTCCGGCGCGAGGACCTGCTCTCGAACCTCAGGCGCAGTCTGCATCTGCCGGGCGGCAAACCGGTTTCAAAAAGCGCCATCCTCTCTTTTACCGCCAAACGGGTTGCCGTGAAGCCCCTTGGTCTGACGCGCCTGGTCGAAGTGACCTGCGATTCCTGGAGCCCCGCCTTCGCTGCCGAGTTCTGCAACTCGCTCACCCGGGAATTTGCCAATCAGGATCGCGATGTACGTTTCAATCAGGCCAAAACTACCAGCGAGTGGCTGTCGCGGCAGTTAGCCGATGTACGCGAGAGTGTCGATCAGGCGCAGAAAAAGCTCGAAGCGAAAAGCGGCGCCGACCAGCTCACCCTGCGAGAAGGAGGAGCGAGCGTGGCTGAAGAAAAGCTGCGCCAGCTGCAATCCGAACTTCTCAAAGCGCAGGCCGAGCGGGTCGAAAAACAGGCGCAGTACGAGATCAGCACGTCCGCTCCGCCGGATTCCCTTCCCATGGTGCTCGACAGCTCGCAGCTGCGTGATGATCAGATCAAACTCGACGATCTGCGGCGTCAGGTGGCCGCCCTCGTCCCGCCGCTCACTGAGGCCAATCCGAAGGTGCAGCATCTGCGCGCTCAGATCCGCGAAGTCGAGGACAGCCTGGCGTCTGAGAAGAATAACGTGCTCGAACGGATGCGCAATGAGTACCAGGCCGCTAGTCATCGCGAGGCGCTGCTGAACTCGGCCTATCGGACGCAGGAGGTCCGCGTCTCCCAGGAGCAAGGGCGGGAGGCCCAGGTCAGCATGCTCCGCCGCGAAGTCGATTCGGGCCAGCAGCTTTACCAGACTCTCTTGCAGCGAGTGAAAGAGGCCGGTTTTGCCTCTGCCATGCAGGCATCGACGATTCGTGTGGTCGATGCGGCTAAAGCACCGCTCGAGCCGATCGCGCCCCGCCGCGGCACTTCGGCCGTCATCGGTCTGCTCTTAGGAGTGCTGTGCGGAATTACCTCAGCTTTCTACAAAGAGCGCACGCAAACCTTGCTGCGCGGTCCGGGCGAAGTAACGCGCTATCTGAACCTGCGCGAGCTAGGCGTCATTCCTTCGGCGCGCCGCGGATTGCGCACCTCGTCTCTGAAACGCATGCCGCAGCCGGCTCACTTAGGCGGCCTGCTCGGTTCTTCCGTGGAACCTGTTCCGGCCAAGAAGCGCCCCCACCGGGCGCTCGATATGGCCGTATGGCACGATCACGCTTCGCTGGTAGCCGAGGCTTACCGCAATACGACTTACTCGGTCCTGCTCGCGGGAAAAGAAATCGAGCGCGCCCGCACTTTCGTCATTACCAGCCCGAGCGTCGGTGAAGGGAAAACCACGGTTACTTGTAATCTCGGCCTGGCGCTCGCACAGGCAAACCGGCGCGTGCTGCTGATCGACGGCGATCTGCGCAAGCCGCGGCTGCATAAAGCCATGGATGTGGCGAACGAACTTGGCTTGCGCGACCTGCTGCGCGGCGACCTCGACCCGAAAACCGCGCCCAGCGAATCGTTCTGCCGTTCGACTCCGGTAGCCGGACTATTCGTTCTCACGAGCGGCCACGGCTCCGAGGAGCCGAGCGGCCTGCTGCACTCGCTACGCTTTCGCACTCTCCTCGACCGCTTGACGGGTGAGTTCGACTTTGTTCTCATCGATAGCCCGCCGATGCTGCACATGGCCGATGCGCGCATTCTCGCCGGCATGTCCAACGGCGTCATCCTGGTATTCCGGGCGCGCGTGACCGATCTCGAGACGGCTGCCGCTTCGCGCGACCTCTTCCTCGACGACCACGTCCGCGTGATCGGGACCATCCTGAACGATTTCGATCCGGCGAGAGAAGGTAAAGCGCAGTATTACAACAGCTACTACCAGTACGCCGGTCTCGCGCAAGAGCCCACCGGAGAATCGAAGTCGGCATGACGGCAGAGTTGAACGGGACTGCGCCCGAGACGCGTCCAGCCGCTGCGCCTCCCGCCGGCCGTGTGCCAAAAGAGGTAGCCAAGGACCTGGTCCATAGCACGTCCGCGCTCGGGCTGGGCCTCATCGTCGAGCGTGGATGCGGCTTCATCGCCAATCTGCTCGCTGCCCGTCTCGGCGGTGCTTCCACCTTCGGCGCTTACTCGATTGCCTTGTCGACGGCCAGCAACATCTCCAGTTATGCCGCCGGCGGGATCGGTTCCACCGCAGTCCGTTTCTCGGCACGCTATTCTCGCCAGAGCAACGGCTATCGCACGCTCCAGCGAGTACTCGCGACTATCGCCCTCGCCTCGGCTGCGCTCGCCGCTCTCGCTTTATGGGCGGGGGCGGCTCCGCTTGCGCGCTTGCTGGCCAAACCGAGCTTGACCGGCCTGCTCGATTGGGCCGCTCTGTCCGCGGCCGGCCTGATCCTGCTCGAATGCTGTCGCGGCTTTCTTGTCGGGCAGCGCCGTTTACCCGCCATCCTGCTCCTCTCACTTACCGTTGGTATCGCCATGCTCGCTCTGCTACCGGCCAGTTCCCGCCTCGGACCCGTGCCGATGATTGGCAGCCAGGCGGCGGCTACGCTCGGCGCCGTGGCGCTCTGCGTGGCGTTCTATCGCCCTCTCGGCTTGGCAGCTCACAAATCGCGGGACGAGGTTGTGCAACCCGTCGGCCCCTTGCTGCGCGAAGTCTGGTCCTTCGGTTTGGTCCAGCTTGCCGGCCTGATCGGCATGAACGCGGCCGGGTGGTGGCTTACCACGTCAATTGCGCGTTCGGACACTTCGCTTGTCCAGATGGGATTCTTCGCCGTCTCGCATCAGTTGCGCAACGTCGTGGCGCTCGCGCCCGGATTGCTCACAGAAAGCAGTCTGGCGGTTATGGCGCAGCGTGAGAGCGAGGCGGAGAAGACCCCCGATCAGGTCATGGCGGTTTGCACCGTCGCCAACACTTTCGCTTCCCTGCTGCTAGCGGGCGCGGGCATGTTGCTCGTCCCCTGGGCGCTGCCGCTGCTCTATGGCAGGAGCTATGCGGCCGCTTCGGCGGCCACCGCGGTTGCCCTCGCGACGGCGGTCATACACATGGGCAGTTCGCCCGCTTCGGCGCGCCTCAGCATCGTTTCCATTCGGACGACCGGCATCATAAACACGCTCTGGGCGCTGCTTGTCGCGGGCGGCGCTACGCTCTTTTTCCTGGGAGGCGGGAATGCCTGGAAGGGAGCTTTGATTTATCTTGCCGCCCATCTCTTCTCCGCGGTAATGGTGCTCGGCTACCTCAGCGCGCGGCGCTCGGTTCCGAGCGGCATGAACCAGGTTTTTATGCTGGGCGCGGGCGCGGGGGTGACTCTGATGGCGCTTGCCTTGTGGCGCTGCCAGCAGCCTGCTCTGACTGCGCCGCTCACCGCTGTTATGGCGCTGCTGTGGCTAGCTGCCTTGAGCGCAGTTGGCGCGCTTGGACGCCGGAGCGGCCGGATTCCGTCCTTCGGCTTCTTCGTCCGGCAGCTTCAGAATCGCGGTTTATTCCCTCCCCGCGTGCTCGCAACTTCAACTAGTGGAGGCTTCGATGCCTGACCTGCTGACCCGCGATTCCGCGCTCTTGCAGCCCGCGCCAGGCTGGCCGGACGGGTCCGCTCTTAATCTGCTCGCCTATGTGCATTTGCGGAATATTTACCGCTCGACCGGCGCCGGGCGAGTGGCGCGGCAATTGATCGAGCACCTGGCCTTGCGTGGCGACATCGATCTCCACCTGCTCGCCGACCCCGGCGACCACGCCCGCATTGTGCCACTCGTAGGAGAACCCTGGAACCAGTTCCCGTACCATTTTTTTAGGCATGAAACGTCGCGCCAGCAGGCGCGCTGGTTCCTGCTCGACCGGCCACGGGCAGGGCAGTTTTGGCCCGCCGCGCAGGTGGTCTTTTGCACGGCCGAATCCTATGTGCCGAAGGGCCGAGCGCGTCTCGCCGTTACCCTTCACGATGCCGCTTATTTCGAAGAGGATGCGCACCGGCGGGACCGCGCCTTTTCCGCGCAGCGTCTAAAGTGGCAACTGCTTTATCGCAAGCTCGAGCGGCGCGCTGACCTTTTTCACACGGTTTCGCACTTCTCCGCCGAGCGACTGGGACATTTTTTCCCCGCCATCCGGTCCCGGTTGAGAGTCGTCCACAACGCCGTTACGCCGCACTTCTTCGAGCCCGTTACAGCGGCCGGCCTCGCTTCGGTCGCCGGGCTCGGACTGGCCGAACGGCCCTTTATTCTGTTGCCCGGCGGCTTGCATTTTCGCAAAAACGCCGAGCTGGTGCTGGCTGCCTGGCCTCTGCTGCGGGAGCTCTGTCCGGAGCTCGTCCTTGCGGTCGTGAATCACTCCGATCCGGTTTACGCGGAGCGGGCAAAAGCCTTCGGGCCCCGGTTCAGATTACTCGGCTTCGTGCCCGATGAGGCTCTGCGAGCCCTGTACGCGGCGGCGCGGGTGGTCTGGTTTCCTTCGCGCTACGAAGGATTCGGCTTGCCGGTGGTCGAAGCCATGGCCTGCGGCACGCCGGTTGTAACCAGCCGGGCATCTTCGTTGCCCGAAATCGCGGCCAACGCAGCCCTGCTTGCGCCTCCCGACTCAGCCAAGGCCCATGTAGAAGCGCTCGAAGCCATTCTGCGCGATGGCTCCCTGTATGACGAGTTCGCCCGGCGAGGTCACGCGCGAGCCCGCCAGTTTACCTGGTCCCGCTCGGCCAGTCAGCTCAAACATTACTTCGAGGAGCTGCTCTAATGACGCCCAAAACAAATTCGGCGAGGCGTGTGGTTGTGGTCCATCGCGGGGCGCGCGACGCCTATCAGGTTGCCGCCGCGCTCGCCGGCGCGGGGCTCCTCGAGCGGCTGGTGACTGATCTTTATTGGCCGGGTGATCGCCTGTGGGCGGCCCGCCTTGCGGCAGCGCTGCCGGGCTCCGTTCGCAGCTTGCCGAGCGCCCGCTATCACCAGCAGCTCCCATCGGCGCTTGTGCGCCAATCGCCGGCCTCAGGCCTCATGTCGTTTCTGCTCGAAAAGGTCAAAGCCGCTCCTTTTGCCTGGCGTCGCAACGCGATCCGTTCGACGGATGCCACCCTCGGTCGTATCGCCGGCCGGCTCGCCACGAATACCGGTTCTCTCCTTCTTAGCTACAGCTATTACGCCTACGATGCCTTTCAGAAT
The DNA here is from genome assembly GCA_963849535.1 of Terriglobia bacterium. Classification (GTDB taxonomy): domain Bacteria; phylum Acidobacteriota; class Terriglobia; order Bryobacterales; family Bryobacteraceae; genus Bog-105. Next base: position 34,840 of record CAWKHJ010000005.1, read on the forward strand.
TATCGGCAACCGGGGGTTCTCTTCCAGCTGCACCCGCATCCGCTCAGCGTGCGCCGCATCCTCGAGCGCGAACTAGCCGATCATCCCGATTGCGCCGCCTCGCTCCGCAAGGAATGGGAGCTGTCGCTGCCTGCCGGGGAGTTTGAGCGTCTGGTCGCCGAAAGCCGGATGGCCAAGCACTTTCTGGTCGCCTCTTCTTTCACCCGCCAAACCCTTATCGAGAATGGCGCTTCGCCCGATGCGATCCGCGTCATCCCGTACGGCGTCGATCTGGAGCGCTTCGCGCCGCCCGCTCCCAACGCTTCCATCTCTGCTCCTCTGCGCCTGCTGTTTGTCGGAACCATCAACCAGCGCAAAGGCATCAAGTACCTCCTGGCAGCTCTGCGCCTGCTCGGCCGCGCTCCGGTCGAATTGACGGTGTGCGGCCGCGTGGTGGACGACCTTTCTCTGTTCCGGTCATGTGGCGCGGAGGTTCGCGTGCGCCCATCGGTCAGCCTGCCGGAACTCATCGAAGCTTACCGCCAGGCGGACCTGTTCGTGTTTCCCTCGGTAGCCGAAGGCTTCGCCCAAGTGTTGCTCGAAGCCCTCGCTTCGGGGCTGCCCATACTCAGCACGACGCATACCGCGGCGCCCGATCTGATCGTCGAAGGCCAGGAAGGCTTCGTCGTCGAACCGCGGCGTCCCGATCTGCTAGCCGAACGGATCGAGTGGGCGCTCGCGCACCGGGCCGAATTGCGGCGCATGAAGTTCGCCGCGCGCCGGCGGGCAGAACATTTCACCTGGGCGCGTTTCCGGGCGGGGGTGGTCGAAGCGGTCCGAGAGATCCTGAGTGGCCGCCCCCCCAGCTCATCGGCGGGCTCGGCGGAGAATCTACTGCGAGAGGCCGCCAGATATGTTTGAGGCTCTGCTCTGGGCGGCTCTGCTTATCGCCGGTTTGGCCCTGTTTTGTGCGCTCGATGGCAGCCGTGATGTCTTTCATCCGCTGGTCTTCCTGATGCCCATGATGGCCTTTCTTTACGGCTGGATGCCGCTACGTTTGCTCGCCGCCGACGGGCTGGCGCGCTTCTTCGATAACGAGCAACTGGTGCGCGTGCAGATGCTGAATGTGCTCGGGATCCTTGCCTTCTCGGGTGCCTGCTTGGCGGCCGGCGCGCGTCTCCGGGTCCCGCATCGTCCGGCGCGGAGCTTGAATTCGGCCACCTGCCGCCGGCTGCGCCTGGGCGGCACGCTCGTCGGAATGGTAGGCCTTACCTGCTGGATCATTTCAATTGCGAATGTGGGCGGCTTTACCAACGCTTTCAGCACTTCCTATGCCGGCGGTTGGGACGACAGCGGCTATATTCGCGACGGCAACCTGCTGCTGCTCGTCGCAGTGTTGCTGCTTGTCGGGGTGATTGCGTCCGAGGGCCCGAAGTTGATCAATCTTCTCCTGGTCAGCGTGTTCGCGCTGCCCTGGCTCGCTCAGGCGCTCCTCACGGCGCGCCGCGGCCCCACCTTCGCCATTGTCGTGATCATTCTGATGGGCTGGTATCTCAATCGCCACCGCCGTCCACCGGTGGTCGCCATGCTCGCCGCGGGTTTCCTCCTCGGCTGGCTGGTCCTGTTCCTGGTGGCGAATCGCAGCAATATCTATCTCGGGTCCGATTTCGATGTCCAGACGGACGTCTCAAAGATCGTCGAAAAGCCGGATACCGGCAACGAATACATCTACGGTACGGGTTCGGTAATCAGCTCCGAGCGCCGTGGTCACTATTTCTGGCTGCGCCGCTATCTTGCGCAGCTCCTGATCCGGCCGATCCCTCGAGCGGTCTGGCCCACCAAATACGAAGACTTCGGCGTGCCGGAACTGCTCACCAACGCTGGCACAGGCGAGGGTTTCGCGGATGCGCTCGGCTGGGTGGGAGCCGTCGGTTCCGCTCCGGGCATTGTGGCCGATCTCTGGGTCGAGTTGTGGTGGCTCGCGCTCGCCGCTCTGGCCGCTCTCGGCTGGTGTTACGGCTGGGTCTGGCGCAAAGCGGTCACGGGCGGTCCGGCTTGGGCCAGCCAGTATGCCATTCTCTCGGCGCTCTCGATCTATCTCGTCATGCAGACGATGGAGGCTGTCATCTTTCGCACGCTGCTGCTTTCGCTCCCTTCTTGGCTCGTCTGGCGCTGGGCGCTCCGCGCCGAAGCGCTCGCGGACAGCCACCCGCAGCCGGCCATTGATGCGGCCGAAGAACTTGCCGTCCCGAGAGGCCTTTCTCATGCTTAAAACAGAAACCGGGAAATTCCCGGTTACCCAAGCTTCGCAAGAACCAGCGCATCGGCTAGCCGTTATCTGGATCGACTGGTACGCCTATCACGTGGCGCGCTTTGAGGCTCTCCTCAAGACCGCGTGCTTGGCGGGCGCGGTCGCCGGCATCGAGATGGTCGGCGGCATCGGCGTCCACGCCGGGCTCAAATTCCGCGAATCGCTGCCGGACGGCTTGCCTGTCCAAACCTTGTTTCCCGATAAGAGTTGGGGGGAGGTGGGGCCCTGGCAAATGGCCCGGGCACTCTGGACGCGCCTCAACCAGCTCGATCCCTCGGTCGTTCTGGTACCGGGCTATTACACCCTTCCGGGGCTGGCCGCTGCCTTGTGGGGCAAGCTGCGCGGACGCCGGACGGTCCTGATGACCGAAAGCACCGAAGCAGATCACGCGCGCTCGCCCTTCCGCGAAGCGCTTAAGAGCCTGCTCGTACGCGGCCTCTTCGACTGGGCTATCGCGGGTGGTACGCCGCACCGCCGCTATCTCGAAAAGCTGCGTTTTCCCGCCTCGCGTATCGCTTGTTTTTACGACGTCGTCGATAACGACTTTTTCAAGGAGCGCTCGAGCGCCATCCGGAGGCACTCGCAGCCAGCCGATTTCGATCTGCCCGACCGCTACTTCCTCTATGTAGGCCGCCTTGCCGAAGAAAAAAACGTGGCCGGTCTGCTGGCAGCTTATTTCGACTATCGCCGCTCGGGCGGCGGTTGGTCGCTCGTCCTGGTTGGGGATGGCCCCGAGCGGTCAAGCCTCGTGCGGATGGCGGTGACCTCGCCGTATGGCCCCGACGTGCACTTTGCCGGTTTGAAGAGCGCTTCGGAACTGCCCCAGTATTACGCCTTCGCGGGCTGTTTTGTGTTGCCCAGCGCGCGTGAGCCTTGGGGCCTGGTCGCGAATGAAGCCATGGCGGCTGGCCTGCCGCTGATTGTCTCGCGGCGCTGCGGTTGCGTCGAAGACTTGCTCGTCGAAGGCGAAAACGGGTGCTCATTCGATCCCGCAACGCCGGGCGATCTTACCACCTGCCTCACTGCGGTGAGTGCACTCCGAAACGATTCGTTGCTCGATATGGGCTGTTGCTCGGAAGAGATCGTCTCGCGCTTTTCCCCCGCCGCCTGGGCGGCCGAAGTTGCCCGCATCGCCAGGTCTTGAGAATCTATGCCCTCCGTAGCCGAACAGAAACCCTTTTCAGCCGCCCCGCTCATTGGGCCGCACTGTCCTCCCGCCGGCAGACCTCCATGCGCCCCCGCGCGCTGGGTCCACGCGGTGCCGCACCTGGATCCAAAGTATGGCGGCTTGAGCGCTGTCGTCCCGGCGCTCAGTTCCTCCCTCGCCGAGACCGGCTCGTGCTCGGTTTCGCTCGCCGCGTTCTGCCGCACGGGCGAGTATTTTACGCCGCCTTTAGCAGCCGGTGTGAGCCCTCGCTACTTCCCTCTCGGGTGGACGGCCTGGCTGTCACACCGCCGTACGCGGGACGACTTCCGGCAAGTGGTCCGCGAGGCGACCGGGGTCCATATCCACGGGCTCTGGCAAATGAGCACGGCGGTCGCGGCGCGCGCGGCACAAGCATGCAACAAGCCTTATCTGATCTCTGCCCACGGCATGCTTGAAAGCTGGGCTCTGGCGAATAAGAAAGTGAAAAAGGCAATGTATGCAACGCTTTTCGAACGCTCGAACCTACGCTCGGCCACCTGCCTCCACGCCCTTACCGCAGCTGAAGCTCGCGATTATCGCCGCTTCGGCCTCCCCAATCCGATCGCCGTTATTCCCAACGGGGTTGCCATACCGCCCGATTCTTCGCCTGAGCCGTTCCTTCGCCGTTTTCCGGGCTTGCGCCGCAAACGCCTGGTGCTGTTCCTCAGCCGTCTCCATGCCAAGAAAGGGCTCGACCTGCTCACCCAGGCCTGGAGCGACGTCAGCCGCCGCTGGCCCGAAGCGCAGCTGGTGCTCGCCGGACCGGACTTCGAGGGCACGCAAGCGCGCATCGAAAGCCAGCTCGAGGGGCTCGGGATCCGCCACCGGGTCACGTTCACCGGCATGCTCTCCGGGGATTTGAAATGGAGCGCCCTGGCCTCGGCCGAGTGCTTTGTCCTGCCTTCCTACTCGGAAGGCCTGAGCGTTTCGGTGCTCGAAGCGATGGGCATGGGCCTGCCGGTCGTAATCACCCGGCAATGCAATCTCCCCGAGGTGTCCGACTTCGATTGCGGCTGGACAATCGAGCCGGATAGCGGGCAGCTTGCTTCCGCGCTCCGCAGTCTGCTCAGCGCGCCGGACCGCGAGCGGAGTTCGTTCGGCAAAAACGGCCAGCGCCTGGTAGCAGACCGCTACAGCTGGCCGGTCATTGGCAAACAAATGGCGGCGGTCTACCGCTGGCTCGCCGGCGGATGTGCTCCGCACACTATCAACCTACAGGAAGGAAAGAAATCATGAGCGAGGTCCAGCTTCGCCATTTCAACAATTCGTGGTATCAGCCCGGCCGCTCCCGCTACTGGCAGGCAGCCTGGTTTTTCGTCGGCTTGCCGCTGCTGCGCTCTCCCCTGATGCCGTTTTCTGCCGTGCGAGTTTGGCTGCTCCGGTTGTTCGGCGCTGCAATTGGCGAAGGGGTCGTCGTCAAGCCCGGAGCCCGGGTCAAGTACCCCTGGCGCTTGCGTGTCGGCGATCACTCCTGGCTAGGCGAAGACTGCTGGATCGACAATCTCGCCGCAGTCACCCTGGGGCACGACGTTTGCATTTCGCAGGGAGCCTATCTGTGCACGGGCAATCACGACTGGAGCGATCCCCACTTTGGCTTGATGCTCGGTCCGATCACGCTCGGTAACGGCGCCTGGGTGGGAGCGGGCGCGTTATTAGCTCCGGGCGTCACGCTCGGCGAGGGGGCCGTGGCGGCTGCCGGCAGCGTGATCACGAAAAGCATTCCCGGGGGCGAGATCCACGCGGGGAACCCCGCCGTATTTGCGCGCCGGCGTTCGTTTGGTACATCCCGTAGCCGGCCAGAAAAGGCCGGCAGTGAGCGCCGCACTAGCGAGCTCGAGGAGGTCACGCAGTGAGAATTCTCGTGCTTAATCAATTCTTTTGGCCGGATTCGGCCGCCACCAGCCAGTTCGCGACCGACCTGGCCCGGGGGCTCGCTTCGCGCGGCCACGAAGTCTATGCGATCAGCGCCGAAGCGGGCGGCTACGCACCCGAAGACCTGTCGGATCCACCGCCGGCTCACGTGTACCAGGTCCCCAGCACACGCTTTGCCCACGGTTCGCTCGGCCGGGTGGTCTCTTACGGCTCTTTCTTCCTCTCCTGCCTCTCACGCGGCTTGGCGGTAGAGTGCCCGGACCTGGTGATCACCTTGACTACGCCGCCTCTGCTTTCCTTGATTGGCAACGTGCTCAAGCTCTTACGCGGCAGCCGGCACTTCATCTGGGAAATGGATGTCTACCCCGACGTGGCGGTCGACCTCGCCTACTTCAGGCGCGGCGGTCTACTCGACCGCATCACGGGATGCCTCGCCGATTTTTCGCGCCGGCGCGCCGACGGCATCCTGGCCCTGGGGTCCTGCATGAAGGACCGCCTGATCGCCCGCGGCATACCCGCTGAGAAGATTCATATCGCCGAAAACTGGGCCGACGGCAGGCTGATTCAGCCGGCCGCACGCGCTGAGGCCGACCCTCGAATCATCCTTCTTTACTCCGGGAACCTCGGCTTCGCACACGATACTTCAACCATATTCGACGCCATGCAGCAGCTGAAGGGCGAAACGAAGTTCGGGTTCGTTTTTGCGGGCGGCGGCCCGCGGCGCAAACAGCTCGAAGAAGCCTGCCAGCAGGACGGCATCACGGCCGCCGAATTTCGGTCATACAGCCCGAAAGCGAACCTCGCTAAGAGCCTGGCCGCTTGCGATATCGGCCTGGTTACGCAGCGTACAAACTGCATCGGGTCGGTGGTGCCGAGCAAGATCTACGGCCTGCTCGCCGCTGGGCGTCCCATCCTATATATCGGGCCGCGTGAATCTACCGCCGCCCGACTCATCCGAAGGCATAACTGCGGATGGCAAGTAGAATGCGGCGACTCCGTCAGTCTTGTCGCTCTGCTTCGCTCGCTGGCAAGTAACCGCACCCTGGTCAGCGCAGCAGGCCGGCGCGCCCGCCAGGCTTTTCTTGACTACTACGATCTCCCGCTAGGCGTGGGCCGCATCTGCGATCTGCTGGATGCAAGGCCGGCGACAGCTAACGGTCGAACTCACCAGCCGAGTTTAGCGTTTGCCGCTAGCAGTTATGAGGACGTGACAACACCACTCAACCAGATGATCGAAAAAACCGGCTCGGAGTCCAATTTATGTACGCACTCTTAACGTTAGGCACAGCGGCATTCATCCTCTGTATCATCCTGACGCCGCTCTGCCGGGACATTTTCTTAAAACTCAATCTCGTCGACCTGCCGGATAACGATCGCAAGCTGCACGCCGGTCCGATTCCGCGCATGGGCGGCATACCGATCGCGCTCTCGTATGTGGGCGCACTGGCTCTGATGCTTGCCTTCGCTCCGCCGCAGCTGAAGATCGAGGTGCAGCATCGCGGTTTGCTGTATGGGCTGCTTCCCGCCGCTGCGCTCGTGTTTCTTACCGGGCTCATAGACGATCTGTTTCATCTGAAACCCTGGCAAAAGTTAAGCGGCCAGGCGGCTGCCGCTGTTTGGGCGGTCGCGGCAGGCGCACGCATCCATCTACTCGATGGACACTCTTACTCTGCCTGGGTCACGGTTCCTCTATCGATCGCCTGGCTGATCGGCTGTACCAACGCCTTCAACCTGATCGACGGACTGGACGGACTCGCCTCCGGAATCGGCCTGTTTGCCACTCTTACAACGCTGCTTGCCGCGCTGCTGCAGGGCAACTGGGGACTCGCCATGGCGACCGTTCCCCTGGCCGGCTGCCTGCTCGCTTTCTTGCGTTACAACTTCAACCCCGCGTCCATTTTCCTGGGTGACAGCGGAAGTCTTTCGATCGGTTTTATCCTAGGTTGCTTCGCGGTGATCTGGAGCCAGAAGTCCGCCACGCTTCTTGGCATGCTTGCGCCCGCGATGGCGCTATCGCTTCCCCTGCTCGATGTAGGTTTGTCGATTGGACGACGCTTCCTCCGCAATCAGCCGATCTTTCAACCGGACCGCGGTCACATCCACCATCGGCTGCTGGCACTCGGCTTCGAGCCGCGCGGCGCGGCCATCGTGCTCTATGGGGCGTGTGGCCTGGCAGCCGCTCTGTCCCTCTTGCAAAGCTCGTTGTCCTACCACCTCGGAGGGCTGGCCATCGTCCTGTTCTGTATCTTCTCCTGGCTAGGGATCAAGCGCCTGGGGTACACCGAGTTCAGCACGGCGCGCCGTGTACTCTCCGGGGGGAGCATTCTGCGGCTCGTGCAGCATGAGATTTATCTTGCTCATTTCCGCGAGGCTCTGCTTCACGCAAAGACCGGCCGCGAGTGCTGGAACACCATTCGCAACACCTGCCGGGATCTCGATTTCGCCTCGGTCGAACTCACGCTCGATGGCGAAGACTTCTATGAAGTGTTCGACCCGGAGGTGGCCGGAACTGCCTGGCTCTTCACGATGTCATTCGGTAGGAAGGGCAGTATTGCCTTGAGACGAAATATGCAGAGCGGGTCACAATCTCTATTGAATCTCTTCTTCCAGATTCTGCAGGATTCGATCGGCGAGAGGGTCTACACGACCGGAAACGACCTCGCGGGCAAGTCTGCGGCCGTATCTATGACCGAAGCTTCGCTCCTTCTGCCGGCTTTTCGCAGGAGCCGCTCGAATGCAACTCCGGCGCCGCTTACTGCAACGCGCTCGAGACTGGGCGCCACAACTTTAGGAGATAGTTTTGAGTAAATCTGCATTGATCACCGGCATAACCGGACAGGATGGATCTTACCTGAGCGAATTGCTGCTCTCGAAAGACTATACGGTACACGGCATCGTGCGCCGCAGCTCCAGCTTCAACACCGCTCGCATCGATCATCTCTACGAAGATCCGCATGAGAACGGACGTCGTCTTGTGCTGCATCACGCCGACCTGTCGGATTCGACCGGACTTCGCCGGGTGATCGAAGCCGCCCGCCCGGATGAGATCTACAATCTCGGCGCGCAATCACACGTCAAAGTCTCCTTCGAGAATCCCGAGTACACGGCCGACGCAGACGCCCTTGGCACGCTCCGGCTGCTTGACTGCATGCGTGATCACATCGAGCACACTGGGCGCGATGTGCGCTTTTATCAGGCCGGTTCATCGGAGATGTTCGGCGCAGCTAAACCGCCTCAGAGCGAAACCACTGTTTTTTATCCGCGCAGCCCGTACGCGGTTTCGAAAGTGGCGGCGCACTGGTACGCGATAAATTACCGGGAAGCCTATGGCCTGTTCATCACAAATGGCATTCTTTTCAACCATGAATCACCGCGCCGCGGCGAAACGTTTGTCACGCGCAAGATCACGCGCGCCGTGGGCCGCATCCGAGCCGGTCTGCAGCAGAAGCTGTTCCTGGGAAATCTGGAGGCGCGGCGGGACTGGGGTTTTGCCGGAGATTATGTCGATGCGATGTGGCGCATGCTGCAGCATACCGAACCGAACGACTTCGTAGTTGCAACCGGCGAAGCCTATTCGGTGCGGGAGTTCCTTGAAATCGCTTTTGCCTACGCCGGCCTCGACTGGCGGAAATACGTCGAGGTCGACCCGCGCTATTTCCGTCCTACCGAAGTGGATTACCTGCTCGGCGATTCCTCCAAAGCTCGCCGGGCGCTCGGCTGGCAGCCGTCCACCACCTTCGAGCAACTCGTTCGCATGATGGTGACCTCGGACGTCAAACTCGCCGAAGAAGAGCGCCTGGTTCATCAACAGAAGTACGTCACTTCGCTCGTCCCGGAATCCTGCAGTGAACGTCGCTAGCCGCATCTTTGTCGCCGGGGCGAACGGGCTTGCCGGCTCGGCCATTGTCCGCCGCCTCCGCGCTCTGGGATACCGCGATATTGTTTCACCTTCGCGCGCGGAGCTCGACCTCACCTCTAAACGCGCTGTCGACGCTTTCTTCGACCTGGAGCGCCCCGAATACGTATTTTTGGCGGCCGCCAAAGTCGGAGGAATACTCGCGAACTCTACCTACCCGGCGGACTTTCTTCGCGACAATCTCGCTATTGAACTGAATGTCATCGATGCCGCGTGGCGCTATGGCGTCACCAAGCTCGAGTTCCTTGGCTCGTCTTGCATCTACCCCAAGTTCGCTCCCCAGCCGATGCGCGAAGAGTCGCTTCTCGCCGGCCCCCTCGAGCCTACAAACGAGTGGTACGCCCTCGCCAAAATAGCCGGTATTAAGCTTTGTCAGGCGTACCGGGCTCAACACGGCTTGCGCGCCATCTCGCTCATGCCCACCAATCTCTATGGGCCGGGAGATAACTTCGATCTCTATACGTCACATGTGCTGCCGGCCCTGCTTCGCAAATTCCATGAGGCGCAAGTTGACGAACGTCCCCAAGTAGTCATCTGGGGTACGGGCAGCGCCCGCCGCGAGTTTCTACACGTCGACGATCTCGCCGCGGCGGCGGTCTTCCTTATGCACCACTACGACGAGCCCGAAATCATCAACGTCGGTTCTGGAGAAGAGATCAGCATCTCGGACCTCGCGCGGCTGGTCGCCCGGATCACCGGCTACACCGGACACCTAGCCTTCGATGCTTCGAAGCCGGATGGAACACCTCGCAAGCTGCTTGAAAATAGCCGTCTCAAAGCCTTGGGATGGCGCCCTTCGATCTCGCTCGAAGATGGAATTCGTTCTACCTATCAGTGGTTTCTTGAGAACGCCGAGTCGGCACGGCTCGTGACACGCCGCTGATTTCCGATTTCAATTATTCAATTAGGCCGGAAGAGTACTGCCATAACCATTTCAGTGCGAACCAAAGTACGTAGCTTCAGCAACTTACGGCCTAAGTGGGCTGAAATAAATTTGACATACTCGCGTAATCTATAGATATACTACGGATATGGTCACGATCCTCGCCTACATAGACCCAGGTGTTGGCAGCCTGATTTGGCAATCGCTTGCTGCTGCTTTTATCGGTTCTATGTTCTACGTTCGCCGCTTCCTCAATAAGATCCGTGGCCGGAATAAGGAAAATCGCGACGTCTAGATGGGGGAGTTGGAGACCCTTTCTTCCTTTCGGGATCCTTCTGGTACCGTTTTCTTCATCCAGGGCCGTGTTCTCCGTCAAGTATCCGCAGGAGCCGCGCCCGAAGCTCAGCAGTTTCTGAAATCGCCTCTGGCAACCCGCCTCTCGGGCGAGGGCAAGCTCGTCAAGACCGAGGAAGTCTCATCTGAACAGTTTCTTCCATACCTGACCGAGCGCAAACGCGCCCTGCTTGACCTCTTTGGCCCAGGTGGAACCACCTTCGAGCACGAGCGCATCTGGTTTCCTTCTTATGTCTATGAGTGGCCGCCGGAGATGCTGTATGCGGCGGGCGTCCTCACTCTCGATATCGCCGAAGCGTCGCTCGAGTACGGTTTCGGCCTTAAGGACGCCACGCCTTACAATGTGCTGTTTCGAGGGACCGGTCCGGTGTTCGTGGACATTCTGTCTTTTGAAAAGCGCGAACCGGGCGACTACATCTGGCTGCCCTATGCGCAGTTCGTTCGGATGTTCCTGCTCCCTCTGCTGCTGCAAAAGCAATCCGGCATAGGCCTCGATCAGCTGTTCACCACGCGTGCCCACGGTTTGGAGCCCGAGGAAGTCTACGCCCAGTTCGGGTGGGCAAGCCGGCTCCGTCCGCCGCTGCTCACCGAAGTCTCCCTTCCGACCTGGCTCAAAAACAAACAGTCAAAGCCTGGAAAAAATCTTTATCGAAAGCGCACGTTCGAGAACGTGGAGAAAGCGCAGTTTATCCTGCGTTCACAACTCCGCCGTTTGCGACGGGCCCTCAAAAAAGCGGCTCCAGGCGGCTCTCGAAGCTCGCATTGGGCCTCGTACATGAACACCCTGAGCTACTCGGATAATCAGTTCCGGGCGAAGAACGATTTCGTTGAGCGCGCCGTTTCAGAAACGAAGCCCCAGACAGTTCTAGACATCGGCTGCAATACGGGCCACTTCAGTGCGATCGCCGCACGGGCGGGTGCTCGCGTGGTTGCGGTGGACGTCGATCCGGTGGTAGTAGGCAGCACTTGCCGCCGCGCCTCAGAGGAGAAGCTCGACATTCTGCCGCTGGTCGTTAATATTGCGCGCCCAACTCCCGCTACCGGCTGGCGCAACGCCGAGTATTCGGGTTTTCTCTCGCGCGCTACGGGTAGCTTCGAGCTAGTTCTCATGCTGGCCACTTTGCATCACCTGCTGGTCACGGAGCGCATACCGCTCGACGAAATCCTGCTGCTCGCCTCTGAACTCACGACGAAGTTCGCCATCATCGAGTACGTGGCCAGAGAGGACCCGATGTTCCAGCAGATTGCACGCGGCCGCGACGAACTGCACGCCGGCTTTACCCGTGAAAGCTTTGAGACCGCCTGCCGCCGCCGCTTTTCAATCGTAAACGCTCAGCCTATAAAGGACGATCTTCGCTGGCTTTACCTGCTACGAAAAAATGAAGTCTGAAGCGCTCTCTAGCGAGCCCCGCCTTTCGACGCCGGCCAGTGCCAGCCGGAAAAAGCTGTTCGAGGAAATTCTGATCAGCCTGTCGCTCGCGAATCTCTGTTTTCTCGGGATGTGGATCCAGATATTTACCCTGGCCAACCCTAGCGACTCCTATTTCTGGCCCGATGCTCCCGACTGGTATTTGCTCCTGGCCCTGATCCTCGATATTGCCCTGCTTGCCGCCGTGCTCTTTCTGTGTTTAAAGGCGTCGAAAAGCGATTCGCTTCCAGCCAGAGTGCTCGGCATCTCATTGTTCGCACTAGTCACACTTTTTGCGCTGAACGAGATTCGGGAACTCGCCTTGAATGCGGTTACCAAGGCTCACTCTTTCGCTTACCTGAAGTACCTGAAGTATGCCGTCTACGCTGTTTTGGTTGTTCTCGTATGGACCATAAGGAAACGCGCCGCTCGCGTTTGGGGCCGCAGCCTGCTCATCATCTCGCCGCTCTTTGTCATTCTGCTTGCTAATGCGGCTTGGCTCTACCGCGCGCCACAGGTCAGACGTGTTGGCGCTGGACAGCCCGCAGGGATGCTCAAGGTGCATACGAGGAGCCCGCGGCGCATCATCTGGGTGGTTTTCGACGAACTGGACAAGCACCTTGCATTCGAAGCGCGGCCACCGCGCGTCAACATGCCGAATTTCGATCGGCTTCTCGCCGAGTCCGTTCATGCAGATAAAGCAGTTGCTCCCGCACGCATAACACTTCTCTCGCTACCCTCGCTGATCACAGGCAGAGAAGTTGCCGAGACGAAAAGCAGCCCATTGGATCTCAAGCTTCGTTATGCCGGTGCGAAGGCCTGGGTGGATTGGAGTAGTCAACCTACTCTTTTCGGGGAGGCTCGCGCGGCCGGATTCAACACAGGTTTAAGCGGCTGGTACCACGCTTACTGCCGCGTGCTCGGGAAACAGCTGAGCAGTTGCGCCTGGGATGGCTCGGGCGGATTTATAGGCAAGTCCGCGCAAGCTCTGCTCTACCATCGGACTCTTATCCAAAAGGCTGGCTATCTCGCCAACTGGCAGGCCAGGAGCGCGCCTTTTCTATTCGCTTTCGATTCCGCCAAACCGGAACCTGAGCAGACGGCGCTGTTCAGACATAAGCACATTCTCGAATACAAGAACGTCCTCGCGGGCGGGTTGCGGATGCTGAAAAACCCGGATATCGATTTGCTGCTCCTGCATTTCCCTATTCCGCACCCTTCCGGTATTTGGGATTCCGGCAAGAACGAATTGTCGCAGACAAAAGCGAGCAATTATCTCGATAACCTGAATCTCTCGGATCGTACACTCGGTGAAATACGCGAGACGCTGCAGTCTCGTGGCGATTGGGATCGCTCTGCGGTCTTGGTGACATCAGATCATCCCCTTCGGATCGATTTTTGGCGGGATGATGAAGCGCAATGGGATAACGAACTCGAACGCGAAACTCACAATCAGCATCTTCGCTATGTTCCCTTCCTCTTGAAGCTCCCGGGGCAGAAGCAAGGCTTGGAATATCCAAAGCAGTTCAACACGGTAGTTACGCGAGCGCTGTTGTGGGAAATCCTGAATGGCCGCATCGAAACACCGCAAGCCGCTGCTACGTGGTTAGACCATCACTCTTCCTGACTCTTCAGGAAACGTTCAAGCAGGCGGCGCGATCTAAAGTAATCTAAAGGCTTCGTTTGCGCGAAGTTTCCGGTGTGCCTCTCGCTCCTGGCATCCGTTTCCAGTGGATCAGCGTGATAGAAGAAGCAAACCAAACCTCTTCCCGAGCTTGGCGCGACCGCATTCAGGCACTCAAGAACGTTCCGCCAGTTTTGCGGATCGTTTGGGACTCCGGCCCCTGGGTCGTCGGCTTGGGTTTATTCTTCCGCCTACTGGCTTCGTTCGTTCCAGTCGGCGCCGCCACAGTAGGCAAATACATCCTTGACACCGTCACGCTCATCGCGCAGCATAAGGAGCCTTATTCGGCGGAATCAATCCATCTCTGGTCGCTTGTTGCGCTTGAGTTCGGCCTGGTAGTCGCCGGCAATGTATTCGGTCGAGTGGTTGATTACTATGACCGTGTTTTAGCCGACCGCTACACTCGCCACGTTAGCGTGCAAGTCATGGAGCATGCCTCCGGGCTCGATCTGCAAGCCTACGAGAACCCCGTTTTTTACGACCGGCTCGAGCGCGCACGCGTTCAGGCGACTGACCGGCTCGGGATGATACAGTCTTTGGGCCGCCTCTTTCAGCAGGTTGCCACGACCATTGCATTCTCCGGGGTCATTTTGTGGTTCTCGCCTCTTCTTCTCCTGATCCTGATCGTTTGCTTGATTCCCGCCTTTCTGGGCGAAAGTCACTTCGCGTTTCTGAATTACGCTCTTAATTTTCGCCAGACACCCGTCAAGCGCGAGCTCGACTATCTGCGCCAGGTTGGTGGGAGCAAAGAAGCCGCCAAAGAGCTCAAGCTCTTCGGACTGAGCGGCTTTCTCACGACTCGCTTTACAAACTTGTCCAATGACATTCTGGATCAGAATTTGGCCCTCTCTCGCCGGCGGCTAATCGCGGCAACGCCGCTTTCTATCCTCAGCACGGCTGGGTATTACAGCACCTACGTCTGGGTCATCTATCAAACGGCGCTGGGCAGGACGACCTACGGCGATTTCGTGCTGCTGACGACCGCCGTGATGAACACTTCGAACAATATCTCCCAGATCTTTTCTCTTCTCTCGAGCATCGCGGACCAGGCGCTCTTTCTGACAGATCTGCTCGCCTTCTTCGAGATGAAGCCGACGGTCACTTCCAAACCGAATGCACTACCCGCGCCCCGTCCTATTCGAGACGGCTTCGAATTTCAAAACGTCTCGTTCAAGTATCCCGGCACTTCGCGTCTCATTCTCGACGGTTTGAATTTCCGGCTTGAGCCGGGCGAGCGCATCGCACTCATCGGTCAGAATGGCCAAGGAAAAACCACCATAGTCAAACTGATGACTCGTCTTTACGACCCGACCGGCGGTCGCATTCTGCTCGACGGGGTGGATTTGCGCGACTACAACATCGAGGATCTGTGCCGTGAGATCGGAGTGATCTTCCAGGATTTCATGCGCTACGAGATGACGGCGCGCGAGAATATCGCGGTCGGCCGGATTGAGTTTGAGCGGGACGATCGCCGCATCCACGCCGCTGCGGAGAAGAGTTTGGCGGATGGCGTGATCCATAGGCTCGCGTACGGCTACGAACAGATGCTTGGCCGCCGATTTGAAGGGGGCGTCGATCTTTCGGGCGGCGAGTGGCAGAAAATCGCCCTCGCACGAGCGTATCTGCGGGAAGCGCAGGTTCTCATACTCGATGAGCCCACGGCCGCTCTGGATGCCAAAGCCGAGTACGAAGTCTTTGAGCGCTTCAATGAGTTGACGGAAAGCAAAATGGCACTCTTCATTTCGCACCGTTTTTCGACAGTGCGCATGGCCGAGCGGATCATAGTGCTGGAAAATGGAAGTATCGCCGAGGAAGGCAGCCATGATCGCTTGATGGCACACGGTGGCCGATACGCAGAGATGTTTGAGCTGCAAGCTTCCAGCTACAGATAAAATCGATGCCCGAAACTTCTGCACAAACCGCAGCCGCACCAGACGCTGCACGCGAAAACGGCCTCAGTGCTGCCGAGGGTTTGAAGGTGCAGGAAAGTGCCAGAGATGCGGCCCGCTCCTGCTCGTGGCTAGGCAAGCATCGTACCAGCAGAGCGCGAAACATCTATAAGATCCTCCGCAAACGCCTCTCCACGCTCGAGAATGAGCTCTACCGGCTACGCTCCGATCAGCCGTCTGAAGACCTCAGGTGGCTTTATGACAATTTCCGGCTCATCAGAACCGATCTCGAATCGGTACGGGATTCCCTGCGGCCACTCTCGCGCCTGCCCGGCGTGCGGACCTCACACGAAGAAGCTGTGCCACGCGTTATCGTGTTTGCTCGCGCGCTTGTCTCGGCGACCGATAACCGCTTGAACGAAGCAGCCTTCTCTCAATTTGTACTCGCGATCGAGGAGATTGAGCCGCTGCATCTGAACGAGCTCGGCGGAATGCTCGACGCTCTTAAGATAGCTCTTCTGGAAGAGTTATCCGAGCGGGGGCCCAAAGCGCTCGAGGCTTTCCGCAAAGAGGGCCAGAGTGCGCCAAGCTTCGGAATCGGGGATATCGTCACGAGCCTGCGGTTTATCGGTGAACGGGATTGGCGCAGCATTCTCGAGCCACTCTCGGTCGTCCATCGCACCCTGCTCGAAGATCCGGTCGGCATCTATCCACGGATGGAATATGAGAGCCGGGACCTGTACCGGCTCCGCGTAGCGAAAATCGCGGCTAACTCCGACGTGAATGAGCTTGAATTGGCGCGGAGAAGTGTTTCCATGGCGCGCGACGCCACGGTCCAGCCCGGTAGCACCGAGACGGTTAGCCAGCGGCTCCGGCATGTTGGATACTACCTGGTTGACACGAATGGTTCACAGGATCTTTTGCGGCAAGTCGGATACCGGCCCTCCTTCGGCTCTTCTCTCCAGCGCCTGTTTCGCAGCTTCCCGGACGAGATATACATTCTGGGCATTGAAGCCGTTGCGTTGATTACAGTTGTGGCGCTCATCATGAGTATCGTTCGCACTGAGGGCGGCCTCGGCCTGATCTTCGGAGCGTTACTACTGCTGATGCCCGCTACCCAGGCCGCTGTAGAGGTAGTCAACTATTTGGTCACCGCGGTTCTGACGCCGCACCCGCTTCCTAAGCTGGATTTTTCCCTTTCAGTAGACCGCGGCTCCGCGACGATGGTCGCGATTCCGACCCTGCTCATCAACGACAAGCAGATCCGGCAGTTGGTGGAAGATCTGGAAGTGCGCTACTTGGTGAATCGCGATCCGAACATCTTCTACGCACTTTTGACTGACTTACCCGACAGTGCGGAGCCTGCGGGTGAGCAGGACCGCCGCGTGGACCTGGCAATCGAGTTGATCAATGAGTTGAATACAAGGTATGCTTCCGAACCGTTCGGCGGCTTTTATCTTTTCCACCGTCACCGCGTCTATAATCCGCGCGAAGGCGCTTGGATGGGCTGGGAGCGCAAACGAGGCAAGCTGCTCGATTTGAATCAGCTATTGCGAAATGTCTACGATCCCTTTCCGGTCAAAACCGGCGATCTCGCAAAGTTGCCTTTCATCCGATATGTGCTGACGCTCGATTCGGATACACAGCTGCCACGCGGCTCGGCACAGCGCATGATCGGCGCCATGGCTCATCCGTTGAACCGGCCGGTGATCGATCCGGAACTGAATATCGTAATCAGCGGCTACGGCATCCTGCAGCCGCGCGTAGGAATCAGTGTCCATTCCGCTTCCCGCTCGCGCCTGGCAAGCATCTACTCGGGCCAAACCGGTTTCGATATCTACTCGCGAGCTGTTTCCGATGTCTATCAGGACCTTTACGGCGAGGCGATCTTTACCGGTAAGGGGATATACGACGTAGACGCCTTGCGGCAAGTGCTCGAGCACCGCTTCCCGCGCAATGCACTGCTAAGTCATGATCTGATCGAGGGCGCGTACGCCCGCGCGGGCCTTGCCTCAGATATCGAAGTCATCGACGATTATCCGTCGCACTATAGTGCCTACAACCGCCGCAAGCACCGTTGGCTGCGGGGCGACTGGCAGATCGTACGCTGGATCTTCGACAAGGTTCCCGACGAATCGGGCCGCCTGGTTGAGAATCCGATCTCGCTCGTCTCGCGCTGGAAGATACTCGATAATCTGCGCCGCAGTCTGGTTGAGCCCGCCACCTTCCTGCTGCTTATAGCCGGCTGGTTCTGGTTGCCGGGAGGTCCGCGCTTCTGGACTCTTGTCACCCTCGCCCTGCTCTTTCTGCCGATTTACTTCAGACTGGTTTTTGCGGTTATTCGCACCACGGCAGCCAACAATTGGATTTCACTGCGAGAGTCGATATCGGACTTCTTCACCTCACACTTAAGTATTGCCCTGAACACAGCTTTTCTTGCGCATCAAGGACTGGTCGCAATCGACGCAATCGTCCGAACGGTGATCCGCAGTTCAATCACACACACGCGCTTGCTCGAATGGGAAACCGCCACCGAAGCGGAGCTCGGGATCCGTAAGCGCACGCCCGTGGATATGTATCTCGACTGGGTACCGCTCGTTTCGATCATCGTGGGCCTGTTACTCTTTCTGCGCCCTGGCGCAGCTCCGTATGCCCTGCCGTTCTTGGTTCTATGGGCTAGCGCCAAGCTGATTTCCAACTGGCTCAACCGGTCGCCTCATGAAATGTTCGATCTGGCGGAACCCGACCGTCTTTTTCTGCGCGGACTAGCGTTGCGGACTTGGCGCTACTTCGCCGAATTCAGCAATGAAAAGAACCACTGGCTCATTCCCGACAACGTTCAGGAGCAGCCTTATCGAATTGCCGAGCGCCTCTCGCCGACCAATCTCGGATTGCTTTTCAACGCGAGGCAAGCAGCTTTCGAGTTCGGATATCTCACGCTGCCGGAGTTCGTAGAACAAAATGAGCTGACTCTCGAAACTCTTCCCAAGCTGCAGCGCTGCCTGGGCCACTTCCTAAACTGGTATGACAATATCTCTTTGCAACCGCTCGGGGCGGAATTTATCTCGAGCGTAGACAGCGGCAACTTGATCGCGTCGCTCTGGAGTTTATCGCAAGGCTGCCGCGAGCTATTACGCAGGCCGCTCATCAGTGACAACGCCCTGGCCGGGATCGCGGATCACTACCGCATGCTCGAAAAGGCGATTGCGCCCCCGGCTCTCGCCGGAATCATAAAGCTGCACGGCTCTCCAATGTGGCTTCCTGAACTGCTCAAGTTCAATAGCGAAGACGTTCCTATCTCAGTCAAACCGGCGGACCCCAAGCAGCATGTTTCGTGGCCTCTCGAGTTGCGCGGCCGCATGAGAGCACTGCGCGAGGCCGTCCGCCAATTCATGCCGTGGTTCCTGCCCGAATATGAAGCATTGCGTCAGCCTGACAGCGGGATCGAGATTCCGGAGAAGGCTCTCACTCCGCAGAGTTCCCCGGAGTTTTTCGCAGACTTCGATGAGCGTCTGCGAGCACTCGCGGCTAACGCTACGGCTTCGAAAGATGTGCTCGGACTGGCGCGTCGCCTGCGCGAAGAGCTTCCGGGTTGCCGCCAGAGGATTCAGACATACGCAACCCGTCTCGAGGATATGGCTGCCGCCTGCGACCGGCTCGTCGATCAGATGAGCTTTTCAAAGCTCATCAACCGCAACCGCAACCTGCTTTCGATCGGATATGAGGTTGCTGCCCGTAAAGTGAATGCCTCCTGTTACGACCTGCTTGCGTCCGAAGCCAGAACCGCCACATTTATTGCAGTAGCAAAAAACGATCTGGTCCAGGACGGCTGGTTCCGTCTGGGCCGGCAGCACACAGTGGCTGAAGGTGAAACGACCTTGATCTCCTGGACCGGCACCATGTTCGAATACCTGATGCCCGTCCTGTGGATGAGATCGCATCCGAATACGCTACTCGACCGGGCAGTTCGCGCGGCGGTGCGAGCGCAACGCGCTTATGGTGAAAAGCACCGCATTCCCTGGGGCATTTCGGAAGCAGCCTACCGCAAGAGAGACCTAGACGGCAACTATCAATACTCAGCCTTCGGTGTGCCGGGCTTGGCTCTGAACGTGGCTCGCTCCGGTTCGCTCGTCGTATCCGCCTATTCAAGCTGCCTGGCGCTGATGATTGATCCAGTGAACGCTTTGAAAAATCTAGTTCGTATGAAGCGGCTGAAGTGGCTCACAGAATACGGCTTTTACGAATCGACCGATTACACAGACGCGAGCCGGCGCGGACTTCTGCCGCGCAAAGGCGAAGTGATCCGCTGTTGGATGGCTCACCACCAAGCAATGAGTTTGGTAGCTTTCTGCAACGTGCTTCACGACTGGCCTTTCCAACGCTGGTTTCATGCGGAACGGTTAGTTCAGGCAAGCGATCTCATATTGCAGGAGCGCCCGATTCGCACCCGGCCCGTTACCGATTCGCGTCCGCGGCGTGTCCTTACTTTTCTCGGCAGAGGACCGGTCTCAAAAGCCCGCGCTTCCGCGTAGCCGTCCCAAATGCCGAAAACAATTCTCGCCGGCATCGCCGGACTTTTGCTCTGGATCGTCTGGTGCGTGCTGGTCGTCACCGAGGTTGTGCCGCACCTCAGAAGGCACCTGTTGATGTGGGATTGGTTTATGGCGTATCTACTTTGCCTGATCCCGGTAGTGATCCTTGCGATCGTTGCCATTCTGCGATTGCGTCAAAGGACTTAATACCGTGCCCCTCGCGCCAACGCAGGGGCTTTCAAAACCGAAAGCAGATTGTTGTAGTCGTCTGTCCAGAGGCGCAGCCCGGCCCGGTCGATAATGGCTCTTGCGTGCACGGTGATTGCCGGGTTGTGCAGCACCGCTTGATTGTTGGTCACGAGAACCCAATCGGCGGGCAAAATGGCCTCATCCGAATCCTCATGATTGTGTACCAGAACTGCCTGATAACCGGCATTTGTCGCTAGCCTTTTAACGACTGGGGCAAGGTCTAGAAAATCGTTCGACACATGAAATGCAATCACGCCAGCTCGCGTTAAATGGCCCAGATATAACGTGAATGCCTCACGCGTAAGCAGATGTACTGGTATGGCATCGCCGGAGAAAGCGTCGAGGACTATGACGTCGAAGGGCGGCGAATGTTCGCGCTCCAGGGACAGCCTGCCGTCACCGATGCTGGTCAACACGGCAGAATGACTTTCACGAAGGTAGAAGAATAATGCCTGGGCCATATCGAGAACCTGTGGATTGATCTCATAGAAGTGGAATTCGTCACCGGAGTGGCCGTAAGCGGCGAGCGTGCCGACGCCTAACCCGATCACCGCTACTCGTTTCGGCTGAGCAAAACCCTCACGCAAGAGAATGCCGATCCCCGAATCAGGCCCGTAGTAAGTGGTCGGACGCAAGCGGCGCGGCGGCAAAAGAAACTCTGAGCCATGCTCAATGGTGCCGTGGAAGAGGATGCGTTGTTGATCAGGCCCGGCATGCGGCGTTTGGATAACGCGCAAGGATCCATAAAAGCTCCGCCGCAGGGAGAGCGAGTTCTCGCGGTAGGCTTTTACATTGGCTACCGCGACGGCGATCATACAGGCAGTTACAGCAACCCACAAGACAGTGGCGGCGAGATTTCGATCGGGCCAAGCCGTTGCGAGAGCAAGCAGGGCAGTGAAGACGAGAGCGATTGGAAGCTCGTAGATACCCTTGAAAATCGCGGGGGCGACCAGGCCTACAAAGACGGCCCCAGCCGCTCCACCAGCAGCGATTAGCAGATAGAAGCCGGTCAGATCTTTCGAGTGTGGGCGCAGTCGATTCAACTCGCCGTGGCAGAACAGGCAGCAGATAAATAGCCCGCCGAGGAAAATGGGCAAACTGACCTGAATCGCAATCAGAGAGTTGATGTTATAGATCGCGTATCCAAGGATGCCGAGCGCGAATGCGAGCAGGCGTGTCCAGAGCGAGCGTCTGTAAATGTTGAGCGAGCCAAAGCTGAACACGAAAGTGAGCAGGTATACAGCAAGAGGCAGGATCCACATCAACGGCACGGCCGCAACGTTTTCATCGATGTGGTTGGTAACTGCCAGCAGCAGCATAGAACCGCAAGCCGCCAGAGCAAACCACAGAAGCTTTCGGATTGGAGGTGCGGGCCCATCCGGAGTGAGGCTTCCGTGAGGCTGCATGGATTTGAGGCTTTGCCAGGCAACCACAGCGCATAAGCTGGCGAAACAGACGTAGACCAAGGACCAAACAACGCTTTGTTTACGCGTTCCGAAAAGCGGTTCGATCAGCGATGGATAGGAAAGCAAGGCAGCTAGAGAGCCGAAATTCGAAAGCGCGAACATGCGGTAAGGTTCCTGGGAGCCGCCGCGCGCCAGCCATGCCTGCAATAGTGGGCTGGTGGCTGAGAGTACTACGAAGGGCAGACCCACTGAAAGCGTCAGCATGCGAAAGATCAACCATGAAGGCTCTTCGGTAGAGAGGAATTTCCAGCGCTCACCTGGACCAATCGGCAGCAGCAATAAGGATAGAGCGAGCAGCGCGATGTGGATTGCAGCTTGGGTGCGTGCGGTGGTTCGGCGGGTGAGCAGGGTCGCATACGAATAGCCGGCCAGCAGAGCGACTTGATAGAAGACAAGACAGGTCGACCAGACGGCGGCAGATCCACCGAACCAGGGAAGTATGCGCCTGGCGACCAGCGGCTCAAGTGAAAAGAGCAGAAAGGCGCTGATAAAGATAGTAGACGCGAATAGTATTCTGATACTTTTGTCTCCTGATAGGAATTAACAGAATAGATGAGCGCGATCCGAAAAGAGAGCTGGGGCAAGACAGAAGAGGGCAGAGACGTCTTCCTATACACCCTTCAAAACCAGAGCGGGATTGAAGCACGAATCACCAACTACGGGGGTCGGGTGGTCACTTTGAAGACTCCCGATCGCAACGGACGATTCGGCGACATCGTGCTTGGCTTCGACGATCTGGCTGGCTACCTGGGCAAGAATCCGTATTTCGGAGCATTGGTCGGGCGTTACGCAAACCGCATCGCGAACGCGGAGTTTGCCTTGAACGGCACGCGTTACACACTCGCTCGCAACGACGGACAGAACTCGTTGCACGGGGGCTGGAAGGGATTCGATAAAGAAGTGTGGAGCGCGCGGGAGATCGGCGGCAATGGAGAACCAGCGCTTGAGCTGAACTATTTAAGCGCGGACGGGGAGGAGGGCTATCCGGGAAATCTTCAGGTGACGGTTCGCTACGCTCTGAATTCCAACAATGAACTCCGGGTGGATTATGCGGCAACCACGGACAAAGACACCGTCCTGAATCTGACGAATCACTCATACTTCGATCTTTCGGGAGAGGGCGCGGGCAAAATACTGGAGTTCGAGGTAATGATCAACGCGGATCGCTTTACTCCTGTAAACGTCCATCTCATTCCGACCGGAGAACTCCGTCCGGTAGAAAAGACCCCTTTCGATTTTCGGAAGCCGATGCCGATCGGCTCTCGTATCGATGAGGCCGATGAGCAACTCAAGCTAGCGATCGGTTACGACCACAACTTCGTCCTGAACCGGACCGGCAATGAGCCCGGGTTGGCGGCGCGCGCCAAAGATCCGCGAACGGGCCGGGTTCTTGAGGTGTTTACGACCCAGCCCGGGCTCCAGTTCTACACGGGAAATCACCTTGACGGCTCGGTACGCGGCAAGAATGGGGTAGCGTACGGCTTTCGCACTGGCTTCTGTTTTGAAACGCAACACTTCCCCGATTCGCCCAATCATCCCGAATTTCCCTCGACCGAGCTGAAGCCGGGGCAACGTTATCACGGTGTCACGAGTTTCCGGTTCTCGACAGTTTGAAACTGGAGCGCGGCTGCGAACTTCTACTTGTACATGAGCGAGCAAAAGAAAGATACCCAGCCCGACAAAGATCTGGCCGCAACCGAACGGCCCGTGCCATCGCAGGCGGAAGGGGATCGGGAGACGGTCGAAGAGGATTTGGAAGAAAAGAGCGGAAACGACAAGAAGAGCTAGAAGTTCCGTGGAGCTTTTCCGCTCGCTCGTTCACTGTGGCAAAGTGAATGCGTAGAGCAGGTCTCCGGCGCCCACGACGAGATACTGGCGATTATTGAGCGAGTAAGTCATCGGGCCGTTACTAACGGCCGAAGTTAATCCCGCATGCCAGAGTATTTGGCCATTCGCCGGATCGAAAGCAATGACGTTGCCAGAGGGATCGCCAGTAAACAACAACTTGCCTTTGGTGGTCAAAATTCCGGAATGTGAACCGCCGTTTTCCGGAAAAACGTGGGTCCAGCGCGCTTTGCCCGTTCGGTAATCGAGAGCTTCGAGCGTGGACTCGGACCAGACGCCCGCGTCACGTCCGCCGTACCCTTCCGGATTCTGACTCGTATCGGTGAGGTAGTAGACGCTGTAAGAGGGGGATGCGCTCACATAGAAGAGCCCAGTCTCGGGATCATAACTTGGCGGGAACCAATTCGTCGCGCCTCCCGAAGCCGGCATAACCAGCGCGCCATCGGTTTTCGGTTCTTTGTCCGGATTGGGAATAGGCTCGCCGTGCGCGTCGACTCCCTTCGACCAGTTAACGTTGACGTAAGGTGCGCTGACGACGCTCTTGCCGTTGGTCCTGTCAAGCACAAAGAAATAGCCGTTACGCGCCGCTTGCGCCAGTAACTTGCGAGGTTTGCCGTCAATGGTGCCGTCGAACAGCACGGGTTCTTCCACGTTGTCCCAATCGTGGGTGTCGTGAGGAGAGGCCTGAAACCACCAAACCAGCTTGCCCGTATCCGGGTTGAGCGCCACGATGGAACAAGTCCAAAGGTTGGCGCCCTTGCGGCCCTGCCCTGCGTGTACGGGGTTCGGATTGCCGGTGCCCCAATAGAGAAGATTCAACTCTGGATCGTAGGTGCCGGTGAGCCAAGTCATGCCGCCGCCATGGGACATAGCTTGTTCGTTCGGCCACGATTCCGAACCGGGCTCGCCTTTGGTTGGCTCCGAATTCCAGCGCCACTGCACTTTGCCGTCTTCCGGGTCGCGTGCTTCAAGGAATCCGGGAACATCGAGCGAGTCGCCGCCCACGCCCACCAGGACGTGATTGCCAACAACTAAGGGCGCGGGTGTTGAGAAGTACTCCTGGGCCAAGTCCGCGATCTGAACGGCCCACCGAAATTTCCCCGTGTCTTTCTCGAGCGAGATGAGATGGTTATCCGGCGTTTCAAAGAACACCCAGTTCCCGTACAGGGCGACGCCGCGATTACCGATGTGTATCCCGCCCTGGCTCTCCCACTTGTAATGCCAGATTTCGCGGCCCGTGCGGGCATCTACGGCCCAGGCATGATCAGGAACGGTGAAGTAGAGCACGCCACCCACCTCGAGCGGCGTCGACTTGATCTGCGTACCGAAGGGACTGCCGCCGGGACCGGTATTAGCGTGATACACCCAAGCTAGAGCAAGATTGCGAACATTGCCGGCATTGATCTGATCGAGGGGGCTGAAGCGCCGCCCGGAGTAGTCGCCGTTGTAGGTTGGCCACGACCCCGGAATGGGCTTGACCAGACTCGCCGGCGTGACATCCTGGGCAGCGGCAGCAAGTGCCAGCGATGAACAAAAGACAAGTAACAGGCGCGGAATACTCACTTCAGTGTCTCCAGGTATGCCAGCACGTTGTGCATATCGGCGTTGCTGTATTGGCTGAGAAGTTCAGCGTGGGCCTTGAGCGGGTCGTGAACGTCCACCTTGATTCCCTTCTCTTCGTCGAAGAGCCACGAGTGATGTTCGCCGGACGGTTCGGTTAAAGAGACGCTGAAATCATCGATGTGGTCGAGCTTACCGGTGTAGGACTGCCCGGAGGGAAGCGTCACGGTCACGCTTTTCTCGCTTTTCGGGTCAGGAGGTGGACCCGGCATTCCCGGATAATGGGTCTGTCTCGGATAGAGAAATCGGGACTGCAGGTCTGCTGGCTGGAACTTACTGGCCACGTGCGCGAGATCCCCAGTTGCCGAGTGGCAGCTGGTACAGTGCGCGTTGAAGTACTCCTCGCCGGCCTTGGGATCGCCTGTGACGATGTTCAAGATCTTGTATTCCATGCGATTCGCGGCGGCCTGATTTCTGGACAGCAGAAATTGCGCGATGTCTTTGATCTGGCCCTCATTGAAATTAAAAGCAGGCATGCCTTTGGCTGGGCGGCCGTGCAGGATTACGGGACCTATCTCGCTGCCCGAACCTTTATCGTGCAGGACGAGTACGGATTGCACCAGATTGGGGCCACCATTTCCCCCGCGCGCGTTGCTGCCGTGGCAAAAGGCGCAGTTTGCGACGAATGTTGCCTGGCCGCGGGCAGCAGCGGCCGGATCGGCAGGAGGCCCAATCGCCAGAAAATCGCCGGCAGCGCCTCGACCGGCAGGCGCCTTGGCTTCGCCCGTGCGCTCGCCCGGTCCGGGAGCCTTTACGGCTGGCCCTGGTTGCGGTCCGTTAGCTCCGCCCGCAGGTGGTTGGGGCGGGGGGCCATTGGGCGGAATCTGGGGCTCCTGCCCGGCAAGCACTGTGGCGATCGCCAGAGACGCTATCAGGGATGCGGACAAGTGGCGATGGGGCATCATGGCCTATAGATCGAGGGATGAGAACAGCTAAGACAAATTATGACAAGCGAGAGGTGAGGCCAAGGGCGATCAGAAGGGTACGTCGTCATCCGTGATTTGCATACCGCCGAAATCATCTTCCGGGTTACCGGAAGTGCCAGCGCCGGCTCCCCGGCCGCGATTGGGAGTGGCAGCGCGTCCGGCCGACTGACCTCCGCTTTCGAAGCCGCCGCTCGATTCGCCGCGGCCGCCGAGTAACAGCACCTCGTCGGCAACGACCTCGGTCGAGTAGACCTTCTTGCCATCCTTGTCGTCGTAACTGCGCGTCTGCAGACGGCCTTCAACGTATACTTGCTTGCCTTTGGTCAGGTAGTTGGCAAGGTTTTCCTGACGCCACAGCACCACGTTAGTCCAGTTGGTCTCCTCTTTCCACTCGTTCGATTGCTGATCCTTCCAACTTCGGGTCGTCGCGACCGCAAAGCGCGTCACGGAAACGCCGGAAGGAGTGAACTTCGTCTCGGCGTCGCGTCCCAGATTGCCGATGAGGAGAACCTTATTCACACTGCGGGAGGCCATAGTCAATCGCAATGTATCATGCTTGATCCCCGGGCGACGCGGAACAGGCCCGGACAGCATTGCCAGGTGAGTGCTGGACGGCTGGTTTCTGCCGAACGAACTGGGTGAATGAAGATAGAGGCGGAAGGGTGACAGAGGCGGTAAATTAGATTTCTCCTAGCGCTGCATGTGCTTACGTGTAAATCGAGGGGCGCGGTGGAACGGGCCGGTTGGAAACTGCAGGTGCATGGCGGTGAATATTGGATCGCGCACAACGGGCACAAAAGGCCCTGTGCGCCCGAAGCGCGGGGGCGGGCCGAATACGCCGAAGGGGAAGGCCAATTCGAGCCAAAACAGCACGAAGCACGGACTGCGGGCTAAGAGCGTGCTGCTGCTCCCCGACGAGACGCAGGAAGCGTACGACGACGTGGTACGCGGCTGGAACGAGCGCTGGGAGCCGACCGACTACGAGCAAGAGAAGCTGGTGGAGACCCTGATTCAAAACGACTGGATGCACAGGCGGGCACAGCGCTGGTTGGAAGCGACAGAAGCGAGGATCGCGGCGGAAGCGGGCGTGGATCCGGTGGATTGGACGGCGGAGCAGCGGCACAAAATGGAGCTGATGCAGCGCTACAAGACTACAGCGGAGCGGGCGTTTTACCGGGCCTGGAGCGCGTTGCGAGGTTTAGAGAAGGATCTCGAGAGGCAAAACAAAGAAAATCAAGAGCTGCGGTTGAAGGCAGCCAAACTGGAGCTAGAACAAAACGCGCATAAGCTCAAGGCTGAGAAGGCAGGGCCAAAGGCTAAGAGCGGGACCGGGACAAGCTCCACGCTAAGCCAACCTCTTACGGCTGGCGCCGTTACTCTGCCATCGCCATGCATTGCAGCCCCAGCCTCCCGGTCGACGATCGCTACTCGAGCTCTCTTAGCCAGATATTCCGGAAGCTGACTGGCTCACTGCGGTCGCCGTGCGCCTGCAGCTTGATCGGAGCGGTCGTGTATGGTTTATAAACCGGCTTTCCGATGTACAGCGTCTCGCCCTTCAACTCAAAGTGATTCTCGACCAGCACCCGGTAGAGCGAGACGATCCAGCTTTTCAATTAAGACCGCACGAATGCATCCTTGAAATCAACTGCTTGGGCGAGGTGACTCAAGCCGTTGTGGAGCCGCGCGGGAAAGCCTCGTGGTCGGGCAGGCATAAAGGGGCCAATGCGCACGATGGACTACTCGTATCTCAAAGCAACCATCGGGTCTACACGGGCAGCTCGCCGCGCAGGAATCAGGCCTGCAATCGCTGCAACAGCCGTCAGAATGCAGCTAGAGATTACTATGGTCGCCGGATCGCCTACAGATACTCCAAAAAGCATTCCTGAGATGACTCTTTCGCAGGCAAACGCTATTGGAATCGCGATGACAATGCCGATGGTGATGAGCAGCAAAACCTCACGGAGGATCATGCTCAGAACGTCGGAGGGCATTGCCCCCAAAGCCATACGGACGCCCATCTCAGCCGTGCGGCGGGTCACGGCGTACGACATCACCCCGTAAAGCCCGACAGCGGCCAGCAGCAGTGCGAGTAGACTGAATCCGGCCGCAAGCACAGCGATCATTCGCTGTAAGGTAAGTGCATCATCCGTCCACTTATCAATACTTTCGGTTCGAAGAGAAAACTGATGTCCGAGGGATTCAAGCGTCTGTTCCGCGGAATGGGCAATCGTTATTGGATCAGGTAGCGTTCGGATTAACAGCCTTACC
The DNA here is from genome assembly GCA_963849535.1 of Terriglobia bacterium. Lineage (GTDB taxonomy): Bacteria > Acidobacteriota > Terriglobia > Bryobacterales > Bryobacteraceae > Bog-105. The sequence continues at coordinate 63,228 of CAWKHJ010000005.1, forward strand.
TGGTTATAGGTAGGCTCCTGCATTAGGGCGTGATAGACCGCGAACGGGTTTCGGTCGTCGAATTTCCATAGTTTTGCGCTATTCACTACCCCAACGATTCGCAATCCTTGATGTTCGGCATCGGTGCCGATATTGATGGCTTGCCCGATCGGATCCTGATTAGGGAATAGCGCCTGGCCGAGGCTTTCGCTCACGATAGCCGCTTTAGGAGCGTGGTCGTCATCGCGCCAGTTGAACTCTCGTCCTGCTTCTACGCGCATGCCGATCATGTGAAAGAAACCAGGCCCGGCCCATTCCTCCACAGCATTGACACTTGGGCCCGTGCTGGCCGAGACCGGCACCTTGTACTCAGAGCCCTTTGTCGGCCCCATATGCAAATAGCTCACCGCCTGGACGCCCGGTAAGTGCGCCATCCGTTCAGAGAGCTCGTGAAAATAGGCAACGCGGTTTGGAATCTTGTCTCGTCCAGGTTGCGGGTAAAGTTGTATCAACAATAGGTGGTCGTGTCGATATCCGAGATCAACGGTGCGAAGGTTCTGAAGTGTGCGCACGAACAGCGCTGCTCCGAACAAAAGCACCAGTGAAAGAGAAATCTGCGCTGTAATCAATGACCGGCTGAAAAAATTGCTGCGTCCGCCGGTCGTACGCGCACTCTGACTCAGCAACATCATCGGATCGGCACTACTCGTCAACCATGCGGGCACGATTCCAAACAGCAGCCCGGTGAAGATGGCCAGAGCAACAGTGAAGGCAAGGACGCGTGCATCGGGCGAAGGATCGAGCGCGAGCGGGACGTAGCCAATCCAAATACTGGCGAGGAGATATCGTGAAGTCCAAGGGGCCATCAATAGCCCAAGAGTGGATCCAGCACAAGAGATCAGAATCGCTTCGGCGAGGAGCATTCGAACTAACGGCCAGCGACCCGCTCCCATTGCAACGCGCACTCCAAACTCGTGCTGCCGAGCTGCTAGGCGAGCCAACAGCAGATTGGCCAAATTGACGCAAGCGATAAGCAGAACGGCCCCAACAAGTGCCATGAGAATCGCGAGCGGCTTTTGAAGCCGTTTACGAAGATACGAATTTCCACGCGCGGCCGACTCAATGCCTGGACGAAGCGCAAAGAACTCCGACCTCTGCGTGCCGCGCCATGCATCCGGCACAGTCGATCGCAAGATGTCAGGCCAGATTACTTGAATTTCCGCGCGAGCCTGTTCCGCACTGACGCCCGGCTTTAGCCGGCCGACGAAGCTGTACCACATACTCTCGCGATATTTCAGCTCGCGGTGCGAATAGCCAATGGGAATGGTGGCAGCCGGCTCGATATCAACATCCAGGCCCGTGAAGTGCGGTGGCGTGACACCTATGATTGTGACTGGCATGTCGTCGACACGAATCGTTTTGCCGAGCACCTGCGGATCGCCGTCAAAGCGCTGCTGCCAGCAGCCATAACTGAGGAGTGCAACTTGCGCCGAAGGTCGGCCATCGAGCGGCACATCTTCGTGTGTGAGAACCCGTCCAATAACCGGCTGGACATGAAGTGCTGCGAAGTAATCGCCGGAAGCCCCGTCGACAGTCCCGGGATATTTGATGCCACTCGCCTCGATGTTGCGCATGGCTCCGCCCGTCCAGACGAAAACATTCGAGAAAACCGTTGCGCGCTTTTGAATTTCGTGAAACATGGCGAGCGAAATGCCTCGCTCATGCTCAGGATGCTCAGGATCGACCGCCTCGATGCTAATCAACTGCTCTGGGTCAGGAACTGGCAACGAGCGCAGCATCAGTGCGTTGATCACTCCGAAAATCGCCGTGTTTGCACCGATGCCGAGCGCCAATGAAAGGATGGCTACGAATGAAACGATAGGTGCTTTGAGCAGCAACCGAATTGCGTAACGAAGATCTTGGCCGACCGCCGCCATGATGTTCAGCTTATCGCCAGTTTATGCAACAAGTGCATGCCCTACACGCCTCCGTTGGGGTTGCACTGAAGCTCTCGAAAACCACCATTTACAGGAAGGGGATTCGCGTTTTCGGCTCCTTGCACTGTTTGCCCCCATTCTGCATTCTCGAAACCGTTGTTAAAATAATATTCCCGTTTCGGGTGCGCAGGACGAGTATTTGAGAAGCGATCCGACCACAAAGCGATTCTTGACCGGGTACGCTAGCCCCACGCTAACCCAACCTCTTACGGCTGGCGCCGTTACTCTGCCATCGCCATGTATTGCAGCCCCAGCCTCCCGGTCGACGATCGCTACTCGAGCTCTCTTAGCCAGATATTCCGGAAGCTGACTGGCTCACTGCGGTCGCCGTGCGCCTGCAGCTTGATTGGAGCGGTCGTGTATGGTTTATAAACCGGCTTTCCGATGTACAGCGTCTCGCCCTTCAACTCAAAGTGATTCTCGACCAGCACCCCGTTGAAGAAGACCGTGACGTAAGCCGGACTCTTCAGCGAGCCGTCGGTGTTAAAGGTTGGAGCTGTCCACACCACGTCATAGATCTGCCACTCTCCAGGCTTGCGGCTCGGGTTAGCCAGCGGAATAGCTTGCTTGTAAATGCTGCCGGCCATGCCATTCACGTAGGTTTTGTTGTTGTAGGAATCGAGAACCTGCAGCTCGTATCCGGCGTCGCCGGGCCCAGTGGATGCTAAAAAGATACCGCTGTTGCCGCGCGCCTGACCGGTGCCGGTGATGTTCGCGGGAACTTTCCACTCGATGTGTAGTTGGTAGTTTTTGAAGCTCCGTTTGGTTTCGATGTTTCCCGCCGCCTTGTTTACAGTCAGGACGCCATCGGCGACGGTCCAGTTGGCGGGCGACTTGTCACGGTTTGACACCCACTCGTCCAGGTTCTTGCCGTCGAACAGCACGATTGCGTCGGAGGGAGGCGCCGTGCAGGTGGCACCCGGAGTGACGACCTTGGGCACCGGTTCCCACACTTCGGTGTCTTCAGGTTTGGCTGCGGTTGGCGTCGTTCCTTGCGCTGGCGCCGCGGCCTGCTGTGGTGTCGCACCCTGAGGAGCGGCCGGCTGTTGGGCGGAAAGTGTAGCGGCTCCGGCGACAAGAGCCGCAAGCGCGAGGGATCTCGAAAATTGAATGCACATCACTCTAGAATTGCGCTTCATATTGCACCTCTTCTTAAGTTGGACGAGCCTGCGGGCGAATGACGAGGAACGCCCGCTCAGATCATATCGCGCAGCGTACGGACGTGCGTCACAGAACAGCACGCGGCCCTTGCAGAGAGAAAGAGTTCTCGCCATAGGGCGATTCGGGGGAGAGCCCGGGCCGACGGTCGGCGATCCGGTGAGTTCGGCGACTGTTTGCGTAAGGAATGCCGGTTGATCCCTCGTAGCGCGGCCCAAGTATCAAGGAGGTACTTGTCGAAGAATGTGGGCATATACGTCGGCAGTTCATTGAGCCATACCTCAGCCGGAATATCCTGGCCCCGCAGATCTTCCGAGAACGGATCCGATACTTGTTATCTGTTCGAGCTGACTGAGGGATTGATGTGCCGCTTGTGTCTAAGGCAAGGTGATCCGGTAGAGATTGCGCTGTGTATTCACGGAAAGGTAAGCATACACGGCGGGGTCGGAACTGGGTATCACCCGTTCTCGATTAATCGACACTGAACCCGGCATTGCGGACGGTTCTGTGCCCGGCTCAATCCCGCCCGCGGGGAACTCCGGCAAAGTTTCGTTCGGGCCGATCGGGATAGCGAGAGATCGTCCAGGATTGGTGCCTGCGGCGTTTTCCACCGGCACGTAAAGCCATTTGCCGTCCGGTGACCAGTATGGATAACACGGGGTGGAGCAGTACGTCTTTGCAGCATCACCCTGTAGCGAAATTGCCCTGAACTGAACGTCAGAACTTGGCATACTGAACGCTGAAAACAGCCATCTGCGCGCTGGCGAAACGAGTACATCGTCGAAAACAGGAGCGGGCAGTACCTTCTGCCTGCCCGAGCCATCCTCATTGATTTCCTCGAAATACCGGCTGTTTCCGTCCACATAATCGAAGAACAGTTTGCCGGGTGTCCCGAACCGGGGGAACAAGGCGCCCGGGACCGGGATCCGACGCAGAGTGGAATTTCCATCGATAGAAGCGATGCAGAGATCGGTCGCCCCTTGCGAAGATCTGCAGGAATAGAGAACTCGTTTTCCATCTTTGGAAATGTCAAAGTCGTGCATAGGAACACCGGGCAATTCAGCCTCCGATTTCCCGGAGTTCACATCCACGCGCGAAAGCTCCGGCTCAAGGTCGGGATTCCTCCGCAAGAGATAGTAAATAAATTTGCCATCCCGGCTGAATGAAGGAGGATATTTCGACTCTCCTAATTGGCTGCCCAGGATGTCTCCTTCCATGACCAAGGCCCGATCACCCGCGGGTTGGTGCAGCCAAAGCGATGTTTGGCGGACCCCAAACGATGTGATGACGGACTGCCCATCCGGTTCCATCGCCACCCCTTCCTCCTCTGCCGGACCAAAGGTGATCTGTTCGGGAGTTTCGTTCGGGTAGCCTTGTCTCCAAAGATGTGACTTGCCCTTTATGCTAGCCGTGAAATACATCCACGATCCATCCGGCGACCAGGCGGCTGCCGTGCACGAGCCCTCGGGACCTACGTATCTCCACGGAGAGAGATGATCGAGCGAAATGAGGCGGCACTGGGTCCAATTTTTGTTCTCGTCCATCTGCACAACTATGGCGACACTATGGTCCGGAGACGGGAAAGAGTAATGAGCCATCTCTTCTTCTTTCGCCGGATAATACACGTCGTGAAATTGTTCGTTCGTGAGCTTTCCTCTTACCACCCCCATATGCAGCCCGGAACGTATGCGTGAGAAGAGAACCTCATCGGGTCCCAGCCACCTGAGGCCGGCCGCATTGTCCAGAAGAAGTCGCGACTCGCCGCCGACGACTGGAAGGACCCTCGTTTCAAAACTCTTCCCGTGAAGAACGGTATATGCGATCTGTGAACCGTCGGGAGAGAAGACTGGGTTATACTTCCATTCCGAACTATCGGTCAAACGCTTTGCCTCGCCATTTGGAAGCGTCTTGACGTAGATTTGATCAGTGCTAAACAAAGCGCTGCCGCGAAGGAACACGAGCATGTGGCCATCCGGTGAAAGGCTAGGCGCCGATGCCGAATCCGCAAAATCGGTCAGCTGCGTATACTTGATGAGATGCCGGCGGTTGTGAAGCCAATAGGACGCGACGGCCGCTAAGATCAAAATCCCACCACAAGCGATCCCGAGCCAAACAAAACGCGTGATTCGCCCGCTCCTGAACCGAAAAAGGGCGGGCGGCGCTGGAGCCGGTTCCGAAAAGGAGATCGACGGAGCTTCTATCGTGGTAGTCGCCGCGCGAGTGCCGTTCAAGGGCAAGCCATGGACCGGAGCTTTAACCACCACCTCGCAAACGAACCGGTAACCTTTTCCCGCGACAGTCTCGAGATAGAGAGGCTGTTCAGCGCTGTCCCGCAGAGCGTAGCGGATCTTACGGATAAGCGTGTTGATGCTTGCATTAACGTCCACGAAAACGTCGGGATCCCATAGGGAGGCGGCAATCTCGTCGCGCGTAACCAAGCTTCCTTGTCTGGTGACCAACAGAATCAAAAGCTCCATTGGTTTACGCTCGATCTTCACGCGATATCCCGCACGAGTTAGTTCGAAGCGGTCGCAATCGAGGATGCAGTCACCAAACTCAAAGACTTTGGCTTTCGTAATCATTCGCTCGGCAGATAGTATAGAGCAACCCATTGGGAGTGGAGAGGGCTACGTCCATCGTTCTGAAGGACTTAGGCCGTCAGATTTTCTTCATGTGAAACTCATCACTGCTTCATTGTGTCGCCCCGCACATCCCTGCACAATTCGTGCTGTTGGCAAACCCAACAGGTTTAGAGGAGGTCATGATGAAGACAATCTTTCGAATTTCGCTTACTATTCTGGGGACACTGGTTCCAGCTTTGTTTGCGCCCAACTGTTATGCGCAATGCGGGGGAGGCAGACCGGCCCACACAGCTCTCTCCATTCGGGTCGGGAGTGCGCAGCTTGTGCCAGCGGCGTTCGCGCCCGTGGAAGAGGAAGACTGGGGTCGCGACCATCCCGCCATCGTCGGATTTTGGCATCAGCAACTCATCAGCGAAGGCAGCGCCGGTATCCCCGACGGCACTGTCGTTGACGATGATCTGTCTCAGTGGCACAGCGACAAGACCGAGGTTCAGAACACGAAATCAAGAACATCAATTGAGGGAAATTTCTGTCTGGGAGTCTGGGAGCAAACCGGTCCGCGGCGTTTCAAGCTCAACCATTTCCCGCAGGCTTTTGACGCGACGGGAACTGTGTTTGTCGGTACCGCGCAACTCCAGGAAGAGATAACCGTCAGTCCAGATGGCAGGAGATACCGGGGCACCTTCACGCTGGATCAGTATGATCCCACCGGACAGACAGTGCTGGCCCACGTGCAGGGTAAAGTGACGGGTACCCGAATCACAGCAAACTCGACGATCGCCGATGTTCTTTAGCTCTGAGTCTTCAGCGAGGGGCCTGCCACATACGGCAGGTCCCGAGCTGCTCGGCTCTCAACTGTGCCCACCAACGTTGCTCCACGAGATGTTCCGATATCGGGAAGCGCGGCTTGGGGCCGGGAGTGAGCCGCAATGGTTGCGGGCATCCTCAGAAGCAAGCCTAGAAACTGGGCAGCGCAGATAAAGGTCACTCGTAAGGGCCCCAGCGTTTACGAAAATTGTGTCGGAGGAATTGCCGACTCGGAAACAAAGATCGAGACCGGTTGCCGTAGCTTGCAGCAAGTGTTCACCGGGCGAAATCGCCGTGATTGGGGCGCAGATTCTGAGGCGCTACGCTGCAAAAGAGGATTTGGCGGCGCAAATGGCTGATGGTGGTCTGGTTTTCAGGGTGCCGACGAAATCCTCATTTGCCGCAAGGGGGGCACCATTGATCAGTCGCCTCACGCTTCTCGCGTTTCTTACAACTCTCGCCGCCAACGCCCAGGCAGCGCAGGGTCAGACCAAATGGCCCGCCAAGGACGGCACGTACATCATTAAGAACTTCCGCTTCGGGACCGGCGAATCCCTTCCCGAGTTGAAGCTGCACTATCTCACGCTGGGTGAGCCGCACCGCGATGACGCGGGACACACCGACAACGCCGTGCTGCTCCTCCACGGAACCGGCGGCAGCGCCCACTCACTGCTCAATCCGGCGTTTTCCGATGTTCTCTTCGGTCCCGGCCAGCCGCTCGACATCAGCAAGTTCTACGTCATCCTCCCTGACGATATCGGCCACGGCGAGTCCAGCAAGCCCTCCGACGGGTTGCGCATGCACTTTCCCCACTACGATTACAACGACATGGTCGCGTCGCAACACACGATGCTCCTGGACGGCCTCCAGGTCGACCACCTCCGCCTGATTCTCGGCACCTCAATGGGCTGCATGCAGTCTTTCATCTGGGGCGAGACCTACCCCAAGTTCTCCGACGCCCTCGCACCGTTCGCCTGCCTGCCCGTAGAACTGGCGGGCCGGAACCGCATGTGGCGCTACATGGCCATGCAGATTATTCGCGATGATCCCGCGTGGAAGAATGGCGACTACACGACCGAACCCCTCGAGGGACTCCGGGGCGCCAACGATCTGATCATCATTGCCGGTTCGGCTCCGCTCCAGATGCAGAAAAACTTTCCCACACGTGCTTCAGCAGAGGCTTATGTGGATCGAACCCTCCAGGCCCTGATCGCTCGCACGGACGCCAACGATTTTCTTTACTATGTCAATGCCTCACGCAACTACAATCCAGAGCCGAAGCTGAGCACGATCACGGCACCTGTCCTCTGGATCAACTCCGCCGATGATTTCATCAACCCGCCGGAGCTTGGCATCGCCGAGAAACTGGTCAGGAGAATGCCGGACGCCAAGTTCATTCTCATTCCGATTTCCGATGCTACACGAGGACATGGGACTCATACTCAGGCCGCTGTGTGGAAGAACGACCTTATCGAGTTCCTTCGGAAGACGGAAAAGAAGTAGGCCTTAGTCCGCTGGCAGTTTGCAGGTATTTTTTTTTCGTTGACAAACGCATATCGGTTCGTGGTAACTTACCGTTAGTGGATGCTTACCTACAAGCCGGACTCGAGGCGTTGGGTGACGCAACGCGCATGGCCATCTTTCAAAAGCTCGCGGACGGGCCTATTGTCGTAAACGAGCTGGCTCGGACGCTTCCGGTGAGCCGTCCAGCAGTGTCGCAGCACTTGCGAGTACTGAAGAATGCAGGGCTGGTGACCGACAGCAAGGCCGGAACGCGGCGGCTGTACCGGTTGAATCCGGAGGGAGTGGCACGCCTGCGCGCCCACTTCGATCAGATGTGGACCAAGGCGATGAGCGCCTTTCAAGCAGCAGCGGAAAAAGAACCCTTGGGAGAGAAACATGGCAAACACGGTGGAAGAAGCCGTCGTACATAAGAGTGTGCGCGTACAGGCGCCGATCGAGCGCGCGTTCAGCGTGTTCGTGGAACAGATGGAGACCTGGTGGCCGGCGACGCATCACATCGGGAAAACGCCCTTCGAGGCGATCTTTGTGGAGCCGCGTGCCGGGGGCCGCTGGTACGAGAGAGATGTCGACGGCAACCTGTGCGACTGGGGCACCGTGTTGGCGTGGGACCCGCCGCATCGGGTCATCTTTTCATGGCATCTCGGTCCGGGACACGATCAACCGGATTGGAAGTTCGACCCGGATATGGCCAAGGCGAGTGAAGTTGAGATTCGATTCACGGCAGAAGGACCGGGAACAACCCTTGTCGAGTTAGAGCACAGCAAGTTGGAGCGTCATGGTGAAGGCCATGAGCAGTTGCGGGCGATCTTCGAGGGACCGGGCGCCTGGGCCGGCATTCTAGCGCTATACGCCAAGACGGCAAACGGAGAACGGCAATAATGAAACCCACTCTTTTCCTTCGGGTGGCAGCGGTCTTGACGTTCATTCATGCGGTGTTGCACACGGTAGGCGGAGTCTTCGGCAAGACGGGACCGGGTCCCGCCGCAGTTGCCGTACAGGCGATGAAAATAAACCAGTTTCTGTTTATGGGACAAACGCGGACTTATTGGGATTTCTATCGCGGGCTCGGGCTGGGAGTCACGATATTCCTTACGGCTGAGGCGGTTGTCTTCTGGCAACTAAGTTCGCTCGCAAAAACGGAGGCGCGGCGGCTGCGGCCGATTCTGTCTACCTTTTTGGTTGCATATACCGCGGTAGCAGTGAATTCGCACGCTTACTTTTTCTTGGGGCCGGTGATCGTGGAGATCGTCATCGCGGCGTGCCTCGGGTTGGCGATTGTTGCCGCCCAGTTTCAAGCAGTAGCTTACGCGGGGACGGCGCAGCGGGCTTGATTTAAAAGCGTTGGCCGTTTTTCCTTAAAAAGAGCTGTTCCAATAGGCGTGTTGGCCGATGTAGTTGTCATCGGGAAGATTTTTCAGAATGGCTCGCTTGACGTCGAGCGCGCTCATCTGGCCTTGTGTCCTATAGAGCACTTCTCCCGTCATCCCAATAAGTGCGGTAAAGGGGACGCCGCCGCTCCAACCCGCGCCGAAAGCGGGTACCCCTTCGGCTGGATCGTCCGTATTCAGCAGTAAGTTCCGGTTGATGGCATGTTGCTGATTCAGGAACTTGAGCACCATATCTCTCTCATCGGGAGCATTGATGCTTACGTCAACAATCTCGATTTGACGTTTGCGATACATGCGGACCATCTTCTGCAAATCCGGAAATTCCGCGGTGCAGGGCGCACACCAGGTGGCCCAGAAGTTTATCAGCAGCAGTTTGCCAATGCCGGCATTCTTGCGCAGCTCCTTGAGCTGATCAATCGAGAGCAAATCAACCTTGACCGGTTCCTGCTCGCCCTCGCTGATCTCGGCATTAGCGCCAACTTCTTTGTATGCCCACTTGGTAGAACATCCGACAGCCGGAGCATCCTGCACCGTGACGGGACGCCCGGCCAGCAGCGCATCGATTGCATCCCGGGCTTCGTGCTTCCTGGCAAGTTCTTCGCGCGGATTGCTGTCGATTCTTCCCTCGTAACGCAGCTTGCGATCCTGATCGAAGATGAACGCGTGCGGGGTGGCGGTTGGCCCATATTTGAGCGCTACGGATTGGGTTGCTCCGTCCGACAGATAGGGGAAGTTGAAGGAACGGTAATGGGCGCGTATTTTCATTTCCGGCAGCGAGTCACCGAGATCGGTATAACCCATTTCGCTGAGATGCACGGCCTTGGGATCATTGGGATTGATGGCCACTAGAGCAACGCCGCGATCTTTGTAATCGGCAGTCAATTGCTTGATGCGCCTTTCGTACATTTGAGCGACCGGGCAGTGGTCGCAGGTGAACACGATGACAAGAACCTTGCTTCCGGCATACTCATGCAAGCTGTGCGTTTGGCCGTCGACGCCAGGCAAGTTGAAGTCCGGGGCAGAAGAGCCGATTTTCAGTATCGGCGGGACGTCCCCTTGGGCAGGAATCCGGTCATCCTGAATCCGGCCCGCGGCGCTGAGTAAGGAAGCCAGTAGTGTGAGTGCAAAGGCAGAATAGGAAAGCTTGCTGATCACGTTCGGGGGCCGCTCTGCCCGCACTCAGGATCTCATACCTAAACTCTCCTCCTTGGGCGCCCCCACACAGCCGTTTCCCAGGCCGAGCCCGGTTTTCCGGTACTAGGACGGGCCCCTCAAAAAAATTAAGCAAAGATCCGAATTGCCTCGCTCCCTTTGAGAGATAATTATGGGACCAGCGAGTTGCCCATTGACGCTGGTGTGTGGTGTGTTCTAGTTGGGGGATAAATGGCACCGCGATTTCGTCGATCGTGTTCGCCCGTGTTGAATGTGTTCCGGCCGGTACGCTTTGTCCGTAGCGCCGAGCTGGCCGTAACCACAGTCCTGCTTGTCTGCTCCGGTGCGCTTCCGGCCTGTTCTCAAATCCTGATCAGGCCCGCCGAGCCCGGAGATCCGGTAAATATCCAACCTTCTGATCTGGCGATATTTGAATCGTCCGATGCGCGTCAGGAGCTGCCCTGCTCGGTAACGCAGCGGAAAGCGGAACTCGGTTTCGATCTCCGCTTCCATGCCGGATATGAAGTGAGCGTGCCATTGAGCGAGGTGGCCGGGGATGGAGGGACGCTCACGGTGGTTTTCCGCGTCCGCTCGCAAGCGGACCCTAACACGCCAGCATACTTCGTTCAGCACTTTACCGTTCCAACGGTGGCGGAGGATGCCAAGGGCGACGCCCTTCTGCAAGGTGAAATCAATCTAGGCGAAGGAAGCTACCACGTGGATTGGCTGATGCGGGACCGGGCGGAACGGATCTGCTCGTCGTCCTGGGATCTCGAGGCGGAGCTCGGCCCCAAGGACCGGACGATTAATTTATTCATCTCGCCAAACAAAGTCGCCGAAGCGCCTCCTGAACCGTTCGTCAACGATACAAAAGTACGCTCGCCTCACGCGGGCACGGACGGCTTGAATGTCAAGCTGCTAGTGAATTTTGCTCCGCAGGACTCGCTTTCTGCGGCGCTTCAGCGCAGCGACACGGATGCGCTAGTGAGCATTCTGAAAGCGATTCAGCGCGACGACCACATAGGGAAGATTTCACTAGTTGCGTTCAATATGACGGAAGGCCGCGTGCTCTACAGACAGGAGACGGCTGACCAGATCGACTTTCCTGCTTTGGGAAGGGCGCTGCAAACGGTGAAGCTGGGCACGGTGAACGTTCAGCAATTGGGCCAAAAGCAAAGTCAGACCAATTTTCTGGAGGGTCTGATCGAGCAGGAAATTGCACCGGCATCGCACCCCGATGCGGTGATCTTTGCCGGACCGAAGGCGATGCTCAACGCGGATGTACCCCAGGAGGACCTGCGGCGCATCGGTGATATTGAGTGTCCGGTCTTTTACATGAACTACAATTTGAATCCCCAAGCCGTACCCTGGAAGGATTCGATCAGTCATGCAATCAAGGCTTTTCGCGGGACCGAATACACCATTTCGCGCCCGCGCGATCTCTGGTTTTCTACGAGCGAAATGGTGAATCGCATCATTCGAACGAAACGGAACCGCGCCTTGGAAAGCGCTCTGTCGGGCGGTTCTCACTAGAGCTCGAACGGAACTTACAGCTTTGGTCCGGGAGCGCACCGAGTTACACTGGACGAAAAAGGGGAAAGTCTGCATGAGGTCTAAACTGCGTCGCGGCACTCCGGTTTTTCTCTGTCTGCTCGGGGCGGTGGCGGTGTGTTTGGGGCAGCAATCGGATCTGGACCCATTCACCAAGAAGCTTGCCCCTTCGGTTGGTTCACCCGAGAACGCAGTCGACAAGATGCTACAGGCCGCGGACCTCAAACCGGGCGAAACGCTTTACGACCTTGGCTGCGGCGATGGCCGGATCTTAGTAAAAGCTGCGAAGAAGTACAAGGTGAAAGCAGTTGGCATCGAGATTTCGAGCGCGCTGGCGGAGAGAGCGGCGCAGGACGTTCGCAAAAAGGGACTGGAGAACCAGGTCAAGGTTATCCATGGGGATTTTATGAAAATGGATCTGAGCGCCGCGAACGTGGTAACGCTCTATCTTGCGCCCACGGCTAATGACACGCTCCGTCCAAACCTCGAGCACGAACTCAAGCCGAAGACCCGAGTGGTCTCCTATGATTACCCGATTGACGGTTGGACTCCGATCAACACTTGGGAGACATCAGGACACCTCGGCGATGTGCATACCATCTACCTCTACGAGGTTCCGAATTCCATCCGAAAGTGAGCTCAGGTGAGCCTGGCGTGCGACGTATTGGGCATCGGGCTCAACGCAACCGATACTCTTTTGCTGGTCAAGGAGTTTCCTGCCTACGCGGGCAAGGTAGCGTTTGAGCGCGAACTGTTAAGTCCCGGCGGTCAAGTTGCGACAGCGGTGGTTACTTGCGCGCGTCTAGGTCTGCGAGGGCGCTACATCGGCACGATCGGGGATGATGTTCGCGGCAACATACAACGGGACAGTCTCGAACGAACCGGCGTCGATACGAGCGGACTCATTGTTCGTGATGGCTGCCCCAATCAGACCGCGTACATTGTGATCGACGAGAGTACGGGCGAGCGTACTGTCTTCTGGCAGCGAGCGGAATGCTTGCGACTACAAAGCAGTGATCTTCGTCCCTCGGACATTGAGGCAGCGCGACTCCTCCACATCGACGGTTACGACATCGAGGCGGCGACGTTTGCGGCCGGAATCGCGCGCCGGCACGGGATTCCCGTTTCGCTGGACGTTGACACAGTCTACCCGGGCTTTGAATCCGTTTTGAAAAACACCGACTACCTTGTGGCGGGTTCCTCCTGGCCCACGAAGTGGACGGGCGAGCATGATCCTTTCGAAGCACTGCTCAGCCTTCATCGCGAGTACCGGCCTGTTGTCACGGCAATGACGCTCGGCAACCATGGCTCCCTTGCGCTGTACGAAGGAGCGTGGTACTACTCTGCTGCTTTTGAAGTTCCCTGCGCGGATACCACTGGCGCTGGCGATGTTTTTCACGGGGCGTTCTGCTGCGCCATGCTCGAGGGTATGCCGATGGAGGCGGCTCTGGATTTCTCGAATGCCGCGGCGGCACTGAACTGCACAGCCATTGGCGCGCGCGGCCACGTTCCGCTGCGCGAGGAAGTGCATAGATTGCTTGCAGAAGCAAAATCGGCAAAGATCAGACGCCGCTTCGACGCTGAGATAGTTGAGCAAGTTGCTTCCGCCAGCGCTGATCCCGCGCTGCGAAACTAATGATCCCTCTTCGTGCACTGCTGCTGCGCAATTCCACTCCCGTGATGACGCTGATCCTGATCGCAGCGAATACGTTCTGCTTTCTTTTCGAGTTGGCGCAACCGGTTTATCTGCGGAATCAGTTCATCGAACATTACGCGCTGGTGCCCGATCATTTGTACCTGCCTTCGTTCATAACGTCGATGTTTCTGCACGGAGGCTGGCTGCATCTGATCGGCAATATGTGGTTTCTGTGGGTTTTCGGATCGCACATCGAGGACGCGATGGGATCGGGTCGCTTCCTGGTTTTCTATATCATCTCCGGTATCGCCTCAGCCGCCGTACAGGTTGCGACCAGCCTTGGGAGTCCGGTTCCGACCATTGGAGCAAGCGGCGCAATTGCCGGCGTGATGGGCGCATTTCTCATTCTGTATCCGCGGGTCCGCGTAGTCACATTGATCTTTATTGTCTTTTTTGTCACGACTTATGACTTGCCTGCCGCATTCATGCTGATCTATTGGTTTGCGCTTCAACTGCTGAGCGGACTCGGTTCCTTGAGCGCTGTTACGATGGCGCAAAACATCGCCTGGTTCGCTCACGTAGGCGGCTTCCTGGCGGGCATTCTCCTCATCCGCCTCTTTACGGGCGATCGTCGCGGCCCATATCGCTACTTTCCTTCCTGATTCGCGGCGCGATGCACGATCCGAAGCAACCGTTTGAAATCCTGTCTCCGCTGGACGTGCTGGCCATTGCGGCGCATCCTGATGACGTCGAACAGACCTGCGGCGGCACGCTCATTCGAATGGCTGAGCGAGGCTACAGAAACGGGGTGCTGGATCTGACGGCGGGCGACATGGGAACCCGCGGAAGTCCCGAAGCGCGCATTCAGGAATCCCAGGCCGCGGCACAGCATATGCTCGTCGAGTGGCGGCAGAATCTCCGCTGGCCAGATGCCCGGCTCGAGAATCATATTGGGGCACGGATGACGCTGGCCGGAGTGATTCGCCGCATCCGCCCGCGAGTTGTGATACTGCCCTACTGGACGGGCCGCCATCCCGATCACTACCGAACTTCCGAGATTGGCTACGAAGCCTGCTTCTTAGCGGGACTGAAGCGGCTCGAAGAAGATGTTCCGCCTCACCGGCCGTTCAAAATTATCTATTCATCGCTTTACGCGAACGTCGCGCCATCCTTTGTGGTTGACATTACGAGGCAATTCGACCGCCGCATGTCGGCTCTCTTCAGTTACGCTTCGCAATACGGCGAATCGAACGAAGGCGGAGGCCTTTTTCCTTCGCACGCGGAAATAGAAGAGCGGCTGGCTGGTATCGCCCGCTTCTACGGTAATTTGATCGGCGTCAAATATGGGGAGCCGTATGTTGTCAAAGAGGCGATCGAAATCGACGACGTGGTCGACATGCCGGTGCGCAGCATCTGACCTACGCTTCACGGCTACGCCGGGCGAACGAACAAGAGTGATACTTGTACAAGTTTCCCTGAACTATGCATGTTGCGACGAACATCCTGGTAGTCGGTGCGCTCATTTTCGGAGCCCATGCATTCACTGGTATTTTTAGTAGGACGCGCGTTCCGGATGTCCTTTTGCTGACAATTATCGGCATTATCTTCGGACCGGTTTTCCACTTAGTGACTCCGGAGAACTTCGGGCTGATCGGGCCGGTTTTCGCGACCGTCACGCTGATCATCATATTGTTCGAGGCCGGGCTAAGCCTTGATCTGGACGTCCTGCGCGGCGCGATTCGCTCCACGCTTACTCTAACGCTGGTCAACTTCTTCATGACGCTGGTTGCGATCGGGTTTGCCGCGCATTTCCTATTTGGCCTCAATGCGCGTTTAACTTTCATGCTGGGCGCAATTGTCGGTTCCACCTCGCCTGCGGTGATCGTTCCGCTTACCCGGCGCATGCATATCGCGGCGTCGACCAAGACCATTCTCTTCCTTGAATCCGCAGTGAGCGATGTCCTCAGCATCGTTGTCGCAATCGGCTTTATGGACAGTTTCCGGCTCGGGACGCTTCGTTTAGGGCCCATGCTGGGCAACATTTTGGCGACCCTCGTGATCGCCGGCATTTTCGGCGCGCTGGGAGCTTTTCTCTGGTCCGCCTTGCTGCGGCGTATTCGCGTTCTGGAAAACTCGATATTCACAACTCCAGCATTTGTCTTCGTGCTGTTCGGTATTGTCGAACTCCTAGGGTTCAGCGGCTACGTCGCTTCGGTGGTTTTCGGCGCAGTTCTCGGAAATATTGAAGTCTTCCATGGAATGCCTTGGATGCGGCGCTATCTCCCGAGCGAAGCGATTACGCTCAATCAGCAAGAACGCGACTTTCTCGGGGAGGCGGTCTTTATTCTGAAAACGTTTTTCTTCGTATACGTTGGAGTTTCGATTCGATTCGCAGATCTGCCTCTGGTCTATACAGGACTGGCGCTTACGGCTATCATTTTCCTGGTCCGCATTCCGGCAGCCTGGCTTGGCTTGAGCCGGACGACTCCAGTGAGGGATGCTTCTCTGGTTTCCGTAATGAGCCCAAAGGGTCTGGCCGCAGTAGTGCTCGCTTCCATGCCGCTTAATCAGGGGCTGCCGGACGGGGCGGCGCTGCAGTCAGTTACGTACTGCGTCGTTTTCGTGAGCATTGTGCTTACGTCGGTCCTGACTTTTCTTATCGAAAGGACGCGCGTGGCAAGAATTTATGACTGGCCGTTCGAACATTCGGGCTTCGGGCGCGAAGAAACGCCAGCGCCAATGGCCGTCTCTGCGCCGGATGCATAAGCTCTTGCGTAACGGCAAAGAATGCGCTCGGAGATACGGGAACTCTAAGCGCCGAGACCGCCGCTCGGAGAAAAAACCGGCGTGCTAAATAACCTGGAAAGTGTTGTGATTGTGATCTCGATCATAGCCGCATCACTTGCGTTTTTGCTGTTCGTTCATCGTGTCTGGCCTCCTGAACAGCGGCGGCAGCACAATGACCTTATCGGCTGGCAAATAACGGTACTCGGCACGAGCTACGCGGTAGTGGTTGGCTTTATGCTCTACGCAGTCTGGACAAACTTCGAGTTGGCCAGCGGAAACGCCGAAGCTGAAGCGAATTGCCTGGTTAACGTGGTTCGCTCTTCGCGAGGGTTGGCCAGAGCGGATAATCAAGCCATTCAGGAACTCGGGCGACAATACGTGGACATCATGCTGACGAAAGAGTGGCCCGCAATGAGCAGAGAAAGCTTGAGCCCGTTATCGCATCGCAGTATTGAAGAGCTTTGGGCAGCGGTAACACGAGCTGAGATTCGTACGGCAGCGGAACAGACGAGCCTCGATCATGCTTACACGGAGCTGTCGAAAATGACCGAACACCGGCGCTTGCGGCAGCTACAGGTAAATAGCGGACTGCCGGATATACTCTGGGCGGTGCTGATCATCGGAGGCGTAATCACGATTGTTTCCGCCTGCCTCTTTGGAAGCGCGGATCTGAAGCTTCACTTTATACAGGTAACTGCGCTCGCACTGCTGATTTCGTTGCTGCTGGTCGCGATCTCAGATATAAATCGTCCTTTTCAGGGCTCAGTACACGTAAGCCCGGTGGCATTCGAACGCGCCCGCACCGCACTTAACGAGTCGAGTTATGAAAAGCATTGACTTGTCTATGTCCTGTTTTGCGGGCGAATAACAAAGCAGCCGGGGATAATGATAGAGATCATGCGGCAGAGAGATTTACGCCCGGCGGGGATATTAGCAATTTGCACCGCGCTCCTTGTTCAACCGGCCTTTGCTGCGCCACTGCGAGTCGGCATCGCCGGCCTGGCGCACGGGCACGTTTCGGGATTTCTCCATGGTGGCGCGCTTGTTCCGGCGGGCGGGCTTCTGCAACGCGGCGATGCCCAATTGGTTGGGATCGCCGAGCCCGATCGCCAGCTCTTCGATAAGTACAGCGCCCGGAATCATCTGGCCCCGAATCTTTATTTCTCATCGATCGGGGCAATGATCGAGCAGGTCCATCCTGATGCTGTCCTGGTCTTTACCAGCACTTTTGGCCACACGGAGGCGGTGGAAGAATGCGCCCGCCGTCACGTTCACGTACTTATGGAGAAGCCGCTGGCCGTCAGCTACCATGACGCTCTTCGAATGGCTAAAGCGGCGCAAGCTGGCAAAGTTCACGTGCTGGTCGATTATGAGACCACCTGGTATCCGAGCAATAAAGCAGCTTACGATTTGCTGCAGCAGGGTGCGCTCGGCGATGTCCGCAAGGTTGTGGTTCGCGATGGCCACCGCGGGCCAAAGCTTATCCATGTGCAACCTGAGTTTTTCGCCTGGTTGACAGATCCCAAGCTCAATGGCGCCGGCGCGCTCTACGATTTCGGCTGTTATGGAGCAGATCTCATGACGTGGATTATGCACGGCCAGGCTCCCAAAACAGTTACTGGTGTGACGCAGCAACTTCAACCCGATATTTACCCGAAAGTAGATGACGAGGCGAACGTGATCCTTACTTACCCGTCCGCGGTTGCCATTCTGCAAGGTTCCTGGAACTGGCCTTTCGATATAAAAAACATGGTCGTCTACGGCCGGACAGGTTACGCCAAAACCGTTCTGCGCGACCGGATCGAAGTGCGCAAGGATGGGCAGCACGAAGCTCAGACTACCGGGGCCGCGAGTGTACGGCCGCCTTACGACGATCCGCTCCATTATCTTGCCGCCGTCATCCACGGCGAGATCTCGGAAGACGGCGATCTTTCCTCTCTCGATACGAATGTGATGGTGAGCGAAATCCTGGATGCAGCGCGGCGCTCCGCCGCTTCGGGCAAGACGGTCACACTGCCGTTGAATGACTGATCCCGATGCTTCGGCCGTCTCACCGCGCCGGGTCTGCCTGATCGTCCCTTGCTATAACGAGGCAAAAAGGCTTGACATCGCGCAGTTTCAGAGTTTCCTCATGGAACAGACCGAGGCGCGAATACTCTTCGTGGATGACGGCAGCAGGGACAGCACCTTGCGGGTGCTTTCCAAACTTCGCACCGGGTTTGAAACCTGTGCCTGCGTCCTCCGCTCAGATCGGAATCGCGGCAAAGCCGAGGCAGTCCGCCGCGGAGTGCTCCACGCGCTTGATCATCTCGACCCTGCGATCGTCGGTTATTGGGACGCAGACCTCTCAACCCCGCTCGCTGCCGTCCTCCGCTTTCTGCAGGTGCTGCGCGAACGGCCGGGTATTGAGATGGTTTTCGGAGCGCGTGTCCACCTGCTTGGGCGACACGTCAAGCGCAGCGCTGCGCGTCATTACCTGGGCCGCGTTTTCGCAACCGCTGTTTCGTCCGTGTTACGCATGCCGATTTATGACACGCAGTGCGGCGCCAAACTGTTCCGCGTACAAGCTGCGACCCGCAGCATTTTTGCCCAACCCTTTCTGTCGAAGTGGGTCTTTGATGTTGAAATCCTCGCCCGTTACCAGCAGCTCTTCCGGCGTGAGGGAAGGCAGCTCGCGGACGCGATCTATGAATACCCGCTTGAATCCTGGGTGGATGTGGCGGGCTCGAAGGTAAAGCCAACCGACTTCTTCGTTGCTTTATGGGACGTTGCCCGTATTCGCCGCCGCTATCTCTCATAGAAGGATGCTGCATGCGCGAACGCGCCGCTTCCAACAATGGCCGAGGTGACTGATTGTCCGGTCAACACGAACGGACGTAACGTTCTCAGCCGGTCCGGAAGTCGTAGGATCCAATACAGTTTTTTACAGGGATACGGTCGGGAAATAAGCATTCACAGCGAGAGCTAGTCCGCTCAGGCGCACTTTCGAGTAACCATCGTCAGCTAAACGCATCAGCAGAACGGGGGTGAAATGTCCAGCGCAGCAGTTGAACGGCTTCGAAACGATCTAATGCACGGTCAGAGTGTTTGGCTCAAGCGTCGCAGGGGAATCATAGGCTGTTCGCTTTTTTCGAGCGCCGTACTGGGAGGGATCGGTCTATTTCAGGTTGGCGTGCTAAAAAGGCTGCCCGGCCTGCCGGGTGAAACCTTCGACGCGCAAGCGGTACACGGCTCTACCGAGGCGTACGCCCATGTCGCAACTCCGGATGCATTTCTCGGGCTTTTGAGTTACTCTGCGACGGCCTGCCTGGCGGCGATGGGATCAGAAGATCGGTGGGAAACGCACCGCTGGATGCCGGTTGCGATGGGCGCGAAAACTCTCGCGGATGCGAGCATGGCAATGCGGCTTGGCGTGATCGAGATCAAGAAGCTGCGAAAGCTTTCGGTATGGTCGCTCTTAGTGTCTGCCGCGACGGTCGTCTCTCTTTGCCTTGCTGTGCCTGAAGTAAGCAAAGTCTTCACCACGGGCCGGCATCAGATTTAGTAATCGATAGGAGAAACAAATGGGAATCACTCGCCGGGCATTCACGCGCACCATCGCGACCGGGGCTGCTATGACGCCTTTTGTGCAAGCTCAGAGCCAGCCAGATCAGTCGAGGTTACGGTACTGCATCGTCGGACTAGGCCGCATTTCGATGGATCACTTTATGCCGGCTTGCAAGATGTCGCAAAAGTCTGTGGTGACTGCATTTGTAAGCGGGCACCGGGACAAGGCCGAAAAGCTCGCGGGTTCTTACAATGTGCCGGCTAAGAATATCTATAGCTACGAGAACTACGACGAAATCGCTAATAACAAAGAAATCGATGCGGTATACATCGCCCTGCCGAACAGCATGCATGCCGAGTATACGATTCGAGCTGCCAATGCGGGCAAGCATGTTCTCTGCGAGAAGCCGATGGCGACGAGCGTGAAGGATAGCCAGGCGATGGTTGAATCCTGCAAAGCAGCCGGCAGAAAACTGATGATCGCTTACCGCTGCCAGTATGAGCCCGTCAATCTGCACGCTATTCAATTGATTCACGGCGGCGACTTGGGAACCATCCAGGCAATCGAAAGTGCAAACGGATTCAACGAGCGCGCGGGCGAGTGGCGTCTGAATAAGAAGCTGGCGGGGGGCGGCCCCTTGATGGACGTCGGGATCTATTCGCTGAACGCCTGCCGTTACCTGACCGGTGAAGAGCCAGTTCACCTGGAAGGCTATTGCACCGTCGTCGACAAGGACGGCAGATTCAGCGAAGTTGAAGAAAACTGCGGTTGGACTATGAGGTTCCCTTCCGGGGTTGTAGCGAGTTGCAATACCACCTACGGCGCGAGCATGGAAGGCTTTATTCGCGTACATGGGTCGAAGGGCGTGCTACACATGGAGCCTGCTTTTTCGTATGAAGGCATACACCTGAAGGCGGAAATTAAAGGACAAGCTCCGATCGACCAACCGAGCACTTACAAAGATCCTGCGCAATTCGTTACCGAGGCCGACTATTTTGCCGACTGCGTTTTCACAAACAAGGAACCGAAGAGCGACGGAGAAGAAGGTCTGCGCGACATGCGCTACATGGCTGAGATTTACAAGTCAGCAGGGCGCACGCTGGGGCGAGGGTAAGACCTCAAGCCAGGCGCACCTTCCACGCTCTCTATGACGTTTTTTCTACCGAGCTGTCCAGCAGCCTGGTAAGCGATGCCAGCAGATCAACGGGCACCGGGAAGACGACGGTAGTATTTTTTTCGGTTCCGATTTCGACAAGTGTTTGCAGATAGCGTAACTGAATAGCGACCGGTTCCCTCTGGATCGTTTTAGCGGCCATGCTGAGTTTCTCGGCAGCCATATACTCGCCCTCGGCATGAATCACTTTGGCGCGGCGCTCGCGTTCCGCCTCGGCCTGGCGGGCGATTGCGCGGATCATCTGTTCCGGTAAGTCGACCTGCTTAACTTCGACCATCGTTACTTTTACGCCCCAGGGACCCGTGTGATCATCGAGCACGGCCTGCAGGCGGACGTTGATTTTCTCGCGCTGGCTCAAGAGCTCATCGAGCTCGACTTCCCCAAGCACGCTCCTGAGCGTTGTCTGAGCGAGCTGGCTCGTGGCGTAAAGGAAGTTACTCACTTCGATGACGGCCTTGATCGGCTCGACTACCCGAAAGTATACGACCGCATTGACCTTCACGGTGACGTTATCTCGAGTGACTAAGTCCTGTGGTGGGACTTCCATTGCTTCGATGCGAAGCGAGATGCGAACCATACGATCAAGCGGGCCGAACACGAGAATGACACCGGGACCTTTTGGTTCGTGTAAAACACGCCCGAGCCGAAAGATAACACCGCGCTCGTATTCGGCAAGAATTTTCACCGATGAGATGACATAAAGGATCAGGATGACTGCAATGATCAGAAAGGCGATGCTGAAGAACTGGCCAAACATGCGGCGATTACGCCTCCTTGACGTAAAGAGTAAAATCCTGCACATGCTCTACGAGAACTTTCGTTCCGGCCGGGATATTCTGCTCGCTCCTGGCCCGCCAGTACTCGCCTCGAACGAAAACCGTGCCCTGTGAGTTTATCTCGGTCCGTGATACGCCTCTCTCGCCCACTAATGTTTCGAGTCCATTTAGGCGGGCACTCGTGCGAACGCGCAATCCGAGATAGCCAAGGAATACCGCGATGATGCACAGCGCAATCGAGGCAGCAATGGCTAGCACCGGGTGGATTTTGTGAGGGCCGTGGAAGAGCGCCATAGCTCCAATCGAGAGCAGCACGGCTCCCAACACTCCGGACACACCGTGGCTGCCGAGTTTCAGCTCAAGCCCCAGAAGCAATATCGCGGTGATGATCAGCAGGGCCCCATACCAGGTCGGCCCATCCTGCCAGAGTCCAAGAGCGCCTGCCGCGAGAAGAAGGAGTCCTAAGATACCCGGCAGAAAACCGCCGGGGGCGTGGAGTTCCCAGTAGATTCCAAGCACTCCAGCTAGCAGGAGCAGAAAGGCGAGATCCGGATCGGCTATAGCGTACATGCTGACTCCAGTTTGTCAGGGATTATCGCTCAAGAAAGTTTAACGGTCGAGCACCATAACCCGGAATAAACGACCGCCGTCTTGTTAAGTAGAGAAAACAACTCCGAAAGGAAAACAAACCATGAAAAGACAGTTTTGCATTTTTACAGTCTCTACGTTGATAGGTACGGGCCTGGCCATGGCTGCACCGCAAGAGCAGGCGCCCGCTCCTCCTCCGCAGGGGCAAGCGCATCGCCAGATGGATCCCAATCACCAGCTGAAAATGCTGACCAAGAGACTGAACCTGACGGAAGATCAGCAGAAGCAGATATTGCCCATCTTGACGGACCGTCAACAGCAGTTTGAGAACATTCACAATGACAGTTCGCTCTCGCCCAAAGATCGTCATGAGAAGATGCGATCAGTTCGCGAAGATAGCGAGGCGAAGATCAAGGCCGTTCTAAACGACAACCAAAAGCAGGCCTACGATCAGATGCAGCAGCAGATGCGTGAGCGGATGCAGCAAAGGCGCGAACAGCAGAACGAACAACAAACAACGCCTAAGCAGTAATCTCCGATAGAGGTTTGACTCGTCCTGACGCAGATTCTCCGCGGCAGGACGTTGTCGGCCCTCGCCGCGGAAGGGCCGATAGTCCATAAGCCGCCCGTCAACTGGGCACGGTGCTCGCCCCATAACCCGTTTACGATAACTATGGTGGAGTAGAGCATATGAAGACGCGCGGAGCAGTGCTAGTTGCGGCTATGGCGGCGGTTGCCTGTGCGCAAGAGTTCTCGTCCAGCCCTGATCAGGGGCGGTCCATGGTGGTAACGGCCTATGGGATCGTGGCTGCGCCGCAATTCCTTGCTGCCGATGCCGGGTCGAAAGTGTTGGAAGCCGGTGGAAACGCGGTGGATGCGGCGATTGCTGCCAATTCAGTTATGGGCGTGACCGAGCCCTACGTCAACGGAATTGGCGGGGACCTCTTTGCCATCTACTATGAGGCGAAAACCGGCAAGTTATATGGCTTGAACTCCAGCGGTTGGGCGCCTAAAGCTCTTACCATCGAGTACCTGAAAGCACACAACATCGAGAAGCTCAACCCGATAGGTGTTCACACCATTACGGTCCCTGGTTGTGTTGCCGGATGGGATGCCTTACGCCAGCGGTTTGGAACCATGCCGTTCAGTAAGCTGCTGGCCTCGGCGATATTTTACGCGGAAAACGGATTTCCGCTGGCCGAGAAAAATGCGCGCTATTGGGTCAGCAAGATCTTTCTCAACCAGCCCGGCTATCAGGCCACCTATATGCCCGGGGGCGTGCGTCCAGGGCTGGGAGATCTTTTCAAGAATCCCGCTCTTTCTGAATCCTTGCGCCAGATTGCCGCGCACGGGCGCGATGCGTTCTACAACGGTAAGCTCACCGAAGTCATGGTCAAGTTTCTTCGAGCGCAAGGCGGCACGCACACAGTTGAAGATTTCTCCGAGTTCCAACCCGAATGGGTAGACCCGATTTCCAGCTACCTACCGTGGCTGGACCGTTTATGAATTGCCTCCGAACGGCCAAGGCATCGCCGCTCTCTCCATGCTCAACATCATGGAAAAGTTCCCGATGAGCAGTTACGGGCACAACTCAGCCAATGCGCTCCAGGTGATGATCGAGGCCAAGAAATTGGCTTATGCGGACATGATTCACTACGTGGGCGATCCCCGTTTCACGCCGCTTCCCGTGAAACAGATGCTGTCGAAGGAGCTGGCGGCGCGACGCTCCAAGCTGATCCAGATGGATCATGCGGCTTGCCAGGTGCTACCTGCGGAAATCAGCGAAAAGCTGAATGCCCGGGGCAGCGAAACCATTTACCTGTCGACCATTGACAAAGAAGGCAATATCGTCTCGTTGATTCAGAGCAACTATGGCGGTTATGGCACCGGCATGGTGGCTCCGGGTACAGGCTTCGCTTTTCAGAACCGGGGCGCAGGTTTTGAACTTACACCGGGCAAACCGAATTCGCTCGCCGGACATAAGCGTCCCCTCCACACGATCATCCCGGCATTCATGCAAAAAGGCGATATGCATCTCGGATTCGGCATTATGGGCGGCTGGAATCAGGCGCAGGCGCACGCGCAGTTTGTGGCGAACGTAGTCGATTTCGGCATGAATATACAAGCAGCTTTGGGAGCTGCGCGTTTCACCAAGGAAACTTTCGAGGGCTGCGACGTGGAGATGGAATCGCGCATTCCCGCTTCCGTGCGAGAGGAATTGAGGCAACGCGGCCATGTAATCAAGCTGCTCGAGCCTTTCTCCTACACAGTCGGGCAGGGCGAGGCTGTCTTGCACGACGATAAGCGAGGCGTAAACTTCTCCGGCTCAGACCCGCGCTGCGACGGAGAAGCGATACCGCAGAATCCTGTGAGTTATTAAGCTCAAGTTCAGTTCGACTGTACTTCGCTTGCTGTAGATCGGCTATGCTGATGCTGGCGTGAGTACTCTGGCGCAAATGCTTTTGGCAGGCCTACTCGCATCGCGGCCAATGGATTTCAAGAAACAAACTCTGGCAGACGACTTGGCCGGAGGCTACCAGGTGATCGCCTGTGATGTAAACGGCGACGGCAAGCTGGACTTGATCGCACTGGCCAGTGACATGCCCAACTTGGTCTGGTTCGAAAACCCGACCTGGGAGCGGCACGTGTTGGCGAAGAATCTGCCGCGAATGATCAATGCTGCCTGCTGGAACCGCAGCGTGCGGTCGATTCCGACGATCGCGGTAGCTTACGAATTCTCGATGCATCCGAGAGACAGCTTGGGAATCGTTTCGCTACTTACAGCAGACGGAGATCCCCGGCGTCCCTGGAAGGCGAGGGAGATAGACAGGCTGCCGGCGTCTCACCGCTTGCGATGGGCTGATATAGACGGTAGCAAAAACAAGGTTCTGATTAACGTGCCGCTTGCCAACGCCGATGCGCACGGACCTGATTACCGTGGACACGTGCCTCTGGTTTACTACCGTCTAGGCGAATGGAAAAGGCAAATGATCGGCGATGCTGAAGAGGGCGTGGTACATGGGATTTTCGTGACGGATTGGGACCACAATGGACGGGAAGCCATTTTGATTGGCAGCTTTCTCGGGATACATCTTTACAAATTCGGCCCGGGCGGAAATTGGTCGAGAACTGAAGTCGCTAAGGGCAGTCCAGCCCCGTGGCCCAGGAGCGGGACAAGCGACATCACTGTCGGTTGGCTCGGTACCGAGCGCTTTCTGGCGGCGATAGAACCCTGGCATGGAAACGAGGTGGTCATCTATCGCCGGGGCGAGAACTCGTGGAAACGCGAAGTGATTGACGACACATTGCTCGACGCGCACACGATCGAGACGGTCGATCTGGACCAGGATGGCCGGGACGAAGTCGTGGCCGGGTTTCGAGGCAAGCCGTACGGCGTGTACATCTATCGCTGGGACGGAACGAAATGGGTGCGGAAGACTCTTGAGCTGGGAGAGGTTTCAGCTGCGGGCTGCGCCGTTGCGGACCTTGGGGGCACAGGACATTTCGATATCGCTTGTATCGGATCGGCTACGCACAATCTGGTTTTGTACCGGTACCTGACGCGCTGACCCAGCCGGTCCGATCCAAGGTTCTAGATCAGTGCTAGATTGTGCCTAGGAGTCTTCAATGCCTACGCTCTACGTTGAAAACGTTCCTGAGGACTTGTACGAAGCCCTCAGATCGCGATCTCAGGAGAACCGGAAGTCGATCTCGGCAGAGGTGATCGCACTGCTTGCCGAGAATTTTCCCACGCCCACCGAACTGGCGCGCCGAAAAAGATTGGTCACTCAGATACGAAAACTCCAATCGGCCGGCGCGAGTCCTCGTGCAGCGCCCTTGCCTAGCTCGGAGCAGATGCAACGAGAGGACCGGGAACGGTGAGCGCCTACGTACTTGACGCGAGCGTGGCGGCGAAGTGGTTCTTGAAGGATGAGCCTTTGGCGGAGGAGTCCGCGCATTTCCTGGACCAATTCGCGGCAGGCCACAACAATATCTGCGTTCCCGATTTGTTCTGGCTTGAACTGGGCAATATTGGGTGGAAGGCAGTTCGGGTTGGCCGCACGTCCGTAGAAGTTGCTGAGAAGGCGATCAGGCAGCTCTTGGAACTCGGCATTGCAACCTCTCCGACGAAACAACTTTTGCCCGAAGCCCTCTCCATTGCCATGGCGTTTCAACGCACGGTGTATGACTCGATCTATGTGGCACTGGCGGTCGCCTTGAACCGATTGCTTATCACTGCCGACGAGCGGCTCGCCAACGCACTGGGCGCGTATTTTCCCGTTCGTTGGTTGGGTGCCGCAGCCACTTACTGACGAGATGTTGCTCCTAAATCGCATCTAGAACTTCGCCTACGCACTTCCCGAAGCCAATGCGCGTGAAGCCCTCCCTGGTACAGTAGCCGGTTATCGAAACCTGATCTCCGTCTTCCAGGAAGCATCGCTGTTCGCCGGATGGCAACAAGAGAGGCTCGCGGCCTTTCCAGGTCTGTTCGAGCAGGCAACCGCGATTTACCTTTTCCGGGCCGGAAACAGTCCCGCTCGCGATCAAATCGCCGGGGCGAAGCGGACAGCCGTTTGAAGTATGGTGCGCAATCATTTGCGCGAAGGTCCAATAGAGGGTCTTGAAAGAACTGTGGCTGACTAGAGCCGGTTCTGTCATCGAACGAGTCTTGATATAGACCTGCAAGCTAATGTCGAACGCCCCTTCGGGCAGAGCCTGAAGGTACGGAAGAACGGGCACGTCATGCTGCGGGGCGGGTGCACGAAATGGTGCGAGCGCTTCAAGGGTCACCATCCAACCCGAGATTGAAGTGGCGAAGTTCTTGGCGAGGAACGGCCCTAGCGGCTGATATTCCCAGCGCTGAATATCGCGAGCAGACCAATCGTTTACCAGGCACAAGCCCGCCAGATGTTCTTCGGCTTCAATCACGGGAATGGCGTGACCCATATGATTGCCAGGCCCGAGGAATGCTCCGACTTCTATCTCGTAATCGAGTTCGCGCGAGAGTCCGAAGCGCCGTTCGCCGAGTTGCCCGCTAGGACGGCGAACAGGCGTGCCGCTAATGACAATCGAAGAAGCGCGTCCATGGTAGGCGATGGGCACGTGCTTGTAATTCGGCAGTAGCGGATTGTCAGGCCGGAACATGCGGCCCACATTGGTTGCGTGGTCGATCGAGGCGTAGAAGTCGGTGTAATCGCCAATCAGCGCAGGTAGCAGCATGTCACACTCGCTCTGCGGAACTAGCTTCTGCGCTGGCGCACCTTTCACAAGCGCCCGGCTAAGCGTACGGCGCAGGTCCCGGCGCTGCGTCGCGGGAAGCGACAGATATCCGTTCAGGCTCGATCCTGCAAGCCAAGGGCGCAGGTCTAAAATCTGATCGCCGATGGCGACTCCTAAACGTGCCTGTTCTTCGTTTGAATACCGGAAAGAGCCGAGCGGCAAATTTTGTATGGGAAAATCGCAATCCGGAACGTTCGCCGATTCTACCCAACTGCGGAGCGCAGGGTCGTGAGTTTCGTCGATCATAGCCAGCCTAGTTTCTGGAGGCTTTCGACGGGCTCGGTGAAAGAGCAGGATCCGAAAGAGTGCGCGAAATTGCGCCGCGCCTCAATTATCTGATCGACCGTTAGCGACCAGTCCCGCCAGTGCGCGCTTTCATCGAAGCGGAAAGCGCAGGGATCCGTTTCTTCCAGCAGCGGATGGATGTCGCGCATGCCGGCCCAGGCGAAAGCAGCAGCCAGGAAAACATTGATGAAGCCGTGGAGCATCGCGATGGGCGCATCGGCCGCATAAGTCAGCGGGTGGGGGCCAGGAATGGGATGATGCAATCCGGCAGTAGCCTTGAAGGCGAGACGGAGTTCAGCACAGCGGAGAACGAAATTCGCGATGTCATCGGGGCTTGGAATCGCATCCGGCACGATCCCGCCGGTGCGAATTTTGGCAAACGCGCCGGCCTTCTTTACCGATTCCAGATCTTCGAACCCGCACTCACAATAGAGCGGCTTAGAAGTTGGGAACAGCGCTTTCGATTCGATCGCAGCTGCAAGAGGATGGTGGCTGTTCGCGAGCACCGAGAAGTAACCTTCGTCATCAGGATTCAGCAGATCGAGATCCTGGGATGACACGACGAACCGGGAGAGCATCCAACTGTGCGGCCCTCGCCGGTACTCCTGGAAATTTCGATAAGCTTGCCGACACGCAAGCGAAGCCGGAGGAAAGCTGCCCGCGTAATCGATAACGCGGCTGAGTAACGCGCGCAGGGACGGAGCTACGACTCGAGCCACGAAAGATAGTAATCCTGATCCTCAATCCCGTGCGCGGCTTCGCTTACCTGCAATCCTCGGAAAGTATCCACCATTACGGCGAGCTCATTCGTTTGCTTCTGGCCAAGTGAAGCTTCCGTACGGCCGGGTTGGGGGCCATGGGCAAGACCATCGGGATGCAACGTGATCGAACCGTATTCGATGCCCTTGCGGCTCATGAATTCAGAATTCGCGTAGTAGATCACCTCGTCCGACATCACGTTCGAGTGCGTATACGGCGCCGGTACCGATTCCGGATCGAAGTCGAACGGCCTTGGACAGAAGGAGCAGACCACGAAGCCGTCCCCCTCGAAGGTTTGATGAGTTGGCGGTGGTAAGTGAAAGCGGCCCACGCGAGGCTCGAAGTTGTGAATGTTCAAAGCCCAGGGGTAATAGTAACCGTCCCAGCCGATCACATCGAATGGATGATAGGCGAGGATCATCTCGGTCAGCGTGTTGGCCTTCTTCGCGATAAGCCTGAAATCACCTTTCTCATCGTGCGTTTCGAGATTCTGGGGAACACGGATATCGCGTTCCGAGTATGGACTTGATTCGGTAAGCTGGCCAAATTCGTTGCGATAGCGCCGCGGCGTTCGCACATAGCCGGCGCTTTCAATCACCAGCAGCGTTGAAGGTCCGCCGGAATAACGATACCGGTGGAGAATTCCTCGCGGGATCACAAGGTAATCGCCGGTAGAGAAGTCGATGCTGCCGAAGGCGGATTCAAGCACGCCCTGACCCGAGCTGACATAAACGATCTCGTCCGCCTGCGCGTTCCTGTAAAACGAGGAGACCTCTTCAGCGGGATGGGTTATGGACAGCGAAACGTCATTATTGAACAGCAGAGGAATGCGGCCGGTGATCGTGTCGCCCGTTTCAGACAGCTGCTTAGTTCGGAAGTGCCGATGCCTGAGCGGCTCCGAAGGCGCACTTTGCCACTTCAGATCTTTGATCGTATGCAGCGCGCGGACAGCAGTAGGGCGGCGGACGTGATAGAGCAAGGAAGCTGGCCCGACGAAACCCATGTTGCCCATCAACTCTTCTGAATAGAGTTCGCCCGAAGGTTGGCGGAACACTTTGTGCCGTTTCGATGGCAATTCACCGAGCCGATGATAGCGAGGCATGAGAGAGGATCAACCCGAGTAATATACTACCGCCGCTCGAAGACGATATAAGTAGAGAGGGGCTTACCAGCATGCCACAAATTGCCGAACGAACCGCGGAACCACCGGCGGCTCAGCGAGATTTCCTGCCGATCGATGGGACCGACCACGTCGAATTTTACGTAGGGAACGCAAAGCAAGCAGCCTTTTTCTACAGGTCTGCCATGGGCTTTACATTGAAAGCTTATCGAGGGCCGGAAACCGGCACCCGCGACCGGGTTTCGTATGTTCTCGAGCAGGGAAAGATCCGCTTCGTGTTGACCACTCCGCTGAACGGTTCGGGTGAGATCGCAGAGCATATCCTGCGTCACGGCGACGGCGTCAAATCGGTTGCTCTATGGGTTAAAGATGCAGAATCGGCCTGGAAGGAGACAACCGCACGCGGTGCTAAGTCTGCACAAACGCCGTTCACCATCAGAGATGAGAACGGAGAGGCGCGTCTTTCATCTATCGCCATTTATGGAGACACCGTCCACACCTTCGTCGAGAGAACGAATTACCGGGGGGCGTTCTTGCCCGGGTTTGTGGGTATCGAGGAAGCTGACCGGATAGCCCGCCCGTCCGGCCTGATGCATGTCGATCACATGGTCGGCAATGTCGGGTGGGGCGAAATGAACACTTGGGTCACTTTCTACGAGAACGTTATGGGATTCAAGATGTTCAAACACTTCGACGACGCCGACATCTCAACGGAGTATTCGGCGCTGATGTCGAAGGTGATGGCGAACGGGAACGAGAAGATTCGTTTTCCGATCAATGAGCCGGCCGAAGGCAGGCGTAAATCGCAGATCGAAGAGTACCTGGATTTCTATGGCGGCCCGGGAATCCAGCACATCGCGATGGCCACGGCGAACATCATCGAAAGCGTTACGAAACTGCGCGATCAGGGCGTGGAGTTTCTTTCAGTGCCGACCACTTATTACGACGAGCTCACCACCCGGGTAGGCAAGATCGACGAGCCCATTAACGAACTTGCGCAGCTTGGAATCCTGGTTGATCGTGACGACGAAGGCTATATGCTGCAGATTTTCACGAAGCCGGTAGAGGACCGTCCGACGCTCTTTTACGAAATCATTCAGCGTAAAGGGAGCCGAAGTTTTGGAAAGGGCAACTTCAAGGCGCTCTTTGAGGCGATCGAACGCGAGCAAGCGCGGCGCGGAAATCTCTGAGTGCTAGTGAATCGCTTCTAGAGCTGGTTTCACCCATGAAAAGAAGAACCGGCCAACAGTTGGGAAGTGTGTCGCCGCAAGCACTAGCGCGGGCATAGCGCCGTAAGAGATCAGATGGGTGAAGAAGTGGCGGTCGAGCTTTCCTTCTTCCGTGCCTGTGATTCGGCTCAAAATGGCATCCCGGTCTGCTTGAGCAAATACGATAACGATGCCGATCGTCATGACTGCGAACATGCTGACCAGTATCCAATCGATGATGGTGCTCGACCGGAAGGTGTAGGAGTTCAGTGCGATCGCGAGCAGGAGAAATCCTAAACTGAGATAGCTCACCAGATTGTCGAGTTGCCACAGGACGTAATTGATGAAGGCGAGAAGGCGGTATGCAACCAGTTCGCCACATATGGTTTCAGGCTCGGCTTCGATAAACTCGTTGGGATCGACACGAAGCGCATCCTTGGTGTCTTCCTTCTTCAACAACTCCGATTTCACTTCATAGCTGCCCAGAGACCATTCTTTGTTCTCGAGATGATGAGCAGCCTGCTCGGCGACAATTAGCAGGTTATTCTCCAGCTTGCGATGGTCCAGTTGCGACACTCTCTCCCGCTTTGCCGATTTTCGAAGCAGCTTTTCAACTTCCTTGCGAAAGAGTTCGAGCCGGAACTGAACGGCAGCTCTTAACTCACGGTCGATCGGCTTGTGATTCTTAAGAGCAAGCATGCATTCGAGCGATCGAGTGATTGCCACGTGAGTGCGCTTTTTCCCACCTCCCTGCCATACCGGAGACCAGACAAAGCCACGAGGGAGCAAGCTGAAGACGTGGCGCAAGGGATGACGTTCGAGCTGCTGCAGGAACTCGCTGAAAGCGGACCAGATGATCAGGAAGCGTATCCAGACGAGCACGAGAAGGAAGCCCGAGGCCAGAGCGAGCAGCAGGATCAGATATTCCAGCCCGGCGTCCTCGAAGGTTTGGTGACTGCGCTGCAGCAGCAAATCCATGAGCACCGCACCGAGCACAATGTAAGCTGCGAAATGCGCATAGTGATAGGAGAGAAGATGTGTCCGTTCACGGATAGTTTTGACGACGGTGCGCAACTCCGGACAGAACAGGTCGTCCTTGAATTTCGGTACGCCTGGGTAGTGGTCCTCGTAATAAGTAACCCTTCGGAGCTGGACAAAAGCGAGCGCCATCAGCCCGATTAGCAGCAGAGTTACCGGGACTAGCGGTGAGACGCCGCTGGTAAGATCCAGGGAACGGCAGGCGGCCAGGAAATCGCCTTGCTTATCGGTCCGCCAGAAGATCGTCAAAACGGCGTATCCAATTACCAATACAGTGGCCAGCAACAATCCAGAGATTGCCCAGAAGTAACGGAGATGCAAAAGGCGGGACTTGCGGTATCGCCAGGCAGTTGCCTGACCCTGAGCAGGCTTTAACACCGCGTCGCGCAGGGGACGCAGGGATGTTGCCACCGTCGCGCCAAGAGCGAAGCAACCAGCCCAGAAGTAAATGGTCAAATGCGATATGGCCTGCCCCCTAGAATGAGGAATCAAGCTCTGCCCGACCGCAAAGATGTAGAATGCGAAAACCGCCAGAGAGCAGCGCGCCGTGATAGGCATAGACGCGGGGCCGGGCACCGGTGGCATTCCGGCAATCTGCGCCGGCATGCCTTTGCGGGCGCCTGCACGCTGCGTTTCGATGAAGGCCAGAGTAGAAAAAACGGCAGAAGCTCCTAGACTAAAAAGGACAAAAGCCTGGAGAGCGAGCAGCGCGTTCTCCGACTTGGAGCCGAGGATCTGCTCGGTAAGGACCGTGCCGGGAACAACGATCCAGACGGCGAGTAAAGCCGAGAGCGAGCAGCCCATTGCGTACAGGTAAAATGCGCGCGGCACAGGGTTGGGTTCGGCTGGTTTAGCAGAGAAAATTGCGAG
The DNA here is from genome assembly GCA_963849535.1 of Terriglobia bacterium. Lineage (GTDB taxonomy): Bacteria > Acidobacteriota > Terriglobia > Bryobacterales > Bryobacteraceae > Bog-105. The sequence goes on from CAWKHJ010000005.1 coordinate 96,434, forward strand.
TGCCCGGTTGCCGCATGGAGTTGCCCAGATAATTGCGAACCAATACAGCATGCAGCAAGCCAAGAGAAGAGAGAAGCAATAACCCCATCCCGGCCAGTATTGGGGAACCAGTAGGGGGTCGTTTGTCCTGTCGTGTGCTGCGAACTCGGATTCTTCGGGCGTAAGAACAGCAAGCGGCTGAAAACCGGTCCGGGCTGCAACCGTAAGCCAAAGGGGCGGAGTCTGAGGACTCGTGCCAGAGAAGGGGTTTCGGAAGTCCCGGAAATCGGGGCTTTTCAAACCGGTGTTAGTAGGGCTGCCGGGCAGGTGCATGAGCAGCTCGCCGGTCGCGTTGTAGATCGCTTCGAAATTGCTGCTTGGAAACGCGTAGAGAGTCCCGCGCGAGCCTGTCCAGAGCTGGCTCATTGGAAAAAGAGGCGCGCTTGTAACAGAGATTGTGCCCTGATAGTCGGAGCTATCGGAACCGTGCTCCAAGAGGAGATCGGACTCCAGAGTAAAGATCCGAAGGTTGGGGCAGGCGGAGTGCAAATAACGAGTAAGAAAAAGCGTGTCAAGCGGATCAGACGCTACGATCCCCACGTAGTGAACGACGTTAGCCTTCAGCATCGAACCGATGCTGAAGAGAACGGATTCCTGCGCCACAGGGCTCTGCTGTTTGGAAAAGACCGGAATATCGGATGAGGCGTGGTCGTCTCCTCCGAGCGAGAACGTCAGGCCATTGTGAGGCATGTCGGGCCGCTTGGAATCATCACCGAATCCGGGGAAGTGAGTATCCGTTTCCGTTGCGTTACGCAGCGTCGAGATATTTCGGGGAAACCGGAGAGTATAGGTCCTTCGTACAGGGTCCAATTTAGAATTGTTGTCTTCTGTTCCTGCCCCGAATGCCGTACCCTCTTCCGTGAGAAGAATGATCGGGTTGCAATCGCTCCATTGATTTCGGACGTAGGAGATAAAAGCCTTAAGCGCGTATACGCCGGGAGTGCGGACGGTTTCCAAATCCACCGTCACTTTCCGGACCGCAGGCTCCGCTTTGGTGGTCGCATGCGCGACTTTCCCGCCAGTATGCTCGATAGTGTTCCTGAACTCCTCTTGCATCTCGAGGCCGGATGTCCAGGTCCGAACCGATAAAGAGCGAGTATCTGGGGCGTACTCTTGGGCAAGTTTTGCGAGTGACGGGAAGCTGCCGGAGAACCCGGGACCTAAGATCCGAAGCGCCAGGCTTTGACCGGCATCTGTGCGCTTAAGCGAGCGACCGTAACACACCGCACTCGCGAATTGGCGTGGCACGATTCCGGAACTCGGGGTCTCGCCTACCAGGAAAATGGCCAGCGGAGTTTCGCTGAGCGCAGGGTCCTTCGCTCGATGGAAAAGTAAGACTCCGGGCAGATCTTCGCGCCGGGGATCTTCCCGATGCGAGAGCGAAATTTTCAAAGCTCCAGGCGCGCTCTCCCCGACCTCGGCGCTGTCGGGCAGGTTTCTCGCCACCTCTTCTTCCGCGCGCCAGGGAAACCAATACCGTTCCATCTGGTATCCGGAACTCTGCGCGGCTACCTGGATAGATTCCACTTCGTGATCGAAATCAAGCCTCAGATTGGAGTGCTCAGGATCAGGGACGGTAGCAATTATCCAATCGAAGCCGGCCGAGTCTGAGGCTACCGGCTGTCTCGCTTGATCCGCTGGAAGGCAGTTTCCATCCGGATCGAGTGGCGAATGGAACTTCCGGGTATTGTCCTTGTCGAATTCTTCGAAAGCGCGGAGCAGCGCTCTTTCAGCCGGTTGCTGTTGGGCGGCAGTGTCCGATGTTCGCGCCCCCGCTTGCCGCAGGGATTTGTTGCTGGAAGCGGCGGATCCGACGTGGAAAGCTGCCGCTGTGAGGGCCGCAAGTACTGCCAGTATCCCGCCTCGCTCGCGCATTATACTTTCCTCCAACGCTTGGATGGGCTAATGCAATCGATTTACCAACGAACAAAAGCGATTTGCCAGTTTCACAGTGGCGCGTAGATGTGGATTTGCCCGGCATTTTAGAAGAAAGCCCAACCGTTTGTACAGGGCTATTATCCGAACGATTCTTTAGCAATGTGGTGTGCCGGGTGCGGCGCTCGCAGCAATCCCATTCGAAGTTAAAACCAGGTACTCCTATCTGGTCTGAATCATGGTATGACCTCTAGTAGGAAGATGAAGACAGCTATATCCATTGAGGATGAGCTATTGCAGCAAGCGGACGAAACAGCGAGACTGATGGGGCTGAGCCGCAGCCGGCTCTTTGCCATAGCACTCGCTGATTTCCTGGAACGACAGCGACGGGAACAGATGCTGCTGCGGCTGAACGAAGTCTACGGAAATGGTTTGGAACCGACTGAAAAGCGCGTGCTGGAGGGAATTAAGGCCAAGGTCCGCCGGACGGTGAAGGAAGGCTGGTGAGCGAGATCCGGCAGGGGCAAGTGTATTGGCTCGACTTCGGGGCTCCGGCCGGCTCCGCACGCGCGGAGCGGCATCCTTGCGTGGTTGTCCAGAACGATGTTTTCAACCGGAGCGCGATTGCAACGAGCGTCGTGTGCCTGATTACCTCGAATCTGAGCAGGGCGAACGCACCGGGCAACGTGCTTCTCAAGAAAGGCGAGGGCACCCTTCCGAAGGCGAGCGTAGTGAACGTATCGCAGATCCTCACCGTCGACAAGGGTGAATTTGTGGAATGCACCGGCAAGCTAAGCGCCGCCGCGGCCGGGGCGATACGCGACGGATTGCATTTGCTATTCGATCGGCTATGACGCGGCCGCAACCGCCAGTTACCGTTATTCTGACTTGAGAGCTGCTGTGAATGTGCCTGGCCCAGGGTGGACAAGAGGGTCGCGCTATGCCTGGCTCAGCGCTTGTAGCCGAATTTTTGCAATAGCTCGACGCGAGCGGCGACGTCCTTCTCGGTTTCAACGCCCTTGGGCGCACTTCCGTCAACAACGCCTAGCACGCCGCGGCCTTGCTCGGTCTCTGCCACGATGATCTCGACCGGGTTCGCGGTGGCGCAGTAGATGTTTACTACTTCGGGCACAGCTTGAATGCGTCCCAGAATGTTGATGGGAAAGCCGTTCAGCAAGACCACCACGAAAACATGCCCCGCGCCAATGGCTGCGGCGTTTTCGACGGCGCTGATTTTGAGGAAGTCGTCATTGCCGTCCACACGCGTAAGGCACGCACCTGAAGCTTCGTTAAAAGCGACACCAAACTTGAGGTGAGCCGATGTATTTACGATCGCCTCATAGATGTCTTCGACTGTCTTAATGAAATGGCTCTGCCCGACGATGATGTTCCCGTTCTCGGGAATTCTCAGGCGGACGGATTTAAGCTCCATGCTTCACAGCATAACGAGCCAATATTTATACCGCTGTCGAGGGGCTGTCGCGCTTTCGACTGCGCAAAGGGCAGGTCAGGAGCTGTGCCGGGTGTGGCGTCGCAAAATGCTGGCCGCTAGATTGACCATAATCGCGATGGTGAGCCAGACTAACCAATTGGATAGCGGCCCCGACGTGAATAGGAAGGTGTTCGTCCACCCGAGATTCGCGGCCAAGCTCCATACCGCGAAAGCGTAGCCTGAAAATACGGCCGGACCCATGAGCGCGGCGACCAGCGCTCCAAACTCCTGGGCCGTATCGGTCGCCCATGTACCTGTGCGCGCCAGGAAGTTCCCGCTGATTTGCAATAAGCCATTGGCGCGGGGACTTTCGGTGGTTATCGCGATTGCTGTCGTTCTTGGTTCGGGCATCTATTAGCCTGTACGAACTTTGATGCACGTAAGAGACCGAAAGTTCCTGCTCCGGGCAAAAGACAGATTCTACTTACTTTGGCTCGATAGATTCCGGCGCCGGCTACCGAAAACGGTAAAAGTTTCGAGGATATCAATGGGAAATTGCAGAGCCCTTATCCGGTAATAGCATTATGATCTGTTCATAATTCGGCAGTAGGGCGATGGCCGGAGGCAAGCCGCCGACCCGTGGAGCGAAAGAAAACCTGCTCGAGGCTGCGTCGGCATGCAGACAGGGACGAAGCAGTCGCTTATACTCTGTTGCGGAGGGTGGGCAGAACTTTACTGCAGCGGAAGTCATGAAAAAGATCAAAACGGCAATCGTGGGAACGGGCTTTATGGGCAAGGTGCATGCCGAAAATGTACGCCGCCTGGGTAATGTCGAGATAGCGGCGGTAGTGGGCAGCCGGCCGGAAACCGCGCAAAAGTTTGCCGAAGCTCAGGGCATCCCCTTCGCCACGAGTAATCTTCAGGACGTGCTGAATGATAAGGAGATCGTGGCGGTTCATATCTGCACTCCCAATGTGGACCACTATCCGATGTCGCTCGCTGCCATCGAGGCCGGCAAGGCAGTGCTCTGTGAAAAGCCGATGACCATGAATGTCGCCGAAGCCAGACGACTGGTCGACGCCGCAAAGCAAAAGAACGCAATCAACTGCGTCCAGCACAATCTGCGCTACTATCCGGTGCTGCAACAGGTTCGCCAAATGATTGCGCACGGGGATCTTGGTGACATCCTTATAGTGCAAGGGACTTATTCCCAGGACTGGCTCCTCTACGATACCGATTGGAACTGGCGGCTGGACGCCAAATCCAACGGAAAGCTACGCGTGATGGGCGACATCGGGTCTCACTGGATGGATATGATCCAGCACCTCACTGGACTCTCGATTACCGCCGTATGCGCCGATCTGACGATTTTCCACAAAACCCGCAAGCGGCCAAAAGGCTCGGTCGAAACATTCTCGGGCAAGAAGGGTATTTCGGGAGAGTACGAAACGTTCCCAATCGACACAGAAGATTTCGGGATGGTGATGCTACACCTGGGCGACAAAGCACGGGGCGCATTTACCGTAAGCCAGATGTCGGCAGGCCGAAAGAATAAATTCGCGTTTGAAATTTTCGGAACGAAGTCCGGTATCGCCTGGGACCAGGAGCAGCCCGACACTCTCTGGATCGGGCATAGGAACGAGCCCAACCAGGTCATCATCAAGGATGGATCGCTGTTCTATCCGGAAGCCGCGAAGTTCGCGGATCTGCCCGGCGGCCACAGCGAGGGTTACGACGACTCGCATAAGCAGGTCTTCAAGAACTTTTATGCGAAGATCGCCGATCCCTCTATTCCTGTAAACTATCCAACATTCGAAGACGGTTTGCATGGCATGATCCTCCTCGAGAAAGTCGCCGAGAGCTCCGAGAAACAGGCCTGGGTGCAGATCTAGGGCGCGGCGCCCGAATGGCTCGCCGCCGATTTTTCGTCCCGGAGGTCCACCGCGGATGTGCCGAACTGACCGGGGCCGAAGCCGAACATCTGGTGCGTGTGCTTCGCGTTGAACCCGGGCAGGTGTACGAGCTTTCAGATAACCGGGACCTCTATCTTGCCGAGATCGAAAGCGCGCGCAAATCGGCCGTCAGTTTCCACGTGCTCGAAAAGCTCCCTGCGCCCGGGCCGCGCGTCCAAATCGTTCTCTTACCAGCACTTTTCAAGTTTGATCGCTTCGAGTGGCTGGTCGAGAAGGCCGTCGAACTCGGTGTCGCAGCCATTGAGCCTTGGGAGGCGGCCCGCACAGAGCGCGGCCTCGCGCAAGCTTCTGCCAAACGAACTGGCCGGTGGCAAAAAATAGGGAACGAAGCCAGCCAGCAGTCCCGCCGTGCGCATCTGCCCCGCATCGAACCAGTAGTTCGCTTGGCAAAAGCCTTGGAAACGGAGGCAAACGTTAGGCTCTTGCTCGACGAGGATTCTTCGGCGGCGCCAATTTTGAGCGTTTTGCCTGCTGAGCGCCGGCCTACCGACCGAATCGCGATTCTGGCCGGCCCGGAAGGAGGCTGGACCTCCCAGGAGCGTGGTCAGGGGATCGCAGCAGGCTGGATCCCGTGTTCGCTGGGAAAAACAATTCTGCGTGCCGAAACCGCCTCTGTGGCCGCTCTGGCCATCATCCAGGCCGCCTGGCTTTGATCAGGCTGGTTTTGGCACAACCACGGCCTGCACGGGCCTGTCGCCTACCGGCAGCATGGTGAAGAGTGACGCGCCTGCCTTTGCCCGCTTTTTGGCCGGATCTCCCGTGTTCGCAGCAATGGACGAAATACGAATGACGCCCATATCCCCGGAATTCTCATTGAGAACGAGAGCATACTGGTCATCCGGGGTCACGGTGAGGAAGGATGGCCGCTGCCCCACTTCGACAATCCCGATCACCTTGCGCGTATTGATATCGAGAATGCACACGTCGGACCCGCTTGCACTCGCTACGAACAAATAACCCGGGCTACTCGAACAAGTCATGGCTCCCGGATCGCGGCCGGCAAGCACTGTCTGTTCGACCTCGAGTGGCAGGTAAGGGAAAGCAATCGCAATGCCATCCATGCCTGGGCCGGTGACAAACAGCTGGCCACCGTCGGAGTTGAAACAGAGGTTTTGGGGTTGCATGGCGACCGGCAGGTCGACGATCGTTTCCAATCCCGGCAGGCTTAGCGCAGTGAGCAGCTGGTCGCGGCAATTTGCTACAAGCAGTAACTTGCCGTCGGCACGGAACCTGACCTCCCCGAGCAACCCGGGCATTTCCCGGCGATTTTGCTGTCCCGTTCGCCCATCTATAAGCTCCACGCTGCCGTGTTCGCCTGTCGAGATCGCAACAGCACCGCGGTCCGAGACATCCAGCGTCACAGGCTCGGCGGAAAGCTTCCATTTCCTGGTTACGTCTAGCGAGTTCGCATCCGTTTCGATCAATTCACGGCCAGGTCCCGCAATTGCTACCAGCCGTTTGCCGCCCGGCATCGACCGCAATCCGGAAAGCTGCCCGGCGATCCTCCGCGAGTTGACCCGGTTGAAGTGCGCGTCGAGCATGTGAATGGTCCCGTTATCAGGCGTGAGCACATAAGTGCTGGCTGACGTGCCGGCGACAATGGCTCGTGGCGATGCGCCGACTGGAACTTGCTTGGCAATCCGGAACTCGGCCAGATCCGCTACAGTGATGCTCTTTTCACCAGCGGTCGCGATCAGGGCATAACCGCGAAAACCGCTGCCCGCCTTGCGTCCGCATGCCCCGGCCAAGGCCACTGCAGCCCCAGCCAGCCATTCACGCCTGCTTAATCGCGGCAAAATGCAACCGTCTGAAAAGAATACATTTGCTCTAAAACCGGCGGATATATTCCTATGTTACTCTCGAAATTCATCATGCTCCTGATCGCAGTCGTCCATTCATGAACTTCAGGTCCGTCTTCAGTCTCGTGTCGTCAGATCTTGCCATTGATCTGGGAACGGCGAACACGCTTGTCTTTGCCAAAGGGAAGGGCATTGTCGTCAACGAACCTTCCATCGTTGCGATCAACAAGAACAACGGCGAGATTGAGGCAGTAGGCAAAGAAGCGAAGGAGATGGTCGGACGCACGCCCGGCAACATCGTCGCAATCCGCCCCATGAAGGACGGCGTCATCGCGGATTTCAAAGTGACCGAGCGCATGCTGAACTATTTCATTCAGAAGGCGCACGGCCGCAAGATGCTGGTTCACCCGCGCATCGTTATCGGCGTACCGAGCGAGATCACGCAGGTCGAGAAGCGCGCGGTGAGCGAATCTGCCTACCGGGCCAAGGCGAGCGAAGTTCATCTGGTCGAGCAGGCGATGGTGGCGGCGATCGGCGCCGGATTGCCGATCACCGAACCGGCCGGGAACATGGTGGTCGATATCGGCGGCGGCACAACAGATGTAGCTGTGATTTCGCTTTCCGGCCTTGTGTATGCGCGCTCGGTGCGCGTTGCCGGTAACGAAATGGACGACGCGATCATGAGCTATCTGAAGCGTAAATACAATCTGCTGATTGGAGAGCGCACGGCCGAGCAGATCAAAATTCAGATCGGCTCGGCCTACCCGCTCGATAAGCCGCTCTCAATGGAGATCAAGGGCCGTAACCTGATCGAGGGCGTGCCCAAAACGGTTACCGTTGAAGACAGCGAAATTCGGGAAGCTCTCGCCGACTGCGTCGCGACGATTCTGAATGCGATCCGCGTCGCCCTCGAGCGCACGCCTCCCGAACTGAGCGCCGATATCAGCGACCGTGGTATCGTGCTGACGGGCGGCGGCGCGATGATCAAGAATCTCGACCGCCGCATCCGCGAAGAAACCGGTCTCCCGGTATCGATAGCCGAGGATCCTCTGGCCTCGGTCGTACTGGGCACGGGTAAAATGCTGACTGATTTCAAACTTCTGCGCCGGATCGCCATCGAATAGAATAAGCCGTTGGCACGCGACGCGGCTCCCTGGGTAGAGTAGAAAAAGGAAGTCATGGAAGCTCTGCTGAGCCGTTTTCGCAACCTTACGGTTCTGCTGATAGCCGTTGTAGCGCAACTGCTGTATCTGGCCTATCAGGTCAGGACCAATGGCGACGAGCGGCTGATTCGCGTCTGGGCCGTCACTGCCGTAACGCCTATGGCGGGCATCGTCGAAGCGGTCCGCCACAACACTATCGGTTTTCTCGAAGATTACTTCATCCTGCTCGATGTTCGTGAACAGAACCGCAAGTTGAAGGCGAGCAACGACCATCTTCAGATGGAGAACATTTACTATCGCAATCAGCTCAGCACGGCCGAACACGCTCGCGCGCTCGTTCAATTTCAAGCGCAGACGCCGTCCCGAACTATTGCTGCGCGCGTGATCGGCAACAGCACGGTGGTTTCGGCCAAAGCGGTGTTTATCGATCGCGGATCAACCAGCGGAGTAGAAACGGAAATGGCGGTGGTGACGCCCGAAGGTATCGTCGGCAAGGTCGTCGCGGTTTATCCACTCGTGTCTCAGGTTCTCTTGGTCACCGATCCGACGTTCAAGGTCGGAGTGGAGTCTCAGAAGAGTCACATTCATGGTGTCCTCAATTGCGGCAGCGGCAAGTGTGCCGTCGAGCAGATTCAGAATGAGGACAAAGTGGATTCGGGCGAATGGTTCTACACCTCGGGTGAGGATCGCATATTCCCGAAAGGTTTCCCTGTGGGACGAGTGATCTCGAGCCAGCCGGGGCAGGGCATGCGCGATATCAAGCTAAATTTGAGCGGAGCGCCGGGAAGCGCCGAAGAAGTTCTTGTCGTTTTACGCGGCGTGCATCAGTCGATTCCGGCAACTCCGCCGGCAGAACAGGAACTGAGTTCTAAAATGCTTCCTCCACCGCCGCCGGAAGCGGGCAGCGAGGCTCCGTTGGCGGCAAAGCCCCAAACTGAGGCCGATAAGGTTCTGCAGAGATATAGCGCTTTGGGCAAAGAAGAAGGCCATGTGTATGGAGGAGTGGGTTCAAGCATCCCTAACTTCAATGCGAAGTTCAGCGGCGATGCCAAAACGCCTCCACCGTCCCCTGCTTCTGCTTCAGTGATGGCCCGACCGAAAACTGCTGCTCAACAGGGTACGCTTCCGCCCGCTACGATTCTCGGCGCACGTCCTCCCAAATCGGGGGTGACTCTGTCTCCGTTGCCGGCAGCTGCGAGCCCTTCACAGAGCGCTTTGCCGGAACCCGTTCTCCCTCTAGGAGCGCCCCGGCATAAGACGGCCGAGCAAACGAAAGCGCCGGCCGCCCCGCTTGTTCAGCAATGAACGAAACCAGCGATCAGATACTCGAACCTGTAATACGCGACAGCTGGTTTCACCGTTTTCAGGTGGTTGCGCTCGCCGCGATCGCGCTCATCTCGATCATCGGTAAGTTCTATCTGCCGCGTCTAGTGCCGCACACCGAGTGGCTCGAACTACCACTGCTGTTGACGGTGTACTTCGGCCTGATGCGCCATACTCCGATCGCCTCATTATTCTTTGGGGCGTTTGTCGGTTTGGCGGAGGATTCACTCTCGCCCGCCAACATTCCGATCGGCATGTATGGCATCACAAAGACGCTGGTGGGCTATTTCGCCGCGTCCGTGAGCCAACGCTTCAATGTGGAGAGCTCTCTGGTGCGCTTAGTCCTGTGCTTCTTTTTTTTCTTCTTCCACGCTTTCTTCTACTGGGTGATGCGCCGCGCCCTGCTCGGGCAACTAGTGCCGTTCGATGCCCAGGAAGTTTTCGTTCACGGCGCGCTGAATAGTATTGTGGCGCTTCCGCTATTTCTCGTACTGGATCGTATGAGGCTGTCGGGAGCCTGAGTTCACACAGGTAAGGCAATACCCGTGAGCCGGTCTGCCACGCTCAACGGCGGTTCTTGTTGGCAAACTCGGCTGCCATACCGCATTCCTTACCCGCCTGGTCCAACAAATCCTTCGCTTTCTGAGCATGGCCTCCCAGATCGGAATGATTTGCCTCTTGGGCGGCGGTTATCTTTTGATAGGCCTGCCGGATGAGCTCCTGGGCTGCAGCGAGGTTCTCATGCCTTGACCCTCTCACGCCCTCGGGCGGAGGCTGCTGGGCCAGAGCCGCGGCGCCGCCGAGCAAGGCGGCTGCCGATATACTATTGAACATTTGTCTCCTGGTTTTCACAGTATTATCTCCTCCTAGAGATACTGGACAGCGGGGAGCCCAGAACCGCTTCATCTTTTTCGGCGTTGGAGGGGTGAGAATGCGCTACGTTCTGCGCGGCACCTCATTCTCTCGATACAATCGAAAAGGACTACGTGCGCCTGCATCTTCCGGAATCTTAAGTGGCATTAATCGAGAGTGAGCGCGAACGGGACGGACAGATCGCTCCCGAGCGGCTGCCCCGCGACGACCCGAAGAAATCATCGGGGAAGATCGCTTTTTTTCAATACTTAACTGTCGCAGTCTTTGTGTTCCTGATCTCCGGTTTTTGGCGGCTACAGGTACAGAACCCCGACGTGTACAGCGAAGCCGCGGAGCGAAACCGGATTAAGAGTACGCCGATTCTTGCTGCACGCGGGAAAATTCTCGATCGGGACGGCCGCGTGATCGTGGACAACAAAGCCTCCTACTCACTGCTGCTCAATCGCGACCAGATCAAACCCGATCACCTGCCCGTTATCGCAGAAGCGCTGCAAATCGACTACGCGGAACTGGCCGCCAAAATCCGGCGTATGTCTTCGCGGCCGCAGATCATCATCAAAGACCAGCTATCGCGGGATGAGATGGCCTGGGTGGAATCGCATCAGGATGCAAACACTTATCCGGAGATGCAGGTCGTCCGGGCGTGGCGCCGCCAGTATCCACAGGACGGGTTCGCTGCGCACGTGACGGGCTACGTGGGTGAGATTAGCGAAGCCGAGCTCGACGCGCCGCAATTCATCGACTACCATCAGGGCGACGTTATCGGGAAGGACGGACTCGAGAGACAGTACGATTCCACGTTGCGCGGCATCGACGGCCAGCAACGCGTTCTGGTTGACAATATGGGGCGCGAACGCCAGATGGAGAACGCTCAGGAAGCTGTGCCGGGCAAAGATCTTCGCACAACCCTCGATTTGGATCTCCAGGCGGTAGCCGAACTCGCCATGCAGGACCACCGCGGCGCAGTGGTTGCGCTCGATCCGAGAAGCGGCGAGGTCCTCGCGATGGTGAGCCGTCCGACTTTCGACGCCAACAAATTCACGGGCCGCATCAGCCAGAAGGATTGGAACGAGATTGCGAATGACCCGCACAAGCCGCTGCTGAACCGGGCCATACAGGCGCAACTCGCACCGGGGTCGACGTTCAAGCCGATCATGGCAATTGCGGGACTGGAATCCGGGGTGATCGACGACCATACAATATTCCACTGTTCAGGCGGCGCCGTTTTCTACGGACATTACTATGCGTGTCACATAAAGCGCGGGCACGGGGATATTTCGCTGCACCGCGCCATTGCGCAGTCGTGCGACGTTTACTTTTACAACGTCGGTAACCGGCTCGGGATCGACCGCATTGCGCATTATGCGGATATCGCGGGAATCGGCCGCAAAACGGGTATCGATTTACCGAACGAGACGCAGGGAACAATGCCTTCTACAAAGTGGAAGATGCGCCTCGCGCGCCAGAAATGGTATGCCGGCGAAACAATTTCAGTAGCTATCGGGCAAGGCGCGGTAACGGTATCGCCGATGCAGATTGTGGCTGCTCTGGGAGGATTGGGAGAAGGCGGAAAATGGTACCGACCGCACCTGCTGTTGAATGAAAAGCCGAAGCTGCTGCGCCGGGGCAATTTCAACCGCGACAATCTGGAACAGGTAATCTCCGGGATGTACGCCGTCGTGAATGAAGGCGGTACAGGGCGGGCAGCGTACATTCCGGGCATCAAGATCAGCGGCAAAACCGGCACCGCGCAGTTGGCCGCAACCGAGCGGACCAAGGGCGCAAAGAAAGGAACGGCGCTGGCGAACAACGCTTGGTTTGTGGCGTTTGCGCCGACGGACAAGCCGGAGATCGCAGTAGTCGCGCTATTTGAAAACGCTGAGGAGAGCTACAACGCCGTCCCGATTGTGCGAGATGTGCTGAAGGCTTACTTCGATAAGAAAGCGCGTGAAAAGAACGCGGCTTTTCAGAGCGCGGCTTTAGGCAGCGTGATGCCTCGAGAGCTTTTTTCGCAGCCGGTATTTGCAGCTCTCGGCTTGCCCCCCGGCGGGAGTTCCCTCGAGTAAGTGGTTAACTATCGCTCGATCCGGGATCTGGACTGGCCCCTCACGATCGTTACTCTCGCGCTTTGCGGCTTGGGCATCCTGCAGATTTATAGCGCAACCGCAGCTACGAAATGGCAGGACGCCTGGTGGAAGCAGATCGTTTGGGTGGTTACCGGTCTGGCAATCATGTGGGTGGCGGCCAGCATTGACTACCATGCGCTGCTGGGGCGGGTTTACTACCTCTACGTGGGGGCTGTGGTGCTGCTATTGGCCACCGCTTTCGCTGGCAACAAGGTGTTCGGTTCGACCCGCTGGATTAAAGTGGGCGGATTTACTCTTCAGACGTCGGAGTTTGTCAAGATCGTTCTGATTCTGCTGGTTGCCAGATACTTGACCGATCTGAAAACCGATGAGCTCGAATGGAGGGACTTGGCGCGGCTCACAGGCTTAGTTGCGCTACCGATGGTGCTGGTGATGAAAGAACCGGACCTGGGAACGTCTCTCACGTACCTGCCGATCCTGATTTGCGGAGTTCTGATGGCTGGTTTGCGCTGGAAGTACCTACTTGTGATCATCGGTGTGCTCGTGATTACACTGCCGATCGGTTATCATTTTCTTAAGCCTTATCAAAAGGATAGGCTGGTCAGCTTTATTTACCCTGACCGCGATCCGAAGGGAACCGGCTTTCAGGTGATCCAATCAAGAATTGCTGTTGGAAACGGCGGCATGTGGGGCCGCGGCGCTAAGGAGAGCTCACAAACACACCTGGGTTTTCTGCCGGTGCCACAAACGGATTTCATCTTTTCTTCGTTCGCTGAAGAGCACGGATTCGTAGGTATAGTAATTGCGCTTGTTTTATATTTCCTGCTTATCATGCAGGTAGTGCAGAACGCGCAAACGGCAACGGACAGAGCAGGCCTGTATATCTGCATGTGCGTAGCCGCGCTGTTGTTATTTCACGTGTTGGTCAACGTGGGTATGGTGGTCGGGCGCATGCCGATCACCGGAATCCCGCTTCCTCTGATGAGTTCTGGAGGATCTAACACGTGGTCCATTTTCCTGATGCTGGGCTTAGTGAACAGCGTCAGGCTACGTAGGTTTGTGAATTAGAGCCGGCCCTTTTTTGAGAGGGCCGCTTCGACTATAGAAAGAGTCGGGCTAAGGGAACAGAGAGCTTCAAATTGCCGGCGAGGTCGCTAATTGCAAGGCTTTGTGTGAGGTATGCAAAGGTGCGGGTGTTTGAGTAATCTCCACTCGCAAATGGCAACGATATCTGGCGGGCGGTTTCTCAATCGAAACCGCTTCAAGCAGCGCAATTGTGCGGTTTCCAGTTCCCTGATCAGGCCCGCCTGAGGCGGTGATCAATGAGTAAAGAACTGGTGATTGGATCCAATCGCCACGAGACGAAGGTAGCGATCCTCGAGGACGACCAACTCGTCGAAGTATATTTTCAGCGGGCGAACGAGTATTCTCTCGCGGGAAGCATACATAAAGGGAAAGTGACGCGCGTGCTGCCAGGCATGCAATCGGCATTCGTCGATTTAGGGCTGGAGCGGGACACGTTCCTTTATGTTTCCGACTTCTTCGAAGAAAACGAAGACATCGATACGGTCGCAGACGATAAGCCGAACCGGAGCGACCGGCCGGAACGGGGAGACAGAATTGAGCGGCGCGAACGCAACGGCAACCGTGCTGTCCTCCTAGAGCGGCGGCCGGCGGAGCCGCCCCCTGCAGAAGAAGTTCAGCCAGCAGCGGCAGCGCCGTCTGAAACTGCCGGGGCGGTAGGGCCTATTGAGGAAACACCGAGCGCCGGTGGCATAGAGGCCGGCGAGCCGGAGGACGCTGCCGAAGCGCAGGGTGGTGACCCAAATGGGGATCGGGGACTCCGTGGCGACCGCCGCGGGAGGAGATCCCGGCGAAGGCGGCAGCGCGGCCGTGGCTTTCCGGAAAACAAATATGCTCAACCGGTAGCGGGCAGCGCGGAATCGAGACCGGAAGTAAAGAGAGAACCCGAGCCTGAGAATGCGGATGGACCAGCGGAAGTTCTCCTGCTTCCCGGCGAATCTCTTGCAAAATACCGCAATGCACCGGCCGGGGCCGTTGTTTCAGCATCGAGGCACGAGGAAGCGCGAGGCGATGATGAGCCCAACATGGGACACGGGGATGCCGGCCCTGCCTCTGAGAGCGGGGACGAAGATACCCGGACCGAGGAGGAATTCGCGGAAGAAGCCGAAGAAATTGCTCTGACGGAGAAGGTTTTATCACATCATGAAGATCCTTCTCCTGAGGCGGTAGAGGAGAAGATCGAGGAAGTTCAACAGGATATCCCGGAGCAGGTTCCTGATGAACAGCAATCGTTTGAGACAGCCGGAAGTCAGGAGTCTCGTTCTGATGAGAACCGGCCAGATGTAAACCAGAACTTCCGCCGTGAATCTCAAGGTGCTCCGGTTCCCGAACTGGAAGCGGCAGTTTCCGAAGATGAGCCGGAACCGAGCGAGGCACAGTTCTCGAACGGAGGAGGAATGGCGGCGCTCGATGAAGACGAGGTGCTTGCGATTCGGGAGGGGTTCACCGGGGTGGACGGGCCGCTGCTCGAAGACGAGAGCGAATCATCCGAACCGGAGATCGAATCGGCGGCCGAACCCGACCCTGCAACGTCTTCCAGTCCGGAAGGGCAGGCACAAACAGCTTCGGTTCGCGAACAAGGCGGCCGTTACATGCACCGTGTCTCGCGCCGCATGCGCCGGCGGCGAGGAGGAAACCGCTTTTCGATACCGGGTCAGGAAGGCTTGCCCGAAGGGCGTACAGCAGAATCGGCCGGCGCGGGTACGGCGCTCGCGCCAGAAACACACCGTGAGCAGCGAGCAGAGGATCGCGCGGCCGAAAAGGCGCAGCGTGTATACCCTTCCATCACGGATATGCTCAAGCCCGGGCAGGAGATCATCGTTCAGATCGCTAAGGAGCCTTTGGGGCAAAAAGGGGCGCGCATCACTTCGCATATCGCGCTGCCAGGGCGTTACGTGGTGTTCATGCCGAGCGTCGGTCACCTGGGTGTTTCGCGCCGAGTGGCGAGCGATGAGGAACGCCAGCGCCTGAAGCGGATCCTGCAGACGCATCGGCCGGGTACAACCGGCGGCTTCATCGTGCGTACGGCAGGGGAAGGTATCTCCGAAAACGAGATCGCGGCCGACATGAATTTCCTCTACAACCTGTGGCTCGACATCAGGCAGAAAGCGGAAAAGAAACCAGCGCCAGCTCTGTTGCATTATGACCTGGATATTGTGCAGCGCATTCTGCGCGACCAGGTAACCGAGGAATTCAAGGCGATCTGGGTAGACGACGAAGATCTCTACGAGAATGTGGTGACCTTTATGCAGCGCTTCCAGCCGGCGCTGGTAAATCGCGTAAAGATGTACACGCGGTCTACACCTATTTTCGACGCTTTCAATATTACGCAGGAGTTGGAGAAAGCATTACGTCCCAAGGTCTGGCTGAAATCCGGCGGATACATCGTGATCAATCAGACCGAGGCGCTGGTCGCAATCGACATCAACACGGGCAAGTACGTCGGCAAGTCGAACCGGCTTGAAGACACCATTGTCAAGACAAACACCGAAGCAGTAAAGGAGATCGTTCGCCAAATACGTTTGCGCGATCTGGGCGGCATCATCGTGGTCGACTTCATCGATATGGACGAGCGCAAGAACCGGCAAAAGGTGATGCAGGCGCTCGAAGAGGCGATGCGGGCCGACAAGGCGCCTTACAAGATTCTTCAGTTCAATGATTTCGGCTTGGTCGCGATCACGCGCAAGCGCGTGAAACAGAGTCTAGAGCGTACGCTCTGCTCACCGTGCCCGTACTGCGAGGGCGCGGGGTATGTGAAGAGCGTGCAGACCGTCATCAGCGAGATTCTGGTGGAAGCGCAGAAGATTTCCCGCGCCATCGAGGGCAATAACGTGGTGCTGCGAGTCCACCCCGAAGTAGCCAAGGTGTTGAAGGCCAGCGACAATCAGTACCTGGAAGAACTGGAGGAGACGCTCAAGCGGCCGGTGCTGGTGACCGGCGATCCGATGCTGCAGCATCAGAAGTTCGATCTCGCTTAGTTGAGAGCGAAGTTTTTGATGTTAAACTGAAAGGCGTTTTCCAAGCCCGCCTTCGCGCCGGCGCGCGCACAGCGACAGGGCAGATGACCGGCCCCACTTTGGGCGTTGGCCGTGCGGTTTGCCGAATCAGGAGAGATGGCCGAGTGGTTGAAGGCGCACGCTTGGAAAGCGTGTTTAGGGGAAACTCTAACGTGGGTTCGAATCCCACTCTCTCCGCCAGAAGCGGTTTAAGATAAATGGCTTAAGTCGCTTATCGTGGCTTTTTTTGCGATACTCTCTCCATATTTCCCCCTGGGAGAAGACATCGTCACCGTGGGTACGCGCATGCGGCGCAATGCTGAAGCGTTGGACGCGCGGTTCGACTCCGGCGATATGGATCTCATTTCCAATGGAACCCGGGTAGCAGCGCGACCCTAAGGCCCACGAAGACGTGCGGCGCCTGGCGCTAAATTCAGCACGAAAATGGGTCGGTGAGCGCGTGGAGACAAACGACCATGACCAAAGGCCCTCGTTCAAGATGGTCGTCCGCCTGATACTTTCATCGAGCAGGCGCATCTCATGAACCATCATTAGTGGAGACGCATACAGCCCCGCCTTAGTCGTGATGAAGCTGCCGAATGGACACCGAGCAATAGTGGATATCGCGAAGTTGTGGGATTACTGTCTGAATACGAATCACGAAGAAGGAAAACATAAGGCTCGTGTGTTTGCTTCTGCTGTTGGTGTTCGCGCTGCTGATGCGGAGTGGTTGCGCGAACAGTTGCTCAAGGCAGCGGGCCGCGAGGATGCGAGCTTGACTTCCCGCACCCGCTTCGGCGCCCTGTACGTGCTAGACTTCGAGTTAAAAACAGAAGCCGGTACCGCTATGATTCGCAGTGGTTGGATTATCCGGCAGAACGAGGATTTCCCCCGCCTAACGACGTGCTACGTCAAGCAAACGCAATGATTGATAGCTCCATTCCGATATTGGCTACAGTCGCACTCGTTGTCGATGTGCCGGAAGAGAACTTGACACGCGGGCAGATCGGTACTGTCGTCGAGCATCTCGAAGCAGACGGTGATCTCGCTGAATTAGTGGAATTCGCGGATACAGACGGGCAAGCCTACGCAATTGTAACCCTCAAACCAGAACAACTGCTCCTTCTCCATCGCCGCAATCGCGCCGCATAGGCGTTTGAAAATGCCACCGTAACTTGCTCTGCTTGACCCCGGTATCGCGCTGGCTCCCGTTTCAAGGCCCGTTTACCATTGGACCAACTGCTCACCGATGATCTATTCGCGCGATCTCTGTTTCCGATATCGCGGTTTTTCATCCACAAACCATCGTGCGCAAACACTCGGCGACTGCCGCGGACCGGATGACCCAGAAGTTCACTTCTGGCCAATCTCAGCAGAGCCGACTATGGGCCCCTGTGAAATTTGGTCGCGCTGCAGTCCGCCATGCTGATTAATCATCGCGACGACCACTCACATCACGTATCGGCCAGCGCATCCTTAATTGCGACGTGCGTAGTTTAGGAATGTCGCATACGTTATGGGCGGCGAATCCCTGATCGCCGTAAGGGTAACTTCCGGGACAGTCCGCCAGCACCGACTTGATGTATCGCCGCTCAGACGCTGGCGATCGCCGTAGCGTATCGGTGCAGGCAGACGGTGACGGATCGACTGCCGCCTCATTCTCCGGGTGGACTCGCAGCGCTTCTATTGCGGCTCGTTTTGCTCTTCCTCCCGCATGGCCGGTGTGACAATGGTTCCGTCAACCTTCCCCGTCATCGTCAAAAGTACGGCTTGGTTAGAGGCGTCGAACACCACCGCCCCCAACGTCGCAGTCAACGCAAGGCTGCCGTTCGCACCCTCGAAACACCCGGTTCCACCTGTGATCTGATAGGTTTCGCTAAGGTGGCCCACCCCATGATCCAAATCCACGCAAAGGACTCCCCCCGTGAGGGTGACCGTCAACAGATTTCCATCTTGGACACGAAATACGCCCCCGCCGGCCGCAACTCGCAAACTCGGGCCGGAGCCGTCGCCGCATCTGCCGAAAGACTGGGGTATAGTCTCGTCAGCCCGTAGGCCACGAAAGGTGAATCGCCCTAGCCTACTGTTACCAGCTAAAAGCACTTCGTCGGTACGCGTGTTGGGCCCCAGATCGATCGTGGTGGCCACTTTACTTCCCGAAAAGGTCATGTTCAAGGGCTTTTGTTTCTGTGCCGCCGCCGGGAGGGCAACTGCGGCTGTCAGAATCATCGCCGTGATCGGCAGATAGATATTGTGTCTCTTCATAACAAATCTCCTTCTCACTTGACTTGGCTGCCGGTTCCAATCCGGCTCGCCTGCCACGAATAAGGAATCGCGGGCTGGAGGTTACAGCCTCTTGCGCAAAAGGCATAAACTAGCTGTTACAAATCCGGTCAAATTGCCAAACTGCCCTCAATGCGAAGCGGAATTGGGTTCCGACAATCCCGCGGGACTGTGCCCGTTCTGTCTGATCCAGGGCGCTTTCGAGAGTTCGGCTGACGCCGATGAATCCAGGACCACGACCATCGAGCGAGCGACACTCGCAGCCGCTGACGACGACTTCGGCCGCTATCGGATCGTTCGACTTCTAGGTGAAGGGGGCATGGGCACCGTGTACCTGGCCGAACAGCATGAGCCCATTCGGCGGTGTCTAGCGCTCAAAGTCATCAAACTCGGGATGGACACCGGTCAGGTGCTTGCTCGCTTCGCCAACGAGCGTCAGGCGCTCGCGATGATGGACCACCCCAATATCGCCCAAATTTTCGACGCCGGCGCCACCGCCAAGGGCCGCCCATACTTCGTAATGGAGTACATCGAGGGCGCATCCATCACACAGTTCTGCGATGGCAAGCGAGTGACCATCAAGGAGCGGCTTGCGTTATTTCTCGCGGTCTGCCGTGCGGTCCAACACGCGCATCAGAAGGGCGTGATCCACCGTGACCTGAAGCCGTCGAATGTACTTGTGACCGAACACGACGGCCTGCCGGTTCCTAAGGTGATCGATTTCGGAATCGCAAAGGCCACCGACAAGTGGGCCGTAGAGAACACCTTACTCACGCAGTTCGGCCAGATCGTCGGGACGCCGGAGTACGCCAGCCCTGAGCAGGCGGACACCGTGACAGGAGATATCGGTGCGAGCTCAGATGTGTATTCCCTCGGCGTGCTGCTCTACGAGCTGCTGATTGGAGCAGCGCCTTTCGACACGGCCACGCTGCGCAACGTCGGATTGGCCGAAATGCTGCGGATTATCCGCGAAGACGAAGCGCCGTCGTTGCCACGCAAGCTTAGCTCCATGGGTACGGCAGCGAGCGAGGTTGCCACGCTCCGCCAAACCGACCCGGTTTCGTTGCGCCGACTCATCGACGGTGACCTGAACTCGATCACAATGAAGGCCGTGGAGAAGGCGCGCGAGCGGCGCTACGCTTCGGTGTCGGAGCTCGCGGCCGATATCCAGATGTATAACGAGCACCGACCCGTGCTCGCCTCACCGCCGAGTCGCGTATACCGAGCCCGAAAATTTCTCCGCAGACACAGGCTTGCCGCCCTCGGTACGACCACGGGGATCGTATTGCTCGTTTTGAGCGGGGTAACGGCCTGGTCGCTCTTGCACCGTGATTCCGCAACCACAACCAAGCTGACCGGCAAGGACACAATTGTTCTCGCGGATTTCGATAACAAAACCGGCGATCCGGTGTTTGACGACACGCTGCGCCAGGCACTGTCCGTTGAGCTTCAACAGTCGCCGTTCCTCAACCTGATTTCTGACAGACAGGTGCAGCAGACGTTGGCCCTCATGGGAGACGCGAAGCAGGTGCGATTGACTCCTGAAATCGCGCAGCAGGTCTGTGAGCGGACCGGCAGCGTCGCCATTCTAGAAGGCTCGATAGCAAGCCTTGGAACTCAATATGTACTTGGTTTGCGGGCAACGAACTGCAATACGGGAAATGTTTTGGATCAGGAGCAGGTCCAGGCGGCCCGGCGAGAGGACGTCCTCAACTCTCTCGGTCAGATCGGCCGCAAATTCAGGGCGCGGGTCGGCGAATCGCTGGCTAATGTGGAACAGCACTCGACGCCGCTCGAAGAAGCTACCACGCCTTCCCTCGAAGCCCTGAAGCTTTACAGCACAGGTTGGAAGCTGAGCTTATCGGGGGCGTATGCGTTGGCCATACCCTTCTACCAGCGGGCTGTCCAAATCGACAACCAATTTGCTATGGCATATGCGAACTTAGGATTCGTGTACGGCGGCCTTGGACGGTCGGCACTCTCATCAGAGAACACCAGACGAGCCTGGGAATTGCGGGATCGCGTCACTGACCGGGAGAGGTTCTTTATTGACTTTACCTACTATCGGCAGGCGACGGGAAATCTGGAAAAAGCATTCGAAACGCTGGAATTGTGGGCGCAAACCTATCCTCGTGGGGCAGAACCGGACCCTCGGGATCTTCTCGGCGGAGTTTCCACGGCGGGAACGGGTCGCCTGGAAAGAGCGATCGAGCAGTCACAAAAAAGCATCGCGGCAAATCCCGACTTTGTCATCGGGTATACCAATCTGGCTCGCAATTATTTCCACTCGGACCGTTTCGGCGAAGCCGAGGACACGCTTCAGAGGGCCGCAGCGCGCAAGCTGGAACGGCCGGAACTCCTGCTTTACCGGTACAACATTGCATGGTTAAACAGCGATGATCAGCAGATGCATCGGGCAGTGGCGATGGTTAGAGCCAGCCGCGGGGTGGCGGAACACTGGGTAGCGAACGCGGAAGCTCTTGCTCTGGCCCATTCTGGCCAGCTACAAAACGCCCGGCAGGTATCTAACCGGGCAGTGGATATGGCCCTCCAGGAGGGGCAGCGTGAAGCAGGGGCGACCTACGAGGCTACAGCGGCGGTTTGGGAAGCGCTTTACGGAAATGCTGCCGAAGCGAAAAAGAACGCTATGGCAGCCCTCGCGCTTGCTAACGGCCGGGACGTCCGATACGCCGCCGGCCTTGCTCTTGCTTTTTCGGGCGACACTTCTCGATCGGAAGCGCTTGCTCTCGATTTAGAAAAGCGCTTCCCGGAAGATACGTTCGCCAAATTTACCTATGTGCCCGTCCTTCGCGCGTTATCGGCACTGGCGCAGGGCAAGCCGGCAGATAGCTTGGAGGTGCTGCAAATCACTCTCCGCTATGAGCTGGCTCCGAACGGGCTCAACTTCAATTTCTATCTAGGTGGTCTGCACTCGGCCTTTGTACGCGGCCAGGCTTTCATCGGCACGCACCAGTACGCGGAAGCGGCGGCCGAGTTTCAGAAGATTCTCGATCATCGCGGCATCGTAGGCGCGGATCCGATCGGCGCACTGGCCCACTTGCAGCTCGGCAGAGTGTTCGTATTGTCGGGAGATAAGACGAAGGCCAAAGCCGCCTACGAGGAGTTCCTCGCACTCTGGAAAGACTCAGATCCAGACGTGCCGATCCTGAAAAGGGCTAAAGCAGAGTACGACCGGCTGTAGTGACTGTAACGTTTAGCGGCGGATTCCTTATTCTGTTTAGTGGAAGGACCGTGAGGATGCGACCATGACGGACGGCCAGAACATACATACATTGCCGGGATCATCCCGGTTTCCAACTACACGGTGGACTTTGGTGGTCGCCGCCGGCGATCCACGTCGAAAGGAAGCGCGTTCGGCTCTGGCTGCTCTGTGTGAGAGCTACTGGTATCCGTTGTATACGTACCTGCGCCGGCGCGGTTATCCGGTCGATCAGGCGCAGGATCTCACGCAGGAGTTTTTCATCCGCGTGCTCGAAGGCCGTTCTCTCGATCGCGCTGACCGGGAAAAGGGCCGTTTCAGGGCTTTCCTTTTGACTTCCCTGAAGTTCTTTGTGGCCGACGAAGAAGACCGAAATCGAGCGCAGAAACGTGGCGGCGGGGCACTTTTGTCGCTTGAATTCTCTTTAGGCGAAGACCGCTACCAACGCGAGCCTGCACACGATGAGACGCCGGAGCGAATCTTCGAACGGCGCTGGGCGCTCACCGTGCTTGATCGAGCAGTGGAGAAGCTGCGCGACGAGTTCGTGTATCACGGCCGGCCGGAGCATTTCGAGCGGTTGAAAGTGTTCCTTCTCGGGCAGTCCGACGCGCCGTATGCAGCCCTGGCGCGCGAAATGAACACGTCAGAAGGAGCCCTCAAGGTGGCGATTCACCGGCTTCGCAAGCGATATCGCGAACTCTTCCGTCAGGAGATTGCGGATACGGTGGCCGATCCCGCGGAAGTGGAAACCGAACTCCGGTATCTGGCGGGCGTGCTTACGCGGAAGTAAGGGGCGAGCATAGGCAGAAACCGAACTAAACATTTTCCAACTGACCTTTGACGTGGTGAAGGTAACTCATGAAGGCGGATCGATTCGAAGTACTTCTGCTTGTCCCGAACCAAACTGTCGTACGCTCCGAAGAGCCATTGGATTAACAACGGGATCGGTTTACGAACCGGGATGCCCTTGGATCCCAAGTTGACGTGTAACGCGCTAATCAGCAATTTGGCGAGTGGGCAGGCATCGCGGTCCAAAATCTATTTGCGGGAGATTGACCGCGATAGCGTGCTACTATTCACGACTGTCCTGCATTACTCGCTGAAGAGTCGGGTTGTCGAAAGTTGCCGCGGGGATGGATCAGGTGTCGTGCAGCGGCGTAGCCAGCTCCAGGAGGATTCGCCTGTAGCTGCGCTGGCTCAAAACTTGCTGAAGCAACATCGCGAAACGCCTGCTTGCTAAGCCGACGTTAGCCATGTGCTTAAGAGTTCAACCAGCTCCGCACCGGAAGCACAAAGACGTCACCGGAATCGGAAGATAACGATAGTTGCGCTCCAGCGGGCAATACCGGGCAATGATCCGCGGCATTGCTGGCAAACCTGGCATCAATAGCAACGTGTAATCTATAACTTGCGGAAGGCATTGGCTCCGTCAGGTTCCGAATCCCACTCTCTCCGCCATAATAGAATCAATCGGCCGCTTGCAACAGCATCACAGAGAAATTCAACGACCATTGGTTATTGGGGCTGTCAAGATTGGCCGATTGATGCCAGCCCGCACTAACTTCTTGCGCCCCGTTCCTTTTCACTCTCAACCAGCTCCTCGATAGACGCGAAACAATCGTTTATGATTCACGTGCTGGCCCTCGCCGGCCAGCAACGCCAGGTCGCCGAGGGCCGAACCGCGGCCGCTCATGTCCCGGGTCAGTGAGTTGCTGGGGTGCCGCTTCATTGCGGTCTGGCTTATCGCCACACCGAGGAGCCCGCAAGCTCTTCGTTCACTAATATCGAACGTCTTTCACGGCAAATGCTACATCTTGCCGTTGAGCTGCGAGCCCCAACCTTTTTTGTTATGGCCCCTCTCAGAACCGACGCCGCAGATTACCGGTATCGATAGACAGGGGCCCGTTGAGCATCGACTACTACGAATCGAGCCGGTCCAGCTTTTCCTGCAAGATCTGAATCTTGGCTCGTGTCGTGTCGTATTCAACCGCGTCCGCAATCAGCTTTGCAAGTTTGTCTGCGAGTTCCGCATTTGAGGTCAGGTATTCCTTATACGCGGGATCCCAAAGATGACTGGGGCTCTGATTGAGGTGGTCAATAATCGAAGTCGTGTTGGAAGCCATCTCTTTCAGGTTATTTGTGACCCGATCGATAGCCTCGTGATGCCACGGCTCAGCAGTATGCCGGACCTCCTCGAGTTCCGCTACGATCTGCCCAGTCCGGTTGATGTGTTCTCTAACACTGGAAATCTGTGCCGCATGGCTCTGCCACGTCGCCTTCGACCGTGTAAACGTCTCCATCTGCGCAGTATCGGCCTTCAACTGATTCGCGGAACTTTTCGCATTCTGAAACAGCTCCGGGATCTCGGCCGCCTTCACGTTGCCCTGCAAAAAGGGAACCAGTAAAACGCCTCCAAGTAGGGCTAGACCAAGTAGTCGGGGGTTTTGTTTTGTGTTGTACATGTTGTATCTCTCCTTGTTCGTGTTTGAAATCGTTCGTCGTTCGGCTCTGCCCGAACGCTTATCCGGCCGGATGGTACACGAAGTACTCTGCCGGGGGTTTCAATCCTTTGTTGTCTGCCTCAAGCCCTGGCTCGACTACGATGGACAGGGTGGCACGCAACATCCACGCCATCTTCTCGTGATCTCGTATCAGGGTAGTCAGGAAATCAACTGTTCCGATGTCCAGCTTGCAGCCTTCCTCGGCTTCGATCTCTTGCCGCATATAGCGCACCACTGCCTCGTGATCCTCAAGGATGTTTCCAATCATCACGCTCGCATTTGGGTAGTCCCCGGGATACTCAGTTAGATTTGTGAGTTGCAGAAAATCCGTCATGGTTCCCGGCGCAGGATATCCGAGTTGCCGGATACGCTCGGCTGCTTCATCGATTCTGCTTGCGATCAGCCCATACTGGCGCTCGAACACGCCATGTAGTTCACTGAAGTACATGCCGCGAACATTCCAGTGGTAGTTCCTTAATTTATGAAAGATAACGTGCTCGTCCGATATGAGTTGAGTAAGAACGCGCACGCTTACGCGCAAATTCTGTTCCGGAATCCCCACTCCATCGTCAGTAAGGCCGGCAATACTCATATCTGCTATCTCCTTCTCCGGTATCGGTACACCGGTTTTGAACCGGCCACTCTGCTTTTCAATAAAAGGCACTCTTCCTCCTTCGTTCTCCCAACTCTCAATCTGAGCTCTCATATCCTTGCTCGTCTGTCCGCTTCTCAATTGAGCGGCTCACAGGCACATTTTTCTCTTTTGTCTGTTTTGTAGTAATGCAATATGGCGGCCAATCGCAGCTCGTATCCAATGCGCGGCGCATCTCTTTGACTTCGCGGGTAAAGGTTGGCCTTACAGCGCTGGGGAGCTCAAAGCGCTCCTTCGATCTTGCCCTGAAAAAGCCATGACTGTGCGTTTTGGGGCAAAGCATTATCGTCCCTGCGCCTGTAACACACGTAAGTGCAGAATCCTAGCCTTGGCCACGCGATTGCTCGCTTATAAGTAGAGGGAATCACAATGACAGTAAACATTCGAAGCAATGGAATCGAAGTTACGGATGCGTTACGCAAGCACGTCGAACGCACGTTAGCATCTTCTCTGGACCGCTTTGTCCGGCGGCTCGAAAGTGTCTCATTGTTCTTGGCCGATCTGAATGGACCACGCGGCGGCGTGAGCAAACTGTGCCAACTGACTGCCCAGTTGAAGAGCGGGCGGGTCGTCAGCATCCTTCAAAAGGATTCTGAAATGGAGCCCGCCATCAAACGAGCCGCAGACCGGCTGAAGTTCGCTGTCAGCAGAGCCTTCAATCGCGCGAAGCGCCCCATCAGGGTCCTGAGTACGGCGTCAGTGCGCTCGAATGCGGCTACTGAGACTATCTAGCCATTGTGTACACGCGAATGACTTAGAGGAGGGATTATGCCGGAACTAAGCGCAGCCTTAGTCGCCGTTCCTCCCTTCTTTCCCTTTGCGGTCATCTGTGCTTGGGAATCGTTTGCACTTCAACCGGTTGAAATGCATCAGCGCAATGTCTTGACATGGAGGGTGGCTAGGCCTCTACTACGGCCTTTGTTGTCGATAGCTCGTTCGATTCCGCCTTGCCTAGGATTCGGTCGAGCTATCCGGGCCGAACAACTTCTTAGTGTCTCGTGGTATTCTGTGCAGTGGGTTGGCATAGGATCTGTGTGCCTTGGCCCTCTAGCCTCCTTCCTCCTCGGGAACGAAGACTCCAGAAATAGGTAAGAGTAGAGACAATGGCGAAAGAGAAATTTGACCGCAGCAAGCCGCACGTAAACATCGGGACGATCGGGCACATCGATCACGGCAAGACGACGTTGACGGCGGCGATCACTAAGACTTTATCGAAGCACAATCCGAAGAACAAGTTTCGGAGTTTCGATTCGATCGACAATGCGCCGGAAGAGAAGGCGCGCGGGATCACGATTGCGGTGGCGCACGTGGAGTACGAGACGGCGAACCGGCACTATGCGCACGTGGATTGCCCGGGTCACGCCGACTACATCAAGAACATGATTACGGGCGCGGCGCAGATGGACGGGGCGATTCTGGTAGTCGCCGCGACGGACGGGCCGATGCCGCAGACGCGCGAGCACATTCTGCTGGCCCGGCAGGTGGGGGTGCCCTACATCGTAGTGGCTTTGAACAAGGTCGACATGGTGGACGATCCGGAGCTGCTCGAGCTGGTAGAGCTCGAAGTACGCGAGCTGCTGTCGAATTACCAGTTTCCGGGCGACGATTTGCCGGTGGTGAAGGTGAGCGCGCTGGGGGCTTTGAACGGCGAAGCGAAGTGGGAGGCTTCGGTCGACGAGCTGATGGCGAAGGTGGACGAGTATATTCCGCTGCCGGAGCGTGCGATCGACAAGCCGTTTTTGATGCCGATTGAAGATATCTTCTCGATTCAGGGCCGGGGCACGGTGGTGACCGGGCGTATCGAGAAGGGGATCTGCAAAGTGGGCGAGGAAATGGAGATTGTCGGGTTCCGGGACACGCGCAAGACGGTAGTGACGGGCGTCGAGATGTTTAAGAAGCTGCTGGACGAAGGCCGGGCGGGCGACAATGTGGGATTGCTGCTGCGCGGCATCGAAAAGAACGATGTAGAGCGCGGGCAGGTGATTGCGAAGCCGAATACGATCAAGCCGTACAAGCGCTTCAAGGGCGAAGTATACGTGCTGTCGAAGGAAGAAGGCGGGCGGCACACGCCGTTTTTCAATGGCTACCGGCCGCAGTTCTATTTCCGGACAACGGACGTGACGGGGGTGGCGAAGCTGCCCGAAGGCATGGAGATGGTGATGCCGGGCGATAACGTCTCGATTGAAGTCGAGCTGATCACCCCGGTCGCCATGGATAAGGGTCTGCGCTTTGCGATCCGCGAAGGCGGCAGAACGGTCGGCGCAGGAACGGTAACGGAGATTTTGAGCTAATCGTCCCTAAGGTCGCGGCTCGGAAAAAGCGAGTAAAGCGAAATCAAAACTGAGCCGCGCGTGAGCAGGCGAACAAGAAGAGAAAAGAATGCCGAGAGAGATCATTCAGTTCCAGTGCAACGAATGCAAGAACCGGAACTATAGTAAGACTAAGAACAAGAGGACTACGACCGAGCGTCTGGAGATGAAGAAGTTCTGCCCGTATTGCCGGAAGCACCAGCCACACCGGGAAACGAAGTAGGAAACAGGGGCATAGGCTAACGGTAAACCAGCGGTCTCCAAAACCGCCTTTGGGGGTTCGAATCCCTCTGCCCCTGCCAGGACTTCCACCTCCTCCCAGTTTTTCGCAGATACTTTATGGAATTGAGCACGGCGGTCGATTGGCCGCAACGAACCAAGTCGTACATCGATGAATTAAGAACGGAGATGAAGCGCGTCTCGTGGCCCACCTGGAAGCAGGTTCGTGCCACTACGGCGGTTGTCATTGCTGCCGTGTTTCTGTTTGCGGCTTATTTCTTTGTGGTAGATGCCATAGTGAACGCGGTGATCACCCGGATCATCAACTATTTCACGCACGCTTAGGACGGGTTTACACAATTAAGGAGCCCTTTTTTTGCGGGCAACGGCTATGCCAGACGAGAAATTACACCAGGACGAAGAATTCGATCAGGAGAGCGGCGGGCTAGCCGAGACGGAGGAGGAGAGCGACGGAGCTGCGGCTGCCGAAGCCGAACACGTTCCTGGCGCCGATGACCTCGACGTGCTCGAAGAAGACCAGGGAGTTTCAAGCGACGAGATTCACCCCTCCGAAGCCGCGGATAACGGAGTTCACGGCATGGCCCATGAAGAAGAGGCCGAGCATGCCGCTTCACCGCAACAGGAAGCTGATTACGGCCCAGCGAAGAACTGGTACATCATTCACGCTTATTCCGGTTTTGAAAACAAAGTAGCCGAGTCGCTCCGCACTCGCGCGCAGGCTTTCGGGTTCGCGCACCGGCTCGGGCAGATTCTGATTCCGACTGAAGAAGTGATCGAGTTGCGCAACGGGAAAAAGGTCACGAGCAAACGGCTGCTCTACCCCGGTTACGTGCTGGTCGAGATGGAGATGGACGACGAACTCTGGCACGCCGTCAAGTCGACGCCGAGAGTAACAGGTTTCGTCGGCGGCGGGACAAAGCCGGTGCCGCTCACAGCCGATGAGGTCAATTCTGTTCTTTACCGGCAGGCTTCCAGCGCGGATCGGCCACGGCCCAAGATGACGTTCGAAAAGAACGAGACGGTGAAGATCGTAGATGGACCCTTCACGAACTTCTCCGGCAAGGTGGACGAGGTCAACAGCGAGCGCAACACTCTGCGGGTAATGGTGACCATTTTCGGCCGCTCAACGCCGGTTGAGCTCGACTTCTTGCAAGTCGAGAAGATTTGACAGGGAACGAGTTGGAGATTCAGAGCAGGGAAGTTTAGAGCTATGGCAAAGAAAGTTACCGCACAAGTAAAGCTGCAGATTCCAGCAGGCAAAGCAACGCCTGCGCCGCCGGTGGGAACCGCCTTAGGTCCGCAAGGCGTAAACATCATGGAGTTCTGCAAGGCATTCAACGCCAAGACGTCGGCAAAGGATCAAGAAGGCCTGATTATCCCAGTGGTGATCACGATTTACGCCGATCGCTCGTTCACTTTTATCACCAAGACGCCGCCCGTAGCCATTCTGGTGAAGCGCGCAGTCAATCTAGCCAAGGGCTCGGCGGAACCTAACAAGAACAAGGTCGGCAAGATCACCGAGAAGCAAGTGGAAGAGATCGCCAAGATCAAGATGCCGGATTTGAATTGTTTCACTGTGGATGCAGCGGTCGAGCAGGTCAAAGGCGCATGCCGAAGCATGGGCGTCGACATAGTTTAACTCTTCAACTTACATCCGAGATCGCACGAGGGCTGCCGCCGGGCAGCCTTTTCGCATCTGGCAAGCTGCCGTTTCGCGCCTGCGGGAACCCGTGTGCTGAACTGAAGTGGTATGAGTGACTTTTTGGACGCGGCGATAACGATCGCGCGCGAAGCAGGTCAGGTGCTGCTTGCGCACCGCGGCGTTGGCTTCGAACTCAAGGGCGATTACGACCTGGTAACAGCCGCCGACCGCACCAGCGAGCAACTAATTGTGAAGCGCTTGCGGGAACGCTTTCCGAAGCACGGCATCGTGGCCGAAGAGGGCGGCCGGGCCGAGATGGAAGCTGAGCTGCGCTGGTATGTAGACCCGCTCGACGGCACCACAAACTTTGCGCACGGATTTCCGATGTGGAATGTAACGCTGGCTCTGGCGCAAAGAGGAGAGGTGATCGCGGGAGTGGTATACGACCCGTTGAATCGCGAGCTATTCGCAGCCGAAAGAGGCGCCGGGGCGCGCTTGAACGGAGCGCCGATGCACGTCAGCAGAGCGCGATCGCTTAAGGATGCGCTCCTATCTACCGGGTTTCCGAGCCGCAAGCGGCATCAAAACGTCAACATTCATTTCTACTATCAACTCGCGATGCTGAGCCACGGCGTGCGGCGCGGCGGCTCGGCCGCGATCGATTTGGCTTACGTGGCGTGCGGACGCATGGAAGCATTTTGGGAATTTGGCTTGAATCCATGGGACATGGCGGCAGGCACGCTGCTGGTTGAGGAAGCTGGAGGCACGGTCTCCGGTATGCGGGGCGAGCCACTCGACCTCCACGGCAGATACGTGGTGGCTGATAACGGCCTGATTCATAGCGAGCTTCTTCAGTTATTCGAAGAGATCTTCAACGGACATTACCGGCACGAGATGCCAGGTTTGCCCGCGCCAGAATGGGAGATGCATCGTGGCTGAAACAACGCCGGTTCCACTCGTGCTCGAAGGCGCCTATACGCTGCATCAGATGTTTCGGATACGGCGCCAGGCGTGGCGCACTTTGCCAGAGGGGCGCCGGAACGACATTGCTGCAGAAGCTGAAGAGTTATTTACGAAGCTCGAAGCCGGATCTAACAGCGGTCATCCGAACCAATCGGCCCTGTACTCACAAATCGGGCATAAGGGCGACCTGCTTCTGCTGCATTTCCGTGACACCCTCGAAGATCTCCATCTGGCCGAACTCGACGTCGCTCGCCTGGAATTTTCGGATTACCTGGAGCAGACCCACTCCTACGTTTCGGTTATTGAGCTTGGTCTTTATGAATCGAGCTCGAAGACTTACTCGCAGCTCGCCGAGCGCGGTTTTGAGCCGCACTCTCCAGAATGGAATGCGGGCATTGCGGAAGTAGTAGCGCGGCAAAACGCGGCGATGTCGTCGCGGCTGTTTCCCGAAATTCCGGCGGCGAAATACATCTGTTTCTACCCAATGGACCGCAAACGCGGAGAAACGAACAACTGGTACATGGTACCGATGCACCAGCGCCAGCGGATGATGCACGAGCACGGCATGATCGGCCGGCGTTATGCCGATTGCGTGCGGCAGATCATTACCGGCTCGATTGGCTTCGACGACTGGGAGTGGGGAGTGGACCTGTTTGCCGACGATCCCAATGTATTCAAAAAGCTGATCTATGAAATGCGCTTCGATGAGGTCAGCGCGGTATATGCCTTATTCGGAGCGTTCTATCTCGGGGTGCGTTCAAGCGCCGCGAATTTGGCTAAGCTGATGGCTGCCCAGCTCTAGCGGGGAGCAGCGGAATCGAGCTTTTTTGAGTAGCTTGCCCGCTGTTTCGCCTGGATCTGCTCAGCGGCGGCGAACTCGCGTTTCGCTTCATCGGTCCGGCCAAGCCTTTTCAGGGCCGTGCCTAAGGCGTAGTGTGCCTGGACATAATCGGGATCGAGCTTGATAGAGCGCCTTAGGGCCGCTGCCGCTTCGCTATTCCGGTCCAATGAGAGTTCGGCTTTGCCCAATCCAAACTGCGCCTCCTTGTACTGCGGATTCGCGGCGATCGCTGCTTTGAAATGCGTTTCGGCCTCCGCCGGGTCATTCTGCTTCAGGAGGATCTCGCCGAGCAGGCAGTGCGAAACGGGGTCCTCGGGATAGCTCTTCAATTCCGCCCGAAACTCCTGAGCGGCCAGCTCGACCTTGCCTTCTTTCCAGTAAACCTGGCCCAATCCGGAATGCACGCCGGGATACTTCGGATTCGCGTTGCGAGCCGCTTCAAACTCCCGGCGAGCCTCGTCATCGCGAGACATTTTGTCATAGGCCTCACCCATCATGACGTGCGCTGCGGGGGAATTCGGATCGACTTTCATGATCCGCGCGAAGACATCCGTTGCGCCCTGGTAATTTCCTGCACGCATATACGCCTTCCCCAGCAGATCAAGGGTGGTCATATCCGAGGGACTGAGGCGGCTCGCACGTTCCAGATAATTCGCCGACTCCGGGTAGCGATCGAGCCCGAACAAGGAGAAGCCGGCCAGATCTAATATTTGAAAATCATCAAATTGCGCGCTGAGGGATTTCAACAGCGGCCAGGCCTCCCGGTATCGCTGCGCGCGGAAGTAGGCGATGGCCAAGTTTTTTCGCGTGTTCGTGTCGGCAGGATTGGTTTTGAGAGCTCGCTTATAAAGATCAATGGCCTCAGAAGATTTGTTTTGCCGCGCGAGCGCGATGGCAAGATCGTTCAATACCTCAAGCGATTGCGGATCCAGTCGCAAAGCCTGCCGGAACGCCGCCTCAGCGCGTGCGTTGTCGCCCGATTGCAGCGCCTGTGACCCCTGGACCAGCCATGCGTTCACATCCTGGCCGAAGCCAGCGAGCGACCAGAAGAAAAGGCACGCAGCAAGCTGCGGCGCGCCTCGAGTGCGAAACTGCTCGATCAAGTATTAAAAATACAACTTCAACCCGAGCTGGATAGTTCGCGGATTGTGCGCCGCTAGTAGTTGGCCGAAAGCTGAGCTGTCCACATTCGTACAAACTCCCGAACTACAACTTGCCGTCCCGATGAAGTTCGTGTGATTGAAGGCGTTAAAGAACTCGCCCCGGAACTGCAGGCTGAAGCGTTCGCCGATTTTGAAATTGCGAATTCCGGCCAGATCCCAATTTTCCAGCCCGGGTCCTAAGAACAAACCGCGTCCAGCGGTTCCAAAGTGTCCAATCGCATCGGTGAAAGCTGCCGTATTGAACCATTGGAAGCGGTTTCCGGAGCCGGTGAGAGAGACGCCCGGAACTGCATCAGGCCGGGGTGAAACGGAAGGCGCCGGATCGATTCCGATACCGCCCGGGAAGGTTCCCGGACTGCCAGGATAATCGCCAGAATTGAACGGATCGTTGGATTGCGTAAGCGTGATAGACGAGCCCGACTGGAATCTCGTGATGCCGGAGAGTTCCCATCCTCCCAATACATGACCGATCACGCCTCGCTGGGCCTTGAAAAACGGCAGATCGTAAACGTAATTTGCTACGAAGATCTGCGGCGTATTGATGGAGGGCGGGCCATAATCCTGGCTGTAGTTGTAGGTGTTGTAAACTCCCGATCCCCGGTCCGCGGGATTATTCGCCAGGTTCTTCGACCACGTGTACGCGATACCAATGGTAAAGCCCTCCGATACGTGCCTGTTTAACGATACCTGCAACGAGTTGTAATTACTGTTGAACAGCGGCGCCCTACTGGTGATCTCGGAGTATCCGGGATAGGGGCGGAGCGCGTTTGCATCGGCAGCCGGGTTTGCAAAGCGAGTGGATAGCGGTACCTGGTTCAAGTCGACGTCGCCTAAGAGGTGCCTGCCCAGAGTGCCAACGTACGCCACCTGCAGAACAGTGCTCGGCAGAATCTGCTGCTCCAGGGAGAAGTTGAAGGCCTGATACGAAGGAACTTTAAACGCCGGAGTGCCCGTGGAGGTCAGATTCACCGGACCGAGTCTGGTTCCGGTTGCACCTGTTGCCGGATTATCAAAGCTCGGATTAGTGATCTGCACCTGTTGCACCAGCGGAGGATTTCCAAACGCGTTCTGTTCCCAGATGCCGTTAAGGGTGCGGTCGTAGTAAACTCCGTAGCCCCCGCGAACGGCAGTTTTGCCGTTGCCCAGAACATCCCAGGCAAAGCCGAAGCGCGGGCCGAAATTGTTATTCGAAGTGGGGTTCACTATCGAGCCGTAAGGAGAGCAGGTCACGCCGGCTGAGATTGCCTTCGCGGCGTTACAAGAAGCGCCGACCGGGAAAATGATCCCATTCGTATAAGTCGCCGGAATGACGCCCTGGCCGGGAAGGAACAGGCCGGTCGCCGGATCGATAAGCGGAGCCGCCGAGGCGCTATACAGAGCAGGATCGAAATTGTTTAGGACGTTGTTCGAGTCTGCGGGCGGCGGGAAATAGCTATACCGTATTCCCAAATTGAGTGTGAAGCGCGGGGTCACCTTCCAATCGTCCTGCAGGTAGGCTTCGATATTTTCGTAGTTCAAATGCGGAATGATGTCGCGGCTCGATTGCGAGAATAGCGAGGCATTCCCCAGCAGGAAGTTCGCGAACGCCGGATTGCCGAATGCATTCCGGAAAGTAAAACTCCCGTTCGTGGGATTCGGCCCGTTTTCAGTCTTCGTCATCCACTGAACCGTGATCCCTGTGCGAATGGTGTGGCTGCCAATCACCTTCGAGAAGTTATCGTAGACGTTCTTGTCGATATTCCGCTCAAAGTAAGGGGCACTGGGTATGGCTACACCGGCAAACCCCGTGATGGAGACCCTGGGATGCGGCCATATGGATCGGTATAAGGCAGGCCGCCCGTTAACGAGCTTAGGAAAGACGGCGAGTTGATGATTCCGGTCAAGTTGCTGTTTATGGCGCCCCAGGAGTAATTGAAAGCAGCTTCGTTAACGGCACTCGGCGATATCGCCCAGCTCATGTTTGCGACAACATTCTTACCAGGTGCATTGGTAGCGGTCGACGAGATTCCAGGAAGCGGACTCCCCGCGAACAAGCCACCCGGCTCCGTGGTCGGCACCACATCCTGCATAAAACGACCGAATACATGAATTTTGTCGGTTACGTTCTGGTCGAGGCGCACCAGGTCCTGGCGATAATTCTGTTTGGCGACAGTGTTGTTGATGTACTCGGTCCCGCCGGCAGTGTTGCCTGGGAACTTGGAGTAGACGTTGCTAATAAAAGCCTGCGCATTCTTGCTGAAGCATGCGGGATTGATCTGGCCACCAGCCGCTGTATTGGTAATGCAGCCCGCCGGCGCAGAGGCTGCATTCAAAGTGACTCCCGGGAAAAAGCCTCCCGATTCAGCGGCTGTAGGGACGACGGCGACATTGGTGCTTGGATTCCCCGTCTTGCGCCATTCCTCCGACCAGAAAAAGAAGGTCTTCGATTCCGTCTTCTTATAAAGCTTGGGGATGAACAGCGGGCCGCCGATGGTGAAACCATAATCGTTGTAACGCAATGGCGGCTTCGGGCTTCCAGCCAGATTACTGAAGAACGAATTTGCGTCGAAGTAATCGTTGCGCACAAACTCATAGGCGTCTCCGTGGAAGGCGCTAGTTCCCGACTTTGTGCCGACAATGACCTGTCCGCCGCCACTGCGCCCGTACTGTGCATCATAGTTGCTGCGCCCAAGCGTAAACTCCTGAATTGCGTCCACGCTGGGAACGTTGAGAAGCGTTCCATTGGATCCGCTGTCATTGATATCAGCACCGTCTACCGTCCAGTTATTGGCAGTTGACCGGGCGCCATTAACAGCCAGAGTTGTCGTGTTGTTCAGACCGAAACCAACC
Organism: Terriglobia bacterium; assembly: GCA_963849535.1. Lineage (GTDB taxonomy): Bacteria > Acidobacteriota > Terriglobia > Bryobacterales > Bryobacteraceae > Bog-105. The sequence continues at coordinate 131,720 of CAWKHJ010000005.1, forward strand.
ACGTCGGGCAGGCCGCTCGCAACTCCAGGCTGTAACGTGACGAGCTGCTCGAAATTGCGATTGTTCAATTCCAGCTCGCGCACTTGTGTGCCGGTGATGGTACCCATCTGAGCCGCGCTCGTAGTCTGGACAGGCGTAGTCGTCTCAGTGACGGTAATGTTCTCGGTCACGGCTCCAGGTTGTAGCTGGATGTCGAGCGGTCGCTTTTGTGCCACGTTAAGTACTACATTGTTCGCGGTATAAGTTCGGAATCCGGTGCTCTTGAAGGTGACGGTGTAAGTTCCGGCCGGCAGATTTGTCACGGTGAAGTTGCCGCTGGCGTTTGTAGTCACGGTCCTGAGGTCCGTATTGGTGTCATTGCTGTGTACGGTCACTGTGGCGCCTGGAACCACTGCGCCGCTCGGGTCCGTAACCGCCCCAATCAAAGTGGCATAGATTTCCTGCGCAAGGGACAAGCAGCCCGTCCCGAGTAGCAGAACGCCAAATAGACACGTGAACACTGATAAACGAGCTCTCATTGAGTAGAACCTCCCACTAGCTGCGATGGTGCCTCGGCCGGGAGGCGAGACGCGTACTGGTGAAGACGCTAGGATGTGCGCGGACGTAGAAAGACCAAAGCCCCAAGAACAGCAACTGCCCGGATCGTAACTCACTGATCCGAAATATTCAAGACAATTCTGTTAGGGGCGTTTGGAGGGCGCATACGACGCATCGTGAATCCTTGTCCAAACCATTGAGAATGGTACGCTTATTATTCGTAAATGCGTACTGTCGACCTGATCCACCGCAAGCGGGATGGCGAGGAACTGTCCCCCGATGAGATTCAATACCTTATAGATGGTTACACCCGGACCGAGATCCCCGATTACCAGATGTCGGCTTTCCTGATGGCTGTGTTTTTTTCGGGGATGACGGATCGGGAAGTAAGCGTTTTGACCGAATCCATGATGAACTCGGGTTCCGTCGTGGATCTTTCGTCGGTTCCGGGTATCAAAGTCGACAAGCATTCTACTGGCGGCGTGGGCGACAAAACCAGCCTGATCGCATCGCCGATTGCCGCTGCGGCAGGTGTGGTGGTCCCCATGATCTCAGGCCGTGCGTTAGGACACACCGGCGGTACGCTCGACAAGCTCGAATCCATTCCGGGACTTCGAACCGATCTCTCGCTGGACGAATTTCGCAGCGTTCTGACAGAACACAACCTGGCTTTCATCGGCCAAACGCCGGAAGTCGTACCCGCCGATAACAAGCTCTATGCGTTGCGCGACGCCACAGCAACAGTGGAATCGGTTCCTCTGATCGCGTCGTCTATCATGTCGAAAAAACTCGCCGTGAGCCTGGACGCGCTTGTGCTCGACGTCAAAGTAGGTTCCGGGGCCTTGGTGAAGAAGCAGGTTGAAGCGCGGCGCCTGGCGCAGATGATGGTCGGGATCGGGCGCCGTCTCGATAAGCGCGTGCAAGCTCTGATCACCGATATGAGTCAGCCGCTTGGTTATGCGGTCGGGAACGCGCTCGAAGTGATGGAAGTTTCTCAAACGCTGCAGAACGCCGGGCCGGCTGACCTGACACGCATTTCGCTTGAACTCGCAGCGCGGATGATCTATCTAGGTAAGATTACGAAAACCCTCGATGAGGCGCGCGAACTCGCACAGGCCAAGCTGCTGGATCAATCCGGATTCCAGAAATTCAAAGACGTTATCGCGGCGCAGGGAGGTAATCCCCAGGTGCTGGACCGCTTCGACCTCCTGCCGAACGCTACCGGAGCGCAGGAGATCACGACCGCTCGCGGCGGATATGTAAGTGTGATCGACGCCGAACTGATCGGACAAGCTTCTTCCATGGTCGGAGCCGGCCGCAACACGAAGGAAGATTCGATCGATCCCGCAGTAGGGGTGATTCTGGAGGTCAAGGTCGGCCAGAAAATCGATTCGGGCAGTATCTTATGCCGCATCTACTATACGAGCGATGAGCATGTGGAAGAGGCCGCTGAACTCGTGGAAGACGCGTTCAGAATTTCGCAGCAGCCGGTGGAAGAGCGCGATCTGATCCTGGAAGTCGTCAGCTAGTGCCAGGAGCGAACCGCTGACCACGGGATGGCTCACCTCACTGGGCTGATCGGTCTGGCCGCGATCATCGCTTCCGCGTATCTGTTTTCGACCGACCGCGGGGCCATTCAGCGGCGAGTGATTGTATGGGGCGTGATACTGCAATTTGCCTTCGCGTTCCTTGTTCTAAAAACCAGCTTCGGAAAATTGTTCTACGGCGTTAGTTTGTTCGTAAATGCTCTGCTGAACTACACGACAGCCGGCTCTATCTTCGTTTTCGGCGATAAGCTCGGACAGCGGAGCGACCAGTTCGGAGTAGTTTTCGCGTTCGACGTTCTGCCGATCGTGATTTTCATCTGTTCCCTGTTCGCAATCCTCTATTACCTCGGCATTATGCAACTGTTCGTGAGGGGCATGGCGATTTTCATGCAGCGCTTCATGGGCACAAGCGGCGCGGAAACCACCTGCGTGGCAGCCAGCATCGTGATGGGCCAAACGGAGGCGCCCGTGACCATCCGGCCGTTTCTCGCGGGCCTCACCGAATCCGAGCTCTTCACGATTATGACCAGCGGCATGGCGCATGTCTCGGGAGCGGTGATGGCCGCGTATGTGGCAATTGCCGGAGTATCGATCGCGCACTTACTTACGGCTGTGCTGATGACGGCGCCCGCTACGCTGATGCTCGCGAAGATGTTTGTTCCGGAGACGGGTTCGCCTGTAACCAGGGGAACCGTCCATGTAGAAATCGAACGGCAGGGGGTGAACCTGATCGACGCGGCCGCCATCGGCGCCGGGGACGGACTGCAGCTCGCTCTCAACATCGCCGGAATGCTGATCGCTTTCCTGGCCCTGATCGCGACGGTGAATGGAGGTCTGGGCTGGCTGCACGGTCATATCACGTGGATACCGGCTTCGTTGCAACAGATTCTGGGATTGATCTTCGCCCCGATTGCCTGGTCGCTCGGTGTGAGCTGGCACGATTGCGCAATGATCGGCAACTTGCTCGGCACCCGCATGATCCTCAACGAATTTGTCGCCTTCGTGGATCTCGGCAAGCTGAGAGCGGTTCTGCAGCCTCGCTCATTTGTGATTGCAACATTCGCATTGTGCGGCTTTGCAAATCTAAGCTCAATCGCCATTCAGATTGGCGGGATCGGCGCGCTCGCTCCATCACGTAAATCGGATTTGGCGCGATTGGGTCTGAAGGCCATGTTCGTAGGCACGCTGGCGAACTTCATGTCAGCCTGCATTGCGGGCATCCTGCTGTAACTCGATACGCGATGACCGAGTCACACGTTTTGAGGTCGCGGTATATAGAATTCAGAAGGCTGAATTTCAGAGCACTGGCCTACGCGGCGGCTTGCCTAGTATTGTCCCTCGCTCCACGCGCGACTTACGCGAACCGGGCCGCGCAACCGGAAGCTGCGAAAATCGATGCGCAGCAGGTTTTAGAACATTTGAATCTGACGATTGCCTGGTACGGACACATTGGCAGCGCCGATCAATCCACTTCGATCCCGCAAAATGTTCTGTTGCAGGATAGCGTCCGGCAATCCTCTAAGCAGGTCGTCATAAAGGCGTTCGCCTTTGCTCGGGCAGCGGCCGCATTCCTCGCAAATCAAAAAGCGGACAGCGGAAATTCCGGAATTGCTCCGGGGCAAGGTGGCACTCTGGAGCAGAGTGCGGCACTCGCGAACGAAAGAATCAAACGGATTCAGAGTCAACTCGATGGATTGAATCAACAGATCGCAAAGGCTCCGCGCCGCAAGCTGGCAACACTAGTGTCGCAACGTGACACGCTGGCCTCCGATCTTGCATTCGCCAAGCTGGCGCAGGGCGCGCTAAAGGATATGCTGCAGTTTGCCAGTGGCTCCGAGAAGAGTGGCGGGCTTCTCGGTCAGATCAACCTTCTCGCCACCTCGGATTCCATTCCCGCTGCTCTGAGCGATACGCCCGCGCCGGCTCCTGCCGATGCACATACAGCCGCAACCACGGCAACTTTCCACCCTCAGTCTGCGGGAATTGCACCCTTGATTGCAAACTGTTTCGCGCTGTTTCATGCGCGCGGACAGATTGACGGGCTGTTGAGTGACACCACCAGACTGAATGCTCAGGTAAATAAAGTAATCACACCGCTGCGTACGCAAATTAGAGCTCTGATCAGCGAAAGCGATTCGATCGCTAAGACTGCCACAAGCGAAACAGATGCCAACAGGCTTAGTGCAGACCGGCAGCAGATCGAGCGCATATCGGCGCGCTTCAAAGGCCTATCCGGCCCGATCGTGCCGTTGCGGGAGCAAAGCATTGCGATCGTAAGTACGCAGGGCGGCCTCGAGCAATGGCGTGAAGCGCTCAACGGGCAGCTGCAGACCGTTCTCGGATATCTGGCATTCCGCTTGGGAACTCTGGGGGCGGCCGTCCTTCTGTTATTCATCATCTCGGAAGTAGTCCGCCGCGCAACTTTCCGCTATGTCCGCGACACACGACGGCGGCGTCAGTTCGTGCTGATCAGGCGCTTCGTAGTAGGGACTCTCGCTACCATCATCGTGATCATCGCTTCAGTGAGCGGAATCGGATCGTTTGCGACAGTTGCAGGCTTCGTCACGGCAGGGCTTGCCGTAGCTTTACAAAACGTAATCCTCTCCGTAGTGGCGTACTTCTTTCTGATTGGACGCTACGGTTTGAAAGCGGGCGACCGGGTAACTGTTTCGGGAATTACAGGACAAGTGATCGAGGTTGGTCTCGTGCGGCTCTATCTGATGGAGCTGGCAGGAGCCGGAACCGACATTCATTCGACAGGACGCGTCGCGGTGTTTTCGAATTCCGTTATCTTTCAACCTGCGGCATTGCTGAAGCAGGCTCCCGGCACCGAATACACGTGGCATACGGTTACTACTACACTCGCCCAGGAGACTCATCTCGAAGAAGCACGCACGCGCATCGCGAACGCCGTTGAAGCGGTTTACAAGACTTATCAGAACACGATCGAACAGCAGCACGAAGCATTCGAGCGAGCCGCAAATATTCAGCTTGCCGATCCGGTCCCGGTGAGCCGCGCCCGGCTGACCGATGCAGGTGTCGAGATAGCAGTGCGGTTTCCCGTTGAGATCCAGCGCATGTCCGAAGTGGACGAAAAGGTCATCGATTCAGTGTTGAGAAACATCGAGAGCGAGCCGCAACTGAAGTTGGCAGCAGGCGGGTTTCCCAAAGTTCTGCCGTCAGCTTGATAATTTTAGCCTGAGATGAGTGAAATGCGAGCCGCCGCGGAGTTCGTCCGGTCTAAGACCGCGCTTCGGCCGCGCGCCGGTGTGGTGCTAGGGAGCGGACTCGGTGCATTCGCGGGGCTCCTGCAAAATGCGGTACGGATTCCATACCGGGAGATTCCCGGTCTTCCGGTTTCGACCGCGATTGGACATGCGGGCGAACTTGTTTTAGGTACGTTGGGCGCTAATGGCAGAGCGAGCGCCGATGTTGCCGTTCTCTCCGGCCGCTTGCATTTGTACGAAGGCTATTCGGCGCAGCAGGTGGTGAGTGGAGTGCGGCTACTCCACGACCTCGGAATCGGGACGGTTGTGCTTACCTGTGCAGCGGGGGGACTCAATCCCGCTCTCGGCGAGGGAGCGTTGGTCCTGATCTCCGATCACATAAACTTACAGGGCTCGAATCCGCTCGCGGGCCCGAACGATGAGCAACTCGGGCCGAGGTTTCCTGACATGACTCACGCGTATTCGACAAGACTGCGGAGTGCAGCTCACGAGACTGCCGAAGAGCTCGGCATCGATCTGCGAGAAGGTGTTTACGCAGCTATGCTCGGGCCTAGCTACGAGACTCCGGCCGAGATCCGTTTTCTTAGAACGATCGGCGCGGACCTGGTCGGGATGTCGACCGTCGCAGAAACAATCGCAGCGAATCACATGGGGATGGAAGTTCTCGGTATCGCCTGTGTAACCAACCTGGCAGCGGGTCTGACCCCTAATAAACTCGAACATAAGGAGGTGCTCCAGATTGCGCAGCGCGTCTCGAGCACGTTCGTGAAGCTGCTGAGCGCTTTGCTTCCGAAGCTAGACAAGTCGTGAGCGACACAAGCAGCCTCGTGCTGTTCGACATCGACGGCACATTGATGCGCGGAGCCGGACGGCAGCACAAGGACGCTCTGATCGAGGGCGTACGAAAAGTCACCGGGCACTCGACTACGCTCGAGGGCATTGCCACAGCCGGCACGCTCGATCGGGACCTGATCGCCAATATGCTGCGTGCCGATGGGCTAAGCGAACGACGCATTCGGGGGATGTTGCTGGAAGTGGCGCGCGAATGCGAGGCGAGCTATGTGGCAAGTTGTGCATCGGATCTGAGCCCGTTCCTGTGCCGCGATGTTCGCGAAACACTTAGAGAATTGAAGTCTCGCGGCGCTCAGCTTGGGCTAGTGACGGGTAACTTGATGGCGATCGGCTGGAAGAAGGTCGAGCTGGCGGGTCTTCGTTCCTATTTTTCGGTGGGAGCTTTTGCAACAGACGGCCGCACGCGGGCGCGATTGGCGCAAGTCGCGGCGCAGCGTGCAAGGCGCACGGGCCTTATCGATCAACGGAGCCGCATCTCGCTGATTGGCGATCACGCGAACGACATCGAGGCTGCCAAAGCGAATGGCTTTCAATCCGTAGCAGTCGCGACCGGGGTGATGTCAAGCGAAGAACTGGCACGGATGCAGCCCGATATCCTCGTCGAGCATCTCGGTGAATTGGATTTGAGCAGGCTGCTATAGGCGTGCTACTCTTCACGCTAAGCAGGAATGCAGAGCCCACGCGAGAATCTAGCAGTCCAACGCGCCGACAGCGAAGCGGGATTCATTCGCGAGCTCGGGATCTTCGATTCCACCATGATTGTGATTGGCGCGATGATCGGCTCCGGGATATTTATCGTGCCCGCCGATATGGCGCGTAATATCGGGAGCCCGGGCTGGCTGCTGATTGCATGGCTGTTCGCCGCGATAGTCACAATTGCTGCTGCACTCTCATATGGCGAGCTAGCGGCCATGATCCCGAAGGCGGGCGGGATGTACGTTTACCTGAGTGAGGCGTTCTCACCACTGGTGGGATTCTTGTACGGGTGGACGCTCTTCACGGTCATCCAGACCGGCACCATTGCGGCCGTCGCGGTCGCGTTCGCGCGATTCACGGGCGTGATTTGGTCGGCCATTTCCGAACAGCGCTATCTGATCCCACCGGTCCAGATTGGAGGCAGCTACGCGGTCTCTCTATCGAGCGGTCAATTGCTGGCAATTGTGGTCATTGCGCTTTTAACCTGGAGCAACACTCGCGGCGTGCACTACGCCAAATTGATTCAGAACGTTTTGACCTCCGCAAAAATCATCGCGCTCGCCGCTCTCATTCTGCTTGGCTTCATATTCTGGAATCACACGGCCGTCGCGGCAAATTTAGAGAACTTCTGGACACCTCGCGATGTCACTCCTTTAACGGCAACCTTGAGCGCGTTCACGGGACTCGGCCTCTTCGCCGCGATCTGCGTATCGCAATCCGGTTCGCTATTTTCGGCGGACGCGTGGCATGGAATCACATTCGCGGCAGGTGAAGTGAAAAATCCAGCTAGAACTCTGCCGGCCTCTTTGGCTTTGGGGACGATTTCGGTGATGGGTCTCTACATGCTTGCTAACGTCGCCTACCTCCTGGTGCTTCCCTTCAGAGCGATTCAACATGCTTCAGCCGACCGCGTTGCGACCGCCATGTTGCAGGCGATTTTCCCAGGCTGGGGTGCGATATTGATGGCGGCAGCAATCATGATTTCTACCTTCGGCTGCATCAACGCACTGGTACTGGCAGGACCTCGCGTTTACTTCTCGATGGCTCGTGACGGCTTATTCCCCGCTAGAGTTGGTACGTTAAACCGAGCTCGGGTGCCGGGCACCTCCCTGCTCTCACAAGGTGTATGGGCCTCGGCGCTTGTGCTACCGCGCACGTTCAATAGCGCGACTCATAGTTACGGCAGCTTGTACAGCAATCTCCTGGATTACGTAATTTCTGCCGAGCTGATCTTTTATGTGCTGACGATTGCAGCCGTGATCCGCTTGCGCATCACGCGCCCGAACGCCCCGCGGCCTTATCGCGCTCTGGGCTATCCCGTGATGCCATTGATCTACATCGTGGGCTGCACTCTCGTGCTTGTTTGTCTGTTCGCCTTTCGCCCGGCTTCGACTTGGCCGGGGTTGCTGATCGTGCTCTGCGGGTTGCCGGTTTATCGACTCACAAAACGGAAGCCGGCCGGACACTAAGCGCTCTCGACTTCTCGTTAGCGTCCGGTTGGCCCGGCATCCACAGCAGAAAGGATGCGCCTAAAAGACATGCGATCCAGAAATCTATTCCGATCGCCTGCAGCCAGCGCAAATAAGGCTTATATTGAACACACGCGGCCCCGAACGATAAGAGCGCCGCTGCCAAATACGTTCTGCTAGCCCACAACTTTCGTGCATTCAGATGATCCGTAGGGCTCGGGCTCAAGAAGGCTGCGCCGATTACGGCTGCGGGGCCGAGCGAAATCAAACTGACCTTCACCGCGAAAGGCTGCAACACCGAATAAAGCACAAACGCCAAGCCTGCCCAGAGCGAAGCCGCTCTCCGGCGCGCCCGTAGCAGGCAGACGATAGCAAATCCGTAGATGGCGGCCGCGAGAAATTGCCATATTTTGACGGCGGCTGCCGGCGTGAGCGATAGCAGGTTGATCATCGGATAACCGCTGACAGGGGGTTTTGCCGGGCTCAGGAAACGGAGGCAAAGCGCGCGCAAAGTTTGTCCCGGAAAATAGTGAAACTCCGAGGGCGAAGCTCCTATTTTGGTCACGGCAGCGTACCACTCCCGGAGCATCGTCAAATATCCATTGACTCCGAAATACCCAAATGGGACAACCCATAACAGCAGCGTGAAAAGGCAAAAGAAGAAGAACGCTTTGCTGTGTCGGAAGAACCAGGGCAAAAAAAACAGGGGCGTCACCTTGAAGGCTACAGCAAGGGCTAAGAGCAATCCTGCGAGCCAAGGCTTTTGTTCCGGCAGCACAAGCGCGATAAAGACGAATGCCATCACAAAAGGCTGGACGTTACCGTAGCGCGCCGAGAGCACCAGATAAGGGAGCATCAGGGCCGAGCACGCCATCACTGCGATGGGGCGAAATCGCAGACGCCAGCTCCTGATAGCCAAGAAGACGGCGGCGACCACAAAGCAAAACTCTCCCAGTATCCAAACCAGCCCGGCAGGACGCAGCGGAAGCCACTTAATGGGATAAAGAAGTAAATAGGTGACCGGCGGATAGACGTAATCCATAGGCGCGCCGATTCCGCTGCCCGGTCCGTAGGCGGGCCTCTGACCGCCGAAAAATCCAGTTACGGCGTACCAATATACTCGAAAATCTACGTTTCGGGCCAGCAGCAGCGAAGTAATGGCTAAAACAGCGAGAATCGCCAGCTTGAGAATGGGAAAGCGAAACTCGCGGCCATCTGGGCTCAGGCCGAAGCAGCCCCGCTCTGCTCAGATTGAAGAAAGCTCTCGATTTGCGACAGTTCATCGGGAGCGAGACGGAAGTTTAGCGCGCCTTTCACCCCCTCGACTTGATCGGGACGCCGTAAGCCGACAATGGCGGCAGTCACCGCCGGATTAGCGAGCGTCCACGCCAGGGCCACTTCGCCGGGAGTGCGCCCGTGCGCGCTGGCGATCTTCTTAAGCAACTCGACTAGGCGCAGATTTTGGGTCAGCTTAGGCTCTTGGAAATCTTTGTCCCGCTTGCGCCAGTCATCTTCGGGAAGATTCGACGCCCGCTCTTTGGTCATCTTGCCCGTAAGCAAGCCTGCGCGCATTGGAGAATACACAATCACGCCGATGTTGTTCTGCTTGGCGAATGGCAGGATCTCCGGTTCGACCTTGCGCACCAAAAGCGAATACGGCGGCTGCAGAGACGTAATCGGGGCGATCTTCTGAGCCCGCTTCATCTGATCCACGTTGAAATTCGAGACGCCGATCCAGCGCACTTTGCCCTGCTCCTTGAGCCGGGCCATTTCGGTCCAACCTTCCTCGATGTCCGCGTCCGGCTCCGGCCAATGGAGCTGGTACAAGTCGATCACGTCCACACCGAGGCGTCGCAGACTGTTCTCGCATTCTTTGCGAATGGAATCCGCCTTCAGCGAAGGGAAAATTTTCCCGTTTTCGTCCCAGCGCCGCTCGCACTTGGTGAAAATATAGGGCTTCCGCGGCAGTTCCTTAAGGACTCGGCCGACCACTTCTTCCGAGTGCCCCAATCCATACACGGCTGCCGTATCGACCCAGTTCATACCGGCATCGATGGCGGCGCGGATCGCTGCCGCTGAGTCACGGTCGTCCTGCTGTCCCCAGCTGAATGACCATCCGCCGCCGCCCATTGCCCATGCGCCTACGCCCAGAGCGCTGATCTCGAGATCGCTGTTTCCGAGTTTCTTCAAATCAGTCATGTTCGCCAACTGCCACGATTGTCGCAAAGCAAATAAAAACAGCGGCCGAGTATTATAGCTTTTTCTTGCGAATGAGGATCGGAGTATTTCTTTCGTGAGATTGCAAAGCAAAGTCATAGGGGTCGGTTCCGCAATCAGGGTATGGTTCTCCGCGGTAGTAAGCTAATCCAAAGGCCCAATCACGGCCGAGCCAGTCATTACAGATGGTTCCGTGCGTATTCCTGATCTGGCGCCACGTACCACGCGCCGAAACCGAGCGGTCCAGGATCGGAAACGAAACGATTTTTAGGAACAGACCGCCTGCTACCAGGCAAAGCACTAAAAGCATTCCGGCCCATGAACGTCTGGCGAGCAACACCGCTGCGAGTGGCGCAGCCATATAGAACAGCTCGGTGGGTCCTATGCGCAAGCCATGGGGAAGGATCAAGCGACCCGCTTCGAGCGCGGCCGGTAAAGCTCGAGCAATCAGCGGCAAAAGGCCGATCAGCAAGGCGCAAGGCAAGAGCCACCAGCGGAATGACCGCGCCAGCCGGTTCCACTCGATAGATGCGCCGAGTAGAGCAAAACCGGCCGGCAGTAAGGGCAACAGATAACCTGGCAGCTTATTCAAAGAGCAGCTAAACACAACAAGACCGAAAACGACACAGCTTGCGAGAAAACGGCGGCGTTCGTCCCAGGCAATTTGGCGCGAGGATATCAATCCGAAGAGCGGAGTCCACGGGAACAGCGCCGCTAACAAAACCGGCAGATAATACCACCACGGTTGAACGTGCTGCAATGACGTGGAATACAACCGCTCAACGTGATGTTTCCAGAAGAATTCGACCAGAAAGGCGCGGCCATTTTGGAGATAAACGCTGGCGTACCAGGGCAGCGCTACGAAGGCGCCAGCGCCGAGGGCCAGCCACCAGCGTCGCCACCAGCGTCGCAAAAACCAGAAGAACGGCACGGCCAGCGCGATCGGAACAAGCCCTTTGGCTAAAGCCGCGAAACCGAGACAGGCGCCTATCAACAGGAACCGGATGGCGTGCTCTTGATGTCGGTCCCATTGTGTTCTGGTGAGTGGCAGCGCGAGCAGAAGCGCGAGGGAGAAGAAGACGGCGAGCGGCAGGTCGGTTAGAGCGAGACTGCTGTAGGCGAGCCAGCCGGCCGAGGTCGCAAGTAGAACAGAAGAGGTGGCCGCAGCCTCAACACCGAATTCGCACCGCAGCAACAGAAACATCACAGCCAGGAAAGCGAGACTCAAGAGCGCTACTGGCAGGCGTCCGCACAGTTCCGGCCCAAGGTGCAGAGCCGTGCCAGCGCTGGTTAGCCAGTACAGTAGCGGCGGCTTTTCGAACCAGGGCGTACCCCAGAGACGGGGGGTAATGAAGTCCCCTGTCTTCCACATTGCGCGGCCGATCGCAAGATAGCGAGGCTCATCGGGGCTGATTACTCCCACTCCGTCCAGCTTGTAGAGGTATAAGCACGCAATGGCCAATATCAAAGTGACTGGAGGAACATACCGCCTCAGGTAGGACAATTCTCAGTATAGAAATGCGAGCATGTTAACCCGAATGCGTGTGTACACTTGAGACAAAGTATGCGATGTCAATGGGCAGGCCTCATACTGCTCGGGGTCTTCGGAGCAGCACTCAGCTTCGGGCAGGCACCGGCAGGGCAACCTCCAAAGTTGGATAAGCAGAAACTTGAAAGCTATTTGCGGTACGCCGAAGGTTTCACGCCCACCGTAACGTTCGCGATAGACGATCCCGTCAGCACTCCATTGCCCGGATATTACCGGCTGCTTGTACATCTCACGAAGGGGGAGGCCAAGCAAGATAAGGTTTATTACGTGACCGCGGATGGTAAGCATGTAATCAGCGGCCCGGTTTGGGACATCAACGATAATCCGTTCGTCGAGACTCTGGAGCAGTTGCCGATGGACGGTCCCTCATTCGGTCCGGCGGATGCAAAGATCACGCTGGTTGTTTTCAGCGATTTCCAGTGCCCTTACTGCCGAGGCTTCGCTCGCGTGCTAAGAGATACGCTTCCCAAGAAATATCCGAAGGAGGTAAGGGTCATCTTTAAGGACTTCCCAATAACATATCTGCACCCTTGGGCCGAAGCGGCAGCCGAAGCAGGTCATTGCGTGGGGGACGGCAACGCGGACGCGTTCTGGGCATTCCACGATTGGATATTTCAGAACCAGGGTGAAATCAACGCGGGCAATCTGCGCGAGAAGATTCTCGCCTTCGCCAAAGAACACAACCTGGATGCAGGCAAGATAGGAACTTGCCTCGATACACATCAGGCCAAAGCGGAAGTAGACAAAGATCTGCAGCAGGGCCGTAGGCTCCAAGTACAGCAGACCCCTACGTTTTACCTGAACGGTAGAACCGTCCCGGGAGCCCTCCCTTGGGCTGAGCTGGATACTTTGATCCAGATGGAATTGAATCGCCCGAAATTTATCCCGGATCCCCGGGCAGGAAAATAGCCCTGACGGCCAGTACTCGTGGTGGGTAATGTTTCCGGCAGAGGTGCCGATAAATTAAGAGCGAATGCAAGTTCGCCCTAAGTTCACAGACAGGTTAAAAACCAGTGCTCGAGATTGCCGATTTACCCATGAAGATTGCTACCTCCCATGCTTTTCGTTTGCCTCCGCTGATCCTGCATCCGTTCACCAGTTCGGAAGAGACCTCGTTACTGATGGAGAGCTCACGAGCGAGCCTCGCTTTGCAGGGGTTCGCCCCTCGGGATCAAACTCCGGCAGAGGAATTGGACAGACATCTTTTGCGAGGCCGGTATGCCGAGCTCAGGATGCTGTTCTATATCGGCAAAGATGTTTCGCGTTGGGCTGAGCAATGCACTGAGACCGTGCGGGCGTCCGCGCAGTTCGCAAAACGGCAGATCAGGCCCGAGACGTTCGCTGTTCTCCTGGTACAGCACGTACCGGCTCATGTACGGATGAAACTCGAGAGCTGGGGAGTCCTCGATTTTCGAGCGCTGTTCCGCCGTTCTTTCGGGCTGCATGCGGTGTTTGCGGAACTGCCGCCAAGCGAATTTCTTAGCCCGGATTTCCTCAGACGTTATCATCGCTACCTCGATCAGTGGTACGAACAGCATCTGCACGACTGGGTCTTTGATCATCCGGAGCCGAGTGATTTCGAGTTTGAGCTCTACGCCTCAGGTGAGTACAGCTCTATGCTGGAAAAAAGCTGGGCGGAACAAGCAGCCGGACTGACCTAAATCGAACGACGGCTCGCCACACTGCGAGTATGCTAATAGCATGAATCTGCCCAGATTCGTGCTCGCCCGTCAAGCTTATCCGAACCGTGCAATCGGTGACATACGAAACCAGGTGCAGACCGAGCTCTCGCAGTCGGGCATCGCATCCAGAGTTCCGAAAGGCGGCAGAGTTGCAATCGGCGTCGGGAGCCGCGGAATTTCCAATCTCGCAACAATCGTCAAGAGCGTAGTAGATTTCTGGAAAGGGCAAGGCGCACAGCCGTTCATCATCCCTGCGATGGGGAGCCATGGCGCGGCGACTTGCGAGGGGCAGGCCGATGTACTGGCGCACTACGGCATCCACGAAGCTACGATGGGCGTGCCCGTCATCAGCTCGCTTGATGTCGTGTCAGTTGGTGAAACCCCGGAAGGGATTGAAGCTTTTGTAGACAAAGCCGCTTTCGAATCGGACGGGATTTTCCTGGTATCGCGGGTGAAATGGCATACCGACTTCGTGGGCGCGATTGAGAGCGGGCTTTTCAAGATGATGGCGATCGGCCTCGGCAAATTCGCCGGAGCTCGCCGATATCATACTTACGCATATCGCATGGGACTCGAGCGCATGATTCTTAGCGTGGGTGAGAAGGTATTCTCAAGCGGCAAAATACTCGGCGGTCTTGCTATTGAAGAGGGCGCTCACCACGAAACTGCTGGTTTGACTGTTGTCAGTGCAGCCGAGGGTTGCGCTGCGATGCTGCATAAAGAGGAAGAGATTCTCCGGGAGGTCAAGAGTTGGAAAGCGAATTTGCCTGCCAACGAAATCGACGTCCTAATCGTCGATGAGATCGGCAAAAACGTAAGCGGCGCCGGGATGGACACCAAGGTCATCAACCGCAGCGTGACCGGACATGCAAATTCGTTTCCCGACGTGCCGATCGTGCACAGGGTTTACGCGCGCGGCTTGAGCGATCTCACGTACGGGAGTGCGGTGGGGGTGGGCTTGGCGGACGTAGTGCATGACCGGCTACTGGCGCACACAGACTGGAACCCCACATACATAAACTCGCTGACCGCATCCACCCCGTCCGCGATCAAAACGCCTATTCATTTTCCATCCGACCGTGAAGCTCTCGCCGCCATCGCGCCAACCGTGGGCAGGAACAATCTCGCCGAGGTGACGTATTGCCGGATTCAGAATACGATGGAGCTGATCGACCTGGCGGTTAGCGAAAATCTGGTTCCATCGCTTGCGTCTAATGTGGAAATCGTATCGGACCCGTTTGAAGCCAAATTCGATAAACACGGCGATCTCGAATCCTTTGTAGCGCCTTCGGAGGCCGCACACCTCTCGTCCCTCTCGCAGGTTTGAGCTCACGGGCGAAGAAAAAGCAGAGCTCTCGGCCGAATTCGCTCATCTAAGCTGTAGACCGCGTGGAGATTCGAGCGAAATTGCGTGTGTTAGCGGATGCCGCGAAGTACGACGCCTCTTGCGCGAGCAGCGGATCCCGCCGGAGGCGGGCGGAGGGCGGCCTCGGCAACACGAACGGGGTGGGTATCTGTCATAGCTATACGCCAGATGGGCGCTGTGTCTCTTTACTGAAGCTGCTGCTCACAAACTACTGCATTTACGATTGCAGCTACTGCGTTAACCGAATCTCGAGCGATACGCAACGAGCGCGCTTCACACCCGAGGAAGTTGTGTTCCTCACGACCGAATTTTACAAGCGTAACTACATCGAGGGACTGTTTCTCAGCTCCGGTATTATCCAGTCGCCGGACTACACGATGGAGCAGATGGTTCGGGTGGCCAAGTTGCTGCGGACAGAGCAGCTTTTCGGGGGCTATATTCATTTGAAAGCTGTTCCGGGCGCGTCCGAAGAACTGATGCGCCAGGCCGGCAAGTGGGCGGACCGGCTCAGCGCAAATGTCGAACTGGCACGGGACAGCGATTTGGCGCAACTCGCTCCGGCTAAAAGCCATCGCGAGATCGAGGCCACCATGCAGCAGATCGCCGGCGGCATTATTGAGGCGAAGGAGCGGACGCTACAGACAAAACGTACTGAACGGTTTGCGCCCGCCGGCCAGAGCACTCAGTTTATTGTCGGGGCGACGGCTACGCCCGATGCGGACATGCTTGAAAAGTCGGCCGCGCTTTACAAGCGATTCGGGTTGCGGCGGGCGTATTACTCGGCGTTCAGCCCCATTCCGCACGCTGACCCAACGCTTCCGCTCAAGAAAATCCCGCTGGTTCGGGAGCACAGGCTCTACCAGGCGGACTGGCTGCTGCGATTTTATGGTTTTTTGCCGAACGAACTCACGACCGAAACCGACCGCAACCTGCCGCTCGACAAGGACCCAAAACTGGCTTGGGCGCTGCGAAACCGGGAGTTTTTCCCGGTAGACGTGAACAAAGCAGGCCGGTCGGCGCTGCTGAGAGTGCCGGGCTTCGGGGTGCGGAATGTCAAACGGATCCTCCAAATCCGACGGTACCGGTTTTTGAGCTTGGCAGACTTGGCCAAGCTGAAGATTTCAGTCAAGAAGTGCCAATATTTCGTGGTTACGGCGGATTACAACCCCGCTGCCAAGCAAATCGACCGGCAAGAGCTTCCGAAACGCTTCGAAGTGGCTGAACAGCTCGGGCTGTTTGAGGCGGCAGCGACGGCGAGGACTGGCGAACTATGATCGCGGTCTCGGCTGAGGACTTCGAAAGCTGGCGGGCGCTGGCCCGGAAGCTCCTGGCAGAACACGTTTTACCAAACGAACTCCATTGGAGCGGCTCAGCGCCCTCGCTTTTTGAAAAAACGAACCCATCCCTGGCAGAAGACGAGGTGAGGGTCCCTAAAGAGTTCCTCGAGGTGGCGAAGATTGTCGGTTTGCATTCCGACGAAGGGCGCTGGGCCTTGTTGTACCGAGTTCTGTATCGGATTACGCATGAAGAGCACAATCTACTTAAAATCCATATAGATGGTGATGTTAGGCGACTTGGTGTAATGGAGAAGGCGGTCCGGCGGGACATGCACAAGATGACCGCGTTTGTCCGGTTCAGGCGGGTAGCCGGATACGAGCCGGAACAGTTTGTCGCCTGGCACAGGCCTGATCATCACATCCTGGAGCAGATGGGCCCGTGCTTCGCCGCCCGCTTTGGAAACATGCGCTGGTCGATTCTAACGCCGGACCGCACCGTACATTGGGACCTGGACAGGCTGACCTACGGCCCAGGCGTTCCGCGTTCGGAAGCGCCGCGCGAGGATGCGCTGGAAGACCTGTGGAAAGACTATTATGGTTCTATTTTTAATCCGGCGCGAGTCAACATAAAGGCGATGAAAGCCGAGATGCCGCTGCGGCATTGGGCGACATTGCCGGAGGCGCAGCTTATTCCCAATCTGCTGGCCGCAGCGGGAGCTCGAGTAACTCAAATGGCGATGAATCAAAAAACATCGGCGACGCCGTGGGTTCCGGCGGTACACAAGCTGCCGCAATTACGGGCGGCGGCTCCTGCCTGCAGGGGTTGCGATCTATATCAGCACGCAACCCAAGTCGTATTTGGGGAAGGTCCACCGGATTCGAAGGTAGTGATGGTGGGAGAGCAGCCGGGCGATGAGGAAGATGTGAAGGGTCATCCTTTTATCGGGCCGGCAGGACGGCTTCTGAACAAAGCCATGCAGGAGGCGGAGCTGGATCGCGAGAAGATCTACGTGACCAACGCGGTCAAGCATTTCAAGTTCAACATCGAGCGAGGCAAGCGGCGAATTCACGCTAAGCCAAGCGGGATCGAAATCTCGGCATGCAAACCATGGCTCGAGGCGGAGCTGGACGCAATCCATCCGGAGCTGGTGGTTTGTTTGGGGGCGACGGCAGCGCAGTCGCTGATGGGCCGCGATTTTCGTATCACGGCAGACCGCGGCAAATTCTATCCGCACAGGTGGGCGAAAGAGCTGGTGGCGACAGTTCACCCATCAGCGATTTTGCGAGCGCTGCCGGGGCGCTATGACGAGGAGTATGAACTGTTTGTGCGCGACCTGCGGACGATTGCGGCTCGGGTGCGCGAGCTTGAACTCGCCAGCTAAGCGGGAATTAGTTCAATCCGGCTTTCCAACGTTCAATCAGAAGCAGTTGTTTCCTGACCTGCTCGCGTTCGGGTGAATCGGGCTCGAGGCGGAGATAGGTCTCGAGATCAGCTTTGGCGGCGCGATGATTGAGCTGGCGGAGGTGAACAAGGCCTCGATGCCGGTATTCTTCGGCGTACTCGGGCATGGCTTCTATGAGCAAGTCGAGTACTTGGCGCGCTTTATCGAAAGCCTCTCCACGCAGGTAGATGGCTTTGAGATTACTCAGCAGGCGCACCAGGATCTGGCGGTTGGAGACGGGAGCGAGCACGGCGGGATTGGAGCGCAGGTCGACACCGGCCGTTTGTCTGGCCAGAGCGCAGCAGTCTGCAAAAGAGAGAATCCGGCCGCGGTTGAAGGGATCGACCCAGTAGCGGGCCTGCGAGTCTTCATAGGCGACGATGAAGTGGCCCGGCAAACCGACTCCGTAGACCGGGCGCTTCAGACGGCGCGCGACTTCCATATAGACAACTGAAAGCGAAATCGGTATGCCCAGACGGCGCATCAGCACCGAGTTGAGACAGCAATTTCGCGGGTCGTAGTAATCGTCTTCATTCCCGCGAAACTGGAGCACGTCAAAGAGAAGCTCGTTCGATGCTCGCAGAAAATCGAGTCCGCTAGCATTCGAGGTAATTTGAGATCCGATCTGCTCGGCGAGATTATCCAACCGAAAAGCCGCCGCTTCGCTATCCACTCCGGGGAATTCGATACTGGCGATCTCAAGCGCGGCGACGTCAAGCGGAACGGTTGAGCGGTCGTCACGCAGAGCTTCGAGCAAGCGCTGCACGCGGATTAGCTTATCACTGTGGGACGCGTTAGTGGCCGCGTATGCGCTTGAGGCGGATTTCACGCGTGATGCTGCCGACACGATTAGAATAAAGCTGATGCCGGGCCGAGGGTCAACAGCGCGGGTCGGGCTCACGTGGCTCTCTTTACTTGGTCTGTTGGCCTACGGAGCTGGCATGCCAGAGAGCGGCGGGGACGATTACATAAACCTTTGTCGTGAGGCAGCGGCCTCCATTTAACAGAGGAACTATGAAGAGGCGATCCGAATATCAAGCTGCACTCCAGATGCGTCCCGGGGCACCCGAGGCGCTGAACAACTTCAGCGTGACGTATTACGAAGCGCACCGGTATGCAGAAGCCTTCGATACGGCTGCGAAGATCTGGGCACGGCGGCCCGAGAGTATTTGTCACAAGCTACCGCTTCCGCGGCGTCTCACCACTCGGAAGAGAACATGCCGAATCACGATGAAAAAACCGTTCAAGCTTTGCATGACCTGATTGCGACATGCAATGACGCCGCCGAAGGGTATGGGAAGGCGGCAAAGGGAGTTCACGATAAGGAATTGAGCGAGAGACTGGCGCGGATTTCGGGAGAGCGCGAGCAATTCGCGGCAGAGCTCAGCGGTGCGGTTTCAAACGCAGGAGGAGAGGCGAGAAACGATCTTCATGAGGGGGGAATCCTGCATCGGGGATGGGTCGACCTGGAAACGCGGATCCGTCCGAAAAACCAGCATGACATTCTGCAGGACTGCCTACGAGGAGATGAAGGAACGCTAAAGCACTATCAGCATTTGCTGGATCAGCAACCGGCGCTCGAAACGCGTGCCCTGGTTGAGCGGCAGCGGACGGCGATTCAGGGGGATTTGGAATTCTTGCGGAGCTCGCTGGCGAAGCATAAGTCGCAACACGCTTGAGATGGCGCGCGCAGGGAGATTCCAAAAGGTTTGCAGTCGAAATGGGAGTGCGGTACAGTGACCGCAATGCGCTTCGCACTCTGTCTCGTATTGCTAGACCTCGCGCTGCCGGGATGGGGACAACAGACCTACATAGGCCGCTACGATGCCTATGCGGGTTATGCATACCTGAATAGCCCTGCGATCAGCCTCGGCGAAAATGGCTTTCAACTGCAAGCGGGAGTTCGGCCGCGCACCTGGTTCTCTTTGGGGTTTGACTACAGCATTGCAACCGGGAGCGGAGCGATAAACTCGAATCAACTGACCACGTCTTTGCAGCAGCAGTTAGGCGCGGTGCTTGCTCAACTCGCAAGCGCAGGCAAGCTGCCACCCGGCTACAAGCTGGTGATGCCAATCGGTTCGGTGACGCAGAACTTCGCGGCTGGCCCACAACTCGCGTACCGGCGCTGGTCCACGGTTACGCTTTATCTACGGCCGTCAGTTGGCGCAGTGCATGAGAACGCGACACTGCGTCCGGGCGATCCAATCGCTGCTCTAATTGCCGCACAACTGGCGCCCTCGGGCAGCAAACAGGATTGGGCAGCATTCTACGGAGTTGGAGGCGGGGCAGACCTAAATTTCACAAAGCACTTCGCGCTTCGCATTCAGGCAGATATCGTGCACGATCACTTATTTAGTGATCTGCTGAAGAACGGGCGCAACACCGTGCGCGTTGGGATCGGTCCGACTGTCCAGTTCGGGCGAAACATTGTGAAATAGCTCGAGAGAGCCTGCAGGCAGCAGTGCCCGCGCGGGATTCCGCATTTGGGGCGGGCGGAAGCGGGTATCTTCAAGCTGTGGACTTCGGCGGCCTTTCACTTTGGGAGCTGGTACGACGAACGGCGCGCGAGAGCTGGCAGGACGCGGTCTTTGGGCATGGAAGCCGCATGGCTTTTTATCATTTTCTCGCGATATTTCCGGCGCTGCTGGTGTTTCTAGGCTTGACCGCGCGCGTTCCGGATTTGGCAGCCCACGCCCGGCAGCCGGTGCTCGATCTGATCCAGCAAGTATTGCCCGGCCCGGCCTCGGCACTGCTCGGAGATATGACCTCGGAGTTGAATCAGCACGCCATGTCCGGACAGCTCATCAGCTCGCTCGCAGGCGCTATGTGGGCGGCCCTGAACGGCACATGGGCGATGATTTTTGGATTGAATATGGCGTACGAAGTGCAGGAGCGGCGTCCCTGGTGGAAGCTTGCGGCCACCATTGTGGGATTGGCCTTCTCGCTTGCCCTATCAGGCTCAGTTGCGCTGCTGCTCGTCTTCTTCGGAGGAGAGCTGGCAAACCGGTTTTCGCGCCAGCACCTCTCAGTTGGCGAGGCCGCTATTGCTTTTCGCCTGTTTGAATGGTGCACGCTGGTAATGCTACTGCTACTCTCGTTCGGGTTGCTCTACCGGTTCGGTCCTAATCTACGCGATCACAGGTGGAGGTGGAGCACGCCGGGCGCAGTGTTCGCTCTGATTCTGTGGATCGGCTCAACACTCTCGGTGCGCTTCTACTTCGAACACGTGAATAACTATGAGCGAGTATACGGACATCTGAACAGCGTAGTAATGCTGCTGCTGTGGTTATATGTCACGAACGGCGCGATTTTGATCGGAGGAGAAATGAATTCCGAGATTGAGAAAGCGGGCGCTCAGAGGGAAGGAATCAAGTGCCCGGACGGGAAAAAGGAGAACTATGACCGATCGGGAGCCTAGCGAAGACCGGCTCTTCGCGCGCGAAATCCCCTGGCGCGCCGTTGCGAAAAAGTGAACCTTTGACCGGGAGGGTGACGTATTTCTGAGAAGCGGCATGTTATGCCGCAGAGGATGCGCTTAAAGGAGGCGAGTTCCGTGGATCGGTTCACCGGACAACTGAAGCAGGTCATGCGCAGATTAAGGCGCGCGCCTACGTTCACTGCTATAGCGATTCTTACGCTGGCAATGGGCATCGGCGCCAATACGGCGGTTTTCAGTGTGCTAAACGGGGTACTGTTAAAGGCGCTGCCTTACCCGCATCCGGAGCAATTGATCGGGATCTGGCATACGGCACCGGGGATACACATCGAGGATCTGAACGTCTCGCCTTCTCTTTACTTTACGTACCGCGATGAGAACCGGACACTCCAAGACGTCGGCCTGTACACCACTGACACGGTTACCGTGACTGGAAGTGGCGAACCGGAGCAGCTCAAGTCTCTCGATGTGACGGATGGAGTGATTCCGATCCTCGGCATACGACCGCTGCTCGGGCGATCCTTCTCGCGGAAAGATGATTCGCCGGGTAGTCCGGAAACGGTGATGCTCTCTTACGGGTACTGGCAACACCGCTTTGGCGGGGACCGGTCCATTCTCGGAAGGCGGCTGATGATCGACGGTAAAGCCCGGGAAGTGATTGGAGTTATGCCGCGTAGCTTCCGCTTCCTCGATCTGGAGCCGGCAATCTTCGAACCTTTCCAGTTCGATCGCAACAAAACTTTTCTCGGCAATTTCAGTTTCCAGGGCGTGGCGAGGCTCAAACCAGGCGTGACGCTGATGCAGGCGAATGCCGACGCAGGTCGGATACTGCCGATTGCAAACAGAAATTTCCCCCCGCCGCCGGGATTCAGCGTCAAGCTCTTCGAGCAAGCCCGCATTGCACCGAGGTTTCACCCATTTAAGCAGGATCTGACCGGCGATATCGGAAAGGTGCTCTGGGTTTTGATGGCAACGATCGGCGTTGTGCTGTTGATCGCGTGCGCGAATGTAGCGAATCTATTGCTGGTAAGAGTGGAATCGCGGCATATGGAACTCGCGATTCGCGCGGCGCTCGGAGCGAGCCGGAGCCGAATCGCGGGAGAACTCCTGTCTGAAAGCATAGTTCTGGGGATGCTCGGGGGCGCAGGAGGTTTACTCATCGCGTGGGGTGCGCTGCATGTGCTGGTTGCGATCGCACCGGCGGGGCTGCCGCGGATCAATGAAATCGGAATCAATGCGCCGGTGCTGCTGTTTGCTTTGGGCGTTTCTCTGGTGACAGGACTGCTGTTCGGTTCCGTCCCGGTTTTCAAATATGCGGGCGCGCGGTTGGGGACCGGGTTGCGTGAAGGCGGGCGCACTCTCAGCCAGAGCCGCGAAAGGCATCGGGCGCGCAACGTACTGGTAGTGGTTCAGGTAGCGCTGGCACTGGTTCTGCTCATCAGTTCCGGGCTAATGATTCGTACGTTTCGGGCGCTGACGCAGGTGCAGCCTGGCTTTACTCAGCCGGAAAGAGTGCAGACGTTGGCGGTCTCCATACCTGAGGCGGAGGTGCCGAAACCCGAACAGGTTCTGCAGATCCAGAAAGACATGCTCGACAAGATCGAGCAGATTCCAGGCGTGACATCGGCGGCGCTGACTTCGTCAATCCCGATGGATGTGGATAGCAGCAATGACGTGGTTTTTGCGCGCGACCGGGTGTACCAGGAAGGGCAGATTCCACCACTTCGCCGCTATGTTTATATCTCTCCGGGGCTGCGTCAGACGATGGGGACCCCGCTGAAAGCCGGTCGCGACTTCACGTGGACGGACATTTACAACGAAACCCCGCTTGCCATGATTTCGGAAAGTTTCGCGCGTGAATACTGGGGTAGCGCTGCTTCGGCGCTTCACAAACAGATCCGCGAGGGGATGAAAGATGAGCCATGGCGCGAAATCATAGGCGTAATAGGGGACGTGCACTATGACGGGGTAAATAAGAAAGTTTCTAGCGTTGCGTATTGGCCCATCCTGATGAGTAAGTTCGAAGGCGAGAAGCAGCTTGTCCGCCGCACGGTTTACTTTATGATCCGCAGTAACCGCACAGGTTCGGAGAGCTTGCTGAATCAGATCAGACAAGCTATCTGGTCTGTGGACGCGAGGGTTCCCGTTGCCGAAGTGCGGACGCTCGATCAGATCTACAAAAAGTCGATGTCACGGACTTCGTTCACACTTGTCATGCTGGCCATTGCTGCCGGGATGGCGCTGCTGCTCGGAGTGATCGGGATCTATGGCGTGATTGCTTACTCGGTATCGCAGCGCACGAGAGAGATCGGAATCCGTAAGGCGCTGGGAGCGAGGGAGCAGCAACTGGCGGGTATGTTCGTGCGAGATGGCATCCGGTTGACGAGCATAGGAGCGGTCGTCGGGCTGGTGGCTGCTTTCGGTCTCATGAGATTGATTTCGTCGCTCTTGTTCGAGGTGAGCCCGGTGGACCCACTTACCTATTGCGGGGTGTCGATCGGGCTCCTGGCAACGGCGGCGCTGGCGAGTTATCTGCCTTCGCGGAGGGCGGCGGCGATCGATGCCTCTGAGGCTTTGCGCGTGGAGTAGAGAGCGGCTAACCGGGAGGGCCGAGAACGCCTACTCCAGTTCGAGCGCGGCCAGTGCGGCGGAGATGATGAGCGAACATTTCGCTGTAGGGCCTGACAGAGCTGGTGGTCAACTCCTCAACGCACACACGCATCTTGCGCTGCCAGTTCGGGTATTGGGCTGTACTGCCGGGAAGATTCTGCTGGTTCGTTTCTTTGGTGAGGTCCTCCTGATTGAGCAGAAGAAGCACGGAGGGGACCTGAGCGAGGAACCCGATGACCGCGTTGTGTAAGTCGCCGTTGAGATCGTTCAGAGCGGAGGCGTCGCGGGTGAAACCGGGAGGCAGCAGGTTTTCGGCGTGGAGCCTGTCGAGCATGCGTTGCTTTTCGCGCTCACGATCGCGAAGCTGGGCCGAGCGAGCAGTCTCATCGGCCAGACCTGCATTCGCCCGCGCCTGAATATCACGGCTTTGCCAGAAACCGGCGAGCGTAGGGAGATCGTGAGTGCTCGACGAGACCAAGGCTTGGCGAGGATATTCGAAGCTGGCCTTGAAGTCACCAGTTTGATAGTTCTTCTCGAACGGGAAGAGGCGATAGCTGAGAATCCCGAAACGGGCGAACAGGTCGCGCATTTCGTCGGTAACCGTGCCGAGATCTTCGCCTATGATGATGTTGCTGCTACGCACGCTCTCAAGCGCAAGGACGTGCATAAGATCCGTCGAGTAATCCCGGACATAGGCGCCGGCAGCGGGGGACATGCCTTGCGGAACCCAGAACAGCCGGTAGAGACGCATGACGTGATCGATGCGGAGGGCACCGCCATGGCGAACGATTTTGCGGATCGTCTCGCGGTAGAGCCGGTAACCTTCGGAACGATGCGCTTCCTTGTTGGGAGGGGGGAAACCCCAGTCCTGGCCTTGGGGTGAAAAATCATCCGGCGGCGCACCGACGCGACAACCCTCCACGTAGTGCTCACGATAAGCCCAGAGGTCCGAACCGCAGTTGTCGGTGGCAACGGCCAGGTCATGGTAAAGACCGATCGACATACCGCTCTGCTTAGCGTGCTGTTGAGCTGCCGCGAGCTGTTCCTCAATCAGGAACTGGACATACCGATAAAAATCGATAGACCGCGCATGCCTGCCGGCGAAAGATTGGGATTCGGGTGAAGCAGGATCTTGATAGGGAGCGGGCCAATCGCGCCAAGTCCAGAGATTGCGATTCTGCTTGTGAAGCGCCTCGTCCAGCGCGCTGTAGAGAGCGAACCTGGCGAGGAGTTCGCCTTCGCGCTGGCAATAGGCATCGAAGGCGCGACGGCGCTGGAGATCTTTTGTGCGCCTGAACTCGCGGTAGAGAACTTTCAGGAAGCGGAGCTTGAGGCGTTGGACTTCCGAGTACTCGACGAACTCGGAATCGCGAAGCTGCCGAATTTTCTGCTGGATGCGAGCTGAACAGAAAAGGCTCTGAGCGCAATGGGAGGATTTGAACTCCGGCACAGCTTCGATATCGAGGTAGATCAGGTTCTTGTAAAAAATCGAAAGCGGCAGATAGGGGCTGGTGTTGTAAGGAGTGCGATTGTGCAGGGCATGCAGCGGATTGAGGCCGATGAAACTGAAACCGACATCTCTCACGGCCCAGCGAATCAGCACTTTTAGATCGCTGAAATCACCGCAGCCCCAGTTGCGTTCGGAGCGAAGCCCATACAGAGCAACGTTGAAGCCGGCATTTCGCGCGCCAGAGGTGAGATCCGGCGCGAGATAAACGCGATCGGGGCAGATGATGAGATAAGATTTTGCGACGGCACCTCCGTCGATATTAAGGGAAAGTTCGTGGTAACCGAGCGGCGCTTCGGCAGGCAGGGGCAGGCGGTAGGTAGACCAGCGCTGATCCTCACAGGCGAGGCGATTGACGAGCTGAAGCTGCCGGGCATCGAGATTCCCCGCGAGGGCCTGGCCATCTTCCAGCCGAATTTCGTAACGAATTGCACTATCTTCCCTGCCCCGCAATGAGAGCGGAATCCACTTATCCGCTTCGCTTACGACAGATGTTTTGGGCAGACCGGCTTCCGCGGCATCGACGAAACGCCGGCGGCGCTCAGCGTCGATGGTTTCGAAGGACCTCGTATTCCAGCCTAGCGACTGTAGGATTGTCTGCAGAGCTTCGCGGCTAACGTGGTGCTGGCGTCCGAAGATATCCCAATAGCTGGTCTCGACAGCGGATTCAGCCGCAGCACGCCAGAGTGCGTCATCGTAGTTGACGGCCGGTTCGAAGCGAATCTCAGGTACGGACATGCTCACTTGATTTTAGAGGCGGGGCGGTTCGAAGCAGCGCGCACATGGGATAATCGATGCGTGGGCGAAGCCGAGAAGTTTGATATCAGCCAGCCGCCGGCACTATTTGCGCGGATCGACGACGAAGGCACAGAGCTGATCAAGGAGAGCGTGGTCACGACGACGCTCGATAATGCGCTGAACTGGGCTCGCAAGAATTCCATTTGGCCCATGAGCTTCGGGCTGGCCTGCTGCGCGATCGAGATGATGGCGATGATGGCATCGCGCTATGACGTGTCGCGTTTTGGCGCAGAGGTGATGCGAGGGTCGCCGCGGCAATCGGATTTGATGTTCATCGCGGGGCGCGTATCCAACAAGATGGCGCCAGTGATACGCCGGCTTTACCAACAGATGCCCGAACCGAAGTGGGTAATCTCGATGGGCGCTTGCGCGACATCGACGGGTGTGTTCAGTAATTACGCGCTGGTACCAGTGAATCAAGTGATCCCGGTAGACGTCTACGTGCCGGGATGTCCGCCGCGCCCTGAGCAGTTGATTTATTCGATCATGCTGCTGCAGGAGAAGATTCAGGCGGAGCGCGGGACATTGATGAAGACGCTGAATCTGGCGGGCTAAGCGGCGGCTAGGTCTCCTCTGTTTTAGTGATCCCTTAGGGGATAGTCAAGCTATCTCTTCAAAGGATCTTCCACCCAGGGCGGTGTCGCGTCTATTAAGGCGCTCAAGGCGGGATCAAGCTTCTCGAGCGCCTGCTTCATCTCCCAAGCAATCCTGCGATATGCGAAATGACCCTTTACACCGCTGCGGAGGCGCGAGATGTACTCGAGCTCCGCAAAATCCATTTTGAAAAGAAAGCGCGAGCGTGAAGCGAACGGGAGTAGATATTGAGCAGCGGGCTGCGGGAGTTGCGCGATAGCGGCACTGGCGCGAGCAAGAGCCTGTGAATAAGTAGAGCCAAGATTGCATTTGGCGATCACGTCTGGAGTTTCGAAGCCGAGGTGATTTGTGTACTGCTGGCGGAATTGCTGGCATCGCCGGTGGCGATGCAGGTCGCGATATGCGCCGATATCCATCACGATGTCGAAAACGTAGGTAGCACTGCGGAAATGGCGCGGAAGCTCGTCTCTTTTGGCATGCGACCCGAGTGCAATGTCCAGGAGTTCCCGGCGGCGGCGGGCCGGCCAGGAGCAGGCCAGTTCATACAACTCGCGATAAGAGCGCTCGCTTACCGGGTAGAGAAGCGTGGCGCAGATGTCGGCAAGAGGATCGTTGGGCAGAAGCAAATCGACGCCGTTGCCGTTAGGGTTGGGGAGCTGTGGCGGAGGCAGATGATCCGAAGCCCATTCGGCGAGATCGGCCCGCAGATGACGGGCCGAATCATCCGGGTGAGCGTGACGGGCAAGCGTTGGCGCGACCGGTTCGCTTTCGGCGCGATTGCCCCATACGCATTCCGGAGGCTGGGCGCAGGCGGCCCCGAGTTCGTTGCCAATCTCGCGCAATTCCTGAAACTCGGAGGCTTTCAGCCGGCGCATCTGCTTCTCGAGGGTGCGAATGCTGGTTACTTGTCCAACTCCGGTGGGGATGCCGAAAGGGAGAAGATAGCGGGCGACATCAAAGGCGCGAGCTGACAGGTTGCGCCGATAGGCATCGAGCTTCATCTCCTCAGGCTTGGAGAGCACTTCGCCAAGATATGCGAAGACGCGATCCTGCACAATGCGGTAGGCGTCCAAGAGTTGCGTTGCTGCGAGGGTGTAGATGGATCTCTCATCGGCGGTAAGCTCGGGCGGAACGACCACTCCGGATTTCGAGAAATCCTGATAACGCGAGCTGCGAGCCTGACCATCCCACAACTGCTCGTCTTCAATTTCGGTTGCGGCTAGCTCTGAAACGCCTTCAAAGCAGATGGTGACATGACCCAGATCGGCGATGGAGGCGTGACCGTATTGGAAGTAGAAGCTTTCGAGAAATTTGGTTGAATCGTGGGTGCGCACCCATTCAAGCGATTCGCGAATGGAATCGGGAGATCTGCTGTAGCGAGCAAGAGCGTAGGCGATTTTTTCAGGCGGCATCGGCGCGACAGTTAGAACGCGCCGAGTGGAGGGAGCAAGCTCAGGTTGGGGTGCGGTCATTTGAGCGATCGTGGGATCATAACGGATTCTCTCATGCGAATTCGAATCAAGAAGCTGCATCCAGACGCGCACTTGCCTGAGTACGCGCACGGGCCGTTGGAAGATGCGGGAATGGACCTGCGCTCAGTTACGGGAGCGAGGCTTGAGCCGAATATTCCGCAGTGCATTCCGACTGGTCTCGCGCTGGAAATTCCGAGCGGCTATGAAGTACAGATCAGACCTAGGAGCGGCTTGGCGCTGAAACATGCGATCACGCTGCCCAATTCGCCGGCAACCATAGATCCTGGGTACCGAGGCGAGTTAAAGGTAATCCTGTTGAACCTGGGGAAATCCGCTTACGAAGTGCATGCAGGTGATCGGATCGCGCAGATAGTCGTGGCGCGTTATGAGCCGGTGGAATGGGAAGAGAGCGAGCTCACAGACTCGGTGCGGGGCGCGGGCGGCTTCGGATCTTCGGGAAGGTAGCGGATTCAGCCACGCTTGACTTCGGCGGTCAAGCGACTGGCGAGCGGCTGTGTTTGACCGGCGTATTTATTGCCGGCCTTTTTGTAATACGGAACAGAAACGGGCGACGAGAGCTGCTCGAAGGTGAAGGAACAGATGCGCATTCCGGGATATAGCGCGACGGGCATAATGCCGAGGTTGCTTAACTCGAGAGTCGCTTTACCGCGCCAGCCTGGATCAAAGAGACCGGCAGTTCCGTGCACGATAATGCCGATGCGGCCCAGGCTGGAACGACCTTCGAGGCGGCCGAGAACGTCGTCATCGAGCTCCAGAGTTTCTTCGGTAATGGCCAGCGCGAATTCGCGCGGCTGAAGTATAAACGGGTCGCCCTCTTTGACCTGGATCGTGCGCATGATGTCTTGAATAGCGCCTTTCTCGCGTACGTCGATGAAGGCATGACGACTGTGCTCGAAGACGCTGAACTCGGAACCGAGGCGGAAATCGACTGAGCAACTGCCGAACTGTTCGGGAGGGAGTGGCGGATTAACGCGGATTTTTCCCGAATCCAGGTAACGGCGGATGTCGACATCGGAGAGAACCATAGAGACAAGCGAACAGCCATGCTAGCACGGGGTAGATGATATATTGAGGGCTGCGGCGTTGAAGCTGCATGCCAGTCGATAGGCGTGACCGGCATCCTTTCATGGAAAGTGGGCGGCTAGCTCAGCTGGGAGAGCACCACGTTCGCAACGTGGGGGTCGTGGGTTCGAATCCCATGCCGTCCACCAGAGTACTCTTTACAGTCAACAGTTACAGGCAACTTTTTTGAGCCTGACAAAAATCTGACGTCCCACACGTCCTGCGCCAGGCTCGAAATACGTTCCTGACGCTGAATAGTCCATTGCGCATAGTGTCGTCGGATCATGTCGGGAGTGCTCCCGAGGACAAGTGCAACGTCCTCAGTTGTCCACCCTTTCTCCAACAGGGCGGTTGCTAAGGTGTGCCGGAAGCGATGCGCATGCGCACCCTTGACCCCGGAATGCTCGAATACGCGGGCCATTGTCCGCGTCACATCACGAAGGAACGCGCGCGTGGTGCCGTTGCCGCTCCAAAAGAAATATTTCGAGGTGTCTTTCGTGCCCTTTGGTGTCGGAAGGCTGTCAAGCGCTTCCTGCAGGAAACCTGGAATCGGGAGGAAGACCGGTTTCCCGTTCTTCATCGTGTACAGGTGGATGCGGTTGTCGCGTACGCGATCCCGAGGAAGGGTTGCGACGTCGCTAATACGGAGGCCGGTGTAGCGAAGCAGCAGAATCATCGCTTTCGCTCTCTTGCGTTCGTAAGCGCCTTGGCCGAGTTGATCACACGCGCTTAGGATTTGAATGACCTCTTCCTGCGTGTAAGGCTCCTTCGGCTTCGGTTTCGTCTCGGGAGGCTTGACCTCCTTGGCAGGATTGAAAGAGATCCATTTTCGGCTGACACAGAAGCTGAAGAAGTTCCGCAGGATCGCCAATTCTTTCGTCCACGTGGTCGCCGAAATGGGCCGGTTCCTTCGGAACAGATCGATGGTTTCGATTTCGACATCGTCGAGCTTTGTAATGCCTGCGGCTTTCGTAATTTAGAAGAAAGTTGTCGAGTGCGCGCCGTTGCTTTCGCTTCGTGCCATGGCCGACATCTTCCTTCGAGGCCTTGAACGCCTCGATGGCATCCTTGATCGGCTTTGGTTCTTTGTAGTCCGGCTTCTCCAGTTCAGCAAGCTTGCGGTACGCCTTATCGAGATTTCTTGTCTCAAGCGAGCGGCGATAGCGCTTGCCCTTCAACTGACCGTCCACTCCGATAGCGCATTTGCAGTTCAGGAAACGTTGTCCCTTACTGCGGTGGGGGCATTTGCCGGAGTGAAGCCGAACGAGATACAAGTCGGACAACGGCTACTAGGCTCCTCTCTTCTGCGCGGCGACTACGCGCCGTTCGTATTCGCGTTGGGCCACTGAGGCCGGGATTCTCTGGGTAACGTAATCCCGTTTGCCGCGGCGCCGTTCGTTGGCCAGCCGAAGGACCCCCGGCGCGTCCTCGAAGATGCGCCGGATGGTCGATTCGTCTAGCCGCCATATTTCCGCTAGCACCTGGACGGAGAAATGAGGTTCCAAGGCTGAAAGTCAGCGGAGTCGCTGTGCGCCGCCGACGTTAGTGAATGCATGTCTCTGCTCCCATTTATAGTCTGAGGGTTCGAGTTTCGCCCTCAACCAGATAGAGCAGTTCAAAACGGCAAAAACCGGGGAACAAAGTCACTCTAAGTTTTACGAGGATTAGCAAGGCAGGATACTCGCCGCCCCGACCGTGCACCTACGCTCCATGTGCGCGCCGCTGCTCAGCGGCCAGACTCGTCTGAGAAATCAACTCATTGATCCACGCCGCAACCACTCTCCCAGCCTCAGGGTGAGCGTAGGAGCTATGTGCAAGCCGAGACGTGGCGCCGGAAAGTCGACTGCCGATCGCAGGACTGAGTTGAGTCACAGCCCAGGTTCCGACTGGCGTAACTTCAGGGGTAACTTGCAAAAAGAACGAATGTTTGGCTACGTCCCCGCCGAAGCCAATGCGATAAGTTATCGCGCAAAGCAGGGAACACAACGCACTCCACAGTGCGGTTGTACTGAAGACAACTGCAACTGCTGCAAGGTCAATCATGTTGCGCAGATTACCAGGACTGGCTCGATCTCGCTTAGCTCCCAGCCGGTCAAGGTATCGTTCAGTCCTAAACTGCGCATGAACCTGTAGCAGAGCCACCGTATAGATCAAGCCAAGGACGTTGCTCGCCTCGTCCGCCGGAGTTCGCACAAATAGTGACTTTTCCGGCCTGCACAGACTCCTCGGTATTCCCTTGATGAAGTCTCGTGCCGTGTGTCGCCATCGATGTACAAGATGCCTGTAAAAGCGAACGGCAGCCGCAAATGGAATGAGAAGAAGAGCTGCAATCAAGGTCGGATTTGGGCCCGTAAGCGGCGCGGCAAAACTCCAGCCATGGCGTATCGCAAGGGCGTAGCTTGGTATCGATACGCAGACTACGGCAAGTCCTGCGGCAAGAAACTCCGTGGCATCTAGGTGTCCAAAATCGCGGGTTTGAAAATGCAGGAATGGTGTGGAAAGAAACGCATATCCTTTCAGAGCAGCCTCGAACTCCGGATCAGAAAGCGCGTAATGCAAGACTGACCCTCCATGACTGTGGCCTATGCAGACCTGACTGGCATCGGGATGCTGTGCTTTCAGCTGCAGAACGTGTTCTCGGAGCTGGTTAGCAGCCGCAATCCGAGCCTCGTGCGAGTTCTTTCCAGACCAGCGAAAGGCTTCAACCTTGACCGGTGACAGAATGCATCGCCGAAGTGATTCACTGAATTCTGAATCCTTGGATACCCAGCTCGCTCCGGGCTGGAAAGTCCCGTGCAACAACGTTACGATTACCTTCTGTTTACTGTGCCCGACAGTCGGACTCGAACTGCCGCAATCGCTCGCGATTTTGATGCAATTGTCGGCCGTCTGAGGGCTGAATGACTCGGCGTGGTTCTGCGGCGGCTCTGACCTTTTCCTTGGATCATTGCTGTCGTGAGTCGGAGGCGTTCCAGCGATTTTCTGGACAATGCGACCGACCGCCGCAATGATGAGTACGATTATGAGGTCACGGACGGCAGATCGAAAAGGAGCAAACTGGAACACACCGACAGGAAGCAACGATACGAAGCCAGTCAGTAGCAGAACGGCCTCGAGGATTTGCATCAACCGGGATCGTTTTCTTCTTACAAAAGGCAGCAGAACTGCAAGTGCGAACAGTGCGTATCCGAGTTTTTGAGCAGTTGTAAACACCGTTGTCTTCCAGTCTTACCATTCGACTTAAGAATTGAAGCCTTGCAATAAATCCATGCACATCAACGCTCAATCTCTCTATCGATAAGTGCGGGGTTGCCCGCGAAGTGCGCGTTTTTGAAACAGAAGTGCCGGGATAGTGCACCCAATAGAATCAACAAGTTGGCACTTGGAAACCGATAGCAAGTAACAGCCCTGTTTTCAATGGGTTGGCAAGTGGCAACCTGACAAGGGGTGGTCTGTCACTAATTTTCACGAAATCGTCGCGAAGCGACGTCTGCATTCGCTGCCGAGAACGGGGCAGACTGGGGCAGCACAGGCTCACGGGTCCCTTCTGTCGATTAGGCAGACCAGCCGCGGCCCGGGACCCAACTCAAGTCTTAATCGATGGCGTTTAGAACGGGGCCAAAGAACACTCGGAGCTGGGCAACAACGACGGCCAAATCGTCCGGCATAGGTTCCATTCTGTCACGGGTAACGAATGCACGCCAACTGGTTTGCCACAGTAGGGCGAACTCATCTGAAAGGCCGGTGGGCATCGCCACAAAAACGCGTGCTGGCTCTGATTCCCGGTCAGGTTCATCGCACCAACGACTGCGCTGCGATTGTTCAAGGCGTTAGAAATTCCGAACGCGCCTCCCAGATCTCCCAAATCAGCCATCTTTCCGCATCGCCACAGAAGAATGGATGAATCGTGGGAAGGCCGCCGGTCTCGGTATGAGCCGTTTGATCTGTGGCCGAGATTCCGGCGACCTCGCCGGCTTCGTTGATTTCCTGCCCAAGACTGTCGGTACCGGTGCCCAGGGTTCCGAGATCCTTCATTGCGCCGTTTTCCCAGAGAAATGCGCGTACCTGTGTGATTGCGGGAAGAAGGTAAAACCACCTACGAGATTTGCGAACGAATCGGCTATATCATTCAGCGCAGCTCCTGTTACCTCTCCGCGCTTGTTTACCGACGTTGCAAGCTGCTGGGGTTGACCGGTCAAAGGATCCATCCATCCCGTTTGCGACAAGCCCACTGAAGTTGTCCCGGTCGCGTCAATCCAGTTCACGAAACTGGACCATCCGCATGTCAAGCAGGCTTGCTGGAAACTTCGGCGCGGGTTGGCCGGGAGTACTCCGAGATCAGTAAGTTGGCCGCCTTCCCAGTGAAAGGCATGTGCAACGAAACACTCCGGTAGGAAGCAAGACTGCGGAAACGGATCGGGAACCGGCAGTTCTGACCCGCCCGCGACAATTGAGCGCCGGGTGAGATCGATTTGGGTGGGTAAAGGATTTTCGACATACGTCGCTGGCCCTCCCAACGTTCCGAGGTCCACAACTTTATACCTATGATGTTGATTGCCTTTGCGGTCCTGTATTTGTTGTGCGAACGCCGGCGTAAGAGCCGCTAAGACAAAGATCGGGCCGGATCTCAGACTCATTGTTCTTTCCTCGCTCCTGAATGGTTCACTGTGCTGATTTAGCCGCAGTCGCCGTAGGGTCAGGTATTGGGATCATTGCGCGTTCTGCTGAAATGAGCCACCCGCGGGTTTCCTTCACCATCACCAGCGTCATCAGACCTTTTGGCGCCGGGTTAATGGTCGAGCCCTGAAACTCGAAAGAAGCATCGACGATCGCAACATCTGGACGCACATATCGGATTGTTTTTAGCGAGTAAGCGAACGTTGCGTGCTTAAAGATGCCGGCAAATTCTTTCTCCGACTCCTGTTTCAGGACGGCACGGCCGCTGAACCTGTTTCCCGGAGGGATAACAACGTCCGCATCTTCGGTATAGAACTGGTTAACGTCCGCAGCTGAATGCCGAGCCCATGCACTTTCCATTCGCGATATTGTGTCCCGGAGCGCCTGTTCGTTTTCCGCTGACCCGGGCGAGGCACACTGAATTGATATGGGGATGGACGTAAACAGCAATGCAAGAAGCACGCCACTCGACAAGCGTAGCGGCGGTCGACGCCTCGGAATTGAGCAAGCGTCCCGGCGGATCAGCAACCGGAAAGCTCGGGCTCCGTAAATATGTGTCTCGATGTTCGAAGTCACGAATGTTCCTTTCATTCAGTTTTGGATCTAGCGGGTTGGGAAATCGGCCTCATATGCAGTAAAGAGCGATTTACGAGACTTGTCACTGCCTATTCAGGTAGTTTTGAGGCTGGTTACAGCACCAGAGCATCGCCGAGCCTTCCCAAGTCGATCAGCTTGTAGTGGCGGGGCTGATGAGCAAGTAGCTTTGAGGCGAGTCAGCGAATGAGACCGTCGCGCAAAGCTTTAGCAACCGCTTCCGATTTCGAATGTACCTGCAGCTTCTGGTAGACATGCCTCATTGAAAGGAAATGGCGTGAACGGTCACGCCTAATTCGGAAGCCGCCGTTCTGTAATTCTGACCTTGCACGAGGAAGCTCAAGAGCCTCAATTCATGAGGCGTCAAACTATGATCGGCATGCTTCGGCGGCCGGATTTCGCGGAAGATCGAAAGAACTCGGCGGGCGATTTCGGGCGACATCGGGGCGCCACCGGCCGCGACTTCCCGAATCGCCTCCAAGAGACGCTCGGCCGGAGTCTTTTCAGAAGATAACCGCAGGCTCCTGCGCACAACGCTTCAAATACACGCTCGTCGTCGTCATAGACCGACAGGACGAGTAATTGGACGGCGGGATGTTGCTGATGAATGATACGAATGCCCTCGACGCCGGACATGCCGGGTAGGCCCAAGTCGATCAGCGCCACTCGGGGAGCATAGATATCTATATTCGGGATGGCCTCTTCCATGCTGCTGAAGATCCCGCCCACCGCAAAGCCCTCGTTACCGCCAATCAGTTTGCAAAGGCCTTCGCGGATCTCGCGCCGATCTTCCACTAGCGCTACCCGGATAAGGTCGGCCATTTTCAAGCTTCTACACTAACGCTTTTACCTGGCCGGACGACTACTTATTCAGGTAGTCGCCGCAGACCAAACGTGAAACGAGCTTTTTTCAGTGGAACCCAGAGATGAACGATGGTTCCTTTTTCATTTCCCGTCAGCCATTCCACGTATCCATGCAGTTGCGCGGCCCGGTGCCGGATATTTTGCAAGCCGTTTCCGCTTTGGATGCTGGCTGGCAATCCCTTGCCCTTGTCGGCTATGCGTATGTCCAGCGACGCCGGCGAAATAGCGATTCTAATCTGCAGATGAGTGCAATCGGAATGCCTTACTGCGTTGTAGATCGCCTCTTTGGCAATTAGATAAACATCATGGCGGACCTCTGAATCTGCCCTGCCCTCGACAGCGCTAGGGGCTTCGAACTGCAAGGCGATTTCTTGCGAGGAACAAGTCTCGCTTGCGAAGTAGCGGATGCGCTGCAGCAATTCGCGCATTGAGTCACGACGGGGATTAACGGTCCAAACAATATCTCCTATTCCGTCGATCAGAGCGCGTGAGGAGGAGGCGATACGTGTAAGAGCATCTGTAGAAGTACAACCCTCAGCCAAACAAGAGCAAGTAAGAGGTAGTGCGTTCGCAACTGACGCGAAAACAGTTGGGGCATCCTCACGCGTCCCGAATTTCTCTTTACGCTATCGGGTATTCACCACGAGGTGCAGCGTACGATCTCAGTCGTGCGGTCAGCTTCGCAATGAGCCGAAACACGCTTCGTCGGTTTCTCAAGAACTAGCTATGGAGATTGGCTGATTCCGCGATCCAAGGCTCTTGAATGGGATTGCAGAACGCCGCCATGAACACACGCTTGAAAAGGAAGTTTCACTCGAATTGCCATACGCTGAGCCCACTCTCTTCAGCCAGCGACGGTATAGCGGCGGGACCGAGCGCGTACGCAGAACAATGAAAGTATCTACACTAGCTAGGGAGTCTCGATGTGGACACGAAGATCTCTTCTGAAAAGCGCCATCGCCGGACTTAACGCCGGGGTCTTGCGCGGCCAACCGCTTCACGATGTGGTTGACCTCGGGCAAGAACGCCAAGTGATAGATAACTTCTCTGCTTCGGATGCCTGGAGCATGCAGAAGCTGGGCACTTGGTCAATCGAGAATCGAAACAAAGTCGCCGATCTGCTCTTTTCGCAAGAGCGGGGGATCGGGCTCTCTTGCTGGCGGTTTAACATCGGCGGCGGCATAAATCCCAAGATTTCGAATCCCTGGCGGACAGCCGAAACTTTCGAGGTGGCGGAAGGACGCTACGATTGGACGCGGCAAGCCGGCGAGCGGTGGTTTCTGCAAGCGGCGAAAGAGCGGGGCGTACCGCAGTTCCTGGCCTTCGTGAACAGCCCGCCCGGCCGCATGACTCGCAATGGGCTAACCTTCTGCGACAAGGGTCAAGATACAACTAACCTGAAGCCGGGTTACGAACGACAATACGCCCGTTACCTGGTCGATATCCTTGAGCATTTTCGTACCAACCCCGATGATAGCCAGCGCATTACCTTCGAATACATAAGTCCGGTGAATGAGCCGCAATGGGATTGGGCGGGTCATAGCCAGGAGGGGAACCGGGCCAGTAACGAGGATATCAAGCGCATTTTGCGGAGCTTGCATACTGAATTGAGGCAGCGAAACTCACCCACTCAGATTGCCGCGGTCGAGAGCGGTTCGCTGCCCGACATGTGGCAGCTCAACGCCAAGGCGACATCCAGGTGGAAGGCGCCCTACGGCAATTACATTGACAGCTTCCTAGGCGATCCCACCATTAAGGTGATCATGTCGGATCGGATCAGCTACCACGACTATGGCTCGGATCGCGTGGCGGGCGAACTGGTCGAAAATAGAACCAAGTTAGGAGAAAAGATCCGGCAATATCCGGGATGCAAGCTTTGGATGAGCGAATACTGCGTTCTCACAGGCAGCGAAGGGAAAGGCGGCGGGGGGCGAGACTTAAGTATGAACACCGCGCTCGATATCGCCCGCATCATCCATTTGGATTTGACGCTCACCGGAGTTTCGGCTTGGCAATGGTGGACGGCCGTTTCCGGCGTCGATTTCAAAGACGGGCTCATTTACACGGACTGGAAAAAGGCCGGAGATCCCGAGTCGATCTACCCGGCTCGGATGCTGTGGGCTGTAGGAAGCTACAGCCGGTTTGTGCGTCCTGGCATGCGCCGCGTCGAAATGGCGGTTCAGAATCAGTCGATCGATTCCATTATGGGATCGGCATATACGAACGACAACAAGCGGCAGGTGGTGATTGTTTACGTGAACATGAGTAAGACGCAACACTCGCGTCAGCTTGATTTCCACTCGGGCCGGCAGCAGTGGACCCTGCAGTCAATTACTCCATACGTTACTTCAGATACTCCCGGTTACGAGCTCAAGCAGCTAGCCGCGATCGCCCCGGGCAGCCAGCTGGATATTCCCGCACGATCGGTTGTAACTCTGGTCGCGCAATTCAAGTTAGCTCTTTAGGGAGGCTACCGTCCGGCTAGCGGGTATTCAATTTGGGCAGGGGCGAAATGAGAATAAAAGCCTTTATCATCGCGGCGGTGCTGGTAGCGTCGAGTAGCGGGCTTTCGTTGCAGGCGCAGGTGAAGCAGTTGCCGATGCCGCGCCTGGTGCAGAACGATGGCCGACATGCTCTCATGGTCGACGGTGCGCCGTTTCTGATCCTGGGCGCGCAGGCGA
This sequence comes from Terriglobia bacterium, assembly GCA_963849535.1. Lineage (GTDB taxonomy): Bacteria > Acidobacteriota > Terriglobia > Bryobacterales > Bryobacteraceae > Bog-105. The sequence goes on from CAWKHJ010000005.1 coordinate 169,897, forward strand.
ATAACTCGAGCGACTGGCCGGCGGTGCTTCCTAAGGTATGGCCCGCGATCGAATATCTGCAGGCCAACACGCTCGAGATACCTATCTATTGGGAACAGTTCGAACCGAAACAGGGGCAGTTCGACTACTCGGAACTGGACACGCTTCTCGCCCAGGCACGCACGCATCACTTTCGCTTGGTCCTGCTCTGGTTCGGTACCTGGAAGAACGGCAGTCAGCACTACATGCCCGAATGGATGAAGCTGCAACCTAACATCTACTTCCATGTAATGAACAAAAATGGAGAGTTTGTGGATTCTCCATCTCCGTTTGCGACCGCCTCTCTCAAAGCTGACATCGACGCATTTACCGCGTTCATGCAGCACCTTAAGGTTAGTGATCCGGAAAGAACCGTATTGATGGTTCAGGTCGAGAACGAGACCGGCACCTGGGGAAGCCTGCGCGACTACTCTGCCTACGCGGACAAGCTTTTCGCATCGCCTGTTCCCGCCGAGGTGCTGAAAGCCATGGACAAAAGGCCCGGCACGAGTTCTGCAACTTGGGAGCACGTTTTCGGACCAGAGGCTGACGTCTGCTTCCATGCTTGGGCGGTCGCCCGCTACGTAGGGCAGGTCGCCGCGGCGGGCAAAGCGGTTTATCCTTTGCCGCTGTATGTGAACGCAGCTCTGCGCGATCCGCTGAAGCCGGGAGCGCCAGGGAGTTACGAGAGCGGCGGCCCCACTGACAACGTGATCCCTATTTGGAAAGCGGAAGCGCCGGCGATCGACATCATCGCCCCTGATATTTACCTTCTGGACACCGCGCGTTATCTGAAAGTACTCGATCTATATCACCGGCCAGACAACGCCTTGTTCATTCCGGAGACGGCCGCAACGCCACAGTCCGCACGGTTCCTGTTCTCCGCCCTGGGTCTAGGGGCAATCGGGTATTCGCCATTCGGACTGGACTACACGCGACATCGGCCCTTTGAAACCAGCGAATCGGATGCACCAAATGCGTTTTTGGAGCCCACGGCGCAGAACTACAGGCTGCTCGGTCCGATGATGCGGGACATTGCTCAATTGAATCTCGAGGGCAAGCTTCAGGCCGTGGCGGAAGAGGAAGGTAAGCCCACTGAGATGCTGCATTTCGGATCATGGGACGCCGTTATTTCCTACGGCGCTGGTATGCGAGGGGGCACTCCGGCAAAAGGCAATCCAGAGCCTATCGGACGCGTGCTCGTGGCTCAACTGAATGAGAACCAATTTCTCGTCACGGGATACTACTGCAATGTCGATTTCCGACCAGCCGGCGGTATCCCAGGACGTGGCCAGACGCCTTCAGCTCAGATCGATGGCAAATGGAAGCATCGGCAATTCCTCCGCGTCGAAGAAGGCGTTTATGAAAACGGCGCCTTCAAGTTCCTGCAGCTGCTCAACGGCGATCAAACAGACTGGGGGCTTGGCTTCAATTCAGAACCGGAAGTGCTGCGAGTGTCAGTTTCGACGTACTGAGGCGGCTCCGATTTAATAAGCGACTCCGATTCAATAACCAGTCAGCTTGGCTTGATACTGGTCGACAACGTAGTGCCAGTCTCTATTGAGCTGGTGACACCACCGCGATCAATGCCGACGAGAAGCGTCGGAAACGCTTGCTGGCCAAACATAGGCAGCGTCAGACAGACGAGCACGAGCGGACTCTCAAACCAGAAACATAAGCCGACAGGTTGCACATCGCGACATTCCGGTCATTGGGCCGCGCGCGCAGTATACGTTTTGCTGAAATGGTTGCGGCCGTTCGTTACCGTGATCTCGCCCTGGGGAGTGATGTCGAGATCGATTGGATTCCCCTGGTCGGCCGTCCCGTTCAGATTGGCAATGTAATCCGGATCCGGGTTCAGATCAGGGTAGCGCACGGAATAATGCAGGCGCCAGAACCCCTTGAGGCCGGGGTAGCTATCCACGGTCTTGATCACCGCATCGTCTCCGCCTTTCCTTGGGCCGTTCTGCATTATCGCGACCTGCGGCTCAAGCGCGGCTGTCGGGGGGCTGCTCGACAGATTCATGCCGTGGCCAGTTACAAAATACAAGTCGACCTTGCCGACTTTGTTAGTCGGACAAAGCAGTTCAATCTCCTTGTTCCAGGTGAGGTCTCCCAGATAAAGAATGCGGGTTTGGCCAAAGGTGATCAGCATGCCAAGCGAACGCACATTCTCTTCGCCGCCGTTGCGGTCCATCTTCTGAACTCCGTTGCAGTACGGATTGGGCTGACCTGCTCCGGGCAGCGGCGCAGATACGAGATTTCCGTCGCTGGCGACGAACTCAAGCTGCATTGAGCCGATATGAAGCTTCTGGCCGACATGGGCTGTAATGTGCCCGTGGCCCTTATACGCTGCCACCCAGTTCGGGTACATGGTGGCACTTGCAAACGCCAGTTCGCGGGGATTGGCGTTCGCTGGAGGCTCCTCCCGATTCGGTCCATGATCGATGAAGGTATCCGCCGGCAATTTCGCCAGCAGCGCTTGGAGCCCTCCCAGGTGATCAGCATGGTAGTGGGTCATCAGAAGATAGTCGATTCTGGACACTCCCAACGATGCGGCGGCAGCGGCAATCCGGTCGGCGCTGGATGGCATGGGAACCGGAGACGGCGCACCAGGAACGGGGTGCGGTCCACCCACGCCAGGTGCCCAGCCCGTGTCGATCAGCAGCGACTTACCTTCCGGCGTGACAAACAGCACGGCCGCGCCGCCTTCAACATCGACCGTGACGATCCTTAGATCTCTTGAGCCGTGCGGCTCACCTCCACCGGCCAAAAGGGCAAGCGCGGTGAGGGAGAGAACGCCGCCAATCATCTGCTGGAACATATCCCCTCGCTTGTTGCTGCTGCTTCGATCTGCCTCATCTGATCATGCGCTTGCGCGTGTGCCTATTGTAGAGAATTGCCTTTCATTGGAAGCTGGGCAAGCATGATAGTCTTTCTGGGGCAGGTACGGGTTTCCGGTACAACGGTTACCGGAAAATCACGTCTGCGACTTAAGTTATGCGCCACTCGCTCGTTCTAATTGCTTCTATTTTTGCTTCCGCCTGTGCAGTTGTCCTTGCGGTCACCGCGACCAGCGCACAGGAAGTTCGGACCGACTATCCCTTCCGGAATCCAAATCTGGGAATTGAGGAACGCCTCGACAACCTTTTGAGTCTTATGACTCTCGATGAAAAGATTGACTGCCTGGGAACCCATCCGGATGTGCCGCGCCTAGGGGTAAAAGGCAGCGGTCATGTGGAAGGATTGCATGGGCTGGCGGAAGGAGGCCCTGGAGGGTGGGGCGGCAAAAAATCGTTTATCCCGACCACGCAGTTTCCGCAAGCGGAGGGATTGGGCGAGACATGGGATCCCGAGGTGCTGCGTCAAGCTGCGAGCGTCGAGGCTGACGAAGCGCGCTATGTTTTCCAGAGCCCGAAGTACAAAGCGAAGGATTCCCCGTATGATCGAACCGGTATTGTGATCCGGGCGCCTAATGCCGACTTGGCTCGTGATCCCCGTTGGGGCCGAACCGAAGAGTCGTACGGAGAAGATCCGTATCTCACGGGCACTATGACAGTCGCGTTTGTCAAAGGATTGCAGGGTACGAATCCCAAGTATTGGGAATCAGCGTCTCTATTGAAGCATTTCATGGCTAACAGCAATGAGGATTGCCGCGGCGGCTCTTCTTCCGACTTCGATGAACGTTTGCTGCGGGAGTACTACTCGGTCCCGTTCCGCATGGGCATCGAAATTGCCGGAGCTCGCGCGTTCATGACCTCCTACAACGCCGTGAATGGCATCCCCATGACCGCTTCACCTTATTTGAAGAACATGGTGATGAAGCAATGGGGCTTTAACGGCATCATTTGCACCGATGCCGGTGCTCTCACCAACATGGTGACACTGCATCGCTACGATCGGGATATCAATCATGCAGTAGCGGACGCGATTCACGCGGGTATCAACCAGTTCTTAGACCGCTATAAGGATGGCGTGAAGGGTGCCCTGGCCGAAAAGCTGATCACTGAGAAGGACCTGGACGAAAATCTTCGAGGTGTGTTCCGTGTAATGATCCATCTTGGCCTGCTCGACCCGCCATCTTTGGTTCCGTACACCAGCATCACCGCGAAAGAAGGCCAACCGGAACCCTGGAATACAGACGAGCACCACCAAATCGCAAAGCTGGTAACTGAAAAATCGATCGTTCTCTTGAAGAATACGGAACAGCTGTTGCCCTTGGATCGAGCTAAGGTGCATTCTGTTGCAGTGCTGGGGCCGCGAGCCGACGAGGTCGACCTTGACTGGTACAGCGGGACGCCGCCGGAAGTTGTCACGCCGCTTGCGGGGATCAGGAAGATGGCAGGCTCCGGTGTCGTTGTGAACTATGCTTTAGGCGACGACGTGGAAAAGGCTGTCGGCGCGGCGCGCGCATCGGACATCGCCATCGTATTTATCGGAAACCACCCTACTTGCAATGCCGGTTGGAACCACTGCCCGGATCCGGGCGAAGGTAAGGAAGCGATTGATCGCAAGACTCTGTCCATCGATCCCGCACAAGAGGAACTCGTGGAAAAGGTTTTCGCCGCTAACCCGCGCTCTGTTACTGTGCTGGTGTCGAGCTTCCCTTACGCTATTGACTGGATTGCGCAACACGTACCTGCCATCCTCCATATGGCACATAACAGCGAAGTGGAAGGTACAGCCATTGCTGAGGCACTGTTCGGAGATATCGATCCCGGCGGACGTTTGGTCGCAACCTGGCCGAGTTCACTGGCGCAACTGCCGCAGATGATGGACTACAACTTGAGAGACGGCAGGACTTACATGTACTTCAAAGGCCAGCCGTTATTCCCGTTTGGATATGGCTTGAGTTACACGACTTTTCGTTATTCGAATCTGAGGGTATCTTCGAACAAACTCGAGGCTGGGCGAGAAATAGCGGTCAGCGTCGATGTTAAAAATACGGGTGACCGCCCTGGCGATGAAGTAGTGCAGCTGTATGTAAAACATCTCGACTCTCACGTTCCAAGACCCAACGAAGAGTTGAAGGGTTTCCGCCGGTTGAATTTGCAGGCCGGCGAAAGCAAGACAGTCGAAATCCCGCTGTCGGCCGACGCTTTAGCCTACTGGGATACAAATCAGAACCGCTGGACAGTTGAAACGGATCGCGTAAAGGTGATGATGGGCAGTTCTTCGTCCGATTTGAAACTGGAGAAGACGATCGGGGTAAGCAGCAGCCAGTAGCGGATGTATCAATCGACAACTCTGCTGTGTTAATCAATCACGGCTAAAGCACCTCCGTAGCGTGGAACAGCCGCTTTGGGGACTTCAGCTGAGTAGCAGTTGAGGGGGGCTAACGTACTTTCTTGAAGTAACTTGTGTTCCACCACGTTTTTCCGTCCGCCGTTACACCGGACCCGTAAAGCAGGAGCGCATCGCCGCCCGGAGCAGCGGCCCCCACAATCCGCTCGATTTCCTTGCCTGTGGCTTTGTCACATATACGCATGTCGGGGAGGTCAGGATTCCCCGTCGGCTCGTATTTGATAGTGAGTTTGTCGTCGCCAGAAAGCGTTTGGGCCTGCTTGTCAAAGCGAAGATCGGTCTTCTTGCCTGACCCGTCCGTGGCCATGTAGGTCCAGCCGTTGCCGGTAATCGTCAGGGTTGCTTCGCGCGGCGGGCCGTTGGGGTTGTTGGACCAATCGCTCTTGCTTAAATCGAGTTTCCAGGTTCCCTGCTGAGCATTCACATTGTCTGCTGCGCATGCTGTGGAGAGTGCAATCAGGGCGGCGAGAAAAAGCTTCATACGAATTACTCCTTCGAGGCGTGGGGCGACCGAACTTCGTAGCCGAGTATATACCCGTTTGCCTATGGCTGAAATTCGACCTTATCGCAAGCTTTACCGGGCCACTAGGGTCGCGTATACGGGGTAATGATCGGAGCCTCCCATTTCGCGGTGCACCGCGCCGTTCTCTATCTCGATGGGTCCTCTGGCGAAGAGCCAGTCGAGCGACATCGCGATGCGGTGGGTGCGCTCGATGCGCTCGCCGAGCGCGCTGCGGAACCCGGCGGCCTCGAGCTTGTGAAGGAAAATCGATGGCAGATATTTGGTGTTCAGATCGCCGCCGAGCAGGATGGCCGCCTCTGGCCCATAACGCCCGGCATCGGCGAGCATTTCGTTGAGCTGGTGTTCCTGGATCGGTCCGGCGCTGCGGCTTTCGAGATGGGCGTTATAGATCACGAGCAGCCGGCCGGCGAATTCGGCCTCGGTTATCAGGGCGATGCGGTTGCCCAGCCGGCGCTGCAGAAGCGGCACCGAGGAAGGCATCCAGCTACGCGGCTGCCAGAAGCCTGACTGGCGCTTGAAACGCAGCACACGCCAGCGCAGAATAGGGAGCCGGGTAAGCGTGGCCTGGCCTATGTAAGCGGGACGGCCGTGTTCCTGGCTCAGCTCCTCGAACTCCAGAGCGTAGCCGCCGTTCAGTGCGAGGCTGTGAGCCAGTGCGCCCGCAATATCTCTCACGCCCGAGCGAGCCGTGTTCCAATCGACCTCTTGAAAGAGGCATAGCTCGGCGGGATGCGCCCTGATACCGGCTATGATCTTTTCGAGATCGCTGCCGTGGTCGATGTTCCAGGTCACAACGCGCAATGATTTAAGTCTCGAATCCGGCCGGGCCCCCTTCAGCTCGCGCACGCGATTGAACGCGGGAGCAAGCGGAGCCGGTTGCGATGATCCGGTCTGCCCTTCGAAAGCAAGGAGCGCAGCGACGATCAGCAGCGTGACGGGAACAGCTTTCACAGCTGGCTGGAGGCAGCGCGCAGACCAAATGGGACTTCAGCGCTTTCGATACCTTTCCCAAAGCGAGCTTGGCGGTTGAGCTGCGCGGCCGCGAGCATCCCGAGGAGACAAAAATACCAGCCGCACACACCGAAACGGGCGAAAGGATAATCGACGATCGCATGAATGCAGACCGCGATCAGCCCCAAGCCCCAACCGGAGCGTATAGCGGGCCGAATGCTCCAAATCAGAATGAGGAGCATGAAGCCTGAGAAGAAAATTCCGCCTTCGGCCGCCCACTGCAACCAGTCGTTATGCGCGCGATTAACGAAGGTCCCGTCATCATAGCGCGCGAACATGCGATAGACAGGCACGTAGGTGTCGAGCCCCCATCCGGCGAGCGGGTGGGCGCGAATCATTGCCAGCGAAGACCGGTCGATATTGCGGCGGACGGCAAGTTGATCGTTCTGCTGCAGTTTGGCAATCAGGATCTCGAATCCGGCCGCATAGATGAAAACTACGCTCAGGCCAATCGCAAGGGCAGCGCCCAATAAAAGACTCTTATTGCGATTGCGTCCATAAGCAAGAGCGATGGCGGCGAGGAGCTCGAACAACACCAGGACGGTTCCGGCGCGTGAACCAGAAGCTACCACCGCGCCAATCTGCAAGGCAGCACAGAGCAGGTAAGCCGGTTCGGGCCTGCGGGCGGCAAGGCCTCGCCAGAGCGTTACGGGCAGCAGCAACTCGACAAACTCGGCGAAGTTATTCCAGTAAGCGAATGGCCCGAAGATAAGGTGATAGCGGCTCGGGATAATCCAGAAATACTTGTTTGTTTGCGACGCTTGCTCGAGTAGATCGAGGAGGCAAACTGCCGTTCCGAAAAGAATGAAAAGCCAACGAAAGTGGCTCGCCTGCCGGGATGATCGAAACAGTTCTGTGGCGATGCAAGTGATCGCGGCGGCCGTGAACCAGAACAAAACTCCCGGCCAGCCGTAAGAGAGAATCTTCTGCGGGAAAAACAGGGTCTGCAGGATGCCGTAAGCTGTCATGACCAGCAGACAAGTGCCCGGCAGCGCAAGCGAAATGCTGCGACCCACGGGCCAGCCGAAAAAGGCCGCAGCGAGCAAAAGGACCAGGCCGGAGAGAATGCGTGGCGCGATTTCTCCGCCATCCCAGGTCGTCAGTGTGAAGGCGCCGAGCAGACCGAAAAGCGCAAGGGGCACATTTGTGCGGTATGCCGCGGCGGAAGTGTCCGTCAATGCAGGCGGGCGGGGGCCGTCACCGGACATTTGCGGCGGTTTGGGGCGCTCCCGTTTGGCTCCCACCGGTATAGGTCACGCGCCAAATCGATTTCGAACCATCATCAGTCACCATGAGCGAACCGTCGGGCGCAACCGCAACGCCCACCGGACGCCCCCATACCTGGCCGTCTTTGGTTACGAAGCCTGTAATGAAATCTTCATACTCGCCGCTGGCGTGACCGTTCACCAGCGGCACCCGTATCACCTCATAGCCGGCACGATCCGCCCTGTTCCACGAGCCGTGTTCGGAAGCAAAAATGTCGCCCCAATACGCTTTCGGGAACTGCTTGCCCTCATAAAATGTCATCCCGAGCGAAGCATTGTGCGGCTGAAGCAGCACATCGGGAACTATAACTTTGTTCGCCAGCTCCGGATGCTTACCGGCCAGACGGGGATCCTGATGATTGCCCATGTAATACCATGGCCAGCCGTAGAAGCCGTCTTCTTTAACTGAAGTAATGTAATCCGGCACCAGGTTATCGCCCAGCATGTCGCGCTCGTTAACCGAACACCAGAGCTGTCCGGTGAGCGGATTGATGGCGATCCCAACCGGATTGCGAATGCCCGCCGCGTAGACCTTCACGAACTTGCCTTCCGGCGTGTATTCGAGGATATTCGCGCGATGGAACTCTCTTGGATGTGTATCGGGGTCGTTGACGTTGGAGCCGGACCCAACCGCAACAAACATTTTGCTGCCATCGGGTGAGAAGGCGAGGTCGCGGGTGGAATGACCGCCCCTTGGAAGTTCAGGGATGATCGTTTGCGAAGGTCCGGTCGCCTTCAGGTCACCATTGTGGTAGGGAAAGCGCACCACAGAGTTGGTGTTCCCAACGTAAACCCATTGCGGATTTTTGCCAGGCGGATAGAAAGCGATGCCAAAATTATCTACGAGACCGGTTGCGAAGGTCGAGCGCTGCCCTGGCTTTCCGTCTTTGGTAATGCCGCGATATACCTCGAGCGTCCCGGCATCGCTTTCCGCGACGAACATGTCGCCGTTGGGAGCGGTACGAATTTCCCGGGGACCTTTCAGTTGATCTGCGTAGAGCTCTACTTTGAAGCCCTCAGGCGCCTGCGGCCAGGCGTTCGCCGGACGCGGGACTACGGTGGGACCATTCGAGACGCCTTTGGTAGCGTAAGGCTGGGGAAGGTCGGCCACGGTGATTTTGCGAATCACGCCTGGATGCTGGCCCTGATAGCCGTGGAAAGCAGCCTTGCCGGTTATGACGTCCTTAACGTTCGATTCGTCCGGTGCGGCGTGGGCCGCACTCCAGAAGGCTGTCGCTCCGATAGTGGAAAGGGCGACAAAACAGACGCGCCGCATGGAACTGTTCATTAGTTGTGTTCACCTTCAAAATGATTCGTCAGCTATCCCGAAAGCTTGACGCTCTCAACCCGAAAGTAACAAATTGCCCTCAGACCAAAACCGGTAGCAATGTGCGTTCATGTAGCCCTGCTTCGCTTGTTCCGCCAATCTCAACATCAAGTATCCGGTTCGGCTCGCGGTTCCAGGCGAGATTGACTTTCAGGAAATTTGTAGTGAGCGCGCTGCCCCGCTGCTCCAAGGTGACAGCTGAGAGCTTTCTCCCAACCATCCGGCGGCGAAAAGCCAGGTTCTTGCGGGCCGACACATCGCGCAGCGTGCGCGTACGCTCATGGCGCACCTGCATGGGGACGGCGGCGCCTTGCTCGGCAGCGAGCGTGCCGGGCCTCTCGGAGTAGGTGAAGACGTGCAGGTAAGTGAAAGGATGCTCCTCGATGAAGCGCACACTTTCATAAAATTCTTCGTCAGTTTCGCCGGGGAAGCCGGTCATTACATCCGCGCCGATTGCCGCATCCGGCATAAGCGCACGGGCCAGTTCGAGGCGGCTCGCATAGTGACGCGTACGGTACTTGCGATACATCCGTTTCAACACCGCATCTGACCCGGACTGTAAGGGCATATGAACATGCTTTGCGATACGCTCTTCGCCTGCTACCAACTCCAGCAGTTCCGCTGACCAGTCCATCGGCTCCACCGAACTGATGCGCAAGCGGCGGACAGCGGTCTCACTGAGCAAGCTTCGCAGAAGCGCTGGGAATCGCATATTGCCGGGCAGATCGCGCCCCCAGCGGCCCAGGTTGATCCCGCTCAAAACAATCTCGCAGTAATTCTCGGCGAGAGTGCGAACCTGTTCGACGATGCTGGGCAGCGTCGCGCTGCGGCTCCGGCCACGCACGCTCGGGATAATACAGAAGGAGCAGCGGTTACTGCACCCATCCTGGACTTTCAGGTTGGGTCGTGTGCGGTCCTGGCGAATGCCGCGCACCGGAGCAGCTTCGAACGCACTTCCTTTAGCAATTTCGCCTGCATGAATCTGGCTATGATACTGCTCGCTTGGCTGCGAGACAAGGGCGGCGATCTGGGTCTTATGACTGTTACCCACCACCCAGCGGACATTCTGAAAGCGCGCCACCTCCCCGGGCGCACGCTGTGCGTAACAGCCGGTAACTAGGACCTGCGCGTGCGGGTGGTCGCGCTCCAGCCCGCGCAGGATGCGTCGCGTATCGATATCGGCGCTGCGAGTGACGGTGCAGGTATTGAGCACAATGAGATCCGCCGACCCGGCATCTCGCACCGCTTCGAACCCTTGGTCTTCCAGTGACGCTTCGATAGCAGCGCCATCCGCCTGCGACGCGCGGCAGCCGAAACTCTGTACAAAGGCGCGCTTCAAATGATAGCTCGTACTTACAGTTTAGCCGCTGAACTGCTAGTTGAGCGCTCCCTCTCATGGCCGCTCCGTAATTCCTATGCTTGATCTGAGCCGCGCCTGCAGGAAGGGGCCCGCTTGGACGTAAGCGCGTGCGACCGCTAGGGCCGCTTCATCCATTTCTCGTACTCGCGAGTGTGCCTTGATTCCAGGCTCACTTCCTTACCCATAATGAACATTTTCTTGATGTTCGTCCTGGCTTGCAGCGGATCGCCGTCCGTCAGAATTAAATCCGCGAGCTTGCCCTTCTCAATCGAGCCAAGCTGATCGCCCGCGCCCAGGATCTCCGCGCTGTTGATGGTCAGAGCTTTCAGCGCTTCATCTTCGGGCAAGCCGAAGGCCACCGCCTGTGCGGCTTCGAAGGGCACATTGCGGGCGAACTCGACGTCGAACGTCCCGAAACAGATTTTCACGCCCGCTTTGTAGAAGTCGGTGGGAAGCGTATACGGCGCGTCATAAGGATCATCGTCACGCAGCGGCAACTCGAACGTCTTCCCCAGCACAACCGGTATGTTGTGAGACTTAAGCAGCGGACCGGTGGTGCCGATTTCGAGCGGATCGGCAATAATTATCCTGACCTTTTCCTTCTCGGCAAATGCAACGGCATCCTTGATGGCCTTCTCTTTCTGCGCGTGTATAAACAGAGGCTGTTTTCCCTCAAGTACCGGAAGCATCGCCTCGAGTCTCAAGTCACGGCGGAAGTCGGGGGCACCGGCAGCCTTGGCTTTTTGATAACGGCGAGCATCTTCAAAAAATCGGCTTACTTCTTTCAAGCGCTCCTGATAGCGTTTCTCTTCTTCCTCATAGGTTCGCGGCGCGCCCGGAAAGAAAGCAGCGTAGCGCTCCGGGATCATCTGGATCTGCGGAAAATCCATGTCCATCACAGCGCTCGGCCTGACAGCCATCTCTTCCCAAGTCCAACCCTCCAAGTGCATCAAAGCACCTTCACCAGTGATTACGGTGGGCGAGGCGTTACGCCCGAATCCGCCGCCTCCGCTTCCAGGCAGACTGATCACGGTCGTGATACCCGAGGCGCGCGTCACGTCTATGTGCTCACTCGACGGATTGAACGCTACCTCGGCACGCAGCTCTGGATTGAACATCCCCATTTCATCGAGGTCGACCGAATCGCGCAGCGAAGAAATTTCAGAGAGCCCGACGTTTGTCGCGGCGTTGATTAATCCCGGATAGAGATGCAGGCCGTGACCATCCACCAATCGCGCATTTGGGGGCGCTTGCACATTCGTACCTACTTCAGCTATTTTGCCGGCCACCACCAGCACGGAGCCGTGTTCGATAGCCGGAGCCGTGACAGGATGAACGGTTATGTCACGAATCAGAATTGCGTTGTCATCCGCCCCTGACGCGGTAGACACGCCCAGCAGAAAAGCTGCGAGAAAAACGCTTAAGCGCGCGCTCATGGCGTTACCACCTTCTCCGGCATCTTCTCTTTGCCTTTTTTCTGACTGGAATTTTCTTTCTCTTCGAGGGCTTTTTTCTTCTGCTGGAGCTCAGGCCGCATCGACAGATCCTTGTCTCTATCGAAGTACTCGTGCCCGTCTATCCAGACCTTCAGAACTTTTGAATAGTTGTCGAGCGGATGCTTGTCAAGCAGCACCAGGTCGCCGGACTTACCCACCTCAATCGAGCCCACCTTATCGTCGATGCCCAACTGTTTCGCCGGATTAATGGTCACCATGGAAAGAGCTTCGGTCTCGCTCAGCCCGCCATAGCGCAAGGTTTTGGCGGCTTCCAGATTCAAGTGCCGCTGCAGTTCGTCCGAATCGGAGTTCAACGAGACGACCACGCCTTTGCGCGTCATGATCGCAGCGTTATAGGGAGTGGCGTCGTAGGCCTCGATTTTGTAGGCCCACCAGTCGCTGAAGGTCGAGGCGCCCGCGCCGTGTTTAACGATTTCATCCGCGACCTTATAGCCTTCGAGCACATGCTGCAGAGTGCGAATCTTAAAACCCATCTCATCGGCCACCCGCAGCAGCATGAGAATCTCGTCTGAGCGGTAGCAGTGCGCGTGCACGTAACGCTTGCCTTCGAGCACTTCCACCAGCGGCTCAAGACGAAGATCTAAGCGCGGCGGAATCGGGTGCTCGCCTTTGCCCACGCGCTCTTCGTAGTTCTTCCACTCCGCTTGATAATTCTTGGCTTCGGCGAAACTGGTACGGATCACTTCTTCGACGCCCATGCGCGTTCCCGGGTAGCGCCGTTGGGCCAAAGGTCCTTGCGAAAAGAAGCTTGGCGGGTATCCTTGGCGCTTCGGATTCTCTCCGAGTGCGAACTTGATGCCTGGCTTTGCGCCTTCAAACATCATCTGCTGCGCGGTTTTGCCCCAGCGCAACTTGATCACCACGGTCTGCCCACCGATCGCGTTGGCGCTGCCGTGCAGCACGTTCGAGACTGTCAATCCCCCGGCCAGTCCGCGATAAATGTTGATGTCGGTAGGATCGATCACGTCCTTGATGTTCACCATTGAAGAATCGGAGACCGTGCCCTCGTTGACGCCGCCCTCGATAGCCGTATGCGAGTGGCAATCAATGATTCCGGGCATCAGAAATCTGCCCGTCCCGTCGATGACGGTTGCCTGCGCGGGCGCGCTCAGATCCTTTCCGACCGCCGCGATTTTTCCGTTCTCGACCAGCACGCTGCCGTTCTCAATGGTGCCTTTGGTGACTGTCAAAACGGTCGCGTTCCGGATTAGTAGCGTTTGTTGTGCGAGACCCGAGCCCGCCAGAAGGGTGATACAGAAGAATCGGCGCATTATTCTTGATCTCCCGCAACGGGCATCTGGCTTCCTGCATCCGGCCCTGACTTCTTCACCGGCGGCTTCTGCAGGTCTTTCGATGGCTCGAAGAGCTTACCGTCAATCAGCACATACTCGACGGTGGTCCCGTCTTCGAATGCCTCACCTTTCGTTACCACCAGATTCGCGATCTTCCCCTTGTCAATGCTGCCCAGGCGGTCCGCTAAGCCGTAGATTTCGGCCGGATTCAGGGTCAGCGCCTTGATGGCTTCGGCGCGCGGCAAACCGGCGTCAATAGCCTTCTTTAGCGCTTTTTTCAGATCCGGAGCGCTGTCCACGCCGTCGGAATAGAAGCCAAACCGGATGCCCGCTTTCGCCAGCATTCCCGGGACGGCAGGCGCCTGATCGCGCATCTCGAGATCACGCAAGTTGGGAATATCGGCCGGGTCGGCGTTTTTCGGCTTCTCCGGCCACTTCAAGCTGACCAGCACCGGCACTTTCGCCTGCTTCAGAGTGTCGATTGAGCGATACCCTTCATGCAATCCGTACACGACGAAGGGCGTCTTCAACTCGCGCCCGAACCGCAGAATCCGGTCGATCTGCTGTGATTCCTGGGCCGGCAAGAGCACGCGAGGCGATTCGGCCAGACCTTCGAGCGCGTGATCGTATTCCGGACGCCTATTCCCGCCCGGATGCTTCGCGTAGATCTGCTTGGCCGCTTCGTACTGATTGAGATCCAGGTAAAGCTGCCGGAGATAAGCAATGTTTCCCATCAGCGAAGCCGGAAACGAGCGTCCGAATCCACCGCCGCCCACACGGAAAATGATCTGCTGAGCAATCGGCTGCGCTACCACCATGTCGCGTCCACGCTCACCGGCTAAATCGATCATCGCGCCGAGCCCTTCGATGATTCCCCGGTTCGGAAAAGTCGCGGAGGTGGTAAACCCTGCGGCCCGTGCTGCTTCCAGGCGCGCATCCGACGGGTTCACCATATCGGCGGCTCGCTCGTAAGCGTATGTCTGAGGCCGGTCTTCCGGGCCATGAATGGCTGGCTCTGGCGACACCGTAGCCGGGGGCGTGCCACCCGCGCCCGCGGTTCTGCCTGCTGTACTCGTAGGCGCAGGCGCCGGGATGCCCCAGGTGCTCAAGCCGTCGATAAAGCCCGGATACACTGTAAGCCCCGCACCATCGATCACCCAGGCATCCGGCGGAATCGCCAGATTCTCTCCAACGTCCTGTATCAATCCGCCGCGCACCAGCACGGTGGCACGGGGCAGGTCCTGACCGCTGACCCTAACAATGTGCGCGCCTTTGATTGCGATCGGCGACGGTACTTCGGCCCACAGCAAGCTGGAGGTCACGAGCGCCGCTACCGCCAGATACAGCTTCGCGATTTTCACAGTCACAACTCCCGAGTAGAAGCGCTTATTGTGACATAAGCAGGCGCATTCTGTTCCGCAACAGTTACTTATGCGCCAAACGAATGTGGGCCAGCGCTTCCGAGCGCTGCGATCGCGCCTGCCCGGATGCTACCGTGCCGCCATGAAGCAGAACCAGAACCGAAAGGAGCAGTCTGTCACGAAACCGCTCCTGAAGGACCTACTCGAACGACACAAAGCTGAGGCTCAAAAGATGCCCGAGGTCTCGGTGGGATCCGAACCGCTCGCCCCTTCCGATCTTTTCCAGGATGACGGCGGCGGCTATAACCGGGACTTCACTTTCCCGCAGGAATAACTGCGAACCGGGGTGGGCGGCTGCTTTGCTTGCCCCGTCTTTTGAGATTTTTCTGAGGCGTTCCGCACATCTATCGAGATCAAATGCTCTATAGCCTGGTAAATCTCGACCGCGCCTCAACGATCGCAAAGCGTGTTCGATTGGCTGGAACCAGCCGCGAGCGTCGTCGTGGACTCCTTCAAACCACGACTCTGCACGAGGATGCCGGAGTTTGGCTCGTGCCCTGTGAGGCGATTCACACTTTTGGCATGCAATTGGCGATTGATGCCATTTTTCTCGATAAAGACCTGCGCGTGCGCAGCCTGCGGGCTAATCTGAGGCCGTCACGGATCGCTTTCTCGCTGAGAGCGCACTCGGTGTTAGAGCTGCCTGCGGGCACGATTGCGCGGACGGGAACGGCGGTGGGAGACAGGCTAGAACTGAGCGGAGCTCAAGCTCCGCGCAGGCTAAAGTCTGCCGTCCAGGTGTTTTCAAATGTCTAGCTTTCTTGGCGGGCTGACTTTAGTCCGCGTGCCGATTTCAATCGGCACGGCGCTGCTCCTCATCGTCCTTATCGCCGCTATTTACGACCTGCGCTTCAGGCGCATTCCGAACTGGCTGAATCTCTCGGGGCTAATCCTCGGCTTTGGCCTCAACACGCTGCTATTTCACATGCACGGGATGCTGGCGGCGAGTGAGGGTCTACTAGTCGCCGCCGCAGTGTATCTCCCGCTCTATGTATTGCGGGGCATGGGTGCAGGGGATGTGAAGCTCATGGCGGCCGTGGGAGCCATCGTGGGCCCCGCCAACTGGTTCCTGATCTTCTTGGCAACCGCGCTACTCGGCGGCGCAGCAGCCGCTGTGCTCGCCTGTCTCAAGAAACGCTTCAGTGAGACCTGCGTAAACGTGTGCTTTCTTATCAAAGACCTCGTCCAACTCCGCGCTCCTCACCGCACCAATCCGCAAATGGATTTTCGAAACCCTACGTCCCTTCGTATGCCGCACGGAGTCGTTATTGCGCTCGGTTCCATAGCTTTTATCGCCAACGCGTACCTCAGGTTTTTCTGAAGCTGGATTGGGCACCGCGAACCGAAATAGTCGAAGCCCTTACCCCACTCTCCTAGCGAACCCTCAACTCCACGTCAATCCGTCCTGACGGATGTCGAAGCCGGGGGTTACTCAATTTCGGAAAGGAAATACACATGTTTCATTCATTCGTAAAAGAAGAGGACGGACAGGATCTCGTCGAGTATTCGCTGCTCCTGGCCTTCATCGCTCTGGCGGCTGTGGCCGTGCTGACCAATGTCCAGACGAGTATCAACAAGCTCTGGAAAACGGTAAATACTCAGCTGAAGAACGCTAATACCCAAGCTGGGGGCTAATTTAGCTTGCGGGAGCCGCTCAGCGCGGCTCCCCCAGAAACTGCCATGAACCGTCGTCTCATATCCGTATTCCTCTTTGCCCTGCTGATCTCAGCAGCCGCAAGTGTGCTGGTTTATCACTTCGTGCTTACGAACGTTGAGGCAGCATCAAGGAGGCCAGTGCCCAGACAGAAACTGCTGGTCGCGGCGCACACGCTCGAAGTGGGCGCTCTGATCCACGAGGCCGATCTTCGCTGGATGAACTCGGCCGATGCGCCCCCGGTGCAGACTATCAACAACCGCGAAGAGGCGATTGGCCGCGGAGTGATTGCCACCATCTACGAGGGCGAACCCATCTCCTCCGCGCGCCTAGCGCCGAGAGGCGCGGGAGCCGGGCTAGCCTCCATGATCCCGATCGGCAAGCGCGCCGTCGCACTGAAGATTGACCAGGTCGTCGGAGTAGCCGGCTTTGTGGTTCCCGGCATGCGCGTCGACGTCATCGTCGCGGGCGGCAACGTGGATAACGGCAAGAACGGGATCCTGTCACGGACCGTTTTGCAGAACATTGAAGTCCTCTCCGCCGGCCAGAAATTCGAAAAGACCGCAGAAGGCAAGCCGGAAGATGCGCAGGTCGTCAATCTGCTTGTCACTCCCGACCAGGCCGAAGTATTGAGCCTGGCCAGCGACGAGACCAAGGTCCAGCTTGTTCTCCGCAATCCGCTCGACATGAAGGAAGAGAAAACTCACGGCACCTCAGTAGCGGCGCTCTTCGGCCAGGACGTCGCTCCCGTTGTCGCAAGAACCGCGCCGCAGCCCAAACTTCAACGCCCAGCCGTTGCTCCGGCCCCGCAGGTCACCACGATCGAGGTGTTCAGCGGCATTAAGAAGAGCGAACAAACACTCGAAGGGCGTCCCTAGGAAACCTCAATGCAGATCATCTCGTTTCTCTTTCTTTTAGCTTCAGCCGGCGCGCTCTCAGCTCAGAACAACGCGGCTCCGTCTGATATTTTTGTGGGTATCAATAAGTCGAACATTCTCGAGAACGCGGCGGGCGTGAAACGCATCTCGATCGCAAATTCCGAAGTCGCCGAAGCGGTAGCGGTAAGCAAGACTGAAGTTCTCATCAACGGCAAAGCGCCCGGCGACACCAGCCTGATTCTCTGGGACCTCGGTGGCCAGCGGACGATGTTCAACGTTCACGTTACGCTGAGCGATTCGAAACCGGACGCCGTCCGTGGCGAACTGCAGCGGGAACTCGCAGGCCAGGATGTAAGCGTTGATCTCAGCAATGGAACTGTTTTCCTCCGTGGTACCGTAAATGACCTCACATCGGCTGATCGCGCCGCCGCCATCGCTTCCACGCTGGGCAAAGTCGTCAATCTGCTCAATGTCAAGGTGCCCGAAGCGGAGCCGCAGATTCTGCTCAAAGTGCGCTTCGCCGAAGTAGATCGCACAGCCGCCCAGCAGCTTGGACTCAATATCGTGAGCACCGGAGCGACGAATACGATCGGCGCGATTTCGACCGGACAATTCGGCCAGCAGCCCACCTTCGACTTCACCCAGAACCCCTGGACCGTAACGTTTAACGACTTGCTGAACGTATTTCTGTTTCGCCCCGACCTGAATCTCGGCGCAGCAATCCAGGCGCTCGAGCAGAAACAGGCCGTGCAAATTCTGGCTGAGCCAAACCTGCTAACCGTCAGCGGACGTCCAGCAAGTTTTCTCGCGGGCGGTGAGTTTCCCTACCCGACGCTGCAGGGTGGAGGCGCAGGAATCGGCCAGATCACGATTCAGTTTCGTGAATTCGGCGTGCGCATCCATTTTCAGCCGACGATTACCCCGCGGGGCAGCATCCGTCTGGCAGTCACGCCGGAAGTTAGCGCTCTCGATTATGCGAATGGCTTGACGGTGAGCGGTTACACCGTTCCCGGCCTTACGACCCGTCGTGTTCAGACCGAAGTCGAGCTCGAAAGCGGCCAGAGCTTCGTGATCGCCGGTCTGCTCGACAACCGCACCACCGAAAACCTCAGCAAGATACCCGGAATCGGTGATATCCCGCTACTCGGCAAGCTTTTTCAATCGCGCACCCTACAGAAAACTAATAGCGAGCTGCTCGTGCTGGTGACACCCGTTCTGGTAAGGCCCATTCCGGCCGGCGTGAAGGCCCCGGAGATCAAGATGCCCAAGCCCTTCATTAAGGGACTCGACACCACGCCACCGCAAAATCCCGCTGATCTGACAGGCAAGCTGCCCGCAGTAAAAACCATTCCGCTCGAAACCCTGAAGGGGTGGAGCGAACCCGAACCGTCGGATACGGCCCCAAACTCTCCCGGTGGTAACACTGGGCCGGGCATTAAGCCGCTGCTTCAGTCAACGCCGCCGCCTCCCGACGCAGCGCCTGCTCCTGCGCCCGCGCCAGTCACCAACAAGTAGGACAACTGCCATGAGAAATGCCAATCTTTTGCTTGCGCTTGAGGATCGAGCATTGCGGGACGATATCAGCAGCCTGCTCTCCCATTCCGATTCCTCCTCCTTCTCCGAGCAGGATCCCAGCGACTGGAAAGCCGTTCTCGCCCGCATCAACCAGGATCGCCCGGAAATTCTGCTGGTTGAGCTCAACGCGATACGCACTGACGTCGCGCATGCGTTTCGAGCAGTCAAGCGGACCGCCGCGCACACCAAGATCATTGCTCTGCACCCAAGCGATGATCCACAGACGATCCTGACCGCCTTAAGAGCCGGTGCGAACGAGTTCGTTCATCCGCCTTATGCGGAAACTTTTGCGCCAGCACTCGAGCGAGTTATCGAATCCCGCGAGGAAGAGCACACGCCAGAAAGGCGCGGCAAAGTGATCGGATTCCTATCGGCTAAAGGTGGCTGCGGCGCAACGACTCTCGCCTGTCACATTGCCGCCGACTTAAAACGGCAAACCGCTAAAAGCGTGCTGCTCGCCGATCTCGATTTCACCTCCGGCATGGTCGGCTTTCACATGAAAGTCGCAAGCACTTATTCAATTCTAGATGCCGTTTCGAATCTCTCACGCCTCGACGAGAGCCTTTGGAAGGCGCTCTTATCGGAGTGGAAGCCTGGTATCAACGTAATCCCCGGCCCGGAGGACTTCGCCTACGAAAGCGCTCCCGGTCGCGACGAACTGCGGCAAGTCATCCGCTTCATGAGAACTCAGCATGACTGGATCGTGCTTGACCTCGGCCGCAGTCTGAACGAATCGGTAGCCGCTCTTTACGGCGAGCTTGACGAATTGCTTCTGGTTTCCGTGCTCGAGGTTTCCGCGCTGCACGGCTTACAGAGCATTGCGCATAAACTCCGCGAGCGGGGAGAAGATTTGGCCAAGCTGGAGCTGATCCTGAATCGCACGCCCAAAATGATGGACATCACACAGGAAGAACTCCAGAAGGTTCTAGGGCGGCCGTTGTATGCGATGCTGCCCAACGACTATCCGAGCTTATATCAGGCGTATTCGACGGGAACGCTTCTCTCTCCGAACAACCGGCTGGCTCAGCAGTTCGCTGCTTTGACCACGAAACTTGCCGGTATCGAAGTGCCTAAACCGCAAAAGAAATTCTCACTCTTCCGCTAACCGGATTTTCTATGGAAACTCAGCTTTCGCCGCCGCGCGCCCCGGAACAGCCGGCCGCCTCGCCTTCGCGCGAGGTCGCGACCTTGCAGTACCAGGACATTAAATTTTCAGTTCATCGCAAGCTCCTGGACCGCATCAACCTGGAGGCTCTGGCCGCCCGGTCACTCGAACAGGCCAGGCAAGACATACGTCCTGCGGTGAGCAAGATCCTGAATGAAGAGAAGACCCCGCTGAGCCTGGTGGAAAAGGAGCAACTCGTTGAAGAAGTGCTCGACGAAGTGTTCGGCTTGGGCCCCCTCGAGCCCCTGCTGCGCGACCGCACCGTCTCCGACATCCTGGTCACCACGCCGAAAATCGTTTATGTCGAGCGCGCCGGCAAACTGGAGCGCACCGGCATCACGTTCAAAGACGATGCGCACCTGACCCGCATCATCGAGCGCGTTGTCTCGCGTGTAGGACGCCGCGTAGATGAATCCTCGCCGATGGTGGACGCCCGTTTACCCGATGGTTCCCGCGTCAACGCGGTGATCCCGCCCCTGGCCGTTGATGGACCGCTCCTCTCAATTCGCCGTTTCGGAACCTCGCCCCTGCAGCCGGTCGACCTTATTCGCAATCAGTCGATCACCGATCCCATGCTCGAGCTTTTGAAGTGCTGCGTGAAGGCGCGCCTCAACGTTATCATTTCCGGGGGAACCGGCGCCGGTAAAACTACCTTTCTCAACATGCTTTCGGGTTTCATCTCGGCCAACGAGCGCATTGTCACCATCGAAGACGCAGCCGAACTGCAGCTTCGGCAACCGCACGTAGCTCGCCTGGAGACGCGCCCCGCCAATATCGAAGGCAAAGGCGCCATTATGCAGCGCCAGTTGCTGGTCAATGCTCTCCGTATGCGGCCGGACCGGATTGTAGTCGGCGAAGTCCGTGGCGAGGAAGCGCTTGACATGCTGCAGGCCATGAACACCGGCCACGATGGCTCGTTGACGACCGTGCACGCCAACAGCCCGCGAGACGCGATCAGCCGCCTGGAAGTGATGGTCAGTATGTCGAACGCAAACATCAATGTGCGCTCCATCCGCCAGCAGGTTGCTTCCGCCGTAGATCTTTTCGTCCAGATCTCGCGCCTGAGCGACGGCTCTCGCCGCGTGACCCACCTGACCGAGTGCGTCGGCATGGAAGGCGAGCAGGTCACGACGCAAGACATCTTCCTCTTTGAACGATCAGGTATTTCTAAAGACGGTCGTGTGATGGGGCGTTTTCACGCCACCGGCGTGCGCCCTAAATTCAGTGAGCGCCTGAAGGCTGCGGGCCTTGACCTTCCACCCAGCATCTTTCAAAGCTCATTAGAGGTGCGCTGATTTCATGCTCCTCTTTGCCGCTATCTTTGTATTTCTGTTCCTGATCGCCGCGCTATGCGTCGGACTCGGCCAGGCCTTTCTCGTGTCCCGCCAGAAGCAGCAGGTCCGCACCATGCTGCGCCGCGCCGAATCGGAAGCGGGCAAGCGCCGTCCTGATCTGCTGAAAGCGGAAGTGGCTGAAGATGCGCTCTCAAAAGCGTTGAATCAGATCGGAATCTTCCAACGCCTGGCATCGTTCGTCGAGCAATCCGGCGCGGCCTGGAGCGCGGGTAAGTTCATCATCATGACCGCGGTTGCGGGATTCGCCGGCCTTTTCCTGGGACTTGTTGTGCCGCCTTTCTCTCTGAATAGGATGGCTGCTCCGGCGCTTTCTCTGCTCGCGGCCGCGATACCGCTGCTGCTAACTCTGCGCAAGCGCTCGAAGCGTCTGGCGCAGTTCGAAGAGCAATTTCCGGAGGCTTTAAACTTCCTGGCTCGCTCGATGCGGGCGGGCCACGCGTTTTCGATTGGTCTGGAAATGCTGGTGGCCGACGCTCCTGAGCCACTCGGATCAGCCTTCCGGCAGATGCTGAACGATCTTCATCTCGGCTCAACCCTCGAATCCGCGATGGCCAAACTGGTGGCCAGCGTACCGCTCATCGATGTTCGCTTCTTTGTCTCCGCTATCCTGCTCCAGCAGGGCTCGGGCGGCAATTTGAGCGAAATCCTGGACAGCATGGCCAGAATCATTCGTGAGAGGTTCCGTTTGAAGGGCCAAGTGAAAGCTGCCAGCGCCCACGGCCGAATCACGGGCTTGATCCTTGCCATCATGCCGGTCATTGTGGCGGGTCTACTGTTTGTTGTCTCTCCGGAATATCTTATGGTCCTTTTCCGCGATGCCACCGGCAAAAAACTGGTAATGGCGGCAGCCCTCGGGCAGCTCGTGGGCTTCTTCTGTATTCGCAAGATCGTAAACATAAAGGTGTAATCGTGCCGCTGATACTTTTCTTTTTGCTGTTCCTGGTACTCGCTTCGGCCATTACCGCTTTCGGGTACGTCCGGTTCGCCAAGCCCGCGAACATGCTGGACCAACTGGTAAATTCCACTTCGGCCGAGATTGCCTTTCCTCAGCAAGCAGCGTTAGAAGGCAAATCGGCGAGCGGCGCGGCCAAGCTGCTCGAGTCCGTCGGGCGCCTGCTGCCGTACTCGCCGCGGGACCTTGACTTGATGAAACGGGAACTCGGTTCGGCAGGTTTCCGCTCGCCCTACGCCGCTTATGCTTTCCTCGGAATCAAGCTGCTCGCTTGCGCCTCGCTTCTCCTCACGGCCGTCCTTCTACGAGACCACGTCACGGCGAATCCGCTGAACCGGCTCATCTTTCCGATCGCCGCTGCACTCACCGGATTCCTTGGTCCCGGTTTTGTGTTGGGCCGCCTGGTGAACAAACGGCGCGAGAAAGTTCGCCTCGCCTTGCCGGACGTGCTCGACATGCTGGTGATCTCAACCGAGGCGGGCTGCGCGCTAGACAAGGCCATGGTAAACGTCAGTCGCGAATTTAAAACATTCCATCCGGTAATTAGTGAAGAGCTGAGCCTGGTCAATATGGAGATGCTGGCTGGTGGCAGCCGGATTGAAGCGCTGCGAAATTTCGCCACCAGGACCGGCGAAGAAGAACTTAAGAAGCTGGTGGCCATCCTGATCCAGACGGATCGCTTCGGTACTAGCGTCGCCGAGGCGCTGCGCACTCAATCCGAGTTCATGCGCGTGCGCAGAAGGCAATTGGCGGAAGAGCGCGCTGGCAAGGTGGGCGTGAAGCTCGTATTTCCGATCTTCTTTTTCTGCATGCCATCCCTTACCCTCATTGTGGCGGGGCCCGGTATGCTACAGCTTTTCAAGAACCTGCTGCCCGCGCTCGGTTCGTTGAATTAACGGGAATCGGATTGCGTCTTCGGGCTCGTGCTCGATTTGAGGCCGTCGACCAAAATCTCGGATAGCTGCGAAATGAGCAGGTCACCCGGATTGTCGGGAGTCCAGTCGATCTCGGGCATGTTGTCGACCGTGATCGCCATCGCAACAGGACCCTGAGGCGAATATATAATCCCAACATCGCTTCTCAAGGCGTCGAGCGCCCCGCTCTTGCTCGCGATCGTCACATCTTTCATATCGCGGCCGATGCCGTCGTGATCGCGTTGCCGCTTCAGAATCGCAAGCATTTCCTCCGAAGCGGATTTGCTGACTAACTCACCTCGGTAGATCTTGTCGAGCAGCAAGACCATCTCGCTTGGGCTGCTCCGGCCGATTCCCCATTTCTTGTTTTCCGGCTTAGCCCCCTCTTCCGTAATGCCAGTGGGAAAAGGCTTCAGGTCGTTCCGGTCGCCCAGTATTTTGCGCATCACCCGCGTTTGCTGTAATCCGAGTTGCGACATGCGGGCATTCACCGCGTTGCCCCCGATCCGATTCAAAATCAGGTTCGTCGCCGTGTTGTCGCTTAATACGATCATCAGATCGATCATGTCGCGAACCGGCAGTTCGTCATTATCCGACAGGTCCTGGACAATGCCGCTGCCCGATACTTTCTCGTCCGCGGTCACCTTGAGCGGCTGCTTCAAATCAAGCTTGCCTTCTGCCGCTTCGGCAAAGCACTCCGTCATAATGGCAAGCTTAATAGTGCTAGCCGTACGAACCGGTTGCTCTCCGCCCAAGCTGTAAGTCTGCCCGGTCTGCAGATTCTTCGCAAAGAGACTCACCTTGCCTTTGAATCCCGAGATCTTCGCTTTCACTGCTGCATCGAGCTTGCCTGGCGCAGTCTCCTGCCATCCATACATGCAGACACAAAATCCCGCAAAAGCTGTCAAAACGCGCCGAGTCATCCTCGCCATTCTACTTTGTGCGTGTCTCGTTTAACGCTTACTCAGACACGGGTGACCATCCCAAATGAAGCGGAGCGGCCAATCGGCGCATTTAGTGATGCCAATACGCGGAGTGACTCCGATTGTAAAAGCTGGCTTCTCTTGCCAAGCTCGGATGGTGAGTTCGCCGCGGTCTAGGCGCCGGCCGTATTGTTCGCGCGAGATCGCGAGTGCTTCGGTCAGTTTGCCCGGCCCATTCGCGAGTCCACAGACCGACCCTCGCCAGCCGCGCCGATTGTACATTTGGCGGATTCCGCAAAGCGGCGCGAGCGCCCTGATCAGCACGCAACCCGGTTCGCCTTCCTTATCGGCCACCACGTTCAGACACTCGTGCATACCGTAAATGAAGTACACGTAAGCGCGGCCGGGTGGCCCAAACAACACTTCGGTGCGGGCTGTGCGGCCCCGGGAAGCGTGCGCCGCCAGATCCCGCAAGCCGAGATACGCTTCGGTCTCGACGATCGCGCCAGCGGTTGCCCCATGCAAAAGCACACAGCCGAGTAGTCCGCGAGCCAGATCAGCGGCCGGGCGTTCAAAAAACGAAAGATCCAGACCCTCCGTTAGTTGGAGGAGGCAGCGCAGCGGATAAACGTCTTCGCGCTCACTCAGATCACGTTTTTCAGGCGCGGGCGTGAGCTTTTCAGGTGCAGACGGAAAGTGCCCACCTTTTTGAACGCGAGGAGGACTCAATTTGGGTTACGCTAGAACATTATCACGGCCGTCATGCGACTCTTCACCGCCATCGATTTGCCTCAAGATATTCTCCTCCGGCTGGAGCGTCTGGTTGCTGCACTTCGCCCGGAAGCATTGATCAAATGGAGCCCGCTCGATAACCTGCACATCACCACCAAATTCATCGGCGAAGTTCCGGAAGCACGCGTCAACGAGCTGTCCGAGGCGCTGGCCGAGGTGGCTCCCCGTCAACCTTTTGAAGTGGAAATACGCGAGCTGGGATGGTTCCCAAACGAGCGCTCGCCGCGCGTGCTCTGGGCTGGCGTGCATGGGGGTGTGCCATTGCGCACGCTGGCAAGAGAAACGGAGGAGCACCTGATTCCTCTTGGCATAGCTTCGGAAGACCGCGAGTTTTCACCGCATCTTACCTTGGCGCGCATCAAAAGCCCGGTCCCGCTTCGCGGGTTGAGACAGAAGGTTGACGAACTGCAGCCGGCGGCCATTGGAAAATTCTTGGTATCGCACTTCGCGCTTTTTCGCAGTGATCCCGGCTCCAATGCGAGTATCTATCGCAGACTGCGTGAGTATAAGTTCGAAGCTGCTTTAGCGGCCTCCGGCGCGCCGAAGTGAGCAGCGAACGCTTTCTGACGCTTGCAGTTCTCACCCTACTCGCTTACCTGATCGGCGCTCTTCCCTTCGGCTACTGGTTCGTGCGACTGCGCTTGGGAAAAGACATTCGAACCATCGGCAGCGGCAATATCGGCGCCACCAACGTGCATCGGACGGCCGGTAACAAAGCAGGGCTGATCGTTCTTCTCCTCGATATTTTGAAAGGCCTGGTAGCCGTTATCATCGCGTACGCCACTACTCACGGCGACCCTCTGGCGTTAGCACTCACTGCCGCAGCCGCGATAGTGGGCCACTGTTACCCTGCTTTCCTCAATTTCAAAGGCGGTAAAGCCGTCGCCTGCTTCATTGGCGCATTCGG
Organism: Terriglobia bacterium; assembly: GCA_963849535.1. GTDB lineage: Bacteria > Acidobacteriota > Terriglobia > Bryobacterales > Bryobacteraceae > Bog-105. Next base: position 196,050 of record CAWKHJ010000005.1, read on the forward strand.
TTTCATTTCACCGCCCGCTTTGCTCGCGACCGCTGCGATCTTTGTCATCACGGTTGCCATGAGCCGTTATATTTCGCTCGGCTCCATTATGGGAGCCGCGCTTTTCCCGCTTCTGTTCTGGTGGATAGGTCGGCCAGCCCAGCCGCTGCTCTACTCTTCCATTTTCTCGGCGTGTCTCATCATTTACCGGCACCGGGCTAACATTGCTCGCCTCCGCACAGGCACCGAGAATACTTTTTACTTCCGGAGAAGGTCTGTTTGAATCAACTGGCCGTTATCGGCGCGGGCAGTTGGGGAACTGCACTGGCTATCGCTCTCGCCGGCCGTTTTTCTGAAATCAGGCTCTGGGCGCACGATCCGCAATGCGCGCGGGCGATTGCTGAAACACGCGAGAATACGCGCTATCTTCCCGGCTTTCGTCTTCCGCCGAACATCGCTCTCTTTTCAGCCATACAGCGCGCTGTGACGCAAGCTGACCTGGTACTGGCCGCGGTCCCCTCCGCGCATCTCCGCGAGGTCCTCAAGTCCGCCCAGCCGCATCTTGCGCCGTCTATTCCGCTGGTCAGCGCGGCTAAAGGCATTGAAGAGGATTCGCTCTGCCGTATGTCGCAGGTGATCGTCGAAGTTCTCGGGCCAGGCTCGGAAGCAAACGTGGGCGTGCTCTCCGGTCCGACATTTGCAAAAGAGATCGCGGCGGGGGAACCCGCTGCCGTGGTCGTCGCTTCACGAGATGTCGCGCTTGCCGAGCAGATTCAGCACGTCTTCTCGACGGCGGCGCTTCGTCTATACACCAGCACCGATGTCGCAGGTGTAGAGATAGGAGCGGCCCTCAAGAACGTGATCGCGATCGGCGCCGGCGTGTGCCGCGGTTTAGGACTCGGCAGCAACAGCGTGGCAGCCCTGGTGACTCGTGGACTGGCAGAGATCACGCGGCTAGCGGGCGTGCTCGGAGGCCATCCTCGTACCCTCAGCGGTCTGGCTGGCTTAGGAGACCTGGTCCTCACCGCGACGGGCGACCTCTCGCGCAATCGTTTCGTCGGCTTTGAGCTTGGAAAAGGCCGAACGCTCAATCAGGTACTCGCCGGCATGACTATGGTGGCCGAGGGCGTAGGCACCTGCCGCGCCGCGTACCGGCTCGGCTTGAAGCACAATGTCGATCTGCCGATCGTTAACGAAATGTACGAAATTCTCTATGGGGCTAAAGATCCGCGCGAAGCTATTCGCGAACTGATGGAACGCCCGCTAACCGGCGAGTAAGCCGTGCGGCTGATCCCTTAGACGTTCGGCAATTGACTCGTATTCCAGCCACCGCCGAGCGCCTTGACTAATTGCACGCTCGCGTCCATGCGCCGCCGCTGCAGATCCACCTCAGTTCGTTCATTAGCCAACGCGATGCCCTGCGCGGTGATGACTTCCAGGTATGTCACTAAGCCGCCCTTGTATCGATTGAGCGACAACTGCAGGGAACTCTCCGCAGATGCGGTTGCTTCCTGTTGCTTTGCCGATTCCTCTTCGAGTATTCGCAGCGTCGAGAGGTTGTCCTCGACTTCCTGAAACGCCGTGAGCGAGGTCTGCCGGTAATTCGCTACGTTCGCATTGTAAGAAGCTTCAGTGCCTGCCAGCGCCGCGCGGCGCCTTCCGGCATCGAATACTGTTTCCGCGATTTGTGGTCCCGCCGCCCAGTAACGGGAGGGCCAGCTAAACCAGTTCACGATGCTGCCCGCCTGAAACCCGCCTGTCGCGCTAATGACCAAGCTGGGGAAGAAAGCCGATTTAGCGATTCCGATTTGTTCATTAGCGGCAGCCAGTCTACGCTCGGCCGCAGCAATATCCGGACGCCGCTCCAGTAGCTGCGAAGGAATGCCGAGCGGCACCGCCGGTGGTGCTTGCTGCAGCGCTTCCGAAGGCAGATGAAAGCCTTCCGGCACTCGCCCGATCAAGACGGCAACTGCGTGCTCGAATTCTGCTCTCGCGACGCCGAGATCGATGTCCTGCGCCTGTGTCTGTTGAAGCTGCGTCTGCGCCTGCTCCACTTCCACCTTGGAAGCTACCCCCCGGCGTACCGGTTCTGCGTAAGTTGCAGCGCCTTCTGATAGGCCATCACCGTATCATCCAGCAACTTCTTTTCGGCATCCAGACTGCGCGCTTCAAAGTAATCGACCGCCAGTTCCGTCTGCAGTTCCAGCCTCACATTCGCCAGATCTGCCGCTGACGCTTGAGCCAGTTCTCTTGCTGAGGTGATACTGCGCCGGATCTGGCCCCACCAGTCGGGCTCCCAAGATACGCTGATCGGCAGTGCAAAAGCACCGTATTCGTCGCCCGCGAGCCCGACTCCGCTCGGGTTGTATCCTGAGATCCGGCTATGGCTGATCTGCGCTCCCACCGTGACCGTGGGATACAGATTCGAGCGATTGTATTGAATCTGGGCGCGCGCCTGCAAGAAATTCGCTTCAGCTACTTTCAGCGTTTGATTGGCCGGCGCGATCTGTTCCTCGAGAGCATTCAGATCGGGATTCCCGAACAGCTCCCACCAGTTGCCTCGCAGCGCGCTATCACTCGGATTGGCCGTTTTCCAGCCGGGCGTTTCCGCGTAGCTCTGAGGCGGTTGCTCGCCATACCCCGGAGCTGCCGCTACTTGCGGCTTCGTATACTTCGGGCCTACCATGCAACTGGCCAGCAGCACGCTCAAGCTAATTGCGGCCAAAACAGGTTTGACTTTGTGAGACACGCCGTTCCAGCCGTCTCCTTCACTCTCCGTTCGCATTCCCCTGCCCCACCTGCACCTGTTCTCCCGATGCGATCGAATCGCTGGGATTCACAATCACCTGATCCGTTCTCTTCAACCCTGAAATGATCTCCACACTGTCTCCGTAATCGTGTCCCAGGATCACCGGAACCAGTTGGGCGCGTCCATCACGCACGGTCGCAACCTGCAAACCCTGCGCTCGAAAGATCAGCGCATTGGCCGGTATCGTCAGCGCCTCCACTTTGTACGGCAGTTTCAAGTGAACTGAAACATAGGAGCCGGGCAGCAATTCCCCGGTGGGATTCTTCACATCGACCTCCGCGAGCAGGGTTCGCGAGTTCGAATCGATGGAACCCGAATTCCGCACGATGCTCCCATGGAAACGCCGTGCTGGAAATTCCGTCAGCGTGAGCTCAGCGCTGACGCCGGGCCTGGCAGCACGTGAGTAAACTTCCGGCACGCTGACATAAACGCGCAGCAGCGATGTGGACGACAGATGAAACAGCTCCTTGCCGGCGGCGTTCGTATCCGCGTCGACCAGCGCTCCAACGTCCACGTTGCGAGCCGTGATCACGCCATCGAAGGGTGCGTACACTTTCTCATAAGCCACCATTTGCTCCAGACGAGCTACATTGGCCTGATCGGCTTTCACGGCAGCGGCCTTTGCCGCCGCGTCCTGCACCGCATTATCTACATCCTGCCTGGCCACCGAATCTGTCTTGAACAATCCGCTGTACCGCTCCGCCGTGATCTGGGAAAGTTTGAGATTGGCGTTCGCGGTCGCCAGGTTTTCTCTCGCCTGCTGCAATTGCTGGTCTACCTCCGGGGCCTCCAGTTCGGCCAGCAACTCGCCGCGCTTCACGTGAGCGCCGATATCCACGTGCCAAACCCGCACATAGCCGCTCGCCCGCGCCCAGATAGGCGTGTCGATGAACGCTTGCATGTTACCCGGCAGCACGACCTCGTTTGCACCGGCGCTTAGCTGTGGCTTGGTGACCGCAACCGTCGGGATAGCGTCGGCCAGCGTTTCTCGCTCGAGCGTCGTACTGGCCTTGGCCCGCGAGGTAATCTCCTGATAAATTATATAGCCAATCGCTAGCGTCGCCGCCAACAGCACCAGTAAGAGCCCGCGCACAGTTCTGCTTCCCTGACGGGGCGCAGTCTGCTCCTGCGGCTCCAGGCCAGCCCTGTCGCTTTCTTGCTGCTCCACTGTCATTTGTTTCTCCACTTCTTACGCATGCACCGCTGGCTCATTGCTTTGGGCCCTGCCGCCGCTCTCGTGATGCTTTCTTCGGCCATGCAGCAAACTGAACACCGCCGGTACGAAGAACAGTGTTGCTACGGTCGCGCATAGAAGGCCGCCAATCACTGCTCGTCCCAGCGGTGCGTTCTGCTCGCCGCCTTCGCCTAGTCCTAACGCCATGGGAATCATGCCGATGATCATCGCGAGCGCGGTCATCAGCACGGGCCGGAAGCGGGTCGAACCCGCCTCGAGTGCCGCTTCAACTGAGCTTCCATGATTGGCCAGCTGTTCTTTGGCGAAACTGACGACTAGGATGCTGTTGGCCGTCGCAACGCCCATGCACATGATGGCTCCCATCAGAGCCGGCACACTGATCGTAGTGTGCGTTACAAACAGAAACAGCACAATACCCGCCAAAGCCGCTGGCAGCGCCGTGATGATAATGAACGGATCGAGCCACGATTGAAAATTCACCACGATCAACAGATAAACCAGCACAATCGCACCCACTAATCCGCCCAGCAGCCCGATGAAAGAGTTGCGCATTGTTTGCACCTGTCCCCGCAAGATTACTTCGGCGCCGCGAGGCAGGTATTTGCGATTGCTGTCGAGCACCTTATTTATTCCAGTGCCCACCGCACCCAGGTCGCTCCCCTGCACCGATCCATAGATATCGACGGTGCGCCGTATGTTGTAATGCGTCACCACTCCCAGTTCGTTGGCCCGGCTGATATCCGCCACATCGCTCAATATCTCCGGCTGCTTCTGGCCTGAACCGCTGACCGGAATGTTTTCGAGATCCTGTAGCGTCTGAATGTCGTATTGCGGTGTCTGCGTCACCAGGTTATAGCTCACCCCATTCTTCGGATTCAGCCAGAACGTCGGCTGGGTCTGGAAACTGCCGCTCAGCGATGTCAGAAAGCTCCGCGCCAGGTCTACCTGAGTGAATCCACTCTCCGCGGCCTTGGTACGATTCACTTCCAGGTGTAGCTTCGGCTCATCGAAAACCTGGTGTACGTGCAGATCGACTGCGCCCGGAATGCGCTGCAACTGCGGCAGCAGACGGTTAGCGAATGCGCGGCTGGCTTCCACATCGTTGCCAACCACCTCCAAGTCAATCGGCGCTGGCAAGCCAAAATTCAAGATCTGGGTCACGATGTCCGCCGGCAGAAAGTAGAATGTCATCCCGGGAAACTCCCGCGGCAGATCTCTGCGTAGAGCGCGCACGTAGTTTTCTGTCGGCCGGTGCTTCTCATTCAGGCTCACCAGAATGTCGCCATCGGCTGTTCCGATCTGCCCCGAGTTGCTGTAAGAAAGATTCATCTGGCTATAAGGCAGGCCGATGTTGTCAATGATCGTGCCCATTTCGCTCTTCGGGATTTCGCGGCGAATCGCCGAATCCACCAAGTCGCATAGCCGTGCCATCTCCTCGATGCGCGTGCCCGTTTTCGTTCGCACGTGGAGCTTGAACTGCCCTGTATCGCTGGTTGGAAAGAAATCACGTCCCAAAAAGGGGACGAGTGCAAATGCCGATAAACAAACCAGAAGAAACACTGGTACAAAGATCCATCGCCGGTAGACGAACGTCGTGAGAACGGCTTCGTATTGAGCGCGCACCCGTTCGAATCCGCGCTCGAAAGCTCGCTGGAACAGCGCCAGCGGATTGCGTGTCTTCCTTACGCCATGCTCGTTGGTACGCAACATATACATCGCGAGCGTTGGCACCAGGGTTCGCGAAAAGATATACGAAGCAATCATCGCGAAGACCACCGCCTCGGCCAGCGGCACGAATAGATATTTCGCTACACCACTCAAGAAGAACATCGGCAGGAACACAATACAGATACAAAGTGTCGAAACCAGGGCCGGCACCGAGATTTGCGCCGCGCCTTCCAGAATTGCGTGGTGCAGTTCGTGACCCTGCTCCAGATAACGCTCCATATTTTCGATCGTGACCGTTGCGTCATCCACCAGGATGCCGACCGCCAGCGCCAGGCCGCCGAGCGTCATGATGTTGATGGTTTCCTTCAGCGCGCTCAGCACCAGAATCGATGTCAGAATTGACAGCGGAATCGAAATCGCAATGATCAGAGTGCTGCGCCAGCTTCCCAAGAACAGCAGAATCATCAACCCCGTCAAACACGCTGCAATGATCGCTTCGCGAATCACTCCGTTTATAGAGGCACGCACAAAGATCGATTGGTCCGCCAGCGGTTTGATTTGCAACTGCGGCGGCAAGGTAGCTTGCACTTTTGGCAGCAGCTTCTTGATTCCGGCAACTACATCCAGCGTCGATGCGCTACCCGCTTTCAAGATGCTCACCAGTACGCCGCGATGACCGTCGCGCCGGATGATGTTCGTTTGCGGAGAAAATCCGTTGCGGACATTCGCCACATCGCGCAGGTATATTGTCGAGTTGCCGGCCACCTTTACCGGAAAATCGTTGATCTCCTCAATCCGCTTCGGGCTGTAGTTCATATCGACGTCGTATTCGAACTGCCCGACCTTCGCCGTCCCGGAAGGCAGCAGTAGGTTCTGGTTTGCGACGGCGGTAACCACATCGAACGGCGAAAGGCCTTTCGCTTGCAACTCTGCCGGGTTCAGATCGACCATCACGTTCCGCTGCTTGCCGCCATACGGATACGGCAGTACCGCACCCGGGACCGTCACCAGTTGGGGCCGCAGAAAGTTCATAGCGATGTCATTCAGATCCTGTTCCTGTAATCCCTTGCCCGATAACGCGAGCTGCAATATCGGTACGCTCGAGGCGCTGTAGCTGAGAATGATCGGGGGGTTGATGCCTGGAGGCATCTGCTTCAGAATCGTCTGCGAGACGGCTGTAGTCTGGGCGATACCCGTCGTCACGTTGGCGTAAGGCTGGAGGAAAATCTTCACCACGGCAGTGCCATTGAGCGTCGTCGATTCGATGTGTTCGATGTCGTTGACCGTGGTCGTCAGCACACGTTCGTAAACAGACGTAATCCGCCCCTCGAACTCTTGCGGGTTCAGCCCCGTGTAAGTCCATATTGAGGAGATGACCGGGATATCGATATTGGGGAAAATGTCGGTAGGCGTCCGTAGGATCACTAGTGGGCTGACCAATAGGATGAGGAGCGCAAGAACAATGAACGTATAAGGACGCTGGAGGGCAACTCGGACGATCCACATTCAACTCTTCTGATGTAATAACGAGACCCGAAAGTTTCGAAAATATGCAACCTTGGCCCGCGACGGGCGTCAGAAAGACTGAGCAAATGTCCGCGTTGACGAAACCAGCCATCGAAGAACTGGCCCAAAGAGGGCGCGGGCGGCCGCGCGACGAGGATGCCCGTGAGCGAATCCTGCAGGCAGCACTAGAAATTCTTGAGGATACCTGTTTTGTAAATGCCACGGCGGATGCTATCGCCGAGCGTGCCGGGGCGAGCAAAGCCACGATTTACCGCTGGTGGCCCAACAAAGCTGCCGTTTTTATCGAGGCTTTGCGCGAGGCGACGGCACTAGAACTGCCCTTTCCCGATACGGGCGACTTGGACCAGGACGTCCGGCTACAGTTGCAAAACTTCGTCAGGCTGCTCACCGGCAGACGCGGGCGCGCCTTCAAAGCCTTTATCGCGGCCGCTCAAAGCGATCCCGGCGTCGCCGCCGCCTTTCGCGAACTGTGGATCGAACCCCGCCGCGCGCAGGCCAAAGCGGTCTTAGCGCGACATCAGCAGGAAGGCCACTTACCGGCCGAAACAGATCTCGAAGTCTTTATTGATTCCGTATACGGTCCCTTCTACTTCCGGCTCATGATGGGACACCGGCCCTTGACACCCGATTTCGCCGATTCGATTGCCGACCTGGCCTTGCAGAGTTTGAGTCAGGACTTGCACTCCTGAACGATATACTATAGACTCCTAAACAGGAGCCTACTCGTTGCCTCTCACAAAACCTGCTTACCCCGCCACTCGCTTCGATCCCACCCCTCTCATCGACCTTACATCGCGGTCGGAGCGCGAGCGGCTCAGCACCTCCGCTCTCAAAGCCTTCTTTAATCTGACCAACCGCTGGGGCATTCGCGACGAAGAGGCTCGCTCTCTCCTTGGCGGCATCTCCAATGGTCCTTATTACAACTGGAAAAAGCAGCCCCAACGTTTGCTCGACCCCGATGTCCTGACCAGAATTTCCTACCTGATTGGGATTTTCAAAGCTCTCAACATTCTGTACGGGGAGAAGCTGGCCGACGACTGGGTGCGGCTGCCGAATAGCAACCGCATATTTGCCGGGCGAACCCCGCTGGATTACATGATCCGGGGAGGCGTCCCCGCAATGCAGATTGTTCGCCGTTTGCTCGATGCGAGACGCGGTGGAATGTGAGAGCGCGGCAAGTGATATGCCGCCCGTTAGCCTGGTTCGTAAGCGCGACACGCATCGCCTGATTCCTTCCAAGTACAATCCGGATTGCAGCAGTGTTCTTACCAGGATCGCTGACAACGATCAGCATCTACAAGACCTGTTCGATCTCGATCACGCCACCAATGAGCGCCTCTGGGGCGAAAACGGACGGCTGCCCGGAATCGATAGTCATGAGCTGGTATTCGGCGTGCCCAACTACCACGTCATCAATTCGACCTTTACTCATGCTCACCCGCTGGGTTCGCGCTTTAATGGTCCCGATCGCGGCGCCTGGTACGCAGGATTTGCGCTAAAAACCGCACAAGCAGAGATAGTGTTTCACAAATCAACCGAATACGCCGAGATCGGCCGCTTCGACGACAGTGTCACCTATGACGACTATCTCGCAGACTTCAGCGGCAGGTTTCACGATATCCGCAACTCCCCAGAGTTTGCCACCGCTCTGGCCCCCGACAGTTACCTAGCCTCCCAGGAACTCTCGCAGGCCCTGCTGGGTGCTGGCTCACTGGGCATCGTGTATCCAAGCGTGAGGCATCCTGGAGGCACTTGCATCGCTTGCTTCCGTCCCACCCTGGTCGCCAACGTTCGCAAACACAGAACTTACCGTTTCACCTGGAACGGCACCCCCGTTCCGAAAATCACCTGAAGCCGCATGAGTGTCCGCGCGCGTCCAGGGTGCCCCCACACCAGCAACATGCCAACAACACCGAAACCAGTCCTTTGTCATGGTTCGTCATTGTCACAGGCCGGCTGCGAGAAATCATTGCTCGCTCTGCCACTACCGGTAGACTGGACTTGACCATCTAAACAGAAGTCGCAGTCCATCACTGCTACCGTGGCCGGCATGCGCGAAATCCTGATCGCAGAAGACAACCCTGCTGATGTTCGTCTTATGCAAGAGGCTCTGCGCGATTTGGATCCGCCGCCCAACGTCTATGTCGTGCGCGATGGCGAAGAAGCGATACGATTCCTCAGCCGCGCCGAGCCATTCGCCGCCGCTCCCCGTCCTAGACTCGTTTTCCTCGACTACCACTTACCCAAGATCGATCCCCGCGCCGTGCTCGCCTTCATTCGTGATACCCACGAGCTCCGGAACATTGCGGTCGTCGTACTTACCACCTCCAATACAGAGGAGCTGATCCGGGAAGCGTACGCACTCGGCGCGAACTGCTATCTCTCAAAACCCTGCGATCTCGACACCTTTCTTGAGACGGTGCAAGCCGCCGCCCGTTTCTGGTTGAACTCTCCTTTACCCTTTGAAATCGGTTAGTCCGCTAAAGCGCGCCTATCTGTTATGATTCAGGCGCATGAGCGCGTACTCCATCGGTATCGATCTTGGCGGCACCAACCTGCGAGTGGCCGCCATCGATTCGGGCGGACAGATTCTGGACAAAGTTTCGGAGGCCGCCGTTTTCGATTCCGGGCCTGAGCACATCGCCGGCGAAATTGCCAGAGTGGTCGATACTGTCCGGACGAAAATCGGGCCCAACGGCCTCGCCGGTGTGGGTATTGGGGTACCCGGTTACATCGATATGGATGCCGGCATCGTGATCGGCTCGGCCAATCTTCCCTTTTTCGAAGGCTTCCCCGTTCGCGACCGCATCCAGCAGCATCTCGGCACACCCATCCTCCTTGAGAACGACGCCAACGCCGCGGCCCTCGGCGAAATGTGGATGGGTGCGGGTAAAGAGGTGAAGGACCTCATTCTGCTAACGCTGGGAACAGGTATCGGTGGTGGAATTGTGAGCGGCGGAAAGGTGCTCCACGGCTTCAAAGGCATGGCCGGGGAATTCGGTCACATGACCGTCTTCCCCGATGGCAATCCGTGCGGTTGCGGTAACTGCGGTTGTCTAGAGAAACACGCTTCGGCTTCAGCCATCGCTGCCATGGGACGCATGATGCACTTCGGCCGCGAAATCAAGACGGCTGCCGACGTCTACGCGCTCGCCCTCGAAGGCAACCCGCGCGCTAAGCGCGTCTTCGAATCAATGGGGCGTGCGTTAGGAATTGCGGTCGCAAATCTCATCAACGTCTTTAACTTCCCGCTTTACCTCGTCAGTGGCGGCCCCCTGCCCGCCTGGGACTTCTTCTCGCCTGCCATGTTTGGCGAAATCTCAAAACGCTCTTTCACCTGTTCCCGTACTGGCACCAGAGTCGAAAGAGCCCTACTCGGCGCCGATGCCGGCTTGTTTGGAGCCGCTTACCTGCCGCTCTGCAACGGTTGCTAGTATCACAGATGACATGTACTGGCTCGGACTCGATATCGGCACCGGCGGCTCGCGCGCTTTGCTGGTTGATCGACATGCCCGCGTGCGCTATTCCTTCATTGCAGCGCACGAGGACATGCGCATGCTCAAACCGCTTTGGGCCGAACAGGAACCGGACGATTGGTGGCGCGCTTCCCAACTCGCCCTGCAGGGTGTGCTCAAAGAAGCCCATATCCAGGGCTCTTCGATAAACGGCATCGGTCTCTCCGGCCAGATGCACGGCCTCGTGTTGCTCGATCGCGATCACAACGTCATTCGTCCTGCGCTCATCTGGTGCGATCAGCGCAGCCAGCTTCAGGTCAACGCCATCAACACAGCGGTGGGTCCGGAGAATGTGTTGCGCGCTACTGCCAATCCGGTCCTAACCGGCTTCACGCTGCCCAAGCTGCTCTGGGTGCGCGACAACGAACCCGAACTCTTCAGTCGCATTAGGCACATTCTTCTTCCAAAGGACTTTATCCGCTTCAAACTCACCGGCGAGCTCGCCACCGATGTCTCGGACGCGAGCGGCACCGCCTTGTTCGACGTGCTCCACCGCGACTGGTCCAACGAAATGGTCGGCGGGCTCGGCTTGGATCGCGCCATTCTCCCTCGCGCCTACGAATCGAGCGAAATCAGCGGCAACGTTTCTGTGGACGCCGCCAAGGCAACTGGCCTCCGCGCAGGCACGCCCGTTATAGCCGGAGCGGGCGATCAGGCCGCCAGCGCAATCGGTAACGGCATTGTCGAGCCTGGAATGGTCTCCTGCACGGTCGGCACCTCCGGTGTCGTCTTTGCCTACTTGCAGAAACCTGCCTATGATCCTCAGGGCCGCGTTCACACCTTCTGCCACGCCATTCCAGACGCTTGGCATGTAATGGGTGTCACCCAGGGCGCTGGGCTCAGCTTGCAGTGGTACCGGAACCGGTTCGCGCCCGATTGTCCTTACGATAAGCTAACCGCCGACGCTGCGCTTTCCCCTCCCGGCGCTCAGGGACTCTTCTGGCTGCCTTACTTGATGGGCGAGCGCACACCCCATCTTGACTCCAATGCCCGCGGTGCATGGATCGGCCTGACCGCTAAGCATCAAGCGAGCGATTTGATTCGCGCCATTCTCGAAGGTGTCTGCTACAGCCTTAAGGACGGCCTCGAGATTATCGCCGGACTCGGCGCGCGCCCCGCTGTAACTCGACTTTCCGGCGGCGGGGCGAGAAGTCCGTTCTGGCATCAGCTCTTCGCCGACATCTTCGATCAGCAGGTCGCCACCCTGCAAACTCAAGAAGGCTCGGCCTTCGGCGCGGCGCTTCTCGCAGCCATCGGCACAGGCGAGTATCGGGACGCTCGCGAGGTGTGCCGTGCAGCCGTCCATCAGGTAAGCGTCAAAGATCCCGATCCGCATGCGGTCCCCTTCTATTTACAGCGCTACCGCGTCTACCGCTCGCTCTACCCGGCGCTTAAATCCGTCTTCGGGACCATCGCCGCGCTTGACCGATAATTCATCCGCCCGCTTCTGCGATGTTGCGCTTCCCGTCCCGCTCGATCGTGTCTTCACTTATGAGCTTCCGCTGACTCTGCGCCGCCGCGTCCAGGTCGGCTGCCGTGTGGTTGCACCGCTCGGAGCTCGTAAGCTGACCGGCGTTGTCTTGCGTCTGCACAACGACGCTCCCTCGCACGAGACCCGCGAGGTGCTCAGCTTGCGCGATGCTGAGCCCGTGCTCGACAACGATCTCATCGATCTAGGACGCTGGATTGCCACCTATTACTGCGCTCCTCTGGGCGAAGTTTTGAAAGGCATGCTGCCCCTGAGCGGTGAAACGCGCCGTACCACGCAATATTCGCTCACCGATTCAGGTCGCGACGTCGCGCGCCGGCTTACCGCCAGCGAGCAGGCCGACGCAGCCCTCCAAGTGCTCGCTCTCCTCGAAACCCACCCCCGTTCCGCAACTTATCTCGCCGCTAAAGTGGAGACCGCGAAATCCGCTCTGCGCGCCCTCATCAAACGGGGCTGGGTCACAGCTGAGGAGCGCGAAGAAGATCGTGATCCTCTGCGCGCCAAAGCCGAACGCCTCCAGGCAGCCTTTCTCGCCCGGCCTCTGCCCGCCATCAAACTGAGAAAGATTGAGCGTGAGCTGCTGGCCTACCTCGAACTGCATCCCGGAGCGCATAATCTCAGTCAGCTCGGCGAACAACTCAAACAGGCCAGCGAAGCCGCCCGTGCCTTAGCGCGCCGCGGACTCATTAGTCTTTCGATCGAGGCCCGACAGCCACTCTCAGACTTCGCTCGCCCCCGGCCCGAACTGAACGCGCATCAGCAAGCTGCTTTCGATGCTATCGATCACGCCCTCTCGCAAGGCGAGTTCAGAACATTTCTGCTCGAAGGCGTCACTGGATCCGGCAAAACGGAAGTTTATCTGCGCAGCATCGAATCCACTCTCGCCCGCGGCAAAAACGCGCTTCTTCTTGTCCCTGAAATCGCCCTTACTCCCGCCGTTGCCGGCCAGTTCTTCCACCGTTTCGGCAAACAGGTCGCCATCCTCCACTCCGCTTTCGGCGATGCCGAGCGCGCCGATCAATGGCGCAGAATTCGCAACGGTCAGGCGCGCGTCATTGTCGGTACCCGCTCAGGCGTCTTCGCCCCGGTGCCGAATCTCGGCCTGCTCGTAATCGATGAGGAACATGACGGCAGTTACAAGCAAGGCGAAACACCGCGCTATCACGGACGAGACGTTGCGCTCGTGCGCTCCAAACACGCCGGCGCAGTCGCCATTCTCGGATCCGCTACGCCCAGCGTCGAAAGCCGCTACAACGCCGAACAACAGAAATACACGCTGCTTGCCTTGCCCGAACGCATTGCGCGCCGTCCGCTGCCCCAAGTCGAAATCGTCGACATGCGTCTCGAGTTTCTCGAAACCAAGAAGCAGTCGACATTCTCCCGCAAGCTGCTCGCCGAGATGGAGCAGCGGCTCGCGCAGCGCGAGCAAATCATGCTACTCCTCAACCGGCGCGGGTTCTCGAGCTTCCTCGCTTGCCGCTCCTGTGGCGAGCGTATGCTCTGCGTCAACTGCTCGGTCGTTCTCACTCATCATCGTCGCGATCGCCGCATGCTCTGCCATACGTGCGGCTATGCGGAAAAAATCCCGTCCGCCTGCCCGGCCTGCGGCAGCGAATACATTCAGTTCCTCGGCAGCGGCTCGGAGCGCGTGGAAGAAGAACTTCACCAGCATCTCCCGTCCGCTCGCATTGGCCGTCTCGATCGCGATAGCGCCAGTGGTAAAGGCGCGTTCGAACGCATCCTGCACGGCTTTCGCGAGGGTGATATTGACATCCTGGTCGGCACTCAGATGATCGCCAAGGGCCATGACATCCCGAACGTGACGCTGGTCGGTGTCGTGCTCGCCGATATCGGTTTAAGCCTGCCGGATTTTCGCGCCGCCGAACGCAGCTTTCAGCTCCTGACGCAAGCCGCCGGACGCGCCGGTCGCGGCGATCTCCCTGGCCGCGTTATCATTCAAACCTTGAACCCTGAGCACTATGCGATCCGCTTCGCCGTCCAGCAGGATTACGCCGCCTTTTACCGGAAGGAAATCGAATTTCGCAAGTGGTTGCGCTACCCGCCTTTCGCCGTCCTGGCCAACGTGATGGTGCGCGCCGAAAAGCAGGAAGACGCCTTGCGCATGGCGACGCAGCTCGGCCACGTCCTCATGCCGGCTCCCGAAGGCATTCGGGTTATGGGGCCCGCCGAAGCCCCCGTCCTGCGCGTCAGAAACGAATACCGCTATCAGATTCTCTTGAAAGCGGCGAGCCGCCCCAAACTCCGTTCTGTGCTCCATGAATTGCGCGCCCTCGCCGAGCAGCAGAAGTGGAAAGCCACCGCGCTCACAATCGACGTCGATCCGATTAGCCTCATGTAAACGGTTCGCCACCTCCATTTGAATGTTAAAATCACTGTGTCGCGGCGGCTGTAGCTCAGTCGGTAGTAGCGCCAGATTGTGGTTCTGGATGTCGTGGGTTCGAATCCCACCAGCCGCCCCAGAAACGTCCTGTCCAGCCCGGACCCATAGCTACAGATTGGGATGAACCCATTCACTCCGTTCTGTTACCATGTCTCAGGTCGCACAGAGCGTGAATGACCAGTACTCTCGAGCAATACCGGCAAGCGAAGCAGGATATTTCGAAACTGCACGGCGCAGCAAAGAAAGAGTTGGTCGCGCGTTTCAATGAACTCGCTAACGAACTCCTCGAGATTCAAAGAGAGTTGCGGGAAGAATTCAAAGTCAAGCTCGCCATTCCATCGAAGCCAAAACCTCGCCCCAGGAAAGCGGCCCCGAATCCCGTCAAGCCCGCAGAGAAGCTGTCCGCTGTGTCAGCCCAAATTACTTCCATACAACGGAGGCTTGCGGCGCAAAAACGCAAGCTTGAAGATGCCGCAAAGTCCGGCAAGCCAGAAAAGCCGTTAAAAGATCGCATCTACGAACTGGAAGACGAACTTCGGCTGGCTAAAGAAAAATGAATAGTGCTAACCGCGAGTCCCCACCGCGCCGGTAAAGTGTCTTGCGCGACTTCTCCTGCATAATTACCAAAGTATTCCCCTTCGCGAAGGGGCCTGAAAGTCGTTCGGGAGATAAGGATTCTTTGCCGGCGCGCGTTTCAGAGTATAGCTTTTGAAGAGAGAGCGACGGAAGTGAAGAGCCTTGAAGAGTTTACTCCGGAACTTTTGAAAAAATCTCCGATCCGAAGGGCCGCTCTACTTCAAGCAAGATCACCTTTGCGTCGATCCAGTTCTCCCCAGACATCGGCAAGAACGATGTTCCGGCCATTTGGCAGCGCCATCACGCTAATTCGTTCCAGATTTTCTGTCATGCGGCTCCACTCCCAGGCGTACTGAAACTCGGGGTCGAGAACAAACGTTTTCGAGATGCCGATGCGCGCATATTGCCGGCACTTCTCGAACACCCGGCTCATACGGTCTTCGGGAGACAGAATTTCGACCACCACGTCCACGGGCTTTGTAGGGTAGGGGTGCTCAACTACTAATGCCGCGACGACGTCCGCTTTCGGCTGCCACTCCGGATCGATTCTGAGTTCAATCTCCGGACCGGAACGGTACCCGGAGCGATTCAGGATCTCGGTCAGGATGGCTTGCAGGAGGCTGTGGAGCCAGGTTGGCACGGATTTCTGCACCGCCTCGCCGAACCAGAATTCGTAATAAGGCTTTTCATCCGCGTAGCGTTCGCGAAACTCCTCGAGGCTGAGCAGATCGGCAGCGGTCGCCATACGTCGATAGTAGCTTGAAATCCGGGCGCCGGTCGCACGGCCTCATCCTTCACCTCAGCGATGCGGAGACTTTGTTCGGCTCGGCTGGGCCTATGTATTTGGCATACCAGGCGAGATAGCGTTCGTAGCGGTCGCGGATGAAGCTAGGACGCGTGAACCCGTGGAACTCACCGGGGTAAATGACGAGTTCGGTCGGGACATGCAGTGTCTGCAGGGCCTGGTACATCTGTTCGCCGCCGATCACGGGCACGTTAAAGTCCTTATCGCCGCCCATAAAAAGCGTCGGGGTATGGATGCGGTCGGCGTGGAAAAACGGATAGGAGATCTTGATCCAGGCGGCCTCGTTTTTCCAGGGCGGACCGATTTCGTTATCGTACTGAAAAACGTATTGATCGATGCCGTACATCGAGATCTGGTTGGCGCTGCCGGCGCCGCTGATGGCGGCTTTGAATCGTCCGTCGCTGGCGATCGTGTAGTCAGTGAGGATGCCGCCGTAACTCCAGCCGCCGATGCCGAGTCGGTCAGGGTCGGCGACGCCCAGTTTGACGACCTCATCAACCCCCGCGAGAAGGTCCGCCACTTCCTTGTGGCCCCAATCTCCGAAGATGCTTTCGCCATAACGGTGGCCCCGGCCGGAACTGCCCCGATAATTGACCGCGATAACGGCGTACCCGTGCGATGCGAAGAGCTGATGCTCGAAGCTGAAGGCGTGACCGTCCTGGCCATTCGGGCCGCCGTGGATGCGCAGCAGCGTCGGATACTTCTTGCCGGCCTCGAAGTGGAGCGGTTTGGTTAGTAGGCCATGGACTTCGGTGCCGTCGCTGCTTTTGAAGCTGATATCTTCGACGGGAGCGAGCTCGAGTTCAGAGAAGAGCGCGTCGTTTTGATGGCTGAGCTGGCGGAGGGAACCGGCCTCGAGCGCAAAGACAGCCGCCGGGGCACGGTCAGTCGAGACGAGCAGAGCAGTGTGACCCGCGCGCGCGGAAAGCGATGCCGCTACGAGCGGCTGATTAAGGAGCCGTTCGACGGCTCCACCTGCAGCGGGAACTTCGGCAGGGTACTCGGAGCGATCGTCCGCCACCAGAAACGTTAGGGCTTGGCCGCCATTAGTGAAGACCGGCGCGGAAACGCCGCGATCCAGTTTTTCACTCAGGATTCTGGGCGAACCGCCCGCCGCGGAGATGATCGCGAGCCGGTTCATATTGTAGGCGCTATATTTCGGTTCGCTGCCCTGAAGATAGGCGATGAACTGACTATCGGGGCTCCAGGCGGGGTGCCCGGAGTCAGGACCGGGATACGTTGTGAGGCGGCGAGGAGTGGCGTTTGGCTTAGCGTCAACGACGAAAAGGTCGGTGTTTTCGCTGCGATCGGGATCTTTATCCTGATTGCTGATGAAAGCGACCCGCGAGCCATCGGGAGAAAAGGTCGCGTTTGTCTCGTCGAAGCTCCCGCTGGTGACGGGCTCAAGTTTTTCAGTGGCGATGTCAAAGAGGTAGATGTGATTGTGCTTGCCGTCTAGGTAACCCTGGATATCCTGCTTGAAATGGT
Source organism: Terriglobia bacterium (assembly GCA_963849535.1). Classification (GTDB taxonomy): domain Bacteria; phylum Acidobacteriota; class Terriglobia; order Bryobacterales; family Bryobacteraceae; genus Bog-105. Next base: position 213,502 of record CAWKHJ010000005.1, read on the forward strand.
AACGATCGATGACGATGGGCTTGGGCGGCTTTGGCTTGGCGGGCTCAGCGCCTCCAGCAGGTTTGGTTTGCTCTTTATCGGCCTCGTCTTTCTCACGAAGGACCAGAGCGAGCCTGGCTGAATCGGGAGACCAGTCGTAATCGGAGATGGTGTAGTCCTTTATGTGCGTGAGCTGGCGCGCTTCCCCGCCCCGGCGCTCGATGACCCAGATTTGAGAACCTTTGGTCTGGCCGGCGCGAGACGAGACGAACGAGAGATACTTTCCGTCGGGACTCCAGCGGGGCGAGCTTTCAGATTCAGTTCCGTTGGTCAGTTGGATTTCGGCATTGCCTTCCCAGTTGGCTATCCAGATGTGAGTCACACGCTTGTCGGCATCGTGATCGATGCTGGAGACGGTGTAGGCCACCCATTTGCCATCGGGCGAGACCTGCGGGTTAGAGATGTCGTGCAGGCGGGCAAGGTCGTCGAGGCTAAGCGCGCCTTGGGCGGCAGGGGGCGCCGCGGACCCCATACCAGCGAGAGATGCTGCAAGAAGGAGCGGAAGAACGGAGCGAAGGCACATTGGTAAAAGTGTAAGACACTAGGCGGCCATCGGCTACATCTCTCGCTCTTCGAGAACCGGCCGAGTCGTAGTGGGGCCCTCGGTCGTCTAACTCTTAGGAGAAATATAAATCTTATGAAAGGACAAACAAAACCGGGTTGGAAGGCAATCACCCTTCTGCTCGCTTGCGCAGCCTTGGGCGCTGCTCAAGTGAACAGTTTGTCCGCCCCTACAGCGCCCCTGCAAGATCAAAATGGCAATTATGCGGCGCATCCCGCGGCCGCTCCGGTCGGCCCAGGCGCGGTGAATTACGTGGAAGGTCAGGTTCTGCTCAACGGCCAAACCCTGAGTTCCGGCTCGGTCGGCTCGGCAGCTCTGAAGCCTGGGCAACTACTCGAAACAAATAACGGCTATGTGGAAATCCTGCTCACTCCGGGAGCTTTTCTGCGTGTCGGAAACAATAGCCAGGTTCGACTTCCATCGGCAGGTTTGGCCGATACGAGTGTGGAACTGGTACAAGGCTCGGGCATGCTCGAAGTCGATCAGTTGATCAAAGGTACCAATCTCACTGTCGAGATGAGCAACACGACAACTCAGATCGAGAAGAAGGGCCTTTACAATTTCGATGCGTCGCAGGGTGCTATCCGGGTGCTCGATGGCAAAGCTAAAGTAATTGAAAGCACGCGCAGCCAAACGCTTGGCAAGCATGACCAAGTGTTGCTCGCCAGCGATCATCCTCTGAAACGGCGCAGCTTTGACGAAAACCTCGTCAAAAACGAGCCGCTTTACGTCTGGAGTAGAGCGCGGAGCGAAGACGAATCTCGGGCCAGCTTGACTGCCGCGAGCAATGCCGGTCTCTATGCCGCAGCGGGTCCCGGCTGGTATTGGGACCCCTACATGAATTACTACGGCTTCTGGCCGGTTGCGGGCGCCTTGTATAGCCCGTTTGGTTGGGGCTTCTACTCGCCCGCATATTTCGGGTTTTACGGTGGGTATTATGGCGGCGGTTACTCCCCTGGCTGGTACGGCCACCGCTGGACTCGCAATAGCTGGCACGGTCGCGTGGGCGGAGTGAATGCCCGAGTCGGCGGATCGCGCAGCGCCTTCCACGGCAGTAGATTCCACGGCAGCCTCGGTCGATCTCACAGCAGCGGATTCCACGGCAGCGTTGGTGGTTTTCACGGCGGCGGTTTTCATAGCGGCGGGTTCGGTGGTGGTTCACACGCTGGCGGCGGACACCGCTAACACTTCACCTTCGCCGCTCCTCCGCTCCTTTCGGGCCGGTGATTGCATTCTTCCGCTTACCGCCCCACCGACGACGGATGCTCCTGGCTCGCACCGCTCAAGGCTTCGTCTATGCTCCAGGGGTATCTTCGGGCGGTCCCCAGCATAAATGCGCCACCCGATGCTGCGACTACGGATGCATCAAATGCGGTCTTCACGCCTGTGCCAGCCGTCATACCGAGAGCAAAGGCTAACAACAGCCAACCGCTCAGACGGGCCGCCCACCGCGTCTGAAACCCGATCAGGAGAAGAACACCAAGTGCGATCTCTGCAATCGTCGCGCCCCACCCGACGGCAGGAATTATCGCATTCGGAAACCATGGGTTTAACTTGCTGACGTACGTCAGAAAATGCCCCATGTCTCCCCACGCGACATTTGGTTTCCCATACGGACCCCACATCCCTAAGCGGTCCGCAACCGCCGACAGAAAGCCTACGGCCAGTCCAATTCGTAAGAACACCGTTTGGAGGTGCTGATCTTGCATACGCCCTTCCTCAGGCCGGCAACACCACAGGACTCCCTCTGGGCGCAACTATAAATGCTAGCAATTTGACAGGAGCATCCGACTTGGCGTGCCGGCGGCTGTGCCTTCCCAAGAACCATGCGCGAGTTTATGGCCGCGACCTTGATGGCAACCTCATTCCTGTCTTCTGTGATTTCCGCGGCGACATCTAAGAGAACCACACATCGCGCAAGGTCGGCAAGCCTAATCAGGCTTCGGCATCTATCTGCACTAGACTTTATTCATGATCCGTCAGATCGCGCCTCAGTTCTTTACCACGGACATTCCCGCCACTCTCGCCTATTACAAAGCCAAGCTTGGCTTCGAATGTCTGGGCACCTGGCAAAATCCGCCAGTCTACGCCATCGTTGCGCGCGACCAGCACGCGATTCATTTCCGCTGCGCTGAGCCGCCGGCAGCCAATCCCGATAAGTATTCGGACGAACTGCTTGACGCCTACCTATCCGTCGAAGATGCGGACGCGCTCTATTCTGAATACGCAGCCAGAGGCGTGGAGTTCACTCGCCATCTCGCCAACATGCCGTGGAAATCGCGCGAGTTTGTAGTGAAGGATTGTGAGGGGCGTCTTCTCGCCTTCGGCGCAAACCTGTAGTCCATCCCCGTTTCCCCACCCACAAACAGCGTTGTCGTAAACTGGCCAGTCGGCAAGCCGATCCGAGTACTTTGACCGGCAACGGTTATGACTTAACCGCGAGTGAGCCGAGACTGCTAATGCTGCGCGCCGTTCAACTAGGAGTAAGGCTATGTGACTCGGCCTGATTCCGGACCACTGAGACTAAAGCTTGCGGTACATCACGTATGCGTCAACGTACCCATGAACCGGATGCAGGAAAGCGTCTGGAAGCCGCCCAACAATGTCGAAGTCGAAACGCTGCCAAAGACGCACAGCCCTGCCGTTGGTGCTCACGACGAAGTTGAACTGCATTGCCCGGAATCCGCCCTTCCTAGCATGGTCGAGCGAATGCGAGCACATAGCCGTAGCGACGCCTTTGCCAGATGCGGTGGGCGCCGTCATATATCCGCAGTTGCAAACGTGCGAACCGCCGCCGAGTTGGTTGGGGCATAAATAATAAGTTCCGGTGACTTGCCCGTCGGATTCGGCCACAAATATCTCATGGCTACTCGCGAACCAGTAGGCAATAGCGTCCGCGCGGAACATGTCGCGCGGCAAGGCATACGTCTCTCCGCTCCGAATGATAGTCTCCAGAATCGCCCAGACCGTTTCCGTATCTCCGGATTCGGCTGGTCGTATTTTCAGCATGAATGCAGTATCACAGACCTCAGACACCCGCGCAAAAACACTATTGGACTGGTTCATTGAAACCGATCGACATTCGTCGGAAGTCTTGAAGGGCCACACTGCAATCCCTCGCTCAGCAGTTTGGCTGTAAACTCTACCGCTCCGTTCCGCTTGTCAATGTTTGGTGTATTTCCCGTTCTGTTCTTGCCCGCTCGGGCTCGCCTAGCCGGTCGTAGACTCGCGCCAGATGATAGTGCGGCATCGCCTCTTTGCTGTTCAGTTCAATGCTGCGGTTCAGTTCGGCCGCAGCATTCTTGTACTCATGTTTGTTGGCCAGCAGCACTCCCAGTTGGTAGTGCGCTTCCCAGTCCTGCGAATCGAGCTCGATCGACCGCCGCAGCAGTTCTTCCGCTTCCGCGCTCCGCGAGTCCTTCGCGAGCAGCGCTTTCGCTAACACCAGCGGAGCTTTGGCATTTCCGGGCGCTTGTGCCATCCACGCGCGGTCGTCTCTTGTGATCTCCTCTAGCTGCGGCCCAGCTTGGTCCAGCATCTTGCTCAGAAAGACGTAGGGCTGCTCGATGGTCGGATCGATTTTGATCACCGCCAGGAAGCACCCAATCGCCTCTTCGAACCGGCGCTGCCCGTAACGCGCTACACCGAGCGCCAGCGTAAGTTGCGCATTTCCTGGGTTCGTCTTTAATGCCTCGCTCAGAAAGTCTGCCGCGTGCGTGAAGTCTTGCCTCCGTAGCAAGGCCTGCGCATAGTTGAAATCGAAGATGGCAAGCGCATGCGAGACTACGGGATTCGTCGTGCCTGCACTTCCAGCTTTGTTCGCAGCCGCCTCAGCTTTGTCGAGCTCACTAAGGCGCAGATATGTTTCGGCTAAGGAGGCCCAGACTAAAGCATTCTTTGGTTCTTCTGCGCTCGCCTGTTCCAGCTCTTGCTTCGCCTGCTGAAGATCGCCGCGATTCAAGGCCGTCAAGCCCTGTTTGATGTGCGAACCAACCTGCGCCTGAAGCAAACACGTCAACAGGCAAACAGCTAGTACCTGGAATCCAGACTTGCGTCTTCGGGGGGCGGACCTCAGTCCGCGCGGGGCTTCAGCCCCGCCCTTCATCACCCGTTCGCGCTAATCGCATCAGTGCTGTTCCCAGCATGCAAAATCTCGATCCCATCGATCATCTTGCGGCGTGACTCTCAGCAAGGTCGAGGCATGGGGATTCAGGGTAACGGTGTAGCTGTTCGTGAAGCTGCCGATATCGCCGTGTGCCCACAAGTCGCGCACCTGAGCTTCGCCCCTAAACCCCAGGTTGATGAAGTTCACCGCGACCGATGAGCTCGTGTCGTTCAAGTTGAACATCGCCACGTAGTATGAGCCGTCACACAAATTCTGTGCCCAAACTGGCGTATTTCCTTCCGTTACCACATGTCCAGGGCGGCCCGACTGATCTACCGCAATGACTTCGTGATTCGTGAGTAACTGGATTCCGTAGCTATCTAAGACCGTCAAGTCGTCCCCGAGTTGAAGCGGCGCACCGGCAATTGACCAGAGCGTTACTGCGGTCTCCCGCTCGTCGTTCGTGAGACCGTCCGTCAGCGCCGGCGTTCCAGCCAGAGAGGTGGGCGGCGAAGGCGGATTCGAGGAGACAAAGATCTCGGGCGAATTGGAAGGATACACCGTGTTCGTCCCGTTTCCAACCTCGAGCGAGTCCGGGTCATTCCAGCCGCGCCGCGGACTGGCGTCGGTTTGCCACGGGATCAGATCCGTGAAGCGCAGCGCTACATTCGACCATTTCGTGAGCGTCGTCGTGCATCCAGCCCGCGCGGAGCATTCGATATCGCCGTCAATCCTTCTTCCGTTCGACCACCGCTCCCACCATTCCGCATAATCGTGACTCAGATTCGAGGAAAGATTCAAATACATTGGACGGCGTGATTGCTGTATCGCCAGATAGGTGGCGCGGACATCCGGCCGGTCGTCGACGAACACGGGCGGCGGCGGTGGATTCCCAAAACTTCGAGACGGACCTACACGTACCCCATCGAGTTTTAGATAGTCATAGCCCCATTCAGCAAACAGGTCAACAATCGAATTCGTGTATTCTTGAGCCCCTGGCTTCGTATAGTCAATCTGGTAAAAGCCATTGAACTCCGTGGTGGGCGGCTGCTGCACAATATCCTGCACATGATAAGCCGTGCCTTTGATGGGAGTGTTGGCCGCATATACCTGTGGCGGGACTCCCGGCTCCCAGTAGATGCCGGCCTTTTGTCCGTTGTGGTGGATGTGGTCGGCCACGGCCGCCATGCCGTGCGGAAAGCGGGTCGCGTTGGCCTGCGGCCGGCCATAAGAGTCGAACGTGATCGGTGGACCGCACTGGCACATCAAGCCGTTATCCCAGTCGCCGTCGACATTGATGTACCTGAAACCGGCAGCTTCGAGTCCCGAACTCCGCATCGCATCGGAATTGGCCTCGACATTCGTCTCGTTTTGGAAAGCGTCCGTTACGGGATAGTTATGCTGTTGCTGGCTCCAGGTCGTCCATCCCATGTAAGGCCGCTCAGCTATACGATCTGCCTGCCCAACCAGAATTGCTGGCACGAGCAGCATCCAAAGCCCACAAAACATCTTCATCGCAACTTACACTTTTTTTGGGGGCGGACTTTAGTCCGCGCGGGGCTTCAGCCCCGCTTCCTCTAAAATTGCAGTCTCAACTGAAACTGAATATGCCGTTCGGTGCCCGGCCAGCGTACTCGTGATGCGTCCGAAGTTTGTATCCTGCAAGGAGCTATCTGGCGGACTGTATTGCGGCGTGTTCGCAATATTCGTTCCTTCCGCCCGGAACTGGACTGCAAACCGCTCGGTAATCGGGAAATTCTTGAAAATGGAGAAATCGAGGGTTCGGTTCGGCGGCCCATAGTTTGTCTGCAGACCGACATTACCCTGCGAAAGGGGCGATGGCGGTCCGTAGTTGGATGACGTCGAACCACTCACTCGGCGTCCGGCCGCCGGGAGGAGCATCATTGAAACCACCCTTGAGAATGTCGGGGCCGCAGTGCGCCCCATCACTCACCAATTGACAGCCGCTGGCGGATAAAGTGTAGGGCACACCCGTTCGCAAAGTAAGGATGCCGTTCACCTGCCAGTTTCCTGCCACCGCTTGCACCACCCGGTTCAAGTTTGCGCCATATTGTTTGCCGCGTCCGAACGGAAGATCATAAGTGAAGGCTGCGGTGAAGTTATGCCGGATATCCCACGAGGAACTCGCGTACGAACGAGTTGTAGTTAAGGGGGTCGAGAGTGCCGAGATTCTGTGAGCTGGAAAGTGTAGTCCCGCTAGTTCGCCAGCGCATGGCCGTACGTATACGCCGCTTGCAACTGCAGGCCGGCCGAGAGCCGCTTCTGCAGCGAGGCCGTCATCGCTTCATAATTGCCGATGCCGAATGTCGCCGTTCCGGAAACGTTTCCAACATCCGGCGCAAACCGTAGGGCATTGCAGGTAATAGCCGAGTTCGTGGTGTACACATTGGGGCAGGCGTTGGGATCGGGCTGCAGCAACTGGTGAGACTGATGGTTGCCTTGGTAGCCCACTTCCGCAACCATTTGCCCCGGTAGTTCATGCTGCACCGACAGATTCCATTCCTGAACCATCGGGTTGCGGAAATCGGTCGCAACACTGCGAAATTGCAGCGACGAGACCGGGAACCCGTTAAAGACGTTGAGCGGATATCCGACCGAGACTCCGCCGGTGGGCGCTCCGCCGGCAAAGAAGGGATCGGGTTGGAACGAACTTACTCCCGCTGGTCGGTTTAACTGTGGCGACAGATTAAATGGAGCGGATTCGCCCCGGTTCGGATCGCCGCCCTGGTTCTCCTCGCCCCCATAAAAGATCCCGAAAAATCCGCGGATGACCGTCTTCTGCGCGATGTTGTAGGCGAAACCTAGACGAGGTCCGATATCGGCTTTGTCCCACGGAATCAGATACGGACTCACCTGCCCGCGCGAAACCTTTACGTTCGGAAACAGTGCCGGGAACAGAATGCCATTGATCGTCGCCGGAGCATTGAAGTTCGGCGGCAGTGGCGCGTCTTGATTGCGCCCTTGCGGGATGTAGAGAGTCATGTCCTGCAAGACAAAGTTAGATTGCCGCCCAAACTGCTCGCCGATGGGCGAGAACAATTCATAGCGGACACCCAAGGTTAAAGTCAGTTTCTGAGTGGTCTTCCAGGTGTCCATCACGTATCCGGCATAGGCTTGCTTGGTAGACGAAATGAAGTTTGTCGTTGAGATCTGTCCGTTGTTGATCGAACCCAGCAGGAAGGAAGCCAGCTCATCGCCCGTATCCGCGCTGTAGGTCCCGTTCTTGCCGCCGACATCTTTACTATTGGACGGGATACGCCGTCTCGGTGCGGCGCAAAATTCATTTCGCCGTGGGGATAAGGCACCTGGAAAAACGGGAAGTGCAATTCCCGGAACTCCGCTCCGAACTTGAACGAGTGATTTCCCTTCGTGAGCGAAAGATTATCGATCAAGTCCCATTCGTTGTTGTATTCCTTTGTCGGTAGCCAGTCGTTCGCTCCCACCTGGCTATAGCGTCCCAGGCCGATTTGCGGTATTCCGCCATTTAACGTCGTGGTCGGATCATACCCGCCGATGCCCACCGCCTTAAATTCATCGCTATTGGCGTTGGCTTGGGTACGCGCCGTCACCAGGCGGGTGAAGCCTACTCTCGCTTCATTCACCAGGGTTGCCGAGGCGATGTGCGTCCAGCTAAGCATTCCGTTACGGCCCAAGTCCTGTTCGCTCACGCCTTGGAAAGCGGCACCGTCGAGCGCGCCAGGGAAGGGCGGAACGCTGGTTTTCGACGTGTCTGACCAGCTAATGCTGCCGAAGATGCTGTTCGCATCGTTGAGACGGTAATCTACGCGGCCATCACCTTGATCCTGATCCAGACCGCCCGGTGTCATTGTAAAGAAGTCGTTCTGCGGAAAAGCTGCCAACAGCTACAGGCTGATTGGGCGCAGGATAGAGGCTCGCAATGTTCCGGGAAGCCGGATCCATCGCGGTTACGGGTATCACGTTACCTGGGAAAGGACTTCGCGTGTAGTTCGGGGTCGCACCCGCTACAGGTGTCAAACTGCCCGGCACGCATCCGCTTAGGCAGCTAGTGCTGGTTGGATTGAAAATCTCGTTTTGCAGCACGTTCTGCCCGTTGACTACTCCAACCGAGTTTCCAAGCAGCCTTGAAAAATCACCGCCCACCATGGCCGGGAGTCGGAATCGTATAAAAGCCGCCATACCCTAGGCTTTGAAAGCCACCAGCCGTTGCGATGCGGGTACCCTGATAATCGCCGAATATAAAAAGTCTGTTTTTGATAATCGGGCCGCCTGCTGCTGCGCCGAACTGGTTCTGTTTGAACGGATTCCGCGGCTTACCGGCGAGGTTGTTCTCCCAGCGGTTCGCGTTCAGAACCGTGTTTTGGAAAATTTCGTAGAGGACACCGTGAACCTGGTTTGTACCCGATTTTAGAGTGATATCGAGAACGCCGCCCGCGGCACGCCCATATTCAGCACTGGCGCCGTTAGTGATCACCTGCATGTCGCCGATCGCCTCCACTGACGGCCCGATGATAAATGAGGTCTGGTTGATAAAGTCGATCACGTTGACATTGTTGTCTACGCCGTTCAAGAGGAAGTTATTCTCACCGGTTGAGCGAACACCATTGGCCGAAAACCCGCCACCATTGCGCGTCGCGCGCGCCCGGTTCCGCGGGCACCACGCCCGGCGATAACCGCGCCAGGTAAGTAAACGTGCGCTGCCCGCCCAGCGGCGCCTGGCTGATCTGCGCCGAGTTCAAATTCTCCCCGATCGCGGGGCTTTCCGTCTGCAGCAGTGGCGCAGCCGCGGTCACTTCAACAGTCTGGTTCACGTTGCCCACCTGCAGCGGAATTGTTACCGATACCGGCTGCCCCGGATTCACCAGGACGCCTTTCTGCTCCGCCTTCTGAAAACCCGAAGCTTCCACCGCGATGGAGTAGGTCCCGGGATTCAGTGCCGGAATCGTAAACGCACCCGACTCGTTGGATTGGCTATTCGTCGCCACTCCGGTCGCGTCGTTGGTTACAGTAACCTTGGCGTTCGGGATCGCCGCGCCTTGCGCATCCGTAACCGTTCCGCTAATCGTCCCAAGGTCGCGCTGCGCCAAAGCGACCCCAGCCATCAGAAACAGTGAGGCGATCAGAAACGATGAAATGAAAAACCCGCTGAGACCGCGCCGGCTTGGCATAAAGTCCTCCCACAAGAGAGATTTCGACCACTAACCTGAGATGGATAGTATCACAGGAGAAGCTTTCCTGAAAAAAAGAGCGAGAATTTAATAGCCGCTTCACGGTAACCGCCGCACAGAAGGGCAGTGCGTTTGTGCGTGCCCGACGCAAGGATCTGGACTGGATCTTCAGCGTGCAGCACGAACGCACGGTCAACAACGACAATACGCTCACGCTTGAGAACCGTGTCTTTCAACTCAATCAAACACCCTGGCGGAATACCCTCGCGGGACAAACCGTGGTCGTTCACGAGCACCTCGATGGCCGCAGGTCGATCCGCTATGGCCCGCACGTGATTGCACAATATGCGGCTGACCAACTGCCGCCACAAGCGCCCAAGCGGCGCGGCACCCCTAGGCTGCCGACGGGACGAGCGGCCTAAAGAAATTCGGAAAGGAGCTTTGATTGACTTGGAGGCTCTGCCTCCAAACCTCCGGGATTTATCGCTTTGAGCCCAAGATTGCTGGAACGGGAGCAAGTGAACGCTTCCACCCGCTCCCGCAATCCCCGGCCCTGAGTCGGCGCTCGAGTTGCTTCCCAGCAGCGCCAAAAAGTAAGCGCTTTTAGTACGCCCACGCTGCTCCGGTACCATAAAAAACAGTGAAGTCGACCGCTGTTTTGGCCTTTGCCGCATCCCTCGCCATGGCAGCGCTGCCCGCCTTCCGCGCCCATTTCGAAGACATCGCTCCAAGCGCCGGCCTCACCGCTCAAAACACCTTCGGGGGCCAGAACCGTAAGGACTACATCCTCGAAACCACTGGCAACGGAGTCGCTATCTTCGATTTCGACGGCGACGGCAGGAACGATATTTTCATTGCCAACGGAACCCGCTTGGATCCTGCTGCTTCAACCCCTCGAGCACTGCCGCAGCTCTATCACAATCTCGGCAATGGCCGCTTTGAAGACGTTGCCGCCAAGGCCGGCTTCACGCAAAGCGGCTGGGCGCAAGGCGTCTGCGTTGGCGACTATGACAACGACGGCCGCCCCGACCTCCTCGTCACCTATTACGGTCACAACGTCCTTTACCGGAATCTAGGCAACGGTAAATTCGAGGACGCAACCGCCCAGGCCAAGCTGCCCACAACCGGTCTCCGCTACGGTTCTGGCTGCGGATTCGTTGATTACGATCGCGACGGCTACCTCGATCTCTTTGTCGCCAACTACGTCGACCTCGATCTCGCGAGCACGCCTCGGCCCGGCCACGGCGAATACTGCACCTGGAAGGGCATTCCAGTCATGTGCGGCCCGCGCGGTCTGCCCAAAGCGCACAACATCCTCTACCACAACAATCACGATGGGACGTTTACCGATGTCTCCGAAAAAGCCGGCATTCTAAAGCCCGGCGGACGCTACGGCCTGGGCGTTGTTGCCGCCGACTTCGACAACGACGGCTGGCCCGATATCTACGTCGCCTGCGACATGACCCCCAGCCTCCTGTTCCACAACAACCGCGACGGCACCTTCGAGGAGCGCGGCGCAGAAGCCGGAGTCGCCTTCAATTACGATGGCGAGTTACAGGCCGGCATGGGAATTGCGGTCGGTGATTACGACGGCGATGGCCGGCTCGATATCGCCAAGACGAACTTCTCCGGTGACCTCACCTCTCTTTTCCATAACGATGACGGGAAGTTCTTCACCGATCTCTCCCGCGAGGCAGGACTCGGGGCACGCCAGTACCTCGGCTGGGGCGTCGCTTTCGTTGACGTTGACGACGATGGCTGGCCTGACTTGGTCGTAGCCAACGGCCACGTCTATCCCGAGGTCGAAGGCAAGCAGTTGGGTGACACCTACCTACAGCCCACGATCCTTTACCGCAATCTCGGCGACGGAAAGTTCAAAGATGTCTCTCAGGATGCCGGGCCAGCCTTCCGCGTCCCCCGGCCGGCCCGTGGACTCGCCGTCGGTGACATCGACGGCGATGGACGCCCAGAGATCGTCATCGTCAATATGAACGCCGCGCCCAGTCTGCTCAAAAACCGCACTCCCCAAGGACACTTCCTGAACGTCTCGCTCGCCGGAACCGCCTCCAACCGCAGCGCCATCGGAGCTCGCGTGACTGTGACGGCAGGCGGCCGCAAGCGCATCGACGAAGTGATGAGCGGGGGCAGCTACTACTCCCAGAACTCCTTCACCCTGCACTTCGGCTTGGGCGAATTGCGCTCGGCGGATGCGGTCGAAGTTCGTTGGCCCAGTGGGGCGGTCCAGCAAATAGGCCAAACCGCTGCTGACCAGACCCTCAAAATTACGGAACGAACCCAGCATGCCCCTTAACCGGCGCGAATTCCTGGCTTCCACTGCTGCCTTGCCATTGTTGGCCGGCTTACGTTCCGCTCCTGCCTTTGCCGAAGAGCCGCGCCACGAACCGCCCTATCTCGCGCTCAAAAAATTCATCCCGCCCGGCTCCGACGAGTTCGCCGAGGAGAAAAAAGCTGCCGAAATCGTCGCCGCCCTCAATGACGCATTCCAAACCGCAATTTTAAAAAACGAACCCAAGGGCCATTCGCCCTGCGCCGCCAGCTACCGCACAATCGGCCAGGGTTTGCAAGAAGCCGTTTACAGTCAATCAGATACAAACGTTATGGAAGGTTGGGCGAAATGGGTTCGTTTGGTAAAAACGGCCCGCCGCGCCCAGTTTTATCCCCTACCCGGCGACTTGATCCGCTTCGAAGTCTCCGGCCAGGACGAAACAGGCCAGCTCGTTCACCGGGTCGGCCACTGGCGTCAGAAGTGGGACACCGGCAGGCTCGTCGAGTTCATTCCGCTCGAAGAACACGTCGCCACCAGCACCGAACCCTGGTTCCGGGACGTGACTGGGGCCGCCTTCACAGAGGCAAGTTCGTTTGGCAAACAACTGGCCTGCGGCGTGCCCTACTGGCGCGCGAAGCTCGATCCGGCCGCTGGCATCGACCTCTACGGCAGCAACGGCATCTCGGCCGGCGACATCGACAACGACGGCCTCGACGAAATCTACGTCTGCCAGCCCGGCGGCCTGCCGAACCGGCTCTATAAGTTCAACTCCGAGGGTATCCTCGCTGACATCACCGAGCAGTGGGGTGTCGGGATCCTTGACGACACATCCGCGGCCTTATTTCTCGATCTTCGGAATATCGGACGCCAGGACCTGGTCGTGCTACGGGCCACCGGCCCCGTCCTGCTGTTGAACCAAGGCGACCGATTCCAGTTGCGCACCGACGCTTTCCGGTTCGCCACGGCTCCCTCCGGCGGCTTCACCGGGATGGCTGCTGCCGACTACGACCGCGACGGAAAGCTCGATCTGTACCTCTGCTGCTATGTGTATTTCCAGAGCGAAGCGCAGTACACCTACGCCTCGCCCTATCACGACGCGCAGAACGGGCCGCCCAACTTCCTCTTTCGCAACCGCCTGAACCCCGACGGTAGTGGCTCGCTGGAAGACGTGACCGCTGAAACCGGCCTGAACGAGAACAATAACCGCTTCAGCTTCGCCCCGGCCTGGAACGACTTCAACGGCGACGGCTGGCCCGATCTCTTCGTCGCCAACGACTTCGGCCGCAAGAACCTTTACGTCAACAACGGCGGGCACTTTCGCGATCTGGCGGCTTCTGCGGGCGTAGAAGACATCGGGCCCGGTATGAGCGCGGCCTGGTTCGACTACGATCACGACGGCAAGCCAGATCTATACGTGGCGAATATGTGGACCGCTGCCGGCCAGCGCGTGACAGCCGACCCGCAGTTTGAGGCCGGGCACAAGGGCCTCGAAGAGGCCTACCACCGCCACACGATGGGCAACTCGCTTTACCGCAATCGGGGCGACGGCGCCTTCGGGCAAACGACAGAAAAGCAGCAGGTTGGTTTTGGCCGCTGGGCCTGGTCTTCAGGCGGCCACGATCTGGATAACGATGGCGAAGCCGAAATTTTCGTCACCTGCGGCATGTTGACGAACGAATCCGCCATAGATCTGAACAGCTTCTTTTGGCGTCAGGTGGTCGCGAAATCCCCCACCAAGCGCCAGCCATCCGCCGCCTATGAGAATGGCTGGAACGCGCTCAACCAGTTCATCCGCGAAGAATACAGTTGGAGCGGGCGCGAGCCGAACGTGCTGCACGTACGCCGCGGCGATCGCTATTTCGACTTCTCCGGCGTGAGCGGACTCGACTTCGCCGACGACAGCCGCGCGTTCGCAATCAGCGACTTCGATGGCGATGGCCGCCCCGACGTTATTCTCAAGAGCCGTCTCGCGCCACAGGTCCGGATTTTACAAAATAATTGCGCGGCCGAAAACCACTCGATTGCGTTCGAACTGCGCGGTACGAAATCGAATCGCGATGCAATCGGTACGCGCATTGAAGTTGATCGGCAGACGAAGTGGCTCGATGCCGGATCGGGCTTTCTCTCACAGCACACTAAACGGGTCCTTTTTGGCTTGGGCGCAAACGAGTCGGCCAAACTCGTTCACATCACCTGGCCCTCGGGGGCGGAGCAGCGCTTTTCAAATCTGCGCTCGGGACACACATATCGCGTTACGGAAGGTTCGCCCCAGCCGGAAGCGATTCCTTTCCGCCCGCAGCGGCCGTTGGCCTCCAAACCGGTCGAAGCAGATAATCGTCTGCGTTTACACGATAGCTGGTTCCTCGAACCTATCCCGCTGCCTACAAAAGAGCGCGGTCCCGGCCTTTTCGTCCTGGAAAAAGCTACACCGGAATACGAAATCTTCCGGAGATACCTATTTGACTGGCGCACTTCGCTCCAAACGCCTTTTGCGCTGTTGCTGAATGAAGCCGGGCATGCCGTCAAAGTCTACGCAACAGTTCCGTCGAAACAGCAGGTGAAAGACGATCTGGCGAAATTGCAGCAAGCCTCGCAACTGGCGCTGCCGTTCGCCGGAACCTACATCGGTACGCCACATCGCGATTTCTTCAAATTCGGCGCGGCCTATCTCTGGTCCGGCTATCCGCAACAGGCGCTGCCTTATTTGGAGCAGGTACTGCGCCGAACTCCCGATAATGCACGCGTGCTCGTGCTGGTGGGACAGATCCAGTTGCAGGCAAACCGTGCCGACGCCGCCCAGCAATACTTTATGCAGGCGGCAAAAGCAAGCCCGAACTACGCCGAGGCGTGGTCGGGAGTGGGAGATGTCTGCGAATCGCGCAACGATTCGCAGAAGGCGCTCGAAAACTACGAACACGCGCTTTCACTGAAGCCTGATCTTCTTTATACGCTGCTGAATGCCGGGCGCTCAGCGGACAAGTTGAACATGTCCGCCAGAGCCGAAAGCTTTTACCGTCGAGCGGTCGAGATCGATCCGCAATCGCCGGAGGCGATCAACGGGTTAGGTCTGGCGCTAGCCAAGGAAGGTCAGGCGAAGGAGGCTGGCGATCTGTTTAAGCAGGCCATCGCATTGAAGCGCGACTACTCGGAGGCGATCAATAACCTCGGAGTTCTTTACATTCAGGAAGGAAAAATCCAGGATGCGATTGCGGCATTTGAATACGGCCTTCGCGTTACGCCAAACGAAGATATACTTTATCTGAATCTGGGTCGTACGTACACGCGGATGGGAAACCTGGAGAAGGCCCGCCAAGTCATGCATGAACTGCTGGACCGCAAACCTGAAAGCATCACGGCGCGCCGGGCCTTGCAGGAACTGGATGGACGGTAGATCATGATACGTGCTGGCGTGCTGCTGCTCGCGCTGACAACGGTGCAGCAAGTTGCGGATTCGGGCCGTTGCGCGGATTTGGGCGAGAGCCCGGACCAGCGGGTTGAGACAAAACCGCAGATTGCTCCCGGGCCGCCTCCGATATTGAGTTTCCGTTTCTATGAAGGCAAGCTTCACCATCGCTTCGGGAATTCAGAGTTGTTGTTGGACGATGCGGGCCATTAGTCTCGCACTGGCGTGCACGCTGCTGGCTGCGGGCTCATTTCGCGACGAAGGCATTGCGGCATTCAATGAGGGCCGCTATTCCGTCGCGCTCGAAAAGTTGAAACAGGCGAGCACAGGAGATATCACCGCGCAAACTTTCCTTGGACTCACTGAAGCGGCTTTGGGCCAATGCTCCGCCGCGCTGCCGAAACTGACCGCTGTGCCGGGCAGTGAAGCGAATCTGTACCGGCTCTCCAATCTCGCCGCAGCTAAGTGTTATAGCGCCACGGGCAACGAAACCAAGACATTTGCGGTGCTCGATCAATTGCAACGCAAGTTTCCGAACGACGCCGACGTGCTCTATTTGACAGCCAGACTGCACATGAAAGCGTTCAATGACGCTACCTACGCAATGTTTCAGCGCACGCCGGGTTCGTATCGCGTGCATGAGCTGTCAGCCGAGATTTTTGAAGTGCAAAATCGATATGGCGAGGCGGTAGCCGAGTATCGCAAGGCAATCGAGCTGAATGCTTCCGCGCCCGATTTGCATTTCAGGCTGGGCCGCGCGCTTCTGCTCGAGAGTCATAACCCGGACTCGCTGCATAAAGCCAGGCAGGCATTCGAGGATGAACTGAAGGTCAATCCGGAAGACGGGGCGTGCGAATTTCAGTTGGGACAGATCGCGCAAGTCGAAGGCCAAAAGCAGGAAGCACGAGCGCACTTCGAGCACGCGCTCGCGCTCGCACCCAACTTCGTGCAGGCATTGATCGCGCTCGGCAAGATGGACACGCAAGAGAAGCAACTGGATCGCGCGATCGCGCGACTGACGCGCGCGACCGACCTACAGCCCTCCAACGAAACAGCGCATTACGCGCTCCTCACCGCGTATCGTGACGCAGGAGACATGGACAAGGCGAAAGCTGAGAAAGCGAAATTGGACCGGCTGCAAAAGCCCCCAGAAGGCGAGTTTTCCGACTTTCTGAAGAAGCTGGGCGAGAAACAGCCGCCGCAGCAGTGAAAAGCGTTGTGTTCCTGCTGCTAGCCGCGGTGTGGACGCCCGACTTTCGCAACATTGCGACGCAGGCCGGATTAACCGATCTGTTTCCCAACGGCGGGACGACCTCGAAGCAATACATCATCGAGACTACCGGCAGCGGCATTGCCTTCATAGACTACGACAATGACGGGCTGCTCGATCTGTTTGTTCTCT
The DNA here is from genome assembly GCA_963849535.1 of Terriglobia bacterium. Lineage (GTDB taxonomy): Bacteria > Acidobacteriota > Terriglobia > Bryobacterales > Bryobacteraceae > Bog-105. The sequence continues at coordinate 230,468 of CAWKHJ010000005.1, forward strand.
CGGGGCAAGGCGGAACGAACCGGATGTATCACAACGAAGGACATGATCGTTTTCGCGATGTGACCGACGAACTCGGGCTGCGCAGCAGCGGCTGGGCGGAAGGAGTGTGCGCGGGCGATTACGACAACGACGGGTTTACCGATCTCTTCGTTACGTATTGGGGAGCAAACCATCTCTATCGGAACATCGGCGGGAAACGCTTCGAGGATGTGACCGCGCGCGCTCATTTGACTCAATCGCGGGTTCGGTACAACACGGGTTGCGCGTTCACCGACATCGACAACGACCGTCATCTCGACTTGTTCGTCGCAAATTACTTGAAGTTCGATCCGGCAAGCACGCCGAAGCCCGGCGCAAACCCGTATTGCTTCTATCGAGGCATCGCCGTAAACTGCGGGCCGCGCGGTTTGCCTTTCGACCGCAACATCCTTTATCGGAACAACGGGGACGGCACCTTCACCGACATTTCTGAACAGTCAGGCATTGCGGCACCCGAAGGGCACTATTCGCTGAGCGTGCTGACCGGAGATTTCAATGAGGACGGCCTGCCGGATATCTATGTTGCGTGCGATCAGACACCCTCGCTCCTCTATATCAATAAGGGACACGGTAAATTCGAGGATGAAGGCGTGCTGCGCGGAGTGGCGTTCGACCAGAATGGCAAGGCGATGTCGGGGATGGGCGTGGATGCGGCCGATTACACGAACGAGGGCCACTTGAGTATTTTCCGCACCAACTTTTCCGATGAATTTGAGACGCTGTATCGCAATCGCGGAAAGGGAAACTTCGACGACATAACACTTGACGCGGGGCTGGGCCAGAACACGCGCTACGTGGGCTGGGGCGCAGGATTCTTCGACTTCAACAATGATGGCTGGAAAGATCTGCTGCTCGTGAACGGGCACGTTTTCCCGGAGGTAGATTCACTGGGTATCGATATTCACTATAAGGACCGCGCGATTCTGTATGAAAACCTGGGCAACGGAAAATTTAGAGACATTTCGGAGCAGGCAGGACCAGCGCTGCTCGAAAAACATTCGGCTCGAGGAGCGGCGTTCGCAGATATTGATAACGACGGCGCGGTCGAAGTCGCGATTAATAACCAGAATGAGCCGCCATCTCTGCTGAAGCTGGCAGCGAATCCGCCGGGACATTGGGTGATCGTGAAGCTCATCGGGACACGTTGCAACAGGAGTGGGATCGGGGCGCAAATCAGAGTGTCCGCGGGCGGTCATCTTCAGCTTTCCGAAGTACGGAGCGGCGGAAGCTATTTATCTCAAAATGATCTTCGAGTTCACTTCGGTTTGGGATCGGCGGAAAAGGTCGATCGCATCGAGATTGCCTGGCCGGGCGGTGGGAAACAAGTGTTGGAAGGCATTGCCGCGAATCAAGTACTGACAGTTACTCAGAAGTAACGAGCGCGTGGCCCTGCCATACTGGAAGAAAAGTTCCATGCTTCAGGACCGGCCTTCGGAGGATCTCGCGGATGATCAAACGCGCGTGGAGGCCAAAGAGCATCGCGGGTACTCACTGCCCGAGGTTCACGAAAGCGTCGGCGTTTCTCACGACAAGTTCTGGAAGCGTCTACTGGCCTTTGCTGGACCGGCTTACCTGGTCAGCGTCGGATATATGGATCCAGGAAACTGGGCCACCGACATTGAGGGCGGTGCGCGCTTCGGCTACCGGCTGCTTTGGGTCCTGGTGGTTTCCAACCTGATGGCGCTGCTCCTGCAGACGCTGAGCTCGCGTTTGGGTATCGTGACGCGGCGGGATCTTGCCCAGGCGTGCCACGACGAGTATCCGCAGGGTGTCTCTTACGCATTATGGATTTTAGGCGAGCTAGCCGTGATCGCCTGCGACCTGGCCGAAGTGCTGGGCGCGGCAATTGGTCTGAATCTGCTGTTCCATTTGCCCCTGCTGCTAGGCGTGATCGCGACGGCCGCCGACACGTTGCTCGTGCTCTGGTTTACCCGGCTGGGAATCAGGGTCATAGAGGCATTCATACTGGCGCTTATCGCGGTTATGGCCGGATGTTTTGCTTTTGAGATTTTCCTGGCGCATCCGAGCTTGCCAGCAGTGGTGCGGGGGCTGGTTCCCCGGCTCAATTCGGAAAGCATCTATATAGCAGTTGCGATCTTCGGTGCGACTGTGATGCCGCATAACCTCTACCTGCACTCGGCGCTGGTTCAGACACGGCGGATCGGCGAAACGGAAGCCGAGAAGCGTAGGGCTTGCCGGTTCAATCTGCTCGATTCCTCAGTTGCGTTAAATGGGGCGCTGTTTGTGAACGCTGCGATTCTGATCATGTCCGCGGCTGTCTTCTTCACGCACGGCATTGTAGTCACACAGATGAACCAAGCGCATCAACTGCTGGCCCCGTTGTTGGGAACAGCAGCAGCAAGCGTTTTGTTCGGCGCGGCCTTGCTGTGTTCGGGGCAATCTTCGACGCTGACCGGCACGATGGCAGGCCAGATCGTGATGGAGGGGTTCCTTAGATTCCGGATGCAGCCCTGGCTGCGACGTTTGGTCACCCGGCTGCTTGCGATCACGCCCGCTGCTTTGACGGTCTACTTCGCGGGCGACACAGCGAGTTACAACCTGATCATCGACAGCCAGATACTGCTGAACCTGCAGCTACCCTTTGCCGTGATTCCGCTCATCCACTTCACGAGCGACAGGAAGCGCATGGGCGAGTTTGCAAATCCCATGTGGGTCCAGGTGAGCGCGTGGGGTTGCGCGGTTTTCATTCTTGCACTTAACATCTGGCTGACCTTTGACCAGGTACGCGAGTGGATGACGGCGAGCAGCCGGTATCGAGATCTGATTGGGATCGCGGTGGCGATTGTATTGGTCGGACTGGGGTATCTGCTCTTATTAGTGATTTGCTGGCCTTGGGTCCGGCACCGGCCCGCTTTTGCAGGCCCGGTTTCGGTCGGGTCTGTCGAGAAGGCGCACCCAATATTCCCATCGCGCAGCTATTCGAATATCCTCGTGCCACTCGATCACAGCGAATCGGATGCGGAAGCAATCAGCAACGCGCTTGCGCTCGCCCGGCTGCACAACGCCCGGCTTATATTGCTGCATGTGGAAGAAGGCGTTACGAGCCAGCTCTTCGGATCGCTCTCTTCGACGGCCGAGATCAGCGAAGGGCGGAGCTATCTGGCTGAAATCGTGGAATACCTGCGCGAGCGCGAGATCGAAGCAGAAACGATTGTGCGGCACGGAAACACTCCCGCAAAAGAGATTGCGATCGCAGTGCGCGAACTGCATCCGGATCTGCTCGTGATGGCCGCGCATGGGCATCGTGGATTGAAAGACTTAATTTTTGGAACAACTATCAATTCGGTTCGCCACAAGGTGAAGGTGCCGATGCTGATTGTTACAAAAGCTTAGACAGAGATGACGGATCTTTCGAGGGGCAGGATACTGGTTACCGGCGGCGCAGGATTCATAGGCAGCGCAGTCGTATGGGAACTGAACCGGCGAGGCATGACAGATATCCTGATCAGCGATTTTCTTGGGCGCGATGAGAAGTGGAAGAACCTGGTTGCACTCCAGTTTGCCGACTATATAGAAGCAGACGAACTGCTGAAGCGGCTGCCGTTGCTAAATGAGATCAGAGCCATATTTCACCTGGGCGCCTGCTCTTCCACGACCGAGACGGACGCCGGCTACCTGATTCGTAACAACTTCGAATTTACGAAGACGCTCGCTCATTTTGCGCTAGAGGGAGGGCGGCGCTTCGTGTATGCGTCTTCTGCGGCCACTTACGGGGAAGCAGCAACCGAGATTCGAGAAGGCGTGGCGCTCTCGACCTTGCGCCCCCTGAACATGTACGGCTATTCGAAGCACTTGTTCGATTGCTACGCGGAGCGAACCGGCTTCTTGCAGCAGATCACCGGGCTCAAATACTTCAACGTGTTCGGTCCGAACGAGTATCACAAAGGCGATATGCGGAGCGTGGTGCATAAAGCCTATGGGCAGATTCAGGAGAGCGGAACCGCGAGCTTATTCAAGAGCTATCGTCCGGAGTATCCGGACGGCGGACAGTGCCGCGATTTCCTCTATGTTAAAGATGCGGTAGCGGCAACCCTCTTTCTGGCCGAGCATGTTGAGGGCGGAGGATTGTTCAATATTGGTTCGGGGGTGGCGAACACCTGGCGGACGCTGGTCGAATCTATCTTCGCGGCGCTCGGGCGCGAGCCGGTAATCGAGTTCATCGAAATGCCGGAGTATCTTCGTGCGAAGTATCAGTATTTTACTCGCGCGAACATCGACAAGTTGAGAGGCGCGGGTTATAGCGCGGAGTTAACGCCTCTTTGGAAAGCTGTGGCGGATTATGTCGCGAACTACTTGCTTCCTGGCCGCCATCTTGGGGACGAACGTAAGGATTGGTCACGCAGCTGCGAGGCCTCGCAGGTTCCAACCGCAGATGCGGCTGGCCTCTAACTTGTTCCCAGAGGGCCCTGGCCAATGCGTTTCTAAACTCAGGTAGCCCTGATAGCCGTCCAAAATTAAACGGTCGATCTGCTCCTTCCATTTGACGTGACGCGTACCGAGCGGCCCCCAGGCTGGTTTGCCGGTCAGCATGTCACAGTCTTTTGCGTGAACATGGGCGATTCTGTTTTTTGGCAGCGCATCGTAACCGGAGGGGAACGGGAGCTCGCCCGCGACCAGGGCATTAGCCGGATCCCAGACGATCATGATTTCGGCATCCGGCACAAGCTTCAGCAGGCCTGCCGTATCCGCTCCGGTGCTTACGTTGCAGGCGTGCTCGTTCTCGATTGCGAAGAGGACACCTTCACCTCTGCCCATCTGGGCGAGGCCGCTGAGCGCCTTGGCAATGTTATCGTAGCAGCGCTCCGGCTCGACGGTACGCCAGTACGAAAATACGCGCACGATACGCGCTCCGAACAAGTGAGCTACTTCAATCGCGCGCTCGGTCAAACGCGGTTGGTCGGCCAGAGTGTGTTTGGACGCGAAAGCATCGTGCTCGAACCGTCTATCCAGTTCGGGGCCGCCTTCGAGAACGCATTTGAGCAGCGGAGAAGCGATCGAAACAACCGGCAATCCAGCGCGATGCAGGTTCTCTCTGGCGCGGCTGAGTTCGTCATCGGTCAGGTCGAGTATATTCTTCCCATCAATCACGCGCAGTTCGGCGCCCGACATGCCGATTTCCTGCATGAGGGGGATGGCTTCCGCAAGAGATGGCGAAAATTCGTCGGTAATAGCGGCAATCGGCAGGCGAGGGGTCATCGGTAAGAGCAACTGTATATCGAGAATACGTTAATTGGCATTCTGCTGTGTTCTATAAGCGATGGATTTCTGAAGCCTGCCGCCCTGCCGACCTTGCGGGGCGCAGAGCGTCTCTGACGCTTTTAGCAAGAATATACACTTAGGATATGTTCTTTCGCCGGGAGCGCCGGAAAATCCCAACGTTTGCTGAACGTATAGAGCTTCTGAAACAAGCCGGATTCAAAACCGAGAACCTGGCCGATGGGCGCGTGAAACTTACGAAGAACGGCGTGGGCGCGGTGGTCGGCGACGAAGGTAAGAACCAGCCGGACATTGAGAAGGCAGGTATCTTAGCGGGCTCGGAGATTGCGACGCTACTGAATCGCGGATATCAGATGTTTTTCGAAACGCCGAGCGGAAAGCGTTTTCCGGCAAAATCCGAGCAGTTGAAAGCGCTACACGAATTCGAGGACGACATCAAAGAGGCGCTCGACCTGGTAAATCTTTACAACACATCGCTTGGAACTACCACGCCCAAGCACATGTATGACCGGGTTTTCAAACGCGATATCGGAGAGCAGCCAAAACCCTGGTTGAAGAAAGATAACCGGATCGCTCCGCCTGAAACAAAGAGCGACACCTATCCGGCCTGACCGAGCAAGGAGCGCAACTGGCTGAACGAGACGACGGCATAGAAGTCGTTGAAGTCTGGCAGAAACGGCTGAACCTGAACCTTATGCGCATCATCGCTCTTGCCGGCGAGCCGGAGAGAAGCGGCCAGCATGGCACGGGCAGGGAGATCTGTTCCCCCTGAGCGCCGTTCGATTCTCTGCCAGGCTTCGGCAGCATCAGGGTAAAAACCGTGTAGAAAGAGACCGTAGGCGTCAAGCGCGGTTTTCGCGCTGTCCTCCGGGAAGCTTTGCACCTTCGATTCCCAGACATCCGCTGATGGAGCTCCGGCCGCTAAGAGAACGGCGAGAGGACCGGCCCGCGCAGCTACTTGTTTCGCAGCTGCGTAATTCTTGTTGAGGAGCAGCCACAATACAAGCTGACTTTTTGCAAGAGCGCCAGCGCGAGGATCGGTAAAGGTGGTTCGGGCGAGCTGCTCGATGGCCGTTTCACGATGTCCGCTAAGCGCCTGCCACGAGGCGCTCAACAGGGCTTTTGCATCCGCATTCGATACAGACGAAAGAAATCTCTGGAAGGTATTGTTCGCACGCTGGGAATCGCCTTCGAGCAGGATGCAGGCGGCGAGCTTTGGCAAAGTTCCGGCATTCGCCGTAAGGCTTTGCAGGACCTTTTCTGCCTGCGCGAACTGTCCAGTTTCAATGAGGCCATCTGCAAGTTGTTCGCGCAAATCTGCGTTCTGGGGGCTGATCTGGAGCGCCCGATTCATAAAGCGCTCGGCTTCCGCTGCCCGGCCTTGCAGAAAAAGACTGGCTGCCAGCGCGCCGAGAGCTTGCGGATCGTTAGGAACCAGTTTGACCAGAGCCGTGGCTGCAGTAGTCTGATCATCGAGAGGAGCGTGCGCCAGCCGAGTGCGTAAGAGGTCGAAGCGAGCTCGATCGAGCGCCGTGAATGATGCGCTATGCGAGCCGGCCTGCTCAAGCACGGCATTTGCTTCCGGGCTCTTTGCTCCGGCAAGCGAGTCCGCCAACGCCACATAGGCCAAGCCAAACGACGGATCGGCGTCGACCGCGTCTTTCAGATACTGGACCTTCTGCGCGCCTGATGAGGAAATGCTCAAGACGAAGCTCTCAAGCGCCCGCTCGCTGTGAGTCGAGAATGACGTCGCTTGGGGGTCGACGTGGCGGGCGAGTTCGTCCAATTGGGAAGCGAGGTTGGCTGATGTTCCTTTGATATCAAACGCCTCCCGGTTCTGCTGAGTGGTTACATCGGCGATCACGGCCTGAAGATCGAGCCGGTTTGAGAGCCGTTGTACGGTAGTGCGCAGAGTTGCGTTGGCGCCGAGTTGATACACCTCCGACTCGCTGGTGGCAACCGATGAGGTCAAATTGCGAGAGGCGGATAAATCGACGCTTAGCACCAGGGGGACAGCCAGGCGCATCCACGCCGAAGAAGCATCGGCGATTAAGACGTTACCAGGAAGGATGGCTAGATGCTGTAGTGAAGCTCCTGGATTTCGCGAGCAATTCGAAAGCAGCAGCAGACCTGCGCAAGCGACAGCTCTAATGCTCAGTCGCAGCTTTTCCTCTATAGCGGTTTGGGGTTTTCAGCGAGCAACTGCTTAAAATCCGCATTCGTTTTCAGAAGAGAAAATTCCGGCATGTCGGGGATTTTATTGCGGTCCTTGACACCTTCCTCGAGTGCCTTACGGAGATAAATCAGCGCCCGCTCGTTCGCGCCCGATTTCGCGTACATCTTGGCCAGGTAGAGATGAAACATGGCCCGCTCTTCCACGGTGCGTTCCTGCATCAGGGTTCCAAAGGTGCCGTGGTGCTCGAAGACCTCGGGATCGAGCTTCAAAGCCTGCTCGTAATACTCGGAAGCGATTTTGTAATTCTTGCGAGCAAAATAGGCCGCGCCTAAGTTCGCGTAAATGGAGGCGGTTGGGGCCGAGCAGCGGAGCGCCCGCTTGTAATAGCCGATGGAGCGGCGATAGCTCTTCTGAGCGTAGTAGATAGTGCCGAGATTGTTGATGGCTTCCGGGTACTTGGGATCGAGCTTTATAGCCCGCTGGTAGTTCTTTTTAGCGAGATCGAGCAGCAGAAGCTGGTGAAAAGCGATCCCGATTTTGTTAGCCAGGACTGCCGAATTCGGGGGGCCCTGCCGGTATACGTCAATCGCCTCACGATACATTTTTCGGGCCATATAGATGTCGCCTCGCAGCTCGGGCGATATCTTGGGGCGCGGTATGGTCGCGGGGGGAATCGATGCCCTGAGGTCAGACCCGGAGAGCGGACTCTGCTGCTGGGGCGCCGAGTATGCAAAGGGAGCAACCCAAAGCACGGACAAGCAGCAGGCAAGACGGACTGCCGGAGAATAGATCATGCCGATCCTCCTTGTGTGCTCTTACTATATACCTATTTTGCGGGCCCAGCCAGAGTCAATAGTCTATTTGAAAATGCTCTTGAGCTTGTCGAGGATTCCGTGCTTCTTGGTGTTCTGTTTATCTTTCTGACCGTTGAGCTGAGCAGCATTCTGAGCAGTTTCCCCATTCACGCCCGGCACGTTTGAGTTTCCGTAGGAAGGCGCCGGCGGAAGAGAGGGTGTGGGGACAGAATCCCAGCCGGCAATCTCGGTGGTGCCGCCCGGGTGTAGAGTGCAGAACTGGACAGGCTGAGTGCCCAGCAGATAGTACTCGGTGACTACGCGAGGACACAAACTGGTCGCCAGTTGGCCGGTGTCGGCGTCAATCTGCGCGCTCACGACGCCATCAGGAACGTCGAACTGCGAGACGTCACGGTAGGCGCGGTGCCGATGCGCGCGCTTCATGAAATCAGTCCAAATCGGCAGCGCAGCTTTCGCACCGTCCATCTTGATGTCCTGATAATCGTCAAGCCCGACCCAAACGACGCAGAGCAGCTTTGTGGTGAAGCCGGCGAACCAAGCGTCGTGCGAAGTGCCAGTCTTACCCGCAGCAGGAAGATTGAAGCCACGTGCCCGAACGGCGGCGCCGGTACCGCTACGAAGAACTTCCTGCATTAGATTCAGGGTCAGGAAACTCACACGAGGGTCGAGGATCTTCTTGGTTTGCGGCTCGGCAGACCAGATATCGTTACCGTTTTGATCGACGATTTTCGAGATCATTTCGGGCGTGACCTCGACCCCTTTATTGGCGAAAATCGTGTAAGCACCCGCGATCTCAAGAGGGGTCACGTCGTAAGCTCCGAGAGCCATCGCCGGAGTAGCGCGGATATCGGCCAAACCGGCTTTGTGGGCCAGCTCGGCTACCGCGCCATACCCGGTTTGTTCGGCTACTTCTACTGCGGGAACGTTCAGCGACTTAGCGAAGGCAGTGCGCACGGTAACATCTCCAAGCCATTCCCCCTTGTGGTAATCCGCGGGCTCGTACGATTTTCCGCCGTAGTAAAAACTCTGAGGCTGGTCCTCTAAGATAGTTGACGCAGTAATCGGATTCGGATGGTCCCAGAGCCCGGTGTTTAGAGCCGCCGCATAGACGAACGGTTTGAAAATGCTGCCTGAAGGACGCTTCGCTACCGCGTGGTCCAACTGACTGACGCCGTAATTCTTGCCACCGATCAACGCCTTTACTTCACCGGTTTTAGGATCCAGGCAAATGAGAGCGACCTGCGGGGATTCCAGCGCCACGCCCTGTTTACGGCGTTTCGCAATTAGGGCGTCGATTTCGCGCATTCCGCTGGTAACGGCTTCGCCTGCGTCGCGCTGCAATTGAGGGTCGATGGTGGTGTAGATTTTGGAACCGGACGCCTGGAAATCGTGATCCTGGAACTCCTGGTTCAAGGTTTCATTGACCAGATCTACGAAGTAGGGCGCATCCGCCGACTCGATACCCTGTTTAGCGATTACCAGCGGCGATTCGATAGCCGCTTCGTACTGATTCTGCCCGATATAGCCGTTTTCAAGCATCTGCCTCAACACCACGTTGCGACGCGATTTGGCGCGTTCAGGCTGGCGGACAGGATTCCTGAAGCTCGGCTGCTGGATCAAGCCGGCAAGCGTCGCGGCTTCGGGAAGGGAAAGCTGACGGATGCTCTTACCGAAATAAGCTTCGGACGCTTCGCCGAACCCGCGAATGGCGAACGAGCCGCGGCGGCCGAGATCGACCTGATTGGCGTAGTATTCGAAAATTTTTTGTTTCGTGAGCTTACGCTCGAGGTGAATGGTGATAAGCAGCTCATCGAACTTACGGGCAAACGTCTTGCGCGGGTCGAGCCACAAATTGCGTGCGAGTTGTTGGGTGAGCGTGGAAGCGCCCTGCGCATTACGATGCTCTTTTAAATCGACGAATATGGCTTTCGCGATGCGGGGAGGATCGAAACCGGAATGCTGGAAGAATCGCTTGTCTTCAATCGAGAGGACGGCATGGACAAGGACAGGCGGGATGTCGTCGTAACGGACGAGCCGCCGCTTCTCGCGGTTCTTGTCGTAGAGGCTGCTGAGCAACTGAGGCTCCAGAGCGTACTCGGTGCGCGGAGTGTTGTCGCTGAGCGCAATGATGGATGAGATCTTGCCATCTTTGAAGCGAAGAACGGCGGGCTCGGAACGGGTAGAAGATCTGTCGCTGGGAAAAATCTCGATCGCGTCAGGGCGCAGGTGATACCAGCCGAGGGGGTTGGCGCGAGCGTCTTCACCGTAGCCGCTCTCTCGAAGCCGTGCGCCAAAGACGAGCGGAGTACCTGGATCTCCGACGCCTACGGTCTCTGGCGCGGCGTACAAAAGCGACGAATTCGGGAACGGACCTTGCGTGAGCTTCTCGTCGGTGAGGCGGGCATACTTGGCGTAAACGAAAGAGACCCAGATCAGCGTGACTACTAAAGCAGCGCACGCGCCGGCAAGAATGACTAGCGCGATACGGCGAGTGGATGGAGATAGGGCACGCCGGGTACTTTTCGGCTTAGCGGGAAGTTTGATGCGTACCGGCAATAGAGGGCCTAGAAGTTAAGTCCAAAGACTTGGACGCCCAGCTTCAGCTTCGGTTACTTCTGGGCCTGATAGTAAGATTCTAACTCTTTCCAGATATTGTCGTCATGCGGCTGCCAGTCGGGCGACTGGTGTCCAGTGATCTGGAGTTCCTCGATGCTGAGAGTGCCATGGCCGAAGGGGCAGATCCATTCAGTTTGAGGGCGCCCAAAGATCACCATATTCCCCCAGGAGCCGCGCTGGATCGGCATAATAAGCCGGCGGACACAGGTGCGACAGCGGCGGCGCTGGTCCCGGATAATCGCGAAGAGCAAACCCGCTCCGATCAGCCAGACACCGAGTGTGGCGAAAGTGAAGAGCATATCGTGCACGAAAAGCGGGGGTGCCGGACCGAATCTTTCAAGTGGCTTCGGCGGCATGGGGTAAACGCTGACGAGGGCAACCTCGAGAGCAAACACCAGTCCAGTGCCTGCCAGAAGCTTGGCCAAGAGGTAAAGCCAGTACTTCATTTCTCTTATTAGACTCCTTCTAAACCGAGACAGTTCCGGGGCGACTAGCAATAGAGGGCTTGCGCTCGACCAAATCCGTGCGCTCGAGGGTCAGGTTCAACTTGCTTCGACTTACCAGATACGAATTCCTGGCACGCATGGTTCCAATGTTGCGCCATGCCGGAGGAAAACATACATGACCGCTAGCCATGATCAGCTCCGAACGAGATTCTTTGCGAGAAAGAGCAGGTTGGCCGGCCGTTCAGCAAGCCGCCGCATAAAGTAGGGATACCAGGCATCGCCGTAGGGGACGTAAAGACGCAGGGTGAAGCCTTGTGAAACCAATTCGCGCTGGAGATCGCGCCGGATGCCATAGAGCATCTGGAACTCGAAAGTGTGGCGGTCGATTTTCTCTTTGTTCACAAACTCGACCGCCCGGCGAATGATGTTTTCGTCATGGCTGGCGATGGCAGGATAAGTGCCTTCGCTCAGCATCAGCCGCATTAGTTTCAGATAGTTTGCATCGACATCCGCCTTGCGAGGAAAGGCCAGATTGGGTGGTTCAAGATAAGCTCCCTTGCAGAGCCGAATGGGAATCTCGCGAGAAGACAGCATGCGAATATCGGCTTCGCTACGAAACAGATAGGCTTGGATAACCGCGCGCACGCTGCCGGGATAGCTTGCCTGCAAATCGTTAACGATCTGCAAGGTTTTATCGGTATAGGCGGTCGACTCCATGTCGATCTCCACTCTGCTGTCCATGGCGCGCGCACGATCCACCAGCGCGGCCACGTTGCTGCGGCAAGCCGCTTCGGAGAGGTCCAGACCGAACTGAGTGAGTTTGATCGAGACGGTAGCCGGCAAATGGCCGGTTTGTATTTCCGCCAGCGCTTCCAGATAGGAGTTTTTGGAACGGGCGGCATCTTCGAGAGAGGAAACGTTCTCACCGAGGAAATCAAGAGTACCGTAAATGCGTTCGCGCGAGAGGGCTTGCAGAACGCGAATGCCCTCTTTAAGGGTTTGCCCAGCAACAAAGCGGGAAGTGAATCTTTGAGATAACGAAGAGTTCTCCATCCAATGGCGAAGCCAGCTTTGTTCGGAGAGATAGAGGAGAGTATGGCGCAGCACGATGGTTATCTGCCTGACTTACAGCCGGTCTTGAATTGTTGGCGCTGGCGGTTACCAGGCCACTACCACTATAAGTGTTCGAAAGAGGTAAAAGGCTCAGGTGAAAAAGGAGTGGCTAATGAGAGCCAGACCGCTGCCGATGATTGCGGCCGCGATTACATCGCTCAGGAAGTGCATGCCAAGGAGGATGCGCGAAACCGCAATGCTGAGCGCGCAAAAGAGCAAGGCCGGAAGGAGCTGCGGGTAGAATTCGCCCAGTGCGATCGAGACCGCAAAAGCGGTGATCGTGTGTCCGGACGGGAAGGAAAACTGGTCAGGCGGCAGCAGGGTCGCCCAACAGTGCGGCTCGATTTCGCAAGGACGGCGACGACCCGAAAACTTCTTCAGGAGTTTGAACAGGCCAATTCCCGCCAGCGCCGCCGATCCGGCGGAAGCTATCGCCGTCAGACGGCTCTCACCGCCAAACAGGAGAATACAAAGAGCTGTCCAATACCATATCCATCCGTCGCCTGCTCGAGTGGCAGCGATCGCCCAGAGACGGATCCAACGTGGCGCCGGCCACTTATTTACCTTGCGCATCAGCTTGAGATCGCGCGTGGCAATAAAGTGAAGCATGTTGTGGTGGGCAGTCATGGCCGGACCGCCTCCCATAGGTAGTTTACGAAACTGAGTAGACTTCTCAAACGGCCCTAATTTGATTTAGCGCGCCAAGAGATACAGCACCGTGACAGGATGGCAAAGATTCGTGAGTGCCACGGATCGAACAGCCGATATCCGCAAGAAAGCAACTGGGGCAAGTAGGATGGTTAGTTGTCCAATCGACGGACCTTGGATTTCGTCTACTTCGACGCGGGTGGCGGACATCGCAGTGCTGCTTTAGCTCTTCAATCTGTGCTCGCCGTTTCGCATCACGATTGGCAGATACGGCTGGTTAACTTGCAGGAGGTTCTGGATCCGCTCGACGTTTTCCGGAAGGTGACCGGTCTGCGGCTGCAGGATATCTACAATCTGGCACTGGCAAGAGGCTGGACGCTCGGATCGAATTACCTGCTGACCTGCATGCATGGCGTGATCCGGCTCTATCACCGCGATCAGGTCCGGCTTTTGCGCAAATTCTGGCAGGAGCGCCGCCCGGATATGGTGGTTTCGCTCGTGCCGAATTTCAACCGAGCGTTGTTCCAGAGTCTCGAGCGCACCCTGCCCGGCATTCCGTTTGTAACGATTCTGACCGATCTGGCGGATTATCCGCCTCACTTCTGGATGGAACAGCAGGGCCAATACCTGATCTGCGGAACAGATCGGGCGGTAGCTCAGGCAAGGGCCCTCGGTTACGACGAGGGGCGGGTGTTTCGGACGGGTGGCATGATTCTGCGGCCGGAGTTCTACTGCTCGCATTGCGTGGACCGGAGGGAAGAAAGGCAGAAGCTCGGGCTAGATCCCGATCTGCCGGCGGCCCTGGTGCTGTTTGGCAGTGAAGGTTCAAATGCGATGTTGTCGATAGCGCAGCGTTTAGGCAATGGCGCGTCAGATCTGCAGGTGATTCTTGTATGCGGGCGAAATCGGTGGCTGCAGGAACGTTTGAAAACCCTGAAGACCAGGAACCAAGTGTTGATTGAGGGTTTCATCCGGGATGTTCCACGCTATATGCGGGTCTCGGATTTCCTGGTGGGGAAGCCGGGACCGGGAAGCATCTCTGAAGCGCTGCAGATGGGCTTGCCTGTGATCGTCGAACGCAACGCCTGGACACTGCCGCAGGAGCGCTACAACGCGGAATGGATTGCAGAGCACGGGGTGGGAGTGGTAGTCAAGCATTTCCGTGGTATCGACAGGACTGTGCAGGAACTTCTGAACTCCGGCCGATTGAGCGAGATGAAAAAGCGGGCCGCTGCGATGGAGAACCGAGCGGTATTCGAGATTCCTCCGATCCTGGAGCGGATTTTTGGCGAGGAGGGAGCGGCGGCCGAGGACAGCAAGTAAACCAGAGTACCTTGGTATACTGATGCTTTGTGTGTTAAAGGCTGACCGCACCGACGGTTTACGCGCCGGTAAGCTGGTGGGTGGTTATGTTTATTAGCCTTCGGGATCTAGAGCAAAAAACGGTCCGCTTTGAGACTGATATCCCGCCCGGTGATTTAGATCTCGACAGCAAAGTTAAACAGGCCTCCGTTCTCCATACCGAGGGAAGCGCTCACCTGCTGAATGCCTCTTTGGGTGAGATCCGCGTACTGGGAGACCTGCGGGTGGATGTTGAAGGCACGTGCGACCGGTGTACCGAAGCGGCACGATACCTGATCCAGAACCACTTCGACTTGGTTTACATGCCCGCCGATGACGCCAATAGCGGGGGTGAAGATGAGATTGACGAGGCAGCGATCGAGGTGGGCTATTACGAAGGGAACGGGCTCGAACTGAAGGATGTGCTGCGGGAAGTGGTATTGTTGGCCCTTCCGATGCAGCTCGTGTGCAGCGAAGACTGTAAAGGAGTCTGCCCGGTATGCGGTCAGAACCGGAACGAGACCGAGTGCGGGTGCCGCGCTGAGACGGCAGATGACCGCTGGAGCAAATTAAGAACCCTGCGGGCCGAATTGGGCCCACATAACTGAAGGCTTAAACCGGAAATTTTCCCAAGAGAGATCAACACTAGATGCCGAATCCGAAACGCCGCCATTCTAAGCGAAGAACTTCCACGCGCCGCGCTCATGACGCCTTGCGCGTTCCACAACTTGCTGAGTGCCCGAATTGCCACGAGAAGATCCGCTCGCACCGCGCTTGTCCGCATTGCGGCAAATACAAAGGCCGGGAAGTTATAGAAGTGGTCGAAGCTTAGCGCTCGACGGTTGCTAACTGACACCTGAAATCCGGGAACTGCATTCAATTACATGGTGACCATAGCCCTCGACGCAATGGGCGGCGATCACTTTCCCAGGCCTGAGGTGGGCGGAGCCATCCAGGCGGCAAGAAACTTGCAAGTAAAGCTGATCCTGGTCGGTCGTGAAGAGGCGGTTCGCAAGGAACTCGATCGCCATCCAGGGTGGCAGAAGCTGCCCATAGAAATCCGGCACGCAAGCGACCAGATCTCGATGGACGACAGCGCAGGAAAGGCGATCCGAACGAAGAAAGACAGCTCTATTCGAGTCGCCTGCCGTCTGGTGCGCGACGGAATCGCTGAAGGCGTGGTCTCGGCCGGCAACACGGGTGCAGTGATGGCGACCGCCAAAATGGTGCAAGGCATGCTGCCGGGAGTAGATCGCCCAGCGCTCGCCACTGCGTTCCCTACGATCAACGGGAAATCCGCCGTAATGCTCGATGTCGGCGCAAACGTCGACTGCACGCCGAAGATGCTCGGCCAGTTCGCCGTAATGGGTAACGCTTACTCGCGGGTGATTTTTCGCAACTCGAAGCCGCGTGTGGGCTTGCTGTCTATCGGCGAAGAAGAGCACAAAGGCAACACGCTGACCCACGAGGCGCGCCCGGTTCTCAAGAGCTTGAAGAGCGTGAACTTCATTGGCAACGTCGAGGGGCGCGATCTTTACACGGGCAAAGCCGACGTGATTGTGTGCGACGGGTTCGTCGGGAATGTGGCGCTCAAAGTGAGTGAAGGGTTGGTCGAAGTCATCGGGCAGATCTTGAAACAGTCCTTGACAGCGACTACCACTCGCAAGCTGGGCGCTTATCTTGCGCAGGGTGCATTCAAGGAATTCAAGAAGCGCGTGGATGTCGACGAGTACGGCGGCGCGCCCTTGCTAGGCCTCAACCGGCTGTGCGTCATCTGTCACGGCCGGTCGAACGCGAAGGCGATCATGAACGCTATCCGTGTAGCGAAGGAATTCGCCGAGGGCAAGATCGACGAGCGCATTGCGACAGAGCTCGACGGGTGGGCGGCGACGGCCCAAGTTGGCTAGCCCGGATGCTACGCTGGTAAGCGCTTTTCGTGCGGATGTGGCGGAATTGGCAGACGCACTGGATTTAGGTTCCAGCGCTCGCAAGGGCGTGGGAGTTCAAGTCTCCCCATCCGCACCACTACTACGGAGTTCACTCGCAACCTCAGGCCCGGCTAGCCCGGACTGTGCTCAGATGCGACTCTTGAGTGAATAGTCTTCATCGTTACGCGTCAAATTAGGGTTATAGTACGGGTCGGCGTCAATGACGCTTTCCCATTTGAGGCGCATGGCCTCTACTTCCTGAGGGTGTGGGACCAGATCTTTGGAAGTTTTCGAGAAAGCTTCATGATGATAGAGGAGAGCGTGTGGTGTGTAGAGGACGCGAAAGCCCTGATTGCCGATTTTGAGGCAGAGGTCGATGTCGTTGAAAGCGACGGCGAACTGCACCTCATCGAAGCCACCGAGTTTCCAGAAAACATCGGAACGCGTCATCAGACAGGCGCCCGTGACGGCGCTGACATTACGGATTACGTCCGGGAAGTCGAAGTAGTGCCCCACACTTCCATCGAGTCCTTTGAAAGCGTGCCCGCAATTATCGTAAAGACCCATGACGACTCCGGCATGCTGGATCCGCCCGTCAGGATAGAGCAGCTTCGCGCCCACAGCACCGACTTCGGGGCGAACCGCTAACTCCACCATCGCTTCGAGCCAGCCTGGTTCTATAACTGAGGTGTCGTCGTTTAGGAAAAGCAGGACCGGCGATTCGCACGTGCGGGCGGCAGCATTATTGATAGCCGAGTAATTGAATGGCTTGTTGCGCCAGTCGAGATAGCGAACATTGTCGTGCTGCGTCTGTAACTCGCGGATATAGCTTTCAATGCCGTTGTGCCGGGAGTTATCGATTACGACGATCTCATAGCGGGAGTAAGTGGTCTTCGCGAACAGGCTGTCCAGATTGGCGCGGAGGACGTCGAGCTTACCACCCGACGCAATAATGATGCTCACGCGAATTTCGGTCGGGATGCGGTACCGGGCACGCCAGCGGCCGGGAATCTTGGCGGGCTCGACCGTGAGTGCGTTGTTAACGCGGACACAGTGCTGCTCGAGTGCTTTTTGGGCGGCCGTGAGAGCGTACTGCTTGTTTTCCTGAGTAACGGCAGTCGATCCCTCAGTCGCGCGCCAGTGGTAAAGAACCCGGGGCACGTGCCGGATCTCTGCGGCTCGCTCGCAGGCACGAAGGATCAGGTCGTAGTCCTGACTGCCGTCGCAATCCGGGTTAAGATGCCCGATTTTGCCGGCCAGGTCCTGTCGTACGACAAGCAGATGGCACATGTAGTTCTCCGAGAGCAGCAAGTCAGGGGACCAATCCGGCTTGAAGAACGGATCGAAGCGCTTATCGTTACTGTCGATCTTGTCCTCATCGCTGTAGATGAGATCGGCCTCGGGATGACGATCGAGCGCCTCGCAGATGTATGCGAGTGCGTGAGGCGAAAGCGTGTCGTCGTGATCGAGAAAACAGACGTAATCACCACTCGCCATTTGCCAGGCGGCGTTGCAGGTCCTTGAGATCCCGCCGCGTTCACTTCGATGCGCAACCTTGATTCTGGCATCCTGGCCGGCACTAAAACGCTCGATAACGGCGCGCGTTTCCGGGCGTGAGGAGCAGTCGTCGGCCATACATAGTTCCCAGTTTCCGTACGACTGCGCGACAACCGATTCGATGGCCCCTCCCAGCTCAGCCGGATCGGTGTTGAATACAGGCATCAGGATGCTGAATTTGGGCCGGTAAGAAAAGCTCAGCAGCTTAAGCGAAATCAAGTCGTCGTCGGGTTCTTCGAAATCGTGAATCCAACGGTAGTAGTCGGAAGCAAAGCCGTTCTCGTGATCGATCTGGACAGCGGTGCGGGTTTCGCGAATGGGCTTGCCCTTGGAGATGAGCCGGAGAGTGATGGGATGTCGACCGTTAGCTAGCACGAGTGAATCGAATTCGGCGGTAAACCCCGCACGGCCAGTCGAGTCAAGATCGGGGTGATGCTTCTTGACATCGGGTCGCGGAATAGAGGGAACAACCTGTAAGCGGGGCACGCCTGGAATATCGATTTGAACGGCGTCTACGCCACCCTCGGCCACGCACCAACCTCGGACCGTAATGCTCCCGCTGCGCAGCGCAAGATCGCTGGCTTTCGGCTCATCGCACACGAGAAACGAACGTTGCCGGCTATTCAAAACGACGCTATCTGAGCTGTTGCCGCCGGCACGAGGGACAAATCGCTTGGCAATATCTCCAGCCGCGCGCAAGGTGCGCCATACGCGGCCGGTGAGCATCTCCATAATGATCCGATCGAGACGGGCAATGGAGGATTCGTGCGAAGCCAACTGCAATTGATGCTTTTCAACCAGCTCTAAAACGCGCTTCAACTGGCGTTGCGAAGCGCGGAGTTCAGCTTGGACCTGGCGAAGGGTCTCATTCGCCGCGTCCGTCTGAGCTTCAGGGGTATCGGAGCGGTTCATCAATATAGAAAATAACAAGGGAGAGATTTCCGACCGCCCATGAAGAGTTCGCTGCGCGCAGCAAAGGCTTATGTCAAAGGGACCATCCGGAGGCAAGCGGACGCGTGGTTACCCAGTCGCGAGATCCGTAGCTATCAGCACTGGATCGTCGAGCGGCAGCTCTTACGCAAAGACATCTATACCCGCGAACCCCTCACCGGCTTGCTTTCCATTTTGACTCCGGTCTGGAACGGAAGTCCGATCAAGTATCTGCGCGCCTTGACCAGATCTATCTCTAGGCAGAACGGCAATGGCGCATGCGAGTGGGTGCTGCTCGATAACGGCTGCTCGGACAGAAGACTACTCGAATATCTGCGAGAGCTCGGCTCCCTACCCTGGGTCAAGCTCATTCGAGTTGGAACCAACCTGGGCATCACTCGAGGGTTGCGGCAGTGTCTGGAACGGGCCAGCGGACGCTATGTGCTTCCGGTAGACGCAGACGATCTGCTTTATCCCGATGCGCTGCGGATTGTCGCCTCGGTTATTGAGGAAGCACAATATCCGCCCCTACTGTACAGCGACGAAGATAAGGTAATCGGATCGCGTGTATATCAGCCGTATCTCAAGCCGGATTGGGATCCGGTCTTGCTCCTGAATTCGGCCTATATCGCTCATTTGGGAGTGATCGACCGCGAGAAAGCGCTCGCGCTCGGTGCTTACAGCGATCCTGCGACAGAAGGCAGTCCCGACTGGGATCTCTTCGTACGGTTTCTTATTGCGGGTCACTCTGCGGTTCACATCCCCGAAGTTGTCTATAGTTGGCGGGTCCATGCCACCTCGACGGCAGATGATCCAGCCCGAAAACCCTACGTCTCGTCTGCCCAGCAAAGAGTTCTGCAGCGCTTTCTGGACGCTCATCCTAAGGGGAAGCTCTTTCAGATCGAGCAGAGTCCGTTGCTCGGCGGGGCGCACTGGCATTTCCGCAGAAAAGAGGAAGAGCCGAGGCCGTTCGTAAAAATCTCGGGCGCAGAGGCGAATGACTGCCTGGAACAGGCGCGCCTCGTCGCTGAACAGGATGGATTCGCCTACCTTGTGGGACGCGATGTGCGAATCGAGGGTTCTGGCTGGCAATGGGAAGCACTTGGGATAACGGAACTTCATCCGGACACCGTGATGGTAGGAGGGCTGATTCGGAACGGCAACGGTCAGGTCATCGAGGCTGGGCTGGAATTCAGTTCGGGCGGAGTTTTGGTTAACCCGAATCGCGGCAAACCGGGAGACGATCCGGGCTACTTTGGGCAAATATGGAAGCAACGTTCGGTGGGAGCGGTTTCGACCCGCTTCGCAGTCATGAAGGCGCGCTTCCTGATCGAGTTACTCGGACAGCTGCCCCGGGGTGCTCCACTGGACTGCCTTGGCGTATCCGCGGGACAGTATGCGGCCAAAATCGGAGCCCGCATCGTGTATTCACCATTCCTGAGCGCGATATCGAGTTTGTAGCGCATCAGAATTTTGCAACCATCCACAAACCGGCGATCATGAGGGCGCATCCGGCTATCCGGGGCCAGGATGCCGGGTGTACTTTGAAGCCGACCCAGCCGAAATTGTCCAGCAGAATGGAAGTGACGAGCGAGGCTGTGACGCTGATCCCCGTAAAAACACCGGATCCCATCTTTTGCGCGAAGGTGATTCCGGCTAGCGTGGCGGCTATGCTGAGCAAGCCTCCGGTCCATGCCCACCAGGGGGTTTGCGCAAATTTCCCGGAGCCAGGCCAGCCCTCGCGAACAAACAGCTGAATGAGGAGGATTCCAAGTAGACCGGAAACATAAACAACTCCCGCGGAGAACAACGCATTATCGACAGACTTCCTCAATTGGGCGTTCGCGCCGGCCTGGGCCGGGTTCACGGCGCCCGCCCCAATCGCAAGTAGATACATGATCCAGTTCACGCCCGTATAGATGCCCCGACGGTATGCAAACCGCGTTTTTTCTTGCTTGCTCTAAACTGAGGGGTGCCACGCCGGCTTGGTCAGCATTTTCTGGTTCGCGACAGCATTCTCGAGCAATTGGCAGTCGCGACTTGTGGCGAGCATGCCCCGCGAGTAATCGAAATCGGCGCCGGGCGAGGCGCTTTGACCCGGCATCTGCTTCGGCGTACACATGAGCTTCACGCAATTGAACTCGATTCTTCGCTCGCCAGCTACTTACGACAAAAGTTCACAGAAGAACCAAAGCTGCGAGTGCACCAAGCGGATGTGCTGGCGGCAGAGCTAGCGCAGTGGGGTCCGGCTTTGATAGCCGGCAACCTGCCATATTACATAACGTCTCCGATAATAGAAAAGTTTCTGAAGCTCGATGCAGCTTTTCCTCGTGCGGTGTTCCTGATGCAGTGGGAGGTCGCCGAGCGACTGCTGGCAGATCCCGGCACCAGGAGCTACGGATACCTCACAGTCTCGACCAGACTCGCCTGCGATGTGGAGCTGGTCTGCAAGGTGCCGCCTTCAGCCTTCGTGCCGCCGCCCAAAGTTGAATCCGGAGCTGTGCTGCTGCACCGGAAAGCTGAAGCGCATAGCCGATTGGATCAGCTGTTACGCTTTGCCGGCCGGTGTTTTGCGCACAAGCGGAAGACTCTGCGCAACAACTTGCGCTCCTTTTACGGAGAAAAGATCGATGCCCTTCCTGAGGCTCGATTAAGAGCGGAACAACTCTCGATTCCGCAGTTCATCGAATTGCATGAGCGCTTGGAACCGTCTGTACACTGAAGATTCATGATTCGCGCTCGCTTTGCGCCATCGCCAACGGGATATTTGCATATTGGCAGTGCGCGCACGTTTATTTTCAACTGGCTGTACGTAAGAAAGAACAACGGGACTATGGTTTTGCGCATCGACGATACAGATGTTGATCGCAACACCGAAGCGTCTCTCAACTCGATTTATGAGGGATTGAACTGGTTAGATCTGAGCTGGGACGAGTTTTATCGTCAGTCAGAGCGGCTCGATCTCCATCGCAAGCTCGCCTACGACTTGTTAGAACAGGGATCGGCTTATCGGGATTTCACGCCGGCCGCAGCCGATCTGGAAGACAAACCGCATCTTGAGGGCCAGTGGCTGTGTAATGCCGATATGCGCGCGCTCTCGGCTGAAGAGAGCCGCCGTAGAGCGGGGGCAGGAGAGCCCTTTGTGATCCGTTTTAAAGTCCAGCGGGAGCCCGCGTATCAAGTAGAGTTTCACGATGAGGTCTACGGAGAACAGAGTAAGCTGACGGCCGATATTGAAGACTTTGCGTTGCTGCGGAGCAATGGCATGCCAACTTATCACCTCGCATCGTGCGCCGACGACATCGACTTGAAGATCAGCCACATTATTCGCGGGCAGGATCACCTATCGAATACTTTCAAACACGTTCTGCTGTTTAAAGCAGCGGCCAGCGCAATACCTCGATTTGCCCATCTCCCACTCCTGATCGCGCCGGATGGATCGAAACTTTCCAAGCGCAAGCACGGCCCAGTTGTGAGTGTAATGACTTACCGGGACAACGGTTTCTTGCCGCTCGCTTATATCAATTTCTTGTGTCTGCTTGGCTGGTCGCCAAAGGATAACCGTGAGCAAATGACCCTTGCGGAATTGACGTCCGCGTTCAGCTTCGAGGGCGTGAACCGGAGCAATGCGGTGGTCAACTTCAGTGAGAGCGACCCTATTGACCCGAAGGCGCTGTGGCTGAACTCGCAACATCTGCGAAGCATGCCAGTCGAGGCGCTTACGCCCGTGGTGAGCAAGGTTCTGCAAGATCACAAGCTCGAGCCATATGGCGATGCGCAGTTTTTCGCGCATGTAGTCGATACCATCCGTTCACGCTATTCGACACTGCTCGATTTCCCGGTAAAAGGACGCGCCTATTTCGCAGATGATTTTCACATTGAGAAGCAGGCACTCGATAAGTTGGATATACCCGGGGCGCGCGCGTTGCTGCACGAATTGGCAGAGCGAATCGCAAGTAATAGTGAATTCTCCGAGGCAAGCGTAGAGCGAGATCTGCGGAAACTGGCGGAGGAACGCGGAGTGAAGGCGGGTGTGTTGATTAATGCCAGCCGCGCTGCGCTGACCGGCCAGTCGGTAGGGCCGAGTGCGTTTGCCGTTTTCATTTGCATCGGCCGGGAACGGGCCATTCAAAGGTTAGAGAAGGTCTGAGAGGATGCCCGAGATTCTGGTCGGGTTGGGCGGTTTGCTCAGCGATCCAGCTTGTTGCGTCATCAAGAGTGGCGAGCTTGTATCGGCCGTCGAACAGGCCAAAATCAGCCGCCACAATCGCCCGGGAGCATTTCCTGAAGAAGCTTTTTCGAGCGCCCTGGAAATTGCCCAGGTCGAGCCCGGGAATGTTGATTGCCTGGCGATCGCGAGACCCTTTGCGACCGGGGCCGAAAGCACGTCGCTCCTCGAGCTGCGGGCCCGCTTTCCGCAAGCCGAAGTTGTCGTGGTGGACCATCATGAAGCGCATGCGGCATCCGCTTATTACGTTTCCGGCTTCAACAACGCCACGGTACTGAGCGTCGATCGCGCGGGGGATTTCCGATCCGCCGTGCTATTTCGGGGTGAAGGAACTCGCCTGACGAGAGCCAGGGAACTCTACTTTCCAGATTCTCTCGGAGACCTGTATAACCGCGTGACGGAGTTACTGGGCTTCGAACCGCGTTCCGATGAACACAAAGTGCAGTGGCTCTCAGCAACCGGCGTGCCAGCCTTCGCCGATCTCTTCCGCAAAATCACCCGCCAAACGGAGGGGGGTTGGCCGCGATTCGATCGGAGTTACTTCGATACGGACAGCCTGACGAAAGGCAGCTTCAGCCGCCGGTTCTATGAGACCGCGGCCATTCTTCCGGAGGATGGATTATCTGACAAGGTGAAGGCCGATCTGGCGCGAAGCTTGCAGGTAGTCATCGAGGAAAGAGTTGCTTGCATGCTCGGAACAGCGGAGAACGTTGCGATTGCGGGCGGCTTGGCGCTGAATGCTTTGCTGATTCGAGCACTCGAGCAGCGTTTTCGAAACTTATTTGTACAACCGGTATCGGGCAACGCTGGCACGGCGCTTGGAGCGGCCTTTTATGCCTGGCACAATTTCTATCGGGAGAGCCAGCTAATTCCGTTCAACACTCTGTGTCTGGGACCGGCTTACAGTCTCGAGCAGATCAAGCGCGTGCTCGAAAACTGCAAACTTCGCTTCCGATTCCTGCTCACGGGCGAAGAACTCATCCGCGAAGCGATCTCCGCTCTGAACGAGAACAGGATCGTGGCATGGATGCAAGGCCGTATGGAATTCGGCCCGCGTGCCCTTGGGAACCGCAGCATACTCGCTTCGCCGCTGAATCCGTACTCGACCGAAAATCTGAACGTATATATCAAACACCGCGAAAGTTTTCGGAAGTTCGCAGCCTCCGTTCCTGAGGAGATTGCAGACAAGTACTTTGCTGCCACTTCGAACGCGCGCTTTTTGGCGAGCGTAGGCGAGGTCCGGCCGGAGCATTGCGAAAAGTTTCGAGCGGCCATTCTCGCGGGGAATTTGATACGGGTCCATAAAGTCAATCAGCAGGAAAACCCGCTCTATCACCGTTTGCTTACCGCAATGGGTGAAGCGACCGGACTCCCGGTGCTTTACAACACCAGCTTCAATTTGTTTGGCGATCCCCTGGTTTGTACTCCGCGCGATGCGGTGCGCAGCTTCTACTCTTCTGGAATCGATTCGCTCTTTGTCGGCAGCTTCTGCCTGGAGAAGTAGCTTGGGCTAAGGTTGCTTGGCGAAGTAAGTACGGATGTTCTCTTCCGCCAATCCCAGCGCCCGGGCAAGGGACACTTTCGCGATGTTGTACTGATACTGCGCAGAGATCAGGTTTTCATTCGCGTCGGCCAGCGCCTGTTGAGCTTGTACCACTTCTACAGTGTTGGTGACGCCGGCAGCGAAACGATCTCTCGATTGCTTTACCGTCTCATTGGCCAATTGCACGTTGCTCTGGGCAACATCCACCTGATCACGCGCCGAATTCAGATCGAGTAATGCGCTCCGAACTTCGAAGTCGATCTGGCCCCGCAGATTCTCAAGCTCATTACGGCGGTTTCGCAGTTCCGCGTCGTTTTGCAGGATGTCTGCCTTGATGCGGCCGCCATCGAAGATGTTGAATTGTAGCGAGCCGGTTGCATTGAAGACGCCGTGGGAGTTTGTGAAAAGGTGCAAACCCTCGTCCCCATAAAATCCGTTTGCGGTCAGAGTTGGATAACGTTCCGCCTTAGCTCCTCGCAAAGAAAACTGGGCCGCCAGAACCCGCGCCTTGGCAGCCTGGTAATCGGGGCGGTGCTCATACGCTTTGTGGATCGCGTCCTGAAGAGTAACCGCGGCGAGTGGAACAGAGGGTGCGGGATCGGCGACCGTGAACTCCTGCCCCACTGCGAGACCAATGACCCGGCCTAAAGTCAATTTATCTTTCTCGAATTGATTCGTAACGGCCACGAGTTGCTGCTGGCGCTGTTTGAGTTCTACTTGCGAGCGCAGCACATCGATGCCAATAGCCGTACCGGCGTTGTGTCTCCGCACGGCGTTCGTATAGACAGCCCGGTCAGCTTCGATCTCAGCCTGCGTGGCGGTGATACGGGCGGCATCGGCTATGATCTGCAGATACGCGTTGCCAACTGCTTGTACGACCAGGTCTCGTGCATTCTTGATGGAGAGAACGGCCGCTCTTGTGTCCTCCCGAGACGCCCTGTAGTTACTTATCGCACTGTAATCAAAAAGCGTGAGTTCAGCATTGACCTGGGCAGATTGATAGCCATACGGTCCAACGATATGAGGGGTCTGGATGCCCGGAAACGTGAAAAGAAAACCAACAGCCTGAAGGTTAAGCTGCTGCTCAACAGCGTTCACTTGGCCCGTCAATCTCGGCAGGAGAGTGCTCAATGCGCGCAGCCGTTCAGCGCGGATCTCACGGCTCGATTGCTCACTTGTCAAAAGTCCCAAATTAGCTTTAAGGCCGCGATCGATGGCGTCTCCGAGCGAAAGCGCAATGGGAGTCGAAGACGCCTTGCCTTGCGGCACACTGCCTTGGAAACTTTGGTCACCCGTTTGGGGCGGCAGCGCGGCAGGCAGGGCAGAACCATTCGAGAGCGTCGCCGTGCTTTGAGGCGCGGCGCCAGTTTGCATTCCCGGGCGGCCAGGGGCACCGCTTGCCGCTGGCGACTGCTGTGCTTTGGCTGCCCTTGGACAGACCGCGAGCAGCAAACAGATGAATTGGAGAAACGCAGTGTTTCTTAGTTTATTCATTCGCTCGTCTGATTCACACCCGGCGATGCAATAAGGCGAAATCTCTAGTCAGCGCGCGAGAGGTAGTCGCCTTGCCGGCTGCTCCATTCAGAATAGCGGAGCAATCGCTACAAACTGCGTTTCAGGAAAGAACAGATCTCGTATCCGGCTATATATTTGAACGGAAAAGCGCCGAGAGTGTAGTGTCCGCAGGGCAGAACGGTAACATCGTAATCCCAGTTTTGTTTTCGGGCACCCTGGACGACTTGTCGCGAGAGATGAACGGGGAAAGTCGTATCGTACTTGGTGTAGATCAGTTTGGAGCGCTTTTTCTTCGCGCTGAAGAGTTCCCAGTAGCTTGGCGGGCTGACGCACATCCACAACTTGCGCAAGGTGGGCAGATCGATGGCAGTCTCTAAACTCTGGCGGATGTGACGCGTCGACAGACCCTCCCAAACCACGTCGGCGACATAGGTCGAGCAATGGTTGAAAACGTTGACGCGAATGCGGGCGTCGTGGGCACTGGCCAGGAACGCGTAGCAAGAGCCCAGGCTGGTACCGACGATAGCAAGATTGCTGAAACCCTGCTGCTCCAGCCAATCGAAGCAGGAGCGGGCATCGATAACAGCCTGGCGTGTAGCATCGATCGTACGGCAGATGTTGGCTGAAACCGCGAAGTCGGCGCGCGCAAGTCCGGCGGGCATGCGGGAGTCATGATATGGCAAGCTAAGCCGTAAGGCCGAAATGCCCAGCCGCTGCAATCCGCTGCAGAGTGCGTTGTGCTGCGGCAATTTCGAGTTCCAGTGCGGCAGGACAACGACAGCTTTTCGATTCCCGGATTTTGCCGGAAACCAGAGCGCGCTTACTTCATTGTTCTCAGGGTAAGGAGTGCTTACCGGCGATGTGAACGTGAGCCGATTACGATTCAATCGGAAGTCGGAAGGCGACCGGTATCCAAAAAACTCTTCGCTGCGCTGCATGATCACATCATTCAGCGCGATAACGTCCGGGATCGATCGGACATCCGCGACGCCTGCAAGCCAGTTCGACGCCCATTCGGTTCCAAGCTCGAAAGGACGGACAATCCGGTCATTCGAGCGGAAGCAGAGATCGTTTTCCCTGCGGTTCACCCAACTCTCATAGCGGTGCGAAACAGGAAACAGAACAGACTTCATGCGTACAACGAGCACACCTTGTCAAACGCACTTAGGCACGGAGACGCCATGAAATTCCAGTTTAGCGGCCCCATCTCGCGGCCAGGCTTCCGACTGCTATAAAACGGGTATGGCTCGCTATGCAGCAGTCGATATCGGCAGCAACTCGGTGCGCATGATGGCGGCCGATGTGAGTCATGGCGAGACGCGAATTCTGGCGCAGGACAGGGAAGTCACGCGACTGGGCCAAAGCGTCTTTCGTTCGGGCCGGATCAGCAAGGATGCGCTCGACTTTCTCTGCGGAACACTGGCACGCATGTCTGCCGCCTACGGCCGCTTGGAGGTGATCGGCACCAGGGCAGTGGCGACCAGTGCGGTGCGGGATGCCAATAATCAGGAGGAGTTTCTGCAACGCACCACGAGCGCCCTGGGGACGAAGGTCGAAATTATTTCAGGCCCGGAAGAGGCGCGTCTTATTCATCTGGGGGTGGAAGCGCGCTGGCCACGTCCTAAAGAGAGAACGCTGATCATAGATGTGGGCGGCGGGAGCGCGGAGTTGATCATCAGCCAAAACGGGCAGTTGATTGACGCTGTTTCGAAGCCGCTCGGAGCGGTACGGCTTACGGAAGTGTTTTTGAAGAACGATCCAGCAAGTAACGAAGAGTTGCGACGCCTGAATAGCTACATCGAGGAGAAACTAAACCCGTTCTGGAAGCAGCACGGAGACGAGAGGTTCGATCGAGTGGTGGCCACCTCGGCGACCGCTGCCGCCCTTGTGTGCGCTGCGAACCGCATTGCGCGCGCCAAACGGGACGAGGCTGACCGCATGCGCGCCTCCACCGGCCAGGTTGAGGACTTCTTTCTCACGCTTGCCGGCAGCGACCTAAACGCTCGCCGCAAGATGACCGGCATTGGTCCGAAACGGGCCGAGATCATCCTGGGAGGCACTGCTGTTTTTCTGGCAGCACTTCAGCTCTTCGGAAATCGCTCACTTTATTACTGCGCCGCGGGCGTGCGTGACGGCATCATCGCAGACCTCGTAGCCAAGGGCGCAGGCCGCGAGCTCTCACAGCTTTCGCGAGAGCAGAGATCGCTCGTAGAGGCCATGGCGAAAAAGTATGGCGTTTCCCTGCGGCACGCGCGTCATGTAGCATCTCTCAGCCAAATGATCTTCGGCAAGCTGCAGTCGGTTCATCAACTGCCGCCCGCTACCGGTAAGCTCCTCGAAGCGGCCGCCTATCTTCACGACATCGGGCATTACGTCAGCGGCATCTCCCATCACAAGCATTCCGCATACCTGGTGGCGAACTCCGATATGCCCGGGTTCACCGCTAAGGAGCGGCTGACCATAGCGGCGCTTTGCCGCTTTCATCGCAAGTCCATGCCGCAGGCGCGCCATTCTCATTTTCAAGCGCTGGAGTCAGACGCCAAGCGAATCGTTACAAACCTCGCGCCTTTGCTGCGCATCGCCGACGCACTAGACCGTGGCCACGAGCAGAAAGTGAAACAGGTAACCAGCGTCGTTCGCGACGGAAGCTTGAACCTGCTGGTAGAGTCGGAGAGCGATCCGGATCTGGAGATCTGGGCGGCTAACGAAGCCGCTGAATCCTTTCGCCAGAGCTATTCCAAGCCGATCGCGATTCAGCGCGCAACACGATAGAACGGCAATGGCGTCACAGCAAACTCAAGCGAATTTCAGCAGCTTCTTGACTCCGCGGCTTACCTTTTTCCAGTTGCTGCGAACTTCGGTCAGCCTCTTCTTGCCCGCTGGCGTCAGGGCGTAAACCCGCGCACGCCGTCCGTTGCCGGTAATCTTCCAGTTGCCCGAAACAAGCTTCTCCCGTTCCATACGGTGAAGGGCGGGATAGAGCGAGCCTTCCTCCACCTGTAACAGTCCCTCCGAAGCCGTCGCGACGTGAGCCGTTATCCCGAATCCGTGGTTTGCCCCGCGCTCCAACGTTTTCAGAATCAGAAGCTCGAGAGTGCCCTGGAGATTATCGATCTTTTTCGCCATGCTCAGCGGTTCACGGCCCGCATGGCTGCTTCGGGATAGCGGCTGCCCGAAGCCGCATTCACCGGAAAGGCTCGCTCAAGCTGCGCGCGATCGTCCTCGGTCAGGTGAATCTCGAGCGCTCGAACGTTTTCCTCGAGATATTTCCGCCGCTTCGTTCCGGGAATTGGCACGATGTCGTTACCCTGGGCCAAAACCCAGGCGAGCGCGACTTGTGAAGGCGTGCAGTTTTTCCTTTGTGCGATTTCCTCGACCGCCGCAACGAGCTTAAGATTTCGCCCGAAGTTCTCGCCCTGAAATCTCGGCGTGTTCCGCCTCCAATCGTCCGGGGCAAGATCCTCCAGACGTTTGATCTGTCCGCTCAAGAACCCACGACCTAGCGGGCTGTAAGGGACAAAGCCGATGCCGAGTTCACGCACAGTAGCCAGGATCGCGTCTTCGGGTTCGCGGCTCCAGAGAGAATACTCACTTTGCAGCGCCGTTATCGGATGCACTTTCTGAGCACGGCGAATGGTTTCAGGTCCGGCTTCGGAGAGCCCAAGATAGCGGACTTTTCCTTCTCGAATCAAATCGGCCATCGCCGCGACCGTGTCCTCAATCGGAGTCTCGGGGTCGACGCGATGCTGATAGAAGAGGTCGATCACGTCGGTGCCCAGACGCTTCAAACTGGCTTCACAAGCAGACCGAACATAATCGGGCTTTCCATTAACTCCGAGGAACTCGCCTTTTTCGCCGCGAACGTTCCCGAACTTGGTTGCGATGACAACCTGCGTTCTGCGGTCGCGCAAGGCGCGCCCGACCAACTCTTCGTTGCGGCCGATTCCATACATGTCGGCGGTATCGAAGAAGGTGATGCCCAGCTCTACCGCACGATGTATGACCGCGATGGATTCCTGCTCCTCAGCGGAACCGTAGAATTCCGACATGCCCATGCAGCCCAGCCCGAGCGCGGAAACTTGCAGGCCAGTGCGGCCAAGAGTTCTTGTTTGCATAATAGCCTCTGGACGAAATCTCAGGATGATTTATTTCGCAGGCGTAGTCGCAGCGAGCCGCCGGCGCAACTCCGCAGTTCTGCTCCGATGACACTTCAGACACAACGTTTGCATGTTCGACAAGTCACATTCTCCGCCGCCCTCCGCAACCGGTGTGATGTGATCCGCGTCCCACAGAGACTTGCGTCCGGCGAGTTTCCACTCTGTCATGGCTCGAGCTCGGGCGACGCCCCTCGATTTCCGGATGTGCCGGAGCTCGGAGAGGCAATCGAGGCCGCACTGGGCACAGATGCCCCGGTCTCGTTCGAGCACACGATCTCGCAGGTGGCCTGGATCGCTGCGCACCTTCCACTCTTCCACACAACAATCGGAGCAAAATGTAAGACGGCCAGCGGGAACCTCGAGGCCACACCAGCGGCAGAGGCAACGTCCATTGGCCCCCTTGGGCAGATACTTACGATCCGCGCGGCCACCCGGCATGACGCGCTGCGAGCTCATCACCCATAGAATAGAAAATCGATAACTCAAGCGAGTTGTATACGATTCGGCTCTGCTGCGTCCAATGATTTACAGCAGATGGGATTCCTCGACAATCTGGAAAATTCTCTCAAAAGTCTCGAATCGGTAGAAGAGCGTAATGGTAATAATCAGCAGCGGCGTGAAGAAGATCGCGCCCGCGCTTTAGCGATTGCCCCGTGGGCAGAACAGCTCCGGTCTTGCGAGTACACGAAACGGCTATTTGATGCAGCAGCTGTTGCGGGTCACCGGATTCGAACCAAGGTTTATATGGCGTGGATCGACGGCAAGCTGCGGCTCGAGGCCAAGGAGAGGCGTCTTGAATTGAGACCTACGCCGGAAGGCATTCTCGCCGAAATCATCGAGCCGGACGGCCGCTCTGAATCTAAGCCAGTCGACTTGGGCGGCGATCCTCAAGCGCTGATAAACGAATGGCTTGGCTGAACAAACCAGATCCTTAGGAGAACGAATGACAACGGATGCACAAGCGTATGCCGGAGCTACGGCTCTGGGAGTGATGGCGGGGATGCGGAGCATGTCTGCACCCGCCCTTATCAGTCAAGTGGCTCGTAAGGGCCAATTAGCGGTGGAAGGCTCGAAACTTGGGTTCCTGACCAGCAGTGGAGCGATTTCCACGACAGCTCTGCTCGCGCTCGGCGAGATCGTCGCCGATAAGCTGCCGTCGATGCCAGCCCGAACCGACAAGGGTCCGCTGATCGCCCGCGCTGTATCAGGGGCTCTCAGCGGGGCGGTGCTTTGCTCGGCAAGGAAGAAATCAGCGTGGCTTGGCGCGTTTTACGGCGCTCTGGGCGCCCTCGGTGCAACTTTCGCTGCTTATCATCTGCGACGTTCGCTGAAGGAGAATCTCAAGCTGCCGGATACCGTGCTCGCGGTTGCCGAAGACGCCGCGGTGGCCACAAGCGCATTCCTGATCGCCCGGCAACTTTCCGAAAGAGAGAGTTAGCCGCCCTCGCGAATCGTCGGCGCTCGATCTGCGCATCTAACAGGGGCATGGAAAAAAGCGCTTTAGGGCTGAGCGTGCTGGATCAATCGCCGATCCCGGAGGGTGGTTCGGCGCAGGATGCGCTACGGAACACGATAGATTTGGCGCGGCTGGCCGATGATCTGGGATATGAGCGCTACTGGCTGGCGGAGCACCACGGAACGCCCGCCCTCGCCTGTAACAGTCCCGAAGTGCTGATCGGGCCGGTGGCTGCAGCGACGTCGCGGATACGTGCCGGCAGCGGAGGCGTGATGCTGCCCCATTACAGTCCCTTGAAAGTCGCCGAGAACTTCAGCATGCTAAGCAACTTGTTTCCGGCACGAATCGATCTTGGAATCGGACGCGCCGCAGGGACCAGCCGGAATGTCGCGATAGCATTGCAGCGCGACCGGCGACATCCCGCTCCGGACGATTTCCCGGAACAATTGAACGAGCTGCTCGCGAATTTCGAAGGCAGCGTGGAGCCGGAGATCTGGTTGCTGGGTTCGTCTCCGCAAAGCGCGATTTGGGCGGCTGAACTCGGATTGCCTTACTGCTTTGCCGATTTCATCAATCCGCATGGAGCGGAGCTAACCCAGCATTATTTGCGTGCTTTTGAACCCTCTCCGCGTCTCGCCAAACCCGCTGCGGCAGTGGCAGCCTGGGTTGTCTGCGCGGATACGGACGAAGAGGCTCAGCAATTGTCTCTCAGCGCGCGCATGATGATGGCACTGCTCCAGCGTGGGCGGCTGATTCCAGTGCCCACCGTCGAGCGCGCCCGGCAGTTCCTGCTCGACGAGAGAACACCTCTCGAACTGCTGGGCGCAGGCCGCAGGTTCATCGCGGGGTCGCCGGCCAGGGTTCGCGAAGAGGTTAGCGCACTCGCCGAGGCCTACGGAGCAAGGGAAATCTTCCTAGTGAATATCCTGCACGGCCATGCGGCCCGACGCCGCTCGTACGAATTGGTCGCCAGGGAGTTCGGGCTGACATCCGCAGATGAGCCCAAGCGCGCGGTCGCCTGAACTGCCGCGCTATTCGGGCTTTCTCTTTCTTGGGCGGCGGGTTCCTGTGCCCGCAGCGGCGCGTTTGCGAACAGGCGCTTTCTTCGGCTTGGGCGGTGGAGGGTTTGGCTCGAAGATGGTCGGCTGCCCTTCCACAATGGGCTGGGGCTCATCTTCTTCCTCTTCAGGGATGGGCTCTGGGGCCCTTTCCGGTAGAGCCGGCGGATAAAACTCAGCGCCAAGCTGCACTATGATGCCGCGCTCCTCATCGGGCTCGGTGCGCACCACGGTCTTGTCCTGGGCGTAGTTCAGAAATTCTGAGAACTGCTGGAAGCCGTATTTCGGCAGCTGAAAATCAGGATGCTCAGCTTGCATCCATTGCTCGAGCTCTTCTGCCGTGGCGCCCTCTTCCAACTCCATACGATGGGTCTCCAAAACGTCGCGGAGAGCGGGCAAAGCTTCTTCCGGACGGGGGGCAACCTTTTCAGCACCTCCGCCGCCGCGGCGTTCGATCACGTACCGGCCGCCAGAGCCGCTTACGTTGATGAAGTCCGCTTTCTTCAGCTTGTCGACAAAATCCGAGAAACTTCCTGCGCCGTATGCACGTTCGCTGAACGCCGGGTCTAGCTGCAGCATGGTGCTCTTAAGCAGTCCCAGCTGCGGCTGCACCGCGCGCCGCTCAAGAACCTGGAGCGCCCGTTCTACCAGCGGCAAGGCCTGATTCAAATCGAGGGGAGCGGGCCGGGGTCCTCTATCGCGCTTATCTTTTCGCTCCCGGTCGGGGCGATCCTGCCGCTCTGGACGATCCTGCCGTTCGAAGCGCTCGCGGCGGTCGGGCATAGGTTGAGCAACGATCCGATCTCCGTCTTCAAGCAGCGACTCGTAGCTCACGAACTCGTGACAGTTCTGCTGCAGAATGGTGCTGGTGAACGCTTTCCCGCCCAGCACGAAAACCGTCTTGCCGTACTCTTTCAGTTTGTTTACCAGCGGGATAAAATCGCTGTCGCCGCTGACAATGGCGAAGGCATTTACGTGCGAGTGGGTGAATGCCATCTCGAGCGCGTCGAGGGCGAGGTTGATATCCGCGCCGTTCTTATCGCCGCGGGGCGAAGGGATCCGCTGGACCATTTGTACGGCATTCTCAGCCATCAGGCGGGTAGCACCCTCCTGCCGCCCCCAATTCGCATAAGCGAATTTCGCGACGATATCGCCTCGCTCTTTAAACGCGCCAAGCGCGAGCGACACGTCGAATTCACGGCGCAATGTCGATTTCACGCCAATCTCTATGTTGTCGTAATCGACGAACACCGCGATGTTCAGTCTGTCTTGCATCTATTTCCTTTTCCGTCCGCTGCATGGTTTTCTTCAAGCAGCTCAGACCGTCTTACAGCCGAGCTTGCGCTCAGGCAACTTGCTTTACCGAATCGCGAATGAATTGAACGATTTTCTCGAGGGAAGCGCCGGGTTGAAACACCTCGGCGACTCCGAGCCTTTTCAGCTCCGCGGCGTCGTCGTCCGGGACGATCCCGCCGACTACGACCAGCACGTCATTCATCTCCTTCTCTCGAAGCAGTTCCATCACGCGGGGCACAATTGCGTTGTGCGCACCGGAGAGAATGGAAAGGCCAATTACCTGGACGTCTTCCTCGAGAGCTGCATTCACGATCATCTCCGGCGTTTGCCGGAGACCTGTGTAAATCACCTCCATACCAGCATCACGCAGGGCACGGGCGATGATTTTAGCGCCGCGGTCGTGTCCATCGAGGCCTGGTTTGGCGACGAGTACACGTATGGCGGTGCCCATATTTACACTGTCCAAATTATAGAACGCAGTGGAACGGAAATACTCGCTGAAGCTTACATGTCAGATTGGAGTCAGTAAGTTTGTGCGTGCGCCTTCATGGCTCAAAAGCCAGCGTTTCCGCTCAAGCCCGCCGCCATAGCCGGTGAGCGAACCATTTGCCCCGACGACACGGTGGCAGGGCACTACTATGCTGACCGGGTTTGCGCCATTCGCCAAGCCGACGGCCCGCACCGCGGCAGGGGTTCCGATACGCCGCGCCAGTTCCGCATAGGAGATAGTCTGGCCACAGGGGATTGCGCGCAGCGCCTGCCAGACGGTTCGTTGAAATGGCGTACCAGCGGTCTCGACGGGCAACCCGTCGATAGCCTTGAGATCCCCTGCGAAGTACGCGCGCAGGGCGGCAATGTTGGCGGCTGATGCTTGCCCTTGTTCAACCACAAAACCCTTCGGGCCATACCGAAGCCGTAGCGAGCGCTCCAGGCGATCTTCGAAGTCAACCCAATCAATAATCCGTATCCGCTTTTCGCGATCTGTCAAAACGATCAACTCGCCAATGGGAGTAGAAAGGCGATCGCACCAGAGGCGGAGCGGATCCGTCATGCCGTTTTAAAGAGCGCTGGGGCGGAAGAATTGGGGGCAGTTTCGGGTTTCACCGGCGAGTCCTCAGGCCGATTTTGCGCGGTTGAAAAAACGAAGCCAACTTCGTTTGCGGAAGCGGCGGTGGCGGGTTTGGCCTGCGCTTTCTGTGCTTGCTCCTGCTGCTTGCGCTCCTTTTGCAGCGTGCGGAGTTCGGCCATCTCCTTTTCATAGCGGCGCTGGAGACGCGATTCCTGGAGCTGGAGGTTCTTGAGCTGCTTCTCGTACTTCAAGAAAGTGCCGAGCTCGATCAGGCTGACGCCGGCGGCCGGGTGCTGGTCGACGTAGTCCTGATTTTCGGCGCGGCCCTGGGCGTAGATGGCCATTTCGAGACCGGGAATGCGCTGCAAGCGCCATTGCGTGTCGGCCAGAGACTGGACGAGTTCGCATTCGCGAAGTCCGGCGGGCTTGTATTCGTTCTCGTAGGCGGCGAGGTGCTGCTGGTAGGCGGCGGCATCGTCGGAGTGGAGGAGCACGGTGCGGCCGGTCAAACCAGTTTTGACAGCGTTTAAAGAGGAGATAGCTTTTCCGCTATGTGTGACCGGTCCGGTAGAGTGCCGGGCGTTAGCGCGGTTGATCTCAGCGCGACGCTGTTCGCTGGCGCGGTCGGTGGCCTCGAGGAGGGCGGTCTGTTGGGCAGTGAATCGCATAGGCATCCGGACAGTAGCACGCAAGCGGCGGAAAACGAACTTTGGGGTATTGAAGATTTGGACTTAAAGCGTGTTGAATGAAGGGGAAGGAAATCTTTTGAAGGCGCGTGACCCGTTCGGGACGGGTTAAAGCATGCGCATGTTGACGGGATCCCAAGAGACCATGCGGCGCTCGAAGTAGGAGACGTTCGACATGAGCGCGGGGCCGGCAGCCCGAAGGCCGAAAACGGGATCTTCGATGACCGGCGTGCGGGTGCGGATGGCGTTTTGAAAGGTTTGATGATGAGCAACCTGCTCAGAGTAGCCTTTAGGGAGCGGAAATGTCTCAAGGGCTTCGAGTTGTAAGGAGTCAGCGGTTTCGGGACGCGGCGGATACTTGGCGCGGTGCTCAGCAAGGATTTCCTCCTTGATCTTCTTGGAGAAGGTGTCGGCGGTGGTTCCGGGATCAAGTTCGCGAGGACGTTTGGAAATCGAGAGAGAGTTGCCGACCGAGAGATTGAGAACCCCCTCGGTGCCGATGAAGCGGAAAGCTTGCGAATCCGCGCCTTCCCCGCCGCCCGCCTCAAAGTTTACGCTGAAGTTGATTTGGAATCCCGGATGAGACTGAGTTTCCGGGTAATCGTATAGACCGGTCATGAGATCCGGCACGTCGCGGCCATCTTTCCAGTAATACGTGCCGCCGGTAGCTGCGATGCGCTGCGGACCGACGCTATCCATAACGAAGTGAATGCCGGTGAAGAGATGGACGAAGAGATCGCCGGGGATACCCGTTCCATAGGCTCGATAATTTCGCCAGCGGAACAGGCGGATGGGGTCAAAGGGGCACTTGGGCGCGCTGCCGAGGAACTGATCCCAATCGATGGTTTCGGTTGAGGCATCGGGCGGAATCGTATACTGCCAAGCGCCGAGAGACGAGTTGCGGTTGATGTAAGCCTCGATGAGATGGATCTGGCCGATCATGCCGCTTTTAACGAGTTCCTTGGCTTTGGCGTATAGGATCGAGCTCACGCGCTGGCTGCCGACCTGGAGAATGCGACCAGTTTGCTTTTGCGCTTCGATGACCATGTGGCCATCGGGTACTTCGCGGACCATGGGCTTTTGGCAGTAGACATCTTTGCCGGCGTGGAGAGCGTCCGTGGCAATGCGGGCGTGCCAGTGATCGGGCGTAGCGATGATAACGGCATCGACATCGCGGCGGGCTAGCAGTTCGCGATAGTCGCGGGTGGTAAAGACGTGCTTGCCGTAGCGTTCTTGGGCTAGCGTGCGGCGACCGTCGTAGACGTCGGACACAGCGACGATTTCGACACCAGGCAGGGACGCTTCGGTCTGCATGTCTCCCTGGCCCATGATGCCGAAACCGATGCAGCCAATTTGAACGCGATCGTTGGGCGAGATCGGTTTGGCAGGGTCTTGCGCCGCGATAGCGGCTTCGCTTATCGCAAGCGTGGAGCCGGCAAGCCCAGTACTCTGCAAGAAATGGCGACGACTGATGGGCATCATTTGTATTCTCTCACCGCTTTTGCATTGAAGCTTGCGATTGCTGTTGCTCAGATCACACCTTTTAATTGACAGATTGGGCAATTGCCCGTCGCGAGAAGAACGGATTTAGCAGCCGGTATTTGAATGCTTCCCAGATCCGTGGTCTGCCGGCATGAGGAGCCGGCCGAAATCGTTTCCGGAGTACCCGAAGATGCCGGGTCTGCATACAACGGGACTGCGATATTGTTGCCGAGCCGAATCGAAGCCCCCAGTTTTTCCAGTCTCGACGACCTCGCTGTTCCACTTGCGGAGATCCGCAGCGGCGTCCCGATCACGACGGCCTTCCTCTCGTAATTGCACTTCTCAAACAACGCGACTTCGCCTTCATGCAGGCGCCCACGCTGCTTCCGTCCGGATAGAAGCGAAAGATAAGCTGGAAAGCTCCTGTCTCGACCGCCGGATCAGATTTGGTTCCCGCGAAGACCGACGCCAGACTCCACTGAGGCGGGGGTTATCCAGAACCTCAGGCGTCGTAGTATCCCCGTCGTGGTTTGCAAAAGGGCTGTTCAGGTCCTCGTCAAAAGTCGCCCAATACAGCTTGAAACTGCCGGCGCGAGCGCTTTCGGCTGATCGGCGCGACTTGGATGCGGCCGAGCCCGTGGATGCCGGACTCCAGGATGGGAATGTGCGGGGGGAAATCGAGTCTGCTGCTTATTTCGGTTAAGTAGTGCGAGGGGTTTGAGCCACCTTGAGTCAATTGTCCTCCTGGACGGCAGCGGTGTGCTAGTTTTACGGAACTGAGTGCGTCATGGCTGGTGCGTGTCATTCATTCTGATTTTGGAGATGCCCGCTTTGTGCTGCTTCCCATCATCATCGAGCAGGTACAAGGTGTTCTTATGAACAGAATATTTAACAGCTCCTCCTACCGTAATGTTGGCCGGCTTCGACCACGGGAAAAGCAACCGTTCGCGAGCAATATAGGTTTTTTTTTCGCCTTGAATCGTATAGACCTGAAAGTTGTCGTAATTGTCGGTCCTGGTCGTGGTCGAGTTTTCCGAGTAGTCGGCGTTTTTACCGTTATTTCTATCTTTGATAGTTCCGTCGGTATTCGAAGTCTCCGTGCTGCCTTCAAGTACCTGCTGCTTCTCGCTCTCCAGAAGAGTTCCGGATTTCCATTGATGGGGACTCGCTGCCGCGAACGAGCACCCGGCGCCGATCAACAGAGCCGTTATTGCGGCGATCCAGTTAGCCTTCATGCAATTCCCCCAAAAGGCAAATCTGACTGCGGTCCGAATTCTACCATGGCGCTTGGTCTGCGAACGAGCTTGCACGGGTTCTGTGAACGTAGGAAGCTGAGGGGCAAATACACGCGTTGAAATCTGTCCAAATCGATCCTGGAGACTGGCTTTCGAGTCAGCATGCGGGAATCACGGGTCAACTCGATCATTGGAAGTCGGCAGCTCGCCATGGGCACGCGAGTAGCTGCGCAGGTGACGCGATGATTTCACCACATCGAATCGAGCACTTGGGGTGCGCATGATACGACAGTCGTATCCTCTTAGCATTGTTCCGCAGCATCCAGCGGGCCGTCCAGTGCAGACTCATCAACCACTGGGCGCAAGCAGCTGATGCCGAATGGCCCTTCCAAAAGTGATTGGGATCGTAAGCCTGCCCCGAACGCAGAATCGCAATTAGGAGGGAGATTAACCGGTCGCAGACACCCCGCAAGGCACGTCCGTGGCCGTGTCCGGCATCAGGCAGGTCTCGGTAGTGCTGACGCGCCTGTTGGTCCCGCTGCATGCTCACGCGAGCCCAGTGGTAACAGGCTTCGCGTACGCGCTGATTACAACCATTGCGCATCTGAACCCGCTTTGTTTTACCGCTTTGCTTCGTCAGGGGCGCAAC
This sequence comes from Terriglobia bacterium, assembly GCA_963849535.1. GTDB lineage: Bacteria > Acidobacteriota > Terriglobia > Bryobacterales > Bryobacteraceae > Bog-105. The sequence continues at coordinate 269,689 of CAWKHJ010000005.1, forward strand.
ACCGGAATAAGAGCGCAGCCCGGCACAATCTCTGGCGGCAAGCAAATGTCCGGCTTCGGCCAGGAGCGTGGTCGCGGTTAGGACGCCCAGACCAGGCAAGGAGAGCATGGGGCGTACGATCGAGTGCGTTGGATGCTCCGGACAGGCCTGGATCTCCTTGATCACAGCGGAAAGAGCATGCAACACCTTCTTCCGCTGTGTGCTGAGAGATTGCAACAGCGGCAACAACGAGAGAACATGTTCGCACAACTCTCAGTCGACCCCGCCGCTAGCGGAGCGGTTTCTGTCGGAGTACTAATAAACCTGCAAGGCTGTGAACCGGCGGATGTGGTGCGTCTTCAACACGCGAGCGATTTCTTCTTCCGACAACCTCGCCGCCTCCGGAGCGGGACGGCGTTGCCGCCCCGTTAGTCCGCACTCGTGACAGCGCTCAGGTCGCATCCCTGCGGAGCCTTATCCTCTGCAGCGAGCGAAACTGAGTATAGCGCTCCCACGATCTACGCCCGCTGTTACACCTTCGCCCAGTGCTGTAACGATGTCTGTTGACCGCACGCCTAAGGCACCCAGCAACTTGTCCACAAAGCCGAGCTTGGATTTATCGATCAGCGTTTTGCCCCTATATGTGACTTCATACATGAGAACAGCTTTACGGATCTCGAACTTCATGCAGGCTCCGGGCGACTAAGTTCAAAGAAAGGATAGCGCAGGATAGATTCCGGCCCAGCGACGCGCGAACTAACAGCCCTCTTGGCGCTCCCTATTTCACCGTTTCCAATTGCTGCAAAATCTGCTTCGGCCATAGCGCCCGGTCATAGCCGATCGCCTCAAATCGAAGGCTGCCGGCCGGATCGACAATCCATGTCCGCGGTACGCCCTCGACGCCCACCATTTTGTCCACGTCCGCGGAAGTCATGGCGATGATGGGAAAGGTGTAATGCCGCCGTTCCGCGAATCGAGCGGCCCAAGTAAAGTCTTCGTCCACGCTCACCGTCAGCAGTTGCAGGTCTTTACGATCTTTCAACTGTTCGAAGAGGGTCTGAACGGCTGGTAGCTCGTCTTGGCATGGGCGGCACCACGTCGCCCAGACGTTAACCAATGTGGTCTTGCCTTTCAGATCTTCGAGCGTCCAAACTTTCCCGTTCGTATCGGCTCCATGGAACGCGGTCAGCGGCTTATTCATCGCGGTCCACGGAGAGCTGCCCTGTTTTACCGCTGGTGGCGTTCGGTCTATTCTCGCGATGGTAGACGTCCAAGCATTGAAACCTTCATCGCTTCCACCTAATTCCTTCCAGAGTTGATGGGCGTGAGTTTCCGTCGACGAATCCTCGGGATGTTCCCGGAACGCTTCCGAATAATAAAGCAGGGCATCCGGCTTGTGGCCTTCTGAGATAGCGACAACGGCGGCATCCACTAGATACAGGTGCTCTAGGCGGGCAGAAACATCCGGATGTTCATCGAGATACTGCCTCATCTCGTCAAGCGCGGATTCCGCAACGTCGAACTTTTTCAGGTTTATCGCAAGAAAGGCTTCCATACCAAGACTGCGAAACAGCCCCTGAGCAACCATCTCTATATACTGTCTGGCGAAAGAGGGGTTTTCGCTCTGCGCCTGCTTGTCTTCATGAACGGCCTCTTGCGTCAGTTGAAGACACTGCTCCGGGCGGATCTTTCTCATGCTCCAGATCTCGGCTACCTCGGTCTGGAATGGCACAAAGCGAAATCCTTGGACGGGGTGCTCTTTTAAGACTCTTAGAAGCGTATCGCCGGTCTCCTCTAACTCCTGGTCCGATGTGGATTTCAGTCTGACCAGGGATTGCAATCGCTTTAGCCAAGCCCGCGGGTCATCGGGCCAATTCTTGACCCACTGAGCAGTAGCGCCGGCAAGTTGCTGGTCAAAGGCTCGCCGTTGCTCCGGTGAGGCCTCAGCCGACAGCCGGTGCGTTTTATACCAGGCATTATTTTCATCGAGGAAAGTTTTCGGCCGCTCAGTCTGCGCAAAGAGAGTGGCTGCAAGCATCATGACAGGCAATGGGAATCGCATGGCTAGTGCTACCGAAACTATAGCCCCGTCCAGTATTGGGTATAAAGGAGTGAGCCGGTCAGTACGGTTGGGTCATTGGCAAGGCAGTGTGGGAAATAGTATCCTCAACAAGCTATACGATATGCCCCCGTTCGATCACGTCAAGTATTCCGCTCGTTTTAAAGGTGTAGTGGGTAAGCAGAAGGCTGTGATCGCTGCCATAGAAGATCATCATGGGCCAGACAGGTTAGTCGAGATCGATACTTCCGGCATCGATCTGGAAGTGATTCGGGAATCCCTCGATAGACATGGGATCGAGAATCGCACCTTGCTGTCACCCGGAGGCGACGCAAAATTGGTATTGGTTGACAGTGCAGGAAGGGTAGCAAAGAATGTCGAAGCATTCGCCGGGGAGCTTCAAAGACCAGCGGATGTCGCCAGAGTCCGGGGAGAATTCATCGGAGATGCCGGCCGAGAAGCCGCACAAGCCTCTTACGAGGAGTTGTCGAGTCCTTTTCTCAAGGACGTGACTGGTCAACCGGGCTGGCCGAACGGTTTCCAGTTTGTTGGGGTTCGCCTTACGGGTCGGGAGCATTTTCCACATCTGACGCCGGAGGAGCGGTTGGAGGACGAAGCCAACGCAGCCCGCAAATACAACCGCGAGTTCCGGGCCTGGATCTCCAAGCGCTGCCAGCAAAATACAACCGAACACAAGGACTGAATTCGCCCGCTGGCCGAAGGGTTAATGCGTGAGGACAGCGCGGCGCTCTGCTGAAGGCACGGGCTGGAAGAGCCGCACAGAGTGGCATGGCATGCGTTATTTACATGCGAGACTAGAGAGCAGAGCGGCTCTCATCTGCGCTGGGCCGTCCCCGTGTGTGCCGGCCATCTTGAGCGCAAGCAGAAGTTCTATGTCGGTCCAAAGACGTCATAACGTCACTGTCGGTGGCTGCGGCACCACGCCGATGATATTTGCGCACGGCTTTGGCTGCGACCAGAATATGTGGCGTTTCATCGAGCCGGCGTTCTCTGACGAGTACCGCACCGTACTGTTTGACCATGTGGGCGCGGGCCGCTCGGATCTTAGCGCCTATGACCCAGAAAAATACGCCACGTTGCAGGGCTATGCCGAAGACGTGCTTGAAATCTGCGAGGAATTGGCGCTGCCGCCGGCGATCTTCGTGGGGCATTCGGTAAGCGCGATGATTGGCGTGCTGGCTGCGATCCGGCGTCCGGAGCGCTTTGCCCGGCTAGTCCTGGTGGGGCCGTCGCCCTGCTACATCAATGATGCTGAGTACAGCGGCGGGTTTAGCCGCGAAGACATCGAGGGCTTGCTGGAAGTGCTCGACAGTAACTACCTGGGCTGGTCTAGCAGTATGGCGCCGGTGATCATGGGCAACCCGGACCGCCCGGAACTGGGCCAAGAACTAGCTGCCAGCTTTTGCCGCACGGATCCGGAGATCGCGCGCCAGTTCGCACGAGTTACCTTTCTCTCCGACAACCGCACGGATCTCGGACTGCTCCGGACGCCGGCGCTGATCCTGCAATGCTCGGAGGACGCGATCGCTCCATCGGTAGTCGGCGAGTACGTACACCGAAACCTTTCCGGTAGCCGGCTAGCGCTACTGAATGCCCGGGGACACTGCCCGAATCTCAGCGCACCGGACGAGACCATCGCGGCTATTAAGAACTACTTGGCGGAACTTTGAGCCCGGGCAGCACAGCGAGTGCGATCGATAAAGCGTTGCTCGAGGAGAGCGCTGACGAACTGTATCACCAGGCGCCGTGCGGGTATCTCTCGACGGATGCAGATGGATTGATCGTCAAGATCAATCAAACGCTTCTTACGTGGACCGGCTACAGCCAGGCGGAGCTGGCCGGGATCGCGCGCTTTCCAAGCCTGCTAACGCCCGGGGGCAAAATCTACTACGACACCCACTTCGCGCCACTGCTCCGCATGCACGGCGCCGCGAACGAGATCGCGCTGGACCTGGTATGCAAAGACGGGCAGCGCCGTCCGGTTCTGATCACCGCCGTCCAGAGGACGGATACCGAGGGCAGGCCACTACTGAACCGGATCACGGTATTCGACGCCACCCAGCGGAGGCGCTACGAGCAGGAATTGCTGCTGGCGCGCCGCCGGGCCGAGCAGGTTGCGGCCGAGTTGGTGAAGGCCAACCAGGAGTTGCGGAGGGCGAACGCGGATCTCGAGCAGTTTGCCTACTCGGCCAGCCACGACCTGAAAGAGCCTCTGCGGGTGATCGGTATCTACAGCGAGTTGCTCCAGCGTAAGTATCAGGGCAAACTGGATGCGCAAGCGGATGAGTACCTCAGCTTTACCGCCGAGAGCACCCGGCGCATGCAGGCCTTGGTGGACGACCTATTGGCCTATACGCAGGCGGTCCATCTCACGCTTCAAGAAGTTACCGCCGTGGCGGGCGATCGAGTACTCGACGATGCGCTGTTCATTCTGAAAGGCGCGATCGAGGAGGCTGGGGGAAGAATCGAGCGAGCCCCTCTCCCGCAGCTCCGTGTACAAGAGGTCCATCTCTTGCAGCTATTCCAGAACATCATCGCCAACGCCCTGAAGTACTGCGGGAAGACTCCGTTCATTCGGATCAGTGCAGAGCAGGAAGGTGATTGGTGGAGAGTCCGCATCCAGGACAACGGGATCGGGATTGAGCCGGAGTATGCGGAGCAGGTATTCGGGCTTTTCAAGCGGCTGCACAACTCGCCTACGTACTCCGGGACGGGCATCGGGCTCGCGATCTGCCGGAAGATCGTGGATCACTATGGAGGACGGATCTGGGCCGAATCCGAAGGAACCGGCAAGGGATCCACGTTCTGCTTCACGCTGCCCGGCGCAGAGCAGAGCACGTCAAGATAGGCCACAAGGTGGCGAATGGCTCGGTGAAAATGGAGAGCAGCAGTGGGCGAATCGACATTCAACGAGCCGAGGCTGGCTCTGAACCGCATTTACACTCGGATGGGCGATGGGGGCCAAACGCGACTGGTCGGCGGCCAATCCGTTGCCAAGGATGAAAACCGGATTGAGTGCTATGGCACGGTGGATGAGCTGAACGCCTTTATCGGGGTGGCGCGCGTCACGGCGGAAGAATTGTCGGCGCAGTTCAGCGCGCTCACGTCACTTGCCGGGATTCTGAAACGCGTGCAGCACGAACTGTTCAATCTGGGCTCCATTCTGGCTACGCTGCCCGAAGACGTGCATCCGAAGCAACCGCGGGTTACGAAAGCCGAGATCGAGCAACTGGAACGGGAGATTGACAGCGCGAACGAAGCTCTGCCCGCGCTTCGGTCATTCGTGTTACCGGGGGCCAGCCGCCTCGATGCCGAGTTGCATGTGTGCAGAACGGTTTGCCGCAGAGCGGAACGGCTGCTGGTCCGTCTGGCGCGCGAGCAGAGCGTGCCGGAAGACGCGATCCGTTACCTGAACCGGTTGAGCGATGCGCTGTTCGTCTGGAGCCGCTGGGCCAATCACGTGCTGGGCGTCGCTGAAACGCTATGGCAGCCGAATGCGGCAGCGAGCGGAAGAGCCGGGGGGTAATCGTTAGGTTCTGGGTGCATTGATGCTACATGCCAGCTTGGGCTGCTTTGATCGAATTCGAAGCGATTGGGTCGGCGGTACATCTCAATTGTTGTTCATATCCAGCTTTTTGTTTATGGTGTCGCTTCTTGCGTGTGCAATACGTAAAGGCGAAGCGCCTGCAGGCCTGCCGTCCGTCAGCGAGAAGCAAAAGACGTCGGCAGTCGTTGCGACTAGAAACTTTCAAAACGCTATCAATCACGGATCGTGTCGGGCAATATATCTGTCCGCGGCACCGCAATTTAAGAGTCAGCCGATGGATAATTGGCTTCAGCAGTGTGCAACACTCCGAGCGCAACTCGGTCCGTGGAACGAGTTTGCTGCAAAGTCGGCAACAACGTGTGGGATGAAAGATAGAGTGTGCTTGCAGGGGCCGGCGGTCTTCCAGAAAGATTCCTTTGACGTACTGATTGGCTGGAAAACCCAGAGCACGCTTTCGCCGCAACTGATGTTTATCGATATGGGACGAGCCGGAAAGGTATGGAGCCGTATCCCTCCGTGGCACCAAGAAATTCGGGATACTGGCCCGACGCTGGATGAAACCGGCTAGGTCCGCGCTGCGTGTGCGCATGCACTTCAGCATCAGTCAAGATCGCGATGCGGCAATCTATGCTCCGCATTCTTGTATAACTCGGACGGGAAAAGGGTCACATCATTCCGCATGCTTCTAGTCTTTCCGCACAACGGTAAACTCGTGAGGACTTGATTGCACGAATATACGCGCCCTTCGCACAAGGCGAGAGATGAGAGCCTCCGGTTCCTCCGCCGCCCTAATCGCCAGTTTTCTCGGCTGGACGCTCGATGCCTTCGATTTCTTCCTGGTGGCGTTCTGCCTGACCGCGATCGCTAAAGAGTTTGGCGAATCGGACAAAGCGGTTGCCTCTTCGCTGGCACTCACGCTGGCCTTTCGCCCGGTCGGAGCTCTTCTGTTCGGGTTATTGGCGGATCGCTACGGGCGGCGGCTGCCGTTGATGATCGATCTGGTTTTTTATTCCGTGGTCGAGATCGCTACGGGTTTCTCGCCTAACTTCGCAACCTTCTTAGTGCTTCGGGCGCTCTTCGGAATCGGCATGGGAGGCGAATGGGGCGTAGGCGCATCACTCGCGATGGAGAAAGTTCCGGCAAAGTGGCGGGGACTTCTTTCGGGGTTCCTGCAGCAGGGGTATGCGCTGGGCTACCTGCTAGCTGCGATCGCGTATCCGCTGGTGTTTCCGCGCTTTGGCTGGCGCCCGCTCTTTTTCCTGGGCGGCCTCCCTGCGCTGCTTGCACTGTTTGTACGTGTGCGCGTGACCGAGTCGGAAGTTTGGCAGAAACTGCACCGGAGAGACTGGAGCCATCTGGGAAGCAGCATCGTCGCGAACTGGAAATTGTTTCTCTATCTGGTGCTGCTGATGACCGGCATGAATTTGTCTTCGCACGGCACACAGGACCTTTATCCAACTTTCCTCGAACGCTACTGGCACTTCGGGGCTACCGAAAGGTCGATCATCACAGCAATCTCGATGGTAGGCGCGATCGCGGGGGGTGTGACGATGGGCCTGGTCTCCGACCGGCTCGGCCGAAGGCGCAGCCTGGCCTTCTCTCTTCTGTTCGCGATTCTTCTCGTGCCGCTCTGGGCATACGCGCCCCAAACCGGCTGGCTGGTGGCCGGCGCTTTCCTGATTCAGTTCTGCGTACAGGGAGCCTGGGGCATCATTCCAGCGCATTTGAGCGAGCTCTCGCCGAATCAGATACGCGGTTTCCTGCCGGGCTTCGCGTATCAGTGCGGGGCCTTGCTCGCGGGCCCAGTGAACACGTTCGAAGTGATCTTTGCCGGACGCGTCGGCTACGCAAATGCGATGGCGGTAACGGCAGCTGCAGTCTTCACCTTCGCAATCGTAGTAGCTCTGGCGGGTCCGGAAAAGAGAGGCGTCGATTTCGCCAACTTTGGCGGGAGCCTGGGCTAGATGTTGATTCCAATCTGCCAGAGCAGGAATCCTGCCGCCTGCTTCAAGTAGAGCCAGCGCAATTGCATCGGGCTGAGCGATCCGGCTGAAGGCCTGGGCGAGCCATATACTTTCAGTCCTCGCGCCTCGAGGATCCGCTTAACCCGAAAGATGTGATATCCGTCGCTCACAACGATGCAGGAATGCAGGTTCATGCGGTGCATGATTTCGGCAGCGGAGTCGAGACTCTGGGCGGTGGTAGCGCCCTCGCTCTCGGTGATGATCGCCTCCGAGCGGACCCCATGTCGCGCCAGATAAGCGCGCCCGACTTCGCCTTCAGTAAACTCCGGGTCGCCGCCTGAACCGCCGGTCGTAAGGATGTAAGGAGCCAATCCCCGCAGATACAACAGCAACGCATGATTGAGGCGCGCCTGGAGCACTTGCGAGGGCCTGCCGTGATATTCGGCCGCGCCCATGACTATGATGACGTCGGCCGGACGAGCCTCGTCCGTGGTCGACTGATTCTCGATTTGCTTCGCTACATAGAAAAGGTAGGCTAAAGACAGAATCAGGAGCAGGAGCAAAGCTGCTGCTACCGCGCGCTTCATACCGCTGTTTTCAGCGCTCGCATGTGATATTGAAGTCGCCCTGTAAAGTTCGGCGCTCGTTGTGGGCGCTTTAAGATTATGAAGTTTCCAGTCTACGCCTTCAGCCATATGGAACGGTTCGGGGCACACATTCGGGATTGTGTAATGTTTCAGGCACTGTGCAGTTAACCGGCATTCACAATTCGCGTCTGCAGGAGATTCGTAAAGCCGCGTTTTCGAACCGGCCAACATCCGACGGATTAATCGTGGCGGAAGGACCGCATCTTCTCCAAGAAGTCGTAGGCAGCCGCTGGAGAGTCGAGGAAATTTACTGCAGCGTCGAGACCTCAGTCCGCTTTGCCGGCCTGTTTGCGCGCATGCCGGCGCCGGTTACCGAGCTCTCGTCCCGGGCATTTCATTCGATTGCAAGCACGGAAGCCAGCCAGGGCGTAATTGCGCTGCTCAGGCCGCGGCTATGGAGTTTCGAAGAAGCGATCGCGGGTAATTCACTGCTGATCGTGCTGGATGCCGTTCAAGATCCAGGGAATGCGGGCACAATCGCGCGTTCGGCGGAAGCTTTTGGAGCGAGCGGGATCATATTTATGGAAGGGTCCGCGCGTGTGTCAAACGGGAAGGTGTTGCGGGCCTCTGCCGGATCGCTTTTTCGCGTGCCCTACCTGGAAGCCGTGACGCGCTCGCAGATTGTCGAACTCCTGGGCGGCTCCGGGTTACGAGTCTACGCCCTGGCGGGAGGAAGCGAGACGGTTCTTACAGCTTGCAATTTGCGCGAACGCTGCGTCCTGCTCATTGGCAATGAGGGTGCGGGGCTCTCAACTGAGTTGCTCCGATTGGGCCAGGGCGTGAGGATTCCTACGGGCCGCGTTGAATCGCTCAACGCAGCCGTCGCCTGTTCCATCGCGCTATTTGAGGCGGCGCGGCAACGGAACGCGCTATGAGCCTGTTCGATACCAGTCTGCCGGGCGCTACGGAAGACCTCGCCGGACGTCCGCTGGCCGACCGGATGCGCCCCCGCACGCTGGATGAATATGTCGGGCAAGAACACATTCTTGGGCCCGGTAAGCCGCTGCGCGTGCAGATCGAGAGCGGACATCTCACTTCACTGATCTTGTGGGGTCCGCCCGGCTCGGGCAAGACTACGTTAGCCTCGGTGATTGCCCAACGGAGCCGTGCCGGCTTCATTCCGTTCAGCGCCGTGCTGAGCGGCATCAAGGAAATAAAAGCGGTGATGGCGGACGCCGAGAGGGCCCGGCGCGCCGGCCGGAAAACGGTTTTGTTCATAGATGAGATCCATCGCTTCAACAAGGCCCAGCAGGACGCTTTCCTGCCTTACGTCGAACGCGGAGACGTTGTGTTGATCGGGGCGACAACAGAGAATCCATCCTTCGAAGTGATTTCGGCGTTGCTGTCGCGCACCAAGGTTTATACGCTGCGTGCCTTACAGAGCGCAGAGGTGGCTATGCTCCTGAGGAGGGCGCTCGAAACTCCGGAGCGCGGATTGGGCCATCTTGAATTAAAGATTTCGGCCGATTTGCTCGATGAGATAGCTGTGGGATCGGATGGCGATGCCCGGGCGGCGTTGAATACGCTCGAAATCGCTGCCGAACTGGCGCAGGATGGGCAAATCGGGCCACAGGCCGTAGCGGATGCTTTGCAGCGCAAAGTGCTGCTGTACGACAAGTCGGGGGAGGAGCATTATAACCTCATCTCGGCGTTGCACAAGTCTGTTCGCTCGAGCGATCCGGATGCAGCCCTGTATTGGCTTGGAAGAATGATGAAGGCCGGGGAGGACAGGCTCTACCTGGCAAGGCGACTGGTGCGAATGTCTATTGAAGATATCGGGATGGCGGATCCGAAGGCCGTGGAACAGGCGATTGCCTGCATGCAAACCGTGCAATTCCTGGGTATGCCCGAGGGAGATTTAGCGCTGGCGCAACTTACTATTTATTTATCGGTAGCGGCGAAATCGGATGCCGCTTACCAGGCGCTAAACAAAGTGAACGCAACCATCGATTCAACGGTGGCCGAACCGGTACCGTTTCACCTCCGCAATGCCCCGACGCGGCTGATGAAGGAGTTGGGCTATGCGAAGGGGTACCAGCATGCTCACAAGCAAGAGAATGCTGTTGCGAAGATGCAATGTCTGCCGGCCGGCCTGGCTGGGAAGAGTTTTTATGAGCCCACGAATCGAGGATTCGAGCAGCGGGTTCGCGAGAGGTTAGACTGGCTTCGGCAACAGCGAAATTCCTGTTCCGAGCCCGAGGAGCCAACCCAGCAGTGAGTAAATTCAGTGTAATCTTAAAGATCGGAGTTTTTTATCTGTGTCCGAAAGCACCCTTTTAGTAAGTAACCGAGAATCGGCTGAAGCCGTGAACACGGAGCGGCGCAGGTCAAGCCGTTTTCCCATTGAACGCGACGTGCGTTACAAGACGCTTAACCAGCGCACCGAGACGCTGGCCGGAAATGGTAAGACGCTCAATATCAGCAGTTCGGGCGTGCTCTTTACGTCCGACCACGATTTGCCGGTCGGAACCCGGCTCGAGCTGTCGATTAGTTGGCCCGCACAGCTGAATGATCGCTGTCTATTGAACCTTGTGGCGCGCGGGCGAGTCACCCGGCACAATAAAGGACAGCTCGCATTGCAGATCCAGCAGTACGAGTTTCGAACTCAGAGCCGCCCCGGCAAATAATCCAGCCGTTAAGCGGGGCTGGGGGGAGCGTTCGGCTCGAGTTTCTTTTTGGGCGCAGGATTCGCTTTCACCGGGCTGATAATCACGTGCGCATTACGGCCTTCCAGCCGCGGTTGACCCTCAATGGAGCCTACTCCGGTTAGGTCCTCCGCGAACTTCAAGAGCAGCTTCTTACCGAGGTCGACGTGGGCTATCTCTCGCCCGCGAAACTGTACTACCGCCTTCACACGGTTGCCATCCTTCAAGAAGCGTATGGCGTGATTCTTCTTGAAGTCGTAGTCGTGATCATCCGTGTTGGGACGGAACTTCAGTTCCTTAACTTGGATCACGTGCTGCTTCTTCTTGGTCTCGTGCTGCTTCTTTTTCTGCTCGTACTGCCATTGGCCGTAATCCATCGCCTTTGCCACTGGGGGCTCGGCAGTAGGGGCAATCAGAATGAGGTCGAGTCCGATGTCCTGCGCTTTCCGCACGGCTGCGGGAGTGGGCATGATCTCGACAGATCCGTCGGGAAATACTGCGCGCACCTCTCGGGCACGGATAGCTTCGTTTACGTTTTCTCGGATTCTAGGCCGGCGTGGGGGAAAGCTTCTAGGTGGGTACATTCCGGACTAGCGTGCGGCGCTCACCCGCGCCAGGGGGTAGGAAAGAAATAAAGTCAAATGGTTTACCTCGTACTAGTCTACACGGAAAAGCAAGCCTCGGGGAAACGGTTTGCACCCCCGGTTGGCCGCGATTGACCGGCAAAAATGCACTATGTTAGCGTAAATCTTTAGGGACGTCCGCAGTCATCCGACGTGTGTTTCCTGGAGGAGCACGCATTCCGGTCATTTTTCCCTAAATTCAGCTCTGCATGGAAGCAACGCTCAAGGCTCTCGCTGACCTGCTGCTTGAAGCAGTCCCAACCATCATCTTCTTTATCTTTCTCGCCTGGTATTTGAATCGCGTCTTCTTCAGGCCTCTGGCGGCTATCCTTGACCAGCGCCGAAAGGAGACCGAAGGCGTGCGTGAACTGGCGCAGCGCGCGTTTGAAGCGGCGGACAAAAAGCAATCTGAGTTTGAGCATGCTCTCCAGCTTGCGCGGATGCAAATCTATCAGGAACACGATGAGCTGCGGCGCCAATGGTCCGATGAACAGGCTGAAGCGATCGCCCGTGCTCGCGAACAGGTAGATCAGCAAATCGCGGAGGCGAAGAAGCAGATCGCGGCGGAAGCTGAGCGCGCCCAAGCACAACTGGATGACAAAATAGAGAGCATCAGCGAGGGGATTGTAAACTCGCTTCTCGCGCGGAGAGCAGCTTAGTGCTCGCTTTTGCCAAAAGCGCACAGGCTGCGATCGTTCGGCGCGGACTTGCAAATTTTGCCCTGTACGCCGGATTGTTTCTGTTTGCTGCTAACGCTCACGCGATCGCCCAGGAGTCGCAGGCGCAGGAGACGGCCGAACTGGATCGTGTCGGCCCCTGGAAACTGATCAATACGGGAATCTTTGTGGCGCTTTTGGCTTGGTTCCTTGCCAAGAAGGGTCCTCAGTTTTTCAATGCCCGCTCGGCGGACATCCAGAAGGCGATAAAAGATGCGACGGGGCTCAAAATCGAAGCCGATTTTCGTTACTCGGATATAGACAAGAAGATGGCCAGCCTGGGCGCGGAGGTGAAGAAGATTCGCGAGCAGGCCAGGCTCGAGATGGAGCGCGAGCACAACCGCATTCGCCAGCAAACCGGAGTCGAACTCGAGCGTATCCACCGGAACGCAGCCAGTGAAATCGAGGCGCTCAGACAAGAAGCTTCGGATCGTGTTCAGTTGCACACGGCTCAACTCGCGCTGGGTTTGGCCGAGCGGCGTTTGCAGGATCGCTTTTCGCGGGGCGAGCCTAACAAGTTTGTAGACGATTTCATTCGTCTGGTGGACCGCGGAAAGAATTAAATGACTGACGCGCTCTCAAGTCATTACGCCGAAGCGTTGGCGAACGCGGTATTTGCGTCCGGCTCCGATCTTTCGCCGGCGGCGGCAAGCGAGCAACTCAAGACGATAGCCGCCCTCTTACAAAATTCGAAGGACCTCGAACTGGCGCTGTTATCGCCTGCGGTAAATAGAGCCCGCAAGCAGGCGGTTATAGGCAAACTGGCTGACGAGTTAGAGCTTCACCGGCTGATCAAGAATTTTCTTCTGGTCTTGGTCTCTCACCGGAGGACTCGCGAACTGGCGGCTATACAGGAAAGTTTCGAGCTTATTGTCGACGAGCGTACCGGCTGGATCCCGGCTGAAATCACTTCTGCCCATGATTTGAGCCCGGAACAGCGCGAGGATATCGAGCGGGCGTTGGGCACGAAGTTCGGGAAATCTATCCGGGCTCACTATCAGGTCGACCCGTCTTTGATCGGCGGCATTCGGGCGCACGTTGCGGCGAAAGAGTACGATTCCACTGTGCGCGGCCAACTGGAAAGCATGCGCTCGCGCCTGGTTTCGCGCCTTTAGTTTAGAAGGATTGGACAAGTATGGCTCAAATCAGAGCAGATGAAATCTCGCGTATTCTCTCTTCGGAAATTCAGAATTTCGACGCAGTCGCAAATGTAGCCGAAACCGGCTCGGTTATCAGCGTAGGAGATGGCATCGCGCGCGTTTTTGGTTTGGAAAATGTAATGGCCGGCGAACTGGTCGAGTTCGGCCCGGAGACGGTCGGCATTGCACTGAATCTCGAGGAAGACCAGGTGGGAACGGTTCTACTCGGCGATTACAGCAATATCAAAGAGGGCGACCAGGTGCGCCGGACGGGCCGCATCATGTCGATTCCGGTTGGAGAAGCGATGGTCGGGCGCGTGGTGAACGCGCTCGGGCAGCCGATCGACGGCAAAGGCGCTATTGCCACCACGGAATTCAACCCGCTGGAACGTTTGGCTCCGGGCGTAGTGGACCGGCAGCCCGTGAAGCAGCCTGTACAGACCGGAATCAAGGCAATCGATGCGATGGTGCCGATAGGCCGCGGTCAGCGCGAGTTGATCATCGGCGACCGGCAAACCGGCAAAACCACAGTCGCGCTCGATACGATTATCAATCAAAAAGGCCAGGAGATGATCTGTATCTATGTCGCCATCGGCCAAAAGCGCTCGACGGTGGCACAGGTGGTCCGTGTTCTCGAAGAGCACGGTGCGATGGAGTACAGCATCGTGGTCGCAGCCACGGCTTCCGATCCTGCACCCATGCAGTACATCGCTCCTTATGCGGGTTGCTCGATTGGGGAATATTTCCGGGATTCGAAACGGCACGCCCTCTGCGTGTACGACGACCTCTCAAAGCATGCGGCTGCGTACCGCGAGATTTCGCTGCTGCTGCGGCGCCCGCCCGGCCGCGAAGCGTTTCCGGGCGATGTTTTCTACCTCCATAGCCGGCTCCTCGAGCGCGCCGCCAAGCTGAATAACGAGAAAGGCGGCGGTTCGCTGACTGCTCTGCCCTTTATTGAGACACAGGCCGGCGACGTCTCGGCGTACATCCCGACCAACGTTATTTCAATCACCGACGGCCAGATCTATCTCGAAACTGACTTGTTCAACTCAAACGTGCGCCCCGCGATCAACGTTGGTCTCTCGGTAAGCCGTGTGGGTGGTAGTGCGCAGATCAAGGCGATGCGTTCGGTGGCCGGCAGTCTACGGCTGGAACTTGCGCAGTATCGCAATCTGGAAGCGTTCGCGCAGTTCGGATCCGATCTGGACAAAGCGTCACAGGATCAGCTCAATCGCGGCAAACGCTGGGTGGAAGTGTTGAAACAGGGGCAGTATTCGCCGATTCCGGTGGAAAAGCAGGTAGCAATTCTCTTCGCCGGAGGAAACGGTTATCTGGATGATGTCGCAATAGAGGATATAAGGCGTTTTGAGGGCGAACTCTATAAGTATCTCGATAACAGCAAGCCTGAAGTATTGGAAGCTATCCGCGACAAAAAAGAATTGACCGACGAGATCAAGAAGCAGCTCAAAGACGCGCTGAAGGAATTCAAAGAGCAGCGCTTCAGCTCTTTCAAAGACGAAAAAGGGAAGGCGAAATCTTCCAAATCTGAGCCGGGCAAGCGCGGCGAGCAGCCGGTTACCGGGGTCGCGGCCAGCAATGGTAATCAGACGAGAGCAGCGGACGAGGCGCGCAAAATTCCGGCACAGGTTTAGCACATGCCGAGTTTGATTGACCTCCGGCGCCGCATTCGCAGCGTTCGGAACATGCAGCAGATCACGAAGGCCATGAAGATGGTCTCCGCTGCCAAATTGCGCCGTGCCCAAGAGCACGCTTTTGGCTCGCGTCCATACGCGGAGATGATGGGCCGCGTGTTGGCTAACGTGGCGCGGGCCGCGACCAGCCTCGAAGAAGTCAATGATTTGCCTCTGCTGCAAGTACGCGAGGAGAAGCGGCTGGAGCTGATTCTGGTGAGTAGCGATACAGGTTTAGCGGGCGCTTTCAATGCAAACTTGTTCCGCATGGCCCAGCGGTTTATCGATGAACACGGCGGCGCCGAACTGCAGATCGAAGCAATCGGCCGCAAGGGGCGCGATCATTTTCGCCGGCGCAATTACAAGCTCTCCGGCGAGCACATCGGAATCGTAGAAAAGCCGAATTACCAGCGGGCCCGGGAAATCGCCGACAAGATGATCGAGGCCTACAGCAAGAGTGAAATCGACGCAGTTTACCTTGCAGTAAACGAGTTCAAGAGCGCTATGGCGCCGAACCTGGTGCTGCGGAAAATCCTGCCGGTTGAATTGCCCGAAGGGAAAGAACAAGAGACGGTGGATTACATTTACGAGCAGCCGCCGCAGGAGTTGCTTAAAGCGCTGCTGCCCCGATATGTCGAGATGGAGATCTATCGCGCGATGCTGGAATCGATTTCGGCGTACCATGCCGCGCGCATGACCGCTATGGATGCGGCGAGCAAGAACGCAGGCGACGTGATCGACGATCTGACTCTTAACTTGAACCGCGTTCGGCAGGCCAGCATCACTCGCGAGATTATCGAAATTGTCAGCGGCGCCGCGGCGCTTGCGTAAACTGTGCGACTGGGCGGCGAACGCTTGCCCGTGAGTTTCCAGGAGATTTTATGGCAACACAAGGTGTAGCGGAAGGCCACGTGATCGAGGTCGCTGGCCCCACCATCGAAATTCAGTTCCCGGAAGGGCACATTCCGAAGCTCTTGAATGCGATAAAGGTGACGAGCGAAGGTTTCGATGTACCTGCGAAGATCGACATCACGGCGGAAGTGGCGCAGCACATCGGCGAGGGACGGGTTCGCACGATCGCGATGGAACCCACCGATGGGTTAGTGCGCGGCATGAAAGCGATCGACACAGGAGCTCCGATCACGATTCCGGTCGGGAAGCAAACGCTTGGCCGTGTACTGAACGTGCTGGGAGAACCGGTCGACAATATGGGGCCGATCGAAACGGATCAAAGGGCGTCCATTCACCGCATGGCTCCAGCCTTTGAAGAGCAGAACACAGGACTCGAAATGTTCGAGACCGGGATCAAGGTCGTCGATCTTCTCGAACCATATCTGCGCGGCGGGAAGATCGGGCTGTTCGGCGGGGCGGGTGTTGGTAAGACGGTCATCATCCAGGAACTAATCAACAACATTGCCATGAAGCACGGCGGCGTCTCGGTGTTCGCTGGGGTCGGCGAGCGCACGCGCGAAGGCAACGATCTGTGGCTCGAGATGCAGGAATCGGGCATTGTGGATCCGCACGACTGGCACAAATCGAAGGTCGCGCTGGTCTACGGACAGATGACCGAACCGCCGGGGGCGCGTCTGCGCGTCGGCTTGACAGGCGTGACTGTGGCTGAATATTTCCGCGACGAAGAGGGCCAGGATGTGCTGCTCTTTATCGACAATATTTTCCGGTTTACACAGGCGGGCTCGGAAGTATCGGCCCTGCTGGGACGCATGCCGTCGGCTGTCGGATATCAGCCAAATCTCGCGACCGAAATGGGCGACCTTCAGGAGCGCATCACCTCCACCAAGCGCGGCTCGATCACGTCGGTGCAAGCGATCTATGTGCCTGCCGACGACTACACGGATCCGGCGCCGGCGACCACCTTCGCGCACCTGGACGCGACTACCAACCTGTCACGGGCCATTTCGGAGCTAGGCATCTACCCGGCAGTAGATCCGCTGGCTTCGACCTCGCGCATTCTCGATCCGAACATCCTAGGCGAGGAGCATTACAACGTGGCCCAGCGCGTGAAGCAGACCTTACAGCGCTATAAGGATCTACAGGACATCATTTCTATTCTGGGCATCGATGAATTGAGTGACGAAGACAAGCTCACCGTCGCCCGGGCTCGCCGTATCCAGCGGTTTCTCTCGCAGCCGTTTCACGTGGCCGAGCAGTTCACCGGAAGACCGGGCAAGTACGTGAAGCTCGAAGATACGATCCGCAGTTTCAAGGAAATCGTAGATGGCAAGTACGACTCGCTGCCTGAGCAGGCATTTTACATGCAGGGCACTATCGAGGACGTGGTCGAAGCCGCTGACAAAATGAAAGCGTAACAGGACGGATCTGCGGGATGGCACATACGTTTCAGCTCAAGGTTGCGACTCCTGAACGTCTTTTTGTTGATGAACAGGTTACTGAAGCAGAGCTGCCTGGCAAAGAAGGGTACCTGGGCGTTTTGCCCGGGCACGCCGCTCTGCTAAGTGCCTTAGGGGCCGGCGTGCTTACTTATAACGCAACCGGCAAAGGCAAGCACGTTCTGGTGGTAGATGGCGGATTCGTAGAGGTGTTCGAGAATCAGGTACGCGTGCTGGCCGACAGCGCCGAATATCCGCAAAACATCGACGTAGATGCCGCGCGGCGGGAACTCGACCAGGCTAATCAGAAATTGAAGAACGCCCACGATACAGGCGAATCGGAGGCCGCTCTGACCGCTGTGCAGCGCGCCCAAGCCCGTCTGGATGCGGTGAGCGGGCTTACCGGGTAGGCTGAGCCGCGGCGAGCACGTCAAAGCCGTTTGAGCTTATGTCGTTATACCGTTTCCTCGCTACCTCGGATCACTGGCTGGCTGGCTCTCTGAGAAGATCTCGCCGGTTGCTGATGGATTTCAGCATTCCAGCCCCGAGGTTTATCTTCGCCCCACTTCTCTGGGCCGTCCTGTCCGTGCGGCGGGTCTGGTATGGTGTTTACCGCGTATTAGTATGCGAACCGCTGTTCAAGGCCTACTGCCGAGAGTACGGGCGGAATCTTCACACCGGCGTCTTCTTGCACTGGGTCCAAGGCCGGGGCGACCTGATAATTGGGGATAACGTCACGGTCGACGGAAAGTGCAATTTTCTGTTTGCAGCCAGGTTCAGCGAGCATCCTACACTAAGAATCGGCGACAACACCGGCTTGGGCCACAACTGTCTGTTTACAGTCGGCAAGGAGATTGCCATTGGCAGCTACTGCCGGATCGCCACAAGCGTCACCATCTTCGATTCGCCGGGGCATCCACTCGATCCCGAACAGCGCAAAGCTGGAATGCCGGTGAAGACGGAAGACGTGCGTCCCGTCAGAATTGGCGATAACGTTTGGATCGGGATGGGCGCGGTGATTTTTCCAGGCGTGACGGTGGGCGATAACAGCGTGATCTCCGCGGGAGCATGCGTGATGAATGACGTGCCTGAGAACACGGTGGTGGCAGGCAACCCGGCTCGCAAGATCATGCTCCTAAAGAAGGAACCGAGCTCTCTGGCTGTTTGATGATTATCGCTTGCTCAGCTCGAAGCTGGAATCCACCAGTTGCTGCTGCAGAGCGCGGCGGTCGATTTTACCGTTCGGATTCAAAGGCATCTGATCAATCATCATCAATTTTTGGGGAACGGCGTATGGCGGCAGGACTGACTTTACTTTTTCGATAAGTACACTTTCGGCGAGTGAGTCACCCGAGACGAAGGCAACAATAGCTTCCGCGCTGATCTGATTGAGCGGCCAACCAAGCGCCACGGCGTGCTCGACAGAATCGTGCGCCCGCAGTGCCGCCTCCACCTCCCCCAGTTCTACGCGATGACCAAGCACCTTGATTTGGAAATCGGCGCGGCCGAGGAAGACATACTCTCCACTTGCGAGCCGTGCTGCGCGATCACCGGTCCGATAAAACCGTCGAGTTTCAAAAGGAGAGACTGAAAGCTGAACAAAGCGCTCGGCCGTCTTCACCGAATCGCGCCAATAACCTGGCGAAGTTTGAGCCCCGGTAACGCAAAGTTCTCCGGCCTCCCCGTCCGGCACTGGCGCAAGACTTTCGTCAACAAGCATCGCGCCCAATCCGGGATAGGGTCTGCCTATTGGAACAAGGTCGTTCTGACAGATCCCGGGCGAGGTTTGCGGATCCCAGCGATGAACGAAACAGGCGATGGTGAGTTCTGTAGGTCCATACTGATTTTCAACAATGGAATTCGGCGCGGCCTCTTGCCAAAGCTCCGCTGTCCTTCGGGGTAGCGGCTCGCCGCAGAATAAGCTCCAGCGTAGCGTGGGCATGCTGTTCGGAGTTAAGGTATTTCGACGGATCATCTGAGCCGGCAAAGACGGCACCGAAAACCAAACCGTCAGCTCATTTTTGTTGATGAACTTAGTGGGCGCAAGCAACTCGATGTTAGACATCGAGCAGACACATGCACCGTTACTCCATGCCATGAAAAGATCGAATACCGACAGATCGAATGTCTGGTCGAAGGTCTGAGAGAACCGGTCGCTGGGATTGATCCCGTACCTCCGCGACATCGTGTCCACGAAGTAAACGGCGTTCGCATTGCTGACCGGCACCCCCTTGGGCGCTCCAGTACTGCCTGACGTGAAGAGTAAATACGCGATGTCGTCCGGAATCACCGGAGGAAGATTGGTTAGAGCGGCCGCTTGCCGTAGTTGATTAGCATCCACGACGAGTGAATGGACGCCTTTGAAGTGTGGTGACTCCAGGTCCGGAGTTAGTAGCGGCATCGAGGCGTCTGCTGGGAGGACTTTTTCAATCTGAGTCGCACAAGTCCTATCGACGATGATTGCATCCAGGTCAGCTTGCGCAATCATGGCCGCAGTTTTTTCCGCCGGGAACGTAGGATTCAATGGAACAAAGGCTGAACCAGCAAACAGGGCGGCGAGAGCGCCGGTGTAGGAGACCTCGCTGCGATATGCGAAAACGCCAATTCTTTGGGGCTCTCGCGCAGAGTGTTGAATGATGGCATGGGCCCAGCGGCGTGCCGCCTCTTCCAGATCCCGATAAGAGCGTGTTACTCCGCGCACCACCAAGGCGGGCGCATCCGGCCTTTCGGCTGAATGCCGCAAAAACCCGGAGCGTAAGGTTGTTCCGTCTACTCGGTCAAGCAAAACTAGTTGGACATCCCCCTCACCATGGAGGTGAGTTTTGAAATGGAAGTCGCTTCAACAAATTCATCGTCGGGTATCTGAATTCCGAAATGATCTTCCAATTCGGTCAAAAGCTGAATAGCGTGAACGGAAGCCACCCCTAGATCGAGGTAGAGATCCGCCTGAGGATCGGCATCGCTCGGCAGACCGCTTATTTCAGAAACAATACGGCGAATGTCCGTTTCTACGTCCATCCTCCTTACAATACATCAGCGTATATCGATTCCATTCCACCGGTAGCCGGTGTATTTTGGCCGGCCGCCAGGTAGCAGTTGAGGACCCGCGGAGACTTGCGGAAGCCTGCTGCTGAGAAGGGCTCGAGATCGACGCAGCCCAGTATTGGAACCGCTGCTAAGCTGGCAATCTGAGAAGCCTGCTTCATAAGACGAGCTACCAACGCCGAACGCGCCCCACGATCTTCGGTCAACCAGAAGATGTCCTCAACGAACAGGACAGTGGTTCGTTGCGCGTCAGCCACCTGGATCGTGTATCCGGTGATCAGACCAACTGCTGGCTCGGCCACCGAGATAGCCCCCGGACGCCCGAGCTGCCACTGGACTTCCGCACGACTCCACAAGCGTTGTAGAGGAACTTCTTGCATGGCCGAAGCGCACGCAAGAAAAAAATCAGGTTCGGCAGGTTCAATCGGTGAAACTGGTTCGGAAGGACGTAGCCCGCGCATCAGATACTTCACCGTAAAGATGTGGACCGGCTCATTGCCGGCGAGGCGAACTCCCGCCCTGGTCACTTTATTCGATAAATTCCCCTCTACGCAATAGTACAGGGCGCCATCATAGCCTGCCTCTCTTGCCTGCTCGAGGCACGTCGCCCAAATTTGCCGGCCAAGCCCTTGGCCCTTGAATTCGGGAGCAACCGTGAAAAACGTCATCAAAAGTAAGGATTTCGGCGCTCCGTTCAACAGGAATTTTCGTGGGAACCCGATCACGAATGCGGCCAGGCGCTCGCCGAGATAGAACGCCGGAGCGATGACGGGGAGCGCGGCCGGGTAATCGGCAAGCGATTGGATAAAGGACTGAGTGTAGTCGAGCGGCCGCTCTTTGTTTTCCTTCCACGACGCCGCGATCAGCTCGACGGCTGCTTGCCAGCCCGTAAGCTGTAGCGTTTTAAAGCTGTGCGTCACGCTGATTTGCTGAATGCTCGTCTGCTCCTGAATTTATTTGGCGCTCCCGGGTGGGGGTATGCGCGGCCTCCAAAAGCTCCACAACCAGTCTCTCCTGCGTGACAAACCAGGCAATGCGCCGGCCCTCGAAGGCGACCGCCGGGCTTGGGCGTTGCGCGATGGAAGCCTTTCTTGCTTTGAAGACTGATAGCGCATGCTCGATATCGTCCACCTCATAACAAAGGTGATGCTGACCACCTCCGCGTGAAAGAAACTTCGCGACCGGCGACTTGTCGCCCGCGGGTTCGACCAGCTCGATCTGAGCGCAACCGGGACCTGTGGCCAGGAACGTCACTCGAACCTTTTGTTTTGGATCCTGATAAATTGCCCCATCCCAGCTCATGCCCAAGGAATGGATGAATCCCGAAACAGAATTCTCGATATCGGAAACCACGAAACCAATGTGATGCAGCCGCATCGCAAAACCAAGCGGCTCCGAGGCCCGCAAATCAGGCATTAACAGCGGTTGTCTTCAAATATTCATGAATCTTAGGGAAGGAATCCAACTCCCCAGCCAATTCGAGATCCATTGTGATCCCGAACTCATCCTCGATCACGTTGAGCAGCGTGATGGCGCCGATTGAATCCCACGCCTCAACCGAGCTGTGGGCGGCAGTGGTGATTTGTTCTACTGACAATTCGGGGAAGACCGTTTTGAAGCATTTGATCAAGCGGGTTTTTGTCTCATCCATTCAGGGTTACTCCCATTGTCTCTTCAACTCGATGGTAAAGCGCGGGGCAGGCCCTTTCAAAATCATCTTGTGTGAACTCGAAAGGCGCTTTCGGTGTGTGCCCTAGAATGCTTGCGAAAAATTCCTGCAAGGGTCCGTTTTTGGCAGTCGGAGCAAATTCGGCAACGATTGAAGAAGGCCTGAACCTCTCAAAGAGTTTTTTCAGGCTCTGATGTTCGATGCGTCTGCTGAACGCCCGGCAGCTCATTACCCAAGTAGAGATCACCAGCTTCGCTCCGGCTCCATAGCCCTGCAAAACTGCGATCGTGCCGAGCGCACCGAATTTGTCTTCATATCTCACCGTAGCCGCAAATGCGCCAGGCTGACGGATTTTCTTCTGCCATTCCGCCTCAGTGAGGCGAACACCATTCAAGTTGAACTGGTTAGTCTTGTTGATCAGTTCCAGAGTTCTTGGACTCGATGCCGATGAATCGAAATCGAAAGTCACTGTTGCGTTTACGGTGCTGAGAAATCCATCACCTTCAACTTGCTGTTGCTGCTCATGAAAACATGCGCCCCGGCGTATGCTTTCGAGCCGGAGTGCGTCTTCCTCGTTGAGCCGGCCCTTTCCGCACAGGTCGCGCAAGTTCCGGATGAGCTGCCAGACTCCGTTGTAATCGCCGGCGGGAAATTGCAGGCAAGTGATGCCCGCATGTGTTGCCGCTACCTCCGCGAGTTCGAGCGGCGTGTCGTCTACAAACGCGACACTTTCAGCGGAGATATTCCACGTCTTCAAAATGCGCGATACGGATTCAGACTTCGACGCCCAGTGCACTTCAATCGGGAAAATCTGGGCCGGTGAAATGAGTAGATCTTCACGCTTCAGTGCTTCTGTGACGACCTTGGGGTCGTTCTTGCTGGCGATGCCGATCAGGATTCCCTCGTCAGCCAGCGATGCGAGCAGCTTTTGATATAAGCCGTGGAGATAATAGCGGCTGGCCGGATCCCACCGCACCGAGTCCGCTCCAACCTCGCCGACCAGTCCGCTCCAGAGAGTGTTGTCGAGATCCGTTATGACACCCTTCAGAGGCTGCCTCGGCGCGAGAGCGAGCGCCAGCGCGCGAGCGAGCTGATCGGCATGCGCGACTGTATAAGGAAAGCCGATCAGCAAATCAGACTTGAGATCGAAGCGCGAAGATGCGGGTGAGTTCTCACTGAGCCACGCTTCGCTGACAAGAGCGAGCCCTTTGCGTTGGACGATGCGGCTCGCGAACCCGGCCAGTTCTTGCCGCAGCAGGATCTCCAAGGAGCCAGCTTGCCAAGTCGGCGGGTTGAACACTGGCGGAAGCGGCAGGGTAGTTAAAGACACCGCGATGTTAGTATGCTCCGGAAGCCGGTTGATAGCCTGCTCGATTCTGGCGAGCATCGTACGCGCTGTATCGACGAGATCTGCCCGTAGAAGCCTTCCCCATGCTCCGTCTTCCCGGTACTGAAGGCGAGGGTCGAGATCCTGCCATTCGATGGCAATGGCGAGATTTTCCGATTCAGATCGTTCTATGGTGCCCGCCAAGTCTCCGAAAGTGCCCTCGGCTAGCGTCGCTCGCCGCCCGGAAATGCGCTTTTGCAAGTGGCCGGACAGCAAGGTCTTCAAATGGACAGGGCTAAAACTGCAGGCAAGCTGCACATTCAGCGGATCTGGAATTGACCTCGCGCTGCGCAGAATGTCTAAGGCTTCTGTGATCGTCACGTTTTTGTCGTACAACCGGGCCAAGCCCGCGGCAAATCTTCTTCCAATTCTCGCAGGTGAGAGGGACACCTTTGGCACGGACGTGCTTCTCTAGTGAGTGAAAGCGCGAGCGATCAATTCTCGCCCAACTAGGCCCGCTACTCTTATTTTCGGACCACTATACTCAAGGGAAGTGCATTTAAGCAGGGACCGAGAGTCTCTCTCGCTTGTGCTGAATATTCGCTGAAGTGCAATTTAGCCGATCTTCTCGGGTGATTAAAGCAGCTTGGGGCACCGACAGCGTTCGTGCGGCTCTCGTGCTCGTATTTATCCTGCATCTTTGCTTTTTTCCCTGTATCTGGGGAAAGAAGACACTCCTCGAGAGCGCTCGCGAAGCTCCCAGTATTCTTTGGCAAGGAGCCTGGGCGGGC
This sequence comes from Terriglobia bacterium, assembly GCA_963849535.1. Classification (GTDB taxonomy): domain Bacteria; phylum Acidobacteriota; class Terriglobia; order Bryobacterales; family Bryobacteraceae; genus Bog-105. Next base: position 293,900 of record CAWKHJ010000005.1, read on the forward strand.
TCGCTCCAGCCTCAGTCAACTTTCAACAAAGTGGCCGATCCAGGAGCACCCGCCTGGCAAAACGAACCCTGGTTCGCCTTGATCCAGCACCAGTACTTTGGGGAAAAGGTCTTACCGCTCTGGAATCCGTATCAAGGCTACGGAGCTCCACTTGCCGCTAATATGCAGTCGCAGCCCTTCTTCCCTTTGACGCTCGCACTCTCCCTTCATCCTTCTCCGCGAACCTATAACTGGTATATCCTGTGCCGTCTCTTTATAGCGGGCTTCTTCTGCTATTTGTTCTTACGCCTGTTTCTTTCCTTTTATCCCGCGCTAGCTGGCGGCATATCTTCCATGCTAGCGGGGTACTTCATCTTGTTTCTTACGATTCCCGAGCTGAGCCTGGCAGTGTTGCTGCCCGCTGCACTTTTTGCAGGGGAATGCTTGCTGCGGCAACCATGTTACATAAGATTGACTTACTTTGCGGGAGTGATCTTACTGATATTTCTCGGCGGTGGCCCGGAGACAACTCTCCTGATGTTCTCGTTCCTGTACTCGTATCTCGCTCTTCGAGTCGTTTCTGATCCTGCATTGCGGGCCGACTGGAAGCGCAGCGGTGAATGGCTTACGCTTGCCACGCTAGCCGGCATCGGGCTCTCGGCTTTCGTGATTCTACCGTTTCTAGGTTATCTTCCACACTCTTTAAATAATCACGAACCGCGGCTCCTAGGCGGCGCTTTTCGCGGGCTTCAGCATGATGCGCGCAACGCTTCCGTATTCACCTACCTGTTCCCGTTATTGCTGGGACCCGTTAACAACCCAGTGCTGCCCAACACACTTTCAGCCTTACGAAACTACTTCGGGCTGATAAGCCTTTATCTGATCCTGATAGCTGTAATCGCGGCAGCGGTCCCGCAGTTCAGGCGCGACAGGCGCCTCATCCCTTGCACGTTTTTTTTCGTCGGGGTGATTATTTTTGTAGTTTTGAAGCGTTACGGCTTAATCGTGAATTTTGTGGGAAGGTTACCGCTATTCAGGTTACTCGACTTTCCCAAATACGAGGAGTTGCTCCTCTCAATCTCCGTCGCTGTCCTGACTGCAATCGGACTCGAGCACTTGACAACAAGAAGCATCTCAACCCTCGCCCAATGTCTGACCCTGCTTGTTACATTCTTGTTTATTCCAGTGGCAATCATTCGATCCGGGAGGGTGCTCAAGAAGGAACTGCTTGTCGATCACCTGAATCCGGCAATGCCCTTGTGGGCGGTGGGAGTGCCTGTCATCCTCCTGGTCTGCCTGGCCCTCTGGCTGGTATGGCTCAATCATGACCGCGTCAAGTCATTCGCGAGAGCCACTGGGCTCGTATGTGTCTCTCTGCTCACGATCGAGTTCTCGTTTGGCTATATAGTCCCGGTCTACTACGTGTTCAACAAATTGCCTCAGATAGCCAGCAACCCATATCTTGGAGCACCATACATCGATTTCCTCAGGGCACGATGCGGAGATAATTACCGAATCATCGGACAAGAAGGTAATCTTACGCCTAATTGGGCGTCTGCCTTCCAGCTCTTCGATGTGCGCTACCTTGACGCGCTATCCGTAGATCGCTATTTCCCGTTCCTCCAGAACTTTTTTCCGGGTTGGCAAAGCCATACGCCCGAGCTATCCCAATGCTTCAAAGGATTTGGTAGTTTTGACTTTACGGATCCACTTACCCGGCGGCTGCTTCAGTTATCTTCGGTGAAGTATTTGGTAGCAAGCAGATTCTTTGTCCCTCCCGACAAAACAGTAAACGAAATACTCCGGCAGAATCAGGGTCGTTTTGCACCTGGGCGCGAGAATCAGATCAGCTCACAGAGTTTCAATCTGAGTGGAACAGTTCGCGCCACGCTCGGAGAGCATCCGCCTTACGACCGTTTGTCTTATCGCCTGCGCGTACCCGACGGTCCGGCCGATTTTCACTTCGCTTACGGCATCGACTCGGCTGCCTACGACAAGGGGGGCGATGGGGTCGATTTCGCAATAGAAATTAAAGACAGCACCGGAACGATTCGGAAGGTTTTCTCCAACTACATCGATCCTAAACACGACGTGAATCAGCGGCGGTGGATGGATGGGCAAATCGATTTGAGCCCTTATCGCGGACAAACAATTGAGTTACTGCTCTCCACTGGGCCCGGGCCGAAAGGCGACACTTCTTACGATTGGGCAGGCTGGTCGGATTTTCACTTTGGACCCGAGCAGGCCACGCCGGGCAGTCCATTTCGCCCCGTTTACGACCGTGAAGTCAAGATTTCGGAGTATGACGACATCCTGCCTCGTGCGTCGATTTACTATCATGCCGATTTAGAGCCGAGCGATGCCGACGTCTTGCGGCGGTTGGCCGATCCATCTCTCGATGTATTTCGATCCATTGTTCTGGATAAGAGTCGTCTTGGCAAAGATGAAATAAGAGCAATAGGTGAACTAAATCGGGGTAATGCGAGACGCGCAGGGGTGGCAAGGATATTAGCGTATAAGTCGCAGGAAGTGGTCATTCAAGAATCGGGTGAGCTGGCTAATCTACTGATGTTGAATGATACTGACTTCCCCGGGTGGACAGTAATTGTCGACGGTCTCCCAGCAGATATAGTCACAGCAGACTATTTCTTCCGGGCGGTTTTGCTCAAACCGGGCAATCATATCATCCGATTTAGTTATAGGCCACTGCCTTTCTATATTGGCGCCGCAATCAGCGGAATCACCTTGATGGCCCTATTTGTTGCCGGCGTGGTCTTTTTGAAAAAGCGGCGCATGCAACGGGCGGTGGATTCAATGATTGCCGCCTGAGTCAGTGGGGTTTTATCTCCACTGATCTCACCCCTAGCACTGACTCACATCCGTCTTTTAGCCTCGCGCGTATCTCGATTACGTGAGAGCCAGGGCGCTGCCGAGATAGATCCAAAGCTCCGCGCCAGCCTTTATTTTTGGTAGAACTGCTGGGATACTTTTGGTCAACATCCTGGCGGGAAATGTTAGGAACTAACGTCTCGACAAAGTTTCCATCTAGATAGACAGTTACCCCCGCTACCGGCTCGGAAGCAGCTACCCAGCCCTGCAGGGTAGCTTGACCGGCAACAACTGAACCGTTATTAGGCTGATCAACATAGCCTGCCGGAATGGTCTGACAGTTTCTGCTTCCCTTTACCAGCTGCATGGTCCAACCGTCCGGATATAGCGGAAAGACCATGGCCTTACCCGAGGGCATCCGCTCGAACTCTCTTGCATACTGAGCGAAATTATGGTCTGAGAAAGCTGGATACTCCCAGTCTTTTGCTATTCCGAATATCATGAGAGCGATCACTGCCAGTGCGAAGCTGCGAAGCCACTTGTTCTTTCCGGGCTGTGCCAACCAGACTACAGACCAGAGGAAGCCCAGCATAGGAAAGAACCAATAGCGTATCCCGTAAGCATGGTCGAGCACTTGCCATTGCGGATCACTCCTGCTGACAAGCGGTGATCTAAGTGAAGCAGCAAAGACAAGCAGGCTGAAAAGAACGAAAAGCCTGATCTCCAGCTTTGTTCTAAGGAGAGCGTAGGCGAAGAGCACCAATCCTAAGAGTGCGACTAAGACCAGAAAAGTGAATGGCAGCCGCTCTGAGTAATTTGAAAAGCCGAACATTGCCGCAAGAAACACGTGCCCGGACAGGAGGTCAATAAATAGCCGGGTTGTAGCTCCGAGCGGCGCGCTGTAACGGATCGACGGATCCGCCCGGTAAAGAACGAGAAGTTGAGCGAGAGCGCAACCCGCGACCACCAAACTCGTCACAATGCGCCAGTTGCTCCGGCGCATCCACCACATGATTACGGCAATGGGCAACAGAAGCAAGCAGAAGGGACCGGTCAGGCCGCTGAGGAGAAGAAGGCAGATATCGAACACCCGCCACTTCCATGTGACCGGAGAAGATGCGAGGACCAGAATGCATGCAAGAAGCGCCAGATGCCACTGAGCGTTCGTAATCACGACATCTAATTCCCTGGAGTTAGGTAAAGCTATATACAGGAAACCCATGACTAGCCGGAGGGGAAGACTGCCCCAATCCGCGAATCTGGCGGAGGCCAAAAGGTTCACGGGTAGTACCTGAACCACAATCCCGACCATGTTCATCAAGAGCGGGGCAAATATCAATGGGACTAATACCGCCAGTCCCGCTATCAATCTTGGAAAGATCTGCAGATAACCGGCATCAGGGACAAATAAGGAATGGAAACCTAGCCGGTACGCATCGGCAAACCAAACAGCGCCGTCTTCTGCAAAGAACTGGGGATTAGTGATCGCGTCGGGACGGCGCGAGATCACCGCCAGTGCAGCAATGGCGAACACGACCAACTGCAATCGCCAGCTGAGGCCCGGAGATTTGGTTTGAGTGACTGGGTTATTGAGGCGAAAATACTCGCTGCTCATCGGTGGGCGGCTGGATTCCGGCGATTAGGGCCGTGCAGCTGCCGCTACCACAATCCAGGGATTCGCCTTCAGATCTTCCAATTCCGGTGCTTGCCAGGCATACTCTTTGTGCGCCTGCAGAAACTCTTTCGCATGAAACTCAACGCCACAGGGGTGCCCTGCTCCGGCCGCAAAAGACATCTTCTCGGCCATCTCGCTATCAGCCACCTTCGCCTCTACCGATCCCGCCGGCCCGTAAGGGTTCTGCCAGCCTTTCATGCCCCGGCTCGACTTGTCTATATGCCCGCAAAGCGTGCGCTCATTCGGATCGTTTTCTTTAGTGATCATGTCGTAGTGATCGGTTTCGAACTTCTTGCCCGCGTCGACATCGATGCGGCCCTTGTTCTCAGCCATTAGCTGATCCCAGCGCCGCAGACGCACCAGGTCGGGTGTGTTCGGATCGTTAGCCGGAAAATCTGTTTCTTCCGCAATGAGTTTGGGATTAATCGGAAAATTCGAGCCCACGAAGTAGCCGTCGCTGGTGCGTTCGAGAGTAACGTATTTCAGTCCGAGTTCGAGCCGGCCGATCTCGTTCTTTTTCCGGTCGCCAATCAGCCACGTGTTGGCGTAACCGCCATTATTGCCCTGCTCCATAATGCGCGCGAAATCATCTATTGATTCCGCGTACTGCATAGCTTTGCGCGCCCGCACAAATTCGGGAACGCCTTTCGTATCGAAACCGTGGAAATTTCCGATGGTGGTTTCAGTGATCATCAACCCGGCATCGTTGATCCCGAAATCGTCGGCGCTATGGATTAGGCCGGGAACCCCATCCATGATCAGATGATGCCCGTTCGCCGGGGTGATGTCGAAGATGATCTTCCAGCGGCTCCCGCTAAGGTAATCGCTCCAATTATTGTGTCCGATAACGATGCGATGATCCTTCGTATAGCTACCTGTCGCCACAAAGGCGCTGCAGTGCTCACCAACGCTCGCCGGAACACCTCTAGCCTGACGCCGCTCGGATTCCCCATAGTAGTAGGGAAACTCCATGAAGGCATTCATCACAACCAGGTCCGTAACGTCCAGCTTCGATCCATGTGCCTTGATTCCCTCTGCTATGCCCTGCAGTTCTTCCCGATATTCGGGAGGCACAGTAGGCCAAAAGTATTTTTCGGTGACCGCCCGCAGTTCCGTCCAGTTGTGCTTAACTTCGTGTGTGACGCTTAGCTCGATCGCCCGTTTGGCGTCCTCGATTTCGGGAGTAAGCAGGTAACCGTGTTGATATCCCACCGAGGCGGGTGTGCCTTCCAGGTGAACGAATATCCAGCCGGCATTAGCCGGGTTCCGGAATGCGCCCGAGAGGCGGCTATCCACTTCCTGTTTAGCGGGAGTGCGCGCAAATGCGAAACTCACGAGCAGAAAGAACGCGGCGAGCCTGGGAGCTGAACGGGACATAATTTCTAACTCTACAGCAACCCGGCGGAACAGGTGAGCGCTTCACCCCATAGGGAGCATGATAGTAAGTGAAGTGCAATCCGCAATTGAGCCTGCTAACCGCCAGGGAGACCTGAACTCCCTTTCCACCCTCACGGTAATGGTCGTACTGGCCACCGTCACTATGACGTTCGGCGCGATTATTGCCGTGTTTGTCATACGGTCCCAAAGTCAGCAGTTTTGGGGACACATTCGGGTTCCTGGCGTTCTGTGGGCGACCACTGCCACGTTGCTTGGGAGCAGCGCCACCTTTGAAGCGGCGCGGCGCCGCCTGAGCAACAACGATCAGCGCGGGTTCTTCCGTCTAGCCGCGTGGACAACTGGCCTCGGGCTACTCTTCTTGATCGGGCAAGTGTTCGCTTGGTTCCAGATCTTGGATGAGGGTGTCATTCTGGCCCACAATCCGCATTCCTGGTTTATTTTCCTGTTCACGGGACTGCACGGGCTTCATATCCTGGTGGGCTTGGCCGGCCTTACATATCTCCTGTTCCGGACCAGGGAGCCAGCAAGCGGCCCGAAATATCAGCTGCAAACGAGAGCAGTGGCAAGCGGGGTCGCGGTATTCTGGCACTACCTCGATTTCATGTGGGTGCTGCTATTTGCCTTGTTGCTCTTCTGGAGACCTTAGCCGCCAGCCTCGGCACTGTCGGCCGACCCGCGCATAGCGGCCCATTTCTTCACGACCGCGACCAACTGTTCTGCCTGGAAGGGCTTTGACAGGTAATCGTTCATCCCGGCTTCGAGGCAGCGTTCGCGCTCCCCCAGCAGAGCATTAGCGGTCACGGCTATGATGACCGGCTGCTTGCCTTCTAATTGCCTGATCTGGCGGCTGGCTTCGAATCCATCCATGCTGGGCATCTGGCAGTCCATCAGAATAACGTCGTAAGGCCGGGCGCGGTGGGCCGCAAGAGCTTCCCCTCCATCCGACACCAGATCGATATTGAATCCTGCACGCTGCAGAATAAGTTTACCGACGCGCTGATTGATCGCATTGTCTTCCGCCATCAGGATTCTTATCGGTTGTTCTATGGATGAAATCTCGCTCACAAATAACCCCCAGGTTCAGCGAGCCAATGAACTATTCACGAGAGCTGCCGGCGGAAAGGGCAAGGAGTTCGAGTGCTGGAGTAACGCGTCGGTTTGCGTATTCAGCTGAACTCTCTCGATTGAGGACCTTGCCTTAAACTGTTTCCCAAGATAACATTTGTACTCGAAACAGCGTAGTAATCCAGATAATTATCGCACGATTTTTCTGAATTCGTTGAGATTAGCGGAACGAAACTCTTTTGGAAACCGGGGTCGCCTCATCACGTTCCACTTTACCGTCGCGAATGTGTATAACTCGATGGGCATGGAGGGCAATATCAGGCTCATGAGTAACTAGCACAATCGTATTCCCATCCGTGTGTAGCCGTTCGAAGAGCGCCATAATTTCGTTGCCGGTGTTTGTATCGAGCGCGCCAGTCGGCTCGTCCGCCAACAGGATTGAAGGCCGGTTTACTAGCGCCCGCGCTATGGCTACACGCTGCCGCTGTCCGCCGGAGAGCTCATTGGGCTTGTGATACATGCGCTGTTCGAGGTCCACGGACCGCATTGCTTCCTTGGCCCGCTCCAGCCGCTCATGAGAAGACATTCCGGCATAGATCAGCGGCAACTCCACGTTGTGCAGCGCAGAGGCACGCGCCAGCAAGTTGAAAGTCTGGAACACAAAACCGATTTCCTTGTTACGAATCCGCGCCAGCTCATCGTCCTCCATATCGCTGGCCAACTTGCCATTCAAGTAATAAAGACCTTTGGTCGGCGTGTCGAGGCAGCCGATCAGATTCATCAGCGTTGATTTTCCCGAGCCGGAGGGCCCCATTATGGCTACATACTCACCGCGCTTTATGAGGATATCCACGCCCGATACCGCATGGATCTCCTGGTCACCCATTATGTAGGTTTTCCAGAGATCGAAGGTTCTTATGACGATACCTTCGCGCCTGAGCTCCTCTCCGAGCTGCTCGCGCTCTTTTGAGCTGAGCTCTTGGGACGTTTCAAGTGTTGCCATTCTGTGAACCTGCGTGCGGAGAGAGCTAGGCTGCTACCGGACCAGCTACCGGCTGCTTGTTATCAACTTTGACTTTCGCGTCATTGCGAATCGTTCGAATTACCTGGTAACTCCCTGTAATGATCTCATCCCCCTCTTTGAGGCCGCCGAGGACTTCGATATCGGTCGCTCCGGTAATCCCGGTAGTTACCGGACGGAACAGTGCTTTGCCGTTGCTTACGATAAAGACACCCTGCAATTCCTCTTTCGCGGCCTTTTGCGCGGCAGGATCCATCGGAGCAGGCTTGCCGCCCGGCTTATTCTGCTCTATCTGACCCTTCTGGCGCACCGTAAGCGCCTGGATCGGGATCGCCAGTGCATGTGCGCGTGTAGCGGTAGTAATTTTGGCTGTACACGAAAGACCCGGACGTACCACGTTTTCGGGAATGTCCAAAGCGATCACTACCTTAAAGTCCTTCGCTTCCTGGCTGGACGTCTGACTCTGGGAAGCGGCCACACCGCTTGAACGCAGCAGAGCGGTATCGCCAATCTCAATTACGCGGCCTTTGAATGTCTTATTCGGGATCGCATCAATCGAAATTTCAGCCGGTTGATCCATCTTTACGCTGACGATGTCTGTTTCATCGACATGCACTTCGGCGGTGATGATAGACATATCCGCAATCGTCATGATGGTGGAAGCCGAAGAGTTCTGCAGGCCAGGCACCACGGTCTCACCCGCGCGAACCGGTAAGTTCGTAACAACCCCGTCGAGCGGAGCTATTGCGTCGTACTGCGAAACGATATCCGAAGAACGTGCGACCATCGCCTCATTCTGTGCAATTTTTTTCTGTGCGGAAGCAAGCTGAGCAGCAGCCTGCGCCCGAGCCGCTTGCGCCTGGTGTACTTTTTGTTCGGAAGATTGCAGAGTTGCCACCGCAAGGTCGTATGTCACCTTCTTGGCCTCAAAATCTTGTGCCGAGATCAGCTTCGAATCAAACAGCTGCTGGCTCCGTTGCAGGTCCATTTTCTTCTGCTCGAGATCGGCACGGTCGTGATCAACCTGCGCTTTGGCAACGGCGATGTTGTCGTCCTGCGCTTTTACCGATGCTTCGCCGGCGGAGGAATCGGCGAGCGCCGAATTGAGCGCCGCCTGTTGTGCATTCAGATCAGCCCGCTGTTGCACGTCAGCCAACCGTGCAAGCACCTGACCCTTCTTCACGTGATCGCCCTCTTTTACGTAGATCGCGGTAATTGGCGCCGCGCCCTGGGTATTTGCCCCTATGTTTATGTAATTGCGGGGTTTAATCTCGCCCGAGGCGGTTACAACAGAGACCAGGTCCGTTCGGGCCACCTTACCGGTTTGAACGACAACAATGCCTCTCGAACTGATCCTGATGCTGGCAACTACTGCGCCGGCGATTACCAGCAGTAAGCCAATCAGGATAACTATTTTCCACTTCTTCTTCAAATTTTCCCCCGCTAGGTGCCAGACGGAATAAGCTAATCGAATGTTCCAGTTTTGTGCTGCGCCGAGGTTCTGGCCGACGGGCCGCTTCCGGCCCCACCTTCTGAAAACAAGCCACTTCTAAATATATAGACGTTTCACGCGCGCATGTATCCCACAGAGCACGCTATAAGAAATGGTCCCTGCCCAGCGAGCGATCTGCTGAGCATCAATACTCACGCCGCACTCGGTTCCAAGCAGCGTGACGGCATCGCCAGGACTGACTTCGGAGTCCGTTACGTCGACCGTCGTGAGATCCATGCTCACCGCTCCCACGATAGGAGCAAGTCTACCGCGCACAATGACGCTGCCGCGATTCCCCAACCGGTGGGGAATCCCATCCGCATACCCGGCCGCCAGAACGGCGATCCGCATGGGCCGGCTCGCGCGGTACATGCCCCCATAGCCGACCAGCGTTCCCGGGGCCACTTCTTTCACCGACAGAATCGTGGCACGCCAGCTAAGCGCAGGCTTCACCTGCAGAATCTTGCCTGGAGCGTGCCCCCGTGCCGGTGAGATGTAGCCGTAGATAGCGTGACCCGGGCGTACCATCTGCTGCCATGCCGCTACTCGGCCATACGCGATCGGAATAGTGCTCGATAGGTGCAGCACCCTCGGACGCACACCCGCCTTCACGAGAGCCGAAGTCACCAAATCAAAGTTGCGGATCTGTTCCTCGGTCTGCTGACTTTGGTAGTTCCCGGCAGACGCGAAATGCGTCATGAGACCTTCAACTTCCACATTTCGCGCCACGCTAATCGCCTCGGCAACCGTCTGGGAATCGGCCCAAACGCCTAGCCTGCCCATACCGGTATCAATCTTCAAATGACACCGGTAGCGCTCAGACCGCGTTCCCGCAAGCCGGTTGAGCTCTACCAGATCCTCAAGTGAATGAATGACAGGTGTGAGGTCGTAGGCCAGCATGGCTTCTCGGGTGAAGGGCAGAAAGTCGGCCATGACCACAATGCGTGCCGCGATACCGGCGTCGCGCAAAGCGATTCCTTCATCGGTATTGCTCACCGCCAGCCACTTCGCCCCGTGCGATTCGAGCACGCGGGAAACCTCCACCGCGCCGTGGCGGTAAGCGTCGGCTTTCACCACGGCCATGACTTCAACCGAAGGACCAACCGCCCGGCGTATCGCTTCGAAATTCGCCGCGATCTGCCCGCGTGACACCTCGACCCAGGAACGATAAGGTCGCGCGACGGGAGGTGTATACGCCTCTTCCAGACGCAGCGGCTCAATGGCGAGAGATGATACGTTTTTCATTTACCTGCCGCGAGTTGCCGCAACAGGGCTTCGTATTTGGCAGTCACCGCTTCCCAACTGTAGCGATTCTGAATGCGTGCCATGGCCTGCTCGCTCCAGTGTGCACGGTCCTGCGTGGAGACGTCAACTGCCCACTGTAGCTTTCTAGTCAGGTCCTCGCGATCTCCCTCGAAAGGAATCGCGGCGTCTCCGGCGACCTCCCGATTTTCAGGAGTATTCAGGTAAAGCACCAGGGCGCCTCGGCCCATCGCCTCGATCAGCGCCGGATGAGTACCCCCAACCTCCGTAGCCTGCACGTACGCCGCGCAATGCGACTGCAGCTGCTGGTAGCCTTCACCGTAGATCGCCCCCGGTATGACGACGCGTGGGTCCCTTGTGTCCTTCACCTCACGTATGTAGGATTCAGCATAAGGCGCATCTCCCACCAGTACGAGCTTGTATTCGGTATCGACCTGTTCAAACGCCTCGCGCACCAGAAGAGCGTTGTTTTCGGGCTCCAATCGGCTTACATAGAGAACGTACCGGCCAGGTTCGAGGCCGAGCACCGAAAGCCGATCGCAGGCTCGAACCTTCCCGATTTCCGCGCCGTAAGGGATAAATGTCGAATCCTTGCTGAAACGTTCCAGGTAATACTCACGAATGGTTTCCGCATCGCTTACGATCGCCGAAGCACACCACGTGGCCATCCATTCCGAAATCAAATACCACCCTCGCGCCAGGCTGTTCCACTTCTTGCGGCGGCGCTCGACGCCATCCACATTTAGAACCGTTGGCATACCGAACAGGCGAGGGAAAAAGGTGAACACGGCATTCGCCGCATTGCAGTAGAGCAGCGCGTCATAACTGCGAAAAAGCACATCGGCGGTCGAGATCGCGGTGTGCGCAATGGTATCGAGGTACTTATGCCGGACCGTAGGAAGGTAGCGGAGCTTGACTCCGCGATATCCGGATTCCCGATGCCGCTGACGGCAGTAGACCGTAACGGAATGGCCCCGCGCAGAGAGTCGTGCCGAGATTTCTTCCGCGAATGTTTCAAAACCGCCGTAGTTCGCCGGAATGCCGCGTGTACCAAGCAAGGCTATACGCATGAATGCGAATTAGCGCTCTGTTACAACGGATTCCGCGGCGGGATCACGCGAGAACCAGCGGGCTATATAAGCATCCTCAGCGCGCTTTCTATTCATAATCTCGCGCCGCTTGCTCCAAGTTTTCCGCCAAAGCTTCACCACGAGCGGGAAAGCAGCGAGCGAGTTCCACTCACCAAGCAGGCAGCCGCCAATCACGACCGCATCCCGCAAGGTAATGGGCAGCCAGTAACGCCGGTAGAGATCAGGGGTCGTATTCTTGATGCGCAGCAGCCAGCGGTTCTTGACCGAGTGCATATTAATGATGGCCGGGAGGTCACGCCTGTTCTCGGGCACCACGGCGCGTACGTGATAGCCAACCGCAGCGGGAGTGTAAAGAGCTTTCCAGCCTCGCAACTGGGCACGCCAAGCCACATCGGCATCTTCGCGGTAAACGAAAAAGTCCGAGTCGAAGAATTCTCCGCTAATCGAGATGTCACGGATCATTTCCTGCCGGTAGAGGCAGGCTGCGCCTGTGCCGCCGAAAACGAATTGGGGAACCTCGTACTGACCGCGATCGGGAATGCGGCTTCCGCGGTCCAGATGCCGCAGTTCCGGCGTGAAATAAACACCAGTTGAATCCAGCAGCGGAGGAGACGCAACTTCGAAATCCGGCGAGCACGCAAGAAGCTTCCCGCACACGCTTCCGATCCGTGCTGCCATTTCGCTCGCCATGAGGAGAGCTTCTGTAAAGCTCGGCGCGAGCCGGACATCTGGGTTCAAGGTCAGCACCCAATCCGCGTCAGCCGCCTCCGCCATCGCTTGGTTCTGTCCTGCTGCGAAGCCGGTGTTGCGGCGATTGTAGGCCACCCGTATCCCATCGCGCGTTTCGAAGCTCCGGAGAATCTCGCCTGTCGAGTCACTCGAGGCATTATCGACCACCGAGATCGTTATAAGCTCGTGGGTTTGGGCCAACACGCTCTCGAGACAGCCGGCAATATAGCGGCCGCTGTTGAACGTGACGATCGTAACGGCAACCCGGCTGTTGCTCATCACGGATGAACCAGGCTGAAATAGAGACGCCAGTAAATATCGAAACCGTCTGCCCGCTGGAGGTTCAGGATCTCGCGCTCACTTGCCGTTATGGCAGCTTCGATTGCTGTGCTCGGCGGGACTTGCTGGCGAAAGCCGTTCCATTTTTGTAAAGCCTGCCATTTGCCGCGCAAGGCAGCGATGGGGTGGCCTTGCCGGGTGGCGGCCAGAAGCGAGAGAGTTTGGCCCACGAGAATCGGCCAGGCAAATCGACGCAGCGTTTGAGCCGGATAATGCTTAGCAAGTAGAAGCACCTGATTGCGCGCACTGAGCAGGTAAACGCGTGCCGCCCGCTTCCCATATGTCGCTTTGCCCAAATGCAGTGCAACCGCAGCCGGCTCATAAATCCCGGAAAGGCCTGCCAGCGCGCAGCGTATGCCGAAGTCGACGTCCTCATAGTAAGACTCGAAGCGCGTCTCAAGCAGACCAACTTTTTCAAAAACGCTGCGCCGGAACAATGCAGCGGTCATGGGCGCAAGCGCAATGGGGCGGCGCGTGGACCACACCGGACCATCAACCCGCTCATAGCCGCACCGCCACGCATAAGCGCCACGCGAAACCAGATCCCAGCTTCCATCAAGCCGCGCCGCCGCGTCGGGCCGCAACAGTTTGCCAACGGCGAAATGAGCTCCGCTCTCAGCCGCAGAAGTGAGTAGACGAGCGAGCCAGTCCGGCTGGAGCACCACGTCGTTATTCAGAATCAGCACCCAATCGGTATCGGCTCGCTTCACGCCATGGTTCACGGCCGCCGCGAAGCCGAGATTTGTCTCGAGCCTTATAGATTCAGCGCCCAGCTCCCGAGTCACGGCTTGCGTCTCATCGGTACTGCCGTTATCGACCACGATCACGCGGTCGGGAGCCCTGGTTTGAGAGCTCAGGTTGGCAAGCACGGATCGCACCAGATCGGCCCGGTTCCAGGTAGGTATCACGGCCGCCACGGTGCACATTCGTCTTTTAACATACGACGCCTGGACCGTCTGCCACTGAAAAGCCGCTGCTCCGCGCTACGATGTCAATGTCGTGAGACGCCGCTTTGTACTTGCTTCCGCCGCGGTTATCTTCCTTATCTTGCTGATCCTGATGGTCTGGCAAGGATCGTTCAGCTTTTCCTTTGGACCTTCCGACGTACATGAAACGATTGTTCTTTCGGCTGTCTCGATCCTCATCTTCATCCTCGCCGTCACGCTTGCTTTCATGCTCTTCCGGGCAGGTGTCAAGCTGTACATGGACCGGCAGAAGAATCGAGAAGGCTCGCGTATCCGTTCGCGGCTGCTGCTCGGAGCCTTGGCGCTCACTCTCGCTCCGACGCTCTTTTCTGCTTTCTTCAACTACTTCGTCCTGAACCGGACGCTGAATAAGTGGTTCACTCAACCGGTGCGCGGCATCGAGATGAACCTGCAGGAGCTTGACCGGTCGTACCGGAGTGAGGCACAAGGGCGCATTCAGGCTGAGGCAAACTGGATTGGCTTGCTCCCGCAGACGCGAGAGGCCCTCCAGCCCGGGAAGGTGGATCCTGATTTTTTCAGAAATCTGTGTGAGCAGGCCGGCATCGAGCAGCTCGTGCTGGTTCCTCAAACAGGAGCGCCGATACCTCTTTACCAGCTCTTCAACCGCACCGGCACTTCACTCCTACAGGCCAAAGCCGATGTCATGGACGGCAAGCAGAGGGTCGGTGAAGTAACGCTCGCCTCCGCTCTCAGCCTGAACCCTTCTGAAAAAGAGAATGCCATTCAGCGGTTTATGGACGAGCAAAAGCATCTCGGCAATCACAAAAAGTTTTATGAAGACACCTATTTCCTACTGATCTGCCTGCTCACGCTGTTCGTTCTTTTCTTCGCTGCCTGGTCGGCCCAGGTTCTTTCGCGTCAAATCAGTATTCCTATTTCCGCGCTCCTTGGGGCTGCGCGGAAAGTGAGACAGGGCGATCTTTCCTATCGCGTGCAGGTCAGTGCGATCGACGAACTCGCAACTCTGGTGCGCGCCTTCAATGCGATGACGAGCGAGTTGGAGGGAAACGCGCGTGAGTTGGAAGCGCGCCGCCAGTTCACGGAAGCAATCCTCGAGAGCATCCCAACCGGCGTGATTTCGCTCTCGCTTGACGAACGAATAGAGCGAGTTAATCGCGCTCTGCGCGGCATCTTTTCCAATGAAGTAGTCGCGAATGCTCGCAAATTGGAGGATCTGTTTTCACTCGAAGAACTCGCCGAAATACGTTATGTGCTCAACCGCGCCCGCCGGACCGGCGCTGCTGCCTGCCAGTTGGATATCGCTGCCGCTTCCTCTGTCCTGCACCTGGCCGTAACGGTAGCTTCACTCGAAGAGCAACGTGGATTTGTCATGGTGATTGAGGACACCAGCGATCTGCTGCGCGCGCAGAAAGCCGCCGCCTGGCAGGAAGTTGCACGTCGCATCGCCCACGAGATTAAGAACCCGCTCACGCCGATTTCGCTGTGCGCCGACCGGATCACGCGCCAACTGCGCCGGACTTCCCTTCCATCTGACACGCGGGCAATTCTCGAAGAGTGCGCGCTAACCATCCAGGGCGAAGTGCAAACCGTCAAATCTTTGGTCGATGAGTTCTCGCGCTTCTCGCGCTTTCCCGCCGCCAAGCCCGTTCCGGCCGATCTCAACGAAGTTGTGGAGAGCGCTATGAGTGTTTTTGCCGGTAGGCTGAATGAAGTTTCTGTTTTGCTCGACCTCACGCCGGACCTTCCTCTCATCATGCTCGATCGCGAGCAGATCAAGCGCGTCATCGTGAACCTGGTCGACAACGCCGCGGAAGCGATGAAAGATTCTCCAGTCCGCTGTTTGAAAATTGCCACCTCTCATCCTTCGCCTGATCTGGTCGAACTCTCCGTTACAGACACGGGCTGCGGCGTTAGCGTCACAGACAAAGAGAAGCTGTTCTTGCCTTACTTCTCCACTAAGGGACGCGGCACCGGATTGGGTCTCGCCATCGTGAGCCACATTGTCGCGGAACATCACGGGCGAGTGCGCCTGGAGGACAATCGCCCTGCCGGCACGCGTTTCATCGTTGAATTCAATACCTTCACGGCCGGCGAAAGCGGCTTCGCTCCGCAAACCAACGAGGCGCTTCCGGCTACCCTAAAAGGGTAACGCCACATCCATGCCAGTGAGCGAAGCGAGAATCCTCATTGTTGACGATGAGGCCACGATACGGCAGTCCCTGCGCGGCGTCCTGAGTGACGAAAATTATGACGCAACCGCAGTCGGTACGGGCGAGGCTTGCTTGGAAGTGCTCGGCCGTGACGCTTACGATGCCGTGCTGCTCGATATCTGGCTGCCAGGTATCGACGGGCTGACCACTCTCGCGAGAATCCAGGAGATCCCGGCCGAAGCGCGTCCGGCCGTGATCATGATTTCCGGGCACGGCAATATCGAAACGGCGGTCAAGGCAACCAAGCTGGGCGCTTTCGACTTCGTTGAGAAGCCGCTCACGATCGAGAAAGTGAGCCTCGCCTTAAAGAACGCGGTGGAACAGCGGCGACTCAATCGCGAACTGAATCGCCTTCGTGAGGATGGCACTCCGCCCGAGATCATCGGCGAGAGCGTGCCAGTGAAAGCTCTGCGCCAGCAGCTGAAGCTCATGGCCGGCACCAACGGCCGCGTCCTCATCTATGGCGAAAGCGGCACCGGCAAAGAACTGGTTGCGCGCGCCCTGCACAAACTAAGCACGCGCGCCGATGGCCCGTTCGTTGAAGTAAATTGCGCCGCCATTCCCGAGGATCTGATCGAAAGCGAGCTCTTCGGCTATCGGCGCACGAACCTCAACGGCACTGCGGATCACAAAATCGGAAAACTCCAGAAGGCGCACGGCGGGACTTTTTTCCTCGACGAAGTCGGCGACATGAGCCTGAAGACGCAGTCCAAACTTCTCCGCGCCTTGGATGAGCACCGCTTCGAACCTATCGGAGCTCCACAATCGATTCAGGCCGACGCGCGCGTTGTGGCGGCCACCAACAAAAATCTCGAAAAAGAGATCGAACGAGGCAACTTTCGCGAGGATCTCTTCTATCGGCTGAACGTAATTCCGTTCACCGTCCCTCCGCTGCGTGATCGAACCGAGGACATCCCGCTTCTCGCGGCACATTTCCTGCGCGAGTTTACCCTGGCCTACGGCCGCAAGCCGAAAGAGCTGAGTGAAGACGCCATCGACGCGCTCATGCGCTATCACTGGCCCGGAAATGTGCGCGAACTGCGCAATCTAATGGAGCGCATCGTGATCCTGCACAGCCAGCGCCGTATCGAGGCGCGCCATTTACCGCTCGATGCGACCCGCCGGGGTCAACTGGCGAGAAATGAAGGTTTCGGAAGCCTGCACGAAGTGAGGGAAGCCGCTGAGCGCGATTACATTCTTCGCAAGCTCGACGAAACCGGCGGCAACGTCTCACGAGCCTCGGAGCTCCTGGGTCTCGAACGCAGCAATCTCTACCGCAAAATGAAAGCTCTCGGGATCGCTCCCAAAGAATGAGCGCAACTCGATACGTTCTCTACTCGGCGAAGATGAACCGGCGCGCCTGGGCTGAGTGGCCCGCCTCCTCCGGTAAGTTGCGTTCTATAACGACCAGGCAAGAGCTGTTCGATTCCCATAGAGCATGACATACCTGGTAACTGGTGCGACCGGATTCATCGGCAGCAAGTTGGTCGAGCAGATACTAGCTCGTGGTGATGCGGTTTACTATTTCGCGAGAAGGCGTAACACGAATTTACCCGCGCAGGCTTCGTTTCATCCCTGGGATAGCGCGAGGGTACCTGAGTTGAACGCACTTTCGCGTATTGACGTTATCTTTAATCTCGCTGGGGAGCCTATCGCGCAGCGCTGGTCAACGGATGTCAAGAAACGGATCTATGACAGTCGCGTGGGAGGAACTCGCAATCTCGTAACCGCCATCGCAGAGTTGCGCCATAAGCCATCCGTCTTAATCTCAGCTTCGGCCATCGGATATTACGGCGATCGCGGAAACGAAATCCTGACCGAATCGAAAGCCCCCGGGAACGATTTCCTGGCGAAAGTATGCGCGGACTGGGAACGTGAAGCATTACGAAGCCGTGAACTGGGCCTGCGCGTCGTCCCGGTTCGCATCAGCACGGTCCTTGGCCGCGCGGGAGGAGCGCTCAAAGCAATGCTTCCTCCGTTCCGCCTGGGCCTCGGTGGACAGTTCGGGAGCGGCCAACAATGGATGTCATGGATTCACTTAGACGACCTGGTGCGCCTCTTGTTATTCGCGGCAGATACCGCCGCCGTGACCGGACCGCTAAACGGCTCGAGCCCACAGCCCATTAGCAACCGCGAGTTCACGGGCACGCTAGCTCGCGCCCTACACCGCCCGGCATTTTTCCAGATTCCCAGGTTTGCCATGAAGCTGCTGCTAGGCGAAATGGCCGATTTCTTGTTCACCAGCTTGCGCGTGATACCGGAAGCGGCTGAGAAAGCGGGCTTCGAATTCCACTACCCCGAGCTCGACCCCGCGCTAAGATCCATCCTCTGAAATCGCTTTAGCGCAGCGTAAGCTCGAGCGTGCGCTTTCCGGCCAGCATCGCGCGCTTAATCAGCACTCGATTGCTTTCGACATTCCCGAGCGTGCTGCTCGTAAGAGGCTTGCCATCTGGGCGGTGAAGGTGAATAGCCAGATCTCCGCCGAAGTCGTTTTGCAATTCGATCACAATTGACCACGAGTTGCTGCCCCCCTTCGTCGTCCAGGCAATTTCGCCGAAACGTGTTGGACAGCGCCTTACCGAAATGGTCTGGCCGGCGGCAAACCAGTGCTTGGGAGCGGCTTTTTGAATGTGGCAAACTTCCCGGTCGATCTCTTCATAACAGAGCAGCCAGCGCAGCCCGAGCGTGGGCTGCAACGTGCTGTTGATAACCGCTGACCAGCCATAAGGGCTTCCATCGCCTGGATAGCTGCCCGGAATAAAAGCGTCTTCCGGTGAATACCGGTTGCCGGAATCAACCGCATAACACACGAGCGAATATAAGGTCAGCAGAAACGCCCGGTAGTCGTCCTGCCGCACACGCACCGAAAGCGTGCCGTGCTCCATGAAGTTTGAGACTCGATAGCTCTCGCCGTCCGTTCCCATTCCCATGACTTGCAAACCAGCTATCTCGCGATGCTTCAGATGACCCAAGTCGAGCGCGCGGTCGCCCCAGTCCGCGGTAAACCAGTCCATCATGAACCGATGGTTTTCATAGCTGCTCAATTGTGTGGGTTGGCGATGAACATCATCCGGCGAGAAGGGGGTGATCCCTGCGGCTCGCATTGCCGGGTTCATGAGCTCGAGCGTCGCGCGCAGCGAGCGCTCGATATTACTGCGCATTTCCGCTGCGATTCCGGCGAATCGTTCCGACTCGGATAAAAGGCCGGGCGCCTCGTGCCGGTCTCCCGCTTTCCTGAGGCACCGTGAGTACTCGGCCAACCCGCGCCAGGTCCAAACTGCATTCTGGTAATAGAGCGGATGAGATTGCGGAAAATCGTTTTGCGGATCGCCGAGATCTGCCTCAGGCGATCCCCAAATTAGCCCGTAGCGCCGGTCTTGAGGCGGCCACTTTTGCTTGCTGTACTCATATCGCTCGAGTACGTAAGAAAGCATGCGCCGCAGCACGGGCAGCTTGCTCTGCAGCGCGGCCAAGTCTCCGGTGTAATCGTAAGCACGCGCCGCATTCGTGAGAAAAATTCCCGTGTTTAGCGGGGCCTCCACCTGGTCCTGCGTGTTGTACAGGAAATTACCGTCCGCAAGAATGTACTTTTCTAGATAGAACTTGAAGTACGGCTCGGCTTGCGCAGTTAAGTTCCAGAGTTGATGCGCCCAGATGAACTCGTAAAAAGCAACCGGAAACAAGGCGTGACTGCGCTCGGGTATTTTCGTGTAAGCGCCCTCTCCGACCTGATATGTTGGCTCGAGTCCGCGATAGCTGCAGCGCGAGAGCACGATCCCCGCGCGCGCCGCGTTGAGAAGCCATTGATCCGGGATCTCCACCGGCATCTGCTCTTCGATCAGGTTGTACCAGCGGTTCCAAATGCCGGCCAAGGCTGCGAAAAACGATTGCGCTGAAGCCTGCCAGTACCGTTCAACTTGTCTGCCGTCCGGCAGTATCGCTCGCACACGCGCCATCGGCTCCGCATCTGCGCCCGCCGGAAGAAGCACGATCACTTCATAGCCGGCGCGGTATTGCGGATTCCAAACTCCTGTATTTGCAACCGGCAGATACCCACCCAGCAGCGTACGCTTGCTGTAGCCGGGCACGTACTCGAAGATCTGGGGATTCTCATCCGGCAGCAGGTTCTTTGGATTGAACATCGGACCCACCAGGTCGGGAGCCCACGTCGCCTGCCCCTCCGGACGGCTCGCAAGCTGGCGTGAGCAGCCGTCCTGCCCGATATAAAGCGACTTCAGGGGCCCGGCTTCTTCGTTCGCTACCAGCGACCAGCCGATGTACTCCTTCCCAAGCGCCGCTACGTTTTCGTAGCAGGGATCTTCGTTCGAGTTCAAGATGTAGTTGCCGCATGCGTCGGGACCGGGCGTATAGTGAGTACCGCGCGTGAGTTTCACTTCCGAGGCTTCGATAGGACGCGGACGAATCTTCGAAATATCGCCGATCCCTTTCGGGATTCGAGCGATCACTCCTTCCGATTCAGTAACGTAGATAATCGCGCCGCTATGCGTGACATGCTTCTCGAAAACGGCCGTCTCAGTTCCGTTCATGGAAACCAGGGTGATAAGCTTCCAACCGCCGATCTCTTCTCCGGCCTGTAGGGTTTTGGTCTGCCCACCCACTCGTGCCTGTACGGTGTGACGGCTTATGTGCGCAACGCTGACGCTTTCGCCCAGAGCTTCTTTCTCCCCTGGCAAAAAAAGATCGTATTCGTTGGGAATACGGCCAGGCGCGTAACCCGCTCGACTAGGTCCTTGCCGCGCTGCGCTTCTGAATTTCGCCGCACTCACGCCGGCCGCGCCGAGCCCTGCGCTTTGCACGAACTCGCGTCGGTTCGTGTGCATACTCACGATTTTTTACGTCTGCTTGCCGGCAGGGGCGGCTCCACTCCCTGCTGCGGCTCGCTGGAGGATTCCTGTGAGCGTAATGGGCGCGGTTTCCTGCCGGCCTCTAGGGAAAAACGGACCCACCGCGACTGCCTCATTGTGATCCTCAAACCACGCAACGAAACAGGACTGGTCCGCGCCGGTGAGCCGCTGCAGTCCGATCCAGGTGTACCAGGCTCCCATATCCGCATCGATCAGCGAGCCTGCCGGGTCGGTTGTAACCTGCGAGTTACCGCTCAGCAGCTCGCTCATTGGAGCCTGCCTCTGCCGGGGAGTAAAGCGCGCCACCAGAGTAAGCGGCTTCGCTCTCCGCAAAGCTTCCCGCGCGGCCCACTGCACGAATGTCGTACTGTAGATCTGAGTTCCGGAACCCTCGGTGAATAAGCTGACCTTGAACCTCTCGAGCACTTCATCGTTGCCCCCGCTCTTCAGACCTAGATCTTCCGGCGTAGTCTCAGCCAGCATGGTGCGGAGCGCCTCGGGCGACATATGCGATTCGAAAGCGTTGCTGATCCTGTTGGCGAGCTTGCTGCGCATTGGCGACAGCTTTAAATAAGAAATCATTGCCACCTCAGGATGCTCGACCAGCGTATCTCCTCCGTCGATAAACCAATGCGAGTAAGGCTTCGGCTGCGAGGCCGCTCGCGCATAAAGTAAAGCCCGGATGCTCGCAAGGCCTGCTCCGCCACCAACCTGCCTGAAATACACTCCTTCCCGTCGCAGCTTTCGAAACAGCGGATAACTGTTATTCGCAATGCCCTGCCCGATCAGCACAACAGCTAACCGTGGAACCGGCGGCGGCACGTCCGGCTGGGCCGCCCGGAAATCCCTCATATACCTCTCGGACGCAGCCCGGAAGGCATCCATCTGAGATGTCGCCCAAAGATGGGCCGAAAGCCGCTCCAGAAATTGTCCAGGCAGGTTCACCCAATCGAACGAATCAAGCTGGGGCGACAATTGCAGTTGCGAAAAAGCCGCCATTTTCTCGCTTCTCTGGTCGGCGGAAAGCGACTTTAAATACGCGAGTTGCGCGAACAGTTCTTCCCGCTCGGCAGGAAATTTCCAATCAAGCGAGATCGTCTCTTTGAGCAGAAAAGGAACGAAGCAGGACGGCAGCTCCCGCAGCAGGGAGAGATTGTCGATGGCCGTCTGGCGAGCCAGCGGGCGGTAACCGCTGAACTCTTCAGGCTTGAGCTCGCTCGGCATCATCGTCAAACAACTTCCCGCAATACCTTCCCCTTGGCGAAGCGGGGCTGGAAACCGAAGCGTGCTCCAAGCGTGGGTACCAGGTCGATGGAGCCCACGGGCCTGTCGACGACTACGTTTTCACGAATGCCCGGCCCCATCACCAGCATCCAGGTAGTTCGCGATACTGCATCGCCTGTCCGGTGATGCTGGAACCCATTGCCGCCAGGGCTGAGATCGGAGTCTCTGCCAAAGTCGGGAAGAATGAACAGCGTCGTGTTGCCGGCGTATTCGGGATCCGCTTGAATCGTCCGCCAGATCTCAGCGCACAGGTAATCCGAGCGGCGTATCGCGTCCACGTACAACGAGAAAGCTCCCGAGTGCGCCACATCGATATCGTGCAGCGTGATCCATAGCAGGCTGGGAGCGAGCTTCCGCATCAACTCCTTCGCAATATAAACCGACAGCTCATCGGGACTTGAAAGCGTTCGCGCGTGCGCCTGGAAGTCATTCACCGAGAACTTCAGCATCTCGGCCAGGGCGTGCAAATCGATTCCGTTTCCGCCTTCCGGAGGAGCAGAGAGGGGTGACTCGTAGTTATCACGCAGCAGGTGCTCGAAATCGGCGCTCGTTCCGGCAAGTGCTGAACTGAGCAATCGCTTGGGAAGAATCACCCCAGCCCCTGTGCCTTTGCCGTAGGCGCGATGCCCACTCTCTCCAATGCGATTGAAACCGTTGCTGGGCGCAACCACCCAGGCGTCGGTAACGGGTCGCTTTAAATCCTGCCGGAAATATTCGAACACCGTCGGATAGTCCGGTGGCACGGCGGCGAAATTGTTGAAGGTTTCGTAAACGCCGGTCGCGAGACTAGCGGTCGCCACGTAGTGGCCAAGAATCCCGCGATTCACTACCCGAGTAAAGAAAGTGGCGCGCGGGATCAGCTCTGTCAGGAGATGCGGGATATTCTCCTGGCCATCTTCTGCGAACGTCTCGTCATCGCGCGAGCCTCCTCCGAAAGTGACTACTATTGCCTTCGGCGAACGCGTCGCCGCGCTTAGTTGGGTCGAGGAGCTTAGGCTGAAAAAAGTAGTCCCTAAACTCGCCCCCGTTGCCATGCGCAGGAAGTCACGGCGGCTGCTCGCGATTGCTCGCGAAACATCAGCCTGGCTGCTTGCGCTACGAAAAAAGTCCAAGGGTGTTACACTCCCGGCTGTGTATCAACCACTGTATCGCGGCAGCCTGGGGCCTCGGCCGAATATAACAGTATGAGAACGGATCTTGCGTCCACTCTTGACCTCCAGCCCTATCGGTTCGATACAGACCAACTGCTTACGCCGGCTCTGGCGATTTATCCCGCCATGGTTCGCCACAACATCCAACGAATGATCACCGTACTCGGCGGCGACCCGGCCCGCTGGCGGCCCCACCTCAAAACAGTCAAGCTCGGGGCGATCATCAGACTACTCACTGAGGCGAATGTCACGTCCGCCAAAGTGGCAACTACCTTAGAGCTGCTCGCCGCCTGCGAAAACGGAATGCAGGATGTACTCGTGGCCTATCCGCATACCGGTAAAAACACCCAGCGGGTCGCCGCCATTGCCGCAGCTTTCCCTGAGGTGCGAGTCTCCGCATTGATCGAATCGCGGGACCAGATCCCATCTTGGGTGAACACCAATGTAGATCTGTTTATCGATATCAATCCAGGGATGGACCGGACCGGCATGGAGCAGCGCCGGCCTGAAGATGTGGCCGCGTTAGCTCAATCCATCCAAACTGCAGGCCTGGTCTTTCGCGGGCTGCACTTTTATGACGGGCATTCCACCGAACGAGATCTCAAAGAGCGCTGCGACCGGGCCCACGAAAGATACAAGCGACTGCTCGGGCTACTGGACGCTATCGAAGCGCACGGGATTCAAGTCGACGAAGTGGTCACGGCCGGAACCCCTTCGCTTCCCTGTGCCGTCTCCTATGCCCCCCTCTGGGATCAATCCTTTTCTTGCCAGGTTTCGCCCGGCACCGTCGTCTACAACGACGCAAGCAGCCTCGATCAGTTGCCCGGCGAGTACGATTTGAAACCGGCCGTTTTGGTGTTCAGTCGCGTGGTGAGTCATCCCAAACCGGGTCTTGTGACCTGTGATGCCGGGCACAAGAGCGTATCGGTCGATAGCGGTGTGCCAAACTGTGTGGCTCTAAACCATCCCGGGTTCCGTCCTCTTAAGCCGAGCGAAGAACACCTCCCGATCGAAGTTGCTACAGGATCCGCCGTCCCAA
This sequence comes from Terriglobia bacterium, assembly GCA_963849535.1. Classification (GTDB taxonomy): domain Bacteria; phylum Acidobacteriota; class Terriglobia; order Bryobacterales; family Bryobacteraceae; genus Bog-105. The sequence goes on from CAWKHJ010000005.1 coordinate 318,277, forward strand.
CCTTGGGCACCGTTCTTTACCTCCTGCCGAGGCATGTCTGCCCGACCGTCAATAACTTCGATTTCGCCGCTCTCGTGGAAAAAGGCGAGATCGTCTCGGTAGAGCCGGTTACTGCAAGGGGCCGAGAGGGGCCTTTGCTTGTCGCGTAATCAAGCAACGTTGTGTGCGGCGAGCGCCCTGTCCAGTTCGCCACTGGTCGGCTCGGTCAGTATTTCGCCGTCGATGTCGAGCGTGGGTTTTCTCTCCCGGCCGTCGTTCTGGTCCGCCACCCACTTGGCAGCTTCACGATCCTTATCGATATCTATGTACTGATAATCGATTCCACGCTGTCTCAGGTGTGCAAGCGCGTTGCGCGTCATGCTGCACCAATCGGCTCCGTAAACGGTGATCTTCGCCATATCGTCTCGCCTGTTGGAGTCCTCTTGCCTGGCGTCAGTTTCGCCGGTGCCGCAAAATTACGGGTATGCCGCACTCCAAAAACAAGAACTGTTTCCTCTCGTTTCCGCATCGTAACTTCACGTGAACGGTCGAAGCGCCGGGTCTGAACAACCACACGCATCCTAACTTGAGGAGAAAACATGAGCGATCGCAATTTTATGAGCAGAGCAGAAGGCGTCTTTCCGGACGGGGAATCGCTCTATTCCTTGTCACCGCTCGACGACGAACTGGATGAGCCGAGCGAACTCGATGAAGGGGATCTCGACGATGAGGACCTGGACGAGGAGGATGACGACGAAGAAGACGAGGACGAGGAGGACGAAGAAGACGACGGCGATCTGGACGACGACGACGAGGACCTGGACGAAGACGAGGAGTAATTCTCTCTGGCGGCTTCGGGCCGCATTAGTCATGCCCCTCTTAGGGGCCTTCAATCTGAGCGGGGCGTCAGCCCCGCTTTGCACCTCGTCAAAGCAGGCTCCCTCCTGGCCGCAATCTGTGGAGAATCCCGCTTCGGCTATATCGGAGTCAAGATCGACTGCGGGCAGGGCGGCGAAACACACGAGCCCACCTCAGAGTCCCATATCAGGGGAACTCGTTTGGAACATCCAGGCTCGGACATACAAAAGCTCGCCGAGATGATGAAGGGTATCAAGTTTGCGATGTTGACTACGCTCGAGGAGGACGGCTCTTTACACAGTCGTCCAATGGCCACTCAGCAAGTGGACTTCGACGGTGAGCTGTGGTTTTTCACCAAGGCAAACGCGCCCAAGGTGTGGGAAGCCGGCCATCACAGGCAAGTCAATGTGAGCTTCGCGGATCCGGAAAAGAGTAAATTCATCTCCGCCTCTGGCACGGCCACGTTGGTTCGGGACCGGGCGAAAATGCAGGAACTATGGAAGGCTCCCTATAAGGTCATCTTCCCCGAGGGACTTGAAGATCCGGAAATAGCACTGCTGAAGGTTGCCGTCGAGAAAGCCGAGTACTGGGACTCCTCGCCAACAGCGATCGGGCGCGCATTCGATTTCGCCAAGGCTTATGTGACGGGCGACGTCAGCAAATTGGGCGAGCATCACAGAGTTGATATGAAATAGCAGCCGTTCAGTCCTAAGGCTTGATCCCGGCTGTGTTCATGCGTATCCGATAAATGCTGCTGCTCGCCGCAATATACAGTGACTTCCAATCCGCATCGCCCCAGGCGAGATTCCCCGCCTTTTCGGGCATGTCGATCGTGCCAAGGTGCTTGCCTTCCGGCGAAAAGATCCAGATACCGCCGGGACCGGTGCTGTAGACGTTCCCCTCGGTATCGATTTTCATGCCGTCTGGTGCGCCCGGTCGTGTGTCCGACGTGGCATCGAAAAAGAGCTTCCCATTTTTCACCGATCCGTCCGGCTGCACGTCGTACCGCATCCAGACCTTCTTTGGCTCGGAATTGTCTACGTAAAGCGTCTTCTCGTCCGGCGAGAAGGCAATCCCGTTCGGGCGCGGCAAATCGCTGATTAAGAGTTCGAGCCGGGAATTATCCGGCTGCGCTCCCGGTTTCACCCCGGCTGCGTTGGGTAGCCGGTATACCCCGTTCACCCGCAGTTGCTTCTCAGGATCGGTATCGCTCTGTGTGCGGAAACCATACGGCGGGTCGGTGAAATAAAGAGTGCCGTCTTTCTTGTAAACCAAGTCATTCGGGCTGTTCAGCTTCTTTCCTTGGTAGCTGTCGGCGAGTACCGTGATTTGGCCGTGTGGGTCCATTGATTCGAGTCGCCAAACGTCTCGTTGTGCGTGACCTGCCACAGTCAGGCGTCCCTGGGGATCGAGCGTCATCCCGTTAGATCCAGGTTCCGGACCGCCGTATGGAGCTGTACCTTTGTAACCGCTTGGCTGGAGGAAGATGCTCACGCCGCCCTGTGGAGACCACTTCCGTATGCTGTTACTCGGGATTTCCGCGAACAGAAGATAACCGCTGCTCATCCAGACGGGACCTTCTGTCCACTTGAACCCCGTCGCTAGCTTTTCCAGCTTTGCCCCGGGAGAAATTAAAGCGTCCAGCACCGGGCTCAGCTTCTCAATTTGCAGAGCCTCTTGTGACGCCTTATCTTGAGCCGCTCCCATTAGAAAGGCGAGTGAGAACGACGCTAACAATGCTTCCAGCAAGCCTGTATGTTTCACGGCTGCATTGTATTACTTCGCCCCTCGAACTTCGCCTCCGCTTCGGACAGCTACTTCGAAGAGCTTTCGTTATTTTTCAGCTCCTTCACCATTTTCAGGTGTTCTTGCAGGGTAGGCAACGTGGTGGCGGCAAACTGTTTCACGTTCGGGTCCGCTCCGTTTTGCGCTTCATTCTGGAATTCGCTTACGTCCTTCTCGTGATCTTTCAGCTGATCTTTGATGTAAGCCTTGTCGAACTGCGGGCCCGAAAGCTTCGAGAGTTTGTCAACCCTCGATTGATGCTTGGCATCGAGCGAGTCAGGTATTTCGAGTTTGTCCTTGCTCGCGAGTTCCTTTAATTGGTCGTTGGCCTTGGTGTGATCGTCCACCATCTTTTGACCAAACTGCTTCACTCCGTCGCTCGCGCCCTTCTGAGCTGCAATTTTTCCGAGTTCCACTTCTGTCATACCGCCGAGCGCCGCGTCTTTTACAAACTTCTTATCGTCGACCTTATTGGTCATGGTGTCAGGGTTGTTTTCCCCGGCTGCCGGATTGTGCATGTCCGGACTTGAAGGCCGCTGTGCCGGTTGGGGCGCTTGGCCGCCCGCTGGCGCTTGGGCCAGCGCAGCGCTTCCGCCCGCGATCGCGAGGCTCAGGCCGCCAAAAGCTAACCAATGGAATAGAAGTTTTTGCATACGTATAGTCCTGTCTACCCGTTGGAAGCTTGTCCCGTGAACTAATGTTTCAATATCTTCCGATCAAAACAGAAAGAGGCACGGCGCTGAAGCACCGTGCCCTCGAATTCAACTTAGCTTCTCTTAACTATTTGCGATCTCAACGTTGATCGTCTTTGGCTTCGCCACTTCTTTCTTCGGCAGAGTCACCGTCAGCACGCCGTTCTTGTAGTCGGCTTTGACTTTCTCTCCATCTACCGTATCCGGCAAGCTGAACGCACGAACGAATGACCCGTACGAGCGCTCGATGCGATGGAATCCCTTATGACCGTTCTTCTGCTCCTCGAACTTCCGCTCGCCTTTTAAGGTCAGCGTTCCGTTCTCGAGCTGAATCGCCACATTCTTCGGGTCCACGTCGGGGACGTCGGCTTTCAGGATCAACTCGTTCTCGGTCTCACTGATATCTACGGCTGGCGACCAGGGCCGTGATGCCGGTTCGCTAAACAGGCGAGATATAGAGTCCTGGAACAGGCGCAGGCCGGTCGGGAAATCTTCCGTTTCGTTCTGGAACGGGCTGTATTTAATCATTGGCATGGTGTCTTGTTTCCTCCCTATTAGGTACACCTCAAGCATAAAATATGCGCGCTGCCTTGTCAAGTAATGTGAATACAAAAAAGTAAGTTCCGGGCCCAGTTTGTTGGGAGGCAGCCGAGTTCGTTTGGCAAAAAATGAGTTCGTTTGGCAAATTTGTAGCCTCCATCCGCCCTGCCTCATCCCTTCCGTATGCCCAATCTCCAGGAAGGTAGCCCGGCTCCCGAGATCGCCCTCGCCACCGACTCCGGCGAGCCCTTTACGCTTAGCTCGTTGAAAGGAAAGAACGTAGTCCTATACTTCTATCCGAAGGCGGATACTCCCGGCTGCACCAGGGAGGCCTGTGATTTCAAAGCCACCTCCGAAAGGTTCACTGCGGCAAACACGGTGATCGTCGGAGTATCTCCAGACCCGTCGAAAGCTCAAGCGAACTTCAAGTCGAAGTTCGACCTGCCATTCACGCTGCTCGCCGATACCGACCACAGGGCGGCGGAAGATTACGGGGTCTGGAAGGAAAAGAGCATGTACGGCAAGAAGTATATGGGCGTAGACCGGACTACCTTCGTGATCGGCCCGGACGGTGTGATTAAGAAGATCTTCCCGAAGGTCAGGGTAGACGGCCACGCCCAAGAAGTCCTGGCTGCAATTGGCTGATTCGTCATCTAACTGTGGTGAGCGATTCGAACGGCCGCCGCTATCCGGCCCGGCCCGTACTCGGGGTGGGAGCTCTCCTTTATGAGGACGACCGGATCTTGCTGGTGGAGCGCGGGAACGCTCCGCTGGCCGGATACTGGTCGCTGCCGGGCGGCGGAGTGGAAGCGGGCGAACGCCTGGAAGACGCGCTCGTTCGCGAGGTATTGGAAGAGACCGGACTGACGATCACGGTGGATTCCTTGGCTACCGTTTTCGAGCGCATCATGCCCGATGCGACGGCCCGTTGTGAGTATCATTACGTGCTGATCGATTTCTACTGCACAATTACCGGAGGAGACCTTCAGGCCGGCGACGACTCGCGGGATGTGCGCTGGTTTCCGATTGCGTCGCTCGGCGAACTCCTACTCACCACCGGTACGCGCGAAGTGATAGATATCTGCAGCCGTGATCGCATCACACACCCCTTAATCAGCCGCCCCTAGCTCAATGTCGTTTAGCAGTATCGAACTTCTTCAATTCGACGAACTGATCGAGATACTCGCGACGTATGCCGGAAGCGTCGCAGGCCGCGAGCTGGTATCTGGCCTTGCCCCGCGCACCGACCTCGCCGCGCTCGAATCTCAGCTGGCCGAAGCGGGCGAGGCGATCTCTTACCTGCGCGAGATCTCGGGCTCGCAACAGGCCTCGAGCGGATCTCTGATTCGCTTGCGTTTCGACCAGTTGCCTGCAGTAGAAACGGCTGTCCGCATTCTGAGAGTCGAAGGCGCATCGCTCGAAGGAAGACAGATCCAGGATCTGTTCGCGACCTTAGCGGTGGCGGGAGAGTACCGGGGCGCATTGCAAAAGACGGCCAGCCGCTTTCCGTTGCTCGCCGCACGCTCGTACAAGCTGGCCGATCTGCGCGAGATCGCGCGCCGCTACGAGCGGGTGTTTCTGCCCAACGGCAATCTTTCCGATGAAGCGAGCGTGGCGCTCGGGCGCATTCGCCGCGATATCGCACGGCAGCAAAAGAGCATCGAAGAATCGCTCGAGCGTTTCTTGCGAGCGCACCGCAGCGACGGCACGCTGCAGGAAGATTTCGTCACCATTCGTGAAGATCGTTTCGTCGTGCCGATCGTGGCGGGGCAGAAGGGCCGGGTGGATGGCGTAATCCACGGCTCCAGCGGCACCGGGCGAACACTCTACGTGGAACCGCTCGAAACAATCGGCCTCAATAACCAACTGGTGCGCTTGCGCGAAGACGAACTTCGAGAAGTCGAGCGCATCTTAGCCGAGATCACGAACAGCTTGCGTGAACACGCCGTCGAGATCGCCGAAACGGCTCAGGCCCTCGCCGAACTGGATTGCATCTTCGCAAAGGCGGCGTTCGCCCGCGACTTCGATGCGGTAATTCCCAAATTCAGCAAAACGGAACGCAAGCTGGCGCTGCGCGATGCGCGCCATCCACTTCTCGAGTCCGTTCTGCGAAACCAGCGCAAGCCGGTCATTCCGCTTTCCTTTGAGCTCAACGAGCACCGCCGTTGTCTGCTGATTAGCGGACCGAATACGGGAGGGAAAACCGTTGCCTTGAAGACCACGGGACTGCTGGCTCTCATGGCGCATGCGGCCATTCCGGTTCCTTGCGCCGAAGCGGAGTTCCCGCTGCTGGACGATGTGCTAGCCGATATCGGCGATACGCAGTCCATCGCCGAAAGTCTCAGCAGTTTCTCGGGCCATCTGCTGCATGTGAAGCAGATGCTCGAGCAGGTGACGGCCAAAAGCTTGGTTCTGGTTGACGAGCTCGGCCGCGCAACCGATCCGGACGAAGGCGGCGCGCTGGGCGTGGCGATGCTGGACGAATTCCGCAAGTCGGGAGCTTTCTGCCTGGCCTCGACGCATCTGCTGCCGCTCAAACTCTACGGCGCGCAAACGCCCGGCGTGCTGAACGCTTCCATGGGATTCGATGAAGCGACCTTGCAACCCACCTACCAGCTCCGGGTCGGCGTGCCCGGGAAATCGGCGGGTTTGGATATTGCAACAAGACTCGAATTGCCGCCTGAAGTTCTTTCGCACGCACGGGCGGTCCTGCCGCGCATGCAAGCCGATTTCGAGAAATTATTGGATGAACTGCATAAGCAGGTGGACGAAAACGCGCGGCTGGCACGCGAGATGGAAAGGTCCACGGCGGAGTTGAAACAGCGGCAAGCCTCTCTCGAATCGGATGCGCTCCGGCGCGAGCAGCGCCGGCAGCTCGATTGGGAGAAGAAATCGGACGCGATTATAGCGGATTTCGAAGCGCGGGCCCAGATGATGATGGAACAGGTTTCGCAATCTGCCGAGAGCCGGAAAGCGGCGGAGCAGGCCCAGCGGCTGGTAGCGAAGACGCGCCGCGAGTTCCGCGAGGAGGCAGCCAGCGTAATGGCCCCTCCGCCGGAGATCGCCAAGCAGGCAACGCCACCTCGACTGGCGCTTGAGGAAGGCGCGCGGGTGCGGCTCAAAGATGTACGGGAAATTGCCACGGTCCGGCGCATTTTGCGGAACGGATTGCTTGAAGTCGAGGCCGGATTCCTAAAAATGCAGGTGCCACGCGAAGACGTCGTCGAGGTGGTTCCGGCCAATTTTGCCGAACGAACTCGCTTACCGAACAACGTGAGGGTCGAAACCGGTCCCCGCTGGGACACCAACTATCGTGAGTTGAATGTTATCGGTCAACGTGCCGAAGAGGCTGTGGCACAGGTCGACAAGTTTCTGGATTCAGCGGCACTGGCTTCGGTCGACCGGGTGCGGATCGTGCACGGTCATGGCATGGGCGTGCTCAAACGAGCGGTAAACGAATATCTCGGAACCAACCCGCACGTCAGCCGTTTCTATCCGGCAACTCCGTCCGAGGGCGGGGCCGGGGCAACCGTAGTCGAGCTTCGAGAGTAGAACAGGATAAGAAAATTGGCGCCTTAGTTGCGTTGCCCGGCTGTCGCGTAGCTAAACGAAGCTGTCGCCTGAGTTGTCGTCGAATCCGCTGCCGTCGTCTACATCGAGGCCCGAGTCATCCAACTGCGAGTTGTCGTCGTACTGCCCTGCATCGTCGGCCGCCGCACTTGTATCCGCGAAGTTGTCGCCGCGATCGTCTCCGCGATAATCCGAGCTGCCGCCCGGCGAGTCGTAGTAGTTATTCACGATCTCTTCGGTCGGAGCCATCCCTCCGCCCATAAAGCCGGCACCGCTTCCGCCAAAAAACCCGCCACCGGAATGCGAAAACATCGATCCGATCGCTTCCGCTGCGAGAGTGCCGGCCGCTACGCCTGCCGCCGTTTGCGCGGCGCCCCGCAGGAAACTTGAGCCCCCGCCAAAACCGCCAACTGGAGTCGCATATTGCGGAGCCGCAGGCGATGAGTACTGCTGGCCGCCGCCCCCGCCGTAACTAGGAGACTGCTGCTGACCCAGCCAGCTCGACCCGCTGCTCACCTGACCCTGCGCCGGCCGGTTCTGCAATTCCTGAATTTGCTGCTGCGCCCGCTGCAGTGCCAGATTTTGGATCAGCACCGTCTGCGTCATCAGGTATAACGCGTCCGGCCTTTTCCCAATCTGGGTTCGGATAATCTCCTCCGCCTCAGGGTCTCGTGGCGGAGCAGGCGTCTGCGCGACCTTACGGGCAAGATCGTTCAGCATATTACGTTCGTCTGGCGTCATTCAAAGTTTCCTTTTAGTCACTTTCCCGGCAACTAACATTAGACGCATGCAGCCGAGCGATTGGTTCATTCGACAGTCCGCGCCATCTGCCGGGTACGCGCGGGCCCTGCGAACTTGCAACTTACCTTGCAATCGTGACAGTGTAGGGATGGATGGTGATACGCTCACCCGGTTCGGACAATCTCGCCTTGTGCCCTGTCGCACTGAGAACTGAGCTGTCAAAGGGCGACCAGGTTAAGTGGAACCATCAGAAAGATACTCGCCATGTTGTTAGAAGCAACTTCGACCCCGCTTGTCGATCAAGAAATTAATCCCTGGGAATCTGCGGCTCACCGCTTTGACGAGGCGGCCGAACTCCTCAGGCTCGACGACGGGATGCGCAAAGTGCTGCGCTCGCCTGCGATGGAGCTTTCCGTTAACATTCCCGTTGTGCTGGACGATGGCCGCATTGAGGTTTTTACCGGTTATCGCGTCCAGCACTCGATTGCCCGTGGCCCCGCCAAGGGCGGAATTCGCTTTGCTCCCGATGTATCGCTCGACGAGGTGAGGGCGCTGGCTGCCTGGATGACCTGGAAGTGCGCCGTGGTCAATATACCGTTTGGAGGGGGAAAGGGCGGTGTCATTTGTGAGCCCCACCTCCTGAGCGAGGGCGAACTCGAACGCATAACGCGCCGGTACACGGCAGAGATATGTGAGTTCATCGGGCCCGAACGGGACGTTCCTGCGCCCGACGTGAATACCAATGAGCAAACCATGGCTTGGATCATGGACACGTATTCCATGCACAAGCGGCATACCGTAACTGCGGTAGTCACAGGCAAGCCGCTCGAGTTAGGCGGCTCGCTTGGCCGCCCTGAAGCTACGGGCCGAGGCTGCATGTTTGTGACACTTGAAGCCCTTAAGCGGTTCGGGCTCGCTCCTGAAGACACACGCGTCATCATTCAGGGATTCGGCAATGTCGGCGGCATGGCAGCCCGGCTCATGAGCCGCGTAGGTTTCAAGATCATCTGCATTGTCGAATACGACGGCGCCGTTTACAATCGCCATGGACTAGATATAGACGCGCTGATGCTTCATCGCCGTGAAACAGGCTCCATCACAGGTTTCGCTGAAGCCGAAGACGTCGACAAAGACGAGGCGATTCTCATGCCTTGCGATGTGCTGATCCCAGCGGCGCGCGAAAACGTCATCACTTCCCACAACGCCCCGCGCATCCGTGCCAAGATCCTCTGCGAGGGCGCCAACGGGCCGACCACCTTTGTGGCGGATTCCATTCTGGCTGAAAAGAAGGTCTTCGTAATTCCCGACATTCTCGCCAACGCCGGCGGAGTTACCGTTTCCTACTTCGAGTGGGTGCAAGATCGCCAGGGGTACTTTTGGAACGAAAAGATGGTCAACGAACGCCTGGAGGAGATCATGGTGAACAGCTTCAGCGACGTGATCGGTTATGCCGAAAAGCATGCGGTCAATAATCGTACCGCGGCTTATATGCTCGCCTTGGACCGCGTGGCTTTGGCCATCCGGCGCCGTGGCCTGTACGCCTGAGCATCAGTCGAGCGGGTTATCCAGCGCAGGCCCGAGAACCGTCCGAAAGCATCTTTCCGCAGGCCTTCCTTTGAAGATAAACTCTTAGCTTGGCGATTGGCAGCAAATGACTCAGGAGCCCTCCACGCCCCTGATGCGGCAGTACATTGCCGCCAAGAAGCAGGTTCCAGGCGCTCTTCTTCTATTCCGGCTGGGCGATTTCTATGAACTGTTCTTTGAGGACGCCATAACGGCGGCCCGGGAGCTCGAAATCACCTTGACCTCGCGGAATAAGGAGCGGGGCGATCCGGTACCCATGTGTGGAGTGCCTTACCACGCATCTGAGGGCTATGTCGCTCGCCTGATCCAGCGCGGTTATCGCGTGGCGATCTGTGAGCAGATGGAAGAGGCCGGACCCGGCAAGAAATTGGTCCGCCGCGAAATCACTCGCGTTATTACACCGGGCACCGCCACCGACTCGACCCTGCTCCACTCGCATGAGAACAATTTCCTGGCTGCTGCCTTCCTCAAGCATGGCCGGTGTGGATTGGCTTACGTGGATCTATCGACGGGTGAGTTTCGCGCCACTGAAATCGCCGAGCCGGAGCTGGCGTCCTACCTCGAAACTCTCAAGGTTCGCGAATTACTGCGACCCGATGGACCCCCACTCGGGAGCGCGTGCCTCGAAACCGCTCTCGAGCCGTGGGTCTTCGGTGGCGACTATGCCGGCGGACAAATACTTGAGGCTTTTCGGCTGCTCTCGCTTGATAGCTGTGGGCTAGGGAACAAGCCGCTAGCGATCGCCGCCGCAGGCGCCATACTCCATTACCTGCGCGAGACTCAGAAGTGTGCGCTCGATCATCTGAATGCTCCCGCTTTTTATGAGCGCGGCGACCATATGGTTCTCGATGCCGCTACAGTGCGAAACCTGGAGCTGACAGATCCCCTGTTTGCCGGTGAAAGCCGCGAATCAACGCTTCTTCATGTAATCGATCAGACCTGTACGGGAATGGGTGGGCGTCTGCTTCGTCACCGGCTACTGCAGCCCTCCCGCAATCGCGCTCGAATCGAGGCACGGCTCGATGGGGTCGCCGAACTCGCGGGCAAAATGATTCTACGAGGCGATTTGCGAAAGGTGCTCGGCTGCATACAGGATCTCGAACGCCTGCTCGCGAAGATCACCCTCGGAACCGCTGGTCCACGCGATCTGCTGGCGCTTGGGCGATCACTCGCCCAATTGCCGAGGCTTGCCGAAATTGTAAGCCGTTTCGAAGCTCCAGTCCTGGCCAGGCAGGTCGAGCTGGTAGCGGACCTTCGCGACAAAATCCTCACCGCAATTGCGGAGGAGCCGCCGGCGCTGCTCTCAGACGGTGGGACGATCCGCGATGGCTTCCATCCGGAGCTCGATCAGTTGCGCGACATCAGCCGTAACAGCCGGCAGTACATCGCGGCGATCGAGACGCGGGAGCGAAGCCGGACAGGGATCCAATCCCTGAAGGTCCGGTTTAACAACGTCTTCGGCTATTACATCGAAATCTCTAAAGCCAACCTGGTATCCGCTCCCGCCTCTTATGAACGGAAGCAGACGCTGGCGAATGCCGAACGGTTTACTACGCCGGAGCTCAAGGAACTTGAATCCAAAGTTTTGGATGCTGAAGACAAAATTCTAGCGCTCGAAAGAGAGATCTTTCAACAGGTGCGAACGTTCGCAGCTTCGCAGGCCGACCGCATTAAGAACGCCGCGGCAAGCGTTGCTGAGCTGGACGTCGCGGCTGCTCTGGCACATGTCGGTGTCGAGAACCGCTATCGCCGCCCCAGATTCTCCGATTCCGGCGAGATGCGCATCGAAGCAGGACGCCACCCAGTGGTAGAGAGGCTTGCTGAGCAAAACGCGACCAGGTTCGTGCCGAATGACCTCTACCTTGACTCGGCCGGGCAGTTTATCGGCGTGATTACCGGTCCCAACATGGGCGGTAAATCGACTTACCTGCGGCAGGCGGCGCTGCTGCTGATACTCGCCCAGCTCGGATCTTTTGTTCCAGCCGATGCAGCGCTGCTGCCGGTAGTGGATCGAGTTTACACGCGCATCGGCGCGGCCGATAATCTTGCTCGTGGGCGCTCCACTTTCATGGTCGAGATGACAGAGGCGGCCGCTATTCTCAACACCGCCTCCGTAAACAGCTTCATAGTAGTGGATGAAATTGGCCGGGGCACGTCCACCTACGATGGTCTGGCGCTAGCCTGGGCGGTGGTCGAGTACATTCACGAGCACATTCGGGCAAAAACTCTTTTCGCCACCCATTATCACGAACTGACAGAACTCGCAGGTGAATTTTCTGCAATAAGAAATTTGCATGTCACCGTGAAGGAATCTAACGACCGGATCTTGTTCATAAGAAAGGTCGAACCGGGTGCGGCAGACCGCAGCTACGGCATCGAGGTGGCGCGTCTTGCCGGCTTACCCTTGCAAGTAATCGAGCGGGCGAGGTCCGTTTTATTGCATCATGAAGTAAGGGAACACTCTGTTAGCGAAAAGCTGGCTCCGAGTGACGCTTCCGCGCCCCTACAGATTAAACTTTTCGAGCCCGTGAATCAGGGGCTCGCCGATCGGATACGGGCTTTGAATGTAGACGAACTCCGGCCGGTTGAAGCTTTGCAGATTCTGCACGAATTACAGCAAGAGTTGCTAAAGACATGAGAATAGCAGGTATCATGAGCGGGACTTCGCTCGACGGGATTGACGTGGCGATCATAGACATCGCCGGTTCAGGCTTTAAGGCCAAGATAAATGTCCTGACAAGCCATTCGGTTCCTTATCCAAAAAAGATCCGGGAAGCATTGCTGGCGATCGCCAATGCAAGCACGCTTACAGGGGACATTTCTCGGCTGAACTTCCTGCTCGGCGAACTGTATGCCGAAGCGCTGGAAGAAACCGCCGAACGTGCGGAGATTCCTCTCGACAGCATCAAGCTGATCGGCTGCCATGGCCAGACGATTTTTCACGAAGGTCAGGCCGCGCAGTATCTCGGTAAGAAAGTGGCGAGCACCTTCCAGATTGGCGAGTCAAGCGTAATCAGCGAGCGCACCGGGATAGATGTCATCTCGAACTTTCGTGAGCGGGACATGGCAGCCGGCGGCAAAGGAGCTCCGCTGGTACCCTACCTCGATTACATGTTGATCCGGCATCGCGGCCGCGGGCGCGTGGCGGTCAATATCGGCGGCATCGCTAACTTGACGGCTATTCCGTCCAACACGAACACTGATCGCGTGATCGCGTTCGATACCGGTCCGGGCAACATGGTGATCGATCAGCTGGTTAGCCGAATTACGAGCGGAGGGCTGACTTACGATCGCGACGGCACGATGGCGGCTACCGGCGAAATAGATGCCAAGCTGCTGGCCAAACTTCTACGGGACAAGTATTTTCGGGCAAAGCCCCCGAAAACAGCCGGGCGTGAGCAGTACGGAACTGAATTCGTGTCGAAGCTGCTCGATACGGAGCTCAGCAGCGAAGACCTGGTGGCGACAGCCACTGCATTGACGGCGGAAAGTATCGCGCTCGGGGTGCGCAATTTCGTGCTGCCCGAGATGCGGGTAGACGAAGTCTTCGTTTCAGGCGGCGGCACACACAATCCGACCCTCATGCGCATGCTGCGGAAAGCTCTGGGCGAGATCCCGGTGAAAGACACGACTGAGGTGGGTCTTGACGTCGATGCCAAAGAGGCTATTGCGTTTGCTGTTATGGCATACGAGACCGCACACGCGCGCCCCTCTAATATCCCGATGGCGACCGGGGCCAAACGCCAGGTCATCTTAGGGAAAGTCACGCAGAACGGCGGAACTCATAACGGCACCGCGAACGGGACGGTGCATAACGTGGTTGGCGCCTCGCACACGAACGGTCTTTCGAACGGCCATAAAGCGAAGACGTCGCGAGCCTCCAAAGTGACTCATTCGGCCGCCGCCCCCAAAGCGAAGGCCGCTACCGCCCGCTAACCGGCACGTTTTCGCCCGAGCCAGCCAAAATCTAAACAGGTTGGTTCGGGCGGATGTGTTTCCTTTCACTCACCAATTTTGCGCTCGGCTTCGGCCTCGATCAGGTGCAGTATGATGCGGAACGGCATACCTGCAAGCTCGGGCTTGTCTTCGATGTCTGCACGCACGTCGAGTAATGCTCGTTCGAGCAGGTAAGTCTGAAGCAAAGTTTGCTGATCCGCGCGCGAAGCGGGCATGTAGGCTGCCCGCTCGGCAATCTGCCAGTAGCCTCTAAGGAACGCCGCGCTCACGTGGGCGAACCAGAACCGCACAATGTTTCGAAGGGCCGACCCGGGAAGTCCCTGATCCGGTTCCCCAAGAGTCCTCTGCCGAACGGCGGTTTGGGCAGCGTAACCGAAAGAGAGTAGCATGCTCGTGACATCGCGCAAAGGGCAACGTTTGATGCGGCGTTCACTGATATGCATCTGCGGGTCTCCTTCGAAGTCGTACATCACGACATCGTTACCGGTTACCAGCAGATGTCCGAGATGCAGCCGGCCATGAAAGCGGATGCGCTCGGAGTGTATACGCTGGTCGAACACCGCCTGTAGTTTGGCTACGATCGCGTTTTCCTGCTCGAGAACCTTGTCAGCCAGCACCCGAACGTCCTCGCTCATTTCGGAATAGCGCCGGCGTATGAATTCGAATCTGCGGCCAACCAGCCCGATGTAGCCGTGGTAGAGACTCTGACGGTAAAAGTCGTTGAACGGTTCAGGGGCGAATGCCGGGTCCTCGATTTGAGTGGACAGAACCAGGTGGAGTTGCGCAATGCGAGCTCCGATCTTCTCCGCAAAACTGAGGCATGGCTCGATCAGTCCGGTGGCAATTGCCGGCGGCGGCGCAAGAGCGAAATCCAATTCATAGATTCGTGTCGGGGTTGCATCTCGCAGCTCTGTATCGGAATGATTGCCCTCGATAACGCGCCGGTAGAAATCTTCCAGGTACTCGCGCGTTTGCTGCCAGGCGTTGCCTTCGTTTGGTACAAACCCGTGCATGAGCCCCACAGTTGTACTTTCGCCGCTATTCGCGCGGTATTCCAAAAACCCGGCGAACGGTGCGGCATTGGTGAAATCTACTTTCTCAGTGAGCAGCCGGCCGAATTCCACGCCCGGATGTGTGCCTGACTCTACCAGTCGAAGTACTTTCATGACAAAACGGTCGCCGAATTTAATCGAGGTGTCGACTTCAGAAGACGGCAGTAGCGAAGGCGTCAGGCTGGGGTGGGTAGCTCCCCACAGTCTGCGAAATTCGCGATTGCGCTGCGCGATCAGCTGTCCGCTCTCTCCCACGAACTTGCGGCGTCGCGCAAAAGCTTCGATCAAAGCAGTGCAGAATTCATTGCTCCGGGTTGCGCTGTAGAGAACGGCGGAGACGCCATCTGAAGTGCGTATCTCGGCAATGATAAACTGTCCATCTTCTTCGCGTAGCTTTGTGAGTTCGGCTTCTCCCCCGATCGCCATCGGCACAAAGAAGAGTTCCGGATCGCCGGTTGCGTACTCAACGCGCACAAACGAGAGATGGAATTTGCCATCTCCCATCGGAATCGATTCTGTAATCTGAATGGATCGGAAACGCCGGTCTTTGGCGCGGAACCATCTACGCGACTGCAGGAAACGCGGCAGCACAGCGGCAATGCTCGAGCGAATCCCCGGATCCCAGATGTCCCTCAGAGAGGAAATCGTCAGGATGGGAATACTCTGCCGCCGCAATTCGGCCGAAGGGGCAACGACCGGCGCCGGTACTTCGCGCTGTTCAAGCGAAAACCAGAAAAAAGAGTTCGGGCCAAGCGTTATTGGATAGTAGTGCTCGCCGACCAGCGGAAAATCGGTACGGCCAAATAGCTCAACCGGCGTGTAGCCGGTAAATTTGTGCAGATCCAGCTGGACAGCCTGCGCGAAGTGTGAAAGATTTGCGATGACCAGAATGGTTTCGTTTTCATACCGCCTCAGATAGGCAAGCACACGCTGATTGCTGGGCAGCAGAAAGTCGAGCGTGCCGCGGCCGAACGCCCGATACTGCTTCCGGAGCGCGATCAGACGCTTGGTCCAGCTCAACAGAGAGTTGGGGTTATCCTCCTGAGATTCGACATTGACGGCTTCGTAGTGGTAAGCGGGATCGATGTTGACGGGCAAATACAGTTTTTGCGGATTTGCGCTGGAGAATCCGGCGTTGCGGTCGGGGCTCCACTGCATAGGCGTGCGGACGCCATTGCGGTCGCCAAGATAAACGTTGTCTCCCATGCCGATCTCGTCGCCGTAGTAGATGACCGGCGTGCCTGGCAGCGAGAAGAGCAAAGCGTTCATCACTTCGATGCGGGCGCGATCGTTTCCGAGCAGTGGAGCCAGGCGACGGCGGATACCGAGGTTGATGCGAGCCCGCTGATCGGAAGCATAGGCGCGGTACATGTAATCGCGCTCTTCGTCTGTGACCATTTCGAGGGTCAGCTCGTCGTGATTGCGCAGGAACATGGCCCACTGGCAGGTCTCGGGAATGTCGGGCGTGCGCTTGAGAATTTCGACAATCGGCAGCCGGTCTTCGAGACGCAGCGCCATGAACAGCCGTGGCATGAGCGGAAAATGGAAGTTCATGTGGCATTCGTCGCCTTTCCCGAAGTAAGCGACCGCATCTTCGGGCCACATGTTGGCTTCCGACAGCAGCATACGGCCGGGGTGAGTAGCATCGAGGTGCTGCCGCAATTCCTTAAGGAAGGCGTGGGTTTCGGCCAGATTTTCACAGCTCGTCCCCTCGCGCTCATACAGGTACGGGATTGCGTCGAGGCGGAATCCATCGACTCCCATGCCGGCCCAGAAATCGAGCATGTGCATGACAGCGCGGCGCACGAGCGGGTTATCGAAGTTCAAGTCCGGCTGATGCGAATAGAAGCGATGCCAGAAGTAGGCTTTCGCGACCGGGTCCCAACTCCAGTTGGAGGGCTCGAAGTCTTTGAATATGATGCGTGTACCGGAATACTTGTCGGGATTGTCGCTCCAGACGTAGAAATCCCGCCAGCGCGAGCCAGGTTCGGAGTGGCGGGAACGTTGGAACCATTCGTGCTGATCGGAAGTGTGATTGATGACCAGCTCGGTTATAACGCGCAGTCCACGGCGGTGCGCCTCGCGCAAGAAATGCTGGAAGTCGCGCAGCGTGCCGTAGGCCGGATGAACGCTGCGAAAATCTGAGATATCGTAGCCGTCGTCTTTCCAGGGTGAGGGGAAGAAGGGGAGCAGCCAGATGGCGGTAACGCCGAGATCTTCGAGATAATCGAGCTTTTCGGCTAAGCCGCGGAAATCGCCCATGCCGTCGGCGTTGCTGTCATAGAACGCGCGGACATGCGCTTCATAAATGATTGCGTCCTTGTACCAGAGCGGATCGTGATCAGAACTGCCGTTATTATGCGGAGGCATGCTGTTGCGCGCGACTTTATGGTACAAGACCGACCGGATCGCACGAATGTCAGACAGTGATTCTGCTATCTCTGTTTCGAGAGCCTGAGCACTGCCCGTCGAGGCTTGTTTCTGAATTGTGGCGCGCATCGTCCTAAATACTTTCGGCTCGCTCGGTGATTTGCACCCGTTCCTCGCGATCGCGATGGAGTTGCAGAACCGCGGGCACAGCGTTACGCTTGCGACCTCGGAGGTGTATCGCAAGAAGATCGAAGACGAAAAGATTAACTTTGCCGCGGTCCGCCCGAACATCGGGGACATGCTGGGCAATACAGCGCTGCTCGAGAGAGTGTGGGATCAGCGCCGCGGCACCGAGTACCTGCTCAAGCAAGTAATTCTGCCCTCGATCGCAGACGCTTTCGAGGATCTGACGGCGGCTGTCAGAGGTGCGGACCTGCTGATTACGCACACAGCGGGTTATGCCGGGCCGATCGTCGCGGAGACGATGAAGCTGCGATGGATATCGGCGGCACTGCAGCCGATGGCGTTTTTTTCTGCATATGATCCTCCTGCTCTGGGAGTTGCGCCGTGGCTCGAGGGCAACAATCTTGGGAGCCGTTTACTGTTTCGCCTGGCGCGACGGCTTGCGAAAATTCAGACCGGACGCTGGATCGAATCGATTCGCCGGTTGCGAAGAAGTTTAGGATTGCCGACGGGCTCCCATCCTCTGTTCGAAGGACAGTTCTCGCCTTATGGCACGTTAGCTTTGTTTTCCAAACACTACGCCCAGCCTCAGCCGGACTGGCCGCGAGACGTAAGCGTGACAGGCTTTGTCTTTTATGACCAGCTTGGGGCCGTGTTCACCGAGTACACGTCGAAGGTACAGGAGGCAGTCGAAGGCGAGCTTGGCGAATTTCTCAGAGGCGGGCCGCGGCCGGTTCTTTTCACGCTCGGCTCTTCGGCCGTGATGCATCCGGGCTCGTTCTATGAGGAGAGTCTGCAGGCGGCGAAGAACCTGGGCCTTCGGGCCGTGCTGCTAACGGGCAATCAGCCACACCCGAAGTTGAGCGGCGAACTGACGAAATCGATCTTCGTAGCCCGCTACGCGCCTTACTCGCAACTGATGCCCGAAGCCGCGCTTACGGTACACCAAGGGGGCATTGGCACGACCGCGCAGGGCCTGCGGGCCGGCCGGCCGATGCTGATCGTGCCCTGGGCCCATGATCAACCGGACAATGCCGAACACGCCCGCCGATTAGGCGTTTCACGCACGCTCGAACGGACGCGCTATACAGCTTCAGCGGCGGGCCTCGAAATCGAGCAGTTGATAGATGACCCAGGTTACGCGCAGGCGGCTTCGGCTGTGCGGGACCGGCTCGCGACAGAGGATGGCCTCAAGGCGGCGTGCGATCGGGTGGAAGCGGTGTTAAAGCAGGGCTGAAGCCCTGCGCGGGCTGAAGTCCTCCAAAACGCCGGCTAGCGTTTTTTGCGGACCAGGCGGCGGGCCTTTCTGATCACCGCGGGCGTTACGGCGAATGCCTCATTCACCAGACCGGCCTGCTGATCGACATGGACCTTATGGGCGCCGGCGGCGGGACTGGCGGCAGTTGGGCGGCCGACATAGCGCAATTGGCGACCGTGCCCGCCGGGATTAATGATCGATTGCATCTGCTCCTCAACGAAGTACCAGGCACCCATGTTTTCCGGCTCTTCCTGAACCCAGAAGAGCTCAGCGGCATCCGGGTAGCGGCGCAGAATATCGACCAGCCGCTGGAGCGGGAATGGATAGAGCTGTTCGAGGCGAATGATAGCGATATCGCTGCGACCGAGCTCCTCGCGCTTGTTAACGAGATCGTAATACACTTTGCCTGAACAGAGCAGAATGCGGCGAACCTGAGCCCCGACATACTGCGGGTCACCGATCACTTCCTGGAACGCTCCGCTGGTTAACTCTTCGAGGTGCGAGGCCGCTTTGGAATAGCGCAGGAGGGATTTCGGGGTGAAGACGACGAGCGGTTTGCGAAGGCCGCGGCGGTCCGCGCCGCAGTGCATTTGGCGGCGCAGCAGGTGGAAATACTGAGCCGGAGTGGTGCAGTTAGCAACCTGCATATTGTTTTCGGCGCAGAGCTGCAGGAAGCGCTCAATGCGGGCGCTCGAGTGTTCGGGCCCCTGGCCTTCGAGTCCGTGGGGCAACAGAAGCACCAGCCCGCTCGGCTGATTCCACTTCGCTTCGGCGGAGACTACGAACTGATCAATGATGATCTGGGCACCGTTGACGAAATCGCCGAACTGCGCTTCCCACATAACGAGGGTGAGCGGGTCGGCAACACTATAGCCAAATTCGAAACCCATAACGGCGTATTCGCTGAGCAGGCTATCGACTGCCTCGAACTTGGCCTGCCGCGGATCGAGGTGTTTCAGCGGGCAATATGCTTCGCCAGTTTCGTAGTCGCTGAACTCGAGATGGCGCTGGGTAAAGGTGCCGCGCGTGACGTCCTCGCCGCTTAGACGGACAGGGGTGCCTTCGAGAACAAGGCTGCCAAAGGCAAGGGTTTCGGCAAAGCCCCAATCGATAGGCGCGCCGTGCAGAACTTGACGGCGTCGATCGAGCAACGATTTTAGTTTGGGATGCAAATTGAAGTCATCGGGCAGGGTGGTGCACTTCTGGATGACTTTGACGAGGGTGTTGTAATCGGCCGCGGTCGAGGGGCTTGGCTGCATGACCTGATCGACAGGCACTTCGGCGAACTCTTCGATGGTGAACTCTTCGCGATGCTTTTTCGATTCATCGTAGACCTGATTCAGCCGGGTCCGCACCTGGGTACGCAAGTTGCTGACATGTTCGGCATCGACAAACTTTTCGCGCACCAGCCGCTCTGCGTATTGAGTGAACGCAGTGGGGGTGTTCTTGATTTTGCGATACATCACCGGCTGGGTGTAGCTCGGGTCGTCGGCCTCGTTGTGGCCCTGGCGGCGATAGCCGATGAGATCGATGACGACATCGTGTTTGAAGCACTGGCGGTAATCGTAGGCGAGCTGAGCGGCGCGCAGGCAGGCCTCCGGGTCATCGGCGTTGACGTGGAAGATGGGGGCCTGAACGGAGAGCGCGACATCGGTGCAATAGATACTGGTGCGCCCGTCGAGCGGATTGGTTGTGAAGCCAATCTGATTGTTGGTGACAACGTGAATGGTTCCGCCGGTAGTGAAGCCATCGAGCTGCGACATCTGCAGGACTTCGGCGACGACACCCTGACCGATGAGGGCAGCATCACCGTGAACCAGAATGGGGACCACCCGCTCACGCTTCTCGTCACCGATGCGGTCCTGCTTCGGCCGGACCAGTCCTTCGACGACGGGGTCAACGGCTTCGAGGTGGCTGGGATTGAATGCCACCGAGACCAGGATCTCTTTGCCTTGAGTAGAGCGATGGATGCCGCTGGCTCCGAGGTGATATTTGACATCGCCTGAACCCTGAACGCTATCAGGATCGGGCTCGCCTTCGAATTCCGAAAAGACCTGCGTCATGGATTTGCCGACCACGTTGGCAAGGACGTTGAGACGTCCGCGATGGGCCATGCCGATGACTGCTTCATGCACGTTCTCGTTGGCGGCGCGCTCGAGGATCTCGTCGAGAGCAACGATGGTGCTCTCCAAACCTTCGAGCCCGTAACGCTTCTGGCCGACAAAGCGAGTCTGCAGGAAATGTTCGAACTCTTCGGCCTGGACCAAGCGGTTGAGAATACGGCGGCGCACTGAATCTTCAAGCGGCCAGGCATTCATCGTGCTTTCCATACGGTCCTGAAGCCATTGCTTCTGCTGCGGGCTTTGGATGTGCATGTATTCGATTCCGATGGAACCGCAGTAGGTGGCGCGAAGACGGTCGAGGATTTCACGCAGCGTTTCATAGGGCTGCATGTAGGAGGCAATGGCGCCACTTGGAGCTTTGACCGCGCCGGCCAGGAAGGGGCGGTCGAAATCCCAGACGGAGAGACCGTAACTGGCAGGATCGAGCTCGGGATGATAAGCCGGATCGTTGCCGAGAGGGTTGATGTTGGCGAGGAGATGGCCCCGGATGCGATACGAGTTGATGAGCTGAATGACGGCGGCTTCTTTGGCGACATCAGTATTGATCGGGCTGCCGCCCAGGCGGCCGGGAGTGATCTGCTGGTCCGATTGCCAGCGCACCGGCATGTAGGGGATTTTCAGATCACGGAAGATGCATTCGTAGAACGCGTCCTCGCCGAGGAGCAACTGCTGCAGCTTAGCGAGAAAAGCGCCGGACTCCGCGCCTTGAATGATGCGGTGATCGTAGGTGCAGGTGACGGTGAGGACCTTGCTGAGGCCGAGCAGAGCCTTGGTCTCTTGGCTGGCGGCAGCGAATTCGGCTGGATAGTCGATAGCCCCGGTAGCGATGATCGCACCCTGGCCGGGCATGAGCCGCGGAATGGAGCCGACTGTACCGATCGTGCCCGGATTGGTGAGCGAGATGGTGGTGCCCTGGAAATCGCCAATCTGCAGTTTGTTTGACCGGGCCCGCGCGACGATATCGTCGTAGGCCGCGACGAACTGGGCGAAATTCATGCCATCGGCGTTCTTTACGCTAGGCACTTTGAGCGAGCGAGAGCCGTCTTTCGCTGCGACATCGATGGCGAGTCCGAGGTTGACGTGATTACGAACAACGCGGAACGATTCACCGCCATTTTCAGCGAAAGCGTGATTCAGGGCGGGGTTCGACTTCAGAGACTTGACCACAGCCCAAGCAATCAGATGCGTGAAGCTGAGCTTGCCGCGGCCCTGCTGAGCCCGGCGCTTGTTGATGACATTGCGATTTTCTTCAACAATGCGAACCGGGATCTGGCGCTGCGAAGTGGCTACCGGGATGGAAAGACTGGCGGCCATGTTCTCTGCGATGCGCGCGGCGACGCCTCGCAGAGGGACTAACTGGTCATCCGCACCAAGGGGCGCGCCGACTGCTTTGGAATCGGACTGGGCTGGGGCGGCAGGCGCTTGCTTGGAAAGCTCGGTGGAAGAAGTTGCTTTTTCCTGTGGAACAGGTGCGGGCTGCGGCGGGTCGACACGCGGCGGTTCAGGCGGGACTGGTTCCCTTTCGGGCGGAACCTGCGTAGGTGGCTCGCGCTCCGGCGAAACATGGGTAGGAGGCTCGCGTTCGGGCGGGATTCGGGTAGGCGGCTCCTGGCGCGGCACATTCGGACCGAATGGAGTTTCGGCAGAGGCAGGTTCGGCGACGGCAGCGGCGGTCGCGTAAGACTGGGCTTCACCAGC
The DNA here is from genome assembly GCA_963849535.1 of Terriglobia bacterium. GTDB lineage: Bacteria > Acidobacteriota > Terriglobia > Bryobacterales > Bryobacteraceae > Bog-105. The sequence goes on from CAWKHJ010000005.1 coordinate 340,667, forward strand.
GGGCGCTTCGTCCGTAGCGGGAGCTCCATTCTGTGGTCGATCACCGAACAGGTGAGTCCAACTCTCGTCGACACTCTTGCGGTCGAATTGATACTGATGATAGAGCTCGTCTTCTAACCAGCTATTGATTCCCAACGAGGGGTCCTTGGCTTGCGGCATTTCGGTAAGTGTAGGTACGGACGATTGTGGGAGCGAGAGTACGGGCAGAAGGGGAGAGCCCCGGCCACGTGCTAACCAATGTTTCCGTACATTCATTGTAACGAAGCAAGCGCTTCCCGCAGATGGAAGAGCCAGGGCGAACGCGCCTGTCCTACTTTTCAGTTCAAGCGGCTGTTTTCAGTGGAATGTTGGGGCATTGGGAGGCTGTGGGGACCGGCGGGCGAGGAGTTTTGGCAAGAATCTGAGCGGCGACGAGGTTCAGGCGGGCTGCGTGCAGTTCCTGGCGGCGGATTTCGGCGGCTTGCTTACGAGATTCGTCGAGGTTTTTGCGCTCTTCGGAGGCGGCGCTGCGTTTTTGCGATTCAAAGCCAACCTCGCTTGAATCTTCGGCTCGCTGAGAAAGCGCGGCCTCATCTTTCCTTGAATCTTCGGCTCGCTGACAAAGCGCGGCCTCATCCAAACGCGCTTTTCTTCTTTCGGCTCTTAGCTGAGCGAGCTCGCGGAGGCATTTGTGGAAGGCGCGCTCGTGGGTGGTCTGGTAGCGCAGATAGAGAGTGAGCTCGTCTTTCGAGTTGCAGTGCGGAGTCTGGATGTTGAAACAGAGGCCCTGCAGCGAGAGGGCGCGCTGCATGAGCCAGTGGTGCTGGGCCATGCGGTCGACCAGCAGCTTTTCGGTCGGGGTAGAAGGCTGGTGCTCCGAGCGGAGGTCGGCGACCAGTTGGTCAAAGTCTTCGCGGCACTCCCAGGGCACAATCATGAAGGTGCCGGTGAGGCCGTGCCGCCAGCGGTTCTGGGACACGGCGGCTTTCCCTTCTAAACTCCTAGGTCCGGTTGATAGCTGGGCATTGGCTCGATTGGTAGCAAGGCGAGCAGGCGAGAGAGCGGGAAGATCAGAACGCAAGAGAGACTCCTTAGAAATGAAAAACGCCGGATGGCCTCCGGCGTGGATACGGGCGTTTTCAGAGCGCGGCGCGCTCCAAGCAACCAGTATACGGGGGCGCACCAAGCGTTTCGCGGTAAGTGATTGAAAGGAGGAGAGAAATGGGCTGTGACTCAGGGCGGGGCGTAGGGGCGGTGAGCGTAAAAACTTAAGGGAAAGGCCGTAATCGCGTTCGGCTGGCTAGACGAACTTGCTCAATAATGCCTTGCAGGTAATCGCTTGTTCTTTTCAGGCCCTTCCTTCTTGATCACGCGGCATGATGTTAGAAGTATGCAGGTCGGAGCGGCTACACCCGCGTGTATATGGTTTCCAGGCGATCAATCTGATTGTGGGGGAGCGACATCTAGCCGGACCGCATACGCGGCTTGGCTTGGGAAGCTGCGTACATTAATATAAGCGCCACCCCGCGTCTGCAGGTATTCGGTATGTGAGGTTCCATGCTCGCGCGGCGTCTTGCGGATCATTCCGGGGAATTGTTCCGTCAGCATTCTTACAAGCTCATCACTCTTCTGTTGTGCATCATCATGATCTAGCTTGGTTGCAACTGCACACGTGTATACATAGACATGCCCTGCTTTGCTGGAAGATTCACGTTGAATGTTACAGAACTTGGCAAATGGCAGATTGATGGTTGCTGTCCAATCCACACTGTCACGCTCCCCCTTGAGGTCCCCTAAATCATTGCGTTCGGCGAGCGTGATTACCCGCGTGAGTGCGTCCTTTCCGCTATTCAGGTCTGATTCTCGATTTCGCTGGTTGCCGAAGCCAGCGCTGCTTTCACTGTCCCTATCCGAATCGCCATCGACGCGTGTACCCTGCACAAAGCTCTCCGCTGTAGCGTAAGCAGACGATAGCGAGACGTCTGAATGATGAAATCCATTCATTACCGCGTCGACGCGTTGCTCAGGCGTGCCATGGAACTGAGGATTGTTGAAATCATACGATCCGTGCTCGAAGAAGGAGCGCACGATGTTCTCAAGACTGCCGGGTGGTATTGCATGACTCTGCCGCTTGCCTACGTACCAGCCCGCAAGATAGTCTGCCTGAAGTTCTCTTTGCGTAACACCCAATTCTGAACCGCGCTTGAACTGGACTATATGCGAGAACTCATGCGCCATGATGGCGGAGATAGAAAAGTTTATCGGCCCGCTTTGCAGGAACTCCTCATTCATGAGGTAATACCCGAAAGCCACCGTTCGGATGCTCGATTATGTCGAACATCTGCCAATCAGGCACCTTGCCTAACGAGATAAACTCCATGATGAGATCTGCACACATTGAGCTTCCAAGTTTGACGATTTCGTTAGCCGATACCGGCTGGCCATTGAAATTTAGACGCTTTGGCGATATCTTGCCGGAGTGGACGAGCGAGCTACGAATTCCATAAATATGATTGAAAAGCGTTGCGTTCGAAGTACGTTTACTTTTCGTGCCGCCCAACATTCGCACGGAGCGCACCTTTACTTTATTTGTCATCTCTGTTTTCTGGTCATCGCCGACGAGCGCTTCGAATGCGATTGAAAGCTCAACGGCCGCATCGCCCGGGCCCAGTCGCCTAAGCGCTTGATTCAGACGTGAAAGTGCAACATTAATCCGATCCTTGCATGTTTCTTCAACGCAAGCATACCGTTTGACGAGCTCCGAGAACATACTGTCACCTGCTCTGATATGTATAGATTTATCTGACGTCGCCGGGATCATCTCGTTGGAGTGGCCAATTCGCGACCAGCCAGACAGGGCTTCCTGCAAATCAGGATCAGAATAAATCCCCCATGTAGCAACGCGAGCAACCGGACTTGGACCAAGCAATGTCAGCAGAAGGCCGATATCAGAAAACTCGGAATCAGTGGATCGATTTCTTGCGGAAGTGCGAGGTGCATCACCACTGTAGAGAAAGGGCTCAATCTGCACTCTCTCCCGAAGCACAGCCATGCTCGGATTCGGGTTCATGGAAGAAAATGGATTTTCCAAAATCGCGCGGGGAAGGACCCGGATCCACTCCGTAATCGAATGTTCCGGGATTTCGGAGATAGGAACAAGATCGACGGTGTCCGTCAAACCGACCGGGGCGTCGACCGAAATGTTGAACAGAAGTGTGTACTTCCATCCTTCGGCGCGTCTCGTAGCAAGGACCTTTTCCAACCAAGCGAGGGTCCGGGCCGCATCTCTAGTCTTCAGTAAACGGCGAATGGTAGGAATGACCACCAAGGCCGGATAAAAACCCGTGCCCCCACTTCCTTCAACCTGACTAATGAAGAGGACCGTGCTTCCGGGAAACCGCGGATCAGATATCACGAGATCCTTCAAAGTGCTGCTTGGGTCTAGGTCACGAATGGCTGAGAGCGCTTTGAGTTGCTCTTGCGGTTTGCGGCTTGCGCTTATCTGAAGTAGATCGGATTTGTTTTGTGATTCCCATTGCTTAGCTCGTTCAAGGAGGAGATTCAAATGATCGAGAAGTGGGTCACGAGTTGTGGGGGCCGCTTTCACTAGTCCGCTTCTTTAATCTTTTATAGAACACCTGGACGAATAATGAGCGATCCGGAACTTGGGCCGCGTGAGCGAAGTTCCGTTGCGAAATCGGTTCAATGGACGAGTTGCCGGCGAGTCAGGAACAAGTCGACTACCGACGAGTCAGAGTGCACCACAGCGCCGATCAACCTTCCATCAGGTTCATGGAGCTTGTTGGCTTGCGGACCGGGTGCCAAGTTGTGACGAGTGCAACGGCGAGTAACATCTCGGCAAGATCGCCGCCGTAATACATCAATTCGGCGCTGCGCTGGAGCTGCTCGGCGGGCGCGGGTACAGCCACGAATATGCCTGCGTACAGCATCTGGGAAAGCAGGGAATGGATGACGACAGCAACACCGAGAACCACCAAGCGCATCGGAACGGACGCCCTGTGCGGTGCAGGATCTGGGCCGGCAATCACCCATGTATAGAGGCATCCGGCAGCGACGAAGTGAAAGTGAACCAGATAGTGGAGCGACGGACTCCTCATCATTTCTACATAGAGAGGAGTGAAGTACAGGAGTGCCATCCCGCCCATATCCAGGATCAATGCGGTGACAGGATTCGCCACAAGCTGAAGCACGCGACTTCGCAATAGCCGGCTGATCGCCCTGCCCACACGCGCCGGCACGGTGCGCAGAATCAGAGTCACCGGCGCAGCCATGACCAAGCCGATGGGCGCGAGCATTGCGATCAGAAGATGCTGCAGCATGTGGTTGCGGAAATCTCCCTGCGGGAAAGGGAGGTATTGCGGCAGTAAACCCAAAACCAGGAGAGCACTGCCAGCGATGAAGAACGCTGTTCGCCACCAACTCCAAGCCCGGGAGCCGCGTTGCTGTCGCAATGCAAGCAGTGAATAGGCAACCATGCCGGTTGCAACCAGGACCAGGGGAACGACTACGGAAGAGCCGCTAGAATGATGATGCATCGGCATCGTACTCTAGGCCGAATTTCTGCTGATTGAAAGCGGTGTGCCGCGACGCGCGATCGTCCAGCCCACGATAATGAGAATCGCGCCGAAGGCCAGAAAGGCCATGTCCCAAGCAACCATATGCGGACCATAGCACACGTGGTGTATGCGGAGAATCTCGTGATCGATCAGGCCCTCTACTACATTGAAAATCCCCCAGCCCGCCAAAATCCAGCCCCATAGAACACTAGAGCCCCAGACTTCGCGTCGCTCTTTCGTGACACGGGAATACAGAATGCCGAGCCCGAGGAGCACGGCGAGCCAGGTGACGACATGAAAGAAGCCGTCGCCCAGCGTGTTCATTTGCAGGCCTGGAACAGTATTGACGGAATAGATGCCGCTAAACATGTGGTGCCATTGAAAGACCTGGTGAAGAAAAATGCCATCGAAAAAGCCGCCAAGTCCCACTCCAAGGATGATTCCGGGCAGTTGAATCGGGAGAACATGTTCGGGTGTTGGATGAGCAGTTGTCGGCGCTGTTCTTGTTCCCATCACGCGACCTCCTATCGGCTTCGCAGCAGGCTGAGTTCTTTATTTGCGACGTCTACACCGTTATAACTGGAGGCCGGGAGTCGATATTACAAACACGCAACTGCCTTAGAAAAGATCCGAGCCCTAGCTGCTGAACGGACAACGAACTGCGCGCCAATAAGCGTATCGACGTACCCGCCCCAAGCTGCTCCCGAACGCGGCGGGGCAAAGATCGGACTAGTAAGTAGAGGGTCCCGCCGTTCTCGCGTAGGCCGACCTAATGTTCCGTATCTAGCGAGCCGCCAAGTTTTTCACAGATCCCATGCAGAGCTGTCTGTAACGGGCGAGGCAGCAACCGAAGGCCAGAGCGGCAAGAAGCAGAGCGAAGGTAGCCGGCTCTGGTATGGGCGTCGCAGAGAAGGTCACTGGGAGTTCGGTTGATGAACTCGAATCAGGCATGGAGTAAAACTCCAGGTACGCAGGCGTTGGTAAGAAATCTGCATAGAAAGGATTTGAATAGGTACCATCTGCAAGTGCAAAGCCGAAACCTTGCTTTGTCAACTGCGGCCCTGGCCCGGGCAATATGAGATTGTCGACCGCATATGGTTCGTTCCCAGGAATCCATGTTCCTGTCTGTTGTAGCGCCGTGATGGCTTTCTCCATTCCGAGTTCCGGAAATGGCGGTTATCAAATAGCTCCCTTGCGGATTTGGGCTATCCAGCGTCGTAAACGTGCCGCTCGCGGTGATGTTATCGCCGGAATAACTCCAAGACCAAAGCCGCGAGGCGTGCGCCGGAAGGTCCGCCGCTGTTATCCCAATAAAGAGACTAATTGTGAGGCACCATTTCGAATCGAGGCATCTGAGTTGTCGTCAAAGCAGGAATTCTTAATTATCGCTGATCAAGAGAGCCCGTTGAATAGACTCCGCGACGACCCTTGGACGGTTCGCCCGCCTGGCCATGGCCACAATGTTCCGGCACGATGCCTGCCCGGGGAAAGCTTGCGGCTGCCGATGCGTCTTAGTCCATAAACACAGTAATATGGCGCTGATTCGTCATAAAAGTTCAGAAGCCCTCATAGTGTATGCCGGTGCCATCGAAGTGCGCGGACGTCTTGGCAGTGTTTGTACCAAAGCAAGTCCGGTACTGAGGTTGAAGGGGCCGTTTTCACGCGTCGTGCCAGGTTACGGCCGCTGAATCTACACATAACCACACTAATTGTCGTAACCCAACGGCAAGGGCCGAGAGATGAGTTCGCGCAATCTGGTTTCCGTTGTTGGATGCGGCAAGTTCCTTGAAAGCAAGCATATAATTCTTGGGGTGACAATTAGACTCGCCGTAGTCATTTCGATACTCGCTGTCACCGTTCGTGCGAACCAGTCCGACAGAACCGACGAATTCACCCCGGTCGTGATCTCTGCCTTGACAGCGACAACGCACTCTGTTCGCGGAACGGACGCGAAACAGCACGTCGTCTACGAACTGCTGGTAACAAACGCGAACGCCACACAGGCCACACTCCAAAAGATCGAAGTGGTCGATGGGCACAACCCGTCGTCAGTTATCGCCACCTACGACGGCCATGAATTGCTTTCGCGCCTGCGCACGACGGCGCATGTCTCCGTCGACAGCGCTGAAATTGAATACAACGGGACGCGCCTTTTCCTCATCGATCTTGCGTTCGACTCGGACGCCGCAGTTCCGGAACGCTTAGAACATTACGTTTCGATTCTCGGAGGAGGGACGCCGAGTTTAACTCCCATCACTCCAGTTCCGCTCAGGTACCTCGTCGCGCCATTGGCCGTCGAACGAACGACGCTCGAGATTGGACCGCCGCTCGCGGGGAAAGGATGGGTCGCGGTCAATGGCTGCTGCGGACCCGACGGCGTACACCGGGCAGGGTCTGCGACCGTCAACGGCAAAATCTACTTCGCCCAGCGCTTCGCAATCGATTGGATGCTCCTGAATGGCGCTGGACGCCTCGTCGAGGGAGATCCTTCCGATGTGCACAGTTACGCCGACTATGGAGCCGATGTACTGGCCGTAGCCGACGGAGCAGTTATTGCAACGCTCGACACACTTGATAACCAAGTTCCCGGGCGCTTGCCGGACCCAAGAACCATTGACATCCATAATGTCGACGGCAATTATATTGTGCTCGATCTCGGCAACGGATTTTTCGCATTCTACGCGCATTTGCAAAAACATTCCGTCCAGGTGAAGCCGGGGCAGCGTGTCAAGCGCGCGCAGATTCTCGCGAAACTGGGCAATACAGGCAATACTTCGGGCCCACACCTGCATTTCCACATCATGGACAGCCCCTCTGCACTCGGGTCGAACGGTCTGCCTTATGTAATCGACTCGTTCGCTTTTGACGGACAGATATCAGCGGCGAAATTCGCCGCTGCGCCGGGTGTCGAAGGCGAATGGGGCAAAGGCCGGCTGCAAACGTCGTCTCCACGCAAACGACAATTTCCGCTGAACTTGAACATTGTCGATTTTCCCGACCGCAAACCGCCGGTACAGTGATGGCGTAAAGCAGTGAACTCGCTGAACGATGACCGGTAGCAAACGAGGGCTCTGGAGCCGTGCTGGGAGGGCCCCAGGAGTGTTCAGGTGATGATTGCCGGGGTAGCCCCTCTCGTAGGTCCGGCGCGAAGGTTCGCCCTGCGGTGGTTTTGCTCGCTACGTGCACTTCTTTGTCGCGCCTTCTGTGACAAGGGCCCCGCGACCTAAACAGGTCATCTCCGAGTGAAGTGCCGGCGGCGTTGCGCTGGTTTGAGGGTAGAATCTCGGCTATGACTCCGAAGAATCGCTCTGTGCCGACTGATACGGTGCTGCCCCATGTGAAGTATCAAGCTCTTGGGGAAGCGATGGCCTGGCTTACCAGGGCTTTTGGTTTTCAGGAGTACTACCGCTATGGCGACGGTCCCAGCGGCGGACAGATGTGGGCGGGTAAAGCCGCAATTCAGGTGAGGCAGGCGGGCAGCGGGCAGAGATCACCGGCGCAACTCGGGTATGGAACCCAGTCGTTGACGGTTTTTGTGGACGATGTGGACGAGCACTACGCACGTGCGAAAGGCGCAGGGGCGAAAATTCTGGAGGAGCCGCATGAGACGGAGTACGGGGAGTATCAATACGCGGCTGGGGATCTGGATGGACATCACTGGTTGTTCTCGCGGCACGCAAAGGATTGCAGCCCGGAGGAGTGGGGGGCGGTGGTAAAGCGGTAGCGCGCTGCCGGGCCATACGGAAGTTGGCCCGCTTGATTGCGGGGACATACTGTCTGGTTTGCCGACCGCGAAAAATCTCCAACACTCCTGGTTGCAAGGCCGATTCTTTAGTCAACTCTGAAACTCCATTGCGTGATCGATGGCCCACGCAAGAAATGTTCGGGGCGGTGATATCACCCTCGTCGATCGGGGCGGTTGGGGCGGCCAAATACGGCCATAGCACGAGATTACCCGTGCGAATTTGCGGCGCCCACCAGCGCAACGCATTGGACGCGAACATTCCCGGCCGAAGAAATGTCCATTGCGTGCCCGAGGCTTTGCCGGGCCCAGGGATCCATTCGGTTATAAGTGGTAGATTGCGACGCACGTCAAAGATGTCTCGTTCTGAAAAGGCAGCATGTAAGGCCGTTCTTGTTTGCGCGCTGTGGGCACAGCTATTGGCGGGTCGACCGGGAACAGCGGCAGCTGGGACGGAGCCCATCCGTCTTCATCCGAAGAATCCTCATTACTTTCTGTTTCACGGAAGAGCTGTTGCGCTTGTAACGAGCGGCGAGCATTACGGGGCGGTCGTGAACGCCGACTTCGATTATCGGAAGTATCTTGCAACGCTGCAAGCAGAGGGCTTGAACTACACGCGACTGTTTCCCGGCAGCTATGTGGAAGCGCCGGGAAAATCGTTTGGCATTCAGCGGAACGACCTGGCTCCTGCGCCGGGCCGGTTCCTTGCGCCGTGGGCGCGTGCAGATGCTATGGGGTATGCGGGAGGAGGAAAGAAATTCGATCTGAATAAGTGGAATCCGGAGTATTTCACCCGGCTGCATGACTTTCTGACCGAAGCGGCAAGGCGCGGCGTGGTGGTAGAGATCAGCTTATTCTCTTCTCAATACGGCGACACCCAATGGGCATTGAGCCCCTTGAACCCGTCGAACAACGTGAATGAGACTGCGGGGGTTGATTGGCGAAAGGTGCAGACGCTCGAGAACGGAAACATCCTCAAATACCAGGAGCGATATACGCGCAAGCTGGTCCGTGAGGCGAATGCGTTCGACAATGTGATTTTCGAAATTCAGAATGAGCCCTTCGCGGACCGACCGGTGCTCGCGAATGTGGTAAATCCCTATGTGTTCCCACCGGGACGCGACAAATTTCCTAACTCGATTGAGATGGCGGACGAGCTTTCGCTGGCGTGGCAGGCGCGCGTGGCGGAGTGGATTACCAGTGAAGAGGCGTCTCTGCCAAACAAGCATCTGATCGCGCAGAATTATTGTGATTTCGGACTTCCAGTTCGCGGGCTTGTGCCGGCGGTGAGCATCGTGAACTTTCATTACGCTTACCCGGAAGCGGCGAGCTCCAATTATGGTTTGGGGAAAGCCGTTGCGTATGACGAGACGGGCTTTCTTGGGCGAGATGATGGAGCTTATCTGCGCCAGGCTTGGAATTTCATGTTGTCGGGTGGAAGCGCGTTCGATAACCTGGATTACTCCTTTACGGTAGGACACGAAGACGGAACGGACCTTGCGCCCAATGGACCTGGCGGCGGGAGTCCAACTCTGCGCCGGGAGCTTGGGATATTGAGCGCTTTTCTTGGGAAGCTGCCGCTACTGGATCTGGAGCCGGACAGCCAAACGGTGAAGCACGCGGGCGGCACGTACCCGCGCGTGCTATCGAATCCGGGGCGGCAATATGCAATCTATCTCGATGGCAGCGGTCCGGTTGAGGTCGTGCTCGAACTGGCGGCGGGCAGATACTCGGGCGAATGGATCGACCCCAGGACCGGCAGCGACATGCGACTGGAGGCATTTCAGCACGGTGGAGGAAGGAAAACGCTGCGGACGCCTGAATTTCGAGATGGAATAGCGCTGCGTCTGAGAGTCAATTGAAAGTCGCGGCGCTAAGGCAACAGGCAGCATCTTAATTATGTCAGCCTGAGTAGAAGCAGATGGCCCTCCTCCTCTCCTATTTGAAACAGTACTGGCGACTGGTCGCGCTGGCGCTACTATTGGCAGCGATCAACCAGATCTTTTCGCTACTCGATCCGCTTATCTTCCGGCACATCATAGACGGGTATGCGACCAGGTTCCACCAATACACGACGGGCCAGTTCATTCGGGGAGTAAGCCTGCTATTGGGCGCGGCGGTGGGAGTGGCGTTCATTTCGCGGGTCGCCAAGAACTTTCAGGACTATTACGTCAATGTGGTGACGCAACGAACGGGCGCTCAGCTTTATGCGGATGGCGTAGAACGATCGCTGTCGCTGCCTTACGTGGTATTCGAAGACCAGCGCAGCGGAGAAACGCTGGGCAAACTGCAGAAGGTCCGGACGGATGTAGAGCGTTTCATCACAGCCTTCGTGAACATTCTGTTTACGGCAACGGTGGGCATTGTGTTCGTGACGATTTACGCCTTGCGAGTAGATTGGGTTATCGCGCCCGCGTTCCTGCTAACGGTTCCGCTGCTCGGGGTGATCAGTTCGGTTCTAAGCCGGAAAATCAAAGTGATTCAGAAGAAGATTGTGGCCGAGACGACGGCGCTCGCCGGGGCAACCACGGAATCGCTGCGCAATATTGAGCTCGTGAAAACTCTGGGGTTGGCACAACAGGAGGTTGTACGCCTGAACGCGTCTACGGATCAGATCCTGAATCTCGAACTCAAGAAAGTCCGGTATCTGCGGAGCCTTAGCTTTCTGCAGGGCACGGTCGTAAATCTGCTGCGTACCAGCATCTTGTTCCTGATGCTGTATTTGATCTTTACGCAGCGCATTACAGTTGGCCAGTTCTTCTCGCTGTTCATCTATTCTTTCTTTATCTTTGGGCCGCTGCAGGAGCTCGGCAACATCATCAATATTTACCGAGAGACGGAGGCGTCGCTGGCAAACCTGCAAGAGATTCTGGCGATTCCGCCGGAGCCGAAACCGCTCGACCCGGCGCCGCTGGGGAAGATCGAAACGCTCGAGTTCGAAAACGTTGTGTTTCAGCACCGTTCAGCGAATCGTCCGGCGGTGCGCAATGTGAGCTTTCATTTTTCGCGGGGTGAAACGGTGGCCTTCGTGGGGCCGTCCGGAGCAGGCAAGACAACTTTAGTCAAGCTACTGGTGGGGCTTTACGCGCCGCAAACCGGCGTGATCCGGTATAACGGCATCGACTCGACTGCGATCGATCCCGATGAACTGCGTGCGCAGATTGGTTTCGTTACGCAAGATACGCAGCTCTTCTCGGGGAGTATACGGGAAAATCTGCTTTTCGTGCAGCCCGATGCTACGGATGCCGAATGTCTGGACGTTCTTCATCGGGCGGCAGCGGACTCGCTGCTGGCACGGGCCCATCAGGGCCTTGACACGCGGATCGGCGAAGGAGGCGTGAAAGTTTCGGGGGGCGAAAAGCAGCGGCTCTCAATTGCGCGAGCGCTGCTGCGCAGACCGCGCCTGCTGGTGTTTGATGAGGCTACTTCTTCGCTCGATTCGATTACGGAAGAAGAGATCACGCGCACGATTCGAGCGGTGGGTGAAAGAAGCGATGTGATAACGATTTTGATTGCCCACCGGCTTTCGACGGTAATGCACGCCGAGCGAATCTACGTTTTAGAGAAGGGTCGAATCGTGGAGGAGGGTACGCACGCGCAGCTTCTGGCGGAGACCGGGCTGTATTACGCGCTGTGGCGGCAGCAGATCGGCGAAGGCACAGCCGAGCTTTCGGCGGTTCCGGCATAAAGAACGAGAGGCGGAGAGGGTAATCTGAAAGGCGAGTGTTTCAGGCTCGTTGCTTTCTACTACTGCTCCTATTCGCTGTAGCTCTGCGGTCGCAGAGTACGGGCGTTCAAACCTGGAGCGGGCGACTGGCGGATGCGGCGGGGGCGGCCATCCCAGGGGCCACGGTTCAGCTCAGTTCTACGGACACAAGCGAAAGCGCGTTGACTGGCCCTGATGGGGCTTTCCGGGTGGAGAATCTGCGAGGCCGCCAGTACACTCTTTCCGTCGAATGGAAAGGCCGCCGGGTTCGTTATCCGAACCCGTTAGATCTGGCGTCGCTCGCGAAGCTGAGCAGGCTGGTGCTCTCGGGAGACGAGCTGACAAACGCCGAGGCCAGGGGCGGGAGCGCTCCGAAGAACGGCGGGGAAGATTTATCGAGTCGCACGGTCTCGGCGATACCGCTGAACAAACGAGATTTCAGCCAGCTTCTGCTGCTAGCGGCCGGCACCATGACGGACACGAACGGCGCGACCAATTTCACGCAGCAGTTCGCGATCAACGGGCAGCGCGGCGTGGAAGCCGTGTTCGCGATGGATGGAGCCGACACGAGCGACCCCGAGATGGGCGGGGCTACGTTTTCGAATTTCAACGTGGATGCGGTCCAGGAGATCCGTTCCAATTCAGGCTGGATGCCGGCTGAGATCGGGCGCGGCGCGGCCGGCTTTACCGACATCATCACGCGCTCGGGGGCCGACGGCTTTCATGGTTCCGTGTTCGAATTCGTGAGGAACTCAGCGTTCGACGCGCGCAACTTTTTCGACCGCAGATCGCCGGCGAATCCCGGCCGTATCCCGCCATTCCGCCGGAACGAATTCGGGTTTACGAATGGCGGGCCGGTGATGATTCCCGGCCTATACGACGGGCGCGGGAAAACGTTCTATTTTGTCGAATATCAGGGGTTCCGGCAGGTGCTAGGAACCACGCAGGTATTTCCGGTTCCGACGGCAGCCGAGCGCCAAGGGGTCGATACAACGGCTTTCGCCGGCGATACGCTGCTCGTCCCGGTGAATCCGACGATAGCTACGCTGATCGGACGCTATCCACTGCCAAACGATACGGCCGGTCCGTATGGCGTACACACGTACGCGACCTCCTCGAAAGTTTCGACGGATGCGGACCAGTTCTCTATCCGAATCGATCAGAAGATATCCGCTAAGACCCAGTTATTCGGGCGTTTCACGATGGACAATCTCAGCGGGCCAACGACCAATCCGGATCAAACCGCGATTGATCCGAGCTTCGGTATCAGGTATATTGACCGTCAGCGAAATGGAATGCTTAAGGTGACCAGAGTGATCTCACCTAGCTTTCTAGATGAATCGGAGATCAGCGTCACGCGCACTACACCATCGTTTCCGACTCCGAATCGTACCGACCCTGCTCTTACCTTCAGCGACGGATTGTTTGAAGCCTTCAATTCTGCCGCCGGTTCTGTGACTTCGTCGTATGGCAATCTTTTTCAAGGCCGGCAGAGCTTTTCCTGGACGGCGGGGAAGCACGCGGTGAAAGCGGGTGCCGAATTCCGAGCGAATCGCGATTCCACTTATTTCGGCACTGCGCCAAATGGCTCCTATACGTTCGGCGGCGGTACTGCATACGCACCCGCTGCGATCCGATCCCTCAGCGGATTGCATGATATCGCGGCCGGAGCGCCACTGCCGGATACCTTATCGGCGCTGCTGACCGCCAGCCCATTCGCGTACACGCTGGCGGTTGCCCCGTCGTATTTCCCGCAAGGCGACCAGATCGGCGTAGCGGCCATCTCTCGCTATAACGTAAATTTCTTTGCGCAAGACACGTGGAAGATCTCCGACAGAGTAGTGCTGGATTACGGCCTGCGTTACGAAGTCTACACGCCTATCAGCGAGCGAGCAAAGAGGACAGCCAACCTAGTCACGATTGACGGGCCCAATGCTCTGTATCAGCAGTACCGCATAAATCCGCAGCCCGGTTACAGACTCGACTTGAAGGGCCTTGGGCCGCGTGTGAAGCTGACATGGGGCGTGACGAAGAATTTGACTTTCAGCACCGGCGGGGCGATCACGACCATTCCGCCCAACATCTGGCAGGATAATTTCTTGACCGGCGGCGCGCCGTTTGTGATTTATCCTCGTTTGACCGCAGCTCCCGGATCACCTATTCCTTTCGGCCTCCCGATCACTCCAGCGGAACTGCCGGAAGTTTACACGCCTGAGGGCGCGAACATCTTTGCCGCGCGCGATACCAAGGCTGTTCCGCCCAACACGGTGATGGACGTAAATCGCTTCGAGCAGGGCATTGCGGCATTGAGCCCGAGCCACCAGATCACGCCATTAAACGCGAGCACAATTTCGCCAGATTTCAGGAATGCGTATCTGGGCACCTGGACGGCCGGACTGGAGCGCCACTTCGGAGGGCTGGACGTGAATGCAGCGTATATCGGAACTGCCGGGGTGAGCCTGCCGGCGGTCAATTTTCCGAACGGGTATCCGGGCGCATCGCCCGCTTACGCTCCATTCACGCAATTCGATCCAACTGGCGCGGTGGTCGGCGGTTTCGGGACCGAGATGCTGATTACGAACCGCTCGCATTCCACGTACCATGCTCTGCAGACGTCGGCGCAGGGAAACCTGGGCGCGGACGGGCCGGCCGTACAGGTGAGTTATACGTTTTCCAAGTCGCTAGACGATACAAGCTCGGTAGTCGGCGGTTTCGTGGCGGGAGCTTCGGGAGCACTCGCACAGGCATGGCCGCAAAATCCGTTCGATACTAAGGCCGACAAAGGGCCTTCGACATTCGATGTGAAAAGCGCTTTTACCGCGAGTCTCATCCAGGATCTGCATGCCGACCGGCTTAGCTTGCTACATGCGGTAAGCCGCAAGCTGACGGGTGGTTGGCAGCTGCTGAGCGTTTCCACGATTACGAGCGGGCTACCTTTCACCATCTATTCGGGAGTGCAGCAGACCGGTGTTGGCTCAAACGGGGTGGACCGCCCGGATCAAATTGCACAACCCGTTCTATCGACCAGCCGCAAAGTACGGGAAGATTACTTCGGGATGACTGCGGCGAATGCATCTTTCTTTGCGATCCCGCTGGGCCGTTTCGGGAACCTGGGCAGAGATACTTTCCGCGGACCGGCACTGCACAACTTTGATTTTGGGGTTATTAAAGACACTCCGATTGGCAGGCGGGGAAACGGGGAAGTGGCGGCGCTCGAGTTTCGGGCGGAGTTTTTCAATCTGTTTAATCTGACAAATTTCGGGCTGCCGGCCAATATTATCAAAGGCTCAGGTTTTGGGGAGATCAGCCGCACCGCGTCCAACTCGCGGCAGATTCAGTTCTCGCTCAAACTGATCTTCTAAGAGCTTGGGCGGCCGAAGGGATCCGCCGCCCAAGCAGGGAGCAAGAGATTAGGGCGTGTAGAGGTCGCGCAGCCGAAAGCTCCGGTAAGTCAAGGCGTCGCTCTGCTGCTTGTAGACCAGGGTTCCTGAAGGCGTGAACTCAAACGTCTGGGCCGTATTGCCGCTGATAAAGCCGGCTTGCCATTCGTAGTTGCCGTTGGAGAGCAAGGCGGCGCTGCCTACCGCAGGAGATACCACGCCAAGATCGATGTTGACGACCGGAGTGGCGATCATATTGGCGGTGTCGAGTTTCCAAGCCTGACCATGAGCAGTACCGCCCGGCTGTTGGGCTGCGGGGCTGGGATTGTTGTTATCAAAGAGCGTCATCAAGCCATTGGGCTGGATTTCAACGTCGTGTTGACCGGAGGGCCAATCGCTTACCGGATAGCCCGGCGCTAAGGCAAAGCTGCCGCCATAGCCGAAAGTCCAGACGATATGGCCGTTGCCTGTTCCGTTCTGATAGGCGATTTTCACAATTTGAGACTGGTTGCGCAAGGAAACGATCAAATTGCCATCACTCGGGTCATAGAACACCGAGTTAGCGTGGGTCCAGTCATTAGCTTGCGTGTAGGGCTTTCCGTTTGACTGGATATTGCGGAATTCGGCTGGGCAACCTGGACCGCCGGGAGAGCACACAGCCGGCGCGAGGATGGACTTTCGCTTGATGTTGATGAGATCGAATGCGTCCCAGGCCCAGGAAACCTGCCAGTTGTTGTCCAGAACGACAACTGCGTCGCCCAGCACGTCGACCGGACCGTTTCCCTGATCCTTGACTTGTTCGTCCGTCACCAGGGTCACCGTGTAGCCGTTTGGCAATCGAATGCCTTCATGAGAGATGAAGTTCAGCTTGACCATGGAATTGTGCTGGCCCGCGCGCAGGGCATTAATTTCATCGTTCAGGATGGCCCAACTGGTCTGGCGAATGACGTTGCCGGCGAGGTCATACTCGCGCAAGAACTGGTGATCTCCGCAGCCGGTACCTGCGCCAGACGGGCATACGGCCGCTGAATTGACCGGGTCATCCTGAATACCAAGGAGCGTTCCGCCGCTCACCAGGTGAGTCAGATACCCGCTGTCGCCGCGCTCAGCAGCGGTGAGATACCAGATTACGTTCTCGTTCAGGTCTGTTGCATAAGGAGCAAAGCCGTCGGATGCGTGCATCAGGAAGGGGTAGGCGACCGAGGTAGGGGGTTCGGGGCCGGCCAGCTTGAAATGCGTAGGTATCCGAACGGAAGAGGGAATGCTGCCGCTCGTGTAAGTCAGAGCGGGGCCCGGTATGATGCTGCCGTTCGAGTAGAGCAGCTGCTGCATGGTGTAAGTGGTGCTTGCCTGCAGGCCCCCGACGTAGAAGTTCATGCTCAGACCGTTGCAGGTTTTGAGCGGAGTGGCGACTGGAGTGCTGTTATTCGATCCATTGTAAAAGCGCACCTGCATGCGGGCGGGAGCACTGCAGGGAGGAGCGCTATAAAGAGCGACCAGCGGGTTATTGGTGTTCGAAATAACAGGGTTGGTGCCTGTCACGCGTGAGCTGACGTGAACGGTGGTAAACGTGGGCGCGGAGTTATGCGTGGCGGACGACCAGGCGGTGACGCCGATATCGTAATCGCCTTCGTGATCGCTAGGGGTCCACGGGAAAGTGTTCGTCCAGTAGTAGTCCTGCGTAACGATCCAGGGTCCGACGTTATGCGGACGCACCGTGAATTGATAAGAGAAGCGAGTTGCGCTGGTAGCGGAGTCGTGCGCAGTCGCCGTAACTACAAGCGTTTGGCCCACCTGAATGGTGGAAGTGGGCGCGGATAGTTCGACCGTAACACTGGCCGAAAGCTGAACACCTGTCAGTGCGAGCAGGGGCAGCATGGAAAGAAAAGCCTTCATCTAAGCTCCTTGGGGTGAATTTTGAAAAGAATATGGATACGGCTTTGATTGATCCTGGGATTTTACCAGGGGTCAGCAGGGTAGATGACTGTACTTGCAATAATCAAACGTATATGGGCTCGGGGACGGTAGAAGTGGCCCGTCCCCGCAAAGCAGAGCCGGCTATTGGTTATACAGATTCGGTAGCCGGAACGCACGATACGTCAGACTGTCACTTTGCTCTTTGTAGACCAGGGTTCCGGAGGGCGTGAACTCAAAGTTCTGGGATTCGTTATAGCCGATGAATCCAGCCTGCCACTCATAGTTGCCGTTCGAGAGCAAGGTGGCACTACCGACCGCAGACGACACGACCCCGAGGTCGATGTTGACTACGGGCGTAGCGACCATGTGGACTGTGTCAATGTTCCAGGCCTGGCCATGGGCAGTGCCACCGGGCTGTTGCGTGACGCTGCTCGCATTGTTGTTATCGAACAGCGTGAGCAGACCATTCGATTGATACCGGGCATCGTGCTGGCCCGAGAACCAGTCACTTACCGGATAGCCGGGAGCGAGCGCAAAGCTACCGCCGTAGCCGAGTTTCCAAATCATGTTTCCGTTGCCGTTGCCGTTTTGGAAATTCAGCTTGATGACCCACGACTGGTGCCGGAAAGAAACGAGGAGATTACTGTCCCTGGTGTCATAGGAGACGGAATTGACGTGGGTCCAATCGAACGCCTGGGTGTACGGTTTGCCGTTAGGCTGGATGCTGAAGAACTGCGAAGGGCAGCCACCTTTACCCGCTGTGCAGGTACCGCCCAGGGTCGAGCGATTGACGTCGAGATAGTCGAAGGAATCCCAGGCCCAGACGACTTGCCAATTGGTATCGAGGACGATGATGGTATCGCCGAATACATCGGTTGTGCCCGAGTTAAGTTTTTTGACCTGTTCGTTGGTGGCGACCGTGACGGTGTAGCCGTTCGGCAGCCGAATCGCCTCATGCGAAATGAAGTTCAGTCTAACCGGCCGGCCGCCTTGGGTAGCGCGCAAAGCGTTGACTTCATCATTCATGATGGCCCAACTGGTTTGCCGGATGACGTTACCTGCCATGTCGTATTCGCGGAGGAACTGGTGATCGCCGCAGGAGGTAGTCGGGAGGTTGCCGCAGATGGCTCGGGAGTTGACAGGGTCGTCTTCTATGACCAGGAAGGTCCCGCCCTTTAGTACGTTGACCAGGTAGCCGGAATCATAGGGCGCAGCTCCGCGATACCAAACGACGTTTTCATTCAGATCTGTTGCATACGGAGAAAGGCTGTCGGTGGCGTGCAAGAGATAGGGATAAGTGACGGAAGTGGGCGGTTCCGGGCCGGCTAGTTTGAAGTGCGTGGGGATCTGTACATCGCTCGGAATGGTACCGGTTTTATAACTGAGAGCGGGCCCGGTTGTGACGTTGCCGTTCGAATACAGCAGCTGCTGCATGGTGTAGCTGGTGTTCGCCAGCATGCCTCCGATATAGAAGTTCATGCTCAGGCCATTGCAGGTTTTGAGCGGCGTGAGAACGGGATTGTTACTGCTGGATCCGGTATAAAAGCGCACCTGCATCTGGGCGGGAGCACTGCAGGGCGGGGCGCTATAGAGAGCCACGAGGGCGTTTCGGGTATTGGAAATGACCGGGCTATTGCCGGTTACTCGGGAAGCGACGTGAATGGTGGTGAAGTTCGGCGCTGAATTATGCGTAGTCGATGACCAGGCAGTGACACCGATATCGTAATCGCCCTCGTGATCGCTAGGTGTCCACGGAAAGGTATTCGTCCAGTAGTAATCCTGCGTTACGATCCAGGGGCCGACGTTATGCGGACGGACGGTGAACTGATAAGAAAAGCGAGTCGCGCTGGTAGCGGAATCGTGCGCGGTCGCCGTAAGTACGAGTGTTTGGCCCACCTGAATGGTGGAAGCCGGCGCGGAGAGCTCCACGGAAACACTGGCTAGAAGCTGAACACCTGTCAGTGCGACAAGGGGCAGCATAGAAAGAAAAGCCTTCATCTAAGCTCCTTGGGCTAAAAGTTAACAAGAATATCCTGTACGGGATAATGGACTGACCCAGGAATGGTATCAGGCTCCTTGGGACAAATGCGAGGATCAGACTAGATTAAAAGTACTGTCTGCCTCGAAATGTCGTCAGCCACCGAGGCGCGGACCGGCGCGGATAAGGCCTTCTGTTACGATTTTTCGCATGCGGGTCCTGCTCCTGACACTGATCGCGGCTGTTTTCGCTTCGGCGCTGAACGCGGCGGAAAGGGCGCTTCAGATTTTCTTTGTTGACGTAGAGGGTGGGCAGGCTACTCTATTCCTTCCCCCGCACGGGGAATCCCTGCTGATCGACACGGGCTGGGGCTATAACGGTTTTCGCGATGCCAACCGCATTGTCGCTGCCCTAAAGCTCGCGAGAATCAAGAAGATCGACTATGTGCTTATTACGCACTATCATTCGGACCACGTAGGTGGGGTACCGCAACTCGCAGAGAAGGT
Source organism: Terriglobia bacterium (assembly GCA_963849535.1). GTDB lineage: Bacteria > Acidobacteriota > Terriglobia > Bryobacterales > Bryobacteraceae > Bog-105. The sequence continues at coordinate 360,452 of CAWKHJ010000005.1, forward strand.
ACCGATTGGCACCTTTATCGATCACGGGCCGAATCGGGAGTCATCGAAAACGAGCGCCACACTCTATTCCGAATATCAGGCGGCGATTTCGGGGGCGCAACACATCGTGGCCAAACCCGGGGAGCGTCTGCCGATCAAGGGCCTGAAGGTGACAGTTGTTTCGGCGGATGGCAATCTAATCGCAAATTCCCTTCCGGGGGCCGGGCAGGCGAACCCTGCATGTCCGGGAGTTCCGCCGAAGGAGAGCGATCCCAGCGAGAATGCCCGTTCGGTAGGTGTGGTGATCGAGTTCGGCCAGTTCCGGACGGTGGATTTAGGCGACCTCACCTGGAACAAGGAACTGCAACTGGTTTGCCCGGTAAACAAGATCGGTAAAGCCGATCTGTTTGTGGTCTCGCATCACGGTCTGGATCAAAGTAATAGCCCGGCCCTGGTGCATGCGCTCGCACCGCGCGTGGCGATTATGGACAACGCCTCAAAAAAAGGTGGCTCGCCGGCGGCCTGGGACGTAGTGAAGTCGTCGCCGGGCTTGCAGGGCCTGTGGCAATTGCATTTCGCCGATGCGGGCGGGAGCGAGCACAATACCTCTGATCCGTTCATCGCGAACATTCAGGAAGCGGATACCGGCTTTTATTTGAAGGTTACGGCCCAGGAGGATGGAAGTTTCGCAGTTTACAATTCGCGCAATAAGCTTTCGAAGGATTACGCCCCGGGGCGGTGAGCCAGTCCGGTAATCGCAGAGCCGTCTCGGGCCTGCTTAGGGTTGATCAAGCGGGCAGATCGTTCTGGCCGTACCAGATCGAAATTCAGCTCTTCTGGTGTAGGACCGGGAAGCCTCGCGATCCAAGGTTTTCCTTGACACCACGGCAAATGCTCCCATATAGTTCTAAGCACGCGCGCAATCGATTGCGGCAAACGTTTGCTACGAAAGGCTCAGGAGGTATCTCTTATGTCCTGCCAGTCATGGTCCATTCCCCGGGGTTGGCATGTGCTGTTTGTGCTGTCTTTGCTTGTCTCAGGAAGCGGTTTCGGACAAGTCGAAACCGGAAGAGTACTGGGAACCATTCGCGATAGCTCGGGCGCGTCCGTGGCCGCCGCCGTGGTTACCGTCAGCGAAACCCGAACCGCCGCGGAACACCGGATCGTGACTGGACCCGACGGTACATATTCGGCCACCGATCTGAACCCGGGAACGTATACGGTCCGGGTAGAGCATCAAGGCTTCAAGACCGCTGTCCAGGAGCCCTTTAAGCTGGATGTGAATCAGGTGGTGCGTGTGGATGTCACTTTGACCATAGGCGCAATTACGCAGCAGGTCGAAGTCACTGAGGCCGAGCCTCTCGTCGAAACTCAGACATCTTCCATCGGACAGGTAATCGATCAAGAACGCGTGAACGCGCTGCCGCTAAACGGGCGCGATTTCGTGCAGCTCGCGTATCTCACGCCGGGAGTGAATGCGGGGCCGGCGGGGATCGTCCAGCAAGGGAACATCCCCGAGAATGAGCGGGGTAATGGGGCCATCCAAGCGAACGGCCTCACGGCAACGAATAACAACTTTCTGCTGAATGGCTTCGACAATAACGAACAGCAAATCGGCTTCGAGGTCATCCAGCCCTCCGTTGATGCCATCGAAGAGTTCAAGGTTCAGACCAACGGCTTCAGCGCCGATATTGGACGCGGTGGAGCTGTTGTGAATCTCGTGCTCAAATCCGGTACGAATCGCTTCCATGGCAACCTTTTCGAGTTCCTGCGCAACTCCTTCTTCGATGCAAAAAATTATTTCGATAGCCAGACCTTGCCTATTCCGCCCTATAAACAGAACCAGTTTGGCGGGACGTTTGGCGGCCCGATCATCCGTAACAAGACGTTCTTCTTCGTCGACTATCAAGGCACTCGCATCAGACAGTCACAGACTGACATTTCAACCGTTCCCGCATTGGGAGAACGAGGCGGGGATTTCTCAGATCTGCTTACGGGTGTAATAGACCCGGTGACCGGCTACGATACAGGGCAGATTTTCGATCCTCTGACGTACAACTCGAATACAGGACTTCGCCAGCCGTTTCCAGGCAACATCATTCCCAAGGTTGATCTGGACAAAGCTGCACTGAACGTGGTGAACCTGTATCCTGCTCCGAACCTGCCCGGGATCGCCAACAACTTCCTCTACAACCCTGTACTCTCTAATGATCAAGACGCATTCGATGTCAGGGTGGATCACCAGATAAGCACTAAGGACAGTCTGTATGCCACGTTCAGCTTCGGCAATGTAGATTCTCACAAGCCCGATCCGCTCCCGGGCCTCGCCGGGGGCGGCAGCTTTTCTGGAAGCGTGACGAACCTGGCGCGAGCAGCCGGCTTGACTGAGATCCACAGTTTCGCTCCAAATAAAGTGAACGAACTGAAGCTTGGATACTCGCGATACGTGGTGCAAGCCGTGCCGAACTTCGCGGGACAGCAGATCTCGGAGCAACTCGGTATTCCGGGCGTGTTTGATCCAGCCAATCCCGTCGGAACCGGAGGCCTGGTGAACATCTCGATTTCGGGCTTGGCTCCGCTCGGCACAACCGACTGGTTTCCCGAGTATCTGAGAGAGAACAATTACCAAGTGATCGATTCCCTCAGTTGGACGCACAATCAGCATTCCCTCAAGTTCGGCGTCGATCTTAAGCGCCGCGAGCACGGCTTCTATCAAACCCAGAATGAACGAGGCGACTACGTATTCGATCAGCAGTTCACGACGAACCTAACGGACAGTACAGGAGGTAGTCCGCTGGCCAGCTTCCTTCTGGGATATCCGATTTCGGCGTACCGAGATGGACAACAAGGAACTTTCGGCATGCGCTGGTACGAACTCAGCGGCTACGCGATGGACGATTATCGTGTAACACCTCGCCTGACATTGAATCTTGGGCTGCGCTATGACGTGTTCACACCGCTGGTCGAGGAACACAACCGGATCGCGAATTTCGACTTCGCGACCGGCCAATTCATCTCGCCCCAAACTCCGGGATTCGGCAGATCCGCCGGTGTAAACACTGATCTGAACAACTTCGCGCCCCGGTTCGGTCTGGCGTGGAGTCCCGGAGGCGGAAAGACCGCTCTGCGAGGCGGCTTTGGAATTTTTTACGACCAACAGGCCGATCAAAATGACGCCGAGTTGGCCTACAACCCGACCGGGATGTTCTTCAGTCAAAACATCAACAACGCGCCGACCACACCGACGGTCCGCCTGTCGACGGGCTTGCCGGCCCCTGCTTATCCGGATTTGAGCGATCCTTCAGGCCGGGCAAGCGCGCAAGCCTTCAACAGCCGTACCACATATATCGAAGAGTGGAATTTCAACATCGAACGGTCGCTCGCGAAAGACTCGCTTTTGCAAGTTGCCTACGTCGGTACACGCGGAGTGAAGCTTGCGTCTCTCAGCAATCAGAACCAGCCCTTCGAACCCCTGGATTCAAACTTCGGCCCGGCGCCAAATTACGGGCGTCCGTACTTCAATACAGTTCCTAACATAGGGCCCATCCGGACTCTGAACAATTACTTCAACTCGATTTCACACGCTTTGGAAGTAAAGTTCGAAAAACGTTTTTCTGCAAACTGGAGCATGCTGAACGCCTACACGTGGCAGCATACGATCGGACAAACAGAAGAAAATGAATATCTCGAGCCGCAGGATACACATAATCTTTCGGCTGAACGGGGGGATAACGGTCCCGATTACCGGCATCAGTTCACCTCTGCGTGGTCATACAGCCTGCCGTTCGGGCCCGGTCAAAAGTTCTTGACTGGAGGCGGCCCGCTTGGTTGGCTGATTGGAGGTTGGGAACTCAATGGGATCATCGCGCTCTATTCCGGGCAAGCCTTCACACCGCTGTTATCCTACGATCCGACCAATACCGGCTCGGGTGCGCCGCGCCCCGACGCCGTTGCCAATCCATACGACTTCACGAACGCCGTGGGTGCCGGCTGCCCATCGAATCAGCAAACGATCCAGTGCTGGTATAACCCGGCAGCATTTACGATTCCGGCGCTAGCGCCCGGTCAGACGTTCGCACACATGTTCGGCGATGCAAGCCGGGGCTCGCTGCGAAGCCCCGCCCAATACAATGTGGATGCTTCGATCTTTAAGAACTTCAAGATCAAGGAAGATCTTAATCTGCAGTTCAGAGCGGAAGGTTTCAATCTGTTCAACACTCCGCAGTTCGGAATACCCGCATCGACGGTCGATGTGCCCGGCGTGGCCGGCTCGATCACCAGCACGATTAACAGCTCACGGCAAATCCAGCTAGCCCTGAAACTCAATTTCTGATGGCGACATCCAGACGCAAGGTTTCCGACGCGCTTATTGTTGGATCGGGAGCGAGCGGCGGCTGGGTAGCGAAAGAACTCGCCGAAGCGGGAATGAATGTTCTCATGCTCGAAGCCGGTCCGGCGCGTATCCCATCCCGCGACTTCACGGAACACGCCTGGCCATACCAGGTGCGATATCGCGGCTTCGGAGACCAGCGCCGGTTGCTGGCCGAGCAGCCCGTGCAGCGGCTCTGCTACGCCTGCGACGAATTTAGCTATCAATTCTTTGTCAACGACAACGAGCATCCGTATACGTTTCCGCCCGATAAACCATTTATGTGGATCCGGGGCCGTCAGGTTGGCGGCAAGACGTTCTGTTGGGCGCGAGAAAGCTACCGTTACAGCGACTATGAATTCAAGGCGGCGGACCGTGACGGATACGACGAGAACTGGCCCTTCAGTTACCGGGAACTCGAACCGTATTACGACAAGGTGGAGAGCTATATTGGCGTGAGCGCCTCCCATGAAGGGCTGCCGCAGATGCCGGACGGCAAGTTTCTTCCGGCGATGAATCTGTCGTGCGGCGAGGTGCTGGCAAAGCGTATCATCGAAAAGCAGCTTGGCTGGCGAGTGATGCCGGACCGGGTAGCCAATTTGACGGTTCCGCACAATGGCCGTCCGGCTTGCCACTACTGCGATCAATGCCAACGCGGCTGTTACACGGCCTCTTACTTCAACAGCCCTTCCGTCACATTACCGGCTGCGGCGCGAACCGGGCGCTTCACGCTGCTGAGCGATTCCGTCGTAAGTCACCTGCTTATGAACCGGGAAGGCAAAGCGGAAGGGGTACATTATATTGACCGGCTCACGAAGATCCACAAAGAAGCTCGTGCGAAAGTAATCGTGCTCGCGGCGGCTACGCTCGAATCCACGCGCATTCTGCTCAATTCGCGATCATCTCGTTTCGGGAACGGGGTCGGTAATTCAAATGGAATGCTCGGACATTATTTGATGGATCATTTCACGGTTGAAGGCGCGGGCGGCGAACTATCTTCACTCAAAAGTTCGGAACGTGAACCGATCGGGAACCCCTGCGGATACCTGATTCCGAAGTACTCCAATATAGACGGTCACAAGAACGCAAGTTTTCTGCGCGGTTATCGTTTCGACGGAACCGCCAGCCAGCAACTATACGAGCAAGCATTCTCTTTGCCCGGATTCGGGGAGAAGTGGCGAGAGAAAGTGCGACGCGAGATCCCCTATTACTTCTCTGTTGAAGCGCAAGGCGAGTGTCTGCCGCGCTTCGATAACTTCGTTGAGCTTGACCCGGAGAAAAAGGATGCCTGGGGCATTCCGGTATTAAAGATCCATGCGAGCTACGGCGAGAATGAGCGAGCTATGGCGAAAGCGATGCGTCAAGATATCGGGGATATGCTCGACGCTTTGCCGGCCAGACAAGTGACGCCGCCCAATGAAGCTCTGAGCATCTTCGGGAAGAACATCCACGAATGTGGGACGGCCCGCATGGGCAATGACCCTAGGAAATCCGTGCTAAACGCGTATAACCAGGTGCACGACGCCAAAAACGTCTTTGTTACGGATGGAGCAGCATTTGTTACACAAGGATGTTATGAGCCGACCCTAACCATTATGGCGATCTCTGTACGAGCTGCGGATTACATCGTCGATGCACACAAAAGGGGCGAGTTATAGAGGCGGGTTATATCTTGGAACCATGCGCCGGAAGTGTGAAGAAACAGCTTGAGCCCATGAAGTCGAGTGACGGTATGGATCCCAATCTGAGCCGGAGAAGCTGGCTTGTCACGATCGGGCAAGCCGCTGGGTACTTGACTCTGTCCAGCAGCTTGGCCGAGTCCGAACAGGTCCCTCAACTCCCGGCAGGAGTGTACCTGCCTTCGACAAATCATCTGGGACACGCGCTGATGAGCGCCGGGCGGTTCCATACGATTCCGGCAGGATGCCCGACAGACTACATCCGGCCCAGGACTGAAGCGTTCGTCCCGCAGTTCTTCTCGGCGCCTGAATATGCTGTTGTTCGCCGTATTACGCAACTGCTGCTCGGCGGCAACGAGGACCCGAGCCTGACGGAAGAGGTGACGGAATGGGTCGACCTTCGCGTTGCGAGCGCGGCTGGTGTCCGCGAGAGCGCGCTAGGTCTCGATCCGCTGCACCGTGCCTTGACCGTTGCGTATCTCGGCTCTGCCCAGGTGAATCAGTTGGAGACGCTCGGGTGCGAGAAAATCTGCCGCGAGGGGCTCGAATGGTTGGCGAGCACAGCGCAATCCCGCCGGTCGGATCAATTCCTGTCCCTGGATAAAGAGCAACAAATCGCGATTCTGAAATCGATCAGCGATGAGCGATCCGACCAGCACAGTGAAAATGCCGGCACTCGGTTTTTCGCTTTTCTGAAACCAGAGATAGTCCGCGGGTTCTACACTTCACAAGCCGGCCTGAAAGAGCTCGACTTCAAAGGAAACGCCTTTTACGCTCGATCGCCGGGATGCGACTCAAAGTGAACGCAAAAAAGAACATCATGGGAGTAAAAAGACGCGACTTCCTGGGCATGGCCGGTACGGCGGCTCTACTGGGCTCGGCGCAGGGTCGGCCCAGTTACGCAGCTGGGGGCAAGCTCGAGCGTCTTGCCTGTAATTCGTGGCCATTCCGGAGCTATTTTGATACTCCTCAAATGCATCAATACCGGGATTCGCGATATCCGCTACTTGATCAGGCGGATTTCCCGGAATTTTTAGCAGACCACTTCAAGATTCATAATGTCGAGTTCCTGCCCCAACACTTCGCGGATACCGAGGCCTCCACGATCGACAGAGTGAAAGCGGGTCTGAAGAAGGCCAACTCGCGCTGCTGTAATTTGATGGGCGTCGAATTTTCTGGCGGCGTGTTCAAGCGCGCTGCCGATCGCCAAGCTTTGGCGAACGAAGCCGAGCGTTGGGTTGGCGTAGCGGTAGCGCTAGGCTCTCCCAGCATCACGGTTGCGTTGACGGGTGAAGGTCCGAGCGATCCGCATGCGGCGGCTGAGAATCTGACCCCCGTGGTCGATGCTGCTCAACGAAGGGGAATCAAAGTACTGTTTCACAATGACGATATCCGGCGCGAATCTGCCGAAATTCTAACTGCCGTTATCCGGCAGCTTGGGCGCAATCGAACAGGAACGTGTCCTGATTTTGGTAATTTCGCAACCAAGTCCGCCGGCTTCGCTCTGAGCCAGCTTCGAATGCTCGCGCCGTATGCGTCGAACATCTGCCACTCGAAAGACGGCATCGCCGAGAACGGCAAATTCTATCCAGATGATTTTCCCGCTTCGATGAGGGTTATGCGTGAAGCTGGGTTCCAGGGCCTGTACTCGCTGGAATTCGAGGGGATAGGCAGTCCGGTCGAGGGTGTGAACAGGCTGCTCAAACTAACCGAGGAGTACCTTTCTTGAATTGTTCGTCTCAGGGGCCCGGGCAGCGGCCTTCGGTTGAGAAGCTTTTACTTGACGTGGAAGCAGTCAGTCCAATATAGTTCTAAGCACGTAGCAATCCTTTGCCGCAAACGCTTGCTTCGCGTCAGCGGCAAAAAAACACCGCGGCCCATGCGGGCCCAGGGGAAGAGGTTATGATGCGGTTTCTCAATCGGTTTTTCTCAATCAGTTTCTTTTTGGCGGTTTTTGCGGGCACTATCTGCTGGGCGCAGGAGGGTTCGATCACCGGCTCAGTGCGCGACGCGAGCGGCGCAGTGGTACCTAACGCAAGCGTCATCATCACCAATAATCAGCAAGGTTTTGCCCGCTCGGCGACCAGCAATCAGAGCGGCGACTATCTGGTGTCCGGGCTACCCGCCGGAAGCTACAATATTTCGGTTACTGCTCCGGGGTTCCAGAAGTACCAAATCAAGGATCTGGTACTTCGCGTCGCGGAGAAAGCGCGAGCCGACGCTTCTCTCGTTCTTGGACAAACGAGCACCGAGGTGACTGTGGCGGGCTCCAACGTAGCACAGGTGCAAACCGAATCGGCCGAGTTGTCCGGAACCATCACCAACAAGCAGATGAACAGCTTAGTGCTCAATGGCCGTAACTTCACCCAGCTGGTCACACTTATTCCGGGCGTCAGTAACCAGACGGGTCAGGACGAGGGAACCGTTGGCGTGTACGGGAGCGTGGCTTTCAGCGTGAACGGCGGACGCACGGAATATAACAATTGGGAACTCGACGGCGGCGACAACATGGATAACGGCAGCAACGGAACCCTGAACACCTATCCGAACGTCGACGCCATTGCTGAAGTGAAAGTTCTGACCTCCAACTACGGCGCGCAGTATGGCCGGAACGGTTCGGCGACGGTCGAAACTGTTACCAAATCCGGAACGCGGGATTTCCACGGCGACGTATTCGAGTTCCTGCGCAACGACGACTTCAACGCGCGCAATTTCTTCCAACAAACCCGTCCGGTCTACAAAAAGCACGATTTTGGCTACACGATCGGTGGCCCGGTATTTATCCCGAAACTCTACAATAGGAACAAGAACAAGACGTTCTTCTTCTTTTCGGAAGAGTGGCGAAAGGAGCTCGTTCCCGGGCAGACCTTCAATCAGCAGGTGCCCTCGAATGAGGAACGCGCCGGAAACTTTTCCGATGTGTGTCCCGGACCGAGCTGTCCGGTTGATCCCACCACCAGCCTGCCTTTCGCCGGCAATATTGTTCCTGTTACGCCACAAGCTCAAGCCTTGCTTCCCTTAATTCCCGCGCCAAACACGGGGTCGGGCGCAAATTCCTTTTTTGTGGCAGCGCCGGCCCAGCAGACCAATTTCCGGGAAGAGTTGGTGCGCGTAGACCAAAACTTTTCAGACAAGGAGCGTTTCTTCTACCGCTTCATCCACGATTCCTGGAACACCGTTACACCCACGCCGCTCTGGGGCGGTCTCACCGGTAGTTTTCCGACGGTTCAGACAAGCTTTGTCGGCCCGGGCGTAAGCATGGTCGCGAATTTAACGTCCACCGCCTCCCCCACCCTGCTGAACGAATTTGTGTTCAGTTACACCACCGATCATATCTTCTTAAACGCCATCGGCCCGGTGCAGCGTCCGAGCGATTTCAATATGCCGGGCATCTTCAACAACGGCTTCCGCGGATTGCTTCCCAACGTATCAATCGTCAATACTGCGGAATACGGCGGAGGTTTCAATGCGCCCACCGGCTATTTCCCGTGGAATAACGCGAACCCGACTTTCACATACAAAGACAACCTGACAAAAATCTGGGGAAGTCATAATCTACTGTTCGGCGCACTGTTCATCGCTGCGCAGAAAAACGAAATGAACTCTAATTTCCAGGACGCTCAAGGCACCCTGACCTTTGATGGAACTAACAGTTCCATCAGCACTGGAAACGGGTTTGCCGATTTCCTTGTCGGGCGCATCTCGAGCTTCGATCAAACGAATCTGTTAACGAAGTATTACAACCGTTACAAGATAGTCGAGCCCTACCTGCAGGACGACTGGCACGTAACCAAGAAGCTCACTCTTAATTTAGGATTGCGTGTCAGCCTGTTCGGCACTTATCGCGAAAAATATAAGCAGGCCTTCGCCTGGCGGCAGAACGCGTACGACCCGAGTCAGATCGCGCTTGACGCGAACGGCAACGTTGTGGGGAATCAGTTCACCGGACTGGTCCAGTGCGGAGGTCCTGGCATTCCGGCGGGTTGTTTAGCAGGACATCTGTTTAATCCTGCTCCGCGCGTCGGATTTGCCTATGATCCTATTGGCGATGGCAAAACATCGGTCCGCGGCGGTTACGGCATCTTCTTCGAACATACGAACGGCAATGAGGCCAATACTGAATCTCTCGAAGGCACTCCTCCGCTGGTGCAAAACACTTCCGTATTCAACATTCCCAGCTACACAGGAATATCGAGCGGAGGTGTCGCGCCCCCGGGTCCACTCAACGTCATTGCCCTGCCCTTGAAAGCGATTTGGCCCTATGTTCAGCAGTGGAACGTGAGCGTCCAGAGAGAGCTGCCCTCGCATACGGTCCTCACCGTGGCGTACGCGGGAAGCAAGGGGACGCACTTGACGGACCAGCGCGATATCAATGCGCTTTTCCCGGTTTCGGCATCGCAGAACCCGTATTTGCCGGGACAGGTAATCAATACAGCAACCGACTGCTCCGGCGTTGTGAACGGGCAGCCGGTCACGGGCCCAGCGGCGAACAACCTACAGGTGGCCTGCGGCGCGAACCCAAACTTCTTCAGACCCTACCAGGGTTTTGGCAACATCACCTACTTGGAAACTCAGGCCAACTCGATTTACAACGCAATGCAGGTCTCAGCCCGGCGCAACGTCGGACGGCTGACCCTGAGTTTGGCTTATACCTGGAGTCATTCTATTGACGACTCATCCGATCGCTACGACGGTACTTTTGTGAACTCCTATGATTTGCGATCGAACCGTGCTAGCTCGAACTTCGACCAGCGACATCTGCTCAATCTCAGCTATGTCTATGACCTGCCTTTCTTCACGCAGCCCGGAGTTCTCCATAGCGTGCTAGGTGGCTGGCAGTGGTCTGGCCTCGTAACATATCAAACTGGGACGCCATTCACGATCGTTAATGGGACAGTAGGAGATAACGCCGGGGTCGGCAACGGGGTCGGCACTGGATCCTATGTCGACGTGGTCGGCAATCCGAATGCCGGCATTGTCCAGACGCAGGCTGTCGGAGCGGGGCCGCTGCTCTACAATCCGGCTGCATTCAGCGAACCTACGGGTCTAACTTTCGGCGATAGCGGACGCAACGTGTTGACCAATCCGTCTCGTACCAACTTCGATATGGGTCTCTTCAAACGCTTCGCGCTCCACAGCGAAAGCCGCGCGCTAGAGTTCAGGGCCGAAGCGTTCAACGTCTTCAACCATACTCAGTGGATGGCGCTGAATTCAGGAGGGAGCAGTTCGGCAAGCTACACCGCAACGTGTAGCGGCGTTTGCACGGATAACGGCTCGTTCCTGCGCCCCACAGCGGCTCACAATCCGCGCATTCTTCAACTCGCCTTGAAATTCTTGTTCTAAACAAAGAGAGCCTGCGAGGACCTGAAGTACTCGCAGGCTTTTCTAAAAATCAGTAACGATCAGCTCGTGCTTGTCTTGTCTGCGGCTTTGTTGGCGCCCTCGTTTACGCCCTTCTTAGTGGCGTGGGTGCTTTTCTTGTAACCCTTCTTAACGTTCTTGGTGCTTTTGTTATAACCCTTTTCGCTAGCCGTCTTGGTGTCCTGTCCGGCGTTCTTGACGTCTTGCCCGGCGTTCTGGGAGTAAGCCGGCAATGCCGCGCACAACCCGAATGCTAATAAGAGAGTGAGAATAGTACGTTTCATCAATCCCATACTAGCTAAGCCGACCGAATTCTCTCGGCGGCACGCGAATACCGGCTCAACAGTTCGTTCTCGAAGGTGAAGTCCGGTTTTGGAAATCCGCGCTTATGCAGATACGCCCGGAAGGTGACGCGTAGGCCTTCCGCGAACTCCGTTGGCTTGAAGGTGAGCATACGTTGTGCTTTAGTGATAATTTGAGTGATCGCTGGAACGTCGAAATAGTCGCCGAAATAGAGCTTCTCGTTCCCGAACGCCTGCCCACCTGCCCGGAGGATTAGCTCACGCGGGATCGAGACCAGCTCGGGCTCGCGAGAGCCGGCGGCGCTGGCCAAGTCCAGCAACAACTCATGTTGGGTGATGGCTCGGGTATTGGCAGTGTTGAATGCATGTCCTATCGTGTTCCGGGTTTCGATCACTCGAATAGCAAGATCGACCAAGTCATGGACATAGATGAATTGCATGAGCCGGTGGCCTTCGCTCGGCAGGATCACCGGGCGGCCGGCTCGATACCGGTCCCAGAAGAAAGCTTCGCGGTAGAACGGATTGCCCGGGCCATACACGAAAGGTGGGCGCAAGGTCACGATTGGAAAGCCGGTTCTCTGGTGGAGACGGAACAGCGCCCGTTCGCTCATCGCCTTGTTTCGGGAATACGGGTTCGGGTGGTCATCCGGCGCTAACGCGTCGCCTTCATGGTGGTTGAGGCCATCCCCATAAGCGGCGACGCTCGACATGAACACATATCTTCCGACTTTGCTGTCGAAGATCTGGGCGGTAGCTTCTACCTGCCCTCCAGTGGTTCCGTGTTCCCAATCGTAGGCGAAATCGTAAACAGCATCGAAACGGACCGAGCTAACCGCTTTACGTATACTCTGGGCATCGTTTCGGTCGGCCACGAGGTTATGCACCCGTTTGCTGAAGGGATGACGAGGCTTCCGGTGCAGCACATATAGCTCATTACCGGCACTGGACAGCTTTTCGACGAGCAGCCGCCCGATAAAGTGCGTACCGCCGATCACCAGGATTCTCTTCGCGTTCTGATCCAAACCGCCGTCCTGCTTCTTCGCCGCTGTGCTGCTTCCGGGAAGTCTGGCCTTGGTAGGCATTCTGTTACCTACCAGTTAGACGAACGAGAAGCCAACTTAGTCGTAGTATTCAAGGCCAAGATGTGTAATCAGGTCCTCACCTTGCATCCAACGCAGCGTATTTTTGAGCTTCATCAGCTGAATGAAGATATCGTGCTCGGGGTAAAGTCCAGGTGCGGTCATCGGACCCTTGAAGTAAAACGAGAGCCATTCCTGGATGCCCTTCATGCCCGCCCGATGCGCAAGATCCAGAAATAAAACCAGATCCAGTACAAGAGGCGCCGCCAGGATCGAATCCCTGCACAAGAAATCAATCTTGATCTGCATCGGATATCCGAGCCAGCCGAATATGTCGATGTTGTCCCAACCTTCTTTGGAATCGCCTCGTGGCGGATAGTAGTTTATGCGTACCTTGTGATAGAGGTCTTTGTACAGGTCGGGATAGAGATCGGGCTGCAGGATCTGTTCAAGGACCGAGAGCTTCGTTTCTTCCTTAGTCTTGAATGATCCCGGGTCTTCCAACACCTCGCCGTCACGGTTCCCAAGGATGTTAGTAGAAAACCAGCCGCGAACACCCAGCATCCGGGCCTTGAAGCCGGGCGCCAATAATGTCTTCATGTAAGTCTGGCCGGTCTTGAAGTCTTTGCCGCAGATCGGGACTTCGTTGTTACGGGCAAGCTCGAGCATCGCCGGCACATCGGTTGTCAGGTTGGGTGCGCCGTTCGCGAAGGGGACCCGCAGCTTTAGCGCAGCGTAGGCGTACATCTGGCTTGGGGCGATATCGGGATCGCTCTTTCGCAGGCCCTCTTCAAAAGCTTCCAGGCTTTGGTGGACAGCTGCGGGCTTGTGAAAAACCTCGGTTGAGCCGCACCAGATCATGACCAGCCGAGTGCAACCATTCTTTTGCTGGAAGTCACGGATATCCTGCATCAGGGCTTCCGCGGATTCCATTTTGCTGGAGGCCTGCTTGACGTTCGGGCCGGTAATGTTTTTCACGTAGTCGCGATCGAAGACAGCCTTCATCGGGCGGACCCCAGAAAGCGGCCCTTTCAGTTGATCGAGCAGCGAACGGTCTAAGACCTGAGCTCGACTGGCTGCTTCGTAAGCGTTGTCTTCATATATGTCCCACCCGCCGAATGACAGGCATTCGAGCGGAGCAAGCGGCACGAAGTCTTTGATTTTTGGTGTTCGGCCTTCGGTGCGTTTACCGAGGCGGATAGTGCCGAGCTGTGTCAAGGATCCAACCGGGGCTCCGATGCGCTGCTTAACCGCCTCGACACCGGCGATGAATGTCGATGTGACTGCGCCCATGCCGGGAATCAGAACGCCTAACTTGCCATCGGCGGGCGCGATCGTGACATTACCTTTTTTTGACAAGGAAAACTCCTGGATCAGGTTAGCTGCACGGCCGACTTAAGGGAGCAACACACGACCCTGCTCGCTGCGGGTACCATGCAGACCTAGGCTATACTAACATTCGATGTCGCAGGGCAGTGCGGGGAATATCTCGACGCTCATTGTGGACGACGAGCGGCTGGCTCGTGAAGAACTCTCTTTTCTGCTCAGTAGTTTCCCTGAAATCGACGTACTCGAAAGTGCCCCCAACGGGCTCGAAGCCCTAAGTCTGATCGAACAGCTTGAGCCCGAGCTGGTCTTTCTCGATGTCCAGATGCCGGGATTGGACGGGCTGGGTGTCATCGCAAAAGTGCGCACGGCGGGCGGACCTATGCCCCACTTCGTCTTGACCACCGCTTTCGATCAGTACGCCGTGGAAGCCTTCCGGCTGGAGGCCCTAGATTACCTGCTCAAGCCCGTGGAGAAAGAGAGGTTAGCGGAATCCGTGGCGCGAGCGAAACGCGCTCTGGAGGAAAGGCAAACACAGGAAAAGCCGCTCGAGGCCTCTGCTAAACCCTTCAGTTATCGCAACAAGCTGCTGGTGAGGACCAACAACCGCAACTTGATGGTCGACGTTCAGGATCTGGTTTACGCGACCATCGACGACGGCCTGATCACGGTTGCGACTGCGCAGTTTGAAGGCCAGTCCAATTACCGGACGATCGAGGAACTGCAGTCCAATCTGGATCCCGATCTTTTTTGGCGAGTACACCGCTCATTTCTGGTCAACATCAACAAAATCCGGGAAGTGATTCCCTGGTTCAAATCCAGCTTCCAATTGAAGATGAACGATCGGAAACAAACGGAAATCCCAGTGAGCCGGATTCAAACGCGGCGTCTGCGAACCTTGTTGAAAATTTAGTTCGCCCTGGCGGGTGCTTGTTCTTTTGCCAAACGAACTCGCGCGCTGTCGAGCTTTTTCTGCACCTTAGCGACTTCATCAGGTTCGGCGTCGGCCGGAGCGCCGCTGTTCCATTCCCGCAAAGAAGATTGCCACTGGGCGATGGCCTCTTTGGTCTTTCCCTGTTTGAAGTAGACGTCACCCAGGTGATCGTGAATGGTGGGGTCCTTCGACATGATTTGGAGCGACCGCCTCAACTGCTGCTCGGCATCGTCTAACTTGTTGAGCCGATAGTAGACCCAGCCAAGGCTGTCGAGGAAGGCATAGTTGTTCGGGTCGAGATTCACTGCTTTCTGGATTAGCTGCTGAGCCTCGTTTAACCTGGTATTCTGGTCTGCCAGCATGTAGCCCAAATAGTTCAGCGCGGAGGCATTGGTGGGGTCCGAATCGATCACTTGGCGAAAAATGCGCTCGGCTTGATCGAATTTCTTTTGTCTCTCCAGCATCTCGCCGCGCACAAAGAGGACGTTAGTTTTGTCCTCCTTGGTCTTGGATAGCTTATCGGCCGCGTCGACCGCCTTAGCCATTTCGCCGTAGTTCTTTGCCTTCTGGTAGGTGTCGGCCATCTGGAGATAGATTTCCCGATCGTTCTTGCCGTCCAGGAGTTTCTTCAGTTCCGCAATCGCCTGACCCGTTTTACCTTCATCGGCGAGCAACTCCGCCCGGGTTTGGGTCAGGGTACGATCGTTCGGATATTTCTTTGCAGCGGCATCGCTCGCGGCCTGGGCTTTCGAATAATCTTTACCTAAGCGGTAAGTTTCGATGACTTGGGCTTCGACGCGCGGCGCCAAGTCCGGGTCTAATTCCGAAATCTGACGGAACGAAGCCACCGAGTCATCGTATTGCTCATTCTGGCGGTAGAGAACGCCCAAGCGCTCAAGCACTTCGGCCCGGGCTCCGCGCTGCTGCTGGTCGTAGGTGTGCCGCGCTGTTTTTTCGAGCAAGCTCTTCAAGGCTGCGATCGCATCGGTCGTTTTGCCCTCGTCGGCCAGCAGATTCGCGTCAGCAAAGAGCACCTCCACGTTCTCCGGATCAAGCGCCTTAGCCTTATCGATCATCTGGCGGGCCTCGGCCATCTTCTTCTGCTCGCGGTAGATCTGCGCCGATCGCAGGTAGGGTTGCGGATCCTGAGCATTCGCCTGCATCAAGTCGTGGTAGGTCGCGAGCGCGTCATCATAGCGGCCCGCCAGAGCCTCATCCTGAGCCATGGCCTGTTTCAGTTCCGAGCGGCTTGGATCGAGATTTACTGCCTTCTTGTAAGCGTCGGCCGCGAGCGAGTACTCGTGCATCGACTCGTAATTGCTGGCCAGGAGAACCAGGGCGCGTTGTGAGGGATTCTTCTGAGCCAGCTTTTCGAGCAGCGCCGAAGCTGATTTTGGATCGCCCCGATCCGCATATACGCTCGCCAGGCCTACCGTGGCATCCTCGTTGTCCGGTTCCGCCGTCAGCGCCTGCTTGAAAGCAGCTTCTGCCGAAACAGAGTCGTCCACTACGCGGTCGAGCCGGCCCATCATGACCAGGCTCTCGATGTCTTTCGGGTCCTTCTGGGTGATGTATTTGTACTGCTCGATCGCTTTGCGCGCCATGTTCTCGTCGACATGGTTGGTCTGCGCATCTCCGATCTGCTGTGTGTAAATGTGGGCGAGCACCCGGCGCGCATTTAAGTCGTCGGGATTCGATTTGAGCGCCTGCTGTGCTTCATCGACCGCGTCCCGCATGCGGCCGGACATCCGGTACAGTTCAGCGATATCCTCGACCAGAAAGGACGCGCTCGGATCTTCCTGCATGGCCAGCCGGAAATTCTCGATCGCCTTGTTTGCGTACTCGCTCCGATTGTTGTAGGTTCCGGCCAGGTCTTCGTATAAATGGCCCAGCGCGAAATGATAGTAGGCTTCGGCTTTGGGAGAGCTTGGCTGCTTAACTGCAGGAGGTAACTTGGCAGCGTCTGTAGATGACGGACTCGCGTTCTGGCCATCACTCGTACGGGCCCATAGGCCAAGCGGCGTTCCTATTAGCAGTAAAGACAGCAGACAACTGGGGCGCAGGTGTTTAAATTGGGGGTGAGGCATTCGACCGCTTCGGAAGTGGGGTGTGTCGGCACTGCCTGGGCAGTGGTTGCCCCTAGTATAGCTCCGATAAACAGGATGTGGCGTTGGTGCCGGAGGTTACCCGCCTCCTTTCCAATGCCTGACTGAATCCTTGCAATCTCCGATTTCACCCCTGGTTGCACTAGTCGGGCCCACCGGCAGCGGCAAAAGCCAGCTTGCCCTCTATCTTGCCGGGCAGCTTCAAGGGGAAATCATCAGCTTCGATTCCGTGCAGGTTCACCGGGGCCTGGAGATTGGCTCGGCCAAGCTATCTCAGGCCGAGAGACGCGGTATCCCGCATCATCTTATAGACGTAGTCGGGCCGGGCGAGGAGTTGACGGCCGGCGCTTACGTTCGTCTGGCGCGGCCTGTGCTCGAGGACATCCGGTCCCGAGGGTCACTCCCGATTCTCGTCGGCGGCACCGGCTTTTACCTGCGTGCGCTTCTCGAAGGGCTCTCGCCAGCGCCGGAACGGAACGAGCCTCTGCGGGTTCGTCTGGCGCAAGTTGCGGCCCGGCGACCCGCTGCGCTGCATCGCTATCTGGCCTGGCGGAACCCCATTTCGGCCAGGCGTATTCACCCCAACGATCACCAGAAACTGATTCGCGCTATCGAACTCATCCGCTTTGGCGAGGAAGCCATTTTTGCGATTCAAAGCCAAACTCGGGAGCCTCTGGTGGGCTTCGAGGTCCTGAAGATCGGGCTCAATCCCACTCGCTCGGAGCTTTACGCGCGGCTGGACCAGCGCACGGCCTGTATGTTTGAGAGCGGTCTGCTGGAGGAGACAAACACGCTTCTCCAATCGGGCATTCCCTTTGGATCCAAAGCGCTGCAGTCGTTGGGATACCGGCAGGCGGCGAAAGTTCTCGTCCAAGGCATACCCCTCGACGAGGCGCTTCGCGAGTGTCAGACAAAAACTCGCCAATACGCCAAACGCCAGTTAACCTGGTTTCGCGCCGAACCGGATGTGTTTTGGCTGGATGGCTTTGGCACCCACCCCGAAATTCGGAGCTCAGCACTCGGTCGGATCGTCAGATTACTTACAGATCTCAAGCGGGGCCGTCAAACTGAACAGGCCGGCACATCCGCCCGGCAGTAGCCGAGCCCGTTTGCCTTGTTAGGATGGAGGCGTGTTTTCGCACCGCCTCCGGATCGTCCCAGCGCTTGTTTTCTTGAGCTATCTCGGTCTCACATCAGTTGCCAGCGGTACCACCGTGCTGATTTTGCAGTTCCACAACAGCTCGAAGTTTTCAGACCTTACCTGGGTCGGCGAAAGTATCTCCGAAACGATGATGGATGAGCTCCGAGCTCAAGATTATATTGCTTTTGGCCGGGACTCGCGCGCCGAAGCTCTGCGGCGCTTATCGCTGCGGCCGGGTGCGGATTTCACCAAAGCCAGCCTGATCCGGCTGGGTCAGAGCCTTGACGCGGATTATGTATGCTATGGCACATACGATGCCACCCTTGCCCCTGGGAGCTCTGAGCTGAAGAACAGCTCCATCCAGCTCAGTGCTCACTTTATCGACCTTCGCAAGTTGCATGATGGTCCGGATTTTGCGGAAGCGGGGAAACTGGTTGATCTCTCCCGGGTTGAAGAGCACCTGGTCTGGCAATCTCTGAAATACCTGAACCCCTCGCTGAATCTGCCGGTTGAGCAGTTTCTTGCGCCTGCCAAGCTAACGCGCGTAGATGCGGAAGAGAGCTACGTTCGCGGCCTTCTCTCGGCAAACGGAGCCCAACAGCAGAAGTGGTTCATGCAGGCCCTCGCTCTCGATCCCCAGTTCACAAGCCCCGCCTATGAGCTCGGCAAACTGGCTCTCAATCAGAAAGAATACCGGCAGGCGATTGCCTGGCTGCAACGAATCCGGGCAAGTGAACCTCGATATCCCGAGGCGCGTTTCAAGATGGGGCTCGCGGCCTATGAAGCGGCGGATTACGGCGCTGCTGCCAGCTATTTTCGCGAGATCGCGAAGGCTTACCCGCTCAACGAGGTCTACAACAATCTAGGCGCGGCAGAAGATCAGTTGAAACAGCCCAACGCTTTGGACGACCTCCGCCGGGCTGTCGAAGGGGATCCCAACGACACTGTATATTTATTCAACCTGGGCAACGCGCAGTTGAAAGCAAACAGCTTCGATGATGCTTCCCGGAGCTTTCAAGCTGTGCTGAGCCGTGAGCCGGATGACAACGAAGCGCGCGAACTGCTTGGCAGGGCGCAGCGTCACGAGTTCGCTAGCCTTGGTGGAAAGCCTCCGGTTGCCGACCGTCTGAAAGTGAATTTCGATCTGACCGCTTTCCGGCAGCTTAAAGCGATGATGCAGCCGAAGCCGGGTTCGTAGGAGCGCTGGGGCTCATCAGTTTTCATCAACCCGTACCGGCTTGGTCTCAAACTTGCTCGTACAAATAGACGCTAAAAATGACTGAGCGGGAGAGACTTCGACGTGCGGATTGCCTCTGAGTATAATCGGAGAGCTTTTATGCTTGAGGCTTTCGGGTTGTCGGACCCAGGCTGTGTTCGTCCTAACAACGAGGACTATTTTATTAGTGACTCCGAATCCGGCATTTTCATTCTCGCCGATGGCATGGGGGGCGCGAATGCAGGCGAATGCGCTTCTCATTTAGGCGCAGAACGCCTTTATGAAGAGTTACTGAAGCTTCCTGCGGCGGACGGTGTCGTCCTGCAGCAGGCATTCGAGACGGCAAACTGCGCGGTTCGCCAAGCGGCGCAAAGCGATCCCGAACTGGAAGGCATGGGAACCACTCTGCTGGTGGCGCGCAGGCTCGCCGATAGCAATTTCGAGATCGGCAGCGTGGGAGACAGCCGCGCGTATATCATCTCGGACGGGCGGCTTTCCCGGGTAACGGAAGATCAGACCTGGGTGGCCGAAATCGGCTCTCAGCTGGGATTGACCGATGAAGTTCTTAAGAAACATCCGATGCGTCATGTCCTCACAATGGCGATTGGAAGCAGCGAGGAACTGCGCGTCTTCTCCCGAGTGGTTCAATTGTCAGCCGGCGATCAACTGCTGCTCTGCTCCGATGGCCTCCACGGAGTACTCAATGAAAAAATGTTGTGCGAGACGCTCGAATCCGAGAAAACTCTGCCCGATAAGTGCCACTACCTTATCGAAGCCGCAAAGAAAGCCGGCGGGCCCGATAACGTCACTGTTCTGCTGATTCAACTCGTGTAGGGGTCCCGGCAGGCGAGAGCGCGTGATCGGATCCTTTTCCGGCGTGCGCTTCTCAATTGAGGCTGCCCTTGAGATTCCTGTCTCCGCTCTTTTCGATTTTGCTCGCCCCGCTGCTTGCCGTGACGCCGGTCATGGCCCAGATGCCTGCATCGACTGCCCAAGGCGATGTACTAGCTCCGTCTTCGCTCCAACTTCGCATCCCCGGGAGTGAGACCCGAACGGCATCAGCGGGCTCGCGCTCCGCACAAGGCATCACGGTAGAGGTTTCGGACGGCTCGGGCGCTCACGTGGCCAATGCCGTGGTTGTTTTTCGGCTTCCCGACAGCGGGCCCTCGGCCTCCTTCGGCGACGGCTCTCTTACGGCAGTCGCTTACACGGATGCAAACGGGCGCGCTCAAGTCTCAGACATTCACTGGGGAAGCACGCCGGGGTTAGTCGATATCCGGGTGACCGCGGTGAAGGGGACCACGCACGCCGGGCTCCTCCTGGAACAGACCTTGACGGCAGCGCCCGGCTCACAGAGTATTCCGGCTGCTCCAATGAGAGTTCCGGAGTCACCTTCCGCGGCTATTGAAGCTCCGGCGCAAGGGCCACCTACGCCCGGCAAAATGGATGAAGGGAAACGAACGCCCGGGGTCACCGTCGAGCATCCTCTTTCACACAGCCGCGCGACCGCCAAAGACGATGCTCCGGTTACGGCACAGCCGATCCCGGTTTCCTCTGCTTTGGCCGATGACGACTCTCCTGATGCCAACGTGCCTATTCGCCACATGGCTAGAACCGGCGCTGATGAAGCGGAAGTGCCCAGAGTTTCAATTTCGAGCGCCGGACGGGCTTCCAGCGGCGGCCACAGCAAGGCTAAGTGGCTTATCGCGATAGCCGTCGCAGCAGGAGCCGGTGCGGCGCTTGCCATGACACACAGCGGGAGCAGTTCCGGTTCATCTGCAAGTTCCGTGAGTATCGGATCGCCCACCATCAGTGTCGGTCATCCCTAATTCTTTGATCGAAGGGTTCATCTTCCGAATATGAAGCGTTTCGTTACGAGCATCTTTGCTGCCGCGCTGTTTACAAGCTGCCTAAAGGCGCAGATCAACCCGCCGAGGGCCGGCTTCCTCAGATATGGCTCACTGCCTCTCCAGGGTGTTTACGGAATACCGGGAAACTTCGTCCCGGCCCAGGCGAGCTTCGGAGCCGCCACCGCGGTCAGTTTCTCGGATGCAGGCGGCCTGTTGGCAGCGAATGGCCTTATCGAACTTGTTCGAGCAGACGGCTCGCTCGCGGCTTCCTACAAATCCGGTCCAACCACGCCCTTGCTCAACATCGATCGTGATCTCACGACTGCCGTTGCCTGGCTGCCGGACTCTCATTCCTTGGTCTGGTGGAACGGGAAACGCTTTGAGCTGGCAGAGCTCGGCGAAGGCATCCCGAACGGAAGAATAACCTCTGTTGCGCTGACTTCCCCGACCACGGCGCGCCTGCTCGTCACGAATCCAGATGGGTCTGTCTCTGCTGCAGTCGTTTCGCTTGCCACTGACAACATCAGTTCTTCCGATTTGCTCCCGGAGGTTACGGGCCCGGCGTTTCAGTTCGGCTCATTCCTTCTCTGGGCAGGTGAAAGCGGTCTGGAGCTTCAAGCCGAAGCTGGCCTTAACCACACGCTTACCTCACCGGCTGGGCCCTTCACCGCGGAGCGCATGTCCACGCACTGGGTTCATGTCTATTTCCCATCTGACCGCACCCACTGGGCGCTCCACCTGAGCGAGACGCAACCAACTCTCTGGCGTTTACCGGCGCTCTCTCCGGATGCCGTGAAAGAGAATCGCTAATGAAATCACTTCTGCTTCTTGCCTTTTGCTGCCTCAGCCTGCCGGCCCAAAATCTTACCTTTTCGATTCACGACAATACGGGCGCTAGCCCGGACACCCCGCTGCCCGCCGCATACCAGTTCCCAACGACCCCGCAGGGCAGCGCCACCAGCATCATGATCAAGATCACAAACAGCGGCTTGAGCCCCGTAGAAGTCGCGCTGGTTTACGTGGGAGCGATTTCCGGCTCAACCCTGGCGAATCCAAACTATTCAGTGACCGGTTTAGATCAGAGCCATATACTGGCACCGGGCGGATCGCAGTACTTTATGCTGAACTTCACGCCCTGGACGACCGGCCAACTTCTCGGCTATCTTCAGGTTGCCTATACCGTTCAGCAAGGCAGTTGTGTGCTCGACAGTACGCAGCCAGCTACGCAGTGCAACGGCGGCAGTTCGGCCGTTTCAACTCTAGAGGGTACAGGGAGCGCGGCGCAATTACTTCTCACCTACAACAACGGCCAGGCAAATATCAGCCCACAACCAAATGGGTTTTCCGTAATCGATTTCGGTCAGGTGTCCACCAGCACTAGTTCTTCTATCGTCTTCACGCTGGCCAATCAGACCTCCTCGCGGCTGACTACGCCTGCGGTATCCCTTCAGAGCGAAATTTTCAGCAGCAGTGCTTTCGCTCTCGATACCTCGTCGCTTCCGGTGACGCTGCCGGCAAATGGCTCCGGCACTTTCAAAATCACCTTTGCTCCAAGTACGGTCGGCTTAACCGCGGCTTCGCAGGCCACGCTGGTAGTCGGCTCAAACTCATACGCGATTCAAGGCACAGGTATCGTGGTGAACAGCATTGATGCCCTTGAGATCTCCTATGTTGATTCGACCGGTGTTCGCGGGCAGCCCCAAGCGGCCACGCCGATCAGCTTCGGGCAGCTTGTACCGGGCGCGGCCGGCGGATCAACCCTAAAGTTCACGGTAAAAAATCCCGCGGCCTCTTTTGATGCGGTCAGCCTGGCTACCCTCTCGGTCACCGGTGCTGCTTATACGCTCACCGGGGCTCCCGCGCTCCCCGCAACCATTCAGCCTAACGCTTCTATCACATTTTCGATTACGTTTTCGGCCGGCGCGAGTGGCACCTATCCTGGTACGCTGACGATCGGTACGCGCAGCTTTAGCCTGACGGGTTTGAGCGTGGTCTCTCCCGTGCCTGCTCTCTCACTGCAGTTAAGCCAGCAGCCGTTGACGAGCGCACAGCAAGTGAATCTTACCGTCCAAGCCGCGAGTCCCGCTACTCAGGACGTTACCGGCGGCATTCTTACTATGCAGTTCACGCCTGCGGTTAGCAATGTCCAAGATGACCCCGCGGTCGTTTTCCTGGCCAACAACAGCCGCAGTCTGTCGCTCGATCTGGCGAAAGGTTCACAAAGCGCCACCTACAACGGACAGTCCGCTTTGACATTTCAGACAGGAACGACGGCTGGAACGATTACATTCACGTTGACGTTTGTCAACACTCCGCCCATAACCCAGACGTTCACCATCACGCCCGCGCTCATCCACATCTCAAGCGGACAGGCGATCCGGCAGTCACCAAACCTGGTTGTAACGCTAAACGGCTTCGATAACACCTATACGGCGGGTCAACTGTCATTCATTTTTTTTGATAAGAAGGGCAACCAGATCAATGCGACACCAATGCCGGTCGACGCCTCTTCGGACTTCCATCAATACTTCTTCACTAACGATTTGGCCGGGGGCAGTTTCGCGCTGCAAGCCAGCTTTCCGGTGAAGGGCGACCCCACCCAAATTGGAGCTGTAGCTCTGACGATGACGAATTCGGCAGGCCAGACGAGCACCAAGCTGACGTTCCAATAGCGGTAACACGGCTTGTATGTGGCCACAAGATGTAGCTACAATCAGCTCGTGGTGCAGGTCGGCGTGCGGAAAGCGAAAAGCGATCTCTCAAAGCTTATCGAAGCGGCCTTGAACGGCGAAAAAGTGGTAATTACGAATCGCGGGAAGCCATCGGTGCGCCTGGTACCGGAAGCGCCAAAGTCCGCGAAGAACCGCGGCATCGGATGTCTGAAGGGCAAAGTCACTCTCCCGGAAGACTGGGATTCAGTGGAGCGGGAGGCCGAGTTTACTGCGCTGTTTCAGAATGAGGCACGCCGAAAGCACGCACTTTGGGAAAAGTTGCTTGAGAAGCGTTCCAAGAAGAGCACGAAGCGCTTTTGCCAATAACTCGCGACCTTCATGATGAGTTGACATACGTTTTCAAACAAGCCGGTTATGAAACCTTGGAATGGCCTATGCCGAAAGCTGTGCAGGAACAGCTAACGGGTAGGCTGACACTTGCAAGAGCCGTTGACGAGTATAAAGCGGGGTAAGTTTCGGACGTTACAAATTCCACCCTTTGTGCAACGTACTCTAAGCGATAAGGTGTTCATAGGCTTCGTGATCGCCAATCCAGAACCACAAAAAACCGTAGGGCCTTTCAAACGCAAGGGCGCGATGGATCAACGTCACGCGAGCGGAGTAAATGTCCTCGCCCTGCCGGTCGCCGATTTTCTTCAATTGCAATGAACGATGCTGCGGATTTACTTTTAGTAACGAAAACTGCTTATCGGCGCTGCTGCGGATGTGCGGCTGTAGCGCGTGGTAGTGCTGCCAGAATTGGGAAGTGGCGCGATGCTCCATCAAGCCGCGTTTCTAAAGCGGCTGAACACGACCGTTTTTCTCATCCTCCAAAGCGCGGCTGATTGCCTTGTCGAGACGGCCTGCGGCGAGGTCTGATTGAATGCGGGCGTCAATGGTCTGCGGGCAATGCTGCTCAAGCCATGAATATAATTCTTCCAGCTCACGCGGCGTAAGGGCCTGTATTGCGCGTTCGATCTCTTGAATCGTATTCATGGGCCTCTCCGTTTATTTTAGCGGCGAGATTAGCACGGCGGGGCAGGGGGTTCAATTGGCGTCAACGGCGTTCAGATGTGGAAATAGCTCCCATGCTTTTGCAACTGCGTCGGCGACGGCTCCTTGCCGAATTGCCGGTAGAGGTCGCGGCACTTCTCCCGCATGCTGCCGCAGTCATACAGCAGCGCATGGCGATAAAGGGTGGCTATAGTATCCGCTGGCACTTCCACGCCCTGCTGTTTCAACCCTTGTATCGTACGATCAACAGCGCGTTTATTTTTCCCGCGTGTTCGATGCCACACATGCAGGTACCGAATCGTCTGCTTTTTGGAAATACAGGCCAGTTCATGTCCGCAGGCGAACCAACCATTGTTCCAGCTGACGCTGCTATCACGCGTAGGCTAAACTGTGGCGGCGGACTACCGTATGCGTGTTGCTGTGGTTCTTCTGGTAGCTGCCGATGTTGTCCGAGCCCTTGTAGTGGACTGCCGTGTAATCCAACCTCATGGACTTGTTAAAACTCGGTCGTTACAACCGACACGATAGCCGCAAGCTTAGGGCAGGGCAGGTACGAGATTGACGCGTTTACGGCTTTCAGTTGCTTGCGCAGCCCTTCGGTTGTTTCTTCCTGCCATCTTAGCAGCTCGGCCAGCTCGCGGACTCCTGCGCTAAGTTGAAAACGTGGTGACGGTCGCCCTTACGATCGCCGGTTCTGACCCGAGCGGCGGCGCCGGCATTCAGGCCGATCTCAAAACCTTTCACCAGTTCGGCGTCTATGGCGAAGCGGTCATAACGCTGGTTACGGTACAGAACACGCAGCGCGTTTCTCGCATCGAAATGATATCGCCGAATCTGATCAGGGAGCAGATCGGGGCGGTGCTTGAAGATATCCCGCCAAAGGCCGCTAAAACGGGCGCACTTGGAAGCGCCGAAATTGTCGAAGCGGTTGCAGAACTGGCCCAAGCCTTCAGCTTCCCGCTCGTCGTCGACCCGGTGATGATCAGCAAGCAGGGTGCGCGGCTCATGTCGCCTGAAGCGGAGGAGGCGCTCAAGCACAAGCTTTTGCCCTACGCCGCGGTCGTCACACCCAATATCCCGGAAGCCGAAGCGCTGGCGGGCATGAAGATCCGCACGGAAGAGGAAATGAGCGCCGCCGGGGACCGCATTCTCGAGTTCGGTTGCAAAGCGGTTCTGGTGAAAGGCGGGCATTTGCCCGGGGAACCTGTCGATATACTGCGCTGGCCTGGTGCGGGCGGGTCAAAAAACGGGCCGTCGCGTTACTCGGGGAACCGCGTTACAACCAAGCACACTCACGGCACGGGATGCACTTACTCGGCCGCCATTACGGCCGCTTTGGCGCTCGGCAATCCTCTGCACGAAGCCATTCTGCGCTCACGGCAATACGTGCAAAACGCGATCGAAACCGCGCCGGGGCTTGGCAATGGCCATGGCCCAATCAATCACTTTGCAGCAAGATCTTGAACAGAACTGTGCGAAAGGCGCTTTCGCCCGCGACTGCAAAGAAAATCGCCAGGAAAGTGTAGCGTGGCGAGCTGGGTTTAGGCACTTCGGGACGCAGAACCACACTATGGAGAGTTGAATGATCTCCACCGCTAAAACAGTATTCTCACCCCAAGTTGAATCTGCCTCGGCGTCCCGCTGCCGGTTGCGCCTTCATTCACGGTTGTCGTTATTGTTCCGAAATTGCCAGGCGTGGAAAGGTTTGCGTTTGGCTGGCCGTACTGAGCGCGATTGAATACGTTGAACACGTCCGCACGAAGCTGCATGCCAACTCGATCAGTGAAAGCGATCCTCTTAGCCAGCGAGAGATCGGTTTGCCAAAGCCCTGGTCCGGAGAGTACATTCCGTCCTAAGTTCCCGAAGGCGCCGACGGGTGGCGTATAGAATGCCGCGGCATTGATCCAATTCTCAGCAGTCTGAGTCGCGGGTACGACCGGAATTCCCGGTAAGAGGCTGGGCCGTTCCGACCCTGGCACGCTGTACCCGCCGGGCACAGACGAGTTTGAACGGTTCACTGTGATGTTGACTGGCAAGCCTGTTCGCGCCGTCCCCACACCGCTCAGTTCCCAGCCGCCCAACAGGGTGCGTGCCACGCCGGGAGAGCTTAAGAACTGCCGCCCGGCCCCAAAGGGCAGTTGGTACACAAAGGAGGCGTTAAAGACCTGGCGAACATCAAAATCGCTGTTCGCCTTGTCGCATGCCCTGCAAAATACGTTCTGAACCGTGTCGGACTCGCCACCGCCGATGCTGCCATCGTTGATTGAATGGGACCACATGTAATTCGCCGAGAGCAGCCATCCGTGATTGAATGCTCTCCGCAGATTGTACTGGAGGGCCTGAAAGGTGCTGTTGCTGGTGTTACCCCGCCAGGCCACCACGCCGAAGGCTGGGTAGGGCCGCAAACCGGTAGCGGGATTGAGGACGTTCACGTAAGTAGTAGTAAGAAGATTCGTGCCTTTATTGCCCAGATATGTCGCGGTCCCGACTAGATCGCCTGCGAATTGCTGTTGCAATGAAGCCGTCCACGCGGCGACGTACATGTCCTTCCTGTTTCGATCGAGCAGACGCGGAGAAACGACGCCCGACGTCGCTGCTAAGAAAGGCGTCAATGGGAAAGATAATCCGGGCGAGCCAGCCGCGGTCAAAGAGTACCTCGTGTAGTCATTAGAAATAGGTAAGTTTTGATCGTCTTCCTGCCCATCGCTGTGGTAGATGCCTCCTCCCGCATGCAGGACCGACCGGCCGAACGCCCAAGCCACGCCAATCCGCGGATCGACATCATTGGATCTCGGGAAGCTGAAATCGCTTCCCCTCGGGCAGTATCCGCTTGGTCCACAGCTTGCGAAATCAAAGGGAATAGCGCGGTTATCCACTTCATGGAAGACGTTGAAGTAGTTGTAGCGGACGCCAAGGTTGAGGGTCAAATTGGGAGTGGCTTTGTATTCGTCCTGAATGTATCCCCAATACTGCGTTTTGCGTAGCCGCTTCAGAGGTAACTCAGAAATGTAAGTGGCGCTATCAGCATGGTTGGCGGCGAAAAGGGCAGGTGAGTCATAACCGACTGTGCCGCTCGGCGAGTTCCCCTGGTTCATTTGAATCCAGCGAATCTCATAGCCAAACTTCAGGATGTGCTTGCCTCTCATCCAGGACAGATCGTCTAAGTTCGAAAAGGTCTTCGCAGCCGCGTCCGAACTCGAGCTGCCGCTCAAAGGACTGAACCGCGAGACGGTTGCAGTGAGGGGGGCCTGGGACACATTCGCCGAATGATAGATCTGCTGATTGATGCCGAATTTGATGTCGTTTACCAGAACCGCAGTGAATACGTGCATTAGGTCTAAGATGCCGTTCCGGAAGAAAGTGCCGGCGTCCGCGGTCACATTCAGTGCGCCCGTCGGAATCGCGTCTGCAGCATGATCAGAGTTGAAGCGAACGAAAGCTGTGGTTCTGTCGGAAAAGTGCTGGTCGATGCGGACCATGCCTGAGTCCTCGTTGTCTACCTGATTCGCTTCGACGTTGTAATTCCAGACGTTCGGGTCAGTAGTGGGAGAAGTACCGCGCGGATACGCAGAGAGTATCGGCTGGAGAGCCGGCGAACTCGCCTCCGCTTGTGAAAGAAATGAAGGGCTTGGTACTAGACCGATTTGCGGCTGACCTAGGCGTTGGCGCAGGCCTTCATAGTTCACGTAGAAAAAGGTTCTATCTCGTGCGATCGGGCCGCCGAGGTTGCCCCCAAATTGGTTCAGGAGAAAGGGATCCGGAGATTTCTCATCAAAGGGAGAACGTGCATCTAGGGCATCGTTCCGAAAGAAGTTGAAGATATCTCCGTGGAAGGAATTGGTACCGGAGGGCGTCGCAACTGCCAGCTGGCCGCCGGCTGTTCCGCCTTCCATATCAGCATTGAAATTCTGAGATTGTGATTGAAATTCGCTGATCGATTCCAGCGGAATA
The DNA here is from genome assembly GCA_963849535.1 of Terriglobia bacterium. GTDB lineage: Bacteria > Acidobacteriota > Terriglobia > Bryobacterales > Bryobacteraceae > Bog-105. The sequence continues at coordinate 389,469 of CAWKHJ010000005.1, forward strand.
GTCAACCTGACATATTCGCGTTGTTCCTGGTTGTAGATGGCAGTAGCGTCGATGCCGTCCAAGGTGATGTTGTTATCGTCTAGACCGTGGCCAGCAAATCGGATAGTACGTTGATCGTTCGAGCCGTTGTCGATTGCCCCGGGCGTAAGCGCCGTCAAGCTCGCCCAATTCCGACCGTTTAACGGCAACTCTTGGGACTGAGTCCGTTCGATAGCGCTGCCCACTGCGGCGTCGCTCTTATTCAGCTCAAGGAAAGGCTCTGTTACGGTCGTCTGACCGGAGGTTCCTCTCGTGATTCTTAAGCTCGGATTCAATGTCTGAGTTCGGCCGACTATCTCTTCTACCCGGCTAACCGTAAACTCTTCGAAACCTGGTTTCTCAAATGAGACGGTGTAAATACCGGGAGATAAGTTATCCAGGAGATATGTTCCTTCCGAATTACTTATTGTGCTTCTTACTAATCCGGTTGCATTCTGCCTAGCTTTGACGATTGCTCCCGGCACTCTGCTGGCTTCCGGATCAGTTACGGTGCCGGTCAATGAGCACCGGGCAACCTGCGCTCGTGAGGATGAACGATCCAGATAAAAGGAGGAGCACTGAAGTGCTCGAGATAAGTGCCCGCGGTGAATGCCGCAAATGTATAGCCGCGGGCATAGAGAGGGGCCCTTTTCAATATTTCGGCACAGCCGGATCGATCTTATCGCTCCATGCGGTGATCCCGCCGGTCATATTGCGAACATGGCGGAAACCGTTCGCTTTTAGCAGGTCCACCGCTTTTTGGCTGCGGCCCCCGGTCTTGCAATGGGCAACAATATCTGTTTCCGGATCGAGCTCGCTCAAGTGCTTCGGCAGCTCGCCAAGCGGGATAAGCCGCGCGCCGGGAATGCGGGCTATCTGGTATTCGTGCGGCTCGCGCACATCAATCAGCACAAAATCGTCGCCGCGATCGAGCTTTCCTTTCAGCTCGATTGCATCAATGGCGTCGGTCGGCGGCGCAGGTTGGGAGGCCATAGGTCTTATTCCGCAGAACTCCTGGTAATCGATCAGCTTCGTCACAGTCGGATGATCGCCGCAGACGGGGCAATCGGTATCGCGCCGCAACTTCAGTTCGCGAAAACGCATCCCGAGCGCGTCATAAAGCAGCAGCCTTCCCTTTAGCGTCTCGCCCACGCCTAAGATTATCTTCACTGCCTCGGTCGCCTGAATTAAACCAATGATGCCCGGCAGAATGCCCAGCACTCCGCCTTCCGCGCAACTCGGCACCAGTCCGGGCGGGGGCGGCTCCGGATAAAGGCAGCGATAGCACGGACCATCCTCATAAGCGAAGATCGTCGCCTGTCCCTCGAATCGAAAAATGGATCCGTAAACATTCGGTTTTTTGAGCAGGACACAGGCATCGTTCACTAAGTAGCGCGTCGGGAAGTTGTCGGTTCCGTCAACCACGACGTCGTAGTCCCGTAGAATCTCGAGCGCGTTTTCGCTGGTCAATGCGGTATCGAACTTATCGATCTGGATTTGCGGATTGATGTCGCGCATGCTGTCCGCCGCGGAGTCCAGCTTCTTGCGGCCGATGTCTTTCGTTCCGTGGATCACCTGCCGCTGCAGATTCGAAGTGTCCACCACGTCGAAATCCACTACGCCGATGCGGCCCACGCCTGCTGCTGCTAAATACAAGCCGAGCGGCGCGCCTAAGCCTCCCGCCCCAATCATGGCAACTCTGGCCCGCTTCAGCTTGAGCTGGCCTTCCATCCCGACCTCCGGCAAAATCAGATGCCGGCTGTAGCGCGCGATTTCTTCATTGTCCAGCGCTGAAGAGGGCAGCTCCGGAACGGTTGTCGCGGCTTCGTCTGCTGCCGCCAAAGCATTCGCCCCACCAGCAATGCTCGGCACAATAGATATGGTTTCGGTGCCCTCGAGCTCGGTCTCGTCCTTGTCAAGGTACCGGATGTCTTCGTCATCGACGTATACGTTCACGAAGCTGCGCAGCTTACCTTGGTCGTTGTAGAGATTCTGCTTGATGTTCGGGTATTTCGCGGTCAGTTGGCCTAAAGCCTCCGCCACTGTTCCACCAGTGACTTCAATGGCATCCTGCTGTTCAGTAAATTGACGAAGCGCCGTCGGGATTAAGATCTTGGCCATATAAACTCTTCTTGCTCTGCTTTCGTTTGCTCCAGATCGGTCAAGTAGCTGTTTGCGTGATCGAATTTGCCGCGCTGAACCGAAAGCACGACGAAGGAATACCAGGGACACGAATTCTTGAGATCGGTCTCCGAAAAATAGGCGTCCGCATCGGGATGAGAATGAAAAATGCCAATCAGGTCCAAGCCACGCGCCCGGGCCGCTTTGTCGGCATCGAGCAGGTCTTTCTGCCGCAGTTCGTAACGGGCCCGCTGCTCGCCGGCGTATGCATTCTCGAGCGGAACGGCTTCGGTAACGGATTTCTTGTCGCCGCGTATGTGCCCCAGCATCGCGCCGCAGCACTCGTTTGGATAGGTTCGCTCGGCATGCAGCAGCATAAGCTGCCAGGGCTTAGTCTCAATTTCGATCATCGGACTACTCATTCCAGAAGTGTTCGCTTAAATATTTCTGACCGCCATCGCAAAGCACTGTCACGATGACGCCCTCGCGGCCCTCATCTGACAGTCGCTGAGCGACGCGAGCCGCTGCCACAACATTGGCCGCGGCGGAAACTCCGACCAGCAGGCCTTCTTCCCGAGCCAACCGGCGTGCCATCGCGTAAGCGTCTTCGGTTTCGACCCAGAGGTTATCGTCAGCCAAATGCGAATCGTAAATTCCCGGTTTAATCGAGCTCGGCATGTGTTTTGTGCCTTCTATCCCGTGAAGCGCCGATGCCGGTTGAACCGAATAGCATTTGACTTCCGGTAGCTCCTCGCGCAACCTGCGCGTCACGCCGGTAAACGTGCCGGTGGTTCCGAGTATGGCTAGGAAGTGAGTAATCCGCCCGTGCGTCTGCCGGATAATTTCCGGCCCCGTGGTCTGGTAATGCGCGTGCCAGTTCGCCGCGTTGCCGTACTGGTTGGGATAGAAGTACTTTTGCACGTTTGATTCATAAATCTCCTGACAAACGCGAAATGCGCCGTCTGACCCTTCCGCAGCGCTCGTCAGCACCAGTTCGGCCCCAAACGCCTTCAGTATCTGGATGCGTTCAGGGGAGGCGCTGGCCGGCAAACAGAGCTTTACGGGATAGCCTTTCGCGGCGCAGATCATGGCGTAGGCGATGCCGGTGTTTCCGCTCGTCGAATCCAGCAGAGTCTTGCCCGGGGCCAGCAACCCGCGCTCTTCGCCGTCGTGAATCATGCTCAAGGCCGGACGGTCTTTTACCGATCCTCCCGGGTTGAAGAATTCGGCCTTCCCCCAGACATTGACGCCACCGCGGCAAGCCAGGCCGATCTTCAGCAGCGGCGTGTTGCCGATCTGTTCAAGCAGCCCAGCTTCCGCAACTCTTTCCGTTGTGGCCAACATCTTCTTCTAGTTTAAGTCGATAGCCTTTCTGGAGATGGCTGGTAATCGATCACGATTGAGCCAAGGCCAGGAGCTTCGGCCGATACTAAGAGAAGCCGATGCATTGGCGCATACTTTTCTGGTTCGCGGTTTCATTCCTGGCCGCTCCGCTGATAGCCGAACCAATCGCCTCGAAATCAGTGACTTTCAATAAAGACATTGCGCCGCTTGTGTATGGGCACTGCGCATCCTGTCATCGTGCAGGCGGCATCGGTCCCTTTCCGCTGCTCACGTATGCAGAGGTCGCCCGGCATGCGTCCCAGATCGTGTCCGTAACGGAACGCCGCTACATGCCGCCGTGGCCCCCGGAACATGGGTACGGAGATTTTGCAGGGGATCGAAGCTTATCGCCTGGGCAGATCCGCCTGTTTGCAGACTGGCTGAAGGCGGGCAAGCCGGAAGGCGATCCGGCCGATTTACCGCCGCCTCCGCATTTCTCAAGTGACTGGCAGATGGGGCGACCTGATCTGATCCTGAAAATGCCGAAGCCGTTTCAAATGCCCGCCGCGGGAACGGATGTCTTTCGTAACTTCATCGTGCCTACCGGACTCACCGAGACCAGATACGTTCGAGGTCTGGAACTGCATCTCTCAAATCCGCGCGTAGTACACCACGCGAATGTCGTTCTCGACCGCACGCAGTCGCTACGCAGGCGGGACGGGGAGGACGGCCAGCCCGGCTTTCCCGGCATGGACATCATTACGGAAGCCGCTCCCGACGTGTTCGATCCCGACTCGCATTTTCTCTTCTGGAAACCCGCAACCGTGCTGCGGCTCGAGCCGCCCGATATGAGTTGGCGGCTCGATCCCGCTACGGATTTGGTGGTGAATCTCCATCTTCAGCCCACGGGCAAAGTGGAATCGGTGCAAGCTGAGATCGGCCTTTACTTCTCGCCCACGGCTCCGACGCGTTTCCCCATGCTGTTGCAGCTGGAGCACGATGGGGCGATTCGCATTCCTCCCGGCGATCGTAGCTTCGCGATTACGGACTCCCTAAAGCTGCCGGTGAATGTAGAACTCCTCGCGATCTATCCGCACGCGCACTATCTCGGGAAGACCATTGAGGCTTGGGCCACGCTGCCTGATCGAAGCCGCCGCTGGCTCATCCGCATCCCCGATTGGGACATCAACTGGCAGGCCGAGTATGATTACAAACGTCCTATTGCGCTGCCGAAGGGCACGGTGGTTGCGATGCGCATAACGTATGACAACTCGGCCGATAATCCGCGCAACCCAAACCGCCCGCCTAAGCTGGTTGAGACCGGAAACCGCAGCCAGGATGAAATGGGGCACGTCTGGCTGCAGGTTTTGCCGAGACGCAACGACCGTTTAACACTGCAGGAGGCGATCATGCGGCGGCGTCTTGAAAAGTATCCGGCCGATTTCGAGGCGCATTACAATCTGGGCGCGTTGGAGCAGAGTGAGGGCAAGCTCAATGACGCGCTCGCGAACTATCGGGCCGCCCTGCAGGTAGAACCGGGAAACGCGACGGCGCGCAACAGCGTGGCCTCCATTCTCATGCTCGAAGATCATCTACCGGAGGCGATCGAGCAGTTGCGGCAGATACTGGCTGCGGATCCCGGGTACCTGAATGCCCGGTACAACCTTGGCCGCGCACTCGCGGCCAGCGGAGATTTGGATGCTGCCGCGCAGGAATATCAACGCTTTCTCGAGGCCAAACCAGACGATGCCCAGGCGCAGGCCGCGCTCGGCACCATTTATTTCAAAAAGCAAGACGTTCGCGACGCGCTTGCCTGTTTTCGCAAAGCTGCCGGAGGCGCGCCCGAAGATGCCGATGTGCAGGCCAATCTCGGCACGCTGCTTGCAATTACCGGCGATCTGCCCGCTGCGGCCCAAGCCTTCGAGCAGGCGCTGCGTATCAACCCCGATCATGCAGCGGCGCGCGCCAACCTGGCCCGCGTGCGCGCGCAGTTAGGGCTGCGGAACTAACTGCGGCACGGGCTTCTCCTGCTGCAGAGTCTTCCATTTTTCGAGCATCGCCCTGCCTTCATCCTTCTTCCCCTCCAGCATCAGTGTCTGACCGAGCAAATAAGTTGCTGAAGCGTTGCGCGGATCCAACACCAGCGCGTGTTTCAAAATCCCTTCCGCATTTGCGTAATTGCCTGTTTTCGAATAGGCTTTCCCCAGCACTATATAGGGTCCGCTAAAGTCGGGATTCAACCAAATGGCGCGCTGCAGATTCGGAATGGCGGGTTCCCAGTGTTCCTGGCGCGATAATGCGTCGCCCAGCCGGTACCACGCCATGCTGAAATTTGGATTCAGCGCGAGTTCCTGTCGCATGTAGTCGATTCCGCTGTCCAGCTTGCCGCGAAAAATCGCAATTTCACCGAGCAGGTAATGAAGCTCGGGCAGCTTCGGATCGAGCGCCAGGGCTTTGTTCAACTCTGTTTCAGCCGGGGCTTCGTACTCCTGCTTGAGCATCATTTGCCCGGCGACTAAATGCGCGGCGGCAGATTGTGGCGGAAGGCCAAACAGCCTTGCAAACGCAGCCACCGATGCAGCTTGCTGCGAGGTTTGCAAATAGGCGTACCCAAGCATGTAATTCGCCTCATTCACATCGCCCACCCGTTCAAGCCACGGAATCGCTTTGGGCGCCTGTGCAAGCTGAAAATAACTTTGCCCGATCAACAGCGACGATTCTTTGTAATCGCTCGAATCAGGAGACTCGCTCTTGACCGCCTCCTCCAGGGAAGCGATCGCCTCGGCATACTTATGCTCCTTGTACAACTCGACCCCACGCTGATGAAGATCGCTGGATGCGACGGCTATTGCGGCCAGCACCAGAGACGCGAAGAGGGCCCTCGACATATGGAAAGTATAATGTCGCTTGCCGTTGCTGATCCGCACCGCTGTTGCGCTCTGCCTTTCCGTAACAGCCTGGCAATGCGCGCCAGCGGCCGAGACGCATCGCTGCCTTCCGTGTCACCCTCGCGAAGTCAGCCGGTTTGCCAGTTCCGCGATGGGCCAGTCACTGTCGGCTCCTCACAACGAACCTGACGGCGCCTTCAATCATGCGGCATCGGGAAGCCAAATCACAGTGCTGCATGAGGACGGCGTTCTGCATCACCGCCTGCAGGAACGTGGACTCGCCGCCGATTACCCGGTGGTTTATGCGGTCGGCTTCGGCAATGTCGGGCGTAGCTTTCTGATCGAACTCGGTGGGCATCTCTTTCAATCGCCTGCTTCCTTCTATAGTCAGCGCTCGGAGTGGGGCGTTTCTCCCGGCTACGAGGGCGCGAAGATTCTCGACTTCTCACGGCCAGTCACTTCGGATTGCCTTTTCTGTCATGCCGGTTCGATAAAGACAAGCGGCGCCAGTACAGCGCTCGCCCCACTCTCCTGCGATCGCTGCCATGGCTCCGGCGAGAATCATCGCCAGCATCCGTTTCCCGGGCTCAATCGTCAATCCCGCCAAATTACCGGTTCGCCAGCGCGACAGCGTGTGTGAACAGTGCCACCTCGAAGGCGCGACGGTCATCCTCAACCCCGGCAAATACTGGTGGGATTTTCAGCCCGGTGAGCGCCTCGAACAAACCGAAACGCATTACGTTTACCGGGATGCGCCTTTGGCGGCGGTCAGCCAGGCCGAACAGCTAGCCTTGAGCGCTTGCCTGCGAGGCAGCGGGGGAAAGCTATGGTGCGGCACCTGCCACGATCCGCATGGCGATCCGGTGGATCGCAAGCTCCAGATCAGGACGATCTGCCAGTCCTGCCATCCCTCTTCGCAATTGGCCTCGACCCATACACCTGGGCAGATCGATTGTGTAAGCTGCCATATGCCGCGCCGGCAAGCTCTTGACATCTCGCATGCCGCCGTGACGGACCACCGCATCCAACGCCGGCCCGCGGCACCGTCAAACGCGCCAAGCCGCCCGATGGCGATCGCCGCGTGGCAGCCGGCCGAGCCGCCGTTCGCCGCACGGAATCTCGGTCTCGCTCTCTTTCATACCGCCAAACTGAAAATGTCCGGCGAGGCATTCGCTAAAGCTTTCGGCATTCTCTCCAAGCTGCCCCAAAGCGACATCGACGCCGAGGTTTCCGCTGCCGAAGGATACATGTTGCTTGGCAGCGGACAGCCGGTTCCCGCGGTCAAGCTCTTCCAAAGCGCCGCACGCCAAGTCCCTGAGAATGCAGAATTTTGGCTCGATTTAGGCGTAGCGCAGGATGCCGCAGGTGATCCCTCGGCCGCCGTTGCTTCTTTTCGGAAAAGCATCGATGCGAATGCCTACGACTACCGGCCGTATAAGGCGCTTTCCGATCTCTACAACCGCCTCCATGAATCGGGCCAAGCTTCGGCGGTCAGGGCGGAGTTCCTGCGAGTGGCGCCACAGAGCATTCTCATGCGTCTTGCGCCGTGATGGGCTTCCAAGCCCGGTTTCTCAAACTGCCGGTGGATATACCAATACGTAAAAAAAGGTGGTAAGAAGCCCACCTATGGATTAAACTAGCTCGTGAAGGTGTGAGTTGGCTGTATTGCCGCGGCATGGGTCTGCCGCGCGGACAGCATCAAAGTTTCTTCCAAGGAGAAGATATGGTTAGTCTACGCAAGGGGCTTCTTCAGGGTCTTTGTGTCGCGGCTGCTCTATTCATTTCAGTAGGGAGCAGTGCGAACGCCCAGCAGGTTTTCGGCAGCATCAATGGCACCGTAACCGATCCGAGCGGCTCCGCCGTCGCGAACGCAAAAGTTACCATCCAAGACATCACGAAGGGTACATCGTTCGATGTCATGACCAACGATTCCGGACAGTACACAAAAGGCCAGTTGATCCCGGATCAATACAGGGTCACCATCGAGGCCGCCGGATTCCAGAAGGTCGTGTCGACTGATCTGACCGTGCAGGTCGATCAGGCGACGCAATTCAATGCGTCCATGCAGGTTGGAAATGTGGAGCAGACAGTCGAGGTTACAGCGGCCGCGCCACTCCTGCAGACGGATCGCGCAGACGTTGCCCAGACATTTACGTCCCAGCAGATTTCACAACTGCCGAGCATTGGCCGCAACCTGCAGGCGTTCACGCTGCTGAATCCCGGTACGATCTCGACCGGATGGCAGCATGCAGCGGACGAAAACCCGCAAGGTAGCGTTCAGATGGTTGTGAACGGTCAGCTCTTCGACAGCACCGGGTACTACTTAGACGGCACAATCAACCAAGACCCGATCCTGGGCATCATCGTTGTGAACCCCACGTTTGACTCTGTCAACGAAGTCAAGCAGGCGAATCAGGATTACGATGCTGAATTCGGCTACACGTCGGCCGGTGTGATGACGTACTCCACTAAGTCCGGAACCAATTCCTTCCACGGCGATGCGTTCGAGTATCTATACCTGAACACTCCGGGATTCCAAGACTTTGGACGCAACCCGTTTAGCGAAAACACCCCGATTGGCGGGCACGCTGGAGTGTACACGCCGACGACGCGTCAAAACCAGTTCGGTGGTTCGATAGGCGGCAAGGTCATCAAAGACAAGCTGTTCTTCTTTGGCGATGCGCAGTTGACACGGCAGACGAAAGGCGGTTCGCTCCTGACCACGGTTCCCACAGCCCAAGAGCGTGGGATCGGACAGCCCGGCGGCAACTTGAACTTCGGCGATTGGCTGGCCGTGCAGACGGGCAGCGCGAACTACCAGATTTACGATCCTCGTACCGGTAATCCCACCACCGGCGTGGGGCGCGCGCCATTCGCGGGCAACATTATTCCGGCAGCCCTGGCAAGCCCGCAAGCCATGAACCTCCTGCAGTACTTCCCCCTGCCCAACACTGTTGGGACCGTCATCAACGGTGTGGCCGCTCCTTACAACAACTACGAAAATAGCGGCGCTCTGACCAACAACGGAAATCAGTGGAACACTCGTTGGGATTATTACGGCAATGAGAAGAACACCTTTTTCGGCCGTTACAGTTACGCCACCTACCAGTTACAGGCTCCCGGCGTGTTCGGTCTCGAAGCTGGTGGTCAGGCGTTCAACAACACGAATTATGCCGGCAGCTCGAATACCTTCAATGAGAGCATTGCCGCCGGTTGGACCCATACCGCGAGTGCGACGCTGATTAATGAATTCCGCTTCGGTTACATGCGTTACCACGTGAACGACGTTCCGAATGGGTACGGTACTCAGCCCGCCACCGCGGCCGGTATTCCGGGGCTCAACCTCGATAAAACCTACACGTCTGCCCTGCCTTATTTCGAGATTACCGACCCTGCCGGTGGGGCTCCGACCACCAGCATCGGGTATGCCCTCGGCAACAACACGCACTGCAACTGCCCGCTCGATCAGCTAGAGCGGCAATACCAGTTCGTAGACAACATCAGCAAGATCCGTGGCAATCACAACTTCAAATTTGGCGCGGACATCCGCTACGCTTTAAACCTTCGCGTACCGAGCGACAACCACCGAGCGGGTCAGCTTTTCTTCAATAACAGCTATACCGGCGACGTTACCAGCATCGGCAGCAGCCCGGTGGGCGGAAACGGGACGGCTAACTTCTTGCTGGGCGCGGTGACAAGCTTCAACCGATACGTCAGCACCAGCACAGATGCTCAAGAGCGTCAAAAGCGCCTCTTCTGGTATGCACAAGATGAATGGCATGTCAGCCCGAAACTCACGTTCACCTACGGTCTGCGCTGGGAATGGGTGTTCCCGGAGACGGTCAACGCTGCCGGTAACGGCGCGGAGTTGAACGTAGACACCGGTCAGATGGACGTCTTCGGTGTAGGTCTCGTCTCGAATCACGGTTACCAGAACATGAACTGGAAAAATTTTGCGCCTCGCGTCAGCCTTGCGTACCAGATCACGCCGAAGACTGTCGTTCGCGCCGGCTACGGCTGGAGTTACAGCTTGGGTACCTTCGGAAACAACTTCGGCCACAACGTGACCCAGAACCCTCCGGTTCTGCTGAATCAGACGCTCAACCAAAGTTCACCCGGCGGGTGTCCGACGAACTTCTGCGATGTGTTCACTCTGGCACAGGGACCGCCCGCTCCGAATCTGGCGCCCTACACACCGGGTCCTGACGGAACGTTCAAATGGCCCGGAAACAACGTCGGCGCTTTTACTCGCCCCGGAACCCTGACAATGCCGACTGTCTACGCCTACAATCTCACTGTGCAGCGGCAGATAACCAGCAAGGTTGTTGTTTCCGGTGGTTACGTGGGTAACTCTGGGCGTCACCAGCTCATCGCAACCGACGAGAACTTCAACATCAACCAGCAGTACTTCATCCCCGGGACATCCTCCAGCGACACGGGAACCTACCCGTTTGCCGGACTTCTGGGTCCGCGCTATAACTACGGCTGGACGACGGCTGTAAGTGACTTCTGCAACTGCGGGGTCAGTCAATACAACTCGTTCCAATCCCTGTTTAAAGTCAATGCTGCGGCAGGTTATACGTTGCAGGGCAACTACACCTATCAGGTGGTCAAGGGCGACGGCTGGGGAGGCAACGAGGCGTACACGTTCCTCTACGACCGGCCACTCGGTTACGGCAACAACAGCTACATGCCGCACCACCAGTTAGTGCTCGCGCAAAACTATGACATTCCGTTCGGTCGGGGTCGTAAATTTGGCGCCAATAGTAACAAATTCGTCGATGCTATCCTCGGCGGGTGGAACATCAGCGGTATCACCACCTTTTACTCCGGTCTGCCGTTCATGCCTACGATCGAGAACTACGGGACTGGAGTAGCTGTCCCGTATGCCGGGCCCACCAATCGGCCCAATGTCGGTTCCGGTAGCCCGTATGCGCCCACGCAAAACCGGAATCAATGGATTTTGCCACTCTCGAGCGGGGCCTATACCTTGCCCGCGGCCAATACCTTTGGCAACTATCCAGTTAATACGCTTTACGGGCCGCGTTTCATCAACCAGGACGCTTCACTTATGAAGGTCTTCTCGATCACGGAACGGTTCAAGTTCCAGCTACGCGTCGATACAACTAATTCCTTCAATCACGCGAATCTGGGGCAACCCAATGCCGACATTCAGTCTGGCAACGCTGGCCAGATTACGAGCTTAGCTCAGAGCGGGAATTACACCATGCGCCGCGTCCAATACTCAGGCACCATTACCTGGTAAGGCTAGACCACAATAACTAACAACGGCCGGACGGGCATCAAGCTCGTCCGGCCGTTTCGTTTCTGTTCTACTGCTTCCGGCGCAGACTCGTTTCCAGTTCCTGCCAGATCCGCTCAACGGGAATAGTCGTCAGGGTGTCCGATTGCTCGAGTGCTGAGCCTCTCCAGCGAAACAGCTGTTTGGTCTTAGGATCCAGGACGTAGATGAATTCAAAGCCCCAGGCCGCGTAGGCTTGGCATTTCTCCAAAAGGTACGAAGCCGAATCGTTCGGGGATAGAATCTCGACCGCCACGTCGAGCGCTCGAGTGGGGTATGGTTCCGTAACGTCATGGACGGTTCCAACAACATCCGGCCTAAGACGTGCATCCGGAACAATACGAAGCTCCGCGTCTGAGCCGGCGTAATATCCTGCTTCCTGAAGCAGCGCCCCGATGATAACTTGCAACCGGCTATGAATCCAAGTCGGCACTGCTTTCGCTATCGCCTCCCCCTGCCAAAATTCGTACGCTTCCTCCCTGTTCGCGTACTGTGCATCGAAGTCCGCCAGGCTGAGCTTTTCCGCTACTGCGCGCATGACCTATTCTCCTCTGAATTTCCCCTCAAGGCACACAACCACTTGGTTCGCCTTCACGCCCGCAAGCTTGTCGACCTGGCCGCTGGGCCAGTGAACTTCCAGATCCGCCTTAGCGGCTTGCCCTAATCCAAAATGCACGCCTAAGTCGCTCTGCGAGAAATAACTCCCCCCACTCCTTACTTCATCCATCTGCCGGTGCTCGCCTTCCGGCTGGCAGTAAATCCGCGCACCGATCCCTGACCGGTTCGATTTCACTCCCACCGTCTTGACCTTAAGCCAGTTCCGCTTGAGCGTCGAGTCGCAGCGAAGCAGTTGCGGAACATCGTTTACGCAGTTCACTACCACGTCTAAATCGCCGTCGTTATCGAAATCGCCGATCGCGCAGCCCCTGCCCGCAACCGGCTCCAGAATGCCCGGCCCCGCTTCGAGTGACACATCTTCGAATTTGCCGTTGCCCATGTTGTGATAGAGCACCTTGCGCTCCTTGTAGCCCGATTCGCTCGCTTTCTCGCGTACTTCGGGATAAACATGGCCGTTACAGGTCAGAATGTCGGGCCAGCCGTCGTTATCAAAGTCAAGGAACGCCGCGCCCCAACCCAGAAATCGCGTGTTGCGTCCGAGCCCCGCCTGAAACGTGACGTCTTCGAAGTTTCCACCGCCCAGGTTGCGGTAGAGGCTCGATGCATCACCCGCGAAATTGGTCTTCACGATATCGAGCTTTCCATTGCCATAGATGTCCGCCGCCGAAACGCCCATCCCCGCCTGGGTCTTGCCGTCGGCGCCGAACGCCACGCCCCACTCGAGCGCCACGTCGGTAAACGTGCCGTCATGATTGTTCTTCAGCAGCGCCGAAGGCGATGAGTCGTCGGCCACGTAGATGTCGGGCCAGCCGTCGCCATCGAAATCGCCTGTCAGCACGCCCAGCCCATATGTTCCCTGCTTTTTGAGAATGCCGGCTTTCTCTGAAACGTCCGTAAACGTCCCATCCCCCTCGTTATGGAACAGGATGTCTTTGCCGCCCTTCAAGCCAGGAGGCCCGCACGCGACCACCAGGCCCTCGTACAGACACGGCCCGCTCTCGGGCAGCGGCGCCGTTTTCGGATCGAAGTCTATGTAGTTTGCAACATACAGATCCAGATGCCCGTCACGATCGTAATCGACAAAAGCGCACCCTGTATTCCAGCGCTTCAGTCCCGTGGTCGTACGTGTCGTGACCCCTGCTTGCACGGCTACATCTGTGAATGTGCCGTTGCCGTTATTCCTCCAGAGCGCGCAGTCGCCCCAGTACGAGACGAACAGATCCTCATGCCCATCATTGTTGTAATCGCCGGCACACACCGCCTGTCCCCAGCCGGTCCGCCCCACTCCCGCCTTTACCGTTACATCCGTGAACGTGCCGTCGCGGTTGTTCTTATATAGCCGGCTGATTGGCTCGGAGCCCTTCGGAAAGGTGGTCTCGAAGCGCGTTCCGTTCACAAAAAAGATATCCAGCCAGCCGTCGTTATCGTAATCAATGAAGGCCACGCCGCAGCCGGTAGTCTCGAGTAAATACTTGTTGCGGCTCTCTGCACCGAAAATCGTTTTCGTGTGAAAGCCTGCCTGCTGTGCGACGTTGACGAACTGCACGCCGAGCCCGGTTCCGCGCAGTAACTGATCCAGCGAAAAAACCGGCAGGCTGGCACACAGTGATATCACAAATGTTCTGCGTGACGGCATGCTGGGCTTAATGCGGATCGGTGTGTGCCTGCGGCTGCTGCGCCTGCGGCTCCAGTGTGATTGGCTTCATGACCGTTCCGCCCCGCATTCCCTGCTCGAGCGTGTTCGCCAGCTCTGATTCATTGTCCCGTTTGATGCGCGCGCCTGTTGCAAACGCTTCTTCGCTGCCCTGTTTGTCGCCCTTGATGCGAAGGATCTGGCCCATCGTGTTGTAGGGGCCGGGCGTGCTCGGGTCGAGTCTGACCGATTCTCTCAATTCAGCCAGCGCCCCATCCAGATCGCCCGCCTCTTTCAGCGCGATACCCAGCATGTAATGCGCTTGCGCATAGTCTGGCGAAATCTTGATCGCGGCCCGCATCTCATCCGTCAATCCGGCGAAATCACCCAATTGCCAGTCCGCGATCCCCAGGGAATAATGCGCCTGGGCCAGCGACGGATCGAGCCGGATGGCCTCTCTGAATTCCTTCTGTGCCGCTTCCAGCTGATCCTTCCTCTTGAGCGCGATACCTAGGTCATAATGCCCGGCTGCAGAATTGGCGTCGATTGCGAGCAACTCCCGATACGTCTTCTCCGCGTCATCGAAATCGCCTTTCTTTAGGTCGGCATATCCGATATTCATCAGCGCGCTAATGTCCTTTGGGTTGTGTTCGAGCACTTTCCGCGATTCTTCTATTCCGCGGTCCGCTTGGCGCGTGTCGATGAGCAGGAAGGCATACGTGTTGCGTAAATCGTCATTTGCCGGACGGAGCGCTACCGCCGCTGCAAAGGTATTTACTGCGTGAGCGAGATCACCCGTCCGCTGATACGCCATGCCCAGGCGGTACTCGTAGTCGAAGTTATTCGGGTCGAGCTTCGCCGCAGTCTCGAGCTCGCCCAGGGCCCGCTCCCGCTGCTCGCCGTTCCACAGCGCGACTCCCAGGTGGTAGTGCGCGGGCGCGTAATCGGCGCTTATTTTAAGGGAGCTCTCGAAGTGTGAAATGGCATCCGCGGGCTGCTGCAGAACCGCGTAGAGAAATCCGATCCGGTCCTCCGATTCAGCGGTCGCCGGAGTGGCGGCGGAAGCGCTGGCCAGCGTCGTAAGTGCTTCATCCTTACTGCCGCTCCGGATCAGTTGCTCGGCCCGGTCCGCCAGATCGGCCTGACTGTCGGCCTGCAGATGTGCAGTAAGCACATAGCCCAGGAGAGCGATATAGAGGCCCTTCGACACTCGCCATTATCGCAACATACTTTGCGCCGATCGGACCATCTCGCGGCCGATGCGCATTGATTCGCTCAACACGGACTGGTACCAGAAGATCTACAAACCTTGTTGAAGCGCGCTCGGGCGCGCCGTAGACTAGGAAATTCATCGGCGATGCTTCGCCATCCGAAGAGGAATACAGTTGAAAGCCGTGTTCGTCCGAACTTTGCTTCTCTGCTTCCTTCTCTTCCGCGCGGCCGGAGCTGCCACTCTGATGTATACCGAGCACGGAATGCTTAACGGTTCACTTGCCTCCCGTTCGTTTGTAAATGCGCTGGTTACTATCACGCTCACCGGATCCACGAGCGATATCGCGTCTACCGCGCCGGGCGTTTACATGGTGGACGGGACCAGTGTTTTCAGCATTGCCGGAATCGGATCGGGAACTTTCAGGGGCCGGGTCGGGGTTCTGGAGGACCAATCTAAAGGCACGGCCGGCTTTTCCAATTTCACAGATGGCAGCGCCGTTCTGGGCACCATCAGCCGTCCGTTCCGGAGTTACGATCTGTCCAGCGCCATACCGGAAGTTACCGGGCTTCCCGCCGCCTCGGGCTCCATCGATACCAGCGCGGGCGTCCTCTTTCTGTCTTATCAGTTTGGACTCTCGAGCTTTTCTGCTACTCCGGTGGATCTCCCGGTTCCGGCCGCCGAGATTCCTGAACCGGGCTATGCACTGTGCCTTGCTCTCGCGATAGGCGTTTTGAGGGCGCTCGGGTTAAAGAGCGGAGCCCACTGTCAAGCCTAGTTCCCGATTCCAGCTATCTTCCGCGCGCTGCCGCTTTACCCGTGTCAATAGGTGTCGGCGCAACCGGTGCGCCTTCCTGAACGGGTTCAGTGCTCTTAGTTAATCCGAGCACCTTCCGCACCTCGCCATCAATGCGCGCCAGAACATCCGGATTATCTTTCAGAAACTGCCGCGCATTCTCGCGCCCTTGCCCGATTCGTTCCCCTTTATAGCTGTACCAGGAGCCGCTCTTTTCTATTACGTTATTCGCCACGCCCAGATCAAGCAGATCGCCTTCGCGTGAAACGCCTTCGCCGTAGATGATGTCGAACTCCGCTTCACGAAAGGGCGCCGCCACTTTGTTCTTCACGATCTTGACTTTTGTGCGATTGCCCGTCACGGTCTCGCCGTCTTTGATGGCGGCAATGCGCCGGATATCGGCCCGCACAGAAGAATAAAACTTCAGAGCGCGGCCGCCTGTCGTCGTCTCCGGATTGCCAAACATCACCCCGATTTTTTCGCGAATCTGGTTGATGAAAATCAGACAGGTATTCGATTTTGAAACGATTCCCGTCAGCTTGCGCATGGCCTGCGACATCAGCCGTGCCTGTACGCCCATATGGGAATCGCCCATCTCTCCGTCGAGCTCTGCCTTTGGAACCAGCGCGGCTACCGAGTCCACCACCAGCACATCGATTGACCCTGAGGTGATCAGCGCCGACGTAATCTCGAGCGCCTGCTCGGCAAAATCCGGCTGCGAGACCAGCAGATTGTCTACGTCTACTCCGAGCTTCTTCGCGTAAATCGGATCGAGCGCGTGCTCCACATCGATAAAGGCCGCCATGCCCCCCATCTTTTGCGCCTCAGCGACCACCTGCAGCGCAATGGTTGTCTTGCCCGACGACTCCGGTCCGAAAATTTCGCAGATGCGCCCGCGAGGAAAGCCGCCTACCCCGAGCGCATAATCGACCGAAATCGATCCGCTCGAAATCACGGAAACCGGAACGATGGCTTCTTTCGCGCCCAGGCGCAAAATCGAGCCTTTCCCGAATTGTTTCTCGATCTGGCCTAGGGTCAGGGTTAGCGTGCGGGCACGTTCTTTTTCGTCCATGGAGTTCCTTTTCGAGCGGGTGGGGAAGGGCACTTTCAGTATAGCCCGAAACAAAAGCGGCAGAACTTGTTTTCGAGGCCGAGCAGCCGCCCAGGTGGCATCCCGATCACCGGCAACCAGGTAGGCGCGAATAACGGGTCGCTGCGGATCAGGGAAGGTGTAAAACGGTAGCAGGCCTATGGACGACAAGAGTAAGAGCATACAACCGAACGGGCATCCCTCGAGTGATGAACCGTCGAGCAAACCTGACATTCTGACCACGCGGCAAGGGCACCCGGTCTACGATAACCAGAACCTCAGGACCGTGGGTTCCCGCGGTCCCACAACCCTCGAGAACTATCAATTCATCGAGAAGATCACACATTTCGATCGCGAGCGTGTGCCGGAACGAGTGGTCCACGCCCGAGGCGCCGGCGCGCACGGCTTCTTCGAGGCTTATGGCACAGTCGGAGACGAACCGGTCAGTAAATACACGCGTGCAAAACTCTTCCAGGAGAAAGGCAAGCGCACTCCTGTCTTAGTGCGTTTTTCGACCGTGGCTGGAGGAACCGGCTCGCCGGAAACGCTGCGCGATCCGCGCGGATTCGCCGTAAAGTTCTATACCGAAGACGGCAATTGGGACCTCGTCGGCAATAATCTGAAGATCTTCTTTATACGTGACGCGATCAAGTTCCCGGATTTGATTCACTCACAAAAGCCCGACCCGGTTACTAATATCCAGGATCCGGTGCGCGTCTTCGATTTCTTTAGTAACACGCCGGAATCGATGCACATGGTCACTTGGGTGTTCAGCCCATGGGGCATTCCTGCGAATTATCGGCAGATGGAGGGCTCGGGCGTAAACACTTATAAGTGGTACAACAGCGACGGCCAGGCTGTACTCGTGAAGTATCACTGGGTTCCCAAGCAGGGCGTACGCGGTTTGACCCAAGCTCAGGCAAACGAGATTCAGGCCACCGACCATAATCACGCTACTCGCGACCTATATCAGGCGATCGAGCGCGGCGATTACCCGGAATGGGAGATGTTCGTTCAGATCATGTCGGACGACGAGCATCCGGAATTGGACTTCGATCCCCTGGACGATACGAAAATCTGGCCGCAAGACAAGTTTCCTTATCGGCCTGTGGGACGCATGGTGCTGGATCGCAACCCGTCTAACTACTTCGCTGAAGTGGAGCAGGCTGCCTTTGGCACGGGTGTTCTGGTGGACGGACTCGATTTCTCAGACGACAAGATGCTGCAGGGCCGCACGCTTTCGTACTCAGATACCCAGCGATACCGCGTGGGGCCAAACTACTTGCAATTGCCGGTAAACCGGGCAAAGACCCACGTTGCGACCAACCAGCGCGACGGGTCCATGACGTATGTAGTCGACTACGGCCCGAATCCGCACATCAATTATGAACCGAGCTCACTCGGTGGCTTGAAGGAAGCGCCGAAAACGAGCAAAGATCACGCACCTTACGTGCAAGGCAATCTGGTACGCCAGGCGATCGAGCGCGAAAACAATTTCGGCCAGGCCGGCGAGCGATACCGCTCCTTTGAGGATTGGGAGCGCGATGAGCTCGTGAACAATCTGGGTGGCGCCTTGAGTCAATGCCCGAAAGAGATTCAAGACAAGATGCTGAACATGCTCCGGCAATGCGATCAGGATTACGGTCGCAGAGTGGAAGAGAGCATGAAGAAGCATTCCGCCATGATGACGGGAAAACAGAGCGCAAGAGAGCAAGAGCCTGCGGGAAAGATGTAACAGGCACATTGCGAGTTGCCTGTGGGTTCTTGGGGCGTGTCTTGTTACTGCCGTTTGCTCAGCCGGCCAAACGATCGCGACGCTTCGAACGGCGCAGACTTCGGTCGAACTTCAGGCGGGAGGAACCAGTCCCCAGCTTCTGAAACTCGGCACGGGCGAGGAGACGGTCTGCGTCAATAAAGGGCCCGAGAAACTGATCGATTCGGTTGAGGCCGGCGGCCGTAGCCTAGGCCTCAGCTGGAGGTTCAATCGGGATGCCAGTCACAGCGACAGCAGATCCGTAGCCTTCGCCTACGACTCGGCGTCGCCGAGATTGCGCCTCACGTGGGAGTGGAAGGTTCCGCTCTCCACAGGGCCCATCGAACACACCATTCATATCGAAAACTTCGAAGCAACGGAACTGTGGATTCCGCTCGAGGACAGTTTTCAAATCGAGTGCCGGGCCGATCCGAAAACTGCGCTGGAACACTTTTACGTCGAGAAGGGAGCGGGGAAGCCGTCGTCTATTGGAACACACCGCGTGATGCTGCTCCCTGGCTACCGCTGGAATGGTACGTCAAGCACCTACGCGCATCCGGCTAACGATGAGCCGCGCGAGATTATCCCGTGGTTTGCCGTAGAGCGCGTACAGGGTTCGCGAAGCGGCTGGTACGTGGGCCTCGAATTCAGCGGTCGAACGAGGCTGAGCCTGGAGCGCGGCTCAACAGGCTTGCGCGGCGTTGCCGGATTGAATCCGGATCCCGGCCCGTCTCGGACTCGGCTCAAATTCCGGGAGAGATTCGATACGCCGACAGTCTTCGTAGGCGCATTCAGCGGCGGAACAGATGCGTTAGGAAACGTGCTTCGGCCCTGGGTGCGCGAGGTGCTCGCCAACCCCCGCTCCTGGCAAAGCCCCCGGTATCCTCTACTCACTAACAACAGTTGGGGCAGCGGAATGCAAGTGGATGAGCGGGTTGCACAGCGCATGATCCGTGATTCGGCGGAACTTGGCTTCGAAATGTTCCACCTGGATGCCGGATGGTTTCGGGGCGTAGGAGATTGGTACCCTGATCCGAAAAAATTTCCGCATGGTCTAGCGGCGGTTGCCGATGATGCCCACCGGCACGCCCTGAAATTTGGACTTTGGGTCGATTGGACCCAGGCGGGTCTCAATACCGAACCTGGAGCGCTCAACCTCCGCGATCCCAAGGTGCATGATTGGAGCGTGTCAGACCTTCCGTCCGACTGGAAGCCGGAGCCGTTCAAAGGGCAGACGATAGATATCGGTGTTCCCGCTGCGCATGCCTACGCGCAGCAGGAAGTATTTCGCATTGTCGAGGACTATCACCTCGACATGCTGGAGCACGATGGCTACCTTGTCGCCGAGGGTTGCGTTCGCGAGGATCATCCTCATGCGCCGCCGGATCGCTCGCGTATGTCGATAGTTAAAGACGAAGGATCTTACTTCGTCGACAGCTCGAACTCAACGGACGTGAGCTATCACGCAACGCGTGCTTACTACGAAATTTATGCGAACCTCCGAAAGCATCACCCGAACGTGCTGCTCGAAATCTGCAACGATGGCGGCCGGATGGTCGATTTCGGCAGCGCCGCTCACGGCGACTATTTCTCCATTACGGACAGTTACGATCCACTGTCGAACCGGCGCGCGTTTTACGATGCTAGCCATGTGTTACCGCCAGCCATGCTGGAAACCTATGTGCAGAAGTGGCCCACGCCTCAGATTCAAAACTTCCGCTACATGCTGCGCAGCGGCATGATGGGCTGGCTGACCGTCATGCTCGACACAACCGCCTGGACGGAGCAGCAGCACGCGGCGGCAAAGCAGGAGATAGAGCTCTACAAACAGCAGTTGCGACCGCTTATCCGCGACGCCGCTCTTTATCACATCGGGGCCCGGCCCGACGGAATTCATTGGGATGCGATCGAATACTTCGATCCGCTGCGCAAAAAAGGCGTAGTGTATGCGTTTCGCGGATCAACGGAAAGCGAAAACAAGCACGTGTTTCAGCTTCAGGGCCTCGCTCCGGGCGAGCAATATCGCCTCCGCTTCCAGGATCACAGCGCTCCCGACACGAGAACGAGCGGCCGAGAGCTTCTCGAATCCGGCCTGACCGTAATTCTTTCCGTTCCGAACAGTTCGGAGCTGATCTTTCTCGATGAACTCCCAGCCGGTTCGAACGTGAATGGCCGGTAATGCCCGTTCGACCTACACGGCGACCAGCGCGCCGCGAGGTGAATCAACTCTCTTGCGCACTCGCGAGAAAGTTCGGCGTGCAACGTACCGCTATGCCGTATGATACTATCCCGATCGCGGTCGCCCGGTTCTCTATCCGACCGCACAATGCCATTTGAAAAGGGAGGTTAGATGAAGGGACCGGCTGGATTATTGACTATGCTGGCGTTCGCAGGTACTCAGCTAGTAGCGAGTGTCTCTGTCCAACTTAGCGTGCCCAATTCGACCATTCAGGTCGGCCAGACGCTTGTTGTTAGTGCAACTGCGAAGGATTCCGCGACGACCAGTACCAGGTTTTCTTATCAATTCACTGTCCGGCCGCATAACCAGGGCTCGTTCGTGACCATGCAGGATTTCTATTTCGAGAATACCTTCCCCTGGACTCCGAGCGACCACGAAGGTGCATACGACATAGGCGTCACTGCCTGGTCTGAAGCCACGCAAGATACGGCCTCCACCTACATAAGTGTCTATGTGGAATCGCGGGTCACAGCCAATAAACCTGTGATCTCCAATACTAACAATGCTTTGGTAGCACTCTATAGCGCGCCTCCGTGCAGCGCCCCAGCACGCATGCGGGTTCAATTCAAGGCACAATCCACCCCCACCACTTACACGCCTTTTAAAACCTGCGACGGACTGAGCATGAACTTCTATCTTGGCGGCATGCTGGCGGACACTACGTATTCCGTGCAACAACTCCTATCCTCTGGAACAAGCACAGTTGCGGGACCCCAGTTAAGCTACACCACGGGTTCGATTCCATCGGATATCATCATTCCAGACCATTCCCGGCTGGCCGGTCCCGAGCCGCCTACGAGCCTCACTTATCCCTATCTGTTGCATGCCACCACTGGCGCATCCGCTTATGCGACCGACCTTAACGAGAACGTAGTTTGGTACCAAACCGGCGGTGCACCATACCACAGCGGCTACATGACTCACCTGGTCCGCGGCGGGACATTCCTGACTATCGAAGATGATCCGGTCAATTCCAAGGCAATCTGCAAAGGTTTCTCGTTTAAGAATTGCGGAGACCATCAGTTCCTTCGCGAATACGACATGGCCGGCAACGTTATCCGGCAAACAAGCTGGGCAATCATGAACGACAGGATCAACGCGCTGCGCGCGAAACAGGGTGGGCGTCCGGTAAGGCTGAACTTCATTTCGCACGAGGGGATCCGGCTGCCGAACGGGTACACGGCAACCCTGGCTACAAACGAGCAAGTGAAGCATCTCACATCGGGAACCATGGATGTGTTTGGTGATACGGTCGTTGTCCTTGACACTCATTTCCAGGTCGTTTGGGCCTGGGACGCTTTCGACTACCTGGACATCAATCGCGCAACCCTTCGGGCAACGTGCGTACTCGGAGTTCAGGGATGTCCACAGGAGTATCTTCAGAAACAGCCGAACGGACAACCGTATAAGCAGGCCCTCGACTGGACCCATGCGAATTCGATCTCCTACGACCCGCAAGATGGGAGCCTGATCATTTCGGTGCGTCATCAGTCCTGGGCCATTAAGATCAACTACGGCAATGGGAAGGGTAACGGAGACATCATTTGGAAGCTTGGCTACGGCGGCAGTTTTACGTTGGCGGGCGGCTACCCGGTCAGCGATTGGTTTTCAGGGCAACACGATGTCGAAATCCAATCGAACGGACTACTCACGCTTTTCGACAATAACAACGCCAGTTCGGTCACCCAGCAGCCTGGCGGCACAGCACATGGACAGGCTTGGAAGCTCGATACAGTCAACATGATCGCAACTCCTGTAGTTAACATCGATCTCGGAGTAGTCTCACTCGCTGTGGGGAGCGCCACCCTACTTTCAAACGGAAATTATGAGTGGCAGGCCGGCTTCATTAATAACAGCGAAGCTCAGACCGCTGAATATACGCCCTCAGGGACGCTTGTATACAAGCAGCAGAGCGGTGCGGTAACGTACCGAAGCTTCCGTTTACAGGATCTTTACACTCCGTAGTACGACTAGCAACTGTGTCATATGAGCCAGTTTCCGGGCGAAGACTGATGACATTTATCTGCGTCCCAGTTTACGCGCTTTCTCTGCGCGCGTAATACCCCTTGCGCGCGCGCACCAAAAGATCCTTGCGTCCCTTCACCTTTATCGCTACCGTGTGAAACTTGCCGTCATTGTTCAGGGGCTCGGGGCGGTAGAACAGATTGTATTGGTGCCGCAATTCGTTGGCTACGTTCTCGAATGACTGGTTTAGGTCTTTCGCCTCGAACGGAGAAAACGACGCACCCCCGGTTTGCTCCGCGAAGTAACGCATCACCTTGTCGCCCTCCGTCTCGACATGCGAGATGTTAGTCGAAATCGTGTAAATCACGGTATCTGATCGCTGCGCCATCTCGAGGGCCTGTTCGCGGCTGTAGCGGCTGTCGTTGTCGTCTCCATCGCTCAGAATCACCATTGCGCGGCGGAACTTATACAGCGGCTGATCGAGCATCAGCTTATCCTTGCAGGCGTAGTAAATTGCATCGTAAAGCGCCGTGCCGCCGCCGGGCCGCAGATTGCGTATCGCGTTCTCGAGGATGTTCGTGTTACTCGTCATGTCGGCCACCAGCTCTGCCGAGGTATCGAAACTCACTACAATCGCCTTGTCCTGCGTCCGCATTACACTGTTTATAAAGTTCGTCGCGGCTTCCTGCTGGAAGTGGAAGCGGTCGCGAATGCTGTTGCTCGTGTCGATCAGCACCGCCAACCGCAGCGGCAGATCCGTCTCGGCCGTGAACTCTAGAATCTGCTGCGGTTTCTTGTTCTCGAAAACCTGGAAATCATCTTTATTCAGGTCAGTGATGAAGCGGCCCCGCTTGTCCGTCACGGTGAACAGCATATTCACTCGCGTGACTTCAGCCCGGATCGGAGGAGCGTCTGACTGCGCCGGGGTCTGCGACGCAGCATTCTGCCTCGCTTCCAGGCCGCCCAGGAACACCATGCCTGACGCGGCAGCCAGCGCCAGCGTTGTACCTGCAAACTTCATCGAGATGCAACCATTCTAACTGCCTTGAGCGCACAGGCAGCCGGACGCCACACAGAATAAAAGAGGAACTCAGCGGGCTTGGCCGCGTTCGGCGCGTCCGCTGTGCGCGGGTTTCTTAGAAGACTGCAAGCTTTCAAGGAAGCTCGCCAGCTCCTCAGGCAGCGGGCTCTCGACCGCAATCCACTCATTTGTCGAAGGCGAGCGAAATCCCAGCCGCTGCGCATGCAGGAAAAACCGGCCTAGCTCAGATGCCGGGGCTCCGTACAGCTTGTCCCCGAAGATCGGATGACCGATGCTCGCCAAATGCACTCGAATCTGATGCGTTCGGCCGGTTCCGATCTTCACCGCGAGGTAGCTCAGATGATCGAACTGTTCTAAGACGTCGTACTCCGTCAGGGCCGTCCGTCCGGAGTCAAGCCTGGTTGTCATGCGCGTGCGCCGAATTGGATCGCGCGCTATGGGAGTTGCAATGCGCCCGCGCGCCTCTTTCATGCATCCGTGTACCAGCGTCAGATACGATTTCTCAACCGTCCGGTCGTGAAACTGTCTTGCGAGCGCCTGATGCGCGCCATCCGTCCGGGCGACCACCAGCACTCCGCTCGTGTCCCGATCCAAACGGTGTACGATGCCGGGCCGCAGCTCGCCATTCACGGAAGAGAGCGGCCCGAAGCGGTGCAGCAGAGCGTTCACCAGCGTGCCCCGGCTGTGCCCCGCGCCTGCGTGGACCACCATCCCGGCCGCTTTGTTTACAACGATGACGTCCCGATCTTCATAGAGAATCTCCAGCGGAAGCTCTTCGGCTTCGGCTTTCAAAGGCTCGCGGTCAGCTGGGCTGACCTGTACGACCTCTCCGTTTCGCAAGATGTGCGAGGCCCGAACGGGCCTGCTATCGACTAATACCCGCTCCTGTTTGATCCAGACTTGCAAGCGTGAGCGGCTAAACTCCGGCAGTTGCTCATGCAGAAAAGCGTCAAGCCGCTTGCCGACATCCTGCTCTCCGACCGTGATGGGTGGGACAGGCCCCAGGCTGTCGCTTTTATCGCTCGGCTGTGTACTCCACATGGCCATTGCCGTAGCGCAGTTCGCCCGCTTCCACCGCGAAAGGCAGAATGTTCTCTTTAGGAGGGAGCGGGCACGTGGCATACGGCGTGAAGGTGCAGGTATGAAGCATGTGCGGCTTGCTAGCTAAATGAGCGAGACACGTGGCAGCGTATTGGAGGTCGGGTTAACTGCCAATCCGCACTTCATCCTGGGCGGGCTCGGCAGTCTGCAGACGGCGATCGAGATACGCGTCGCGACTGTCGCTGATCACTTTCCGGGCTTCCCGAGGACCACCCCAGCCCTTCATTTCCGTTTTGCCGCCCTGCAATTCTTTGTAAATCGAGAAAAAATACTCGATTTCCCTCCGGATATGCGGGAAAACCTGGTCCATGGTGTGGATGCTGTCAAACCGCGGATTGCGATTTGGGACAGCGAGCACCTTCTGATCGTTTTGCTTAGCATCCACCATGTGCAAGAGGCCTACTGGCCGAGCTTCCATCAGGCATCCGGTGAAGCTGGGTTCATCAACAAGGACCATGATGTCGAGCGGATCGCCATCTTCGGCTAGCGTGCCCGGGATAAATCCGTAATCGCCGGGATAGTGCATAGGCGAGTACAGCGCGCGATCGAGCCGGAAGACCTCGAGTTTGCCGTCGTACTCATACTTGTTGCTCGAATTCTTCGGAATCTCGATGATGACGCGGACCAACTCTGGACTATCCGGTCCCGGATCGATGTCGTACAGCCTCACGGGTTCAGGGTAACAAACGTAGCGGGCTTTCTGAATACCCCGTGCGAAACTCAGGGGCATGGCGCAGGAGAGCAGCAAGATCCGTTGGGGCGTGCTGGGAGCGGCGAACATTGCCGTTAAGAAGGTCATTCCCGGCATGCGAAACTGCGTTCGTGCCGAAGTGGCGGCGATCGCGTCGCGCGATCACGAACGAGCGCGCCGCTCTGCAGACAGCTTGGGGATCGAAAAGGCCTACGGTTCCTACGAGGAACTGCTAGCTGATCCTCGGATTGATGCTGTTTACAATCCACTGCCGAATAACATGCACGTGCGATGGTCGATCAAAGCTGCGGAAGCGGGGAAACACGTGCTTTGCGAGAAGCCCATCTCCTTGACAGCCGCGGAGACCGAAAAACTCATTGAGGTCCGCGACCGCACGCAGGTGAAGATCGGCGAGGCGTTCATGGTGCGGACTCATCCTCAGTGGCTCCGGGCAAGAGAAATCGTCCGGGGCGGCGGGATCGGAGAACTGCGCTCGATCCTGAGCGTGTTCAGCTATTTCAATCGAGATCCTCAAAACATTCGCAATGTGCCCGAGCTGGGAGGTGGCGCCGTTATGGATATCGGCTGCTATCCGATCACGATGGCTCGGTTTTTCTTTGAGCGTGAGCCGGAGCGCGCTGTGGGACTGATCGAGCGCGATCCTCAAATGGGTACTGACCGGCTCAGTTCCGCGATGCTCGACTTTGCGCCGGGCCAGGCCGTGTTTACCTGCGCCACCCAATTGGTGCCGTTTCAACGGATGCAGGTTCTGGGAACCAAAGGCCGGATCGATCTGGAGATTCCCTACAATATTCCACCAGACCGGCCAAGCCGAATTTTTGTGGATGATGGTTCGCAATTAGCCGGGCGAAATGCCCGGGTCGAAGAGTTTCCGGCGGTGGATCAATACGCGATTCAGGCCGACGCCTTCTCACAAGCGATACAAGAGGACAGCGAAGTGCCAGTGCCACTGGAAGACGCGCTGGCGAACATGCGGGTAATCGAGGCAGTGCTGGGTTCGGGCCAGACTGGCCGGTGGGAACAGATTTGATTAGCTGAAGCTGGTCGGGCCGCCGGGATTTGAACCCGGGACCTCTTGCACCCCAAGCAAGCGCGCTAGCCAGGCTGCGCCACGGCCCGAAGTCTTCAGTCTAGCGCGCCTTTCCGATCACACTGTCGGGAGGACACTAGCTGAGACAGCTCGTATCGAGAACCTCAATCGCAGTACCTGCCTGAAGCTGACCGGGATTGACGACGAGAGCGTTCTGGGCGAACATGACGCTCCGCGGGCGCTTTCTGTACGTCGCGAGAGTTTTGAGCGGCTCGATTCCGAGGGAACCCGTGTTGGGATCAACGAGCACCATTGAACACCGGGCACAAGGCTTAACGATCGCGAGTTGAACGGAACCGATCTGTAAACGCCGCCAGTTATCCTCGTCATGGGGAGCCGTTCCCGAAATAACCAGATTGGGTCGAAACCGTTCCACACCCAGTGGCGAAATCAATTTTTCGTTCAACAGATCGAGCGATGCCTGGGTGAGTACTAGAAGCGGGTAACCGTCAGCCAAGCTGACTCGCCACTCAGGTTGATCGAAGGGCGGCTCAACGGGTCTAGCGACACTGTCAGGCAAGTAGACAAGACGACATGACTGGCCAAGGAAAGCGCTGAACCAAGCACTGTAAGCCTGATTCGGATGTGGAAGCGTCAGGTGGTCGCGCCAAATCCTGACAGAGATCCACTCGCCCTCCCCCGACCACTCTGAGATCCGCAACGGTGACATCCCCGGAGCGGTGACGACCAGATCGACCTCCTCGAAAGACGGAGAGATCAACGCCATGCGCGGCACTTTACGCTGGGACAGGAAAACACCATCTTCGTCCACCAGCATCCAGCGCCTGTCTCTCACGGGACCGCTGATATCCAACTGAGTTTCCGCGACTGCCGTGCCTCGCGCGGATTTGATCGGATAGATGAAAATCTGACTCAGAAACATAAATCCATGGCGAGATAGCTAGCGTACCTTACGCCGAGGTCTTCTGTGAGGCTGAGCGAATTTTTCATCGGCGATGCTCGCCCCAACCGGCCGACAAAGACTCTTCGATGATCTGAGGAGAATAAACCAGGTCGATATCGAGCCGCGAGAGGACGTCTATGCTGCCGAGCGCGCTATCGGGGTCGAAAGAATCTAGCTCGTGAGCTGGGTTCGTATCAACGCTGAGGATGGCGGCATCTTCTCCGGTCTGAGAACAGACAGCCATGCCGGGAATAAGACAATACGCGTAGAAAGAGTTTGACCAACGAAACACTTACTAAAGGTCCTTCTGCACGGGATAGCCTTTCGCCACCCAATCCGTATGAAGGCTGGAGGGCAGGCGTAGAACGTTCAGATTCGTAAATCCCATAATGTGCGCCGCGCTGAATGCAGGACGAATGTTCGGACACTTATCGAACGGGCAACAGCCGCAATAGAGAACGACCTCGCGATCACGGGGGACCTTGGCAAGGGCACGACGTAAATCCGCGAGACCTTGCGCTTTGGAACAAGGCCCCGCCAAGATCGCACCGGGGATATGAGCGGCCCGGTAGAGGACGGGAAAGCCGGCACAGAAAATTGAACGGCTCCGACCCTTGGAAGTGAGTTCGCGGGCTAGAGTATCCGGTTCGATCAGTTCATCGCCGGACCAGGGTGAAAGCTCAGCCTGGGCGGTGGGAAAGAAAGCGGAGAGCACGACAGACGAGATCAGGAAATCGCGGCGTTGCATATGTCTCTTATTGCGGGTTGGCCTTGCAGGATGCGGCTGTGCCGGCGGGAATTTCGCATTCGATAGCCGCGACGCCCTGCGCGTTGCGCAAGGTCAGACGCCAGCCTGAACCTTTGCGCTGCAGCTCGGTTAAACCGAAACTCAGATTAACTTCACCCGCTTCAACACGGGCGCCGGCGATGCTGCTGCCCGATCGATCGACAGTGAAACCCGTATCGAGCTGAGTGCCGCTGTCACCTGCGATGACTTGGTTTGGACGTCCGTTTTCGAGAGCGAGGAATTCGAAAAGATGAACATGGCCCGAGAGAACCAGGGTGATGCCTTGCGGCTGAGCTTGCGCCCAGGCGGGGCCGAGGGTCAGGTCAGTGGGAGAGATGCCGGTGCCCTTGGAGGTGTATCCCCAAAACGGGTGATGATCGACGAGCCAGTCGGCACGCCCGGAGAGAGCGGTCAATTGTTTGGCGAAAATGGGGATCTGTGCTGGTTCTGTGTGTGGGACGTCTTTAGTTGAGCCGGTATCAAGAACGGCAATGCGCAAACGGCCGCTCTGCGCTACATAGGGTTCGGTGTATTCGCTGCAAGCGCCGTTGAACGGCCGGGGATCGAGATAGTAAAACCAGCCGCGAAAGGAACGCGTGCAGCTCTCGTGATTACCGCGGGCGAAGATCCAGGGAGCGGCGGCGAGCGCACGGCGAGCTGGTCTGAAGAAATCTGCGTTCCAGGCGTCCCAGTTATCTCCACTTGGCCCGGCACAACCCTGCACAAAAGTTGGGCAGACGCTCTCCCGATAGAGGTAATCGCCGACGTGGACGATCAGATCGGGTTTCAGCTTGGCAACCTGTTCAGAAATGGATTCGAAGGGCCAGAGGTTCGGATCATCACAAGCCTGTATCTGATTACCTTTGACGCGGCAGCCGGTATCGCCGATCGTAATCACGCGATCGGGAGTCCTGGGCAGGCGAATGGTTTCTTCCCGCCAGCGAAGCGTGCGCGTACCGGTTGGGATGACGGCCTGGCAAGCTGGCTTGAAACCATCGGGAACCGGCTGGCGGATTTGCATTGCGAGCGGTTTTCCATCTGCTCGCAGTTCAGGGCAATGGCTTGCAGGCTCGATCACCGTGCGCGCCAGCGCTGAGCCATCCGGACCGAGTTCGAGCCAAACCGGCGTAAGCGTTTGGGCAGAAGCGAGCGCGGCAAACACGTAACAACAGAAGAGAGATCGCATTATCAGTAGAATGACGTTATCGGGCAACTGCTTGCGAGCCCCGCTCGCTTCAGTGTATCGGTGCTCTCACTGATACATAATCGAACCAGCCAACAATGGCCAATGAATCCGAGAGCAAGATTCCGGCGGTGCCATGGCCGAAGGCATTCTGGCGCATTCTCAAGCGGGTAGATAAAAGTAAGCTAAACAGTCCGCGATTGGCCCTGCGCAACTCTCTAGCTGTAGCAGTGCCACTCGGAATTGGTATCGCCACCGACCATGCTCTGGCCGGCATCGCGATTACAACCGGCGCTCTCAACGTCGCATATTCAGACGGCCGTGATCCCTACGCCCATCGCGCAAGGCGCATGCTGAGTTGGACTGTGCTGGGGGCCATCTCGGTGTTTCTCGGATCCGTTACGGGCAATTATCATATACTCGCGATTCTGCTCGCTACAAGCTGGGCTCTGGTGGCCGGCTTACTGGTCTCAATCAGCTCACGGGCGGCGGACCTAGGGCTGAATACGCTGGTCATACTAATTGTCTATGCCGCGCGCGGAGCAATGTCCCCGAAAGGCGCGCTTTATGCAGGGTTGCTGGTACTCGGAGGAGGCTTGCTGCAGACCGCCTTGGCATTGCTCTCCTGGCCAGTCCGGCCATACAAACCCGAGCGGCGGGCCATCGGCAAAGCGTATCTGGAGCTGGCAGACCAGGTGGGCCAAAGCTCGCAAGATGTACTATCAGCTCCCTTGAAACAGCCGAGCGGCGAAATTCAGGACACGCTCTCAGCCTTAGGCCGGGACCATAGCGTAGAGGGGGAGCGCTTCCGGCTCTTGTTCGATCAGGCGGACAGGTTGCGGTTCTCGATTTACGGCGTTACCCGGTTGAGAGCCGGTCTGAAGCACCAAAGGGATGAGGAGGAGAGGGCGGCGATCCAAGCGTCCGAAGCACTTGATCAGGTGCTCGGCATTACTCGCGACATACTGTGTTGTATTGGCAACTCTCTGCTCAACGATGATCGAGCGGCCATCGATCCCGGTCTCTTAACGCAACTGAAAGAGCTGCTGAGACAGGCGCAGGTGAGCAGAAGAGCCTCCGCTTCAAACTTCGCGAGAGAATTTGCCTCCGCAGCGGATGTGCTTGCGGGACAGTTGCGCGTCGCCGCCCAATTGGCAGAGCACATGACCACTGCGGGCGCGGAAGAATTTGCAAAAACCGAATCGGCAGCTCCGCTAAAGCTGCAAATTAGAAGCTGGCTCGAAGCGTTACGCACTAATCTGGATATCCATTCGCCGGCTTTTCGGCATGCCATCCGTTTGGCAGTATGCGTGTCGATTGGCGATGCGATCGGACGTAGCATCAACACGGAGCGGAACTACTGGCTGGCTATGACAATTGCGGTGGTGTTGAAGCCGGATTTCGCGACAACCATTAGCCGGGGACTGCTACGGCTGTGCGGGACGTTTTGCGGCTTGGTACTTGCGACTGCTCTGTTTCACTTTCTTCCGTACTCCGGGATTACTCAACTGGTGCTGGTAGGCGTGTTCACGTTTTTTATGCGCTACGTGGGTCCGGCGAATTACGGGATATTCAGCATCACGATCAGCGGCCTGATTGTGTTTCTGATTGCAGCTACCGGGGTTGCGCCTGCACAAGTAGTTTTTGAACGCGGGATAAACACTGCTGCTGGCGGTGTCTTTGCGTTGATTGCCTACGCAGTCTGGCCCACATGGGAGCGCTCCAAGGTTTCCGATGTAATTGCTGAGATGATCGACCGGACTCGCGACTATTTCCACGCTGTAGTGACGCGCTTTGAGAGAGACGACAAGCAAGTAAGATCTGCTTTGGACAAAACTCGGGATGCGTGGCGACAGGCAAGATCGAATGCGGAAGCTTCTGTGGACCGGCTCTCTTCCGAGCCAGGTACGGATAGTGCGCGGCTCGAATCTCTGATTTCGATGCTCGCCAGTTCGCACGGATTTGTGCGGGCGACTATGGGTCTGGAAGCGGGCGCGATACAGAACACTCCGCGCCTGTTGCCGCCGTCTTTTCAGGCATTCGCTCACGACGTAGAATTCACGCTATACTATCTCGCCGCCGCGCTGCGTGGATCGCAAGCTGCGGCTGAGACACTTCCGCAGCTACGAGAAGATCATCGCCGCCTGCTGGAATCATTCCAGGAAGCTTCCGTTGTTGACGAATACGTGTTGATTGAAACGGACCGGCTCACAGTCACTTTGAATACCCTTCGCGAGCACGTCATGCGGTACGTTGCTCCAAGCCAGCCTGCGATTGTGGAAGAGGTTCATACGACCATGAAGTAAAGTGGCCCTCTTACTTGGCGCGCAGGAACTCGAAATCCATTACGGTCCCGAGCCCCTATTCCGAAATCTCTCCTTCAACGTCTCCGAAGGCGATCGCATCGGTTTGATCGGGCCGAACGGCTCGGGCAAATCTACACTGCTTGAAATTCTGGCGGGCCGGCGACAGGCGGATAGAGGGGCCGTTGCGCTGCGCAAAAACACCAGACTCAGTTACGTGGCGCAAATCGCTGAGTTCCCCAGCTCCGAGACGGTGAGGACGGTCATACGGAGAGC
Organism: Terriglobia bacterium; assembly: GCA_963849535.1. Lineage (GTDB taxonomy): Bacteria > Acidobacteriota > Terriglobia > Bryobacterales > Bryobacteraceae > Bog-105. Next base: position 421,823 of record CAWKHJ010000005.1, read on the forward strand.
GTTGGATCGCACTGAGGCCCATGGGTCGGAGCGGGAACGTCTGGAAGGCGAGACGCTGGGGCGCGCGGGATTCACCGACTTTGAGCTTTCGACCGAGGCTCTATCCGGGGGTTGGCGCAAGCGGCTAGCCATCGCGGAAGCGCTTGTCGAGCAGCCAGACATTCTCTTGCTTGACGAGCCGACCAATCATCTCGACCTGGCTGGGATCGAGTGGCTCGAGCGCCTGCTGCAGAGTGCTGCGTTCGCTTGCGTGGTGGTCAGCCACGACCGCTACTTCCTGGAGAATGCCGTGACCGCAGTGGCGGAGTTGAATCGTGTCTACCCGGAAGGAATGTTGCGTGCCGCTGGAACTTATAGCGTGTTTCTTGAGAAGAAGAGCGAGTTTCTTGCCGCACAAGCGAGGCACCAGGAGGCGCTCGAGAATCGCGTTCGCAATGAGATTGCATGGCTGCGGCGCGGTCCGAAAGCGCGCGCAACGAAGGCCAAAGCGCGCATCGATAATGCCTACGAACTGATCAACGAGCTAAGCGACCTGAACGCAAGGACGCGAACTCCCTCTGTAGATATTGATTTTTCGGCTACTGGACGCGCGACCAAACGACTGGTGAGTTTCGATCATCTCGGCTTCGCTTATGACCGGCGCGTTATCGTGAAAGACCTGAATTTCGCGATCACCGCAGGTACGCGAATTGGTCTGGTGGGGCCGAATGGCAGCGGCAAAACCACCCTGCTTCGCTTACTGCTGGGCGAACTGGAAGCCCAGACCGGTGCTATTGTTCGCGCGCCGTCGCTACGGGTCGTCTACTTCGAACAGAATCGCGTGCTTGACCCCGAGCTCACGCTAAAGCGCGCGCTGGCGCCGGACGGGGATTCAGTCGTTTATCAGGACAGGACGATTCACGTTGCCTCCTGGGCGGCAAGATTTCTTTTTACGATTGAACAGATCAATCAGCCGGTGAAGAAACTTTCGGGTGGCGAGCGAGCCCGCGTGCTGATCGCCAGACTGATGCTGGAACCAGCTGATCTGTTGTTGCTTGATGAGCCAACAAACGATCTGGATATAGAGACGCTTGAAATTCTGGAGGAGAGCCTGCTTGAGTTTCGAGGGGCGCTGGTACTGGTGACGCATGATCGTTTTATGCTCGACCGCGTTTCTACGGCGGTCTTGGGTCTGGACGGTGAAGGAAATACCGGGCGCTTCGCCGACTACTCGCAGTGGGAGGCTTGGCTCGCAGAACGTCGAAAGCCTGGGCCTAAGACTCAGCCGCCGCAGGTTGCGGCCGAGACTCCTCGCGCTTTAGGAAAAAAGAAGCTTTCTTATCTCGAAAACCGCGATTTCGAAACCATTGAAGAGCGCATCATCCAGGCGGAGCAGGCTCTGGCTGAGAAGCGCGCATCGTTAGAAGATCCGGAAGTAATTCGTGATCGGAGCCGCCTCCAGCAGGCGATGAGCGAAATAGATGCGGCACAATCCTCCGTAGACGCACTCTACTTACGCTGGAGCGAGTTGGAAGCTAAACTCAGCAGCATTTCTCAAAGTGCCTGGGAAGATCACTAGCTGCAATCGACCGACACTCAGGGGAGGAAAATCGTGTCTTTCTTACGGGGGCTAGTCGAGTATGGAACGGCGGCAATTCTTGGGCGGCGTCCTGATGACCGGAATCGGGGGTCGGGTCGGTTTAGCCCAGCAGAACGCCACTCAGGTCACAACAGCAACTGGCGGCAGCTTGGCAAGCAAACTCCCACGAACCACCGATCCGGGCGAGTTGCGCGGAGAAATGCTTTACCGCAAGCTCGGGCGAACGGGTGAAACGGTTTCGGCCATCGGGCTCGGCGGATCGCATGTCGCGAAGGCGACCTTGACCGACGCAGAATCACTCAAGCTCATCCAGTCCGCCATCGATCGCGGCATCACGTTCATGGATAATTCCTGGGACTACAACGAAGGACGCAGCGAACGCCTGATGGGGAAAGCTTTGTCGGAAGGTGGTTACCGTGGCAAAGTTTTCCTGATGACAAAAATCGACGGGCGCAATAAGCAGATCGCGGCGCGGCAGATCGAGGATTCCCTTTCGCGGCTCAAGACAGATCACATCGATTTGCTTCAGCACCATGAGATTCTCCGTTTTGATGACCCGGACCGGATTTTCGGCGAGGGTGGGGCCATGGAGGCCGTAGTCGAAGCGAAGAAGGCCGGCAAAATTCGCTTCATCGGCTTCACCGGGCACAAGGACCCGCGCGTACATCTGTATATGCTCGAGACAGCAGAGAAGCACGGCTTTCAGTTCGATACAGTGCAGATGCCGCTGAACGTAATGGACGCGCACTTTCGCAGCTTCGCTCAATTAGTTCTGCCGAAGCTGATTGAGAAGCAGATCGGTGTCTTAGGAATGAAGCCCTTCGGAAGTGGGGTTATTTTGAAAAGCAACACCGTGCAACCGCTCGAGTGTCTCCATTATGCGTTGAATCTGCCGACATCGGTGGTGATTACGGGTATCGATAAACCGGAGATTCTCGATCAGGCTTTTCAAGCGGTGAAGACATTCCGGCCCATGGATGAACAGCAGCTTTCAGCATTGCTCGACAAAACGCAAACTGCGGCCAGCAACGGAAGATTCGAGTTGTTCAAGACGTCGTCGCACTTCGACACGACCGCGCGGCATCCGGACTGGCTCGGATCGGATTCTCCAGCGGTGCAAGAGCTTGCACCTCAATTACCGGGTTGAGAACCGAGTCGGGCGGTTCTAATTCGATCGTCTCGTGTGACTCCCCACGCCAGAAGCATGGAAGTGAAGAGCAGCGCCGCGGCAAGATAAAACGGCGCACCCGGTAAGCGCCATCCTCCGAATCCGGTGACCGCGCGGGCAAACACCAGAGTGAACAGGAGCGGCCCGATCAACCCGGCGATAGCGCGTAAAGCACTGATCGCACCTTGCAACTGGCCCTGTTCAGTCGATCCGACATCGCGGCTCATCAACCCTTGCGCTGTCGGCCCGGCAAGCCCCCATAAGTTCATGATGGGAATGCCTGCTGAGAAAACCACACCCTGTGTAGCGGCGCCGAACACCGCAAACCCGACTGAGCCGAAGAACAGTCCGGCTAACATGACGCTTCGATCGCCGAATCTCTGCACGGCCGGCTTGACCATAACGGCGCCGACGAGAGCGGAAAAGATGCCGACAACGGCCAAAGATAGTCCTACGGTCTGATCGCTCCAGCGATAACGATACTGCGCGTACAAAACATACACTTCGAAAACCTGATGCGCCAAATAGCCCAGGAACATGACCGCGCCGAGCGAAAGCAGATTCGGGCGCAGGCGGAGCATCCCGATTCCCCCGATCGGGTTCGCACGCAACCAGGAGAAGGGGCCTCTTAGCTCTTTCGGCAGCGACTCGGGCAGCACGAAGAAGCCATAGCACGCATTCAGCACGGAGAGCGCGCCTGCAACCCAGAATGGCAAGCGCGGATTGACATTGCCTAAGATGCCGCCGAAAGCCGGGCCTAACACGAATCCAAGACCGAACCCCGCACTCACCATTCCGAAACCAGCAGCACGCTGTGCAACCGGCGTCACGTCGGCGATATACGCCATGGCGGTTGGAATGCTTGCTGAAGTGATGCCCGACACGACCCGGCCGAGAAAAAGAAGATTGAGCGTGGGCGCCAGCGCCATTAGGAAGTAATCCACCCCGGTGCCGAAATTCGAAAGCAGAATGACGGGCCGCCGTCCGAACCGATCCGAGAGCGAGCCGAGTAGAGGCGAGAACAAGAATTGCATGCCGGCCCAAACGGTGCCGAAGAGGCCAAGCATTCTCGCGGCTCGCGCGGTATCTCCGCCAAGGAAGCTTTTGATAAGCCCGGGCAGCACCGGCACAATCATTCCAACGGCAAGCATGTCGAGCGCAACTGTGACGAAGATAAAAGCGAGCGCCGCGTTGCCTGCGCCTGGTGAGAAGAAGGTTTTCACTGGCCGCGATGCCATGTAAGATGAGTGGCGTCCCATATGTTTTCCAAGCTCGCCCTCATCTGGGTTCTTGTAGCCGCCACCTCTGCTGCGCAACAGTATACTCACGGCCCGGACTCCGAACGGCATCGAGGAGTGCCGCGCGGCACCGTCACCAAATTTAGCTGGATCAGTCACGGCGGCATGTATCCGGAAATCAGCCGCGACTACTGGGTCTATGTTCCCGCGCAATACGACGCGAACAAGCCGGCTTGCCTGATGGTCTTTCAGGATGGCTCCGGCGCCATCAAGGAAGAGGGTGACTTGCGCGTTCCTGTAGTCTTCGACAATTTGATTCAGCAGGGTGCGATGCCGGTTACTGTTGGGGTCTTCGTGGATCCTGGCGTCTTGCGCAACGGCCCTGGCGAGAAGCCGTCACTCATGAACCGGAGCTTCGAATACGACTCGATGGACGAGCGATATGTCCGGTTTCTTACGGGCGAACTGCTGCCCGAAATAGAGAAGCGGTGGAAAATTTCGGCAAATCCGAATGATCACGCGATTGGCGGCTTGAGCTCGGGCGCTATCGCCGCGTTCTCCGCGGCCATGCTGCGGCCTGACGCCTTTCGCCGAGTATTAAGCTTTATCGGCAGCTATACGAATCTGCGCGGAGGTAATCAGTGGCCCGACCTGGTTCGAAAAATGGAGCCGGCTCCTTTGCGCGTGTTCATGCAGGATGGCAATCACGATTTGAACATCTTCGCGGGCGATTGGTGGATGGCGAATCAGGACATGAATAGCGCGCTCAACTATCGCGGCTACGAGGTCAAGTTCGTGACGGGTACCGAGAGCCACAACGGCAAACACGGCGGAGCGATTCTGCCGGAGGCTCTGCGCTGGCTTTGGCAACGATGGCCAGCGGCGATTCCTACACCGGCCAAGAAAATGCCGGAAGGGTTTGCTGATATCGGGAACGTGATCGATCCCTCAAGCAGCTGGGAGTTGGTAGGCGACGGATACGGCTTCACCGAGGGTCCGGCGGTGGACCGGGAGGGCAACGTCTTCTTCGCCGATGTCACGATCAACAGGATTTACAAAGTGGACGCACACAGCGGTAAGCCGGTGCCCTTCCGCGAGGACACAGGAGGCGCGAGCGGCTTGATGTTTGGGCGCGATGGCCGCCTCTATGCGGCGCAGAACGGCAAGAAGCGCATTGTGGCGTATGAGCCCGACGGCCGTGAGACAGTTCTGGCAGAGAATGTTGGCTCGAATGATATCGCCGTCTCAAGTAGCGGGGCCATCTACTTTACGGATCCCTCGACGAAAAGCATCCGGCGAATCGACCCCCAAGCGAGCCAGCATCCGGTTCAGCAGGGATTGCAATTTCCAAACGGAATTCGTTTTACCTCCGACGAGCGAATGCTGATGGTGGCCGATAGCGCGACGCGCTGGGTTTGGTCGTTTCCACTCGAACCGGGCGGCGGCTTGGGCGATGGCGAACCGTTCTACCGGCTGGAACTGCCGCTGGCGGGCGATGGCAAGCTGGTCAACGCCTGGCCGGATGGCATAGCCTTCGACAGCACCGGCAATCTATACGTCGCGACCAAATCTGGTATCCAAATCTGCGATGAGGCGGGGCGCGTTTTCGGCATTTTGCGCAAACCGTCCGAGGCTGACCCCTCAAACCTGGTTTTCGGCGGAGCAGATTTCCACACCCTGTACGTTACGGCAAAAGACAAGGTATTTCGCCGCAGGTTGTTGCATCGAGGATACCTGCCGTGGGTCCCCCCTCAGTGGCCGCCGGCACATCTCTGAGTGCGAACTTCCTGCGTACTCGATCGCACAACGGCGCTCGGCTGGTAAATGGGGTAGGAGCCCCGCAGCACTCAACAGAAGATTGCAAACAGGCCTCACGCGAAAGCTCGCGGATCGAGCGCATAAACGCGTTTGCGGCAGCCCGCAACAACGTTTCGAATCTGCTTTACAACATACTCGCGCTCTTCGCTCGTGAGGCCAGGATAGATCGGTAGGGAGACGAGCCTCGGAAATTCGCGCTGCGTCTTCGGCCAAAGATCCACCGGACCGTAATGGGCGAACCAACTGTGCATCGGAATGGGCCTGAAGTGAACACTACACGCGACACCTCGCTCGGCAAGAAGTGCGACAAACTCATCGCGGCTGACCGTGAGCTGCTCAAGACGCAGACGGATGATGTACAGGTGCCAGGCGTGGCGACTCTCGGCATGAGTAGGAGGCAATTCAATCTCGTCGATGCCAGCCAGCCCTTCGGTGTAGTCTCGAACAACGTCGCAGCGGCGCTCGGCATGTTCCGTGGCCTTCTTCAACTGGGTGACGCCGATCGCGGCCAAAATGTCGCTCAGATTGTACTTGAATCCGCGCTCCACCACTTCGTAGTGCCAGCGGTTATCGGCTCGCTCGCTCGCGCGCTGCAATCCGAAGCCGATCGCCCGCCGCAGACGTTCCGCGCGTTCGGAATCCGAGGTGGTGATCATGCCGCCCTCGCCCGTCGTCAGATTCTTATTGGCGTAAAAGCTGAAAACAGCAGTGCAATATTCGCTCGAGCCGACTGGTCGCCCGCGCCACGCGGCGCCGAAAGCATGTGCTGCGTCTTCCACAATTTCGAGGCCATGCTTCCGCGCCTGTTCCTCGATGCTATCCATATCGCAGGGCAAACCTGCCAGGTGAACTGGAAGGATCGCACGTGTGCGTTCCGTAACCGCGGCTGCAATGAGTCTCGCATCAAGGTTCAGATCGTCCGCAACATCCACGAACACGGGCTTTGCCCCGGCCTCTTCGATCGCCCGGATGGTGCCGCAGAAGGTGAGTGGAGTCGTGATCACCTCTTCTCCGGTCTTGATTCCGGCCGTAATCAGAGCCGTATGCAGCCCGGTTGTGCAGGAGTTGACTGCTACCGCATGGCGGGCCCCGGTCGCCTCGCAGAACTGTTTTTCGAACTCTTTGCAAACAGGACCGGTGGTAAGCCAGCCCGAACGAAGTACAGCCCCAACAGCCCGAATGTCGTCGTCCCCAATATCGGGGCGGAAGTAAGGCACTTGCACGATTTACGACATAGTTTAGCGACTTTTACCCGGCGAACTGCTCTGGTCTGCACCTGTATGGATTCGGATCTCATCCAGGCAGGGCGAAACCATCGACAGTCTCTGCATTCGCGAGGGCACTTTGTATTGTAAAAATGTGCGCCTAGATGCTTAGACTGAACCGGTTCGCAATCGCTGCTGTGTTACTAACTTGTTACACACGTTGCGTCACATACGGGCAAGATCAATCTCAAAGCAAATTGCAGTCAGCCCCGCAAAGCCCGCCGCCGGTGGGCGGGAATATCCCGCGGCAAGAAGAGAACCGCCGCCCAGAAGCGCCGGTAAAAAACGAACGCTGGAATCTCTTCTGGCAGGCAACGTCGATCGGGCAATATCACGGGACATTTCACTCGCCCTACGAAGCTGCGTTCAGCTTGCAAGACTATCCTGAACGCGATGTCTCGCTAACCACGACTCTGTTCTTTGGGTTGCGCCTCGATCAGAACTCTTTTCTCTACTTCAATCCCGAAATTGCTGGAGGCCGAGGCTTCAGCGGCGTAAATGGTTTGGCTAACTCATCCAATGGCGAGTTACCCAGAGTCGCGTCTGCAACGCCGAAACCGTATCTGGCGCGACTCTATTTTTCGCACGATTTTGGATTCGGAAGTGAAAGGGAATCGTTCGAGAGCGAAGAGAACCAGCTCGCTGGCGAGCGGCCAGTGCTGCGTTACACCGTGACGGTGGGACGGTTCACCCTGACCGACTTCTTCGATAACAACCGTTATTCGCACGATCCGCGAACACAATTCCTCGGATGGGCAGTGATGTACAACGGCGCTTGGGACTACGGCGCGGATGTACGGGGATATACCTGGGGATGGGTCCACGAGCTGCACACGAAAAATTGGTCATTCCGCTACGGGAGCGGCGCCATGCCTCGCGTGGCTAACGGACTCCGATTTGATCGCAGGGTTTTCGAGGATCGCAGTGACGCCTTTGAAGCCGAGTATCGCTACTTGGTGCGTAAACATCCGGGTGCGATTCGAGTGATGCCTTACATCAATCACGCAGATGCCGGTACCTACCAGCAATCAATCCGCTTGGCGCAACAAAACGGCGCACTGCCGGACATTACTGCCACCCGCAAGCCGGGGACCCTCAAGTACGGCATCGGGATTAACACGGAACAGGAACTGAGCCGAAACATCGGTTTTTTCACGCGACTTGGATGGAACGACGGCAAGACCGAGAGCTTTGCATTTACAGCAATAGACCGGCTGGCGAGTGGCGGCATTTCCGTTACGGGAGAGCGCTGGAGGAGGCCATTCGACACCGTAGCGACAGAATTTACCGCCGCTGGTCTTTCGGCCGTCCACGCGGAATATCTGGCGCTCGGCGGTCATGATTTCTTGATCGGCGATGGCCATCTTCAATACGGGCCGGAGTGCATTTGGGAAAGTTATTACAGCGCGCGCGTGCTTCCGGGCTTCTTTATGTCCCTAGACTTCCAGCATGTCAATAATCCGGCGTTCAATCAGGATCGCGGGCCGGTGCGAATCTATTCGCTGCGGCTCCATCTCGAACTGGGCAAGGAAACGTTCCGACGCCGCAACGCAAACTAAGGTCTGCGGCTCCACCCGAGCAGCTTGGCGGGCGTACTGGGGAGATCTCTCACGCGCTTACCAAGGCGGGTTTTCTTGACCTTGCATGTTGTTCCTCGATTCTCGCTTCGCCAGGCGCGCCGGCGGTTCAGGCTATTACTGCCTCTGGACTGATTTCCATTAGGTCCAATTCGTCTGGCGTTCCGCGTCCGTCTGCTGTCTTCACATAGCTACGCAGTACTTCCGCGACGCTCCAGGCCTGCGCGCAGCAACCGCGCGGCGTGAACGGAGGCTCGGCATCGAATATTTCACTTATGGAACCGGCGCAAGCGCTGCGCAGCTCAGTTTGGAATCCGTCGAGAAAGCCTCTCGCTGTTTGGAAATCGCCAGGATGCACGCGCAGCCAGGCATCTACGAAGGGCCCTATCAGCCATGCCCAGACAGTTCCCTGGTGGTAGGCCGCATCCCGCGCGCGAAGATCGCCGTCGTAACGTGGTTTGAAATCGCGGTCTCCCGGGGCGAGCGAACGCAAGCCGACAGGCGTAAGCAAACGGTCCTTCACAACCTGGAGGACAGGTTTCCAGCGCGATTCGGTCAGCACCGGATAATCCAGAGAGATCGCGAAGATCTGGTTTGGACGGCATTTACGGTCATTCTTGCCACGCTCGGAATCCACTACGTCGTAGAGGTATCCTCCGTCCGCATACCAAAAGCGCTCATTGAAAGACTTCTGCGCCTTCTCGGCGTGAACGGAAATGTCGTTCGCCTCGTCATCGCGTTTGGCCTCGCGCAGCCATTTCTCGAGCAAACGAAGTGCGTTGTACCAGAGAGCATTGATCTCGACGGCTTTGCCGCGGCGCGGCGTTACCACCCAGTCATCGACTTTCGCATCCATCCAGGTCAATTGATAGCCCGGGGCGCCTTGGACGAGCAAGCCATCTTTGTGATCAACGTGGATGTTGAATCTGGTCCCGCGCAGATGGTGGCCAATGATGTCCATAAACTGCGGCAGAAGTTGCCGCATCAAATGGCGGTCATGGGTGTAGTCGAAATAGCGACCGGCTGCGTGGAAGAACCAGAGCGTGGCATCGGCAGTGTGATACAGCCCCTGAGTTTTTCCCTCTGGGAACATGTTCGGTATCAAGCCATCGCAGATGTAATGGGCGAAGGTGCGCAAAATGTAACTGGCATCTACCTGCCGGCCGGTTGTGAGCGTAAGTCCCTCGAGGCTGATCATTGTGTCGCGGCCCCAATCGGTGAACCAGTGATAACCCGCGACAACGGAGCGGATTTCGTCGCCCGCGGCGCGCGCGCGCACGGTGTCCTCCTGCCTCCCGACAGGGGTAAACAGGAACTGATCCGCCGCCCAGACCAATTCACGGCAGGCTACATCTCCGGTGCTCGGGTGCGCTTCGAGCAATAGACGGCGCTTGCGCTCGTGTTCCGCGTCCCATGCCTCTCTCGGGGTAAGCGCCGACATCACTTCCCAGCTTTCCGTTGACGCGACAATGGTCGCGTCGTTGGCGCCGTCGATCTTGACATTCCAGTAGCCCGGGCTCCAGAGATCGCCTCGCCAGGTGTACCCCCTGCTTCGCTCGACGTCGTACATGACATCGTGAATCTCGTGCGGGTCCACCGTTACGGCGCCTGCTTTGCCGATCAGTTGGATCCGTAGCGGCGGAAAGTTTTTCGACGACCTCAGTTCATAGTTGTGGTTGCGAACAGTGAAGGTGTAGGGCTCGATTTCTGAACTGACCGGCGCTTCGTGCTCGCGCATATTGACCGCCGGACGAAGCTGCAGCCGCACTGGCGCGCCTCCGATCACTCGGTAATTGACATAAACCGTGTTCTGCCGGTGCGGCAGCGTGACACGTTTTTCGATAATGCTACCTTCGACTTCATACGTCCAGACGGGAAGCCCCACCTCCAGACGAAAATTGGTCAGGTATTGGACGTTGTCGGCGTACTCGCCGCTTTCCGTCTCAAGACCGTTGAGAGGGATAATGCGCCCGTCCTCCAAGACGACCAGCTCGAGAATATCGTTGAGCATCATCGTGCGGCCCAACGGTGTCGGCAAGGCTGCAATCAGATATCCGTGAAAAACGCGCGTCAAAGCGCCGCCCACCGTTCCGGAGGCATATCCTCCCAGACCGTTCGTGACAAGCCACTCCGTCTCGAATAGCCGTTTTCTTTCGTCTTCGGTTAACGGCGTGTTCGCTTGATGAGTAAATATATTGTTCATTCAGAAATGAGTAATGCAAAAACTCATAGCAGCGCGGTTATTCGCTTATCGTAGCCGGACACAAAACGACAGCGGCATGGCCTGGAATTCTCCAATTCTCGTTAATGTCCAGCGGGGCTGTGCCGCAACCGCCATAGCGGGCCGCGTCAGAAGACCAGAGTTCGTCCCAGTGTGTACCAGACGGCGGCGCCAGTAGCGGTTCGGGGGATGGATTCAAGTCGAGATCTGCTCCCAGGTTAACCACCAGCAACCGATCGTGTTGGAAATCACGCGAGAAATAACGCAGAACGAAAGCCGATTCGGACAGCACAGCGCCATCAATTCCATCTTCTCCCTGTCGCGAAAATACCGGATCGGTACGTCGCAGAGCGATCAGGTCTCGATGAAGCGCATACTGCTCGGCGTGCCCTCCCAGCTGGCTGAAATCGAGCTTCGAGCGCTCGAAAGTCTTTTCCGAACAAGGATCAACAAGACATTCTTTCATTTCAGGGAGCCGCAACGAGCGCCACTGCTCGAGGAATTCCATCCGGCCCGCGCGGATGAGTTTAGCGAGCTCCGGCTTGTGATCGGCGAAGAAGAGGAAGGGGCTCGAGGCGGCAAACTCCTGTCCTTGGAAAAGCATGGGCGTTCCGGGACCAAGCAGCGTCAGCGCCGTGATTGCCTTGAAAACACCGGGCGCGCTCAGGTCATGAGCTCGCTGACCGCGCGCCAAGTTAGCCACCTGATCGTGATTCTGTATGAAGGTGATCATGCTCGCGCGCGGTAGTCCGAGATTGGAACTGCCTCGCCGCTTCTTCTGCCAGCGATACCATTGGCCCTGGTAAAGATAGCCGTATTTCATGGCTGAAACGAATTCTTGCGGCTTGCCCTGGTAGTCCGTGTAGTAGGCTTCGGCTTTGCCGGTCAGAGCCACTGTCGCGGAATGATGGAAGTCGTCGTTCCACAGCGCGTCGAGCCCGTAACCTCCCTGTTGAGGAGGACGAATAACTTGAGTATTCTGCGGTTCATTCTCGGCGATGAGAATGATGGACCGCTTGCCCGCGCCTTGGCGAGCGGCTGCTGCGATTTCAGCGATGATGTGCGGCTCTGAATGATCGTGAATGTCCTGCGTGGCGTCGAGCCGCAATCCATCCAGGTGAAACTCGCGAATCCAATAAGCCGCGTTTTCCCGGAAGAACTCCCGCACCGGACCGCATTGCCTGCCATCGAAGTTGATCGCCTCGCCCCAATCTGTCTTGTATTTCTGGGTAAGGTAGAACGGAGAAAATTGCGGGAGATAATTGCCATCCGGTCCGAGGTGGTTGTACACCACGTCGAGGATCACGCCCAAACCGAGACGGTGCGCTTGATCGACGAACGAGCGCATGTCGTCGGGTGTGCCGTAGATCGAGGCCGGGGCGTAAGGCTGCACGCCATCGTAGCCCCAACCAAATTTGCCTGGGAAGTCGGCGACGGGCATCACTTCGATCAGAGTGATGCCGGTATCGCGCAGATATTGCAGCTTTTCGGCTGCTGTGGGCCAGGTTCCACCGGGCGTGAAGGTTCCCAGGTGCAGTTCATAGATCACCTGACCCGGCAACTCCACACCCTTCCAGTCGCGGTCGGACCAGGTGAACGCCTGTGGATCGATCACTTCAGAGAATCCGTGGGGCCCGCTTGGTTGATAACGCGAGGCTGGATCCGGATAAGCTTCGTTTCGATCGACTTGGTACTTATAGCGGACACCGGCGGCTGCCGTCGCAGCCAGGCCCGAGAAGTAGCCGTTCCCCTCGGCGAGCAGAGGCACAGCAGCCCGGCCGTCTTCAAAAACAACACTTAGACAAGAGTGCTCAGGAGCCCATACACGGAAATGCGTGCCGCTCGAATCTGGTTGAAGCTCAGCGCCCACCGGAAGACTGCGCGAGAACATGTCATCAATTCCTGGCGAAAGTGCGGACGAATATGATTGCGACATCTAATTGTGGGCTCAAGACCTATCATCATTTTGGCAAACCGGACCAGCAGTTCTACGTAAAGGGGCTAGCGGACGCGCTCCCCAGCTTCGTCATTATTTCGATGCGGACTGTACGGGTCCTTTGAGCTTGCGCGCGAAAAACTCCGCGGTTCCCTGGTAGGCTTCCACCCAGTGGCGGTGAAGTAGAAAGTCGTGGATTTCGTTGGGAAAGATCAGTTCTTCAAAGGAGACGTTGCGTTTGCGGAGGGCTTCCACGAGGGCGATGGTTTGAGTGAACTCGACGTTCCGGTCGTCATCGCCGTGAATCAACAAAACGGGCGACCGCCAGGTATCTACGGAAGCCATAGGGGAGGATTCGAAGGCGAGTCTGGCCGCTTGCTGGCGATCTCTGATTTGTTGCGGGTCGCCGCTCAGATTGTCGCGCGTAAGATAGCCGCGCAGGCTGCTCCAATCGTGGACGCCATGGAAATCGACACCCGCGGCGAACAGATCAGAAGCCCTCGCGAGCGCCAGAGCGGTGAGATAGCCGCCGTACGAGCCACCCCAAACGCCTATACGTGCCGGATCGACATCACCACGCGACTTTAAATACAATCCGGCTCCTAGGACGTCATTGAACTCGCTGGCACCCTGGGCCCCGTAATTAATCGCTTCACGGAAGTCCAGGCCATAGCCGATGCCGCTACGGTAATTGACCGACAGCACCAGGTAGCCTTGGCTGGCGAGGTACTGGTTTAACGCATAAGCGTTCGAATAGTAATACATGTAATGGAACCCGAGCAGCATCTGGCGGCGCGAGCCCCCATGGAAGAAGATCAGCGCGGGATGCCGCAGGCCGGAGGACCGGCCGGGCGGCAGAAAAAGCTGGCCGTGAATAACCAAGCCATCGGCGGCAGTGATCAGGACCGGCTCGGGGCGGACCATTTCGCTAGCGGGGAAGGTGGCAGGCAGTTCGGGCCCGACGGGCGTAAGAGCATTTTTCGCCAAACGAACTGGGTGCGCAGGTTCGCTATAGCTGGAAGCTAAACAAAATACGGTACTTCCCGCGGAAACTGGGATTGGCTGCCATTCGATCCCGTCGCCCTTAGTCAATGGGTTCGTTTTTTCGTTTCCGGAGGAAGCGACAGTCGCGATGTGCCGACGATCGATATCCCCGATGTTGCTAGAGAAATAGATCTTTGCCCCGTCCCGTGAGGCGGCCACGTATTCGACTTCGCCATGGCCCGGCGTGAGCTCGACGGGATTGCCTCCGGCGAGGGGAATCGCGTAGAGGTGATTCCAGCCGGTTCGCTCCCAGGGAAACACGATCCGGTCCCCTGCGGCCCAGAATATCTGTTGCGTGGCTTCGATTTCATGAAAGAGGCTGCCCGGTCCATTCTGCGCTCGAAAGACCTCCCGGCCGGTTCCGGTTTTCACGTCCGCCACCCGGATGGACCAGGGTGGGCCGGCCCGGTGCGGAGAAAAGAAGGCAGGCGCGGTCGCGGGCAGCCTGATGAAAGCCACCTGCGCGCTGTCTGGAGACCAAACGGGCTGGCCGTCGCCATCGACGCTGGGGTCGAGATAGCGCACGCCCTTGCCGGCCAGCGTGTACACGCCGATGAGGCTGTGCTGCTTGCGGTCACTGACGTAGGCAAAGGAGCGGCCGTCGGGCGACCAGCGCATATCGGACTGAGAGCCGGGCTGTTCGACCAGCGGAGCGGCGTCCGTGGCATCGGGCTTGGTCCAGGCGTAGATCTGCCCATTGCGCAAGAAAACGACTGTCGCGCCATTGGGCGCAATTTGAGGCGCATGGCCAACCGTGAGTTTGGCCGGGGCCCCGCCCGTTGAGTTCACGCTCCAGATGGCTTGCTCAGGCTTTTTCGGATTCAGGTCGGGATTGGGGTTCTCGCCGCCGTTCTCGAAATCTCCCCCGCGGACAAACAGCAGGTAGGAGGCATCGGGGGACCAAACAATGTCTGCAATCTCCTGACCGTCGTCCTTGTCGAAAGCGGTAATGGCCCGGCCGTGCCACTCCGGCGCACTCGCAATCCAGATGTTGCGCCGGCCCTGATTGTTTTCCAGCCACGCTACGGCTGTTCCAAAAGGTGAGGCAACCAGGCCGCTGGCGAAAGGCGCGCTCAAGACCTGGTCGATTGAAAAAGCACCTGAAGCAGTTCGGCAGATGAAGACGAGGGAGCAAGAGGCGAGAGACAGCCGGGCGAGCAGAGAGAGGCCCATACGGAAGCTCTCATTTTGTCACGCACCGGTACGAGGGCGACCTTGAACGCGAAAAGGGCCAAGCGGGAGACCCGCCTGGCCCTTTCGTTCTTCTGACTATGCGCCGTTTACTTCGGGCAGCCGAGCGCCTTGACCTGATCCTCAGGAAGAGGCTTGGCGTTCTTGACGGCCGGAGGCATAGACGTGCTGTTGTGCGGCACCAAGTAGACTTCGACGCGACGGTTCTTGTCGGCCTCAGTCGTCTGCGAACCTCTGCGCTCCTTCACGTTGGAAGTTCCGCAGAGTCCAGGCTTGGTTTCGGAGGTCTGGTCGGTACCCACCCAATCAACCTTGATACGGGATGGATCGACCTTACCGCAGGTGCCGGTTCCGCCACTCAGGACAGCAGCCGCGTTCAGTACGCGTTGCTCGTCGAGAGCAGTACGTTGAGCAGCACCTCTGCGACCACGGCGACGGCCGCGAACCGCAGGTGCATTCTCAGCTTCATCGGTATCGCGGTGACCCACGAGAACGATGTCGTAATCGCCGCTTGCCACCTTCGGAGCAGCGTCGTCGATGAGGACGCGCTTACCGCAGTTGTTTACGCGGGCGTTGTTCTTGGCGAAGATCACGTCGTCGAGGCGGACAAACTGCGGCGGGCAGTTCACCGTGATGGTGGTCGACTGAGATGCGGTCTGACCCTGCTCATCGGTTACCGTGACCGTAGCCGTTACCGTCTTGCTTTGACCCTGCGCACCGCCGGCAAAGTTGAGACTGGACGAATCGAAGGTTGCGTTGGCGCTGGTGTCGTTGGTGACACTGCCTTCGCTCACCGTCCACTTGTAGGTCAAGTTGCCGCCGCAAGCGGAGGCGGTTGCCGTAGCGGTGAGGTTAGCTGTATGCTTGCCGCTGGCGTTAGCAGCGCAATCGAGCGTTGTCGGATCGGCCGCCACGCTGCTGATAGTTGGTGGGGCAGCCGTGACCGTGACTGTGGCGGTCGCAGTTACAGGAGCAACTGGGGCGGGAGCCGGAGGCTGTACCCAGCAACGAACCGGGAACTTCTTGGGCCGCTCCATCGGAGGCGGAGGCGGCGTAGTATCGGTCACCGTTACCTGGATATTGGAGGTGCCAGCGCCAGTCGGAGTGAAACTGAAATCGGGGCTGTCGCTACCCTGCGCTTGGCCATTGACGGTCCAGGCATATTTCAGCTTGCGATCGGCAGCAACGCCCGCAAGCGTCGCGTGCAAATTGACCGGCTTGTTCGGGCAGATCGTTCCTTCCGCGCCGGAGATAGTCGGCGTAGGCAGAGGAGCCGGCGCAGGTGGCGCAGGCGGCATCTCGGGGCACTTAGTGGTGCCTGCGTACCAAACTAAGCCGAGAGTTCCTTGAAAGCCGTTGATCTTGTCATGCGCCGGAATATAAATTCCGCCGTTCGGGTAATTCGGCAACCCATAGGTGGGATTGCGCGACCAGAAGCCGCGCCCATCGAGTCGAATACCGAAGTGATCGGATATGTGGAACTTCACACCACCGCCGTAGTTCACTCCGACCTGCAGGTTGTCATTAAGGTTCCCGGAGTTGTAGAGTGCAACAGCCACCGGATCCCGGGCATTGCTCTTTGCCTTATCGGTCGGCGTAAACTGGATTCCGTTCACACCAACAGTTAGGTAAGGCTGAACCTTCGAGCCCCTTGGCTTGAGATTAAGGATCGGGTTCAAACCGAAGAAGTAATTCCGCGCACCGAAACTGTAAGTCGGCAGCGGAGAGGTTGTTCCCGGGTAGAACCCGCTGGATTGTCTGAATTCGACATTCGCCACGTCATAGTCGGCCCAAAGCTCGAGGCCCAGATGGGCGGTCGGGTTATACGCGATGCGGAGGCCACCTACGCCGCCATCGACAAGCTTGGTTGTCAAGCCGCGCATAACCTGGCCGTAGGTGCTTATGCCACCGAAGGGATCAATTTCAATTAAGTCGGGGTACTCATCGAGCCCGCTTGCGCCTGCCGCTTTGGCAGTCTTAGTTGTGTTCGTTGCTGTACCAGCTGTGTTTTGATTGTTGGTGTCTTGAGCGAAAGCCGAGGCGCTTAAGCACACAGCCGCGCATAAGACAGCCGAACCGATCGGCTTAAATTTGAGCCGAGACTTCATCCTACTCCTCCAAAACGAGAATGTACCCACCAGAATGTTTCCAGTTTACTAGGTTTGGTAAGTCCTAGAACCGTTTCATCAGTTAAGAAGAATTAATCCCCGAAAAGAGCAGAATGCCTTCTTCAGGAGGATCAAAAACAAAGCTACCGAGGACACCCAAGCGCCTTTAGTTCCGCTTCGGAAGGTTGTCTGGGATTCTTTACAGCAGGTGGCATGGCCGGGCTGTTTCTCGGTACGAGATAGACTTCTACGCGGCGGTCTTTGTCGGCTTCCGAAACCTGCGAGCCGCGCCGTTCCTTGGTTGCGGGCAGGTTCGACGTCCCACAGAGCCCCGGGTCCGGAGTCGAAGTGGAGTCAGTACCGACCCAATCGATCTTGACCTGCGCAGGATCAAGATTTCCACATGTGCCGTGTCCGGCGACAAGCACGGCAGCTGCATTCAATGCACGCTGTTCATCAAGCGCGCGGTTTGCCGCCGCCCGTCTTGCGCGCCTAGCCCGGCGAGTTCCGGATGCGGGCGCCGCTTCTTCGTCGCCGGCGCGGTGTCCGACCAAAACTACATCGTAAGTAGTCCCGGCCTGCGGCGCGGCCTGATCAATGAGGATACGCTTACCGCAATTGTTCACGCGCGCTTTGTTCTTTGAGAACACAAGGTCGGGCAAACGTTTGAACTGCGGTGGGCAGTTCACGGTAATAGTCGCCGTCTGAGAGGCCGATTGACCAGTCTCGTCGGTTACAGTCAGGGTGGCGGTAACGGTCTTGGTTTGACCTTGAGCTCCGCCTGCGAAGTTCAGAGAAGAGGAATCAAAAGTCGCGTTAGCGGTGCTGTCATTGGTGACGCTGCCTTCGCTAACAGTCCACTTATAAGTCAAGTTTCCACCGCAAGCCGAGCCGGTCGCCTGAGCAGTAAGGCTCGCGGTATGGGGCCCATTCGGATCAGCGGTGCAGCTGATCGAAGCCGGGCTGGCAGCGGCGTTTGTGATCTGCGGCTTTGTGTATTCCTGAACGGTGAGCGTGGTTGGTCCGGCGGTAACTGAACGCGACGGATTGGTGGCATCCGTGATGACCACTTCAACTTTGAAATCGCCGGCGTTATTCGGAGTGAAGGAGAAGTCCGCGCTGTTGCCGGATTGAGGCGAGCCATTCAATCTCCAACTGTAATTGAGCGTGTGATTAGTCGGATCGCTGGCCGTCGAGTGGAGCGTGATTGCCTTACCCTGACACAATGTGCCACCCGGCCCGGTAATCTCCCCGGCGCTCAAGGGAGCGGGAGGCGGGGGAGGAGCAGGAGGCGGCGGCACATAAGGCTGCTTGACAAAGACAACCAGGCCAAGGGTGGCTTGCACTCCATTTATATAGTTCTTGCTCGGGATATAGATGCCGCCGGTGGGGTAGTTGGGCAAGCCGAAAGTAGGATTGCGGGACCAGAATCCGCGGACATCGAAGCGCAGCCCCAGGTGCTGGCTCAGATGAAACTTCACGCCACCGCCGTAATTCAAGGCTGCCTGAAGATTGTCGTTGAGATTGGCTGAATGAAAAATTGCGTCCAAAGCAGGATCGCGGGCAATTGCTTTGGCTTTGTCCGTGGGCTTAAAGAGCGCACCACCGCCGCCCACAGTGAGATAGGGCTGAAACCGCGAACCTCGCGGCTTGATGTTATAGACGAAGTTCAAGGCTGGGTATTGAATCTGATTGCCAAAAGTGTAGCTGGGGAGGCCGGGCGCCACCGGAGTTACCAGGCGAACATTGTTCACCATGAAGTTGTAGGCGAGTTCGAGACCGATATGCGTGGTGGCATTCCAAGCGATACGGCCGCCTGCCGTGCCGCCGGTGACCAACTTTTCGTGGAGACCTTGGTTTACCTGGCCGAACAAACTGACTCCGCCGAAAGGGTCGAGTTCTATGATGTCGGGATATTCGTCGGCAGTGCTGCTCTGGGGAGTTTTGGTCGAGCTGTTATTGGCAGGTTTGTTCTGACCGGGCGCAGCCGGGCACAGGCACAGAGCCGTTGTAAAGACGAAAACTGCCGGCCGAAACCGCAGTCTGGTCCTCAATCCCTTCCCCCCTCCCCGGTCCTAAGCAACGCCAAAAGTTGATCTTAGCGGATAACACCCCCATCGCGAAAGAGAATTCCGAGGTCACTAGTAATTCCGTATAAGCGGCCGGAAGCAAGATCGGGCATCCAGAGCTGCCGAATGCGCAGCGAAGGAACAGTGGAGGGCACCTCTTTCCAAGCTGCTCCGGCATTGGTGGTCTGGTACAAACGGCCGTACTCGACGGCATAGGCAACGCCTTCGGAACCGGTGAATATGACGGACGTGACGGTGGAAGCGGGGATGCCACCAAGGTTGGCATACCACTTTTCGCCGCCGTCGGGCGAGGAATAGAGTCCAAGCCGGGTAGCAGCGAGCAGACAGGCGCTCTGGCTGCCCGGGACAGCGATTTCGTTGACGTCGGACGAGGGCAAGGGGAAGCGGAAGTCTGCCCAATGCTCGCCATAGTCTTTGGAGACGAAGAGGCCGCCGGCAGCACGGGCGATCAGATAACCGCTGGAATCGGCTGCAGAATAGATAGCGGAAACGGCAGGCGAACCGGGGATAGCAGCAGTGGCCCAGCGCTCGCCGGCATCGGAGCTGATAAGCAGGCCCAGATCCGTAGCGGCAAGAACCAGATCCTGCTCGCCTTTTTTCATGGAATATAGAGCGCTGATTTCCGAGAGAGAAACTTCGCGGGTTTTAATGACAGGCTTCGCGGGCCGTGTCACACGCGTCCTAGCGGAAGTGCGTGAGGAGCCACGGCGGGCACTGCTCCGCGCTGGAACTGCTTTCTGTGGAAGCGGGGCGGGAGGTGGAATGATGACGCGAACCGGCAGGGGCTTCCAAAGTGTGCCGCCGTCCGTCGATTTATACAGGTGACGCGGGCTCGCCGCCAGCAGAATGTTCGACTGGCTTGGCAGGCCAGCGATAGTTTTCAAGTGTACACCGCCCAAGCCGCGCACGTCGGCCGAGCGCGTCCAGGTCTCGCCACGATCGGCGCTGGAAAAGAGCCCGCTGGTTTCGCCTTCCTGTGTTTCAAGCGCGAAGAGCTTATCGCCCGAGCGCGCAACTGAAGAGATGGAGCGGTCGACTAAACCGTGATTGATCAGCCTGATAGATTCGCCGCCGTTATCGCTCTTGCCGATCCCCTCATACTCGAGCGCGAGATACATGCTTCCCGGATGTTTGGGATCGAAGGCTAGCGCGTTGATCTGGGTGTCGGTCAAGCTCTTCCAGGCGAGGCCGCGGTTGATCGATTTGAAGAGGCCCGTTGTCGTGCCGGCATAAATCGTGCTGGGATCCGCCGGATCTTCGCGAATGACATGAGTGCGGCGCGAGGTGTTTGGAATGCCCATGAGTTTTTTCCAGGCGTCGCCGCGCGTGTCGCTCGAGTAGATACCACTGCAGGCGCTGGCCAGCACAGCCGACGGATTCGCCGGATCGACGAAGATCGAGAAGACGTCGGAATCATCGATCATGCCGGTGTGGATCGATTCCCAGGTTTTGCCGCGATCGACGGTTTTCCAGGGCAGGTGGGTGGTTCCGGCATAGATGGTATCGGGATCCTTGCTATCGATCGCAACGGCGGTGATGCCCTGCATCTCGAGATTTTCCGAGTCCGAGATGCGCTTCCAGGTTTTGCCTGAATCTTCGCTGAGCCAGACGCCTTGCAGCGTGCCGGCTACGAACTCGGTGGGCTTACTGGCGGCCGAAGTGAGGGCGCGGACACCGAACTTACTTATGGCTTTGACGGGCATCCAGCTCCGGCCTTCGTCGTGGCTCTCAAACAGGCCGCCGTCTTCGGCCGAGATCATGCCGGCCAAGTAATGATTGGAATCGGCGGGATCGACCAGGAGCGAGGTAACTTCGGCGAGATTGCGTTTAGGAAAATCGAGCAGGTCCCAGTTCTGACCGGCATCGCGGCTGCGAAACAGCAGCGAGTTCATGCCACCCGCGAGGACGACCTCGGGCTTTTGCGGGTCGAGGGCCACACTGCGCGCAGTTCCACCGAACGGCCCAGCGATGGTCCAGTCATTGATAGGTGTCGCGATTGCCCAACCGGCGGCGGCAATGGCGGCCAGCGCGGCTCCGCAAGCGAGAAGGCGCGGCACGAGTCGAATCATTTTGCGAGACATCTGTTTTAGCAACTATTGTCTATTGTGAACGAACGGGATTGAAGTTCTTACTTATCGGCGGGGAAGGGGTATAGGAGTGTATGGCCCGGATACATGGGTGACGATTTGGTCCGGGAAGAATACGTAGCGCGCAACACGGCTCCACAAGAAGGAAGGCAAGGCGCAGAATGCGCCAGATGCCTTGGAAAGAGAGTCGAGTGTTAGATCAACGCGTGCGTTGCTGAAGGGCGAAAAGGTTATGACAGCCCTTTGCGACTTCGGAATTTCCCGGAAGGCCGGATACAAGTGGCGGACGCGCTATTGCGAAGCGAGCAGCGCCGCTGGAAAGCATGAGCCGGCGCCCCGAGTATCATTCACGCACTACATCACAGGACATTGTCGGGCGCTGCGAAATAAGCATCCGACCTGGGGAGCGAGAAAGTTGAGAGTTCGGTTACAACGGCTGCAGCCGAAGGTCACTTGGCCCGCGGCGAGCACCATCAGCGAGATCCTCAGAAGAGCGGGGCTGACTACCGAAAGAAAAGGCGTTTGGTACGGTTCGCATCACCCCTGATCGAGGTCACCCGTACCAATCAAGTGCGGTGCACGGAATTCAAACGCAGCTTCGAGTGCGGCAACGGGGAGCCTTGCGACACATTTACCCTTATCGGTGGACATAGTCGATTTGTCCTGTACTGCCAGGCTATAGCAAAACGTGAACTACGAAGAGGTCGATAAGATCTCTGATGCTTTTATGGCGCTGTACGGTGTTCCGGAACGAATCAGGACAGATAACGGGATACCGTACAGTTCCATCGGTGGACTGGGAATCAGTCGGCTGTAAATCAAGTGGATGCAGCTCGGCACCATTCACGAACGGATCGACCCCGGACGGCCGAGCCAGAACGGTCGTCATGACCGCCTACACCGGAGGCTAAAGGAGCATGCGGGGAAGCCCCAGCCGAGAGCCTTAAAATCCAAAAACAAGGTCACTTGAAATCTACAAGCATCTTTAACCATGAACGCCCTCACCAAACGCTGGAAATGAACACCCCTGCCTCGCTTTATTCAGCAAGCAACAAACCATTCTTAATGCCGGAGAGGATTTGTACGAGAAGCGCTCTTCTGCGGACTGGGTGCCTCATCAATGAACGGTGTTACACATGATCTAGTGTCACTGAGGGCCACATCTACGGTTTGCGCGTGATACGTCCAAGTAGCGGTGGTAGGCGATACGCATGTATTCGACCCGCAGCGTTCCGATCGGGTTGTACCAGGGCTGCAGCTTACGCATTTTCGCAATTATGTTTTGCAGATCGTTAAAGCGGCCATGCCATAGCCGCCACCCTTGAGCTACTAAGCATGATCAACACGGAGTACCTCCGCAGATTCCGAGCGGTTGCACGTTTCATTGCGTGCTGCGACCTGCGCTTGAAGATTCCGGAGCCGGGGATGCAGCCGGATAGAGTCCCAGAAGGGATCGATGTGTAGCCACGCAATTTCCCAATTACGCTCCTGAACTGCCTGTTCAAGGCGGGTAAGTGCTTGATCGACTTCACCGAGACCGCAGTGGACGGCGGCAGAGTAAACTGCGGGCACGTATCGTTCGCGGCCTACTTGCTGTAATTTGGCCAGAACCTCCCGAGCTGGCTCCAACTGTCCAGCCCGCGCATAAACGAATCCCAAACCCGCGTATCTCCACATGGTGTCACCGATTTCTGCCGCGTGGCGCAGAGCAGGAATGGCTTGGCCGTAATCGCCCTGGTGCGCGTACGAGAGTCCTAAATAGTAATGCGCCACCCAATATCCCGGATGCAGGGCGGCCGCGCTTCGAAATTTTTCGATCGCCTCATCGAACAAATGCGCCCAATAAATCGGCCAGACGGCCGTAGTGTTGATGCTAGCCGAGAAAGGATCGAGTTCCTGAGCGATTTTCATGGAAGCGCGTGCCTCCTTCATCCGCTTTGTCAAACCTAGCGTAAAGCCGAGCCACTGGTGTGCGGAAGCATACCCCGGATTCAGGTCGAGTGCGCGCCGGAGTGCCTCTTCGGCCTCACCGAATTTCCAATCGAATAGAAGCAAGCTGAATCCACGAGACGCATGCGCCTCCGCAAGTGCGGGATCAATCTGCAAGGCCGTCTTCTGGGCCGCTTTCGCTCTGGTGTAAGCCCGCCCCGCATCAGTCTCGCCGTAGATTGCAAGCATTGAGATGCAGTCGGCGAGGCCCGTGTGGGCGCGGGCATAGCTGGGATCGGTTTCGACGGCATGCTCAAAATGTTTCAGCGCCTCTCGCATCCCTTCGATTGTTCTCTTATTCCAGAAGTGCCGGCCCCTCAGGTACAGCTGATACGCCTCCGGGTTCTCTGTGTAATGCCGAGTCAGCCGTAGTTGCTCGCTCTCCGTAAAGCGGACTCGCAAACGTCCCGAAATCTCGGTAGAGATGTCGTCTTCGATAGAGAAGATATCGGTCATCTGCCGTTTGTATTGCTGGCCCCACAGCTGTGACCCGTCATCCACTCTTACGAGTTCGGCGGCGATCACCAGGATGTCTCCGCGTTGGAAGATCCTTCCGGTGAGGACAGCGCCGACCCCCAAATCCCTGCCTATCTGTATCGGGTCGACGTCCTTTCCCTTGTGACGGAAGACTGTACTACGGGCGACCACTCTCAAAGACCTGAGCTGGGCAAGATTGTTGATCAGGGTTTCGCTAATGCCGTCAGCAAGGTACTCCGCATCGGGTGAATTTGAGGACGTGAAGAATGGCAGGACCGCGAGTGACTCGAGTTTGGAGCCAGTATCACTTTCTCTCAACTGCGTGCTGGGTTTGCGCGCGCCGGAAACTTCCCTCAGAATGAGGGCCAAGTCATACGCGGATTGCGGCCGTCGGTCCGGGTCCTTTGCCAGACAACGCGCGATCCAGCGGTCAAGCTCCGGCGGAACCTCTTTCGCATATTCTCTGACGGGCCGGGGCTCTTCATGGAGGATCGCGGTGAGCGTGGACGCGGCCGTCGCGCCTTGAAAAGCTCTGCGGCCCGTGAGCATTTCGTAAAGCACGCATCCTAAGGCGAACACGTCAGTCGCGGCGGTCACAGGTTCCGCACGGGCTTGCTCAGGCGCCATATAGCCCAAGGTTCCCATTACAAAATGCATGTCGGAAAGGGTTGATGCCAGAGCGCCAGCGCCCTCCTCTAAATCACGTTTGAATCGGGCCAAGCCAAAATCAAGAATCTTCACTCCCTGTCGAGCGGTAAGGAAAATGTTATCGGGTTTGATGTCCCGGTGAACGATTCCCGCCCCATGCGCGGCTCCAAGGCCATCCGCGACCGCGCCTCCGATTTCGATAGTTCGCTGCCAACTCAGGGGCGAGCGTTCGATTGCGCGACCGATCGTTTCGCCTTCGAGGAGTTCAGTCACCAGAAAGAATGGCCAGAGCTGCAATTCGGCATCGTAGATAGACACGATGTTGGGATGGGCAAGAGCCGCTATCGCCTTGGCTTCAGTCCGGAAATGCGAAAGCAGCCGACCGTCGAGGGCGAGTCGCTCATTAAGGACCTTAATAGCAACGTCCCGTTCCAGCCGGGTATCTCGTGCCCGATAAACCTCACCCATGCCGCCAGCACCGATTAACGCGACGATTTCGTAAGGTCCGAGCCGTGTAGCGGGGTCGAGGGGCATACCAGCACCGGATACGATTCTACTCAACTATCCTCGGACTTGGACTGGCGCTGGCATGGGGTCGACAGATAAAACGGAGCTGTTCCAAAACTCTGTGGCGGGAGCCCGCCCAGGCCTTTTCGACCTCACGCTCTTACAATCATCGGCTCTGCGGCTCCACTTGGATGACGGAGAGATCTCGCCGTTTCCCGGCACGACCACTGCCCATTCCAGATTCTCTTTGAAGGCGCTGCTGATGATGTGCCATCGATCGAGCGCACTCGGCGTTGTCGCTCCGATCTGAATGAGAGACCATTGGCGAATCAGTGTGAGTGCAACTTCCCTGTTCGGCAATGGGCCGCGAACGATGAAATGATTGTCGCCATGTACCAGAACGCCCACGCCGGTGATCTCATGCCGCGAGGCGCGGATCGGGAACCGGATAACCGATCGCGAAATGGTAGACCGCCTGTCCCTGCTGGGGCCTCAGGTTGAGATAGCGGTGCACTTCTTCGTCGTAGAACGCGCCAATGCCCGTCGCCCCCAGCCCGAGCGCCTCCGCGGCCAGATACAGCCGATGGCCGATGGCGCCTGCTTCGAAATGGACGTAGCGGTAACCACGATCACCATGGGCGCGGACGGCGCGCTCGAGATCGCCCACCATCGAGAAAGCCACACATGCGTTACCGGCGAGCTCCTGCCCGAGGCTTAGGCCTGCGGCCACGACGCGCTGGTCGCCACTCCTGATCTGCTCCAACTCGGCACGCTCAGGCCAGAACCTGAACACTCCGGGTTGCAGTCCGTCTACCCGATGGGCGTACAAATAGAGCTGAATGAAACGTACACCGGCAAAATCAGCAGAGAAGGGCCGGGTCGTCACCGCGAGCAAAGTCGAGAGTTGCGCCAGAGAAATCGATTGCATTCCACCCTGGAAGTTGAGTGCCGAACGCCGGGTTCGGGCAACTTCGCCAAAGGCGCGCCACGATGAAGCTGGAGACGGCAGCTGGATCTCGCCGGAGCCACTGGGAGCCGGCTCGGCGGAGAATGACCGGCCAGTGCGTTGCCTGACTTTCGTGGCATTGTGCATTCCATCAATCATCGGATAAGCGGTTGTTTCTCTCGAGATCTCATTCGCGTCCCCGCCGTACCAAACGCTCTTCCCGCGGTGTGGTTCACACACCGGAATGGACCTGCCACGCAGCTCGACAATGAGCATCGGCCACTCATCCTTGTGCAGGCGGCAGAACTCCGAGACTTCATCGTCTGGGAAATGACCGCTCGCAAAGCTGTTGCAGCCGATGGCATGGGCGGCGAGCGCGAGTGCCTGCCACGCGTGACCGATGTCGTGTAAGCAGTATCGATAGGCCCGGTCACCATACTTCCACGCCTCCCGCCACACGATGCTGGTCAGGAGAAACACAATGGGCGCAGAGCTGCCGGCCAACTTCGTTCCGAGATCCCCCTGCGCGCGCTGCTCGGCCATGTGCGAAGACGGACGGTAGTGGTACAGCCCATCGCGCCAATCCTTCAAACCTCGTGTGACGAAATGGAATTCCGTCGGGTGCAAGTCTCCCGACGACGGATTCACGCGCAACGCGTACCGATATCCAGTAGACGGAACGCGTTTGGACGCGCTAATCGCAGCGGAATAGAACAGCAGCTGCGAAAGGAACGTGGAGCCGTCACCGGCAAGCGTGGTGCCGGAGACACCTTCAAGCACTTCGAGCGCCGGCGTTTCAGGGACCGGTGGATCTGCCGGCAGATCGAGCACCGGCAGGCCCTCATAGTGACGGAACGGATCGGGCATGTTCGTCCAGTCGAGAGCGTGCGGCGCTCGCCTCAGCGATTCAAAGGTGTGCTTGGTAGATCCGTGATATTCGAGCCAAGTCATCGCCGACCAAAGGGCGCCGCTGATATCACTTTAGGGGCGGAGTTGCCGCCCGATCCTTAAAATCGAAACTCGTCAAAGTCGAAACTCGTCGAGGCATGCCGATAAGGAACCGTTGCGATACTGGTGACACCCTTCCAGTGTCCCGCGATCTCCGGTTCGAGGAAGTTTGATTGTCGAGAGCGAAGGAGGATTCATTCGCGAAAAGACGGTCCAGCATTCGCGAATCCACTGGTCTGTAAAGTCGGCAAGTCGTACATTGATCCAGCTTTTCGGAGGGCACACGCATAGCACCTCTACTAATTCCGGCTGTCTGAAGATCCTGAGTGTGTGCTTGAGCTTTACCTCCGAAAGACCATTTGTCGAAGGCAGTCCGATCGGGGAGGTTCAATCTCCGGAATGCGCGTTATACCTCAACTTGCGGCGAAGCCATTCAGCTTTTCCGACTCGCCCACGGCTCGGGAGATCACCGGAACACAAGCGCGTAGATGTAAGCGCGGCTCTCGGCACTTATCCGTCCGCTTCAGTGACTCTCAGTGCGCTCTGCGCTTGCCCCCTGATCTGAGATAACAGCTAATACACTGTTCGCCGGCCGCTGAGAAACAGTGGGCCAGCAAGACGACTCCGGCACCCTACTTGCCGATCACAGTCACAACCGACTGATCCGGTTCACTCCATGCCTGCGCGCCTTCATGCTTCAGCTGATGGCTGGAATCGTCCCATACCAGCGTCGTAATTGAGGCTTTCCCCTTTCCGTAGGCGTAAGTGTTCCCGTCATCCTGGAACAACGTGAAGTTTCCATTCGCACCGGGATATATGCGTACGGACGCGATTTTCTGCGGCTCTTGCGCACTCTGCACCTCTGACCCAAGCGGCACGATGCTTCCTGCCTTGATAAAGAGAGGTAGCGTATCAATCGGGGCATCGACGATAATCGTTTGCCCGCCGTGCAGCCGCTCATTGGTCCAGTAGTTATACCAATCGCACCCCACGGGCAAGTAGACCGTCCGGTGGGTCGCACCCTGTTCCGTGACCGGGGCCACCAGGAACGCGGGGCCGTACATGTACTCGTCGGGAATATTCGCCACCTTGGGATCGCCGGGGAAATCCATGAAGAGCGCCCGCATGTAGGGGGCACCCGTCTGATAGCTGTGGTAGGCAATCGAGTATGTATAAGGCAGAAGCTCATAGCGCAGCCTTAGATACTTAGCAAGAATCGGCTCGGCCTGCTTGCCATACGACCAAACCTCGTTATGCATTCTCTCGCCGTGCGCGCGCATGATCGGCTGGAACGAACCCCACTCAAACCAACGCACAAACAACTCGGGGTAATCTTCGTAATTGCCAATAATCTCGCGCGCATCGGATCCGTCAATCAGCGGCTTGTGGGCAGCGTGATAATCGGCCGGAATTGCCGGCGAGAAGAAACCCGCGATATCGGTATCCCAATAGGGCAGTCCGGTCGCGGTGAAGTTCAGACCCGCGGGAATCGAACGCTTCAGCATGTCCCATGTCGAAACAATGTCGCTCGACCAAAACACAGTCCCGTTGCGCTGCGCACCCAGGTACGCGGCTCGCGCCAGGATCATGACCCGCCGGCTATCTCCAAAATCCCTCCGGAAACCCTCATATACGGAAGAGGTGTGAAACAGCGGGTAGACGTTATAAAACCGCGTGCCCGAGCCAATGTAGAACACATCTTTGGCCGGATCGATATCCGGCTCCGTTTCATCCAGCCAGATGTAATCGAACCCGTACGGTTTCACATACCGGTCGCGAATCTCATCCCACCACCACTTCGCCGTCTCGGGGTTTGTCGTGTCAATATTCGGTCCGATCGTCTCCGCGTTCCATCCCATGTCCGGCTGTCCGTCCGGCGCGTGGATAAGCCAGCCTTTGCTCTTGAGCATGTCGTAGAATCGGGTCCCGGGCGCAAAGTGCGGCCACACGCTCAACAGCGTGCGTACATTCATTGCGTGCAATTCACGATTCATCGCCGCCGGATCCGGCCAGCGCTTCGGGTCCAGGTCCAGTTCGCCTTGCCTCGTCATGTTCAGGAAGTCCACCACCATCACATCGAGTGGCAAGTTCTTGTCGCGATACTCCTTGGCCACATCCAGAACCTGCTGCTGTGTCGGATAGATCGCCTTGCTCTGGATGTACCCGTAGACCGCCCTCGGCAGCATTTGGCTCACGCCTGTCAGCAGCCGATACCCCTGATAGATCTCATCACTGGTGTGCCCGGCGATAACGAAGTACGATAAACGATTTCCGACCTCTGACGACCACACATTCCGCCCATTGAATCCCAGATCCACGGTGGTCTTGGATGGGTTATCCCATACCAGGCCGTAGCCACGGCTGGAAACCATGAACGGTACGCAAACGTCCTGACCGCCGATTGCTAGGTAGTCGTGCCAGCAGCGGATCTCGTGATCCCGCAGGTCCATCCAGCCCTTCTGCTGCTGTCCCAGCCCGTAGTAGTGCTCGCCGGCCGGCGAATCGAACATCGCCGTCACTCGCGAGAAGCCCTTGTCGATGGGGTCCGAGGCCGCTGCTTCCGGGCTTTCCGGGGCCATCGTCCAAGTGCGCATATGGAGCAGCATCTTGCCGTCCGCCGTGGTCACCAGCAATGCATCGTTGTGCGTAGTATGGCTGCCGGCTTCCGGTGGGAAGTATTGCTCGCGGAGCTGATGATTTAACGCATCGAGCGGCATCGGCTCCGGCAGTTTTTCCGGTGGCAGATCGCCCGGCGCCACACGCACCACGATCCGCGCCGACCGGTACACATCATCACCTTGCGGGTCGCGTTCGTGCGTCCATTCCTGGGCCGAGGGCTGTGCGGTGATCCCATATCCTGGGACCGCTGTCGTCGCCGCCCGGTCGGTGCTCATCGTGATCCGCACAATGTTCGGGGCATAGGGGACCAGCGAAATCGCGCGCCCATGGCGCTCCAATACCAGCGGCCCTTGCTGCGCGATCGCCGGCCCAGCCAGCAATACGCTCAGAAGCACGGTAGCCAGCGCGCAGCTCACTGGCTTCCGCGCCGATCGCTGCCCCATGCACAGCGCTTGACCGACGGCGCTTGGCACATCCACCTCACGTGAGATCCTCATCTTTACTCCCTTCCGAAATCTTCTTTGAGCTTTCTGTGACGGATAACTCCACCGTCCTCAAGCTGCTCCTGCGACATGAGGGGATGTACCCGATGCCACATCTCCTCGAGGCTCGTCAGCCCGAGTAGCGCGCCCCAGTGGTAGAAGCGATCGCTATTCGTCACGTCGTCGCCGGAGCCAGTAATGGCGTTGTAGTTTTCGTGCACATGACCCTGCGCGTTCCAGTCTTTGAGAAAGAGCGCCAGCGACTTCTGCGCGACCTGGCTGCGAGTGTGATCGATCAGGGGCGTATCGTAGTTGCGCAGACCGAGGTAGACCAGGTAGTTCATCGGCCCCCAGATGCGGCCGCGCCAGTAGTTCTGGTCCTTGAAGGCCGAGTCATCGCGCTCGATCGAAGGGATCACCCACTCTCCCCAGAACTCCTTGGGGTTCAGCAGGTGCTTTTGCACCATCTCCTCGGCCTGCTGCGGCTTCGCGGCTTTCGCGAGCATCGGGTAGAAGTTGGTTGGCGATAGCCGGTGGTTGAACTGACCGGTGTGCAGGTCTTTGTTGAGGAAAATGCCCGTCTGCGCATCCCAGAGCGTACCCAGCGATGCGCGATACTTAGCCGCGCGCCGGCGCAGTTCGCCGGCCTCAGCCGACTTGCGGAGCGTCTGCGCAATTTCAACCAGCGCGTCGCAATCAGCGATATACATGCCCATCAGCCCAACGTCGGCGTACTCGAGCTGGTGCCTGGCCGGGTCGTACCTCGCGTCGTCGTACATGGGGCTGTTATCGAGCCCGGATTCAAGGACGGCGCCCAGCCGTGTACCGGCGGAGTGGTCGTCGAGATTGACCGGCTGGTTCTCGCCATCGCTGCCCCACACGAGATAGCCATCGCGATCCCGATGCGCAGCCCACCAGCGATTCCAACTCAGGAGCGGGTCGAAGGTGTCCTCGAGCAGCCAACGGTTATGATATTTGCGATAAAGCCCGAGCACGGTGATGCCACCGACGGGCGGCTCCGAGCGGTCATCGCTCTTCCAGTTGAAGGCGCGTGCGTAATTTGGGACGAATCCCTCGTTCGTCGCTTCGCGCAGAATCTCAATCGCGTTGGCATAGGCGAGATCGCGATCACCGACACCGGCTAGAGTGGCAGCGAAAAACGTATCCCAATCGAAGAGCACGTACCCGCCCCATTCGATGCTCCAGATGCGGCTGACAGGCGAGATGACGCGCTGCTTCGCGGGTTCATAGATGGTGTCCCAGCCAATGACGGTCTGGATGGCATCGGCAACGGGCGTGAGCTTTGCGAATTCGGCGACTGAACGAGCGTATGCCTGCTCTTCCCTGTGGAGAATCTGGCGGATCTCGGCAACGCTGCGCGGCCTGCCGGTGCTGAGTCCGACCGGCTGGCTCAGTTCTGCGGAGAAGTAAGGGCCGGAGACCGGCAAGTCGACATCATGCGTATCGTCGCCCGTGAAAAAGATGCGGACGGTGCCCTGCGGCGTGGTGGCTTCGATGACATTGCTCTTTGTCTCGATCTGCCCGGGGCGGTTCCAGAGCATAGCCGCCGAGAAGACGATGGCCATCGGCAGATGGAAGCGTGGATTGGAGGCGAGCGGAGTGGCGAGCCAGACAAGATCGTTGCCGTCATGCGCGGACTGCATGCGGATCTGGTAACCGTGCCAGAGCAGCTTGAGGTCGGTGTAACTGCCGTCATACGAGTGCGGGCCGGGAATGACGCGCTCGTCGTCTTTGCCTTGCCGCCCGATCAGTGCGGTGGCGAGAAACGCTTCGGAAGCTTCCGTCGTTTGCTGCTTGATGCCGGCACGGATCGCGAGCCCTTGTGGCAAGAGCACCTGCGTGATGACGCTGTTGGTATCCCAGGTGTTCCAGCCCCGCGCGAGCCGGCGCTGCACCTCGGCGTACTGCGGCGAGCGGACCGGACCAGGCTGCTGCGCAATCGCGGTGCCGCAACACGAACAAAGGAGAACAATCAGAACCGAGGAGCGGGGCCAGCAGCGCAGCTTAGCTTTCATGGCAGGCGTTATACTCCAGCGGCCGTTCCCGGTGCAGGCCAATGCCTGGTCGCTGGGACCTTTCTCAAAAAACGGCGCGGAAATGGAGTTGAAGACTACGGGCCGGCTGCTGGTTTGTGGCGTGGCCGAACAAAGAGTTCGATAAATCTCCTTGCATGTTGGTGAGGTTCACGCGGTTGAATAAGTTGTAAGCCTGAGCCTGGAACTGCAGATGTAGCGCCTCGTTGAAGAACCAAGGGGTCGTGAAGTTTCTCGTTAGCGTGAAGTCGACATTACTTAAACCCGGCTGATCATACGTGTTCCGCCCGAGATCTCCTTCCATTCCCAACGGCGGCGCAGGAAAGGCGGATGCGGGGAACAGGCCGTTGAGGAACTTCTTCTTCGAGCCGTTGAGCTGGTTGCTGAACGCCGGGGCCATCGGAACGTCGTAGTTGTATCCATCGGCATTGTAGTCGCCACCGCTGTTGCCGATCACCTGGCCGGCAGAGTTGAAAACGGGCGCGAAGGGCGCGGTGGTGAACACCATGAAAGGCAGTCCGGTCTGCAGAATCACGATGCCTCCGAATTCCCATCCACCAAGGATTTGCCGCTCCCACGCGTTGCTATAGTTCTTGGGCACCGCCCACGTGCCGTTGAAAGTGAACTGCTGGCGAATATCGTAATCAGAGCGGCCTCTCTGGGCCGAGAAATCGCCATTGCGAATAATGCTGGTTGTCGTGGAGCCTGTGGCGGCGCCGCCACTGAGCGAATTTGCCGTGCTGTAAGTATCCTGCGCCTTTCCGTACGTGTAGTAACTTACGAAAGAAATTCCTTGAGAAGATCTATACCTTAGCCCGGCAGAGCCGTAATTGCCAATTGAGTTGCCATTCGAAAAGCCGTAATTGATGGTTCCGAAGTTCGGATTCAGGCGAGCGAGGGTGCCACCGTTGACAATCAGATCACCCGCGAAGCGGTTGATGTCGGCGTTGTATATGGGCAGGTAATGAGCCGCGCTGCCGGAATAATTCAGCTGAAGTACCAGGTTTGTCCGTAACTGCTGTTCAACGCTGAGCGTCCAGGCCTCAATTTGCGTGAACTTAAAATCCGGAGAATACCCGCCGAGATTCGACCTGCTTCCGACGACGCCTCCGCTCGAGTTTAGGACTACATTGCTGGTGTCCACAATCGGGCAAGCCTCGTTGTACCCGGAGGGAGGCGAGCAGAGCTGAAAAACGGGTTTTGTTCCTTGATAGACACTGAGCGATGGGGTGTAGATATTGGGCAGATTGGTTGACAGGATGTCCGTAGTGTGCAGATAGGGCGGTTGGCTGGCGAACATTCCAATGCCGCCGCGCAAGGCCGTCTTGCCGTTGCCGAAGACGTCCCAGGCGAAGCCGGCGCGAGGCGTCACGGCAAACAGGTTGTGGTTCAAGACGTGGTCGCTCGGAGCCAAAGCAGTATGCCCATTAGCGATCTGTTGATCGTAAGTCGTTCCCTGCCCGAAATAGAAGTTAGTTAATTTCGGAGAAAGGATAGAAAAGAAGTTTGGCATTGCATCAAAGCGCAACCCCAGATTGAGAGTGAAGGTGGGCGTCACTTTCCAGTCATCCTGGGCGAAATAGCCCATGTAAAGGGCGCGGTACGCACGGTAGTAAGTGGCCTGCTGATGGGTCAGGAGGTTAACGGGCGTAGCTGATTCCGTGGTGGCTTCATCCTGGACCAAATCAAGCACGTTATTAAAGTTGAAAGTCGGACGGGTAGCTGCGCCGCTTTGCGAATCGTACTCGCGGATATTGTTCATCTCGAATCCGACCTTTAGGGCGTGGTTCTTGACGGTTTCGGAAAGAATATCCCGCCAACCTAAGGTTGTTTGAGTGAAATTGCCTGGCCCCCAGTTCGAGAAGCCGGAAAGACCGACCACGTTGACGTACGGGATGGCCATGCTGTCGACGGCCTGATTGGCTCCATACGGGCGGATCATGCTCATGCCCGCTTCGTTCAGCAGCGTGGAGGAGAACGTGTGCGTCCAGTTGAGGTTCGCGAAATCGGAACTGCCGACGGTATCATTATTCAGGGCGGGCCGGGCATTGGCACCCACGGAACTGACGTAGGTGCGCATCCCTTCGGCGTATATTCGATCTTTTTCGGTTGCATAGTAATCGCCGCGTACGCTGAACTGATAGCCGTTTCTCGGCACGGAATAACTGATATTGGATGTGCCTACAGCATTCAGGCTCAACGGAATTGCGGCCGGCAGCGGGTAGTAGCTAGACGACGCGATCTGGCCAACGGTCTGGAAGCCGGTGGCCGGGTAGGAAAGAGGCGGGGCTGTCTTGAAGATCTGAGTCGCGATGTTGTTTGGTAAGTTCGCTGCGGCCCAGTTGACGAAATCTTTGGTCTCGAACGTTGCCTGGTAAGCGCTGGTGGTGGCGGAGCGCAGGACATCGATGGCGCCGTAGTAGAACAGCTTGTCTTTCTTTATGGGACCGCCGATTGTGGCGCCCATCTCGTGGCGCTTGAACTTGGGGACGGAAGTCTCAAATTCGGTGCGCGCGCTAAGGCTGTTATTCAGGAAGTAGTAATCGAGCGTCCCGTGCATCTGGTTCGATCCCGATTTAGTGAAAACCTCAACCGTGGCGCCGCCGTTTCTGCCTTTCTGGGCATCGAAATCGTTGGTCCTGATGTCGAGGGACTGAACGATTTCGGGGTTGGGAGAGATGGATGTTCCGCCTCCGCGCGAAGGAGTGTCGGTGAACGCGCCATCCATTTCGTATCCGTTGTCCTCCTGCCTTAGACCGGCGGCGTTCATGTTGATTGCGTACTCATTGGTGTAGTTATCGCCGGCGGTGACCGCGTTTCCGGTTACACCGGGCGCCAGCGCTCCGAGCGAAAAGACGTTCTGGCCGGGCAGAGGCGTGTGCTCCACGATGGTTTGCGAAACCACTGCTCCCGTTGTGGCGGATGTCAGCTGAACGGCCAACGGAGCGGCCGTAACGGTGAGCTCGGTAGTCACCATTCCAACCGAGAGTACGGGCGCAAGCGTGCGGGTTTCACCGACCTGTAGAACGAGATCGTTTTGCTGCCAGGTGTTGAATCCGGCAGTTTGAATTTTGACGGTATAAGTGGACGCGGCGAGGCTGGCGATATGGAAGTAACCGCTGTCGTTCGTGGTAGCGGTCTTTTCGACTCCCAGCTGCGTGTTCGTGACGGTGACGGTGGCACCCGCCACAACGGCCCCGGAAGGCTCTTTCACCGTGCCTTCGATACCGCTGGAGAACTGGGCAAAAGCTTGCGATCCTCCCAGTCCCAAGACAAGCACGGCGGGAAGCAAAATCCGACAGCATCGCCGAGTACTCATAGCCCCCCTTCAAAGCCTCAGAGATAACGAGATAACGTGAACTTTGACATTCGACCTCAAAAAAAGTTACGTGTGGGATTTACCAGCTAAACGGAAAGATGGGGATCGTAAGGCGAGGAGGCGCGGAGGCTGCGGCTGCGATGTACAATGCCCGTCACCGCTTCTCTTCTACGAGCGCGTAGCGGCGCTCGGCGGTTTCTCTGGCACGGGCCTGTTCGCGCAATTCGGCCAGCTTTCGCGTCAATGCCGGGATTTCATCCTGATTCCCGCTGTTTCGCAAGGCCAAAATGAGGTGATAGAGCGCAGTCTGAGCGGTGGCGCCCGTGGGGTCTTCCTGAAATGCCAGACGGCTCTGCTTGATGGCGTCGCCGGTCCTGCTTTCATGGGAATAAAGCCGCGCGAGGAGATTGCGGGCAAGCGGGAAGTTCGGCTGTAACTGTACGGCCTTCTCTGCGGACTTCACAGCTTCCTGGAATGGCGGACTTCCTGCAGCAGCGCCTCCGCGCATGAGTATTTCGCCCAGCAGGTAGTACAAGAAGGCGTCATTCGGGGCCTTGTGCAGCCGGCTTCGAACAACCGCTTCCGCCTCAGACAAATCGTTCAGCTGGAGGTCGGCGAGCCCCTGCATGCCATGGCCGTACTCGAGATGCGGATCTAACTGCTCGGCCTTTTGGAAATCTCGTTGCGAATCTTCGTAATCGTCCACCTGAACGTACAGAATTCCTCGTGCCAGGTACAAAGGAGCCGAATTGGGCAGGCGCTCCAATCCGGCCTTCAGCATGTCGATGCCAACCCGATACGACGCGTGCACCAGGCAGATGTCCGCGAACTCCAGATAATATTGCGGCAGGTCCGGATTCCTCACGATTGCCTCCCGGAGCGTGGCTACTGCCTTCGGCGTATTGAGCAGACCCTCGTAGGCTTCGGCCAGCAGATCCACGAAGTCTGCGTCGTTTGGCCCGTTCGATACCAGCGGTTCCAGTATGGTGACGGCATCCTGATACCGTTTTGCCATGACTTCCACAACCGCGAGGTTGTAGCGAGCCTTGTCGCTTTGGGGTTGTATTTCGGTTATGCGCTCGAAGACTTTGATTGCGTCGTCAGACTTTCCGAGTTGGAGCAGGCACGAGCCATATCTTTCAAGTGAATTTGCATTGGACCAAATCTGTGTCTGGCTTTGGCGGAACTCAACGGCCGCCGTTTTGCAGTCGTGCCGTTCGAAGGCGAGTGTCGCCAGCATGGCATGGCTTGTCTCGTCTGCGGGATGCACAGTGAGGATCTTCTTGAGCAGCTGGACGGCTTGCTGGTCCGAGGCTTCATATTCGATCTGTGCCGCTCCTTCGAGAG
The DNA here is from genome assembly GCA_963849535.1 of Terriglobia bacterium. Taxonomy (GTDB): domain Bacteria; phylum Acidobacteriota; class Terriglobia; order Bryobacterales; family Bryobacteraceae; genus Bog-105. The sequence continues at coordinate 458,481 of CAWKHJ010000005.1, forward strand.
CCGGCACATAATCCGGTGAAAGCTTGGTGGCCTGCTGGTACGATGCGAGCGCCTGCTTTTGTTGTCCAAGGTGTGAAAGGGCGAAACCGTTCAGTGTCCACAGCGCCGTATCCTGAGGCGATTGCCTGATGGCTATTTCGAGCATCTGGCGGGCTTCTGTGTAGCGGCCGGCGCGAAGAGATGCGAGGATCGCACTCTTGTCCGGCGCGGTTGCGCTTTGAGGCATGAGCAGGAGTGCGAATACAAGAAAAGCCGATAATAAACCCATCAGCTATTAGCGACCAGCTTTTAGCTTAGCCTTCGACGGGGCGTTTCGGTTTCGGAGCCAACCGTTGCCCGGCATCATCTGGCGGCCGCTGCGCCCAAGCTGTATCGAGTCTGGGGCGGTTTACGACCGGCAATCCGGAAACCCGAGATTCTTCAGTCGTGGGGTAAGGGCCAAAGGCAGAGAGACCGGACGGTTTTGACGCTTGGTCAATGCGAAAGGGCCAGAAGATGGCCGGGCGGCACGATCTAAACGGCTGTATGCGTGATAACATCGAAGAGATTCTAAGAGTACGGCTGGGGTACCGCCGATTCCGGCAGAGTACGGGTACAAGCATCAAATCCGACAGCTTGTGACGACTGAACGCCGGAGCGGGTTGGCCGTTCGGTATACGCATTAACGCCTAGGGAACGGATGAAGAGTAGCCTCGAGTGATTCAGATCGTCCCTTCCATATTCGCCGCGGACTTCATGCGCTTGGGCGAAGAGATCGAGCGCGTTGAGCAAGCGGGCGTCGAAATGATCCATGTGGATATCATGGACGGTCACTTTGTACCAAATTTTACGATGGGGACACCGATTACTGAATCCATCCATCGCTCCACGCACGTCAAACTCGATCATCATCTGATGATCGAGGACCCCGACACCTACGCGCCCATCTTTATCAAGGCGGGGGCGGATTGCGTGAGCGTACATTATGAAGCTTGCCGGAATCTGGACCGGACGCTGCATATGATTCAGGACCAGGGGGCGAAGGCGGGGGTAGTAATCAACCCAGCGACGCCCGTTATGCTGCTCGAAGACGTGCTCGACATTGTGGATTATGTGCTGGTGATGAGCGTGAACCCGGGGTATGGCGGGCAGAAGTTTATTCCGCGATCCCTCGACAAGGTACGCGCGCTGGCGAGACGCCGGGCGGAGCGGAACCTGAACTTCGCGATCGAGATCGACGGGGGCGTGGGGCAGAAGAATATCGGCGAGGTGGCGCGCGCCGGTGTGGACTGGGCGGTGGCGGGCTCATCTGTGTTCGGCGCCAGAAACGCAACGGAGGCGGTGCGCGAACTACGCCAAGCCGCCCGCGAGGCATTCGAGGTCAGGGTTTAGGTTTCTATGTCACTCTTTCGCATACGACCGCATCGCAGTCTGCTGCTGATATTTTCGGCCGGGCTGCTGCTGTTAACTTTCGATGGCGTAGCGGCGGCGCGCTGCTGCTTCCACAAGAAGTACGAGACGCCGATCGCCAAGAACACGCAGCAGCCTGACAAAGTTCTGTTCGATCAAGCGATCAAGGACATCGAGCACGGGCGCTACGAGACGGCGCGCATTTCGCTGCAAACGATGATGAATACCTATGAGTCGAGCGAGTACATGGCCAAGGCCAAACTCGCGGTGGCTGATAGCTGGTACCGGGAGGGCGGGGCCAACGGGTTAGCGCAAGCCGAAGCGGAATATAAGGACTTTCAACTGTTCTATCCGCAGATGGAGGAGGCGGCGGAAGCCCAGAACCGCATCTGCCAGATCCACTACAAGGAGATGGACAAGAGCGACCGGGACTGGACCCAAACGGTACAGGCAGAGTCGGAATGCCGGGCGCTGCTGGTGCAATATCCTAACAGCAAGTTTGTTCCGCAAGCGGCCCAGCGGCTGCGCGAAATCCAGGAGAGCCTGGCGGAGCATGAATTCGTGGTGGGCAATTTCTACTGGAAGCGCGACATGAATCCCGCGGCCGCCAACCGGCTGAATGCAGTAGTAGATCAGTATCCTCTCTACAGCAAAGCCGGGGAGGCGCTGTATGAAGCGGGGGATGCGTATTCGAAAATGGGCCCGCGTTTCCGCAAAAGCTCGGCGGAGATGTTTGCGCGAGTGGTGCAGCAGTATCCCTTATGCAACCGGGCCGATGATGCGAAAAAGCGCTTGCAGGAGATGGAGATGCCGGTGCCGCCGGTGGACCAGGCGGCCGCTGACCGGGAGAAATATAATCTGGAGAACTACCATCATCCGAGCATGATGGGGCGCGCGATGGGGCTACTGCACAGCGGTCCTGATGTGAGCCATGCCGCCAAGATCGGGCCGCCTACCATGACGGATCCCAAGCGGACCATTCCGGCGAGCGTGCCGGTGGTCAACAACACGGATACCGGAACGAATGCAGGAACGGGTTCCGGGAGCACGGAACTGACGGCCACTACAGTAGGGCCGAACAGCGCACTGGACAAGAATCCGGACGCCCGAAGCGCGGGGGCGCACAGCCAGACCTCTGATCAGGCAGCAGCGGCGAGTAATCAGCCGCTGCCGACTAACCGGGACGCCGAGCTAAAGAAATACCGGGAGAAGCAGGCCAAGAAGCAGGCTAAGCTCGGGAAGAAAAAGAAGAAGGAAGAATCCGGATCGAGCGCGAGCCAGTCGGGGCAAGCGCAGTCGCAGTCGAATCAGAGCAATGCTTCCCAGAGTGCGCCAACGACGCCGAGCGCATCCAGCGGAGCGGCCCAGCCGGCTTCGAATTCCGCCACATCGACCAGCAGTAATCCGGGGCCGAATCTGCCCCAGCGATGAGCGCAATTCTGCTGGCGGACGATAGTCCGCAGGCGCTACGGCTAGCCGAGCAGATTCTCACGGCACAAGGATTTGAGGTGGTGAGCGTTACCGACGGGGCGACGGCACTGCGCAGGCTCGAGGATGTGAATCCGGATCTGCTGATTACCGACATCTATCTTCCAACTCGCAACGGTTTCGAATTGGCGCGTTTTCTGCGATCGCAAGAGAAGTACCGGCAGCTGCCGGTGATCTTCGCGGCGGGGCCGGCAGACGAGTTCAATGAGCAGGACGCGAAAAACGCCGGCGCGGATCTGATTCTGCAAAAACCATTCGAGGCTTCTGCGCTTTCAAGCGCTGTGCAGAAATTGCTGGCGGGCAGCACGGCGCGGTCCACAAACAACGAGGCCGGGTCGCTCGGGCTTGACCGCAACACAGTTCGGGCAGCGGTGACGCTTGCGCTCGATAGCGCGATGCCGGCCATGATCGAAGAACTCACCGAACGCGTGATGCTCGCGATGTCGCATACGCGCTGAGGGTGCGTTGGAATCAAAAAGGGGAGCCCGAGCCCCCCAGTGTGGTAACAATCGGTTTCGAGCTACCCAGATAGGCAATTTACCTGACTGCAACAAGTTCGAGGTCTTCTTGCGAAGCCCCCAGGTCCTGCATGCGCGCTTGCTGCAGCAGTGGCTCGGAGATTGTGGTTAGCAGAAAGTCGGTGCTCTCTTCTTCCCCGAGTGTATGATCGAGCAGTTTCGCGACTTCTTTCTCGTCGATGAGCCGGGCTAGTCCACGGAGCGTTCCGTAGCCGGAAATCTCATAGTGCTCGATCTTTTGCGCACACGCGATGAGCGCGAGATCGGCGGCAAGCTTCTCTTTGCCCTTGCTCTGCGCGATTCTTTCTTTCCCTTCTTCGATCAAGCCGAGCATCGCCTTACACTGCTTTGGCTTTGCTTGCACGCCCAGCAGTTTGAAGCCGGCCCCTAAACGCTGAACGTGCTGCTCGGTTTGTTGGAGGTGCTTTTCGAAGGCCTCCTTCAGTTTTTGATTCTGTGCCGCTGCCGCCATTTCGGGAAGCGCTTTCGTCAGCTGCATCTCGGCGAACAGGAGATCCTGCATTTCTTCAATGAGCAATTCCTTGAGCTGTTCCATGTGTACCTTTCTTCTGGATTGACAAACTATTTCTTGCTTCCGGCCTTGGCGGCATCCTTCTTTGCGGCATGGCCATTCCCGCCAGCTTCAGAGTGGGCCTCTGAGAGGGAAACCTGCGCTCCCTCGAGCGGAGCAGTTTGCGAAGTATCACGCTCGCCAGTAGCAGCGGATTTGAACTTCTGAAAGGCGGGAGCTTCGACGTATTGCCAGCCGTTACCCTGATTCCAGGGGCCCCGTGCGTCGGGCTCGCCGCGATCTCCTATCCCGGTCGAATCATTGAAATATTGGTTCACTATGCCAGGCGTGGGAGGAAGCTTTCCGATGGAGAGGGCCGGTTTACCCATGCTCTCGAGCGCCAGCGTAAACGCCTTCATATGCGTGATTTCGCGGGTCATCAAAAACTGGAGCGCATCGAGGGTGCCGTTATCGTCTGTGAAGTCCATCAGCCTTTCATAGGTGATCTTGGCGCGGGCTTCGGCTGCGATGTTGTTGCGAAGATCTACATCGAGCTCGCCGGTGACCTTGAGGTAATCGGCCGTCCAGGCAGAACCCATCGAGTTGTGAAGCGAAACGCCGCCTCCGCCCACTATCGAGATAAGCGGATCCGCCTCGGCGGCGCTTCTGGTATGCCTCATCGGCTTCAAATGCATGCGTGTCAGCACGCCGACTATTTCCAGGTGACTCAACTCTTCCGTGCCGATGTCCATGAGCAAGTCTTTGCGGTCGGCGTCGTCACAGTTGATGCCTTGAACCGAGTACTGCATGGCCGCGGCTAACTCGCCATTGGCCCCGCCGAACTGCTCCAAAAGCATTTTTCCGAAGCGTGGATCCGGCCTATCGACCCGGACCGTGTACATCAATTCTTTTACGTGATGATACATGTTTCCTTTCTCATTCCGTGGCGGAGAAGCGCCACATTGCGCGGTTTGAAGTTGCGGGGTAATCCGAGCTGAACCCGCGCTGCATTAAGGCGAGGCAGATGCACCTGCGTTCAAGCAACGCGGGAAGCTCGAGTCCATAGAACGCCTACTTAACGTTGAGATGTGCCGGAGGTCGTACTTGAACCGGTTGAGGAACCTGTGTTTCCGCCCGTTCCACTTCCCTTGCGCCCCCGATGATGCCTGCCGCTATTGCTGGTCCCTGATTGGCCGGAACCGGAAGTACCGCCGGTTTCGCCCGATTGACCTGACTGACCTGATTGACCTGACTGACCTGATTGACCTGACTGACCTGATTGACCTGACTGACCTGATTGACCTGACTGACCTGATTGACCTGACTGACCTGATTGACCTGACTGACCGGACGAACTTCCAGCGCTGCCGCTGCTGCCCGAACCCGATTGGGAGATCGGAAGCCCAGTAGCAATCAGAGGAATTGAAACAGCAGTGAGAAGAAACGAATAGAGAACTTTCTTCATGAGGAACTCCTTAGGTGCGCCACGGCACCGCCAATGTGACGCCGCTGACTATCTTCAATTACCCAGCGGTACTACCAGCGCCGGAAACAATGAGACCCAAATGGGACGAGTTTTGTAGCAGGTCATGTTGGGAACACCGGTAGGGCTAGCAGAAATTGTGGTTAGGGGGAACCCTCGAACAGAGTCTACTCAGTATTCACAGATGGGTGTCAAACAGGCGATCTCGTTATTGAAGGAAACTTATACGCAGTGGAGTGACCACAACGCGCCCCGGCTGGGCGCTTCGGTCGCGTTCTATAGTCTGCTGTCATTCGCGCCACTGCTGCTGTTGGTCGTGGCAATGATCGCGCTGGTATGGGATCAGAACTCCGCGCAAGGCGCACTGGTGAATGAGGCCAGGCAGATGATCGGGGACAGAGGCGCGGAAACGGTCAAATCTCTGCTGGCGAACGCTCAGAAGCCGTCCTCAGGCCTTTTGGCAAGTATCATCGCGTTTATTACATTGCTTTTTGGGGCCTCGGGCGTGTTTACGGAGTTGCAGGATGCGCTCAATCTGATGTGGGATGCGAAAGCGAAAACTGCTAGCGGCTTCATGGGAATGATCAAGCAGCGCCTGTTTTCCTTTGGAATGGTGCTCTCAGTCGGGTTTCTGCTGCTGGTTTCGCTGCTTTTGAGTACCGGCCTGGCGTATATGGGTCAATCCTTCGGACACCTGCTACCTCTACCCGCGGTGGTACTGCATGTGTTCAATTTTGTGATCTCGTTTGCGGTGATCACAGTTCTTTTTGCGCTCATGTTTAAGTATGTGCCGGATGCCAAAGTCTCCTGGCGGAATGTAGGGATTGGAGCAATCGGCACCGCTCTGCTATTCACGATCGGCAAGTTATTGCTGGGTCTCTACCTGGGCAAGGCAAGCGTGGGCTCTACGTATGGGGCAGCAGGGTCTCTGGTGGCCGTGATTGTGTGGATTTACTATTCTGCGCAGATTCTATTTTTCGGGGCAGAGTTCACCCATGTGTACGCGCAAGCACACGGGGCAGATACAAAAGACCGCAAGATGCCCGAGGCGCAACTCGATAAAACTCAAAAGGGAGCGAGGCCGAAGACTCGCGGTATGCACGCCAGTTGAGGCATTCGCGGGCGACCCACGGCAGACGTTCGGGAGCGAGAATACATCTACACTTGTAGGAGCCGAGGCCGAACTCGCGCGCTTCGGCCCAAGTCATCATGCCCGAAAACACTTTCGATATCGTTTCAAAGATCGACCTGAACGAGGTCCACAATGCCGTACAGCAGACCTCGAAAGAACTTCAGACGCGCTACGACCTGAAGGACAGCAAGTCATCGGTCGAGCTGAATGAAAAGGAACACAAGATTCTGCTGGCGAGTTCGGACGAGTACAAGTTGAAGGCGATTACAGAGATTCTGGGCCAGAAACTGGTTAAACGCAACGTTCCGCTGAAAGGTCTGGATTACGGGCCGGTTACGGCCGCGTCCGGGGGCAGCGTGCGGCAGGAGATCACGTTACAGCAGGGCATCGCGACCGAGAAGGCCAGAGACATTGTGAAGCTGATCAAAGATAGCAAGCTGAAGGTGCAGGCGAGCATCCAGGGCGACCTCGTACGGGTGAGCGGTAAAGACCGCGACACCCTGCAGCAGGCAATCGCTTTGCTGCGCGGCAAGGACTTCGGCATCGACATGCAGTTTACAAATTACCGAACGAACTGATGGCGCGGCGCATCGAGTCGCTTTTTCTGAACGGAGAGGGGGGCAGGCTGGAGGCGCTGCTTGAAGAACCGGGTGGGGGCGAACCGGTGGAAGCGGCGGTCGTTTGCCACCCCCACCCACAATTCGGCGGCACGATGCACAACAAAGTGGTGTATCGCCTGGCTCGAGGGCTGCGGAAGACCGGGTGTGTAGTGCTCCGGTTTAACTTTCGGGGAGTCAATCGCAGCGAGGGCGAATATGCCGGCGGGATTGGCGAGACAGAAGACGCGCGTGTGGGGCTGCGTGAGCTAGAGGCAAGGTATCCCGGGCTACCGCTGCTCGCCGCGGGGTTCTCTTTCGGCTCACGCGTGGCGTTGCGGCTCACGGCAACGGAGCCTGGTGTCGGGCGCACGATCGCGGTGGGCTTTCCGACACGGATTGCCGAGCGTGAGTTCGTTTACCGGGTGGCGGTTCCTAAGTTCTTCGTACACAGTACGCATGACGAGTTTGGGCCGGCTGCCGAGCTAAGCGAGTTTTACAGTACATTGCCGGAGCCGAAACAGCTCCGTTGGATTGCAGCTGCCGATCACTTCTTTCGAGACGCGCTCGACGAGTATGAAAGGGCCATCGAGCGGATCGGGCGGGAACGCGGACAGAGGGTCTAGGGATGAAAAGGGGAGGGTTGGCGAAGCTGGCGTTCCACGATACGTGCAGCACGCTGGCTGATCAGGTCGGCCACTTTGCTGAGCAAGCCGGGCAGATCTTCCGGCCTGATAAAGACGGGGCTGCGCATGTCCGGCTGTCTGTTTTGATAGGTGGTAAGGATGGCGGTCGCGGGCTTGTAGTCCATCAGACGGGCGTGCGCGAGTACTTTGAGGCCCGCTTCCGGAGACTCCATCTGCAGGTCGCTCAGGACCAGTTCATACTGCTGCTGGTCCAGCTTGCCCACTGCTTCGGCGGCGGATGCCGCCGCATCCACGAAGTAGCCGCCGGCTTCGAGCACGGCCTTCAGGGTCAGCCGTGACGTTAGATCGTCATCGACCAGCAGAACCCTCGCGAGTTCGAGCGCCTGGGCAGACATGCCCTGAGTACTTTGCAGCATAGAGGACGATTTCCCGACTACAGTGTAAACGAAAATCGCCGATTTTCCACAAAAGAAATTCCCGGTTCTCTTTCTAGTAGCTTATGGATTGAAATTCGGCCTGCTATGGATTGAAGACACGCTGGAAAATACGGTCCACATTTTCCAGTTGTTGTTGAACAGAAAAGACCTTTTCGAGCTGCTCCGGGGAGAGGAATCGGCGAATTTGGGTATCCTGCTCGATAGCAGCGCGGAAATCGGACTCATTTTCCCAGGCAGCCATTGCGTGTTTCTGAACAAGACTGTAAGCTTCTTCACGCAGCATGCCGGCGGCAGCAAGCTCGAGCAAAAGCTGGCCGGAAAACACGAGCCCTCGCGTGAGCTCGAGATTGCGGCGCATGCGGTCAGCATCGACCACCAGGCCTGAGATGAGCCAGGTGGTTCTCGCGAGCAGATAGTCGATCAGGATAGTCGAATCCGGCAGAATTATGCGTTCGACCGAAGAGTGCGAGATGTCACGCTCGTGCCAGAGCGCCACATTCTCGAAGGCTGCGTGGGCGTTGGCGCGGACCACCCTCGCGAGGCCTGAAATCTGCTCACAGGTCACGGGATTACGCTTGTGCGGCATAGCGGAAGAGCCTTTTTGCCCGGCGGCAAAGGGCTCGGCGGCTTCACGCACTTCGGTGCGCTGCAAATGACGAATTTCAACCGCGATTTTATCCAGAGTGGAGGCAATTCCCGCCAGAACTGCAACATAGTGGGCGTGCAGGTCGCGCGAGAGGACCTGCGAAGTGATGGCCGCGGGCTTGAGCCCTAGGCGGGCGCAGATTCTTTCCTCGGCTTCAGGAGAGATATGAGCAAAAGTGCCGACCGCGCCGGAGATTTTGCCCACGCGGATGTCTTCGGCGGCAGCGTGGAAGCGGGTCCGATGGCGTTTGAACTCGTCCCACCACGACGCGACCTTCAGACCGAACGTGATGGGCTCAGCGTGCATACCGTGTGTGCGGCCGATTTGAACGGTGTCTTTGTGGTGCCGGGCGAGTTTCTCAAGCGCGTGCGAGAAATCGTCGAGGCCCGCTGAGATCAGCGAAGAGGCGTCTTTGATCTGCAGGGCTTGGGCAGTGTCGACTACGTCGTTCGAGGTGAGCCCGTAGTGCAGCCAGCGGGAGGCTTCGCCCTGGCCTTGCGCTTTCATACGCTCGGCTACGGCAGTGGTGAAGGCGATGACGTCATGCCGGACTTCGCGCTCGATCTGCTGAATACGGCCAAGGTCGAAGGCGGCATGCTCACGAAGAGACTGTGCGGCACTGGCGGGCACCTCGCCGAGTTCGGCCAGGGCTTCCGAAGCGACCAGTTCCACTTCAAGCCAGCACTCGTATTTGCGCTGTTCACTCCAGACTGCGCCCATTGCGGGACGCGTGTAACGTTCGATCATTTACCACCATTTTCGCCGGAGCGGGAATGCCAGCCGAGCTTTCGGTTCGCGGAGGGGGGAAAATCGGGCGGAAGTGAGCCCAAGAACTGATATTTTTTAACTACCCAGAAATTGCCGGTATTTGTGTCAGACGTGAGATATACTACTGTTAGATCTACGGATCGAGAGTGTTTTTAGAGGTTAAGCAATGCGCTTTTTTGTTCCATCGGCAAACGATCCTCGCGATGCGGAAGAAAGGTACCGAAGACTTCGCGACCGGCTGGCGGCCTCAATTGGCCCGGTGTCGGAGAGGCGGATCTACCGGCTGAAATTCGAGCATGACGGCACAAAGCGAATCGCGATGGTAGGAAGCGATCGCCATGGTTTCGGGAGCGCACCGGTTTGCGCTATTTTCGAGGGTTCGGACGGCAGTAAATACGTACTGACACAGAACGGCGATGCCGGTGACGGAGAACCGCATCCGATTCCACCGAACCAAGTGATCGAGACAGAGGATTTTTCGGCCTTGGCGTAACCCCCAAAATGCGGGGTTTCTAGTAACAGAAGACTTCGGATGGACGGCCCGCCTCGGCTACTACCAAACGGGTGAACAGGGTCCGGCCCTTAAGAGCGTCGAACCCCATTTTGCGGACGAGTTCGGGGTGGTTGTTGTGCTCACTGAGATGGCCGAGGATGAGTGTCGAGACTCGACTGTCGAGATCGCGCCGGATGAAATCGGCGGCTACTTCGTTTGAGAGATGGCCGCGGCGGCTCATAACGCGCTGCTTGACAGACCACGGATACGGCCCCACGCGCAGCATTTCAAGATCGTGATTCGATTCAAGCACTAGCACGTCAGTATTGCGGAAATGGACCCGCAGTGAATCCGGTATGTAGCCGAGATCGGTCGCGATAGCAACTTTGATACCTTGCGCGTGAACGGTGTAGCCTACCGGATCGGCCGCATCGTGCGGTATGGTGAAGCTCGCAATATCGAAGTCGCCTACGGTGAAACGGCACCCGGCCTGAAAGGTCTCGATCACCGGGGCGCATTCTACCCAATCGAGACAGGGCGCAGTACATTCGGTGAGGTAGAACGGGACCCTGCCGCGAAAGAGCCTGGCAAGCGCCGGCAAACCGCTGGTATGGTCGCAGTGCTCGTGGGTTACCAGCACCGCATCGAGTTGCGCGATGTTTTCCCCGATCTCAGCCAGACGCCTGGCGATTTCCCGACGGCCAATCCCGGCGTCGATCAAGACGCGCGTGCGCTCGGTTGCCAGGAAGGCAGAGTTACCGGCGCTGCTCGAAGCGAGAATGCAGATCTTAAAAATAGACGGCTCCGCTCGGGGGCGAGTGGCTTCTTTTGGCTATGCTAGCAAAAACAAATCAGAGGGGGATTGTTTGCAGATGAAAATGGACTCCCGGTACTTCGAGGGGCTGCGCTCATGGGCCGAGTTCGGCCGAGATCGCAGAGCATCAAGCGGGCAAGCGGGTTGGGAAGAGAGAGATCCGCTGTTCTTTAGCAACAAGTGCTTGCTCTAGTGAGCGTGTCTTCGCCGCTCGCCGACTTCGCGCCAAGTGGTCACGATAAATCGCTGGTCTTTCAAGAAGGCCTGAAACTCGGGATCTAACATCGCCATCATGTCGGCTTTGCGAAGCGGGCCAGAACCGGTGATATGCGAAAAGACCGCGCTGGGGGCGGTGCAGTGCATGATCACCATAGTCAAGCCGGGCTTCAGTTCGCTGAGAGTCTCGATATAACGCCGGGTACGCCACGAGCGCAGCTTAGCGTCATCGTTGCCGGTGCCGGAAGGGATTTTCCAATCGTAGCTCGTGTTATGGAGGTCGTCGAGCACCGGCAGACCGGCGCGCCACAGTCTTTCTCCGAGCGCGCGCACGACCGCGATCGCCGGATCTTCGGGAAGAGGCATTCCGGGATGATACTTGCCCTCGCTTTTCAGCTGGGATATGAGGGCTGATTGGCGAGAGGCTTCGAGATACGTATCGTGCCCGCCAGGCATCATAACGGGGATTTTCTTTTCAATTCCCAGCTGCACATATTTTTCGAGGAAGGCGGGCGAAGCAAAGACCGTCCCCATGTGGGTATCGAGATGAGTCGGATGAAGTCCCATGCGCTCGGCACGATCGATTTGTGCACGCATCTCACGTTCGACCTCTTCTGGTTTGGCATGTTGCACTACCTCGTCAACTGATCTCCAGAGGCCGCCTTCCGAGTCAACCAGACCTGGCACCGCCAGCACGCCGGCCACAGGACCCCAGCGATAATCTGTCCATTCGGAAGTCAAAGTGAGGTGAAGCCCGGCATCGGTTTGAGGATGCGTTTTGAGGTAATGGACCATGTGCGGCACCCAGGGCGTCGGCATCATAATGCTAAGCGATTTCGCTGCACCGTTTTCGAGTACGCGCTCGATGCCCATATCGGAGTCATACGACATCCCGGCGTCATCCATATGCAGGATGAGTACGCGGTCGCTCTTCTGCCAGCCAAGCCTTTGCGCATAGCTAGGCGTGTCCTGAGCGAAACAGGCGAAAGAGATCAGGAGCAGGACCAGACAGCTTCGCATGGCAGGTTTTAGCGGGCTCGATTGATCAGAAAGGTGGCGGTCGACTCGAAGAAGCCGGTGAGCACAGTTTTTGCGTCAAGCGGTAAATCCGTTTCGTCCAGCGCGGCGGTCATCAGTTGAAGCCAGCGGTCGCGGGCGGATTGATCAACGGCGAAGGGCAGGTGGCGCATGCGCAGCCGGGGATGACCGCGCTGCTCGATGTAGCTGGGGGGACCGCCGAAGCGGTAGATGAGGAATCCACGGAGGCGGTCCTCGGCTGCGGCGAGATCACGTCCGCTATACATCGGCCCGAGAATGTCATCGGCCGGAACTCTGCGATAAAAGGCGGAAACCAACCGGCGGAATCCTTCTTCCCCGATCGCAGTATAAACATCCTGTTCTTGCACGATCGTGATGCTAACACCCGGCCGGGTGCTACTGCGGGTTGCTGGGCAGCGGCGGGAGGGTTTGGACGGGAAGATCGGGAGCGGGCAGCTCGGACGGAGGATTGAGCGCGGGATCAGCAGAGGGCGCGGCAGCAGAGAGCGGCACACTCGATGCGGTGCTCCCGTCGTGCTTTGGACCAAGTCCAAGAGCGGTCAAACTCAGCGCATTGATCTTTCCGTCGTTTTCGAGTTTCTGGTCGGCCTGGAAGCGTTTGAGAGCGTCGACGGAATCATCATTCCATTGCCCGTTCGACTCGCCTTTGAAATAACCGCGCTCGGCGAGAGCCTGCTGGATCTGGGCGTAACGCTCGGGATCGGGATGAAGCTGATAGCTGGGAGCAGGAGTGCGAGCGGCGCGTCTGGATTTCGAGCGCACGCTATGAGACCCGGTTCGGGAATGAGTGCTGGATCTTACGGAAGACACACGGGAATCGGAAGGTGTCTTGGAGTGGATCGCCTTTGACTTAACGGGGGCGGCTAGCAAAGCCGTGGCCAGCAGCGCTAACGGGAAAGCCCGAGTCATGGGAAGAAAATCCGATATTATCACTTTGGCGAGCCGGAAGGAGGTGAAATTTTCTCTTCAACTCAATGGTCTCGGCTGTGTCATACTCAATGTTCATGCAGGACCGTGCCATGGAGATTAGCTCGTTTCGATTTTGGCGGCAGCCAAAGTCCTGACGAGGAGCATCCGCTTAAAGCGAACGGCAGCCAGCGGAAAAAAGCACCAAGCTCACTCGGAGACGAGTGGGCTTTTTGATTTTTTAGGGGTTTCGAGGGTACATGATCATATCGATGAAGCTGCACGCGAGTAAGGCGGAAGTGCAGGCGGTTTGCGATCGGATTCGGGAGTTTGGGTACAAAGTCCACTCGATCGAAGGCGAAGAGCGTGTGGTGATCGGGGCCGTGGGGGTGGGTGACGTGACGGCCTGTCTGGAGTCGCTCGAGGCGATGTCGCAGGTTGAAAAAGCGGTCAGGATCTCCGCCCCTTATAAGTTCGTCAGCAAAGAGTTCCGCCCGGGAAAAACGGCAATAGAGGCGCACGGGACGGCCATCGGCGGAGATGAGTTCGTCGTGATGGCAGGCCCGTGTTCAGTAGAAAACGAAAAGCAGATCTTATCGACTGCGCATTTCGTGGCTCGGCATGGGGCGAAGTTTCTGCGGGGAGGAGCATTCAAACCGCGCACTTCGCCTTATGATTTCCAGGGAATGGAGCGCGAGGGGCTTAAGCTGCTTCGCAAAGCTAAAGAAGAGACTGGGCTGGGAATCATCACCGAGGTGATGAGCGACCGGGACGTAGAGATGGTGGCGGAATATGCGGACATTCTGCAGATCGGGGCGCGCAACATGCAGAATTTTTCACTCCTCAAGGAACTCGGGAAGGCGAGCCGGCCGGTGATGCTGAAGCGCGGATTGAGTTCCACGATACGGGAGTTGCTGATGTCGGCAGAGTACATTGTGGCGCACGGCAACTCGAACGTGATTCTCTGCGAACGGGGTATCCGCACCTTCGAAACGGCCACCAGAAATACCTGTGACATCACTTCCGTCCCGGTTCTGAACGAGCTCTCGCATCTGCCGGTGCTACTCGACCCGAGTCATGCAACGGGCAAGCGCAGCCTGGTCCCGGCACTCTCGCGCGCCGCAGTTGCCATCGGAGCAGACGGACTGATTGTGGAAGTACATCCCCAGCCGGAAAAGGCGATGAGCGATGGCGCGCAATCATTGACTCTCGATCAATTTGCCGGCATGATGGCCGAACTGAAGCCGTATGTGGCGCTATGGAAGCAAATGCGCGTCCCGGAAATGGCGACGGCGTGAGGTTGGCCGACCGGATCAGTTTGCGTGAGGTTAAGGTAGCTTTTGAGCTTCCCTCATAGAAGCTGGTGGTCCATTGCTGCGGCCGCGGTGCTCGTGACGGGTATTCTGACGGGCGTACACCGCTACCAACACCGGTTTGTGCGTTCGAATGAAGACCTCCTCCGATTGCTACCGAGACGAACCGACGCCAGCGTGCTATTTGCCGACTTGGCCGTTTTGAGAGCGGGCGGCTATCTGAGCCTGCTTGAAGAAGCAACGCCTAAGCAGGAGCAGCAATATACCGAGTTTGTACGCGGGACCGGGTTCGATTACACGCGAGACCTGGACACGGCTGTGGGCGAGATGGCAGAAGGTCAGCTTTGGTTTGCGCTGCGGGGCCGTTTCCGATGGAAGCAGATACGAGGATACGTCACGAGCCATGGCGGGAATTGCGCGAGCGACTTCTGTACGACCGCGGCAAGCACGCCTGGACGTTCGATCACGTTTCGCGCGATTCAGCCGGACGTGATGGCACTGGCAGTAGCCGCTGGAAGCGAGGCGGCGGAACTGGTCCGCGCGGGGCAGAACCCCAGCCCCTTTCTTTTCGATGCCCCAGTTTGGATGCGGCCCTCGCAGGCGCTGCTGCGGGATCCTGCAACTCTTCCCGTCGCATTACGCATTTTCGCGATTTCTCTCCAATCCGCCGATTCCGTTGTCCTTGCGTTGAAAAGTTCGGATGCAGCAGACACCAGCTTTGCGGTCACGCTCGAGGCTCTTTTCCGGAACGAGCCGACAGCGGAGACGGCAAAGAATCAACTCGAAATCGATACGAGGATGCTGACTATCGAGCTCAGGCGAGAGCGCAGAAAACCCGATCCCGGCGATGTGGCAGGATTACTCACGTCGGGGACTTTCCAGGTATTGGGCCGGCGTCTGGTTGGGACGTGGCCAGTCCACAAACAGCTGATTCACTCCCTGCAATAGGGCTCGCACAGAAGCACGCCCAGTTCGCGGCTGAAAAGCACCAGCGGCGGTGGGCAAGAACCACGGAAAGCCCGGCCAGCGGGTAGTTTTCAAGGACTTAGCACTGGCACTTTGCTTGCAATCCCTACAGTGCATGAAGTGAGGCGCAGCGAAATAGAAGCAGCGCCGTTGATGAGTTAGGGGAGCAATTTATGAAAACGAAATTACTTGCAATATTCCTGCTTGCCGGAAGCAGTATGTTCGCCGGAAGCCGTTTCTTTTTTGGGGTGGGTGTAGGCGGCGGGTACTACACGCCCGCTCCGATTGTGGCTTATGCGCCGCCTCCAGCGCCGCTGGTCACGTACGCACCACCTGTCTATGCACGACCTGGCTACGCCTGGGTGGCAGGGTACTGGTATCCGCGCGGACCCCGTTACGTGTGGCATGCCGGGTACTGGGCTCGGCCGCCCTATGCCCGGGCCCGTTGGATAGCCCCGAGATATTACGGACACCGCTATTACCCTGGATACTGGCGCTAATTGCGAGAAAGCGCGGCACTGCCTGGCTCCGCTATCCGCAGTGTCGCGCTGCTGACCGCCCAGTGATCGTCAGCTCCTCGATGGCAGGGTGCAGCTGAGCGTGTATGCCGTTTTCGCAGCGGAGTAAAGTCGCATTCCCAACAGCGGATACTGAGACATGCGGATCGGGATCACGTGTTACCCCACATACGGCGGTAGCGGGATTGTGGCAACTGAGCTCGGGCTGGAACTGGCTCTGCGCGGGCACGAAGTCCACTTCATAAGCTACGCGAACCCGATCCGGCTCGACCCGGACACACCGGGCATCTTCTATCACGAGGTCGAGGTCTCGACTTATCCGCTATTTCAGTATCCGCCCTACTCGCTCGCGCTGGCGTCGCGTATGGCGGAGGTTGCCGAACGGCATCAACTCGATTTACTGCATGTGCACTACGCCATTCCGCATTCCATCTCGGCGCTTCTCGCGCAGGAGATGACAACCGCGCGCCGCCTGCCTTTCATTACGACGCTGCATGGCACAGACATCACGCTGGTGGGAGCGGATCGTTCCTATTTTCCGATTACCAAATTCTCGATCGAGCGGTCGGATGGAGTCACAACCATCAGCGAGTACATGCGCAAACGAACGGTTGATTTCTTCAGGATAGAGAAGCCGATTGAGGTCATTCACAACTTTGTGAACTGCTCGCTTTACCGGCCGAACCCGGAGGAGCAGAACAAGGGCCGGAAACGAATTCTGCACATCTCAAATTTTCGACCGGTGAAAAGAGTGCTGGATTGCATACGGGCTTTTGAGCAGGTAAGGAGGGAAGTAGACGCCGAGCTGATCATGGCAGGTGATGGACCGGACAGGGGACCGGCGGAGCAGCTCGCCCGGGAACTGGGGGTGGACCAACACGTACGCTTTCTGGGCAAGCAGGACCACATGGAGCGGCTCATCCCGCGCATGCACGCGCTTCATTTACCGAGCGAGATGGAGGCGTTTGGGCTGGCAGCCCTGGAGGCTATGGCGTGCGGCGTCCCCCCCGTCGCAACACAGACCGGCGGCGTCCCCGATCTGATTACGCACGGGGTGGACGGGTACATGGAGCCGGTAGGTGACACCGATGCACAGGCGCGGCGACTGATTGAGCTACTTTCGAACCCGGCTCTACACGAGCGCATATCGAAGGCAGCCCGAAACACCGCACAAACGCGGTTCTGTACTGACCTGATCATCCCCCAATACGAGGCCTATTACCTTCACGTGAAGGAGGGCGGCGGAACTTCCAAACAGGCAGCGGTGTCCAAATAAGTAGGGAAAGGCGCGGCAGAGGTAGAATTCAATCGATGGCGCAACCCCTGTTAGGGAATTCGAGAAGCCTGTCCATTCTGACGGGCGCTCATGCGGGACTTTCGGAAGAAGACGCAAGAATTTTGCGCGGCTTGCGAGCGGGAATAGAAGAGGCTTACGAGGAGTTGATTGAGCGCTATGAACAACAGCTCTACAGCATGATTTATCGCCTCCTCGGAAATCAAATGGACGCAGCAGACGTAGTGCAGGAAGTTTTCCTAAAAGTTTTCCGCACCATCAATTCTTTTCGCGAGCAGAGCAGCTTGCG
This sequence comes from Terriglobia bacterium, assembly GCA_963849535.1. Lineage (GTDB taxonomy): Bacteria > Acidobacteriota > Terriglobia > Bryobacterales > Bryobacteraceae > Bog-105. The sequence goes on from CAWKHJ010000005.1 coordinate 475,964, forward strand.
GACCTGGATTTACCGCATTGCGGTCAATGAGGCGCACAATCACCGGCGCTGGTTTGTGCGACACTGCCGCTGCGAAGTGCCGATAGAGGACGAGTACCGGGAGCGCCAGAACCCATTGGAGAACGCGGCGGATCCTGGGCGTTCGCCCTTTGAACAAGCGCTCGAAAGCGAGAACCGGACTTTAATCGAGCGCGCGCTGACGAGAGTGAGTCCGGTATTCCGAACGGCCGTTGTGCTGAGAGACATTCAGAATCTGAGTTACGAGGAGATTGCTGAAATTCTGCAGGTCTCGCTAGGGACGGTCAAATCGAGGATTCTACGCGGGCGTGAAGCATTACGTCGCGAAATAACGCAGCGGCCGGATCAGGGCCTTGCAGAAGCAATGGCTTAAGGACAAATGGCGAGCGCATGACCTGCTGGAGTGTAAAGCGGCGGATTACGGATTTCGTAGACGGGAGGCTGCGCAAACGCGAGCATTCCCGAGTGGAAACGCATCTGCGCGATTGCGACGCGTGCGCCCTGCTGGTATATCAGATCCGGTCTATGCGGTGTTCTCTGGTTGATCTGCCTGAACCGATGGCCCCGGGGTCTCTGCGCAGTAAACTTCAGGTGCTGGCCTCCAAAGAGCGGCAGCTTCTGATGGAGACGGACGGATCGAGTTGGAGACGGCTTTGGAAGGCCTGGAAGTTTCGCATGAATCAGCTCATGCGCCCGCTGACTATTCCTGCCACCGGCGGAGTGATTTCCAGCGTTCTTCTCTTTGGAGCCCTTGCCCTTACGATCAGTACGACCACGCGCCAAGTGACCTACGAAGTTCCGGTAATTTACGCCGACCGGGTGGATGCCAATCTGGTTCCTTTGCAACTTCGATCGTCGGTAGTTTTGACCCTGAGTCTGGACGGACGCGGCCGAATCACCGATTACGTGGTGCGGGACGGCTCGGGCGGGTTCGTTGGCGACGCTTCGAGGCTGCAATACAACAACATCTCAATGCCCGAGTTTCCGAGCGTGCTCGCGCTCGCGCAGCCGACCATCGGAGATGTTCGAATCCTGTTCACTCCCATCGTCTTCCAGCGATAAGGTTAGCGCAAGTCATTCGGAAGAATTGGTGAAATCGTAACCTTTTCCCGATAGACTGTGAACCTGGCCCAGATGTGGTTTCTTAGGCCTACAATAAGTGGTTCAGCTCAGGCTCTCTCGTGAAAATCTGGCGCTTCACTTCCGTTGCGGCTCTGGTTGTGGTGAGCACGCTTCCATCCGCTGCCCAAGAACATCATCACTCGGACGAGCAAGCCAGCGAGCGTTTGGGAACCGTTTCGTTCCCAACGTCGTGCTCTGCAGCGGTCCAGCCGGCATTTGCGAGAGGAGTGGCGCTCTTACATTCGTTTGGATACGAGGCAGCGCAGAAAGTCTTTCAGCAAATCGAAGCTGAGGAACCGTCCTGCGCAATGGCCTATTGGGGTGAGGCCATGACGCACTATCACCAACTGTGGGACCGGCCTTCGGCGGAGGATTTGAAGAAAGGCCGGGCGCTTATCGAGAAGGCAAAGGCCGCCGGCCCGAAGACAGAACGCGAGCAGGCATACATCGCAGCGCTGGCTGCGTTTTATCGGAATGACCCAGAGGAAACGTTTGAGAGCCGTTCGGATGCTTACGTCCGAGCGCTCGAGAAGCTCTATCGGCAATTTCCAGGCGACCACGAAGCAGCGATTTTCTACGCCCTATCTCTGGTGGGATCGCCGAAAGCAAATGACAACGATTTCGCCGATCGGAAAAAGGCTCTTAGTATTTTGAACTCAGTCTTGAAGTACGAGCCGGATCATCCAGGCGTTGCCCATTATCTAATTCATGCTTGCGACAACCCGGAGATGGCAAAGGAAGGTTTGCCGGCAGCAAGACGTTACGCGCAGATCGCGCCGGGGTCGCCCCATGCGCTTCACATGCCGTCTCACATCTTCGCCCGGCTCGGCCTGTGGCAGGACGACATTGCGTCGAACCTGGCCTCAGAGGCTGCTGCGAAAAAGCAGGGCGCAACCGCGGACCGGGCGCACGCAATGGACTTTCTCGAATACGCGTACCTCCAGACCGGGCAAACCGAAAATGCAAAACGAACAGAGGAACAGGCGCTAAGTATTCCGCGCAAGGATTTTCCAAGCGAAATACCCGGCCTTTTCTTTTACGTGCAAGTGCATTTTCCGAGTTTGTTCGTTCTTGAGACACGCGCGTGGCAAGACGCAGAGCATCTGACGGCGCCGCCCGATGCGGCACCGGATTTTCAGGCAAATGCCTATTGGGCGCAAGCCATTGGCGCGGCTCATTTGCATGACGTTCCGCGGGCGCGAACCGCAGTCGAGAAGTACGACGCGGCACTGGATGCCGTGAAAAAGAGCTCATACGCCTATGTAGCAGATGAGATGGCGACAGCCCGCGACGAAGCTCATGCCTGGCTCGCGTTGGCACAAGGAAACGGGAGCGAAGGCACTCGCTTGCTGAGCAAAGTGGCCGATGAGCAGGATAAGGTGGGCAAAGGCGAAGTCGAATTGCCGGCACGCGAGATGCTTGCGGATATGCTGCTCGAGTTACAGCGGCCGGCAGAAGCGCTCGCTCAATATGAGCGATGTCTGAAAACCGACCCGAACCGATTCAACGCGCTTGACGGGGCTGCCCGCGCCGCTGAGGCCGCCGACAAACCTGAATCCGCGAAGCTCTTCTACAAACAACTGCTCGCAAACTGCCCGGAAGGTGACCGGCCGGAGCTTGAGCTTGCCAGAACATATCTGAAAGGCGGTTCCGGTGGCGACGATTTCGCTCGCTGACAGTCTTGGATTGAAGCTCGATGTTCAGTTTGATGATAAGAGCGCGCTAACAACTTTTGGACTGCAGGCTCTCGAATCGAAGACCAGCGAATTTGTTGGAGCTGCCACCAAGCCCCTAGATCAGACTAACTTTCAATCCGCCGTTCTTGGCGGAACCTTTAAGACGCCGGAGATCGATCTAGGGGGGAATGTTGGCCTGGCAATTAAGAGCGGAGTGAATGCTGCCATTACGGTTTTTCGAGCCTCGAATAAGTCGCTGTTCGAACCTGGCGGGACTTCGCCCGAGATTCCGATTCGCGACAGTCAGACTTGGATCCGGTTCGCGCTCGAGACTTCGCTCGCAATCAAAGCTGGCGTGACCGGTCCCTCCGGCTTCGGGGTGAGTGGAGAGGGAATGCAGGCGCGTGAGTTTGCGGTTTATTCGCTGGTCGAGCCTCAAAAGGGAAGTGTCGCGACCTTGAAGGAGGCAATCGAAGAGGCACTCTCGAACTACAGAATCTTACGGACGGCTTCCGACCTTCGCGACCAGCCGCTCAACACGGTTTACGAATGGGACGCCTCCGGCTCATTCGCGATCGAAGCAAGCTATAGTTACCCGCTAGCTGTCGATTGCTTCAGTCTGAAGACTGCCGCGCCTGCCCTGGGGGATGCTTTGCAGATCGCGCCTGCGCTGAGCGTCGGCTTGAAAGGCGTGCTGAGCGTCTCTGGCGAGTTCCGGGGCAGGTGTTATCGCGCGAGTGCGTCGAAAGTGCAAATAGGTCTCTACAAAAAGAAGGAATCGGATCTGAGCGCGAGTTTTCAGGCCTCCGCCGGAATCAGTGCGAAAGCCGGATCGGCCGACTTGATATCGATACTGTTCTCGGCCTTGCCGGGTGCAAATTTCGATCCGGCCGGGATTGAGGAAGCAGACCGCAAGATCATGCAGGACTCACTCCAGAGCGCAGTCGACCAGGGCTTCTCGATCGCGCTGAACGGCGGTTGCAGCGCTTCGCATACGGATGAGGCCGCAGTCCTCTACGAAATCGATCTGCAAGGAGACTCCGCGAGCACCGACCTCGCGATCAACGCGGCTCTTAAGGGCAACTGGTCAGAGCTTGCCAACCTGAGCTCCGCAAGGGAGCTGCGAAATATCCTGATCGAAACACACAAGTCCGGCGCGAAATCAACGCTCAACCTGTTGGGTATCTATGATTGGGCATCTATGCAGCAATTCGTGCGACAGTGCACGATTCTGCATGATCCACAAGACGGAAACATCACGATCACGGATAAAGAGACAGCGCAGCGAATCTGTGTTTCATCCGCATCGCTGGCGACGCAAGACGATAAGCTTCGGAAAGTACTTAACCAGGCGTTCCTCGCGACGGTGGCCTATGCGGTTGTAAACACTTCAAGCGCCTATGAAGTCACCATACAAGCAAGACAATCGCTGTTACTCTACAACGAGCGCTCGAACTATGCGAGCGTGCGAAAGAACCTGCTGCTTGGACGAGCATTGGGGTTACTCACGGAAAGCGAGCTGAATGGGATTGCGCTGGAAAAGCAGATCCATTACTTCCGGCTTGAAACCAGGGCTACATTCCAGGGCGAGGAGGCACTCAGCCTGTTTTTCGAAGATGTCCGGAACCGCACTCCACATAGGGAAGAGGATCTGAAGCGGCTCGGAAGGAACGTGCTCATTGCGCTGCTCGATAAAAACAGCCCGGTGGACCAGGCACGCGCAGCGGCTCTACGCTCCGATGTGATCTGGGCCGAAATGGAAGAACAGAAGTTTCCCCCGGGATCTCCCGCTTCTTATAGCGATTGGTTCGACATTGTTTCGTGGGCGCATTCGGTTGCAACCGTTGCACCGCTACTGAAGACAGTCTTAGTAGCAGCCGAACATCCAAAGAGCGTCGATCCGGCAGCAGATCCGACTTTCATGGCGGCGCGCGAGGCGGTAGCGAAAGCGATAGGAGAAGTGACGCGCAACACCAAGGCGGCGTTCGAGAAAAGTTGGCCGATTGCGGCCATGTTCGCTCTGTCGGGGGGGAAGGCTGCCGTGACTTTTGATGCGCAATGGAACGGCGAAAAGCACTTTGAAAAGCAGACGGTGAAGGTGCTTACGGCCTGATAACTCGGAAAACTCGCTATCAATAACGCCAACTGGTCACATCGGCTCCTTTGGGCGCTGTTCGGAGCATGTGCTCAACCATGCGGGGCAGCACTCGTTGAGTGACTGTCGGGCCCGAGACACTCATGGGCAGATTGGGATCTCCGCTATAACAGTGCGGCATCCGCGGCCCGTAATCGAAGCTGGCGTCGGAGTGGGGATGGCGCGTCGCCTGCAAGGTTTCCTGGAGCAGATGCACGGCGTTATTGAGGAACCAGGTATCCGCATCGCCAGCTGCGAGGTGGAGTTTACCCTCGAGCTTTGGACCCAGCGTGTTCCAGTCACGCTGCAGGATGGCCGTGAGGTCGTAGTGATCGTGCCAGTAGCGAACCACCGCCGGATCAACTACACCGGTTCGCTTGTCATAAACGGGTTTGGGATATCCGTCCGAACCGGCGGGCGAGAAGACGGCCTGCCACGCATCGAATTGTTCGGCTGAGCGGCCGTGCGTGCCGATCACGTACTCCCGGCGATTGGCCGGTTCCATGTCCGCCACAATCGTGCCATCGGGGTCCCGCATTTCCGCGATCGGAATCGTGCCGAACGGCCCGCTGCGCCAATAAGCGTTCGCGTCCTTGTAGAGATTTACATTTTGGTAGGCATGGAAATCGACCGGGTCCGGGCAACTCGACCAAACGCCATTGTAAAAATCGGGATAGAAGATCTGAGAGGCGAGGGACTCCCAACCTCCTGTCGACCCACCGTAAGTTGCCCGCGCCCAGCCTTGGCCGATAGCGCGAAAGCGCTTTTCGATTTGTGGAACTACTTCTTGCGTTATCGCATCGCCGTAAGGTCCCAGGTTGGCCGAGTTTACGTCGTACGAATCGTCGTAGTAAGGATTCGCGTCCTGAAGATAAACAATGATGATTCGGGGCAGGCGTCCGGAAGTCCAGTCCTGAAAGAACTTGTAGCCATAGTCGATTTCGCCCGGTTCCGCTTTGCTTTCCGGCTTGCGCGGGGAAGTCCGGAAATCGACGCCAGCGCCGAAGTCTGGATGAAAATGGTCCTGATAAACGATCAGAGGATAGCGCGAGTTCGGGTGCTCATCCCAACCGTCCGGTAACAGAACCCAGGCGCCGAAGAACATGTCGCGTCCCCAGAACCTGGAGAGCAACCCACTGCGAATGCGGACGAATTTGAGCCACTTGCTTGAACCATCGTTTTCGGTCTCTTGGACTGGATCATAGGAGATAGGAGCGATGACCTGATCGAGCGAGATCCCGACTGCACGCGTACGGTGAGGATCGAGATAGATTTTTCGCGGCTTCGAGTACGGATTGCCGGGCTTTCTATTCCATTGCTGGCCCTCCCCGCGGTCCGGAGGCAGTTCGAGTACGCTTCCGCTGGCTAGATGAAACGGTTCGTAGATATTGAATACGCCTTGCACGACGTATTCGCCCTCCTTGAGGTCGGACAGATGCTCGAGAGGATAGCCGACCGTCGTCGAATCGATGATAATCGGCTTACCAGGAGCGAGGCTTTCGACATCGACTCCGAAGGCCTGAGCCGAATCGTAGGTCTCCAAAATCTGAAAACGCGGTTCTCGTTTGGAGACTTTTGAGATGCAAAAGATCAGATGGCCTGTAAGAGCCCGGCTCCGGTTTGGAATTGTGACCTCAATTTGAAGAGATTGAGGAACGGACTCGGGCAGCACGGGAAGGGCGCAAGCTAAGGCCAGCGCGCACGTTCGAAGTCGCATTTTGTTCATCTTCGCAGCCGCGAGTGAGGGAACTGAGTTGGACAGGGGACTCCCCACGGTTTTGCAACTGCAAACTACCGGTTGTGCGGAATCAAGTTTCCCGGCGCGGCGGATTGGGCAGTCGGGTCCGGTGACGACATCGACAGGTAAACCCTTCGCGACTACTCACGATCCTTGGGACCAGAGCCAGCGTTTTCGCGGCGCCGGAAGAGTCTATTTTAGGATCGTGCACTACGTTCGGCATCACTTTAGTCCGACCTTGCGCACCAGATCTTGAAAGCGAGGGTTACCGCGCAGCGGATCTGCAAAAGGAATCACGTTGACCCACTGCAGAACCGGCGATTGTTCTTCGTACGCTCGCTCGTAACCCGCTAACGCCTGGTCGTAATCGCCAAGACCTAAGTAAGGATTAACGAAGGCCCCTGCCGGAACGTAGCCCGCCTTGCTCCGGTGCTTTAATTCGTCTATGATCCGAATGGCATCCCGTCGCCGTCCGGCGTAGCCATAGGCCGCCGCTAGTATTTCGAGAGAACCCGGGCTGCGCTGCGTCATGGCCGCTGTTTTCTCGAGCTCGACGATGGCCTGCTCGCTCTGGCCACTCGCAATGAGGACGAAGCCCAAATACCACTGCGCCCTTGCTAGGTCGGGGCGCACCGCCAGCATGCTTCGCAATTCCCGGATAGCATCGTCGTAATGCCGCGCGCAGAACAGAACCCATCCGCTTTCGGCCCCCGCAACACCAAGCGGATCAAGAATCCGGCCTCGCCTGGACCATGTAATTGCCTCTTCGAGACGGCCCTGCGCGGCGAGCCACTTTGCAAACGCCATATGAGCAGCCGCGTCACTTGGCTTCAACTCCAAAGCCCGTTCGTATTCCGCCTTGGCATCGCTCCATCGCCAGACCTTCTGATATACGTCTGCGATCAGAGCATGCGCCTCGGCGATGTCCGGATCCAGTTGCAGCGACCTCCTTGCCGCTGCTAGTATCTTCGGATTCACCTCACGAGGAGGGGCGCCGCCCAAGAGCGAGGCCATATCGGAATACGTTCGTGCGAGCCCGACGTACGCCGGCGCAAAGGTGGGGTCCTTACGGATAGCTTCTTGGAAATACGCCCGAGTTTGCTCCAGATCGGCCTTGGTGTTGCGTGGCGAAAGCTTACCTTTCAGGTAAATCTCATAAACTTCGGGCGAGAGGTGACGAGCTGTCGCGAGTCTCGTGTATTCCTGCCCGGTGATAGTAACAGCTACCTTTTCGGCAATTGATTGCGCGAACTGGCTTTCAAGCGCAAGCACGTCGCCGATTTCGCGGTCGTAAGTTTCCGACCAGAAGTGCTCATCAGTGGCACGAATCAGCTGCGCCTGTACACGAACATGGCTGCCCTGGCGTATCACCGACCCCTCAACCAGGGCGTCCACTCCGAGCCTCTGAGCAATCTCCGGAGCCGAAAGTGCGGTGTCTTTGAAGTGCATTGATGAAGTCCGTGAGATTACACGAACGCCGTGGAGGGTGGCGAGTCGCCCGATCACTTCCTCCGTGATTCCATCTGCCAGATATTCATGGGCGGGGTCGCCAGAGAGGTTTTTGAGAGGTAATACCGCCAGCGATTTGATTGGCGCTGCCTTGGTGATTTTTATACCTTGATAGACCGCGAGAGTCCCAGCAAACAATGCGATCACGACTGCTCCAACAAGCGCTGGCTTGAACGGAGCGCGCATCGGTCTGGTGATCTGATCTTGCAAATCGGAAGACGTCTGCTCGGGAGAAGCAACACTTGGTGTTTCGTCGGTAGTGTCTCTAGCACTACAAGTTGCTGGTTCGGCTTCGGCAGGGACGACCGCCGGTTGCTGTACGCTCAGTAACTGCCCAATGAACCGGTAGCCGCGCCGCGGAATGGTCTCGATATAACGCGGGTTTTCGGAAGAATCGTTCAGTACCTCGCGAATTCGCGCGACCGCGTTGTTCAAGCCGTGATCGAAATCGACGAAGGTATCGACGAGCCACAACTTGGAACGCAGTTCCTCTCGGCTGATGACCTCCCCGGCTCGTTCCACCAGCACAACTAATACCTGGATCGGCTGTCCGGCAAGCTTAATGCGAACACCCTTCTTCCGCAGTTCGCCTGATTGAGGGTTCAACTCGTACGCACCGAAGCGATGGACAACCGAATGCCGTGCTGCCTCGGGCATGATCTCCGAAAGCTTATCACAGGGGTCGTCCCTTCGGACAACCTGGATGTTCACTGTAGTCAGCAGCTTACTCGATGATGTACATCGGAGGTGAAAAGGACACCGGGCGGATTGCACCCTGACCCGGGCAACACTGAAGATTGCTGCCAGGCCCCATAGGGCCATTGGAAGGACACAAATGCAGATTTCCCGATTCCCTTTATGGAGCGCCGCCGTGCTGCTTACCTGGACAGCCGCGAGCGCGCAAAACGTCGTTAGCGATTGGGACGCGGTAGCGTCCACAACAATAGTGAGCAACGCCGGAATGCCGCCGGGTGCAGCCGGCGTCTGGTTTGCCTACTCGAGCATTGCGGTTTACGACGCCGTCAACGCGGTACATGGTTACCCGTTCCAACCCTTCTATTTCCGCGGATCCAGGCCGCGCTTCGCTTCGGAGCAGGCCGCCGCGGTTGCTGCCGCGCATCGAGTTCTGGTGCACTATTTCCCGGACCAGCAGTCGACCCTGGATGCGCAATTCAACGTTTTTTTGCAGACCCTGGCTGGTGATGGACGCAGCAAGTCAGCAGGCGTCGAGATAGGCGAGGCCGCGGCAGCGGCGCTGATTACTGCGCGTTCGGATGACGGGCTCAAGGCAGACGTCCCCTATACTCCGGGCAGTGGTCCTGGCGTTTGGCAGCGGACGCCGCCGAACTTCCCAGCACCCGTGACACCGTGGCTCGGCAAAATGCGCCCGTTCACTATGCGCAGTGCGGACCAGTTCCTGCCCCAGGGGCCGACCCCGCTTTCGAGCGAAGAGTGGGTGGCTGATTACAACCTCACGCGCCTTTACGGAGGCGACGCGAACAGCAACACCACCACTTTGCGTACCGCTCGGCAAACTGAGATCGCCCAGTTCTGGGTGGTGAACACGGCCGCCCAGTACAGCGGGGTGTTCAACAATCTTGTCCAGCACTACAAGCTCGACCTGATGGACTCGGCACGCCTTCAGGCAATTTTCTGGACAGGTTTTGCCGACACAGCCATCGGTTGTTTCAATGCGAAATACACCTACGGTTTCTGGCGGCCAGTCACGGCGATCCAAGCTGGGGGAGACAATCCCGAACTCGCAGCTGATGCGTCTTGGATGCCTTCAGGCGGTGCCACGCCCGGGCACCCTGAGTATCCGGCGGCGCACGGCTGTCTGACGAGTGCTGTTTCGCATCTCGTGGCTGACTTCTTCGCAACGCCGAAAGTACATGTTACGGTGACCGCCGGTGGTTTCAACGATGGCGTGCACACGCATGTATTCGAGGACACGCGTGATTGGCTTAATGAGGTGTATTGGGCGCGCATCTTCGTCGGTTTCCACTTTCACCATTCGCTCCAGGATGGCGAAGAACTGGGACGGCAAGTGGCCGCTCAGCTGTTCAGGACCCACTTCCGTCGCGAGCGCCATGAGGAATGAACGCAACGAGTATCGGTTCTTTTCGCCTTCACTACGGTCATGCACCTACGGCTGTTAGCGTGCAGCAGGACCCGCGTTGCTCACGTTCCGATTGAAGGAGGACAAAGCTCCGCTCCGGCGCAATACGAGTTGATCTATGCGCCGGATCTCGGCTCCCCGACCAAGCGGCGCTCGCGTTATGTACGTCTGCAGCGTCGCCGCTTTGTTTAAGTCGGCGAGTGTTTAGGAACACTCACGTCGATTTTCGAAATCCTAGGAACTGCGGCGCACCGGAAGTTGGTATGCCTTCTTGCGGCGCTCACGGCGGTAGCACCCGGGTTCCTTCGTCGCTGGGATGAGATCTTATTTCAAGCCGGAGGAGTTGATGGCGTGATCGCTCCTGAAGGAGTGGCGAACCGACAGAAGACGCTTAACATCTACGCTGCTGGAGTCAGTTGGCGGCGCGCCGGGCTGTATGCAGTCTGGTGCTCAAGAATTGCCGTCAAGATTTTGAGCAGCCTATCGGCCAATCCCCTCAGTGCTCGCGCGTGTTGATGGCCGGCAGTTCGCAAGGCGTCGTATTGTTGCCGCCTCCTTGAATCGCAATTGATGCTGGTCGATGCCCAGTGGTAAACGGCTTTTCGAAGGCGAGGATTGCAAGCGTACCGCATCTGGACGCTCTTTCGCTTGCCGCTCTGCCTCGTTATGGGCGCCGTGCCGGAATAGCAGCGCAGAGCCGCATAGTCACGATCCCGAATGGGCCGCGCGGCCTCCGTCAGGAGGGTAGCGGTACGGCTGGTCCGATCCCCGGAATCGATAGCATCAGGCCGGCGTCAGAGGGCGGTTCGTCTTTATCGTGTGCGGATTCAGCCAACGCAGTGAGGATTTCTCTTATGCGGTGAGATGTGTCCCGGAGTTGCTTGGTCTAAGAGCCTGAGTTGAGGAAGCAGAAACAACACGTGTTCACATGCGGCTTCCGCTGCTCCAGGAGCCAGTACCAGGGGAACTGTTCGCACTTCCGTGAGCACCTCATCCGCAGTGACTCTCCTGATCCGATTAGTCCTGAGAATGCTTTGGACTTCTCCGACCGGTACGCGAGCGCCTTAAGCCGGAGTTGGAGCCGCATTCAGTAGGTCCCAAGCGAATCGCTCGTCGGCAGCCGGGCTCAGCTTCAGTACTTGCGGCTAATAGCGGTGCAGAAGTTGCCATAAACGGTTCGTTACGCGCCGCCTCTATCTCTACGCGTCTGTAGCTTTGTCGATCAGTGCGTAAAGACCCTGCCAGAACCAGGGCGTCACGACCCTCGATCCACTTGCTTCGGATTGATCGAGAAGACGGCGAATCCACTCTCGACCAGAGTTTCGACCAACGCTCCCCAAGCCACTTCGATGGCAATCGCCACCTCCGCCGTATCAGACAGTGTTTGCCTGTTTAGCCGTTATACGAGTGACTAGCCCTTCCCCGCTATGGGTGACGTTGTACTGCTTGATCGCTCGTCCCTCGCGATCGAGCAATACAACGCAGTGATTGGCGAAAACCGTGAGGATAGCAGGCGCGATTGAGCGCAGTTCCCAAAAAGGGAGCAGCGCGTCGCAAGTATGACGCGCTGCCTATCGACGCTATGAGCGGGTTATCTCCTCGGCAGATCAAGTAGCAAGCCTCCGTGATTCGCTAATTGGAACTGACGAGCACCCTTCTAAAAGCACTTTTCTTTCCTTGCCCGGCAGCGCTCATAAGTAATTGAAAACACGCCTTGGGCGGCGGCGGACGACCACACTTCATAGGACGAAAAGATAATTTCTTGCCGGCTAACGGTTAAAGTGGATAACAACACCGGGCAGCGCTGCGACATTCAGATGGGCAGGAGGGCACATGGCACTGACAATCGGAACACGGATCGACGAGGAAGTAGCCATACTCGAGTTGCACGGTGCACTGACCTTGGGACCATCACTGGTCTCGCTGCGGAATGCGGCTCGCGAGGTGTTAGCTAAGCCAAAGCTTTCGGGTATCATTTTGGATCTTCAGCATGTTGTTTCGGTTGACAGCTCGGGACTTGGGGAGCTGACCATCGTCTACAGCTCAGCCAGCCGGCATAGCTGTCCCATGCGTTTGATCGGAGTGAGTTCTAATCTTGAGAAGATGTTGCAGATGACCCACCTCGATGCAGTGCTCGAGTCCGCTGAAGACCTCCAAGCTGCTAAGAAACAACTACGAACCGCCCAACTGGCCCGCTGATTACGTTTTACTACGCGGAAATCTAACGGCCACTGCAACCCTCTAACGCAAGGAGAGCGGGTCGCGGACGAGTCTATGGCGGCAGTGTTCAGGGCGATTTTTGGCTATTTGTTCTTGATCTTCATGGTGCGGATTGTCGGGCGGCGTCCGGGCAAGCAGATCACACCGTTTGAATTTGTACTGGTGTTCTTCATGGGTGGCGTGACGCTCACTGCGATGGTGGCCGACGACCGTTCGCTCACGAATGCGCTTTGCCAGATCGTGACCGTTGCGGCAATGCATTATCTGATCGCCTGGGCGAGGCAGCGGAGCACGCGGTTCGGACTAGTGACTGACGGGACACCACTGACGCTCCTAACCGACGGGCAGCAGCATGTAGAAACCATGAAGAGAATGCGCATCCAAGCGGAAGACATCCGGGCGATGATGCGCGATCAAGGTCTCGAGCGAGTGGACCAGGTTGACTACGCAGTACTGGAGCGAAACGGAGAAATCAGTATCGTCCCTTCAAAAGATAGTTAGCCAATCAGGGGTTTCGAATATGGCAGCTTCACAAATCACACAGCCGGTAGAGGATACAGTTCCCAAGATCAACGACGAGCTCGCAGTTGGCGAGGATTTGGATTTCCAGCGCAAGTGGTGGCGCTTCGAAGACGGCGTCTGGATTCTGTTCGCGCTAATCATTCTGTTGGATTTGGCAGGTGCTTTCGGTCGCGGGCCACTGGCCAAAGTGCATGCAAAAACGAATGACGGAACCATACAGGTGGGGTACGAGCGCGTCGAACGCTTCAGTACGCCTTCCATTCTCACGGTTCACTTCGGCTCTAACGCGATACACGACGGTAAGGCAGAGTTGTGGGTCAGTGAAAGCCTGCTGAAAGGGCTGGGAAATCAGCGGGTGATTCCACAGCCGGTGTCCTCGACCATAGGTGAAGGAGGGGTTCTTTACCAATTTGATGCCAGCCACACGCCAGCCTCGGCTGAATTTGCTCTGGAACCCTCGAAACCCGGTATATACGACCTAACTCTGGGTGTGCCTGGCGCACAGCAACTGGCACTGAAGATTTTTGTTATGCCTTGAGGGCGAGCCTATGTATACGATTCTTCACGCGATCGCCGGGTATTTCTTCCTGCTGCTGACAGTGCGCGTCTTGACGCGCCGGCCAGGCGCTCAGATGACTCTATTTGACTTCGTGATCGTGTTCCTGATCGGAGGCATAATTATTCTCGCGACCATGGGCAACGACCGTTCAGAGACGAACAGTATCTGCGCCGTACTCACGGTGGGGCTGCTACACAGGTCGATCTCGGGCCTGAAGGAGCGCTATCCGAAGCTATCGGCCTTGGTGGATGGAAAACCCCTGGTGCTATTGAAGGACGGCCAGTGGCAAACCGAGGCAATGTACAGGATGCGGCTGCGAGATACCGACGTAATGGCGGCAGCGCGAACCACGGGCGTGAGGAATTTTGACCAAATTAAGTATGCGGTTCTCGAGCGGAACGGAGGCATCAGCGTCATCAAAAAGGATGAGTAGTGGCAGTCACGTCAATGCCGGATAAGCTGGAGACTGCAGCGTTATGGCTTTTCACGGCGGCAACTTGATCGGGCAAGAGGTCTCAGCGAATAGCAAAGAGACGTTTCAGGCGTACAATCCGCGGGACGGCGCCGCTTCGCCGGAGCTGTTTCACACGGCTACCGCCACGGAGATCGAACAGGCTGCGGACCTCGCGGGACGTGCAGCGGCAGAACTACTGGATTTGAGCGCGGAAGAGATTGCAGTCTTTCTCGATACAGTACGAGAAGAAATAGTTGCACTCGGCGACGAGCTAGTACAGAAAGCAGATGAAGAGAGTGCTCTGGGGCTGGAGCGTCTTCGAGGAGAGCGCGACCGGACCGTTAACCAGATCAGAATGTTTGCCGAGCTGGTGCGCGAAGGGTCCTGGGTGGATGCGCGGATCGATCGAGCGCAGCCCGAGCGGAAGCCGGTTCCTAAGCCGGATGTGCGCCGGATGCTAGAGCCACTCGGACCGGTAGCGGTTTTTGGGGCAAGTAATTTCCCGCTGGCATTTTCGGTCGCGGGCGGGGACACGGCCTCTGCTTTGGCAGCGCGCAATCCCGTGATCGTCAAGGCACATCCGGCGCATCCGGGGACATCGGAGTTGGTAGCCGGCGCGATCGCAAGCGCAGTTAAGAAACGATCGCTGCCGAACGGAACGTTTTCGATGCTACACGGGATAGCGCCGGAAGTTAGCACCGCGCTGGTATCAAATCCCAATGTCAAAGCGGTTGCTTTCACCGGTTCGCAAAGGGCGGGGCGCGCTCTCTATGATCGAGCAGCGCAGCGATCGGAGCCCATCCCCGTGTTTTCGGAGATGGGAAGCGTAAACCCGGTTTTTCTGCTCCCGAGCGTGCTGGCAAAACACGCTGAGGCCACCGCGGAAGGCGTCTTCCGGTCGGTGACGCTCGGAGTGGGCCAGTTCTGCACCTGCCCCGGATTGGTCTTCGCCGTCGAGTGCGGGGGATTGCAGAAGTTTATAGATCACCTAACGAAGCAAACGGAAAAGGGCGTTCCCGCAAGCATGCTGAATTTAGCCATTGCAAAAGGCTTCGTGAGCACGTTCGAGAAGGCGGCCGGGATCGCCGGGGTCCGAGTTGCGGTCTCTGAGCGCGAGAACAATCCACAAAGAGCAGAAGGCCGGCCAGGCGTGCTGATTACGGATGCAAAGGTTTGGCTCGGCCACCAAACGCTGCATCAGGAGATCTTTGGTCCGGCAACTGTCGTCGTACGCTGCGGCTCGGAAGCTGAAATGTTGGATTGCGCGAGGGCACTCGAAGGCACCCTGACGGCAACACTTCACGGGGACCCAGATGAGATCGAGAGGAGCCGTGAACTGCTAAGCTTGCTGAACAGGAAGGCTGGAAGATTGATTTGCAACGGCTATCCCACAGGAGTTGAGGTGGGCTTCGCGATGCAGCATGGGGGACCTTACCCCGCCTCGACCGATCCGCGCTTCACCTCCGTTGGGATGGCCGCTATATACCGCTTTGCGCGGCCGCTTTGCTTCCAAAACTTCCCCGATGCAGCCCTGCCGCCAGAACTGCAGAACGCCAACCCTCGGGGCATCTGGAGAATGATCGACGGGCGCTTGACCAAAGAACCGGTGCCACAGTAGAGTGGCCCTGGTGCACGAATTGTGAGCTTCGAGATTCCTGGCGGGCAAGACAAGTGTGACGTGAAGTGCGGCAGCAAAAAGGTTTCGCTCACCAACTTGCAGAAACTCTTTTGGCCGGAGCTTGGCAAAACCAAGCGCGATCTGCTGCTGTACTACGGTGCAGTAGCGCCGGTTCTGATCCCGCATTTAAAAGAACGGGCTATGGTGATGAAGCGGTATCCGAACGGCATTGAAGGCAAGTTCTTTTTTATGAAGCGCACGCCGGAGTACAAGCCAGCGTGGCTCGAGACTTGTTCAATCGAGCATGGCTCAGGAAGCATAATCGATTTCCCCATCGTGCAGGATCTCGCCTCCCTGCTTTGGATCGTCAACCTCGGCTGTATCGACCTGAATCCGTGGTACGCGCGCTGCGACGACGTGAACCGGCCGGACTTTCTGCACTTTGACCTGGACCCGGTGGAACCAGCAGGATTTGTAGAGGTGAGGCGAGTTGCTCTGCTGGTAAGAGCCTATCTGGAGAAGCGGCGCGTATCGAGCTACGCAAAGACCACCGGTTCTCGCGGGATTCATATCTATGTAGCGATCGAGCGTGGTCCTCTACAGAAAGAAGTGTGGCGCGTAGCGAAGGCTATCGCAATCGAGCTCGCGAAGCAGTATCCGGCCGAGATTACATCGGAATATCGGGTTGCGCAGCGTCCGGCCGGACGCGTGCTTGTCGATTACAACCAGAATGCATGGGGACGCACGCTGGCGTCCGTGTATTCGGTTAGGCCTAAACCTGAGGCGACCGTTTCAACGCCGGTCTCCTGGGAAGAAGTGGAGGCGGGCATAGATCCAGCAAGCTTAACAATGGATACCGTACCTGAACGGGTCAGGGAACATGGTGATTTGTTCAAAGCAGTGTTGCAGAAGCGCGGACGTTGCAGGCTGGAGATGCTCCAGTGAACCTTCCCATTGAAGTCACATTCGCTCCCATGGAAGCGGACGTCGCAAAAGCCATTCCGGTGGGTGACGAGTGGGAGTACGAACCGAAGTGGGACGGCTTTCGCTGTCTGAGTTTTCGTGACGAACAGACCGTCCAGATCATGTCGAAATCCAGCCAGCCGCTGGGGCGCTATTTCCCCGAAATTACGGAAGCACTGCTGGAGCTCGGGGCGAAACGATTCGTGCTCGATGGAGAAATCATCGTTACCGAAAAGCGCAGTCTGGATTTCGACGCCCTGCTACAACGGATTCATCCTGCCGAGAGCCGCATCAGAAAGTTAGCCAAAGAGACGCCGGCTACGCTCCTTGTCTTTGATTTGCTCGTGAACGAGAAAGGTGAAGACTTCACCGGCAAAGTGCTGGACGTGCGGCGGGAAGAGCTAGAACATTTTGCCGCGAAGTTCTTTCACGGCGAGCGGATCCGCCTTTCGCCTCGCACGAGAAACTTCAGTACGGCCAAAGAGTGGTTTCAACGCATGGCTGGGCCGCTCGACGGCGTAATTGCCAAGCGGGTTGACCGCCCATATGCTTCGGGCGAACGGAATTCGATGGTGAAGATTAAGAACCTGCGCACGGCGGATTGCGTGATTGGAGGGTTCCGCTACGGCTCCAAAAATAAGCAGGTAGGATCTCTATTGTTGGGCTTGTATGACGACTCGGGTCTGCTGAACCACGTTGGCTTCTGCTCGGGATTGGCAGCTGCGGAGAAGCCGGCGCTGACGAAAAACCTGGAGGCGCTGATCGAGCCGCCAGGCTTTACGGGAACTGCCCCAGGTGGCCCGAGCCGCTGGAGCACGGAACGCAGCACGGAATGGCAGCCGCTTGCACCAAAGCTGGTGGTCGAAGTTCAATACGATCACTTTTCAGGCCATCGCTTCCGGCACGGCACTAAGCTGCTGCACTGGCGCCCGGACAAGCGCCCCAAAGATTGCAAAATCAGCCAGGTGAAGCGCGAGAGCGAATCGCCTCTGACTTTGCTCGAGTAGGGGGCGCAGATGGGAGCGAACCGGATAGGCGGTTCGGATTCGTGCGGGGTATTGTGAGCGCGAGATACACTAGCGATTGGCGCGCGCAGCGCGGAACATCGCACGAGCGCCGCAATCCATATGAAAATACACGAGTATCAGGCGAAGGCGATCCTCGCCAAGTACGATGTTCCTGTGCCGCGCGGCGAAGTCGCGTATACGGTAGAGGAAGCGGAAGCGGCAGCCAAGAAGCTCGGCGGCAGCGTAGTGGTCAAGGCGCAAATCCATGCGGGAGGCCGAGGCAAGGGTGGCGGCGTGAAGATCGCAAAGAACTCCGCAGAAGCTGCTGAGATCGCGAAAAAGATGCTCGGCATGACTCTGGTTACCCACCAGACCGGTCCGGAAGGACGCGTGGTGCAGCGGCTCTTGATCGAAGAGACCTTACCGATCGAGCGGGAACTCTACCTCGGACTGGTGCTTGATCGGGCGTTGGGAGAAACGGTCTTCATGGCGTCGAAGGCCGGCGGCATGGAGATTGAAGAGGTCGCGGGAAAGACGCCGGAACTTATCTTGCGAGAGCCCTTGATTGCGGGGCAAGGTTTGCAGCCATTTCAGGCGCGCAAACTGGCCTTCGGCATGGATATTCCAGCAGCCAGCGCAAACGCAGCGGCCGCAGCTATGATCGCACTCTCGAAAGCATATCTGGCAATCGACGGCTCGCTCGCCGAGATCAATCCGTTCATCTTGACAAAGGACGGCAAGGTATATGCGCTCGACGCAAAGATCAACCTTGACGACAACGCACTTTACCGGCACAAAGACCTGCTGGAACTGCGCGATCTGAATGAAGAGGATCCGCTCGAAGTAGAGGCTTCGCGTTTCGGCTTGAACTACATCAAGCTCGACGGCACGATCGCCTGCATGGTCAACGGAGCGGGGCTGGCGATGGCCACCATGGACATCATCAAGTATGCGGGAGGGCAACCCGCAAACTTCCTTGACGTGGGCGGCGGCGCCAACGCAGAACAGATCAAGAATGCATTCCGCATTCTGCTTTCCGACCGCAGCGTGAAAGCTGTTCTGATCAACATCTTTGGCGGAATTCTGCGGTGTGACACGCTGGCCACAGGGGTGGTTTCAGCAGCGCGCGAACTCGAGATCAAGATCCCCGTGGTGGTGCGAATGGAAGGGACAAACGTCGAGCTTGGCCAAAAAATTCTGACAGACTCCGGGTTCAACTTCACGGTTGCAAACGGGATGAAAGATGCCGCGGAGAAAGTAGTGAGACTAGCGCAATGAGCGTACTGATCGACGAAAATACGAAAGTTTTGTTTCAGGGTTTTACCGGGCGCGAGGGCACCTTTCACGCCGAGCAGGCGATTCAATACGGGACTAAGGTGGTCGGCGGAACTACACCAGGTAAAGGAGGCCAGAAGCACCTCGGCCGTCCGGTGTTCAACAGCGTGGAAGAAGCCATCGAAGCGACGGGCGCGAATGCATCGGTGATTTTCGTACCGCCGCCCTTTGCAGCGGACGCCATTATGGAAGCGGCCGATGCGGGTCTGCCGCTCGTGGTGTGTATCACGGAAGGCATACCGGTGGAAGACATGGAGCGGGTCTGGGCATATTTGAAAACGAAGCCAGGGACGCGACTGGTGGGTCCCAACTGTCCTGGCGTTATCACGCCGGGCAAGTGCAAAATCGGCATCATGCCGGGGCATATCCATTTGCCCGGCCATGTCGGGATTGTGTCGCGCTCCGGTACCTTGACCTACGAGGCGGTCGGGCAGTTGACTAAACTTGGTATCGGTCAATCTACTTGCATCGGCATCGGGGGCGATCCGATCATCGGAACAAGCTTTACCGACGCGATCCGACTGTTCAACGAAGATCCGGATACGCACGCCATCATCATGATCGGAGAAATCGGCGGCAGCGCCGAGGAGACCGCCGCGGCCTTTGTTAAGGAGCACGTGAAGAAGCCGGTTGTGGGTTTTATCGCGGGACAGACTGCGCCGCCGGGACGCCGCATGGGTCATGCCGGAGCCATCATTTCGGGCGGCTCAGGGAGAGCGGAAGACAAGCTGGCCGCCATGGCTGAAGCTGGCATCATCGTTTGTCCGACGCCGGCGCTGATGGGCGAGAGGATGCAGCAGGCGCTGCGTGCGAGTTAAGAGAAGGAAAAGTTGATGGCGTTAGAACGCACCTTTGGAATCATTAAGCCTGACGCTGTAAAGAAGGGTCACGTAGGCTCGATCTTGGCCTTGATCGAGCAGCACGGCTTTCGCATTGTGGGCTTGAAGACGCACCGCATTTCGAAACACGAAGCAGAGGCGTTTTACGCCGTTCACAAGGAGCGGCCGTTCTTCGGCGGACTGGTTACATTTATGACCGAGGGGCCCGCCGTCGTGATGGTACTCGAACGTGAGGATGCGATCAGCAAGTGGCGCGAGGTTATGGGCGCAACGAATCCTGCTAACGCGGCAGAGGGAACGATTCGAAAGAAGTTCGCGGAAAACATCGAGCGGAACTCCGTCCACGGATCGGACGCAGCGGATACTGCTGCCGTAGAGATCCCATTCTTTTTCAGCGCTGCAGAATTGATCTAGCGGAGAGGCGCCTCTTTCCGCCAGGCGCGTTAAAGCTCTTACGAAACAGAAAAGCGCGGCCCATCCAATGACGCGCCGCGCTTCGTGCGTTGGCCCGGCTGATTATTGAACGACCGGTGATTGCTAACGCAGGAGATACGTAAGATCAGGCGACCTTAGCTTCGAACGCCGGAACTTCCAGCGCTGTCGCTAGCGCCTTCTTCGTTTTTTCGGCCAAGTTGCGAAGGCGAGCGTGCTTGGGACGGCTCAGCCGGCGTTCTACACTGCGGCGGGCCCTCAGCAAGCGAATGCGTACGGCAGTTTCGGACCAGCCATGCTGGCGCGCAATCTCCTGCACCTTATAACCTTCTATATAATGCCCTTCGAGGACTACCCGGTCATTCGGTTTGCAGTCGTTGAGAATGCGCTTCACATCGATCGCGGCAACATTCATGCGAGGAGGAGCCTGCAGCTCCGGCAAGGTCTGAGTTTGAGGTTCGCGGCGCAGAAACGTTCGATGGATATTGAGGGCGATGCTATTCGTCCAAGTGAGCACTAAGCTAGGATCGCGCAATTGCTCACGTCGTTCCCAACCCTTCGCCCAAGCCGCCTGTGCTGTGTCCAAAGCCGCATCGTAAGATAAGCCTCTCGAGACCAGGAATCGAACTGTCAGATTAAACCCTTTTTGATATGCCTTGCCGAAATCTTCTGTTGTCATGTTGCTCCACCGCTCCTGAATTGATTTGTTCGCGTCTATTTTGTTATTTGCTCAAAGTTACTGAGGTCAGACCACGCTCCGGATCTGTACCACTCTGCGCTGGGGACTAGGGCAGTTTTGGTACCACCTTCGGTACAAAAAGGGGGGATGAGTAAATCCCGATTATTGAAGGACTTGAGATGATTAACAGAATTCATGCTAGTGGACACAACTGCGGCCATGACGGCATTTCTTTCCGCCAAGTGCAAAATTTTCTGGAATCACCCGGCGGAAGGCGCTGCTAAGTGCGGCAAATAAAAGAGAAACGGCAGCGTACTTGTACTAGCACGCTGCCGTTTACTTACGGTTCGATTCGATCAGTTACTTGGAATCGGGAGTTCGATTCGTTGCAGCCGGGTCGATTTTTTCCGGCTCTTCTGTAGCGGCCTTCATACTATCTTTGAAAGAGCGAATGCCTTTACCCAGGCCCTGGCCCAGCTCCGGGAGCTTCTTTGGACCGAATACAAACAATGCTACAGCCAAAATAATAAGCAGGTGGGTCGGCTGAAGCAGACCTTCTATCATGGTTTACTCGCTTTCGTCTCGTCCTAATTATATACGAGATAAGGCGCGGCCGCGTGCGCGGTCAGGTTGACATCACCGGTATCGTCGGCTATAGTTCTGAAGTACTGAAGGCTCAACTAGTTGACAGTTTGCCAGGACAGAGACAAGGAGTGTTAAGCAGGTAGTCAGGCTTTCGTCCCCTTCCGCTGCGCTGGCTGCACGACGTATTCAGGGTGAAATGACACATGGCTGGTTCCTTTGATGAGCACGTTGAGACACCCGAAGCAGCCGAAAACCCCGATTATCAGGCCTTTTTAGACGGTTACAGCAGTCAGTTTGCGTCCGGTGAAGGAGAGACGTATCACGGGCACGTTTTGAGCGTAACGGGGCAGGAAGTGATCGTCGACATCGGGCGTAAAATCGAAGGCCTCGTACCCGCCTCACAGTTTCCGATCGAGAATGGAGTACCCGCCGTTAAGCGCGGAGATGTGATCGAAGTAATGATCGATCGCGCGGGACCGCCGGTCGAGGGATATATCCTCCTCTCCTATGAGAAAGCCCACCGGCGTCAGATATGGGAGCACCTGGAACAGGCGGCCACCGAAGGCACGCCTTTGCCGGGGCGTGTGATCGGCAAGATCAAAGGAGGCCTTGCCGTTGACATCGGCTTGGTGGCTTTCTTGCCAAGTTCTCAGATTGAGGTGCGCCCAATCCACAATCTGGACGCCTATATCGGACAGACTTTAGATGTCCGGATCCTTAAGCTCAACCGGCGCCGCGGAAACGCTGTCGTGTCCAGGCGAGTGCTGCTCGAAAGCGACTTGCAGGCGCGAAAGGCCCATGCGCTGGACACGCTGCGTGAGGGTGGCGAAGTGAGGGGCGTTGTAAAGAACCTGACCGATTACGGGGCATTTGTCGATCTAGGCGGCATAGACGGCTTGCTGCATGTCAGCGACCTGAGTTATGGAAGCGTAACCCACCCTTCAGCGATTCTCAAAGTCGGCGACGAAATCGATGTCAAGGTACTGAAGTTCGATCGCGAGCACGAGCGGATTTCTTTAGGACTGAAGCAAATGCGCCCGGACCCTTGGGCAGACATCGAACTCCGCTATCCGCCCCAGAGCAGAGTCATCGGGCGAATCGTGAGCGTCACCGATTACGGAGCGTTCGTTGAACTCGAGCCGGGCGTCGAAGGCCTGATACACATCTCGGAAATGACCTGGAGCCGCCGGATGAAGCACCCGGCAAAAATCGTGAATGCAGGCGATCAGGTAGAGGCGGTAGTTCTGGAGGTGAAGCCGAAAGAGCGCCGCATTTCGCTCGGCATCAAACAACTCGAAGCCGACCCCTGGACGACTATCGCAGACCGCTACAGCGTGGGATCGGTGGTTGAAGGTAGAGTGCGGAAGCTAGCCGATTTCGGAGCCTTTGTCGAAATCGAAGAGGGCATCGACGGACTGGTGCACATATCCGACATGTCGTGGACCGCGCACATAAAGCACCCTTCGGAGCTGGTGAAAAAGGGGCAAGTAGTGCAGGCCGTAGTCCTGCATATCGATCCGTCTAACCGCCGGCTTTCGCTCGGCATCAAGCAGCTGCAGCCCGACAATTGGGAGACCTTCTTCCGCACACACCAAATCGGAGACGCGGTTAAAGGTAAAGTTTGCCGGGCCGCCCCGTTTGGAGTTTTCGTGGAGCTGCTGCCCGGAGTCGAAGCCTTATGTCATCGGAGCGAGATTAGCGGTAAGGTGGAGAACCGTTCCGGACAGAAGAAGGCGGCAAATGAGGCAGCCTTACTGCCCATCGGTGAGGAATTCGATTTCAAAGTAATCAAGATGAACGAAGCACAGAAGCGCATCGGCTTGAGCTTGCGCGAGCTCCATGACGAGGCGGAACAGCACCGCCTGGACGATTATCGCCGGCAGGCCGCGGTGACGACGTCTACAGTTGGGGATGCGCTCAAGCGAAATCATCCGAGAGCTGAAAATGGGAACACGGTCTATGACAAAGGCTGAGTTGATCGACGAAGTCTCCAAAGTGGTGGAGATGACCCGCAAGGATTCAGAGACTATCGTCGAAACGATTTTCGACAGTATCGTCAACAGCCTCCACAAGGGAGAGAAGATCGAGATCAGAGGGTTCGGGAGTTTTCGCACCCGGCAGAGGCAGCCGCGCGTGGGCAGAAATCCCAAAACCGGTTCGCGTGTGGAGGTTCCTTCCAAACGAATTCCCTTCTTCAAGCCAAGCAAAGAGCTACGGGATCTGGTCAATCAGTCGGCGAAAGCGGCGCACCCGGACGAGCAGCAGGCGACCGAGGAATCACCTAACGGGGCTCAACATTCCTTTTAGCTGGGCGGGGAACAGCTGATGGAGTACTTGTGGACGCCGTGGCGCTCCACATACATGGAAGCGAAGAAGGTCAAGTCCGCCTGTATTTTCTGTGTAGCTGCGCAGGACCCGTCCGAGGACCGGAAAACGCTTGTAGTGCATCGCGCTGAGCACTGCTTTGTCATCCTGAACCGTTATCCATACACAAGCGGCCATTTGATGATCGTGCCATACATTCATGTCTCCAGGCTTACCTCTCTCACCGCTACGGCCGCGGCGGAAATGATGGCTCTGACTAGGCAAGCCGAGGACGTTCTCGAATCGATTTACAAGCCCGAGGGATTAAATCTCGGGATGAATTTTGGAGCCGCAGCGGGCGCCGGCATCGCACAGCACATTCACCTGCACATGCTACCGAGGTGGTCGGGAGACGCGAACTTCATGACCACGGTAGGCAATACCCGCATTATTCCGGAAGCACTCGGGGATACCTACGAAAAGGTAAGCCGGGCATTTGCGGAACAGAACCCCGCCAAGCCAGCCGGATAGCAGCTGCTGGTTAGCCATGGCTGCTCGGCAGTGAGAGCCTGGATCGGACTCTGGCACTATAGAGGATTAAGCTTTAATGTTCGACGATTATTCCCTGAACCCCAGGGCCATGCTGGCGCTTTTATGCCTGCTTACGGCATTTGCGTTTTGGAACAACGATATCTTGTTCTTCCTGTTTGCAACCATGGCGGCCTGCACGCGGTTCATCCGGCCGTACTAGACCGTTTAGCCCTCGCCAGGGGCGAAGAATCATAGTTTCGCAGCAGATCCTCAGGATCTTGGTAAATTGCAACGCAACCAGCTTGGCGCAGGCTGGCTTCCGGAAATCCTCCGCACCGGACACCCACGGTTGCGATGCCGGCGCGTTTAGCCGCTTCTGCGTCGTAGGGACTATCGCCGATCATGAGAACTTGCGTGCGCTCGATTCCCTGCCCTAATCGGGCTATGGCGGCTTCAACAATATCGGGGTGAGGCTTTGATTTTTCCGCATCGGCTGATGAGGTTTCCACTTGAACCAAATCTTCCACCTGCGCAATGCGCTCATAATGCTTCAACTCGTCGCCTTTAGCAGAGGACGCCAGCGCCAACTTCTGATCATTCGCTAAAACCTTTTCAAAGAGAGCGCGGACGCCCGGAAATGGCTTTACCTGCTTCAGGTATTTCTGTTTAAACAGATTCCCGCGAAACTCCTGGATTTCCTTTCCTCTCTCGCGTAACTCTTCCTGGGGAATAAATACAGGAAGAAGCTGATCACCGCCCTTACCGATCTGAGTCCGGATATCCGCCAGCCGAATGTGATGGCCAAAGTGCTCCAGCGCTTCCTGCCAGGCTTGGGCATGAAGATCCACTGAGTCGAGGAGCGTTCCATCGATGTCGAAAATGAGAGCGTCGGGCATTTAGTTTCCTAGTCCTGAGGTTCGATCCCCAGCATCACAGTAGTGTTTCGGACAGAACGTGCATCAAACAAGGGACATGGGAACACCCCCAACCAGTGCGCCGCAGGTGCCCAATGAAGTTCAATCCGCTCAGCTGGCCGGCCTACGCTACGCCATCCCGAAGGGACCCGGCATCCGGCGGCGACGGGAGAACGACGGCTTCGTTTACATTGGACCGGACGACAAGCCGATCGAGGACGAGGCCGTACTTGAGCGCATCAAATCGCTGGTACTGCCCCCGGCCTGGACTTCGGTCTGGATCAGCCCATCTCCTAACGGCCATATTCAGGCCGTCGGGTGGGATGCGCGAGGACGAAAACAGTACCGCTATCACCCGAAGTATCGGCACATACGCGATCTTGTGAAGTTTGACCGCATGCGCATGTTCGGCAAAGCCCTCCCCAAAATCAGGCGGGCGGTAGCCCGTGATTTAGCCAGGCAGGGACTTCCTAAACGAAAAATTCTGGCTGCTGTAGTCAAGCTGCTCGAAACCACTTACATCCGGATAGGGAACGAAGAGTACGCGGAAGAGAACAACTCGTTCGGCCTGACAACGCTCAAAAACCAGCACGTGCAGGTTCTGGGCGACACTCTAAAATTTCGTTTTAAGGGTAAAAGCCATCAACAACACGAGATCACCTTGGAAGATAAGCGACTGGCGCGAATCATAAAAAAATGCAAAGAAATCCCTGGCAGTTCACTCTTCGAATATCTGGACGACGACGGGCAGCCGCAAGTGATCGAATCGGGAGACGTGAACGAATATTTGCGCGAGATCAGTGGAGGCGATTTCAGCGCCAAGGATTTTCGCACCTGGGGCGGCACATGTCTGGCGGCAAGTTTCCTGCTGACTAAGTGCATGGACAACGCAGACAAGGAGACTAAGTCTGTGCTGGTGGATGTTATTAAAGAGGTCGCGTCAAAACTTGGGAATAAGCCAGCAACCTGCAAGAAGTATTACATTCATCCGAGCGTGATGGAATGTTACTCATCTGGAGCGCTGAGGGATTTCGCGGAAAAGTTCCGCGACAAAAAGCGAACTGACCTGTATGAACACGTGGTGCTCTCGTTGCTGACGCCCTTGAAGCGGGCCAAGGCAAGGCGGGTACAAAAAGCTGCTTGACCCGGCTTCGGCGTGCTGCTAAGCCGCGGCAGTCTGCGCTTTCACAAACTCCAATTCGAAATCCAGCTTCACATCATCGCCGACCATCAGGCCACCGGTCTCAAGTGCTGCGTTCCAAGTCAGGCCGAAGTCGCTGCGCTTGATTTTGGCTTTGGCGGAAGCACCGATGCGGGTGGCGCCCCAGGGATCTCTGGCTTCCTCTGAGACCTCTTCGACCTTTAGCGTAACGGGTTTCGTCACTCCATGGATTGTAAGGTCGCCAGTCACAGAGAATTCCCCGGCTCCGGTCTTTTCGATCCTTGTGCTACGGAAAGTCATCTCCGGGAACTCGGCAGCGTTGAAGAAATCAGTGCTCTTGAGGTGGCCATCACGTTTCTCGTCGCCTGTTGTAACGGTGTTCACGTCGATGGCAGCTTCGACCTTCGACTGGCTCGGATTCGCGGGGTCGTAGGTTACTGCGCCGCGTACGCCCTTGAAAGTTCCCCGCACGTTCGACATCATCAAGTGGCGAACACTGAATTGCAAACTCGAGTGCGCGGGATCGATCTCATATCTGCTGGTCATCTATTTCTCCTGTTTTCTGATTAACCGTGCCCTTGAAGTACTCTATGAGCCCGGATACCACCAGACGCGTTCCAACTAAGTGTCGGAACCCTTCTGATCCCCGTCGAGCCAAGCATAGTAGCCGATGATCGTCTTACCATCTTGAATTTCTCCGCGCCGTATCATACTTCCGATTTCAGGCGCGGCGAACCATTGCAGCGTGATTCGCTCGTCATCCATGAGTTCCTGTTTGCCTTCGGTGAGATTCTTGGCGAGAAAAATATCCATCTTCTCGCCGACGTATCCGGGACTTGGCCAAAAAGAGATGAGCTTCTTCCAGGTTGCGGCAGTATATCCGGTCTCCTCGCGCAGCTCGCGTTGCGCTGCTTGCAGGGGCTGCTCACCCGGGTCGAGACGGCCCGCGGGCAGCTCCCAAAGCTCCTGATTGGCTGGTAATCGAAACTGCTTCACCAATAGTATCTGGCGTTCGTCATTGACGGCCAGCATCACCGCCGAGCCCGGGTGCCGCACGATATTGCGATGGATTTCGAAACCGCCGGGATCGTGCGCAACCTCGTCAGTAACACTGAATAATTTGTTTTTCAGAAGTTCCTTCGAAGAGATGACGTTCATAATATGAGTCGATTCGGCTTACGCTAGTCCAGTGCCGTCCTCTTCCGCCTTAGTGACTCCCACCGGATTCAGAACCAGGTCAGGCTTTTCGCGCGACATCTCGCGCTCGACGTCGGCAACGACATCGGTGTGCATCTTGGAATGAAGCTGCTCTTCCAGGCGGCGAAGCGCTACCCCGACCACGTCGCGGTGATGCAGACGGCCGCCTATGCCAGGCCGGTCCGCCAGTTCCTGCCAAAGTTGATGGACGAGATCGATGTCACTGGGCCATAGCCGCGGCTGGTGCGGTCCCAAAGAGTAGATATGCGGCGGTTCCCCGGTAGATGAAACGATCTCGAGACTGAGCCCCGGACGCGGAGGTGGCAGTTGTTCCCATGCTTCGCCGATCAGCCGGGCTTGTTCGTCGGGAGAAAGCATGGGAGAGAGCGCCATCACAATACGCGAGGAGTTGAGCTGCTGAGCTACCGAGACAAGCGCCGACGCTTCATCGCGGCCAGGAACCGTCAGCAGTTCCACGTGCTTACCGGCTTTTTCAGCAACACTGACCACTCGCGTGAAGGTCTCCATTTCCCGCATTCCGCAGATCTGATCGAGACTCAGGCGGTGCTCGCTGGAACTGATCGGGCCCATCCGGTGAACCGCCACCACGACTACGTCCTGCTTAGCAGGGTTGATTTCATCGAGAATCAGCCGCAGATGCTCGATGCGGTTCGGATTACTCGCATCGACCAGCACATTTCCGGAGCGCACATGAACGCCCTCCACCGAAACTGAGCCGTGTTCTTCCAAACGGAATTTCTCGCCCTCGTTCTCAGCCTCCATTTGCTTGCGCCGGTTGTGCGCCTCTGAGAGCGCAAAGGCGGTGAAAAAGCCGATAGTGAAAATGGAACCCGATATGGTGGCCGTCTTCTTGGTAACAACATTGATCAAAGCCAGCAGGAACAGCGTAACGGTGATGAGAATCAGCCCAAGCGGGATTTCAGTATTGCCGATGCGGAAATTGAAAGGGACCTTCCATTCGCGCGCTTGAGGGCGCTTGTAGCGAAGCACCAGCACCGACAACGCCTTCATCGCGAAGCTCCAGATCACGCCGAAGGCATATGCTTCGCCGAGGGTGTCGACATTGCCCTTACTGAGTACGATCGCAACAATCTGAAGAGCGACCACCAGATTTATCAGGCGGTGAGTAGTTCCGTATTTACGATGTGGCTGCCGGAACCAGTCGGGCAAAACGCCATCCTCGGCAACACGGTTCAGAACGCCATTTGAACCGATGATGGCCGTGTTCACCGCACCCGAAAGGATCAGCGTTCCTACCAGCACCACGAAGGCGTGAAAGAGCAGCCTGAGCGCTGTGGGGCCTACGAGGTACATAGACAGGCCGCCGATGAGGTTGGTCAGGTACTGGCCCCGCTGGTTGTCGGGAATCAGCATCACTGCAAAGAAAGAAACCAGCGAAGTGAAGAGCAGGCTGTAGATGATCACTACCATGCCTGTCTTCTTGAGGTTCTTGAGCTTGGGTGCCTCCAGTTCGCGATACACCTGGGCCAGCGTTTCGAAGCCGCTCATGGCTAAAAGCGAGTGGCCGAGACCGATCAGAATGGCTACGAAAGTGATGGTGGGAGCCACCGTCCCCTGAAGCCAGCCCAGGGCACCGCTGCCGTACTGCAGATTCGCCTTGCTCGGCAGCGGTACCGGCTGAAAGCCCTTCATTGCCATGGTCAGACCGCACCAGCCGATCAGAATCACAACCATGACGGTCGTGATCTGCATAATTTTCAGGGCTTTTTCGCTCGATTCGTGGATGCCGATGATGTTCTGCCACCAAAAGTAAACGGTTGCGACCAGTGCGAAGCCGCCTGCGAAAAGCGGCGGCTGAACGTGATACGGGGTATGAGCATATTGCGCCAGTTCATTGATCAGCCCGGCCAGATACAGACCCGCGCTCACCGCGCTTATGGGGCCGGTCAGAACGTAGTCAAACATCAGCGCCGAGACTGAGAATTTAGCCAGGGTCGCCCCCATGGCTTCATGGACGACCTTGTAGACGCCGCCACGCACAAACATGCTGGAGCTTTCGACATAAATCGCCCGGATGGCGAAGCCAAACAGCATGATGGCGAGGATGAACCAGGGAGCCGATTTGCCGATGGCAGTCTCAGCGATGCCTCCGGCGTAATAAGCCGACGAAGCAAGGTCGCTGAGAACAATGGCGGCAGCCCGCCAGAACGAGATGAACGACAGCATAACTGTCGTAGCAACAACGACCTTGGTTTTTGGGGAGATCGTCGGGGTTGTCAAAGCTCGTGCGTTCCTTTGTTAGGGACGAAGAATAAATCGATACTTCCGACTAACCATTTAACCGCATGCAAACTGGACTGGGACTACCGGCGCTGTTTCAATGGTTCTCTAAACAGAGGTACGCCGGGAACGTGCTCCGCACATGCCCGGCGTATTATGAGACTCGTTTCGAAGTCTCGCGGATTAGAAAATTTATCAGTTCGGATCGGCCTTGCTGCTACGCCGCGCCGGACTGATCTCGAATGGTTACTGTTTGGTGCTCTTGTCCTTGTCTGGGACGACCGCGTCTGTCACGCCCTTCGCGGCATGCTTCGCAGCGTGGCCAGTACCGACGGCCATCTTCTTGACCCCTTGGCCAATGCCTTTCCCAAAGTCCACGGCTCCATTTCCAACCTTGCCTGTTTTCACTTGATCGGCCATATCTTTAGTTCCTTCGCCGATATCCTTGCCGCCCGTGGCATAGGAATTCTTGAGTTTCTCACCTGAAGCTTTAAACTGAGTGGTGGGTTCGCCTTGCTTGACGCCGAGGCTGTCCAATGTCTTGGGACCGATACGGCCATCGGCCGTCAGGTTCTGCTGAGCCTGGTATTTCTTCAAAGCTGCCTGGGTATTGGGCCCGTTAATTCCATCCACCTGACCTGGATCAAACCCCTTGTCTTTCAACGCCTGCTGGACGTTCTTAACGGTCGCTGAGTTTTGCGCAAATGCGGGAACTGCCGCGGCCAGTGAGGCGGCCAGAAATAAAGCGGCAAGATTCGTTCTCATTCATTTTCTCCTTGGGAGCTTCTCTGGGAAGCTATTTACAACTCTGAGTTTTTCAACCAAATAAGCGAATCCGCATCATGCGGTCAACGTATTGGACGAAACACCCTATCGTAGGTAACGATACTAATCTCTTTTAATGATTATACGGAGCGCCGTCGTGTTTCATGGCGATCAGCGACTTCGAAAAACCGAAAACTCTCTCACTCAATATTGTCGCACCTGGGAAGAGTTCAGTCAGAGTAGCACGATCCAGGAGATTGAGCTCATTTAGAAAGTGTTCGAGATAGAAAGCCCGTTCCTCGGCACTCGGTCTAACCAGCTTTTCCCAGCCCGTGAACCGATAGATGAGCAAACGCTGCGTCGACTTCGGCAGGAACTGGATGAGCGGCAGCATCAAATGCATTTCGAGCGGAAAGCGCCGGTTCGGCGTCTGAACCCAATAGGAGCGTCCTACTCTTCCAACTTCTTCGGCGAACTTGAGCTGATCCTGGCGAGTCCCGACATGTTCGATTACCGAGTTGCTGAACACGATATCGAATGAGCGATCCCTGAAAGGAAGAAACCGACCGTCCCCGGCGATCTGAGTAACCTGAGCACCTGACGAAGACAAAGCCGTCGGCAGGTTCAGCAGAGTAACTTGGGGCAGCACAGCAGCGAACTGCCAGATTTCGCTTGACCCGCCCACGTCGAGGATGCGAGTCGAACTGGAAATCTCAAAAGTGCGCTCGAAAAGGCGCATCCGGAGCGAGCGGAAATGCCTGAAAGCACTCTGGAGTATCCGGGAATCGTTCACGGGCACTGTAAGCGGGCTACTCGTGGCGCAGCGCTTCGGCGGGTTCCACCCGCACAGCTCTCCGGACAGGCAAAGCCGTCGCCAAAATACCCGCCAAAACCAGGACCGCGCAAACCAAGAGAAGCGTTGCGAGATCGTTGGGGCGCAGGCCGTAGAGGAGACTTGTCAGCAGGCGGGCGGACGCGAGGGCGAGAGGAATGCCGATCGCAATGCCGGCTCCGATTACGAGCAAGCTTTCGCCGAGGAAGAGCTTTGCTATACCGGACCTGGTGGACCCGAGCGCGATACGCGTCCCGATCTCGCGCGTGCGGGCCATCACCCCGAACACAACAATTCCGTAAAGGCCGATGCAGCACAAGACCGTAGCGAGCGCCGCGAACAGCGCGGAGAGGAAACTCAAGATGCGTTCCGAGGAGAGACCGCTATCGATTTGCGCCTGCAGCGTGCGGACGTGATAAATAGGGATTTGCTTGTTCACTGATCGGATCGTCCGCTCGATCTCGGGAATGCCGCGCTGGCTGTTCTCGCGCAGACGAACCAGCAAGGAGTAGCCGGAGGATTGAGTTTGCGCGGCGGGCAAGTAAATGAGCGGGACTGTTTTTTCGCGCAGTTCCTGATAGCGGGCGTTCTTTACCAACCCGACAATCTCGACCTCGCTGCCGCCGTTCAGAAAGTGCCGGCCGATCGGGTCCACCCCGGGCATGTCTTGCGCCGCGAACAACTGATTTACAATCGCCACCTGAGGCGCCCGTCGGGTATCGTGAGCGGAAAAATCGCGCCCCGCGAGTAGCGCCTGATCCAGAGTTTTGAAATAGCCCGGGCTGACCATGTTGAAATCGACCTGTAGGTCCGAACTCTTCTCCACGTGCCCGGGCACGCTGAAGCCCATGGAAATCATGGCTCCTTCGAGCGGGCTCACCACTGCATAACTCGCGGCCGCCACAGACGGATTCGCCTCGAGACGGCTGACGATTTCATCAAAGATCCTGTCGATCTGATCCTGCCTGTAACCAGCCATCGCCGGATCGATCGACAACACGACTACCTGCGCAGGCCGGAAGCCTAGGTCGATAGTCTGAAGATGAGCCAGCGTTCTTGTAAGCAAGCCCGCCGCAAAGAGCAAGCAAACCGAAAGAGCCAGCTGCAACACGATCAGAGATTTACGGAGCGATGTCCGGTCCCGGCCGGCGGTATGCCCAGTCTGCACTCCCTTCAGCCCAGTCAGTACATCGACTTTGGCGGACTGCCACGCCGGAAATAGGCCGAAGATCAACGCGGTAAGGAGGGTAACCGCAATGGCAAAACAGAGTACTAACGGGTCAAAGTGTACGCGCAAGCCTTCGCCGGAAGCGCTGCCCGCATCAAAATAGGCCAGCAGGCTCTGCGTAAGCCATGTAGCGATCAGAATGCCTAGCCCGCCCGCCAGGAGTGCAAGAACCAGGCTCTCGGCCAGCAATTCACGCGCGAGCCGCACTGGTCCCGCACCGAGCGACAGCCGCAAGGCGAACTCCTTTTCGCGAGATTTGGCCCGGGCAAGCAGCAGGTTCGCGACATTCACACAGGCGACCAACAACACCAGGCCGGCTACGCCCATAAGTACCAGCAGCGGGTCGCGTTTACTCTGATCGGCATTGGCGCCCCGGCTGCCATCTTCCAACCGGTACGTGCTCTTCTCGCCGGCGATCTTCTCGCGATACTTTGGGCCCGCCAGTTCCACTCTGATCCCACTCGCAAGGGGCTGGAGCATGGCAGCGGCTTGGGCCCTTGTGATCCCGTGCCGCAACCTGCCTAGCGGCTCTAACCAGCTAAAGCCCGGCGAATGCCACATTGCTCCCTCTTTAGCTGCTGAAAAAAAGCCGCCCATAAAGTCGCCCATGCGCGAGACAGGCAGTTGCATGTCGACCCGTGTATTCAGTTGCGCGCCATAGAATCCGCGTTGGGAAACGCCGATCACGCGGTAGGGGTGCGAATTCAAAATCAGAGTGCGGCCGATGATATGCGGATCGGCATCGAAGCGGCCCCGCCACGTCTCATAGCTGAGCACGCAGACCGGGTTGGCGACGGCAGACAAAATATCTTGCTCGTTGAGCAGCCGCCCGAGGACAGGTTTGACCCGCAGCGTACGGAAGTATTCACCCGTGACGACTTCACCATGCAGCGGCTCGGAAGCATTGTTGCCCATGAGGTTCACGCGCACGGGGAAACGGCCGAAAACCCCGTCGAAAAAGTTGGCCCGTTTGCCCAATCGTTCGACAAACGGGTACGAGAAGACGCTGTTGACCTGTTTACCGCCCTGGTATTCGCTTACCCTGACCAGGCGTTCTGGTTCCGGCACGGGAAGGCGTTTGAGGAGAATCGCATCGACGAACGAGAAAATCGCGATGTTGGCCCCAATGCCCAGCGCCAGGGAAGTGATCGTGACTATTGTGAAAGCAGGAGTACGTCGAAGCGAGCGCAATGCGTAAGTCACGGACATAGCCGTATTCTAGTGAAACCTCCCCAGGGCTCGCCTGGTCACAACCGGCCATAAATTCTTTTCAGCTTCCCGTTTCAATTATTTATCGCCGATTGAGCGCAGCCGCTGCGCTTCAAGCAAAGACACTTATGGGCGGAGTAGCCATGCTTTCGCCCGTACAACAGTCCGCTTTGACTCAAGCCGCGTCTGCCTCGGTATCATGCGAGCAAACAACCGGTTTGCCTGCTGAATTGACGCTCGCCCAGTGGGCTCTTGAGAGCAAATGGGGCCTTCATCAGCCGGGGAACAACTGTTTCGGCATCAAGGCCTACAGCGGCTGCTTCGGGGTTCAGCCGCTCGAGACCGTTGAGATCGTCGCCGGCGTTCGCGTATCGATGATTCAAAACTTCGCCGCCTTCCCTTCGCTCGAGGCCTGTTTTGATAAACACGCCAATCTGTTGGCCGGCGGCAAACTCTACCTCAGTCCCTGGACGCAGTATTTGAAGACGAAAGACCTCGATAGTCTTATTCGCCAGGTCGCATCAATTTACGCAACCGACCCCAATTACTCAAAGATCCTTTTGCAGATCATCGCAATGCCGGAAGTTCAGGCGGCTCTCGCGAAGGCGCGTGCCAATGAACAAAAGCCCGCAGACGGCGAAAAGGCCGCGTGATAGCTCCACGCGCTTAGGCGATCATGCCGGCGAGCGGGCTGCTGGCGATGGCATACTCCCGCCGCGGCATACGGCCAGCTAGAAATGCCGCGCGGCCCGCCTCGACAGCTAATTTCATCGCGTGAGCCATGCGCTCGGAATCTTCGGCTTCGGCGATTGCCGTGTTTAGAAGCACGCCGTCATAGCCCAATTCCATCGCAATGGCAGCATCGGACGCGGTGCCGACCCCTGCATCGACGATCAGTGGAACATCAGTAATCGCCTCACGCAGGATCTTTAGATTCGTCACGTTTTGAATCCCTAGCCCCGAGCCGATGGGCGCCGCCAGGGGCATTACTGCCGCCGCCCCGGCATCGATCAGCTTGCGGGCGTTCACCAGATCGTCGGTCGTGTAAGGAAGTACCACGAAGCCCTCCTTCACCAGAGTGCGCGTTGCCTCGAGCAGGCCCTCATTGTCGGGGAACAAGGTCTTCTGATCTCCGATCACTTCGAGCTTGATCCAATTTGAGAGTCCCGCTTCCTGAGCTAGTCTCGCTGTACGGACCGCCTCATCGGCCGTGTAGCACGCCGCTGTATTAGGAAGGATGTGAATCTTGGACCGGTCGATGAAGTCGAGTTCCGACTCTTTGGAGCGGTCCGTCAGATTCACCCGGCGGACGGCTAAGGTGACCATCTCGGTGTCGGCCGCAGCATGGCAGCGCGCCATCAGCTGCTTGCTGCGGTATTTCCCCGTGCCAACAAAGAGTCGCGACCGAAACGTCCGCCCCGCTATGGTTAAAACATCTTCCATGGCACTATTATGCGCTGAAGTACTTCCGCCTTGTGGGCCGCTAAATCGGGCTTGGAAACGTAAGCGCCCATGTTATGCTCAAGTCGTCGCGCAGGATGAGTGCGCGTTTTCAGCGAGGCGAAGACTCAGTTTGGACAGGTGGGTGAGTGGTTAAAGCCAACAGACTGTAAATCTGTCCCTCCTTGCGAGGTACGAAGGTTCGAATCCTTCCCTGTCCACCAAATAGCGCCATGAGACCGCCTCTCTGGCAAGGCGACGACTCAACGTAGCAGGCCGTTGTAGCTCAGTTGGTAGAGCGCGTCCTTGGTAAGGACGAGGTCACCAGTTCAATCCTGGTCAACGGCTCCATTCCTCTCCCGGGCACCTGGCGTTTGTAAGAACGGCCTGGCACTTCGGTTCCTTTGATATCGTCTCAGCATGTCCACCATGCGCGACGAGATCTGCCAACAGCCTGCTTCCATCGAGCGCACGCTCGAAACAGAGTGGAATCACGCTGGCAAACTGCGCGCGCACTTTGAGCGGAACCCGGCCCGTCTGGTTGTCCTCGCAGCCCGAGGCACGTCGGACAACGCTGCCCAATTCGGCCGTTATCTGCTCGAGATCTCTACCGGTATCCCGGTTTCGCTGGCCGCACCCTCGGTATTCACGCTCTACCGCTCGGGCGTAAATCTCAAGAACGCCGTGGTGGTCGGCATCTCGCAATCCGGTGAATCGACAGACACCAATATTGTGCTCGAGCACGCCAAAGCCGCGGGCGCTTTCACTATCGGCGTCACCAACGAAAGCGAAAGCACGCTAGCCAAACTGGCGGATGAAACTTTTCTGGTTCGTGCCGGCAAAGAGAAGAGTGTCGCTGCGACGAAAACGTACACCGGGCAGCAGACCTGCTTTTACCTACTGGCTCATGCGCTCGGAGCTTCGCTCAGCCTGGAGGATCTCAAGCGGATTCCTGAGTGGGCGTCTTCCGCGCTCGAGCTCGAAGCCGAAATCCGTGAGCGGGCCGAGCGCTACTGCTTCATGCGGCATGCCGTCTGCGTAGGACGCGGGCTGAACTATTCGAACTCCTTCGAGTTCGCCTTGAAGTTGATGGAAACCTGCTACGTCGTTGCCGAGCGCTTTTCTTCGGCTGATTTGCTGCACGGTCCCATAGCCATGCTCGAGCGATCGTTTCCGGCCTTTCTCTTTTGCCCGCCGGGACCGACCTGGGGTCCGATGCTCGAGCTCTATTCGAAGCTACAGTCAATTCAAGCTGAAACAGTCATTGTCACGGACAAGAGTAATGCGGCGGCCGCCGATCTCGAAGGACTGCTGCAGCCGCCGCTGACCATCCCGGCTTCTCTCGCACATCGTCACGAGCATCTGCCTGAGGATCTTTACACTCCGATCCCGTATGTGATTCCGGCACAGTTATTCGCGGGGAGCCTGGCCGAAGTGAAGCATCTCGATCCCGACAAACCACGTTCACTCAACAAGGTCACGCAAAATTTGTGAGCCGGCCGGCAAGCTGGATGATTCTCAACTAATCGGATGATCGCCGTCTGCTTCTACTCGGGGCGGCGCGTTAACGTCCCGACGATAAGGGAATCGGGACTGAGAGCCGGGGTCTCGCGTTGCATGGTAGCGACCTCCGTTGCGATCTTCACGCCTTTGCTCTCGTGTGCTCTCGTGATTAGAGTATCAAGTGTCGCCTGGTGCAGAGATCCATCAGGATAAGTGACCTTGAGGCTGGCTACACCCGTTCCGTTTTCCGCGATCGTAAAGACTCCCTTGAAGGAAATGTAGACTACCAGCCTCTGAGTGGGCGTACTGCCCTGCACATTGACCCGCAAAAACCCGGTCACGTCTCCGTCGTCGAAATGAACCACTCCTAACTGCCGGGCCACGCCGCCTGTGTAGGTACCAACCAGCGCGAACTCGCCATTCATGCTGGCCACCGTGTAGGGATTAGCTTGCCGTTCCTGGTTTTGATCGTTGATATCCTGCGCGGCCAGCCGTGAATGACCGGCCATTGCGCCCATTAACAGAACACTCAGCAATAGCTGACGAATAGACATTGAGCCCTCCTCGAATTGAGTGTGCAGGCGGTTGACTCAGATCGAGATTCCGCGGCACACGTTGGAGTTTACGTGTCCCGGCACTCAAATTCCTGCGAAAAAAATCAAATCTTCTCAATTTGAAGTGAAATGATTAAAGACCGCTCTCGGGGGTTGGGGACACTCATGCTGCGCTACACATTCGGGCCGTTCTTACTGGACTCCAGTGCTCGTGTCCTGCTTCGCGAGGGAAAGCCGCTGGAATTGGCGGGGAAGACTTTCGATACTTTGCTTGTGCTGGTGCAAAACCGCGGGCGGGTCATCGACAAGGAGGAGTTGGTTTCGATTATTTGGCGAGGCGCTGCGGTAGAAGACGCCAATCTGACCCAGAGCATCTATACGCTGCGGAAAGTACTAGGCGACCGCCCACGGGATCACCGTTTCGTTGCCACTGTGCCAGGCCGCGGGTATCAATTCGTGGCGCCGGTAACCGAAGTTGTGGCGACCAGCGAGCCGGAAGTATCCCCGGAAGGCGACGCCCGAATCAGGGCGAAACGCCCGCTCGGGTTATGGCTGGGCGTGCTGGCTTTGGGCGTGAGCGCCGGGCTTACACTTTTATCGCTGCACAATGAACCGCTGCCCGCTCCGATTCTCGGGACCCCGGTTCAGCTTACGAACGATGGCAGACCGAAGAATGAATTGGTTACGGATGGCGTGAGGGTGTTCTACGCCTCACCGGCGCAGCGAAACTTATCAGATTGGCGAATGCTTCAAGTCTCCGTAAATGGCGGCGAATCGCGGCCGATAAATGCGACTGGTCAGGCGATGAGCCCTTTCGATATCTCTCCCGACCACTCGCAGCTGCTGCTGGGGTCGTCGGCTTTGCGGCAATCCAATGACGGATGGGAGAGCGCGGGCCGGCTTTGGTTTCAGCCGCTCGCAGGAGGCCCAGCGAGAGAGTCGGCGCTAAAAGCGCAGGATGCCGCCTGGTCTCCGGACGGCCGTGACATTGTTTACGCAGTTGCGCAATACGTTAAGCTCGCCCGAACTGATGGCACGCGTTTGCGGAACTTGGCGGGCGTACCGGGAGTAGCGTCCGGTTTGCGCTGGTCCCCGAGCGGGGATCGGATCCGCTTTACGCTGCACTACGGTGTCGCCCTGAAGGATAGCGCAATCTGGGAAGTATCGCCGGATAAGGGGAATGCTCATCCACTGTTTCCCGGCTCGAAGGCTCGCTCAGCAGACGGAGTATGGACGCCTGACGGGAAATACTATCTCTTCTCACAGGAAAACAACGGAGCCTCTCAACTTTGGGCGCTTCCCGAGAGAAAGACTTGGCTCGGGAAATCGGTTCAGGCGCCGATGCAGTTGACCACAGGACCGATGGAGACCTTCCTTCCGACGCCAACCCCGGACGGGAAACGAGTTTTGTTCTATGGAGTAACAAAACGCAGCATCGTCCTGAAACGCGACAAGAGCTCAGGCAGCTTCGAGCCTTTCTTGCCAGGTATTTCCGGCGCTCACATCAGTTTCTCGAGGACCGGTAAATGGATAGCTTACAGCTCCTACCCGGAACATGAGCTTTGGCGAGCTGCAGGGGATGGTGGAGACCGGCTCCAACTCTCGCCGCCCGGCATAGTGGCGCTGCTTCCTGCCATATCGCCCGACGGCTCCAGGATCGCGTTTGTGGGTAGCTCGCCGGGCCGGCCGATTTCGATCTATGTGATCAACCGCGATGGCGGCGATCTCGAAACTATTGCCCCAACCGAACCGAAAGGGATTATCGAACCAGCATGGTCGCCGGATGGGAATTCTCTAGTCCTCGGGGCGGCGGGCGACATCGAAAGCAAAGCTGTGCTCTACCGCTTCGATTTCGCCGGCAAGGTTTTCACTGTTTTGCCGGGCTCAGAGGGGCTCTGGAGTCCCAGGTGGTCGCCAGATGGACAATACATCGCAGCCCTAGGCGTGCCGGACACCAAACTTATGCTCTATGATTTGAAGTCGCAACGGAAGACGCAGCTTACGGATTCCGCAGCTGCGTATCCCGAGTGGGCGCACGACGGCCAGTACATTTATTTCACGCAAGGCGACGAACATGAGGCTTGGTGTCGGATAAATATGTATAGGCGCGAAGTGGAGCGACTTGCAAGCTTGGCCGATGCAGGGGCGCTGCCGGCAAAACCATCGCGCGGAGTGCCGACCTGGA
Organism: Terriglobia bacterium; assembly: GCA_963849535.1. Classification (GTDB taxonomy): domain Bacteria; phylum Acidobacteriota; class Terriglobia; order Bryobacterales; family Bryobacteraceae; genus Bog-105. The sequence goes on from CAWKHJ010000005.1 coordinate 515,579, forward strand.
TTAACAGCTGGGCGGGGTTGACGCCCGATGACTCTCTGCTGATCGCAAGCGAAGCCGGCAGTACCGAAATCTATTCAGCAGCCTTGATCGAGCGCTGAGCACGACATTCCCAGCTGGTAAGGATAGATTTACTTGCGTGCGCCGCGAGTGGTGCCCTTCAACGCCGACTGACGCCGCTTAGCCGATTTCCGCTTTGGCTTCACGATCCGAAAGGTACCGCTCCCGAGATATTCGGCCTCGTAAATGTTTTCTTTTTGCTTGAGCTTGGGTGAGGCGGAGTGCTCCCGGCGCTCCGTCGTCTGTTCTTCGGCCATAGATTTTTCATTTTAGCGGATTGCAGGCTCAGGGATGCGCAATCACGATCAGGGTCTTCGCTCGCTCGATGGTCGCTTCAAGGGCGAGTTTGGCATTCTCCGGGTCAAGAGCGGCAAAGCTTTCGTCCAGAATCACCAGATCGGCCGATTGCAGAAGTGCGCGGGCTATGAATATGCGGCTCCGCTCGCCATGTGAAAGCTGCCATCCGCCTTCGCCCACCATCTGCATGAGCCCACTCGGCATCGAGTCAATCAGGCCGCCCAGACCCAGCTCGCGGCAGACCGTCTCAGCTTCTTCCATATCCGACTGGCTCGGCGGCCACAGTCTGCCCAGCAGCAAATTGAACGCGAGCGTCTCAGTCAGGATATAATTCTCGTGGAATTGCGGGGCCGCCGCGATCCGCTTCCGCCACTCCGAGCTGCCGAGCGTCGCGCGATCAAGCCCGTTCATCAACAGAAGCCCCGTTTCCGGCTCTCTCATTCCGGAGAGGAGGGAAGCGAAGGTCGTTTTGCCACCGCCGGATGGCCCTTCGAGCAGGATTCGATCACCCGCCTGCACGGTCAGGCTGCCCGCTTGCAAGGCCGCTCTCCCGGTCGCCCTATAGCGGTAGCTCAGCCGGTCCGCTTCGATCACTTTGCGCGAGCGGCAATTTGCCGAGCCCGTAATCTCTCCGCGCCTTTCGTTCCGCCCCGCGGCTTGAAATAACGGTTTGACGCTCTGGAAAGCAACCCAGGCAGCGGCCAGGTCCGCGAACGATCCGGTCAGCTTACGGAGCGCAGTGTACGCCAGCAGGACGCCGCCCAAAGTTAAGCCGATATCCGCTCCTCCGGCGTGTCTTGCTGCGATTGCGGGCAACAAGCAGCCCAACCCCGCCAGGAGCCATCCTCTCGGAGCAGCCGCGATCAGCCACGCCCCAGAGTTGTCTAGCGACCGTGACACCTTGATATAGCCAGCGAGCGCCTGATCTTCGCCTTGGTGCCACTCGCTCCGTGGCAACTGCGCAAGCCGGGTCCGATGCCCGACCATCGCTTCCACCAGGTCCTCGGTCAGGTCCATCCGTGTATCGGTCCAGTGGTCGAAAGCACGCAAAAATCGCCATGCGGCGAAGCCCGTGAGCAGACTCCAAAATGCCAGCACCAGAGCGAAGCGGCCCAGCACAAACATCGCGAGCACGATCTCGACAGTCGCGAGTAGTCCGGCGATGCCGCCGCTTAGCGCCAGTGTCTCCACAGCCTCGGCTTCCAGGGCCTGGCCGAGGAAGCTGCCGATGCCGCCGCGCCTCATCTCTTCGGGCAACAGCTTCATTGCGCCGCACAAGAGCCGTCTCTTCACAAAGCCGCCAAGCCCGATCGCAAACAGCCCTTGCAGCCAGGTCGTCATCACCTGGCACGGAACGAGGGTGAGGAGCAGCAGAGCCCACCCAAGCAGCCATCCCCGATCCATGCGTCCGGTATTAGAAAGGCTGGCCAGAATGGCCCAGGACGCCAGCCATAACACGTATTGAACGGTGTGCGCCACCACCATCCCGAGTGCATTTCCGACTACTCCCGCTTGCCGCAGCAGGCGCAGCGGATTCGCTCCCGCTGCGCTCCGCACAGCCCAGCACTTATTGAAGCGCGTTCTGGCAAGCTGCTCATCGAGCAGCAGCGCCCTCGCTTTCGCACGTCTGCCCCTGGCGATCCCGCTCCCGCTAAGCAGTTCGTCGATGTGCGCGCGGTGAGACGCTTCCAGCGGCTCACGCAGGGTTTTGCAGAGATCGGTTACAGCCACTCTCTTGCGCTTCAGAGATGGCGTTAGAACGTAAAGCCACTTTCCGTTGACGCTCATCACCGCCAGAAATGCATTCTCTCCGGTTTGGACGAGCGCTGGGGCCGCCGAAGCGAGTTCATCCGAAAGATTGCCGAGCGTCGCCTCCAGCGTATCTGCCTCGCAGTTCGCGCGGCTCGCGGCATCCTCGATCCATTCGCGAACCCGATGGCTGATCTTGGGAGCCTGAGGAAGCCGGCTCGTATCGTCCGCGAGCCCGGTCCGAGAGATCAATTCACGCAGCGCATCGTCGAGCCGCGCAGCCGGCCAGGCGAAATCACGAAACGCGTCGCCCATCAGGCCACTTCCGCGTGCTTGGCCGATATCTCTGCCGGCGCGATTTCTTCCACCACTCGTCCCGCTTCGACATGCACTCGCCGCCAAAGTTTGCCACCCCACAAGCCGGATCGGGTCTGTTCTTCGGCGCGCAGCAGTTGCGCATAGCGCGATTCAGGATTGCGGCAGAGTTCGTGCGGGGTTCCTGTTTCCGCGATTGATCCATGCTCAAGAACGACTACCCGGTCGAAGCTCAGCGTTTCGCTCAGGTCGTGTGTGACGCACAAGAGTGTTGCCCCCTGCCAGAATTCGCGGGCTTTCGCAAGCAGGCGACGCCGCTTCTCGCGATCCAGTCCACGAAAGGGCTCGTCGAGTATCACCAGCCGCACGCCGGGTCTAAGTAAGGCTCGCGCGAAGCGCACGCGCTGACCTTCGCCGCCGGAAACCAGCGCGCCGCCTTCACCCAACCTGGTCTGCATGCCGTCGGGCAGGTTCTCGAGTACTCCGCGCAAAAGCGCCCCATCGATCGCCTCACCGGCCGAGTGGGCAGAACTCGACCCGTAGGTCACGTTCTCAAGCAATGAGCGGTTCCAAAGCTGCACCGCCGGATCCACCCAGGCGGTAGCAGCTCGTAGCTGTTCAACATTCAACAGCTGGCCGTCGATGAGGATCTCGCCCGCACTGGGCTTCAACCACCCGAGTAGCAGCCCAAGCAGGCTAGATTTGCCTGCCCCGGAAGGGCCGACGATCCCGACATGACTGCCGGACTCTATCCGCAGACTCAGGTCCTCTAGAATCCTGTGACCCGAAACCTGCACCGCAAGATCGCGAAATTCGATTGCAGGCGCGCCTGCCTTCGCCGCTGCATCTTCGGTGGCCGCGGTCTGCTGCTCCTCGGGCGCACCGAGCGGATCGAGCAAGCGTAGGGTCAGGTTTCGATAATAAGGATATTGCCGCACGAGAGTTCCGATCTCTTGCCCGAGCACGGGGAGGTTGAGAGCCCAGTAGGCGAGCAGCAGAACGCGCGCAATCCCCGAACCGGTGAGCGGATGCCATAAGAGCAATGCGCTCACCAGCCCGAAGGTTAGAAACAATTGCGCGGCCTCGAGCGTGACCGCGAGGCGCTGCAGCCCAAGCGCCGCATGAGCCCACTCCCCCAACAGCTTCTGGTGCTCCCGCCGAAGGTTCTGCTCTCCTCCGTGTGCCCGGATGGCGAATAGGCCTAGCATCGCGTCCAGATAGAAGCGCGTCAGGCCCGCTGCATGGCTTCGCACGCGCAGGTCGCGCTCGGCCAGAATGGATTGTGTGGTAAAGGCGGGAATCAAAGTTATCGCTACGATCAGCCACACGAAAGGTGCTGCCGCCGGTTCGAGCCAGGTAATCGCGGCCGCCGTACAGGCAAGTTCAAAGACCGCCCGCAGCAACTGGCGCACCTGATCCGGCAAATGACGCAGGCGCTTCGTTGCGTGGCTGCGCTCTGCCATGTCGGAAGTTAAACGGCTCTGGAAGTAACGGTCTCCGAGCTTGGGGATCTTTTCAAGAAACCGCACGCGCAAGAGATTCTCCACGTGACGCCCCAATCTTCCGCCTATCACAAATGAGGGCAGTTCCACGAGCAGTAGCGCCAGGCTGAACAGAATGACGCTGCTGATTGCGGCTAGCCGCTGGCCGGTGAGCGCCAACTCGCGCGTTACGTCGAATAGACCGCGGAACAGCAGCGCTTCCGCGATCGTTCCGGCCGCCGCAAGCATGAGAGCCGACAAGAGCAGGGCCGATAAAGCCGGTCCGCTGCGCCACAAAGCGGTCGCCAGCTCACGCCCGGGACGCGCCGGTTTCTCGGCGATCGCCGCCCTAAGCTCAGGAGCTGTCTCGCTCCCGAGGGCGCAGCTTTGTTTGCCGACCACTCGCACCAGCACCGCCCCGCGCATCAGCACTTGCTCGTTGCCTTCCGAGTCTTGCGGGGCAGGCCGCACCGCCCAGTAGCGCTCCGGAATCATCTCAGAGTGCTCCGAAAAGCGTGCCAGCAAGCGCGCTTTTTCGCGGGAACCCCGGGCTGCTCCGCCCTCAGCCAGCGATTGCACCAGTCGAACGGCGGCATCGAAGGCGGCGAGCGGGCGCCAGTCTTGGGCCGCGAGTGCGCTAGGCAGCAGATCCGCGCTCTCCTTCTCTCTGAGGCCGAGCCTCTTCAAACGCGCTCGCAGGACAATCTGAAAATCTTCGGACCCGGCATATTCGCGCCACTCTCGTGCGGCTGCGGGCACAGTATGACGATAAATCTCGCGCGTGAAGCGCTGCGCTCTAACCCAGCGCCGACCCACGGCGGGATCCATCACTTGGAGCAGATCGCCGTGGCGACGCCAGATCACTACGAAATGGGTCAAGCCGTTTGGCAGGAGCACCACTAACAGCGCCGGGAGCGCCTTGGCTTCGGCTATAAATAGGTGGTCGATGGGCAACAGGATCTGCTCCGCCCGCAGCCCAAGCTGATTCGCGACGGCTTCCACCGTATCGATCGAGGCGCCATCGATTCCGGTCTGACACGCCTCCCGCAAGCGCCCATAACTGACAGGGATCCCGCAGCCTTCGAGCAGGCATTTCAGCGCGGCGGGACCACAATCCATGTTGGAGGTTTGCACTACCTCCGGCACAAAGAAGCGCCGCCTCAATGCGCACCTATGGCCTGACCGGCGGAGCGCAAGACCAGCGCGGCCGGCGAAATTCGCTCGACTTCGACTTCGACGGATCCCGGCAATCCATGCTGATAAGGAATCCTGGCATTCGCGGCGGAGATCACTGCCAGCTCCACTCTCACTTTGCCGTCGCGTATCTCATCCGCGACCCGCGACACCTGCGCCGAAATCGTGCCGTAGTGCGCCCAGGGGAAGCCTTGCAATCGAACGACCGCCGGTTGTCCTGCGCGTACCTTGCCGAGCGCTGCCGAGGGCTCGAACTCGGCAACTACTTGTAAGCGACCGCCCGGCAGGATCACACCCAACTGCTGCCCCTCGCTGATATGCGCGCCGGGCCGCAGCGCCGCGCACTCGGCCAGGCGTCCCGTTATAGGCGCGAGTATCCGTCGTCGCTCTATGTCACTTTCTAGCCGGCGCATGGTCGCGTTAGAAGTGGCCGCATCGCCCTCGAGCTTTGCCATCTCGACCTGAATCTGCTTTAATCGAACATCCCGGTCCCGTTCGTGCACCTGCATCTCGGGCTGCAGCCGCGAGATCGCCACCCGCAGATTCTCAGCTGCCTCACGCTTGCTCTGCGCATCCGCTTGGGCGCGTTGCGCATCCGCATCCGAGAGAATGCCTTCCGCGTGCAGCCGCCCGGCCCGCTCGGCCTGCTGTGTGGCGAGCTGCGCTTGCGCGCTCGCTTCCTTATATTGCGCGCGCGCCGCTTCCGCCGAAAATCGAAGTACTTGCTGGTCGTCAGAGCGGCCCTCGCTCTCGGAAGACATTTGCGCCCGCAGCGCCGTTAACTGCGGCTGGAGGCTGGCGAGGCGCGCTCTCTCTTCCTTTAGTTTCAGCCGTTCTTCTTCGCTGTCGAGTTCCGCCAATACGTCGCCAGCTTGCACTTCTCTCCCGAGCACGAGCCCGGATGCCACCAGACGGCCGGTTGCATTAGCCTGTACTGGATAGGCGGATCCCGTGACTTCGAGGCGTGCTGAATCAGAAATTTCGTAACGCGTGACTCTCGCCACCAGCGCCCAGATCGTCCAGGCGCCTAACAGCGCAGACGCAATCGACAGCGCGGCGGCCGACTTCAACCCTCTATCCGCCCGCAGCGCTTGATCCACCCGCCCAAAGCCGTTGGCCATCCTAGGTAGTAGTGGGCAGGGCTGAAAAAAGTATGGCCGCTCCGTGAAATATTTCGAAGCGGCCTATGTTTTTATAAAGTTCCTACCTGAAAATGCCGAAGTTAAAACTATGCACCCCACATGGTGCGACCGGCCTTGACGTTGCTCTTGATCTTCATTGGTGAATCCTCCTTCCCTGGGAATTGGAGTTTTTTGCTGGCAGGCAAAAAACTTCTAATACTAGTACCGGAACTGCCGATGAGAAAATTACGCACCCCACATGGTGCGGCCAGCTTTGACATTGCTCTTGATTTTCATTCGTTCGTTCTCCTTTCGTTGAAGTGCGGGTTCCTGCTGGCGGGCAGGAACTCGCGTTATTTGGTCTACATTTGCTAGCCCTGTTCGGCGCTATTCGCCGAGGCAGAACGGCCAGAGTTTGCAACAGATTGATCGGTGTTTTGCCGCTCCTGCTGCTCTTCTTCGTTTTCTGCTTGAACTAGATACTCAAGTTATAAACGGTTATTGGGAAATCGTGAATACGGATTGTCCCGACACCATTGGCCGCCGGGAATAGCATCGTTCGAGCTATAAGCGAAGCTGAACCAATGCGCGTCCCAGAAGCTCAGCGTTGGTGCGTTTTGCTAGGCGGCGAGGCGTTCTTCGCGAAGGTCCTTGGCGTGTATTTTGGCGAACTGTTGCGGGTATTTGCAGCCGATGCGGCGGCCTTCGAACAGGCCGACTCGCTGTTCGATGGTCTCGATTGAAAATTCAAAGCCAAATTCGGCCGGGTCGAAGGGTTGTTCGTTCTCCTGGAAGCGCTCGTACATGTGAGCGGCGGCCTCGAGCTGGGCTTCGTAGCGCTGGCGGCGCTCCTGCTGCAACTGCTGCAATTCAGCCATATCTTTTTCGCGCTGGCGACGCAGACGGGATTCCTGCAGGCTGAGATTGGTGAGATCGCGCCGGTAGGTTTGGAAGATATGGGCCTCGAGCAAGGTCGCGCGAACGGCTTCGGGCTGATCGGCGAATTTCTCGCCGTGAGTGAGGCGGCCCAGAGCATAAATGCCGGACTGGAGCGACGGAATGCGCAGCAAGCGCCATTCGGTATCGAGGATCAATTGGACGAGCGTCTTTTCACGGTCGGTTTCGGGTTGCCAGGCGGCAAAAGCATTGGCGGCGTGGCGTTCGTAGAGCGTCACATCATCTGTCGGGAGCAGGACGGTGGCTCCGGTTAATCCGGTTTTGACGGCGTTCAATGAGACCTTTTGTTTTCCTTCCGGTGTGGTGGGTCCGCTAGACAGTTGGGCATTGGCGCGATTGGCTGCGAGTTGGGCTGGGGTGGGCATTTTGGGGCTCCTTATGAAAAGCGAAAGCCGGACCGCACGAGCGGCGGTCCGGCTTTCTGCTTCCAGGATAGCAGCGCGCTGCAAGCGATTTGAGGCTAAGTTTCCTGTTTTTAGAGAGATACGACTTGTGACCGGAGATTTTCCGGCCAACGATGCTATCCTCGCAAGCGAGGCAGTCCCATGAGTCGGCAGGTATTTGCGCTATTGCTCGTCTGCGCGGGGATCTTCATCGGAACTGCTTACTCGATCGACCGCACACTGCCCCACCCGTTTCGTGAATACACCGGCATCGAGTACCGAGTGGGCTCCATTCCGCTGCCGCCCGATTACGCTGAGAAGACCGAGTGGGCTTTTGCCCGGCTGATGTTTCCGGGGGGTTGGAACGACGGTTATGCAGGCCGCGAAGACCCAGATTGGCATCAGGGGTATTGCCTCTGGACGCAGGACTTCCCGCGTGCCGACCGCCACTTCTCAGAGGCGGTCCGGCGTCTCACGCGGATACATGTGCGTTCAGTCGAGCAGGCCGTCAGTCTGGACGACGGCGACGACGTTTACAACTGGCCGTGGCTTTACGCGGTTCAGGTAGGCGAGTGGGGCATCACAGATGCCCAAGCTAAGAAGCTCCGTGACTACCTTCTGCGCGGTGGCTTCTTTATGGCCGACGATTTCCACGGCACAACCGAATGGCAGGTGTTCGAGGAAAGCATGAAGCGCGTGTTCCCAGATCGCCAGCTTATCGAGATCCCGAGCAGCGACGCCATCTTCCATACCGTCTACGACCTCGACGATCGTTACCAGATTGTTGGCGCAGAACACCTGGATCGAGGTCACAAATTAGATGGTTACGTGGCGCACTGGCGCGGCATTTACGACGACAAGGGACGCATCATGGTAGCGGCTTCGTTCAACTCCGATATCGGCGATTCATGGGAGTGGGCCGATGAGCCTCAGTATCCGGAAAAATACTCCGCGCTCGGCGTCCGGATCGGCATCAACTATATCGTTTATGCGATGACTCACTGATAGCTGGAGGGAGCTAACCGGAGTGCCGGCCTCGAAAGGGCGGCGAGCCGGTACGGCATTACGTGCGCCATTCTAAACGCTTCGCAGAACCAGCTGCGCGTCGAAGAGGGTTCGCTTTATCCCGCTCTACGCAGGCTCGAGCCGGCCTGCCTTATCAAAGCCGAATGGAGGACCTCCGAGAACAACCGCCGCGCCCGTTATTACCAACTCACGCGCACCGGCCGCAAAAACGCCTTGAGCAGATTGAGGACGAGTGGCGCGTCCATACCGCCGTGATTGAAAATTTTCTCGCGTTTGGGTGAGGGCTGTCGAATGCTGCGCCGATTCCTGAACCTTTTCCGCCCCAACATCCTGGACACCGAGATCCGCGAAGAGATCGAGTTCCATCGTGCTCAATCGAACGGCTCCTTCGGAAACGCCACACGAATCGCGGATCGCATGCGCGAGGCCAGCACAATCGCCTGGCTTGAAACCTGCCTTCAGGACCTCCGCTATGGCTCGCGGCAACTTCTGAAATCGCCAGGGCTGCTGGTTATTGCCGTACTCTCACTCGCCCTCGGGACCGGGGCCAACACCGCCATCTTCACGCTCATCAACGCTGTGATGCTCCAACATCTGCCGGTGCGCGATCCGCTAGGCTTGGTTCTCTTTAGCGACGCAGTCTCGGAGGGTATATCGAGCGGTGACCTGATCGGCGACGCATTGTCTTATCCCTTCTATCAGGACTTGCGTTCACACAGCGACGCCTTCCAGGATCTCTGCGCCTTCCGGGAGGGGGAAGACATTGTGATGCTGCACGTCACGGGCGAGCCGGATACGCAAACCGGATATGCTTCGGCGCATCTAGTCTCCGGCAACTACTTCGACGTGCTCGGTGTGAAGGCGGCCGCAGGCCGGCTCTTGCGCGATTCCGATGATACGCCGGGATCAACTCCTGCCGGAGTAGTAAGCTACGCGTTTTGGCAGACTCGATTTCATCTAGCCCCAGCAATTCTCGGCCAAACCGTCGTTCTAAACGGAACTGCATTCACCATCGTCGGTGTGGCGGATGCGTCGTTCTTTGGGGAACGCATCCGCGCATCTCCCGATTTCTGGCTTCCACTCTCGTTTCAGCCGCAGATCATGATACGGGAACAGCCGCTCCTGCACGCCCTGAACCACTATTGGCTGAACTGCATGGGCCGGCTCAAACCCGGCATGACACTCAATGGCGCGCAAGCCGCGGTTAACTCCCGGCTTCATTCGTTTTATCTCGCACAAGCGGGCGCACATCCCACAACTGAGGCTCGACACAAAATCGAGCGGGTTCAAATCAAATTGAAACCGGGTGGCGGCGGAATATCTGGCATCCGTTACCGCTACTCAAAACCGCTGCGGGTGCTCATGGCGGTAGTCGCACTGGTATTGCTGATCGCCTGCGCCAATATTGCTACGCTGCTGCTCGCGCGCGCCTCCAGCCGGCGACACGAATTCCTATGCCGTCTGGCCCTCGGAGCCGGACGCACACGGCTCTTTAGGCAAGTGTTAAGCGAAAGCGTTCTGCTCGGCCTGATCGGTGGGCTCGCTGGGACACTCTTTGCCTGGTGGTCCGTCAAGACGCTCGTTTTAGTACTGCACTTCGATGCCGCCATCATGAAGGTTCGGCCCGATACCGCCGTGCTCGCCTTCACTCTCGTCCTCTCCGTCGCGACGGGCATCTTGTTTGGCATCACTCCCGCCTGGAAGTTCAGCCGCCTCGATCCGCGACCCGGCAACGCAGCCGCAGTTACCTGGCGCGCGCGCCGCTTCGGCAGCACGCAAGCCCTTATTTGCGCTCAAATTGCACTCTCGCTCTCTTTGCTGGTCGCGGCCGGTCTCTTGACGCATAGTCTGGTCGCACTCGAAAGCCAGAACATTGGGTTCACCCGCGATCGCATCCTCCTCGTACGCACCGATGCCGATGTTGCGGGCTACCAACCGTCGCAGTATGGGGCTCTTTATCGCGAAATCACGGAGCGTATGAACCAACTCCCTGGTGTGCAAATCGCGACCCTCGCACGCTTTTCTCCCGTCAGCGGCTACAGTTCGTCTGAGAACTTCTCCATCGAGGGTTATCGTCGACCCCCGGGCAAGGACCTGCGCGTTTGGGATCTGCCGGTCGGTCCAGATTTCTTCAGCACGCTCAAAATTCCTCTCCTCCTCGGCCGAGCCATCGATCTGCGCGACACTGAGGTTAGCGCACCGGTTGCCGTTGTCAATCAGAGGTTTGTCGACGAATACCTCCCCGGACTGAACCCGATTGGGATGCACATGGGGCATGGCGATCCCTTCAAAGCGCCGGGTTCCGAGATCGTGGGCGTAGTCGCCGACTCTAAATTCTTCGATCTGCGCGAGACGGCTGAACCGATGGTCTTTTATCCGATTGCGCAAAAGCCGGTCAACAGTTTCGAGCTCATCCTGCGCACCGCGGCGGGCCCAAACAGCGTCGCTGCGGAGGTTCACGGAGCACTCAAGCAGATCAATGACCGCCTCCCCGTGCTGGAGCAGCACAGGCTGGACGATCAGATTGAAGGCTCTCTGGAACAGCAAAAACTGATCACTACTCTGTGCAGCATCTTCGGCCTGCTCGGCCTGCTGCTTGCCTCGGTCGGCATCTATGGGACGCTCGCTTACTCGGTGGCGGAGCGCACTACCGAGATCGGCATCCGCATGGCCATTGGCGCACAGCGTGCTCACGTTATCTCGCTCGTACTGCGGGATCTGATGCTGGTTCTGTTCGCCGGCCTCTGCCTGGGGTTGCCGCTTGCCTTGGGCGCCACTCGCTGGCTGCAGAGCTTTCTTTTTGGCGTAAAACCGCTCGATCCGATCGCTCTCACCGGCTCGCTTCTGTTGATCGGCGTCATTGCTCTGCTCGCCGGATTCCTGCCCGCACAGCGCGCCGCTAAAATCGACCCCATGCGCGCCCTGCGCCATGAGTGAGTTTCAGGCTGCATGCTGCATACCGTGAGGGCCCTGCAATGTGGTCACTTTTTTGGCATCGTCAAAAGCGCGTATGTCGAAAAGCAAAGCTATGGAATGCCAGAGGTCGAGAAGAGCTAAAGAATCTAAACCTCGATTATTGCGCTAGCCGCCGGCGTTCGGGGGCTAACCTGGTGGACTTACATTTATCGATTTCCTGATTGAGCGCCTTGCCTCGTCGCTTTGGGAAGTTCGCAATACAAATCATGGTTACCAAAACCGAATAGATGTTTGGTGGAATCAGCGATTCCATCCCTTTGATTTCCGCACGCGAACCGATCGAATTTCTTATGCCTGATATGGGCAAAGCCCAGCTCTGGTCTTTGCCCGTTTCCCATTGTCAGGACTGCTAAGAGTCAAGGGTCTTCGATGCGACCCCTGGGGCGCCGTTGACGTAAATACCAGTCGCACGCCGAAGTTTTGTCTTGACATTGGAACAGCCGTTATAGAGGTTCGCCCGTGATCCATCGGACCTGAGTTGACGGTCTTCCCAGCTCACTTCCAGATCGGGTAAATCGGCGAGGTCGACGACCGGCCTATCTGCCTCGTGAGCGGCAGCCGCGCTCGCGGAACCGGCAAAGTCCCCAGAAAATGATTAATCCCTGCACGCCCCGAAGAACCCTGGCAAGTTGGTAAATTCGGCCGACTTTATTGGTTGTATGATCAGGAGACAATTTCTGATGCGAACACCCACCCGCATCGCCGCCAACAGCTACGCCTCTCACCGACGGCACTGTCAAGCAAAATCGGAACTATTGGTCGTTAGACCCGGAGATACGCCATGCGAAAACCATCACGAACCTTTTCAGCCTTAACCACCGTTGCATTGATCTGCGGCACGGTACCGCTCAACGCTCAAGAAACCGGCAATTCGGATATGCCGGGAATCCTCGCAGCGGCACGCAGCCAGCTCCCCAATGAACTCGAGGAAGGCAGCGTGCAAACCTACCTCGACGGAATCGCCGCTTATATCTACGGTTATTCCCTTCTGGCGATTGCCATGACCGAACGCGTTTCCACGAACGTCGCGAGCGCCGATCAACAGTACGGGAGGGCACCTATCAATCAGCTCTATAATGCGTCCAAGTTACCGGTGGGATCCACGTTTAAAGACGTGGTCCTGCCGAGTACTACCACCATGTACTCGGTTGGGTTCTTCAATCTGGAGAAAGAACCTCTCATCTTGCACCTGCCAGAGATCAGTAGCGACCGATTCTTTATCGTGCAATTGTTGGAAGGCTGGACAAACGTGAGCCGGAAATCTCCCAGTTCCCGACTTGCCACAATTAGTCCGACCCCGGGTGACTACGCGCTGGTCGGCCCCGGTTGGAGCGGGGACCTACCCAGTGGGGTATCCGAAACGATTCATTTCGACACCAATACGGTATGGCAGATTATGCGCGTGTACACCACCGGTACCGAAGATGATCAAAAGTTCGTAGCCGACCAAATCTTCGGGAAGATGACGCTCAAACCGCTCAGCGCCTATGGAAAGCCGTATACTCCTCCGGATAACTTACCCGTGAATCCGTCCATCGATGTTGTAACACAGCCAATCAAGCAGCTCGACAGCATGGATGCTTGCGCTTTCTTCGGAACCATGTCCGCGATGATGAGGACCAATCCTCCCCGGAAGATCGATGCCGGTATGGTGCCGATCTTAGAAAGACTCGGCATTATAGGTACGACCAACGCCCAATCACCAACCCAGTTTTCGTGCGCCAACTTGATGGGAACATCAGAAGGACAGGCAGAGAGAACGGCATTGCAGCTCGCCGTGGCCACCGGCAAGCGGATCTTGGATGCAGCTCCGCCGCCCTCCCTGACGCCCACAAACTGGTCGGTGCCACTGAATGTGGGGGACTATGGGACGCGATATCTGCTGAGAGCGCTCGTTGCCAAGGATGCTCTCGGGGCGAACCGGCCGCAGGACGCGGTCTATGGTTATGGCACTCACGACAGCACTGGAACATCAGACAGCAATCTCCTCTACGGTACAAACCGCTACGTACTGCATTTCAAGGCGCCAACGAATCAGAAAGCCCCCCTGCAGATTCCGCCCATTGACGGCAACGGCTTCTGGTCGATCACGATGTACAACGCCAATGGGACGCTGGTGGACAACCAAGTCGCCACTTATCACGCGCTCAGTACGAAGGAGGTGGAACATCACACCGCCTGTCCGAACGCCGATGGTTCGCTCGATGTCTACGTGCAGGCAACGCCACCGTCCGACGCGAAGCAACTCTGCAACTGGCTGGAGACGCCTCAACCCACAGCCGACAATCAGAACGGTCACTTCATCTTGTTCATGCGGATGTACTGGCCCGACCCGGCGATCACGAATGGCAATTGGTATCCGCCGGCGATTCAAAAGACGAATTGAAAAACGCGCTGCACAGCAGTCTTCTACTCGGCGGGACCCGGTCACTGTATTCCCAGGAAAGGCAATGCTCTTTTCCTATTGCCATCACCAGACGAAAAAAGAACTAGTTCCCTCGTTGGAGCGTTCGATCAGGACGGGCTCGTTTCCCCGGTTAGGCGCCGTCATTTTCTTTAGAGCGGGCCTTCTTTTCCGACAGCGGGTTAGGGCCGGAGCAGTGCCCGGAAGCCTTCCTGCTCAAAATGCCGATGATGGGTGATATCGGCCGGCCCTTCGCGAAGCATAGCCTCGATTGAGAGGCAGCCGGTCAGGCTCAAGCTCTGTCCGACCGAGCGCGCTCCAGGAAAACCGGCGCGAAAAGGGTCCCGGCTCTGTTGAATCAGGTCTACTGTCGAGTAATGAAACGCCGCCTCGGGAATCAAGCTTGCCTTTGCCGCAGATGCGATCTCCGTTGCTGAAGAGGCTTAAATCAATGGCCTCTGCCATGGCGTTATAACCTTCATCAGTGGGATGCCCATGATCGCCGCTGTCGTATTTGGGTGCAAGCCGAGCCGGATCATCGGGGTCACGAAGCACGCGGTCGAAATCGATCAACCGATCGAACTCACCTGACATACGGATCCAGTCGTTGACTTGCTGGCGTTTTAGCTCTCTATCCGGCGAATATGAACTCGTGTTCGCTCCAGGGGGAATAAAGCCTTCGAGCGGAGTCAGAGTGGCGAAGAAAATCTCGACTCCTCTCGCGTGCGCACGTTTGATCAATTGCTCGTAACCCTGAACGATCTGATCGAAGGTGACTTCCTGATTGGGGTCGGTTGTAAAAATATCGTTATTCCCAAAGAACACGATTACATGGGACAACCCGGGTTGGCTAAGAACGTCCCTTTCGAAACGGGCCAGTCCGTTTGGCCCGAGAAAATCATGCAGCAACCTGTTACCATCCAATCCTTCGTTCACCACACTCAAGCGGGAATGATGCCGCTCTGGGAGGAGCCGCTTAGCCAGCTGATCCGTCCAGCGATGATTAGCGCCTACAGTGGACCGGTCGCCATCCGTAGTCGAGTCACCAAGCGCGACAATGGCACCTGACTGTTCGGGCGCCATGACGTCTACGCCCGCGAGCCAGAACCAGGACTGAGTTATGGGTGTAGCAGCATCGAGTGGCATCACTGTGCTTCCGGTGAAGTCTCCGCGCCCAGAGATGTATGAGATTTGCCGAGCGTCAAAGTGCCAGGTTGCTGGCAGGGTGTCTTGGGGTAGATAGATCGTGATAGCCAGATTCCCCAGATCTGGAACCGCAAGTTCCACTGGATCACTGACGACCGGTGCTCCGGGCGGGATGGTGATGGATGGTTTGCCGCCGAAGCTAAGAACCCGGTCTGAGCCGGGTATGACAGCGGGGCCTTGCCCCGCCAATGCGATGTGGGCAGCGCCGACCACGAGGCCGCTTGCTCCGAAAGTGGAGAATCGAACGCGCACCTTTCGGCTGCCCATGCTGGCATGCACAATCTGGCGCAGAGTCTGATTATGAAAACCGGCGTTCGCCAATCCGGGTACGCCAAGATCAGGCTGGTGCAAAGTCGTGGACCAAGTCGCGACCCAGTTTTCGTCACTGTCTCCACGGAATCTGTGATTGTCATCCGCCAGCAAAGCGGTGACCGGCAGGAGTTGAAGCAGCAGTATCGCGATGAATTGACGGCTGAGATAGCCGCCGTGGACGGAAGGAGCGTGAGTTTGGATGTTGACCCCTCTTGCGGGATTGTTTCCTTGTTTTCTCGGACCCGACTTCAAGCGCTGTCGAATGACTAACATGTCTGGAACTCCTGTTTGAATTGGTCGCCCTCGGAATTGAACGAAGGGAACAGGCGAACTGTAACGCGAGGAGATGAAGAAGTCTAATACTTTGCAGATCACAAGTCACATCAGGCGGTAACTCAAAGAGTTTGCAGTATGTTAAGCTCATCGCTCAGACATAAAAGCGAGTTCATGCGGCATACTTCTCACTCCGCTTCGGTCCTTGAATTCGGCCCTTTTTGCTTCGATGCGGCCGCCGGGACGCTCAGGAAGAGGGGAACTGCCATTCGGCTGAACGGCAGGCCGCTAAAGGTTCTGGTCCATCTTCTAGAACGACCGGGCGAACCGGTCAGCCGGAAAGAATTGCAACATCTGTCGTGGAATAATGCCGCCTACGGGAATTTCGAACAAGGCCTGAACTCAGTCATCAACGTACTGCGAGGGGCCTTAAGCGACCGTGCGGATCATCCCAGTTACATTGAGACCGTTCCGGGAGGCTATCGGTTCATAGCGCCTGTTCGCTTTGTTACCGCTGAAGCGCCCAGCTTAGAGTCTCCGCCTGAATTTTCACCGATATCGACGAGCGACGGGAAGGAGACCGGGACCATACCTAAGCAGCAGGCGAGCCCGTTACGTTACAAAGCAGTTCGGGTTGGATGGTGGCTGG
The DNA here is from genome assembly GCA_963849535.1 of Terriglobia bacterium. GTDB lineage: Bacteria > Acidobacteriota > Terriglobia > Bryobacterales > Bryobacteraceae > Bog-105. The sequence goes on from CAWKHJ010000005.1 coordinate 531,979, forward strand.
CTGCCGGGTTGCTGGTGGCAATGTTCGCGGGACTAACATGGTGGACTTTTCGACCAGCATCACGAGTTTTGCTTGATGACTCCACCCGCCCTTCTACCAGTCGAGAGGCTGACGATCAATTTAATCTGGCGTTTCACTTTCTTACCGCACAGGCCGACATTCCGTTGGCGTTAAAGGCTTCTGAAAACGCGATAGCTCTCGATCCGAACTTTGCTCCCGCTCACCTGCTGCGTGCACGTCTTTGCGCTATAGCGATATTTGCGGGCTACACGAACGATTCCAAGTTGCTTCTCGAGGCCGAGGAAGAGCTCATAAGGTGGGAGGCGAAAGTGCCCGATACAGACGGCCTGCGCCTGCAAGCCGAAGCTGCCGTCTACTTAGCGCAAGGCCGGTTGGACAAGATTCCGCTGCAAAAGCTGAATGAATTTTGCCGCCATGGTGGAGACCCAACCTGGCTGGCAATTCTGCGCATGCTAGCCGGCCAGACGGACGACGCGATGAAACTTCTTCAGGTTGGGCTGGAACGTCGCCCACTAGACAATCCGTCACGGATGTTGATGGGAGAGATGCTGCGAACCAAAGGAGATACTGCGGGCGCGATCCATCTTCTGGAGCGCACGCTTCAACAAGGATCGCGGCATATGACACCTGCTTTCTATCTCACGCTGGCTTATCTGGATGCCGGCCAAATGGACTCGGCTAGAGACTTGCTGCTTCGCATGCGGCCGGAATTCGAGAAGAACTTTCTATGGCGACACGCCTGGGCGATCCTGCTCGCTGCCCAAGGAAAACACGATCAGGCTTCGGAGTTCATGGATGAAGAAAGTTTGAGATTTGCCCGCTTCGCCTGGACCGCGTGGTCTCCAACCGCAGATTACTATGCGTTACAAGGTGACAAAGCCAAGGCGTTAGAGTGGCTTCAGTTTGCCGCCAGTCGAGGTGATGAACGTGCCTTTTACTTCCGACGGGACCCACGATTGTCATCCTTGCGCGGCGACGTGCGATTTCAATTATTGCTTCATGCTGTGGAGTTACGACAGGCAGCTTCAGGAACTTCCCAGCACTGATTGCCTATGACATAAGCGACGCTTGCTGCAACGATAGGCTCACAGATTACTCGAGCTTCCAGTAACTCCCGGATTAAAGCACTGCTCCGAGACGGGAGGGCCAAATGCACATAGATCATGTGTAACGGCGAAGGGTTTACTAACCCGCTCTGGCGCGGTAGCCGATTATTCCTCTACGCTGCCTGACTATCCACGACTTGTGTAACACACGGGAAATCCTGTCCGGATCGCCGGTCGATCTGCAAGAATACTCGCCGCGTACGCCAATTTCCTCGTACACGCGCCGCTGCGGGTTGTCGTGTTTTGCGAGCTATTCGGCAGCATCTGCGAGTGACTGATGGCCCGCTAGCCAATAAACTGGATTCAGAGGACGGAAAGAGAGCACGGGTCGTCCTCGATTCCGGTTGTACAAATGGCAGATCGTTTTCGAGTTCTCTCGGTGATGGGGCGGCAGCTGGAAAGTATGGGCATCTCATCCATTGCCGTCCTAAGGCTTGCGGGATTGCCATCGCAACTCTTCCAGCAAACGCGTATTTGGCTCACCACCGAGGAGATGCGCGCCCTGTATGACGCGATTGCCGAGTTCACGGGCGATCAGGCGATCGGCCTAAGACTGGGCTCTGAGGAACGCCCGGAGAATTACAGCCCGATTTCTATTGCAGCGCTATTTACTCGCTCCTTCCGCGACGCCCTCAACCGCGTAGCTCGATATAAACGACTGACCTCACCGCAAGAAATCCGGCTCTTGGAGCGCGGCAAAGAGTGTGCGGTCGAGTTTGTGTGGTTGCTGGCCGAGATCGCAGAGTCCCCCATTTGGATTGATTCTTGCTTTGCCTGGACGGTCACGATTGGCCGGCGTGGAATGGGTCGCAATATCCATCCATGGCGCGTCGAATTGCGCCGCCCGATCACAAACAAGCAGGCTTACGAGAGTTTCTTTGCGTGTCCGGTGAAGTTCGGTGCGCGCCACAATCGCCTTTTCTTCCGAGTAGAAGACCTCGATCAGCCGTTCATAACATACAACCCGGATCTGCTGGAAGCAATCGCACCCCAACTGGAATCCGAACTGAAGCAGTATCTGGCGAACAGGTCTCTTCAAGAGCAGGCGAAAGGAATCTTGAAGCGGTCACTCGCGGGGCAGCGGCCGCGACTCGAAGACGTGGCGCTGGAGTTGGGCATGGGCACCCGCACGTTGCAGCGGAAACTGCTTGAACAGGGGACTACGTTTCACGCCTTGATGGAGCAGGCGCGGCACGAAATGGCGCAGCACTATCTGCGGCAGCCCTCGCTCGAGCTAAACGAAACAGCATACCTACTTGGATATGAGGATCCCAACTCCTTTATCCGCGCCTTTCACAAGTGGGAAGGCACCTCCCCAGGCGAGTGGAGATCCACCCACTCGCACAGCATCCAGTAGTCCGTTCGAGCAGCTTACTGCTCGCATTTCGTTTGTGATGCCTACGGCCTCATCCGAGGCGGGACGCTCTCAACAAGAGGACAGATATAAGCATGAGTAACAACGCATTAGATTTGACTGGGAAGGTGGCGCTCGTCACCGGAGCAAGCTCAGGCATGGGATTGGCTACCGCCCAAGCGTTCGCAGAAGCGGGTGCGGCTGTCGTGTTGGCCGACATCCGAGAGGACTTGGTAAAGGCGGAAGCCGAAAAGCTAACGGCCATCGGTCAAAAGGCAATTGGGGTCAGGTGCGACGTAAGCGACGACGCTCAGGTAGCCGCGATGGTCGACCGCACCGTTGCCGAGTTCGGCCGGCTTGATGCTGCGTTCAACAACGCGGGCGTTATGGCCCGTATTGCTCCTACGGCAGATAGCACTCGCGAAGATTGGGACCACGTGATCGGCATCAACTTGCGCGGCGTTTGGAGCTGCATGAAATACGAACTCGCGCAGATGGGACGCCAGGGCAATGCCGCAATTGTCAACAACGCTTCCGTTGGCGCATTGACCGGCAACCCAGGTATCGGTTCGTATATTGCCTCGAAGCACGGCGTGGTGGGCCTGACGCGAACGGCCGCTCTCGAATACATCAAGCAGGGCATTCGTGTGAACGCCATCAATCCCGGCCTGATCGATACGCAGGTTGCTCGCGATGTCGTCAGCGGGAACGAGCAGGCGTACCAGGAGATTGCGAAGCATGTTCCCATCGCGCGTGCGGGCAAGCCCGAAGAGATCGCCTCCGCCGTCCTTTGGCTTTGCAGTCCGGGAGCAAGCTATGTCGTGGGTCACGCCCTCACGGTGGATGGTGGAATGACTGTGGCTTAATGCACTCAGCAAAAGCGTTTAAAAAAGGAGACTACAAATGCAAGGAACTATGCTCCACGGCCCGCGCGATGTTCGTTTTGAAGATCGCCTGGACCCTACGATTACCAAGCCGACAGATGCAATCCTGCGCCTCTCGGCCACCTGTATCTGCGGATCGGACCTATGGCCCTATCGAGGTATCGGTAACTTCTCAGAACCGCCGACCCCATGGGGGCACGAGTACTGCGGCATCGTGGAAGAGGTTGGCAAGGAGGTCAGAAACATCAAGCCCGGCCAGTTCGTGGTCGGCTCGTTTGCCACATCCGACAACACTTGCGTGATCTGTCACGACGGGTATCAGTCCTCGTGTGTCCAACGCGAGTTCATGAGCGCCGCGCAGGCTCCACTGCTGCGCGTCCCTCTTGCTGACGGCACGCTTGTCCCAACACGCGATGTGCCTTCGAAAGAACTGATTCCAAGTCTGCTCGCCACGTCCGATGTGTTGGGCACGGGTTGGTTTGCGGCCGACGCAGCGAACGTGAAGCCGGGCAAAACCGCAGTGGTCGTGGGCGATGGTGCAGTCGGCTTGCTTGGTGTGCTTTCAGCGAAGCAGATGGGAGCTGAGCGAATCATCGCTATGAGCCGCCATCCATCGCGTCAGAAACTCGCGAGAGAGTTCGGCGCCACCGACATCGTGAGTGAGCGCGGCGAGGAAGGGATCGCGCGAATCAAGGAAATGACAAAAGGGCTCGGCGCAGACTCCGTGCTGGAATGTGTTGGCACGCAAGAATCCATGATGCAGGCAATCCGCTCCACTCGTCCCGGCGGGTACGTAAGCTACGTTGGGGTTCCGCACGGAGTTCAACTCGACGGGGCAGAGTTGTTCTTCGCTGAGGTCCATCTGCACGGCGGTCCAGCGCCGGTGCGCCGGTACCTCCCCGATCTGATCGACCTTGTACTGAACGAGAAGATCAATCCTGGGAAAGTGTTCGATTTAGTGCTGCCGCTCGAGCAAGTCGCCGAAGGGTATCGCGCGATGGACGAACGCCGGGCAATCAAGACACTTCTTCGCACGACCTGAGCCTAAGATCTGGACACGAATCACTGGAAAAGAGGAGACAAGACGGTATGGTACAGACCATCGGATTTATTGGAAGCGGCGCAATCGCGAGTGCATTGGCTCGTCTTTCCATCGCTGCCGGACTGAAGGTGGTGTTGAGTAACTCTCGGGGACCTGAGGCGCTCACTGGTCTGGTCCGCGAACTTGGAGATCGTGCACGCGCCGCTACTCCTGAAGAGGCTGCGCGAGCAGCGGATGTAGTTGTGTTGGCAACTCCGTTCAACGCGTATGACAAAGTTCCGATCGAGCCCTTCGAAAGCAAGATCGTGATCGACACGACGAATTACTATCCGATTCGCGACGGTCAAATCCCGATTCTCGATTCGGCCGAGCTGACAGCAAGCGATTTGGTTCAACAACATTTGAAAAGCGCGAGGGTTGTTAAAGCACTGAATCACTTGGATTCATCACATTTGTTCATCAATGCTCGCCCCAACGAGAAATTGAACCGGACCACTCTTCCTGTTGCTGGCGACGATTCCCAAGCTAAGCAAACGGTCATGAAGTTCATGGACAAGATCGGTTACAACGCCATCGATATTGGTCCCCTTTCGGAGGGCTGGCGAATGGAACCAGGTACGCCAATTCATGTTTGGCCTTACGCTCCGAAAGTACCGGAAGGATTAGCCGACGAAGAAGCGCAGGACTGGTTTCAGGGGACTCCTGGCATTCCGGTTTCCGTAGATCAGGCAAATGATTTCATTGCAAAGGCTGTCCGCAAGTTTCCGGTAGGTGGCTTCCCAGAGGATCTACCGCCGGTTTTGCTCGCGATTTCAAGAAAACACGGACGGCTACCGAAATGATCGAAGATTTTCAGGATGTATGCATTACGTGTCGCGATCTCGAAAGAAGCGTCCGTTTTTACGAAAAACTTGGTCTGCAGGTCATCGAGCCTGCCACTGAACTCGATGCAGAGGCGATTGCGCGAGCGTTTCAAACCCCGAGAGGCCACATTAAGGTTTTGCATTTAGCACCGCCTGAGGCGCCCAGCAAGATGTTTATTGACTTGGTGCAGTGGCTGGAGCCTTCCTCGACCGGCGAGGCTTATCCTGCGGCGAACCACGTCGGCATTAGTCGCCTCGCGTTTCGCGTATCCAACATCGATTCGACAACGGCGGCTCTGCGAGAGCGCGGCATCACTTTTCTGACCGAGGAACCGCAATCCATTGGATCTGTTCGAACGATCGTCGCTACCGATCCTGATGGAGTGTTGATTCAACTTCTCGAATGGTTATGAAATCAGGACACTGCTCTCTACCTAAATCTTCCGCGGAGACAAATAGCAATGGAGCGCAGATGGTTCTGTCTGCTGCTGCCACAAATGATGGCGCAAATAATGCCTGCAAGAACGAGTAAAGAGAATAGGAGCAACGACATGGAAATTAAACGGGCTGGCTCGCAGCCATCCGCAAAGGGGCCTTCGGACTGGTTCACTGGAACCGTGCGGATTGACCCTCTGATTCAAACACCCGATCCGGCACTGCTATCAGCAGCCAGCGTAACCATCGAACCGGGTGCGCGCACCGCATGGCACACGCATCCGCTTGGACAAACGCTCATCGTCACTGCTGGCTGTGGTTGGGCGCAGCGCGAAGGCGGTCCCGTGGAGGAGATTCGGCCCGGTGATGCCGTCTGGTTCTCGCCAGGTGAAAAGCACTGGCACGGGGCCACTTTGACGACCGGCATGACGCACATCGCCCTTCAAGAGAAACTTGGCGGAAAAGTCGTTGAATGGCTGGAGCATGTCAGCGATCAGCAATACCGGAACTGATGGCGCGCAGGCCCGACTCGCGACAGACCGCTTAAAGGACAAGATCATGAGAGCCAATCGAACTCAACGTTTTACAGGCAAAGTTGCATTTGTCACCGGCGCTACAAGCGGCATCGGACGGGCGACCGCGATTGCGTTTGCGCAGGAAGGCGCGAGCGTGGTCGTGGCAGACATAGCCGAAGAGGGCGTGCTGGAAACCGCACGTTTAGTTGAGGAAACCGGGAGTCGAGCGCTTCCCGTCGTTTGCGATGTCAGGAAGGCCGATGACGTAAAGGAGGCGGTGGACAAGGCCGTCGCCGCGTTCGGTCGCATCGATGTGGTCTTCCACAATGCGGGAGTCGAACAGCCGTATGGCGTCATTGCCGACATAGCAGAAGACGATTGGGATCGTATCGTTGCCATCAACCTGCTCGGCGTTTTCCTGTGCATGAAGTATGTGCTTCCTGTGATGCTCAAGCAGGGCGGTGGCTCGATTGTGAACACATCGTCGGGTGCTGGGCTGGTTGGCTTTGCGGGGCAGGGCGCATATGCGGCAACCAAGTTTGCTGTCATCGGTCTCACCAAATGTGCTGCGCTCGATTATGCGAAATCCAACATTCGCGTGAACGCCATCTGCCCGGGAATTATCGACACGCCGATGATTCAACGTGTCGCCGCAGGCGCACCCGATGGGTACGCCAGCATGATTGCGCAAGAACCTATTGGACGTTTAGGTAAGCCGGAAGAGATTGCGTCAGCGGTGTTGTGGCTTAGCTCAACCGATGGCGCTTTTGCGACAGGCCACGCCATGGTGGTTGATGGCGGACAAACCGTCGGCGTCAGTGTGAAGTAAGTGTTCAGCGGCCATGACAAAAGCTTGCTTCGCCGCCTTTACCGTGTTCGCGTGTCTTGCGGCCAGCGCATATGGTCAACAGCACGGAGCGGTTCACGCGCTCGCTTATAACGCCCAAACTCGCGGACCGGTTCCGATCCCCGCGTCCGAACGCGGCTTGCAGACCGTTGTGGCCGAGCCGTGGTTCAAGGTGTCCCATGAGGGCATCGTCCTTGAGGGCGCAGCATTCGACCGCACTGGCAATCTGCTGTTCTGTGACGTATCCGGCCGGCATGTGCTGCGCCTCACACCGGATAAACGCTTCTCCACTATTGTCTCGCTGAATGATGTCAGTCCGGGAGGCCTGGCGATTCACAAGGACGGACGCATCTTCATCGCGGCCATGAATATCCCAAAGGGCACGGGTTTGATCGCCGCTGTGAAGCCAGACGGAACGGACATGCAGACGGTCGTTCCCGCGGCTGCCGGCTATATGCCGAACGACTTGGTACTCGACGCATACGGCGGTTTTTACTTCAGTGACTTTCGAGGCATCTCGACCGAACCGAAGGGAGGCGCCTACTACGTATCGCCGGACTTCAAGACCATCACCCCAGTCCTGCCACACCTCGCGATGGCAAACGGGATCGCGCTCAGCCCAGACGGAAAAGAATTGTGGGTCACTGAGTTCGCCAGAAATCTTCTGCATCGTGCCATCCTGGCGTCCCCTACGGCGACCGCAGCAGTCGGCACAGCAATTCCTTATCATTTCATCGGTCCGGCTCCGGATTCCATGCGCGCCGACAGGGACGGTAATCTCTATGTCGCCATCTATAGCCAAGGCCGCGTGCTGGTGTTGAACAAGAATGGCATCCCTATCGGACAGATACTGTTGCCTGGCCGGAATGACGGTCACAACCTGCTGTCCACCAGCATGGCGATCAAGCCCGGCACGAATGATCTCTATATCGTGACGAGCGACGGCAACGGCGGACAAGGCGCGACGATCTTTCACTGCAAGGTGTTCACCACAGCCCTGCAGCTCTACTCGCAGCAATGAATGACATCTCTTGAGGTGGTTCTTACAGCGCCGCTACGAACAGGAACGACATATGATTGATGATTTTCAATTATGTGAGCATTACCTGCCGGGACCTGGAACGCAGCGTCGCTTTTTAAAAAAACTTGGGCTCAACGTTATCAGCCATATTGGTGAACTCGAAGCAGACGGTATAGCCCAAGCATTCCCATTGCCGACAGGTTCTGTCAGAGTGGTGTACCTGGCTCCGCCGAACGCAAGCGGCAGAATGTTTGTCGACCTGGTGCAATGGCTGGAACCGCGATGCACGGGTGACGCTTATCATGCGTTAAACCACGTGGGAATCAATCGCCTCGCATTTGGAGTATCCGATTTAGATGGGACAACAGCGTTTCTGCGGAATCGGGGGCATCACGTTTCTAAGCCCCGCGCGCAAGCTTTTGGAGAAGGCATCTGAAGTGTCGTTACCACCGACCCCGATAGAGTATCTATTCAAATTATCGAAGGGTTGTCAATTCAGATTTCTTGATTGGGGTGGCAACCGAATGGCGGTTTAAAACAGATCTCGTCGAGTGACGGGCTGTAGATCACCGGTGACGGCGAAGGGTTTACTTTCCGAGATTGCGAGCAGATCGCCGACAAACCGGAAATTGAGAGTCTGAAGTACCGCCTTCGTTTCGACTGTGAAATCTTATTCGCCGAGGATCTGTTCCCATGAATACGGACATTCAACCGGAAAGTCCTCCAGGTCTAAACCAGTCTCGGCTGCCGCTTGCAGTCTCGCGCTGGCGTAAGCCTTAGGGATCAGTTCAGCAAGATGAGACCGTAAGCTTGGGCTTTCTTCCAGGATTCCGGCAGTTCGATTTTGGTGCTCCCGAATCGTGTACTCCCAGCTCTTCGTTCGCTGGGCCGGTTGGCAATCCCACTTAAGCATGTGACTGATAAGCACAGCCATCGTGTTTACCAGGGTTCGCCGTTCTTGTTTACCCAAATCCTCGATCTCTTCCGCGAGGTTCTCGATATCTAACGCTTGCCCCGTGCGCAAGCGCCGGGCTTGATCGAGCGCCCATGCATAGGTATCGGTCTCGTACAAGCTGGGCATGACTTCATTGTGCCGCAGTTACGGCTAGAAAACGCGGTTGTACCAACATCAAGCTATGGCAACGATACAGCTTCCGCGCTGCCGTAGTATAAACCGTTGAAGAGCAGCTTGAATGTGGCGTGCGGCTGCGCGCGAAACGTAACGTCCGGGCCTAATAGAAACAGCTTTCCCTTTCCCACCTGGGATTCGGCCACAGCGGTACCGCCATCTAAATATTGCTGTCCCCAAGCCCATCCGCTCACCAACGGCTTCGGTCCCGAAAACCAGGCAACGGCCGAAGTCTGCTTCAATGGCGCGTCCGGTTGCAACTTGAATACCGGGCTATTGTCGAAGAAGGCGTCCACGCTGGCCGGCATCCCGTAAGCCAGCGGATCTTCATTGTTCACGTTCACTCTAAGCAGCGATCCCGGAATATAGTATTTTTGGCGTGGCAGCGGATGCGGCTTGCCGTCCGGGCCGATTTCCGTGAGGTAGTTATCAACTGGGACGCCGAGCAGTTTGGCCATAGCCGTCGAGCTACCAACTGTTACGACAGAGCCGCCGGCATCCAAAAAGCTCTTGATCCGAGGCAGCGTCTTCTCCGTTGTTATTACCCCCAGCCAGCGGCGATACTGCTCGGGAATCTCTTGCGCTTTGGGCTGGCGGCTGGAAGAGTTTTCCGCGCGTCCGCTACCCGTTTCCCGAAACGCCCCATCTGTGAACACCAGGACATCGAATCTCTTTCGCAGATCGCCGCTGTCGAGCTCTTGCGGATAGACCACCTCGAAGGGAAATTCATACTGCTCGAAGAGCCATCTGTTCCAGCCTGAAGTTATCAGGCCGCCGTATTGATCGTAGAGTCCGATATGGATCGGGTTGAGCTTCAATGCTCCGTCCATCGGAGCGCGTTCCAAACCATAGGCGCTGACCCCCAGCTCGTTTGCTCCGCGTTCCACAATGGGCTTCGCCCGGGCCGAAGCAGGCACCCAGATCACGCCCCTTCCAAGCTGATGCCCCTCGAATTGCCCGCCTGCCTTCAACCAGTAAACATCGCATTTTGCTGCGAGCAGCCGGTTGATCAAGATAAACGAGTTATTGATCCGATGATCGAGCAAATAGCCGGCCGGATCAGCCGGACCGATGACCGCGCGTTGTGGCGGCTTCAGCAAACCGGTGACCCGTTGGAACGGACCATCGAAGCCGTCGAGAATGCGATCAAACTCGACACCCATCTGCAGCGCCAGAGTCCAACCCGCGCTGTCGTAAGGCGGAATGGGCGGCCCACCCGGATATTCGAAATCGTTCGGATGATGTTGAGGCTCGAACATATCCATCACGTGGGGCCGGAACGGCTGCGCGGCCTTGACGACATACGAACCTGCCGGGTACGTCTTTCCCTTGACTTGAAAGGCGGAGCTTGCCCGCAGCACCGTCACACCGACCTTCATCAGCGCGTTTACAAACTCAGTAGCGGTCGCGAAATCGGATTGCTCAGATGAAATGATGTAGCCGCGCGGATCGCGATGCTCCGGATCGTGCAGAATCTTCGTATAGAGATCAGCCGGAAGTCTGCCGCGTTCCGGCGCCGCTGCCGCGCGCAGCGCGTCGATGCGATCGGGCGTGATGGTCCAGTGATCCTCGCTTCCATTACGAATCGAATTCCTGCCCATCGCATAGAAGTTGTAGAGCAGCGTCTCGCGATTTCGTGAAGCATAGTCCAGCACTGCGCGGTTATTCGTCACGTCGTAATCGATCGATTCCCGGTAGTGCCACTTCTGTGGCGCAATCGGCAACGGCCAGTCGCCCGTCGGCAGTTGCTTGCCGGCTACCAACGGAATCTCTATCGGAGTCGGGTTTCCGATGATCTCTGTGAGCAGGCCGATCATGTTGTGGAAGTACGTAATCGTGCGCAAACCGCCGTTCCACCAGGTCGAATAATTCGCTCCTGTGCGCTGAACTGAGCCGCCTTTGCCTTCCGCCACCAGCCGCTCATGCATGGCGGTCCCGACCGCCTCGACTCCCAGCGGAATGAGCGGATCGAAATTGTAATTGAACGGATCGCGAAAAGGCGGCATAAAGATCACCGCTCCGGCCGGCCCGGTCTGGTGATGATTGTAGACAATCTGCGGGAACCACTCGATAAACATCTGCCGGTTCATGTTGGTAGTTTCGGGCATGTTCGACATGTAGAAGTCGCGATTATTGTCGTGCCCGATGTAATGCTGGAATAAGCGCGGCAGATAGTCGAGCTTGCGTTTGTTCGGATCGGCTTCCCGCATGTACCAATTCGCTACTAGCTCCTGGCCGTCCGGATTCGCCAAAACACACAGCTGGATGTCGTCATTCAGGAATCGCATCGTCTCCGCGTCAGTTCTGCTGACCATCTCGTACACGTGTTCCATGAGCTGCTGCGATCCGACCGTTTCCGTCGCGTGCAGGCCGCCATCGATCCAGACGACGGCTTTGCCCTCCCGCGCCAGCGCACGCGCCTGCTGGTCGCTGAGCGCTTCTGCATGCGCGAGTCTGGCGGAAATTTTTTTGTATTGCAGGAGCCTAACGAGGTTGTCAGGTGACGAGAGGATCGCCATATATTGACGCCTGCCTTCTGCAGTTGGCCCAATGTCCACCAGCCTCATGCGGTCTGACTCGCCGGCAAGCTTCTTCCAGTACGCTTCCAGCTGGGTGTAGCTGGCCACCTCGTAGTCATCGCCGAGATTGAAGCCGAGTGCTTCCCGGGGCGTCGTGATGTGCGGCGCCGCTTTTGGAGCGGCTGCCAGGCTGCCTGCCAGAAGCAGGGTCGCGGTCAACAACGAAAGCGTTCTCATTTCGCCGCTGCTCGTTTGCGCCAGTAGACAGTACAATCATCGAAATCCTGCTTGTTCGGAAAGTATTCGTCCAGTTTGAAGTCTTCGGCGATCTCGTCTTTGCAGGTTTCTACTGTCTCGAAGCGGCCTCTTGCAATCTGCTCCTTAAGCTCCTTGAAAGAGACGATATGGTACAACTCTTCCTGTTTGCGCGGTAATTCGAGCTTGTGCGAATAAGAAAACTCCAGACCGGACGGAGGCCTCTGCCGCAGTATGAAGTAGACCAGTTCGTCAGCCAGGTATTCTTTGCGCGGTGGCGTTACCTCCTTGATCTTGGCCGCGATCTTTTCGTAATCGTGCCAGTTAGTCGCGTCCCGCTCATCGAAAACATACTTGGCGGCGCTAACGGCGAGAATGAAAAGCAGCGTCGCGGTGGCCCAGAATGGGCGCTCGGAGCTTATAAGCTGTGAACCCGCGTAGTAGAAGCCGGCACTCGCCACAATAGCGGTAAACGGGATCATGAAGATGAAATACCGGCCAAAGGTGGGGTGCGCCACGGCGATGTAAGCGCCGAGTGCTGCCGCGATCCAGGCGGCCAGATAAAACTCGCGCTTGATCACCCGGTCCCAGCGACTCTTTTTCGCGATGAACAGAATGCCGATGACTGCCAACAGCCCGAGCAGCAGCGTCGGGGCCGATACTGTCCAATCTGTCAACACGTCGAAATCATGGGAGTTTGCGTCGCCCCAGTTCACCCGCCGAAAGAGTGCCTGATATTGGACGACGTTGAAAAGCGTCTGCTTAGGAGCTTTTGCGAACAGCCACAACTCGGGCGCGAATGGAGGTATAACGCCCGCCCAGAAAGCGAGCAGCTTGCGTATACGCCCGCCCGCGCGATTCTCACGGAAGATCCAGATAAGCAGAACGGGGATCACCGGAGCGGTCAGTAGAGTGGAACCGGCCGCTGCGCTAGCCAGCAGCGCCGCGCAGAATGTCAGCCAGGCGCTCTTTCGCTCGACACTCAAAATTGCAATTACGTAAGCCGCTACAACCAGAAACATGCCGGTACCATACGCTTGTGCTACCGGGCCAAAGGGGATCACGACGGTATTCAATCCGACCAGGCATGCCACCGAAACCGCGCAGGCAAGTTTCCATCGCTGGTCGGGAAACCGCCGCATGACGTAAGTGGCTGTAAGGCACATGGCGCCCGCGACAAACAGCGCATCGAAGACGTGCACTGCTTTCCAGCTGGCTCCAAAGCTCCGCAGCAGCGCCGCATTGAAATAGGCGTTTAGCAGAGTCTGCGGAAAGATGAAATCGATGTACGGCCTTTCGCCCCAGGCAATGAGTTGCGCCGCGACGAGGTGAAACCCTTCATCCCACACAAAGGCCATGGTCTGCGAATAGATGAAGATCCCGGAGCTGATCAGCAGCAAGAGAGCCCAGAGCAAAACCGGTGGAGTAGGCCTTTTGGCCTGCATCGCTACTGTGATGTTCCTGCGCTGAACCGCTGATGATAGTTCGGGTAAGCGGGGCGCTCGAAGGTGGGAGGCGGATTCTTCTTCAAAAGCTCGAGCGCGACTTCCACCGCCCTCTCCAGCTGCGGATCATGTCCTTCTCGGACCAGCTTCGGGTCAAGATCCACTTCTATATCCGGCTCGATCCCATGGTTCTCGACTTCCCACTGGCCTGTAATGCCGTAGAAAGCCCAGCGCGGAGCCGTCACTCGGCCTCCATCGATCAGGGCCGGATATCCTCCGATACCCACCAATCCGCCCCATGTCTTCATGCCCACCAGGGGGCCAACTTTGGCCTTTCTGAAATACCACGGCATCGCATCCCCTCCGGAGCCCGCGAACTGATTGATGATCATCACCTTGGGACCGTAGATAGCTTGGGTAGGATCGGTAACATCCTCTCCCTCTCGTGTGGCGATGCGGCCCATGGGCTTGCGATTGAGGTATTCGACTATGTAATCGGCTACGTCGCCGCCGTGATTGTAACGCTCATCAATTACCGCGCCTTCGCGCCCGATCTGCGCGAAGAAGTAGCGGTTGAAGCTAGTGAATCCTCCCTTACCTGTATCGGGTAGATGCACATAAGCCAACTTGCCCCCGCTGAGCTGATCGACTTTCCGGCGGTTTCCCTCTATCCAGGCCAGATGCCGTAGATTCACTTCGCTCTCGACCGGCACGACGATTACCTCACGCGAAGCGCTACCGTCCGGATTCGGCCCGACCTTCAAAGTAATCTGTTTGCCTGCGGTTTCTTCGAAAAAGCTATAAAGATTATCCGTGCTGCGAAGTTCCCGCCCGCGCACGGCCAGCAGATACTCGCCCGGAACGACATTCACGCCGGGTTGGGTGAGAGGCGCCTGGAGTTGCGGGTTCCAGTTCTCGCCGTCGTAAACCGATAGAAAGCGATAACGGCCGTTCTCGATCTTATAATCCGCGCCCAGCAAGCCGACTTTCAGTTTCGGCGGCTCCGGCTGACTCCCGCCAGCCACAAACATATGGCCTACGGTCATGTTGCCGAGCATCTCTTCGAAAAGGTAATTGAGATCGCTGCGACTCGAGAGCCCGGCCAGGTACGGCGCATAGAATTCCTCGGCCGCTTTCAGGTCGAGGCCATGGAAATGCGGGTCATAGAAGAAGTCCCGCTCGATACGCCAGGTCTCGTGATACATTTGCTTCCATTCCGAGCGCGGGTCGACATAGACCTCCATTTCAGCCAGTTTGAGCGCCCCTTCGCCTGGTTTTGGCGCCCTGTCCGCCGCCGCTATGAGCCACTGCTCGCCTTGCCGGTACAGCATCTTTTCGCGATTATCGGAGAGATTGAAACCTGTTACGCCTTCCAGAATCTTGTCTGTTTTACGAGTCTTGAAATCGAATTTGTTGACCGTGATTTGACGAGGACCCTGTTGCATATCGACCAGCGGCCCGTCTTCCACGTAGAGAATCCCCTCTTTGCCCGGAGCCACCGCGAAATAATTCTTTTCCGGCAGCGGCAGCGCCACTATCCGCTGGCTGATGTTGTCGAAATCGATACGAACCTCAGGGGGCGGAGTTTCCTTCGAAGGGTCCTTGTCCTTCACCCCGGCCTTGTCTTTAGTTTCCGGCTTGCTCTCGTCCTTCTTTTCCGGTGTCGCATTCTCGTCATCGCTCTGCGGCGCAAGCGGCGAGGGTAGATCTTTACGCAAAACCGCCACGTAGATCGCACTCGTGACCGGATGTTCAATACTCGACATATCAATCCATCCGCCGCTCAAGGCGACATTTGTGCTGGCGACGAAGTAGAGGTATTTGCCGCTCTTGTCCCAATCGGGAGATGTCGAGTCGCTTAGCCCATCTGTAATTTGCGTAATTTTGGCGTTCGCCAGCGAATACACAAAAACTGCGTGCTGATGATTCTCTAGCTGTTTGTTGTAGGTGAGCCAGCGGCTATCGGGCGACCAGCGCGGGTTAAAACCATAGGAAGGGCTGTCATAACGGTCCGTATCCACTTTCACCGGCTTTTTGTTGGCCAGATCGACGTACCAGAGATTCAGGCGCTTATCGAAGTAGGCGATTTTCTTGTTATCCGGTGACCAGGCCGGCGAATAGAAGTACGACGGCGGATTGCCTAGCGCGATCTTCGTAACCGGTCCGAGCGCATTCTGGTCCCGAATATGCAGCGCATACTCGCCCGATTCATCGGAGAAATATGCGATCGATTTGCCATCGGGCGACCATGCCGGATCGCGGTCAGCGACACTCGGACTCGCCGTGAGGTTCCGGATATCGCCCTTTTCTGCTGGAACGGTCAGAATTTCGCCGTGTGCCTCGAAGACGGCTCGTTGCCCAGTGGGCGAGATAGCTGCGTTCTCGATGTTCTTTGTGGTGAGTTTCTCAAAGTGCGGACGGACTTCAGGCAGGTCGGCCGAAACGTGTATATCGACCCGGTGGGACTTACCGGATTTCGTATCGAACAGATAAATCGAGCCAAACTGCTCGTACACAATCCCGCCCGGACCTTCGGAAGCGGATTTGAAATCGAGCCCGTCATTCTTTATCGCCTCACTCACCTTGCCGGAGCCCGTATCGTAAGACCAGAGACTTACCGGGCCATTGCGATCTGACAGGAAATAGACCCTGTTGCCTGCCCACATCGGATTGAAGTCGTTCGAGTTCTCGCGGGGAATTTTGACTGTGCTTGAGTCGGCGAGATTCGCCAGCCAGATCTTGGTAGTCTGCCCTCCGCGGTAGCGCTTCCAGGCGGCCTGCCATTGGAACACCGGTACATAGGCGATATGCGAGCCGTCGGAGGAGTAGGACCCTTCCTCCGCGGTGGCCAGCGGCAAAACCTTAGGCAATCCGCCATTGAGCCCTATGGTGTACAGTTGGCCGCTGTCTGCGTAGCTGTCGCGATGGGAGCCGAACAGGATGCGCGTGCCGTCGGGCGTCCAGCCAATCGCGATGTCCGGGCCGGGATGATAGGTAAGCCTTCGCGGTACGCCGCCAGCAGCGGATATAACGTATGCATCGATGTTGCCGTCGTATTCGCCGCTGAAGGCAATTTGAGTCCCATCGGGCGAGAAGTGCGGGTTGAACTCGCGTCCTATGCCGCTTGTCAGATGTCTTGCCTCGCCCCCTTCCCGTCCTACGATCCACAGGTCGTTCGCATACTCAAAAACGATTTGCGACTTGCTGAGCGAGGGGCTGCGCAGGAGTAGCGGGTTATCCGCTTGCGCTCCAAGCGCCAGCGTCAGAGACACCACACCTAGGGCTACTGAGTACACAGGTTTTAGCATGACAGGGATTCGGCCCATTATAAGATTCAAAAATCCGGGCCCGTGGGTGACGCTCTCCAAGCGCCACGGCACAACTATATAGCTGAAGCGCATGATCATCGCAGAAACAGAGCGGCTCATTCTAAGGCGTTGGCTTCACTCTGACCGGCACCCGTTTTCTCTCCTCAATGCGGATCCCCGGGTGATGGAATTCATGCCCGGCATTCTCACATGCGAGCAAAGCGGGGCGGTGGCGGACCGGATCGAAGCTCATTTCCGTAAGCGCGGGTTTGGCCTCTGCGCCGTCGAGCTGCGTCATAACCGCCTCTTTATAGGCTTCATCGGACTAGCCGTGCCCTCATTCGAGGCTCCCTTCACACCTTGCGTCGAAATCGGATGGAGACTGTCCGCGAACCACTGGGGGCAAGGTTTGGCAACCGAAGGCGCACGGGAAATGATTCGCTACGCATCCGAACAGCTAGGGCTTGAATCCCTGGTTTCATTCACGGTTCCTGAGAATTTCAGATCTCGAAGAGTAATGGAGAAGCTTGGAATGACCCATAACCCGGCAGATGATTTCGATCATCCTGGATTGCCCGAAGGTGAGCGGAAGCACGTGCTATATCGCATACGGCTCTTCAAAAATCGGTAAGCAGGCTGCCACGACCTCAGCTGCTCAGGCTTGATGAAGGCGCCGCATAGCAGCCGGCGCGGCCCCGGCTGCAACTGCAGTTCCCGGTCTTGTGTAGTTGATCCAGATTTCAGCGGCGACCAGGTGCAGGCTGAAGCCGAGCCAGAAAGCTGTGCCAAAAAACTCGTGCGGCGTGAGGTGCGTGAGGCTCCGGGTAGCGAAGAACAGGCCCACAATGGGCCGGACGGTACTCACGGCCAAGCCGATTGCAAACGCCCGAATCATCCACTCGCGATGCAGAGCGACTCTCCCCTGGCGGATAGAGACGAAAGCTTTCACCAGGGCGAAGAGAAAAATCAGCGCGAAGAACATTGTCGCGGCTGTCTCGTTAGCGCCGCCAACGGCCATTTGAGGGCTCATCACGAGCGCCGTACTGCCGATGATCAACCCCGAAAGAAGCACCACGCGTCCCATCCAACGGTGCAGTCCCGGCCGGCGGCTCCGCAGGCTGCGAACAAACTGAAGTGGGCCTAGCAAGACAAAGAGCAGTCCGGGAGTGATGTGGATGATGGTCAGCAAGGGATGCCGCTCAAAACCTGAATTCAGTGCCGCGAAGCCGGGACCACTTGCCGCGGGAGGCGGGGGTGCAATCAAGTGCAACATTCTCCGAATCACGATCACCACTCCGATCAGTACTAAGAAATAAGTGATCAGCCAGATGGTGCGCACAATTGCAGGCCTTGGTTTGACCAGTCCCATTACCCTTCTCGCAAGGCTATTATTGGATCGACCCGGCTGGCCGATCGCGCCGGCAGATAACACGCCAGTAGCGCGACTGCCAGTAGGACCACTGCCGCTCCCGCCACGCTGATCAGATCGCTCGCCCTGACGCCATACAGCATCCTGCTTAGCAGTTGTCCGACCAGCAGCGCCGCTGCGAGCCCAATTGCCACGCCCGTGAGCACTAGTGCCATGCCTTGTTTCAAAATCAGCCGCAGCACGCTCATCTGCGCTGCGCCCAATGCCATACGCAATCCGATCTCTCGCTTGCGCTGGTTTACGGAATACGCCAGGATTCCGTACAACCCGATACTTGCGAGTCCGAGCGCGAGCAGCCCGAACACGCTCAAAAGCATGACGCCCACTCTCGAGAAGAACAGGCCGCCATCTACGATCTGACGCCCGGTTCGTATGTCGCTAACTACGAGCTGCGGTGCGATAGCGCGCACCTCGTGTTCTATAGACGAGAGGATCTGCCCAGGATCTCCTTTGCTGCGCACGTACAGCGTCATCGCATCTGAGTAGTTCTGTTCTAGCGGTACATAAACGCACAATTGCGGCGGTTCCGCCCAGGTGGAATAATTGGCGGTTCTGGCGACCCCCACAATCTGCCGCATCCGTTTCTCACCCGGTAACTGGATGCGCCTTCCTAAGACGCTTCCATCCGGCCAGAAATCGTGTGCCAGCTTCTCATTAACGATTGCCACCGGAGCCGACTTTTCCTGATCCAGATTGGTAAACGCACGCCCGCTATCGATCGTCACCCCCGCTGTCTGGAAGTAGTTGAGGTCGACTGTGTTGACGACCGTGGTAATTTTGTCTGCTCGCGACCGTTGTGGCCGTCCTTCCACCTGTAGCCCGTTCACTGTTCGCGCCCACAGCGGCAGGTTCGATGCCCACGATACAGACTCGACGCCGGGAATCCTCGCCACCCCCTCCTTGGCGTTCTTGAAAAACGCTTTGGTTCGAGGCTTTCCGTATCCTGCCTGCCCCGGATTTGTCAAAAGCACCACCAGATGAGCGGTCTGAAAGCCCGGGTCGAAAGCGTATGCCCGCTGCATGCTTCGCAGGAAGAGAGCGGCCGTCATCAGTAAGAGAAACGAAAACGCTACCTGGCCTACCAGCAGAGCGTTTCCCAAACTAACTCTGGTTCGGCTTTTCCCCGTCGTGCGGGCCTCCTCCTTTAGAGTTTCTGAAACATTTGCCCGTGAGGCCTTCAAAGCCGGAATGGTCCCGAACAGGAAGCCTGTTGCGAGTGAGATCAACAGCGCAAAAAGAAACACGGCTGCATCCAGTTTCGGCTCCACGAAGTTTGCCGAAGATGGCAAAGCTCCGAACAGTAGATGGAGACCCGCGTAGCCGACTAAGAATCCCGCCATGCCGCTTAGCAGTCCAAGGAAAACACTCTCCGTGAGAAGTTGACGAACCAGTCTAGAGCGGCTTGCTCCCATTGCCAGGCGCACCGCCAGCTCCTGTTGCCGGCCCGCTGAGCGAGCAATCAGAAGGTTCGCCACATTCGAGCAGGCGATCAGTAAAACGATCCCGACCACAAGCAGCAGTCCTGCACTTGCGGCCAGAAGCGGTGTAGAAGCGGTGAAGTTGTTGGCGAGCAGAACCTGCCCTATGGGCCGCACCGTCGCCGTGTGGTCCTCATCGGTTGCGGGATATTCACGTGCCAGATCCGCCGCGATGGCCGCCATGTTGGCTTGTGCCTGCGCCTGCGTCACTCCGCTCTTTAATCTCCCCACGGCTTGAAAAGCCGATTTATTGCGATCAGTCAACGCATTCTGCATCTCCTTAGGCAATAACTGCTCCGCCATTGCCGCCGGTATCCATAGATCAGGGCCGAATACTGCATTTACTCCAATGAACTGGGGTGGAGCGACACCGATCACCGTGAAGACAATGCTATTTAGCCGCAGTGTTCTGCCCACGATGTCCGCTGCGCCGCCAAAGCGGCTTTGCCAGGTTCCGTAATTCATAACTGCAACGGCGTTCGCACCAGGACTGCTGTCCTCTTCCGGCACAAAGAATCGTCCCTTTGCAGGGCTAAGATCCAAAGTCGAAAAATAGTTCCCGGTCACCAGCTCGCCGAACATCCGCTCCGGCGCGCTATTCGATTGCCAAGTCAAGACACGCGGGGATGTGTAGCCCGCCAGTGAGCGAAAAACCCGGTTCCTCGCCCGATAGTCCTTCAGATCTGCATAGGATATTGGGAGCGGCGCGCTCGATTTCGAAGTGCTGCCCGTTTTCAACGTGCCGAGCGCGATCAACTCTGAGGAGTGGGGAACCGGCAGCGGGTTCAAAATAAGCGTGTTGATCAATGTAAAAACGGTAGTGTTCGCGCCAATGCCCAAAGCGAGCGTAAGAACCACGAACAGAACAAACACCGGGCTCTTCCGCATGGTCCGGCAGGCATAAAGGAGATCTCTTGCAACGTCTTCGACGAAATTGCCGGTTTTTGCATCGCCGGCCGGCACGGAAGCATGCTTCGCCTCGTGCCGTGTTCTGGAAAACTCTGCCCTGAGCGGGTAGATGTCATCCAGTTCCGCCAGGACTGTCTGATAGGCTTCTGCTTCAGTTGCTCCACCGGCCAGCAATTCACCGTAGCGGTCTTCGAGATGCTGCCCGAATTCCTCCCTGAGATCCAGTTCGGCGCTGCCCTCGAGATGTAACGCAGCGATACGCTCTTGAACGATATTTTTCCAATCAGGCATGCTCAACTCCTGTCACTCGACCCATTGCCGCGACGAACTCTTTCCAGCTCTTCCGTTGAGAGCGAAGCACTTTTCGACCCTCCGGTGTCAAGCTGTAATACCGCCTTCTTCGCTGCTCAGGCTTTTCCACCCATTTGCCGGCGATCCAGCCCCGCTCCTCCAGCCGGTATAAGAGTGGATAAAGCGAGGTGACGTGAAATCGCAAAACGCCTGCCGAACGGATTCCGATCAGCTTTGAAATGTCATACCCGTGCCGGGGCTGATCTTCCAGCAACGACAACACAAGAAGCTCGGCGCTGCCTTTCTTCCATTCCTGATCCGGTGAGTTTGTGGCCATATTAGTTGGACCATTATATAGAAGTCACAAATATCAACGGCCTGCTCCGGCGATTTGTTCCATCGAACCGCAAACTTTTTCGGGGTCCGTGCAAGCCGGGGCTCCCACGGCAGCAGTGCTCTTATTGGCGGAACTCGGCCTATGCGAGCTTGTTTCGTACGTGAGGCTGGGCCGTCATTGAGACACTTGGCTAGGCCGTGGTGGCTAATTCGAGTTTTTGAGCCCCTGGCGAACGCAGGGTCCGGACGTCACGGACGGGCGGCTGGCCGAACAAGCGGCTGTATTCACGATTGAATTGACTGGCGCTTTCATATCCAACCTCGAAGGCCACAGTGGCCGCGTCCACATCGTCGGCGAGCATCCGTGCCCTCGCGGCCTGTAATCGAATTTGCTTCTGGTATTGAAGCGGACTCATTGCCGTGAGCGCCCGGAAATGGTGGTGAAGAGTGGAGACCGCCATGCCAGCGACTTGTGCCAGTTCTTCCACCCGAAGTGGCCTTGCATAGTTTGCCTTGATCCAGGCGATTGCTTTCGCCGTGCGGTGACTTTGGTCTCCTAACGTCGCGATTGCTCGTAACCGTGCCCCCTCCGGTCCACGTAGGATTCGATACATGATCTCGCGTTCGATGAAGCCGCGGAGGAACGGTATATCCTCAGGGCTTGAAAGCAAGTCCAGGAGACGACACCACGCGCTGAGGAACTCCGGAGTGACGGGACCGGTCGACATTGCGGGACTATCCGGCGGGACGTCGGGCATGTGTAACTCATCGAGCGCAAGAAATTCGCGGACAATCGAGATATCAAGCTTCAGATTGACCGCAAGGCAAGGTTCTTTCTCGCTTGCTTCGACCACCCTGGCTATGGTCGGCAAATCGACCGAGGTGAGCAGATACCGGGACGAATCGTAGGTCAGTGTCTCGCCGCCGATCTGCACCTGCTTCCGACCTTGCGGGATCACAATTACGCTCGGCTCGTAAGTAACGGGGCACCCAGCAGTAGGAGCCGTTCTCCGGTGCAAGGTCAAACGCGGAATGGCGGTTACCAGCTTCTCTGCTGAGGCGATGAGCCGAGCAACCTTTGCAGCTAACTCGGCGTTTAGCTCATGCGTTCGGTCCGGCGCCACGACCGCTCTGTTGCTGGTATTTTCCACGATGAAATCTTGAGATACCCTACTCAGGATAACCGCGAATGGCCGTAAACGCACAAGACCGGAGGTACGGTTCGGCAGGATCGGGCAACGATTCGGCAGGATCGGGATACCGCTCATCCTCCTTCCTCCCTACACTTGATACAGAGGACGGAGTGCAGAAGCGCAAACTCGGAAAAAGCGGCCTTGAGGTATCGGCCCTTGGCTTCGGCTGCATGGGGCTGAGCGCCAGCTACGGGCCGCCAACGGAGCGACAGGAAGGCATTAAGATCATTCGTGCGGCAGTGGAGCGCGGCGTCACGCTCTTTGACACTGCCGAAGCTTATGGTCCTTTCACGAACGAAGAACTGGTGGGAGAAGCGCTTGGGCCTTTCCATGATCGCGTAGTGATTGCCACCAAGTTTGGATTTGGCATCAACCCGGACGGCACTCGCTACGGTCTCGACAGCCGGCCCGACCACATCCGGCAGGTCACGAACGCAGCCTTAAAGCGACTGAAGGTCGACGCAATCGATCTTCTCTATCAGCATCGCGTTGATCCCAATGTGCCGATTGAGGATGTGGCGGGAACCATCAAGCAACTGGTCGAACAGGGCAAAGTGAAGCATTTCGGCCTGTCTGAGGCGGGGGATGAAAGGATCCGGCGCGCACACGCTGTACAGCCGGTCGCGGCCGTACAGAGCGAATATTCACTGTGGACTCGAGATCCCGAACAAAACGGCGTGCTTGCGGTGTGCGAGGAGTTGGGAATTGGTTTTGTACCGTTCAGTCCTCTTGGCGCCGGATTTCTGACTGGGAAGATTGGGACGACCACGAAATTTGACAGCACCGATTTCCGTAACATGTCTCCGCGCTTCACGCCTGAGGCGCGCGCGGCCAATCTGGCGCTTGTCGATCTGCTTAAGCGCATCGCCGAAACAAAGCACGCCACACCGGCACAGATTGCACTCGCCTGGCTGCTCGCGCAGAAGCCCTGGATCGTGCCCATTCCAGGAACAACAAAGCTTCACCGGCTTGAGGAGAACCTGGGCGCAGCCGAGATCGAACTGACGCCGGACGATCTACGCGAAATCGAGGATGCCGCGTCGAAGATTACAATCCAGGGTGCTCGGCTTCCTGAGGCAGTTCTAAAGATGTCGGAGCGCTGACTGAACAAGGAGTATCGTCTGTGAGCACCATCGAGCTAAAGGTGAACGGGCATCCGCACACGCTGGAGGTGGAACCGGATACGCCGCTGCTGTATGTCCTCCGCAACGATCTCGACTTGCGGGGCCCCCGGTTTGGCTGCGGACTAGGACAATGCGGTGCATGCAAAGTAATCATCAATGGTGCGGCGGTATTTTCTTGCATCACGCCGGTGGGTTCGGTCAAAGGCGAAATCACCACGCTCGAAGGACTTTCGAAAAGCGGCAGGTTGGATCCCGTGCAGCAGGCCTGGATTGAGGAACAGGCGCCGCAGTGCGGATTCTGTCAAAACGGACAGATCATCACGGCGAAGGCCTTACTGGACAAAAATCCTCATCCGACGGATGCCCAGATCCGCCAGGCGATGAACGGCACCTTGTGCCGCTGCATGTCTTACTTCCGTGTGCAGAGTGCCATCAAACGCGCCATGAAGACGATGGCCGAGCCTGCGGCTCCCGATGGAAAGAAGGTGATCGCATGAGCTCAACCACCACAATTCCAAAACGGATTGAAGACGTCCTCCTGACACATCGTCGCGGGTTTCTCAAAAGCGCCGGACTGCTTGCCGTCAGCTTTGGCGTGTTCGGAGCGACTGCGATCGACGGAGCTGAGTCGCAAAGCGGCGTTCCGGCTGGTGCGCCCGGTCCTTATCGCGATCCCGATTACCACCAGGTCGATTCGTGGATTGTGATTCACGAGAACAACACGGCCACGTTTTATGTCGGCACAACGGACCCGGGCCAGGGTACGGGGACATGCTTCCGCCAGTTGATGTCGGATGAGCTCGACATCGCCTTCGATAGGACCACTTGCATCATGGGGAGCACCGACATCACGGTCGACCAGGTCGGGTCGGGCGGTTCGTATGCCTTGGAAAGACATTCATGGCCGATGCGGCGCGTCGCCGCGGAAGCGCGTCGTGTGTTGCTGGAGATGGGCTCGGCGCACCTCGGGGTGCCCGTCGATCAACTGGCCGTGAACGATGCTGTCATTACGGTCGAAGCGGACAGTTCGAAACGCATCACCTATGGCGAGCTGATCGCAGGCAAGAAGTTTAACGTGACGTTGACTGGGAAGAATGTTTCCGTAGTCACCGGGAAAGCCAAAACCAAGTCGAACGATGAACTGAAATATGCAGGTCAATCTGTTCAGCGTGACGACATTCCATCGAAAGTAGATGGTTCTCTGAAGTGGGCCGTGGACGTCAAGTTGCCGGGCATGGTTCACGCACGAAACGTGAAGCCTCCGTTCGCGTGCGCGAAGCTGACGAGCATCGATGAATCCTCAGTAGAGAGCCTGCCGGGTTTCATCAAGGTGGTGAGTAAAGGCAACTACGTAGCGGTGGTTTGCGAACGCGAAGAGCAGGCCATTCGCGCCGCCCGACAGCTCAAGACCACGTGGCAGAAGCCATCTACCGCTCCATTCCCCGCGTCGGAAGATCTATTCAACTACATGCGAGGCGCGACGCCTATCTCAGACCTCAGACCTGAGGGTGCGGGACAGTCCGAACCCAGTCCGGGCTTCAGACCCGGTCTCGAGGGAGACGCCGGTCTGCGGAACCAAGGGGCAAGACAGGCAGGCTCTGCAGATTCGGGAATACGCGTTCCGTCATCCAGACCACCTGCGGCGGGAAATCCCGCAATGCGTGCTCCCGTATCCGGGCCGATGGTGGTGGGAAATCCCGATGCAGCGTTTTCAGGCGCGGCGAAAATCATGGAGGCGGAGTACGAGATACCGTTTCAGGGCCACACGGCATTTGCAGGAGCCCACTCTTTAGCCGATCCTTCGAATGGTCAGATGACCGTTTATACGAATGACATGAAGTCGTATAGCATGCGCCGAGGTATCGCTACCTTTCTCGGCATGCCGCACGACAGCGTGCGTGTGGTTTGGATGATGGGTCCGCAGGGCTTCGGTCGTTCAGCGGCTGAGGACGCTGCTTTCGAGGCGGCCTGGATCGCCCGCGAGATCGGCAGGCCGGTGCGCATGCAGTGGATGCGAGAGGAAGAGACGGCCTGGGATACCAAGGGTCCGGCCTTCCTTGTGAAGATGCGCGGCGCGCTTGATGGCAAGGGAAACCTGGTTGCGTATGATTTTCACGCGCGTTCGTGCGACCACAACCACGTCGGATACAACGAGCCGGATACGGTGCTGATTGCGCAATTGATGGGATCGAGGCGGGCAAAACCTGCAGCCGGAAGTGCCGCCATGCCTTCCGATATGTACGCCATTCCGAATCGCAAGATGGTTGGCGAGGTGGTGGGTCTTCCGATGTTGTGGGAAACGCCGCTGCGCACGGGCAACCTGCGCGATCCGAATGGCCCGCAACCTACGTTTGCTGCGGAATCTTTTATCGACGAAGCTGCCGCAGCTGCGAAATTCGATCCGCTGGAGTTCCGCTTGAAGATGCTGAAGGCCGGCACCCACGACGACAGCGGCTTCCGGCGGGCCCGTTCCATTGCGGTTATCGAAGCCGCTGCCAAAGCATATGGCTGGGATTCCCGACCATCTCCGAAACCGATTGGTAAAGAAAACATCTTGACGGGGCGCGGCATGGCTTACTCGTTCCGCGGGCAAACCGTTGTGGCTGAGATCGCAGAGGTCGAAGTGAATCGCCAAACGGGCCACGTCTGGGCGAAGCGTCTGGTGTGCGCACATGACTGCGGCTTTGTTGTCAATCCCGCGAGCCTGCGGCACACGGTGGAGTGCGGGATGCTTCACGGCCTAAGCCGCGCGATTTGTGAGGAAGTCCGATTCGATACCGAAAAGGTGACGAGCCGCGACTGGTTCTCGTACCAGACGCTCCGGCATGTCGACGTTCCCGAGCGCATCGACATCGTGCTGGTGAACGGCGACCCTCATCCGAACCGCCCGGATCTGCCGCCCTACGGCGCTGGCGAGGCGTCGCTCAAACCGATGCTCGCCGCGATAGGGAACGCGATCTACGATGCGACTGGCGTTCGCATCCGACGGGTTCCCTTCCGTAATGACCGAGTGCTGGCTGCACTCAGAGCTGCGGGTGTTTGAGCGGGGCTGAACGCGGTCCTTAGGGCGGCGCTCGATACCGCCCCTCTTGCGCGTGTTCGTCAAAAGAAATAAATCCCAAAGCGTTTAGCGCAGGAGAAATCATGCAGAAAAAACATTGGAAGTGTTCCATCGCCTTCTGGTTGATAGCAGCCATCTCTTTCACTTCAGCAAGTGCACAGGAAGCCCAAAAGAGCAAGCCAGCGCCGCTGATGATCCAGGAGCAAGGTAGCTTTGCTGTCGGCGGATCTGTCGTCACTGCTCCCGGCACCTTCGACGCCATCAAGCAGGGAGCGTATAACCCGGCTGGCACCGATCCTGCAGGGCAGACGTTGCATGGCGACCACGCTTATGTCTTCTATCAGGTCCCAGTAAATGCGAAAAAACTTCCACTCGTCTTTTGGCACGGCCATGGACAGTCCGCTAAGACGTGGGAGACCACCCCGGATGGACGCGAGGGCTTCCAAAATATCTTCCTGCGCCGCCGGTTTCCGGTCTATCTGATCGATCAGCCCCGGCGTGGCCGCGCAGGCCGCAGCACGCAGCCGATCGCGATTACGGCCACACCGGATGAGCAGCTTTGGTTCGGCATCTTTCGTCTTGGCGCTTGGCCGAACTTCTATCCGGGCGTGCAGTTCTCGCGCGACACGGAGGCGCTTAACCAGTTCTTCCGTCAGATGGTCCCCAACACCGGCCCCTACGATGCGCAGGTGAATACCGAGGCTGTTTCGGCGCTATTCGATAAGATCGGACCGGGCATTCTCGTCACCCACTCACAAAGCGGCGGGCTGGGCTGGCGCACAGCCATGAAGAACAGGAAGGTCCGCGCCGTCGTTTCCTTCGAGCCAGGCTTCGACTTTCCGTTCCCGCAAGGGGATGTGCCGCCGTCCATGACCTTTGGCGGCAGAGCGCTGCGCGCCATCACCGTGAGTGAGTCGGAGTTCACGCTGCTCACGAAGATACCCATCGTGATCTATTTCGGCGACAACATCCCCGACAAGCCGAGCGTGAATCCGGGCCAGGAGCAATGGCGCATTTTCCTCGAAATGGCTAGGAAGTGGCGGGATACCGTGAACCGCCATGGCGGTGATGTCACCCTCGTGCATCTGCCGGAAATAGGAATCCGTGGCAACACTCATTTCCTGATGTCGGATATGAACAACCTTCAAATTGCGGATCAGGTCTCGAAATTTCTGTCAGAGAAGAAGCTGGACTCGATCGGGTGCTAAACGGTTTTTGCGACGGAAACCAGGATAGCCACAACGTTCTCCGTTACCGGATTCAAAGCTTCCCCGTGAAGCCCACGCAGCAAACTTGATGGAGCTTGATGATTAAATCAACACGCGCTCGCCCTGACGCGCGCCAAGCAGGAACTGCGGGACTGATGAAACCGGACATGGGAAGGCGAGTGATAGTAGGTTTTATCACTAGCAAAGTGTCGCTCGTCTGCGTGTCGCGATTGGTCTCGCTAAAGAGCTGATCCAAACCCGGGATTTGAGAGAGACCGGCCAGGCCGTTTTGCGAGAAGGTATTCAGAGAAGAATCAAGGCCGGCCAGAATCGCCCATTCTCCTTCGCGGATATTGACTGCCTTTTAACGCCTGCTCCGCAAGGGAGGGCCGTCTGCCGGACCTTTGGCCAATGAGGAGGTCCAGTACTGGTACTGGTGACCACAAATTTACCTAGACTAGTAGAACAATTTGTTTGCAAAGTTTATAAGTCTGGACTAAATTCGGAACGTAGTTAGATGAATTACTAGAAATCACCAGCAAACTCCCTCAGCCCCACTTTTAATCGGCCCGCAAGGATCGGAAAAGCTTTCGCCTCTCAGTGTCTGCAAGGTGTTTTTCAGTTCAGATTCCTCGGAGGGATTATGCATCCGGACTTCAATTTGCCGCATTCAGGTTCGAATACTTTAATGCGAAGTTCAAGAAGTAGCGTCGTCGGCCTATCTATGCGCTTGCTTCAATATTCCTGTTGCTTTTTAGGGCTACTGGGAGCCCGTGCTTATCTGGAAGCACAATGCTGCGTCCCGCCTACAAGCCCGAGCCAACAGCAATGTCAAGAAACATGCGGGAATAGCGGACAAACGGCCAATCCTTGTGAGTACAACTCCAACGGCGGCTGCCCATCGGGAGACATCCCGACTAACGGGTGTTGTTGTGCCGCTTCACCGATTGTAGTCGATGCCTATGGAGAAGGTTTTCACCTCACGAGTAATGCCGAGGGCGTCAGTTTTAGAGTGCTTCCCGACGAAGCACAGTTTCATCTTAGCTGGCTGGACAATAAATGGCATAACGGTTGGTTGGCGCTCGACCGCAACGGCAACGGAAGTATTGACGATTTTACTGAATTATTCGGCAACTTCACATCGCAAACTCCAGACAGAGATCGAAATGGATATCGGGCGCTGGCAGTCTTCGACGCTGTCGAAAACGGCGGGAACGGCAACGGCTTCATTGACCCCGGCGACTCGGTTTACAAGCATCTCTTGGTCTGGATCGATGCTAATCACGACGGTATCAGCCAGCCTGAGGAATTGCATCCCTTGCGGGAACTCGGTATTTTTCGAATCGACCTGAAATATTCCCGATCGACCTATACGGACACGAACGGAAACAATTTCAGGTATAAAGCCGATATCTGGGACAAAGCTGGAAGAGCACATGAGATCTGCTACGACGTATTCCTGGTGTCCACTCCGGAATCGAGCAAGTAGAATGCGCATTCACGAAGTCGGTCTCGCAAGCGATAGCTTGAGACGAAGTGCATCTGTCAGACTGTTTTGCCGCAGGTCTCTTCGCAGTCTTCTAGTAGTGACCATAGTCGCTTCTGCGATGCGCCCATGTTGGGGTCAAGCCCCCAAGTGCGGACCAGAACCGTCCGATATACGGAAAGCTTACCTCATTGATTACGTCCGAAAGATCTACACGATCCCCGCGTCGGTGGCGATTACGCTTCCGAAAATTGATTTCGTTGAGAAAACCTGTTACAGGGAGCTTACGTTCCGCGTGAATGCCGCTTTCACCGCTAAGGACCTAAGTTTCTTCCTCTCTCCAGACGGAAGATTCCTGACGAGTGAACTTCTTGATACCGAAGTCGACCCTGTCGAGTTAGAAAAGCAAAAGAACCAAGCCCTCTTTGCTGGATCACTTGACCGCAAGGTTCCCAGCCTGGGGCCGATAAATGCAGAAGTAAGGATCGTCGAATTCTCGGATTTTCAGTGTCCCTTCTGTCGCCGTTTTTCGGATATCGTCGACCGCGTACTGCCGAGCGAGAGAGAACGCGTCCGCATCGTGTTTCACCATTTTCCTCTAGCCATGCACTCCTGGGCGCGGCTCGCGGCTCAGGGAGCCGCATGTGCCCAAGTGCAAGATGGCGCGGCTTTCTGGCCACTTTCCAGGAAGCTCTTCGCCCAGCAGGAGAGCCTGACCGCCGCTAATATCAAGGAAAAGCTCCTAGAGTACGCAACTGCCGAGCCAACGCTAGATCGAGAAGCCTTCAAGAGTTGTCTCGATGATGGCTCGTCGTTAGGGCTTGTATTGCGGGATATGAACTTAGGGGAGGCATACAACGTAGTCGCTACTCCAACCATTTTCATAAATAATCAAAAAGTAATTGGGGTTAAAAGCGTTGCAGAGCTTCAGGAACTCATTGACAAGGCCCAGCGTGCAAAGCCTGCGACGCGGTTCCACTTGCTCGCCGAGCATCGCGACAACGAGATTCGTTAACGGTAGTGAGTCCTTCAACGAAATGGAGCTATAGAATGACACGAAAAGGAAAGCGGTTCACAGCGGCGGGAGTGCTCGCCATTGCTAGTGCGGGCTTGGCTTTCGCCCCTTCGGCGCGTGGACAATGCGCCAGCCCAAAGACAAACGCGCCAGTTTTGATAGCCAATTACCAATGTGGCGGAACAAATTGGCAGTTGAGCTATCAGTTCAATGGCACGACGTACCAATCGGGCACTTACTCTCCTAATGGAACTTGCGGCGGTAACATCTACCAGTGTAATTGTTCTTATCAACAATACTTCCAGTATTCTGGATACCTGACCGGGCAGGTGATCACTGAGAGCAGCGGGGTGTGGTCACTGTTTTGGGACAGCACGGAGTACTATAACGCGGTCAAGGCGGGCTGCCCGTCCGGTTCTTGCTGCCCCGCTAACGCCGTTTTCCAGCTTCCCAATCCCCCCACCTACTCAAAAAACTATCTTTATGAGGTTACGCTGTCATGTCCCTAACACGAGCTACTCTGCTTTTCTGCGCAGTATCAATCTGCGGCCTAGCTGCCGACCCACCCACTGTCTCTACTTCTGACGTCATGGACGACCAAGGCCACGCTTTTACTGTGACAAACACTTCGGCAATCCCCCTCACGGGCATGATTGTGAAGTCGGACCGCCGCCCGTTATACGCTTCACAGGATGTTCACCATCGATATTTCTATGACACTTTCCTGAACCTTAATCAAAAGCCTTTGGAAACGGGACAGAGCTATACTTTCCACGTCGGGACGGATACCGGAGAGCTTCATCCAATGCAGATTTCGGTCGAAGCGGCGATCTTTTCGAACGGAACGGCGCTTGGGGAGGATGCAGCGATTAAATCTCTCTGGCAGAGGCGCACTTGGCTGGTATTCGAATTCAGGGAGGTTCTCAATCTCATCGATCAAGGCGCGGTCGACATCAACGACCGGGCGGCGCTGATAAAGGGTGTCGCGCAATTCAAGGAGATGAGGTTCAAGACAAAGGAGCCCATCGAGGAACAAGAAGCAATCATTGTGGCGTACGACACGGTATTAGACAGCGTTCGCACCGACAACGTGAACCTGCCAAAGACGATAATTGACGGGATCCGCCAGCGTGAGACACAACGCAAGGCGGCTATCGAGAGCCAGTTGATGCCGCTCCAAGCTCGACCCTAGCTCGTAGCGGCGTGTTTGGGAACTTAAATCAACACGCGTTCGCCCTGACGCGCGCCAAGCAGGAACTGCGGGACTGATGAAACCGGACATGGGAAGCCGAGTGATGGTCGGTTTTATCACTAGCAAAGTGTCGCTCGTTTGCATGTCGCGATTGGTCTCGCTAAAGAGCTGATCCAAACCCGGAATTTGGGAGAGACCGGCCAGGCCGTTTCGCGAGAACGTACTCAGAGAAGAATTAAGGCCCGCCAGAATAGCCCACTCTCCTTCGCGGATAGTTACAGCGCCTTTGAAGGCCCGCTCCGCTATAGAAGGGACGCTGTTTATGGTCACCGTGCCAAGGCTTTTAAAATCGGCCTCGATGTCCAGGTCGATATCGCCATCTCCGTTGACGTGCGGAGTCATTTTAAGAATGAGTCCGAGGTCCTCGAGAGTGATCTGAGGAGCGGGATTGTAGATCGAAGCTGCGCCTTGTGCAAAACCAGTGTAGATCGAAGTCGGGATGGGGTACTTGTCCCCGATGTGGAAATTGGCGGTCTGCCGGTCGGCTACTACAACGGTGGCGTCATAGATTATGTTCGTAATGCTGTTGGAATAGCTGGCGAAGGCTGTTGCATCGGCCACGCCGACGCCGAACAAGGTGGCGCCTCCGCCGAAAGTCAAAAACTGCGTTGGGCCAATAGCGGCAGGAAGAACGCTCTTCAATCCTCCAAGCTTGCCGAAATCGATGATCTGGAAGAGAGTCTGTAGACTGGCGCCGTAATGATAGCTCTTATCAGTATCGACGGTTATGAACTGCACGTCGAAGGAGACTTGTCCACGGGGCAGCAGCAAGGCTTCCATAAGCGAACGGGCAACTTGAGCTCGAGTGGCACGATCGCGGATCACCACCATGCGGTTGAAACTGTCCCAGCCGATAGTCCGGATGTTCAACAGTCCACGCACGGCGTTGGCGGCATCGATCAAATCCTTTTCGGTAAGGGCCTCCTGCAAGGGGAAGGTGAGGACAACCACCGGTTCGAGTTGATTCCGTTTGGCTTCAGTATCGATGGCGAAATCAAGGATCTTGCTCGAGATCGGGAAGACAAATGTATGAGTGGCAGCGGTAACTGCTTCGAGAGCTGCCCGGAAATCCGCCCGCTGCAGCTCGAAGTGGATCGGTGCGTCCGACTTGAGATCTACATCGACGACAGCGCGCACGCCGTAAACTCTTGTCACCTGGTCAATGAGAGATCTTGCGTTAGCGCGGATATCGAAATCGCGCTTCACCGGATCGGCCTGGACGTGAGGAACGGGTGCGAGAGTCTGAGTCTGCCAGTCGGCCCTAGAAATCCGCTCAATGGGCGGCACGGGGTGAGCCGCCTCGTTTTGCGCGGAGAAGACATCGTCAGAGATGTCGGGCGTTTCGATTTTAGCTTGGCTCAGCAGCTTGGCAGCGGGAGCTAAGGCGTCGCGATTGGCGCGATAAGTGAGATTATGAGGATCGCGCACAGCTGCTTCGGAATAGAGCAGATAAGCACGCACGATCTGACCGGAATCGGCCGCTTTGCGGGCGAGATGCGCGAGACGGCTAGCTATGGCATGGTTGTCCGCAGCCCAGCATGCCGCGGCGAGCGCCAGGAGAATAGTGATTACCCGCTTCAATACATTCTGGACGCCGGCCGGGGTTCAGACGTGGAGAGGAGAGCCGTTTTTGTACTCAGAATCAATGACCCGGAGCAACATAGCCCGGCGGCAGAGCCGCCCCTTCTCCGAAGAAATACTCTTCCATCTGTTTGAGCAGGAACTCCTGGGCCTCAGAGGTGCCGAGATTTAAGCGGTACTCGTTCATGATCATCTTCATTTGCTCGACCCACATGCCCCAGGCTTGCTTAGACACGTTGTCGTAGATGCGCTGGCCAAGAGGGTGGCCGTCAAATGGGATTTCAGACAGTCCCGGAAGTTCTTTTTGCAGTTTGACGCAGAAAACGGTACGTTCTGCCTTCGGGACCGGCCCGGAAGTGGTCGCCATTACGTTCCTTCTCCCAAATTGGTATATCTCGAGGATATCCCAATCTAGGAGTCGCTTATGGCGGCTGTGAAAGTCTGTTGGCGGAGAGGGCGCGGCTAGCTGGCGCGCGGAAGAACGACTTCGGGTTCGGCGAGCGCCGCATTTTTGCGAAGGTGTGTTTCGTTTTCAAAGAACTCGGAGAACCGGATCGGGGAGGGAGCTCCGCCGGCAAGCTGCCGCTGAACCGTTTTGAGATAACGACGTAACATTTCGGGCCGGGACGACCTGCGCATGGGAGTCGTGCCGATATCAAGAAGCAGGTCTATCTCCCATTGGCTAAAGGTGTTACGGCGAACATTGCCGGCAATTAAGTGCTGAACAAACTGACAGAAGGAGGTCCAGCCAGGGTTCGGCATCGATAGATCAGTCACTTTTCAGAGAGTGTGGGTTCGGGCGGAAAATTCTAAGAAATTTCTGCAATTTGGTCTCTTGGGCAAGCACTTACCGGGTAAGGCATAGTGCAATCATTTTGGCTCCATCTAACCTCCTCAGCCGCGGCGTTAAGCCTGTGGGAAGGTTTCCTGGGTGCCCTGGCCTTTGCGCTGCTATTGAGCGGGCTGGACGATCTAGTACCAGTGCTGATTTTTCTAGCAGGTCTTTTGCGCCGGCGTGGTGAGCAGTCTTCGCGTGATAACCAGACGCCAGAGCGGCGCACCGCTATCTTCGTGCCCTGCTGGCGTGAATCCGCAGTTATCGGCAGCATGGTGCGACACAACTTGTCGGCGGTACGCTACCGGAGCTTCGACTTCTTTCTGGGCGTTTATCCGAACGATCAAGAGACGGTGAGCGCGGCCGGCCAACTTGCAAGCGAGTTCCCGAACGTTCACGTTGCCGAGTGCCCGCATCCGGGCCCTACGTCTAAGGCGGACTGCCTGAACTGGGCTTATCGAGCGATGGAGTTGTTCGAACAGCGAAGCGGAGAAAAGTTCGCAACGGTAGTCTTGCACGATGCGGAAGATCTAATTCATCCGCAAGCGCTGGCAGTAATCAATCGGGAGCGAGCGCGATACGAGATGGTGCAGGTGCCGGTTTTGCCGCTGCCGACCGCACTCGCCGACATCACGCATGGAGTGTACTGCGACGAATTCGCGGAGTATCAGACGATCGACATGCCAGCGCGACAGATGAGCGGTTCATTTGTTCCGTCGAATGGAGTAGGGACGGGGTTCGCGCGGGAAGTTCTGGCCAGCCTGGCGCGCGAGCGGGGCGGCCAAGTCTTCGACCCGTCAAGTCTGACGGAGGATTACGAGATAGGCGTGTACATTCATGCGCGCGGCTACCGGCAATGCTTTTCAACGCTCACCCGAAGCGGCGATGACTTCATGGCAACGCGTGAATTCTTTCCACGGGACATGGAAGCCGCCATTCGCCAACGGACACGCTGGATCACAGGAATTGCGTTGCAGTGCTGGGAACGGCATGGCTGGACGGGATCGTGGCGAACGCGTTACTGGTTCTGGCGCGACCGGAAGGGACTGATTACGAATCCGCTGAGTGTCCTGGCGAATGCACTCTTTATCGCGGGGTTAATCGACTACTTTGTAAGCTCTATCTCACGTCGGACGTGGCTATTCGATATGAGAAGTCACCCGGTGGCAGTTCTGTGCACCGCGGCCACCATTCTGCAATGCTGCCGCTTAGCAATGCGGGCTTTATGCGTGCAAAGAATCTTCGGACTCACAGCCGCGTTGACCGTTCCGCTGCGCTGTTTCCAGGCAAACCTGATCAACTGCGCAGCGGGTTTGTGCGCCCTCTACGATTTTTTCCGGGCTCGCTTGCAGAAGCGGTCGCTGACGTGGCGGAAGACGGAGCACGCCTATCCGAATCGCGAGGTCCTGCATGACCGGCGGCGCGAACTGGTGGAGGTCCTGATCGGCTGTGGTTACGTTTCTGAAGATCAGATTGCCAGAGCGCAGGAAGAACTCCAGGCCGGATCGACGCTCGATTTGATGCTGCTGGCCAAAGGATTGGTGAACGAAGAAGAGCTTTGCAGGGCTATGAGCGTACAGTCCGGGCTGGCGACCGCGAGAATAAGCGCGGGAAGCGTGAAGGCACGATTGACCCGGAACCTTCCCGCACACATCGAGAAACGATTTGGATTGTTGGCATTCGACGTAAGGGGAGGCAAGTTGCTGGTGGCGAGCGCGAGCGTACCTCCACAGAGCGCGTTCGAGGAAGTTAGCCGGATGGCTGAATTGCCGGTCGACTTCCACCTCGTTACCCAGAGCGTCTACGCGCAATTGCGCGAGCTGCTGTGAATGGCACCCTAAAACTCGAAATGGGGCGGGCGTATCGGGGTCTGCGATTGCGATGGATCGAAGATGGCGATGGGAGAAAACTCGACGATTTTCAGGTTTCCTTTCTCGCGGATGAAGCGGACGTGAATCTCCGCCGAATGCTGCGTATTGAACTTGTTTTGAGGATTGGTGAGCGTAATGGCCCAGTTAACGGTCACGACCGATTCTGCTTTTGAGTCCGCTTCGTCGATCACATCGACTTCGTTCACGATCGAGAATGCGTTTGTGAGACCGCTGAAATCTTCGCGCAAGCGCTGGTAATTCGGGAATGACTTGGAAAAGGGCGCCATGGCCCCAGCCGGATCGCCGGCCGTGAGCGAAGTAGCAATTTCACTAAGGCGCGACCGTACCTCGGCAGATTGGTCCGCGAGCAATCCGGAGGCCGCCGCCGTGAGCAGCATTGCCGTCTGCAGATAAGAGAGCATTCGGCCGCCAAACTGCTTACGTCCGGTAGCTACCATTGATTTGAATGTAGCCCTCCGTGAGATCGCAGGTGAAGAAACGTGCTTCGCCTTTTCGCCTGCCGTTGAGCACAATACGAATGCGGACCTCGGGTTGGTCCAGTTTGGCTTTCAGCGAGACTTCGTCGAAATCCGCAGCAACGCCGCCCTTGCAAACGAGAACCCGCTGCAGATAAATATCCATTTCGCGCGGATTGAAGGTCACACCGGCATAACCCGCGGCGCACAGAATGCGGCCCCAATTCGGATCGCTTCCGGCTACCGCCGTCTTGACCAGAGGCGAGTTAGCGACTGAGCGCGCTACTTTACGAGCGTCGTCCGAGGTTCTGAATCCGAGGGCGCGAACAATGATGAGCTTGCGAGCACCTTCGCCATCGGCGGCGATCTGCTCGGCCAGGCTTTCCATCACCCACGTGATTACCTCGCCCAGTACTTTGCGTTCTTTCTCATTAGGCTTCAGTTGTGTGACGCCATTTGCTAGCAAGGCCACTGTGTCGTTGGTCGAAGTATCGCCGTCAACGGTAAGCGAATTATAGGAACGCTGGTTTGCATCGAGAAGGATCTCGCGCAGGTGCCGTGCAGATACAGCCGCGTCGGTCATAACGAAGCCCAGGGTAGTAGCCATGTTGGGGTGGATCATACCGGAGCCTTTCGTCATGCCGGCCACCCGCACAATAGCGCCGCATAACGGGACTTCTTCCGCCGCGACTTTCATGCGAGTGTCGGTGGTCAGAATGGCCCGCGCGACGGCTTCGAAATTTCCCGGCGAAAGCCGGGCGACTAAATCGGGGACAGCCGCGGCTAGCAGGTTGCTGTCGAGTTCGACTCCAATTACTCCGGTGGATGCGGGCAGCACATATTCGGTCTTGGACCCGAGCGCCTTGGCAACAGCTTTGCAGGATGCGAGGGCGACTCGATCTCCGGTGCGCGTCGCACAATTCGCATTTCCTGCATTGACGAGCACAGCGGCAACCGTGCCTTTGCCGGAACTCAAATGCCGGCGTGCCAGGCGAACGGGCGCGGCTTGAACAACGTTTTGAGTGAATACAGCGGCCGCCTTAGCGGGGGTGTCCGAAACGATCAGGGCAACGTCATCTTGCTGCTGCTTCCGGATACCGGCGTAAGCGGCAGCATAGCGGTAACCGGCAGGAAGGTTCAAACGGGCTCTCCGAAAGAATCGCCGGCTTGTAATTTGTAGCCGTTCAGGAATGCTTCGCCGCTCATACGTTTCCTTCCTGCAGGCTGAACCTCAATGATTTCGAGACTGGTATGAGACCCACAGCCCGCAAGTAAGCGGCGGTTTTCTACCTTCAGAGCACCCGGCGCCAAGGCCGTTGCTGCGGCAGGACGCGCTCGCACAATAGACAGCGGGGTACTGCGAAAGCTTGTGTACGCTCCCGGCCACGGAGTGAAGCCACGAAGCCGATTGTAGATTTCGTGGGCAGGGCGCGACCAGTCGATGAGGCCGTCTTCCTTCTTCAGGATAGGCGCGTATGTGGCTTGCGCCTCATTCTGCGGTGTGCGGTGGACGGTCCCGGTTTCGATCTGACGGATGGCTTCTAAAAGGAGTTCGGCACCAATCGGGGCAAGTCTGGCGCTCAACTCAGGAGCGGTCTCGTCCGGTTCGATGCCGACCAGGTGGGCTAAGAGCATGTCGCCTGTATCAAGGCCCGCGTCGATTTGCATGATGGTCACGCCAGTTCTTGTCTCGCCATTCGCGATCGCCCACTGAATAGGAGCTGCGCCGCGATACTCGGGCAGCAGCGAAGCATGCACATTCAGAATGCCATGTCTCGGGAGATCGATAATGCCTTGAGGAATGATCTGGCCATAACCCACTACGACCATCAGTTCGGGAGCGAGAGTGCTGAGCAATTGGGGTGAGGGCGGGCGGCGGATTCGCTCCGGCTGATAGACAGGCAGGCCGAGAACTCCGGCCGCAATCTTGATGGGCGACTCGGTAATCTTGTTTCCCCGGCCTTTGGGACGGTCGGGCTGCGTGAAGACTGCGGCTACTTCATGTTTTGAAGCGAGGGCTTGCAGGGACGGAACCGCAAATTCGGGCGTGCCCAGGAAGACGACTCGCATCGATTCGCCTGCCGCGCTAATCCCACTCACCAGCTTTTTGCAGCTTCTTGATTTTGCGGCGGATGATGTCGCGCTTCAGCGCGCTCAGGTGATTGATAAATAAGGTGCCGTTCAAATGATCAATTTCATGCTCGAAAGCGCGCGCAAGCAGTTCCTCACCGACCAGTTCAATGTGGTCCCCACTTTCGTTCTGAGCGCGTATGGTGACTCTGTTGGCACGCGTTACGGGCTCGCGAAAGCCGGGAATGCTCAGGCATCCCTCTTCGCCGGTCTGCTTGCCTTCGCGCGAGACCACCTCCGGATTAATGATGACGATCTTCTTCGATTCATCCTCACCGACGCTCGTGTCGATCACGGAGATGCGCTTGCTGTAGCCGATCTGAGGAGCCGCCAAACCAACACCCTTTGCTGAGTACATGGTCTCCCACATGTCTGTGATCAATTCCTTCAGATCGGCCGCGCCGAATTCAGTGACGGGCTCGGCGGCCTGCTCCAGAATGGGCTCGCCATACTTCAAAATTGTTCTAACCATTAGCGATCGAGAAATCCTAAAAGCTCTTTACCTGGGCGAGGTAGGCGTTATAGTTCCGCCGCGTCTCACCGAGCGAGTCTCCCCCGAATTTTTCCAGGAAGGCCGATGTTAAAGTGATCGCGGTCATGGCCTCTCCGATAACACCGGCGGCGGGGACGACGGCCACGTCGCTGCGTTCATAAGCCGCAAGCGCCGGATCACGTGTAGGCAGGTCAACCGATTCGAGCGGGCGGCGCAGGGTCGAGATCGGCTTCAAGAAGCCGCGCAATACCACGTCCTGCCCGTTGGTAATGCCGCCTTCCAATCCGCCGGCGCGATTGGAACCGCGCTTAAACTCCTGCTCCGCTTTATCGTACTGAATAGTATCCTGAACGGCGGAGCCGTACGACCTTGCGCCCTCCTCGGCAAAGCCGATTTCCACGCCTTTCACCGCCTGGATAGAGACGATTGCCTGAGCAAGGCGACCGTCGAGGCGGGTGTCCCAGGTGATGTGGGACCCCAAACCAGGGGGCAGCCCGTGCGCTACCACTTCAAAGATGCCGCCTATTGTGTCCCCAGTGCGGTATGCGTGATCCACGGCTTCTTTCATGCGAAGCTCGGTGGGATTATCCACGCAACCCAGCAGCACTTCGTTCCGGCAGCTGAGCGAAACAAGCTCTTCCCAGAGCGCCTGCCGTTCCAGCCGCACGGGGCCTACGCCGACCACGTGGCTCAGCACCTCGATCCCGAATTGCGCTAGAAAACTCTTAGCAAGGGCGCCGACCGCTACCCGGGCGGTAGTCTCGCGCGCGCTAGCTCGCTCCAGAATGTAACGAGCATCCTCAAAGTTGAATTTGATAGCGCCTGCCAAATCGGCGTGACCGGGGCGGGGGCGGTGAACGGGTTTCTCTTTCCCGGGCCGCGCGTCGGCGGCCTCGACCGGAAGGGCGCCGCTCCAGTTCTTCCAATCCTTGTTCTCTATCAGAATGGCAATCGGCGAACCGATCGTTTGCGAATGACGCACGCCGGAAACGATTCGCGCCTCATCGGTCTCGATCTTCATGCGTCCGCCCCGGCCATAGCCCTGTTGGCGTCGCCAGAGCTGCCGGTTTAAGTAATTCAGATCTACTGGAACGCCCGCAGGGATACCGGTGAGCGTGGCGACGAGGAACTCTCCGTGAGACTCCCCTGCCGTTTCGAAACGAAGCATCGGAAGATTTCATGGTAACGGAAGGGACTTCCGGGGCGAAATGACAACGGTCCGGCGCATTTATGGCATGGGATAATCCATCCAGGCGGACGACCCTTGCGCGATTGGACAGACCCGGAGCAGAGCCGGGTCCGTAGAGTAATCGAGAATGCCTTCTGGCGCAGAACCTTGGTCTTAACAGTAGAACACTCTGCGTTTGCCATAGCGGCAATCAGTACTGGTGCAACGGTCATGTTGTTGCTGGGCACGCAAATCCTGGACTGGCCGTGGCTGCTGTTGCTGGCGGCTGCCGGGCTGGCAACGGGATACGTTCGGCTTCGCAATCAGACACTCAGCAGATACCGCGTGGCGCAAATAGTGGACCGCCGCCTGGATCTGAGCGATTCGCTCTCTACGGCTTGGTTTCTGATGGAAGATCCTGGGCGGAACGATGACGTGCTCGCACAGGCGCAGATACGTTTGGCGGACGAGAAAGTAGAGAAGGTCGATAACGCTATCGTTTTCCCCTTTGTTTGGAAGCGGACGTGGGCTGTTGCGGCTGCGCTGGCCGCCATTGCATTCGGACTGTTTGCCTTGCGATACCTGGTTACCAGCAGCTTGGATCTGAGCCGGCCACTGATTGCCCTTCCTTTTTCGTCTCTCGCCGAGGTTTTTGAACGAATCGAAAGAGTTGTGCAGTTTGAAGGCACGCCTAAACAGGCCATCAGGGGAGAACCGCGCGGGTTAGGGCACGGGCCTGGACCTGAAGAGAACGGGGAGCCCGGCAGCAGCGAAGACCGGATAAAACAGGCGTCCAGCAAGCCTGGAGATGCTGCGGCGAAGGAGCGGCTGCAACGATCAGGGGCTTCATCCTCAAACAATATGGATTCAGCATCGCCCGAGCAGAGCAGAGAAGGCTCGCAAAGAGCAAACGATACGGGGCTGAAGCGAGACGGTTCGGAGGATGCCGGGCAACACTCGCCAGCTGATCGCCCAGTCGCCAAGGAAGAACGGAACAGCGAAGTTCATCAGCCACCATCCGGACTGCTCGACCGCATGAAAGACGCACTTTCGGGATTGATGGCTAAGGTGCGTCCGCAGAATGAGGGGCCGAAAACCGCTGAGCGCCAGAGTGGCCAACAGGACTCAAAGCCAGGCGAACAATCGGCAGAGAATAACGCCCGCAACGAGCAAATGCCGCAGGAGGCCCGGAACTCGCAAGAGAATCAAGGCGGCGCGCGCAAGCAGAGCGCCCAGACTCAATCCGGTGCGGAGGCCTTGGAGAAATCACCGGCAACGCAGGGCCGCTCTTCAGATGACAGCGCAAACAGGAAAGGGTCAGATGCTCACTCGGGCATCGGGCGGCAGGACGGTGAGAAAGGCTTGAAAGAAGCGGACCAACTGCGGGCCATGGGGAAGCTGGACGAAATCTTCGGAAAGCGTTCGGCCAATCTTACTGGTGACGTTACGGTAGAAACGCAATCAAGCAATCAGCGTCTGCAAACGCAGTACTCAGGACGTGTGGCGCGACATTCAGATCTGGGTGGAGAGATCGATCGAGACCAGGTTCCGCTCGCTCTGCAGAAGTACGTGCGTGAATACATGGAACAGGTGCGGAAGCAGGCAAATGACCAGAGGTAATGTGAGTGGCGCGGGGAGATCGGCGTTATGGATGAGCAGCTAGTCGGCAGTTTGAAGTATGGCGAGTACAAAGCGGATATTTTCAGCACGAGCATGCCTGGTGAGTTCAAGGTGATCTACCACGATCCACGCGGCAACCCAGTGGTGGAAGCGCCCCTCACGGGGATCAGCAGTTACAAGCAGCGTGAACGGGAAATCCTGGACAACCTGAAGCGGCTCTCCGATGGGGCAAAGCCTCCCCAGACCCCGGATCAGGGAGATGCGGGGGAGTACTGAAGTTCTTGGACGAGCGATTAGCGATTCCCGGCATTTGCAGGTGGGATTCCGGTTCGCTTCTCTGGATAGGGCGTCCCTTTCAGACCACGCCAGAGGATGCGATTGAACTTATCGGCGTCCATATCACGGAATCGTTCCAGTCGCCAGGAAACTTAAACGAAACCGGCAAAATACCGATTACGTTGCATTTTCTGCCGTTAACTAAGATCGTCTTTTGCAAGATATTTGGATCGCCCGCGAGTTGCGAACGCCAAAAATCTTCGCGCAAGAGGACAATGTTGTCCCGCCCAGCCTGTGCTGTGTCTCGGAGGACGTGAAAACCGGTCCGATGACCGGACGCACGCCCAGCGTCGAGAAGTAATCCGGCGTGACATAGCCGCCTGTCAGATGGCGCGTTTGGCCTTGCGCGCTGAAAAGGAAACTGCTGCCGTAATCATAGGCCGCCATCGACTGAAAGGAGTGTTGTTGTTCCCTGATATCCCGCTGATCGAGCCACGATGGGGGCTGCAACAGCCACTCGCATGCCGCTCCAGAACATATACAAGTTGGCTAAGATTCCGTAGGGGAAGGGGGCGGAGGGAAATCGCCGTTTCAGGAATGGGGCTGATTACTTGTGACCAAAGGGGAACGTCGCTGTAGCGCGTAGGTGCGCCAGTGTGTCCATCCGGGGCCAAAGTTCTGGACATTGCGCGCGACTCCACCCAGCCATACGCGTCGTTTTCCATCCACCGGGAAGTCGCTGCTCAGCTATATCTGCAACTGGCAGGCGCCCTTACACGAAGTGTCTTTTCGGCCCGGCGCTGTTAACTTTATGTGCGTCCCTGAGGAGCGTTGAACCCCACGCACCTTAGCGATATAGGGCAAGGCAGCGTTATTCTGGCCGCCTCGTGTATACGAATGACGCGAATACTGGACCGTTAGGAAGCGGACTGGGCTCCTGTTGCATCAAGACGATTCGTGTTGCGATCAGCTTATCGCCCCTTAAGCGCGCCTCCGCGATGACGAAGTTGAAATGGTAGGTAACATTGGACGCGCCGCCCGCGACAGTAACACTTTCAGTGAAGAGCCCGGTGCCCTCTGGATTGATCGCACTCTCCCCCGTAGTAGAAAGCTCGAGAGGCGCGGGTAGCGACGGGTCGACAACGACGCCGGTATCGTTAGTGATTGCACCCTGGGCGTCTATGTCGGCAGTTCCTACATACCCTCCAGCGTGCGGTCCAAAAACGCCGGTAACTGAGTAGTTACCCGCCAGACTCGCCAGCGTGTAATGGTGCTTAGAACAGTTCTGGCCGGAGTCGGTGCTTTCTTGTGCAATGCCGAGGCCGGCGAGCGCCAGTACACCGAAAACTCCAATTGCTTTGGCATTCAGCAGACTTTTCCGTGACATAATTCCTCTGCGTTTTCCTTGTGATTTGGTTGTTGCCGCAACTTTCTGAGCAACTCGGACCGTTTCGGCACAGGACAATTATTGAGCTCGGGAGCGCACTTGTCGATGCTCTGGGTATACTCTGTCGGTTGAAAGTTTATCTCCGCGCGAGTTCTGATACCCTCGACACACCGCAATGAACGGAGCCACTAAACACGGTCGCCTGATCCGCTTTTCGGTCTTCGAGCTCGATCTGAACTCAGGCGAATTGTTCAAACAGGGATGCAAGGTCAAACTGCAGGGCCAGCCGTTTGAACTGCTGGTTGCCTTGCTGGAACGGCCGGGTCAAGTCGTAAAGCGGGAAGAACTTCGGAAAAAGGTCTGGCCGTCGGACACGGCGGGTGATTTCGATCACGGCCTGAACAGAGCTATAAACAAAGCTCGCGAAGCGCTGGGAGATTCAGCGGAGACTCCGAAGTTTATCGAAACGTTGCCGCGGCGTGGATATCGGTTTATCGGTTCGATTCACGGCGAGAGCAGTGAAGACTCAGCGCTGGGTTTGATGGTGGCCAGCGGGCCGGCCCTTATCGGACGCGACACCGAGCGGAACCAATTGCTCGGTCTTCTCGACGCTACTCTTGGCGGCCGCGGTTCACTGGTGCTGATTGGTGGCGAGCCTGGCATCGGTAAGACGCATCTCACGCGAGCCATCCTGGCGGAAGCAGCGCTGCGCGGCTGTCTTGGCATAGTCGGCCACTCCTATGAGTCGGAAGGCGCGCCGCCGTATGTGCCTTTTATTGAAATGCTAGAGTATTGTGCGCGAGTGACTCCTCGCGAATCCTTCCGCTATGCCGTCGGTGACTCTGCACCGGAAATCGCGAAACTGATGCCCGGGTTGCAGCGCATGTTCCCGGAGACTCCGGCGGCACTGGCACTACCGCCCGAGCAGCAGCGCCGATTCCTGTTCAACGCGTACAGCGAGTTCATGGACCGCTCGGCGCGTTTGACCCCAATAGTGGCAGTATTCGAAGATCTGCACTGGGCTGACGAGCCCACGCTGCTTCTGCTCAAGCATCTGGCCCGGATGGTGCCCGGCGTCCCCGTTCTGCTAATCGGAACCTATCGCGATTTCGAACTGGATGTCACCCGGCCATTCACGCGCACTCTTGAAAGCTGTATCTGCGAGAAAGTGGCGACGCGTTTCACACTCCGCCGGCTCGGCTTACCGGAAGTGAGGGCCATGCTAATGGCTCTCAGCGGGAAAACGCCGCCGGCCGGGCTGGCGAGCACGATCTTCGAGAAGACTGAGGGCAACCCGTTCTTTGTGGAAGAGGTGTTCCGGCATCTCATGGAGGAAGGCAAACTATTCGATGCAGCGGGAGCGTGGCGTTCGGGATTGAAGCCCACCGACTTGCAGGTTCCGGAAGGCGTTCGTATGGTTATCGGCCGGCGCTTGGAAAAGGTTCGGGAAGAAACCCGCTGCATCCTCACTATGGCTGCGGTAATCGGACGGTCATTCGCTGTGCGTTTGCTCGAGGAACTCGAAACTGGAGACTCCGATGCTGTGCTCGATGCGCTTGAAGAGGCCGAACGGGCGCATCTGGCCGCACCTGAGCCA
The DNA here is from genome assembly GCA_963849535.1 of Terriglobia bacterium. Taxonomy (GTDB): domain Bacteria; phylum Acidobacteriota; class Terriglobia; order Bryobacterales; family Bryobacteraceae; genus Bog-105. Next base: position 576,939 of record CAWKHJ010000005.1, read on the forward strand.
GGCGGACTGGAGATCCGTTACCGATTCGCCCACGAGTTGGTTCGCCAGACATTGGTGGAATCATTGTCGATGTTGCGGCGGCAGCGGCTGCATTTGCGCATTGCCAAGAGCATCGAACGCATCTATGGCGCGCGCGTGGAGAGCCAGGCCTCCGCGCTAGCGCATCATCTTCACCAGGCGGGCGGCGCGGCGGATCTGAATAGAACTGTGACGTATCTCGCGATGGCGGCGCGGCAGGCAAGTACCCGTGCTGCGCATGAAGAGGCACTCGAGAAGGTTGATCAGGCGTTGTCTCTGATTAGAGCCGAACCGCATCCGCTCAAGGCTGAACTGCATCTTGCGCGCGCTGTCGCTTTGCGCAGTCTCTGGCGAACCAGCGAAGCGGTCCAATCCTACGAGTCTGCAATCACATCCTTCCTTGAGGCCGGAAATCTTACTGGAGCAGTGGAAGCCAGTTTCGACCTGAGTTACATACATCTCTGGAACGCGCACGGCCGCCGAGCGTCCGCTGTAATCGAACGCGTCAGTCAACTCATAGACGATCAATCAACGCCCTTGCTGCATCGTCTCTTGCTGCTGAAATCCCTGGGTCTGGCTAATGAAGGCGAAATGGAAAGATCCGTTGCCGCACTTTCAGAGGCCAAACGAATCGCGCGTCTCCTACCGGAGCCTCTCGCCGACGGATTTGCGGACATGTGCGAGGCTCGCGTCATGTTTCAAACCGCACAGACTGAACAATCGGACCAATGCGCCCGCCAGGCCTTGGAGCGTTGTCGCGCCATCGGGAATATGTGGGGAGAGGCCGAGACCTTCGAGTCAGTAGCCGCCGCACTCTGGCTTGGCCGTGTCGGCGAGCTCGAACCGTTGCTGGCCAACTCACTCAACCGAGCTGAACGGGCCGGGCACCTGAATGCGGTCTGGGCATATAAGAATTTCTTCGCTGAGATGCAGATGGCGCTCGGAAACCTTGAGAAAGCACAGCAGTCGGCGCAAGTTGCTCACAATTTCGCCACGATGGCCGGAGCAGCAGGCTGGTCGTTTCTGGATTTTATCGTCCTGGGCACAATCGCCCATTATCGGGGAAATCTCGACGAGGCCGCGCGTTGGTTTCGGCAGGGTCTCAATATCGAACCGGTCAGTTACCAATCGGGGCATTTGATCGGCGGATTGTTTTGGACGCTGGCGGCAAAGGGCGACCGTGAAGCCGGCGCGGCGCTTGCAAAGGCGCGTCTCCACTTGCCCGTTCCCGGCCGTCCTTTGTCGCTCGGGGCCTGTGGCTGTCTGGCATTCGTATTGGAAGGACTCGCGAGTCTGGGCCGGCTGCAAGAAGCTGCGGGTTTGGAGGCGCATGCCGAATACGTTGTGGCAAATGGTCCGCTATGCGTTTATAGCCAACATCTCTTCCGGACCTCCGCTGGCATCGCGGCCACGGCCGCCTATAACTGGACTCGCGCCGAACAGCATCACCAAATTGCGATCCATCAGGCCGACGCGAGTCCCTATCGAGTGACGCAACCGGGCGCTCGCTTCTTGTACGCCGAAATGCTACTCGCGCGTAATCTACCGGGAGATCGCCAAAAGGCGCGCGAACTTCTGAGCGAAGCTTTGCATCTGTACCGGTCCATGACCATGCCGTGGCACGCAACGCGGACTGCCGACCGCTTGGCCGCTCTCGCAAATCGTGCACGGCTCCCGGATCAGGGGGCGCATCCTCGTTAGCGATCGCCATTCGGAGGGGTGAACCGCGCGCCGGTTCGTTCTTCCGGGTAAGGCGTCCCTTTCAGACCACGCCAGAGAATGCGATTGAATTTACCGGCGTCGACCCTGTCCTCGCCCCTGAAATCCATTCCCCGCGTCGCGCGCGCCCAATAAGCGCTGTCGTGCGTAGGTGAAACAGAGTCGTCTGAAATGGCTGCGCGTTCTGAGGCGGGGAGCGGGAGCTCGGTGTGTGCAAGTACCGCCGACGGTTTGGCTTCGAAAGTCCAATTTTTCTGACCGAGATCGAAGACGTCGACCATGGGCCGCGAAGTCGCAGTGTTGAGATTCAAGTGATCAAGGCCGAGCAAGTCTTCGATGGTCCGGACCATGCTCACGGTGGTGTAGAAAGTCGATAATACGGCTCCGTGTTTGACGTATGGACCGACGATGTAGGCGGTAGTGCGATGCGCATCGACATGGTCGGCGCCATCCTGCGCATCATCCTCAATCATGAAAATGAGCGTGTCGTCTTTGTACGGGCTGTGAGCGACTCGATCGATCAGACGCGCGACAGCGTAATCGTTGTCGGCCTGTTGGGTTTCAGGAGTGTTGACGCCGGAGATAGCTTCTTTGAAATCTCCGGTGTGGTCTTCCTGAAGCTGCACGATTTCGAAGGAAGGGAGGTTTCTATTCCGGACATAGCCCTCAAATTCGCGTTCCCATTCCGCTTCCCGGTAGAAATCAGGATAGCCCGGGTCAAAGCCGCGAAAATAGGGGTCCCCATACTTGTACAGTTCGGGATTAGCCGGGCGCGAAACCACCACGCGCGCGCGATAAGGATAGGGTTCGCGCGGAGCGTTCAGATTCATGTCGCTCATACAGCCGTACTCGCGGAAACTGAGGCCTGCACGCAGCACTGCATCCCAGATGTAGCCTTTACCGCGAGGTGTTCCGGCCGGCCCGTCAGGCTCCGCAACGTTGATTGCTCCAGGAAGCAGATCCGGGTCGGATGGCGTCTTCGGGTTCGCTGCCTGGCGCTCCTGCACAGTGGCGAGGCCCACATTGAGATCGCGATTCATACCTTCGTATTCGTAATTGGTGCCGCGGTTTGCGTAGTTCAGGATGACTGCTTTGATACCGAAGTCCGATTCACGGCCGGAAGTGCTCCAGGGCCACCCGTCGCCGCTAACCTCGCCTGAGTCATAGAAGTTGTCGAGATCGACGAAGTCGCGCGCCAGGCGATGGAAATTAGGCGTAATCTTCTCGCCAAACATCGTCAGCTTCGGGTCTCCGTTTCCCTTTCCGAGATCGCCGAGAATCTGGTCGTAAGTGCGATTTTCCTTGATGATGTAGATGACATGCTTGATGCGGGCGCGCAGAGCCGCCATGACTTCTTCGTTCTTGAAGTCCTGCTGCGCCGTGAAGGCGTTGTTTTCGGCGACCTGACGCGTGAGGCGGTCCAGTGTAGCCGCATTAGGCACCGGAACAGCCAGCAAGCCTGCCTTTTCAAGCTGCAGGATGTACTCATTGTGTGACAGAACGACGTCTGGTCCAGGTCTGGTGCTTCCGTTTGCTTTCAGATGTGAATGCAGACCTGGATTCGGGCCGGGCATGGTTTTCGCGTTGACGACGTAGAGCATACGATCGTCGCTGCTGAGCGCGACTGCGTTCGGATACCACCCTGTTGGTAGAAGCCCCACTACCGCGGACGGCTCTCCATGCCGGCCGAGGTGAAGCAAAGCGAGCGAGTTCGAGCCACCGTTTGTGACGAACAGAGTCTTTCCGTCATGCGAGACAACAACGTCGTTGGGCGCGCTTCCGCGATAAGAGTGAATGTTTTTGAGCAGCCTTGGCGGCGCGGTTGTCAGCACGTTCTCGAGTATGCGATTAGCGTGGGTGTCGATGAGGGCGACTGAATCGCTGTTATCGGCGGCCACGAAGAGACGTGATCCATCGCGATTCAACATCATCTTGTTAGGGTTGCCCGGCAACTTGATTCGAGCCCCAATGGACGGCTTAGATCTGAGCTTAAGTTCGACGATCTCGCGGTCCCGCAGGCACGATACGTAAGCCGTGTTATTGTCCTTTGCAACGACCCAAAACGGATACTCGCCACCGGGCACGCCAGCCTGCCTCGCGTCATTCTTTCCGGGCCGCAGATCGAGCTCGTGCGTGACACGCCGGGATTCCAGGTCGATGACCGACACGGAATCGTTGTAGACGTTTGCGATGAGGAGTGTTTTTCCATCGGGCGTTACGGCCAATCCACCCGCCGCGAGCGGCTCCTTTCCCGGAAAAAAGCCAAGCCCGGATCTGTGCCCGAGCTTTACCGGCATACCCTGCTCGGCCCACTCACGCTGAGCGCCGAGCGAGAAAGTGTGGACGTCGTCGTCTACGCCGCCGGAAACATAAAAGTTCTGACCCGAAGGTGCAAACGCTATTCCGGCGAAGGTGTTCGGAACCTTGAGCACTTGGCTCTTTCGTGGTTGACCAGCCCGAATGTCGTAAACGAAAACGTATTCCTCCGAAGCGTCCGGAATCGGCTTGCCGTCTTCACCATTGATCCGGTTAAAGCCGCTCGTCAACACCAAAAGCGTACTCCCATCAGGACTCATAACGGTGCTCATGGCTTGGCCAGCGACGTACTGCGGAAAATCCTTCAGGCCAGGATTGAGAAGTTCAAAGTGCGCTCCAGGAGCAGCGAGCGGAGTAATGCGCTTGCCAGTAGGTAGCAGAGTGCTTTGGACACTATCACTCGCGGCAGCCGGCGCATGCATGCAGCCTGTTGCAGTGAAGAAGAGAACGCCGGCCGCAGCGCAGCTTTTCCAGTACTGGCGTTTAAAACTCAACTCTTGCGCCTACCTGCCCGGTGCGATTGCCGCCGAAATCGGAGCCTTGCGCACTGGTAATGCGACCTACGCTGGTGTTATCGATTCCCAGCACCGGATCCGAGAGATTCGTGTGGTTCAGCACGTTGGTGAATGAACCCTCGATCTTGATTCGTACGCGTTCCGTGATGCTGAAATACTTAGCCAGGCCGGCGTTTAGATTAATCGTGCCGGGGCCCACGACAGTGCTGATGCCGGCTGTGCCGAAGCGCCCGATGGGAGCGCCGTACTTCGGGCTCGAGCCGATGAGGCAATTCGTCCCTGGCTGCCACCCTGGGGTTGCAGGACAGGTGTAAGCTCCCAGATTGAACCAGTCATCGCGATTTGGATTCGACAGATTCGGATTCCCGACCAGGTCAGGCGCCTGGGAGCGGCCGATCACACCCGAACCCGTGCCGGAGGGATCGCCTCCCGAGAAATAAGGAGTTTCGAACGGTCCGCTCTGCCATAAGAAGATCGAGCTGAGCTGCCAGCCTCCGATGACCGCATCTACGAAACGGTTCATCGAGCCGCCCAACTTACGTCCGCGCCCGACCGGAAGATCGTAAATCATGCTGGTGATCCAGCGATTTCTGCGGGTGCCATAAACTTGTCCGTACTCATGTTTCAAATCGTACAAATCCATGGTGCGATGACCCGAGTTCTCGTCCGCGAAATGGTCGGCCGTGTAACCCTGGTTATCGGCAAGATTCTTGGCAAGAGTGTAGGTCGAGTCAAACGTCAGACCTGCGCTGGTACGGTGGTTCACTTCAATCTGCATCGATTGATAATTCGCATTGGCGCCATTGGCGCGAGTATTCACAACGCCCCAGTTCGGGAAGGGACGACTACTAAGCGGCTGATCAACGTAGTAAGTGGTCGAATAGTACGACTGATTCAAGTCTGGTGACCACACCAGGTCGCGGGTTTCCATCGCGATATACGAGGCACGCAATCCAGTCTGGAATCCGAGATCACGGTCAATCGAGAAATTCCACTGCATCGCGTAGGGATCTTTCCAGTTGATCTGATTCGCTGTCCCGAAATAGGCGCTGCCCAGGGGGGCGATTGATCCCAGGCCAGGTAGTTGTGTTTGAGGCCAATAGAAAATGGGCTGCCCCAGAGAGTTGATGTTGTTGTAAGTCCGCGTGTTTGATTGCAGCGTGCCAGTCAAGGCGTAGTAGATGGAACCAAGAACCTCTGTGTTGAATACGCCAAAGCCACCGCGTACTACAGTCTTCTCGTCACTGAAGGGGCGGAAAGCAAATCCGAAGCGGGGCACGAAACGCTTCGGCGCGAAGCGAAGATAATCAGGAACGCGCGCCTGACTCGAGGACAGGACCGGCGTACAAGGAGCGCCATTCGCGCTAGGGCCGCTGGTGCTGCCTAACTGCGGACAGGCGTTAAAGCTCTGCAGAAATTCGGGTGCGAGCGTGGATTGAGCTCCATCCGGATAAATGACAGCTCCAGAACGCGGCACGCGCGGGTCGAAGTTTCCGATGTTGCCGTTCGCATCGGTGTAGCCCGGGTGAAACTCGAAACGGAGCCCGTATTCCAGAGTCAACCGTGAGCTTACTTTGAAGCTGTCCTGGACGTAAGCGTTGTAATGATTGCTGCGGCCGTCATTGTCGTTCTTTACGTTGTCTACGTTCGTGTTGATAGGCGCCCCGAGAAGAAAGTCGGCAAAAGGCACGCCTGTGAAGGATCCATCGAAACTGTAGCCGCCGTAGTTATCTCCTGCGATAAAGCCGAGCGCCGATACGGCGCGGATCTTACGGTAATCCACGCCGAATTTGAATGTGTGCCGGCCCTTGTTCCAGGTCACATTGTCGATAATCTGCCAAGTGTCGTTCTTTGACGTCGAGTTCCCGCGGTCAGTGTTTAAACCTGTGAAGTTACTGATACTGATATCAGGCAGGCCGTTGAAGGGGAAGCTCGGTCCTATACCGACCAGCCCAAGGCTATTCGTGAATGCCACGCCGTTAAAGGGCAGAGTTTGTGAACTGTTGTTGAGCGTGAAGCCGAATCTCGCTTCGTTCAGCAGATTTGGTTGGATTGCGTAATTATGTGCGACAACCAGCAGCTTGTAGTTATCGGGAATCGACTCGGTGGGGACCAGGAGATTCTGTGGATTGACCTGGCTGATGTCCTTCCAGGTCCAGCGCGCAAACATGGACTGTTTCGAAGTAAGGTAGTGATCGATACGGACATCGTACTGGTCTGACGAGTAAGAATTATCGCGGTTTGCGATGTAATTGGCGGCATGCGCCTTCGTCAGATCGCCCGCGTTCGGCAACGGGTACAGGGTTAGAATTTTGGCGGCTACGGGATTGATGTCCTGGCCGGGAATTGTATCGTTTGGATAAGGCACTCCGGTGATAGGATCTTTCACCGTGACTCCTTCCGCGCTAAAGTTTCCGGCGCGTTGCGCGGCGGTGGGCACTTCGTTTTGCAAAACCAGCTGCCGCGGATAGCGAAACCCTTCGTAGGTGCCGTAGAAGAAGGTTTTGTCATGGCCGTTGTACAGATGGGGAAGCACAACGGGGCCTCCGGCACTCGCGCCAAAGTCGTTTGCAACCAACTGGGGTTTGGTCTGCTGGCCATAAGCCAGCGAGTTGAGAGCGCGGTTTTGCGAATACCAGAACAGATTGCCGTGAAATTGATTGGTTCCGCTTTTGGAGATCGTGGTTATGTCTCCGACCTGACCGTATTCGGCGGCATTGCCGACGCCTTGCACTTTGATCTCGGAGATGGACTCCGAGGACGGGAAGGCGTTGGATAACGGGGAATTCCCGCCAACGTTGGTGGTCGAAATGCCGTCCAGCGAATACTGCGTTTGCGATTGAATGCCGCCTTGTATAGAAAAGTTTCCGCTCTCATCGGACTGCACACCCGGCAGCACCTGAATCAATTGATACGGGCTGGTGTTTCCGTTAGCTCGGATATTGGCCGGCAGATTGAGCAGCTCTTTTCGATCGAAGGACGCGCTGATGGTCTGGCTATCGGTTGCAATCACTCCTACTTCGGCGTCGTTTACGGTAACGGTCTGCCGGGTGTGCCCAATCTGAAGAACAGCATTGACGCGCAACGTTTGCCTGGCGATCAGAGAAAGATTCGTTGCATTATAGGTGTCGAATCCGGGGCTGGTTACAGTGACCTGGTAATGAGCGGGCGAAAGGTTTTCGCCATCGTAGTCGCCGCTGGCGTTGGTCTTTAATTCGCGACTGGTGTTCTCATCCGTATTCGTGATGGTCACGGTTGCGTTTCCAATAGCAGCCCCCGTGGGATCGGTGACCCTACCAAGGATCACACCGTAAGTGGATTGCCCGCTAAGCCGGTTGCCGATCGCCCCTGACAAACCGATAAACAGAACCACGCACATAGCTTTTTGCATTAGTCATCTCCGCAGACTGCACTGGAATCTAGAAAGCTAACAGTGGAAGTTACTTCCGTATTACGATTTCTGCTTACCGGATACTTTACTCTCTTCCCCGGCAAATACCAAGTAAAAGGACCACTCCGGTTGCGATTTTGCAGAGAAAAGACATAATAGAGGTTTCTCCGCTCGGCTTCGAGGGGGCTTTAGATGGCAGACACCGGCACGTGGCATGCTCCGCTCAAGGTCTATGGCCCTCCGGGATCCTCAGCAGCCTACGTCATCCGCGATTTCCTCCAGAGGAGTGACGTCCCATTTGAATACGTCGAGCTTAAGACCGACGAGCAGGCGCGACGAGTGCTCGGCGTCAGCGGCGTCAAGGATCCCCGGCTTCCCTTGTGCCTGTTTCCGGATGGCACGCGGATGGAGAATCCGACGGTCCGGCGCATTACCGAAAAGCTTGGATGGTTTCGCGACCCGTCGCGGTCGGAATATGATCTGGCGATCTACGGCGCAGGACCGGCTGGACTCAGCGCGGCTGTTTACGGCGCCTCGGAAGGGTTAAAGACGGTTCTCATTGAGCGCTCCGCCATTGGGGGTCAAGCCGGCACCAGTTCAAGAATCGAAAACTATTTGGGCTTCCCCGACGGGATCAGCGGCGCTGATTTGGCCGACAGGGCGCGTGAACAGGCCTGCCGCTTTGGAGCTGAGATTCTGATTGCGCGGGAAGGCGTAAGAGGTGAATTCCCTGCCGGAAAAGGCGTTGGCTATCTGGCTGACGGCACGAAGATCATCGCTCGGGCGACGATCTGTGCTACTGGGGTGGACTACCGGCGATTGGACCTGCCGGGAGAAGAGGCGCTGATGGGCGCGGGAGTTTACTACGGAGCCGGCTCGAGCGAGGCATCTCTCTGCGGCGACGAACATGTGTTAATTGCCGGCGGCGGCAACTCGGCGGGTCAGGCGGCGATGCATTTCTCGCGCTACGCCAGGCAGGTCAGCATCGTGATTCGCGGCTCGGGCTTGAAGGAGACACTTTCCGAATATCTCGTGGAGCGCGTGAATCACACACCGAATATCGAAGTCTTGACGAATACCGAAGTTCGGGAGCTAATTGGCAGAGAGATTCTGGAGGCGGTGGTTCTGGGCGATTGTTTCTCGGGCGCGGTGCGGACGGTAAAGACTCGCTGGCTATTCATCTGCATCGGCGGTGTCCCACATACCGAGTGGGCGGCCGAACTCGGAATCATTCGCGATAAGGGTGGTTACTTGGTTACCGGGCCGGACCTGGCTAAGAATGGTGAGCGGCCTGAGAACTGGCCACTTGATAGGGATCCCTTCTACCTTGAAACCAGCTTGCCCGGACTGTTCGCGGCAGGCGATGTGCGCCACGGATCGGTTAAGAGATGCGCATCGGCAGTGGGCGAAGGAGCGATGGCTGTCACGTTTGTTCATCGATATCTCTCGAACGCCTGAAAGTTTACTGAAGGAGATCCCCAATATGCCTACCTGTACTCACATGAATCAGATTCACCCGGCTCACCCTCGCACGACCGGGTGTGAAGAATGTCTGAAGCTGGGCGACCGCTGGGTACACTTGCGAACCTGTCTGGAATGCGGGCACGTAGGGTGCTGCGATTCCTCTAAGAACCGGCACGCGACCAAACATTTTCGCTCGTCGCACCATCCGCTCGTGCAATCGAAGGAACCCGGAGAAGATTGGATCTGGTGCTATGTAGATGAGGTGGTGCTAGAACCAGCTTGAGGGCGCGACGGGAGGCCAGCGCTGACCGCGTTCCCTTCGTCAGGCTCAAGAGTTTGCGCTCGCGCCAATTTCCCAGGAAGATGGGAAACAAAGCTTGTTCAGATACTCTGCTGTTCGCCGTTGCCCTACGCGGAACCTTCCTGTTCGCCGAAAGAAGCTACCGGTCAATTCGACCATGAATGCTTAGGTTTTTGATAACCTACCCACCACTATGGCCGAAACACCGGACGCGCTATTTACACGCGGTTACCAGGCGCGAAGAGAACACATGTTGGCCGATGCCAAACAAATCTTCGGCGAAGCGGTCGATCTCTGCCGGTGTTCTGACGACCGCAGCAGGTTGGCCAAAGCTTTGACAGGCCTGGGACAGATCGAGAGAGACCTGGGCAACTACAATGTCGCACGGCAGCGGTACGAAGAAGCAGCCAATATTTACCGCAAATTGAACGATCCTTTGAAGCTTGCTCACACAGTCCGGCATGTGGGAGATATTCTTCAGAATGAAGGTCAACAGCGGCGCGCGGAACCTTGTTATAGGGAGGCTTTGGAGATCTATCGAAAGCATCCGGAAACTCAGCCGCTGGATCTCGCAAACACAATTGCCGGATTCGCGCGCCTGAAAACACACGAGGGCAGGAAGGAGGAGGCGAGGTCGCTTTGGCAGGAAGCGAGAGATTTGTATGTATCTCTTCACATTGAGCCGGGCGTAACCGAAAGCGATGCTCAGATCACTCTCTTGGGCACCCCCTCGGGTTAGTAGTTTATGTCAATGCGAATTAAGTGAGCCGGTGTGCGGCCAAGGTTTCTTACATCGTGAATTAGTGCGCCGTTCCAAGTGGCGTGCTGTGGCAGTATGGCGCCGCACGGCTTTCAACCGGCATGGGGATGCGAGTCCGAATGCTCCCATCGTTCTGGGCCACAGAGACCATCCCTATAATGAAAGCGAGGTAAACGAAAGGACACGAATATTGCACTTAGTGCTGTTCCCCGCCGACCTGGGTCTGTGGGACATCATCCAGAACCTACGACCGGTTCCCCTCGCGGTGATCGCAATTCTGATCCTTTTTTCCCTGTTCTCCTGGACCATTGTGTTCGCCAAGAGCAGTGTCTTCAGCCGTGCGCGTCGCGATAACCGGAATTTTCTGCGCGCGTTCCGCAAGGCGCAGAGTTTGCAGTCGGTGGCGGTTGCGAGCGAGCAGTTTGGCTCCGCGCCGTTGGTCGCCGTTTTCGATTTCGGCTATGGCGAAATCGAACGCCAGATTAAGCAACGCGGCGCGCTGGTGAATAAGGCGGCTATCGAACGCAGTCTGCAATTGGGCATCAGCGAAGAAGTCACCAAGCTTGAGACAAACATGAACTGGCTCGCTACAGTGGCTTCTGTATCCCCGTTTATCGGTCTCTTTGGCACGGTGTGGGGAATCATCGATGCCTTTGAAGGACTCGGCACAGCAGGCAGCGCGAGTTTGCGAGCGGTTGCTCCCGGAATTTCAGAAGCTCTAGTGACAACGGCAATCGGCTTGGCAGCCGCCATCCCTGCTGCAATTTTCTACAACGTTTTTGGAACGCGCATCAAGGAGATCGGTACGCGTATGGAAGATTTCGCGATCGAATTTCAGAACTTTGCGGATCGGGATTTTGGCGGCTGAGGCGAGGTAATCAGCATGGCTTTTTCTTTCGGCGAGAGTGGAGGCGGAAGACGGGGGCGGCGTTTCGGCGGCCCTTCCGCCCTTTCCGAGATCAACGTTGTTCCCCTGGTAGACGTGGTACTGGTCTTGCTGATCATCTTTATGATCACAGCAAACGTTATGGAGTTTGGGCTCGACATAAAGGTTCCCACTGTGAAACGGGTGCAAAATACAGCGCAAGATCTACCGGTAGTAAGCATCACCAAAAACGGCGAATCCTTCCTGAATGACAAGCCGGTGAACATAAATCTGCTCGCCCAGGGCGTGCGGCAGCGCTTTCATGGCGCTACCGCCGTGTATGTCCGTGCCGACAAAGAGACTCCGTGGGATCCGATTGCGCAGATTGTTGCGGAACTTGGAGAAGCGAAGTTTGAGGTAAAGATGGTAACGGCGCCGATAGACTCCGCAGCAAGGCAACGCCGCTGAGCTATGCAGGGGCAGCTCGACATCCTCGATGAACGCGATCCATTAGCTCTGCCCTTCTTCGGAGCAATTCTTTTGCATGTGGGCGTGATCGCGGTCCTATTCTTTGGATGGATTTGGATGAATCGCACGCGCGAGACCTTCGGCGAAGCGCATCCGGCCGGCGGACCGGCATACACCGTCTCTTCCGTTCATAACATCCCGATTCCACAGCGCGAGGCTCCCCGGAATCCCGTGGCGAACGATACGCAGTCGATCGTGCCGAGCGCTCCTTCCAAACAGGAAGTCGAAAAGAAGGCTCCACCGCCGGATAGAAATGCCGTGGAGATTCCGGACAAGATGAAACGGCAGGCTCCGAAGCCGTTGCCAAAGCAGCAATACACGCCGCCGGTCCCGCAGAACCAGGTTTACAGCCGATCCCGGCAGGCAGTTTCGAGCCCTATGTATGCGCAGCAGAGCGGCGCGGGACAGGTGGGTATCGGACCTAATTCGCCATTGGGAAATCGCTTGGGCTGGTACGCCGAGCTGGTCCGTCAACGAATTGCGCAGAACTGGTTGACCAACGGTCTGGATGCTCGAACGCAGTCTCAGCCAGCGATCGTGAGCTTCTATATTATGCGTGATGGAACCATCCGCAATCCTCAGGTCGTGCAATCGAGCGGCAATCCTTCGGTGGATAACACGGCTTTGCGGGCAGTATACGGAGCGAGTCCCTTACCCCAGCTTCCGCAGCAGATTACCGAGAGTTACATCTCGGCGCAGTTTACGTTCAATTTACGCTAATGCGCATCCTAGTTACGCTTCTTTTCATATCTCTTAGTTCGAGGTGGATATCTGCCGGACAGCAAATTACAGGGCAAATTGTAAAGAATCCGGGCAAGCCGCTGATTGCAGTGCCGGATTTTCGGGGTTCTGGCGGGGCATCCGGCTTGATGGGTGCTTTCAACCGCACGGTGCAGAGCGACCTCGAAGGATCTCCACTTATCAACTTCGTCCCGAAGACGCTCTACCCGCTGCAGGTTCCTCAGCAGCCGAGCGATCTGCAGGGCGGGGTGGCTCCGGCCTCAGCGCGCGCCGTCAATCCACAGGGCAACCGGCTAACCGATTGGAGTCTGCCGCCCGTTGCGGCTAACTATCTGGGCCTGGGTTATGGGGCTGAAGATCACGGGATGTTCGTTGCGTTCGGCTGGTTTTACACTACGGCGCCGAACATGCCTTCGCTACAGCAGGCACAGGTGTTCGGAAAGATCTACACAGCGGCTCTGACCGAAGAAGGGGTCGTAGATGCAGGACATCGGTACGCGGCTGACATTCTGGCGCAGTTTGGCGGGAAGAGCTTGGTTGGGACACGCATTGTTTTCGTGTCGAACCGCACGGGGGCAAAAGAGATCTGGGTCATGAACTGGGACGGCACCGATCAGCGGCAACTTACACGTTATCGCTCGATCAGCACCTTTCCTTCGGCTTCGCCGGACGGACGGGTAGTCGCTTTCACCACTTATGCCGCAAGTTATCCGGCGATTCAGATGTTTTCGCTTGACACCGGCCGCAAGTTGCCTTTTTATAACCAGCGTGCCTCGATGAATGCATTCGTCAGCTTTACGCCCGATTCGAAGCGCATTATTTTCTCGTCGACGGCGGCAGGAGGGCCGGCGCAATTGTATATGGCGAATGCTGACGGGAGCGGATTGCATCGCGTTACGTCTTCTAGCTCGATTGAAGTGGAAGCGAAAATCAATCCTGTAACAGGAACCGATTTAGTGGATGTGTCCGGGCGTTCGGGTCTACCGCAGATTTACCACATGAATCTGGAAGGGGCGAATATGCGCCGGCTGAGTGGCGGGACGGGAGAAGCTACCAATCCGGCCTGGAGCCCTGATGGCGCTCACATTGCCTTTGCGTGGACCAGAGGGTTCGAGCCTGGGAACTATAACATCTTCGTGATGGACGTAGCCTCCGGGCAGACTACGCAGTTAACGGCTAACGAGGGACGAAACGAAAACCCTGGCTGGGCTCCGGACGGAGCCCATATCGTGTATGCTTCAAAGCGCGGACGTGAATCTCAGATCTGGGAGATGAACGCCGACGGAACTGGCAAGCACGCGTTGACTAAATCGGGGAGCAACGAGAAACCGTTCTGGGTGAATGCTGAGAAGTAAGCGCCAAGTTACTAAGATAACCAATTGGACACGTGGGAGAACCTCAAACGATCATGAAAAGATGCAGGCTATCGCTGACGGCGAGTTCGGCTTTCCTTTTACTATTGGCGGTCGCAGGCTGCCATAAGAAAGCTCCGCTGCCACCTCCGCCACCGCCGCCGACGGCTGTTACGCCTCCGGCGAGCAAGCCGGTAATCGACTACTTCACCGCCGAGCCGGCCACAATAAACAGCGGACAACCGTCGTCGCTTCGCTGGTCAGTGACGGGCGCAACCAGCGTACAAATCGACAACAGCATTGGAACCGTCAGTCAGAACGGCCGTCGCGCCGTTTATCCAAGGGCCACAACAACCTACCATTTGACTGCCACGGGTCCGGGCGGTGAAACCGGTGCGGACGCCACCATCACGGTAAGCACGCCGCCCCCTCCGGCTCCCGTTCAGAACAACAACACGTCTTCGATCCAAGACATTCTGGCTCATCAGGTGCAGGACATTCATTTCGACTATGACAAGAGCGAAGTTCGTCCTGCGGATCAATCCATTCTGCAAGCAGACGCGAGCGCTTTGAAACAGATCTTCTCGATGGACAGCAACTTCATCGTGACGATTGAAGGGCATTGCGACGAGCGCGGCTCGGCTGAATACAACCTTGCCTTGGGAGATCGGCGGGCGGCGGCGACTCGGGATGCATTGGTTGCGCTGGGCGTGCCTGGCGATAAGCTGAAGACCATAAGCTACGGTAAAGAGCGGCCGCTATGCACGGATGCGACGGAGGAGTGCTACGCCCGGAATCGGCGTGCTCATTTCTCGGCGACGCAGTAGATCTAAAGCCACCTTGTGGGCGCTAACCTGAGGCTCACACTTCTCTTACACTTGAGGTAGCTAGAAGTGGGGATAGATGCAATCTGTCCCCTTTGTTTAGGAGTCCATCTCAATGAAATTCTTGCGTCTGGCAGCGCTACTGCTGACTTGTTCCAGCTTTTCGTTTGCCGTTAACAAAGATCTGGTCCAGCTACAGCGAGATCTCGAGGATCGCATCAATGCCATGCAGCAATCGATCAATACGAAACTTGACACCTTGACCGGCATGCTGCAGGCGATGCAAAACGACACGAGGCGTACAGCGGATCAGGTTGCAACGCTGCAAGATTCGGTGAGTACCGGAGTGGCGAAATCGTTGACGCCAGTGGCCGGCATGAATAATAAGGTCGATGCGATGGGAGACGACGTACGGTCTCTCAAGGATTTGATGGCCGATGTCAGCGCACGGCTCGAGCGCATGGACGCGAAGATCACCGATCTCAAGAATCAATTGCAAGTAATCCAGAATCCGCCAGCTGCTCCCGGACCGAACGGATCAGGAGCGCCTCCGGCCAACACTGGGCCGGGCGCGTCAGCTTCGCCCCTAGGTCAAAGCGCGATACCGCCAGCCGGGATGAGCGCCAACGACAGCTATACGGCCGCGGTCCGCGATTTGCAAACGGGCAAAACGGAACTCGCTTACACCGAGTTTTCGCAATATCTACAGTATTTCCCGAACACGGAACTGGCTGCCAATGCGCAGTATTATCTCGGTGAGATCAGCTATAACCGGGGCGATTATAGCGGTGCAATTAAATCGTTTGACGCGGTGCTCGAACGCTACCCGGATAACCCGAAGACACCGGACGCTCACTATATGAAAGCTATGGCTCTGCTGAAATCAAACCAGCGCAATCGGGCTGCCGGCGAGTTCCGGCTGCTGGTGCAGAATTACCCGCATACAGAAGATGCGCGAAAGGCGCTCGCTCAGTTGCGGGCGCTCGGTGCTTCAGCGGCAACCAGCAACGCCAAGCGTCGTCAGTAAATAGATTTAACCGGCTGCTCGACCGCAATCACTTTGCCTCCGATGTTCTCGGTCCCATTTGCATTCGCAGGCGGAAAGATAAGGTTAGTGCTGACTACTCGACCATCGTCCGCGAAAACCTCCACCGAGCACCGATCGACCAACACTTTAATTGCGAGAGTTTTTCCGCTTGCTACGAGCGGCGCTTCAATGCGGGCTGGGAACTCAGGGCTGAAGCTCGTCAGCCCTGAGTGGGTTCGGTCGACAAAAACCACGTGCTTCCCAGGGTCGTAACCAATGGACGTATAGCTCTCTCGGTTGGAGAGAAGCTTCAGGCCCACTTCCCTGCCTTTATCAATGTTGAGCGAGAAGGCAGCGATGAAGGAGTGAGTGGGCGCGGAATCGTCAGTGGGGCCGGCGAGCTGTTCGATTTCTTCGACAGGCTGCTGGTAGAGGCGAATGCCTTCGGATGTCTTGCGCAGCGATAACTCGCGGGGAAACGTCATTTGGCCGCGCCACGGACTGGTCGGGAGCTTGGCAGCGTACTGCCAGTTGTCCATCCAGCCGATCATTACGGGCTTTCGCCCTCTCGGTAAGCCGTTAAAGGTCAAGGCGCAATAACAATCCTTGCCGTAGTCGGTCCACAGAGTCAGAGAAGGCGGATTGTCATTGGTGAAACGGGAACCATCGAACTTTCCGACAAAATATTGTTCGCCCGAGCCGCCGAGCCGCGCCCCAGGATTAAGCCCGACCTTCATAACCCAGCGTGTCTCGTTATTTTGACCCTCGACAGGCAGTTCGAAAAGCTCCGGACACTCCCATTGGCCGCCAGTCGCACCGGCGGGGCCGAACTCGCTCAGCGCGTTCCAATTTTTCAGGTCGGAGGAACCATAGATCCGGACCTTATGATCATTGGGCAGCGAGACGGCCATCACCCAGTGTTTGGCTTGGCTTGACCAGAACACCTTGGGATCTCGGAAGTCGGACATGTTGAGGTTCAAAACCGGATTTCCCGAATATTTTGTCCAAGTCCTCCCGCGATCGTTGCTGTAAGCGAGGTTCTGGGTCTGCAAGGCCGGTTTGGAGCCACTCTCGGGAGTGTGGCCGGTATAAATGGCCACAAGGCAAGGCTTCGCTTGCCGACAGAAGCCGCTGGAATTGTGCTCGTCGACTACCGTGCTGCCGGTGAAGATCATAATCCCGTTCTCTTCCGGCAGTGCGACCGGCAACTCCTGCCAGTGGAGCAGATCCCGACTGACGGCGTGCCCCCAACTCATATGCCCCCATTCGTCGCCGAACGGATTGTACTGGAAGAACAGATGGTACTCGCCTTCGAAGTAGACCAGGCCATTCGGATCATTTGTCCAGTGCTCCCGCGGAGAAAAGTGGTATTGCGGACGATAGGGCTGATTGTAGGCCGGAGGGATCGATTGCTGGGCCGAGAGGGTCAGCAGCACAAAAATTGTCAGCAGACAGGTTCGAAGAAGCGGCACTCACAAAGCATACGCCAATGCTCGTTCGCGTTTGGCTGCTTATCAATGTGGCGTCACTCCGGGCGTCGGCGGCGCCTTGCTCGAGTCGGACCGTTAGTTTCGGATTCGGCGTGTGACACGGGCTTGAGTTGTTTCCGGATTGTTTACGCGCAAACTGGACACAACTTCCTGTTTGCCGACCCATTCACGAAGTGACTTGATTCAGCATGCCGGGTGCCATGCCGCGACGGGCATACATTTTGTGAGTCCAACCCGTTACAACTCCACGGAGCGTGGACCATTATTAATCTACACTTCTCCAGCGCTCTTCAAACGACCCGATACAAATCCTTCAACGTCGCCCTCCAACCGTCCGCCGGGCGAGAGTGGGGAACGGCTCGGACACAGTGGAGTGTCCGAACTGCAGATGACTGCGAACCGGCCGTCGCGGACGTTGTAGGGGCAAGCCCTGACGCGGTTTCTGAATGACAGCCAGCTGGATATCGAGAACCCCACTCACAACTGCCCCGCAGGACATCCAAGTGGGGGAAGCACCCATGCCAGCTTTTCTTTGGAAAAGAACGGCAAGCAGCAACAACTACTTGTCTACATCGTGCAGCGCCCAGATGCTGCCCGACGTCTCGCTGATCGAGAGAACCAGCCGATCCTGGGAGAGCGACATGGATTGCCAGCTCATGTCGTCCGCCACCATCAGTTTCGGATTCCCGAATGAGGTGACCTGGAAGGGTTGACCCTGCGGGCGCCCTTGCTCGGGATCGAAGCGGATTCCCCACACGTTGAGGAAGCCGGTGCGTGAGGAAACAAAGAAGATCGTTTTGCCATCTGGAGACCAGCGAGGCTTGTCGTCCCAGAATTGGCCGTCGGTAACTCGAATCCAGGGCCCGCCCGACACCGGCACGACGCAGAGTGTTGCATTCGTGGCGCCGCCCGGTGCGAGCCCGCCTTTCACCGCTTCGAAGACAATCCACCTCCCGTTTGGAGACAGGCGGATCTCATAAATACCTTCGTAAATGCCCTGGCTCCGGCTCGACGTTACCAGGCGCGCGCGGCTCTCGGCATTGGGAGCCGCGGAAAGAGGAAGGAGAACGATACGCAATTCGACCGCGCCCGTCCAACTGCGACCAGCTCGAGCGAGACGAGGCTGATCGTGGGTTACCTGCTCCGCCACAATCCATTGGCCATCCGCCGACCAGTCCTCGACACCGCCCTCGAATGACGTCGAAGTCAGCGGATCGGCGCTCCCGCCGCCCTCGGGGAGAAGCACGAGGCGGCCGCTAATTC
Organism: Terriglobia bacterium; assembly: GCA_963849535.1. GTDB lineage: Bacteria > Acidobacteriota > Terriglobia > Bryobacterales > Bryobacteraceae > Bog-105. The sequence continues at coordinate 595,513 of CAWKHJ010000005.1, forward strand.
CTCGGCGACTTTCGCTGAACCCCACGCGCCGGGAGTCCGGCGACCACCGCGGGGTTGATGGATCATCTGGCGCCCGCAGCAGCAGACTTGTCGGCCCATCCGGCAAAGACGTTTGCCATAACTCGTATTCTCCTGCTCGGTGAATCACGTACGCCAGTTTTTTTCCATCTGGCGAGATGTCTGCCCGCCAGGCGTCGAAGCCGGCGGGAGTGACAGCGCTGCCGCCTCCGAGCATCCGGCCGGACTTCGCATTGAACGGGTACGACCAAACGCGTACCCGCTCATTACGCGCGGTGTATGCCAGCTTTTTGCCGTCCCTAGAGATCGCCAGGTCCGTGTCCGGACCGGGTCCTGCCGTCAGACGCTCAAGCGCGACGAAGCGCATGCCGGAGGGATTGACCGTGATCTTCCAAAGATTTTGCACGCCATTCCATTCGCCTTCGAAGTAGATGGCCCTTCCTGATGGTCCCCAGCGGAATTGTGCCCTTTCGTAGCCAGTGAGCTTGCCCAATTGCTCGGCAACCCTGGGCGTTGCCCCTGATTCCACAGCGCCCGTCCCATCCAGCGACACGGTCCAGAAGCCCAAGCCATGAGCTTTCTCACCCCAGAAGGAGACACGGTTGCTGTCTGGATACCACTGTGCGGCTCGCTCGGCAATCTGTGACTTTGTTAAGAATTGTGCCAGGATCTCGCGCGGCGGGCCGCCGTCAAGTCCGACGACATAGAGCTTATTGAACCAGGAAATGAAGGTGTTTCCAAACAGTATCCGGTGGCCGTCCGGTGACCATTTGGGGTGGTAGCCGAAGGAAGAGATTCTTCGCCCCGGACCGCCCAGCGCGGGTATTACAATAAGCCCACCGCCTTCTCCTTCCGACCGAAAGACGATCTGGTTTCCGTCCGGTGACCAGTCTGGCTGCCAGTTGTCCCCCGGGCGCGTTGTGATTTTGACGGGGGTGACGGCCCCGACCTGTTGCACCCAGATGTCGAATTTGCCGCCGCGATCAGAGCTGTAAGCGATGAATCGCCCATCCGGCGACCAAGTCGGGCCAAACTGTAGGCCCGCGTCAAAGGTTAAGCGGTTCAGGGCGCGGGGACGGGCCGATCCGGGCTCTTCGTGTTTGAGGTACACGAACAGGGCCGCGATGCCGACCGTGAGAAGCAGCGCCATGCCCCCAATCCAGGGTCGCCAAGTTCGCGATCCGGCGTGGGGTGGGCGGGGCTCCACGGCGGATGACGGCAATCTAGCCGGACTATCGACCTGAGCGATGAAACGGTAGCCCTTGCCGGAAATTGTTTCAACGAATGCTGGCGACTCTCGCGAATCCCCGAGAGCTTGCCGCAGCTTACGGATCGCTGTATTGACTCCCATTTCGACGTCCACGAAGACACCCGGATCCCACAACCGCTTTACGATGTCAGCCCGTCCGACGAGCTGATGACGCCGCTCTACTAAAAGGATGAGCAGGTCCATTGGTTGGCGCTCAAGATGCACTGGCTGCCCGTCTCGGCGCAACTTGTAGGCTGTTATGTCGAGCTCGAACTCACCGAATCGGAACAGTGAGTGTGAATCGGGATTAGGCATAGGCCTGCCGACCGGTATCCGCTGCTCCAGAAAAACTCCAGATTAACTTCAGACGTTCTCGATGGTCATCAATGCTGGCCAATGTCACTATGGGGCCGGTAATTACCCTAAACGGTTGAAGACGTCAGGGATATTCAGAAACTAAGGAGAAACTCGTATGGTATCAAGAAATTTGAAGCGCTTTGCAGCTTCGAATGGGACAGTAGCACTGGTTCTAACTGGCATCCTGGTTCTGGGGTCAGGATTCACGGCCAGGGCTCAGTCGGAGAGCGCTGGGTCTCACCACGGTCTCCAAGGGACGTGGCGCGTGCAGGTGACGATCCGCGACTGTCAAACGGGCGCGATCCAGAGGACCTTCCCAGCGCTGTTTGCCTTCGCTACAGGGGGTACGGTCACAAACACGACGGCAGGGCAGCTGCCCGCGCTGTTCACTCCCGGCTTCGGTGTATGGCGGCACACGGGCGGCGACGATTACACCGCAGTGCTCGAAGCCTTCGTTTTCGGCCCCGCTGGAGTCTGGATACAAACAAACAGATTCACGCGAGACATTGAGCTAGACAGAGACGCGGACGAGTTCACCGATACCATCAAGCTGGAAATATTCGACACCAACAGGAACTTGATTGGAACGGGCTGCGGCACCAGCATCGGGACTCGCTTCGAACCACTGGATAAAGAATTGGAGGGCAATGAGAAGTGAGTGAGGGGGCAGGCGGTTCGCCCCTTAACCAGGCGGTTCGCCCCTTAACCCGAAAGAATCGGGTTCGGCTTCACCCACCTAAGCCTGCAAAAACGCCGGGTCGGAAAATAACAAGCGCTTATCGAGCCGTTTCGTCCTGCCTTGTCCCGAAGTGTTTTCTGACCTTCCTGAGTACCCGTCAGGCTGTTGGCAGCATCGCACCCTGAAGCAGAGTTATCCAAGAAGTCAGCAAAGTGCTGCCTCCAACCTAAGCAGAGGAAGCGATCGGTTTCGCCACGTCTCGCTCGCGTCAATCAGACCGTCAGTACCAGTCCGGTTCATTTGGATTTCGGTACTTCCGCGCGATCTGAAACCGCAGTCTGATCAATTTGTCGTGAATGGTGAAAGCGAAGAGAGGTGGATCACGTTCCAGCGATCTTGGGGCACAACCAATACCAGCGGCTTGGAATCCGCTGGTACTGCTAACTGAAAAAGAGCCTTGCTATGCTAACCACCACACCCTTGCCGCATGCCGCTGCTGCCCAAATTTCTTCCCCGGATGTGCGTAGCCCTGGGATTTCCGACAACGGCTGAGTTGGCGCAGGCGGCTGAGCGTGAGTATAAAGATGGCACGGTTTTTCTTGAATTCCGGCTAGATCACCTGACGGACCCGGCAAGCGGGTTAGAGTTGATACGCAAATTCCGGCGGGTACACAGCGACTCTCATATTTTGGCCACCTGCCGGCATCGCCATGCGCATGGCCGGTTCGCCGGCAGCACCGAAAAGCAACTTTCGATACTGAGGGCCAGTGCCGAGGCAGGAGCTTCTTTCGTGGATCTCGAGATTGAGACGGCGGAAAAGGCTAAACAGGACTTAGTTCCGTTACGGGAACGAGCGCTGCTGGTAATTTCGTATCACAATTTTCAGAGCACGCCGGCGCTCGATCCGGTGTTGAGACGACTGCGCAAAGTGCCGGCTGATCTTTACAAAATTGCGACCACGGCGCGCAAGCCGACGGACAATCTTCGAATCATTCAACTGATCAAAGATAACGAGCACTCAAATCTGGTAGTGCTGGCTATGTCGGAGACAGGGGTGCCGAGCCGGATTCTGCTTCCCTCGCGCGGCTCAGTGTTCAGTTATGCGGCCCCCAGCAACGGAGCGGGAACAGCCCCCGGCCAGATTCCGGCGAAAACGCTCAGATCGCTATACCGTTCGGAGAAGCTGAGTAAACAGAGCCGCGTTTACGGCATAATCGCGGACCCGGTCGCGCATTCGAAGTCTCCCTTCATTCATAACCGGGCATTTCAGGCCCGCCGTTTGGACGCGGTATATGTACCCTTTCTAGTTGGCCAATCGCATCTCGGAGACTGGATGAATTTCGCTTGTAAGCTCCCGGTGGCCGGTTTCAGCGTAACCATTCCGCACAAACGCAGGATCATGCGCTATTTGGATACGGTGGATCCACTCGCACGGCGCATTGGCGCAGTAAATACGGTCTGGCGAAAAGCGGGAAAGTGGCGCGGGGCGAATACGGATACCGAGGGTGTGCTGAAGCCTCTCTGCCGGCATCTCAGGGTGGCAAATTCGTCGGTGCTGATCGTGGGTTATGGTGGCGCGGCCCGGGCTGCAGCGGTCGCGCTCCATGACGCGCGCGCCAAAGTTACCGTTACGGGGCGCAATCTCGGAGATGCACAAGCTTTGGCGCGAGTAGTAAAGGGAGAAGCCCTGACATTAAAGCAGTCGCAGAGCCGCGATTTCGACGTGCTTGTACACGCAACACCGGTGGGCATGCTGCCGAATGTGAACGAATCGTTATTTGCAGATCGCATCCCAGCGCAGGTAGTGTTCGATATGGTGTACAACCCGCGTGAGACGCTATTGCTGAAACGCGCGAAAGCACAGGGATCACTGGTGATTCCCGGGGCGGAGATGCTGCTCGAGCAGGCGATATCGCAATTTGAGATCTGGACAGGCGAAAGCGCACCGCGCGAAGTAATGAAGCGCGCGCTCGAAATGCATCTCTAAATTGTGGTAGGCGCGGCTTCTATAATGTGCGCATGATCTCGAATGTGCGCATGATCTCGCTCACTACACGGCGTAGATGGACTGCCATGCTGATAGCCACGCCGCTGGCAGCACAGGTCACCTCGACGGTTCCTCCGGCGGGTGCACCAGCGCCTGCCAAGCCGCCCGCCACGCCTGAAGAGCGCATGCAGAAGGCGTATGCAGATGTTCGCAAAGTGAGTGACCGATTAACGAAGATCGAGATACCGATGAACGTCGAGCCGGCTTTTTCCTTTCGGGCTTAAGCAGAGATGCCGAAGCTCGACCACGCAGCCGTACCTTTCGCAACCATCACGGAACTCAATGCCGCGCTACGCTCCCGCGAAATCTCGTCCGTCGAGCTAACCAAAATACTTGGCAAGCGGTTAGAAAAGCTTGGCCCAGAGTACAACGCGCTGGCATGCTCACTGGTGAAAGAAGGCAAGAAGCAGGCCAAGGACGCTGATAACGAATTCAAGCGTGAACGCTTTCGGGGACCTCTGCAGGGGATCCCATATGCCGTAAAAGATTTGATTGCAGTAGCGCAATATCCCACCACCTGGGGTGCGAAGCCTTTTGCCGATCAGGTGTTCGAAGAAAATGCGACAGTGATCGACCGGCTCAACAGTCAATCGGCGGTGTTGATTGGGAAGCTTTCGATGGTGGAACTGGCTGGCGGCGGAGGATACAGCTCGGCAGCGGCTTCATTGCAGGGCCCGGGCTTAAATCCGTGGAACAAAATGTACTGGTCAGGAGGCTCATCGAGCGGCTCCGGAGCTGCGGTGGCAGCGGGGTTGGTGCCGTATGCCCTGGGCTCCGAGACTTCAGGTTCGATTTTGGCTCCGGCCTCGTACTGCGGCGTGAGCGGTCTGCGCCCGACGTACGGTTTAGTCAGCCGCCATGGCGCAATGGCACTCTCCTGGACGTTGGATAAGATCGGTGTTCTGGCGCGCTCAGCCGACGACTGCGGCTGGGTGCTGCGTACCATTGCGGGCCGGGATGATAGCGACCCGGGATCAGCGCGCAAGAGCTTTTATTACACGCCTCAATACTACGAGCGCTTCGCTGATTCAAAGGTCGGCTATGCAGAGATCGATTTCGCCGAGTGGCCTGACGAGCAGTTGCGGCCCGTGTTCCAAACTGCGCTATCGGTGTTCAAGTCGATCGGCGGACAGATGATCGAAAGTAAGCTTCCGGATTCTCCGTACGGAGCAGTGATCGGGGCAATCATCGATGCGGAAGCTGCTTCCATTTTTGAGCAGTTCATTCGCAGTGGGCGCGTGGACCAACTCGCCGATCAGAGCCAGGTCGATGGCCTGAAAGCTTCGCTGACGTACTCAGCTGTAGACTATCTCAAGGCGATGAGGGTGCGAACGCAGATTCAGGCGGCCTTTCGCGACCTCTTTTCCAATCTGGATCTCTTGCTAGCCCCTTCAAATTTCAGCCCGCCGGAGCGGGCCGACCAGCCGTTCGACGAGACCGAACCTAAGCGGCCCCAGCGAAAGGGTGTAGGCGCCGGGCTGATACAGGCATCCAATCTGTGCGGGTTGCCGGCCATTACGATTCCTTGTGGATTCGTGAATGGGCTGCCAATCGGGCTGCAAATCGTTGGCCCCCCTTTTTCGGAGAATCGGATCCTGGCATTTGCGCGGGAGTTCCAGAACCGAACGAACTTCCACAAGCAGCATCCGCCCGCCGCGGCCTAAACGCTCGCTGTTCTTACCAGGCCAATACTGGCGACGAGAACAAGCGTGGCAAAGAAAACCAGCAACACGCCGGGTCGTCGCCGGTTTGGCAAAATAGCATGGGCGCCGAAGAAGAGAAAACTCCCGCTGACGATTGCAATGACGGCCGAAGCCCACCAGCTACCAAAAGCCGCTGAGCCCGAGCGGCTGGCATATGGTTCCACTACGGCACCGACGATGGTCACAAGCTCTATTGATATGGCAAGAGCCGCTGCTTGCGCGGCTGAGCCGATTTTCTGATGGGCTATCCAACCAATTGCGACCCCTTCAGGAATCTTGTGCAGCGCCAGCCCAAGCGGGGCGGTTACGCTGGCCATTCGCAGACTCTCGACCGCACGGACGCTCCAGCCATCCAGAAAACTATGGATTGCGGTTGCGGCTAGTATGGGGGTGACCGCGACCCGGCCAGGACCGCGATGCGAATGAACAAAAAGCCGGTCGATCAACGCTAGTCCGAAACAGGCTCCCAGCGTGAGCATCGACGCAGGAAACCAGCCGGAAGCGGCAGCTATCTCGGGAACGAGCCAAAACAACGAGATACCAAAGAGCAGCCCTCCACCAGCGGCGGCCAAGTAGCAGGAAACTTTCTGCCATTCTCCCAACAACACTCCGGCGACGACCCCGGCGACCGCCAGAAGAGTTAGAAAAGTTGCGATGGCCATCTACTGGCCGGATACCTTAACGACAAAGTAGCTGAATGGCTTGCCCTTATCAAGTAGCAACTGGTGTGGAGTTCCTGCGGGTATATGGATGATGTCGCCGGCCGCGAGCCCGTGCCGCTCGCCCCCTTCGATGCCGGATCCACGAACCTCCCCAGCCTTCACGGTATACCCGTTTACCAGCTTGCCACCGGTGACAATCGTTGCCGCACCACTCTCAACAATGAAAATGTCGGCTTCATTTTGGTGCAACTCAGAGGATCCGGTCTCTCTTCTATACGCCAGCATCAAGTAGTGGTTGCCGTAGTGGGCCAGATCGCGGGCGGCGAAATTCGCGCGCTTTGCTTCCAGAGCTTGCGAGATTCCCTGAATCTCTTTGGCTGAGTAAATATCGACACCGGCGGCGCAGGCGGCCCACGTGAGAGAACAAACGGCAAGAACACTCATAAGTAATTTCACTTCGATACACCCCTATTAAGAATCGGCGAACAAGTCTGTTCACCCAGTGATCGACCTAGCTCTGCGGGCCGGCTTGCACTTTTGCGAGAAAGTGCTGCTCTTCCGCTTTGAATAGTCGAATGTTCAAGAAACGTGTAATCCGGTAGAATTCTTCGAGATGTCCGACATCCGAATAAACGTAGAATGTCTTATGAGATGCCGCGAAACTCGAACCGAGAGCAACCTGGTTGTACTTAACCGGTGACCAGGGCAGAAACTCACGCAAAGCACGGAATGAGAGGTCCTGCTCGGAAGAGTGAAGGAAGTAAAGGCGCGGGGCCAAATCAGGTGCGTATTGAAGCAGGTACAGGAAATCCAACGGGTGCAAGACCGTAATGGGAACGGAGCTGTCACTGCGCATTTGACCTACGAGAGGATGCAGGTAAAGCGGCTGTCCAGGCGTCGTATCGAGCGGAGTGAGAGTGCTGGGCTCAACCAGAATCTCGCCCGTTCCTGACAAGCGGTGCCGTAGCAGGCGGGCGAAATCCAAAGCCAGTGCGCAGAAAATAAGAATGAGGATCACACGCGCGACCCACGGCCTGTGCGACCGAACTCCTGCAAGAATGGCGAAAGGAATTGCAATCCCTAGCAAAGCAGCCAAAAAATAGCGGCTAAAGAATGCGGTATGCAGAACTTGCGCGAATACGACTCCGATAGCGGGGAGCGCGAGGAAGCCAACCAACACTGGAATATCATGCCAGGTGAATCTAGTGGGAATATCGGCACCCGGCGAGTACTCCGGCGGGTTGCTTCGGTCGAAAGCGAAGAGGACCAAGGCGACCAAGATGATGGCCGAACAGGGCTGTATCAGAAATACGTAAAACTTTAGAATCTGCGGCCAGACCGCTGCGAAAGTGCCGGTGAACTCTGTTCCTTTCGAAACAGCGCTGAAGGCGTGCATGAGCGGAAGATATAAAAAGACAGCCGGGATAAACGGCGCCGCGAGCGCGATCCAAAATGGCCAATTTATGCGGCGATTGCGGATATCGCGCACCAGCTCACCCAATCCGAAAGGGATAGCGAGCAGAATGGCATAGCAGTGAAACATAAACGCGGCGAAGAGAGCCAGACTGAACCCGACAAACCAGCGATTTCGCTGCCCAACAAGTACCGCGTTCTCCCAACAAATAAGCGCTAGGGACGCGAAAGCAACGACAATGATGAGAGGGCGCGCCTCATAAGCGTAATAATAGGCCCCTGTGAGCATGGGCAGCGTCATCCCTATCACGCCTGCCTTGAGGCCCGCACGGCGTTCGACAACCTTAAAAATACAAAGACACATGACCCAGAACGCAACGATCTCGGGAAGACGAGTGGCGATCAGACCTTCGCCGAAGACGGCTTCAGTAGCTCGCGTAAGCAGGTGAAAGGCGGGTGGATTCGACTCGAGGCCGGAGTGGAGAGCTGCCCATAACGTACTTACGTTGGGCAATCGCGAAAAGTAGAGTGTCAGGATCTCGTCATACCAAAAGTATTTCGAGGAGGCGCGCAGGCAAACGTCCGCAAAATAAAACAGCGTAAACGCGAGCAGGGAGATCCGTACGAGATTGACCCTGGACAGCGGTAGGTTTTGCCGGCGGATTCGCTTGAACTCTGCAACCGGTAGCATTAAATCAGTTTAGCGAGTGAGGGCTGCCGGATGTGACAGGTTGGTAATGCCCTAGAAATGCGTTCAAAAGAGAAGCAGCCAAGAACAGAACGTCTTGCGATTGTGACAACTTTATGCAAATTCTTCTAGCCTTTTTGCCGTTTATCGTGTTTGCTGTTGTAGACAGGTTGGCCGGACCAGTTAAGGGCCTTGTTGCAGGAGCGCTCGTTTCGTTGCTGCTTCTCGGACGTGACTGGCTGATCAATAAACACCTTCCCAAAATCTTAGATCTTGGCAGTGCGCTGCTGTTTAGCGGTCTAGTGCTGTATTCATTCTTCGAAAAACGGATTTGGTCTGTAATCGGTGTTAGATTCTGTGTAGATATTGGGCTTCTTGTGATCGTCTTAGCTTCCATGGCGGTCGGTCGGCCTTTTACCATGCAGTACGCACGCGAGCAGGTTAACCCAGAGCTTTGGAATACCTCCGAGTTTAGACGTATCAATTACATGATCAGCGGCGTGTGGGCGCTTGCTTTTGCCGTAATGGTCATAACGGAATTAGCCCTACTCTATTCGCCAAACCTGCCTCCGCGTGTAGGCATCATTGTAATTATTCTGGCGCTGGTAGGCGCAGTAAAGTTCACCGGGTGGTACCCAAACCGTGCGAAGAGTTAAAAAGGCGCTTAGACAGACCATTCAACGCATCCTTAGGATCGCGATATGAGCGGCGGCTATGGCTAACCAGTTCGCCGGAGCGGGCAAAATGTGTAGACGCACGTCTTCTCCCAACTTCGGCAAATGTCAAGGCACCTTTAGGACACCATTGCCAGCTTTGCCGGCGGAGTTTGCACTGCTTAGGTGGGCTAGGAAGTGACCTTCTTGCACCTGAATAGAATCTAAATGACTGCCGAAGTGCCCGAGAAGTGCGATTTGGTTGAAGTCGCCCGGACTGCCATAAGCGAGATATTCGGGATGTGAGAGAACGAACTCACGAGAAGTAAGAGGCGCGTTGAAGGAGACCACGCCACAGCAGTCCAGGAGTCGCTTGAAACCGGCATACGTGAAATCGTTATCCGAGGGCGCGACAAAATAGAGGCGGCGCTTTATGTCCGGCGCATAGTGGACGAGATAAATGAAATCGAGCGGACTGAGGGCCGCAATGGGAAGCTGGCTGTGATCTGAGAGAATAAGCTGATTCAGTGCGAGCGGCCGACCGGGCGTAGTGGTAAGGGCGTAATGGGAAGAGGGTTCGGTCAGCCATTCTCCTCGTCCATGAAAGCGGTCGAGCAAAAGCTTCCCAAACCCAACAGCGGCCCCAAAGAGCATGATGGCAGTCAACGCAGCCGGGATCCAGAAGCGCCCGATTCGCATACCCGCGCCGATTCCGACCAGAATACAAACCCCCGCAAGCGCGGCCAGAAAGTAGCGGTGAAAGAATGGCCCGCGAACAAACTTCCCAAGCACCACTCCAAACGCCGGCAAGATACTGAAAGAGACGCCAAGCAGAAGATCCTGAACGACACGGAACGAGGGCGTCTTAAGGTTCGGGTGATTGCTGGCCCGTCCAGTTCGGAAGACATCCACCGCGAACAGCATCAAGGCTACGAGGACTATGAGGATGCACGGTTCAAAGAGAAAGTTGTAGAAGTGCCGGACCTGGATCCAGCCGGCCACGGCGACTTGAGAAAAGTTTGTACCGCTCGTAAGCTTTCTGTACGAGTAAAGAAGCCGAACATACAACGGCAAAGCGAGGAGGGCGGGCGCAGCGAAAGCAAGCCAGACACCCCAATTGATGCGCTTCAGATAAACGGTGCGGAAGAGTTCAAGGAGGACAAAGGGGGCCAGCAGCGTGAGCGCAAAGCAGTGAAGCATAAACGTAAAGAACAGGGCGGCAGCCAAAGCAACCAGCCAAGCTCGCCTTGGAGCCGGGCCCTCCACGGCCATCTGCCAGCAAACGAGCGCCAGTCCGCAGCCGCCAAGGACAATGGCATGAGGCCGGGCTTCATATGCGTAAAAATAGGCCCCGGTAAGCATTGGGAAGAAGAGCACGCTGTAGCCCGCGAGGACACCAACCCGCCGGCTCACAAAGCGAAAAAGACACAGACAGAAAATCCAAAAGCCGAGAATCTCGGGCAACCGTGTGGCAACATTTCCGTGTCCGAACAGGACACGGCTCCAGCGCGTGAGTAGGTAGAAGAGCGGCGGATTGAAATCAATGCCGCTATTTAAGGCATTCCACAGGGCATGAAAGCTAGATAGACGCGAGAAATAGAGCGTGAAGATCTCGTCGTACCAGAAGAACTTCTCTGAAGCGCGAAGCGAAACGTCGGCGAAATAGAAGGCCGAGAATGCGACGAGCAGCAGCGTTGTCACCAGAATGGGCGAGGCTCGGCCTTCCACATGGCGCTTCCTTATTTCCGCGCTGGCGGCGAACACTTTTCCAAGTTTACGCGTAGCTTAGGTGACAGGGAAGCGCGATTCAATGTGAAAGAATGCTGAGGAGACGCAGCATTCTTCCTAGCTGGACATCCGGCCTCAGATGCCGGCCGGGGATGTTTTCGTTGCATGCATAAACTATCCGTCGTCATCCCGGTTTATCAGGATGAGCTTTCTATCAGAACGAATTTCCTGTCACTGAAGACGGTGCTTGACCGGGGCTCGGGGCTGTTTGACTACGAAGTGCTCTTAGTGAATGACGGTTCGCGTGACAACTCGATTCTGGCTCTGGAGCAGATTCATAGCGAATATCCGGCACAGGCCGGAATCGTGAACTTAACGCGAAATTTCGGCCAGGTGGCGGCCATTTCCGCTGGGCTAGCACGTTGCACCGGAGATTGTGCAGCCGTGATTTCTAGCGACCTGCAGGATCCTCCCGAGCTGATTCCGCAGATGTTCGAGCGGTGGCGAAGCGGGGCAAAGACGGTGATCGGTGTCAGAGAGTCGCGTGACGATTCCTCTTTCAGTAAGCTGACCTCGCGTTTGTTCTACCGCCTAATGCGGCGATACGCGTTACCGCAGATTCCCTCGAGTGGCTTCGACTTCTTTCTGCTGGACAGAAGTGTCATTGACCAGGTATTGAACTCGCCCGAAAGAAATGGATTCCTGCAAGGCCAGATCTTATCTGCCAGCGATAAGGTAGTGCAGATTCCCTACAAACGACGCGCGAGAGAAACAGGGAAATCCGGCTGGACGCTGCTACGCAAATTGAAATACTTCGTCGACGGTTTCGTGGCGTACTCCTTCGTGCCGATCCGGCTAATCGCCCTACTTGGTATCGTGGCATTTATTCTAGCCGTGCTCCTATCTTTCGCCCTGATTGCTCAGCGTATGTTTCTTGGGACGGAAGCGCCAGGCTGGAGCTCGGTGATGATCGCGCTGCTGGTTCTGCATGGGTTGGAATTGTTGGCCATCGGCATAGTGGGTGAATATGTGTGGCGCGCTCTCGACCAGGTACGGCCGCGGCCTCTGTATCTGGTCGACTATTTCAAGCCTCCCGTTTCGGAGAGGACGCCGTGAAGCCGGTGCTGATAGTTGGCAGTTCAGGGCACGCCAGCATGGTGCTGGAAGCGATAGAGCTGAAAGGCGAGTTCAAGGTGATCGGCCTGCTGGACTCGTTTGAGCCCAAAGGCACCGTCAAGCACGGTTACCTGGTTTGCGGACGGGCCGAAGATGCAGCCGCCGTCGGCGAGGCTTACAATTGCCGCTCCTTTGTGGTTGCCGTCGGTGACAATTGGGCGCGCTGGAGGATAGCCATGGCTATAAGAGGTGCGCTGAGTGGCGTGGACTTTCCATCGATCCTACATCCGAGTGTCTTGATTTCAAAGACGGCCCGGATAGGCCGGGGTGCCGTGGTGATGCCGGCGGGCGTGGTGGGACCGAACGCCACGGTCGGGGAAGGTTGCATCGTGAACGTAGGGTCAGCTGTTAATCACGACTGCCGGATGCATGATTATTCAAGCCTATCCGGAGGCGTTCAGCTGGCAGGCGCCATTGTAATCGGGATGCGTAGCAGTATCGGGATCGGCTCGACAGTGCGCGAGAAGGTTTCGATCGGACAAGACAGCGTGATCGGAGCAGGCAGCGTGGTCCTGAACGATATCCCGGATAACGTAGTTGCGTATGGCGTACCTGCCAAGGTAGCCCGGGGAAGGACACCGGACGAGAGATACATGCGATAGGTTTGGTGCACAGTTGGCAGCAGCAGAAACAGTGTTGCGAGTCCAGGATCTGGCAATTTCCACCGGAAAGCCTTTGTTCAGCGAAGCGCTGCACGTAGGGCGGCCCAACGTCGGTTCGGAAGAAGCTCTGCTGAGCAGAATACGCGATGTCATCGAGCGCCGCTGGTTTACCAATTACGGCCCGATGGTGCAGGAGTTCGAGGACCGGCTGAAGCAAATGCTCGGAGTGAAGCATTGCATACCGGTCTGCAATGCGACCGTGGCGCTCGAGATTGCCATTCGAGCAGCGGAACTGAAGGGCGAGGTGATCGTACCCTCATTTACCTTTGTGGCAACCGCGCATGCTCTGCAATGGCAGGAGATCACTCCGGTATTCTGCGACATTTCAGCGGGATCGCATAACCTGGATCCGGAACAGGCAGAGCGGCTGATCACGCCGCTAACGACAGGCATTATCGGGGTGCATGTCTGGGGGAAGGCGTGCCCTGACAGAGAACTGGCGGATCTATGCCGGCGGCGCGGGCTGAAGTTGATGTACGACGCTTCGCACGCCTTCGGGTGTTCGCTAGGCGGAACCCCGATCGGCAACTTTGGAGTGTGCGAAGTCTTCAGCTTTCATGCCACGAAGTTCTTGAACGCCTTTGAGGGTGGCGCGATTGCCACGAACGATGACGAGCTTGCGCGGCGGATCCGTCTGATGAAGAATTTTGGATTTTCGGGCATCGACCAGGTGACCTTCGTGGGCACGAACGGCAAGATGAACGAGATTTCGGCAGCCATGGGCATAACGGGGCTCGAGAGCATGACCAGCTTTATCAAGACGAACAGGCGCAATTATCAGCTATATCGCGCCGAAACGGAACAGATGAAGGGTCTCAGAATGGTGCTCTTCGATGAATCCGAGCGCAACAACTATCAATATGTTGTGTTCGAGATTGATGAAGACGTAACCGGCATCAGCCGCGACGAACTGGTGCAGGTTCTGAATGCCGAAAACGTTCTCGCGCGGCGCTACTTCTACCCCGGATGTCACCGGATGGAGCCTTACCGATCGTACTTTCCGCACGCCGGCCTTCTTCTACCGCGCACAGAAGAATTGTGCGAACGAGTTCTGGTTCTACCGACTGGAACAGCAATCGGTCCGCAGGAAATCCAGGGAATCTGCAGGGTTATTAAGACGGCGTTGGCTTACCCGGAGGACTGCAAACTCTTGCTGCGCTCCGCGGCTCACGCGGGGTAAGAAGAACGCGCTCCCAGCACAGGAATACTTTTATAAGAACTCTTAAGAGAGCAGAAGAGATTGAATTTGAGAATGTACCAAAGCGCCGCAATTCCGTCCTTCAGACCGATTTTCTTCCCTTCTTCGTAGGTGCGGCCGCGATAGGAAATCGGAACTTCGTAAATGGCGCATTTGAGCTTAGCCGCCTTGGCGGTGACCTCAATCTCGAACCCAAACCCGGAGCTGGTGATAATCATGTTGCGGATGATCTCGCCGCGAAATGCCTTGTAGCCGGTCTCCACATCCGTCATGTTCACGTTGGTGAAGAGATTTGATAGAAAGGTAAGACTTTTGTTCGCGAGATAGTGATAGAAATAGAGCACGCGAGCGGCCTTGCGCACCAGAAAACGCGACCCGTAAACGACGTCGGCTCGGCCTTCGAGGATCGGCGAGATTACCTCGATAATCTCGCTCGGATCGTATTCCAGATCGGCATCCTGCACAATCACCACCTCACCGCGAGTCATGGCGAAACCGGTCTTTAGCGCTTCTGTTTTACCTCGATTTACCGCATGGTGCGCAACTTTGACGCGCGGGTCCAACCGCGAGAGTTCGTCCGCGATTCTACCTGTCTCATCGCGCGAACAGTCATTTACAATGACAATCTCTTTCACATTCGGCTGCGCCAAGACGCGGCGTGCCACGCCCAACAGCGTAGCTTCTTCGTTATAGGCCGGAATAACCACCGAAAGGCATTCTTGCATCTGCAAATCTAGGATCTCAGTTTCCCCTGAAAAGTAGAATAGCCTTCTATTTTCGAGCCATCGTATGCGCCATCGTCTGGTCTTCGGATGGTTTTTCCTACATGGTACTCTTTAGCTTCTTGTTGAGTTATGTCTGACCGGAAGTTGCATGTGGTGCCCATTGGAGGACTCGGCGAGTTCGGCATGAATTCGATGGCCCTGCGCTACGGGGACGACATCATTGTCATCGATGCCGGTATGATGTTCCCGGAATCCGAACTGCTTGGCGTGGACATCGTTACGCCGGATTTCAGCTACTTGGAACAACACGCTAGCATGGTCCGGGGTCTAATCCTCACTCATGGCCACGAGGATCACATCGGCGGCGTACCTTTTCTTCTATCTCAGTTGAACTTGCCGGTTTACGGCACTGAATTCACGCTGGCCTTAGTCGAGCGCCGGCTCGATGAGCACGAGATGCTCGATGACGCGAAGCTCAATATCGTCAAACCGGGCGATCGCATCACTCTCGGTCCTTTTGCGATTGAATTCATCCGCGTGACCCACTCCATCGTGAGTGCGGTTGCACTAGCGATTACTACTCCTTTGGGCGTTGTAATCCACACTGGCGATTTCAAGGTTGATCCTACTCCTACAGACAACGAGCTTTTCGATCTGCATACGTTTGCCGAGTACGGCAAACGCGGCGTTCTTCTTTTGCTCTCGGATTCGACCAACGTCGATCGGCCCGGTTATACCGAGAGCGAACGGGCCGTGCGGCCCCGTCTGGAAGACCTTTTCATGCGCAGCGAACGGCGCCTGATCATCTCCTGTTTCAGCAGTTCCATTCACCGGCTTCAGCAGATTCTAGATTTGGCCGACGAGTACGGAAGGAAAGTCGCGTTTCTCGGCCGCAGCATGCTGAACGTCACCGAAATCGCGCACAACCTCGGCCTTCTCTCCGTCCCGGATTCGACCTTGCTCCGCCCCCAGGACATCATGCAGATGGCCCCAAAGAAGGTGGCCGTGATCGTGTCGGGAACTCAGGGCGAGCCGATGTCCGCTTTGTCGCGTGTGGCGGTCGATAACCATCGACACCTTTCCCTGCAGCCTGGCGACACGGTCGTGCTCAGCTCGCGCATCATTCCGGGGAACGAAAAGGCAATTGGCCGCATGATGAACCATATCGCGAGGCGCGGCGCCGAACTTGTTTATGGGACCATGAAGCCCCCTGTTCACGTCTCTGGTCACGCGAGCGAAGAGGAGCTGAAACTCATCCTCAATCTGGTCCGGCCGCGTTACTTTATTCCCATTCACGGCGAATATCGACAGCTCTCAAAACACGCCTCGCTGGCTCAGCACCTGCGGTCCGCTGGCCTGGAAGACACCTTCGTGCTCGAGACGGGCGACACGCTTGAGATCGACCACTTGGGGGCGCGGCGTGGTGGGAAGATCACGGTCGGCCGTGTTTGCATCGACTCCGGCTCACTTGACGACGTGGTGGAAGATATCATCATCCGAGATCGCAGGCACCTCTCGGAAGATGGTTTTGTACTTCCTATCATCGCGATCAATAAGCACACTGGCAAAAGCGAGGGGTTGCCTGAAATCGTGAGCCGCGGATTTGTCTCCGGTGACGGTTCATCCGTCCTGCAGGAAGCGCGCGGAGTGGTTGGGCGCACTCTCGAAGGCTCTACAGCTGAGGAGCGCGGCGATTGGGGCGTGATGCAGGAAAAGATTCGAACGGATTTAAAGCGCTTTTTGAGTAAGCAAACGCAGCGGCGTCCGCTCATAATGCCTGTAATCCTCGAAGTCTGATCCTGGTTTCATCTGCTATAGAATGAATCTCGTATATAACCCAGGAGGGATCAAAAAATGAAGAACTTAGTTTTCGGATGCTTGGCTGCCGTTTCGCTGTTTTGTTTCACTGCTGCCGCTGACCAGATGACCGGTTACGTTTCCGAGTCACACTGCGGAGCGTCGCACAGTTCGCCTAGCGCTGCCAATACTAAATGCATCGAAAAGTGCCTGCAAGGTGGGTCAGATCCGGTACTAGTGGTCGATGGGAAAATCGTAAAGCTCGATGAGCAATCCAAAGACAAGGCAAAGGCATTTGCAGGTAAGAACGTTACGGTTGATGGATCTATGGAAGGCGACGCTCTGAAGATCAGCTCGATCACTCCAGCAAAATAGTGAGCTAGTGCTCAAATTCGAGGTCCAGCTTTCCCGCCGGGCCTCGATAAAGAATCGCCAGGTTCTTTAGTTTATGCTTTCCGTCCAAAGGGAAGTATAAATATCCGCTCACCTCGTCCGTCGACTCCTTGGCCGGCATCTGCTTCGCTTTAAGGGCCTCAAGTAGTTGGGCATTGCCCTTGTTCTTATCATCCATTTTCGTTTTGATCGCAGTTGGCGTCGGGTTCCCCGGAGACCCCCCGCCTCCTACTCCGCCCATCATGATCCCGCCCAAACCGAAGCCCTCTCCCGTCTTTGGACCCTTATCTTTCGTCGTCGAAAGCACCATTGCGCCTTGGCCCGCTAATTCCTCCGGCTCGAACGGCCTCGAGCGCTCTCCATCATCGTGGGCCAGCAAGATGAAGTCGTCAGGACTGATCTGCACCGGCTTGTCCGTCTTGGGTGTCACCCTAACTTCAAGCAATACGATCCCGTTCCCCGGATCCGCCCCAATTTTCTGCGTGACTTGATCGTCAGCCAGTACAATGGTCGCCACGATATCCACTTGTTCGTTGCTGGCGCTTGTGGTAGGCGAAACGACCTTCTTCGCCCCGAACGCCGTTAATGCCGATAACGCGATCAGTCCTGAACTGATGAGCAAGCGCATGATTGTTTACTTCTCTCTCTCGAAAATATCATTTCTCGTGCGATAAGAATGGGTGAGAAGATAGCGAGTGGTGAGCGCAGGAGACACCTCTTCAGATATTCCGCGGGTCCAGGTTAAGTCGAATCGCCCTGGATGGATCACGCTTGCGGTGCGTCCGGAACTGGAATCCAAAGAGCAGATCGCCCAGTGCTTTCGTCCGCATCTCGATGAACTTCCGGAGGGACTGGCTGAAGCTCTCCTGCTCGCGCTCGACGAATTGGTCGGCAATGCAATGGAGCACGGTTGCAGATTGGAACTCGAGCGTACCGTCGACGTCTCGCTAATCAGAACCAGCCGCATGATCCTACTGTTCGTGCGCGATGACGGTGCGGGTTTCTCGATAGGCAATGTGGGACACGCCGCCGTGAATAACCCACCTGACGATCCTCTGCGACATACGGAACTGCGTTCGCAAATGGGTCTCAGGCCCGGAGGCTTCGGTATCATGTTGGCCAAGCAGGTCGCCGACGAACTTATCTACAACCAGTATGGAAACGCCGTAATGCTGGTCAAGTACCTCGACGGCCATACAAACGAATCGCCCTAAGACGGAACTACTGAGCGCCTTTCAGGTGCTGGTCGAAGAACCCGATAACAGCGGTATAGAGCGACTTACGTAGCGGGCCGCCGACCGCATGACTCTTCTGAGGATAGATTTGCATGAAAAACGGCTTATCCGCGTGCTCGAGCGCGTTGGCCATCTGCATTGTGTTTTGGAAGAGCACGTTGTCATCTTCGAAATTGTGAAGAATCAGCAGCTTGCCTTCTAGCTTGCCGGCGTTCTTCACGTTTGAACTCGCGTCATAGGCTTGACCGTTATCTTGAGGTAGCCCCATGTATCGTTCCGTGTAGATGGTGTCGTAGTTATGCCAATCAGTGACGGGTGCGCCGGCGACCCCAACCTTGAACACATCGGGCGCGAAGAGCAGTGAATGGATAGTCATGTACCCGCCGTAGCTCCAGCCGAAAATCCCAATTCGATTTGGATCGGCAAATCCCATTTGGATCAGATGCTCGACTCCTAACCGCTGGTCTGCCACTTCTTGTTTGCCTAAATGGCGATAGATCGGCGCTTCGAATGCCAGGCCGCGCCCCTTGGAACCACGGTTATCCAGCTGCCAAACCACGTATCCTCGTGCCGCAAGTATCTGCTCCAAAGTAAGTCCGTACCACCTGTTTCTTACGGACTGTGCGCCCGGACCTCCGTACACATAAACGATCACCGGATATTTGGTTCCAGCAGAGAAATCGGCAGGTTTGATCAGTCGTGCGTAGAGAGTGATCCCGTCCTGGGTCTTCACTTCCACGATCTCCTCCGGCGCCATCGCGTAGTCCTTCGTGACGGTGCGGTCCGCAGGCTCGAGAACCGCGGTTCTCTCGCCTGCGGCACTTGCCACGATAGTTTGCTCCGGCTCTTTCAAACTCGAATAACTATCCACGAAATAAGTACCTTGTTTATTCGCATGGATTTCATGTGTGCCCTCTTCTTTCGTGATTCGTGAGTTCGGGCCGCCGTTCAACGGGACGCTATAAAATTGAGTCTCTAGCGGACTTACCTCGGAAGACGTGTAGTAAACCCTTCCCTGCTCCTCGTTGATGGCAGAAACGGTAACCACTTCCCAATCGCCGCTCGTTAACTGACCGAGCAACTCGCCCTTATCTGAATACCGGTAGATCTGCCGGAAGCCGCTGCGCTCACTTGTCCATAGAAATTCCGGGCGCGACTTCAAAAAAAACAGATTATCCGCCACGTTGATCCAGGTCTTCGATTGTTCATGCAAGACCGTTTGGGCCGCCCCGTTTAAGGCATCGCAAAACAGCAGATCGAGTCGGTCCTGAACACGGTTGAATCGTTCAACTGCGATGCGCGAGGAATCGGGCAGCCAGGCCACACGGGCCAGCAGAGTCGAGGCGGTATCGCCGACCTGCATCCATTTCGTCTCACCCCCGTCAGGCGAAACGATACCCAGCTTTACCTCTGCATTCGGAGTACCGGCTTGTGGATAACGTTCAGGTTCGCTGATGGCGCGCTCAGGAATTAAATCGCTTTGAGGATAGACAAACTCATGGCTGATATCGAACTGCATATAGGCTATGTGCTTCGAGTCCGGAGACCACCATGTCGCCTCCCCTAGATCCAATTCTTCCGGATAGACCCAGTCCAATTGCCCATTCAGCAGGGTAGGCGTGCCGTCCTGGGTCAGTTGGCGGATCGCCTTGGTTCCCAAGTCCAAGACGTAAAGATTTGCTTTCCAGTGATACAAGACCGACTTTCCGTCCGGCGAAAGGCGTGGATCCTCTTCGTCGATATCTGTTTTTGTAATCTGATCGAATTTGCCGTCCGGATGCACTAAAAAAAGATCGCCGCCAACAGCTGCCAGGAGATCCTGGCTGTTCGGAAACCATTGGTATGAGTTACTTGAAAGGTGGCGGTTCTGCCATCCGAACGCTTTCGGAAGAACTGGTTTCTCAGCTACCTTCTCAAGGGTGGCGGCACGGAACCATTCGCGTTGTTTGCGCTCCGCAGTTGAATACAAGTACATCACGCCGCTTCGCTCATAAAAGAATGCTCTTCCGTCCGGCGCCCAGGTGGGATGAATGGGAAACGTTCGGTTATAAGCGAGGAAAGCGTCGAGTGTGACCGGCTTCTTAGCTGATTGCTGGCCGGATACGACGAAAAGGCAGCTCAGAAGCGCAAAAAGCAAACGGCAAACGGTACCAAGGTGCACTCTAGCAGTGTAAGCAAGAGGCGTTTAGCTACAACACCGGACCGATGCGCCATGGCGCGAACTCGTGATGTCCAAGTTGCTCCGCGTGCGTTTTCTCTCCGGATGCCACTCGCAACAGTGCTTCAAAGATTTCTTTGCCCACTTCCTCGAGGCTCGCGGTCCCATCCGCAATGCGTCCCGCGTTTATGTCGATGTTTCCGCTCATTCTGCGGTATGTATTGGAGTTGCTCGAAATTTTGAGCACCGGCACGCTCGGGAATCCGATCGCGCTGCCCCGCCCCGTAGTGAATGCGATCAGGTTTACGCCACCTGCGGCTAACCCGGTTAATGAGACTGGGTCGTAACCTGGCGTATCCATAAAAACGAAGCCCTTCGATTGGATTGGTTCCGCATAGCCCACTACATCTTGCAGCGTCGTCGATCCAGCCTTCGCGATTGCGCCTAATGACTTCTCAACGATGTTTGTCAGGCCGCCTTCCTTGTTGCCGGGTGACGGATTATCGTTGAAGCTGCTGCCTTCGAATTGGCGCAGATAGCATTTATATCGAGCGACGCAGCCAAGCAGCCTGCGAGCCACTTCGGCATCGCGTGCTTTCGCAGCAAGAATGTGTTCGGCGCCGAAGATCTCCGTAGTTTCCGCTAGCACGACCGTTCCACCGCGAGCCACAATTAGATCGCAACAGTAGCCCAGTGCCGGATTGGCAGTGATCCCGGAAAAAGAATCCGACCCGCCGCAATTCAAACCGAGCACGATCTCCGAAGCCGGCACTTCCGTGCGTTTCTCCGCCGCAGCTCGCTCGATAAATTTTCCTACGTGCTTGCGTGCCTCCTCCACTGCGCCCAGCGTTCCACCCGATTGCTGCAGCGTCAGGCCGTGCAGATTAGTCGCCTCCAGCATCGAGGTCGCGGCTCCGCCCAGGTAATGGCTAATCTGATTTACTTCGCAGCCGAGGCCCAGAATCAGGGCCGCGGAAACATTCGGATGATGCAGAACACCGGCCAAGGTGCGCTGCAACTGCTGTGTATCTGGCCCGATCGTCTGCCCGCAGCCCTCGCCGTGTGGGAAAGCAACTACGCCGTCGACCTGCGGCGGCAGTTTCTCACCCGCAAAACTCCGTGCAATTAACTCGGCCGTGTGAGCGGCGCAATTACTCGCCGCCACGACGGCGATGTAGTTTCTGGTTCCCACCCTGCCGTCCAAACGCTGGTAGCCAAGAAAAGTCGCAGGAATAAGATGGTGCAAGCCGCGCTCCGCTTCTCGCGTTTCGCACGTCTCTAGATGGAGCTCTGTGAAAGCCAGATTGTGCGTATGGACGTGATCGCCGCTCTGAATCGCGACGCTCGCCACTCCGATAGGATGCCCATATCGATATATTCGTTCGGCTGGGCCTATGA
The DNA here is from genome assembly GCA_963849535.1 of Terriglobia bacterium. Classification (GTDB taxonomy): domain Bacteria; phylum Acidobacteriota; class Terriglobia; order Bryobacterales; family Bryobacteraceae; genus Bog-105. Next base: position 617,452 of record CAWKHJ010000005.1, read on the forward strand.
AACGCAGCGCCAGCTTATGACCGGCGGGAATCGCGGACCGGAGCACAACAGACTTGCCTCCCACCCTTAGTTCCTGTCCGGCCTGCAGCGGCACCCGGGCAATCGCCACGTTATCGTCTGCATGGAGCCGTATGGCGGCATTTTCTTCTGTCGGTGGGCTCTCGATTTCGTATAGCATGTGCTCCACTACCAATGTATGCCCCGCTGCGCTACCCTGTGCGCGAAACCATGTCCCGCCATTGAGGCTCTTACCTGAAAATGCCTAGAATCCCAGTTGCCACTTACCGGCTGCAACTGCATGCAGACTTTGGTTTCGATTCAGCAGCCGGCATTGCCGAGTACCTGCGCGCCCTGGGAATTTCCCACGTTTACAGCTCTCCCTACCTACAGGCCGCTCCCGGCAGCAAGCACGGTTACGATGTGGTCGATCACCACCGGGTAAATGAGGAACTCGGGGGGGCCGAAGCTCACGACCGCTTCTCCAGGCGCTTGGGGGAGTGCGGCCTCGGACAGGTGCTCGATATCGTGCCCAATCATATGGCGATCAGCGGGCGCAATAACCGGCTCTGGTGGGACGTCTGGGAGAACGGACCTTCGAGCCGCTACGCTCCCTACTTTGACATCAACTGGCATTCCCGTGATGAGAAGCTGCGGAATAAACTGCTGATTCCTGTACTCGGTGATCACTACGGTCGCGCGCTTAGCCGCAATGAGATACAGATCAAGCGGCGCGGTTCAGACTTCTTCATACAATATTTCAAGAACGAATTCCCTCTTTCTCCTCGATCCCTTCCGCCCATTCTGAATTCAGCGGCCGAGGTCACCGGCTCCGAGTATCTGGCGTTTCTGGCCGATTCGCTGGCTGCCCTGCCCGGCCCCACGCTCACCGACCCCACAAGCAAGACTGCACGGCATCGAGACAAAAGCATAATCGGCAAATTGCTGGAGAAGCTTTTTAGCGAAACGCCCTTTATAGCCGAGGCGGTCGATGCCGCTCTCGAACGGATCAACAAAGACTGCGAACAACTGGATGCCGTGCTCGAGCAGCAGAATTACCGGCTGGCCTTTTGGAAAACTGCCAAGCAGGAACTGCCTTACCGGCGTTTCTTCGATGTGAACTCGCTGGTGGCCCTCTGCTCGGAAAACCCGCAAGTCTTCGCCGATACCCACGCGCTGATCCTTCGCTGGCTCCGGGAAGGCGTCCTGGACGGCATCCGGATCGATCATCCTGACGGCTTGCGCGATCCCAAATCCTACTTCGAGCGCTTGCGCACAGAAGCCCCCGACGTGTGGATCGTCGCGGAAAAAATTCTCGAGCCCGGTGAGCGTCTTCGCGCGGAATGGCCAATCGACGGCACGACTGGTTACGATTACCTCAATCAGGCAGGCGGGCTGTTCGTGAACCAAGATAACCAAGAAGAATTCAACGCCATCTATGGTGAATTCACACACGAGACAACGGATTACCTTGCTATCTGTCGAGACAAAAAGCATCGGGTCCTGCGCGATTTGTTAGGCAGCGATGTAAACAGGCTCACCAACCTGTTGACGGAGATCTGCGAGAACCATCGCGATCAGCGCGACTACACCCGCCACGATGTTATGCGAGCCATACGTGAGTTGGTTGCCTGCTTCCCCATCTACCGGACCTACGTAGTGCCGGTGCGGAATGAAATCACGCCGGAGGACGAACGCTACACCTGCGAGGCAATCGAGGCCGCCAAGAAGAATCGAACCGAGATCGACTCCGATCTGTTCGACTTTATCGGTGAACTCCTGTTGCTAAAAGTCGCCGGCCCTCTCGCCGCAGAATTCGTCGTGCTTTTTCAGCAGTTCTGCGCGCCCGCCATGGCCAAGGGTGTAGAAGACACCGCCTTCTACAACTACAACCGGCTCGTTTCCTTGAACGAAGTCGGCGGAGATCCAGGTATTTTTGGCATATCTGTTGAGGAGTTTCATCGCTTCTGTGTGGACACCCAAGCTCTGCATCCACGCACAATGCTTGCCTCGTCCACTCACGACACCAAGCGAAGTGAAGATGTTCGCGCTCGCATCAGTTTGCTGTCGGAAATGCCCTCGCTGTGGAGGGAAGCTCTCAACAGATGGCAGGAAGCCAACGACAAGTACAAGAAAGACGATCTGCCGGATCGCAATACCGAATATCTTCTGTATCAGACCATGCTAGGAGCTTGGCCGATTTCAACCGATCGCCTCGTCGCTTACATGCAGAAGGTCTGCCGCGAAGCCAAGCAGCGAACAAACTGGCTCGCTCCGAACGAGCAGTTTGAGTCGGCTACCCGGCAATTCATAGAAGCGATCTGCCATGACTGCTCATTCTTGAGTGACTTCGAAAAGTTCCTGCAATCTCTCATTGAGCCCGGCCGCATAAACTCGCTCTCGCAAACGCTTCTGAAATTCACCGCCCCAGGCGTTCCGGATACCTATCAGGGTGAAGAGTTATGGGACCTCAGCCTGGTGGATCCGGATAATCGCCGGCCCGTCGATTACGATCTACGTCGCCGGCTTCTCGCGGAGCTTCCCAAGCTTGATGCCAAAGAGGTTTTACGGAGAAGCGAGGAAGGGCTGCCGAAGCTGTGGACGATCTATCACGCTTTGCGTGTCCGCCACCAAAGAGGCGCCGCATTCAGTGACTCCGGCGCATACAGCCCTCTTTACGCCCGCGGTGCGAAGCAAAAGCATCTGGTTGCATACCGGCGCGGCGACGACATCATCGTTTTGGTACCGAGATTGAACTGGGAGCTCGCCGGCGATTGGCAGGACACCTCGGTCGAACTCCCGGCCGGGAACTGGTTCAACGTGCTTACGCGCGGCCAACTCTCCGGGGGCAGCGCGCAGTTATCTGAAATTTTCCGTTTCTTTCCCGTAGCCTTGCTGGTGAAAGAACAATAGACCTCCTGCCAAGATACAAGTATGCATACGTTCAGTGTCTGGGCCCCTAAGGCTCACACCGTTGCAGTTCGCGTTGACTCGGCCGCTCATACGCTTCGGCAAGACGCTCACGGATGGTGGAAGGGGCAAGCGGAAGAAGCTAACCCGGGCGCGGAATATTCCTTCGAGATCGACGGAGCGGAACCCATTCCCGATCCTCGCTCCTGCTTCCAGCCTCACGGGATTCACGGCCCTTCTCAGCTGATCGATAATGCAGAATTCGAGTGGACCGACGCACACTGGCAGGCAAAGCCCTTGGCCAGCGCCATCGTGTATGAGTTGCATATAGGAACGTTCACCCCTGAAGGCACATTCCTGAGTGCCATCGACCGTCTTCCGCATCTGGTAAACCTCGGGGTCACCCACCTCGAGATCATGCCCGTTAACGAGTTTTCTGGAAGCTACGGATGGGGATACGATGGCGTCGATCTCTATGCTCCGCATCATGCCTATGGTGGACCCGAAGACTTGAAGCGGCTGGTAGACGCTTGTCATAGGTACGGCCTGGCAGTCGTGCTGGACGTTGTCTATAACCACTTCGGTCCGACTGGAAATTATCTGAATCGTTTCGGGCCTTACTTTACTGAGGCGTATCACACTCCTTGGGGCGCAGCGGTGAATCTGGATCATCAAGGCAGCCATGAAGTCCGGAGATTTCTGCTCGATAACGCGTTGATGTGGCTGCGCGATTATCACTTCGATGGTCTTCGCCTCGACGCCGTGCACGCGTTCTATGATCGTTCGGCGATTCACTTCCTCGAACACCTCTCAGCGGAAGTCGATGCTCTTTCTGCTCACCTCGGCCGCTATCTGGTACTGATCGCCGAAAGCGACTTGAACGACCCTCGAATTGTCACTCCCAGAGAGGCTGGCGGTCTGGGTATCGCCGCTCAGTGGAGCGACGATTTCCATCATGCTCTGCACACCGTTTTGACGGGCGAGAAGAAAGGGTATTACCAGGACTTCGGCTCGTTAGCGCAACTGGCCAAGGCTCTTCAGAAGGCCTTTGTCTACGATGGCATTCGTTCTCCTCACCGCGACCGGATACACGGCCGGCCAGTTGTCGGCCTTTCGGGACACCACTTCCTTGCCTACACTCAGAATCATGATCAGATCGGCAATCGCGCCCGGGGCGAGCGGCTCTCACATCTGGTCACTCTGGGGAGAAGCAAGATCGCCGCGGCTCTGGTCCTCACGTCGGCTTTCATCCCAATGCTTTTTCAAGGTGAAGAGTTCGGCGCTTCTTGCCCGTTTCAATATTTCACACATCATGATGATGGCGATCTCGCAAGAAACGTCTCCGAAGGCCGAAGGAGTGAATTCGAGGCCTTCGGTTGGAAGCCGGAAGATGTCCCCGATCCGCAGGACCCCGAAACTTTCCAACGCTCGAAGCTGCGTTGGGACGAAGTTGCGACGGAGCCTCATGCGAGCTTGTTCGAATGGCACAAAAGTCTGATCTCTTTGCGGCGAAAATACTCGTGCCTTACCGATGGGCTGATGGAAGAAGTTGACGTACGATTTGACGAAACTGCTTGCTGGATTGCCGTACACCGAGGCGCAATCGCGATCGTGTGCAATCTGGCGCGTGAACCCCAGGGCATCCCGTTAGCCGGCGAATGGCAGGCTGTCCTCTGCTCAGAGCCACAGTATGAACTTTGCGGTGGTCGCGTTCATTTGCCCCCAGACTCGGTGGCGATTTTGGAAAGAAGAAACGAGCGAACTCCGAGACCCGAGCAGAGCAGTTGAGGCTTGCGTGTTCGAATGTTATCCTTGTTCTGGCGTTCACCGCGAGCGCAGATTTCCACTTGATCGGGCGCGTAGCTCAATTGGCAGAGCAAGTGACTCTTAATCACTAGGTTGTAGGTTCGATTCCTACCGCGCTCACCAGCTTACTTAAGACTGATCCGGCAACCGCATCGATTTTCGCTTGCATCCGGATGTGACTGTATCTTTCGAGCATCGCTCGGCTCATGTGTCCCATGAGCGCCAGCATGGTGTTCTCAGCGACGCCCTGCTCCGCCAAGCCAGTCGCAAAGGTATGTCGAAGGTCGTGCAAGCGACACCTTACACCGCTTTTGCGCCGGAGTTGGTTCCCATCCCCATTTCAGATCCGTGATGTGACGCGAAGGGTCGAGGGGAACAGGATGTCCGAACGGAAATACGTACTGCTGGCACTTAGGTGGGCCGAAACGCTGCTCAAAAAAACTACGATGTTCCGCCAGAACCGTGTGCGAGTTCGTCCGTGATGGGCTATCGAGAGCGTACAGCGGCTCAACCAGCGAGTCTATTTCCCTATCCCCAGCTGAAGGCAGCATCCATAACCAGGTGTACGGAAACGTGTCGCCAGAGGTCGCCAGGTATAGTGCTGCCATAAAGGATGTGTTGAGCAGGCAGAAGTCGGTAATCTCTGCCATCGGGTTGAGCACCTTTCAAGTTCAATTTATAAAGCCCCTGTTCGCCGCCCGATGATCTCACGGCTCCGTCCGACCAATCGCCGATAGCGTCTTGCGGATAAGTGGCATGCCAAGCATATCTTAGCTAGTTTGTGACAATGGTAAGAGAGCCTGCCAGATTGTTAAGTTTTCGGCCTCACCGAGCCACTACTTCCACCCTTTAGATTGGACGTAGGCGTCATAGCTCTTTAGGTGTTGCTCTTGCTCGTCGGCAATGGCGATCGACTGATTGAAGCCATCAACGAACGCTTGCGCCGCGAGCTGGTAGTTAGCCCGTGCGAGCGCGCCCACGATGTTCCTGCCTGTCGTAAACAGAGTACGGCATTCGCGCCTATTGTCATTAACGATGCTGCCAACCATAAGCGCAAGTTGCGGATCGAGGCTGTCCTTGAGTGAATAGATAATTTGAAACTGGTGCGTGATGTTCTCGATAGCTACGTTGCAGGTTTCAGTTGCTGGAACCACGAGACGCATGAATTGTTGCCCACTGCTGTTGCGAAGATCAATCCATTTTTGCTGGCATGCGATTTGAGATTGCGCTGATGAAACGAAGGCAGCATAAGCCTGTCTTGGCATAGCAGATTCAGGTATCTTCTGCGCTGCCAGCAGAAGGCAGGATACCAACGAGAGTAGGATAAGTTTATTAGTCATAGCTAGTTACTGGTCGGCTCCAAACATTGGATCTCGCTTTCGCTGAAAAGGGTCAGCGGTCTGGTACTACTGCTTCCGACCCAGCAGCATGCCCCGGGAGCTGAGCGACTTATTGACATATCCATAACTGAGGACTTATTGACCGATAAACAGTGCCGCCAACTGAGCTTTGCCAATTTTATTTATAAGGACGTAGCTCTGAGTACCGGCGGCTACGAACACACTATCCCCTACGTTCCACCACGAGTAATCTTGGGACATGCCGTTGAGAAGGCAGAGATTCCATCTCGAATTGTCACTAAGAGTGATGACTGCTCCCGACTGAATCGGGACGATTGAGCCGACGGACAGCGAAACCCCTAAAGGGCCCATATACGGCGGACTCCCGCTTTGACTTTGTAAAGTCGGGATCTGAACGGGATTCTCTATCTTTTGAGATTCGTTCGGCAATGGCAATCCCTGAGCTTGAAGTTGGGCTTTTCCTAAGCAGGCCATCGGGTCAGCGTCTTTGCAAGCAGCCATATACATCCAAAGCCTACGTTGAGATTCGGCCTGGGCCGCCGCCTCAGCTCTCGCCCTCTCATCTCGGTCGATATCTGCTTGGGTGCACGGCAGATCCCAACGTAAACGATAGTCTCGCTCGATAACTGACCGTCCGCCCTCACGCGCGGGAACAAACCGATAGGCGCCAGCAGCATGCAATACACTTGATGCTAAGCTGTCGTCGATAGCTGTTCTACTCTCTAGCCGTACATTGAATGGCTTCCCCTTTTCGCTGATGTCGAGCAGCACAGATATTTGACCCTGGCTAGGCGCTCCAGAGCAATAGTATCTGAATTGCCCGATCTTTTTGATACCTGGATATGTATGGCTCTGACCGAAGCAAAGACAACTATAGACCAACATCGTTGCTGGAACTCTTCCGACCATGCGCTGATTATACGGTTAGTAGAACAAGTGAGTCACTCTAAACCAGTACCGGTAAAGTAAGTACACCTTATGTCTAAACTCCTGAGGGCAATAGTCATTCGCTGACCAATTACGGCTGCTGTATGAGCGGCATCTGACGTACGAGCGTGGATAAAGGACCGGCCTCCCGGGGGTGGCGGGACCCGGAGACCGTGTTGGATTCAGCAGAAGAGGACAGATGGGGTTGTCGATCACTTTTCAGTGCAGGGACCATCACAGGGACACAAATTGAAGAACGGCAACAAAGGAGGGCAAACGGGCTTAGACTTGATCACGCTGAATGGGTGAGAGGAAAGTGATAACCACTTGACCGGGCGCGTAGCTCAATTGGCAGAGCAAGTGACTCTTAATCACTAGGTTGTGGGTTCGATTCCTACCGCGCTCACCAGAAAATCAGTGTCCAGCCCGGAGACATAGGTGACAGATTGTTCCTAAGACATAGGTAACACTTTTGGCCCGAAGGGATTTTCGAGGGGCTGCAAAGTTTTCTCCTCCAGGTCGACATAACCCAGATCGTAATCCATGAAGCTGACGAGCCAGATGCCGTCGTCGACTTCTTTGATGCCCACCGCCTGACCAGCCAGGCAGATGCTGAGATTGATCTTCTTGCGATACAGGCACAGACGGCCACAGTTGGTGACTACAACGGTCTTATCGTGGAACGGGTACTGCGGTTCGCCGATGCCGCGGTATGGGGTCACAGAAGCCGTATAGATTTCGGCCGGGCACTTCATCTGGAGCGCCTCATGCGGTCGTTCGTTGTTGAATTCTTCCAGGAAGGCATCGAACCTGGCTTGTTGCTGCAGCAGATTCGTACCTGCCGGCCGAGTGGCTTCTTTCTTAAGCGTCAAGTGCATGCGCTCATGCCGGCCGTTCTGTTGCGGATGACCGGGGCGAATGCGTTCGATCGTGATGCCCAGGCGCAGCCACCAGACCGAAAGCTTCGACAGGTTGAAGAGCCCGTTGGGGGAAGCGAAGGGAACACCATTATCGGAGCGGATGGCTTGAGGTAACCCGCGTTCCTGGAACAGGCGCTCAAAGGCGGTGAAGGCAAACTGTTGCTGGTTGGATTCCATGGCCTCGCACAGCAGCAAGTAGCGCGAAGCATGGTCGGTCACGGTGAGTGGATAACAGTACTTCTTGTTGCCCAACTGGAACTCGCCCTTGTAATCGGTGCACCACAAGGCATTCGGGTTTAAGCCCGAGGACAGCGGCGTGCCTTCGGGGCGGGTCCTGGAGCGCTGGGCTCGGGTCACCAAACTATGGCGATCCAGGATGGCATGGATGGTGCTGCAAGCCGGCACCTTCACCTCGTGCGGCAGGCGTCGCAACAGGCGTTCACGAATCTTGCGCGCGCCCCAGTTCGGCTTCTCGCGCTTAGCCGCTAGAATCGCTGCTTCCACCTGCTCGGGAAGCTGATTGGCATACCGGTGCGGGCGCCGCGCCCGATCCGTGAGCCCCTCTAATCCGCATTCTTGATAGCGGTCCACGATCTTGTAGCCGGTCTTGCGCGAGATCCCAAATTCCCGGCACAGCGACGCCATGCTCTCCCCGTCTTGCAGCCGAATCACGAATCGTATACGTTCGTCCATTACAGAACTTTCCTTCCATGGCATCCCTCTTCCCGCCTCCTTAAAGGCGAAAAGTGTAACCCATGTCTCCGGAACGTTCTGTTACCTATCTCTCAGGTCGGACACAGGACGTGCGGACCTCATCCACTCCAATTGCACGTCTGAGCGATTCGATACTGTACCCGGTCAACGCGGCTTTCCATTCAGCGAAGACCTGCTCGGCATCCTTCTTTCGGATTGTCGAGGGGATCGCTACACTCACTCCCAGGAGCTTTCCATCCCAATTGTGAGCCTCCTACTCCGGTTATAGGCATTTTCGGAACGCTAAGAGAACTTCCGCTCCGGAGCTCAAAGATTCCGTTCCAAAAAAGACCGTGCGTAGTCGCGCAAACGTCCGATAAGATTACGGATCTACATGTCGGTCCTGTATCTATGCCCTGCTTGCAATGCCATCTATTCTATGCCGGCACGGCTCAAAGGCCAGACATTTGCATGCGTTCGATGCCAGGCAGAAATATATGTTTCAGGCAAATCAGTTGTCGATCCCATCCGGGTTAAGCCGAGCCGCTCTTCGGCCGCAATCGGGTTCACAAGCTTAAGGAAGATCGCCACGCGGAGCATAGCGATTAAACTCTATCTGGTCCCTACAGCCGTCGTGTCTATCATCGCCTTCAGCTTGGTCTTTTCCGGCCTGAGAGAAGAGCCCTTCCAGCCATCTCATCTCATTCGAACGGAACAAAATAGGGCCGGTGAAGAGGGGCAGAATCAAGGTGAAAAGCCGGCACTAGCGATTTCGCCTGAAGACGTAACTCCACTCCCAAAACGCCCGCGGCCCGCGATCAATGTCCAACAAGCCGTCTTGTCGAGGGACTCTGAAGAGGTCGATTCTTGGCAAATAGATGCTTCCCTTCCAGAACCGTCCTCAGACTCCTGGTTCGATTCTCGTCCGAGGGACGGAAGAGGTGAGCTGAGCATTTCCAATGGCACCCAGCACAGCGCTGTGGTAAGACTAGCCGAGATTGAGGGCGAAAGAGAATACCTCTGGTACGTGAAGAGTGGTCGGATCGAACTCTCGGGCATTGAGGACGGCGTGTACGGCCTGCAGTTCTGCATAGGAGATGGGTGGCGCAGCGTTGCGAACGGCGGTGGTGTTCCAAACAGGACTGGGCCGAAAAACGACGTCAGTGATAGGGCTTCTGTAAACGAATGGTTCATCACGGACCACGGCTGCAGCGAGTTCGATCGGAGACTTCCATTCGCCACGCGTATTCAGGAGGATGGCATTGAATACAGCGTTCACGAAGTCACCTTGCACGAGGTGTTGGCAGGAAATACGCGAATGCTTCCGATAAGTAAGACCAAATTCCTACGCCCCTTCCGTAAATAGACTCGCGAATATTTGCGGACATCAGATTCGGTGGGTGACGCTCAGCCGATTTGCGCGGCCTCTTGCCGAGGTTGCTTCGGCTGCTGACCTTCCTTTTCTCGCGGTGATACGTGAATCATAAACAGAATCACACTGAACATCACCGGGCCGCAACCAACTACTTGTAATCTGACGTGTAGGACCATCTCTTGATCCGATGATTCTTCTACCACCCCGGGTATCGGTTGAAAGTCAGCTCGGATTCCAGGTCGAGAGTGTCTTCGTGAAGCCCCGCGAGATCGTCGGCAATTTGCGTGATCTCATCCCGTAATTCGAGCGTACGAAGCCAGTGGGCCGGAATGGCAGCCATTCCATAAAGCGCCCCGCATATGTTCCCTGTGATTGCACCCGTGCTGTCGCTATCTCCTGAGTGATTAACTGCGAGCACGATCGCCTCCTCGAGACTGGGCGCAGCCAAGGTGCAATAAAGCGCTATAGAGAGAGCTTCCTCCGCAACCCAGCCTTGGCCAAGCGTCTCGACGGAGTGGTGTGAAGCAGCCGATTTTGCAAGCTCTTCCGCCTTCTCGACAGCTTGCAGCACTTCTTCGTGCTTTGGCTGAGTCACCAAGCACAGTTTCGCCGTGTTTATCGCAGCTTGAATTGAAACGCCAGAGACGATCTCTTCAATGAGAAGCGCCAGAAAGCCAGCGCTGAGGGAACCGGAAGGGTGGCCGTGAGTCAATGCGGCCGTTGCTCGTCCAAGCTCGAAAGCGTGTTCGCGGTGCGCCACGAGGCCGACCGGAGCAACCCGCATTACGCCCCCACAGCCCTTGCTGTTGTTGGTGGCGGGTTGGCCGATCTGTTGGGCATTGCGTAGGGCCGATAAACAGGTATTTCCGGGTCCCCTCCTGGACCACAGCGCTGGAATATTGACTAGCCAGCCATCCGTGGCCACATGCCAGTTGAGATCCGTCTGTGGCTCAAGATCCGGATTCTCGCCCTGCGTCTTCAGCCATCTCAGATAGGCGTGATGAACCACTGTAGGCGGATGGCAGATGCCCCTTCCGGCGAGGCGTGTTGCAGCCCGAAGCAGCCCTTCCGCCGTGAACAGCGTCATCTGCGTGTCGTCCGTGACAGCCCCAACACGCCCGTAAGCAGGAGCAAAGTCGCGAACCCCGCCCGGCCCGAAACGGCGCTGGATCTGGGCGATTTCCATGAACTCGACAGGAGCGCCCAACGCATCACCAACCGCGCCGCCTAGAAGGCATCCCCGGCAGCGCTGCGTAAGCGGCAAAGTTTCACTCACAAAAAGAATCGTACTATCCCGGACACCGCCAACGCCATTCGCACCCGCCAAGGCCTGTTTAACGACTTGCTATCAGTAAGAAGTCATGTCAGACCCATTCCTAGAAGCCGCGATCGCCGAAGCCCGTCTCGGTTTGGCCGAGGGCGGTATCCCTATCGGCTCCGTGCTCGTCCATTCGGGAAACGTGATTGGGCGGGGTCATAATCGGCGCGCGCAGAAGGCAAGTGCAATCCTGCACGCCGAAATGGATTGCCTGGAGAACGCTGGCCGGCTGCCCGCATCCGTCTACCGCAATTCAATCCTCTACACCACGCTCTCGCCATGCTCAATGTGTAGCGGAGCCATCCTGCTCTACGGAATTCAGCGCGTCGTTGTCGGAGAAAACCAAACCTTCCTCGGAGCCGAAGAGCTTTTGCGGCATTCGAACGTCGCAATCGAAGTAGTTCAAAACCCTGAATGCATCCAACTCATGCAGCAGTTCATCGCGGCGCACCCCATGCTCTGGAACGAAGATATCGGCAGGTAAGGCGCGCGGCCCGGCTACTTTTTATCCCGGCTCGCAAGCACCGATTCCGCATAGTAGTTGACTACTTTGGCTTCACTCCGCGCAACTTCATAAAAAGCGGATCGCAAGACCTGCTCCTTAGCCTGAAATAATCCTTGTCTGATTTCTTCCTGCACGCGCGGATCACTCAATTGCCGCTGCCCCGCCGGCTCCTTTGAAATCAGCTTAATAATGCGGTACCCATCCGGCGTATGCAGCACCGGCGATACTTGGCCCGGCGTCATGTCAAGAATGATCTTTCGCAATTCCGGATTTGCTTTGTCCAATGCGGACTCGGGTACAAACCCGACATCCCCGCCGTTCGCCGCAAACTGATCTTCCGAATATCCTTGTGCGAGCTGCCCGAAATCTTCGCCCTGCCGCACACGCATGTCGAGCATCTGGATCTTATTCTTGGCCTGCTGATCGTTCTGTGCCTTGTCGTTCTTCAAATTATTCACGTTGGGATCGGGATTCGGAGTCACCAGAATCTGCGCCAGCCGCACTTTGTTCTCCGGCAAATTGAAGCTCGCCTTGTTTGCGTTGTAAAAAGCAGTTACGTCCGCATCGGAGATGGAGATATGCGATCCAATCTCCTTATTGATCAGCTTTTGCACACTCAATCCGCGCCGAATCTGCGCCTTGAGATCGCCGACAGTCATTTTTCTCTGCTCGAGCAACTTCTGAAATTGCTCTTGCGTATAGGGCGCTTTTACCTCATTGAACTTTGCATCCACGTCGGCATCGGATGCGAGCAGGCCTTCCTTTTCCGCCCGCTGCAGTAAAATCTCGTTGTCGATAAGTGCCCGCAGAGCCTCAAGCCTCAACTGAGTGGATTGATCCGCACTCACCCTCATAGGGGCATTGGAAAACTGCTCTGCGAGTGCCCGGTCGAGCTCCGCATAGGTGATAGGCCGGCCGTTAACTGTCGCAGCAACGTTTTTGGAAACGGGGCGCTGGCAACCTGTGATCAGCGCGAGCAACGCACCGAAGGTCAGGGCCGCGCCTTGGAGCCCCTTCCACCTCAAACTTCTGCTCATCAATCCTAAGCTTTAACCTTCTTGATCTCTTCAACCAGCGCTGGCACGATCTCGAACAAGTCGCCCACCACGGCGTAATCCGCAGTCTCAAAAATGGGCGCGTGTTCATCCTTGTTGATCGCAACCACGGTGCGGGATCCTTTCATGCCAACCAGGTGCTGAATCGCGCCTGAGATGCCTACGGCCATGTACATCTTCGGAGCTACGGTCTGGCCCGAGCTGCCTACCTGCCGTTCCATAGGCAGCCAGCCGTTGTCGCAGATCGGGCGTGAAGCTGCCAGCTCCGCCCCCAGCACCTGTGCGAGCTCCTCGACGACCGGCATGTTGTCCTTTTCCTTGATGCCGCGCCCGACCGACACAATTACGTCGGCCGTTCCCAGATCGACCAGGCGCTGTGCCTCCCGAAATGGCTGCTCCGGTTTGCTTCGAATCTGCGAAGCCTGCAATTGAACGGGGAATTGCACTACTTGAGCGCTTTCACCTCCCGGCTCTGACGCTCGGAAAGCTCCTGCCTGTATAGAAACCAACTCGGGCTCGCCGGCCGCGCTGACATCTGCGTTCAATTTGCCTTGAAAGAGTTGCCGTACAAAGACAACTTGGTTCGCGTCCGCTTTCAGATCCACTACGTCGCTGATCAGGGCCCTGCCGAGCCGGGTCGCAAGCTTAGGAGCGTAGTCGCGAACCTGATAGCTGTGCGGGAACACAACAACTTTGGGCTTTTCCGATTGAATCAACTGTTCCAGTGCCGCTGTGTAGCCGTCCGGCGTATAGTCTTTCAGCAATTCATTGTCGATCGCAAATACTTTCGCTCCGTAAGCGGCAGCTTCCTGAGCCAAGCCGCTCACGCCGGACCCCAGGACCACTGCCGCGACCGGCAGGTTTAGGGCTTGCGCAATCTTCTGTGCGGCAGCAAGCGCTTCGAATGACATGCGATTCCACTTGCCGCCCCGCTGTTCGAGGACAGTCAGTACGCTCATATCACCCGCGCCTCGAACCTGAGTTTTTCAACCAGCTCGCGCGCCACCTCTCTCGGATTTCCGGTCAGAACTTGCGTCTGCTTGTTGCGATGCGGCGAGTAAATTTTCTCGATCTTCGCTGCCGCGTCCGCGTTCTGGAGTTTCGAAACCGGAACCGGCGTGATGGTCTTGCTTTTGGCTTTTTTTATTCCCATCAGTGTGGCGTAACGCAGCTTCTTGATTCCCGATTGAATCGTGAGCACCGCGGGCAGCGGCAGCAGGACGTTCTGAAACCAGCCATCCTCCAATTCGCGCTTCACCCGCACCATATTGCCCTGTGGTTCCACTTCCATCACGATCGTCGCGTGCGAATAGCCGAGCAGTTCGGCTAGAATCACACCCGTTTGTCCGTAACCCAGATCATCCGACTGGAGACCGGTCAGCACCAGATCGGGAGCTTCAGATTTGATAGCTTGCGCCAGCAGGCGGGCCGTTCCAAGCGGATCGAGCACTGCGTTGTCTTCCGTTTCGACATGGATGGCGCGGTCCGCGCCCTTGGCCAAAGCTTCACGAATCGTTTGCGCCGCTTGCTGCTGCCCGAGACACAGAATGATTACTTCTCCGCCCAGCTTCTCTCTCAATTGAAGCCCTTCTTCGAGTGCATAAGCGTCCGGCTCGTTCATCTCGTAGGAAACGTCGCTCTCGTCCAGCCACTTGCCATCTGAATTGATCCGCAACAAGGAATCCCGCGCGGGAACCTGCTTGATGGAAACTACGATCTTCATCTGTAACTCTTTTCAGTATGACGGAGAGGCCGCGAAAGGCGCTTTCGAACAAGATTCAATTAGCAAGTGCGGACCGCAGTTCCGCTAGGGCAACCGGTATTCGCAGGTGCCGATCCTGTCCGCAGCCGGATCCGCGATAAGAAATCGTACGCTCCGCGCGTTAGCTGGAAGAACCTTATCGAAGTATGCAGTGACTGTGCGGTTGGTCCACGAGTTCTTCCAGTTGACCTGCCACGACCAGTTGTTCAAAACCTTTCCGCTCCCGGAAAGAGCGGCTGCCCGAATGATTTGGCCTGTCTGATCCGTTTCTCTCACAAGCGGCCTTGGAGTAACCGTGAGATTCCCTGCGAGCCGTCCTTTAGAAGCATCGTAGGTCAGTGGACAGCTCACGTTCCATCCTGCGTAAAGGAGCGGACTGGCCAGCGCCGTTTTTAACCTTAGCTCTCTCAACTCAGGATTCGCGGCCGGCTCATCGGGACTCGCGTAATAACCGCGCCGCGTGCGCGTTATGGCTCCGTCGATCTTCGTGCGAACCTCGATACTGCGATATTGGCCGTTGAAGTTGGTATCGGACGGGGCATACGAAACAACATATGCACTTGACGCATCTGCTATCGCCTGGCTGAGAGTCCGCTCCACATCATTGCGCCGGTAATACGAAAGGCCGCCCATCATGCTCGTCATGTGATCTAGCACTGCATCAGCCTCAAGTGTTCCTCCGTGCGTCGACCCGAGCATTTTTTCGGCGGCTGACTCATGCGCACTGAATATACTTCCGCGGTTCGCAGGCGGATTGCCGGCTATCGCTGTCAGCGGTCCGACACCGGCGGGATTGATCGTGTAGAGCCTCATGCGAGAGCGAATGAGAAGGTTTGCCATTCTTCGCAGGCCGGCCTCTACATCGTCACGACTGCCTCCATTTATAGCGTCTAATATCCCGGAAAAACCGCTCGTCACCCAGATGACGTTGAAGCTATACGGAGATCCTACTGCGGCACGCGCCATTTGAGTCAAAGCCCGAAGCGCCTCCTGCGCATGTTCCTGGGATTTCGTCGGATCCATATATCCGTCCGCAGGATTCGCAGTAACTGGCTTAAGGCGCGCAAGCCTGTCCTTCAGCAGGTTGCTGTCGCGAGTGAAATCCTGAATCATCTCAAGTCCGTGCAGTCCGATGGCCATCAGAGACGTCGGCTCTCGTTCCGTGGGATTCTGCTCCAGGAATAAAAGAATCCGGTCGCGCGCGTAAGCCAAGTCCGAGAACTTGATATTGAGTTCATCAAGCAGGATGATTGTGCGCGCGCTGTTCCCGGGCGTAGTGCCGCCATTCGAATCCGCCGGAGCTTCGAAGGACAGGATCTTCTGCGCCGCTCCATTCTCGAAAATCGTAAAGTCATCCCGAGTAAGCCCGCGGATCGGTTGACCCGCCTTGTCGGTCACTACAACGTCAAGGAGCACCAGGCGAGTGTTACTGCGCACCAGTGGGGTTGAATCCTGTGCCAGCAGCAGTGCGGCCAAAGACGTAAGTGTGATTAGGCTAGCAACCGTTGAGGCTCTGCCGATGACCATAGCCACCCGCTCTATTCACTTTACCCTTTAAAGGTCAGGCTTTCAGAACCCGCTCCGACACGGGATTCCAAGCCGCCCTATGCCGTCAGGTTTGACTTCAGCGGTATGCGGAATTTTGCGAGATAGGGCTACGCAAACCTCGGAATACCAGTCGTCAGCGCGTCCTCTACCGCCAGGTGCCTTCGAATCGGCGGCGGCGTCATGTCGCGTTCCTCGGAGGTGAAAATCTTTTGTCCCTGCGAAATCAGGTAATCCGCCGTTCGCGCAGCCAGCGACTGAATCGTCAATCCTGGATTCGCGGAGCCTTGCGTGGGAAGGATGCTGCCATCGCACACGAACAGGTTCGAAACGTCATGCGTTCGGCCGAATTTGTCGACCACCGAAGTTCCCGGATCGCTTCCCATCCGGGCCGCCCCTACCAGGTGGGCGTAGCGCGATTCCTGAACTACTTCCTGCGCGCCTGCCGCCCACATCACATCCATCACTTTCTGCTTCCCGAATTCGATCAGTTTCTTGTCGTTATCATGCAGGCTGAAGGTGATCTTAGCAACCGGAATACCGTGCTGATCCTTCTCTTCCGCGATCTCCACTCGGTTGTCGGGCCACGGCAGAATCTCTCCGAGCAGCCCCAGCGCCGCCCAGTGGTTGTAATCCATCATCACGCGCCGCATGCCCCAACCCCATGCGCCTTTCGCTTTCATCATCTGTTTAGCGAACGCAATCGGCAGCGGACCAACCGTCTGAATCGCGAAGCCTCGCGCAAACCCACGCTTCGGATCGGTTTCGTAATAGTGTTCCGATAAGGCATGCGCCGGCGGCGCCTTGTACATCCGTATCAGGTCTTCAAATCTTCCGAGTATCACGTTTCCGGCCTGGGCCATCAAGTACCGCCCCACTGTGCCGCTTGAGTTCGCCAGGCCGTTCTCGTGTCCCGCGCAGGCTGAGTTCAGCAGCAGACGCGGCGTCTCAATCGCATACCCGGAAACGATCACCGCCTTTGCGCGCTGAAAGTGCTCTCGTCCTTCGCGATCGTAGTAGAACACTCCGTTCACACGCTGCGTGCTTTCCATCGAAATACGGAACACCATCGAGCGGTCGCGTATTTCTGCGCCGTACTCCAACGCCTCCGGCACATGCGTGATCAGCGTGCTCGCCTTCGCCCCGACCTTGCAGCCCTGAATGCAAAATCCGCGATAGATGCAATGCGGCCGCTTTCCCCGTGAACCCGAGAGAATCGCCACCGGCCCCCCGGCGCATACGCCGATTCCTAATTTTGTGCAGCCTTCAACCAGTACGTCGCCGACCCCGCCCAACGGATGCGGCCCGAACGGATAACCGTGCGGATCGCCCCATGGAAAATAGGCAGGACCCGCCACCGGAATCTCACGCTCGAGCAGCTCGTAATAAGGCTTCAACTCGTCATAAGAGATGGGCCAATCTGCGCCGAGCCCATCTTCTGTGTACACCCTGAAATCGGACGGATGGAAACGCGGCGCAAAAGCCGCCCAATGCACCGACCCGCCGCCGACTCCCTTACCGCTATTGTTTTCGCCGAATGCCAGCGGGTCTTTACCGCCGGTGATTCGCAGGTCGTTCCAGTAGAGTTGATACGATCCCTTTTCATCACTGACCCAGTCGCGTTCCGTGTCCCAGAAAGGACCGGCTTCGAATCCTACGACGCTGAATCCGGCCTTTGCCAGGCGCTGCAGCAGCACGCCGCCCGCCGACCCGACGCCCACCACGCAATAATCCACCGCTTCATTCTCGGCGTACGTTTTGGTATCCGTCGAGATCCGTTGCAGCGGCCCGAGTATCTTTTTCTTCCCATGCGGCGGCCCGAACCCGTCGCCAAACAAGCCGAAGAGGGGCTCCTTCAATGCGTGCCTCCTTCCCCGCTTACGCTCTGATGTGTGCCGGGCATTGGCTCGTACACATCCGAAAGAGAATTCGACGGTGCTTCCCACCGATAGCGCTTTTCATCCACTTCCCACGGTTCCGGCATTCCGTTCTCCAGACGCGTGTAGGCTCGCGGATACGCCGGACCGCCGAACCCGATTTCATCCCACGACCAGGGATGCGAATAGTACGCGTCCACGCAGTCTTGCACCAGCATGTACCAGAAGCGTTCGATCGACATTCCTTGCCATGCGTCGTGCGCGCCGTGCGGTTGGCCGTCATGAATCGACTTCAGAAGTGCATCCTGCTGCAAAGACATCAGATCGGCGAACGGTTTGCCATGCTGCTCTTCGGCCAATTGATTAAGCGCGCGCAGCCCTGTCCTGTATGCCTCTCGATCGCTTGGCATGTTGTCGAACCGGTACCCGTCGATTTTGCCTTCAAACAGTCGCTCATCAATCGCGTTGACAATCGGGATGCGAAACGGAGGGGTGCGATCGTCCTGGGGCACGATGCGGTCTGCCACCGTGGTCATCAGGATGAGCTCGACTTCGTTGAAAAACCGAATCGGCGGAACGTTATACACTCGATTCTCGATCACTCTCCGCGTCGCATCGTCCCAGAATTTCCGCTGACTCATCGTATGAAAGCCTGGATAGTAGCCGGGCTGGTCAACCGGGGGCCGCGGGTTTCCGCTCGCAGGGTCGATGGTCCACGATTCTACTTCATTTCCCGCCTTGATCATTTCTCTCTCCGTAACAAACTGGCCAGCATGCCCAGTGCTCCGCAAGCCGCGAATAACAAGGGCGCAAATACCGGAGGCCCATACAGCACGTTGTAAAGCCAGTGTCTCGTTTTTCCCGGCCTGCGCACCACGCCGCGCACATGATAGAAGAGACCGATGCCTCCGCTTATGCTGCTGAGCGCTGAACTCGTCGGCAGGAACTTCTGGGCGGCCTTCGGGTGATACACAGCCGCCACGCATGCCGCGAACTGAATCGGACTTAACAGCACTGGAATCCACTGCGACCAGATCCGAAACCGGCTCTTGTAGTGCGAGTACCATGCCTCCGCGCCCGAAAACAAGGTCCAGAGCGCCGCCACCGCAGCCATGTGCTTTTGGAACTGGCCCTCGCTTAACTCGCGTCGCCAGCCCGAATAGCCATAACGCTGCTCGGGAGCGCCATTCTCTTCCTCCGGGCGTAAATAAGACGCGATGAACCCAAGATACGCAGCGGTGCCGAAAAGCAGCGGCGCGAATATGGGCGGCCCCATGATGATATTTGTGAGCGGCAGCTTCCACCCGCCTGGCTTCCGCTGAATCCCTCTAATATGAAAGCCAAAACCGATTACTCCATTGATCAGGGTAGCGGCCGACATCCACCGCATCCACGTCCGCGCCGCCTTCCCGCTAAACAGTCCAGCAGTCGCTGCCACGGTCAACAACGCGCTAGAGAAGAGCGGCGAATACATAGCTCGGTTGCCGTAGCTGCCTTTATAGTGTTCATATCCTACTTCGAGTCCGCTGATGAGACTTGAGCCCGCCGCCACCAATGAAAGTGAGCGCTGAAATCGCCCGTCCTTGATGTGCTGATCGACTACTGCCAACGCATTTGTCATGTCCATTAGCGTGGACGTCAACGATACCGAACTGTTGCGGCTGAACTAGTCACAGTTCTGCTTGGGGAACCCTCTATGAGGTGGCATGAGCAATTCCGACAACGCGAAGATCACTTCCGCCAGCGTTCTCGCCTTTACAATCCCGACCGATCAGCCCGAATCCGACGGCACCGCAAAATGGGACTCAACAACTATCGTCGTGACAAAAATCACAGCCGGCGGCAAAATCGGCTTGGGCTACGGCTATGCAAATATCGCGGCAGCTCAGGTTGCAAAAGAACTCATTGAAAAATGCTTGCTTGGGGAGAACGCTTTCGACATTCCGCTGCTGCATTCGAAGCTTGACCGGGCCGTGCGCAACTGGGGTCGCCCCGGGCTCGTATCGAGCGGCATCTCCGGAATTGACACCTGCTTGTGGGATCTCAAGGCCCGTCTGCTTGGTCAACCGCTCATTGCTCTACTGGGCCGGATACGCGATATCATTCCCGCTTACGGCAGCGGCGGCTTCACATCCTATACCGAGAAGCAGCTTGTCGAGCAGCTGACTGGCTGGGCCTCGCAGGGGATGCGCTCGGTCAAAATGAAGATCGGACGCGAGCCCGACAAAGATGTCGAGCGCGTAGCGGCTGTACAAAAAGCACTTCAGGGAAAAGCGGAACTGTTTGTCGATGCCAATGGCGCTTACACCCGAAAGCAGGCCTTGCACAAGAGCCGGCAGTTCGGCGATCTCGGCGTGACCTGGTTTGAGGAGCCGGTCACATCGGACGATCGGGTCGGCTTACACCTTATGGTCGAGCACGCGCCATCCATCATCCGCATTGCCGCCGGCGAATATATCTACGTGCTCGACGATGCGCGCCTGCTACTCGAAGCGCAAGCCGTGGACGTGCTGCAGTCCGATGTCACACGGTGCGGTGGCGTAACGAATTTCAAGAAGATTGGCGATACCTGCGAGATATATCACTTTCCGTTTTCGGCCCACACCTCGCCCTCGATTCACGCAACTCTGTGCTGCTCGATTGTTTCCGCCATAAATGTCGAGTACTTTCACGACCACGCCCGCATCGAACGGATGATCTTCGATGGAGCGATCGAACCCGTGGATGGGAACTTACACCCCGATACTTCCCGGCCGGGATTGGGACTGGAGCTCAAGCAAAGCGACGCGGAACAGTTTCAGGTATTCTCGGCGAAGATTACCGAGTAATGCTTTGATGGGCGTGGGCTGCCCCAAAAAGCTCGCCTGATTATTAATGACCCTCGATCAGTATCGATGCTCCTGATTAGTTTGCCTTTTCCTGAGAACGTACGAAACTACGCCATCAAGCCTGTTGGTCGAGTTGTTTTAGGGATTTTCCGTCGCTCGTCTTCCACATAATAAGTCCGTTTGCCCTCCCGCCTTGTACGACAGCCGCAGCCGCCGAGCGGCTAGAGAACTCGGCGTCCTTAGTGAAGAGCAAGAAACCGTTTTTTTCCATCAGCGAACCATCAGCAATGAGTTGTCTGCGCTGAGACATCACATAGGCATACTTCTCAGCAGATGGGCGTTGCTCCAGAACGGCAGTGGAACCCTGGAATACGACGAAGCCGTTCGCGGTGCGCTGGCCCCGCGCTTCGGCTCCCTTTAGGCGGCAGAAGAGCACCCCGCCGGGCGGCGCCTTCGCGGTGGGCTGAGCGATCGGCGCAAGAATATCGGAACCAAGTACGGGAAGGAGCTGCCGAATACGCGCTAGAAACACCTCCATATCTTCCCGGTCAGATTCCGGGAGACGCGAGCCTCCAGCCTGATTCTGTTCGAGCTTGAACCTGTTGACCTCGGCCGCTTCGGCTAGCAATCGGCTTTCGAGATATCTCACGTGCGCTTTCGTCAGATTCTCGTCCTTGCTAACGAAAACGATGGCCGAAACCCAAAATTCTTTTGCCTTGTGTTGCTTCAGTCGCTCGCGAATGATCTCAGCTTCGCCGATGTAGGCGCGGGGCGAGTTGGTGTGAGGGTCGCTGCCAATGAGGATATAGATTCCTGCCTTCTCCAATTCCTCGCGAGCTAGAAGTTCCTCGAACTCGGTACGGGGCGCAGCCACGGCCTTGCCGGTCCAATTTGAGATTTCGGCAGTGCGAAGGCTCTTAGCATCTCCGCGTGGAAGGAACAGCTTGATAGTCGCCGACATCATGTTCCCTGCACGTCCGGACATTCCTATCCAAAAGTTCTACTGAAATTCCACGTGTCGTCACGATTTTACAGGAATGAAGAATAAGCGGGTTGCCACTGCTCAGTCGCGTCACCAAGATCCGCAGATTATGGGCGGGAAATCATGCATCTGCTGCAATCCCGCACTGAGTGCGAGCCGAGCAGCGAATAATCGTTAGCTGCTGGTTTAGCAGGATTGTCCCCCTCGACTTAGCTCTTCCCACTTCTCCGGCTGCGCCTACGAAGAGACCGCCAGGATGCTCGATAGCAAGTTTTTGAGCCTCGACAGAGCAATGCTCAAACCTGAAGCCTGGAAAAAGAGAGTAGACTGCTTACACCCGCTATTGCGTGCAATGCCGGGATGGTTATCGATAGACCAAAGCGATTAACCGGAAATTCTGGAGGTCCTATGAAGAGAGCGATCGCAGTGGCTGCCGTCCTTGCAGCCGGATTCGCTGCATTGACAACCGCGAGAGCGCAGGGGGTGCAAGAACCGGAAGGCGATGTGGCAAAAGTGTGTACCAGTGCGACAATACGAGGCGCCTATGGCTATGTTGCCGGTCCGGGGTGGAGTGGGCTTTCGACCTCCAACCCTATTCGGCTCGCTTCCATTGGTAGGCTCACATTCGATGGGGTCGGGCATGTGAGCGGCCCGGTCGCAGTCAGCGAACAGGGCGTAATCAGCAGCACGACGTTTGCGGGAACGTACACTGTACAGCCTGACTGCACCGGCAGGATTCTGTATGGCCTGGGTGGGGCCGCGCAAACTGCCGTGAATGACTTCGTAGTCGTCGACGACGGCAACGAGATACTTTCACTCGTGGCTAACCCTACGCAGGTGTGGACCTCTGTCGCAAAACGGCTTTTCTCACGAAGACGGGATTGAGTGGCAACCCGCCGGGACCTAGGCGACTCGGTAATTCTAAGCGTTGTCAGTGCTCCGCCGGACACCGTCCTGTGGATATCTTGCTCTGAGAATCGGCGCCTGTGAAGCGGACCGTTAACGTTAGTGATCTTGAGATATGCGGCCGTGACGTCGCGCCATTTCTTTGCCGAGCGGCGGGCCCCGCTTGGTGCTATCATTGCGCTGTGCTGCGGGACCACTCGCAACATCCCCCTGTGAGCGAAGCGGGTGGATTTTACACTCGCAGGGATGCTTGCCGACTGCTAAAAATCGAAAACCGGCAGCTAAGGAGCTGGGAGCGGCAGCAACTCGTTCCCGAGTTGTCTAATTACACATTCTCCGATCTGCTTGCCCTGAAGCGGCTGGCCCGTCTTCGCCACGAGAAGGCCCATCCGCGCCGCATACGGCAGGCACTCGACTCTTTGCGCGAATACCTCAAGCTGACCCCGCAAGGGGATCAAGATGTACAGGTTTATAAGGATGGCCGCCGCGTCTGCATCCAGATCGGGAAGCAGAAGCTCGAACCGGGATCGGGACAGCTGATCTTCGACTTCGCCGAAGAGGAACTGAACAAGATGCTGCAGTTGCCTGCGGTGCCCAAGAGCAGCTCGGCTATCGCGGAACGGCTACGCAGCAAACTCGAAGCCGACCACTGGTTCGAGCACGGGCTGGAACTCGAACAGACCGGAGCGCCCTATGAAAAGATCATCGAGGCATACCAGAAGGCGGCTGAACTGGATCCGCAATCGGCCGGGGCCCGGGTAAATCTCGGAACGGTATTCTTCAACGGGCATGCCTGGGCGGATGCCGAGAAGCAGTACAAGGCGGCCATTGCCATCGATCCCGATTACGCTTTGCCGCATTTCAACCTCGGCAATCTTTACGATGAACGAGGAGATGTGGCCAGTGCGCTCGATCACTACAACGAAGCGATTCGCATATATCCTAATTACGCCGACGCGCATTACAATCTGGCCTTACTGAATCAGGGGCTTGGCGACATTATGAGCGCCGTCCGGCACTGGCGCGCTTACCTGAAACTCGACCCAAGCAGCACATGGGCGCAAATTGCACGCCGTGAGCTTGCGAAGCTCGAGAGTGCGACGGTGCTGCCGGGCAAAAGGCCGAGCCCCGCTAAGTTGCAGCTGGTCAAAAGTGAGAAGGCTTGAGCAGGCAAGCGGGATGCCTGCCCCTTGCCGCGATCATTCTTGCCGCCGGAGCTGCCACTCGTATGGGCAAGCTCAAGCAACTGCTCACGGTTAGCGAAAAGACCCTGCTGGAACACGCCGTGGCGGGGGCGCTCGAGGCGTGTTTTGACCCCATCATAGTGGTGGTCGGTGCCGAATCGGATTTGGTTCGGAGCAAGTTGGCGGCCCAGCCCGTCGCGATACTCGAGAATCAGCACTGGCAGACCGGCATAGGCTCCTCGATTGCCGCGGGCGTCCGGTACCTGCAGGCGCTTGAAACCGATTCAGCCGGAGCGGTGATTCTGCTTTGCGATCAGCCACTCGTAAAGGGAAATCATTTGAGAGCGATGCGGGATCGGTTTGCGCGGGGGGGCGCCGACGTCGTAGCGGCTCGTTATAACGGTACGCTCGGAGTTCCGGCAATCTTCAAGCGATCTCTTTTCACCGCGTTGACCGCTCTCGACCCGGCCACCGGTGCTCGCTCCCTCCTACGCGACCCTGGCCGGCAGGTGATTGCCTTCGATTTGCCGGAAGCCGCGGTCGACGTCGATACGCCAGAGGATTTGGCGCCGTTCAGCCGGTGACCGGTAAGGACTTCCATCGTTGGCTCATTTTGTTGCGAATGGATAACGAGAATGCATACTACACTGAGCAGTGAGCCTGTCCGCCCAAGCTGAGCACTCGAAGCGCCAATCGAAGAAGCTCACTGTCCGCGCCTTTTTCGGGCGTTCAGGCGTGCTTTCGCGCGCTCATCCCAACTTTGAATTTCGCGCGGGTCAGCTCGCCATGGCCGAAGCGGTTGCTTCCGCGCTGGAAGAGAAGACTCACTTGATTGTAGAGGCCGGAACCGGCACGGGAAAAACGCTAGCCTACCTGATCCCTTCGATTTTGTCGGGGAAACGAGTAGTGATCTCGACTGGGACCAAAAACCTGCAGGAACAGTTGTACTCGAAGGATGTACCATTCCTGCAATCGCTCTTCCAGACGCCGCTGCGGGTCTGCTACATGAAAGGCCGGGCGAATTACCTGTGCCGTCAGAAATTGTATGACGCGGAACGCGAGCCTCTGCTTGCGGGCCTGAACGAGGTTAGCGACTTCCAGATTATTCAGGAGTGGGAGCGCGAAACGCAGACCGGAGATAGAAGCGAGCTGCGACAGCTGGCCGAAAGCAGCAGCGCGTGGTGGAAGCTCGATGCCCGGAGTGATGCCTGCGCGGGGCAGAAGTGCAAACAGTTCGAACGCTGCTTCATCACCGAGATGCACCGGCGCGCAACCGAGAGCGACATCATCATTGTCAATCACCATCTTTTCTTTGCGGATCTCGCCATGCGGGATCAACCGTTTGGCGCAATCCTCCCCGACTATTCGGCGGTGATCTTCGATGAGGCGCATGAGATTGAAGACATAGCCGGACAGTATTTCGGGATCTCTGTCAGCAATCTGCAAATACAGGAATTGATCAAAGACACCGCCGCGATCTCGCGCCGTAAGCTATTTGCAAGTCCGGAGCTTGACCGCGGTTTGATTCAGCTCGGCGACCGCTCAGAAGAATTCTTCCGTTTGTTTCCCCAGGAAGGGCGGCACGGTTTCGGAGCGCGAGAGCAGTTCCTAGCCGATCACGAAGGCGCTTATCGTGAAGCGCTGGTTGCGCTTGACATCCTGAGTGCGCGACTGGAACTGGTGGAAGGAGCGATTGAGGACATACTGCCACTGGTCCGGAGAGCAAAGCTGATCCAGCAAGCGCTCCGGTTCTGGATGGAATCGGAAGACGCTTCGTTCGTTTACTGGACGGAAGCGCGAGGACGCGGTACCTATCTACAGGCGACGCCGATCGATGTTTCGAATATCCTCCCGGCGCGTCTCTTCGATCCATTGGACACGGTAGTTCTGACCTCGGCAACTTTGACGGTCGAGGGAACCTTCGCTTACGCTCAGGAGCGGTTGGGGCTCGCGAACGCGAGAAAGTTGCACGTCGAGAGCCCCTACGACTACAGCAAACAGGTTCTGCTTTACGTACCCCCACACCTGCCCGATCCGCGACAGCAGGATTTTGCGCGACGCGCGGCCGACGAAATCGAGCGGGTCATAGAAGCCTCGCAAGGGCGTGCGTTTTTGTTGTTCACCAGCTACGGACAGATGCGGCAGATTTACGAGCTTTTGCGTAGGAGGCTCGATTATCCGCTGCTACTGCAGGGCGAAGCCCCCCGCACTGCTTTGATCGAAACGTTTCGCGCGACACCCGGATCGGTGCTGTTCGGGACATCGAGCTTCTGGCAGGGAGTCGATGTACAAGGTGAACAGTTGAGCTTGGTGGTGATTGACCGGCTTCCGTTTGCCGTGCCGACGGATCCGGTCGTAGCAGCGCGCAGCGAGGCGGTGCGGCGAAACGGAGGCAACGCGTTCCGGGATTATCAGGTTCCGCAGGCGGCCTTGGCTCTGAAGCAGGGCTTTGGGAGGTTGATTCGAGGCACAAGCGACCGAGGTGCGCTGGTGTTGCTGGATAATAGGATTACAAAGCTTCCATACGGGCGCGTGTTCTTCAAGAGTTTGCCGCCATACCGGTTTACAGGAAAGCTGCGGGACCTGCAAGAATTCTTTGATGTTTGAGATCTGCGTAGAACATACTTTTGCGGCTGCACATGCTCTCCGGAATTACCACGGGAAGTGTGAGAACGTGCACGGGCACAATTACCGCGTGCAGGTTGGGATGGAAGGCCCGCAGCTCGACGAAACGGGTCTGCTCTTCGATTTCGCAGCCTTGAAAAACCAACTTCGCGCTACCAGTGCCTACCTGGATCACCAGTTCTTGAACGAGCTGAAGCCCTTCGACGAAGTGAATCCTTCAGCCGAGAACATTGCCCGATTTATCTGCCAGGAATTGCAGAAGGAACTGCCTGCGGCCTCAATCGCCTACGTGCGAGTCTGGGAAACCGATACGTCTTACGCTGTTTACAGGCCGTAAAAGCATTTCGCTCTACTGCCCACCCATATACTGCTTGAACCAACCCAGTGTTCGCACAGCTACATCAACCTGGTCGGCTCGCTTGAAGAAGCTATGCCCTTCGTCGGCATAAATGACTAGTCGTGTAGGGACGCCTAACTCCTTCAGTGCGTGCCAGAACTCCATCGATTGAGCGGGAGGCGCCTCTCCGTCTCTCTCGCCCACGAGAACCAACGTGGGCGTCTTCGCCCGCTTGATATACGTCAGGGCTGAGCAATGCGCATAAGCGGCCGGATCATCGTAGACCGATGCACCGAAATACGGAATCATCCATTTGTCGATTGAATTCTGGCCATAATAACTCTGCCAGTTCCCCGCACCTGCACCAGCCACCGCAGCGCGAAACCGGTTTGTTTGGGTAATCGCCATCATTGCCATTGAGCCGCCGTAACTCCACCCCAAAATCCCGACCCGGTTGTTATCCACCGGGTAGCTCTTAACAACGGTATCGACGCCAGCAACTATGTCGCGCAGATCACCAAAACCCCAGTCACGGCGATTGGCTTGGGTGAAGTTCTCACCTTGCCCATAGCTTCCCCGCGCATTCGGGAAGAAGACGAAATAGCCGAAATTCGTGAACAAAGTTGTGTTGAAGTCAGCAGCTTTCCACTGCGGCGTTGCGATCCATGCAGGGCCGCCGTGAACCGCAACCAGCATCGGGTACGGCTTTGCAGGATCGTAGTTCTTGGGATACAGAAGCCATCCTTGCACGTGGCGCCCTTCGTTTGTCCACGTAAGATTGTCGAAGTTGGGCAGCGGTAGATCAACTGACTCGTTTGCAAACGTGATCTGCTTCCATAGACCTATATGACCCGCCCATACCTCCGGCAGCTTCTTCCAAGAAGTGCGAATCAGTGCGGTGTTCAAGAGGCCACCCACTTGGGTAATAGAGATGCTGCTCTCATTGGGCCCGGAGCGAATGGACTCAGCTCCTTGCCATAGACTCGTCGCCGCCAAGTGCAAAAGATCCAGTTTGCTGATCGAAACAGATCCGCCAACGAACTCAGTGAACACCATTTCCGAGTCGGAAAGCCACGTGAACCAGGCAGGTGAGGACCTGCGCCCTGGAGTAAGATCGCGCGCTTGCCCACCTCGAGAAGGCACTGTATAGATTTCACCTCCTGTGCCGCCTTCGTCGCTCATCAGACCTTCGATGAATGCGATCGACTTCCCATCGGGAGACCAACGCGGCAACGCTATCTGCCATCGCGGGTTATAGATCTGTAGTGGCGCCGCCCTCGTGCAAAGCTGGGTGTAAAGCTTCGCGATGTACCACGTATCGTCCCCCGGAGGAGGCGCTGCTGTGAAAACAAAGCGCTTCCCATCGGGTGCCCAGTCGTATTCAAAGACATATAAATCGCTCGGCGTAACTTGTGCGGTTACGCTCGTCTGCACATTCGTCACCGCCAGGCGCTGCACCTCGGTGTTCTGGAGATCGTCTATCACGCCGACGGCCTTGTTCTCAGCGGTCATCGGGCTAGGGGCCCTGCTGGCGTGATTTACAAACAGGAGCGCGATGTTCTCGTCGTCCGGAGACCACTCCGGGCGTGAAAGAAAGCCGGTTAAATGTGTAAGCTGCCGCTCCCCTTGAGGACCCGAACTGAAGTCTTGCACAAAAAGCTGCTTCTGGCCTGGCGTCGCACAGTCTGAGAGGAAAGCTAATCTCCTGCTGTCTCTCGACCAGACCGGGTCATTTTCCGAGCATGCTTCGCGCTCTGGATTCGCAGTGACGCGCATGACCTGTTTTGACGACTGAAAGCTGGCCACGTAAATCTCCTGGCCGCCGCCCTCTGCCCGGTCAACACTCCACGCTATTCGTACCCCGTCGGGACTGAGCACGGCCTGGGAGAACGATCTCAGTTGAGATTGCTGCCGGAATAGTGCAGCAATTTCAGTTTGTCGCGCCTCAGCCTTGGGTTTGTACTGGACCTCCTGCGCGCGGAGTAACGTCGCGTCAACCATTAGCAGCGCGGCGATCATGTAGATCATAAATTGAGTTTGTTGAGACCGGCTTCCTGCGCGTTTGTCACGCGACCGAGGGAGTAGTTGTGACGAATTGACTAACCCTTCACACTCGCTCCGTCCGGAGTCCTCACACCCTTCTTCAGCATCTCAACAGCCTTCTGCAGTCTCTTGGAGCGCGTTTCTTCTCTCTTGGCCTCGCTAATCCAGCGGCAGTACTCGCGGCGGTGCGTGTAACTCAAACGATCGAAAGCAGCTGAGACCTCTCCCTCTTCCAGTGCCCTTCTGAATGGAGCAGGCACTTCGAGCGTCCTCGGTTGATCATCTTGCCACACTTCCACCTTGACCACATCGCCGGGGCCGCTGCCAGTCTCCTGGCGTATCGCTTTGAGCATAGGTAGCACGTGTAGCGGATTGCCGTACTTGATCAGCGAGCCTGTGTAAGGCACACCATTGAAGGTCGCTTTTACTGGTACTCTGCCCCTGGTTCCGAATTCCTTCTCAACGTCATACGGGAAGAGCACATAAGCTCCTCCACCGTCTCCCGTTTCGATTTTCGCTGTGAACTTATATTTCTTCATGGCTCGGCCTTCCCTTGGTTTGGCAGATCGCGTATGCGGATTCTAGCATCGCTCATCCGCGAGGAATGCGCCCGCAAACTCCTGGCCGGTCACGCCGGCGTAATTAGTTTCGTACACTTCACTGTTCTAGCGCTATCGGACGTGCCCGCGTGTCTTAGAATATGGAGAACCCGGATAAGATTATGCCCCAGTGAGGGGCGTTCTACATTTCAGGAGGCCAGGAACGATTCCGTGTCACCGGGCGCATACCGAAGCTTCGCTGGCAATGACCGCTTTGCCGTTCGCCGTCTGCTCGGTGAGGGGGGAATGGGCGTTGTTTACGAAGCGTACGATACGGTTTCAAAGCAAGTTGTCGCTCTGAAAACTCTCATTCGTGCCGAACCTTCGGCAGTCTATCAACTGAAGAACGAGTTCCGCTCACTTGCGGATGTCGCGCATCCCAACCTGGTATGCCTGTTCGAGCTCTTCATAGAAGCGGATCTATGCTTTTTCACGATGGAGTTGATCGACGGTGTGGATTTCCTGTCTTATGCCACAGATAACGTAATTTCGGGATCAAAATCGAACACCGCCGTTACAGAACGAGCAACACTGGCAGCAGGAAAGCAGCGCTCTCGTCAAAAATTGGCCACACCGCCAGTCCCGGAATCGAGCCCGGCGAGGCCCAGCTCGCGATTTCACGGTCCTCGTGTATCGCCGGCCAAATTTGATCGCTTGTGGGCGCTGCTCCGTCAACTCGCTGAAGGTCTTCGCGCTCTGCACGAACGCGAGAAGCTACACAGAGATATCAAGCCGTCAAACATTCTAGTGGATCGAGCGGGGCGTGTGGTGCTCCTGGATTTCGGCCTTGCCACGGAGCTGGCGTCCAGGCCCGGGGACTTCAACGCTATTTTCGCGGGCACTCCCGCCTACAGTTCCCCTGAACAAGTAAACGGCGACACGCTTTCGCCCGCAAGCGATTGGTACGGGGTGGGCGTCACTCTATATCAGGCGCTCACTGGAAAGCTTCCCTTTGAAGGAAGCTATGCTGCAATGATCACGCATAAGCTACAAAGTGATCCAGTTCCCCCCTCCCTCCTGGTGGCGAACGTTCCCGCCGATTTAGAGGATTTGTGCATGGCTCTGCTTCGTCGCGATCCGGCAGCACGGCCCTCCGGGAGTAATGTTCTCAGCAGGTTGAAAGCTAAAGAGGCTTCGGCGATTGGCGTGCCCCAGAGGCGCCGGAATGCTGAGTTCGTGGGCCGGGAGGAACAACTCTCAAAGCTCTCCGTGGCCTTTAACGCCGTGAAAGAAGGCTCCGCCGCTAAGGTTCTCGTGCATGGCAGCTCGGGAATAGGCAAAAGCACACTGGTACGAACCTTTATACGAAAACTTGAACAGCGCGAGCAGGTCCTGGCGCTCGCGGGCCGCTGTTTCGAATCAGAGTCGATTCCCTACAAAGCTCTGGACGGGATTGTGGATGCCTTGACACGCTATCTCGTTTCTCTGCCGGGTGCCCAGGCTGAGGCGCTGCTGCCCAGAGATGTGGCGGCTATGGCGAAAATGTTTCCGGTATTGACGCACGTCGGGGCTATTGCAGGCTATCGTTCGCCAGTTCGTGAGGTCGCAGATCCTCTCACGCTGCGCCGGCGCGCTTTCGCCTCGCTAAGGGAGCTTCTGGCCCGCATCAGCGATCGCGTGCCGGTTGTGCTGTTTATTGACGACCTCCACTGGTCGGATTCCGATAGCATCATCCTGCTGGAGAATTTGCTGGGTCCGCCCGATGCGCCTGTGTTGTTGCTGATTGCGGCATTTCGGACCGAAGAGATTCCAAACGTTCCGTTTCTTAAATCGCTGTTGGATCAGGCCAAAGAGGAGCACTGTTTTGTGATAAACCTCGAAGGACTCCATTCCGGCGAAGTAGCGCGCCTGGCGCGCTCGCTCCTCTCGAGCCAAACGCCCTTGACTGAGGAATTCCTTAGCTCGATCGACAGCGAAGCCCAAGGCAATCCTTTCCTGATTGAGCAACTAGCCCGCTGGGCTTCGAGTGTGGATGGGCCAGGAAGGTATCACGTGAGTTTGGCCGAAGTGCTTGAGAGCAACATGCGTAAACTTCCGGAAGGAGCGCGCCCCATTTTGGAAACGCTCTCGATCGCCGCACGCCCGATGCCTGTTGAAGTAGCACTCCGCGCAAGCGGTGTCCAGGAGGGGGCGCAATCGCTTCTTACTTTTCTTCGATCTGCAAACTTTCTGCGAAGCGGCGCGGCGCACCAACTGGAGCTGTATCACGACCGCATCCGGGTGGGCATTGCATCCCGTCTCAGCGCGGCTGAGACCCAACAGATACACCACAGACTTGCAGAAAGCCTGGTAGCCGCGGGCTTCGATGATCCAGAAGTATTGTGCGAGCATCACTATGGGGCACGGCACTTTGAGGCTGCGGCGAAATACGCCAGGTTGGCAGCAGCCAAAGCATCCGCGGCGCTTGCCTTCGACCGCGCGGCCACATTTTGCCGGCGGGCTTTGGACTTGGTTCCAAATGAGTCTTCCGAAGTAGCGGCGCTGAGGGCGGAAATGGGGCAGGCGCTGAGAAATGCGGGGCGTCCCGCTGAAGCGGCGCGGGCGTATCTTGCTGCCGCACAGTTATCGGAACCAGACATAGCTCTCGACCTGCAACGCCGGGCAGCGGAGCAGTTGCTATTGGGCGGACACTTCGAGGAAGGTATGGACGTGATCCGGACCGTGCTCGACCGCGTAGGCCTTCGGCTTGCACGAGGTCCGAAGAGCGCGCTTGTATCGTTGCTGTTCCGGCGATTTCGGTTATGGGTGAGAGGATTTCGCTTCAAGGAAACTGCCGCCGCTGATATCCCTCCCAACGTTTTGCTACACATCGATGTTTGTTGGACAGTTGCGATTGGTCTCGCTTTGGTAGACCTTATTCGCGGTGCCGATTTTCAGACCCGCCATCTCTTGCTGGCGCTGCGTGCTGGTGAGCCGTACCGGATCGCTCGCGCGCTGGCAGTGGAAGCAGGATTCTCAGCTACCAGAGGCGCGCCGGGCCGGCGGCGCGCCGAGCGGTTCTCGAGCCTTTCCGCCAACCTGTCGACTCGGGTTGGGAACCCGCATGCCACCGCCATGGCCAAGCTAATGAGCGGTATTGGCAAGTTCTTAATGGGTGAGTGGCGTCACGCAGTCGAGCAACTCGAAGCCGCGTACAAGATCCTGCACGACCAATGCACGGGCGTGTTGTGGGAAATGACAAGTGCCCAAAACTTTATGCTCGGTTCGCTACTCTATCTCGGTGAGTTTCCGGATGTCAGCCGCAGGTTACCTTCAATGCTTGCCATTGCTAAGGAACGCGGAAATCTTTACGCGACCAGAGATATTACGACTCGCATGAATTTCATGTGGCTGGTGGCGGACGATCCCGAGGCTGCGCGGCAGGACCTCGTGCAAGCACTTAGCCTGTGGTCTCACCAGGGTTTTTATCTGCAACATTACAACGCGCTGCTCGCCGAAGCGCAGATTGACCTCTACACGGGGCATCCTGATATGGCGCTACAACGCGTGACCGCCCACTGGGATGACCTGCGCCGTACGATGCTTCTCAGGACTCAAGTCCTTCGGATAGAAGCACTCGCGTTGAAGGCGAGAAGCGCGCTCGGTATAGCGGAACGCGACGCGCGAGCCCGGGCGCATCTCCTCAAAAACGTAGAACATCTGTCGAGTGCCGTGGAAAGAGAACACATGCTGTGGTCCGATCCTCTTGCGTGGATGTTGCGTGCCGGGGTTGCCGTGCTTCGTCGTGACCTCGACCGGGCAGAAGGGCTGCTCTCCAAGGCGGCCGAAGGTTTTGAGCAATCGGGCATGGCGCTGCACGTCGCAGTTGCTGAATACCGGCTCGGAGAAGTACGTCACGGCCGCAAGGACGCTCATCTCGGCAGGCAAGCTGCGCAATGGATGACGAAACAGGGAATCAAGAACATCGATGGCATGCTTCGAATGCTGGCGCCTGGTTTCCCGGAAGACTCGGTTCACCGGCCCGAATCCAGTCCTCCGCCGGTGCGATAGGGTGAACCATGGAAAGCTTGTCTACGCTCAGCTACGAGAGAACCGGACCGATCGCGCGCATCACCCTTGACCGGCCTGAGAAAGCAAATGCGATCACGTTGGAAATGCCCGCTGAGCTTGCTGACTGCGCTGAAAGGGCAAACTTGGATCCCGAAGTTCACGTAATCGCACTTACGGGAAAGGGAAAGGTATTTTGCGGAGGATACGACCTGGTTCTTTCGGCTGAGCAGAAATCGCACGTCAGCACTACTGGACGCTGGCCGCAGGGCTCGCCTATGGACGTGCACGTCCAGTTCGAGAATCATAGCCCTGGTCAAGTCTGGGATCCGATAATCGACTACGCCATGATGAGCCGCAATGTTCGCGGCTTTATGAGCCTCTTCCACAGTGAAAAACCTGTTGTTTGCAAGATCCAAGGCTTCTGTATCGGAGGCGGCACCGACCTGGCGCTGTGTTCGGACTTATTGGTGATCGAGGATAACGCCAAAATTGGGTTCACTCCGGCTCGCGTGTGGGGCGTTCCTACGACTGCTTTATGGGCCTTCCGTATCGGGGCTGAACGAGCCAAACGCTTGCTTTTCACGGGCGACTCCCTCACAGGCAAGGAAGCCGCTGCTTGGGGCCTGGCCTGCGAGTCCGCACCCGCGGCCGAACTAGATGATCGATTCGAAAACCTGCTCCAGCGTATCGCCCTGGTGCCCGTAAATCAACTCGTCATGCACAAGCTCCTGATCAATCAGAGTCTGTTCGCACAAGGACTGCATTCAACTCAGTTACTGGGAACCGTTTTTGACGGAATCGCCCGGCATACAAAGGAAGGCCACATGTTTCAGCAGCGAGCGGCGGAGGCTGGTTTCAAACAGGCGGTGTACGAGCGAGATGAGCCGTTTGGCGAAACCCGAACCGAAGATTCCCGGATTTGACTCCTCCCTTGCTATGGCTCTCGACGCGCAGACCGCATTTCTCGAGGCGCTAGACGCCAGCTTGGGCGACGCAATCATTCACTTTCGCGTCGGAAGTCAGGAGTTTTCCGTTGGGAAACTCAGCGGTCCTACAGTCAGCGAATTTCGCATCCGCGTTCATCAGCCGCGCTTTTTCACGCGTGTACTGTGCTACGGCAATTTAGGACTTGGTGAGTCGTTCATGCACGGCGACTTTGACGTCGAAAGCGGCTGCCTCAGCGACTTGCTTACTGCCCTGCTCCGCAACCGCATAGACCAAAGGATTCGAAAAAGTCTCCGGCTGACGTTGAGGATTGCAGCAATTCAATTGTGGAATGCCCTTCGCACACGTGAGAGCAACGTACAGCGGCATTATGATATTGGAAACGATCTCTTCGAGTCGTTTCTCGATCCGACCCTCACTTATTCCTGTGGATATGTAAGCGCCCCTGAAGATACTCTCGAAACACTCCAGCTGAATAAGATGGACCGCATTTGCCGGAAACTGCGGCTCTATAACGGCGCAACACTGCTAGACATCGGATGTGGATTCGGAGGACTGCTGATATTTGCGGCCGAGCATTATGGAATCACTGGGACAGGGATCACGATCAGTCGTGCCCAACATGACTACAGCAACCGTGAAATACGTCGCCGCGGACTTTCAGACCTAGTCCGTGTCGAGTTGCGAGAATATCGTGAGATAGCTGGCCGCTACGACAGGATCGTTAGTGTCGGCATGCTCGAACATGTACCAGGCAGTGAGTATCGAGCATATTTCCGGAAGATTGCGGAGGCACTAAAACCCGGGAGCATCGGGCTGGTGCATGCAATCAGCTGTACTTCCGCTGTGAACCAGCATGACGCGTTTATTCAGAAGTACATCTTCCCGAATTCCAGTCAGCCGCGGCTATCTGAAATGGCGATGGCAATGGAAAAGCAGGGTCTCGCGATCCTTGACGTGGAAAACATCATTCGGCATTATTCATACACTCTGTCGGCTTGGCTTGCGCAGTTTCGAGCGAACCGTTCTGCCCTGGACCCCAGCCACTACGACGCCATCTTTTTAAGAATGTGGGAATACTATCTTTCTTGCGCAATAGCGGCCGCTAGAGCGTCCGACGCGGCAGTTTACCAGGTGCTCTTCCATAACGAACGGGCAGCGGATATTCCGTTGCAGCGCGTGTGACAGAATGGCCGGATACTCATGGGAACGGGAACCGCGTCCTTATCGAAGCTGGCGCAAGAAATCGTCGCGCAAGGATGGAATCGCAAGGCTACCTGGCACGTATTGGGCGAGTTGTTGCTCAATCTGGTGGCGGCCTTAGGCGGGATTTGGGTTTTTCTTACTTACCAGCATCCCCTCGTGCGCATTTGCGCCATGATTGTCTCGACTGCGGGCTCGATGGGGGTCCTAACCAATACCCATACTTCGTCCCATTACGCAACAAGCAACCGGCGGTGGATAAACGAGTTGTTAACGTTCTTGGGATACCCGCTGTTTATGGGTGTGTCGGCGTGCTATTGGTGGCACAAGCACATCGTCTTACATCATCCGGCGCCAAACGTTGTCGGATTTGATTCCGACCTTGACCTAAGTCCCTGGTTCGCCCGAACGAGTGATGAAGTACAACGCAGCTCGGGATGGCGGCGTTTCTATTATGAGAAGCTTCAGTTCATATCCTTCCCTTTCTCTCTCGGGTTCGTTGTATTTAATATGCAAATTGCTGGTTGGCGTACCCTGGTCAGGAGTTTGCGAGATCCGGGCGGTAATAAGAAGAAGGAGTGGATCGACGTTGCGGCGGTGCTCTCTCACTATTTGGTCTGGATAGTCATCCCGCTAGCATTTTTCGCACCCCTGCACGTACTGGGCTTCTACATGCTGAGCGTTGGCTTGATCGGTTATGCGATGTTTGCTGTGCTCGCGCCGGCGCATTTCCCCTCCGAAGCTGTTTGCCTGAAGGATCACGGAGAACGTGACAGACTCCTTCTCCAGACTGCCGCCACCGTAAACTTCAGCACTGGCTTTATAGGTCGGCTCGTCTGCTCGGGATTGGAGTACCAAATCGAACATCACCTGTTTCCAGGTATCAGTCACGTCCACTACCCGAAAATGGCTCCCCTTGTGCGAGAGTTCTGTCGGACCGAAGGACTGCCTTACCGGTGTTATCGCTGGGAGGTTGTTTTGTGGAAATGCCTGCGCACGTTTCATTCACCTCCGAAGACTCAAACCGATCTGGAAGACTTCCGCCCTTGCGGCGATCGCCGTAATGTCCAAACTCGAGTGCGGGACGGAAAGCCCCGCGCAGATTTAAACCTTCCCCCAGCAATTCGTTGAACGTGGCTGTCCAAGCCTGTCTACGAATTCATCGACCGTGCTCCGGGTGTCTACGGCCGAAAAATTCAGCGTTTTTGTGCGTGAAATGGGCCCACTTATCTGGCAGATCGTCAGCCGCGAAGATAGCGGAGACCGGGCAGACGGGTACGCAGGCGCCACAATCGATGCACTCTACCGGATCGATAAAAAGCATCTCCTCGCCTTCGAATTTTTCCTCGTCCT
Organism: Terriglobia bacterium; assembly: GCA_963849535.1. Classification (GTDB taxonomy): domain Bacteria; phylum Acidobacteriota; class Terriglobia; order Bryobacterales; family Bryobacteraceae; genus Bog-105. The sequence goes on from CAWKHJ010000005.1 coordinate 654,498, forward strand.
TTTTCGGGTGAATGCAATCCACCGGACAAGCGTCGACGCAAGCGGTGTCCTTAGTTCCGATGCAGGGTTCGGCGATCACGTAAGCCATTTCAAATCCAATCCTGTCCTAAGCTTTACAACTAACATAAGTCGCCGCCCGCGCTCAAAACGGGGGCAGCGAGCGGGGAGATTTCGACGGCGAAGCGCGTACAATGGCCTTTGATGACCCCCCGCGTGCGCAAAGCGGTGTTCCCGGCAGCTGGCCTGGGAACCCGATTCTTACCGGCCACCAAGGCGCAACCGAAGGAGATGCTGCCGCTTGTCGATAAGCCCTTGATTCAATACGGTGTCGAGGAGGCGATGCACTCCGGTATACAGAACATCATTATTGTAACCGGACGCGGTAAGTCATCCATTGAAGATCATTTTGACGTCAGTTTTGAATTGGAGCAACTGCTCGAATCAAAGAACAAGACCGAGATGCTCTCCATGGTGCGGGCCATTTCCGACATGATCGACGTCTCGTACGTGCGCCAGAAAGAGGCGCTCGGATTGGGACACGCAGTTCTACGGGCAAAGGAATTGGTCGGCCATGAGCCCTTCGCGGTCGTGCTTTCGGACGATATCATCGCTTCGGAAACTCCCTGCATCCGGCAATTGCTGGACGTCTATGAATTTTACGGCGCATCGGTGCTGGCCTTGATGGAGGTGCCGAAGGACCAGATTTCGGCCTATGGAGTGGTGGATGCAGAGCTTGTCTCGGATAACGGACGCGAGAACCGGCTCTATCGAATCCGCAATATGGTGGAGAAGCCGAAGGCGGCCGATGCGCCCTCGAATCTCGCGATCATCGGCCGCTATGTTTTGACGCCTGAGATTTTTCATTGCGTGGAAGCGATTGAGCCCGGCAGCGGCGGGGAGATTCAGCTGACCGACGCTCTGAAATACATGCTGCGCAACCGTCCTATCTACGGCTTGAAATTCGAGGGTACGCGCTACGACGCAGGCGACAAGCTGGGCTTTCTGCGTGCGACTGTAGAGTTCGCGTTGAACAGGCACGACTTGGGACAGCCATTCCGGGAATATTTAAAGACGTTGTGCATCGACTAACCTTCCGAGCGTGGTTGCTGGGTTTCTTTCTGCTGTGGGCGACCGGAGTACGGGCTGCACCGCAGACATACGGCCAGCCAGCGACGCCGCGCATTGTTGCCTACGTGGAGCTGGCTTTGCAGCAGGGTGATTTGGCGAGCGCTTCGGCCCTGGTCGCGCAGTACAGGCGTCTGAATGGTGACACGCCGGAAGCACTGGAAGCGTTTTCCTGGCTGGCCCGCGGCGAGCTGGCCGCAGGCGACCTCAGCAAAGCGATGCAAGATGCGGAAGAGATCACACGCCTTGCACAAGCGTCGCTGTCGACCAGGAAACTCGATGCAGAACCGCACCTGCCCTTGGCGCTCGGTGCCGCATACGAAGTGCGAGCGGAAGTTCTGGAGAAAGAACACAAACGGGATGAAGCGATTCAGCTGCTGGGGTCGGGCATGGCGATTTGGCGAGGCACCTCGCTGGTTGATCGTTTGCAGAAAAGCATCAACCTGCTGACCCTGCAAGGAAAGCCGATGCCGGTGCTGCGCGAAACGGACTGGATTGGCGCAAACCGCGCCATGCCCGCCAACTGGCGCGGAAAACCTCTGATGTTGTTTTTCTGGGCCCATTGGTGTGCCGATTGTAAAGCCGAGGCGCCTGTTATTGCGCAGCTCGCGCAAGAGTTCGAGCCGAAGGGCCTCGTGGTGATTGCCCCGACCCGCCTCTACGGCTACACGGCCCAGAATGAAAACGCTTCCCCGGCTGAGGAGAAGGCGTTCATCGAAAAGGTTTTCGATGCGTATTACGCGGGCATTCCAAAAGCCGAGGTGCCCTTGGATTCAGGTAACTTCGCCCGCTTCGGAGCGAGTACGACACCTCTCATCGTTCTGGTCGACCGGCGTGGAACGGTGCAGCTCTACCATCCGGGCTTACTGGACGAGGCTACGCTGCGGAGCGCCATTGAGCGCCTGCTCGCGCCGCCCAATTTGACGCGCAACGCTGCGCGGTCTGGGCGATAATGCTCGCATGAAAGATCGAGCGGCCCTGCTTGCGATTATCGCGCTATTCGTGGCGGCGCTGGCGCCCTGCGCTGAACAGAAGACTATCATCAAGGTTGTCGTAAAAAACCAGTTTGAAAAGCCGGTAGAGAACGCGGCCGTTATTCTTGACTTCCTCGGTGGGCGCAAGGTGACCAAACTCGGGATGCGAGGAAAGATGCATTGGGAACTGAAAACAAATCAGGAGGGGGTTGCGCACTTCCCGCCCGTTCCCGAAGGCACAGTGCAGTTACAAGTGATTACACAGAAGTATCAGACGTATGGCAAGAAGCTGGATGTAGAAGGCAATGAGAAAACAGTCGACATCACTCTTAATCCGCCGCAGACGCAATATAGCGCGCACCCGCCTTTAAAACCCGCGGATGCGCCGAAGCATTAGTTATTTTGTGAATGGGTACGCAGTGTGTTTATCGACCGCGATAGCATCGATTTCGATTCCGACATCACGCGGCAGACGGGCCACTTCGATGGTTGTACGCGCCGGCGGATGCGCGCCGAAGTAGCGGCCGTAAGCTTCGTTCATTTGCGCGAAATCGTTCATGTCTTTCAGGTAAACAGTGGTTTTCACCACATCCTCCAGGGAAAGCCCGGCGGCTTCGAGCACGAGCTTAAGATTGTCAAGTACGCGCCCCGTAAGCACCTGAATTGAGCCGCTGACGACTTGGCCCGTTTGCGGGTCGGCTGGAATCTGGCCACTTAGAAAAACGAAGCCATTTACTTTGAGCGCGGGCGAGTAAGGACCGGCAGCCTTCGGGCCCTTTTCCGGCGTGATGATTTCTTTCATTGCTTCATTGTGCACGGCGCGATCAAGTCGCGTACGCTAGCCGCGCCCGATTTCTCAAGAACGAGGCCTAGCTCGCGGGCAACTAGCACAGGAGCGCGCGGGTCTATGAAGGTCGCGGTTCCGACTGCCACTGCGGAAGCTCCGGCGATCAGGAATTCTGCTGCATCATAGCCGTTTGAGATGCCGCCGAGCCCGATCACGGGAATCTTTACCGCTCTCACTGCTTCGACCACCATACGCAAGGCGATCGGCTTGATGGCTGGGCCGGAGAGTCCTGCGAAACCGGCTGCAATGCGCGGCTGATTGGTAGCCGGGTCGATCGCAAACGAGATTACGGTGTTGATTAACGAAATCGCATCGGCACCGGCCGTTTCTGCTGCCTGCGCAAAAAGCTCGATACGAGCGACGTTCGGAGATAGCTTAACGATTAGCGGCCGCCGGGCGGTCTGTCGCACGCGTTCAACGAGATCGCCGAGTAGAGCGGGATCACTCGAGAAGAAAATGCCCCCTTCTTTGGTGTTCGGACAAGAGACATTCAGTTCATAGGCCGCTACGCCCTCCGCGTCTTCCAGTATGCGGACCACTTCGACATAATCGTCGATGGCGTAGCCGAAGACATTTGCGAAAACGGGCACGGCATAAGGGCGCAGCTTGGGCAGCTTGTCGCGAATGAAAGCGCGTACCCCGATATTCTGGAGACCGACAGAATTCATCATCCCGCCTTCGGTATGCCAGAGGCGCGGACTGGGATTGCCGGCTATGGGCTCGCGCGAGAGACCTTTGGTGACAAGACCGCCGAGGCTATTCAAGTCGACGATCTTCTCGAATTCGATGCCATAGCCGAACGTGCCGGAGGCGGCGAGCACCGGGTTGCGGAGATCGATTCCGCAGAGAGAGGTACGCAGGCGCTCGGTCACTTCTCAGCTTGGGCAACACGGTCTGAGCCATAGCTCGCTAACGCCTCCGGCTCAGGTTGCACCGTTCTGGCCGTTTGACGAATGAGATTCCAGACTTCGCGCACATCGGCCTCAGTGGTTTGAAAATTGCCGATTGCGCATCGCAGGACGAATTGCCCGTTGAGAATGGTATGCGAAAGAAAAGCTTTTCCGCTGCGGTTGATCTCCGTCAGCAGAAGTTCGTTAGCGGAGTTGTCGCCGCGGTATCGGAAGCAGACTAGCGAAAACGGCACCGGGGCCGCGAGCTCGAAAGCCGGATCTTCCTCTATGAGCTGCTTCAAGACCTGGGCCAAGCGCAGAGCTTGACGCAGCATGGCACTGATACCCTCACGTCCGTAGTAGCGCAGCACGTACCACAATTTCAGCGCTCGGAAGCGCCTGCCCAGTTGCACGCCGTACTCGTTGAAATTCACCACCTGATCGTCTTCAGGTGTGCGAATGACCTCCGCCCCAAGCGAAGAAGCGCGGCGCAGGGTTTCGGGGCGAGTGGTGAAGAGAATGCTGCAGTCTATCGAAACGTATAACCACTTATGCGGATTGAACACGAGCGACTGAGCGCGTTCGACGCCGGCGAAAACATGCCGCATTTCGGGAAGCACCGCCGCCGAGCCGCCGTAAGCAGCATCGATATGCAGCCAGATGTCATATCGTGAAGCGATTCCGGCGATCTCGGGAATCGGATCGATCGCGCTGGTTGAAGTAGAGCCTACGGATCCAACAATGCAGCACGGCTGCTTGCCCGCGGCGAGATCGTCGTCGATTGCCTTCGCAAGTAAGTCGGGGCGCATCCGGAACTCCCGGTCGACACCGATTTTCCGTACATTCTCCTGGCCGAAGCCGAGCGTAATGGCTGCCTTTTCTGCCGAAAAGTGAGTCTGCTCAGAAACGTATATGGTCAATCCCGGATGCATGCCCCTGGTGCGGCATTCGGGATCGGTATATTCGCGAGCCGCTCCTATAGCCTGCATCACGGCGACGGAAGCGGTGTCGTAGATAATGCCGAACTGCGAATCCTGGAGACCGAGCCATTGCCTGATCCAACTGAGAGTGACCTGCTCCAGTTCCGTTGCAGCCGGAGAGGCCTTCCAGAGCATGGCATTCACGTTGACTGCCGCAGCAAGCAAATCGGCCAAGATGGAAGGGGGGGTTGATGAGACGGAGAACCAGGCGAAGAAGCGGGGGTGATTCCAGAGAGTCAGCGCGGGAAAAACAACCGACTCGAAATCGCGCATGATTTCTTCGAAGCTATCCCCGTACTCAGGTGCCTGCCGGGGCAATTTGGCGGCGAACTCTCCCGGACGAATTGAAGGCAGGACAGGGTAGTCGCGAACGCGCTCAAAGAAGCCGGCAATCCAGTCAGCATGCGCGTGAGCGGCCCGGCGAAACTCCTCTGAATCAACCGGCAGGCGCGAGGTCAGGGCCTCAGTGGCTTTGCTTGGCTCCACACACTTACGTTCGCATGATCGCGGGTTGGGCGCACTCAGGCAGCACCTGCGTGAGCCATTCGCGAAACCAGGCGTGAAATGCGATGATCTCTGCGGCGGTATTGTCGTCCAAAGGAACAGCGGTCTGATTCAACTTCCAGCCGCGCACGGAAGCTGCCTGCCGGATCGCGACCGTGGCTGAGAACCTCTCGACATAGTGCAGAAACTCGCCCAACCGCCGGTTGAGGTGCTCCGTGCGTTCAGGTTCCTGTCCCACAATCGCGCGCTCTAGAGCAATAATCAGCTCGGGAATCGCGGCAGCTATGCCAGACACGACTCCGTCCGCACCCGCGGCGCGCCCGCGCAGATAAAGGGATTCGTTGCCCACCAGAAGCTGGAAGGAGGCGTTCTGGCGCAGCGCGTGCAGAAAGTCAAAATAGCCCGGCTCACCGCTAGAGTCCTTGATCCCGGAAAAGGCGCCAGTTTCCAGCAAGCGTTTTGCAAGCTGCTGTGAGATCGGGTTCAAAAACATGGGCAGATTGTAGAGATAAACGGGGCAGTCCTGCCCGGCGAGCTCATTGAATTGAAGATAAAACTCGAAAAGCTGATCGTCGCCATACCGGTAAAAATGGGGCGGCGCGAGGAGAAGACCGGAAGCGCCGCTCTCGATGGCACTCTCTGCAATCGCGACCGATCCGGCGAGGGTCGAGTGCGAAGCGTTCACCAGAACTGGCACTCGGCTCCGCTTGATGGCCAGGCCCGCTACCCGTGCTCGCTCTTCAATTCCGAAATGAACAAATTCGCCGGTTGAACCGAAGAGTACAAGCCCATCGACGCCAGCCGAGGCGATTACGTCCAGGTAGTCCAACAGGGCGGCGGTATCGGCTTCAGTCGAATTGGGGCGGCGCGGTGTTGCGAGCGCGGCGTATACGCCGCGCGCCAGCGGAGGCGTTTGGGTTTGATCTGCCATCCTTACGCGGCGAAGACTCCTTATTGGACCAGCGCTGGACCGGGGGAGCTATCGTGCCGGGCCAGAACCCGGTCCAAAAGCTCGCGCGGATCGAGCAAGTGCTGCGGCGTGAAGTCCCGGAGAGACCAGCGGCTATCCTCTTCGAATTCAATCCCGATGAAATAAGCTCGATCGCGGTACACTGCGTACCGCACGATGCCTGTCAGCTTCTGGTCGAGGCAGGTCAGACGAATGCTTGTGCCCACCTGAATCGGGAGTTCCATCTGGATACACATTCCGCGAAGCGAGATATCCTCCAGATTGCCGATCCTCCTGCGTTCTCGCCCGAGATCGTCACACCAGATCAACTCAATCAGATCCGCGCAAAGCAGGCGCGTGTCCGTCCGACGTTCTTGCGTTTTGTCCATACTCTTCTCATCGGACGAGTTGCCGCCAGTTAGGATGGGATTGTCGCGCGCCAAGTACTAAGGGTACTTCAAAACCGGGCCAAGCGGCTGGCCATCTTGCCGAAAGCCGCGATTTCTGCAATGAGCCTACAGCCTGATCTGTCTACTCCTTCAACCGGTCCGGGCACCCGTCTGGGCATCGTTTTGCGGATTGCCTTCTTCGTGGCCACCGTGTTTGTCGGGTTGCGTTTGCTGGTGCTTTTGCTCTTCAGCGTATTCGGGCTGGTGGTGGCGGGAACGGTTGGCCTTTGCGCCGCGGGCTTGCTGGCCAACCTTCTCACGATGAGGATTTTCGACCGGCGGCCCTTCAGCGACATAGGGCTGCGAGGAGGAGCAGCTTCCGGGCTGAACTTTGGTTTAGGGCTGCTGCTCGGGGGCGGGGCCGCGGCTCTGATGCTAATAGCGCCGCTGATTGCCGGGACCGGGCGCCTGGTCTTGAGGAATGGAGCTGTGTTCTCTTGGCCGACCCTGGTCTTTTATCTTGCGACGCTGGCTATTGCGGCGGCGGGTGAAGAGATGATTTTTCGCGGCTATGCGTTTCAGTTGCTAATCGAAAAGATCGGCCCATTTGCGACTATTTTGCCGGCAGCAGTGATCTTTGGACTCGCGCATTCCTCAAACCCTCACTCTTCCGGGATCGGCGTGCTCAACACCGTGCTCTGGGGCATCGTGCTCGGATACAGCTTCCTGCGCAGCCGCGATCTCTGGCTGCCAATAGGGTTGCATTACGGGTGGAATGTCGTATTGCCGCTGTTTGGGGTCAATTTGAGCGGGCTTACAATCGATGTAACGAGGTACTACTATCGATGGGATCTCTTGCCTCTGTGGAGCGGCGGGGATTATGGTCCGGAAGGCGGATTGCTGGCTACCATTTTCATTGCAGGTCTGTTTTTTGCACTCGTCAAGGCGCCCGTCAAGGGGCAGTATGCGGCCATTGCCCAAGTCCTGAACGAGCCTGCCTGACTGCGCTTGCCGTTTCAGCATTGCTGCTCTCGCTTTGCGGTTCACTTCGCGCAGATAAGCTAAGCTTCGACGAACGGATGGAGATCGAACGCGGCCTGAATGCTGAGTTCGCGACCATGAAGGTGATTCTGCCCAGGTCGAAAAAGCCGCTACTCATACATAGCAACGGCCAATATGACAAAAGCGCCTGGGACAAGGCGCTCGACGAGCAGGGGCCCGCAGCGCGACTCGGAGACCAGGTCCAGATCACGCGCGTTCTGATCGAATCGAACCGGATCGTCTTCGAGATTAATGGCGGCACCAAGTCGGGACACTGGTATGACCATGTGCAGGTAGGCATGGGAGGCACCATGGGACCGGCAACCAATCAGAGCGGGCAACCGGCCGCTAATGGCTCCCATCTCGCCCTGGTGTTTCCCGGACCAGTGCCTTCGTTGAAGGCTGCCGAGATCCGACAGATGCTGTCGCCCATTCTCGATTTCGAGAAGCATTCCGCGGCCGAGCAGTATGTCGACAGGTTGCCGGCCCCTATTCAGAAAGCGATCAAAGAGCAACGGGCCATTCAGGGCATGGATCGGGACCAGGTACTGCTCGCGATGGGTAAGCCTCGCAACAAGACGCGCGAGACGAATGCGGATGGCGATGCGATCGAGGACTGGATCTACGGAGATCCCCCCGGCAAAATGACGTTTGTTCGCTTCGATGAGGGCAAAGTTGTTAAGGTGGAGGACTCTTATGCGAATATCGGAGGCACCACTGCGCCCCCATTACCCGAGCCAAGGCAGTAGCTGTTAAGAATCAATTTCGCGGTTTAGGAAGCCGCTGCCGGGTATACGTCAGAGAAGACTATCGCCGCGACCAAGGAGCGAACATTAATGCGTGTGACGGTTTCACATAACAGGTCGAAGGAAGAAATCATGCGATCCGTCGACCGCTCGTTCGATGATTTCTTCCAGGGGCCCGGTTTCATCCCAATACAAATCGTTAATGAGCGCAGAAGCTGGCAGGGCAATACTATGACTTTTTCCTTCGATGCGAAGGCAGGTTTTCTGAGCGCGCCCATCAAAGGTTTCGTCGAGGTCACCGACAGAGATGTAACGGTCGATGCGGACCTGGGACTATTCGAGAAACTGTTTCCGGCGACTCACGCGCGGCAAGCGATCGAAGGGAAAGTTCGAGGGCTGCTGAAGTAGAGCTAAGCTATCAGAGGAAGAGCATTGCTTTCCAAGTCTTCAATCTTCAAGCCTTCGATCTCTTGAATCGTTTTGCCCGCAATGCCTTGGAGATCTCCGTACATTCCCACAGTGGCTTGCATAACACGATCGATCTGCTCCTGACGTTTGGCCCATTGCTTGGTGATGACTTTTCGCTCTTTGTCCAGGTCCTCCTGCATCCCGGAGAATGCTTCTACGAGCGCTTGAACACGGTGGCGGAAACGCGGGCCGGTTAAGTATCCGTAAACCATTTCGGCTTTCGTCTGCTGACCGTCCACGGACTGTCGGGCGCTCGAGATTTCGATCAGCATTTGCCGCAACGAAACGCCGAGGGGAATCATGGTCTTCGGATGGGTCACCCAGATTCCATCGATCAGCTCAAAGGTCTGAATCTCTTTCGGCAAAGCATGGCTGACGATCACGGCGACATCGGCCTTAGCCAGCCGCTGATCTTCGCGCAATTTTGCGAGCCACCCATCACTCCAGTTCTTTGTTCGTTTGGTCTCCCAAAGTATAGTTCCGCAACACGCGCCATACGGGCTGCGAGCGCGCTGCAGAACGTCTCCGCCGTGCTCGCCTTTGGGCACGGGGCAAATGTTGTCGAAGGGGAACTTGGCCGCGAGGAGAGCTTCCAGCTCGAGTTCCTGCGCTTCACCCTGCATTTGCTGAGAGCCTTGCTCGGCTTTGCGCCGGAGGTCTTCAATCTGCTTCTGCATCGAGGCGATGGTCTGTTCTTTTTCGATGACCTTCAGCTTGAGCCCCTCTTCCGCCTCGTGCCTCGCCTGAGTGCGAACAGCCGTTAAGCCTTCCTGCACGCGTCGTTCGACGGTAAGATCGAGTTCGCGCTCCTTGTCGCCGAGCGCGCGCTCCTTCTGGAGAAACTGAGCCTGCGCCTTCTGCGCTTCGGCGAGTCTTTCGTCACGCTGCTTGACAACGTCTTGCAGCGACGTGATCTCACGAGCTTTTCCTTCTAACTCAGTTGCAAGCAGTGCTTTAGCCTTCCGCGCCTCGTCCGCGCAGATTTTGGCGCGTTCGCGCCTGAGCTGCTCCTCGATACGCGCCGCGAAGGACGCCTGTTCCTTCGCGAGCAGTTCTTCTTTTTGACGCAGAGCCGCTTCCCTTCCCACGCACTGCGCATCCTTCTGGGCAAGCCTGTGCTCGTATTCTCGGCGGGTAGCTTCAACCAGCGGAGCCGCCAAGGATTCCGTAAGTTTAATCTCGGTTTTGCAATTCGGACAAGCGACAATCGGGTCAGGCATACTCATCTCATCGGCAGCAGGAACTTCGGTATGAGTTTTTCGCACGAAACTGCTACTGAACGATAATAGAACAGAACGGTTCAAAAATGTTCTCGCTTGTCTCCGGCACAATCCTATACGATTGCGCTCGCTCTTCTCTGAAGTGCGTAAGCGCATTCGGTCTCTTGCCTTAGTGGCGCGGACTGCACTCGGGCCCGTTTTTGTGGCTGCCAGTTTTGGCGATAACAGTCACCGCAAGCAGTAGTTTTGGTCTCCGGCGGATTTCTTGATTCGGTTTGATTGAGCCCGCGCCGATACTGTGCAGCGGAACATTTTTCTTCGCTCCGTAAAATAGACAATATGCCAATCAAGGTAGGGATTAACGGCTTCGGCCGTATCGGGCGAAATGTCGTCCGGGCCGGACTGAACAACCCGGAGCTCGAGTTTGTCGCGGCCAACGACTTGACCGACACACAAACCCTCGCCCACCTGTTGAAGTACGACTCGATTCTCGGGCGGCTGGAGCAGGAGATTCAGGCGGACGGCGATAGCGTCCGCGTGGGCGATAAGAAGATTAAAATTTTCGCGATTAAAGATCCAGCCGAAATCGATTGGTCGAGCCTGGGCGCTGAGGTAGTGGTCGAATCGACCGGCCGTTTCACCGATGCCAACGATGCCAAGAAGCATTTGCGCGGTTCGGTCAAGAAGGTGATCATTTCAGCTCCGGCTAAAGGCGAAGATGTAACCATTGTGCTGGGCGTGAACGACGGCATGTACGACGCGAGCAAGCACGACATAATTTCGAACGCTTCCTGTACCACGAATTGCCTGGCTCCGCTGGTGAAGGTCCTAAACGATACGTTTGGAATTGAGAAGGGCTCGATGACGACGGTTCACAGCTATACGAACGATCAGAATGTGCTCGACTTTCCGCACAAAGATTTGCGGCGCGCGCGGGCGGCAGCATTAAACATGATTCCGACCTCAACCGGGGCAGCGAAAGCGATCGGCTTGGTGGTGCCGGAACTGAAAGGAAAACTGGACGGCTACGCAATGCGGGTTCCAACGCCGGATGTTTCCGTGGTCGATTTCGTTGCTGTCCTGAAAAGAGACACAACCACGGACGAGGTGAATTCCGCTCTGAAACAAGCGGCTGAAGGACCGTTAAAAGGGATTCTTGCGTATACTTCGGACCCTGTAGTCTCGACGGACATGTTAGGAAATTCGAATAGTTCGATCGTAGATTCCGAGCTGACCAAGGTACTCGGCGGCAACCTTGTGAAGGTCGTCTCCTGGTATGACAATGAGTGGGGTTATTCGAATCGTATCGTTGACCTGATTGTCTTTGTGAGCAAGAAGGGCTTATAGGGGATGGCGGGAAGCGCCTTTTCCCCCAAGCTCCGATGGGCGTGATTGTCTCCATGCTGCGCGGCGTCAACCTTGGCGCGCGCAACAGAATCCAAATGGAGGCGCTTCGTGCGCTATATCACCGGCTCGGCCTGCGTGACGCCCGCACTTACGTGCAAAGCGGTAACGTGCTTTTCAAAACAGAAGAGCCCGATATGGCCGCCTTGGCTAAGCGGATTGAGAGCGCGATTGAGCGGAGTTTCAGCTTTCGCCCGGCGGTGATCCTGCGCACCCCTCCGGAGTTGAAGCGCGTGATCGAAAAGAATCCGTTCGCAGAGCGTGCCGGGCTTCACCCGGGCAAACTGATCGTGACATTTCTTCAATGCCACCCCGTACCGGAAGCGTGCGAAAGCGTGTCGCGCATCAAAACAGATCCGGAGGAGCTGCGGGTCGATGGCCGCGAACTCTACATCTATTTCCCGAACGGGATGGGCCGCTCGAAACTTCAGCTCACGAACATTGAAAGAATGTTGAAGGTTCAGGGAACCAGCAGGAACTGGAACAGCGTCACTCAGATGCTTGCGATAGCCGAGGAGATGGAAGGCAGTTAACCCCTTAACCTGCGCAGAACTGCCTCCGTGAACTCTTCCGCCGATGCCGTACCCCCGACGTCGCCGGTGAGGTGTTTGCCTTCTGCGTAGACGCCTTCGATGGCGCTTTGCAGTTTGTGCGCCGCTTCAGTCTCGCCGAGATGAATCAGTAGCATGACGGCGGAAAGCATCAAAGCAGTCGGATTGGCTTTGCCTTGACCGGCGATATCAGGGGCGCTCCCGTGCACGGCTTCAAATACCGCGTGCGTTTCGCCCATGTTGGCTCCGGGTACGATACCAAGCCCACCGACGAGACCCGCCGCCAAATCTGAGACGATGTCACCATAGAGATTCGGCAGCAGCAGAATATCGAAACTTTCCGGGCGTATGACGAGCTGCATGGAAGCGTTGTCGACAATCAGTTCTTTATATTCAACCTCCGGGAACTGGGCAGCCGTTTCTCTGCAACAACGCAGAAACAGGCCGTCTGCCAGCTTCATTATGTTCGCCTTGTGAATCGCCGTGACCTGCTTCCGCTTGTTTTTGCGCGCGTAAGTGAAAGCATACCGGGCGATGCGCTCCGAAGCGGTCCGCGTAATTACCTTGAGACTTGTAACGACATCTTTCACGATCTCGTGCTCGAGGCCGGAGTACAGGTCTTCGGTATTCTCCCGGAAGATCACCATGTCGATTTGCACGTCGGTGAAGCGCGTTTTGATTCCGGGCAGGGTGCGGACCGGGCGTACGTTGGCGAAGAGGTCAAGCGTCTTACGCAGCGCCACATTCACGCTTTGGAACCCGCCGGCCACCGGAGTGGTAACAGGCCCTTTCAATCCCACCTTTGTTTCATGGAGCGAGTCGAGCACGTACCGCGGTAGCGTTTTCCCCGATTCGAGAATGATGGATTCATTCAATTCCATCCGCTGCCAGCGAATATCCACACCCGTCGCTTCTACAGCACGGATCGTTTTCTGCGCTACTTCAGGACCGATTCCATCGCCAGGGATCAAAGTACAGACGTGGGGCACAATTCTGATTCTAGGCGCAGCGCTTGAAACGGCGTGGCTTTGCAAGAATGAGGTGGATGGCGAGGATTGAGCGCGCGCTGATAAGCGTTACCGATAAAACCGGAGTTGTTGGGTTTGCCAAGCGGCTTCATGAAATGGGCGTGGAGCTGATTTCAACAGGTGGTACCGCAAGGCTGCTGCGCGAGAACCGCATTGCGGTGCGCGAAGTAGCCGAGATCACAAACTTCCCGGAGATGCTGGATGGCCGCGTAAAGACGATTCATCCGCGCATCGCGGGCGGTATTCTGGCAATTCGTTCCAACTCCGCGCATATGAGCTCGCTCGCTGAACATCAGATCCCGCCGATTCAGATGGTGGTGGTGAATCTATATCAATTCGAGAAATATGCGGAACGTCAGGGCGTCACTCGCGAAGAGTTGATCGAAAACATCGATATTGGAGGCCCAACGATGATTCGCGCCGCCGCCAAGAACTTTCAGGATGTAGCAGTAATCGTTTCGCCCGATCAATACGACTCGATATTGCGCGAAATGGCAGACTTGGGAGGCGCACTGGATCCGGCTACTCACTGGAACCTGGCGCAGCAAGCTTTTCTACACACCGCAGCCTATGACATCGCGGTTTCGAACCGCCTGATGCAAATCGACGCGACTGGAAAGACCTCCGCTACGGAACTGCCGGAACGCCTTCAGGTCTCACTCGAACGGGCCGCAGTGCTTCGATACGGAGAGAATCCTCATCAGCAGGCGGCTCTTTACCGAAAGCGTGAAAGCGGGATTGCCGCTGCCGAGCAGCTGCACGGAAAGGAGCTTTCCTACAACAACCTGGTGGACCTGGATGCAGCGTGGGAGCTGGTGAATGAATTCGAAGCGCCCGCGTCGGCGATCATCAAGCACACCAACCCGTGCGGGTGCGCGGAACAGGCCAGCTTGGCCCAAGCGTACCGCAAGGCCCTGGAGGCCGACCCTGTTTCCGCATTCGGCGGAGTGCTTGCATTTAATCGCGAGCTGGATGAGGAAACCGCTTCCGAGATTTCAAACTTGTTCGTGGAAGCAATCGCAGCGCCCGCGTTCTCAGAGAGAGCGCTGGCCGTCCTAACCAACAAGAAGAACCTGCGTCTGCTCAAGGTGCGACCAGCCAGCATACAGGAACTGGTGATCAAATCGATTTCGGGCGGTTTGCTCGCTCAGACGCCTGACGTAGCGAAGGTCGGGCCGGAAGACCTTCAGGTAAAAACTAAACGGCAGCCTACGGAAGAAGAGACCAGAGGCCTGCTATTCGGTTGGAAGGTGGCTAAGCATGTAAAATCCAACGCCATTGTGTATGCGCGCGCGGGGCAGACGATTTCGGTGGGCGCCGGTCAGATGAGCCGTGTCGACAGCGTGAAAGTGGGGGCGATGAAAGCCGTGTTGCCGCTCCAAGGCTCGGTGCTCGCCTCAGATGCTTTCTTCCCGTTTCCTGATGGCGTAGAGGAGGCTGCAAGGCACGGCATCACGGCTCTGATTCAGCCAGGTGGCTCAGTCAGAGATCAGGAAGTGATCGCCGCTGCGGACGAGTTGAAGCTCGCCATGGTCTTTACCGGCATCCGGCACTTCCGGCACTAGTTTCGAAGCGCCATGGCGTTCGCCCAATCGGCTGGGAGCGAACCGACCGGTAACAACTGGCCCTTCTCCAGATGACGTACTGTCTTGGCGAACTTAGCGGCGTGCGGATCGTGCGTCACCAGAACGATAGTCTTGCCAAATTCCCGATTGAGACGCGTCAGGACCGTAAGGATTTCTTCGGCAGCGGCGGCATCAAGATTGCCGGTGGGCTCGTCGGCCAGGATGAGATCGGGATCTGTTACGATCGCCCGCGCAATAGCCACGCGCTGCTCCTGACCGCCGGACAGCTGCTTAGGCAGGTGTTTCAATCGGTCGCCAAGACCGACCAGTTTGAGGGCCGTCTCCGCGTGCTCGGTGCGCTCCTTCTTATTCAGGCGCGTGAGTTTTAGAGGCAGCTCGACATTCTCAAAGGCGGTGAGCACGGGAATCAGATTGAAAGATTGAAAAATGAAACCGATGTGCTCGTTCCGCCAGTGCGCAATCTGTTTATCGCTCAACTCACGCAAGTTGGCGCCCAGCACTTCAATCTGGCCGTCAGTCGGCTTGTCCATGGCGGCAATCAGATGGAGCAGGGTGGATTTGCCTGAGCCTGACGGACCCATAAGCGCAATGAAATCGCCGCGATGTATCTCAATGCTCGCGGAGTCGAGCGCCATAACATGGAATTCGTCGCGCACATACTCTTTACTAAGGTCAGTCGCTTTAACCACTGTTTCGCTCATCTGTTCTTCCTTGGCTCTCAGTTATCCTTCAAGTTATTCGCTTACTGCTTCATTTCGACCTTTTGGCCATCTTTCAAGCCGGTCGGCGGACTTACAATCAGGTCTTCTCCGCCGATGAGGCCGCTGTCCACCAAAACACCGCTTGCGGAGCTGCCGCTGGTTTCTATATTGCGCTTACGCGCTCGACCATTTACAACCACGAACACGCTGCCGCCCTGCACGGCCGCCCCGGGAATAATGATGACGCGCTTCACTGACGATTGCTCGGCTGGAGCATCGTTGTAGAACGCCACCGTAGCATTCATGTCCGGGCGGAGATAGCCGTCAGGTTTTTCCACCTTGACTTTAACCTGCACGGTTGCTTTGGCGCGATCCGCTTCCGGTGAAACCTGTTCGACAAAGCCTTGATACTTGCGGTCGGGATAGGCATCCGTGGTGATAATGCCCTTCTGCCGCGGCCCAAGTTTCGGAAAGTCATTCTGGCTTATGTCCAGCTCCACTTGTAAGTCGTTCAAGTCGGCCATGGTAACGATATAACCCTTCGCGCCCTTGTCCCCTACAAAGCCGGTCGTGATAAATTCACCCTTTTCCACATTCCGGTCGAGAATGGTGCCCGTTATTGGTGCCCTGATGATCGTATTGTCGAGTTGATCTTGGACATACGCCAATGCGCCCTTGGCCTGCTCGATCTGTCCTCTAATCTGCTGAATCTCTTCTTTGCGCGGCCCGAGAACGGCAAGATCTAGCGTTCGTTGCAGGCTCGCTACCTTAGCCGCATCCCCGTCGTATTTGGCCTGCGCGTCGTCGAGAGACTGCTTCGCCAGAACTCCTTCGCTTACCAACTGACGCGTCCGGTCGAGCGAAGCCTTGGCGTCATTCAGATCGGCCTTGCTTTCGTTGACGTCGGCGCGCGCCTTTTCGATCTCCTCAGGACGCGATCCATTCTCGTCCTCTTGCAGCTTTGCCTCCAAATTCGCCAGTTGCCCCTGCTGCTGCGTTACCTGCGCCCGATACTCGTCATCTTCCAGCCGAACCAGGATTTGGCCCGCTTTCACGTGATCGCCTTTGTCGACACCGATCCAGGCCACGCGTCCATTCACCTTAGAAGCAACCTCGATCTTGTGCGCGGCGATGATATACCCGGTGGCCGTGAGAATGACCTGCTGCCCGGCTGAAGACGCCGACATGGGCGACTGCACCTGAACCGTATGAACGGGTGTGGCCGCGCTCAGCTTCGATACGTAAGCACTGAGCCGACCGCCGCAAGTGCCACGAAAACAGCAATTACGATTAACTTACCTACCGCTCTCGGCTCACGTGAGCGCTTAGCTGAGCGGTCTATCCGCAGGCTCCTAAGTTCCGTTTCCATGAATCACAAAGGTAGTACGCACTTACACGTCACGGAGTGCGCTCAGAATCTCCTTCTTAGCCGCTTGGCGAGCCGGAAGTAAGCCGCCGATTGCACCAAGTATCAGAGAAAACACAATTCCGATGAGCATGATATCCGGGCCAAGCCGAATGTCGAAGCTAGTCTCGCTGAAAGTTACAAAGTTCCCGAGCGTCGTAGTGACTCGATTCAGGGGCAGAACAATGAGACATGCGATTATTCCTCCGATCAGAGATAGCAACACCGATTCAATGAAAAAGCTGACCAGGATGCTGCCTCGGGTGAAGCCCAGAATGCGCAGCGTTCCTATCTCTTTCGATCTGCGCGCAACTGCGGCGTACATCGTGTTCATGGAAGCAAAGCAACTCCCGATAGCCATAATGATGCACACAAAGAACCCGAGAAACTGAATCGGGCGAGCTGAGATCGTCTGGGCATCATAGTATTCGCGCTCGTTCATAACGGTCACGTTTAGACGCCTGTCGTTTTCGAGCGACTTCTTAAGCGCCGCCGCTGTGACTTCATCCGTGGCTTGCAGGAGAGCCGAACTGTAAGTGTCTGGCCGGTTGAAGTCCGCCGCAATCTGGTTGCCGTCTCCAAAGATCTCACTGTTTTCGGAGCTGTCTCCGCCATCCATAATGCCCACAATGGTCCACGACCCCTTGCCGAATTTCAACTCCTTGCCTACCTGCGCGGCCTCATAGACCTTAGCCAGATTTTTGCCGACTACGATCTCTCGCTCCCCCGGTTGAAACCATCTTCCGGAGATGATCTTCAACTTGCGCATGGCGAGTCCGGCCTGCGACAGTCCGCGCAGAGTGATGTTGGTGCCGTCGGGCTTGTCCGGGCTGGGCATGTTAGCAATGGTGACAACCTCTAGCGAAGCCAGCGGTTGGCCACCCGGCCCCGTTGCAATACCAGGAAAGCTCTTCACTACCTGGAACTGCTCTTGAGTGAGTAAGCTGGTTAGTTCCGAGTTACCTCCCTTACGCATAACCAGCACGTGAAGCGGATCTCCGGTCGAAGCGAACGCCCTCTGTAAACCGGATACCAACCCCAGTACGGCCAGCAATACCGCAACCGTGAGTGCAATTCCAGCCGCCGTCATGATGGTCGTGGTCTTGCGAATCGCCAGGTTGCGCAGGTTGTAGGAAATTGGAATCGCCATAGGTGCCCCTACCCGGTGTAACGAAGAGAATCTAGAATGTTCGTCCGCGCCGCATTCCAGGCAGGCACGAAGGAGCTGATAAACCCAATCAGCAGTGCTACCCCCAACGAGAGCACGATGGTGAAGGGCGTAATCGTCAATGCGTTTATCTGAAGCATCGCTGCCGCCCCTGCTTTTGTCACACCGGCTGTAATAAAGGCGGCGAGCAACAGTCCGAGAACTCCGCCCGCCAGAGCTATGCAGAGCGCCTCTCCAATGATCATTCCCAGAATCGCACCATTCGTGAATCCTAAGGTCTTCAACACGCCTACTTCCTTGATTCGCTCGCGCACGGACATGGCCATGGTATTGCCCGAAACCAGCAGAATAGTAAAGGTGACCGCCGCGCAGATGCTCAAAAGGAAAAGCTTGATATTGCCCAGGAAGGAAACAAAGCTGAGCGCAAACTGCTGTTCGGACTCGGTCTTGGTCTGCGGCGACGAATTCTCAAACATCGCGTCGATCGTCTTCGCGATTTTTGGAACATCTTCCGGCGAATCGGCCAGCACGGCAATCGTACCGATGTAGTTACGCCGCGCCATGGGCAGCGAGTCCCGAAGGTAGTCGTAGTTGAAGAACAGCGATTGGGTCGCATCCGGGTCCTTGAAAATGCCGACGATCTTCAGTTCGAGCGTACCGGGATAGATATCGCCGATAAGCGTGACGCGCTCGCCCAGTTTTAGCTTGAGCTTGTCCGCTAGGTCCTGTGAAATGAGGCACCCCGTGCGTTCCGTGATAAAGGCTTTACGCTGGTCCTCAGGCATTTCCATCTGAGTCCGAATTGCCAGGAACGGCTTCGGCTCAACCGCGAACCGGGCGAAGAAGTTCCGCTGGTCGCTGTCCTTATATGTTCCGCCGTACCAGTTCCAGACTGAAACCTCCTTCACCCCCGGCACATTGCGGATCTTGTTCTCGTAGGCGATCAGGATGGGCTGCGCAAGCGAAACGCGGTTCCGGACCACCAGTCGCAAAGCCTGACCCGGTGTCTGTTCACCGAAAAACAAAGCGTGGTAAATCGCGATCAGCACTCCGAAAAGGCAGAGCGAGACACCAATACTCGAGATAGTCAGGAAGCTGCGGCGCCGATTGCGCAGCGTGTTCTTAAAAGCGAGTGAAAAATAGCGGAACATGCCTGCCTCTTTTCAGATAGCGTACCTTAGAAGTCGCGCCAACGATGCGCTGCCAAATAAGCTGGGCAAAGAAGGATACGCACAGGTGACCGGCATTGTTCAGACTAAGTTGGCTAACGGTTGGTCCGAAGCGGATCAGGCCTTTATGCGGCGCGCCCTCGAGCTCGCTTGCCGGGCGGGATCGTCTGAGGTGCCGGTCGGAGCAGTTCTGGTCGAAAAGGGTAAGATTGCCGGCGAAGGCTGGAACCGTCCTCTTGCCGCACTCGATCCGACCTCACACGCCGAAATCGAAGCTATCAGAATGGCCAGCGCATGTCTCGGAAATTACCGGCTAACCGGTTCCACCCTCTATGTAACGCTTGAGCCGTGCGTAATGTGTGCGGGAGCGATCGTTCTGGCTCGCGTGGAGCGGCTGGTCTTTGGGGCGCGCGACTTGCGATTTGGCGCCGTGCGCAGCAAATTTCAGCTCGCCGATTCCACTCTGCTCAACCACCGGACATCGATAGATGAGGGCCTGTTTGCCACGGAAGCTGCTGCGCTGCTGATGGAGTTCTTCGCTAAGCGCAGGCAGGAACCAGATGAAAGGGGTTGAGCGCCATCCTCAACCCCGAGGTGTTTATCTGGCCTAGGCCGCCTTTTTCAGCGGAAATTTGAAAATCGTCTTGGGTTTCACCTGCTCGGTTTCGCTGGCTACCTTGAAGGGCGTGATGGGAACCACTTTCTCGCGTCCAGTGCTGTTGAAATATTCATCTAGCGGGAAGAGAGCGTGCGGCTCGAGTTCGCGGAAAGTCTTTCCGAGTCTCTGTTCGATGCGGTAGATCTCATGGAAGAAGGTGCCCCGATCAATGCCCAATTTACGGCAGCAGAGCTTCCAATCGGCGCCGAGGAGGAAATGGTATTTGAAGACCTTGTACTCGCGCTCGGAAAGAGTGCGCCGGCTGACCAGGCAAAAATCGGCAATAAACTCTTCATTCTTCAGGCCCCAGACAGATTTGCGCTGCCGGCCCGGATTCGATTCCAGTGAGACCCGGCTAATATACTTCTCTTTGGAAGCACACTGCCGGAAACGCGCATAGCAGGCGCGAAAAATAGCGCGAAAAACGCAGTTGCAAGGGGTAGACACCCCCGCGCGTCCGGGACGAAGACCAAGACCGTAGCAATAAGTGCAAGATTGCTGGGCAAGAGCAAGAGTTTCTGAGCGGGTCCACTGCATCGTTGGTTATTTGTTCGTTTCTGCAACCGTCCGGCTTTGATTCGGTTTCGGTTGCGTCGTGTTTATGAGTCAAACTTACAGTACTTTTTGGATTTCTCGTCAAAAAATCAGGAATTTTTTTCTACCCAGCGGGTGAGATTTCTTCGGAATTTCCCTACAAGCGACTGCCTCACAGTGGTTTACGTCTCATACACTTAGTGTGGGCCGATATTGTAAAAATCGCTCGCTTACCCGAAAATTAAGTGAGCCTATTTCAGTTTGGAATTATTTCCTAACCATGAGGAGCTCACGTTCAGAGCGCTTCATGACCGGCTGCTTGCTTTTGCAAACGCCAGGATCCAGGAGGGTGACTTTTCCGAGCGAAGCTTGGCGCGACGCTTGGGCGTCTCGCAGCCGCAACTGCACAATGTGCTGAAAGGCGCGCGCCGGCTCAGGATAAACCTGGCCGACGCCCTAATGACGGAGTTCCGCATATCCGTGTTGGACCTTCTGAGCAAAGAAGAACGCACCTCACAGGGCGCAGTGGCCGCCAGCCAGCTTTTCTCTGAAACCGGGCGATTACGTCTCTTGCGCAAGCACCCGGCCTCCTCACTGGTCAGCTTCCGTCCCAAACGGGAAGCGAGCTAAAGAGTTCGATCCGAAGTTAGAGCACTCGTCCCCCTGTCTGTAACCGTCGAGTAAGCAATTCGGAATAATCCTATCTATCGGGACCGTGCTCGTTCTGCGGGCCCGCCGCAAGCTCCTGTTTCGAAGCGGAGCGCCATTTCCGATTTGGAACGGGATCAGAGCGCAGCACGTTTCGTAACGGACCGCAGCCTTCGTTTTCCCGCCGCCTAAGCGTGTTTCTGCTTTTAGCGCTCGTCTCGATAAACCTTTCGTTTACAGGTACTTAGCGCACAACTCTGAGCGCCAGCCCAGCCCTGGTGGACTCCTTGCCCTTACTCAGGCCGAAGCCGGTCGCAAGACGCGATCAGGCCAGGAGATACAGAGTGACCGCCGCAACCAAACTTGCCCCTTCCAAACCGACCAATGAGCACGCCCGCCGGGATGAGCTGATCACCCAGCATCTGCATTTGGTGACCGCGATTGCGGCCCACGTGCAAAACTCGATTCCTGTACACATCGAGCTCGATGACCTGGTACACGCGGGTACGATGGGCCTGTTCGATGCGGCCACCAAGTATCGGGACGACAAGGAAGTCGTGTTCCCGACCTACGCGAAACACCGGATTCGTGGGGCAATCCTCGACAGTCTGCGGCAGCAGGACTGGGCGTCACGCGACCTGCGCAAACGCTACAAGCAGATGGAAGCGACCACGGCGGAGCTCACGAGCAAACTCGGCCGCACACCCACCGAGAAAGAGATCGCAGAAGCCATGGGGCTGAACAGCCGCCGCTGGCAGGCCCTCATGGTCGATTTCCGCAGCTTGAATGCCGCGGCAACTCAGGCTCATCCTTACGACGGTGAAGAGCAGCTCGCGCCAGAGATCCCCGCTTCCCCGGCTCAATCGCCTGACCGCCTGTTTGCGCGCTCGGAGCTGCGCGGCAAGTTGAGCGAGGCGATGCAAGCTCTGCCCGAGCGTTACCAGCAGGTCGTCACCATGTATTACCAACACGATCTGACGATGAAAGAGATCGGCAGCCGCCTCGGAGTGAACGAGAGCCGGGTCTCCCAGATCCATAAAGGCGCGCTCGAGCGCATGCAGATGGCGCTCGGAGATGCCGGCGTCTGCTCCGCCGCCGCGTTTTAGAGGAGGCTGGACTTTATTCCGCGCCGATTTCGATCGGCGCTCTCCAGATCTAGTCAACGAATTTCGATCTGGTACGGAATGATCCGCAGCAGTCCGCCCTTCAGCAGGGCGCGGCTGGGAAGACCAGGCAGCATCTGGCGGAGCTTGTTCTCAGCAGCAGAATCCTGTAGCGCTTCGGGTGATGAGTTCGCCAGCACCTCCAGCAGACTCCGGCGTGGGGGAAACATCACCAGATTGGTGTCGCCGGTCGGAGGGAGATGCGCCTTCTGTCGCACCATCGCAATCGCCTGATCGAGACCCCCGAGCTGGTCTACGAGCCCGTTCTGCCGCGCCTGCGTGCCCATCCAGACCCTGCCCTGTGCGATTTGGTCAATCTGGTCGTAGGCTCGCTTGCGCGCACTTGCAACTTTCGTGACGAATAGCTTGTAAGTGGATTCGATTGCCTCGTGCAGTTTCTGTTTCGCGGCGTCGGATAACGGTTGGGTCACCGAATCCATTTCCGCCAGCTTGCCGCGCGATAGCAGGTCAGCTTGAATACCGAGCTTGTCGAACAGACCGCGAACCACGGGCCGGGCATACAGAACCCCGATCGATCCGGTAATCGTATCGGGATACGCGACCACCGAATCGCCCGTCATCGAAATGTAATAGCCGCCCGAAGCAGCGACATCCGACATGGAAATCACCGTCGGCTTCGCGGCGCTGAGCAGTTTTAGCTCGTGAAGGATCAGGTCCGAGGCAAGTGAGTCGCCGCCCGGCGAATTCACGCGGAGAATTACTCCTTTTACGGCAGAATCGTTTCTTACCTGGCGAATAAGTTTGGCGAAAGCGCGATCGGCAATCTCGGTTCCCCCGCCAAACGCGTTTCCTGGATCGCCTTGCACAATATCGCCGTCACCCACCAGCATGGCTATCCGGTCTCCTCTGCCGGGCTCCGCGCGGAAGTAGGAGCGGATATCGATCCGGTTAAGCTTCGATTCCCCGGTTTTCTTTCTCAAATCGCTGTAGAGCTCGTCCCGGTAGCCGAGCTGATCGATTAGGCCGTTAGCTTTGGCCTGGTCGGCCGTGAACGGGCCCATGTCGATCAGCGTCTTTATGTCATCGGCGGACTTGTGGCGGCCTTGCCCGACCGTCGAACAGAAATCTCCGTAGATCTGATCCAGCACCTGCCCCAGAACCTCGCGCGTCTCCGGCGACATATTGGTTCGCGTGAGAACGTCTCCGGCATCTTTGTAACGGCCAATGTGGTCAACCTCGAACTGCACGCCCAGCTTGTCCAGACCGTTCTTGAAGTACATGGCCTCAAGCAGGAACCCTTTTACCTGGAGCACGTCTCCGGGAGAGAGATAGATCCTGTCGGCCGCGGAAGCGAGGTAGTATTCCCGGGAGCCGGGCGATTCGAGAAACGCGTACACGGGTTTGCCCGACTTCTTGAAATCGGCAAGCTCCTGCCGTAGCTCCTCGAGACGGCCCCAGCCGGCCATCAATCCACGCGGTTCGAGAACCACGGCCTTGATGCGGTTATCCGTAGCTGCGGCGTGAAGCGATGTCCAAAGATCCCGGACCGTGGGCGCGGCCTGCTGCTGGAAGAAGGGGAGTCCCACATCGACCGGGGCCGCTTCAGGGATGTCGCCCCGCAGGCTCAGCACCAGCACCGAGTTACCAGCAACCGATGGGGCTTTGTTGGCGAAGATGCGGCCGATCGCCAGAAATACGATGAATAGGCCGAACACCGTGACAATAATCCCGATCAGCACTCCCAACAGGAATTTCCACATCGTGTCTGAATCGTAGCAAGCTAGAAGAGAGCGGCGCCCCGCAAGGCTACCAGTACCGGCTGTAATTGAATCTCTTGCCTGTTCTGGGCCTCCAGTTCTCGCTTATGATTAGGTAGGCAGGACGTTGCCTTACCCATAGGAACGTCGTCAGCCGGCTTCCCTCCGGTTCACCTTACCCGCTAAAGAAATAGGGCGGTCAAGGAAACCGATTGCCAAATAAACGCATCCTGATTGTGGAAGACGAAGGGGTTGTCGCCGAGCAATTGCAGCAAAGCCTTGCCTCCCACGGATACGAGGTCGTGGGCATAGTTTCCTCGGGCGAGGAAGCCATCCTACAAGGACGGCAGATCCGGCCCGATCTGGTCGTTATGGACATCGTGCTCTCGGGCGGAGTCGATGGCATCTCAGCGGCTCAGCAACTCCAGCCGCTTGGTGTTCCGGTCGTTTATCTGACCGCTTACGCGGATCGGCATCTCCTGGAGCGTGCGCAGCAGACCGAGCCGTTAGCGTACGTTATCAAGCCGGCGAAGTCCGGGGAACTAGCGGCTGTCATCAAGCTCGCATTGTTCAAGCGAGAGCAGGAGGACTCGCGAAATCGTGCTGGGCAGAAGGTAACGGCGGAAATCCGTGAAGCCGACGAGCAATGTCGTCTCATGGTGGCCGGGGTTACGGACTTCGCGATCTTCAGTTTGGACATTGATGGCAAAGTGAATAGCTGGAATCTCGGTGCCGAACGGATCAACGGCTACCGTGCCGATCAAGTAATCGGCCAGCCGCACTCGATCCTGTTTACAGCGGATGACCGCCGGCAGGGTATCCCGCAAATCGAACTGGAGTTGGCCGAACGGGACGGGTCAGCCGACGATACGCGCTGGTTGGTCCGCAAGAACGGAGATCATTATTGGGCCGAGGGCGTTCTCACGGCCATCCGCGACGACGCAGGCACACTTACCGGTTTTACGAAAATAACCAGGGATGCTACCAGCCATAAGCGCATGCAGGAAGCCCTAAAGAAGACGGAGGAGAAACTCCGTATCGCCTTGCATGCTGCGCGCATGGGCACCTGGGATTGGGAAATAAAAGCGAATAAGGACACTTTCGACGACAGCCTTCGGGCCTTGTTTGGGCTCCGCCCGGATCAGCAAGTCAACACTATCGAAGATTTCTATTCCCTGGTTCACCCGAATGATCGGGCGAGCGTTATTGCCGCGTTCGAACGGACCCGTCATGAGGGATCACACCTGGATACTGAATTCCGGGTAACCCGCGCTGATGGCGCACAGCGCTGGCTCATGGATCAAGGTGAGGTCTTGCTCGACGAGCACGGTGAGCCGGAGCGTTTGACCGGCGCCTGCGTCGATATTACTGAGCGGAAGCAAGCTGAAGAGGCCTTGCGAGAGAGTGAGGAGCGCTTCCGCCTTTTTGTGAACGGTGTAAAAGATTATGCCCTTTGCCAAATGAACCTGGATGGCCGTATCGTATCTTGGAACGCCGGGGCCGAACGTGTGCTTGGCTATACAGAAGCCGAAATCATAGGACAACCAAGCGCGCTGCTTTTTGTGCCGGAAGATGTGGCTGATGGCCAACCCGAGCGGGAGATGAATAATGCCATGCGCTACGGCCGATCAGTCGACGAGCGATGGCATCTTAGAAAAGGCGGCACACGATTCTGGTGCAGTGGCGTACTCACGCGAATTGACGACGAGCAGGGCAACACGTGCGGTTTTGCCAAGGTCATGCGCGATGAGACCGAGCGCAGACAAACGAACGAGCAGCTAACGGCTTCCTTGGCGGAGAAAGAAGCCCTCCTGAAAGAGATTCACCACCGGGTCAAAAACAACCTTCAGGTGATTACGAGTCTACTCACCCTCCAATCCGACGCCGTAGAGGACGAGCTGACGCGGACTATGTTCGACGAAGCGGTTAATAGGGTTCGTACCATTGGAGACATACACGAGCTACTCTATCGCTCCCCAGAGTTGGCACGGGTCGATTTCGATGTCTATCTCAACCGCCTCGCACAGACTCTCCTCTCCTTTTATGACATTGACCAGGGTCGGATACGGGTTAGTGTCGATGCAAAAGACGCAAAACTGGAACTCGCCCAAGCGATCCCGTGTGGGCTGATCATCAACGAACTCCTCACGAATTCACTTAAGCACGGGTTCCCTGATGCGAGGAATGGAGAGATACGAATTTCGCTGCACACCGAAGACGGACAGTGCCTCCTCGAGGTGTCCGACAACGGTGTCGGAGTCCCAAACGTTATAACCGTTGATGATACTACCTCTCTCGGGATCAAGCTGGTCGGGGTGCTCACGAAGCAGTTGCAAGGCGAGGTCCGCTTTGATCGGCACGAAGGTACACGATGCGTAATCACATTTCCAGCTTCCAGACCCGAGACAAAGGTGCAGCCATCATGAAGGCGAAAATCCTGATCGTTGAGGACGAGAGCATCGTTCAGCTTGATCTGCAGAGGCGGCTCGAACGAATGGGGTATAGCGTTATCGGCGTTGCCGCTCGGGGAGACGAAGCCGTCGCCAAGGCAGTTGAACTCAAACCGGACCTGGTGATTATGGATGTGCATCTCGAAGGGGCAATGGATGGAATCGAAGCCGCGCGGCGCATCCATGCGGAACAGAAAACGCCCGTCGTCTACATTACGGCATACGCCGGAAGCCTCGAGCGCACAGAACAGCAGGATATCTTCGGTCCGTGTCTGTCCAAACCATTCCGGACGACGGAACTGCAATCTACAATCGTGCGGACGCTCACCCCACCGAAGGGCATTGAGGGCGGCACGGCTGGATAAAACCAGCCCAACCCCTGAGCCCTGATGCCTGGGTGCAGTCAGGTAGACTGCCCGAACCGCGAGGCGCTCTTGAACGGACCTTCGCCGCCTGCGTTTCGCTCGTCCCGCTGGCGCCACATCAACCTACTCGTCCGTGCTCGTGATTGATAGCGGCCACCGTGGTAACTTAGCAAAGAAACGCGCGCGTGTTAGACGAGTGTTTCGAAGGTCTACCTGTCTTGCCCGATTCGACTGGCGATTCGTTCGGTGAGCTTAAGTTCCTTTCGAGCGAGGAAAGGGGAACGTTTTTCGGGGCGATCGTCTCGACGCTTCAGGAGCCGATCCTTATTCTCCAGGGCGATCTCACCGTTGAAGCGGCCAATCCCGCCTTCTACGAATCCTTCCGGGTCGACGCTCGCCACACCCTCGGGCGCAAAGTATACGATCTGGGAAACGGCCAATGGAATATCCCCGAGCTTAGACATCTCTTCGAGAACGTCCTGAAGAACAATTCGGTCATTAAGGGCTACCAGGTTGATCACGAATTTGAGCAACTTGGCCGGCGAGTAATGCTGGTGAACGCCAGCCGGTTACGCCGCCAGAACGGCGAAGTTCTGATCGTGCTCGGGCTCCGTGACAATACGGAAATCGAGTTCGCGAGGGAATACTCCAGCAAGACTGTGGACGCTCTTCGTGACCCGTTCCTGATTCTCGACTGGGACCTACGGGTCAGGATGGCAAACGGCCCCTTTTACGAGAAGTTTCGAGTCGACCCCAAGGAAACTGAGGGGTGTCTCATCTACGAATTGGGCAACGGGCAATGGGATATACCTTCTCTGCGTCAGCTACTCGAAGAAATCCTGCCGAAGAACTCCTCTTTCGACGACTTCGAAGTCGAGCATGATTTCGAAGATATTGGGCATTGCGTCATGCTGCTCAATGCCCGCCGTATCGATCAACTGAAACTAATTCTATTAGTGATGGAGGATGTTACGGAGAGAAAGCGTGCTGATTTGCAGCAGAACCTTTTGCTCGGTGAATTGCAGCACCGTGTCAAGAACTTGTTGATGAATGTACGGGCGCTGTCGCATTTGACACTTCAGGGTGCTTCATCTCTGGAGAACTTTGCGGAGTCTTTTGATGGCCGGCTTGAGGCCATGTCTCGGACTCAGGATCTACTGCTGCGAGGCCCCGCCGGTACAGCTCGGCTCGACGAAATCATTCGCCTGGAATTGGAAGCCATTGGAGCTAATGAAGCCTCCACTTTCAACCTCCACGGTCCTGAGGTGGAACTCTCAGCTCGCGCCGCTCATGCCCTTGCGATGACACTCCATGAGCTGGCGACCAATGCCGCGAAGTACGGCGCATTCTCGCAGAGGGCAGTCAACGGTCGGGTCGACATTTCATGGAGCATAACTTCAATTGGTGGGAAGTTTCGGTTCCAGTTCAGCTGGAGAGAGCACGGAGTTTCCCTGGCCCCTGATCGCACCAGAATCGGTTTCGGAACACAGATCGTGGAGAGCAGCGTGCCGCATCTGTTCGGCGGATCTTCGGAACTGAATTTCCGCGCCGGTGGTGTCGAGTGCATTATAGATGTCGCACTTCCCTCCGAAGATCTGTCGGTCGAGAGGGCCAAGCGAGAGTGACAATCACCGCCCCGCTCGAAGGATTAGCGATCCTGGTCGTGGAAGATGAGTTCCTCGTCGCAACCGAATTGGCTCGCATGATCCGTAACCTGGGAGGAAAAGTCGTTGGGCCTGTCAGCACCTTGATCGCGGCTACAGAACTGCTGAACACCTCGAAACTGGACGGCGCTGTCATAGATGTAAAACTCGGCCCCGAGAGCAGCACAACTCTTGCCGATGACCTGCTCGCGCGCGGCATTCCCTTTGTGCTGACAACCGGGTACGCCACCGACATGTTGCCCGAGAATCTCGCCCATGTACCGGTACTTTCCAAACCATACAGTAAAGCCGGCTTTCGGGAAGTCGTTACCAAACATTTCACTCGCCCGTAGGGCTTTTGCGATCGCACAACACTCGCCGGCGCACTCTGATTGGATTCTGAGGTAGGGCGGCGGAAGCAAATGAGCCCGGCCGTTCGCTTCCGAACCGTGTGGGGTCAAATGGAAAGCACACGTAAGCCTTGGAACTTCTTCCGATTGCCGTCAATCTTTAGGTTCTGCTTTCACTCTTGGCGCAAAGCCTTGATAGGTTGAATTTTGGCGGCGCGACGAGCGGGAATAAAACTGGCAGAAATGGCAACCATCAGCAACAGACATGCAGAGCCGAGGAGCGTCGGGCCATCGTAAGTCTGGACGCCGTAAAGAAGTGATCGCACGAACCTCATCATTAGCAGCGAGGCAACGATGCCCATTGCGATACCCGCTGCTGTAATCCAATAGCCTTCGCGCAGGACCATGACTACTACTTGTCGAGGGCTAGCCCCAAGAGCCAAACGTATGCCGATCTCGCTTGTGCGCTGTGTTACGGAGTACGTGACCACACCGTATATCCCGATGGTGGCCAGAACTAGCGCTAGAAACCCGAAGGCGGAAGTGAGCCAGACAAAGAGGCGCTGCGGCTGGAGATCAGCATCAATCTGCTCATCCTGCGTGCGGACATTAATGACGGGAACGTCTGGGTCGGCAGTTTGGACGATATGACGTAGTGATTGCAGAATCGACTCAGGTTTCACCCGCGTGCGGATCTCGTATGTCATGCCACCAATCTCGGTCTGTTGCAGGTATGGAAGGAAGAACTGCGGTGGAGGCGCTTCCTGCAGACTTGTGTACAAAGTGTCGCCGCAGATACCAACGATACGGACGAGATCGGTGGTAAACTTTCCGCCGTGTCCATCGGAGTGATGACCTCCGACCGAGAACATTCTCCCCAATGGGTTCTGATTCGGGAATCGGCTTTTTGCCAGCCTTTCATTGATAACGGCTACTTTGGGCGAACTGGGGGTGTCCTGATCTCCAAAAGCACGTCCCGCAATCAAAGGGATGTGCATCGTAGCGAAAAATCGTGTACCCACCGCGTTGTACGCTTCAGCCTTTTTTGCGTCACCTGCTGGTTCGCCTTGGGGCAGGAAATCGGTTTTGGACAGATCATCCGAAAGGTAGGATTCCATTGCAGCGGTAACGGATTCGACGCCGGGAATGGCGGCAATCGCCTGTTCGAGCCGGTGATGGAAGGCGATATCTGAACCGGCGCGGTATCGGCTATGAGGCAACGGCACTTGTACCAGCAACAAATTGTGCGTGTCAAAGCCGGGTTCGATCGCACTGAGTCGTAGCAGTGTGCGGATGAACAGGCCGGCTGCGATAACCAGCAGCGTCGAGAGTGCGATCTGAAAGCCGACGAGCACCGGGCCGGCGGTGCCTCGGCGCCGCCGAGTAATACTGAGGGCGCTCTCTTTCAGCCCCGTGTTGACGTCAACGCGAGCAGCCGTAAGCGCCGGCACTGAACCGAACAGGATCCCCGTAATAGCCGTGAGAGCGGCGGCGAAGGCAAAGATGGTCCAATCGAAGTGGACAGGTTGGGGAGACCTCTGCCAGGAATTCACCGCCAGCTGTGGCAGTATCACACGCCCGATGTAGCCTAACAGCAAGCCGAGCGCGCCGCCTATCCCGGCAAGTACCAAGCTTTCAACAAAGATTTGGCGGAGGATTCGCGCGCGGCCAGCTCCAAGCGCCATACGCATGCACATCTCACGCCGCCGGCGAGTACCGCGCGCTAGCATCAGATTTGCGATGTTGGCGCAGGCGAGCATGAGCACCAACCCGACGAACAGCATAAGTACACTGAAGGGTTTCGCGAAGATCTGTTCCTGTTCGAACAGCCCGCGGCTTCCGTCGCGCAAGACTAGGCGCGGAATGACGTCTCCGGATCGCAACGGCATGGTGGCGCGCACGATCGCGGAGAGCTGTCCATTCAGCGCGGCTTGCGCGGCGCTGTCCGTCACGCCTGGTTTCGCGCGACCCATCACGTTTATCCACCATTGGTTGGGATTGCTAATCCATGATGTGCCGTCGGATGCGGGCGTCAGGATGGGCTGCATCGCCAGCGTGACAATGATGTCCGGTGTTTCGGATTGAAGTATGCTCTTGGCTCCCGTAAATGAGCTCGGGTTCACTCCAACGACGGTGACCGGCTTTTCGTTGACTTTGATAACTGCGCCAAGCACAGTAGGTGAGCGGGCAAAATCGCGCTCCCAGGCCGCATCGCTGATGACAGCTACAGGTTGACTGCTCGGGGTGTCGTCTGCTGGAATGAGAGCGCGGCCAAGTTGAGGCTTCACGTCGAGGACGGCGTAGTAGTTACCCGAAACCATCTCCGCAAGTGCACCGCGGGAGTTTCGCCGGACTGTGAGGCTAACACCCGTTTCTCGAAATCCAATGAGATCGCTCAAGACATGGTTCTGGGCCCGGAAATGCTGAAACGCGGTGTAGGAAAAGGAGGGGCTCGTCACAAACCCGCTGGGCAACTGGTCATAGTCGCCGTGCACATGATGGACAGCAACACGAGCTTCGGGACCAGTCCAAGTCAATAAGCGCAGATCGGCCGGATGTGGCACTCCAAGGCGCTCGTAAAGTATTTGCCGGGCAGCGGAAAATATCGTGGTATTTGCGCCGATCGAGAGAGCTAGCGAGAGGGAAGCGACCGTTGTGAATCCGGGACTGTTCCAGAGGATTCTTGCACCGTAACGGATGTCGCCCAGCAGTTGATCGACCCACAGCAGACCCTGCTCAGCGCGGCCGTCTTCGCGGGTGAGCGCAGGTGAACCGAAATGAAGTATCGCTTGCCGGCGAGCTTCGACGGGCGGCATGCCCGAGCGGATATTGGCATCCGTCTGAAATGCCAAGTGCTGTTCGATCTCCTCGGAAAGTCGGTCGCCGGTGCTCTCGCGTACAGCGAGCCCGAGAATGCGCGCTATCAAACGCCGAAGATATCTCATGAGAGGTTTTCCGCTTTTGCTGAGACGAACCTGCCGATGAGCTCCGTGGTCTGTCGCCACTCCTTGGTCTCGACCTGCAGTTGTCGCCGCCCCGCAGGCGTGATCCTGTAAAAGCGAGCCCTTCGATTGTTGTCCGATGTTCCCCAGCTCGAAGTGATGGACCCTTCGTTTTCAAGCCGGAGCAGCAATGGGTATAGAGTGCCCTGGTTAACCGCTAGTACGTCGCCGCTGATCTGGCCGATGCGTTCTGTGATCGCGTATCCATGTAAAGGACCGAGCAAATCGAGCGTTTTGAGAACCATAAGGGCCAGAGTGCCTTGAGGAACTTCGGATTTTTCTTTTCTTCCCTTTTCCATTTGGATTCCCAACGATGGCAGTATGGCAGGGCTTTGTTGGGAAAGCAAGTGGAATACAGCAGGGGATTGGATGACACAACGGATCATCTTCGTTCCATCGGAGGTACAACGGCGCTCGTCACGACCACGTGCGCCACTCGGCGGGAAAGTCTCGAAAGGCCAGTTGTTTGAAGCGGAGAGAAGTGGGACGCCGAACAACCTGGCCCAAGACTTTATCGCGGTCCGCTTAACGCTGGGTGTGACTGTTCTGGAAACCCGAACATAATTATTGGAGATCGCAACGATTACCGCTGGCCCTTCCAGGGACGAACTGAGCACGGGCCAGGCAACTAACTGTTCCTAGCATATGATGGGAGCTACCCGTTTGCCGGCAATCGTAATGGTACCCAGGCCAGACAGATTTAGGGAGCGCTACGGGATTGCTAAGCGATTGAAAACATGGAGCGGGAGACGGGGTTCGAACCCGCGACATCAACCTTGGCAAGGTTGCACTCTACCAGCTGAGTTACTCCCGCTTGGGCGTTAACTCACATTCTCGAATGAACTTGTTGCGAAGTCAATTCATCTGATTGCAATAGAGGAATTTACTAGGATTCACACTCTTCGGACCCGTGCTCAGCAGCGTTCTTCGGCCTCTGTCAAGTACTTTAAGTCTTAACTGTTCAGCCATTTACAGACCCATCATTATTTCCTTTTCAAGGCTCGCCCCTATGCTAGACTGAACTTTCCGAGAACGGGGAAGCTTCCTTTTAGACCATGCCGCTGCGGCGCAGCGGCTCAGCCTAACACTTTACGCCGCTCGCTCTTTTCCACAGCCGTGGAAAAGCTGTGGGAAACTTTTGCGTTCGCGGGGAGCGAAGGAGTAAATGCGGTTGAGCGACGCTTGGGAACAAATAAAAGACCGCCTGGCGACCAAACTGGCCGGGGGAGCGTACGAAAATTGGTTCTCGCAAACCAGGCTAGGCTCCCTGCGGGATGGCGAGCTTACGGTCCAGGTACCTGATCAGACTACCGAAGCCTGGATCCGTCAGGAATACACCGCCCTTATCCGCTCCGCTGTCGGCGAACTGCAGCTTCCCATACGTCGTATTCAGTACGAGATCGAGGCCGCCGCCCCCATGGCCGCTGCCGCTCACGCCGGAAGCTCTCAAACCGCTCCGGCTTCGCATCCGAATCACCGTCCAGCTGAGCCCGTTTTTGAAAGCACCGCGTCGTGGCTCAATCCGCGGCTTACCTTCGACAGCTACGTGGTCGGCTCCTCCAACCAGCTCGCTCACGCCGCCGCCCGGGCGGTAGCCAGCATGCCTTCCCGCAGCTACAATCCGCTCTTCGTTTATGGCGGCGTCGGTATCGGCAAAACTCATTTAATGCATGCTATTGGCCGCAGTCTGATCGATCATTTCCCCGGCCTGAACGTCATCTACACGTCCAGCGAGCGTTTTATGAACGAGATGATCGCTTCCATCAAGCTCGACCGCATGCCGCTCTTTCATCGCCACTATCGTTCGGCCGATGTCCTCCTTATCGACGACATTCACGTCATCGCCGGAAAAGAGCGGACGCAGGAAGAATTTTTTCATACCTTCAACGAGCTCTATGATCACCGCAAGCAGATCGTGATATCGAGCGATTCGGCGCCCAATCAGCTTCCCGGCCTCGTCGAGCGCCTGCGTTCCCGCTTCGAGTGGGGACTCATGGTGGACGTTCAGCCTCCCGATCTCGAAACTAAGATGGCAATTCTTGACAAGCGAGCCGAAGCCGAAGGTGTCAGCCTCCCGCAAGACGTCCGCATCTTCATTGCAACCAAGACCAAGTCGAACGTTCGTGAGCTCGAAGGCGCTTTGACGCGGCTCATCGCCGTTTCCTCCGTAACCGGGCAGCCGATTACGCTGCCCATGGCGCAGCATACGCTCAAGCATCTGAACGGCGTTCCGGAACGCAAGATCACCGTCGAGTCTATACTCCGAGCCGTCGCTGAACGGTTTTCGATGCAGCCTTCACAGCTCAAGATCAAGAGCAATACCCGGCAGATCGCCTACCCGCGCCAAATCGCTATGTATCTCGTCAAGGAGCTCACGCACGCTTCCTTACCCGAGATCGGCCGCTACTTCGGTGGAAAGCATCACACCACCGTTCTCCACTCGGTCCAGAAAATCGACGATCTCCGCCAGCGAGACGAGGATCTGAACAGTCTTATTCAGAAGTTAACCGACACACTCCAGTGAACTTATGGCTACCATCCACATCTGCTCCTGTGGCTTGCCTGTTGAGAGCTGTTTAAGACTTCAAGCCGCCTGCGTTTCGCAGATTCGGTCAAGCGAAATTTCACAGGCTCGAATAGACGCAAGATGTAGCTTTTGCTATAATTTAGGTGGAATTCAACATTTCCACAACCCCTACTAGAACGGGTATTGTTTAGTCCCTTTCTAATACTTGACTAGGAAGAATCTGAGTGCACTCAGCCTGAGGGCTTCTCGAAAGAATTGAACATGGAATTCTCGGTCAGCAAGTCGGATCTTGTACGTGAACTCGGTCTCACGCAGGGCGTTGTGGAACGCAAAACTACCATCCCGATCCTGTCCAATATCCTGGTGGAAACCGACCACGACCAGGTCTGGCTAACCGCTACCGACCTGGAACTGGGTATCCGCTGCTCTTGCCCTGCCCGCATCAAGAGGGAAGGGGCGGGTACGATCCCGGCGCGCAAACTCCTCGATTACGTAAGGCTGCTGCCCGATGCCGACGTGCAGGTAAAGTTGGCCGAAAATCAGTGGGCCAGCTTCGTCTGCGGCCGCTCCCGAACCCGCATCGCCGGCATGTCTCGCGAGAGTTTCCCCGAGCTGCCCGAAATGCCCGAGACCATGGCGGAAATCCCGCTTAGCGTTCTCGCCCAGATGATCGGCTCGACTATCTTTGCCATCTCGGCCGAAGAGTCTCGCTTCACCCTGAACGGCGCGCTGCTCATACTGCGCGACACCGGTCTTGTGATGGTCGCGACCGACGGCCACCGGCTAGCTCTGATCGAAAAGACTCTCGGCCTGCCTGGCCTTACTGGTTCCTATCGCGCTCTGCTTCCAAAAAAGGCCATGAGCGAAATTCAGAAGCTCGCCAACGACGATTCGAGCAAGCAGATCGAGTTCTCCGGCAACGATAACCATCTGTTCTTCCGTATCGATAAGCGGTTGCTGCTGAGCCGCAAGCTCACCGGAAATTTCCCCGATTACGAGCGCGTTCTGCCCAAGGAGCATCCCCACACCCTGGTGATGCAACGCGATGAGCTCAAGTCCTCGATCGAGCGAGTTGCCCAATTTGCCGACGAACGCTCGCGTGCTATCCGCGTCCAGATTCTCAAGGGGGAGCTGAAAGTTCACTCGTCGATATCGGAAACAGGCGAAAGCGAAGAAACCATTCCAGTCGAATACGAAGGCGCTGACATCGAAATCGGCTTCAACGCTCAGTACCTGCTCGATTTCTTGCGCTCGGTCGATGGCAGCGAGATTGAGTTTCGCTTCAAGGATTCCAATAGCGCTGGCGAGTTGCGGCCGCACGCCGGAGCCCCCGAGACCGTTTACCGCTATGTCGTGATGCCGATGCGCATCTGACAGGCCGCCTCAGGAAAGAAGAATGAAAGACGAGCGCGAGCCAGTTGAAGATAACAGGCCATCTCGTCACAACCCGGAAGATATGCCCACATTGACTCAGAACGAAAACTACGATTCCACGAGTATCAAGATCCTCGAAGGCTTGGAAGCCGTCCGGCTCCGCCCAGCCATGTATATCGGATCTACCGGGGAGATGGGCTTGCATCACCTTGTCTACGAAGTCGTCGATAACTCGGTTGACGAAGCGCTGGCCGGCTACTGCAATGAAATTGGCGTTACCATTCACATCGATAACTCGATCACCATCGTCGATAATGGCCGCGGCATCCCGGTCGATATCCACGCCGAAGAAGGCGTATCTGCTGCCCAGGTCGTCCTCACCAAGCTACACGCTGGCGGCAAGTTCGATTCCAACAGCTACAAGGTCTCGGGCGGCTTGCACGGCGTAGGCGTGAGTTGCGTCAACGCCCTCTCGGAAACTCTGCACCTGGAAATCTGGCGCAACAAGGCGACCTGGGAGCAGGATTACGAACGCGGTTTTCCCAAGGCGCCGCTCACCCAGACCGGCAAATCGAACAAGACTGGCACCAAAATCACCTTCAAGGCCGATCCGACCATCATGGACGCGACCGAATTCAACTTCGACACGCTGGCGGTTCGCTTGCGCCAGCTCGCGTTCTTAAACAAAGGCCTCAAAATCACCCTGACGGATGAGCGCGCCGAAAACATCCGTTCTGAAGAGTTTTTTTATAGCGGTGGTATCGCTGAATTCATTAAGCACCTCAATCGCGGCAAAGCAGCGTTGCACGAAAAGCCGATCCATTTCGAAGGCGAGCGCGACCTGCCTAACGGCGGCAAGCTCACCATCGAAGTAGCGCTCCAATACAACGACTCTTATTCGGAGAACATCTTCAGCTTCGCCAATAACATCAACACCGTTGATGGAGGCAGCCACCTGAGCGGCTTCCGGAGCGCGCTCACCCGCACCATCAACGCTGCCGCCCAGTCTTCCGGTCTTATCAAAGACGCCAAGGAGAATCTCACTGGCGATGACGTGCGCGAGGGCCTCACGGCCGTCATCAGCGTCAAGCTGCCGCAGCCGCAATTCGAAGGCCAGACCAAAGGCAAGCTCAATTCCGATATTCAGGGCTACGTGGTGCAGCTCGTCAACGAGCGCCTCGGCGAGTTCTTCGACAAGAATCCCACGGTCACTAAGAAGATTATTGGCAAGGCGATCGATGCGGCGCGCGCCCGCGAAGCGGCCCGCAAAGCACGCGATCTCACCCGCCGTAAGGGCGCTCTCGATTCAGGCGGCCTGCCCGGCAAGCTGGCCGACTGTCAGGAGCGCGATCCGGATCGCTGCGAGCTCTTCCTTGTCGAAGGCGAATCGGCTGGTGGCACTGCCAAATCGGGTCGTGATCGGCGCTACCAGGCCATTCTGCCGCTCAAGGGCAAAATTCTGAACGTCGAAAAAGCGCGCTACGACAAAATGCTCGGGCACGAAGAGATCCGGGCTATGATCACGGCCATCGGCACCGGTATCGGCAAAGGTGACGATTTCGAGCTCGCCAAGCTGCGCTACGGCAAGATCATCATCATGACCGATGCTGATGTCGACGGTTCACACATCCGCACGCTCCTGCTGACTTTCTTCTTCCGCCACATGCAGGAGCTCATCACGCGGGGCAAAGTCTTCGTCGCCCAGCCGCCTCTCTACCGGATCAAGAAAGGCAAAAGCGAAAAGTACATCAAGGACGACAAGGAATTCACGCGCGAGATCCTCCGGCGCGCCACCGAAAATCTTAGCGTCGAACTCGGCAGCGGTCCCGAAGCCGAGCGGCCCAAAGCCGAAGGAGCCGAGCTCCGCGGCTTCCTCATGTCGCTCGATGAGCTTGCCCAGATCTCCCAGCGGCTCGAACGCAGGGTTCGCGATGCGCGCGTAGTGGACGTCCTCACGGACGTAAGCCTGCCCATTGACGCCAAAACCGACCTGCAGAATGAGGAAAACGTGAAGGTGCTTGCCGAGCGCTTGCGCGAGGCGAAGCTCGAAGTCACGGTCGAGCACGAGGAAGAGCACTCCGCCTGGATGGTGGGTTATCGCGATCCCACCAATGCCGTCCGCATGATCAACACCGAGTTCCTGGCCATGCCGGAATTTCGCCGCTTGCGCGCAATCGTTAAGCAGGTGGCTCGCCTGAATACGCCGCCCTTCACGCTTGTCAAAGACAGCCGTCGCGATTCCGTCGCAAACTGGCGCGATCTTCTCAATACCGTCAAAACGGAAGGTACCCGCGAAGTAAATGTGCAGCGCTATAAAGGTCTCGGTGAAATGAATGCCGAGCAGCTCTGGTCGACCACCATGAACGCCGACACCCGTACCCTGCTGCGAATCGATCTCAACGACTTAACCGAAACGGAGCCCGTCTTTTCTACCCTCATGGGCGAGGATGTCGAGAGCCGGCGCAGATTTATCGAAGAGAACGCCCTCGACGTGCGCAATCTCGACGTCTAACTTGGCCGACCAGATACCCGCCGTGCGGGTGAACACGAAGGCAGCTAGCCGCCTCGCCTCAGGTCATCTCTGGATCTTTGTTGGCGACGTTCTCGATCACGGCTCAGCGCAGCCTGGCGACGTAGTTCGCGTAGTAGACCCCAAAGGCCGCACCCTTGGAGCGGCTCACTATAGTTCCACCTCCCAGATCACGCTTCGTCTGCTTAGCTCGCGAGTTGAAGCCGTCAACGCGGGCTTTTTGCGGGAGCGTCTGGCCGCTGCTTACCATTACCGGCAGCGCTTCGTACAGGATTCGAATGCTTATCGCCTGGTGCATGCCGAAGGAGATCTCCTTCCCGGCCTGATCGTAGACCGCTATGCCGATTGGCTTGTTGTGCAATTGCTCGATCAGGGTATGGAACGGCTGCGCGGCGAGATTACCGCGGCCCTGACTGAATTGTTCAGTCCGCAGGGAATCGTCGCTCGCAACGACCTGGCTTCCCGGGCCAAGGAGAACCTGCCCCAGGAAACTTCGATTCTCTCGGGCGAAATCCCGCCACAGGTCGAAATCGCGATGAACGGCTTAACTCTCTTTGCCGATCTATTGCACGGCCAGAAGACCGGCGTTTTTCTCGATCAGCGCGAGAACTATCTTGGAGTCCGCCACTATGCTCGCGGGCACGCCCTCGATTGCTTCACCGGTAGTGGCGGCTTTGCCCTGCACCTCGCTTCCGCCTGTGAATCGGTCGAGGCGATCGATAGCTCCGCTTCGGCGCTCGAAACACTGGCCGCAAATGCCGCGCGCAACAACCTCGGCAACATCTCTGCCCGGAAAGCCGGCGTGCTCGAATACCTTCCCGGCCTGGTCAGCGCCCGCCGCGTTTTTGATTTGGTGGTGGTCGATCCGCCGGCCTTTACGAAATCCCGCTCAGCGTTGGAAGGCGCAGTCCGCGGCTATAAAGAAATCAACCTCCGCGCGCTCCGTCTTCTCCAGCCCGGCGGCATCCTTGTCAGTTGCTCCTGCTCCCATCACATGACAGAGGCGCACCTGCTCGAAGTCATCGCCGCCGCCGCTCTCGATTGCGGCAAGCGCCTCCGTGTTCTCGAACGTCGCACTCAGTCCCAGGACCACCCCATTCTCCTCACTGTTCCTGAGACGCATTACCTCAAATGTTTGGTATTCGAAGTAGTATAAGCTTTTGTGACCGCGCCCGCGGTTATCCCGACAAAAACGGGTATGAAGAGGAAGGAAATGGGCGCGCCCGTTTACTCTCTGCGGAGGACGAAGCGAAGATTGATATTCGTACTCTAGACGTAATCGAAGGCCGGTTGCCGCGGCGTGCTCTAGCCTTGGTGCTGGAGTGGGCACAAGAACACCGGGCCGAACTCATCGAGGATTGGGAACTATGCTCAAAGAATCAATACACAAGATTCCCCCCTGCGTTAACCTCGCGGATACCCTGGCGCGTAGTGCAGGTTGAGCCGTTAGAAGGGTTCCGCTTGTCCATTCGATTCGTCGATGGAACCACCGGAACAGTGGACATGTCCCGTTTGATCCAATCGCCTCGCGCCGGTGTTTTTGCGCCCCTCCGGGACCCATCGCTTTTCGCTGAAGCTTTCGTCGAGCACGGAGCCGTGACTTGGCCAGGTGAGCTGGACCTTGCCCCTGATGCCATGTACGCCGAAATTAGAAAGCGCGGCGAGTGGATGCTTCCTTGAGCATCAACTTCCCGGCAGCACCACGGCCGAGCTACTCGTCCGGTCCAGGTAGATCGCCTGCATGGCTTCATTGATTTGGTCGAGCCTGAATGTTTCGACCGAGGCCTTCAGTTTGATCTCTTCGGCGACACGCAGGAAGTCGCGTCCATCCTCGCGCGTCATATTCGCTACGCTCCTCAGTTGCCTTTCGCCCCACAGCAGGGTGTCGTAGTCGAACTGCGGCATGCGATCAAGGTGAATCGCATTGATCGCGACAATACCGCCCTTCGCCACCGATCGTAGCGCCGCCAGCACCACATCACCTGAGGGTGCAAACGTAATGGCAGAATCCAGAGCATCCGGTGATACGTCTGTCGCGCCGCCCACCCATTCAGCACCCAGTTCGCGAGCGATCTTCTGATGAGGTGTGTCTCGCGTACTGACGTAGACACGACAGTGCCACGCCCGCAGCACTCTCATCATTAATTGAGCCGACGACCCGAATCCGAATAGACCCACGCGCTGCCCCTCCCTAATCTCAGCGACTCGCAAGCTGCGGAATCCGATGATGCCCGCGCAGAGCAATGGAGCCGCAGCCATGTCCGGCAGTCCCTTCGGTAAGGGAAGCAAGAAATCTGCTCTTGCTGTCGTGTACTCCGCAAAGCCGCCGTTCCGGCTGTAGCCCGTGTAAGTCGGATGATCGCAGAGGTTTTCCTTGCCGGCCTGACAGTACCTGCAGGTCCCATCAGTCCCGCCAACCCACGACACTCCGGCCCGGGACCCTGGTGGAAACTCCCGAGAGGGCGACTCAAGCACCTCTCCCACAATCTGATGCCCCGGAATCAACATTCCTTGCTTTTGCGGAAGCTCTCCCGCCGTGATATGCAAATCGGTCCGGCAAATCCCGCACGCGAGCACCTTCAGAAGTGCCTCGCCTTCCCCGCGAACGGGAATCGGGACCTCTTCGATGGCCAGAGGATCTTTTCGACCGGGCTCTCTCAGAACAGCGGCGCGCATCAGCATGTCCTCACCATGCCACACCTCTCGCCCCCGTTGTACACTAAAGGTTTACATCAGTGGATCAGTCGCAGTGCGTTCGCGTGCGCCCACGTAAGACAAACAGAAGAGAATATCGGGAATGCCCAAACGTACCTTTCAGCCCAATAACCGCAAGCGCGCCAAGACCCACGGCTTTCGTGTTCGTATGAAGACGGCCGATGGCCGCGCTGTTCTCGCCCGCCGCCGCGCCAAAGGGCGTCATAAGCTGACGGTTAGCGATGAGCTCGCCGTTCGCGCCGCGAAGTAGCCGCTGCTTCCACGATCCAGACGGGTTCTCCGGTCGTCTGAATTCCGGGAGATTTATTCTGCGGGTGTCCGTATGACCAGTCGCTATTTCGCCGCATTCTGCCTGCATTCTCCAGGCGGGCTTGCGCCTTCCCGCGTCGGCTTCACCGTTCCGCGCGCGCTAGGCAAAGCCGTCAAACGCAATCGCCTGAAGCGCCGCATGCGCGAAGCCGTTCGCTCGCAAATCGATTTGCTGCCCCCCAACTGGGCAGTCGTTTTCAATCCCCGGCGAAGTGTCTTCGATGCCCGCTTCGACGATCTCTGCCGCGAAGTAGCCCGCACCTTTGAGCGATGCAGACCCTCCTGATCGCCGCCCTTCGAGCCTACAAGTCCTTTGTCTCGCCCCTGCTGCCCTCGGCCTGCCGCTACCGCCCAACCTGCTCCGAGTACATGCTCGAAGCAGTCGCGAAGTTCGGAGCGGTTAGGGGCGTCTGGATGGGATTGAAGCGCTTGGGGCGTTGCCATCCGTTTCATGAAGGCGGGTACGATCCTGTTCATTGAAGGGTCTTGTGGGGCAGGCGCTTTCGCTCGCCCCAGAACGTCAAGAGAAAATCAAATGAGATCCATTTATGCCCAATAGTCCCGGCGCTGGTTCGCCTCAGCCGCCCTCGCTAGAAAAGCGGCTCCCGTTGGCGCTCGCGCTGATGATGCTCGTGCTGCTCGTTTCGCAATACATCTTTAAACCTGCTCCCGGTCCAAAACCCGTTAAGCCCACCAGCGACAATCATGCCGCTCAAGTGGTCCAAAAGCCCGCGGCCGCGCTGGCCGGACCCATTTCCGCCTCTCCTGAAATCCCTACTCCCGCCGGCCACGCTCAGGCTGCCTCTGAAGTGACCAGCGACATTGATACCGCGCTCTACCACATCGTTTTCACCAACCGCGGAGCGGTCGCCAAAAGCTGGGTTCTGAAGCAGTTCCGTGACGATTCCGGTAAGCCCCTTCAGGTCATCGCCAACACCTCAGGCGAAGTGCCTCTTCCGTTTTCACTCGAGATCACGGGCCAGAAGCCGTCCTTGGACCCGAACACCGTCCTTTATAAAACCCAGGTCTCAGATGACGGACTTACCCTCGACTACACCTATTCCGACGGCACCACGTCCATCCGCAAATCGTTCTCGTTTCTGAAGGACAGCTATCTCTCCCAGATCAAGTCGTTAGTTGTCGTCAACGGCACGCCCGTCCCCGCTCTGCTCATGTGGCGCGCTGGCTTCGGCGATCAGAAGGTCCGCAACGCGGCTTCCACCGAGCACACGGTCCGCTACGACGCCACGGCCGGGAAGCTCATAACCAAAACCATGAAGGACGCGAAGAACGGACCTATTACCGACTCTGGCAATTACACCTTCGCCGGCCTCGAAGACAACTTCTTCGCCGCCGTGGCGCTGCCCGTCGATTCATCTTCCCTCGAAGTCCGCACCTATTCCGATTCCGTAAAGGTGCCGGGCGAGGAGAAGCCTGTCGCCTACGTCGGAGCCGGTCTCTCCACCGGCGTTCAGAACGATCTGTCTCTCTTCCTTGGGCCTAAAGACCTCGACATCCTGAAGAAGGTTAATCCCAAACTCACTCAGATCATCGACTGGGGCTTCTTCGGCATCATCGCGAAACCGCTCTTCATCTGGCTCAACTACACCAAGGATCACTGGACCGGCAATTACGGCTGGGCGATCATCCTGGTCACTCTCATCATTAATCTCGCGCTCTTCCCTTTCCGCCTCTCCAGCCTCAAGTCGGCCCGCAAGATGCAAAAGCTCCAGCCGCAGATCAAGGCCATCAACGCCAAATACAAGAACGTTGGCCTCCGCGATCCGAAGAAGGCCGAGCAAAATCAGGAAGTGATGGAGCTCTATAAGCGCGAAGGCGTCAATCCTGTTGGCGGTTGTTTGCCGCTGCTGGTTCAGCTTCCCTTCTTCTACGCCTTCTACCGCGTGCTCGCCATTGCCATCGAGCTCCGCCACGCGCCTTGGCTCTGGGTTCCCGACCTTTCTTCTCCTGAAGCTCTTCCCATCCACCTCTTGCCCATCATCTTGATCGCCACTCAGTTCCTTTCCCAAAAGCTCACGCCCGCCGCCGGTGTCGATCCCAACCAGCAGAAAATGATGATGTTCATGCCGCTCATGTTCGGCTTCATGTTCTATTACGCATCCGCCGGGCTTGTACTATATTGGTTAACCGGAAACGTGGTGGGGATC
Organism: Terriglobia bacterium; assembly: GCA_963849535.1. Taxonomy (GTDB): domain Bacteria; phylum Acidobacteriota; class Terriglobia; order Bryobacterales; family Bryobacteraceae; genus Bog-105. Next base: position 697,797 of record CAWKHJ010000005.1, read on the forward strand.
GTACAGCAGCTTATTATCAACAGGTTCATGCCTACTCCTGCTCCTGAACTGCCGGCTCCCGCGGCCCCCAAGGCTCCCGTCAAAAGGACCGTCAAAAAGTAGCTCATGAAATACACCGTTGAATCGCTTCAGCCTAGACTCGAGCAGTTCCTGTCGCCGGTTCTCTCGCATGCGGGTTTCGATGTTTCATACGCTCTGCGCTCCCCCGAAAATCCGCACCCGGAAGTGGAGAACCCTGAAGTCACCGTGGTCTTCGCCGGACCCGACGTCGAGCTACTTCTAGCCAACCGCGCCGAGCTGCTCCTCGCGCTCGAGCATCTTTCTATGGAAGCCCTCCGGCTTCCGCTCGAAGATCATTCGTTGATCTCATTCGACGCCAACGACTACCGTCTTCTGCGTATTGAAGAACTGCGCATGAGCGCTTTAGCGGCCGCTGAAAAAGTCAAGAGAACGCGCGTTCCCTTCCATTTCAACCCCATGACGAGCCGTGAGCGGCGCGTGATTCACCTCGCTCTCCGCAATGAGAAGGATCTGCGCAGTGAGAGCCTCGGTGTCGGTCCGGCCCGCGCCGTCGTGATCGTTCCGGCCGATATGCCCACGCCTCCCGCACCGCCCGCGCGCGCGCCCCTTCGGCGGCTCGCGTCACGAGGCCGGAGGCTTCCGCGGTGACGATCGCCGTGGATCCGGTCCGCGCAGAGGCCGCGACCGTTTCAGCCGCGGCGGCCAGCGCCCTCCCCGCTAGAAAATCAACTGCTTCGGTCTTCATGAACCTCCGCGACACCATCGTCGCCCTATCCACGCCTCTCGGCCTCGGCGGTCTCGGCGTCATCCGCCTCTCGGGTAGCGACAGCCGCAGGATCGCTGAACAAATTCTGCGCTTCCCTTCTCAGCCGCATTGGACTTCCTGGTCGAGCCAGCTCGCTGAACTTCTTGACCAAGCTGATGCGGTCATCGATCAGGTAGTCGTCAGCTTCTTTGCGCGCCCACGCTCATATACCGCCGAAGACGTGATCGAAATCTCCTGTCATGGCGCGCCCGTAGTCCTGGGCTTGTGTGTCGAACGTGCCGTCAGCGCAGGCGCTCGCTTGGCCCAGCCCGGTGAATTCACCTTGCGCGCCTATCTAAACGGACGCATCGATCTGCCCCAGGCCGAAGCCGTGCGTGACCTGATCGACTCGACCACGCTTTATCAGGCGCGTGTCGCCGCCCAGCAGGCCACCGGTTCGGTTTCCCGCCGCATCCGCCCGCTCAAAGAACAACTCCTTGAGCTCATCGCCCTCCTCGAAGCTGGCATCGACTTCGCCGAAGACGACATCAGCGTTGCGCCCCCCGAAGAGATTCTGCGCCGTCTCAATCCCGTCGAAGCCGGCATTCGGGAACTCGTCCTCAGCTTCGCTGCCGGCAAACTTGTATATCAAGGCTTCACGCTCGCCATCGCTGGCCGCCCCAATGTAGGCAAGAGCAGCCTGTTCAACCGCCTTCTCGAACAGGATCGCGCCATCGTCACCGAAATTCCAGGCACTACGCGCGACCTCGTCACAGAAACCACCACGCTCGAAGGCATTCCAGTCAAGCTCGTCGATACCGCAGGCATCCGCCCCTCCGACGATTTGATCGAAAGCCTCGGGATCGAACGTAGCCACGCCGCCATCGCCGATGCCGATCTCACCCTTCTCGTACTCGACATCTCCAGCGACCTGACCGCGGAAGATCAATTGCTCCTCGATAAACTTCAAGACCGCCGTCCCCTGCTGGTCGGCAATAAAGCAGATCTCGGCTGCAAGCTGACGCAACCCGATCACCTGTTGCCCGTCTCAGCACAGACAGGCGCTGGTATCCCCGAGCTGCGCTCGGCTATCTTGAAAAGGTTAGCCCCTGAAGGAATCGCCGCACCCGAGAGCGGCAGCCTCACCAACATCCGCCATGAAGCTTTGTTGCGCGAAAGCCTCGAAGGGCTCGAAAACGCCCGCCGCGCCGTAGAATTCCAAATCCCGCACGAGATGCTGCTGCTCGACCTCTACGCCGCACTCAAACCCGTCGACGCCGTCACCGGCGCCACGACCGCCGACGATATCTTGAACCGCATTTTCTCTACCTTCTGCATCGGCAAATAATCCCGACTTTGTTGAACGGCTTGCCAGCGCGACCGGTCACCCTCGCGCGCGTACTAGTACTGAAGCCGCTAACCACGCACGTAATAAGCTGACACGCTAACGAATCTACCTCCAGAGCTCATACCATGAAAACGTTAGCAACCCTCATCGTTTCCGTCCTCCTTCTTTCCGGCTCCGCTTGGTCTATTAGCCGCGGCACCAGAGGCGGCTCAGATTACGGCGGCGCAGCTATCCCACCCAACTCAACGTGCGGCACAACAGCCATCCCGGGCGGCAATGCAAACTGCGTCTACTACTCGGGACAGTTCGGCACGCTCGTCGACGACACCCTCTTTCAACTCGTACCTTCGAGTAACTCTTCTATCACTTCCGCTACTGTCACACTGACGAACGGAGTCCAGTGGTCCGATGTCAGTCTGTACGGACCGGTCAATTGTCCACTCCTCAACACGGACGCGCCTTGTACTGCAGCTACCGGCGTGGATTTTTCTCTGGTGATGAATTCGTCCACAACCGGGCTCCTCAACTTCACCGGCCTTTCTGCGGCTAACACGAGCAATAGCAATCCCCTACAGGCAGGCCTCACGATTTTCTTCAATGATCCGAACGCCACTGCTCCGTTTGCGGTCGTGTCGGGATCGGCCGCCATAACGCCTGAACCAGGCTCGACCGGCATTTGCGCCGCAGGAATCTTAGCGCTATGCGGGTTCGCAGCTTGGAGGAAGACTCGTCTGGTCCGATAAGCAAGCGCTGCGCGACTAACGCACGAAAGTTAAACCACCATCCTAACCACTCGGGTACCCTCTGGGCAGCGAACTGCGTTGCCCAGCGTTTACTCAGGAGTTCAGCTGCTGTGCTTTTTGGGCAATCAGTCCGAAACCTTGCCGTAGGGCATCTTCCCTCAGCAGCCTGAGGCTCTTTTCCGCAGCCGCCTTGCGCCCGAGTCCCAGTTCGATCTGGCAACGCGCCAGGCGCGCCTCGAGTTCATAACCCATCATCCCGGCTTGCTTCGCATCAAGCTCCGTCTTGCCAAGATCGGCTAGTATCTGAGTGTTGGCTGAAGAACGCGCGCCGGTTATGCGTGCCGTCATGATCTCCACGGCGTAGCGGGTTTCTCTCCCGCTGCCGTTTCCTGTCAGCTGTCCGGCTATACGAATCTCCTGTTCGGCCATCGCGAGATTCCTCTGCCGAAGGTAGGAACTTGCCAGCAGCGAATGCACCATGGCCTGCGCGTCCCCGTCCTTTTCCCGCTCAAACTCAGTCAAAGCTTGATGCAGGTTGTCTTCCGCCTGCTCGAAAGCTTGCTGCTCGATCAGCACCCGGGCGAGTCCAAGCTTGCTCAAAGCCATGCCGTTATCGTCGTGCATTTCACGCTGCATCGCGATAGCCCGCTCATAGTTTTGCTGCGCCCGATCGAGGTTGCCCTTTGCCAATTCCAAATCGCCCAGACTGTCGAGCGTAGCCGCAGCGTTGCTGCGAGCGCCGATCGCTTTCTGGATCGCAAGCGCCGCCTCGTATTGCTGGCCCGATTCTGCCAGCTTGCCTTGCTCGAATGAGATCGCCGCAAGATTCGATAACGACAGGGCGAGCGCATTCTGGTTATGAGTCTGACGCGCGATCGAGCACGCCTCCGCCAGGAGATCCTTGGCCTTCGCCTGCTCTCCCTGCTGATGAAGCAGGTCGGCGAGATTGCTCAGCGTCACGGGTATCTCGGCATTGAAGCCGATCTCGCGCTGCAGGGCGAGCGCCTCTTCATACTTCCGGCGTGCATCCGAGAGGCGGCCCTGCCCCGCGAAAATCATCCCGATATTGTTTAGCGCCCCGGACATGTCGCGCCGCGCGCCAATCTTGCTTGTGATTTCGAACGCACGTTCAAATAGCTTGAGCGCTGAATTCGTGTCGCCCTGGTCGTTGTCTACGTTCGCAAGGCAGTTGACAGCGCGAGCCAACCCCAGGCTGTCGCCGATCTGCGTGCTGATGTCCATTGCAGATTTTGCGAACTCGCGCGCTTGCTCCTCCTGCCCCCGGTGACGGAACGCCGGACACGCCCAGTTAAGCGCTCGGAGCTGCAGAACTTTCATCCCTCCCGCACGGGCAGTGACGATGGCAGACAGAGCAGAGGCCTGCGCGGTCTTGTAGTCCGAGATAGATGTGGCGGCTTCCGCCTGCTGAAGATCGATGCGCGGGTCGTTGCCCTTTGGCGGCGGCAACTTGCGCAGCCCGGCGAGCGTCTGCATAGCTTCCATTCCTTTCCCCGCGAACATCTGAGCCCGCGCCAGATCGAGACCGTAGCTGAGGTCGTCAGGGTAGTGACTGTAAAGTTCGGAGTAGCTCTGAATCGCGCCGTTCCAGTCGGCCCTCATCTCCTTCGACCGCCCTTCAATCGAGAGCCGGTCTTGCAGCGAAAGCCCGGCGGAAAGCTCGCTTGCTCTCTTTGCCTCTTCTCTTGCGCGCTCATCAAATCCCAGCTTGGACCAGGTTTCCGCGAGAGCAGCGTGCGAAAACGCGTAATTCGGGTCGGCCGCAATTGCCTTCTGCAGCAGGTCGCGGGCCGCAGAGAGATTATAGGTTCGTAGTTGCAGTACCGCTTCCGAATAGAGAGGCGCGACTTCCGGGTTAGGCTGTGCCAATGCAAGCTCCCGCTCTTTTTCGGACGACAGATCGCCGGCCTTTAGCTTTGTGCGCAAACGCGTACCGATTTGCGAAACCAGTTGCGAAATGTCGTTTTCGGTTCCGTCCGCCGCAAGAGCACTCGTTGTTTCGCCGCTGCCGGCGTCCTGTATGACCAGGTTCAAATGTATCTTCCCGGCTGTGCCCGGCAGATCGGTGTAGGATCCGACGACGACGATGTCGGCACCCAGGCGGTGCAGACGATGCAGAGTCTCCTTGCTCAAGCTCCCAAAATTCTGAATGTTGATATCTTTGGCGTAGTTCGCAGTGTCTTCTCCCGAGACAGTTCGCAGCTTATCGGAAGCTCCAAGCTCGGTTCTTAAACCGTCCGAAAGTGCGGTCCCTACCCACGCGACGTCTTGCCGCGATGCGATGTTCTGAAAGCCAAGAACCGCCACCGACGGTTTCGCCGCCGCGCGCTTCGGAAACAGCAAATATGCCGGTATTGCCAGGGCGCCGAGCGCAAGCACGCAGCTGGCAACGAGCAAGCGTCGTCGCTTCTGCCGTCTGGCCGCTTTGACGGGGCGGCCTTCCAGGAATTCGACGACCTCGCTCGTCGAAGCGAAACGGTCTTCGGGTGCTCGTTCCAGGCAGCGCAGGATCGCCTTTTCCCATCGACGATTCAGTTCGGGCGCGTAGCGCGAGGGAGGCGTTGGATCTTCGAGCAGGCGTTTGTTGGCAACTTCGAGCGCATTGTTCCCCGTGAACGGGAAACTGCGCGTGAGCATTTCATAAATGACCACGCCGAAGGCATAAATGTCGGTCGCGGGGGTCACGGTCAAACCCTGAACCTGTTCCGGAGCCATGTACAGCGGCGTTCCAGTCATGTGACCGGCCGTGGAAATCGTTTTCAGAAACTCCGACTCGCTGCGGCTCGCGTAGGCTAAACCGAAGTCGGTAACGACAGCGCGAGTGGCATCACCTGAGGGCACGAGAATGACGTTGCCGGTTTTGAGATCGCGATGGACAATACCCGCTCGATGAGCTGCGTCCAGCGCCCCGGCGATTTGTGAGATGAGCGGCAGGGCTTCTTCCGTGCTCATAGGCCCTGAGCGCCGAATACGCGATGAGAGCGTCTCACCCTTCAACAGTTCCATCGTGAGGAAGAGGATGTGAGTGCCATCGGGTCGCGTGTCTTCGGCAAGATCGAACGTCCGGCAGACGTTCGGGTGAGTCACTTTTCGCGCCAGATAGATTTCACGTTTGAAGCGCTCGATTGTCGTCGCGTTTGCCAGATCCGAACGAACGGTTTTCAGCGCCACCGCCTCGCCGAGCGCGAGATCTTCGGCCTCGTACACCACGCCCATGCCTCCGGCGTCGATATAGCGAACAATCCGGAACCGTTTCGCTAGAACTTCTCCCGCCTGGAGATCTGTTTCAGGAAAGCGGCTGAGCTCAGCAGGCTGAACGAGTGTTTGCTCCTCACTAGCCCGCGCCGCGCCAAGCAGTTCTTCCACTTCTGCCCGCAAGCGCTCATCGCCGGCGCAGGCCTGAACGAGGAAAGCGTCGCGCTCGTTCGCGGTTATGCGGACAGCGCTGCGGAACAACTCGACTGCGCGTTCCGAATGTTCGCTGGACATCTACTCGGCCTGCCGGGGTTCAAATCTGGAGTACTAATAGCGTACTTCAGCGGACCGCGCTAGTAGTTTACCGGGAACTCCGCTTCGATCAGCACAGGTCCCCCAGCCTTCACGAGCTTATAGCCGAAGATGCCGGTTCCGCGCTTTCCCGCCGCACCGCATCCAGAATCCCGTTGATAAACGAAACTGCTTCATCGCCGGAAAACTGTCGCGCCAGCTCCAGCGCTTCATCGATCACAATCGGGGCCTCCACTGAGTTCGTGCTCAGCTCATAAATCGCCAGCCGCAGAATATTGCGGTCCACTACCGGCATGCGCTCCAGCCGCCAGTGCTCCGACTTTAGCGCGATCTGCTGATCAATCTGCCCCGCCTTCGCCACTGTGCCCCGCGCCAGCTCTTCCATAAACTTGTCCGGCTTGGGCTGCTTCTCGCTCTCCTCTGAGTAAAGCGTGTCGTAATAATGCTCGATCGCGGAATCGATCGGACCTCCCCGCATGTCCCATTCAAACAACACCTGCAGCGCCCGCCGCCGTGATCTGTGCCGCGCCGCCATCTTTAGCGCCTCGCCTTCAACTGGCGAATCAAATTGGCTAGCTCGATTGCTGCTTCGGCCGCTTCCGCACCCTTGTTCCCGCTCTTCCCGCCTGCTCTGTCCATTGCCTGCTGCATGTCGTTGGTCGTCAGCACCCCGAATGCGATAGGCACTCCGGTGTCAATGCCGACTCGGCCGAGGCCCTCCGCCGCGCCCCCGGCCACATATTCGAAATGCGGTGTGTCGCCCCGGATCACCGCCCCAAGCGCCACGATCGCGTCGCAATCCGCGGCCAGATGCTTCGCTGTCACCGCCAGCTCCCAGGCCCCCGGCACTCTCACCAGGCAAATGTTCTCCTCGCGGCAGCCACGCTCGGTAAGTACTTGCAGCGCGCCCCGCGTCAGTTCCTCAGTGATGAACCCGTTGAACCGGCTCACCACTACGCCGATGCGCAGATCGGTCGCGTCGAGAGAACCCTGTAGCGTTCGAATGGACATTAGAAGGAGCAGCGTGTGCCGAGGAGAGAAATGCCCACGCTATGGGATAATCCAATTTTATCCCCTCAGTCTACCGCACCAATGGATCCCCGCTTTATACGCAATTTCTCTATCATTGCGCACATTGATCACGGAAAATCCACTCTTGCGGATCGCCTGCTCGAGTACACCGGAGCGCTTTCCCAGCGCGAAATGATGGAGCAGGTCCTCGATACCATGGATCTCGAGCGCGAGCGCGGCATCACCATCAAGGCGCATGCCGTCCGCCTCAATTACCGCGCCGATGACGGCGATCTTTACGAGCTGAACCTTATCGACACGCCCGGCCACGTGGACTTCACTTACGAAGTCTCGCGTAGCCTGCAGGCCTGCGAAGGCACCTTGCTGGTCATCGATGCTTCGCAAGGTGTCGAAGCTCAGACTCTGGCCAATACCTACCTCGCCATCAATCACAATCTCGAGATCATTCCGGTTATCAATAAGATCGATTTGCCTTCCGCTGAACCCGAACGCATCCGTGAACAAATCGAACAGGTGATCGGCCTTGATGCGTCGGATGCGATTCTCGCCAGCGCCAAAAACGGTGTCGGAATCAAGGAAATTCTTGAAGCCGTCGTGAAGCGCGTGCCCCCGCCGAAGGGCGACCCAGAGGCGCCGCTACGCGCCCTTATCTTCGATTCCTGGTTCGACTCTTATCGCGGCGTCATCATTTTGACCCGCGTGGTCGATGGCGCTTTGCGCAAAGGTCAGAAGGTCCGGCTCTGGTCAAACGGCAGCTCTCACGAAATCGAAGGCCTTGGCTTTCAAGCCCCCAAACCCGTCCCAAGCGACGAACTCACGGCCGGCGAAGTAGGTTTCGTATTCGCCAACATCAAGACCGTCTCCGATGCCAAAATCGGCGACACCATCATGGACGACGCGAACCCGGCGGCCGAACCGCTACCCGGCTTCCAGGAAATCAAGCCCATGGTGTTCGCCGGCCTCTATCCCGTTGAATCCCATGAACACGGCCTGCTGCGTGACGCGCTCGAAAAATTGCGCTTAAACGATAGCGCTTTCAACTTCGAGCCGGAGCATTCCGCCGCGCTCGGCTTCGGTTTCCGTTGCGGCTTTCTCGGGCTTCTACATCTCGAAATCATTCAGGAGCGGCTCGAGCGCGAGTTCCAGATCGACCTCATCACCACCGCCCCCGGCGTCCGCTATCGTGTCACCACCACCTCCGGCGAGGTGATCGAAGTCGATAATCCGCAGCGATTCCCCGAGCCCTCCTCTGTCGGCCAGATCGAGGAGCCGATCATCGATGCGACCGTCATCACCCGCGAAGAATATCTCGGCGAGATTCTAAAGCTGGTCGAAGAAAAGCGCGGCATGCAAAAGAAGTTCGAGTACATCGGCGGTGGCCGCGTGCTCTTGCTATATGAGTTGCCGCTGAACGAAATCGTGCTCGATTTCTACGACCGCCTCAAATCGGCCTCGCGTGGCTATGCTTCGCTCGATTATCATCTCTCCGGTTACCGTGTCTCGCCCATGGTGAAACTCGATGTGCTGGTCGCCGGCGAACCGGTCGATGCGCTTTCCATGATCGTCCATCGCGACTTCGCTTATGAACGCGGCAAAGTTCTGATTGAACGCCTCCGCAAACTCATTCCGCGGCAAATGTTCGAAGTCGCCCTGCAAGCGGCCATCGGCAATAAAATCATCGCCCGTGAAACCATCTCCGCCATGCGGAAGAACGTTCTTGCCAAATGCTACGGCGGCGATATCAGCCGCAAACGCAAGCTACTCGAAAAGCAGAAAGAGGGCAAGCGCCGCATGAAACGCGTGGGCCGCGTCGAAATACCGCAAGAAGCCTTTTTGGCCGTGCTAAAGGTTAGCGGCGAATCGAATAGCTAGGAGGTCTCCTTTGGACTTTTCACGTAGAGAATTGAATGTCCTTTTTCCGCTCCTCGCGGTTCGCGCTTCATCCGCAGCAGAAGAAACTCCCCTTCCCTCGAAGTGCTACCCTTTCGAGAGCCTGCCGGTAAAAACTAACCCCACAACTGGCGCCGAGTTCCGCCAGGTCTTACGCGGCACAACCCACGATGGCTTTCCCATCGACCTGCACATCACAACCATGCCGCCGGGCCAGATGCCCCATCCGCCGCATCATCACGTTCACGAGGAAATGATGCTGATCCAGCAAGGCCACTTGGAAGTCACTATATCTGGCAAAACCAGCATCGTGGGGCCGGGCTCCGTCATCTACATTCACTCGAACCAAGAGCACGGCTTGAAGTCTACCGGAGATGTCGCCGCCCAATACTTCGTGCTCGCGTTGGGCAAGCAGGTTTCCTGACGCATGAATCGCAGCCTTAGAGAACGAGAGCCTCTTCCCGGCTGATTTGAGCCGATACTTTGCTCGCCCGCTCTTGATCGAAGAGCTGGCGCAATCGCGGAAACACCACCTGCTCCTCTTCTTCCGCATGCCGCTGGATCAGGTCGCGAAGCGAACGGACCGGTTGGCTCCAGTCTTCATTCGACTTCAGCATCCGTTCCAGTTCGAACAGCAGGATCTTCATGTCTGCGTGCTCGTCATAAAGCGCTTTGCTTGCCGTTGCCTCTTGAGCTTCGCCGTGCAATACAGGGTAGACTACGTCTTCTTCAGCGGTGGCGTGTTTCGCCAGTTTCCGCTTCAGCATCCAATACAGGGCCGGCCGCCGAACCGTCGCGTCTGCCCGCTGCTGCGCCATCTGGTCCAAAGTCGAAAGGATTTTCCGATGGTCTTCAATCAGCAGTTCGAACGGATCCCCACTGCTTCGAGCACGACGGGAGCCGGTTGCCGCCGCGAGAAAGGGAGGCAGCAGCCTGCTTCCAAGGATACCGGCGGCAATGCCTCCGGCAAGAACCGCCAGATTGCGGGGAGTGTTACCAGATTCGCTCACCCTGATTGGACAGTGCCTCCGCTCGCCTCGTGACCTGGGACTAAGTACAGCTGATCTTACTGCTTCCGGTCGTAAACCATCAGATTGTGCACCGGCTTTCCAGCGGCATCCTTGCCGTTCATAGTGTAAGTTACCGTGCGGCCATCTTTCGCAAGTACCGCGCGGCCCGTTCCCTTGAAATCTGGCTGATTCCACGTGTGCTCGTTTACGTGATCGTTGACTCTCTTTGCTGCCACGGTCGCCCCATCCAAGCCTTGAATCGGAACAGCCGCATTTCCGGAGGGAGTAAAGGACCAGGTAAAGTCCTTTCCATCCGAGCTGACACCCTGGACCCTCGTTTCACGGCTCTCCGCGATAACAACCATTTCGCTCTTCGGCGCGGGTCCCGGGCTGAACTTCGACTTCTCGACATTCAGCTTCCATCTACCGGCAAACCGGTTTGTGTTTGTGCCTTGTGAAAACAGCGCAATCGGCAATGCAAGCGTCGCCAGCAAGGTGAAAAGATATTTCGACATCGTACTCTCCTGTTCAGGCCACAGCAATTATGTCACTGTGGACGCAATATTCAACTCGACGTGTTTTCCAAAGCAAGCTGATTCCAAAGCGCGGCTTGTTTCTAATACGGAATGAGCCTGAGGAACTCCTCCTCAAATGGCCGGCGCTTCGCTTGCAACCCCGCCCTGGACACCCAACAGAACAACTACGAGGTGGAGGAGCATGCACCTACCACGTCCCACAAGTGAGCCCGGCTAGCCGAATGAATGGGAACAAAAATGTCATAGAAAAGCAGGTCGCGCTCTCTCAGCTATGGCCCGAGCGCTTGCCTCCGGAGAGATGGCTTTTATACAAGCAGGTGATGGCGGCGGCGCGCAATCGGAACGTGCCGTTTGCAGTGGGAGGGGGCCTGACCGTGATGACCTATGCGGGCCAATGGCGCGATACGAAAGACATCGACCTGTATGTCCGGCCCCAGGATCGCGACACGATGATCCAGCTCGTGCTCGATGCTGGCCTGCGCGACTACTACGAACGGCAGCCGTATGACCGCAAGTGGATTTATCGCAGCTATCACCAGGACACCATCGTTGACGTGATGTGGGCCATGGCAAACCAGAGGGCAGCCGTCGATGACAGCTGGATGCGCGGACCAAAATCAGAAATTGACGGATTGGAGATACGCCTCCTGCCTCCCGAAGAGGCGCTTTGGAGCAAGCTGTATGTGCTGCAGTCTGATCGTTGTGATTGGCCGGATACAGTGAGCCTGCTGTACACAATCGGCGTCGGGCTCGATTGGCAACACCTGGTTTCCAGAGTCGAAGAGGATGCAGCATTGCTTGGCGGCTTGCTTGCAGTCTTCCGATGGCTGTGTCCGGGGAAAGCAGCGCAATTCCCTGCCTGGCTCTGGCCCCGCCTCGGGCTGCTGGACGGAAACACTCAGAGCTCAACCGCTTGCGAACTCAAGCACGTTTCTCTACTCGACAGCCGTCCTTGGTTCACGCCCGCTATCGGCGACCAGACGCGGCTGCTTCAGTATGAGAAAAAGGACAAAGGCAAATGTTGATCGGCACAATGAACCACCCGGAGCGGGACGTTGTATCCGAAATTGCCTGGATGGCGGATGCGGGCATGCAATTTCTCGATTTCACACTCGAGCCTCCTGCGGCCGCTTCATGGAACATCGATATTCGGGCGGTTCGGTCGGCCCTCGAGCGCCATCGAATGCAAGTTGTAGGGCACACCGCCTGGTACTTGCCCATGGCGAGTGCCATACCGGAGGTCCGCGCCGCCGCCGTCGCTGAGCTCAGACGCTGTCTCTACGCGTTCGCGGAGGTGGGGGCGAAGTGGATGAATGTCCATCCGGATCGCCACACTCCCTGGCATTCACGAGCTTTCTATATCGAAGGCAACCTTCAGTCACTGCGCGAATTGTTACCCGATACAGAGAAATGCGGGGTTGGTCTCATGATCGAGAATCTTCCGGGAGACTACAACTCTGCGGCGCAGCTTGGTGAACTGCTCGACCCTATACCGGAGCTGGGGCTTCATCTGGATATCGGTCACGCTAATTTGCAGGTTCCGGAAAATACGACTCACGAAATTCTGGCAGCGTACGGCGATCGTCTCAAACATGTTCACCTGCACGACAACAAAGGGGGGCACGCCGACTTGCATCTCCCGCTCGGAACGGGTACCGTCGATGTCGGCCGCAGCGTGGAAGCGCTCATTGCCTGCAAATACAACGGCCCCATCACCCTCGAAGTATTCACTCCCGACAGGCAGTACCTGATTTATAGCCGCGATCTCTTGCGCTCGACATGGAATGAGTGCGCGAAGCGGATGAATGCGTCCCTGCTGACCGTAGCCTGAGACTACGGCGGTACCGGTACGGTTTGTTTTCGGCGCCGCAACCAGCTCTCCTCGGACACAAACTCGCCGTAAGGTTACTCTCTTACGATCACGGAATAGATCCGGTCTAAATCTTCCTGCGAATAGAATTCAATCTCGAGCCGCCCTGATTGCCCGTCGCGCGTTGATAGCCGGACCTTCGTCCCCAGTGCCCTCGCCATCTCCTCCAAAGCCGCCCGAATGTTCGGGTCCACCAAGCCCTGCTCCGGCTTGCCTTCGCGTGGCTGGAGTTCCTTATCCCGTTCGTTGGTAATCTGTCTTACTAACCGCTCGGTTTCCCTAACGGACAATTGCCTTTGTCGGATGTCGCTGCAGAGCAGTGACTGGTGATCCAAATCCAGATTCAGAAGCGCTTTGGCGTGGCCCATGGTGATCTCGCCCGTGCTCAATGCATGTCGCACCGGCGGGGCTAACTTCAAGAGTCGTAAGAAGTTAGTGACTGTTGAGCGATCCTTTCCCGTCCGCTCAGCAACCTGCTCGTGACTGAGATGGAGTTCGGTGCATAGGCGCTGGAAAGCCGTTGCGATCTCGATTGAATTGAGATCCTCTCGTTGAATGTTCTCGATGAGCGCCAATTCGAGGAGTTCCTCGGGGTTGGCCGGGCGAAGCAGCGCCGGAATTTCCTTTAGCCCCGCAAGCTGCGCGGCCCGCCAGCGCCGCTCGCCGGCAATAATCCGGTACCGTTCGTTCCCTTCTCTGAAAACAGTAATGGGCTGGATGACGCCATGTGCCCGGATGGATGCCGCAAGCTCCTGCAGCTTCTCGTCGTCAAAGACACCTCGAGGCTGCTTCTCGCCCGGCTGGATTTGCCCGACCGGAAGACTGGTGAACTCTTCAAAGTGCTCAGGAATCTCCTGAACAGCCGAAGCAGCTGTACCGACCGGGCTAGTTCGCCGATCGGCCTCTGCTGATACCGGATTAACTCGGCTCGGCAGTAGCGCCGAGAGCCCCTTGCCCAGCGCCTTTCGCTGACTTCGGTCTGGCTCTTTGTTCATGGGCCAAAATTTCCTTTGCGAGTTGGATGTAAGCCTCCGCGCCCCGGGAACGCGGATCGTAGGCCAGGATCGTTTTCCCAAAACTGGGAGCCTCGGCCAGCCGCACGCTCCTCGGGATTACCGTTCGAAATACTTCGTCGGCAAAGAACTCCCGAAGGTCCGATTCCACCTGGCGCGTAAGATTTGTCCGGTCGTCGTACATCGTGAGCAGCACGCCTTCGACCTTCAAATCAGTGTTGAAAGCCTCTTTCACCCTGTCGATGGTATCCATCAACTGCGAAATACCTTCGAGCGCAAAGAACTCGCACTGAATCGGAACGAGTACCGAGTCCGAAGCGACCAGCGCATTTAGGGTTAGTAGGTCGAGAGCAGGTGGGCAGTCTATAAGGATGTAATCGTATTCCGGCTTTATGTTCTCGAGAGCGTCCCTCAGCCGCCTCTCCCTTGCGGGGACATCGACGAGGTCGAGGTTTGTTGCAACCAGATTCTGGTCCGCCGGAACTAGAGCAAGGCCCTCGAACTCGGTTGTAGCGATAACATCCCGCATGTCGGCTTCGCCAAGGAGCACGTCATAGAGCGTCTTGGCGTCGGGTATCTTCTGCACGCCCACTCCCGTTGTGGAATTGCCCTGAGGATCGGAATCAACTAGCAGGACCTTCAGTTCGGAAGCCGCCAGCGACCCCGCGAGGTTTATAGCGGTCGTCGTTTTGCCGACTCCGCCTTTCTGGTTTGCAATCGAAATGACTCGGGCCAAGAGAGCAATCCTAGCATGTTCCACGTGGAACCTGGAAGTTGGGGTGTTCCACGTGGAACATATCAAGCGAGATCAAGGTAAATGTCGAGCACCGCAATCGCGGCCGGCGTCACTCCAGGTATTCGGCCTGCTTGCCCCAGGGTTCCCGGCCGTACCTTGGTCAGCTTCTGGCGGACCTCGTTCGATAGCCCGGGAACCTCCGCGTAAGCAAATTCGGAGGGAATCTTGCGCCCCTCCGCATCCCTCAGCTGCTGCACCTGCCGCTCCTGCTGCGCCAAATATCCAGCGTATTTCGATTCAGTCTCGAGGGTGGTCAAAACGCCGGGCCGGATCTGAGCGCCCATTTTCCCCGAAATCCAGTGCTCTAATCGTTCGATCCGGGCCTCCGGACGCCTCAGCCAAGTCAGCAGCGTCGGATTGTCGGTCGCAACGTTCAGCCCTACAATCCCCGGAATCTCACCTGTCCGAGTTCGTTCGAGCAATTCGCGAATGCGGCGCTTTTGCCCCTGCTTCTCGGTGAAAAGCGCCCACCTGTGCTCGTTCACCAAGCCCAGTTCCCGGCCGAGCGGAGTCAGCCTCTCGTCCGCATTGTCAATCCTCAGGTTCAGCCGAAATTCCGCGCGCGATGTGAACATCCGGTATGGCTCATCCGCCCCCTTCGTAACGAGATCGTCCACCAGAATGCCTGTATAGGCCTCGCTGCGCCCTAGTATGACATCGGGATTCCTTTTGACCTTCTGAGCCGCATTCAGTCCAGCCATCAGGCCCTGGCACGCTGCTTCTTCATATCCAGATGTGCCATTGATCTGTCCGGCCAGGAATAGTCCCTCAATCGCCTTTACTTCGAGTGTGTGCCGCAATTCCCTGGGATCTACCGCATCGTACTCGATCGCGTAGCCCGGCCGGATCATCTCTGCATTCTCTAGACCCGGGACAGACGCCACCATCGCCGCTTGCACGTCAATAGGCATGCTCGTCGACATCCCGTTCGCGTACACTTCGTGCGTGTCCAGCCCCTCTGGTTCAAGGAAAATCTGATGTCGCCGCTTGTCGGGGAATTTCACGATCTTGTCTTCGATAGAAGGGCAATACCTCGGCCCAATGCCCTCAATCTGGCCGCTATAAAGCGGGGACCTCGCGATGCTCTCGCTCAGAATCCGGTGAGTCTCCTCGTTCGTGTAAGCCAAGTGACAACAGATCTGTTCGCGCTCGATACGCTCCGTAATGAAAGAAAACGGCGTCGGCCGGGCATCTCCTGGCTGCTCTTCGAAGCGCGACCAGTCAATCGTCCTGCCATCCAGCCGGGGCGGAGTTCCCGTCTTAAGCCGCGTCCATTGCAGGCCCAACCCTCGAAATTGCTCGGCCAGGGTGTTCGATGCCGCTTCCCCATTCCGCCCGCACTCATAGCGGGTTTCCCCGACGTGCGCTAAGCCATTCAGGAACGTTCCGGTAGTGATCACGACGGCCTCGCCCAGCAAATCCCGTCCGTCTTTCAGCCGCACCCCTGCTATTCTCCTTGGCAGTTCGTTGGGCAGAAATAGCAGTTCCCCGACCTCGGCCTGCAAAATCCGTAAGTTCGGCTCCCGCTCCAGCCATTCGCGCATCCGGATCCGGTACTGCTTCTTGTCGCACTGCGCCCTGGGCGACCATACTGCCGGGCCGCGACTCGTGTTGAGTAGCCGGAACTGTATCCCGACAGCGTCCGTCAGCTCGCCCATCACCCCGCCCAGCGCGTCGATTTCGCGCACCAGGTGCCCTTTGGCGATCCCGCCAATCGCAGGATTGCACGACATCTGGGCGATCAGGTCGATGTTCATTGTCACCATGGCCGTGTTCAGCCCCAAGCGCGCAGAGGCTCGGGCTGCCTCACAGCCGGCGTGACCCCCGCCGATCACCACCACGTCGTATCTCTTCTGCATCCGCGATCTCTATTGGCTATTCTAGCGATGGAAGTGAGGATCCTGATCATCGGAGGAGGGGGCCGCGAACATGCGCTGGCCTGGCGCCTTGCCCAATCCCCAAGGGCTCCCGAACTGTTCGCCAGTCCGGGGAATCCGGGTATCGCACGATTGGCGACGTGCGTCCCGGCTCTGCCCGACGTTCATGCTTATCCAGACCTTGCTCAAGCCCATCAGATCGACTTGACCGTGGTGGGTCCTGAAGCGCCTCTGGTGGCGGGCATCGTGGACGCGTTCAGGAGCCGCGGGCTCAAAATCGTTGGCCCGGCTCGCGCTGCCGCACTTCTCGAGGGTTCGAAGCTTTTCGCTAAAGAGTTCTTTAAGCGAGCCGGCATCCCAACCGCGCGCTCCGTCATAAAACCGGAGGAGCTGTCCTTTCCGATGGTTGTCAAGGCTGACGGCCTTGCTGCTGGAAAAGGCGTCATCATCGTTCGTAACCAGGCGGAGGCGGAGGAGGCTCTCAACAGGCTCGGTCCCGACGTGGTTATCGAAGAGTTTCTCGAGGGCGAGGAAGTCAGCTTCATTGGCCTGAGCAACGGCCGCGAGATCGCGCCGTTTCCCCCGACCCAGGACCACAAACGCCTGCTGGACGGCGACACCGGCCCGAACACCGGTGGCATGGGCGCTTATGTAGACACTCGTATACTTACCAGTCTTCAGCTCGGCGACATTATGGACCGGATCATGCTTCCCGCTATTTGGCAAATGGCAAAAGAAGGCCATCCGTTCACCGGTTTTCTCTACGCCGGCTTAATGATGACAAGCGAGGGACCGAAGGTACTCGAGTTCAATGTGCGGTTGGGAGATCCGGAAACACAGGTTCTGATGCACAGTTTCGGCGGCGATTTGGCCGGCGTACTCGACGAAGTGGCCCGGGGCGGCTGCCCCAAACTGCCGCCGCCTTCCCCCGAACCCTCCGTCTGCGTGGTGCTGGCCGCCGCCGGATATCCCGACAACCCGAAAACCGGGGATGTACTTCAGGGCCTCAATGCAGCCGAATCGCTTGGCGCAACGGTGTTTCAAGCCGGAACGGCCCGGAAGGGTCAGGATCTGCTTACAGCGGGCGGCCGGGTATTAGGGGTAACCGCTAAAGGCAATACCTTACCTGCAGCCATTTCGAATGTTTACCGGGCGGTCGAGAAGATCCGTTTCGAAGGCATGCAGTACCGCACCGATATCGGGAATAAGGGCCTGCGCCGCTGGTAAACTGCAGGATGCGGGGACGTAGCTCAGATGGATAGAGCGGCCGCCTCCTAAGCGGCAGGCCGGCAGTTCGAATCTGCCCGTCCCTACCAGTCTCTTTCAACTACTTTCTTCGTAAAGGCTATACTGTAGCTCAGTTCTATCGCTTTTGGAGGCTTTTTGTAGATGTCTCGCATTCACGCCCTGCTTGCGTCCGCACTTGTTTTGTCGGTTCCCTGTCTTTCGTTTGGCCAGGCGCCGAGTCAGGCCGGCGGAGAAGCAAACCTGGTATTGCCCAACTTGGCGCAAGCGACGTTCTTCGGTGGCGCTATCGATGGACGATCCCTCCTGATTTACGGTCTGTTCGTAGTGGCGCTCGGATTGCTCTTCGGGCTGGTTATCTACCGGCAGCTCAAGAACTCTCCCGTCCATGCTTCCATGCTCGAGATATCCGAGCTGATCTACGAAACCTGTAAGACGTATCTGGTCACACAGATCAAATTCCTGGTCATCTTAGAAGTGCTCATTGCGGCCATTATCGTTTTCTATTTCGGCGTGCTCCAGCACTACGCCGCTATTAAGGTTCTGATCATCCTGGCCTTCAGTGTGATCGGCATTTGCGGAAGCTCCGGAGTGGCCTGGTTCGGCATTCGCGTCAACACCTTCGCGAACTCGCGCACGGCCTTTGCGAGTCTTAGCGGCAAGCCGTTCCCTTGTTACGAGATACCGTTGAAAGCCGGCATGAGCATCGGCATGCTGCTGATCAGCGTCGAGCTGGTGCTGATGCTGTTCATCCTGCTGTTCATTCCACGCGATTACGCCGGTCCTTGCTTCATCGGCTTTGCAATTGGCGAGAGTCTTGGCGCGGCGGTGCTGCGCGTAGCGGGCGGCATATTCACAAAAATCGCCGACATCGGCGCCGATCTTATGAAAATCGTTTTCAAGATCAAAGAAGACGACGCGCGCAACCCTGGCGTGATCGCGGACTGCACGGGCGATAACGCCGGCGATTCGGTGGGCCCCAGCGCGGATGGATTCGAAACCTATGGAGTCACCGGCGTCGCGCTGATCACTTTCATCGTACTGGCTGTGAGCAGCTCGCTGGTGCAGAGCCAGTTACTCGTGTGGATCTTCGCCATGCGCGTGATGATGGTCATTTCATCAGGCTTGTCTTACCTGATCAATGCGGCTGTTGCCAGGAGCAGATACGGCAACGCAGCAAAGATGAACTTCGAAGCGCCGCTCACATCGCTTGTGTGGCTGACTTCGCTCGTTTCAATTGCCGCAACCTACATCGTGTCGTACGCGATGATTCCAGACCTCGGCGGCGACCCAAGTCTCTGGTGGAAGCTTTCGACCGTCATTACATGCGGAACTCTCGCGGGTGCGGTTATTCCCGAACTGGTCAAAGTTTTCACCTCGACCGAGTCGAGACACGTGCGCGAGATTGTTGCCTCTTCTCGCGAGGGGGGCGCCTCGCTCAACATTCTTTCCGGCTTCGTCGCCGGTAACATGAGCGCCTATTGGGTGGGACTCGCCATCCTCATTCTCATGGGCATCGGCTACGGGGTGAGTACGCTTGGGCTAGAGAACGTCATGGCCGCTCCGGCGGTATTTGCGTTTGGCCTGGTGGCGTTTGGATTTCTCGGGATGGGTCCGGTAACCATCGCGGTGGATTCGTACGGTCCGGTCACCGATAACGCTCAATCTGTTTACGAGCTTTCAACTATTGAGCAGATCCCGGGTATAGAAGAAGATATCAGGCGAAACTACGGCTTCAGTGTTGATTTTGAAAGGGCCAAGGAAAACCTAGAAGAGAACGACGGGGCAGGGAACACCTTCAAGGCCACCGCGAAACCGGTTCTGATCGGAACGGCAGTGGTAGGCGCAACCACTATGATCTTCTCGATCGTGGTCGCTCTCACCAACGGGCTCAGGCCGGATCTTATCTCGAACTTATCGATCCTTCATCCGCCTTTCCTACTCGGGCTGATCGCGGGCGGATCGATTATCTACTGGTTTACCGGCGCATCCACCCAGGCTGTGACGACGGGCGCCTACAGGGCCGTCGAGTTCATCAAAGCGAACATACGTCTGGAGGGCGTGACCAAAGCGTCGGTCTCGGACAGCAAGAAAGTTGTAGAGATCTGCACCCGCTATGCGCAGCGCGGCATGATCAACATCTTCTTGACGGTGTTTTTTGTGACTCTCGGATTCGCCTTCGTCGAGCCCTACTTCTTCATCGGATATCTGATCTCAATCGCGCTCTTTGGGCTATATCAGGCCATCTTCATGGCAAATGCCGGCGGAGCCTGGGACAATGCAAAAAAGATTGTCGAGACGGAGTTGAAGCAAAAGGGAACGGATTTGCACGAGGCGACCGTAGTCGGCGACACGGTTGGCGATCCGTTCAAAGACACCTCCTCGGTCGCGTTGAATCCGATCATCAAGTTCACGACATTATTTGGTTTGCTGGCAGTCGAATTGGCGGTTTCGCTTGCGGCGGATCGCGGACCAGGAATGAGTCATGTGCTCGCGCTCATTTTCATCGCTGCCTCAGTTTATTTTGTATGGCGGTCTTTCTACCGCATGCGAATCGGCGGTGCAAACGAGCCGATACCCGAAGAAGCGCGAACAAGTACGCCGGTTTCGGTAGGGTGACCTGGAGGGCTACCCAAGCGATCTATGGGACCCGCTTATTTCAAACAGGGGCCGCGATCGGCGAAGGCGCTCGGGGGTAACCTCAAACACCGTTTGATAGCTGTCGAGCGCGAGCGGATAGACTGAAACCATGTTTAAACGATGGCTGCTTTACGCCATGCTCACCGCCGGCGCGATTGCGGCCGGAGAAACCTTTCAGCTCTCCCCAGATAGGATGCGCGCCGACGTCAAGTATCTGTCCAGCGACGAACTGGAAGGGCGAGGAGTCGGGACAAGGGGCGAAAAGCTTGCCACCGATTACATTGCCGAACGATTGAAAGCGGCAGGCGCACAGCCGGCCGGCGATAACGGCAGCTATTTTCAAAGGGTGCCGCTTGTCGGCTCCAAAACCTCGCCATCGGCGGGATTGAGCGTTTCGGGTCACGGCGAAAACTTTTCGCTCACCTTCGGTAAAGATTTCGTGGGGACGGCGTTTTCACAAGTTCCGGAGAACAATTTCGATGCCGAGGCGGTGTTTGTGGGGCACGGGATTTCAGCACCGGAATTCAACTGGGACGACTACAAAGGCCAGGATGTGCGTGGAAAGGTGCTTGTCTACTTCACGAACGAACCTCCGTCGAACGATGCGAAATTTTTTGCCGGGCGGGCGCTCACCTACTATGGCCGCTGGACTTATAAGTTCGAGGAGGCGGCGCGCCGGGGTGCGGCTGCCGCACTGATCATTCACACAACGCCTACGGCCGGTTATGGCTGGGGCGTGGTCAACGGATCATTCAGCCGGGAAATGCCCGAGCTGAAGCTGAACCGAGGTGAATACGGGCTGAAGCTGGCAGCCTGGCTTTCTCAGGACGCGGGCGCAAAGCTGGTGAGCTCAACCGGCAAATCGCTTGACGAACTGCTGAACATGGCGAATCAGCGATCCTTCCATCCCATTCCGCTTGGCGTGCGAGTGACCGGTCACATCCCCGTGACGCTGCGCGCTATTGAAAGCCGCAACGTGGTGGGCCGTATTGACGGATCCGATCTCCGCCTGAAGGCCCAGGCGGTGCTTTACACCGCCCATTGGGATCACCTCGGCATCGGCGTTCCCGTGAATGGGGACAAGATCTACAACGGCGCGGTTGATAACGCCACCGGCTGCGCTGTGGTGCTCGAGCTGGCGCGCGCCTGGGCCGCTCTGCCTCAAAAGCCGCTGCGAAGTGGAGTGTTTCTCTTCGTTACAGCGGAAGAATCGGGACTACTGGGTTCTGAATATTACGGGGAACATCCCGAAATTCCGGCCGGCCTGACCGCAGTGGATATCAACTACGACGCCCTGTATCCATTCGGCAAGACGCGCGATGTTCTCGTGAGCGGAGCGGAAAGAACCACGCTGTGGCCAGTCGTGGAGCGCGATGCCAAGAGTATGAACCTCGAAATCGCATCGGATCCGACTCCCGAGCAAGGTCACTACTATCGCTCCGACCATTTCTCTCTTGCCCGGGTCGGCATACCTGCTTTCAGCGTGTCGCAAGGCAGCGAATACATCGGCAAGCCCGCGGATTTTGGCAAGACAATATTCGAGCAGTACAATGCGGAGCACTATCACCGCCCATCGGACGAGTATCACGAAGACTGGGATTTCAGCGGGATGGAACAGATGGCGGAGTTCGGGTTGCGCATCGGCATCGATGCCGCGAACCTGCCGAAACTGCCGACCTGGCACGCCGGCGACGAGTTCCTGAACGCCAGAGAGAAGAGCGAAAGTAACGCGAGCCGCTAGCCTCGAGCACGTCCTGCGCGCAGCGTTGCTCGTTCCGCGTTGACGGCGGCCCCGATAGTGGCTACGCTCTCCCCACCGGGCACAACTTCTATTGAATAGCCTTGCAAAGGGCTGAGCTTCACCATCTCATGTAAGTATTCGTGAAGCAAAGACACACTTACAAAGCGCGCATTGAAGCCCGTGACAAAAAACTTCCCTGGACCGTCGAGATGAACGCTAGTGGCGGTGGCGGCTGCCAGCGCTCGGTGCCATAACTTAACGAACTCGACACAGCGTGCGTCTCCGGCTTCCGCCTCCTCAAAGACCTCTTCCGGCTCGAGGTCCATGAAGCGGAGACGCATCGCGCGATGCCCCATGATGCCCTCGAGATGGCCCCGGCCTCCACAGCCGCAGAAGTGCTCTTTGGGATCGAGCGTTACGATCGAGTGCCCTGCTTCCCATACGCCGTCGTTGGAAGGATAGCGGCCGTACCCGATTCCGGTCCCGAGAGTCCAAACGCGGATCAACTTGTCCAAGTGCCCATGGGTAGCAGCCATTCCTGCCGCCATCACGTCAGCATCATTGAAGATGGAAACCGGAACTCTGCCGAACAGCGGTTCGAGCGCTTCAACGATGAGGTCGCGCATGTGAAGGCCCTTGAACTGGAAAAGGTTGGGCGAGTCTTCCACGACTCCGTTGCGGACGATTCCTGGCAGGCCCATTCCGACGTGCGAAGGGGCATCCTTCAGGTCAAGGCCCTGAATCTCCTTTACAACCCGCTGGACGATAGCGTCGGCCGGAACACCGAGCAGCGAGTCCGCCACCGAAAGGTCGCTGGGAGAAAGCCTGAGAGGCGCGAGCAGCTCATTGCCTGAGACGGCGCCTACCGTTATTCGCTCCGTGATGACGATACCAATGCTGTGTGCCATAAATTTCTTTGCGCTCGAGTATTCTGGTCAACTGCGAGACAGCTTATTTAACCCGTTGAACGCCGCGGCTTTGTAACATTCAGCCAGAGTGGGGTAATTAAATACCGTATCCACGAAATAGTCAACTTTCCCTTTCAAGATCAGCACAGCTTGTCCGATATGCAGCAACTCGGAGGCACCCTCCCCGATGATGTGTACGCCCAACAAATCCAACGTATCCCTGTGAAAGATGAGCTTCAGACGGCCGGTGGTGTCACCGCGGATCTGGCCGCGCGCGATTTCCCGATAATACGCCACCCCAACCTCATAGGGGACATCTTCATCCGTCAGTTGCTCTTCCGTCTTGCCAATAAATGAGATTTCCGGAATGGTATAAATTCCGAACGGGAAATAGCTCGGATTGGACGAGACGGGCTTGCCGAAAGCGTGAGACACGGCAATCCGGCCTTGTTCCATGGAGACGGAAGCCAGGCTTGGAAACCCAATCACGTCCCCGACTGCATAGATATTGGGCTGCGTGGTTTGATAGTTCTCGTTAACGGCGATTCTGCCACGGGAATCGGCGCTTAGACCGGCAGCGGAAAGGTTGAGCTCGTCCACGTTACCCTGCCGTCCGACGGCGTACAGCAGCGCATCCCCGGGCACCTTTTTATTGCTTTCCAGATAAGCCACAACGCCAGCGCCGGAACCGGTCGCCGTTTCCTCAACGCTTTGCACCTCTTCGTTCAGCCGCATAGTCACGCGGTGATCCCGCAGATGATACGAAAGTGCTTCCACGATCTCGGAATCCGCAAACTCGAGTAATCTCGGGCGCTTCTCGATCAGGGTCACGCGCACTCCGAGCGTTGCGAACATGCACGTGTACTCGACGCCGATCACACCGCCGCCGACCACAATCAGCGTTCGTGGAATTGACGGCATTTCCAAAATCTGATCACTGTTGATGATGGTTCGCGCGTTGATCGGAACCTTGTTGGAGGAAGCGGGCTTGGTGCCCGTTCCGATCACAATCTTGTCCGCGTTGGCCTCTGATGAACCTCGCGACCCGGAGACCAGGACCGAATTGGGGCTCTTGAAACTGGCGACACCCGTGAGTACTTCGATGCCGTTGCGCGCGAGTTGCGCCTGCGTGACGTCGATTTCCGTTTTGATGACGTGCTGCACCCGAAAAGCCAGGTCCGCCATCGTGATCTTTTCCTTCACGCGATAGCTGACCCCGTAGATGTTCTGGTAGTTATAGCCGGACAGATGCAGCACGGCTTCGCGCATCGTTTTGCTCGGGATAGTACCCGTATTGATGCAAACTCCGCCGATCACTTCACGCTGTTCTACGAGCGCGACCCGCTTTCCGCTTTTTGCACCTTGAATAGCTGCGCGCTGGCCCGCCGGGCCTGAACCTATGACGACCAAATCGTATTGGGACATGAAAGGCTAATGATCAGTTCGTAATGCAGTTAGAATCTCAGACC
This sequence comes from Terriglobia bacterium, assembly GCA_963849535.1. GTDB lineage: Bacteria > Acidobacteriota > Terriglobia > Bryobacterales > Bryobacteraceae > Bog-105. The sequence continues at coordinate 722,206 of CAWKHJ010000005.1, forward strand.
GGCTACAACACATCCGAGTATATCTTTGAGCCCCATGATAAGGCTGCTTACGGTTGAGCCAGTCCGATTTGCGCATCCAAACCTGGCCGGCCGCTGATCTCTTCCTGCAGGCGATCACGTGTGGATTTTCTGAGGCGCGCTGAAATCGCGAACTCTGTCTTCGCTTCAGAGGCCCTATGCAACTCGAGCAACGTCTGTGCTCGGAGGTAGTGCAAGCTGGCGCTATCCGAGTCGATCTTGGCGGCCGCATCCAAGCTTTCAAGCGCCTTTTCATCCTGCTGATCCGCTTTGTAGATTTTCGCCAGTGCCAGGTAAGCTTTGACCGAACGGGGATTCAACTCAGCTGCCCGGCGGAAGTATCGCTCGGCTTCTGCGGGCTTTTCCAGTTTCAAAGAGATCGCCCCCAGCTCCTCATAATTGGAAGCCAGATTGGGCTCGATAGCAGCATCCTCGAGGAACTCGGAGCGCGCCCGGGTGTAGTTGCCGGCTGCCGAATATATGGTTCCGAGACTGTAGTGCACGAAGGGCAGCTTGGGGTTCAGTCGTGCCGCCTCCGTCAGCTCTTGCAATGCGTCGTTATCGCGTTGGCGCAGCAGCCAGGCTCTTCCAAGAAACAGGTGGTATTCTGCCGAACCGTTGCCGACCTGGTACAGGCGCTCGAGAGCTTGCCGCTCCAACTCAGGCTCAGCCGCCTTATTGGCTGAGAGCGCCAGCACATAGAGATAAGGCATTTTGTCGTTCTGTGAATCCCAGAGCGGCTTCAGTGTTGCGGCCGCTTCGGTGTACTTCCCGGTCGCGAAGTAGCAAAGCCCGACCAGATACCGCGCCTGCAGAGACGAAGGGTTGCGGTCGAGCACAGACTGGAACGGCTTGATTGCCGCCGCGAAATTTTCCTGGTGGAAATAGGCGAGCCCGATATTGGTCTCGATACCTGAATTATCCGGCGCGAGCCGTTCGGCTTCGCGAAACTCTTTCAGCGCCTGGGACCAGTCTTTGCGGCGCATACACACCACGCCCAGGTTCGCCCGGGCCGGTACCGAATCGGGCTCGATGGCGAGTACTTTACGGAAATCGTTTTCGGCCGCCGAAAGATTGCCACTCTCCAAAGCCGCTTGGCCCGCGGCGAAGATTGCGGCCGGATTGCTCACCTGTCGCGCGGCCGACAGAGCCGAGAGAGCAACAAAAATCAAAATCCGGAACAATGTGCGAATTCCACTGCTCCCGCCGGAAGTGCGATCGACGACCGGACGAGCAGGTCCCTGGAAAGAGCTTACCCGAAATGGCGCGGGCTTCAACCGCTCGGCGTGCTTGGCCGTTGCGTTCGCTTGCGTCGCAGATACCCCGTCCCAAAGAGCGCCGCCAGCGTAATGGCCAGCAACGGGATTTGCTGCCACCATGGCAAATTCGGGTCTGCTTGTGCGCTCAGGGCATCGCCCGAAAGGCAGCAGAGCACGTGAACCGAAAACACCTCGATGGAGGCCTGGCCCAGTAAGACCAGCGGCTGGAAAATCCGCAACGCGGCGATATGCTGGCCGAAGCGCACCAGAAAAAGGGTGAGTGCGGCAAAGTTGATAACGCGAGCGGGACCGAGATGCCATTTGTCGATCAGCCAGCCGTATGTGTCGGGGTTCATCCAGCGTTCGACCGGGATATACCGGAGTACCAGAAACACCGCAGCGATTCCGATACTCAGCGAGATCAGCCACCGGGGGAGCCCCGGCTTCCGTTCCGGTATCTCGATACCGGCAATCTGGTCGGCGTAGATACTCCCGAGCGCCAGACCGACCATCCAGAGCAATTGCCAGGCATACATGTCGAATGCGCCGGTCGAGTTCTCGGGAACGCCCAGGCCGAATAGATTGACGTGACGATAAAGCCATGCGCGCAGGCCGAATTGAGCGGCGGCCCACACTGCGAAGCTGGTATAGACTACCGGGTCCCATCCCCAACGCCGCGCAACGGCTCGCGCCACCGGCGTCAGCAACAGGAAGATAACGTACATCGGCAGAATATCCAGCAGCGATGGACGATATTCGAGCAGTCCCGCGGCGATGATTGCGTGGCTGGGGCGGGCCAGATAAAACGAAAGCAGGTTCTGCAGCGCGAGCCTGTGATACCGCACGCCAAATTCAGCCACCAGGGTGAAAGCGATCGCCAGCAGCGCGACATGATATCCATAAACCCGGGCTGCCCGCTTCAAGGCGTCCCGCACGGTTGCACGCAGCCCGCGCTTTCTCTCAATCCGGTACTCAAGCTGCCCGATCATAAAGCCGGACAGGAAGATAAACCCTTCTGCGCCTGAAACAAACCCGAAGGTCTGATTCGATATCACGCTGATTCTGGTCGGCAGGTGTGTCAGCGTCATCCAGAGCAGCAGGAATCCGCGCAGAATGTCTAGTTCGATGAGGCGGGGCGGCGAGGATTTTTTCGTTGCTTCAGCCGTCTCTGCCACACACGCGCTCAATTAAACGACTTGGCTGTTTAAAACTTTTCAACTCAGAACACGCGCCTTAGGAGGCGGCAGATCGCGAGCCTTACATTGAGAATTGAAACCGTTCCGGCCGTGGCTTCCATCGCAGAAGGGCTTGTTTTCGGCCTGTCCACAGCGGCAAAGAGAAATGACAGAACGGCCGCCCAGACCGAACGAGTTCCCCTCTGCATCCTCGATAGTAAACTCGCCCTCGATGCGGATAGGACCGTTATTCACAATCGTCACTTTGGTCGGCATGCAACCCGATGTTAGCAGAGGTAAGGAAGGGCCTAATTATAATTGTTCTCGCAGGTGGTCGAGTGATTCAATTCATCTATGAGACTGATCGGGAGCTTTTCGACAGCGCAATTCGCTTTGCGCAGAAACAATTCAAACGGCTCATCGAGAACTATCCCGATTACTATCCGATGTACACCATAGGCGGCCTCTGGAAGCACGACGGACCCGCACTGGCGCATTGGTGCGACGGTTTCCTGCCCGGCATTATGTGGCTATTCTACAAACGGCTAGGGCCCAATAGTCCGGATTCCAGATTCTGGTGGGAGCACGCGATCCGTTATAGCAGGCCTCTCGAGCCGCGCAAAACCGATCCCGATGTGCATGACCTGGGATTCATTTTTCTTTCTGCTTACTATCGCTGGTATCAATGTACTCATGATGAATCCATCCGCGAAGTGATGGTGGAAGCGGGCAGAACGCTTGCCTCGAGCTTTAACGAGAAAGGACAGTACCTTCGCTCACTCGTTGCGGAAGACTCAGTGTTCATCGACATCATGATGAACGTTGGAATTCTTTTCTATGCGGCGCGGGAAACCAACGATAAACACTTGCGGGACATAGCCACTCGCCACTCGCTCACCACCCGCAAACACCTGGTGCGGGGCGATGGGTCGACGGCGCACGAAGGCATCTTCGATCTCGAGACCGGCGAATTCCTGCGGCAATCCACGCAGCAAGGCTATCGGAGTGATTCCTGCTGGTCACGCGGCCTATGCTGGGCCCTTTATGGATTCAACACAGCGTACGAATACAGCCGCGATCCCCGTTTTCTGCATACGGCTGAAGCCTGCGCGGATTACTACATCACCCATACTCCCCCGGACGGCATTCCGCCTTGGGATTACAATGCGCCTGCCGATGGCCGGCGGGTCCTCGATACCTCGGCTGCGGCCATAGCCGCAGCGGGGCTCCTACGGCTTTGCCGGCACGTTGCAGACCCGATGAAAGGGCACTTCTACTGGTCGACCGCCATTCACATCCTGCGCAGCCTCTGCTCGAAGTATCTCGCGAGCGCCGATCCCAGTTGGGAAGGCGTGCTCAAGGGCGCCGTCTACCACATCCACAAAGGCCTGGGTGTCGAGGAATCGGCCATGTGGGGCGAATACTACTTCATTGAAGCGCTCGAAGAAGCACTGCGCGTTATGGCGCACACGGTACCGCACGTCTGGGTGAATTAGCTGTACCGGACTGGGGCAGGGCATCGAGCATCACCTCCGAGGAAGGCGTTAAGTCGGCTTTCAACATGGATTTCATCTGCTCCATTGCGAACTGATCTTCCTGGGCGTTGCAGGCAGCCACGCAATCCCTCGGAATGGCCAATGCCAGATCACGCATATAGGCGTCATCCGCAGTGAAAAGCACGCAGCTGTTCGTGGACACTCCGGTTAGAACCAATCGCTCGGTCCCCAAGTGCTTCAGGAGAAGTTCGAGAGGCGTCTGATAAAAGCCCGAGTGTTTCGGCTTCAATATAAAATAGTCTTCTTTGCCTGGAAGAAGCGATTCAACAAAACGCCGGCCGCGAGACTCCGGTCTGAGCGCCCGTTCCACAATTTCCTTGAAATTGGAGCGCCAGCGTCCGAAATTGTCGTTTACGTAAACGCAGGGCACTCCGGCATTCCGTGCCCGCTTTTTGAGGGCTGCGATCGGGGCGGCTATGTGCTGCGCTCTCTCGAAAAGCTCGTCACCCCTGGGAAAGTTGAAGTCATTGATCACATCGATCAGCAGCAGACAGGTATGGTGGCTATCCGGAGCGCTGCCGTGCAGGTCATTCTGATTTCCCGGTTGAGTTCCCACATCCCCAATTTACAGCCGAGACGAACGGATTCCGTCCGATTACGCTAAATCGGCCAGCTCGCGAGCGAACCTGCCGCCTAGTCGAGAACTTATTGCACTCAAGAGTGCGCCGAAATAGAACAGGCTTCCTACCATCAGAGTAAGCTGCAAGCCCACGTAGATGGCCAGGAACATCGCGGCCGCTGAGCCCATCACGCTCGAAGCTGCGTTGATCGCCCAAGCCCAGCGCACCGAGGCCGGCATTACTCTTTCCAGCAGCGTCAAACCCGTTGGAAATGGCATGCCCATGGCAAAACCGAGCGGGCTAATGAGGGATATCGTGATCAGGATTTTCAATGGGAGCGGCAGAGCCACTCCGCTTTCTGAAATCCGCGGGACTACGAGCGCGAGGACAATGTTTGCAAGGATGATCAGGATCAACACTCGCGCCAGACGCCCGGGTTCGTTCCGAACGAGGCGCTTACTCGTGAAACTTCCGCAGCCACTCGAGAGCAGCATTGAAAAGATGATCACCGTCAGCGCGTACGTCGGGTGGCCCAAAAAAAGAACGAACTTCTGAATCAGCGCGACCTGGATGATGATGTATCCTGCCCCGATGCAGAGGAAAAACAGCAGAGCTCTCAGGCTGCCTTCGCCATGGGGGAGACGATGCCCGAGTAGCAGAGGAGGAAGCGCAAGGATCACAAGGGTAGCGATGATGCTGATTGCAACTAGCCCAAAGAGCACTGGCAGCGCTGAATTTATTTTGTAGTCTTCGCTAACGCGCGACCCGTGTAGCAGAAAACTTAGTAGGTCTCTTGGCTGAACAGTGTAGAAGAAGAAGGGCCGGTTATCGCTTATCGGGCGAACGTCGAAAGGATAAGAGTTGTAGAAGCGATTCAGGTCAGGGGCTTTGAGCAAGGCGCGGAAAGGCGTGTCGAGATTGGTCCCCGGTACGTAAACCAACTGCATTCCGGCTGTCTTGGCCCCACTTTCAATGCGTGCGATATCCGATGAGCTGAACGGGTTTCGGGCCACCAGAATGGTATCTTGCGCGCCCCACTTGTGCAGCTTGCTCACATCTTCCCGAACGACGATGATATTGCGAGCTGGGTCTGTTTGCCCAATCTGCTTTAGTGCGGCATCGGCCAGCGAAACTATGCGCAACGATTCGCGCGGCGGATCGAATCCCCAGCGCGTGAATGCCATCAGGCCGTCGGGAGTAAGGTGAGAGAGATAGTCGACAAACGCGTTGGTTGTGTAGAGATTGTTTTCCGATAAAGCAAAGGCCCCTGCCGCGGTAGAAGCCCACGTGTCCACCAAAGTTGCCTGCAGTACCTGATAATGCTCCCTCGAGCGGCGGACAAAGGAACGCCCGTCCTCGACCACGATCTTCACTTCGGGCTTGAAATAAAGAAAGTTGCTGTATTGCGGAAAGCGCTTCCGCATGATTTCGTTCGCGATAATCGGATTGATCTCGACGCCGGTAACATCTTTACTGCCGGAAGCGAGCGCGCGAGCGACGTCCCATCCGCCTCCGGGGCCGATGATCAGCGTCTTTGCTCCGGGACGCACGAGGTACGGAAAACCAGGGCCATGGTAGGGAAGATCAAACGCCTGTTTCGGCGTCAAATGATTCAAGTCGAGTTGGGCGAGGTACGTGTTCGCATCGGCGTCGATTATGATTACCCGCGCGCCGTCGGGCTCTAACTTCAGAGCGATCCGCGAGAAGCTGTTCCATTTCACGAACTCCTCGTTCGTCAGCCGCTGTCCTTTAGCGAACTTGACATCGATGACATGGTATTTGGCATTCAGCGTAATGAGGCCCACCAGCAGAAGGCCGAGCAGAACCGCTGCCACGCGCCCTTGCGCCGAGCCCGCGAGGTGGAACCAAATGGCCGCTGAGACTGCAAACAGCACTGCCGCAATCAGGATTGTGTTCGGGCCGCCGACCCAATTCAACAGCAATACGAGCACCGCGCAGCCGCCGGCCGCTCCCATCAGATCAAAGAAGTAGACCCGGCTTACGCGCCCGATTGTGTCCGCAATCACTAGCGACACCACGGTCCCCGACAGAAGAAACGGGATCGCTGTTATAAAGTACGCCGCAATCAGTGCCGCCGGATTGACCTCTGCGCTGCGCCGCAAAAGGAAGTCAAGACTAATGACAACGGCAACAGCGTTAGTTGCCGCAAGCGCTCCAATTTTCTGGTACAGCGTCCCCGGCCATCCCGCGACTACATACGAGAAGACGCCACCCGCCCCGAGGCCGAATAGCGCGACTGAAATCGCTAGAAACGCGAAGTGATAGTAGTAAACCACGGAGAAAACGCGCGTAAGAGATAGCTCCAGAAGGAGCGTCCCCAGGGAAGTGGCTGCGATTCCGAAGTAGATTTGTGGCCAGGGTCTGCGGCTCGTGGCCTGCGAGCTTTCCTGGCGCAATGACGTCGAGGTTGACAACCTTTTATGTTAGAGGAATCTCGAAATGGGAGAGGAGCCCCCGGACGATTCGGGAGCTGGCCCTGCCGTCCCCGTATGGGTTATGCAGGCGCGTCATTCGCTCGTACTCCTCGTGATCTTCCAGTAGCCGTTCACTCTCTTCCACAATGCGGGCGCGGTCAGTACCGACCAACTTCACCGTGCCCGCTTCCACGGCTTCCGGCCGCTCTGTCTTATTGCGCAGCACCAAGACCGGCTTGCCTAGCGAAGGGGCCTCTTCCTGTATTCCACCCGAATCTGTGATTAGAAAGTAAGCGCGCCGCATCAGATCGACAAACGGAACATACGCAACGGGATCTACAAGAACTACATTGGCTTTGCCGCGAAGCCCGGCTTCTACCGGCCGCCTCACATTGGGATTGCGATGAACGGGCCAGACAATCTGAACGTCACCCCGCTCAGCAATCGTGGATATGGCTGAACAGATACTCTCAAGCTCGCTGCCGAAACTCTCACGCCGGTGCGCCGTGACTAGGACCAATTTCTTACCTACGCCGGGCGAGAGATTCAGACCCGAAGCCACTCCCGCCTCCAGTTGAGCACTTACGGCCAGAACCGCATCGATCCCGGTATTGCCGGTCACCTCAATGGCGGCACTCGGGACGCCTTCCCGCAAGAGGTTCTCCGCCGCGCCACGAGTGGCAGCGAAGTGCAGCGTTGTCAAACGGCTTGTAAGCACGCGGTTCATTTCCTCGGGAAAAGGCGCTTGTAGATCAAACGTGCGAAGGCCCGCTTCAATGTGGGCGATCTCCACGCCCGCATAGAAGGACGATAGGGCTCCGCAGAGCGTTGTAGTCGTATCGCCCTGCACGATGGTAAGTGCCGGCTTCACTTCGCTGAATACTCCGGGCAGGACGCTAAGCAGCCGTGAACTCAGATCCGCGAGCGATTGTTCCGGCTGCATGAGCGCCAAATCGAAATCTGGCCGGATCTCAAAAACACGCATCACCTGGTCGAGCATTTCGCGGTGCTGGCCCGTCACGCAGGTCACAACCTGCAGCTTTTCGGCGACTGCCGGCCTCTTGAAAGCTGCAATAACCGGGCAAAGCTTTATCGCCTCGGGACGCGTTCCGAAGATTACGAGTACCCGTTTGCGAGAATCAGAGGAGGGTAGGGAAGAGTTACTTGTGCCGGTAAGTGATTCGGCCCTTGGTGAGGTCATAAGGGGACATCTCAAGGGTGACGCGGTCTCCGGCCAAAACTCGGATCCGGTTGCGTCGAAGCTTGCCAGCTAAGTGAGCGAGAACTGTCCGATCCTGATCCAACTGAACACTGAACAACCCGCTCGGAAATTTTTCTAATACAGTACCTGTTACTTCTATGCTGTCTTCTTTACTCATTCGCCCCTTTGTAATTGAAGTTGCGGCTACGTTTCGCTAACACGCCACTATGCGTCAGTATAGCGCAAACCCAATACTGTGACGTACTTCCAGCGTTTCGCTGGAGTTGCCTGACACAAGCGGCTTTGAAGCTTTTGGCCGGCTCGCCGCGCTTTGGTTTACTCTTTAGTCGGGGCCTCGTTTACCGGGCCCGGAAGACAGATTCGACTGTGGCGAAATCGACTGGGGAGTTCAAGAACAAAAACATTCTGGTAACTGGCGCAGGCCGCGGAATCGGTAAGCGCATGGCCCTCGGTTTTGCCCGGCTCGGGGCCCGTCTCGCTCTCGTGGGCCGCAGCAAGGCCGAGATCGACCTCGCTCACATCGAGATCGAGCAGGCGGGCGGAAACGCTTTGCGCATACGGGCGGATGTAACCGACCCCGAGCAGTTGACGCTTGCCGTTGACCGGGCGCGTGTCGTATTCGGCAGCCCCATCGACGTATTGATCTGCGCGGCCGCCACGCTAGGGCCTATAAATCCCTTCATGCAGAATTCGCTCAAGACCTGGACCGACACGTTGGGCATCAATCTTCTCGGCGTGGTGCATTCGTTCCGCGCTGTTCTGCCTTCCATGATCGAACGTCGCGCGGGAAAGATCATCGTGCTGACTTGCGAAGCTGACGATCTGCCCAAGCTTGGCCTATCTGCCTACACAACATCAAAGACTGCTCTGGTGCGCTTCGTCGAAACGGTTGCGGCCGAGGTTCTTGAGCACAACGTCCAGATCAACTGCTTCGATCCGGGACAAGCCTACACGAGCCTGACGGATGAAATTATCCGCGCCGAAGGCCGGATCGAGGCTCGCCTGGTGAGCGAAGCCAAGGAGACGCGTCGAACTGGCGGTATCTCACCCGATCTTCAACTGAAAGTGGCGGCCTTTCTCGCGTCCGAGCAGTCGAATCACATAACGGGCAAACTTATCCATGTAACGGATGATACAAACAAGTTACGCAACGATACTCTTCGCCCGGACGCACTTACCCTGCGCCGAATGCACAAGTAACTCAAGTTAGCTACTCTGTTGAGAAGCGGTAAATAGTGGTCTGGTGAAACTCTTCCCCTGGATGTAACACCGTCGTGGGGAAGTTTGGGTGATTCGGAGAATCCGGAAAGTGCTGAGTCTCCAGGCAGAGCGCGGAACGGTGGCGGTATATGCCACCGATTCCACGTATATTACCCTCCAAGAAATTGCCCGAATAAAATTGAATTCCAGGTTGGGTCGTATAGACCTCCAGAACGCGCCCCGACTTTGGCTCTTCCACTTTCGCCGCGAGCTGGTTCAGATCACCCGGATGGTTCAGCACAAAATTGTGGTCATAGCCCTTGCCTAGCTTCAGTTGCGCGGATTTTGCGCCGATCCGTGCGCCTATGTCGGTCGCCTTGCGGAAATCGAACGGCGTTCCAGCGACACTTTCTAGCTTGCCTGTCGGAATCAGGGTGCTATTAACCGGCGTGAAGCGATCGGCATTCAATGTGAGTTTATGGTTCAATACCGTCGCGCTTCCCGCCCCCACCAGGTTGAAATAGGAGTGGTTCGTGAGATTCAAAACGGTGTCCTTGTCGGTCTTAGCGTAATAATCTATGTGCAAACCGTTTTGATTGTCAAGCGAGTAACGCACAGTTACGTCAAGATTGCCGGGGAAGCCTTCCTCGCCATCGGGGCTGAGATAGTGCAACTCGAGCGCAGGCGTATCGCTGGTCGAAACATCTTTCGGCTCCCAAACGCGCTTGTTGAAACCTACGGGGCCTCCGTGCAGGACGTTCGGTCCGTCGTTGAGCGGAATGTGATACGTATGCCCATCCAAGGTGAACGTGCCTCGTGCGATACGGTTCCCATAGCGCCCTATCAAAGCGCCGAAATAAGCAGTGTTGATTTTGGCGGTGTAGCCGTCGAGATCGGCAAACCCAAGTACGACGTCGTCGAACTTGCCGTGCCGGTCTTTGACTTTGATCGATTCGACGGTCCCTCCGTAATTCGTGATCCTGACCTCTATACCCGATGCGTTCTTTAAGGTGTATAGAAAAACCTCCCGCCCGTCCGGAGTTTTTCCGAACGTCTGCCTGGGCAGCGGTTGGTTAGTCTGCCCGTGGGATACTCCGGCGGAACACACAAGCAGAAATAGAACTGCGGTAACGGTGCGCTTCATAGGCGTAATCATCTTAATGTATTGTGATCCGGTGATGGAGCACTAAAGCTTGCAATACAGGGCTCTTTCGATTGCCGGTCAGGCTGATTGGCACTTGGAAGCCCGCTCCATCTTTTTCAAATAACCAATCAAACGGTTTCAGAAGAAAGTGTTTGATGCCCGATTGCGTCTCCGAAATCGTGGCATCCATTCTGAATACTCCGTGCATGTCGATTATGTCCGAGCGCAGATTGTAATCGCCCCTCATAAGCACAGTCGCCCCCGGAACCCTGAAAGCGCAGCGAGAAAACGAGGCCAAGCCGTCGCGTAGTGTGAACACTCCGATCAGATCCGAGGCTACGCTTCCGTTCGCCTTGTGCATTTGGCTCTCTTTCTTCTTGGAAACACCGCGCGCCCGCAAACTTAAATTGATCAGAGTCTTCTCCACCTTCGGGCTGGCAAACTTGCCGTTGCTGATAATGAATCTCCCATTCAGCCGGAGCTTGTCGAAGACTGATTCCGGCCCCTGCGGAATCAGAATCCCGCTCCTGAAATCGACATTGCCTGTCATGAACGGCTGGTCACCGCCCACTACCAGCCGCAGGATGTCTTCCATGCGTGCATGCTTTGTCTCAGCATTCAGGGAGATCGTTTTGCCTTCCGAGCCCGGCATGTGACTCACACTGCCACGACAAAGAAACTCGGAGTGTCCAAATTCTGCATCCACCGGATCCAGAGTCGTGTCGCCATCGGTTCCGTCCACGACCGCGTGGAACCTGGTCTTTAGGTGCACCGGCTGTTCCTTGCGCTTGAGAGCGAAATCGGGGGTATCGGTAGCGCCGTTCACATCGATGCGCTCCAAAACGCCCTGGTAATCGCCAATAGAGGAAAGAATCCCGCTGATACCTTTGAACTTTCCGAGGTCGGCATTTTGGAAGTTGTATTTTCCCGATACAGCCGTCGCGCGCGGGTCGTCCCTCTGCCACGGGCCAAACGCGCCCGCGCTTTCAATTTGGCCAGGCGGTATGGGATTCATGAGCTTGGTCCGGAACGTCATCGCCCCGCCCGGACTCACGGAATGCAGAGTGAGCTTCACCAGATTGAACCGCCGGACCTGTTTAGCGGGATTGCCGGGTTCGATCTCAAGCAGGGTGCCATCCGCCACGATCGTATCCACCAGGAAATGCAATCTGCCCCTTGAGCGTGCAGTGGCGCTGCCGGAGTGCGGCCTCATGAATCCGGCTCCGGGCGATTTGCTGCGCCGGGGCAGATAAACCGTCAGTCCCTCCAGCTTCACCACCTCCACATGGTCTCCGTGATTGAAGACCGTCGCGAAGCTTGTCTGAGCATAGAAACGCCGTACGGAAATCAGCGGACGCGGCGAGCTCCAACGCTTGTGCCGGATACTTAGACCCTCGGCAACTACGGCCGGACGCGGCAGCATCGAAATCTGTAGAGATTTCAGCTCCACATCGGCGTCGAAGCGATCAGCCAGCGCCCTCACCACGCGATCTTTGGATCGCGGTCCGAGCGTGCTGACGTACCAGTAAGCCCAAATACTGCCGCCTACCAGGCATAAACATAGCCCCCAAAGTCCGTAGCGATAAACGTTAGGCATCGGGCGGCGCATTCAGCGAGGCGCGGTCACGCTTCGCATGCGAATTGTTAAGGTAGCGGTTGATGATGCGCCTTTCTGTCTGCTTATCGCTCTTGCTCGCCTCTGCGCTCGCCGCGCAGGATTCACCTCGCCCGCATTTCGTTCGGGCGTCAGGCGAAGCCATTATATCCGCCAAGCCCGATCGCGCCGAAGTTAGCATCGGTGTCACTACCCGCGCCCCCACCGCCCAGGCGGCTTCACAGCACAATGCTTCCGAGAGCGCGCGCGTTTTGACTTCCCTTAAACAGGCGTTAGGCTCGGGCGGCCAGGTGAAAACATCCGGCTACTCTCTCGCTCCACAATACGACTATTCGAACGGCCATGCGCCGCGAGTGAACGGTTATGAAGCTTCGAACTCCGTTATCGTGACGGTGGATGATCTTGCGCTGCTCGGCAAAGTGATCGATGCGGCCACTGCGACGGGCGCCAACAACGTGAACGGGATCTCGTTCACCCTGCGCGACGGCTCAGCCGTTCGAGAGCAGGCACTAGCCGAAGCCGCGATTCGAGCCCGAGCCAACGCCGAAGCACTCGCCAGAGCTCTTCATGTACAGGTGGTCGACCTGCTGGAAGCCGAGCCCACCGAGGTTCCTGTGATCCGGCCGCTTGCTCGCTCCCTTCAGGGCGCTACCATGGCCTTGAAAACCGCCACTCCCGTCGAAGCGGGCGATCTGGATATCCGCGCTTCCGTAACGGTGACTTTACAGGTACGCTGATCAATCTTTTCCGTCCACCGCTTTCCGGGTCTCTTCTCTCCCGATACAATGAGGTTCGAACGTGTTCGCACGTCGACCATGGAAGAAGCGAGTTTAAAACCCGCGGAAGCTCCGGAGATCCCTGACAAGCTTTACTTCCGGATCGGCGAAGTAGCCAAGCTGGCCGGCATCAAACCTTACGTGCTCCGTTTCTGGGAGTCCGAGTTCACGGGACTTGGGCCGAAAAAGTCCGGCACAGGGCACCGGCTCTATCGCCGCAAGGATGTCGAGTTAGTTCTCGAGATCAAGCGGCTCCTTTATGACAGGCGATACACCATAGAAGGCGCGAGAAAGGTTCTCGAATCCAAGCCGAAGCGTCAGACGCAGCCGCCTGTCATGCCCAACAAGCAATCGGAGTTGTTCTCCTCTGCGAGCTTTACATTTCACAAAGAACTGCGCAAAGAGCTTAGTGAAATTTTGGAATTGATGCGGGAGGAGAACGGCTGATTTTGCCGCCTAGCGACCGGCCGCGATCTCCGGGCCTTTCTTTTCCAGAGAACTCTCGAGCTTCTCGAACAACCTCTCCGCCGCCTCCTGGCTCGCCGCCTTCTTGGAGGATGCTGTTGCGCGGCTAGCGAGTGCCTCCCCGATCTTTACCTCCACCGTAAACTGCTTGGCGTGCTCAGGCCCGCCCGTTCCGACGGTGGAGTAGCGCGGATAAGGCAAGCCCAACTCTTGCGCCCGCTCTTGTAGCAGGTTTTTATAATTCAGCAGCCCGGCGGGCCCCAGCGCCTCCAGCCGCTCAAGCCGGTTCAGGACACGATTCTCGATCAGCTGCCGCGCACACGGCAGCCCGCCATCCAAATGCATCGCGGCAATCAGCGCCTCAAGCGCGTTCGCAAGCAGCGTCTTCCGTTCGCGTCCTCCGTTGCGTTCTTCACCCTTTCCCAGCTGCAGAAAATCGCCCAGCCCCATTTCGAGCGCGCACTTGTAAAGGTGGCGGGCACTCACCAGGTGCGCCTTCAACTGCGAGAGCTGCCCTTCCCGGGCCAGCGGATAACGCAATAGCAAAGCTTCGCTTACCACAAACCCTAAAATGGAATCGCCCAAAAACTCGAGCTGCTCGTTGTCGCCCTCCTCCGGTGCGCTAGGGCCGCGCTCGGCCGCCCAGGAGCGATGCGTCATTGCCTGCATAAGCAAGCGCCGGTTTGCGAAACGGTACTGCAGCTTCGCCTCCAGTTCCTCCAACGGAACCTGCATCGGAAAGCTTGCTCGCTACTTCGCGGCGCCTTTGAGCTTGGTCGCGTTATCTTTCTGCTGCTGCGCGAACTGCTTTACCTGGGGCGGGGCGTCCGCCATCGCTAATACTTTATCCGCCATGCTGATCGCGTCGTCGTACTGCTTATTCTCCACGTAAGCCTTGGCGAGCCGCACCATGGAGACGGAGTTGGTCGGCTGAGCATCGAGCGCCGTTTTGTACTCGGTGATCGCATCCGGATATTTCTTCTCTACTTCGTCAGCTTGCCCCAGCGCATCATGCGCTTGCGAGGTCAGCTGCTTCTTTAAGTCCGGCCATTGTGCGTCGGAAATTCCCGCAGGCGGAGTATTGGACGTTTTTAGCAGATCCAGAGCCTTATTCGCGTAACCCTGAATCTTTTTAACGCTTTGGTCCTTATCGAGATCGGTATCCCTAGTGTGCGTAGCGATCGTTTCGGCCAGTGTCACACGTCCCGTGATGTCGTTCGGGTTACTTTGTACAACCTGCTCCCCGAAAGCCACGGTTTGCCCGTAGTCGCCTTTGCGCTGCGCGGCCTCCATCGCCATATTCAGCAGCATGTCTTTATACTCGGTGTCGGCGAAGTTCTCGAGTACGGCATTGATATCGGTTATCTCCTGGTCCAAGTTGCCCGCCTGCGCGTCCGCTTGAACCTTCTTCAAAGCGTCGACTTCCTTCTGCGATTTTGGCTTCGGAGTCTGCTGAGCAAGCACCGGTAAAGTCAAAAGGGCAGATAGGGTGGCCAGACTCAAAATCGACTTCATTGTTGTTTTTCTCCTGATGAAACACTCTGTAGAGCTTTTTCCGCTGCTTCCCGCGCCTTGGCCGAGATGCCTTGGGTTTGAAGGGCCATCTGGAATTGGGAGGTCGCCTTCTCCGCATCACCCGCCTTCAACTGCAACTGGCCGAGGTAGTAGTGCGACCAGGCTGCGTCCGGCGAACTCGAATCAGCTTCGACCGTATGCTGAAAGAGATTGAGCGCCTCGTCCCAATGTTTCTCTTGAAGCGAGAGCAGCCCCAGCCCGTAGTAGGCCCGGCTCTGCATCGCCTTGTCGGAGGTCTGCTCGAGCGCTTTCTTGAACATCTTGCGCGCATTCTCCGAGTCATGCTGTTCCAGCAAGCCTTGTGCGGTCTCGAGTGATTCCTCAGCCGGATCGATCTGCATCCGGGCCGGAGGCGCCGCCACCCGGGGCGGAATCGATTGTGCGAACTCAATGTTTTTTAAGCGTTTTTCTTCTTTTCTGACGTCCACCGCGGAGACCAGGTCGGGATAGTACAGGCGGAAGGCGTCCGGCTGCTTTTCGTAAGCGGGCAGCAACTCGGCGAAAGCGGCTGTGAGGATAAAGCCTTCCCGCATCGCCTGATTCACAAACTGCGCTCTTTTCTCCGCGCCGCCGTGGGTCAAGCGGCTGTCTATTGCCTTTATCAGGCACTTGGTTACCAGCAGCGAAAAATCGTCTTTGTAGGCCAGATCCAGTGCTGGAGCTTCCTGCGCATACTTCGCCAGCGGCTTCTTCTCCTTGATGATTTCGCTGTACTTGAACGTAAGCGGGTCCAGCAGGTAAGCCAGGTACGCGTCACGTACCTCGTCCACGACCGGGGTACTCGTTGGCGTGATCACAATGAAATAGTCGTCCCGGTAACTTCGAACCTGCACCTGGTCGGGCGCGGCGAGCAGGTCAAGATAGATCTGGAAACGCCTCCCCAAGTATCCGGAGGGATTCCGCAAATAGCCGTTTGCCTCGAAGAGCGATCCGATCACCGCGTCCTGGTACTGCCCGATGGCCGCTGTATAGGCCGGCTGCGCGCGAGTCCACAGAGTCTCGAGGTCGGCTTCTTTGTAGAACCGGGCCAGTAGCTCGCTGAATCCTCTGAGCGGTTCGACATCGGGCGGCACTTCGCTTTTCGGCAGTTCGAAATTCGGCGCATCGCCGGCCACCAGGGCGAACGAGATGTACTGGCTCAGATCCGCCGTGTCGGACGCCTTCTTGTGCCGCTTGTAATAATCTTTCAGCTCCGGCAGGCAGGGGATATTCCGTTTCGCCAAAGCTTCGCGTATCTCCGTGCGAACTTTATAGCGCTGGTTGAGGGGTGAATCGAGCCCTGCGTCATAACCCGCCGCGTTGATTGCCGCGAGGGTTGAAAACATGGTCGGGCTGAAACTGAATCCATTCTCAACCGGCTGCCTGCGCAAGGCATCACTGGCAGGCGCATCTTGAGCCCAAACGGCTGGCCCGGCCGGACCAAAAGCAAGCACAAGCGAGAGAGGAAGAGCGGCGATAGGGCGGATCAAGAGTACCTTGCGAGAAAACGGTTGTTATCTGCACCTCAGTTTAGCCTAGGATCATAGGCGGTCGATGCTATTTCGCCACTGCCGATTGAATCAAAAATGCAAGCTAAGTCATCAACTGATAGGAGATCAATAATGGCAGGCAGCAACACTGTTACCTTCACTGACGATAGCTTCGACAAAGACGTCCTGAGTGCGGACGTCCCCGTTCTGGTTGACTTCTGGGCGGAATGGTGTGGACCCTGCCGCATGATGGGTCCTACAGTCGACCAGGTCGCGACCGACTACGCCGGGAAGGTGAAAGTCGGAAAGCTCGACGTGGATGCGAATCAGCAAACCGCCTACCGCTACGGCATCCGGGGAATTCCCACTCTTCTCCTTTTCAAGGACGGCGCGATCGTCGAGCAAAAGGTAGGCGCAATCAGCAAGCCCGAGTTCCAGAAGATGCTCGACAAGCATCTGGTTCCCGCTGACGAGCCCGCCAAAGCTTAGTTGCCGAGCAGCGGCTGGTAATAGAGAACAGGATCGCCGTACAACCCCGGGAAGGCGATGACCTCCCAAGCATAGGCCTCTGGAACCCGTTCCAGAGGCGTTCCTGTCTGATCCCTTAAATTCCTCGCTGAGGACGGTATCCAGGGCGTGCCCGCACCTTATACTTCTTCATAGCGTCGTTTGTCAGTTCTACCCTTATCCTCCGGAACCCCTCATTCGGATTGGGCTGCGGATAGTACGTCACCACGTAGCTATTCCCGAGATCCTCGCGAATGGACTCAAACGCCTCGACTTGCTTCTGCCAGGTCTTGGCGAAGTAGCTCTTGCCCCCGGTATTAGTCGAAATGCGCTTGAAAATGGTGCTCGAGATGGGATCCTTATTCACCTCGCTGGTTGAGATGACGTAGATCGGGATCCCCTCGTCCTCCGCCACAGCGCGAACATCATCCGGGGCCACCATGCTCGCGTTATCGGGACCGTTCGAGAAGACAATCACGATCTTGCGGCCAGGGACCTTGGAGGCGTCCCGCAACGTAAGCAGTAGACAGTTGTATAGGGCCGAATCGTCGCCCGCCACCGCCTTTCTCAACCCTGCAATGGCGCTGGTGCGATCGCGGTTCAGGAAAACCGCCCGGTTTAAGTTTCGGCTGTAGGTATAGACCGCAACCGAATCCGCCCGGTCGAGACCGCGAATGAAATCCGCGATGGCATCGGAGGCGTAAACGAACCCGCGGTACATGTAATTACTGGTATCGAACAGGACGAAAACGTTCGCGCCAGCCGAGCCAGAGCGCAGGTTAACCGCATTGGGATTCGGTATGCCCCCAGGTCCGGCATTCGCCTGCCCGGCGTTGTGCAGCGGGCGCGTTTCGCCGTTGTCGAGAACCTGCAGCGGAGCCTGGTTGCCTTCCGCGTACGTTGCTAGCTTCTGTGGAATATCGTCTTCGTAGACCTTGAAGTCGCGGGGCTTCAGTCCATTCACGTACTTGCCTTTGGCGTCGGTGACGGTAAAGCTAAGCACGACCATGTCGACCTTAACGTGAAAGGTCGTTAGGTCATCCTGCGCGCGCAGCCAAAGACCTGCTCCCACCCCCGCCAAGGCGAGAAAAGAAGTTAAGCGGACAATCTTAGTCACGGGCTATTGGTTCTCCGATCTTGCAAGAGCAACAGGTGAATTCTCGTGTTGCCGCACTTCTTTGCCGACGGTCTGCAACGAGCGCAGAATGGCCGGCCAATCTTCCAGATGTGTCGCGAAAATGTTCTCGATCGCCGAACGGTTCCATTCGGGAACGTATCCATCGAGATGCTGAACAGGGATACCGGCCTGGTCCGCCAAAGCGGCGAAATAAAGGTTGTTCGATTCCCAACTTTCTGCCAGGATCCGGCTCGAATATCCCATAAGCGCCGGGAAGGTCCTCAAATACAAAAGGCCGGGCCGGTACGAATGGGTGAGCGTTGGCTTTGGAGTGCCGAAAACCCGGGAAATTGTGCTGGGTGACAACTCAGGGCTCTTTTCCGCAGCCATTGAGGCCAGTTCCTGCGAGGGAACATCCGGAGCGATACTTTTCAAAGCCGGCGCTTCGGCCAGCGCGTAAAGCACTGAGCTCGGGACATCGGACAGCCCCCGGGCGAAGTCGCCGGAATGCAATTCGTCAGCTGTCGCTTCCACTTTGCCCGGCGCCTCAAAGCGTCGCATCGAATCGAGAACCTTAGATTCAACTGAAGGATCCAGCACGCCCGCGGCTAAGAGGTCCTGCCCGCGCCGCAGGTGAAGATCCACCCAGCGAAGCTGCTCCGGAGTGACATCACGCCACCGGTTTACGGTAACGTCCACGATCATCTGGGGCACCAGGTCCGTCCAGATTAGAGCCTGCTCCCGTCTGGGCGTCAGGAAATTCTGTTCGGCTTCGGCCAGGGCGTACGGCAGCGAGATGAGCGAGCCCGTGAGCCTGCCCCCGGAATTGGCGGGCCACCCGCTCCCGGCAACTTCGGTCGAGCGCCACTCGGCCGGCAAGCCCTCCGGGCCGATAAAATCGTGGCTCCTGACAAAAACCGGATTCGTGATCAGAACCTGTGCGCCAGGCGGCGCATAGTAGCAGTAGAGGAATCCAACGAGCGTGTCCCTCAGCAAGGGCGCCAATGCGCCGCGCGGGTCCTTTCTCTCGGGATTTTTTGCCAGCTCTTCGAGGTTCAGCTTGTGCTCTTGCTCAATGTGCCGTTCGCTCCAATATCCGACGCTATAGAAGTTCCTCTCCTGCGAAGAAAGAGAACCCTTCATCGACCCCGCTTCTTCCAGCCTGTTCAGTTGCTGAGCCACCGACTTCAGCACCTTAGGGTCCACAGATTTGTTCGCCAGGTGATCGGAAAGGGCAAACAGGCTATCTAAAGGGATCAAGCTCTGCGCGTCGAAAATACGCAGGAAGGTCTCAGCCGGCGAAGTTACTCCGCCTTCGTTCTGTACCCGGCCGACGAGCAGCTCGGTCATTCGTTCCTGGCGCGTTCCGTTGCCCTTGCTGTTCGAAGCCGAGAGGAGCAGGTCTACCCCTGCGCGCCCTGCGCTGAAGAGCTCTGCCTCGCCATTCGACTCGCTGAAAGGTGCAATCAGTTTTGCGAAAACCGCATCTTGGCTAGCCGGAGGAATCGAGTCCTGCCGGCAAAGAATGCGCCAAAGCTCGACTAGCGACTGCAACGTTCCGAGCGAATCGGACCGTAGAAGCGCGTTGCGGATGCTCATGGTCTGTCCGAACAGACTTAGGTATTGTCCGATGGACGCCTCGCTCAGGGTCGGCGCATCCGCAAACACTATATATTGGGCGTTATAAGCTCGGTAACCGGCGATTAACCGTGCTGCCAGTTGCGGCGAAATCGGATGCGCCCGGTTGCGATCGATGTCGTTTAGCGCCAGGAACATCCGCAAAGGCTCATTCTCGACCGTTTTCCTGCTTAAGCCGAAGAGCGCATCGAGCAGGTCGTCGCTGTTCTTCCAGTTATTGGCCGAGCGAGTCAACTTGCCGTCATATTTTCCATGCGGGTGCTTGATGAAAAGGGTTCGCCAGACCTGCAGGTTACCTGGTACGTGCGGTTCTCCGTTCTCGTCTATGCGGAGCGAGGTTGTCAGAAGCATCAGTTCGGTGCTCGAGCGGAAGACGGGACGAGCGGGTCCGGGGCTGGTTACTTTCCCACGCAGCGCATCGTAGAAGCGGCGCAGGTGATCTGAAGAGGTGAGGTAAGCCGCGGTCGGTCCATCTATACGCGAGAGCGCGTCAAAATAGCTCGCCAGCCACCCGTCATCCGTCGAAATCAGCTTTTCAAAGAATGCTCCAGGATTGTTGGGCGAAGCGCCGGTGAGGGAAGCCCAGGCCTTGGCTGGTCCCGGAACAACTGCCGCGCCGTTCCTAACCTGGAACATGCCACCGTAAAAATCGAGCACGTGAGCGTAGATTTTCAGCCTGCCCGGGGGTGCCTGCTTGCGCAGAATCTCCGCCGTTTGCCTGTCCAGGTGCGATAGGCCGAGGTATAAGCGGCATAGTGATGGATCAGACAGGAAGGCGTCGATGAAATCGCCTCCCCCATTTCGGCCTGCGGCAGAAAGCCAGTATTGCGCGTTGTACAGTACAGGAACCGTCGTCGGCGCATACGGAAGTTCAAAGGGGTGGTTGGCACGGAGGTCTTGCTCAAGTTGTGTCAGTGGAAATGCCGAGTCGACCGTAAGAAAAGCGCGTGTCGCATTCACTGTCTCGAGTACGATGTCCGCCCCGCACGTGCCGCGCATCCGGTAACCGAGGATTCTTAAGAGATCGCCCGTTTGCGTGCTGTCGCAATTGGGAATCACGATCTTGCGATCCTTGTTCGCCAGAGCTTGCAACTCTCTGGCCTGCCCGATGTAGCGGGTTAACAGCCGCAGGTATTCGGTTGGCTGCAGCAGCTCATTGCCCAACGCCTCGAACCCGTTCGTCACCACATTCCGGGCCAGCGCCGGCAGGAGTTCCTCCGGAGCAAGATCGGGCGCCAGAGCGGCCATACGGGCGAACGAGGGCAGCGGGCCAGGGATTGTGACCGTCGAGTAGGGCGCAGTTCCGGAGTGACTGACCGGGGCAGTGAAGTCATTGCCGCCTTCGGCCCGGTACTGCTTAACGTCGTTGCTGAGATCAGCGGTTTTCCCGTTGACCAGGTCGTCCAGCACAACCTGTCTTAAAGCCAGTTTCTTCTTCGCGGGGTCAGTCTCGACTGCCGCCCACTGCAGATACGCCGCCCGTGAATCTGCGCTCTGGTGCCGGTCAAGAAACTCGGCCAGTGCTTCTGAGGCCGCCGTATTCCCCGGAGTTCCAGCCTCCTGCCTCAACAGCGACTCAGCGCCGCTCAGGTCGCCTACGGCTTCACGTTGCGTCACCTCGTTGTGCAGGTCCGAGGGGGATTTTGCCGCTCTCAAAGGCTGGGTGCCCCAGAGCAAACCGAAAGCACTGATACAGAGAGTAGCCGCCACAGTCGGCCCCACTCTCCGAAATACGAGAGTCACAGCGTTGATACCTCGACTTAGGTTTTTTAATTTACCATTTGTGGAACGAGAAGGCTTATGTTTTTGGATTGGACCGGAGTACGTGAATACTACTATCGAGGGATCACTCATTCAAGGCCCAGTCAACGTCCGGCCCTGGTCCACTTTTGTCCGTCGAATGTATCGACCCCTTCCTTCCAGGTGCCAAATTTTGAAGCCATTTGCCCACCGTCAACCAGTAACGCCGCTCCCGTGATATAGGACGCTAAATCGGATGCGAGAAACAGGACGGCCTGAGCAACTTCGCCGGGTTCGCCGCCGCGTCCGAGAGGAACGTGCTTGAAGTATTCTGCAAGCACCTCGGGATTCGAAAAGGAATCGCCCGTAAGGCGCGTTCGGATAAGACCCGGACAGACGGCGTTCACGCGTATTCCAAAGGGACCTAGCTCGTTTGCTGCCGTGTGCAGAATCCCGAGCAGCCCCGCCTTGCTCGCGTTGTAGGCAGCCAGTTCCGCCTCCCCATCGTACGAATTAGTGGAGGCCAGGAGAATCAAAGAGCCGCTGCCCCGCGGCTTCATCCGCTCAGCCGCGGTCTGCACCGTGTGAAAAGCGCCGCTGAGATTCACTGCCAGGGTTCTTTCCCAAATTTCCGCGCTAGTTCGGAACAGTGATGCGGGCTCTGCAATACCGGCGTTCGCCACCACCACGTGGAGTTCGCCTACCTGCTCGAAAGCAATGGCAAGAGCCTTCCGTTCTGTTACGTCGGCTACGCATGCCTGTGCTCCCAAAATTGCGGCGGCTTGATTGAGCTGTTCCGAAGCCAGATCGAAAATCCAAACCGAAGCGCCCGCTGCCACAAAACTTTGCGCGACGGCGAACCCGATGCCATTTGCGCCTCCCGTAACAACGATCCGCTTGCCGCTGAAATCGATTTCCATAACTCCTGCATTGGAGCTACTGATTGATCACGCTGCCGTCCGCGCGCCGCACTACACCCCAGCCGCCATTCAAGGCCTTTCGCAGGCCGGTCTCCGATCCATACGGATATTTGGCCGCAGCCTTTTCGTCGACTTCTACGCCCCATCCGGGTTTGTCGTTCGCATAGACATATCCGTCTTTGACCACCGGATAGCCTGTGAAGACTTCCTGCAAGGCGTCGTTCGGAAAAGTCCATTCCTGTATGCCGAAGTTATGGCAGACCAGATCGAGCGTGACGTTGGCGCAGTGCCCAACGGGAGAAACGTCCCCCGGACCGTGCCAGGCGGTGCGTACTTCGAACGCTTCCGCCATGGCAGCAATCTTGAGGCACGGAGTCAATCCTCCGGCCTGCGACACGTGCAGCCGTATGAAGTCGATCAGGCTCTCGCGAATGAGGCTGTTCCACTCGTGCGGATTGTTGAAGAGCTCGCCCATAGCGAGCGGAGTAGCGCAGTTCTCGCGGATCTGGCGAAAGTAATCGATGTTTTCCGGCGAGAGCGCGTCTTCGAGGAAGAACAACCGGAACTGCTCCATGTCTTTCGCGAACTGCACGGCCAGACGCGGTGGAACTCGCTCGTGAACATCGTGCAGCAGCTCGACTTCGGGACCTAACTCCTTTCGCCCCGCTGCAAATAGTTCGAGCGTGCGCCTGACGTAGGGCTTCGGCTCAAACACGGCATCGCGGGGATCGAGGTTCTCCGAGCCCCCTGTGTGCGCTTGCACCGCCGCGCCGTAGGCGGCCATTCCCGGAATGCCGACTTGCAGCCGCACCGCCTTGATCCCGCGCGCCATGATCTTGCGTGCTTCATCCAACGTTTCGGCGATCTCTCGCCCCGAAGCGTGAGAGTAGATCATGGCCCCGCTCCGGCATTTTCCCCCGACCAACTCGTAAACAGGGATTCCCGCTTGCCGTCCTTTGATGTCCCAGAGCGCCTGATCAACGCCGCTTATGGCATTGTTCAACACCGGCCCGTTACGCCAGTAAGAGGAGTTGTACATGGCGTACCACAAATCTGAAATCGCGTCCGTCGGCCTGCCAACTAAGAACGGTTTGAGGTAGCGGTTCACGGCTTCGACAACCAGCTCTGCCCGCTGCGTGAAGGTCGCGCATCCGTAGCCGTAAAGACCGTCCTGATCGGTTTGAATTTTAACGACGACCAGACGAACACCGGCCGGTTCCGTCGCAATCACAGAAACATCTTTGATCTTTGGAATCGGTAGTCCGCGCAGAAGCGTCGTTGCGCCCAGCGCCCCGCCCAGCGAGCCGAGCAACTCCCTCCGGCTTATCGCGCGGATCATAGCTAAACGAAGTTTACGCTACCGCTGTCTGTCAGGCGTGTACGGATTTGGGCTCCTGGCCCACTGCATTCGGCGATTGCCGTCCTGCCAGCAGGATCATCGCGCCGGTCACCAAAACAGCGAGCGCAATCCATTGAGTCAGCGAAAAGGGCCCTACCAGCGCCTGCTCGTGCTCACGGAAGAACTCAATGACGAAACGCGCCGTCGAGTACAGCACCATATAGAGCCCGATTACCTGCCCAGCCGGGTGCTTCTGGGTGGCGCGGCGATACAGGACTGCGAAAATTATCAAGTCGGCAGCTGATTCGTAAAGCTGAACCGGATGCAAGGTCTTATCCAGCGGGACGGGCGCCGCAAAATCCGAGCGGAAGCGCACGCCCCAAGGCAGGCTGCACTCTTTCCCCCAACAGCAGCCCGCGGCGAAGCAACCCAGGCGTCCGATAGCTTGTCCGATGGCGATTCCCGGAGCAAAAACATCCATCGTCCTGAATACCGGCAGGGCTTGTCTGCGCATGTAAAAGACCGCCAACAGAAACGCGGCGATGAAGCCCCCATGGAACACTCCCGCTGCCTGCAGGGTGTCGAGCGTGAAGATTTGTCCCGGGTTACGGATGTAGTCTCCCAAATCAAAAAGAAACATGAAAAGCTTGGCGCCGAGAATGCCCGCCATGGCGCAATAGACTGCCAGGTTTGTGATCTTCTCAGCCGGCAAGCCAGCGCGTCGAGCCAGCCGCAATGCCGTACCCAGCCCGGCGAGAAAACCCAGTGCGACCAGCACACCGTAGGTCGGGATGTAAAAAGTTCCGATGCTGATCAGTTTGGGAAACATGTTTACTCGCTGTGTACCAGACTGGCCGATTTACGTCGCGGCCGCAGTACTTCGAGCAACAATAGAATGGCCCCGATCGTGATCGCGCTATCCGCGACGTTGAACGCCGGGAAAGCCCAACCCCCGTGGTAGACCTCAATGAAATCCGTCACCGTGCCGTGCACGACGCGATCATAAAGATTCCCGGCAGCTCCGCCCAGAATCAGCGCCAGAGCAACTCGCGACATGGCATTGCTAAACGTCGTTCGATTTCCCCATAATGCTGAGACAACAAAAAGTAGCACCAGCGCAGATACACCTATCAGGATGCCGCTCCGCAGCCACGGGTTGCCCTCCGCCAGAATCCCGAATGCTGCGCCCGGGTTTTCTGTGTGAATAATCCGCAGCCAGCCGGGAATAAGGGACACGCTATCGAACGAGCTCATTGAGCGTTGAATGCCAATCTTCGACCAGCGGTCTGCCAGCACAATCAACAACGACAACCCAAACGGCGCAAACCGGTTCAACATCTTGCAACATCTACAGAAATCACGCGGCCAGGTCCCGCAGTACCGAAGTGCAAGCGGCGCAGATCGTCGGAAACTCCGGATCCTGCCCCACGTCCGTCGTGAATTTCCAGCATCGTTCGCACTTATCGCCTTGCGCGCGCTCAACCCGCACTTCTAGCCCGTCAGCTTGCATGCGCTCGAGCCCGACCTGCGAGACAATAAACCACCCTGGCAGATCGGCGAAGTGCTTATGCAGAAGAGCATGTAAGTCGCCGCTGGCCAGCAGCCTGACAGCGCCTTCCAGAGAGGACCCGATCACTTTGTCCTCACGCGCTGCATCGAGCGCCTTCAAGACTTGATCGCGCACCGGAACCAGCTTTTGCCAATCATGCGCTTCTTCGCGCAGCGCTGCCGGCAGCCCTTCGGTCAATTCGCCCGGGTTCGGGAAGTAAGCAAGGTGTACGCTCTCCGGGCCTGAAGTGCCCGAGCCCATACTTTTCCAGACCTCTTCGCAAGTAAACGAAAGAATGGGCGCCAGCAGGCGCACCAGCGCCAGGTTGAGCCGGTAAAGCGCGATTTGCGCGCTGCGCCTCGCAACCGAATCCGGTCCGGCGGTGTAGAGCCGGTCTTTAGCGACGTCGAAATAAACCGCGCTCAGCTCGGTTGTCGCGAAATCGTAGACTGCGCGATAAACCTTGTGAAACGCGTATTGGCTGTAGTACTCCAGGCAGCGCTTAACCAGTTCTTCAGCGCGCACCAGAATCCAGGCATCCACGCCCAACAGTGCCTCGCCAGCAATCCCCTCTCGTTTCGGATCGAACGTGCCCAGATTCCCGAGCATCCACCGGAACGTATTTCGCAACTTGCGATATGCCTCCGAGAGCCGGTCGAGAATCACTTCCGACATGCGAACATCTTCGGTGAAATCGACCGATGCGACCCACAGCCGCAAGATGTCCGCGCCTTTCTTGCTGACGATCTCTTCCGGTTCGATAATGTTGCCGACCGACTTCGACATCGCCCGTCCCTGCGCGTCCAAGGTCCAGCCATGTGTGGCGCACTCTCGATAGGGCGACTGGTTTTTCAACCCGACTCCGATCAGCAGTGAGCTGTGAAACCAGCCACGATACTGGTCGCCGCCTTCCAGGTACATGTCAGATGGCCAATGAAGATCGTTTTCGGGCGTGAGCACCGCCAAATGACTCGAGCCCGAATCGAACCAGACGTCAAGAATATCGGTTTCTTTGCGAAATTCACCGCTGCCGCATTTACCGCAGACGTGGCCGGGCCCCATCAGCTCCGCCGCCGTTCTTGAGTACCAGACGTCCGCCGTGCATTTGCGAAATTCTGCCACCACCCGCTCGAGTACACTTCTTTCCGTAAACGGCTCCCCGCAGGCTTCGCAATAGAACACTGTTATCGGAACGCCCCATACGCGCTGCCGTGAAATGCACCAGTCCGGACGCATCGCGATCATATTCGACATGCGTTCCGCGCCCCACGATGGAAACCACTCGACTTTTGTGATTGCCTCCAGAGCCCGAGCGCGCAATTCTTGGCGGTCCATCCCTATAAACCACTGCTCGGTTGCCCGGAAGATGACGGGATTGTGGCAGCGCCAGCAGTGCGGATAACTGTGCTCGATGCGAGCCTGAGACGCCAGCGCGCCGTTTTGTTCCAGAAGGCTAACCACAATCGGGTTAGCTTCCCAAACCGTCTTCCCAAGGAGTTCGTTTGGTAATTTTCCCGCTGCGCCCTCGGCCTGAAACATCCGGCCCGCGGCATCGACCGGGCAGTAAACCGGAATCCCGTAGCGTTGGCAAATGACGAAATCTTCCTGCCCGTGTCCAGGGGCGGTATGCACCGCGCCTGTTCCTTGCTCGAGCGTTACGTGTTCGCCCAGCAGACCAAGAGAATCGCGCTCAAGGAATGGATGGCGAAACAGAACGCGCTGAAGCTTCGTGCCCGGAAAGCGCGCGATAACCGCCCGATCCCAGCCAAGCGCTTCCGACACTTGCGGCAGCAAGCCTTCGGCAACGATGGTGACCCCTTGCGGAGTATCGATTGCCACGTATTCGAATTTCGGATTAAAACTAATCGCCAGGTTGGCCGGAATTGTCCAGGGAGTGGTGGTCCAAATCAGCACCGAGACCGAGCGCCCGGCCAGCGCGGGGTCGATCAGCCCCGGATCCGACACCATATTGAAGCGGACGTAGATCGTCGCGCTGGTGTGGTTCTCGTATTCGACTTCCGCTTCCGCCAGCGCAGTGCGGTCATGAATACACCAGTGCACCGGCTTCAGACCTTTGTAAACGTAGCCGCCTTGCAGAAAGTCTATGAATGCCTGGGCGATTACCGACTCGTACTCGGCGCTCATGGTCAGATAAGGTCGCTCCCAGCGCCCGAACACGCCTAAACGCTTGAACTCGGCCCGGTGAATGTCTACAAACCTCGCCGCGTAAGCCCGGCATTCGGCCCGGATCTGCGCCGCGGTCATACTGGCTTTGCGCTTTCCCAACTCGCCATCGACCTTGATCTCGATAGGCAACCCGTGACAGTCCCACCCAGGTACGTAAGGAGCATCGAAGCCGGCCATGCTCTTCGATTTGACAATGAAGTCTTTCAAGATCTTGTTGAAAGCCGTACCCAGGTGGATGTTGCCGTTCGCGTAGGGTGGACCGTCGTGCAGAACATATTGAGGCCGCCCGGCGCGCGATTCACGAATCCGATCGTAGAGCTTCGTCGCCTCCCAGTGTGCGAGCATCTTCGGCTCGGCAGTGGGAAGATTCGCCTTCATCGAAAAGTCGGTTTTCGGCAGGTTGACCGTCTTTTTCAGGTCAACAGAGGTGGCGCTCATGGACTAACTTAATCCTAGCGAACAGCGCGAATTTGCGCCGTCTACGCGCGGCGGGCGCATTTCAGTCAGCGAGTGTGCCGAATCTACCACTCTGGAAATCCGCAAACGCCTGGCGAATCTCGTCCCGGGTGTTCATCACGAAAGGACCATATTGCACAACCGGCTCATCGATCGGGTTCCCGCTCAACAGCAGTAGTTGGGCATCTGAGCCTTCGATCAGGATCTCTTCTCCGGCATTTTCGAACAAAACGAAATCGAGCGGCTTGGCTGCTGTGGTTCTGTTGATTGTCACCTCTCCGCTCATCACAAAGAGCCCGGTATTCTGGTGCGGGGGAAACGAGAATCGCGCTTCTCCTTCGACCTTTAAACGGAGGTCGAACAGGTTTATCGGCGTAAATGTTTTCGCCGGACCCTTCACGCCCTGGTATTCGCCTGCGATCACTCTTACAAAGCCGCCGCTACGAGGCAAGTCGACTCTCCCCATCTGGTCAGCCGTCAGGCTCTGATAACTTGGCGGGTCCATCTTGTGCGCTTTCGGGAGATTCACCCACAACTGAAACATGTGCATGCGGCCGCCTTCCCGGGAAAACTTAGGTTCATGAAACTCCTGGTGCAAAACACCGGAAGCCGCGGTCATCCACTGCACATCTCCAGGCCCGATCACGCCTGAATTTCCCGCGCTATCGCGGTGCGCCAAGCTTCCTTCCAGCGCGATCGTGACCGTTTCGAAACCTCTGTGGGGATGCGTTCCCACCCCGCGCTGTCCGTTCTTGCTGGGCGGGTAAACATAAGGCGCATGGTAGTCCATGAGGACGAAAGGACTGATCTTCTGGCCAAAGTCGTTCCCGTTCGGGAAATAATTGTTCACCAGGAATCCGTCGCCTACCCAGTTTGCGGGCGATCCACGATAAATTCCTGAAATTTTGCGTTCTGTAGTCACGGCCGCGCTCCTTTTTCCGTCGAAAAAGCGGATCTCCTTATGGAAGGGAGCCGCCCAGTTATATTGATGTCAAGATATTCTGGAAGTTGCAGACCTGGGGACCGGATAGTACAGAAATGCACAGTTCGGCGGAACTGGGGCAGGGAATCTAGCGTAATCTCGATTAGGGAATGAAGACAGGAGAAGTAAGTCTTGCCGTTCTGCACTAACTGCGGATCCAGCGTAGGTACCGGCGCCGCTTACTGCACGAGTTGTGGCAAGCCGCAACCTCGCGCGGTGCCACAATTCGGTGATTTCCTCGATGGCATCAGCGATCGAACGGCATCGATCCTTTGCTACATCCCGGTGTTCGGGGTCATACCTGCCATCGTATTCCTCGCTTCGCAGCGGTTCCGCGGCAACATCAAAGTGCGTTTCAACGCCTTTCAGTCACTATATTTGTTTGTTACCTGGCTGATCGTCTCGTCGGCGGTTCCGATCCTAATCCTGGGACTCCCCGGCTGGGGAGTCGAGCACGCGTTCGTCGACGCTCTAAAACTCGTCCTGTTTATCTGCTGGATTTACCTGCTCGTGAAAGCGGCCCAGATGCAGCAAGTACGAATACCGGTGCTGGGCGATTTGGCGGCCCGTTCCACCATGGAGCAGTTGTAAGCTTCGCAACAGGTATAATTATTCATTGAAGTGAATGATTACTCAAGACGGCACGCTGTAGGTATCGTCGGTTTCAGGGGTTACAGCGGAGCTGAGCTGGTTGAGATTCTAAAGCGGCATCCCGCGATAGAGCCGGTTCTGCTCGAACACCGGCAAGATCCAGAACAACTACCGGGCCCCCTTGGTTCCAAGCCGCTGGCTACGATCTCGGCCGAACCTGCCAGCATCGCGCAAGAAAAGCTTGAAGTTGTTCTGCTTGCCACGCCCTCGGAGGTCTCGCTCGAACTCGCCGAACCGATCCTGGCGAGCGGGGTCAGAGTGATCGATTTGAGCGGTGCCTTTCGATTGCGAGACGCCGAAACTTACTCGCGCTGGTACAAAGAACGACATAGAAACCCCGATCTCCTGGCCGAAGCAGTCTACGGCTTGCCGGAGTTCTGCCGGGAAGAGATCGCCCGAGCCCGGTTGGTGGCGAATCCCGGCTGTTATCCGACAGCAGCAAACCTCGCCATTCGGCCGTTGGTGCAGGCGCAGGTTCTCGACCGGAGTCGGGGCGTGATCTGCGACGCAAAGTCGGGGGTGAGCGGCGCGGGGCGAAAGGCCTCGCTCAAAACCAGTTTCTGCGAAGCGGGCGAGAACTTCAGTGCCTATGGCCTGCTGGAACACCGTCACGTTCCCGAGGTGCTGCAAAACTCTGGGTTAAGTGAACGGGAATTTACCTTCGCGGCCCATCTTCTGCCCGTCACGCGCGGCATTCTGGAAACGATCTACCTGCGCACGCAAGGGGTCGAAAAAGCCGTAGATTTGCTTTCGATTTACGAAGAAGCATACGAGAACGAGCCTTTTGTGCGGCTTTATGCGCCGGGGAAACTGCCCGACTTGCGCGCCGTGCAACGAACCAATTTCTGCGATATTGGTTTTATTTTCGAGCCGGAGAGCCAGCGCGCGGTGATTGTCGCGGCTGAAGACAACTTGGGCAAGGGCGCCGCCGGCCAGGCAGTCCAAAATTTGAACCTCATGCTGGGCTTAGCTGAGACGGAAGGATTACTGTGAGAGTTCTGGTGAAAGTCGGGGGCACCTTGCTCGACGAACCGGCCAGCCGGAATAGCCTGGCGCGTCAGTTAAGCGCGCTCACGGCAGAGCATGAGCTAGCGGTCGTCCACGGGGGCGGGAAGCAGATGACCCGGTACCTTGAAGAACGCGGCATCGAGAGCCGCTTTGTGGAGGGATTGCGGGTATCGGATGCAGCGGTCATCGACGCGGCGACTCAGGTTATCGCGGGCAGCGTGAACAAGCAATTCGTGGCGGCGCTAACCGGTGCCGGTCAGGCTGCAATCGGTTTGAGCGGGGTAGACGGGCGGCTCACGATAGCCATGCAAATGAACGGGAATTTGGGTTTCGTGGGCTCGCCGGTTCGCTCGGACGGACGTCTCCTTGAGCTGGTGGTGGGTGCCGGATACTTACCTGTGATCGCGTGTCTTGCGGCAGATGAAAACGGGACCATCTACAACGTGAACGCAGACGCGATGGCTGTTTCCTGCGCGCTTGCCTTTCATGCTCAGAAGCTGCTGTTCCTTACTGACGTCTCGGGTGTGCAGGACGGGCAAGGGCGCGTATTCTCGCGCATGCTGCCGGCGGATATACCCGCCCTGATCGAATCGGGCGTCGCGCGCGGCGGCATGCAGGCAAAGCTTGCGGCGGCAGCTTCGGCGCTGGCGGGCGGAGTAGAAGAAGTCATCATTGCCTCCGGACGCGAGATGGACGTCTGCCAGCGGATTTTCTCGGGGGAGCAGTTGGGAACCCGGCTAGCGAGCCGATCTTCAGCGGTCTTGGCAGGAGTGCAAGGACTGGCGAAGTGACCGCCTCAACCGTAATGGTGCGTAAGGCCACTATGCTGGACCTTCCGCGCATGCTGGAGCTGATTAACCAGTATGCGGCGCAAGCCGTGATGCTGCCGCGCACCGAGTTCGAGATGGCCGAGAATTTGCGGGATTTCTCGTGCGCCTATGACGGCGACCTCCTGCTCGGCTGCGGCGCGCTGCACTTCTACACTCCCGCCACGGCCGAGGTGCGTTCGCTCGCCGTGCGGCCGGCAATCAAGCGCCAGGGAATTGGCCGCGCACTGGTGCAGGGGCTAGAGATGGAAGCACGCGAGAACGGTTTGCACTCGATTTTCGCATTCACTTACGTCCCGCGGTTTTTCGCGAAGCTCGGGTTCAGCCAGGTGGAACGCGGCGAACTTCCGTTAAAGGTGTGGAAAGACTGCCTGCGCTGTTCTAAATTTCGCGATTGTGACGAAATCGCCGTTGTGAAGCGCTTGTGCACGACGGCCCAGGCGCATTCTCACATCCCTGAGGCCCGAACCCAAGCGCAGTTTGAGCTTCCCATTCTGGCGCGACCCCAGAAGTTTCTGCCATAGAACGTATAAAGGGAAAGTTCCTCCCGCGACAAAAAGAAGTGACCAGCTAAGTCACGGTTCCTAAAGGCTTAAGGGTGTGTTAAACCCGACGTGCTATATGCATTTTGAATCGCTGCATTCACGTCGCATATAGAAGATTTTACCTAAAAAACGCACCTAATCTCGGTTTAGTACTAGCTTTTTGTGAAATAGTACCGCTATACTCAGTACCACGACCGCTTAGTACTTTTTTCGACATTTCGGGAGGTGGAATGCGAGCTCTTACGCTAGATATCCAAGAGTCTGCGGGCCGGGTACTCTGCTGCACTATTTTCAGGCAGGGTGGCCGCAAGCTCTTGGCGAAAGGTCACGTTTTGAGCGATGAGGATATCCGGCTTTTGCAGACCGAAGGAATGCAGCAAGTTTGGGTGACCGAGCTTGAGGATGGCGAGATCGGGGAAGACCAGGCCGTTATGGATGTGGCGCAGGCCATGTGCTGCGGATCGGTTGAAATCCGGCTTGCTGCGGGAGGACGCGCGAACCTGATCGCGACTGCGAACTGCTGTGCACTCGTGGACGATGAATTGCTGCGCCAGATTAACTGCACCAGCAGCATCGCTATCGCCACGGTCGCGAACTACCGGTTCGTTAAAGCAGGCGAGCGAATGGCAACCATCAAGAGTGCGCCATTTGCGGTGGCTCAAGCCCAATTGGAAACTGTTCTATCGATTTTGAACGAACGCGGGGCCATCCTACAGGCTCGGCCCATTCGAGAGGCTGGAGTGGGCGTGCTTTATACGGATCCCGTCCATGGCGACCGTGCCCGAACCCTGTTCGAAAGCGTGGTGCGAACAAGGGTGGAACGGTTCGGCGGAACTCTCCGTTACGCGCTCTCATCAGTGGAAGAAGAGGAGCAGGTTGGGCGAGCGCTGCAACACCTGTTGCGCACCAAGCCAGCGGCGATCCTGGTAGCATCCACTACCGCGCCGGCGGGCCCCGAAGATGTGATCGGGCGAGCTCTGATGGGATTAGGAGCTCACCTGGAGCGCTTTCTCGCTCCGGTCGAACCTGGTAATCTCATGATGCTGAGTTACAAGGACAACACGCCTATCGTCTCTGCGCCGTGCTGCTTTCGTTCACCGAAGCCCAATGTGCTCGACCTGATCCTGCCGGCAATGCTCGCCAAATACAGGATCTCGGGATGGGAAGTCGCGTGCCTCGGACACGGAGGTTTGCTGGGCTAAAGCACGGCTGGAGGAAGTGAGGAGGTCGCGGCAAACTCCGCGGCAGCCAATCAACAAAAGGGGGAGCGATCCCCCTTTTGTTCATTCTGGGCGAGAGCAGGAGCGCGCAGGACGGGAGTTATCATGAGTTCGAAACATGCCTGCATACGCCAAAGCAGATCAGGTGGGCGAGAAGGTGATAGAAATCATCGCTCGCACGCAACGTTTGCCCCCTGGGTCGGTGACACTAGACAGCACGTTTGAACAGCTCAAAATCGATTCACTGGACGGAATCAATGTGGTCTTCGAGTTGGAAAAAGAATTCGAGATCGAAATCCCCGATGAAGGTGTATCGAATCTTAAGTCGGTGAGAGACACGGTAGAAGGCGTCCGGCAGCTTATCGAAAAGAAGGACCAAACTGAACCCCCGAGCGTGGCATGAAGCGCGTGGCGGTCACCGGCCAGGGACTTATCTGCGCGCTTGGGAATTCGGCAACGGAGTGTTGGCAAAACGCGGCCGCCGGCAAATCGGGCATACAGCCGTTGCAGGATCCTGGCTCCCCGCCCTATAAGTTTCAGAACGGGGCGGAAGCGCGGGATTTCAATCCTCTCCGATACTTCAGCGAAAAGGATCTGGTGTTGCTGGAGCGATTCGCCTTGCTGGCGGCGGCGGCCGCGCGCGAGGCCGTCTCTCAGAGCGGGCTTTCATTCGCAGGCGAGCTGGCAAACCAAACGGCCGTAATCACGGGCAGCAGTGTAGGCGGGCAGTTTACCGAAGAAGAAGGATATAAGCGTCTCTTCGGCGAGCGCAATCCGCGCGTCGCCCCTTTGACCATTCCGAGAACCATGGCGAATGCCGGCGCGAGTTATATTTCGCTCGAATGCGGAATACACGGTCCGGCTTACACCGTTTCGACTGCCTGCTCATCATCGAATCATGCAATCGGACAGGCCTTCTGGATGATCCGCAGCGGCCAGGTAAAAGCTGCGGTCACAGGCGGAAGTGAAGCCGTGTTCGTCGAAGGTCTACTGCGCGCCTGGGAGGCGATGCGAGTGGTATCGCCGGAGAGTTGCCGTCCCTTTTCGGCTGACCGGCGGGGCCTCTCGCTTGGAGAAGGCGGGGGAATGCTGGTGCTCGAAGAATGGGAACATGCCAAAGAGCGCGGGGCCGGCATACTGGGTGAAATCATCGGGTTCGGAATGAGTTCGGATGCCCACCACATCACGCAGCCCTGCGTGGAAGGTCCGGCGAACGCAATGGCTTGGGCGCTGAAAGACGCAAACATCACGCCGGGAGAAGCCGACTACATAAATGCGCACGGTACGGGCACTCAGGCCAATGACGCGACGGAAAGCGAGGCGATCCGCAGAGTTTTCGGCAGCAAAACAGATTCGCTGCCTGTAAGCTCTACTAAATCGATGCATGGGCATACGCTCGGGGCGGCAGGCGCAGTCGAAGCAGTGCTCACACTGATGGCCCTACGTAATGCGTTGATTCCCCCGACTGTAAACTTCAAAGAACGTGATCCGGCTTGCAATCTGGACGTGGTGGCAAATCATGCGCGCCGGGCCGACATGCAAGTCGCGCTTTCGAATACTTTCGCTTTCGGCGGCCTCAACGCGACCCTGGTGTTCCGTCGAGCTGTGGATCACTGCTGAGGTGGAGCACTGCCCGGCTGCGGATTCTCAGCGGATTTCTGCCGGAAGCTTGCAAGCGGCCGAGGCGTCTATAGACAGATAATCATGGGCGAGCGCATCCGGATAGAATCAAATCACCTGAAAGCAGAGACTCAAACGAGATGACGATATCAATAGGGGCGGACCACGCCGGATACGAGATGAAGCGCGAACTGGTCGAGCTTGTACAGGGGCTTGGCCACACCGTCCACGATGTAGGAACGTTTCAACCGGAGAAACCGGACGATTACCCGGATTACGCCACGCTGGTAGCGGAAGACCTTCGTTCCGGCAAGGCGGAGCGCGGGATTCTAGTCTGTGGCAGCGGCGTTGGCGTTTCCGTTGCCGCTAACAAATATAAAGGCATTCGCGCCGGTTTGTGCAACGATCATTACTCGGCGCACCAGGGTGTGGAGCACGACGACATGAACGTTCTCGTGCTCGGAGCCCGCATCATCGGTTCAATGACCGCCCAGGATGCGGCGCAGGCTTTCTTGAATGCGAAGTTCAGCGGCGAGGAGCGTCATGTTCGCCGGCTCAATAAAGTGAAAGGAATCGAGGAAAATGAGTTCCGCTAAAGCGAAGCCGGCTTCCGGCTTAGAAACGTTTTCGTATTCGCTCGGGAGCGATCTCGAATCGGCTGTCGTTCAGGCGAAAAAGGATTGGGAGGGCGCTAACAAAACCGCCAAACTGTGGCAGAAAGACGCCTCGCTCTGGACCAACACCGATGAAAGCAAATGGCTCGGCTGGCTAAACATCGTAGATCAGCAATTGGCCGATGTCTCGAAATTCAAGGCCTTGAGCGCGGAGATTCAAGAGGATGGCTTCACCCACATACTGCTGCTCGGGATGGGCGGGTCGAGCCTGTGCCCGGAAGTATTCAGCCTGACCTTCGGCAAACAGCCGGGCTCGCCTGAACTGCTCGTTTTGGACTCAACTGATCCAGTGCAGATCAGGAGTTTCCGCGATCGGATCGATCCGGCGCGAACGCTGTTCTGCGTCTCGAGTAAATCGGGCACGACGCTCGAGCCGAACATTTACATGCAGTATTTCTATGACGAGACGAAGAAGGCTGTGGGCGATCGCGCCGGGCATCACTTTATCGCTATTACTGATCCTGGATCGAAGCTCGAGGGCGTGGCCGGCAAGCTCGGTTTCAGGCGCGTCTATCATGGGCTGCCGAGTATCGGAGGCCGTTATTCTGCACTGTCGGATTTCGGCCTGGTCCCGCATGCTGCAGCTGGGCTCGACACTGAAAAGCTCCTCAAACAGGCCGCTCGTATGGTCGAGGCCTGCAAGAACTCGAAAGTGGATGAGAACCCGGGCGTGGCGCTCGGCTTAATACTGGGAACTGCCGCCGTAAAGTTCAAGCGCGATAAGGTCACGCTGATCTGCTCGAAGTCGATCTACGACTTGGGAGCCTGGTTGGAGCAACTGCTTGCCGAATCAACAGGCAAACAAGGGCACGGTTTGATTCCCGTGGATCGTGAACCGCTGGTGGAACCGGAGAAGTATGGAAAGGATCGCATTTTTGCTTACATCCGGTACGAAGGCGATGCCGGTGGCGAAGAGGAGAGCGCAGTGGCAGCACTCGAAAAAATCGGCCAGCCGGTCGTGCGCATTGTGCTGACGGACCTTTACGATATCGGCCAGACATTCTTCCAATGGGAAATCGCCACCGCGGTTGCCGGCTCGGTAATCGGAATCGACGCCTTTAACCAGCCCGATGTCGAAGCGAGCAAAAACGTCACCCGCGAACTGACGGCCGAATTCGAAAAAACGGGTTCATTACCCGCGGAGAAACCAGTCCTGGAGCAGGATGGGATCAAACTGTTTACCAACCAAGAGAACGCCGAAGCCCTGCTGAAAGGGGGCGAAACGTTAGGAGCGGTAATCCGGCAGCAGCTGGACCGGCTGCAGGCTGGAGATTACCTCGGGCTGCTCGCGTACATCCCGATGTTCCCCGAGTACGAAGACAAGTTGCAGGAGATGCGAAAGCAAGTAGTGGAGACCAAGCACGTCGCCACGGTGCTTGGCTTTGGGCCGCGTTTTCTGCATAGCACGGGTCAGGCTTATAAAGGCGGCCCAAATTCTGGCGTGTTCCTCCAAATTACCTGTGATGAGGCACAGGATTTACCGGTGCCGGACCAAAAATACACCTTTGGAATCGTGAAAGCCGCTCAAGCCCGCGGAGATTTTCAGGTGTTAGCGGACCGGCACCGCCGGGCTTTGCGGGTTCACCTGGGACAGGACCTAAGCAAAGACCTGGACCGCTTGCGCGATATGGTTTTCGCCGCGCTGGCGCATTAAGTCTGCGCTCCCGACTTTTGAGACAAGTGATCGAAAGCCGGCCCCAATGCCATAATTGCGCCCGGCTAAATCCTGATCAAAAATGACGAATTTCGGCTCGTAAATACGTCAATAAGAGAGATTAGCTCGAATAAGCAGGACCGCGCAAACCAAGGTAATGGTACTTATTGAGGATTAGATCCGAGAAATATGCTTGGAGTAAGCCTTTTCTGAGATGCTCCGTCTGAAGACTTGAGTTATTCTTTGGCTACGGATTCGCAGCAAAGGCCCGGTTTGGACGGACCCTTGCTGTGTCGGAGGGGGCGGGACGCGCGAGTGCGCCTCCGCCCATGTTGCCTCCAGTGTACCTCGGAACATCTCAGAAGATACAACTAAGTGTAGATTTAGTTGTAGCAACTTACCATTTTCAGTAGAAAGCTCTAGGTTCGGATGTGACCTGTGGTTCATTCGCCGAACTGCATGTGGGAGCATCGGAGTATGGAACGGACTGGCTTGGCGGCTCCGGCTAGAATCCCGCAAGCGGTTGACGAACGCACCAGCAAAGCCGGCTTACGGACCGTGGCAGGATTTGAAGCGCTAAAGGGCGCCGTGGTCCTAGCACTTGGGATCACCATTCTGGCCTTGCATTCACACGTACAGGACCTGGCCGAAAACCTTCTTTATCACTTGCACATCGATTTCGACCGGCGCCTCGGCCACATGATGCTGAATGCCGCCTCAACCATCAACGATGCGCGGTGGTGGACGATTGGAGCTGCCGTAGGAACCTACTCTTCTGTGCGGTTCATTGAGGCCTGGGGCCTATGGAACCGGCGAGTGTGGGCGGAGTGGTTCGCTCTGTTGTCCGGCACGATGTACCTGCCCTGGGAACTGCTGAAGCTCGTCGAGCGGGTCGATTGGGACCGAGTGGCTGTTCTGATCATCAATCTGGTGATTGTTCTATACATGCTATCCATACGGATTCGCGAGTGCCGCGGTCGCGGGATAGCCTGCAAACCAGAGGAGCAGCCCGGCCAGGTCGCCGCAAGCGCCGGTGGAAATGTCTCTTAAGCTGCCCGCAGCGGCAGAGCTAGTTGAAAAATACCGAATAAGCGGCCCGGATCACTTACAGCTTGCGGATTTCGATCCCGCCGATACTCACGGCCTAAAGCTTGGAAAGGGCGCGGCGGCGCGTTTACTTCGCGGGCGAATTGAACAACTCAGTGATCTGCAGCAGAGGCTCTTCGCCGGGATGAGCTGGGGATTGCTTGTGATCTTCCAGTCCATGGACGCGGGCGGGAAAGATAGCGTGATTCGCCATATCCTCTCGGGCGTCAGTCCGGAGGGTTGCCGGGTTTATTCCTTCAAATCGCCCTCGGCTGAAGAATTGAGCCACGATTTTCTCTGGCGCACTGCCAGATTAACTCCCGAGCGCGGCCACATCGGCCTCTTTAGCAGGTCTTATTACGAAGAGGTGCTGGTGGTGCGCGTCCATCCTGAAATGCTGCAGCACCAGCGCGTCCCGCCGGAGCTTATAACCGAGAAGATCTGGGAGGAGCGGCTGCAGGATATCGCCGCTTACGAAAGATATCTTGGCCGCAACGGCTTTCTGGTCCGCAAGTTCTTTCTTCACGTTTCCAAAGAGGAGCAGAGGAGGCGGCTGTTGCGGCGAATTGAGCGCCGCGATAAACACTGGAAATTTGCCGAAGACGATATTGAGGACCGCGAGCGCTGGGACGCCTACATGAGCGCTTACGAGAACGCAATCCGCCAGACCGCGACACCCGAGGCGCCCTGGTACATCGTGCCGGCCGACCACAAGTGGTTCACCAGGCTGGTGGTGGCTTCCGCTGTTATTGAAACGCTCGCATCGTTAAAGCTGGTGTATCCGAAGGTGAGCGAGACCAAACGCGCTGAGATGCAGGCTGCACGAAAACTGCTTCAGCGGGAAGCGCGCACTGCCCGCGCGTCTCGCCGATAATCGAACCCTTCCGTTGCGTCCAGCGTGCATGCCGGCATCGGCGGGTAATGACGATATATTTGCAAGGATGATGTTTCGCTCCTTAAGTCTGCTCGCGATTGGGTGCGTATTTTCAACTGCCGCATTCAGCCAGTCGAACGCCGTGATTCTCAAATCGCCCGACGGCTTGCTGGCCGCGACATTTGAAACGGTTGAAAAAAATCAGCCCGCCGGCCCCGGGAGACTCGTGTATTCGGTCACGTTCCGCGGGAAGCCGGTGATCACGCGGTCCGGTCTCTCTCTTGCGCTCGAAGGTCAGCACCCGCTTGGGCCGGAAGTTCAAATCCAGCAGACCACCCCCTCCGCGGTAGACCAGACTTATCAGTTGGTTACTGGGAAGGCCAGCACGGTCCGCGATCACTACAACGCAGTGCATCTCGATCTCACCGATAACCAGCGAGCCCCGCGGAAACTCATTATCGAAGCGCGCGCCTATGATGACGCGATCGCCTTCCGCTACGTGGTTCCGGATCAAAATACTTTTCGGGACTTTCGTTTGAAAAGCGAAGAGACCGAGTTCCATTTGAGCAAGGACGCGCTCACGTACGCTCTGCTGCTTCCACACTTTCGCACCATGTACGAGAGCGAATACATCCCGCTGCAGGCGAGTGCGTTTGCCGGAAACGATGGCCTGTTGGCGAGCAAGATGCTAATCGGCTGCCCGTTCCTGGCGCACATCCCGGGTGTCGCCTGGCTAGCCATTACCGAAGCCAATCTTCGCGATTACAGCTCGATGTATCTCGGCACCGCGTCGACGGAATGGGGCGGTCTCGATTTCGTCTCGCGTATCGCCCCCGGTGGCGATCCGGAGGTTGCGGTGAAGGGGGCCCTGCCGCATCATTCCGCCTGGAGAGTGATTCTGGTGGGTGATACGCCAGGCACGCTGGTTGAATCGAATGTCATCACAAGCCTGAACCCGCCAAGCGAAATCCAGGATACTTCGTGGATACAGGCTGGACTCACGGCTTGGGACTGGTGGAGCGGCAGCGTCGGACCAGACGGCAAACCCGCCTTTACTACCGGAACAATGAAGTATTACGTCGATTTCGCCGCGCAATCAGGATTCCCGTACATGCTGATCGACGCCGGCTGGTCAGTGCCAGGCGACATCACCAAGCTGAACGGGAAGGTGAACGTGCCGGAAGTGGTCCGCTACGCTGCCGCGAAAAACGTGAAGGTTTGGATCTGGCTAAATTACCGCGAGGCGGACGCGCAAATGGAAGAGGCTTTCCCGCTGTATCAGAAGTGGGGCGTTGCCGGCCTCAAAATTGACTTTATCGAGCGCGATGACCAGCGCGGAATCGACTTCTATTACCGGGCCGCGAAGATCGCAGCGGAGCACCACCTGATGCTCGACTTCCACGGCGCGACCAAGCCGACCGGCATCGACCGGACATACCCCAATGTGCTTGGCTACGAAGCCGTGTTAGGCATGGAGCAGAATAAAGCGGGCGCCCGCGACAACCCGCCCCATCGCGTTACTCTTCCCTTCACGCGCATGCTGGCCGGGCGCATGGACTACACTCCGGGCGGTTTCGAGAACGTGACCAGGACGGAGTTTGCCGCGCGCAGCTTGCGTCCCATGGTGATGGGGACACGCGCGGCTCAACTTGCGATGTATGTAATCTATGAAGCGCCGTTCCAGATGGTTTCCGACACGCCAAAGGCGTATCAGGATCAGCCCTCTTTCGACTTCATCCGGCATGCTCCAGCGACCTGGGACCAGACCAAGGTGCTTAACGGTGAGCCTGGCCAGTTCATAACCATGGCGCGGCGCAAAGGTGATGAATGGTTCCTCGGCAGCATGACAGACTGGAGCCCGCGCGAGTTGGACGTGCCGCTCAACTTCCTCGGAACCGGCCGCTATACGGCTGAGATCTACGCCGACGCCCCCGATGCCGGCGAATATCCCAAAAGCATCAGCATTCAAAAGAAAACGGTCGATCGCGATACCAGACTAACGCTCAAACTTGCTTCAGGCGGCGGATACGCCGTTCGCTTCGTTCCGGTAAAGTAAGCGACCGTTCTAGCCAGCCAGTGGAAGCTCTGCCAGCAATTCCACCTGAGCCGGCAGTTCCGTGCCGGCCGCTTTTGGCGCATCGGCCACATGGATGCCATGCAGTTTCCGGTAAGTCGGACTGCCGATCCAGAGTTGCTCGTGTGTTCCGACAGCCTCGACCTCGCCTTCCTTGAAGACGACCACGATATCGGCTTTGCGAACTGTCGAGAGTCGATGGGCAATGATGAACGAGGTCCGGCCGCGCGTCACATTTTCCATTGCCACCTGGATCAACCGCTCGCTTTCGTTATCGAGGTGACTGGTGGCCTCGTCGAGGATCAGAATTTTCGGATTGCGCGCGATCGCGCGCGCGATTCCAACTCTTTGCCGCTCGCCGCCGGAAAGCTTAGCGCCACGTTCACCCACCGCGGTATGGTACTTGTCTTCGCAGCGCTCAATGAACTCGTGGGCCTGCGCCATGCGGGCTGCTTGCTCCACTTCCTCCGGCGAAACTCCCTCGCAGCCGTAACTTATGTTGGCCAGCACTGAACGTGAAAAGAGGTCTATCTCCTGGGGCACAACGGAGATCTGCTCCCGAAGGCTTTCCTGAGTGACGTCGCGAATATCCCGGCCGTCTATCACAATGCTCCCCTGCTGCGGGTCATAGAGCCGCTGCAACAGGTTCATAAGGGTGCTCTTCCCCGATCCGCTGAAACCGATAAGCGCGACGGTCGATCCGGCGGGAATCTGCAAATCGACATTTTTGAGCGCCCACCGATCGGTACCGGCATAGCGGAACGACAGGTTGCGGAACTCGACGGAGTGCTCGATGGGCTTGAGCGCAGTCGCCTGAGGCGAATCGAGCACCCTCGGCCGCTCTTCGAGAATTTCGAACAGCCGCTCCGCCCGGGAAAGATTGCGGCGCAGCTTGGGGAGGATCACGGAAAGCGCCGATATCGGACCGTAGATCATGTCCTGCATGGCGATAAAGAGGACGTAGTCGCCAATCGTGCAGCGCTGAGTTAGTACGAAAAACCCGCCAAGCGCGATGACGCCGACGCGCCCAGCCGTCGCAATGAAGCTTTGGATATTTTCGGTGAACGCCCAAAGCCGCTCCGCTTTGTGATGCTTGGTGCGTGCAAACCGGAGCAGCTCGAATTGGGTATGCGCCTCCTGCGTTTCGCGGCCGAACTTTTTGACCAGGCGCACGTTGCTCGAGATGTCATACGACTCCTTAGTCACGTTCTCAAAAGCCCGGCTGACCTCCTGTTCCACTCCCTGCATTCGTCCGCCCAGACGGCTGATAGCGAGGAGATAGGCCGGGAGCGGCGCAAAGACGATCAGGGCGATCCAGACATTCTTGGCTAGCAGCGAGGTAATCACACCCGTTGCGATTAGCAATGGTGGAACCAGGTTTTGGCCTAAAATTTCATTGAGGATGACGAAGATCGCCGTGCCTCCGCGATCAAGCGCTCCCACTATCTCGCCCGTATTCACTTTGGAGTGGAACTCGGTATCGAGCCTCAAAAAGTTGGCGAAGGCAGCATTCTTGGCCTCATCCTCAGCCTGTGAGCCCGCGAGCACGAGCCGGTAATTGTAAAAGGAGCGAAGCAGCCTGGTGGCAGCGGTAGCGGCAAAGATGGCGGCGGCTGCCGTGGCCAGCGTACGGACCGAGTCGCTGCTTTGCGTTCCGAAAGAATGCATGATCTTGTCGATCAAGCCTTTGGTGAGAAACGGCACCGCTATATCAAGCCCGGATGCCAGCAGAATCAAAAGCGCTAAGCCGATGGCCGTTCGTCGACGCTTACGTAACAGGCAGACGATTTTCCAGGCGAGCCGCCCGGGAGTATTCGGGGGAGCAGAGGAGCAAATGGGAACTGCTGACACCATAACTTAGCCAAATAGTGCTGTGGCCTAGGAAAAATCTCAGAGGAAAGTAGAGCATGTTGATTTCCACAGCCAAGCTCGGTCGCTGGCTCGGGAGTACAGCCTGATTCTGGCAAAACGGATGGGATATGCTCATCACAAACCATGTCCTTCGACAAACTCACACGAAGAAGCTTCGGCAAAGTCATAGGGCCGAGCGGAGCAGCTTTAGCGGGTGCGTTCACGCCGGATCCCGCCCAAGCGCAAGGCGCTCCCAAGCCCAACTTCTACGAATTTCCCAACAGCTTCCGCTGGGGCTGCGCAACCGCTGCATACCAGATAGAAGGCGGAGCCAAAGAAGGCGGCCGAGGGCCCTCGATCTGGGACACGTTTTCGCATATCCCCGGCAAAGTTCACGAAAACGAAACCGGCGATGTAGCCGATGACGACTACCATCGGTTCAAAGAGGACATTGGTTTACTCAAAGATCTCGGCGCCAAGATCTACCGCTTCTCGATTTCCTGGCCGCGCATCTTCCCGCAAGGCACTGGCCAGCCAAATGAAGCTGGAATCAACTTTTACGAGCGCGTAGTCGACGAGGTTTTGGCGAATGGGATCGACCCGTTTTGCACCCTATTCCATTGGGACCTGCCGCAAGCGCTCCAGGATCGCTTCAAAGGATGGCAATCGCGCGAGACATCGAAGGCCTTCGCCGATTACGCGGGCTATGTCGCGGGACGGTTCTCCGACCGGATCCACAATTTCTTCACAACGAACGAGTTTTCTTCCTTTATTGACCTCGGTTACCGCGACGGCCGCTTTGCCCCAGGTCTGCAGCTCGCGCCGGCCGAACTCAACCAAGCGCGCCACAACGCTGTGCTCGCACACGGGCTCGCCGTGCAGGCGATTCGCGCCAAAGCACGTTCCGGAACCAAAGTGGGCCTGGCTGAGAACTACGTGTGCGGAACGCCCATCATCGAATCCGAGGAGCACATCAAAGCGAGCGTGCTCGCGACGCGCGTCAT
Source organism: Terriglobia bacterium (assembly GCA_963849535.1). Classification (GTDB taxonomy): domain Bacteria; phylum Acidobacteriota; class Terriglobia; order Bryobacterales; family Bryobacteraceae; genus Bog-105. The sequence continues at coordinate 766,198 of CAWKHJ010000005.1, forward strand.
CAACGCACCCTATCTAACCGTCATCATGGAAGGGAAGTACATGGAGCAGTACCTCCAGAAGGAAGGTCCGGCCGCCCCAAAGTTCACGCCCGAGGATCTGAAGATCATCAGCAGCCCAATTGATCTATTGGGAATCAACATCTACAACCCGACCTACATCCGAGCCGATGCCGGACCGGCGGGCTTCGCCGTCGTACCGCTCCCCTCGTCTTATCCGCACATGGCTTCTCCCTGGCTGAACATCGGGCCGGAAGGCCTTTACTGGGGCGTCCGGCACGTAGCCGAGATCTGGAACCTGAAGGATGTTTACATTACGGAGAACGGTTGTTCGTCGGCGGACGTGATTGCGCCAGATGGTCATGTCTACGATACCGATCGTGTAATGTTTTTGCGTAATTATTTGATCAATCTCCACCGGGCAGCCGCCGAAGGCTTTCCTGTGCACGGCTACTTTTTGTGGAGCCTAATGGATAATTTCGAGTGGGCGGATGGGTACGGCTTGCGCTTCGGCATCTACTATGTCGATTACAAAACCCAGAAGCGCATTCCGAAGATGAGCGCCGATTTCTACAAAGAAGTGATCCGGCGCAATGCGGTTGTCTAAGCTCACTTGAATCCGGCTCGCAAGAACACATTGAACCCAAAAGCCTCGAGCACGATCGCACCCGTCAACGAGAACAGAATGCAGACGGCAAGAACAGCGACGAACTGGGCCGTCGTTGCTAGCCTCGATTGCGGTCGGGGCGCCAGACTCTGCAGGTAGAACGCACAGATTACCTGCAAGGCGAAGAACGAAATGAGAGCAAGAGTGGACGCGCGGGCGAGCTTCGAGGATTGCTCCGGGCCGACGCGACTGTCGCTTGCGGCGAGACCTAATACCAGGCGGAGATAAAGCAGGCCGGCGGGCAGGCAAATCGCTGCCAGGACATATAGAAGGTTTTTGCCTTGATAATTTGTTTTGCCGGATTTCTGCGTCGCCAAAACGGGCTACTTAGTGATCGCGGTAAAGTCATAGCGGGCAAGCAGGAATGGCTTGGAGACCGGAACGTTAGCCGCTCCCAAATTTCCGGCGGTAAGCGGGGTCGGATACGAGGCGCCGCTAAGCGTAGGAAAGCCCCAAACGTTTCCCGTGTTTAAGTCGATAACCACCTTTCCCAAAACGTTTTGGCGGCCGGAGGGGTCAATCAGCATTTGAGTGCCGGGTTCGAGAAACAGGTCCCGCTGGAACGCCTGAGACTGGGCGTGGACCGTTTGCGGACGGTTTACCACTAAGACGACTAAGAGCACGCTTTGAAGCAGCAGAACGGCGTAGAGAAACGAAATGGGTGTTCTATTCATACCAGGCTAAAGTATCAGCTTCGACGACCACCACGCGTAAGTGGTGCCATAATAAACTATCGAGGGATTTATGGCCGCTGCTCTCTCCGCCGGACTGACTACTTCGGAGGCTCCCTTTATAGAGGATGCTCGCCAACACCGTCAGCTCTACATTCATCAGCCCTATGAGTTGTATTCGGAGGAGAACCACGCAGCGTGGCGAACGCTTTACTCTCGCATGGGGCCGAAGTGGCAGCAATATGCGAACGAACATTTCCTGCGCGGAATCGCTTCACTCTGCTTCAACCCGGAGCGCGTACCGAGACTCGATGACGTCAACCGGTTTTTGAATCCTCTGACCGGGTTCCAGGCGCGGCCGGTGAGCGGGTACGTCCCGAGTTTTGTATTTTTTGACTGCCTGCGCAACCGGCAGTTTCCGACCACCATCACGATCCGGCGCAGCGACCGCCTCGACTATCTTCCGGAACCCGACATTTTCCACGACATTGCCGGGCACGTACCGATGCACACGGACCGCATCTTCGCCGATACGCTCGTCAGACTCGGGGAATGCGCGCATACGGCGGCGGCGATGGTGGAACAGACAAGCGACCGGACCAAGCGGCTGGAGCGGCTCGAAAGCATCATTCGGGCTATGGCCCGGTTCTTCTGGTTCACAATCGAGTTCGGGCTCATGCGCGAACGCGCCGCACTGAAGGTATACGGGAGCGGACTGCTCAGCTCGTATGGGGAGATTGGCCACGCCGTTGAGTCGAAGGAAGTGCAGCGCTATCCAATTCAGCTCGAATGGGTGATCAATCAGTCGTTCGAGATCGACCGCTATCAGCCGCTCCTTTTCGTCGTCGACTCGTTCGATCACCTGTTCAGCCTGGTGGAAGAACTCGAGCGTTGGATGCGGGCAGGGAAGTTGAACAACGTGGCACTTGGCGAGCCGGTTGTGAATGAGCAGGATTTGAAGAGCTTTCTCGAAGCGGGCGAGTAAGCTCGCAAATCTCCTGCCTCAGCCGCTTAGCCCAAGAGCCCGCCCGCGCGAAGGCGTTACACCCGTTGTACTTTTCCGATGCGGATCGCCGACCTGAAGCGGACCTCAGGTTACCTACCGTTAGCGAGATTGTTCCTCGATTCAAGGAGTGAGAACGACTCGTGTAAAATCCTCACCGGTCAGAAGTGGCCGCCTTTGATCGTGTACTAATACGTTTATGGCATGCCCCGAAGCTCGTGACGTGACCCCCTGGATCCGTCGGACATGCTGCAATCGGTGATCCGAAAAAACTCACTGGGCTCATAGAGAGACGGGCGGAAGTGCAGCGGCTGAGAGCAGAGTTTGCGATGGGTGAGCGGCACGCCTGCGGGCTCCTGAGGAGCGGAGGCGGATGGTTGGCGATCCCGGACGAGATCCTCGCCACAATGAGCCCGTACCAGACCGAGCACATCAATCGTTTCGGGAATTATTCTCTCAACTTGGACCGCGCCCCGGAACCGATCGCACTCGACTTCCGCAAACCGCCGCAGTCAGAAACGGCCTGTCCGGTCCTGGTCATGCCCAAAACGGGCTCCGACCAGGCCCACTGAGATCGGTGAGGTTTTTACACGAATCGTTCTCACCCCTCCCAGCGGGATTGTTCCCCGATTTCTCTAACTTCCCCGCGCCCGAAAAGCTTTCTTGACGATCTCTAGAAAATAGAGTACTCTGAATGATAGCAGCAGCGATGGCCTCGTCCAACCAAAAACCGCGCTTCCCGCTTTCAGTACTCCGATCTCCTTTCGGCATGCTGCCCCTGGCATTCATGAGCTGGTTCAGTGCCTCGCTTGCCGCGCAGCAGCCCGTTTCGAACAGCGTCGAGGCACAGCTCCAAGCCATGCGCAAGCTTTCGTTTCTGACTGGTCACTGGTCGGGGCCTGTCAATATCGTTCGCGGACCTGGCGAACCGCTTCATCTCACTCAGACGGAAGATGTCGAGTATAAGCTTAACGGCCTCGTCTTGCTAGTTGAGGGCAAAAGCACCAGCGCCGACGCCAAAGTTGTATTCAGCGCCTTAGCCACCATTGCGTACGACGATAGCTCGCATACCTACCGCTTCCGCGCCTACCATGACGGTCACTACCTCGACACAGAACTCTCGGCCCTCACAAACGGCTTTTCGTGGAGCTTTACGGCTGGACCAGCGCACATTGTCAACACCATGCACCTGACCGCGAAAGGCGAGTGGGACGAAGTCACGGACGTAAGTATTGGCGGCAATCCTCCGCATCGCAGCCTGGACATGCTGCTGCAACGTCTGCCGTGAAGTGCCCGCGCCCGCCTAAGAGCAAGCGGGGAATACGCGGTAATTTGAGCTTCCTTAAGGAGAACTGCGATGCAGGACCACACCACGGAGCAGGAATTGAAGGAGAGGCTGAGCCTCATCGAGCGCATGATCGCCGAGGGGCGCCGGAATACAGAAACTTGGGGATGGACGTTCGTTCTGTGGGGTGTTGTTTACTATGTTGCCATCGCCTGGTCGGCATTGGGTCACAGCGCATGGGCTTGGCCCGCCACAATCTTGATCGGGGTCATCGTTACCGTCATTGTTGCGTCCTTGAGGACCGGCAACCATCCAAATACCACTTTGGGCCGGGCAATCGGTTGTATCTGGATTGCTTTAGGAATCTCGATGTTTCTGCTGTTTCTAGCCCTTGGCCTGAGTGGAAGACTGGCCGACCAGCACCTCTTTGCGGCCGATGTATCTGCGATACTTGGCATGGCCAACGGAGCCTCAGCTCTGATCCTTCGCTGGAAGGTTCAGCTTGCGTGCGCAGTCATCTGGTGGGTAGCGGCGGTGGCTACGTGCTTTGGCACTGATGCCCAGAGCATGATCGTGTTTCTGGTCGCCATCTTTTTCTGCCAGATCGCGTTTGGCATCTACGGCATGGTCGCCAAAGCGCAGGACCGCAAATGGCGCGGTCCAAGCAATGTCTGATTTGCCCGAACTCAATCCGGTGGTTCACGGCAGGCTGCGCTTGGCCCTGCTTTCGTTGCTCAGCGGCGTGGAAGAGGCTGAATTTACGTGGCTCCGCGCCAAGACTGAGGCCACGGACGGCAACCTGGGTGCGCAACTTCTTAAGCTCGAAGAAGCCGGGTACGTGGCTGTCAAAAAGAAGTTCGTGTCGCGCAAACCGCAAACCCTGTATCGCATCACCGAAAACGGCCGCCTGGCCCTCACTGAATACGTCCGGGCATTGAAACAGTTGCTTGGCCCAGCTGTGGGCGTGTAGAGCATGCATCATAACTGCCGGATCCCCATCTTCGGAGGATCTATGTAGCACCTTACAGGAAGAGGGGGCCGTCAAAGAGCGCTGCATAGCCCCAATCTTTTTGCAAATCGGTGACGGCCCTCAAGAATTTTCTTTTCTCCACCGCCTCAACCGCTTAGCCTTAAAACTCCAACTCCCCCGCGAACCACCTTCCTTATCCTGCGGGCAGGTTTGAAACTCATGCCCGCCCAAACATCTCCTTGCTCCCGCGCCGACGTCAATCGCGCCAACAGCCAGCATTCAACCGGTCCGACGAGTGCCGCTGGAAAAGCCTCTTCCTCTAGGAATTCCTTAAAGCACGGACTATATTCCGACCAGCTCGTCGTTCCCGGCGAAGACCCGGCCGAATTCGACGAGCTCCGCGCCAGCTTGCGCCGCGAGCACCAGCCCGCCAACACCACCGAAGAGATCCTGGTCGATGAACTCGCCCAGAGCTTCTGGCGCATGCGCCGCTTCCGCAAACTCGAAGTGCACTCCTGGAGCCCGGAACACCTGAACGCTTCCATCGATAACGGCATGATGACCCTCGTTGCTCGTTCACTGGCCTCCGCCGAGCGCAGCTTCCACAAAGCGCTCACCGCCCTGCAAAAACTACAAGCGCACACAGGCCACGAGCCCGCGCCGCCAATAAAAAGAAGCGCTTCGGCGGACTTAGGCGTGGGTCGCGAGTCCCTTGTGCGCGATCTAGAGAAGGTCCGTGGCTTCGTTCCGCAAAAACCGGTCCAAGAACAAACCACCGCCAAAGAACCTGGCTTCGTTCCTGCGGAATCGTCCCGGCAAACCGCCGAACAGCCCACAGCGGCTGGCTTCGTTCCGCAAAAAACGGCTGCTGAGCTGGAAGCCTTCGAATATATGGGCTGCTTTCCCGAGGACATCGAGAAATACGTCGAATCGCTCGTCTATGCCGGCGAGGATCTGCCGGACACCGCCGAAAACGCTTCCTGAGCGTGCGCCCGGCGGCTGCGAAGCAAGCCCAGCTGCACCGGATCTTTGAAAACTGCATCTTCGGGCTGCGTAAGCGCTCTTAGTGTCTCTGTCCCGTGGCGGCGCGGGAGTTTTCGCTGCCGCGCCCGACTCCACTCTTCAGGTGCTCGGGCGGAATTCCTCCGATGAGCCGTTTTCGCTTGGAGCGGCCGTGAGCGTCCTGACAGGTGTACTAAAAGACGCATACCGTACACTGGTGAAAAATGACTCTGGAAGAGCTAGAAAGAGAGTACGTTACGCTCCGGCAGCAAGGTGAAGCTGTCAGGAGCTATCTTTGACGCAGCTACGAAGCAGCGCGAATTAGACAAACTCGAGAGCGAAATCGGAGACCCCGATTTCTGGAATCAGCCCGAAAAGAGCCAGCGCATCATGCAGCAGCGAAAGCGGCTGGAAGAGGCGATTCAAAACTCGACATCGGTAGCTACCGCGGCCTCCGACATCGATACCCTCTTTGAACTGGCGCGCGAAGGCGAAAGCGTAAACGGCGATATCGAGCGTGAAATTCGAGCATTTGAAAACAGGCTCGAACAACTCGAAACCGCGATGTTGCTTTCGGGAGAGAATGATGCCCGCGACGCGATCGTAACCATTCACCCGGGCGCCGGCGGCACCGAATCGCAGGATTGGGCCGAGATGCTGCTGCGCATGTATCTGCGCTGGGCGGAGCGGCACGGTTTTACCGCGGTAATGACAGACCGGCTCGAGGGTGAGGGCGCCGGCATCAAATCGGCAACTGTCGAGATCAGCGGAGAAAACATCTACGGCCAGCTGCAATCCGAGGTGGGCGTACACCGGTTGGTTCGGATATCGCCGTTCGACGCGAACGCCCGCCGTCATACCTCCTTCGCTTCTGTGTTCGTCTATCCCCAGATCGAAGATGACATCAACATCGAGATTAAGCCCGAGGATCTGAAAGTGGACGTTTTTCGCGCAAGCGGTGCCGGTGGCCAGCACGTGAACCGGACGGAGTCCGCAGTTCGCTTCACTCACTTGCCTACCGGGCTCGTAGTGCAGTGCCAGAACGAGCGGTCGCAGCACAAAAACCGGGCAAGCGCGATGAAGCAGTTGAGGGCTAAGCTCTACGAGTACGAGATGGAGAAGAAGCGCGCGGCCGACCAGAAGCTCGAAGACACGAAGCTCGGCATCAATTTCGGCAGCCAGATCCGCAGCTATGTACTCGCGCCTTACCGCCTCATTAAGGATCACCGTACAAAGCTTTCAATAGGTGACGTGGATCGCGTACTGGATGGCGACATCGATTCGCTGATCCATGCCTTTCTCGTTTGGCAAAAGACTGGACAGACCGCCGGCGACAGCAAAGAAGAACTGCCCGACTAAGGCAGCGATGATTCTGCCGCCGGATAAGCAAGTGCTCGACTACGCCGGCGATACGATACGCCGTGGTGGGCTGGTCGCGTTCCCCACCGAAACCGTGTACGGGCTGGGCGCAAACGCACTCGACACCGATGCGGTAAAGCGCATTTATGAGGCGAAAGAGCGCCCCTTTGCCAGTCCGCTGATCGTGCATGTTGCGGATACAGACATGGCTCGAGCTTTAACTCTCGAGTGGCCGGAGCATGCCGAGCGGCTGGCGGCGCGCTTCTGGCCCGGGCCGCTCACCCTTGTCTTGCCCAAGGCTGCAATCGTCCCCGATCTGGTGACTGCGGGCCTCGATTCGGTTGGGATTCGCATACCCGCGCATCCGATCGCGCTGGCTCTGATACGAGCGGCGGGAGTGCCTATTGCTGCGCCGAGCGCGAATGTGTTTACGCAAATTTCGCCAACGACGGCAGAGCATGTGGCGCGCAACATGGGCGAGCGGGTTGCGCTGATCCTGGACGGCGGGCAAACAGATATCGGAATCGAATCGACCGTGGTATCTCTGAGGCGCGTACCGCCGGCGGTGCTTCGACCCGGTATCATCTCGCAATCCGATTTAGAAGCTGCAACGGGCGTGATATGGGAACGGGAAGTCGACCGTCCGCATATCGTAGGGCCGGCCGAGTCTCCGGGTCTCCATCCCCGTCACTATGCGCCGCGCACGCCATTCTATCTATTGGAGCCAGACATTACAGTGCCTTCCGGTCGCGGCCGTATCATAGAACTCCCCACCAGTCGTGACGAGTTCGCCCACGGCCTTTATGCGGAACTGCACCAAGCGGATACAGAGGGTTGGGATTGGATCGCGGTGCGAAAGCCGCCGGATACTCCGGAGTGGGCGGGGATTCTGGACCGGCTCAGGAGAGCGAGCGCAAAATAGCTGGGAGCGCAGTTCCCATCAGACAGGAACCAGATCGAAGACTTTGCGATGATCGCTCAAAAACTGTTCCAGACCCTTTTCAGTTAGCGGATGATAAAACATCTGCTCGAGCACCTTGTATGTGAGAGTGCAGATGTGCGCGCCGGCTTTGGCCGCTTCGATTACCTGGCGGGGCCCGCGAATAGAAGCGGCAAGAATCTGCGTTTTGTAATCATAGTTCGAGTAGATCTGAATGATGTCGCTGATCAGTTCCATGCCGGGCCAGCCGATGTCATCGACGCGGCCCACAAACGGGCTTACTATATACGCCCCGGCTTTAGCCGCCAGCAATGCTTGAGCGGCGCTGAAGCACAACGTAACGTTGACGCGGATTCCTTCCTTTGCAAGAACCGAGAGCGCTTTTATGCCTTCTTCGATCAGAGGCACTTTGACCACGATGTTCGAATGTAGCTTAGAGAGCCGCAGACCTTCCTCGACCATCTCACCAGCACTGGAGGAAGTCACTTCGGCACTGACATCGCCGTTGATCAAATCGCAGATCCTGGAGATTTGCTCCTTGATCGGAACGCCTTCCTTGGCGATCAGGCTGGGGTTTGTTGTGACGCCATCAATGATGCCCCACTCAGAGGCTTTTTTAAGTTCCTCTAAGTTAGCTGAATCGAGAAAAAACTTCATGCAACCTAACCAATGATCCTAACACCGAGTAGCATCGACTTATGCTAGAGACGCGGCCGAAGATCGATATAGTTTCCGCGAAGTCGAACCAGGTTTCTTTGGTCCTTTCTTTCATCCGCAAGCTGGCGGAATACGAGAAGCTGGCGGGTGAAGTGGTGGCGGACGAAGAACAATTGAGGGCGCATCTGTTTGGAGCGCGGCCGGCTGCTGAAGTCGTCCTCGCGTATCTCGATGAGCGGCCAGTTGGTTTTGCGCTTTTCTTTACGACTTTTTCGACGTTTGTGGGCCGGCCCGGCATTTATCTGGAGGACTTGTTTGTGGACGCGGATGCGCGCGGAAAAGGAGTCGGTAAAGCGCTGCTGCGTCATCTGGCCGCGCTGGCGGTCGAGCGCGAGTACGGACGCCTGGAATGGGCGGTGCTGGATTGGAACCAGCCGTCGATCGATTTCTACTGCGGGCTGGGTGCGAAGCCGATGGCAGATTGGACAGTTTATCGCGTCGACGGAGCGGCCCTGCGAGCGCTGGGAGCAGGTGAAGCTGCAAGCTGACTCTTATAATCAGACGATGTCTTGGGCTTCGGCGACTACCGAGAGGCTCGCCGCAATCAGGAACGCGCGCGTGGTCGAGAACGCGTTGCTCTCGAATTATACGCGCTTCGCTATCGGCGGCCCGGCGGCTGTGCTTTTCGATGCCGCAAACGAAGAGACATTCGTGGAGGGTTTACAAACAGTCGCCGAACTCAAGTTGCAGTGTATCGTGATCGGCGGCGGCACAAATCTCGTGGTCTCGGATACGGGCTTCCAGGGCGTTGTTCTCCGGTATACGGGCGCGACGATTCAACGGGACGGCTTAACGCTCAGGGTGGGCTCCGGAGCCGTGTTGCAGCAGGTCGTCGATCACAGTATTGGGCTGGGCCTCAAGGGCCTGGAAACAATGACGGGCATTCCCGGTTACCTGGGGGGCGCTGTGTACGGGAACGCGGGCGCCTACGGACATTCCATAGAAGAACTGGTGCGTAAGGTGCGGGTCTTTGACGGCGCACGCGTGATTGAAATGCGCAATGACGAATGCCAGTTCCGGTACCGGGAGAGTATCTTCAAAAAACGTAAGCAGTGGGTCATTCTGTCGGCCGACCTGGAGTTCTCACCAGATGATGCAGGCGCTCTTGCCAGGACCGCTCACGAGATCCGTTCCATTCGTGATACGAAATATCCGCCTTCGATGAAGTGCGCGGGAAGTATCTTCAAGAATCTGCTGCTGGCCGATCTGCCATCGAGCGTGGCGGCTGAGATTCCGAGCAAAGTCATCCGTGAAGGCAAGATCCCATCCGCGTGGTTTCTCGAACAGGCTGGAGCGAAGGGCATGCGGCGCGGAGATATACAAATCGCGAACTATCACGCGAACTTAATTTATAACGATGGCGCGGGCACGGCAACGGATTTGGCGGCGATTATCCGGGATGTGAAGTCGCGGGTATTCGAGCGCTTCGGTTTCGAGCTGGAAGAAGAGGTTCAGTATGTCGGCTTTAATGGTTCGGCGCCGTTCTGAGAAACAATCACGTTGGCTGGTCCTACTCTCGCTGGCTATGCTTCTGCCACTCGTCGTTGCAGCCCAAGAACCAGTTACTCTGATTCTCTACAACGGAAAGATCTGGACGGAAAATCCTCAGCAGAAGGAAGCTGAGGCGGTTGCCATAAGCGGCGGCCATATCGTTGGCGTGGGCAGCACCGCGGTTATCCTCAAACTGAAGCAGGCTCGGACGGAATCCATTGATCTCGAAGGCCGGCGAGTGCTACCGGGCTTCAATGATGCGCACGTTCATTTTTACTCCGGCGGAGCCAGTCTGGCCGGACCGCAGCTTCGCTATTCGAAGAGCCAGCAAGAGTTTCGCGATACACTGGCTGAATTTGTGCGCCAGCAGCCCACCGGCCGCTGGATCGAGGGCGGCAATTGGGATCACGAGAACTGGACACCGGCAGCACTTCCTACTCGCGAGCTGATCGATCCGGTGACGAAAAGCAACCCCGTGTTTGTAAACCGGCTCGACGGGCACATGTCGCTCGCGAATTCGCTGGCTTTGAAGCTGGCTGGAATCGACCGTAACACTAAAGATGTGCCTGGCGGCGTAATCGTCCGGGACGCAAGCGGTAATCCGACCGGGATTTTGAAAGACGCCGCGCAGGATCTGGTGGAAAAGGTAATTCCGGAACCGACACCCGATCAGATCAGAAGCGCGGTGCGAGCAGCTCAGACCTACGCCAATGCGCAAGGTGTCACTAGCGTACAAGATATGTCGGCCGCTCCGAACATTTTTCGCGTATACCAGTTGATGCTTAAGCGAGGTGAACTGACAGTTCGGATCTCCGGCCACCAGCCGCTTGCTTCCTGGCAGAACTTGGCTAAGGTGGGCTTGTTAGCAGACTTCGGCAACGAACACATCCACATCGGCGGCCTGAAAGGATTTGCGGACGGCTCGCTTGGTTCGACGACGGCGCTGTTTTTCCAGCCATATCTCGATGCTCCCGGAACCAGCGGCATACCAAGCGCCGAACTTTCGAATCCGAAGCAGATGTTCAGCAACATCGAAGGAGCTGACGCGGCGCAATTACAAATTGCAGTTCATGCGATCGGAGATCGAGCGAATAACACGATTCTCAATTTTTACGAGCGCGTGGAGCAGGAGCACGGCCCGCGCGACAGGCGCCTTCGGATCGAACACGCGCAGCATCTGCTGGCGAGCGATATTCCGCGCTTCGCCAGGCTGCATGTGATTGCGTCGATGCAGCCTTACCACGCAATCGATGACGGCCGCTGGGCAGAGAAGCGCATCGGTCCGGAACGTGCGAAAACGACGTATGCCTTTCGATCGCTGCTCGACTCGGGCGCGACTCTCGCATTTGGATCGGATTGGGATGTGGCGCCAATGAGCCCGATTTTGGGAATCTACGCCGCCGCAACCCGGCGCACGCTCGACGGCAAACATCCGGATGGCTGGGTTCCCGAGCAGAAGATCACAGTTGCCGAAGCCGTCCACGCCTATACAATGGGCTCTGCCTACGCTAGCTTCGAAGAAAAAGTCAAAGGCTCGATTGAGCCTGGCAAACTGGCGGACTTAGTGGTTTTGTCCGAGGATATCTTCGCCATTAATCCAGCTAAGATTGCCGATACGAAAGTCTACAACACTATCTTCAATGGGAACGTCGTGTTTGGTCCCCCTCCTCCGGCCTACAAAAAGGACTCAAGCGGACTCCTGATCCGGCCACCAGATCCCGAACCCGAGCGGAAGTGAGCGCGTTGAGTTCTATCGCGCGGGATTCTTTCAAGCGCGTCTCCGCTCTCGAAAGTTCGGGGCCGAGAACTCCGGGATGACACATAAGTTCGGTGAGACCGTCTGGCAACGCTGCTATCGCGCTGGCTAGCGTATCTTCATTGAGCGAACCCGTAAGGCGGAACCCGAGGAAGTTGTCCGTCAAGAGCACACCCTCCTTACGGGCGATGCGCCGGTAGAAGCCTTCCAGGAAGCCCGGAGAACATCCGGCAACCCGCACCGTCTTGTCGAGTGGCAACCGCACGTACGGGATCCGAAATTCGCGCGCCAGCCTGATGACGATGCGAAAGATCTGCGGAAGCAGGTGCGTGTGCTTATGAGAATCGAGGTGAGTCGGTTTGATTCCCGCCGCCAGAATCTTTTCGATTTGGAGGCGGAGCTCTGAGGAAATATCAAAGCCGCCGCGAACCAGGGAGAGAAGCAAATCCCGTGGACCCTTGGGGAGCTCTCCTCCGGTAAGCACGGATTTACCTTGCACTAGGACCAAATGGCATCCTATATCGAGTGATGGAGTTTCGGCGGCCAGGCACACGGCATTGTCGAATGCAGTCCCGTTAGCCATCAAAGTAGTGGAGGTCAGGATGCCTTCGCGATGTGCTTGAATGATTCCGGCATTCACGTCAGTGGTGAATCCGAAATCGTCAGCATTGATGATCAGATGCTTCAATTAGAAAATATGCAGCTTGATGCTCAGGAACTTCTTCGGATTTGCCCTGAAGTCTCGCAGGGTCTCGTGTAGCTCGCGCATCATGCCGTTTGTTTGATCGTATAGAGCCGGGTTGACCAGCAGTTGCCCGATGGTACCCTGTCCCGAGTTTGCCCGGTCCAAAGTGAGATTTACCTTATCGAGCGAGGCAGAAACTTGTCTAGCCAGCTTGTTGCTCTTGAGCAGTTCTCCTGCAGTTCCTTTACCTGCATTCAAGTCACTCAATAACTTGTTGAGCTGCAGCACCGAGTTGTCCAAATCGTTATACATCTTTGGGTCTTTCAAGATTAGGCCAGCCGTGCCCTGTCCTTGCTGAAGGCCAAGGGTAAGTTGATCTACTCTGGCCACGACGCCCTGAACCTGTGCGTAGAGCTCGTTGTCGTTGATAAGGTGGCCGATAGTCCCCGTTTTAGAGTTCAAGGTGGAAGCCAAAAGTTGCACCTGACTAACTGTCGCCTGCAGGCTGTTATAAAGGGTCTGATCCACCAGCAGCTTTCCGATCGTTCCTTTTCCGTTCTCCACATCGCCAACGATGGTTTGTATCTTCTGGACCGTTTCCTGAAGCGAGTCTAGGATGCCAAAGCCTTGTGCAACCAACTGATCGAACTGTTTCGTATCAACAGCTTTAATGGTGGCTCCCGAGCGGATCGGCGTGGGGCTCGTACCTTTGTTTACCTGCAGAAACTTCGTGCTTCCGAGTAAGTTGTCTGACGAGATAGAAGCCAGCGAATCCGAAGGTATCTGTTTAAGCATGTCTTCATCTACGTGGAAGTCGATTTTGATGACACGCGCCGGATTGGTTTCACCGGATAATGTGACTCGATCCACTTTGCCGGCTTGAATACCATTGATGCGCACCGGCGCCCCTTTGGTGAGGCCAGCCGCATCGGAGGTGTAGACGTACAGCGGCACTTCTTGCTGGAACCAGTGCATGTTCCCGGTGAGCAGAAAGACAAGAAGCGCAATGCAACTCAGGGCTACTATGCCCAAGATTCCGACTTTGAGTTGTGCGAAGCTTATTTTTTCTTTGCTGGGCATAGTTAATCCTCGTGCCTCACAAACTTCTTGACATACCAGTCTCCCGAGGCTTGCATTTGATGGCGTGTACCTTGAAAAACAATCTGTCCGTCTCTCATCACAATGAACTTAGTTCGATTCCGCTTGGGAGACTCCTCGCCGATAAGCGGAACCAAGAGTTCCTGCTCCGGATCGTAGCGGAAATCGTCCATAATTTCGCCGTCTTGGTAACGGTTAGTAACTATCAAAGACGCACTGTTGCGGACGTCTCGTTCTTTCGCAACCAGGGCCATGATGGTGTTTGCGGTGATAGGATCGAGTCCGGCAGTGGGAGAATCGTAGAGCAGCAAAGGCGGTTCCGTAACGATTGCGCGGGCGATACCAACCCTGCGGCGCATGCCTCCCGAGAGCGAACTAGGAAAACTGTCGAATGTCTGCTCCAGCTCCACGAAACGAAGAATATCCCGTACGCGCTGCTCGGCGTCCGAAGCCGGCTGGGCTCTCCGGGAGCCATTTAAAGCCTGCTGATTCAGAATTGGGTACTCTACGTTTTCTCCTACGGTAAGCGAATCGAAGAGGCCGCCTTCCTGAAACAGGAATCCTGCCCGTTGCCGCAGTTTGTAGAGGTGGCTTTCATCGAGCGCTGTTACTTCATCGCCGAAAAGGCGGATGTTACCTGAATCCACCGGCACGAGCCCGATCACCGCCTTCAACAAAGTTGTCTTCCCGCTGCCTGCCTGCCCGAAGATCACCCGTGTCTCACCAGGGCGTAAGGTCAGGGAGACATCGTTGAGCGCCCAGGTCTGATCGTATCGAAGACTGACATTCGAAAATTCGAGAATCGGATCGCCGGGCATTCGATGTTTACAGATTGACAAAAATCTTATCGATCAGAAATGTGACCACGATTATCCATATGGAAGCGGACACAACGGCCGAGGTAGTCGCCCTTCCTACGCCTTGCGTGCCACCGCTCGTCTGCATTCCATAAAAGCACCCAATTAGTGCAATTAGCATTCCGAAAAGGAACGGCTTGATCAGGCCTTGTGCCAAATCATTCAGGACCAAAGCCTGCCACGAGGTGGTCCAGTATTGGCCCGCGCTGATAATATGCAGCAACGGCACGGCAACCAGGTAGGCACCGAACAGCCCTGTCGCGTCCGCCACGGCGGTAAGGCATGGCAGCATGAGCGAAGTCGCGATCAGTCTCGGAGTGATGAGTTTCTGAATCGGATCGGAGCCCAAGGCGCGCATAGCATCGATCTGTTCTGTAACCTTCATCGACCCAAGTTCGCTCGCCATGCCAGACGAATTGCGTCCGGCTACCAGCAGCGCAGTCAAAACAGGGCCGAGCTCGCGAACGAGCACGATTGCGACGATGCCGCCGACCTGGCTGCTGGCGCCGTATGTGCCTAAAGCCCGGGCCATCTGCAGCGCGAGAATGCCGCCCGTGAAGAATCCAGTCAGCAAAACCACAGGTATGCTTCCCACTCCGATGATGTCCATCTGCAGAAAGATGTCGTCGGAGTAGTGCGGTCGCCGAACAATGTTCAGATAAGATCGGGAAGAGAGTAGGAGGAAATCCTGGAACGACCTAATCCAGGTCTTCAGGAAGTCGAGCAATCAGGAGCTCCCGGGAACCACCTCGTACTCATGGACCGAGGTTAGCATAGCTTTTCGGTTCAGCCCTTAGCTTCGAACGCCGGGTTCAGTAACTTACTTGCGCCGCAATCGATCTTTCACTTGCGTTGTTTTTCTGGTCTACGGCGTTTACCTCGTAGCGGTACGTTTTCCCATGCTCCACATTGCGATCACTATAGGCGGGAACGGTCAGGAGGCCTCCGACGGCTTGAAAGGGGCCGCCATCCACCGAACGGTAGACATGATATCCCTTCAGATCGGGCTCAGGGCTGCGCTGCCAAGAAACCTCTATGGAGTTGGGGCCGGCTAGCGCCGTGATGCTGGAAGGCACCGAGGGCGGAAAAATGTCAGTAGGCGTGATGGACACAGATTCTGACCGGACGCTTTCCGACAATCCTCGTGCCGCGATGACGGTGTACTGGTAGGGAGTGTCGTATTGAGACGTTGTGTCGAGAAACTCCAAAACCTTGGATGTGCCTATCTCGGCTGGAACTGCATCGGCCGCGCTCTTACGGAAGACTCGGTAGTCGAGTTCACTGCCTTCCGATGACCAGGTCAGCAGCACGCCCTTGGCAGTAGATTGCGCTTTCACGACAGGTGGCGCGATTGCCGGAATAACATTCAGCACAACGCGGTTCGACCACGACGAATAGTGATCTTTCCTTTTGACCGCTGTTCGCACGGCAATCGCAATGCGTTTCCCAACCCAATTCGTAATTGGTACCGTTTTTGACAGCGTTACTCCCACGGGATTCTCGGGATCGTTGCGCCCGGGCGGTTCGAGTTCGTACGGAGTAGCGGATGCCGCCCAGCACTCGAAATCGAAAGGCACTATATTTGGACCGATCCGGAGATCTATCTTAGAGAGCTCTTGGACCGGTATGTTATCGGTCGTCCTTGGGGGCGTACTGAAGCTAATCACAAGCTGGTCACCACGCTCCACCACAGTTAGGTCAGTAACGGCTTGCGGCAACTCAGGGGAAGGCGGCAGGACTGGGCCTACATATCCGCAGCCGGTCAGCCACAGAACAGCGATAGCGCCCGAAACGCCGGCAACTCGCACTACAGGATATACCTGCTGAGATCCTGGTCCTTTACAATCTCGGCCAATTGCTTGCGAACGTAGACAGCATCAATCTTCACATTCTTTCGCTTGAGGTCAGGTCCCTCGAACGAGATATCCTCCAACAACTTCTCCATAATGGTATGGAGGCGCCGAGCGCCTATGTTTTCCGACGCTTGGTTGACCTGGGCTGCAATGCGCGCAACCTCGATGAGCGCATCATCGGTGAAGCTCAGCTTGATTCCTTCGGTCTCCAGCAAGGCCATGTACTGCTTCACCAGCGCTGACTTTGGTTCTTTGAGAATGCGGATAAAATCCGCCTCGCTGAGCGACTTCAACTCCACACGAATTGGGAAACGGCCTTGCAGTTCCGGTATCAGATCAGCCGGTTTAGAGACATGAAAAGCACCCGCCGCAACAAACAAGATGTGATCGGTCCGGACAAAGCCGTGGCGGGTATTCACGGTTGTGCCTTCCACTATCGGTAGAATGTCGCGCTGCACGCCTTCCCGGCTAACGTCGGGTCCATGGCCACCTTCGCGGCCGGCTATCTTATCGATTTCATCCAGAAAAACAATCCCGTTACGTTCCACGCGCTCCAGGGCAACCCGCGTGACCTGGTCCATGTCCACCAGCTTTTGCTCTTCCTCCTGGATGAGGTATTCGAGAGCCTCGGAAACTCGCATGTTGCGTTTGCGTGTGCGCGGTCCGAAGAGCCCGGGGATAACGTCCTTGAGATTGATATCCATTTCCTCGACGTTGCCGTTCGTGGACACCTCAAATGTGGGCCCGCGCTCTTTGACGTCGACTTCCACCATGCGATCGTCTAGTTTTCCGGCGCGCAACTTATCCCGCAGTTTCTCGCGTGTGCGTTCGGCGCTTTCGCTCGACTCGGGCTGAGGTGGCATCAGCAGATCGAGCAAACGGTCTTCCGCTTGCTGTTCGGCCCGATCGGCCACCTGCTCCAGGCGCTCTTCACGGACCATATCAATCGCGACATCGACCAGGTCGCGGATCATGGACTCGACGTCGCGGCCTACATAGCCGACCTCCGTAAACTTACTCGCCTCCACTTTGAGGAAAGGCGAATTAGCGAGCTTGGCTAACCGCCGAGCAATTTCGGTCTTACCGACCCCAGTGGGACCGATCATGAGAATGTTTTTGGGCATGACCTCCTCGGCCATTTCCGGCTCGAGCTTTTGCCTGCGCACGCGATTGCGCAGCGCGATTGCCACCGAGCGTTTCGCATCGGCTTGCCCCACTACGTGCCTATCGAGTTCGGCCACTATTTCGCGGGGTGTCAGCTCATCGAGCAAAGGCGTCTCGTCAGTCGATTGTTGCGGAAGATATATGACCATTACGCCAGCTCCTCAAAAGTGACGTTGTCGTTTGTGTAGATACAGACGTTCCCGGCAATCTTCATAGCCTTCTCCACGATCTCGCGCGCCCCTAGGCTAGTGTTTTCGAGCAGCGCGAGGGCCGCACACTTCGCGAAGGCGCCACCGGAGCCGATCGCCGCAACTGGGCTATCGGGCTCAATTACATCTCCCGTTCCGCTGATTATGTAGATATCTTTGGTGTCTGCCACCAGCAATAAAGCTTCCAAATGCCGGAGCATGCGATCAGTACGCCACTCCTTCGCCAATTCCACAACACTGCGGGGCAAGTTGCCGCCGTATTGCTCGAGCTTCGCTTCGAGGCGCGCGAACAATGCGAATGCATCGGCAGTAGCACCGGCAAAACCGGAAACGATCTTGCCATTAAAGAGCCGCCGCAGCTTCTTTGCGCCTCCTTTCAATACCTCGCTGCCCATCGTGACTTGGCCATCACCGGCCAAAACTACCGTGCCGTTGCGGCGTACACAGAGGATCGTCGTCGAACGGATTTTTCTACTCATCGAGATAAACAACCAACATTGAAGGGAAGATCGCCAGCCGAATCGGCCAGGCAGGATTGCCTCTTCATTTCAGCACAGGAGACTGGGGTCGACGGGCATCCGACAAAGACGCCACCCGAAAGATTCCCTGCCTGAGTTCTGTTCCCGGCTCACCCCAGAGAGTCTCCTCTTCCCATGATCCTGGTCCAATTGCCTCTACTACTTGAGGCGGAATCGCCACAAAGGGAGCTCGGCGTACTCTCAAATGTGGCATTTCAACCACATCAAGCCATAGAACTGCCCTAGAATCAATCGATTACAGCGCCGAAGTCTCTTTCCTTGCTATTCTGAGATGTTTCGCATGCACTCTCAAACGACGCTCCGGCGGCCTGTCGAAGCTCAGGGTATCGGACTTCATCACGGGGCACCGGTCAGATTGCGAATTCTGCCTGCCCCGCCCAATACCGGAATCGTCTTCATTCGGACGGATCTGGACGGCACGCGGGTCCGAGCCAGCTGGAAGCTCGTCGAACGCGTGAGTTATGCGACCAGCTTGATGCATCCCAAGGGCATCTTCATCTCCACCACTGAGCATCTGCTCAGCGTGCTCTACAGCATGAGCATCGATAACGCTCTCGTGGAGCTCGATAATCTGGAATTACCTATTCTAGACGGGAGCGGGCTGCCGTTTGTCGAACTACTTTGTGAAGCGGGTCTGCAAGAATCCGGCAAGCCGCGGCGCTACATGCGAATTTTGAAACCTGTTAGCGTCGAATCAAATGGAAAGAGTGTGGCCATCCTGCCCAGCGATCGCTTTCAACTGCGCTGTCGAAACTTCTTTGAGCATCCGCTCGTTGGGGAACAGATTTTGGAGCTGGAACTCACGCCGGAGAACTATGCTCGTGAGATCGCGCCCGCCCGCACCTTCGGCTTCGAATATGAACTAGATCAGATGCGCGATATGGGCCTGATCCGTGGGGCGTCCCTGGAGAATGCGGTCTGTTTCACCCGGGAAGGCGTGTTGAATCCAGGGGGGTTGCGCTTCCCGGACGAATGTTGTCGCCACAAGGCGCTGGACCTGATCGGCGACTTAGCGCTGATCGGGAAACCTCTGCTTGGATGCGTGGTCGCCAGCAAGGCGGGGCACGCCATGCACGTGGCCTTGGTGAAGAAACTCATGTCCGATCCTTCCTTGTATGAAACCGTCACGCTCGGCAGAACCTCGGGCGCAGTCGCGTAAGCCGTGCTCTTACGCGCGGTCCCTCATCTCATCACATCTTTTCGCCTGCTAAGCTCCCCGGTAATCGCGCTGCTTCTTTTCGAATCGCGCTTCCGCGCCGCGTTGGCGCTTGTCTTCCTGGCCGGAATCAGCGACTGGTTTGATGGGTTTGCCGCGCGTCGCCTGCAATCGTCGGGACGCATGGGGGTGATACTTGATCCCGCGGCCGACAAGATCCTGCTAGTCACGCTGTTTGTTGTGCTCTCAATTGTGAGTCTTATTCCCGCCTGGATGCTCTGGCTGGCGCTCGGACGTGACCTGGTGATCGTCATAGGAGCGCTACTCGTGCGCATATTGCGAGGGATTCGCAGATTTCTCCCCACCACGCTCGGAAAGGTAAGTACCTTTTTCCAGATCACGTTTATCCTGCTGACTCTCTGTTTCGCGGCCTTTCCCTTCCAATTCCTGCTTTGGCTCAAGTACATAGGGCTGGTTCTGAGCGCTTTTTTCACTTTGCTCAGCGGCCTTGATTACGTTCGGGTAGGTATCGGATTCGCTCGCGGGCGCAGGATCGCGACGGGATAATCGCCGGCCCTTGCGAGAAGGTACGAAGTCGCGCAAACTTACATTGACGGGGCGAAAGGCCGGGAGTAGCCTGAAGACATGGAGCCGAGCGTCGAAATCTTTGTGCCCTCGCGGCTGTATTCCCGGGTCGGTTGGGCCGCCTTGGCTGGGATGCTCATCTCGGTTCTCTGCGGCTTTCGTGCGCCGCTTGCGTTCATCCCGGGTTTTCTATGCGCTCTGACGGCGCTTGTCTTGTTTTGGCTTTCGGCGCGCCCGGCAGTTCGCATCGGAGAGACGCAGTTTTACATAGGAGAGCGTTGCATCGCCTGGCGCGAAGTCCGGGAGCTAAATAGCAGCCGTTTTCTCTCCCCCTTGATCTTGAAAATCAAACTCACCAATTCCCGGCAGGTGATGCTTATCTTTCCGGGCGAACCCGAGCGCATTGAACAGCTGCTTTTTCAACTCCGAAAGAACTCTCATATGGCTTCTTTTGACGGCGTCGCACACCGCGATTATTGGACCTGGATCAACCTGAATGGTTCTCAACCGGAAAACCCCGTTCTCGAGCAGCCCGTTCGGATGCTGAGCGCTGACGATGAAGACGAGGTCGAGCGCCTGTATCAGAAGCTGAAGTCGGTGGGACGCCTCGATTCCCGGATCGAGTCTTCCAACAAATCGGATGAGGATTAGCCGCTCGCGCGGTGCGGGCAGGGACGCGAGCTGAGTACCAGGATTTCCGAACGCGAGCTTGGCAGTTGGATCGCTTCAGGTGCACTTCACCATCGGCGTTTATTTATCCTCATTGCGCTTATTCTTCTCCTCTTGGTCGCGCTCGCGTACCACCTTCGGCACCAACTACTCACTGCGGCAGGACGTGCTTTAGTAGAGAATGACGGCCCGCAAAAAGCAGACTGTGTTCTGGTACTCGGCGGAGACGATCATGGGGCTCGTATTGTCAAAGCAGCCCAGGTGGCGCAGGCGGGATACGCCCCATTCGTAATCGTGGATGGCCCTCCGGCGCTAATCGGCCACGAATCCGATACGACTATCAGGTTTGCTGTTGATAAAGGCTTCCCGGCTTCTCTGTTTCGCCCGGTGTGGCTGCCTCCCGGGGTAGATTCCACCAGCACCGAAGTTCAGTATGTGGCTAATAACGTCCTCCGGCCAGAGCACATTCGGAGGGTGCTGCTGGTCACCAGCAATTACCACACCCGCCGGGCTGCTCGGTTTATTCGCAAGGAAGTGCCTTGGCTCCAGGTTCTTGTGGTACCCGCCCCGGATCCGTTATTTAAACCCGATGAGTGGTGGAAGACCCGGAACGGCAAAAAGACTTTCCTCCTGGAATGGACCAAGACGATCACCGAGTGGTGGGGGGCGTAAATGCTGAAATCCCTTGCTACGCTCTGGCCGTACATGCGGCGTTACCAAAAAGGCCTGTCGCTCGGTATTGCCGCCTTGTTAATGAAGGATGCTTTGGCTGCGGCGCTTCCGGTCGTAATCAAATACGGTGTTGACTCGCTCACGCACGGCTTCGTTATCCGAGTGGTTTTGCAACTTGCTGCGCTTCTGATTGGCTTATCCCTGGTCAAGGGGCTCTTCCAATACTGGATGCGGGTCATTATCATCGGGATCTCTCGCGACATCGAGTTTGATCTCCGGAACGACTTGTTCGGCCACCTGGTAGAGCTTTCTCAGGACTTCTATAGCCGCTACCGGACCGGTGACATCATGGCGCGCAGCACAAATGATCTGAACGCGGTACGAATGATGCTCGGCCCGGGTGTGATGTATTGCAGCGAAACCACGATCATGCTGGTGTTATCGGTGGCTGTAATGATACATACCGATGCGCGGCTCACCTTTATTGCGCTGATTCCGGCGCCATTCGTCTCGATTGCAGTGGTCCTGTTCGGAAGGCGCATTCATATCCGCTTCGAACAGATTCAGCGGATGTTTTCCGATATCAGCAGCAAAGTCCAGGAGAACCTGGCCGGTGTCCGCGTGGTCCGCGCTTACGCTCAGGAGAAAGCGGAAGTGGATCAGTTCGAAAGCCTGAATCGCGATTACATTCGCGAAAACATCGGACTTGCCCGCATTCAAGGCATGTTCATGCCGCTTCTGCAAGGACTGATTGGAATCACTTTTCTGCTGGTCTTGTGGGCCGGCGGGAGACAACTCATGCAGGGCCGCATTTCTCTAGGAAGCTTTGTGATGTTCAACACCTACATGGGCATGCTGATCTGGCCTATGATCGCCTTCGGCTGGGTGGTGAACTTAATGCAGAGAGGCACCGCTTCGCTTAATCGCATAAACGAGATCTTGCACGAGAAGCCGTCCATTACCCGGAAGGCCGGCGCGCTGCTTTCCCCGGCCGGCTACCTGCCTGAAATCGAGTTCCGTAACGTTTACGTGCGGCACGGCGGTCAGAACGCTCTGGCCGGTCTTGATCTGACAATCCGGGCGGGCGAAACTGTCGCGATTGTCGGTCATACGGGTAGCGGAAAGACAACTTTGGTTAGCCTGATTCCCCGGCTCTTTGATCCGCAAGAGGGCGTGGTCGAACTCGGCGGGGTCAATCTGAAAGAATTCGATCCCGAAGAACTGAGAAGGCAGATCGGGTTCGTTCCGCAGGAGACCTTTTTGTTCAGCGCTACCCTCGGTGAGAACATCGCTTGGGGCCGGCCAGGCGCATCTCAGGAGGCGATCCGTTGGGCGGCGGAAGTCGCTGGCTTGTCGAGCGATATCGAAAGTTTTCCGAATGGTCTGGAAACCGTGATCGGCGAGCGTGGCCTAACGCTTTCAGGAGGACAGAAGCAGCGGACCGCGATCGCGCGCGCGATTCTGCGCGACCCCCGTGTGCTGATTCTCGATGACGCGCTGTCGAGTGTAGACACGGTCACGGAAGAGAAAATCTTGAGCGGTTTGGCTGCTGTGATGCGCGACCGCACAACCGTTCTCATTTCCCATCGCGTCTCGACGGTCCAGAATGCAGACCGCATCTTCGTGCTGAGCCATGGCAGCGTTGTAGAATCGGGAACGCACGCCGAGCTGCAGCGTCTCGGCGGTTACTACGCTGAGCTCTATCAAAAGCAGTTACTCGAAGAAGAATTGGAGGCGATTTGATGAGCAATGGACACCTGAACCGGCGCCAGTGGATCCAACGGAGCACCGGTGTCCTCGCGTTTTCGGCGGCAGGCGGATCGATACTCGCTCAGGAGTACCGTATAAGCAGTGCCGATATAAAGCTCGGAGTCGCTTCTTACTCGTTCAGGAATTTCTCGCGCGAGCAGGCGATTCAAATGACGAAGGCGCTCGGCACGCCCTATCTGAACGTCAAGGATTTTCATCTCAAACTCAGCAGCACTCCCGCCGAGATCGCGGCCGCGCGAAAGGAATTCGCCGAGAACGGAATCGTGCTCGTAGGCTGCGGGAATATCAGCTTCGACAAGGACGACGCTGACGACATTCGAAAAAAATTCGAATACGCTAAACAAGCCGGGTTCCCGCTTATCGTCTGCGCTCCCACCCACGTGACACTCCCCAAGCTGGAGCAATACGTTCAGGAATTCAACATCAAGATTGCCGTTCACAACCACGGTCCGGAAGACAAGAACTTTCCCACGCCGCAGAGCGTACTCGCTGTGGTGAAGAACATGGATCCGCGCTGCGGTCTCTGTATCGACGTCGGCCACACGTCGCGCACCGGTGTCGATATCGTGCAGTCGATTGCCGAAGCCGGTCCGCGACTGCTTGACATGCATGTCAAAGATCTCGCTGATCCTATGGTGAAAGAGTCTCAAGTTCCCGTCGGCGAAGGCAAACTTCCGATTCCCCAGATTTTCAGGCAACTGGTTAAGATGAAGTACGTCGGCTCTGTCAATCTCGAATACGAGGTGCAGCCCGAAGACCCAATGCCGGGAATGCGCAAGAGCTTCGCGTACATGCGGCGAATTTTGACTGGTCTGGAGGCCGGGAAAGGCACCGCCTAAATTTGCCTGGTAGCTGCAATCTCATCCGTGGACTCGAAAATCTTCTCGACTTCGGGGATCTCGATCAGCGTTCGTGTACCTTGTCCCGGGTTGCTCTCAATCGTAAACCGGTACTGCGCTCCAAACAGCACGCGCAAGCGTTCATTCACATTGCTCACGCCTATGCCTGAAGTGAACAGCTTATCCAGCTTCGTTTCGGGAATGCCGATGCCGTCATCCTGCACCAATATATGCAGCCGCGTACCCTCCATCCAAGTCTGTATGCGAATCGTCCCACCCTCTACTTTCTTAGCCAGTCCGTGCTTAATCGAGTTCTCCACAATAGGCTGAAGAATCATGCTCGGCACGAGCCGGTCCAGAGTCGCGCGCTCGATCTCTTTTTCGAAGCGCAACTTATCGCCGAAACGCACCATCTCGATCGCCAAGTAATCGTCGATGAACGAGATCTCCTCACGCAAAGGCGAGACGCTTTCCGTTTTCCTGAGTAAGCTGCGCAGAATCTTCGAGAGGCGGTAAATCATGCTCCGCGCCCGATCGGGATCGATACGAATCAAAGTGGAAACCGAGTTCAGAGTGTTGAACAGAAAATGCGGATTGATCTGATTTGTCAGAGCGGTCAGCCGCGCCTCGGTAAGGAGAGCCCGTTGTGTTTCGAGCTGTCGCTCGGCCCGGAAGCTGCTCCAGACTCGAATCGGCAGGCAAACGGCGAATAACGTCGTTACAGTTGAAAGCACAATCAGCCAGGTGGTTATCGGGGTCCCCTCGAACATGAAGAAGGTGTTATGCCGCTTGAATTCGTCGTGCACGCCCCATCTGAGCAATTCGATCGTGATCACCAGCGCGTTACAGATCACATTGAAGGCAGCGAGCTTTACCACGCGCATGTCGATGGCAAGGCGATTCCAGCGTAGTATCTGCTTGAAAAAGCGGTACAGGTTCAGATCGACGAAGGGCGAGAAGCGCCAGATATCCTCTTTACGGGGCGCCAGGTCGTGCATCAATCCACCGATAATCCCGGCGGCGGCGAACAACGGCATCGACATCCATTTGCCGGCGAACATATCCGGTACCGAAACGCAGATTCCTGTTATGAGCCCGCTGACATAGCCGCCCAGAAATCCCGCAATCGTCGCGCCTTCCAGAGCAAGGTCGATCGCGGGGTATTGGTTCGTTAAGCTATGTACTCCGGCGCTTGCTCCGAACAGAATGGAGAAGATAAAGGCGAGTTGCACACGGTCGGCGATCGTGCGGGCGTCCCTGAGCAGAATCTTCTGTATGCGGTTGAAACGCATCAGGATGCTGGCGATCGAAGCCGAAACTGCAACCTTAATTAAGAGGGCGGCAAGCTGTTGTTGGCTTATCATGGCGCTCGTTCACCCTTCCGGCTTCTATAATAAAGGTTAAAAGCTTTCCGCCTAGGCTTCATTGGCCGTCCCGCTCCGGCTGGGAGCTAGTAAACTCTTGTCAGATTTCAAACTAAGCAAAGTTGCCGAAGCTGACTTTCCGAGCCGTTTCGGTAAATTTCGGATCTATGGCTTCGAAGCGAGGCGCGCTTCCGAGACAGAGGAAGCACTCGCACTGAAGCTGGGAGATATTTCCTCCGGATCAGGCGCGCCGCTGGTCCGCATCCATTCCCAATGCCTTACAGGCGACGTGTTTCACAGCCTGCGTTGTGATTGCCGGTCTCAACTCGAGCTTGCTCTGGACAGCATCGTCGCAGAGGGACGCGGTCTTCTTATATATGAACACCAGGAGGGCCGCGGCATCGGCCTGCTGAACAAACTGCGCGCATACGAACTGCAAGATGGCGGACTCGACACGGTCGAAGCCAACGAGCGCCTGGGGTTCGAGGCGGATTTGCGCGACTACGCTCTTCCAGCAGCGATTCTGAATTACTTTCAGATTCGCGAAGTACGGCTGCTTTCCAATAATCCGGATAAAGTTGCTGCGCTGGAGGAAGCCGGTATCCGCGTGGTAGAACGAGCCCCAATCATTGCCCCGGCACTTGAGACCACGGCCGGGTATCTGCGCACAAAACGGGAGAAGCTCGGCCATCTCGTCTAATGAACTTCGCCCGAGCGGCGCGTTGGAGCTCGCTGGGCAACCTCTCTCGCTCGAACTCATCGCCGCCGTCGCGAATGGCGAGATGAATGTCAGCTTAGCCCCATCTGCGCGAGAACGCATGCGAGCTTCCCGTGAGGTCATAGATACCGTGCTGCGCGACGGGCAGGTCGTCTACGGTGTCAATACCGGCTTCGGCAAACTGTCCGACGTACACATTTCTTCGGCGCAGCTCGAGCAGCTGCAGCTCAACCTCGTGCGAAGTCATTGCTGCGGAGTAGGTGCGCCGCTCTCCGAAGCTGAAGCGAGAGCAATGCTGCTGTTGCGCGCCAACGTACTGGCGCGCGGGAACAGCGGGTGCCGCGAGATCATCGCGGATACTTTACTTGCCATGCTCGAGCGCGGTGTGCACCCGGTTATTCCCGAAAAGGGATCGGTAGGAGCGAGCGGAGACTTAGCGCCACTGGCTCATCTCGCGCTTGCGCTTATCGGTGAAGGTGAAGCATGGTTTCACGGTGAACGTCTTCCCGGCTCGCAAGCTCTCAATCTGGCCGGCATCGGCCCACTTCGGCTCGCGGCTAAGGAAGGTCTCGCATTACTGAACGGAACCCAGGCTATGGCTGCGGTCGGGGGACTCGCCCTTTTTCGTGCTCACCGGGTTGCAGTTCTCGCCGATTTGGCGGGCGCTATGACGCTCGAAGCCCTGCTCGGCACGCCGAGTCCCTTCGACTCGCAAATCCACGAAGCGCGCCCTCACCCCGGGCAGGTCGCCTCTGCCGCCCATCTGCGCGCATTGCTCCAAGATAGCGAAATCCGGCGCTCTCATTTGGTCAACGATCCGCGCGTGCAGGATGCTTACAGCTTGCGTTGCATGCCGCAGGTTCATGGCGCTGTCCGCGGCGCACTGGCGCACACCCGCTCTGTCGTCGAATGTGAAACCGGCTCAGCCACGGACAATCCCCTGGTCTTCCCCAATGGCCAAGTACTTAGCGGCGGTAACTTTCACGGCGCTCCGCTAGCCATCGCCTTCGATTATTCCGCTATCGCCATAGTTGACCTGATCAGCATCGGTGAACGGCGAATCGACCGGCTCGTCAATCCTGATGTGAACGAAGGTCTGCCCCCATTTCTCAGCACGCAACCAGGCTTGTCATCAGGCTACATGCTCGCTCAGATCTGCGCCGTTTCTCTGCTGAATGAAGCCAAGGTTCTCGCCCATCCGGCGAGTGTTGATAACGTCCCAACTTCCGGTGACAAAGAAGATCACGTTTCCATGGGCATGACAGCGGCTCTGAAGCTGCGGCAGATCGTTGCGAACGCGGAGCACGTACTCGCAATCGAGCTGCTCACGGCTGCTGAGGGACTCGACTACCGCGCGCCGTTACGGTCCTCCAAGCCGATTGAGAGAGCCCGGGCCGCGATTCGCAGGCATGTTGAACGGCTGACCGAGGATCGCCCTCTGTCCTACGATATCGAGCGGCTGGCAGCAGCGATTCGGGAGGGTGAGTTTGACGAATTCCTGGATTGATGCCGCGAGCGCGTTGCTATCCTAAGCCAAGCGGGGGCCCTTAGCTCAGCGGTCAGAGCAGAGGACTCATAATCCTTTGGTCGTAGGTTCAAATCCTACAGGGCCCACTACACTCAGGGAATCTTTAATTCTGCCCCAAGGTTAAGCCGTTCCCGCCTTGGCGATCACCGATACTCTCTCCGGCCGAGGAGGAAATTTTGAAGCGGGAACTTCGAAGACCGCTCGTGAGACGCCGTCACCCTGGTCGAGTGCTCCTGCAAGAAGAACAATCTGTTCCCTCAGATCTTCTGGGCTACGGTACTCGATCAGTACATGGTCACGCATGATTTGAATGGAGGCGGGGAGTTCGACCCGCCCCGCCGGAGTGTGTCTGCTCATTTCAGCGCAGCTCTCATGAGCACACTGGCAAAAATCCTTTTCCGTTCCGTGTGAAGCGGCTTGTTGGCAGTAGTCGCTGCAGTATGAATCGCCAGCCCGAGCGACGCAAGTGCAAGCGGCAAGCGCGCATTTTTCGGCCTTCTCCATTAGTGACCTCCTAGTGTGAGCACTCAACGCACGGGGCAGCGCCTACGTAATCGGGTAGTCGAGGCACGCCGTCAGGACTAGAAGAAACTCTAGTTCGTTTCTAGATTAAAACATTTTAGTGTCAAAGCATAGCCGTTTTGCGGAATATCATCAAGAAAGGGCGCGATTTGAGGGAATGTCTGGCAGCCTTGAATCGCAGTTCCTCCCGCCGTAGTAGATTAGGGATCAATGCATGGCCTGAACCTGCTTGCCGCACTGTTTCTCGCCTCAGCTACGGCCGGGCCTTCCAAGCACACCGGCCCCGATTCCCAGAAGCTCACCGCCTTCGATAGCGAACTCCTCCAGGCGCATAACGCCTACCGCAGGGAGGTGGGCGAACCTCCGCTCCGATGGTCGGATTCGCTGGCGGCCGGAGCGAAGGCGTGGGCCCGGCACCTAGCCGAAAAACGCGAATTCCAGCATAGTAAAGCTCCTGGTCTGGGCGAGAATATCTGGATGGGCTCTTCTGGAGGATACACGGCAGCCCAAATGGTGAAATCCTGGGGAGACGAAAAGCGGTACTTCATCTCGGGTAAACCCTTTCCGGATGTCTCCAGCTCGGGGAACTGGAGAGACGTGGGCCACTACACCCAGATGATCTGGAGGAACACCAAGCAGGTCGGCTGTGGATTGGCTCACAATGCCGCTAACGACTATCTTGTTTGCCGCTACTCGCCACCGGGAAATATCGTTTCCGAGCCCGTGAAATAAATGCAGGAGGGGCTTCCCGCAGACCTTTGTCTGACGCACACCTAGGTTCATCTGATTTAATCAGTCAAGCATAAAGAGGCCAGCTTGGGACCAGGTCGAACGGACGTACTGAAACGAATCAGGAAAGGAGCCTATGAATGCCAGGACTTCCTACTTATTCACATCCCATGGACCAATGAGAAGTGGGACGGACCCCGCGAAAAGTTCTCAAGCTGGCACGTCTACCGTGCCGCCTCGTTTATCGAAAACCGCGTTCTACTGGATGCTTTCGCTAGTCGCCGCGCCGCTTACGACTATATAAAGCGCCAGTTGAAAGCCAGCACTGAGTGAAGCCGCAAGTCCGCTGTGCCCGGCTATTGTGCAACCAACTCCGGTCGTGCACCGATGTTGCGCAGGCAGTGGTCAACCCAGAGTTTAGTGAGCTTTTCCTGCGTTCCATTTTGTGATAGGCGGGAACGCAGAGTTCCAAATTCGACGTGATCGAGGGGTTGATCCTGGTTAAAGCACGAAAACACGACAGTTTCTTTCCCCGTCTTCGGATCCTTATGTACCTGCAGGCACTGCGCGCATATTTCCTTCATCATGCACTGCATTGGCGAGTTGATGCTCCCGATCGCTCGATGATCCGGCTTCAAATAGGGACGCAGAACGGAATGCCGGGCCTGCTGAACGGCACGCATCATGCCATCTGAACCGATTACAATGAGCCGGTCGACGGCGCTCAGCGGAATTTCGGGGTCGCCCAGATCGCCCCGGCCGTAGGCCGCCATGGCTTCCACGATGTTCCCGACAAAGGCACTGTCCTGCATGCGCCCAGGCGTAAAGCCAGGCGCTTCGTCACAGACCCAGATGACCACATCGGCAGCAGCTTCGATCTCCTCTACCTTGTAGCGATCAATGATCTTCTTATAGCCGGCGAAATAGATGACGCGCGAGCCCGAGGACCGCAACTGCTGACCTATGGAGAAGAGCACGGCGTTGCCTAGGCCCCCGCCAGCCAGCAGGACAGTTTCGTGTCCGGGCGTTTCGGTCGGGGTGCCCGTTGGGCCCATCAGCACTACCGGGTCGCCCGCTTTCAGTAAGGAACAGAGGTCGGAAGAGCCGCCCATCTCGAGAACAATCGTCGAGAGAAGGCCTTTTTCGCGATTGACAGAAGCCCCCGTTAGCGCGAGGCCCTCCATCGCGAGGGCTGTTCCATCGCTGCGAGCCGCCAGGGTCTCATAATTCTGCAGGCGATAGAATTGCCCCGGTTGGAACGAGCGAGCGGCAATCGGTGCGCGCACGACGATTTCCAGGATATTCGGCGTGAGGCGAATGACATCCTGCACCACCGGTCGCAGCTCATCTTTCAATCTGGCGGCCAAAGCCTCTGGCGAAGGCTCTTGCGGAGCGTGGCGGGCCAGAACGCGGGACACCACTGGATAGCCTTGCTTTGCGCTGCCCATCGCCTTCACTACATTGCCCGAAAAGGATGGATGCAAGTCGCCGAAAAAGCTGATAGCTTTCCCGTCCGGGCGAACCGAGATCAAGACGCGAACCTCCGCCGGTTTGGCAATCCGTTCCGGCTTTACGGGCTCGCCTTGCTCGTCAACCGCTCGGAAATATCGGCCATCGAGCACAAAATTACTCTCGTCTTCGCGCGCGAGAACTGTATTGGGCTGCGTTCCGGCTGCCACTAAGATTGTTCGCGCGGGTAACTCAACCTTTTCGCCAGTCGGGACCAGCTGGCCTGTTCCCGGCTCAAACGCCTGCTTTTCCAATATCAGCGCCGCTGCAGTATTCGCTGCGTCTACCTGCACCTCTTCGGGAGTCAGGCACTCCGCGAATTTCACGCCCTCCTCCAGCGCTTTTGCCACTTCTTCGTGGTTCAGTGTGTAGCTTGGCGCGTCAATGAGACGCCGGCGATACGCAATCGTTACGCCGCCCCAGGAGTTCAAAAGCTCGATCAGTTTCGCAGGCCGGCCCTCTTTTGCTGCAGCGCTTCGCTCCTCGCGAATTGCTCGTGCATGTGCCAGAAACTCGAGCGCGATCTCGGCCTCTTCCTTGGTCCAAGCAGCCTGCAACTGGCGCTCGCCTATCTCCTCCTTCAGCAACTCGTAGCGCTGCAGGAATTTCTCGATCTGCACCACGTAGTAGGCCAGCGACTCTGTCGCTGTGTCGATGGCAGTCAGACCACCGCCGATCACTACGATCGGCATACGGATCTGCAGATTGGCCAAAGAGTCAGTTTTAGCCGCTCCTGTCAGCTGCAGTGCCATCAGGAAGTCGGAGGCTTGGCGCACTCCGCGCACCAACCCATTCTTCATCGGAATAACTGTCGGCCGGCCGGCGCCGGCGCAGAGCGCGATGTGATCAAAGCCCAGCTCAAACGCGCTCTCCACCGTAAGCGTGCCCCCAAACCGCACTCCTCCGTACATGGAGAATTCTGCCCGGCGTTCGAGCAGCAGGCGAATAACTTTCAAGAAATTCTTGTTCCAACGGACCGTGATTCCGTATTCCGCCACCCCGCCGAAACCTGCCATCACCCGTTGATCCAGTCGCTCGTAGATCTCGCTGATATCGCGCAGTGGGCGGAAGGGAACGCGTTCGCCATAAGCGTCCACGCCGGAGATATCGGACGGCAGAGGCTCGATTTTCAGGCCATCCACTGCCATCACCGTGTGTCCGTCATTCATCAGGTAATGAGAGAGCGTAAACCCAGCGGGCCCAAGTCCAACCACCAGCACCTTGTATCCGGTAGCAGCGCTTGGATAAGGGTGCGCGAAGTTAAGCGGGTTCCAGCGCGTAAGGAGGCTGTAGATTTCGAAACCCCACGGCAGCTCCAGCACGTCCTTCAGGGTGCGCGTCTCGACCTGCGGAATGTCCACCGGGTCTTGCTTCTGAAATATGCAGGACTTCATGCAATCGTTGCAGATGCGATGTCCGGTGCCGGCCGCCATCGGGTTATCCACCGTCACAATTGCAAGCGCCCCGATCGGATTCCCGTCGCCCTTCACCGCATTCATTTCGGAGATCTTTTCGTCCAGTGGGCAGCCTGCCAGCGGAACTCCAAAAACGCTTGATTTGAAGGAGCCGTTCTTCTCTTTTAAGCCAGTCGAACAGCTGTCCTTAGCCTGGTTGTGGCACTTGATGCAATAGTGCGCCTGGTCGAGCGCACCGGTCAGATCCGTTCCCGGATCGGTGAGTTGAAAACCTTCCCGATGCCGCCAGTGATCGCTGCTCAGCTCCAGCTTCACCAGGCCATCGTCGACGGTGGCTGCTGGCTTTGCTTCCACCGGAACCAGATGGTTCATATCGAGTTTATGCGGCACTCTGAACAGCACGCCGCTTCCGTGTTTCCGCTTGCCTTGTGGAGAGAGCGTCGCCCAGGCTGCGTAGCGCGCGGCTAATTGGAGATGGTCTGTTTGCGCCGCTTCGTTCTCCAGCCAGCGCGCGACGTGCTTGGCGAAGCTGATTTCGGTTAAAGGTTCCTGAAACAGAGTTTCAAGCTCCACTGCCACTGCTGAGCCATCGATCTGGCTCGCACTCTCCGCCGTTTGCCCGATGACAGCTTTGCGCTGCACAAAACGCCGTTTAACCGAATATAAAGGCGCCAGTTCCGAATGCTGCTCCTGAAGCTGCTGGAGTTCCCTCTGGATTCCGAAGACCTCACCGAGGAAATCTTCCAGGTAGGGCGCAAGGGCGATGATCAGATCGGATGACTGTTTTGTGTGCGCGGCGGGCGGGATCTCGCGCGCGGCCAGCAGCCGGCTGTGCAGCTCAGGATTTCGGTCGCTGAGCTGCTTCAGAAACTCCGCATCCAGCGCTAGTAAGCCTTCACGCCGGTAAAGATCGTGGAAATTGAGTCCGAATGGCAAAAAAAGCGTAGCGCCATCCCGCTGTTCAATAGGCATGGTTCACAAAGTCAGCACCGACAGCGCTGCGAGTTCTGAGAACTACACCGAGCCGTTCTCAGGTGAAGTGTTTCGCAGACCTGGCCGGAGGCGCAAGATAACTGTCTTTATTGTCTCAAATCTCACATCCCAAAAGTGTGGATTAGGACGGGCTGCCTCCGCTATCTTGGAAAGTAAGTGGACCTCGAAAAAACATTACTGCGCAAAGTAGGCGAGGCAATCGGGCGCTTTCGCATGATTCGGAGCGGCGACCGGGTGGCCGTCGGGGTCTCGGGCGGCAAGGATTCACTCACTCTGCTCGAAGCCCTCCTGCTGCTTCAAAAGCGAGCGCCCATTGAATTCACGGTCTCTGCCTTCACTATTGAACAGGGTAAATTCCTTGCCCCCATTCAGCCTGTCGGCGAGTATCTCCAAGAACGCGGCATTGATTGGACCTACGTCCGAGATTCGCCTTCCCTAAGCCTGTTCACTGAGCAGCCCGGTCACGGCTGCGACGTCTGCAGCCGTTTCCGCCGCCGCGCCGTTTACGAAGTCGGCCGCCGGCTTGGAGCCAATGTAATCGCCTTTGGGCATACCGCCGACGACTTCTGCGAATCGTTTCTTCGCAATGCGATGTTTACGGGTCGGATCAGTGCGCTACCAGCGGTCACCTGGTCGAGCAAGCGTGAATTCCGCCTGATTCGCCCGCTTGTCTATGTCACCGAAGAGATCACCCGGGCCTTTGCCGCTAGCTTGGGCGCGCCCGTAATCCCTTGCGGCTGTTCACAAAAGACAGGGACGGTCCGGCGGACGCTCCGCGACATCTTCCATGATCTCGAAAAAGATCATCCCTACCTGAGAGAGACTCTGCTCTCCGCCATGGGAAAGATCGAACCCGGCAGACTGCTGGATACGCGCTTCCTCGATCTTGACTCCCCATCTGAAGAGGCCGGCTTCTTCGCCCACGGCGAGCAATTAGTGGCCCTTACGACCGGGTAATAATCCCTTCGGGTAAACTGATCAAATCCCATGAATGCGGAACTGATTGTAATTAACGGTCCGCTGGCCGGTACTCGTTTCCCCCTTGGGGTCACCGAGGTTCTCATCGGGCGGGCGCCCAACGGGCAACTCGTACTTTCGGAGCCGGATATCGCCTGGCGGCACTGCCAAGTCCGTAGACAAGGTGATCGCTTCGTAGCCGTTGACCTTCGCTCTTCGACAGGAACATACGTCAATGGAATCCGTTCTGCCGAGCGCTGGCTCGAAGATCGCGATCAGATTACGATCGGCCGCACCGTGCTAATGTTTCGCTCCGGTGAAGCCGGTGCTGAGGAAACAACGGCCTCTGCCGCTGCCGATACCAAACCGGTGTTGCTCGCCGCCTGCTCACTGGTTTTCCTCTTTCGTGCGCTCGCCTCCAGTGGCGGACGTGCGCAAACCACTTTGCTGCAGGATCAGATTCTCCGGTTGGTCAGTGATCTGATCCCCACAGAGGAAGGTGTCATTCTTCTGGGCCGCAACGCTGAGGAACTGCAGGCCCGTTATGCTGAGCGTGCTGCCACCTTCAAAACCAACTTCTGCCCCGCGCTTACTCGCGCTTGCGAGGAGGGCGCATTCGCAGATATCCACGGAGGCTTCGTGGGAGTACCTCTTTTCCTCGAGGGATTGCTCGGCGGCGCGCTAATCGTCAAAACACAAACCCGTCGAAGCGCCCAGGAACTTGCCGCCGATTTGGAGACGCTGACCGCTGTCGCTACGCTCGCCTCCGTGGGCTTTGAAGCTAACCAGGAAGTGGAAACTTTGAAAGCTGAGAAGGCCCTCCTGCAAGAGCAGATTGGCGCGAACACCGGTATCGTCGGCAGGAGCAGCGCCATCCGTAAGCTGCTTGACCTGGTCGCGCGGGTGGCTCCTCGGGACACTACGGTTCTTATCACTGGTGAAAGCGGTACCGGTAAGGAACTGATTGCGCGTGCATTACATCAGAAGAGCCTGCGCAGCGAGCGCCCCTTTGTAGCGGTTAACTGCGCTGCGCTTAGTGAGTCGCTATTCGAAAGTGAGCTCTTCGGCCATGAGAAAGGAGCTTTCACCGGAGCTGTCTCGCTAAAACGGGGCCGCTTCGAATTAGCTCAAGGCGGAACGATTTTTCTCGATGAGGTCGGCGAACTCGCTCCCGGACTGCAAGCTAAACTGCTGCGCGTCCTCCAGCAACGCGAGTTCGAGCGAGTCGGCGGTACACAGGCTCATCCGCTCGACATTCGCGTTATTGCCGCTACCAACCGCGACCTCAGCGAAGACGTCAGCGATGGTAGATTCCGTGAGGATCTGTTCCATCGACTGAATGTGGTAAACCTCGATTCGCCGCCGCTGCGGGATCGCCGAGACGATATCCCGCTCCTGGCGCGATACTTCCTTCAACGCTCGGCCGAGCGATGCAAACGTCACGTCGAAGGCTTATCGCCCGAAGCGGAAGAGATGATTTTGCAATATTCGTGGCCTGGCAACGTTCGTGAACTCGAGAATGCCATGGAGCGTGCTGTCGTCCTCGGCGTCTCTGAGATCGTTCTCCCGGAAGACCTGCCGGAATCGCTTCTGGATTCTGCTCCCAAAGACGCTAAGGCCAAGTATCATCAATCCGTCGGGCAAGCCAAGCACGACGCCATCATTGATGCGTACGTACAGGGGAAAGGCGATTACAAGCAAGCTGCGCGCCTGCTTGGGCTGCATCCTAATTACCTGCTTCGACTGGTTCGCAATTTGAGTCTGCGGGACGAGATTAACCGCGCGCTGGGCAACGGCGGAGCTGCTGCCGCGGGGCGTTAACCTTTTACGCCCGTGTGCAGGGCCGCGATTCCGCCAGAGAGCAGCTCGAACCTGGTTTGATCGAAACCAGCCCTGTTCATCATTTCACGAAGTTTCTCGGCCTCCGGGAACTTTTTGATGGATTCGGGCAAATAGGTGTACGCTTCTCTTGAGCCGGAGATAAGACCTCCGACAACCGGCAAAACAGCACGCGAATAGAAACCGTAAAGAGCGCGGATCACTTTACCGCGCGGATGCGAGAACTCGAGGATCGCAAGCCTCCCGCCTGGTTTGAGAGTCCGGTGCAGTTCTTGTAAGCCGCTTGCATAGTTTGTCAGATTGCGAAATCCGAACGCAACTGAGATCGCGTCCAGCGTGGCATCGGCAACCGGCAGCATTAAGGCATCCGCCTCGAATAGTGGGGGGGTGTAACCTTGTGCAGCCGCTTTTTTCTGCGCCGAAACCAGCATCGGGTGGCAGAAATCTGCACCCATGATGTGCGCCTGAGAACTATGCTGAAATTCCAGCATCACGTCCCCTGTCCCACAACACAGGTCGAGAATCTTGCTCTCTGGCTGCCTCAGTTTTGCTTCTAAACACCTGAGCAGAGCCCTCCGCCAGCCCCGGTCGATATTGAATGAGAGCACATGATTCAGCAGGTCATAACGGGGTGCAATCTCGGCAAACATCCGCTGCACCCAGCTAGCGGCTTGCCGTTCATCATGCAGGCCCATCGGCGTGGTGCCGGCCGCAGAGTTTCTCATTCTGTAGTCAGCGACTCGCTTACGGCCTGCAAGATCAGGTCGGGATCGATGCCCGATACGATGCGCACCTTTCCGATCGCAATCGGCAGTACAAAGTGTACCCTGCCCTGTAGCGTCTTCTTGTCGTGGGCGAGCCTTGCAATCAGTGTGTCCGGTCTTAGATCAGCGGCGGAAGGAAACGGACCGTAATCCGCAATTAGCTCCCGCATCTTGGCGGCATCTCCGTTTCGGAGTACGCCCGTCAACTCTGCCAACCGGATCGCCGCCAGCATGCCCCAGGCAACAGCTTCGCCATGCAGAAATCGGCTGTATTCAGTTTCGGCTTCTATCGCGTGTCCAATTGTATGGCCGAAGTTGAGGATACGGCGCAGGTCGCTCTCGCGCTCATCGGCCGAAACCACATCGGCCTTAATGCGAACCGGCGCACTGATCAAGAGATCGAGCACGCCGGGTTCTCGGGCGAGCACCGCTTTGGCGCGCTTAGCAAGCAGTTGGAAGAGATCAGGATCGCGAATGATGGCGCATTTGATTACTTCAAAGAGCCCGGCCCGGTACTCGCGTTCAGGCAAGGTTGCGAGAACCTCGGGATCGATCAGTACCGCTAGCGGCTGATGAAAGCTGCCAATCAGATTCTTTCCGCTGACCAGATTGACTCCGGCTTTTCCGCCGATAGCCGCATCGACTTGCGCTAGCAGCGTTGTTGGGATTTGCAGAACCGGCACGCCGCGCATGAAGATTGCCGCCAGGAAACCGCTCACATCTGTAACAATGCCGCCCCCAAACCCGATCACAACACTCGTGCGGTCGGCGCCGAGCTCAACCATCTGCTCAGCCAGAGCTTCCACGCAAACGAGCCGCTTGTTCGGCTCCCCCGGCGGCAGGTACAGAACTGCCGCACATCTTGCGATGCGCGGATCGAGCTTCTCGCCGTGCAGGTCCCACAGCTCTCGGTTCGTAACCACGAATACGCGGCCTGCGCTCTTGGGAAGAAATTCGCCCGCGCACCGCAAGATACCGCGTTCCACAACGTTCTGGTAGCTCGCGTGAGCTGTCCGAACCTCGAAGGTAGGCATGCGCTTCCGTTGTAGCACGCAGAGCGCAGGTCGGAACTTTTCTTGGTTTGGCTCTTCGCATTGCGCAGATAGCCAATACGACCGTTCAGGCGACCTGCACGGTGATGACGCTGCTGCTCGGCTTTGGAATCGGCAATCCGTCTTCTCGCATTCCCGCTAAATGGAGTTCAATAGCCTCTTTGATCAGGCGCTCCACTTCTGAGCGGGTTTGACCAGTAGCAACGCAGCCTGGAAGGTCAGGTACATAAGCTCCCCAGTCAGTCCTCGGTTCTTTCTCGATCACCACAGCGTATTCCATCCCGGCTACTTCTCCTCCATTCTCGCGTGCCGAAAGATACTTTCACTGTTCCTTTCGGGGGCTCATCACCCGGCTTGCCGGCAATCGTAACCCGTCCGGGCTTAAGCGGATGCTTGTATTGCCGATGGCTGCCTGCCTTATGAACCTCGAACCAGCGATCCGCCTCAACCATTTTTAATGAGGTCTCGCACTTTCACGATCGCACTCCCGTCTTAGCACTCTTAGCGAGGATCTGTAACCGCCTTGCGGCGTGCCTGCTGTACCATGAGGGTATCGCCGACCCGCTTCAGCACATCGAGACAGATTTCATCGTTGTTGGAGCCGGTGTAGCGGGCCTGAGCGCCGCCATCGAGCTTGCGCCTGGCGGCCGGGTTTTGGTCATCACAAAGGACAGTCTGCGCGAATCTTCTTCTGAGTACGCGCAGGGAGGAATAGCGGCGGCCCTCAGCGATGATGACGAAGTCGAGCTTCACGAACACGACACGCTCGTCGCCGGCGATGGCCTCTGCAATGTCGAGGCCGTCCGCACTCTGGTAGAAGAAGGCCCAGCAGCCATCGAGCGGCTCATTCAATGGGGAGCGGCTTTCGATCGCAACGGCTCCAAGCTTCTATTCGCCAGGGAAGGCGCGCATAGCAGGAATCGCGTTCTTCACGCTCATGGAGATTCGACTGGCCGGGAGTTAGTACGCACCCTTTATCACCAGGCCCGCTCGCTGCCGAACATTTCGTTTCAGACATTCGCAGCCGTGACCGATATTGCAATGCACCAAGGGGAAGCAGCAGGTGTCTTCGCATTCGATGAGAGGACGCGCGTTACAGTGGCGATCGCTTCTCGCGCCGTTCTTCTCGCAACCGGCGGCCTGGGACGCGTCTTCGAAAACACGACCAATCCCGATGTTGCAACCGGAGACGGCGTGGCTTGTGCATTTCGCGCCGGAGCAGCTATCTCCGATATCGAATTCGTTCAATTCCATCCCACCGCCCTATACGTGCCCTCAGCCCCCCGCTTCTTGCTGAGCGAGGCTTTGCGCGGCGAAGGTGCTTATCTTCGCAACGCAAGCGGCGAGCGCTTCATGAAACGCTATCATCACCTAGAGGAACTCGCGCCGCGCGATGTCGTATCGCAATCGATAGCGATGGAGTTGCGTGCCACTGGAGATGAAAGCGTTTTTCTCGATCTCACTCACTTGCCTCACGACTTTGTGCGCGAAAGGTTCCCCCGCATCTACGATACTTGCTTGCAATACGGTATCGATCTCGGACGAACGCCCGCTCCCGTGCGTCCAGCCGCTCACTACGCAATGGGCGGCGTGCACACAGACTTGCTCGGCCGCACCACAGTTCAGCGCTTGTTTGCGGCAGGTGAAGCTGCTTCGACTGGCGTACATGGCGCAAATCGCCTGGCCAGCAACTCACTTCTTGAAGGTGTGGTTTTTGGCGCACGTGCTGGCCAATGTATGGCCTCATTGCCCGAAATCCGTCTGCAAAAACCCAGGCGTGCGCCTGACCCAATCTTTCCTGCCATTTCCGAACGCGACCTTCGTGCGATTGCCTGGAATGCGTGTGGCGTGCTTCGCAGTGGTCCTGAACTCGCGGCGGCCTACAAGCGTCTCTCCTCGCGTCAGTTCGAGCCCTGCGCTGAACCCGATCGCGCGGTCTTTGAGTTACGTAACATGCACCAGGTCGCCTCATTGATATCGCGTGCCGCTCTTGCGCGCGAAGAGAGCCGGGGCGGCCACTACCGCACAGATTTCCCGCACAAATCGCCGGCCTTCCAAAAGCATTCCATCATCCGGTTATCAGCAAACATAGGCGAGGCAAGTATCAGCTTTGCCTAGATATGGCGCCCGTCCCGAACTGTCGCTCAGCTTCGCTTTGCTTGTAGTCGCTCTACCTCTCAGCCATACCAGCCCATGGGCCTCTCTCTGGACCGCGCCCTCCATCTTGATAGCTTCTGTCTTGATTGCCTGGGGAGCAGAATCAGCTCAATTCTTCGTCGCTCAGGGTTTTGCGCTGGCTATTCTCGCCTGGATGCAAACTCTACCCGAGTTTGCCGTGGAAGCAGTCCTTGCCTGGCATCGTCAGACCACACTCCTGATGGCGAATCTCACTGGAGCTCTGCGTTTGCTTACAGGGCTGGCCTGGCCTCTCATTTACCTCACCGCTGCTGTTGTTCATCGGCGTCGGTCGGGCCGCCCGCTCCGCAAAATATCCCTCGAAGGACAGCACAGCATCGAGGTCGTCGGGCTGATTCCGGCAATCCTTTACTGCTTCATAATCTGGTGGAAAGCGAATCTGCACTTCTATGATTCATGTGCCCTCGTCGTAATCTATGTGGCCTATCTTGTGCTTCTCACCAAATTGCCGCCGGAAGGAAAAGAAGAAATAAGTGACCTCCCGGCGATACCGCGAAGCATAGTGCGGGCTCCGCGCGCTCGCCGCACGCTCGCCATCTTCGCTTGTTTCCTGGTGGGCGGCGTCTTGATCTACTTCACCGCCGAGCCGTTTCTTGGCAGCATGCTAGCGGTGGCTACAGCGCTCGGCATTCCGGCCTTTGCTGTCGTGCAGTGGTTCGCCCCTGTGATCTCCGAATTTCCAGAGCTTGCCTCCACCTTCTATTTCGCTCGCCAGGAGGACAAGGCTCCGGTGGCCGTCATGAATATTGCTTCGAGCAACATTAACCAGTGGACCCTGCTGGTAGCCATGCTCCCCGTGGTTTTCTCGATGAGCATGGGAAGACTTACCGGGTTCGCCCTGGATTCGGAACAGCGGACTGAACTTCTCCTCACTCTGGCCCAAAGCCTTGCCGGGCTCGTTCTGCTGATTAACATGGAGTTCGATTGGTGGGAAGCCCTGCTGATGTTCGCGCTGTTTGCAGGCCAGTTCGTCTTGCCCGTTTTTCTCGGCCCTGCCGGCCGGAATTGGATCACAGTTGCCTTTTTTGTCTGGAGTGCGATTGAATGCTCAAGACTCGCAGCAGCCCGCAGAATGCCGCCCGCATTTGCCAGCTTCCTCGAAACCTGGCGTACTCACGTTGCTGGTTAGCCGCGCTACTTAACGGGAACTGAGACAATCAGGCGTTCCCGAAGCTGATCAGGGACACCCCGAAAATGATCATCGTTAGTCCGGCGACTTTGGCCATGGTGAATGGTTCTTTGAAGAATATGCGGGCCCATAAAATCGCCCAGATGTAGCCGAGCGAGACCATGGGATAAAGCACGGTCAACTGCCCTTGCGAGACGCCCATCATATAAAAAACGGAAGAGAGCAGGTAGAAGGCAATCCCCGTCGCCAGCCAGTAATTTGTCAGGAGCCGGGCGATGCTGCCCTTCAGGTGTTCAGCCCCGAGCTTTAAGAACACTGCTCCGAAAGACCCGAAGAACGAACCGACTAAGACCAGGAGAATCGAACTGAGTGGTGTCTTCATCGCCCTACTTCTTCAACCCAAGCACCGAAACTCCGGCGACCACGAAGACAATGCCGATTGACTTGAAAAAGTTCATGTGTTCGCCCTGCAGAAAGTACAAAGAAAGGACGGCCACCCACACGTATGTCAAGGCAATAATGGGGTAAAGCCTGGAAAGCTCACGACCCTTGAGCGCGATGGCAATCAAAAGTGTGTTGACCCCGTAACAGGCATAGCCCAAAAACAGCTTCATATTCGTGATCACCCCTAAGCAAAACCGCACAAACAAGGACGGATCGTGCGCCAGGTCGGTCAACGTAATATGTGCTCCGAGTTGAGCTGTGCCCTGCTTCATAAGCATCTGCGCCATTGCCCCGATCAGGGTGCAGAAGAACATCAGCAGGAAAGATCGTCGAGCGGCTGCCTTTGTAACAAGAGGCGAAGTGGCTTCAAAGGTTGTGGGTGATGTCAAACAGGAAATCCGGGTTGGGCTACGACTTCCAGTTTAGATCATCCGCTTGGTTTAATCGGCCCTTTGTAACACCTTAGTTACACTTGAACCAATGTCAGCGCCGCTCATGCCCTCGCCGCTTGACTACGTGGGCCGCCGCCGGTTCGCCTTTTATCCGCCGATCGCGCTCGCCGATCCGAATGAGTGGTTGTTGGGTGTCGGCTCCCGCTCAGAAGTGCAGGTCGTGAACGCACAAACCGGACGTGAGATCTGGGTTTCGCGGCAATATATCGGCGCCGTTTCGGAAACAAGCAGCGCGCTGCTGATTGTAGGCCTGACAAAGGCGCTCGATTTTCGCGAAGGGATGGTTGAGCCAAGGGTAAAGCAGGTTATTGAGATGCCCCCATCCCCAGGCAAAGAAGAGGATGCCTCTCAAAACTGTTCTCCGCGCCAGTCTCCTGCCCCGGTAGTTGAGATAAGACTCGAATCGCGCGCCGACTCGGCGCTAAACAAGGCCATGCTCGCCACTTTCATCGGCGCGGTCGTGGTCGCCCTGCTGGCCGCCTTGATAACCGCCGCGATCAGATTTTAAGTCAACGATGCGGCGTCATCTGGCAACACTCACTTGGGCTCTTGTCAGCGTGCTCGCTGCGGTTGCTATTGGTACGATTGCCGCGTCCCGTGGCGAACCCGTTAATAGCTTGTGGCTGGTTACGGCGGCGGCGGCAACCTTCGTAGTGGGTTTTCGTTTCTACGCAAAATTCATTGCCGCAAGAGTCATGGCCCTCGACGACCGTCGTGCCACGCCCGCCGAACGCCTCCGCGACGGTCATGATTATGAGCCGACGAACAAATGGATCCTGCTCGGTCACCATTTTGCGGCTATAGCGGGGCCGGGCCCGTTAGTTGGTCCAACGCTCGCCGCGCAATTCGGCTATCTGCCTGGAACTCTTTGGATCTTGTTCGGCGCCGTGTTGGCTGGAGCGGTCCAGGATTTTGTCATTCTCTTCTGTTCCATGCGCCGTGACGGAAAAACGCTGGGACAGATGGCGCGTCAGGAGATCGGAAGAGTCGGCGGATTCGTCTCGCTCGCGACTGTGCTTCTGATCATGATCGTTCTGCTCGCGGTCGTGGCACTAGTGGTTGTGAACGCTCTCAAAGAAAGCCCTTGGGGGACGTTCACCATCCTTATGACGATTCCCATTGCGGTTTTTATGGGCCTGTATCTGCGCTTTCTGCGGCCAGGAAAAGTTTTGGAGTGTTCCGCTCTGGGCTTTCTACTACTTCTGCTCAGCCTCTGGGGCGGCAGGTCCGTAGCAGCTTCCACCGCTTGGTCGAATTGGTTCACCTGGGGCGGGATCGCTCTTACTGTAGGGATCGTGATCTATGGCTTCCTCGCCAGCGCTCTACCTGTTTGGCTCCTTCTTGCTCCCCGCGATTACCTCAGTACCTTCGTGAAACTGGGCGTTATCTTTCTGCTCGCGCTCGGCATCCTTGGCACGCATCCCCCTCTCGCACTGCCGCCCCTCACCCGCTTCGTCGATGGAACGGGTCCCATTTTTGCCGGCAAGATTTTCCCCTTCTGCTTTATCACTATCGCTTGCGGCGCCATTTCCGGTTTCCACTCCCTGATCTCGTCGGGTACGACGCCTAAAATGATCGCTCGCGAGTGGCACGCCTGGCCGATCGGTTACGGAGCCATGCTGCTCGAAGGATTCGTCGCGATCATGGCAATGGTCGCAGCTGCCAGCCTTCAGCCGGGAATCTTCTTTGCCGTCAACTCCCCTGCGGGGGTGGTCGGCGCTTCCCCGCAGGCGGCCGCTAGCACGATAAGCGCCTGGGGCTTTCCTCTAACTGCTGCCAGCATGGCCCAACTCGCGCATAGCGTGGGTGAAAAGACTCTCTTCGGCCGCACTGGCGGTGCGCCCTCACTTGCGCTCGGAATGGCGCAGATATTCGGCAGCGCATTGCGAAAAACCGGTTTCGGCGATGGCCTTCTCAGTTTTTGGTATCACTTTGCCATACTCTTCGAAGCGCTTTTCATCCTTACGATCATCGATGCCGGCACGCGCGTGGGCCGCTTCATGCTGCAGGATTTGCTGGGCCATCTCTATCGCCCGCTTGGTAAAACCGGCTGGATGCCCGGGCTGCTCGCAACCAGCGCCGTAATCACCGCCGCCTGGGGTTATTTCCTTTATCAGGGTGTGATTGATCCGCTTGGCGGTATCAACTCACTTTGGCCGCTCTTTGGGATTTCGAACCAGTTGCTGAGTGCCGTGGCGCTTTGCGTCGCGACCACCGTTCTCATCAAAATGTACCGGCTCCGGTATGCCTGGATCACGGTCGCGCCGCTCTGCTGGCTCGTTGCCGTCACCTTTACCGCGGGCTGGCAAAAGATCTTCTCCACGGATCCGCGCATCGGTTTCCTTTCTCAAGCCACCGCCCTGGAAAGAGCCGTCGCCGCAGGTAAGATCGCTGCCCTTAAGGTCGCGCAGACGCATGCAGTCATCTTCAATCAGCGCTTGGATGCCGTAGTCTGCGGAGTGTTTCTCTTGCTGGTCTCAATCATTCTGATTGATTCAATTCGAGTCTGGCATGGGCTCGTTCGTGGAACGCGCGCGCTGGCGACCTCTGAGGCGCCGTTTGTCGCCTCGCAACTCGAAGCGGAGGGCGCATGAGATTCTTATCTGTCATCTGGAACATGCTCCGCGAACTCTCTGACGAATCTGCTTATGCGCGCCACTTGCACTTCTCAGGCCGCGCTCACTCTGCCGACGAGTGGAGGCACTTCACGGACTGCCGCTACCGCCGCAAGTATCACAACGCGAAGTGCTGCTAACCCTCTCCAGAATCCTCGCATGGCATAGCTTCTATCCTAGAGTTATTGCCAGTTCCGCGACTCTTTCTCATCGACAGCTTTGGATTCATTTTCCGCGCCTATCACGCTCGGGC
This sequence comes from Terriglobia bacterium, assembly GCA_963849535.1. Lineage (GTDB taxonomy): Bacteria > Acidobacteriota > Terriglobia > Bryobacterales > Bryobacteraceae > Bog-105. The sequence goes on from CAWKHJ010000005.1 coordinate 810,631, forward strand.
ACGCAGCGGTGCGCCGCCTATGCGCACCACTTCTGGCCTCTCTACTGAGGCAGTTTTCATCTTCAGCAACATGCTGCGCAAGCTGATGACAAGCTTCAAACCCGATTACATCGCGGCGATCTTCGAAAGCAGTGAGCCGACCTTCCGTTCTGAAACGTTTGCAGCGTACAAAGCCAATCGCACCGAAATGCCCCAGGATCTCGGCCCGCAGATTCCCTACATCCGCCGGATGCTTAAGGCTTTGAATATCCCCGTCCTAGAATTTCCCGGCTTTGAGGCCGATGATGTCATCGGCGCCATCGCCTGCCGTAAGCAGCCGAGCCCCCTCGAGGTCGTGATTGTGTCCAGCGACAAAGACATGCTGCAACTGGTTAACGACCGCGTCTTCATGCTGAATCCCATGAAGGACGACGAGTGGTACGACGCCGCAAAGGTCGAGCAATTTATGGGCGTCAAACCATCGCAAGTCGCCGACCTTCTGGCTCTCAAAGGCGATTCGATCGACAATATTCCAGGCGCCCCCGGCATCGGCGACAAAGGCGCGAAAGACATTCTCATTCGTTTCGGATCAGTGGAAGCCGCTCTCGACCATGCTGCCGAAGTGGAACGGAAGATGTATCGCGAGAGCCTTCTGAATCATCGCGATCAGATCCTGTTAAGCAAACAGCTCGCAACCATCCATACCGAGGTTCCGATCGAGTGGGACCTGCAAGAGCTGCGTGCTCAGCCACCCAGTAACTCCGCTCTGAAGGCACTCTACAAAGAGCTTGAATTCTTTAGCCTTCTCAAAGACCTCGCCCCCGAAGACGATAGTGCTTCGCGGGATTACGGGACGCTTAGCGAAGAAGGTGCAATCAGTGCGTGGCTTGCCAGAAGACCGCCCGAAGCTCCGGTTGCCGTTGCGATCGATTTGACGAACGGGTTTATCGGCCTTTCATACCGAATCGGTGAAGGCCGGGCTATTCCTATCGCCCATCTTGAAGCGATTCGGCCCGTGCTCGAATCCCAGGAGATTCCGAAGGTCGTCCACGACATGAAATCCGCCTTGGCATCCCTTCTGCGGGTGGGAATCGGCCCGCATAACCTGACCGATGATGCCATGCTGTATTCATTCCTGATCAGCGCCGATCCAGGAGGCTGCTCGCCCGAAGCTCTCGCCGAGAGATTCCTAGACCGCAAGCTGAATGCCGCTGCCGACCAGCAGGCCGAAGCGACTCTCGCGATAACGGAAATACTTCGGCCACAAATTGCTGCCCAACAGCTCTCTGACGTCTATCAGCAAATCGACTTCCCGCTCGCGCCCGTGCTGGCAAAGATGGAAAGCACTGGTATTCGAGTTGATACGTCCGTACTCGCGGAGCTCTCGAGTCGCCTCTCCGAGCGGGTCGAAGGAATTGCCGAGCAGATCTACGCGCTCGCGGGACATCCCTTCAATGTGAATTCTCCCCAGCAACTTGGGAAGGTTCTCTTTGAGGAGATGAATTTGCCCACCCCGGTGAAGTACGGCAAAGGCAAAGTGATCTCTACCGCTGCTGACGTACTAGAGAGTCTCGCACCCGCTTACCCGGCCGCACAATTAGTGCTCGATTACCGTCAGCTGACCAAGCTTAAAGGCACCTACATCGATGCGTTGCCTCAGCTCATAAGATCCGAAACTGGACGCGTCCACACGACCTTCAATCAAACCGGTGCTGCGACCGGCCGGTTGTCGTCCTCCAATCCGAACCTGCAGAACATCCCGATTCGCACCGAAGAAGGACGCGAGATTCGAGCCGCCTTTGTTCCGGAGCCCGGCTGGGAGCTGCTGGTTGCGGATTACTCTCAAATCGAGCTCCGGCTGCTGGCTCACATGTCGGAAGACCCCGTTCTCACAGCTTCATTCCGAAACAGCGAGGACATTCACACGCGCACCGCCGCGGAAGTCTTTAAAGTTGATCCGTTGATGGTCAACTCCGAAATGCGCCGCTCAGCGAAGGCCGTCAACTTTGGCATTGTCTATGGCCAGACCCCGTTCGGACTCGCCCAGACTCTTTGCATCGATCGCAGGGAGGCCGAGTTGTATATCCGGCGCTACTTCGAGCGTTATGCTGGGGTTCGCGAGTTTATCGATCGAACGATTGCCGAAGTGCGTCAGACGGGTGTGGCCAAGACGCTGCTCGGCCGCCGGCGCCCCATTCCCGACATGCAGAGCCGCAACCCGGCCGCGCGCTCGTTTGCGGAACGGACTGCCGTAAATACGCCATTGCAGGGCACCGCTGCGGATCTCATCAAGCTCGCCATGATTCGTCTCCAGCGGCTCTTAGAACAAAAGCATATGCAGGCCCGGATGTTGCTGCAGGTTCACGATGAGCTGGTCTTCGAAACGCCTCCCGACGAGCGGGACGAGCTCCGTGAGCTGGTCAAGAAAGAAATGGAAACTGTTTATCAACTCTCTGTGCCTTTGTTAGTTGAAACCGGTGTCGGTCCGAACTGGAGGGATGCCAAGTGATGCGTCGCTATCTTGCGTCCTGCCTTCTCGCCTGTGCGGTCTTGCTCCTTTCGCTTTCCTGCGGGACGAAAAAGACCGGCAGAATGGAGCATGGGCCGGCGCAGTACAAAGTGCGGCTGCAAACAACCAAGGGCGATGTAGTCGTACTGGTGCATCGCGACTGGTCCCCTCTGGGGGCCGACCATTTTTATGAATTAACCCAGATGCGGTTCTACGACAACAACGCCTTCTTCCGTGCTCTGCGCGGCTTCGTTGTGCAGTGGGGGATCAACGGCGACCCGCAAGTCAACAAGAGCTGGAGTGAGATCACGATCAAAGACGATCCTCCAAAAGTATCTAACAAGATCGGTACAGTCGTCTTCGCCAAAACCAGTGAGCCCGATTCCCGCACAACGCAGCTTTTCATCAATCTCCGCGATAACAGCGCTGCGCTCGATCCCCAGGGCTTCACGCCTTTCGGCGAAGTTATTCAAGGAATGGAGAATGTCATGAAGATCTACACGGATTACGGTGAAATCGCCCCTAGCGGCGCGGGCCCAAATCCTGCCGCCATGGCCGACATCGGCAATCCGTATCTCGAAGAGCACTTCCCAAGGCTCGATTACGTCAAGACCGCCAGAGTGATTCCCTGATCACTCCGTTTCTTTACTGATCCAGCTCCCGATCGCTTCAAGCGCCGCCGGCGACATCGTTTCAGAAATCGTCGCGTATTCGCGCCCGAGCCCTGTATTCGCCTGCTGAAACAAATAATTTAATCCAGGGAGTATCTTTATCTTGACGTCGCGATTATGCCCCTTGGAAAACGCATGCTTCATAGCCGAGGCATTCTGCTCCGGATCGACAGTCATATCCTTCTCTCCGAAAAGAGCTAGCACCGGACACTTGACTTGCTCCAGCGTCGGAGCCGGATCGTAACTGAGAAAGAAGCGCAGCCAGGGAGAATCGAGCTTTGGCAGCTGACGCTCCCACGGCTCGACAAACGGCTTGTAATTCTGAGGCACGTTAGATAAAGCTTGCCGCATCTCTGCCTGGCTGCGCCCTTCCTGCACAAATTTGTACAACCCTGCGCCTATCCTCAGATCGGCATCTATCTGCTCGGGCGGAACGCCGGCTACGCTCTCGGCCCGCGCGGTCTGCGCCAGCAGCACCTTATCTCCAGGAACAGCCGTGCCCGCCAGCAGCACCACAAACGCAATGTCCTGCGGCATCTGCGCCGCCACCATCGGCGCAACGATCGCTCCCTCGCCGTGCCCGATCAGGCCGATATGCTTCTTGTTCACATCTTGCCGTGTCATCAGATAATGCACGCCCGCTTCGGCATCCGACGCGAAATCCTTTGTGGTCGCAGTATGAAAATCGCCTGTCGACTGCCCCACCCCTCGATCGTCAACACGCAAGACGCCCAGCCCGCGTCGTGTCAGATAATCCGCCAAGACCAGGAATGGCTTGTGTCCGGAGGTTGTCTCATTCCGGTCTTGCGGCCCCGCGCCGGTGATGAGCAGTACTGCCGGAACAGGCGCATCCGTCTTGGGCCGGGTGAAGGTGCCGGCCAACTCCACTCCTTCAGCATTTGGATTCGGATAGCTGACTTCTTCCTCGCTGTACGGCAAGGATCCTTTCGGCTCCTGCGGGCGGGCACCAGTCTCGCCGCCAGCGGGCTTCCGGGAGGCTTCTTGACCCTGCCCAGCCAGTCCCCATAGTCCGACTACCGCTATTATCAAAACTCCCCCAGCTGTTCTCGACTTCCCCATGGTGCTCATCATACGATTTACTGGCGGATGCGAAACTGAAAGAGTAAATTCAACGGTAAATGCTAACTGGAAATGAAATTCGCGCGAAGTTTCTCGACTACTTCGCCGGACAAGAGCACCGTATCGTTCGTAGCTCGCCCCTGGTCCCGGCGGACGATCCCACGCTGCTTTTCACGAATGCCGGCATGAACCAGTTCAAGGAAGTTTTCCTGGGTCTCGAAAAGCGCGAGTATTCCCGGGCAACTTCTTCACAAAAGTGCGTCCGCGCGGGCGGTAAACACAACGATCTCGAAAACGTTGGGTACACGCGCCGTCACCACACGTTTTTTGAGATGCTCGGTAATTTCTCTTTCGGCGACTACTTCAAAAAGGACGCGATCGCCTTCGCCTGGGAGCTGGTCACGAGTCCGGACTGGTTCGGGATCACGAAAGATCGCCTCTACGTCACTATTTTCCGGGAAGATCACGAGGCCGAAAAGCTCTGGCAAAGCGTTGCCGGAGTTCCTAAGGAACGCATTTTCCGTCTCGACGAGAAAGACAATTTCTGGCAGATGGGCGAGACCGGCCCGTGTGGCCCCTGCTCGGAAATCCATTACGATCTCGGCCCTGAGGCGGCCGAAAAGGGACGCGAGCGGGAGCAGTTTCCGCTTGATGGCGGCGGCCGCTTCGTTGAAATTTGGAATCTCGTTTTCATGCAGTTCGACCGTGACCACGGCGGCCATCTCACACCGCTGCCTCGGCCTTCGATCGACACCGGTATGGGACTCGAGCGTGTTGCCGCCGTACTACAAGGGCATTTATCGAATTACGATACGGATTTGCTTCGGCCGATCATCGAAGAGGCTGCGAACCTCCTTCACATCCATCGCGACGGGGATGAACGTACCGATACTGCTCTGCGCATCAATGCCGATCACGCTCGAGCGACCACTTTCCTAATTCATGATGGCGTCGTTCCCTCCAATGAGGGCCGCGGATACGTACTGCGTAAGATTATGCGCCGTGCCCTGCGCAACGGCAGGCTGGCCGGCGCCAGCGGTCCTTACCTCAACAAACTCACTGGGTTTGTCGCCGACCTGATGAAGCCCGCATATCCCGAACTGCAGGAGAGCGTTGAACGAGTGGCCCGCATTGTGCGTGATGAGGAGAATCGCTACGCTTCTACCTTTCAGATCGCCGAGCGGTTCTTCCTCGATGAAGCCAAATCTGCCTCCAGCGGCGTTATTCCCGGCGACGTCGCCTTCAGGCTCTATGACACGTATGGTCTCGCTCTCGATGAACAGGAAGAGATGGCTCGTGAGTTCGGCCTCACCATCGATCGTGAAGCCTTCTCGGCCGAAATGGAAAAGCAGCGCACCCGCGCTCGCGCTAGTTGGAAAGGCGCGGATAGGGCACAGATGCCCCAGGTTTACAAAGACCTTCCTCCCGCCGAATTCATCGGACGCGAAACACTCGAAGCCCCCGTCGAGATCGCTCGCCTTATAGTAGATAAATCTACCGTCGACTTAGTGGAACAGGGCCGGGCGGAAGCGGTCCTTCTACGGACTCCCTTCTATGGTGAATCGGGCGGTCAGGTGGGCGACACAGGTCTGCTCCTGAATGCCGAAACCCACGAACGTGCAGCCATTGTAGAAGGCTCATATAAGCCCACCCCCACCACGATCGTCCATAAGATCTCGGTGCTCCGGCCCGTCCGTACGGGCGACAAATTGATTGCGGTAGTGGATCGCCCTCTTCGCCGCTCAACCATGCGCAACCATACCGCCACTCATCTGCTTCATGCGGCCCTGCGTCAGGTTCTCGGAAGCCACGTGAAGCAAGCCGGCAGTGTCGTCGAGCCCGGCCGCCTGCGCTTCGACTTCAATCACTACACAGCTCTGACCGGCGAAGAGCGTAGCGAAGTGGAGCGCTTGGTCAACCAGCAGATCCTGGCCAATACTGAGGTTCACACCGACATCATGGAACTTGAACAGGCTTTGAACACCGGCGCGATGGCTTTGTTCGGCGAGAAGTATGGCGAAAGTGTCCGGGTCGTCAGCATCCCCGGTTTTAGTCGCGAACTCTGCGGGGGAACTCACGTGACGCGTACTGGCGACATCGGCCTATTCAAGATTGTTTACGAAGGAAGCATTTCGGCTGGGGTTCGGCGCATTGAGGCCGTAACCGGCGAGGGCGCGCTCGAGCGCTTCCAGGACGCTAGCGCCCAACTTGCGCACGCGGGCGAACTGTTGCACGCCTCGGAAACAGGTGTTATTCCGCAAATTGAAAAACTTTTGGAGCAAACGAAAAATCTTGAGCGCCAGGTTAACGAGCTCAAGACCCAGGCGGCCCATCAACAAACCGGGCGGCTGCAAGGCCGGGTAATCGGAAACGCCACGGTCGTAGCAGAAAAGCTGGAAGGTCTCGATTCGAAGCAGTTACGCACGCTCGCGGATTCGCTCCGTGCTAAGTGGGGCAGCGCTGTCATCGTGATCGCGTCGGTCAAGGATTCGCACGTCTCTATCGTTTCCGCGGTCAGCAAAGATCTCACCCCGAAAGTGCAGGCGGGCAAGCTCGTGGGCGAACTGGCTACTGCCATCGGCGGAAAAGGCGGCGGTCGCCCCGATATGGCCGAGGGTGCCGGCAAAAATCCCAGCCTACTTCCCGCTGCTCTCGAAAACGTCTACGCAACGGTGACACAAGCGCTTTCCCCTGCTGAGGCTAACGTTTGATGGAAGAATTCGATGTTGCGATAGTAGGGGCTGGCCCTACTGGACTGGCTTGTGGCATCGAGCTTCAAAGGAAAGGATTGAAACCCGTCCTCTTCGATAAAGGTTGCGTCGTCAACTCAATCTACAATTATCCGACCAACCTCGTTTTTTTTACCACTCCCGAGTTACTCGAGATCGGGGAGATCCCGATGACTTCTCTTAACGAGAAGCCCGGACGCACCGAAGCTCTCAAGTATTACCGGCGGGTTGCCGATCACTATAAACTGAATATCCACCAGTATGAAAAAGTGCTGGGCTTTGATGGATCGGATTGCCATTTCGTCGTTCGAACGGAGACCAGTCTCGGCGAGCATTTCTGCTACTGCGCTAGAAAAATTATTCTGGCGAGCGGCTACTACGATATTCCCAACCGCCTCGGCATACCGGGCGAAGACCTCGACAAGGTCATTCATTATTACCGCGAAGCTCACCCCTACTACAACCAGGATGTGCTCGTGATCGGCGCGAAGAACTCGGCCTGTATCGGCGCTCTTGAGTTGTTTTGGACCGGAGCGCGCGTCACCATGGTGCATCGTGGCGCGGGCATTTCTCACAACGTCAAATACTGGATCAAGCCCAACATCGAGAACCGCATCAAGTGCGGCGAGATCAAGGCCTACTTCCACAGCTCAGTCCGCGAAATCAGACCCCACGATGTTGTCCTTCAAACACCCGCGGGTGAAGTTACCCTGAAGAACGACTTCGTCTTCGCCATGACCGGCTATCGCCCGGACTTTCGATTTATGGCCGAGCACGGTATCCAGCTTGACCCAGCAACGTCCAAGCCAATCACCGACCCAGGCACGCTCGAAAGCGAACGCCGTGGTGTTTATCTGGCCGGTGTCATTGTCGCCGGCACGCACACCAACGAAATTTTCATTGAAAATGGCAGGTTTCACGGCAAAGTAATCGCCGAAGCCATTGAGAAAAGCCTGTGCGCTGCTGCGGCGTGATTTGATGCTACTATCGGCCGTAAGTCCGCGCCCATGAGCTCCGTACTCACTCAGCCCAGCTACCATCTAGAACTCATCGATGGACGCGAAATCGAAAAGCCTTTGCCGAGGAAGCTGCACGCTTTCGTTCAGACGTACCTTCTTGTCGTCCTCTCGCGGGACCTGTCGCGCGAATATAGACCTGCCTCAGAGCTGAACGTCCTGTGTGGCAAAGATCGTTTGGTGCCGGATGTCACGGTTATGAGTCGCGACGCCCGCTACATCAACGGTGATCTCGCTGACCCCCCAATCTTCGCAGTCGAGATTCTCTCGGTGGGCCAAACCATCGGCCAGCCCTTCGACACAGCGGACCGCCTGGTGCGGGCCGGCGCATCGGTCTGCTGGATTATCTGGCCCGAACGCCGCAAAGCCTGGCTCTACTCCGCCGAAGATGTTATCGAAGTACACGACTCGCTCACCGCCGCGCTTCCTCAGGCCCGCAGCGTATCGATTCCTCTATCGGATATTTGGGCCGAATTAGACTAGGCAACCTCTTTTCGGGGATATCGCTCGCATCCGAATCCCCTCGAGCTCGGCTCAACAGCGTCGAATGAATTCTCTCGACGAAAATTCTTTAGCGACTCTACCAGCCTCGGGCATATGCACACTCTAAACGCTTTGCCGAAGGGAGGAGTGCTCCGAAATAGAAAAAGCCGGATTTCGCCGGCTCTCCCAGAAAGAATTATGCTCAGGGAATCAGGTTGGGTGGGGTTTTGTGTGGGTTTAAGAAGTTGTTCTAGGTTGGGCTTACTGCTGCGGGGCTTTAGATGCGGAGCAACCCTTTACTCCCTGAGCCGAAAGCGTCATTACGCCATCTCAGTAAGCACTCGCGTTACCAAATCGAAATGCCAATGTTTTCTAGGCTTTTTTGGCGCATTCCGACTTGGACTGCCTCGCAGCTTTTACCTGCCCGGTAAAGTTTTCGGAACTGCAGAGCCGGAATGAAAACTGCCGCTCCAAAATGACCCCAGTTAAGGCTGCGCCGGCAATTTCTCCGGCAGTGAAGACTTGCGAGTGACCTGCCCGGTTTTAGCCTCATTCAGCGAGATATTGTTCGCTTGTAGCGTCGTCCCGAGCGTCTGGTCCAAGGAAACTTGCGCGTTGCTATAGGCGACTAGCGCCGCGATCTCGGCTGATTGCGCCGTAGCCAAATCGCGCTGCTGCTGCACGACCAGAAAAGTTGTCGACGCCCCCAGAGCAAACTTCTTCTGCTCGGCATCCAGTAACTGCTGCTCTAAGATGCGGTTCCTTACCGCCGCCTGATACCGCGCGCGCGCTTGCTCCAATCCAATCGACTGGTTCGAAACGTCAACCGCGACCTGATTGATATCTTTCCGGGACTGCAACTGCGACTGCCGCAACGATAACTGGTCAATCGCATAGTCCGCCTGAGCCTGCCGGTTGCGAGCGTACGCTGAAAAGTAGGAGCCCGCTGTCTGCGTTGGGAAATTACGCCGTATCATTTGTCCCAGCGCATTGCCGATCCCGCCGACAAAGTACGGATCAGGCACTTCGCAGATGTGCGTCGGGCCGCCGAGTGAGGGAGGACAGGCAATAAATCCAGGTGGCACGGCATTCGATCCCCCCACCTGCGTCTGGCCCGTGCCGCCCCGCACCGGAACAACCTGTGGCACACCCGATAAGCCCTGGCTGCTGGCATTGGCCAAGCCGACCAGCACCGGCCGAACGCCGTTCTCCGTATTAAGTGCGCTCGTCTGGAGGTTTTGCATGTTCAGTTGCTCGGCTTGCAGATCGACCCGGTTGGCCAGCGCGGTCGCTACTAGTTGTTTCAAGGGCGGCAGGTTGTCCTGTTCCGGGACAACGATTCGGTCGAGAGGAACAACGTCGGCTTCCCTGATAAGCGGATCTGCGAGTCCGTTCCGGCTTAATAGATTCTTCAGTTGCACTTCTCCCTGCGCCAGAGTTGTCTGCGACACCACCAAATCCTGCTGAGTCGATGCGACTTGCGCCTCCGCGGTCGTCACATCGATGGGGGCCATTGTCCCGATCTGCACCTGCTTCTTGTTGTTCTCATAGAACCTCTGAGCCACGTTGTAAGCGCTCTGCTTGGCCCGCACATCTTCGTAGTCCGCCACCAGTCCGTAGTAGAGGTTCAATACATTGGCTACCGCCCCCATCACCTCCGTCTGGAACGTAAGTTGGTCAATTTTCAAATTGACCTTCTGCACATTGATAGTCCGGCTGTTCAGAGCCACGCCGAAGCCGTTGAGCAAGTTGTGTTGTAGCTGGATCTGGAGCGTCGTACCGTTAGTCGGGTTCAGAATGTCAGACGGCACATTCTCTTTCAAGTAAGAATCGTTGTAGGTTATGCTGACCGTCCCGCCGGTAATTAGGCCCTGGCTGATGCTCTCTGTGTAATTGTGCTTGCTCTGAATCCAGTCAACGGTTCCCGTTTGAATCGTATTTGCCGAAGGAGTCGAAATGTGGCTATAGGATTGGGTGTGCTGAAAAACAGGATCGAGCACTGGCGTTACCGATCCGATCTGGGTGATGGTCGCACCGACCGCATTGTTGTTCGTTGAGTTATTTCCGCCGGAAGTGACCCCTGCGGCGGATTGGCTCCCCGCCACGCCCTGCCCGCTCGCTACCGAGTTGGCCTGTGTCGTGCCGCTTGGGACTCCCGGCAGCGCCCCTCCGGCTTCGGCCCGCTCCAGATTCCAGGCGCCGATCAGCGGGTTATACCTGTCGATCTCCAGATCGATGTTGTTCTCGAGTGCCAGCGCCACCGCATCCTGTACCGTGAGATAGATCTTTCCACCGCGAATCAGATCACGCAGCCGCATCGAATTGCCTCGCCGCACCGGCGGCACCTCGACCGCTTCATAAGGCCGTAGGAAAAGAAATCCGGTGGGCTTCTGTGCCGCGATCGATGGCTGTTGCCCCCAGGCCGTCATGCCAGCACACGCCACCGCGACCACCTTCGTGATCAATCGCGCGCACCCGTTGCTCCAAAGTGGGGCGGATCCCCTGGTCCGCTGCCGGATGCCCGGGTCCGGCATTATCCCCCGTTCCTCTCTCATTGCTTCTGCTCCGGTTCCGGCAAATTCGCCGGCAACACAGATTTCCGCCCGACATGTCCGGTCAGTGCTTCCTCGAGCGAAATATGATTTACCTCTAGCGTCGTCCCAAGCGCCTGGTCGAAGGCAATACGCGCATGGCTGTAATTTGCTAACGACTGAGTTTCCGTGCTCTCCGCCGCGGCCAGGGTCTGCTGATCCTGCACGACCTGAAAAACTGTAGACGCGCCAAGCGTATATTTCTTCTTATCGGCATCGAGCGTCTGTTGTTGTAAGATCCTTGCCTTCACCGCCGAGTCGTACCTCACCCGCGCTTGCCGCAAACCGATCACTGCGTTCTGCACATCCACCCGGACCTGATTCGTCGCCTTTTGCAGTTGTAACTCTAGTTGCCTTAGCTGAAGCGCGCTAGTCGCGTAGTCCGATTGCGCGGCCCGGTTGCGCAACGGGATATTCAACGACAGTCCTGCCGAATAGGTAGGGTAATTGCGCCGGAAAATCTGCCCGAGCACGTTCCCGTAGCCCCCCACGATGAAGGGATCTGCGCCGCCGCCAATTCCATTCAGCACTGCGTCGCCCGAAAGTCCCGAGTTCCGGAGATCGACAAAGGCTTGCAGCGTAGGCTTTAGTTCATTCCTGATTGCCTTCAGGTTGATGTTGTTGCTATTAATGTTGATCTGATCTTGCAAAATCTCGACCCGCCGGCCCATTGCCTCTCCCACCAGATCCTCTAGTCCCTTCAGCTCATCTTTTTCGGGCACCTGAATCGTGTCAAGCGGAATAACGTGTACATCCGCCAAGAGCGGATTCGCCACGCCGTTCCGGCTCAGCGCATTTTTCAACACTGTTTCCTGTTGCAGCAGGTTCGTCTGCGAAATAAGCAGATCCTGCTGGCTCGCGTAGACCTGCGCCTCAGCTCTCGTGACTTCAATCGGTGCTAGCGTTCCGATCTGCACCTGCTTCTTGTTGTCCTCGTACAGGGCCTGCGCCGTGGCCAGTTCATCCTTTCTCGCTCTAACATCCTGGTTGAAACTCACCAGATCCCAATACAGGTTCAGAACAGATGAAACGGTCGTAATTACCTGCTGCTTAAACTGCAGCATCGACGCCTTCTCGTTGTTTTTCGACACCCGTATGTTTCGGCCTAATACGGCCCTGCCAAACCCATTCAGAAGATTTTGCGTGAACTGAAGATCGATGTAGCCGGTGTAATACGGGTTCACGTCGAAAGCCCGGCTGTTGAAGCTACTGTAATTTGTCCCGTAGGTGAGTTGCCCGAACAGTCCAAAATCTGTGTACTGGCTAAATTGACTCTGAAATGTTCTTGATTGCTGAACGAGGGCGGTCGTCCCCGTGAGGACCGTGTTGCTCTGCGGGCTCGTGAAGTGTCCGAAATCGGCATAGAAGCTCACGTTTGGATCCAAATTGGGAATCGCCGGCCCTAATTGCGTTAGCACGCCGCCGCTCGAACTTGCGCCCGCTATCGCCGCCGTCGTCGCTCCGCCGCTCGCGTTCAAACTGACGCCCGTCGTGCTCACGCTAGTCGGCCCTTGCGACACGCTCACCCCGACGTCTCTCAAAAGGCCGCCCCCTTCCGCGCGTTTGGTAACTTCTTTCGTCAGCAGTGGCCCATAGCGCTGGATCTCTATGTCGAGGTTGTTCTCGAGCGCTAGCGCAATGACATCCTGCGCCGATAAATACAAATTCCCGGCCCTGACCAGCGACTCTAACCGATCGGAGTTGGCCAGGTTAATCGGCGGAATCTCGGTTCTCTGATACGGCCGCGTCAACCATCCTAAGCCTCCCTTCGGAGGATCCACCCGGATAGCCGTTTGCGCCGGCAGCATTCCGGATATCATCAGGTAACTGCACAGGAACGACAGAGATACTTTCAGTCTTCTCATCAAAATCGTCTATAGCCTTTGTTACTTGCCGGGTGAGCGCACTCCGCCACCGGCCCATGTTCTTTCACGCAATTTGCCCGGTGCTATTGAAAACGAGACGCCTCCGGGCCGGGTTCCCTGTTATTTCGCGAATCCCTATGTTAACCCGGGCAAACCACACTCTTCCGCACGGGGATACCCAAACACCCCTGGCCTCGTAAGAGGCTGATTCGAAATGCGCCTAACTGAGCGAAACGGGTCCTGCAATCCTCCCCAGTGTTCGTTTATGGGATCGATCGGCCCGCTTCGGGACAGCGCCGAAACGGTTGCTGCTTTCATTCTCCCGAACTACATATCCAACTTTTCTCGCAGGAACCGTCGAGCGAAGGCCACACCACAAAATCATCCCCGCAAGACTCGACCCGAAGAGTAGCGAGGTGGCGGGCTCGGGAACGGAGACAAACGTAAGGTCGTCCCACGCGACGTTGGGATCGTCGCTGGTCAGTATGATGGTTTGTATCGGCGTACTCGATCCCAAGCCTAAAAAAACCGCCGCTGCGTTGTAGGCCTCAATATCGCTTCCAGCAGGGGCAAAAAGCCGAGTGATCGTGCCTATCTCCGCTCCGCTCTCGTCGAAGGCGCTCAAAGTCAGGCTGCGGGTTTTTCCAAATATAGTCCCGGCGCCCGTAATCCCGATTTGAACCCACGGAGCGCCTGTGGTCTCGATCAGGATTGGTGCCGAGAAGAGTGCCCGGTCGCGGATAGGCGCCGAGCTATTCCCCGTCACAGCGGGAATCAGCGTGATCAGCGATACATCTGGTATCGCAAGCATGTCAAAGCCCGGCAGAATGCTGTTGGCCGTCGCGCCCGGGAGTTCGAAATCGATTGTGGTCCCGGCAATATCTTGAATAGACGTGATTGGTACAACGCTGCCCTGCGCGCCTGTCGCACACCAGAGCAAGATAAACACGATCAGCCTGCCGCAGGAAAAGCAAAACGATTCATTCATGCTCACCTCCCATTCGAAGATCGGCCGTATGATGAACTCCTTGTGAATCGCGTGCTCGACTCCAGTACTTCGCCCCGACAGCAGATGGGCCGATGGGCCGCCCACTGAGCTTCGCCGCTGTGGGCGCAGCCAGCTGCTTCAATCGACCTTACTGTCGGCTTCTGAACAGCAGGAGAACTCAACGCACGATCACATTAGCGGGGTCTACTTTGTAGCCCTCCTCGCCGGCGGTCCTTGTCGCAGACGCCCGCAGAGTGTGTTCATCGGCATTCTCCGGCTCGTTGCAGTAACGGCGGATCACCTCTTCGCCCACTACGATCCGGACCAGCCATTTGCTTTTCTGTTCATCCCAAGAGACTTCGATTCGGTCAGCTCTCATGGTGAAAAGTTTATCCGGAATCGAGGACATGCTGGATCACTTCTTCGATTTGAGTCTTCGACAGAGAGGTGCTTATGAAGAGTTCCTGACGTGCTCCCGAGCTGAGAGCGATCGCTTTCCAGCCGTTTGCGGTCGGAACAGTTACACGAATCACCGGCTCGCCCTTGGCGTCGCGGACGGGTCGAATAACGCCCGGAATCACCGAGCGAATGTGCGGCTGCTCGCGCAGCAGCCGCTCGAGGACAGGGCGCAACCCGTCGATGATGCTGTGCTCGACCTTTAATCGGCCTTTCGCCGTGCGCAATCTCATCTGAAGCGCTTCTTGTACTGTATGTCGATCCCAAACTCCCCGTTGTCGTCACGCACCGCCACCACAGAGTATTGCGTATTGATCGACCATTCGAGCCGAAAGATTTGCTCCGAGGTCTGCTCGAGGTTGGTAACGTAGGTCACGGTTATGGAACGTGAGATCTGCTGCTCGAGTGTCAGGCGCGATTCGGGCGTCCTGGTTATTCCCTGGATAAGAGGATCGATGCGAATGTTTGTAACTCCGAAGAGCTTTGAGAGGCGACCCGAGGAAGGCGAAATCGCCTGACCGAGCACAGTGTTAGCACTGGACGGCAGCGCAGATGCGTTGGTTGTTACCTGACTGCTCTGCACGTTCGCCGCCTCTTGAGGAGTGCGCCCCACCGTCAGTAAGGCGAGAATTTCTCGCGGCTGCAGCGGCGGATCCGAGCGATACGCAATGTTGAGTTTATTCAGCGTGCCGGAGATCATGATGTTTACCGCAATCCCGCGCGTCTGGGTCTGTAGATTCAAGTCCAGGACAGGATCGATCTTGGCGGGATTAACAAACCTGACCTCGCCGCGGTTGAGACTGTACCGAGAGCCAAAAACGCGAATGTCGCCTGAATTTGCGGAAATCGAGCCTAAGAGGGTGGGGCGGTCCGGCGTGCCGCGCAGGCGAAGATCGATTTCGGCTTCGACATCGCGGCTGAGCGCCGTATTGATCGCCAAGTTGGGCGCGCTTTGTACCGCGATGTCCATATGCAGGCCGGAGAGGAAGTCCTGGCTATTGGCAGCAGCGGGCGTAGCTGCCGTAAATCCCGCTAGGACACTGCCGAGATCCGTGTTCGGATTGAGAACCAAACGCGAAATAGTTGCAGAACCAGATAAGAGACTGCTGGAACTGGTGCCGGTCAGCCGAAGATTCAGATCGCCCGTTGCGCTGATCCCGCCACCATAGCGAACGCGCACATCTTCGGCCCGGGCATTCAGATCATATGCCGGCAAGCCCGCGCGCGCCAAGCTGATGAAGCCGCCAACATTGACCTGTCCGCCGCCGCTTTCAGCCGTGAATCGCTCAATAACCGCGCGCTGGTTCTTGAAGATCACTGAAGCGCTCACATGAGTTAAGCTATCCGGAAACAGCGCCGATGCCAGCGAGCCGTCATCGATCTCGAGCCTGCCCGCGAACGAAGGGGCCTCCAGAGAGCCGCCGACAGAGCCTTTGATCTGGCACTCTCCCCTCACTTCGAGACTGGGGTGTATCAGGCGGAGCAACTGAAGGTCGAGCTGGCCATCTAAATTCAGCTTCACACTGCGCTTGGGGAGATATCCGAAGGAGCCGGACGCACTGATTCTGGCGTCCGTGCCGGACAGCTCAAAACTGCGCAGATCCGCGATTCCTCCACCCAGGTCGAGTACCACAGGGCGCGAATTATGTAGCTCAACAACGGCCGGCTTGCCGGAGCCGGGGCTAATTAGCCCCAGACGAGAAGCGACCGCGAGTTGGCTTAGTTGAACTCTCGCCCGCCAGAGCGCAAGCTTTTCGAGCGGGCCTTGAAAGCTGAACACTCCCGCGGCGAAGCCGGTGAACGGCAGTTCGCCACTGTGAGCCGGGACCAGCACAGCGTAGAGCACGCCGAGGCTTATGCGATCAAAGAGCATCTCGCCCTGGATAACGTCATGGGTATCGAGCGAAATTTCGGCGCTGCCGCGTAATTTAGTCTTCCGGAGGTCGCCCGAGAGGGAAAGCTTGACTCTCTCGCTCTCTGTGCGTAAACGAGCAGAAACGTTTCCCAGCTTCACGCTGTTCACAGTGATATCCCGGAGAGCCAGCCCACCATCTGCCTGCAGCAGTTTGAAGACCCCGTCCGCGACGTGGGCTGAAGCGTTTAAGTGAATTTCGATATTGCCGTTCAGGCCTGGAATTAAATTGCGGGCGAGATTCAGATTTGAAATTGGGAACTGTGCAGCATCGAGATGCAGCCACAACTGGCCATCATGCCACGTGCTCGACGAGCCGATATAATCCGCTGAAAAGCGCACATGGCCACCTCGAACTCCGTCGAGCGAGGCATTTCTGAGTTCTATCTGACTGCCTGAGAGGCGCGCGTCTGCTTCAACCCTGCGAAACTGCTCGCCGCAGGTAGCAAAATTGTCGATAACGATGTGTCCGTTTCCGGAAGGATGGTCGACCGAACCCGAAAGATCTGCGGTGCCCGCCGCGATGCCGTACGCGATTGGCAGGTTTGCTGAAAGCCATTCCGAAGAAACCGTGCCCAGATGAACGCCCCGGTATTCTGCCTTCAGTTGCAAGGCGCTATCCTCAGTGAATCTCCAGCCGGTGAGGCGAACCGCTCCAGCGGCGGAGATGTGCAGCAGATTGGCATCCATCACTAACCGGGAGAGTTCGAGAGAATGAGAGGATGCGGAGCCGGTCCAGCGCAATTGGTCCCACTTGACAGATCCAGTTTGGAATTTCGTGAGGGCGAGTGTTCCGGTGACGATCGGCTGCGTCAGCGGATTTCGCAAGGTGCCATTGAAGCTCACGGAGCCCCCAAGCAGGAGATTTGGCAAGGCGCTCACTATCCGCTCGGCTTTCAGCGATGTCAGTGCTGGCTTAACATCTGAAAGGCTCGTGCTATCGAACGCTAATTGCAAACCAGTCGCGGGAGAACCATGAAACGCGAGGCGCGAGTTACGCAGAGTCAAATGCGAGTCGCCGAATGTAAACCCTGAGTTCGCGGGCTTCGTCACGCTTATATAACCAGAAATCGGGATCTCTCCGGAAGCGGGTGCGAGTTCCAACCTGCTCTCAAAGGAAAGATCTGCTGGTGATCGAAAAGACTTGGCGCTGATCGTAATCGGGCCACTGATCGATGCTGTCCAGGGTACTCGCTTTCTAAATGCTGCCGTGACAGCGGAGCTGTTGAGAGCTGTAAACTGGCCGGCTAGCTGGAAGCTGCCGGGCCGCCTCATGGTTGCTTCGCCCGAAAATGTCCCCCCTAGTAGCTTGGCATCAATTTGGTCCAGCACCAGGGCTTCGCGTGAAAGTTGGAAGGCGGAAGTGAAATCTACGCTGCCGAGCTTCAACATCCCGGACGAGTAGGAGATGCGCTCTCCTTGCAAGTGTCCGCGAGCGTGAAGACCCGCGCCCCGATCGTAGTGGGCAACTCCTTGAAGTTTTAGCTCGCCGCCCCGGAAATCCTGGAGATCTAATTCTGTGGCGGCTTCGCGTGCGTTTAGCTCGCCACGAAAACGGAATTGCGTTTCCGGTTTGCTGAAGTGCGTCACTGTGCCGATCACTTCAAGGTCCGAATTTTGAGATCGTAGGGCAAGCTTCTGAAACTGAATCAAATTTCTGCGCAGAGTCGCCTGAGCGATAACATCCACCCGCATCTCCCGGCAGCAAGGTCCTTGAACGAGCATGCCGCGTGAGGACAGGTTGAGAAGGTAACCCGAAAAGCCGGCGGCTGCTCGCAGGCGAGCGTTGAAATTGTGGCCAGTTATCGTGAACGGATAAGTTCTTCCTTGTAACGACAAAGAGCCGTGCTGCAACTCGAATCGTCCGATCTGCAGGTCGAGCAATTCATTTATTGAGCTTTCCTGTAGCTGACGAGGCAGGTTGGTGGTGCCATCTGAAGCCACGATCAGATGAATCACTGGTCCATACGCGCTCACGCTAGAGACGTGAATCCCGTGCTGAAAAACCGAAGCCGGCCGCAGACTTACTCGCAGCGACGGAATGGAGAGAAGAGGCTGAGATCCGGCTGATTCCGTGCCGTGGACTACGAGGCCTTGCAGTTGTGCCGTGAGCGTGGGCCATTCAAAGCCAATCGAGTCGAGCTCGACGGGGCCGCCGCTTGCATGCTGCAGACGAGCAATCGTCCAACTGCGAAGCTGAGCTCTGAACACACTTGTCTGAACATAGCTGAAGGTCAGGCACGTCAGCAGAACGAGCGCACAGCTTATATAAGCGATTAGAACGAGGACGGGCTGTACTCGTTTGCGCATTCCTACTCAAGCGTTTTATCCAGATATATGATCTCGAACCGCTTTCGCGTTTCCTTCAACCAGACGTTGAGAGGATCGTCCGTGTGCCTGCCGGTGTCGTTATTTGCGACAGGCTGCGGGCGAAATCGAAACTCGATAAAATCCAGGGTTGCCAGTTGGAGCGCCAGGTGATCTTTGAGCGTCGTTTTGTCAATCCCATATGTCTTCAGCAGGTCGGGTAAACCGGCAGCTCCGCCCAAATCGGTTTCCACTCTTTCCACGTAAGTATCTATTTCAGTTGGGGTAGGTCCCGGGTATCGACTGACCTCCATTTCGCGCCGGATCAGAAACTGTTGAAGAAGTCGCTCAGCCGCCCTGCGTCTTGACTGCACATCGCGCGGGACCGGCTGATGGTTGAGCAGCGCGGTCACGCTAACCTCCTCGTCGATCTGCAGTTCCGTAATAGCCTGGTTGCCGACCGAAATCGCGACGCGATCGATGATCTCGGCAGCAAGTAATCCCGCCAAGGCGATTAAGAAAACGAAAATCCTCATCAGAATGCCTGTCCCAGTGAAAAATGGAACTGAAAGGAGTTAATTTTTTGAACGGTAGAGACGGCGGTGTTGTTGATGAGGTCCTGCAAAGTTCCCTTTAAGCCAAAGAACCGGGGTGCATCCGGGCTGAAGGAAAAGTCGAGGCGAACCGGTCCAATAGGTGTCTGATAGCGAATTCCAATCCCGGCCGACTGAACCATGTAGTTGAAATCCTGCAGATTGCGCTGACGAAACCGGAAGCTGATATCTCCAACGCTGCTATAGACGTTCCCGGCATCTTCGAAGAGTACGCCTCTGACATTATCGCCATAAAGTGGGAAACGCAATTCCAGATTGTTGACCAGCGAGGCGTTCCCACCCAGCACGAACCCTGTCTTCAGATCGCGCGGGCCGGCCTGGAAATCCGGAAAGGAACGCAGCGAGGTAGAACCGCCAGAGTACAGCCGCTCCGCCAGCGGGATCGTATTTCCACCGCCCGTTCGGCTGATAATTCCAAATTGGGTATTGCGGGCGAAGACCCACCCGCGGGTGAGTTCATGATAAGTGGAATTACGGAACAATGCTCGCGCAAAACCGGTTTGAGACCCTAAAAAGCGCGGAGCATAGCTCAGATCCGCAGTTGAATAGGTTCCTCGATGCGCGTCGGCGGGATCGTCCCGCTTGTCTTCGATAACCGAAAACTCGCCAAGGCCGAGCCTTTCGGGCTGCGATAACAGAGGGACAAGCAATTGATTTATCTTCAGGTTACTCAGTGTGACATCGCGAAATACCGCTCGGTATTGAAGACTGTAAGCACGCGACAGCTTTTGGCCAAGCTGCAAAGACGCTTCACGGCGATGCGCAGTAAAAGTGCGTATGTCGTTCGAGTTTTCAATCAGGCCTGTGGCAGTCAGGTTGAGATTGCTAAGCGCACCAAATTGCGGGATGAAGTATGTTAGTGCGGCCCGCTGCTCGATAGTCGAAGCGGCAGTCTGTAGCCCGAGAGTCTGGCCAAGACCCAACAAGTTTATTCTGCTAATCCCCACAGCCAGTCGAGGAGCGAAGCCGGTGGTCCCTGCAGGGTTATCCAAACTAGTTGCGCCACCGGCAATCCGAGCGATCTGGGCGCCTACTCCGACATTAAGCAGATAATGGCGAGCTTCGTCTACATCGTAGAGAACATACCTCTCGGTCTCATCGCCCTCGGGGTTCTGAACGGCCGTGTTGACGCGAGCAAAAATCGCCAGATCATACAGACGCCTCTGGCTATCCGTTTCCGCAGTCAAAGACAAAGGGTCACCTCTGCTCAGGCTGATTCGGTCGGTGACTAACTCCTTGCGGGTTGTTTCCAGGCCGCTGAGCAGCACATCCCGCACATACTCTTGAATACCGGGAGTTATAACGTAGCGAAGGTCGACGCTGTGGGGTCCGGCGCCGGGACTTTCATCAAAAGCAAACGCGGCATTCACATATCCCAATCCGTAATAGTAGTTGAGAATGGCATCACGATCACCAGCTATGCTGACTGTGCTAAAAGGCTGACCTTCCGTGGAAGCTAAGCGGGAATATAACACCTCCCGTGCTGCAGGAGAAACGCCCTCAAGCGATAGATTTGAGACACGCCATTGAGACCCCTCTTCAATCGAGATGAAGACCGCCAAGTCCCGCTTCCCGCGATAATTGTTTACCAGCCTGGAGCTTACCCTGACATCACGGAAGCCGTTTGAAATGTATAGGCTAGTAACGGACTGGATGTCTTGTTTAAGGTAAGCTCTGCTGAAGCGGCCATAAGGAAAACGGGGAAAAACAGCTGGTTCCAGATACAAGCGCTCACGGATCGTACGTCGTGAAAAGAAGCGATTCCCAACAATGCTCAAGTGAACAAATCTGTATCGCCTTCCGCGAGTTACCTGATATGAAATGAGCTCGCCATGGTAAGCAGCGCCTGAGTGGCGCTTGTAAGTGACTGTAGCATCGAAGAATCCCCGGGATTGCAAGTACTGTGTGATGTTTTGTTGACCTTCAATGAGAAGCTCGGTGTCGACTGACTCTTCCTGAAACACCGGCACGAGCTGACTGAGTTCTCTCCGGCCAATGTTTGCACCTTCGACTGAAATGACAATTCTGGGCCCCGCCTGAAGATCTAGGACCGGCCTAGCTCGATTACTTGCCTCTTCATAATCGAGCTTAGTGAGGGTGACCTTAGCTTGCAGGTGGTCCTCTTTCTCATAACTGCGCCTTAAGTTTTCCAGGCCTTGCCGCACACGTGCTTCCGTTACATCCTGCCATCCGAGAAGACCATAAAGACGTTTCCAGTGGGTCGCGCGGATGATGCTTTCCGTCGAGAGTTCAGGATTCCCGGATATGACCGGTCCGGTGAAGCGGGCGCGCGGTCCCGTATCGACGGTGAACGCCAGGTCCGCTGATTCTGTCTTAGAGTGCAGCGTGACCGTGCTTTTGATGCCCGCGCGAAAGAAGCCGTTCTGCCGCAAGAGGTACTGCAAGGATTGAATCGCACGGTCGCGGTCGCTCTCGCGGTATGGGGTTCCGAGCCGAAGCCTCGTGACGCTTGCCAGTTGTCCGTTGTTGGGCGGTTGCTTAACTCCAAGCACGGCGATTCTCCCGACGAAGTAAGCCGGCTTGGTCAGAAAGCGGAGCATCACGTCGCTGCCGCTCGCGGCGGCATCAACGGCCAGATCGGAATAGCGGCCCGTAGCAAACAGGTTCTGGATAGCTTCTTTTACGGCTTGGCCAGTGAGCACGGAGCCAGGCCGAATGGGCAGTTTCTGCTTGAGTTCTTCCTCCGTGAGCGGCTGATCAGCCGGTTCGAACTGAATGGAATCGATAATCCGACCCTCATATCCGTTAATACTTTGCTTATTGGGCGATTCGTTTTGCTGGGCCGCAGAAGGCGCGGCTATCAGCAGCGCCAGCAGCAAAACCAGAATGGGGCTGAAACGGGCGGCGACTGATAGGATCGTCGTATATGTCACCGGACGAGAAGGAGCGTTATTCCCGGCAAATTCGATATTCTCCCATAGGCGAGACTGGCCAAGAGAAGATCTGTTGCGCATCTGTAGCCGTAGTGGGTTGCGGCGCGCTGGGTAGCTTCCAAGCCGAGGCGCTGGTTCGGGCAGGAATCAGGCATGTACGGCTGATCGACCGTGACTGTGTGGACTATACGAATCTTCAGCGGCAGTGGTTGTATGAGGAAGCCGACGCGGAGAACGAGACGCCTAAAGCGATTGCCGCAGCCCGCAGGTTGGGCCGTCTGAACCGCTATGTCCAAGTGGAGCCGCTGGTCGAGGACGTTACGCCTTCAAATGCGGAAGAGTTATTGCAGTCTTGCGATCTCATTCTGGACGGAACCGACAACTTTGAAACGCGCTACCTACTTAACGACGTTAGCGTCAAGCGAGGTATTCCCTGGATTTATGGAGCAGCCATCGCAAGTTACGGAGTGGTTATGCCCATCTGGCCCAAGAAAGGCCCCTGTCTCGTGTGTCTTTATCCGGAGCGTCCCCAGGGATCTCAGCTGACCTGCGATGTGAATGGGATCCTAGCATCCGCGACGGCTTCGGTAGCGGCATTGCAGGTCTCGTTGGGTTTGCGCTTACTGGTCGGGTGGGCGAACTTCGAGTCCCGTGTTCACACTTTCGACGTGTGGGGAGGAAATGCTAGGCAGGTGGCGGCGGGCCCTCCAGATCCTCAGTGTTCGGTGTGTTGCCGGCGCGAGTTCCGATACCTGGAAGGTGCCCGCCGCACTCCCGTGAGCTTGTGTGGCCGGAATGCAGTGCAAATTCATGAATGTTTACAGCGAGTCAATTTAGAGGAGCTTGCCGGCCGTTTGCGGCAGCTTGGCCCAGTCCGGGTTAACGAGTTTGCACTGCGGGTCGGTTTGCCGAAATACGACTTAACCGTGTTCCCGGATGGCAGAGCGATTGTAAAGGGAACCACTGATATTGGCGTGGCGCGCAGTGTCTACGCGCAATACATCGGCAAATAGAATCACTGGCTATTCATCGCAATGCTCAGCAACCGCAGTTATGCGACCATAAATTCAGTCCCATTCGTGGGCGGTTAGCTCAGCCGGTTAGAGCGCCTGCCTTACAAGCAGGAGGTCGATGGTTCGATCCCGTCACCGCCCACCAACAAGTTCTCCGACTGCACTTCAGAAGTATTGCAAACAGCTGACCAGTGTGCGGCTTTTTAAGACTGACCTGGAAGAACTGTATAGAGCCATTTAAGCTGCAAATAAAAGCTGCAAACTGAATGAAATCCTGCCCTTGTATAAGGCCGTTTTGGGACGTAATGCCGCAGAATACTGAAAATCTTAGGGTCAATATAGGTCCCAGTACGTCACAACAGTACTGAATTTCTCGAATGTCCTTGTACCTTGAGAGGACATCTTGCAGAATCGATACATACCAGTCGGACAGGTCTGAACAGAAGCGAGTGTTGCCAGCCCCAACTGCTGGCGCAGTGTAAATCGGAGGCATCACGTGTGCGTGCAATCTTCAAGGGACCACTTACATTCATTGCTGGCTCCCATCGGATAAATCTGATGACAATTGAGGGTCAGCTTACCTTCGGTCTGCGAATTGCAGTAATTGGAAAGTAACTTACAGCTATATGCAGTCAATCCTAGTGGTGGCGCGAGATGGTGAGCTGTGCCGGAATCTCAGACAGACTTTGGCGCCCCTCGGCGCAGAAATCGAATTCGCTGAAAGCGGAGAGGAGGCGCTCTTTCGTATTGCGAGAGAAGAACGCCACTCCGTTTTGCTGCTTGACTTCGAGGTGACCTCGAGCGGTTGCACGCAATTTTTAAGCCGGGCAGCGGTTCTGCGTCCCAAGCTGCCGGTCGTCGTTCTTTCGCCCCACTCTCCTCTATTCGAAGAAGGCACCGAAAAGAGCACGCCTGACTGTTCCGTGTTGCTCAAACCGGCCGGTCGCGAGCAGTTGCTAACCGCCATGTTGCACGCGATTCGAGAGGCAGGTCAGAAGGATGAAAGCTACCCCGCTGAGCAGCTCGTTCCGTATGCGGTGCACGAGGAGGCGACCCCCGCTACTTGGTCTCAGAGAATCGATTCTTTGTTGACGCGCATCGGCTCCGCCGATGTTCCGGTGCTTCTGCAAGGTGAGACAGGAGTCGGTAAAGAGGTAATCGCGCGCAAGTTGCACTCCTATTCCAAGCGTGCCGCGGGTCCTTTCGTGAAACTCAATTGCGCCGCATTGCCTTCCGAACTGGTAGAAAGCGAGCTTTTTGGATACGAGCGGGGAGCTTTCACGGGTGCTTTTAAGAGCACTCCGGGAAAATTCGAGATGGCGCATAGAGGCACCATCCTGTTGGACGAAATCGGCGACATGGATCTCAAGCTTCAGGCGAAGTTACTCCAGGTATTGCAGGACAGAGAGTTCTATCGTTTAGGCGCCCATGAGACTTCACGGATCGATGTTCGCATCATGGCGGCTTCCCACTGTGATTTCGAAAAAGCAATTGTAGAGAAACGCTTTCGGGAGGATCTATATTACCGGCTGAATATCGTTGATATCAAGATCCCGCCCCTCCGCGAGAGACGTAGTGAGATCGTGCCCCTCTCCGAGCTTTTTCTGCAAAAGCACTCCACGGCTGAGTGGCCCAAAATGGAAATGGATCCCATTCTGCGCCAGGTGCTGCTCGAATACCACTGGCCCGGGAACGTTCGAGAACTTGAGAATGTCATGCGCAAATATCTTGTCTTGCGCAGTCCAAGCATTCTCGCGGCGGAGATCCGCCAGCGGATCATGCGAACGAAGACGGTCTATGTGCCGGCTCAGGAACTCAATAGACCCGTGCACCCAGCAGCCAGCAGTTCCGGAGAGGCGCTTTTTTCGAGGCGTTCGACAGATGTTCCCAGCAGGCAGATGGAGTCGTACGGCAGGGTGGTAGAAGGATATCCAAGCCGCCCGGCTGCACCCCTGGAAATCTGCAAGGTGCAAGAGCTACGCGCACCCGGCGTCGTGTCGCGGCCAGACGGCACGCCAGCCAGCGAGGCCGGCAGTGTTGCTCTATCGAGGGTCGATGAGGCGAGAAGGGCAGCAGAATCCGAAGCAATTCTGCAGGCCCTGCAATCGAGTCTCTGGAACCGCAAGCAAGCCGCCAAGCTTTTAAACGTCGACTACAAAGCTCTCTTATACAAAATGAAGAAGCTGGGGATCGGCGAGAAGTCGGCTGTGTCCTTCTAATACCTTCCCGAGCTCTAAACTAATCCTGAACTCTAACCTACTGATCCGAGACGCTAACTACTCCTGGATCGCTAGCCGCTGGGTCGGATTCGTCAGTGAACCTTCTCCTCAGGGCGGAATAAAATCCAGCCCTGGGGTAATTAGAGCTCTTACAGATCTCGCCCACGAGTGCAACCGGAGTAATCGCAGGTAATTCTAACCCCTTTCCAGACCGCAAGCGATGGTCGCAGGCCCCTTTTGCGTGAGCTGCAGGCTCGCATTCAGGCTTCGGGGAGAACAGAAAACGACTTAGTCTTACAATTTGGCACCAAATACAAATTCCTTCTCAAAGCACTGGGCAGCTGAGCGGGAGAGTGCGGCTAAATCGTGGAATTTCCTGGAATTCTCGACAGCCGGACGATTGGTCCTCGAACTGCTAAGAGAAAGACGTCAACCCTAACTGCTCAGAGCAAACGGTAAGCCCGGAACGGGACTTACAATGCGGCAGCTTGCCCTTCATGCAAGGTGAGCAGGACTTAGGTTGAGTCACACCCATATGGAACAAGACTTCACAACGCCTCTGGACCTAACGGAGCCGCAACGGCGCTGGTACGCAGTGCACGTCAAAGCACGCGCGGAAAAAATGGTTGCCGCAATCACACATAACAAGGGATATGAAGAGTTTCTCCCTTTATACAAAGCTCGCCGGCGCTGGTCGGACCGAATGCAAACCGTCGAGCTGCCGTTATTTCCGGGGTATCTGTTCTGCCGCCTGGGAGGCGATAGCCGGCTGCCCATTTTGACTACTCCCGGCGTCCTGGGCTTCGCAGGCGTGGGAAAGATTCCAGTACCAGTTGAAGATGTCGAAATCGCTGCCATTCAGACCACGCTTGCTTCAGGTTTGTTCGCAGAGCCCTGGCCCTTTCTAAACCGCGGGGAAATCATACGCCTCGAAGCGGGACCGCTTGCCGGTATGGAGGGTGTTTACGTGGAGAACCGAAAGCGGCACCGGATTATTGTTTCCGTCACTCTGTTACAGCGCTCGATGGCGATCGAAATAGACCGCGACTGGGTAAAGCCTATCCGGGCGAACGCGTTCGCACCTTCGTTGCAGCTCACTACTGCGTTATAGCTGAACTTCGAAGCTCAGCCTCACGTCCGGGCGTCTAGTACTCCGCCTTGGACGTTCAGACCCGAATAAAAGCAGCACCAAGCAGCAGCTCACGCTCCTTTGGAGGAGGCGAACTCATGACAACATCCGTGTCTCGAAGACCAGGCCTGAGGCAAAGTTCACGGCTTGCGCAGAAAGAGGAACAGCCGCGGGCCGTCTCGCCGTGCCTGGAAGTTCTCAGCGAGAAGACGTTCTTGAATCTGCTTCGTCTGGAGCGCAAACGCGTGGAGCGTTCCGGGCGTCGCTTTGTGCTGATGTTGCTCGAGGGCGGCAGTGTACTCAAGGACCCGGCCAAGCGGCACGCACTCGATCGGGTGATCTCTGCTCTGCTCCAGACCACCCGAGAAACAGATTTTAAGGGCTGGTACGAAGAAGGCTCGATCTTCGGGGTAGTCTTCACAGAAGTTTCCGAGGAGGGATGCGGCACGGTGCTTCAAGCTCTCCTCGCAAAAGTCGGTAAGGCGCTTTGCAGCGCGCTGAGCGCAGAGCAGATTAATCAGATCAGGCTTTCCTTTCATATCTACCCTGAATCTTCTGACGGAGATGGAACGGGCGGCATACCGAATTTCGTGTTTTATCGTGACCTGGTCCAGGATCTCGAAGGAGCCGGCCGTTATCAAAACCTGAAGAGATCGATCGACATCGCGGGAAGTCTGTGCGGTCTGATCCTTTTCTCGCCCCTGCTGCTGGCTATTTGTTTAGCCATACGGCTTACATCGAAAGGGCCCATTCTGTTCCGGCAGGAAAGAATCGGTCAATTTTGCCGGAGATTCACTTTCTTGAAGTTTCGCTCGATGTACACCAACAGCGATCCTGCGATTCACAAAGAATATGTGGAGCGCCTGATTGCGGGAGCGGCCAAAGCCGCTCAGAGCGCGGGAGACGAAAAGGGCGTTTTCAAGATCGTCAATGACCCGAGAATAACCCCGGTAGGGCGTTTTCTTCGAAAGACGAGTCTCGATGAACTGCCACAACTGCTGAACGTGCTGCGAGGCGAGATGACACTGGTTGGCCCGCGGCCGTGCATTGCTTACGAGTTCGATTGCTACGAAGTCTGGCATCGCGAACGCTTGCTTGCCGTGAAGCCGGGCATAACCGGACTCTGGCAGGTAACTGGCCGAAGCTCGGTGAAATTCGACGAGATGGTTCGGCTCGATCTGGAATACGCCAAAGCGCGATCCTTGCGCCTGGATTTTAAGATCTTGCTCCAAACGCCGCGCGCCGTGATCACCGGAGCAGGAGCTTATTAGATGCCGGCCGTCTCAAACAACCGGCGAAATCTTCGAGACCGCCGCCCCTTAACAGAGAGAGTATACGCATGATTCGATTCGGAGTATTGGGATACGGGTATTGGGGCCCGAACATCGTGCGTAATTTGCACGCGCTCGACGAGGCCAAAGTCGTCGCAATCTGTGATAAAAGCCCAGCGGCGTTGCGCCGCGCAAAGCACATGTATCCTGGCGTGCGGCTTACCTCGGATTGCGAGGAGTTGATGCGGGCCACCGACGTCGATGCGATTGCGATCATCACTCCGGTATGGACACATTTCAGGTTTGCGAAGTCCGCTCTTTGTCATGGCAAGCACGTCTTTGTCGAGAAACCGTTTACGACCACCTCAGAGGAAGCAGAACAGCTCATTGACCTGGCCGAGAGCCGGGAATTGAAAATTATGGTCGACCACACCTTCCTGTTTACCGGAGCGGTGCGGAAAATCCGCCAGATGATCGACCAGGATACTCTCGGCAAGCTGTTCTATTACGACTCCACGCGGGTGAATCTGGGCTTGTTTCAGCACGACGTTAACGTGATCTGGGATCTCGCTCCCCACGACCTCTCGATTGTCGATTACCTGATTGGGCGGCCACCCGAGGCGATTGTAGCTACAGGCGAGGCGCACTTGAACGGGTTGATCGATGTGGCGTTCATAACGGCCTATTTCCCAGGCAATGTGATTGCTCATATCAACGTGAACTGGCTCTCTCCCGTGAAGGTGCGGACCACCTTGATCGGCGGAGAGAAAAAAATGCTCATGTGGAACGATCTCGAGGCCGACGAAAAGATCAAAGTCTATGACAAAGGCGTGCAGATCGGGAATTCCCGTGAGGGCTTATACGATCTCCTCGTCAGTTATCGCTCGGGTGACATGTGGGCTCCGAAGATCGAACAACTGGAGGCGCTGCGTGTCGAATTGGGGTACTTCGTAGAATGCATTCAAAACAACAGCACGCCCTTCAACGACGGCGCGGCCGGATTACGGGTGGTGAGGATGTTGGAGGCGGCCGAGGACTCACTGAGGCACAAGGGAGAGGCGGTGTGTGCGTGAAATGGCAGCAGAGCATCTCGGATGACGTAAGGGTTGGGAGAGACGTTAAACTTTGTGATTACATCAATCTGTACGGCTGTGAAGTCGGGGACTATACGAAAATCGGCGCATTTGTCGAGATACAAAGAAACGCCAAAGTTGGACGGAATTGTAAGATTTCGACGCATACGTTTATCTGTGAAGGGGTAACGATCGAGGATAACGTGTTCATCGGACATGGCGTGACGTTTGTCAATGACACATATCCGCGCGCGACCACGCCCAACGGTCATCTGCAAACGGACCAAGACTGGGCGGTGGAGTTCACGCTCGTGAAAAAAGGGGCTTCGATCGGATCGGGTGCGACGATACTGCCGAACGTGACTATCGGAGAGAACGCGATTGTGGGCGCGGGTAGCGTGGTTACGCGAAGTGTTCCCGACAATGTGATCGTGGCGGGTAACCCGGCACGGTTTTTGCGTTGTGTAGGGGCTGCGGATTTTCGGAGGCAGCGATGAGCGCGGCGGCTTTTATTCCCTTTCTGGATCTGGTCTCGCTACATGAGGAGATCAAGGAAGAGTTGTGCGGTATCTTTCGCAGCGCACTCGGAACGGCAGGTTTTATCGGCGGCCCGATGGTGCAGGATTTTGAAACGGCGTTTGCGAGGTACTGTGACGCGGATCATTGCGTCGGCGTCAGTAGCGGAACGGATGCGCTGAGATTTGCCCTCATCGCGGCGGGCGTGAGACAGGGCGAGATCGTGATTACTGTCCCCCACACTTTCATCGCGACCACCGAGGCGATTTCTCAAGCGGGCGCGCAGCCCGCCTTCGTCGATATCGACGAATGTACGTTTAATATCGACCCGAAGCGATTGAAAGCGTATCTGGAAATCGATTGCTGCTTCGACGACCAGACGGGAAAAACGGTGGACCGGCGCACCCGCAAACCGGTGGTAGCGATTGTTCCGGTACACCTCTACGGGCAGATGGCGGACATGGACGCCATTTTGGAGATCGCCGAGCGATACGAGCTCCTGGTGATTGAAGACGCTTCGCAGGCGCACGGAGCTGAGTATTTTTCTAAGCGCGAGAACTGCTGGCGAAGAGCGGGATCGATGGGTGTGGCGGCTGCGTTCAGTTTTTATCCAGGCAAGAACCTGGGCGCGTGCGGCGAGGCGGGCGCGATAACAACCAACAGTGAAGAACTCGCCCGCAAGATGCGAATGCTGCGCGATCATGGCCAGGCGCGCAAATACTATCACGACATAGAGGGCTACAACGGCCGGCTAGACGCGATTCAGGCGGGTATCTTAAGCGCGAAACTCAAATATCTGCCGGACTGGACGCGGCGGCGCATCGCGGCGGCAAAACGTTATCGCGAGCTCTTCGAGAGCGCCGGTTCAAACCTCAGATTGCCCTATGAACCGCTTTGGGCAAAGTCGAGCTATCACCTGTTCGTCGTACGAGTCTCGAACCGTGAAGACCTGATCGCACATCTCTCGGCCAAGGGCATCGGGAGCGGCATACACTATCCGGTGCCGCTTCACCTGCAGAACGCCTATCGCGGGCTCGGCTATGAGCGGGGAGATTTTCCGGTTTCCGAAGAGCTGGCCACGGAGATTCTTTCCTTGCCGCTGTTTCCTGAAATCACACCTGAACAGCAAAGCAGGGTGGTGGAGGGAGTACTCAGTTTCTTAGAAGCGGCTCAGACGGTCACTGTTCAGTAGCGGCCAGTGAACCGGGGCGAAAAAACCTTGCGCACAGACAGGCTGCCGACTTTGTACTTCTTTCATCCGCTCTCGAGGATGTTGCCGTGGAGGTCGAACCGGGTCCCGATTCTGATGTATCACAGTGTTTCGGAGTCCGAAAGGCCGGGCAAGCACCCCTATTTGCAGACCGTGACGAAGCCATCCGTCTTCGGAGCTCAGATGCAGTTTCTGGCGCATCAGGGATATTGCTCGCTCGGCTTATCAGACGCGCTCACGGTCGCCAGAACCTCCGGATCAGAGCAGACAAAACCGGTTGTGATTACGTTCGACGACGGCTACTTGGACTTCTATACGGATGCGTTCCCGCTGCTCGATCAGTATGGCTTCACCGCTACCGTGTTTCTGCCGACCGCCTTTATCGGGAGCGAGCCGCAACCGTTCAATGGGATGGATTGCCTTACCTGGGACCAGGTCCGGGAACTAAAGGCATGCGGAGTAGAATTCGGCGCCCACACTGTGACTCACCCGCAGCTCAGGACCATGCAGCGCGCGGCCATCGAGCAGGAGATATTGTGCTCGAAGTGCCGGATCGAAGACGAGTTGCAGTCTCCGGTCCGATCGTTCGCTTATCCCTATGCATTCCCTGAAGCTGACCGCCCGTTTCGTCAGCTGCTGCGCCGGATACTCGAGCAGTCGGGCTACGAGCACGGCGTATCTACCATCATCGGGACCGCCGACGAAACCGATGATCCCTTCTTTATGCCCCGGTTGCCGATCAACTCCTGGGATGATAGGCAGCTGTTTCGAGCCAAGCTGGAGGGGGGCTACGATTGGCTGCACGCCCCGCAGTACCTGCGGAAGGCGCTTTTCCAGGGCCCGCCGGGATTGAGAGCTCGTCGTCCTGATGACTCCTGCTGAATTTGGGCTGTAGTCTATTCTGTTTAGAAAAGCTGGGTGCTCTCCGGATTAGCATGCGAGTTCTGGACGCCGCTAGCCACGTTCTCGTTTGAAACCTTAGCAGTACTGCTGTTGATTTATATTTTTAATGGTGGTATAAGTAATGGTTTCAAAGGAGAGGCTGATTTTGTTAGCTAAGCTTTCGATGGCAGCGGCTGTTCTAATTGGGCTGACCGCATGTGGCGGCGTCATGCACGCCTCAGACATTTTCATTGCACAGAATGCATCCGGCGCAAACAGCGGCAGCAGTTGTGCCGACGCACACGCGTATACGTTCTTCAACGATTCCGGCAACTGGGGTTCGGGTGGGGGCGAGATCGGCCCTGGAACAACCGTGCATCTGTGCGGGACCTTTACCGGAGGCGCGGGAAGCACGATGCTTACAGCCCAGGGCAGCGGTGCAAGCGGAAGTCCTGTTATCGTCTTATTCGAGAATGGAGCCGATCTTACCTCTCCAGACTGGAGCGGGTCGACGGGAGCTATCAACCTCAACGGGCAGAGCTGGATCATCGTGGATGGGGGCCAGACGTGCGGTTACGTCCAACAGTCGGACGTGCCGTGCAACGGCACCATCGAGAACACTGCCAACGGAACCGGGTTGGCAAACGCAACTACCTCTGTTGGCGTGTACGCAGCTGGGACCTCGAACGTAACGATCCGAAATCTAAACATCGTCAACCTGTATGTCCATAAGTCGGTAAATGACCAGGGGGTGGATCAGAGTAACATAAACGCGATCAAAGCCTATCCCCCGGCATCGAACCTGACGATAAACAACAATTTCATCCATGACTGCGGGTGGTGTCTCAACGGCTACGGGAACAATCTCGTGGAACACCACAACGATATCTTCAATAGCGATCACCCGATTAACGCCGGGGTTAATTCAGGTTCTTACTCGAACATCACTCATCACGACAATCACATCCACGATATGGCCAATTGGGACACGAATTCAAACGCCTACCATCACGATGGGATCTATGACTGGGGGGAAACGGGGGGGTCGATCAGTGGCATCTACATCTACAACAATCGGTTCGACGGGGATCCCGGGCATAACCTCACAGCGTGGATATTCCAGGATGGCCAGCTTAACAACGTGTACGACTTTAACAATGTGATGAAGGTGCCCCTAGGGCGGATTATGAACGGCGGGTCAATCGAGGTAACCGGGCTGGGATGTAGCGGCTGCGGCAACTTCTACCTGTTGAATAACACGGTCATAGACAACAACGTGTCGAATGGCGGCGCCTGCTACAGTGCAACCAACGGTTACAAGAATGTAAACTTTGAGAACAATATCTCGATTGGTTGTCAGACCGATGTTTACTTCACAAATGTTGGGTTAGGAACTGTAGATCATAATACCTACGATAACTCGAGTATCATAACGACGAACAGCTTCGGTTGGAACGGATCGAACACAAGTAACTTAGGGACTTGGCAGAGCGAGTGCGCCTGCGACGCACATTCCAAATTTGCCTCCGCGGCACAGATTGGGTTAGGTAGCGATGGTCGACCACAAGTCGGTTCTGTCGCCCTCGGTGAAGGATCGAATCTGACCGGTATCGGTATCGCAGCGCTCGATTCGGATGGTACAGGATCGGCCCGTCCTTCAGCCGGGGCGTGGTCGGATGGCGCGCTTGCAGCCATCACGGGCGGCACCGGTGCCGGGCTCACACCTCCCAGCGGCATGGTCGCTGTCGTGCACTAAAGCGCTTTCTTCTTCAAAAGCAAGTATCTTCCCTACATCAAAGAGGCGGACTGGTACGCTCTAGTCCGCCTCGTTGCATGGCACGTGGTCTGGAGATAATAGCCCAACTTCGGACCGAGGCCTAAGAGATTGACAACTAGCCACGCAAATTCCCGAAGCCTGCTCGTCAAGAACAGCGTTTTCAACCTTTTGGGGCAGGTCTTGCCCATGCTTGTGGGTGTTGCGACAATCCCCTTCATCATCAGGGGGCTTGGTCCTAATGGCTACGGCATTCTTTCCATAGCGTTTGTCATTCTCGGGTACTTCAGCATGTTCGATTTGGGTCTTAGTCGAGCAACGGTAAAGTTTGTCGCCCTCAACTTAAACCCCGATAAGATGCACAAAGTTCCCGAGCTGGTATGGACGTCGCTCGGTCTTCTCGTCGCATTGGGTCTGGTTGGAGGCGCTGCCGCGGCGGCGTTTGTACCGCTTGCGGCCACGGGCCTCTTAAAGATGCCCCCCTCGTTTGTTGGGGACGCGAAGGCCTCTCTCTTCCTGCTCTGTGCCTCGATGCCGGTGATACTCGGAAACGATGCACTGCGTGGTGTTCTGGAGGCAACTCAGCGCTTCGACCTGGTCAATCTGGTAAAGGTGCCGGGCAGCATCTGTTTCTACCTGTTAGCGGCGCTGGCCATTCCGCTGGGCATAAAGGTTCCCGGTATCGTTATCATCCTGATCTCTGTTCGCTTCATTACTGCTTGCGTGTATCTTGTGATGTGCTGCCGCGCTATTCCCGGTCTAGTTACTGGATTCCGCTTCTCGCGCGAGGCTGTCCGTCCACTCGCTTCCTTTGGAGGGTGGATCATGATTTCTAACGTTACCGGACCCATTCTCGGGAATCTCGAGCGCTTTCTGATTGCGTCTGTACTATCCGTGGGTGCACTTGCGTACTACTCGGCGCCTTGCGATCTGGTAGGGAAAATAATCATATTTCCCGCCAGCATCGCTCCCACCTTGTTCCCTTACTTCAGCTACCATAGCGGCGGCTCGAAAAGCGAAGTATCGGCCGTCAGTTCCCGTTCGATCAAATACCTTCTTCTATTAATGACTCCGCTAACTGCGGTCTTTGTCTTCTTTGCGCGAGACATCCTCAAGATGCTTCTGGGACCGCAGTTTGCAGACCAAAGTACGGCGGTCATGCAGTTGATATCCATGATGTTCTTTCTAAATGCCTTTGCTTACATCCCGTACACGTCGGTCCAGGCGCTGGGCCGACCGGATCTGAAAGCAATCTTAGACTTGGTTTCTCTTCCTGCCTACGCGGTTAGCTGCTGGTTCTTGCTGCATCACATGGGTATCACTGGAGCGGCACTATCGAGGCTGCTGGTTACCATTCTGGATACAGCCGGGCTTTACGTATTCGCTTGGCGCATGAAGGCTTTCTCTTTCCGAGACTGCCTATCGGGTTCTTTACTCGGGGCATTCGTCGCAAGTGGTGGTTTGCTGGTTGCAACATATCTCATCGGATCGCTTCACGCGCAACTGGCAATCTCAATTATCGCCGTCGCAATCTGCTTGATTGCTTTCTTCAGTACCTTTTGGGCTGCTGCGGATTCAGGCGAGAGGTACGTTGTCAGAAGTCTTTACACCCTTCTGTTCAGGGTTCCGGCTATATCGGGCGTCCAGCGAGACTGAGGGATCTGGGAATCGGACAACGTGAAAATTACCTTCTTGGCGCCCGGATATACCTGGATTCCTTCGGGAGGGATCAGGGTCGTTTACGAGTACGCGAACCGGCTAGTGGCCCGGGGCCATGAAGTTTCAGTCGTTCACCCGCGAAATCTTAGCTACGCTCCTCCCCTGCAGAAACAGGGCCTGTACGGAACGCTAAGAAGGTGGGCTAATAAATTGCACGATCGGTTCTCTGAGCCGAGTGTCAATTGGCACCAAATCGACGGGAGGGTTAGGCTGCTGTATGTGCCAAACTCTCTTGTCCCAAATATTCCTGATGCGGATGTCGTATTCGCGACAGCCTGGAGCACCGTACGTTCGGTGATCAGTTATCCCCGTTGTAAGGGCGAGAAGTTCTACCTGATTCAGCATCATGAGACCTGGATGGGACCTGAAGACCTGGTCAACGAGACCTGGCGCTCCAGCCTGCATAAGGTGGTCGTCTCCAAGTGGCTGATCGAGGTAGGAAAGAATCTCGGGTGCGATAATTTGGCCTATATCCCAAACGCGATTGATCATGGCCATTACCGATTAATGAAGCCGATTAGAGGGCGCCCGCTTCGCATTGCCATGGCCTTTTCCAAAGTGCCTTTCAAAGGGGCGAAAGACGGGATCAAGGCTCTGAAGCTAGCTAAAGAACGCCATCCAGAGTTAGAAGCCGTGTTATTCGGTGCGACAAAAGTCCGCCCAGCTATTCCAAGATGGATTGAATATCACTGCAACCCTCCACAGGATTTTATTATCCGGGAAATCTATAACGGCTCGTCGATTTTTCTTTGCTCGAGCTGGTCCGAGGGCTACGCGCTTCCTCCCGCCGAAGCCGCTGCCTGCGGTTGTGCTGTGGTGGCTACCGACAATGGCGGCATTCGAGACTACATAGAGGATGGAGTTACCGGCCTATTATCAGATCCGAAAAATCCCGAGTTGCTTGCCGCCAATCTTTGCCGATTGATTGAAGACGAGGATAGCCGGGTACAGCTTGCAATTGCATGTAAGGATCTTTTGTCGCAATCCACCTGGGATCACAGGGCAGATCTACTTGAAGGCTATATCAGCTGTGTCTTAAGGGACCCAAAAACCTTCGATCACAACGACTGCGTCCGCAACTGAGTGGGCAAAGACGGCCTGCTCTTTTTCATTCGCGCCGGTTACTAGCACCGTTGGCCATCTCTCTTCTGATTTGAATGCACCCCAATATCGCATACGGCGGTGGATCTGCGCACACCCTGATGAGCCCGATCGTTCTCGCGGGCATGTTGGTGGCCGGTGTTCTGGTTCTGGTGCTTCCGCGGCACAAGGCGATCTGTCCTTTTCTTCTATTTACGTTCCTGACGCCGTTAGATCAGCAATTCAACATCGGCGGTGTTCACCTCTTTGCCCAGAGAATCATTCTTCTGATCGGGTGCACTCGGGCGTTCACTTCCAAGGAGCGGGTGTTTTCGAACGGGTTTAACTCGATAGACAAGGTATTCGTCTCTTGGGCGATTTGCCGATCCGCGGCATTTGTGTTGTTATACCACGATGGCGGCGCAGTAGTGAATCAGCTTGGGTTCTTGTGGGATACATTCGGCGGATACATCTTTCTTCGTTACCTTATCCGCGAAAAAGAAGATATCCGTCGCGTCGCTAAAACCTTGGTTGTCGCTGCCTCGGTCATTGCGGCATGCATGATTTATGAAAAGCTGTACTTGAAGAACGTTTTCGCCCTGCTCATGGGCGGAGACCGAGTCGTTCCCAATATTCGATACGGGAAGGTTCGCGCCCGCGGTGTATTCCAGCAGGAAATACTGGCGGGCTGTTTCGGTGGGACGCTCGTAACTCTATTCCTCTGGTTGTGGAAAGGTGGCAAAGCAAAGATAGCCGCTGTGGTGGGTGTTATTTCGTCCACCATCATTACGTTTACCTGCTCGTCAAGCACGGGGGTATCGGCTTACATGTTCGGGATTCTTACTCTCTTTGCCTGGCCCTTACGAAAGCACTTGCGCGCCATCAGGTGGGGCGTCG
The DNA here is from genome assembly GCA_963849535.1 of Terriglobia bacterium. GTDB lineage: Bacteria > Acidobacteriota > Terriglobia > Bryobacterales > Bryobacteraceae > Bog-105. Next base: position 847,508 of record CAWKHJ010000005.1, read on the forward strand.
TAATCGCAATTGTCGGTCTCGCCTTGGTGATGAAAGCGCCTGTATGGTTTCTTCTGGCCCGAGTAGATTTTGTCGGTGGGTCAACAGGTTGGGATCGGGCGAATCTAATAGATCAGTTCGTGAGACATCTCAGCAGTTGGTGGCTAGTCGGTACCAATGATAATGCGAACTGGGGTGATTTTACTTGGGACGAATGCAACCAATTCGTCGCGGAGGGGGAAACCGGGGGGCTGCTGACTTTGATTCTTTTTCTGACCCTGATTACTCGCTGCTTTAGCCGGCTTGGCAGCACAAGAAAGATGATGCAAGACAATCCCGCACAGGCCTGGCTGGTTTGGACCCTTGGCGCCGTCATGGTTGCCCATATCGGAGGCTTCTTCGGTATCAGTTACTTCGACCAGACTCAGGTATGGTGGTTCGCGTGCTTGGCGATGATTTCGGTGGCTACGAGCGATTTAGAAGCTGTATCGCGAAGCCGCATCGCCGTGGGGCAAACAAGCCCGCGTGAGAGCTCGGCGTGGGAATTCTCGCCAACTCCGAATGCCACGATCCAGACCTCCTTGCATGAAATCTGAAAATCAAGGCTATCGAATCCGGCCTTCAGGTCATGCAAAGGTGAACTCCTCAATCTAATCCCTTATGAAGCTGTCGATAGTAATAATCTGCTGGAATGACTGGAAAGTTATCGAAGACTGTTTACGCTCGATTCTTGACCGTACACGCCGGATCGAGTACGAGGTGATCGTCTCAGATAATGGCTCAACCGACGGCTCGGTCGAGAGGATTCGAGCGCATTTCCCTGCGGTTCGAATACTCGAAAACAAGGCTAATCTGGGCTTCGCCAAAGCGAACAATGCAGGTATCCGCAAAGCCCAGGGGGAATATGTTCTTATTCTAAATCCGGATACGATCGTCCACGATGGCTCCCTGGAACGATGGCTTGATTTCGCCGACCGTCATCCCGAGGCAGGCGCTTTCGGATGCCGCGTTCTGAACCCCGACGGATCCTATTCCAGGTCGGCGCGCCCGTTTCCAACCGTCCGGCGATCGCTGATATCGGCCCTTTGGTTGCGTCCACTGGCCTATTTCGGAGGAGTTTTCGAGTCCGAGGAGTACGAAGGCTGGAAGGGTGATAGCGAGCGCGAGGTCGACTGGCAGTCCGGCTGCTGTCTTATGTTGAGGCGAGACGTGCTATTGCAACTAGGGGGATTTGACGAGCAGTTTTTTTATCACTACGAAGAAGTCGATCTGTGCAGGCGGGTCTGGAGTGCGGGTTACTCCATCCGCTTCACGCCCGACGCCTCGATCACGCACTTAGGGGGGCAATCGGTCCGGCGTTTCCCTCTGCGCTTTGTTCTTGAAACGAATCGTAACCGTTACAAGTACTTCTACAAACATTTCGGAAAAAAAGGAGCTATACAATGCCGCCGCGTTGTACTTACTCACTTGGCGGCTCGGCGGATTGGGTATGGGCTGGCGTATAAGATAGGGCCGAACGATCTGCTAAAGAACCGGCTCGAAGCCTACCGCATCGCCACGGATTGGAACAGGCGCCTTGACCCGGTGCAATTTGTTGAGCACGGCGTAGAGCCGGTTGTGAATCCGGGGATGTCCGTTCCCGCATCTTGAAGAACGCCCAGAAAGCTCGACTAAGCACGAACCTCGTGCGGTGACCAATCCAATGAACGTAACGCCCACAAATTTCGTAGTCATAACTCCTGTTCGGGACGAGGAGGCACATCTAACATCTACGCTCGAGAGCATGTTGGCTCAGACGATCCGCCCCGTCGAATGGGTCATTGTCAACGACGGTTCAACGGATCGCACGGCCGGCATACTCGACGACTATGCCCGGCGTGAGAGTTGGATTCGGCCGCTTCATCGCACCAACCGCGGATTCAGAAAGTCCGGCGGAGGCGTAGTCGAAGCTTTCAACGACGGCTTGCGCCTGGTATCGCGCGACGACTGGCACTACATCGTAAAACTCGACGGAGACCTGTCGTTCGAGCCCGAGTACTTCGAGAAGTGCTTCGATCACTTTGTAAGTGACAAATCGCTTGGAATTGGCGGGGGCACGATCTACTACCTCGAAGGCGGAGTTCGGAAAATCGAACAAGTACCGAGATTTCACGTCAGAGGAGCGACCAAAATCTACCGTAGAGCATGCTGGGAGGACTTGGGCGGTCTCTGGCCCGCTCCCGGCTGGGACACGATTGACGAAGTGAAAGCGAATATGCTTGGATGGCTCACCAGGAGCTTCCCCGAACTCGGCCTTTTGCACCACCGGCTGACTGGTTCCGCGGACGGCCGCTGGGGCGGGCTGGTCAAGAATGGGAGAGCAAATTACGTCTCAGGCTACCATCCCCTTTTCATGTTCGCGAAGTGCCTCTCCCGGCTCGGCCCTAAGCCGGATCTTCTCGGATCTCTGGCACTCGGTTACGGGTTCGTCACGGGATACCTTAAGCGTATTCCACAAGTAAGCGATCGTCAGCTGATCAGCTACATTCGACGCCAGCAACTGAACCGGCTCTCCGGTGGCGAGACGATCTGGAGATGAACTCTACCAAACTATCCCCTTCGGCTTCGGCTGTAACAGATGCCACTCAGCTGACGAGAAAGTCAGGGGCGATTTAGGAAAGCATCGAACATGTGCGGCATCTGCGGAAAAATGATGTTTGATCGGGACGCAAGTGTGGCGCCTACGCTTCTAAAGCGGATGGCAGACACGATTGCCCACCGAGGCCCAGACGACGAGGGATATTACGTATCCGCGCCGATTGGCTTGGGGTTCCGGCGCCTTTCAATTATCGACTTAAGTGCTGGCCATCAGCCCCTGGCGAACGAGGACGGAACTGTCTGGATCGTTTTCAACGGCGAGATCTACAATTACCGGGCTCTCCGGGAGCAATTGCTTGCAAAAGGGCACCATTTCAAAACGCAAACCGATACGGAAGTCATTATTCATCTCTACGAAGAGCTCGGCGCAAGCTGTGTTGAGAAGCTGCAAGGGATGTTTGCGTTTGCGATCTGGGATGAGCGTCAAAAGCTTTTGTTCCTCGCGAGGGATCGCGTAGGCATCAAACCCCTCTACTATGCGCTAAAGAAGAGTTTTCTTTCCTTCGGTTCTGAGATCAAGGCGATTCTGGCCGATCCGGAGGTGGAGGCGGAAGTTGTGCCTCCTATAATCGACCGATTTCTTACCTTTTCTTATCTGCCAGGAGAGGAAACGCTCTTTCGAGACATTCGTAAGCTCACCCCGGGATGTTGCATGGTTGTCAAGGACGGTCGGGCCGACATACGCCGGTACTGGGATCTGCGCTGCTCGAAATCGGATATGAGCCTTGCCGATGCTGAGGAAGAACTTTCCAGATTACTCGAAGAAACCGTTCGCACACATCAGATTGGCGATGTGCCTGTGGGCTTTCTGCTGAGCGGCGGGGTCGATTCGACCGCCATGATCAGCCTGGCGGCAGCCAAAAGGGAGCGCCAGATCAGCAGCTACACGATAGGCTTCTCTCATCCGGGGATAACCGACGAGCGACCCTACGCTCGGCTGGCCGCGAAGCAGTATGGCTCCGAGCACCACGAGATGACGATCACGGCACAGGACTTTCAAGATTTCTTGCCGGCGTACGTTCGGCACATGGAGGAGCCCGTCTGTGAACCTCCGGCGGTAGCCCTGTATTACGTCTCCCGGCTTGCGAGCACACACGTCAAAGTCCTCATTTCAGGAGAGGGTGGCGACGAAGCCTTTGGCGGATATCAGAACTATCGACGGGTACTTTGGCTCGAGCGCATCAAACACGCTATCAGACCTTTGAATGGAGTTGTGTCGCGGGCTTTCTCCGCCTTCGGTAAGGGCCCCGGCAGCAGGCACTTTGCCAACGCTCCTCTGCTAAACGTGCCGTTTGAGTCCTATTACTACAGCCGCACAGCAAGCCCATTCTCTTTTTTCAACCAGCATTTCGGAAGCTTCTACGAGGAAGGGTTCGCCTCGACCGTCGACAAGCAGTTCTCCCTGAGAGCGGTCCAAGGCTACTCAGCTTCAGAGATCGACGATCTTGTGAATAGGATGCTGTACATCGACACCAAGACATGGCTGCCGGATGACTTGCTGCTCAAAGCCGACAAGATGACAATGGCGAATTCCGTCGAGCTCCGGGTGCCCTTCTTGGACCATAAGGTGCTCGAATTTGCATCTTCTTTGCCCGGGAACTACAAGGTCCGGCGGTTCACAACAAAATACATTGCTAAGAGATCTTTGCGCAAGCTTGTTCCGCGCGAGATTCTTCGCAGGAAGAAGGTCGGTCTCCCGGTCCCTTATGCATCCTGGCTGAGGACGGATCTAAGAAGCTGGATGCAAGATGTCCTTCTCGATCGCAAGACAGTGGCGCGCGGTTATTTTCGAAAGAACCGTGTAGAGAGTCTCCTCTCGGAGAACCTCCGCGCAGGCACGCATTCGAAAGAACTCTTCTCGTTGGTGGTATTGGAACTGTGGCATAGAGAATTTTTGCAATCGAAGCCACTCCTCTCTTCAGGGACCGCACCCGGCGCCGTTGTATGTGCCGCGAGATAAGAGTCGATTGGCTCGAACCGGGAAATCTACTAACAAAACAGGGAACGTTTCATTATGCCTAGATCGCTAGTTACCGGCGGTGCCGGATTTATGGGCTCGCACGTAGCCGAGGCTTTGCTTGCCATGGATCACCAAGTGATCGTTTTGGACGATTTGAGCGGGGGTTTCACAGATAACATTCCTCCCGGCGCGACCTTCATCCAGGGCTCCGTAACCGATTATGAGCTGGTGGATCGGCTTTTTTCCCGCTATTCTTTCGACAGCGTTTATCATTTGGCGGCCTACGCGGCAGAAGGCCTGAGTCACTTCATCAAGCGCTTCAATTATGAGAATAATCTGTTAGGGAGCGTGAACCTCATCAACTCTTCCATCAACACGGGCGTGAAGCGCTTTGTTTTCACATCGTCGATTGCGGTGTACGGAAGCGGGAAGACGCCGCTCACCGAGGCCATGACTCCCATTCCCGAGGATCCCTATGGAATTGCTAAATTGGCGGTGGAACGGGAATTGCTCGTAAGTCACGAGATGTTTGGCTTGGATTATGTCATCTTCCGTCCTCACAACGTGTACGGGGAGCGGCAGAATATCGGCGATCGCTATCGCAATGTGGTCGGAATCTTCATGAACCAGCTGCTGAAAGGCGAGCCAATGACCATTTTCGGCAACGGCGAGCAGTTGCGGGCTTTCACGCATATCGCGGATGTGGCGCCGATCATAGCGTCCTGCATCAACTATCCTGAGGCGATCAATCAGATCTTCAATATCGGAGCCGATACGCCCTACACTGTGAATGAACTCGCCGCTGTGGTGGCTGCGGCGATGCGTAGAGAGTGCAGGGTCAAACACCTCCATGCACGAAACGAGGTTCTGGTCGCCGTGTCGGATCATTCCAAAGCGGAAAGCGTTTTTGGCAAGAGAGCCAAGACCACGCTGCCCGATGGCATCAGCAGGATGGCCGCTTGGACAGAAAAGCACGGCGCGCGTGAAAGCAGCATATTTAGAGGTATCGAAATTGCGAAGAATATGCCACCAAGTTGGGCTGCCGCAACCCTGGTGACAGTCTAGGTCGCTAAGTTTGCAGGTTCTTGTCCGTTTGAGCACTTCACATTGTGGCCGTAACTCACCTCAAAGCAGATTCCGAATTCGGAAAAATCTCCGCGAATCCAGCCGCTCGTAGCGCCGGCTGCTCTAGGCGTGCTCTCCTCGAGCGCTTCCGCTGCCAAGAAGCGGTCGCGGTCTTGTACGCCGCCGCACCCGCATATTGCCGGGCGAAACAGAGAGATCTGGAGCAGGCCTTCGGCAGCGGCTTGCCTGAGGATCCAGACAAGGCAGTCGACTTTCTGAGGCTCGAACGGTATGCCTCTTCCGGCGAACGGTCTTCCAGCCGGCTCCTTACGGGCCCCCTGTTCCGGGGAGCATACTACGCGCTCCGCCCCCTCTTATCGGTCGGCGCTCGGAAATATCTCCAGCGCATCGCGCTCCGGGGCTGGAGCAATCGTACCTTCCCCGAGTGGCCGGTTGATCGTACGGTCGAGCGGATTCTTGAAGAACAACTCCTTCAATGCATGAAGGAGGAGGGTCTCGAAAGCCTGCCCTTCATCTGGTTCTGGCCCGAGGGGCACTCGAGTTGCGCCATCGTGACACATGACGTCGAAACAGAGGCCGGCCGCCGCTTCTGCCAGGAGCTGATGGACGTCGACGACGCCTTCGGGATAAAGGCTTCCTTCCAGATTGTTCCGGAAAAGCGATATGTAGTTACCAGCCAGTACTTGCACGATATCCGGGAGCGTGGCTTCGAGATCAACGTTCAGGACTGGAACCATGACGGCCACCTCTACCGAGAACGGAAAGAGTTTCTGCGGCGCGCCGGACGAATCAACCAGTTTGCTGAAGCTCATGCCGCGCAAGGTTTTCGCGGTGCCATGCTGTACCGCAATGTCGACTGGTTTGCCGACCTGCGGGTCTCCTACGACATGTCGCTGCCAAACGTCGCGCATCTCGATCCTCAGCGGGGGGGATGCTGCACTGTTTTTCCTTACTTCATCGGCAGGCTGATCGAACTCCCCGTCACCACCACGCAGGATTACTCGCTGTTTCACATCTTAGGCGAGTACTCGATTGACCTGTGGAAGCGGCAGTGCAATCTCATTATGGAAGCTCATGGAATGATGAGCTTCATTATTCATCCTGATTATCTGCTCGAAGGGCGGCCGCTTGCCACATACCGCTCTCTGCTCGCCCATCTGGCGGAATTGCGCGCCGAACAGGGCACCTGGATCGCTTTACCGCGCGAGGTAAACGAGTGGTGGCGCGAGCGCAGCCGGATGTCAATCGTTCGGGAAAACGGCCAGCTGCAGATTGCAGGCGCCGGGCACGAGCGGGCCCGCTTGGCCTTCGCGCGCATCGAGAAAGATCGGCTTGTTTACTCGCTCGATCAGGCGTGAGCACACAATCGGACCCTCGGTCTTTATCGATCAACTGACCAACAGGAGCTAAGCCACATGCCTGAAACGGAAGCGACCTCAAACATCAATGTAGAAATGATTCTCGGGTGTCTTAGACGCCGGCGCTGGTGGGTTGTGCTAACGGCGGCGGCCACCGCATTGCTGACGCTCGTCGCGCTCGGTTTCCTGCCGAAGCGCTATACGTCGGAAGCGACCCTGGTCGTCGTGCAACAGCAAGTTCCGCAGCGGTACGTTGTCCCGAATAGCACCACGGACATCAGCGAAGAGCTCCAAGCCACCACGCAGGAGGTGCTGTCCCGCACAGGATTGCTCGACATCATATCCGAATTCGATCTGTACCCGAAAGAGAGAGCGCGGTGGTCGCCGGAAGAGCTGGAAGCCAAGATGCGCAAGCAGATCAGCATTCAGCCAATCCTTACCCGGCCTGACCAGAAAACCATCGATGCGTTCAAGATCTCGTTTGCGGCTGAAAATCCGCGCAAGGCGCAAGCGGTGACCAACCGCCTGACGTCTCTGTTCATCGAACAAAACCTCGAAAGCCGCGAGCACCAGGCGGCGGTTACAACGGGTTTTTTGAAGGAACAACTCGAGGTCGCCAAGGCCAAATTGGCCGAGCAAGAAGCCCGCGTGCGGGATTTCAAGCTGCAGAATCTGGGCGAACTCCCCGAGCAGCAGGCGGGAAATCTGGCGGTACTCGCCGGCCTGCAGTCCCAACTGCAGAATATACAGGCCAGCGCCGCCCGGGCCGCAGAGCAGAAAGTCTATCTGCAATCGTTACTCAACGGGTATCGCAACCTGATCGATCGAGGAGTTTCGGTTCCCGGTCAAGCCGGAGCGACTCAGGGCTTAAACCCACTCGCGACCGTCAAGGCCGATTTGGCCCGGCTGAAAGCGAAGAAGTCAGCCTTATTGAGTGTGTATACAGCCGAATTTCCGGATGTGATTAAAGTGAATGGAGAGATCGCGCTGGCCGAGGCGCAGCTGAGGGCGCTTCGCGCAGCCAAAGCCGACCCGGGACCGGACGGCAGCGGGCCATCCGATCCGGGCCCGGGGCAGGCGGCCGACGGTTCCGGGGGTACCAGCCCGGTAGATACCTCGGTCGCCCAAGTTCAGAGTCAGCTCGATGCCAACCGTCTCGAGCTTGAGAATTTGGCGCACAACGAGAAGCTGGTGAAAGCCGATATCGCTCAGTATCAGGAACGCTTAAACCTGACGCCGGTACGCGAGCAGCAATTAGCTGGATTGCTCCGCGACTACGATCTGTTGAAACAAGACTATACGGACCTGCTCGGCAAGGAAACGCAGTCGCAACTGGCGGGCAGCCTCGAAAAGCGGCAGGCCGGACAGCAATTCCGGCTGGTCGACCGCCCCAGTCTTCCGGTCGTCCCCTCATTTCCGAAACGTCTACCAATCGGTCTCGGGGGAGCGCTAGCAGGCCTGGTATTCGGCGGAGCACTGGCGTTTCTGGCGGATATCCGGAGAGGGTCGTTCTATTCCGAAAAGGATCTGAGCCACCATTTCTCTCTTCCGCTCGTAATATCCGTACCGTTGGTCCGCACCGCTTCTGAAGAACGCGCGCAAAGCTGGAAAACCGTTCTCGAATGGGTCGCCGGAACAGCGCTCTTCGCGATGGTATTCGCAGCCGAGTTTTACGAGCTGTATCTCCACCGAAATGGCTAGCAAAGTGCTCGCTTGAAAGTTAGGAATGATGATTTCAGGGCCAAGGCGAGTCGGAAAACCTGTCTCGTTGTCGGTTGAGGTGTTCACGCGTGAGTTGTCGCAATGACCAATCTTCTTAAGTTGCGCGAAGTGCGTTCAGGGCCAGAACTTCGGCCTGGCGGCGTAGCCCGAACAGGTACCGCAGAGATCGAACCGAAGCTTGAGGTTTCTGAAATCCTTACGAAAGAGGTGGCTCTCCGGCCCGAGAGCCGCATTTCCTTCCACACCGATCCGCACGGTTGTGCCGCGGACCGCTACCGACTGCTGCGCATGCGATTGCGTGAGCTATGGACCACCGGCAGGTTGAAGACGCTGCTGGTCACGAGCCCGCTGCCCGAAGACGGCAAGTCTACCACCGCCATGAATGTCGCAACCGCTCTTGCGGAAGGAGGGAAGTACAAGGTTCTCCTAATTGAGGCCGACCTGTATCATTCCCCGTTTGCGGAATTGCTCGGCATCGATCGCGGTCCGGGTCTCGCCGGGTGTCTGGAGGGTGTCGCGACTCTTAACTCTGCGATCCGGCGCCTGGAGCCGCTCAACTGGTTCGTGCTTCCGGCGGGAGAGGCGCAGGGCAATCCCACTGAGCTGTTGCACACCGAAGCGTTTGCGCAGATCATGCAGAAGGTCGTGCCCTGCTTTGATTGGGTGTTGATCGATTCTCCGCCGGTAGTGCCTCTGGTCGACGCCCTTCTCTTAAAGCATCATGCGAACGCTACCCTGCTGGTAACGCGTGCCGGCAAGACGCCGCGCAGAGACATCGAAAAGTCTCTTTCTTTGCTTGGGCGGGAGCACGTGGTAGCAGTAGTTTTGAATGCGGTGGACGGCCTCAACCAACTCTATTCGAAATATTCCAAATACTACGGAAACCCTGGAAACCGTCTAGGCAAGCCGAAGTGAGCATCGGAGGGACGGCAGCGCTGCTCTAAGCCTGACTGGCAGGGCAGAACACGATCCGCCACTCTGTGCCAAAAAGTCTTCCAATTACCGAAAGAGTTGAACGGAACTCGCGCCTTCAGCACTAGCCTGGATTTACTTCTTTCGGCAGTAAAGCCCCCCATGCATTTCCAGCCAGCGCCAGAATTCGCAACAAGCTGGGCGCCCATGTAGCCGCCACACAAAGAAAAATGTCACAAGAGATAGTAGCTTCGAACGAGCTTGCGGTCGCTTCCGCAGCAGATAGCTCTCCCGAAAAACCGGCGGCAAACTCGAAATCACGCTCGAGGCGAGCTTGCATGGTCGCTTATACCTTCTATGAGGCCGACAATAGAGTGCGTCGGTATGCCGAGACACTGGCTAGAAAGGGATTCGAAGTAGACGTCATCGCACTCCGGCGCGAACCCGACGATAAAAAGCTAGAATTTATCAACGGCGTTCGTGTACTGCGTGTGCAGTTGCGGGTTGTTAACGAGAGGAGCAGGGCCGTGCTGCTCCGCAGGGTGCTTCTGTTCTGCCTCAGGTCCAGCTGGGTTCTCAGCCGCGAGCATTTGAAGCGGACCTATGATCTGGTACACATCCACTCCATTCCCGACTTCGAGATTTTCGCGGCATGCCTTCCGAAAATCACCGGTTCGAAGTTGATCCTCGATATTCACGACATCGTTCCTGAGTACTATGCGAGCAAGTTCCGGATTTCTCCCAAGTCGCCGACTTTCAGACTGCTCGTCTGGATCGAGCGAATCTCAGCTGCCTTCTCGGACCATGTGATCGTAGCCAACCACATCTGGCAGAAGCGACTCGAGGAGAGATCCGTAGCCGGATGCAAACTGACGACTATTCTCAACTTTCCGGACGCGCAGATCTTTCGTCGCACAGGGCGCGTACGAAATGACAGCAAGTTCATCATCCTTTATCCCGGATCGCTCAACTATCATCAAGGACTCGATCTGGCGATTCGCGCCTTTGCCAGGATCAAGGATTATGTCCCTTGCGCTGAATTTCACATTTATGGTGTCGGCGAACAGCTCCCCTGTCTGATGAAGTTGGCCCGCGACTTGGGGCTGAAGGACCGGGTCCTTTATAAAGGATCGAAGCCGCTCGACGAGATCGCCTCGGTAATCGAAAACGCCGATCTGGGCATCGTGCCCAAGCGAAAGAACGGCTTCGGCAACGAAGCCTTCAGTACAAAAGTTCTTGAATTCATGTCCATGGGGGTGCCGGTACTGATACCAGACACCGCAGTCGACACTTACTACTTTGACAATTCGATTGTGAGGTTCTTCCGGGCCGACGACGAGGAGAACTTGGCCGACAATATGCTCGACCTCATCCGCAACGCAAATAGTCGTGAGCGGCTCGCTCGTCATGCCGGCGAGTTCGTCAAAGACTACCTGTGGGATCGAAATGAGGCGTTGTATCTCGACATCGTGGATTCACTGCTCGGCTCTCCCGGCCAAGCGAAACCTGAAAGCAATTAGCCCGCGAGCGTTGATACTTTCTCCCCGCATCCTCGTGCATCTGCTTTGCTTTGGCGCGCTCTGCACGATTCTGATTGCCGGCCTGTGGCCGTTTCACGCTCCACGCAATGGTGTGGCTTGGTCGAAGGAACGGAACGGGCTCTCCTTTGGCCCTTTCGGCACGGTTATCAGTTCAGGCCAAGTGAGCCTTGCGAATCCTGAGCACCCCGGATGCTATTCCCTGGAGATCTGGCTGGAACCGGCCACGGAGGCCGGCTCGAGTACGATCCTTGCGATTTATGCTGCACGCGACGCCCGGGGTTTTTCGCTTCAACAGTTAAACCGCGATCTGGCAATCGAAACAGCGGTTTCGGCCGGTCAGCGGCGGGCAAGAGTTTACGCCGATGAAGTTTTCAAAAAAGGTCGCGCCGTCTTTCTGACGGTTGCGTCAGGGTCTCGCGGCACAACAGTGTATCGGGATGGTCTTCCGATACGCCGCCTTCCGGGATTTCCCGCAGATCGAAGCGCTCCTCAAGGCCGACTCGTGATCGGTACTTCCCCGCTCGAGGAGGATGCCTGGTCAGGCAAGCTCGGTGGCCTGGCCCTCTATCGGGCCGAACTCAGCCCGCAGCGCATCTTCGAACACTATAGAACTTGGACCCGATCCGACCCGCCGCTTCTAACCGAAGCAGACCGTCCGGCAGCGCTCTATCTGTTCAAGGAGCGTGCCGGGAACGTGGTCCACAATGACATCGGCTCGGGAAGGAATCTTTACATCCCGGAACGGTTCCGGCTTTTGCATGAGAAACGTCTTGTCCCTCCATGGAACGAATACCATCCAGGTTTGCCTTATTGGAAGGACGTCGCCCTGAACATCGCCGGCTTCGTACCGCTTGGCTTCGTATTCTGCGCGTATTGGGCCCTTTCCCATTCCGTCACGCGAGCAGCGGTTGGCGCCATGCTGCTCGGAGTGGCAGTCACGCTAACCATCGAAATTTTGCAATCCTATTTGCCGACCAGGCAGTCCGGCCAGACCGATCTTTTGACCAACACGCTCGGAACCTGTCTTGGCGTTGCTCTGTACCGCTGGCCGCCGGCCCAGAAGGCTTTTCTGAGAATTCTCAATCGTTTTTGTGACGCAGCCAATTCGTCGATCGCGAGCGGCCTCTGAAGGGCGAGCGTCGTCACGGAATCGGAATGCTCGCCGTTACCTGATTCGAGTACGCGCTTTCGTCCCCGCTCGAGTCAGCAGCTGTCGTGGTGTAGTAATAGGTCTGGCCCGCTTGTGTGTTTCCGTCAACATAGCTGGTGCCGCTCAGGAGCGAACTCAGCTTGGTGTAAGGTCCGCCGGAACTGGTAGCGCGGTACACATAGTACCCGGCGACATTAGACGATGTGCTGGCATCCCAGGTAAGCGAGACACTGTGTTTAGAGACCAGTTGCCAACCCTGGTTGTCGCCCCCCCAACAACCCCACTGCTGGACTACGACGCCGTCGCCCGTAGCAGACGGTCCGCCTCTCACATCCAGACACTGACCGCTGCTTTCCGCGACGAGGGTGTAGTACCCGTTTCCGATCGAATTCAGCCGCCACTTTTCACTGGCGGCAGCCCCATAAGGCGACTGAACAACCGGAGCGCCGTTCGACTCGGAAGCGCCATCGACGCTCAAAGACATGCCGCTGTTGACGGATTGCACTTCGTACGATCCGTCGCCGGTGGCACTGAAAAGCCACTGCTGATTCTCGGTGCCGGCACAGCTCCATTGCTGCACAGTCGCTCCGGCGCTCTTCGAAAAACTTCGCACGTCGAGACACTTGCCGCTGTTCTTGGCAACCACCTGCACGGGGGACGTGCTCGAAAGCAGCGAAACCGCTGCGCCCACGCTCGCGCTTCCACTGGCCGCTGTCAAGGTGGCGTTCTCCTCATCCGAAACGGGCGTGCTGAGGGCAGTGAAAACTGCGCTCGATTCCCCGGCTCCGATCAGGATCGATGCGGGTACGCTCAGTGCCGAACTACTGCTCGTGAGCTGTACGCTCAGTCCGCCCGCCGGCGCTGGAGCACTCAACGTGATCGAGCATGAAACCGTGCCGGGTGAAAGCATGGTTGCCGCGGAGCAGGACACCGCCTTCAGGGCCGCCGAAGTTTGCGCATCCGAATGTGATGCGGCTCCTAGAAGCGCAACCAGCAGGAAGGCCAAGGCTGTTTTAAAGCCGTCAAGGCTGCGGGTCGAAGTCCGAAGCACTCCGCTCGCCAGATCCGTAGAATTCCGTGAGGACCCTAACTGACCTCGTCCTCTGTCGCTTCGCCCTGAAGGGTAAAGAGCCGGCGCTTTGTGCGGCCTTTTCTTTCCTGAGAAGACCGTCGTGAGAGGGGATGTCCTCCCCATTAAGCAGCAATTTTGATTGTCTAGATTCACTTTGAAACCCGATAAGTCGTTGATTACAAAAAGCGTCGTTATTGAAGCGGGATCCTACGCCTCCGCGCGCACCCCACCCGTTTCAGCGCTTCGAGGCGCTGTGATGGCGAAACAAACAAGTCCGCCCAGCCTTTGCCCCTATTGGAGCGAAGGTAAGAGTTGCTCTTAGTTTTAGCCGACTAGCTATAAATAATCAACAACAATCTCAAAAACTTTTATAAGGCTAGCGGCTCCGATTTATATACCCTGATCAGATTACCACCCGGAAAGGCTCAACGTGTGTCCTCACCGTGGGCTGGTCCTTACTATCAGGTCGCACTTGCCCGGACACTTTCTCAGAGCACCGCTGCCTGGGCGTGGCTCGAGCTGCGGCGATTTACCGTCCGGGCCTGGTAGGAAATATCTGGTTGTGCGCGACCCTGCCTTTGTGCCAGCGATGACGAAACTATGCGGCGACATTCAATAAGCACTCACCGGTATCTCCGCCCCGAGCAAGAGCTGCTGGTTCTCTGTGCCAGCGATCTGCCCGGCGCCCATCCGCGCTGTCTCGAATTGCTGGAAGCTGGGATCTCGTGGAGCAATCTGCTCCCTGTAGCCGACCGCAATGAGGTTCTGCCGCTCGTCTATGCGCGTCTGGCTGGCTTTGCGCAGGCGATTCCCTCGGCAGCCTTCGCAATTCTTCAAAAGAGATGCGCCCGGATCGCGAGCTGGAATCTAACGCTAGCTTCCGAACTGCTTGTTGCCTTGGGCTATCTGGAGCGAAATGGCATTCGCGCGCTTGCTTTCAAAGGCCCCGCGCTGACGATCGCATTGTACGGTCAATTAGGGCTGCGTCACTGCCGGGATCTCGATCTCCTGATCGAAGCAGACCGAGTTTGGGATGCAGTGCGAATTTTTCAGGCGGCGGGTTATCTCCTTGCCGCCCCATTTCCAGCGACCCCTGAACGGGCCTGGCTCCAGGCGTATAAAGATGTTGCTTTACGGCATCCCTCTACGGGCGTTCACCTGGAGCTGCACTGGGCCGTTTGTGAACCGGCATTCGATTCGAAAATTCATTCAGCGCGGTTAGGGCAGCGGACCGAATCCGTCACGGTTCTTGGAGTGCCCGTACCGTTCCCCGCTCCGGAAGATCTCCTGTTTCTGTTAGCCATCCACGGCGTCCGGCACTACTGGAATTCGCTGAAATGGATCGCTGACATCGACCGGTGTATCAGGACGTATTCCGACCTGAACTGGGCCGCCGCCACTCAGGCGGCCGACTCACTCGGGCGTCGGAAAACCTTTCTGCTGCCGGTCAAGTTGTGCCAACATCTATTGGCAACTCCGCTCCCCGGCCGACTCTCGTCTCTAGTGGAACAAGAAACCGGTTTTGCCTGGCTGATAGATCAGATATCGGACAACCTGTTTCAAGAGCCCGGGCCATCCTCCGCCCCTGATGAATCTCTGTTCGAATCTCGCGAGGCCGCCAAATCTGACATTTCGAAAAAGCTGTTTCGCGCCCGCTCCAAAGACTCGCTGCTGCACCGCCTGCAATACGTCTTGCTCCTTGTTCGACAATTCCTCCAACCGGATGCTGAGGACAGACATTTACGACGAACATGGTGCAAACAGGCTTGGCTCTTCTGTTTTATTCAGCCTCTTCGTCTAATTCGGGCGCATGGCCTAAAATTCTTCTTGCGCGCTTCGAAAGAGTTATTCAGCGCTGTTATCAGATAAAACATCCTTATAACTTAGCTGATTGGGGACACTAAGTTAGCGTTTGCCAGGAACAAGTCTAAGTTTTGGTACTGTGCACACTTGCTGCCGGCTGCTTTGACAAAGTACAATCCAAGACACTAAGGAGGCGGAGTAGATATTCTAGTTGGCCAAACCAAGTTCTACTTCGATGAAGTTCAATTACTATGCTGCCGGCAACAATTTCGGCGTCCGTCCCTGAAACCGAAGCTTCTCACAGCGGTGCTATGGTCCATCGGAGCGCGCGAGTGTGCTGCGGGGTGCCGCTCGGTTTCGAGGCGCACACGAGCAAATGGCTCGCCTCTCTAGTAAACGTCATCCCTGGACTCCCCTTTCAAACACCACAGGCCGTGCAGGCCAACTTTTCTATCGGGCCCGACCAGTTGAAAGCTGGTAAGCCGGCGAGCTACCAGGTCCGTGTAAACGGAACCAGTATCCGCCGGGAAATGAGCGCGCCTGGGGCTTTAAGCTTCATGGAGCACCACGTGCCAGAAGCCGTTGCGCTCTTGTCTCCGAATCTGGTTCTGGTTCACGCCGCTGTCGTCGGCTGGCAGGGGCGCGCAATAGTGCTGCCCGGCAGCTCCTGGGCCGGTAAGACTACGCTCACGATGGCCCTCGTTGAAGCTGGCGCTACTTACTACTCGGATGAGTATGCAGTTCTCGATGACCACGCCAATGTGCATCCGTACTTACGGGCGCCCCATACCCGTTCGGGAGCAAGCAGAGACACTGCGTGCCGTTTGGAGCATGCAATATCTAGCGGAGATTTGACTCCGCCTCCGCTTCCAGTCGGCTTAGTTCTTCTTAGCACTTACTCAGAAGACGCGGTCTGGAGTCCGCGCCGTCTGACCTGTTCGCAAGCGCTTTTCGCATTGCTGGCCCATACCATTGCCGTGCGGTATCGGCCGGAGCTGTCGCTGAGAGTGCTTCGGGAAGTCAGTTCTGCCGCCCGAGCGTTTCAAACCCAACGTGGCGAAGCGCGTGCTACAGCTAAGGCAATCTTTCCCTTGCTCGATTTGAGAGTTGAATGAATAGTCGGAGGAGAACAAACCGTGATTCCATTAGCGCGTAAAAACGAAGTTTATGTAGAGCAACTTCCCAATGAGGTTGTGCTCTATGACAAGATCAACCACAAGGCACATTCCCTGAACCGGACAGTCTTCACTGTCTGGGAATCTGCAGATGGAACCAAGACCGTCGACCAGATCTCTGAGCTTCTGGCCGGGTCCTTGGGCCTTCCGCTTACCCAGGAAACGACCCTGCTGGCTCTCGACGATTTGCGTAAGGCAAACCTTCTCGAGAGCCCGCTCAATCTGGACAGCGCGGCGCTACCTTCCAGGCGTGACCTGGGACGGAAGTTTGCCATGGCGGGTGTCTCGGCTGCCCTTCTGCCCTTTGTAGCTTCTATCCTGGCTCCCACGCCCGCGATGGCCACATCCTACACTGCCGCGAACTACAAAACGGAACTTTTTACCGCGACATCGGAAGCGAAGAAAGACGCCCTGGATTTCGCCCGAAATAAGGGCGGCTCTCTCGTTCATTACGAAACCGGTGTTGCCGAGGGAACGGTGGGTCTTGCCGAAACCGCCCAGGGCAAAACCTCTCATGCCGCAACCGAGTTCAAGAACGCCGAAAAGGAGTTTAACGATATGCTCTCGGCGCTCGGCTTGCCTCCGCTTTGATCCCTGCGCTTTGATCAAGCGGCGAGCCGTTCCGAAGAGCTGATCGAACCCTGCGGTAGATCGCTCGAGATTTCTTCGCCTTGCCATACAAACATTCAAAAACACCAGCGCAGGGGATGGTACGACTAGTTTCTGCCCTCCTGCTCGCTCTGGCACTCGCGACACTCTTTCTGCTCGTGCACTCTAAATCCGGCGACTCTCCCGATCGCACGCTTGATGCCGCCGGATTTCTTAGCTTCGATCTGCCCTTCACGATCCCCTGCGCCACTGCATCCAGCGACGCCGGACCCGTTTACCTGGCCCTGCACACAAGAAACCGCCAAGCCCTAAAGCAACTTTTTTCGGAACAAAGAATGCTCGCCATCGAAAAGGGTTCTCCGGTTACGATGTCGCGCTTTGGCACGGTCATCGGAGTAAAGGTCGAGAGCGGTGCTCATGCTGGTATTATCTGTTTCGTGCCGCCCGATGTGGTGCCCGTGATTCGTAAGCATGTTCCGCAGGTACAAAAGGCCAACCCAATTAGGCAATAGTTCCTAACTTGATGCCGGCCGTCCGCGGAATTCCCATGCTGTTCTCTCCGGATTGGCGCACTTTGGCCCCCGCGCACCCGCCCGAGCCCGGTACCGTCCATGTCTGGAGGGCCGATCTCGATGCCCAACACGCTCGCCGAGAGCAACTCACCAAATCCCTCGCTACCGACGAACTCGGGCGCGTGAGCCGGTTTCATTTCGAACGTGATCGCTTCCGCTACTCAATCCGCCGGGGTATCCTGCGATTACTCATCGGTCGTTACTTAGGCCGCCATCCGGCAGCTGTCTCATTTACCTATACGGCCCGCGCAAGGCCGTATCTGTCTGGCCCCGAGACCCTGGTTTTTAATCTCTCCCACTCGCATGGCATGGCGCTCTATGCCTTCGCCCACGATTGCGAAATAGGAATTGATCTCGAGAGATACGACCCTGAGCTGCCGGCTGAGGACATCGCTCGCAGATTCTTCACCCCCGAAGAAGCCGCCTTCGTCCTCGAGGGGCCCCCGGCCGACCGTAACGAGCGCTTCTCTTTTCTCTGGTCGCGCAAAGAAGCGTACACCAAGGCCCGGGGCGAAGGTCTGTACCTGCCGCTGAATGAATTCGACCTCGTGAGCCGGTCTACTCTGAATGGATTCGACATTCAATCTTTTTCCGCCTTCCCGCAGTTCGCAGCCGCACTCGCGATGAAACCACGGCCCTCCGAAATTCTGTTCTTTGATTTGGATCTTGCCGACCTCCCCTGAAGCCATTTCCCCCGTTCCTGCCTAGCACCTTCCACTTTCCCGCCGCACTCCCATCAAAACCACCCCCTCACGCCCCCTTCCCGTCCGCTTCGAGCTAAAATATCGCTGACTCTGCGTGTTGCCCGGCTTCGCCGCCGCACTCTTCTCGTACTATTCGCCAACGCACAGCTGCGCCAGTTCACTGCCGAGCTCTAATCCATGCCGATCTCATCCATAAATCCTGCAACCGGCGAGACAATTAAAACTTTTGACTCGCTTACCGCCGCTGCTCTCGATTCGAAACTCAATCTCGCCTGGACAGCATTCCACGAGCACAAGCAAACCCCGTTCGCTGACCGTCGCAGCAAATTGAACCGAGCCGCCGAAATTCTCGAAGCGGAAAGCGAGCGTTTCGGTCGCATCATGACCTCTGAGATGGGCAAAACGCTCAAGTCGGCTATCGCGGAAGCCCAGAAATGCGCGACTGCTTGCCGCTACTACGCCGAGCACGGCGAACAGCATCTGGCCGATGAGATCATCCCATCCACTGCCACTCGCAGCTTTGTGCGTTACCAGCCGCTCGGCCCTGTGCTGGCCGTTATGCCCTGGAATTTCCCGTTCTGGCAAGTCTTTCGCTTCGCCGCGCCTGCTCTCATGGCGGGCAATGTCGGGCTTCTGAAGCATTCCTCAAATGTGCCGCAATGCGCCTTGGCCATCGAAGAAATCTTCATGCGCGCAGGCTTCTCTCCGGGCGTGTTCCAAACTCTGCTTATCGAGTCCGGCCAAGTCGATCGCCTGCTCGAAGATCCTCGCATTGCTGCCGCTACTCTCACCGGAAGTGAACCCGCCGGCCGCGCCGTAGCGGGCCGCGCCGGTCAGCAGATCAAGAAGACAGTTCTTGAACTGGGTGGAAGCGATCCGTTCATTGTGATGCCCAGCACTGATCTCCCCTCCACCGTAGCCGCCGCTGTGAGTGCCCGGACCATCAATAACGGGCAGTCTTGCATCGCTGCCAAGCGCTTCATCGTAGCGCGCGAAATTTATCAAGAGTTCGCAAATCAGTTCGTGCGCGGCATGGAAGCTCTTCATATCGGCGATCCCATGGATGCCTCAACCGACATCGGCCCGTTAGCCACCTCGAAGATTCGCGACGATTTGCACGACCAGGTTATCCGCGCCAAAGAGTCCGGGGCTACTGTGCTCACCGGCGGAGAAAAGATTCAGTGCAAAGGCCATTTCTACCCGCCCACTGTGCTCGCTAACATCTCCCGGCAGTCTTCCATCTTCCACGAAGAACTCTTCGGGCCTGTCGCCATGCTCTTTCAAGTCAAAGATGCCGGCGAAGCGATCGACCTTGCAAACGATTCGCCGTTCGGTCTCGGTTCGAGTGTCTGGACCAACGATGCCGCGGAAGCCGAGCGCTTCATGGATGAGATCGAGGCCGGCCAGGTATTCGTCAATGGCCCCGTCGCCTCTGATCCGCGCCTCCCGTTCGGGGGCATAAAAAAATCCGGCTATGGGCGCGAGTTGAGTGCGGTCGGTATCCGCGAATTCGTGAACATCAAAACTATCTGGTGCAAGTGAACTAGTCATACAGGGCGCGACTTCACCAGTTTCCATTTGAGGGCGGCTTATCAGCCGCGTTGAGCTTTCAGCCCCGCTTATCCTAATCTCTTATGCTGCTTGCCGAAGTTGTCGAGGCCTCTCGCCGTATCACGGCCACCAGCAAACGTCTCGAAAAGATCGAGCTCCTCGCCGATGTTCTGAAGCGGCTCAGTCCCGAAGAGGTGGAAGCTGCGGTCGCTTATCTCTCAGGAACGACGCGTCAGGGGCGGATCGGTATCGGTTATGCAACTTTGCGCGCTTCTATCCCTGCCCCTTCCGAAACTGCACAGATCGAGCTCCTCGAAGTGGACCGCGCTCTCGATGATCTTACCGGTATCAACGGCGCTGGCTCCGAAGCAAGAAAGCGCGAACTGCTGAATCACCTCCTCGGGCGCGCTACTCGCGAAGAGCAGCAGTTCCTTTCCGGATTGCTTGTCGGGGAGTTGCGCCAGGGCGCGCTCGAAGGGATCATGATTGAGGCGCTCGGCAGGGCCTCTGGTCTCGGTGCCGGCCGCATTCGCCGGGCAGCTATGATGGGTGGCGGATCATCTCGCATCGCGCGCGCCGCCATCGAGCGCGGCGAAGCCGGACTCGCTCAGTTCGATATTCGACTCTTCCTCCCCGTGCAGCCGATGCTGGCGCAAACCGCTGACGACGTATCCGAAGCCTTGCAGGATCTCGGAGGCGAAGCAGCCCTCGAATACAAGTTCGATGGCGCTCGCATTCAAGCTCACAAATCAGGCGATCACGTCGCCGTCTATTCCCGCGGCGCGAATGATGTCAGTGCCGCGCTCCCCGAGATCGTCGAAGCAGTCCGCGCGATACCCGCTCGTGAGCTCATCTTGGACGGCGAAGCTTTAAGCCTGGATGCTGCCGGCCGCCCGCTGCCTTTCCAAGTCTCGATGCGCCGCTTTGGACGCAAAGCGAACCTCCATCAACTCCAAGGCGAACCGCCGATGACTCCGTTCTGGTTCGATCTGCTGTACCTGAACGGAGGCTCCGCCATCGACGACCCGCAGGCTGCGCGGTTCCGCGACCTCTCGCACCTGGTGCCCGCAGAGAATCTGGTCCCTCATCTCGTTACCGAAAGCCGCGATTCAGCCGAAGATTTCCTTTACCAGGCGCTCGCGCGCGGCCACGAAGGCATAATGGCTAAAGCCAGGCATGCAACCTATGCTGCCGGTGCCCGCGGACAAAGCTGGCTCAAAATTAAGCAGGCCCGTACGCTTGACCTGGTCGTCATCGCCGCTGAATGGGGCAATGGCCGGCGGCAAGGCTGGCTCAGTAACCTCCACCTCGGCGCGCGCGATACCGAGAAGGGCGGTTTCGCCATGTTGGGCAAGACCTTCAAAGGCCTCACAGACGAAATGCTCGCCTGGCAAACCACCGAATTTCAAAAGATCGAGATCGCCCGCGACAACTACACCGTCTACGTCGAGCCCAAAATAGTCGTCGAGATTGCCTTCAACGAAATTCAAATCAGCCCGCGTTACGTCAGCGGTCTCGCCTTGAGGTTCGCGCGCGTCAAGCGCTACCGCCCTGATAAGTCTGCCGCCGAATCCGATACTTTCCAGACCGTTCAAAAATTGGCCGGGATCGCCAGTTGAGAGATCCCTTTACTTCGGCACTCCGCTCTGTCTCGCACGTCTCCCCCAAGCAGTGGCTGACTCTTCTACTTCCTGTTTCGCTCCTGTGCTTGCTTGCGCTATTGGTTTACTCTTCTCACGAACGAAGTCAACTCCGGCTCACGCTCGAGATGGTTTCTTCCGAGCAATCTACCGCCCAGCTCTATTTCGATACCGGAAAAGGTTTCAGCGAGCGCCAGTCCGTCACCACTAAGGTGTTCACAGGCGCGCGCCCGCAAACCCTTTCCTTTCGCCTGCCTGCCGCGAAAATCTGGCAGCTCCGATTTGATCCGCTCACCGCCGCCGGTACTTGTTCAATCCGCAATGTGCGCATCCAATACGGGAGCAAGCTACTTCTCAAAGTCGCTCCTTCCGATATTCTTCCTCTCCGACAAATCGCAAACCGGGATCAGCGCGGCGAGGCCGTTTTCTTCTCGACCATTCCTTATGCCAGCGATCCAGGCATCGTCTTCAGACTCCACCAGAAGCTCAATCTGAAGCGCGTGCTCTTCCTCGCAGTCGCTTGGTTTTTCACGAAAGTCATCGCCCTGCTGCTCATGGTGGGCTTGTGCGCCGTGCCATGGAGCAATCAGATTGCGGAGGCAATCCACTCGGTGCCGGCGCAAGCGAAATGCATCGCCGCGCTTTGCGTGCTGCCCTGGCTGGCCTATTTGCCTGTCTGGCTCATGGGGATTTCCACCAATCCCATGCTCTTCATGTTGTCACTCGCAATTCAAAGCCATGGCAGCATCTTGCAAGGCGGCGCTTCGGTCGATCCCAACTCTGGCTTTACCACGCAAGCTCTTGGCATGCTATCAGCGCAGGACTGGCTGCACGGCATTGTCCCATGGTGGAATCCCTACACCGGCGTTGGCCTCCCTCTGGCGGCCGAGATGCAGACCTCGTCTTTCTTTCTGCCTTTTGTCTTTCTGCTGCGTGCACCGGAGGGCGTCGAATTTTTGAAAATCGTGCTTCAGATCGTCGCCGGCATTTCCACCTACTTATTACTCAGAAAACTCGGCGTCGGCCATTTCGCCTCCTCGCTTGGCGCGCTGCTTTACGAATTCAATGGCGCGTTCGCCTGGATCTCGCATGCGCCAATTGCTCCCATACCTTTCCTGCCTCTTCTCTTGCTCGGGATCGAGCGAGCTTTTGAATTCGCCGAGCAAAAGCGCCCCGCCGGTTGGGCTCTCGTCGCGCTTGCTGTTGCCTATTCACTGTACGCGGGTTTTCCGGAAACAGCCTACCTGGACGGACTGCTCGCCGCTCTTTGGACGATCACCCGCTTTACTATTGCGGTCCCGAGCGCCCGGCTGGCTTTTTCCCGCAAGGTGATCGGCGGTGCGATAGCCGGAGTCTTCCTCGCATTGCCGCTCATTGTTCCGTTTCTCGAGTACCAACGGCTGTCTGCCATCGGACATCAAATTAACGCTGGCCACCTCCCGAAGTCTGGGCTTGCAAGCGATTTGTTTCCGTACCTCTATGGCCCCATCGGCACTTTTGCCGATTTCGATTCCTCCGGCGATCTGCAAAATATCTGGGGAACTGCAGGTGGCTATCTGGGCCTGACCGCAGTGTTCTTCGTCATCCTGTCGCTCGTGCGCGGAAAAACATATCGTAGGTTGCGCTGGACCCTCGCGCTTTGGATAGCGATCTTCACGGCGCGTACCTTCGGTTTTCCTGGCACGATTTGGATATTTCATTTCATCCCCGCGATGGACCTGACGCAAATTCATCGCTACTCGCAACCGTCCTGCGAACTGGCTGCCGTGATCCTCCTCGCCTTCGCGCTGAACGATTGGCTCGAAAACAAGATCAGCTTCGCCCAGGTCGTATTGAGCCTTGCTATCACCGTAGTTTTTGCCGGCTGGGCCGTTTGGCTCGGTTCCGGCCTGATCGCAACCCTCCTGAGGCATGCCCCCGGTTACCTTCCGTGGCTTCGTTTCTCGCTCGCCTGGAGCTCGGTCGTGCTGCTGCTCACGGCTATGTTGCTGTCGCGGCCCGCCAATTGTGGCTATTCACTCCTGCTCGCCGTCTTCCTGAGCCTCGACGCAGTCGTCCTTTTTTCGGTCCCGACCCTTTCCGGTTTGCGCGACCCTTACGTCGATCTTGCGCCAGTGAGGTTTCTGCAGCATCATCTCGGCATTGAACGCGTGTACACGCTGGGACCGATACGACCCAACTACTCCGCCTACTTTGGATTCGCTTCGATCAATCACAATGCCGTGCCGGTCTCAAGGGAATGGGTTCAGTACATCAAGACGGCTCTTGACCCCGGAGTAGCAGACCCGGTTTTTGTCGGCAACTTTCCGGGACCGCCCACTGACCGATATCAAGCGCTTCGAGATCATCTCGCCGCCTTCGAGTCGATCGCCGTCAAATATGTCATCGCCCACCGGTCCGCGTTTCCATTCGACTCTGGAAATCCAACTTCGCCCCGCCTGGTCTATCAGGACGACTACAGCAACATCTTCGAGCTGCCACACCCTGCGCCGTATTTCGAAACAAAGGGTGCACCCTGCGTCTTGTCAGTGGAATCGCGTGAAGCCGTTCGCGCTTCCTGCCATGGCCCGGCGTCCCTAATCCGCCGCGAGCTCTTCTATCCGGGCTGGGGAGCCTTCGTGAACGGCAGACACCAAGCCCCAACCCGTGTGGCTTCGATTTTTCAAAAAGTCGAGTTGCCGCCGGGCAACTCCCAAATCGTCTTTCGCTACCGCCCTTCCTATTTCTACTGGACCTTCGCTGCCGCCCTGCTCGCCCTTCTTGCAATCCTGCGACCTGTTCGATACGGTAGAAGAACAAAAGGCGAACAGTTGTGAATTTGGCACTGGACTTTGAAAGCTCTCCGACCGCAGAAGGCGCTCTTTCGCTGCAACCGCAGTCGACCGTCCCTGGCCTGATAGTTCGTTTCGCAAAATCGATGCAGGAAGACGGTTCGCCGGTCCGCGCCATCCGTCATCAGCCAGCCAGGCCAGCCCGCTTCGCTCCGTTTCCCGAGCGCCTCGATAGTAAACTTCGCTCGGCTCTCGCCGCCCGCGGCATCGAAAATCTCTACATCCATCAATCCGCCGCTATCGAGCATTCGCTGGACGGCAAAAACGTCGCTGTTGTCACCCCCACCGCGAGTGGCAAAACCCTCTGCTACAACCTGCCGGTCATACAGTCGCTGCTCGCCGATCCAGGCGCCCGCGCCATCTATCTCTTTCCAACCAAGGCGCTCGCCGAGGACCAACGCCTGGAACTTCAGCGACTCAACGACTCGCTCGGCGGCCCGATCTCCTGCCACACCTACGACGGCGATACCCCTTCCGACGCTCGCCGCTCGATACGCGACAAAGCTAATGTGGTGCTCACTAATCCGGACATGTTGCACTCGGGCATCCTCCCCCACCACACCAAATGGGCGAAGCTGTTCGAGAACTTGCGGTACTTTGTGGTCGATGAGCTGCACTTTTATCGGGGCGTCTACGGCAGCCATCTGGCGAATATTCTGCGCCGCCTCAAGCGCATCTGTGAATTTTACGGAACGAACCCAGTGTTCATCTGCTGTTCCGCCACCATCGCGAACCCCCGCGAACTGGCCGAATCGATCACCGGAAAAGCGTTCGAGCTGGTCTCCGAAAACGGTGCTCCATCTGGTGATAACTACTTTGTTTTCTACAACCCGCCGGTCGTTAACCAGCAGCTGGGCATCCGCCGCAGTTACCTGCATGAAGCCCGCCGGATCGCTCTCGAGTTCGTTCGGCAAAATCAGCAAACGCTTATTTTTGCCAATAACCGTCTTGCCACCGAAATCCTCACAACTTATCTGAAGGACGCCTGTTCGCAGTTGCCGTTCTCGCACGAGGCTGTCCGGGGATATCGCGGGGGCTATCTGCCGAAAGAGCGCCGCCAGATCGAGCAGGCGCTCAGAAGTGGTGACATTCGGGCCGTCGTCGCCACCAATGCTCTCGAACTCGGAGTGGATATTGGTTCGCTCGACAGCATCGTTCTCGCCGGTTACCCAGGCAATATCGCGTCAACGTGGCAGCGCGCAGGCCGTGCCGGGCGTCGCAACTCTTCGTCCGTCGCCGTACTGGTTGCCTCCAGTGCCCCGCTCGATCAATACATCGTCGAGCATCCGGATTACTTCTTCGGCTCCTCACCAGAAGAGGCTCACATCAATGCCGATAATCTGGAGATCTTCCTAAGCCACTTGAAGTGCGCTGCCTTCGAGCTTCCAATCCGCGACGGCGAACAGTTCGGAGAGCAGGATCTCTCCCGGCTGTGCCGCTTTTTGTCTGAAGATCTGAAGCTGCTCCATCACTCCGGTAGCTCCTGGCACTGGGTTGACGACAGCTACCCGGCGGATTCGGTGAGCCTGCGTGCAGTGACGAGCGATAACTTTCTCGTTGTCGACATCACCGGAGATCACCGTGTAATCGGTGAAGTCGATTTCCCATCGGCCCCTACAACCTTGCACGAGAAAGCCATCTATCTTCACGACGCGCGCCAGTATCAGGTCGAGAAGCTCGATTTTGATGGCCGGAAAGCTTTTGTCCGCCAAGTGGACTCGGAATACTTCACTGACGCGATCGTCTACACGCAGGTGAGCGAACTGGCCCAATTCGATCGCGCAGGATGTGCCGCGCACGGCGAGGTGCGCGTGAAAAGGCAGGTGGTGGGGTTCAAGAAGATCAAATTCTATACGCTCGAAAACGTCGGAGCCGGGTTGCTCTCGTTACCCGAACAGGAAATGCACACGACTGCGTTCTGGCTCCACTTCCCGGCTGATTTTTTTCTCGACTTCGACGGCTTATCGCGCACTGATCTCCAAGATGCTTTGCATGGTCTTGGCAATGTGTTGAAGACTATCGGTTCCGTGCTGTTACTGGGCGACCCTCGCGATCTTGCGGTGGCTGTTCTCGATGACTCGGCGTTAAAAAAGACCGCGTTCGAGCCGGATGTGGTCCTTTACGATAATTATCCCGGCGGTATCGGCCAGAGCGAGCCGCTTTACCGGCGCAGGGAAGCGCTGATCAAGGCTGCTCTGGATCTCGCTTCGGGTTGTTCCTGCTCTGCTGGATGTCCCAGCTGCGTCGGCCCGCATACTGAGATCGGCTCTCGAGGCAAAGAAGGCGCAATCAGAATACTCAAGAAGTTGTCGGCTGCTGAACGAGCTATCGGGCTTTGAGTTTCTCGTCGTCTTCCGGAAACACCGCATAGCCTGAAGGGGGCGGATACAGCGACTTGAGTGCACCCAAGCGTTTGCGAAGATAACGGCTAGGGAGTTGCCGTGGCCCGGTCTCGACATCGATATCGCAGCAGATCCCGTGAAGATAAAGCGTGAGCGTATCGATAAAAGATTGACGCACATAGTCGGCGAACAAAGGACTGTCACGTTTCACATTCGCTTGCCGCCGCAACAGGATTTGCTTGGCCTGCCAGCTATCGTCATCTACTTCGCCGTGAACGCTCCCGGTCAGTTCATCACGTATCAGCGCTTTATAGTTAGCAGCCGCTTCTGCTGACCAGTTATCCGCAACCAGTGCCGCTAACCTTCTATAGAGCCGGTAATGATATTCGGCGACATCCTGTTCCTTCAGAGCGAAGACTAAAACTGTTTCGTTCTCGAAACTGACCTGCGAGGCCCATGACTGCTGCCCGTCAGCGGGGCGCTCAGCTACCACGAAGTCGTTCGCCTTGTCTAAAGTCTTGCGTTTCTTCCGGCTTGTCTTGAAAGCCGTCCGCTCGGCCGAACGCTCCAGATAAGGAACCAGGAGTATGGATACACGCGGAAGCATCGCCGCCAGCGATGATGGAAGCGCGGCGATCGGCTCTTCCAAATATTCCTTAACGACCTCCTCGCTCATCGGCACAGAGGCGCAGAAATAGCTGAAGGTATTGCTGAGGGGAATGACTTCGCCCCGGAATCGCTCCGCGAATTGCCCTACGCTCACTCTCGACAGGCTCGATTGAGCCGGAACGTTGGGAGTCGGCTCTCGTTGACTGGGCATCTACGTTTTCGACCTCGATTCTAGCAGAGCGAATGAGTCGAAACCCCTGCCATTGCTGTACCATGCGGCTGCTAAGATTGGAAAAACACGAGTGCAGTTTCTGGTTTCCGCGGGCGAAGCGTCGAGCGATATGTACGCGGCGGGCGTAGTCAAGCATCTCTCGGGCGCTCTGCCCAAATGCCATTTTTACGGATGCGCCGGACCCAGACTGCAGGCAGCAGGCGTCGAACCGGTTATCGACGCATCGGAAATCGCAGTCGTAGGTTTGGCCGAGGTCATTGGCCATCTGCCTCGCATTTACAAGCGTTATCGCGATCTAATTCGCTTCGTCGAGCGCCATCAGCCGGTTGCAGCGCTGCTAACCGACAGTCCCGACTTTCATCTGCGGCTAGCGCGCCAGCTCAAGCGCCTGGGCATTCCCGTTTTCTATCTTGTTGCGCCACAGGTCTGGGCCTGGCGTGAGAGCCGCGTCAAAAAAATCGGTCAGTTAGTAGATAAACTCTTCTGCTTATTTCCTTTCGAGGAGTCGTGGTTTCGGGAGCGCGGGGTTGACGCTACGTATATAGGTCATCCGCTTGCTTTTCACGTGCAGCGGCAGTTCACGCGCGAAGAGTTTTTTAGCCGCCATGGTTTACCCCAGGACAGGCCACTAATAACGTTACTTCCGGGGAGCCGGGCAGGTGAAATTAGACGACATGTCCCGGTTCTGATCGACACGGTTGCGCATCTTCGCGGACGCTTCCCGTTATCTGTCCTGCTTGCTTCGC
This sequence comes from Terriglobia bacterium, assembly GCA_963849535.1. GTDB lineage: Bacteria > Acidobacteriota > Terriglobia > Bryobacterales > Bryobacteraceae > Bog-105. Next base: position 875,739 of record CAWKHJ010000005.1, read on the forward strand.
CGAAGGGATTCGCGACCCACAACGTGCTGGCAACTTTTCGGGAACGGATGGACGCGCTATCCATCAAAGTAGTTGAGAACGAGACTTGGGATTGTATCGGGCACGCCGATTTGGCACTGGCTGCAAGTGGGACTGTGACTATAGAGGCCGCCGTGCTCGGTACGCCAATGGTCACCTTCTACAAGGTCAACCGGCTGAGCTGGCATGCCGGACGGCGCCTACTCAGAGTTCCTTTCCTTTCCATGGTCAATCTGATTACGGAACGGCAGATTGTTCCTGAGCTGATTCAACAGGATATGACACCTGCCAAGCTGGCGGCCGCCGCTGAAGAGTTGCTCTTGCGGCCGGATCTGACCAAGCGCATGCGGTTTGAACTCGCGCAGGTCAGGGCGGCCTTGACTCGGGAAGGAGATCCGCTGGGGCGGACGGCAGATCTCATCATCGGTTCTATTCCGCAGATGTCGGCGAGTGGCCAGCCGGGTTGTCCGCCGCTGGCCGGGAGACAATAAAAGAAGATGAAGTGCAGTTTCAGACCCGTTTTAGTGCTTTTTGTTTTCGCCGCAATCGGCGGTGCACAGGAAAAGCACGGAACGATTCAGGTCCAAAAATATACCATCGACGCCGAGATCAATCCGCGAACACAATCCATCACCGCTACCGCCAAAATCGATTTCACTCCGCTCGACAATACCAACGAGGCCACCTTCGAATTAAATAATGCGCTGACGATCTCGAAAGCAGTAGACGGGGGCGGAAAGCCGCTGGCAACTTCACGCGACACGCAGGATTACACCCTTCATGTCAGCTTCCCAAACGGCCTGGTGAAGAGCCAGGCTTGCCAGATCTCACTGAGTTACGACGGCAAGCTAACCGGGAATGAAGACTCTCCGGTGTCCGGTATCAAGTTCGCTGCGCTTCATCCCGATTTTGGCTATCTCCTTTATCCGGCGCGCTGGTTTCCCGTGAGCGGTTACACCGTAAACCGCTTCATGGCCGATCTGCGGATCACGACCCCGGCGGGTTATCACGTAATTGCGAGCGGAGACTTGAAAACCGATAGCGCCAGGAATGGAGGCACGATTTTTTCGTTTCACTACGACAAAGCGAGTTTTCCGGGAAGCATCGCCATCGTGCAAGGGGATGGCGTGCGAGTCAGTTCGCAAGGGATCACTAGCCAGATCTTCTTCCGGGATGCTGCGGGAGCCGCCACTCAGGCCTATGGCGAGGAGACGGGCAAGATCATGACCTTCCTGACCTCTGAATATGGCCTGGCGCCGCAAGCCAACCTCACGCTGGTAGAAACGGAAGCAGGCGCGGTAAACGGCTATTCGGCACCTGGAATCATTTTCCTCGCGCCTGGCTCCATTACCAAGCGGGTCAACACGCGCGTGCTAACAAATCAGCTTTCACGGCAGTGGTGGGGTGTATTGGTGTCGCCCAGCAGCAGAAACTATCTGTGGCTGGACAATGGTCCGGCCCGTTACTCGGAGTTGCTGTACCTTGAGCACACCGGGGGCCCCGGTGCCGCTGAAGACGAGATTAAGAGCACGTATGTCGAGGCGCTCACCGTTAAGGATCCACCTGTCTTACAAGCCGCGCGGCTCGAGGATTACTCGCCTGAGTACTGGGCCCTTACGGCCGCGAAGGGCGCGGCGGTTCTGAACATGCTTCGCAGCGTGATCGGAGATGCCAATTTCAAAAAAGGCCTACACGCGTTTATCGACAAGTATTCCTGGCAGGCCGCCAGCAGCGAGGATTTCCGGAAAGTGATGGAGCAGGTCTCGGGCCAGGATCTCCGGTACTTCTTCATCCAGTGGCTCGAATCGAGCGGCTCGCCCGAGTTCAAGCTGGAGTACACTGTCTTCCGTACGCAGCAAGGTTTCCGAGTTGTGGGCAAAATCAACCAGGATCTCGATACCTTCCGTATGCCAGTTGATCTACGGATCGAGACAGAGGGAAACCCGGAAGACAAGACGGTAGAAGTGACCGGCACCTCCTCCGAGTTCAGCGTCGACACGTTCGGCAAGCCTCGCAAACTGACGCTCGATCCTAAGCACGTCCTGCTCCGGCTGGACCCGAGCATGCAAATTGCAGTAGCTATCCGCCGAGGTGAGCAGTTTGTCGAAATAAATGATTATGCCAACGCTCTGAGGGAATACCAGAAGGCGCTCGAGGTGAACAGAAACAGCTCTCTCGCCCATTACCGGATTGGGGAGGTCTTTTTTAAACAGAACAATTTCCAGTCTGCCGCGAACGAGTTTCGTTCGGCTATCAACGGCGATCTGGATCCCAAATGGACCGAGGTTTGGTCGCATGTCAATCTTGGCAAGATCTTTGACGTGACCGGGCAGCGTGACCGCGCCGTTAACGAGTATAAGCTCGCAATGCGAACGCATGATAATACCGGGGGCGCTCAGGAGGAGGCGGCCAGGTATTCCACGCATCCTTACGAGCAGAAGAATTCGGAGACCTAGCCGACGCTGGGCTTCCAAGCACTACCAGCACTCACAAGCAGGTCGGCCTAAAGAGTAAATCCTAGGCCCACCAGTCGTCCTCCATTCGAAAAAATAAGCGAACGAACTGGCCCGGCGCCACTATGTTTCTGAGGTGGCTAGGCCGCAAACGGTGCTGACCGTATATGTTGGTTGTTCATTTCTGATGAACATGGATTGAATGCTAACCTGAAGGTGCGCAGGAAAGAGGAGCTCTTGGACGATAGATTGAAAGAGTTGATGCAGGAGTTAGGAAATGCGATCAACGAATCTCTTTCCGATTCGGACCGCATCGCCGGAGCGATTGGGGAGATCAAACGCGCGGGCTACGACGTGTTCTTGGTTCTCGAGGCGACTATCGGTTTTAATAAGCGCGAAGGCGACGAGAGCGACTCCGATTCTTCGTCCGATGTAGAGCCCGTTCAGTTCGAATCTGCCGGAAAAATCCGTTTGACCACCCAGGACCAGAAGTTTCTCCGCGCACTCAAGATCTCCGTTGAGGAAGAAGGCAAGTAGTTCAAGCTAGACCAACTCGCGATAGACTGCACGAGTTGCAACGAGAGCATTCTTCCAGGTGAATTTCTCGGCGCGAAGTTTCCCGGAACGAACCAACTCCTGGCGAAGGTCATCACGCTCGGCCAAACTGAGCAGCGCGCCCGCGATTTCGGTTGTGCGGTGAGGATCAACCAGTAGTGCCGCATCCCGCCCCAGCTCACTCAGCGCAGAACCGTTTGAGGTAATCACGGGCACCCCCCACGCCATCGCTTCGAGCACCGGGATACCGAAACCCTCGTCGAGTGAGGGAAAGGCAAAAATGGAAGCGCGGGCGTACAGGTCATCAAGACGCTCGCGGGAAACATAGCCGGTCACCTCGATTCTTTTGCGCGCGGGACTTGCCTCGATCCGGTTAAGAATCTCGCCCGCTCGATAGCCGGAGGGAGCGCCCGCCAAAGTCAGGCGCCATGGTTCGGGCAAAGATTCGAATGCTTCAACCAGTCGCTTCGTGTTCTTCCTTGCCTGTAGCGCCCCTACAAACAAGACGAACTTCTCGCGTGCGCGCTCCCGAGCCCTCGGCGGTATATGTACGCCGTGCGGTATGACCCGGATCCGCCGGCTCTCTACATTTAGAAGGTTGCTTACCTGGTTCGCCGTGAACTGCGAGACCGCAATGATGAGATCGGATCGTTCCGCCGCCTGCCGCGCCTGCCGCGCAAATCGTTTTCGGAACTCTGGAGTTGAGTACTCGCCCGAAATCACAAAGAGATCGTGGAAAGTGGAAACGACTCGAGGCGCGGCACGCTGGTCCACTCGCTGGTTGAGCGCGTGAAAGACATCCGCCCCGAACACCGGAATGCCAGGCAATAGAATCGTTCTTCTTACGTTGGGCATGCTCGGCCTTTTGGCGCGCGCGAACTGCTTTGGCCGGTAAGCATGGACGAAATAATCCTGAGGACTGGCCGAGGAAAGCCCGTCGAGAAGCTCTCGCGAGTAAACGGCTATGCCAGAGGGCTGAGCGTCCACGCTATAGCTAGCATCAAGCGCAACACGCATACACCTATCTTCACAGCCCGTATTCCTTCAGCTTGCGGTAGAGGGTGGTCCTCCCAATGCCGAGCATAGCGGCCGCAACTGTGCGATCTCCCTTGGTGAACTCGATGGCTTGCAAAATTGCTTTCTTTTCGACTTCGGCCAGCGGCACCACTCCGCGACATCCCGGGAAGCTGTCCAGGTGAAGTCGTAGGTTTCCCAGGGATTCCTGCTGAGATATTTCCCGTTCGAGTTTCCTGTTCGCGACCGAGGTGGGTAGATCCGCCGTGCTCAGCCATGGACCGCTGTTCATAGCCACCATCTGCTGAATCGTATGTTCCAGTTCGCGGATGTTACCCGGCCAGTCGTATTCCTCGAGTGCCTTCAGAATTTCATCGGGCATGCGGTGATCTTTGCCGTAGCGCGCAAGAAAGTGATCGACCAATGACGGAATATCCTCTTTGCGCTCTCGCAGCGGAGCAAGCCGCACCCGCATCACGTTCAAACGATAGAACAGGTCCTGCCGGAAGCGCTTGGCTTCCACTTCAGCCGCGAGATCCCGGTTGGTGGCAGCGATGACGCGGAAATTGGAGCTGCGTTGCGAGAGCCCGCCCACAGCACGGTACTCCTTCTCCTGCAACACACGCAGCAGCTTCATCTGCATATCGAGAGGCAGTTCCCCGATCTCGTCAAAAAACGCCGTTCCGCCGTTCGCGGCATCAAGCAGACCGAGCTTTTGAGTGTGCGCCCCGGTAAACGCTCCCTTAGCGTATCCGAATAGCTCGCTTTCCATGAGCGGTCCGACCAAAGAAGAGCAGTCCACAACTACGAAATGCCCTTGCCCTTCCATGCCGTGAATAGCTCGCGCAACAACTTCCTTCCCAGTGCCTGTCTCCCCGAGAATCAAAACCGGGAATCTGGATTTGCCCATGCGCGAAACCAGCCGCTGGACCTGCTTCATGGCGGGAGAATTGCCGATCAATGTCGATAGAGGCGAAACGTCGAAAGCAATATGGGGTAACACGGATTCTGGCGAGAAGCGCTCGTTTTGTTAGTGCGGCAGCCACAAAGAACCTCTCGCCCCGAATGCGCGAGATGCCCAGAGACGAATGCGTTAGCGTCCCGGCGGTTCCGCAGGCGAGCTGCGTCGGGTTGGCAGATACCGGACCAGTTGCGTTGCCCCGTAGGACCGTCTCGTCCAGCCGGACCACAAAGACGTTCTTGTTTTCCGCGCCAAGTACAACCGCTAACTGCTGCGCTGCCTCAATCGAAGGTTCCTTGCCAACGAGCACACGCCACAGCGGAGTTGGGGCGTGCTTCAGGGCGAGCTGGGCGTTACCGAACTTCCGGGCGTAATGCTCCCGCAGTCGCTCCGCGCTCTCGCGGTTCGCGAAAGCCCCGGTTTGAACCGCATAGTAGTCGTTGAGAGGAATGTCTCGGGGTGCAGCAATGACCTCTATCCTTACCTTGCCGATGCCGGGCCCTAAGAGCCCGATGGCGCGGGCCGCTGCTTTCGAGAGATCGATCATTCGCCCCTTAACGAACGGGCCGCGATCGATTACTCGAACATTCACCGCCTCATTGTTCGCCAGGTTTGTAACCCGTAACCAAGTGTTGAAAGGCATTACGCGGTGTGCCGCTACCAGCGTCTCCATGTCGTAGATCTCACCGTCCGCAGCAGGACGGCCATGATACGGCACCCCATACCAGCTCGCGACGCCTTCCTCTGAATAACCGACCGGAACGGCGGCGTGCCTGCTAGATGTTCTCGAGGGCTGTACCGGAGGCCGCGGGGACCGCGCAACTGTACTGCGCTGGTGCCTGCATCCCGACGTAATAATGATCGACAGCGCGAAGGCAAATGCCGCGAGCTTGATGCTCTTTCGATTTCTCCAGGTCAAGCGCTGGTCCTCCGGCTCATGCCGCTGAGTGATCCGTCATCATGATCGCACTTTTCTTAAGCAAGTTGCCGCGCAGAGGACCCCAGCATGCGGCGGCTTGCACATTGACCTCGCTACCGGCTTGAAATCCTTATTTATCGTTTGCTCACTGTCCTACCGAGCGATTACTGCGCTGATACGGCTCACGCGCAAGTTGAAGAAGCTACCGAAACAAAATTTCACAGCTACGTTTTCGCATGTACCCGTTCTTGCCTCCGGTTCCCTATCCGGGTCTCTTAAACTTTTTTCTTGACTTCTCTTGCGAAGAATCTTATATATGAATCACGCTGCGATCTGTATAGATTGCAAATTTACGTTTAGGGAGAATCTTCTGAATGAAGAACGCAACTAAGAAAGCAACCGCCAAGAAGGCCACCAAAAAGGCCCCGGCAAAGAAGAAGAAGTAAACCAATCCCGCAATAGCGGGAATTCAACCGAACGCCCCTGGCTCTGCCGGGGGCGTTTTTTTTTTGGGTGCATGCCTTTTCTCTTCCGAGAAAGAGAAGCCCGGCCGTAAGCGGCGCCTCTCTGAGCAAATCGGGAATTAAGGCAGGGTGTAGCGCGCGTCAACCCAATACATGTTGCTGTGCGTGGTGCTCGGCGCGCCTGCCCCGACATACCAGGGATTGCGAGTCAGGTACGAGTACTGAGTAATCAGAGACAGCGCTCCATAGTTCGGATTCTTCCAGAAGGTGCGAATGATTCCGATCGTGCCTTCCTGAATCGTGCGGTTCTGGCTGTTGGGAGAGCCTTTGTAGCCGTATCCGACATAGACCGGGTTGGCGAGCGTATTGCCGGCCGCTGTTGAGTCGAGAATCTGATCACGATCGATGTAGATGCCGCCGTAGTACCCGTAGAGCAAGGTGTTCTTGTTGAGGTTGGCTTCGAATCCGTCGACCGTGGAATAGGAGTGCAGCGGAGCGATGGTACCGTTCGCACGGATCACAACGTCAGGCGCTTGCGCGAAAATATACCGGCCGTTGCCAGAACCGAAGAAAGTATTAGCGATCAGATGGAGGTTTTTCGCTAGCTCAAAATTTCCGTTCACTTCGCCGGATGCGGCCGTTGCGGAATAGGTGCTGTATTTGGCTGGGGTTCCCGTCCCGTTTGCAAATTTGAAGCTGCGAACCAGGGCCCCCGCTTCTATATGCATCAGCTTCTCACCAATATGGCCGTCGTAAGCTCCTTTAAAAACGAGATCCGGGTGCAGATTCGGAGCTGAGTAGCTAGTTGTTCCATTATTGAATTGCGAAGATGCGGCCGAAGTGAAGGCCGCGGGGATGGTAGCCGTTCCGGCGCCGTTTGAGCCGCCGATGTACTGCTCCGGATTTTCCAGCGAAACGCCGAAAGCTAAGTTGTCCCTCGGATGCGCGATGAACCGGAACTGCGTTTGCCGTGACCAGACGAGACCTGCCTGGTAATTGGTGTCCATGTCCTGCGAATAGAAGATGTCACTCGGCAACGGAGAAAGGCCCTTGCGGTTTGGTGTCATCAGACTCCAGTCCTGCCCGGCCAGGACTTCGAACCTGCTCTTCTGCAGATCGACGAAGATATTGCGCATGCGAAAAGTATCCGAGTTGCTCGTCACGAACACGTTCGGGGGTTGGCTGCCGAGGAAGTCAGCTTCGAAATAGCCGAGGACCTTCGCCCCTGATATTTCCGAATCGACCCGAAAGCCAATCCGCGAGTTCTGGGTGGTGAAGTTAGCTTCCGAGAGGCGGTTAATGGCGGAGGTGTTATAAGGTATGGCGCCGAAGTTCGAACCTATACCGCTGCCGAGATTGGTCGAGCGTCCGTAGAATGTGGCGTCAACGAATCCAAATGGTTTGAAGGTTGTGTTCCCGATGGTGACGGAGAGGGACGATGACGGATTCGCGATGTTGTGTTGGCCGCTGGGTGAACCCGAGCGGGTCGCCACTGCCACCGCGGGTCTGGCGCGACCGATAGCCGGGACAAGTTGAACCGAGTGCTCCCCCCGCGAGGCGGCGGCGTAGTTGGTCGCCTCAGGAGCGATCGCGTCATCCGCCTTGGAGTTAGGGCACAATTTCGTATTCGCCGCGGCCAGAGAGCGCTCGATCTCTTTTTGCTGCTCAGCTACCGCGGCCTGCAGCCGCCTGATTTGCTCTTCCTGTTCGGCTAGCTTGACCCGAAGCTGTTGAAGATCTTGGACGCTGAGCGCCGCTGCCGGGCTGATGGAGAGCGGTGCAACCGGTTTGTCGCCCGATTCTTGCGCTTTCGAAAGTTGCGCACGCAGCAGGCTCATGCAGAGCGCAATCAAATAGAGCTTTCTAATCATGTTCTCCCTGAGTGCTGGGCGCGAGCGGCGACTCGGCCTGCAGCCCACCTGATGTAAATTCTGAAAGTCAATCCAAAGTATCGAGGCAGTGTTGCAGAGGGATTGCAGTCCGGTAACGAAGCCAAGATCATTAAGCAATGCTAGCTGACCCTTTCAGGCGAACCGTTTAACGGCAGGCCCGTGACGTGGTATTCTCGCGAGCGAACTTAGTCTAACGATGGTTATGCCTGAAACGCTCGAGATCTCTCCGCAGGAAGCACGGTCCCGGCTCGAAAGCGGCCGCGGAAACATATTGATCGACGTTCGCGAGCCGGAAGAATTTGCGCTGGCACATATTGAGAGTGCCGAACTGGTGCCCATGCAATCTGTGCCGGCACAGCTTCAAAAGCTCGAGGGGTTAGCCGATGAGCACGACCTGCTGGTTGTATGTCACCATGGCGTCCGAAGCTTACAAGTGGTGAGCTGGCTGCGGGCTCATGGGGTGGAAAACTGTTTCAGCGTGCTGGGGGGTATCGACCGCTGGAGTCGCGAGATCGATCCTGAGGTGCCAAGATACTGACGGGCTGACCGAGCGCGCTCATGTCTTAAGCTTCTTAACCAGTTTCAGGTTCAGCTTTACGACCTTATGGCTGTCGAAAACGCTAACCAGTTTGGTCTTGCTCGTCAATCCGCTTGATTCTGCACGGACTTCATAGTTAACGTCGGTACTCAGGCCATAGAAGTGATATCGGCCGTCCGCCTGGGCGATGTAGGAACGAATCTGCAGAGTCTTCGTGTCCTTCAAGAGGACGATAGCTCCGGAAACTGCTTGGCCGCTCTTGCTCAGAACCGAGCCCTCGATGGAACGGGTCACCCCGGAATTCTGGCCAACTACCGGGGCCTGCGCCTGTTTGGAATACGAGGGCGGCACACAAATGCCGAGCGCCACTAGAATGAATATTGCTCGGCCACTTGGGCACCGGCGGGAGAGAGACTCAGCCGGCAATGTAAGCTACCGCCAATCCTCTTCGCCTTCTTCCTCTTCTTCGACGTCCTCATCCTCGTCTTCGTCCTCATCGAAGTCGAAATCGTCGTCATCGTCGTGCTTTTCGTCTTCCAATTCGAGTTCGACTGGATTCACACTGGCCACAACCAGCGAGGCTCCGCACTCATCGCAGGACAGAACGTCACCTTCGTCGAGTTCCTCTTCTTCGACGTCGATGGACGCGTCACATTTGGGGCAACTGACCATGATTTAATTCCTTATCTCAGAAACAAAGCTACAGAAAAAGTTCAAGGCTGGGTCTGCTTGCCGAATTCAGGGGAGCCGAATCGTCTCGATCGGTGCTTCCGAATGGATTACCGTTTGGCTCCCGCGGTTACACCGTTCAATTGCTGATCATAAGCAGAAAGCTCCTGGGGAGAAAGAGTAACCAAAGTTTTATCCATATCCTCAGATGTTTCGATCATATGCTTCAGGTGCGCCGCCGCGAGCCGCATGCAGTATGGGTCGGAGAGCTTCCGGCCGCGCTCGGCGGTGAGCCGCAGCAGGGCCGGATGCGGCAAGGCAATCACCTTTTCTTCGCAAGGCCCATCGCTCGGAGTGACGAAAAACTTGACGTCAACGGTATCCGCGTGCCGGATGGAAATACCCGTTTGCAGCCATCGGAACTGCACTTTCCACGTGCGCCCAAAAGGATCCGGGCCCGCTTCAAAAAGGCGACTTTCGCCAGTCATGACCCGATGCTAACATGCGGGAAATGCATCCCGCCTCGCTAGTCAGATCGTCGTAGAGCGCTGGCCTACGAGCGAGAGGAGTTCGTGCCGGGTTTCTTTATTATCACGGAAGGCTCCGATCATAGCGCTGGTGATGGCCCCGGAGTGCTGTTTTTCGACACCGCGCATCATCATGCAGAAATGCCGGGCTTCACAAATGACTCCGACGCCACGCGGATGTAATAGCTGCTGCAGGGTGTCAGCTACCTGCTGAGTCAGACGCTCCTGTATTTGCAGACGGCGCGCGAACACATCGACAATCCGGGGAATCTTGCTGAGCCCGATCACCTTTTCATCGGGCAGGTAAGCGACATGCATTTTGCCGAAAAACGGAAGCATGTGATGTTCACACATACTAAAGAACTCGATATCCCGGACTATTACGACCTCGTCATATTTGACGTCGAAAAGCGCGCCGTTTACGATCTGGTTGACATCGGCGGAATAGCCGGCCGTTAGAAAACGTAGAGCTTTCTCGACGCGCGCCGGAGTGCGGAGCAGGCCGTCCCGTTGCGGGTCTTCACCAACCGCTTGAATAATGTCCTCAATGTGAGAAGCGATCGAACCCGATTCGCGCTTACGGGGAAGCTCGATAACGGAACTCTTTTTCGGCGTATCTTCACGCGGAGCAGGAGATTTTCTAGACATCTACGACCACGCTTTCATGCTTCGAAACCACGGCAAGCTTGTCCGGCAAATCATGCATGCACATTTCGAAACTGTTGCGATCTGTTTCCTGAAGATGGATCTTGTAGAGACGCGCGCCTGTCTGTGCAATTTTCTCGAACCAGCCAGACCAGTGCTCTTCGAGAATACCTGCAATCACCAGCGCCACATTTTCGGTTGTGGGTACCAGATCTGCAAATTGCGGAAGGTCCCAATTCATGTTGCGATGCGCAAAAAGGCTTAGAATTTTGCTCTCGACCAAGGCGTCCAGCCTTTTGACGGGGATTATCAATCCAGTTCGTCTGTCGATGGGACCGCTCACGGTAACACTCAGAATGTAGTTGTGGCCGTGCCCAAAAGGGTTATTGCATTTCCCGAAAAGCAGCCTGTTCTCCTCTTCGCTCAGAGCGTCAGCATGCAAGCGATGAGAGGCCGAGAAAGGGTATCGCCTGGTCAGCGTAATCACGCGGCGAGCTCCTCTCCCAAAGCAGGCTCGGGTTCGTTCTCCTCGTCGACAACGTCGACGTACAGATCCTCGGTTTCGTAGAGCCGGACACGCGACAGCCTGCATTCCAGCGACGTGAGCCGCAAGTTGAGACGGCGCCAGATTTCCAGGGCGAGATTTCCGGTGGTGGGCACCACCCGGTCAAACGGGCTTACCTCATAGTTCAGGAAGCGGTGATCCATCGGGCCGACGACTTCCTCTTCCAGGATGGCTTTGATTCGCTTGAGATCAATAACCATTCCGGTGACCGGATCCGGATCTCCCTCGATCGTAACTTCCAGTACATAATTGTGTCCGTGGCCGTGCGGATTGGCTTCTTCGGCAAACAGTTCCGCATTTTCGAAATCGCTCAGCCCGGGAACGCGGCAGATGTGGGAAGCCGAGAATTCAGCCTTACGAGTTACGTACATTGCCGGTATATTTGATGCGCTGGGCTGGACGTTAGATACTGGAATTGTTCGGGTTAGAGTGCAAACGTCGCGAGCAAAAGCCAGCCAAGAGCAGGAGAACGCGTCGATTCTGCCGCCCACCGGCGCGGTTCGTTTTGCGCAACTTCGGTAAGAGAGGCCTAATTGTCAACCACCAGCAGTTTAGAGGATGCTAAGCCGGCCAGAACGGTTCCCGGCAACGCTCCCGGGAAAAAACTGCAAACGAATACACTTCTTCGTGCTCTGCTGGCGCTGCTGGCGGCCGGGTTCATCGCCGTTATTGTGCTGAGCCTGCGCGATACAACTCCCAAAGAGGGCGGCAAAGCTCCCTATTTCAGCATCGTCACCGATTCCGGAAGGCGTGTCACACCGGAATCGTTTGGTGGCAAGGTGCTGGTCCTGAACTTCTGGGCGACCTGGTGCGCACCGTGCGTCGAGGAGATCCCATCGCTCAACGAGATGCAGAACCGCTTTGCCAGCTCTGGTGTTGTCGTGGTGGCCGTGAGTATCGATAAAAATCCTCAGAAGTATCGTGCCTTTCTTGACCGCATCCACGTCTCCTTCGATACTGCCCGAGATCCCAGCTCTGACTTGAGTGCGCGCTTCGGAACCTTCCAGTATCCCGAGACCTACATAATTAAGAACGGACGTATCATGCGCAAGTTCGCGCAAGCCGAGGACTGGCTAAGCGACGACATGACGCAATACCTCCAAAGCTTGATCTAAGCGCCGTCAGGTCAAAATGCCTGTCCATAGCCACCTGATCGCAGAGCTGGAAGCCGAGTTGGGCAAACGCGGCGTACTCTCCCACGCAAGCGACCTGAAGCTTTACGAATACGACGGCGGAGTGGACAAGTCGCAACCGGATCTGGTTGTTTTTCCGCGAACGACAGCAGACGTGGTGGCGCTCGTCAAAACTGCTCAGAAGCACAATATCGCCATCGTCGGACGGGGTGCCGGAACGGGGCTGAGCGGTGGAGCCATTGCGCGAGCAGGCGGGATGGTCATTTCCTTTGCCCGGATGAACCGCATTCTAGAAATCGATATTCCGAATGAGCGAGCAATTGTGCAACCCGGGGTCGTAAACCTGGATATCACGCTTGCGGTTCAGCAGTTTGGCTACTTTTTTGCGCCCGATCCGTCTAGCCAGCGTGCCTGCACAATCGGCGGCAATGTTGCGGAGAACGCCGGCGGCCCTCACACCTTGGCGCATGGAGTAACTACGAATCATGTGGTGAGCCTTGAAGCGGTTTTGCCAGATGGGAGCGTCATAGAAACCGGCGGCTTGGCGCTTGATTCACCGGGTTACGACATTGCAGGCTTGCTGACCGGCTCGGAAGGCACAATGGCGCTGGTCACAAAGATCGGGGTGCGGCTGATGCGAGAACCGGAAGCCATCCGCACCATGCTTGCCATCTACGATTCAGTGGATCAGGCTGGGGACACAGTTGCCGCTTTAACGGCGAAGGGCATCATTCCGATCGCGCTCGAAATGCTGGACGGCCCCATGCTGCGCATGGTGGAAGCCGCTACTCACGCCGGTTATCCAACCGATGCTGCGGCCGTGCTACTCATCGAAGTGGAGGGGCTGATCGAATCTGTGGAGGAAGAGGCACTCCGCATTCGTGAGGTTTGCCGGGCCTGCGGAGCCCGCGAGTTTCGGGTGGCGCAATCGGCCGAAGAACGAACCCTGCTCTGGAAAGGCCGCAAGAACGCTTTCGGAGCCATCGGCCGCGTGAGCCCGACTTACTATGTGCAGGACGGAGTGGTGCCGCGGACGCAAATAGCCCTTACTCTGCGCGCCATCGAACAGATCGGAAAACGGCACGGCATAGAAATCAGCAATGTGTTTCACGCGGGGGACGGAAACATGCATCCGATCCTGCCGTTCAATCCCCGAGAGCCGGGTGAACTCGAGCGGGCGCAGCGAGCTGGCGAGGAGATTCTCGATTTCTGCATTTCCGTCGGAGGTTCAATCTCGGGCGAGCACGGCGTTGGCATGGAAAAGATGGAGCTGATGGCCCACCAGTTTCCGGAAGAGACTCTCGACTTAATCAAGCGATTCAAGAGTTTGTTCGATCCGCAGTGCAGGCTCAATCCGGGTAAAATGCTGCCTACCGGTAAAGGCTGTATGGAGATCCGGCAGCGGCCCGACGTTCTGCTCTAGCACGAAAACCGTTACTGACGGCCAACTGACCTGCGCCGGAACTGAGCGGGGGCGTTAACTTCTGCTTCCCCTATGCGTTGCAGGGCGTTTCGCAAGGACCCCAAATGGACAACACGAGTGCGGGTTGTTACGTAGACTTCTAGCGGCTCATCGCAGAAGCACGCGAGCAGGTCGCGAGGCAAACCACTTGTTATGTCGTAGCCGCGCGCAAAGGGCGAGAACGCGGGCAACACCAGGCAGTTCCGGTTAACAAGAAAAGCAGAAAGCTTTTGGGATGCGCCGGAACTGTCTTTTACAGACAAACATGGGTGTAAGTGGCCGACCACGAGCGTGTGGGATTCCAGAATGGGCGCGAGCTGCAGGCGATCACCGTGAACGGCGGTAACGAATTCGTTCGACCAGTGCTCTCGCTGCTCTATAGGCAGGTGACCGAACTCCCGCGCGAAAGCGCGATCGTGGTTTCCGCGAACCGTAACCAAGGCGGCCCGCCGGCTTAGCTCGAGCAGCGTGCTCTCAATACACTCGCGTTCCGCGGCACACGGGCGAGGCGCATGCACCAGGTCTCCCAAAAAGACAATTCGCGCCGGTTGCAGATCTTCGACGAGTGCCAGCAGCTTCTCGCTCGTGCGAAAATCAGCCAGCGGTCCAAGCTCCCCGCGCCGCCGCTGGGCCCAGCTATAACCAAGGTGCACGTCTGCGACAATCGCCGTGCGAGATTCAGATACCCAAAGCGCACCGGCAGGATGCGCGTAAAGGCCAGGCAGAAGACAAACCTCAGAGTGCAAGTTTCATTCTCGCAAGCAGAGTTCTAGCTCGTGAGTTACGGTGAAAATGATGCAGCGGATCGCAATCGACATGGATGAAGTCACGGCGGACACCATGGCGCACTACTTACAGCTTTACAATGCTGAGTTCCAGCTCAACTTGACCAAAGAGCACTTTCGCGGGAAACGCCTGCTCGAAGCGATCGACCGCGCACACGTCGCCCGTTCGCGCGAGTACTTCCAAAGCGCCGAATTCTTTGCTGGAATCCCGGTTATGCCCTTCAGCCAGGAAGTCATTCGTGAATTAATGAGCGCTTATGAAGTGTTTATCACCACCGCTGCCATGGACGTGCCCAACTCGTTTTCCGCCAAGTTCAAGTGGTTGCAGCAGCACTTCCCTTTTATTCCGGTGAGCAACGTCGTCTTTTGTGGGGATAAGAGCATCGTGGCGGCAGACTACATGATCGACGATGACGCGCGACATCTGCGGCGATTTCGCGGCGAGGGTATCCTCTTCACCGCGCCGCATAACGTGCAGGAGACTGCATTTCAGCGTGTGGATAACTGGCGGGAGGTGCGTGAGCTCTTCCTGAGTCGGGAAGCAGCTATCGTTCCCTAATCCACTCCGCGAATCTCACATCCTGCGGCGAGCATGGCCGCTACAATACGCTGACGGATCCTGGCCACTTCCTCGCTCGTCAAGGTATGGTCGAGCGCGCCCGCCTCGAGGTGATATGAGACGCTCTTCTGCCCTTCGGCAAGCGGAGCGCCCTGGTACTGTCGGATAAATTCAATGCTAACCAGATCCTTGCCTGCGACTGCAGAAAGCTGCCGCTTCAGTTCCCCTACAGGGGTTCTCGCGTTGACGACTACGGAGAGGTCGAATCCGCTGGTCGGGTATTTTCGAAGCGGAGTGTAAATGATGTGCCGCTCTGACGAGAGCTCGAGTGGAAGGCGCAAATCGACGTCGAAGAAAACGGCACGTCCTTCGATCCCTTCGTTCGCCAGCAGCGATGGATGCAATTCAAACAAACGGCCAATCGCCGCGTTACGCCATTGGATCATCGCAGTGCGGGCCGGATGCTCGTAAGCGCGTGTTTCTGCCGCTGGCGTGAGCTCAAGGTCCGGAAACAAGCACTCGGCCACGCGCTTCAGCTCAAAGAAATTTCGCTCATCTCCGTGTGCGGCGTAAAGCACCGCGGCCAGATGCAAGACTTCATTTGGAAGCGGCCCTTCGCGAGCGGGATGAATCTCGTTGCCAATCTCGAAAAGCCGGAACTCCGAATAGTGGCGGACATTGCTCACGACGTTTTTGAACAGGCCTGGCAGCAAACTGCGCCGCATATGCGTCAGCTCGGAAGCGATAGGGTTCCGAACTATCAGATGCTCGTTCAGTTGGCTTTGAAATTTCTCGGCATCTTTGGCGGTAGTGAAGGAGTAGTTGTAAACCTCTGAGAATCCCTGGCTCGCAATCATCCGGCGCAGCTTACGCAGGTATGCTCGCATAGGACTCGAAGGCGGCACGGTTGAAGCGACTCGCGGAGCAACTGGATTGATCTGCTCGTACCCGATCATCCGCCCCACCTCTTCAACCAGATCCTCTTTCAGAGAAATATCTTTGGTCGCGCGCCAGCTCGGCACAGTGACGCTGAGCAGCCCTGGATAGGATGCGCCGACCCCGAATCCGAGCGCATGGAGAATGCGAACAACTTCCTCTTCGGTAACTCGCTTGCCGAGCTTGCCAATAACAAAACTGAGCGGCAGCGCAATCGGCTCTTGATTTATAGCGGCAATCCGGTTGTCGATAACTCCGCCGGCAGTTTGAGCCTCAGGGCACACCTCAGTCAGCAAGCTCATGGCGCGCGCCAGGCCTCGAATCGTGTTCTCCGGATCGAGCGCTTTCTCAAACCGCATCGAGGCGTCGGTCCTCAATCGGTGGCGCGCGGATGTCAGGCGGACGCTGGTCGCCTGAAAGTTCGCGCTTTCGAAAACGATGCGAGTGGTCGTCTCGGAAATGGCACTATTCGCGCCGCCAATAACGCCCGCGAGCGCAATCGGCCCAGCCGCATCGGCAATCACCAGGTCCGCTTCGGTCAGTTCGTAAGTCTCGCCGTTCAACGCCTCAAGCTTCTCGCCCGCGCGCGCCCGCCTTACGAAAATGATCCCGCCTGCCAGTTTGTCCGCATCGAACGCGTGCATCGGCTGCGGAAGTTCCGCAAGCACGTAATTTGTGGCGTCAACAATATTGTTGATGCCGTTTAGACCCACGCTTTCCAGCCGTGCCTGCATCCAAAAGGGTGAAGGCGCGACTCTTACGTTCTCGAAAACGAGAGCGCTGTAACGCGCGCACAGCGAGTGATCAGCGATTTCGACCTTGAACTCCGCATCGCCACTCGGCAGCAGGCTTAGATCGACCGGGTCGTATAGCTTGTTGTCCGTTATGGCCGCAACTTCCCGAGCCATCCCGTAATGTCCCCACAGGTCGGGCCGGTGCGTCAGGCTTTTGTTATCGATTTCGATGATCCAGTCGGGTTTGAGACCGCGCAGGCACTCGCCGGGGGCTAACCCATCGAGCTCAATCAGCCCCGATGAATCGCGATTGATGCCGAGTTCGGCGCCGCTGGCGAGCATCCCTTCGCTTGCGACATTGTCGATAACCGCTGTCTCGATCACTTCACTGCCCAGCGAAGTGCCGGGCGGAACCCAGGCCGCGAGCATGCCGGGTCTGACGTTTGGCGCTCCGCAAACAACTCGTGCCTGTTTCCCTCCTCCGACATCAACCAACACCGACTTGTTCCGGCCTTTTTCGAGGGGCTCGACCGCGAGTACCCGGGCCGCGGCTACCTTCGCAAAATGCGCCCCGAACGGCTCAATCCCCTCGCACTCGGCAGTCCTGGTAGTGATCAGCCGCTCGAGCTCAACGGGTTCAGTGGTCAGACCGGGAACAAGCTCCCGAATCCAGCCATACGAAAAGTTCAACTTGAAACGTTCTCCAGTCGCAAAATCAAAACTGAGTTAAAAAGCGTAAATCGCCGCCCTGCAGTTGTCGGATATCGTCTATGCCGAACCGCATCATGGCGAGCCGTGTCAGGCCGAGCCCGAAAGCGAAGCCTCCCCACTGATCGGGATCAATACCACTTAGCCGCAAAACGTTCGGGTGCACCAAGCCGCACGGCAAAAGCTCCACCCATCCACTGTGTTTGCAGACGGGGCAGCCCTTGCCATCACAGATAAGGCATTGGATATCCAGCTCGAAACCGGGTTCCACGAAAGGAAAATAGCCCGGGCGAAGGCGGACCGTTACCGCTCGTTTGAAAACCTCGCTCAGCAAGGTTTGCATGAAGTAGATGAGATTGGCAACCGAAACTTCCCGGTCCACCATCATGCCTTCGAGCTGATAGAAGGTGTGTTCGTGGGAGGCATCAACCTCTTCATTGCGAAAGACTCGGCCCGGAGCGATCATGCGCAGCGGCGGCCCGAGTTCGCGCATCCCTCGCACCTGCACTGGCGAAGTGTGCGTGCGCAATAAGGAGCCGTTTGTCAGCCAGAATGTATCCTGCATATCGCGCGCCGGATGTGCCGCCGGAATATTCAGCGCATCGAAGTTGTGCTCTTCGGTTTCCACTTCGGGTCCATCCAGAATTGCGAAGCCCAGCGACGTGAAGAGGTCCTCGATTTCCTCCTGCAGCTGCGTGATCGGATGGAGGCTGCCGGGCCGGATGCCCGGAGCAGGTAAAGTGACGTCTATCCACTCGCGCCCCAGCCGGGCGGCTAGTGCCGTCTCTTCGAAGCGGCGCTTCTTAACGTCATATTCGCCTTCAAGATCCTGCTTAACCGCGTTGAGCAGCTTGCCTGCACGCGCGCGCTCTTCGGGCAACAGTCTTCCGAACTCTTTGCTGATTTGCGCGAGTGCCCCTTTGCGGCCGAGCGCCTGCACGCGCGCCTCTTCGAGACTTTCCGCGCCGTTTGCCGAGGCGAATGCAGCGAGAGTCGCTCTCCTGAGTTCTTCGAGTTGCGCTTCAAGCATTGGATCTAAGCGTTCGCGAACTAATGCAGCTCTGCGCCGGCTCCTTCGAGCAGCGCGGCCATCTCCCCGCGAGCGTGCAGCAAGGCAAGATCGAGCGGTAACTGATTGTTATCGGCCCGGACGCTTACCTCAGCTCCATGCGCCAGCAAGATCTCAGCGAGCTCCCGGTTGCCCGATTGCGCCGCTGAATGCAGTGCAGTCCAGCCCCCGTGCTGCCGGGCGTTTACATCCGCCCCGTTCTCGAGCAGGAGCTTCACGAGCGCAAGCTTGTTTCCGGCTGCGGCGGCATGCAGCGGCGTGTTCTGCATTGCGTTGGTCGATCGTGAATCGATCTCCGCGCCGCGATTGAGCAGTCCCTTAGCGAGCTCTGGGTGCCCAAAAAAGGCTGCCAGGTGCAGCGGCGTCCATCCATCAGAGCTATGCGTTTCGAGCAGCGTCGGGGCGCGATCGATTTCCTCTAGGACCGCCTCCGTTTGCCCTGCTACACAGCGCTCAAAAACGCTCAGTTTCGGATGCAAGCCCAGCAGGTACTCGGCTACTTCCGCTTGGCGGTAATAGTTCGCCAGCAGGAACGAGCTTTGGCCGGCCTCATTGGTTGCATCGAGCAGCGCAGGGTTCTCGGCCAAGGCTGCGCGCACTGCTGTCAGATCGCCCTTTTTAACTTTCTCCTGAAACGTCTTTACATCCGCCATGTTGTGCGGCCTCAAGCTGCCGGCAGGAATACTTGATCGGTCTTTGTAAGCTCCCAATCTAGATGATTGATATAGAAAAGAAGCACTTCCCGCGGATGCTTAGGGGAAAACTCATTGAACACCCGGCTCTGCCAACCTTCGGACAGATACTCTTCGGGTTTAAGATCCTTATCAAAGAATCCTTGTTCGTTCGGTATACCGAGGAAGTTCAGAACGTCGACGATCATGTCCAGGTGCGATAAAAGAAACACTTGGGAAAGATCGGTGGCGAATTCTTCCTCACCCGCCTCGATCCTTGCCCAAAACTTAGGCTCGGCTTTGCGAAGCGCTTCCGAATTCAGCTTCATCAGCCGGGCTCGCATCTTGAATCGTTCGTAGACCTGGTAAGTCCGAAGCTTGCCGATGGAGATGCCGCGCACGAGCTGGTGAAAGTTGTCGGGGCCGAGCGCCGTAAAGACGCCACACATCTGCATTAGAGCCAAGCGTAACACACCTCGGGGCCTCGCCCCGGTACCCGGTCCGCATCTCAAGTGCATGATTCTTAAGGAACTTTCAAGGCCTGCGGTACAATCGGGAGTTTTGATGTTCCGTCGAAAAACACAGCGGCCCGAATCACGCCTGGGTCGGGAAAGCGATACGTGTACTCGGTGCCGCGTCGCGGTTCGTGCTGCGCGAGTCTTCAATCAGCCATGAGTAATTTGATTGTGCTCGGGGCGCAATGGGGCGACGAAGGTAAGGGCAAAATCGTCGACCTGCTGTCTGAAAACTTCGACGCCGTCGCACGTTATCAGGGCGGTCATAATGCCGGGCATACCGTCTTCATTGGCGACAAAAGGTTCGTTTTGAAGCTGATTCCGAGCGGCATTCTACGCCCGGGCGTGCTGGCCGTCATTGGCAACGGTGTGGTAATCGATCCGGCAGCGCTGCTCGAGGAGATTGCCGGACTCGAAGCAGCCGGCGTAAATGTGAGGTCGCAACTCAAAGTAAGTAACCGGGCGCACGTGCTCTTCCCTTTTCACCGCACGATTGAAAAGATCTCCGAAGGCCGGGACAATCGCATCCCGATCGGAACCACTTCGCGCGGTATCGGGCCTTGTTATGAGGACAAGATTGCTCGTCGCGGAGTCCGCATCGCCGACCTGGTCGATAACGACTTCGCCAGCTTATACCGCGCCTTGGCCGAAGACAAGCAACTGATCGCGAACGCCTTCAGAATTCCGGAGCCGGGCGACTTCGAAGAGATTCTCGAGCGCTATCAGCGGTTCGCTGAACAGATTCGGCCTCTGGCTTGCGACACCTCGCATCTGCTGAATAAGATGATTCGCGAAGGCAAGAGCATTTTACTGGAAGGCGCGCAAGGAACGATGCTCGATATCGACTTCGGCACCTATCCCTTTGTTACGAGCTCTAGTGCGGCCGCGGGTGGTGCTTGTACCGGAACCGGCATTCCACCGAATAAGATTGACGGGATCCTCGGGGTGTCCAAGGCTTACATAACGCGCGTCGGCGCGGGGCCGTTTCCCTCGGAAGACCACACCGAATTGGGCGAAAAGATACGCCGTGCCGGCAATGAGTATGGCTCGGTCACGGGGCGGCCTCGCCGTTGTGGCTGGTTTGACGTACCGCTGCTTCGCTATACAGCTGAAGTCAACGGATTCGACAGTCTCATCATCACCAAGCTCGATGTTCTGGACGATCTCGAACAGATTCCGGTTTGTGTTGCCTACGAAGTGGCCGGCGAAGTGATCACACACATGCCCGCCAGCACGCGCCGGATGGAAGCGATTAAGCCGGTATTTGAAACCCTACCTGGATGGAAAAAATCCACTCAGGGCGTTTCCCGCATCGGCGATTTACCGGGCCAAGCGCAGCAATACCTGCGCTTTCTCGAGGACAAGACTGGCGTCGAAATCGGGTCTGTTTCTAACGGCCCGGAACGTAGCGAGACGATGATCGTTGAAGGCTCGAAATTGGAGCGGCTCTTGGGAATCCGTAAGATTCAAATGCTTCGTTAGCCCTTACGCAAGATTGCAAGCTCGTCTCTACCAGGCGCAGGGCGGGCACCTCCGCCCGTAGTGAGTACAATCCCGGAATGCTACACATTCTGCTAGACTTTATCAATCCGGACGCGTCATACACTTGAGCAGTTTGAGCCCGTAACACGTCTCTCTAGGCATGTCGAATGGCTAATACCGGGAAGCGCATCGAAGACTTGTTCGAGGCCGCATTACGTCTACCGCCCGGCCAACGCCCGCAGTTCTTAGAGGAAACTTGCCCTGGGGATGCCGAACTTCGCCGCGCCCTCGTATCCCTCTTAGATTCTGCTGATTCGGCAGATACCCTCCTGCAAGACCCCCCTTTGCGGTTTGCAGACCAGCGGAGTCTCTCGCGTGGGCACAAGCTCGAACGTTTCGAAATTTTGGAACTACTCGGACGTGGCGGCATGGGCGATGTGTATCGAGCGCGAGATTTGCGGCTGAAACGCGATGTTGCTCTCAAGGTCCTGCCTTCACATGTCGCACGCGACCCCGCGAATGTCGCGCGGTTTGAGCGGGAAGCGCGCGCCGCAAGCGCTCTGAGCCATCCAAATATCGTTCAGATTTACGATATTGGGCACAACGATGGAATCGATTGGATCGCCTCCGAGTTGGTCTCTGGTCACACGCTGCGTCAGGTAATGAAAGGCGGGGCCTTGCCTGTGGGCCGCGCCATCGGGATCGCGATGCAAATCGCCGACGG
The DNA here is from genome assembly GCA_963849535.1 of Terriglobia bacterium. Lineage (GTDB taxonomy): Bacteria > Acidobacteriota > Terriglobia > Bryobacterales > Bryobacteraceae > Bog-105. The sequence goes on from CAWKHJ010000005.1 coordinate 897,737, forward strand.
GCTCGCGGCGGCGCACGCGGCCGGTGTTGTGCATCGCGATTTAAATCCCGGAAACGTGATGCTCACGCCCGAAGGCCGTGCCAAAATCCTTGATTTCGGATTGGCCAAACGCGATCCCGCGCTCGCTGGCGCAAGCGAGACCCTGAAAACGGCGGTAACCATGCCGGGTTTGATGATGGGTACTCCGGGCTACATGGCGCCTGAGCAAATCCTAGGTAAGCCAGCCGATGCGCGGGCAGATATTTTCAGCCTGGGCGTGATCGTTTATGAACTTCTTTCGGGAAAACCCGCATTCAGCGGCAGTTCCGTCATTCAGGTAATCAACGAAAACCTGAAGAACGAGGTCGAAGAATTGCCGCTTTCCCTTCCGCTCCCACTTAAACGAATTGTGCATCGTTGCCTGGACAACGAACCGTCGTGCAGATTTCAGTCTGGCGGATGTAGGATTTGCGTTACTTGCGGCCTCGGAGACCGGCACAGGCGCCCCACCGGCCGCGCGGAAACGCGCCATTCGGCCCAAATGGATGTTGATTGCTATAGCAGCCGCGATACTCGCGAGCGCCGGCGTTTACTGGGTACGGACGAGGGAGGGCGCCGCCCCTGCAACACGGTCCGCCCAGCATCGTTTACTGCGCCTTTCTATACTGCCCCCGCAAAATACTTCTTTTTCCGCTTACAATTTCGCCATCTCGCCGGACGGCCAACGGCTCGCCTTCGTTGCCACTGAAGATGATGGCAAAACAAGGTTATGGGTGCGGTCGTTAGCGGCCAATACGGCACAGCATTTGGTCGGCACAGAGCGAGCCTGGAGCCCGTTCTGGTCTGCCGATAGCCAGCAGATCGGGTTCTTTGCTGAAGGCAAACTCAAAACCATCGATCCCGGTAGTGGTGCGATACGGATCGTGTGCGAGTCTCAGAGACCTTTTAGCGCGACTTGGAATCAGCAAGGCACCATTCTCTTCGTGCCCATAGATGGGGCGCCCATCTACAAGGTCCGCGCCTCGGGCGGCACTCCGGAACCAGTTACGAAAATCATGGATCACGAGGCACTTCGCTGGCCCTCATTTCTCCCCGACGGAGATCATTTCCTGTATTTCAAAAACAGTTCAGGTGCAGGCCAGTCTCGCGAGCCAGGGCAAGGCGATGCCATCTATGTCGGCGCTCTCAGTTCGATGAATAACAAGCGCGTTAGCGCAGACATCGGCAACAATGTCCAATTCGCCTCAGGACGTATCTTCTTCGTGCGAAACCGCAGTTTGATGGCACAATCCTTCGATACGAACCGAATGGAACTCAGAGGCCCGCCCGAAGTGATCGCATCCCAGGAGATAGAGCCCGACCTCGCGCTTGGACGCTCAGGATTTTCCGTCTCTGAAACTGGACTTGTTCTATTCCAGTCAGCCTCGGATAGTCTTTCCCGGCTCTCCTGGTTCGATCGAGGAGGTAAAGAGCTTAGTTCAATCCCGGCCCTTGGCTTTACCGCGCCTTCCCTTTCACGAGATGGAAATCTGCTGGTCGTTTCCTCCGATGACGAACGCAACGGAAAACATTTTGTTCGGGTTTATGACTTTGCGCGCAGCACGAGTACCCGCCTTTCCGACGGCATCTCCGATTTGTACCCGGTTTTTTCTCCCGACGCCAAATTTGTTGCATACACGCATAACAATGCAATCTTTGTCGTTCCGATTGATCGCTCCCGAAAACCCGAGCAGCTTGATGTTAACGGGAACTATATAGTAAACGACTGGTCGAGCGATGGAAGGTATTTGATCTACATGAAGTTCAGCGGAGCGCGCCCCCCGGCACTGGAGATTTTTGATTTCCGGGATCGTTCACACCATGTGTACGCCGATAACGGCGCAGAAGCGCAATTCTCGCCCGACGGAAAATGGGTCGCATTTGCCGCCCCCGGCTCTGACTCTTCCCTGCTCGACTACTACACTTCCGAGATATTTGTGGCTCCGTTCCCTGGTGCCGGCCGTGCTCAGATCTCCAATACCGGCGGTGCTCAGCCGCGCTGGCGAGGCGATGGCAAGGAACTCTACTATATTGATGCTGACAAAAGATTAATGGCCGTCTCGATAGATACAAAGGGCGGCAAAGTGGTGGCCGGCGTCCCGCGTGTTTTGTTCCAGACTCGAATCATCGCCCCGCGTATCGTTCTGTTTCAATATGCCGTTTCACGAGACGGGAAGCGGTTCCTCATTAATTCGCTCCCGGAGTCGGGGGCCGCCCCGCTTAGCGTCCTGGTAAATTGACGTGCCAATCACGACGGCTCGAATGGGATGGTGTGCTGACTGCCTCTCAACCAAATTACACACCAGACTGCAAGCGGAGAATCGTGGTCCTTGCCCCACCACTCCTACTGGTCCGCTCTCAACGTAAGCGCAGGATCAACAGTAGCAGCACGGTGGGCAGGCAGGGAGCAAGCAAATAGAGCCACTATGCCAATCAGGCCGCAAATTGCGATGACAGTTGCGCTATCGTTTGGGCGAGTTGCGAATAGCAAGGCTTGAATGAACCGAGTCAGGGCCCAAGCTCCTGCGAGACCAGCAACAAGACCGCCAATAACGAGCTGTAAACCTTGCTTCACCACGGTTCCAACCACGTCCCGGGTTTGCGCTCCTAAGGCGATTCGGATGCCCCACTCTTTCGTTCGCTGAGCCACGAAATAAGAGATAAGACCATAGAGACCGATCGCTGCTAGCAATGTGGCAATTCCCGCAAATACACTGAGCAGGAGCATTGGGAACCGCCGATTCGCAGTCTGGTAATTGAAGTACCACTTCATGCTTCGTAAATCGTAGAGCGGAACGTCCGGATCGAGTTCACGAGCAGCACGCATAAATTCTCGGGAGATTGCTTGAGGATTCTGCAACTCTGTCCGCACGACAAGCTCCAATGCGTCCGGCCCGACCTGAGGCAGCGGCAGGAATACCTCGGCTTCCGGTAGAACATCTGGTGACTCCCGGCGAGCATCGCCCACAACCCCTACGATTCGATAAGCGTTCTTATTTGCACCATAACCCTCCAGAATGCGTTTCCCAAGAGGACTACTTCGCGGAAAGAATTGGCGGCCGAAAACCTGATTGACTACCGCGACACGCTCGTGATTGAGGTCATCGTGCTCGTTCAGCTCTCTGCCCTGAATCAGAGGAATCTGCATCGTTCTTAAGTAGCCGCTTTCTATCGCATTGAAATGCGCGTGGCTTAGATCCTCACGCCGAGGATTTGGTTGTCCCTCGATCACGAATACGGAGGGCCAGCAATCCTTCCCGGTAAAAGGCAGGCACGTTGCACCACTCGCCTTCTTGACACCCGGTATGGCATCGAGCCGATCAATGAGCCTATGAAAAAAGGAGGATCGCTGGACAGCACCTGGATACGCCGTAGACGGTAGCTTCAGACGGGCGGTTATCAAGTGATCTGGCTGGAAACCACTATTAGTGTTCTCGAGACGCAGCAGGCTTTGGACAAGAAGACCTGCACCCATCAGCAAAATGACCGAAAGAGCAATTTGTGCCGTGACCAGTAGACTTCGAAAAGAAAGCTTCCGAAATCCGGTCGCTGTCGCCCGCACCCCGCTCCGCAACGGATCGGACGCGCCGGACGATATTTGAAGTGCCGGTACGAGACCGACAAGAAGTGTCGTGAATACTGTCAAGAGAATAGTGACACTCAGAACGCCTCGATTTAAGGTGGGGCGAACATATTGCTGCATTTCGCCTTGATCCATGGGAACCAGGAGAGCTAAGGCGGGCAGAACAGCAGCGGCCAATACGCATCCGAAAACCGCGCCCAGGAGCGCAAGCAGCCCGCTCTCGGTCACCAGTTGCGAGATCAGGCGGGAGCGGGCCGCACGTACAGCAACTCTGACTGCGATCTCCCGCTTTCGGCTACTCGCCCGTGAAAGTAAAAGGCTCGCCACATTGGCGCAAGCAATCAGCAGAAGGAATCCAACCCCAATAGAGAGCGTCAGCAGTCCGCGTCGGGCAGGTGCAGCTACCAGTTCAGCGAAGGGGCGAATGGTGGCCTGGACGCCGCGGTCATATTCCGGGTACGCTGCTTGGAGCCGGCGAGCAATAGTGCGCAGTTCGCCATTGGCCGCTCCAAGCGAGATGCCTGGCCTTAACCTCGCCAACACCCGAGCAACCGATCGCACTCCGCGGTTCGGCTGTTTATCTGCATCGAGCCCGATCGGGATATAGATATCTCTTGCGTATAGGAACCGGAAGCTTTGAGCCAAGATGCCGATCACCACATAGGTGCGTCCGTCCAGATTGATGTTGCGTCCCACGATGCGTCGGTCACCTCCGAAACGGCGCTCCCAAAGTTCATTCGACAGCATGGCGACGGGGACGGCGCCTGGCCTATCATCTGAAGCAAGAAAATCGCGGCCCAATAATGGGTGAACGCCAAGCACGGAAAGAAAGGAAGAAGAGACCCGGAGCCCATGAAGCCGTTCCGCCTCACCGCTTCCGGTCAGATTGAGGTTAATACCTCCCAGTGCGGCTATGGCGCTAAAGGTTGTGACGGCATTTTGCCAATCGACGAAGTCTGGCCACGACACCATCAGATCGTTGCCTAGACGATCAGCCTCCGAAAGGGCAACAACGCGATCCGCGTCCGGATACGGAAGAGGTCGCAGCACTGTGGCCTCGATTAGGCTGAATATCGCCGTGTTTGCACCGATGCCCAGTGCCAACGTGACTACTACTACCAGCGCAAAACTTGGGCTATGCGAGAAAACACGCAGCGCGTACCTGAGGTCGCGTAGCAGATTCTCGACAAACAGCGTTCCTGGCGCCTCACGACAGAGTTGTTTCTGCTGCTCGACTCCCGAAAATTTGCTCCATCTCATGCCTTACAACTCCGCCGTTCGCACGATCCGTGAAACTGCAGCCGAAAGACTATCACGCTGCCAGAAAAGCACAGCAAAACTGAACGAGATCCCGCGAGAGAAGACCGGAAAAGCGTTTTTCACCGACGTGAACGGCCAGCAGGGTTGCAAACAGGCTCGGATGTCTCGCCAGACTGGCCAAAGCTCTTCTCTGAAAGGATGGGTGCCCGTCGAGTGACAGCATGAGAGCGCTCATAATCCGTAATCTCCGGCCCAGGCATCTGTGGCTAACCTCATAAGCGCGCAGATCGCGACTTGCGACGGCCTCCGCAAGCGCAAGAGATTGCTTGAAAGCGAGGCAGATGCCCTCTCCAGTCACGGCGTCTACCGAGCCTGAAGCGTCGCCGAGAAGAACGAGCCCCTCTCTGTACACTCTCCGCAGCACACGAGAAACAGAGAGCGCTCCCATCTCACTCGACGCGATGGGCGCGCCTTCCAATCGCGAGCGGAGCTCGGGGAAAAAGGCCACCGCTGAATCCAAACGCTCTTGTGGATTGCGCGAGATCGATGCTACAGAGACTTCGTCTCGCGCCACAGGAGTTATGTAGATCTGGCATGTCGGAGCCCAATGAAGCTCAACGTAGGGCGACCAGGGCGCAATCCGGTAATGCCTTCGGAAACCGTAGCGTCGCCGTTCCGACAGCGCCTTTCCCAAGCCAGCTTGTCGCCTGATTTGCGAATTCTGGCCGTCCGCCGCAACGACGAGTTTCGATCGCAGGAATTGACTTCCAACAGAGATTCCTCCCCGGGCGAGACGGACATTTTTGACTCCCCACTCAAGCTTCACTCCGAGTTCGTTCGCGCGGCTTGCTAGCAACGAATGCAGAGCGAGACGGCGCAGTCCTACTCCCGACCCATTTGGAAAATCCCCCGTTACCGAAGACTGCGCATCTGTGAACCGGATGCCGCGAAACCGAAAGCCGGCCTCTGACGGAATCGTGAGCCCAAGGCTGGCTAGGATATCGGTGCTATCCGGCATCAACCCTTCGCCACACGCTTTATCGATGGGCGGGGTAGCACAATCGATCACCGTCGTCTCGTAACCTGCCTGGCTCAGCGCGATTGCTGCCGATAACCCGGCCGGACCTCCTCCGATTACGCAGATTTCCGAATCTTTCAAATGCATGCTTGCTCGAACAGTGCGAGATGTGTGTTATTGCCTAACACTGTCAGACACGCCCCAAGTGCAGCTTACTGCAGCTTTTCCAGTTCTTCCCTATACAGCCGGTTAGCCCAAGGCGGCCGCTGTGTCTGCGGCCTTCTTGCGTCGGGCTGCGGCCTTCAGGGGTTTGCTGTCAGCTTGCTGCGACCAGCGGCCCAGGCGATAAGACCGCGAATAACCCGAAGAGTGGTTCGACACCGTGACGCTTATCGAACCTCCTCCATCGCACTCGTAGAGCTCTTCTATGTGCTGCGTTGCGGCGGCCGGTGAAGGCTCGACGGACGTATCCCTGATCTCCCCGGAACCCTGCAGCTCCGGATCAAAAGGGAACCAGATTTCATCCCAAAGCGTGACCTCACCTGTGGGTACGCCATCGTTTGTTCGATGCGTACATTCAAGAAAGCGAAAATGCCCGATGTTATGTACCGGGGAATAGCTGCGCCGAATCGTAAGGGCAGCTTCGCCGGGTGCCGGAAGCGGTGCTCCTTTTTCGAAAAGTGGATCGAACACAATCCGCGAGCCGCGATCCGCCTCACGCCATACGCCGAAATGCCGGGAAAGCCGCTCACTGAGCTTATATAAATCGGGCTGGCTGGCTTGAATGGCGAGCCCGATAGCAGTCGCCGAACGGGTGTATGCTGAGCGGCGAACGCGCCGTCCGAAGCGCTCTCTCAAAACCCGGGCCACCAGCGGAAGTTCGCTGCCGCCGCCCGTGACGTATAGGGCTTCGAACTCGTCATGAACATCCGTCAGCAAATCCTCTGCGGCGGCGATTGTCTCTTCCACTAGTGGCCGCGCGGCTTGATAGAAATCGGCAACGGAAACCTGCACCGTTCCCCATTCCGGATTTGCGTGTTCGAGATCGATCGCCAAGCGTCGGGAATTTGGATGAAGTGTCTCCTTTTTCCTGCGGCATTCTTCCAGCAGACGAAACCACGCAGCTGCTGGCAAATCGTCGCGTTCTGCCATACCGATATCCAGAGCTTCTAGGGCAAGATCTGCCAGAATGTGGTCGAAGTCGTCCCCTCCGATTGTCGGGATTCCCTCTGATGCAATGACATGGTGGACATGCTCGTCGAGCGCAACCAGGGACGCATCGAATGTCCCCCCGCCTAGATCATAAACAAGGATCATCTCCCTCTTGGACTTACCCTGCCGCTGGCGGTCTCCGAACTCGATGCTTGCGGCGCTTGGCTCGTTCAGTACGCCGAGAATCCGGAAGCCTGCTGAGCGGAAAGCTTCGACTGTCAGGAAGCGTTGATTGCTGTTGGCATGCGCGGGCACGCCAAGCACAACTTCCAAGGGCTCGCCAGGTTTAATGCGCAGATTTGAATTCTCTCGGATGCCGCCGAGCAGGGCGGTCGTGAAACCATGGAGCAGTTCGATGATTTTGATCTTTTCTCCGCCGAGGTCGAGGACGGTCTCCGGTCCGGCATCTTCCAGCAGCCGCTTGATAGAGCGGATCACGGTCCAGGATGGATCCGCCTGCAGATCCCAGGCGTCCCAGCCATATCGCCGTTCGTCGCCCCGCACTGCGGCCAATGAGGGATACCAGTCCGGAGTAGCGCCATCCGGCGCTTCAAAGGAAACGAGCGGGTAATTGCCGCGGTCAGCCGCAGCAATTACGGTCCGGTTGGTCCCGAAATCGACACCCAACTTCATCATCTATAGTCTAGCGGCGTACAAGAATGTCTGCGGAGGCAACTCTGCGGGATATTCTTGTTGAGCGGATAAGTTAGAATGAAACGCTGCAAGCTAGCTTAAGGAGCTCTGAATGGCACTTACTGCGAAGGTCAGAAAAGTTGGGGACGTTTCCATCGTCGACCTCAACGGGAAAATTACGCTCGGTGAGAATACGGGAATTTTGCGTGATGAGTTGCGCTCCCTACTCTCACAAGGGGCCAAGAATATCGTCCTGAACATGGGGGACGTAGGATACGTGGATAGCGCGGGTCTTGGCGAGTTGGTAGGCGCCTATACAACTGCCACCAACCAGGGAGGCTCGCTTAAGCTGCTGAACCTGCAGGGCAAAATGCGGGACCTGATGCAGATCACCAAGCTCCACACGATCTTCCCGGCATTTGATAACGAACAGGCAGCCGTGGCGAGCTTTGGAGCGAGCGCAAAGGCTTAGCCGGCGCCTAGCTCAAATTCCGATATGGCCGGACGCGGTAGTCGGGCGCGTTCGGCACTCGGATGACCCGGCACATTTCGAACAGGCGAGAGCGGGCCCGTTCCCCTATTCGCTCCTCCAGAGTTGTTCGATAAGCATGGCTCGACCCGATCGCGCCTTTGTCAATCATCGTGCCACCCATTTCCGGGTCGGCCAGATTGGTGGTGGCAATCAGCGCCAGGCGGTGATTGCAGCGGTGGGTGACCAGCGAGGTCACGGTGTCCTCCACCCAGTCCGTGACACGATGCGCTCCTAGATCGTCGAGCAGTAGAACTTCCGTTTCGAGAGCTGTACGGTACGCTTCGCGAGTACTGGTACCCATCTTCTCGTTGTAACCGGCCCGGATCTGCTCGAGCAGATTCTGATAATCGAAGAAGATGCCCTCATGCCCGCGCTCAATGAGTAAACGTAAGGCGGCTACCGCTAAATGCGTTTTGCCAGTCCCAGGAGGCCCGACAAGCAGTAGCCCCGGCTTTTCATTCTCTGGAAAGTTGCGCGAGAACGCGGCCACTGCTAGCATCACGTCGGCCAGGCCGCGCTGAGCGGTAGGGTTATCTTTCGGTAGATGGAAAGTTTCGAAGGAAGCCCTGCGATAATTTTCTGGAATTTGCGCGTAAGCCTCAATTTGCTGCGTTTGCATTTCGGCCACGCAGGCGCAGCGGTCAGCGGATGAGATTCCGTCCCGCTCCTCGACAACCCAACCTGTACCGCGGCAGAGAGTGCAATCGCGTTTCGCCATACCCTTGGTGCGCGGCCCTATTCGACTACGATAAGTCGCTCGCCAGCGGCCACTGTCGCGCCTTCTGTGGCGTGAATCTTTGCAACTACGCCATCTTTGGGCGATTTCATCTCGTTTTGCATTTTCATGGCTTCCACAACGATTAAACTCTGGCCGGTCTGCACCTGAGCACCTTGTTCAACTAGTAGCTTGATTACTTTTCCCGGCATCTGAGCGCGCAATTCCATCGGGCCGGCCACGGACTGCTTTTTGAGCCTCGCCGAACGGTCTCGTACATCGGCTGCGGATATGACGTGCTGCTGGCCGCCTGCCCACACTTCCCATTCATCGCCTCGCGGAATGACGTATACCGTATGGCTGCGGCGGCCCAGCACGATTGAGAAGACGCCCGGGACGATTTCTACAAGCGATGCAGTGCCGGCTTGGTTTATAGCGCCTGTAATCCGGTACGCTCTTTCTTCCGCCTTGCGCTCGAAATCGAGCAGCGTTTCCTCTCCATCGATGGTAACCCGCAGTTTCATCGAACAAGGTCCGCGATTCGGGTCGAGCGCCACCGACCGGTTTCCCGGTTTCCATCGGTCAGAGGAGTGGAGGTGCGTACCTTGGTTGATACCGCCTCGGCTGCGGCGAGCATGCAAGCAATGCGGACGTCCTCACCACTTATTGGGGAGTGCAGCGTACCCATAAATCGCTCGAGAAAACCTGTATCGAGGTCACCCTTGATCCACCGCTCATCTTGCATCAGCTGCTCGAAGAGCGGGAGATTGGTAACTGTGCCGAGCACGCGATATTCCGAGACGGCGCGGCGCATTCGATCAATAGCCGCCGGGCGAGTCCCAGCCCAGACTGAAAGCTTCGCAAGCAGCGGATCGTAGTCGATGGGGACTGTCCAACCCGCATACACGCCGCCATCGACGCGAACGCCCGGTCCGGAAGGCTCGACGTAACGAAGTATGGTGCCGGGGCTCGGGAAGAAGTTGTTGTGGGGATCTTCCGCATAAATTCGGCACTCGATGGCGGAGCCGTTCCAGCAGATGTTTTCCTGGAGCAAATCGAGGTGCTCTCCGGCCGCAATTCGGATTTGCCAGTGGACCAGATCAAGGCCGGTAACCCATTCCGTGACCGGATGCTCGACCTGCAGGCGCGTATTCATTTCCAGGAAATAGAAGTTGCCGTTCTGATCGGCCAGGAATTCGAGCGTGCCTGCGCTGTAATAATTGGCGGCGGCGGCAATTTTCAGAGCAGCCTGGCCGATCTGCTCGCGCAATTCCGGACGAGCCAGTACTAGCGGCGATGGACACTCTTCAATGATCTTTTGATGACGGCGCTGAATCGAGCATTCGCGCTCTCCAAGGTGGACCAAATGACCGTGCTCGTCGCCGAGAACCTGAATTTCGATATGGCGGGGCCGCTCGATCAATTTCTCGAGATAGATTTCGCCCGAACCGAAAGCTCGCTCAGCTTCGCTCGATCCGGCCCGCATGGCATTTCCCAGCTCTGCTTCCCGATCGACCCGGCGCATGCCCTTGCCGCCACCCCCGGCGGAGGCCTTCAGCAAGACCGGGTAACCAATCTCAGCAGCGATTCTGCGGGCCTCTGCCGGATCGGTGAGCCCGGCTTCGGTTCCCGGGACCACCGGCGCACCTACTGCCATGGCAACCCGCCGCGCGGCGGTTTTAGAGCCCATCTGCTCGATTGAGCGCCAGCTTGGGCCGATGAACTTGATCCCCTGCTCCTCACAAGCTCTGGCAAAGGCGGCATTCTCGCTGAGAAAGCCGTAGCCCGGGTGAATGGCTTCGGCACCCGTCAGACGGGCAGCACCAAGTATCCGATCGATAGATAGGTAACTCTCGGACGACGCGGCCGGACCGATCGGGACGGCCTCGTCGGCCATCTGGACGTGCACGGCGCGGCGGTCGGCTTCGGAGAACACGGCGACGCTCGCAATTCCCATCTCGCGCAAGGCGCGGATGACGCGAACGGCGATCTCGCCCCGGTTAGCGACCAGGACTTTGCCGAACGAACTCGCATTTTTACCAAACGAACTCATGTTGGCTTCGTTTTTTCAACTTGCTCGTAAATCACTGAGACAAGGAAAAGACCGCTGGCCGGTACTACGGGTCCAGGCCGAATCGCGGAGCCCGGCTGAAGCCGGGCGAGGAGATCCGCAGTCCCGAGATTGCCCTTGCCGATTTCGAGAAGAACACCCACTATGTTGCGGACCATGTGTTTGAGAAAACCGGAGCCGGTCACGGAATAAACAAGAATACTTCCTTTCCGGCAGCAGCCAGATACGAATATGGTGCGTCGTTTCGATGCACCGTATGCGTCGCGTTCGTCAGATGAGGCGAAGCTTGAGAAATCGTGCTCGCCCTGGAGGAGCGGAGCAGCTTGGATTATCGACGCTTCGTCCAGCGGATACGGATGGTAGTAAACAAAATGGCGATCGAAAGGCGAACAGACTTCGTCGCGAAAAATACGATATTCATAGGTCTTCGCTCGCGCATCGAAGCGGGGATGGAACTGGGAGTTCGTTTCGCAAATTTGGTTCACGCGGATGGAACGCGGCAGGAGCCGATTTACCGCGCGCCGAAAATTGTCGGGCGGGATGGGGTTTTGGAGCGTGACGGCAGCCACTTGGGCGAGCGCGTGAACCCCGGCGTCCGTCCGGCCGGAGCCGTGGACGTGGACCGGTTTACCTTCGATCGTGCCGATCACTTCCTCGAGGACGCCCTGGACGGTGGGCAGTCCGGGTTGCACCTGCCAGCCGTGGAAATCCGTTCCGTCATAGGCGACCTCGAAACGCAGACGTCTCACACGCGGCGGGAGCCCGGTTTCACTAGCGGTATGCCTTGGCGGCAGAGCGGGCATATGTTGGGATCGTAGACCGCCGGATTGAGGGTTTCCAAAGCCACTCGGGGCACCCCGAGATCCACGCGGCCGTTGCTGCGGTCAATGATGGAACCCGCCGCGAGCACGCGGGCACCGGGCGCTTGCATCACGCGTATAACATCGCTGGTGCTACCTCCGGTTGTGACGACGTCTTCGACGACAACCACCAGTTCGCCTTCGGCTATGGCAAAACCACGGCGCAGAGTCATTTCATTCGAAGCGCTGTCGCGTTCCGCGAATAAGGCGCAGGCGTCAAGGGCCCGGGCGACCTCGTGGCCGATGATGATCCCGCCTATTGCCGGCGAGACGACCGCCGCAACTTTCCCATGCAGCAAAGGTTCGAGTTTGCGGGCTAGCTCCTGACCGAGACGCTCAGCGTAGCGGGGGTGAGCAAGGACCCTGGCGCATTGCAGATACTCTCCGCTATGGAGGCCGCTGGTCAGCCGGAAGTGCCCCCGCAAGTACGCGCCGGTTTCTTCGAACAACTCCATGACGCCCGGTGCCATTCAGCCGAAGCATAGCAGGGCGCACTGCGCCCGGGTTCAGCCAGCAGGGAATGCGCCGGCGCACGGCAGACCGGGACGCAAGGCGAGGCAGTCGTTCGGATTGCGCCGGAATGGCGATAATGAAGGCCAGTGTCGACCCAGTCTATTCAGAAAATCACGGGAGACGAGTATCTGGCTCTAGAGCGGGCGGCTGAGCGAAAAAGTGAGTTCGTAGATGGCGAAATCTACGCCATGGCAGGCGGATCGCTGCGGCATTCGCTAATCGCCGCAAATCTGATCATTGATTTAGGCGCCAAGCTCAGAGGAACGAATTGCCGTGTCTTCTCCTCCGACGCGCGAATTCGTACTGCGGCTAGCGGCTCGTACGTTTATCCGGATGTGTCGGTGGTGTGCGGAGCGCCACAGGTGCATAAAGAGGCAGCGGACATTCTCACCAATCCTAAAGTTCTTCTCGCGGTGCTTTCGCCTTCAACGGCCGATTACGATCGCGGCAAGAAGTTTGAGCTGTACCGCGAAATTCCGTCGCTCGAAGATTACATTCTGGTACACACGCTTTCCGCACACGTGGAGCATTTCGCGCGGCAGGCGGATGCGAGCTGGATTTTCCGCGAATACGGGAGTCTCGAGGCGTCGATGTTAGTCGGCTCGATAGGCTGCACCCTACTGCTGGGAGATATCTACCACGGTGTGTTTGAGCTGCCGAACTAGCCAGATCTTCAGCTTTGGCAATCAAGCTTCGAGTGGGATACTTTCGCGGAAGACGTGTTAGGATTCGCTATGCCAAAATTTGGAGCAATGGCCGGGCTAAGCTTCTTGATGCTAGCCGGCATTGCCGCTGCGGGGCAGAATCAGGAGCCATCAAGGCCCGCAACGCCGAAGGATCGTATCAACGCTATGCTGAACCCTTCACCGGGAGCGTGGACACAAGAGCAGATGGCGACCATGGAGCGTTTGCGGGACGCAGCACTCAAAGACGATTACGCGTTAACCGAATTGCGACATCTCACCGACAATATCGGTCCGCGCCTCAGCGGCTCACCGCAGGCCGAGCAAGCGATTCAATATGTGGCGGCAGAGATGCGGGCCCTGGGTGCGGAAGTCCAACTGGAAAGGACTAGCGTGCCGCATTGGGTGCGCGGTGCGGAAACAGGTGAACTACTGAAATGGCCGGGGCAGACGCCAGGGACTACCCAGAAGATCGTTTTAACTGCGCTCGGTCCCAGCACGGCTACTCCGACGGAGGGGCTGGTGGCCGAGGTGGTCGTTGTGAACTCATTCGACGATCTCCGACGGCTTCCGGCCGGCAGCGTGAAGGGGAAGATTCTACTTTTGAACGAGCGCTTCGACAAGAGACTGGCTGCGCAAGGCAACGGGGGTGCGGCGTATGCAGAGGCAGTTGTGTATCGGGGCGCCGGGCCGATCCTTGCAGCGTCGGCGGGTGCAGTAGCGGTTCTTGTTCGTTCCGTGGGCGGAGCGGATTACAGACTTCCGCATACGGGCGCGACCTATTACAGTAGCGGACTGCCGCAGGTACCGGCCGCCGCCGTTACTGCCGAAGATGCGGACCTGTTGGGAAATCTGACTAAGCAGGGCAGCGTACAGATGCGGCTCGTGCTGACCCCAAAGACGCTCCCGCGCACTGAAAGCGACAACGTTATTGCGGATTGGAAGGGTAGCGAACATCCGGAACAGATCGTGATTGTATCGGGCCACCTCGATTCCTGGGACTTGGGGACCGGCGCTATCGATGACGGCGCGGGGATTGCTGTTTCCATGCAGGCGATCCATTTACTCAAGCAGCTCGGTATTCATCCGAAGAGAACCATTCGCTTCATTGCGTGGATGGATGAGGAACAAGGCTCTGATGGAGCACAAACCTACGCAAAGGAACACGCCCTCGAGATGGCGAATCACGTGGGGGCGCTCGAATCGGACCTGGGGGCAGGGCATCCAGCAGGCATCACGTACGTGGGCAAACCGGAACTGGAGCGCTGGCTGCGACCGGTGGCGCGTGTCTTGCAGCCGATCGGCGCAGGTCCTGTGGAGCACGGGCCTGATGCCGGCGAGGATATCAGCTTTATCAACGAGAAGGGCGTGCCCGGTTTTACGCCGACTCAGGACAGCCGCTTCTACTTCAATTACCATCACACTGCGGCAGACACGTTCGACAAAGTAAACGAACGCGAGCTGAACGAGAATGCAGCGGTGATGACGGTGCTTTCCTACGCACTAGCTGATGCTTCGGAAGCCGCCCCACGCTAGTGGAAACCAGACCTATCTACTTCGCGTCGTCTTCGGCTTTTCGCTCATGGCTCGAAGCGCATCACGATCAAGCGCTGGAGCTGTGGGTCGGTTTCCATAAGAGAGACTCGGGCAAGCCGAGCATGAGCTGGTCTGAATCCGTCGATGTCGCTTTATGCTTTGGGTGGATAGATGGTGTCCGGAAGAGCGTCGATGAAACCAGTTACAAGATCCGATTCACTCCGCGAAAGGCGAGCAGTCGATGGAGCACTGTAAACATCAGGAAAGTTCAGGAACTTACGCGCCTCGGACTGATGAATGAAGCGGGTTCGAAAGCATTCGAGCAGCGCACGCCGGAAAGATCCAGCTCGTATTCGTATGAACAACGGCACCTGATTGAACTCGAGGAATCGCAGACAAAACTTTTTCGCCGCAGCAAGAAGGCTTGGCACTTCTTTCATCGACAGCCGAACTGGTACCGCAAAGCGGCGCTCTGGTGGGTGGTAAGCGCGAAGAGAGAGGAAACGCGTCTTAAGCGGCTAACTCAGCTCATCGCGGATTCCGAGCAGGGGAGGACGATCGCGCCGCTCACTCGAACGAAGAAGCCGACCGCCGCTGATTGAACCTCGCGGGCGAGAATAGCGCGATCGGGTAACGTGTCGCGCCGGTCGTGACAAGCTCCGCCAGGACCTCGCCGATCACGCTTGTGAATTTGAATCCGTGTCCGGAGAAACCCGCCGCGACAGCGATTTGGGAGTGCAGCGGGTGAAGCGATAAAACGAAATGCTCGTCAGGAGTGAGGGCATACATGCAGGTGGCGGCTTTCAACAAGGGGCCGTTGAGGGCGGGAATGAAGCGTGCCAGGTGCGCTCTCAACTCTTCAACATCGCTCGGCTGCACCAAGCGGTCGATGGTTTCGGCTGTGCAGTGGCGGCCGCCAGTATGCATCGCCGCCTTGACGCCGCTCTCGATCCCGTCCGTGGCAGGAAAACCATAGAACACATCTGTGCCGTCAACATCCCAGATGTAAACGGGAAAGCGCTGTGGCAAAAACAAGTCTGCGCGATCGGAAGCGTCGAACCAGCACATCACATGGCGCCGGATATCGAAGGGAATCTTGAGATCGGCCAAGATATCAGGGGCCCAAGCGCCAGGTGCGATGATGAGCCGGTCTGCTTCGTAAGCGCCTGCGCTGGTGATTACGCGCACGCCGCTGCCGGACGAATCCGCTTCCCATTTGACTGCTTTTTCTTCGAAATGAAGCTCGGCGCCGCAGCGCGACGCCTGTTGCAAATGGGCGCGTACAGCCGCTTCGGGCCGCAGAAACCCGGCCCGGGCTTCGTAGACCGCAGTATCGCCGGGCCTTGGATTCAAGGCCGGATAGCGCTGCCTTAGCTGGCTCGATTCAAGCACCTCATAGGGCAAATTGTGCTCGGTAGCGCTTACGAGCGTTCCGGCTACTATGGTGCTGCCGACGGGGCCGATAGCCAACCCGCCGGTTATCTGGAGAAATTCGCTGGAGGAATCACGCTCAAGCTGCTCCCACAACTCGTAGGCGCGCAGCACGAGGGGTACATACGCCGGGTCCTCATAGTAAGCCTGCCGAATGATGCGCGACCCACCGTGAGAAGAGCCCCGTTCGTGAGCGGGCGTAAACTGCTCTATGCCAAGAACACGTTTTTTTCGGGCAGAGAGGTGATACGCGGCGGCGCTGCCCATGCCGCCAAGCCCGAGAACGATGACGTCGAATGTGTTGGCCATTTCAAATGGTAGCGTTAGCTTCGGGGTAGTGGATACGCCTTATCCATGCGGCGACATGGTCCGATGTAGTCGAGCATGAGGGCGGAATCGGCCTCGGTAGTGAGCCGAAGCGATCGAGACTCCTCTCATTCAAAGGCAGTTTTCCCCATTCAAGCTGCCCGATCATCCGTTTACCAGTAAACGTTGACATTTTCCGGGTCGAAATCTATTCTCTCGCACGAAGGACAACCTACAAATTCCAGAACACCATCCAAGTGCGCGGCTGTTGGGTGACATCGTCCTGAATGCGCTCGGGGCAAACGCACTATTCATATCAGCGGCCTTGCCTGCACGAGTTTTCCCACCTTTATTCAATCGCTACAGCGGCGGACAATACTTCGGCACACATGTAGATAACGCGATCCGGCAGGCAAGCTTGACCGGCAACCGAATCCGAACGGACCTGAGCGCCACTTTATTTTTTGCGAATCCCGAAGAATATGACGGCGGGGAGTTGGTGGTAGAGGACACTTATGGGGCGCATAGCATCAAGCTTCCGGCCGGTCATATGGTGCTCTATCCTTCGACAAGCCTGCACAATGTACGGCCCGTTACGCGTGGCGCCCGCGTATGCTCGTTCTTCTGGGTCCAAAGCATGATCCGGGAAGACAGCCAGCGCACGCTTCTTTTCGACTTGGATAGGGCGATCCAGCGCTTGAATTGCGACATGGCGGATCACCCATCTGCAGTTCAGTTTACCGGTGTCTACCACAACTTGCTGCGCCAGTGGGCGGAGCTATAAGCTTGCACGCCATGAACATCTGTTGAGGATTCCGGACGCACTTATGCGAAGTGATCGAATCCGGCGGGCTTCAAGATATGGCCGTTGAAGCGTACCTGACCGGGGTTCCCAGAGGTGATCGTTCCAATTTGAGTGACTGGCAATCCGCCCAGACGAGCTGGGATCTTCTTTCGGGCTGAGGCAGTGAAGAGTAGTTCGTAGTCTTCGCCGCCGTGAAGAGCTTGTTCAAGTGTTGCGCCGCGCGCGACTGGAATCGTCTTCAGGCTGGCGCTGACCTGGGATTCGCGGCAGAGGCGGGCAAGATCGAGCGAAAGGCCATCGCTGAGGTCAAGACAAGCGGTGGCGCCAAGCTTACGAAGAGCAATCCCTGCTTCGATACGGGGTTCAGGGCTTAAATGACGACGCCAGGATGAGCCCCGCCGAGTGGAGAGGCCGTGAGCGGAAGCGCCGAGTTCACCGGTAACGTAAACATTGTCACCTGCGCGCGCGCCCCCGCGGGTGAGAGCCTTACCGCGCGGGACGCGGCCGCAGCACATGACATCCACGAGCACGTGATCAAAGCGCGCGAGGTCGCCACCCGCGAGCGTGATCCGATATTTGGACGCGAGTGCGAGGAAGCCGCGATAAAAGGCTTTCAGCCAGCGCGATGTGAGCGCCTGAGGAATCGCCAGCGAAACAAGGCAGAACACCGGTTCGCTGCCCATGGCTGCCAAATCCGAAAGGCTGCGCGCCAGCGCCTTGTGACCGATTTCGGAGGCAGTATGCGTGGTGAGTTCGAAGTGACGCCCTTCGAGTAGGAAGTCAGTGGTGAAGACGAGGTCTTCTCTGGCATCGGGCCGAATAATGGCGCAATCGTCGCCGATGCTTTTGACAATGGATTTACTTTGACCGGTAACGGCAGAGAGTTGGCGGATCAACTCGACAGCCGCCGTCTCGCGCATCAGACGCCTCGAGCAAGAACGAAGCCGGCGGGTAAGTCTTCGCCAAAAATACGGCTGCCGGCTGCGAGGTCGTCGGCTTGGCCAGCTAGCTGATGGAGGAGATCGGCTGCCCGCGGACTCGCTTCACAAGCGCGCCGGACAAGTTCGAGAGTGCCAGGGGGCAGGTCGCGTGCTGTGTCGCCGGTTATTTGGGATAGTTGGACAACCGACTCGAGCAGCGATGGCGTGTGGGGAAGACGCAGCAAAGCGTCGATCCAGCGGCTGACCACGGAAGAGGGCAGCACCAGGTTGACCGGCCCGCTAAATAGCTTGCGCGCGCCGAGGCGTGAAAGGCACCAGACGGCCGCCTCGATCATCTGGCCTTGTTTAACAGAGGTGAGCAGGCTTTCACCAAGCTGCGTCTTTGTCTGTTGCGGTAACAACTCGAGGCTGGCAGCGGCGCGCCACATCTCACGATAGAGCGCCTGGTTCATGCGCCCCTGACGTTTTTGTTTCGGCAGGAGAACCGGTGAAAGTCGCTGAAAAATGTCAACCTGCTGATTCCGATTCAAACCGCCGGCGATCCTTCCGCAGAAAATCCACCAATCGATTTCGTTCTGTACCTGATTGCCGAAAGCGAGTCCTCCTGCGTAAATTCGCCGGGCCTGTTCGACGCGATAGTCATCGCCCGGATAGCCGAAGCCGGGGCGCAGGCAGAAGCCGGTAAGGTTGAGCCAGCGTGCTTCATGGGGCGCGTTCTTTCTGCGCCCATCCGAGAGTGCAAGCAGTTTGTCCGCCAAGGCACGCACGGTGGGCAAGGGCCAGGAGAGACGGCCGAGGCTCAAAGTTTGTTCCAGACGAGAGGGTAATTGTTCCGGGGCAAGTCCGCCGGATTTTCCGAAGGTTTGCTCAATCAGCGCTTCCGCTTGCGCCTGCGTCTCAGGGCTGATTACCGCTGTGGATCGAACCGCTGACACGGCGGCCGAAGCAGCGGTCGCATCCGCAGCCTTGCGCAATTGAAATTGCAAGCGCCAGCGGTGGTCGCTTACTTTCGATTCGGCCCAGGTTTCGAGCGTGCCGACCTCGTTCAAGCGAGCGCCCAGCGTGACAGGCACGAGCCGCTCACCGCCTTTGCCGAAGCGAATCACCGCGCGCAGCGGAGCATGCAGCCGGGGATCGCTGGCCGGATCGAGCATGTCCTCAGTGGAGGTGAGCGAGACGACATCCCCGGCGGCATCTTCGGTGCGGCTTAAGGAACTGTAAAGCCGGAACGCGACTGGAGTATTCGCCAGGAGCTGCAGTTCGGGTTGATCGAGTTTGATCTCCTGGCCTTCCTCAGCGCCTCGCGGCATGAGGCAAACGGCGCTGATGTTGGACGACCCGGAATCGTGCAGACCGAGGAAATAGGCGCGAGGCAGTCCGCCGCGCACGAGAACGCCACTGCCGGTCGCGCGTACGTACGAGTAATAGGCGGCGCCGATGGCAACCGCGAGGTCGAGGTCCTGGTTTTCGAAGAGTTCCGGGCGACGCCCGAACCAGTGCTCTACTACATCGCGAATACGCTCGCGAAAGACCTGCGGGATGAAGAACCCGCCGTTGAATAGGATGGCGTCCACGCCGTGTTCGGCAGCGGGCGAGCCGTGGAGGAACTCGGCGAGATGACGCGTAATGGCGGGATCTGAAACGTAAGGCAGCCCGAGCTCGCGAAAGACACTCTGCTTCTCCTGTTGCGCCTTGTCGGTCAGCTGGCAGGGTGGCAGGAACCCGCCCAGCGCAAGTTCTAAAATCTCCTCGCGTGTGATGGTAGTTTTCAGCGTTCCACCTATGAGCGAGGAGCCTGCCCCTGTGACGGTGACATCGACCGAGGCCGGACCGTTCGGAGCGAGCAAAGTTTCTTTGGCGGCCGAGCACTGACGCCTCAGCGCGCTGCGTTGGCGAAGAGACAGCGTCTTGCCGAGCTTCGATTCAGCCAGCCAGGAGATCGTCAGGTCCAGGTTGTCGCCGCCGAGCAGCAGATGACGTCCGACCGTGGTGCGGGTGAACTGGACGCGGTCGCCTTCGCGGTCGACGCGAACCAGGGTGAAGTCGCTGGTACCGCCACCGACATCGCACACAAGCACGGTCTGGCCATCGAACAGTTCTTTGTTGGAACGAGCCAGGTGACCAGCGATCCAGGCATAGAAAGCAGCTGCCGGCTCTTCCAGAAGAGTAAGCTGCTCGAGACCTGCTTCATGCGCGGCCTGTACTGTCAGCTCACGAGCCTCTTCGTCGAAACTGGCAGGGACGGTGAGGACAACCTGCTGTGCGCTCAAGGGCTCACTGCTACTCCTTTCCCAGTCCGATCGAAGATGTGCGAGAAAGCGCGCGGAAGCATCGACGGGCGAGAGGATCCGGCCTTCCTCCTGCGAGTCCCAGGGCAAGATTTTAGCCGTGCGGTCCGCCTCTGAATTCGAGAGCCACGATTTGGCGGAATGAATAGTTCGCGTTGGAACCAGCGCACCCTGGTCGCGCGCATATGCACCGACCACCGGAGGATCGCTCAGATAGAGGAAGGATGGGAGAGTACGAAGCGTGCCGGTGCGATTCGCATCGATCTGCTGCTCGATGGGCAGCACGTGAATGGGAGGGAAGTCGGCCTCAGCCGCTTCTTGCGGATTGATGTAAGCGAGAGCAGAGTTGGTGGTGCCGAGATCTATACCTACGTTCATGGGCCGACGTTCATGCAGCCGCTGCCCGCTCGCGCACATTGAATTCGAGTCTCCAGCGACGGCCGTCGGCGGCAACGCACCAGAGCTCGAGCATGCCCGTCTCAGTCACATTACTTTCTAGCGTGACGGGTACGACTTCTTCGCGCGCCTCACCTTTGTGAGGCGGGAGGAAGACTTCAATCGGAGCGAGCTCTTCCAACTCTTCCCCGGTTTCTTCAAGCAGCGTACCTGGAGCGTCATTCTTGCGGGAAAGTGAAGAGAAGAACCGGAACTCGGCGGGTTCGCCAACGACTAGCGCGAAGCGGCGCTGAGGAAGTTCGACCCTGGAGCCCTCCTCGAGACCGAAGGGAACAACCGCGAGCGCCTTCATGGGCGCCGGTAAGCCCGGAACGGCGGGCAGAGAGCTTTCTATGCCCACATAATAAGTGCGCGGGACGCCGCCGCGGATGCGCACGCCGTTGCCGGTGCGGGCAATGCCGTAATAGGCCGCGCCCTCGGCAACGGCGTGCATCAAGTCTGCGTGCTTGGTCTCGTTTACCAGTTCGACAACGGGCGGGGTGCCGGACCGTGCGAGCCACCCGTTCAAGACCTCAAAGAGCCGGTGTTCGATGGCGCTGGCCTGCAAAACTCCACCGTTCAGGAGCAAATGAGTTGGACGCGCAAAGCCCTCAGCCCCGGCATTCGCCGCAGCCTGTCGCAGGAACTGAGCCAGATGCTTGGTTACGGCCGGATCGGTGGCATAATTCAGACCGACCTCCATCAACGCGGCACGGCGTTGCCGCTGCGGAGCCGCATCCGCCGGCACGGTGGGGAAAAATCCTTCGAGCAGCAGGTTACGTGCTTCCTCGCGGGAGACTTTACCGCGCAGGGTACCGCCGACCAGTCCGGTTCCGCGACCCAAGATGGTGAGCGGCTGCTCTTCAGGTGCGCTTGTATCTCCCGCAAGAAGCGTTTCTTTAGCAGCGCGGCACTGCTGCCAAAGCGCGTGGAACTGGATCGCATCGAGCTTGATATTTTTTTGCGAGAACTGCTGCTCGGCGTGCCGCGCCAGCGCCAGATCCATGTTGTCGCCGCCCAACAGCAGATGTTCGCCGACCGCTATGCGCTCAAGCTGCAATTCGCCAGATTGCTCGGTCACCGCAATCAGGCTGAAGTCGGTCGTCCCACCGCCGATATCCACGACCAGAACCAGGTCACCCGGAGTGACTTGCTCCCGCCAGTTCGGGTTGCGTTCGATCCAGGCGTAGAAAGCGGCTTGCGGCTCTTCGATGATCGTGACCTCCGGGTAGCCAGCCTCGCGTGCTGCACGCTGGGTGAGTTCGCGTGCCGCGGCATCGAACGAAGCAGGAACAGTGATGAGGATCGATTGGCCTTCAAACGGCTCTTCCGGTTGAGCGAGGTTCCAAGCCGACTTGAGATGAATCAGGTATTGAGTCGAGGCTTCAAGAGGCGAAGCTTTCGGACTGCCTTCGGGCGCAGTGAGCGGCAGCAGCGGCTGAGTAGGATCCGCAGACTGATTTGAGAGCCATGATTTAGCGGAACTCACCAGGCGGTTGGCATTTTCAACTCCCCGCAGCCGGGCAAAACGGCCAGTGATATAGCGAGGCTGCTGATCCCAGGGCAGAGCCAAAGCGCCTTCCACGAATTCGTTAGGTCCCGGGATATAGAGCGAGGAAGGAAGCAGATCGAAATCCGCAACTTCGCCTGGATTCGAAAGTTGTGGAATGCGCAGCAGCGAGACATTCGGATGCTCCGCATCTCCGCTTTCGAGGGGAGCGTAGGCGAGGGCGCTATTGGTAGTACCGAGATCGATTCCAATTACGAATTGCGGCATGCGCGATTTTATTCGACCTCGAGTTCGGCAGGAGCAAGCACGGTAATATCCTGTTTCCCGAGCGCGGGCAGATCAACGGATACGGCTTTCCATCCGCGATGACGCAGCATACCGCCGGGAACTTTGCCGTTGGCCGGGACATTACCTATCAGCTTGAAGCGATTTGGGTCGGGCGATTTGCTCCCATCTAGTTTCTGGTACGTCCCTTCCACTCCGTCGAGAACCGGAGCGAGCGTAATATGGCGCGCGAGAGTTGCTTTGCAGTCGGAATGCAGCGAGCGCACAGCAGCTCCAACCTGGTCGTCAGCGAAGCCGCTGATGTCCTCCATCAAAAAATCGATCAGACGAGAATCGCGCTGCAGAATCGAGAGGATCTGTAGCGCGCCATCGCTTACGCTTACCTTGACTGGCTCTGCAGGCGGCGCGATGGGTAACGGTTTTACGAAGCCGAATGCCAGAGCTATATCTTCCGGCAGCACGCCCTTGAACAGAAGAGAAAAAAAGCTGCGAAACGCAGCGGAAATTCGCGACAAAAAGGAACCCCTAAGAACTCAGAATATCAATCGCCACTGTTGATCCCGCCCGAACTGCGCGGGGCTTCGAAACTTATCTTGTTGAAACGTAGTGGAGGGTGATAGGCTCCACTGATATAAGTACGTATTTCTCAAATGGGAGAATCACATGGCAACAAAAAAGAAAAGCACTGGGAAGAAATCCTCTTCCGGATCGGATCCGAAGTCGAAGCGCATCGTGAAAGGGAAGATGCAGGAGACGATGCATGAGTTCAAGCATCACGAGCTTTCGTCTGGGAGAAGCGGCAAGAAGGTAAAGAATCCGAAGCAAGCAATTGCGATCGGATTGAGCGAGGCGCGGCGTTCGGGCGCGAAGATTCCACCCGATCCGAACGCCAAAAAGAGGAGCACCGGCGCCACTAAAAAGAAGGCGGCAAGTAAGAAGAGTAGCGCGAAGAAAGCCGCTCCGAAAAAGGCAGCCAAGAAAACTTCTTCGAGGAGCACGACGAAAAAGTCGGCCAAGAAAACAACCTCGAAAAGAAAATAAGCCCGCCGGGCACTTGGCCGAGCGGGCTTTCTTATGCTCTAAGGCTCGAGACTGGACTGAATTAATAATCCATGTCAGGGCCGTGGCCGCCGGGGCCGCCGGGCATAGCAGGAGCCTTCTTCTCAGGTATTTCGGCAATCATTGCTTCCGTGGTCAGCATTAAGGCGCTGATGGAAGCGGCATGTTGCAGAGCGGAGCGGGTCACCTTCGTCGGGTCGATTACGCCAGACTTCACCAGGTCTTCGTACTGGCCATTGGCGGCGTTGAACCCGAAATTGGCGTCATCGTTCGAACGAACCTTCTCGAGGATGATGGCGCCTTCGTAACCGGCATTGCCAGTAATTTGGCGCAGCGGTTCTTCGGTCGCTTTCCGGATAATGTCGACACCGATCTGCTCATCGCCTTCGGCCTTGAGGTTGTGCAGCGTCTTGCCGGCCCGGAGCAGCGCGACGCCGCCGCCAGGGACAATGCCTTCCTCGACAGCCGCGCGTGTCGCATGCAGAGCATCCTCTACGCGAGCTTTCTTTTCCTTCATTTCGGTCTCGGTTGCGGCGCCGACCTTGATGACCGCCACGCCACCGGCCAGTTTGGCCAGGCGTTCCTGCAGCTTCTCGCGATCGTAGTCGGAAGTGGTCTCTTCGATCTGGGCGCGCAACTGCTTGATGCGGCCTTCGATCGCTTTTTGCGTACCAGCGCCATCCACGATAGTCGTGTTGTCCTTGTCGACGGTCACGCGCTTGGCGCGGCCGAGATCTTCCAGACGAACGCCTTCGAGCTTGATGCCCGTCTCTTCCATGATGGATTTGCCGCCCGTCAAAACAGCGATGTCGTCGAGCATAGCTTTGCGGCGATCGCCGAAGCCAGGGGCCTTTACAGCGCAGGCATTCAGAGTCCCACGCAGCTTGTTGACGACCAGGGTTGCCAGCGCTTCGCCTTCGACTTCTTCAGCAATGATCAGAAGCGGCTTGCCGGAGCGGGCAATCTGCTCAAGCAGCGGCAACAGATCCTTCATGTTGCTGATTTTCTTTTCGTGAATCAGGATGTAGGGATCTTCGAGAACCGCTTCCATGCGGTCGGGGTCGCTGACGAAGTAGGGCGAGAGATAACCACGATCGAACTGCATGCCATCCACGGTCTGCAACTCAGTCACCATGGTCTTCGACTCTTCGACGGTGATAACGCCGTCCTTGCCGACCTTCTTCATCGCTTCCGCAATGATGTTGCCGATGGTGGAATCGCCGTTGGCCGATATAGTGCCAACCTGAGCGATGGCATCCCCAGAAACCGGTTTAGAAAACTTTTTGACTTCTTCGACAACCGTGTCGACGGCCTTCTCGATGCCGCGCTTCAGCGCCATCGGATTAGCGCCGGCGGCGACCGATTTCACGCCTTCACGGAAAATCGCCTGGGCCAGGATGGTCGCGGTGGTGGTACCGTCACCGGCGATGTCGGAAGTCTTCGAAGCAACCTCGCGCACCATCTGTGCGCCCATATTTTCGAGCGGATCTTTGAGCTCGACTTCCTTGGCAACCGTCACACCGTCTTTGGTGATGGTCGGGCC
The DNA here is from genome assembly GCA_963849535.1 of Terriglobia bacterium. GTDB lineage: Bacteria > Acidobacteriota > Terriglobia > Bryobacterales > Bryobacteraceae > Bog-105. The sequence continues at coordinate 922,974 of CAWKHJ010000005.1, forward strand.
ACCGAACTTCTTTTCGAGAACTACGTTGCGGCCTTTAGGACCGAGCGTCACCTTCACGGCATCAGCCAGCTGATTTACGCCACGAAGAATTGCCTGACGCGAATTTTCGCTATAAACAATTTGTTTTGCAGCCATTATCTTTTCTTAAAACCTCCTACTTCTTGGCGGAAGCGCCATTAGAAGAACCATTGGTAAGTACGCCGAGGATCTCGTCCTCACGCATGATCAGATACTCATTGCCATCGAGCTTGATGTCGTTGCCAGAGTATTTGCCAAAGAGAATGCGGTCGCCCACCTGGACGTCCAGCGCGTTCAGCTTGCCATCGTCGCTGCGCTTCCCCTTGCCTACGGCAACTACTTCACCTTGCTGCGGCTTCTCTTTTGCCGAATCCGGAATGTAGAGACCGCCCTGCATGGTCTCACCTTCCTCAACGCGTTTCACCACGACACGGTCGTGTAGCGGACGAATTTCCATACTTCGAAAACCTCCCAGTAAATTGTGTTTGGAACGAACTTGATTGTTGACCGGGCATTTTTACTTACCCCGATCGCCCAGACACTGTTTTAGCACACTCCGCCATCGAGTGACAAGAGGAAAACGCAAGCCATTCATTCTAAAGTAAATAATTGAGCAGCACTCAAGCCTATTACAGCCCGGCACTCAGATTTCCTGCAACTCTGAAGGCAAGGCTCTTCCTGCTATTCTGGGGATGGCTTTTCTCCTGCAAAAATGCGCCGTTATTCCCTTGTTTTAGCTGCTGCGCTGCTGGTCATCTCGGCTGTGGTGGGATATACCCTGAAGCTTCGCTTGGACAAGGCGAGAGCAGCCCACGTGTTTGCCCCTCCCGCTATTAGGACGGTAGATGAAGGCGTGGCACCCAGCGGCTGGCGTTATCAAAAGGATGATCCGCAAACCAACCGGCCGATCGTCAAAGTAGACGCGAGGACCTTTGAAGGCACGCACGATCCCTCCACCTTCGAGCTGAAAGGGGTGGCCTTGCGGTTGTATAACAAGAGCGGCTCTTCCTACACTTACGTAAAAAGCGAACAGGCTCTTTTCGACGAAGGTTCAGGAGTGTTGAAGTCTCAGGCGCCGGTTTACATGGTGATCGATGTTCCGACTGGGAAAGATGCAGAAAACAAAGCTGAAGCGGCGAAACGCGTTCGAGTGACAACCAGCGGCTTAGTGTATGAGACGAAGACGGGCAAGGCGCAGACAGATCAGCCGGCCTCGTTCATCTTTACGGAGGGCGACGGGAGAGCAACGGGGGCCGAATACGATCCGAACACAAAGGCTTTGCATCTAAAGTCGCAGGTCGCGCTCGACTGGATTGGCAAAGGCCCGGTTGAGAAGAAGATGCACATCGAGGCGGGCGATCTGGTCTACAAAGAATCAGAGCACAAGATCTACCTTTCACCGTGGTCTAGAATGACGCGGCAGACGACCAGGATTCAGGCCAAGAACACGGTGGTCACGCTTGAGGACGGCCGCCTGCACCAGATCGAAAGCGATCACGCGGCAGGCACGGATGATAGGGAAGACCGGCACACCGGCTACTCCGCCGACAAAATGACGGCGATGTTCGACGAAGACGGCAACCTGGTGCAGATCATTGGCGATCGGAACGCGCGAGTGGAATCGAACCGGCCCGGGGCACATACCCTGCTGACGAGCGCGCGGGCGGATCTCCGGTTTGCACTTGAAACGAAAGAGCAGAATGGGCGCGAAGTCTCCGACAGCCAGTTGCATCTCGTTATGGCGGACGGGCATGGCGTGGCGGAATCGGTTCCACTGCCGCAACCGGGCGTGCAGCTTGGGGAAACGCGCATTCTGCGGAGTGAGCATATCGAACTCGAGATGAAGCCGGGCGGCAGGGATTTGCAGGAGATCCGAACTTCTTCAACAGCGCAACTGGAGTTCAAGCCGAACCGGCCTGACCAGGCGCACCGGATTCTGGATGCTTCCCATCTGCGCGTGCTGTATGGAGCCGGCAGCTATGTGAACACGCTGCTCGCCTGGAACGTGGCGACGCACACCGATAAATCTGCAGCGCTGGCCAAGCCAAAAAGGGGCCGGGACGGAAAGCTACTGCCGCTTGCGCCGGCTCTGACCTGGAGTGATCAGATGACGGCTCAATTCGCGCCCAATTCAAACCAGATCGCCTCGATAGACCAGGCAGGGAAATTTCGTTATGAAGAGGGCACGCGCAACGCGTGGGCAAAGAGAGCTTTTCTCGAGCAGACAATCAATCGCATCACGCTGACGGATCAGGCGCGGGTCTTGGACGAGACAGGTTCGGCTGCGGCCGACAAGATCGTGATGAACCAGGCGAGTGGGGACATGGATGCGTCAGGGCACGTGCTCTCGACGCATGAACCGGACCGCAACGAACGGCCGGGGACGTCGATGCTCGACGCGACCCAACCGATGCAGGCGCAAGCCGACCAGATGCAGACCCGGGACAACAACTCGAAGGTTTTCTACGAAGGGCATGTCGCGATGTGGCAGGGAGCGAACCGGATTTCAGCCGACCAGATCGCGATTGACCGCGACAGTCAATCGCTCGATGCAGATGGAAACGTGGTGAGCGAGCTGGTTGACAACAAGGGAAGCAGTGAGCCGGGGCCAAAAGCGGGCGATACTGCCGCAGCGAATGGCGGCCCGATTTATACGGTCGTACGTGCCCCGAAGCTGGCCTATCGCGACGATGTGCGCATCGCAAATTATACCGGGGGCGTGCAGCTGGTGCGGGATAAGATGACGATCACGTCCAAAGAACTACAGGCATATCTGACACCAAAGAGCGACAAGACATCGAACGACTCGTCGCTCGACCACGCGGTTGCAAACGGCAGCGTGTCCATCTCAGATGTAGTTGCGCCAGGCCGCACCAGAACCGGCACCGGCGAGCATTGCGAATACTACACGAAGCAGGACAAAGTGGTCTTGAACGGTGGTGCGCCGCAGATGGTGGACAGTTACAAGGGGATAGCCAAAGGTCTGCAGCTCACCTATTTCAGCGGAGAAGATCACCTGATCGTGGACGGGAAAAAAGAGCAGATGGCGTTTACACGGATGAAGAAGAAGTAGCCGGGAGTATCGCAGAAGCCGTGTCGCGGAGCGGAGGCGGAGCGACACCTGCTTCCTAGTTTCCCGGTCGCCGACGCTTCGCGAACCCTCGCAGCTACATTTGAGTCGATTCACCTTTCGATGGCCCGCCTGGCTTTCGTTTCTCCGCGTGGTTAACTTAGGACGCAATTGTGTCGTGAGCAACGGCGCGAATCGAGCTAGGCTGAGGGCGCATCAGCCAGTACAGCCCCATTACGTGCGTGATCATCAGCAACGGCACATAGATGATCGGGATCGCATAAGCGGCCCCTAATTGTCCTGCTAGCGCGGGGAGACCCGTTTGGATGCCGTGATAGTAAGCTACGAGGATGTCGGTTGTTCCGACGAGATTGAAGGCGACGACAAAGAACCAAAATAGGGGACGTATTCTTACCGTGATCAGCGCCAGTATGGCCAGTATTCCGGTTGCGAAGTCCCCGTAAGCGGCGAACTCCGCGAAGCGGGCGGGCAGATTGGGGCCCACGATTCCTGGCAGCAGAAAGACAAGCCCGAAGAACCGAAAGCTGTGTAGTGTGGCGATTGCACGTTGCGCAGCAACCCGGTCCATGGCCCGGAGCATCGGCATCCCGTAAACACGAAAGCAAAGCAGCCAAGCGCCATAACCCAAGAGCAGATCAAGCAGGAAGATGATTCGAGGCGACACTATTGGCCTCCCCGCGTCATGAAGTCGATGTTCGCCCGGAAGAAGTCCTCCAGCGTTTTTGGATTGCGGCCGGTTACGAGTTGCACTGTGTCCGTGCTGTGATAAGTCTGCCCATTTCTTCGGTAGTACTGCCAAAGTTGGCTCAGATGGGCAAGTGCATGAGGGTTGATTCGCTCCTTCACTGCATCAGCCCACTCTTCGTCCGTGATCGGTACGTAGCGAACGGTTCGCCCGATCGCCCGGCCGAGAATCTCGATCATCTGCTTAACGGAGGGCGTCTCGCTCACGAGAGGATACACAGTCTGTGTCGGGAATCCCGGGTTAGCCAGAAGGGTTGCGGCGACGCGGCATACGTCCTCTGCGCCGGTGAGTGGAATTACCGTTGTGTCGGCGCCCCAGGGGAGAAAGGCGGTGTTGTGCTCAGCTACGTTCCTGCTGATAAGCGCGCGGACGTTTTCGTAGTAGGGCGGCGCTTGAATATGAACAGCTCCGATCTTTGCCCAATCAAAGATGCGATCCGCCAGCCGGTGCTGCAGATTGCGGAATGAGGGTGCGTTTTGCAAATCGCGAAAGGCGGCGTCATAAAGCGTACCCTGAAACTGCGAATTGTTCACCACCAGTTCGAGTTTTGCGTCGCGGGCGGCAGCGGCGAAGATGGTGGAAGCCTCCAGCAACCCGTCGGTAACCGGATACGTGAAGAACGCGCGCTTGACGCCTTGCATGGCCGTCTGAACAGACGCGGGATCGAGGAGGTCGCCCGCGACGATCTCGGCGCCTTGCTGGCGGAGTTGATCAGACCGGGCGTCCAGTTTGTGGACAAAGGCACGGACGGAAATTCTCTGCTGGAGCAGGAGATCGGCTACTACGCGCCCGGTTGAGCCTTGTGAACCGCCTGCCGCGCCTGTAATGAGAATGGGTTGGGACATGAGAGATCCTCCTTCTTCTGGGCATGAGATGATGGTTGTCATCTTATAGATTCGACTTTCTTGCGCAGATTCGGCGTCTCATCGGTGGGATGCTGGTGAGCTTCCTATAATGAGCCATGCGTTACGGGCGCGAGCACAAGGCGGAAGTCCACGAGAAGATTGTGAAGGACGCTTCGCAGCGTGTACGAGCGCAGGGTTTAGACGGCGCAGCAGTCGGCGCGGTGATGCGTGACGCTGGTTTGACGCATGGCGGCTTCTACAGGCACTTCAGCAGCAAGGATGAGCTACTGATGGAGTCGCTCCGGGATGCCTTCCGAGATATCACCGACCAGTTGGTTCGCGCGGCCGAACAGTCGCACTCAGAACCGGCTTGGAAGGCCATTGTCAGGGCCTACCTCAGCGTGGAATACTGCGCTCATCCCGAGCGCGGCTGCCCGCTGACGGCGCTTGCCCCCGAACTGGCGCGGGTGGACGAGAGCATGAAACCTCGCGTATTCAGCGAAATTGTCGACTATCGGGATCGAATGGTTCCCTTTATGCCCGGACGGCGAACTGCCGACAAAGAGCGCGCCTTCTTCGTGATCTTTTCAGCAATGGTCGGGGCAGTTGCGATTGCGCGAGTGTTGCCCGAAGGCGCGATCCAACAGAAAGTCCTGGCGAGTACAAGGGAGTTCCTGTTACGCAGCTTCTGACCTGTTCCGCGATCCGCATTCGCGCAGGGTACAAGGGCGGCGAGTACTCGCATAGAGTGCCGCGTAGAAGGCTGACATCATCGTTCGGAACGGATAACAGGCAATGCACTCGGGAACACTACTTTTGGGGAAGAGGTTAAGCCCTAAGCGGGAATTGAATAGCGCCTACTCCCCAGATTTCCAAGAAAAAAGTAGCAGAATTTATAGTTCTCATGTCGATCCGGCGGTTGCTTGTTCGACGTGTCCATAGGGGAAGGTGTTTGGCGCCAAAGCGAACCAGACTGCAGTCCCCACCCCGATCAATAAAGGACACAATAATGCAAATGAAGCCAAAGAACACGATCTGCCTCTGGTTCGACAAAGACGCGTATGAGGCCGCGCGCTTCTACGCCGCCACCTTTCCGGACAGTGAAGTAACCGCTGTTCACTGGGCTCCCGCCGACTATCCGGGCGGCAAGAAGGGCGATGTGCTGACGGTGGAGTTCACCGTCGTAGGCATTCCTTGTCTGGGTCTCAATGGCGGCCCGGCGTTCAGGCACAGCGAGGCCTTTTCCTTTCAGCTCGCGACGGACAATCAGGAAGAGACGGACCGCTACTGGAACGCGATAGTCGGCACTGGAGGGACGGAAAGCCAGTGCGGTTGGTGCAAAGACCGTTGGGGCCTCTCCTGGCAGATCACCCCACGCGCGTTAACCGATGCGCTTGCGGCTGGTGGCGGTGAGGCCAAGCGTGCCTTCGAGGCGATGATGACGATGAAGAAGATCGACATTGCCGCCATCGAAGCAGCGCGGCGAGGCTGACGTGAACATGCCACATGTTCTTGATCACGAGCAATCCGGAAGCTTTATCGGCCAGCGCTGTTTATGCCATCTCGAAGCCCGGTTGAACTAGCAGTCTGCCGGTAACCCAATCTAATCAATGGAGAAGACGAATCGACAATGAAGCTGATCACCTATGTCAATTTCGCGGGCAAATGCGCCGAGGCTTTCCAACATTATCACCAGCATCTCGGAGCCAACGCCGCATTCAAAGCTCCCCTTGAAATCCATGCACCAAACCTGATTCGGTCTTGTTGCTGGCACTAGCGGCTGGACGTAAGGCGCCGTGCGACGCTTCCGAGCAAGCCTGACCAGGCCAGCTGCTGCAACGGTGCGAGAAGTAGATCTCATTTCACGCGGTGATAGATGATTGACAACTTAGTCCGCCCCACGATTTGGTAATGCGCCAGCCAGGAGCGCAGATCCGGATAGACTTGGGCTTTCAAATTCGGATTCAGCGGGCCGAGTCCATCCACTAGCCAAGTCGGGTGCGATTTGATCAGTTCGCGCCGGTTACGTGCAGCCGGACCGCCATAAATCGCATCTTTCACGTGCAGATGCCGGTCCGCTGGAACCCCCGTGAGCGGCTGCGAGTCCCAGAATTTGCCATCGCTTGTCAGGCGCGTATAAACGTAGATGTCGGGACGGTATCCCCAGACAAAAAGTGTGTCACCGGGCCGCGCCAAGGCGCGAATCCTATCTGCGACTGCACGCGAATCCAGGTCCATCACCACATCTGACCAGTGGGGAGCTCGCCCGAGGAAATCGTCGTAGGCGAGCGAAACGTAACGCGGAGCAAAGCGGACGAAGGGCACGAGCAGCGCCATTGCAACGAGCACGGCCGTCCGCTTGTGATATTGCTTCCAGGCCAGCGCGATGCCTCTTGAAGCCGCGATGACCATCGCCGGCAAAAGCTGCAGAAAGTAGTGCGGCGCAAAGCGAGTACCGAGACAGACAGCGGCGAAGGACAGAGCAAGCCAGGAGCCCAGCTTCCAGCGATCGCTTGGTGAGAGGCGAAACATGGCGAAGCCGGCTCCCCCGGCGAGCGCCGCGTGGAATCCGAGCCAGTCGAGCGTACGGACAACCCCGGTCGTAAACGGATGAGTTACCGGCGATTGCACTGCATAGATCCAGGACCATTGCCAGACTTGCTCGATGTAGCCGGGCCAGATGCCAGTGAGCGCGGCAAGCGCGCCTGCAGCGATCAGAGGAAGCACCAAACCAAGGCTGAGCAGCGGCAGTGAAGACCCAAGCAGCCATAACCCACAGACTGCGAGCACGAAAAGCGCCTTAGTGTTGACCAGAAATGCAATGGCGCAACAAACTCCTGAGAGGAAAGCGCGCTTGGTGAAGGCGAAATAGATGGCGGCGAGATGCGGAACGATCATTAAAGCATCGGCAGCAAACGCTATCACCGCGGAAGGCAGATAGAAGGCCAGGAAAAAAGCAAGCAGAACGGCAGATAAGCGTGCTTCGCTTTCGCCCCACCAAGCTTCGGCAAGATGAAAGATCAGGACACAGGCAAGCAGTACGTACAAAGTATCGAGCAGGCGTAGTGGCCAACCGGAATGAGCTGCGATCAGCAGATAGTAACCAGCGTTGAGCGGCGGTTTGTCGTACCAGAAATCGCGATACGGCAGCTTCCCGTGAAGAACGTTGAGGGCGGCGGCGAGGTGATAGTCCTCATCCGCCCACAACAGCCGTACGTGACATAGCCTCAACGCGGCGAGCGCAGCAACTAAGACGAAAGTGGCCCAACGTGTAGCTGTGAATCGTTGCCATCCGGCAGTAGCTCCTTCCATTCACCGCGTATCATAAGACATAAGGCCAGCATGCATTTGCGCTTCGTCCCGGGAGAGTTTCCGCGTTCATGAGAACCCTCCAAACACTGGAGATCGCAAAATCCTATAACGGCCGAAAAGTTGTTGACAATGTCTCCGTTCGTGTGGAGCAGGGCGAGGTAGTTGGGCTGCTCGGACCCAACGGGGCAGGCAAAACCACTTCTTTTTACATCATTGTCGGATTGGTCAGCCCGGATGGCGGGCAGGTTTTGCTGGATAACGAATCGATCACGGACCTGCCGATGTACCTGCGCGCACGCCGGGGAGTGAGCTACCTGCCGCAGGAGCCATCGGTCTTTCGCAAGCTGAGCGTGGAAGATAATCTGATGGCGATTCTGCAAACGTTGCCGCTCAACCGGCGCGAACGCCGCGAGCGGATGAATATCCTGATCGACGATCTGGGGCTGGAAACAGTTCGGCAAAGCAAAGGATATATGCTCTCGGGCGGCGAGCGCAGGCGCGTGGAGATCGCCCGCTCGCTTGTGTTGCAGCCGGATTTCATTCTGCTCGACGAGCCATTCTCCGGAATCGATCCGATTCAAGTACTCGAATTGCAGCGCATCATCGGAGATCTGAAGCGGAAAGGCATCGGAATTCTGGTTACTGACCACAATGTACGCGAGACCCTGGCGGTAACGGATCGGGCTTACATCATCAGCAGCGGCAGAATTTTTCGGGCTGGATCACCGGAATCGCTCGGGAACGATCCTGAAGTTCGGCGCATCTATCTGGGAGAAAACTTTTATTTCCCCCCGGTTGCGGTGGTCTAGCCGGATCTCTACCTACCCGAATTTTCCGAAGATTCAAAGAGCTCAACCGGTGATAAACTGAGATCCAAATGAGTTCGCTTTCGCAGCGTCTGAATGTTAGCGTTCAGCAAAAGCAGATACTCACGCCTGGACTTGTGCAAATGGTCACGGTCCTTCAGCTCAACCGTCTCGAGCTGAAAGACATGATCATGAACGAAATCGCCGAGAATCCGGCGTTGGAGGAAGTTGGCGAATCGGGCGAGGAGCTCACTCCGGCTGAAATCCAGTCGCTGCTCGAACGGGAGCGTCAGGCCGAACCTGCAGATCAGGCCATTCTCGACCGTGTTGAGCATTCCGATGCGAAAAGCGAGCTCGACACGCCTTCGGATGGCGATTTTATACCCGAGAGCGTTGGCGACGGGGACTCGGGTGTCGCTTTACCCGCCGCCGAAGAGCCGGCGAAGGCCGATACGGATCCCTTCCAGGAAATCGATTTTGGGAGCTTCTTCGACGATTACCTGGACCCGGGTTTCAAGAGCCCGGCGTCTGAAGCGATAGAGAAACCCTCTTTCGAGACCTTCCTCTCTTCGCCTGTCACTTTGAGCGACCATTTGCTGAGTCAAATGAGCGTGCTGATCCTGCCGGATCGGGTTCGCGAGGCGGCCAACACGATTATCGGCAATCTGGAAGAGAGTGGATACCTCACTACTCCGCTTGAAGAGATTGCGGTGCAAGGACTGAAACTGGCTGACTTGGAGGCCGGTCTTCGAGCAGTCCAATCGCTCGATCCCACAGGAGTCGGCGCGCTTGATCTGCGCGGTTGTTTGCTGTTGCAACTGGAAGCCCGGGGCTCTCGCGATTCGGTAGCCTGGAAGATCGTTCACGATCATCTAAAGCTGCTTGAAACCAGGCAGGTCTCGCAGCTGGCGAAGGTCTTGGGGCGCCCGCTCGAACATATCCAAATCGCTCTCAGCGTCATTCGTCATCTCGATCCTGCGCCTGGGCTGCGGTATTCGAGCGCCGGTGCCCGGCAGGTAGAGCCGGACGTCTACATTTCCAAAGACGGCGACGATTACGTCATCACTCTGAATGATGACGATGTCCCGCAACTGCGCCTCAATGGAAAGCTGAAACGGATGATTGATCGCGAACAAGAGCCAGATCGCGACGTCCGCAACTACGTGAAAGAGCGTTATGCGTCCGCGCTGCAGTTCATCAAGAATATCGAGCAGCGAAAGCAAACGATCCTGCGGGTCTGCCAGTCGATCATCCAGCGCCAGCCGGAGTTTCTCGAGTATGGTATCGATCAGCTCAAGCCGATGATGATCAAGGAGGTGGCCGAGGAGATCGGGGTACATCCTTCCACTGTGAGCCGGGCGGTGGCGAACAAATATGCTCATACCCCGCAAGGCGTCTTCGAATTGAGATACTTCTTTTCGGAAGCCGTGCAGGGCCGTTGTGGAGGCGAGACTCCGCTGCTGATCGTTAAGAGGCGGGTCAAGAAGATGATCGAAGATGAGAATGCAGCCCAACCATTGACGGACGAACAGATTACTGCTCGTCTCCTGTCCGAGGGTATAGAAGTTACCCGGCGGACAGTCGCAAAGTATCGGGAGGATATGAAAATTCCTTCGACACATCAACGGCGCGTCCGCGCCTAACAAGCATCGACGGGGATCAGAGTTTTACTGTGCAGCGGAACGATTTCCGGGAAGCACGCCCGGCAGGGTGAGCATTCCCCAAAAGAGGAAAAATGAAGCTCATTGTTTCCGGCAAGACCAAAGATTTCACCCCTGAGCTGGAGGAGAAGTTCAGTGCTAAGCTTTCCAAGCTAGGCAAGTTTATAGAGCGCCGGGGCGAGCGCGAGGCTCACGTAACGCACCAAGTCGAGCGCCATCTGCATCGTGTAGAAGTGATCGTCAATTTCTATGACCACGCATTAGTAGGAGAAGGGGTCGATCCGGATCTCGATACGGCGCTTTGCCACGCGGTGGAAAAGCTGGAGAAACAAATCGTCAAGCTGCGCAGCCGCTGGCGCGACACGCACCGCGATGCCAAAGGAGTGCGCTCGACTAAGGAAGAGTGGGATAACGAGCAGCCAGCCGCGGGGGAAACCGGCAACGCAGGGTTGCCGAATGCGAAGAACAACGGGCAGCCCGCGGTCAAACCAAAGATATTCCGCGTCGATTATAGCGAGGGACGGAAGCCCATGACGCTGCAGGAAGCGATCCTCGAGATGCAACGCGACAGCGATGATTACGTGGTCTACCGCGATTCGTCGCGCAATTGCCTTTCAGTTTTGGTGCGGCGTCCGGATGGTAATTTCGATCTGATCGAATCCTAGCCGGCAGGGCTACCGGCCCTCGATTATGGACAGCAGCGCCCGCTCTTTGCTGCTGCGCCCTCAGTAGAACGGAGCAAGATTACTTTCGAGTGTTGACCAGGAACCGCTCGGCTGCCACGCTAGATACTGATGGCTGAGCCCAAATTTGAACCCGGGAGCCGCGCGGGTTCCAAACAACTGCTGCCTGCGCACGATCTCGTGATTATCACCGGCATGAGCGGCTCGGGCAAGTTGACCGCCCTCAAAGCGTTTGAGGATTTAGGATTCTACGCTGTTGATAATCTTCCGATTGCGCTGGTGCCTACCTTCGCCGATCTAAGCTACGACTCGAAAAAACGCGGCGCTCTGATCATCGATATCAGGGAAGGAGAATCGCTCAACCAATTCCCTAAGATCTTTCGCGAGCTGAAATCACGTCTGAGTTGCTCGCTATTGTTCCTGGACGCGCAAGACGAGGTTTTGAGGAGACGCTTCAGTGAAACGCGGCGGCCTCACCCTCTGGGCGGCGAGGCGACGGTGCTGAACAGTTTGCGAGATGAGCGCGAACAGTTGACGCCCATCCGGGCCCTTGCCGATCTGTATATCGATACCTCCAAGCTCAACGTGCACGATTTGCGAGCATTGATCTCGGCTAAGTTCCAGGATTCGAAAGAAGCCAATAAGATCCTTATCTACGTCAACAGCTTTGGCTTTCGGCACGGTGTACCCTCCGATAGCGACCTCGTTTTCGATGTTCGATTCCTTCCCAATCCGAATTACATACCGGAATTCAAAAAGCTGACTGGCCGCCATCCGAACGTTTCCAGATACATCCGTTCTTTTCCCCAAACCGGAGAGTTCATCAACCGCATCTCTGAGCTGCTGGTGTATCTGCTGCCGCACTACATCCGCGAGGGGAAAAGCTATCTGACGATTTCGTTTGGCTGCACAGGCGGTCATCATCGCTCGGTCTTTATCGCCAACGAGATTAAAAAGCGCCTCAAAAAGGCCGGCTACTCAGTTAAAGAGAGTCATCGCGATATCGAGAAGTGATTCGACAGCGATTTGCTGGCTACGGGCGCACTGGCCTGATTTTCAGTAACTTGCTTGTAGTCCGAGTAAAAAGTTTCCACCTGGCTGCGATAGCCATATAAACCGAGCACGCTGGCGTTGACCTTTTCGGTAAACTTTTCCGGCAGCCAGAAAGGGCCTACCGGAGACTGCACAAGCTCGAATTCCGTTCCGGGTTTTACCCGCGCAATAAAAAAGCCAAATGAGACGGGCTCGGTGACTTTTGCCTTAATGCGCACCCAGTGGTACTGCTGTTTGTCGATCCACATCTGGCCGCGCATCCCGGTTAAGACGCGCGCCTTCTCGACAGGTGGGCGATAGGCCGGATTCGGATCGGCTTGCAGATGATAGCAGGAGACGCCACCCACTTGCTCTTCTCCCAACAGCTTAAATTGGAAAGCCGAAACCATTTGCTGCATCAGCAGGTGTTCTTCGGCGCGGGCCTCGTTGAATTTACTGATTCGCGCTTTCCGCTCTGAAGGCGACTCATTGCGGCGGCGGGCGATCTCCCGATCTAACTTAGCCTGCTCCTCTGCCTGCTGTGCTCCGCTTAGCGGCTCGTCGTTCACTGCCAGGACGCGGTGGTAAGGTGAACCTTCGATCATCAACGTCCGGTAGGTCTTCGATTGCTGCGATGTTACCCGGCCGTTCTCGTCCACCTTGCTCCTGACCTCGCGTTCGGTATCGGAGAAGCTAATCTGTGCCTGCCAGTCGCGGGAGTTAACCGCGGCGGATCTTTGAACAATCAGCGGAGCGGATTCACCTGACGAAAACCCCGGGATCGGGGTGATAGGCCCGGAGATCAGAAGAATGAGAAAAGTGAGTCCTGCTCGCTTTTCGTTAGTCATCAGATCATCCGAGTCTCAAGCTCTCTATCAAGATACGGCAATCAACTGGAACGTCTAGCAAACCGTTTCTCGGCTGCGCGGAAACGCCTCAGGATCGCGCTCTTCTGGCGGCCCATCCACACATGCGAGATCTTTTTCAATAGCGACTTTCAACATGGCATCTTGCGCCGCGATATCAAAATAGAGCCCTATCGAGTCACTCCGGGCCCAATCCTGCACGGCTGAGAGAGGCGCGTTGACGCGAATGACACCGCCATCGAAGGAGACCTGAGGCGAGGCTCGCGCCTGGGGCTCGAAGACATAGGAAAGGCGCTTATCATTCGGGAAAACCACCTCCTCCCGCAGCGCCGTTCCGGAGGTAAGCGTTTCCACTTCGCGGCGATTCACTCGCAGGCGCAGCGAATTGCCGCGAAATCTGAGCTTCATCTCACTCCGATTTTACCCGCCACTCCCCCGAATACACGTTGAATCGGTCATGACGCACAAAGCCAAGGAGCGTGAGACCGTACTCGCGCGCGGATTCGATCGCCAGGCTCGAGGGACTACCCACAGTAGCAAGCACCGGAGCTCCTGCCGTAACCGCCTTCTGCACGAGTTCGAAGCTACTGCGGCTACTCAGAAAGAGAAGCTGCCCAGCCAAGGGCATTTCTCCCCGGAGGACGCGAGAGCCGATGAGCTTGTCGAGCGCATTGTGACGTCCAATGTCCTCGAAAACCGCTGTATCAAGAAGCCTGCCCTCACCGCTCACGAGAGCAGCCGCATGCAGCCCACCCGTTTGGGCGAATCCCTTCTGGGCCTGGCTAAGTTTGAGTGGTAGGTCATTGATGAGCGCCGCGCGGATAACGGGACCATCATCCGCGGCGATGCGGGATCCTGACTGCAACGCTTCTATGCTGCGCTTCCCGCACACTCCGCAGCTCGAGTTGACGAAGCTGGCGCGCGACATTCGCCACATCTCGACATCCACCTCGCCAGCGAGTTCGACCAGCAGCTCATTAGAATCTTCGCCTCCAAGCGGCCGGATGTCACGAATGTTGTCGCGGCACTGAATCACGCCTTCCGAGTAGAGGAAGCCGGCGGCAAGCTCGAAATCGTGCCCGGGTGTCCGCATTGTGAGAGCCAGGCTCTCGGTTCGCTGAGCACCCTTAAACCAATATCGGAGGCGTATCTCGAGCGGCTCTTCTATGGCTACCGCATCGAGGAAGCGCTCCGAGCGATGCAGGGCGATGCGCTTCACGCTTACCTGTCTCGATAGCGCAGTAGGTTGCGTGATCATCGGCGCCTTGCTTCAGAGTCGCACGACGCCTCGCGCTGAGCCTGACGAGCCTACGCTGCCACGGCGGGCGCAAGCGATTCATCCCGGACGATGACCTCACGGACACGCAGCATCAAAACAGAAGCGAGCAGTAAACAGCATCCGCCTATAATGAGCGCCGCCATGCGATTGTTGCCCAGCAAATGAGCCATGATCCAGCCGAAAACCAGCGCCGAAAGGATTTCAGGAGTGACTATGAAGAAGTTGAAAATTCCCATGTAGACCCCCATCCTGTTGCTCGGGATTACCGCCGCCAGAATCGAGTATGGCATCGAGAGTATGCTTGCCCATGCGATGCCCACCCCTATCATCGGCAAGAAGAGCAACCACTTATTGTGGATGAGCGCGATCGAAAGAAACCCGAGAGCGCCGGCCAGCAGGCAAACCGCATGCGTACCCCGCTTGCCTAAGCGCCTAGCAAGGGCGGGTAGGAAAGGCGAGAACAGAAAGCAAACCGTGTTATAGATACCCGAACAATAACCGGCCCATATCACTCCTTCTGTATATCCGCTCTCCGCTGTTGAACGCGCGCCGAAAACATTGTGCGCAACCGCCACTGCGAAATAAAGAAACATGCAAAACAAACCAAGCCACGTCAGGAACTGCACCAGCGCAAGCTGCCGCATGGTCGCCGGCATTTCAGTAAGAGCGCGTCCAATCTCGGCAAAGTCGAATCGTTTGGCGTGACGCAGACGTTCCCGTTCCGCCTGGCTAGGCGGATATTCCTTTGTCGTGAAGACTGTGACCAGAACAGCTGTGAGGAACGCGAATGCCCCAATCCAGAAAGAGACACGCACAATGGAGGGGATCGTTTGTCCCGCGCTTAAGCCCGGATTGAGAAATCGTTCGAGCAGCAGCGGAAGATACGAGGCTGCCACGCTGCCTACGCCGATAAAAAAGCTCTGCATGGCGAAACCACGCGGACGCTGGTCGTCAGGAAGCATATCGGCAACAAAGGCCCGGAACGGTTCCATGCTGATGTTGATGGAAGCATCGAGTATCCAAAGCAGGCCTGCGGCCACCCACAACACTGAACTGAGCGGCATGAAAATGAGCGCAAAGGAACTAAGCAGCGCGCCAGTGAGGAAAAACGGACGCCTTCTGCCCAGCGGACCCCAGGTGTTATCGCTCCAATATCCGATGACTGGCTGTACCAACAAGCCTGTCAGCGGAGCCGCCAGCCAGAGTATCGGAAGTTGGCTCGGCTGTGCACCAAGGTATTCGTAGATCGCGCTCATGTTGTTCATCTGCAGCGTCCAGCCGAATTGGATGCCGAGAAAGCCAAAGCTCATATTCCAGATCTGAGCGAAGCTTAGGTTTGGCTTTTCCATATTGAGCGCAGCAATACCATATCAAAGGCAGAGCTAGACAGGCGAACCCTCCAACGGCATCAAACGTGAAAACGACAAGTCCCGGCGAAGCAGAGATCATACGCTATCTTGTGAGCGTTCATGCACAGCAACGGGATCGGGTATTTGGAACTTGTTCTCCTGGCGCTGCTGACTGCCGTTGCGGGTTTGGCTCTGGTAGCAAAGCGGCTGCGAGTAGCTTATCCGATCATGCTCGTGCTGGGCGGACTACTCGTCAGCCTGATTCCGGGCATGCCGAGCGTCTCGATGAATCCAGAGGTAGTGTTCCTGGTGATCCTGCCGCCACTGGTTTTCTCTGCCGCCTTCCACACTTCGTGGCGCGACTTTCGCAAAAACTTGCCAGGCATAGTCATGCTCGCTTTCGGGCTGGTCGGCTTCACCATATTCGGTGTGGCCGGCACCATGCTGCTTCTTATACCCGGTTTCAGCTGGAAACTGGGACTGGTGCTTGGTTCCGTAGTGGCTGCCACGGATGCGATTGCCGCGACAGCTACCGCGAAACGCCTCGGATTGCCGCGCCGGTTGACGGATCTACTTGAAGCCGAAAGCCTGGTCAACGACGGCAGTGGTCTGGTAGCGCTGAAGTTTACGCTGGCTCTGGTGATGACGGGCGTTACGCCTTCGCTGGCGAGAGGCACCGGCACTCTTCTCTACCTGGTCTTTGCCGCTGTGGTAATCGGACTGGTGGTCGGCGTCATCGTGCATCGGATACAGCAGCAGATTGACGACGCTCCAGTTGAGATTACGATTAGCATCGTCACCCCCTACATCGCCTATCTGGCCGCCGAACGATTGCAGTGTTCCGGCGTGCTCGCCACCTTGGCTTGCGGCCTCTATCTCGGAAGGCGCAGCTCGGGATTCTATTCGCTTCACGCCCGCATAGAGGCATCGGCCGTCTGGCGGACGCTGGATTTCGTACTGAACGGGCTGGTCTTTCTAGTCCTCGGATTGCAGTTGCCTTACATCCTCACCGACATCAAAGGGGTGAGCGCGCGCAGCGTAATCGTCGATGGAGCGTTGTTTAGCGCCGTCGTTATCCTGCTTCGTTACATCTGGGTCTACCCCGCTGAGTGGATCTCACAACGAGTTCGAAAGCTTACAAGGCGTAAATTGCGGGAAATCTCCTCGGGTGAAGTGTTCCTGATTGGCTGGGCCGGCATGCGAGGAGTACTCGCACTCGCTGCCGCCTTTTCGTTGCCAGAGACACTGGGCAACGGAACGCCTTTCCCATTCCGAAACCTGATCATTTTCCTGACTTTTTGTGTGATATTCGCGACCCTGGTAGTGCAGGGCTTGAGTATGCCTGTGCTGATTCGCCTGCTTGGGCTGGGCAAAAGCTCGGCTGCGTATGAAGAGGAAACAGCGGCTCGGCAGCAAATGGTTTCAGGGGCGCTGAGAGCGCTGAGCAGAATTCGCGGCGACTCGCCCGAGGATCAGAAGGAAATCCTCGATCATCTGGAATCTTATTATCGTCACCGGCTTACCTTGCTCGAGCGCGACCGGGATAACGGCGCAGAGCATGCCGGGTTGGTGGATCACTTGGAGCGGCAACGGTATGTGGCTCAGGAATTACGGAATGTCGAGCGTTCGATCGCGTTGAAGCTGCGGAACGAAAACAAGATTCATGATGAGGTGCTCCGCCGTCTGGAGCACGAGCTTGATCTTCTGGATGCCCGCTTTGCGGAATCGGATTGATTCGGTTGGTTGCGGGGGCAAGATTTGAACTTGCGACCTTTGGGTTATGAGCCCAACGAGCTACCTGACTGCTCCACCCCGCACTCTGATCCTAACAATCCTAAGTTGTCGGGTCAACCTCAAGCGCTCCTGTTCCGGCCCTAACCAGATCTTTTGCGGGCGGTTCATGCAGTATAAATAGTGTGTGTAGCCGCAACTCTTCATGGCAACTCCCAGCACCAGCCGCAAGCGAACCGCTCACTCTCGCGCTCCTGAAAGACGGCATGCAGTTCTCACTCGCCTCGATTCACCCGAGCTTTACCTCAACCCGCACCTGAGCCTGCTCGCCTTTCAGCGGCGTGTGCTGGAAGAAGCGCAAAATCCGGCAACACCATTGCTCGAGCGCGTAAAATTCGTCTCCATCCTCGGGTCGAATATGGACGAATTCTTTATGGTCCGGGTGGCTGGTCTGTGGCAGCAGATCGAGACACGCACCACCGAGATCAGTATGGACGGCCGTTCGCCTTCCGAGCAGCTTGAGTTGATCCGGCATGAAGTTACCAGCATCATGGCCGATATCTACCGGCTCTGGCGGGAGGAACTGATGCCCGAGTTGCGCGACGAAGGCATCTGCATCCTTGGTCTTAATGAACTGAATCCGCAGCAAAAGGTTGCCGTCGACGATTATTTCAGGCACGTTGCGTACCCCGTTCTGACTCCTTTGGCGGTAGACCAGGGCCGGCCCTTTCCTCACATTTCAAATCTGAGCCTGAACATAGCTGCCGTGGTGAGCAATGGCGATGGAGTGGAGCACTTCGCCCGGATCAAAGTGCCGGATTCGCTTCCACAACTCGTGCCCTTGCCGTCTCACGCCTCAGAGCTTGCCTACATCTGGCTAGAGGACGCGATTATCGCCAACTTACGGCTGCTCTTTCCGGAGATGGAGATCCTGAAGGCCGACATGTTCCACGTGACGCGAGATGCCGAACTCGCGATACAGGAACTTGAAACCGACGATCTCCTGGAGAGTGTTCAGGAAGCGGTATGGCGGCGCAGATTCCGTGATGCCGTACGCTTGCAAATCAACCCAGGAATGCCGCAGCGTTTAGTTGACCTCCTGAAAACCAATCTCGAGCTCGACCAAAACGACGTCTATCGCTGCGACGGGCCGCTTGATCTCAGCCGCGTGCGAGCTCTTCTCAACATCGATCGGCCCAAACTGAAAGACAAGCCGTTTATCGCGTGTATTCCCAAAGGCTTCACCGCCGCGCCCTCGAGTGAGATTTTCTCGACGATTGCCGAAACGGACATTCTGGTTCACCACCCCTTTGAGTCGTTCCAGCCCGTCGTCGATTTCCTGCGCGCCGCAGCCGAAGATCCGAATGTCCTCGCGATCAAAATGACTCTCTATCGCGTAGGTCGAAACTCGCCCATTGTAGAAGCACTGTTGGACGCCATTCAAAATGGTATCCAGGTCGCGGTCTTGCTGGAGTTGAAAGCTCGCTTCGATGAGGAGAGCAACATTGAATGGGCGCAGAAACTGGAACGCGAGGGGGTACACGTTGTTTACGGGCTTCCGGGGGTAAAAGTGCACGCCAAAATGGCCATGGTTGTGCGGCGCGAAGGTGAAAACATCCGCCGTTATCTTCACCTCGGTACGGGCAATTACAATCCCACCACAGCCCGTATTTACACCGACCTGGGGCTCTTTACTTGCAACGAGGAAGTTGGCGAGGACGTGAGTGATCTGTTCAATTACTTGACGGGCTACTCGGCAAAGAAATCGTATCGCAAGCTGCTGGTTGCTCCAAATAGTATCCGCTCAGGTCTGGAGCGCCTGACGCGCGCGGAGATCGAGCGGCACAAAGAGCACGGCGATGGTCACTTGATTTTCAAGATGAATGCCTTGGAGGACGCGGGAATGGTGCGTCTACTCTATGAGGCGTCGCAGGCTGGCGTTCAGATCGATTTGATTGTACGTGGAGTCTGTGTTCTGCGTCCCGGTTTGCCCGGCGTGAGTGAAACCATCCGCGTCAGAAGCATTCTCGGACGCTTTCTTGAACACAGCCGCATCTATTACTTCCACAACGGCGGCGACGAATTGGTCTACGTCGGGAGCGCCGACCTGATGCCCCGCAACCTGAACCGCCGGGTGGAGATTCTGTTTCCTATCGAAGATCGCCGCCTAGTCCGCCGTCTGCGCGACCGGATCCTCGAGAAGTATCTGGAAGATGAAGCAGGCGCCCGCATTATGCTGCGGGACGGTAGTTACACCAGGCCCAAACACACCGGGAGAAAAGCTTTGAGCAGCCAAGCTTGGTTTCTGCGCCATGATGCCTGAATCTTTCAGCCGGTGTAGATCATACGAGATGGGCTGGCTGGCCGATTCATGGCACTCTCGTGATACGTCTCGATACGGCCAGGTGCCAGGATTGCACAGTTATGGGCGATTCACAATTGTGCTGAAGAGCGCGTGATACCCATGATAATGGGAGCGTTGTCGCCATCAGAATAAACAGTTACCCTGATCGTTATGAATCTGCCTTCGCGGCTCATGATTGACCCGGAGATACTTTCCGGTAAGCCAGTGATTCGCGGCTCTCGCATTGCAGCGGAATTTATCATCGACCTATTGGCCGCGGGTCAGTCCGAATCTCAAATCCTGGAAAGCTATCCGGGCATTATTCGCGAGGACATCTTAGCTTGCTTGGCCTATGCCAGTGAACTCGCTCACGAGTGGAACGCATTCCGCCTTTCCGCTTGAAACGTGCGGCTCTTACTCGACGAAAATTTTCCAAAGCTAGCCTTTGATGTTCTTCTCAAAGAGGGACACGATGTCTTGTGGATTCGCACACATGCGCCCGGCATGACCGACAGGGATATCCTTCACTTAGCCGCACAGGAGGCGCGCGTAGTACTCACGTTAGATAAAGACTTTCAGCGGCTTTGGCCTGAAGCACCACTGAGTGAAACCTGCGGAGTGATTCTGTTCCGCCTCAAGCCAGCTATTCCGGCACGGCTCGTTCCGATTGTGCTGAAGGCGCTCGCTCTCCAACTGGAGTGGATCGGGCATGTAAGCGTTGTGTCCGAAACTTCCGTGCAAATGCTTCCAATACGCAGTCCGTATAGATGGACATGAATACTCAAGACTGCTTTCAGCCCAATTTCTTTTTCATCAACTCGTTCACCGCGGCCGGATTCGCCTGTCCCCGGCTCGCTTTCATCGCTTGCCCAACCAGAAAGCCTCTTACAGCGATCTTTCCTGCTTTATACTGTTCCACCTGTTTGACATTTGCGGCCAGTACTTCGTCCACGATCTTTTCGAGGGAGCCTGCGTCGGAGATCTGCTTTAAGCCTTCACGCTCCATGATGATCGCCGCTGAATCGCCTGTCTCAAACATTCTCGGCAGGATCTCTTTTGCGAGTTTACCGGAGAGTTCACCCTTGTTCATCAGGCGAACGAGTTCTCCCAGGTCCTTTGCGCTTACCGGCGATTGCGCGATCGACTTGCCTACCGGTTTCAGCAGGCCCATCAGATCTCCCACGACCCAGTTTGCTGTCGTGCGGCCGTCGCCGCTGACTTTCGTCGCTTCCTCGAAGAAGTCGCCTGTCTCGCGTGCCAGCGTCAGCACCTGAGCATCGTATTCCCTCAAGCCATACTCTCTGACGAATCTGTCGCGCCGCGCCGATGGCAATTCTGGAAGTTTATGCTCCACCTCGTGCAGCCAGTGGTCGCTCACGCGAAGCGGCACCAGGTCCGGCTCGGGAAAGTAACGATAGTCATGCGCCTGTTCCTTGCTGCGCATCCCGATTGTCTTTCCGAGTTCCACGTTGTAAAGGCGCGTCTCCTGAATCACTTTCCCGCCTGACTCAATGAGTTCCACCTGCCGCTCGATTTCGTATTCAAGCGCCATTTTTAGATACCGGAACGAATTCAGGTTCTTGACTTCCGCCTTAGTCCCAAACTTTTGAGCGCCGCGCGGGCGCACCGACACGTTCGCGTCGCAACGTAGCTGCCCCTTCTCCATGTCACAATCCGAAACACCGATATATTGAAGAACCTGCTTGATCTCGGTGAGGTAAGCATAGGCTTCATCGGGCGAACGCATGTCAGGCTCACTTACTATCTCGATCAGCGGCGTTCCGGAACGATTCAGATCTACATACGTGAAGCGATCGGAATCCTTAAAGCCTTCATGAAGGCTCTTGCCCGCATCGTCTTCCATGTGAACGCGCGTCACGCCGATCCGCTTTTTGCCTGAGGACAGCAGAATGTCAAGGTAACCTTGCGCGGCTAGGGGCTGATCGTATTGCGAGATCTGGTAGCCCTTCGGCAGATCCGGATAGAAATAGTTCTTACGGGCAAAACGCGAGAAAGGGTTGACCTTGCAGCCGAGGGCTAGCGCGGCGCCCATCGCCAGTTCCACCGCTTGTCTGCTCAGCACGGGTAATGCACCCGGCAAGCCCAGGCAAACCGGACACACATTAGTGTTCGGAAGTGCGCCAAACTCGACCGGGCAACTGCAGAAGATCTTCGTCTTGGTGCCAAGCTGGACGTGTACTTCCAGGCCAATTACCGGCTCGTATTTGGTTAGAATGTCCTGGTTGAGGGCGCTGGCGGCCATCTTTTGATTGTACGGAGTGCTCATCGGCAGCACGCCGCGGCTAACGGCTACAGCACAATCCGGCTATCGCCCTCGCGTTTGGTAAGGCGCTGATGATCAAGATACTCAAGCAACGGAATGGCGTATTTGCGCGAAACCTGGGTCCACTGCTTAAATTCCGGGACTGAAAAGCGGCGGCCTTTGTGGGCCGCAAGCGATTTGCGAATGTGCGCAATCACGTCGGCGTGAAAAATTAGCTCATCCGAAACACGGACTAGCCGGCCGCCCTTGACCAACCTCTCCAGAAAGGCACGCCCGTTCGCGGCATCAATCGCCAGCGTGCGGAGAGTGTCGGATATGTTTGCGGGTTGAAAGCCAGCAGTCCGAAATGCCTGCTCAATGTTGCGAAGAGCGAGCGCTTCCCGATCACTTACTTGAATTCGATGAGTAGCGAGTGCAACTGTATCGCCCTCTATGCGAATCGCGGGAGTGTTGCTGAAAACGAAATGGGCCAGAGCGCCTTCGAGCCCGAGCCGTGCTTGGGAAACCGGAGCGCCGGGAAGGGAAGGGTTTTTCGTGTGAAAGGACTTGAGCCATTGCAGAAGCAGGTCTCGCCGCGTCCTTAGCCAAGTCTCGTTGACCACACGCTGCGCGGCTTCAACCAGCAGCAAACCCGGCGTTTGCCTGACCGTTGATCTGATTTCATCGGAAGTGCGGCCCGTCAGGCGAACCAGCTTTTCCAGCGTGCGCCCGTTTTCTTTCTCTTCGATCAGAATCGAGAGACGCCCGGCAAAGTCAGAATCAGCTAAACGCTTCAGCCGCGTCGCCGCTTTGGATCTGCTGAGGCGCGCAGGAGGAAAAGTGTCGATCACTACGCCGCCGGCGGCCGTCTCGGAGGGCGAAGGACGCCTTAGAACGAAGCGGTCGCCCGGCACCGCAACTACCGGCTCCATCAGGTCCAGCTGAAGCAGCAAACGGTTGCCTTCACTCGTGAAGGGCTTGATATGCACGCTGGTTTCTGATGTCCCGAGGTGAAAAGAGAAATCCTCTCGGCGCTCAGGTAGCTCCACGCCTGCGAGCCAATTGACAGACGCATGAATCACCTTGGTAGGCTCGAGAGTGTTTGGGCAGGTAAGCACAAATCCACGCCGGAGGCGAGAGTGATCGATGCCGCTCAGATTCACGGCCGTGCGCTCTCCCGCAACAGCCATCTGAACTGGGGCGCCATGCACCTGCAATCCGCGAATCCGGGCCTCCTGGCTGCTAGGTTGCACTTGCACGCTCTCACCGACCTGCAAACTGCCGTTCCAGAGTGTTCCCGTGACTACCGTACCGAAGCCCTTCAGCGAAAAACAGCGATCGAGCGGCAGCCGAGCCAAGCCGGTCGCATTGCGTGAACTCCGGGAGTGGGCCAAATCCGCTAGCGCGCTTACTAACTCATTAATGCCGGAGCCCGTAACCGCACTCACCGGAATCAGAGGCGCATCGGCGAGGAATGAGCCATTCGTCAGTCGCCTGATTTCACTGCGGGCTGCATTCAACTGCTCGTCGCTCGCCAGATCGGACTTGGTAAGGACGACGATGCCCCGCTTGATACCGAGCAACCGGCAGATCTCGAAGTGCTCCCTCGTCTGCGGCTTGACGGATTCGTTCGCGGCCACAATAAGCAACACAGCTTCGATTCCGCCTGCCCCCGCGAGCATGTTTCTGATGAAGCGCTCGTGTCCTGGCACATCCACAAAGCTGATGCGATTGCCATCGGGTAAGGTGAGCTGAGCGAAGCCTAGATCGATTGAAATGCCGCGCCGTTTCTCTTCCGCGAGACGATCGGTATCGATGCCGGTGAGAGTTCGAACAAGCGAAGTCTTGCCGTGATCGATGTGGCCCGCGGTGCCGATTACGATCCCGCCGCGGCCGCGCATATTACTATCTGACATGCAGGCGAACTGATCCTATCGTCGCATCTGGAGGAGCAAACAGACGCAAACCAGCAGCCGGATAGAGGAGCTTCGGCGGCGACATGCGCGTGCCGAAGAAGGTGGCGGGAGAGAGCGGAAAGAGCGGCAGCACCGCGAAGGCAAGCTCTCGGCGCGAGAGCGAATCGAGCTCTTACTGGACGAGGGCACCTTCGAAGAATTGGACAAGCTCGTGCGCCACCGCTCGCATAACTTCGGCATGCAAAATAATGTAGTCGACGGAGACGGCTTCATCACCGGTTACGGGCTGATCCATGGCCGCAAGGTCTTTATCTTTGCCCAGGACTTTACTGTCTTCGGCGGTTCGCTCTCGGAAGCAAACGCCCAAAAGATCGTCAAGTTGATGGACCTGGCGCTCAAAACCGGAGCTCCGATTATCGGCCTGAACGATTCGGGGGGTGCGCGCATCCAGGAGGGAGTGGTTTCGCTGGCTGGCTACGCGGACATCTTCCTTCGTAATACCCTGGCGAGCGGAGTTGTCCCGCAGATCTCAGCCATCATGGGACCGTGCGCGGGCGGAGCAGTTTATTCCCCCGCTCTAACCGACTTCGTCTTCATGGTTGAGCGCACGAGCCACATGTTCGTTACCGGCCCCGATGTGATCACAACCGTTACGCATGAAGATGTTTCGAAGGAAGAACTGGGCGGCGCCACCACTCACAATGCCACCAGCGGCGTCGCGCAATTTGCCGCGGTGGACGACGAAGATTGTCTGCAGCGCGTGCGAGAGCTGCTGAGCTTTCTTCCGCAGAACAATCTGGATGGAGTCCCGCACGTCCCCACCGCCGATCCGGAAGATCGCTCAGACCCCGAACTTGACGTGCTTATTCCTACGGAATCGAACAAGCCTTACGACATCAAGGACGTAATTTCCAGAGTGATCGACGATGGGAATTTCTTCGAAGTGGCGGAGCACTTCGCGCGTAATCTGGTTATTGGCTTTGCGCGTCTGGCCGGTGAAACACTGGGAATCGTGGCGAATCAACCCGCGCATCTGGCGGGCTGCCTCGATATCGACTCGTCAACCAAGGGCGCGCGCTTCGTGCGGTTCTGTGATGCCTTCGGTATTCCGATCTTGACCTTCGAGGATGTTCCCGGTTTCCTGCCCGGCACGGCGCAAGAGTTCGGTGGCATAATCCGGCATGGCGCAAAACTGCTCTATGCGTATGCCGAAGCAACGGTTCCCAAAATCACCGTGATTACGCGAAAAGCATACGGCGGCGCCTATTGCGTTATGGGCTCTAAGCATCTGCGCACCGATATCAATTTCGCCTACCCCACAGCAGAGATTGCGGTCATGGGACCTGAGGGCGCAGTCAATATTCTGTATCGCCGCGAGCTGGAAAAATCAGCCAATCCGGACCAGAGCCGCCAGGAAAAGATTGAAGAATATCGGGCCCGTTTTGCTAATCCCTTCGTGGCTGCCGAGCGCGGCTACATTGACGACGTGATTGAACCGCGCGAAACTCGCGCCAAAGTGATCCGCGCGCTGCGCATGCTAGCTAATAAGGTAGACACAATGCCGCGCAAGAAGCACGGCAACATTCCGTTATGATCTGGTAAGCGCCTGCAGGATCTTGGTGCCGGCGGCAGGAGTTGAACCTGCGACCTACGGATTATGAGACCGTCGCTCTAACCACCTGAGCTACACCGGCAACAAAGCGTATTTTAGCGCAGCACCAGCTTTGCCAGACCCGCGTTGCCTGCCGTATCGTAAACCCGAAACACCAGCAGATGCTCTCCGGGCCGCAGCTTCTCGAAATGAACACGGAAGCGCTCCTCGGGCGAGTCCGTGATGCCGTCAACTGACTCTATCGGTTGCCACGTGCCCGCATCCAGCGAATACTCGCACAGCCGCAGAGGGCTCGTTTTGTCCCTAGCTTCAATTTCGACCTCGGCAGTCGTACCGTTCCGCTGCTCCGTTCCGATCGTAACCAGCGGCGGCGTATTGTCGATCAGCACGGGCGTGCTGACCAGTTCCGCCTGATGCGCAAATTCTGGTGCATTTGACGGGGCATCGGAAGCGACGATCTTAAAGAAATAGCGGCCATCGGCAAACACGTCAGCGTCGAGCAGGAGAGTATTCTCGAACATATGGCTTCTGATCAGCTGCCAGTCGTTTTCGTCTTCGGACCGGAAGTAAAGAGAGTAGACGAGCTTGTCGCTATCCGGGTCATCTGCCTGCCAGGAGATCTGAGTCTGGGTGGTCTGCATGCGAGAGACTATCTGGCTTCCGGAATTCGATGAACTCGCCGCGGGCGCTTCCCCCGTGTCAGTGACCGTGATCGAATAAGCGGAGGAGGCGGGAGCTGAAGTCCCAACACCCGTTTTAGCGGCGTTCGTACCCACCACCGAGCTGACCGTGATGCTGCGCACCGTGGGTGAGGAGTTTTGAGCCAGGTAAGGAATATCGATCGTGTTGATGCGTGCATCATTACCCGCGGGCCACTCGGCCCGGAACTGAATGAAGCGCGCCGGCGGGCTCTTGATCAGAGAATCGACTGGGCTGCTAATAGGTCCTGACCAAGGACTCCAGGTGGCGTCCGGGCGGGCCGAATAACCGCTTCGCGTGCGGAAAACCACGCCTGTGCCCCCACCGTGCCACTGCAGATGTCCCCAGCGCGCAACACTGGTTGCGTCATGCACTTGCGATTCGTAGGACCCAGCTGCGGCGCCCACTGATCCGTAGCTGATCAGCCGCGCGGCGTTGCTGAGCGCAGCGTAGAGGTTAGCGCCAACTTTCAACAGCTGCGTAGTTTCGCCCGAGCCAGGTTCCGCCAGTAGACTAATTTTGCCTTCGGAGTAGCGATAGATTCGCCCGTGGTCGTCTGTCGAGAAAAGTAGCGAGTTCCCGTCGAGCAGCAGCCCATATACGTTGTCTTCTTTCGAGCTTCGAATATTCTCGACGTTGCCGTCCGGGCGGATACGGTAGATGGCAGACTTCTCGACGCCGCTCACCTCGGTTACCGCACTGGGTGTAGTAACTGTGGAAGCAGACGCAGTGGAGGTTGCCGTTCGGGTCTGGTCGGCTGTCTTTGCAGCCTGATCGTTCTCGGCTGCCTTACTACTCTCGTTGGCGGCGGTGACCGTTATGACGGTTGGAGCGCTCGCGACCACCGTCGCAGAGGAGGCTTGCGGGGCTACAGCGGATACCGGCGAGCGCGCCGCAACGGCTCCGCCCATCGCCGCAGCGTATATGCTTCCGTCGGTACCGACCTTAATCGCGCGGATCTCAGGCAGACTTGAGTCGTAGATCACGCTTGCATGATTTGGGCCGGTGATGTCATACAGCAATCCGTTCGGATCGGTCCCAGCATAAAGGTGCCCGTTCTGGCCGCCTGCAAGTGAAGTGATGTTCGCCTGGCCGGTCTCATAGTAAACGCCGGTTTTCGTTTTTCCGTCGAAATGGTACACGCGGCCGCCCTCTCCCGTGCCGATGAAAATCCCGCCGTGCGGGTCAGGCTCGAGCGACCAGATGTATTTGGCAGTCGAATGCCAAACTTCCTGCCCTTTCCCGTTTTCAATGCGATATAAGCCTCCCGAGGGCGAGGTCCCGGCAAACAGTGCGCCCTTCGCGTCGACACAGATGGCGAAAACCTCTGTTTGCTGGGCAGACCATATCAGCGCTGATTTCCCGTCAGGAGAAACTTTGAAAATCTTGCCGCTGTGCCCCGTTGCGGCGTAAACTGAACCGTCCGGAGCTTGGGCGATGCTCCACAACGCAGGTTCGCCGAGCACGGTGCTCCAGCGGACCGAGGGACCGGGCTGAAGGCGCCCGTTTGAATCCAGGGACAGGCCGGAAAGACGCCCTTTCAGAAGATCATTGAAGCCGCTGACTTGCCAGGCCGTGCTGGTTGCTGCATTTGCCCCTAGAACGATCGTGAAAACCGCTGCTGCCAGCCTCAAAGCGATCATTCTTTAACTTCCACCTGAAGCGTCTTGGCGCCGCTTACCACGTAACCTGTCATCGGAATGGACAACTCGGCGACCTGCGAGCCGCGCGTCAGGGTAAGAGCTGGGTTACTCGTCACTGAATTTGAGGGGTCCGAAAGCACAAGTGCAACCGAAGGCGGGGGATCGCTGATTTCCCCGGATGGCGATGGACCGGAAATAGTAAAGGACGGCTCCTGGCGCCACACGCGAACGTATACCGCATCGCTATCCCGGAAGGCGTTGATGGTCCGGATCAGTTCGTCAGGCGTGTGCAGGGACGTCTGCGAAAGCCCGGCGAATTCCGGAAAATTGAGCGTGTTGCCGTCGCTTACCGTGAAGTTCAGAGGACCGGCCGGGGCGCCTGGCGGAACGTGATACGAGATCGAGCGCGACAGCTCGCGTCCATCTTCGCCCTCGAGCAGCGCGGTGATCTCCACCGAATCTCCCGGCCGCACGTCGTGCGTCGACGTCCACGCCTGTGATAACCGGAGTTGGCGCTTGGACTCGCTGGCTTCCAGATGAAAGGAGATGTCTGTCGGATGAAGAGTTCCGAACCCAGCGCCCAGTACGAAGGCCAGCGGCACGACGGCGTCGGCTGAGACCTGCTGCAGCAGTCCACTGTCGCTTACAAACGTGTCGCGGATATTCAGGGGCGGAATGCCGGCTCCCCAGTTCACCTGTCCCGTGAGTTGAAGCGTACCCCGGCCGAGCGTCCGTTCAGTCGCGTCAAGCAAAGAAAACAGGGCCGTCTGCGTTATGAAAGGAGTCAAAAATCGGTCATCAATCACCCGGAACTTATATTCATGATTCCCCGTAGCGCCTGAATGAACCGTAACGCTGAGAGGTACGGTATGAGCTGGCCGGCCAATTACGCCCGAAATCGCACTCGAGCGATCGCTCACAATCGTGCCAATCCACGATTGCGGAGCCGACAGCTTGAAGGAACTATTCAGATTCGGGACAAGGGCCACCACCTCGGAGTGAGCAAAGGGCATCTCAACCGAGCCCACGTCGAGAAACCGGTGCCCAAAAGCATACACCCGGTCCCCGTTTACATACGTGACAGTGCCATCGGCAGTGATGTTCATGTCCCCTGTGAGCAGACCCACGCTGATCATCGACCCCGGGATAATGGATGCACGTTCTGCCGCTATGCCGCTAGAGTCCCGCCCGGAACTTTGCTCCATTCGGTCCTGGCCCGCCAGAATCGTGGCCGAGATTCCCGCCTGCAAGCCGAAACCGAGATTGTGGAAGGGCTCGGAAAGACTCTGAAGAGTCGCTGCTGTAAAACCCGAGAGCGATAAGGGAACCGGCAGTTTATCGAGACTTCCGTACGGAGTAACCAGGGGAGAGCTGCGGGTATTGGGGAGCGTCTGAAAGTTGTAAACGCTGCGGTACCAGCGCCAAGGTCTCGCGCTCCGTTGTTCTGGCGGCGCGCCCGGGTCGGCGCCATCTTCCAAGCCCGAACTCTCGAGCATGGCCTCGATCGGCTGGATGCCTGCGATAGGGTCCTTGGAAAAAGGAAACCCCAGAGCGACCGCGCCAACCAGCTTGCCATCTATGTAGACAGGGCTGCCGCTCATGCCTTGCAGAATGCCGGTTTCGCCAAGCGGACCACCACTCAGCCGTGCCAAAATTATGCTCTGTTTGGGCCCGGTGTTCCGCAGTACCCCAAGAATCTCTACCTGGAACTCCTCTACGCGATCACCGGAAAAAACTGTGCGGCCGATACCTCGCAGGCCCCGGTGAACGTCTCTTAAACGGAAGAAGGCCTCGGCCCCTGAAGCCCCGGATAGGGGCAGTAGAAGCGCGCCGAGTGAAATGGCGAGACTGAGACGGTTATATAATCGCGAGCGAAGCGGTAACACACGTACAAGATGCCTTTGTAACAAGCGAGTCTGGAGCTTTCCCGGGTTGATCGCTCAAAGAGCTTACTTCAATTTAGAACGGTTCAAGCGGGCAACCTCCCGGAAGTGTCCGGATGGCGATTAACCGGTACCGCCCGGCAGGGCGGGGATTGAGATTTTGGAGAGCGATTGGCACTTCCTCATGTGTATCGAGGGTGAGTTTGTGTGCTTAACTGAAAGAGATTCAACGAATTCATGGTAAGCGTGCCTGCCGCTTCCCCCGCCAGTGCACCGGCGGAGCGGTCGACCATCCCCTGGCAACCTATCGTCTGGTTTGGCGGGCTCCTCCTCATCTGCTACGCCACCATTCTCTACCGGATGGGCGTGCAATGGGCCACGGACGAAAATATGGGGCACGGCTTCTTCGTGCCAATTGTGGCGGGGTTTATCGCCTGGCAGCGCCGTGGAGAATTGCTGGCCACCCCGCGCAAACCTAATGGCTGGGGGCTGTTCCTGGTGATCTTTGCGGCTGCCGAAGCTCTGGCTGGAACGCTCGGAGCTGAACTGTTCACCGCTCGCTTAGCCTTCGTCATCGCGCTCGTTGGCATAATCCTTTACCTGGGCGGCACGCGCTGGATCCGAATCCTGGCTTTTCCCCTGCTCCTTCTTCCTTTCATGATTCCGATTCCCGCGATCATTTATTCCCTGCTCACCTTGAAGCTTCAGATGCTCGCGAGCCAGCTCGGCGAAGTGATGATCAGCGCCATGGGAATCCCGGTTTTGCGGGAGGGCAATACCCTAAAGCTGCCGAGTCAGACGCTCGACATCGCGGAAGCCTGCAGCGGGATCCGCTCGCTCATGTCGCTAGGCTTCTTGTCTCTGGTGTATGCATATTTCACCGATAAGCGAGTCTGGATGCGCTGGGCCTTACTTGCCGCGACAATCCCCATCGCCATCGGCGCCAACGGCGTTCGGGTCGCGGTGACCGGCTTGCTCTCGGAAATAAACACCAAACTCGCTCAGGGTGCGTACCATGAAACCGAAGGCTACATCGTGTTTATTGTCGCGATAGTGGCCTTGCTTCTAACTCACCGCGTCATCAGCTTCGCGGCAAAGAAATGGAAGAAAGTGTAAAGAGATGACGAGTTTCTGGCAATCGAAAAGCGTCCGCATACTGAGCCTGGTGCTGATCCTGCAGGCCGCGTTCTTCTACGGTTTCTCGCGGGCCGAGAAGGTCCCGCCTCGCAAACCCCTCGCTCAGTTCACGCTTGACAGCAATACGTGGAAAATGTCCCAGGAACTCGAGATGGATCAGGAGTCGCTCGACGTTCTGAAGGCGGACGATATTTTGTCCAGGGCCTACGTCGACCAGAAAAACGGCGCGACCGCCACTCTCTTCGTCGCGTACTTCTCCACTCAGCGTACCGGGAAAGCTCCTCATTCTCCCAAGAATTGCCTGCCTGGGAGTGGATGGGTACAGACCAAGTCCGGTGTTGTCGCGATCCCTATCCCCGGAAAGCCTGACCCGATTCGCGTAAACGAATATGTAATCGCACGCGGTGATAACGAAAGTGTGGTCCTTTACTGGTACCAGTCACGCAACCGCGTGATTGCCAGCGAATATGCGGCAAAGATCTACACCGTCACGGACTCCATCCGCTACGACCGCAGTGACACCGCGCTGGTCCGCGTAGTAGTCGGCGTTGAAGACGGAAACCGGCAGAAGGCGATTGATACCGCCACTTCGTTTGTGCAAGCCTTCTTCGAGCCGCTCAAGGAATACTTGCCTTCATAGTGTTTTCCGTTTTCGTTAAGGGAAACAGTCCAATACACATACGGAACAAGACGCCAGGACCGGCTTGTCCTCCACGCCCCTGCCGAGCAGCAGGCACGCCAGAGTGAGCACGAATGGCGGCAGCAGCCCGACCGCGGCTCTGCCTGTCTTCCCGGACTCAGCCGCCTTCATCCCGCGACACCGCTAAAGAGCTGCCAGAACTTCCCTGTACAGATACTGCGCGCCTTCAACTCCGTCCCAGGGACCCTCCTCGTACTCCAACGCGAAGATGCCAGTGTAGTTAGCGTTGAGCATGATCCTGACGTTGCGCTGAACGTCGGGATTCTTCCACCGGTTCCAGTACTTGGCATGAACATTGGTGTGGGCGTAAGGCGCCAGGTCCTGAAGAGCATGAAACAGAAGGTACTCGTGCTCCCAGTTGCAGAAATCCGGTGAGGCTTCGCAGAAGGGATGATTTACTTCCTCGATGATGATCCTGATGTTGATTGGATTGGCTGTCAGTCCCCAGTGGTTCTCCAGCGTCACTTTCACGCCGGCTTTACCCCCGTAGTCGGCCATCTCCTTGAACGATTCGATGCAATTAGCCAAATACTGCGCGAGCTGAGGATTTTTTGGGTAAGAGCTGGGGTCTGCTTCAGGAGTCGGTGCTATTCGCGGGCCCCCGCTGTTCACGCGCATCGATTTCGCTCCGAGCATTGCCGCGCCATCCAGCCACTTCTTCGCTACCTCGATCCCCGCCTTGCGCTTCTCGGGATCCAGATCGCAGATGTCGCGTGGAGCATTGTTCGAGATGTGATGGCACTTGGTCCCTGTGACAACCTGTTTGCTGGCCATCTTCTCTAGCCACTTCTTTCCTGAAGCGCTCGACGGATCGAACTCGGTCACCGTGTGACTGGTTCCTTCGAAAGTCACCATGCTCTTTACATACATACTGTCGTCATCCATGTCTCCAAACAGACCAGAGAAAAGGTCCATGTGGTAGACACCCGGAAAAGTCTTCTTGGTGAAATCCGGGAAATCGAGCATCGTGATCTCGCCATACTTCTTCTTCATCTGCTCGACTGTCTGTTTTTCCGCCAGGAAATTGCTGCGCGATTTGAAAATGTACCGGATGGGCCAGCTATTGGACGCGATACGCTCCAGCTTCTCCTTTTCGGTTAGTGGGCGGGCAGCGCCCGCCTGAGCAATCGGTTCCGGTGTCCCCTCCTGTGCACGAACGGCCGTGCTAGAGCCCGCGAATAAACTTGCTCCAACGCCCGCACCCGCCTCCTTGAGAAATCCCCGTCTATGCGGGCCGCTGTGGCCCTTTGCACCTTTTGAATCCATTGCGTTCTTTAACCCCCCAGGTCTGCAGTCACTCTCGCCCCCAGCCCACCGGGCCGGAGAGGCTGGCGTTTCGCGGCCACCACTCTCTAAGACCCTTGCAAGCCGGTATTTGTTCGTCTACATTGAACTATATTGATCTGCCATCCGCGGTGCTTTTCTTATTCGCCCTCGCCGTCCTGGTTCTTTTCCGCAAGTTCCTTTCGCGGGCACTCCTGGCACTTGAACAAGAGTGATTGAGCCCGCAAGCATAGCTGGATCTCGGTTGGCAATTCGTTACAGTAGGCCTGAATATGAACTGTCCTAATTGTGGGCTAGCCAATTCCGATGATGCAAAGTTCTGCGCAAACTGCGGCACGCGATTCGGTAACGCTCCCGGCCCCCAGCAAACCTCTTTTCAACCTCAACCGCCGAGATCGCCGGGCTTCGCACTTGGAAGAAATTCTGCGATGAAGAATGTCGGGCTCGGATGCTTGATCGCGTTGCTGATTTTCTTGTTCTTCGGCCTGTCCTGTACGCGAGCTTGTTTCCGCCAGCGCCGCTACTATAGGCGTTACGGAGTGATCGTCCGTCCTGCTGTCCCCGGTCTTGTAAGCCTTGAGCATGTTCCACGCCAGTGCTGACCCGCAAAAGCGTTACTGGAGCGCCTGAAGCACACCCGCAAAGAAGTCAGTGTCGTTCACAATTGCGGACCCGGTGGGCTTCTCTTGCGCGCTCCACACCACAATGACCGCGTTCACTTTTGGGTTTACATAAATGCTCTGTCCGAAAATGCCAAAGGCTCGAAACGCCCCCTCGGGTTCGCTCCACCACATGTAGCCGTACGGAACAAGTTGGTCGCCCACCCGTTTGGGTTGTCCGGCCTTCGGAAACCAGCCATCGGGGACCACGTGTTTCCCTCCAGCCACTCCATCCTGCAGCACGAATTGTCCAAAGCGGCCGTAGTCCCGTAACGTTGCCGCGAACCCGCTCCCGCCAAACTCCACGCCCCCGGGCGATTCCGTCCACCAGGTTGCGTCTTCCTCCATCGCGAAGGAAGACCAGATCTTATCGGAAAGATATTCCGAAAGCGGGCGCTTCACCGCCGCCCGTACAAGCGCCCCCAAAACATACGTCTCGCCGGTGTTGTAGTTCCACTCAGTGCCCGGCCGGGCGGCGCGGGGCAGAGTCGCCATGAACTGAAGAAGCGCACCCGGACGCTGCTTCATTTGCAGATCCAGCATCTTGCGCCGGTCCGACGACGGATCCGTGTAAGTCTCGTTCCAGCGGATGCCCGAGGCCATCTGCAAGACATTGCGGATCGATGCGCCGTCATAGCCACTGCCTCGCAACTGTGGCAGATACTTCGTCACCGGATCATCGAGTCCGCCAATCAGCCCGTCCTGAACGGCCGCTGCGGTGAGCGTCGATGTGATCGATTTCACCACCGAAAACGACACCCATCGGGTCTGCGGCGTATTGCCGAATCCGTATCGCTCGAGCGCGATCTGCCCGCCCTTCAGCACCAGCACGCCGGCCACACGGTTCAAACGAACGTAATCGGCTAAGTGAAGCTGCCGTCCTGCCGACGAGAACGTCACGTCCCGTATTTGCCTCCTCGCCTGCGGCAAAGGAAACACCCGGCCGCCATGCTTGACGACCGCTGACGGGAACACCCGGTCGATATGCCGGAAGGTGTTCACTTCAATTTCAAGCGGAAGCGTCCCGTCGTAGACATCCCGGACGGAACCAATCCGCTCCTCACTCCCAAGTGCCAATCCCAGCAAACCTACCACCAGTGCTAAACAGATGCGAATGCGAGTCTCACAAAGCAGAGCATGAACAGGTATCACACGGCGCACTTGATCGCGTTCGCACTTATGGCACGGTTGCAAACTCATGTCGAGACCCTCGCAACCACCATAGGCGGACGGCTCGCCACCACGGGCCTCGAAAAAGCAGCTACGTACATCGAACAGGAACTCCGATCTTACGGTTACTCGCCGCAACGCCAAACGTTCACCGCCAACGGGCACACCTTCACCAACATAGAGGCCGAGACTCGAGGCGTGCACCACCCCGGCGAAATCCTTGTCATCGGGGCCCACTACGACACTGCCGGCAATTTCCCCGGTGCCAACGACAACGCCAGCGGAGTCGCTGCAGCCCTGGAACTAGCGCGTCACTTCGTGACCGCCAAACCAGCCCAAACCATCCGCTGGGTGTTTTTCGCAAACGAAGAGCCCCCTTACTTTCAAACAAAAACTATGGGCAGCTACGTCTACGCCCAGCGCTGTCGCGAACGCAAAGAGGACATCTCGGCCATGCTCTCGCTCGAAACCATCGGCTTCTATACCGACAAACCGGGCTCGCAAACTTATCCGACTGGTTTCCATCCCGGCTACCCCGATCGCGGCAACTTCCTCGGCTTCGTCGCGGACTTGAGAAGTGCCTTTCTCCTGCGAACTGCCCTGAAAACGTTCCGCGCCGCCGTCTCCTTGCCCGCTCAAGGCGTGGCAGCCCCCGGTTCCATTCCTGGAATCAGCTGGTCCGACCACTGGTCCTTCTGGCAATTCGGCTACAAAGCTCTGATGCTCACCGACACCGCCCCCTTCCGCTATCCGTACTACCACACCGCTGAAGATACGCCCGACAAACTCGACTACCCCCGCTTCACCGATGCCGTACAAGGAATCGCGGCAGTTGTCGAGCGCCTTTCGAACTAGCGCCAGCTCGTGCACCGGGCAGAAACTGTCAATGAGGGTATGCGGTCAGATGCTAGAATCGCGCATAATGCCAACCACGGATTCATAGTTGGTCTTTGGCATTACGATTCCGGCGTTTTTTCGTTTGTGTATCGTCTCGGTTCTGTAACAGCAAGAGCGAAACGAGCATTATCCGACAGGCGCTCCCTTCCGATCAGGCTCTTGCATGACCTTCCGCGCGTCGTGACGGCCCCACCTGATTGCTTGCCAGGCTAAAGTTACGACCCACACCATATAGGTGAAAAAGGCGAACCGCGGAGGCCAACCGATATTGACTCCGGGACCATAGGCCTGCGGTCCCAGAGGAAGGACAAAAATCACCGTGTATAAGGTGCACGCACCGAAGCCGAACAGTGGCAAACCAGCGGTCCACACCAAAGCCCGCCGCGCCCTGGCCCATCTCGAGTTCCTTCGAGCTAAGCTCGCATTAATTAGGAGCGCTGCAAAAGGGAGTAGCACAAGTTGGCTTGTGCCGAATATCACGTGAAGCGTTCCCATTCTTGTCAAGGGGTAACGAAGCGGCATCGGGTCTGTTCTACAAATGCCCACTCCAATTGCGCCAATAACACAGATGGGGAGTAGGCTCAGGCCGATTCGCCCCATGGCTCCTTGCACTTGCGATCTCAGCATCGCAAACGCGGCCCCGTAGCTGATGCCCGAGATGAGGAATGCCCCTGACATCGCCCAGCCGTAGGGCCCGATCGCCCATTCGCTGACGGTGTGCCAGGAGGGATCCAGGTCTCGCCTGACAAAGATCAGCACAAAGAGCAGGATCTGGTACGAAACGATCGCGCCCATCGCGAACCGTGCTGCTGTGAGTGAAATCGCTGCAGGGATATCTGTTGCTGTGCTCGTGATTTCTATTCTCCTGGGGAAGTGATTGCCGGGCTTCAATTACAAGATCATTCCTTCCAGCCGCGTATAGCTTGCTTCCATTCCCCCCTCCATACCGGTCGCAAGCATGGTCGCCCGTGTTTCGGCATCCGGCAGAGTCATTCGGATCGTCATCAAAGTTCCCTCGCCATCCGCATCGAATCTCGTTTCAACGTAGTTGTCGGGGGTGGGATCCGGCAGGTGCATCCGCTCGACATGAACAATTCTGCGGTAGGGCTCCAGTTCCAAATACTCACCCGTAAGGTGGAATGCGCTGCCTTCGCCGTTTGTCCATTCGTAACGGATCTTGCCCCCGGGTCTTGCTTCGCTGATGCAGACGGGCATTGTCCAACCTTCGGGACCAAGCAACCATTTCTGAATCAATTCCGGCTCCGTGTGGGCTCGATACACGGCCTCCGGACCCGCGCCGAAGCGCCTCGTCACAATCACGTGCCTGTCGCCTTCGGTCTTCAGCGTCAACTTGCTCATCGTTTCTCTCCTTTTTTCTGCTGTTCCATGCTGGCCAGAACTGTGTCCAGCCGATCGTAGTTTTGCTGCAAGGCTTTTCGCAGCATCGCCAGCCATTTGTCCATTGCTTCGATTCCGCCTTTTGCGAGACGGCGAGGGCGCTTCGTTCCCTCGACGCGGCTAATAACGAGTCCCGCGTCTTCCAGCACCTTCAGGTGCTGCGAGATCGCCGGTTGCGTCATCTTGAACGGCTCAGCGAGTTCCAAGACTGTGGCCTCGCCTTTGGCGAGACGCGCCAGAATGGCCCGCCTGGTCGGATCGGCCAAGGCGGCGAAAGAGGCATCAAGCCTATTCATATGTACCAGCTTATATAATAACTAGCTTATAGTAAAGAGGTTTTCATGCACCGGGGCGCACCAGATCCGTCCTTCACGCGGCACGCTGTCGCGTGGCGGTCTTACAAGCTCCAAGCGGGATGTTTAAATGCGCGTAGACAGACTCAGAAGCGGCTGCCGGACTAGGCTTCAATACGGCCCCGGGGCGGCCTCGGTCGATGCCGGCGCAAGCTGGTTCGTGTTCGGAACAAAACGGATCCTGATGCGGGTGGATGCGAGTCGACTCAGCCCGGTTCGCTCAGCTTAGCGGCAGCATACTTAGGCGGCTGGCCCTTGATCGGGGGGCATCTCATCCATGATGAACCGAACGAGAGGGCTTTGCGCTACAATTCCCGTTCGCATCACTCGAGAAATTGCTATGGATCGCCGCCTGGTCCGCCGGACTCTGTTTGTCGTCGGAATCCTCTTGATCACGGTCTGCATCGGGACGGTCGGTTTCTCTGTTATAGAGGGCTGGGGAATCTTCGATGCGTTCTATATGACGCTCACGACCATAAGCACGGTGGGTTATCAGGAAGTCCGGCCGCTTAGTCGAAACGGCAGAGTATTCAATTCGTTTCTGATTTTCTTCGGCGTCAGCGCCATGTTCTTTGCTGTTGGCGCCATGACCCAAACCATTATTGAACTGGAGTTTGCGGACCGCTATGGCAGAAGAAGAAGGAACCGTATGATCTCGCAATTACACGATCACTTCCTCGTTTGTGGCTTCGGGAGAGTTGGTCGCAACGCCTCGTACGAATTGCAGCGGGCCAATGCTCCCTTTCTCGTGATTGATCGAAGCGAAGAGAGAGTCGCGCGCGCCTCCGACGCTCGAATGCTGGCGATTGTTGCGGACGCGACCAATGACGACGATCTGCGGAAAGCGGGTGTACTGCGAGCCCGTGGCCTAATCGCTGCGCTTCCCTCGGATGCAGAGAATCTTTTCATTATTCTCTCGGCCAAGACCCTTAACAGCAGCCTTATTGTGGTGACACGCGCCTCGGAAGAACAGAATGAAAGCAAGCTGCGCAGAGCCGGCGCGGACACGGTTTTCGCTCCCTACACCATGGCCGGGCGGCGCTTGGCGGACTCCTTGCTGAGACCGCATGTCGTTGAGTTTCTTGAGTTCTCAATGAGCGTCGTCGGTCCGAAAATAATGATGGAGCAGGTCCGCGTTGGTTCGGGAAATCAATCTGCCGCAAAGACGCTTGGCGGCTTGCTTTCCTCTAGCCGCATCAACGTGATAGTACTTGCAGTTCGCCGCTCCGATGGCCAGATGATCTTTAACCCTTCCAAAGATTCTCAGATTGGAGCAGGGGATTTCCTCATCGTGTTGGGTGACAAGCCGAGCCTGAACGAATTGGAAAACGCGTTAGCCGATAGCTAAACGGCGGCGCCGGTCACGCGCCTTCAAAAAATTTCTTTCCCCTTCATTCCACACGCTTTAAGTCCAAATCTTCAACACCCCAAAGTTCGTTTCCGTCCTTCCCCGTGCTATCTTCCGGCAGGCGTGCCGGACCGGGCAGCTATGTGGGGCGGACTGTCAGTCTGCCCGGAGCTGCTAGCTCCGCTTTTTAAAAAGGGGCTGCCAGCTCGGCTTTTTAATTGGAGTCGTTGGACGGCCAACTTCCGGTTCGCCCGTAATCCAGGAGTTATCTGGAACTCGGCTTTAGCAATAGATAAACCACTGGGCGACTACCGCGGATCGATGGGGCTTCCGGCCTTTGTTGTGTTCCGAGAATGTTGCTTCCGAGCCGGTTGTCAACTTCATGGACGAGCGGTGGGCGGGGGATTCAGGCCGAAGTGCCAATTTAGGAGCCGTCACACTTTTGGGGACCTTTGCACAAACCTGTTGCGAAGCGGTTCCGTTGTGCAATACAGTTCTGCTATACGGAAACAGAGAAAGCAGGATCAGCACCCTTTCGTTGCACAAATACTGGATTGGGCATTGAGGGCCTTTCTGTTTCTGGTATCCGAGTGGCCGACCAGCAGTGGCAGTCTCTTACTGCCTCAAGCCAGGACACGTAGCACCACCAACGTCATATCGTCGTGTTGCGGAGCGCCTGCTGCGAATACGACCGCCGTGCTCATCAACCGGTCGAGGGCCTCGCGAGCGGTAACGCCGCCACACGTTTTCGCGCAGGCGATCAAGCGCTCTTCGCCCCACTCTTCGTCTTGTGCGTTCATAGACTCGCTTACCCCGTCGGTGTAGAGCATAATCAGATCGCCCGGCTTCAGTTCAAAACAACCCTCTTGATATTGCGCATCCGGCAACAATCCCACTACTGCTCCGCCCACTTCCCAACGAAACACCTCATAGTCCGCGCCGGACGTTCGCAATACGACCGGCGCGTTATGACCTGCGTTGACGTATGTTATGCGCCGGGTCTGCGGATCGTATTCGACATAAAAAAACGTTGCGTAGCGGTTCGCCGAAGATGCCTCGTATACCATCCGGTTCACGTGGCGGATGAGCTCAGGCAGGTTTCGGGCGGAGGGCACCTGACCTCGCAGGCATGCTTGCAGGTTGGCCATCATCAGAGCGGCTCCGATGCCTTTGCCGGAGATATCCCCGATTGCAATTCCCAGTTTGCCGACCGGAAGCTCCAGGAAATCGTAGTAGTCGCCGCCCACTTCACGGGCCGGACGGCACTCGGCACAACAGTCCAGATCGGGCACTGTGGGCAGCCGCTGCGGGAAAAGTTTTTCCTGTACTTCGCGCGCGATCTCCAGCTCGCGGTTCAGGCGTTCGCGCTGGGCGACTTGAGCGGAAATAGCCTCTGTTAGCCGCGAAACCTCAAGGGCCAGGCTGGTCTGTGTTGCCACCGAGTTCAGCAGCTGCAGATCTGAGCCTGAGTACGGTGCCTCCGAACGTTTTTGGCCCAAGGCCACGAAACCGATCAGCTCATCTTTTATAACCAGCGGAAGCAGGAGCTCGGCGCGCAGTGCGAGTAACCTTTGCCGCTCATCGGCGCTGATTTCGGGACTGTAGAGCCAGCTATCCGTATCGTCAAAGTAAACACGGAGAGGCTGCTGCTCTCGTTTTAAGTGTTGGACTGTTCCCGCATTCTCCGCAAAAACCAGGTCTGAGGTTGTATTCGTGCCCATCGTGTAAGTGGGTCGATACGGTCCGTCTCCATTGAGGAGCACTGCGACCGCTCGAACGTGGAGCGCGTCCGAGATCCGCTGTGCGACTGTCTCGAGCAGAGGCTTCGTTTCTACCATGGTGCGGACTTTCTCTGCGAGTTCGCCTAGGATCTGGTCGGCTTGATACGTTTCGCGGAAGAAGCGACGGTCGATGAAGCCTGCCAGGCGGTGCATCGCGCCGTTCAGTAGGAAGATGCCCCAGACACCCGCTCCCATGAACAGCACTGTGGCTACATAGCTGAGGGCGTGAGTGGTTACCAGCGCTGCCAGCGCGGCAAAAAGAATGGCGCTTAGCACGATCTGCAGGACTATTACGCCGCGCCTGGCAAGCGTGTATTGCAGGCTCTGGCGCAGAATCAACCGAACGTCCATGGCGCGCTGAACGACGATGGCATAGGCGATAGTCGCCGGGAATACGAAATAGAGCAGATAGGAGGCGCCGAAGAGCCAGGCAGGGAACAACGATTCAACGTCGGTGTGTCGCAAATGAGCAATGAAGTTCAGTAACAGATACAGCGGGAACGAAATCAACGCTCCGGCGAGCACTAGACTCAACCGGCGACGCGCATCTTTGGAAACCGCTGTGCGCCATTTCCAGGCGAGGCAGGCTATACATCCAACACTGGCTGCATAGCTCGACAATGCGAACAGTGGCGCAAGCTTCACAACCAAGCGCAGCATCGGAAAAACGGACGAGTAGTTCTCCAGTATTCCGACGGAGACGATCACCATAAACGCAGAGCGAAATGCCAGCGGCACTGCCACTAGCCACATCACCCAGCGCCAGAGCGCCCTTGCGCGTGTTCCTTTGGGTAGCGGTTCCGGGAAATAAATCGCGAAGAGTAACAGCCAGATGCCCCAGGTACCATCCAAGGCATATTGATAGATCGCGCCGAGGTCTCGCCACCCCAGTCCCCAAAATTGAAGAAAGGGATTGAAGAAACTGGCAAACCGAGCAGGAAAGCCAGTAGCAACCACGCCAACTTGTCTCGCGGCCGGATGGCCGTAACCCAAAAACCGAGTAGGATGCAAAAAACTGGGACGAGCACGCCGCCTATGAATTCCACGGCGGCGATCTGGCTCTGCCAGCCAGGTCCGAGACGAATTGAGACGGTTCGCAACCCCTGGTTCGAACGCACCTGAATCTGGACTGTGTCGCCGGGCCGGGCGTCGGCCACCGCGTCACCATACATTCCTGCGCCGGTGGGCACGCGGCCGTTCACCTGCGTCAGGACCTCGTTTTCTTTCAGTCCTGCCGCGATTGCATTCGGCTGAAGGACAGCAATGCGCAACTGCGGCGCCGAATTGTCCGGGACGGCAAGAAAGGGCCATCCTGCGTGGGCGTGAGGCGCAAACCATCGCGGAAAACGCTCTTCTGTTGCGCGGAATTGATAGGCGACTGCGGCTATGAGCGCGACTGTCCAAGCAATATAGAGCGCGATCGGACGGGATCGATGAGCGGGTTTCACCTCTGCTGAGCTTACTTCAGGAACGCGAGATCGCTACGCACCGAAGTCGAACGA
Organism: Terriglobia bacterium; assembly: GCA_963849535.1. GTDB lineage: Bacteria > Acidobacteriota > Terriglobia > Bryobacterales > Bryobacteraceae > Bog-105. The sequence continues at coordinate 964,981 of CAWKHJ010000005.1, forward strand.
GGGCACTCGGTGACACTGTTTCGGAAGGGCTGCCGTTTGAGCGCAATTAGCGGGCACCCCGAAATTGGGAATGTTGGCCGCGGTTTGCAACACATCCGATTGGTGCCCCATCGGCTGCACGTTGCATAAACCTTCGATGCTGTTGAAAAACTCTTTTGGCTTGTGGGCCTTTTAGGTGCCCGAAAGCGACGCCAGGGCTTCCGCCAGCTCTTTAGAGCGCGATACGAATGGGGCATGGCCGGCATCGATGCGTATCGGCTCTGTGCGAAGCCTCTCGCGAGCAGCCCTCTCCCACCAATGTGGGTTGATGGTTCGATCCTCGGTGCAGGATATGTATGACGAAGGCAACTGCGGCCATATAGTTAATGGAGACTTTTCAATAATGGCCTGCTTGGCATACATTATTCGGAGTGTGGAAACTGCCCATGGAATTATGTCCGGAGCGCAATCGTGGAACAAGTAGTGGTGTGCCACTGCAGCATCTATCGGTGGTCTGACTCGCAAGAAATCCGGCCGATACATCGCAGGATCGTTCTGAACTTGCGAAATGAAGCTTTCGCCAGGCAATGGAATCACGGACGCCAGATACACCAGCCTGGCAACTGGCGCATAATCCGGAACAAGCGGCAGGAAGAGCCCGCTGGCAGAGTGCGCGACCACGATTGGCATATCTGCACCATCGATCGCGGCGCCGATCACCGCAGCGTACTCGGTGGCGCTGGCTTCGGGGCGATCAACCGGCAGGTCTACACATATGCAGCGGTGCCCTAGCGCCTGTAGCTCAGCAACAAGAAAATCCCAACCCCTCGGGCCCTGAGCTGACCCGTGCACCAGACAAAAGATGCTCATATTTGTACCGAGTTAATTATCACTTGCTCGATGCAGAGCTCATTAGTTAGAGCAAAAAACAACAAAAAATTAGGTAAATGTTTTTGTGACCTACGACAGTCCAAAAGCGTCTTCTCGATGTTGTTTTGGACCGATATTTACGGAGGCTTACCACTCGTCATGATGGGCCAACAAACTCGTTCGGAATCGCTGTTTTATTACTTCCGAATTGAGGACCATATCCCCGAAGATCATCTGCTACGGCTTGTCGATAGGCACGTTGACTTCGCTTTTGTGCACGAGACCCTGAAGGCGAGTTACAGCCACACAGGGCGGCCTTCAATCGACCCAGAAGTCTTGCTGCGCATTCTGTTGATTGGATATCTATACGGGATCACCAGTGAGCGCCGCTTGGTCCAGGATGTTGGGATGCACTTGGCTTATCACTGGTTTACCGGGCTGAGCTTCGATCAAGAGACTCCTCATCACTCCACGTTTTCCAAGAATCGGCATGGCCGTTTTCAGGAGTCGCAGCTCTTCCTCGATCTCTTCGAGCGGGTCGTTCAACAGTGTATGCAAGTGGGGCTCTTGCAAGGCGCCGCCTTGTCTCTAGACAGTACGCAGATCCGTGCAGATGCGAGTTCAAACCGGGCGATCTCTCGCGATCAACTGGTAGAGGTCGCTAAGGTCAATCGCACGTTCCGCGAGTACGTAGAGCAGATCGAGTGCGAGAATGTTGTGGAAGAGGAGTCGGAGTAGACACCTGAAGCGGCTGCTGTAGAAGAGAACGAAGAGCCTACACTTTGGCGTAGATATCGCAATTCGCCACCGCTCAAGATCTCAATTACCGACCCAGATGCAGCCTTGTCCAGCAAGCGAGGAGCTTCGGAGTTTGCTTACTACGACAATTATCTGATCGACAATCGAAGCCGCATCATCATGGGCGTCATCGCAACTCCGGCGCGACTTAGCCAAGAAATCGTTGCTGCCCGCCAGATGTTAGAAAGAGCAAAGGAACGGTTTGGGCTCGAACCAGTTAGCGTGACTGCTGACAAGAGCTATGGTACCGGCGAGTTTCTGTCCTGGCTCTCCAATCGCCAGATTGCGCCCTATATCCCCGTGTTGGATCGGAAACAACAAACGAATGGCTACTATACGCAGCATGAGTTCACTCCGGTGCCGGAAGAGAAGGCGTACCGCTGCCCGGCAGGCCAGTTGCTCCGCTATTCAGGAATGAGTAGAGGCTCGCAAGGCTTTGTGTTTAGCGCCAAGCCATCGCAGTGCAGCAACTGTTCACACAAGGCAGCGTGCACTCCGGCGCCTCAGCGCACGCTGAAGATCAATTGGTACGAGGATGTGCGCGAGCATGTCAGAAAGCTCAGCCAAACGCCAGAGTTCGCCGTGGCACGGCGCGCTCGAAACAAGATAGAAGCGCTCTTCTCGGAGCTGCGTAACCGAATCCGTCTCCAAAGGGTACGGTTGCGCGGTCTCCGGCACGTTAAAGAGCAGTTCTTCTTAGCGGCAACAGTCCAAAATGTAAAACGATTAGTCAAGTTCCTGAAGGAAAATAAAGAGCCAAAAGCAGAGATGGGCTGAAACAGGGCCGGAGCCCTGCTACTGCAGCAATCAAACGGAAAGAGAGGGCTTCGAATCACTTCGGCAGAGTTAGTTTTTCAACAGCATCCTTCCTTTGTGCAATGGCGATTTTCAGATCAAGTCTGAACTACTACATATAAGGCATGCACAAGGGACCCGAAAAATGGGTTAACCTTCAATAATTCTCCAAGTGGATCACAGGGGACACCTGGCGCTGTGACGTGATGGATTCGGCCTATGATGCCAAGTACATCCGCGCACAGGCCGAGAAACTAGGCCACGAAACTCTGATTCAGCCGGCCGCTCGTACCGGCTTCTCCAACCTCACACCACGGGTCTTTACCGAAGAAGAAAAGCTGCGCTTTCGCAAGCGTACGGTCGTCGAACAAATGAACGCCCGGCTGAAAGACGAGTTCGGCGGCCGTCTCATTTACCTGCGCGGAGCAAGCAAGATCATGGCACATCTCATGTTCGGCGTCCTGGCTCTCACGGTCGACCAACTGCTGCGATTCTCACCCTAGATCAAGTCCTAAGTCACCGAATCGCAACCCAACTTCCGCTGCCACGTGGCGGCTTCAGATAGGTGCGCTGTGCCCCAACCCAGTACCCGCACTTCCCGACACGACACTCGAAAACGCCCATAAAATCGACTGCCCTCACAGCCCACCCCCGTTGTCAAATGCTTTTGTGCCGTTTCCGGCCTCGTTTTGAAAGACGTTCACGCGCCTTCAAAAAATTTCTTTCCCCTTCATTCCACACGCTTTAACCCTACTTCCCGAAACCCCAAAGTTCGTTTTCCGCCGCTTGCGTGCTACTGTCCGGATGCCTATGCGATTCACTGCCCAACAGACCGCCCTCATCGAAGCCACCGAACGCGCCAGCGAACAGCGTCGCGCTGAGATCAATCGTGCCAACGCCCAGCGTTCTACTGGGCCAGTCACACATAGCGGAAAAGCTATCTCCTCTTTAAACGCTGTCAAAACTGGTTTGACCGGACGTACCGTGCTCCTCCACTCCGACGATGCCGCCGCCTACCAGCAGCACCTCGCCGCGTACCAGAACGAATACAAGCCCGCCGGTCTTCGCGAATGCGAACTCGTCCAGTCTCTCGCCGACACGCAATGGCGCTTGCAGCGCATTCCCGGTCTCGAAATGGCCATCTACGCCCAGGGCCGCGCCGAAAATCAGGACTACGTCGACCAGCACCCGGCCGCCGGCGTCAGCCTGATCGAGCTCGGCACCTTCTTGAAGTACGAGAAGCAGCTCAAGAACCTGCAACTGCAGGAATCGCGACTCCAGCGCCGCTATGAAAAGGAGATGGCCGAACTGCGCAGCCTGCAGAAAGAGCGCAAGCAGCAGGAGCAAGCACGGAAAGCGCAGGCCAAACCGGCCACTGCCGCCGCCGCAAACGAAGTTGGCTTCGTTTTTTCAACCGCGCAAAATCGGCCCGAAGACTCGCCGGTTAAACCCGAAACCGCTCCCGCTTCGCCCGCGCCAGCGCTCTTGAAAACCGCCTGACCGGCTTCCGAATACCTCGCATAGCGCCGCGATACCCTGAAAAGCACGATGCGAAGACGTGATCTTCTCAAGTTCATGGGTGCAGTGTCGCCCGGTTTAGTGCTCAATTCGCGTAGCCCGGCCAGAACTCCTGCCCGTGCTCCCTCGCAGGCGAGCTCCAAACACTACGACGCAACTTGGGCCTCTATCGACAGCCGTCCCATGCCCGCCTGGTACAACCAGGCGAAGTTCGGCATCTTCATCCATTGGGGCGTCTACTCCGTCCCGGCCTTTGCTCCCGTAAACGCCAAAAACCAAACGCCCTACGCCGAATGGTACTGGCATTCGCTCACCAACGGCAAGAAGGCCAAGACTCCAGACGAAGACGGCGCCGCTACCTGGGCCTTCCATAAGCGCACTTATGGCGCTGACTTCGAATACTTCAACTTTGCGCCTATGTTTCGTGCCGAGCTTTTTAATCCGGATCGTTGGGCCGAACTCTTTGTTCAATCCGGCGCGCGCTACGTCGCTTTCACTTCCAAACATCACGAAGGCTTTACGTTGTGGCGCAACGAGCAAGCCAATCGCGCCTACAATCGTCTCTGGAATGCCGTCGATATCGGACCCAAGCGCGACCTGCTCCTCGATCTCACAGAAGCCGGACGGCGCAAGGGACTGAATATGGGCATCTATTATTCGCTCTACGAGTGGTACAACCCGCTATGGCTTTCCGACAAGCCGCGCTTCGTCCGGGAACATCTCTTTCCGCAATTTAAAGACGTCGTCACTCACTCAAAGCCCGCTATTATCTTTTCCGACGGAGAATGGGAACTGCCGAGCGCAGAATGGCACTCGACCGAACTGCTCGCCTGGCTCTTCAATGAATCGCCAGTGGCGGATTCAGTCGTCATCGACGATCGCTGGGGCAAGGATACACGCCACAAGCACGGCGGCTACTACACCACTGAATACACTTCAGGCATGCAGCAAGCCGGACACGCTTGGGAGGAGAGTCGCGGCATGGGCTATTCGTACGGATACAACCGCAACGAAACGTTAACCGATTACCATACAGATCGACAGTTGATTCTGATGCTCATCGATATCGTGAGCCGTGGCGGTAATCTCCTGCTCGATATCGGACCGCGGGCGGATGGTGAAATCCCCGTCGTCATGGAAGAACGCTTGATGCAAATCGGCAATTGGCTCCGCCCCAATGGCGAGGCGATCTACGGCACTCGCGCCTGGAATCGCGCCGCCCAGTGGAGCGAAGGGACAGTTCCGCACCTGGAACAATCGGAGTTCATGTCCGAGTACGACATCACTAAGCTGGTCGATAGCCCCGCCGCCGGCTACGCGCGAGTGGAAGCCTTCTTCACGGCCAAAGACGAATCCGTTTACGCTATTCTCCCGCGCTGGCCGGAAGCAAAGTTCGCCTTGAAAGATATCGCTCCATCCGCTGACGCAAAGGTCACGCTCCTTGAAACTGGCGATCAGGTCGAAGCGCGTGCCGAGGGCAAACAACTTGTTATCCAATTGCCTGCCGAACTACGTTGGAAGCTCCCGCCGCGCCAGGCTTACGTTTTGAAATTGCAAGGCGTCCGGCCAGCTTGAGATCCGCGTTACTCTTGATCTCATGTCTCGCTGTTCTCTTCTTCTCCTGCTAGCCCTCGCCCGGCTGGCCCCTGCGCAAACTGTCGACGCGTTCTTCAAAGATACTTTCGAGCAAATGCTGCGGCAAGATCCGCAGTTCGCCACCAGCATCGGCCGCCACGAATACGACGACCGCTGGACAGACTGGTCGAAGGCAGCGCGCGCACAACGGCGCCAGTTCTTTGAAGACCGGCTCAAAACCGCCACTGGTTTCTCTACCTCCGGCCTCTCAGACCAAAACCGTTTGACGCTGCGCGTCGTCCAATACGACTTCCGCTCCCAGCTCGAAGCCTGGGACCTGTCCATTCATTTGTTGTCTGTCGGCCAATTGTTTGGTATCCACAATCGGGTTTACATCCTGATGGACCGCATGCCGGCTCATACCGTCCGCGATTACGAAAACATCATCGCCCGGCTCCGCGCCATCCCCGCTTACGTTGACCAGAACATCCAAATTCTCGACGAAGCAATCGCCGGCAAAGTGATGCAGCCGCGGGTTGTAGCCGATCTCGTGACACAGCAACTCACTGCGCAGATGAATCAGGACGCGGATCATTCTCATCTGCTCGATCCTTTCCGTAAGTTCCCGTCCAGTTTCCCGCAAGCCGAGCAGCAGCGCCTCCGCGCCGAGGCGATCGAAGCCTATAACCAGCGCTTCCTGCCTGCCTGGCACAAGCTTCACGACTACATCGCTACAACCTATACCCAGCATGTCCGGCCAAGCGACAGCTTAAGTTCCATTCCAAACGGCCGCCAGGATTATGCCATTCTAGTGCGCCGCCTCACCACAACCGATATGACTCCGGAGCAGATCCATTCCCTTGGTGAAGCTGAAGTAAAGCGCATCGAAGGCGAGATGCAGACCATCGCCGCCGGCACCGGCTTCAAAGGCTCACTCGAGGATTTCCAAAAGAAGATGGCGGCCGATCCCGAACAGCACTTTCATTCAAAAGACGAAATGCTTGTTTACTGCCGCAACATCGCCAAGATCATTGAGCCCAATCTGCCCAACCAGTTTCATCATTTGCCGATGCTGTTGTACGGTGTCCGTCCGATCCCGGCTGATCGCGAGGCGGCGACCGCCACCAACGCGCAGGCTCCGTCGCCCGACTTCACGACGCCGGGCTGGTTCAACCTGAATACGTATCAACCAGAGAAGCAAGTCAAGTACGACAAAGAATCGCTCGTCCTTCACGAGGCCGTTCCCGGCCACATCTTTCAGATCACGCTTGCTGAGGCCCAGCAAACCTTGCCCGATATCCGCAAATTCTATTTCAATAGTGCTTATGTCGAAGGCTGGGCGCTCTACGCCGAATCGCTTGGCTCACATCTTGACCTGTATCACGATCCCTACAGCCGCTTCGGTCAGTTAGCAAGCGAGCGTTTTCGCGCTGTCCGCTTGGTGGTGGATACTGGCATTCATCAACTCGGCTGGAGCCGCGAACAGGCGCTCCAGTATTTTCACGATCACGCGCCAGAGGAACCGGCCGCCGAGATCGACCGCTATATCTCCTGGCCCGCTCAGGCCCTGTCCTACAAGATGGGCCAGCTGAGAATTGTCTCCCTGCGTGCTGCCGCCGAAAAACAGCTTGGTCCGAAATTCGACGCGCGCGCTTTCAATGACGCGGTGATCCGCGATGGAACGCTACCCCTCGGCCTTCTCTCTGAGCAGATCAACGCGTTCATCAGCCAGGCCGCGGCCCGGTGATGAACTAAAAACGAATGTTAGCCTGAACGAGTGCATTTATCGTATCTTGCGCTCATCCTTATTTCATCCTCCGGTTTGGTGTTAGCTCAGTCCGGAACAAGTCAGTCTAAACCCGTTCCTGCTCGCCGCGGTGCCGCTGCTCAAAGCAAGCCGGCCACACCGCCCAAAAAGGATGTTACGCCGCCGCCAATGACCGACGAAGAGAAGACCATTTACGCAATCGGCCTTTCCATATCACGCTCGCTCTCGCCACTCGATCTCTCGTCTGATGAGGTCGAGATTATCAAGCGCGCATTGTCAGACGCGGCTGCCGGCAAGCCAGCTGTCAATCTGGAAGAGTGGGGTCCCAAAATCCAGCCTCTTACCGACGCTCGTTCTGCGCGCGCCCTGGAAAAGCAGAAGTCTGCAGCCAAGGCTTACATCGATAAGGCCGCTGCCCAGCCCGGTGCCGTCAAGACCGAATCCGGGCTCGTATATGTCGAGACCACAGCCGGTACCGGCGCCTCTCCCAAGCCGGCTGACACCGTCAAAGTCAATTACCGCGGCACGCTGATTGACGGCACGGAGTTCGATAGCTCGTATAGCCGCAACGAGCCCGCCAGCTTCCCTCTCAATGGCGTGATTCCGTGCTGGACAGAGGGCATGCAGAAGATGAAAGTAGGCGGCAAGGCAACCTTGATTTGCCCTTCCGATCTCGCCTACGGAGATAAGGGCCGCCCTTCCATTCCAGGCGGTGCAACACTCGTCTTCGAGATCGAACTGCTCGACGTCACGCCTGCGGCCCAGTGACCCTCGTCGGTTTATCGTGCCGCTTTTTCAACGGCGCCCTGCGGCAACGCCCAAGCAAACAGCACCCCTCCGCTGCTCGTCATCACGTATTGCCGCCCGTCCAGTTCATAGCTGATCGGCGAACTCTCCATGCCCGCTCCCGCGCCCGCGTGCCAGAGTGTTTTGCCGTCGCGTGTGTCGAGGGCCAGCACATTCCCTTCTGCGTCCCCTGTGAATGTCAGCCCTGAATCCGTTGTCAACACGCCTGCTCCCGAACCGCCCGGCCCGAGCTCATGGCTCCAGCGAATCTTTCCCGTCTGGTAATCGATTGCGTCCAGCACGCCCTTGCCCCACACGCCGTAATCGGCGCCTGCCCAGCCAAAGGTGCCGTCCGCCGGTTTGGCGAAGTAAATGCCGTAGCTCGGGTGCGCATCCACGATGAACAGGCCGGTCTTCGGATCGAAGCTCGGAGATCTGTAATTCGTCAGGCCGCCCTCATCCGGTGCAATCAGGCGTCCGTCCCGCGCCGGTTCTTTTGCCGGGTTTGGTACCGGCTCGCCCCGCTCGTCGACCTTCAAAGCCCAGTTCACCGGACCGTAAGGAGCCGTCAGCAGGTTCTTTCCATTGGTCCGGTCCAGCACGAAAAAGTAGCCGTTACGCGAGGTTTGCATCAGCAGCTTTCGCGGTGCTCCATTGAACTCTGCATCTGCCAGAACCGGGGTTTCTACTGCGTCCCAATCGTGCGTGTCATGCGGCGAAGGCTGAAACGCCCAGGCGAGCTTACCCGTATCGGGATTGAGCGCGACAATGCTACACGTGTAAGGGTCGTCTCCCGGCCGCGTGCTGCCGTTCAGCACCGGTGTGGGATTGCCTGTTCCCCAGAACACCAGGTTCAACTCCGGATCATACGTGCCTGTCATCCAAGTCATTCCTCCCGACGTGGCGTTCGGAGTTCCAAGCGGAGGCGTGCTGTTCCACTGCCATTGCGTTTTGCCTGTCTCGGGATCGACCGATCGCAGGAAGCCGGTCAGATTGTCGAAATCACCAGAGACGCCAACAATCACGTGATCGCGTATAACAAGCGGCGCCATGGTCATCCAGTAGCCCTTGCGAGCATCCGCAACCACTACATCCCAGTGCACTTTGCCGTCTTTCGCATCGAGACAAAGAAGATGCGCGTCAGGAGTCGTGAAGTAGAGCCAGTCTTTGTACATCGCGACCCCGCGATGACCGATGTGGAAGCCTTTATTTTGCGGATAGGTATAGTGCCAGAGTTGATGACCTGAGCGCGCATCCACCGCCCAGACGTTATCCGGCACCGTGAAATATAGAATTCCATCCACCAGCAATGGGGACGACTTCAGAGTCGCGCCCTGCCCTGTCTGAAAGATCCATGCCAGACTCAGCTGTTCCACATTGCGGGGAGTGATTTGGGTCAGAGCGCTGTGGCGTCTGGCCGAATAGTCTCCGTGATACAAGGGCCAACTATCGGCGGGCGGGTGCAGGAGAGTTTCGTCGCTCACGCCCTGTGCAGAGGTTGGGCCGCAGAGTATAAACAGAGCGGCGAGGTACGCGGCGCAGCCCGCTACCTTGTCGATAAACGTCATAAGTTTGTTGGCGCCTTTATTGCAGGGTCTGCAGGTAGGCCATCAGATTGTGAATATCTTCGTCCGTGTACTTGCCGAGCAAGTCGGCGTGCGCTTCGGCCGGCGCCTTGACTGAATATCTGATCTCGTTCGCAGGCCATGATCGATAGCGTCCGGCGCTGTCGCGCAACCCGATCGTAAATTCGTCCCGATACGCCAGCCTGCCTGTAACAGTCTCTCCGGATTTTAGCGTGACCGTCACGTCGGATGGGGCATCCTGAGGGTAAAGCATGCGCTCTTCGAGCTTCAACCCTTGATATCGCTTGGCCACCCCGGCCAGATCGCCCGTCGGGGAATGGCACGTCGAGCACTGACCAGCGCTGTAGAAATATCGCTTGCCGGCCTCCGCATTTCCAGTCTGCAGATCTTCCGGATCCACCCCGCGCCGCCCACCGACTTGCGATTCAGCTTGATTCTTCTGGGTGTGAATGAAAGCCACCAGTGAGGCGATATCCGGGTCCGGGAACCCAAACCGGGGCATCCCCTTCTCAGGGCGCCCATTGCGCACAACGGGGCCGATTTTGTTTCCCTTGACATCTTCCGCCACCAGCTTCGAGCGGGTCAGGTCGGGACCGGTCTCACCTCCTCCGGCATCACGCCCGTGGCAAAAAGCGCAATTCTGAAGGAAGAGGGTTTGCCCGCTCTCAACCTGCGCGGGCGGGAAAACCTGCGGAGCGGGCTTAGTGTTCTGCCGGACAACGCTTGGCGTCTCGACAGCCGGTTTCTTGCTTTGCGCTAAGGCAAGGCTCGCCGCACCTATCGCTCCGATAAGAAAAACTAGCTTCAGGACTGTACCTTTCGCACTAAGTGTCCGTGCAGCTCCGCGCGTTCTTCCGGAGTCGCCCGCACAAACTCGGCCGTCGAACTGGCCGGAGGCTTCTTGGCCTTAACTGGAGTTTTCGTCTCCTTGATCTTCTCGTCGATCGCGCGATTCTGAGCAATGCGCGCGGCTGTCCTCTCGGCGGGGGTCATCAGGTGAAATGGTTTCTGCTTATCTGGCACTCTTTCTTAATCATCGCGCAATCCTTCCAGAGTTCAACATGCTCAGCGGGCCGAGAGCCACGTCCGCCAGGTCGTATCTACGGCAGCATGCAGCAGCGAACAAGCGAGCAAGCTGCCGGTTTTCCGGAATGCGGAACCGTAGAACCAGCCCGCAACGGAGGCAAGCACAACATAGCGCCAGTTCGGAAACGGCGCGTGCAGGATGTGAAACAGCCCGAACAGAACCGCGACGATCCCCTGACCGGCGATCCAATTGCCGAGCGTATTCGAGAGTAAAGTCTGCAAGAACCCCCGAAAGAACAGTTCTTCGAGTAGTGCGATGAAGAGGAAGATCTCCAGGTAATCCAAGCAGAACAGCCCAAACCCGTGCCAGCGCGGATTCCATCGGATGAAGTGCAACCAGAGGCCGAGCGGAATCGCGATCGCCGCGAAGTACAGGAAGTTGAGCGCAGCCTCTTTCAGCACGCCCCGGGAAAAAAGAAAACTGTATCCAAGGCCGGGCACCCGGCGCAGAAAAACCCACGACCAGGACGCAACAGCGAGCAGGAATAGCCGGCTCATGAAATCTAAATTGGCGGGAACGTTCCAGATTCCCTTGAGCTGTCCCGACAACACAAATGCGACCAGCAAGACTGCTACTACGCCGTCCTGCCAGTTGAGTCTCTCCGGATGGCGGACCGGTATGAACCGGTAGAGGATCAGCACGGGCACGGCGATCGCCAGCAGTTTGCCGAGTGCTACCCAATGGAAATCGAGCGTTCCGATCGTGTAAACCAAGTACGGAGAGCACCAGAGAGGCAGCAGAAATAGAGATCGCCAGGCCCTTCGCAGCGGGTGCTCGGAGACTTGTTCTTGCTCCGAAAATGCAGGCGCGAGCAGCAGCGCCAGCAATAGAACAAATGCGAAGTAGACAGAAAAAGCCGAGCTAGCCGGCAGAGCGTAGCGGCGGGCGTAGAACTGGGCCACCCCGGCGAAGATCAACCCGAGCACGGAGAAGGTAATGAAGAAAGCCGGATAGCGGTGCTGGTCAGGCAGGCTGAAGCTGCACTTTCTTACCGGCGAGCGAGAGATTCTCGCGGACGAAAGTCTCGTCCCAAAGATTTGAGTTTACGGCCGAAATGTGCGGGTTCTGCAACACCCACAAATAGCCCTTCATAGGAACTTTCATGTCACCTGGAATAATGCGGTCGAGCTTCTCGATGCGCCACTGCGGTATCGGCTGAAGGGATTTGTGGTGTGTTGCCACCGCGTGCGCTGTTTTCATTGCGATCATGCCGACATCGCGCGCCGAAGCGTCGAGAATGGCCTGATCGACAAAGCCGCCGTTGATCACGTTGTAAGCCATCTGCACGCCGTCGTAGTGACCCAGTTGCGCTGCTTTGCGAAGGACCGCGGCCGGATCATTGTGGGACGTTACTCCCAGGAAGCGCACTTTCCCCTGCTTTTTCAGTTCGAGAAATGTTTCGTAGATGTGCGGGTTATCGAGTTCCTTCGCCGTGTTCGCCCCGTGCGGACACATCAAGAGATCGAAATGGTCCGTGCGGACGCGTCTCAAACTGCCTTCCAGTGAGTTGGTGATGTACTTACGAAACTCCTGGCTGCCCTCTACCAAGTGCGCGTAATCAGGCATCATCGCGTCGCTGAGATAGGTACCGGCGAACTGATCGTGCTGGCCGGGAAAATACGTCAGGTAATAACCAGGTGTCTCGGCGAGATTGTTCTGGCGGATTTCATCTACCCGCCGCATAATCGCGTTTTGTTTATCTGCCGGGAGGGTCTTGAAGATGTCGCGGTAGAGCCGATTGCGGAGATCGCCGAAGGCGCTGACCTTCGTTTGCAAGAAAACTTTATCGCGCTTCGCCGAGCCGCCGAGAAGTTTGCCGTACGCGATCTCGCAATCTCCGTCGCTGTACGCCGGCGCCATGTCGAGGTAATTGAGGCCCATTTCCAGAGCGAGGTTCAGATGCTCGTAATTGCTCGATGTGATGGGATCGCCGCCGGAAACAATCTCCGAGATCATCAAGTTAGTTCGGCCAAAGCGCCGGTAAGACATGCCCGGCTGGCGATTGCGCCACTCTACACCCTCTCTGGGAGGTGTTGCTGCAACAACAGACTGGCCTTTCAGAGGAGCGGCGGGAGCGACGCTGGAGGCAACCGCTACAGCGGCCGCCGAGTGCAGAAACTCACGCCTGGTGTTGCGCTGACTCATTTGTGTTTTCTCCAGCCAAGCGCGACGGATCTGATCCTAGTGCGCCTGTGTCGAACAGTTTATCTCTCTGCTACTCTGATAAAGCTGTTGGTACACGAGGCTCGCTTCAGAGCCGGAGTGTTGAAAAAGGGAACCTGGTGCGAATCCAGGACTGCCCCGCAGCGGTAAACAGGAACGAAGACCCGAGAAAGCACTGTCGCCTTTAACGGCGGTGGGAAGCTGGGCCAGTAGACGAGTTGTTTTGCCTGTGAGTCCGAAGACCTGCCACAGCCCGCCCCGATAGGAGCGGACTTTGTTTCAGCTCCGAGGGAGGGCCGATCTTGTTTCGCACTTTTTTCCCAGAAACACATCCTTCTGTCTTTGTTCTGGCACTGCTTTGCGTGGCTGCGTTCGCGGCATCTGATACAGCCGCTATCAGCGGTTCTGTTACCGATGCTTCCGGTTCTGCCGTGGCGGGCGCGACGGTAAGGCTGCATCAAATCGCAGGCGCGGCTCTGCTGACCACGGTGTCGGATCCGAGCGGACGCTACGCTTTTGAAAACGTCGCTTTCGGCGATTACCTCCTCGACGCGACCGCCCCCGGTTTGAGCGCGCTTCACTCTGTGACAATCTCGATCAAAGCTGCCGCCAGCCTGTCAGTTTCCATCGAGCTGGCTGTTTCTACCATTCGAACTCAGGTGAGTGTGACGGCTGCGAGCGAGCCACAGGCGGTGGATCGCGTATCAAAGGCCCTTGACGTGGTAAGCGTTCCCGAAGCTGAGCGACGCGGACTGTTCTCCGTTTCAGATGCCGTACGGTTTGTGCCCGGATTGCGAGTCGCGGAGGCCGGCGGTCCCGGAGCGCTCACGACCATTCAATCGCGCGGATTGCCACCAGAGGATACAGCCATTCTCATCGACGGCTTCCGTTTTCGCGACCCGACTTCAACTAAGGGAGATGCCACCGCGCAGATCGGCGATCTCCTGCTGATCGACTCGCCCTCTATCGAAGTGCTGCGCGGTTCGGGTTCATCGCTCTACGGCACGAATGCGGTTGCGGGCACTATCAACCTGATCACGGATCCAGGCGGACGGGCGGCGAATGGCGACCCGGTGCACGGGGATCTCGATTTGCAGGGCGGCGGCCTGGGCCTCTTCCGCGGCTTAGTACGGCTCAGCGGCGGAACGCTCGGTGACCGGCTCAGGTACTCGGGCGGGCTTTCGAATCTGACCGTTACCAGAGGCGTGGACAACGTAGGCGCGGTACGTAACTGGAGCACGCAAGGCGGCGTGACGTATGCGCTTGCGCCGAACATTCGTATAAGCGGAACCATTCTGGCTAAGACAGGCTATGCCCAAGAAAGCGTCAGCCCCGAGCCAACCACAACGGCCCCAACACTTGGCGTGGTTCCCGCCGTTCCGATAACACCTGCGCAGATTCGTCTTGCCGGCGCGAATAAACCCTACGATCCGGGAAGTGCCACATTCGTTCCATCTCTAGGCGATCCGGATGCCCGCATCAACTCGCACTTTGCGGATTCCACTCTGCGTTTTGAACATGAAGTGAACGCGCGCTTGAGTTATCGCCTCGCCTACGCCTTTATGGACTCGGTGCGCGACAACTGGGATGGCCCGGGCGGGCCGGGTTTTTATCAGCCTTTATTTGATACCTCTTCGCGGTGGACCGGAGGCATCGGAACATTTCAGGGCCGAGTCAATTATCTTCTTGGCTCACATCAGGTGCTCACTGCCGGTTATGAATTCGAGCAGGAGCGCTACCTCGAACTCGATACAGATCAGAATCCCGATCCCGGTCAGCGGGCGTATTTCCGCATCTATGCCAAGCAGAAGAGCAACGCGGCTTTCGCCCAGGATGACGTCCGGCTACTAAATGGCCGTTTGCAAGTGCTTTTGTCCGCCAGATTCACGGCGGCGGCTCTTGAGCAGCCGAATTTTGTAAATGCGCCATCGGCATATATCGGCGCACCGCTTGCGTCGCCTCCCGCGGCGTACACCGGAGATGCATCGATCGCTTACTTCGCACGCAGCACCTCCACCAAGTTTCGCGCGCACACCGGGAACAGTTTTCGTCTACCTTCGCTTTACGAGCGGTTCGGTGAGTACGCATTCGACGGATTCGCCGAAGCACTCGGAGATCCCCGGCTAAGTCCCGAGCGAGCTATATCTATGGATGCCGGATTCGATCAGTATCTGCTTCATGAACGCCTGAAACTTACTGGTACCTACTTTTATGCGCACCTCCAGCAGGTGATCGGATTCCTGAATTTCCCCCCCGATTATGTCGACCCGTATGGCCGTAGCGCGGGCTACTACAATACGGGGGGCGGCATCTCGCGCGGGGTTGAAGTCAGCGGCGAGTTCAGGCCAACTACCGGAACCGCCGTCAACGCATCCTACACTTACACGAATGCCCAAGACCGCACTTCGCAATACTTCACAGGCACACCATTTGCTCCGTTGCAAAGCGTGCGTATAGAGCCGAACGCGGTAAAGATTGTCGCACTGCAACAGATCGGGCGGCATTTTGACCTGGCGATGGACTTCGAGGGCGGAAGCGATTACTTCTTTCCTCTGAACGGCTATGCCTATCAGTTCGCCGGGCCTCGACAGCTGGGGCTTGCGGCGGGGTACACGCTGAACTTGAGTGAGCGAATACCGGCACGCGTGTATCTGCGCGTCGCGAATGCACTCAATCAGAACTACTATGAAAACGGGTTCCGGACGCCACCGCGTTGGGCGATAGCAGGAGTTCGATTCGGGTTCTGAATTGCTTTATGCCGGCATCTTTGCCAGGCAAAGCACTTCTTTTCGGCTATACTCGGACGTATGGCGTCTGCGCAGCATGTCCGAGTGGTGGAACCTGCCTTCGCGATGGAACAACGAGCGGCGGACAATTTGCGCTTCATTCGCGACACAATGGAGCGTGCCGCTTCCTTCACCGCAGTGCCGGGTTGGGGTGGCGTTGCCGTGGGATGCACTGCATTAGCCGCAGGCGCGGTGGCGGCGGGTATGCCTCAGCCGAAGGCTTCGTTAGCGTGGCTGATCGAGTCGGTATTGGCTCTGGCGCTGTCCTATATCGCCGTCCATCAGAAATCGAAACGCCTTCACCTGCCGCTGCGATCAAGCGCGGCGCGGCGCGCTTTGCTCAGTTTCGTACCGCCGCTGATAGCGGGAGCGGTTCTGACTTCCGTGCTCTTTCGTTCTGGACAGCTAAGCATTCTGCCGGGATTGTGGTTACTGCTTTACGGAGCCGCAGTTGTCACAGGCGGGGCCTTTTCAGTGCGTGTTGTCCCCGTCATGGGCCTGTGCTTTATGCTGGCGGGCATCATCGCTTTAATGTCGCCTTCAGCTTGGGGAAACTGGTTTTTGATGCTCGGATTCGGCGTGTTGCACATCGGATTTGGCGCGGCAATCGCAAGGAGGCATGGTGGCTAAACCAGCTATGGCGCGTGCCGTAAGCCCGGAGCAAAAGACAACAACGCCCAAAGCGGTCCCAAACACGGACCAGGGCAGATTTGAGAACGCTCTTCCGCACCTGGACCGTATCATCCACGAACGCATGCGGCTCGGTATCGTCAGTGCGCTTGCCGTGAATCAGTCGCTCACGTTCAATGAGCTCAAGAAGTTGCTGCAAACCACTGACGGGAACCTCAGTGTACATGCGCGCCGGCTCGAAGAGGTCAGTTATGTGGAATGCAGCAAGAGCTTTGAAGGCCGCATGCCGAAGACCGAGTACCGGCTCACCGCTTCGGGGCGCAAGGCATTCGAGAGATATCTCGATCACATGGAAGCTTTGATTCAGGCCATGCGCGAAGGCGCTTAAGCCGGGGCGCGCCTCCGCTCCACTCTGTGGACTGGTGTAGAGTCGATTTCATGGATCGCCGCCAGTTGCTTGCAGGTCTGGGCGCAAGCCTCGTTATGAATGCAGAAAATCGTTCGCCGGACGTTTCCGCTTTCCTCGAAGTTGCGTTTTGGCGTTTGCACAACACGCCTGAAAACCAGAGCGCACGGGTTTCGGGATATCTGCAGAATGGACTCGGGCCAGCGCTCGCGCGAGCAGGCGCGAAACTCGCCGGCGCCTTCTCTACCGTGATCGGCCCCGAGAGCCCATGTCTCATGACTTTGACCGAATTTCAGTCGCTGAGTGAAATGCAGCAGGCCTTAGTCAAGATCAAGACCGATACGGCCCATCAAGGTGAGCTCGAAAAGCTCAGTGCGGGCTCTGGTTTGCCCTTCGTCCGTGTCGAGAGCAGCGTGCTCCGATGCTTCGATCGTATGCCGAGGCCGAACATATCGCGGGGCACAGGTGCGCGCGTCTTCGAACTGCGCACTTACGAATCGCAGTCTTTCTTAACGCTTGCGCGCAAAGTTGGCATGTTCAACAACGGCGAAATGCAGATTTTCGAACGGCTAGGCTTCCATCCGGTATTCTTCGGCGAGACGATCATCGGCCCCAAGCAGCCGAATTTGATGTACATGCTCTCCTATGACGATCTGGGGGCGCGTGACAGACTATGGCAGGCCTTCATCAACGATCGCGCGTGGAAAAAATTAAGCAGCCAACCGGAACTGAACGATTCGCAGATTGTCGCAAACATCACGAACGTGATCCTGGCGCCGCTGCCGTTTTCGGAAATCCGTTAACTGCATCTCGTGACGGGGGTTGTGGTATGCTTTCCCACGATCTTTTCTTAGCGAAGCTCTCGCGCTGTGTGCGTTTCCTGCCCAGGACGAAAGCGGGAGATCTCGATTTTGGAGGGTTCCATGAAAAAAGTTTTGCAAATTGCAGTAGTTTGTGCCGTGGTCGCCTTCGCTCAGGAGGCATTGAACAATGAAGCTGTAGTCAAAATGGTGAAAGCCGGTTTAAGCGAGCCTCTGATCATCAGCATGGTTCAGAACCAGCCGGGCAAATACTCGCTCACCGCAGACGATGTCGTGAAGCTGAAGAGCGAGGGAGTATCCGATAAAGTTCTTGCCGCAATGATCGCGAAGGAGTCTGGCGGAGCCAGTACTCCGGCCACTACAGCTCCTTCCAACGGCGCTTCAGTCACAAACGACGCGGATCTGCCCTCCGATCTCGAAATCGGCCTTTATTACAAGAAAGCCGGTAAGTGGAATGAGATGCTGCCTGAAGTCGTCAACTGGAAAACAGGCGGTGTGATGAAAAGTTTCGCCTCGGCCGGCATCGTAAAAGGCGACGTGAACGGCCACATACAAGGGAACAACAGCCGCAACTCCGTTGCCTCTCCGGTAGAAGTGGTGATCTATGCTCCGGAAGGTACTGCGATAACCGAATATCAGTTGCTGCACTTGCGTCAGCATGCCGACTCCCGGGAATTTCGTACCGTAACCGGCGGGGTGATGCATGTCTCGGGCGGCGCAACACGAGACTTAATCCCGTTCGAAGGGAAGAAGGTAGCTAATCGCACGTATAGAGTTCTGCTGCCCAATCTGGGTGCAGGCGAATACGGCTTTTTGCCACCCGGAGCGTTTGGATCTGCAAACAGCGCATCAATTG
The DNA here is from genome assembly GCA_963849535.1 of Terriglobia bacterium. Taxonomy (GTDB): domain Bacteria; phylum Acidobacteriota; class Terriglobia; order Bryobacterales; family Bryobacteraceae; genus Bog-105. Next base: position 983,405 of record CAWKHJ010000005.1, read on the forward strand.
GCAAAATGTACACTTTTCGAGTTATCGAATGATCGCTTGAGTTGATTGGGGTCTAGACAGAGGCTGGCTCCCTTCTGCGCGTTCCTGCAAGGAAGATGAACCAGCCGCCCAGTACCAGCAAAGCCGATCCTCCGATTACTTTAATTTCGAACAGCCAGATGGAGGCTGAGTTTTCCGGCGGGATGAGCGACATGCCCATAGCTACAGCGGTGACGAAAAGGCCCGACGCGCCGCTCCACCTCTGGCCGAATTTGCGAGCCGAAAGGAAAATGTAAAGGTATGGCAAGAACGCCATGAGGATCTCCATATCCATGAGCAATTGCCAGCCGCTCCTGACGCTTTCGCCGGTTTGCGTTAAGACCAGAAAGATAGAGCAGGCTGCGCCTTGCACAACGAGCGCTACCCAAGGTGTTTTCCATTTGGAATGGAGGCGCGCAAACATAGGCGGTAAGATGCCCTCCATGCCGACGGTAAGGGGCAGACGCGCGGCGCCCCCTCCCCAGGTGCTCAATTTGCCGAGAATGCCGGCGGAAAGCAGGGCCGCTGTAAGGACCGCGAGGGAACTCAGATTAAGCCGCTTTCCCGCCAGGCCGGCCACCTGCACGAGTCCGCTGATCGGGTTGATGTTTTCGGGAGGGACTACCAGCATGAGAGCCCAGGATCCGGACACGTATCCCAGCATGACGGCACCGGCGCTGATCCAGGCGGCCCGCGGAATCGTCCTTACCGGATTGCAGATCTCTCCGCCCATCAGAGATCCCAGTTCGAGGCCCGTGTAAGCGAAGGCGATCTGGGCCCATAAGCTCAAGCGGCTAACGTTGAATGCCTTATCGAAGTGGAAGTGAGTGGCGGAGCCGTATCTTACCCAGACGGCAATCGCTGCTACCAAAACAAGTGCCCCGCCTGCGTAGATCATGCTGGCTCCCGCGTTGCTCAGCCATTTACTAACACGCAAGCCGAGGATATTTGCGCAAACAGTAAACCAGAGCATCACGATTGCAATTCCAATCTGCCAGCGGGCATCATCTCCAAGTGCGGCACCGGCGTTGCCCAACGCCTCCGTCAACATGGAGGCGCCTATGAGCATCAAACTCGGAAGGAACAGCAGCACGCTCAGCCACCAGCACCAGCCGCAAAGAAAAGCGTGCGAGTCTCCGAAAGCATACTTGGTCCAGATGTAAAAACCGCCCTCGCCCGGGAACCGTCGCGAAAGGTTGGCCACTACGGCGACACATGGCACGAAGAAAAGAACGGCGGCAAAGACGTGCAGCGGTATGGCAACGGGTCCGACATGCGCGAATGCAGGAATAAGCTGGGGCCCGAGTGTCGCCACTACATTGAATAGAACCAGGTCGGCGAGCCGGAGTTCGCGGCGGAGCTTGGGTGTTGAAGCCTTTTCCGATGCGGGTTCCGCCGTCACGGTTGTGATTCACGCCGACGCTGTGAATCCGCTGCGATGCGTTCACGCTCAAGCACCGCCTGATCGAAGGCGTGGAGCAGTTCCTCGCGGCTGGAGTACGGCCCGGGCGTGTAGGCACGGGACTGAATGCCCGACTGCGAAAGCTCCACGATGTGCCAGTCTTCGCGGTTCGTTTTATCCCAGAACTCGACCGCGTCCTCGGCGACAAAATCAGGCTTCGCCATCTCCCCCGGATCGAAGTGCCACTCGCAAACCACTTGCGTGTGGTTGACTGCGCGCGGCCAGAGCGTGTGCACCATCATGTAATCGGGATGCAGACTCAGCAGCAGGTTTGGGTAGACAACGTAGTAAAAGACTTGCTTCCGCTGCTGGTCGCTGAGACCCGGCAGATAGTTCCGTCGCCTGCATCCATCCAGGCTCATAGTTTCCGCTCCGGCACGAAATCCCATTGCGCCGCCGATGTAGGCCGATGAAGGAGCCTCGTTATCGGAGCCCAGGTAATCGGTTAAATGGTTAAGCGCCGGATGCAAAACGGGACAGTGCAGACACTCGTTATAGTTCAGAACAAGGAGCTTCCAGTTCGCTTCTACCTCATACACGATGCGCTTGTGCAAACGGAGATTCTGCATACCCCATGGCGCAAATTTCGAAGGGAGATCCGCCAGGTGCTCGTGCAAGGGGTCGGGGCGTGGCCCAAGATGCAGGAAGATATGTCCATCCCAAATGCCGGTCGCAAGTTGGTGCAGCGGATGATCGTCTCTTGAGAAGGTAGACGCATCCATATGAGGAGCTCCCAGCAGTTTCCCGTCGAAGCCGTAGGTCCAGCCGTGATATGGACACATAATGCGGCTGCCGAATTTGCCTTCCGGCAGTTCGCATAAGCGCGTCCCGCGATGCCGGCAGACATTGTAAAAGGCACGCACTTGCCCGCTCACATCACGGACTACGATAATGCTCTCCTGGGCTACTTCGCGAAGGAAGTAATCGCCCGGCTGCGGGATGCTTTCAGTTCGTCCGGCACAGATCCAGCTACTGAAATAGAAGCTCTCGAGTTCACCTCGGAAGACATCGGGATCCGTGTAGTACCGCGACGGCAAGGTCTTGAAGCTCGAATCGGCAGCGGTGCTCAAATTTGTTCTCCTGGATCGAACAGCGATGCGAAGCTCCGGGCTTCCTTTTTACTTGAGCCGGATGGTTTGAGCCATCTTGTTGAAAGTCGGCTGCAGCTTCTCGAAATCGGGCGTGGGGGCTACGAAGACGAAATAGCGCAAAGAACCGTCCCTCTGCTGGAACGCGACGATCCAGTCATGCTCGCCCCTCCCGTTGTTTCCTGACGGATTTTCACATTCGATGCTGGCGCCGGCGAGACCGTTTGCGGAAAAGGCTGATTGCGGGCCGGGAACGAGGCCTGGATTATCACGGGCAACTCCGCTCACTAAGCTGTCAAGGGCTGCGCCCATTGTCATACGCCCCTGCGGCTGGTACACATCGGTTAGCAATCCGTAAACGACGTTGCCGGCTCCTCCATCTGCCGATCTTCCGATGCCTCCCGCCGGAGTGAGCATCGCGCTGACCTGGTTGCCGTAAGCCTGCCAATTGCCTGGAACCTCGATCGAAAAGCCGCTTCCGCGAAATGTCTTCCATGTGCCCGAAGTATTCAGGTCAATGGCGCTTGAAACGGCGGGCTCACCGGCTGGCTGATTCACGCCTGAATCGACCGTTTGATTGGGGCTCTGCCTCTTCCATGCGCCAGAAGCAACTTCACGGGCCGTGTAGGCGTGCATCCCTGCCACTTCGTTGTGAATTCGAGTGAAAGCAGGCGTGGTCGTAAGGTAGTTCGAGCGAGGTACGAAGGTGGCGATCTCCTTGTTCACATACTCGGTGCGGTTGCCCGGATTCGGATGGTCGCTCATGAACTGCGAACCGCCCGCGCCGTACTTGGCCTGGATTGTCTCAAAGAATTGAGACATCCCGTGCGGATCGTAGCCGGCGTCGTATAGAATACCTGCTCCCAGGAGGTCGGCTTGCTTTTCGGCCCCGCGGGACATCTTGAGAAAGCCCAGGCCTGCGGTCATGCCGATGCCCTGCTGCGCGGCTGCTCCGGCTACGCCGCCCAGTAGCACACCAGCCGCAATTTGCCCAAGACCCGCAATCAAGCCGACTTTCTGCTGCTTTTCCGCATTGCAAACCGAGTGCTGCAGAACGACATGTGAGATTTCATGCGCCATGACGCCCGCCAGTTGCGCTTCGTTGCCGGCGGCTTGGATCGTTCCCAGGTTTACGAAGATGGTTCCACCAGGCAAAGCAAAGGCGTTGATCTCGGCCACGTTTGCGACGTGGAAGTTGTAAGGCCACTTGTAGCCCGGGGCCTCGGCCGCGAGCTTTTCTCCAAGCTGCTGAATATATGCCGTGACCGGACTGGAATCAGGCAGCACCGGCATCTCCTTATAAACCTGTCGCGCAGCCTTGTGCCCCAGCTGTATCTGCTGCTCCGGAGTGAGGTTGTTCTTGCAGGGGGCGATCTCAACGCGGGCATAGCTGAGTTGAACCTCGACCAGCAGGGCACTGATCAGCAAAATGTGCCCTAAGGGCTTGCATCTCCAGCTAACGCAGTGATTCATTGTTGCCCGGGTCTTCACCTTATGAGGATAAAAGAAGAAGTATACGGGTGGGCAAAACCGGGGAGCAAAACTCGAGGGCAAAAGCTGCTGTCGATCCGCCTCTTCTACACTTATTACTTAGCTCGCTCGCTTTCCCCAATAAGAACATGACTGGTGTGAGGATCTTCGGCGTCATTGCCGCGCTCTGCTCCATTCTGCTGATTGCGGCTGATACGCCATCTTCTTCAGAAGATCTTCTTTGGGAATACCGCAATCTCGGCAAAGCATATTACGAAAACCCCGACACTCACCTACAGTCTGTTCAGGAATTGCACAAGGCGCTCGAACTCAAGCCCGATTCCGTTCGTGAGCGCGTCAATTACGGATTGGCGCTGCTGCGCGCCGGTCAAAACGATGCAGGGATGAGCGAGTTAGTCAAGGTGCAGAAGCAGGACCCCTCGCTTCCGCATACCTGGTTCAACCTGGGCATCTCATATAAACACGCGGCTGACTACGACAAGGCTATCGAGCAATTCCGGGGCATGATCAAGCTGGTTCCTGACGAGCCCGCAGCGCATTACAATCTCGGGGCCGTGCTTCGTTCGAAGGGCGATACAGAAGCCGCCCTTCCTGAGTTCCTGGAAGCGGCAAAGCTGAATCCCAATCTTGCCGGCCCGCATTTTCAGCTCTTCACGCTTTATCAGCGGATGGGCGACAAGGAGGCGGCCGCCCGCGAGCGGAAGATCTTTGAAGATGCGAAGAAGCGGGATGAAAATGCCGCGGTGCCCGAGAACATGGAGTGGTGCTTCTACGCCGAACTCTATGATCCGCCAGAACGGCGTCCTTCTGCTGCCGAGGCGAAATCACGGTATGAGGATCACCTGATCGACGCCCACTGGGATCCGGCAGCCCGGATGTTGCTGCTGGATACGGAAGGGTCCGGCCATGCCGATCTGCTGGTCTGGTCGAGATCGCGCGCAACCTTATATAAGCGCGGCTCCGAAGAAGTGAAGTCGTCCGGTCTGGATGGGCTTCAGGATATCTCGGACATCGCCGCCGGCGATTTCGATAACGACGGTCTGCCGGACCTGTGCGTTCTGAGTCACGGCAAAGCGATTCTGTTTCACAACACGCACGGCGTTTTTGCCCGAGCCGCAGAGTTCGCGGCGACCGGCGCCAAACGCGCTCTCTGGCTCGATTACGATCACGACTATGATCTTGATCTGCTGCTATTCGGTCCAAAATCCACTCTCTTACGTAATGATGGAGGCGGCAAGTTCGAAGACAAGACCGAAAAGTTTCCATTTGTTCCGGGAGACGCTCTCTCAGCTGTCCTGTTTGCGACCCGGGGCGATACCGCTGCGGGCGACGTAGTGGTTTCCTATGCCGACCGGCCAGGCGTGCTGTATCGTGACAAGCTCAACGGAGTATTCGAAAATACCGATCTGCCATTGCTAAGAGCGGGTTCCGGCTCTCTCGAAGTGCAAGATATCAATCATGACGGATTGCTCGACCTTGTCTCGTATAGTCCGTCGGTGGAGGCGCTGATTAACTCGGCGCATAACGTAAATGCGCCCGCGGAATTTAAACTGGCAAGCAAGCCGGATCTCCGAGCTCCGCCGGTACGAGCGGATTTCAACGGCGACAGCCGCGAGGACTATGCGCGTATTCTCCCTGACGGCTCGCTTCACGTCTATACGAACGCCTCTCCTGGCCAGCGCTGGCTAACGGTCCAGATTCATGGCGTCAAGAACCTGAAGCAGGCCGAGGGGGCGACCGTCGAGATGAAGTCGGGCGCGTTCTATGATAAGCGAGTCGCGCAAGGCGTTCCGCTATCTTTCGCGATTGATGGACGAGCCGACGTCGATACGATTCGCATCACTTGGCCCAATGGCTTGATCCAGAACGAGCCGCATCAGAAGAGCGGGGAATTGCTGAACATCGCCGAGGCGCAGCGTCTCTCGGGCTCCTGCCCCATGATCTTCACCTGGAACGGCGACAAATTCGAGTTCATCACCGACGTTCTGGGCGTTGCACCGCTCGGAGCGAGTTCAGGAGACGGCGATTACTTCCCGGTGGATCACGACGAATACGTACAGATCCCAGGCTCCGCTCTGAAAGCGCGGGACGGGAACTACCGAGTGCACATCACTGAGGAGTTGCACGAGGTCTCCTATCTCGACCAAGTGCGGTTGATCGCGGTCGATCATCCCGCGGCTACCACCATATATACGAACGACAAATTCAAATCGCCGCCGTATCCCGAGTTCCGCCTTTTCGGTGCGAAAAGGAAAGTGCATCCCATCCGCGCCATAGACGCTCATCAGGTGGACGCTACGGCGCGTCTTGCGGCACAGGACCAGACGTACCCGACCGCTTTCCGTCACAACACGGCAGGAGTGGCCGAGCTTCACACCTTGGATCTCGATTTCGGTAAAGCGGCGCAGGATAACCGCGCTGCACTGGTCCTGAATGGATGGGTCGACTGGGCGGACGGCAGCACTTTCCTCGGCGCTTCGCAAAACGGGCAGGGGTTGGTTTTCCCTTACTTGCAGGTTAAAGATGCAGCCGGAAAGTGGAAGACGGTGGTTGCCGATATGGGTATCCCATCGGGCAAGCCGAAAACTATTGTCGTTGACCTTGCCGGCAAGTTTTTGTCGGCTTCTCGCGAGGTGCGCATCGTTACCAATCTCTGTGTCTATTGGGACGAGATCTTCCTGATTGAAAACTCCGGGAGGCCTGAAGTAAGGCTGACTCGCTTGAATGCTGGAACCGCGGATCTGCATTTCCGGGGCTTCTCGCAAGCGGTTGTCGATCCTTCCCGCGAACAGCCCGAGCGTTTCCTTTACGAGCACGTGCGCCCAGTGTCGAACTGGAATCCGACGCGAGGCTATTACACCCGGTATGGGGACGTCCTGCCGCTGGTCACCAGCATCGATGACCGGATGGTGATCATGGGGTCCGGAGATGAGCTGAGCCTCGAATTTGCGGCGTCGAACCTGCCCGCGCTCCCCGCCGGGTGGTCACGCGACTTTCTACTGCTTGTCGATGGCTGGGCTAAGGACTCAGATCCCAATACGGCCTTCAGCCAAACGGTAGACCCGTTGCCTTTCCACTCGATGAGCGCTTATCCATATAAGAAGGATGAGAGGTTCCCAACCGATGCCGTTCACCGGGCATACATAGACGATTACCTCACGCGGCCGGCGCTGCGCCTTATTCAGTCTCTCGCTCCGGCTCGTGGGGGAGAGTAAGCCCATGCAACGTGCATTTTACGGGCTGATGATGGCGATTTGCTTTCCCGCCGTGCCGGCTTTTGCTCAAAATTCGGGCATGTCGGCCCGCCAGATTATCGCGCTTATCAAGCAGCATTCAGGCACGCAGCTTCCGCCAGCGACAGTTGACACCTTCAAAGCGGGCCATCCGGAGGCTCGGGTTACGGGGATCGCGGTGACTATGATGGCCACTTTTGATGTGCTCCAGCGCGCCGCCGCAGCCGGCGACAACCTAGTTATCACCCACGAACCGACCTTCTATAACCATCAGGACTCAACCGCTCAACTCGCAAAGCAAGCTGACCCTGTGCTCGCGCAGAAACAGAAATTCATCGCAGATCATCATCTTGTAGTGTGGCGATTCCACGACGGCTGGCACGCCCACAGCCCGGACGGGATTCTGCTGGGAATGACGAAAGCGCTCGGTTGGGAGAAGTTCCAAGACACTGATCCGAGGAACGTCTTTACTCTTCCGGAAACGGCCCTCGCCGAACTGGCAGCGAATGTAAAGCGGAAACTGGGAATCAGGGTCCTCCGGGTCGTTGGAGATCCGGAGATGAAGGTGACGAAGATAGCCTTTCTACCTGGAGCCGCTGGTTCGGCGCGGCAGATCGCCCTGCTAGAACGTCCGGAGGTGGAAGCACTGCTGATCGGCGAAACGCCAGAGTGGGAGACGGTCGAATACGTTGCGGACGCGACCAGCGAAGGCAGGCATAAGGCTCTGTTAATTCTCGGACATATTCAGTCGGAGCAGGAAGGTATGCGGCAATGCGCGGAATGGCTAAGAACTTTTGTTTCCGGGGTTCCCGTCTCGTTTATCGCTGCTAAAGAGCCGTTTTGGGAGCCAGTTAACAGAATGCGAGGTGGTCAGTGAGGCCTGTTACGGACGTGTGGTGTTTTCGCGCGATGCCCCGCTCGGAAAAACATTTCATTATACCTATACAGAGTACAGTACCCGTAAGACTACGGATATCTCTGCTCAGAAAAATCCCGTTAACATGTGCAAAGACGCAATTGTAGCTATATTTGCGCATTATAGAGAGGTGTTGGAGGTTATCTATGAAATTTAACAAGGCCAGTAGAGTGGTTGGAGCACTGGCAGCGATGTTTGCTCTTCAAGGCGCAGCTTCGGCCGCGTCCTTGGTTGGTGCAGGGACATTCAACCTAAGCGGCACAGTCTATGTCACCACGACGTCTTTCCTGTTTGGGTATCACACCCAGCCAACGGCTACTTCAGCTGATCAACTGGCGGCAGTTGTATTGCCGGCGACGGGTGCCTTCTCATCCTTAGCGGCAGGAGACGTTGAAACGATCCACAACTTGCTCACTCCGACTAACGGCGGTACATTTGGACCGGGGCCGGTTGTTCCTGGCAGTTCGTTTACTTTAGCTCCCTTTATCGAGCTAACTACGATCGGTGTCAATCTCGACCTCAGCGGCAGTAATCCGCTTCCGATTTCACCCAATCCCGTATGCTCCGGCACCGGCTTCGATACGCCTGGAAGCATTTGTGCGGCCGCACCTGGCTCCCCGGTTACCCTGCAACAGGGTGTAACCAGCGTCAGCGCACTGATGAGCTTGTCGGGAAGGGCATACTTCGCAGGAACCACCGACTACGTTCCGTTCATCGGCAAGTTCTCGGCAAGTTTCAGCCAAGGCCCGGATCAGACCATCTCTGGTCTGCTTGCTGATCTGGCTGCTCATGGCTTCATTACCACCGGTTACCAAGCGAGCTTTACCACTTCGCCCTCGCCAGTGGTTCCGGAACCTGCTTCCCTGGCACTCCTTGGCTCAGGCCTCTTTGGCCTCGGTCTTCTGGGCAAGAAGAAGCTTATAAAGAAGTAAGTTATTCTTAGAAGCATATAGGGCGGCTTCGGTCGCCAGTAATAAACAAAGAGCGGAGTAGAGATAATCTCTACTCCGCTCTTTCGTTTGAGCCACCGGCTGTTTAAGGTACGAAGCCCCCGCACTCAACGCGGGGGCTTCGGTATCTTTGAAAGGAATCCGTTACTATTGGATGGGCGCAGGAAGGCCAGCTCTGTAAGGGTTGGAAATGTAGGCGGGGGGCAGCATCGGGACCTCTACACGTTGAGGCGTCTGCACCGGGCACAGGATCGGAGTTCGGCGCAATTCCGCCCTCATCTCTTCGAGCTTGACTGCGTATCTAGGCTCGAGATGGTTGATATCGAAATGCAAAAGCTCGATCGAGCACTCAAACATCGGTTCATAGTAGGGTGCGAAACCGGCTAGCGGCCTCCCCCCGAGTCGTCGCAGGATTGAGGAGGCGTGGTGCCTCGTGCTGGCGGTGGTGAGGCCTACGCCGCCTCCTAGCCACTCCGCCAAGGCAAAGCTCATTAAAGCGATATTGATGGCGGCCGTCGAGCAGCGAGCGCCTTCACTTAATGCCCAGGCGCTGGCTTCTCCATAGTGGAGACCGCGCCTGCGGGCGTCCGCAACCTGCTGGGCGAAGGTAGAACGGAATATCGGCCCCGTAACGGGCGAGAGGGCCACCGCCGCTTTGCTGCATATCAACTGCTCGAATCCATTCAGGATTGGCCTATAACGGGCGCAGCCGACCACGGTGCCTCTGCTGTCCTGCAGAATAACGTGCCAGCTGTCAGCATCGAGCTGATGCCAGTGCCTGCCGTCCGGCAGGAGAGTAGCCGCTATCCCGGCATACTCCCGATACACGCCTCCCCGGAGCTTCTGCAGGTCATACATGAGATCCGAATGCTGCTCGGAACTCATGACGGCATGTGTCAGCGCCTTTGGAACCTCTCTCCGGGAGGGCGCGAGTACTTTAAACTGCGGTCTGCCATGTTGGCATAGATTTCTCTCTGTAACGTACATGTAATCCCCACTTCGTCGACAGTCAACCAGATGAATGCCCAAGCCCACCACCCCGTGTCTGCGGCACTCCGATCGGCGCAGACATTCCGAGTTGCGCTACACCGATCCCTGGTGCAAAGAAATTATGTATTTCTTACATTGTTAGCGAAGTAGGTCCGCTCACACAAGGGGAAAGTAAACTTTTTTTTATCGAAAGATTAGCATCTATAATCCTAGCTAATGGGTGTAATGCTGACCTCTACTTCCGCATCGCCCCCTCTTACTCCTCATCGGATCGAAACCGATCCGGTAATAAAGTCGATTCACAGCCGTAAAAGCACTTAAAGAGCGCCACACAGCCAACTTAACGTCTCGCCGTACGGCCCCCCTCTCGAGTTGGGGGACCGGGTACCCGGACCGATCCAACGCGCAGGTTCCTCGCTACAGCACAACAACACCCCTGGCGCCGAAGCTGCGAACCCGGGGTAGGTAATTTTTTCCACCAAATCTCGGTTTACATAGAGGTGCTGTGGAAAAGTGGAAGATCTCGGGGCTGCTATGTGCCGGGCGTCGGAAGAAGATCCCGGAGAAGACTATGGCCCGTACTACCGCAACGAGGGTTGGTCCCCGTAGTACGCCGAGGGTTAAGCGGCGCGAGTGTTGCTTCGAAGTGGAAAGCCGGGCAGGCTAGAATAACAAGAGTTGCCAGGAATTGAAAATCCCACTAGCGACTTCTCCCGGTTTGCTCCTACTTACCTGTTTCCAACATGAATGCAAGCGCTAAATCTGCATCCACGCACTCCCGTGCAAGCTCAACGGTGCTCGAAGAGCGGCCGCTCGATGAACTGCTGAGGCGCCGGAGGGCTGTAGAGCAGCATTTCGCCCAGCTCGGCCATACTTACCGCCATGGGCGGCTTTACCGATCTTTTGAGCATCGCGTCTCACGACCGGCGCTCAAGTTGGCTTTGCAATTGGCCGGGATCTACTCACGAGGTCTAGAGAACGCGCTGAATCCCTCAATCAGCAGGACTTCTCTCACATTCCAAAGCCTACCGCCGGCGCTGGACGGCTTCCGCATCCTGCATCTCTCGGATTTCCACATTGACGGCACGCCTGGGATCGCGGAGCGCTTGATTCCTCTGCTGAAGGGCTTGAGGCCTGATCTCTGTGTGCTAACGGGCGACTATCGCTTTGAAGATCATGGCCCTTGCGAGGCGGTTTATCCGCTGATGCGCCAAATTCTTTCCGGCATCCAATCGCGCTTCGGCGTGTTCGGGATATTGGGCAATCACGACAGCTCTGGAATGGTCTCGAACCTGGAGGAACTCGGCGTCCGCATGCTGCTAAATGAAGCGGTTGCGATCGGATCGGGTCCTGAAGCGTTCTGGCTGATTGGGGTGGATGATCCTTTCGATTACGGCTGTCACGATCTCGAGCGTGCGCTGGGGTCCGTTCCGCCAAGCAGTTTCAAAGTTTTGCTTGCCCATTCTCCGGAGATATACGAACCGGCTGAGAAAGCGGGCATCGATCTCTATCTCACCGGACACACGCACGCCGGACAGATTCGGATTCCGATAATCGGCGCTCTCCGCCAGAACGCAAGTTGTCCCAGAGAGTACGCCGGAGGCCAATGGAGGCATCGCAAGATGCAAGGTTACACGAGCGCCGGCTTGGGTTGCTCGTCTTTACCCGTTCGGTTTGGCTGTCCCCCGGAGATTGCCCTGATAGAACTTAAATCCGACGTGGGTGGCCGCTGATTCACAATGCTTCCGCGAAACGCCGGAACAGGTTTAATTGCTTAGGATCTCGAGGCGCCTGGTCCTCCGGGTGCCACTGTACGGCAAGGACGAAGGTCTTGTCGCTGCGCTCGAGAGCTTCAATAACCCCATCGTCACTGTCGCGCGCGACAACTCGTAATCCATCTCCCACCTTATCCGCAGCCTGGTGATGACGGGAATTGACCTCCCATCTACGCGCTCCCGCAATCCGCGCCAGAAGGCTTGGCCGTTCGATTGAGATTCCGTGCGCCGGCGCGGCTTTATCTTCCGCGCCGGTATCGTGCCGCGAGTCTGGAGGCAAGTGTTGCACCAGCGTTCCGCCGTGGTAAACGTTCAGAATCTGCAAGCCCCGGCAGATCCCGAAGAGCGGCATGTCCTTAGTGAGCGCCTCTTGGATGAGATCGAACTCGGCCTGATCCCGAGCGTCGTCAGGCTCATCGGTTTCCGGCTGGGCATCTACTCCATAGCGCGCCGGGTTCACGTCGGTGCCGCCTATTAGGAGTAGGCCTCCGACAGTTGCGAGTTTCAGAGGGCCTGAAACATCGCCGGGAACCGGCTCCAGTTCGGCGGCCGCGACCGCATCCAGGTAAGGCTTAAGTTTCCCGCCGTGGCGAAAAGGTATGAGGACTCGCTTCGGCATGCTTATACCTATGTACCGCATTCGAGTCTTTCAGCTGGAACCCTATCGGATAGCATGGGCGTTGCGACTCCTCTCCGGCTTTCTCCTGTTTCTTTTTGCGAATAGCGTTTTCGGAGGACCGAAGGAGAACTGGCAGGATCTGCGCAAGCAAATCGAGCAGACGCTCCATATTCCGCGGGATCTACCGAATTTGCGAGAGAAAGCGTACGATCACTTTTCACCAGCGACGGGCGTGACGGCAGATCGTGCGTCGTATGCGACTGATTATGGGCTGCGCGTTCCCGCTATCATCTATCACGAAGCTGGACCGACCATCACCAAGCACCCGGCGCTGATTATCGTGAATGGACATCGCGGCGATAAGTCCTCCTGGTACGCGTACTGGGCAGGGATACTCTATGCGCGCGCGGGCGCAGTGGTGCTGACGTACGACCCAATCGGTGAATACGAGCGGAATAAGAATCGTCTCTCGCGAACCGGGCAGCATGACGAATACATTCCCCCTGACGATATGGCGCGCCGGCTGTCGGGCTTGATGATCACGGATGTGATGCAGGCGGTCACGTATTTGACTGGGCGTGGCGACGTGGACAAAAAGCGCATTGCAGTGCTTGGATACTCAATGGGATCGTTTGTAAGTTCACTCGCCTGCGCGCTGGATACACGTATCCATGTATGCGTGCTCGCCGGGGGTGGCGATCTCGACGGGCTGGACGGCTACTGGGACCGCAGCAACAAAATGTGCCAGGGGATCCCATACCGCTCGCTGATATTCCTTGGGGAGCGCGGTCCGGTCATCTACGCGCTAAATGCCAAGCGAGGCCCGACCCTCGTTATCAACGGCACCAACGACAGAGTTGTGGATATCCCGCACCATGGCAAGGACTGGTTCGAACAGCTTCAGAAGCAAACTGCCGGGCTGCTCGGAAGTTCGAAAGAAATCTTCGATTTTGAGTTTGTACCGAGGGGAGGACATCGGCCTTACTTCATCACGAAGCGGGCAGCTTTGTGGCTGCAGGAGAAGCTGAAGTTCCCTAACTGGACGCGCAAGCAGATCGAAGCGATGCCGCAGACAAATATAGGGGCGTGGGCGGAGAAGACTGGTGTTCCGGCCGGCTCTGGTGAACAATTCGAGCAGAACGAAGGTGGAAGCCTTGCGCTAGGCGAAAGCCTTCCCGCGCTAGACCGCGACCAGCTTCACGCGATACCAGAGGCGGTGTGGGATGCCGAATTTAGAAACTACATTTATGAAACCTGGGTGGAGCGTGCCGAAGCCGCGGTTCGCTCGGGCGCTCCCTAAGCTGCGATTTACCGCGCCGCGATTCCCGCCGATACTGTAATCGCCTTCCCCTCATACTCGACCGATTTGTCCGGTTGACTCGTCGGATCAATGCCGGAGCCGTGCCCGTCGCCCACGACAATTATGTGGAACTCGCGCTTCTGCAACATACCGTTGAAACTGCCTTTACGATCGCCAATTGAAAGGGCTCGAGACGAATCGTCCCAATGTAGGGGAATTGTGGAGTAAGCGCCCTTCTCGTAGTCGTAGGTGTTGCTGTCGTCTTCGTACAAGTTGAAATCGGCGTTGGCGCCCGGATAGACGCGCAGCTCGATGGTGCCATCCGGTTTCTCTTCGGCGTACTGAACGTCCGGCCCCATCGGCACAATCGAACCGGCTCGCACATATAGCGGTATGCGGCTCAATGGCGCGGCCGCATCCACGTCGGCTCCTCCTGAAACCGCTGCGCCCGTCCAGAAGTCGTACCACTTCGTCTGAGGCAAATACAAATGGCGCGTAACAGCCCCCTGTTCAGTTACGGGATTAACCAGGATCGCCGGACCGAACAAGAACTGGTCGCCGATGTTCTGCGCCTTAACATCATTACCGAAATCCATCACCAGCGGGCGCATCGGCGTGTAGCCCTCGCTTGTAATCTTCCAGGCGACCGAGTAGATGTATGGCAGCAAGCGATAGCGGAGACGGTCGAAGCTAGTCAAAATCGACTCAGCATCAGCGCCATAGGACCACAATTCATTCTCGTTTGGCACGCGCGTTCCATGCACGCGGAAGATCGGGCAGAAGGTTCCGTACTCGAACCACCGGACAAACAACTCGCGATATTTCGGGTCATTCGGATGGCCTATGAAAAATCCGCCGATATCCGTTGTCCAGTAAGGGATTCCGGAGAGCTCAAAATTCAGTCCCGCCGGCACCTGCCGCTTGAACGTTTCGAAATCGGACAAGATGTCGCCCGACCAAGCCGTTACTGCGTTTCGCTGTATGCCGCTGAAAGCCGAGCGCGACAGAATGAACACGCGCTTCTGTTCTGAAGCTTTACGCTGATTCTGATAAACGCCTCCCGTTGTCACGAGCGGGTAGATGTTCGCGTAACGCGCGCCGTTTCCAGTTGCGACCTGGTGGTCGAGAAGAAGATTTTCCTCGATGCCTTCGGTCTCGGGCTCGTCGCTATCCAACCACCAGGCGTCTGCGCCAATTTTGAATAGCGCGTTATCGATCAAGTTCCAGTAATACTGGCGGGCTGCAGGATTGAAGGCGTCATATAGCGCGGCGCCCTTAGGGTGAAACGCCGCAACGCTGGTCCGCGCCAGAAAATATCCGCGCTTGTCCATATCCGCATACGTTTCGGACCCAGGATCGAAATAGGGCCAGACCGACATCATCAGATGGAAATGGTCGCGATGCAACCTTTCGACCATCGCCTTCGGATCTGGATACTTATCGTTGAACTTAAACTCGCCGGTTCGCGTCCACCAGAACCAGTCCTGCACAATGTTGTCTATGGGTATGTGCAGCTCGCGATACTTCTCTGCAATGCCCAGAATCTCCTCTTGTGAGGCATATTTGTTCTTGCTTTGCCAAAACCCGTATGCCCATTTACCGTATAGCGGAGCTGCGCCGGTAAGCTCGCGGTAGCTCGCGATGATGTGGTCGAATCCGGGGCCGTAGAAGAAATAGTAATCGATGGAATCTGCCACTTCGGAATCCAGAAACAGATATTGAACAAACCGGTTATTGAAGCGGCTGATAGACGTGTTGTTCCAGAAGATGCCGTAGCCTTTGCTCGAAAGAAACATCGGTACAGAGATGTTGGTGTTGTCTTGCGAGAGATCTACCGACTCGCCGCGATAATTCCATACACCGGCCTGATGCTGACCGAGGCCATAGAACGCTTCTTCGGAGCCATAGATCTTGAATACGTCTTCCGCGTGGTACGTATGCTCATTGTTCACTACCGTGGCGGTCATCTGCTTAGGGCCTTCGACTACGAGCTCCTTGCCAGCTGCATCGCTGTAGCGCACTGTCCCTTCCGCGCGATCCACGGTAACTTTTAGATGCGCTGTGCTGAGCGTGATCTCTTTCGCACCGGACTGTACCGACCAGTGAACCGGGCTCCACTCAGTTTTCGTGATCACGTATTGCGGCCGTGAAGGGGGTGGCCATGCCGGAGCGTACACTACATGCACGATGTCATCCGTGCAGACCTGCAGATGTAGCGTGCCCGTCTGCATGGTAAACAAGACACCCTCAGGCTCCTTCTGGAACTTGGTTACGGGATTCGGCGGAATCCACTGCCCTTGCGCCACAGCGCAGCAGAATACTGCAACGAGACTATGCAGGACTCGAGGTTTCATCACCATATGACCCGATGCGATAACCGAGATTTCAGAGACTATAAGTTCGTCCCCGGTTTGCTCCCACCAAGATTTGAAAAAGCCGGTGCCCGATCAACTCGTGCAAGGAGAGCAATTCCCTATTTGCATTCACAACGGAGGCAACGTCTTTCGGGTCAGCACCTGCTCCCCCGGCCTTCAAGGCGTCGGTCGCCTCCTTGATGATGGGATCGGAGATCACTTCGCCGGCCATTTCCCAAAGCGTGATGAAGCGGTCGATCTGCGTAGGCAAGCTCAACGAGAAAACAGCATGCTGGCTGGTGGTGCGCGGCGGCTTGTAATCGAGGTTGAAAGGCCCGTTGTAGTTGTGTGCGCGGAAGAGCACCAGGATATTGAGCCAGTCGAGAGGGTTGACCAGACCGATGGCGATATCTACGTCGTGCTTTAGCCGGTATCCGTCGTTGATATCGAAATGGAAAAGTTTCCCGCAGAGCAGGGCTCTGGCCAGCGCGGCGCGAGGTGCGCCGCCCCACATCAGCTCATGCAGATATTCCGGATTCAAGCCCACCATTTCGGGGTGTTTCAAGAGACCTGATGAAATGAATGCGAGCATCGCATCGGAGGTCGGCAGCAGGATCTCGCCCTGGGGCTCGAACGGCTTCGCCTCCATGCAATGTTTCAGCGTTGGCCGATTGTATTTCTTGGCCACTTGAATGTCATATTCACAAGCTGCGTTGAGTCCTTCGGCGTACCAGCGCAGCGTTTGCGTCTCATCGATTGCGCCCTGGATGTAGTAGCCGAGCATACCCGGCCAGTAAACACAGAACTGCGCGCCCAATTCGTGGCCGATGCCAACGACGTTTTCCAATCGCCGCTGCGCATAGGCGCGCAAATCAGGTGATTCGGCCGCCGGTCCGGCTGCCCAAACCGGATGATAAAACGTCTCGGCGGTCACCATCGAGCACTTCAATCCGTACTTGGCAAGCGTACTCTTGATGCGCCCGACGATCTCGTCCTGCCGCGGCGTGAACAGATCCTCAGTACGGATAACGTCGGTGTCGTGCGTGCACCAGTATCCGACGCCTATCTTGCTGTACTCCTCGATTATTTTTTCGAAGGTGACAGGAGGCCGCACAGGTGCGTGGAAAACTGCTTGGCCTTCGTAGGCAGGAGCCCACTGTGGTCCGGTTATGAAATACCGCCTCCGGACCTCCGGCGAGTAGCTGCCGCCACAGGCCTGAGTCAGTCTATCAACCAGCGCGATTTGCTTGTCTTGCGGTATGGAGCCCATAACGAGCACCATAATATCGCTCATTCCCAAAGCCTCTGCTGAACGGCGGCAAAATGCTCGATTATGATCTCCTGGTCTTTGTGCCGTCCATTTTGAATCACTGGCTTGCCGGCGATGTATACATCGCAAACCGCGCTGCGCCCGGCGGCGAAAAGAATGTTACTCAGGAGCGAATTCGGGTCGCTTCCCGCAATGGAGAAATCGTTCAAGTCCACCGTGAAAAAGTCGGCGTAGGGCTCAGCCTGAAGACTTTTTGCGCCACCTATACTCGCGCAATCGAAGAGAGCTGGCGGATCCAGTATGGCTCTCCCGAGTCGTTTAAGCCTGAGATGATACTCGAGCTCACGAGCATCTTCGAGCAGATCGATTTGGACGTTGCTGTCCGAGCCGAGACAGATATTGATTCCTGAATTAGCCCACTCGTCAGCTGATGCAATTCCATCCCCCAGATTTCGTTCCGTAGTGGGACAGGCGCAGATGCTGGCTCCGGCCTTCGCCAGAAAGTCGATTTCTTCCATGGTCGTGTGCGTAGCATGTATTGCGGTGAAGCTCGGCCCCAGCACGCCAGTTTTCTCGAGCAGTTGAACCGGCCGCAGCCCGTGCTCCGCCAGGCAGGCCTCAATTTCGGCCGGCTGCTCGGCGACATGCATGTGAACCGGCATTTTGTGAGATTGCGCGTAGCGGACGACCTCCAAGAGGAACGGAAGCGGTACAGCGCGGATGCTGTGGGGCGCTATGCCGACCCAGGCACGATCCGACGAGCAGGCGCGGACCAGCGCCTCAGTATCACGAACAAAAACGTCAACATCGTTTGCGATGAAACGAGCCTGACCTCGGTTTACCGCTGTTTGCCAGCCTGCGCGTACATAAGCAGTCCGCAGAAGAGTGATCCGCAGTCCTATGCTCTCGGCAGCACGGATCACCTGCAGAGCCAGCTCATTCGGGTCGTTATAAGGCGTCCCTCCGGGCCCATGGTGTAGGTAGTGAAATTCGCCGACGACGGTTATTCCGGAGCGCGCCATTTCGAGAAATGCCATTCGCGAAACATGGAAAAGATCTTCAGGCGACAGCCGGTTCGCAGCGCGATACATGGCTTCGCGCCAACTCCAGAAATCGTCATGAGCGGCACTGGTGCGATGCTCCGTGCGCCCCCGAATCGTTCGTTGGAACGCGTGCGAATGAGCATTGACGAGTCCGGGCAGTACGGCGCGATTTTTCAGGCGCTGCGCTTTCGCGAGATCCGCCGGCTGAGATGAATACCTTGTGATCTTGCCGGAGGCGGCGGCGAAAAAAGCAGTCTCCGATACAAACTTGCCCTCACGATAAAGAAGATCGGGAAGCCAGCCGGTCTCTTCCTCAGGCATGGCGCGAATACACTAGTTCCCCTCCGATGTAGACCTTTGCTGCCGGTTCTACTCCGGGATAATAGGCAATTTCGCGGTAATCGTCGCAATCGTGAATCACAAAATCTGCTTGCTTGCCGTGCTCCAGTGAACCAGTCGAGTCACCGCGTCCCAGGCTGTAAGCAGCATTAATTGTGGCGGCTGTGATTGCCTCTCCAGGTGTCATCTGCATCTGCGTAGAGGCCAGCGATAGCACGAACGGCATGGAAGGAGTAGGTGAGGATCCCGGGTTGAAATCCGTCGCCAGCACAACGCCTAAGCCTCGCTCGATCATCTCCCGAGCCGGCGCAAATCTCTTCGAGCCCAGGGTGTAAACAGAGGCTGGTAGCAGAACGGGCTGAACGTCAGCTTCAGCGAGCGCCTTCATTCCGGCGGTATCGACATACTCCAGATGATCGGCGGTAGCTGCGCCGACTTCGGCGGCCAGTTGTGCGGCACCCGAATCGGAGAGTTGGCCGGCATGGATACGAAGCCCGAGTTTCAGGTCTCGCGCTGCCGCTAGCACGCGCTTGGCAGTTTCCACATTGAAGATTTTCGGTTCGCAGAAGACATCGCAATATTTGGCCAAGCCATTCGCCGCGATTGCGGGTAACATCTCACTCACCACGATTTCCACATACGCTTCAGGAGAACTTCGAAACTCGTCTGGAATCTCATGAGCGCCCAAGAATGTCGGAATTATGCGTACAGGAGTTTCGTTCGCCAAACGCGCGATGACCCGCAGTATCTTCAACTCGGAATCAAGCGAAAGTCCGTAGCCCGATTTCGCTTCAATAGTGGTGGTTCCGCTGCGCAGCATCAGCTGAATGCGCTGGCGGGCGCTCGCAAAAAGCTCGTCTTCTGAAGCCAGCCGGGTTTTCCGGACGGTCGCTGGTATACCGCCGCCCTCTGCCGCGATCTCCTCGTAAGTGGCCCCGGCGGCACGCCTCTCAAACTCATCCACGCGGTTGCCGGCAAAGACGATATGCGTATGTGCATCGACAAAGCCCGGCAGAACAACACGGCCGCCCGCGTCCACCAAGACGTGATCAGAGGTTATGAAGGGCTCGATTGCAGAACGCGGACCTACGAGTTCAATTTTTCGATCGCGGACCAGCATGGCGCCGCCGGGAATGATCGAGAGCTCTCGCATCTCGCCGTAAATGCGAGGCCGTTTCGGCCCGGCAAGCGTGACCAGTTGACTGCAACCTACAACTGCGAGCAACATTCAGGGCAACATCGGCCGCTTGATATTTTCGCGCCGGGCGAATTCGATCGCCTCCTCGTAGCCGGCATCTGCGTGCCGTATAATCCCCGATCCGGGATCGCTTGTCAGAACGCGTTCCAGCCGACGGTCCGCTTCTTCGGAGCCGTCAGCCACCGCCACCATACCCGCATGCTGCGAATAGCCGATACCCACACCGCCGCCATTATGGATCGAAACCCAAGACGCGCCGGCGGCAGTATTCACCAGAGCATTCAGCAAGGGCCAATCGGCGATTGCGTCCGACCTATCCCGCATATCTTCTGTTTCACGATAAGGCGAAGCTACCGAGCCGGTATCCAGGTGATCCCGTCCGATTACTACGGGCGCCTTCAGTTCGCCTGAACGGACTAGAGCATTCATGGCGAGTCCAAACTTAGCCCGTTCGCCATACCCAAGCCAGCAAATGCGTGCCGGCAGCCCTTGAAAGTGGATCCGTTCCTGAGCAAGGTGAATCCAGCGGACCAGCTCATGATTATCAGAAAAGAGCTCACAAATCAGGCGATCGGTCCGGTAGATATCTTCCGGGTCGCCTGAGAGCGCCGCCCAGCGAAACGGTCCGCGTCCTTCGCAGAACATAGGGCGGATATACTCCGGCACAAATCCTGGAATCTCGAAGGCATCCACCGCGCCTGCTTGTGAGGCGTGTTTGCGAATGTTGTTGCCGTAATCGAATGCGATCGCACCCATCCGTTTCAGAGTGAGCATCCCTCCCACATGCTGCGCCATTGAGTTAAGCGATCGGCGAACATACTCTTCCGGGTCACGTTCCCGCAGAGCTGACGCCATTTCCAGGCTCATTCCGTTCGGAAGGTATCCATTCAGCGGATCGTGGGCACTAGTCTGATCGGTGACAATATCGGGCACCATGCCGCGGCGGGCCAGTTGCGGAATCACGTCTGCACAATTGCCGACTAGGGCTACTGAAAGTGCCACCCCGGCGCTTCTGGCTTGCTGGATAGTTACGAGTGCCTCATCGAGGCTGTCCGCCATGCGGTCACAATATCCGGTCTCAAGGCGCTTCTCGATGCGCTTCGCATCGACGTCGATGCCGAGAAAACAGGCGCCGTTCATGGTGGCTGCGAGCGGCTGAGCGCCACCCATCCCGCCCATTCCTCCCGAGACGATCAAGCGGCCTTTGAGAGAGCCGCCAAAGTGTTTGCGGCCTGCAGCGGCAAAAGTCTCGTAAGTGCCTTGCACGATGCCCTGACTGCCGATATAGATCCATGACCCCGCAGTCATCTGGCCGTACATAATCAGCCCGAGCCGTTCCAGTTGGTGGAAGTGCTCCCAGTTAGACCAATGTCCAACCAGATTGGAATTCGCAATCAGAACGCGTGGCGCTTCGGGGTGGGTTCGGAAGACGCCCACCGGCTTGCCCGATTGGATGAGCAGAGTCTCATCGTTCTCCAGAGCTTTGAGTGAGCGGACAATGGCATCGAAACATTCCCAGGATCGGGCGGCGCGGCCGGTTCCGCCATAAACAATCAGCTCATCCGGCTTTTCCGCGACCTCGGGGTCCAGATTGTTCATCAGCATCCGCAAGGCAGCTTCCTGATGCCAGCCCTTGCACGTGCGCCGGTTGCCGCGAGCCGCTTTGATCACAGTCGGGGTGGTTGTGCTTCCCGTCATGGCAATCCTTACTGTACAAGGATTGTGGTAAGTTAGCCCTGCTACAACCGCCCGGGAACGATCGGTTTGGTTTCCGCTGGCGCATTCAATCGTGTTTGCAGCGTGTCGCGGATTTCCGCCAGGAGTGCTTCCGAAGGCGTAGGTGCTGCGGCCAGGTGTTTGGCAAAGCGATTAAAGGGCAGCACGATAAAGAAATACAAACCGGCAGCTTTGATCAAAAACGAGATCACCGCGTTGATAAAACTGCCGACTCCAATACCGAATGGTTTGAACGCGGAGAAATCGGGCTGCCCTCCCAGCTTGCCGATCAGCGGCGAAATGATGTCTTTGGACAGCGAATCCACGATTGCGGAGAACGCCACTCCCATGACAATACCGACCGCCAGATCGACTACGTTACCGCGTGAAATGAAAGCTTTGAATCCTTTTAGCATTGTGGTCTTTCTCCTATCGCGCGAAGGTCGCCCTGAGCCCTGTGGTCAATAAAATATCATTGCCCTTGCGGCCAAAAACCGGATTGCTCAAGTAGCTGTCCGTCACACTCACCTGCCAACTGAACCACTTGTGAATTGTCGTTGCTGCGCCCGCGTTGAATAAAAGGCGGTATTCACCGGCCGAGGGCGCCTCAAAGAAAAGGAGGGACTGCGTAACGGAAGTGATACCCGTGATCTTATGGCTGAAATTGTCACCCACGTTAATTTCGGCCAGGTTGCGAGTGATTCCGCCCGTGAACGAAGAATGTGAATAGTCACCGCCAGGGAGCAAGTCCAGAGTGGTCCGATCTGTGTTGATGGCGTGATAGCCCAATCCGCCACCCCCACAAAGCGAAAATTCAGGTCTTGGAAGGTGTCGTATTCGTCTGTATTCAAAAGATCCCAGAACCAGCGCTTATTGATGTTGTGGTCGTAGCTGGCTCCCCCATGTACCGCGTCTGCAGTCAGGTCCGGTGAAGCCGCCAATGGTACCCGTCGAGTAGATCTGGTTCAGGAATAGAACCGTTTTGTCGTTGTTCGTTGCTCGAGTCGCGTTGAAAGCGGTCGTCAACATGTCGGTATGGGAGTTGCCGCGTGCGAGTGAAAAACCTAAGTCCACATAACCTGCCCATAAGTCAAGCCACGTCGGCGATAGCAGCTTCTCGTATTTCTGCTGTTCGGCCGCGTTCCTAATGGTTGCGACTTGACCGATGGGAGCAGTTTCCGTTACAGCCGGACTGGTAACTTGAACTTGCTTGCCCTCGGTGCTCAACTTTCCATTCACTTGGGCGCCGTTAGGAAGCTTCACGTAGAGAGGATTGTCTGATTTAACACTGGTAACCGCGCTCCAGGGCATAGTAACTTCGCCCATAAACTCACTCTTGATAGTGAGGCTGTCACCGTCTTTCTTGATGATCTGCCCACTCACCACGTCGCCGTTCTTCAGCGTGATCTGGTCAGCGAGCGCCGTGACAGAGACAAATGTAAGTAGAAGGAGAGAAAAGAAGGATGTTCTCATGGATTTCGGCCAGCATCTACATAGATAAATGTGAAGCATCAGTGCGTTCGATTACACCGCGCCCCTGGTAGATGTTTTCTAATTATGGTGTGCAATCTGCCCCGTTGCAAGCCGTTTGATCGGGGAACGGCTGGCTGGAATAGAATTCTTGTATGAAGAATTGGCTGAAAGATAGTAGAAGATTATTGATGGGCGCTGGGGCAGCCGCGTGCTGTGTAATGATGCTCACAGCCCAATCCGCAAGTAATGAGCCGGCGAAGGACGAGCAAGGTTCCACCGGTTCACCTCAAGTGGAGCGAATCGCGCGCGACGTTTACAAGCAGATCGTCACTCTCCCGCAATACGGTGTCTTCGACGACATTCATTTCGCGATC
Source organism: Terriglobia bacterium (assembly GCA_963849535.1). Classification (GTDB taxonomy): domain Bacteria; phylum Acidobacteriota; class Terriglobia; order Bryobacterales; family Bryobacteraceae; genus Bog-105. Next base: position 1,007,014 of record CAWKHJ010000005.1, read on the forward strand.
AAGGGAGATAGCACGGTGATTTTGCGTGGCGATGCATCCCGGCCGATACTCAAGTCCAGTGCAGAGAACGTCGTCAAGAAGATCGAAGGCGTTCGAACAGGTGGTTAACGAGATCGAAGTGCTGCCCCTCTCACCGAATGACGACCGGATCCGGGCTCTGACGTACGCGAGAATATACCGCAATAACTGGCTTAGCCGGTATACGAGTAATCGCGGCGCCCGACGGCCCTATTCGCCGATTCGCGCCACTATGGGAATTACCAACGATCCTCCGATCGGCTGGCACGCCATTCACATTATTGTGAAGAACGGGAATATCCGTCTGGTCGGCGTAGTTGACACCTCTAGCGACCTCGCGTTGGCCGAGATGCAGGCTAGGTCCGTACCGGGTGCATTCACTGTGGAAAACGATCTAATCGTCGCAAAGGACGAGAAGTAGATCGTTAGTCCGGTTGTAAGATGGCTCGGGCCAGAGTTACTGCACCCGCCATTCTTCAATTCCTGCCGAATAGTCGGGTCGCAGAGTAACTTCTAACCGAAGTGCCTGTGTCTCCACAGGCTTAAATACTACACGATTGAAACGATCGAGCGCCGTGCCATATGCATCCGAGCTTTCTACTGGCTTCCATTCCATACCGTCTCTGTAGAGCAGCCGCCAGCTTGCAGGGGCTTTGATTTCACTCCGACCCGGCTCTGCGAACCAGTACACCTCCGAGCTGGAGATTCGCGCCGGCTTGGCGAAGTCATACTGGATCCATTCCTGGGTGCCCCTCTTCGGAAGCCAGTCGTAGTAAGAGCTTGTATCGCTAGAAGAGATCGGATCTTCGCCATCGGCCACCCGACCCGGGTCCTTGATACCGTTGTCAGTGACCGAGGTTCCGGAGGCAGTTACCTTACTCGTGGTGGCGATGGTTGGATAGGGAGTAGGATGCACTGCCGCTTCTGTATCGGCAATCCAGACTTCCATCTGCCCGCGCCCGCGGTTCGCCCATGCATAGTATGGAATCGCGGTGAACGACTCTTCCTTGTGTTGCAAACGGTGCTCCGCGTCATAACGATACGCTTCGGCCTTGCCTTCGATTACCTCCACTCCGTTGAGCAAAGCGGGTTTGAATTCGTCCTCGAGCTTATCGTTGTTGCTGAGGAGCAGATTGCGCACGTGCTTGTCGGGACTGTCGGGCCATTCAGCACAGTAGACAATCGGCCCGCGCTCGAGCGCAACTCTGCCTCGATCCGCAGCGACCTTCTCATTCGCGACTACGCGGCGAACCGGCATCGGCAGATCCAAATTGATGGCATCGCCTGGTTTCCAGCTGCGCGTGATGATCGCATAGCCCTTTTCAATATTCAGACTGGCATTTGTGCCGTTCACTCGTAACTTGATTTCCTCTGGACGAGACACGCCTGCAAATTCATACAAATCGCTCGGAACAACTGCGCCGCGCGCCCATCCGGGTATCCGCACTCTCAGAGTGAAGCGTGCACTCTGCTCAGGATCGATGCTGATCTCAACATGACCATCCCAGGGATAACGAGTATTCTGAACCAGCTTGACCTTGCGACCGTTGCTCATATCAATCTGAGCCGTATTGCTCATAAAAAGGTTGACGTAAATCGAGTCGCCTTGCTGGGCGTAAACGTAGCCGGGTATCGATGGCATGAAGCGTGTGATATTGCCGGGACAACAGGCGACTCCAAACCACGGACTGCGTTGGTGTTGACCATTCGATTCGAGTGGGTTCGGATAGAAGTACGTTTTTCCGTCTAACGAAACGCCGGAGAGCAAGCCATTGTAGAGAGTACGTTCAAGTACGTCGATATACTTGGCATCCCCATGCAGCAGAAATAAGCGCTGGTTCCAGAACTCATTGGCCACGGCCGCGCAGGTTTCGTTGTAAGCGGTCATATTAGGCAGCTGATAATTCGCGCCGAATGCTTCGCCCGCGCCCACCGCGCCAATACCGCCTGTCAAATAGAGCTTTTTACCGACAACGTTGTTCCAGATCTGGTCCAGTGCTTTTGTGTATGCAGTGTCGCCGGTGAGCGCAGCGACATCCGCCATGCCCGAATACATGTAGCCGGCTCGAACCGCGTGACCCTCCGCTTCCGTCTGATCGATTACGCGTAGGTCCGCCTGGTTATACTTTTGGCCTCCGGGGCCCCGGCTGTCCAGCATGAATTTAGCCAGGCTGAGATATTGCTCATTGCCACTTACGCGGTAAAGCTTAGCTAATCCCATGGCTATGATCTGGTGGCCGGGGTAAATTGCGCGCTTGCCTGGGCCGAATGTCCGAACCAGCAGGTTGGCGCTCTTTATTGCGACGTCAAGCAGCGTGCGTTTGCCGGTTGCTTGATAATGTGCAACGGCGGCTTCGTACAGATGGCCCAGATTATACAGCTCGTGGCTCAGTATCTCTTCGTTCTCCCAGCGCTTCGTCCCAGCCCAAGGGTGCGGATGCTGGGGGTCGATTTCGCGCGTGGTGTAGATATAGCCGTCCGGCTCCTGAGCGGCAGCGACCTTTGCGATCAATCCGTCCACGTAAGCGTCAAGTTTAGGATCCGGGTGAACGCTAAGCGTGTACGACGCGCCTTCGATCACTTTATAGATATCGGTGTCGTCGAAGGGATAACCGGGCGCGTGCTTGTCTTTCAGGTTCTCACCCCGGATCGCCTCGGCAGCGCGCACGAAGTTCTCTATCCTGCCGGTTCGCTCGCACTGCTCGAAAGCGGTGGGGATACTGACTTTTCGATTTGTCTCAATGCGCGGGGCCCAGAACTGATCGTCGACATGCACCGCGGTAAACGGCACCGGCTTTATCGGGTAATCACGGTTCAGGTTGGCCGGCTTAGAAGCCTGCCGCGCGAAAGTGAGTCCGCCCAGAGAAAGGAGCAGTATGAACACTCTCATCTTGACGCCGGATTCTATGTATGTCACTCGGGTTCTTCCAATAAAAAAGAAACAAACTCAGAATTGCAGATTCGCTCCGAGCTGAATCCAGCGCGGATTGTACTGCGAAAGCGCCTTGGCGAAGCTACCGCTCGAGAGATCTGCATCCACGTTGTAGAGATTCGCGCGATTGAAGAGATTGAAAAACTCGAAGCGAAGCTGCAGTTTCACGCGTTCTGTGATGGCGGTATCTTTGAGTAGACCCGCGTCGGTATCGAAGAACATGGGATTACGGAATTGCCCATACTTTTCATTCCCATTGGTCCCGAATGCCGGGGCCGGGAAGTTAGAGGCCGTGAAGAGACCGTTCAGGAACGCTTGCCGGCTAGTGGACTGCTGGTAGCTCGTTACGTTGGGGTAATCGTAGTTATCGCCATCGGCGTTGAAATCCCCGCTGCCCGGCGCAAAGGCGGTGAACTGGCCTGCCGCATTCTTCAAAGGAATGAAGGCTGCCGTTGTGTAGACAGTAAATGGGTATCCGCTCTGCACAATCGTGGTTCCGGTAACCGACCACCCGCTTGTCAGGTGTCCAATGATCCCGCTGCCTCGCTGCAGACCTGGAAGCTGGTAATTCGCCGTCAAGGAAAAACGATTCGGCGCGTCCCAAACGGATGGGCCGTACCACCGCTGCGGACTGTATGCCGACGGGTAAATCTGCGTGTCGTCGCGTGACGAAGACCGGGTATACGAGAAGTTGATGAAACCTCGCGACCCAATCCGGCCGTTGAAGCTCGTGATGAACGCGTTATATCGCGAATCCCGATCGTTCGCCGTATAGTAAACCGGCCCGAAGCTGGAATTGAGTCGTGTCGGAACCAGGCTGTTGTGCTGGATGAGATCTCCCGCATACGCGTTCACGTCCGCTCCGTAACTCACGGCCGTGGTTTGGCCGCCTCCGGAAAGCAGCCGGTTACCTCGTGATCCAGAGTAGCCGACGCTTACTGCGTAATTCTTGCTCAGCCTGCGCTCCAGCGAGCCAGCCCAGTTATAAACAATCGGCGCCGATAGAGTCGGATCGATTGCGCCGACGGCGAAGTTAAGCCCTGTTAGACCGCCATGTGCATCGAGCTGCGCTGGCGGCAAGCTGGGATAGGTGTATCCGAACGGGGGTGTCGTGTTGCTTGTCCCGAAGCTCAACACCGGCGCTACACCTTGGGTCGAGTAAAAGGTCGGAATGATGAGTCCCGGCGGATTTCCGCGGTATTCTTCTTGAATATTAGCGAGCGTCGGCCAGTTATGATACACGCCGACACCGCCCCGAACTACCCAGTCACCATTCCCTGTCGGGTCCCAAGCGACGCCAACACGCGGGCTCCAGACATTACTGATCGAATTTGTTAGAGCATTCTTGGTTTGCTTCATTACGCCGTTGGCAACGCGCTCGGTCATGGTAGAGGCGTTCGCCAGATAGAGATTTGCAAAAACCGTCTGAGGGCTTCGCGAATAGGCGTTTCCGAAATCGTCCCAGCGAATACCATAGTTCACCGTCAGCTTTTTGGTAAGCTGCCAGGTGTCTTGAACAAACAAGCCCCAGGTACTTCCCGCCGCGTTCCAGTCCCATAGTGTCTGTTTCCCGGTAAGCGGGTTGAAAGCTACGCCGCTTTCGGTATACGGAATGTCCTCAACCAAATCGACCAGGTTGTTAAAGGTGAATGTAGGCTGCGAGTAAGGTCCCTGGAACTTCTCGACATCGTCTCCAAACCAACCTTCGTAACCGGCTTTGATGCTATGGGCGCCTTGTATATGTGTAAGTACATCACGCCAGTGATAGTTATGCTGGATAAAATCTCCCGCCGCAAAGCCGGAGCCAAAGCCTTGCCCAACACCGGTTACGTTTACCACCGGAATCGAGAACAGGCCCGTTTTCGGCGTGATTCCCTCTACGTAATTTGTTCCAAAAACGGCTTCATTCAGCGTTGTAGGGGAGAACGTATGTGTCTCGTTCACCTGAAGAGCATGCTGGTATGTCTGGTTGGTGGTGGTGAAGGCCGGGCGTATAGCCGAACTTCCATAGCTCAGGCCGGTCTTGTAAAACGTGCCGTAGACCCGGTCATTCTTGAAATACTTGTCAATGCGGAGATCCCACTGGGTTCCATTCCGGTAGCTCGTCGAGTTGAACACCCCATTATCCAGCACCGGCAGGTTACATGGAAGGTTACCCGTGGCAAGTGTCCCGCATGTGGAAGGAAATAATTGACCGGCGGTGCCTGCCAGCCCAGTCACCGTGCCTGCGCTCGGCTTGTAACTCGTCAGTAATTTAGTCCCGAACGTGTTGGGATAGTTTTGCTGCGCCCAAGTCGTAAACGCCGGATCTTCAAAGGTGGTCTGGCTGTTGCCTGTCGAGTTCAGAGACCAAAGCGGCTCAATCGAGAAGAAGAAAAAGAACTGATGATGAGGAATTATCGGTCCGCCGATGGTGGCCGACATGTTATTGCTGTGAAATGGCGAATAGTTATGAACGAATTCGGTTCCGGCCCAAAGATACTGGTTGGTGAAGTAATCGCTGAGATTCCCGTGAAACTGGTCTGACCCCGACTTGGTGGTCATTACCATTTGTATCGAACTCGCGCGCCCGTAATCCACTGTGAAGGTATTGCTTTGAATGCTGGTTTCCTGGATCGAGTCCGGATTAGGTGTCAGATTCAGCACGCCCGGCCGGATCGCACTGGTGATATCCAGTCCATCCACCACAAACATGTTGCCCACGCTGCCTTGTCCGTTTGCGCTCGCGTCGACCTGCGTCTCAGTCGAGTAATTATCGACTCCGGAGCCGGGGCTCCCACTAGCAGCTGTACCGACTCCAACCACCCCCGGCGCCAGCGTTACCAGCGAAATCATATTACGTCCCGCCAATGGCAGAGTCGAAAGAGTCTGCGTCTCTAGCGTCATCTGGTTACGTGTTTCGGCCGTATTGACAATCGGTGTTTCGCCGGTCACCTCGACCGCCTGAGTGGTCCCGGCAACCGACAATGTAAGCGGCAGGTTTAGATTCTGACTGGTCTCGAGTGTTGTGTTGACTTCCGTAGGCGCAAAACCGGCCGCCGTTGCCGTGACTTTATAAGCGCCCGGTGCCAGGCTGGCGAACTTGTACTCACCCCGGTCGTTGCTGATGGTCTGTTGCTCCACCTGCGTCGCGGTATTCTGCAGGGTCACTTTGGCCTTCGAGACGAGGGCGCCGCTTGGGTCCTCGACCACGCCTTGTATGTTGCCGCTGAACTGCGCATAAGCAATCGATGAGAGGAGCATTGAGAGAAGGGCGCAGCTAACTGCTGTGCGGTGGGAAATGTTCTTGAACACAGAACCTCCTATTTGTCGAGTTCTGCTAGTAGCTCCATGTTAATGGAGCTGGCAGTCAGAAACATTGTATACGCTTTCACAGATGAAGAAAGCCCTGCACGTCTCGGAAATGTACGAGCCCACAGGCTCCAGGAGTTTGCGCTTACATCGGTTCTTATCTACTTGTGAATTCTTTCCTTGCCGGCCTGCCGGTGCCGGGAATGCCCCACTCAAAGGGATCGCGTTCGTCGAGTATCAGAAAGGCTTCGGCGGTGACGAAAGCCGAACCTTTGATATGCGGATACACTCGGCCGTCCTTCAGCGTGATCGAGCCCTCGAACAGGCTCCCGACAATGCTTTCCTGGCGCCAGATCTCGCCTTCTCGCAGTTGACTTGAAGCATAGAGGCAAGCCAATTTTGCGCTCGTGCCCGTGCCGCAGGGCGAGCGATCATAACTCCCGCCGGGGCAGAGCACAAAGTTCCTGCTGTTAGCCTCCGGCAGCATCGGCGAGCCGAAGACCTCGATGTGATCGATCTCGCTTCCACCCTCGCCCGTAACTCCATCCCTGGCCAGTGCTCTGCGAATCTGCCAAGCGTAGCGGGTCAGAAAATTTACATTCGCTGGAGTCAATGCGCACGGGCAGTCGTAAGTTAGAAAGAACCAGTTTCCACCCCATGCCACATCTCCGGTGATAGTACCGAACCCTTCTACTTCGACGCAAACGCCGGAACGGAGGCGGTAACTCGGCACATTGGTTACGGTAACTTCTCCGTTTTGGTGCAGAACGGCTTCTACAACACCCACCGGCGTTTCAATTCGGTGCCGGCCCTCCTGGAGGCGTTTGAGGTACGCAAGTGTAGCGACTAACCCGATCGTGCCGTGTCCACACATTCCGAGATAGCCGACATTGTTAAAAAAGATAACCCCCGTCGAGCACGACCGGTCGTGGGGCTCACAGACAAGCGCTCCGACTACAGCATCCGATCCGCGGGGCTCATTGACAATGGCCGAACGGAAGTGATCCCAGTTCTCGCGGAAGCACTGCAACCGGTCCGCAAGTGATCCGCCGCCAAGATCAGGCCCTCCATCGATCACAACGCGGGTGGGCTCTCCGCCGGTGTGCGAATCGATTACATGAACTCTTCTGATGCCGGCCAAGCCATAGAATACGCTAGTCTGTGTCGTGAGTTCACGCAGCTTTGACGCTCTTATCGTGGGCGCGGGAATCGTAGGCGCAGCCTGTGCCCGTGAACTCGCACTGGCTGGTTTGCGCGTACTGGTTTGCGAGGCGAACGATTATGTGGGTGGAGGCGCAACGGCCGCGAGCATGGGCCATCTGGCTGTGATGGATGACTCCGAAGCGCAGTTCGCACTGACGAATTTTTCACAACGCTTATGGCGCGAGTTAGCCGGTCAGTTGCCCGCTGATGTGGAGTATCTTCCGTGCGGATCTCTGTGGGTCGCTGCCGACCAACAGGAGTTTGCCGAGGTCGAGCGCAAACATCTTTTCTATCTCAGTCGTGGAGTGCCGGTCGAGACACTCGATTGGAAGCAATTACGCGAAGCCGAACCAAATCTGCGACCAGGCCTTCCGGGCGCGCTCCTCCTGCCCGGCGATAGCGTTTGCTATCCGCCTTGCGCGGCGCGTTACTTTGCTGAACAGGCGACAGCCGCAGGCGCGGAGACGTTGTTCGGGAAAACCGTTCAGCAGGTGTCTGACTCAGCGATCGTGCTTGAGCGCGGCGAGGTCATCAGCGCCGGCGTGATCATTGTCGCAAACGGGACTGCGGTTCGAACACTCGTGCCGGAGATTCAAGTGCAGCCTCGCAAGGGCCATTTAGTAATCAGCGATAGGTACCCCGGATTCCTGCATCATCAGATCATTGAGCTTGGTTATTTGAAGAGCGCGCATCTTAGCAGCACGGATTCAGTTGCCTTCAACGCTCAGCCGAGAATCACTGGTCAAGTCCTGATCGGCTCATCTCGCCAATATGGCATCGAGGATCCGGCGATCGATCAGCAGATGCTTCGCCGGATGATAAATCGCGCCATGGAATACATGCCCGGGCTTGCCAGCCTTGTTGCCATTCGCAGCTGGACCGGTTTTCGAGCTGCCACTCCGGACAAGCTCCCACTGATTGGTGTTTGCCCTGGCTATGAACGACTGTACCTTGCGACTGGGCACGAAGGGCTCGGTATTTCGACTTCGCTCGCCACGGCGCGCTTGCTCGCCGACGAAATTCTGGGCAGGAACTCAGAAATCTCGCGCGCCCCTTATCAGCCGGCCCGCAGCTGCGCCTTAGGCTTGAACCATTCTCCGGCCGGGAAGCTTCAAAGCGTCTCAATCATCCGCAATGCCGTCGCGCGCTGTCGTTCCGGTCGCAGCGGCTCTTAAATACTGCTTGGGCCATGAAATACGCTGGTGCACCTCAGCAGCCGCCTGCAACGGCCAGTAGGGATCACGTAAAAACTCGCGGGCGATGAGCACTAGATCTGCTTGTCCATTCCGAATGATTTGGTCCGCTTGTGCCGCTCCGGTGATTAAGCCTACGGTCCCGGTTGGAATGCCTGCTTCACGGCGGATACGCTCTGCGAAGGGAGTCTGAAATCCCGGCCCCGCGGGAATCTTGGCGTAGGGCACCAACGCTCCTGAAGAGACGTCCATCAAGTCTACCTTCCGCGTCTTGAGAATCTTTGCAAGCTCAACTGACTGCTCTATGTCCCAGCCGCCCTCCACCCAATCGGTGGCTGAAATGCGTACCAGCAGAGGAGCCCCGTTTGGCAGTTCTCGCCGCACAGCATCCACTACCTCCAGCAATAGCCGGATGCGATTTTCGAAAGACCCGCCGTAGTCGTCTTCGCGTTGATTGCTTAGGGGCGAAAAGAATGAGTGCAAAAGATAGCCATGCGCGGCATGAATTTCGACCGTATCGAATCCGGCTTGCATAGCTCTCCGGGTGGCCGCTGCAAATTTGTCGATCACGCAGCGAATTCCAGCTTTGTCCAAGGCAATGGGATTGGCATACTTGTCTGAGAAAGGTATAGCGCTGGGGGCCAGCACGTTGATCCATCCCCCTTCTTCAGGGGGGATCAGGCGTTCCGGTTCCCACGGCACCGACATACTCGCTTTTCGCCCCGCGTGCGCGAGTTGGACGCCGATATAAGCGCCTTGCGAATGCACAAAAGCTGAAATCTGCTCGAGCTTCGGGATCTGCTCGTCTTTCCATAAACCTAGATCGCTCGGCGTAATGCGGCCTTCCGGAGATACAGCCGTTGCCTCAACGATTACCAATCCCGCGCCACCCACTGCTCGGCTTCCCAGATGTACCAGGTGCCAATCCGCGGCAAACCCATCGGGGCTCGAATACTGGCACATTGGCGAAACCACGATCCGATTTGGCAGAGTGGTTGTTCCCAACCGGAAAGGAGAGAATAGATTGACTGGCTCAGGCATAACTGCTTCCTTCGATGTCCGATTAAGTGGGATAGTGACATCGCTGGTACTTTTCACTGGAGAGGACTCTTGAGCCGGGTCCCGCTCTGTAGCTATTACAGAGCTAGATACGTTGTCGCGCCCAGCGTCCCTGGCGAAAAAGCAGCACGCTGATCAACACAATTGCAGTTTGCGCGACGACCACAGAAACGAAAACGCCGTTGGCACGCAAGTTTGTGTGTACCGCCAGCCACCAGGCGAGCGGAAGCTCGAGCATCCAGAAACCGAACAGATTGACATAGGTCGGAGTGAGCGTGTCGCCCGCGCCGTTAAAGGCCTGCAACATTACCATCCCGTAAGCGAAAGCCATGTTGCCGCAGCTAAAAATCCGCAGGCAGGCCACAGCATAACGGAACACGGGCGGATCATGAGTGAAGACGCCGATCATCTGCGGTGCGAAAACGATGAAGATGATCCCGACTGCGCCGAGAAAGACCATGTTCCAGAAGCCCGTCCGCCATACGGCACTCTTGGCGCGATCGGGGCGCCCCGCTCCCAGGTTTTGACCGACAAGCGTTGCCGCCGCATTGCTGAGGCCCCACGAAGGCAGGATCGCGAAGATCACGATGCGAACACCAATCGTGTAGCCTGCCAGGGCCGGAGCGCCGAACAGACCTACGATTCGTACAAGACCGATCCAACTGGCCTGTCCAACGAGGAACTGAAGGATACCAGCTACCGAGACACGAAAAAGTCTCCAGAGGACGTCTGCCTTCAGACGGATGTGGCGAGGCAGTATATGTATTCTCTCTGTGCCTTTGGCGAGCCGGTAGAACTGGTACAGCACGCCGATTCCTCTTCCAGTGAAGGTTGCCAGAGCTGCGCCCGTGACGCCGAGCCGGGGAAACGGTCCGAGCCCAAAGATGAGGCAGGGATCGAGAACGAGATTGAGGATGTTTGAAACCCAGAGTAAGCGCATCGCAATCGCTGCGTCCCCAGCTCCACGAAAGATAGCGTTGTTAAGAAAGAGCAGCAGAACCACTCCGGAGCCGCCCAGCACGATTCGGGCATAGTTGGTCCCGATTGTCACGATAGACGGTGTGGCGCCCATGGTGAAAAGCAGCTTCGGCGCCAGCAGCAAGAATGGAACGCCGACTATCATCGATGCGATGAGGCCGAGAAAGATGGCCTGTACGGCAGCAACACCCGCGGCCTCGGGATCTTTCTCCCCGATACGCCTTGCCACCATTGCGGTCGTAGACATGCTGAGACCCAAGCCTACGGCGAAGACAAGAGTGAGCACCGATTCCGTGAGTCCGACCGTTGCTATGGCGTCGGCCCCAAGCCGGCTGACCCAGAAAACGTCCACCACAGCGAAAAGGGATTCGAGCACCATCTCGAGCACCATCGGTATCGCAAGCAGCAGGATGGATCTGTTCAGACTGCCGGTTGTGTAGTCCTGATGGCTGCCCCACAAGGCTTCGCGGATAGAATGCCAGAGACTGAGGGGAGGGGCGTCTTGAACGGTTGGCTGCATGGCGAATCGCCCATCCCTCGTGAGCGCGCAAGGGATCAGACACGGAAGAGGGTCAGTGCAGATCAGTCTCGCACATGCGATCCTTGCCTGCCGCATCTACCATCAGCGGCTCGAAGGACGGGCTAAGCTCGCCCGATAACCCTACCGGCTGACGATCAAAATCTTGAAGGAGCCCGGAAGAATCGCCGGGCGCGGACGTGGATTTTGTGCGGTCGCCGCTGGCGCCGGGCCGTACTCCGCGCTCGAGAGGTAGATCTTGTGGGTTTCCGGATCGAGCGCCATGGTACGGGCACCCTTGGCCGTGGGCACATTTTCAACTACAGAGAAGTCGTTCTTGTCCTTTTCGCTAATAACGGTGAGGGTGCCGTCTCCATTTGACGAAAAGGCCAGCTTAGTGCCGGGATCGAAGGCGGCGGCGTCCGGTCCATCGCCAATAGCCGGGGTCGCAATAACCTTGCCCGAATCCGCATCGACAATTGCCATCATTTTGTTGTCGCAGACAGCAAACAGGCGGCGGTTCTCTGTGTCGATTGCCAGGCCCGAGGGCGATTCGCAAGGAGCTACGGACCAGTGCGCCTTGACTTGCAGGTTTTTCGAATCGATCTGGACGATTTCACTCTTGTCTTCGATGTTGTCGTAGACATTCCCCTTCCCATCGCTCACCGGAAACTCGGGCTTTCCTCCCAGGGTGATAGTGCCCTCAACTTGACCGCTTTTTCCGTTGATAGCCGTTGCGTTCTGGCTCCGTCCATTGAAGGCGAAAACACGTTTCGATGCCGGATCGTAAACGATTCCGTCAGGATTCGTCCCGGCTTTCACTTTTTTCTTGATCTCCAGTGTTTTCAGATCGAAGAAAACCACTTCGTTGCTTGCGCCATCGCTGATGAATCCGGTATTTGATTCATTCGCGATCGCGATGCCGTGGATGCGAGTCATACCGGAGACCTTGCCAACAGGCTTTTCCGTTTGAAGATCGATGACCTCCACTTCGCCGCCGTGCGATACGTAGAGCCGATGATTCTCACCATCTGCAGTCAGGTAATCCCAGCCGCCGCTTCCGCCAATGTTGATGGCCCCGGTCTTTTTATAGCCCTGAGCGAACGATGAGCCCGCAGTAACTGCAGCGAGCACAATTATCGGCATTGACTTGGTTTTGAGTTTCATAGGTGTCGGACCGTGCCTGCGTCACCACTTACTCTAGCTTCAAAATCTGAAGAATTGGTGAAGAGCCGCCGGCGCGCAAGGACCGCTTGCCGCTCGACTAAAGGTTTACCTTACCAAGGTTTTGAAGAAATGTGGATGGCGTCAGCAGGCCATCCGGCAGAATCACGGGCTCCGTCTGATTAGTTCCGTAGATCAAATAAAAAGGAATGCCGCTACGCCCGAATTTCGCCAGCCAGTCTGTGATGGTGGGATCGTAAGATGTCCAGTCGGCGCGAAGCAGCACGATGTCCGAACGATTCAAGCGTTGCTCGACTTGCGGCGAGTGGAACACAACCCTCTCGTTCACTTGACACGTCAGGCACCAGGCGGCTGTGAAATCGATCAGCACCGGCTTGCCTGCTGCGCGATAGCTTGCCACCTTCTCGGGGGAAAACGCCTGCCATTTCAGTGCGCCTTCTCCTGCACGCGCCGCTGCCTCAGCGCGCAAAGTGCCGGCTTCCACGGGCGTTAGGGTAACTGCCACATACGCCGTAATCGCAATACCCAGGAGCACGGCGCTGACCTTTGCGGGACGGCTCTGCGGCCATCGTCCCGCAACCCATACCGCAACGGACAACGCAAGCAGCGTGACCAGCAACTTCAGCAATTGATCAACGCCCACCTGTTGTCCCAGCACCCAAAGCAGCCAAATCACCGTCGCAAAAACTGGAAAAGCCATAAGCTGCTTGAGTGTCTCCATCCACGCCCCGGGCCTCGGTAGCGCTCGGCTCAATTGGGGGAAAAGCGAAATAAAAAGAAACGGCGACGCTAATCCTAGCGCCATTGCTGTGAATATAACTGTGCAGAGCACTAGCGATTGGCTCAACGCAAAACCCACGGCAACCCCCATCAACGGAGCAGTGCAGGGTGTGGCAACTACCGTCGCCAGCACGCCCGTGAAGAACGAGCTTGAGTATTTCCCTTGCTTCGTAAGGCCGCTGCCGAAGTTCATTAGGGAAGCACCGATTTCGAAAGCCCCGATGAAGCTGAGCCCCAGAACGAACAGCAGGCAAATTAAGCAGGCCACAAACCCCGGCGCTTGTAACTGAAATCCCCAGCCCAAGTTTCGACCCGCCGCACGCAAGCTAAGTAAAACGGCAACCAGGACCCAGAACGAGACCAGCACTCCGAGCGTGTAAATTACCGCGCTCAACTGAATTACCTTTCGCTCGCCGTGCGAGCTGTCGAGTAAGCTAAGAACCTTAATCGATAACACCGGAAACACACACGGCATCAGATTGAGAATCAATCCTCCCCCGAACGCGAGTAGCAGAATTGCAAGCAAACTTTGCGGCTGTGCTGGCCGGGCTGGAGTCTCTCGCCCTAGCGCACTCGCAGTTCGGGTAAGCTGAGCCGAAATCGTATACGCAACAGGGTTCCCTGCTTGCTCGGTCAGGAGTAAACCTTCAAGCCTCGATACATTCCCGGACGCGTTGGCAGCCCTCTTCAACCTCAGATCGGCCCCGTGCGGGCTGTAGGAGACTGTCTGGGCGGCGGCGTTCTCAATCTGGTTCGGGACGGCCGGTATGAAGCTAAGCCGTGCCGTTTGCGGCGCTCCAGCGATTGCGACCTGAATGAACTTTTGATTCTCCTGCGCCGAAATGTTCCAATCGGAAGGCAGAGGCTTTGCTTGCGAAGCTTTGGCCTGTGCGAAAAGACTCGCGTTCTCTGCTGCGACTCCCGGCGCTCCCTTGCGAACAGGTAAACTCAACCGCAGCGTGGCCTTCCCGGGCATGCACGTTTCGCGGCAGACCAGCACCCGTAGATTCGCGTTTAGGCTCTGAGACGAATTCACCGCCAAGTCGGCTGACGCCTCGATCCCAATCGGAAGCAGCACCTCTCCTTCGTAGCCATAGTCGAGCAGCGGCCCAACCGGTAAGCGCTTGGGCCCCGGCCACTCAATCTCGCCTGCTTCCAAACCTGCCGGCAGTTCCCACTTCAAGCGCGGGGGTTGCCCCGAGTCGCCCGGATTCTTCCAATAGATATGCCAACCCGGCTCAAGCCGGAACAGTAAGCCCACATCAAATCTAGATCCTGGTTTGATCGAAGTCACTGCCGCAATCAGATCAACCGTGCCATGAGGAATCCTGCTCGGTTCAGCTCTGAGTACTGCTGTTGACAATACAACCAGAGCAGCAACCAGTCGAGGCATCTTCCGCATAGATCTACTTACATTGTCCTACTTGACTCTATAAACTAGCTGTCGCTCCCGGCGCCAGGTACTGTGCTGCCGCCGAATAGGAAAAAAGGTCCGTTTCGGTAGAGCCTGCCTCTCCCGCATTCGCCACCAGCGTAACTTTGCCGGAGATGTTCTGCGCGTCGGCGCTTAGCGTAAGATAACCCCAATGTTGATCGTCGGCCGCTACCAAGGTGGCATTGGTCGTCGGATCCGTTGTGCCCGGAGATGCGTTGAGGGCATGCAGGTTGTAATAGCCTCCTGTGCCGACGACCAGGAACGGCGTTCGGGCGCTGCCGGAAATCGGGTGCTCGATGCGCTGGTAATTATGCACGTGCGCCGTCAGAACTATGTTGGGGACGCGCCTCGAGTCATTGATCGCCTGCTGCACAGCGTCCCCCATCCGCGCACTCCCGCTATGGAAATTGTCGAAGGAAAAAATCGGGTGATGTAGCGCGACGATTAGCGCTTTATCCGCTGGCGCTGTCGCAAACTCGTTTGTTAGCCATTGCTGCTGCACGGAATCAATCGACCCGCCTTCCGGCACATTCGTGTACATCCCAACGATGGTCACCAACGGACAATTCAGCGTGAAATAAACATTCGGCAGCGACATCGTGACTCGCGGGGCGTCATGCGAATTGGGATCTACGTGCGGGGTCCCCTGCATGAAATGCGCTATCCAGCCATCGAGCGACGTCTGCGAGTTGTTGATCGGGTCGCCGTCGTGATTGCCGGGAATCGAGATGATCGGAGCCGCGTAGCGCGCGTACGGCTCATAAAATTGGGCGTAGTATTCGCTGATCTGACCGTTGAAGTACACAACATCACCCAGATGGTAAAAGAACCTGGGCAACTGGTCTGCGGGCGACGCGAGGTCATCTACCATCGCGGCCGAAACAGCGGCCTGATGAGTGGGGTTGTTTACGCCTCCGGTATCGCCTACCACGTGAAATACCAGCTTTCCCAGTTGCGCGGCCGTCGCGCCGATCCCCGGCACGGCTGTTTCCAGATCGAAGTGATAGGGCGGCTCTCCCAGCGGAGTCGGTAACGGTTGAAACTTTTGCGTGTGCGTGAATACCGAAAGCGGGTAAACACCGGGATGAGCTTGCGACCGTCCTTCGCTTGGCCGCTCAGCTATGGAACCAGGGATCATTTGCGCCTCTTTCTCATGATGCTCGATAGCTGTGTTTCAAACTTCGCAACGCATCTCAATCTTCCTAAACCTCCTCGTGGCAACGGGCCTCGACTCCAAGTTGCTGAATTAACTGCGCATCTCGCCCAAAACTGCTCGCCCGGCACGTTTCGCAGTGCCAAACGCACCAAGTTCGGCCGTTTCCTCTTGCTTGCTCCGTTCACTCGAACCTACACTGATATACCGCGAACCCAAATGTCCAAATCTTCTAAGTTACCGGTCATCGCTCTCCTTGCGCTCGGATTTTGTGCGCTTGCGCAGGCCCCTATAGATGACCTGGAAAGCGGCTTTAAGCATCCGCCGGATTCGGCCAAGCCCCGCGTATGGTGGCACTGGATGAACGGCAATGTCACGAAACCTGGCATTACCGCCGATCTCGAATGGATGAAGCGAGTCGGCATCGGCGGGATGCAGATGTTCGACGGCAGCCTCGGAGTGCCTCAATTTACCGACAAGCGCCTGGTCTGGATGACTCCTGACTGGAAGGACGCATTTGAACACACTGCCGCTGAAGCCGACCGTCTTGGGCTCGAGATGTCCATGGCCGCGTCGGGAGGTTGGAGCGAAACAGCGGGACCGTGGGTCAAGCCCGAACAAGGCATGAAAAAAGCCGTATGGAGCGAAAGTCGCGTTGAGGGACCGCTGAATTTTTCTGCCGTGTTGCCGCATCCTCCTTCCATCAACGGCAGATTTCAAGCTATTCCCGCGCCGCCTTCCTTCGAAGTCCCCGAGATAAAGAATCTCCCCGGCGCGAAACAAGTCCAGGTAACCGCACCCACGCCGAATGCTCCGCCTCCGTCCACACAGGAGCCTACTTTTTACGCCGACACCGCCGTAATTGCGTACCGTCTTCCAGGCAAGGAAGTGCGCATGGCCGATCTACATCCGATCGTGAGTTCGAGCGCCGGCAATATCGATCTGGGGGGCCTCACCGATGGTGACCTCGCAAAGCTAATCTCATTGCCGTACACCCCAGGCGCTCCCAGCGCCTGGATTCAGCTTGAGTTCCCTCAGCCCTTCCAAGCCCAGGCGTTTTCACTGGTTGCGGAAAGCGGAGGAATCGCCGGGGGCGGCGGCATTCCCAAAGGCGAGCTTCAGGCCAGCCAGGATGGAAAAAGCTGGACAACCCTCGTGAACTTGCCCGGCCCCACGCACGGCGGTTTCCCAGTCCGCACATTTGGCTTCCCTATTACCACTGCGAAATTTTATCGTCTGCTGCTTTTCCCCTCTGCCCCGAGCCCCTGGTTGGCCATGTTCGGAATCCTGCCCGCGCACGAGTTCAAGCTCGCTGAAATCGAACTGTTCTCCACTCCCCGGGTGAATCGCTGGGAAGACAAAGCCAGCTTCGGTACGCTGCTCGGCTCCGATGGTCCCCCCACTCCCTCGGCCCCTTCAGATCAGGTCATTCCCCGAGACGCCATTGTCGATCTCACCTCCAAAATGCAAAGTGACGGAACCCTCAAATGGAGCGTCCCTGTCGGCAACTGGATCATCTTGCGCATGGGCTACTCCCTTACCGGTGAAAAGAATCATCCTGCAACTCCTGAAGCGACTGGTCTCGAAGTCGACAAGCTCAGCCACAAAGATGTCGATTCCTACGTGCGCACTTACGTTGACATGATCTCCGGCGCGCTCGGACCTTACTTCGGCAAAAGCTTCCGGTACTTCTTGATGGATAGCTGGGAGGCCGGAGAAGAAAACTGGACCGAGGACATGATCGCTGAGTTCCGCAATCGCCGCGGCTACGATCCCACCCCTTATCTGCCCATTCTCAGCGGACGCATCGTCGAGAGCGCGGACCTCAGCGATCGCTTCCTCTGGGATTTTCGTCGCACCATTGCGGATCTGCTCGCCGAGAATCACTACCGTAACGCCGACAATTACTTCCGCCAGCATGGTGTCGGCCTCTACGCTGAAGCTATGGGAACCGGGTTGCCAACCGATGGCGACGGAATCCTAAACAAAGGTCAGGTCGATATACCCATGGCCGAGTTCTGGACACCGCTTCCCGGTCAAAACGACACGCCCGACCACGACGCAGATGTCCATGAAGCCGCCTCCGCCGCGCACATCTACGGCAAGCCGATCGTCGCCACTGAGTCCTTCACCTCCATGCCGTTTATTCCGGGATGGGGCCAATCGCCTTTCTATCTCAAGCCGCTTGCCGACCGGCACCTGGCCATGGGCGTGAACCGCATCGTCTTCCACACCTCCGACCATCAGCCGTTTACCGACGACGCGCATAAGCCGGGCATCACACTCTGGATGTTCGGACAGCACTATACACGCAACATCACGTGGGCGGAACAGGCAGTCGCCTGGAACACCTACCTTGCCCGCAGTTCCTATCTGCTGCAGCAAGGCCAGTTCGCTGCCGATCTTGCTTACTTCTACGGGGAGGGCGCTCCGGCCACCGTGCCTTTCTGGAAGGACATCAGGCCTGCTCCTCCTCTGAGCTACGGCTACGATTATGTGAACGCCGACGTCTTGCTCAACCGCATGTCCGTTTCGAATGGGCGGATCGTATTGCCCAGCGGCATGAGTTATCGCGCTCTTGTGCTGCCCGATGATGTAGACCGACTCACCCTTCCGGTGGTGCGCAAAATTCGCGATCTGGTCCAGGCTGGTGCCATTGTGATTGCACCCCCGCCGGGAAAGTCGCCGAGCCTCGCCGATTACCCCGCTGGCGACACCGAAATCCGCAACATCGCCAATGAAGTCTGGGGCGGCATCGACGGTAAGAGCATCACCGAGCATGATTTCGGCAAAGGCAAGGTGTATTGGGGAAGGACGATTCAGGAGATCCTTGATGTCGAACGGCTCGCGCCCGATTTTGAGTACAATCGCCCGCACATCGATACCGAGTTAGTCTGGATTCACCGCCAGCTTCCCGGCTCAGATGTTTATTTCGTCGCTAACCAGAAGCCGCGTCCTGAAGACGTTGAAACTCGCTTCCGCGTGAGCGGCAAAGAAGCCGAGCTCTGGCATCCGGAGACAGGCGCGATCGAACCCGCTGAATACCGGATCGAGAATGGGCGCACCATCGTCCCGCTCCATTTGGACCCGGATGGCTCTGTATTTATCGTCTTCCGTCATCCCGCCGCGGCTCCCTCGCGAACCTTGCCGCATGAGGTAAGCACGCAACTCGCAACGGTCGAAGGACCCTGGCAGTTAACGTTCCCTCCGAACTGGGGCGCTCCGCCCGAGATTTCGCTCGACCAACTTGCCTCCTGGACCACTTCCACCAACGACGGCGTCAAATACTTCTCCGGAACCGCCACTTACGTCAAACAACTCAAAGCGCCCAAAGATTGGTTCCACCCTGGCTCTAAGATCATCTTCGATCTGGGAACGGTCAGGGAGATCGCCGAAATTTCCATCAATGGCAAGCCCGTCGGCGGCATTCTCTGGAAGCCGCCGTTTCAGGCGGACGTAACCGGCTTACTCAAGGCGGGCGCCAATCGCATCGAGATCAAAGTCACAAATCTCTGGCCCAATCGCATCATTGGCGATCAGCAGCCCGGAGTTCAGAAAACCTACACCTGGACCGACTACCGGCCCTACACTAAAAATTCACCGCTGCTCGAATCGGGCTTGCTTGGGCCTGTGACGCTGTCGTCCGTCACGCTGAAATAACCACTGGTCAGTCGGGGCCAGGTCTTCAGCCGGAGCTGAGCTGTCAGCCACGGTCCGAACCGCGTACAATGGTCTGCTTCATATCAATGGAGATAAGTCATAGCGAGGCAGCGCCCGGCATAGTTGTGGTCACGATCGTGGGCGAGGTGATGATGGGGCCCGAAAGCGAACAGATCCCTACCGTGGTGAATGATCTTCTGCGGGAAGCAAAGCGCGTCATCGTTTTCGATCTTGCACGTATTAAGAAGATAGATAGCACCGGTATTGGCCGCTTCATTTCCAGTTACAACCAAATTGCTGCAGCCGGCGGCGAAATGCGGATGGCAGCAGCGGCCGGCTTTGTGTTGAAGGCGTTTCACATATCCCGGCTCGATACGGTGTTCCGATTCTATCCAACCTTAGAGGAAGCCTGCCAAGCCCGGTAACTCCAAATGCCGAACGCGAACATCATCCTGGTTGTTGACGACGATCCTGATATTCACAATCTGCTTGCGGCAGCACTGAAGGACCTGAATTATGTCATTGAGGACCGGTACGATGGTCTCGAAGCACTTTCTTTCCTCGAAGCTCACCCCTGCGACCTGGTCATTACAGATGTGCGAATGCCGGGACTTAATGGCCTCGAATTGCTTCGCAGAATTCACCAGACACGACCGGGCACAAAGGTCCTCGTGATGACGGCCGAAAGCACACCTGCAACCGTCATTAGCTCTCTTCGCGATCAAGCCGTGGCTTACATGAGCAAGCCCTTTTCTCTGGACGCGGTGGCGGAAACGGTCGCTCTTGCCCTGCGTGCTGCTGCTCCGGAGGGCGATATTGAAGTCTTATCGGCTATTCCACAATGGATTGCGTTGCAGGTTCGCTGCAAGCTGGAGATCGCAGACCGGCTCCTTCCGTTCTTGCGCGAGCTGGTCACAGATCTTTCTATCCAGGAACGAGAAGACGTCGGTACTGCTTTTCGCGAACTTCTCATGAATGCGATCGAACATGGAGCCGGAAAAGATCCGAGCAAGACGGTTCGAGTCGACTATGTGCGAACCGCGAAGTTCGTGATCTACAAGATATTAGATCCAGGTGAAGGGTTCTCTTTTAACCATCTGCCCCACGCAGCGGTTTCCAATCAGCCCGATGCTCCATACCAGCACTGTGAAGTACGGGACAGGCTAGGTCTTCGCCCCGGCGGGTTCGGTATTCTGCTGACCCGGCATTTGGCGGACGAGCTGATTTACAACGAAAAGGGGAACGAGGTTTTGCTGATCAAGTACATCACGCAATCATCCGATGAAGGACCACCCTAGGCTTTTCGCATCGCCGATTCGAGCACGTCCAAGTACTCCGTCAGTTCGGCGAGTTGGTTCCGAACCTTCTCCGTGTCCCTGCTCTCCGCAGCAAGCTCGAGGCGCTGACCGATCGCTGTAATTTCCGGGAATCCGTAGCCCGCGCCCGAACCGCGCATTTTATGACCAACAGTGCCAATCTGCTCGTAATCACCATTGTCCAGGGCCGTTGATAGCGTGAGCACATCTCTTCGCCTCCCCTCCAGATAGGCCGGAAGGATTGCGCGTAATCGCTCATCGACATCAGATCCCACTGATTCTGATTGGCTTGCCGGATCGAGGTGCCGGCGCCTCGTCGGGCTGTATTTCTCGATCGCCTCAAGCAGTTCCCGGCGTCGTATCGGCTTGGTCAAATAAGCCGTACAGCCTGCATTCCGGCTCTTGTCGATTTCGCTTTGCAGCGAATAAGCACTCAGCGCAATAATCGGAGTCGGCTCGGCCTGCCGGTCACGTTCCCAGTCCCGGATTTTTTGCGTCGCGACGTAGCCATCCATAACTGGCATTTGCAAGTCCATTAGAACCAGATCATACTCACCGGACCGGAACTTTTGAACAGCTATCTCGCCGTTTACAGCAACCTCGATGGAACATCCCGATTGCCTCAGATACGACTGGATTAGGAACACATTATCTTCAGAATCTTCTGCTAAGAGCAGGCGCAACGAAAGCTGAGGTACTCGATACGAATTCTCCTGAACCGTCTGCGTTCCCAACCCGGCTTGTGTTCTGCTCATTGCGGCCTGGATGGCTTTCGACAGTTCCGAGCGCTGAATCGGTTTAACTAAATAAGCGTTTATGCCGAGATTTCGGCATCGGGCCGTATCGCCAGTGCGGTCCTCCGACGTCAACATTAAGATCGTCATAGCGGCGAGGCTAGATTGGTTCTGGATGTGCTCTGCGAGCTGGAAGCCGTCCATTCCGGGCATACGGCAGTCAAGCAGGACGAGGCCGTAAGGTTCTCCCGCTTGGCTTGCTCGTACGAGTTCGGTCAGTGCTTCTGTGCCATTCTCGGCGGTTGTGATGAGAGCGCTCCACGACGCAAGCGTCTCAGTCAGAATCAACCGGTTGGTTGCATTATCATCGACAATCAGAGTTCGCAATCCTTTTAAGTCAAGCGGCTGTGATGCCGGTTGCGTTGCGAGAGCACGGCCCGTTCCGAATTGGGCGGTGAAGTAAAAAGTACTTCCCACACCGGGCTCGCTCTCTACCCAGATACGCCCTCCCATGAGCTCGACAAGATATTTCGAGATAGTCAAACCCAGGCCAGAGCCTCCGTATTGCCGGCTGGTAGATGCGTCGGCCTGCGTGAAACTTTCGAACACCCGAGCGAGTTTTTCCTCAGGAATGCCAATGCCTGTGTCTGAGATGACAAACTGCAGAAATCCGGTCTGCTCTTTGCCGGGCTCTCGCTCGATGCGCAGCACCACCTCCCCGCTCTCGGTAAATTTGATGGCATTCCCGAGTAAGTTCGTGAGAATTTGCCGTAGCCGGTTGGGATCGCCTCGAAGATCTGTTGGAACATCCGGCATGATGCGACAGGCCAGTTCAAGTCTTTTCTCATGAGCTCGAACCGCAAGAAGCTCGCACACGCTGTCAACAAGTTCACGAAGATCGAAGTCAATCTCCTCTAGCTCGATGTGGCCGGATTCGATTTTGGAAAGATCCAGGACGTCGTTTAGCAGATTTAGCAGAGTTATTCCCGCTCGCCGGAAAACCCTGACGTACTGACGCTGCTCGGCGTTGAGCGGTGTGGCCCAGAGAAGATCGGCCATGCCGATGATAGCGTTCATGGGCGTCCGAATTTCATGACTCATTTGGGCGAGGAAGTCACTCTTACTACGATTCGCAGCCTCAGCTGCTTCCTTGAGCTTTTGAATTCTTTCCTCCGCAAGCTTGCGATCAGTAATGTCTCGAGCGCCCGCATAAATGATTTGCTGGCTAAGTAGAGGAGTGGCGCTCCAGAGGAGCCATTTGTAAGCTCCATCTTTGCAGCGGTAGCGATTCTCGAAGGAGATCGTGTTGGTGCCTTCAGAGAGTCTCTTCATCTCGGCAACGGTTACGTCGCGGTCGTCTGGATGCACGAAATCCAGGAATGGATGACGGCAAAGCTCATCAACCGTGAACCCAAGGGTTCGTTCCCAGGCAGGATTGAGTCTCTTGAAATAACCTTTCGTATCGGCCACGCAGAGCATATCGAGCGACTCCGTAAAGAATCGATCGAGAACCTCTTCGGCCTGCTTCCGCTTGACGATTTCGGATTGCAATGCCGCCACCTGGCGACGAAGTTTTTCCACCTCTGGATCGCGCTCGGGCTTAACTTGCTCGTCCAACGTCATAGGCAGAAAAAGAGTAGGTGGCTGTCAGATTAGCACCACTCAACCGGGGTAATGTGGTCGGTATGTCCGTTCTCGGCCGCCGATCCTTCCTCACACTTGCCACCGTCATCCCGTTCGAGATGCAAGCCGCTGAATCCCCGATCCCCATCATCGACACACATATTCACCTCTTCGACCCCACGCGTCCGCAGGGCGTTCCCTGGCCGCCCAAAGACAATCCCGTCCTATATAAGCCTGCACTGCCGGCACGCTTCGCCAGCATCGCCCAGCCGCTCGGGGTTGTCGGGGCCATCGAGATCGAGGCCAGTCCCTGGCTCGAAGACAATCAATGGGTTCTCGATATCGCAGCCAAAGACCCCATCATCGTCGGTACGGTCGGAGATCTCGAACCTGGAAAACCAGAGTTCCGGCAGCACTTTGATCGCTTCCGAAAAAATCCGCTCTTCCGCGGCATTCGCTACGGCAATCTTTGGGGCCGGAACCTTGGCGCGCACTTAGCTGAGCCGTCCTTCATCGCGGATCTCAAATCGCTCGCCGCTGCCGGCTTGGTGTTGGATACCGCAAATCCCGATCCCGCGCTGATCGCAGCCATCGTCGATTTGACGGATCGCGTTCCCAATTTGCGCGTAGTCATCGATCACTTGCCGGGCCTTCAGCTGCCCACGGAGCGCGCCTCCCGCCAAAACTATGAAGCAAACCTCCGCCAGCTCGCAGCGCGGCCCCAAATATACGTGAAGATCTCGCAAGTTCTCCAGGCCGCAAACCGCCAGCCCGTCCTCGACCAGCTTTGGGATTTATTCGGCGAAGACCGGCTCCTTTACGGCAGCGATTGGCCCAATAGTGATCCCTGGGGAAGCTACGCGCAGGTGTTGAACTTAGTCCGTGAATACTTCAACGCTAAAGGCCGCGCCGCCGCTGAGAAGTACTTCTGGAAGAACTCAGTCTCTGCCTACCGTTGGATAAAGCGTGACGCCAGTCAACCCTAGCTTTGCTCACCTCTTCACCAGCCGCACCGTTCCGACAATCCCGGATGGCAGCGGCTTCACATCCTGCATATCTTGCGGGACAAAGCGCTCCCCATATCTGAGATTGAGCAAGCGATAATCCGGCAGCGGTTTGCCAGCCATTTCATTTATCGCCAAATTTGCCACAACTACACGTAGACTGTTCGTGCCGGGCCGAAGCAAACGCGTGACCTCGATTTCGTAAGGCGGATGCCATACGGCGCCGGCCCGCTCTCCATTCACAAACACAATCGCCGATTCCCGTACCGGACTGTCGAGCAGCGCGTGCATTCCAGGGGTATCGCCCCAGCTCGGTTCTACTGCGGTCCCTGGCCCAAAATCGAGGAATGTGCGCGAACCCTTGGCGACGAACCGCTCGGGCACGTTCACCGTCTTCTCGTAAACCGTCTCGCCCGAGTAGAATCTCGTTTCTTCATCGCTGGTCCAGGAACGGAGATGAGACATCTGAATACTGCGTCCGGTTTTCGTAAACGTCACCTTCCAATCCGATGCCAAGTCGATAGGCTGCGAACCCTGTGCACCTTCAGCAGCGGCTTCCGGGGCACTCGCACATTCTTTGCAAAACACCAGCAGGCGCGATTCATAAGGGGCCAGTTTCAGCACCACCTTTGTTCGATTCCCGTCGGGGTGGCAGCTCGCGCCGGCGAATCCTCCTCCGAATGGATCCCACCACTCAGCCCGCATTCCGGCAACTCGTATCGAAGCCTCGGTCTCAACTGCGCGATTCGAGGCATTCGCTACAAAATAAATCTCGGCGTCTGCCTGCTTGCGATGCACAAACCCAATCGCCGGGCCCGCATTCCCGGTATCGAAATCCGGTGGCAGCATGGTTTTGAGCACCGCCGAGACCCCTTGCTCCTGCTCGACGAAACGCGCGCGCGGCGAGCCCGTTTCGAATAACTCGTGCGAAATCTCCCCAATTCCGCCCGAATCTTTCTTCTCCTCAATTAAGCCCGGCCCTCGTGAAGGTAATGAGCGCGTGGCCACGATCAGGCCGCCTTTCGCCGCATAATCCCGCAGCCGCTGCATGGTCTCGAGCGGAATTCGTTCCACACCCGGCAGGATTAAGAGCTTATATGGTATGCCGGCTTTCGCCATCGCCCGGTCATCGATGAAGTCGAAATTGTAACCGGCATTCAGCACTTCGGGAATCAGCACCGGCCCCAGCAGTGTATCGGTCATTTCGTCCACCGCTACCTTGCCCGGCTGCAGATGCGCCCAGGCGTCATCTGTCGGGACGTAAATTGCCACATCGTTCGCCGGCTGGCCTTGCCGCAGTAGAAAGCTGACCCGCTGCAAATATCGCGTGATCTCCGGGATCACTTGAAACCAGGGATTGTGATCGTTGAACGCGGCAGCCGCATAAAAACGCCAGCCGGGCTCGCCCGCCGACGTCGGCGAGTAAGGCCAGCCGTGTCCGACCAGCTGGTTGATGCCTTCAACGAAGTGGCGATCCGCTTCCGCCTTCATATCGAGGGGTGTCGCTCGGAAAACAGGCGAATGCAGCCAGGTCCAAGTTTCAGTAGACGTGACCGGGACGCCATAAAGGTGGCTGGCTGAGGAGGCCCAGCGCGCCGCGCTAAACCTTCGCCACAACGGCCCATGCTCTCCTTCCGGCAGATCTACCTCCGCATTGCTGGAAAGAACGACCGGCGGCTCTCCATAAGTCTGCGAACGAAATAAAGTTTGGTGCGCATGTGCCCATTCGCGGATCGGCTTTAGATAGTTTTCTTCCGTAAGTTCGGTCAGGGTCTTGCCCCAGTCGTGCCGGACCGCTTGCGACTGCCGTCCCATCTCATTCACCAGCGCAGGCAGATATGGAGTCAGATCGTATCCACGCCGCTTCTGAAACTCTTCAAGAAAGTTAGGGGTCCAGTCGGACCCGTACACTTCCAGGCTGTCGCTGAACACCGAGTCCGGAGGGGTATCGCCGAAAGCGCGTAAGAGCGGCTCGCCAACGGTCGTTAGATGCTTCTCAATCGCCGCTCGATCGTAGTGGTCGAGCACGAATCCTTCTGCTCCGATCGAGGCCCGTTTCACTTGCTGCCCCGTTCGGCTCGAGATGAAAAACACCAGCACGTCGCTCCCGCTCAGCCCGGCCGGCAATTGGATTCTGCCCTCATGAATTTCGCGGACCTGTTCGCCACCCACAAATGCCGCAATCAGCTTCTCGCCGTTTTCAATGGCCGGGACCGGCGCGGACCGGGCGCCTTCGGGCACGTTTACCCGTTCTACTCGCAGTCGCCCTGCGGCTTGCGTCACTGGCGTGTCGGGTCCTCCGTACGGCCAACCGCTGCCCAGCGTTATAGCCACTCGCAGGCCCAGTTCCTTCGCCTTCCTTACTGCGAATCGAAGGTTCTCCAGAAAGTCCGTCGCAAGATACGGTTCATTCTTGAAATTCCGATGCGGATCGTCCAACTCTAACGGATAAACGGGCTGAACCTCTACGCCGCCCACTCCCGCTCCCTTCATCGCCCGCAGCTCGCGTTCCAGTTCCGGCTTTTCCACTGCACCGCCGAACCACCACCAACGCATCATGATCCTCGCGTCATCGGGCGGATTCGCAAAAGCACGGCGCAAATCTGTCATCTCATTCCCCTCAACCATCGCCGCGAACATGAACAGCGCGCACGCGAGCCGTCCCGCCCACTTCGCAATGCAAAACGCTCGGCGCCTCGCTTGGCCTTCGCGGCGCTTGCCACTTTCCTGCCGCCTCGCAGAGAACTCGTCCGGTATCAAGCGGTTAACCTCATCTCCTCAATGGTGTCGGCGTATTGCTATGCGAAACGCTCAGCTGAATAATAAAAACTGTTTACCTCTCGCTCATCTCAGCCTAGACTCACTTACAATCGGTCACCCGACATAGTATCGGGTTCTCGCAAAGGAGAAACTCTACGATGAGACAAGCCTTCCTGCTTAGTGCCGCCCTTCTCGTCCTGCTCGTGCCAGCCGGGATAATCGACGCGCAAACCGCTAACGGCCAGATCACCGGTACCGTGCGTGATCCGTCGGGAGCCGTGATGGCTGGAGTCAAAGTGAATGTCACGGATCAGGGCACTGGCACGTCTCGCGAAACGAAGACCAGCGATTCAGGCGACTACTCCTTTGCTCTCTTGCCCGTGGGCACCTACTCGGTTGTCGCCGAACAGCAGGGTTTTGAGGCTGCCAAACAATCCAATATCCGCCTTAATGTCGATCAGACCGCGCGCGTTGACCTGACCATGACTGTCGGGTCAACCAGTGAAACCGTCAATGTACAGGCCACCCAGGTCGCAGTAGATACGGAAACCTCCAGCGTTGGCCAACTCGTCACGGAGCGCCAGGTCACTCAGTTGCCGCTGAATGGGCGTAACTTTCTGCAGTTACTCTTTCTGGGAGCCGGCGCGGTCCAGACCAGTGGCGAGCAGGGTTCGATGCGCCAGGGCGAAGGCAATGCCATAAGTATTAACGGCTCCCGGCCCACCTCCAACAATTATCTGCTCGATGGCATGGTCAACACGGATACTTCGCTCAACACGCCCGCCGTCGTCTTGTCCGTCGATGCGATTCAGGAATTCAAAGAACAAACCGCGACTTATTCGGCCGCCTACGGCTTTAGCGCCAATCAGATCAATATCATCAGTCGCGGCGGCACAAACGATTTCCACGGCGCCCTGTTTGAATTCGATAGGAACGATGCATTCGACGCCAGAAGCTTTTTTCAGGCAGGCATTCCCCCGCTTCGGCAAAATCAATTCGGCTTCGTTGCAACCGGTCCCATATATATTCCGAAGCTCTATAACGGACGTAACAAGACCTTTTTTATGGCCAATTACGAAGGCACTCGAATTCGATCAGGCATAGATCAGTTCTATCTGGTGCCGACCCCGGCAGAACTCTCGGGCCATTTCACGACTCCGATTCTGAACCCGGCAACTGGTATAGATTTCCCAAACAACACCATCCCGTCAACTAGCTTCTCGCGATTAGCCAATTTGGCTATCCAGAAGTTCTTTCCGACTCCGAACAGTGATCTGCCAGAAGGCAATTACCGGTTAACTACCTCCTTGCCGAATAATGTCGATCAGCAAACATACCGGATCGATCAAAATCTCGGAAAGTTCGGAACCGTCTTCGGGCGTGGGACGAGATCAACTTACTCCGTCAACACTCTCAGTAACCCCGCGCCTAACGCGTTGCTCGGGCAAAACTTTTTTGTGGAAGACACCACCAACTGGGCCGTTTCTCATACAATCACGCTTGGGCCGAACGTCGTGAACCAATTCCGTTTCGGGTATCTGACAGCAACCGCCAACCAGGGCGGCTATCCTGCTGATCCTGCCGATATCACGGCCCTCGGGCTGACGGGTGTTTTCACCAATCTGGCTCCGTCGCAACGGGTCTATCCAAGCGTCGGCTTCAGCAGCGGTGGGCTTTCCACTGTTGGCGGCGCAATAAACGCGTACACGGCGAGCAATCAACCGATGTGGGACTTCATCGAGTCGCTCACCTGGGTTCATGGCACCCATACTTTAGGATTCGGCGCTGAATACCGTACCTGGAAACTCAATCGAGATTTGGCTGACAACTTCCTGGGGAACTTCACCTTCAACGGCTTCGTGACCGGAAATCCGGTAGCGGACATGCTGCTCGGCTATTACTCCGAAGCCGCCGTCTTTCAACCCGGAGGATTCAGCTCGGCAGGCGTGGCCGGCAATCCGCGCCAATTCAATCTGAAATATTTCGCTCCGTATGTACAAGACGACTGGAAGGTGAATCAGAACCTCACCCTGAATCTTGGCTTGCGTTGGGATTACCGGACCGTTCCGTACGAAACACATAATCACATGGGCTGGTTGGACGTTACCAACCCGGCGGGCGGGTTATGTATTGCTGACAAAACTCTCGTGACGGACGGTATCACCGGGGATAACAGCTACTATCGCTACTGCGGTCGCAGGAACCCGGCGGACGCGTCTTTGACCCCCTTTGCTCCGCGGATCGGCTTTGCCTGGCGGCCGTTTGGCGGCGACAAGACTGTGATCCGCGGCGGCTATGGTATTTTCTGGGACTCCGCCGAGCTTCGCGAAACGGACGGTTCCGCCGATATCTATCCTTACGTCAGCCGTGGCGATTACAAGCAGACTGCCGGCCAGACTACTCCGCTTCTAACGACAAATTCCCTATTCCCGCCAATCGTCCAAGGCCCTGCCACACCCGCCGACAACACGTTTATTGCGGTGATCATCTCGGAGCACCCGCGCAACCCCTATGTTCAGCAATGGTCCTTCTCCATTCAGCGGCAGCTGAGCTCGAACACTACGCTCGAAGTGAACTATATCGGCAACAAAGGGACTCACCTGCTGATGCGGCGTAATATCGCACAAGCCTATCCGCCTGCCGATCCGGCGAATCCGGCTCCGGTGCTTGCCCGGCGGCCTTATCCCAATTTCGTCACTTACATCGACAGCGACTGGTCCGGCAATTCGAGCTACAACTCAGGCAACGTGACGCTCCAGCACCGCAGCGGATCGTTCGCCGCCACAGCCGTCTATACCTGGGCAAAGGCGCTCGATACGAAGTCTGCTGCTGCTGGAATTGGCAATACGGGCGGCGGTTATCAGGGGACAATCGACAATCACAACACCAGGCTCGACCGCGGTCTTGCCGATTTCGATGTGGACCATCGCTTTGTTGCCAGCTTTGTCTACGATCTTCCCTTCGGTCGCGGCAAACGCTTCCTGGCTAACACGCCGAAGGTAGTGGATATTGCGCTTGGCAACTGGCAAGTGAACGGCATCATCACGCTCCAGAGAGGATTCCCATACTCCATTACCTCGCCTGATATCGGAGGCGTTCTCGACGCGCTCGCCGGTAACCGGGCTGATGTGGTTGGGAATGCTTATCCAAGCGGTTTCCATCAGAGTATCGCTCAATGGTTCAACACCGCGGCATTTATCGAAGCTCCGGCCGGAGTCTTTGGCAGTTCCGGACGCAACATTCTGCGGGCGCCTGGCCTGGAGAACGTCGACTTATCTCTGTTCAAGAACTTCCCCATCAGGGAACGGGCCAACCTGCAGTTGCGCCTGGAATCGTTCAATGCGTTCAATCACACGCAGTGGGGCACTCCCAATTTCGATGCCAGTTCTCCGCAATTCGGTCAGATCAATAGCGTCAATGTGCCGGGCCGTATCAATCAGCTAGGAGGGAAGTTTACCTGGTAGCAAGGAGGCTCCTCTCCCTGACGTGTTCTTGTATCTCTCTGCTGGTCGCTCAAGACGCTTCAGCGGATTTGCAGAAGTACGCCGAGCAAGGAGAACGAGCGCTCTCCGAGCATCGCTACGCCGAAGCAGAACAGAATTACGAAAAACTCAGGAGCCTGTCGCCCAATACCGCTGAAGTGTACGGCAGGCTCGGGCTGATCTACTTTCAGGAAGGTAAATTCGAGCAGGCCGTCCCGGCGCTCCGGCAAGCGCTCAAATTGAAGCCGAGCCTGCCCAACACCGATGTTTTGCTGGCTATGTCGCTCTCCGAGCTCGGGCATTACGAAGAAGCGTTGCCAGCATTGGAGAAGGGGTTTAGGCGCAACTCTGATTTGCCTCTGCAACGCATGAGCGGACTCCAATTGATGAGAGCCTATACCGGTCTGCAACGCGATAGCAAAGCAGTCGAAACAGCGCTTGAGCTGAACAAGTTGTTTCCGAACGATCCTGAGGTTTTGTATCACACCAGCCGCATTTACGCCAATTTCGCTTATCTGACTCTGCAGAAACTCGCCGAGGTTGCGCCATCCTCCATTTGGCGACAACAGGCAGCGGCCGAAGCTGACGAGAGCCAGGGAAACTTCGACCTGGCCATCAGCGAGTATCGCCGCGTGCTCGCGCTCGACCCGGGCAGGCGAGGGATTCACTACCGCATCGGACGCGTGCTGTTATCTCCAACGCATTCGCAGCAGGCCGGCTCGCAAGCGGAAGCCTTGCAGGAATTCGAGCAGGAGCTTCAGCTTGATCCGACCAACGCCAACGCAGCGTACGAGATCGGCGAAATCTATCGGAAAACAGGACAGCTCGAAAACGCGCAGGACTATTTCACCAGGGCATTGCAATATTATCCAAATTTTGTAGAAGCTCAGTTGGGCCTCGGCGCGGTCGAGATTGCGCTTGGCAAGCCCGCTCTCGCAGTTCCACATCTCGAAAAAGCGATTGTGCTCGACCCCACGGACGATGTCTCCTATTACCGCCTGTCGCTCGCTTACAAAGCGCTCGGCAGAACAGCCGAGCAACAAAAGGCGCTGGCAGACTTTCAACGGCTGCGCAGCCGGACGGACGCTCAGCGGGATTCCCTCGCAGGTCGCTCGCGCGAAGTGACGAAACAGGAGATTGAGGCGGCCGCTCCTCGATCGTAAATGCAATGCAGCATAGGTTCCGCATTGGCCTGTTCGGCATTGGTCTCGATACGTATTGGCCACAGTTCCCCGGACTTGAAGAACGGCTCAGGAAATACACTGGGCAGATCGAGGCACGGCTGAGTCAATGTGGCGCCGAAGTGGTGAATCTCGGCTTGGTCGACACGCCCGAGAAAGCGCAGGACGCGGCTCACCGCTTCCGGCAGGCGGATGTCGATCTCATTTTTTTGCATGTAACGACCTACGCGCTTTCGTCAACCGTGCTGCCAGTGGTGCGCCGCGCGAAGGTGCCGGTCATCATTCTCAACCTGGCGCCCGGAGCAGCCATCGACTACGCCGCGTTCAATCGCCTCCCCGACCGGACCGCGATGACCGGAGAGTGGCTGGCCTGGTGCCAGGCTTGTCCTGTTCCTGAGATCGCAAACGTTTTTACGCGCGCGCGCATCCCGTTTTTCCAGGTGACCGGCATTTTAGAAGAGGACGCGGTCGCCTGGTGTGAGATCGAGGGCTGGGTCCAAGCCGCGCGCGTGTCCCATGTGATGGAGCACAATCGCCTGGGCTTGATGGGGCATTATTACGGCGGCATGCTCGACATCTACTCGGATCTGACGCAGCAATGTGCCATCTTTGGCGGCCATATCGAAATTATTGAAGTCGACGAACTGGCAGCGCTCCGAGAGCGCGTGACCGCTGATCAAATTGAAGAGCGTGTGGCCGAGCTCTACCAGGTTTTCGATATACAAAATGATTGTTTGCCGCAGGAGCTGGAGCGGGCGGCAAGAACTTCGGTCGCGCTCGACCAGCTGGTCGCGGCGCACCGGCTTGGATCGCTCGCCTATTACTATCAGGGCACCGGCAATCCGGCGAATGAAGACGCGATCAGCTCAATCATTCTGGGCACAAGTCTTCTTACCGCTCGCGGCATTCCGGTCGCCGGTGAGTACGAGGTGAAGAATGCTCAGGCTATGAAAATCATGGATGCATTTGGCGCAGGCGGATCGTTCAGTGAATACTACGTAACAGACTTCGAGCAAGATTTGGTTCTGATGGGGCACGATGGGCCGGGACATCTGGCGATCGCTGAAGGCAAGATGAAAGTCCGGCCGCTCACCGTCTATCACGGGAAAGTCGGGCGCGGACTCTCGGTCGAGATGTCGGTAAAGCATGGTCCAGTTACTCTGCTCTCCGTCGTGCAGACGGGCGACGGCCGGCTGAAGCTGCTTTTCGCGGAAGGCGAATCGGTCGCGGGGCCCATTCTTGAAATCGGCAATACAAATAGCCGTTACCGGTTCCCCATCGGTGCCCGCCGGTTCATCAACCGTTGGAATGCGCACGGCCCGGCTCACCATTGCGCCATCGGAGTTGGCCACATCGCAGGCAAGCTAGAGAAAGTTGCCGCCTTGCTTGGGATGGAAGCGGCGCATGTTTGCTGACTAAAGGGAAGATATGTTGCGGAAGCTTTTCATCTCAGTTCTTGTTATAACCTCCACAGGCTCGTTGCTGGCCCAAAAGGTCGAGGTGCATTGGGACAAGGTGACTCGGGTGTCTTCCACCGTCCCTACTTTGCAAGTCGTTGTCAACCCGCCGCTGAGGCCCGGTTCGCCGATTCATGATCGCGTTTATTCCGACCTGCAGAAACTGGGCGCCGATTATGTCCGTTACGTGCCGTGGCTTCCGTATCCGAAGCTTGGGGTCGCTGAGCTCGAGCCGCCAGCCAATGGCAAAACGTCATGGGATTTCTCGCTAATCGATCCGATGACGCTGGACTTTCTTAACGCGACAAAAGGGCATCCCGTTATTTTGAACTTCAGCACCATTCCGGCTTGGATGTTCAAGACGCCAGCGCCGGTTACTTACCCGCAAGATCCGGATCAGGTCACCTGGGACTACACGAAAGGCACCGAGCTGCGCGATCCTTCGTTGAAAGAGCTTGGCGATTACTATGCGCGGCTGGTGAGCTGGTATGTCAAGGGCGGGTTCACGGACGAATTCGGAAAGCGGCACGAGTCAGGGCATCACTTCAAGATCGATTATTGGGAAGTGTTGAACGAGCCCGACATCGAGCACCAAACGACTCCCGAACAGTACACCGCGCGTTATGACGCAATCGTTTCTGCGATCAAGAAAGTAGCGCCCGAAACTAAATTTGTGGGTCTTGCGCTCGCGTTTCCCTCGAACGATCCGCGTATGTTCGAGTACTTCTTGAATCCGAAGAATCATCAGCCCGGCATTGCGCTCGACATGATTTCTTATCACTTCTACGCTTCGCCAACCGCCGACCAAACTCCGGAGATTCAGCAATACACGTTTTTCGAGCAAGCCGACCGGTTTATCGCGACGGTACGGTTTATCGAAGCAATCCGTCAGCGCCTTTCACCATCTACACGCACCACGGTCGACGAGATCGGCTCCATTTCGGCCGACGATTCCGGGCAAGGAGAGCCGGGTCACGTGACGAAACCGATTCCTCAATCCTATTGGCATCTCTCGGGAGCCACCTACGCCTATGTATTTGCCAACCTTGCTTCGCTCGGGATCGACATAGCGGGCGAGTCGCAGCTTGTCGGTTACCCGACGCAGTTTCCGAGCGTCTCCATGGTCGACTGGAATACGGGCGCGCCGAATGCCCGCTATCGAATCCTCGAATTGTTGAAGGACAGTTTCGGGCAGGGCTGCAAGTGGGTGGAAACTAACAGCGGGAGTCCTTATATATACGCTGCTGGTTTCGTAGGCGGCGATGGCTCACCTAAGCTGCTGTTGATCAATAAGCGCGATCGCGACTTTCAGCTGAAATTGCCGCAAGCCGCTCGCGAAATTCAGTTGGTAGACGAGACCACTGGAAACGGCCCGCCTGGCAAGCAAGAAGCAAACTCCCACGAGATGACTTTGCATAGCATGGAGGTAGCCATTGTCACACTCAACCACCAGTAACGGTGTCAGAGTTTCGGAAACGGTTGCCGGAGCGCTCGAGAAATTTCGGATCGAGATTCCTTCCTGGGGTTTCGCCAATACGGGCACGAGATTCGGCAAATTCGTTCAGGCCGGCGCAGCCACAACGACCGAAGAAAAGTTCAGCGACGCGGGACAGGTCCAGGCATTAACGGGTGTTTGCCCAACGGTGGCTCTGCATGTTTTGTGGGACCTCCCCAACGGGCTAAAAGACGTTCCGCAAATTACTAAACTCGCCGATCGTTACGGCGTGCGCCCTGGCTCGATCAATCCCAATCTGTTCCAGGACCAGATTTATAAACACGGATCTTTCGGCAATCCGGACAAGAGCATTCGGCAGGAAGCCCTGAAGCATTCGAAGCTAGCTATCGACATCGCTCATGAGCTTCACAGCAGGGATATTTCGTTCTGGTTCACCGACGGCTCAAATTATCCGGGCAGCGCAAACATCCGCCAGCGGAAGCGCTGGTTCGAGGATTGTCTCAAAGCGACTCATAAGGAGCTTGCGCCGGATCAGCGCATGCTGGTCGAATACAAGCCGTTCGAGCCGGCTTTTTATCACACCGATATTGCGGACTGGGGCATGGCGATGCTGTTCGCGCGCGCGGCGGGCCCGCAAACCAAAGTCTTGGTAGATACCGGGCACCATTATGCAGCGCAGAATATCGAGCAGATTGTGGCGTGGCTGCTGGCGGAAGATATGCTCGGGGGATTTCACTTCAATGACAGGCGCTACGCCGATGACGATCTGACGATGGGATCGATCGACCCTTACCAAGTATTCCGAATCTTCCACGAGATTCTGTTTTTTGAGTGGGAGACTTCGAGCCGCCCCGAAATTGCCTACATGATCGATCAGAGCCATAACCTGAAGGGCAAGATCGAAGCGATGATTCAAACTGTTTCGATCGCTCAGGAATTGTTTTCGAAAGCTGCGCTAGTGGATTACGACCGCCTGGCACAAGCGCAGAAAGCGTCCGACCTGGTCCGGGCCGAGTCCTGCCTGCAGGATGCTTTCGCGACCGACGTTCGCCCGGCAATTCGAGAATGGCGCAAATCGAAAGGGCTGCCGGAAGATCCCATGGAAGCATTCCGAAGCAGCGGTTACCTGGAGCGTATTTCCGAAGAGCGTGCGTCCCGCAACATGTCGAGCGTTTCCTCTTATGCCTGATGCGGGCTGGAGTTTTGGTGAGGTGAGCTATGCCTGAGACAACCGAGATTGTTTATTTAAAAGATTTGTGGGACGAAAAGCAGGCGGCGGCGCTGGGCGGCAATCAACTCGCCCTGCTGCGCTACCGTTCTAACTTATTGGGCGCGGATTTGCGCATTACTAATTTTGGCGGTGGGAACACGAGCTCGAAGATTGAGCTGCCCGATCCGTTCACCGGGAAACCGGTGCGCGTGCTCGCGGTGAAAGGGAGCGGCGGCGACCTGGGTTCCATCAAAGAGTCTGGCTTCGCCCTGCTCTATCTCGACCGGTTGGAGCAGTTGAAGGGACTCTATCGTGGCGAGGCTTACGAAGACGAGATGGTGAGCTACTACCCGATCTCGGCTTTTGGGCAGAATCGAGTCGCGGCCTCGATCGATACACCGCTGCACGCGTTTCTTCCCTTTCCGCACGTCGATCATTTGCATCCGGACTGGGCAATCGCTATCGCGGCGAGCGCAAACGGCAAGAAGAAGCTCGACGAGTTCAACCGCAAGTTCGGGCGAAAGATTGTCTGGCTCACTTGGCAGAGGCCTGGTTTCGAGCTGGCCTTCCAGCTGGAAGCCGCGGTAAAAGAGAACCCGGGCTGTGACGGAGTGCTGCTCGGCAGTCACGGCTTGTTTACGTGGGGCGAAACGCAGCGCGAGTGCTATCTGAACAGCTTGCGAACGATCGATCAGATGGGCGAGTTCATCGCCGAGCACCAGGTAAAGGCCGGGCCGCTATTTGGTGGCGTTGAGCATGCTCCGTTACCGGACCGGCGGGACGTGGCCGC
Organism: Terriglobia bacterium; assembly: GCA_963849535.1. Classification (GTDB taxonomy): domain Bacteria; phylum Acidobacteriota; class Terriglobia; order Bryobacterales; family Bryobacteraceae; genus Bog-105. The sequence continues at coordinate 1,043,431 of CAWKHJ010000005.1, forward strand.
AAGCATTCTTCCGGCGCTGCGCGGCATTGCATCTTCCAACTGGCGCGTGATTGCGCATTACACGGATCACGAAGACGCGCTCGGTTTCGCCGGTTCGAAGTGGGCGAAAGAACTCGGCAACCTCGGCACCAGTTGCCCGGATCATTTTTTACGGACTCGAATCTGCCCGATGTTCATCGATTGGAAGCCGGGGCAGGAGAGCGTCGACGCCCTGAAATCGCGGCTCGAAGAGCGCGCCGGACATTACCGGAAGGAGTACGCCGCATATTACCAGGATTGGGCGACGGCGGAATCGCCGAAACTGCGTGATTCGAATCCTTCGGTGGTGATTATTCCGGGCATTGGGCTCTTCGGATTCGGAAAGAACAAAAAAGAAGCGCGCATCACGACGGAGTTCTTCATCAATGCCATCCACGTGATGGCGGGCGCGAATGCTCTGGAGGAAGGCGAAGCGAAGCACCCGTATCCACAGGCGCGGCGGCCGGAATCGTCTAAGGAATTCGTCAGCTATCGCAACTACGTCGCTCTGCCGCGGTCGGAAGCATTTCGCATCGAGTATTGGGCGCTCGAAGAAGCGAAGCTGCAGCGCATGCCCCCAGAAGCTGAGTTCAGCCGAAAGATTTTATTGGTAGTTGGCGGGGGTAGCGGGATCGGCCGGGAAGTCGTGTTACTGCTCGCGCGCAAAGGCGCGCATATCGTGGTTGCCGATGTGAACGAAGCGGCGGCAAAAGAAGTGGCCGGCGAGGCGGCGGCAGTTTCCTCTTCGGAAGCGGTATCCCACACCGGCCTGAATCTGGCGTCATCCGAAAGCCTCGAAGCCGCGGTCAAGCACATGGTGATGCAGTTTGGCGGGGTCGATGCGGTGGTGAATACGGCGGCGATTTTTCCGGTGGGAACCGGGCCCGGCGGTCAACTGACGGAAGCGCAGTGGAACACGACTTTCCTGGTAAACGTCACGGGCAATTATTTGCTGGCTCGCGAAGTGGGCTGGGTGTTTCGAGACCAGAAGCTTCCCGTCTCAGTGGTTTTGACGAGCTCGGCAAACGCGGTAGTGCCGAAGGCAGGCAGCGAAGCCTACGATGTGAGCAAGACGGCGCTGAATCATTTGATACGCGAACTTGCCGTCGGGCTGGGGCCGCTGGTACGGGTAAATGGCATCGCTCCGGCGACTGTAGTGGCTGGGTCGACGATGTTTCCACGGGACCGCGTCATGCAATCGCTCAAGAAGTACAACATCGAGTTCTCGGAATCGGAGTCGACCGAAGGGCTGAGAACGAAGCTCGCCGATTTTTACGCGCAGCGGACGATTACGCGCAAGCCGATCCTTCCACAAGATTGCGCGAATGCGATTGTATGGCTGGCGAGCGATGAGAGCGCCAAGACTACCGGGCACATCATTCCGGTGGATGGCGGTTTGCAGGAAGCGTTCCTGCGTTAGAGCTAAGGTACGATGCAAAGAATCTGTTTCGTCTTGCAAGTACGGCCGGAGCGGCTCGCCGAATACAAAGAACGCCATCGCACGGTGTGGCCGGAATTGCGGCAAGCGTTGGACGAGACGGGATGGGGCAATTACTCGCTGTTTCTGCGAGAAGACGGGCTGCTGGTGGGGTATCTGGAAACAGAGGACTTCGAGCGAGCACGGCACGAAATGAGCAGACGCGATGTGAACGAGCGATGGCAGCGTGAGATGACGCCGTTTTTCATGAATACTCCGGGTCTTCCGCCGGACCAGGCGATGAGGCCGCTCGAAGAAGTTTTTCATTTAGATCTTCAGGCGAGCAAAGCATGACTCCCAATCCCGCGCTAGGCGTTTTATTTCACTGGCTCGGGGGGCTGGCGTCCGGCAGCTTTTATGTGCCATATCGCGGAGTAAAGCGATGGTCGTGGGAGACGTACTGGCTGGTTGGCGGAGTGTTCAGTTGGATCATCGCGCCGTGGGTGCTGGCGTCTCTGCTGACCAGACATTTGCCCGCAGTATTGGCTGGAAGTTCCGGGAAAACGCTGTTCTGGTGTTACTTCTTCGGCCTGCTGTGGGGAGTCGGAGGCCTGACGTTCGGGCTCACGATGCGCTATCTCGGTCTCTCGCTCGGCATGGCAATCGTGATGGGATTATGCGCCGCGTTCGGCACGTTGATGCCACCGATTTTCAATGGAACGTTTGTTGGTCAAGTGCTGGGCACAACGTCAGGGCGCGTCGTGCTGCTAGGTATCGTGATCTGCCTGGTCGGCATTGCAATCGCAGGCCTGGCGGGGATTTACAAAGAACGGGCGATGTCACGGGAAGCGCAAAAAACGTCGATCGAGGAATTCGACCTCAAGAAAGGCTTCTTGGTTGCGATCATATCGGGAGTAATGAGCGCGTGCTTTGCATACGGGCTGGCGGCGGGCGATCCGATTAAAGCTTTGACCGTGCGCATCGGAACGCCGCCGCTCTGGCAAGGCTTGCCCGTGCTGGTTGTGGTGTTGCTCGGCGGCTTTACTACGAACTTCATCTGGACGGTCTATCTCAATATTCGGAACAGGAGCGGGCACGAGTACCTGGCTTCCGAACTGCCGGTGCAATTTAGCGATCCAGGCGGTCCGCAACCCATCGAAGAGACCGCGCTTACCGGGCCGACCGCGAGCGTTCTGACACGTGCATCGACGGCCGTGATGCGCGAAACGGTGAGCGTGCCGCTCGTGAGGAATTACCTGCTGTGCGCGCTGGCGGGCGTGACGTGGTACATGCAGTTCTTCTTTTACAGCATGGGTGAAACGAAAATGGGCGTTTACACGTTTTCGAGCTGGACGCTGCACATGGCGAGTATCGTGATTTTCAGCACTCTATGGGGAGTCGGCCTGAAGGAGTGGAACGGTGCGGGGAAGACCGCGATCCGGCTGCTGGTGATTGGCCTGGCAGTGTTGCTCGGCTCGACACTGATTGTGGGATACGGAAATTATCTGGCGGCTCCCTTGCATCACTGATTTTTGCGAGCACTCGTGAAGCACAAGATCGCGTTGCTCATTTTCTGTATGGGCTTTGCTAAAGGCGCCGGGCTGACGCCATACCGACTGGAGTGCGAGGCGAGAAGTAATCCAATCGGAATCGATGCGGCTCATCCAAGGATCAGCTGGCGGCTGAAATCCGATCAGCGCGGAGATGCGCAAAGCGAGTACCAGGTGCTGGCGGCGAGCACGCGCGAGAAGCTCGATGGAGACAGCGGGGATTTGTGGGACTCCGGGCGAGTCAAATCAACGTCAACAGCCTGGATTGCATACAGCGGAGCGCCAGTACATTCGTTTGAACGCGTCTGGTGGAAGGTGCGTGTATGGCCCGCTAAAGGCGGAGTGTCGGAGTGGAGCGAGGCGGCTGAGTGGACGGCCGGGCTGCTCGATCAACGGAATCGCAAAGCAGATTGGATAGCTCCCGCGAGCTATGCTTTGCGGGCCGGGCCGATGCCGATTTTCCGCCACGAGGTGACGCTTAAGCGCGGAGTGAAGCGCGCACTCGCCTTTGTTTCGGGCCTCGGTTTTGAAGAGCTGCGAATCAACGGCACGAAGGTGGGCGACAACGTTCTGGAGCCAGCCTGGACGAATTTTCGCAACACGGTTCTTTACGAATCGTATGACGTGACGGCGCTGTTGCAGCCCGGACCAAATGCGCTGGCTGTTTTGCTCGGCAATGGATTTTACAACGTGGTCGGCGGGCGCTACTCGAAATACACAGGCTCGTTCGGGGTGCCGAGGCTCTGGCTGCAACTGCACCTCGAATTCGAAGACGGAACTGTGGAAGACACTGGCACCGGCCGCTCGTGGCGTGTTCACGATGGCCCGATCACGTTCTCCGATACATATGGCGGAGAGGACTTCGACGCAAGACTCGAGCCGAAGGGCTGGGACCGGGCAGGTTTTGACGACAGCCGATGGAGCAAGGCGCAATACGTCGAACCACCCGGCGGCGTGCTTAGGGCGGATGCGAGCCCGCCAGCGCGCGTGATGGACACGTTTGATCCCGTTCACGTGACGGAGCCCAAGCCGGGCGTTTTTGTTTATGATCTAGGGCAGAATTTCGCCGGTTGGCCACAGATTACGGTTAGCGGGACAGCGGGCGCGAACGTGCGGCTTACGTGCGGAGAGCTGCTCGATGCTGCAGGCCTGGTGAGCCAGGTTTCGTCAGGCGGCCCGAATTACTTCACCTATACGCTGGCGGGCTCGGGCCGCAAGACGTGGTCGCCGCGCTTTTCTTATTACGGATTCCGCTATGTGCAGGTGGAAGGGGCAGCGCCGGAATCCGCCGCTCGGAGCGACTTGGCGAGTGATGCACCAAGTGCAAGGCGAGTTTGTGTATCTCGATGATGGAGAACACAGGAAAGTTCGAATGCTCGAACGAGCTCCTGAATCGCATTCATGCGCTCATCGGGGCGGCAATCAAAAGCAATCTGCAGCATGTGTTGACGGATTGCCCGCATCGCGAAAAGCTGGGCTGGCTCGAAGAGAGCTATCTGATGGGTCCTTCGCTGCTCTACAACTGGGATCTGCGCAATGTGCTGCCGAAAATCATTCGCGACATACAGGAAGCGCAGACCGTAGATGGGCTGATCCCGGATATCGCGCCTGAGTACATCGAGTTCTCTGGAGGGTTTCGGGACTCGCCGGAATGGGGAAGTGCAGGAGTGATTCTGCCCTGGCTGCAGTGGAAGTGGTATGGAGACGCGCAGCCGCTTACCTCGGCTTACGGCAGCATGAAGCTTTACAACGAATACCTCGGTTCGAAGGCGAAGGACGGACTGCTGCTGTTTGGGTTGGGCGACTGGTACGACATCGCGCCGGGGCCGCCTGGGCCGTCGAAGCTGACGCCGGCCGGGGTGACGAGCACGGCAACGTGGATCTTAGACCTGCAGATTTTGAGAGAAGCAGCGCGATTGCTCAGACGAGGGGAAGATGCAGGGCTGTTCGAGTCTCAGCTGAAAACGGAGAGAGAGGCATTCGACAAGGCGTTTTTCAAGCCTGCCGAGAACAGCTACGCGACAGGGAGCCAAACGGCATTGGCGATGCCGCTGGCGCTAAATTTAGTGCCGGAGCCGGCGCGCGCTGCCGTAGCAGCCAAGCTTGTGCAGAGTATTCGGGAGGCGGGAAATCACACGACAGCGGGGGACATCGGCTATCACTACGAGATCGATGCGTTGATGGACGCGGGCAGAAGCGATGTGATTTACGACATGGCAGTGCAGAAGACGCCACCGAGCTATGCGGCCCAACTCGCGGCGGGAGCGACTTCGCTGACCGAAGCTTGGGACGCAAATCCGGACAGCTCGCAGAATCACCTGATGCTGGGACATATCGACGAGTGGTTTTTTGGCGGGCTGGGAGGGATTCGTCCTGGTCCGGATTGGCCGGGGGTGGCGCACCTGATCATCGATCCCCAACCAGTGGGGGGTTTGAAGTGGGTGAAAGCTTCGTGGGACACGTTTCGCGGCCCAGTATCGGTCGAGTGGCATGCCGATGGAACCAGGTTCAGGCTCAGCTTGCACCTGGCGCCGGGAATGTCGGCGGAGGTACACGTGCCAGCACAGAGCGCAGCGCAGGTTCTTAGCGGCAGTGTGCCGGCGGGGCGCGATAAAGACATCCGGCTGATGAAGGAGGGCGGTGGTGAGGCGGTGTTTGAGATTGTCTCAGGGAAGTATGAGTTGGAAGTGAAGAGGTGAAAAGGCCGGACCAAACGCCCCGGGCAGGCTGAAGCCGACCCCCGAACAGGCTAGAAAGCAGCCAGAGTGACGGCGGGCGGTGTGTTTAGATAGAGCTTGTGAATGCTGCGAGTTAATGCGTGGATCTGGGCTGTTTTGCTCTGGATCGGCGTGATTTTTTTCTCATCGACTTCGCTGGCGTCCGAGTGGGCAGAGGAGTTTTTCAGAGCTATCTCAGGGATTCTTTTTGGGCAGTTGACGACGGACCCGTCCTCATATGGCCTGATCCATTTGCTTGCCGATAAAGGGTTCCATGTAAGCCTGTTCTGCGTGCTTGCCGTACTGTTGTGGCTGGCTTTGCCGAACATGGCCAGGAAAAGCTGGATCATTGTGCTGTGCGGGGCATTGGTCGGCTCGTGCAGCGAGTTTCTGCAGCGGTTCTTTCCGGACCGCGACCCAGCGATACGGGACGTAATCATCAACATCGGCGGGACGGCGCTAGGTCTGGCTGTTTGCGTCGCTGTAGTGAGAATGCAGGGGCAACGCCGCACGCCGGCGGAGTGGTAGCGGGCCCCGCGGGGCGAAAATTTCCAAACGAACTGAAGAGGGGAGCTGAAGCTCCAGGCGGGCTAAGCCAAGGGCCCACAAGTTCAGATTGGGGAAATTTTTTTTCAGCAATGGGATGAGCGAGTTGCGCGTTTTTTGAGGGTGCGGCAGAACGGGCCGGCAGGAAACTTAGGGGCGAGTATGGCGAAAACCCCAGAGGGCAAAGAGCAGTCGGCACGGAACGCGACCAAACACGGGCTGCTCGCGAAGCGCTATTTGATTCTGGCGGACGAGACGCGGGAGCAGTACGAGGAGACGCGCAAGGGGTGGCTGGAGAACTATGAGCCGGCGGATTACCACGAAGCGCGGTTGGTCGATCAGCTGATTCTGAACGACTGGCTGCTGAAGCGGGCGAACCGGCGACTGCTAGATGTCGAAGCGGCGCTGACGGGCGAGGAAGAAACCTGCCAGGCGGCGGGCTGGACGGCCGAACAGGAACACAAGATTGAACTGATGCTGCGGTACAAGACCACGCAGGAACGGGCTTTTTACCGCTCGTTAAATGCTGTAGAAGGATTGAGGAAGGATCTCTTGCGCGAGAAAAATGCATCCACGAAGCTGGCCGACCAGCTAAGAAAAGAAAACGAGGATCTGCGGAAAGAGATGGCGACTATGGTGCCGGCCGCGCCCGCTGCCAAGGCGAAGGCTTCGGGGCAGAAAACGTCGAAGAAGGCGAAGCAGGTAGCGGTGATCGAGCAGTGGGTCGAGATCGGGGTGGAGGCGAGCGGGCAGACGGTGACGGCGCTGCATCCGTCGAATGAGATGCTGATGCAGCAGGCAGAAAAGAAGGATCCGGCGCCGGAAATGGTTTACCGGCGGATGCATTTTACCGGCTGCGTGCCGCATGAGTACTGGTGGGCGACAAGCAACGAGTCGATTCGCGCGGCGGGCGGGATTGGGATCCAGCGAATGACGTTCGAGACCTGGCGGCAGCAGATCGAGAAAGAGAAACAGTTGGGGACGGAGCATCTGCTGCCATGCGGGGGGAATTTGCCGAGACCGGAAGAGCGGGGCGGGTGCGAGTGTAAAGTGTGCACGACGAACCGGGAGATTCTGGAACGAAGGAAGACGGCCTAGGGCTGGGGGAACGTTGGAAACCTGCTTGGCTTTCCAAGGTTTCCATTCAGCGCCATTGCTTTACATGTGGTAGTTCAGACAATTTTGCATCGGCGTTTTCGGAAACAGCATTTGCCTGAATGCGGCCGATTAACCTGAGCGTCAGGACCTGGCGGTGGCCCAACGACCCACATCCCTATGCAAGCAAGAGATCCTCGTGCCGCTGGAGCTTACACAAGGAGAGCTTATCTATGTCGCACAAAAAGATTTCTAGCGGTGTAGTACACGAAGTGCCCGCAGACTTAAAGAAAGCACTTACATCGGATCCGCAAGCGTTAACAGCATGGGAGGATATTACACCGCTGGCACGCAACGAGTGGATATGTTGGATTGAGTCAGCTAAGAAAGCAGAGACTAGAAGCCGCCGGATCGAGTGGGGCTGTTCAAGCCTTAAGGATGGAAAACGACGCCCCTGTTGTTGGCCCGGATGCGCCCACCGCTAATCCAAGATGGTCAACTGGACATTGCGACTGCGGACTGGAGCCGGCCAAGTTCCGGTTTGCGCGTAGTCCAGGAGCTATCCGGAACCCGGCTTGAGCAATAGATAAACCCTCGGCGACAGTGGACGTATGGGCTTCCGGCCTTTGTTGTGTTCCGAGAATATTGCTTCCGAGCCGGTTGTCAACTTCAAGGACGAGTGGTGGGTAGGGATTCAGGCGGAAGTGCGAATTTAGGAGCCAGCAGGTTTTTGGGGACCGTTGCACAAACCTGTTGCGAAGCGATTCCGTTGTGCAATACAGTTCTGCAATACGGAAACAGAGAAAGCAGGATCAGCACCCTTTCGTTGCGCAAATACTGGTCTGGGCGATGGAAGAGATGGCAACGGACATGTTTTATCCGTCTTATCTCTTATTGACAATCTATAAGAGGTGCGCTACTCTCTTATAGTCGTTCTATAGCGCCATGCCCTCTCGCCAATCTGACCTGTTGCAAGGAACCCTTGATCTGTTGATTCTAAAATCTCTTGGACTCGAGCCCCTGCATGGGATGGGCATCGCCCGCCGTATTACCCAAATTACAAATGGGACTTTCGCTGTCAAGGCTGGCTCCTTGTTTCCTGCTCTGCACAGAATGGAGGAAGCCGGTTGGCTTACGGCCTCTTGGGGGGAATCGGAAACCAATCGCCGCGCGAAGTTTTATCGGCTGACGAAAACGGGCAAGAGCCATTTTCAGGCCGAAGCGGAACGCTGGGAAAGGATCTCGGTCGCAATGGCGAGCGCGTTGCGGACGGCTTAGGAGGGAGCCGGTGTGATTCGGCCGTGGTATGCGTTCTTTCGCAATCTCTTCCGCAAAAAACGCATTGATCAAGAGCTGGAAGAGGAACTCCGTAGCTATGTCGAACTTGTCGCACACGAAAAGGCGACGTCTGGGGCGGATATCGAAAGAGCCTGGCGCGAAGCTCGTCAAGATCTGGGAGGTCTTGAACAGGTAAAGGAAAGCGTTCGGGATATCAGAACTGGAGCTTTTATGGACACCTTGATACAGGATCTTCGGTATACGCTCCGCACGCTGACCAAAAATCCCGGCTTTTCGGTTGTGGCTATTCTCACTCTGGCGCTTGGCATTGGCGCCAACACCACGATGTTTACCGTGGTTAATAGGGTGTTGCTGGAGCCGCTACCGTATCCTCAGCCGGAACGTATCCTGACGCTCTGGGAACGGCAGCTTTCGGATAGCACTCTCGGCACCGTCGCGCCTGCGAATTTTGTCGACTGGCGCGACCAGAGCCACTCTTTTAGCAAGATGGCGGCGCTTGATCCGTACCCGGACTTCATTCTGAGCGGGCACGGCGAAGCAACGCGACTGGCGGGAGCCGCTGTTTCGGCTGATTTCTTTTCTCTGTTCGGGGTTCAAATGGCTTTAGGACGCGACTTTCTTCCGCAAGAGGACCGTCCCGGCAGAAACCAAGTTGTGATTCTCAGCGATTCGACTTGGCGACAGCATTTCGGCGGACTCCCCGAAATTGTGGGAAAACAAATTGCGCTGAATAATACCGGCTATACAGTCGTTGGCGTGCTCCCTCGCGGGTTTTCATTTGTGAGTAAAGCTTCGGATTTCCAATCTCGCACTCGATTCGACATATGGACGCCACTCGGTCTCGCATCTCCCGTACCTGCTTGGCAACGCGGAACTCACCCATTAGCCGTGTTCGCCCGTCTCAAACCCGGCGTGAGTCTCAAACAGGCCCAAGCCGATCTTGATCACGTGGCTAGCAATCTGCAGCGGCTTTATCCAAATGAGGACAAGGAGAGGGGCATTACCGCCGTTCCTTTGCAACAGCATGTCGTCGGTAACCTTCAAAGTGCGCTTGTCACTCTCTTGGGGGCTGTTTTTCTGCTGCTTGTGTTGGCTTGCGCGAACATTGCCAATCTTTTGCTGACTCGCGCCGCCTCACGTCAACCAGAGATATCTCTTCGGCTCGCTTTGGGCGCCAGCGGCCAGCGGCTGGCGCAACAATTATTGACGGAAAGCTTGGTCCTGGCTGTGTTAGGCGGATTGCTTGGTGTATCCCTCGCCTATGTAGCTGTTCCTGCTTTGGTGCATTACCTGCCCGCCAATTTGCCTCGTAGAGCAGAAATCGCGGTAGATGGAAGAGTATTGGCATTCACCACTTTGCTTTCGTTCATCACTGGAGTCATATTCGGACTGGTCCCCTGGTTTCAAGCTCAGCGCGTGAGCGCAAATGGATGTTTGAAAGTGGGCGGCCGCGGCGTCGTCCGTGGCTCATCTTTTCTCCGGAACGGTCTGATCGTGGGGCAGGTCGCGATTGCTCTGATCCTTTTAATCGGGGCCGGTTTGATGACCAAAAGTCTGTGGACGCTGTTGCAGGTCTCTCCGGGTTTTCGGACCGAACACATCTTGACGGCTCGCCTTTCGCTCCCGCCACAGTATCTAAACGGCTACAAGTTTGGAACAGGCGAACATCGTCGGATTTCAACGTTCCAGCGAGAACTCTTGGATCGCGTGCGCAACATTCCCGGCGTACAATCAGCCGCCTTTGCCGCTTATCTTCCCCTAAGCGGCACCGATAACTATTGGGCGTTCGATATTGAAGGCCGCCCTGCTAAACCCGCTGGTGTCTACAATCTCATGAATTACAGGCCGGTTAGTGCCGACTACTTCAAAACAATGGGAATTCCCGTCCTGCGTGGGCGAGCGTTTGACGTCAGGGATAACGAGGACGGGCCGCTGGTGGTGATCATCAATGACACCATGGCGCGTACCTTTTGGAAGCAGCAGAATCCCATAGGACAGCGGGTTAAGTTTAGCGAATCTAAGTGGAGGAGTATCGTCGGCATTGTGGCCGACGTACACCATGAAAATCTGGGAAGCAAGCCCGAAGCGGAGCTGTATGTTCCCTACGCACAGGTTCCAAATGTAGAGGCTCGCCCCACGATTGTCCTACGTACCTCGGTCGATCCTACAAACCTCATTGGCGCTTTACGAAAGGCGGTTTCAGAGGTCGATTCCAACGTGCCACTTGACCAGATCGCAACGATCAAGCAGTTGGTTTCCGCTTCGGTGGGCCAGCCGCGTTTTAGAACGGCCGTACTCATAACATTCGCACTGCTGGCTGTCTTTATTGCGTCAATTGGGCTTTACGGCGTCATGAACTATGTCGTAAGTGAGCGGATAAGAGAATTTGGTATCCGCATGGCGCTGGGCGCGAGCAAGGGCGCGGTGCTTCGGCAGGTGCTCGGACAAGCGACAAAGCTGGTGAGTGTGGGCATGGGTTTCGGATGGTTAGGCGCAATTCTGCTGGCGCATTGGATCGCAAGCCTGCTTTATGGTGTTACGCCGTTCGATTTGATTACCTTCGCCAGTGTCTCTTTCGTGTTGGCGATGGTGGCTTTCTGGGCCAGCTTTATTCCCGCACACCGCGCGGCGAATTCCGATCCGATGGAATCGTTGCGATACGAATAACAGCCATCTGCCTCGTGCCCGCGTTGCGCAGACCCTGGATGCTGTTGAAAAACTCGTTTTTGATTGGGATCGCGCTTCAAAGCGGGATCAGAAATGTCTACCCCGCAGTCCGCGATCACTCATAAAGCGTCTAATCGCCACGTTTTTCCGGGCAAAGTCGTACGGGCGCGGCAAGGGGGGTTTTTCAACAGCATCCCTGGTTTGCGCAATCGTCTGCGAGAGCCACCTTGTCCTTGCACCGCAGGCTCTAGCTTAGCTAGTACTTATATGCGCACGCCAAAGGAGTAGTGATATTCTGTTATTTGGCATGCGCATAGGAGGTGTTCATTGAATTCGAGCCGCTCTGAGGTATTGCAGGGAACTCTTGACCTTATGATTCTGAAAACGCTCAGTTCAATGGGACCGCTCCATGGATATGGAATCGCTCGTCGCATTGAGCAACTCAGTGATGATGTCCTTCGACTGAATGAAGGTACCGTGTACGCTTCGCTGCTCCGACTAGCGCAAAGCGGCTGGATCACATCGGAGTGGGGCGTTTCCGAAAATAACCGAAAAGCAAAGTTTTATTCGATTACGAAGAGAGGCCGTAAGCAACTTACAGCGGAAGCCAAAAGCTGGGAACGCATTGCAGGCGTTGTAGGACGCGTGCTTCAGCTCGGCGAAAACAGGTGAGTGATGAATAGCATCCGAACATTCATATCGAGACTGAAGGCACTCTTCCATCAGCGGGCCGACGAACGGGAGTTCGACGAGGAAGTTCATGCACATCTAGGCCTACTGACGGACCGCTATACACGGCAGGGCATGAGCCTGGAAGAGGCCGAAACTGCTGCAAAACGACAGCTCGGACCGGATACTCAGCTCAAGGAGACACTGCGTGAACAGCGCGGTGTCCTCTTTTTCGAGAACGTTCTTCAGGACATTCGCTTCGCCCTCCGGCAATTGCGGAAAGCACCGGCATTTACGATCACCGCCGTGCTGACCCTTGCACTCGGGATCGGCCTCAACACAGCCGTATTTTCAATCGTCCATGCTGTTTTGCTCCGGCCGCTGCCGTTCAAAAATGCCGATCAGTTGGTCATGGTTTGGGAACAGAATCCCCATCGCGGCTGGTATCACAATATCGTTTCCGCGGCAAACTTCAACGACTGGCGGAAAGAAAATCATGTCTTCTCCGATATGGCGCTTATAGATCCTTTCTTGACTTTTAATCTCACCGGCAGCGGCGCACCCGTTGAGATCCAGGCTGAACGAGTCACTCCCAATCTGTTCAGCTTGCTGGGCGTCCAGCCGCTACTTGGGCGTACTTTCGTGCGCGAGGAGGGCCGCCCCGGAAGCGCTCGCGTTGTTGTACTGGGACATGCGCTGTGGGCGAGTCGTTACGGTGGCGACCGCTCCATTATTGGAAAACAAATCCTGCTCAACAGTGAAGGCTACACGGTGATTGGTGTTATGCCCGTTGGCTTCTCCGATGTCTATTCACCATCCGTGGATTCAACCGCTCAGGTGTGGGTCTCCGCCCTTGATCTGAGTGATCCAGCGAGGGACGATCACAACTACATGGCAGTAGCACGTTTGCGCCCTGGCGTCTTGTTGAAGCAAGCGCAAGCGGAGATGAATAGCATCGCTGCTCGACTCGAAAAACAGTACCCAGGTAACAAGGACTGGGGTGTCGGGCTAGTGAGGGCGCACGACGAAACAGTTGGAAATTCGCGCCCGGCCCTTATCATTCTGCTGGTTGCGGTCGCACTCGTCCTGCTGATCGTTTGCGTGAATCTAGCGAATCTGCTCCTTGCGCGCAGCGCGGTTCGTATGCGCGAACTTGCGGTGCGAAGAGCACTCGGCGCAAACCGGCGAAGGCTGCTCTCACAATTGCTGACAGAGAGTTTGCTGCTTTCTGTAGGTGGCGCGGCGGTGGGGTTGGGGATCGCCACTTTTGGAACGAAAAGCCTGATCGCAATCGCCCCAATCGATACGCCCGGAATCGAAACTGCAGGATTACAGCCGGTCGTTCTTGCCTATACCGCCGGAATTGCGTTTCTCACTGCGATCATCTTCGGGCTATTCCCTGCTATCAGGCTCTCCAACTTCGAGTTAGGTGGCGCGCTGAAAGAAAGTAGCCGCAGCAGCACGCAAACGGCAAATGCGGGGAAGATTCGCAGAATACTTGTGTCTACCGAATTTGCACTGGCCGTGGTTCTCGTCGTGAGCGCTGGCCTGACGATAAAGACGCTCTTGTACATGCATCACATCGAACTCGGCTTCCAACCCGATCATGTGCTTACGATGCGTGTTCCGTTGAATGACGTAAAGTACAACGAACGGCAGCAGGCCGAGTTCTATCACACACTTTTGGAGCGCCTCCATACGCTGCCGGGAATTCAATATGCCACTGTCTCTCATGGCATTCCGTTCTATGGCTGGTCAGGCCAAGGATTTGTTACTCAAGAAAATTCACATCCTGCGCCGGCCGAGATGCCTGACGCGAACTACTTGACAATTGCGCCACAGTACTTCAAGGTGCTTCGAATACCTATAAAAAGAGGAAGAGCCTTCACGGAGGCTGATACGCAAAGCGCATTGCATGTCGCCGTTGTGAATGAAACGCTGGCGCACAAAGAATGGCCGGGGCAAAACCCGATCGGAAAGCGGATCAAAATTGCGTGGAATGAGGCCTCCTGGCTAACCGTTGTGGGTGTGGCTGGAAACGTTCGCACGCAAGGGCCGGAGGCAAACTTTGCACCTGAAATCTACGCACCCTACACTCAGCATCCATGGCTAAAGACGCCGCGCCAATTATTGATTCGCACGAATGTAAATCCTTTGGCAGTCGTTCCCTCCATCCGGCGAGTGATCCGGGAACTCGACCCTGAGCAACCAATTGCGGACGTTCGGACGCTCGAGGCGGTCACCTTGCAACCGCTCGCATTACGCCGCTTTCTTAAGGATCTTCTCACCGGTTTTGCTGCTGTGGCGCTGCTTCTGGCCGCGATCGGTGTGTATGGCGTGATGGCATATTCCGCGACTCAGCGTTTGCGCGAAATGGGTATCAGGATCGCATTGGGCGCAACGCAGCACAATGTGCTGGCGACTATCCTCATGGATGGATTGCGCTGTGGGCTGTTCGGTATCTGTTTCGGTCTCGCTGGTTCGTTCGGTGCTACGCGGCTCTTATCAAGCCAGCTCTATGGAGTGAAGACGACTGATCCCTGGATATTCGCTTCAGTCACGCTTATTTTGACCCTGGTTGCCGCAATAGCAGCGTATTTTCCTGCACGGCGAGCTGGGGCAGTTGACCCCATCACTGTGCTTCGGGAGGAATAACCCCTGAAAAGCTTTCTATTGCATAAACCTTCGTTTGTGCAATCTGGATCTCAAATCGGGAAGTGAAATAGCGGGTTCGAGTTTTGGATAGCTCGTAAGGGCCTAGCGTTTAGCTTCCGAGTTGCTCCTGTACTATCGGCTGTTCGGGAAGTAGGAATCAGTGTCCTTCGCCTCGGGCTCCGTGACACCTCTGTCCTAGGGCCGAAGTGTTAACCCTTGGCTCGGGATACACACGAGCGTTAACTCCCTATACAGAGCAGTCAGCGGGACGAGACCGTATATTGGACCAGCACTCCATTGACGAAATCAGCCTGTAATGTCTCAGTCGCGTTCTGATAAGTACAGCTGGTAATTAGCAAAGCGTCCTCTGTTCGTTGGCCGGTCCTTGTAGGCGGACCGAACACAGCCTCGACCTGGGCCCGAGTCATCCCTTTCTTCAGGCTGTTCACTGCGTCCGCGGCCGGGGGCGGGTTGGAGGCAGCGGAATCGCTTCGGGCGCCCTCGGTTGGGCCCGGGCCATTGGGCGTAGAATTCTCCGGCGGGAAAGCCACATACCGGGCCAACGCGTCCATTACTGTCTGGGGCGTAATTGGATCGGCCGACGGCCGTTTTACGAAGCGCAGGTTGAATCTCGATCCGCCTTGCGCGCGACCTGCTGCGATCTTATCCCTTCTCGCCTCGGCATCGCTTTCCGCGGCGGAGCGATTTCGCCGGTCCTGCCGCTCCCGATCACGTCTCAGGTCATCGAGTTCTCTTGAGAGCGAGCGCCGGCGGTCCTGGTCCGTCTCCGTCTTCAACTGCTGTTCGATTTCCTTCTCGCGACTGCTTTTGTCGGCGGGCTGGAAGTGAACCGATTCGTCGGTCGTGTCGCCGGCCGTGCCGTAACCGCCGCCTCCGAGCTGAAACTCGATATTGTTGTCGCTTTTCACTTTGACTTTCGTGATCACGACAGTGTCGCCGCTGCGGAGAGCTATTCCGAATTGTTTCAATCGGCTCGCGTAACTCTTCGTATCGAGCGGCTGAGACTTGTCCGGGTAGATGTCGACACCTTTCTGGGTGGCGGGCATGTCCAGCTTCACGGTTACCTGTTTGCCTTCGAAGAATTGGCTCAGCGTATTCGGGCTCTGCGCGCCGACGTGCAAGCCAGTTGCGGCGGAGAAAGCGGAGAAGAGGAACAACTGCCTTAAGAAGGGCAAATTAGGAATTCGCACGTTTCGCCTGCCCTCAAGCATGTACGACGCGCTCTTCAACGTTCGCACACTCTGTTATCAGAGTGACGGCCATCATTGGGTATCCCCGGTTGAGACTCGAGCGGCTGAGCGGCTCTGGTAAGAGCTCATCAATCTGGATATCAACACGGCCAGATACAGGATTCCGAGGATCGCTTCGATAACGGAAAGCGAACGCGCCTGATCCGAGACCGGTATTATACCCGCGGCACCAAGCGAGGTCATGGTTCCGAAACTGTAGTAGATGAAGTCAAAGCGGTCCGGAACCGTGCGAAGGTTCGAAACCGGATCAAAATAGAAGGCGCGTGGCTGAACCGTAGCCAACATCCCGTAGAGGCCGGCGAAGCTGAAACCGACGAGGAGATAAATGCAAAGCGCTCCGAAGATGGCTTCCGAATTGGGTTGGTCGTCCGCGAACACGCGACGGAAGATGACCGAGACAATAAAGACATCGAAGACAAAGGTGAGGATTGTGCTGAGCAGCGGAAGAGCGCCCGCATCGGCGCGGGGGAGCAGGATTCGTTGTAGCAGCGCGGGGATGGCCAGTACCATTGCGACCCATACGAAGCTACGCCGGAAATTGATTGCGTAAACGCTGAGCAGTGTAACGGCGCTCCCGAATACGCGAAACGCCAGATAATGGACGCCGGCTTGTTGCGTGTAGGGATAAAGAATCAGATAAGCCAGCAGAACGACGAAGAGCAGATAGAACCTACGCCTTTGCATAATCGGCTCCGATCTAAAGAATATTGACCGCCCTTGCGGCCAGGAGGGCAAGCGTGCCGAGTGAAATAGCGCTCTGAAGCATCATGAGGACTTTGGCCCAGCGGGATAAGACCGGAACGTCGGTCGGAGAGAAGGCTGTGCTGGTGTTGAAAGCCAAAAAAAGGTAGTCGACGAATCCGGGTTTCCAGGCCCTGTACTCGGAAAGCATGTGTGGCGGCAGACTCATCTGCGGGAACAAGAAATCTCCTCCGGTGTGAAACTGCCGGCGATCTCTTTTATGCGGACCGCCGGCATCCAGCCGCCAGTACCAGGAAGCGAAGACCAGGACGTTGGTGAGCCAGAGCGCGGCGGCTGCACGCAACAACTCAGTCGGGGATTCGCGCTTCGCCGGCATGCCTGCGATGAGCATCCCCAAGGACCAGATCATGGCAAGCGTTACGACTGCAGAAAGAGTCAGCCCTAGCGCAAAATTGAGCTTTGAACGACCGGACCGCCGGGCAGCAAGGGTTGGGATCAGCAAGGCTGCGACCACCGCGAGCAGAAGCCAGTTCGGCCCGGCGGTCAAGCGTTCGGGTAGGGCGAAGTAGAGACAGGCGCTAGCAAAAAGCGCCATTACAGCGGGCCAGCGCGCCGCCGCGGTTCCAGCAGCCTTGGTACGATTCTCAATCGAGGAGGATGACACTTCCTCGACGAGTGTACGATGCATGGTCCCGCGGTTCTTCCCCGGGCGAAGGCGGCCGAGTGCCACTCTGCGTTATGAAAGGCGGTGAATGCGGTCTACGAAGCGGTACAGCCCAAGGCAGGCCAGGAATAAGAGGAACGATACAGCGAGACCGGGAATTGCGGCTCCTGTATTTCCGGCCAGATAAGCTTCGAGCGTTGCTGTGAGCAACCACATCTGAACGATCAGAAGGATGACGAGAAAGGCGACGGCAGCGTCGACCACAGTGCGACGCCGATGGCGCACTTCGCTCAACAGCGGCTTCATGATGTTTCCCGGTTTTCTATAACCCCCAGCGCGTAGAGTTGGTCGCCACGCTGTTCGATCTCGATCTTGGGGAGCGGACGCAGGGGCGGTCCCTGCAACACGGCACCGTCCTCAATAGAGAAGTACCCTTCATGGCAAGGGCATTCCAGCCGGTTGGGCGCACGCGAGTAAAAGACAGCACAAGACAGGTGCGTACATTTCTGACTGTAAGCGACGACTTTATCGTCGGGCTTGCGCACGAGAATGCAAGGGTCATTAGCCGTGGGATAGTTGAACAGTTTCACCTCTCCTTTGCCGACGTCCGAGGCGCGGCAAATGCCCGCTTCCGGAAACCTTGTCTTCGGCCGGCGAACCATGGATTTCACGAGAATCCAAGCGTTCCCTGCGAGCATGCCGAAGCTGGTAAGCACAAGGAATTTTGAGAACTGGCGACGGAGGACGAACTTGTCTTCCGAGGCGTGTACGCTGAACTCTTCTGTCCACAGCGGCTTGTCAGGTTTACTAAACACCGGCACTTTTGCTCTCCCACATGTAATCGGTCACGTCCACAGCCATTGCGGGCGCCTCGACAGGCGCTATCATACTGACCATCGTCCGGACATGTTCATTGCCAAAGCGAAAGTCGTTGACCGGATGCCCACGCCGATTTTCTGCGATCGTTTCAGCGGGCAGATACGAGAGCGCCTGGCTGGGACAAACAGTCGCGCACATAGGCTTCAGACCCACGGAAGTCCGGTCATAGCACATGTCGCACTTCATCATCAGCTCAACATCGAGATGCACCTTCGGTATGCCGAATGGACACGCCAGCACGCAATTTGAGCAGGCGATGCAGCGCGGCTTCAGCGCACTACGAACAACCCCATCCTCGCCTTTCTTGATTGCGTCTGCCGGACATACCAAGGCGCAAGTTGGCTCGTCGCAATGCATGCAGACCATCGGCACGGTCGCAATTGTGTTCGGGCGGTCGATGTAGTCGACGTGAATCATGGAGACCCCGCGATGGCTTTCGCACTCGGCGCACGCCGCTACGCAGGAGCGGCATCCGATGCAGCGCGATGGATCGATAAAGAACTCTCTTCCAAACACTCGTTCACCTCTGAACATCTTTCTGGTTGCTCACCGCACCGATGCGGCCGTTGCGCATGAGGTCAGGCCGTTGGCCGAGGTCCGGTCCGATACCCGTTTCCAGCCGCCGCAGCTCGTCAAGATTGGCCGGCGCGGACGTCTTCTCTATGCGGCATGCCGAAACCTTAAACTCCGGAATCTTGCTGCGGGGATCGATGGTCCGGTGCGTTAGCCGGTTCGCGCTGCGAGGTCCAGGCCAGTGGTAAGGAATAAAGACGGTATCCGGCCGTATCGTGCGGACGAGCATGGCCTGCAGCACGACGTCACTGCGACGGGTACTCACTTTAATCCAATCGCCATCGCCGATACCGTAAGGTTCAGCGAGGTGCGGGTGCATTTCGCATTTTGGCTCAGGGTAGAGATCCACCAGCGGACCAATGCGGCGTGTCTGCGCCCCCGAGAGATATTGGCTTACTACGCGGCCGGTGGTCAGAAAGATGGGGTACTCCGGGCTGACGGGGTCACCCGATTCGCGATATTCGGCGATGGCGAAATGCGCCTTTCCGTCATGGGTCCAAAAACGGCCGTCTTCAAACAGGCGTAGAGTGCCGGGATGGTTCAGATCGGGGCAAGGCCAGAAGACGCCGTACTCCTGCTCGATGCGCTCCCAAGTGATGCCGTAATAATCAGCGACACCGCCCTTTGAAGCCAGGCGCAGCTCATCGAAAATCTCGCGTGTGGATTGGAACGGGAAATACTGTCCTTTTCCGAGACGCCGCGCAAGATCGCAAATAATGACTGCGTCCGATCTCGCCTCGGCGGGCGGATCGACGGCCTTATTGATCTTCTGCACGCGTGCTTCGGAGCTGCAAACAACGCCCTCATCCTCTTCCTGCATGCTGCCCGCGATTACGACATCGGCAAAACGAGCGGTTTCGGACAAGAAGAAATCGATAACACCGAAAAATTCGAGTTTCTCCAGTGCCTCGCGCGTGAAGTTCGCATCGGGCAACGAGACCAGCGGGTTGAAGCACATCGAGAAGAGTGCTTTGATTTCGCCTCGATGAATGGCTTCCATGATTTCGACTGCAGTGAGGCCGGGCCCCGGCAGCTCGTCTTCGCGAATGCCCCAGACACTCGAGACGTGACGCCTTGCCTCGGGGTCGGTGATCGAGCGCGCGCCGGGCAGTTGATCGCATTTTTGACCGTGTTCGCGCCCGCCTTGCCCATTGCCTTGCCCGGTAATCATGAAGCAGCCCCGGCCCTCTGCTCCAAGATTGCCGGTGGCGAGGCATAAATTGATCAGGGCCGAGCAATTCTCGACACCCTTTGATTGGTGTTCCAAGCCGCGCGCGTGAATGGCCATCGCTTTGGGCGAGCGTCCGAACATCAGTGCGGCCTGCTCGATTTTTTCCGGAGCGATGCCGGTCAATTCTGCCGCTTTTCGTGGATCCCATTGCTGGGCAGAGTCCCGAACGGCCTCCCAACCGGTGGTGTGCCTGGCGATGAAGTCGTGATCCACGAGATCCTCCCGCACGATCACATGCAGCATGCCCAGGAGAAGGCCAAGGTCGGTGCCCGGACGTAAAGGGAGGTAGAGATCGGCATTGCGCGTGATGGGTGTCATGCGCGGGTCGGCAACGAGCAGTTTCCCGCCGTTCTCGCGCATTTGCCAGAGATAACTCGTGGCCACGGGAGCGCATTCGGCGACATTAGCTCCGATTACCAGCAGCGCGTTGGTCTTCGGAATGTCCGACCAGGGGTTCGGCGAGCGATCGATGCCGAAAGCAAGCTTGTAGGCCGTGCCGGCCGAGACCATACAAAGGCGGCCGTTGTAGTCGATGTTCTTGGTTCCGACCGCGACGCGCGCAAACTTTCCCAGCACGTAGGCTTTCTCGGTGATCATGGAGGCGCCGCCGTAAATCGCGACCGCATCTGCCCCGTACTTGTCCTTGATCTCCTGGATGCGGCGCGCCGTGTAGTCGAGGGCTTGGTGGTACGAGATCTCTTTGAAACCGTCCGAGGTCCGGAGCAGCGGGTGTAATAGCCGGTCGGGGTGCGTGCCCTGCAGGTAGCGCTTGACGCCTTTAGGACACAGCATGCCCTTGTTGTATGGGAAATCCTCCCAAGGCTCAAATCCGACGAGCTGGTTGTCGCGCACCTTGAGTTGAATTCCGCACTGCTGACCACAGAAGGAACAGTGAGTTTTCACCAGCTTTTCGGGGCCGGTACGATTGTTTCTTTCCCATCCTCCGGGAGGCGTGTAGTTCAGGTTGGGGCCATAGCGGTCAATGAGGTCTTCCGTTAGGGTAGGCTCTTTAGGCATGGAATTCCTCTTTCGTTCGCAGTTGCGCTAATGCGAGCGATACACGCTTGCAGGCCGGACAGAGCGCGGTCCAGTGCCCTGCAGGGCCTTCAATCCGGTAATCGAATCCCAGGGCAGGCAGCACTCGCTGCAGGTCGTCAATCTGCATGCGGGACGCATACCGCTGGCCGCACCGGGCGCAGACTGCTCCGACGTCTCGCTGCCCGGCGTCCTGGTAGAGTTTTACTCCAACTTGCGCCGGCCTCTGAAACACATGGAAGAACTTGCCGAAGGGCAGAAATAGCAGTCCACCGATGACGGTGATGGCATGTAGGATGCTCAAAAAGCCGTAGAATCCGCCACGCAACCAGATGGCCGAGGCGGTCAGCGCGAGTCCGGTGACCGAGATCGCGAAGAGCAGGATCAAAGGCAGGAAATCTGCGCTGAAATCTTGCAGCGTGAGCGCGCCCTCATCGCGCATTCGCCTCCAAAGCGCCAATGCGATGCCAAACAGAACCAGAACCGCTGCGATATCGAGGCCATGGAACAGCAACCACGAGGTGACGGTACGGATTTCGAAGCTGCCGGTAGGGAAACCGAAAAGGTATGTCACGTAGCGCATCTGATCATCGGGCGCGCTGCGAAAGTAAATCCAGCCGAAGACTAGCGGGAAGGTTATCGCCACGGCAAGCAGGCAACCCCAAAACAAGCTTTGATGCATCCACCAGCGGACACGGGACCTTTTGCGAATGAAGGTTTGGGCGACGATATGCGTGGCTGCTGCCTTGACTATAACGGCGACGCTATGGAGCAGGCCTTGCGACCACAAGAGGCTCCACGATCGCTCGAAGAAGCGGCGGGTTGGGGGTTTGTTCAGCCACACGGCATAGTGGTAAACAATGCCCCAGATTGCGAAGATCACCGCGAAGGTGTAGATCACAAGCGCTGGGTCAAAATTTTGAAGATTTCTCGATCCGACCACGATGGACGCGACCAAAAGGGCGGTGATCATGGTGGCGAGAGTACCTGCGCGCACGCGTTCGGTGGCTCGCGACAAATGCGGTGTGGCTTCCACTTCAACCGCCTTCTGACGGGGCATGAAGAGCCCCTGGTTGATGAGCCACATCAGCGCGGCGGTGGCCGCGAGCAGGACCCAACCCGGCCAGATCACTCCCAACGTGTCGCGAAACGCGCCCAGCAGGAGTGGTGGGAAGAAGCCGCCGAGTCCGCCCATGGCCCCGACAAGTCCGGTTACGGTAGCTGTGTTGGCCGGGAAGAACTGCGGGACTAGTTTGAACACCGCTCCGTTAGCCAAGCCCAGCAGTGCTGCGCAACCAAGCGCGCCTACCGTGAACGGCACTGTCGAGCGCCAGGAGAGAAGCAGGGCGAATGGAATGACACCGAGAAAGACACCGAACAGCACTCGCGCGCCCCCGATGCGATCGGAGAGGATTCCGCCTACCGGGCGTAGCAGCGTTGCCAAAACGACGAACCCGGCTGTCCGAAAACCCGCATCGGCCGCGGTCAACCTGAATTCATCGCGCAGCAGTGACGGCAGGTAGATCGAGAACGCAACAAAGCCGCCGAAGGTCAGGAAATAGAAGGCCGATAGCGCCCAAGCCAGACGTTCACCTGTGAGGACCTTTAGCATGGCGCTCAGGCTGGCAGGCGGTTTTTTCGCGGGGGCGTCGCGAGCGAACAGGGCGAAGATCACGGCCCAGACGATAGCCAGGACCGCCACGCCATAGAACATACTGGTCCGGCCAACACGCGCGGCGAGCACCGGCCCGAGAAAGACGACGATGGATTGCCCGATATTGCCGAGACCATAAATGCCGAGGGCGGTGCCCTGCCGGTCAGCAGTGAACCAACGCGAAACGTAGCCCACGCCTACAGCGAAAGAGGAGCCCGCCACTCCGATGAAGAAGGCGAATGCGATCAGAACCGGGAAGCTGTGCGCGTGCGGCACGAGCGCGGCTGCTATCGCCGAAAGTACGAACAGAGCTGTGAATACGCGCCGGCCTCCAAGCCGGTCGGTGAACATTCCCATCGGGATGCGCGCGAGCGACCCGAGCAGAACGGGAACAGCGACCAGCAGCGCGGTCGAGGTTGCCGTAAGGTGAAATTCCGCCCGGAAACTAGACGCAAACGCGCTGATTAATCCCCAGACAGCAAAGCAGACGGTGAATGAAACCGTACCGAGTATCAGGTTCAAATTGGGTTCCCGGCTAGGCGGTAGGGGCATGGAAACGAGCATTTTAGCTGGCTATCCTGCCGTAGGCTACTCCTAAAGTAGCTGGGATACAGTTTTTTTTTGAGATCGATGAGCAGCAGCCTGTAATCTGGTTCTCGCTGGTTCCGACATGCCGGGCCGCATCGAGGTTTTGCGGCCAGCGAGCGCCCTTCGTTTTCCCCGACGCCGCTATGATGGCCGAAGCGATCTCGTCCATGCTTCTGAACATCGTCCAAGTGGGTGACCCGGTACTGCGCGAACCCGCCAGAGTTTTGAGCCCGGAAGAAATCAGAAGCCGCGAGATTCAGCGGCTGATTGAAGATATGCGAGAAACGATGCGCAAGGCTCCCGGGGTAGGGCTCGCAGCCCCGCAGGTCGGGCGCTCGCTGCAATTAGCGGTCATCGAAGACAAGCCCGAATACATGAAGGAAGTAAATGAGAACTATTTAAAAGAGCGGGAAAGGCGACCAGTTCCGTTTCACGTGATCATCAACCCGACGCTTACTCTCCTCGCGGGGGAGACGGTAGATTTTTTTGAAGGGTGTCTCAGTCTGACCGGTTTCACGGCGATCGTGCCGCGGGCGCGCAAAGTGCGAGTCGATTGCCTGGATGCGAAAGGCCGTCCGAAGGTAATCGAGGCGTCGGGGTGGTACGCACGGATTTTGCAACACGAAATCGACCACCTCGGCGGCGCCATCTACATCGACCGTATGTTTTCGCGCAGTTTCATGGGAGTAGAGCCGTACAAGGAGCGCTGGAAAGAGAAGTCAATCGCTGAAGTGATGGGCCTACTCGGGGGGAAGTGAGAGCTGCGGCCCGGCGGTAAGGGAAGAAGCATGGGACGGTTCGAAACGGCGGTCGAATTCTACCGGTATCGCGAGCCATATCCGCAAGCTTTCTTTGAGAGTGTTGCGGCGGGAGTGGGGCTTACACGCGCAACAAGGCTCCTCGATGCCGGGTGCGGGCCGGGAAATCTTGTGATCGGGTTCGCGCCATTCGTTGGGAGCTGTACAGCAGTGGATCGTGAACCTGAAATGCTGCGCGCGGCGCGGACGGCGGCAGCCCAGGCTGGACTCGCGATTAGCTTCATTCAGACAGGGATCGAGGATCTGGACTGCGGGCCGGCCTCTTTCGATCTCGTGACGATCGGACGAGCGCTGCACTGGCTGCCGCGGCAAGCGACGCTCAACGTACTCGAACGGGTTATAGCTCCTGAGGGCCGCATCGCGGTGTGCGGGTCCGCAGCGAGCGAAGCCGAGGTGAATGCGTGGGTGCCGAAATTCAAAGAGACACGCCGACGCTGGGCATCCGATCCGGATCAGTCACGATACATGGTCGACAGGGATGAGTGGTTCGCTCCCTCGAGGTTTCGGAAAGTCAAGGAGATTGCGGTGAAGCACCGGCAGCGAATTACGGTTGCCGAGCTGATCGGCCGCGCGCTGTCGTTCTCCATCACTTCTCCGGCAGTGTTGGGCGGGAGACGGCAGCAGTTCGAGGAAGAGATGAGAGCCGCGCTGGAACCGTATGCCCGGGGCGGAGCGCTCGAAGAAGAAGTGGTTGCGAAGGCGATGGTTTTCAAGTAGCGCGGTGTTTAAACGCCCAGTGCCAGGCGGCGATGGAAGAGTTCGAAGACGAGTCCATAGCAGTGATACGCGAGCGCCGGGTCATAGCGATAGCCTTCATCGCGCATGAAAGCGTGCGCCCCGTTCAGTTCGAGCCACTGGAAATTGGCTCCGACCTCATCAAGCCGGGCTTTGATGCGATTGCGGCCTTCGAGGGGAACGTGTGGATCCTGGCGGCCCCAGATATGGAGCAACTCGCCCTTGATGTCGGCTGCACGGGCGAGCGAGTTGTCGTTCTTGCCTCTACCTAAGCTGCCGGAGTGGATGTCGGTTGCATAGAAGCAGGCAGTGGCGCGGATCTCGGGATGCATGGCGGCGCGAAAGGCCAGGTGGCCGCCGAGGCAGATGCCAATCGCGCCCAAACGGCCGGTGCAATCCTCACGTGATTTGAGGTGATCTATCAAGGCGCGCGCATCGGCATCGTATGAGGACAGCTCTTTGCCGTACTTATGCGCGTTGCCCTTATCGGCTCCAGCCTGGTCGTAGGCGAGGACGGAGCCGGCAGGCTCGAGTTCGTGATAGACCTCAGGGACGGCTACCAGGTAACCTTGGCCGGCTATCATGGCGGCGGTCCGGCGGATGGGAGCGGTTGCCTGGAAGATTTCGGAATAAAGGATTACGCCTGGATACTTGCCCTCAGCGGCAGGGCGGAAGAAGTAAGTGCGCATCGGGCCGGTGGGGGTCTGGATATCGGCTGAGAGGTCGTCTTTAATTGTCATCGGATGGGCGGGTCATCAACGCGAGCGCGGGGCCTCTTCGGTAGCGACCATAGCTTTGCCGCTCGAGAGATTCTTCTTTTTAGCGCGCACTACTTGGCCCTGTACGAACTGCCAGGTTTCGCCGTCGGGCGTAGGTTCCACGATCTTGTAGTAGTCGCGGCCGAGGTGTTCTGCGCGGACGGCCCGCAGCACGTTGAGACCTTCGCCGACCAGAGTTACGTAAATCATGGTTTCCTTGCCGGAAGGCGCTGGGGTGGGGTTAGCGATAGCGGGAGGCGGCGGGGCAGGCATGGAAACGGGCTCGGGGGCCGGAGCAGGAGGGGGAGGTTGGGTCCAGGTGTTTTGAAGGGCCGGGGAGGGCGGCGGGGCAGGGTGTTCCGTCCATGCAGGCTCGGGAGGGGGTGAGCTGAAACTGGGCTGGGTGAAGGTGGGACGGGCGGAGGCGGTGGCGGGCGCGGGAGTTTCGGGGCGCGGCATAACGGGCGGTGGGGGGACTGGTTCGGCGACAGGCGTGTGAAGGGGCGGGGCTGGCGGGGGCGGGGTGGAAAGAGCCGAGAGCGAAAAGGGGGAGCCGGCAGGCATGATGGTCTGAGGCACGCGGCCGGTCATGCGGGCACGGTCTATGGGCCAAAACAGGATGGTTATGGCTACCCAGAAGAGCGGTAGCCAGTGAGTGGACAGGCGGCCGTTGAAAGGAGTGGCTTGACCCTGGCTCACGGCGGCAAAACTCAGCAGAACAGCGGCGGCCACAGTTACGCAGAGCGCGAAGACGGCGGAAAAGGCCAAGCTTTCAAACAGTGTCCGGTAGCCTTCCCGGTCGAAGCCGAGCAGCACGAAGACGAGTACGAGGCCACAGATACTGCCGAGCCATACGAAAGGCCCGGAAAGGAGAGTAAGGGCAAGCGCGGCGGCCAAAACCGCGACAAGGAGACCCGTCCCGTCAAGCTGAGATTTGGACATGATGTTCTCTGAAGCCCAATTTTAGCGGACGTGCGTGGCGGGGAAGAGCGTTGCGGCAGAAGTTTGAGGCCAGCCCCGAGTGGGGGAGGGGGATTACGGAAAGCGTAGCCTGTCCCCGAATTTGGGGGGTGCATCACAGACGGGGCGATTCTCGTCTAACCTAGTAGACAATCACCGATGTCGTTGACGGCTTTAGATGTTCCGCAAGCAGAAGAGCTGTTCCGCAGCCTGGAAGAGAAGGTTCGCGGCACGCGCCCGAAAGAAGATCTGAAGGCGCTCGACCGGGCTTACCGGTTTGCGGCGGCGGCACATAAAAACCAGAAGCGCAAATCGGGCGAGGAATATATCACGCATCCGCTGGCGGTGGCCCACATTCTGGCGGATATGCAAATGGATCTGGTGTGCCTGCAAACGGGACTGCTGCACGATCTGCTCGAGGATACCGACGTAACCGCGGCTCAGATTCGAGAGAACTTCGGGGAGGATGTGGCGCGCTGCGTGGACGGGATCACGAAACTCGCTAAAATCAGCTTCGCGAACCGGGAAGACCGGCAGGCGGAAAGCCTGCGCAAGATGCTGCTGGCGATGACCAGCGATATCCGGGTAGTGATCGTGAAACTGGCCGACAGGCTGCACAACATGCGCACGATTTCTGCTCTTTCGCGCGAGACCCAGGAGCACATTGCCCAGGAGACGATTGATATTTACGCTCCAATAGCGCACCGGCTCGGGATGGGGAAGGTGCGCGGGGAACTGGAGGATCTGGCGTTTGAAACGCTGCATCCGGAAGCTGCGGCGGATCTGATTCGCGAGATGGAATCGAAGCGCCAGGAGTACGAGGAGTGGGTGCGCCAGGTGCGAACGGAGATTGAGCAGCGGCTGGCTCGGGAGGACATACCGGCGCGCGTGGAAGGCCGGGTAAAGCGGGCTTATTCAGTTTATTTGAAATTGAAGCGCCAGAAGATTACGCTCGACCAGGTTTACGACATCCTGGCGATTCGAATCATTACGGATTCGGTGAAAAACTGCTACGGGGCATTGGGAGTGATTCACAACGAGTGGCATCCGGTTCCCGGGAGGATCAAGGACTTTATTGCGATGCCGCGCCCGAACCTGTATCAATCGCTGCATACTTCGGTGATCGGGCCGGGAGGCGTGACCTTCGAGGTGCAGATTCGCACCGAGGAGATGCACAAGATAGCCGAAGAAGGAATTGCGGCGCATTGGAAATATAAGGAAGGCAGCAAGGGGCCGGGCCTGGAAGATCAGCGAATCGCCTGGCTGCGGCAGCTTGTGGAGTGGCAGCGGGAAATCGATTCGGGCGACTTCCTTTCGACCGTGAAGATGGACCTCTACGGGGAGGAAGTCTACACGTTTACGCCGCGGGGACGGGTGATTGTGCTGCCGAGAGAAGCGACTCCGATTGATTTCGCGTACGCGATTCACAGCGATGTAGGAAACACCTGCACAGGAGCGCGAGTGAATGGCGTGATGAAACCGCTGAAGACCACGCTGCGCAACGGCGACGTGGTGGAGATTCTGACGCAGCCCGGGCATCAGCCGAGCCGGGACTGGCTGGCGGTGGTTAAGACGGCGCGGGCCAGAAACAGGATCCGGCATGTCATCAACGCGGTGGAGCGGGCAAAAGCGGTGGAGATAGGGCAGAAGTCGCTCGAAAAGGAAGCGCGGCGGATGGGCCTGAGTCTGGGCAAGCTTTCGCAGAACGAGCTGGCCTCGGTGGCATCGGAATACGGGGTCAGCAAGCCGGACGATCTGTACGCGGCTTTAGGATTCGGCCGCTTTTCGGCGCGGCAGGTGCTGCAAAAAGTTGCGCCGGACGAGCAGAGTCCGGAAGCGGCTCCGCTGCCGCTGCCGCCGCGTATTCCGCAACTGCAGAACGACGCGGTGCTGGCGAACGGCGATCTGACGATTCATGTGAAGGGCGCGGACGATGTGCTGGTTTATCGCGCGAAATGCTGTAATGCAGTGCGCGGCGAACAGATAGTCGGCTACATCACCCGCGGGAAGGGAATCGCGGTCCATTCGGCCCAATGTCCTAATGTACAGAAGCTGCTATATGAGCCGGAGCGCAAAGTGGCGGTAGATTGGACGCGCAGCGCGAGCGACCCGCTGCCGGTGAAAGTAGTTATCTATACAGATGACCGCCCGGGCATTCTGCACCGGTTGACGTCCATTCTCGATGGAGAAAAGAGCAACATACGGACGCTCGAGGCGCGCGGAGATGAGAAGCGTACGGATAATAGCGCGGTGATCGACATCACGATGGATGTTAAGGACAAGAAACAGCTGGAGCGCGTGATTACGGCCTTCCGGCGCATTCCTGGCGTGCGCGATATCGAGCGTATGCAGAGCGGAGTGTAGGAAAGCATGCAACAAATGGAGACATTACCGGCGGCGGCCGACCCGGAACACATTGCTATCTCGAAATCCACGGGGATCAAGATCGACTGGCGGGATGGGCACCACAGCGACTACACGCTGGCCTATCTGCGTGACGAATGTCCATGCGCGACTTGCACGGGAGCTCATGGAACGGAGCCGCAACGGTCAAATTACTCGAAGGCAGATCCGTTCCCGATGTATAAGCCGGCGCTGAAGATGAACTCAGTGGAGCCGGTTGGCCAGTACGCGGTAAGAGTTTACTGGAACGACGGCCACAGCTCAGGCATTTATTCTTTCGAGCACCTGAGGAAGATTTGCCCGTGCGAGAAGTGCCGTAGCGGTGAGACGAGCTGGTCGCGGGACGTTTAGAATAGGTTCCAAGATATGGCTGACGGTAGGCCTGTCACAAAAGCAGAACTTAAGACCGAAGACCAAATAGCCGATTTCCGCGACAAAATCGCTAAGAGCGCCTGTCGAGCTGAATTACCTCAAAGCAGGCGGAAGCTGACCTCGATGGTGGCCTGGGTAGCGACGGGATGGCCGCCTTTCATGCCGGCACGAAAACGCCATTTCTGAACTGCTTCGACAGCTTTTTCATCGAGACCAAGGCCAAGAGGCCGAACGACTTTGATGTCCCGGGGAAGGCCGTTAGCATCAACGATGAGGGACAAGAGAACGGTCCCGGAATATTTGGCTTTGCGGGCCTCTTCGGAGTACTCAGGTTCGGTTTTGCTGATGAGCACCGGGGCTGACACTTCTCCGCCGACGCGATAGACGCCGCCGCCGGTTCCGCCGCCTTCGCCGGGTCCGTAACCGTTACCGCGGCCAGAACCCACGCCTCCGCCGGACCCCGTACCCAGGCCTTGAGAGCCGGGACCGCCGGAGATAGGAGCAATTTTCGCGAGCGGATCGCCGTAGTTATCGGCTTGAATCACCGGGGCTGGAGCGTTGATGGTCGGAACAGCAGGAAGTTTAGGTTTTTCGACCGCCAGCGCTGGCGGAATGAAAGGCTTGAGCGCAGGTTTGGGCGCCGCGCCCCTATCTACGGGTGTGGGCATGTGCTGGCCACCGCCGCCACCACCCCCCGACTTTACGGCCGCGGGCACTTTGGGCTGATACGGCGGCACATAGATGATTTCGCCTAGATCTTTGACCTTCTTCTGGACTATCGGCGTCTGAAAGACCACCAGCAGCAGAGCGACAACGCCGATATGAATGAGTACCGATACGAGTCCCGACTTTTTCTCGCCGCCGGCGTAAGCACCCCAGATGCTGCCGATTTCTACCGGTTTGGAGGTGACTTCCAGAGGCGGAAGCTTGGGCGGATGAATGAGCTCTCTGATATTCGAGACCAGTGATTTGAACCAAGGCTGCTCGATAGCAGCCATATCGCCCAAACTGGCGCTTTCGAGCGGGCGCGAGGTCAATTCCAAAGGGGGGAGCTTAGGCGGATTTATGGTTTCCCGAATGCCCCTGACGATTGATCGATACCAGGGTTCTTCTATGTCAGTGCTCATCAGAAGACGATCGAGATGATCGTCGGGCCTAGACCCGTTCCGATGAGCATCGGCGTCAATGCGATTCGCACGCGTACTGGAACGAACCGTTTGGGGATGCTCCACAATTTCCTTTTCAATGTCGCTGGTCACTACACACTCCGGAGATTAAACTTCTCGCGACTGAACTCCTCGAGACAACTCAGGCACAGCTTGGACGTGATGTTTGAAATCGCAGTTGCAAAGAATATGGCTGCTGAGCACTCGGGCCGATACTCACAGTTTATATCAGGGAATCGAGTCAGCGGGTATGGGTGCACGGGTAAATGTTTGGCAAAAGTTAGGCGGGGCCCTCGAGCAGAAAACTTCGCGCAGCCAGCCAGATACTATCCAATACGTCTGTTAGTTCATGGGCGGATTCAAAGCGTACGAGTTTCGCCTGAGGATGAGTTTGGACAAAGGCGAGGGACTGTTCTACAGGCACCACGGTGTCCTGGTCACCGTGACAGATTAGTGCCGGCTGGCGCATGTCGGGAAACGACCGGTACTGGCGGGCATCTTCAAAGAAGCGGTAGGAGAGCGGCATCTCTTTACTCTCGGCATAGTGAAATACGTTTAGAATTCCGCTGCGCTGCCATTCGGCGATACGTTCCGGGCCGAGCTCGGCCGTCCAAAGCTGATAGAAGCCGAAGGCGGGTGCCAGCAGGAGGGCGCGTTCAACCTCGGGGTGGGAGGCGGCGTACAAAGCCGCCAAATAGCCGCCCAGGCTGGAGCCGATCAGCGTTACGGGCTTGTTAGCCAGAAGGCCTTCGATAAGCTTGAGCTGACGGGTGATGGTGAGGCGTTCGAAGTCACCCTCGGCGAGATCCGGGACGGTGACCGGGATTCCCAACGCTCCGAGTTTTTCGACGAAGAAGCGGGCCTTTGTTGACTGAGGACCCGAAGCGAAACCGTGAAGATATACGATACTCAAACTGCCCGACAACTTCTATATGTTAGCCACGCTGAAGCCGGGCGGCTTTGGCGGGAATGCGGATGAGGTACGGTAGTGAGTTGAACCGCGCAGCTTGACCAGGGCGGTACGAGAAATTTGCGAGACAGGAGAACAAAGAATGCCGGTAGCAGAGAGAGTGAAGCAAATCATCGTGGAACAACTGGGAGTGGACGAAAACCAGGTGGAACCAAGCGCATCATTTGTGGATGACCTGGGCGCGGACTCGCTCGACATTGTGGAACTCGTGATGGCTTTTGAAGAGGCTTTCGATCTCGACATTCCCGATGAAGACGCCGAGAAGATCAAGACGGTAAAAGACGCGATTGACTACATCGAAGCGAAGAAGAAGTAGTTTGGCGAGGCCTTCGAATTTGGGCTGGCTGCACACGGGCAGGTAATGGCTCCGCGAAGAGTAGTGGTCACCGGCGTGGGGCTGCTGAGTTCGGTTGGTACGGGGACAGAGGCGACCTGGGCGGCGATACGCAGCGGCAAAAACGGAATAGAGACAATCAAGCAATTCGACGCCGCGGATTTCGCATGCAGGATCGCAGGCGAAGTGAAGGACTTCGACCCGCTGCTCTATGTCGACAAGAAAGACGTAAAGAAGATGGGCCGCTTTATCCAATTCGCGATGGCGGCGAGCGAGTTCGCGACGCAATCGGCCGGGCTGCAATATGCGTCCGGTGAAGAAGCTGAGAGAACCGGGGTGTATATAGGAAGCGGCATAGGCGGCTTCGAGGTAATCGAACGCGAGCACCGGGTGCTTCTCGAGAAGGGCCCGAGCCGTATTTCTCCTTTTTTTATTCCCTCGTGCATTGTTAACCTGGCGAGCGGATATGTCTCTATCAAGTACGGAGCGAAGGGGCCAAACTCGGCGACTGCGACCGCCTGCACGACCAGCGCGCACTCGATCGGGGACTCGTACCGGCTGATACAACACGGTTATGCGGATGTGATGATATCGGGCGGAAGCGAGGCGTGCGTAACGCCGATGGGCATCGGTGGATTCGCCGCGATGCGGGCGCTTTCGACGCGTAATGATGAGCCGCACAGGGCGTCCCGGCCGTGGGACAAGGAGCGCGACGGGTTTATCGTCGGCGAGGGTTCGGGCATTCTGGTTTTGGAAGAGCTGGAACATGCCCGCCGGCGCGATGCCAAGATACTGGCCGAGATGGTGGGTTATGGAATGAGTGCGGACGCGCATCACATAACAGCGCCGCCGGAAGACGGCGACGGAGGCTACCGGGTCATGCGCAATGCGCTGCGGGACGCGCGCATCGAACCGTCGCAAGTGCAATACGTAAACGCGCATGGCACATCGACAGGTTTGGGCGACAAGGCAGAAACGGTCGCTCTGAAGCATGCGTTCGGCGATCACGCATACAAGCTCGCTGTCAGTTCGACCAAGTCGATGACCGGGCATCTGCTGGGAGGGGCGGGCGGACTCGAAGCAGGGATTACGGTTCTTGCGCTGCGAGACCAGATCGCACCGCCTACGATCAACCATGAATTTCCCGATCCGGAATGCGATCTCGACTATGTGCCGAACCAGG
The DNA here is from genome assembly GCA_963849535.1 of Terriglobia bacterium. Classification (GTDB taxonomy): domain Bacteria; phylum Acidobacteriota; class Terriglobia; order Bryobacterales; family Bryobacteraceae; genus Bog-105. The sequence continues at coordinate 1,076,360 of CAWKHJ010000005.1, forward strand.
CGCGGCCGATGTCGATCGAGTATGCTTTGTCGAACAGCTTTGGGTTCGGCGGCACAAACGGGTGTCTGATTTTCAAGCGGTTTGAAGATCGGTAAGGGTAGTCTCGGCCCTGCTGAAGTTGAGCTAACCGCGGCTGGTGGAGGAAACGCCCTAGGATAGATTCGATTCGGCGGAGCGTTTTCGCTTATTGTGTCTGGACGGATCTGTAGAAGGCGCGCAGCCGAGGCACGTATTGTTCATTTGCGACGTACAACAAATCGTTGTGATGAGCGCCCGGAACCCGCCAGAATTGTTTGGGTTGATTCGCGGCGGCGAATACGGCCTGGCCTTGAGAGAACGGCACGATTTCATCCGCATCGCCATGCACCACCAGAAGCGGGACCCGCACCCGCCTGATCATCTTCTTGGTGTTAAAGCCATTCGCAACGAGCGGACCGAGGATAGGGACTACCGTTGCAGCCATTTCGCGCAAGGAGGCGAGCGGCGATTCCAGAATCAGACCTGCGCACGGACGCCGGGACGCGAGCTCCACAGCTACTGCCGTTCCAAGCGATTCGCCGTGCAGAAGAACTTGGCCCGGATCATAGCCGAGTCGAAGCAATGCCTCATATGCTGCGTCCGCATCGAGGTGCAAACCGCGTTCGGTCGGATGGCCCTTACTCTTGCCGTATCCGCGATAGTCAAGGACCAAAACTGATGAGCCGGCGCTGTTGATTCTAAGCGCGTGATCAATTCTGTGAGTCACGTTTCCAGCGTTGCCATGCAGAAACAATGTCGCGAGACGAGAGCCCGGCTGCGGGAACCACCAGGCATTCAAACGAATACCATCTCGGGTGGCGAACCATAGATCTCGTGCGCCGGACTGGGCCTGTAAGTTCCACTCGCCTTGCGGATAGGGCATAGGGTAGTACACGAGGCGATCTACCAGGTTCCGGAACATGACGAATAGAAGGACTAGCAAGGAGGCGAATAGCCAGACGCGAAGAATCGAAAGCCCTCTGCCGCCCGGACTGATCTTCGTGCCGGATTTCGTTACGCCCTCCGAGGAAGGCGATCTTCTTGCATTCATTCACAGGATAGACTTCCGTACTCTTCAGATGCATGGAGTAACTGCAAAGCGGCGCATCAAGCAATACGGCTGGCACTACGCTTTCGAGTCGTATCAGCTCACACCTGCGGATCAAATTCCTGTAGAGTTCGCGGGCATGGGGCGCAGAGCTGCGGACCTGGCCGGTATCGATCCGGAAGAATGGGCCGAAGTATTGGTGACCGAGTACACGCCGGGTGCGGGAATCGGATGGCATCGGGATGCGCCGGCTTTCGGCATTGTTGCCGGAGTATCGCTCGGGGGAGCGTGCCGCATGCGGTTCCAAACGGGTCTGGGAGCGAACCGCGAGACGAGCGCAATCGACTTGAGTCCACGGTCGATCTACCTGTTGAGCGGCGAAGTGCGAAGGAACTGGCAGCACATGATTCCTCCTACACGCGAGTTGCGATACTCAATTACTTTGCGAACGGTGCGAAAGCCGAAGGGTGATAGACGCCTTCAGCCCCTCCAGGAGCATAGAGAAGATTAGCTTCGATAGCGTTAGGCTCTTTCTTGCCAGGATAAGGAGGCAAACATGGCGACAGTTCGTCCGGGGATCCGGGATTACGTCCTGGGCAATTCACCTCGCGAGCAGGAGCGGTTAAAGCGCCAAGCAAGCATTGTCGGGGGATGGACTGAGCAATACTTTCTTGCGGCCGGACTGGATCGCGGAATGCGGGTGCTCGACCTTGGTTGCGGAATGGGTGACGTTTCGCTCCTCGCTGCCGCGATCGTAGGTCCTTCGGGTAGCGTCACAGCGATAGACCGGGACAGTGAGGTGATCGAAAAAGCCCGGCAACGTGCGACGGGCGAGGGATGCCGCGCACCGATTGCATTTGCCCAGGTGGATCTGCTCGATTTCCATTCCGATAGCCAATTTGATGCCGTTGTAGGACGTTTTTTTCTTCTCTACCAGCCTGATCCGGTGATCGCAGTAAGGAAGGCAGCGGAGCAGGTTCGTTCTGGCGGGATTGTCTGCTTTCATGAAATGGCGTTTGGCCATCCGGTCCGAAGCTACCCTGCGAACACGCTTTTTGAAAGGATGTATTCTCTGGTGGGGGAGATTTTCCGGCGGGCAGGCGCCGAACCCGATATCGGCCTACAGCTCACAAGGTGCTTCCTGAGCGCCGGTCTCTCAAGGCCGAGTCTTAAAGCCGATGTTCCTATCGGTGGAGAAGCCGGTTCTTATCTGTACGGTTGGGCCGCCGAGACTTTGCGAACTTTATTGCCTAAGATCCAGCAGTTGGGCCTCGCTTCTGCTGAAGAAATTCAGATCGACACACTGGCGGCGCGGATGGAGGAGGAAGCTGTTGAGCTCCAAAGCCAGCTGATTGGTGCAATACAGTTCGGGGCGTGGACGCGGAAGACCTAGCACTGCGGAGGAGTTCAGCCGGACGCGCGAAGTAAGAGCAATAAAGCGATAATACGTGAAGTGCTGCAAGTACCGGGACGCTGGGGCCGATTCTTTACCACTGCGTCTGGAAACAATGGCGTGCACAATTCAATCCCACCAATAGGCTGCTGTAAAGCCAGGAAAGAGGCAAGATGATCCAGTCTTCGAAGGCCGTACTCTGCGGTGCCGTATTGCTAGTGTCGTTCTCGCTCTATGCGCAGGACCGGAAGAATGATGCGGACCGGTCGCAACAACACAGGGCGAACTATGCCTATTACGACAGTAAGCATCGCGACTGGCATTCTTGGAATAACCAAGAAGAACAGTCCTATCACCAGTATGCAGAAGAGCACCATTTGGGTAACCGCGACTTCTCCAGCCTTAGCGACCGAGAACAGCAACAATATTGGAAGTGGCGGCACAAGCACTCGGATTCCCACTAAAGGCATCTTGCAGAGAGGGGTTTGAGGAGAACCCAAGAGGGCTGCCCAGGTCGGAGCGCGCATTTACAGTGCGCTCACGCCCTTTTTGGGGGAGTAGTCCCCAGGCGTTCTACTTGGTGGCCTGTTCCCACTCCTGTTTGGCGCGAGCGAGCAAGGCAGCGCGATCTTCCGGGATAACCCAGCCCTCGCCGAGCAGTGCATCCAGCGCGCGCATGTAGCGCCTGAGATAATCGTCGACGCTTGCATAACGCTCCTCGATCGAGCGCCTTGGATCCCCGTCGTTGCGTCTCTCCGCATTGGTTCGTGGAAAGGGGAGATATGAGCCCTCAAAGGAAACGCGCTCGCCGGGCGCGCCGATGGACGGATCGCGCAAGTTCCAGCCGGTATAGGTTGCGAGCGGAACCACAATTTCCGGCAGGCGAACACCATCCCGCTCGTTCCCGTCTGCGTCCACTTGCGGAACCAGCACTGGGAACGGTCTGCCAATTTTCGGCGGCTGAATGCTCAGAATGCCACTTTGCCAGTTGGGTCCGTAGTCGAGGCGGTAGGCCTGGTTCGCCTCGTGCGGCTTCTCCACATGCGGTATGGCCGGGAACGCGTACGCGCGCAACGAAACAAGAGTCGCGTTGACTATCAGCGGATAACTGCTTTCGGGCGGAAGGCGCTCACCTCGGACCCAGGCGTCCATGTTCGTGATCATTGCGCGCCAGAAGTATTCAACCGGAAGCGGCGATTGCGGCTCGTCTCCGGCCAGATCGCCCGTGCCTTTAGCTGGCGGAAACGGGCCCGAGAAGTGCTGCAGACCCGTAAGATGATAGACGCGGATATCGGGCGAGATAGCGAGATCGCGCAGCCCATCCGGACTGCTATGAATCAGCGAAGCGACGCGGCCCCAATATTCATAAGACGTGTTCGACAAGAAAACCTTTGGAACTACGTGTTCGGCACGGGCGCGATCGAGCAAGCCTCGTGTCTGACGGGTGACCGGATCTGTTTCCGGCTCACCTGTGAAGGGGAAGATATCGGTCGGGAAGAACACGGAAGAGGTCGGCTGCGCATCACGCGACGGCTGGGCGAAACGGTAATTGAAACTACCCCGGCCGGCGCCCGCCACATGAGCGAGAACGCCATTGAGCGCGATTCTCCCTTGTTCGTCGGCGTTGAAGCCCTCATAAAGAAGATCGCGTAAGAACCGCCCGTCCTGTGAAATACCTTCGCCATAGACGCGCTGCGCCGAAATGACGGCTTCCGGCGTGTGCTTCGCGTAAGATGCGAAATCGCGTACTGCCGCGAAACCAAGCCCGGCTACGACCGGATCGGAAACAACATACACGTACTCATAAATCTTGCCGGGCGCAAATCCGCCGTTCAGATGAATGCTCCGGTTACTGGGTGTGAGCTTGCCGTTAACGGTCTGTGCGAACTGCCAATCCGAGCGGGGGACAACCGTCCGCTTGGCGTCCCTTGTATCACGCACGGTGAGTACATTGCGCGGATCGTCCGGCTTGCTTACCGGGTATTCGCTCCCGCCGATGTTGCCGAGGATAAGATGCCCGAGCGGAATTTCCTGGGCGGCCCGCGCGAGCATCAGATCACCGCGCAGGAGCCCTTCGATCGCTTTCCCGTTTTCCGTCGCAACCGGCGCATACAATCGCAGGGCGCCGGTGCCGGTTGCGTCCCATTGCCACCCCAAGGCGGCCATCGAGTAACCCTGGCGCAACACCCAAGCATCCCCTGCATCTTGAGCGAGGTCCCAGTCGCCGCCGTCAACTAGCGCCAGGATGCGGCTCTTGCCGCGATTTGGGACCTCGAGCAGCAGCGATCCGTTGCTCTTAGCCGGGTCCTTCGGGCGGAAGCCAACGAAGTCCGAAGAGAACGCAACCTCGCCATGAGCGAGGTTGCTGGCTTTATCAAGGTCTACAATCTGCCGGTTGTGGGGATCGGCGGCCACCACGGAGAAGTAAACGCGCCCGATGATGCGTTCGTATGCTCCCGCCCCGCCGAAGGTTTTTCCGCCCAGCACATCGCTGCGCGAAGCAATCTCGATGCGAACGACGCGTGCATTCAACGCAGAAGCAAGGCAAATCAGAAACAGCAGCATGCTCCCGGCGCCTGTACGAGTTCGCATGCGCGAAATCATAGCAGCCTCTCTACCGGGTTACAGTTGAAAGGTAGGTTTATGGCCCGTTTCCCCGGCGTGGATTATCTGCAGTTCGATTCTCTGTTGAGCGAGCAGGAGTTGATGGTGCGGCAAACCGCGCGCCAATTTGTCGACGATCGCGTGGTTCCAATAATTCGCGAAGCTTACAACAACGCGAGATTTCCCTCCGAGTTGATCCGCGAAATGGGGGAACTCGGTTTCTTTGGGGCGAATCTCGAAGGTTATGGCTGCGCCGGAATGAATAACGTCGAGTACGGCCTGATTATGCAGGAGATAGAACGCGGCGATTCCGGTCTGCGCAGTTTTGTCAGCGTACAGGGCGCTCTGGTCATGTATCCGATCCATACTTTCGGGTCGGAAGAACAGAAGGAGCGCTGGCTGCCCCGGCTCCAATCAGGAGAAGCGCTCGGCTGTTTCGGCCTTACGGAGCCCGGCTTCGGTTCCAATCCTTCAGGCATGCGCGCCACCGCCGAAAAGCATGGCGAGAGCTGGGTGCTCAACGGAGAGAAGACTTGGATTACGAACGGCTCGGTAGCCGATGTCGCGATTGTCTGGGCGCGTACGCCTGAGGGCGTGCGGGGCTTTTTGGTCGAGCGCGGCACTCGTGGTTACTCCGCCAGCGACATTCATGGCAAGCTATCCATGCGCGCGTCGGTCACTTCCAGCCTGCACTTCGCAGATTGCGCCATTCCGGAAGCGAATCAATTGCCCTGTGCGAAGGGCTTGAAAGCCGCGCTGAGCTGCCTTTCGCAGGCGCGTTTCGGCATCGGTTGGGGTGTCATCGGAGCCGCCATGGATTGCTACGAGACGGCGCGCTCCTACACGCTCACGCGCAAGCAGTTCGATGACAGGCCGCTCGCCTCACACCAACTGGTTCAGGAAAAGCTGGCCTGGATGATAACCGAAATCACCAAAGCGCAATTGCTGGCTTTACAAGTCGCCAAGCTCAAGGACGCCGGCAAAGTGGAAGCCGCGCACATTTCCATGCTGAAGCGCAATAACGTTGCGATGGCTCTCGAATGCGCCCGCCTAAGCCGTGATCTTCTCGGAGCAAACGGCATTATGGACGAATACCCGATCATGCGTCACATGTGCAACCTCGAAACGGTAAAAACCTACGAGGGTACCGATCACATCCACACACTCGTGATCGGCGAGCGCGTTACCGGCATCGCGGCTTACCGCTGAGACGGCTCAGGCGAGCCGTTTCTCGAGATCCTGGTGGTATAACTCGACGCCCGGATCGCGCTCCACCGCGGTAGCGTAGTGCTTCCAGAACCCGTTCGATTCGCTCGATGGCGAAAGCAACGCGCGCGTATCGGCTATCATCTGCTCGAAATCCTTCGTCGTTGCAGACGGCTTCTTTGCGGCCAACAGCTCGTCGATCTGCACCAGCAGCGTTGTCACGGGACGGAGCCATGCAAACCGCGCGTCGTTGATGAGCAACTGCAGGAATACGCCCGGCGAAGCAATTGGCCCATGCAGGATTTCGTAAGAGGTTCGCTCGGAGTCGAGCAGCGCTTTGTGCAGCGCCAGAAGCGTCTGGCGTACTCCTACGAGCTTCTCTCGGACCGGATCGGGAGCGGCTTGGGGTAACTCCATTCACTCCCAGGGTAACGCGGCCCGCTGGCAGTACCTGCCGGAACGGTCGTCATGCATTTGTGACCAACTACGTCTACATTGGTAAGTTACGGAGCTTGCTCGCGGGAGGTGATTTTGCGTTTTATTTCATGCTGCGCACTTATCGTTACGCTGACCATCGGGCTGTTTCTGAACGCTCCGTCCATTCGCGGGCAGCAAGTGCTCGGCGCGATCACCGGGACTATCAAAGATCCGGCGGGAGCTTCCGTTCCCGAGGCGGCGGTGAAGGTTCGAAACGTTGCGACCAATTTACAGGTGACTGCGACGACCAAGTCGAACGGCTCTTACGTAATCTCTAACCTGCCGATCGGCGCCTATGAAGTTTCTTTTTCGAAAACAGGCTTCGAGACTGAAACTCACACCCAGATTGCGGTGCAGGCGGACCGCACCACAACCGTCGACGGCTCTTTGAAAGTGGGCCAGCAAAGCACCACGATTCAGGTAACGGGCACTCCGCTGATGAACCAGGTGGATACCACGAACGGATACGTGGTCGATCGTCTCACCATTCAGCAAACTCCGCTTGGCACCGGCAGTTTCACTCAGCTTGCCATTCTCGCTCCCGGAGTTCATGCAGACTTCCTTGGCGGATCGGGCAGTAACGCCGGCTTGGGCAACCAAGCTATCTTCGCCAATGGCCAGCGGGATTCGAGCAACAGCTTCTCTCTGAACGGCATTGGAACAAACAATCTGTTTAATGGCAATTCCACCAGTCAGGTCGGCCAGAACCGGTTCGTTCTAAACACCGGCGAAAGCTTCGGCGCAGGTGGAAGCATCAATACCAGCACGTCCGTATACGGAGCGATCGGCCAAGCCCTTCCGACGCCTGCGCCCGAGACCATTCAGGAGATCAGCGTGAACGCCGCGATGTACGACGCGTCGCAGGGCGCCAACAGCGGTGCGCACATTTCGGTGATCACCCAATCCGGCGGAAACGAACTGCATGGCCAAATTTACGAGCACTTCCAGAACAGCTTTTGGAACGCTGCACCGTTTTTCTACAACTCGGACCCCTCCATTCCCGCGAATCAAAAGGTGCCGTTCCTCAACCGCAACATGTTCGGCGCGACGCTCGGCGGTCCCATCAGGAGAAACAAGCTTTTCTACTTCGTTGCGTACCAGGGCGTGCGTATCGCGGACGGCAGCCTTTCCACGCAAAATGTCACCGTACCTCTAGGTCTAACCAATGACCGGTCGGCGGCCGCTCTGGCCTCTGTCGCCAATGCCAGCTTCGGCACGAGTCTCACGCCCAGCCAGGTCTCACCGCAGGCCCTGTCGCTGATGAACGCGAAACTGAAGAACGGCTCGTTTTTGATCCCGAGCGCCGCCATCACCGATCCTGGGCTGGCAACGCAGCTCGGCTACGACGTCACCACGCGCGGTCCCAATGCGCAGTCGACCGTGAACCAGGGCAATGCGAACGTCGATTACGTCGCCAGCGATAAAGACCGGTTGGCCGTCAAATACTACATTCAGGACGATCCCACCACGAATCCGTTCGGGTACGACAATAACGCGCTCGGATTTCCTACTCAGCTTGCCGCTGGGAGCCAGGTGGGATCGATTGACAACACCGTTATCCTGACTCCATCTCTTACTTGGCAGCAACGCGCCGGATTTACTCGCTTACGAGCCTATGCCACCACCGCGCAACCGTTCTCAACCGGCGACTTCGGAATCAACTTGTTAGGAGCTCGGGATTTCCCGCGCATCTCGATGGCGACTGCCGACGCTACGCTCGGCAACGGTTTCACTTTCGGTACACCGACGAGCTTCGGAAACGCCGGCATGTTCCAGAATCAATGGGAGTACGGAACCAGTGTGAATTGGGTCAAGGGCCGCCACACGCTTTCCTTCGGAGCGCAATGGGACCACACTCAGCTAAATATTGTCAACAACGACAACCAAACCGATACCATCGCGTTTACGACCTTCCCGAATTTCCTGCTGGGCAAAGTTCGAAGCGGCACGGATTCGGTCTCGTTCACTGGGTCGAGCAACCGCTACTACCGTTCCGATACGGTCGGCGCGTTTGTCAACGACAATTACAAAGCGGCCAGCAATTTAACGCTGACGCTGGGCGTTCGCTGGGATTATGACGGCCCGCTCAGCGAAAAATACGGTCGCCTGACGGCATTCGATCCGAATGCGTATCAGTACGATGCGGCTTCCGACACCATCGTCAACTCGGGACTGATCGTGGCCGGCAACAACAAGGGATTCGGCACGCCCGGCGCCAGCAGTTCGCTTATGAAAGCTCGCCAGTGGATGCTCGAACCACGCTTTGGTATCGCTTATACTCCGAATCCCAAGCTTACGGTGCGCACCGGATTCGGTATGTATGCCGATCGCGGCGAATTTTTCAGCGAGCTTTCGCCAAGTGCAGGCAGCGGCTTCAACGGACCTTTCGGCGTGACTCTTGCGCCACCGTTCGTCAGCCCGATCTTCGCCTCCAAAGGCGCCACCTTTGCCGCGCCTTTTGGAACTGTCCCTCCGGCGCCCCCTCCGGGGAACCCGGCGGCATTTCGCGCCCTTCTGCCGAATCTAAGTCAAACCGCGAGTACCGACTATCCTCCGGGTAACCTCTTCGGCCCTTTTCTCTTCGGCGGCTACGACCCCAACAACAAGTTGCCGTACTCAGAGAACTGGACATTCGACATCCAGTATCAGCCCGGCAACAGCTGGCTCTTAAGTGTTGGTTACGTGGGTAATCACAGTCTGCATCAGGTGCTTCCCATTCCGTTCAATCAGGCCCTGGTCGCTACCCCCCAACATCCCGTCAATGGCGAAACCTACTCTTACGGATTCAATATCAATGGCTACGAACCGCTTTCCACTTTCAGCGGCGGCAATGTGGACGTCCGAGTTCCGTATATCGGCTACAATCCAAACTCGGTATATTACGAAGCCGAAGGCATCGCCTGGTATCATGCTTTGCAAGTCGAACTTCGCAAGCGCCTCTCTTCCGGTCTGCAATTCACGGCGACTTACACCTGGTCACATTCGCTTGACGAACAGAGCGGACTCGGTTTGTTCTATACCGGAAATAATCCCTCCGACCCGAAATCCGGTTATGCTTCTTCGGACTTCGACCAGCCCCACGTTGCGCTACTCAACTTCACGTATCAGATACCGAAACTGACGCCGCACCGGGGTTTGAGCGGATTTATCGACGGCTGGAGCCTCAGCGGCCAGTTCGTGGCGCAAAGCGGACAGCCTTACAGCGTCTACGATTACTCGGGATCGATCGCCAGCATCTACTACGCTACTTTCGACGAGATCACGAACCCTATCATGCCGCTTCTGCCTGGCGTCTCGGCTTCGCAAGCCCAGTTGCAGGGTACGACCGGCGTGAACCCGAACCGGCCGGTGTTGAACCCGAGCGCGTTTTTCCCTCAATTCCTGCAACCCGGTCAGAGCGGTGTACCCCCTTGCGACGCTTTCGCGCAGTCGACAGGCGGTTGCGATGTTTGGGAATCTGCTTTCGGCAACAATGGCCGAAATCTTTTCCGCGGCCCCTTTCAGACGCGCTTCGATGTCTCGGTCGGCAAGACCTTCTCGCTCACGGAGCGTTTCAAACTGCGCTTTAACTTCGACGCGTTCAACGTGTTCAACCATCCGAGCTTCGACGCACCGAACAACAACGTAACGTTCTTCCCGAACTTCGGGCCGCCACCGTCCGTGCCTCCGGTAGGAAGCCTGGGTGAGATCCAGCACACGATCGGCAGTCCACGCTTTCTGCAAGCCGACTTGCACCTGACGTTCTGAAGCTTGCGGGCCGGGCGCGTTAGCTCTGTTAAGCAGTTTTCAATCGTGCGTGACTGAGTGGCAGCAGTTAAGGGCGCGCGGACTGAAGTCCGCCCCAAGTTTAGGTCCTATCGGGTTGTTCCGTGTAGACGGCGCGCCAGTTCGTCAGACAGGTTTAGCAGGAGTTCGAGACGGCCCGAGTCATTGTTCACCGCGGGCGCCGCTTCTGTGTAGACCGCCATGCGGCCATCTGGAGCGACGTCGTAATCCCGGTACACATCCGAAAATGAGAGCTGCTCTTGCGACCAGGAGCGGGGCTTGCCGGCAATGAACGCAGCCCCGTTTATCCGGTAATCGACGACCATGATCTTCACTTGGCCCTCGCTGTGCCCGATATAGAACAGCCGATGTCCACTGCGAGACCAGATTGGTTTTTCGCCGTCTTCATTTGAAATCTGCCACTTGGCTCCGTAATCTGGATACGCCTTGACGTAGACCTGTTCTGTGCGAGATTCAGCAGACATGTAAGAGATGAAGTGTCCATCTGGCGAAAAGCTGGGGTGGTTTTCGACCGCTGGGCTACTCACAAACGGCTCCGGTAACCCAACTCGGGGATAATCCGACTCAGCGTTTTCGATTGCAAGGATCACAACATCCGCCGACGTTTTTCGGTTTAACTCGATTGCACAAAGGTGTTTGCCGTCAGGCGCGAAAGACGCGGGGTAAACCGGGAGGGCTCCATCCGTTATAGGGTGCGCGCTGCCTGCCCCATCAACCCGAGTCCAGTACATGCGCCAGCGCCCATCTCGATTGGAGATGAACGCGATATGGTTTCCGTCGGGAGTCCAAACCGGGCACTCGCTCGCACCCTTCGCGAAGGTTAGCCGGAGCATGGCACTACGATTGAGGTCGAGGATCCAGAGATCCGATCCCAACTCGCGGCCAAGCGAGAAGGCGAGAAGTTTGCCGTTGGGTGAGACTCTAAGAGAGCGATATAAGCCGGGAACAGCCCTGATTGGCTCCATCCGCCCCGCCTCATCTAGCCACCAGATCTTCCGGCGCAAGCCATTGCTAGCGGCTTGCGTGTAGAGCAGTGATCCCGCCTCGGAGACCGCAAGATTGGCTAATCCGCTGATGGTGCTGTTGTCCACAGGCCCGATCACCGGCAGCGCAGAGCTCATTATCTTCGGCGGATGAAGGCTCATAGCTGCCGCGAAGAGCGTGCCCGAACGAACGTAAAGCAGATATCCAGGAGCGAAATAGCGCCCGAAATAACCGCCCCGAATTAGAACCTGCCTCCGTCCTGTTCTTAGATCCTGCGCCTGAATCGTGGCGAAATCATAATCGATCAGAGTGTTGTGCGCAGTGAACAAAACGATGTTCGATCCGGGCAGCATCTGCGGCCAGCGATGCGTCAGTTCGCCCGCGCTTGTGTCGAGCTCGGTTACGCTTGATACTTCTCCGCCGCTGGCGGAGACTCGCGATAAGCCTCCTTGCGAATGGCCGGCGAAAACAATTTCGTCATTATCGCCCCAAGTGCCGCCCCTGGGATCGGGCGCCTCGCATAGCACGACGGAAGCGCCACCTTCAGCGGGAACCTTCTTCATTACCCCGTTTGCAAAGAAACCAATCCACCTCCCATCTGGAGAGAAGAACGGGAAAACGCCTTCCGCTAGCAGGGATGTAGAAGCCTGCTGGTCAAGACGGCGAACCGAGAGTTGAAAATGTCCATCCTGCGCCCTCGATGTGTAGACGATTTTTGTGCTATCCCGAGAAAGGGCAAAGTTCGGCCAAGATGTCAACATCGCCGCCCTCGGGCGGAGGTCTAAAGAAACCCGCAGGAAGGGGTGCAATGCAGGGGGGCGCACATACCGGTAAGCCACTCCTGCAAGAACAGCTAGTAGAACCAGAAGAGCAGCGGACGACGCAGACCCGCGCCAGAAAAAAGATGCCCTTCGCGCGGCAAACGGAGTAGCCGTTGGGTTCGCAAGATACTCTTCGATCGCCAGACGCGCATCGCCGATATCGCGGAGCCTGGATCTCGGATTCTTTCGAAGGCAACGCTGGAGCAACTCACGCAGGAAGAGCGGCAAGCCCCTGGGAAGCGCCCTCCAGTCGGGCTCAGTCTGGTTGACTGCGTCCAACAACTCGGAGATAGTCCTCCCGGGCCACGGGCGCCTTGCCGCGAGCAGCTCGAACAGAACTACGCCGAAGGCCCATATATCTACCCGGCGATCGCAAGACTTACCTTGCATCTGCTCCGGAGCCATATACGGAGGCGTTCCCGCAACCAGCGGCTGTCCGGGCATGCTTTGGCCCGCATGTATTCCTGAAGAAGCTTCGGCTGCGCCAGTCTTCTGGAAAAATTCTGCCAAGCCAAAATCGAGGATTTTGAGATTGCCGTCAGCGGTGATCTTCAGATTAGCTGGATTCAGATCGCGATGGATAATCCCCCGCTCATGCGCATACTCGAGCGCACTGGCAAGTTCATGGGCCAGGTGCAGTGCCTCGTTTAGCGGAATCGGACCACGGCTAAGCCGGTCGCGCAGTGTGGGACCTTCAACGCACTCCATGACAATGGCCGGCGTGGAGCTCACCTCGAGTAGGCAATAAACAGCAGCGATTCCGTTGTGATTCAACGACGCAAGGACCCGCGCTTCGCGAGCCAGGGCGGCATCTTGCACGGCGGCAAATTCCGCGTTCAGAAGCTTGACGGCAACGTCCCGGTCAAGCGTCTCGTCGCGAGCACGATACACTTCGCCCGAGCCCCCGGCGCCAATCAGGTCGAGAATACGGTAGCAGCCAATGCGGTCGCCGAATTTCAAGCCTGCGAAGCCGGTCAACTCGGCAGCAGCATCCTCCATCGCGCCATCCAACAGAAAAGTTCCGGCGCTTCGATCAGCCGAGAGAAGCGAGTCCACTTCGGCACGAAGTTCCTCGTCTTCGCCGCAAACTTCCGCCACAATCGTGCAGCGTTCTTCGGCGGTGAGCGCAAGGAGCCTGTAGTAGACGTTGGAGATTTGCTCCCATCGTTCTGGTGTCAAGCTTGGCGACTCCCTAGCTCTGCTCGCTTGATCGCCCACTCAGTTCGCGATAAAGCCATGCGCGCGCCGTGCTCCAGTCCTGCCGAACGGTCCGGGGAGCGATCCGGAGAAATTCCGCGATCTCTGCCTCGCCCAAGCCACCGAAGTATTTCATTTCGACCACCTGGGCCTGCCTCAGGCTGAAAGCCGCTAGCCGATTCATCGCTTCGTCCAGCTGGAGCAAATCAAACAGCTGACCGGAACAGCACGCGATCGAACCATCCAGAGGAATGCGCTTTCGATCTCCGCCCCGCTTCTCGTTCCGGCGGGCACGGGCATAATCCACCAAAACGCGCCGCATAACCTGGGCGGATACGGCGAAGAAATGAGTGCGATTCTGAAAGTTAACCCTGCGCCCATCAACCAGGCGAACGTAAGCTTCATTGACCAAAGCGGTCGTCTGCAGCGTGTTACCGTCCTTCTCGCGTCGCATGTAATGGCGTGCGAGGCGATGCAGCTCGTGATGGACGAGGGGAACCAGCTTCTCGAGAATCGAGTCATCGCCTTCGCTCCAGGCAATCAGGAGAGTAGTGACTTCGTCTGCTATCGCCGATTGCATGAGCGCCTTCTGTACCGCCGTGATCGCCGATGAGAATTATACCCTCCCATTGCCGGATTTAAGAGTTATTCCGCTTACCTGTAGTGAAGGCGTCGGTTCCGAAAGACAAGATTCGCGAACGCCTGAAGGAGACAACATGTTACGAATGATCGGCAAGACGCTCGCTGCCTCGTTACTGGCGAGTGTCATCTTGACGATGCCCATCTGCGCCCAAACAGATCAGGACGCGGACAGTTCCTGGCATCACTCTGAAGACTTCACAGATGCCAGCTTTTACGGAACTTACGCGACGGTTGGTACCTATGGGGCGAATGTCGCTCGCCTGCTTGGAATCGGACACCCGGATGGTAAAGGCAACACTCACGGTACCGCAATCGTGAACGTTCCCGGACCGAACGGTACGCGCGTGGTGGTCTCCATTTCGTACCAGGGAACCTACACCGTTAATGCCGACGGTTTCGGTGTGGTCCACTACTTGGTGACGCTGCCCAACGGAACAACAACTCTCACCGACATCGATTTCCTCGCAACCAAGGCGGAAATCATTAGAGGCCGGAAGATCATCACGGCATTCGCAACCGCACAAAGAGAGCCAAGCTCGGTCGTGAACGGTGAATTCGTCGTGCATACCGGCACGCGTCTTCCGGATTGAAATCCGGAAGTGGTATCTGCCGTAACTTTTTCGTCCCAATCGGCGAAGCTTCCCTAAGAGTGTGGCTGCATTTGTCTCGGATAATAGTTGACGGCGAGCTTGAATGGGCACTCATTCCGACGGGGGAAGTGGCGCAGCCGATGGGCAGATCTCAGAAACGCCGGAACGATTGATGCTGGCCTACCAGAACGGCGATCGGGAGGCGGCAAACACCTTGATCGAGCGGCTCAGCCCGGCGCTCTACCGTTTCTTTGCGCTACAAACGGGAGACAGACGCCACGCCGATGACCTCCTGCAAGACGTTTGGCTGCGCATCCACAATGCGCGGCATACGTACCGGCCGGGAGAGCCGCTGATGCCTTGGGTTTATGCGATTGCCAGACACGTAAAAGTCGACGCTTTTCGCAAGCGGCGCTCTGAAACATATGAGCAACCTCTGGAATCGATTTCGGAACGGCCGGTAGCGCAGCCTTCAAAGGGGCCTTACCTGCCGGAAATCGATTTTCTGCTCAAACAATTGCCGGAGAGCCAGCGTGAGGTGATCTCGATGCTGAAGGTTACCGGATTGAGCCTGGAGGAGGTTGCGCGGGCAACATCGTCGAGCGTTGGCGCGGTGAAGCAGAGAGCGCATAGAGCTTACGAAAGATTACGCGCGGTACTCGCCGCCTCTTCGCCGGTCGCCCGCAACCGGAAGGGTGCGCTGTGACTTGCTCAGAGATGGACGGGCTGTTCGCCTCGACAAAGAATGGTGAGCTGCTCTCCGCCGAAGCCGAGGAGCACGTGCGGAGTTGCCCGAGCTGCCGCGAACTCGTCTCTGTGATGTGGCGGTCCGATGCACCCAATGAACTTGACCCCGCGCTCGTAGCGCGCGTTGGAAGCCCGGTCCTATCCTCTCTGTCGCGTGTCCGGCCGCTTGGCCCGGTGAGCGTTTATGCAGCGGGGTTGTTCACGATTTTCGCCGCTCTTGGGGCTATCGGCGGCAAAATGTTGGGCATTTATGGCTGGCCGGCAATGAATGCCGGTGCACGCATGCTTATTTTTACTACGCTCGTGGTGCTTGCCGGACTGGCGGCGAGCGTCATCGCGCGTGACATGCGGCCGGGCGCAAAAACCGCCGGAGGATGGCTGCTGTTCGCCATTACTTTTATCGCGGTTGAGACTGTTTTCTTCTTTCTCTTCCGGGACTACGGCATGGGCCAGTTCATGCATCTGGGCACAGGGTGCCTGAAAGCAGGCCTGCGGTATGCGATACCGGCCGGCGTACTCGCCTGGCTGGTCCTCAGGCGCGGGTATGTGGTTGCGCCGGTTTCCGCAGGAGCGGCAGTGGGCACGCTCGCCGGTCTTGCTGGCTTGGCCGCGCTCGAGCTGCATTGCCCGATTCTCACGATTCCTCACGTCGCGGTTTGGCACTCGGCCGTGGTTGTTCTGAGTATTGCGGCAGGCGCGTTCGCCGGATGGGCCGCCCACTCCCTTCGCACACGGCGGCGATGACACTCAAAACTGCAAGCAGCACGACTTGCCCAACTCTTGCGTAATCGATCCGGCTAGTCGAGCCATTACGCAAGGTGCTCCGCCACTGCGCAGATGCTTATTCCTGAACCCCATTTTGGGACAGATATTCCTGGACCTTCGACCTAACCGTGCGTCGGTCGAGTTCCAGCCTTCGCGCAGCTTCTTCATAGCTCCCAGTTTGGCGATATACCGTCGCGACGTAGTGCGAAACGACGTCCGATAACTTCAGACGTCCGGCCCTGAAGTTCTCAAAGAAATGGTCCTCTCTCGCATTTTCCGGCTGGTTGCACTCCATAGGCCGGTATGAACGGCGGATCACAATGTTGCGCACACATTGCTCCAATTCGCGATAATTACCAGGCCAGCGGTAGTCGCGCGGAAGATGGGTCGCGATCCATTGTTCCACTTCCGGCAGCAGACTGATGGCTTCGTCCCCCACGGCGCGCCGGATCATGTATAGCAGCAACTCGCTGAAACCATCGGGCGAGTTTTCGATCTGATCGGCCAAGCACGGCGTCTCGATCAAGTCCGCGCACAGCCGGTAATAGAGGTCTTCTCGAAATCGGTGTTCCCGAATTTCGAGCGGAAGGGCTCGGTTCGTCGCTGCAATCAGTTTGCCCTGGAACTCCCTGAGCGTGGTATCGCCCACAGGCGAAAAGCGTCGCGTTTCGATCACCCGGAGCAGCTTTACCTGAATCGAAAGGCCCATCTCGCCCAGTTCGTCAAGGAAAACCGATCCCAGCGCAGGACAGGCTTCTAGCCATCCCTTGCGGTCCCCGATTGCGCCTGTAAACGAACCGCGACGGTGCCCAAACAGCTCCGATTCAATAAGCGTCGGAGAGAGTGAAGCGATGTTGATTGGTACAAAGACCTCCTGCTCGTCTGCGAACTTGAGCGTGCCGGCATTGAAGGGCACGTAGCGCGATTGAGCAATTGCTCGCGCCACCAGTTCTTTGCCGGTGCCTGACGGGCCGGTGATTAAGGTGGGAAAGTCGGCCATTCTGCGATACATCGTCCGCCGAAACCGGCGCATGTCATGCGTGAAAATGGATTGCCAGACGCTTGCCCGCAAACGCGCTGCAGGCAACGAACTACCGATAATGTTGTCAAAGATGCTGTTGAAGGCCTTGTGAATCTGCCGGAAGCAGGCGAAAACATGCACCGGCTCCAATGCCGTTTCGAACTGCTTCCCCGGAATTTGCAGGTAATGGTTCCATTCCGACAGGAAGTTCCGATAGAACCTGCAATCTCCGCTTGCCGGAGCGAATCGCGGATAAAACTTCTGATACAGAAGGTAGTGCACACAACCCTCGTAGATGCCTAGCTCCTCCGAGCTCACATCCTCCGTACCCGCCAGCCGTTCCCGGACCGAATCCACCGTGGGCTGAAGTTTCTCGTAAATCCGGGTAACATTCGGCCGGACCAACTCCGGATTTGCAACGGAAGCGCTCCACACAGCCTCTCCCGCAACGAAGTCCGCTCCCAGCGCAGCCCTCTCGAACGCCACCCGCTCGGGTAGAAAGTGATTGCAGTAGGCGAGCTGGGCTACGGCCGTCAAGAAGCGCCGTTCGCTGGATGTGAAGAGAGCCATGCAAGGATTGTACTCAAAGGTACAAGCTTTGTTACTCCGGCCGGTGCAAGCAGCCCCAGGAATCCATCGAAACATTGAATAAACTGGACCCGAGCTCTTTGGAGCGCTGAATGCACTAAAGCCTGCTATGGCATCCCCGTACAGCAAGAACTCCCCGGGAACGTATAGCCGGTTGCTCGGAAATGGCGGCTTCCAAGCTTTCCTCTGGACACAGTTCCTGGGTGCCTTCAACGATAACGTTTACAAAATGATGGTCTCGATAATTGCTGTCGAGATCGCCAGCAATGCCCAGCTGGGCGCGCGTTACCTCGCTGTTGCCGGAGCGGTTTTCGTCGTTCCTTTCCTGCTGTTCGCCGGACACGCCGGGCAACTGGCCGATCGCTTCAGCAAAACACGGGTCCTGCAGATCACCAAAGCACTCGAGATCATGACGATGATCCTGGGCTTGGTCGCGCTCGTGATGAATCGCGTCGAGCTCTTGCTAGCGGTGTTGTTCCTGCTTGCCTTACAGGCCAACTTCTTCAGCCCCGCGAAGTATGGCATCCTCCCCGAAGTCATGGCCGAGGCGGAACTGACAGCCGCCAACGGGTTGGTCGAGTTTTCAACACTTGCAGCAATCGTGCTCGGTACCAGCTTCGGTAGTTTCCTGATAAATATCTGGAAGCATGATCCGTGGCGTTTGGGTGGCACGCTGCTGGCAATTGCCGCCGCCGGCACGCTTTGCAGTTTCAAGATCCCCGTAGTCGCGCCTTCCGGGTCTTGCGAACAATTCCACTGGAATCCGTTCTATGAGGTTTGGATTGGTTGCCGTACGCTGGCCCGCAATCGCTCGCTTGCCCTGACGGTGATCGCGCTCTCCTATTTCTGGTTCGTTGGTGCGCTCTTTCAGATGGCCATTCTGCTCGCCGGCAAAGAAATATTTCATGCAAGCGAGTTGCGAGTCGGATTGCTCGCGACCGCACTCGCCATGGGCATTGGTCTGGGCAGTATAGCCGCAGGGTGGCTCTCGCGCGATCACATCGAACTCGGTCTGGTACCTACAGGCTCGCTGCTGCTGGGCGTGTTCTCGATTGCCCTTGCCGCTGCCCATTCCTACCCCGCAACAATGTGCTGGCTGGTTGCCATCGGATTTTCCGGCGGACTTTTCTTTGTCCCTCTCAATGCCTTCCTGCAAGAGCGGGCGGGAAGGCAGGAGAAAGGCCGCCTGTTAGCGACCAACAACTTCGTCAATATGCTCGGCATCCTGCTCGCTTCGGCGGTGCTGTGGCTATTACACGATCAACTGCATTGGAGCGCTGCTTCCATCATTGCCGTGCTCGGGTTCGTCACAATAGCAGCTACCATCTACATTGTTTCTGTGCTTCCGGGCGAAATTCTCCGCCTATTCCTGTTCGGGCTGAGCCGCCTTCTTTTCCGCGTGCGAGTGGTCGGGGCGGAGCAGATTCCGGCTAATGGCGGCGCCCTGCTGGTTGCTAACCATGTTTCTTATATAGACGCTGTACTGATCGGCGGCTGTACGCACCGCTTCATCCGTTTTCTGGTCTGGAAACCGTACTTTGAACTGAAGTTCGCCAAACGCTTCTTCAGAACGCTGCAGGCCATCCCGATTCATCCAAGCTCTCCCAAAGAGATGCTGAAAGCGCTGCACAAGGCCGGCGATGAACTAAAGCAAGGTGAATTGGTGTGCATCTTCCCCGAAGGCGGACTGACCCGTACAGGACACGTGCAGTCGTTTCAACGCGGAGTTGAGCGTTTGATGGAGTATTCACCGGGCACGCCGGTCATCCCGATTTACATCGATGGGCTGTCGGGGCATCCGCTTGCCGCGAATGGATCGCGATCTTTCAACAACTGGGTCCGCGTGTGGCGCTGTGAGATAAGGATGGTCATCGGCGCGCCCGTGGTTGGCCCGATCGCAGCTCCAGAGCTCCGCCTCCGCGTGTTGGAATTAGGCACCGAGGCCGGAAATCTGCGCAAAACACGGCATTCTACGCTCGCCCATGCGCTCGTGCGCTCCGCGCGGTGCAATTGGTTCCAGCCCGCAATAGCGGATTCGACGAAAAAGCGGCTGAACTACGGCCAGACTCTGACAGCCGCGATCCTGATCCGCAATTGGCTGAACACAACTCGCATGTTCGAACGAAACATCGGCATCGTCTTACCTACTTGTGCTGGAGCAGCGATAGCGAACTTCGGTGTAACGCTCGCAGGGAAATCGGCTGTCAATCTGAACTTCACAGCAGGGGAGACAAGCTGCCGGTCTGCAATTGAGCAATGCGCCGTTCGAACGCTGATCACGTCCAAGGCCTTTATCGCTAAGGCCAATTTGCCCGCTTGGCCGGAGATGGTGTACCTTGAAGATCTTCTCCCCAGCTTTAACTGGACGGCCAAACTTCGAGCGCTCCTGTCGGCGAGATTGGCTTCGTGCAACCGGATCGCCGGGCACATTGCGCCGGACAGTATCGCAAGCATCGTTTTCTCGAGTGGGAGCACGGGCACTCCCAAAGGCATCGAGCTGACGCATTGGAACATTGTCTCGAATATCGAAGCCGCGGCAACGGTATTTCCGATGCATTCCGGCGATTGCATCTTGGGAGTTCTGCCCTTGTTTCACTCCTTCGGCTATACCTTCGCGCTCTGGTTCCCAATCATCGAACAGGTCCAGGCGGTTTTTCATTCGAACCCGATGGATGCCAAAATAGTTGGCGACCTTGCGCGCGCCTATCGCGCCACCTTCTTCCTGTCCACGCCGACGTTCTGCGGCCACTACATCCACACCTGCACTCGCGACCAGTTTTCTTCCTTGCGCTTCGTGCTAGTGGGAGCCGAGAAACTCCGTGACTCGGTTGCTGAAGAATTTCACCGCAAATTCGGGCTCACTTTGCTGGCCGGTTACGGCGCCACAGAACTGGGGCCCTGCGCGGCGGCAAACATTCCAGACATGCCGAATGTAGATGGCGTGCAGTGCGGCACCCGCCTCGGCAGTGTTGGCCGCACTCTTCCAGGAGTCAGTGTGCGCGTTGTCAATCCCGACACTTTGCAACCAGTGCCGTTGGGACAGCAAGGTCTGCTGCTGGTGAATAGCCCCAGTCGCATGGCTGGCTACCATCGGGCGCCCGGCAAAACGCAGGAAGTATTGCGCGGCGGTTTCTACGTCACGGGCGATCTGGGTTATGTCGATGAAGACGGCTTTTTGTTCATCACGGATCGGCTTGCCCGTTTCAGCAAAATCGGCGGTGAGATGGTCCCTCATTTGAAGATTGAGGATGCAGTCAGTAACATTCTCGAAAATTCACCCTGCTTCGTGACGGCGGTTGCGGACGATCGTCGCGGGGAACGTCTCGTGATTTTGTACACGCGCCCCGACGTCACTCCAGCACAGGTTGTCCAGTACCTCAGCGCAGCCGGCATCCCAGCTCTGTGGATTCCGAAGCGCGAAAACGTATACCTCATTAATGCGATCCCTGTGCTTGGCACGGGCAAGATCGATCTCGCCAAGGCACGCAGGATCGCAATGGAAGAGACGCAAACTCATCGTGGCACTGCAGTTGAAGCAGTTCCGGTTGCATAAGAGGGCATCGATGTTTACATTCCTGGTTGTCACTCTTTTGATTGTGGTTGCCCTTGGGTGGTTGAGGCTGCGCGATCAGATCCACAACCTCAATTCTCGTATCCGCTCGTCGGCCAAAGAAGAGCGGTCCGCGCTCGAACGGCAAATTGCCGAACTAGCCGGACGTGTTTGGAAGTTGGAACAGCAACTCGAACGAGTTCCTCAGAGCTCAGGGCGGGCTGGCCCTGAAGCCAAGCCGGCCCCCAATCAGGCCGCAGTTCCGCAGACTCGGGCTGAGGAGGCCACAGGAATCGCGCAAGCGCCGAGGCCCATTGTTTCAGCGCCGACCACCATTCCCGAAACCACAGCAGCCACAGCGCCACACAAACCGGTGACAGTCCTTCCGGACACTTTGGGACTGGGGTTGCCCGCCGCGCGGCCGAGTTGGTCTGAACGTCTGCGTCACGTGCTGGGGGACGGCGAATGGGAGGCGTTGGTCGCCGGAAGCTTGATGAACAAGCTTGGTGCACTGCTTCTGGTGATTGGAATCGCGCTGTTCTTGGGTTATTCGTTCACACGCTTGAACCCAGCGGGACGCGTTGCAACGGCCGCTGTTATAAGCGCCAGTATTCTGACCGCCGGCGTATTTTTAGAGCGCCGCAAACAATACCGGGTATTCTCGCGCGGATTAATTAGCGCAGGATGGGCAGCCCTCTATACGACGGCGTACGCCATGTATGCTCTACCCTCAGCGCGGGTCATTTCGAACCCATTCGCTGGCTCCATTCTTCTGCTCAGCGTCAGCGCCGGTATGATCGCGCACTCCTTGCGATACCGGGTGCAAGCGGTAACTGCTGTGGCTTACTTCAGCACATTCGCCGCACTGGCCCTTACTCTGTCCACGCCGTTCGCGGTAGCCAGTCTCATTCCGCTGTCCGCGTCTTTGCTCTTTTTCGCCTGGCGTTTCGAGTGGCACGCCATGGCGCTGTTTGGACTGTTTGCGACTTATGGAACCTGCATCTCACGCGGCAGTGCAAACGCGCCCCTGTACCTGACAACATCGCTTTTCATAACTTACTGGCTGCTATTTGAGGCTTTCGACATTCTGCGTTCTCGTCGCGGGGTACAATCCACCGGCCTAACCTGGATCTTTCCGCTGAATGCGATCGCCTTCCTTGCACTCACCTATCGAGCCTGGTCGATACACGCCTCGCAACCAATGTGGCAGATAGCAGCTATCTCGGCGCTCCTGTTCTTTGTGAGCGCCATGGCCCGCGTCTGGCCGGGTCCAGCGGCTGTCGAGGCCACCCTACGCGATCCATTCGACTGTATCCGAAGAGGAACGTATCAGGCGCCCCTGACGCTCGCGGCGATTCTGGCCGGATTGGCCATTCTAGGCCGTGTCACTGGCTTTTGGACCAATGTCGCGCTGGTATTCGAGGCCGAAATCTTGTATCTCGCCGGAGTGCGCTTTCGGTCCGCCTTCCTGCGCGGGCTCGCGCGAAGTGGATTCGTTGCGTCGCTCAGCGATGTGCTCTGGACATCTGCGGCTCATTTTGGACCTGTGACCGTACTCGGGGGTTCGCTCCACAACTGGACTCCTTCGGTAATCGTCCATGTCTGTCTCTTCTACATAAACCGTGTCATATCACGCGCAGTGAGCGGATACTCCTTTGCCGCAACTGGCTTGGCTGTGTTGGTAATCGCTTCCGAACTCGCGCCCCGGAATGCTCCGCTTGCTCTATTTCTCTTTGCCCTGGCTCTATTCGAACTGGCGTCCCGGAAACAGTTGGTCGACTTCCGAATCCAGAGTTATCTGGTCGCATTGGCTGCTGTTGTATTGGCACTTTCGACCGGAGGATTTTCGCCCCATGCCCCTGCTTCGATTTCCAGCTTCTTCGGAATGTGCGCCATCGGCTGCTGGCTTTTCACTGCTCGGATTCTCGTTGTACGAACGGGCGAGCTTGTCGCAAAAGAAATCGCCACCGTGCGCGATCTATTCGGAATCTGCGGTTCAGGTTTCGCGTTACTCACGCTCTGGATCTTGCTGCCCGGGCCTGCCACCGCGGCCGCCTGGACCTGTTTAGCCCTTGTATGGCTCGCGATCGCCTCTCTATTGAATTTGGATTCGTTCCGCTGGCTAGCTGCCGGTATTCTCGGAATCGCTTACGTGCGTTTGCTGAGCGTGAATCTGAGCTCAGCGTGGGCGGAGCAAAATATTGCTGAACAGTGGCTGATTCCGGCTTTTGTGATCGGCTCGTTCTACTGGGTGTGGCACACCTTTAGGCATATTCGAGAGGGTCGCCAACGATCATTCGCGCCAGTATTCACCTGGCTTGCTGCGCTTGCGGCCCTTTGGCTATTGTATCTGGGAGTCGATCGATTCTATGTCGTAAGCGCGTGGGCAATGCTTGGACTTACACTCCTCATCGCCGGCCTGCACTTGAATGTCGTCGCGCTTCGACGGCAAAGCTATTCAGTTTGGGTTCTAGCGGTAGTCTCCTGCATTTTTATCAACTTCACGCATTCCGGCAGGATAGATATGTTCGCCCGGATCTCCGGAGCATCTCTGTTGATCGGCTCGCTGTTCGCGGGAGAGTTCCTGCTGCCCAGGAACCCCAACACGCTTGGCGCTCGTGAACGGCATGCTCGAGCGTTCGCCTCAGTCGCTGCAATACTGCTGTTGACGTGCCTCTTGTATCACGAGGTTTCAGGCGGCCTACTCACGGTTTCCTGGGGATTGGAAGCATTGGTCTGCCTTGTCAGCGGCTTTCCAGCTCGGGAAAGAATTCTGCGCTTGCAGGGTCTCGCCGTTTTCGCACTCTGCATACTAAAGCTCTTCCTCTACGATCTTCGAAATCTGGAAACCGTCTACCGCATCCTGAGTTTCCTGGCGCTCGGCGCCATCCTGCTGGGCGTCTCGTTGATTTACACGCGTTTCCGAACGCAGGTCCAGCGCTATTTGTAACTGGAGTTGTGCCGCTATGCGAACCGCAACGGGGAGGCACAATAGAAAAACGAAGAACGGCGCAATAGATCTAACCAACGGCCGCAGGATTACGAGCAATTTCTGGATTTTCAGTGCTGTCCAAGCTAATCGCTCATGCGAGTTTTCTCTCCAGAGCAATTGTTGAACGCTTGAGTTTACAGTTATCGGGACACGCGTCTACTACTTACCATGCAATCTGAGTAGCTCATCAACTTCTCTGTAGCCTGAAGGATAAGCGACGCCGCTAACAGACGCTCCGGCGTCGAGCAGCGCTCGAACAGATTCGGGCGAACGCCTGTCCGTCCAGTACGAGTCCACACAGGCTCGGACGGCTAGCTGTAAAGGTGTGCGCCCCTTTCCGTCAGGAGAATCGAGGGCGGCCCCGCTCTCGATGAGAAACTTCACCGTGCCCGGCCAGGCGCGCCATGCAGCCACGTGCAGCGCCGTGCTGTTAGTAGCAATGTCGAAATAAGCATCGCCCTCCTCGTACAGCGCATCGGCTCCAACGCCCAGAGCGATAAGGTGGCGCATGCCATTCGTATTCCCATTGCCCGCGAACTCAGCGAGCAGCGTCCCTCCGCGTGTGAGCAGTTCCGGCACAAGCTCGGGTTCACGGGACGCGATCGCATTGACGCGGTCTGTATCGTTCCTCGCACACGCGGCTATCAGGGCGTCGACGCCCCGGACGCTGATCGGGATGCCTCGCCCCTCGAACAGCTTGAGAACGTCGCCCCGTCCCCTGCGCGCGGCGATTGCAGTCGCCGGCTTGCCGTCCTGATGGCTTGGCAGGGTGGGATCTCCTCCGTAGTCGAGCAATACTTCGATATTCTTGATATCGTTATCGCGCCGGAGCGCTTGCTGAAGCGCGGTAAAGCCCCAGCGGGTCATGCGATTGGGATCCGCACCTCGCTCGAGCAGAAAGTGGAGGCCGGCACGGTCGTGCCAGTCCGCTTTACGAAGCAGCATGGTTGTGAGGCTCTCGGCATTCAGCTTTCCACTCTCGACCAGAATCTTGAGAGCTTCGTTGTCGTAAGTCTCTGGTGCGTGGTAGGGCGTCTCCTCGTCGTTCGGATCGGCGCCACGTTCGAGTAGTAAGCGGGTCAAGTCCGGATGATGGGCCACTCCTGCTGCGCCGTAAAGAACGCTTTCCCATTCGGGCTGGGGTTGGTGATCCAACTCCCAGAACCCGGTATTCGCGCTGGCTCCCGCGTCGAGCAGGGCCGTGGCTGCTCGCACGAAAGCTTCCGTTCTGGCACGATCGAGCCGGAGATACTTCGAGAAACACAGGTGCGTTAGTGCATCCCAACCGCGCGGGCCGGATCTCGCTGTAGCATTTGCCGGATCGAGCGCAAGAAAGCGGCGTACGGCCGTGTCATTGCCGAGAAGCGCTGCCGTGTGGATATCCGTGCCGGCCACGTCAGGATGTGCAGCCAGGATCGCCTCGGCTCGCTCGAGCGAACCGTGCCAGACGCAAGCTTCGATGAAAGCGTCACGCGGATGTTCCGGCTTAGCCATGAGCCTCCCGCCTCGCGTGGGCGGCGAGAGTGGCAGCCTTCTCTCTGCCCTGAGTTCCACAGCCCACGGCAGCAACGCTCAGCAACAAGGTTGCGGCGAGCAGATTACGTATCGGACGGGATGTATCGGCCGGCATATTTTGTTGGAACCGTGATCAGTCGTCAAGCATGGGGGTTGGAATCTCGTCGGGCTCGGGCCGGAGTTCGCGGTTACTGGCAAGCATGCGAGCACATGTATTCCAGCGCAAGACTGCCTCGTCGTTCCCTGGCGGGCGAACCTTTTCGGCAGCTTCATACGAGCGCATAGCCTGCAGAAGATCGTTATATGCCGCGAAATTCGCACCGGGAAGTCCTTGCCGGACCCTGGCGCGCGCGGATCTTTCCGAAATGATCCCGGCGTAGTACGCCCGCTCGTAATCTCCGCTCATCTTTGCGAGTACTTCACGCGCGCGCTTCGGTGAGAGCTGCGATTCAAACTGGTCCGTGAGCGCGAGCAGGAGCGTGATCAGCGCTGTCTGGTTGCGAGGTTCCACGCGCAGAACATCTTCGCAGATACTCTCGGCCTGCCAGGGTTCATTTAGGAGCCTGTAACGGTGAGCCCTCTCGAGCGCAGCCGGGATCGCTTCAGGCGAGATTCGTTTCAGCTCAAAATGCATGATGTCTTCCTTCCCAGGTAAGTGATCATGGCCGTTATCGCACTCACTTACTAAAGACTCTGAGCAGTCTTTTCAAAGGATCAAAGTGTTCGTCGACAACCCGTTCTTTCAGCGGAATGATGGCGTTGTCGGTAATCCTGATGCCCTCCGGACACACCTTCGTGCAGCATTTCGTAATGTTGCAAAAGCCGATGCCATGATCTTTTCGGAGATCAGCGAGACGGTTCTCCCTATCGAGCGGATGCATCTCGAGTGCCGCCATGTGCACGAGAAAACGCGGACCGACGAATCGATCGTGTAGCGCGTGCTCACGCAGGACATGGCACACGTCCTGGCACAGATAGCACTCAATGCACTTGCGGAATTCCTGAACGCGATCGACATCTTCCTGCGCCATGCGCCAAGTCCCGTCAGCCGTATCGGGCGGCCGTGGATTGAAAGGCTTGATTTTCTTCTTCACCTCATAGTTCCATGAAACGTCCGTCACCAGATCTTTGATAGAGGGAAAGCACTTCATGGGCTCCAGTTTGACTGGCTCGCCCTCAGGCAACGAACTGAGCCGTGTCATGCACATCAGGCGCGGATTTCCGTTGATCTCCGCCGAGCAGGAGCCACACTTCCCTGCTTTACAGTTCCAGCGCACAGCCAGGTCATTGGCCTGTTCGGCCTGGATACGATGAACTGCGTCGAGCACCACCATACCGGCTGAGACTTCAATTGTGTAATTCTTGAAATCGCCCTGGCCACTCTGTCCGCGCCAGATTTGAAAGACTATGTTGGGCATCAGGCTCGGCTCACTTCATCTCTTCGATGACTGCTTTAAGCTCTGAGGGCAATTCGCCCAGCGGTTCGCGCCCAACCGCGAGTTGTCCCCCGTCACTTTGACGCAATACAATGTTGCAGCGTCCTTCGGCGGTGCTTTTTTCCGGAAAGTCTTCGCGGAAATGTGCGCCACGACTCTCCTTGCGTTCGAGAGCGGCACGCGCGATCAGTTCCGATACCGCCAGTAAGTTCGGCAGATCCAGCGCAGTGTGCCAGCCGTTGTTATATTCGCGATTTCCCACCACGCCAACGTTTCCGGCGCGCTCCCCGAGACGGCGGAGTTCTTCGATTGCCTGCTCCATTTCGCTTTGACGCCTGACAATTCCAACCAGGCGCTGCATCATTTGCTGCAAGTCCTGCTGCACCTGATAAGGATTCTCGCCCTCTCGTCCGAAAGCCTCAGTCGCATGGCTAGCACTGGTTTCTATCTGTCTCGGATCCAGCCTGACCGGTCCGTTATCTTTCGCAAAAGCGGCGGCAGCCTCTCCCGCTCGCTTTCCAAACACAAGCAAGTCCGAGAGCGAATTGCCTCCGAGCCGGTTGGCTCCGTGCAGACCGGCTGCACACTCGCCTGCTGCGAAAAGGCCAGGCACATCAGACATCTGTGTGTCCGGATTCACTCGAACTCCGCCCATCATGTAATGCGTGGTAGGACCAACCTCCATCGCTTCGCTAGTGATGTCGATATCGGCTAGCTGTTTGAACTGGTGATACATGCTGGGCAGTTTGCGTTTGATGTAATCGGCCGCGTTAGGAAGGCGTGCTTTGATCCACGAGATATCCAGAAACACTCCTCCATGCGGCGTTCCCCTTCCTTCCCGCACTTCTTTCATAATGCAGCGCGCCACGTGATCACGAGTGAGTAGTTCCGGAGGTCTCCGCGCGCCACGGTCGCCCTGAGTATATCGCCATCCTTCGTCCTCGTTGTCAGCCGTTTGCGCGCGATAATTTTCCGGAATATCGTCGAACATAAAGCGACGTCCGTCTTTGTTCCGAAGTACGCCACCCTCGCCGCGCACTCCCTCGGTAACGAGAATGCCCCTGACGCTCGGAGGCCAAATCATACCCGTCGGGTGAAACTGAACGAATTCCATGTCCATCATCGATGCGCCGGCACGAAAAGCGAGCGCATGCCCATCGCCGGTGTACTCCCAACTGTTGCTGGTGACCGAATAGGCCCGACCGATACCGCCGGTAGCGAGCACCACGGCACGCGCCTGAAATAGAAGAAAGCGGCCTCTCTCCCGCTCGTAAGCAAGCGCTCCGGCAACCCGGCCGTCATCTTTCAGCAAGGTCAAGATTGTGCACTCCATATGGACGTTCATGCCCATGTGAATGCCGTGATCCTGCAGAGTGCGGATCATCTCGAGACCTGTGCGGTCTCCGACGTGCGCCAGCCGTGGATAGCGATGGCCTCCGAAGTTGCGCTGCAGAATGCGCCCGTCTTTCGTGCGATCAAACAGCGCGCCCCAGGCTTCCAGCTCGCGAACGCGGTCGGGTGCTTCCTTGGCGTGAAGTTCGGCCATTCGCCAGCTATTCAGATATTGGCCGCCGCGCATGGTGTCGGCAAAGTGAACCCGCCAGTTGTCACGCTCGTCTACATTGGAAAGCGCCGCGGCAATCCCCCCTTCAGCCATTACCGTATGAGCTTTCCCCAGCAAACTCTTCGTTACAACTCCGACGCGAACGCCGTTCGCCGATGCCTCGATGGCTGCTCTCAGACCCGCTCCACCCGCTCCCACGACCAGCACGTCATACTCGTGCGTGTCGTATGGCGCCATCAAATGATTCTCCAGTCGGACCAGATTCCCATTGAGCAGAGCCGGACGTAAAGGTCCGCAAACATGACGGAGAACAGACTCGCCCAGGCGAACAGCATATGGCGGCGGTTCAGGCAGCTCACGCACTGGTAACCGTTCCTTCGAACGGGAGCTTTAGAAATTTCGTCGACGCGGCCGCCGACGAGATGCCGTAGAGAATGACACCCGAACGTATAGCAAGCCAGCAGAACGAGATTCACTAAGAGGATCAATGTTCCGAGACCGATCCCGAAATGTGCGCGCCCGGTTGCGGCATCGGTGAACCAGAGTGCGCGCCAGACATCTAGCGAAAGAACGATAAGGAACACCAAAGCCAGGTACAAAAAATATCGGTGTACGTTTTGCAGAATCAGGGGAAAGGAGCGCTCGCCGCGGTAAATCTTTCTCGGCTCTCCAACTGTACAGGAAGGCGGATCGGCCCAAAAGGCTTTATAGTAGGCACCGCGATAGTAGTAGCAGGTTAGGCGGAATCCCCCGGGCGCCCAGAGAATGAGCAGCGCTGCCGAGATGGGCGCCCACGAGGGCCACCAGTGAGGCCATGCGCCGAACCAGGCATCGCTAGGTCCGAAGAGCTCCGGAGAGTAGAACGGTGACAAATAAGGGCCGAATCTATAGTGCTGTCCCTGAAATGCCGCCCAGGTCGAGTAAACGATGAACAGTGAAAGCCCGAGAAAAGTGAATAGAGGTTGCCGCCACCAGAGATCGCGCCGGGTTGTCTTTCCAAAACGTCCGGCATGTACCGGGATATCGATTGCGGACATTTCTTTTCTACTTTGCCAGGTAATTGCCCTTTGCATCATGCCGCTCGTTCGCGGTAAGCAATTTCAGCGCGCGGCAAGCTATTTCACCCGCAGTATACTCCCGTAGTGGCTGCCTTTCGCCTGATGCTCGTTGCTTTCGTGCTGGCCTGCATTGCCGTGGCGCAGGAGCACGTTTCGTTTCCAACTCAAGACGGAGGACGGGTCTATGCCGACACGTACGGAAAGGGCGATCGCGCTGTCGTGCTTGCTCACGGCGGTCGTTTCAACAAGGAGAGCTGGCAAAAACAGGCAAGAACTCTGGCGGGGGCGGGATTTTGCGTGCTGGCAATCGACTTCCGCGGTTACGGTCAATCAACAGGTCCGGGCCAAGCGGATCCTCTCAGCGCCCCGCTGTACCTGGACGTGCTTGCCGCGGTTCATTACTTAAGAAACAACGGCGCGAAAACCGTCTCGGTGGTCGGGGGAAGCATGGGAGGAGCGGCCGGTGGCGACGCATCGATTGCGTCTAACCCGGGCGAGATTGATCGCCTAGTGCTGCTGGGGGCGTCGCCCAATGGCCCGGCCGAAAAACTCAGGTCCCGGACGCTGTTTATTGTGTCTCGTGATGACACAAGTGGTGATGGGCCACGGTTACCCCGGATTCGCGCGCAATACGAAAAAGCGCCTCAGCCGAAGGAATTGATAATCGTCGAAGGCTCCGCGCACGCGCAGCTCCTATTCGAAACAGATCAGGGAGAGCGGGTGATGCACGCGATCATGCGATTCCTGTCCCAACCTTGATGCCAAACTGCCAAGCTTTCCACGAGGGCCAAATAACCGGCTTTCTGCATACACCCGAGCGGGGCGGCGGCAAATCTCTGCTTCTGACTCATGGCGCGGGAAGTAATTGCCAGGCGCCTCTCCTGCTGGCGGTAGCTGACGCGTTTGCGGCGGCTGAGTATTACGTGCTCCGCTACAATCTCGCTTTTCGGCAGCGGAGAAAATTCGGGCCTCCCCATCCAGCTCAAGCCGCCGCGGATCGCGACGGGCTCCGGGAAGCAATAAAAGCTCTGCAATCCGTTGTTCCAGGGCCAGTGTGCTTAGGAGGCCACTCCTATGGCGGCCGCCAGGCAAGCATGCTTGCGGCCGAAGAGCCCGGGTTGATCGAGCGGTTGCTTCTGCTGTCATATCCGTTGCATCCGCCCGACAAGCCAGAACAACTTCGGACGGCGCACTTCGCCAACCTGCACACGCCTGCTCTGTTTGTTCAAGGCGATGCAGACCCGTTCGGAAGCATCGCCGAGATGCAAGCCGCCCTGGGAGCCATACCCGGGCGGCACTCGCTGAGTGTTATTGAACGAGCGGGTCACGACCTAAAGCGCGGTAAGTTCGATATAGCAGCCCGGATCGTGGGGTGCTTCGCTGAATTGAAATTCGGGGCTGTGGCTTAAGTCGCGGTTGGGAACCGTAGCGTTTTTTGGGCAGATATAGGGGGCTTACCTCCGCCCCCGCTTGCCTTCCGGCGCACGTTTGCCTTCTCGCGTGACCATCGAATTGATTTGAATCACCGGCACAAGCGACTGGCCGTTTTCCAGCGGCCGGTTGGCCGCACGCTCAGAGAGTTCCTGGTTCAGCGTGCGCACAAAGCCTTCCATCTGGCGCTGCATGGCCTCCATCTTCTCCCGCATGTTGAGAATGATTTCTACACCTGCCAGATTCACGCCCAGCTCACGCGTGAGCTTGAGGATAATTTCCAACCGCTCCAGGTCTTCGTCCGTATACAGCCGGGTGTTACCTTCACTGCGCGACGGCGCAAGCAGCCCTTCGCGTTCGTATAGGCGCAGGGTCTGCGGATGGATCTCGTATTGCTCGGCTACCGCCGAAATCATGTAAGCCGCTTTGCCTTTGTTTCTTGTCATCTCGCCCGCCTCTTATGCGGTCTGTTGCACTTTATCCCAGATGTCTTGCCGCACGTCCGTGGTCTGCACCTGGGCCAGCTCGCGGAGCAGTTCGCGTGTTCGTTCGTTGTGCACGTCCGGCGCGCGCAGCACCACTTCGACGATTTCGTCGCCGCGCGAATTTTTCCTGCTATTGAAAACGCCCTTGTCCCGCAGCCGGAACTTCTGCCCGTTCTGGGTACCCTGCGGAATCTTCAGCAGGGCGCGCCCGTCAATCGTGGGCACTTCGATTTTTGCGCCCAGCCCGGCCTCACTTACCGTTAGTGGAACTGCGATATCGATGTTGTCGCCGTTGCGCTTAAAGAACGGATGCTCTTCCACCCGGATTGTGATGTATAGATCGCCGGCTGGTCCGCCCGCCACTCCGGCGTTGCCCTTGCCGGCCACGCGCAACCGCGATCCCGATGCTACGCCCGGCGGTATCCGCACCTCGACCGTGTCCTGATGCGCAATACGGCCTTCTCCCCGGCAGGTCGGGCACGCGTTCTTTAAGCGGCCGCTCCCCCCGCAGCGCGGGCAGGTCAAATTGAACTTCATCGCGCCGGCCATCTGAGTTACTGTGCCCGTTCCATCGCATTCCGGGCAAACCGCCACGCTCGAGCCGGCCGAACCAGTGCCATGGCAGGTCTCGCACGTCTCCTGGCGCGTGATATTGAGCTTCACCTGCGTGCCCCTGATCGACTGCCAGAAATCTACATTCAAGCCGTACTCTAAATCGGTTCCGCGTTCCGGCTGGGGCGCCGCCTGCCGGGCACCACGCTGGCCGCCAAAAAAGCTGCCGAAAATGTCGCGGAATGAGCCGCCAAATCCCTCTTGCTCTTCAGTCCCGGCGCTCGCACCCGCCTGTTGCTGCTGCCGCATGTACTCGGCAAAATCGAAGCCTCCGAAACCGGGGCCGGCTCCGGTTCCGCCACCCCCATTTGGCGGAATATTTGGAGAATAGAAACCGTATTGGTCGTACGTCTTCCTCTTCTCCTCATCGCTCAGAACATCGTAGGCTTCCTGTACATTCTTGAAGCGTTCTTCGGCACTCTTGTCCCCAGGGTTTACGTCCGGATGATACTTTCGCGCGAGCTTCCGGTATGCTTTGCGAATCTCTTCAGCGTCCGCACTCCGGCCCACACCCAGCGTCTCGTAATAGTCCTTTTTCGTTGCAGCAGGCATACCGATTCCTATAAACATTTGGGGCATCCGTGATCTTCCGAATGCCCCTCATTTGGCTCAGGGCTGGTGTAATGCCGCCCCCTCGCTGATCCGGCTAGCGCCAGGCCGGCCGGTCGAGTGAGGCTTTAGCCCTTTACTTCTTATCGTCAACGTCGACGAATTCTGCGTCTACGACGTTATCTTTCTGCTGGCCATCGGGTTGAGCACCGTTACCGCTCGCGCCCGCGCCCGCACCCGGAGCTCCCGCCCCAGGCCCACCGGCGCTCTGCGACTTGTACATCGCTTCCGCCAGTTTGTGACTCGCCGTCGTCAACTTATCTGTCGCCGAGGTGATTGCCTCGAGTCCGCCGTCGGCCATGGCCTTCTTAACGTCCTCGACTGCGGTCTCCACCTGTTTTGCGTCCGCATCCGAAATCTTGTCGCGATGCTCCTTCAACATCTTCTCGACGTTGTAGACCATTGCGTCGGCCCGGTTACGAGCCTCGATCTCGTCCTTCTTCTTGCGGTCATCCGCCGAGTGCGACTCCGCATCGCGCGCCATCTTCTCCACTTCGTCCTTGCTCAGGCCCGAAGAAGAGGTGATGGTAATCTTCTGCTCGTTGTTGGTCGCCCGGTCCTTTGCCACGACATTTAGAATGCCGTTTGCATCGATATCGAACGTGACCTCCACTTGCGGAATGCCGCGCGGCGCCGGCGGAATCCCAACCAGTTGGAAGACGCCCAGCAGCCGGTTGTCGCGCGCCATCGAACGCTCGCCCTGGTAAACCTTGATCTCTACCGAGGTCTGGTTATCGGCCGCCGTCGAGAAAGTCTCGCTCTTGCGCGTCGGGATGGTCGTATTGCGCTCGATCAGCTTGGTGAACACGCCACCGAGTGTTTCGATGCCCAGCGAGAGCGGAGTCACGTCGAGCAGCAGAACGTCCTTGACTTCGCCGCCCAGCACGCCGCCTTGTACGGCCGCCCCGACCGCCACCACTTCATCCGGGTTCACGCTCTTGTTCGGCTCTTTGCCAAACAGATCGCGCACCATCTGCTGGACCTTGGGGATGCGGGTCGATCCGCCGACCAGAACCACCTCGTCGATGTTCTGCGGCGTCACTCCGGCGTCCTGCATGGCCTGTTTGCAAGGCCCGACGGCGCGCTGCAAAATGTCGTCCACCATTTGCTCAAAGCGCGCACGAGTCAGCTTGATAGTCAGGTGCTTCGGCCCGCTGGCATCAGCGGTGAGGAAGGGCAGATTGATTTCCGTCTCGAGCAGTGTCGAGAGCTCGATTTTCGCCTTCTCGGCCGCTTCCTTCAGGCGCTGCAACGCCATCTGGTCTTTGGAAACGTCAACTCCCTGTTCCTTCTTGAACTCCGTGATCAACCAGTCGATGATCCGCTGGTCGATGTTGTCGCCGCCCAGGTGAGTATCGCCATTGGTTGACTTCACTTCCACCACGCCGTCGCCGACTTCCAGGATCGAAATGTCGAAGGTGCCGCCGCCGAAGTCGTAGACGGCGATGGTCTCGTCCTTTTTCTTATCCAGGCCGTAGGCCAGTGCCGCCGCTGTAGGCTCGTTGATGATACGCATCACCTCGAGGCCCGCAATCTGGCCGGCATCTTTGGTCGCTTGGCGCTGGGCGTCGTTGAAGTACGCCGGAACGGTGATCACGGCTTTGGTGACCTTCTCGCCGAGGTAAGCTTCAGCTGCTTCCTTCAGCTTGGTCAGGATCATCGCCGAGATCTCTGGCGGCGAATACTTCTTGCCCTGGATCTCGATTCGTACGTCCCCGTTCTCGCCCGCAACAACCTTATATGGGACCAGCTTCATCTCTTCACTTACTTCGTTGAAGCGGCGTCCCATGAACCGCTTGATCGAGTAAATTGTATTCTCCGGATTGGTAACGGCCTGCCGCTTGGCCACCTGGCCCACCAGCCGCTCCCCGCCTTTCGTAAACCCGACCACCGAAGGCGTGGTACGTCCACCTTCCTGGTTGGGAATAACCGTGGGCTGCCCAGCCTCCATAACGGCGACTACCGAGTTCGTAGTGCCTAAATCGATTCCGATAATCTTACTCATATAGTTTTGAATCCTCCGCCAACCGCAGCAAGGCGACCGGCCACGCTTAGCACGCCTCTAGTATCGAATATGAGTCTAAGATTGTCAAGTTCTTTGCTGATCTTCCTTCTTGCCTTCACCTCTTTGAGCGTATCCGAAACTACTCTCACAGTAGGCGCTGCCGCTGACCTTGCTCCGCTCCAACCCGATCTGGCCAGGTCGTTTGGCAAAAACCAGCCCGCTGTGCACCTCCGCTGGGTCACCGAATCCAGCGCCGCCCTCGCTCAACAGATTGAAAATGGAGCGCCTTACGACGTTTTTCTATCCGCCAACGTCAGCTTCGTGGACCGGTTGGTTTTGAACCGCAAGATCGATCCCGATTCCCTGATGAACTACGCCGAAGGCCGCCTGGGCCTGCTGTGGCGGGACGGCAACAATCACTCTCTGCAGGACTTATCGGCACCTTGGGTTCATTTCGTAGCGCTGCCGAATCCAAAATTAGCGCCCTATGGCCTCGCCGCTCAGCAAGCGCTCGGAAAGGAAGGGCTCTGGGAGGCTGTTCGGCGGAAGGTGGTCTACGGCGAGAACGTCCGGCAGGCGCTTGAGCTCTTTACAAGCGGCAATGCCGATGCGGTGATTACCTCCGAGTCCCTGCTGACGGGCAAGAATGCGGAACTGATTCCAGCCGGCTGGCACCAGCCCATCCTCCAGAAAGCCGGAGTTGTTGTTGGATCAAAAAACGCCTCAGCTGCGCGCGCTTTCCTACGATTTCTCGCGAGCCGTGACGCGCAGGCCGTATTCAACCGTTTCGGCTTCAGCCCGGCGCGATGAGTCAGGCGGGTGAGCTTTCGCTGTGTCAGGCGGTTTTCAGCAGCGCTGGGGCGGAGGAATTGGGGGCAGTTCGGGTTTCCACCGGCGAGTCCTCAGGCCGATTTTGCGCGGTTGAAAAAACGAAGCCAACTTCGTTTGCGGAAGCGGCGGTGGCGGGTTTGGCCTGCGCTTTCTGTGCTTGCTCCTGCTGCTTGCGCTCTTTCTGCAGGCTGCGCAGTTCGGCCATCTCCTTTTCATAGCGGCGCTGGAGACGCGATTCCTGCAGTTGCAGGTTTTTGAGCTGCTTCTCGTACTTTAAGAAGGTGCCGAGCTCGATCAGGCTGACGCCGGCGGCGGGGTGCTGGTCGACGTAGTCCTGATTTTCGGCGCGGCCCTGGGCGTAGATGGCCATTTCGAGACCGGGAATGCGCTGCAAGCGCCATTGCGTGTCGGCGAGAGACTGGACGAGCTCGCATTCGCGAAGACCGGCGGGCTTGTATTCGTTCTGGTACGCGGCGAGGTGCTGCTGGTAGGCGGCGGCATCGTCGGAGTGGAGGAGCACGGTACGGCCGGTCAAACCAGTTTTGACAGCGTTTAAAGAGGAGATAGCTTTTCCGCTATGTGTGACCGGTCCGGTAGAACGCTGGGCGTTGGCACGATTGATCTCAGCGCGACGCTGTTCGCTGGCGCGTTCGGTGGCTTCGATGAGGGCGGTCTGTTGGGCAGTGAATCGCATAGGCATCCGGACAGTAGCACGCAAGAGGCGGAAAACGAACTTTGGGGTTTCGGGAAGTAGGGTTAAAGCGTGTGGAATGAAGGGGAAAGAAATTTTTTGAAGGCGCGTGAACGTATCAACGCGAGAAGATTCCGGCGGCGCTGAGGCGCCGCGCGGACTGAACTCCGCCCCCCAAGGAACTTGTGGGCACGCCGGGCATGCGCGGATCTTTACGCGCCGAAGATGGGTGAAATCGTAGGTATAGAATTTAAGAGGCAGCGAATGGTAAGCATTTCGACTGCAGGAGAACTATCTTGCCCGCCTGCTCTGATTGCGGCGTCGTCACCCTTGAAGCGACCCGCTTCTGCCCATCCTGCGGTAGGGACAACAAGCCGATGACACAGTATCAATCCAGCAATCCGTATCAGCATCAAGCTCCATATTCTCCGCCGCACGCACATACGGCCTCGAAGGGACTCGACCAGATCTTTGGAATCGATCCTCGTATCGCGTTCCTCGCGTTTGTGGTGGATCTGATGCTGTTCGGCACCGCGGCGGCGACCATGGGAATCGCACTACCGGTTCTAATTCCGCTTGCGATCGGGGCCGGCGTAGTACTCGGACGTATCACCTACAAGGCACAAATAAAGTGGTACGGCGACGACCACGATTCCGCCATGATAAAAGCCGGCATCGTCGGTCTGCTCACCGCCATTCCAGTCGGTATACCCGCGATCGTCTGGGTTCCATCAGGCCTACTCGGGCTCCTTCACAACGCACGGAAGAAACTGAGCTGGCCCAATCAAAGCTGAGCACCGAAAGATCACATCTCGTGGTAGACGACGGTACGGCGTTTGGGTGGCCGATCTGATGGATACTTAGCGTCAGCGTCTTTATCATCGGGCGAGATCGGCCGCGCGATAAGTGGAGCCGGGGAGCTTTCGGTTTACGCGAGCGCTGCCATTCCGTTCTCCTACTCTCCCCGAAAAACGCCTGCACAGTTCTAGGACACGATCGCTTGGTCGAGTCGCTGGTCAATTCATCACATCAGGGCTAGGGCGCTCACGCTTTTTCGAGTTCTTACTAGTCCCGCGGCCCAGGTCGTCTTCACCCGCTTCGGCTTCAGGCCGCCCCGATGAAACGCCTCCGATCATCGGCTTTTTCCGGCGTAGAACATGTCGCTCGTCCCGCCGAAATGGAAATAGGGACTGTATTTTGAAGATACTGAGAAGATTACTCGGAGGTGTCGGCCTCGTTGCTGCAATTCTCGCCTATGGCTTGCCTGAATCACTTAGCGCTCAAAGCGGGAACTTCGCCGAACGGATCTATGAGCAAGCCGCACCGAGCGTGTTCGTAATCCTGATCAAAGATGCGAATGGAACAACCACTTCGCTTGGCTCCGGATTTCTGATTGGGAAGAACAGGCTCGTTACTAACTTCCATGTGGTCGGAAGCGGCGCAATTTTTATCAAGCTTGGTGTGATCGAAGTCCCGGCGAGTGTGGAGAATATCGATCCGATCAATGACTTGGCTATTGTCCACACGAGTGCGAGCATCGGCGCAAGCCCATTGACTCTGTCGTCGGGGAAACCGTCCCCAGGCGAAAACGTATTTGTCATAGGCAATCCAGAAGGTCTCGAGAAGAGCATTAGCACAGGAATCATATCTGCTACACGAGACATCGAGGATCGGCCCTTATTGCAAATCACTGCTCCTATTTCTCACGGATCGAGTGGTGGACCGGTACTGAACTCGGTTGGCGAGGTCATTGGCATCTCGGTGGGCATGCTGACCGAAGGCCAAAATCTCAACTTCGCAGTTCCTGTCGCGCAACTACGAGAACTTCTTGCTGCCGGTCCCTTACAGCAAAGCGACACGTCTGCCGTGATGCAACGTGTCAAGGCACTCGAAGAGGAGCAGAATCATCAGCAAGGCGCGGATTGGGAAGGAACGAAGAATCTGGTCCTCGCTCTGCTAAGAGGAGTATTGGCCAAAGCCGGCAACAATCAAACACTTTTACTTCAGATCGCTGAAAAAGCGCAATTGGAAGATGTAGAGCTTGCATTTTCTGCCGCTGAAGCCGCGGTTCGCATTAGATCGGATGCCGAATCGAACTTCGTGCTTGGAAAAGTCTTGAAGTATGAGGCGTTAATCGCTTTATTCAACAATGCACCCGATCGCAATCAGCTTCTCGAACGAGCAAGACAAGCGTTCGCGCTTTCAGTCAAACAGTCGCACCCGCCATCTCCTGAACTCTATTTCAATTTGGGTGACGTGTCAGAAGACTTGGCCTTGTATCCTGAGGCAGAGGCTAACTTTCTTTTCGCCTTGAAGACAAGCAAAGGCGATTTATCGGAGCTTGCGGCAGATAGCGTCCGAGGATTAGCCCGAGTGACGTTCACCGAGAAAAAAACAGCTGAAAGCGAGGCGTGGTTCAAGTTCTTGGTGGATCGCAATCTTGCTCAGCCGTGGGACTGGAGTGCTGAAGCCAAACGCCGCGCCGAACTCGGGAGGTATCAAGACTCTGGCGACGCCTTTGCAATGGCAGGGACCCTGGGAGGAAGCTGGGCAGATTGGTGCGAGGCCGCCAACTGGTACTCGGCTGCTCCCGGAAACGAAGACAGCGCTCTGTCCTCCGCAAGGAAATGCATAAGCGATGGTGCGGGCAAGACTGACCCGGGGAAACTCCTGGCGCTGGCACACGATGTGATCTCTGGGGTTCTGAACCGCCGTGGCGTCTACTCAGAAGCGCTTGCTCAAGCCGTCGAAGCCATAGCCCTGGATTCCACGAACCCATTCTATTTCGAGGACGAAGCGGAAGCCCTGCTACGCTTAAGGCGCTTTGCGGAAGCGATCGAGGCCAGCAATCATGCCATCCGCTTGTCCGATGGTAAGTTTTCTCACATGCACTTCCGCTTGGGGAACGCCTATTTCGAACTGCAGAACTGGGAGCTTGCTCGTCAGAGCTTCGAAAAGGCCGCCGAACTCAACCAAACCGATACGGCTGCGCCGTACAACGTCGCACTCTGCTTGACCAATCTGGGCTACAGATCGGATGCAGTCCGGTGGTATGAAGAAGTGCTTCGCCGGAACCCCAATTACCCGGACCGAGCGGAGATTCGGAGACGGATCTCGGCCCTCAGGGCAGGTCTCTAATATCTATACGCAGTCTCTACACCGCGCCTTGGCGAGCGAAACCACTTCATCCGGCGGCATTGCCCAGAGCTTCTCGTTGAAAATCTCAACCTCGATCGGGCCGGTATAGCCGGTGGCGTCAACGGCTTGGCGCAAACGCCGGATCTCGCAGACTCCGTCGCCCATCATGCCGCGGCCGTTTAAAAAATCGGGCATGGGGTCGAGCCAGTCGCAGATATGGAATCCGAAGATGCGGCCGCGCGCCCGTTGGATCTGCTCGTAAACGTGCGGGTCCCACCAGACGTGATAGACGTCGATGACGACCCCCACGTTTGGAGCCGTCGCGAACGCCAGCGCCTGCGCGAGCGTGTTAATAACCGAACGGCTGGCGGCGTACATCGGGTGCAGCGGCTCGACTCCGAGCCGGATGCCATGCGTGTTCGCAAAGGGCGCCAACTCGGCGATTCCGTCCGCGACGATGTTGCGGGCCTCATCTAGCGAGTTCCCGGCCATCCCGCCGCAGACCAGGACGAGGAGGTCGGTTCCGAGTTCGACCGCTTCCTCCACCGCGCGCCGGTTCTCGTCGTGCGCGTCAAGCCGAGTGAAGAACCCGCCACGACACAAGCTTGAGACACGCAAGCCGGCCTCGCGAACGAGCCTGGCGCTCTCTCGAAGGCCAGTTCGCGCAACCGGTTCACGCCACAGCCCCACGTACCCGATAGCATGCCGCGCGCACAACTCAGTCAACTCAAGCACGCTGAGATTACGCACCGTCATTTGGTTCAAACTCAGCCGCTTTAAATCCGGGCTCACTCGATGCCTGCCAGAGCCAGCACGCGGTGCATCCGCTCGACACTCAGCTCCGGATTGACGAACAGGCCAATTCGATCCGCAAGCCTGAATAGCTCTGCCAGATGCACGACCGAGCGCGCGCCTTCCTGCCCCCCCACCATCCTGAAATGGTTCTGGCGCCCGTTCAGATAGGCCAGGAAAACGACGCCCGTCTTATAGAAGTAAGTCGGCTTGCGGAAGAGATGGCGCGAAAGCGGCACGGTCGGCCCGAGTGTTCGCTCGAAGTCGGCAAGATCTCCTCGATCGAGTGCCCGCGCCGCCCTAGCGGCAAATTCAGCCAGTGGATCGAAGGCTCCGAGCAGCGCATGGCTGTAGCCCTGCTCATCGCCCGCTATCAAGGCGTCGTAATGAAAGTCGTCGCCGGTGTACATTCGCACGCCGCGGGGGAGGCGCCGGCGCATGGCGATCTCGTATTGAGGATCGAGCAGCGATATTTTGATGCCGTCGATCTTAGAAGCATTCCCGGCAATGATGCTCAAACAAATCTCCATTGCTTCTGAGATGTTGGTGGAACCCCAGTAGCCGGCGAGGGAAGGATCGAACGCTTCACCGAGCCAATGCAGGATGGCGGGTCGAGAAAGCTGCCGCAGGACCTGGCCGTAAACTTCGCGATAATCGTCGGGGTTGCGGGCGCAAGCCGCCAGCGCCCGGCTCGCCATCAGGATGATGCGACCGCCATGCTGCTCGACAAAGCCGCATTGCTCCTCATAGGCAGGTTGCACATCTGCCAGTTTCGCTCCTGAACCCAGGTGATCCGTTCCTGCGCCACAGGCAAGTTCGCCTTGGCTAGCGCGTGCCTCGAGAATCGATCTGCGAATCAACTCGCGCGATGCCATCCAATCGAGACCGCTGCCCCGCTGCGCGGTATCCATCGCCTCTGCAACGCCTAAGCCGAGCGACCATAGATGGCGTCGATAAGATAACGTTGCATCCCAATCCAGGCGAGGCGATTCCCCAGGCGAGACATCTTCTCGGGGATCGCACACCACATGCGCCGCTGCATAGATCAGGCGGCTCCGCGGAGCCGGTCCGACAGCCAACTCTCGCGGATGTGGGTGCTCCAATTCATACGCGCTCAATCGCCGGCCCGGCATGGGCAGAGTAATTTTCATGCTTCACGCGAGGGGAGTTCCACCCAGCACCGTTCGCGCCACGACCGCAAACCCGCTTCGGCAACTTCGACGCCCCGCACTCCCTGCCAGAACGTGTGCGGGAAGGGCGTGTCTTCGGCGACATGGCGCAGAAACATCTCCCACTGCACCTTGAAGCCGTTATCGAACGTTTCGTTGTCGGGCACTTCCGCCCACTGCTCACGAAAACGAAACGGATTCTCTACATCCGGATTCCAGACCGGCTTGGGCGTGTTCGCGCGATGCTGCGTGCGGCAACCGCGCAAATCTGCCACTGCGCTTCCTTGTGTTCCATCCACCTGCAGTACAAGCAGATCGTCGCGATAAACGCGCACTGCCCAGGACGAGTTCATTTGTGCGACCACGCCGTTGTCGAGCTCGAAGGTGCCGTAAGCAGCATCGTCGGCTGTTGCCGTGTATGGATTGCCGCGCTCATCAACTCGTTGCGGAATGTGGGTTGCACCGAGACAGGAAAGCGCTCTTATGGGCCCGAACAGGCCCTCGAGCACGTATTGCCAGTGGCAGAACATGTCGGCGATGATGCCGCCTCCGTCTGCCTTGCGGTAATTCCAGGAAGGCCGTTGGGCTTGCTGCCAATCGCCTTCAAAAACCCAATAACCGAACTCGCCTCTCACCGAGAGAATGCGTCCGAAAAAGTTCGCATCGATCAGCCGTTTGAGCTTGCGTATGCCGGGCAGAAAAAGTTTGTCCTGTACTACGCCGTGCTTGCGCCCGAGCCGGGTGGCAAGCTCTGCCAGTTCGAGCGCACTTGCGGAATCTGTGCTGAGCGGCTTCTCACAGTAGACATGCTTCCCGGCGAGAAGTGCGCGCTTCACGCTCGCTGCACGCAGACCGGTGGTCTGCGCGTCGAAGTAGATTGCGTCCTCCGCGTTCCGCAAGCAAGTCTCTAGATCAGTGTTCCACCGCTCGATTCCAGCGGTCTTCGCCAAGAGTTCCAGCTTGCGAGCATCTCGACCCACCAATACCGGATCCGGCACGAGACGTTCACCAGTCGAAAGCGCCACTCCGCCTTGCTCCCGAATGGCCACAATTGAGCGCATAAGATGCTGGTTCGTGCCCATACGTCCGGTGACCCCGTTCATGATGATGCCGATGCGCACGGCTTCAGGTTACGACACGCATTTGCCTGGCTTACTTTGCCGCTTTTGAGAATCTCGAATCGTAGCTAAATGGCTCGGGCGTGTGTACCCGGATTTTCGAGAAGGCCGGATGCGCGGGATTGATAAGCCAGTTCGATTCGCTGGGTGCGATAGCAGAAGGAACAATCAGAATGCCGGCCTTGTTCTCCTGTACGAAGCGATCGCCGATTCCGGTTAGAGCTGCGGGGGCGGGAGTCTGACGCCATTCGGGCGGCAGTTGCTTCGGGGTTATAACGATGCGTGCAACGCCGTCCGGAACTTGGGCCCGTACCAG
Source organism: Terriglobia bacterium (assembly GCA_963849535.1). Taxonomy (GTDB): domain Bacteria; phylum Acidobacteriota; class Terriglobia; order Bryobacterales; family Bryobacteraceae; genus Bog-105. The sequence goes on from CAWKHJ010000005.1 coordinate 1,119,559, forward strand.
CACAAGATCCTCCGGGATATCATCCGCACCCAGATGGACAAAGTATTCGACCATCGCGAGCGAAAGATGCTCGGCCGCATATGCGATACGAGTGCCAACGCTCGACCATCTTCCACCGAATCGAAACGCGCCCTCGCCATCCAGCGGATTAGTTGAATACGGCCGGCGCAGGATACGATAAACCCACGTCAACTCACCCCGCCGTAAGCGATGCGACCTAGCACGTTTTCAACCTGGCGCGCGCCCAGCTCGGTATCGATACACTCGAGCGGAGTCTTGCCTCCGAGCGCCCGATTCGAGTGGCGGAGCCAGCGCGTTGCTTTCGAATCGTCTCCCAAGTAATGCTTCGCTAAGGCAATGATGCGTGCTAAACGATACAGGCGGTCCGATTCGTAGCGGGCGAGACGCCCTTCGCTTCGGCGTCGTTGCAGGCTTCGAGAGGAAAGGTCGAGACTGGTGGCCAGCTCCTTGAGACTCAAATGTGCGCGGTCCATGACGGCTTCAACTACTCTCTGCCGAAATCCTTCCCGAATTGCCGCTTCGAGGTCTGCCTCCGTCCGGAGCGAACTACCCAAAGCGGGTTCACCGCCGAGTTCCTGCACTACCGCGTTTAGCTCTTCTACCATTCTGGCGTCCATGATAGCGCCAATTGGCGCTATCAGTCAATACGTTATCTTATGCCAAAGCTATGCTTTCGGGTGGGCTCGATCATATACCGCCTGCAAATCCTTAAGCGACACCTGCGTGTATTTCTGTGTCGTCGAAAGGCGCGCATGCCCGAGCAGCTCCTGGATGGCCCGCAGGTCCGCTCCGTCGGTGAGCAGGTGCGTTGCGTAAGCGTGACGAAAACTGTGCGGATGGACGGTCGAATCGCCGGTTGCTGCGAGCGCGTACATTTTCACCAGGCGCCGGACCTGGCGGTCGCTGAGACGCCGTCCTGTGCTGTTGAGGAAGAGCGCGCGTTCGCCCGGTATCGGTGTCCGCCGCGGCAGATAACCTTGAACTGCCGAAATCGCTCGCTCTCCGACGGGCACCTCGCGCTCTTTGTTCCCCTTCCCTCGTACTAATAACCAGCCCGCCTCCAGGTCCAGATCTTGCGTGTTGATGCCAACAAGCTCACTGACTCGAATGCCGCAGCCATAGAGTAATTCGAAAAGCGCGAGATCCCGCTCTCGCGAAGGCTTTTCGAGCGTCCGCCCGCTCTCGACGGCATCGATCAGCCGATTTGTTTTTTCTTCGGTCATCACCTCCGGCAAACGCTGCTTCACCTTGGGGGTGCGGAGACGCGCGGCGAGGTTGCCTGGAATCAAGCCTTCACCGAGCAGGAATTTGTACATCGCGCGAACCGCCGCTAATTTCCTCCGCACGCTCACCGTTTCGAGCCCCGCATCGTAGAGGCTGCTCAGCCACTCACGCAGAAGCGCGATATCGAGCTGCTCGAGTTCGGGAGCAGCTTCGCCCGGAGGTTCAAAATAAGTCGCGAACTGCTCTAAATCGGAGCCGTAGTTTCGCAGCGTATGCTTCGATGCGCCGCGCCGTGAGAGTTCAGCCAGGTACTTCGCAACACACTCGCGTATCTGCGGCATCTAGATACTCCTCGAACGCCGTGGCCGCCCTGCGGCACACTTCGGCGTGCCGGGCATTCTTATCGTGGCGGAACCTGCGCTTCGTTTCTTCGTCGAGCGCCGGCAGCAAGTCGAAGGTAATATTCGCAGGCTGAAAATGCTTCGCGTCGGCCTGGGTTATGTAGTGGCACAAACTGCCGAGCGCTGTCTCGCGCGGAAATACGGCCGGTTCTTTGCCCGACCAAAGCGCAGCGGCGTTGCGTCCCGCGATCAAGCCGGTTGCGATTGATTCCGCGTAGCCCTCCACTCCGGAGATTTGTCCAGCGAAAAAGATCCGCCGCTCGGTCCTGAGCTGCAGGGTAGGCTCGAGCAGCGCCGGTGAATTGATATACGTATTGCGGTGCATTTGCCCGAAGCGCAGGAACTCAGCCTTCTCGAGGCCGGGAATCAAGCGGAACACGCGCGCCTGATCGCCAAACCGCAGATGGTTTTGGAAGCCGACGAAGTTGTAGCTGTCGGCCCTTTGATTTTCTTGTCGTAATTGCACCGCGGCGTAAGGCCAGCGGCCACTTCGAGGATCGGTCAGCCCCGCTGCCTTCATCGGGCCGAAACGTAGCGTTTGAGGTCCGCGCCGGGCAATTTCCTCAATGGGAAGGCAGCCTTCAAAATAGGGCGTGTTGTCTTCGGAGATGTGCGGCTCATAGTGCTCCGCTTGGAGCAGTGCAGCAACGAAAGCGTAATATTGCGCCTTGTCCAGAGGACAATTGACGTAGTCATCGCTTCCGTCGAGCGACTTGCCGTAGCGCGATGCCCGGAAGGCAATCGACATGTCGACTGAATCAGCCGCGACAATCGGGCTGATGCTGTCATAGAAAAACAAACAATCCGACCCGGTAATCCGGCTGATTTCGGCGGCCAGAGCGTCACTCGTGAGCGGTCCGGTGGCGATGATCACGATTGCGCCATCAGGTATTTTCGTGACTTCACCACGACGGATCTCGATCATAGGATGGGAGCCTATGGCACGAGTGATCGCAGCCGAGAATAACTCACGATCTACCGTCAACGCGTGCCCACCCGGAACTCTGGCTACTCCAGCGGCGCTCATAAGTAGAGAGTTCAATTTGCGCATCTCCTCTTTCAGGAGCCATGGCGCTGAGTGCATTTGCTCGCTTTTCAGCGAATTGCTGCAGACGAGCTCGCCGAAAGAATCTGTCTTGTGGGCCGCTGTTCGCCGGTGGGGGCGCATTTCGTGCAGCACCACGGGGAGGCCCGCTTCAGCCGCCTGGAAGGCGGCTTCGCAACCGGCCAGGCCGGCTCCGATGACGTGAAGAGCTTGCAAGTAATAGTTTAGGTCTTATTGCAGATCGTTCTTCAGAACTATTCGATAGCGCGCCTTACCTGCTTCCAGGTGGGCCAGCGCCTCATTGGCTTGGCTCATGGCAAATTCTTCCGTAACGGGAGCAATCTTGTGGCGGGCGCAGAAGTCTAGCATCATCATTATGGTTGCCGGCGAACCCGTAGGGCTGCCCGAAATACTCTTCTGACTGACAATCAGGGGGAAAGTTGGCGTGCGCAACTCCGGCACGGCCCCGGCGACATGGAACCGTCCCTTTGGAGCAAGCGTATTCAGGTAGGACCCAAGATCGAGCTCCACCATGATGGTCGAGATGATCAGATCGAAGGTTCCCGCGGCTTTATTCCGCTCGTCCTCCGAGTTTGTGTTCAGTATTTTGTGCGCACCCAACCTTTTCGCCTCGTCCGCTTTTGAAGAAGAAGTCGTGAACGCCGTCACTTCGCAGCCCCACTTGCTCGCGAACTGCAGAGCGAGATGTCCTAATCCGCCGATGCCGATTACACCTACCCGATGGGTCGGCCGGATTTCAAACTGAACAAGTGGATTGAAGACCGTGATGCCGCCACAAAGTAGCGGCCCTGCTTTGGCAGGGTCGATTCCGCTGGGGATGGGAGTAGCCCAAATCCAGTGGCAACGAACTCGAGTAGCGAAGGCGCCGTAGCGGCCGACAATCGTCGCTTCCAGACGTGGACACAGGTTTTGGTCGCCGCTAAGGCACTGGCGACAGTACAGGCAACTGCTGGAGTTCCACCCCAGCCCGACCGTCTGGCCCACCTCTACGAGCTTCACGTCTTCTCCGGCGGCTACAACCTTGCCGATGGCTTCATGACCAGGAACGAAAGGGTACTGCGTCATGCCCCATTCGTTGTTGAGCATCGAGTAATCCGAATGACAAATGCCGCAGTAAGCAACTTCGATTTCCACTTGTTCGTGACCTAGCGGTCCGGGATCGTAAGAAAATGGCTCTAACTTACCTTTGGGTTCTTTTGCGGCTATTGCCTGTATTTCGCTCATCACCACTAGATGCGGCTTTGTCTCAGAACGACTCGCGATATTCGCCGAACACGCGTCTCAGCCGGTCTGAGATCTCGCCCACAGTAGCGTAGGCGCGGCAGCAAGCGAGCACTTGCGGAAGGAGATTCTCCGGGCCCTGGGCCGCAGTCTGCAGTTTGTCCAGAGCGGCACTTACGGCCGATAGGGAACGGGATGCACGCAGCGCACGCAGCCGCTCGATCTGCTGGCTTTCAAGCTGCGGGTCCATCCGAAAGGTATGCGGCGACTCGGTTTCACCCGTCTCGAATTTGTTCACTCCGACGACAATCTGCCGCCCCTCCTCAATCGCCCGCTGCTGCTGATAGGCGGCATTCTGGATTTCACCCTGAACGTAGCCGCGCTCAATGGCCGCCAGCATGCCGCCAAGAGCATCGATGCGCTCGATGTATTCGCGTGCGCCCGCTTCGATTTCGTCCGTGAGCTTCTCGATGTACTCGCTGCCGCCGAACGGATCCGGAGTCTCGGTTATCCCGCTCTCATAGGCGATGACCTGCTGAGTGCGAAGCGCGAGGCGCGCCGATTTCTCGGTTGGAAGTGACAGAGCTTCGTCCTGGCCATTGGTATGTAGCGATTGAGTTCCGCCGAGTACTGCCGCCATGGCTTGCAGCGCCACCCTGACGACGTTGACCTCAGGTTGCTGCGCGGTTAAAGTTGAGCCTCCGGTCTGTGCATGAAAGCGCAGCATGCACGAGCGGTCTGATTTCGCTCCAAACCGGTCGCGCATAGTTCGGGCGTACAGACGGCGCGCGGCGCGGAACTTAGCAATTTCTTCCAGGAAGTTATTATGTGCATTAAAAAAAAAGCTAAGGCGCGGAGCAAACGCATCGACTTCTAAACCCGCCGCGATGGCGGCCTGGATATAAGCGATTGCGTTCGCAAGCGTGAATGCAAGTTCCTGTATTGCGGTCGAACCTGCCTCACGAATGTGATACCCGCTGATCGAAATTGTGTTCCAGTCGGGAAGCTCTTTGGCAGCCCAGGCAAACAGATCGGTGATGATGCGCATCGAAGGCCTCGGCGGGTAGACGTAGGTGCCGCGCGCGATGTATTCCTTCAAGATGTCGTTTTGAATGGTTCCAGAGAGCTTGCTGCGGTCCGCGCCCTGGCTGTCGGCGACCAGCACATACAGGCAAAGCAAAATGGCTGCCGTCGAGTTGATCGTCATCGAGGTGCTCACTTGAGCGAGCTGAATGCCGTCGAACAACACGTGCATGTCGGCGAGTGAATCGATCGCGACACCCACCCGGCCGACTTCGCCGGCAGCAAGTGGATGGTCTGAATCCATACCCATTTGGGTTGGCAGATCGAAAGCAACCGACAGGCCAGCAGTGCCCTGCGACAGAAGATATTTGTAGCGCCTGTTACTCTCTTCCGCAGTGCCGAAGCCTGCATACTGCCGCATGGTCCACAAGCGGCGGCGATACATGTCGGGATAAATGCCGCGCGTGAAAGGAAACTTGCCAGGCTGCTCTAAAGGAGGCAAACTCAACGTTGCCCGATGCGGCGCGCCTTACTGAACGAGCTTAGGCCGAAAAACAACATCACAGCGCCGAGAAAGGCAGCGAAAGCCAAAGCCACCGGATTTCCGGCACCCGAATGGAGTGCACGAAAATACTTTACAGCGTAGCCAAAAAAGAGAAGTGCAAAGAGAATGAAGATGCCGCCGATGGCCTGGTTCCAGATGATGCGCGCGGGGCGCACTACTTCGGGTACGACATGCGTGGCGAATTTGCGTGCGTGTTCGACCTTGATGGATTTGGCGACTCTAATGGCTTCAGCGAGTTTCATGTACTAGTCCGGATTTGTCGACTTCGCCAAAGAGCTCGCTAAGCGGAATGCTGAGCTCATGCTCTCCCGAGCCAGCCGTGAGACAACCCGACATGCCCACTGGAATCGGCTGCGGATTGTGCACCGACATGGAGAATGCCGTATGCTCCTTTGGGTCGATAATCCAAACAGTCTCGATTCCCCAATCGAGGTAGTGTGCCGCCTTGCTAAACAGCCCGGTCAGCTTATCGCCCGGGGACAGGATTTCCACGCACAGCTCGAACGGCTCAGTTGGGTATGGATCCTGAAAAGCCTTCGTGCTCGCCACCACATCGGGTACTGGATGAGCGACCTGCGAAAGTTTCAGGCGAACTTCAGGAAGGGCTTTCCACCCGCGCCTAAGTAGAAGCATCGAAATGACCAAGGCGATTGTCGAGTGTAGGGAAGTGGGCACGGACTTCTGGATCGCTTCTCCGAACCAGTATTCGAAATACGGCTTGCAGTCGTCTGAATAGAGTTGCTCAAACCGTTCCGGACTGAGAAAGCTGTTGACCGCCGCTGCCATCCGCTTTCAGTATCTCCAATCTAGTGTCCGACTGCCTCCAGATACCGCTCCGCCTCGATAGCAGCCATGCAGCCTGCGCCTGATGCCGTGATCGCCTGGCGGTAGGTACGGTCCTGCACGTCGCCCGCGTGAAAAACACCGGGAACATTGGTCCGCGCCCCGCCATGGCTGACCAGGTAGCCATCTGGATCCAGATCGAGCTGGCCATGGAAGGGCTGAGTATTAGGTATGTGCCCAATGGCGACAAAGAATCCATCCACTTCGCGGTCGCAAACCTGGCCCGTCTTCAGGTTTTTCAACTTGACGCCGGTCACCACGCCTCTACTCACGTCGTAGATATCTTCGACCATGGTATTCATCAGGAAGGAAATTTTGGGATTGGCCTGGGCGCGCGCCAGCATGATGCGTGAAGCGCGGAAGTTTTCACTGCGATGTACTAAAGCGACTTCTCTGCCGAACCGGGTGAGAAAATTGGCTTCTTCCATGGCGGAATCGCCGCCGCCCACGACCATAATCTTTTTGTCGCGATAAAAGAAACCGTCGCATGTCGCGCAGGAACTCACGCCGTAGCCAATCAGCTTTTGCTCATTCGGCAGGTTTAGCCAGCGGGCCGATGCTCCCGTGGCAACAATGAGGGTGCGGGTCTGAACCTGTTCTCCGTCTTCGAGTTCAAGCGTGAACGGATGTTCGAGCAGGCTGGCTTTAATGGCGCGTCCATGCCGGTATATGGCGCCGAAACGCAACGCCTGCTGCTTCATGCTTTCGATCAAGACCGGTCCATGAATGCCCTCGGGAAACCCGGGAAAGTTTTCGACTTCGGTGGTAATAGAAAGCTGCCCGCCCGGTTCATGGCCTTCAAAAACCACGGGCTGCAGATTGGCTCTGGCGGCATAGATTGCCGCCGTATTCCCGGCGCAACCTGAGCCGAGAATCACTACGTCATGTAGGTCTGTCATCTAAGAAAGTAGTTGGTGATGTGAAAAGCCAACCAGGAACCAGAGTACGCCAGGGCCAACATGTACGAAAACTGAAACACAGGCCACTTCCACCCACCCGTTTCACGCTTCACGACCGCCAAGGTAGAAAAGCATTGCAGGGCGAAAGCGAAGAACACCAAGAGCGCGACTGCCCCCGCTGGTGTCAGGTCCTGGTGAATTGCCGTTTGCAGACCTTGCGACGGTTCGTCTCCTTCGATGCCATAAATGGTGCCGAGGGTTCCGACGATCACTTCGCGGGCGGCGAGCGAGGTGATCAAGCCGATTCCTATCTTCCAATTGAATCCTAGAGGTTTGATGGCGGGTTCGATCGTTTTGCCAATGGCACCAGCGAAACTATGCTCGAGCGAAGGAGCATGGCCGTGCTGAAGCGGGAGGTTCGCCAGAATCCAGATGCCGATTGCCACCAGCAGAATCACCGTACCCGCCCGGTGGAGGAATACTTTGCTGCGGTCTATCAGCCGCAAGCTGAGCGACTGCCAGGTTGGCCACCGGTAAGGCGGCATTTCCAGCATGAAATTGGTGTCGCGGCTCTTAAGCACCGTCGATTTCAGCAGCCGGGCAATACAGATCGCAACCAGGAAGCCCAGCACATAGAGAGCAAGCATAGTAGCGGCGGGGAGCGAGAGAAAATCCCCAAGCAGATGAATATTCGGAACGAACGCGGCGATCAGCAGAGTGTAAACCGGGAGCCGCGCCGAGCAGGTCATTAGCGGGGCGATCATGATCGTCGCGAGGCGGTCCCGTTTATCTTCGATGACGCGTGTCGCCATCACCGCGGGAACGGCACACGCATAAGCCGAGAGCAATGGGATGAAGGATTTGCCCTGCAGCCCAAATTTAGCCATGGTTCGGTCTGCAATCAAAGCCGCGCGGGCGAGGTAGCCCGAGTCTTCCAGGATTCCGATGAACAGAAAGAGCAGCAGAATCTGTGGCAGAAATACGATCACGGAGCCAACACCTTTCCAAACGCCGTCGACCAAGAGCGAACGCCAGGGAGAGGCCGGCAGGACATGATTGAACCAGACGCCGGAGGTCGCCACAAACTGCTGCAGCGCATCCATTACGGGCTTAGCCCACGAGAAGATGCTTTGGAAGACGGCCACCACGATCGCCAAAAATATCAGCGGCCCGGCCATGGGATGCAGGAAGATCGAGTCCAGCCGCCGGGTCCACAATGGCGGAGCGGGCGCTCTGTATGAAGCCCGTTTGCCGAGATTGGCGGCCCATTGCCGGCATTTCGGAACATCGTGCAGAACGGGCAACTCGATCCTGGCCGGAGGCGTGTTGAGCCGGACAGCGGTGCCGATCAGAAACTGCTGAATACGGTCGATGCCGGTCCCCTTGGCCGCGCTGATAAGCGCCACGGTACAGTTCAGCTCGGCAGATAAAGCCGAAATGTCTACTTTGCCTCCGCGAACGGCCAAGTCGTCGGCCATGTTCAACAGGATCAGAGTTGGGAGTCCGAGATCGAGGATTGGGGCCGCCAGAATGAGATGCCGCCCCAGATTGGTGGAGTCGAGGATCAGAATGACCGCATCCGGCTTGGGAAAATCCTGCCGCGCGCCCTTCAGAACATCGTGCGTGACCTGCTCGTCTTCAGCGCGAGGGTGCAGGCTATATACGCCTGGTAAATCGACCAGAAAAACTTCGTGCTGGTCTTTCAGTTTGGCTTTCCCCATCCGGTGCTCGACTGTGACGCCCGGGAAATTGGCAACTTTCTGGCGTAAGCCGGTCAGGCGGTTGAAAAGAGTCGATTTTCCGGAGTTCGGGGGGCCTACAATGGCGACAATGATGGGGCGATCGCTGGGCGGCGCCGGCGGCAGGATTGCGGGATTTGGTAGAAGACCCGCTCTGGGGCTATCTCCGTGACAGGAGCTCATTTAAGCACTACTAGATCTGACTCAGGATGGCGCCGCACGAACAACCTGGCGGCGGTCTCGTGACGCAAGGCAACTTCAGAACCATCGACCCGGAAAACACGTGGTCCGCCCCCGGGAGCGCGCCGGCCGGGCACCACTTCGTTCCCGGGGAGGAAACCGAGTTCCATCAAGCGGCGCCCGACGTCCTCCGGAACTTCCAGGTGATCGAGAATGCAGCGCTGGCCCGAAGGCAAGTCGGCGAGCGAATGGGACGTCGCTTTTGTGCCGGTCTTTCTAAAGCTTTTAGCCAAGCTCTTCGCCGCAGACATGATATACGACCCTTTTAGTATGAGATTAACATGATGGCCTTTCAACCGATTGTGGCCCAAAGGGTAAGCGGTAGCCTCGAACGTCAATACGGGGCTTTGAGCGGCACTTGGATGGAGCATCTCATAGATGTGGAGAGTGGATGATGCTGGAAACTGATACCCCACCGCAAAGGTGGGTATAGGCTAGCCATGAATTTACTAGAATCGAGGTCGCGGGAGGAACATGCCAACACCAGACATTACGGGCGGGTTCGATTGTGAGGAATCGCCGAAAGTCAGAGCAGTTGGAGAAGGCCTGCAGAAGCTGGTGCATAGGGCCTTCGACAGCGCCGGTCCCAGAGGTCAATCGGTCAAGAACTTCCTGAACGGAACATGGCTCGGGGAACCCTTGCATGTAGTTCTCACGGATGTTCCGATCGGAGCTTGGACAACCGCTCTGGTGTTCGACGCCTTGGAGATGGCTAGCCATCGCGACGCCTTCGCCACTGCCGCCGATACTTCTGTTGCAGTCGGCATAGTGGGGGCGCTCGGTGCAGCGGTAACGGGCGCGACTGACTGGCAGGATGCCGATGCTCCAGCTCGGCGTCTTGGCATGGTTCACGGCCTTTTGAACCTGAGTGGAGCCGCGCTGTTCGCGACCTCACTCGTTGCGCGCAGACGCAAGTCGCGAAATGTGGGCCGGATATTAGGGGCGCTGGGATATGGCGTGATGGCCTTCGCGGCGCATGTGGGCGGGAAGATGGTTTACGAATACCGAGTGGGCGTTGACCGTACCGCCGGCCAAACTTTTCCCGAGGATTTTGTGTCTGTGCTGGCAGACTCCGATTTGGCAGAGGCACAGCCCAAGCGCGCTGAGCACGATAGCGTTCCGATCCTGTTGGTGCGCCGTGGTACCCGGATCTTCGCCCTGGCCGAGACGTGCTCGCATTTCAACGGCCCGCTCTCGGAAGGCACGCTTGTGGGTGACAGCATCGTGTGTCCCTGGCACCGCTCGCGATTCGCCCTAGAAGACGGCGGGGTGCTCGATGGGCCGGCTGTGCATGCGCAGCCCTGTCTCGAGACTCGGGTTCGCGACGGCCGGATTGAAGTGCGAAAACCACCCTGCAAAACGATGCCCTCGATAGCGGCAGCGAAGTCGTCATGAAAGGGCGAGGAAGGGTAATGGCACACGATTTCAAAGTGGGCGACCACGTTGAGTGGAACTCGGAAGCAGGACGGGTCCGAGGAACGATCCAGAAGAAGCACACCTCCGAAATCACGTTCAAGGGGTATACGGTCCACGCTTCAAAAGAAGAGCCGCAGTATGAGATCAAGAGCGATACGACCGATCACTTGGCTATGCACAAAGGCTCGGCTCTCACGAAAATCTGAGGTGAGGAGTGGAGATCCTGCTCAAAAGAGCCTACGAAAAACCGAACGCGAAGGACGGGTTTCGAGTCCTGGTAGACCGGCTGTGGCCGCGGGGCGTAAAGAAAGCCGAGCTCCACCTGGACGCATGGGCAAAGGACATCGCCCCCAGCACACAGCTACGCAAATGGTTTGGTCATGATCCGAAGCGTTGGACCGAGTTCTGCAAGCGATACAAATTGGAGTTGAAGAATCCAGAAGTGCAAGCCACGATTGCCAACATCATTCAGGCGGCCCGAGGCCGGTCCGCGATGACGCTGATCTACGGAGCGAAGGACACGGGGCACAACGAAGCAGTTGTGCTGCTACCTGTTTTCAGGCGCACGGCGTCCAAATTCGACGCTTCACATACGCAAAGCCGCGGTAACGCGCCGAAGCAAGACGCGTGACCGCAACTTTGGATATCTGAGATCCCAATGACGCGATCCGCTGCGGGATCCCTTGGGGCTTCTGAAGCACGATATGAGATAGACGTAGCGACGCCGTACCGCCTCGACCTTACTGTGAGCGCGCTGCGAAGGCTGTCGACAAATATCGTGGACGTACTCACATGTGAAGGCGAATATGTCCGCGTTCTCGACGGCTTCCGCAAACCTGTTATCGTGCGCGTTGCGCAACACAACCGGCCAGGCTCATGGTTGCGCTTGAGGGGTGCAACGGCTCTGACGAGCACACACGGGCACTTGCGCTCGTACGCCGCATTCTCGGAGTCGAACGAGTACTTTCACACTTCCATCGCGCAGCACAGGATATTCCATGGCTGTGGCCGTTAGCCGTTCGTATGCGCGGCATAAAGCCTCCCCGCTATCCAACGTTATGGGAAGCATGCGTGAACGCAATCGTCTTTCAACAAATGAGCCTCTTTGCTGCGAGTTCGATTGCAAGGCGGACAATTCTAGGTCTCGGTTCGGTTGTTACATGCGAGGGCACGACACTCCATGCGTTCCCCACCGCGGAGAGTTTGCGGGCTGCGAACGATGACATTTTGTTGGCTGCGGGCTTGAGTGCGAACAAGCTGTCGACGCTCAGGCGCGTGGCGGACGCGCTGCTATCCGGAACCCTGAACGAAGCAATGCTGGAGGAGCTTTCGAGTGAGGAAGCCGCGCGATTGCTCGGCAGCATCAAGGGAATCGGGCCGCGGACGGCCACGGTGATTCTGCTGCGCGGGTTAGGCCGGCTCGACGTTTTTCCAATGAAGGACTCGAGCGTTGCTCGCAATCTGGCCTTCGTGGCAGGGGCTGTTCCGCTCGATATCGACCGGGTTCTCACCCCTCTCGGTCCTGAGCGTGGAATGCTCTATTACCACCTCCTGCTTGCGCGACTGGATGCGCGTGGCGAGATAGGCCGCGCTTCGCAGAGTGCGGAAGGGCTTACAGGCTGACCGTGATTAGCGTCCCACGACGGGTTAGCAATCGAAAAGAATCTGCGACTCCGGCGTGCTGCTGATCGTGCTGGCTTTGTTGTGCGTCGCTGTCGTGAGCGGATTCGCTAAGGCAGCAACAGGCATTGCCACCCGCACGTTGGTCTTTTTCCAGAATGCGATCGCACTTCTGCTCTTTGCTCGATGGGCCCTGAATCATGTTTTTTCCGCCTGAAAACTTGCGCTTTTATCAGATTGGGCCGACACTCGCAGCACCGCACGAGCGGTCCTAAGCTCGCTGGAGCTGTGGAACCGGCGAGCCCACCATGAGACCGTGAATATAGGCTCTGGAGACGCGCAATGATTTCCTTCGATGCAGCACATGCGGCCGTGCACCACCCCCCCGACCGCCGGTTTCGCATCTGGATTCGGCCCTCGTTCCTGATCGCTGCTGCGTTGCTGGTGCTGGTCCCGGTACTTGCGGCATGGATCGAATTTCTCGTTGCCGGTCTCCCTTATATTCCGCCCGTCCCGCAGATCTATCCCAACAACTTTGCCGGTCCGCACGGCTTCCCGCTGTGGGTCAGGTATTGCCATTTCTTCAACTTTCTTTTTCTCATGATGCTGATTCGGAGCGGTCTGTCGATCCTGTTCGATCACCCTCGCCTATACTTCAACAACGACTGCACACCGGGTAGCGAGTGGATCCGGTTCACGCCAATCCACGTTCCCACCGATCGCGTCTGGACGGCAAAGGACGATGCTCGTTACATCTCGCCGATTGTGGCCACACCGGGTTACCGGCATACTGTCGGCATTGCGCGGTCGTGGCATTTCCTCAACGTTTACGGCTTCATCATCACGGGTATTTTGTTCATCGTCATGCTCTTCGATACAGAGCAGTGGCGGCGCCTGGTTCCACAATCCACTCTCGTGCTGCTGCAGGCCTGGAACACATGGGTGCACTACGTGACTCTTCACTTGCCGCCTGAGCCCAACGGGTTTTATGGCTACAACGCGCTTCAGCAGATCGCCTATTTTGCCGTCGTCTTCGTCTTTGGACCGCTGGCCATCCTGTCCGGTATCGCGATGTCGCCTGCTCTGGTGAATCGCTTCCCTCACTATGCAAAGCTCTTTGGCGGCAGGCAATCGGGTCGTTCCATTCACTTTCTAATCATGCTCAGCTTCGTTGCGTTCATCGTCGTACATGTGGCGTTGGTTGCGATGACGGGCTTCGTTCGCAATATGAACCACATCGTCATGGGTACTGACGATCAGAATCGTACCGGAATGATTCTGGGCTTCGTAGGCATCGGCGGCGTCGTTCTTTCGTGGATTGCGGCGCATTACGTCTCTTGGTTCTACCCTCGTATTTTGCAGCATGTGCAGAAGTTCATTACCTACCCTTTGCTGCTGACGACACTGAACCGCCTCACACCTAGTCAGCATTACAGCGAGAGGGACATCTCTCCACGCTTTTGGCCTAACGGCAAGATGCCCGTCCGCGAAGATTGGAAGCGCCTCGCAGTGAGAGGATTCCAGGACTTCAAGCTGAAGGTGGGCGGCCTGGTCGACAACCCCGTCGAGCTTTCCCTGGCGGATATCGAGAGACTGGGCAAGGTCGAGGAGATTACCATGCACCATTGCATCCAGGGCTGGACGGGCATCGCCAAGTGGGGCGGGATTTCCATGAAGTCGCTTGTGGAACTCGTCCGGCCGAAGCCGAACGCCAAGGTCGTCGCGTTCTTCTCCTTTGGCGGCTCGCTCTACGGCGAGATGTATTACGACACCCAAAGACTCGAAAATGTACTCCAGGCGGAATGCCTCCTTGCCTCCGAAATGAATGGGAAGCCCCTGACCGAGGTCTATGGAGCCCCGCTGCGGCTACGGGTTGAGAATCAGCTTGGCTACAAGATGGTGAAGTGGATCGAGCGAATCGAATTCATCGAATCGGAGAAGACAGTCGGCCTCGGTGAAGGCGGCAAGAATGAGGACGACGAATATTTCGATCTGCTCCCGAACATTTGAATGACCTCCCGAAAGGGATCTCGGGAACAACTGAGGCCGGGCGAGCACATTTCAGCAGCAGCAGACTCGAGAGGCACATGCAGTAGGCGAGGCACCGAAGTAAATAACGCCCGGTGGTCCTGGGCCTATGTGGATACCCACAGCATTGGCCAAACGAGAAATAGCGCAGGAGAGTTTCGCGAGCGGCGGGCAACTATCTTCACAGCCTGTGTTGAATCAGCCGCTCATGCCCAGAATTCTAATCGCCGAAGTTCTCCTGGCCGCCATAGCCTCCGTCGCGCCATGCCAGACTCGCGGCCAAGCGGAGCTGAATCAGGCCTACAAAGCTCTGGCAGAAAAGAATTACGATCAAGCGGTCGAGTTGTTTCGCAAAGGACTGACTCAGCAGCCCTCGAACGGGAAGGCGCACGAAGATCTCGCTTACGTACTGCTGAAAACCGGCGACAACGCCCAGGCTCGGGACGAGTTCGAGCAGGCGTTGAAGCTTAACCCGCAGGACGAGACGGCAGCACTGGAATTTGCATTCCTAACCTATGAGACAAAGAAGCCGATCGAAGCCCGCCGGACATTCGAGAGGCTGAGTCAGTCAAAGAATCCCCATACCCGGGCTACTGCTCAGCAGGCGTTTACGAATATCGATAAACCGCTGGCGGATGGAATCGCACGCTGGCAAGAAGCACTGAAGCGCGAGTCAGACCCGAAGGCTATTTCCACTTTCAGCGCGCATTGGGAACTGGCGCAATTGGCAGAGCTACGAGACGAATTGCTGCTCTCAGCAGAACAGTTTGAGATTTGTAGACGGCTGAAGCCGCAAATGCCGGAACTACTGCTCATTCTGGCGCGTGTCTGGAGCAAGTTGAACCGGGTGGACGAAGCGCGGGCGGCGCTGCTGGCCGCCTCACGTTCGAGCGATTCACGCACGGCAGAGTTGGCGCTAGCCCAGCTCGGAACGCGCTATCCCTACCCGTATGAGTTCAAGGCAGCACTGAAGATTGACCCGAGTAACCTGGCGCTGCGCAAGGAACTCGCTTATCTCTACCTCGCCATGCATAAAGAGCCCGAGGCAATCGAACAGTTTGAAGCTCTGGTCGCTCTCGATCCCAAGGACGAGGCGACACGGAAGCAATTGGATTCGCTCCAGGGGTTGAAAACGAGGCCACCGCCACCGGCGCCTGCAAAGGAAGCTGCACCGAAAGGGACGGCGCCTTCGCTCGATGCAAAAGCGATGGGAACGAAGAGTCTACGGCTTGGTTACCTGAGAGACGCGATTCGATATCTCCAGCGGGCGCACGAACAAAATCCAGAGGATGCAGGGGTGATGCTGCAGCTTGGCTGGGCATACAACCAGGCGAAAGACGACGCTGACGCGATGGACTGGTTCGACCGGGCGCGGCGCGCCAATGATCCGCAGATTGCAGCCGAGGCTTCAAAAGCCTTCCACAATCTGCGCGGAGATACACTGCCGCAAACGACTATCTGGACCTTGCCGATGTTTTCTTCGAGATGGCATGATCTCTTCAGTTACGGGCAGATCAAGCGCACAGTCCCGCTACCCTGGCTCGGCAAGGCGAACAAGCTGATCACGTTCTATCTATCGACCCGGTTTGCGGGCGATCTGAAGAGCGGGCTGCCGACCCACGCCGAGACGCCGCAATATTTGTCCGAAAGTTCTTTTATTTTCGGGGCAGGCTTGTCAACCAGAACGTGGCATCACATAACCGCCTGGGCAGAAGCGGGAGAAGCAGTGAATTACTTACCTTTCCGGCACGATATCGGTACCGCCATGCCGGATTACCGCGGCGGCCTCAATTACGCGAAAGGCTTCGGTCATGTTCTCGGCAGTAGGACGACCGGAATGTTCTATGAAACGACCGCTGACGCCGTTTATATCAGCCGATTCGACAAAGACTGGCTGTTCTACTCCCAGCAGCGGGCCGGCGAGAGCTTTAAGATCGGCGGCATGTCTGGCCAGGTACTGTTTAACGTGAACTACGTACGCGATGTTAAGCGGGAATACTGGGCTAACACAGTAGAGGTGGGCCCTGGCTTGAAATTTCATACGCCCTGGATGCCGCCCAATATGTTTCTTTCAACGGATCTGCTGCACGGCTTCTATACGGCACAGTCTCCCCGGCCCAACTATAACGACGTGCGAGTGAGCGTCTGGTACGCGGTGACGAAATGACTTTACGACGTCTCTTTCTGCCTTTTGCGATTGCGATCTCGCT
Source organism: Terriglobia bacterium (assembly GCA_963849535.1). Classification (GTDB taxonomy): domain Bacteria; phylum Acidobacteriota; class Terriglobia; order Bryobacterales; family Bryobacteraceae; genus Bog-105. Next base: position 1,136,075 of record CAWKHJ010000005.1, read on the forward strand.
GGGGGCGGGGTTTGTGAGAGCAGATACCTTCCAGGCGCTGGGCGTAAAAGCGGGACCCTGGAGGGCCATTCTAGGATGTGTCGGGATAACGGAAAACGCGAAACGTGAGCCCGCGATTATCGTGGCGGGCGGCTCGGCGGCGGTCGATTCAACACGGCTTTCGCAAGATCACATTCTGATTCTCGAAGGCGGCGGGCCCTCGGCGGAACGGCTCGGCATCATGGCGAAGCCTGAAGAAATCGCGGTTCGCCAAATCGTGGATGTCCATGCGCCGGAGATGCAGATTATTTGGGAACGGCCGCTAAATATCGCGCGCACAGAGGTACCCGGCGACTTCAAAGTGTTTGCGAGTGAGAAGTGGAAGGGTGCTCCCCTGCTGGCGGGCAAACGCACCCAGCATGGAGCTGTGCTGTGGGTTGCGACCGCGCCAGGGTCGAGCGGCATCGAAAGATTTCCTTATCTGCTACACGCGCTGGCAGACTTAGGCTGGGATTCGCCGGCAAGCACAACGACATTGTGGGCCTTCTTTGACTCCGCGTACCGGATTCGCGCCGATCCCGACTACCTGGCGCGCCGCTGGCGACGGGCGGGCATCGGCGTGCTGCATGTGGCGGCGTGGCACAACATGGAACGTGATCCGATTCAGGACAACTATCTCCGGCAGCTGATCGAAGCGTGTCACCGCAACGCGATCTCTGTCTATGCCTGGCTGGAACTGCCACACGTGAGTGAAAAGTTCTGGGCGGAACACCCCAAGTGGCGCGAGAAGACCGCTCTGGAGCAGGATGCGCAACTCGATTGGCGCAAGCTGATGAATCTGCAAAACGCGGATTGCCGAAACGAGATTGGACGAGAAATCAACACGCTGCTCGGGCGCTTCGATTGGGATGGCGTTAACCTGGCCGAGCTGTATTTCGAATCGCTCGAGGGCGCGGCGAATCCTGCACGGTTCACGCCCATGAATGACGACGTGCGGGCCGAGTTCAAACGCACGAACGGCTTCGATCCAGTGCTCCTCTTCCAGGCAGGTTCAATGTATGCGGCCGCAACACATCCGGATGCGTTGCGCAGGTTTCTAAATTTCCGCGCCGAGCTCGCCTCGCGAATGCAGCGGGAATGGTTGCAAACTGTGGATCAGTCTCGGAGCGCGAAACCGTATCTTGACGTGATCCTGACCCACATCGATGATCGTTTCGACCCGGGCATTCGCGACGAGCTGGGAGCGGATGTGGCGCGCACTTTGCCGCTGATCGAAAAAAGGAACAGCACATTGCTGGTGGAAGACCCTGCTACGTTGTGGGCTTTGGGGCCTGAACGCTATGCGCGTCTGGCTGAAAAGTACCGGCAAATCACCACGGATCGCGAGCGGTTGGCTGTGGACATTAACGTCGTGGAACGTTATCAGGATGTTTATCCGACTAAGAAGCAGACGGGGGTGGAACTGTTGGAGCTGGTTCACCAGGCTGCCGTTTCGTTTGGGCGGGTGGCACTGTACATCGAGAATTCGCTCGAGAAGCAGGATCTTTCGCTTCTTCCAGCCGCTGCCACAAGCGCACGAGTAGAAGAGAGCGGCCCTGACGAAATGAACGTGGATGCCGGGGAGTTGACGCGGATCGCTTGGCGCGGGCCGGTCGAAGTAGACGGAAAGACCTGGCCGGTTCAGGATCGCGATTCTGTGCTCGTACCCGCCGGCAAACACGGGCTATCGGCAGCGTTCGAGAAGCCGGGTCTCACAATTCGAGACTTCAACGGCGAGATTCGCTCAGCGGTGTCGACCGATAAGCAGGTTGATGTGTCTTATGAGAGCCGGACCAGGGCGATTGCAGTACTGAACTCAGCGGTCTCGAAGATAGAAATCGACGGCGAGCCGTACAGAGCGTCGAGCCCCGAGGGAACCGGGGTGTTGCTTCCTTCAGGCCAGCACTTAGTTTCCTTTATACGCTGAAAAAAGTATGCTCCCGAGCAAGTGAAATAATGCACTTGCGATGCGAGCTTCAACCGTCAGATTTTTCGGACTACTGATCCCGGTTTGCGCAGTTTTGTCGACGAGCGCCCAAAACCAAGCGACACACGAGGCGCAGTTCATCAGCTTTAGCGATCCCATCATTGCTCTCTCCCATGTCCAGCTAATTGACGGGACGGGTGCAGCTGCGCGTGCCGATCAGACGATCGTTGTGGATCACGGGGAAATAGCCGCGAGCGGCGATTCAGCTAAGGTTCAGATTCCGGCGGGCGCCCGGGAGCTCGATTTGCGCGGATATGCCGTTTATCCCGGGCTCGTTGGCATGCATGAACATTTGTTCTATCCGTCGCCGGGCGGTGGGCCGTTCTACAACGAGCTAATGTTCAGCGCGCCAACCCTCTATCTCGCATCTGGAGTGACGACGGCTCGGACTGCCGGGTCACTTGAACCGTATACAGATTTGAATGTGAAGGGCCTGATTGGTCGCGGAATGACGCCGGGTCCGGAGTTCGATATTACCGGCCCGTATATCGAAGGGCCCGGCGGGTATTCCGTTCAGATGCCCGTCGTGAACTCGGCTGAAGAGGCCCGCCGCCTGGTTGACTACTGGGCGGCGGAGGGCGCGACCTCCTTCAAGGCGTACATGGACATCTCGCATGACGCGCTGGGGGCGGCCATTCATGCTGCACATGAGAAGGGGATGAAGATCACGGGTCATCTCTGCTCCGTTGGTTTTACAGAAGCCGCCGAGCTGGGCATCGACAACCTCGAGCATGGATTCGTTGTCGATACGGAGTTCACGCCCGGTAAAAAACGCGATGTCTGCCCCGGTCAGGCCAAAGGTTTAGAAGCTTTTGGCCGTCTTGATTTGAAAAGCATCGAAGTGCAGCGTGTGATTCGCACGCTCATCGATCACAAGGTGGCGATTACTTCCACGCTGGCGGTTTTTGAAGCATTTATACCGGGGAAGCCGCCCCTTGAGCAGCGGATGATAGATGCGATGTCGCCTGACGCGCTTAGTAATTACCTGAAATCGAAGGAAAGGGCGGCCGGCAGCCAGGATAGATTCTCATCTTTGCTCCGGAAGGAAATGGACTTCGAGCGCGAGTTCGTGAAACAGGGAGGGCTACTCATGGCAGGTTGTGACCCGACTGGCAATGGAGGCGCTCTGCCTGGCTTCGGCGATCAGCGGAATCTGGAGCTCCTGGTTGAAGCCGGCTTCAAACCAGAAGAAGCGATTCAAATCTATTCTTACAACGCCGCTGTCTACCTGGGGCGTATTGATCGAATCGGAAGTATCGCCCCACGAAAGCAGGCCGATCTCGTGGTCGTGAAGGGAAATCCGTCAGCTCACATCAGCGACGTGGAAAACGTAAAGTATGTTTTCAAAAAGGGTGTCGCATATGATTCTGAAAAACTGATCGATTCAGTGCGGGGCATGGTGGGTAATCATTGATTCACCCTTACCGCGAGCGCTCAGCTGGGACGGGGCTCTGAAAGAATCTCGCGTGCCGAAACGAGGCGTCCGCCCCCTCTTGTGCACTCCTCAAAGGTTGCGCGTTCATCGGTCGCACTCAGACTCCTGATTGCGTCGGTGACAACGCTTACTTGCGCTTTCCGCTCAAGCAGGCCACGAATCGCGCTACGAATGCAATATTCCGTTACCAGTCCATAAACAATGAAGCGGTCCGCCTGAAGCTTGTCGAGCAAGCGGTTCAAGTCTTCTTTCGCGAACAAGTCGATTGTGTTCTTCTGATACAAGATTTGTCCAGGGGACGGACGTTCGAGTAGAGTTCGGGAATACTTTTGCTGACCTTGTGTGTCAGTGATGCAGTGTGGTTTCCAGGTACGAAACTCCGGGTCGTCCTCGGAGTGGCAATCAACAGTCGAGACAATCTGAATATTATTCTCTGCCGCAAAAGATGTGAGAGATGCGAGCGCCGGCGCGATTTGCTCCGCACCGGGAACGTATAGCGCGCCCGCGGGAAAGAGGAAATCGAGCTGTGTATCGACATCGAAAAATATGGTGCTCATGGCTGATACGCATGGCGAAGGCTCTCTGTCAATTCGGAAAGGCGGGCGCTCACTTCTACGGGATACGGCACTGGACGATCCAGCTCGAGTAGTTCCGGCGGGAGAGCGGCAATACTTTCCCTTGAACGGGAGCGCGCGTCCAGGATGGTTGGCTGTGCCTCCACGAGTTGCCCGTTCATCAGGATCGGCCGTAGTAAGGGCGAGCTGCCGAATTGGCTGCTGCACTCGCTTTGCAAAGCGATCAGATCATGATCCTGCAGGCGATAGATTTGCTTTGCGCCGGGACGCGTATTCTTCTCCTGGCTGAATTTCGCGGTGTACTGTACTGTCCCATTCATGTTGATCTCCACCAGCTTGTAAACAGCCGAGAGTGCTGGCGCATCGCTGGAGGTTGCGAGCGCTGTACCCACCCCGAAAGCATCGATCGGAGCATGGGCCCGCGCCAGTTCGGCCAAGCGGTGCTCGTCAAGATCGTTGGTGGCGAAGATTTTGGCGGATTCGAGCCCCGCCGAATCGAGAATGCGGCGCACTTCTCGCGCCAGGGATGCCAGATCACCGCTATCCAGGCGAACGCCCCAGACGGGCTTCCCAAGCTTGGCTACCAGATGCGCCGCTTCGAGCGTGTCATAGGTGTCCAGCAGAAAAACGGTGTCCTCTCCAAGCAACTCCTGCAAAGCAATGAACGACGCTCTTTCATCACCGAAGGCCATCGTCCATGAGTGAGCGGCAGTTCCGGAAACGGGTATCCCGAAGCGCATGCCTGCTTCCGTGTTGCTGGTTCCGGCACAGCCACCGATAAAAGCGGCTCGCGCAGCCAGGATCCCGGCTTCGGGTCCGTGCGCACGACGGCTGCCAAACTCAACGATAGAGCGGCCCTGAGCCGCAATGACGCAGCGCGCCGCCTTCGAAGCGATGCTCGTCTGAAAAGCGAAGGTCGACAAGAGAAAGGTTTCCACTAACTGGGCCTGTGCGAGAGGAGCACGGATAATCGCAATCGGCTCACCGGCAAACACTGGCGTCCCTTCCGGGACGGCGAAGAGGCTGCCAGTGAAGCGAAGCCGCATCAGAGATTCAAAAAATTCCGGGGGTGCGCGGCGGAACTGAGCGAGCGATCGAAGATAGTCGACTTCTTCCCGTTCAAACTGCAGGCATTGCAGATAGTCAACGGCCTGCTCCAGACCGGCGGCAATCAAAAAATTTCTGGTAGCGGGCAACCGCCGAACTGACAGCTCGAAAATCGCGATGTCTTCGGACTTGCCGGCGGCGAAATATCCGGCCGCCATCGTGAGTTCGTAGAGATCGGTATTTAGCGCAGACATGAAGCCGACCAGTCCGGCCGCTTACTTTTTGGTCGAGGTAGCAGGCTTGATAGCGTTACTCGAATCCAGCATATCGTTCACCGCCTTTGCTTCAAGCGAGTAAAGAGCTGGCTCGTTTTCGCGGCGAGCAAGGTAGCCGTCCGCGGTCTTCGCGAATTCAACCCGTTCTGTCCGCTTGCCATCGTTTGAAACAACCGTTACTGTGAGGGCGGGAGAAGTAAAGCCGGAGGACGCGAACTTCGTCGCCGAGAGATCGCGCAGCTTATCAATGAACGCTTGGACGCTACCCGGATCCATTGTTTTCCCGTTCAACTTCCAGTCAGTTCCACTCCGAACGAGCGATTTGCTGCTGGAATTGGATTGTACATCGATCTTGGTTGGATCGTTGAAGCCGAAATCGAAGATCTTCTTATTACGAAAATCGTCAAGCGATTTGTCGAGCGCCTTGCCAAGATCATCGGAAACTTTGTAGATACCGGGGACAACGCTGCTTTTCGCGTAATAGTCGTTCTTGTTCTTGTGAAGCTCGAGAACCTGGGTGCCTGAGGAATCTGAAACCTTGACGGTGCCCGCCGGAGACCCGGAGGCATAAGCTGCCGCAGCTTTTTGGTCCGTTTCCGTATTGCCCGAGAGATCCATTTTGGCGTCGCTCAGCTTGCGAAGCAGCTCTTCGACCTGGAAGCTGTCAGCTCGATAAGGCTGCGGCTTGAGGATTTGCCAATCGTTCTGGTTGTTCTTCCCGAACTCGATGTCAGACTTTCCGGACACGAGATCGATGCGCGTCAGCTTGTTTGTGTCGAAGGTAAGCAGCCGTTTGTCACGTAAGTCGTTTGCGGACTTATCGAGTGAACTTTTCACCGAAGAGGCCACCGCATACACTTTCGGAATCGCATTCACCTGGGCATAGACGAGCGAACCGGCCGGAACATCGTCGCCGAACAGAATGCTATCGGACTTGCCGTTTTTATCGTGAACAGTTACCGTCAGGCTTGGCGAGTTGAGGCCATACTTGGCCAAATCGCTTGCCTTGTCCTCTACCACGCTGTCGGCCGAGACAGGGTTGAGGGACGAGAACAGGCTGCTAGCTGCATCCTGGTCTGCCTTCCAGGACTGCGGCGCGGTGATTGCCCACTTGCCATTCTCGTGATCGAGAGTTACGGTCGTCCCGTCTTTCTTTTTTAGATCGATCGAGCGAATGTCCTTCTCCGGAATGTCTACCAGCTTCGGCGTGGTATTCGCTGCTGTACTCGTGGCGCTAGATGGCGGGTGCTGCTTGGCGTACCAGACCAGACCGCTCAAGGCCGCCAAAATAATGGCAGCTACGAGAAGATTCCGCGGTCTCATGTTATCTCCGCTTCAAGAAGATTCCGACACCGCCGGCAATGATTAGAAGAGGAATGGCAATCAGGTCGACGTAGGCGAAGGCGTTCATTTGACGCTGGGTCACATTGAGCCTTCGATCCTCAGCTTCCTTGGGACGGATCGAGATTAAGTCCTCGTCGGAAGATAGCCAGTTAATCGCATTCAGGGCCAAGTCCCGGTTAGATTGAAAGCCGATCATGCCGTTGTCGAGGAATCCGGAACTGCCGATTACGACGAAGCGGCCCGGGTCATTCGGCTTGCCGGTGTTGTAGCTGCCGGCTACTCCCAAAACGAACGGGCCCTTTTTGTTGCTGGGATCCGAAGGATTTACTTCGTTGGTAGCCAGCTTGGTAGTGGCGATCGCACGATCCGAAGTAGAGAACAGTTTCTGGTTAGTCACCTTGTCGGTGTTCTTCACATCGAGAGAACGCGCGACCGGGAAACCCGTGAAGCTGTTCTTCATGTCGCTTACGATCGGGTGCGACTCATAGCTGCTGACCAGAGGAATCTCAGGACCGAAGCCGAACAGCTGTCCCATGGGGTTCTGCTCGAGGACCAGATCCTTGTCGGCAGTTACGCCCCAGCTTCCCAGCAGATTGACTAAGGCCGTGTTCTCCGCAATGTGCTCGCGGCTGAAGTCAAGCGGGGGGTCCAGCAGGAACATCGCCCGGCCGCCGTTCTCTACGTAATTCTTGATCGCGCTGACTTCGTTGGCAGTGTAGTCCGAGCCAGGTCCAGCCACTACCAAGACGTTGCAATCGCCTGGTACCGCAGTCTTGTCGAGCAGAGTTACGGATTGCGCTTGATAGTTGTCGCGCTCGATCATAGTTTTGAACTGTGAAAGCCCGTTACTATCGGTTCCGTCAAGTGCATGTTCCTGGGATCCACTTACGAAACAGACCTTACGGACGCCTTTAAGATCTTTCAGAAATGCCCCGGTGATTCCTTCTTCTGTCAAGGCCTTTGCCTCTTCCCGGCGTGGACCTATTTCTACGTAGGCCGTGCCGGCATATCGCAGTCCGTAGGCGCGCGCTACGGTCGGCTGCTTTTGATAGTCGATGTACTGGATGTGAATCTTGGGAGATAGGTTCGCGTAGCGATCCAGGATGCCCTTTGCCTGGTTGAAACTACTCGCCTTGTCGATGTAAGTGATGGTCGCATCCTGCTTTAGTCCCTTTACGACTTTCTGAGTCTCCTGCGAAAGGGTGAAACGCTTATTACTGGTCGTATCGTAGGTCTTGTTATAGCGGTTGCCTAACCAGTTAATAAGCACCAGTGCCGCAATGACAACGATCGTGTAAAGCGAAGCGGTTGCGCCATAACGAGCCTGCCGGCCGGACACTGAAATTTTGCGGGTCACAGGGCTGAGAGACTTGAGTTCTGCCATCAAGCTCTCCACCTCAATGATTCAAGTGAACGTGCGGTCAGGAACAAACCGAGGAAAGTCATAGAACAGTAGTAAATAAGATCTTTGCTATCGATCACGCCACGAGAAAAGCTTTCCATGTGGCTAACGATCGAGAGATAGTTTAGGACCTGTACGGTTCCGGAGTTGCCAAACGAAGTGGTCCAGTTGAGTATCCAGAGCACGAGTGCGAGCGCGAAGCCGATAGCTCCTGCCACAATCTGATTACGGGTCAGAGTCGAAATGAAAGTTCCGAAGGCCAGTAAACACGCTCCTTGCAAAAGGATTCCAAGGAACCCAGTGGCGACAGGTTTCCAATCGGGGTTGCCGTACATAAACAGGAAGACATAGTCGAGTAACAGGACCGCCAGCAAGGCGCCGTACATGATGACTGCAGACAGCCACTTCCCGATCACGATTTCGAGGTCGTGCACGGGGGAAGTCGCCAACAGCTCAATCGTGCCTTGACGCTTTTCTTCAGCGAAGAGCCGCATGCTAATCAGCGGGATCAGAAAGAGCCCAACTACCGCAATGTTGGAAAACAGAGGTGCGATTACCTGCTCGTTGACGTTCATCGGGACCGACTGCCCGGTCATCTGGCTCTCGAGTCCCGCGCGAACAAAGCTGGCGCTAATGATGTAAGTAAATACACCGCTCAGGAACGCAAAGATGGTGAGGAGAACCCAAGCGATGGGCGAGACAAAGTAGGCGTAAAGCTCGCGGCGGCAGATAGTCCAGATGTTTCTCACTGGATCTCTCCCGCTGCCACGGGGACAGGCGGCTCGGGATGCGAGCCCGTAAGCTCCAGAAATACTTCTTCGAGCGTCAAAGTCGAGGATTTCAATTCAAGCAGGTTCCAACCCGCATGCACAACAGCGCGAGCGATATCGGCCCGGGCGTTACGGCCCTGTAAGCTCTCCACTTCGAACACATATCGCGGGCCAGAGGTGATCCGGTCGAGCACCTTACTCACGCCGGGTACCTGTTCAAGGCGCTGATGGACCGCCAGTGGGTCCGCATCGCCCGAGTTCTCGATTTGTACCTGGGTGGCGCCGCCTACACCGGCACGATTCTTGAGATTCTCAACGGAGTCGGTCGCAACTACGCGGCCCTTGTCGATGATGATGACCTTCTCGCAAACGGATTCCACTTCGGGCAGAATGTGCGTGCTGAGAATGATGGTGTGCTCACCTGCCAGACTCTTGATCAGTTCTCGCGTCTCATTGATCTGTTTGGGGTCGAGGCCCGAAGTAGGCTCATCGAGAACGAGAACGTCGGGGTTGTGGATGATGGCTTGCGCTAAGCCAACGCGCTGCCTGTAGCCTTTCGAGAGCTTGGAAATCAACTTCGATTTGACATCGGCGACGGCACATCGCTCCATAACTTGCTCGCTGCGGCGCTTGATATCGGCGCTCGGGACATTTTTCAACCGGGCGACAAATGCGAGGTAGTCTTCGACGCTCATCTCCGGATACAGGGGAGGCGCTTCCGGTAAGTAGCCGATGTGCTTCTTGACTTCGAACGGCTGCTCGAATACATCGAAGTTGGCGACGGTAGCTTTGCCTTCAGTGGGCGGCATAAAGCACGTGAGAATGCGCATTGTTGTTGTCTTCCCGGCGCCATTGGGACCGAGAAAGCCGACGATGTCGCCTTTATCAACCGAGAATGAGATGTTGTTTACCGCGACGTGACGCGCGTATCTCTTCGAGAGACCTTCAACCTGAATCATATGGTTACGAACAAAGACTGGCTCAGCACGATGGCAAGCCGGTCATCGAGCGCAGCAGCGCTTGGAAAACACCAGCATATTACAAGCGGGGTTCTTGTCCTCAAGATTTGAGACGCAGCACCGCTGAGAGCGTTAGGGCGGGAGCTCCGGAAACCTACTGCATGCTGCCGATTCCCATAATCTGAAAACCGGCATCGACGTATAGTATGTTCCCGGTAATTCCACGACCTAAATCGCTGGCAAGAAACACCGCAGCATCGCCCACTTCAGCCGGATCGGTATTGCGGCGCAGTGGTGCAATTGCGGACGAGCCCTCCAACATTTTCGAAAAATCTTTTACGCCGCGCGCGGAAGCTGTTTTGATCGGGCCGGCAGAGATAGCATTTACCCTTATCTGATTTGGGCCAAGGTCATTAGCGAGATACCGAACCGATGCCTCAAGAGCAGCTTTCGCTACTCCCATGACGTTATAGTTCGGCATTACGCGGGTCGAGCCCAAATAAGTCAACGTGGTGATCGAGCCGCCCCTTGTCATCAGGGGAGACACCACTCGGGAAACACTAACGAGCGAATAAGCGCTTACCTCCTGGGCGAGCAGATAACCATCTCGGCTCGTCTGCAGAAAAGGGCGGCTGAGATCTTCTTTGTTGGCGAATGCAATGCTATGGACCACGGCATCGAGCAACGGTGCGCTGCTCTGTAGGTCGCCGACTAAACGATCCAAGTCCTCTGGTTTCGTAACATCGCAGGCAATTACTCCTGCCGCTTTCAACTCAGCTCCGAATTCCTCGACGGTTTGTCGCTGCTTATCGTTCTGGTACGTGAGAAAGAGCGTGGCTCCTTCGCGCTTGAATGCCGACGCTATAGAGTACGCGATGCTCCATTTGTTCAAGACACCCAGGACAAGCGCGGTTTTGCCCGCCAAGAGTTGTGACATGGAAGGGTTATTGTAACGTGCGCATCGCCCATCACCCGGGTGAGCGGGGGTCGCCCGGTTCCCAACCGGCCAAAATTACCATTCAAAGCCAAGCATATGAGCACCACATCCAAGTGGTGCTATTTGCGCTAAAATGAAATCAAAGGCTTATGAACTCCCAAACTCCCGCACCTGAAACGATCGTCTGGTTCCAAAACAAGTTTGTGCGCCTAGCTGAGGCAAACGTCAGTGTTCTGACGCACGCCTTCAACTACGGAACAGGAGTTTTCGAGGGGATTCGCGGCTATTACGAGCCCCACCGCCAAGAACTGTTCCTGGTCCGGATGATCGAGCATTACGAGCGCTGGAAACGCAACTGCAAGATTCTGCGGATTCAGGTTCCGCCCCCGGCAACGGAGTTGGGCGAGATCACGGCTGAGCTATGCCGGAGGAACGGGTACCGCCACAACGTGTATGTGCGGCCACTGGCTTACAAAGCGGCGGTCCGGCTCGGCGTTCCGATCGACGATAACGACGCTTACTGCATCACTGCTGTTCCGTTTGGCGAATATCTGACCGGGAAGAAAGGGGTCTGAGAGCAGGAGTGTCTTCCTGGCGTCGGGTCGAAGACACGGCGATTCCAGGACGAGCGAAAGATTTCGGGAGCTTACGTCAATAGCGTTTTGGCGATCGACGAAGTCCGGCGAAACGGGCATGACGAAGCTATTTTTCTGAATGAGAACGGACACGTGGCGGAAGGAGGCGACCTCGAATGTTTTCATGCTGCGAAACGGTCAGCTCATCACGCCGCCGGCAACAGACAACATCCTCGAAGGCATCACTCGTGCGAGCGTGATGGAACTGGCCCGCCGGCAATTAGGGCTGGAAACTGTCGAGCGCTCGATTGATCGCAGCGAATTGTATATCTGCGACGAGCTTTTCTTCACAGGTACAGCGGTCGAAGTGGCGCCTGTTCTGGAAGTGGACCACCGTCCGGTTGGAACGGGCGAAGTGGGGCCCGTAACACAAAAGCTGCGGACGTTGTTCATCGAGGCCACGCGGGGCAGACTCGCCCGGGTACGCCGACTGGCTCTGGCCGGTGTATTCGGCGGAACTGGCGGAAAAGACGGCTTAACGGTTTCGCGGTTTCCGCCGTCAGACTGAGGAGGCCTCGAGCGGCCTGCTTCTCAGATGAGTTCGGGGCGAATTCGGAAGGCAATCGATTTACGCGCGCTGTTACTGGCCGGGGCCTCCGTCTTGGTTATTTGTTCTCCTGGCTGGTCGCAAACTGCCGAACGAACTCTGGCCGATCACTTTCGGGCCGGGCAGCAAGCCGCGGCTGAGCGGCGATTTGATCGGGCGATTGTTGAATTCCAGGCGGTACTGAAACTAGATCCGACTCTGGCCGAGGCGCGAGCGAACCTCGGACTTATGTACTACTCTACCGGCGAATTCGCGAAGGCGGCTGCGGAACTGGCAAAGGTTTCCACTGCGGCGCCTGATTTGCTTCCCGGGCAGTTGTTTCTGGGACTGAGCTACTTGAGTCTCGGGAAAACGCAATTGGCGATTCCGCCGCTGCGCAAAGCCCTACAGCTCGAGCCCGGCAATGCGGAAGCACAACGCGGGCTCTTGACGTGCTATCTGCGGCTTGGAGAGTACCAGCAGGCAACCGCACGGATCCAGTCGCTAGAAGCTCTGCCGGCGCAAGAGGAAATTCTGTACGCGATCGGGCAGGCTTACCTTGAAATGGGCCGGGGGCTGACTCTGCAGATGGCCCAGCACTATCGCTCATCTGCGTGGGCACACAGACTAGCGGGCGACCTCGCGGCTGATCGGGGCGATTGGCAAGAGGCGGCTGAATCCTATCGCCGGGCGCTAGCGATTGATTCTGGATTGCCCGGCCTGCGGCTCGCATACGCAGAGGCCTTGCGAAAGGGGGGCAAGCCGGCGAACAGCGCAGATCAAGAGTTGCCGAAAAGCGAGCCGAGCGGAGCAGCACCCGTCGTGTGCACGGCGAATAATCTCCAGCATTGCGAGAAGCGCCTAGCCTCAAAAGAAGATCCTGAACTGCTATACGCGCTGATTCGGGCAGACGCGGATCTTGGCAATCAATACTTCGGAAAGCTACAGGATTTGTTTCCCGATTCGGCCCGCGCCCATGAGCTGCGGGGCGAAATCTACCGCTTGCGCCAGGACTTCCCGGGTGCAATTGCCGAGTTCCAGGCGGCGTTACAGAAGCGGCCGGACGATGCGGAATTGCACCGTTATGCGGGCGAAATGCTGCTGCTACTGGACCGGGTGAATGAGGCGGAGGTTGAACTCAAGCGCGCGGCCGAACTCGGTCCGGGGAATGCGCAGACCGAATATCTGCTTGCTCAGTTATGTCTCAAAAAGAAAGACATGGCGGGCGCAGCCGTTTACTTGAAGGAATCGCTGAAGCACGACCCCGAGTCGGCGGAAGCCCACGCGCTCCTCGGCACGGCCTACATGCATCTGGATAAACCGGCGCTGGCTGTTCCGGAGCTTGAGAAAGCGCAGGCAATCGATTACCGCGGCGATCTGAATTTCCAGCTCTATCAAGGCGTACCGGGCGTTGGGCAATCAGGAAGCCGCCGAAAAGGCGCTGGCTCGCTCAAAGGAACTGCGGAAGAGCAGCCTCGATTCAGCGGTAGCGAAAATAAGCGGCGAGAGCAACTACGCTACATCAGCGGGCGAGACCGACAAGCAGGCAGTGAGCACCGGGATACAGCTCAGGAAACCGCGCCTCCGCACGATTGCCGGACGATGATCTGGAAATCGAGCAGAATTTCGCGGCCGGTCAGACCAGGCTTTTCGAGTCTCTGCAGCATTGCGGTTATAGCAGCGGCTCCAATCTCCGCGCAGGGCTGGTGAACGGTCGTAAGCGGCACGGGTAACAGGCTCGCATACTTTACATCATCAAAGCCAACGACTTTCAGGTCGGTTGGAATTTGCAGCCCGAGCGCCATTGCGCTGTGCATGAGTTGACCGGCAGTGAAATCGTTGGCGCAAACGATGCCGTCAGGACCGGCTAATTGAATGAATTTCTGGAAGGCGTCGAGATCGGAAGGGTCCATTTCCGCGATGAGAGCGGGCTCGGGCAGAATGCCACTGCGCCAGAGCGCTTCACGGTAGCCGGCTATTCGGGCGCCGGCAGTAGGGGCCGATGCAGGGCGATAGACAAAAGCTATGCGCCGGCAACCTGCCTCCACCAGGCGCTGGGTAATCTGGTATCCCGCGCGAACGTTGTCGATGCCGACCAAATCATAATGACTGCGTTGAGGAAAGCTATAGATGCAACGGTCGAGCAGTACCACTGGAATGCTCGCACGGTCCAATTCCTGAGCGATCTCGACGTTTACCTGATCCTTGTGCTCGGTGAGTTCGACCGGCGCGAAAAACACGCCCGACACTTTGCGGGAGACAAAGTAGCGGCAAAGTTCCAGCGCCTGTTCTTCTTTTCTCTTTGCAGAGGCAGGCACATTTCCCCAAAGCAAAGCCTGGCGTGCCGATTCACCGGCTCTCGCCATGCCGCGGCAAATCGGCTCCAGGATTTCGCCGTCGCCCAGGTCAGCGATCAGCAGACCGAACTCATGGCGCTCGATCTCGACCGGCGCACAGACGAAGGTTCCCGAGCCTGCACGGCGGCGCACCAAACCCTCGAGTTCGAGATCGCGAAGCGCGCGAATGACGGTCAGCCGGGAGGCATCGAACTTGGCCCCAAACTCGGCGTCGGTCGGCAAGCGATCTCCTGGTCCATACTCGCGGGCGGCAAGCGCCCGGCGGATGCCCTCGCGAACCTGCCGGTATTTCGGACCCTTACCGGGGTCTAAAGCAGAAGCGACGTCCTGCCCCACCGCGCGGTCTGAATTTTTGGGTCTAATCGGAGCCCTCGAACTTGTATATACAGGATCGGGCCAACGCTAACGCGCCCCAGAGGATGCTGTCATCGGCCAGACTCGCCGGCACGACGTCAACCCTGGCTCGCGACCAGGATGTAATCTGCCGTCCCAGCTCGGCGCGCAGGGGCGCAAAAAGCGCTTCTCCAGCCTTGCTGATTCCACCGCCAATTACGATACGTGCAGGATTATACAGCATGATGCAGGTTTTTAATCCTTGCGCCAGGGGCTTGACGTACTGCTCCGTAAAGTTTGGATCCTGCAGCAGTTCGCTGGCGGGCTTGCCATAGTCCTGCTGCAGCCAGATGCCTGCGCAGAGGCGTTCGAGGCACCCTTTGGACCCGCATAGACATTCGGGGCCGTCGGGTTGAATGGTGTGATGGCCGATTTCGCACGAGAAAGAATCCGCCCCGTGATAGAGCCCGGACTCAGTGAGCAGCCCTCCGCCGATTCCGGTGGAAATGGTCATATAGAAAAGTGGCCTGACGCCCTTGCCGGCACCGTACGTGCCTTCGCCGAGCGCGCCTACCATCGTGTCCCGGTCCATCACAGCCTTGAGGCCAAGGCGCTCTCGCACGGCCCCCACTAAATCGAAGTCGGTCCAGCCTTCGACGTGAGTCGAACATAGTACTCGTTGCGCGAAAAAATCGAGCGGTCCGCCGAAGCCGATCCCACAGCCCCCGATCGGATACCGGTTCAGCCAGGGAGCTGCGGTCTTCTGGATGTGATCGGTCATCCACCCTGGACCGCCGCTTCGGTCGGTTTCAGCGCTGTGGCGTTCAATGAGCTGCTGGTCCTGAAAGAGCCCAAGCGTTACTTTAGTGCCACCTATGTCGATCGCTAACGTATACATGTAACGCTGACCTTGTATCATAATCCGCTACGGATCTTTATACAAGAGCAAGAAATGCGTTGACAGCTATAGGGCCCCGTGATATACATGCTGTACTATGTTTTACCTTGCTTCAACGAAATTGCGTCTGCTTCTATTTGTTGGCGCGCTTCTGTTGCTTGCGAGTACTGCCTTCGCGCAAACTGCAAGCCTTTCAGGGAGTGTAAAGGATGCGAGCCAGTCTCCCGTAGCAAATGCCACGGTCACTCTATCGGAGCCAAGCACCGGTTTCAGCCGCACGACGCAGACGAACGAAACGGGTCTGTTTACGTTCACTTATCTTCAGCCAGGCGTGTACAACCTACAGGCGGCCTCTCCCGGCTTAGCGCCTCAGACGCGCGAAGGCATCCGGCTCGAAGTGGCACAGACGGTGCGCGTCGACTTCGAATTGCAGGTAGGTTCGACACAGCAGAAGATCGAAGTGAGCGCGAGCGCCGATCTGATTCAGCCCGACACATCCTCTCTCGGGCAAGTGATCAACGAGCGCTCGGTGAACGAGTTGCCTTTGAACGGCCGCAATCCGCTGGCGCTCGTGGCGCTGGTTCCGGGCGTGATTCCGCAGGGGCAATCCCAGCAGAACGCAGCCGGAACAAACAACTCGGCTTACGGAAACTTTCAGATCGGAGGTGGTGTAGCCAATCAGAGCGCATTCGTTTTCGACGGTATTTCCCTGGTTGTTCCCTTCGGACACGCGGTGGAGCTGATTCCCTCGCAGGAACTGGTGCAGGAATTCAAAGTTCAGACCAACAATCTAGCCCCGGAATTCGGCGAATTCTCAGGCGGCGTTGTGAACCTCACCTCGAAAGCCGGGACGAACTCGCTGCATGGTGAAGGCTATGAGTTCCTGCGCAACAAGGTTCTGAACTCGAACAACTTCTTCAACAACCGGAGTGGCGTTCCTACCGGCGCTTTCACGCAAAACCAGTTCGGCGCCACTTTAGGTGGGCCCGTCGTGATTCCGCACGTGTATGACGGACACGACAAGAGCTTCTTCTTTTTGAACTATGAAGGATTCCGTTTGCGGCAAGGGCAGCCGCTGCTTCTTTCGGTTCCCACCCAGGCCGAACGGAATGGAGACTTCCGCGGATTGGTTGATTCGAATGGAAACCCGCTGAACATTTACAATCCGTTCTCGAGCACGACGACGGCGCCCCGGCAGCAGGTGCAGTGTAACGGAGTGCTCAATGTGATCTGCCCGAGCCAGATCGACCCGGTGGCAGCAAAGCTGGTGTCCCTTTGGGGCCTGCCGAATATTCCGGGCGCTCAAAATTCGCCAGTCAACAACTGGGCTGGAAATGCCAGCTCAGGCGGCAATACCGACCAGGGCACGTTTCGTTTCGACCACTACGTCAGTCAGAAACAACGGCTGTTTCTCCGCTACACCTACTGGAAAGACCTAGATCTGGCGGTGGATCCCTTCGGAAACGGCACGTACGCGGGAGGCATTGGGACGCCTGAGTGGTACAGCACGCATCACATCGTGCTCGACGATACGTATACTTTTTCACCAACGACTATCGCCGATTTCCGTGTTGGTGTGATGCGCTTTTCTTACATGCGGAGCCCGGAGACCGCCGGTATTGATCTGACGACGATCGGCTGGCCGAGTTTTATGAATGAACAGATTCCATCGGCGGTGCGCACCCTGCCGAATATCTGCGTGGCGGAGTTCAATGAATTTTGCGGAGGCAATACCGGTAGCGTGCTCGACTCCTGGGACACAAACTATGAGGCCGACCCGAGCGTGACAACCGTGCAGGGCAAGCACACGCTTAAGTTCGGCATGCAGTTTCGTGTCTCACGCCAGAACTATATTCAAACCAACAACGGCACCGGAGGTTATAACTTCGACCAGGGTTACACGTCAGCGGTTCCGCTACAAAGCGGCGGGGGCAACGGTTTTGCTTCGTTCCTCTTTGGCGCCGTACAAAACGCGTCAGTTCAGGAACCCGCCGCAACCGCGAGCCAGCTTATTTATCAGGCCTACTATCTCGGAGACACTTACAAAGTGACGGATAGGTTGACTTTGGATCTGGGGCTTCGTTATGAAATCACGGGCCCCTGGACCGAGCGCTACAACCGTGTTAGCTATTGGGATGCAAACGCAGTGAATCCCCTTTCCCAATCGCTGGGATTCAATCCATACGGTGCAGTCGGCTTGGTGGCGACGCCAACTCATCCGGATAGGTCCGCAGTTTCCACCAATTATCACGAGCTATCGCCAAGGATTGGGCTCGCTTATCAGCTCACCCCCAAGACCGTCATCCGTACCGGGTATGGGATCGTATGGCTTCCGATCGACGTGAATTTGAACTCAGCTCCCGATCATGACGTGATCAATGCGATATACGACGCGATGGTCACCTCGACGAATGGCAACATATCTCCTCACGATGTACTTTCGAACCCGTTTCCAAATGGCATCACGCCGCCTCCGCAGAGAAGTCCTGGTTACCAGCAGGCGCTCTATGGACAAAACATTTTGACGCAATCGCCCGATAACCTGCTCGGTTATACCCAGCAATGGAACTTTGACGTTCAGCGGCAACTCACCGGTAACGCCCTGGTGGATGTCGCTTATGCAGGCGCAAAGGGAACCCATCTTCCGCTACAGAACTATGACGTAAATTATCTGACGATCCCGCAGCTTTCGCTTGGCAGCACGCTTACCAACACGGTGCCGAATCCGTTCTACGGCAAAGTGCCCAGCACCAGTCCGCTGGGAGCGACTTCGACCATCGCCGAAGGAAAGCTGCTGCTGCCGTATCCGGCTTACGGAAACGTGCAGTTTGCGAATCAGGGCATGGGCGATTCGAGCTATAACTCTTTACAAGCCAAGTTCGAAAGTCGTTTCGGATCAGGGGGCACCCTGTTAGCCGCATATACGTTTTCGAAGCTCATCAGCAACGCCGAAAGCCTCACTCCGTGGCTCGAATCGAACTGGAACGCCGGTTTCCAGTATTGGGGCAACCTCAGGGCAGAGCGGTCGCTCGCCACGTTTGATGTTCCGCAGCGAGCTGTAGTCAGCTACGTGCTGGATTTGCCTGTCGGCAGAGGCCGCAAATACCTGTCCAATGTGCATGGCGTCACGAGCGCGCTGGTATCCGGTTGGGGTATCGACGGCATCCTAACGTTGCAACGGGGAACTCCGCTGTTTCTCGGTACCGCTCAGAACTTGACGGGGAATTACGACGGCGGATCACGGCCGAATTTCAACAAGGCTGCCTGTCCGAATGGCCCTGGGGTGAGCGGTTCGCGCGAGAGTCGTCTCAACGAGTGGTTCAACCCGAACTGTTTTACACAACCCGCTCCGTTCACCTACGGCAATTTGGGCCGCACTCTCAATCTGCGCGCCGATGGCATTCGCAATCTGGATTTCGCGCTGTTCAAGAAAACCAGCTTCGGACCAGAAGGACGAATCGACTGGGAATTCAGGGCAGAGGCTTTCAACCTGCTCAACACTCCGCAGTTCGGTTACCCGAACATGACAACCGGGCTTCCGGGCCAAACCGGCGTGATTAGTTCGCAGGCCAATAATCCGCGGCTGATACAGCTCGGAACAAAGCTCAGGTTTTAACGAGCGGATGACCTGTCACCGGTCGCGTGTGGCGATCTTTGTCTGGACGTGTGCCGCGACGCTCGCTTTCGCACTCGATTCCGGAGCTCGGGCACAAACAGCTCAGCCCTGGCCGGCCGATGCGCCTGAGTTTCGCGTGCATATGATCGGCAACGCTCATATCGATCCGGTGTGGCTTTGGCCCTGGCCCGAAGGACTGTCGGTTGTGCAGAGCACGTTTCGCTCAGCCATAGAACGAATGCGCGAAACTCCCGGTTTCACTTTCACGGCAAGCTCGGCGCAGTTCTACCAGTGGGTCTCCGATAACGACCCCGAATTGCTGTCTGAGATCCGCGGCCGGGTGGCAGACGGGCGGTGGGATCCCGTTGGCGGCTGGTGGGTGGAGCCCGACGTGAACATCCCTTCCGGCGAATCTCTTATGCGGCAAGGCCTGTATGGGCAGCTGACATTCCGGCGTCTTCTGGGTCGTACGGCGAAAACCGGCTATAACCCCGACTCATTCGGACATACCGGATCGCTACCTCAGATTTTGAAACTGCAGGAGCTGAACAACTATGTATTTATGCGCCCCAAACCGGAGGAGAAAGAGCTTCCAGCCGATCTCTTCTGGTGGGAAGCGCCTGATGGAACGCGTGCTCTTGCCTATCGTATTCCGTTCGAATATGGCGAAGATCGGTCCGTCCGGGAGCGAGTCTGGCGCATCATAGCGCAACGGAAGTGGCCGCTACCTGACGTCATGGCCTTCTATGGCGCGGGCGATCATGGCGGCGGCGCAACCAAAGAGAACATCAGATCCATTCAACAAATTCAGTCGGAGCCAAGCGCGCCAAAAGTTTTCTTCAGCACGCCGGATAACTATTTTGCTGAGGTTCGTCACCAACGGTTGAGCAAGCTGCCGGTTGTGCATGACGATCTTCAGCATCATTCGGTCGGCTGTTACACGGCAGAATCCTGGATGAAGAAGGCGAATCGGAGTGCTGAGGCCGCGCTGGTGGCAGCGGAAAAGCTGGCTGCCATCGGATCGCTGGCCTGGAGTGCTTTTTATCCTCGGGAACAACTAACCGAGGCCTGGAAGAAAGTGCTGTTTCTGCAGTTTCACGACAGTCTCGCGGGTACCGCGCTGCCGGAACACTACCGGATAACGGCTCCCGAGGGCTACGGATTCGCTGGGTCGATTGCTCACACGGCTCTATATGCGGCCGCCGAAAAGCTGGCATGGCAGATCCCGGCTGAGGATCCCGATTCACGGTATCTGGTCGCCTTCAATCTGGAGCCGTGGCGCGTTACTGCCAATCTCGAATACGACTTCGAATGGCCGACGGGCGATGCCGGGCTGGTTGAGGACGAGCAAGGCCGCGCGGTTCAGCATCAATGGGTTCGCGCCACAACGGAAGTGACCGAGCGCAAGCGGCTCGTATTTCAAGCCGAGCTGCCGCCCTTCGGCTACCGCCAGATCCGAGTTCGCAAGAGCGGGAAGCTTGCCGCCCCAAACTCCGATCTCAAAGCACGCGTTTTGGAGAATGAACACCTGAGAGCCGTCATCGGCGACGATGGGGCTGTTCATCTCTTCGATAAGGATGCAGGCCGGGACGTCTTCAACACGCGCGGGGGTGCCCGGGCAATTGTTTTAGACGATCCGAGTGACACTTGGAGTCATGGCGTCCGCGCCTATACAAAAGAAATCGGCGAGTTCGGAAAGGCGAGGGTGAGCGTGCTCGAGAGCGGTCCTCTGAGGCAACGAGTACGCGTGCAATCGAGCTTCGGCAGTTCGAATCTGGTAATCGACTGGATTCTTTACGCGCAAAGCCGAAATCTGGAAGCGCGCGTGTCACTCGACTGGCACGAACATCTGCGCATGCTGAAATTCTCGTTTCCCGTAGCTGTCGAAGACCCGCACGCCACTTATGAGATCGCGTATGGAAACATCGAGCGTGCGGTGAACGGCGACGAAAATCCGGGTCAGAGATGGATTGACGTGAGCGGGGGCGTGGCTGGGGGCGGTTATGGCCTGGCAGTGATCAACGACGCCAAATACGGGTACAGCGTACTCGGAAACGATATGCGGATTTCCGTGGTGCGCGGAGCTGCGTTCGCGAATCACCGGCCGAAGCGACTCGAGCCAAACCTCGATCACCTGTGGCAGGATCAGGGTGTGCAAACGTTTCGAATGCTACTGGCGCCCCATCAAGGCGATTGGCGCAGCGCTTCGCTGCCGCGCATTGCCGAGGAGTTCACTTCGCCTGTGCCCTTGATTTACCAGGGCATCCATCCCGGGTTACGCGCGCAATCGGCTTCGTTCCTTGCCGTGGATGCATCCGACATTGTGGTTTCCGCCATCAAGAAGTCCGAATCAGGCGATGACCTGATTGTGCGCTGCTACGAAACGGATGGCCGGGCCACGAACGCTACTCTCGACTTTCATTACGCGAACCGCCACTGGTCCGGGCGTTTCAGACCATACGAGATTAAGACTCTTCGCATCGCAGCGCGCGGCCAATTGATTAACGAAGTGAACGGGCTCGAAGAGTAAGAGCTCGAAGCAGAATGAAAGATTCGGATCACCTATCGCGGCGCGGCTTCCTGCAATCGACGGCCGCTTCCGCTGCAGCGGCACATATACCGCAGCCGACGCCAGCCGAAGCGCCAGATTTTGCTCCTGCTGCGGTACTGCGCAAAATTTCCGAAAGCTTGTTCGTTCTGGAAGATACCTGCAATGTTTACCTGATCAAGAGCGGCACGCACGGGCTGCTCATCGATTTTGGGTCAGGCGCGATCCTCAAGCACTTGTCGAGCCTGGGCGTGACCTCGGTCGACTGGATTCTGCACACTCACCACCATCGCGATCAGGCGCAAGGCGACCTCGCCGCCGGTCACAACATTCCCATTGCCGTGCCCGTACATGAGCGCCAATACTTTGATAATGTCGAGAACTTCTGGCGAAATCGCCGGGTATTCGAGCTTTACTACGTTCGCAACGACTTCTTCTCGTTGACCCGCAACGTTCGGGTCTCGGCGGTGCTCCGCGACTACAACACGTTTCATTGGAGGGAGCAAGAGTTTCTTGTCCAGCCTACACCGGGGCACACGCCAGGCTCGATCAGCCTTGTTGCTGAAATAGACGGCCGTAAGGTCGCTTTTTCGGGCGATCTCATGCATTCACCCGGCAAAGTACAGACGCTTTACGACCTGCAGTATTACTACGGCGAACACGAAGGTGTCGATCTGACCGCATATTCGCTCGCCGAGTTGATAAAGCTGAAACCGGATCTGTTGTGCCCTTCGCACGGCCACGAGATCGCGAACCCGACGCCCGGAATGGAAGAGCTGATTGAGAAACTTCGCGACTGGTGGAATTTTTGGAAGACATGGGGGTTCACGCTGGATAACCAACCCCGGCAGCTCACACCTCATGTGATCGCTAACTATCAGACAATGTCATCCTTTTACGCCATCATCAGCGAAAGCGGGAAGGCGCTTTTCCTCGACTATGGCGGCCCTAGCTGGAACTCTTTCTATGCGTTCAAGGATGCGGTGGATGTCTATGACCGGTTCCGGTTCGTGGAACACACAATCGATCAGCTTAGGGCGCACCATGGTTTAAAGTCGATCGATGTTGCCATGCCAAGTCATATGCATGACGACCACGTGAATGGTTTTCCATACCTTTCCAGGCGCTACGGCACCAAGATCTGGTGTTTCGAGAATTTCGCAAAGATCCTGGAAAACCCATGCGGGCACAATCTTGGGTGCACGCTCGGCGAACCCATACACGTGGACCGGGTGATCCGCAATCATGAAAGCTTCCGCTGGGAGGAGTTTGAGTTCACGGCAGTACATTCGCCGGGACACACGAATTTCCAGATGGCTTTGTTCAGCACGATAGACGGCGTACGGCTGGCATTTACGGGTGACGCCTTTTTTCACGATGCCGACAAGCCATTTCAGATCCGTCACAATTTGATTTATCGCAATCGCGTCAAGATCGGTGACTATGTGAAGTCGATACAGAACGTGATCGATTTCGAGCCGCATTTCATCTGCCCGGGACACGGCGAGCCGTTTCTCCTCGACCTGGACATGGCACGCGAGTTCAAATCGAAGGTCGAGAAACAGGATGGCTTCTTCCGGTCGTTGATCGCCGATCCCGACACGGACGTTGGGCTCGATCCTTCGTGGGTGGAGATCTTCCCGTATCAATCTCTCGTCAGGGCGGGAGAAACCAAGCCTTTTGAGGTCCGGGTACGTAATCATCGAAAGCGTTCGATCGCGCTGCAGGTATCGCTTGTTCTGCCAGGGGGCTGGAGAGCGGACCCGAAGATCTCGAGGATAGCTGTCGATCCTGGGGAAGAGGCGAGAGTTCCGGTGTCGGTGACTGCCGGGAATGATCTGGGCGGGTGTTCCCGTCTGGCAATAGCTGCCGACGTGCTTGCGGACGGCAGATATCTAGGCCAGATTGCCGAGGCCGTAATCGATGTACGCACTTCGGAAATTCCGCCATCGGCCCGCACAGCCGCTGGTTTCTAAGCTGGCGTAGCTACTTAAACTGCTCGTCTATAGCAACCCGGTATCCTGCCGACAACGCGTTCGTCTCGTTGGCCATACCGACTATTGCCATCAGCTCGCCGAACATCTCGTCGGTCATGCCCTTCTTGCGGGCGGAGGCGCCGTGAGAAGCAATGCAATATGAGCATTCGTTGGTGACGCTTACCGCTATGTAGATGAGTTCTTTGGTGAGCGGGTCAAGCGCGCCGCCAGGGGCCATGATTTCCTTGATGCTGAACCAAGTCCGGCGAAGGGTGGCAGGATTGCGCGCGATTGCTTTCCAGAAATTGGTTACAGAATCAATTTTTCTGGTCGCCATGATGTCGTCATAGATCTCGCGAACCTCGGGGGAGGCGTCCTGATACTCGATCAGATTCTGGATGCTAGTGGTCATAAATCCTTCTAGGAATTGCCAATGACTATGCCGGCCACAAACACCAACACACCGCCAACAATTACCTGAAAGGCGGCGCGCAGGAGCGGAGTGTCCATATAGTGACGCCGAATCCAGCTAATCACTCCGAGCTCGACGGCCACCACTATGATTGCGATTGCAGTGGCTAGACGGAAGTTGTTAATGAGGTAAGGGAGAGTGTGGCCGATGCCACCCGCGAATGTCATCAGGCCGGTGACACAGCCCCGGATCAAAGGGCGGCCCCGTCCAGTGAGTGAGCCATCATCAGAGAGACCTTCCGCGAATGCCATCGAAATGCCAGCCCCTACTGAAGCCGCCAAGCCCACTAGAAAAGCATCGTGCGGACGATGCGTTGCGAAAGCTGCGGCAAAGAGTGGAGCGAGTGTCGAAACAGAGCCGTCCATCAATCCGGCAAGCCCCGGCTGCACAACTTGCAACACGAACACGCGGCGGGAAGCTTCTTTTTCACCCGCATGAACGGCGGGCGTGAGATGCTTCTGCTCCATGGCCTCGGCGGTGGCGCTGTGCTTGGCTTCGGCTTCAGCCAGATCGCCAAGTAATTTGCGCGTGGAAGCGTCGGAGGTCTTCTCGATAGCGAGCTGATAAAAGCGGCGGGTCTCGTCTTCCATGGACTCGATAGCTTTGCGCACGGCGTTCGGGCCAAGCGGTCGAACTAGCCAGACGGGCGGCCGCGACACAAACCCCTTGACGTCCTGCCGCCGGATAAGCGGCAATCGCTCACCGAAGCGCTGCCGGAAAAGTTCGATCAGGCTTGAGCGGTGTTCGGACTCTTCCTGCTGCATCTCGTCCAGAACGCTCGCCGTTGCTGGGTAAGTCTCACGCAGCGCCTCAGCGAATTCACCGTAGATACGACCATCTTCTTCTTCCAGAGAAACGGCTAACGCCAGGATTTCGCGTTCTGACAATTCTCCGAAGTTCTTCGCCATAAGACAGTTCCGCCGTATTTTACGGCTAGTTGTTGCGGAATGGCCGCATGGCTATCTTAGCGAGTCGGGACTCGAACTCGTCAGCGTGCGAGAACGGAGGTGCAGAACCTACACCGGCGCGCAGCTATGGGCACTTCGCCCAGACATTCCGGGCAGCTTTTGGTGGTGGGATCAGGCGGCGCTTCGCCACGTTTGATGCGGGCCATGAGTTTGTTTACGGGCAAGATTACGAAAAAGTAAACCGCGGCGCCGATCAGAAGAAACGAGATCAGGGCATTGATGAAGTCGCCGATCAGGAATTTGCTGTTGTTGATTGTGAACGCGATGTTCGAAAAATCGGGTTTACCCACCAAGGCTGCGATGAACGGAGTCAGCAGATCCTTCACGAGGGCCGTGACTACTGCGCCAAACGCCGCGCCCATAACCACGGCTACGGCCAGATCAAGTACATTGCCACGCAACATGAACTGCTTAAAGCCTTTCATCATTTCTCTCCAGGATTAGATTTGCTGCTGCTCGTCATCTTACCGGGTTTTGGACAGGGCTTAAAGGACAATAGAGATAGCACCCTTTCCATGTTGGACCGTATCTCTGTGCATGGCGCGCGCCAGCACAACCTCAAAAACGTCAGCGTCGAAATTCCGCGGAACACTTTTACCGTGATCACCGGTTTGAGCGGCTCAGGCAAAAGCTCGCTTGCTTTCGACACGATCTACGCGGAAGGCCAGCGCCGATATGTAGAAACCCTCTCGCCTTACGCCCGTCAGTTTCTCGATCAGATGGAGCGGCCCGAAGTGGATTCCATCGAAGGATTAAGCCCGGCGATCTCGATTGAGCAGAAGACGACCACTCGCAGCCCGCGTTCCACGGTCGGGACTGTAACGGAAATCTATGATTATCTGCGGCTGCTGTTTGCCTCCGTAGGGGTGCCACATTGCCCGCTGTGCGGAGCTGAGATTACGAAACAGTCTCCGTCGCAGATCCTGGAGCAGGTATTCAGCCTTCATCAGGACGAGAGGATTATGGTTCTTGCTCCGATCGCGCGCGGCCGCAAGGGAGAGTACAAGAAAGAGCTAGAAGCGATTGCGAAGGGTGGTTTCCGGGCGCGCATCGATGGCGAGCTGCATACGCTCGACGAACCGCTCAAGCTTGACAAACGAAAGAATCACACAATTGAAATTGTGATCGATCGGCTGGTCATAAAGCAGGGGATCGAACAGCGCCTCGAGAACTCGATTCAAACCGCTCTGAAGTGGGCAGACGGCCTGGTGATTGTTGCCGTTGTCGGCGGAGCCGAGCACTTATATTCGGAGAAGCTCGCCTGCCCAAATGACGGAACGAGCATTCCGCAATTGGAGCCGCGCTCTTTCTCATTCAATAGCCCCTACGGAGCTTGCGAGACGTGCAAAGGAGTAGGAAGCACCTGGGCCTTTGATCCAGTCAAAGTGATTTCCGATCCATCGAAACCTCTGCTCGAAGGCGGCCTCGGCCCCGGCTCTACTTCTTCATATATGGGATCCGCTCTTGCCGAAATGGCCGAGGCGTGCAAGATCGACCTGTCCATCCCGTTCGAAGAACTGCCGAAGAAGACACGCACTCTGCTGATTTATGGGAACAGCCAATTCCCGGGCATTCTCAAAACACTCGATGAGAGCTATTCGAGAGCAAGCGAGGGCTATCGGGAATGGTTGATCGAGTATATGTCGCCGACCCAGTGCCCTGACTGCAAAGGGAGGCGATTGAAGCCGGCGAGTCTGGCGGTGAGAGTGAACGGGACTTCAATCGCCGACTTTACTGCAATGCCTATCGCAAGAGCTTTGCCGCTCGTGAGGGGATGGAGCTTCAGCGAGCGCGAAATAAAGGTGGTCGGGCGCGTAGTCGAGGAAATCGGCAATCGCATGGAGTTTCTGTGCGCGGTTGGGCTCGATTACCTAAGCCTGGAGCGCTCGTCGGCCACGCTTTCGGGGGGCGAGGCGCAGCGGATTCGCTTAGCTACGCAGATCGGATCAAAACTGCGCGGCGTGCTGTATGTGCTGGACGAGCCTTCGATCGGGCTGCATCCACGCGACAACGGAAGGCTGATCGATACTTTGCATCATCTGCGCGATCTCGGAAATACGGTGCTGGTAGTGGAGCACGACGCAGAAACGATCGAGCGCGCCGATTATGTAATCGATTTGGGACCGCGGGCTGGCCGTCTTGGCGGGAGTTTGATGGCACAGGGAACTCCGGCGGAGATCATGCAAACGGCGCAGTCGCTTACGGGTGAATATCTGGCTGGCAAGCAAAGCATCTGCGTCCCTCCATCGCGGCGGCTGGGTAATGGGTTGATGCTCGGCGTAAGAGGAGCTCAAGAGCACAACCTCAAAAACATCGATGTGGATTTTCCGCTCGGGACCTTGATAGTGGTGACCGGAGTTTCCGGAAGCGGTAAATCAACGCTGGTGCACGACATACTGTATCGCGCTTTGGCGAAGGAAGTCTATGGATCAAGCCAGGCACCGGGCGCTCACGACGCAGTCCTCGGGCTTGAGAACATCGATAAAGTGATCGCTATCGATCAATCCGCAATCGGACGTACGCCGCGCTCCAATCCTGCAACTTATACGGGCGTGTTCGGCCCGATCCGCGAAATTTATGCAATGCTGCCGGAATCGCGGGAGCGGGGCTACAAAGCCGGCCGGTTCAGTTTCAATGTGAAGGGTGGCCGTTGCGAAGCATGCCAGGGTGATGGGCTCAAGCGCATAGAGATGAACTTCTTGCCTGATGTGTACGTCACTTGCGACGTATGCCGGGGCCGACGCTACAACCTGGAAACGTTGCAGGTGAGATATAAGGGCAAGAGTATCGCCGACCTGCTCGAATCGACGGTGGATGAAGCCCTCGAGATCCTGACGAATATACCGCAGGTTCATGCGAAGTTGAAAACATTGGCCGAGGTCGGGCTCGGCTACCTGCATTTAGGGCAGTCGTCCACCACTCTTTCCGGGGGGGAAGCGCAGCGTATCAAGCTGGCAAAAGAATTGAGCAAGCGGCAGACCGGCCGGACTTTTTACCTGCTGGATGAGCCGACCACCGGCTTGCATTTCGAGGATGTAAAGCACCTGCTGGGAGTGCTGCAGAGACTGGTGGACTTGGGAAACACGGTCGTTGTAATCGAGCATCAGCTGGACGTTATCAAGAGCGCCGATTACCTGATCGATCTTGGTCCCGAAGGCGGCGAAGGGGGCGGACATATTGTGGCGAAGGGCACGCCCGAAGAGGTGATGAAGAATACTCGCAGCCACACGGCTGAAGCGTTACGCAAGGTGGTGAAAGCAGCCCATGCAGCCTGAAGAACTGGAAAACGCGCCCGTTGAATTGACCCCGGACCCGATAATTGAATCCGCTCCGGAATCGTTTGCAGCGGCTGAAACGCCTGTCGAAGTAGCCCCAGAACGCGTCCCATTCTGGGGGTACACTGATCTGGCCCTAGTCTTCGGTCTGCTTTTCGCAGCTATGGTGCTCATCGGGCTGATCGCGGGGGCGCTCATGTTCTCCGTTCCACGTTTGCGTGCAGACCAGACTCCGCTGCTCGTCCCGATGAATCTTGCGCTGTACGGCGCTTTATACCTCGCCTTACGGCTGGTTTTCATGGTGCGCCATAACAAGCCTGTTTTCCGGTCACTGGGTTGGCGGCGCTCCGGCATCAATCTGGTAGCCATGGGAATCGGAGGAGTGGCGCTGGCTTTCATACTCTCGTTGCTTGCTTCCGCACTGCACACGCCAAAGATTCCTACACCCTTCGACAAGTTGACGAGCACGCCTTTCGAGCTTGTGGTGTTCGGAGTAATGGCGGTAGGAATTGCTCCCGTCTTCGAAGAGCTATTCTTTCGTGGATTCATCCAACCACTGCTTTCGCGAACTTTCGGAGCGATCGCAGGCATTCTGCTGACGGCGATGCTGTTTGGATCCTTGCACCTTTTTGAATACGCCTATGCCTGGCAATATGCTGTTTTCATTTCGCTGGCCGGGGCCGTCTTCGGTTGGCTGCGCCTGCGAACAAACTCCATCATTCCATCTACCGTGATGCACGGCTGTTTCAATGCCGTATCGGTAGTTGCGCTCGCATTTGGAAAAAATATTTGAGGCATAGATGACCAGAACCGCCGTACTCACACATACAACGATTGAGACGATCGAGTGGACTCCTGCAGGCGTTGTCATGATCGATCAGACACGCCTTCCGCTCGAGACAGTGTTTGTCACTTGCCGCAGTTACCTGGAGGTTGCAGACGCCATTCGAAAGATGATCATCCGGGGTGCTCCTGCTATCGGAGTCGCTGCCGCTATGGGAATTGCGCTTGGCGTTCTCCAATCGACTGATCCGGAAGCAGATCTGCCCCTCATCTGCGAGACGCTCGCAAAAACCCGGCCAACAGCCGTGAATCTGTTTTGGGCCATAGAGCGGATGAGGCGAGTCTATGCTTCGGTTCGCCATCTCGATGTATCTGAAATTCGGCACAAGCTGGTGGCAGAAGCGCAGGCGATCCGGCGGGAGGACATCGCCATCAATGAAGCGATCGGCAGGAACGGAGCGCCGCTGGTTCCTGATGGAAAAACGGTGCTTACTCATTGCAACGCGGGAGCTTTGGCCACGGCCGGGTTTGGCACCGCCCTGGGTGTAATTCGGGCGGCGGTGCAGGCCGGCAAAAAGATAGACGTATTTGCTGATGAGACGCGCCCTTTTCTGCAAGGCGCCCGGCTTACCGCCTGGGAGCTGCAACGGGATGGAATCGAAACCACTCTCATTACGGATAACATGGCCGGACATTTCCTGAAAAGCGGCCGTATCGGTTGTGTCGTGGTGGGCGCAGACCGCATTGCCGCTAACGGCGACGTTGCCAACAAAGTTGGAACGTATAGCGTGGCGGTTCTGGCGAAAGAAAATGGCATTCCGTTTTATGTAGCCGCTCCGATCTCGACGCTCGATTTGTCGTTGACCTCCGGCGATCAGATTCCGATTGAGGAGCGAGCAGCCAAAGAGGTGATTGAGGTGCAAGGCGTTACGGTTGCGCCACCAGGTATCAAGGTCGCGAATCCCGCTTTCGACGTGACGCCGAATCGTTACGTTTCGGCGATCATTACGGAACGCGGCGTGGCGCGGGCACCTTTCGCGGAAACCTTGCGAGGCTTGAGCGAGCTGAATTAACCAGCCGGTAGCGGAATGCGGATTCTCAGCCGGGCAATCTTTCGTGAGGTCTTCACCAGTGCACTGCTGGGCACGCTCCTTTTTGTCTTCGTGCTGTTTTTGCGGACAATCGAGCGTTTGTCGTCGCTCTTGGTGAAGACGTCCGCGCCCCCGGCGATCGTGGCCAAACTGCTGCTTTACGCGCTTCCGTCCACGCTTCCGTTTGCGCTTCCCTTGGGTGTGCTGGTTGGTGTACTGATTGGACTGAGCCGCATGTCGGCCGATAGCGAAATCACTGCCATGCGCGCATCCGGAATTTCGAGCGCTACCGTTCTCCGTCCGGTTCTTCTGTTTTCTACCGCCTCACTGATGGTGACAGCTCTGGCCTCACTCTGGCTAACGCCGCTCTCGCTGCATCTTGAATCTAAAGTGGCCCGGAATTTCGCCGCCGCTCAGCTCACCGGCAACATCGAATCGCGAATTTTCGACGAGCAATTTCCAAATATCGTGCTTTATGTGGGCAACGTCAGCGCAGTAGGGAAGCAAATCTTCTGGCGTCAGGTTTTTATAGCGGATGTTACGCCGCCCGATGAGCTACAACACGAGGGGAAAAACCGCGGCGCGGGGCCGCGCATCATCGTTGCCGAAGCCGCTATCCCGCACCCCGATCCGGCTAACAATCGCATCGTTCTCGACATGCGAAATTTCCGCTCGACCGAGCGGGATAAAGAAGGCAAAGTTATCACGACGGTGGCGCCGACCCAAGTAGAAGCACTGCAGGCGCAAAAGCAGGAAGAGCTGCAGGTGAACAAAACAGTCCAGGAAATGGATACGGGTCCGCTTTACAGACGTGTGTACCGGCGTCACGATCTTTCGCGAGAGGACTATGTTGACTCGGCGATCGAATTGCACCAGCGCTTCGCACTCCCGCTCGCCTGCATTTTGCTTTCCCTGGTCGGAATTCCGCTAGGTATCTCATCACGTAAGGGCGGCAAATCAGCGGCCTTCGTGCTTACGGTCGTGCTCGCTTTTCTTTATTACCTGAGCTTCATCACGTTAATTGGCCTCGCTAAGAAAGGCAGCTTGCCGGTCCCTGTGGCGGTCTGGACTCCCGACGCGGTCTTTCTGGTTACGGGGCTTTTTCTCGCGTCCCGGCTTGAAAAGCCGGGCGATTACGATCTGGGCACTTGGGCGAGAAACGCGGTGCGCAGCCTAGCCGCTCGCATAACAGCTCTGCGCCCCCAACCAAGCCAACATCAGATCCGGATTGGCGGCCTGCGCCGGTTCGGACTTCGGCCCCTGCTCATTGACCGTTACGTGCTGAATGGGTTCCTCTTTTACCTTGCCGTACTGCTTGTGGCTCTGCTCTCGCTTATCGAGATTTTCACATTTTTTGAGCTGCTTGGGGACATGATCAAGAACGACATCAGTATGTCGACGATGCTCGACTACCTTTGGCATCTCGCTCCCAGTCTGGTTTACCAACTAACGCCAATTGGGACACTGTTTGCTTCCTTGATCTGTTTCGGCATTCTGACCAAATACAACGAAGTGGTCGCCTTCAAGGCCGGCGGGGTGAGCGTCCATCGATTGGCTGCTCCTGTATTAGTAGTGAGCCTGTTTCTTAGTGTGCTGCTTTTTGTATTTGATCATTACTACATTCCGGAAGCGAACCGGCGGCAGGAGATGTTGCGGGCCGAAATCAAGAAAAAGCCCGTCGCAACTTACTTGAAGCCGGACCGGCAATGGGTCTTCGGCGAAGGATCCCGCGTCTACAACTTCAAATTCCTCGATCCCCACAAAGCCGTGATGTCTAACGTAAACGTTTATGAACTGGACCCAAAGACGTTCCGGATTGATCATCAGATCTCAGCCGAACGTGCGGCTTGGAACCCTTCGATTCACAATTGGGTTTTCACTAACGGGCTGAGCCAGGTGAATAGAGAAAGCGGAGATGATTTCCAGCAGTTCTACGGCAAAACTGCAGTGTTTCCGGAGCTTACCGAACCACCATCCTGGTTTGCGAAAGAAGAAAAAGAATACAAAGAGATGAACTTCCAGGAATTGGGAAGCTACATCCGGGAGCTTCAGTTGAGCGGTCTCAATACCGTGCCCCTGCAAGTTCAGTATTACAAGAAATTTTCCGTCCCACTTTTTGTGTTTATTATGGCCATCCTGAGCATCCCGTTCGCATTTGTGGCCGGGAATCGGGGCGCGATGACGGGTGTAAGCATCAGCTTTGGCATCGCGGTCGCTTATTGGACGGTGGGAACGCTCTTTGACCAAATCGGAGACCTGAACCAGCTCCCGGCGATGATGGCAGCGTGGTCCCCGGACGTTATCTTCTCGCTCGCCGGGCTGTACTTTATGGCAAGAATGAAGACCTAGCCTTAGCGAGATGCACGCCTGGAACATTTTCGCTCCATCGCGTCTTTTTAACTATTCCCGGCAGGCGACCAGTTCCCTGCTGGTCACTGTTACTTCAACGTATACAAATAGCCGGCTATGTCTATCGCGTCTTGATGGGTAACTCCGAGGTTTGGCATCACGGTATGCTCGTCGACGGCAGGAGGATTTTCAATCCAGCGAATCATATTGCGAGGCGTGTTCTGCAGAACGCCGGCAACATAGATGCGGTTTCCTATTCCCGAAAGCGGCGGTCCGGCAAGCCCGGAAGCTCCCGAAATGCCCGGGATAACGTGACACGATCCACATCCATAACGTGAGATAGCTGCCGCGCCCTTGGCCGCGCTGCCGCCCGTGGTTGCCTCGGCGATCTGCTCCGCCTGGCTGTTGCGATCGCAGCCCCACAGGAGCAATACCGCACAACAGGTGGCAATCGCTAACAAGAAGCTATTTCGCACTGGGTGCCCTTTCCAGGAGAGCGTCGCTTTCCTTCATCCAAGCCGCAAACAGGGCAAGCCCCGCAGCGAGATAGACCACGCTTGCTGGAACCCACATGATCAGACCTCCGATCTGCTGGTCTTGAAGCGGCGAAAGCCCCCAGGCTTGCGTAGTCGTGCTGTAGCCCGGGTACCACAAATGAGGAGCGAAGGTAAGAAGTGCGCCCAGGATGCCGGTGTGCACCGCGGTGGTGAAGATGTACAGCACACCGCCTCCATAAGCACGCCGGCCATGCGCGTAGAACAGTGCCCACCAGAACAGCAGCGCCGAAAGAAAGAAACTGAGGTGTTGCGCGGAGTGAATCAAATCGCTCGTGAGCGTTGCCTCGAAGAGCGCGGGCGCATGCCATAGCCAGATTGCAAGAGCATGAATCCACCAGGCGGCCAAAGGCGCGGTCAGGAAAATCCAGGAACGTCGTACCGGATCTGCTTTAGACCAGCGTCCGAAAGTACGCCGCCAGCCGATTGGCAGAGCCCAAAGAAAGGTCACCAGCGGGCGTGACACAACGAGCAGCGGTGCGGCCACAATCATCAAGATTTCGTGCTGGATCATATGCGCCGAAAAGAGGACTTCGCCAAGCGGATGCAGAGGCGAAATCAGCGCAAGTGCGAGACTGAACCAGCCGGCCCAGAAACATGCTCTTTGAATTTTAGTGAGACCGAAGTGCTTCCGCGAGCCGATCGCATACAGGATGGCCGAGATGGCCAGTGGAATAACCACGCCTGGATCCAATTCCCAGGTAGACCAGAGATCGTCAGGCCGAAGCGCCTCGCCGGCGTGCCCGAAGGCTAGCGCCGGGAGGATACATGCGACCGCAGTTGCGCGGCGGAGCTTCATTCACATGCTCCGAGCACTAGTTCAGGAATAGACTGCGCAAGCACGATCATGAAACAGCCTGCGCTTAAGACGATGCCTCCGATAGCCATAAACACGCTGCGCGGAACCGCTCCGCTTTCGCTGTTAGGTCCCTGTTCCCCAAAAGTTTTCCATTCTCTCCACGAGAGCCACGCGCAAGCAGCACAGAGCACGAGAGCTGCGAGAGCTACGGCGAAGAGTGCGGCTTTGCTTTGAAACGTGCATGCCCAAGGCGCTAAAGCGAACTTGGCTTCGAAGCTGCAAAGCCATATGATCGGTCCGCCCAGCACGCCGATCCACAGGGCCAGATTCCGGTTCATTACTGCGTGCCCACCATCACGGGTCCCCAGTAGATAACCAGATATATAGGTATCCAGATTCCAACCAGGAAATACCAGACAACGGAGTCAACGTGTACGCCAAGGCGCTGTTTCGGCCCGTATCGGCCAACGATGAGCAGAACGAAGAGCACAAGAGTGAACACGACGTCTGCGATGTAGTCGAACGTATGCAAGCCAAGAAACGCCCAGACATAAGATCCTTGAATATCCGTTTTCCAATTGAAGTTGAGCGAGTGCCATTCCACTATGCGCATGACGAGAGCTGCAGCGGCCAAGACGAGGTTCAGGCCCAAACCCGCAATCATTCCGCTCCGGCGGTTCTTCTTGGCTGCTTCGCTTGCCCAATAGGATCCGAGGCAGCTCAGTATCAAAGGAATAAGCGCAAGACTCGGCAGGAGCCGGTGAGGATACTGATCGCCAGGTGGAGGCCAGACATCCATGCGCAATCGAGTATAGAAATATGCCGCAATAAGGATCGCGAACATCGTTCCTTCAATGAACGTGATCATCAACTGTCCCCACCAGAGCGGTGCCTGACTCGAAACGTCGAAAGGCGGCAGGTCCGATACGTCGAGGGTTTTGACTCCCGTCATGACCGAATCTCCACCGGGCGTCCGCGGCCAGAACCACCCGATCAAGGCGAGACCGGAAAGCACCGATCCCCAGGTTATGTACCAGGGATTGAAGACCGAACCCGCGAATCCGATACTGACCGTGACTGCCGTGAGGAAAGGCCAGATGCTTGAGCCCGGCAACACATATCTGTGGTGCGGCTCGGCATCCATCAAGGTCGTGACCAGCACCTCTCTCCGGTCGCTCCGCAACCCCGTAACAAACGCGCGATCGGCTTCCGGGACCCAGAGTGGATACCGGCTGGTAACTACAGGCAGATACTCGAAGTTGTAGTTCTTGGGTGGAGATCCCGCCGCCCACTCGAGACTGTCCGCGTTCCACGGATTATTACCCGCGATCTTCCCGTTCTTCCTGCTCCAAAGAACGTTAGCAATGAAAACAATTCCGCCGAGTGCGATGATGTATGCCCCAATTGTCGCGAGCATGTTGATATTTCCCCAACCCATCTCAGTTGGATAGGTGTAAACGCGCCTGGGCATGCCCCTCAAACCCAAGATGTGCATCGGGAAAAAGGTTACGTTGAAGCCGATGAAAAGAATCCAGAAGTTCAACTTGCCTACACCTTCGTTCATAAGCCGCCCGCTCATCTTTGGGAACCAATGATAGAAAGCACCGAACAGCGGGAACAGAGCTCCGCCAATCAGGACGTAGTGGAAGTGGGCTACGACGAAGTACGTATCGTGGACCTGCAGATCGAGCGGTATCGAGGCAAGTATCACGCCGGTCAACCCGCCTAAAACGAAAATGGCGATGAAGCCGTAAACAAAGTGGAGCGCAGTCGTGAGCCGCGGACGTCCTGTCCACAGAGTTGCAATCCAGCAAAAAATCTGAACTCCGCTAGTGATCGCGATCATCATGCTCGAGGCCGTGAAGTACGCTGCGCCGATCTGCGGAAGATCGGTCGCAAACATGTGATGAACCCAAAGCCCGAAAGCGATAAAGCCATTGGCGATTTGGGCCAGCACCATCGCGGTATACCCCACAAGTTCTCGTCTCGCATGAGCAACGACAATCGAGGAAACAAAGCCCAGAGCCGGGATGAAGATGATGTAGACCTCAGGATGACCGAAAAACCAGAAAACGTGCTGGTAAAGGAGCGGGTCTCCACCTTCCGCCGGGTTGACGAAATGAGTAGCGATCGTTCTGTCTGAAAGCAGATAAGAGCTAGCCACCACGATGGCGGGCATCGCGAAGATGACCATGAAAGACTGAATCAACAATGACCACACATACAGCGGCATTCTGTTTAGTGACATCTTGGGTGCGCGCATCTTGAAGATCGTGACGATAATCTCCGCCGCGACACATAGGGCCGATACTTCGGTAAATGTGATCATTTGGGCCCAATAGTCGGTGCGCTTGCCAGGAGTGAACTGGGGTCCCGAAAGCGGCGGATAGGCGAACCAGCCCATATCCGGCGCGGCATTCGTAAACACGCCCCAATATAGGAACAGAACACCGAAGAGGAACATCCAGTAGCCG
Source organism: Terriglobia bacterium (assembly GCA_963849535.1). Lineage (GTDB taxonomy): Bacteria > Acidobacteriota > Terriglobia > Bryobacterales > Bryobacteraceae > Bog-105. The sequence continues at coordinate 1,172,478 of CAWKHJ010000005.1, forward strand.
AACGCGTTTAACCGGGGAAACGCGACGTTCCTGGTTCCGCACATCAGCGGGATGAGGTAGATAGCCATGCCTTCCATCATCGGAACGGCAAACAGAAACATCATTGTCGTGCCGTGAGTGGTAAAGATTTCGTTGTACCTATCGGGGCTGAGAAACCCGTTGTTGGCCCTCGCGAGCTGGGTACGCATCAACAGCGCTTCAATCCCGCCAGCCAGCAGCATGACAAAGGCCGTGAAGATGTAGCGCCTTCCAATTGCCTGATGAGTGGTATACGAGAGCCGCCCAAAGATGCCGCGTGGATGCCGCCAGGAACGCTCGAGTTGCTCGAGATCTTGCTCCTGATCAGGTACCTGGGGAAGTATGTCCTGGCTGGCAGTCATTTGAGGCTCTCGAGATAATCAATCAGCGGCTGAAGGTCAGTTGATGCCATGGCGATGGTCGCCATGTGATTGCCGGGCTTTACACTTTGCGGGTCCAGTATCCAGCCGGCAAGATTGCCCTTTGTATTTGGCAGTGTGTTTGCGGCGATGCCGCGGCGGCTTCCAAAGTGGGTGAGATCAGGCGCGTTTTGGCCGGCTGCCGTTGTACCACGAATCTGGTGGCACAAAACGCAGGCGTGATTTAGAAACACCTGCTCTCCGCGCTCCGTTTCAGAATCAGACGGCGGCATCGCTGGTTGCAGTTGTGCCTGCATCCAGGCATCAAACTTTTCCTGTGGTTCGGCGACGACCCACAAAGCCATATGGGCATGCTGCAGGCCACAAAACTCAGCGCACTGGCCACGATAGAGACCCGGACGATCGGCCTCGATCCATTCCGAAGTGGTGCGGGAAGGAATTAGATCACGCTTACCGTTCAGATTGGGCACCCAGAAACTGTGAATCACATCGTTTGAAAGACCGCGAATCTGCACGGGCCGCCCGACGGGCACATGGATCTCATTGGCGGTGACGAGTATTTGGCTCGGATCGGTATTCAAATACCGGATCTGCCACCACCACTGATTCCCGGTGACCTCAACCGTCAGTCCGTTCTTTTTGTTGGCAAGTTCTGAGGTCGCTTTACCCGTCCCGACGCTAGCAACCACCAGCACAAACAAAATGAAAATGGTTGCGATCGTCAAGCCCGTCACAACGCGCCGCGCTTTAGAATCCGTTTCCTCCGAAGCTTTGTGCCGGCTCTCGAGCGCGTCCTCCGCCAGATCGCGGGGGCGGCGAGTGAGAGTCCAGCACGTGGCGGCCATGACCGCTACAAAGATGGCCGCCAGCAGCCAGAAGAACGACCACCAAAGGTTGTCGATCTTCCCGGATTGAGGGCCCGCCGGGTCGAGCGGCGATTGCTGGTGTCCTCCACAGCCGCTCACAGCGAACGCAGTCACAGTCAGAACGGAAAGCACCACCGCTCTAATTAGTTGGCCTTGCGACCGCCTCATTTTGTCTTTCCTGGTACGCGATTGACGATGTTCTGCGGGTTGGTTTCAATCGTGTCCGGCCGGGTTGGCGCAGCCGATGTTGGCTGCTGTCCGTTCATAGAACGGACATACGCGACGATTTGCCATATCTGGTATTCGGGAATGCGCGCGCCCCAGGAGGGCATCCCATTAGGTCGACCTTTGACTATGGTGTCGAACAGGTTTGCCGGTTCGCCACCGTAAATCCAGTTCGCCTTTATAAGCGGAGGGCCAATCCCCCCTCCGCCATTGGCGTGGCAGCCTGAGCAGTTATACCAATTGAAGAGCCGCTGGCCCTCAGATATGTCATACGCGCTCGCGTTGTAAGGATTTCTCACAACCGGCGGAGGATTAATCGGACCGCCCGGCTGAAGAGTTCCCTCCTTCGCGGCGTCACCATAGATCGCCAGGCGGGCGGGCGAGGGCCGGATATCGCGCTTTTCGCGCTGGCAGCCCAGAGTCGCCAGCAGGACGGAAGAAGCTATCAAAACAACCAGTCGCATCTGTTGCTCCCGTCAGTGGACCTGAGGCACTCCGTATCGAGTGAGGATCTGGTGAATCGACGCTGATTCGGATTCCAGAACCTGGTCCAATTGGGTCCGGAGCGTTTCGTTCCCTTTACGAACTCCCGCCGAAATGTCGTACGCGAAAGGCACGCCCAAGTACGTCGGAGGAGCGACCGGTACGATGTCGAGCTGCGCCTTTTCCGTTTGCGCGAAGTAGCCGGCAAAGGGTCCCCATACAATTGCGAGGTCGACCGCACCGCGATCGACTGCATCGATCAGTTTTCGAGGCGGATTCAGTTCACCGTATTCGCCGAATAGACTGAATCCCACGATATTCCGAGTGATGCCGCGCCGGGCAAGCGCGTAAGCGGGGGGTGCATAATCGTCGCCCACGACATGGATGCCGATGCGCAATTCGCCGAGCCGCGGATCCGCCAGAGAAGTGATGCCTAGATCGCGGTCATGCCGTGAGACGAAGACATAAGTCGAACGGTAGTAAGGTTTGGTTGCGAGCACGTCTGGTAGCGAGCTCGGTAATCCCAGCACGACATCGCAAGCGTTTTGATCTAGTGATTGCTTTGCAAACGATTTGCGCTGAGTCCACCAGGTGTATTCGAGCTTGTCGTCGAGCTTCGCTGCAATCAGTTCCGCCAATTTGTTCTCGAAGCCCTGACCCTGCTCATTGGAAAAGGGCAGGTTGTTGGGATCCGCGCAGACCCGTAATGCGCTCTGAGCAGATGACACAACCGGTATCCCGAACATCAGCAGCAGCAGGCTAAGGCAGCGCGAAGACATACAGCATACCGCCCTTTGTCGTGTATTTGCCCAAGTCGGACATGGCATTCAGAAATCCAAGAGCTCCCGTACCGTCGACCGCGTTCAATCCGCCTGCGACAATGGCACCCGACCACCCCCCTACACCGGAAAGGACGGCCACGTACTGCTTTCCGTCCGGTCCTTTATAACTGACCGGCTGACCGATAACTCCTGACCCTGTCTTGAACTGCCATAATAAACGGCCGGTCTTGTCGTCAACCGCTTTGAACCAGCCATCCATGGTGCCGTAAAAGACTACATCGCCCGCCGTGGCCAGCGCGCCGCTCCAGACGGGGAAGGTCTCATTGACGCTCCAGACTGTTTTCGCTTGTACTGGATCCCAGGCTGAGAAAATCCCTCGATTCCCGCCCGGGCCTGCGTACATCCGCACGTTCATTCCCACAAACGGAGTGCCTGCGATATAGTTGGCCTGCGTTCCTTGCATTTCGTAGCAGAGGTTATTGTGCGGGATGTAGATGAGCCCTGTTTTTTGAGAAAACGCCGAAGGGGTCCAGTCCTTCACGCCGGGCGGCGCGGGGCAGGCGTCACGGACCGTATTAAATCCGGTTTTCTTGGCTGGGTTGAGCTTCAGTTCGCCTGTTTTCAGGTCGACCCCCTCACTGGTGTTCACGTATCCGAAGGTCTGGGCGGACAGGATCTCCCCGTTTGTTCTGTCCATCAGGTACATGTAGCCGTTACGATCAGGATGAGCTAATACCTTACGCAGCGCGCCCCCGATATTGAGGTCGAGCAAGATGTTCTCATTCACGCCGTCGTAGTCGTGCAGATCGTGAGGATTCATTTGATAGGCCCATATCGCCTCGCCCGTTTCGGGCCGGCGCGCAAGCAGGCTAGAAGCCCACTTGTTATCGCCCGGACGCTGTTCAGGATTCCACGGGCCAGGGTTCGAGGTTCCGTAATAAAACAGGTCGAGCCCGGGGTCATAAGAGATCCAGCTCCAGGCGGCTGCGCCTCCGATCTTCCAGGCATCGCCAGGCCAGGTTTTTGCGCCTAGATCCGTGCCGCGATCCTTCTGATAGAAGGGCTTAAAATTAGGCCCGATGAGCACGTCCTTATCTGGCCCAGCGCCATATGCTCGCCACTTGATTTTTCCCGAATTCGCATCCAGGCCCGCAAGCCATCCACGAACCCCGAACTCACCGCCGCTGTTCCCGACCAGTACTACGCCCTTGGCCACGATAGGAGCCATCGTGATTGACTCCCCTAGGTTTATGTCCCCTAGTTTGGTTTTCCAGACCTCCTTTCCAGTGACCGCATCCACAGCCACGGTCTGAACGTCGAGAGTGTTGTAGATGATCTTGCCGTTGTAATACGCCCCGCCGCGGTTTACAACATCGCAGCAGGCAACGCCCTGAGACGAAGGCGCTGGATTCGGCTGGTAAACCCATTTCATCGGTGCGCCTGGCTTAGTGAGGTCGAGGGCGTAGAGATAATTCGGATACGGAGTCACGATATACATCGTGTTATTCACGACGAGCGGTGCGGCCTCGTGCCCTCTGGTGAGTCCCGTCGAAAACGTCCAAGCGAGCTTGAGGTTATTGACGTTCGCGGTAGTGATCTGGTCCAGAGTACTGTATCGGGTGCTGGCATAATTCTTTGCCGCCATCACCCACTGACCGTCATCTGGTTGGTTCTGTATCTGTGCCCAACTTGGAGGAACGAGCAACAAACTTAGGAGAGCAACAGTTATGCCCCGTTGTTTGCTCATAGTTGTCCCGGAAGCGAAATAGCGGGGCCGCTAATTGCAAACGCACCCAAGCTGCATAAACGCTTGCCTGTGAATCCAGGCCAGTAAGAGCTTGTGAAGCTCCAAAGTTTTACAATCACGAATACGCCGGGCAAGAACCGACTCTGGCTTATAGAATCAACTGTGCTTAGAGCTGTTTCGATTTTATGAGCGAGCGGGGAGCGTTCGGCTCGCGGCAACCATCCTCAAGCCGGGCTTGCAGCTGATCCAGAAGGTCCACCCGGAACGCTTCGCCGGATGGCAGAGCATCCAGAAGACCAGGCGGCTTCAAAGAGAAGAATCTGTGATGCTGACGCGAGTCTTTTGGCGGAAGGAGCGCTGGGTTTCCGAATTAGCAGGACCGCCGGGTTGGTGCGCCCGGACAGATTCGAACTGCCGACCTTCTGGTTCGTAGCCAGACGCTCTATCCAGCTGAGCTACGGGCGCAATCGCTCACAGTATATCAGCCGCCGTTCCCCTCTTCGGCTTGGGCGCCGAGAGCGGAATCAGCTAGCCTGAGGCTCGTCACGCAATTTCGGCCACTTGCCTTTGACCGGTATAATGCTTCGTCGGCGACTCTCACGAACGCCTCGAGTCGGCGGTCTGACCCGTCGGAAACGGTCACTCCGAAGCTGGCCGAGACCTGCATTTCGACCCCATCTACAATCATGGTGCTCGCGTTCAGCCGTTGACGCATTCGTTCGGCTTGATGAGCAGCCTGCTCGAGATCGCAGTTCGGCAGAATGACCAGAAACTCTTCGCCTCCATAGCGCCCAACTTGGTCGTAGGTCCGCATATTGCCGCGTAGTCTTGCAGCGGTCTCCCGCAAAACCGCATCTCCTGCAAAATGACCGTAGCTATCATTGATCTTCTTGAAGTGATCGATATCGAGAAGCACGATCCCTACAGAGCGATGATCCCGGTGAGAACGCGACAGCTCCTGCTCGAGGGCCGCCGAGATGGCCGAGCGATTCGGCAGCATAGTCAACAAGTCTTTATTAGCTCGGTCTCGAAGCTCTTCCCGTGCCTGCAGAAGGTCGATTTGAAGATCCACGATGCGCTTGCCGACCCGCAATCTCACCTGTAGTTCATGCTGGTCAAATGGCTTGACGATATAATCATCTGCCCCGGCCTCAAGCCCTTCGACTGTCTCGCCCTTGGTATTCTTCGATGTCAGCAGCAGGATATAGGTATAAGGTTCTCTCCGCATCTCCCTCACCTTGCGACAGACCTCAGGACCAGTCATATGAGGCATGACCCAATCTAGAATCGCCATCGGAGGCGGATCCGGCTCGGCTAGGATCTCCCAAGCCTGCGCGCCGTGCTCGGCCAGAACAACCTGGTATCCCCAACTGGATACAGCTGTTCGGAGCATCGCCCGTGAGGTCGCACTATCATCTGCTATTAAAACTTTCATGCCGGCCAAGTCTCGCCTCGCTACAAACTTATTCGTCTGCATAGCGGCTAAACCTTAGGCCTGCACCCGAATTAACGGCTCTCCGAACCAAAAGAGGAAACCTGTAAGCTGCGGCACAACCTGAGATTACGTGAACTCCTATGCGCCATAGGATGGCGAGGGCGGCATGATGAAAAGTGAAAAGATCAAGCAAAGGAGACGTTCGAATCCAACAAAAAGTAATCCTATATTATGGGTGTGCCGCCCTGGTTTTCTCTCAAGAGCGCAAGGCGTTGCATTATAAGGAGCTTGGATGCACAATTCAGTACTCGTGCCGATGGTTGTCGAGCAGACCTCACGGGGTGAACGCGCCTACGACATCTATTCCCGTCTGCTGAAAGAGAACATTATCTTTCTGGGCACGCCGATTGACGACAATGTAGCCAATCTGATCATGGCTCAAATGCTTTTTCTCGCTGCCGAAGATCCCGAACGAGACATTTCGCTATACATCAATTCGCCCGGCGGTTCGATTACCGCTGGTTTGGCCATCCTGGATACGATGCGCCTGGTCGAACCAGACATTGTCACTTATTGCCTGGGGCAAGCGGCCTCGATGGCCGCAGTGTTGCTCGCCTGCGGCACTAAAGGGAAGCGATTCAGCCTGCCTAATTCGCGCATTTTGATACATCAGCCCTCAATGAGCGGGCTAGGGGGCCAAGCGGCCGATATCGACATCTATGCACGGGAAATTTTGCGTATGCGCCAGTCCCTCAACGAAATTCTGGCGGATGCAACGGGCCAGCCTGTTGAGAAAATCGCCAGGGACGTGGATAGGGATTACATACTCGAACCGGATGCGGCACTGGAATACGGCATGATCGATCGCATCATAGCGAATCGCAGCGTCACTCCCGTTCCCACCCGGTAAGCTCGGGGGGCGGAGACCTTGGGCGCGATTCCAGTTTTGGAAGCGAACTGATTGGAATTTGGCTCTTGGCGATGCTCTGTGAGCTACGTAGCCACGTAAGACTACGAAGGATCTGCGAGCAGCAGATCGTTGCCAAATATGTTGTTCAATAGGCGCTTTTGTTTTTGGAACTCTGCGGTCAGGTTTCAACTTGACCCTTTGATTACAGCTGGGGTAGAGTGATACTTCTGTTGCGAATGCACCGACCCATAAAGATCGCTTATCGAATGATGCTACGATCACAAGCCTTGCTGGCCGGTTTCGCTCTTCTCACGGGTGCCTCAATGGTACATGGCCAGGCGCTTACGTCTAAGGTTCACTTGACTCCGGCTTTAAGAGATAACGCCAGGAGTAATCCTGATCCAGACGGGACCAAAGACGTCGAGGCGAGTGCCGTAGCATCGGGCAGCTCCCGGACGACTGATCAACTGCTCGCAAAAGCGGAAGACTTTCTCGAAAAAGGACGCCAGTTCTATTTCAAAGGTGATGTGGCGGGCGCAAAACGTGAGTTTGATTCGGCTATCAGCACCTTGCTCTCCGCGCCGGACTCTTTACCTGACCACCGCCGCATCGAGCGCCGTCTGGGCGAAATGTGCGATTTGATTTACCGCTTCGACGTCGAGAAACTCGGGGCCGGGCAGCAGGATGAGTCTTCTATAGGATTCGATAAGGCGCCGATCGACGAGGTCAGTCACATGACTTTTCCGGTCGACGAGGCCTTAACGCCAAAACTCAAATCTGAATTGAACCAGACGGCGTCGGGAATTCCACTTGAGTTATCGGAGCCCGTGCTGAGCTACGTCCATTTTTTCTCGACTGATCGTGGCCGGAGCATTCTTCTGGCGGGTTTCAGGCGGGCAGGACGTTACCGGCCTTTGATCGAACGTATTTTTGCCGAAGAGGGTGTACCGCCCGAACTCATTTATCTCGCTCAGGCCGAATCCGGATTTATTCCTCGCGCCGTTTCGAATCGGCAGGCTGTCGGTATGTGGCAGTTTATAGCGGGAACCGGTTCCAATTATGACCTGGTGCGGACCCCTGTTTTCGATGAGCGGCTCGATCCGGAAAAGGCCACTCGCGCAGCCGCGAAGTACCTGAGAGATCTGCACACTCGCTACGGCGACTGGTATCTTGCCATGGCGGCTTATAACTGTGGAGCAGGGGCGGTCGATCGGGCAGTCGAACGCACCGGTTATGCCGATTATTGGGAATTACTGAAACGGCATGCCTTGCCGAGGGAGACCTCCAATTACGTTCCGATCATTGTTGCGATGACGATTATGGCCAAGAACCCCAAGGATTACGGCCTGGAAAACATCGATGTCGATCAGCCGCTTCAATACGATTCGATTCAGCTGACCGCCTCGACGAGTTTGGACCTGATCGCCGATGCGACTCTACAGCCTATCTCTGTAATAAGAGACCTCAATCCATCACTTCTGCGGTCGGTAGTTCCTGCCGGTCTTCAGGTCCATATTCCTGCGGGCTCGATGCAGGTGGCTCAAGCTGCGCTCGAAAGCGTTCCTGCGGATAATCGCAAGGCCTGGCGGTTACATCACGTTGAATCTGGCGATACGCTCGCGGCAATTGCAAAGTCTTATCACTTGCCGGCGGAACGCATCGTAGCTGTAAATCATGCTGCTGACTCTTTGGAAGCTGGAGACGTGCTGCTGATCCCGGCCGTGTACCACGAGGAAAAACGGCCGGTGAGGCGCTCCTCACGATTTATGCGTACCGGGGGCCGGACCAGTTTGCCGGCCAAATCTCAGCGCTCTGCTCTTCGTAGCGCCCGGGTCGCAGCATCGCGCCGCGTATCGCCCCAGATTCTGCACCGCAGAGCTGCTGTGCGGACGGCCAGTCTCTTAGAGTAGCTCATTCCTTTCGGCTGTATACAAACCGCTGTGTTAGCCTGATATGGTCGCTGAACACGCTATGCCCGTGCTTCTCGGGCCGCCAGATCTCTTTTGTCATGTCGCTGCAGGTCTTTTTGCAAGCTCAAATTCTTGGTGCCGAGGCTTTCCTGGGGACCCAGCTGTCGGAGCAAACAGAAACGACGAATGATTTGGTCGGCAGGTGTGCTTGGCTGACGCTTCTTGGCGAGGTCCTTCCACGCGCACTGCTCTCGGACCTTAAGCTTTCTCGCATGTTGCTCGGGTCCAGTTCCGCCGAGCAGTTCTTGTTGGTTTTAGCCGAAGAGGATATTCCGAAGGCTAATCAGTTTCTTGCTCGGGCGGCAGCCGGTATCGGACAACTTTCGCGTCACACGCTGCGGTTAATTTGGGCGAGCACCGAGAACCTCGGAGCTTGGCCAATTGTTCGCAAAAGGCTGGATGACGGGATCGCGGCCAAGATCTGCTGCCCGCTGCCGGTTCAGAACGAAGATGACCATGATGCTTTTGCCCCGTTTGAAGCAGATCTGGAGCCGGTATCCCAAAGTTTTTTCCCCGATTTTGCCGAGGGATTGGTTTCCGCTTCGACCGTTGGGTGGACCGGCCCGTCCGCCGGGCTATTGAGCTTGGACGCCGGGGCTTACACCTGGCCCTTTCGTGAGCACTCTAGCGCGGATGAAGAGGGCATTCTTTTCCCGCGGCGTATTGCCATGGATGACGAGGGTCTTGAGCCGGCTTCGCCTACGGCACTCGCGGACCGTGCCGATGGCGCGTGCAAATGGGGCATATTGCGCGGTGATGTCGATCATTTCGAATCCCAGCTCCGGCGCGCGGCTTCGGTCGAAGAGCATATCCACCTTTCTGCGCTGCTCAAAGAATTCTTTGCCGGAGAACTCGGTGTCGTCTGCGCTCTGCCCGATTTTTGGCGAAAGGTGACGGTTCTCTATCGGGGGGGTGACGATTTTGCGGTCTTGGGCAGCTGGGACGCTTTAATTCTCCTGGCCCGCGAACTGCAGCGGCTTTTCGAAAAATTTGTTGAGCAACATCTGGCGAATCTGCCTGGGGTCGGCGCCAAAAGCATCAGTATGGCGCTTGCGACGGTGCCGGACTCTGACGGATCTCCCTCGGCGGTGTTCGCCCAAGCGGGCATGCAGCTTCGTGTTACGAAATCAAGCGAGCTCGGTTCCATTTCTCTGTTTGGACGCTCGCTCGAATGGAAGCACCTGAGCGATGCCGAAGAACTCAAGTCGAGTCTTGTCCGGCTAGTGCGCGAATTCCGCTATCCCACCAACTTTCTGAACGATGTTGCGGCAGTTTACCGTGAGGCGTTCTCGGTGCGGGCTGCGCGGCGAGCTAAAGCGGTGCGGGTCGACAAACCCTGGCGTACGTACATGCGGCTCTCGCGTGTGATCCCGCCAGCACGCAATAAAGAACAGAACAATTTACGGAACGCTGCGATCAACAATCTGATCGGTAAGAGAAGCGCGGGTATAAAATTAAGGCCCTCCGCGCGGGTTGGCCTCGAATGGGCTCGGCTTGCGGCAAGCGCTTAGCTCCGCGGGAGCGTTATCCGAAAGGAATTCCAAATGGCTGAAGTCGAAGAGAAAAAAATGGAAGAGCGTCGGGCACAAGACAATCGCCCGCCGAGGGAAAACCGTGGCGGCGGGCAGCGACCTGGTGAGCGGAATGAAGGACGTTCCGAACGGGGTGGTGATCGGGGCCGGGAGACTCGCGGCGGTACAGGCGGCCGTGGCCCCAGTGACCGGCGACCCGAAGGTCCGCCCGAGATCGACATCGAAAAGCTGATAGGGGACAGTCTCTACCTTGACAATCAGGCTCATGTGGTCGTGAGCAGGATGCGCGACATGGATTCTGGTACCAAGAGCCAGCTTCGCCGTCTTTACAATGCCGTGCGGCGCGCCACACGCGCTCCCGAAAGCAATCGGCAGCACGAATTCGTCATGGTTCGCGCGCGACTAGCTTATACCATAGCCCGCCACGCGCTGCGCAGCCTTGACCCACTCGAACGCCTGCTCCTGCAAGTGACGCGCAAGGACGATATACGCGGCTACGAGCGCTTTCGCGATCTGTTCGAGGCCATCATTGCCTACAACGAGTAGCCGAAGCATTCGCCTGAGATGCCGGGCGATCACAAAGGAAAGTAACGCATGAGTTCCCATACAGCAGATACCGAGCTAACATTTCTCGGGAAAGTGATTCTCGAGGGCGAGATCACCTGCCATACAGGCCTCCACATCGGTGCTGGCAAAGGCTCTCTTGAAATTGGCGGTGCCGATAATCCGGTCGTGAAGGATGCTTTTGGCATACCGTACATTCCGGGTAGTTCCTTGCGCGGCCGTCTGCGTTCACTGCTTGAGCAGGCCCTGGGCCTAGCCGTTCCAAGTGAACTCGTCTTCCTCTCCAGACGGCGTGGACAGGAGGTGCGCATTCATCAAAGCGACCGCCCGGATGACGAAATCTGCATTCTGTTCGGTCGCAACTCCGGGCGGATGGAAAGGGTCGCCGGAGAAGTGACAGAAGCCGCTACAGCGACCCCGGCTCGGCTGACTGTTTACGACGCGCCTTTAATCGTCGACAGCATTACTATTCAAATGCGCGAAAACCTGGATGACGAACTCACCGAGGTAAAGAGCGAGAACGCCGTTGATCGCATCACGTCACAGGCGAATCCGCGTACACTTGAGCGAGTTCCAGCCGGTGCGCGCTTCCGCTTTCGCATGGTGCTCGACATCTTGTGCCCGGAAGACAGGTCCTTGCTTGCGCGCTTGGCTGAGAGTCTGCGCCTGCTCGAAGATGACGCGCTAGGCGGCGGGGGTAGCCGGGGCAACGGGCGGATTTCTTTCGGTGGTCTGACCGTGATCTGGCGCGGAAAAGAGTACTATGCAAAGGGCGCAGCGGAAAACACTCTCCTCTCGACCGGCGACCTGCCCGCGTTCCAGCAGTTAGCTAGCGCCGAGGACCTTACCGAGAAACTCGCGTAGATGCGGGCCGCTCTTCTTGTTCGTTTGCGGCCTGCGGGTCCGTGGCGGTATGGTCCGGACGACGGTGCGCCCAGCCGTGTGGACGCCCTGTACCGGAGTGACCGCCTGTTCTCCGCCGTAACGCTTGCCATGCAGCGCCTCGGCCATATCGGCGAATGGCTGGACGCCACTGCAAACAGCACAGAGCCCGCCGTTTCGTTCAGTTCACTCTTCCCATTTCAAGGAGATGTGCTTTTCGCGATTCCCCCAGCTACGCTTTGGCCCCCGCCGAGCGGCCAGATTACCGCTCCGAATCCTGTTTTTCTCTCAAAGATTCGTTGGGAAGTGGCACGCTTCGTACCGCTGACCATCATCGATGCTCTGGCTAGCGGAGGGCGCATTCTGGCGGACCAGTGGTTGCCTGACCCCGGAAGCGCTTGTCTGCTTCGTCGCGATCGTCCGAGCACAAGCCCGTTTCGCGTTACGCAGCGGCGATTTGCCGCAGTCGACCGCTTGGCGCAATCCGCGAATTCAGTGGTTTCGTGTGCCTGTGTGGAATTTGAACCCGGCGCGGGTCTCTGGACAGTGATTCGGTACCGTGATACTTCCTCCGAAGAAGTGTGGAATGAGCGACTGCAGGCCTCTTTCCGCTTGCTTGCCGATAGCGGCTTCGGAGGCCGGCGAACCAGTGGCTGGGGGCAAGCGCTCCCGCCCGAGTTTCAGAAAGGAGCTTGGCCTTCGCTGCTCGTACCGAAGCTGGGCCGGCTAAACAGCAATGGGTCCGCAATCGCCGACGAAGCGGGCGAGAACTCCCGCTTTTGGCTGCTTTCGCTGTACTCGCCATCACAAACTGACCGAGTTGACTGGGGTACCGGTGCATACGAGCTCACGACTCGGTCGGGGCATATCGAGAGCAATTTCGGCCCTAACGCCAAAAAGAAGGCGGTTCGGATGATCGGCGAGGGCTCAGTGTTAGTTGCGGAAAGGGAGCCCTGCGGCACCGCAGTGAATGTCGCCCCAGACGGTTTCGAGCACCCGGTCTATCGCTCCGGCCTGGCGCTGACGCTCAAGTTGCCGACTTTCGTTCCACAGACCGAAGACATCGACGCTGAACTCAGGCCCGCTGAGGAACCATACACGGAAGAGGCAATCATCGAGCACCCGTGCGAAGAGCCGCAAGTTGGGGACCAGAACGCGGAAGAGACGAGCCGGGAGCCCGAAGAGCCGGAGCTTGAATCTGCTGAGCTGGGGGCTGAACCGGGCCTTTCATCGCCGCAACAAATCGCCGCTCGACAGAATCCGGATCCGGGATCCGAAGTACCGGTCGGCCAGGAAGAGACGGTCGCGCAAAAAGAGCCTATTCAGAATGAGACCGCCAGGCCGGAGGAGCCAACGGATGCGCTATAGCGTAACTGCTCTTACGCCCCTCCTTGTCGGCGACGGCCGTGAGCTTTCGCCGATCGATTACATGGTCTGGAAAGATCACGTGAATGTGCTCGATCAGGGTCGCATTTTCAAACTCCTGGCCCGCGGGCCTCGTTTGGAAGGCTACTTGACCCAACTGCGCAAAGCCACAAAGCTCGATTTTGCTTCATGGGGCGGCTTTGCCCAGAACTTCTCGCATCGGCGCATTCCGTTCGAGCACCCCGAGTTGACCCCCATCTGGAATTCAGCTCCCCCAGAGTCCCTTTTCATACCGACCTTTGCGACCAGCCCGACTGGTACTTATATGCCAGCATCGGCCCTCAAAGGTGCTTTACGAACCGGTCTCGTTTTTTCGGGCTGGTCGGGCCAAACAATCGATCGAATCGCTTCTTCCCTGGAAGGCGAGCGCGTCCCCCGTCGGATAGCCGAATCGGCGGAAGCAGGTGCCGGAGCTTCCCAGACAAGGGTTCTCAGCATAGCTGACAGTGAGACCGTTCCGTCCGCAGCCCTAAGGATTTATCTGCTCCGTACCGCTTCGCTCGATACCCGCCAATCTGGCAAAACGCAGTTGGCCTGGAAGGTGGCCGGTCGGGGAAGCGTACCGGGCCAGCGCGCAGCGGAATCAACGCCGATCTTCGCGGAGATGGCGCTTCCGGGGACTACCTTTTCCGGCGATTGGCAGGAACGCAGGTTCTTCGAAAACCCCGAGCTGACTAGCGCCCTAGGATGGCGTTCTGTTCCCGAGCTCAAAACCTTCATCGATGCGGCGAACAAATACGCTTCTGTCCAACTCGCTGCACATTCTCACTATGCCGAAATGACCGGTTTGGATGGCCTGCATTCCACGCTAGAAGGACTAAAAGCAGATCTGGCGAGAGTAAGCGAGACTCCTCTCTCATGTTTGCTGTCCCTCGGCTGGGGAGGCGGTTTTCTTTCAAAAAGCGGATTCCTGGAGACGGATCGGGATGCTTACCGGAGCATTCTCCGGGCTGTGCCCGCGATCAATAAGGCATTGCGCGAGAACTTGCCGTTTCCCAAGACGAGAAAGATCGTGTTTGTGAGAGGGCAACCCACTTCTTTGCCAGGGTGGGTGCGGGTCCACTTCGAAAAATCAAACCCTTAGTACGACTTGTTCAACGATTTTTCATGAACTTGGACCGAGAATTGCCGATAAGACTCAGTATGATGGAAAGATTGCGGCCAATGCTGGAGCAGGTTCTTGTGTCTGGAGCATGCCGTTTAGGACTGGAGTAAGGCATGCAGAGTGCAATTTATAACGCGTACTTTGGTTTCGCCGAAAACCCGTTCAACATCAGTCCAGATCCCGAGTTCCTCTATCGCAGCCCACAACATGAAGAAGCTCTGGCGAACCTGAGCTATGGCGTACGCAGCCGCCGCGGATTCATTGTCCTTACGGGCGAGGTGGGAACAGGTAAGACCACCATGTTGGAATGCCTGCGAGACCAGCTCGATGCCCAACGGACCGAGTTTGCCTTCATCTTCAACTCCCGGCTCACGCCTGATCAATTCTTCGAAATGATGGCCTACGACTTCGATCTAAAGTGCGACCGCAAGTCGAAGACCGATGTTTTGTTTGCGCTCAACAATCTCCTGCTGGAGCAGGCGCATCGCAACCGGACCTGTGTTCTGATCGTCGACGAGGCTCACAATCTCGAATGGGAAGTGCTTGAAGAAATCAGACTGCTCGGGAATCTGGAAAATCGTCAGGGCAAACTGCTGCAGATTATTCTTTCCGGGCAGCCCGAACTCGATCGTAAACTTGATGCCCCTAATTTGAGACAGTTGAAGCAACGGATTGTACTCCGCTGCACTTTGAACCCCCTAAACCCTGAGGAGTCTGCCGCGTACATAGAGACTCGACTAGCTCGTGCCGGCATGCCCAACCAGAGGGTATTCTCTCCGGAGTTGCTAGAGGAAGTCTATAGGCGGTCTCGCGGTATCCCGCGCGTGATCAATTTGCTTTGCGATAATCTTCTCGTTACGGCGTTTGCTATGGAACAGCGCAGCGCAACGGTTGAGATGCTAGACGAAGTTTGCCAGGATCTTCGCCTCGATTGGCCCGGCTCGAGCCGCGACCGCCGGGGACGCTCACGCTACGAGATTACCGACGAGCAGTACCCGCATGCCTCGCTTCCTGCGCGCGGAGACTAAGTCCAGGCAAATCGAGCCGACTTGGCCTAGTGCTGAACCGACTCGAACAGCCCAGCCGCACCTTGGCCTCCTCCTACGCACATGGTTACGACGCCAAGACGCGCCCCGGGGCGCCGAGCCATCTCGTTTGCCAGGGTGCCCACCATCCTCGATCCCGTCATTCCAAACGGATGTCCGATCGAAATCGATCCGCCATTGACATTTAGCCTCTCCATAGGTATGCCGAGGCGGTCTCGGCAATATATCACTTGCGACGCGAAGGCCTCATTCAGTTCCCAAAGATCGATATCGCTAATCTCAAGTCTGTGGCGCGCAAGCAGTTTTGGCACGGCGAATACTGGTCCGATGCCCATTTCATCCGGCTCGCAGCCGGCTACTGCGAAGCCGCGAAAGATGAGCTTGTAGGGTATCTGCAACTCGTCGGCGCGTTCTCGTGACATCAAAAGCGTGGCAGAAGCGCCGTCTGAAAGCTGACATGAATTTCCTGCCGTCACGGATCCTTGTCCGCTCGCAGGATCGAAAACTGGCTTAAGCGCAAGCAGTCCTTCCAAAGTTGTATCCGGCCGGTTGCACTCGTCGCGATCACAGCAGACCTCCCGCGTTCCCGTGACCTGCCCGGTCTTCCTGTCGAGGACAGCCATTGTCACCCGCATAGGCGCAATCTCGCCTGCAAGAAATCCTTCCTGCTGTGCCCGGGCGGTGCGCTGCTGGCTTTCTAAGGCATATTCATCCTGGGCCTGGCGGCTCACGCCGTAACGCCTGGCCACCACTTCCGCTGTTGCGCCCATCTCCATCATCAACCCGGGCTTGTCTTTCGCCAGCTGCGGATGAGGATTGATATCTCGCTGAACCATGCTGATACTCTCGACACCGCCTGCCATCACCGCCGCAGCGCCTTCCTGGATAATCTCGTAAGCGGCCATTGCGATCGCCTGCAAGCCGGAAGAGCAAAACCGGTTGACCGTCGCACCCGCCACGGAGGCGGGCAACCCAGCTAGCAAGGCCAGCCTCCTCCCTACGTTCATGCCTTGCGGTCCGTGGGGCTGTGCACACCCAAAAATTACGTCCTCAATGCTGTTTTCATCCACCTGCGGTACTTTTTGGAGAACATCTCTTACGCAGTGCGCGGCCAGGTCTTCCGGGCGGGTCATGTTAAAAGACCCGCGATACGACTTGGCAAGTCCCGTTCGCAAGCTCGCCACTATAACCGCTTCTCTCATTTTCTCGGCAACCTCCACACGAGCAGCAGTATACCTACAATGAGATGTCCATGCCCGACTTAGTTCAACTTTCGCTCAAAGACGACATCGCCGTCATAACGATCGACAACCCCCCTGTAAACGCACTTGGCCCGGGTGTTCCGGAAGGCATCGCCGCGGCGATCCAGACCGCTACAGCGAACCAGCACGTACATGCGATTGTCATGATCGGGGCGGGCCAAACTTTTATCGCCGGCGCGGATATCCGCGAGTTTGGCAAGATTGTCTCCGGCGCGAGGCCCCGGCTGGATCTATCGCCTTACTTGCTTGCGATCGAGGACTCGCCCAAGCCCGTCGTCGTAGCCATCCACGGCACGGCGTTAGGCGGAGGCCTTGAAACTGCAATGTGCGGCCATTACCGGGTCATCGCTCCAGGTGCGCAGGTTGGGCAGCCCGAAGTGAAGCTGGGGTTGATCCCTGGCGCCGGCGGCACCCAGCGGCTTCCTCGCTTAGCAGGTGTTCCCAAAGCCCTCGAGATGTGCGCTTCCGGCGAGTCTGTCAGCGCTGCGGAGGCAGTCTCGCTTGGCATAGCGGACCAGCTTATTGAAGGCGACCTGCTTGCAGGCGCCATCGGCTTCGCGCGTCAAATTGCAGATCGCCCAGCTCCCAAAACGCGAGATAAAAACGAGAAGCTGCGCTCCGGAAGTCCCGCCCTGTTTGCTGCTGCACGCGATCAGGCTCGTAAGCGAGCACGCGGGCTTCTTGCGCCCTTGAAGGCAATCGATGCCGTCGAAGCCGCAACTCAATTGAGTTTTGACCAAGGATGCGCCCGCGAGGCGGAGCTCTTCAATGAATGCCTGTTCTCCACGCAATCGAAAGCGCTGATTCACGCGTTTTTCGGCGAACGGGCCGTTGCGAAAGTTCCTGGCATTCCGAAAACGGTCAAGCCGCTCGAGATTCGGCGTGCCGCGGTTCTTGGAGCAGGAACCATGGGCGGTGGTATTGCGATGACCTACGCGAACGCCGGCATTCCCGTGATTATCAAGGAGACTAGTCAGGACGCGCTCGACCGCGGCATGAGAACTATCCGCACCAACTACGCAGCCACGGTTTCCAAAGGCCGCCTCTCGCAAGCGGCCATGGATCAGCGCCTTGACCGCATTACGCCGCAGCTCGGCTACGACGGGTTCGATCAGGCCGATATCATTGTCGAAGCCGTCTTCGAAAAGATGGCCGTAAAGAAACAGGTGTTCTCCGAACTCGATAGAGTCGCGCAGCCCTCATGTATACTCGCCTCGAACACATCCAGTCTCGATATCGACGAAATTGCCTCTGCTACGGGTCGACCCGAGATGGTTATAGGAAATCACTTCTTCAGTCCGGCGAACGTGATGCGTCTTCTTGAAGTCGTCCGTGGCCGTGCGACGGGCGATCAGGTAATCGTGACCTCAATGGCGCTCGGCAAAAAGCTTGGGAAGATTGCTGTGCTGGCGGGCAATTGCCGCGGCTTTATTGGTAATCGCATGATCGCGCCGTATCTCCGGGAAGCTCAGTTCCTGGTTGAGGAGGGCGCAACGGTCGAGCAGGTAAACCAGGCCCTCTACGATTTCGGTATGGCAATGGGACCGCTGGCTATGGATGACCTCAGCGGGCTCGATGTCTCGTACGCCATCCGTAGGGAATTCGAGCGCTTCGATGTTCCCGGAGTCCGCAAGCCGCTCGTACCGGATCTTCTGTGTGAGCAGGGCAGGTTTGGGCAAAAGACCGGCCGCGGATGGTCGAAGTACGATGCTAATCGAAAGCCCTCGCCCGATCCGGAAACTGCGGAACTCATCGAGCAGACCGCTCGCAAAGCGGGCATCGAGCGCCGTGAGATCTCAAACCATGAAATCGTCGACCGCTGTATCTATGCGCTCGTCAACGAGGGAGCTCGCATCCTGGAAGAAGGAATCGCTCTGCGCGCGATCGACATCGATATAACCTACCTCTACGGATACGGGTTTCCGGCCTGGCGCGGTGGTCCAATGTTTTTCGCCGATACAGTCGGCTTGCGAAATGTCCTTAGTCGTATCGAGGAATTCGAAAAATGGCACGGGCCGGCCTTATGGTCTCCTGCCCCGCTGCTCCAAAGATTGGCCGCGGAGGATCGTAGTTTCGCCAGCGTCGATACGGACAAAGAAGCAGCATGACTCCCTCGCGCCGCACGTTTTTGAGCGCTTCGCTTACCACCCTCGCCCTGGCTCGGCCTGACCGGGCACAGAGCGCAGCTTCAGAAAACCGCTTTATCACAGCCCACGGAAAGGATCTCATCGCGCCTTCCGGCAAGAAGCTAGTTCTGCGCGGCATCAATCTCGGTAACTGGTTCGAGCCGGAAGGCTACATGTTTCTGTTCGAAGGCGGACCGCAATCGCCGCGCGAAATTGAAGCGTTTTTCAACGAACTTATTGGCCCTGCCGCCGCGGGAGACTTCTGGAAGGAATACAGGAAGCAGTACATTACAGAAGCCGACATCCAACTGATTCAACATGCCGGACTTAACTCGGTACGCATCCCGTTGCACTATAAATTCTTCCTCGAAAACGGCCGTGGTTTCGAGATCCTCGACCCAGCTATCGCCTGGGCGGCGCGGGCCGGTTTGTGGGTGATTCTCGATTTGCATTGCGCCCCGGGAGGCCAGACAGGCACCAATATCGACGATAGCTGGGGTTATCCCTGGCTCTTCGAAAGTGATCGGGACCAGCAGCTTACTTGCGATGTTTGGAGGCGTATCGCCCAACACTATCGTGACGAACCGGCCGTCCTTGGCTACGATCTGCTGAACGAACCGATACCCCACTTCCCGCGCTTGCAGCAATATAACGCCAAGCTCGAACCTCTTTATCGCCGAATCACTAAGGCGATCCGCGAAGTCGACCCGCACCACCTGATAATCCTGGGCGGCGCTCAATGGGATAGCAACTTCAAAGTGTTCGGTCCACCCTTCGATCCGAAGCTCGTTTATCAATTGCACAAATATTGGATGCCGCCCAATCAGGCGTCCATCCAGGAGTATGTAGACTTTCGCGACCGCTATAACGTTCCGATCTGGCTTGGCGAGTCAGGCGAGAACAACGATCAGTGGATAAAGCAGTTCGTGGCGGTTCTCGAGAGCAACGATATTGGTTGGTGCTTCTGGCCCTATAAGAAGATGGACAAGCCGTCGTGCATGGTCTCCATCGTTAAACCCACAAAGTGGGACGAGATCATTGGATTTGCAAAACTGCCGGGTGGTACTGGTAATGCGGAGAAGCGCATTGCAGCGCGTCCTTCCATCGAAGCTTCGAAGCAGGCCGTGGCTGGACTGCTACGGAACATTCGCGCCGATGCGTGTCGTGCTAACCCGGGTTATTTCGACGCTCTGGGTTTAAAGCATTAACATCACGGGAATAGAAATTCACGATCCCTGTACTCGCCTCTCCTTATCTGCCCAGAACGGTTCCCGCAGTTCGCGTTTCAGAACCTTCCCTGTGCCTGTCTTCGGCAAGGGCTGTTCTGCAAATTGAACTAGTCGCGGCAACTTGAATTTCGCCAGCCGTGTCTGCAAATATCCGATTAGTTCATCGCTGCTCAGCGATTTTCCGGGTCTAACGACAACGACGGCTACCGGTATTTCGCCCCACTGATCATCCGGAGCCGAGACTACGGCACACTCGAGTACTGCGGGGTGTGAGGCGATCCCTTTCTCCAACTCGAGAGAAGAGATATTCTCTCCGCCGCTAATGATGATGTCCTTCTGGCGGTCCACGATATGGATATAGTTTTCTTCGTCCCAGACGGCCATATCTCCGGTGTGGAGCCAACCGTTCGTCATCACGGCGGCGGTCGCCTCTGGTTCCCGGTAGTAGCCGTCCATGATGTTGTCGCCGCGGATTACGACCTCTCCAATTGATTCCATGTCGCGAGGCACATCTTTCATCTCGCTATTCACGACTCGAATTTCGGTAGAGAGTATTGGCCAGCCGGCCATCGATAGATGGAAGATTCGGTCCTTTTCGTCCCGGTAAGAAACTGTTCCTTTTGCTCGGGAGGAAGTGACTACAGGACCCGTTTCCGTTAGTCCGTAACCTGCCATGATGTTGCACTTGAACGCCTGTTCGAGCCGGGCCATCAGCTCTGGAGAAGCGGCGGCCCCGCCTACATGGATGTCCTGCATACTCGAGGTATCGAAACGTCCGAGGTCCGGGCAATTGAGCAAAGCATTCGCCATTAATGGCACCAGTGACATCCCGGTCGCGCGTTCCTGTTCGATCAACCGCAGTACCTGCGACGGTTCGAACCGGCGCACCATAACCTGTTTCACGCCGTTCATGGTGGCGGTCTGCGGGCGTCCCCAGCCGTTCGCATGAAATAGTGGGATCGTGTGCAGTTCGACGAAGCGGTCGTTTTGCGTAATGCTTCCAGTCACCGCGAGCGCGTGCAGGTAAATCGTCCGGTGTGAGAGCATTACGCCCTTTGGGGAGCCTGTGCTTCCGCTGGTATAGAACAGTTCCGCGGTATCGTTTTCGTTAAAGCTGAATAGGTCGGGAGGATCGATACGCCCACGGGCCAGCAGCTCTTCGTATTCGAGATCGGCCGGCGGAATCTTGTTTCCGATTGATACATAGCGCTCAATGCTTGGGCAGCCTTTGCGCAGCTCTGTCACGAGTGGAGCAAAATCGTTCTCGAAAATCAGAACTCGCGGCTGAGCATGATTTAGAATCTCGGCCAGCTCGTGCGGAGTCAGGCGCACGTTCAAGGGCATTGCAATTGCGTGAATGAGCGGCGGGCCATAGTAGCCTTCCAGCAACTGATGGTTATTGAAACTCAGATAAGCGATTCGTTCACCTGGTCGGATGCCCTCGGCGAGCAAGCCGGCCGCCAATCTCTCGCAGCGTTCGGCGAACTGTCCGTAAGTAAAGCGATCAGGCCCCGAGACAATACCTTCCTTTCTGCCGTAGAGATCGCGGGCACGGTAAAGAAAACGTATCGGGGTAAGCGGTAGCTTCATGACGGCTTGGTCCGCGTCAGGCGAAATATCGCTCTCGTTCGAGCAGCCGTCTCGCGATCCCGCGGCGCAACTCGATAGCATTCACCGGGTCATAAACGGTAAGTCTCCTCAGAACCGACATATGGTTTTTGAGCATCTCCTGCGGCGAACAAGCACCCAGTATGCTCCGGGCGGTAACCTCTATCCTGTCCATCGATTCGCGCAACAAGACCCTGCACATATCTTCCGCCAAGGCCAGTTCCTTTTTACGGCTGCGGAGCAAACCCGATTCCATCGCGAACGCTTCCATTATCAAATCCGCGATGTTCATCATTACTTCCTGCTGCTGCTCCAGATCCGTGCCGTACTTCTGTGATGCCAGCCCGAGTGCAAGCAGAACAACATTCTTTGCGTTGTGTACCAGGCGAATCTCCTCATCTGCATCGCTAAAATCCACATTGCCGGTTGCCATTTTTTTCATCAGGGCTTGTGTCGCTTGCTGTAACGGCAACTTCCCCCGCACAGCGCGCTTCGTCAGCATCCCCGTGATCAGGAGCCGGTTCACCTCGTTCGTGCCTTCGAAAATGCGATTGATCCGGGAGTCGCGATACGCCTTCTCGACCGCGTAATCCTGATGGAATCCGTAGCCGCCATGAATCTGAACGCCTTCATCGGCCACGTAGTCAAGCACTTCCGACCCAAACACCTTCACGAGCGAGCACTCGATCGCATATTCCTCCAGAGCTTTGAGCATGGCTTCTGAAGACCGTGTCTCTCCGTCCATTTCGCCCAGCTTTGCTTGGATCAGCCCCACTGTCCGCCAAGCCATCGATTCAGCCGCGTAGATGCGGATAGCCATTTCCGCCAACTTGTGCTGGATTGCGCCGAATTCTGAGATCGGGGAACCGAAAGCTATACGCTCTTTGGCGTATTTAAGGCTGATTGCGAGCACATTCTTGGCGCCGCCCACCGCCAGAGCGCCCAAATTGAGCCGGCCAATGTTCAGGATATTGAAGGCGATCACGTGCCCGCGCCCGATCTCGCCCAGCACATTTTCCAAGGCCACAGGCGTGTTTTCGAAGTACACGGCGGTTGTCGAACTGCCCTTGATGCCCATCTTTTTCTCTTCGCCGCCGCTGCGCACCCCACCGAAGCCTCTCTCAACCAGAAAGGCGGTGAAATCCCGGCCGCTTACCTTGGCGAAAACTGTGAACAGGTCCGCTGCTCCTCCATTGGTAATCCACATTTTCTGCCCGTTCAGGAGGTAGTGCTTGCCGTCTGCGCTCAAATCCGCTCGGGTGCGTGCGGCGAGCGCGTCCGATCCCGCTTGCGGCTCGGTTAGCGCGTAAGCGGCAATCAGTTCCGCCCGGGCCAGTTTAGGCAGGTATCTTTGTTTCTGCTCTTCGGTACCGAAGTAAAGAACGGGTAGCGTCCCGATGCCAGTATGCGCGCCATGCCAGGCGGCGTACGATCCGTCACGTCCCAGTTTCTCGGCCGCAATGAGAGAGGAAGGGAGGTCGAGCTCCAAACCACCATATCTCTCTGGAATCGAAATCGCAGTTAGACCTGAAGCGGCCGACTTGCGTAAGATGGCCACTGCGACACCGGGTTCCTGGCGTTGAATCGCCTCCAACCTCGGCTCGATCTCGCCCAGATAGAATTCTTCTGCGGCTTTACCAATTGCCCGATGCTCCTCGGTCAAATCCTCCGGTGTGAAAACTTCTTGAGGCTTGCGATCGCAAATTAGAAACTCGCCGCCCTTAATGCCTGGCAGAACCGTTTCCGCCGATGCCATACAAATCCTCCTATTTACTTTTCAGCCGTCCTTTGAGCTTCTCCCGAACATCCTCCGGAATTACGATCGCTCGCTGTGTTTTTCTGCTCATGCAGGCCACGACTATTACGCCTGTAGCTGCCAATTGGCCTTCTTTCATCGTGCGAAACTCAAAGCGGACCGAAGACCGGCCAAGCTTCGTCAAGCATACTTCAATGTCGATGAGGTCGTCATACAGCAACGCAAGCTTAAAATCACATTCGACATGCACGCGGGGAAACGTAAAATCGTGCTTAAGATAGACAATCCCGAGGGAACGCATGAATTCGATTTCGGCCGATTCAAAATACCGGAAGATGGCCGTATAGTGTATCCGGCCGCTCGCGTCAGTATCGATGAAACGAATTCGAGTCCGAAAGTAGAAGGGTGCGGGCGCGGTCATCCCTTCAGAATGCACCAGCGAGGGTCGAGTGGTACGAAGTGTCATTGACTTCAATCACCTCTTTGGTTTATCGTTACCATTCGTTTTGTAAGATGCAGGTTTAGTATGCTCCTCTAATCATGTTCCGGTCAAAACGCAGCCACATGGAAACGATTCAGACAACGCTCGATTCAACGTTACAGACTGCGGACAAGGCCGAAGAGCTTGTCCTCAGGGAGGCAAGCAAGCTGGGCATTGATGAGGACGAGCAGCACCAGATTGGCATGGCGGTCCGGGAATGCACCGTCAACGCTGTCGTGCACGGTAACCGTTATAACAAGAACAAGAGGGTACATCTACGGATCGAGAGGTCGGAACAAGAATTCGCGGTAACCATCGGAGACGAGGGCGCAGGTTTCGATCTGAGCTCGTTACCCGATCCGCTCGCGCCAGAGAATCTGTTGCGCCAATCGGGCCGGGGGCTGATGTTGGCCCGCGCTTTCATGGACGAGTTCGATCTGCATCCCCGCCCCGGCGGGGGGACTGAGGTGCGTCTCGTGAAGCGGCTAGCCAAGTCATAGGATTTAAATATTCGGTTTAGAGGAGGCAGAAGTGAGCGTAAAATTGACATCCCGCCAGGTGGGCGATGTCACCGTCATCGACGCGGCGGGACGCGTAACTCTTGGTGAAGGCGCGAGCGCATTTCGGGACACCATTCGGAGCTTAGCCGCTAAAGGCGAGAAAAAATTGCTGCTTAACCTAGGCGAGGTTTCCTACATTGATAGCTCCGGGATTGGCGAGATGGTCTCAGGCTTCACTACCGTCACCAACGGAGGTGGCCAGTTAAAGCTGGTCGGTCTTTCCAAACGCGTAAAGGACCTGCTGCAGATTACGAAACTTTACACGGTCTTCGAGGTTTACGATGACGAGGCCGAGGCCGTTCGGAGCTTCCACTAGCTCCGGGGCTGCCTACAAACCTGCGTGAGACAAGTCCCGGTTTGCCGCCACTGCTTATTCAGTCGCAACATACTCCAATGGACTCTCTCTCATGCTAGGTTCCGTCCTCCCCAATCCAGTCTTCGTTCTTCCCGAGCCCCAACCCACCGATATTCTGTTGGCCGATGAGCTGACGCTTGTAAGAGAAGGATTAGCAGCGCTTTGCAATTCGATTGAGGGCTTTCGAGTGGTGGCCCAGGTCGGGACGGCGGAAGCGGCGCTCGCGGAGATAGTGCGGCTGCAGCCCGCGATCGCTCTCCTCGATTTGGGGTTATCGGATCTCGCGGCAACTGAAGTGATCCGGCGGGTCAGGGAGAAGGACTTGCCTACCCGGTGCGCAGTTTTCTCGACCCGCAAGGATCGCAAAACTGTCCTGGAGGTGCTGAGGACGGGTGCCTGCGGCTACTTACTGAAAACGTCTAATTCTAGTCAAATGGCTGAGGCCCTATGCCAGTTTACGCAAGGTGGCATTTATGTCTCTCCCCAGATCGAAGTGATGTCACTATTCGGAGAAGGGGGCACTCGGCATGAGTCAGACCCGATCGACTCTCTTAGTAGTCGCGAATTTCAGGTCTTCTCTTTGCTGGTCGAGGGCGTACGTGCAAAGGAAATAGCAGCACGTCTCGCCCTTAGCCCGAAAACCGTCGATACGTATCGCTCCAGCCTCATGCGCAAACTGGACATTCACGATGTAGCCGGACTGGTCAAATTCGCCATAAGGCGTGATCTGGCAGACCTTCGAACCTGACTTGCCTCTGGGCAAAACTGCCCGGCAAACTAGGTAATATGTTACTCTACGGGTGATTTCCCCTAAGACTCGAAGCGGCAGCGTGCGAGGTGCCCCTGAGTCCTAGCCGAGCACTCCAGGAGAAAGGCAGCAGTCTCAGCTTGACCCGTCACGAATTAAAGGAGCAGCTGCAGCACGATCAGTTTACTGATTCAGTTTCGATCGCGCTCCATTACGCCAGCTCACATAAAAAACGTCTGATCCAATGGAGCGTCGTGGCCGGCATCGCCATCGCCGTTATCATCGGCGCTATCTGGTTCACTTCCTACCGCAGTTCCCTGCGCAAAAAGGATTTGCAGGCGGCCTTTACTGTCTTGGATGCCCAAGTTGGTCCTCCCAATGAGTACACCAAGACGTTTCCGACACCTGAGGCGAAGCAGCAGGCGGCCATGAAGGCGCTGTCTGATGTAGTAGCTAAAGACGGGGGAACTCGTGAAGGTAATCTTGCGCAGTACTATCTTGGAACGCTGAAGGCGCAGAAAGGCGATACGAAAGGGGCCGAATCCGACCTTCGCACCGTTGCCAATTCTAACAGCGACTCGGCCGCGCTAGCTAAAATCGCGCTCGCTCAGATCTATGCCGCCTCAAAGAGACCCTCCGAGGCACAGGAGTTGCTTCGTTCGCTGGTCAACAAGCCCAGCGACTTGGTATCAAAGGCGCAAGCTCAGGTATTGCTCGCTCAACTGGACGAAACTACCAATCCGCAGGCGGCCAAGAAAATCCTTCAAAGCTTGAAAACCCCGACTGAGAGCCCGGCCGTGAGCCGTGCGGCCGACCAGATATCCTCGCAAATGGCCAAGTAATCCCGGATGCTGCGCCGCCTGCGCCTCTCTTCCCAGGGTTTGCGGGGGCGCCGCTTTCCCGAACTTCCACATCCTTATCGCAACGATTTTCAGCGCGACCGCGACCGCATCATTCATTCTCGGGCGTTTCGACGCCTGGAGGGCAAAACCCAGGTTTTCGCCGTTGGCTCCGACGACCATACACGAAACCGGCTGACACATACGATCGAGGTTTCGCAGGTAGCTCGGACCGTCGCGGTTACGCTTGGCTTAAACGACGAGTACACCGAGACCTTAGCTCTTGCTCACGATCTCGGACATCCTCCTTTCGGTCACGTGGGCGAGCAAGAGCTCAACCGTCAAATGCGGCGCTTTGGCGGTGTTTTCGAACACAACCTGCATGCTCTTCGGGTCGTTGATGTTCTCGAAGAACGTTATCCGCGCTTCAACGGACTGAATCTCACGTTCGAGGTGCGTGAGGGGATTGTTAAGCACTCACGTGAGATCGAGCTGGACAGTGAGCCGTATCTGCACGAGTTTTTGCCCGGCCGGCGTCCCGTTTTGGAAGCTCAGCTCCTCGATCTGGCCGATGAGATCGCGTACACCTCGGCGGACCTCGACGATTCGTTTGCCGTCGGACTCATCTCGTTCGACGATCTTCGCCAGCATGTGCCTGCGGCCTGCGATCTCATCGACGCTGTCCACACGCAATATCCTGGAGCATCGGACCGCGTGCGGTTCTGGGAAGTTCAGCGCCAGCTAATGAATCTGCTGATCGGCGGTTTGATTGAGGGGACCCTGCGGGCCGCCGAGCGCTTCGGAGTTCAGAGTGTGGAAGATGTAAGAATGCTCGACCGGAGAATCGCCCAGCTCTCGCCGGAAACGGCCGATCTGAATCTCCAACTCAGGCGATTGCTAGTCAATCGCTCTTACTCCTGTGCGTCCCTTATGGACAATCGCGAAGCTGCGGTCGAGAAAATGAGGGCGGTGTTCGAATTCCTGATTGAGCACCCGGAGCGCGTTTCGTCCGGTTATCGCGAACACTTGCAAGATATGCCGCCGCACCGCGTGATCTGTGATTATCTGGCGGGCATGACAGACGCTTACCTGCTGCGCGTGCACTCGGAGCTCTTGAGTTAGTCAGTCCCGGTGTGCCAGGTTCGACAATTCAGCGGAGCGGACACTGTAGAGTTTCTCGAGTTGTCGGCAGATCTCGCCAGCCAGCCGCTCCGGGTTCTCTTCCTCGTCCAATTCAACGCTCACTTTGATGTACAAGTCCACTCTTTTCATTTGCTCTGATCCGATAATAACCAGTAGCTGATGTCAAACCCGGTTCTTTGCAAAATCTGCGGTAAACGCCGGGGGCGGCGCTTTTGCCCTGCTGTGCAGGGCGAAATTTGCTCCATCTGCTGTGGTACCGAACGCGAAGTCTCGCTCTCCTGTCCGCTTGAATGCGAATATCTGCGGGAAGCACACCGCCATG
Organism: Terriglobia bacterium; assembly: GCA_963849535.1. GTDB lineage: Bacteria > Acidobacteriota > Terriglobia > Bryobacterales > Bryobacteraceae > Bog-105. Next base: position 1,200,277 of record CAWKHJ010000005.1, read on the forward strand.
AGAAGCCCGTTCCGGTCGCCGAAGCGCAGATCGCGAATCCTGATATCCCCCTCAGCGAAGAAGTTATTAGCAAGCACGAAGAGTTTCTTTTGTTTTGCAACTATTCGCTCGTGCAGGCAGCCCTACGCACTTCCGGAGCAGTTGATTCGGACATTATGGCTGCGCTTGCGGCTACCATTCAAACCCACCGCACCTTGTCGTCGGGACTTTTTTACGAAACGAAGCCAGAAAACATGGTCGCCGTGGCTGTACAGCGTTCTTTTGCCGCCTCTCTCGCGGACTATCGAAAGCTTCGGTCTGAGCGTGAGCCGCTCTCGCCCGTCCGCGATTCCGACGTGCTGACGATATTGGCGTTTCTGTACAGGATCGGGCAGGAAAACCAAAACGGGCGTCCCCGCGGACGTATGTTTCTGGATCTTTTGCACCGGATGACGCCCGAAGTGAGCGTCCCCCAGCGCGCGCCGAGCATCATCATATGAGGGAGGCAAAGTAAGCTGAAAGCCAAGTTGCTCGAATGGAAAGAACTTGCGCCGGAGGTGCACCATTTTGAGTTTGAGGTTCCCGGCGTGGAGCACTTGCAGTTTACGCCCGGACAATTTATTTCCGTGGTCGAACATAAGGGCGGCAAGGACATCACTCGCGCCTACTCAATTGCCTCCCCGCGAGCGGGTAATCGCTTCGAGCTTTGTTTGAACCGCGTCCCGGATGGCCTGGTGTCGTCGTGGCTCTTCGAGCTTAAGCCGGGTGATGTCGTGGACATGCACGAGCCGCTTGGGTATTTCACCCTGAGGCATCCGGGTCGCCGCGCTATCTTTGTCGCGACGGGCACCGGAGTTGCGCCCTTCCGCTCGATGCTGCTCGACCATTTGCCGCGTACTCAACCGGACATCACTCTTCTCTTCGGTGTGCGCTACGAGGGGGGCCTGCTCTATAGAGAAGAGATAGAGGCGCTGGCAAATCAGTATCCCTCATTCCGCTTTATGCCAACGGTGACCCGGCCGTCCGCAACATGGAAGGGGCGGACGGGACGTGTGCAAATGCACTTAGACGAAGCACTCGCGCTTCGCACGCCGGAAGAAATGAGCAACGTCGATATCTACATCTGCGGATTGAAAGAAATGGTAGATGACGTTCGAAGAGAACTTAAGGCCCGGGGCTTCGATCGCAAGCAGATTATCTACGAAAAATACGATTAGCTTGCAATCAGACGACGATTCTCGTGATCGTTGTCTGCGGGTAAATCGCCTTCGTCTGGTCCAGATTCGCCAGCTCGATCCCAGGAAGCAGCGCTGATGCAGTGCCCGCCGCCACGCCCCAGCGCAGCGCTTCGCTCAAGGAATCACCTTTGTTGAGCGACCAGACGATAGACGCGGCCATCGCGTCTCCCGCCCCGATCGGGCATCGGGCATCGACCACGGGCGGCATAACCTCAAGCACGCCTTCACTCGAAGTAGCTGCGATTGCGCCGCGGCTGCCTAACGATAAAACGACCGACTTTGCGCCCAACTTCTTGATCTGCTGAACTGCATCGATCAGCTGTGAGCGCGTAATCAGCGCTGTATTCAGCAACCTTTCCGCCTCTGACTGATTTGGCTTCACGATCGTGGGATGGGCCTCCAGCGCGTGCAACAAAGCGTCGCCATCGGTATCGAGCAGCGTCTCAACTCCGTGTTGCGCGGCGGCTTCGATGAGCCTGGTGTAGAAGTGATCGTCCATGGACGGAGGCAGACTTCCACAAAGCATCAGCCACGATGCCTTCGGAAGCAGCTTCTCGGTCGCTTTGAATAACCTTTCCTGCTCGAGATTCGAGAGCACAGGACCGCGCTCGTTCAACTTGATCGAGAGCCCCTGGCGATCAGAGATTGTCAGGTTGGTCCGGATGTTATTCCTGATTTTGACGATCTCTTTGCGAAAGGTGTCCGCGGCCAAACGCTCCTCAAATTTGCGCCCTACCTCGCGCCCGGAGATCGTAATCGCAATGGCGGAAGCCCCGAAGCTGGTAAGCAGGCGCGCCGCGTTGATGCCTCGCCCGCCTGCCGCTTCGGTGGTCGACTCGATGTAGGCCCGGTCTTCGAACACCAACCGGTCGACCGTGGTAATGCGGTCAAGCGCGGGATTAACTGTCAGGGTTAGTATGGGTTGGCTCATTCAGAGTGCGGATTTTCAGCGTAACAGCCGGGCCAAACAGATTGTGCGTCGATCACGCCTGCGGACGGCCGGCAAGTGTTCGAGCGGCGAGCATACCGCCGAAAGCCGCCGAAATCGTAGCGAGAAAGAATATGGGAATCAGGGCCTGCCCTATGCTGACCACGAACTGGTGAGGATCATCCAGCATTTTGGCGGCTTCCGGCATTTTCGCCATGCCCGCCTTTAGCATCTCCCGCCCGGTGGGAGTGCCGACCTCAACGCCCACCACCGCTGCGCACAAGGCAAACACGAGGAATAGCCACAATCCCGTCATCAGGCCGAGATAGGCGCCTCCTCCGGTGGATAGGGGTTGGGCGGTCTGCCGGCGGTAGAAATAGGCGGCGGCGTAGCCTGCCGCACACAGAACCAGCAATCCGAGGGGCGGAGCCAGCATGGCCAGTACGAGCAGCACGACCAGCGCGAAAGCCGCCACGGCCATAGTAATGGCGACTGCCCGGAGGTTTCCAAATCCAATGGCCGGCGGCTTCTTCTCACCGGGCAGATCGAGTGGAGCTTGTGCGGGTACCGAACGAGGTTCTGATTCCGCCAGGCGCGCTATGTCCTCTTCATACTGGGGTTTGCCGCATTTGTGGCAGAAGCGGGCACCCTCCGGGAGCGCGGCGCCGCAAGTACAACGGGTTTCCACCTTTTCATTTTAGAGCTTTAAGCATTCTGCCGAACGAACTCGAATTGCCAAACGAACTCGGGTCCAATTATTCAGCCGGATAGGATGGTATTGACCCCTGATGGATAAGCCGAACGTTCTGGTAGTCTGTCCGCCAGCTCACTATGTCCTGAGAGGCCTCGAGTCAATACGTAATTCGGCTAACATTTGGGTCGGGAACGATACGGAAGCGCTCAGTCAGCATGCGCCAAACGCCGAAATAATCCTGTACTCGAGCCTGACCGGTAAGACCGTCGACTTCGCGGAAGTATGGCGCCAGACGCGCAGGGTCAACTGGGTTCAATCTCTTTCGGCAGGCGTGGAGAAGCTGCTGATCCCGGAGGTGGTCGCCAGCAGTGTCTTGTTAACCAACGCGAAGGGTGTCTTCAAGCGCTCTCTGGCCGAATTCGCTGTTTTTGGCATCCTGTTCCATTACAAACGGGGCAGAAGGTTGATCGAGAATCAGCAGGCCCACCGCTGGGACGATTTCACCGTCGGGTGGATGCCGGGGAAAGTGATGGGCGTGGTCGGGTTTGGCGAGATCGGGCGGGAGTGCGCGCTCCTGGCTCACGGGCTCGGGATGAAAATTCATGCGGTCCGCAGGCGGCCGGAACAGTCGGAGAGTGATGCCATTGTCGAGCGAATTTTCCCGCCCGAAGCCCTTCACGAAATGCTGCGAGACGTGGATGTGCTGGTGGCGGCAGCCCCGTTAACGCCGCAGACCCGGCATATGATCGGCGCGCCTGAGTTTGCCCAGATGAAAAAATCAGCTCTTGTGATCAACGTCGGGCGTGGGCCGGTGATAGATGAAGCGGCTCTGGTTCACGCATTGCAGGAAGGCAAGATCGCCGGAGCCGCTCTCGACGTTTATGAAAAAGAGCCACTGCCACCCGATCACCCGCTCTGGGAGATGCAAAACGTATTGCTTTCACCGCATTGCACGGATCGCACCGATGATCCTGACTGGCTGGACCTCGCGATGAACGTTTTCATCGAGAATTTCGGCCGTTACTTAACAGGCGAACCACTCATCAACGTGGTCGACAAGGAAGCAGGCTATTGATGCCGGTCGCTGATAAAGCGGAGATCGCTTTTGCTGAGATCGAGCACGCGGCTTCGCGTATTCGAGAGCTCGCTCGCGAAACACCCGTCGTTTCCTCGCGCCTCTTTGATCAGGCCTGCGGAGCGCAGGCGTTCTTCAAATGCGAGAACCTGCAGCGGGGTGGCGCTTTCAAGATCAGGGGAGCCGCGAACTTCATGCTTTCTCTGAACGGGGAGGAGCGGAAGCGCGGCGTGGTCACGTTCTCTTCCGGAAATCATGCACAGGCGGTGGCGATCGCTGCGTCCCATCTCGGCGTGGCGGCCACTATCGTGATGCCGAAAGATGCGCCGCGATCGAAGCTTGAGTCCACGCTGGCATACGGACCGAAAATTGTGTTCCATGATCGCCACACCGAAAGCCGGGAAGCCATCGCGCGGGCTATAGCGGAGGAGACCGGCGCGATTGTTTTGCCTTCCTACGACCACCCCTGGATTGTCGCTGGACAGGGCACTGCGATGATTGAATTGCTCCGGCAGCAACCCGATCTGGATACGATTCTGGTTCCTTTGGGCGGCGGGGGCCTCCTCTCCGGCAGCCTGATTGCAGCGAAGACCTTGCGGCCGGAGATCCGCATGTATGGCGTGGAGCCGGCATTGGCGAACGACTGGGATCTTTCGCTCAAGGCCGGTAAGCGCGTAGCGATCCCCTCACCGCCAACGATCGCCGACGGCTTGCGCACGCCTGAGCCAGGCTCGCTGACCTTTGCCATCGTGAAGCGGCTTGTGGACGGAGTGCTCCTCGTTTCAGAAGAAGAGATCAAAGCCAGTATGCGATTTCTTTTGACTCGCACCAAGTTACTGGTCGAGCCGAGCGGAGCGGTTGCTGCCGCCGCGCTGCTGCACGGCAAAGTTCCGGCCAATTCGCGGCGGGTGGGCCTGGTGCTTTCGGGCGGAAACGTAGACTTGTCTGTTTTGGCAGAAATCTGCGGGAAGGCGGGATCTGAGCACGTCAACTGATAATCCGTGGCAGACCCACTCATCCCGAATTGTTTACAGCAATGCATGGATTCGCGTGCGCGAGGATCAAGTGACCCGTCCCGACGGGGGCGCTGGAATCTATAGTGTTGTAGAGATTCGGCCTTCGGTGGGTATCGTAGCTATCAACGAGCGCGACGAAATCGTGCTGGTCGGGCAGTGGCGTTACCCGCACAATCACTACTCGTGGGAAATTCCGCGCGGCGGCTCGCATCCGGGCGAAATAGACATGCTTGCAGTCGCTCGCCGGGAACTTGCGGAAGAAGCGGGAGTCCAAGCTCGCGATTGGCGAGTCATAACTGCGGTGGATTGCTGCAACGGCATAGTAGATGACCTGCAAACGCTATACTTTGCTTCGGGGCTGACGCCGGTTGAGGCCAAGCCCGATCCCGAAGAGAACATTGCGATCTGTTGGAAGTCATTCGAAGAGGCAGTGGAGATGTCGCTCGATGGCAGGATCACCGAGGTTTCGAGCTTGGCCGCCATCCTCATGGTCGCGCAGATGCGTCAGCGCAGGAATAGATGAATTACGCCTCGGTGCGGTCGCGGAGATGGTTCGGGCTATTCGCCTGGTGCGTGCTCGTCTATAACATTCCGGTGATCCTGTGGGGCGCATACGTCCGAGCTTCCTTTTCAGGCGACGGCTGCGGAGCAAACTGGCCGACATGCAATGGGCAATTCATTCCGCACAAGATGGCAGCTCCGATGGCGATTGAATTTACCCATCGTCTGTCGACCAGTTTCGACACGTTTGCTGTTCTGGCTCTGGTGAGCTGGGCGTTTCTTGCCTTTCGGAAGAACCACCCGGTGCGGCGTTATGCGGTTTACTCGACGGTCTTTCTTCTGATTGAGGCACTGCTTGGCGCGGGGCTGGTGCTGTTTCGACTGGTGGCCAAGGATCAATCGGCAGGCCGGGTCTGGTACCTCTCTGCCCACCTAACCAATACGATGCTGCTTCTTGCCGCTCTTACGATCACAGCCTGGACGGCTTACACGCAAGCGGAAGACTTGCGATTCCTCTCCTCTGCCAAGCCGGTGCTCTGGGGATTGCTGATCGCGATAGCTGTGAGCATAACTGGGACGATCACCGCGCTTGGCGATACGCTCTTCCCTGCATCCTCGTTGAGCGGGGGTATGCAGCAGGATTTCGCGAACACTTCAACGTTTCTTTTGCGCCTGCGCGTTGTACATCCAGCAATTGCGCTGGCGGGCGCTGCCTATCTGGTCTGGATCGCATCCGCCATCCTGCGAGGATCGGGTGTGGGATCGCGCTCTTCGAGGGCAGCAACACTGGTGATCTCAATCACGATCGTTCAACTTGCCGCCGGCATGTTGAATCTGGCGCTCCTGGCGCCCCTAGCCATGCAGCTTATACATCTGCTCATCGCCGATCTAATGTGGATTTCCCTCGTGTGTCTGGCGCTCGAGACCACCCGCACCGCCAAAGCTGTCGGGCCGCGGCTAGTTCACGCGTAATTAGCGACTGCAATCTCCCGGACAGACGCAATAATGATTTGAGACTCCCAGGTGAATATTCTTCAGGTCATTATTCTTGCCGTTGTGCAAGGCTTAGCCGAATTGCTTCCGATCTCCAGTTCAGCCCACGTCGTAGTGGCCGAAAAACTGATGGGGTTGGATCCGTCTTCTCCAGCCATGACACTGTTACTCGTGATGCTGCATACCGGCACCATGTTCGCAGTCATCGTGTACTTCTGGAGACAGTGGCGCGATACGTACTTCCGAAGTGCGCCCGCTTTCAAGCACTATGCATGGCTGCTCATTGTAGCCACGGTTGTGACCGGCATCATTGGCGAAGTGCTCATTAAGCTAATAGAGCGGACCGCTTTTCGTAGTCAGCCAAAGGCAGAAGTTGAGCAGCTATTCAGCCATCTCGAGCTGATCGCACCAGCGCTGGCGGCGGCGGGCTTGCTTATTCTCATCGCCGGTTTATTTGAGCGGCGCCGCTCGGGTGTGAACGTAAACTTGCGTGATATCGACCGGCTGGGGACAAAGGAAGCCGGACTGATTGGCGCTGTTCAGGGGTTTTGTTTGCCTTTCCGCGGGTTCTCGCGCTCGGGGGCAACAATTTCGACCGGCATGCTGGCTGGGGTTCCAAAATTTCGCGCCGAGGCGTTCAGCTTTGCTCTCGCGGTGATTCTTACTCCACCGGTAGTCGCCCGGGAAACTTTGCGGCTAATTAAAGCCCGACATATTGAGAGCGCTACCGGGCTAGGTTCAGCCGTGTTACCGTCCCTGATTGGAGCCGGTTTTGCGTTTCTTGCCGGCCTGCTCGCGTTGAAATGGCTCAGCAGCTGGCTTGAAAAGGGCCAGTGGTACCTGTTCGGCATCTATTGTCTGATCGCCGCTGTAGTGGTGGCAGGATTACATCACGCTGGATTTTGACCTCCGCTGCGATTGTTATTTGCCTCGTTTCTCTTTTACGTTTGAAACTGAATAGCTGTCATCGGCGGTCACGTCGAGCGTTGCCGTGATCTGCTCACCCTTATGTAGGGACTCAAACTCGCTCTTGGACTTGATCGGATACTCCATCGTCATCGCTTCCATGTAGTTGGGAATAGCCGCTGCGTCGATGGTGGCAGTTTGGTGCTGGCTATCGAGCGCGACGATTTTGCCCGTCAGCGCGTAATGCCGCTCGGGGCCAGCCGGATGAGACTCGCGGCTGCACCCGGCCAGCAGAGCCGTGCAGATAATGAGCGTAAAGATCTTCATGCCTCACCTAAGCCTAACCAAAGCTGAACAAAAACCGAATAAGATCTCGCAGAACCCTGTATAATGCGGAGCAAATCGATAGACAGGAGAACTAAGGTGGGAACTATTGCGCCCGAATTGCCAGCAAGCTCAGGTGAAAACTTTGGAAGCGATCTTACGGGCATGGGCAGCTTCCTAATCGATCCGGCAGGAGCCGCGCGGCGTGTACATAGCAGATGGTTCTGGGTCGCGCCCCTCATTCTGTTTTCGATAGTTTCGGTGATCGCGAGCTACGTGATCATGCCTATGACGCGACACGTAATGGAAGTAGCGCCTCTGCCCTCCGGAACGACCCCGGAGCAGTTTCAGAAGGGCATGGAGATGGGTTTGATGATCCAGCGGATCAGTATGTATTTCGCACCTGTAATGGTCGCCATCATCTTCGGCATTCAGACCGCGATCTTGCTCGGTATGAGTGCGGTTACTACTGTGAATGCGAAGTTTCGCCAACTGTTCAACCTCGTAGCGGGCTGTAGTCTCATCCAGGTTCTAGCAGCGATTGCGGGAGTTGTCATTCTCAAGGCAAAAGGTGAAGTATCATCCTTTGCGGAATTGCGGCCAGCGCTCGGGCTGGACATTTTCCTCCCGGCCGGAACCAACAAGGTTTTAGCAGCCGTACTTGGCTACTTCACGGTGTTTGAGATCTGGTGGATCATCATGATGGTGCTCATCTACAGCACCGCTTTTCGGGTAACAAAGGGCAAAGCGGCTGTCGTGATAGCCCCATTGATCTTGTTGAGCATCATTCTACGCGTGATAGGAGCGGTCTTCCAGCGCTGAGCTGCGCACCCAGCAGGCTGTACCTTTGGCTGCGCGCGGTTTACAATGAAGTCGGCATAGGAGACGGAATGTTTCGAACGATTGGCCCCACTGAACTGATCGTGATCATCGTCGTTTTCGTTCTGCTCTTCGGCGGGAAGAAGATTCCGGATCTAGCTAAGGGATTGGGCGAGGGGATCCGTAATTTCAAGAATTCGGTGAAGAGCGAGGAAGAACCGAAAGACGATAAGAAGTAGGTTAATGTAGGTTTCTTTCAGGCAGTGAACGACCCCGCTAGGTGAGTGCGGGGTCTTCGCATATATAAAGCTACTTGGCAGCGACCTTCTTGGGAGGGACTATCGAGTCTTTGACCGACTTGGCTACGCGGAACTTTACGACCTTTTTGGCGGGAATCTTAATAGATTCTCCTGTGGAAGGATTACGTCCGATGCGCGCCTTGCGCTCGGCGCGTACAAGTCTTCCAATGCCGGGAAGCACGAAAACCCCGTTCTTCTTCGTCTCGCGAACGGCGAGTTCGGCAAGCGATTCCATAAACTGCTTAGCCACGCGATTGTTGATACCGGTTGTTTCCGCGAGCTCTCTGACGATCGCGGTCTGAGTCATCCGTTTTACTTCTGCCATGTGGATCTCCCTGGATTGAGATGAAAGAGCTCAACAGGTCTGGTCGCACTGCGAATAAAACAGAAGGACCAACAAATGTTTGAGCTCTTGCTTGTCAACTTGATCATACGGGACTGCAAACGGGATGTAAAGCAAAAAACGAGGAAAAAGCGCCGTTTTTTGGGCATTTTTTGGATCTGTGTGCTCGAAACCACAGCCAGGCAAGGAGAGAACCAACTTGCTCCGCTGAACTTGCTGGATTTTCGGCCCTTTCCGATGGGCTGCGGGACCGAAACGCCCAGATCTTAAAATGAGGTAAGCCAGCGCTTCTCCGCCAGAATGACGGTGCTTTCCAGGCAAGCGGAGCGGGAATTTTTAGTCCGGGCAGAACGGGCGGAGTTCCTGGTGAAGCGAAGCATTTCCTGGCGCGTGCACTGCGCCCACTCATTCTCCGGAGGGCAAAGCAACAGGTAGCGCGCGAGCTTCCCGCCAAGACCGAACAGACGATCTATTGCGAGATGGATTGGACCCAACGGAAGCTTTACAGTGAACTGCTTCAGCACTATCGCCATGCCCTTCTCAAGCGCATTGATAAGCAAGGACTGGCGAAATCCAAGATCCAGGTGCTGGAGGCTCTGCTGCGGCTCCGCCAGGCCGCGTGTCACCCGGCTTAATCGACGCGAAGCGTTCGGCCGAGGGAAGCGCGAAACTGGACCTGCTGCTTTACCGGTTAGGCGAGGTCCTTGATGAGGGGCACGCAGCGCTGGTCTTTTCACAATTCACCAGCTTGCTCAAGATCGTTCGCGAGCGTCTGGAAGCCTGCGGCATGACATATGAATACCTGGACGGCGCCACAAACGACCGGCAGGCGAGGGTGGAGCATTTCAAAAGGACGCGGGCTGCCCACTTTTTCTCATAAGTCTGAAGGCCGGTGGGCTAGGGCTGAATCTTACCGCGGCAGGATATGTGTTCTTGCTGGATCCCTGGTGGAACCCGGCGGCCGAGAGCCAGGCAGTCGATCGCACGCACCGCATCGGACAGAAGCAGCAGGTGTTCGCGTACCGGCTGATTACGCGCGATACGGTCGAGGAGAAGGTTCTCGAGATGCAGAAGACCAAGCGCGACCTGGCCGATTCGATTATTTATGCGGATAACAGCCTTATTAGAATTCTTGCAGCGGAAAGATTTGGAACTACTGCTTTCGTAAGAGGCGGCGGTGTTGTGCGCTGGTTGTTTATGATGAGGTGGTAATCAGAGGCTGACCCGGGATCCGAGATGCGGACGGCGAGCGGCAGCCGACGATGGCGGGCCCGGGTGGCGAAATCGGCAGACGCAAAGGACTTAAAATCCTTTTTCGCGCAAGCGGAGTGCGGGTTCAAGTCCCGCCCCGGGCACCACTTAGCTGCCTTTTGGCATTGAAGGACTCCCTCGGTTTTCCGCCTCTTATTTGTTCGTGCATACACTTCCGTGCGCTTGTTATAGAGGCTATGAGGCTTGCCGAGCGGCTCTGACCCACGGCCTCACGCTTTGACGCGCTCCGGTACCGGTACGCTGGCCGGCGCAAAAGCATACCGACCAAGCCATCTATAACCGATAAGAGCTTTGGAGACGTCGTTGAGAGAAGTGCGTATGATTGGGCCAGACGAGGCAATTCCAGAGCTGGGAAAGAGCTTCGGCCATTTCTGGCAATGGGCCTATCGGACATTCTGTCTAACGGAAATCGGTCCGTATTTGCTGAGTTCATAGTTGGAGCAGCGCTCTCTGTTGTAGACCGGCCGCGACGCGAACGGCACCGAACGGACCTGTTGTATCGAGGCAAGGAGATCGAGGTGAAGGCTTCTGGGTACTTGCAGGCATGGCGTCAGACGAAGCCCTCCGCTATTCAATACGACATAGCAAGGAAAATCGGTTGGGATTGCGAGACAAATGTCAGTTCGACTAAGCCTGGGCGCTCGGCTGATTGCTACGTGTTTTGCCTCTACATCGAAAGAGATCCTGATCTCTGCAAGGTGTGTGATGTGAAGCGCTGGGAGTTCTATGTTCTCGCCAAGATGCGAATTGAGGAGGTCTTCGGGAATCAGAAGAGCGTTGCGCTTTCCCGCATTCGCACTTTGACGAAGCCGGTCGGCTTCGCAGAACTCAAAGCCAAAGTGGACCAGACGCTAAACGACTTCTGCCCTCAGTTTCCAACAAGCCATGCCGATATGTCTGGAAGAGGCTGATCTACCGGCAGGCTCGATTCGGAACGTTCTCGCAAGGTGCTGAAAAGCATCGAGACCGCTGACTGGGGCTGGAGCAGACGTGCTTTGCAGCCTGTCGCACGGCTCAGAATCGTGCAAGCTCGTCAGCATTCCTAAGCGGTGGCCAACAGCGGCTTACAAGCATCAACAGCCTCATCCCAAATCTACAGCGGGAAGATCTCGAATTACTGCTTTCGAAAGACCTTGGCACCCGCGCTGGATCATCCTCTGGTCATTTCCATGGCCGGAGAAAGTCTGCCATGCAGGGTAGTCTTACTTGCAATCTCTAGGTAGCGGCTATGCGCGGCTGCCCAGGTAAAATGTTGCCGAACTTCGTTGTGCAAATTCCTGGCTTGCCGGGCAGCATCCGCTGGATCCGCCAGGAATTGCCGAATCGCTTGGGCCAGTAGGTCGGGGCGTTCCGGGGGCACAATGAGTCCTGATTCCCCATCGGTCAGTAGTTCATCGACACCGCAAGACCTTGTGGAGACCACCGGCTTTTGGGCTGCGCCTGCCTCTAGCAGCGCCATCGCAAAACCCTCCCCGCAGACTCCCTTTTCCCAACGGGACGATAGCACGAACACGTCGCTGCACCGCAATAGCGCGGCCACACTGCTGTGGGGTATATCCCGGAACAGTAGCACATCATCTCGTAGGCCCAATGCCTCGATCAGAAGCTGCGTGGCGTCAAACGTCTCTCTCGTCTGGCCCACGATGATCAGGCAAACATCCTCCCGGGACTGACGGACCTCAGCAAAAGCTCTGAGCAATACGTCATGGCCTTTCTTATGCTCGAATGCACCTATGTTCAGTAATCGTTTGCGCCGCAGAAAGGTCTCGGGCAGCTCTACATCGGAATTTGAGCTTGCCACGAAATGATCGATGTCGATTCCGTTCTGAATAGGCACGATCCGGTCAGCACATTCGGGCACTAACATCAGGATCTCTTCCGCCAATCCCTCAGAACAAGGGATGAGAGTGTCTGCCCCACGCAACAGCAGACGCGATAGCAGGCGCTGCAGCCCTTTGCTCTGGACCATACTGCGAACGTCCGAGCCGTGGAAGGACAGCAGTAGCTTGCCACCGAAACAGCCACTCCTCCTGAACAACACCAACGCTAGATGTTCCAGTCCGATGAAGTGGGGATTTAGAATTTCTATATTGTGTCTCCTGCAGGTCGCACGCAATCGCCAGAAAAGTGCTGGCAAATGGAGACAGAAAAAGAGAAGTGTTTTCAAAGGATGACGACGATCGTAAGGGCTTGGCAAGGATAATCGCAGTAGGGGAATCTCTTGCGGGAGAGGATGCTGGGCAAGCCCGCCAGGCGCTTCTATTACGAGCGGCGCTAGTGCACCAGAATTTTCGAACTCGCGAACCAGATTTCGGACGACCTCATTAACGCCCCCGAGATTTGCGATTGGCCAGCCCAGCAAAAAGGCCTGACGTGAACGGCTAGATTTTTCTGAGGAATGAGCCAGCATGAGACCTCATCGGCCAACACCTGGAGAGTATTAGCTCAAGGCAGTGCAATCAAGTACTGGAGATAACAGGACTCGGGGTACTCAGGCGGTGCGCCGCTTCCGGTTCTGGGTAGCGGGCTATTATGCTTTCGCGGCTCCGGCCTGGGCGAAGGTGCGCGAGATCAGAGTTTGCGCTTCTTCCTGGATACGCCGCAGGTGCTCTTTGCCGAGAAAGCTTTCGGCATAGATCTTGTAGACATTTTCCGTGCCGGATGGGCGCGCGGCAAACCAGCCATTTTGGGTGGTAACTTTCAGTCCGCCGATGGGCGCCCCGTTAGCCGGGGCTGTGGTCAGCATGGCTTCGATTTTTTCGCCCGCGAGCTCTTTAGCTGATACCTGCTCAGGGGAGAGCTTCTGGAGAATCGCCTTTTCGTCGGGAGAGGCGGGGGCATCGATACGCTCATATACGGGATCGCCGAATTTAGCCGTGAGGTCGCGATAATGCTGGCCGGGATCTTTACCCGTCTTCGCCGTAATCTCAGCCGAGAGCAGGCCCAGAATCAAACCGTCTTTATCGGTGCTCCAGGGGCCACCGTCACGCTTGAGAAAGGAAGCGCCGGCGCTTTCTTCACCGCCGAATCCAAGCGATCCGTCGAGTAAGCCGTCGACGAACCACTTGAAGCCTACCGGCACCTCATCCAATCTGCGCGGAAGATCCGCAGCGACACGATCGATTATGCTGCTGCTGACCAAGGTCTTGCCTACTCCCGCATCCGCACGCCAATCGGGCCGGTTACGGAACAGGTATTCGATCGCAACTGCCAGATAGTGATTCGGATTCAAGAGTCCGGCGGCGGGCGTAACGACGCCGTGGCGGTCATGATCGGTATCGCAGGCGAAGGCCACGTCGAACCGGTCTTTCATCGCGATTAGTCCCGCCATGGCATAGGGCGAGGAACAATCCATGCGGATCTTGCCATCCCAATCCACGCTCATAAACCGGAAAGTCGGATCCACATCCGTATTCACTACCGTCAAATTCAGGCCATAGCGCTCGGCGATCTTCGGCCAGTAAGCGACGCCTGCACCGCCGAGCGGGTCAACGCCGAGATTGAGGCCGGAGTGCTTGATAGTCTCGAAATCGATTACGGACGACAGCTTGTCAACGTAGTTAGACAGGTAGTCGTAACGAACGGTGGTAGGCGCGCGCAAGGCACGTTCCGCGGATATGCGGTGAACACCGGCGAGTTTTTTCTCAAGCAGATCGTTTGCGTAGTTTTCGATCCACTTGGTTGCTGTGGTATCGGCCGGGCCGCCCGACGGGGGATTGTATTTGAATCCGCCATCCTCAGGGGGATTGTGAGATGGCGTAATCACGATGCCGTCGGCCAGCGCTTCTTTGCGATCACGATTGTGGGTGAGAATGGCATGCGAGAGCGCGGGAGTAGGCGTATAGCCGCCCGACTGGTCGATCATAGCTTCCACTTCATTCGCCGCCAGCACCTCGAGCGCGGTCAGAAAGGCAGGTTCCGAAAGAGCGTGCGTATCGAGGCCCAGAAACAGCGGTCCGGTTGTTCCCATCTGTTTGCGATACGCGCAAATGGCCTGGGTAATTGCCAGGATGTGATTCTCATTGAAGCTGCCCGTGAAGGAAGAGCCCCGATGCCCGGATGTGCCAAAAGCGACCCTCTGGGTTCTTTCCGCAGGATCGGGTTTGATCGTGTAATAACTCGCGATCAACCGGGGAATATTAACCAATTGCGAAGGATCAGCGGGCTTGCCCGCGCGCGCGTGGATGGCCATTACTCACTCCTATTCAAACCCGGTGAGAGCGTGGGCAACGAACGGATCCCGGGTCCTAATCAGGAAGCCAAAAGCCGGCCGATGCGCCCACCCAGTCCAGGTCCTTGTTGAAGTCTACTCCCATCATTTTTCCGCGTCCTGTCCGGAGCAGAGTGGTGACCGGCTTGATCTGGCCGTCTTCCCAGATGTACATGACGCGTATTTCCGCCTTAGTGGGTCCGCTTGGCGTTTCGATAGTTGGAACGAACTGCATTTTGCGCTGCAGGATGAATTCTGCGCGCCGGTGGCCGGGGATGGCGGCGATCTCTTCTGGGCTGGGCCCGATCTTAACGCCTAAACCGGCGAAAGAATAAAGCGGCTTGAGCACGTACTGATCCAGGTCTTGGGGCAGGGTTGAAAGGTCACTTAAGAACCAGCTCTCAGGGACGCATTCATGCCGCAGCCAGGGCAAAGAAAACTTGCTGATCCGGAAAAACCAGTTCGGATCTCCCGCCCACTCGACTGCTACTTCGTCGGTAAACTTAAATTCCGAATCGATACTCTTGCGCAGCAACTCGTCAACGATAACCCGGTTGTAGATGCGCTTGATCTCAACGCCTTCGAAAAAGAGCTTCCGGCCTTGTTTGTTGATGGCGCGGATGTCTGCGATTTTCAGCCCAAGTAATTGTTGTGTGACCAGGAAGTCAGGCAGCGTCTTCTGCTCGTAGGGATCGATTTCGAGCAGGACCACTTCTTCAGGCGAGTGCCCGTTGAGGATGACGCGTTCCAGCAGGGCTTGATAGCTCGGGTAATCAAAGTCGCCCAGGAAAGTTTCGAGCCGCTTGTCCAGCTGATGAAGCTGGTAAGTGTGTTCGTACTCCCGAGCCATTGCGATTTGAAAGGCGTAGATGGAAGGGAAACCCTGGATCTCTACCAACTTTGGCTCAAAACTGCCATCCGCCTCTTGGACGAGTCCGAAGTCGGCCTGTAAGAAAAGCGGGTACTCTAATCCGTTAGGAACTCGAAATTGCGCCGGGATCGCGCCTTTAGATGCTTCCGAATACTCGGGATTGGCCATGAGCTGGGAATAGAGTTCGCTCCCGTACCGAACCATCTTGTCGAGCAAATGTCTGGGCAGGAACACAGGAGTTTCGCTGCAGCGAAAGGATACGTGGCAACCGGCCACTTCGTCAAGTCTGCGCAACAATTCGCCGTATAGATCGGGACGCCAGCGACGATTGAACTCGGCTCGCAGTCTGGGTATCACGCGTAGTGTTCGCTAAACCAGAAATTTGCCACAGCTCATTATCTGGCGACCATCGGCCCAGATGTCGAAGTTCTTGCCGACCACGTCGATATGGGTCGAAGAAGTCCATTGCGCGCCCGTATGCGCTCCGTAGGGGTCGCCGAAAGCCATGTGGATGCCGGGGATTTTCTCGTCTTGCAGAATATTGCCGACGATGTGCTTGCAGGCGAGATTGGTGCCGATAGCGAACTCCCCGACACGGTCACTATTCGAATCGCGATGGGTGTATTCCCAAAATTCATTTTCAAGTTCTTTGTTTTCGCAATGTGCGGCCGTGAGGCGATTTTTCTCAACTTTGAGGGTCAGGGGACTTGCGCCTAAGTCGCCGAACTTCGCGCAGAGATAGTCACCGACGACTCCATCGACGACGAATGTCCCATTCACTTCGAGGGGCGAGGTAAACGTCTCACCGCCCGGCAGGTTGCCCCATTTTTCGCGACTGATAATTCCGCTGGTCTTGATCCATCGATAATCCGGCGTAAGTGCGGTTTCAATGTTCGTGCCGGCGGGAGTCGTTGCGCGTATGGTCTTTGCGCCCTTGACTATGTTCATTACGCGCAAAGTGAGCTCGTCGACTTTTTCGAAATCGGCGCGCATACCTTGGAGCATGATTTTCTTCTCGATATTCACCATATGGGCGTGACGCATTTTTCTGCGATTCACGACCGAGCACATCTGCATGCGCGTCTTCAATTCGTTCGGCTGAGCATGGACGGCAAAAATACTTACATCGCTCGATTCCATGTCGTCCAGAATCTGCTGGGGCATGTTGACCAGCGGGCGATCGGCCAACTGTTCCAGAACAAAGCTGTTGTAAGGGGAGCCGAGCTTTTCGAGTTCGGCCACCAGACTCGCGGCGATTTCCTCGCAAGCCAGATCGGTGATTAAGGTTACCTTTTCGTTTGGCTGAACCTTCAGGCACACGAATACGGCATTGTGCGCACCGGGTTCCAGTTCGGCATCGAACGGCCGATCCGCCAGGCCGGCACTCATTGCGCCGCGCCCGCCCCGGCCATTTCGCGGGCAAGACCAGCTTCGGTTTCGTAAACTATATAGTCCACTACTTTTGTCAAATCTCCAGTTTCTTGATGAATACGGAGTTGCCGGTCTGCACCTGTGCCGTTTTCGAGTATCCGATGGATGTAGTTGATCTCTTTTCGAGAGCCTAGATCATCAACGACGTCATCGATCAGGTGCAGGTATTCGTAGATTAGATCGCGAACCGGCACTTCCGTCTCTTTGCCGAAATCGATCATCTTTCCGTCGATCCCGTAACGGGCCGCTCGCCACTTGTTTTCCATCAGGAGCGCGCGACTGTAGATCCGAAAGCTCTGGTTCGCAGAATGCAGTTTCCAAAGCTTAAAGACAGTTGCTTGAATGAGCGCAGCGAGGGCGATCGATTCGTCTGCCCGCATGGGCATATCGCATATCCGAAACTCCAGCGTCGGGAAATGGGGATGGGGCCGGATGTCCCACCAGATCTTCTTCGCGTTGTCGATACAGTTTGTTTTGATCAGGAGATTGACAAACCGCTCGTACTCTCCGTAGCTAGAAAACTGATCGGGGATATTGGTCCGGGGAAATTTGTCGAACACCTTACAGCGATAGGACTTCAGGCCCGTATCCATCCCGAGCCAGAAAGGCGAGTTTGTGGAGAGCGCCATAATGTGCGGGAGGAAGTAGCGGGCCGCGTTCATTATGTGAATCGCTGTTTCGTGATCTTCGATGCCAACATGCACGTGGAGTCCAAAAATGAGGTTGGCACGTGCCACCATCTTCAGGTCCTTGACGATAATTTCGTATCGCTCGTCGGGATAAATGTCCTGCTTGCGCCAGTCGGCAAACGGGTGCGTTCCCGCTGCGGCGAGGCGCAAACCGTTTTTCTTGGCCAACTCGACAATTTCCGAACGCAGACACTTCAGCTCCTGAGCAGCTTCCTGGATATCCTTGCAGATACCGGTCCCTACCTCGACGACGGACTGATGCATTTCGGCCTTCACGGCCTCTTTAAGCAGCGTCTTGCCTTTGGCGATGATCTCCGAATCGATATGAGAACGTAGATCCCTCGTATTTGGGTCGACTGTCTGGTATTCCTCTTCGATACCTAAAGTGAAGCTAGGTCTCATCGCCCTTTCCTTCCTGGCAGCAACCCTGAGCGCCTCGGGCTGCCAAACTTTCTCTGATCAGAAGGCTGCTGCTTTCTGCGCTCCCCTCAGAAACTGGCTCCAATGAAACTGCGCTTGCGGCTTCTCATCGCTCAGAGCCTTGGCAATCGCCATTTCTGCAACGTTTTCGATCACCCACTCGAAGTTTGCCTGTCCCACTGAATGCACATCGGCGTCGGGCGCCGGGTTCAGGAAATCGATTGCATAGGGTACGCCATTTTCGACTGCGAACTCGACGGTGTTGAAATCGTAGCCAAGCGTTTTGCAAAGCGTGAGGCAGTCGTTCACGATGCGTTCCTGGAGCGCCTGCGAGCTTGGCTGACTGTCTTTCACGTAGCGCAGGTGATGTGGCTGTTTCGGATCGTACTTCATTACGCGTACCTTTTCCTGACCGACCACGTAGCAGCGGAAGTATTCGTCGAACTCCACGGCGGATTGGAGCGTCATGCACAACGAGCCCGTCTGGTTGTAGGCGGCGAAGAACTCCTCGGGCGAATGAACTTTATAGACGTGCTTCCAGCCTCCTCCACTAAATGGCTTGAGGAAAGCCGGGAACTTTATGTACTCAAAGACATCATCCCAGTTCAGAGGGAATTGCAGATTGCGCATCGATTGATCGGTTGTTCCCGGCGGGTGTGATTTGTGCGGAAGCACGACCGTATTTGGCACGGCGACGCCGATTTGGCTGGCGAGCGCGTAATTGAAGAACTTGTCATCGGCGCTCCACCAAAATGGATTATTAATAACGATCGTGCCACCCAGTACGGCGTTCTTAAGGTATGCGCGATAGAACTCGATGTCATGCGAGATGCGGTCGATAATTACGCGATATCCGCTCGGCGCTGCCATTTTCACGGCGCCGATGCGAATGTGCTCGGCTTGCACATCCGGGACGTTCCTGCTGTTGATATGTTCTACCAGGGCGGAGGGGAAAGTGTTTTCCATCCCATAGATGATGCCGATTTTTCGCATGCTCTCTCTTTTCTCGTTGCAGCCTCGGCCGGGCACTCGCTCCCAATCGAAGTTAGAAGAATTTTACCGCCATACGCTGCCAAAGAGGCCAATCATGCCGCTGCTCACCGGTCCATACATCTAGCCAATGAGGGATGCCCTTGCGGCCCAAGATCTCCGCCATGCGATAGTTTTCGCCGAGGCAGATGTCCCAGTCGCCGGCCGCCAAGATGATCTTCATTTGCCGGTACCGGTCGAGAAACCAGGGGTCGTTCATGTTCGGAATGTAGTCAACCGGGTTGTTGAAGTAGAAATCGTTGTCGTAGTAGCCGTCCATGAATGCTTTCATGTCGAAAGCTCCGCTCATGGCAACGCAGGTAGAGACCACATCGGGATGGCGCATAGCGAAGTTCAAGGCATGATAAGCGCCCAGGCTGCAACCGGTTGTACAAATTTGTTGTGCTCCGCCTCTTCCTTTCATAAGCGGGAGTACTTCGAAGAGCAGGTAATCCTCATAGGTCATGTGACGACGGACGCGGTCATGTGGGTGGAGCGAACGGTTATACCAACTCTCTGAATCGATGCTGTCGACGCAGAAAACCTGAATTTGCCCCCACTCGATCTTTTGAGCGAGGACATGGATCATTCCCGAGTTCTCGTATTCAAAGAATCTGCCTCTAGAAGTGGGAAAAACGAGCACAGGTAAGCCGCTTTGCCCGTAGGAGAGCAGTTCCATATGGCGGTCTAGTCTATGGCTGTACCAGTTGTGATAATCGCGACGCATCTGAAGTCGTTTCCGCCCGCAGGTTGGCCGGGAGCGATTTTTCCATCCTACTAGCCAGACTTGTTTGAACCCCGGCCCGGAAGACTGCGTTTACCTATGTTGAACCATTGAACGACGGATTGCATCAAAGACGTAAACGGGGCATCGGCTAGAATACGAACAAGCAGTCCAGCCGGTCGTCTTTCTAATCAATAACTTGAAAACTAACTTATTAGCTGTAATCACTTCAGCAGTACTGCTTAGTGCGCCGGTTGCGGCGGGTGCGGAGGGCGCTTGGGATAACTCTGCGGTTTCAGGGCAGATCATCGGGAGATATCTGCAAGCTACTCAGACGCCTTCTGCTGAGACGACATCGATGGAAGTAGAAATCAATGCTTCCATACCGAGATTGCAGCAAAATGGGCGGCTGCGCGCATTGAGAATGATGTCCAAAGTTGGCCGGATCAGCTACCGAATTCTTGGATTCCAGGGCAGCAATACAGTCAAGGACCAGGTGATCGCACGGTATCTTCAGGCCGAGCAGCAAGGTCAGGGGGATCCCAGGCTAGCCGTTACACCGGCCAACTACAAGTTTCGCCTCAGGGGAGAGCGCATCACCGATGCGGGTAAGCGAGTCTATGTGTTCGCACTCGTGCCACGGAACAAGGCAGCGGGTTTATTCAAGGGCGAAATTTGGCTGGATGCAAGCACATACTTGCCGGTTTACGAGAGAGGCCGGTTAAGCAAGAATCCCAGTATCTTTTTCAAAAAGGTCGATTTCGAGCGCGCTTTTGCGATACAGAACGGCCAGGCAGTTCCCCAGCGTATAAACAGCGTCATCACCACGCGTTTGGTGGGCAAAGTCCAACTGGATGTGAGTTATTCCAATTACGCACGGATGGGTGACGCTAACAGCGCGAATAGCGCAATTGCGCTTAGCGGGCTTCCAACGAGATGATTCCGGGCAACCGCTGAGCAGCAGTTTGTCCCCTTCTGTGCCGCTCGGTTGACCATCGGCGGAAGGGCGGTTGAGTACCGAAGCTAAGGCAAAGTAAAATAAGGGTTAACGCTTAAGGGAGTCCATGAGAACGCTTTTTCTTAACCCGCCTTCATTCGAGGGCTTTGACGGAGGAGCAAGTTCGCGCTGGCCGGCTGCGCGAGAGATCGAATCCTACTGGTATCCAGTTTGGCTGTGCTATCCGGCAGGAATGATCGCCGACAGCAAAGTTGTCGACGCCCCTCCCCATAAAATCTCGATCGATCAGACCGTGGCGATGGCCTCGGACTTCGAGCTGCTGGTGCTATTCACGTCAACTCCGGGCTTTGCAGTGGATGTCAAGATCGCCGAGATGATGAAGGACGTGAATCCTAAGCTGAAGGTGGCTTTTGTTGGTCCGCCGGTCACAATTGAGCCTGAGAAGACTCTGCGCGCCTCGAATGCAATCGACTTCGTGGTGAAACGGGAATTCGATTACGCGATTCGCGACTACGCCGAAGGCAAGCCGCTCGAGGAGATTCCGGGAGTGGTTTTCCGAAAGGACGGTGGATTCCGGAGCAACCGGGAGGCGGCTCCCATTGAGGATCTTGATGCGCTGCCGTGGGTCACCAAAATCTATAAGCGCGACTTGGATTTCCGCCGGTACAACGTTCCCTTTCTGTTAAACCCGTTCATCTCTTTCTATACGACGCGCGGCTGCCCTGCGCAATGCACATTTTGCCTGTGGCCACAGACGCACTCAGGTCATCGCTGGCGTTTGCGCTCGTCTGACGACATTACAAACGAATGCCGTTACGCGCTCGAGAGTTTCCCGGGCTTAAAAGAGATCTTTTTCGACGACGACACTTTCAATTACCAGAAGGCGCGTACCATCGAGCTTTGCTCCAAGTTGAAGACTTTGAACTTCACTTGGAGCTGCACCTCCCGAGTCACTACCGATTACGACACTTTGAAGGCGATGAAGGAGGCAGGATGCCGGCTGCTCATTGTAGGTTATGAATCGGGTGACCAGCAGATCCTGAAGAATATAAAGAAGGGCGCCACAATCGATATGGCCCGGCGCTTCACCGCCAATTGCAAGAAGCTGGGCCTGACGGTTCATGGCGATTTCATTGTCGGATTGCCGGGCGAGACACGCGATACCATTCGCACAAGCATCAATTTTGCTAAAGAGCTTGATGTTGAAACGATCCAGGTTTCAATCGCGCATCCTTTTCCTGGAACTGAATTCTACGACCATGTGAAGAAGAACGGTCTGATCAGCATCGATGAGACGATGACGGACGAAGCAGGGCATCAACTTCCGAATTATCAGTATCCGGGGTTGGATCGCGCCGAGCTTGTGGACTGGGTGGAACGGTTCTATGGAGAATATTATTTCCGGCCGAAAGTGGCGTTCCGGCTGGTAAGTAAGGCTCTTTTCCACGGTGACGAGCGCCGACGGCTGTATAAGGAAGCGCGTGAATATCTAGCGCTCCGATCTAAGCGCAAGCAGTTTGTGAAAGATCACAAAGAGCAGAAGCAAGAGCAGCCGGCAGTAGTAGGCGCGGGAGACTGAGGGCTGGCTATCAAGACCGATGCAGGCGATCTCAAAGTTGAGATCAGCCGAGAGGAGAGCCAGCGATCTCCGAAATGGAAGGTGTTGCTGCTCGTTACCGCTGTCACTGCGTTCAACGCTTTCGGCAATTTATCGCTGGCTTGGGGTATGAAACATTTTGCTTTCAAGGTCGGACTTGATCCGGCCGTGTACCTTCGAGCGATGCTGAATCCTTTCGTTGCCCTAGGTATCACCCTGCTGATCCTATGGCTCTTAACGCGTATGGCTTTGCTTAGCTGGGCGGATCTAAGTTTCGTGGTTCCGGTTACCGGTATCGGATACTTTCTTGCCGCGCTGCTAGGGAAAGTGTTTCTCAATGAGGCGATAGGTCCGGCGCAATGGCTGGGCACGTTACTCGTCGTCAGTGGAACCGTCATGGTCGGAACAACCCGCCAGAATTCGCCGACGCGGGACGCTGCTTTTCGGGAGATCGAAGGATGAGGTGGCTGCTCCTCTCGGTTATCGTCGTAGCGACCGTATCAGGCGATCTGCTGCAGAGCCATGAAATGAAACTGAACGGGCAACAGCGGGTAGATGCGCGAGGACTGGGTCGCTTGGTGCGCCTGATCTTCAGCCGCCGTTACCTGTTTCTTGGTATCTTCTGCATGGCCATTTCATTCTTTGCGTTCATGGCGTTGATCCAGAATGCACCTTTGAGCTTTGCGGTTCCGGCGTCTGCCGCGACCTTCGTGCTTGAGACTGTCTTGGCTAAACTCGTACTCAAAGAGTCGGTCGGTAAGCGCCGCGCCCTCGGAGCGCTATTGGTGCTCTGCGGAGTCGTGTTGCTAGCGCGCTAATCTGGCTTCGCAGACGTGCGCGCCCTGGCGATTCTCTTTCTTCCTGCTCTCGTATATCAGGCGCTCGCGATTATAGCCGAACTCAACCATCTCAGGCGGCGCTATGCACGCGCTCGGATGCCGGAAACTTCTTTCCTGCCTCCTGTCTCTGTGCTTAAGCCGCTGAGGGGTTTGGACCCAAACACATTCGAAGCTTTCGTTTCGCAGGCGTCCCAGAACTATCCCGAGTTCGAACTTCTTTTCGGCGTAGCAGACAGCGCGGATCCGGTCATCCTCGAAGTTCGCCGTTTGCAGGCGCTTTTCCCATCAGTTTCCATTCGTCTGCTTACCGGAAGCGAACCGCTTGCAAATGGCAAAGTCGGCGTGCTGGCAAATTTGGCCAAGCACGCGCGGCATCCTGTCTGGGTAATTAACGATAGCGACATCAAAGTTACAAGTCGATACTTGACAGAAGTTGTAGCTCCGCTGCGCAGTAGCGGAATCGGACTAGTGACATGTCTCTATCGTGCCCGCGCCCACGCTCTTCCGGCCCTATGGGAAGCACTCGGAATAGCGACCGACTTTATGCCGAGTACGCTCGTCGCTCAGCTTATAGGGGTGCGCGAGTTCGGACTCGGCTCCACACTGGCATTCCGCGCCGCGGATCTCGAACGTGCCGGCGGGTTTCAGGCCATTGGTGATTACCTTGCCGATGACTATCAGCTGGCAAAGCGTCTCACAGGCTTGGGACAACAGGCCTCGCTCTCTACGTATACGGTTGAAACCTCACTCCCAGATGCTTCATGGAAAGGCAGTTTTCAGCACCAGCTCCGCTGGGCGCGCACCATCCGGGCTTCAAAAGGCGGCGGATATGCCGGACTGCCCATCACGCAAGCCGGCATGTGGGTCTGCATCGCTCTAATCGCGGGCGTCAGAGGGATCGCGTTTGCTCTTCTCGCAACCCGGCTGTTATCCGCTTTCGTGAGCTCCTGGCTAGTACTAGGAAGCTTGCAATCGGCCAGCGTGTGCTGGCTCGCGCCTGCCTGGGATTTGTACTCTTTTGCTGTGTGGGTGGTCTCTTACACCGGGCGGGAAGTGCGGTGGCGTGACCGCGTGATGGCTATCGACGGTGAAGGGCGCATACTGAAAAAGTGAGCGGCCACATTCGGCTGTGCGCCAGTTCCGCGTGCTAGCCTAATGTGTTCCGCTACAGAACCAACATCATTATGATTCAGAGAGATTTACCCGTTTCGAAGGTCCGGCGTGTCTTTTTTATTGGATTAGCATTGGCTCTGCCCGTTGTTCTGGCAGCGCAGTCGATCGGGCCGGCCAGAGTGGCCATCATCAACGCGCAAAAAGCAGTAGCCGATACACAGGAAATAAAAAAGGCGCAGGCAACGCTCGAAGCGAAGTACCGTCCGCGGCAACAGGCGATCGAGACGCTGCAGCGCGACCTACAAACCATTCAGCAGCAACTGAGTGCTCCTAATATGACACCAGACCGCGAAGCACAGCTGCGGCAAACGGCAACCGAGAAGCAAAAGCAATTGCAGCGTTTGGGCGAGGATCTCCAAAGCGATGTGAATGGGGAGCGGCAGGACATTCTTGGCCGTGCGGGCCGCCAGATGTCGGAGGTCATTCGGAAAATCGCGGAGCAGCGGGGTCTTGACGTAATTGTCGATGTCACGAACACCCTTTATTACAAACCGGCTCTGGATCTGACTGCGGCCGCAACCGCGTCCTACGATCAGGCCTACCCGGCGAAGTGAACGAGTTTGCTGAAGCAGTATGAGTTGACGGATCTGCAATGTTCTCGAAGTCCCGACGAGATTCGGACCCGCTCTGCTAGCAGGACCGCAGCTTTGCACCCGTTAACATAAAGGCAGAGCCATGGGAAGCTATCTGCAAGACTATGGGGCCGGTGAAGAACAACGTAACCGCACGATCAGAAACATCATTTTGAGCGTGATCGGGGCTCTGATCGCGATCTGGATCCTATATCTCATTTTTCACAATTACTCTGAGAAGCAGACCGTGAAGCGCTTTCTGGCGCAGGTGAATTCGCGCAACTATGCACAGGCATACGCGGATTGGGGCTGCACGACGAGTTCGCCGTGTCCCAACTACGACTACAAGCGTTTCCTGCAGGATTGGGGTCCAGACAAGAAGATCAACTCTCCGTGGAAGATCGCCTCGGTCGATGGCTGCAAGACGTTTGTGACCGTCAACGTTCAGGCAAGCGGCGCTGAACTGCAATCGCTAGGAGTCGAGCGGGGGAAGAAGACGATTATGTATGCCCCGGCTCCCGAATGCCAAGAGCGCCAATGGCGCTGGAAGCAATTTTTCAGCCGAATCTTCGGCGGTCACTCCTAAACGGAAATCCGTAGTCTGCCGCAGATGCGTCTGCGCACCCCGGGTTGTCGCTCTCTATTCTTCAAAGTCGGGTTCTGGTCCAGGCAACACGTCATGATCGCGAGCCACCCATACGTAGACTATCGGCAAAACAAAAATGCTCATCACCAGTGTCGCGGATAACCCACCCACAATCACGATCGCAAACGGCCGTTGAGAGTCCGACCCAATGCCGCGCGAGAGCGCGGCGGGCAAGAGTCCGAGGGTTGCCACCAGCATGGTCATCATAATGGGACGCAAGCGCAACACGGCTCCTTCGATCGCGGATTCTTTCACCGCGTGGCCGCGTGCCCTTAGTTGATTGATGTACTCGATCATGATGACGCCCGTTTCTACTGCGACGCCAAACAGCGCCAGCATACCTATACCGGATGAGACGCTGAAGTGAGTTCCCGTAAAGTAAAGCGCAAAAATCGCACCTATCGGGGAAAGCGCCAGACTGACCATAGCCAATCCCGCCCACTTGAAGGAGCTGAACATCGAGTAGAGGAGAAAGAAAATCACGGCTACCGTGACCGGCACAATGACAGCCAAGCGCGCGTTAGCCCGTTTCGCGCTGGCGTACTCACCAGCCCACTCGAGATAGTAGCCAGTGGGTAGTTTGACTTTGTGATTCACTTCGCGGATCGCCTGTTCAACCGTGCTGCCCAAGTCGCGCCCGCGGACACTGTACTTAATCGCCACGTAGCGCGAGTTGTTTTCCCGGTAAATTTGTGAAGCGCCGTCGCGCATCTGTATGGCCGAGACTTGGTCGAGCGAAACACGTTCTCCGGAGGGCGCAAGCAGCCGGATCTGGCGAATTGCATCGATTGTCGAACGGTAAGAGGGCTGATAGCGAACTGTTAAATCGTAGCGCTGCTCCCCTTTTAAGATCTCGGCTACGGTTTTGCCGCCGATATTAGTCTCAATCGCGTCCTGTATGTCAGCTACGTTCAGCCCATACCTATTGGCGCGCTCGCGATCGACCTGTACATTGAGATTTGGCTGACCGATGACTCTGAAGAGCCCGAGGTCCTGTACGCCTTGAATCCTCTCCATTACGCGCACTATCTCGTCGCCCTTCCCCTCAAGTTCTTTCAGATCGGTCCCAAAGATCTTGATCGCTAACTCTCCTTTGACGCCGCTCACCGCTTCTTCCATGTTGTCGGCGATCGGTTGGGAAAAATTCCAGAGAGCGCCCGGGATCTTATTGACTTCGCGGGCCATGGCGAGAATAAGCTGCTCCTTATCTTTCCGAAAGACGGGGCGCCACTGCTCCTTCGGCTTTAAATCAACAAAGTACTCCGTATTGGCAAACAGTGCTGAGTCTGTGCCATCATCGGGCCGGCCCGTCTGGCTCACAACCTGCTTTACTTCCGGGAAACTAGCGAAGATCAGCCGGGCGCGTTTTGTGGTGCGCTCTGCTTCATCCGGGCCCGTGCTCGGAGCGAGAGTGCCGCGCGCCCAGATCGCTCCTTCATCCAGGTGCGGCAGGAACTCGGATCCGATAGCTCCCGTAACCATCAAGGCAGTCGCAATTACCAGCAGACCGCCCGCGACACCCAGCACGATTGAGCGCCGCGCGGTCGAACTCATCGACCATTCAAGCGAGCTACGGTATGCGCGTATGAGAAGACTCAGAATTGGGTTATGCCACTCCTTGGTATTCGGCTTGAAAAGCAGTAGCGATAAGACCGGCAGGATCGAAAGCGAAAAGAGGAGGGCACCCACAAGTGCGAAGGCCACTGTCAACGCCATGGGGCGGAACAGACGGCCTTCGACGTGTTGCAGGGTAAAGATCGGCAGGTAAGCGGTGATGATGATGGCTCGCGCAAAGAACACCGGACGTTGCACCTCACGTACGGCTTCGCGAATCAGCTCCATCAGGGTCCGGTCGGTGCGCCCACTACTGCCGATGTGCCGGAGGATATTTTCAACTACCACCACCGACCCATCGACCACCATTCCGAAATCCAGCGCGCCTAGCGAGAGCAAGTTGGCCGGTACATGGTTCAGATCGAGGCATATCGAAGCGAACAGCAGCGCAAACGGAATAGTCAGAACGACGATTATGGCGGAGCGAATATTTCCTAGGAACAAAAACAGGATGATCGAAACGAGTAGTATGCCTTCCGTCAGGTTATGCATGACCGTGTGGGTCGTGAAGTGAACCAAATCGCTGCGGTCTAGGAAGGGTACAATCTTCACACCGGGTGGTAGGAAGCGATTGTTCATGTCATCGATCTTCTGGTGAAGCGCTGTAAGCATCGCATCGCCGTTCGCCCCTTTGCGAAGCAGTACAATACCCTCGACTACGTCCGGTTGATCCATAATTGCCCCGTCTTTGCGGTGCGTCGCTCTGGCAATTTGACCGAGACGAATCTTCGGCCCTTGTGTCACGAAAGAGATATCGTTGACAAGCAGGGGCGTCCCGTTCTGCGATTTGAGAACTGTCTTGCCGATATCGCGAACGTCATTGTAGAGGCCCAGTTCTCTGACATTCACCTGTTGCTCCCCTGTTTGTATGAAACTGCCACCTGCATTCACATTGTTATTGCTGAGCGCCTGTTCGACCTGGCCTATACCGAGCCCATAAGAAATCAGCTTGTTCGGATCTACCCGGACCTGGTACTCGCGAGTTGTGCCGCCAAAACTCGAGACGTCAACCACGTCGGGAACAGATTTGAGCTGCTTCTCTATCACCCAATCCTCCAGTGACTTCAGCTCCATCAAGTCGTACTGCGGATTGGTGCTCTTCAGGGTGAACCAGTAGAGTTGGCCGACAGGGCTGTAGTCCGGCCCGATGGTCGGTTGCAGGTTGGAGGGCAGGTTCACGGACGACAGACGCTCGAGCACCTTCTGACGGTTTAGATCGTCGTTCGATTGATCATCGAAGATCATGGTCACAACCGACAGCCCAAACTCTGAGATCGATCGCAAATTGCTCAAATGAGGAATGCCGCTCATTTGAACTTCGATCGGTATGGTGACCTGCTGCTCTACTTCTTCCCCTGCGCGTCCGGGCCACTGCGTGATCACCTGAACATAGTTATTGGCCACGTCGGGATATGCTTCGACCGGCAGATTCTTGAAAGAGAGTGCTCCCCAGCCCAGTAACAAAACTCCGACCGCCATCACCAATAGGGTGTTGTGGAGAGAGTAATCGACAAATGCCCGAATCATTGGATTTTCACAATTGGACCGGCCACGCTATTGCTCGCTTTCGGCCGACAGCGCCAAGGCATTATTCACCACCTCTTGGCCCGGTGAAATGCCGCCAAATATGTCCTGCTTTCCCTCGATCAACTTGGCCGTTCGCACTTCCGTTCGCCTGAACTGTCCGGTTCCTGCCGGTACGAATACCCAATCGCGATCGTGAAGGTGCAGCACGGCGGTACTCGGAACTGTGGCGTACTTCCTACCCTGCTGGCCGTAAAGAGTTGCCGTTACGAACATTCCGGATCGCATGATCCCTGGATTTCTAATTACGATACGTACGGGCGCAGTTCGAATATTCGCATCAAGAACCTTGCCGATATTGTCAATGCGCCCGCGAAATGTCCGGTCGGCATACGCGTTGAGCTGTATGTCCGCGCTATCTCCCAGCCTGACGTTTGGAAGGTCGTTTTCGTATACATTGCAAATGACCCAAACGGTCGAGAGATCTGCGATCGTGAAGAGGCTGGGCTGATTGTCTGGTGTGTGGACAATGCTTGTGCCCACCACATTCTGCTCTACAATCGTTCCGCTGACTGGCGCATAGATATTGACCACAGGATCGGGATGATTTACATCCGCGCCTAACGTCTTCAATTGTTGAGTCGCAATCTCAAGGGCAACCTTAGCCTTTTCGTCGGTGGTTTCCGCGAGTTGTAGATCGTTCAGCGAAATGGCGCCGTGCGCGTATAATAGCTGCGCTCGCTGAAGTTGTTTGTGCGCCAGATCTTCATCAGCCTTCGCCTGCTGATAAGTCTGGAACGCAGCCGCGATATCGTTGCTCAGGACCTTCAAGAGCAACTGGCCCTTATGCACGTCGTCTCCAATCTTGGCGTAGATAGCTACTACCCGGCCCGACACCAGTGAGATGACGGGAACTGATTTCTCAATGTTGGGGTTGATCACGCCGGTTACGTGAATCTCGGGCAACTCCTCGTGCTCTCCTGCTGTCACCAGAGTGAATCGCTCCGGGCGGTCGATCTTGATCAGATTAAGGTCCGGCTCTTCCACAACTTCCGCTTTTGGAGGCGCTGCGTCCGCTGCGTTCAGTTTTGTTTTAGAACCGCAGCTGCAAAGCACAACGAGCGGCAGGATCGACGCCGCCGTCCAGAAACCCATGCTTGTCATCGAATTACCTCGCGTCCCACAGAGAAATTCACCTGGTTTGCGGCAGAGAAATAGGCGCCGACCAGATTCACGTAATTGAGCTGCGTATCCCGGTACTCCTTTTGCGCATCGAGGAAATCGAGTAGAGATGCCGCGCCGTGCTGATAGGAGTACGAGATGGTTTCCCGAATCTGATCAGCTTCTTTCAGATACTTGTCCCGGTACGGACGCAGCAGCGCGAGCGTGCTCTCGAGAGTGGCGTAGGCAGAATCGACATCGTGAAGCGCAGTGACTTCGGCCTGATCGCGGAGCTTCTCGTTGCGGCCGATATCGAGCAGAGTGTGCCGCTTTTCTCCTTGATTCCTGTCGAAAACGCGGAGAGGAAAGCTGACACTTAGGCCGACATACGTGCCGAGAGGATAGGGCTGGTGTGAGAGATCAGCCCCGAAGGTGGGATCGGTCGAGCCGTTCGCTATCGAGAGTTGATGATCGGTGCGAGATTTGTCCAGCGATTGCTCTGCTTCCTTGAGGTCGGGGCGCGTCTTAAGAGCAAGCGCGCGCAATTCAGCCAGTGTTGAAACCGGCTCGGTAAATTCGAAGGCTTCGCTGACATCGAACTGTTCGACCGGCGTCGTGTCGCGCAAGAGCGCGAGCAAATCGATCTTGGCCGTTCGCAGATTGACTTTCGACGTCTGTACGTCGGACTCAAACTGAACGCGCTGGATTTCAACCCGCTGGAAATCTACTCGCGCTATAGCGCCCGCATCGAAACGATCCCGGTTAACGGCGATCTCCCTGTCGTAATATTCAAGATTGGCTCGCGCAACAGCGAGAACCGCTTTCGCTAACAGCACGCGCACGAATGCGTCACGCAAACTGAACGTCAGGTTCCGCTCCAGATCGGCCTGCGTAGAGATCGCAAGGGCAGTAGCTTTCTTCGCGCTGAGGAGGCGCAGTTCCCGCTTGTGATCCCGTTCATGCAAGTAGCTCACACTGCCATACGCATATGACTGGCCGAAAGGCCGGTAAGGATTTGTTTGGAAAGGCGTCAACTGATCGAGCCCGAGCAACAGGTCGGGGTTTGGCCGCAGATAGGCCGTGATCTCGTCGGCGCGAGACTCGTCGATTGTTACCTGGCCTGCCAGCAGGGCGAGATTATTCGCCCTGAACTTCGCCTGAGTTTCCTGCCATGAAAGTGCGTGCTGCGGAGTTGCAAGCTGTGCCAACAATCCGGCGGCCGGCAGGAGACCGAGGCAGAAACGCCAGATATGGCGCTCCATCTGTCCTCCTCAAAGCTGCATTGCTAACGGATACTTAGACGGGAAGAAGGAGATGGGGCGGAGAGCGACCGCTCTTCAGGGGCGTGCTGCGGTTGATCAGCCGCAATACCGGAGCAATTACAAGTGAAACAAAAAAGAGGGTGACAGAGATCTCCCGGACAGCACAGATAACTGGCGTGTCCATGGCCTCGTAGAGCCGGAGAAGACTGTCGATCGGCCCTTTCTTGCCGGAGTGCTGCTGATGATGGGCGCGCGTCTGTTGCGCGTCCATGTGCTCGACGCGCAATACATCATCAGTTGCAGAGATATACGGGAAGAGCGCTGCAAGAACAAGCGCCACACCACACACGTGTAGCCAAACGGGAGCGTGATGGGGCCTGCCTGATCGCCTGCGGGTGCGCAGCACGCTTGCCAAAGCACCGATACCCAGCACAAGCCAGATCAGGTTAAGCGCTGTGTCGAACTGCACTCCTTCTTACCGTAACATGACGTTCCCCGACGCGAAGCCGCCGCACGTACTCGTGAATCGATGCAGGTAGATTCCCGTAAGTAAACCCAACACTGAGAGCTCACGGGCACTTTGGTTTCCGAAGTGCATCGAATTGATAGGCCTGTTCTGTTGATGAATGTGGTTGTCAAAGCGTTAGGTGTACTGTATCTGTCGGTCTGCTTGTCTACGGTGTCTTCGGCTGTAGGCTTGCCGAGCGGCGGCGCTGCGGTAGCCGAAAGATCGTTTTACTTCTGGCAAACCACATCGGTGGCTCGGACCGCGGAACTCATTAGCTTGTTCTGTAGGGGATGTGACACCTCTCTCGCCGAGGAAACAGACGTCCCTCTCGTTTCCATTCTGCGCGACACTTTGGGAGACAACGATCCCGAAAACGACCGTATTATGGCGCTTTGGGTTCTGACCTACGTTCCACCTACCGTTTTCAAACGGGCTCTCTCGGCGGTACCGTTCTTCTACTGGCGTGCGGGGGAGGACTCTGGAGCGGAAACCGCACGGAGCACCAGGCCCTTACTGGACCTCACGGCCCTGCAGCATCCGATGCTCAATACAGCTGGACGGGACATTCTGCAGTGGGCCATGCTCGATCCCTCAACAACGCCAATTCGAGCCACCTCGAGGGCGTATCGAACGAACGAAATGGATCACGAGCGGCTGCACCTTGAGGAGGCGATCAGTTATTTGCGTGCTGTTTCGCCTGGAACGGAAGGCCGAGGGTTGACCGTTTCGGAACTCCATACGCTCATTGCACGCCTGGAACTGCGCAAAACCTTACTGGGCGGATTCGTCACGCCGCGTGCCGCCGCCAAGCTAGGGCGGGAGGAGGGCAGCAGGTACGAGCGCATACGCAGCCGGAATTGGGAACTATTGAGGCAATGCGCCGATAAGACGGGGTTGCGGTTCGAGGAGTTGAATCTGGCCGGTACGTCGGGTCAATACGCGATGCTTTGGTATCCGCTCGAGGAGTCGCCGCAATCGACGAGCAACCAACTCGCTTCGATCTGGAAACTGCTCGGTATTAAGGATCCGTGGAAAGACCCGCGCTTGAGCTCGCCAACTGTCGTTAGCTACGTCCGAGATCTGGATGAAAATGGCAATCTTCTTCCGCCGGGAGTCTCCGGCGCGAGGCATATTAAACTGACCCCTCTTGGTGTGTACAGCCTGAGCTATCCAACGCTTCCTCTACTGCTAGTGGATTTCCGCGACAAGCTGCATGTCAGGTGGCATGAGATGGCGCAGCGCTCAATAAACGAGATAACAGCCGGACTTATTGGCGTCTCGCATTTCACGAATTGGTACTACTATGTTGCCGCGGATGTATATGACTTTATCGCTTCACGACACGGTGCTGCGATGAGCCAATCCGAGCGGCTAGACAGCTATTCGGAATTTCGGGTAAAGCTTGCCCTGGACCGCCAACTCGATCCAGTTCTGCGGCAAGAGATGCAACGGCGCGTGGAAAGCATGGCAATCAATCCGCTCGAATCGGCGCCACGGCAGGAGATGAAAGCTGCGGCGGAACGGTACGACCGTTTGCGGCTGCAGGCAGAAGATGGCCGTCTGGAGAACAGGCTGAACAAAGAGCGCCGTGCAGAGTTGGCGCAATATTCGGAAAGGCCCGGGGAAGTTATGCGCGACAGTTTGTTACATTTCGCAACGTTCGGAGCTTACACTCACCGGGCGAAAGCGGGCGCAGAGAATCTAGCGAAGCTAGACAGGTATCGCCGGCTTGAGTACCAGCTGAATATTCTAGATCAAGTGTCAAGACACGGGACGCAGCCGGAAGTTGCGTACGATGCAGCCCGTATGCAGCATTCAATTTTAGAGATCAAAGCGCTCGTGCCCGAAATTGAATCGCGCCCTTTACGATCGCAAGCCTTGGCGACCCTAAAACGCGTAGAAGACCTGTCTCGTGACGGCGCACTTCAGGCGGAGTGTTCCGCGGCGATTGCATGGCTCGAACATGGCCCTTTGCCACAAAACGATGGAGTGGTGCTGAGAGTCGTCGCGCCCAAAACGCCGTCGCCTAAGGTTGCTCATTCCGCGAGAGTGGGCAGAGTCGAGTGAGAGTTCCGGCCCTTTGCCGAACTTTCATCGTTCTCACTCTGCTTCTGGCCGACGCCTTCAGCCGCGGAGATGCTGCCATGCCAGTCTTCCAGCGCACTGTCATTCTCAAGGTGGACGGTTTGAACGAGGACTTGCTCTTTAAAACGATGCAGGAAAGCGATTCTGAAACCGGCAAATCACGGCTGCCGTGGTTTAAGCATGTGTTTGCCGAAGAAGGAGTCATCTTTCGAAATTTCTACGTGCGCGGGATCAGCCTCTCCGCGCCCTCTTGGTCGATGCTCGACACGGGACAGCACACGGTCATTCGGGGAAATGTCGAATACGATCGCTACACGGGCCAAGTTTATGACTATCTGAATATCTTTCCGTTCTATTTGGGCTACGCGCGTGGCCGGGCAGTCGATATGCCTGGAGTGGAAGTGCTCGACCGGGCGGGCATTCCTCTCCTGATCGACCGGTTTCATTACGACGAGATCTTACAGAGCTTCCAGCTCTTCCAGCGGGGCGTAAGGTGGACGACCCTGAAGGATGCGCTCCTGCGTGGGTTTTCCGGTAAAGCGCTGTTCTCGATGGTGGAATCGGCCGCCCCCATCTCGCTCAGTTCCTCACTCTCCAAAGAAGAAGAGACCCTGCTCGAGAGGGGCGTTCGGGGACCGGATCTCCTTTATCTCGATTTCTTCACGGGCGATGCGGATCATGAGGGGCATCCTAACAGTGATCCGGATGCGCTGTACCAGGTCCTGCGAGAGATGGACGCATTGTTAGGGCAGGTGTGGACGGCTATTCAGGAAGGACCGCTCGCGAAGCGGACGTTGCTGGTGGTGGTCTCCGATCACGGGATGAACAACGTCCCCGGCATTATCAGCCAGACCTTCAGCCTCCCTGATTTCTTCAACAGCCTGGAAGGCGGCGCGCATCACGTGATCACCGACCGTGAGCAGCTAAGCGACTTCAAGTTGAAGGGGATAAACCCGCTGGTACATCGGGTCGTCACGGCAAGTTCGGACTCGTTCTATTTAAGAGGGCAGGCTTCGCAATATCCGACCGCATGGCTCGACATCGACGGTAACGAGCGCACGGCTGTCCATCTGCGAAATAGCGATCTGAATAAGATCCACATCCTACTGTTGCAGCTTGCTCGAGGAGATTTGGCCCCCGCGCTGCGGAAGGCTGCCGCCAAGAGCACGCTGGCAATTATCGACCGCCATCGAGCAAGCTGGAGCAACACTGTCGCGGACTTGGGAGAGGAACTGGCGGCTGTCACGGCGGAGATTGCACAACGCCGGAAGATGGTCAGCTCGCTACCGCGCAGATTCACGACTGAACAGCGCAGTCAAGGGGAAGACAAGGCTCAAAGACGGCTTCGCCGGGAGGTGCAGGAATGGGAAAGCGAAGAGGCGGCCTATGGCTCATATCTTTCCCACTTGCGAGCGTTACTCGCCTTCAGGCCCGACGAGACTCGCCGTTTTACCGGCGATATTGGGCAACTGGTTCCGGAAATGACGCTCGGGGATAACAATGGGATAGCCGAGCTCGAGCACTATACGGTCGGGCCCTCACCAGCCGGACTGGTGGCCGGCGAGGATGGTCAACTCGATGACACACGATCGTTCCGGTACGTGAACTATTTCCCTCTGCTTCTTCAGCAGCGAGCGTTGAACAATCCGCAGCCTCAGCTTTCGCCCAACCCGATCGATTTCACAGCCATGGCTCTGCCAGACGGGCTGTATGCACCGGAAGCAGCGTTCCCCCAGCACGCATATTGGCTATACAGGGGGAACGATCGACAGCTTATCATTCTCCAAGACAGGGCCGGCCGGATTAGCTTGAGACCAGCCTGCAATCTTGTTCAAGATAAAGAAGGGCTGGTTAAGTGGGTGGCACAGTCCTGGCGCCCCGGACTTCCTCTCGAGCTGTTTGAAGATCGTCAACTTGACCTCCCAAGCCAAGAGGACCGCGGGAGCTGGTTAAGCGCGTGGCATACGGAGGCGGAGTGGCTCTCAGCGATTCACGAATGCCGGTATTCGAATGGAGTGATCGGAATCATTGAGGAACTCTCACCCGTGGCAGCGAACGTTCCTGGGCCAGCTGGAATCGATCCGCTCTTATTGCGTTACGAGAAGCGCCGCCGGGAGTTGGTGCAGGCCGACTTCCATGTTTTTGCGGCCGACCATTGGAACTTCAACGTGCGCTTTCCCAACCCGGGAGGCAATCATGGCGCTTTCTTCAGGATTTCCACGCACTCGGTTTGGATGATGGCAGGGTCTGGTCTATCCCCTAAGCAAATTGAGCAGCCCTACGATAGCCTGAACTTCGCTTCCACCCTCTTGAGTCTTCTCGGCCGCACGCCGCCGATGCCGGACCATGTCGTAAACCTGGGTCAGTAAGTTTTCGCCGCTCTCACAGATCCCTTCTTTCAAGCCGTCGTATAGCGAGTAGCAGGAAGGTGAGCGTGTAGGTAGCGGCGTAACCGACCATCAAACGACTCGGCACGGAGGCTCCGCTGAAAGGCGAGAGGTTCAGCGCGGTCGCAAGAGGGGGCTGCATTTCGAAGACCGCGCGCCGCCATAGCGACTCGCTTGGCATGAGAATGCTGGCAATGATCCCAACGTTAACCGCTTTCGGCGTGTGCGTTAGAGCGCCTGCCTGTTCGATCCAGCCTCCAAGAAAGGCTAGCCCGTGCAGCCCAAGGGCGAGCACCCCGTTTGTCAATGTCGAGAACAGCGTTCCGAAAAAGAACGTCACCGATAGCAGCAGTAGACTTTCCATCCAGATCAGGGCGAAGCCCTCGGGAAGATGGCGGGCGGTGATCCCCACGAGCCCGTAGGTCAGCACGTTGAGACCGCCTGCCATGATCAGCAGATAAAGGCTAAGCATTCCGGCAAAGCCGAACCATTTACCTAAAAGAAGCTCATAACGGCGTATTGGCTTGGTTGCGATGGCTTGTATGGTTCCGGATGCGATCTCGCCTGAAATCGTGTCCACCGAAACCAAAACCGTCATTACCACCATGAGGACATCGATCGCATAAAGACCCACCATCAGCATTGCGCCGAGCACCTGTTTCCTGACGATCGGCGGGATACGATCGCCCCGGAACGACGCCACTTGGAAATGGAGGGCGGTTCCAAACAGCGCCAGAAAAGCGCCGCCCGCGATCAGGGCCATCCACAACAACTTCTTCCTGGCGGCCTCGCCGAATGTTACCCTCGCCATGATCCAGATGCGCTTCACAGCCCTCGATCTTCCCCGAGAATATTGAGGAAGCGCTCTTCGAGCGAAACTCTTCCTGGCGTAAACTCGAACACTTCCACGTCTTGCTGGACCAGGTATCTCAGCAGGCGTGGCGCATCGCTGATCGACTGTGCCGAGAATGTCACTCGCTCACCTTCGGCCCGAACGCAAGAGATCCCTGCTGGGAGGCTTTCAAGAATGTCCTGAGTAAGACCTCGAGCCTTCACCAGGAGTGTGGTCTTCTGCTCAGCCGGGCAGCTCAAGTCGTGTACTTCGATAACTTCGCCTGCCCTAATGAATGCTACGCGATCGCAGGTTATTTCTACTTCGCTGAGCAGATGAGAATTTAAGAAGACTGTAGTCCCACGCTCGCGCTGATGGTGAATGAGGTCGCGGACCAGTCTTCGCCCGACAGGATCGAGACCCGAAGTGGGCTCATCAAGAAAGATCAGCTCTGGATCGTTGAGTAAGGCTTGCGCCAAGCCGATTCTCTGCAACATACCCTTGGAGAACTTTCTGAGCTGCTTGTCACGCTGTGCAGCGAGTCCAACCCTTTCGAGCAGTTCTGGAATCCGTTTGCATAGCAGCCGGTCAGACAGGCCGTAAAGCCTGCCATGCACGGTCAGAAGTTCGGCAGAAGTCAGCCAGTCATAGAAGCGAAAGTGCTCTGGGAGGAAGCCCATCCGGCCTCTCGCGGCGCGATTACCGGCTGGCTTGCCCAGAACCTGCGCGCTCCCACTGCTTGGCGCCACCAGTCCGAGCAGCATCTTTATCGAGGTGCTCTTACCGGCTCCATTGGGCCCGAGGAAGCCGAAAATCTCGCCCCGCCGAACCTCGAGCGTGAGGCTCCCAACTGCAACCTTGTCGCCGAACACCTTGCGCAGCCGACGCGTCTCAATGGCGAGATGACCGGCTGCAGGCTCGAGGGCGGGAGACAAACCGTGATCTTAGTCGAGAGAAGCGGCTGCCGCAAGCGCCTCATTGGAGTCGCCGGTTCCGCCGAGCGAATAGACCATTCCGTTCTTCACCCAAAGTAAGGCGTATTGGGCGGGACTCTTGCCGTGAGCCGCGGTCTCGACCAGCTCTCCATTCACGCCGTCGACTGCCACGGTTCGATACGAACTGCCTCTTTCCGGCACCGGAATGACAAGCGTCGAAGACCAGTCGATTGTCTGGCAGAACGCATGAGCATCGGCCGGATTCATGCCCGCCACTTCCAATCCGGCTTCGGCAAGTTCTGAGACATTAAGCGTGGGAGGCACGGTCACAACCGGGCTTGGTGCCTGCACGAAGGAGATACAGTTCCCGGACCCGGTTGCGCCCGTCTCTTTCCGGCGTGCCGTCGAGTCCGCCTCGGGCTGAGCATCGGAGCGAGGAGATTTTCGGCTTGTGGGGCAGCTGCCGTAACCCTCCCAAACGACTTTTCCAATATGCACCGCGATCGTGCTGCCATCCGCCGAAGACGGAATGTGAATGTCCGAACGCCCGGCCTGATCAAGGAGGTCCTGAATTCGTTCACGATCGAGTGTAGTGTGAAAGGCGGCTTCGCCGTGAACAGAAATTTTTTGCGGTGAGCCCAAAGCATCTAACGTGCGAACGGGGAATCCGGCAATACGGCTGGCGCTCTCTGCGTCATGCGCCGTTTGGGGCTCACCCGGTTTGCTCGTCACCACCACGGTATCGGAGATCATCTGCGTCAGTAGCTTTCCGGCGGAGCGATCTCCGTGCGAATCGGTTTCCATGGCCGATAGATCAATAGGGAGAATGGCGAGTTTTTGGACGCGCAGCATGGCAAGAATCCTCTGGCCCCAGCTGCTTGCCGGAGCAAAACCAATAAGGAGTGCGACCACAACGCCAGCTGCCAATGCCCCGCCTATCGCTTTCTTCCAGGACGAAATCAAGGTGCGTGGAAGCGGCCCGCTTACATGGCGGGAAGAGAAGAACTGTTCGCGAAACCTGGCATACGCCTGTGCTGCTCCGGCCGGCACTTGATGTTTGGCAGGCTCAAGCACCGCGAGAACTTTCTGGACGTCACCTGTCTCAGCACGTATCTTGTCTGCTCGTTCCGTGCAGCTCTTGCACCCGCCAAGATGGGCGTCAATAAGACTGGCCTCCTCGGCATCGGGCTCTCCGTCTATTCTCGAGCGCAAGGCTCCGTCTGACAGACAATTCATACCTTACTTCCCTCCGGAAACCTTCAAATAGCGTTTCTTGAATTCCGCCTCGGCGCGGTTTAACAATGTGCCTACACCGTTGACCGATACCTGGGCGACCTCAGCAATCTCTTTGTAGGAAAACCCGCTGGCACGCATGAGGAGAAGCTGCGCCTGGGCAGGCTTCATCTTGCTCAGCACCCCACGCACCCTGTTGCATTCTTCCGCGCGTAACACCTCATCGAGCGGTCCTGGACTTGGCTGTCGCTGCGTTTGCGCCTGGCCTGCCGCCGCCTCATATTGCTTACGCCGTGCTGAGGCCCGCAGCGCGTCGATCCCGGCGTGAATCGCTGTCCGGTACAGCCATGCACCCGCATCGCTCCATACCGGCGCGGCAGCCGGCTGATTATACAATTTCCAGAAGACCTCGTTTGTCAGTTCCTCGGCCTGGGCATCGCCGTAAACCAGACGCCTCAGAATGGCAAGCACCCGGCCGTAATGCAAATGGAACAAAGATTCAAAAACGGGGTCGCAGTGGTCTGTCATGCAAGCCTGTCCGGCTCTGCCTAGCGGCTGACTGATACTCGCTACTCCCACTCAATGAAAACGTCGGTCACAGCCGGATTGTG
Organism: Terriglobia bacterium; assembly: GCA_963849535.1. Lineage (GTDB taxonomy): Bacteria > Acidobacteriota > Terriglobia > Bryobacterales > Bryobacteraceae > Bog-105. The sequence continues at coordinate 1,239,975 of CAWKHJ010000005.1, forward strand.
ACATGAAATCCATAATCAGCCCTGCAATTGAACGCACTCACGGCCGCAAACGTCCGCGAGATCGGAAGGTTGTACACTCATCGGCGAATGCCGAACCCGCGTCCATAGTACGGCCGCTTAATTTGAAATCGTAAAAGTAGTGCTCTCGGTACCATGTTGGCCGACGATACTTGAAGCCGTGATCTCCAGCGTGTGGAGGCCATTGCTGAGGCCCCTGGTATCGAAAAGAAAATTCCAGCCGACATCGGGACAGCCAACTGCGCTCGAGTAAACAGCGCAGACGTCGGGACGGTCTCCTCCATAGAGTGCCATTCCTGCCAGCGCTCGATCTACATACACCGTCACGCTGGCGATTGCTGCGCTGTCGTCGATCGCCCACCCACCGAGCGCGACAACGCCGCTCAGCGGAGCCGTTTGTGCGTTCGGACGGTCGATGTTGATCCGCATGGGGTTCGCTCCAGTGAGATTCGCCACTTGGAACAAAGCGGACGTCGTAGTGTGCTGACCGCCAGCTGAAGTCGCCGTGACATCCAGCGTGTGAGCCCCGTCGGCGAGCAAGGCGGTATTCAGAGAAAGGTTCCAGCCGACGGAGGGGCAACCAGGCCTGCCCGGGAGAACGTTGCAGACATCTATCCGGGTTCCTCCGTAGGAGGCATTGCCCATAGGAACACTGTCTACATCGACGGCCACATTCGTGATGGGAGCCAGATCGTCAATGGCCCAGCCTCCGATCGCAGCTATGCCACTGAATGGCCCGCTCTGAGGATTAGGCTTGTCGATGCTGATCCGCATTGGATTAGCGGTGCTCCAGTTTGCCACGACGAAACTTCTACTCACATCTAAATGTTCGCCATTGTTCGCCATTGCCGTGACTACGAGCGTGTGAGTACCGTCGGCAAGCTGCGTTGTATCAAACGAGGTCGTCCAGCCAACAGCCGGGCAACCAGCTCTGGCGGGATATACCATGCAGACGTCCGGCCGGCTTACTCCGTAGACCGCATTGCCGTAGGAAGAGCCGTCGATCACGATTGCCACGGCATTGATCGGAGCATTATCATTTATGGCCCAACCTGAAAATGCCGCTGTTCCGATCAAGGCTGACGCCTGTGGGTTTGGCTGGTCAATGAACGCTCTCGTGGGGTTACCCTGGGCCGTGTTCGATACCGAGAAAGAACTGGCTGTAGCGGCTTGTTGGCCGCCTCCGCCGGTAGCAGTTATTTCGAACAGATGTGTGCCGTTGGGAAGCAGAGTTGTGTCCAGAGCAAAATTCCAGCCCACGTTCGGACAACCGGCCCTGCCCGTGTAAACTAAGCACACATCAGAGCGCGAACCTCCATAGCTTGCATTGCCGAAGGGCAGGCCGTCAATTGAGACACTCACGGAGCTGATCGCGGCATCATCATCGATCGCCCATCCTCCAAATCCGGCTTGGCCGCTAAAAGCAGAGCTCTGTGAGTTCGGGCGATCGATGGTCAGCCGAATGGGGTTCTGCGGGGTAAGATTTGCCACCGCAAACGGAGCGGTGACGGTCGAGCGCGCGCCCCCGCTCGAAGTGGCGGTGACAGCCAGGGCGTGCTCGCCATCCGGCAGTCGCGTTGTGTCAACCGCGAAATTCCAACCGACGTTTGGACACCCAGCCCTCCCAGGCAATGCATTGCAAACGTCCACCCGGGTCCCGCCATAGATCGCGTTTCCGTATTGCACGCCATCTATAGCGATGGAGACTTGTGTGATCCCGGCAATGTCGTCGATAGCCCAACCGCCGAAGGCTGCCAGACCACTGAACGCAGCGCTGTTAGAGTTTGGGCGATCAATGCTGATGCGCATCGGATCGCTCGAAACCGGCATCCAATTAGCGATTGTGAACGAGCTGTTGGAGGTCGACTGTTGTCCGGAAGCCGAAGTCGCGGCGATCTCGAGGTCGTGTGCGCCACTGGCCAAAGTAGTTGTATCGACCGTAAACGACCAGCCGACGTTTGGGCAGCCGACCTGTCCGCGATGCGCAGCACAGATGTCTGACCGAAGTTCTCCGTAATCTGCAATTCCCACTGGAACGCCGTCGACTGAAACATTCACGCTGGTGATTGGACTTGCGTTGTCGATGGCCCACCCTACAAAGCTTGCCGAACCTAGGAAAGGTCCGCTCTGCGTGGTGGGAACCTCAATCGACACGTCCACCTTTTCAGCCGGAGGGCTAGATAGATTCGTCGCCGGATATACCGGCAGTATCAGCGGCGCTCTGGGCGCTTGGCTAAAGTCGAAATCCGCCGTCAGATCGCCAAGCCCGATCACGTCCTCCCGCACGTCCGGGCGAGGATCTGGCCGCCCGTCTGTTGCCGGATCGAGCCGTTCGCCGCTCAGGAAAACATCCTCAATGAACTTGACGTAGGCATCGAAGCTCAGCGTTTGATGATCGATGTAGCCCCGCTTCGCATAGGGCGAGATCACGATAGCGGGAACGCGCAGCCCGTAACCGTTCCCATCTACTTGCACGGGAGCTACGTGATCATAAAATCCGCCCCAATCGTCCCAGGCGAGAAAAATGGCGCAGTCGTTCCAATTAGGACCACTCATAACGGCATTAATCAATGCTGTTACATACGACTGGCCTGCTGTAACCAGGCCTGGCGGGTGCTCACTCACATCGCCTGAAGGCACGATCCAGGAAACCGCGGGAAGGGTACCGAGCTTGGCCTGGCTAAGAAAGTTAGTAATCGGTTGGATGTTCCCGAGCTCGCCATCGTCCTTGACCGTGTCGAAGTATAGCAGCGGGTTCCAGATACCGGGCGTCCTCGCATTCTGCTGGATTGGCGGACAAACTTCGTCTTCGTCCTTCTCACAGTCGGGCTCGGTTCCTTCGACTACGTAATATCCCCAGCTCACGCCGTTGCTGTGCATCAGGTAGGTCAAATCTGTCCACGCATAGATGGGGTTTACCTTCGTGTGACTGAAATCCGGGGGCAATCCCGGGCTCTCGAGGGCGTTGTTGCAGCTCGAGGGAGTGTCATGCTGGGTGCAATAGGCTGACCACTCTGAAAGCATGAATAGATGTGCGGGCAAACTCCAGGATGCATTTGGTTCGAACATCCGATCCTGCAGCACGAAGTTCGAGGCGTAGGCCCAATAGTTCCCAATGTCGTTGCCGTCGTGGTAACCCATCACATCGATCGCACCGGCGCAGCCGGGATCGAAGGGGTTATGGCAGCTCGCGCCCTGTTCGGCTTGTGAAAGGAACCCGTTCATGTTCCCCAGATTCACATCGCCGCTAGCATTTGCCGCGCCGTGAGGTCCGCCGCCATTCTTATCGAACGGATCGTGATAAGGCTTGATGCAGGTGTTTCTTGCGGGATCGGGTACGCAAACGGTGGGCTCTCCATTCTTCATCGGGATACCATCCGCACCCGGAAACGTTCCGAAATAAGAATCGAAAGAGCGATTCTCCTGCATGATGATAATCACGTGCCGAATTTTGTTGGTCCCGGATGATTGGTCCGCTTTGGGTGCTGAGCGTTTAGGGCTCCCCGTTCCCCCAAGCAAGACGGTAGCGTAAACGAGGGTTGCAGCCGCCGCCCTCAGTGCCCTACGTTTCGCTTTTCCCATGCTCCCCTAGCCGAGTCGCGAGGAACGCTGAACCGGCTTCTAGCGATCGAGAGTGCCTTGCGGGCTTGCCCTATAGACGCATCCCGCGCGCTTTGGGGCTAGAGCAATAACTACTAGCTTTTCGGCTTTGCCGCAAGAAACATCGGGTTCTGGAACCGCGCGCAGTTGCCGCTCCGCAATTCTATGCGCATACTCGTTGCGGCAGATCCTGCTCAGTGTTGCTTATTCCAATCCATGGCAAGCTGCACCATCGAACGTAGCGCAACGCCGGTCGGGCCTTTGGCTAGCCAGGCTTTCGCGTCATCCAGCCAGGCAGTTGAGGCTATGTCCAGGTGAATCCATGGCGTGGGCTCGGCGAACTCGCGCAAAAACCATGCCGCAGTGATCGAGCCTCCGTGGCGGCCTCCAATATTGGGCAGGTCGGCGGATACAGATTTCAGATAGTCTTTGTAATCTTCGTCCATCGGCAGTTGCCACGCCTTTTCGCCCGCCGTTCGCGACGCTTCCAGAAACTGGCGCAGAAATGCATCGTTGTTAGTGAACGCGCCCATATTGTAATGCCCTAATGCAATCCCGATGGCGCCCGTGAGCGTGGCAGCATCAACAATGTGCGTTGCCCCATTGCGGTTCGCGTACGTCAGAGCGTCCGCAAGGATCAGGCGGCCTTCCGCATCGGTATTGAGGACTTCGACCGTCTTGCCGGAGAGCGAAGTAACAATGTCCCCAGGCCTCTGCGCATTGCCGTTCACCATATTCTCCACCACCGGCGCGTAGCCGGTCACGGTAATCGGGGGTTTGAGCCGCGCGATCGCTTGCATTGCTCCAATCACCGCAGCGGCGCCTGACATGTCATATTTCATCTTCTCCATACCTTCGGAAGGCTTTATGGAGATGCCGCCGGTGTCGAAGGTGACACCCTTGCCCACTAGCGCCAGATGATCGCCACCTTCGGTCCGCGAGGGCCGGTATGCAAGCGTGATCAGGAAGGGCGGATTGCTGCTGCCCTGCGCCACGCCGACCAGCGCTCCCATGCCAAGTTCGGACATCGCCTTCAGGTCGAGTGCGCCATACTCGAGGCCGGATTCAGTAGCCACGTTCTTTGCAGCCTCTGCGAGCGCCTCGGGCGTGAGCTTATTAGCGGGCTCATTTATGAGGTCGCGCGCGAGGTTTTGGGCCTCTGCGATCAATTCCCCCTGCTTAAGCGCTGCCAAAAGTTCGCCCGCATTTCCGCCCGGCACGCAAATCACGAGCTCGTCAATGCGCTTCTGATTCTTCTTAGGGTCCGATTTGTACTTATCCGGCTCCCATCCGCCGAGAATCGCGCCTTCAGCGACTGCCGATACCTCACTCTTCTCGACAGGGCCTTCCAGCAATAACGCGATTTTGCGGAGGCCCTTTGCTTTCAAAGACCTGACCAAGACGCCGGCCACCCGGCGGAGCTCAATTCCTGAAAACTTGGCGCGTTTGCCGCCTCCGATCACAACCAGCCGCTTCGCCGCGAGGCCCTGGGGGCGGTGCAGCATGGCAATTTCGTAAAGCTTTCCCGTGAACTCGCCACTTGCGCGCAGTTCTTCAAGCCAGCCGGACTGCTTAGCCAATTCGGGATCGGCTACGCTGGGCGCGTTCGCCGAGGGAGCATTGCCGACCTGCGTCTCAACCGCTTCCTCCCCTTCAAAACAAATCGCGGCAAGTGCGTCCGTGCTCAACTGCTCGGCTGCCGAGGTCTCAATTGAAATTTGCATCATAAAGTAATGTGAAGAAAAGAGGAAACTACCGGCGGGCATGTCTCGCCAACGCCGCTTTAGCCTCTGCCTGCATCTCCTTGGCTTTGATCGCCTCCCGCTTATCGTGGAACTTCTTGCCTTTGCCTATGGCGATCTCGATTTTGATACGGCCGGCCTTCAGATAGAGTTTCGTCGGAACGATCGTCAAACCTTTCTCCCTTGTCTCCGCGCGTAATTTCTCAATCTCGGAACGGTGCAGCAGCAGCTTCCGTTTGCGGACGGGAGGATGGTTCATCAGATTGCCATGAGAGTATTCGCTGATATGCGCATTCATGAGCCACGCTTCATCCTCCATTACTTCCGCGTAGCTTTCTTTTAGCTGAACTTTGCCATCCTTGGCGGCCTTCACCTCGGTCCCGGTCAGTACTAGTCCCGCCTCATAACGGTCGAGAAGATGATAATTATGGCCGGCCGAGCGATTATCGCTCAAAATCTTGATTTGGCTCTCTGACATTCTTCCCTAGCGGAATAGCGGAACTACTGGAAGGAGCTGAGACAATAGAAGCGTCATTCATTCTCCAGTGTCTCCCAGTCTAGGACTGGAACTCTGCACGCCGGAGTGTACAGTATCGTCTTCCATTGCGAATACGAGAGGAATATACTCGGGGGCATACAGCTTTTCCGGGAACTTCTGTTCGGGCCTTGGTCCACGAAGGCACAGCCCGGCTTGCTTGAGGGAGTGTCTGAGATGCAGGTAAGGTGAAGTATTTGCAGAACTTAGTGCGATTTACAGCTTTCGCGTGCGTGATCCTGACGCTCACTGCGCAAGTAGAGGCACGTACCCGTAAAGGCGATAAACTGTTCAAACAGGCGCAAAAAGCCGAAGCCGCCAAGGACTGGGACGCGGCTATCAACCTGTATGACGATGCTGTAGCGACGGACCCGAAAGACGCAACCTATCTTCTTTGGAGTCAGCGCATCCACGCGAAAGCGGCTGAGGCGCACCTGACCGAGGGCCGGGCTCTGCAAAAGGAACAGAAGCTCGATGCCGCCCTTCTGCAGTTCCAGAAAGCTTACCTGGCCGATCCCGGATCCCAGATTGCTCTCCAGGAGATCCGGTCAACTACGGCCATGCTGAAAGAAAGAGCGAAAGCCCCGGCCGGAACGCCCATTTACACCCCCGCTGAACGAGCGCGTCAGGAGGTCGAGCGCCGGGTCAATTCTCTTGAAGGGCCACCCGCGCTCCAGCCGATAAATGCTCAGATCAGCAGCCTCAAGGTTAATAACCAGCCGGCACGTGTTCTGTATGAGAGCGTGTGCAAGCTGGCTGGCATTAACCTGCTGGTGGATCCCACCGGTCTCGAATCGCCTGGCACATCGGGCAAGAACTTCAATCTCGATTTAAACAATGTCACTCTGGAAGAAGCGCTGAACTATGTTGCGCTTGTCACGCATACTTTCTGGAAGCCGATCAGCCGGAACGCCATATTTGTTACTCAGGAAGGCGAGCAAAAGCGTAGGGAGTACCAGGACGAAGTAGTGAAAGTGTTCTATATCCAAAACGCCAGTACTCCGAACGAATTTACGGAAATCTTTAACGGCGTTCGAACCGGGGCCAAACTGACTTCGAACGTTTTTCAGGTTGCCAGCCAGAACGCGATCATCGCCCGCGGCTCGCCCGACACGATTTCGATAGTCGAGAAGTTGGTCCACGATCTCGACAAACCGAAAGCTGAAGTCACAATGGACATTCTGATCCTCGAGGTGAACAAGAACCGCAACAGTACTATCGGGGCGGCCCTGCTGGGGCAGGGTGGATTGACGGCGCCCCTGAATTTCACGCCACGCAATCCCACGCCCGTGAGCGGAACTACATCTGGAACGAGCGGTACTACAGGAACGACGGCCACTGCGACCACGCCACAGGTCACAATCGCTCAGCTCGGCCACTTTTCCAGCGCCGATTACTCGACCACCCTCCCAAGCACAGTAATTCAAGCTCTTCTAAGCGACAGCTCCACCAAGGTTCTCCAGCGCCCCCAGTTGCGTGCTACCGACGGCGGAAAAGCTTCCTTGAAAATCGGCCAAAAGATTCCTTACGTTTCCGGGTCTTTGAACTCTGCGGTCGCAACACCTGGGTCCATCCCATACGCCACCACCCAATTCCAGCAGATCGAAGTCGGAACGCTGATTGACTTACAGCCACATGTAAACGGCCAGGAAGACATCAGCATGCATATCCGGGTCGAGCTTTCGAATAATCTGGGAAATGTCCTGATTGCCGGCGTTGAGGAGCCTACGATCGGGCAGCAGATCGACGAAGCGGATATCCGCATGAAAGATGGCGAGGTCAGTATCCTCGGCGGGCTGTCCGACCGTGAGCAGGCCCGTTCCCTTTCCGGTGTGCCGGGCTTCACTAACATCCCACTCCTCAGTTATCTATTCGGCACCAAAGTTCGGAACGACACCGATAACGAAGTGCTGATAGCCGTGATTCCGCATATTACGCGTGCGCCCGACCTTGGTGACCAGGCGAGCCGGGGCGTTTACGCGGGGACAGAAAGTGTTCCCAGGGTCGGCCGTGCCGCTCAACCTGTACAGACGACCATACCGCCAAATACAGGCGTGCCGCCCGTATTGCCCAATCCTCCGCGCGGAACAGCCCTGCCGCGTGCCGCTCCAAGCGCCACTCTACCGAACCCGCCTACGGCCAACGTGCAATTCCCGGCGGCCCTTCCTGAGCCGGGTGCGCCGCCTGGCCAGCAGCATCCCTGATGACCGGCAGATATTCATGCACTTTAGCAGTACACAAGCAGCAATCGAACGCCGCCGCAAAAACCAGTCCGGCCTGACCCTGGTCGAACTGATCGTAGCATTCACGATCCTGATGATTCTGACCACTATGGCCGTCCCGATGGCGCGCTACCAGGTCCGGCGGCAACGCGAAAAACTTCTAATGGAGGATCTGCGCGAGATGCGCACCGCCATCAACAAATACAAAGATATGTGCGATGCCGGCAAAATCCAGCCAAGCGGCCCCGACGCTTATTGCTACCCGCCCTCGCTCGAGAGCATGGTGGACGGCGTAAAGCTTACTAACACTCTGAGCGGTAACAATCAATCCGGCAAAATGCGCTTTCTACGGCGCATCCTGAAAGATCCGATGACCGGCGATACCGATTGGGGCAAACGCAGCATGCAGGATGAGCCCACCTCCAACTCCTGGGGCGGTCAGAACGTCTTTGACGTCTACTCGAAAACCAGCGATAAGGCGAGCGATGGCACGCCTTATTCGGAGTGGTGAGCGGAATGTCGAAACACAAAACAGTGCAGCTTCTGAAACGGGCGCAGCAGGGATTTACGCTGATTGAGCTCATGGTGGTGATGGCCATCATCTCCGTCTTACTGGCTATCGCTCTGCCTATATATCAGAAATCGATCGTTCGCGCCAAGGAAAGCGTTCTGCGGAATAATCTCTTTACGCTCCGCAATATGATCGATGAGTACACGATCGACAAGCAAAAGGCTCCCGAATCGCTTCAGGATCTAGTTTCGGAGGGATACCTTCGGCAGATCCCGCAGGATCCCATGACCGGCTCCGATCAGACCTGGAAACTCATCATGGAGGATACTCCGGTCGCGGGAAGCACCAGCCCAGCCGGAATCTTCGACGTCCGTAGCGGGTCAGATAAGACGTCGCTTGACGGGACCGCATACTCGGATTGGTGACGGATCGCGCGCTTTGCGTTGTTAAACTGAGAGTCGGCCAACTTTCGCGCTCCTATTCCCCGATCGTCTAACGGTAGGACAGCGGCCTTTGGAGCCGTTAATCGTGGTTCGAATCCATGTCGGGGAGCCATCTTTATTTTTGATCACTGATGCGTATCTGTGTACACATCATGTACCCATGATGAAGTTCGGATTTTCTTCCCGGCCTTGTCTCGCCGCATCAGTCCGGACAGGCTCGACCGTCAGTCGCGACCTATTCCTCTGCAATGCCGACTCCCAACCCAAAATAGAAGGTCGATAGCAGGATGATCAAGCAGCAATATCAGCCCGAAATCCTGGAATTTTCCTGTTCAGGTTTTGGATATGACCGTGGCAGCGAAGGATTGCGCTACTATCTTCCCGTCCCGCACCACAAACGTATCGCTAGCGATTTCGTACCAATTGTCTGCCGTTTCAGCACGCCAGAGAATATAGGCGTAATCACCGTCAATTTGTCGCTGCTGCATCGCAAACGAGGAGCCCGGCTTTGCAAACTCCGAAACGAGGCCCTGAAAAAGAGGCTTTATCGCCTCTCGACCTTTTAGCGGTCCAGTAGGACTAAACAACACGGCATCCGCTGAGTAATCTGCCAATATGCCGTCGACGTCGTTCTCACCGAAACACTTCAGATGATGATCTAGGACATCGCTTGTAGACATCGTTGTCTCCTTCTGATCTCTCTTCTCAACTCTCCGTCGATCAGCCCGAGTAGCGTAGGCTTCACAATCCAGCTATGCCGCTGGCCGGATGTTTTGATTAACGCTGAAGAAGTTGCCGGGATCGTACTTCGCCTTAATCGCTGCTAGGCGGTTGTAATTCCCCCGGTACGTCGCCCGAATCCGATCCTCTCCTTCTTCCATCATGAAATTCAGATAAGCACCGCCGGCGCCCAATGGATGCAGAGCATCGTAATAGGATCTGGCCCAATCGGTGATTTTCTGGCAGTTCGCCGGATCGGCGTCTACTCCTAAGATCACCTCGCTCCAGGTGACATCGCGATAGCTGAAAGCTGTGTCCGACTGTCCCACCCGATTCACTTTTCCATTTACCGGATAAAGGTGCATGGTGGATTGCCAGGTTGGCAGAACCGAGCCGTATTGGATATGTTTCTCTATTGCTCCGTCGCTGAGATCATTGAAGAAGTCCGCTTTCCAATAGCACTGCAGACCTGTTGGATAGATTCCGTCGAACATTCCTTGCAACATCGGAAATGGCATAGGCGCGAAAAATTCGAAAGCCGGCCGCCGATAGGCGCGAAGCGCCTCCAATATCGTATTCGCCTGCTCCATCGAACCCTGGTAGCACCAGATGATTCCGCACATCTTCCTTAAGTGCAACTCCTCAGGAAAGGGCGGTCCGGGTGGCACGCTGAGCATCGCGACGAAACCATTCATTTCTTCGGGCGCCTCCCTAATGAAGTCCCGATACCACTTCATCACGTCTGCCGCGTCTTCGAGATTCCAGAGCATTGGGCCGGCGCAGACCGTATCGACGGGATGCGCTTCAAACAAAAACGAGGTCACGATACCAAAGTTTCCTCCTCCCCCGCGCACGGCCCAGAACAGGTCTGCATTCTCTTCGGTATTCGCGACCACGAAGGTGCCGTCCGCCATGACCATGTCGACCGACAAGAGGTTATCGATTGTCAGGCCGTACTTCCTTGTCAGGTGTCCCAACCCTCCTCCCAGCGTCAGCCCGGCAACTCCGGTGCTAGAGACGATACCCGACGGCACCGCCAGCCCGAACGCGTGTGTCGCGTGGTCCACATCGCTCCACCGGCAACCCGCGCCCACCAACACCGTTCTAGCTGCAGGATCCACCCTCACGTAGTTGATCGGGGAGAGATCGATCACGATGCCTTCGTCACAGACGCCCAGACCGGCCGCATTGTGCCCACCTCCGCGGATCGAAACTCGCAAGGCCTTCCTTTTCGCCATTCGCACCGCGGCCATCACATCCGCCACATCGGTACACTTGGCGATCAGCCTCGGCCTGCGATCGATCATCGCGTTGTGAACTTTCCTCGCTTGTTCGTAGGCCGCATCTTCAGGCTCGAGTACAGTGCCGCGGAACTGGCTGCGAAACTCCGTAATCGCTTGTTGTATTGACATTGCGCCTCTCCTTATCGCCAGCGCCGCATTCCATCTCCGCCGGGATACTTCCACTTTGCCTGGCGCAACGTTCTAAGGGCGTTCTGTAGCGGCGATTGGCGGCGTTTCGGCTGCGAGAATCGATAATCTTCGCTGTAACGCCATTGAACCCGAGCGTCGCGCTGCCTCCAGGCCCCTCCGGAAGCTGGCACGTGCCCTGTTAACTTGCCCTTCGCGGGCGAGCAGTTCGCCCTGCACACGATGCAACTCCGCTAAAACCGACTCCTCCCGGTTCTTGCTCGCGAACGCAAAGCCGGTAGAGAGATTAGCGAATGCCTCACCCACCAGACCGGCACGCGCCAGCGTTTCCGCCATTAGTTTGAGGTAGAACGGCAGGCGCAGTTCAGATCCTAAACGCCGCATTCCCTCCAGCCCCTCGCCCAACTGTGCCAAACCGGGGGATACATCACCTTGCGCTCCTCGCGCCCAACCGGTAAGGACATTCGCCATCGCCAGGTAATAAGTGAAGCCGTAGCGACTACATAGTCTGGTCGCTTCCGTCCCGTACTGCAAAGCATGGCGGCTGTCACCGCGGAAGACATGCAGCATTGCTGCATAATCCAACGCAATTGCTTCGCTGAAAGGGTGACATAAACGTTTCGCTATCCCGATGGCCTCCCCCGCGTCACTGACCGCTTGGCCGTCGTCTTCAGAATGCCACCTTAGATGGGCCAGGTACGATCGGCAAAATACACTGATATCGGGTCCCGCGAAGAGGGCAAGGATGGATTCTGCCTGATCAGTCTCTGTGCGAATGGCCTTCTCTATATGGTGCAGCGAGCCTCCCAACTGACCCATATGAAATAAGCTGCTCCCCAAAAGAAAATTGCCGGCACGCATAAGCCCCGGGGTGGGCTCCTGTTCTGCCATTCTCAGGAATTCAAGGCTGAACTGCCGCGCCCTTTCCAGATCGCCTCGGACGATGTGAAAAACCCATGCACCGCTGAGCACTGCAAAAATCCTTCGGTCCTCGAACCGCCTCGAAAGATCCAACGCCCGGTCGTACGTTGATCCCACTTCCGGCGCAGAGTAGCCTTCGGTCGTCACCAATACCGGGCCCAGTGTGACGAGTAGATCCAGTTCCTGTTCCAACCTCCGGTCAGACTCGGGGAACTGGCGGCATAAGACCAAGGCTCGCTTGAGCAGGTCCGCTGCTTCGGCATCCGCATATCGCCTCCGTGCATGAGCAGCGGCCCGGCGGAACCCTTCGATCGCCTCTTCGCCCATTCCAGCGTGCTCAAAGTGCGAGGCAATTTGCCCATTCCAGCTTTCGATATCCGCGCTGTACACTTCGGTTAACCCCCGCGCCACTCGACGGTGCAGATATCGCTTGCGCACGAGACTCAGTTCGGAGCGGGCCACTTCGCGCACGAGGTCGTGGCTGAAATCGTACTCTGAAGCTCTGCTCTCGATGATTCTTCGTTGCCAGAGTTCTTCGAGCGCATCGGAAACGCTGCGTTCGTCCCAATCAGTAGCCTTGGCAAGCAGTTCGAGCGAGAATGGCCGGCCCACAACGCTGGCAAGGCCAGCCAGTTCGTAAGCCGGCGCGGTAAGCTGGGCCAGCCGCGCCTTGATGACGGCGTGCACTCGAGTGCTTTGCGACCCAGCTCGCACGCTTTCCACCACGAACAGCGGATTGCCGCGCGTGGAGCGGAAGATCTCTTCCAAGTTTCCGCTGTCAAGCGGTTTCCGGGATTCACGCCGCGCCAGTTCAGCCGTTTCCTGAGCATTTAATGGCTCAAGCGGAATCTCCAGAACTATCCCCGATTGCCGCAACCCAGCCAAAAACCGGGTGAAGGGATGTTCGTGGCCCGTTTCCTCCTCTCGCACAGTCCCGAGCACGAGTACGCCCTCTCTGGCGGGAGAGGTCAAAAAGGCGCTGAGCCACTCGAAAGAGTCGAGATCGCACCATTGCATGTCGTCAAGATAGAGCAGCAATGGCTTGCGGCTCTTCGCCATGGCAGCATTCACCGATTCGTAGAAAACGAGACGCTGCCAGTTTTCAGGGAGAGCGCTGGGTCCCTCTGACTTTGCCAGTTCCAGGTCCGGAAACTGCTCGCCGAGTTCCGGTATCAGCCGCGCAAGTTCTGCCAGTTGCTGTGTTCGGAGTTTGGTCCAGCCTACGCGAACCACATCGGAACGCAGCCACTCGGCCACTGGGGCGTACGCGGCTTGGCCCTGTCCAGCGTAGCACCGGGCGCGGGCCGCCGCATGCCCCTGCCGTACGCACGACTGATATAACTCTTCCGCGAGCCGGGTCTTGCCGATCCCCGGCTCACCCGAAATCACCGTCATCCGCGGACCGTCTTCCACCGCTGTTTCCCAGGCCCGCGTCAATTCCTCCCATTCCGCGGCGCGGCCCACAATTGCCCGCACTTTCTGCAAATGTGAGAACGGCTTCCCTCGCACGGACCCGCCTGACCCGGACGTCACTTCGTGAGAATCGCCGCTGTCGCCTTTCAGAATTCGTTCAAATAGCTCTTTGGTCGCCGCCTCCGGCTCCACGCCCATTTCACGCCGCAACACGCGCATGCACTTGTGATAAGCACGCAGCGCGCTGGCACGATCATGGTTAGCTGCATGCAACCGGATTAGCAGCTGATGATACGACTCGCTTAACCAATCCAGTACCAAAAGGCGATCAGCGTATGAAATCGCCGCCGCGTATTCCTTCTGTTCTTCGAGCATGCTTGCCAGACGGTGTAAGGCAGCGCATATTTGCCTTCGGAACTCTTCGCGCAAAGGAGGGAGCCAGTCGTCATAAAGCCCCGGCAGCAGGTCGTCTTGGTAAAGTTGTGCTGCAGTTGTGAGAGATCGTATCTCGTGCGCACGGTCGTTTTCGGTTCGCGCCGTGGCGGCCTCCGCAAGAGCCGCTTCAAGTTCGAACACGTCCACCGTACACGAAGGATCCTTGCGCCAGTGGACTGAGAAATGATCGATCACCAGTGAGTTACAGTCGGCGGGCAGCGCTCGTTTGACACTATAAAGTAGCTGGCGTAGATTCGTCCGCGCCTGAGATTCGCGAGACGCTGGCCATAAAGTGAAAGCTACCTCCTCACGCGGCTGCGGTGTATCGCCATGCAGGATCAAGTATGCGATCAGCGATTGCAGGCGGTTTGTGTTTACGGACGTGACCGGCTGTCCCGCGATATCGATACGCAAGTTGCCGAACAGACTAATCCGCATAGGTCCCGACTCCGCTGAGTAGATAGTTTACGCCGTCAGTCCCGGTGCTCGAAGACCTCGGGAGACGAAAGAACGAGTGTGTCAATGATCCGGAAGAATGCACTTCGGTGCATTGCACTCCAGTCTAAGAATAGGCTAGTCCTAGCCTTGATGGGGAGTGACTCGGTGGTGGGAGCCAGGAAGTTCGCAGCGCGCATCACCGCTAGCCGCAAAAGTAAGAGAAAGTCCCAATTCTTATCCTCCCTTGCCGTCTGCTGCCTGAGCTTTGATTTAAATTACGTGCGCCCGTCCTGATAACAAGGCTTTTTGCTGCAACCTGTCCTGGCATTCAAATTGCTCCTGTGTTTGCCTAAGCTCTGAGATTTCGGTTAAGTTCCCAATTCTTCAGGTCCCAAGATGTGACTGGAACTGCGGTAGCCTGCCCGAAAATCAGCATCCCTATACTCCACCAAAAAGAATATGTCTCTCGAATTTGTTGACGTTGCAGTGATCGGCGCAGGTCCATATGGCCTCTCGGTTGCCGCCCACTTGCGTCGCCTTGGCGTCGCCTTTCGGATATTTGGGCGTCCGATGGATAGCTGGCTTCGGCACATGCCAAAAGGCATGATGCTCAAGTCCGACGGTTTCGCCTCGAATATCTACGATCCAGAAAATGAATTCACGCTGGCGCGGTTCTGCGCGGAACGGGGAATTGAATACGCTGACACTGGTATTCCGGTGCGCCTCGAAACGTTCACCGCGTACGGGCTAGCGTTTAAAGAACGGATTCTCCCGATGCTCGAGGACAAGCTGGTCTCGGCTGTGGACCGTTTACCGGATGGATTCCTGCTGCGCCTCGAAGACGGGGAGACGCTTAAAGCCCGGCGCGTGGTCCTGGCGGTCGGCATCACCCATTTCGAGCACGTTCCGGACACCCTCGCTCATTTGCCCGAGCAGTTTCTCTCTCATAGCGGACGCCACCAGGATCTCGAGCCTTTTCGAGGACGCGAAGTGGTCGTGATCGGGGCGGGCGCTTCGGCGCTCGACATAGCCGGGCTGCTGTATGATGTCGGCGCTAAACCGCAGCTGGTGTGCCGCAGCACGGAGCTCAGGTTTCACAGCAAGCCTGCCGGCAAGCCTCGACCTTTATGGCAGCGAGTACGGCATCCGCAATCGGGGCTCGGTCCGGGTCTGCGGTCGCGCTTTTTCGCCGATGTGCCGCTCGCTTTCCACTATCTGCCCCAGTGGCTTCGTCTCGAAGCAGTAAAAAGAACGCTGGGGCCATCAGGCGGCTGGTTTTCAAGAGACAAGGTGATGGGACATGTGCCCTTGCGGTTGGGGCATACGCCTTTACAGGCCGATATCCAAGCCGGTATGGTTCGCCTCGGCTTGCGTGCAAGCGACGGCAGCTCAAGCGAGCTCACAACCGAGCACATCATCGCCGCAACCGGCTACCGGGTAAAGATCGCGCGCTTGCATTTCCTCAGCCCTCAAATTCGCTCAGAGCTTCGCGCTGTGAACCAAACACCCGTGCTCTCCTCGAGCTTCGAATCCTCCATCCCCGGCCTGTACTTCGTCGGAATCTCAGCCGCCAACAGTTTCGGGCCGGTTATGCGGTTCGCCTTCGGAGCAGGCTTCGCAGCTAACCACGTAAGCCGGGCGGTAGTGAAGTCCCTATCGCGAGATCGCGTCGCGCTTCCGGCGGCTGATCTCGTGACCACTCCCAAATAATGGCACATGGGCCGCGCGGTTGATCGCTGGTCTCGCATATGAGGAAAGAAACGATCGCCATTCACGCGGGGTATGAGGGTGACTCGAATACAAAAGCGGTTGCCGTGCCCATTTACCAGACTGTGGGATTCGAATTCGAAAGTGCCGAACACGGAGCGGCGCTCTTCAACCTCGAGGTTCCCGGTAACATCTACACGCGCATCGGAAATCCCACCAACACGGTACTCGAGAAGCGTGTTGCAGCACTCGAAGGAGGGGTCGATGCCCTGAGCGTCAGCTCCGGCATGGCGGCTGTCGAATACTCGGTTATCAACATCGCCGAGCTGGGTAACAACATTGTTTCTCTCCCGCAGCTCTACGGCGCCACGTACACCTTGTTTGCTCATGTGTTGCGTAAACGAGGAATCGATGTGCGCTTTGCAGAAAGCGAGGAGCCGGCCGCGGTTGAAAAGCTCATCGATGAAGATACCAGAGCCGTTTACTGCGAGAGCGTCGGCAATCCTGCCGGCAATGTTGCGGATTTGGAGGCGCTCGCCCGGGTAGCGCACCGCCACGGCGTGCCTCTTATCGTCGACAATACGGTGGCCACACCCATTCTGCTCAGGCCGATCGAATATGGCGCTGATGTAGTCGTGCACTCTATGACGAAATTCATGGGGGGACATGGAACAACCATCGGCGGCATGATCGTGGACAGCGGTAGATTCCCCTGGCGCAACTATCCTGACCGGTTTTACATGCTGAACCAGCCGGAACCGGCTTACCACGGAGTTGTCTACGTAGACCAATATGGCGATGCCGCCTACGTTGCGCGCTGCAGAACCGTTTGCCAGCGCAACACGGGCGCCACGCTTTCGCCGTTCAACGGCTTTCTCCTGCTGCAAGGGGTTGAGACACTGGCTCTCCGCGTCGAGCGACACGTCGAGAATGCCCGTCGCGTGGCCGAGTACTTGCGCCGAAATCCCTCTGTTGAATGGGTGAATTACGCCGGGTTTCCTGATAACCCGCTCTATCCTATGTCGCAAAAATATCTTGGGCCGAAGCGCTGCTCGCTGCTGACTTTCGGCGTCAAGGGCGGATTCGAGGGCGGCATGAATTGCTTCAATGCTCTGTGCTTGTTCAAGCGGATGGTCAACATGGGAGACGCCAAATCGCTGGCCTGCCATCCCGCATCCACAACGCATCGCCAGTTGACCCGGGAAGAACAGGAAAAGGCCGGGGTTACGCCCGAAATGATCCGCTTGAGCGTGGGGATCGAGCACATTGACGACATCATCGACGATCTGGAGCAGGCTCTCGAAAAGGCAAGCAACCTGAATTTTGCCGGCGCTGTGCCGGTCCGATAGCCGAGGTGACCTCATGCCATTAGTCGTAGATAGCGCTGGCGGCGGTATTTTTTGGGCGGGGAAAGGACTGTGCCGGTCCGATAGCCGAGGTGACCTCATGCCATTAGTCGTAGATAGCGCTGGCGGCGGTATTTTTTGGGCGGGGAAAGGACTGTGCCTGTCAGACAGCCGTTTTGAGCGCGTGGACCACGCGGGCCCATGTATCCACTTGGCGCTGATCAATAACATGCCCGACCTTGCGCTGCAGGATACCGAGGCGCAGTTTTTTGAACTCCTCGATGCTGCTTCCGAAGACCTTCTGGTGCGCTTGAAGCTGTTTTTGCTGCCTAATATTCCGCGGACCGAAGCGGCCCGGCAGCGCCTGAACACGCTTTACCACGAGAGCAACGATCTCTCGAATGGCCGGTTCGACGCGCTGATCGTTACCGGGATGGAGCCGCGTAACCCCGATCTGCGGCAAGAACCGTACTGGCCTGCCATGGCCGAGGTGCTCGATTGGGCACAAGAAAACACGGTCTCGACGGTGTTGTCGTGTCTGGCGGCACATGCTGGGGTGTTACACCATGACGGCATAGTGCGACGCCGGCTCTCCGACAAGCAGTTTGGCGTCTTCGATCTGCGCAAAGTGAGTGAACACGCCCTCACCAGCCGCACCGAGGGCAGGCTGCGTTTCCCGCATTCCCGCTGGAATGAAGTGCCTGTAGAAGCGCTCGCCTGGAGCGGTTACTCGATCCTGACGCAATCGATGGACGGAGGAGTAGACCTCTTTGTCAAGAGAGTGCGCAACAGCCTCTTCGCTCATTTTCAAGGCCATCCGGAGTATGGAACGCAAACTCTGCTCAAGGAGTACCGGCGTGACATACGAAGGTTTCTGAAACAAGAGAGACCGAGCTATCCATCCATACCGCGCGGATACTTTGATGCCGCATCCACCAAACTGCTCGCGGATTTCCGCAGAGATGCCGTTGCCCATTGTTCTCTGGAACGGATGGGCGGTTTCCCTGAGGTTCTCGTGTCCGGCAGCTTGCGTAATACCTGGGGCGTCGCAGCCAGGCGCCTCTACGGCAACTGGTTGCAATATATCGTGTCACGAAAAAGCGAGAGGCTGTCTTTCGCTGTCAGCTCCGCTGCCGTCCGCACAGCCGGCATGGCGTCGAATAGCAAAGTGAATTGACAACTATGGCTGAAAAATACAGCGCCCATACTTTGCCGGTCCTTCCAGCTCACATTAACGATGTGGTCGAAAGCCGGGCGGTCCGCTCACCGGAACAGGCTGCCCTGGTCGAAGCTGGCGGGACATGGACTTACCGCCAACTGCAATTCAGGATCTCTGAAACGTCAAGCTGGCTCCGCAGCCAGGGCGTTCGCCCGGGTGATCGCGTCATGATCGTGTGTGAGAATTGCAGGGCTTTTGTTGCGATTCTGATGGCTGTGACGGCGCTCGATGCCTGGCCTGTGCTAACCAACGCGCGCCTTTCCGCGCGCGAGGTCGACCAGATTCGAGTGCATTGTGGCGCTCGTCGCGTCCTATACACTGTTGCCAGTTCGCCGCACGCGATGCAGCACGCCAAGCGGCATAACGCGAAAATCGAAGAAGTCGCGGAGTTGGGAGTAATCGGCATCGGGCCGCCAAACGAAGGTGTTGAACCGGAGCCGGTCGAGGCCAATCCCGCAGATCGCGTCGCAGGCCTGATCTACACCTCCGGCACCACGGGCCTCCCGAAAGGGGTCATGCTGACCCACCGAAATCTGCTTTTCGTGGCATCCGTATCCGCCAGGATACGCTCACTCGCGCCGGAAGATCGTCTTTACGGCGTTCTGCCCATGTCTCACGCCGTCGGGCTTTCGGTCGTTCTTTTGGGAACCTTACTCAGTGGCGGAACCCTTTATCTCGCCCCCCGATTCGACCCGGTAGCTACCTTGGCAGCACTCGAGCAGGCTAGGCTGACGGTGTTCCTGGGCTCGCCCTCGATGTTCTCGCTGCTACTCGAGTACGCCAGCATGAAGGGCTTGAAGTCTCTGAGATTTCCTGCTCTTCGCATCATCTCCTCTTCCGGCGCTCCGCTCGCGGCGGCGCTGAAGTCATCCGTTGAAAACGTGTTCGGCCTGGTTCTGCACAACGGCTATGGGGTGACAGAGTGCTCGCCGAACATCTCGCAAACTTCGCTCGAAGAAGCGCGAACTGACGTTTCGGTCGGCCAGCTTCTACCGGGGCTCGAAGCCCGGCTCGTAGGACGCGATGGCGAGACCGTCGAAGGCGGAGAGGTGGGCGAGCTTTGGGTGCGCGGTCCCAATGTGATGAAGGGTTACTACCGTGCTCCGGAGGAGACCGCTGCGGCGGTGAATGCCGAAGGGTGGTTCAACACTCGAGATCTCGCTCGCATCGAGAACCGGCATCTCTTCATCGTGGGTCGTACCAAGGAGCTGATCGTGCGTTTCGGGCTGAACGTCTACCCGGCAGAGGTCGAAGGGGTACTGAATTCTCATCCGGCCGTGCTTCGATCCGCCGTGCTGGGGCGCACCGTCCACAGTGCGGCAGGTGGTGAAGAGGTTGTTGCCTACGTGCAAATAGCTTCCGATTCTCCGTTAACGGCACAGGATATCGCCGAGCACGCCGCGCGCCAGCTTGCTCCTTACAAGCGACCTTCGGAGGTTCTGCTGGTTCGGGCTATGCCGCTGACCCCAACCGGCAAGGTCATGAAGGATGAGCTCGCCAGAATGAATCGCACCCGAATGGATCAGGCCGCAATTGAGCAGAGCAGGAGCTGGGCGCAGTGACGAATCTTGTGGAATCCCGGGCCGCAGCCCCGCGCAACGACACTGCCGTTACACAACAGCTTGTCCGTATATGGCAGGACACTTTAGGGGTTACACCGGTTGGCATCGACGAGAACTACTTCGACCTCGGCGGGGATTCGTCGCTGGCGGTTCAACTATTTGCCCAAATCGAACGGATCTTCAAAATCAAGCTGCCCCTGGCCACGCTATACGAAGCTCCCACAATCGCGGAACTCGCGCGCATCCTGTCGGGCGAAGCTAATAGCGCCGGCTGGTCGCCCCTGGTGCCGATCCAGGCATCCGGGTCGCGCCCACCCTTCTTCTGTATCCACGGAGCGGGTGGGAATGTTCTGATTTACCGCAAGCTTGCTCAGCACCTGGGCTCCGACCAGCCGTTTTACGGTCTTCAGTCCAAGGGACTGGACGGTAGTTGCGAGCCGCTCAAAACGATTGAGGATATGGCTGCCCTGTACGTAGAGCAGATTCGGATGCTACAATCTCGCGGGCCATATTTTCTGGGCGGCTACTGCATGGGCGGGACGGTCGCCTATGAAGTGGCGCAGCAGCTCCACGCAGCGGGAGAGTCGATTGCGCTCCTCGCTTTATTCGACACCATGAACTGGCACAACGTGCCCGTTTCGGACTGGAGCAAGCCCTCCCACGCCTTCGAGCGATTGCTTTTTCACGCGGCCAGTTTCCTGAGCTTGGGTTCTGGGGACAAGATCAAGTTCCTCAGAGAAAAGACAGACGTGCTGCGGAACAGGATTCCGGTCTGGCGAGGAATGCTAACCGCGAGGTTTGGCGGGCCGGGCGTGCCTATTTCGAATGCGATGATTCTCGGCCGGATCTGGCAGGCCAACGATCACGCGTGCTGGCACTATATCGCAAAGCCCTTTCCGGGAGTTCTTAGCGATTTTCGTCCGATCAGGCAATACCACATCTTCAACAAACCCGATCTCAAGTGGGATCGGCTGGCGCTTGGCGGGGTAGATATCGTGCGCCTGCCCGCCTATCCCGCAGCCATGCTTGTGGAGCCATTTGTTGGTTACCTGGCGCACGCATTAAGGGCATCGATCGACGCTGGGCGCGATCGCTTCGAGGCCGGTGCGTCGTACGGCCCAAGAGCATAAGGCCCGGTAGCGGAGGGAGAAGTCGATTGTCACTCAGAAGCGAATGGTCAGCCACCTGGACTTTCTTCGAAGGTGAATGGCAGGAAGGAAATGTGCCGATCATGGGTCCTCGTACCCATGCTGCCTGGCTGTGCTCGATGGTTTTCGACGGCGCAAGAGCCTTCGAGGGCGTTACGCCGGACCTCGAACTGCATTGCGCGCGGGTGAATGACTCCGCAAAGAAGCTGTACCTGATGCCTCTCGTTTCGCTGGAGGAATGGGTAGAGCTGGCACACGAAGGCATTGGCAAGTTTAGTTCCGGTTCCGCTCTTTACATCCGGCCCATGTATTGGGCCGAGAAGGAAGGGCCATGGGTTCAAGCTCACGACCCGCAGTCCACGCGCTGGTGTCTTTCGATCTACGAAGCTCCGATGCGGCAGCCGCGCGGCTTCTCCGTTACGCTCTCTCCTTTTCGGCGGCCTACGTCCGAGACGATGCCGGTGGATGCCAAGGCCGGGTGTCTTTACCCGAACAACGCACGCGCTCTTTTCGAAGCTCAGGAACGCAAATTCGACAACGCGGTCGTGTGCGACGTGCTGGGCAACGTTGCGGAACTGGCCACCTCAAATCTCTTCATGGCCAAGGACGGGGCGGTCTTTACGCCGGTCGCGAATGGAACTTTTCTTGCCGGAATAACGCGGCAGCGAGTAATTCGACTGCTCCGGGAGAGTGGCGCGACGGTGATCGAGAAAACCCTCACCTACCGCGAATTGCAGGAGGCAGACGAGATTTTCTCGACTGGGAACTACTCTAAGGTGGTCCCGATCACGCGGATCGAGGACCGTTCTCTCCCATTCGGCCCCTTCTACAGCAAGGCCCGGGAGCTCTACTGGGAGTTTGCTCATTCACGGACAGCGTCCGCTTCGGCACAGTATGTCAACGTGTAGTCTTCCTCCTTGGGAGATATCGGACAAAATCGGGCCGGGCGACGGCTCGACCATGATTGATGCACTCACGTCCATATGGGAGCGTCTACTCAAGCGCTCTCCAATCGGCAGCGAAGAGAACTTCTTTGATCTCGGCGGCGGTCCTGCCCTAAACGCTGAGCTCTTTTGCGAGATCGCCAAGATCTCCGGGCGGGAGTTGCCGCCCACCACTATCTATCAAGCGCCCACCATATCCGCTCTGGCTTCTCTCCTCGAGCAGCCGGAGAGAGCACTCTTTTCGCCCCTGGTTTTACTCAGGGCTGGCAAAGCGAAGCCCCCCATTTACATCGCGCACGGCCTGGGAGGCAGCGTGATGGACCTTTTCCAACTGGTGAAACACCTTGAGGCGGGGCATCCGGTATATGGGTTGCAAGCCAAAGGGCTTGACGGAGTAAGTGCGCCCTTCTGCCGCATCGAGGAGAAGGCACAGGCTTATCTGGATGCGATCAGGCGCCTGCAGCCGAAAGGCCCCTATTTCTTGATCGGCTATTCGCTCGGGGGATTGGTGATGTTCGAAATTGCGCGGCGTCTATCCGCAAATGGGGACCAGGTGGGTGTGCTGGCGATGGTCGATTCCTACCCGCACCCTTCCCGCCTTCGACCCGCGCAGCGTACATTGCTAGCTGCCAGGCTCGCGGGGCGCCGTGCTTTGCTCGTCTTGCGCTGGAGCAGGCGAATGCTGGGCCGTGCGCGTGAGGAGACCGGCAAGGTCGAACTTTACCGCGCGCCTGTTCACGCCTCGTTCGCTGCTGCGATCGAGCGAGTTCGCGAGCTCTCCTATTTGGCTCTGAGAAGATACAAACCGCTCTTCTATCCGGGCGAAATCAAATTTGTGAGGGCAGAGACCGCCACCAAGTTCCCCCGCGATCCCCATCCGGTGTGGGCGCATTTGGCCGCCGAGTTCGACCTCGAGACGGTACCTGGCGACCATGTCACTATGCTTACCACCCATTTCGAGAGCTTGGCTGCGGTGCTGAACCGGTTTCTGCATAATGCCTTGCATTCAGGTTTACGCAAGGTGAGTAGTAAGGCTGGCATGCTTTGAATAACTCTTCGGGTTCCGCCCAGGCGCTTTTGTCTTCCAATCTTCCGAAACGGAGATCGATGCACGTCACAACGGCCGACTTACCGGTCTCCGATACTTCAAGCAGCAATTTAAGAGTGGTCGAGGTCGATCCTGGCAACGACCCTCGCTGGACGGCCTTCGTTCTTACACACCCTCGAGGGTCCGTCTATCATCATCCAGCCTGGTTGGAGGCCCTTTCGAGAGAGTACCGGCAGCAGTCCCTGCATCTCGCCTGCGAATCCGATAAAGGCGAGCTGCTCGCGCTGATGCCGATGGTCTACACAAGAGGGCTGCCCTTCCACTTGGGTGGACCGCTCACCGCCCCGCGGCTCTCTTCTCTTCCTCGAACCCCGCTGGCCGGACCTCTTTCTAAAGACCGGAGCGCTACGCTCGCAATCCTAGGAGCGGCACTCGACCGGGTTCGCGAGCGGCCCGGGATGCAACTTCAGATCAAAATGCCCGGTCCCGAGCTCGACGGATTGGTCGAAGGCGTCTGTGGCTCGCCCTGGAGAAACTCGTATTGTTTAGAACTGCCGGCGACTTCCGAAAAACCATTTCGTATAAACGATGGTCCGGCGAGAGCCAGGGTCAGGTGGGCGGTCAATAAAGCGGCCAAGCTGGGCGTGCGCGTTCGTCCAGCAGAGACAGAAGCGGATCTATACGAGTGGTATGGACTTTACCTCGATACCATGCGGCGCAATACCGTTCCGCCGCGGCCCTACCGGTTCTTTTGCGCCTTATGGGAGATTCTGAGGCCGCAGGAATTGATGCAGTTGTTGGTTGCGGAACACCGGACTGACGGCGTAGCCCGAATCGTGGCCGGCTCGATCTTCCTTACGCTGGGCGACACAGTTTCCTACGCTTTCAACGGTTCGCATCGTGCTGCCCTTGCGCTCCGTCCCAACGACGCCATTCAATGGGAAGCGATCAACAACGCGTGTCGGGACCATTACCGGCGCTTCGATTTGGGCGAAGTTCCAGAAGGGCATCACGACTTGGCCAGGTTCAAAAGCAAATGGGGCGCGCAAGCCACACGCCTGTACCGCTATTACTCTCTGCCCTCATGCCTGCCGAAGACTGTCGCGGAGTACCCGCCGAGCCAAGGTGCATCCCTGGCCAAAACCGTTTGGGAGCGCTTACCGCTTAGAGCAACCGAGTGGATCGGCAATCGAATCTACAGTTATCTTTAGCTCGCCTGCGCGCCAGAATAGGCAACTTATGACCAATCCCATTCCGTTACCGAGTAAGCAGATGACCGGGGCAGAAGCAGTCATTCGTACACTGCTGGCGGGGGGAGTAGATACCTGCTTCACTAATCCAGGCGCTTCGGAGATCCATCTGGTTGCCACGCTGGATCAAACCCCCGAAGTGCGTTGTGTGCTGGGCCTGTTTGAGGGGGTTGTCACAGGAGCCGCGGATGGTTATGCCCGAATGAGCGAGAAGCCGGCCCTGACCTTGCTTCATCTCGGCCCCGGGCTCGCCAACGGTTTGGCTAACCTGCATAATGCGAGGCGGGCACATGTTCCCATGATCAACGTTGTCGGGGACCATGCCATCGATCATCTGCGGCATGACACGCCTCTTACCAGCGATATTGAAGCGATCGCGCGACCCTACTCGCAGTGGTTGAGGACTTCACTGAGCGTCTCCGCAGTCGGACACGACGTAGCTGAGGCAATAGCTGCCGCGCGTACCACACCCGGGGGTGTCGCGACGTTGATTATCCCTGCCGACGTGAGTTGGAGCCAAGGGGGGGTCTTTGCGCGCTTGCCGGTGATACCCCGCGCTCCGGTTCCTGCGGTTCAAACGGTGGAGCGCGCGGCCGCCATGCTTCGCTCGGGTTTGCCGACGGCTATCGTGTTAGCCGGCAGCGCTCTTTATGGGAAAGGCTTGGCCGCAGCCGGCCGTATCGCTAGAGCGACCGGGGCAAAGCTCTTTTCTCCTTATCCTTTCACCCGCCTCGAAAGAGGATCGGGCATTCCCCCGGTTGAGCGGATTTACTACGTCCTCGAACAAGCTCAACAGCAGTTGAAAGACTTCCGCCAGCTGATTCTTGTCGCTGCCGCTCCCCCCATGGCGTATTTCGCTTACCAGGGGAAAGACAGCACGCTTACCTCTCCGGAATGCGAGCTTCATACTTTGGTGCGCAAGGGAGAAGATTCGACGGCGGCTCTCGAAGCTCTCGCGGCGGCCTTATCGCTTGGCAAAGAATCATTGGCCGGGGAAAAAATTGCCCGGCCAGCGTTGCCGAGCGGGGAGATCACTTTACCGGCAATCGCGGCCGCCATCGGCGCCCTTTTACCCAAGAACGCCATCGTGGTTGATGAGTCTATGACCTCCGGCCGCGACATCATGCCAGCGACAAAAGCCGCTCCGCCCCACGATTGGCTGGGCAATACGGGCGGGGCAATCGGGATTGCCATGCCGCTGGCACTCGGTGCGGCGGTGGCTTGTCCTGAGCGCCGGGTATTGTGCCTGACCGCCGACGGCAGCGGCATGTACACCGTGCAGGCGCTTTGGAGTATGGCTCGCGAGGGTGCCAACGTAACTACGGTGGTATTCAATAACCGGAAATACGCTGTACTGAAGCGCGAGTTTCTTAATCTGGGTATCGGGAATCCTGGCCAGCGCGCCCTCGATATGTTCGAGCTCAGCCGACCGGATCTCGACTGGGTCCATCTTTCGAAAGGAATGGGCGTGCCCGCTCGCCGGATTACCTCGCTTGAGGGTTTCACAAAGGCCTTGCAAGAAGGGTTCGAGGCCGAAGGGCCCAGCTTGATAGAGGTGCCTTTGTAGCTTGCATGTCTAACGAGAACCCGGTCGCGACCCCAGCTTTTAGCATCATCATCGCCCTCTATAACGATTGGGTCCCACTCGAAGGTTGTTTAAGTTCGCTAGCCCGTCAAAGCCTGACGCCCAGTTTCGAGGTAGTGGTTATAGACGACGGCAGCCAAGAACCGTTCCCTGAACGACTCATCAACCCCGATCATTCTTTTCGCTTGACGGTCATAAGGCAGGCTCACGCGGGGATTGCTGCGGCGCGCAACAGAGGCATCGAAGCGTGCAGCGGCTCGATTCTGGTGTTCATAGATGCCGATTGCCGTCTGCAACCCGACTGCCTGGCTAGTCTCGATTCAACGATCGCCCTTTGCCCTAAGCACAACTGTTTTCAATTGCGCCTAAGCGGGGACTGCTCTACTCTGGTTGGGCGCGCGGAAGAACTGAGGCTCGTGGCACTGCAGCAGCATCTACTTCAGGCCGATGGCCGTATCGCCTACTTGAATACCGCAGGTTTCGCTATCCGGCGCGCGAAGGTCGATAGGGCTCAAGGGCTATTTGACGAGACTGTGCCGAGGGGAGAGGATACTGTTCTGCTGGCCACGCTTATGGGATCGGGCGAGCTGCCCTACTTCGTTACCGACGCCGTCGTCCAGCATGCCATAGCGCTGAAACTGAGTGAATGCCTACGCAAGGACATTCGTACGGTCCAGCTAGAATCGAGAGCTTACCAGATCATCGCGGCCAAAGGGATCGGCATTCGCGTCAGTCACTTGCAACGCATCAGAATGCTCGGGTTGATGTGGAGCCTCGCGGGAGCTCCTTCCATTGGGCGTCGAGCCTGGTGGGTCGTGACGCTCCGGCAGGCATTGCAACGGATTCTTTCATTCGCCTTCCGCTATCTGCCGGTCCGGCCCTTCCAAGCGCAACAGCAGGTGGCGTGCGGATAATCCAAAGCGCTATCGAATCCCCCATGAACTCGACATGTTTGAAGCCGGGGCCCTCTGTCGGCAGTTTGCCTGCCGCTAGCAGGATTTATGAGATCGACCCCTTGCAGGATTCCCGCTGGG
This sequence comes from Terriglobia bacterium, assembly GCA_963849535.1. Lineage (GTDB taxonomy): Bacteria > Acidobacteriota > Terriglobia > Bryobacterales > Bryobacteraceae > Bog-105. The sequence goes on from CAWKHJ010000005.1 coordinate 1,267,246, forward strand.
CCGTGTTCACGCAAACACATTGCCATGCGTCGGTCTTCCATAGCACCAATTGGTTGACAGCACTACAGTCCACCTACGGCTACCAACCAGTTGCTTTTACTCCCGCCGGGCCAGGCGAACAGCTGAAAAGCGGACTGGTGTTTTGCCGGATCAAAAGCCGCCTCACTGGTATGCGGATGGTCTCGCTGCCGTTCTCCGACCATTGTGAACCGCTGGTCGACACCCAGGCAGAGCTAGACATGATACTCGGGCATTTGCCACGCCTTATAAGCAATGAGAACGGAAAGTACATCGAAGTGAGACCGCTCACCGGCAAACCCAGCGGCTCAACCGGATTTACCAGTGGCGCTGCCTACTTCTCGCATACCATTGACCTCACCGGGAGCACCGAAGACATATTTCGGGCGTTTCACAAGGACTGCGTACAGCGGAAAGTCAGGCGCGCTGAGCGGGAAGCGCTGACTTATGAAGTAGGGAGCTCGGAAGACCTTTTGGCGAGATTCTACACGCTACTTGTCATGACCCGCCGTCGGCACCATCTCCCGCCGCAACCGCTTTGCTGGTTTCGGAGTTTGAGTCAAGCGTTTGGGAATAAGATGCAGGTGCGATTAGCTTCACAACAAGGCCGTCCGGTAGCCAGCATTCTAACCTTGAAAAGCGGCGGCACTGTAACCTACAAGTACGGCTGCAGCGATGCCCGCTTCAGTAATCTGGGTGGAACGGCGCTATTGTTCTGGAGAACAATCCAGGAAGCGAAACAGGACGGCGCTACTCGCTTCGACCTCGGCCGGTCGGATATCGACAATCAGGGTCTGATCCGGTTTAAAGAGCATTTGGGTGCACAACGCGCTCCTCTGCAACATTGGAGATTTCCGGATCCGACGCCTTCACAGAAAACTGACTGGAGCAGAAATGTCAGCGGATCGCTTGTTAAAATCGCTCCCGATTGGTGTTTGATTGCGGCCGGGAAGTTGCTCTATCGCCATATCGGTTAGGTAAGCCTGCCGACAACGGCCGAGTTAAATTACCCGATCCCTTTATCGGGCCTTCGAAACTTGTTTGCCGCCGTATCACCGGCGTACCATTGGCTCTGCTTGCGACGGCTTAGAACGCACGCCCGCGTCAAGCCCGGTTCTTCCCACGGCACATCGTGATAAGCGGAGCGCAGATAGGGGCTGGCAGCATCCCTGATCCATTCCTGTGGGAAGAGAGCAATCGTATCATTCTCGGTCAGTTTGGAAGCAGGGTTGACGGGCTCACCGGAAACTGCGGCGTAGAGCGCTGCAGGGAGATCGCGTCCCGGCCCGAGCGTTAAGTGCCCTGTCTGGGTCGAGCGGGGATTGATCTCAATCAGGTGTGCGTTTCCGGTAGCTGTCTCGAGCATAAAGTCAAATCCATGCAGCCCCGAAAGGTTCAGGCGGCGAACCATTATTTCCGCTGCTGAGGACATCTCCGGATTTTCGATACATTTCAAGACCGAAGCGTGCCCGGTCGATTGGGCCTTCCTAATCACTTGGAAATGTAGCGCTGCGAGCACCGCACCCTTCCAGCAGGCGACCGCACTTGTAGCTTCGCTGCCGGCCACAAAAACTTGTGCGTTCACGATGGATCGCCGCCGCAGCAAAGATTGTGTAAGCAAGGTGTTGTCGCGGTCAAGCAGCGTGCGCTTAAGCGCCCTGGCAAGCAGCGGCGGACGCGCCAGCTTACGAAAAGTGCGCTCCGCTTCTTCAAAGGTCTGAACGATTCTTACGCCATCGCCACCCGAGGTTGCATCGACTTTTAACACGGTTGGGAAACCGGTTCTTGCCGACCAGCTTCTGAGATCCTGCAAGCCGGCAATCACCTCCATTTTTGGAGCGCGGACCCCGTGAGATCGGGCGAGTTCCACGAACCCGGCTCTTGCAAACAGGAAGTCAAAACAATCCGGGTTTCCGAGCGAACGTTCGATCAAAGCACAAAGATTCGAACTTGAAGATTTGCGTGACCGAACACGCCGGTCCAGTTCGTACAGGTGACGGGCTGCCAGGTCGTCACCGGGAACGATGATATCCGGCCTGGAGGCGTGAATCGCGCGAACGACCGAAGTTAAAGGCGCTAGCCCATTGTAGGTATACGTTCTTAGAGCCGCGTTCGCGGTTTCCAACGGATGTCCAGCAGGACAGACTGCATTGACCGAAAATCCAGCTTTCGCCATGGCAATGGCCAGTCGAGCGGTCGGGAACCAGCGAGCAGTTGTAGCAACCAGTAGGGTGGGCTTCACCGTTTCAAGCCTGTGTCCGACCCACGATGGATGCGGGCATTCCCGTAGAAGAGCGGGAGATCTCATATAGTTCTACCACGTAGGAGCATCTTGGACGCCTGAGACCAGAGTGTGGCGAGGCGAGGTTCAGGTATAGGTGACGGAGGCACCCGTTCCCGGAAAGGAGCACACCATTGCCTCGGTCCCGAACGCTATCGAAGCTAAAATTCCAAACATGAATAAGCCCGGTTCATCTGTTCGCAATATTTCCGATACCGCTCGCTGGGTCGCGTATTTTCGAGCGCGGGAAAGCGAGCGCCCCGATGCTCTCTTTCGCGACCCGCTTGCTCAGGTACTCGCGGGCGAGCGAGGCTTTGAGATCGCTAACAGTCTTCCTGACGGAAATAAGCACGATTGGGCCTGGGTCGCACGAACCTATCTATTCGACAGATTCATCGCGCGCGAGATCGAGGCCGGAGCCGATCTGGTACTGAACCTCGCGGCGGGGCTGGACGCCAGACCGTATCGCATGTCGCTGCCCTCTACCCTTCGCTGGATTGAAGTTGATTTGCCCGAGATCATTTATTACAAGGAACAGATTCTTGCAAATCAGGCACCTCTATGCAGACTGGAGCGAATCGTTCTCGATCTCTCCGATGCGCAGGCGCGCTACAGGCTATTCGAGAACCTAAATCTTGAAGCAAAAAGGGTAGTCGTCGTGAGCGAAGGGCTGCTGATCTACTTCACGCCACAAAGCGTTGCATCTTTAGCAGCAGACCTCTCGCGCGGAGCAAATTTCGCCAGTTGGATCGTTGATCTCGCTTCCCCGGGGCAGTTGAAGCTGATGCAGCGAACGACCGGCAAACAACTCAGCGAGGCTGGCGCTCCATTCCAGTTCGGTCCACCGGAGGGAGTAAGCTTCTTCTCCCGGTACGGCTGGAAACCAGTCGAAGCCCAGGGCTTGTTGAAAACTGCCGCGGAATATAGGCGCGCACCTGTCGAACTGTCATCGCTTCTGCCGGAACCGAAGGGGACCTTAGGAAATTATCCGTGGACGGGTGTCTGCCTGCTCTACAAGAACTAATTGGCTGATCTCGGTCTTCGAGGCAGTAAAGAACCGCTTGAGACGGAGGCAAGGCTTTTCGAGTACATTCCAGGATACGAACGCTAGAGCGAATCCGCCCCCTAGCCCGAAGAGTAAAGCCAATGCCGGACGGGAATCCAGGTGAAAACTCTGCGCCGCATCGAATGGAATCTTGTGTAACAGGTAGAGTCCGTAGCTTATCGTTCCGATATAGACCAGAGCTCGATTCGTCATCGCTTTAACAAACCATCCGCCCGTGAAGAAAAGTGAGAGATAGATGAAGGAAGCTGCTGAGATAACGGTGAATGAAAGAACGATCCAGCGGGCATGAAACGTCTCCAAAAGTAAGGCAAGCAGTGCTGCCACCATCAACAGAATCCACGCGAGCTTAACGAATCTCGCAGGCCGAAAGGCTTCTGAACGGACCAGCAAAGCGAGCAGCGCGCCGGCCATCAGGCCGTCTAGCCGGCAGAACAGGTTGGAATAGATATTGAAGTGGTGAACAGACAGATAAAGCCGGAGCAGCGGAGAAAGACAGATCACGCCTAGCGCGATGCGTTTCAACTGATGCTCCGAGCAGTACCTGACCACCCAGGGCCATATCAAATAGAACTGCTCTTCAATAGCGAGTGACCAGGTTACGCCCAGCGGTCCTGTAGCCATGGTAGGAACCGGGACCAAGAAGTTCTGCAGAAACAAAGGATAAGCCCACCAGGGCGAGGAACGCGGTTCAAATAGCGTGGCTGTTTCTGAGGGACGCGCCAGTGGAATCACCACGAACATCAAAAGCAGTACCGAGTAGTAAAGCGGCCAGATCCTGAGGCACCGCCGTGCGTAGAAATTCTTGAAGTAGGCTTCTGACGACTTGGCCTCAATAAGAATTCCGGTGATCAGGAATCCCGAGAGCACGAAAAAAAGATCAACTCCCATCCAGCCATTACTGAGCGGTTGCTCCAGATGAAGACTCGGGTATTTCGCGGCGGCATGCGACATGATCACCAGCAGCACCGCCACAGCCCGAACGGCATCGAGTTGAGGGATCCTGCCTTGCATATCTATTTGCTTTTGCTTAAGGATAATCTTCCGCCGGAAGATTATCCAGTTCGATTGAGAAGAGTTAAGTAAGCGGCGGCCTAAAGCCTGCTACGCACGCTTCTCAAAACGTCTTGCTCTTACCCGCTTAATCCCGCCAACATCCCCTCTATCTCTCTTTTCACCGCCGTCGCAGGCGGCAAAAAGGGCAGCCGCGGTACCCCCCCGTAATACCCCATCAGATCCATCGCATACTTGAGCGCCGGGATCCCGTGCGGCCCCGCAATCAGCCGGGCTGCCGGCGTGATTCGTTCTTGCCAGTCGCTTGCGGCCTCCTGTTCGCGCATGCGAAACGCCTCCCAAATCGTCACGCACGCATAGGGCAGCGCGTTGGCGATTCCAAGAATCGCGCCCGCCGCGCCGATCTGCAAAGCGTTCCAGATTCTCGCGCCCGCCCCGGTCAGCACGTCGAAGCCCGGCGCTACAGCCGGCAGCACTGCCCGCAGTTTCTCGAGATTACCTGAACTGTCCTTCATCCCGATGATGTTTGGGTGATGAGAGAGTTCCGCAATCGTTTCGACGGGAAGATCGTAGCCGGTAACTTGCGGGATGTTGTACAAGATGACAGGCAACTCCGAAGCGTCCGCAACTGCTCGGAAGAAAAGGGCCTGCGTCTCCGCCCGGTGCATCTGATTTTTGTAATAGAAGGGCGTGAGCACGAGCACGGCGTGGTAACCGATCTCCGCCGCTCTATTGGCGAGCCGCACCGTTTCGTGAACACTTTCCGCGCCCACTCCCGCGATAAGCGTCTTGCCCGGAGCACTCGCCTCTTTCACCCACGACATGAGCTGCAAACGTTCTTCACTGCTTAGCAAAGGCGTTTCGCCGGTAGAACCGCCCACTACATAGCCGCTCAGCGCTACCGCGTTAAGCTTCTCTACATTGTGAAAGACCTTCACTCTGTAGAGATTGCCTGCGTGATCGAAGCAACTGGTCAACGCGGGGTAGATGCCTTGCAGTTTCATTTAGGTAGGCGAAGCCTGCCGGCTGATCGCCAGCGGCAGGCTTCGAGCAGATTGTCTGAAACTATCTGGCGATGAAGGTGATGACGAGAGTGTATAGAGCGAGCGACTCTATCAGCACCAGACCTAGAATCAGCGCTACGCGGATGGCCGCGACCGCCCCCGGATTACGCGCCATCGCTTCAGCGGCAGATGCCGTTGCCCGCCCCTGCCCCAGACCGCAAAGCCCGGAAGCGATGCCCATGGCGATATAGGCGGCGGCCCGGCGATTCGCGTCTGCACCCCAGTTTTGACTCCCCTGAGCGAAGATCGGACTCGCCAGAGCCAACATCGCCATGGCGAGTAGAAACAGTTTGTTTTTCAAGTGTCTTCTCCTATGAATGTGCTTCCAGGAGGTGGTTCGACACCGTGCGTTGGGACGCCGGGCGCTCACACTGGAAGCCGATAAAGCCTAATGCTCGTGTGAAACAGCCCCGCCGACGTAGACCATCGCGAGCAACATAAAAATATAAGCCTGCAGGAATGAGACGAAGGTGTGCAGGCCGATAAAAATAACCGGGATGATGAGCTTCGTCAAGGTGGTAAAGGTCAAGTAAACCTGCTCGCCGGCGAACATGTTCGCGTAAAGACGAACCGTGAGCGAGAGCGGCCGCGCGAAGTGGCTGATGATTTCGATCGGCAACATCAGAGGCGCAAGCAGAATCATCGGTCCCAAGAACTGCCTGATGTAACCGGCCCGGTGCGCCCGGAAGCCCGTCGCGTGATAAAAGAGGAACGTTACAACCGCCATGCCAAGCGGTACTTGCGCGTACATGGTGGGCGAGTCGAAACCGGGAATCAGCCCGATCAGATTCATGAAAAGAATGAAAAGAAAAATGGTTCCGAAGAAGGCTATGTAGCGTGGACCGTCGTGACCGACAACCTCTTCGGCTGAGGCGTAGAAAAATTCGTAAACCAGCTCAAAGACGTGTTGCAGCTTACCGGGATTGTCTACCGACAAACGGCTCTTCAGATATCCGAAGAGGACGATGACAAACAATACGACCAGGATTTCGCAAACGAGCCAGTCGGTCCAGGGATTCGCCGGGTCCTTAGGTGTCACGTGAAGAGCATGCAACGCGGCATTTGCCGGTCCGGCTAGCAAGCGGTTAAAGAGAGCAGTGACCCAGAGTTCGTGTGTCATTCGTGGGAGATACGACTTTGACGAAAATGGGCGATCAGCTCAAAAGCGAGCGAAGCGAGCACGGCCGCGGCGCTGACCAACAGGCCCAAAATCACCGCTAACGGACTGACACCCAAACCTTTGACGATAGCATAGCCGATTCCGAGTAGAAGCACGTAGCGGGTGACGTAGGCGCCCGCCTGCCAGGGCTTGCGGGTGGCGGCGCCGGGTGCGATGGCGCGGCTAATCCAGTCGAAGAGCCACAAATTACCAAACGAACACAGCGCGCCGAGGGCGAACGCGGCTGCCGAACGAACTCCCTCAGCCCAGAAATACCAAACAAACCCAAGCAATCCGAATAAGCCGGTGAGCTTGTATATTGCTGAAAGCGAAGGGCTTGTTTTCTGATCAGTCATCCTCGGGGAGGCTTCGTTTCGCGATTTAGCTCCCGGAAGATCTGGATCAGGCCGGCGCTCATGCCGAGGATAATGCCGACCACTCGGAGGAATGGAAAACGAAGCCAATGATCGGCTAAGGACCCGACCAGGTAGCCGGCCATCACAGAAGCCGGCAGCGTCAGGGCAAGCGAAAGATATCTGCCGAGCCAGATCAGCGGTTTGTCCGGCTTAAGGGGCATGGGTTCGTTTTTACGAATCTGCTCCGAGGCCGTTCCAACGGGGGAGGCCCGGCATCTCGAGGCCAAACTGGTCGAGCGCGCGACCGACGATGTAGTCGACCATTTCGGCGATTGTTTGCGGGCGATTATAAAAGGCGGGTACAGGCGGAAAGATGATCACGCCCATCCGGGCCAGGGCGAGCATGTTTTCCAGGTGGATTTCGTTAAAGGGGCTTTCGCGGGCGAGCAGGACCAGCTTGCGCCGCTCTTTTAGTGTGACATCCGCGGCACGGCAGATCAGGGTGTCGCCATAACCCGAGCGAATCGCCGCCAAGGTTTTCATGCTGCAGGGAGCGATGATCATGCCGTCGCTCCGGAAGGAGCCGCTCGAAACAGGAGCCGCCTGGTTGTCGTGGTGATAAACCGCGGAAGCAAGCTGCTCAGCTTGCTCAAGAGAGTAGTCCGTCTCGCGCGCGATTGTTACACGCGACCAGCGGCTCAGGATCAAGTGGGATTCAACATTGAGAATCTTGAGCGCGTGGAGTGTACGCAGGCCGAAGATCGCGCCAGAGGCGCCTGTTATGCCGACGATGAGCCGCATAAATCAGGCGGGAAAATCTCACCAAGCAAGCCGCAACAGTACGTGGTCACATTGCCAAGTGTAGCCTGTTTATGCTACTGTTCTGCAATCGAAGATACAAAGCGGCCTGGTTAATCCAAGGCTGGCTAAGGAGAATTGATGCACCGGAACCTCTTGACTTTATTTTTGATTCCATGTTTGTGCTTTATAACTCTTATTTCGACTGCAAACGGGCAAGTAAGTCAGCATGCAAGGACAGTAGTTACCAGCAGCGTCAACGATGCCGTTCGAGTGACACTTCACGGCAACACGCACCCACTCGTGCGGAATGCGAGGGATCTCGGAGCAGTGGGCGGAGACATGCGGCTCGAGCACATGCAACTGCAGCTGAAACGATCGGCGGAAGCGGAAGACAAGCTGGAACAATACCTGGAAGAGCTGCACAATCCGCAGTCAGCCAATTTCCACAAGTGGGGCACGGCGGCGGAATTCAGTGAGAAGTTCGGCATGGCGCAACAGGATCTCGATGCTGTCAAGAACTGGTTGGAGAGCAAGGGGTTCACGGTAGATGCGGTGTACCCGAACCTGGCAGTCGAGTTTTCCGGTACGGCGGGTCAGGTGCGGGATGCGTTTCACATCTCGATTCATAACCTGGAGGTGAATGAGGTTCATCATATTGCGAACCTGAAAGATCCCGATATTCCGGCGACGCTGGCGGGCGCGGTGGCGGGTCCGGTGGCTCTGCACGACTTCAAACCTCATCCCTTGAGCCGTATGCGGGCGCAGTATACGGTGAGTGACACGAACCAGCTCTTAGTGCCGCTGGATCTAGAGACGATCTATAATTTGAATCCATTGTACGCGGCGGGTATATCCGGGCAAGGGCAGAGGTTGGCGCTGTTGGAGAGAAGCGATCTGTATAGCGATGGTGATTGGAACGCATTTCGCAAGACTCTCGGATTGGCAAGGAAGTACCCACTCGGGAAGTTAAGAGTGGTGCATCCTGGCGGAGGAACAGGGGGCACGTGCTCGGATCCCGGTGCGCTGGTAGGCGATGACGGGGAGGTGGCGGTTGACGTGGAGTGGGCCAGCGCGGCAGCGCCCAGCGCGACGATTGAGCTAGCCTCGTGCGCCGATACGACGACCAACTTCGGAGCGTTCATTGCATTGCAGAATCTGTTGACAAGCTCAAGCCCTCCTCCTCCAGTGATGAGTCTGAGTTATGGCGGCCCGGAATCGGAGCAAGGCTCAGCGGGCAATGCTTACGTCAATTCTCTGTACCAGCTTGCCGCGTTCGAAGGCGTGTCTTTATTCGTGGCGAGCGGTGATGCGGGGGCAGCGGTAACAGATCAGAACAGAAGCGCCGCTATCCACGGCATCAATGTCAGCGGGCTGGCATCCACGCCCCACAATGTGGCAGTCGGCGGAACGGATTTCGGCGATGCATTTCTAGATGAGGTCTCCACTTACTGGAACGGAAGTAACGGGGTTAATTACAACTCGGCTAAGTCGTACATACCGGAGATACCGTGGAGTGATTCCTGTGCGAGCGAGTTGATTTCGATTGTGCTCGGATATGCGGTACCTTACGGCGCGGATGGGGCCTGTAACAGCGCGATTGGCTCAGGCTTTCTGGATACCTCGGCGGGGAGTGGTGGGCCGAGTGCATGCGCATTCGGCAGCCCCAATATAGCGGGCGTGGTGGGTGGAACTTGTACAGGATACAAAAAGCCCAGCTTTCAATCGCTGGTCTATGGCAATCCACAAGACGGTGTGCGCGATTTGCCCGATGTTTCCCTGTTCGCTGGAAACGGAGTTTGGGGGCATTACTACGTCGTCTGTTATTCGGATGCAGGGGGCGGCGGCGCGCCCTGCAATACGCCTCCCGCAAGCTGGGCGGGGGCGGGCGGCACATCTTTCGGAGCCCCCATCATGGCAGGTATACAACTGCTGATCAATCAAGTAACCGGTTCAGCACAAGGCAACCCAAATTTTGTTTATTACAAGCTAGCCGGTTCCGAGTATGGCGCAAGCGGTAGCTCGGCGTGCAACTCCACCCGGGGCAACGCCGCGAGCCCAGGCTGCGCCTTCTATGACATTACATTAGGGGACATGGACGTCAACTGCAGACCGCTTAGAACTACGGATGGCACAACCATCGGCAGATTCAACTGCTTCTATCCGGCAACAAACCCAGGAGCTAACGGCGTGCTATCAACCTCGAACACTTCTTACAAGCCTGCGTTTGCGGCAGGAACAGGTTGGGATTTCGCTACCGGCATTGGTAGTGTGAACGCATATAAGCTGGCTGCGAACTGGCCGGGCAGCAGTCTTGTTTCGGCAAAACGAAAATAGGAATCGGGAGAACAGATGAGACTGCATCTTAGAAGTTCCGGGATAAAGATATGTTTACAAAGCCTTGGTTCGGCTGCGATTGCTTTCACATTGGCGAATGGTAGTGCAAGCCTGGCGCACGCCGACGTTTGCGGGTCAATAACGGGAAACGCAATTCAGAACTGCGGTTTTGAATCAGGCGACTTCACCGGATGGACGCTGAGCGGGAACCTGCAAGGTGGAGCGCCGCCCAACAACTACTACGGAGTCGACAGCGCGTTTCCGAATAGCGGGAGATATGAAGGTTATTTCGGGGTGCAGGGTGGAGGTGGCAGCGCAATTGGAAGTTTAGGGCCCTTCCTGGCCCTGAGTCAGACCTTGAACCTTAAGCCCGCCCAGAACTACTCGCTGGGCTTTTATCTCGACCAGAACGCTCCCTCGCGGATACCGGGATATGTGAACCATTTCGACTTCTCATTCGGGGGGCCGGAGATTTTCAGTGAAACCAATGCGCCGAACTCCGGGGGAGCTTATAAGAATTACACTTTTACGCTAGCGACGTCGAGTGATCCTGCAGCGGCAGCCAATACGCAGCTGCTGTTTCATTTTCAAAATGACTCTGATTACTTTTACTTAGATGACGTTTATTTGACTGCGGCGGGCTCTGTTCCGGAACCAGCGAATATCTTGTTGGTAAGTCCAATGATCGCCGGGCTATACTTATGGCGGAGAAAGCGAATCAGTTACTAACTCCTAAATCTATAACTTTGCAGAAAAGCCGCTGTCTTGAGCAGCGGCTTTTCGCTGTTTGAACGGGTCCAGGCGTCGGACAGCGTCGTTCTTCTCCGCTCAAGTCGTGTACGGGGATTCCGGGAAGTAGTTGAAGCTGGCATCATCGACCAGCATTCCGAGCGGCGGTACGGGTTCGCTGATGATTTGACCGTCGCGGTCGAAAACGACCAAGGGCCGATGCTCGCGGACCCGGAAGCCATTTGCCTGGAGAGCTTTCTTTAGCAGGGGAAAAGACGCGAGAGCGATAGCTTCGCAAGCAAGCTTCTCTTTCATCAGCTCTTTCACAATCGTGGCCACAGCTGCGTTCCAGTCAGCCTGATTTTCGGAGATCATTCTCAGATCGGCGATGCGGGCCTGACCGCCTACAATGCTCACGATGGCGTAGCCCAGCATTGCGCCAGCTTTACGCAAGACAAGCGACCGAAACGGAATCCCGGGGCAGCTTAGCATGAAGCTCAGAAGAGACTGATCATTGACCGAACCGGTCTGTCGATGGACAAGAGATAAGAAGGCGTCGTCCGGGAGTGCCGGTTCCGAAGTCCAGCCGGCTACAGGCGAGAGCGGGGCAAGACTCCAGAAAGAATTGCGGGCCAGTCGAAAGGGTTCTTTCCAGTTGAGAGAGGGGCGTGAAGCGACCTGCCGAAAGGGCCGGAGGACACGGGCGTAAGCCGGGAGGTCAGCCCAAAGCTTAAAGCCTACCCGGGGCAAAATCTGCCGGGTGATAGGCGCTCCGCCGATCACCAGTACGAATGGGGCCAAGGCGAGGAGATGCTTAAGCAGGATCAGTCCCACACCGCGGTGCTCCTGGCGGGCGGCCCAATCGCAATATCCAATGCCGGAACGCAAGCCGGCCTGTAGACGAACTTGCAGTGGCCAAATGGCCGCATGCGCGACGAAAGTATCTGCCTCAGAAAGAACGTAGCTACGAGACCCTGGCCAGGCGGGTCCCGGTTGATAATACTTCCAACGCAGAAGCTCAGGATCCAAGCTGGGGGCATCGGCCCGAGCGTGGAAAGAATGCCGAAGGAGTGATCTGACCCGATCTATTTCGTCCTCGGTGGTCTGCCTAAACGCCGCTCCCACGGGCTCAGTATAACCGTGGAAGCCATGCACGATTAAGTTTCGTTCAGCCGTTACACTAGAGGTTGACCAGAATGTCCGAACGACCGTTCGTTCACCTCCACTGCCATACGGATTACTCGCTTCTAGACGGCGCCTGCGAGATAAAGAAACTGATTGAGGTTGTGAAGCAGCAGGAGATGCCCGCCGTTGCCATGACGGATCATGGCAACCTGTTTGGGGCGGTCGAATTCTACAACGAGGCCTCAAAGGAAGGCATTCACCCCGTCATTGGATGCGAGGTTTATGTATCCCAGCAGGGCCACAAGACGCGTTCTGAGACGGACCGTTACAATCACCTGGTTTTGCTCTGCGAGACGCAGGAAGGCTACAAGAACCTGATCAGGCTGGTCTCAACAGGCTACCTGGAGGGGTTCTACTATAAGCCGCGGATCGATAAAGATCTGCTAGCGCAGCACGCAAAGGGCCTGATCGCAATGTCGGCCTGCCTGCGGGGCGACATCAATGAAAGCATTCTCGCCGAACGCTACGGAGAAGCTCGCAGTCTTGCGAATGAGTATCAGGATCTTTTCGGGAGAGGCAATTTTTTTCTCGAAATGCAGGACCACCGTCTCGAGCAGGACAAGATTCTGCTGCCGCAGGTACAGCGGCTGTCGGCTGAGACGGAAATTCCACTAGTGGTCACCAACGACTCGCATTACCTGACGCATGACGATGTGCGAGCGCACGAGATCCTGCTGTGCATCCAGACGGGGAAGACAATGTCGGATCCAAACCGGATGCGGTTTAGCACGCCTGAATTTTACTTGAAATCGCGGGCGGAGATGATGCGGCTGTTCGGCGAAGTGGAGCCGGCGCTAGATCGCACCTGGGAGATTGCGCAGCGCTGCCACGTGGAGCTCGAGAAGGTGAAAGATCCGTTTCCCCGATTCGAAGTGCCTGCTGGATACAACGCGGACAGCTATTTTGCCTGGGTGGCGCGTGAAGGATTTGAGAAGCGCCGGCCGCGGCTGGAAGCTTTGCGCAATCAAGGGCGGCTGAAGCACGACCTTCCCGAATACGTGGAGCGCCTGGAGCGCGAGATCGGGATGATTCAGCAGATGAAATTCTCGGGTTACTTCCTGATCGTTTGGGATTTCATCCGATTCGCGAAGCAGGCCGGGATTCCGGTTGGCCCGGGCCGAGGGTCGGCAGCGGGCAGTCTGGTCGGGTACGCGATGGAGATAACCGACATCGATCCGCTCGAATACGGGCTGCTGTTCGAACGCTTCCTCAACCCGGAGCGCATCAGCATGCCCGATATTGATATCGACTTTTGTACGAACCGGCGGGGCGAGGTCATACAGTATGTGACGGAGAAGTACGGCCGCGAGCAGGTAGCGCAGATTATCACCTTCGGAACGTTAGCCGCCAAAGCCGCCATCAAAGATGTGGGCCGGGTGCTCGATATGAGCTTCGCGGAAGTCGACCGCATCTCTAAGCTCGTTCCGAGACAGCTCAATATAAAGCTCGAGAAGGCGATCGAAGATCCGGAACTGAAAGAAGCAGCGGCTCGCGAACCGCGGGTCAAAGAGGTTTTGGATATCAGCCGCAAGCTGGAAGGCGTCTGCCGGAATGCCGGCATGCATGCGGCCGGAGTGGTGATCTCTTCCGTTCCGCTAAGAGAACTGGTTCCCCTTTACATCACGAACAAGCAAGAAATCGTAACGCAGTACGACATGCTCGGGCTTGAGAAGCTTGGCCTTTTGAAGATGGACTTTCTCGGGCTCACAACTCTCACCATTATCGATGAGGCGCTCAAGCTCATAAAGAAATACTGCGGTGATGAGATTGTAGTCGAGAACCTGCCGCTCGACGACGCTGGGACCTACGAGAAGATCTTCAGCAACGGATTTACGAGCGGTGTGTTTCAGTTTGAGTCTTCGGGGATGCAGGATATTCTGCGGCGCTACCAGCCGAACCGAATCGAGGATTTGTGCGCGCTCAATGCGCTGTACCGGCCCGGTCCTATTCAGGGCGGCATGATTCCGGATTTCATCGACCGCAAGCATGGCCGGAAGCCGATTGTCTACGACTTGCCTGAGCTGGAAGAGATTCTTGCCGAGACCTACGGCGTGATTCTTTATCAAGAGCAGGTGATGCAGATCTCAAACAGGCTCGCCGGATATTCGCTTGGCGAAGCGGACATTTTGCGCCGCGCAATGGGGAAGAAGAGTCTGGCAGAGATGGCGCAGCAACGGGAGCGCTTTATTGCCGGGGCGACAGAGCGCGGATTTTCTGCTAAGAAGATCGCCAAGATCTTCGACCTGATGGAGCAGTTCGCGGGATACGGGTTCAACAAGTCGCATTCGGCGGCATACGCCTATCTCGCTTATGTAACCGCTTATTTGAAGACGCACTACTCGGTCGAGTTCATGTCGGCTCTGCTTACCTCAGAATCCGGCAACACGGACAAGATCGTAAAGTACATCAATGAGTGCCGCGAGATGCAGATTCGCGTGCTGCCGCCGGATATCAACGAAAGCGATCTGAACTTTACACCGGCTGGAGAGGCGATTCGCTTCGGGCTCGGCGGCGTCAAGAACGTCGGCCAAGGTGCGGTAGAGGCGATTGTCACGGCGCGGGCGGAAGGCGGCCGGTTCACCTCCATCTATAATTTTTGCGAACGAGTGAATTTGAACGCGATCAACCGTCGCGTGCTGGAGAGTCTGGTCAAAGCGGGAGCGCTAGATTCGCTTGGGGGAAACCGGGCGCAGTTATTCGAGGCTCTCGACCGGGCGATTGAGACGGGCTTACGGGTAGGGCGGGACCGGGCACGCGGACAGCATGGATTGTTCGGCGAACTGGGAGAAGAGGAAACAACTGAATACGCGCTAGCGAAGCTGCCTGATTGGACGATGGAGCAGAAGCTGGGCGGGGAGAAGGAGGTGCTGGGGATTTACGTTTCCGGCCATCCCCTGGATCGCTGGGCAGACAAGATCAGCGATCTGGCCAGTCACTTCACCGATAAGCTGGAAGATCTCGAGAAGAACACTGAGGTAAAGCTTTGCGGCATACTGACGGGTATTGTGCGCAAGACGAACCGTGAGGGAAAGTACTGGGCAGCGATGAAAGTAGACGACGGGCGGGGTACGGCCGATGCTATGGTCTTTGCATCGAAGTACGAAGAGCTTCTACCAGCTATCAAAGAAGATGCAGCGGTGTTTATCCGAGCCTCCGTGTTGCCCGAAGAAGGCGGTCCGCCGAAACTTTCCATTCAGGAAATGGTGAAGTTGGAAGATGCGCGAATCGATCTGCCGTCCCTCATCTCCATTCGCATGTGGCTCAAAGATGAGAATTCGACCGAGAGGGTAAAAGCGCTCAGCGAGCTGTTCGTGCGTAAGCGGGGCACAACCGATGTCCGGTTGCGTCTCGAGAAGGCGCGCGATTTTTCCGTGGTGATGGATGTGCCGAACACGAAGGTGCGGCCAGATCGTGAGTTTCGAGCGGAATTGGAAAAGATCTGTGGGCCCGAGGCGATGGAAGTGCTCGCGAGCTGAGTATGGCTGAAGACGAGATCGAAGGCTCCGTCGCGCCTTTCATAGATGCTCCCGACACCTCCGCGGACGGGGCCACCAACCCGAGCTGGCAACGGGTACAGCTGGCTCGACACCCGAAACGTCCACACTCTTGGGATTACATTCGAGGCCTCACTACCGGCTTTGAGGAGCTGCATGGGGATCGCTTTTTCGGAGACGACAAATCGATTGTGGCCGGAATGGGCTTTTTTGAAGGCAAGCCGGTGATGATCGTTGGGCAGCAGAAAGGCCGGGATACGAAGGAGAAGCTGCTACGAAATTTCGGGATGCCGAAGCCGGAGGGCTACCGAAAAGCGCTGCGGGTCATGCAACTCGCTGCGAAATTTCACCGGCCGGTGATTACGCTGATCGACACGCCCGGCGCTTACCCCGGAATCGATGCCGAAGAACGTGGCCAAGCAGAAGCGATCGCTTACAACTTGCGTGAAATGTCTCGTTTAAGAACCGCCGTCGTCTCGATCGTAATTGGCGAAGGAGGGAGCGGCGGAGCATTGGGTTTAGGCGTCGCAAACCGTGTTTATATGCTCGAGAACGCTTATTACAGCGTTATCTCGCCCGAAAGCTGCGCAGCGATCATTTATCGCGATTCCGGGAAAGCTCCTGAAGCTGCGGCGGCGTTGCGCATGACCTCCACTGATTTGCTGGGAATGGGACTGATCGACGGCATTATTCCGGAGCCGGACGGGGGTGCGCATCTGAATCCGGAAGCGGCGATCGCGGGAGTTCGGCAGACTTTGCAAAACGCTCTGGCTGAGCTTGCCGGCCGTTCCGCCGAACAGCTGATCGAGGAGCGCTACAAGAAGTTTCGCGAGATGGGTAATTTCTTCAGCGAGGCTGCACTCTGAAAATCGGCTCCATTGTCCTGATTTTCGTGCTGGCGGTAATAGGACTGATAGCTTACTCAACATTGAATGGCCCGAAATACCGGGTAAAGGTCTGCATGTCTTTCGGCGGGCGCTCGGCATGCAAGACGGTGAATGCCAAAAGCGAAGCCGGAGCGATCCGTTCGGCAACCGAGAACGCCTGTGCCGATATTTCTTCCGGTGTAACGGAGACCATGCGCTGCCAGCAATCCGAACCGCAGAGCGTGCGCTGGCTTGAACGGGCGAAGTAAGGGAGGAAAAGGCGGCTGAAAGCCGTGTTGACAGACTGGAGCCCCGCCGCAGTGAAGCTAAACGGACGTTCGGTTTCGGAACTTACCAGATCACCTGGACGCGCTTGTAGCGGCTGAAGTTTGCGTCAGCGGTGAGAATTGGCGTCTTCGTTACCACGGCACTTGCGATAAGCATGCGATCGAACGGTTCGGTGTGATATAGCGGCAAGCTGTAGAGTGCCGTGGCGTGCTCGCGTGTAAAGGGCAGAACCGTCAGGTCGAGCCGCTCGATCAGCTTGTCAACACTAGCGGGTGAAACGTCGAGCTTGCCGATCTGATTCTTGACGGCAATTTCAACGAGCGAGATCGTACTGAGCAGCAAGTTCGAGTGCTCGTCCTCGATGACACGAAGCGCTTTCCGGCCGATCTTTTTGACTTGCTTATCAAGCGCGAGCATGATGAACGGCTGTGTGTCAAGCAGGTAACTTCTCACCTCAGAATTCGCCCCGCAGCCACGCCTCTATGTCCGTCTGCGGAAGGGCCCAGTCCGGATCGAGAATTTTGATCTCGTTTTCGAGGCCGCCTAATAGCCTCTTGCGTTTGGGAACCTCCTGCTTGCGCACGATCTCGACTACCGGAATGCCACGTTTGGTGATGGTAACGCGATTACCGGCCTCAGCCTCCTTGATGAGCTCCGGCAACCTATTTTTGGCTTCAGTAACGCTATATGTCATGGAGTTTAGTCTAGCTATTTAGGTAGCTAGAAGACAAGCGGCCGTGGGAGTGCTTTTACTCGTGGAGTTTCATCCCATTGTGGCGTGCGATGCCTTGAACGGCGGAAGTTAAAGCCTGGTGCGGCCGGGAGATCGCCTCTGCGGACGCTATTGCGTATTTGCGTGGGATAAACGGGACACAAGTTCCCAACGGTCTTGCTGTTTCCTCCACACATCGAGACTCTCGATGCGCCTCTCTATCAAAGCGCCGTGAGGCGAACGCACCGTGAGCAATTCCTTGAGATCTACATAAACAGCGCCTGGGCCAGCCTTGCGCAACCCGGAGATTTCAATCGCGTACCACGCCAGCCGTGGTGAACTCATGCTTGCTATCCAACGCTCTCGACTGATTTCGCCACTTACAGTCCGGACGACCGAACGTAGCTCCAAGAAAGATGGAAATCGGGATCGGTGAGTCGCAATAGAAGCATCCTGTCTTTTGTACTAACCGCTCGAAAAAGAGCATTTTCCCCGGCCCGCACCGCCGTGAACTCATCGGACGTGGCTCTGAGCAGCTTCGCGACAAGGAAAACGCAGAAGACGGCTATCCGGAACATATGACTCGGCCTGACCTGCCGAAAGCTTAGACTCCACATGCCAGCCGCGAGTTCCCGACTCGAAATGGGCTGAGAGTCCGGCTGGAATATCACGCCGGGCACGGGGTGTAGGGGACGCCTCTCCTGCCCTTTTCACGAAAATCGCTCCGATGACCCGAAATTCGGCATGACGCTGCTTATGCCGCGCACGGCATAATTCGGATCCTTACCGTCACCTAGTCAGGCTCTGACTTCAGAGAGGAGGGTTTCTTCCGGCAGGTCGGGCTAGAGAAGTTGATCTTGTAGCCGTCGGGGTCGGCGAAGAAGACTTCCCAGGCGAAGTTGCCGACCTGTGGCTCGCGCAAAGCAGAGATTCCGCGGGCCGCGGCTTCGCGGTAGATGGCAAGGGCGTCCCTGCACTGGAAGCAGAAGGCTGCGCCATTGCCGAGGATGCCAATCGGCGGCCATCTTCCGGCTGGTAGACTCGACAGCTTCCTGAAGCATGAGGGCAGCACCGCCGAGCGACATCCAGCACCAGCGCAGGCGGCCGTCCGGCACCCAGCGGTTCTGGATGGCGAAGCCAAGCCCGTCGATGTAGAAGGCGAGCGAGCGCTCCATGCTGGTGACCATAACTAGGGGGAACCACGGCCGACACGTTATCGGCCGGGGCACTATTCGCACTCATGGTTACCTCCGTTGATGGTCGCAGGTCTTTTCCGGATTGTACAAGCCCGGCCAGCCCAGAATCTCGCTTTCCGGCTATTGTTGATCTCGATTTCCTCGCCTTCCTTCAAATGGAGACAATCCAGCACACGAGTTGCGCGTCGCGATCCCGTCATCTGTCCCCGCGCACTCCTATAAGATGCAAGCATGCGATTTGTGACTTTCGAGATCGGCGGACACGCTCACCCGGGAGTCCTTTCCGGCGATTCGGTGATCGATCTTTCTTCGGCTGGATATTCTTCGCTGATCGATTTGATTGGACACGGCGCAATGGGCTCCTCGCAGATTGAGAAGTTGATGGCCGAGCCACCGCGCGGTTCCCAGGCTCCGCTGAGCAGCGTGAAGTTGCTGGCACCCATCCCGAGGCCGTGCAAGCTGATCTGCGTTGGGCTGAATTATCTCGATCACGCAAAGGAAACTGGAGCAGAGGTTCCGAAAGTTCCGACGATCTTCAACAAATTTGCGACGGCAGTAATCGGTCCCGGTGAGAATGTGGTCTTGCCTAAGGTTTCAAAAGCGCCTGACTTCGAAGCGGAACTGGCCTTCGTCATCGGAAGAGGCGGCCGACATATCGCCGCTGAAAATTGGACAGACCATGTGTTTGGCTACACGATACTAAATGACGTGACGGCCCGCGACTATCAACGGGCCACCTCGCAATGGCTGATGGGCAAGACATTCGACACGTTTGCTCCGATGGGCCCATGGGTCGTAAGCGCGGATGAAATAGCGGATCCGCATAACCTGGACATTCAACTGGAGATTGACGGGGAACTGATGCAGGATTCGAACACGCGTGAGCTGATTTTCAAAATCCCGGATCTGATCGCGTTCCTCTCCAGTGTTTTCACGCTCGAGCCCGGAGATGTGGTGTCGACCGGAACGCCGGCCGGAGTAGGGTTCACGCGCAAGCCGCCCCGTTTCCTGAGACCGGGCGAAGAGATGGCCGTGAAGGTGGAAGGGATCGGCGAGTTGAGAAACCGGATTATCGTGGAGAGCTGATCCCAGAATTATGCAGCCTCGAAACTCCCAACGTGCATACGACCAAGCATCTTTCGATTGGGTTCT
Organism: Terriglobia bacterium; assembly: GCA_963849535.1. Classification (GTDB taxonomy): domain Bacteria; phylum Acidobacteriota; class Terriglobia; order Bryobacterales; family Bryobacteraceae; genus Bog-105. The sequence goes on from CAWKHJ010000005.1 coordinate 1,286,958, forward strand.
CAGTTCTATCGGTGAAGTGTTTTACAAAGCAATGTATCGATATCTGCGCGCTTCAGCGTTGAAAATGCTGCCCGCTACTCAATGTGCCCGGTGCGTTTTGAAGACAGGCATCTCGGAATCGATGCGAAAGCCGGCGTAAGTAATGGCTTCCTTCACTCTTTCCGACCTTGCCGCCCGAATCCAGTGTGAGCTTTCCGGGGGTGATCCTTCGGTCGAGATTACAGGCGTTTCGACTCTAGAGAAGGCCGGTGCGGCCGAGATCGCGTTTTTAGCGAATCCGAAGTATGCTCCCCAGGCCAAGCGTACGCGGGCCGCTGCGGTGATCGCCTCGGAACCGGTGGCGGGGGGAGTGGCAACGCTCGTTTCCAAGAATCCGTATCTCGATTTCGCGCGCGCACTCGCTTTGTTTTATGAAGCTCCGAAGCCTGCTAGCGGCATTCATCCGACCGCGATTATTGCCCCGAGCGCCCGGATCGCCGGAAATCCTTCGATTGGGGCCTATGCTGTGGTCGGCGAGAACACGTGCATCGGAGAGAATGCCGTCCTATATCCGCACGCTGTCGTATACGATGGATGCACGATTGGCAATGATTTCACGGCCCACTCACACGTATCGGTTCGAGAATTTTCCATTGTTGGGGACCGGGTCACGCTTCACAATGGCGTGGTGATCGGGGGCGACGGGTTTGGATTCGCCAAGGATAACCAGGGCAAGCAGTTCAAAATCGTGCAATCCGGCCGGACGGTTCTCGAAGACGACGTAGAGGTGCAAACATTGAGTTCGATCGACCGCGCAACGCTCGGCGAAACTCGCGTTAAGCGAGGCGCAAAAATCGATAGCCTCTGCCAGATCGGTCACGCTTGCACAGTGGGCGAAGACAATATTATTTGCGGCCAAACGGGTCTGGCGGGCAGCACGGTTCTGGAAGAGAACGTGATCATGGCAGGCCAGACTGGCTCGGCGGGGCATCTGACGATTCACAAGAACGCAATCGTTTGGGCGCAGGCCGGAGTGGGAAGAGATGTACCCGAGGGCAGAATCGTGAGCGGCTCCCCGGCCTTCGATTCGGCAGACTGGCTCCGCGCGACGGCGCTTTACCCGAAGTTGCCGGATCTAATGAGGACTGTTCGTATATTGGAGCGGCGGGTGGCGGAGCTCGAAGAACGGTTCAAGACAGGCTAACTCGAAGCAGCCGGGGATTCCTGCTGGAGAGTCGTAAGTTCCTTCAAAACACGCCTCCATTTTTTGGCGTCCTTCTTGGTCGCAATCGGAGAGTTCGGGTCGGAGTAAAACTTCAAAATATCCTGGCGTAGATCTCCCGGAACGGGGTGGACGTGATCAGAGGTGATCCTGTGCAAGAGCTCTGCGTAGGTTTTATCGGTCAGTACGTAAGCGCCAGGCCTAGTTGGATCGCCCGTGTCCAGGTCACGATTCGGAATAGGAGGAATGCGATCGGGATGAGTCTTAAAGTCGGCAAGCAGGGTTCTGTATAGCTCGAAGCTTCTGTTAAGGCTTCGTACGTACAACTCATCCGTGTGCTGATCCGGAACCTTGATAGCCAAATCGGATAACGGCCCGATCTTGGGAACAATCCGAATCAGCAGGGCGATTAAATGCGTACGGATTCCTGGGCGCCTACGGTAAGCGTTCCAGACAGTCTGGAAATCTGCTTGTGTGACCCGATCGGTGTAGATTGCAAACTCGTGATCCGCGGAGTCCGGCGGAAACTGTTCCTTGTGGATGACGGTTTCAGCGTAAGCAATTCTTGGAATGAAACTGCGAACTGAGGAGCGATAGCTCTTCATGGCGGGAACTTCCCTCCCCAGAACACTGCGGAGTTTGAGGGCGTACGTTTCCTGAAATGCCTGCTCCAAAAGTCTGCGAGATACTCTGAGGCCAATGAACTCGAGGTAGGCGGCGGGAGCGAGTCTGTGCTTACTGATCTCGCTGATATCGAAGGCGAACTCCACGCGAACATGCGCGTGCGGATCTTCATCGTAAGTGACGCTTTGGCCGAAGCGCTTGGCAAGCTTTGGAAAGGCCAGCGCGGCAGAGAGGTTGATGGCGTCACGGTGGCCGATGTTGTCGCCCACATAGTGCGAGAGCGCGCCGAGTGCGAAAGCATACTCGTCCACGGTTCGAGCATCCCGTAGCAGAGCGGTGATGAAGTCTCCGGTTCTGACGTAATGGGTGAGATCGCTGAAGAAGGCTTTACCGAACGGGTAGTAGCCCATATCCTGAATCGCACAACCGCCATACGCGTAGGCGTGCGCGGCATGTAACTGCTCGGGCGTGGTACGTGGGAAACGGGCGCGAAGAAGCGGTTCGATCAGAGCCTTCCAGCTTAGATCGATGATCTGCTCGTGAGTTAGAACGGAATAGGCGCGCGACTCGGGAGGGAGGAGCAGCATAGAAAGAGCAAGCGAAAGGCGCACAAAGCCGCCCAAGAGCGAAGATTTGAGCATTCAATTTTTGTTCCGTCTCAGGTGAAGCGGGCCAGATACAAGAGTAAACGTGCGAGCAAACAACTGAGCCCAATCAGCGCTGGCTGGCCTCCCCTGCGGCGACCTGGCGATTAAAGCTGGTAGATTGACCGCGCGGGATGCTGAGGGAGCGCCACTCATGGGCTCGAAAATGTTTAGCGAGGAGCACGATTTGGCCGCAGTGATACGCGTAATGAGCAATTTGACGATTGATGGCCTGCATCACGGAATGGGGTTCGCCGCGGATCTGAACGGTGCGAGCAAGGTCGGCCTCGGAGAGGGGTTGCAGTGCAGAAAAAAGACGATCCCAACCCTCTTCCCAGACATGGGTTAGAGCTTCGCGCGTGGCGGGCGGTTCAACAAACTCGGAGTCGCGATTGCGATCCGGCTTTTCGCCGTCACTCAAGAGAAAATCGGTCCAGCGTGAGCGCATGTTGCCGGCCATATGCTTTACCGTTTGAGCAATGGAATTCATTTCCGGGTCGAGCACGGCGAGAAGTTCTTCATCAGTCACTTGCTCCATGGCTCTTTCAGCTAATCTTTTGTACTGCCTGAAAACAGCGATAGAGTCTTCAAGGTACGAGCTGCTGTATACGTGCGCCATCACTCTATCTTGCCTTGTCGGGGTCAGGACTCGTTTGTAGCCGTTGCTGGGCCGCGTGAACGGCGGCGATGAGAGCGGCCGCCTCGGAGAGTGAGCCGTTTGCGGTTTCAATACAGCTTGATCCGACGGTGAAGGAGACACAAGCTCTGCGCGAGAGCAGATATCCGGCAGCAAAGGCGGCCGCTAAGAGGCCGATGGGAAGGGCAGTGCCGCCACCCTGCTTGGAGTAGAAGGCCGCACCGGAGATGAGGAACAGTCCACTGGATATAACAAGCAGCGCCGGGTGAGTTGTGCGGATGCGCTTCATGCCAGACAGAAGAGAGAGGGCGATGATGGTGTGGGACTGCCGAGCGGGGTCCCGGATAACGATGCAGTCTCGCGTGACTGTCGCCAGCGGATTTGCCTGCAGAACCTGGCCATCAAAGAGCTCTGCGAGCATCGGGTTCGACATGTCTTCCCCTGATGTTGCGGTCAGAGAAATTTATTCTCATTATGTACAAACGTTTTTCTTGAAGCGGGGTGTGTCTGATACTTTTGATCCCTGGGAAATGAAAGTGAAGACAGCAGGGGGCTCCGATCTCAATGTGGAAGATAGCGGCTGTGTTTGCCGGTTTCTTACTGATGGATCTGGGCCAGGGAGCAGCGTTGGCGCAGACAGATGGTACGATCCCTTCCAATCACATCCGCATTCATTACTACCGGCCGGACGGCAAGTACAGCGGGTGGACGGTGTACGCGTTTGGAGACACGACTGAAGATACGGGCGCGTACGGGAGCGGTCCGGTACAGGTCGCGGGCTCAGATAGCTATGGAGTGTACTTCGACGTCGGGGTGATCGCGGCCGCGCAAAACCTGGGGCTGATAATCCACAATCCAACAGCCGCTGGCGGGGACGAAAAAGATCCGGGCCCGAACGAGTTCGTTAACCCTTCGGCCGAGGGCAGCGAGTATTGGGTGCTATCCGGTGTAGATGCGGTTTACACGGCGCAGCCGCAGCCGGAGGCGGAGCCCGGGAAGCTTCAGCCCGGTTATGCGCGCATCCATTATTACCGTCCGGATCAAGACTTCAGCAACTGGACTGTGTATTCGTTCAACGATACCGAGGAGCCTACAGGCAACTTCAACGAAGGACCGACTTTTGTGGCGGGGACGGATTCCTATGGCGCTTTCTACGACATCAAACTAAAAGCCAGCCCGGAAGACCTGGGATTTATCGTGCACAACGTGGTAACGGGGATGAAGGATCCGGGACCGGACATGCATCTGAATGTCGCGACGAATCTAGAGGCTTGGGTGATCTCGGGCGACTCGGCGGTTTACAGTTCGAAGCCGTCACCCGGACAGATTTTGCATGCCGGATTTTCGCGGTTACAAGCTTTCTGGATTGACCGCAGCACGGTCGCCATTCAGGCGCGTTTTTCGCAATCGAGCTGGAAATACGCGCTGGTGTATTCGGCTGATGCGAGTTTGCAGGTAACGGGGGCCGGAACTTTGAAGGGAGCAGGCATCCGGATCGCGCTGGCTCCGTATCCGGCGGGTCTGACCTCGGCGCAGTTGAGCCGATTTCCACAACTGGCCAGCTATGCGGTTTTCCGTCTGCCGGGGAACACCAGCATCACGCAACTGGAGCAGATCGTCAAAGGCCAAGTGGCGCTCGCGGCGAGCGATGCGAGTGGCGTGCTGAGATATCTCACGGGCGTGCAGCAGGCCGGAGTGCTCGACGATTTGTTTTACTATCCCGGCAAGCTTGGCCTGATATTTCGGAACGCAGACGGTGGGAAATATCTGCCGGACAGCGGAGTACGGATGAGCGTCTGGGCGCCCAGCGCACAATCGATGAAGCTTCTGCTCTATAGCAAGGCGACGGGTACCGCTCCGGAAAGCACAGTCGCGATGCAGGAGAGAAATGGCGTGTGGAGCGCGAACGGGGACAATACTTGGAAAGGCAGATACTACTTGTTCGATGTCTCTGTTTATGTGCCTGGCGAGCACAAAATCCTGGAGAATACAGTCACCGACCCGTATTCAAATGACCTGGCACTTAATGGCGTGAAGAGCCGGATTACGGATCTGCGCGATCCGCAAACAAAGCCCGATGGTTGGGATGAGAGCAGCTCGCCCGCGCTGCGAGCAAAAAATGATCTCTCTGTATACGAGCTGCACGTGCGTGACTTTAGCGCGAACGATGCTTCTGTACCCGTGCAATATCGCGGCACGTATCTAGCCTTTGCGAATCCTGCGAGTAGTGGAATGCAGCATCTGGCGAAGCTGGCGGCGGCGGGTTTGAAAGCCGTGCATATTCTGCCGAGCTTCCATTTCGCGAGCGTCAATGAAGATAAGCGCACCTGGAAGACACCGGGTGATCTTTCGATTTATCCGGCGGACAGCAGAGAGCAGCAAGCGCGCGTTGCACAGGTGCAAAGCCAGGATGCATACAACTGGGGTTACGATCCGGTGCACTTTCTTGTGCCAGAAGGAGCGTACGCCTTCAACCCGGACGAGCGTGTGAAGGAGTACCGGCAAATGGTCTTGGGGCTGCACAGAGCCGGTCTGCGAGTCGTGCAGGATCAGGTGTTCAATCATACGAGCTCGAGCGGACAAGATGTGAATTCGGTGCTAGACAAGGTTGTGCCTGGCTACTATTACCGCCTGGATGCCGACGGGAATGTGCAGAACGGGAGCTGCTGTTCCGACACCGCAAGCGAGCACAAAATGATGGAGAAACTGATGGTCGACACGCTGGTGCAGAACGCTCGCGAATACAAGATCGACGGCTTCCGCTTCGACCTGATGGGTTTCCATTTCGTTTACAACATGCTTCACATACAGCAGGCGCTGTCACAGCTGACGCTCGGAAGTGACGGGGTAGATGGGTCGAAGATTTATCTGTACGGCGAGGGCTGGGAAACAGGAGAGACAGCGCACGATGCATTGGGCCCGAACGCGAGTCAGATGAATCTGTACGGTACAGGAATAGGTACGTTCAACGATCGTATTCGCGACGGGATTCGCGGCGGCACTCCGTTTTCTGATCAGCGGACGCAGGGCTTCGCAACGGGACTCTTCACGGACCCGAGCAATTACACCAGCGGCACTGAGCCAAGCTCGAATCAATTGGCAACTTTGCTCCTGGAGAGTGACTGGATCAAGGCGGGACTGGCAGGCAATTTGCGGGACTTCATGTTCGTCGACAGCACGGGACAAAGGGTAAAAGCTTCACAGGTGAATTACGGTGGTCAGTCAGCCGCGTATACTGCGAGCCCGATTGAGACTGTGAACTACTGCTCGGTCCACGACAACCAGACGCTCTTCGATGCGGTGCAGTTGAAATCAGCAATTCCAGGTACCGCTCAGAACGGCGGAGATCCGGTACGGATGCGCGTCAGACGACAGGTGTTGGCGATGAGCCTGATTGCGCTCGGCCAGGGTGTGCCTTTCTTTCTGGGCGGAGATGATCTGCTCCGCTCAAAGGATATGGACAGCAACAGTTACGATTCCGGCGATTGGTTCAACAAGCTTGATTTCTCTTATCAGTCCAGCAACTGGGGAACCGGGCTGCCAATCGCCAGCCAAAATCAGAGCAACTGGCCGATCATGCAGCCGCTCCTAGCGCACGCGGCGCTCAAGCCCGCTCCGGACGATATAGCGTATACCCGAGATACTTTCCGGGATTTTCTGGCGGTTCGGGAGAGCTCGCTTCTCTTCCGGATGACGACTCTTGCAGAGATACAGGCGAATCTCCGTTTTTTTAACAATGGACCACAGCAAGTGCCAGGACTCATCGTCATGAAGCTAGATGCTAATAGCGGGAGCTACGGCGCGTATCAACACGTGCTGGCACTTTTCAATGCGACCACTCAAGAGATCCACTTCCAGGACGATTCACTGAAAAACCTCGCGCTGCATTTGCATCCTGCGCAAGCTTCGGGAAGCGATCCGGTTGTAAGAACTTCAAGTTTCGAGGCGGCGAGCGGGACGGCGAATGTGCCGGCGCTGACTACGGCCGTATTCGTTTCGGAGCGTTAGCGTGAGGTTAGATAGCAGGCGCCCAGGCGAGGCCGTCGGCCCCTTTGCCGGTATCGATGAGTTTTTCCACGCTCCAATCGGAGATGCGAATCGCAGCAACCTGGTTGCTCTGGTCGCAGGAGACATAGGCGACTTGGTTATCCGGGCGGACCAGCACTTCCTGAGGCGAGCTGGGCACATCGATGCTACGAACGACCTTCATTGCGGCGAGATCTACGACAGCCACTTTGTTCGCGGGCGGAACAGCTACCAGCAGCCATTTGCCATTGGTGGTAGGCGCGGTGCCGTAACCAGTTCCCGGCAGGGTTACCCAAGTCTTCACTTTGTTAGAAGAGGTGTCGATCACGGCAAGCTGCGGTTTAGTCTGATCGGAGGTGAAAACCATGCTGTCGTCAGGTGAAATGGAAATGCGCTGCGTTTCTTTCGAGATCGGAATCACCGTAATGACCTTCTTGGCATCGAGGTCAAGAACCGAGACGGTGCCGGGTCCCACATTGGCCGTGTAGCCCCGGCGGCCGTCGTGCGAGATGGCGAGCATGTGCGATTCGGGCTGATCGGTTGGGATCGCGCCCACGATCTTGAGAGTCTTGGGATCAATGACAGTGATGGTCTTATCTAGCTCGGTCGTGACGTAAAGAAGACCGTTTTTGGGGCCGAACACGGGACAATGCGGCCGCACGCCATGATCGAAATCAATGTTGCCGGTTACCTTGCGGGTTTCAAGGCTAATGACATCAATCTTCCGGCCGTCCGTGCCGGGCTTACCTACCCCCGAGTTGCCGTAGATAGGAACGAAGGCAGTGCGCCCGTCGGGCGAGGCGGCCACTTCATGGCCCGTTACACCGCCCTCTGCAATCTCCTCAATCTGGGTGTTTGCTTGCGCGTTCACGATGCCAAGCGAATGGGCGCCTTTGTTGGCAACCAAGAGAAACCCGGATGATTGATTACCTGACGACGAGGGTGCGTCAGCGCCTGGCTTAGACATGGCTCTCGATAAGAGTAGCAGCGGTAAGAAGAGAAGAATGGAGGAATATTTCATGATCGGGTTCTTTGCCGAAATCTTGCGGCGAACTAGCCGTGCGATCACGGTATCACACTGCCTGGAGCCATCTGCGGGATAATTCTCAGCTTGGAGGAAGGGTGACGTTTCCAGCAAAGGCGATCGCGGCGGTATTGTTTACGGGACTGATAGTCCTAGCGCAACAGAAAAACGAGAACCGGGCCGGCGAGAGCCAGAATACCAAGAGCGATGATGGGCAAAAACGCACGGAACCTGCGAAGGCGCCGGAGCCGAAGCCCGCGATTACGCACCATAAGATTACCGTGGGCGGGAAGACGCTGCAATATACTGCAACGGCAGCCCGCCTGCCTATCAAGAACGAAAAAGGCGATACGGAGGCGGAGATGTTTTATGTCGCCTACACGCTTGATGACGGAGGAGAAAACCGGCCATTGACCTTCGCGTTCAATGGAGGTCCGGGTTCTGCGACGATCTGGCTGCACATGGGCGCATTCGGCCCCAAGCGGGTGAGACTGCAGCCGAACGGCTTTATGCCGGCTCCGCCCTTTCAACTGGAAGACAACCAGAATACGCTGCTCGACCGGAGCGATCTGGTGTTTGTGGACGCGATCGGGACGGGTTACAGCCGCGCCACGACTCCGGAGCTCGCGAAAAAGTTTTGGAGCGTGAATGGAGACATTGCGTCATTCGGGGAATTTATCCGGCTGTATTTACAAAAAAACTCGCGCTGGACTTCTCCGCTGTATTTGGCTGGCGAGAGTTATGGGACGACACGGGCAGCGGGTCTCTCGGGATATCTGGTTGATCATGGGATTGCGCTAAACGGAATTGTCCTAATCTCAACTATTCTGCAGTTCCAAACGGTGAGCTTTACCAACGGAAACGACATGCCTTACGTGATGTACCTTCCGACATATGCGATGACGGCAGCCTATCATCACAAGCTTGCTCCGGAGCTCTCAAATAACCTCGAGAAGTTGAGGGAAGAAGTTGAAAGGTGGGCCTCGACCGACTACTTGATGGCTCTGCAGCAAGGCGATTCGATCTCAGGAGAAACAAGAGATTCAGTTGCCACTCACCTGGCGCAGTACACGGGTTTAAGCAAAGAGTACATCGAGCGCTGCAGACTGCGGGTCGATCTGTCGCACTTCGATACGGACCTGCTGCGGGATCGGGGTGAGATGATTGGGCGGCTTGACGCCCGCTTCACAGGTCCCGAATTGTCGGGTACCGAGCAAGATCCTGATTTCGACCCGAGCGAGGCGGCGATTCGTCCGCCATACACCTCGGTCTTTGGCAATTATGTGAGGCAGGAGCTTGGGTACGACAGCGACATGACCTATTACGTATTGGGAGGAGGCGTACATGGCTGGGATTTCGAGACGACGGGATGGTCCGGATTCGCAAATACCAGTGCAGCTTTGCGGCGGGCATTCGCCAAGAATCCCTATATGCACGTGTACATCGCCGAAGGCATGTATGACGCGGCGACGCCCTACTTCGCCGTGGACTACACATTCGATCACATGGACCTGACGCCACAAGCACATAAGAACATCACGCGAGATCATTTCAATGCCGGGCATATGGTTTACATCGATAGCGCTTCAATGGACAAACTTAAACGGGACTTAGACCGGCTCTACGACCAAACCGGGCGGCAGTAATATCCCACTCCGCCGAATATCCGGTACGGTCAAGGTACGTTGAGAATTTAACTCAAGCGATCCAGGCTTCCTGCCGATGAGCATTTAGGGGGCTGGTTGGGAGCCGGCTGCGATGTGATTCTCGGTGAATTGTACTGGCGTCCTATCGTCCTAAGCGCCAACGCCTCGATACGCAGCTCTCTGCTGGACGTGCTCCGATATCGTTTTCCGGTTCCGGAACACCGGGCCGTTTCCAAAATTCCAAACATCGAAGCAATTCTCGATCTGGTTAGAACCGACGAAATAAACGTATGCTTCATCGATGTAAGTGCAAATGAAGATCAAGCTCTGGCGGTGATCCGGGAGTTGAGTGCCCGCAGTCTGACTGTGATAGCACTCCATACGCACAGTGATTCAGAAGTTATTCTGAGGTGGATTCGTTGCGGGGTACACGAGTTCTTGGCCGAGCCTTTCGATCGAGATTCGGTTTGGCGAATTCTCGATGACCTTGCCGGAAGGCGTTTCAAGGATGTACCCGAGCCGCGGGGATCGGTTTACGTTGTTCTTCCGTCCAAACCCAGCTTCGGTAGCACGACAGTAGCTACGGGTCTGGCCAGTCGAGCTCAGCGTCAAGGCTGTCGCTCCGTACTCCTGCCGATTTGGATCCGCTATACGGAAGCATTGCATTTCACCTCAAATTGGACCGTCAGTACACTTTTTTGGATGCGTTCTCTAATTGGGGGCGGATTGACCAAAATCTTTGGAGCCAGCTGCTAACCGATCATTTAGGAATGAAGATTTTGCTGGCGCCCGAAATCTCCAAGCTCGTGACAGCTGGTCTTCAATGGCCGGAAGCCCCGGAGTTTCTGACCTTTGTGCGGAAACGCCATCCAATTGCTTCCTCGACTGCCCTGGTCTGATTGCCGAGTGGTACCTGCGGTTGGCGTCGGCAGCGGATGGAGTACTTCTGATTACGACCAACGAGGCAACCTCCATTCATGCCGCGAGACAATCGATAGAAAGGCTTGAACATTATGGCTGCGAGATGGACAAAATAAGGTTGGTTGTGAATCGTTTCGAACAGCAAAACGGAGTTGCCATTAAGGCAATCGAAGCCGCATTAGGTAAGGATGTTTACCATGTTTTGCCGAGCGATCGCGAAGCTATGCACAACGCGTTCTTAGGACATCAGCCGGTTGGTTCCGACTCACGGCTTGGCCGGAGCATGGATGAGATGTGGAACCGGCTAATGAGAAAAAGTGCTCCTGTGAAAGCCCAACGCTCTGGCGTTCGATTCTCTCGTTTGCCCAGCGATAAACGAGCTGCGAGCAATCCAAGAACCGCAGATTTAATCTCTTGCGGATCTGATTCAACTGCTGGCCATGAGATCTGTGCTAAAGTTCCGGCAGATCACTGCACGCATCCTGCGGAGTGACAGAATCTAGCCGCCCGGCAGAAACTTCCGCCTACCGCGCCGAATCCAGTCAGGTATGGGCATTACAGCAGTTGAAACGACATCGACATTCACATTGGGTGGAGACCTGACGGTAAATCGCTTAGGTTACGGAGCTATGCGCATCACGGGACCCGGAATCTGGGGCGAGCCAAAGGATCCCGAAGAGGCTCGCAGGGTATTAAGGCGCGCGATCGAGTTGGACGTGGATTTTATCGATACTGCGGATTCCTATGGTCCCGAGGTGAGCGAGCGCCTGATTGGCGAAACGCTGACGCCGTATCCGAAAGATCTGGTGATCGCAACAAAGGGCGGGCTTACCCGGCAGGGTCCGAATAAATGGCTTCCTGTAGGGCGGCCGGAGTATCTTCGCCAACAGGTTGAGATGAGCCTGCGACGTTTGCGACTGGAGCGCATCGATCTGTATCAATTGCACAGGATCGACGAAAAAGTGCCGGTAGAGGAATCGCTCGGTGCCTTAGCGGACCTGCAGCGCGCAGGCAAGATCCGGCATATAGGACTTTCCGAAGTGAAGCCGGATGAGATCGAGCGAGCTAACAAAACAGTAAAGATCGTGAGCGTGCAGAACAAATACAACCTAAGTGACCGCGCACACGAGGAGACCCTGAACTATTGCGAGAAGCACAACCTGGCATTCATTCCCTGGTTCCCGGTGGCCGCGGGTAAGTTGGCGGCGTCAGGAGGCGCGCTCGAAAAATTTGCCAAACAGCACAATGCCACAGTTGCGCAAATTTCTCTCGCATGGCTGCTGCATCGTTCGCCCGTCATGCTGCCGATCCCAGGCACGTCCTCGGTGAAGCACCTGGAGGAAAACATGGCAGCCGGCAAGCTGAACCTGCAAGCTCAGGAGTGGAAGCAGATAGAAGACTCAGCGAAGTCGTAAGAAGGCTCGTAAGCTAAGATCATGCCGCGTTTCCGTTGCCTGGGCGTTCTCCTCTGCGCCGCCGCCTTTCTGACAGCTTCCCCACTGGGCGCACAGGACAGCAAGATCGATCAGGTACTAAAGCAACTTGAACAGGTCCACTCGTTTTCGAGTGTAAGCATTTCGCCGGATGGGAATTGGGTTGCGTGGACCGAGGCTAGCTCAGGCAAGGGCAACGCGGTTTACCTCCTCGAGTGGAAGAAAGCTGGCGTCAAGCCGAAGCATGTATCAAACGGCGAAACGGCGCAAGATCCGGAATCATCGGAAATCGTCTGGTCGCCGGATAGCCGTGAAATCGCTTTTCTGAGTCATGGCAATAACTCTCAGGATCAGATTTACATAGCGGCAGTGGACAGCACGGTATCCCGCCGCATTTCCAATCTGGACGGGCATGTAAAAGGTTTGCGCTGGATGCCGAAAGCTCAGCAGCTTGCGTTTCTCTACGCGGAGCATGGAGGTGGCGGCGGTCCTTTGGAAGCTGAGCCCGCTCAGACCGGCGTGATCGGAACGGGCTTTCACAACCAGCGGCTGACTACGCTGTCAATCGACGGCACCGGACTACGACAGATCACGCCCGCTGAGCTGAACGTTTATGAGTACGACGTCGCTCCGGATAGCAGCGAGTTCGCCGCTGTTGCAGCGCCGGGTCCTGCCGACAATAATTGGTGGACGGCAAAGCTATACACCGTATCGGCCGAATCAGGGCAGATGAACCTGATCTACGCCCCGCCGCCGGAGCGGCAGATTGCCGCGCCACACTGGTCGCCCGACGGCAGCAAGATCGGATTTCTAGGTGGCTTAATGAGCGATGAGGGTTTCGATGGCGGAGATATCTTCGTGATCCCGGCTGGCGGAGGCCCAACACGCAACCTCACCGAGGCGCTCAAGGCGACTTCTACCGGATTGCAGTGGCGGAACCAGCAAACAATCCTCTACACCGAAGCGGTAGACGGAGGCGGCGCAATCGCAACTTTGAACCTGTCCAACGGCCAGACTGAGGTTCTTTGGAAGGGCGGCCAGGAACTACATCAGGACGGCAATTTCCCGAACCTGAGCATCGCGCGCGATGGCGTGACCAGCGCTGCCATACGGAGCACGTGGCAAACCGCTCCGGAGATATGTGCGGGAGCGATTGGCGATTGGAAGGCCCTCACTGCCAGCAACGCGCAGCAGACGCCGCGCTGGGGAAAGGCGGAAAGCCTCACCTGGCCGAGCGAAGGGAATCGCGTACAAGGCTGGTTGCTGTATCCGGAGAATTTCGACGCTAGCAAGCGCTACCCGATGGTGGTCTCGATCCACGGGGGCCCGTCGGGCGTGAGATCGGCCTCTTGGCCATCGGCGCATTTTGATATGTCAGTCATGGCTTCGCTGGGCTACTTCGTATTGTTCCCAAACCCACGCGGAAGCTACGGCGAAGGCGAGGCATTCACACGAGCCAATATCCGGGACTTTGGCGGAGGAGATTTGCGCGACATTCTCGCCGGAGTAGATGCCGTTTTGGCGAAAGCGCCGGTCGACAAAAACAGAATCGGAGTAACGGGGTGGAGTTACGGCGGCTATATGACAATGTGGACCGTGACGCAAACGAACCGGTTTCGAGCGGCTGTCGCGGGTGCAGGAATCGCGGACTGGCTCAGTTACTACGGCGAGAATTTAATTGACAAGTGGATGATACCGTTCTTCGGCGCATCGGTTTATGACGATCCGCAGGTTTACGCCAAGAGCTCACCCATTACCTACATCAAACAAGTGAAGACGCCTACGCTGGTGGTGGTTGGGGAGCGCGACGGCGAGTGCCCCAGTCCGCAATCCTTTGAATTCTGGCATGCCTTAAGAGCACAAAACGTACCAACAGAACTGGTTGTTTACCCGGGCGAAGGGCATTCTTTTCACGATCCGAAAGACCGGCTCGATGTTTTACACCGGACCGCGGATTGGTTTGAGAAGTATCTGCGGTAGCACTCGGCACTCCGCGTATTCTCTGTTTCAGTCCCCTTCGCCAAGGGGAATACTTCGTAACTCCCGGCCGATGTCTGCCAGCGGGTATGGACTCTCGCTTTCAGTCCCCTTCGCCAAGGGGAATACTTCGTAACCTTCTTCGTAGTTGCACCAGTAGAGATTTGATTCGCTTTCAGTCCCCTTCGCCAAGGGGAATACTTCGTAACGGTACCCAGGACGTCGTGGCGCTGCTGATGCCTATACCTTTCAGTCCCCTTCGCCAAGGGGAATACTTCGTAACCCGGGCGCGCGTTCTTTGCGGACGGGACGGATTTTTTCTTTCAGTCCCCTTCGCCAAGGGGAATACTTCGTAACCCGACCTATGCGGCTGTCGCCACCACGGGAAGCTACACTTTCAGTCCCCTTCGCCAAGGGGAATACTTCGTAACGCGCAGTCATCGCAGTAGCCGTCAGCAGCGTAGTAACGCCTTTCAGTCCCCTTCGCCAAGGGGAATACTTCGTAACTTTTCAACACGATTCCCGCTTGGATGCGCCCGTTCCCTTTCAGTCCCCTTCGCCAAGGGGAATACTTCGTAACAATGGAAAGCCATTTTCCGGGCTGCTATCCCAACCTTTCAGTCCCCTTCGCCAAGGGGAATACTTCGTAACGCTGATCATGGCACTCTCGCGCGCCATGGCCGATTCCTTTCAGTCCCCTTCGCCAAGGGGAATACTTCGTAACTACCCGCCGTATGGGAGCCTGCCTTAGCGCCCTCCTGTACTTTCAGTCCCCTTCGCCAAGGGGAATACTTCGTAACTGTCCAGGCGAAACGAAGGACGGGCGGGGGTAATATCTTTCAGTCCCCTTCGCCAAGGGGAATACTTCGTAACATGAGGTAGGAAGCCTGGGAAGTGAAATCAAGTGGAAGCTTTCAGTCCCCTTCGCCAAGGGGAATACTTCGTAACTTCAACAGCTAACGCGACTGCAGTATCTAATACGCTCTTTCAGTCCCCTTCGCCAAGGGGAATACTTCGTAACTGCTCGTGCCTGGCATACTTGCGCTGGTGTGCATCTTTCAGTCCCCTTCGCCAAGGGGAATACTTCGTAACCTACAGGTGGCGAGAGCCGCGTGCTGCGCTGCGACTTTCAGTCCCCTTCGCCAAGGGGAATACTTCGTAACGGATTAGCAGTAACCGTAATATCGCTCTTCACGGAGCTTTCAGTCCCCTTCGCCAAGGGGAATACTTCGTAACCAGGTGCCAGGCCTTCGGTCCGTAGATTTTATCTTTCAGTCCCCTTCGCCAAGGGGAATACTTCGTAACCAGACCACGTACTCCAACCCCCGTCCTTGAGCTCAACTTTCAGTCCCCTTCGCCAAGGGGAATACTTCGTAACTGACCGACGAGCGACCTCTTCCAGCTGCTACATATGCGCTTTCAGTCCCCTTCGCCAAGGGGAATACTTCGTAACCGCTCGCTAACCCATACACCGCAACCTACTTACAGTCCGCCCGATACCCGATTTCGCTCAGATTGTTGCATTGCCTGAAATGACCTCCAATCCGCGAAGTTGCCGCTACCAAACATCCGCGCAGTAATTCGCATACTCACACTCCAAACATCGTCCCCGTACTGCAGTCGGTTCCGGGCACCACTGCGTCTCGCCAACTCGCCGGATCTGCGCTACTGCCTCAGCCACCGCGCCTCGCAATTCGTTCGTAATCTCCACTGCGAACACCTGATTATCAGGAATCCGGTACAAGAACCCTCTGGGTGCGGGCAGACCGGTCGCAACTTCCGCCAAAAGGCTGTATCCCGCCATTTGCATCCTGTGATTCTCGCCCACGGTACCAGAAGTAAGCTTGAAATCGACCACCGCCACTTCCTTTGGTCCTTCCAGCAGTAAATCCGCCTTTCCAGAAAGCCCCAAACCCGCATCCGTAAGCCAAACATTGAAGCGGCGCACGGCCTTTTCCAGCTTGTACTCCCGCAGGCTCCGCCGCATTTCCAGGCTCTCAATCAAGTCCTGCGCCGACATTGCCTCCTTCATCTTGTAGGTCGGTCTCCCAAAGGCGGACATCGCCCGGTGGTAATACACGATTCGTTTGCAATACGCCCATTGCTTCAGCTCCGTCACCGGAAGCAAATCCATTTTTATTCCTCCGCCGCTAGGAGTCGCAATCGCGGCCGAGGTGCCTTCGCAATCCCGTCAGCCTTGGCCTTCAACTCGTCCGCATCGAGCCGGTACTGGTCCAGCACCCACATCTCTTTCAAATCCTGTTCGCAAACCGGAATGATGCGAATTCGCCCCGACTCGCTGCCAATCTCCCGCTGTAATTGCAGCGCCAGTTCCTGCCTCCGGTTTCGGTTCAATTTCCCGAAAAACGCGCTGAACTGGATGCGCTCCAAACCGTAGTTCAAGCAGATGTCGGCCGCCCGCGTACGCAACCTGTCGTTCTCGATGTCGTAAATCAACACTACCGAAATTTCCGGGCTTCCCTTGCCCATGGCCAGCGGCTTCAAAACCCCCGTATATCGGTTCTTGCGCGCCATGCTCACCACTTGAACGAGAACGAGCGATACGGCCGCAAGCCCCGTACCGCGCTCGCCGCCAAACGCGCTTGCATCTGCACAATCGACCGCACCTGATGGTGTTTTCCCCGATGCTGTTCTACCGAAATCAGCCGGAGCAGCACTCGCGAGGCAACGCTCTCCCGCGAATCTCCGTCGAGCAGACCCCTTTGCAGCTTCAACACGCCTCCCTTGTTCAGCCACGACAAAATCGCTCGATCCACCACCGGTTGCCGGAACTCTTCCACTAAATCCAGCACCAGCGACGGCTTGCCGCTGCGGTCCACATGCAGAAACCCCGCGAACGGCTCCAGACCCGCATTCATTACCGCGCCCCAAACATGCGATTGCAGAATGCCATAGCCATAATTCAAAGCCGCGTTCACCGCATCAGTCGCCCCCTGATGTGTCCTTCCCGCGAATCCCAAGTGCTCCGGCAGCATGTTGCCGACCTGTTTCCAATACAGCCGGCCGCCCGTGCCCTCGAGCCCCATCAACTCCCCCCTCACGTCATCGGCGCTGGACCCGGTGGCCTTTAATGCACTCCGCCTTAAGCGCCGCAAAGAAGTTGCCGCAGTTTCAAGGGTCGTCCTCCGCTCGCCCTCCCGGCTCTTTCCGAAATAGCGCAGCAACTTCTCCTGGTTGCGCAGCTTGCCCGCCACAATCCACCTGCAAAGCTCCGCGCCTCGCTCGTTTTGATATGCGGCGAACTGCGACCGCCGCGTCTCGACCGTTGCAGTCAGCATCGGTGACGTGAGCAGCGCGAACGGCTTTCCACTCGAAGTCAGGCAGGCAATGCGAATGCCCCGTTCGCAAAGCTCTTCAATCAGGTCGGAAGAGAAGCTGACTCCGCGCGAGGCGATGACGATCTCCTGCAGCCGCATCAACGGCACCTGCGCACAGACTTGCTTTCCCTGCTTGACCACGACGCGTTCGCTCTTCTTGCCAACGAAAAGACCGAATCCCGAAACAAACAACTGGGATCCATTCTCTGTAGCGAGCAGGACCACCCGATCATCCCCCGGCAGTACAACGTCATCTGGAGGCGGCAGAGCCAGCTGGAGTTGCTCGGGCGCAACATCGAGGGTTTCGGTGACCCAGTTATACTGTGCCGCCGCCGGCGGTTTACGAGGAGGTGATGTGAGCGGCGGTATGGGTGATGCGGACATGGAGGCTCCCTATACACTATCTCGGTCGAGGTCCGCGCCGAGAAGCTCCAGTAATCCAGAAGTGCGTTCTTTCAGTCGGTCCGCTCGTACCAAGTAAAGTTGCGCGCGGCAGACTTCCGTCTATAGGGTATAGCTGTAGGCACCAATATCCGATGCTCTTGAAGTTTGATAGTCCCACTGCCATAGGTGCTGACCCGCTCGAACCCATCATTCGCCGTGCACAATCCAACTCCGAAATCGTCGAGTGCCTGAATGATTCCATAGCTAGATATCCCGCGCCAAACCGGCTCCGCAACGGGTACCGTAAAGCCGATCGGCAACTCGCCTTCCTGGTGCGACGCTTTCTCGAATTGCCAAAAGCTCCCGCGCTTACCGAGACTGTTGATGTGTGCGAACAGGATCGCCATTTCTATTTCGTCGCCCTCACTCATTCCTCCGATCGCTAGCGCAATCGAAAGCGAATCATTCGGGGCGTCTGGGAAAAAGACGAACTCGCGATACGCGATTGTCTGTTTGAAAGGAAGATCGCTCTCACGCTCTCTATCGCCCTTACGCTCTTTATCCTTACCCTCTTTATCCTCACGCTTCTGATCAAGGATCTTGATGAAAGTGTTCTGCACCACGCAGTGTTTAGGGGGCCTAACCCGCACTTCACGCCATTTCACGAGATCAAAAATCTCGCGTGCCTTCCGATTCGCATCCTGAGTACTAAAGGCGCGAAAAGATGCGTCCACCAGCGCCATCTTAACCGCGTAAGGAGTGGGCACTACCAGAGTCTTCCCCCCTTTGCTCGTGGCGTGCGTCATCCGGAGCGAGAAAAGACTTACTGGCCGGTAGCTCGCGATTAGCCATCGGCCCTTCCCGCGATCCTGAGGGCCCGATAATCCCTCCCGGCTAGGTGAAACCTTCTTTCTGGCAGCCATGGGAACTACTGGCCCACTTGGGTTACCGCGTCAGCCATCTGTTCCGCAAAAGATGCCGGGCTGCTGAACCTCCGTGCCGAGACACTTGGCCCTGCACTATTCAACTTGTTAAGCGCGGCTGCAATCCCCTCAATCTGATCCGCGTATTCCAGGTTGAGCGCGCTGATGGCCGGTGCGGGTATAGACGATTGCGAAGTGGCAATCACGCCGGTGAAATCTACTACGTGCGGGTTTTGCGTATTCCGGTGCGCGCCCGTCGGTTTAACCAAAGTGCTTAAAAGGCTGCGCAAGAGTGCCCCCACCCGCCTCTTCCTCTCTGGCTCGTCCACCACGTACTCAAGCGTGATGTCGTTCCGTCCTACCTTGTACAAGTCGACATTCACGACCACTGCGTACTGCCCTGACGACGCTGGGCGATGGAAGATGTTCTGACCCAGATTCGCCGAATCGCCTGAACCACCACCCCGGCCCTCAGGAACGTACTTAGCGTGAAAATAGGAATCTGTCGTGACGGCGTCCGGGCGGCCGACGGCCCAACCAAACTCCACGCAAGACTTACGAGCAATCGACCTCTTCTTGCCAATCTCGCTGGTTATCAGAATGCCAGCACAATCGTCTATTGCGCAACGCCGCATGGCATCAGAAAGAATGACACTGTCCAATGTCTCTTTCGTATAAGCCTTGTTGGCAGTAAAGTCCGGATCAGCCTGGATTCTGTTCGGGTCGAATACCTTGCAGCCCGCGCACAGCGCGATCTCCTCGCGCCTCGCTTCCCCTAGCAGATGCTCGACCAGAATGTGCTTGAACATGTCGCCAGAAATTGCATTTACCGTATGTTTCTTGCCAGCCTGGTCGATAATATCCACCATGCGCGTCATCATGGTGTTGCCCTCTGCCCCTTCGTTGTTGAGAGCGTGCAATTCGAGCGTAAGCAGGCCCGAAACACTAAGCGATTGGTAGCTATCGGTTTCCATACTAAGTTGCTGTTGCTTCCGTATCTTTCGGCTGGCCTTCTTCTAGCTTGGGAGCCCGCGCATACCCGTAGGCCAAGAGTAGCGAGCCGACGAGTTCAGCGCCATGTTGTTCGATTAAATTCACTACGGCGTCCAGGTCAGTCGTGGTTACGGTGTGGCCCTTCCCCTTGAGCGAATAAGTAACTTCCCAGTTGTGAGCTTGTACGAATTCCCCCAGTTCGGAAACGAAATCCCTTTCTCCAGCCCTGATCTTCTGCTTCCATCGCTGCGCGAGCCCAAACTGCACTTCGCGGTTCTCCAAGCGAATGGCATACACAGTCGAGTTGCGAATGGCTCGGGCAACGCTCTTGAATCCCTCATCTTCAATGACTT
Source organism: Terriglobia bacterium (assembly GCA_963849535.1). Lineage (GTDB taxonomy): Bacteria > Acidobacteriota > Terriglobia > Bryobacterales > Bryobacteraceae > Bog-105. The sequence continues at coordinate 1,307,082 of CAWKHJ010000005.1, forward strand.
GTTTCAACATAGGCTCTCTTTCGGCATAGGATTTTAAAATCAGCCGGTCCAGAAGTGCAGTCGAAAACTGCTTCACCCACTCGTCCTTTGATAGTCGCTGCATCAGGTGCAAGGCAAATTGATGATGGAACTCTAACAGCTCCCCGAGTTCTCCCGTCAGCAACCAACGCCGGTATTGCTGAAGAATTCGACCGTCGTCGGAATTCTTTTCTTCTAGCGATCCAAGACAGCCGGCCGTCCTCAATCCTCCTTGTAGCGAGCCTATCGCTTCCGCGAGAATTGCCAGATAATCGTCTGCATCTTCTCTCGTTTCGATTGCGAACCATTCCGGGAGCGGAAGCATCGCGTCGTTCATCAACGCTGCTGCAGTGCCCAGACTCTTAAAGTACGCTTGCCGAAACCCCGCAATTACACTTCGAGGCGTTAACCGCCGGAGGCCGATTTGGGCAGCATCTCCCGTCTGCAAAACGTCGGAGTGACGAATGAGGATCTCGACACAGCGCAGAGTTGCCTCGATATCCAAGCGCACACCGCCCCATAACTTGAGGTCCTCCAATTCTTTCTTTATGGTTCCTAAACCACCAATGGAGATACGAGCCGGCTCGATTACAAAGAATTTGAAATCATCGTCGCTGCGAAAGAGCAGCATTCCCGTCCACACACCCCTCAGCTTCATCCACTCGGCAAAACAATCGATAAGCGTTGTAGGCAGGGAACCCGGAGAGCGCCACTCTGTTTTTGAAGCGTTAACGCCCTTCCCGGAGATCGGATTTAGTATTTGCGTGTTGCTGATGTCTGTTCCTTTCGTACCCGAATTGTTCGAAATCAGTTGCGCCTGAACCCACTGTAGTGTCTCGGCTGGACGCTCGCGAATCCATGCCGCCAACTCTCGGTCGCCGTTCCACCCCTTTCGCATGGAGGCAAGAATGGCGGCCGTCTTATATTCCTTCTGAGGCGGCGGGGGCACCTCTAACGTCTGCTCCTCTAAGGCGCGTTTCGCGCGGCCCTTGCTCTTTTTCTGCGATTGCTCGAATTTCTTCCAAATCTCAGCCTTCCCTTTTTCCTCCTCGTAATCGACGATCCACTGGAATCGCGGCTTCTCTTTCTCCTTACTGCGCTCCCAAATGTAGGGATACCCCGGCTCCGGTTGTTGCCAATCCTGGCTCGGCACCTCATTGGCAGTGCTCACCGAAAACTCGCTTCCCGTGTCGCGGAGAGTAACACCCCGGAAGCCCAGATCTTCCAGCAGCGAGGCCAAGCCCAAGGCTTCCAACGCGTCCGCGTATGTGCCGGTCTTCTTTAGAATCAGGCGTTCCATTTGGTATCTTTCAGCGAGCCCTGGTCCGCCAATCGTAACCGGCGTACCAGAAATACATATAGCGGCCACGCCGCTGCGTGCTCCTCCTGCAACAAGTTAATCAGCGTATCAGCAAACTCGTTCGAAGCCAGGGAACTGTTGCATTGCCTTATAGCCAAGCTCGCCTTGTCTTGTTTCAAGTACGCGGCCAGTAACTCACGTGCCTGCTCATCTAGCTCGAAGCGTCCGGCCGCCCTCGCGCGCGGCGCGTGATGTCGTGCGATTGCGGACACTGCCGCCAGCGCGGCGAACAGGCCCCGTTTCTCGCCCCACATCCCAATCAGTTGTGTACAGAGTGCTTCTTCTACTGCGAACGCCCCCTCCACGGCATGGTTCGGAAACTGGTACTGCAAGAGGCCGCGATATTCTCTATCCGCAAAAGGATCGAACGAGGTGTGAGCTAAAGGTACCTGGGGCCGCTCCTGTATCGGCTTGCCTTGCGCGCGCAGCCGATCATCCTTATCGCATTGCCACCGCCAGGCAACCTCTTGCCACTTCACCGCCAACTTGCCGGCGTCATGCAATGAGCACACCAGCTCTGCGATACTTTCAATCATTGCGCGCTCTGATGATGAACCCCCAGCCAGCAATTCTGCCGCCCTTTTATGACTCTGGTGCATAGCCTGTACTTGGCTTCGGACTCGACGCGCGTGGTCCACCCACGGCTCGAAATCGTACTGGTAGCTCGGCGTGCGCGGGATCTCCGCGTACTCAATCGCAAGCGCTGGACCGCTCACACCAAGCTCCAGACCGACGGTTTCATCGTACGAGGCGCAACTGGGATGTATAACAACCATCCACTGGGCTAGCAATGCTTTAGGCGATTCGATAATCTTCCACTCGAATTTCAAATCGGGTCCTCCATCCTCGCTTTCCTTGGCCCCTTTTGCGATCCATGACCCATCCACCGCGCCTTCAAAGCACGGAGCTAGCGCTATAAGCGAAGTTCTAGGTACGCACAACATCTTAGGCCAGCCAATCCTTCGGCCCGCGGAATCCCGGCCGCTGAAATTCAAATCTCCAGGTCGATCCGTCAATACCACGCTGACCGAGTCAATGTCGCGTACCAAATCCCGGAGCTTGGCCTCGTCTCCTTCCATAGCCGCATGGACTTGTTGCCGCCGCCGATAAAGATTTTCGTATTCTCCGAATGCCCGGGTCTCGCCCTCCGCATGAATGCGGTCAATCCAGCTCTGTTCCTCTGCGAAATCGATCACTCGATTTTGTCCAACCGCTTCTCTCAAAATCTCGCGCGTCGCCTCAACAGCAGATTTGTCTTCATATGGCCTTATACTCCCGACGTCTAAGACCGAAATTGTTCCGATATTTCGATGCTCGTAGCGCGCGACTCTCCCTGCCCTTTGCACCAGAGCATTCATGGGCGCAACCTCTGTGAGCAGGTCGTCGGCGGAAATGTCGATCCCGGCCTCAATCACCTGGGTAGTGACCAGGACAACATCAATTAACGTCGCTTGTGGCCCGAAGTAATTGCTCAACTGGTCCTCAATGGCCTTCCGATCTGCGGGGAAATAACGCGAATGTAGCAGGACTAATTTCGTTGGCGTTCCTTCGAATGCCACCTGTAGGTCTTTGAATAAAAGTTGTGCCCGCCCGACCGTGTTGGTCAGGGCGATTGTCCGCCCTCCACGATGCACAGCTCGCACCTCCTGTGCCGTTAAACGGTCTTCTATCCATCGCCACGTGCGCTGCTTCGTCTTTTGACTCGGAAGCTCGCGGATCTCAGCATCCGTTATGGAAAACGGTTCAGCATCGAGCTGCGAAGCGAGCCATTTCACGCCTTCATCTGACAATGTCGCAGTCATCAATACGAACTGGCACAGTCTTCTTAGCCGCACTAACATCTCGAGCATCGTTCCCATCGCACGGGTTGGCTCAAGCAGGTGAACCTCGTCTAGCACGACAAAAGAACCAATCAGCGCTCCAGCAACCATGTTGCCCAATCGCTGTGGAAGCGAAACCGGCAGGCCTATGTATCCCGAAAGGAGTTGATCGATCGTCGTGAAAACCAAATCCGATTCGAAGAAAGGGTCATTAGCCTCCCCGCCCATCTGCAAACTGCAGTAGCGCGTTCCGCCTCCGTATCTGCGATCTTTGCCCGAGCAAGACACCGCCGGAAACAAATCTTTTGCCCTACGCATGTGAGTGACTGTGGTTCTATGCAGACTAGAGGCGAGAGATCTTAGAGGCAGAACATAGAGCAGCCGGTCCGCGATTGGATCTCCGGAAAAAAGCGAGTACAGGAAGGGCACTACCGACGCCCAAGTCTTACCAGCCCCCGTCGGTTCTCTCAGCACCACGGAGCCTCCCGCTCTCAACCTCGAGGCCAGCTCCCTCTGAAATTGATAAGGGGCATTCCCGGTCAGCTTGTAAAAAAAGGTATCGTAGTTCACTTCCCTGAGGCCCACAACTCCACTTCCCCCTTCCCCCATACCGTCTGCCGGCCCACCCCCGTCCACTTCGCCACCCTTAAATACGGCACAAACTCCGCCAGTTCCCCCTCATACTCTGCCTCCCCCACGAACCCGCCGATCGAGTGGACCTGTCCCGTCCGGCTGCTTCGGCGCACCACGTCGACCCGCTCCAACTCGCAGCGCGTCATTTGCACTCGTGCCGCCCGTTCCCCGAACCCGCTGAAAATCGATCGCCAGCGGTCCGCCTCCATACAAAGTTCGCAGCGTACTCACGCGGTCGCGCACCCGGGCCGCCAGTACGCCGAATTCCGGCCGCTCCGCCAACCTGTGCCCCGCCTTTAATTCCGTCGGCGTGACGAAACGAACCCTCACCCGCTCGATTCGTTCGGGCCCAGGAGTCAGACTCAGCTTAAGCGGCGGCGCCGGTTCCCGTAGCACGGCCGAACCCCCATCGTAAATTTGCGAAACGAACTCCCCCCGTTCTCCGAGTTGCGTCACTTCCACTAAGTCAGCCCGTCCGCGTCCTGGCCCTAATCTCTGACGTGCCAGTTGCACGAACGCCAGCACCAGGTAAGCAATCATGTGCTGTGACATATCGAACAGATTCAGGTCAAAGGAGAACCGCTCTCCAGGGCTCATCGTGCGCCCGTCCAGGTGCATGGCCCGGAATACAAAGGGACGCGGCCAGTCCGCCAGTCCGCTCGGCCCTCCGCCCCGGCTGACGGTTCAAACAGCCGCGCATAAGCGCAGACTGGCCGCAAATCGCAGTGGACGGCTCCAGGACATTGCGGAACGCAGGCCATCTGGCGGAAGATCAGGCCGAAGGCGCCCCGTAGCAGATTGGCGGACTTGCCCGGCAGGGAAGTGAATTGCCTCTTTCGCGAGGAAGGAGAACCGTAGCGGATGAAACGTGAAAGTCTAGCCCAAGAGCGGCTTGGCTTCGTTGCTCCAAATTTGGATCTGGCGTCCGGGCGAGTTCGTTTGGCAAAAATCGCCCGTCCTTCTGCCCGCCCGAGTTCGTTTGGCAAAATTCAGCTCTGCAGGACGGGTTGTTCGCTCGCGGTCCGCACCGCCCCGGCCGGCAGCGTGATCTGGAAGCGCGATCCGACGCCGACCCTGCTCTCTACCCGGATCTCGCCCCCATGCGCCTTTACAATCGCGGCCACAAAGCTCAACCCCAGCCCCAGCCCTTTCTCCGGGTTTGGATCGGGCACCCGGTAGAACCGGTCGAAGATGTGCGGCAGGTGGTTCTGCGGGATCCCAACTCCCGAATCCTCCACCGTCAAGCGCACGTTCGATCCCAACGGCTCTACCTTGGTACGCACCCAGCCGCCGGAAGGCGTGTACTTGAGCGCGTTCGAAAGCAGATTGGTGATCACCCGCTCAATCTGCGTGCGGTCCCCTTCGCAGAGTACCGGTCCTGGTGCTTCGTGGCTCAGGGTGACCTGCGAAGCCTCGGCCGGAATCTGGAACTGATCCACCAAATCCCGCACCAGCCCGCCCAATTCGAGCACACTCTTCTTGATTGGGATTTGCCCCGATTCCGATTGCGAAAGCAGCAGCAGCGCTCTGACCAGGTTTGACAGCCGCTCGACATCCTGCAGCGCGTTCTCGATTGCCTCCTGTAACTGCTCTTTGCGTGTGGCCGTAAACAGTGCTACTTCGAGTTGTCCTTGGATGGCGGTCAGCGGTGTTCGCAGTTCATGCGAGACATCGGTTGAGAATTGCCTGATTTGCTCGAAGGAAGATTTCAACCGGCCGCTCATCGCATTGAAGGAATCGATGAGCCTGTCTAATTCGTCATCCGCCCCCCGTTTACCGATCTGTAATCCCAGATTGGAGCCGGTGATCTCCTGAGCGGCCTTCTCCACCGCTTGCAGCCCTTTCAGCACCCCGCCGGCCGTATACCAGCTCACTGCCGCGCACGCCAGCAGCGCGATGGGAAAAAAGATCATCCAGTTCCGCTGGAATTTCCTTACCACCAGCCGGTCTTCGGCCAGGCTACGTCCCTCCGCGACATACCAGCGCCGTCCGTGCTTGGTGTCGAGCATGGTGCTGCTGAGTACCTGGTAGGGCGTGTTGTCCTTTCCCCGAATTGTCTTCAGTACCGGTTTGTGTGTTTGCTGAATCTGTTTCAGCTCCGAGAGAATCGTCTGGCGATCCCAAAGAGCACTTAGGTTCGGGTCGGTAGGCGCTCGGTCCAAATGGCCCTGATCGTCTGCAATCACGTACACTGCCTGCAAACGCACCAGCTCCGCGAATTCCTCCGGATCGCTCTGGTCTACTTCGTCCCACAATGGCTGGCCGGTACGGTCGTCGAAGGTAAACCAGCCCTTGAGAGCTCCCAATTGCCCGTTCAGCTGAGCCTCACTCTGATTCTCGAGAATCTCATTCAGGTTCTTCGTGGCGAGGAAGCCCATAATCGCGAGTACCGCCGCGAGTAGAATGAGGAACGTAGCGGCCAAGCGAAACCGCAGCGTTCGAAAAAACCTGATGAAACGCAAGCGCCGGGATGCCATCGAAGCACTTCCTATGCGGGCGTACTCTCGAGCTGGGAGTGCTGAGCCTCCGACGTGTCGAGCATATAACCGATTCCACGTACCGTGTGAATCATTTTGACGGGAAACTTGTCGTCAATTTTGCTGCGGAGATGACGAATATACACGTCGACGATGTTGGTCAAACCGTCGTAATCCATATCCCAGACGTGTTCGACAATCATCGTGCGGCTCAGCGGGCGGCCCCTGTTCCGCATCATGTATTCGAGGATGCTGAACTCTTTCGGGGCCAACTCTATATTCTCGTTATTTCTGGTTACTTTGCGCCGGATGCAATCCAGGCTCAGCTCGCCGACTTGCAAGCGCTCAGGGGTCGGTTGTCCGCGCCTCAGCAGCACCCGTGCCCGCGCCAGCAGTTCGACGAATGCAAATGGCTTTACCAGGTAATCGTCCGCCCCTTGTTCCAGGCCTTTCACCCGGTCATCGACCGAATCGCGAGCGCTCAGGATCAGCACTGGCGGGATCGTCTTGCGGTTCTTGATTTTGTGTAAGACCTGCAGACCGTCAATATCGGGCAAGCCAAGATCTAAGACCACAAGGTCGTACTCGGTTGCGTGCACTCGTTCGATCGCATCGCCGCCGCTATACACGACATCAACGGCGTAACCTGCGCTTTGCAGGCCGCGCGAAAGGAAATCTGCAATCCGCTTCTCATCTTCTACAACGAGTACACGCATAATTGGGCTGCTGAATAAAAGTCTAACTGAAGAAACGAGGATTCTGGCTCAGTCGCCGGACGCGCGGCGGGGTTGGGGAGCGGGGCTCACATTGAAGAAAGCTCCAACCGACTTGATTCGCGTTCGTCCTACCGAGAGGACCGCCATGAGGGCGATCAGCAGGGCCGTGAAGATTGCCACCTGCCGAACCGATAGGGCTTCTTTCCAGATACCGAGCCAGCGCCCGTAAACGATTTCGATATGAACCCAGTAGACCAGCAGCGAAGTTGTCCCTAGCTGCCGGAACAAGCTCCACTTTTCGAGAGCGCTCAGATTGACCCACAAGTAGGCAACCGCGAGCATGGCGAGCACGACGCCCAGCTTGATCAGGATCATGGCAGGGCTGTTCAGCCAGAACTCGCTCTTCGGGTAAACGGAATACGGCAGATTCGAGAAGTAATATGCGGCGATAATCAGCCCGATTCCTATGCCAAGCGTCCACTCCATCACGCGCCCCAGCTCTTCCTGCTTCATTAGCCGGAGCACGCTGCCCATCGCCAGGCCAAAAGCCAAAAAGGCCGCCCAGGGAAAAAAGCCGAAATAGTTATAGCTAGGGAAGAAGTAAGAGCGCACGATGGAAGGCACGCCCGATGCTGGAATCATGCTGACCAGCGGCGCCAGGCCTGCAATCACCAAGCCCAATATGGTGCAGAGCCTGATCCGCTCGAGCGTGGTGAACACAGCCATGGGAGCGAGAATCAACATGGCCATACCCATGCAGTTCAGAATGTCGACCCGCAGTAACTCTCCAGCCGGACTGGTTGGAAATCCAAAAACGTAGAGCTGAATGCGAAACAGAAACGCAATCAGAAACAGGTAACGGGATCTCTTCAAGGCGGCTACTACTCGCGGCCAAGGCTTGGCTCCTCGCCGGTCCTGGCTGTCCATGAGAAACGCGAAGGTGATCCCGGTCAGAAAAAGGAAGATCGCCGGGGGCATCCCGCCCAGAAATTGGGAGAGGATGAAAGGGCCCTTGTTGCGCAGATCCGTGCGGGTGAACGAATCGAAGACGTGGCCCTGCAGCATGATAACTGCCGCGAGCCCGCGCGTCCAGTCTATGAACGCCAGGCGACGGGATGATTTCCTCTGTTCCGCCATTCAGCAGGATCTTGTCCAGCACAATTTGCTGGAAACTCCTCACGAACTCTGTTTCTTGACTCCGGACGGCAGTTTCAACTCCAGCTTTCCTCTGATCGGAGGGTTCACCTTGATGTCGCTGTAAGTGACGACCCGGTAATTGCCCGAAGGCTCGGTGAACTTCTGTTGAACGGGATAAGCTGCGTCATTCGGCACCCACACCTCGATCTTGCTGAGACGCTTCGCGACATCCGGGTTCTTGGGAACCAGCGCCAGTTTGGTAGTGGCGCGCCCCTCAACTTTCTCTTCGCCCTCGAACGTGATTGCATAACTGGCGGCCAGATCCCTGCCGTAGGATCCGAACCCGAGGAGAAGAAACTGATTCAAGATGTCGGTGTTCTTACCGAGGTCATAGTCCTGATAGGTTTTGAGTTTCGGATAGTAAATCCGGACAATCCTACCCAAAAAGCCAATCTGTCTGGAGTCACGCTCTTGGGAGAAATCGAGTACCGCCCGAACTTCCTGCCCTTTGACGCGCTGCATTTTGAAGGTTCCGGTTTCCACTTCGGTGTCGTCAATGATTGCCGTATGAGTGGTCATTTTGACATCTGCCGACACGGCGTGGAAAGTCGGGGCGGCCTTGTCCATTCGCGAAAGTACAGCCTCCACGCTTTGGCCCTGGAGGTTAAAGCTTGCGAACACACAGAGTACCGGTACAAGAACTCTCATCATTCCCTTAAGTAATGACTCCGGAAACTAGGGCGCGGTGTACGCGATGAAGCCTTTGATATCGCCTTCCGCTTCATCCCGAATCGGTTCGAGCCGCGCTACGTGCCACTTCTTGCCGGTCCGCTTATGAATTAATGCTTCTGCCTTTTGCACCCGCAACTGTTCTGGAACGTCCTTCAGTAATCCCGGCGCAATAAAAACGCTGTTCGCCCCATGCAGCGAGGACATTAGAATGACACTCGATGCTTTTGGCTGGTCGTGGAACCACTCTCTGGGTGTGCCGAAAATGAAGATGAGGATAAGCCCGACAACTATGTCGTACTGCCATGAGGCTCTGGGAAAATCCCAGAAAATCAGACGGCGTCCAAGACTCGCACCTTGAGTTTTGCCATCTGCCACGATCGAATTTTACCATCTGTCCCACGCTGCACGCCGGCAGCTTAATATTTTCTTAGTACGCCCAGCACCCGGCCCTGAATTTGAAGGTTCGCCGGGTCGACATAAATTGGGGCCATGGAACAGTTGGCAGGCTGCAGCCGGACCCTACCGTCGGGCTCGTGATAATAGCGCTTAAGCGTGGCTTCGGTACCGTCGACCAGCGCCACTACTATCTCGCCATTCTTTGGGTTGGAGCTCTTTTCGATCAGGACGAAGTCCCCACTACAGATGTGATCCTCGATCATGGAATCGCCGCGCACCTCGAGCGCGAAGACGTCCTCGCGACCGGCGAAATCATAAAAATGTAGCATCTCGGGATTGGCTATTGCCTCGACTGGCGCGCCCGCCGCAATTTTGCCGAGTAGTGGTACCGCGGCGTTTATAGATGCCTGCCCGCCCGGAACTTGCTCCTTCAAGAAGCGCTCGCCGACTTCGAGCGAGCGGCTGTGATTGTAGTTGCGCCGTAAGTATTGCTTAGTTTCTAGCGCCTGAATATGCTTGTGAACGGTCGCAAGCGAGGCCAGCCCTAGGCCGCCTGCGATCTCTTCATAACTCGGACTGTAGCCGCGCTGCCGGATGAACTGCTCGAGAAAATCCATCAACTCTTTCTGTCTTCGTGTAAGCGCCATTTACTCTCCGTACCACCAGTTTTGGCGAATAAACAACGAAAGTCAACTGGGATGCACAGATCAGTGGTGGCACTCAACTGAGCAGTGCGAACGGCGCTCACGCATTGCAAGGACACTGCCAAGGGTGGAACGGCGTCTATCAGGGCAGCGATGGGAGCGAGAGTGGTTTTGTATGTTGAAGACGAAGACGCAGCGTTCCTGCTATTTCAGACCGCACTGAAGACCGCCAATATCGAAGTTCAGTTACATCGCGCCTGCGACGGAGAGCAGGCGCTCGCGTTCCTGCATGGAACGGGGCCTTTCAAGCAGCGGCCCCGCCCGGATCTGGTGGTATTGGATTTGAATCTGCCTCGCAAGGACGGGCTCGACGTCTTATCCGAGATGAGGAGAGACGAGGAGCTGCAAGCTATCCAAGTCGTCGTATTTACCTCGTCGTCGCTCTCGGCCGACAAGCGCAGGTCGCTGGCGCTCGGCGCGCAGGACTACATCACCAAACCATTCACGTATGACAGTTTTGTCGAGGCCGTCAAGGCGGCCTGCTCGTACCTGCCCGTCGCCTGACCGTGGCAGTGGGTCAATTCATGTTCATGCCGCACATACCGCTTCCGCAGAAATCGGTACCGCACATGCCGTTCCCACAGCGAGAAGGCGCCGGCTCACTAGACAGCTTTCCAGCCCGGGCCGCAAACGTGGAGTATTCGGTGGTCAGATGATCCTGGCCGCAGGAGGGGCAGCGGACAGCCTCAGCCTCAGCGCTGCGGCGCACCAGCTTTTCGAATTTGCTTCCGCAGTCGTCGCAAGAGTACTCAAAGATCGGCATGTCTTCAAGGTATCAACTTTGGCCCAGATTTTCCGCACCGTAACCAAACGGAGATAAATCAAGAATAATAGGTTGTATGGAACGTAGATCCTTTCTCAAACAGTGTTTTGGGATCGCCGCGGGCCTGACCTGCGCGGGTTTGGTTGAATCCGCGCGAGCGTCCTCAGGGAAGTTGGTGAAGCTCGTCGATTTCACGGACGCCGGTAAGCGCAAGGGAGTGATTGAAGTGGAAAAAGTGGTGAAGACAGACGCCGAGTGGCGAAAGCAGTTGACGCCCGAGCAATATCAGGTTACGCGGCACGCCGGAACGGAGCCGGCATTCAGGAATGAGTACTGGAATAATCACGAGCACGGTCTTTATCGTTGCGTGTGTTGCGGGAATGCGCTCTTTTCCTCCGATACCAAATTCGAATCCGGAACTGGCTGGCCGAGTTTCTGGGCTCCGATCGCTCGAGAGAACGTCAAAGAACAGGCAGATGCCACCCTAGGAGTCATTCGTACGGAAGTGCACTGCGCAAAGTGCGAAGCCCACCTGGGTCACCTGTTCGATGACGGGCCGCGTCCGACAGGTATGCGCTATTGCATGAACTCCGCCTCGCTGAACTTCGTCAAGGACTAGGATCCGCCCTTTTTGAGCAAGGTCTTAATCGGAAACATAAAACACCATAAAGCGGAGGCATTGTCTTTTCTCCGCGAACCGCGCGATGTGGTTGTGTACTTGCCGCCGGGCTACGAAGTTGACTTGGACTGCCGGTATCCTGTTCTTTACCTGCACGACGGACAGAATCTATTTGATCCCGCTACGGCATTTCTCGGCAACCATTGGCGCTTGGACGAAGTCGCCGGAGAGATGATCCAGGGCGGACATATAGAGCCCTTGATTATCGTAGGCGTGTACAACGCCGGCAACGAGCGAATCGCCGAGTATACGCCCGTACGCGACCGCCGGGGCCGTGGCGGCCGCGCTCGCTCTTACGGCAAAATGCTGGTTGAGAATCTTAAGCCGTTTATCGATCGTGAATACCGGACGCTGACGGCCGCCGAAAATACCGGACTGGGCGGATCATCGCTCGGCGGCCTTGTGACGCTCTATCTCGGGCTCCACTATCCCAAGGTTTTCGGGAAACTGATCGTCATGTCGCCATCGCTTTGGTGGGCGAATCGGGCCATTTTCCGCGAGATCGCCAAGTTGCGTCCTAAGCTTCCGCCGAAGATTTGGCTCGACACGGGAACTTGCGAAGGGCAGAATCCGGAAGACTGTATCAGGAATACGGCTGAACTGTGCCAAGCGCTCGTCGGCAAAGGCTGGCAGCTCGGCCGCGATCTCGCCTACGTGGAAGACGAAGGCGCTGGGCACGATGAGAAAGCCTGGGGCTCGCGTATGCGCGATGCGCTCAGATTTCTTTTTCCGGCAGCGACCTAACAGCGCAACAGAGCGCGAGCGTGCAGGCAATCAGCAGAACCGCCGCGGGTTGATTACGCAGCAAGAGCACTTGCTTCAGCGACTCGGTGGTCGCCTGAGTCCCCAGCCGCCTGGCAAAGATCGACTGCAGCGGGAAAGCCAATACCAGCAAGCATCCGCAGATCACGGCAAAGCTGGCTTTGTGCTCAGCACGGATCAGGGCGAGCAGTGGAATGAGGAGCAAAAGGAGCTGCCCATCGTAGTAGCGGTGATAAGTGATCATCAGCGTCGCGGTCGAAAAGAATGCCACGTCTTGCCAGTAAGTCGCAAGCGCACTTCGCCGGCGCGTGTGCCAGAAGAGAGCGGTCAAACCTGCTATCACCACCCAGACTGCGGTGTCGCAAGCGCGCCGGTCATGAATTACATAAGAGAACAGGGCCTGTAAGTTCAGCATCTGCCAGGCCACTGCGCTGCTCGGAGCCGGATCGCTTTGGCCGCCGGGCTGGAAGCTGACTGCAAGGTTATGTTGCTCCGTATGCCACCAGGCCCAGTCATGGCCGAAGCGGGAGACAACAACAACCCCAATTACGAGGGAAACGATCAAGACGGCAATCGCGGCCGCGAGCGGCTTCCATTTTTTCCAGATTGCGAACACTAGGATCCCGGAGAGCGCAAGCTGAGGTTTAAAGCACAGTGCTATGCCGAGGAAAACTCCGCCAACTGTGGCAAATGGTTCGGTGCCGGGGCAGAGGGCGAGCGCAACAAGGCTGATGACGATGACTCCGGGGTTCCCGTCGTAGATGCCGACGTAAGCAGGAGAGAAGGCCAGGGCCGCGGATCCTGCAAACCATTTTCCACGGGAAGAAAGCGCGCTCCGCGACAGGATCGCGCACAACGAAGCGGCGAACAGGAGGAGAGAGAGCAGACACCAGCAGATATTAGCCGCCCGCCAGCGTAGCGTTGCGAGGGCTGCCGTCCAGGGCATAGCGGACGGAAGATACACGGACGGATTGATGTCCTGATCGTGTTGGATATCCGCGGGAGCGCCGGCGGCCGCGAGTTCCGCTTTGAGAGCGGAACGGTCGTACGGGTTCGCGCCATGAAGCCAACACCGCGTGGCAGCGTAGACGGTTGAGAAATCGCCCGTTGTCGAGTATCGGATGGCCCGATAGGGTCCGCGGTTTATGAAAAAGATCAGGCAAGCGAGAAATAGCACGCGTAACCACAGGTCACGTTGCGCTTTGGGCCACAGGTCACGCTGCGCTGTGAGCAATTGCACTTAGGCGAGTTGAGGCCGCGACTCCGGCGCAGGTCTGGGCAGGAGTTTGGGTCCGGGGAGCCGGCTCTTCAGCTTTAGGAATGGCCGCTCGACAAGATAAAAAGACCCCAGCGCGCACGCGAAAACACAGACCAGGTTTACCGGAAAAATGTTGAACCAGTGATGCATCCACCGGTCTAGGAAGATCTGCTGCCACAAGTAAATGGAATAGCTAAGCAGTCCGAGATACGCAACGGACTTGCGATTCAGAAATCGGCCGATCGCGCTTGAGGGAAAGGTTAATACGGAATCGAGGGTGAGAGCAATGCAAATGGATATGACCGGGGCAAGCAGCTCGTAAAACCAGAATCTATGGAAGCTTTCGATCAGAAAGAAGGATATCGTAAGTAGCCAGGGAGTCCATTTACGGCCGAGGAAATTCAGGTAGCTCGCTCGTTGCTGTAAGACGTTGCGCACACCCGCCAAGACGCAGCCTGCAGCCAGTCCACTGATTGCCCCACCCAGCCGAACGTGCCCATGCAGAACAAAGGCAAAAAATATGGGCGGGATGACAATTAGTGCGGCGGCGGCCCGCAATGGCAACCTGATCCCGAACAATACGAGCGAAGCCGGCCACAGCAGATAAAATTGCTCTTCGACGGACAACGACCAGATGTGAAGCAACTCCCAACTGATGCCGACAAGGTTGGCGGTGAAAGTTCCTGCGTGGACGAAATCTCTAATCGCGATTTGATACAGGCCGAAACGCGTCAGAATGAACAGAATTATTAAGAAGACATAGAAGGCCGGAAATATGCGAAGCACTCGGCGAGCATAAAAGTTTCGGAGGGAGATACTGCCCGTCCTGGCGTGCTCTTTGAGCAGCAGAGAAGTAATAAGGAAACCGGAAACGACAAAGAAAACCTTCACGCCAAGGAGACCGAGCTCTCCTGTGTAAGTAAGCAGCTTGAGGGAAAAAGCATGTGGGGTATCCGCGCAGTGAGCGAACAGGACCAGCGCAATCGAGACCGCACGCAGTCCATCGAGCGACGGCAACTTGTGGTCTCTCACAGCCACGGACAATGCGAGAATAGCATGCGTATCTAGGAACAGGATCGGGGGGCACCATGGCTTTTTGCACGAATTGCGGAACACAGCTTGGCGATAACTCGAAGTTCTGCCTGAATTGCGGTCAGCAGCTGGGTGTGAACGCAGGGAGCTTCAACTCACCGCTAACTCCGGTCACGCCGCTCAAGTATGACATCGAAGGTCATAATCTTCAGATTGCGCGAGTACATCTCGAACCCGGTCAAGAGATCTACGCGGAAGCCGGCAAGATGATTTACAAATCCGTGAACGTCGATTGGGCGACCCGCATGACCGGCCAGTCCTTCGGACAGAAGATTATTGGCGCAATCAAGCGCAAGCTGATGGGCGAATCCTTGTTTTTTACATATTTTCGTGCCGAGAGCGTGCGGGGCGAGGTGGGCTTTGCCGGTCACTATCCGGGGAAGATTCAGGTATTCGAACTTGCGCCCGGCCAGACTATGATGGTGCAGCGCGACGGCTTCCTTTTCGCACAAGCATCGGTGACGCTCGACATTGCGATGGTGCGAAGGCTGGGGGCAGGCTTATTGGGCGGTGAGGGGTTCATTCTGCAGAAATTGACGGGCCCAGGTGCAGTATTCGTCCATGCGGGCGGCGATCACGTCGACTTCACGCTGGCCGCCGGCGAAGTGCTGCAGGTGCAAACCGGTCACTTGGTTGCGTTCGAGCCGACGATCAACTACGATGTGCAGTTAGTCGGAAACATTCGCACCGCGATTTTTGGAGGAGAAGGGCTTTTTCTCACCACATTAACTGGACCAGGCCGGGTTATTCTGCAGAGTCTGACGCTGGAGCGCCTGCGTCACGAACTGTCGCCTGGGGAGCACCGGCACAACGGAGAAGAACGAAATCCACTCGGAGCAATTGCCAGCGGAGATCTGGGAAGTTTCTTCCGGTCCGACGACTAGTACTCTCCTCTCGCTGCCGGTGGCCGGAGCTCCAGCAGTTGCCATTTCGCATTGCGGTAAACGGGCCGCTCTGCCGGGAAACGCGCTTTTGCCGCCGATAAGGCGGGAGTTCCGGTTGCCACAGCCAGATAATCGAGACGCCACCTTGGAGCAGCGCACGTATGCCCGGTGTTGTATTGGTTCACGAACCATTCGTACACGCTTCGATCGCCCGTGTAACTCAGCCCGAGGACCTGCAGCAACTCAGTTGAGTGCCCTAGGTGATTCGGGATTGCGGCTGCTCGTGCCACATCCGCTCGCGAAAGATCGAGCAGACAGGCGATTTCGAAATACCGGGCCACGATGTCTCCGGTCGAAGTGAGCGAGCGAAGGCCGCTCGGAACATAGTTGTAGTCTGCCGTGAGCGCTGGAACCAGGAGAATCAACTGAGGATCGGTGCTACCGATCACCTGATTTTCCGGTAGATGCGAGCGAACCCAAACCAGCATCGCAAAGTCGGGATCACTGACGCGATGGTGAGGCGCCGTAAGGATGCCGGCATAGCCCAGGCGAGCAGCCGTTTCCAGGATCAGTATTGCCAGCAGCATCTGAGCGACCGCTCTGGTTCTTGCAATTTTGTCCGCAAAGGCTTCTTCGATTCGGTGCGCGGCACCGCTTGCAACAACGAAAAAGAAAACCGGCAGCGCCAGCCGTTTCCAGAAGTGCCAGCGCTGAGTTTCGTAGCCGGAAAGAATCTGAAAATTCATTCCAAAAAGCGATCCGGCCACGAGTAACGTAAGCACGAAATAAGCGGGCTGACGGCGGCAGAACTCCCGCCCAAAGACGAGCAGCACAGCACAGAGAAGGATACCGGAAAAAAGCGGGACGAAATCCGGGCGATGCGTGTATGCGCCCATACGCTCGAGAAGATAGCTTTGCCCTCCCTGCGTTTTTCCGCGCACCGTTGCGACCGCGTAAGGGATCGAAAGGAGGAGCATCAGACAGAGCGCCGAAGCGGCCCGGGCCGAGACAAAACGAAACCGCCAGATGAGGGCAAGAATCAGCAACAAGACGAGTGTCGCGCCCCAGGCTACGGCGTAGAAGTAATAGCAGTAGACGACCACGCCTGAAGCAAATCCGGCCGCGAGCGTCCAACGCCAGGCAGAATCTTCTCGAATCGCCTTGCCGAGAAGCAGCACGGCGGCGATCAGGACGGTGAAAGAAATCTCCGGCTGAGGCGTGCGCGTGAACTCGAGCGGAGCTATGCGGGCATCGTCGCCCATCCAAATGCTGTTCAACAGCCCAAAAGGAATAATGATGGTGCCCCAAGCCAGGAGCAGCCTGAGCGTAGAATCCCGTACTACGGCGGCAGAAGCTGCGTAAAGGAGCAGAAAGAGAATGGCGGGAAAAAGCATGTCAGCGGCGATGAACGCTTTTTCAAGGCTGCCAAGCATCCAGCCCATAGCGCCAAGGATGGCAGTTGGAACGAACGGAATACCAGCCGATAAATCTCTGTTTTCGTAGTTGTCAACTTCCGCCCTGATTCTGTGTGTTGATAGCAAACGCCGGGCGGGTGGCGCATAGGCGTGTGTCTCATCAAAGGTGATAGCCGAAACAGCAGGAGAAACAGAGAAAGGCGAGTAGTCAGCATGACTTTGCCAGATGCCGGTCCAATGGGGCAAGGAACAGACGACTGCAACGAGCAAAGCGTGTAGCGCCAGAGTGCCAGGCGATTGCCCACGTGCCCGCATCACGCTTAGACTGAGAGGCTCAGATTGAGGCATCGGGCGGGAGGAAGACGTCCGGCATTTTACTGGGCAGGTATTTCTGTCTACCGTTTATTATCGGTGACGGCGGGGAGCCTCCGAGAGTTTACAACGGGGGCTCCCCAGGATCTAAATGGAGCTAGTTACGACCGAGGCAGACGTATGACACGGTACCGGTTACGGGCTGCGCAAAGTTCGCAGTGAATGAGCTAACTCCCGAGTAGGTGATCCAGAAGCGATTCCCGCTCCCGATGTCGAATTGAGGAGTTGCCGTGCATTCTGGATGAACGAGGTAATATCCAGCAAACGAGTAGGTCGCGGAGTTGGCAGCGGTCAGCGCGAGTTCGCCGTTCATATCTGTGTTGTCCTCGCTTCCGGTTTGCAAGCGGCCGCCATTGATCTGAACATTGTTGCCTGAGTTTCCAAGCCCGAAGAAATTCATCTGGAGCATGGTCAGTTCATTCGCGTCCCACGGTCCGGGGCTGAAGCCGAGGTTTAGCTGTGACCCGTTGCGCTCAAAGTAAGCATAGGATCCGTTCGGACCGCCATTGCTGTCGAAGATCGCCAATCTATTGGGGCTGTAATTGCCCAATTGCTCGATCCACAATTCGTTGCCGATTCGCGGGCGCTCGCCGAGGTAAGGTGCGCCTGCGAAGCCCTGGTCGATGCGGCCCCAAGTGTAGAATGGCCAGGTTATCACGCCGGCAGGCGTTTCATAGATGTCGTTACTGGCAAGCCCATTCGCCAGGCCAAACACGCGAGAGTTGTTAAAAGGGGCCGAATACGTGGTACCGGCCTGGTCAAAATAAGCGGCGGAGAAAGTGAAATTGTCGAGGTTCAAATTCATCGCCCGCATCAAATAGCCGTCGGTGGGATCACTCGAGGTGGGATTTCCGATTCGGGTGCCGCTGATGCCGTGTACGGTCAAAGTTTGGACGTCGTTGAAATCGACGCAAGTGGCGGCCGATTCGCAATGAAGCTGATTGATGGTTGCAGTGCCCATTCCGTTGAACCAGATGGCATGAGCGTATTTTGAGGGGTCGTTAACGCTGCCGTCCCAGGGCGAACGATACTGGCCATTCAGGGGAGACATGGATTCTTCGACGTAAACCTGATTGGCAAGCAGCGCGCCCAAGCCTGCAGTTCCTGGATTGTGGATCCAGGAGTACGAACTTGTCGTGCACCCGATAATCCAGACGTTATCCAGTTCTGTGGAACCGGTGAAGAGCCCGGGGCCGAATGCATTCGTGATCAGCACATGGCGCAGAAATGTTTGGATGAACGTCCCGCGGTAATCGACCAAAGCCTGCCCCTGCAGTTCGTGAGTCTGGCTGCCGCCGTTTCCGTCGAAGACGATATTTTCGACTGCCATGTACTCGTTACCACCTCCGGGCGGGTCCTGGCTGTCAAAGGTCTGGAGCAGTGACACATTGCTGTTGGGAGCCAACCGGATTACGACACCCTGGTTCGGATCACCGGCATTAGGGTTGTTTGCGGACGCGCCGTAGAGGTAATCGCCATACTGCAGGATGAGGGTTTTTGAAACGAGGTAGCAACCGCCGGGCGGCTTAGGTAGCCAGATGAAGCGATGCGTGTCCAGAGCCGCCTGCAAGGCGCTGGTGTCGTCTGTTACGCAATCCCCTTTGGCAGAAAAAGGCTCTGCCATTACGCTCACAAAAGGCAAGTTGTTGAGCTGAGAGTTGAAGTCAGTTTTAGTCTGAGCTACTGACAGAAGCGGGATCAGAAAAAGTAAGAGGCGGATCGATTTCATGATTATCCTGGGCTGAGGTCTGGAGCGATGCGCAAGAGGTGTTGTGCGATCGCTTCTCAGCTGTGAGTATTGAGGGTGAGTTGGGGGCCGCTGTCCCGAATCAGGGTTAAATGATTGACCCAGCAGGAAAAGAAAAAATCTAAGATGATTGTGACCCGCCACGGCGGATGTTTGCTGAGCGCCCCAACCAGGCATGAGAGCGTTTAGGTAAGCAGGGCTCAGGAGCGAGGGAGCTAAAGGAAGGCAGGCGGGACGCGATGGCTGATCAGTAAGCGCCGTTGGGCGACAAAACAATGAGCAGAGTGCGTAGCAAGATGTAGAGATCGAGCCAAGGCGACCAGTTGCGGATGTAGTAAGTGTCTTGGGCTTGCTGCACTTCCAAATCGCCGTCGCTGCGAGCAGATACCTGCCACAATCCGGTGATACCCGGCATGACACTCGATCTCAAGGCCCGGAAGCTTTCCGGGAAACCGTCCAGATGGTAAGAAGGAAAGGGCCTCGGGCCGACGAGACTGATATCCCCGCGAATCACATTCCAAAGCTGGGGCAGCTCGTCGAGGCTGTACCGGCGCAAAAACCAGCCAATTCCCGGCAAGATGCGCGGATCTTTCTTCAGCTTGTAATAACGAAGCCAGTTTGCCCGTTCGCCCGGATTGGCATCGAGGTGCTCCGACAAGAGCTGCTCCGCTTCGGGATACATGGTCCGAAGTTTATAGATTTTGATGCGATTGCCGGCCTTGCCCTCGCGCTGTTGAACGAAGAAGGGCGATCCCGGGCTGACAAGCTTTATCCATGCCGCGAAAAGGGCAAGGAAGGGCAAGCTAAGCAGAAAAACGGGAACGGAAATCGCGTAGTCAAGCGCTTGTTTCAGGACGCGGTTTGAAGTAATGAGCAGGTTCTTCTTGAGCTCCAGGCCGAGCACGCCGCCGATGTCGCGCGATGTGATCCACAGGCTCTGAATTCCGAAGAGATCGGGTACCACAATGACATTGGGAAAGGAGAGGCTCTCGACCAGGCCGGAGAGGCGCTCGCGCTGCATGCGCGGAATGGCGATCAACGCTACTTTGGCGCGGCCAACGAATGCCTCGGCGGCGGAGAGCGGCCCGAGAACGCGGACGCCGTGCACGGTGGTGCCCCATTTGCAGGGATCGTCATCCAACATTCCAACCAGCACAAAGCCGAGATCACGCTCTTTCAGCAATGTCTTCGCGACCAGCGCGCCGGTGCGCCCAGCTCCCAAAACAATAGCGGGAACTCCGCAGATACCCCGTTTGATCAGCACGCGGCGAAGCGGCGCTTCGAGGGCCGGAGCAAGCACAAGCGCAAAGAACATGGTGAGGATTAGTACGCCGCGGGACCACTGTCCGTCGTACAGGGTGTAATTCCACATCAGCAACACCACGAAGATAGTAGCGGTGGCGTATACCCGCCCGCGGATTCGCTGCACGGCGCTCATTCCGTAGCCGGGATACAAGCCTACCCAACCGTAAGCGAGAGGCAGGGTGAGCACACCTAAAGCGAGCCCCTGATATTGAGGCGCGTTCAGAGCGATCGGGAAGAGAGAATGGAGGAACAGCCGAACAAGGCATCCGAGGAGCAGTGACAGCTCCAGGGCAAGAACGTCAACGAGGACGAGCGAGAGCGTAGCCCACGAACGCTTCTTGATCTCCGGGACAACAACCGTCTGTTGTGCAGCAGCAGCACTCATCGTATCCGAGCGCCCGAACGGACGTCGGAGACCTCAGACTCAAAGGATAGCAGCGGAACCCAGGCAAGTAAAGGCTCAGAGCCGGACCGCAGTAATATGACGCCCAATTCCTGCGATGCCGCTTGAGAATATCTAGTCCTGTTGCAAGGGCAAAAGGACCTGCTAGCCTCCGTCGTTTTTCTTGATCGATTCTTCATAGATGTGCCGGAGTTGCTGGTAATTGCTCTCAGCTGAATATCGGCATAAGAACCGCTGCCTAACGGTCTCTCGAAGCTTTAGCAGGGTGGCGGGTTGGGATATCAGGGATCTGATCGTATCAGCCAATGCAGTTGGGTTTCCGGGCGCGAATTTCTCTCCATTGACGCCATTCACTATCACCTCGCCGAGCGAGCCGATGTCCGAGGCGACCACCGGCGTCCCGCACCCCATAGCTTCAACTACCGTCATGGGAAAACCTTCGTACCATTCCGATGGCACTACTAGAAGAGCTGCGTTCTTGATGAGCTCGATGAGGTCTGAACGCCTTTGAAATCCCAGGCAGGAGACATTAGGGAGCATTTCGGCTTGCGCCGCAACGAAGTCTCGGAGCGGGCCATCGCCGGCAATTCGAAGCGGGAAATCGCGAAGGTTCTGCCAAGCGCGAAGCAGGGTAAGGAGCCCTTTTTCGGGCGCAAGCCGGCCGGCGAATAAAGCATATCCCCCGAGGCCGGCGCCTGGGCCGGGGTCAGACGGGAGGAAGTTGGGCTTTACTAGAACCTTCCCGGCGGGTAATCCACCTTCGACCAGTTTGCTCCTGACGAAGTCTGTAGGCGCAACATAGGTTTGCACTGCCTTGCGCCAAGTTCCCAACAGGCGATGAGCAGTGAGCATTGAGACCACCGTGGCGCTGGCCGCGCGATTGCCGCGATAACAGCTATGCAGGACGCCGGGATAAGGAACAAAGTGGCCGATACAGTCTTCACAGATGCGTCCTTCCCTCAACAGCGTGGCAGCGGGGCAAATCAGACGATAGTTTTGAACGGTCTGTACCACGGGGACCCGTTCGGCATTGGCCGCGTAGTAAGCAGCGGGCGAAAGGATCGGAAAGGTGTTGTGGCAATGGACAACGTCCGGGCGGAACCGCCTGACTACTTCCCGTATTTGCCGATAGCTCCGTGCGTTCCAAATGGTTTGCAGGGCAACGTGTATACCTGCCCCCTGACCGATCGAGTCATTATGAACAGAGTATTGCTCGACCACATCGCCGTGATTGCGCAAAAGATCGAATTCGGCGAAGTAGACTTGGTCTTCGCCGCCGGGTTGCTGATAGAAGTTGTGTAGCTGAAGAATTTTCAACGCGTGACGACCATCGGACAAGGTCAGGCGCTTGCGCCCAGGTTGGGAGAGGGCGGCCGAGTGCCCGCGAGTGGCGGGACAGGCAGCACCCGCTCGGGCGAAATGCGGCGGAAGCGTGCGGGAATGCTTCTTCGCAGTGGCCGATGCGAAATGCTGGCCAAGGCGATCAACATGAGCAGACCAACACTCACGGCGTTTCCCGCGCCAGCGATGATGTTTTCACCCGAAAGACCCAGCGCAAAAGCCGGCAGATAGATCAACAGCGGCTTGGCGTAACTGCCACGATCCGTGTTGACGCCCCGGGCAGCGTAAACTGCCAGTGAACCGATGAATACAAGCCAGATGAGCAACCCCACGATTCCCCATTCATAGATTGCGCGCAGCCACTCGTCATGCATTGCTCTGTTGGGGTCAGGATTTTTGCTTAGGGTGGCCGTTATCAGCGCGCCGTTGCAAGTTCCATGTCCAAAGACCAGTTGAAGAACGGAACTACTCTCGAGGCCTTGCATAGTGCGCTCGTAAAGTTCGTGGCGGAGATTATAGGTACCTAAACCTCTCGCCTTGAAGTTGCCTACATAGGCGTCGGTTAGGGCGGCTGCAATGCGGTTGGAGGAAGCGTGCCCGGCAATCAGATCCATGATGGCGTCGAACTCTGCGATGAAGAAAGCCCCGCTTATCAAAGTGAGCCCTAAAGTAATTACTTTGAGCCAAGGCTTTACGCCAGAAACGAAAATCGCGAGCAGCGTTGAAACAAAGAGAGCAATGATCCAGATTCTGCTTCCATTCAGCAACACAGAGAAGAGCAGAACGGCGCAGAGCGGTACGCGCACTGCCATACGCAGCGATTTGGAAACGAGAGCCGCGCAATATAGCGCCGTGACGAAAGCGGCAAAGGACTGGGCTCCTGCAAAAGTGGTGAACCTCTCTGTTTCGCCGCCCCACCCGTGAAGAAAAAACCAGTGAATCGTCGCGATTCCCAATGCGCCTATGGTGACAGGAATGACAGTTTTTACGGTAAGATAGCCTCCCTTAGTCGCTCTGATGAGCATCATGCAAATGATGAGTGAGCCGAGCAGGTGCCCGATCAACTTGATGGCAAACGCCGGAAACTGAGACCAGGCGGAAGCAACGGCAACGTAGACAATCAGCAAACCCCAGGCAACAGGAGCGGCCGCGATTTTTCCATGCCCAGCATACGCGCGAAATCTCCAAAGCATAAAGACCGGGAGGATCATCGCCTTGGCGGTATTCATTGCTCCGATACTCGAGCTGAGTGATCCGAGATCGATATTAGAGAGCAGCAGGAAAGCGATGATGCTCCAGCGCGGAGGGGCGAACACCGCAACCAGGAAAAAGACCACGTACAGGAAGACCGGAAGGTGGGTCATGGCCGTTATTACTTCCTGACGCCAGCAGCTCGGCGGGTGTCTACTGCGCAAGCGGTGATAGCGCGCTCGATGAGCCCGGCAACATGATCCGGCGTCAGACGAAGCGCGGTAGCTCTGGCCGAGGACCGCATCTTTTCCAACTCGCCTGGAGAAGTCGAGAGTGCCCGGTCCAGAGCAGCGAACATTTCCGGCGGCACATCGGGGCGAAACGTCCAGCCGTTGCTCCCGTCCGCAATCAATTCAGAAACGGCCTGGCCGTAAAGGCTTCCGAGTACCGGGATGCCAGCCGCCATGGCTTCGTTCACTACCACGCCCCAAGTGTCGGCAAGCGTGGGAAAAACGAATACGTCCGCTTGCGAATAGACGTCCGGCAGACATTCATACGAGATGTTTCCAAGAAAGGAAAGGGTCAGGTTGGCAGGAACGGGGGACGACTGCAACACACCACGTAGAGGGCCATCTCCTGCAAAGACAAGTTCAGTTTTGCGATCGCCATGAAGCGCGGCCCACTGCGACAGAACCTCGACAAAGGGCAGCAGACCTTTGCGTTCGATGAGTTGACCCACGTACAAGAGATGCGAGACAGGTTCGGCTCTTCTTACGATCGGAACGGCAGCGAACCGGCTTACATCAGTGGTATACGCGATCTTGAAGATCTTGCAGGGCGGGACGCCTAAGCTACTGAGATAACGCGCGCCGCTTTCTCCCGTAACCAGAAAAGCGTCGATCACACGATGGAGAATCTTTCTGAGCATCTGGCGGGGCGCTCCGCGGCTGTACTCGGTTGACTCGGCGAACTCAGCCCAAACGACGAGCCTCGACCTAGGCCGTAATCTCCTGTAAACAGACGCGAGGATCGTTCGTACTCCCATCTCCCAGGAGATCACGATGTTGGGGCGAAAGCGATTCAGCTGCGCGACGGTATCGATCGGCAGGTGAACGTAGAGCGGCTCGGTAAAGCCTTTTGGGTGACGCCACTGCCTGTTCAGTGTGATGGTCTTCTGGACGACTACGTCCAAGCCTTCCCACTCCAATTTCCAGGGCCGATTGCTTTCCATTGGCGTCGAAAGTAAGATGCGCATACCTGGATGAAGCTGCGCAAGGCAATCGAGCACCGGCTTCTGATAAGGCGCGATGACGTTCATGAGGAAGGCAACGCGGGGAGAGGCTCTCGATGAGCGGGCAGCCTTCCCAATTTTTTCCTTGGTTGCGACAGCGTCAGGCATTTGCGTCACGCAGTTTCCTCGAGAACGGGTTCAGGTTTCTCCGCTCGACTACCACGAATATCCCGAGTGCAGCCGCGGCTTGCGAAAACAGCACCGCCCAAGCCATGCCGTTATACGAAAAGCGTGGCGCGAGAGCCGTGGCGAGCAGTGTGTTCAGTATCAATGCCGCGACGGTGATCTTTTGAAACTGCCGTTCAAGTCCGAGCACGAGAAGCCACTGAAAACCGAGAATGTTGGTCCAGGCGATCAGCGGTGCCCGCACACTCAGCACTCGCAGCACGCTCTCGCTTTCGCCGAAGTTTTTGCCGAGGATGATTTTCACAATGAGCGGTGCACCCAGCCACAACATGAGTCCTAGAAGAACGCTCCCCGCACCCATCACGTACAAAGTAAACCGAGTGACTTTGGCGGCTCTGTTTAACGAAGTTTTGACGAGTGCGGCGGCACGCGGGTAGAGGACGGTAGTCAAGGGTGCAAGCAGGCCAACTGCGGCGGTACTGATTTTCTCCGCGCCCGCATAGTAGCCGACCGCTTTAGGCGAGGCAAACAGGCCCAGGATGAAAGCGTTACCGAGGGTGTAGATGCTATGCGCGCTGCGAAACAGGAACATCGCCCAGCCTTGGCGGAGCATTTGCCATCCGTCATGCAGCCGAGGCAGCCGCAGAATGTATTTCGTGCTGAGGAGCGCGTGGCCGATGACAGACGCGACTCCGGCGGTGATCCCGGTCAAAGCGAACACCTTCCAGGCATCGCTGGGATGGCGAACGAAAATGAAGATTCCGGCCGCCGCGCAGGCGCGCGCGAAGATATCGAGCAGCGAGGCAATTGCGACTCGTTGAATGCCGTAGAAGTAGTAAACCGGCAGCGAGGCCTTCACGATCTCCGAGAGGACTGCCGTCCACAGGAGAACCGGATGCTGATGGAATAGCGGGACGAAGAGGTAGGCTAGCAGAGCCGCCGTAAGAGCCACAACGCTGAGTAGAATCTTCGCACCGGACACGCCGGCGATAACCAATTCCACTTCCTTGCTCTCTGAAGCGGTGGCTATCTGCCGGGTCGCGGAATAGACAAAGCCGTAATCGACTATGAGGTTCCCGTACATGCCAAACGACTGGGCCATTGCCAGCAGACCCCAGCCCGCCGGGCCGAGCGTGCGCGACAGGTAAGGAACCGTTATGAGCGGCAAAGCCTGATTGGCGAAATGAATTCCGTATACTGCGACGATGTCATAGAGCAGAGCTCCACGAGCGCGGGCTTGAGCTAAAAGCCCACGGGTGGAAATGCCTTGAAACAGATTGCGAGCGCCGCTCTCCAAAACCGGCTTTATCGGGTGAGAGCCATTCTTCTCCTCATCCGATGCGATCATCGGCCGCGCAGGAGATCCGCCCTACTCGATCTCCAGTCATTCAAGTGTTTTGCTCCAGCGTTTGCGAGTAGTACTTTCGGTAGTCGCCGTAATAGTAGTAGCCGTGCGTGCTGTTCTTATCCACTTCATTCAGCACCAGGCCGACGGTATTCGCGCGCAGACGTTTGAGCGTGGCGAGCACGCTCGCAACCGCTCGCCGGCTGGTTTGACCGGCTCGCGCCATGACTACCACGCCATCCACGGCTGTCGCCACTTGCATTGTTTCAGCGAAACCGAGCAGCGGCGGAGCATCGACCAGGATCAGGTCGTATTCCTTTACCGCTTCGTCCAGGATATCGATCATCATGGATCCGATCAGATCCGAAGCGCGACGAGATGCGGTTCCCGCTGGCAGAACCAGCAGCTCCGGCCAATCTTCGGTTCCAACTACGCTATCTTTCCAATCCAGTTCGCCTAAGAGTGCGTTTGAGAGACCTCTCGTTCCGTCGAGGTTGAGCTTTTTGTGAATGCTGGGGCGCCGCAGGTCCGCATCGATGATCAGCGTCCGCTTACCTTGCTCGGCGTGTGCGATCGCGAGGTGGATGATGGCGGTCGACTTGCCCTCTGCAGGCGCGGCGCTGGTCAGCAGGAGCGATCGGACATTTCGGTCGAAATCGGGCAAGAGGATCGAATGCCGCAATGTCCGGATGGCCTCCTCATAGGAGGAGATCCCTTCGTATTTGCCGCTAGCCGGATACAGTACATGTTTTCGTCTCGCCCGGCGGGCACTGATGGCGGATTCCGCTTTTCCGGCTGAGCTTGCGATTCCGAGTGATGGCAAGCTATCGCCGTTATCGAGACTGGCGGACTTGGAGATGAGCGCCGGAGCAACGGGATTGAGCAGCCGCCGCATTTCCTTGACAGTGGGTAAGGTTCCGAGCACGCTGGTGTCGAGCGCGTGCGCAGCCTGTTCGGGATCGCGGATGGTGTTATCGAGCACATCCGCCAATACCGCTGCGCAAACTGCGACCACCGACGACACCAGGAACGCCAGGATCAAATAAAGAGTCTTCCTCGGAAAGACAGGTGCGTCGGGAGGCCGGGCTAAATCGGCGATTCTAATCGAGCTGTTCTGGAATCCCGCATTAATGCCGGCCTCTTTGATCCGGCGTTCGAGATCGCTATAGAGAGCTTTGTTGGTGTCCGCGTCCCGTTTTAACTGCTGATATTGGAAAGATCGGGCATTCAGCTGATCGTATTCCGCCTTGGTCTGATTGACCGCTTTGCCAAGCATCTCCTCGCGAGTCAGCGCCTGCCTGAAGTCAGTTTCAACGCGCTGCGCAACGCTGCGCCGCATCTCTTCGAACTGCCGCTGCACCTCCGCCAGATCATTTGCCGCTTTTCGATATTCCTGGTGCGCGGGACCGTACACGGACGCAATGGTGGCGAGGTGCTGTTTCGCTTGATTGACGCGATCCTGCAGCCGGTTTAACTCTTCGCCTTGACCCGAGACCTCCGCGGCCGCGACCGATCCGGACTGCAGACTCTTGAAGGCGGCTTCCTTGCGTACGCGGTCGCCCTGCGCGTTGGTAAATTCCGTGTTGAGCTGGAGCAGCCGCGAGGAAAGGATGTTCGTTTTGTCTTCCGGATTGATGACGTTCAGTTCCTGCTCGAATTTCGCCAGCGCCATATCGGAACGTTCCATCTTCACGCGCAGCTCATCAAGCTGCTTTTCCATAAAGGTAGAGAGCGCATTAGAAGACTGGATACGAATCTCAAAGGTGTGTTCGAGGTAGGACTGGGCAATTGCGTTTGCGACGTCGGCGGCCAACTGCGGATCAGGTGAACGATAGCTGATATCGAGAATGTAGGTGTTTACCGGCCTGCTGATCTTCAAATTGTTCAGGTAAACGGGGGCGTCGGTTTTCTTGCGAGCGCGTTCGGCAGGAAGGGCTGCGAGCTGCTTCTCCTTCTGCAGCAGGTTGAATTTCTCGGCGACCGGCCGCAGCACGCCATCGGATTGAATCAGCTCACCCTGCGTGGCCATAAAGGCGTCGGCATCGTCGCCGGTCAGTCCTTGTGAGGCTTCCTGGCCGACAACGCCGGCAGGTATGCGACGGTCCACGTCGATCTTGGCCGTCGCCTCATAGATCGGGGTCAGACGGGATGAGATCAGATAAGTCGCGAGCAGGCATGCGGCAATAAAACCCAGAATCCGCCACTTCTGGCGGTAGACGACCAGCAGATAGTGGGTAGCCGAAAGGGTTGGCCGGGCGGCTTCGAATTCGGGATAGGGCTGCGCCTCGAAATACTGGGGAAGGCGGCGCGAATCCAGCAGATCGGCAGCCGGACGGTCAAGTTGCTTCATGCAGAACCCGCCTGTCTCCTAATGCCAAATCAATAGACCTGTCGCGGCTGAGACCCCAAATCCGGTAAGCGTCCTTATCGTTTCGGCGGAAAGCCGCTTTCCCCGGCTATCAGGGATGTAGAGAATGTCGTTCGGCTGCAGAGCGATATCCGGAGCTTTATGCTCCATGATGCGCGTCAACTGAACCGGTATCTCGCTCCGGCCCTCTTTGCCGGCTTCGCGGCGGTAGATGAAGGCGTCCTTGTTGGTATAGGGCAGGAGGCCCTCCGTTACAGCAATCATCTTCAGGACGGTCGTGTCGTTACCATCTCCGACTGGAAATGCGCCCGATTTTCTTAACATTGCCGATCACGTAGACCCGGCCCGCTTCCGGTATCCGGATCTCTTCTCCCCCATGCAGCCGGATATTGAGAGCCGGATCGGCTTCATCGATCAGTCGTTTGATTGAGATTCGTTGAATGAGCGCACGCTGTGCCACGCTACCAGCGCCGGATTGAGAGGAGACGACAGGCCGGGAGACCAGGATTTCCGGTCCTGCCGTCTCGCTTAACCCGTCTGCGCGCGTGAGTGCGTCGAGCAACGTAACCTCGCCAGCGGCCTGAAACGTGACGGGATGACGAACCGCGCCGAGAACGCTGACCGGAAGGCTCCTATATTCTGCAACCGATACCGAGACAACGGGCTGGACCAACAGCTGTTCTCTTACAAGCGCATCCGAGATTTCGACTTCGATATCTCCGGGAAGCTTGTTGTTCGCTGGAATGCGTTCCTTTAGCAACGGGAGTGCCAGCGTGCCGTCTCCTAGAACCCGGAAATTCCGGGTAAGCTCAGGGCAATCCGCTACTGAGACATTGAGCAAATCGTCCGGTCCTACGCGCTGGGTCGGCAAGTCGGCTCCGGAGCGGGAGGCGGGGCAACTGACGTTTGGATTCGATCGCGGCATCTGCCCGATCAGCCGTTTGCCCATAAGCGGTAAGCAGCTGTAAAATAAGAGAAAAGCGATCTGTTTCATTTGCGATGCATGCAAACGTGCTGAACGGGCAGGTTCTTGGACTTACTCGTTTCTCCAGACAACCGACTGCTCTCCGCCGGTCCGGATCGCTTGTTGCCCTCCTATTCTAGCTCTTTTATTTGCATTTTGTTCGGATTCAGAAGACCGAAATAGATCAGTTGGTTTGGTAATAGCTCGGCGAAGGCCGAAACCCGCGCGGGGCGGGATGCAACAATGAGGTTCAAGCCTCCATGGATACCCTGGTTGCCATCGAAAATACCGGGCTTTCCGGTCCCCGGCCGCGTCTCCCTCAGTGGCTCCGAAAGGGGCAAACACATTTCTCAGCGGTTCATGAGCTTAAAGCCGGCCTGCGGGAGCGAGGTCTTCATACTGTTTGCGAATCGGCGCGGTGTCCAAACCTGCACGAATGTTTCAGCCGGGGGGCGGCTACCTTCATGATCCTCGGGAACTTGTGTACCCGTGGATGCGCCTTTTGTTCGGTCCCCAAGGGATCGGCCCTCAAGCGCGAATTTGCCCTCGATCCGGATGAGCCGCTCCATGTGGCCGGGATGGCGGCTCGGATGGGCCTTCG
This sequence comes from Terriglobia bacterium, assembly GCA_963849535.1. Lineage (GTDB taxonomy): Bacteria > Acidobacteriota > Terriglobia > Bryobacterales > Bryobacteraceae > Bog-105. Next base: position 1,336,982 of record CAWKHJ010000005.1, read on the forward strand.
TTACGTAGTAATTACTTCCGTGAACCGCGACGATTTGCCCGATGGCGGTTCCCGTCACTTTGCTGAAACCGTGCGGCAGGTTCGACGCGCTCTGCCCAACGCTCAGGTTGAAGTGCTTACGCCTGATTTCTGCGGTAATCTCGAAGCCGTTGCGCGCGTCCTCGACGGGGGACCAGATGTTTTCAACCACAACATGGAAACAGTGCGCCGCCTCTATCGGCGCGTGCGTCCGCAAGCCGATTACCTGCAATCGCTCCGTGTGCTTCGTTTTTCCAAGCAACACAGGCCGGACACGCTGACCAAATCGGGCGTGATGGTCGGTCTCGGAGAATCGAGCGGTGAGGTTCAGGAGCTTCTTCGGGATATTCGCGCTGCTGGTGTCGAGGTGGCGACCATCGGCCAATATCTTCAGCCGACCCGCCGAAATCTGCGGGTTTCCGAGTACGTGAATCCGGGGCAGTTCGATTCGTATCGCGACTACGGTTTAGCGATCGGCTTCAAGATGGTCTTCAGCGGGCCGTTTGTCCGTAGCTCATACATGGCCGATCAGGTGAGTCATGCGGCCGCTCAGGGGCATGCTTAGAGATGAGCCCACGCCTCTCAGCGAGGCGAATATTCAATAATCGCCTGCTCGAGTCTCTTCACCCGCACTATCGGCGAGTGCTCTTACATAGCCTGCTCTCGCTCGCCACTGCGGCTCTGCTGCTGCTGGCCCTTCCGAGATTTGATTTTCGCTGGCTGGCTCCGATAGCGTTGACCCCGCTTTTGTATGCGCTCGCCCGTACACGTGACGGCTGGCAACGCTTCGTATACGGCTGGGGCGCCGGTATTTTCTTCTGGTTTTTTCTATGTACGTGGATCCAATTCGTTCTGGAAGTCCACGGAGGCGTGGGCTCGTGGGGTGGGTGGGGATGCTTTATTCTTTTTGCTCTCTATAAAGGCTTGCACCTCGCCGTGTTCAGCTGGTTGGCCGGTCCATTGATGCGCCGCGCTTACGCTATTCCTGCCGTAGCCGCGCTCTGGACAGGTATCGAGCGAACGCATGGAACATTTGCTTTCGCCTGGCTGGATCTTGGTAATGCCGGGATCGACATGTCACTTCCCTTGCGGTTCGCCCCCTTCGTCGGCGTCTATGGCCTCTCGTTCGTCTTCGCCATGACGGCGGCTGGGCTGGCCTGTGTACTCCTGCGCTTTAACCGTATCCGTCTTGCGCCGCTTGCCGCATTATGTCTGCTCTGGTTCTTGCCAGCCATTCCAGAGCATTGGCCAGCCAGCCAGACGGCGCTGGTAGTGCAGCCTGACATTGATCCGGATATTACCTGGACAGGCCTGATACAAGAGCGAACCGAAGAGCAGCTCAGCCTACTCTCGAATGTGCTCCCTGCGCCGCTCGTCATCTGGCCCGAACTGCCGGCACCTCTCTACTACTACGATGATCCGCAGTTTCGCCGTTCCGCCACCGCCATAGCCAGCCGCCACGGATATTTTCTCTTCGGGACTGTCGCTTACACCGGCGAACATCAGCCTCTCAACACTGCCCTTTTGCTGGGTCCCGATGGCTCGGAAGCGGGGCGCTACGACAAAATCGACCTCGTACCGTTCGGTGAATTTGTCCCTCCGCTGTTCTCTTTCGTCAACCGCATTACCCGTGAGGCGGGTGATTTCGTTCCGGGCCGCGATATCAAAGTTCTTCCGGCAAACGGCGCGCGTCTGGGAGTCTTCATCTGCTACGAATCTGCCTTTCCAGATTTGGTCCGGCAGTTCGCGAAAAGAGGCGCTAACGTTTTGGTCAATCTCTCAAATGACGCCTATTTCGGACATTCAGAGGCCCACGAGCAACATCTTCTGATTGCTCGCATGCGCGCCGTCGAGAACCGCCGTTTTGTGATTCGTTCGACCAACGACGGGATCACAGCCGTGATTGACCCAGCCGGCCGACTCATACGAAAATTCCCCTCTTATCAGCAACTCGCCTCGCCGGTTCACTATGGCCTGGTCAACGGCACCACCTTCTATACCCGCCATGGCGATTGGTTCGCCTGGAGTTGCCTGGCAGTTGGCCTCGCGCTGGGGCTGCTGAATTTGTTTCCGAGACGCGCGTGAGGGCACAGGATAGACAGTCCGTCGCACGCCCCTCAGTGGACTGTGTAGGGAGCCCTTAATGCGAACGGTGCAATCTCAATCTCGAACTGATCTCCGCCGGGACCAGCCATCTGATAAGTGCCGCGCATACTGCCGGTAGGCGTCTTAAGCGGGCACCACGACGAATATGTAAAGGATGCCCCCGACGCGAGCACCGGTTGCTCGCCGACTACGCCCGGACCTGTAATCTCGCGAACCCGGTCCAATGCGTCGCTGATGATCCAGTGACGGCTCAGGAGCTGGACCGTCTCGCGTCCGAGATTGGTGATGCGGACCGTGTACTCAAAGATCCATTCGCCTGGCCGCGATTTCTCCGCTGAGTGCCGCGACATTACTTCGACCCGGATCTGATGCGTGATTGCTTCAGATAACGGAGCTGGCTCGGTTCGATGAGCAGGCATGCTGAAACCGCCATCGTAGCAAGCGCTCGACGATGGATCGGTCGAAACATGATAAGGTATGGGTGCAAGATCATGCGAACCCTCGGTTTGGCGGTATTGGCCGCGTCTTTCGTCTCAGTGCTCGCAGGGCAAACCTCCGGGTCAACAACGCTCAAGGTTGGCAGTACCGCGCCCGACTTTACATTGCCGTCTACCGACGGCGGCAAAATTCATTTAGCAGACTACATCGGCAAGAGCACAGTTGTTCTCGCATTTTTCCCGGCAGCATTTACTGGCGGCTGAACAGCGGAAATGAAGGCATTCCAGGCTGGAATGCAAAAATTTCAGGCGTCTGGCGCAAAAGTATTTGCGATCAGCACCGACAACACTCCCTCACAGAAAGCTTTCGCCGGCAGTCTCGGCCTCTCGTTTCCTCTGCTAAGCGATTTCCTCGATCGCAAGGTATCTAAGGAGTACGGGGTTTATGTCCCGCAGGCCGGGGTTGCGAATCGCGTTACATTCGTCATCGACAAAGAAGGAAAAATTGACTTCATCGAATTCGGTGGAGACGCATTGAAGATACTGGGCGCCGGAGACGCGTGCAACCGGCTTGCGCATAGAGCCGCCAACAAGTGACCTGAGTTCCGGCCTAGATTCGAACCCGAAGAAGCCTATCGAGATCGCAATCTATACTGAGTTCGATGCCTCTGAAAGATGTCGATCGCCAGTTTGGATTCAACACTCGCGCCGTTCACACGGGCTACGATCCTGATCCAACCACGCACGCCCGGGCGGTCCCGATCTATCAGTCAACGTCGTTCACGTTCGAGGACTCCGACCATGCTGCGCGGCTGTTCGCGCTTCAGGAGTTTGGCAATATCTATACGCGGATCATGAACCCGACCACCGCCGTTCTCGAAGAGCGCATCGCTTCACTCGAAAACGGCGTGGCGGCACTGGCACTTTCAAGCGGTCAAGCGGCGCAGTTCCTAACTCTGACAACGATTGCCGCTCCAGGGGACGAGATTGTTTCGGCCAGCACCCTCTATGGTGGAACATTCACCCAATTTGGGGTCACGATGAGCCGGCTTGGATATAAATTCGTCTTTGTCGAGCCGGACGATCCTGAAAATTTCCGCAGAGCGATCACGCCTAAAACCAAACTGCTCTACGGCGAGACCATCAGTAATCCGCGGAGCAACGTGCTAGATATCGAAGCACTTGCAAAGATTGCGCATGAGAACGGAATTCCGCTGGTGGTTGATAATACGTTCGCCACCCCCTACGTTACGCGTCCGATTGATTATGGCGCCGATATCGTTCTGCACTCCTTGACGAAGTTCATCGGAGGGCATGGCACGTCTATCGGGGGCATTATCGTCGACAGCGGAAAATTTCCCTGGGATAATGGCAAGTTTCCTCAGTTTACGGAGCCCTCGCGCGCCTATCACGGCATGAAATTTTGGGAAACCTTCGGCAAAATCAGCTTCATCATCAAAGCCCGTGTTGAGGGTCTGCGCGACCTAGGGCCTTGCGTTAGCCCCTTCAACTCATTTCTGTTTTTGCAAGGCGTGGAAACGCTCGGGATGCGGATGGATCGCATGCTGGATAACACGGTTACCATTGCTCAGCATCTCCAGCGGCATCCATCGGTCGAATGGATCAAATACGCTTCGCTTGAATCCAGCCCGTATCATGAGCTCGCGCAAAAATACACGCCGCAAGGCGCAGGCGCGGTCTTCTCGTTTGGACTAAAGGGAGGCTACGACTCGGGCAGAAAGTTCATCGACAAGCTCAAGATCTTCTCTCATCTGGCAAACGTAGGAGATTCGCGCAGCCTGGTCATTCATCCCGCGTCGACTACCCATCAGCAGCTCGGTTCTGCCGAGCAGGAAGCGGCAGGCGTCACACCGGAGCTGGTTCGATTATCGATCGGGCTCGAGGACCTGGAAGACCTGGTCTGGGATCTCGATCAGGCCTTGGCGTAATGGCCGTTGCGAAATATCATCTGGGGGCGCTCATAGCCGGCACTACCGCCGCGTAGTCCAGGGCAGCGCTGTCGCCGCCTTCCGGCGTTCCTTCAATTTGAATTCGATCTCCCTTCCGTAGCGCGACATTGCGTAGGACTCGCCGTACAGATGTGTCGCCCTTCGGTTCCTTGGACGGCAAATCGAGATCGGCAACCCACTGGTCTATTTCCTGCTCGTTCAGAAAGAGCTTGAACCGGGCCTGGCCAGGATTGAGGTCAAAATACTGCAGGCTCAGGTCATACCAGCCGGCATCCTTGTCAAAAACAAAACTCGCAGTGCAGGTCGGTGTGCCGTTCCGGCAAGTAACGGCTTTCCCGCCTGAAGCATCCTCCCAGGGGCGTACATCATAGAGCGCGTAACCTGACAACTTCATCGCCTCCGCTTCGATGCGATCCGGATAGTGGCCCGCACGCCCGCGTTTATCCGGTAGCCCGGATTCCCGCAGAAACCAGTTGCAGATTGCGTCGCGCCACACGATTGCATGCCCAGCCTGGTAGTTCAATTTGGCGAGGACCGCTTTGTACCTCTGCTCATCGATGCGGCCGCGTAGGGCGGCCCACCACTCCGGGAATAACTGCGCCTCTGCTGCCGCTTCGTAGTGGGAATCGTACACATACTGGATCACGGTTTTACCCGAGTGCAAAAGGTATGTATATGGGACATGGTGCATAAAGAGCAACAAGCTGTCTGGTGTGCTGGCGAGCGATTCGTAGCCCCGCGCAAGCGCCGGGGGGTATTGGCTGATGTAGCCGGTGCCAGTGGCAGTGCTTCGATCCATGCCGATACCCTGATGATCTGCCCGAATCCACTGACCCCAGCCGTTCCTTTCGGCCGTTTCGATACCGGGGCCGTAGTGGCTATGCAGAATATCGGTGAGTGTCCCGAGCCCGAACGGTCCGGTGTAGCCTTCGTAAACATGCCACGACTCGAGTTGCAGAGTTTGGATTGTCTCGACCACGTCCGCATTGTTGCCGAAAGTAAGCCGGGTCCACTCGTCCGCGATCTCCTCGGCGGAGCGGTCGGGGTTCCAAGCAATGCGCCCAAACCCATATAGATTGGCCATGGCAAGGTCGCTGCCTAGCCAGTTGAGGTCCCGCCCGACATTGGCGACGCCTACGAATCCGCCGAGAGGACGGTGAAATATTCTTCCCGTGACGATCTGCTTAACCGGAGTGGCCGCGCCATTCGCCTGCATGTCGAGATCGAGGATCTGCTTCCACATCGGAATCAGAAAGCATAGGTGCCGCTGCTGGCCCGTGTACTCCTGAGTGATCTGCAATTCGAGTAGCTCATTTGTCTTCTCCAACCCTGCGATGAGCGGCGAAACGGGCTCGCGCGCCTGGAAGTCGATCGGCCCATACTTGATTTGCAGCAAGACATTGTTTTTGAAGGCGCCATCGAGCGGGTGAAAATTGTCGTAAGCGGCGCGGGCGCGATCGTTCTTCAGGTTGCGCCAGTCGAGATGGTGGTTGTAGACAAACGCTCGATAAACAAGCACTCCCCCATGCGGCGCGACCGCTTGGGCCAGTACGTTGGCGGCATCTGCATGCGTGCGACCGTAGACCGATGGACCCAATCGACCTTCCGAATCCGCCTTTAGAACAAAACCGGCGAAATCCGGTATGGCCCGATAGATCTCATCTGCCTTCCTTCTCCACCACTCCGCTACAGCGGGGTCGAGAGGATCGAAGGTCGCCAAACCGCCGAGCGATTTGGGGCTACTGAAGTCGACCGACAACGATAGCCTCACCCCCCAAGGCCGGAATGCGTCGGCAATCGGCACCAGTTGAGTAACGAACTCGGTTGAGAGAACGCGCGGATCGGCGTTGACGTTATTTACGGTGCAGCCATTGATACCCACAGATGCAAGTAGCCGTCCGTAATCTGAAACGCGGCTCATATCGGGCCGCACCTTGCCTGCCTCAAAGAAAATCGACCGCCCGGCATAGCCGCGCTCCACCGACCCGTCAAGGTTGTCCCACTGGTTCACCCAGCGAATCGGCGCCCGCGGGTTGTGGAGTTGGTCAAGCTGGTCGATGCGCCGGTGCAGCGCCATTTCTCGGAGCAGAGCAAAGGTCCCGTAGAGGACACCGCGGTCGCTTTGTCCGGCGACCAAGGTGATCCTATGCCCGTCGAGAACAGTTGTTTTGAGCCAGTAGCCGTCCGGCCCGAGTTTGGGAAGGGTTGATATCCCTGGGAAAGCCGCCTTCGATTGCGGCAGCGTCCCCATAACCAGCATGTCCTCTTCGATTGCTCTGTGCTCTATGCGCATTGTCCGCCCAAGCAGGCCGCGAACGGCGCGCTCCACCTCTTTCCCGGCCGCATCGGAAACCGCAGAATGCCCAAGCAGAACAATGGCTGCCGGCAGACGGTCATAGAGCTCGCGAACCGGTTTCTCCTCAATCGGCACGTAGCGTAACCAGGCTTCGTATCCCGTTTCGGCGCTTAAGCCTTGTACAAATGCCAGGGCAGCGGAGATTACGAGAACCTTTTCACTGACCCAGTATTTTCTCCGTGTGCCCGCTCGGTTACGCTGGCTTGGCATCCCGGTTGTGAACCTGCGCCGGTGGACTGGTCGCCTCGATGGCTTTGAAATGTCCCTTTATGCGGTAGGTGTGTCGCGCGCCCTTCGGTACCACCCACGAGTCTCCAATTTCCAAACGAACTCTTTGTCCTTCCAGTTCGAGTTCGGCCGAGCCCTCGAGAACATAGCCAACCACTTCGTAATCGCGCGCTACATTCTCCTCTTCCTTGCTACCCGCCTGCTCATCCCAAAGCCGCATCGAGACCGCTTTTCCCGATGCCAGATACTTTTGCCCTAAGTCGCCCTTTGGCGAGTGCGCCGAGTCGATTTTAGTAACCGTTGTGTCGCTCATGTCTCCTAGACGAGAATGTCAGTCACAAAAATGCTGAAAAACTTTTTTCGTGCGTTTTGAAGCACTTGCAGCAGAAAATGGCCGCCGTGTCGCGGATTGCGCCGGTAAGGTCGTGTGCGAAAGGAACTTCACTCGCACATGCATCCTCCCGTAATCATCGATTTCGTAACCAAAGTTCTGGGCCTCATTCTCGGTTTCTAGAAAACAGGTCAAAGTCAGTCAGTACGAATCGAGACGCTTCGTACTGGCCAGAGTGCGGCCGCACTCAAAGCTATCAAAGCCTGTATCATCGATTGGACACAATTCCGGGGCGGACAATTCCCGTCCGCCCCAATCTGAACTCCACGGTTCGCCTGCCCCGCCCAACTGCCACGGTATATATCTCCGCAAGATACTCTTAACCTCGCCAGATAGCCCCCAGACTCTACCCTCTTCTTTCGTCAGCTCATAAAGCTATACCACCCGGGAAACACTCATTTTTTGTCATTTATGGGCGCATCTACGCCAAGCTCACAGGCGCATCTATGCCGAGGCAATCGCGGCGACGACGGGTCACAATGTTGGCCAAAATATTTTCGGCAAGAAACCTTGTCAACAAACCGTTGAAAGATCAGCCTCTTAGCCCAAAAGGCGAGTTGAAAAGCACTTGCGGCGGCGCTTTCAGCGCGTACATTTGCCGCCCTCGGGACCGTTACACTCCAGCCATTAGAAACGGTTCGGCCGATCCACTTAGCGTTTCTCCTGCGGTATCCGGGAGGGGCATGCGGGCGGATTTTCCGAATCTCTCCACCCGAGGAACGGATGCGATCTCATAACCTTTCAGCGCGTACAAAACGCTCCAAGCTGCCCGAAGATCCAGACAGTTTGGTTGCGCGGCTCAGCGATTTGCTGGTCGGGCAACCGGAAGCCATCGAAACGATAATCCCTTACATTCAGATGTACCAGGCTGGGCTTTCGCCTGAAGGTCGCCCGGTAGGCGTGGTACTGCTACTCGGGCCGACCGGGACGGGCAAGACGCGTACCGTCGAGGCGCTGGCAGAAGTGCTCCATGGGAGCAGCAAGAACCTGCTCAAAGTCGACTGCGGCGAGTTCCAGATGGAACACGAAGTAGCCAAGCTGATTGGAGCTCCCCCCGGATACCTGGGACATCGCGAGACACAGCCCATGCTGACTCAGGCCAAGATCAACAGCGCGGCCAGCGAGCAGAACGGTGTCTCCTTGATCCTCTTCGATGAAATAGAAAAAGCTGCGGCGTCAATGAATCGTTTGCTGCTTGGCATTCTCGACAAAGCGACCCTTCGCCTCGGCGACAACAGCACCGTCAATTTCGAGCGCTCGTTGATTTTCCTCACCAGCAATCTGGGAGCGAAATCGATTCAGCGCGCCAACAAGCCGGATTTCGGCTACGAGGCGATGTTACCGCCTAAGCCGATCGAAGATGTCTCAAAAATGCAGAGCATAGGAATGGCCGCAGTGCGTCATAAGTTCTCGCCCGAATTTGTAAACCGTATCGATTCGGTGATTACCTACAAGCCGCTCGACCGCGAAGCCTGTGATGTGATTCTGGATCAGACACTGGCTAACTTCGGGCGACTCATCCACAATCGCCTGGGAATGCGCGCCTTCCGATTGCAGTGCACCGCGGCGGCCCGAAAGCTACTCCTTGATAGCGGTACCAGCCTTGAATTTGGTGCGCGCGAATTGAAACGGACGGTTCAGCGCAATTTCATCCAACCCGTGTCGGCTCTCGTCTCTGAAGGAGAGATTCCACCCGGCAGCACAGTCATTCTCGATGCCAAGGGCAGCGAATTCAGCATCCTGCTGCGGCATTGATTCAAGCCATAACCTCATAGATCCCCATTCTTCCCGGCAGGTCCATGCGGCCTGCTGAGAGGAGTGCGCGGCCCGGAGAGCAATTTGATAAAGCTAATCCTCACTCTTCTTTGTGCAGCCGTGGTGCTCGTTGCAGCACCCATCAGGCGTGTAACCCTGATCGACGCCGGCAATCCGCTGGTTTGGGACGGCAGTTATGATGTTGGTCCTTATACACTCGAAATTGATGGGAGCAAGGTGCCGGTTCTTTGCGTCGATTTGCAAGACGAGAGTGCGGTCGGCGAGCAGTGGGATGCATACACTACACCGCTCGGAGGCGATCTCAGCGGCACTTATCATTCCGGCGGGCTCTATCAGTATGAGGAAGAAGCCTATCTCTATACTCTGATCACGCAACCTGGCGCTGACCGGATCGGTTTGCAACACGCGGCCTGGGCGATAACGGACGGAACATTTTCACCCGACCAGATCAGCCAGAGTTGGATCTACGAAGCTCAGCAGAATGCCGGGACCGTCGATCTCTCGAGATTTGAGGTTATTTCCGCGGTGGTCGGAATCCAGGGTGCGCGTCCCCAGGAATTTCTAACGGAAGTGGTTCCGGAGGCTTCTCTGGTCAATCTGGTCGTCGGGTTGTTTGCAGTAGGTCTCGCTCTGTTGGGGAGAAAGCGTGGCTGATTAGTCTCGGTGAGCGATACACTGCAAATGCTTGCCGGGAACCCTCTACATTGTTGCAACCCCGATCGGGAATCTTGAAGACATCACGCTTCGAGCGCTGCGGATTCTCCGTGACGAGGTAGCGGCCATTGCTTGCGAAGATACGCGTCAGAGTCAAAAGCTCTTGACCCATTACACGATCCGCAAACCGCTCCTCAGCTACCACGAGCACAACGAAGCGAGCCGTACTGCGGAGCTTCTCGAGATGCTCGAAGTTGGCGATTCGATTGCGCTGGTCAGCGATGCCGGAACTCCGCTTCTATCAGATCCCGGCTTCCGAGTCGTTCGGTCGGCTGTGGAAGCCGGTATAAGGGTTGTTCCCATTCCCGGCGCGTCTGCAGTTCTGCCCGCATTAACAGCATCCGGTCTGCCGACCGATTCCTTTCTGTTTTTAGGTTTTCTGCCACCGAAATCCGTCTCGCTACGTAAAAAGCTCGAGAGTGTAATAGCCGAACAGGCGACGCTGGTAGCTTACGAGAGCCCGCACCGAATCATCGACACCCTCGCTGCCCTGGAAGAGATCTACGGAAATCGGCAGATGGTTCTAGCAAGGGAGCTCACGAAAGTTCACGAAGAATTCGTCCGCGGCTCGGCGACCGAGATTCGTCGCGAGCTACTCTCGCGTCCTTCGATCAAAGGCGAGATCACGCTAGTGATTGCGGGCTTCCGCGGAACTCCTAAGACTGGCGATCCTGCCGAGGAGGTTCGGCGCCGTGAGGAGCAGGGAGTCTCCCGTATGGAGGCCATCAAGTCCGTTGCGAAACAGATGGGACTTCCGAAGCGAGAGGTCTACCGGCTTTTTGAGGAGCGGGGCAGCAATCCGGCGGGCAAGAGTCGTGATTAGGACCAAACAAACCTATAGCGGCCCTAGGCTCCGAGGCAGATAAGCGCTCGAGGATCAGTTCGCGAATCATGCGCACGAACGCCGGATGAGTGCCGGCGGTAGCTGCCCGGACCATCTTGAGGCCCAATTCGTCTGCAAGTTCCCGCGCTTCGACGTCCAGATCGTACAAGACTTCAATATGATCTGACGTAAAGCCGAGTGGCGCAATAATCACGTTCTCGATTCCCTCGAGACTCAAAGCACGAAGATGGTTAAGGATATCGGGCGCAAGCCAGGGCTGCGAAGGAGGGCCACTCCGGCTCTGATAGGCAAGAGTCCAGTTCGCAAGGCCGGCAGATTCTGCCACCAAGCGCGCCGCCTCGTGCAGCTGGCTTTCGTAATTGCTGGTCTGTGCCATTGAGCAAGGGATGCTGTGAGCAGTGGCAACCAGCCGTAAGGCCGAGCGCTCCGAAGACGAGAACTGCGCGCAAGCGGCACGCACGCGATCGGCGCAAGCCTCGATAAACCCCGGGTGATTGTAAAAGACACGCAGCTTGTCGACTCGCGGCGCGCCCTCGCCTATTTCCGCCTGGGCTGCGGCGATGTTCTCCCGATATTGCCGGCAACCTGAATACGAGCTATAAGCGGAGGTCACGAAGGCAAGCGCTTTCCTGATGCCGTCATCCCGCATTTGACGCAACGTATCCGAAAGCAGTGGATGCCAGTTGCGGTTCCCCCAGTAGATGGGCAGAAATAGGCCGCACCTATCAAGGTCATCTCGCAGAGCCGTGATTAGCTCGCGGTTCTGATCGTTTATCGGACTCTTTCCGCCGAAGCGACGGTAGTGCTCGGCGACCTCGAGCAGTCGCTCGCGAGGGATCTGGCGTCCACGCGTCACGTTTTCGAGAAAAGGTAAGACGTCAGCGGGCTTTTCAGGACCGCCGAAAGAGAGGATGAGAATGGCGTCGTGCATTCGTTACGAACGGATGCTGCTGACACGGTGCAGCTTCAGCATATTGGTTGACCCGCGCAGGCCGACGGGCTGGCCCGCGACGAAAACGATGTGATCGCCCGGCCGGGCCCGACCGGTCTCAACCAGCACACGTTCCATATGATGGAGCATCTGATCGGTGGACTCCATGGCCGGCGAAATGATCGGATCTACTCCGTAAGCAATCGACAACTGGCGCGCAACCGCTTCGTTTGAGGTGAACGCATAAATCGGAACCGGTGGCCGGTAGCGCGCGAGCAATCTGGCGGATGCCCCTGAAGTCGTGCCGACCGCCAACCCTGTGACGGCTGCCGAGCGCGCGCATTGGAAAGCCGCATCCGCGATGATCTCTGGAATGGCAAGTTCCTGCTGCGGCCGAATCTCCGCATAGCCCTTAGTTCGAAGTGAATGCTCCGTCTCGCAAGCGATACGGGCCATCACTTTGACGGCTTCCACAGGATGCCTGCCGGCGGATGTTTCCGCTGAGAGCATGATGGCGCTGGTACCGTCATAGATTGCATTCGCTACATCGCTTACTTCCGCCCGTGTAGGCATGGCATTCTCGACCATAGACTCGAGCATTTGAGTGGCGGTGATCACGAACCTGCCGCGCGCGCGAGCCTTCTCGATGATGGCCTTCTGTATGGCCGGCACGCGCTCGATTGCCATCTCGACTCCGAGATCGCCGCGCGCGACCATCACTCCTTCACATTCATCGAGTATGGAATCGAGATTTTGCCAGCCTTCCGGCTTCTCGATTTTTGCAATGATGGGCTGCTTCGCATCGACCTCTTCTAAGAGGTGGCGTAAGCGCAAAACATCGCGTGCCTGCCTGACAAATGACAAAGCAAAAAAGTCGACGCCTTGTTGAACACCGAAATGTGCATCGGCAATATCTTTTTTTGAAAGAGACGGAGTGCTTACGTTGACCCCGGGAAGATTGATTCCCTTGCGGTCGCTAACATAGCCGCCCACCACCACCTCGCAGTGCGCTGCTACCCCGTTTGTCTCCAATACGCGCAGTTGAACCGCGCCATCCGCCAGCAGGACGGGATCACCCGGCTTTACATCGCGCGCAAAGTCTTGGTAGCTGGTCGATGCGATCTCTTCCGTTCCCTCTACAGCTTCCGTCGTAATGGTGAAAGCGGAATTTTCCGCCAGGAAACAAGGCCCGTTCCTGAATCTGCCAAGTCTTATTTTAGGACCCTGCAGATCGAGCAGAATACCTGGATGAACCTTGAACTGGGCGGAAAGGCCCCTGACCCACGCGATGCGTCTTGCGTGATCCTCTTGCGTACCATGCGAGGCATTCAGGCGGAAAACATCCACCCCAGATTCGAAAAGCTTTCGAACTACAGATTCTGAGTCGGTCGAAGGCCCGAGGGTAGCAACTATTTTGGTGGCGCGCATGACCGTTGAGAAGAGGGCTCCACGACTGGGAAGAGGCTCACCACAACTTTTATTATCGCTGGGTCGCAGGTTCTGTTCCGCTGCTATCCCAAACTGTGGCTGCACCTGCTGATCTCTGGCATAATGGTGTTCGCTCTGGCAGTTTTCTTCCGCGCCGGCGGATGATGTTCCTATCACCCACTCGCTACAAGCGGCTCAATGAAGCCGTCGGAATACTGTTGTTTCTTTTCGGCTTGGCAGTCTCGCTAAGCCTGCTCTCTTACTCGGCAGCCGACCCGTCCTGGGACACGGCAACGGGCTCGATCCACATTCACAATTTGCTTGGCATCTCTGGCGCAAAGTGGGCGGACCTGCTCCTCCAGATCTTCGGTATCAGCGTTTTCCTCCTGCCGATACACATCTGGGCGCTTGGCTGGAAATGGGTCCGCTCCTCGGCGATAGAAAGTCCGTGGTTCCGGGTCAGCGGCACTCTCGCGCTTTGGTTTTGCATCTCGACAGCTTGCGGGCTGCTCCCGAGAAATTGGCTGATCGGGGGAGCAATTCGGCCTAGCGGAATCGCCGGCATGATAACGGCTGAGTTCTTGCTCGCCCGCTTCGATCTGGCGGGTTCGGCCATCATCACGGTAGCAGCAGGGATTTTGGCATTGTATTTCGCCTCGACGTTTGAGGTCTCAACGCTCATGCGCTGGTTGCGTGGCCCGCTTGCCCGATGGCGCAGCCTGCGCGCTCGCTGGAAAGCATCGCGGCAAGCAAAACGTCAGGCGGCAATAGGGAAGGCGATGGCCCGAGCCGCCGAGCGTACTGCGCGGCGCAATGCCCAGCAACCGCAGTCTGCTAAGCCGCAACGAACTCGAGTTGCAGCCGTCGACACGCAGGCAGTTTCGGCTGCCGAAGCGCCTATCCCCAGTCCGGCGGATAACGAACCGCCATTTGATGTAGCCGATGATGAGTCTAATGGCCAGGCGGAGTTCGAGATTCCGATCCGAACCCTGGACTATCAGCCGATCGTACGCCAGGGTCCGTTGCCGACGGAGGAAGAGCCTCTTTCCGTGGCCGCGGAGCCGGTTCCCGAGACTCCCGTCCGCCCGAAACGCAAACAGGTTTACCGCTTACCTTCGCCCGCTCTGCTCAACGAAGTGCCTCCGGGTAGTGGATATGACGGCCAGGAGTTGAAAGAAATCGCAAGCCGCATCAAATCGAAGCTGGAAGAGTTCAACGTGCGCGGCTCGGTAGTGCAGATCAACCCGGGACCCGTGGTTACCACGTTTGAATACAAGCCTGACGCCGGTGTGAAGTATAGCCGCATCACTACTCTGACCGAAGATCTCTGCCTCGGTTTGCAGGCCGAATCGGTTCTGATAGAACGCTTGCCGGGCAAGCCGACAGTAGGAATTGAGGTGCCGAATAGCAGGCGGGAACTGATAAGCCTGCGGGCAATTCTCGAGTCGGATGAATTCCACGATTCACCTTCGAAGATGACCATCGCCCTGGGTAAGGACGTGAACGGCCGCATCAAGGTGGCTTCACTCGAAACCATGCCTCACCTGTTGATCGCGGGCTCAACCGGATCGGGCAAAAGCGTCATGCTCAACGCGATGATCATGTCGTTCCTCTACAAAGCGACTCCCGATGAAGTGCGGATGATCATGGTCGATCCGAAGCGCGTCGAGCTTGGGATTTATGAAGGGATACCGCACCTCTTAACGCCTGTTATCACCGAGCCCAAGAAAGCGACCAACGCGCTTCGAAATGCAGTGCTCGAAATGGAACGGCGGCTCAAGCTCCTCGCTTCACACGGGGTCCGAAACATCGATCAATATAACCGAAAAGTGGCGCAGCTGCGCAAAGAGTCGCGAGGATTATTTGACGAGCAGGAGCAGGAAGACGAACTGGAGCACCTGCCCTATGTGCTGATCCTGATTGATGAGCTGGCCGATTTGATGATGCTCGAACGAGCGAATGTGGAAGAGTGCATCACACGCCTGGCGCAAATGGCTCGCGCAGTTGGAATGCATCTGGTGCTTGCCACGCAGCGTCCGAGCGTGGATGTGATCACCGGCCTCATCAAAGCGAATTTCCCGTCGCGTATCAGTTTCCGGGTGGCAACACGTGTGGACTCGCGAACCGTGCTAGACAGCATGGGGGCCGAGCACCTGTTGGGAAAGGGCGATATGCTTTTCCTGCCGCCTGGCTCGTCACGCTTGACTCGCGTGCATGGAGCGTTTGTCACGGAGGCGGAGACCAACCGGGTGGTCGATTTCTGGAAGGATCAGGACGCCCCGGAATACGATGAAAGCTTCCTGCTTACGCCTCCGTCCGAAGAAGACGCGGAGGATGCCGAGGTGTTCGAAGGCGAACAGGATCCGATGTATGAGGATGCGGTGCGGGTGGTGCTCGAACAGGGGAAGGCCTCGACCTCAACCCTGCAGCGGCGGCTGCGCCTGGGTTATGGACGTGCGGCAAGAATTCTCGACATGATGCAGCGTGAGGGAATCATAGGGCCGCCCGACGGCAGCAAACCGCGCGAAGTGTTGAAGCGGCCGGACTGGTTAACAGAAATCGATCATCAACTGCGATAGTCCCGGCAGGCACGTCCTGAACTGGCGTGACTACCGGGTTGCACCCCCCGACTATTTCTTTGTGCCGAGTGCCCTCGCGAGGGGGTTGGCAGGCTTGGCAGTGTTGCTCGCAGCGGACTTACTCGCGCTCGCTGTGTTTGTGCCTGCGTTCTTTGTGGCGGCTGCAGGGGCGCAGAAGCGGCATGCGAGATCAGCCAGGGTCACCCGATCCTGCCTGCTTATTCTGACCTGATGAAAAATCCAGCTCGGCAACCGCTGCCTCAGATTGAAAGAAGTTCCGATTCGAAGCGGCGGCTCCCGCTCGCGAACTCGTACCTCCGGCCGCGGCCTGGCTGGCTTGTTGGCTTACAGCAGACGGCGGGAAGAGCTGCCGCTTGAGGGCCGATGGCGAGACCTTGCGCAGTGCGCTGGGCAGTGCCCAGCCGGACATCGAGTTGACGAGCACAAGCTCGTATTTGCCAGCCGACGGATCAAACTGAAGCTCGGGAATCCGTCGATGCACGGCGTTCGAGAGGCGAGACAAGATCTTGCAATCGTTTACGGCGCGCTTCGCCAACCGGGCAAAAGAGAAAGAACTCTTTGCGTAAGCATTCTGTGTAGCCAGGCCGGAATTGAGCCGATCAGTGCACACGGGCCGGTTCAGGCACTCGAGGTAAGGGATTCAGGAGCCGAGACTCCAAGTTTTGCTGTGACGAGCAGAGAAGTTGGCAATATCTTCCGGCCTGCTTCAGTGAACAACAGACATCCTGCAAACGTTGTTGCCCCTGCTAGAAGACATAGCGAGAGGCGCAGGAGCCCCGGAGGCAGCCAATACAGCAACGGTACGCTTGCCGCGATAACAGCGAGGCTGCTGAGCGCAGGAAAGCGCAGATTAGAAAAATACGCGCTCCAGGAGACATCTACTAGCGCGAGAGTCTTACGTATCAGTTCCGCCGCAATCAGCGGAAAAACAAGAACCCAAGCCCAACCCACCCCGACAATTCCCCCGACCCGGCACCCCACGAAAAAGCTGACGGGCATGACAACTGTGTTGATTAGACTGTACTGGAACGCGAGGTCGGAGCGCCCCAAAGCCGGCAGGAGATTGATGATCACTGGCGTGAGAACGCGAATCGCTCCGATGACACATAACAGACGCAGCGGAGCGAGAGCTGGCAGCCACTTCGGACCGAGCACAATCAAAATCAGATCCCGTCCACAGACCGCCAGCCCAGCTAGGAGAGGGAAGCTTAGCAGTGCCGATTTGCGGGTGACTGACATCCAATGCCGTACCGTTTGACCCTGGTCAGCCTGCATGGCGGCAAACGTTGGAAAACTCACCCGGCTGATCATTGCACCGATCCGTTCATTAACGAGCATTGCCAGACGAAACGCGAGGGAATAGAATCCAAGTTGTGTACTTGCGAGCAACTTGCCAACGATGAGGTTATCGGCGTTGTCATAGAAGCTCCACAGCCAAGTGCTACCAACGAGCGGCATGCCCCACCGGAGGGTCTTTTTCACAAGTGTTAGATCCGGCCGGAAGGTGAATTTTGGAGGAACAACGAATAGCACGACCACGGTATTGAGCGTCGAAGACAACACCAGGTTTGTAACAAGGCTCCAAACGCCAAATCCCCGCCAAGCGAGGCAGACAGCGATGGCCGCCGAGCCCAATGAGCAAGACCCCTCTAAAAGAGTCAGCTTTCGAAAGAGCAGTTGTTTGGTGATCAGCGATTGTGGCGCGGAACGCAGGCCGCCAAGAAACAACGTGAGACTCAGCCAGCGGACTATTGGTATGAGATCGGGGGAGGTATAGAAGCCTGCAATCGCCGGCGCTGATGCGCAGAGGAGAACAGCAAGAAGAAAACCTGTTGCTGTGCTGATGCTGCAGTAGGTGGAGAAGGCCGAATCCGAGGCAGGGAAGTAAATTACCGCCCGTCCGACACCGAGGTCCTGAACGGCTGAGAGTAACGTGACGAAGACTCCGACCATGCCCACAAGCCCGTAATCGGCAGGTGATAGGAAACGGGCCAGTAGCATCGAAAGCGAAAAAGAGAGTAGCTGCTGAATGGCGTTACCCCCGAAAGTCCAGGCGTACGCACTGCGAACTTTTGCCTGCAAGTGCGTCATGCAGCCTCGCTCAATCTGGATTTTTTCCATAATTCGGTCAAGTAAACGGTCGAAGGCCCAAGCCACAGTACATCAGAACTGTGGCTAGAGAAGGTTGCGGCTCGAACGAGCTGGACACATACTTTCTTGCGCTGGATCATCGGGGAGTTGTTAGCGACCAGATAGCGCAAAGTATCGGCAGCCACTTTCCGGTAATGTCTATTTGCCCTGCGCACGGGTCCCTTCACGTCCGCGTAGGGGATATCGGCATGTTCGGGATACGCTCTGGCGATGACATCAGTGTGTAACCGGTGGTCGACGGTAATAGACGGTCGCAAACCCGCCAGAAATCTGCTCAGATCCGGATCCAGAAACGGCGCGTACACAGTCTGTCCGCGTTGCCGCAAGAGTGCAAAGGCTGAGGATCCGATATCCCGGCGCGTTCGATTCCAAAAATAGAAGGAAGAGATGGGATCGGGCGCCTTCAAGTGCTTGCGAAGTTCTTCGCTCACTTTCTCGAGGGCGCGCTGCCTCGGAAAAAGCGACAAGTCTCGGATCGCAGGCAAATTCTTCAAGACCAAATGCTCAACGAGCTCGTCGATTCGGTTCTCGGCAAGGAGCTTCACTCGCTCCTCGGTCAGAAACGTACCCGCGGAAAGAACGTCTCCCCCGATACCATCAAACAGGACCGGAGTCTCAGCCATGCCTTTAAGAACCGCTTCGGTGAGCCACGCGTGCTGCAGCGAAGAGAAGCTCGTCACTCTATTCTTGACTGCTTCGATTTCCGCAAACCGGCCGCTCAATCGAAAGGTCGAGTGCGACAGCTTCAATCTCTGACAAATCTGCTTGGCGACCGCTAGCTCTAGCGGTTTAGCGGGCAGGTCGACCGTCCAGCAACGGGCGGGCGGTCTATTGCACCGGCAGAGCTCGAATAGAATGTGCCGGGAGTCCCGGCCACCGCTCAGACCGAGGCTAACGGTCTGCCCTCGGCTGTCGCATCTGCCGACAGCTTGACGAAACAAGTTGATATAAGCATCAATGATCTGCTCGCGGCTTCCTGTTATTGCTGGTGTGCTGGCGATCCATTCGTAATCCGGCGGATCTGCTTTTACGTATAGGAAAGGCGTGTCCGTTCCTACGAATGATCCCATCCGGAAGAATACGTTGAGAGCATCAAAGTCTAACTCTTCCTCTGGAGTGGTCCGGAGACAGTTGATCAGTGTCTCGGATCGGCGAATTTCGGATCGAGTGAACTTCGGATAGAAGCCTTGGCCCGATTCGGCAGCTTTTCCGTCTAGGAAGCATTGATTCATGCTGCTCATATCGGCTCCCCAAGCGCTTGTCTGAACTGACTAGCCTAAAAAGCTCTTTCCAACAGATCAAGTTAGTTTCAGTACCTAGCAGCTTGCAGGTTTTTGCTGAGGGTGCGCCGCCTTGTTTTTCGGTCCGTGCCATACTCGAACAAAATCGATGCAGTAATTGGACGCGATGAGCGAGAAGCGAGTCATAGTGGCGATCGATGGCCCTGCCGGTGCGGGAAAGAGTACCCTGGCCAAACGCATCGCCAAAAAGCTTGGGTTTGTTTACATCAATAGCGGGGCAATGTACCGGGCGATCGCACTCTGGGCTTTGCGCCTTCAGGTCTCGTTGGCTGATATGCACCGGCTTGAGCAGCTTGCGAATGCCGCGCAGATCACCCTTGAACCGGGTGACGGCCGGGTATTTCTAAATGGAGAAGATGTCACGGATGCGCTCCGCGGGGCCGAGATCTCGGATGCAGCATCACAGGTTTCGGCAGTGCCGGGCGTAAGGCGGGCGTTGCTCGGCTTACAGCGTGGAATGGCGGAAAAGACAAGCGTGGTTATGGAGGGGCGCGATATCGGATCGGTGGTATTCCCAAATGCACAGGTGAAGATTTTCCTAGATGCCGAGCCTGCCGAACGCGCCAGGAGGCGGGCTTTGGAATTTGAAGAGAGAGGCCAAGATACCGATATCGCCGCCGTCGCGGGAGAGTTGCAGCTTAGGGACGAACGCGATCGCCAGCGCAGCGAAGCCCCGCTCGTCCAAGCGCCTGACGCCGAACTGGTGGATAGTACCGGTCTTTCTCTCGAAGAGGTCGAAGACACCATTTTGCGGATCGTCCGCGCCCGCACTTCAAACGGTAAAGCGGCGGCGGGCTGGTAGCAAAATCGAATTCAGCCGAAAGTCGGAGTAATTTTTAGGGATTTCCCGGTATGCAAAGTACTAATGTTTCTAGTACACTCTTTACATCCGACAGTTTAGTTTAAGTGAGGACGCCGTGAAACAGCAGTTGGCATACAGCGTGCCGGGGGTTCCTTTTGAAAAGAGCTACACGCTAGCCAGAAATGTGCCAGCCATTCAAGCTCTGTCGTCCGATTCCGAAGAGCGGTCCAGGCTGGGATTGATCACCCAGTTACCGGAAGGCATGCAGGTTGAGATCGGCGGTCCCGGATTTGACGACCGCACAGTAAGAATCCGCTGTTCCGGAGTGTCCTATTATGTGTTCCTGGAGGACCTGGAACCGCAAAAGAAGCGCGCGGCTTCGGCGTGCGCTTAGCTAAGCCCAGACTCGTCCGCCCTCTCGGAAAGTTATACTAGCAGGAGGCAATCCGCCCCGCCGGTGCCAAGGTATATACGCCTGAGAAGTTCTTCCTAGGAGTTCCAGCTTCCATTTATGTTTGATCTTTTCCGCAGCAGAGAGAAGGGTGTGCGCATTCTCCTCGGCGTGTTGCTGGTCCTCGTGGCCGCATCGATGCTGATTTACTTGATCCCAGGCGGCCCTGGGGGGCCAAGCGCATCGGGCGAAAACGTCATTGCGGCAGTTGGGGATGAAAAGGTAACGACCGCCGATCTGGAGCGTGCGGTGCAACGCGTCACGCGGGGCCAAGCTAATCTGCCCAAAGGATTGCTTGCAATGTACGTGCCCTCCCTAGTGAATCAGATCATCGAGTCCAAGGCTATGGCCTATAAGGCTCGGGAGATGGGGTTGAATGTATCCGATCAGGAATTGGGCGACAAGATCCAGGCCGAGGTCGCGCCCGCGCTGGGCGGGAAGTTCGATCTCCGGATCTATCAGTCGATCCTGGCGCAGCAGGGCATGACGGTCGCCGATTTCGAGAAAGAACAGCGGGAGGCCATACTGGCTTCGCGTCTGGAGAATACGGAATTGCAATCGCTGATCGTTTCGGATGAAGATGCCCGGGCGGAATATCAGCGCAAGAATCTGAAGGTTGGCCTGCGATACATCCAGTTTGAGGGCAAGGACTTTGTATCGAAGGTCAACAAGGAGCCCGCGGCCGTAAAAGCCTACTTCGAAAAGAACCGGGCTCAATTCCGCACTCCGGAAAAGCGCGACATAAATCTCGTAGTCGGCTCCACCGCCGATTTCATGCAGGCGGCGCAGGTCTCCGACGCGCAGCTTCAACAGCAATACCAAGACAATATAGATAGTTACCGGACTCCCGAGCGGGTTAGAGTCCGTCACATCCTGATCAAAACGCAAGGGAAGTCAAAAGAGGAAGCCGCCAAGCTCAGAACGAAAGCGGAAGACGTTTTGAAGCAGCTACAACATGGAGCCGATTTTGCTGAGATGGCGAAGAAGAACTCGGACGATACCGGGACTGCCGTAAAGGGGGGCGAACTCGGCTGGATCACGCGAGGACAGACAGTCCCGAATTTTGAAAAGACTGCGTTTTCTCAAAAGCCTGGCGAGACCAGCGGGCTGATAGAGACCGAATACGGCTATCACATCATTCAAACGGAAGAAAAGCAGCCGGCTCATACTCAAACGTTCGACGAAGTGAGGCCGCAGCTGCTGCTCGACGCAAAGAAGCAGGTCGCCGACCAGGAATTGAAGAAGGCAATCGACAGCGCGCACTCGGAAATCGCGCGCAATCCAGCCCAGGCAGAAGCCATAGCCAAGAAATACAACCTGAAGTTCTTTAAGGTCGACAATATGACGAGTACGACGGCAATGCCGGAGCTCAACACGCAGCCGGAGCTAACGAACGCTATTTTTTCCGCAAGCAAGGGCACTGTGACCGATATCACCAACATCGAGGCTCAAGGCAAAGCGGCATTCGCGGTGGTCACGAATGTGTTTCCACCTCACGACTCGGATTATGCGGCCGTTCAGGGTGAAGTCCTCAAGAAATATCTCGATGCGGAATCGCAAAGGCTGGCTAAGGAGGCCGCGAAAGCCGCGGCCGATCGTGCCCGCAAGGGAGAGAGTCTAGAGGCCATTGCGAAGAGTTACGGAATTGCGGTGAAGTCGGCCGCACCGTTCACGGTCGACGGAGCAGCGGAGGGCATCGGCTCGGCTTCTCTGCTCTCGGAAGCTTTCAAAGGCAAAGTGGGCGATGTGGTGGGACCGGTGGCCGCTTCCTCAGGCCAGTTCGTGTGCCGTATTTCCGAGCGAATCCCGGCTGACATGACCCAATACGCAGCCAACAAGGCCGCGATTGTCCAAAGCTTGCAGCAGCAGCGCCAAGCAGTTCAGCAGCCGCTTTTTCGTGACAGTGTAGTCAGCGACCTGAGGCGGCGCGGCAAAATCAAGATCAATCAAGCCACCCTCAACCGCATCGTCAGTTCTTATCAGCAGGGATAGATAACAGCCAAAGTGCTCCACGAGACTCTCCAGTTCATTCGTAGCCTCACCGATCCGGATCAGTTGATTCAGCTGCTTTCGACCGTGCTCACCGGCTGGATCGGCTACCTTGCCCTTTTTGCTGTCGTTTTTGCCGAAAGCGGCTTGCTGGTCGGCTTCTTCCTCCCTGGTGACTCGCTGCTGTTTACCGTGGGCATTGTGGCAGGCGCCGGCAAGTTGCCAATAGGCGCCATGATCGTTATGCTCGCTTTCGCATCGATCCTCGGAGACGGAATCGGGTTCTTGTTGGGAAGCACACTCGGTTACTCCTTATTCAAGAACACGAAATCGCGCATTTTCCGGCGGGAATACCTGGATCGGACGCACGCCTTTTACGCGCGCCACGGGGGCAAGACGATCATTTACGCAAAGTTCGTCCCGATCATTCGCACCTTTGCCGCTTTTATCGCGGGCGTAGGCAAAATGCAGTACACCCGCTTTCTGACCTTCAACGTGTTCGGAGCGATCGGCTGGGTGGCTTCAATGATCACCTTGGGATATCTTTTAGGAAATGTCCCAGTGATCCGGCACAATTTCGAGAAGGTGGTGTTGCTGATCATCGCCATCTCCCTAATCCCACCGGTTCTGCAGGTTGTGAAGAGCCGGAAAAGCCTCGAACCTATAGGCTCTTCTTTAGAACAATAGTAGCTGCGAACCCTGCGGCGCAGGCGGACTCGCGTGCTCCAGGTCGCGCTTCCCAATTCCTACCCGCTGTCGGATCGAGTCTACCCTGTCGCGGATTTTGTTCGGGTAAGCACCGCTAAGATATGCCTTTCCGGCGTAACCGCGGCGATAGCGAGCCATATGTTCAGGAAAGTTCTTTTCGATAAACGGGAAGAATACACGTTGAGCCGCGGGCTTTAGAAAGAGCACATGCGCCCCGAACTGGTCTGCGCCGGCTTCTTTCGCCGCTCGTGCGACTTGCTCCAGGTTTTTTTCGGAATCGGTAATCAGCGGTAACACCGGGCTGGCGATTATACCGGCATGCACCCCGGCCCGGACCAGTTCTGCTGCGGCCTTCATTCGGAGGTCCGGACGCGGAGCAAAGGGTTCCGTAAGCCTTGACAGTTCGCAATCCATACTCGTCACCGTTAAGGTGACCCGGACTTCGTTCCGTTCGCTTAACGCTCTCAGTATCGAAACCTCGCGCGTTACCAAGTCCGACTTTGTCGTGATGAAGAGCGAGATCCCCTGAATTTCAGACATGGCCTGAAGGACCTGCCTCGTGCTATTGAACTGGCGCTCCGCAGGCTGGTATGGATCGGTGGCAGTTCCCAAACCGATAATCTGGCCGGGCTTTACAGACTTTAACTCTTCTCGGAATTCCTTCGAATCCCAGTCCTTCGCATAGATCTCCGTTTCGAAGGCATCGGGTTTGAATCTTTCCAGAAACTCATGTGTGAAGCGGGCATAGCAGTACTTGCAGCCGTATTCGCAGCCGCGGTACGGATTGATGGTCCAGTCAAAGGGAACGCGCTTGGAGTCACAGCGATTCAACCACTTACGAGTAGGGAGGCTGCGGTATTCCACACGACGTTTTTGCGAAAGGAGCGACCCTTCGGCGGCGAGCCTGGCAATGCCATTTAACCGAACGAACTCCTGCACAGCAGATCCCAAGCATTATGTTCGCCCTTTATTCGCCATTGGTCAAGAGCTAAAGGAAAAGACCATCACGAGGGCTCTGATCCTCGGCCCAGCGGAGAACACACTTAGGAAAGAACAGCTACCCTCATCGCTCGAACAACCAGATGTTTACTGCGTGAGGTCTGCTCCTTAGGAAGCTAGTAACGAAATGACGCCCTTTTGACGGAGCCCGTTTAGCGCGAGTCCGTGCCGGCCGTGGACGCCGGTCTTTTCGAAGATGTGCTTCAGGTGAATCTTGACAGTGCCGGGGCGGATACCTAGCTCCTGAGCGATCTCACGATTTTTATATCCTTGCTCTACCAACTCCATTACCTGATGCTCTCGCGGAGTCAGGTCAGTACGGATTTGGATCTCCTGAGCTGACGCATCGCGGAAAACCGAGTCTTGCATCCAGCTGCGGCCTTGGGCAACACAGCGCAAACACGAGAGCACGGTCGCATTATCGGCCGATTTTCGGATAATGCCTTTCGCACCGGCCTGAAGAAAGCGAAGAGCTTCCGCCTCGGTGATCGACATGCCCCATACCACCACAGACGGTACGGTCGCACGGGATGCACCTGATTCCACGGGCAACTGGCTCAGTGTGTCCAAAACGACCTTGGCCCCGAGCCCCTTGTCGATGATCAATATGTCCGTGCGATCTGCATTAGGGCCGAGTTTCCACTCTGCCGGAGAACTGCCGTAAGAACCGAAAGTCAGGTCGGTGGTGGAGGCTAGCAGGTGTTCCAAGCCAAAAACGGTGAGCGGCTGCGTCTCACAAATGGAGACGACTTTTCTGCGCCTTGCGATTTCCAAATTCATAAGCTGCCTTAAACTCCTTATCGGCAGAACTGTTCTCGAATTTGAGTGATCTCGAAGATAAATTCTTCTCTTGTACTAAAGTTTGAGTGCTCCGGGTTCCAAGTCCAGCACCAGGGCGGGGCCGGAAGAGACTACTTGAGCAGGTTTATAGTGCCCCGGCAGCTGAGTGAGCCGCATTTGCAGGGGATCTTCTGCACCCGTTTGTCGAAACGGTAGTCTACCGTGAGTTCTTCCCCGCGCTTGATAGGGCGTAGGCTCATGTAGAGGATATGGCCTTTGATGATACGCGCTGCCAGATTCGGCTCGCAGGAATGATTGATGTATTCAGCCCCCGAACCGCCGACCGATCCATCGATGGTCCAATAGGCGTCGAGGGTAAAAAGATAGATCAAGTCGGTCGATTGAGCGCGGCGTTTGGTTTCTTTGCGGCTGATCTTCTCGCCCGTATACTCGATTACCTTGCGATTGGCTGGAATGCGCTCAGTGGCATACACTCCCCAGCGGTGAATCCTGGACGGAGCGAGCTTCATGCCGAAGTTTGCATATTGTTCATCGATCCGTGGCAGCTGGCTCGTAGCGCGAGGGCGGCCGGCAGATTCAGTGAGCGGCATTCCGCAGTGAAGCCTATTGCTCTTTCTGTTTGAGTACGGAGACCAGTTCTTCGACCGCCTTAGCGCTCTTGTTCAGCGCGGCTTTCTCACTCTCGTCCAACTTGATCTCGTAAATCTTCTCCACTCCACCTCTGCCGAGTTTGACTGGTACGCCGACAAACAGTTCGTTCAAGCCGTACTCGCCTTGCAGGTAAACTGCGCAGGGCAGAACCTTCTTCTTGTCCTTGAGTATTGACTCGACCATTTCGACCGTCGAGGCTGCAGGCGCGTAATAAGCGCTGCCGGTTTTGAGATACTTCACAATTTCGGCCCCCCCGTCCCGCGTGCGCTGGACCATGCGCTCGATCGTGGCTTGGTCCGTCAGTTCAGAAAGAGGAATGCCGCTGACGTTAGTGAAGCGAACGAGAGGAACCATAGTATCGCCATGTCCGCCGAGTACCATAGCGGTCACGTTCTCAAAGGACACGTTCAGTTCCTGTGCGATGAACGTCCGGAAACGCGCCGTATCGAGCACGCCTGCCATGCCGATCACGCGTTCACGCGGGAACCCGGAGACGTTCAGCGCAGTCCAGCACATCGCATCCAAAGGATTGGTCACGAGGATCAGAATCGCGTTAGGTGAATGTCTTACCGCCTGTTCGGTCGCGCTCTTTACGACCTCGTAATTCGCCCACAGGAGGTCATCGCGGCTCATACCCGGTTTACGCGGGAAGCCGGCTGTTATCACCACGATGTCGGAATTCCCGGTCTGTTCATAATCGTTGGCGCCCGTAATCCGCACATCGTGACCTTCGACCGGCGCGGACTCGAGCATGTCGAGGCTTTTACCTTGCGGAACGCCCTCCACGACGTCCACAATCACTACGTCTGCTAGTTCCTTCGCAGCTATCTTCTGGGCTGTATTGGCACCCACATTGCCAGCGCCAATAACCGTAACTTTTCTTCGCATCTTGTTCTCGAAATTGAAAACGCAACCGAAGTATAGCAGTGGATTGCTAATGAAAAAGGGAAAGGCCGCTGGCAAAACCAGCGGCCTCAATTGGAAGTTTAGATAAGAAAGAGTGATGTTCCGATTGAGCCTACGCTTTTACGGCTCCTTTCGCACGGCGGCGGAGCAAGCCGACGCCGGCAAGGAGACCGCCAGCGAGCATGGCGATAGAAGAAGGCTCGGGAGCGGCAGAGAAGGTTTGATCCACGTAGCTTAAATTAGCTCCGGCATTCCGAGCGTAGCTGTCCAATTGAATGTCCTTCTGAATGTACAGATCGGTGAATAAGCCAGTCAACGTGATATTGTCGGTCATTGTGCAACCAGCATTGCCACTGCCGCAAGCAACGTACGCCTTACCAACCTCCACGCCGTCGTTGAAAATGGTCTCAGTCACTGATGCGATCGCTCGCCCCCAGAAGTTGCCATTGAAGTCGAGTCCCACCGTGTCGACGCCCTTAACCGAGCTTACGTTATAGTTGATCTCGGCATCCGTAAACGAATTCTTTCCGGAAGTGCTAAAGCCACTCGAAAATTGAATTCCGTTTCCCGGCTGTGTGATCGTCATGACGTTGATCGCGTCACAGCTTGACGGCGTTTGAGCGCCCTCGCCGGTCACGGCACACGAGAAGTTGTTGAATGTGAGGCCCGCGACCGAAAGAGTTGGGTTCGACGAGACTGTATCAGCCTGACTGATAAGCGGCGCTATTACCGTAACCGCCGCGATAAGAATCGATTTAGAAAAACGCATTGCGTTCCTAACCTCCGAATGAATTTATTCAGCACGTAATCTCCGTGCATGAATGCAGTTTCCGCCGGAATACGCGAATGCCGCAAGGCACAGCAGAGCTATTCGTACTGAGGGAAGTCAGGTCAACAGAGTGCCCTTTGCGATCGCCGGTTTGCTTTCGGAAGAAACGCGCCACGCACGATAATCGCCTTCGTCGGAAAGACTTCGTTTACATTCTTATCTTTGGAACGTGCTGCTTACGGGGGTACGTTTTCTTATTCCCGTATCGGCAGTACCGTGCAATTCGAACCTTTTGTAACCCGTACATCGCGGCTCTGGGAGCATTATCATTTTCACGTGCATCGCTGTATTTAGGACGCGAAAGAGCTGCTCCATAAGAAACATCGAGCTCGTCAGCAGGCAGGCTTATGGGTGCGGTAAGGTCGAGAACTACAGATTACCCTTAAGCTTGTGTGGGATTAACTGTTATCGGATTAGGGCCTGCGCCCGTTGTTGGCGAGCCCGCGATGATCAAAGTGAACGCGCATTCGACGGGTAAGGGGATGCGGTGCGCGAGCTGGATATAGCTAGGTGCGAAGGCCCGTGTGTCCGCTATGGACAATTCTGTCCGACCTGAGAGATAGGTAACAGAACGTTCCGGAGACATGGGTTACACTTTTCGCCTTTAAGGAGGCGGGAAGAGGGATGCCATGGAAGGAAAGTTCTGTAATGGACGAACGTATACGATTCGTGATTCGGCTGCAAGACGGGGAGAGCATGGCGTCGCTGTGCCGGGAATTTGGGATCTCGCGCAAGACCGGCTACAAGATCGTGGACCGCTATCAAGAATGCGGATTAGAGGGGCTCACGGATCGGGCGCGGCGCCCGCACCGGTATGCCAATCAGCTTCCCGAGCAGGTGGAAGCAGCGATTCTAGCGGCTAAGCGCGAGAAGCCGAACTGGGGCGCGCGCAAGATTCGTGAACGCCTGTTGCGACGCCTGCCGCACGAGGTGAAGGTGCCGGCTTGCAGCACCATCCATGCCATCCTGGATCGCCATAGTTTGGTGACCCGAGCCCAGCGCTCCAGGACCCGCCCCGAAGGCACGCCGCTGTCCTCGGGCTTAAACCCGAATGCCTTGTGGTGCACCGATTACAAGGGCGAGTTCCAGTTGGGCAACAAGAAGTACTGTTATCCACTCACCGTGACCGACCATGCTTCGCGCTACTTGCTGCTGTGCGAGGCCATGGAATCCAACCAGCAACAGTTTGCCTTCACCGCCTTTGAGCGCCTGTTCCAGGAACGCGGGTTACCTCAAGCCATCCGCTCCGATAATGGTGTTCCCTTCGCTTCCCCCAACGGGCTCTTCAACCTGTCGAAGCTTTCGGTCTGGTGGCTGCGCCTGGGCATCACGATCGAACGCATTCGCCCCGGTCATCCGCAACAGAACGGCCGGCATGAGCGCATGCACTTGACGCTTAAGAAAGAAGCCACTCGGCCGGCAGGTACGAATCTGCTGCAGCAACAAGCCAGGTTCGATGCCTTCCTGGAAGAATTCAACAACGAACGACCGCATGAGGCGCTCCAGATGAAGTGCCCGGCCGAAATCTATACGGCTTCTGTGACCCCATACCGCGGCATCGGCGAACCGCAGTACCCGTTCCACGATAAGACCGTTGTAGTCACCAACTGTGGCCGTCTGTGCCTGTATCGCAAGAAGATCAATCTCAGCATCTGCCTGGCTGGTCAGGCGGTGGGCATCAAAGAAGTCGACGACGGCATCTGGCTCGTCAGCTTCATGGATTACGATCTGGGTTATGTCGACCTGGAGGAGAAAACTTTGCAGCCCCTCGAAAATCCCTTCGGGCCAAAAGTGTTACCTATGTCTTAGGAACAATCTGTCACCTATGTCTCCGGGCTGGACATTCGAGGGGTGGCGGAGGAAGAGGGATTCGAACCCCCGGACAAGTTTCCCCGTCAACGGTTTTCAAGACCGCCGCCTTAAACCACTCGGCCATTCCTCCACTCACTAACGTAGCGAATCCTCCGAGAAGGTCGCAAGGATTACTTTGCCAAGTCGCCGGCGTGCTCCGGGTGTTCGCAGCCGATAAACTTCGCAACGTAGGTATTGCCCTGGTATTGAAGGTCCTGATGGATGCCGATGCTCGATGTGTAATAACCGTTGATGGTCATGTGCTTCAACGATTGGAAAAAAAGATCGAGCACCGTTTGCGGATTATCCTCGTTTTGCGAGGCGGAATCGAGCCAGGTGCTTAGATCTGAGACTTCAAATTGACTGGAGAGCAACTGGAGGCCGTTGCGCCAATCCTGTTTCACGTAATCCGGGCTAGTTGCGACCATCAAATCTGCGAATTCGACAGTCCTGGCCGCATGCGCGCCGGGAGAGTGAGCATCCTCAGGTATGATTTGCTCCATTACGGTGTCGAGTAGACGAACTTCTTCTGGCGTGAAAAACTGAAACTGATATCGCCCCCCAGCCGCCTCCGGTGCCCCATGTGAACCGCAGAGATCAGCGCCGGAGGATGCTGCGTTGACCAAGAAGCCGGCCGGTAGTAATTGAAGCAGCGTACGGCGGGCTAGTTTGAGATTTCCAGTTTCCATTAAAGTTCTCCCAGACGGCGCTTTTCCTTAATGTAGTCCGCAGCGCGCAGACTGAGCGCCATGATTGTCAGAGTCGGGTTCTTCTCGCTGGAAGTACTGAAAGCGCTGCCGTCGGTAACGAAAAGATTCTTGACGTCGTGCGACTGGCAATAGCCGTTGAGAGCGGAAGTTCTCGCGTCCGCCCCCATGCGAACGGTGCCGACTTCATGGCTGGCGAATCCTCCCGGGCGATCGCCCAAACGTTTCGTGACCTGCCCATCGAGTTGAGCGCAGAGGGCATCGACTGTTTTGCGCATTTGGCTATAAACGGCTTTGTCCAGATCTGAATATTCAAAATGAAGAACACCAATCGGGATTCCGTAAAGATCCGTCTTTGATGGATCGATGGTGACGCGATTTTCGGCCTTCGCCATCACCTTGCCGTAGCCGCCCAGCATGAGATAGCCGGGTTGCATATGCCGAACTTGTGTTTTGAATGCGGAGCCATAGCCTTTCGTTGCATAAGCGCCAAACGGAAACATGAAGGTATTGAAGTTCACCTGAAAATCGAACGCACCTTCGGGAGTCTTGGTTTGATAACGGGGGATGAACGCGTGGTCGAGAGAGCCATCGATGTTCCTGGGCGGCGAGCCCTCTAGCTCGCGAAGATAAATGTAAACACTATCGCCGATGTGGCCGGAGAGATAGCGGCCTACGACCCCGCTCGAATTCGCCAGGCCGGTGCTGAAGCGGGAGGACTTTGAATTCAGAAGCAGGCGCGCGGTTTCAACGGTAGCACAGCAAACCACGAAGACACGAGCACGGATTTCTTCCTCGCGGCGCGAGATGCGGTCGATGATCGAAACGGCGCGGGCGCGGCCCTCCTGATCGACCAGGATCTCGCGGGCCAGCGCGTTCTGCCGGAGCGTCAGGTTGCCGGTTTTTTTGGCTTTGGGCAGCATGCTTCCAGGTGTGGAAAAAATAGCCGAAACATCGCAGCCGTCCATACAATGGCCACAGTAATGGCAGGGCGGACGGTTGTCGTACGGCTTGGTAAGTAAAGCTTTGCGGACGGGTATGACTGGAACCCCTATTTTCGCTGCTTCGCGTTTGAGGATCTGTTCGGAGCAGCGAAACGGCGGAGGCGGCATGTAGGAGTTTCCCGCGGGCAGGATCTCAAGCCCGTCATCCTGGCCGCACACACCGATCATGCGTTCGATCCGGTCGTAGTAGGGCGCGAGCTCAGCATAGCTGATAGGCCAATCCTGCTCGATGCTGTGTAACGTTCTTTCGCGGAAATCGGAAGGAGCATAGCGGAGCACTACGGCATTCCAATGCAGCGTCCTGCCTCCCAAAACTCTGATGCGATCTACAGACACCGGCTCAAGCGATTCAGAACGAAAGGAGCCGCTGAGGTCCGGCGGGTAGAACATTTCCTGTTTCTCGCCGCGGTAGCCGCGGTACTTCAGCTCATAGGGCCAGCAATGAGAGCGGAACTTATTCGGTGGGACCTCAACACCGGCTTCGAGGAGAATGACTTTCGCGCCACCCTCGCACAGTTCTTTTGTGACGATTCCGCCGGCCGCTCCGGAGCCGATCACGCATACGTCGTAATCAGGAACTGACAAGGCGCCCTCCTCAGATCATGCCCGTCAATGAGATTTCAGAAATTCGATTCCTTGCCAGGCGATTTCCTCCGGACTCGGCGCAAGGTCGCGCCAGATAGATGCAGCAGCAGATAGCTCGCCGGAACTGAAGCCGAAGCTCTCGATAGTCAGCCAGCCGCGGTAGCCAATCTGACCAAGCGCGCCGAAAACGCCTTGCCAGTCTATGTGGCCGGTACCGGGCGTCCCGCGGTCGTTCTCACAAGTGTGAACGTGCTTTAAGTACGGCCCAGCAAGCAACAGAGAATCTGCCAATCGTTTCTCTTCGATGTTTGCATGAAAAGTATCCCAAAGAATGCCTAGACGCTGATGGCTGACTTCGCTACAAAGCGCGATAGCATCTTGGGTGGTGTTGAGGAAGTAGGTTTCGAAGCGATTGAGCGGTTCGATGCAGAGATCGACGGAACACTCATCGAGTACGGGCCCGAGTTGTTGGAACCCGGCCACGGCGCGTTTCCATTCCTCAGGCGTTCGGCGGCGTCCCGGAAGAAAACCGACTGGTGAATAGAGCGGTCCGGCGATCAGGTTCGAGCCAGCTTCCGCAGTCTGCCAGATGCACTCTGATAGGTGCGCCACGGATCTCTCGCGCACGGCGGGGTCCTCAGAGATCAGGCTCAAGCCGCGCGGCAGAACCGAACAGACCGTGCAAGTAAGACCGTTGTCTTCTAATGCGGCCCGAATGGCAGCGGCTTCGAATTGTTCGGGATGTATCAGGCTAACTTCGATGCCCTCGAAACCGTGGGCCTTGATTTCGGGCAAGAGGGTGAAATCCCTCGAGCCGAAATTGGCTGTCCAGAGAAAGGTGTTGATGCCGAATTTCATCGCGCGCCCGCGTGAGTCTCATTTCTAAAGAGAAAGAGTCCGCTCTTACCACCGACCGCAAAATCTAAATCGCCGTTGCCATCGATATCGGCCAGTGCTATTTCAATTCCGCCGCCGGTGCGCCCGCCGTAATCTATCACATGTTTGACCCAGTCTACCTGGTGAGTGCCAGGGTCGAGCAGACGTTCATACCAGTAAACCCCCAGGGGTTCGCGCGCGCCTGGATCGTGGCCGTTATGGGCCATGAATCGCTTTCCGGTGAGGAGCCCCAGATTTCCGGAATTGCGGAAATCGACAAGCACCACGCAATGGGCCTGTGACCAACTATCGTCGATATCATGCCGGATCCACTGGTTACCGGCGGTGTGCTCGAGCCAGAAGATGCCGTAGTCATGGGCCATGCTGGTCAAGATATCCGGACGACCGTCTCTGTTGACATCTGTGACGTACAAGAAGCCGAGCATTCCCAGATTCCAATCCGGATGAAAAACCCATTTGCCATTCCGCGGATCCGGCGGCGCTTCGAGCCAGCCTTTTGGGGTGAGGATATCATTCCGGCCATCTCCATTCACATCACCCACACCGATACCGTGGCCGTAACTGTGATCGCTTATAACGTGCTTTTGAATTCCGCCGTGGCCATCGCGTTCGTACCACGTGAGCGGATGATCATCTCCGAACTGGGGCAGAATCTCGTTCCGCTTGCCATCGTTATCCAGGTCGACAAGGAAAGTGAATTCTATGGGAGAACCCAGCTCAATTGCATGCTCTTCCCATTTCCCGCCCGATTTGCCGGGATTGTGCCACCATGCGAGTTTCTTGCTGAACCACCCGGATGTGACCAGATCTGGATAGTTGTCGCCGTCGATGTCGAGTGGGAGAGTGGAGAGATCGTCGATGTAGTTGTTCGTGTATTTGATCGTGCGGAAGTGGTGTTTAGTCCAATGAGGAGCTTCATACCAGTACTCACCGGAGACGATATCGAGCTTGCCATCGCGATTGATGTCGGCGAATACAGCGGTTTCGGAAGCTCCCAGATCGATTGTCTCCTTACTGAACGGGATTTCTTCAGGCCGGCTCTGGCCCCATCCAAAGCGGGTGATTAGAACCGAAAGCAGCGTGCAGCAGATGCATCGCGCCATGAGGTTTCTTAGGGTGCTCATGAGGCGGGCGCCAATGCGGTCCGGCGCGGTAGCACTGCGATAGCCAGAGCGCCAAGGAGCGCAATCGTGAAAACAAACGCCATGGGGACAGCATAGCTGCCGTAATGCTGGCGGAGAAACGAGACGAAGAGCGGGCACCAGGTTTGACCAATCGTGTTTAGAGGAAGGATAATGGCCATCGCGCGCGACAGAGTGTTGATCCCGAATTGTTCTGCCGCCATGAGCGGAATGAGCATGTAGTCCGCGCCCATCGCAAAACCAAACACAACGGAGAACACATAAAGTGAGGATGAGTGGCCGGGCGTCACTGAAAGCAGGAGAAGAATAGTAGCAGCCACAATGAAGTAGGTACCCGTCATCACCCATTTCTTGGGGAAGACATCGGCAAGGTAGCCGATAGCTAAACGTCCGATGATGCTGGACCAGAGGATCAAAACCGAGGCGGTGGTCCAGGTTGCATTCAAAAGCTTCTGACCGCTGAAACCGGCATCTCGAAAGACAAACTTCATGTGCGTGTTAATCGAGCCGATCGAGCCAATGGAGCAGATGCTGCCAAGCAGAAGGAGCCAAAACGGCTTGCTTTCGAGCAGCGCACGCCATTTGTGGGGAGGCAGCCGAACATCCAGTGGGGGCTGGCTGGCTCCATCGGGATATTGAGAGACCTCCGCCGGTCTGTCTCGCAGAATAAAGAGAGCGAGCGGCCAGGTCAACAGCATAAGAGCGCCAACGGCAACCAGGGCGGAACGGAAGCCGAAGTGCTCCGTCACAGATCGAACAAAGAAGGAGCCGAGCCCACCAAAAAGGCCAACCCCCACATACACGATTCCCATTGCCCGGCCACGCTTCTTTTGAAACCAGTAGGAGACCAGAAGCTGGTGCGGAATAGGGCCGGAGCAAATGTATCCGACGGTATAGATGAAGTACAGGGCGAAATAGACCAGCAAGTTCCCTTTCATGGAGCCGAATCCTAAGAAGGAAAGGGCAGTGAGACCGGTGCCTGCTATCAGAAGCTTGCGAGGACTCAGGCGAGGGATCAGGACCGGTCCTGCCCAGATGGTGAGCAGGGCCGCTAGCGGGAAGGCCAGCGTGATTTCCTCGACATTCCAGCCGAAGGTGGATTGAAAGTAGTCGTAGAAGAACGGGAGGTTGTAGTAAGGGATACCGACCGCTATACCGAACGTTACGAAAGTGGTCGCAACGATCCACCAGCCGTAGAAGGTCTTTTCTTTGTGGGGGCTTGCGAGCGTATTTTGCACAGGTTTACTTATAGTAGGCCAACCAGAAAGTCAGGATAACTCTGTGTGCCTTCCGGTACCCGGAATTCAATTTAGTGGTTACGAGCCGCTAGCAGCAGGCGTCTATCATGCGAGCGGGGAACTTAGGGGGAATATCTGCAGACCGCAGCATATTGCAAGCAATTAAGCTGGAAAAAGATATGAAAACAAATACTTGTAGAACGCTCGTTCAAAGAGGGTTCGGCCTTGTAGCGCCGGCGTTTCTTGCCTCAGGGCTTCTATTTGCGGTAACACCCAACACCCGCACGTTTACGGCGGATGAAGCGGCTAAGGTGCAGGGCGTGATCGT
This sequence comes from Terriglobia bacterium, assembly GCA_963849535.1. Taxonomy (GTDB): domain Bacteria; phylum Acidobacteriota; class Terriglobia; order Bryobacterales; family Bryobacteraceae; genus Bog-105. The sequence goes on from CAWKHJ010000005.1 coordinate 1,372,121, forward strand.
GTCGCGCGACGGGCAGACGATCAAGCTGAGGACCGACGATGACTCAATCGGGACGGTCGATCTGACTGCGGGAACAAAGATTGAGTTAAAGAAGGGCGGCATCTTCAAGCGGAAGACGGCTATGGACACGGCCGCGCTGGTCCCTGGACTGCGCATCGAGGCGGACGGAAGAGGAAATGAGAAAGGTGAACTGGTTGCGAACCGTGTGACCTTCGATCCAAATTCCATGAAGGCCTCACGTCAGATCGACACGCGTGTTTCGCCCCTGGAAGCCCGGACCGGCACCTTGGAAGGCCGCACCGGTACATTAGAGGGCAGGGCGGGCCAACTCGAAACCAGAGCAGGCCAACTGGAAGACCAGGAGAAACAGACGCAACAACAGGTTGGTCAGGTTAAGGGCGAAGCTGACCAGGCAAATCAAGGCATCACCGACGTAAACAAACGGGTAACTAATCTGGACAATTACCAGACGACAGATACCGCCACAGTCTACTTCAAGCTGAACAGCTCCGTACTGAGCGATGAAGCCAAAAAGGACCTGGATAACCTGGCGCAGAAAGCTCTGGCACAGAAAGGCTACATGATCGAGGTGGCCGGGTTTGCCGATTCAACTGGCAAGGCGGCGCACAACCAGATGCTCAGCGAAGCACGGGCAAATGCCGTAACGCGTTATCTGGAACAGCAAGGTAACATCCCGATTCACCGCATACTGACTCCGACCGGTATGGGAATATCGCACGAGGCGGCGAGTAACGACAATCCTGAAGGACGAAAGATGAACCGTCGAGTCGAAGTGAAAGTGCTGGTTAACCAGGGCGTAGTAGCAGGAGCAGGCCAGACGGCAAGTTCGGACACCAAGCCTGCCGGCGATACGAGCCATCCGTAGAACTTCGAATACCGGTGGAGCATGTACGTGCTTGGCCCGGCATCTTAGCACCCATGACCGCGGTTTCAATCTTGCGTCAGCGCGATATCTTCTTCACAGAAGCATGAAAGTTGGGTTTTAGGGAGCACCATTACGGGCCGGCATGGCTGTCTCGATCGTGTAGATCGAAGAACGGGCGCCTATGAACAGCGTTCGATTCCTGTCTCCACCAAAGGCCAGACTACTCGGGCGCTCGGGTACTTCGAGTACCCCAATTTGACGGCCCTGCTTGTCGTAAACATAGACTTGACCGCTCGCGATGTAGATGTTGCCCGCGATATCGGTCACTACGGATGTACCGCCACGTTCTAAGGCAGTTTTGGCGATCAGGGTGTTATCTGATTGGAGCGTGCCGAGATAGGTCTTTTCATCGTCTTCGCTGGTGAGATAACGCTCGGTGCCGACCGAGAACGCAGCGATTTGGCAGCTTTCAGGCAGAGGCCGCCATACCCATGCGGCATACGCTTTCCGGGTGTCGCCGGCGATAATGGCGGTGTTCGTATCCGGCGCATAATAAAAGTAACGACGCTCGGGAAGAAGTTGGCTACGGACCGCCGTATTGCTGCCGAGGCGGTATTGATAACCCACTCCTTCGAGCAACCAGTTGAGTTGTATTTCTTCATTGTGAAGTCCGACAGGTAGCAGCAGTACGGTTCCGGGGAGGCGTGCGTCCCTTCGGGTGACAGGAGTTACTTGCCCGGTGCTCGGGTTGATGCTGGAGATTGAGCGTTCCCAGTTCACGGCCAACAAGGAGGACGGTCCAGCGAAGCCGAGTACTTGCGGCATCTCATCGGTTTTGGCGACCAGCTTTGTCCCATGGGCGTATTTGTATACCGAATGCATGGCGGCATCGGTGAAGTAGACTGCACCCGACTCGCCGCTGGTAAGGCCAGACGCGTTGCTGAAGCCAGTTGCAACGCGGCTTAGCTTAGCGCCAATCCCGAAGGCGATTGGCAGCGGCAAAGCCGGTCCTTTGTTGATTTCCCGGTTCAGCAGGAAATGCACAAAGTGGTGTGCGCGCACGTGGATGCCCTTGTTCTGCTCGACAATGCTGTTGTCAAAGGACAGACGAGTTTGGCTGAATACTTTCACGTTGGAAAAGAGTACGTTGTCCGCGTTGTCGCCGAGGGCGGCATAGAGCTTCGGCATGATGTTGCGTGAGACGCGGTACATGTAGGTGTTTACGAAGAGTAAGTTTTGCGATGAGACGAGATCCAATGAGAATGCATCCGCACCTTCAGGTTTCTCCTCTTCGGTTTGCAGATCGTAAACGGTCCAGTTCAAGACGTGATCGAAGCGAACTTCACGTTGCATGTGATGCTCGTTTGAGAGTTGATAGATTACGCCCGGTGTGTTCGTGTTAGCAACCAGCAGACCCTCTCTCGCCATCCCGGAGTGCGACCAGATGTCGCGGAATATTCCGCCGCCGCCGTCATGTACCCAAAGACTTGGATACTGCGCGTCGAGTTCAGGTTTGGCGCTCCCCTTGGGAAAGGCGCCGCTGTTGTGCCCGCGAATAAACTCGACATCTTCGATCAAAGAATGTTCACCGGCGCGCCAGTCGATGCCCGCGGCTCTCGGATTTGAATTGCCAGTTGCGATACCGAAGCCAGTGATGATCGGTTGGGCACCCGGGGGTGCAACCAGCAGTCCCATTGCGGGTCCAGCACCTTGAAAGCGGGCCTCGCGATCGTTCAGCAGGAATTGAGTGCTATATGGATGCAGGCCAATCAACACCGAATCGGGCCGCAGGTGAAGAGATGCCGTGAGACGGTACAGCCCGCTCGGAAAATAGAGGACTCGGTGCGAGTCAATCGCCTGCTGGATCCCGGCCGTATCATCCGTGTTTTGGTCGCCTCTAATGCCAAGAGTGTGCACATCAGTCCACTCGTTCATGGGCGGAAGCGAAGGAATGTCCGTGACGCGTGGAGTGGATTCCTTGCGCGTGGCATGCTCGAGATGGTGTAGTTGTATGCCCTGCTCCCTGCCATCAGGACCGATGTACAAGCCCAGCGTGAACTGTTCTTCGATATAAGACGACGCGGACGCCCATGGGGGCCTCTCGGCTTTGATTGAATCCGCTCCCGTGATGAACCGGGCTACGCCCGAGCAAGCGATGTTTGTGAGTGTGATCTCATTCCGAAGATTTCTCACATCACCTAGCTGGAAGGCTGTCCCTGAGATGTGGTCGAGTTCCAAATCGCGGGCATAGAGTTGCTCGACTTGCCCTTCCGGAATTTCAACTGCGACGGGCACGTGGGAAATGCGGTCGCGTACCAGCGTGAAGCCTGCTTCGTGAGTGCTGACGGCCGCTATTTCCTGGCCCTCAAACGTTGAGTCCATAAGCAGGAACTGCCATGCAGGAGAGGTCTTTCCTGTAATGATGCCGTACTGGCCCTGGTGAATATGGATGTCGCTGGCTTGATTGCCGACTGCTTCCAGGGCAGCCTTTGCCGATCCAAGTCTGAAATCGGCATGCGCGATGAAGCTATGTTGCGCGACATTGAAGCGAATGGCAACTGCCGCTCGATTGCCTTCATCGAGCTCGAAGTCGATATTGCTCAGGGCACTATAAAACGTAAACTCGCTCGCGTCCGCGATGGGCTGACCAACTGGTGTCCGTTCGTCGGTAAACCAAATCATGTAATGGTCCGGGCCGCTTTGGAAGTCGGGCGAATTTGCTGGTAAGACAAAAATGGGCCGTTTCAGGCCGTAGCCGATCAATCGTATTCCCGCCCAGACATTCACTGTGTGGTCTAGGCGGTAACGGCCTTGGGGAATGAAGACGATGCCGTGATGCACGGTCTCTTGCACACGATTAACAGCATCTTGCAAAGCCGCAGATGCATCGGAATTGCCATCAGAAGGCTCCAGATACACGGCTTTGGCATCATCCGGCCGCATACGATAAACCGATTGCGCGTTAGCGAAAGATGCTGTCACCCACAGCAGGAGCAGCAAAGTAGATCTGTGCACCTGGTGATCATATACAAGCGCTGAACGAGTTATTCCAACGACAATGATCGGGGCTGCTCAGCGCGCTGGCGCACGCCGTCTTGCGGTGGGCGTTTGCATTCTCGCGATTGCTGGACTGCTGCGGGACTCGTGGTGTATGGCGAACTTTCCGGAATGGGGCTACTACACGCCCGGACTTGCGCCGATGCTGGCGATCTCGGGAGCGTATGTCACGCTAGGTGTTGTTGGCCACGGGTCGATGCGATTGATCGCGGGGCCGCTTGATTCGATTGGCTGATGCACCAGCGTCGTGACAAACCTGAATATTGCTGCGAATCGCATGTATCATGAGCACGATCCGAGCCTCACCGCCAATTACACCGCGTTCACAAAAACTTCTTCTTGAACGATTCGTGCCGCAGACGCGCTTCAGCAATAAGCACGTTGAAATCATGTTGTCCTCGAAGGTTATTCAGAAGAGGGTCCTTAGCGAGGTAAGGATAAGAGAAGAAGCCGCTGAGAATACTTTTCTTCAAAACACGCAGACCGGAAAGTCGATCGCCAAGCATGCTGTAGGCTTGCGCGATCTTGTAAATTGCTTCAGGGTCGCTCACCCCTCGTTCAGTAATCTTCTCCTCAGCAGCTCGCAGCAGATTGAGACCTTTCTCGCACTGATGACGTATACAGAAGCTCAACGCCTTGCCGACCTGGGCTTGTAAAAGCGAGTGATCGAGCTCGAAGGCTCGGTCAAAATCTATCGCGGCCTGCTCCCACCTCTTGATGTAATATTCTCCGAATCCGCGATAGAAAATGATGAGCGGGACGTCGTCGCCTTTCGGAAGCGTTTGGAGAAACTTCTCGTATTCACCTCGATAAAGATAACTATTAAAAGTCGAACTGTTGAGCTTCACGCCGGCGTCCAGCTGCCTTGCGCGTTCGCACTGGACAACGGATTCATTCAATGCGCCCGCAAACCTGTACGCATAGCCCAATTCCCAGAGAGCTTCCGGGTAGTTAGGATTCGCCTTCAGCGCTTGGCGGAGCAATGGCACAGCTCGCTCAACCCTGCCCGTATCGGTAAACATGTTCGCCATATAAACGCGCGCCTCAATCTGCCCGGGCTCGAGAGAAAGTGCCCGCTCATAGGCAGTCTGAGCTTTGCGATGTTGCTCGCGGCCCCCAAACTGAAACGAGGCGATCGCTTCGTAACACTTCCCCAAGTAGGCCCATGTGAGGGCGTAGTTCGGGTTGAGCTCGACCGACTTTTCAAGCATTTTGATTGCTAACGGAAACTCGCTCCTTAGATAGAGGTCGGCGCCGCGCAGATAGAATTCGTAAGCCAGCGGATCCATTGGCCGGTCGGCCTTAAGCCGCCTTACCTCTGAGGGAGAAAGGTGCAAGGCCAAGCCGTCCACAATTTGTCGAGCAACACTCTCCTCAACCGTAAGAAGTCGCTCGTACTTGACGTCGAAGATGGTCTTCCAGAGAATCCGTTGCGTCTTGATATCGATCAGTTCGGAGGTGATCCTCAATACGTCTCCCTCCCGTATGAAATTACCGGTAAGAAGCGTATCAACCTCTAGTTCCCTAGCGACTTTCTTGACGTCCACCGGCTGGTCTCGGTATCGCTCTACTGCTGATGATGGCCTTACCGTGAGTTCACTTATGTAACTCAGCTTGGCTATGACGGCATCAGCCAGCGAAAAGCTCAAGAAGTCGCTATCTTCGTCTTTCTGAAGGTTTCGGAACGGAAGAATGGCCAGACTCTTCATCCGCGCTGAAGACCCCGTTCCGACCGGTAACCTTCTCTGCGCCATGTATGCTATGGCTGCTAATGCGATCACCAAAAGCAGCAGCGAAGCTACCTGCGCTGGCCGGGACCACTGTGACCGGAGCTGCGTCTCACGAACGGGCAGGGCTGCCGATTCGGCCACTACCGGAAGCTCCCTTTCTCTCTCATCGGGCTGGGCTCTGCCTCCGGTAATATCTACCGGGTGATTAGCCGGTTCAATATGGCTTGCCGCTTCGGTTACCTGGGCCGCAAAACGGTAGCCTCGGCCCGGCAAGGTGACTATGTAACGATCTTCCCCCGGACTCTCTCCGAGAGCTTTCCGAACAGCGGAAATCTGCTGTGTCAGGTTCGATTCTTCTACGAAGCTGTCAGGCCAAAGTAACTGAATGAGCTCCGTCTTCGAGAGAAATCGTCCGCCACTCTCGACGAGTACAACCAAGGCATCGTAGGTTTTCGGAGTAAGGGCGAGGGGCTGGCCGCCTCTAACGAGGAGCCGTCGATCAGTGTCGAGTACAAAAGGGCCAAATGCGTACCTCGGTTTCGTTGTTTCGGGCGTTCGGGCTTCAGGTAGTCGTCTGCCGATGTTCATGGGGTAGCTCGGTAATTCAGAACGCGCCTGACGCTTCCCGTATCTCAGCCATACTAACGCAGATTTGTCCGGAGCGGCAGCCCATCGACAAGGCCATCACAGCCCTTCCCCGGCTTCATGAGCGCTCTCGGGCCGGCTCTGACCCGACCATAAACCACTAATTCTAAAACGTCTTAGCTGCTCCTAGAATTTTTGGATTTCTTTCATGGTTCTTTTAGAGCTTTCGAAGGACTTCCTGAACTCTCGCCGTCAATACTGGCTCCATGAAGCGACTGACCTGGTGCCTGCTGTCGAACAAGTCAGTTCCTGCAAGCAGCAGTCATCGGCTTTGCGCTTCTGCAGGGTTCATCCAGCGCGAGGCATTGGGTTTATTGCAGCCTGCGCGGGCGAACCTTGCGGATAATTCTCATCGAAAAGGAAAAACTACCGTGAAACTCGCTACTCGTTTATTGATCGGTTCGACTATTATCGTGACCGGAATTCTGTCGGCCCAGACTCCCCCGGATCACATCACCTTTAACCTCGAAGCTGACCCTCGCATGGCAGCTTGTATAGCTGATAATTCAGGCCAGGCCCCAACCGCGGTTGTGACTGTAGATCGCCTTACTCAGAACGATTTCATGACGATCCATGTTACTCATATCAAACCCGGACTAGCATTCGACGTCTTTACCGTTCAGCGCAGCGCCTTCCTCGCAAGTGGAGCGCTGAATCCTCAGTTTGCCGGCTTTGGTTTGGCATGGTATCAGTCAGATCTACAAATCGACTCGAACGGAAATGGCTCAGCATCTGTTCGCAGCATCTTGCTTGACCAAATTTTCGGATTCGATGCCGATGCGCCGCCTCTTACGCCGCGCCATACATTTAACGTCGGGTTTTGGTTCAACAATCCAAATGATGCCGCGGCTTGCGGATTCAACCCGGCCAAACCCACCCCATTCAACGGCGATCATCGAGCCGGACCGATGGCGATGATGAGTGCTCCGAATCCCGCTACTCACATCGGGCCGCTCTGCACGAATCCGGACTTCTCCACGAATCCGACGAGCTGCAAACCATAAAACGTCGAACACAAAATAAAAATCACTCCGCCCTCAGGCGGAGTGATTTCAGTCTGTGTTACTCCTGCATCGCTCTATTGCCCAGCCGACGCCCGCCTTGTCCGGCATCAATTTCTTTCGAAGCACCGGCTTTTTCTACCCTCTCGGCGGGCCTACTCCATGGCGTATCGCCGTCCAACGTGCGCAGAGTGATGCAGGACTGAAGACACTCTTCTTCTCTCAGCTACCACCCGCGCCTACAGCAGTTTCGGGATGCTCATCGCGCTGGCGCAGACTCTGCTGGAGCTGCCGCTTGGAAAAGCAGTGGCGCAAAGGCAATCAGGTTCCGGCGCCACACCATCCAGGTATGCATGCCCGGCGTTTCGATCTGTGTCAGGCGGATATCTTTCGACTTCAGCCAGGTAACCAGCTGCCGATTTGGGGTGATCAAGCGATCGTCGGTTCCGCACGCAATCCAAAGCAAATTGAGCTTTGAATTCGCGGCTGAAGTGAGCTGAGGAAACGCGGCTGCGAAATCTTTGTTCAGGCCACCCGCGCTGAAGGAGCCGATCCACGAGAACATATCAAGGGTATTAAGCCCGGTGAGTAGCGATTCGGCACCGCCCATTGAAAGGCCCGCGATTGCTCGAGACTCCCTTTGGGCCTCGACTCGGTAGCTGCGCTCCACCATAGGTATCACCTCGCCCGTGAGCGCTGCCCGGAAATTAGAGAAGTTCTTTTCGCGCATTGCGGGGTCGCTGAACGGGGCTGTTGCCGGCGGCGGATGAAGAATCTGCAGGTCGCCGTATCCTAGCGGCATCACTACGATCATGGGCTTCGCTTTGTGCTGTGCGATCAGTGAGTCCAGGATGAGGTTCGCCTTTCCTACCGCCGTCCAGCCGCTCGCATCGTCGCTAAAGCCGTGCAGAAGATACAAGACGGGATACTTGACCGGCGCGGAGGGGTCATAAGACGGAGGCGTGTACACGTAGAAATCGCGATTATCGCCGACGACCGCTGACTTATAGAAGTGATGGTGAATTGTGCCGTGAGGGATGTCGCTATCCTCCCAAGGCAGTGGCGAGGCCCCGGGTACATGAAGTTCGTTGCTGAGGCTGAGAAGATTTGGTTTGATCAACGGATTGGACGGGTCAAGCCGGTGCGCGCCGTCGCTTTCAAAGCTGTATCCGTAGAGGTCGGGCGCGAGTGCGTCGGAAGTAAACGTCCACACTCCCGTCGCATCCTTCTGCATATGAAATGGCGCCTTGGCTCCTTCGAGATTGACGGTGACCTCGTGTGCATTCGGATCAAAATAGCGGAAGGTGACGCGGCCATCGGCCTCGACCTCTGGAGACTGAAGCTTCGGAACATGCGTTTGCGGCTGTTGTGCCAAACTTGCGCTAGCGCCCATGACGAGAAGTAGAAGCTTTTTCATGATGATTTCTGGCGAACCCCGTTGCTCTCTTCTATATCAGATCGCGCTCGTGCAACCGGGCTGAGAAATGACTGTTGCCGAATTTACGCCGATCGTCTTCATCGCCGCGCTGCTCGCGGGCTTTCTCGGATCCTTGACCGGATTAGGAGGAGGTGTGGTGGTTACGCCCGTACTCACCTTATTTCTTCACGTCGATCTGCGCTATGCGATCGGGGCTAGTCTCGTTTCGGTGATTGCGACATCGTCGGGCGCGGCAGCCGCTTATGTACGCGCTGGGTTCTCGAATATCCGGATCGGAATGCTGCTCGAGATTGCGACTACGCTAGGAGCGCTCTTCGGCGCTTTCCTCGGGACGCATATCTCGACGCGGATTTTGAGCATCGTGTTTGGCCTGATTCTTCTGCAGGCAGCCTGGCAGACTGCGCGTACCCACAAGGCGCCAAAACACCCAGTCCCACCCGATCCGCTCGGCGAGAAGTTGAGACTCAACTCGTCCTTCCGCACTCCGGAAGGTGAGGAGGCATATGCTGTGAGGCGCGTTAAGACCGGCTTTGGACTGATGTTCGGGGCGGGAACAATATCCGGTCTGCTGGGCATAGGGTCCGGTTCGCTCAAGGTGATTGCGATGGATCAAGCCATGCAAATACCCTTTAAGGTTTCAACCGCAACCAGCAATTTCATGATCGGAGTGACGGCTGCCGCGAGCGCGAGCGTGTATCTGAGTCGAGGATATGTCAGCCCGCCGATCGCCATGCCGGTGATGTTAGGCGTGCTGTGCGGGTCCATCCTGGGAACAAGATACTTGAGCCGTCTCTCGGTTCCGTTTTTGCGCCGGGTGTTTGCGATTGTCGTGGGGGCAATCGGCATTGAGATGATCGTCAACGGGGTTCTAGGCACCGTATGAAGATGACCGATCAAAGTCTCGAGCGCAGCGTAAGCGTTCTGCTCAAATCGGGCGTCATTATCGCGGGCGCGGTCACGCTCTTCGGCGGTGCCTTGTTCCTGTTCCGTCACTGGGGTGAACACGTCGATTACCGGAACTTCCACAGTCAGCCGCGTATCGATCGCATCATAACGGAAATTGTAGGAGGGGCAGTTCATCTACGAGCAAGATCGGTTATTCAGCTCGGAATGTTGCTGCTGATAGCCACCCCAGTTGCGCGCGTTGCATTTTCACTGTACGGCTTTGCGCTTGAACGTGACCGGGCCTTCGTGGTTGTCACAGGGCTCGTGCTGACGATTCTGCTCTACAGCCTTATCAGCGGGGCGGTATCGGGCTGATGCCCTGCCAGGCTTAGCGCAGTTGTGCTTCTAGCGCTTCGAATCGTGTTTTGAGTGCTTCGAAATCCGAACGCAGGCGCTCCACTTCCTGCTCGAGCTGGGCGACTCTCCCGGGCTGGGTGGTGACGGAAATCTGTGCCTCTGAAACCGAAAGCTGTGTCTCTGAAACAGGCGTCATGGGTTCGCCCGCCAGCAGATGCACGTAGCGAGCTTCTTTTTGTCCGGCCTGGCGCTCCAATTTCCTGACGAGCTGCCCGGATTCCGATTCCGCCAATTTGGCCAGAACTGATTCGACCTCAGCCAAATCGCCGAATTCGAACATACGCTCGCTGCGGTCTTTGATTTCACCGAGAGTCTGAGGGCCGCGTAGGAGAAGTGTACACAACACAGCCGCTTCACGCCGGCCGAGATTCAGGGTTTCCGAGATTCTCTCGCCATACTTGGCTACCCGGCCGCTGCCCGTAATGAAAAGCGCAAGCCTTTTCTGTCTAAGGCCCTCCAAAGCGCGCTCTACAGTTTCGGCATCGTAGTTCACCGTGGGCTCGCGATTCGATTTTTGGTTACAGCCATTCACCAGAGCATTGAGAGAGAGCGGATAATACTCCGGTGTGGTGGCCTCCTTTTCCATCAGCGTGCCGAGAACTCGAACCTCTTCGCCCGTAAGCAGATCGATGGTCATCAACTGAGAGTAGAGCCGTCCCGACGCTCACCCCGGATATTGGGTCGAGGCGATCATCAGGGGCGAATTTCGGGTCTCTTCCGAGTAGCGAGCTGCCAACTCAGGTCGCAGAAAGGTGAGCATCTTCAGTGCTACCTTCTTGCCTTGGCGGAAAGCGTCCGCATATAGCCGGTCGCGCTCATCTCGCGTGTAGGTGAATCCGATGCTGTAGTAGTGATCAAGGGACAGCCCGAGCACCTTGGTCCCGGCATAGGCAACGGCGGCTTTTCCGATAAGGCCGCCTCCGAACGGAATCTTTCCTACGAGCTGTCTAGCAAGAGCACGCCAGCCGAACGCGCTACCGATGACCATGGCGATCTCCGATTTCTGATGCATATATCCAACCTCGTGATCGCTCGCTGCCGCAATCAGGAAAGCCATACGGACCTGGTTCATCGTGAGAAACGCTGTGTCGGAAGCGAACTCGGCTACCGCCCAGGGCAGTTCGATGACACTGGGAATAATGTCCGGGAGAGCGGTAGCGATTGAAAATAGAGTGTTCTCCTTACAGGTCTTTGCGACCACACGCTCGACAAAAGGGCGGCGGAAAGGGAGGAACGATTTGGCCAGACTCACGCCCAGTTGCGGATACTGGGAGAGAGTTTTGAATACGAACTGCTGTGGCCGGTCAGGGTGGAATACGAGGGAGTGGGCCGGCGCCATCACCGCCTCGTCATACACATGAAGGTCCGGAGGCGCAGAACCGGGCGAAACGGGAGCTCGCGTCAGCAGAAGAGCTGAGTGACGGCGGCGCGCTGGACTCAGATCTTGCAAAAAAAATCTCTCCAGGCGGTTGAAGGCCTCTCCGTTCGAAGCATGCAGCGCGATCCGTAAAGAGCGCTCGCTCATATCCCGGACTTCGTTTGGATTTAGATTGCTAATCGCCTTCTTTATGTTGACCAGTCCTTCGAGTTTCATCGGCTCCTCGGTGAGAAATCGGTAAGTCGGCGCCCCGCAGCCGGAACGACACCTGCAACGTAGACTCCCAATCAGAGTTTACGCCGATACGTTCGACATCTATCTCAGGCGAGAAGTAACGGAGAATAGTCTGGTTACTCGGATGAAATGAAAGAGCGGGCGCAACAAGCAGGATTTTGGGCGCTTTCTTGGATACCGGGACACCTGGGAAAAGGTGGCTCAGCTCGTTCCGTTCGGCGTGCCAGCGTATTCGCATCCAATAGTCCAAAGCCTGAATTGGCAAATGGATGTCCTCGGATGTCTTTAGTTCGAAGATGGCGAGCCGCCCGGATGAAGAAATACTGACAAGGTCGATCAGTTCACGTTCGCCGCCGGCAAAGGTCAAAAGCTGGCCATGAACCATCTCGGGTATGAGTTCCGGGTCCAAGACTTGCATATTGGAGCGAACCGCGGTTTCAAACCAGCGCTCCGCGAAGCTGGGCAGTTCAGGACGAATCCCCCGGGGGCACTGGCTCAAGCGATTAAGATTGCGGGCGAAAGTTTCTAGCTTGTGGATCTCGGATAAGGTGATTTCCTCCCTTGCATCGATCCCGAGGGTGAACTTGCTGTCTTTAAGCCTGGCGAATTCGAGCCCGCGAAACCGGATACTTATATCGCCGCCAATTTCGGGGCAGCATCCAACGCCTTCCATTCCGGCAAGATGCGCAAGGATCGTCTTGAGTTCGGGCGTTAGCTCGGGAGGCGAATAGCGCGTACTGAGGTGGGTCTCCAGATTGCCGAGATCCTGTGAATCAACTTCTCCGGCCATGCCGTGCTCGTTGAATCGGAAAATGCGCGAATTCAGCGGTCGGCCGGTCAGCCAGTGCAAGCGGTGCGCGGTGAGGTTGCCCGATTCTTCAGGCAGAAAAAGGCAAAGCGAAAGCTGACCAGAGCCTGCGAGATGGTCGTACCAAAGCAGGGCGGATGACAGCATCGCCGGTTCGAACTCAGGAGAAGGGCAGGCAAGCGCCGCAATGTGTTTGGTTCCCCGGCTGAGCAACGCTCGGGGGAACGTGGCGGAGAAGGAGCGGCGCAGGTCCAGTGCAGACGACAGCGAGTCGATTTGCCAGCCCGGAAACTGGCGGCTCAACATCCGGCGAAACTGTTCGGTAAACGATTGCCTGCTGCCTTTGATCGCACGCAGTGCGGTCTGCGGCCGGTCCAGATCGAGAAACGCGAGGGTGCCGGTTGCACCCCCAAAACGCTGTACTGTGCAATCCAATACTCCGGATTTGACAGAATCGATCGAGAGAATCCTGCGCGATAGACTGCGGGCCTCCTCCCAAACTTCAATCGTCAACTTGCCTGAGCGGACTTCCAACGCGTATTGGCCTTCGATGAGCCGGATCGGACTGTCGCCAAAATCAACTACCGCCGGATCCGACGAGGCCGTCACGAAAGCATCGATAGCCGCAGCCAGGTTTTCGGCATTCTGTAGGCCATCCCGCTTTTGCGAGCTCTTATCATAGAGTTTTGCCAATCGAACTCACCACTTTCGCCGATCGCTTGGAGTCCGTTGAGAACCGGATTCAACGGGCGTCGGCACGCAGCGGCCGCAAGCGCTCGGACATAAAGCTAGTGGCGGTCTCAAAGAAATTTTCTGCCTGGCACATTCGTGAGGCATACAATTCTGGCGTAAGGGATTTTGGCGAGAATTATGTACAGGAGTTTGCCGAGAAGCGAGCCGCTTTAAGTGATCTTCAGGGGGCGCACTTTCACCTGATCGGTCATCTGCAATCCAACAAGGCTCGGGTTGCTTGTGAACTTTTCGAGGTTATCCAGACCCTGGATTCAGTTAAGCTCGCCCACAATCTGGAGAAAGCGGCCCAGACATCCGGAACGCAACTGGAAGTTTTTCTCGAAATCAAACTGTCTGGTGAAATCAATAAGGCCGGCGCGGCCCCTGAGGAAGTTCCGGAACTGATCGGTGCGGTCCGGCAGTGCTCTCACTTGAAGCTCTCTGGCCTCATGACAATGCCGCCCTGGTCTGAAAATGCCGAATCCTCGCGCCCGTTCTTCCGCAAATTGTCGGAGCTGGCAGCTCAGTACGGATTACCCCAGCTTTCCATGGGGATGTCGAACGATTTTGAAGTTGCAATAGAAGAAGGGGCCACCGTTATTCGTATCGGAACGGCCTTGTTCGGCGCGCGCCCTAAGCCCGTTAGAGCCGAATCATTCTCAAAGGAAGCATGAGCGGTTCCAAGGTCGTTCAGGGGCTTTTAGTAACGGTTCTGATCTGCCTGGCATCGCTTTCCGCCCAGACGCTCAGACCCGGTGCAAAGATATCCACAACCGTGGCACAGCTCGGCGTCTCCATTCCGATGAGAGATGGGGTCCACCTGGCAGCCGATCTTTTCTTACCGCGGCAGACGGGACGCTGGCCGGCTATTCTCTTCCGCACTCCATACAGCCGTAAGGGCCCTTCGAGCCGCAGTTACCGTGTTTTTCTGCAGCGTGGTTATGCAGTGGTCATCGAGGACGTGCGCGGGCGTTATGCCTCGCAAGGAGTCTTTCAGAGCATCCGGCAAGAGGGGCCGGACGGGAACGACACGATCGACTGGATAGCCGGGCAGCCCTGGTCCAATACGCGGGTGGTGATGGCCGGCGCTTCTTATCTTGGAATGGTTCAGTGGTGGGCTGCAACTGAGGGCAATCCCCACTTAGCTGCTATCGCGCCTATGTTTTCCGGAGATGATGAGTACGAGGATCGCTTTTATTCGACAGGGGGTGCTATGCAACTAGGTCACCGCCTGCTGTGGCTCTCGCAAAATATGACGCCGCCCTTCCATGTGAGACCGCTGTTCGAGAGCTATATCAGTCACTTGCCACTGAGAACTGCCGATATCGCAGCCACAGGCGTTAAGGTGCCAATTTGGCAAACCGCTCTCGATCATCCCTCGTATGACGCTTACTGGAAATCCCGAAGTCTCCGCGAAAGAGTTCACCAGATTGATGTGCCTGTCCTGTCGATAGGCGGCTGGTTCGACAACTATGCCGAGAGCGATCTTGATATGTTCGCGAGGCTATCGGCTGCTCATAAAGTGGTCGAGACCTGGATCGGACCGTGGGGCCATAATCCAGGGCTCAAATTCCCGACGCGTGAATTTGGAGAGGAAGCTGCTATGCCGATCAGAAGCACGCAGGCAGAGTGGTTTGATCGCTGGACAAGGAGAGTGCCGGAAGCAGCTGAGGTGCCGAGTCCCCTGTTGCACATCTTCGTGATGGGGCCTGATGTCTGGCGCGAGGAGCACGAGTGGCCGTTAACACGGGCGCGCAACACGCCTTTCTACCTCTCGAGCAGAGGCCACGCGAATACAGCGAAAGGAGATGGCGCACTCGAGCGCCGCCCGAGCCGTAAGTCTCCTGCTGACGTATTCACCTACAATCCAAAGGATCCGGTTCCTACAACAGGCGGGGCGATCTGCTGCGATCCCAAGATTCTGCCGCCTGGCCCGCTCGAACAATCCGGGGTGGAGAGGCGATCCGACGTGCTGGTATATACTTCCCCTCCGTTAGCGGAGAGTTTGGAAGTAACCGGTCCTGTGCGCGCCGTGCTTTATGTATCCACATCCGCGAACGACACCGATTTCACCGTCAAGCTGGTAGATGTGTACGGCGACGGCCGGGCGCTCGGAATTTGTGACGGCATACAGCGCCTGAGATACCGGCTATCGCTCGAAAAACCAGCATTCGTCAAGCGGAATCAGCCGTATCAGATCAGCGTAGATGCGGGCGTGACCAGCTACGTTTTTCCGAGTGGGCACCGCATCCGGCTCGAAATCTCCAGCAGCAACTTCCCCCGTTTCGACCGTAACCTCAATTCTTCGAGATTAAATGCCGATGTGACGAAAATCGCGAAAGCCAAGCAAACTGTATTTCACGAGAAGAACTATCCCTCAGCCGTAATCCTGCCCGTCGTCCCCCGGCGTGCTGGGTAGCATTCTGCCAAGGCATGATGAACCTCGGAAATGAATTCTTGGCTAGAGCCGAAGAGCAACTCGCGGCTATGCAAATCGCTAAAGCCTTGGAGTTATTTTGTAGAGCCGAACAGACGGGATGCGATCCCGACGAATGCGCTGCAGGACGGTGGACCTGTCACATGCTGAACGGAGACTTCGAAAGGGCTTGGCGCGAGAGCGATTCGATATCCGGTCGCGGGAAGTCAGACCCAAACCGGTTCTGGGATGGCCGCCCTCTCGATGGCCGCCGGGTTCTGATCAGATGTCTTCATGGGCTGGGCGACACACTGCAGTTCATCCGTTATGCCCCCTTAGTGAGGGCGAAAACCAGGCACCTTACGCTCGAAGTTCAGCCGACCCTGAAAGCTCTGATGAGCTACAGCGGACTGGCAGATGAAGTGATTACGTGGGGCGATGCCGAACCGGCCTGGGATCAGCAGATCGAGGTGGTAGAACTTCCGCGAATCTTTCGAACTCAACTGTCCTCCATACCAAACGGGATTCCCTATCTGCGTGCGCCCGCGGCCTCGCTCCGCAACCGGCATCGACGGCCGGATTTGATCCGCGCCGGCATTGTCTGGCAGGCGAGTAACTACAACCGGGCACGATCGATTCCGGCTGAGTTGATAGCGGAATTGCTCAATGTTTCGGGCGTCGAGTTCTACACGTTGCAGGCCGGCCCCGAGCGGTTTGAACTTGAAGCGGAGATGCATGACGTCGGCCACCTGTTCGACGAGAACGACTGTGTTCTGACGACCGCTAGTTTGGTCCAAACGCTCGATGTTGTGATCACAGTGGACACCATGATGGCGCACCTGGCGGGAGCTCTGGCGCGGCCTGTTTGGGTGATGCTCCCACATGAATCGGATTGGAGATGGATGCTGGATCGAGAAGATAGTCCCTGGTATCCGACCATGCGTCTGGTTCGCCAAAGCAATCCAGGCAAGTGGGGACCTGTGATCGATAAGGTGAAGAGCTGCCTAGCCGATTTAGTAGCTCAAAAGCTTTCCGGTCTGCACTTCGAAGGATCTCGGGTACTAAACAGTGCCTGGTAAGGGAAGTGAAAATTCCGGACCACCATTTCACTCGAAGATCTGATTCAAGGACTTCACGAGAGGGTCGCGCCCGCCAACGATTATCTCGCTCACAGATCCGGGCGCTACTTCTAGGCGGTGAATATGGTCCAAGGGTATCGAGAGCAACAGCAGTAAAACACATCGGATGACATCTCCATGCGAGATCATGGCGATGGTGTCGTCTGCACCATTGATTCGCGATACGGCTTCTATAGTTCGCCAGGCTCTTGCCTGAACCTCTAACATGGACTCTCCCCCTGGAGCCCAGGCGGTGGATCTCTGCTTGTTGAAGCGCGCCCAACTCTCCGAACAGTGGAGTTCGGTAAACGACATTCCGACCCACTCGCCGAAATCGATCTCCGTGATACCGTGATCGATAACCACCGGCTTCCCACATGCTGCGGCGATCGGCTCCGCGGTCTCCAATGCGCGCTCTAGCGGGCTCGAGTAAATCGCCTTCAGGCTATATTGCTGTTTTATGGCATGTGCGATGAGCTCAGCCTGACGCAAGCCTTGCGGGTTCAGATGCACACCGGGAGAGCGCCCGTAGAGCACATGGCCCAAGAGGTCGGTGCTTCCATGCCGGATCAGTAGAATACGAGTCATAAAAAATGAAGGAGAACAGACTTGGCTGAGAGCCAATCAAGCATTGAAATCGAGAAGCGAGTGAGTGAGTTAGGGCCATGGTTCCACAACATACGGCTGCAAGGAGTCGAAACTGCTCCCGACCACTTTCTCGGCGACTACCCAGCGGCCAAGTGGAAAAACTTCCAGCACGCGATTCCCGATGATCTCAGCGGAATGACCGTTCTCGACGTAGGATGCAACGCCGGGTTTTATTCGATCGAAATGAAGCGGCGGGGTGCGAAGCGCGTGCTCGGTATAGATCACGATGAACAGTATCTCGAACAGGCTCGTTATGCCGCCCAAGTCGTAGGTTTGGATATCGCTTTCGAGCGTATGTCGGTGTACCAGGTGCCGAGACTCCGGGAACGCTTTGATCTGGTGCTCTTCATGGGAGTGTTCTATCACCTGCGCCATCCTCTGCTCGCGTTGGATCTGCTGCGCCAACATGTGACGAAAGACTGGTTCATATTTCAATCCATGCTGCGTGGCAGCATGTCCATTCCCAGCATCGACCGGGACTACCCGTTCTGGGAGACCGCTCAATTTGATAAACCAGGTTTTCCGAAGATGCATTTCATCGAAAACGAATACTCTGAAGATCCGACGAACTGGTGGATACCCAACCGGGCGTGTGCTGAAGCAGTGCTGAGAAGTGCGGGATTCAAGATCGAAAATAGCCCGGAAGCCGAGGTTTTTATCTGCCGCTGCGACCCCCAAAGCTATCTACACGAATTGCCGGAACTTGCCTGATGATTGAAGCAGTTATGCTCTGGAATGAGCCGAACAACCTTTCTCACTGGGATTTCGAAATCGACAAGGACTGGTCAGCTTACGCCCAAATGGTGAAACAGGCTGCCCTTGCAATTCAGGCTGAAAACCCGAAGCTGAAAAAGGTTCTTGGAGGGATCTCCCCCATCGACCCGGCGTTTATTGTTCGCATGCAGGAGTTCGGCGCTCTGGATTGTGTAGACGTGGTAGCTCTTCACGGCTTTCCGCTTGATTGGAATCATTGGAGCATCAACGAATGGCCAGACAAGATCCAGGAGATCCGGGCTGTGACAACGAAGCCGATCTGGGTCTCAGAAGTAGGCGCATCCTCTTTCGGGGCGGAGGAGGTGCAGGAATTCGGTCTCAAACGCACAGCCGAACTGCTCATTCCAAGGGTAGACCATATCTTTTGGTACAGCCTGTTCGATCTTCCGCGTGCATGGCCGGCAACTACGCGTCATCGGGAGAGCGAGGGCTCCTCCTATTACCGGCACTTCTATATGGGCCTTTTGTCAGAAGACGGCAGTCGCAAGCTGGCGCTCAGGCGCTTCGCGGAGTACGCACCCTCTCTCGGCCTGTGCCAGTGGTTCCACTTTGAAGATCACCGGCTCGAGAAGGCGGTCCAAGTTCTACGGGAGCTGGGCGTACGGAAGCTGCGCACGGGACTGAGCTGGGCCGATTTCGAACGGCCGAACGCGGACCGCTGGTTTGATCATCAGATGAGGTCGCTCGAGGAGTTCGAACTGACAGTGACCTTCTGCTTCACTCCCGAGCGGTGCGGAGTCCGCCCCCACCATACCAGCCCCCCGCGCGATCCCGCGGAATTCGCGCAGTTCTGTGCGGCGATGACCCGAAGGTACTCAAACCATTAGGAATCGAACACTAGTACCTAGTGATAGTACGCGGGATGGCGGGCGCAGGGCAGCCACTTGCAGCTAAGAAGAAACAATGCAAGCTACAAAGCTTCTTACCTAGGACGACGGTAAAACCTCTGGCATGTTAAATTGCAGATTCCGTTCTCTAGTCCACCTTACCGATGCGTGGACTTTTGCTTTTGCAGTATTGGGATCTCGTCCGACGGCGTTAAAAATAAATCTCAAAGGATCAAATAGCGAATGAAGGGAACCGTTCTGATTACGGGCGGTGCTGGCTTTATTGGTTCTCATTTAGCAACTGAACTATTGAATGCCGGCTATCACGTCCGCGTCTTAGACAGCCTTGTCACTCAGGTACATGGAGAGGACCCGATTCGACCCACTTATTTGCACCGGAATGCGGAGTTCGTTCTCGGTGATGTACGAAACCCGGAAGTGCTGGATGAAGCGCTGGCGGGCGTAGATGCGGTTTATCACTTTGTCGCTTTGGTCGGAGTTGGCCAGAGCATGTACCAGATGGCCGAATACACAAGCGTCAACAATCTGGGAACTGCTGTGCTGCTCGAGCGCGTTGTTAAACGGCCTATCCATAAGCTCATTGTTGCTTCCAGCATGAGCGTCTATGGTGAAGGCTTGTATGCGGCCGATTCCGGCGAGCTCTGCGTGGATGCCGCGCGGACCCCGCGACAGCTGAAAGCGCATGAGTGGGAAATGACGGCAGTGGACGGAAAGCCCCTCCGCCCAGTGCCCACGCCCGAATCTAAACAGCCTTCGTTGGCTTCGGTTTACGCTCTGTCGAAGTATGACCAGGAGCAGATGTGTCTGATGGTGGGGAGGGCATACGGTGTGCCCACAGTGGCTCTGCGCTTTTTCAATGCATATGGGCCTTTTCAATCCCTCTCGAACCCTTATACCGGCGTGCTCGCAATCTTTGCCTCGAGATTGATGAATGGCGAGCGACCGATCATTTTCGAGGATGGGGAACAGCTCCGGGATTTCGTCAGCGTCTACGACTTGGCTCGGGCATGCAGGCTCGCACTAGAGGTTCCGGCTGCCCAGGACATGGTGTTCAACGTAGGGAGCGGAAAGAAAATCAGCATCAAGGATGTAGCTCTTAAATTGGCAAAGGTTCTCGGGAGCAAGATCGAGCCGGAGATTACCGCTAACTACAGGGTGGGCGATATACGGCATTGTTTCCCTGATATCGGCTTGGCGCAACGAGTTTTAGGCTATACGCCAAAAGTTACTCTCGAGCACGGGATGCGCGACTTGGCCGAGTGGCTTGAGCGCCAAACCGCTCCGGATCGCTTCAACGAAATGCGAAACGAACTGACTTCGCGCGGGTTAGTGGTCTAGGAGATTGCGAATGGAAAAGCAATACATTCTGATAACAGGCGGCGCCGGTTTTATCGGGACGAATATCGCTTCTAGTTATCTGGAGCAGAGTCAGCCCGTTCACATTCTCGACAATCTCGGCAGGCCGGGAGGCGAGAGGAACATAGCCGACCTTTGCGCCCGCTATCCGGGGCGTATCTTATTCACCCAAGCCGACATCCGCAGCAAGGACCAAGTTGAGGCTGCCGTGGAGTCGGCGCGAGTGATCTATCACCTGGCGGCGCAGGTCGCGGTTACAACCAGTCTCGATAACCCGCTAGCTGATGCTGAAACTAATTTAATAGGCACTCTTAACCTGCTTGAATCGGTTAGGAGACGCGCAACCAAGCCGCCCCTCTTATTCACGTCGACTAACAAAGTCTATGGCCGCCTCGGATGTGTTCCTCTGTGCGAGCGAGTATCGCGTTATGAGCCGGTTGCTGCTGAAGCAGCGAAATCCGGCGCCGGCGAAGATCAACCGCTCGAATTTCTATCTCCCTACGGCTGCTCCAAGGGCAGTGCCGACCAGTACGTACTGGATTACGCCCGTTCGTTCAACCTGCCCGCGACGGTCTTTCGAATGAGCTGCATCTACGGTCCCTATCAACTGGGTTCAGAGGACCAGGGGTGGGTGGCTCACTTTGTGAGGCAGGCGCTCAAAGGGGAGGCGATTACCATATATGGGGATGGCAAACAGGTTCGCGACCTGTTGTATGTTGACGACCTGGTCCGTGCGATGCGTCGAGCAGTAGACCAGATCCAAGTTTCGTCCGGCCAAGCGTTTAACATAGGCGGAGGACCTGAGAATAGCGCAAGCTTGCTGGACATCCTTGCTCAAATTCGACTTCTCACAGGCAATTCGCCCCTGGTGCATTGGGGAGCTGAGCGTTTGGGAGACCAGAGGTGGTACGTGTCGAACACTTCAAAGGCGAAGAGCGCGCTCGGGTGGCGACCGGAAATCTCGATCCGGTACGGTTTGCGAAAACTGATTGATTGGTACAGCAAGCACGCTGAGTTCGTCGAGCAATCCAACATGCAGGTAGCCTAATGCGTTTTGCTTTAATCAACCCACCTTGGGATTTCGAGGGCAGTATTTATTTCGGCTGCCGTGAGCCGCACTTGCCTTTGGAGTTTGGATATTCGAAAGCGCTGCTTGAACAGGCCGGCCACGAATGCATGCTTGTCGACGGGCACTTAGACAATTTGACCCAAACCGATCTGCACAGCCGGGTTCGTGCGTTCGCTCCCGACTACACTGCTATCACCACCGCACCCACTTACTTGTTCTGGCGCTGTGCCCCGCCGGAAATGCGCGTGCCGCAAGAGGTTTGCCGATCGCTTCGAGCGGTCGCGGGCAAGCAGGTGGTGGTGGGCCCGCATGCATCAACGACGCCCAAAGCAACTCTTAGAAAAACAGGCGCTGATTACGTGGTTCTGGGTGAGTGTGAAGAGGTTCTGGTAGAGCTAGCTGCGGATCCGCTCGCCGCATCTTCCATTTGTTTTCGGGATGGCGATCAGATCGTGGTGAGAGGGCCCAATCGCGCCTCAGATATGAAGCGGTTGCCTGCGCTCCAGTGGCCGGTCGAAATGGTTTCCAGGCATCGGCACCACCATCATCGGTTCGATGCTGATCCGCAGGGGCCCGGAGCTGAAATGGAGGCCTCACGCGGCTGCCCTTACCATTGCACATTCTGCGCCAAAGATAATTTCCGGAATAACTACCGTAAGCGCCCGCTCAACACTATTCTTCAAGAGTTAGATGCGTTGATAAACCAGGGTATTGAATACCTCTACTTCATTGACGAGATTTTCTTACCCGATGCTGCTCTACTCGCGGCTTTAGCTGAGCGCCCGATTCGCATTGGAGTACAAACCCGCATCGATTTATGGAGCGAAGACGCGATTCGCGCGCTGGCGCGTGCGGGTTGTGTGTCGATTGAAGCCGGAGTCGAGAGCATCACTGAGGCCGGACGCGCTTATCTGGACAAGAAATGCAAGATGAGCACAGAAGACCTTACAAGCCGGCTTGTATTTGCAAAGCAGCTAGTGCCATTTGTTCAGGCGAACTTACTCGCTATGAGTGAGGACGATAGCTCCACCGTGGAAGTTTGGCGGAAAAAGCTGGAAAGTCATGGTGTCTGGGCGAATAAGCCAGTTCCCTTGTTCCCATATCCGGGCTCTCCGGAATACACGCGGATGTGGGGACCTCCCGACGACTTGGCCTGGGAGAGAGCTCACGAGGCATACTTGCGCGGATTCGATTCTTTCAGCGATATTCAGGAACAGCGTCCTCAACCACTTATCGAGTTGGAAACTCTTTCCCAGGGGCGCTGATTGCAAAGCGAACCGCAGCTCCCGACACGAATCTTAATGACGTGTGACGCAGTGGGTGGAGTCTGGCAATACTCCATCGACTTGATTGCCGGGCTGGCAAGGCACGGAGTCGAGGTACTCCTTGCAAATTTCGGCCCCCGCCCCTCAAAGACACAGAGGAGCTTGTTTGCTCGATTCCAAAACGCCCATCTTGCAGAAGCTGATTTTGCGCTCGAATGGACCCGGGATCCGTGGCAGGAAGTAGATCGAGCCAAAGACTGGCTCCTCGATTTGGCGGGAGAGTTCCACCCGGACGTCATTCATCTGAATGGTTACACTCTCGCTGATGCTTTCTCGACCACTCCCGTTATTTCAATAGCGCATTCTTGTGTCTTTTCCTGGTGGGAAGCGGTTCATGGCTGCCAGCCGGGCCCTGAATGGGATGAGTATCACCGGCGCGTAACTCTGGGATTAAATCGATCGGATGCCGTTGTTGCTCCTTCTCGCTCGATGGCCCATTCCGTGATTCTGCACTACGGCGTAGACCAAGCGAAAATCTCTGTTATCCCGAATTTCAGCCTCGCCCAGCCCTCATCGATCTCGGAAAAACAGCCCTATGTGCTGGCAGCGGGCAGGATGTGGGACAAGGCGAAAAATCTCGTTCTGCTGGATTCGATTGCGCCAGATATAACTTGGCCCTTATTGGTTGCCGGAAACTGCCAAGTTAGAGGCTCAGATCTTCTGACCGGATCCATATCTCACTTGGGAGAACTAACTCACGACGATCTGATCCGACGCATGGAAGGAGCGGCTATCTTCGTCCATCCTGCGCTCTATGAACCATTCGGCC
This sequence comes from Terriglobia bacterium, assembly GCA_963849535.1. Lineage (GTDB taxonomy): Bacteria > Acidobacteriota > Terriglobia > Bryobacterales > Bryobacteraceae > Bog-105. The sequence continues at coordinate 1,395,655 of CAWKHJ010000005.1, forward strand.
TCGCAGTCCTGGAGGCCGCGCGGTCAGGATGTTGTCTGGTGCTTTCCGACATTCCGAGCCTGCGCGAGCTATGGGAAGGAGCTGCGGTATTCTTAGACCCAAGAAATGCGAAGGCTTGGTCAGATGAGCTGAACAGACTTATTAGCGCCCCGGCGGAACGTGACCATTTGGCTGCTCAGGCATTCACTCGGGCACAGAGCTACAATGCCGATGCTTCCGTGTCTCAGTACCTGAAGACGTATCAAAGCGCGATGGCGTACAAGCGCGCCGGCAGCGGAGTGGCCGCGTGAGTCTGAGGCTGGCGATTTTTTGCCACTCGCTCGTTTCGGACTGGAATCACGGCAATGCGCATTTCCTGCGCGGTATCGTGTCTGAACTCCAGGCAAGAGGTTGCCGGGTTCAAGTGTTCGAACCGGAAGACGCCTGGAGCCGGCTGAATTTGATTCACGACCATGGGAATCGAGCGATTGATGAGTTTCGCCGGTCTTTTCCCCATTTGGTTAGCTTCAGCTACGGCACAAACCGACTCGAGCTGGACAACTGGCTAGAAGGCACAGACCTCGTTTTGGTTCATGAGTGGAACGATCCTGGCCTAGTTTCGGCAGTTGGCAGATATCGTCGGCATAATCCGCTCGTTCGCGTTCTGTTTCACGATACCCACCATCGCGCGGTAACTGCTCCGGAGCAACTTGCCCGCTTTGATCTTTCCGATTTTGATGGCGTTCTCGTATATGGCGAGTCTCTAAAGGCCGCGTATCGGCGACTTGGCTGGGGCAGGGAGGTTCACGTCTGGCATGAAGCAGCGGATATCCGAATTTTTCATCCGATCGACAACCCAGCCAAGCTCGGCGACTTGGTTTGGATCGGTAACTGGGGTGACGACGAGCGAACTGAGGAATTGCGAGAGTACTTTGTAAATCCGTGCGCTCAACTCGGTCTCAAATCGAGTGCGTTCGGGGTGCGCTATCCTAAACCGGCTCTCGAAGAACTGGCGGAGGCCGGCATCACTTACCGAGGCTGGCTGCCGAACTACAAAGCTCCGGAAATCTTTTCACAATTCAAAACAACCATTCATGTTCCGCGGCGGCCTTACACTCAGCACTTGCAGGGTATCCCTACCATCCGCCCCTTTGAAGCCCTGGCCTGTGGTATTCCGTTGATCTCTGCGCCGTGGTCTGATACGGAGCATCTGTTTCGGATTGGAACTGACTTGCTTATGGCTCGTAACGGTTCCGAAATGCAATCACACCTGCGCGATGTGCTTAACGACGCCTCGCTCGCCAGCAGCCTTGCGAAGCATGGCCTTGAGACCATTCGCTCCAGGCATACTTGCGGCCACCGCGTAAGCGAGCTGCTGGCTATCTATGATGCGATCAGCCCGGCAGTACGAAAACCTGAGCAGCCCATGCCGTTCAAGGAGCTGCAGTTATGAAAATCGCATTCTGGGGTTCCAGCCTGGTATCTGCCTACTGGAACGGTGCGGCGACTTACTACCGAGGCATATTGCGCTCTCTGGCCAACTTAGGATCTGAGATCACTTTCTTGGAACCGAATGCTTATGATCGCCAGCAGCATCGCGATATCGAAGATCCGGAATGGGCTCGGATAATCGTTTACGATCCGGAGGATCTCCAAACACTTGAGCGTCATCTAGCGTGGTCGGCAAGTTGTGACGTAATCGTGAAAGCGAGCGGCGTGGGCGTGCTGGATGAGCTATTAGAATCTCTGATTGCCAGGATGCCCGAGTGGGCTTGCAAAGTTTTCTGGGATGTAGATGCGCCGGCGACCCTCGAACGGCTCGCAGCAAACCGAGGGGATTCATTTCACGCGGCTCTGCCGAGCTTCGACCTTGTGCTTACTTATGGTGGCGGCACGCGGGTCACCGAAGAATATAAACAGATGGGGGCTCGCAATTGCTTCGCTATATACAACGCGTTTGATCCCGACATTCACTTTCCGGTGATGCGCGAGCCGAAATTCGAATGTGATCTTTCTTTTATCGGTAATCGTCTCCCCGATCGGGAAGCTCGCGTTGAGGAGTTTTTCCTTCAAGCTGCTCAGCTCGCGCCAGAGTGCAAATTCATCTTGGGCGGAAACGGCTGGGCGGATAAGCCGCTGCCTCCAAATGTGAGGTACATCGGGCACGTTTACACAGCTGACCACAATGCCGTGAACTGCTCGGCCCTAGCCGTTCTGAACATCAGCCGCGAAAGCATGGCTCGGTACGGCTTCTCGCCGGCTACTCGGGTTTTCGAAGCTGCCGGTGCCGGTGCCTGCCTCATTACAGACGCTTGGGTGGGCATAGAATCCTTTCTGCAGCCTGGGCGAGAGGTCCTGATAGCTCACAACGGTAAGGATGTTGCACGCCTCCTGCAGAGCTTATCTGTCGAGCGGGCCCGGTCTATCGGTGAAGCTGCGCGCGCCAGGGTTCTTCGCGAACACACCTATTACCGGCGCGGCGCCTTGGTGGACAAGATTTTGCATCAAGCCCTGTCGCGCGGTTCGCGGGACCGCCTGGAGCTCCGAGTCTGATGGGGCAGCGCCGCAGCTACGTTTTCCTGGGCCTGACGATCACGTCTAGCTGGGGTAACGGTCATGCGACGACCTACAGAGGTCTGTTGAAGGAGCTTGCAGCAAGGGGACATTCCGTGACTTTCCTTGAGCGCGACGTTCCCTGGTACTCCGCTCATCGGGAGTTTGCAACCATACCGTACGGCCGGCTTGCCTTCTACAGCTCCTTGGACGAATTAAAGGACCGCTTTGCTGAAACTGTTCGTCACGCCGATGCCGTGGTTGTCGGGTCGTATGTTCCTCAAGGTATCGAAGTTGGTGAATGGGTAAACGCTGTTGCAAAGAACGTAACTGTGTTCTACGACATCGATACGCCCGTAACGCTCGCGTCTTTACGGGCTGGCAGGGCCGAGTATCTATCCTACGAACTGATACTGAAATATGATCTCTATCTGTCCTTTACAGGAGGACCCATTCTAGCGTTTATCGAACGCAAGCTGGGATCTGCATGCGCGCGCCCGCTCTATTGTTCCGTAGATCCTGCTCTCTACTTCCCCGAGCAGCACGAAATCGCATGGGATATGGCGTACCTGGGCACCTATGCTCCCGACAGACAACCCGCGCTAGATTCTCTCCTCCTTGACGTGGCCGAGCGGTGCCCTAAAAGAAAGTTTGCGGTTGCGGGCCCTCAATATCCGCAAGACGTTCGATGGCCGGAGAACGTCACTCGAATTGACCATCTGCCCGCGGCGCAGCACCGCGAGTTCTATAACGCTCAATTGTTTGCTCTGAATATTACCCGCCGCGATATGATCCGGGCTGGGTATTCTCCGAGTGTGCGCCTGTTCGAAGCGGCAGCCTGCGGCACACCGATTATTACTGACGATTGGCCCGGTCTCGCCGAGTTTTTCCAACCCCATTTTGAGATCATCCCTGTAGTTACCGCCGGGGAGGTAATGAAGCATCTGAAGATATCCCGGGATCGGCGGCTCGAAATCGCCGAGGGCGCCCGCTCCCGCACTCTTCGCTTTCATACGGCTGCGGTTCGAGCCGGCGAATTTGAGAATTACGTTGATGCATCCCTTTCTCGATTGAATCGGTCTAACAATTGGAGGGCCCGGGGTCACGCATCTTCTACTCCCGCTCTCCTCGAAAAGTAACTACATGAAATCGAATACTCGCTCAACCGCTATAGCTGCGGCCATTCTTCTCGCATCGATATGTCCGTCGCTGGCCAGTGCACAGTCGACGCCTCCAGGTGTTCCGACCAGCATTGTCGTAACTTTGGAGCCGAAGCGCAGCAAAACAATTCCTCCCATCGAGCAACAGGACATCACTGTTCGCCAGGGTAAAGAGAGACGTCCAGTAACGGGTTTTACTTCTCTGGCTAACGCCGATACACAGTTCATGTTGCTGATCGATGACTCTGCTCGCAGCACTTTCGATACTGAGATACCTACGCTCCGCCAGTTCATCACCTCGCTACCTTCAAATTTTGAAGTCGCCATAGGATACATGCGGAACGGAATGACCCAGGTGACGCAAAACTTCACCAAGGAACACGCCATGGCGGCGAATGGCATACGCCTCGCCTTGGGCCCAGGCGGCGCCGACGTGAGTCCCTACGACTCTCTAACCGACGCAATCCGGAAATGGCCGCAGACGGGTGCCCAGCGCAAAGAAGTACTCATGATTAGCAGCGGCATCGAAGGGCTCGGAGGCGGCTACTATCCTGACAACCCTTATGTCACTGCGGGCATTCAGAGTGCTATCAAGGCAGGCGTTGTCGTGTACTCTATTTACAGCCCAAGTGTAGGGCATGCCGGCCACAGCATGTGGCGCACTACTTGGGGGCAGAACTTCCTCTCTGAGCTCTCGGACCAGACCGGCGGCGAATCGTATTGGATCGGCTATAGTTCCCCGGTTTCTTTTCAGCCGTTTCTGGAACAGTTCTTGCAGGCTCAGCAGCACCAATATCTACTCACGTTTCTCGCCCGGCCCGAGCAGAAATCGGGGATTCAGCCCATCAGAGTTTCCATTGAGGAGAAAGACGCGAGCATTGCCGCGCCGGATCGAGTTTTCGTTAAAGCGAGTCTATAAATCCCAGATCGTTTCTTCTACTAGTTCCCCTTTCATTGAGAAACCTCGAAAGCCTCTCTTGATCCCATTAAGAGAGGTTTTCAAATGGCTCCAGAAGTGAAAGAGAAACCATCGCCTATTGCCGATCCCAGGCAAGAAGGCAAGCAGCCCCCGTTTAAAGAAGAAAAGCAAGCTCCTCCCGGGCAGTCCCACCAGATGCAGGAGAAACCCGACTACGGGGAGGCGTCCTACAAGGGATTCGGCAGGCTGCAAGGCAGAAGAGCACTCATCACAGGCGGCGACAGCGGAATCGGCCGAGCGGTCGCGCTGGCCTTTGCCCGCGAAGGTGCCGATGTGATGATTTCGTATCTTAACGAAGAAAAGGATGCAGAGGAGAGCGCGCGCCTGATCCGCGATGCTGGACGAAAGGCGGTGAAAGCCCCGGGCAGCATTGAGGACGTAAAGCACTGCGAAGAGCTCGTTAAGCGGGCATTCGATGAGCTAGGTGGATTGGAGATCCTGGTAAATAACGCAGCCTTCCAAATGACACATGAATCGATAGAGGAGTTTACTCCCGAGGAGTGGGACAAGACTTTCAAAACAAACATCTACTCTATGTTCTACCTCAGCCGCGCTGCCCTGCCTCGGATGCGAGAAGGAAGCGCAATCATCAATACAACTTCTGTTCAGGCGTATCAGCCGAGCCCCACCCTGCTTGCGTACTCCACCACCAAGGGCGCGATCGTAACGTTCACGAAATCGCTGTCCGGCTTGGCCATAAAGAAGGGAGTGCGAGTCAATGCTGTTGCGCCCGGGCCGGTGTGGACGCCATTGATCCCGTCTACCATGCCGGAGAAGAGTGTCGAGGAGTTTGGGAAAAAGGGACCGATGGGAAGGCCGGCGCAACCTGCTGAACTTGCCCCTATGTATGTATTCCTTGCGTCTGATGAATCGCGTTATATTACCGGCGGAATTTTCGATCTCACCGGCGGCAAGATGCTGCCCTGAAAGCGTTGGCGGGTTCTGCCACGAACCCTCCGCCAGCTAAGCCACAGTTGCGCCGCGGCTGAGCGGTTTATTGGAACTCGCGAAATCTGCAGGCTGTTCTCCCGCGGAGGCTATGTCCTCCGCGCCCGAGTCTTTCAACAATTGCTTCGCCTTGGCAACCCAATCCGGATTATCGCAGTGTACGGAAAGCAATATCCCGCCTTCCTTGATGCGTCCCTCGTAGCGCTTGGCCTCATACTCCGGAATCCCCATACCGACCAGAGCACCGATCACACCTCCAAGTACGCCTCCTGAGCCGATTCCGGAGAGCGCAGCGATAATCGGTCCGGCAGCAATAAGCGGCCCGAGTCCGGGAATCGCGAGTACACCGATACCCGCCAAGAGACCTATCGTGCCTCCGATGATTCCGCCCGCCACTACACCAGTAGTCGTGCCTTCCGGCGCCTTCGTATGTTTCTCATGTGCAAAGTCTTTGGTTCCCACATTGTCTTGCAAAAGCACCGAAATGTCTTCGTTCCGGAATCCTGCGGCAAGCATTCGATCCACCGCGTTCTCGGCCATTTCGCGGCCCGCATAAATTCCAAAGGCCGAAATATTTCTTCCTGGCATGGTTTCCTCCTGGACAGAAGTTTCGTTGCAGATGAGACTGCGCAGGGCTCACGGGTGTTTCCATCTTGAGCAGTGTGGGTATTAGAAGAAAAGACCCGCCTTACTGCTCGTGATACATGGGATCAAAGTTCGTGGCTGGGAGGCAGGGACTCGAACCCCGATACGCAGATCCAGAGTCTGCAGTCTTACCATTAGACGACCTCCCAAGGGGTCTCTTCGGCAGTATAACAGGCAGACTGCTTAAGGCGTTCGCTTCGTTTTTCGGCGCTGGGTGCTAGAAATGGCCAAAGAATCGGTGCCAAAAACCTGGATGCTGGAGCCGCTTTGGATCCCGCAGCCACGCATTGGGATAAACCGGGACGTACTCTCCGTGCTCCCTGTTCCTTGCACGGGTAGCTGACGCGCGGGGATGAGACCCTGGTGTTCTTCGACTTGTCTTAACCGGTTCCAGATGGGCAGGTGCTTGCGATTCCTGAGTTAGCTCGCCGGGATCCGAAATCAACTTGGCTTCCACAATAAATCGTTTCGGAGCTGAGCCCACGTAGTAGAACGGATAGCAGGTAATCATGGTCAGCAAGCTCGCTGGACGTTGTGTATTCTCCGCGGCAGCAGCGGGAATCAGTCCCCCTCCATCAGCGCGCAGCACGGTTACGTCTGAAGGCTTCACTATTTTGGTGGCAAGAACCTGATAGATGTAGGTCCCGGATGCAGACTGGAACCTTACACGGTCACCTTCTTGAATATCTTTAAGTGCACGGAACAGCGTGTCTCGATGGGCGGCAATCACGAAATTTCCAGGTTGTCCGGGCGAAGCCGTGGCCGGTACGTGGCCGACAGCAATGCGCAAAGTCGCCGCACTCACGCCTTCACGCACCATCGCCGAAAGGTTCAGTCGATCGATTGAAACGCGTCCCAGGAGATCGCCCTCACTCGGACGAGAAATGTGAACGGCTTCCGCATCGGTTGAAACGGCCGACGTGTTCGCGGACTTCAAGTTGTCCGGAGTAGCGACTCCGACCTTTTCTCTAACAAACCGGGTAAATGTAACGTCGGAGTGTCCGGCGATCTGTTGATTGAATGCCCAGTTCTCGTAAGCCTGATATGCGTATTGATCGCAAAGCGTGTAAGCATAGAAGCCAAGCGCTGCTAATCCGATTGCGAAGAGGAATATTCGCAGTCTCAGCAATGGCGTGTTAATCTTGCCCAGTTGTTTTTCGGCGAGCCGTTTGCCATTATGGCTGTGAGATCCCGGAATCACCACAAACGAGGGCGGTGAACTGCTGACCAGCTTAGGCTGCACTTCTCACGTCCTCAACCAGAAATATTCGCCGGCAGTGTTGACACGTCCGGAATCCGATAAGTCGAGCGGCTGCGAACCTTGAGCTTGCGACCGTTCGCGTGAGCTACCACCTTTACCTGACGCGTTTGCCTTTTGTCAGTTGTCTCATTTGGAGCATACCCGATCGTATAGCAGTGCCGGACGTCGCTTGAAATCTTCTGAAACGTGGGGGCAATCTCACTTTGCTCTTTCGGTTCAAAAAATTCTCCGCCGCTGATCTCGGAGATCTTTCTCAGGACCCCGGGATTCAATTCACTACTTAGCGGATCGTAGAGGCCAATCGTATAAATCGCCGCTCTCGATTCCTCGATGAGCTTGATCAGCTCAGAGAGCCGCAGCTTGCTCACGTTATCCCGGCCGTCGCTCACCACAATCAAAGTACGTCTTTGCTCAGACGCTAACTCGAGATGCTTTAGAGCATAAGCAATCGCATCATACAAGGCGGTCTGCCCTTGAGGCTTTCCGAAGTAAAGGGAGTTACGCAATAGCTGTAAGTTATCGGTAAACGCAATCGCGGGTGGCAGTCCGCGAGTCACTGAATCGTTGAAATTCACGACAAAGAACTGATCTCGCTTGTTACTCGATTTCGCAAAGGCAAGTCCCGCCGTTACCACTTCCGCGCGCTTGGTAATCATGCTACCGCTGTTATCAACCACCAGGCCGATCGTTGCAGGTACATCAAAAGCATCGAAGTGACTGATCTGCCTGGGGTGGTTGTCTTCGAAAACTTGAAAATTTCCTTCGCTTAGATCCGCAACAAGCCCGCCACTCGAATCTCTGACACTCACATCCAGCAAAACCAAATCGACATTGTCGGATATCTTGAAGCCTTGTGCATTCGATTCCGTCGCGGCAGGCAATTGCGCGTTCGAGGCAATAGAAATGACTACCGGAAAAACCAGTGAACCGAGCAAACCTATGCTTGTTGCTATAGACCACATCCGGATGGGCCTCACGACAATGTATTGCAGGCCGGCGGCCCCGGGATGACTCGCAGGAGCCGTCGTGCCTGCACGGACGGTTACGACTCAGAGTTGCGTGTAGCCAGTGTAAGCATCCCCGCTAGGCTCAGTGCACAAAAGCCTAGCAATCCAATCAGCGGATTGAAGCTGGCGGTATGCGGCAAGCTGGCTGGCGCTGCGGTAGGCGCGGGCTGCGGCTGCACTACTGGCGCAGATGGAGCCGGCGGCACCGGTTGGGCCACAGGTTGAGGCTCAGGAGCGGGCGGCGGAGGAGCGGGCTGCACTATTGGAGCCGGCGCCGGGGTAGGCTCAGGTTCCGGCTCACGATAGTTGGCGGCTACCGGAACGGGGGCCGCCGAGGCTAATTGAGCAACCAGCTTCTTTGGATACGCGAATTCCTGTCCGAAATTGTCCCCCGGATAGAACCACGCGCGCACCGCCTTCGGAACACCGGCCGGCGTTTCCCAGAACGAGAATTGTGTCTTGCCGGTCGGCTTCAGCCGGTAATTTGGAATGGCGAGAATGGTCTCTTCCAAATGCTTCTGATCTTTATCGAATATCTGGACTACATGCCGGTCCGATTGAGAATCAAGTAACTTCCAGACGTAGGTGCCAGGATCCAAAACTTTGTTCCCGGCAATTATCGGCTCATTTACCGTAACAATAGTCATCTTGTTCCACGTATCGGCGTGCGCACGGGGAACAAATGACGTTCCAATTAGCCCGATGCCTGTGACGGCCAGGGCTCCTATATAGAATGCTCTAAATTTACTACTCACTTTTCGTCCTCCAACACAGACTCAATATGCGGCTGCTTGTCTGATGCAGCTCGCGATTTGGGCTGTCGTTTTTACCAGCCGTTTGTTCTACAGACTCCTTCATGCAAACAGCGTGCCAATGCCTGTGGAAAACCCGGTTCAACAACTTGGGCCGATTTCATCGGCAGATTGAGAAAAATGTACCGGGTGACCCAGTAATTGGCTGCCAGCCATAGCTCACATAAATTCGGTACAGTGTCGATATGCCAAGCAAGCCTGACGGTTTAACGACGCTCGCGATAGATGTGGGGGGTACAGGGGTGAAAGCCATGCTGCTAAACGAGCGCGGAAGGCCGATCAGCGAACGCCAGCGAGTTGAGACACCCAGACCGGCTACTCCTGAAGCCGTCCTGGCGGCCATCGACAGCATCGTTCAGCATCTCGGACGTTTCGATAGAGCGTCGGTCGGCTTCCCCGGCGTGGTGAAGCGCGGCGCGACTCTCACCGCGCATAACCTGGAACCAAGTTGGGTCGGGTTCGATCTTGAAAAGGTTCTTGCCAGAAAATGGCGCAGGCCCGTACGGGTTGCGAATGACGCGGCGATTCAAGGCTATGGAGCCATCCGCGGAAAGGGCGTCGAGCTGGTGATTACGTTGGGAACGGGTGTAGGTTCGTCCCTTTTCACCAGTGGCCATTTAGTGCCGGGCCTGGAACTTGCCCACCACCCTTGGAAGAAGAAGCTTACTTACGAAGAATTTCTTGGCAAGAAAGGCTTTGAGCGGCTCGGGCGTAAGCGTTGGAACAAGGAGGTTGAGAAGGCGATCGTGCAAATCGAATCGCTATTTAACTATGACCATCTGTACATCGGCGGGGGCAACGCAACTAAGATCGACTTCTCGCTGCCGAGCCATGTCACGCGCATACCGAACGAAGACGGCCTGCTCGGCGGAGTTGCGCTCTGGCGAGACTCTCCCGAGATTGTCGCTTCTAGTGCCCGGTCCGAATCGGCGGTACCAAGTAAGGCCACTTCGGCACTGCGAGGAAATGGTAGTGGTAAACCAGCAGAGCAATCGTCCCGCCGATCAGCATAACGAGTATGGCCGTGCCGATCACGATCTTGCCCCAGGGGAACTTCTTGCCTTCCCGTCTCAACACGAGTAAGTAGGAAGCGAACAGCCCTACAAAGAACAGCAGCACCATCGGTACCGCGAACAGCATCATGTTGAACACATCGGGGGTCGGAGTAACTACCGCCGCAATCACCGTTATGGCCAGAATGGCGTAACGGCTATGCCGCAGCAGAAAGCGCGGGGAAGCCAGCCGCAACAGGGTTAAGAAAAAGATAATTACCGGCATCTCGAATACGAGACCGACCCCGAGTGTCACATTCACAAACAGGTCGAAATACTCGTTGATCGATACGAAAGGCGTAACATGGACGTCGCGGCCAATGCCTAGCAGGAACTCGAGACCATAGCGGAACGCAACGAAGTATGCGAAACATCCACCGGTAATGAACAGTCCAGCCGTGCAGAAGATGAAGGGAATGGCCCACTTTTTCTCTCTTTTGTAGAGGCCCGGCGAGATGAATGCCCAAACCTGATAGAAGATCCATGGAGAGCCGACGAAGATCGACACGAGCAGCGGGAGCTTAAGGTAAATAACGTTGAACTGCTCCATCGGCGTGATCGCGGTCAGGTTCGGCGGATTGATGCCCAGATACTTCAGCGCGGTAACCGCAGGAGCCGAGACGACATTCCAAAGGTCCTTACAAAACCCGATACTCAGGATGAAGGCAACGATTACTCCCCCTATCGCGCGCAGCAACCGCGAGCGGAGCTCTTCCAGATGCTCCATAAAGGACATGCGCAGCATGCCCCGCTCTTCGTCATCCTCCTCGTCTTCCTCATCGGAAGGCGGCGGAGGAGGTGGCGTCGGAGGCGGAGTCTGTCGCGGCGGGATTTGCGCGACAGCATCGGGTGTCAGATACCCGGTGATCTCTTGCGCTTGAGCGGCTGCTGGTATGGCTGCGGGCTCGATATGGCCGTATGGGTCCGAAGAGCTCGAATACACTTCACTGGTAGGAGTAACAAGCGCCTCGTCTACTGGCTGAACCTGTAGCTCTCCGTCACTCGGCGCGGAACCGGCAATCTTTTCTACAGGCAAAGGCTCCCGAGGCGCTATATCCTCTGGCGGAGTCCCCCGCCCGTTCGATTCGTCAAGCATCGATTACCGGGTGATTAAGCCGGATGATCACCTTCAGCGGCGACGACCGCCGGTTCTGCCGGTTGGGCAGGCTTGGAACGCGGCACGGTTCCAGACACCGGTTCCGTCTGTGGTGATGATTGGGCCTCCACGGGTTCAGATTGAAAAGAATCTCCGGCCGATTCCTGGCGGCCATACTCGTTATACGGATACTGAGCGGACGAATAAGGATCGCCGGCGGATTGGTTTGTAGTCTCGCTTTTCAGAGTCTCGGATAGCCGCGTTTCACGTTCGAGCTCCTGCATGTGAGACTCGAACGTTGTTTTTAGCTCGTTCTTGGCCCTCCGGAACTCCGTCAATCCCTTTCCCAACAGTCTTCCAAGCTCGGGGAGCTTTTTGGGCCCAAATAGAAGCAGCGCAAGAAGGACAATAAACATCATCTCCTGCGCACCGATCGGACCCATTGAATCTCCTTCCTATATCCGTGACGCCTTTATGATAGCCCAGGATTGCGCTTCCCTCGCTTCGGCTCGAACCCCCCTCGCTCGCGAAAGAGATACAGTACATAGGTGCGGAGATCGCAACCAAGTCCGCTGCCGGCGCTTGCCTTTGCGTGCCTCTTGCTTGCTGCGCCGTCGCGGTCGAGCGCGCAAGTTCAGATTAACCGCGCAGCTGATGATCATGTCTCGGTTTCAATCAATGGGCAGTCGTTCTCCGATTTCTACATCGGAAACTCGTACTCCAAACCCTTTCTTGCGCCGCTGCGTTCGGTCACGGGCCTTATCGTCACTCGAAGATTCCCCATGGAGCAGGTACAAGGCGAGTCCCGCGATCACCCTCACCACAAAGGGCTGTGGATCGGGTACGGGGATGTCAACGGAATCAATTTTTGGGAAACTGAGCCCGAGTCGAAGGCCAGCGGCAGCAATCCCAAAGAGAAAGGCAGCATCCGACTTGAGAAGGTGAACGAAACCAAGTCCGGGCAGAAGTCGGGCAGCATCGACGCAACCTTCGCCTGGTTAAGCGCCCGAGGCGAACAAGTTCTCGAAGAGAACCGGACGATGGTGTTTTACTCGGATAGCAATATCCGGCGCTTCGACGTCGATCTGAAGTTGACTGCCAAGATAGCTGCGCGATTCGGCGATACCAAGGAAGGCTTCTTCGCCATTCGCGTAGCCGACAGTATGGCTGGCAAGAACGGCGGCGTGCTCACCAACTCCGAAGGGCGGCACACGGAGAAGGACGTTTGGGGAAAACGCGCCGACTGGGTCGATTACGTGGGCCCTGTCTCCGGGCAGAAGATCGGTATTCTGATCCTCGACCATCCTGAAAATCCAAACCACCCACCGCGCTGGCACGCCCGGGACTACGGCCTATTTGCGGTTAATCCATTTGGAGTGAAGGATTTCGATCCTGCATCGGAGGTGAAAGGCGGCTACAATATCGCACTCGGCCGCTCTGCGCGTTTCCGCTATCGGGTGATTATTCATTCCGGGGACACGCCGAAAACGGAGATTGCCCGTTGGTACTCGGATTACGCAAAACAGCGTCGCTAGATCCCGTCAGTTTTGCTGAACCTGTTTAGGAGGCCGCCCCTCATAAGCCAAGAGCGCATCTCGGCAGCGCTACGCAAAATGGCAGTTCAGGCGCTCACGCGCCCGCTCTCGGGAACTCGTAGCTCCCCCGCACCTGCTGCAATTCACGTCCTCCCCGACTGACTATCCTCACCGAAAAACTGCCCCTTGCGAAGCGGTCCGGTATAAATCCGATCCATGCAAGCTGCGCGGGTATACCTGGTGACAAGAGTTCGGTTGGGAGCCCTTTCGGAAGCCGGCGTCCCAAGCCGATGATCATTCCACCTTCATTGACCAGGAGAACTCGCGAGAAGTGTGGCAGTTCTCGGTCCCCCGCCCAGCCCATCACCTCGACTCCCGAAATCCGCGGTAAAACCCGGCTCACAGATCCATCGGCCTGCAAGGGAATCGGGCGGCCCAATTCTGACACCGGTCGGCCCAGCCATTTGCCCGGATCACGGTAGAAAATCGAGAGGCGTTCCTTCTTGAGCGAAGGTAGATTGTCCTCGACGAAAGCAGGATCCGGGAAAATGAGCCGCAACAGCTTCGGGTCGTGCAGTCCGTTCTCCATGCTGAGCTCCGTTATTTGTGCAGCCACGAATCCTCGTTCGCCTATCTGCAGCCACCATCCAAGCTTGGGAAGAGCAATGGCCAGCAGTCCCGCGATCACGGCGGCTAACACCGGCGCCGAAAGGATGCGCCAGCGCCTCAGCGCGGCTGTCCAAAGGACGAGAGCGATGAAAACACCCCAATTCATCATCACGGGCGCAAGATAGCGGTTTGCTTTGGCGCTTGTGAATGTGAAGTCCGTCGCGTCCATTCTTCCGGCCGCAATTAGAATCGCCGAGAGAATCGTGAACAAATATGATCCGAATAACACAATGCCACCTCGGGTAGCGAGTGCTTTGTGCCGTACCGCGATCGCAAAGAGCGCCAAAACTATAGTCAGATTTGCGAGCCCCACATATACGCCGAATAAAGGAGACTTCATCCCGCCGAACGGCATGCTGAGATAGGCAGCGATGAAGCAGATGGTATAGCCGGGATGCAAAAACAGCTCTGCCAGCTGCGTTCGCTCGGAGAAATGGTAGCCGGCGAAGTAAACACCGTCCGCCGCTAAACCGCTCACTGCAAGCACCACCATCTGACGCCAACTGAGCCGGAGCAAAAAGCCGGCCATCAACAGTACCGACCAGAGCAGCAGACCGTTGCCCGACGAGTAAGTCGCAATCAGTGCTGAAAGGATGGCGCCCGTCAAGGCCCACGGCCTTGCAGATCGAGATGTCCTTGTCAACAGCTCGAGCGATACCAGTACTGCCAACTCCATCAGCGTCCACTGCAGAAGAAAAGGGTCTGCCAGTACCAGCGCGCAGCCTTTCCAGCCGATCGCAATTGAGACGAGGAGAATGATGGTGACTCTGAATTGTCGTGAGATCCTCGCTTCTGCCGCAATCACATATCCGACCACAGCTCCGCTCCCTATATAAGCCAGCAGACTGGCTACAAGCGGCAAGACTCTGCGCCCGTGAAACAGCAGCACATCGAGCGCAAATATTATGTCGGGAAAGATAATCCGGTGTTCATTGTGTTGGCTCCAGAGGAACCGAAAGTCGAAACTCTGAATCTGTTTCAGGTGCTGTGGAACGCGCCAGTAATCCCAGACCGGAATGACTACATAGAGATCGAATATCTGGCGTACGGTCGCGGCCCAGTTAAATACGGCCCAAGTTGCCAAAATTACTAGAACTGCTGTAACTCCGGCAGTCCGAATGAAGCGTTTCGAAGGACCTGTCCCGTGCGTTAGACTGCTTTTAGTGGAAAAAAAAGCTCTTGTAACAGGCTCCTGCGGTCTCATCGGTTCAGAAGTATGCCTGCACTTGGCCAGGCACGGGTTTCAGATCTATGGGGTTGACAACAACGAGCGCTCGGTCTTCTTTGGCCCCGAAGGCGACACCCGCTGGTCGCTGCGGCGGCTCCAATCACAAATTGCCGGATACAGTCATTTTGATTTAGACATTCGCAATCGCGCGGGGGTGCTCGAACTGGTGGCCGACATCCGGCCTGATGCGATTGTACATACAGCCGCCCAACCTTCTCATGATCGCGCTGCAGCTATTCCCTTCGCCGACTTCGACACGAACGCAGTGGGCACTCTAAACTTCTTAGAGGCGGCCCGCCGTGCCTGCCCCGAAGCACCCTTTGTCCACATGTCGACCAATAAGGTCTATGGCGATTTGCCCAATACAATCGCGCTTCGGGAGCTCGAAACCCGCTGGGATTATGCCGATCCAGCCTATGCGCACGGGATACCGGAAACATTTTCCATTGATCAGTCGAAGCACTCTATTTTCGGAGCGTCAAAAGTAGCGTCTGATGTCATGGTGCAGGAATACGGCCGCTATTTCGGCATGCCGACCTGCTGCCTGCGAGGTGGCTGCCTGACCGGCCCAAATCATTCCGGAGTGGAGTTGCACGGGTTCCTGAGCTATCTCGTTCGCTGCAATATAGAAGATCGCGAATACAAGGTTTTCGGATATAAGGGCAAGCAAGTTCGCGATAACATTCACTCCGAGGACGTCGCCAATTTCATCGTGGCGTTTTGCGAAACTCCACGCTCCGGTGAGGTTTACAACATCGGCGGGGGTAAAGAGAACTCCTGCTCCATTCTCGAAGCCTTCAAGATGGTGGAGGAATTTACCGGCAAACCCCAGAAGTATACCTATCTCGAGCAGAATCGGATTGGCGATCATATCTGCTACTACAGCGATTTACGTAAAATGAAAGCGCATTATCCGGGCTGGACCATCACTCGTAGCCTGCGCGACGTGTTTCGTGAAATCACCGAATCCTGGAACGTGCGCCTCAATAGAGCCGAACCGGCTATCGCCGGTGCGCGCTGATGAGGCTTCTCATTACCGGAATTTGCGGTTTTGTCGGTAGCCGGTTAGCAGAGAATCTCAGCCGAACCATTTCTGGTCTGGAAATAGTTGGCTTAGACAATCTGCTAAGGCCCGGTTCGGAAAGTAATCGGGCGCAACTCGCGAAGCAGGGCATTAAGTATTCGCACGGCGACGTTCGTGTGCGCAGTGACATAGACGCGCTGCCGCCCTGCGATTGGGTCATCGATGCTGCCGCAAACCCAAGCGTCCTTGCTGGTGTGGATGGGCGCTCGAGCCCCAGGCAACTCTCCGAACACAATCTGGCGGGCACCCTGAATATCCTCGAGTACTGCCGGGAGCACAAAGCAGGCCTGGTTCTCCTGAGCACCAGTCGCGTGTATTCGGTGCGCGACTTGGCCGCCTTGCCGGTTCGCCCAAATGAGAATGCGTTTGTCCTCGAGCAAGCTCAGCTGTCCCAGCCCGGAGTGAGTGCCGCCGGAATCACGGAAACGTTCCCGGTCCGCCAGCCTATATCTCTGTACGGCGCCACCAAGCTTGCTTCGGAGGTTATGGCCATCGAGTACGGCCTGAGTTTTGGATTCCCGGTCTGGATAAACCGCTGCGGAGTCCTTGCCGGTGCCGGCCAGTTTGGCACCGCCGAGCAGGGAATCTTCTCGTACTGGCTGCATGCACATGCTGCCCGGCTTCCGCTGCGTTACATCGGCTTCGGAGGGCACGGCTTTCAGGTAAGAGATGCATTCCACCCCGAAGATCTCGCCCAACTCGTCGCGCTCCAGATTCGGCGCGATCCTCCTCCCGATCCCGTTTATCACGCCAGCGGCGGCGCAGGTAACTCGATGTCTCTCGCACAGTTGACCGCTTGGTGTGACGAACGCTTTGGCCGCCATGAGCCGCAGCCCGACCTCAGGCCGCGCGCTTTTGACATTCCCTGGATGGTGATGGACTACTCCCGGACGACACGCGAGCTAGGCTGGAAGCCGGCCCGCACCATCGGCTCCATTCTCGAAGAAATTGGAGCTCACGTCCATCAAAACCCAGACTGGCTAGCGCGTTGCAGCGCAATATGAGGCCTCCTCAACCAGACCCGAACCGCCAGCCGCTTCGCCTGCTGAGCATCGTGATTCCGGCGCGCGATGAGGAGGGTTGCATCGCGTCCACCGTCGAGCACCTGTACGTCGAGCTTCGACTGCACAACATCTCACACGAGATCCTGGTGGTTGACGATGGTAGCACGGATGCCACCTGGGAACGGTTGCAAGATGCTCGCACTCGCGTTCCCACCCTCAGGCCGCTCGAGAATACCGGTCAGCATGGCTTCGGCCGGGCCATCATATTCGGGCTCGATCACATGAGCGGCGATGCCGTCGTCATCATGATGGCCGATGAGTCCGACGACGCACGCGACGTGGTTCGTTACTGGCAGCTCTTGAACGAAGGCTGGGATGCCGTCCTCGGGTCGCGCTTCATCAAGGGAGGTGGCGTCATTGATTATCCGTGGATCAAAATGCGAGTGAACCGCCTGGCGAACTTCTTCATCCGCGTACTATTCGGTGTGCGCTTGAATGACACGACTAATGCTTTCAAAGCTTACCGGCGGACTGTCATTGAAGGGTGCCGCCCCTTGCTCTCGCCGCATTTCAATCTGACAGTCGAGCTTCCTCTCAAAACTATCGTCCGGGGTTATAGCTGGACGGTGATCCCCATTACCTGGAGAAATCGTAGAACCGGAGTTCCCAAACTCAAGATCAAGGAAATGGGCAGCCGCTACCTGTTTATTTGTCTCTATGTTTGGCTAGAGAAATACTTCAGTCGCGGAGATTATCGTCGTAGCGACTGAGTTATCGGCTAGGCGCGCCCGCCAGTAATGAATTCTCGTTCATCGCCCTGATGGCAGCCTGAACCTGCGGATCGTGTCGGGCCTGGATCTCTTCTCCCTCTGCCACCCCTCGCGCCTGGGTCACGATCTCCTCTTTCAAACGTGTGCTGACCCAGGGCCGCTCGCTGCTCCACTCAGCCACGCCGGGCTGAATCGAGCGCGCTGATAAGAAGACTTTGAGCTCATCCAGCATGCCGGGCGTGACTTCAAAAGACTCGGGCAGCGGCGAATGCTTTGCAAGATAATCGGTCGCGAAAGCCGTTACCACTCCGCTCGCCTCCAGCACCGTTTCGAGCCGGGTTAGCGCCGGAGGATCCACGCGAACGTCCGGTTGAATCCCGCCTCCTCCCGTCACCCGTCTTCCCTTGTCTGTCTTGTAAGCCGGAAGGTTCGCGCTCGGCTTGGCGCTGAACGTCTCAGACAAGGCGGAATCTCGCAATGGACGCTGAATCGAGCGACCGCTCGGAGTGTAATAAAAAGCTGTCGTAATCGCCAGTCCTGTTCCCCCGGAAAGCGGCATTATGCTTTGCACCAGCCCTTTCCCGTAGCTCGGCTCACCGACGATCACTGCCCGGTCATGATCCTGCAAGGCTCCGGCCAGAATCTCGGAGGCGCTGGCAGTCTTCTCGTTTATCAGAACACTTAAAGGGAAGTGATAAGGCTTCGCACTCTTAGGAACGTCTGCGATTTGAGGATCGCTCGACCGGCCTTTGGCCGTGAGAATCCGCTCCCCGGGCGCGAGGAACATCGATGCCGCGTCAAGCGCCGCTTTTACCACCCCGCCAGGGTTGTTCCGCAAATCCAGAACGAGGCCGTGCAGCGAGTCGCTTCCAAGCTTCGTGATTGCCTCGCTGAGCTGTCTGGCGGTTTGGAGATCCCAACTGGCGACACGAATGTAACCGATGCCTGTCTTCAGCATATAAGCCCGGTCTACGCTCGGAGAGTCGACCAGCTCCGGCGTAAGCACAAATTGCAGAGGCCGGGCTGAGCCTTGTCTTCGTATATAAACTGTGACCCGCTGCTGACGTGCCTCGGTCAGCAGTTCCACAATTTGCTGCGGCTCGAGTGCCCGGATAGCAATGTTGTTGATCGCTATGAGCTCGTCTCCCGCCTGGATTCCTGCTCTGTTGGACGGCGTTCCCGGCAAGGTCTGGAGAAAAATCACTTGCCCGGGTAGTACACTTACGATGCTTCCGAAGCCCTTCTGCTCCGAATCCTCCATCTGCTTTAATTGCTGAAACTGAGCGGGGTCAAAAAACTGGGTATGCGGGTCCAGCTCACGTAACATCGAAGGAATAGCGCCTTCATAGATCAATTTGTCTACCGGCGGCGTCTCTGCGCCCTCCTTCTGCACCGTAGAGAGTACATCGACAAACTGCCGCAGTGCTGGGCTAAGTTCCTTGCTCGGATCAATCGGGTTCCCGTGTGCCTGAGCGCTATTCGCGGCCTCCGGCTTGGGCGGCTCAGCGACGCGGGCTTGCTGGCCCTGCGCCATCCAGCCAAGGGCAACGGAACAAAGCAATACTCGCAGCATCGAACGTGAGGGCGGGCGCATTATCGCGAATACTGCGTCTCGTGCCGGGCGCTGGCTCTTTCCAATGCCAGACTGATTAGCGTGTCCAGAAGTTCTGGATATGGTACCCCTGAATACTCCCACATTTTCGGATACATGCTGATCGAGGTAAAACCTGGAATCGTGTTTATCTCATTCACGTAAAGCTGGCCTGACTTCCCATCCATCAGGAAATCAACACGTGCCATGCCTTCGCAATCTACCGCCTCGAAACAGGCCACCGCTAAAGCCTGCATTTCTGACGTTTCATTCCTGGTTAGGTTAGCGGGAAGCTCAATGCGAGCCTGGTCGAGCAGATACTTATCTTCATAGGTATAGAACTCCTTCGAAGGAAGGATCTCGCACGGAAGCGAAGCTCTGGGTTCGGTTCCGCCTAGCACCGCGCACTCGAATTCCCGTCCAACTATTCCCCGTTCCACAATCACCTTGCGATCGAACTGCGCGGCTGTCTCGAGGGCCTCCTTCAATTCCGAGGCGCTCTTGACCTTGCTGATACCTACGGATGAACCCAAGTTGGCAGGCTTGACGAACACCGGAAAATCAAAGGGCAGCGCAACAGAAGCCGCATCGAATCGGCCTCTCGTCAGAACTAAGTGGGGCACGACCGGCAGCCCGGCAGCCCGGCACAGGCGCTTGCTAACTGCCTTGTCCATCGAAACCGCGGAAGCGAGCACGCCCGCTCCCACATAAGGGAGACCCGCCAACTCTAACAGGCCTTGGACACTGCCGTCTTCTCCGAAAGTGCCATGCAGCATCGGCAGTACGACATCAATCTCCGGGTTGGCGCCCGGCTCAGGTAGGATCGGCCCCGGTTGCCATTTTCCGTCGTTGGTGATGAAATATTCTGAGACCTGATACTTGCCAGGATCAAGGGCCAGTTTCACCGCTGTGGCGGAACGCACTGAGATTTCGTGTTCCCCCGATCGACCGCCAAAAACAAGAGCCAGCCGAAGTTTTCCTGCTGTTGGGTTCAACCCTATATTCTCTCTCGCTCGAGCATCGAGGGCCAGAAAGAACAAAAAGGCCATCCCTTCCGGAGAAGGGATGGCCGGAGCTGAAGTGGATCAGACTACTTGCGAGAAGATTCCCGGTCTAGCGCGTGCACAAAACCGCGCGCTTCGGCGGGAACAGGAATACCGCCCTCGATAATCTCTTTATTGGTGATCGCCTTGCCGTAGAGCTCCTTATTAGAGTCCTCATCTTGCGTCACCGCAGCGCCAGTCAGATCAAGTCCCCCAAAGAGGCCCCGCGAGCGCGAGTAGGTCAGGATCTCTGCGTGGAGTTCGGCGTCGGTCATGGCAGAAGCCGTACGCCCAACAGGCCCAGCCGCGCCCGAAGCTTCTCCCCCAATCTGGAACTTGTCGCTTAGGAGGTGGTCCATGCCGCTCTTATTCATTACAAGCATGATCACGTCCGTTTCGGCGGCGCCGATCAGCAATCCGAACTTACCACCGCTTATCCGCAAAGAACCGGGCGCGCTCCAACCCACCCCGTTCTCTTTACGGCAGGTGAAAAATCCCTTCCCATATTCGGCCCCCACAATGAAGCCGCCCTTTTTCAAATTCGGGACGACAACCACGCACGTTGCCTTATTGAGAAGATCTTGCGGAATGCCTTTATCGGAGGCATGCATCATCTCGTGCAAATCCTCGGTCGCGGCCTTCAGCCTCTCTGCTGCAGTCTTCTGCGCGAAAGCGGGAACAGCCGCCAAGGTCATCGCGACTATACCTATTACGAATCTCATCTCCAAACCTCTTCCACTATCTTTCATCTAGATGCCTCTATCTGGGGGCTCGCTTCTTTGACGTGAACCGCGCTCAAGATTTATCACTCGGAGTAATAGGGTTACAAGCTTTTAATTTGCAGCAATCTGCTGCGCTGCCCTGCGCGCCAGCCGGACACAATCCGGAATGCCGACGCCTTCATACGCGTTGCCGACGAGATGCAGAGAGGGCGTCCCCCGCAACGCTTCCCTGATCCTTTCTTGCCGCGCTTGGTGGCCCACCACATATTGAGGCATAGAATCAGGCCAGCGACGCAGAATAGAGCGGCTCGCACGGGCTTCAATGCCCATCAGGCGCTGCAAGTCTTCCTCAACCAGTTCAACCAGTTCCCTATCCTCCCGCGTCCCAAGCCGGAGTGCCTCTTCACCCACCAGAAACGCGCGCACCGCAACCAACCCCGCCGCAATCCGCGATGGGAATTTGCTGTTGACCCAGGTGGCCGCCGCAATCGTCCGGCGCTCCTCCTTAGGAACCAGAAATCCGAAGCCATCCAGCGGATGCCGAAATGTGGCTTTTTCATAGAGCAGCGTCACCAGAATCGCAGAGGAGTACGGAATTGCGGCAAGCTCATTGCTGAGTGCTGGTGCGGTCCTCTCAAGCAACCGGGCACAAGCATAGGCGGGACACGACAATACCAGTTCATCAGCGTGGATGCGGTTTTCACCTGCCGCGATCTCCCACCTGTGTTGATTTCTGCACACTTCCGTAGCCTCGCCCTGCACCACCGTGGTGGTTGACGTGATGGCTCTCGCGAGTGCGTCCGTTAACGACTGCATGCCATCGCGGAACGAAAGGAACAAGCCAGTTTTCGGCCTGCCGCCCTTCTCCTTCCGAATGCCTCGCATCAGGCTGCCAAAGCGCCGCTCGTATTCGACAAAGCGTGGCAGCACACTCTCAGCACTCAGACTGTTCGCCCCGCCCCCGTACACCCCGGAGAGCAGCGGGTCGGCCACGTACTCGAGCATCTCGCGGCCAAAGTGCTCAGCCACCAATTCGCTGACCGGAAAATCTTCAGCGCGTTTGCGAGGCCGCGAAAGCGGCTCCGTGAGAAAGCGCAGTTTGGTGCCGAAACTGAAAAGCTCTGATGTGAGCGCCGGGCCCAATTTGCCCGGAACCATCATGCTCATGCCATAAGGCAAAGGGACAAGTCTGCCGGACCGAAAGATGAAAACACGCCTCGTTTCCTCATTAGCTGAAATGATCTGATGCCCTATTTCGCCCAGCTCCAGCGCGAGTTCACTCGCGGCACGCTTGGTTGCGATAAAGCTGTCCGGCCCGGCCTCCAGCCGGCATCCCTCTAGGGAATCCGTCTGGATCAACCCGCCCAACCGTTTTGACTTTTCAATGAGAATCGAGTGAATACCGCGGCGTCCGAGGTAATATGCCGCAGTCAGGCCCGAAATTCCACCCCCGACAATTGCAACCCGGCCCGAGCTCACTTCGTGGTTGGAAACTCGCGCACAATTGCTACCATCGCTTTCACGTTATCAACCGGAGTCTCGGGAAGAAGTCCGTGTCCGACATTTACGATATGGCCCGGGCGAGTGCCGGTCCGGCGTAGCAAGTCGATAACTTTGGTGCGAAGCTCCGGCAGGGGAGCAAACAGCGCGACAGGATCCAGATTGCCCTGAATGGCTGAACGGTGACCGATTTCCAGCCAGGCTTGGTCGATGTTGATACGCCAGTCAACCCCGAGTACATCGCCCCCTGCGGCGTGCAGCTCCCGGAAAAAACCGCCGGCCCCGGTGCCGAAATGAATAACGGGGACACTCGCCGAACGAATGCGCTCGATCAGAGCTCTTGAATAAGGCTGAACATAGCGGACGTAATCTTCCGGACTAAGTGCGCCAACCCAGCTGTCGAAAACCTGAATGGCTCGAGCG
The DNA here is from genome assembly GCA_963849535.1 of Terriglobia bacterium. GTDB lineage: Bacteria > Acidobacteriota > Terriglobia > Bryobacterales > Bryobacteraceae > Bog-105. Next base: position 1,418,716 of record CAWKHJ010000005.1, read on the forward strand.
CCTGCGCCGGTTTGCATCCGCGCGAAGTCACCCAACACGTCCACCAGTTTCCCCATCAGCCGCCGCCACATCGTCTCGTTACCGAACATCAGCTTCTTCGTTTTCAGGAAGGTTTTGGACGGGCCGCCTTCGATCATGTAGCTCGCTAGCGTGAACGGAGCGCCAACAAAACCGATAACAGGTACCCTGTCCCCAACAGTAGCGTTCACTTTGCGGATCGCCTCGCATACATAACCTAGATCGTCCGTGCGGCCAGTTGAGAGTTCGTCAATATCTTCGGGCTCGGTTATCGCGTTTTCTATCCATGGTCCTTCGCCCGCCACGAACTCCAATTTCAGGCCCATTGGTTCCACCGGAAGCAGCAGATCGGCAAAAATGATTGCTGCATCCACGTCCAGAATCTCAATCGGCTGTAGCGTTACTTCCGCAGCTAAATCTGGACGTTTACAGATCTCGAGAATGCTGTGCTTTGAACGAATCTCGCGGTACGGCTTTAAATATCGTCCGGCTTGGCGCATGAACCAGACAGGCCGCACATCGGTTGCGCGGCGGCGACAGGCGTCCAGGAACCTTCCGCCTAACGGAGCGGCCCGCGTATGGCCTCCGGTGATCCCATGTGATAAGCGCCGATGTGCAACTTCACCCTGACTATGTAGAGTGTATCCTCACAAGTTGAGAAAAGCTAATCGCGCGCTACGCCTTCGTCCCGCGGCCGTCCTCGGCGAATGCGCTTCATCAAGCGGTCGAGCCGCGCGTCCGTCGAAACGGACACATCCGCTTCGAAGTGCAGCTCTGGCACGCGATATAAACTGAGCCTTCGAGCTAACTGCCGTCGCAGGAAATGGCGTGCGCCCTCGAGCGCATGGATCGTTTCTTCTTGCTGCTTCGGATCGCTGGAAAGATGCAAGCGTACCTGCGCGTGTTTCCTATCTGGTGAAACTAGCACCTCGGTTACCGTGGCGTCGTTCACACGCGGGTCGGATAGTTCATAAGCGATCATCTCTCCCAGTTCCATGCGCAACGCTTCTGAAACGCGCTCAGCGCGGTGGCTGTCCATTTCTGCCTCTACCTTGAGTTTACGAATCGAGCGGCGCCGTACGAGCTCCCGCTACAGCCACTCGACGCTGCTTGCCCCTAAAGCTCCACCTAACAGACTTCCTGCGTGGGCTTCGACGGCTTGCAGGATCTGCTCGGCGCGCACCCGGTCGCTCGAAACCGTTACCGCTGCCAATACTGAATGCTGCCACGAGTCGAGCCCGTCGATTTCGGCTATGGCCACGTTGAAACGTTCGCGCAAGCGGTCCTTCAGGCTCTTTACCACATGCCGCTTCTCCTTCAGCGAGTGAGAATGCTCGACATGAATGTCGAGGGTCAGAACTCCTATTACAGGCATCGCCGCTTTAGCGCTAGCTGATTTCTATCTCGCGCTCGCGTGTCCGTCGGCCACGGCCCTGTGACTCTGAAGGAGCGGGTTGATCAACTGGCTTCGGAGGCGGCACACTATGCAACTGGGAGTTCAGCTGCGATGCGCTCCATAGTGAAAGCCTCAAGTGTATCGCCGACGTGAACGTTGTTAAAGTTGACGAGCGAAATACCGCACTCCAGACCGTTCTTTACTTCACTTGCGTCATTCTTGAAGCGTTTGAGAGCCTCGATCCGTCCGGTATGAACCACGGCGCCGTCCCGCAGCACACGAATCTGGCTGTCCCGGCGGATCGCCCCGTCGGCAACATAGCAGCCGGCCACGGTCCCCACTTTGCTGATTCTGAAGGTCTCGCGTACTTCGGCATGACCCTGAATGGTCTCTTTGTAAACAGGTTCCAGCAAGCCTGTCATCGCGCGCTGCACTTCATCGATCAGTTCGTAGATGATGGTGTGCAACCGGATATCCACTTTTTGCTGGTCTGCCGTCCCCTGAGCATTACGCTCCAGCCGCACGTTGAAGCCGATGATCAGAGCTTCGGAAGCAGATGCGAGCAGCACGTCGTCTTCGGTGATGGCGCCAACGCCGGTGCGCAGTACGCGCACCCGCACTTTATCGTTTGAGAGCTGCTGCAAGGTGTCTGAGAGAACTTCCGCAGTGCCACCCACGTCAGCCTTAATGATTAGGTTGAGATCCTTGAGTTGACCTTCCCTGAACTGCTGATTCAGTGAGGCAAGGGTGGCCACCCGCGCGCCTTTAGCCATCGCGGCGTCTCGGGCCTTCGCCTCCCGGTACATCACAATCTGCTTGGCCTTCGACGTGTCGGAAACCACCTGAAAGCTGTCGCCCACCTCAGGCAGGCTCTCGAGTCCGATAACCTCGACAGGCATCGATGGCTCCGCTTCCTTCGCCGGATTGCCGCGATCGTCGAACATCGCGCGCACCTTGCTGAACAACGCGCCGCAGATGAAGAAGTCCCCCACACGAAGTGTTCCGTTGCGCACCAGCATAGTGGCAACCGGACCGCGCCCTTTGTCGAGCTTGGCTTCGAGAACGGTGCCGAGTCCCGGCCGGCCCGGATTTGCCTTCAGATCCTGAATGTCGGCCACCAGCAGGATCATTTCCAGCAGCAGATCGAGATTCTGTCCCGTTTTAGCCGATACCGGAACCATTACCACATCGCCGCCCCAGTCTTCAGCCAGCAGGCCGCGATCCGATAGCTGCTGCTTCACCCGGTCGGGCTGAGCATCGGGCTTATCGATCTTGTTGATGGCTACCAGGATCGGTACGCTCGCCGCTTTTGCATGGTCGATAGCCTCTAGTGTCTGCGGCATCACTCCGTCATCGGCAGATACCACCAGTACCACAATATCGGTTACTTTGGCCCCGCGGGCGCGCATGCGCGTGAAGGCTTGGTGGCCCGGAGTATCGATAAAGACAATCTTGCGGCCGTTCTTCTCTACGTGGTATGCGCCGATGTGCTGGGTGATACCGCCCGCCTCTCGCCCGGCCACGTTGGTTTCGCGTATAGCGTCGAGCAGCGAAGTCTTTCCGTGGTCTACGTGGCCCATGATCGTGACCACCGGGGCACGCCGGACAAGATCTTTTGTGTCCTCGGCGAGTTCCACGTCCTGGGTAGATTCTTCTTCGTAGCTGACCTGGTTGGTAGAGGCTCCGAAATTCCGTGCGAGCGATTCGGCGAGCTTTATATCAAGCGTCTGATTGATCGTCGCGAAGATCTTCTGTTCCACCAATTTCTTGACCAGCAGATTCGCTTTGACGCCTAGTTTTTCAGATAACTCTTTTACGGTGATTCCTTCGGCTACCGTTATCTCGCGATCGATAGGCGGAGGTTCAACAATAGCCGATCGTTTGAAACTCCGTTCCCTGAGATTCCCTTCAACCTCTTCGCGCTTGCGGGCAAGCTGTCGGCCGCCGCCCGGTTTGGCCTGGTGCCGCCTTTGCTGCTCGGTCGGCAGGGTCACTGGCTCGGGACGCAAAGCAGTAGGATGCATGGGACGCAGCCCGCCCGGCCGCCGCAATCCAGGCGGGGTCGGAGCAGTCGGGCTGCCAGGGCCGCGCATTAAGGGCTGGCCTGGCCGGATGGGCCCGCGATAGAGCGGCTGACCCGGAGCCGGAGAAGGACGGGCGGGCGTGCCGGGCCGCGGCATCGCAGGCGCAGCGGGTGCCGGACGCGAGGTCCCTTGCTGTTTACTCAGGCGCTGCAGAATGTCCTGTCTCGGGGGAACCACCGGTCGTGCCTGAGGTTGGCCAGCAAGCGGGCGTCCTCCCGGCGGACGGGGCGCAATCGGGGCGCCCGGAGTTAAGCCCGGAGCCGGCGATCGTGGCGCCGCTGGCCGTGGCAAAATCGGGGTTCCAGGAACCGCCGACGCTGTCGCGCCTGCAGCGGGCGCACCCGGCGCTACCAGATGCGTCGGAGGTTGTACTTTAGGCGGAGCAGGAGCGGCGGGGCGGGGCGGTGCTGGCGCGGCCGAACGAGCAGCTGGCTCCGGAGCCGGTCCGGGCGAGGAACGTTCGACGGGGGCCCCCAACCGAGCTCTCGAAGGCTCTGAAGGTAGCGGCTGGCGCGGCCCGGCAGGGGCTGCCGGTCCCGTTCGCGGCATAGCTGGAGGCAGTGGTCGAGCTGGGATTGAAATGCTTCGATTCACCGGCCCCGGAGTGGCTGTATGCTGACCTTGCGCCAGTGGCGGATGCAGTGCTCCTAAATTGCTGCCGAGCGGCGGGCGGAGTGGCCTGAACGAAGGAATCGGCTTTTCTCCTTCACCCGGGGACCCTGGAGCCGCAGTGCTCGAGGCGGGCGTTTCGGGAACAGCGGGCGCAGGACTCCTTGGAGCCGGCTTGGCAGGAGCCGGCGAAACAAACGGCAAACCCGGTATCGACTCGCGACTGCCGCCGCGCATCGGAGCTCCCACGGCTGGGCGTGCGCCGCGCGAAGATTCTTCCGCCCTAAGCGTCTCTTGATCGACCGGGATAACCGGCCCCGCGTGAGTCTGCCCTAAGTCACCGGACCCCGCAGCCGCTACCGCCGTTTCTTCAGCCTGGCCTATCGCCTCAGGTACAACACTCGTATCTGGGCCGCCAGCCCCCAGCCACTGGTGCCCATTACTCTCGCCAGACGTTTCCCGCGGCGGCGCGTTCGGGCCCAATAGCCGGTTCCGCAGCTCAAGCGCCACGTCCTCATCCACCGAGCTGGAATGCGTTTTCTTCTCGTGCACGCCTAATTCGGGCAGCATTTCGATGATCACGCCGGGCTTAACTTCGAGCTCCCGAGCCAACTCGTTGATTCTAATCTTTTTCATAGATGAGACTGCTCTTGCATGATCGCCAGGCGCCACGTTGTGCGCCCCCCGGCGATCGCCTCTCGCGACCTTGAGGATGTGCCGTCTGGTCTGATAGGCTCGATAACTCCTTAAAAGATTGAGGTTTTAGTGCTTAATCCGCGTTTTTCATGGTATCAGATTCAGCGCCTTTGGCGGCTTCTTCCGGTTCCACAACATCACGCAGCGTGGAAGGCGCTCCCGAGAGCCCTTCCACGCGCCCGAGATCTAGCACCTCGCCATCTTCCGTTTCGTCCAATAACGCGGCTTCGTGCCGCGCCAGATCATGCTCCAGCACTCCGGTTTCGATGTTCTCGAAAGCCACAGGCTCTTCGCCATCCGCCAGAACGCCTTCTGCATCAATCGCCTGTTCTATCTGCTCGGCGCTAGCCGGAGCTTCTTCTGTTTCTTCGGCGCTGACCGGAGTTTCCTCGCCCTGTTCTCCCTCGTACTCTCCGTAGAACGCCACGACTATAGATTGAATTTGACCCACCGTCTCTTCGCTAATTCCGGCAATCGCTTCCAGTTGTTCTGGCGTCATCGAGCCAAGCCGCTCCACCGTGCCGATGCCGGCTCCTACCAGCAGCTCCACGATGCTCTCCGGGAGACCGTGATCGATCAAAATCGAAACGGGCGCGCCGGAGATCACCATATCCGCCATCCGCGATTCGAGCTCCCGCCGCTTTTCCTCTTCGCTCTTTATATCGATCTTCCAGCCAATCAGTTTAGCTGCTAACCGTACATTTTGGCCCCGCTTTCCAATAGCCAGCGAGAGCTGCAGGTCATCCACCACGACCTCCATGTGCTTCTCGACCGGATCCACAATGGTCACCCGCGAAATCTTTGCCGGGCTCAGTGCTTTTGTTACGTACTGAATCGGATCGTCCGAATATTCGATTATGTCGATCTTTTCCCCTCGTAACTCCCGGATGATGGATTGGACCCGCATGCCCTTCATACCCACGCAGGCGCCCACGCTATCCACGTCCCGGTCCCGGCTGAAAACCGCTATCTTGGTCCGCTCGCCGGCCTCGCGTGCGCACGCCTTTATCGCAACCGTGTTGTCGTAGATTTCCGGAACTTCCTGCTCGAAGAGCCGCATCACTAATTCGGGCGCTGCGCGCGACACAACCACGCCCGAATTCTTCCCGCCACGCTCGACGCCCTTAATCACACACCGGACACGATCGCCGATGCTGAAATTCTCCACTCGTGACTGCTCTTTCTTCGGCAGACGCGCTTCCGTCTTGCCCATCTCGACAATAAAATCCTGTCCTTCGAGGCGCTTGACGACGGTGTTCACCAGCTCTCCCGACCGTCCCTGAAATTCGGAGTAAACACTGTCCCGTTCGGCTTCGCGCACCTTTTGCAAAATCACCTGTTTCGCCGTCTGCGCGGAGATTCGGCCTAACATGTCAGTCGGTTTCGCGATGCGCACAGGAGACCCTATTTCCGCATTCTGGTTATACTTCCTGGCTGCCGAAAGGCTGATCTCAGTGGCCGGATTCTCCACCGCTTCCACTACCTGCTTCACGCTGTAGATCTGTATGTTGCCCGTCGATTCGTCCAGATCGGCTACCAGCTCTTCCGGCGAGCGGAAATGTTTGCGTGCCGCCGCAAGCATGGCATCCTTCACGGCATCCAGCACAATTTGCGAATCGATGCCCTTTTCTTTACTCAAGATTTCAATGGACTGATAAATTGAAGCCACGTAAAAACCTCTTCAACAATGAACTGACTTTCCTCTGGTGCGCTTAAAGTGGTAACGGACCGCTACCACTCGAACTTCAGGTTTGCTTTCTGGACTTCCTCGAGCGGGAGGTGCAGCACTTTGCCCGAAGACGTTTGAATTTCGAGAACCCCGCGAGCGAGTTCCTTGAGTTGGCCCTCGAAACGAGTCTGCCCCTCTATTGGCTCACGAACCGCGACCTTGATCTTTTGGCCCACCACTCGCTCGAAATCCCGCGGCTTGGTGAGTTTGCGCTCCACGCCAGGCGAACTGACCTCCAGCGTGTAGCTGTCGTCGGGAATCGTATCCTCCTCATCAAGCAGCTTCCCCAGCTTTTCAGAAACTAGCGCGCAATCCTCATGCGTAACGCCGTCTGGTTTGTCGATGTAAATACGAATCAGGCGCGCCTTACCCGCGCCTCGCAACTGCACTTCCAGGATTTCAATGGGCGTACCGCTGACGGCCTGCTCGCTCAACTGAGTGATGCGGTCCAACGTGCCGTTTTTCTCCATCGGGGCCATTTCGAAATTCGCTATAACAACCACTGAGAAACAAAAAAGTGGGCTTTCGCCCACTTTTTCACAAGCTCTACTCCTCCATTAGAGCACTGAACCGGGCTCCAGCGCAACGTCCCGGCTAGCGCAGCGCGGTTTGCGGGTGCTGCGTCCCAAGGTGCTGCTCGAAGAACCTGGCCATGATCTCATCCGCGCCTTTCGACTCCGGTAGCGATGCGTTATTCCAGAACGCATGCGGCAGCGCCTCGAAGACGACAAGTTGAGCTTCGGCCCCGGCTCCCAGGAAAGCTCGATGCAGAATGGTGGTTCCACTTAATAACAGATCGCGCGTGCTCGTTAAGAACAGGGTCGGTGGAAACCCGCTCAAGTCGCCAAAGATCGGCGAGAGCACCGGGTCTTTCAGATCCGTACTGCCGGTATATGCCGTATCCGGGTGGGCTTTCGAGGGTGGAAGCAGCGGTCCCGAGAATCCATTAAGACTGTAAATCGCTCTTGAGTCGCCCTGTTTACTGAAATCTCCAAAGCCGGAAAAGATGCCGAGCGCACCTGGGAGCGGCAGGCCCAGTTGGCGCAACTTTACAGCGACCTCACCGGTCAAAATGGCTCCCGCGGAGGTCCCATAAAGCCCTATACTTCGCGGCTGGAAAGTTTTCAAAGTCTCTTTGTAGACCGCCACCGCATCCTCGACCCCAGCCGGAAAGGGATGCTCGGGCGCGAGGCGATAAAGCACCGCGATCACCTTCGTCTTGGTCAGGTTGGCTATCGGAATGGTCTCTGTAAGTGAGCCCGAATCCGAATTGAATCCGCCCCCATGTAGATTGATCAGGATGCGATCGCGCCGGTCAGCCGGAACTTCGAGCGGAGCTATGATCCTGACGGGCACTCCGGCTATCGTCTGCTGCTCGATCTTCACAGGGTAGAGTTTCTGAAACTCCGCGCCTGCGCCGTTCTGCCACTTGTCCGTTTTGTTGCGCCGTTCTGCCAGACTCTCTTGAAGCGGGGCGTCACTCTGAGGCCTTCCCAGCTGCTTTCGGGCTTCGGGGCTCACCGTCTCGGGGACCGGTACGATGCGGGTCACATGGGCAGTTCCGTCCGCGTCGATATAGCTGCTGTCCGATTGCGGAATATCGCGCGGCCGGCTCTGAAAGCTAAAGGCCGCTGGCGTCATCGTGAACGCAAAAATCAGAAAGGCGCTAGGAAATTGGCGGGTACGGTGGGCGGACAACATTGATGTATTCAGGTATGAGCATACTCCCTACGCTCGAGAGACCCCGATAAGGAAGGCCACCGGGGCCGGGCTAGTGAAATCCGCGTTGATAGTCCGCCCGCCCCTCCGGGTGTGGAGGCTATGTAAGTCCAAGGCGCCCAGCCTGATCACAGGCCAGGAAAAAATTTCCTTCCTCTTCATTCCACACGCTTTAAGCCCAAATCTTCAATACCCCAAAGTTCGTTTTGGCCCTTCTCCATGCTATCTTCCGGCAGGCTTTGCGGGAACCTGCCCGTTCCCGCAAAGCCATTTCCATCCAGGAGCCCACCCCAATGAGATCCCGTCTCGAACTCGAACAAGAGCGCGCGGAACTGCACGCTGCACACCGCGCTGAGATCAACCGCGCTAACGCCCAGCGTTCTACTGGGCCGGTCACACATAGCGGAAAAGCTATCTCCTCTTTAAACGCTGTGAAAACTGGTTTGACCGGCCGCACCGTGCTTCTCCACTCCGACGATGCCGCCGCCTACCAGCAGCACCTCGCCGCGTACCAGAACGAATACAAGCCCGCCGGTCTTCGCGAATGCGAGCTCGTACAGTCTCTGGCCGACACGCAATGGCGCTTGCAGCGCATTCCCGGTCTCGAAATGGCCATCTACGCCCAGGGCCGCGCCGAAAATCAGGACTACGTCGACCAGCACCCGGCCGCCGGCGTCAGCCTGATCGAGCTCGGCACCTTCTTAAAGTACGAGAAGCAGCTCAAGAACCTCCAGCTCCAGGAATCGCGTCTCCAGCGCCGTTATGAAAAGGAAATGGCCGAACTGCGCACGCTGCAAAAGGAGCGCAAGGCCGCCGAGCAAGCACAGAAAGCGCAGGCCAAACCGGCCACTGCCGCCGCCACAAACGAAGTTGGCTTCGTTTTTTCAACCGCGCCGCTGCAATCTGCAGCTGAAACCAGCAGGCCCGTGTCTACGGAGCAAAAACCGGCTGCCTGAGCTTGTTGTCGCCTCTTTAACGCCCGGCGTCCACCTTCTATTGCATGCTGGCGCTTCTGATCGCCTGGCCCACGTGCAACACCGCCGATACAGCCCGGCTGTAATTCATGCGCATCGGCCCGAGCACCGCCACGTGCGCCCGCAATCCGTTCTGCAAGCTGAACCGAACGCCTATCAGCGACAGTTCGCTCATGCTCGGATGAATATCGGACAACCCAACTTGTATCGCAGGCTCGCCGTCATGGCTCTCGAGAAAATGCTCCAGAAATTGAAGAATGCGCTTCTTCTCTTCCAAGGCCTTGAACAGCTCGCGGGCGCGCTCCCGGGACAGGTGTAGGTCGAGTCCGATCAGATTCTCCGCGCCATCGAAGTGTACTTCGGGCAGAGCTCCCAAATCGAGTAGCCCCTTCATATAAAGCACATTCACCCGCTTGAGAATTGCATCATACGCCGCGCTGTCGAGCTCAAAACGCCTCTTCAGTTCGCGGTGGATGTTTGTCAAAACCCAACCGCTGAAGTTGTAGTTGATGTAATTGCGAATCGAGATCAACTCTTCCTGCGATACGCAATCCTCTGTCTGGATTACTTTGTTCCGCACCATGTGGTCGCGCGTGACCACAACCATCAGGATGCGACGGTCCGGCAACGATACCAGCTCCACTTGATCGAGAGTTTGATTCTCCGTCGGTATGGCGGCGGCGATGCCAAAGTTCCTCGTGATCTCGGTAAGAAGTTTCGACGATCGCTCAATGCGCGCTTCCACGCTTCCTGCTTTTTCGATTTCCAGATGAAGTCGATCCAGCTCACTCGGTATGATGCGATTGCCGAACAGCGTCTTTGCATAGCTCTGATACGCCCGCTCGGTCGGAACCCTTCCCGCCGACGTGTGCGGCTGGGACAGGTACCCCTCTTCAAGCAGATCCGCCATCATGTTGCGGATGGACGCCGCGCTCATCGGGTACTTGCGCGCGATAGTACGCGAAGCCACGGGCTCACCTGTTTCTATGTAGCTTTGCACGAGCGCGTGCAATACATCGAAATGCCGAGGCGTTAGCGCTCCGAAATGGCTCATCTTATACCCATCGTCCTCGCCCGAACGAAAGGACGGATAACCTTAACTCCCTCTATGACTTAATTATAAGATCGCAGGACGGGCGAGTCCCTGTCAATCTGCCGTACTTCAAGCAGTACTCATTACAGGCTCGGAACAGTCTCGACCTTTACTTCCTTCGCGGGACGCCAGAGACGTTCAAGGTCATAGTACGAACGTGCGGTTTGAGAAAAGATGTGAACCAGAAAGTCTCCGTAATCCATCAGGATCCAGTCCGCCTGTTCGTAGCCTTCTGTGCTGACTGGCAGTTCGCCCAGACCCTTGAGCTGGCTGTAGACCTCATCGCATACAGCCTGACCTTGCCGGCTGTTGCCGACCGAGCAGATAACAAAAAAATCGGTAAAAGAGGTGACCTCACGAAGGTCGAGCACGCGGATATCTGTGGCTTTTTTCGATTCGGCTGCCCGGACGGCTGAAGGCCAGTTGCTAGTTTCGTCTTCGGGCTCAGGATGGCTTTGCAGAGATCGGCGGGGTTGAATGGTCGTAAGGCTCTCCTGCGGTTAGCGTACTATATTGGACGGCTTTCCGGAAAGAACATCACTCCCAGGCGTACTAAACTGGCATTACATGCAGAAATTCCGGCTTCGGCTCGTGTCGGGAGCCGCACTTTCTACATTCTTCCTTGTTACGTTCGCTGCACGCCCGGGGCAAGCTGCCCAGGCTTCCACCGCCTCCTCCACTTACGACTCTTCGGCCAAAAGTCTGCTCGAGAGCGCCCAGGACGAAGTTGCTCAGATCAAAATGCTAGTCGAGCAAGGCACATTGCCGAAAGTTCGTATAGCCGAAGCTCAGGAGCATCTGGCCGACGTGCGGGATCGTGTTGTGCTTGCTACTACGCTCTTTGGGCAGAGCCGCCTGCAGGACATAACCCCCGCGCAAGCCAAGGAAATGGTAGCTGCCGCTGCGCGCCGGGTGGAGCGGGAAAAGAAAATCGTGCAGACTCAGCGCGGTCTGCTCGCATCCGGAATCCTAGCCCAGGCTGAGTTTGACTCATGCCAGCATGAACTCGAATCTCGCGAGAGAGTTCTCGATCTTGCGCGCAACCGCTCTGGGTTGCTGGACGATCTGAAGAGAATGGCCATCTCTGAACAGCGCCTGGAAAACCTTTCACATCCTGGCGGCCTCGCTGGTCTCAGTAGCGTGATGATTCGCTACGACGGGAATGGAAGCTTCAAGATCGATGATTTGACTACCATCTCCGATCAGTTTGAGCGCAGGTTTCACCGCCCCTTGCCGGTGAGTGCCCTTGGAGAAACCATGGTGCACCGTGCCATGGGCCTCGATCATCGTAACCGCGTAGATATCTCGATCAATCCCGAGACAGACGAAGGCCTCTGGTTAAGGTCGCTGCTCGAGCGGCTCCGTATCCCCTATCTGGCTTTTCGAAGCTCGTTCCCCGGTGCTGCCACCGCACCTCATATCCATATCGGTCCCGGTAGTACCCGCTTGGCAATGGCCGCTCGTTGAGAACGGCCCCGGCTTTTAAAGCCGTTTGCGGGTTCGGCGTATGAAAGCAGCCGTCCCTAACAGCGCAGACCCCAGCAATATCAGGCTCGAAGGCTCTGGTACGGTGCTTGCAGAGGCTAATGTGAAGCGCTGCCGCGCGATGGCGAAATCGCCGCCGGCCAGATCGGTAATCACAACACTCGTGAATGGATCCGTGCTCGTCGAGGCCGCGAAGAGTAGTGCCCCTGCATTGCCCCTCGGGAACAGATCAATTACGTGCCTTACATTCGATCCGCTGTAGAAATCGGCCGTGGTCTCTTCCCGTGAAGGGCTATTCGGCTCCAACTCGAACCCGAACATACTCGCTGGTTTACTTAGCCGGATGGTTAGAGTCGAGAAACCATCGGTGAAACCTACCCGCGGCGTCGATGTTTCCGTGGCTGGAGGACTAGCCCACGTGCCCCAGTTCACGGGTACAGTTCGCTCGTCGAGTGGATTGTTGTACGAGAGAGTCTCGCCGCCACCCGAAAGTGTGCTGACCAAAGTGTAATCCGGATCGGTAAAATCCAACACTGTTGTGCTGCTCAGATAGCCGGAAGTCGGTTGCGAGATGCTAATGAAATCAGCTCGCGTGGAGGAGCAGGTCAAAGCGGCAATGGCCAGACCTAACACCGCAATTCTTGATTTTGCGTACATTCCTTCACCTCGGGGGGTACTTCGTTTTTAAGAGCGTCTCTCAGTCTAGCAAAGCTTCACATGGATTCTGTACGGCATCTCGCGCCAGACTTCCGCACGTTAAGATTGTCAGCGATGACTGCCGATGGCACGCGTGTTCTGATCTCCTCCGGGCAGATCCAGCAGCGCGTGCAAGAGTTGGCTTTAGAGATTGAGGCCGATTACCCCGTGGGCCCTCTCTACCTGGTATCGGTCCTGAAGGGCTCATTCATTTTCGTCGCGGATCTGGCCCGGGCTTTCAAAACGCTGAGTGTGCGGATTGAGTTCATGGGCATCTCCAGCTATGGCAGCGAGAAGACCAGCTCGGGACAGGTAAAAGTCACGCGCGATCTAGACGTTCCCATCGAAGGACACCACGTACTGATAGTCGAAGACATCATCGACAGCGGTATAACTCTCTCCTATCTGAAACATCTGCTCGAAACGCGTAAACCCAAATCGCTCGCGGTCGCTACTTTGCTCGACAAGCCACAAAAGCGCGTTCAGTTTGTCGACGTAAAGTATACAGGCTTCCAGATACCGGACGAGTTTGTGGTTGGCTACGGCCTCGATTACGCGGAAGATTATCGCAACCTCAACGACATTCGCGTTCTTACACCAGATTCCTAAGGCTCGCGGCAATCAATTTGGCCGTTCCTTCACAGGGATCCCCGGCGCCGCGAGGGCGGCGATCAGCTTGCGAAAAGGATACGTCGAGACCGACAACCGTCGGCCCGGATCTTTGCCTACGCTCTCCTTAGGTTGTCGAGCAGGTACTCAGAAGTCCGCAAGGTAAAGGCAAGTATAGAAATCGTCGTTGTCTTGTCGGTGCAGTTCGGAAACACGCTTGCGTCGCAAATGTATAAGTTGGGTATGTCGTGCGTCTGCCCGAAGCGGTTGGTGACAAACCTCTTGGGGTCGTTGCCCATCCGGAGCGTGCCCGTTTCGTGCAAACTTGTGCCCGGGATGTCCGGCTTGTCTGCGGCGCCCAGATATTCGGCGCCGCTTGCCCGAAGCAATTGTTCACAGGCGTGCTTGCCGTGTTCCCACATCAGAAGCGTATTTTGATCCCATTCAAAATGTATTCTCGCGGCCGGGATGCCGTACACGTCCTTCACGGCCGGATCGATGTCCACGTAGTTCGCGTCACTGCGCTGAGTCGGCGCCTGAATATAGAAGCTCACCGGCGTCGGATAGCGGCGTTTGATCTCTCGTTTGTATTCGCGCCCGAATCCCTCGATTTCGTTGAAGTAGTGCGGGAATTCGCTGCAGCCCCCATCCGGATATACCGAATATCCGCGGATAAACTTCTCTTCGCGCGGATTGTCGAGATTCTGCCAGCGGGGCAGCCAAGCCACAGTGCTCGCCGAAACGTTGTCCGGGAAACTTGGCTGGCCGAGCAGCTGCGGGAAGTAGCCCCGCGCCGTGGTGCCGTAGAGGTGGTCGCACAGATTCCGCCCGACCTGCCCGCTCGAGTTTGCTATTCCAGTAGGCCACTGCCGGGACTTCGAATTCAGCAGAATCCGAGCCGATTCTATACAGGAAGCGGCAACTACAACCGTCTTGCCGTAGACTTCGATTTCCTGCTTTGTCGTGCGGTCGATGTAGGCAACTCCCGCTGCGCGGCCGTTCTCGTCTGTGAAGATGTTCTTCGCCAACGCATTGGTCCGCAGATCAAGATTCCCGCTCTTTTCCGCCTCTGGTAAGAAGAACCATGGTGTCGAAAAGAACGCGCCTACGTCGCAGCCTTCCGTGCAATTTGCGCAATAGTGGCACGAGGGATGGCCGGCGTGCGGAACTGTCAGCTGTGCAATGCGATCCGGCAGGTACGGAATCCCAACCTTGTGCGACCCGCTTTCAAGAATTCTGTCGATACAACGGAAATTCATCGGCGGCAGATACTCGCCATCGGGATTACTCGGACGGTTCTGCACAGTGCTTGCCACTCCAATCGCACGTTCTACGCGGCTGTAATAGGGTGCGATCTCTTGGTAAGTGATAGGCCAGTCCACGTCGTAGCCGTCGCGGCTGGCGGCTCGGAAATCGATATCGCCGAATCGCGCCGAAGACCTTCCCCAGAAATTCGTTTTCCCGCCGACAGCAAAGCAGCGGCGCCAGGTCCATTCGGTGCCCGGTGCGGTCGTGAACACAATCTCGTGTTCCCAGATGCCTTCCGTGTACTCGTTATCCATGTAGCCGATCCACTTGCCGCGCTTTTTGGGATCGCCAAAACCGCGAAACGGCATGTCGTAAGACATCCGGTGATCGCGAAAATCTTTGTGTGGATTGAGGCGGCGGCTTCCGTTCAGTGCGCAAACCTTCGCTCCGGCTTTACAGAGGGTGTGGATCGCCATCCCGCCGCCAGCACCCGTTCCGATTACGATTACGTCGAAAATCTCTTTCGGCATCAGAACCTCGGAGCCGGCAAATGGCGGTGCTCCGGATCGTCCTTGTGCGGACACTCCGGCGATTGTGTATAAAGCCGAAGCCCTGGGAAATCGAGCTGTTCGAGTCCGGCCCTGCTTGTGTAGTAACCCATCACCGTATAGCGTCTGATTAATTGAAAAAACGACTGGCCCTGTAGATCCGGCTGCAGGCCCTCGTTCCGGTAGGCCACTTTCCTGAGCAGGGCCGCCTGTTGGTCTGAGGTGACATGCGCAAATGGCTGCCCAAAAGTTGTTCTGGCCGTCTGATGCAGCCATGCTAAGCCTTCCCGCATCGGTCTGTGCAGTTCTTCCTCACCATGCGCGGCCATGAAATCGATGAATTCGCTAACGCCCGCATCGTGAGCTCCAGGGCTTTCATCTCGCGGGATGATCAGCTCCGAAACGATGTCGATGGTTCGGTATTCTTCCGGCTTAAAAAACTGAGGTTCATAGCGAGCCGGCCGCGGCTCAACGGGGGCGGTTCCAACGTGTTCGTGTTGGCCGGCGAAAACCCACTTGCTGAAACCCGGGAATTGACTTGCGACAGCGGCTTTCGCGAGCATCTCTATAATCTGACGGCGATCTGGCGATTGATTTGCCACTTCGTTAACCCTCTTCTTTCATCCAGAATGGCCAGGCCGCGCCGATCAGCGTCGCCATTGAGCCAAGCGCTGCGAGGGTAAACGTGGCCTTCGACCGCGCAAGCACGGAAGCCGACTCCCGGAAGACTCGCTCAGCTGGTCTGAATACAAAATCGCCCGCGGCCGACAGCCCTCCCGCAATCGCGATGTGATCGGGGAAAAACGTGTTCGCCATGGATGCGATCGCCAAGCCGAGCCATTCGCCGGCTTCTTCAAGAATCGATTTCGCGCTCAAATCACCCGCTTGCGCCTGTTCGATGACATCGCGCAAACTGAGCTCGTCCTGCCGAGCGGATTTGTCTTTGTATCGCCTGGCCAGCGAAGGAGCGGAAACCATGATCTCGGCGCAGCCTCTGCCGCCGCATGTGCAAAGCGGGCCGTCGCGCAGCACGATTAAGTGTCCGATATCGCCCAGGCACCCGTATGCGAAGCGGACCGGAACGCCATCTACCGCCATTCCCACACCTAAACCCGTACCTGACGTGACGCACAAAAAGCGGCTGCTGCCTCGTCCAGAGCCAAGCTGATATTCGGCCATTGTGGCGGCATTCGAATCCACTTCGAGCTCGATCGCAAAGTCAGGGAAGCGTTGGCTGAGCCGCTGCCGCAGGGGAAAGGCTTCGAGCCAAGAGAGATTCGAATTATAGACAAGCTGCGTTCTCTCACTATCGAGAAAGCCCGCTACGGCGACTCCCATTTGCCGAGTGCCCCCGCGGCTCTGCTCGACCAATCCCGCCAAACTCGCGAAGTATTTTTCCGCGTCAGGCCTGGTTGGGATCGAATGCACTTGGCCTAGCTCGCCCGAAGCGCGGCGGACGGCTGCCTTGGTCGATGTACCTCCAATATCGACACACAAAACGTCGCTCATGGAGTGAGCCCGAAGCCAGCTTCCGATGTAGTCACGAGCGGCGCCCAGCGGAACTCGCCCGGCCGTACGCCGTTCAGCTCCGCCTTGCGATACGCCGAAATCTGGAGCGGTACGATTTCGGCAATAGGCGCGAACCGCTCGGGTACGCCTGGCGGCCTCAGCAGGCGCGCCTTTCCACCCATGTGAATGAGGTCATCAACGAGCGTTTGGTCAAGCTCGGATGTCGGTCGATGAGAAGCGAGTACAACGGCGCGGAACGTGCGGTCGACTACCTCGACTGGGCCGTGACGGAACTGCGCAATGGACATTCCTACGGCTGGCGCTTTGGCGGTTTCATGCATAAGCAGCACGCCTTCGGCGACCGTGCCCAAAGAAGGTCCGCGTCCGAGTATATATAGGGGCGCCGCAGTGCCGAGCAGATCATCCCAATCGGCACGCGCCGCCACGCTCGGCGGAACGATTTGCTTCAGCATCTCAGCGGTCGCGGCTAGTTCCGCATGGGCTACGTCGAGCTCACGAGCCATTTCCGCGCCGAGGAGTGCTAACGTCGCGAGAGTACCCGTATAGGTCTGGATGGCGACCATCTGATCCGCCGGGCTGCCCATGACGATCGCCGCGTCCGCGTTAGCAGCCAGAGTGCTTGCGGGTACATTCACCACGCCGATCACGGCCGCGCTACGCGCACGCAACAGCGATAGCAGCTTCGTCACTTCTACACTCTCACCGGAGCGCGAAACGAGCACTACCCCCGTGTCACTATCGAAGGCCACTGGCGTGAAATAGAGCAGCTCCGCTGTCTCGATCGCCGCCGCATCCACACCACGGCGCGCGAGTTCATATTGAAACGCCTGGCACGCAAACAGCGAGGCGCCCATCCCACTTAGTACAACGCGCTTTTTAGTGCGTAGCAATGCAGCAGCTTTCCGCAGCCCCGCCGCGCCTTCGCCAAACTGATAGGCTGCGATCGTGCCAAGAGCAGCCGGCTGAGCGAGGATATTTTCGAGAAGCGGGGTGCTCACTTGAGCTTCTTCCCGAGCCACTCCTCGATCGGCTTGCTGGTTTTCGGCGTATAGGGCATCTTGATTTTTTGCCCCGCGCCGGCTGAAGCATAGCCCGCATACAGCGCCTGCATGACAACTCTGCCGTCTTCACCCGAAGCCTGCAGCTTCTCTTTTCCCCGCACAACGCGTGCGAAATGCCGCATTTCTTGCGGGATGCCATAGTTCCAGTGCTCTTCGAATACCGGCCAGCTCCAGCCGTTAGTGGTCGGAGCCTTTTCCACCGCATAGCCGAAACCGTATTCGCTGTAAGTAGGGAGAGCGTTCCCCATGTGCAGATCGGCGTAAGTCACTCCACCCTCACCGAAGATCTCCGTGCGGTCCGACATGCCGCCGCGTTTCCCCCAACTGCACTCGACCATCCCAAGCGCGCCGTTCTCAAATTCGAGGATGCACACCGCTTCGTCATCGCCTTTGGTTTTATCCGCATGCACGTAGGTTCCAAGCTGCGCATAAATGCTCTTAATGGCAGGCCGCCCCAGAAACCAGTAACAGAATGCGATGCCGTGGCACCCGAGATCCATCAATGCGCCGCCGCCCGCTTGTTCCATATCCCAGAACCATGGGCTATGCGGGCCGAAGTGCTTTTCGCTCTGCTTCACAAGATGCACTTTGCCGAACCCCCCCTGGTCGGCCATCTCTTTCGCCTTGACGTATTTCGGCGTGAAGAACAGCTCCTCCGCGTAGCCAAGCATCACCCCTTTTCGCTTGCAGGTGTCGATCATCTCGTCGGCCTCCGCCAGCGTCATGCAGAGCGGTTTTTCGCAGACCACGTGCTTGCCCGAGTTCGCAATATCGATAGTCATCTGAGCGTGCAGGCGGTTCGGAGCCGTAATGGTCACCATCTGTATATCCGGCTCTTTCAACATCTCCCGGTAATCGAGAAACACGCGCGGTATGCCGTATTTCTTGGCGAGCTTTTCCGCATTGCCCGGGGTCGGGGAGGCTACCGCAACCACCTCGGCCTCTTCCGGCATAAGCTGAAACGATACTGCATGAATATCAGCTTCGAATTGGGATCCGATAATCCCGACTTTTACTTTTCCTTGATTAGCCATTAATCCTCGTCGCTAAAGATTCTCTTGCCGGCAGCTCTCTGGCTATCGCTTGACCGGTCGAACGCCGCGCCACCAGTTCCGTATCGAGCACGTGCTCGCTGCCTTGCTTTCTCTTCGAACGCAGCATTTTCATAAGAACGTCGAACGCCAGTTGACCCAGAACATCGCGTGGGATGCGGATGGTCGTTAACGGAGGATGGCAATACCTGGTCATCCAGACGTCATCGGCCCCGACGATCGAAAAATCTTCCGGCACTCTGAACCCAAGGTCTTCTGCCATGCCTAACGCGCCGATTGCCATTTTGTCATTCCCGCAAAGAATGGCTGTAGGGCGCGGCGTCCGCGCAAGCAATTCTCTAGCGGCTCGAGCGCCGCTTTCGGGGCGGTGATCGCCTTCAATCACGCGGAACGGCTTGAGACCGAGCTTTCTCATCTCCCCCAGCGCGGCATCCTTAAAGGCAAGCGCGGACACCTGACCCTGTGGACCAGTTGCCAAAGCCATGTCGCGGTGGCCGAGTTGATAAAGATGGCCGATCGCTTCAGCGAGTCCCTTCCGGTAATTGATGGCGATATTGCTGCGATATTTCCGAGCGGGCGGGGAGCCCAGCAGGACGAGCGGGACATCTTTCCCGGTAAGCTGTGCCTCGAGTCCACGATCGAACTGGGAGGTCATTACCGCGACACCTCGGACACGGCTCTCGAGCATGCGGCGCAGAGCCGTCTCGGCTTGCTTGGGGTCATAGTTAGTGGCGCAAAGCAGAACCTCCATGCGCTCGACAGCGCAAGCTCTCTCGAAGCTCTTGATTAGCTCGGGAAAAAAAGGATTCTCAATGTCAGAGATGATCAGGCCGAGCAAATCGCTCTGGCCGCGCACCAGCAGGCGGGCCGATGTGTTCTTGTAATAGTTCAGCTCGGCCGCCGCCCGGAGCACGGTGGCGCGAGTCTTTTCGGCCACCGGACGCGTCTCGTTCAGAACGTGTGAAACAGTTGTGATCGAGACGCCCGCCCTATGAGCGACGTCCCTCATCAACACCGACATGGTGCCTCACTTTCGAGATATCGGGAGGGCGAGCCTCTGGCGCCCTTTGTCGAATCCGCAGCGGCACCCATCCTCCCGGCGCTCAAACCTGATGGAAACGTTTGCTAAAGAGCTGAATTTCGACCAGTATAGGACCCGGAAAGCCTCCGTGTCAAAAGGTTTTCCTGCACACCACGGCAATTGCTGCCATGCAGCTTTGAGCGTGCGCAATCAGTGGTCGCAAAGGTTTGCGGTCCGGGCGGGGCCTTGGAATCGAAAACCGTCGCCGCAGCGGTGAGTGCAGACCTGGCGAAACAACTCTACCGCGGCCTCCGCGCGTAGGGCGGGTTTCCGGATAGCAAGAAAGCTCTGCTGATACAAAACTTCGCCGCGTCCGCTGCAAACTGACCAGGTGACATGCCACTATTCGGTTCGTCGCCATGCGCGGGATTTCAGCACTCGCAAGGGGCTGGTAAGTGCGCGTTATCGGTAAAGTGGCCTTAGCACGAAGCGAGTGAAGACGCACAACGAGTATAGGTTGCAAGATTCGTTCTCATGGTTGGTTAGCGCCGGCGGCAAGCTTCACGACGACTCCTGAGATAGAATCAGCACCGAGGTGCACCATGTCAAAAGTACTCAGATGCCGTGATGTGGGGATGGACTGTGATTTCGAGGCACGCGGCGAGACGGAACAGGAACTTATGCGAAAGGCTGCTGAGCATGCGAAGAACGCACACAACGTAAAAGAGATCCCGCCGGAGCTGGCCGCAAAAGTGAAGTCGGCGATTCACGACGAGTAAGTAAGAGGCGGTGTGCGGGATAAGAGGGTGCGGGAATCTGCGGGTGCACTCAGCCGAAGAAGTCGCGAACCTTCTCGAAAACGCTCTTTTCGTGAGGCGTGTTTTCGACTGGCAGCACTGCTTGGAGCTGCTCGAAGAGCTTGCGCTGCTCCCGGGTAAGCTTTTTAGGTATCTGGACATCCAGATGAACATATAGATCGCCGCGCGACCGGCTATTCAACTGCGGCACCCCAAGACCCTTTAGCCGGAACGTTGCGCCGGCCTGCGTACCTTCGGGAATTTTGATGGTCTGCAGACCGTCGAAGGTTTCGATCTCAATCTCTGCGCCTAGGACCGCCTGGGCGACATTGATGGGCAAGGTGCAGTGGAGTTCGGAATCGCGCCGTTCGAAGACTGGATGTTCGGCGACTTTGATCACAACATAGAGATCTCCAGGCTGGCTGCCGGCCGGGCCCGGATTTCCTTCGCCGCTCAAGCGCAGCCTGGTACCGTTATCGACGCCGGCCGGGATGTTCACTTTTAGCTTTTTCTCGACCCGGTGGAAACCCTCACCGCGGCACTGGGTGCAGACCTGGCGAATTACTTTACCGCGGCCTCCGCAAGTGGGGCAGGTCTTACGGATAGCTAGAAAGCTCTGCTGATACAGGACTTCGCCGCGTCCGCTGCAAACCGAGCAGGTGACCATGCCACCGTTCGGTTCGCCGCCGGTTCCATGGCAACGCGAACAGGCCTCCATGCGCGGGATCTGCAGATCGGCCGAGAGTCCGCGCATCGAATCCTCGAAACTGATCTCGAGATCGTAGCGGATGTCCTCACCACGCTGAACGCGGCGTCCGCCACGCCGCCCGCCAAAGATGTCTCCCAGCCCAAACAGGTCACCGAGAATGTCTCCGAAGTCGGCGAAAGTAGATTCGTCGAAACCGGGTGCTGCCCCGCCATTGACGCCCTGATGCCCAAAGCGGTCATAGGCCGCGCGCTTCTGCGGATCGCTAAGCACGGCGTACGCCTCCGCCGCTTCCTTGAACTTTTCCTCGGCTTCCCGGTTGTCAGGGTTGCGATCAGGATGGTACTGCAAGGCCAGCTTGCGGTAGGCGCTCTTCAAAGTGCTTTCGTCGCAGTCGCGCGAGACACTCAGTACTTCGTAATAATCTCTTTTGGCAACACTCATCGGCATGTGGCAATAATTTCCAGGCGAACTTCGGACACCCAGCTAGGGACGGAGCGCTGTGACGGCAACTGCACCCCAAACTCCAAAAAGAATCAGGGATTTACCGCGACTTTCACCATGGCAGGACGCAGCAGCCGTCCCTTGAAATAATAGCCGCGCTGGTATTCCTCCAGGATAGTCTGATCGGGGTGGTCTTTTGTATCAACCATTTCGACTGCATGGTGGATATGGGGGTTGAAAATCGCCACTTCGGACGAGATCGGTTCGAGGCCGAGCTTGCTCAGGCTTTCAACTAGGCGCTGGTGGATCAGTTCCATCCCGCGCGCGTATTCCTTATCGGAGGTTTCTACTTTGAGAGCGCGTTCGAAGTCGTCGAGCACCGGGAGCAGGGCCTTGATGGTGTCCATGGAGGCGTACTCGGAGAGTTCGCTGCGTTCCCGCTCATTCCGGCGCCGGTAATTGTCGAACTCTGCCTGCCTGCGCTGGAGCAGGTCCTGCAGTTCGTTCTTCTCTTTGGCCAAACGATCGCGGTCGGTGATGATTTCGCCGAGCGAGCTGGCAGCGTCCGCGGAGGGCGTTGAGCGTTCGGGCTGCTCTTGCCCGTCCTCCACGGCAACAGCGTCGCGATTGATTTCAGATTGCATACTAAATAGGTGAGGGATAAGAGAGATCGGGCGATCCCGCTAACTTTCAGACTAGCAGAAAATGCGGATTTTCGCCGGACGCGCGGAGATTTGCCGGATTCGAGAATGGTGAATGTATGAGACTCCTTTCACCCTAGGAAGCAGATAAGCATCCGTCCATAGTCGCCGAAAGAGATGAGATCGGAGGGGATTACTTAAAGACCCTAGGTGTCCGCCTTCTCGCCGGCCGGTGGTTTGGTGAAGAAGAGACGGAGAAGCCGAGCGACACGGCACTGGTTGATGACATACTCGCCCAGCGCCTTTGGCCGGCAAGCAGCGGCATAGGCAGCAAGGTCTGCGTTAACTGCACGCCTGAGAACCCTAGCAATTGGAAGCAGGTAATCGGGCTTGTTTCAAGCGTCCGCAATGCGGCTCTAGGCACTTAGTCCTGGTAGTCCTGTGACGCGCCTGCCGCTCGTTCATGGAAGAGAATAAGGGGACGCAGATTTCAAAATTGATCGGAGGCATCGATGCGTTTCCCCATTTCCTTTCTTGCAGCTGCGATTCTGGCCGGGCCCATATCGCTGCTCGGTAACCCGACCATCCTCATTAAGGACCCTCCCCCGCCGGCCATTATCGTCGGAGACTCTTTCGGATTTGGAGCCGACGCGCTAGGCGGCGGTGTGCTTTCTTTCCAGAATGGGAGTGGTTCGGATTGGCGTGATTTGCTTGTGACGGTCACGCTGCCGCCGAATCCGAATGGGAACGCTCAGACGATTACAGTAGGGCCAGGACCATTCCAAACGGATACGCTTACGATCACGCCCGTTACCGGCGGATTTTTCTATGACATCCTGTTTGGTCCGACCGCGACCGGCGGAATTCCCAACGGTCAGACATTCACGATCAATCTGAATAACTCCGGCAGCGACCCTAACGGCGCCGGTGATTGGGGAGCGGGAAGGGATTTCGGCGCACAAGCCAATATACCGGAACCCTCGGCCGGCATGTTGCTGCTCGCTGGCGGACTATTTGCGGCCGGTTTTATCGGTTATCGCCGCCGCACTGCTTAGTGCTCGTCGAAGTTATTTTGCCCGACGCCCGGTTCAGTGGCGGCCGTACCTCTTCTTCTTGAGCGCGCTGAAGCCGGGCGCATCCCGGACCGTCTTGAGATCGGGATCACTCAAGCAGTACTCAAACGGGTAGCCGTTTTCCAGTGCATTGCCGAGTGCTCTTAGAGCCTGCGGTATGCGTCCATCCAAAGCGTAGATGACAGCTTCGTCGTACATGAGAGTGTTATCGGCGGGGTTGATATTGCGGGCTTGCAAAATGAACTGGCGTGCTTTGCCCGTATTCTTTTTATCCGCGTAGCACAAGGCCAGCGTGCCCAGCGCGTAAGCGTTTTGCGGGTTGACGTTCAGCTGGTCATAGAGGAGCGTAATGGCGCGCTCTAAAGTTTCGTCCGCCTTTGCTTTTTGTCCGGTGCGCGCGTAGGTTTCGGCCAGATTCCGCAAGACATCCGCCTGATTGGGATCCAGAGCCAGGGCTTGCTGATAGACCGGGATCGCTTCCTGATAACGGCCGAGCTGATAGTAGGCGGTGGCCAGATTCGAATACTCCAGCGACGAAGGATGGATTTTGATGGCCTTCTCAAATTCCGGGATGGATTTTTTCCATTGCGCCTGCGCCAGATAGACACTGCCCACGTTGTTGTAGCCGTCTTCGTTTCCCGGATTCTGCGCTATCTGTTCCTTGAATTCGCGCAGAGCATCTTCGTAGCGGCCAAGGCGGTAATAACCGGCGCCGAGTTGGTTATGGTTGTGCCAATAGTAGGGGTTCAGCTCGACGGCTTTCTTAAACGCGTTCAAGCTTTCCTCCTTCTGGCCGGTGGCGAGGTAAGCTCTGCCAAGCCTGATATATCCGTCGTCGGAATTGGGAGACAGTTGAAGGGCCTTTTTGATTTCACTGACCGCCTCCGCATTTCTACCTTTGGCGGTGTACACGCTGCCCAGCGCAAAGTGGACCTCGGGCAGATTGTTGTTGCGATTACGCGCTTCCTCAGCGGCCGCAAAAGCTTTGGAGATGGCCAGCGAATCACCCGTCATCCGATAAAGCTGCAGGTTTGCATCCGCCACGCCGGCCCACGCCAGAGCGAAGGAATCATCCTCTTTGCAAGCCTGCTCAAACAGGCTGAGCGCGGCCTTAACGTTATTCTCATCGCGGTGATTCTTGAGAATATCGCGGCCTCTCAGATAGAGGTCATAAGCGGCGAGATTCTGGGTGGGAACAGGCGCCTGGCGCTCACGCTCCTCGATGGTCGGATTGATCTTGAGCGCTCTTTCCGTGTCGTTCGAGATCTCATCTTCGATGGTGAAAAGGTCTGCGGTCGCACCTTCGTAAGACTTACTCCAGAGAGCCTGGTGCTTCTCGATGTTGTAGATCGAAACGTCGACTTTAATGCGGTCGCCCTCGCTTTGCACGGTTCCGTTGACGAGAAGATTCGCACCCAATTGTTTGCCGATATTCTCTTCGGATTGCGACAGGTTCACTGTCTCAAGAGCCGAAGTAGAGATAGGGTGCAGGCTGGCGAGAGAAGAAAGCCGGGCAGAAATGGCCTCCGCGATTCCTTGGGCGCGGTATTTCAAATTGGGGTCTGAGCCGAGAGCGTGGAACGGAAGAACGGCGATGTATTTGCCATTGGCTGGAGGTTCCACCACCACCCGCGTGTGCCGCTTCCAAAGCCAGCCGGCTCCGGCGAGGAGGACCAGGGCAGCGATTGCGGCAGGGAGCCAGACTCGTTTAAGGCGGACGGCTTGCGGAGGGATCTTGCCCGGAGGCGCCAGGGCCAACTCGGGTTTACTCCGCAGATCGACAAGCAGTTCATGTACACTTGCGTACCGCTCCTTAGGTTCTCGTTCGAGGCAGCGCAGGATGATGGCGGCCAGTTTGTCTGAAATGCCAGGGTTGAGCAGCTTAGGAGAGACCGGTTTATCAGTCAGCCGCTGGGTCATGGTCTGAAAAACCGAATCGTCATTGAACGGGATGCGGCCGGTGGCCATCTCATACAAGATCAAGCCGAGGGAATAGATATCAGTACGGTGATCGATCGCGGCGCAGTCGACCTGCTCGGGGGACATGTAGCGCGGAGTACCGGATGCCGATCCCGAGTGCGAACCGCGGGAGAACGGTTCTAGTTCTCTGATAGCGGATGCGGTGGCGGAATCGAGGCTGTGAGCCAATCCGAAATCCGCAATGCAGGCATGGCCTGCAGACGTAAGCAGGATGTTGCTCGGCTTCAGGTCGCGATGCGTGATGCCCTGATCGTGAGCCGCTTCGAGTCCTTCACAGATTTCACAGGCGAGCTCGATGATGCGTTCTTCAGGGATGGGACCACTGCGCTTAAGAAGATGGCCCAGATCTTCGCCTTCAGCCCAGGCCATGGAGACGAAACGGAGGCCGCTGGCTTCGCCGAGGTCATGGATGCGAAGGACGTTCTTATGCGAGATCTGACTGGCAATCGAGATCTCATGAATGAGCTGATCGAGCGACTGCGAGCTGCTTACCAGGTCAGGGCGCACGACTTTGAGCGCAACCGTTCGATGGAGGTCGAGGTCGGTTGCGCGGTAAACCTTCCCCATGCCGCCTTCGCCGGCTTCCGCTTCAATGCGGTAACGCGAGCCGACCATGGTGCCCGGCGCAAGCGATCCAGCCTTGAGCGCGAGCGGAGTGTAGGGGCAGACGTCGCGCGCTAGCAAGTCGGAAGCCACCGCCTGAGCGCTTTCGTAACGGTCGGAAGGATTGCGCTCAAGGCAGCGCATAACGATGCGCGCGAGCCAGGATGGCACTTCGGGGTTGACGGTTTCAATCGGGCGGGCACGCCCGCGCGTCCGGCTCAAAAGGGATTCCGAAAGGCTGTGGCTTGGAAACGGCAATTCGCCAGTCAGAAGTTCGAAGGCGATCACGCCGAGGGAAAAGATGTCGGCGCGAGCGTCGCCCTGTTGTCCGAGGGCCTGCTCTGGAGCCATATATGCAGGCGTCCCGATGATGAGCCCGGAATGCGTGATGCCGGTGTTCTCAAAGGAACGGGCCAGCCCGAAGTCTACGATCCGGACGCGATTCCCGGCCGAGAGCAATACGTTCTGAGGTTTGAGATCGCGATGGACGACGTCTTCAGAGTGCGCAGCCTGGAGCCCCTGGCAAATCTGAACCAGGATCTCGACCGTTTCTTCGACGGGAAGCCTCCTGGATCGATCCAGCAGCGCCTTCAAATCGTGGCCTTCGACAAACTCCATGGTGATGAAGCGAAATCCGTCAGCCACTCCCAAGTCGAAGACGCGAATGACATTCCGGTGCGCGATCTGGCGGGCGAGAAGGGTTTCCTGCTTCAGCCGGCGAAGGGCTGCGGCGTTGGAGGCGAGGTCGGGGCGGATCGTTTTGAGCGCGATCACCCGATCCAGTTCATGATCGAGCGCCTTATAGACGGTGCCCATACCGCCTTGCCCGAGACGCGCCAGAATTTCGTAACGGCCTATCAGGACTCTGCCAACGGGGAGCTCAGCGCTGGAGGAGCGGGCTCGTGCCGGGGCAGCTGCGGCAGCACCCGCCGAAGCCCCGCTAGCAATTACTGTCTGCTGGTCGTCTCCAGGATTATTCGAAAGGATAGTTTCGCCGGGAGTGTTTTGGAGCGCGCAGTTGCAGTGTTCGCAGGAAACGGAGCCATCTTCGTTGAGCGTATCGCAGACAGGGCAGGTGAGCATGGCTACTCGTATTCCGCGCGTTGACCTGAGGACCGGCGTGCTGCCATATTTAGAGCATGTGACAGGCCAAATGCTTAGCGATAGGCAGGGCTGTCCTTGAGTTTACTCAATCCGGACTATCTAACTCAATATGCCGTTGCATCCTCAAAATGCAGTCGCATCGAAGATGCCGATCTCGATGGTTCGTGCATGCTTCATCTGCACGAAGATACGATAGCGGCTGGGCGAAGGGAATCTTAAGGGAAAGGTTTTTGCGCGAGCATAAGTGCGGCCATTGAAACGGATCGCGTGGGGTGAATGTCGGCGAACACAATCCCGTAGCTCTTAAAGACAGGGTAGCCGAGCATCTCCAGGTAGAAGGCCATGTCTTTAGGAGCGGCACCGTCCGGTGTGCGAACGGGAAGAGAGCAGGCAATGCTGACCATCTGAACTCCTCGTTGTACCCACGCTCTCGTTATTAAGCGCTCAAGATTAAGCGCCCAAGAAAAGCCGGCGGAAAGCTAGCCCCTCCCAGGATCACGGAATCGCTGAACGAAATACAAAGCAAACCAAAACGAAGAATTTTGTTTCCTTTGCTTCCGCTGCATTGTAAGATAGCACCAACCCGAACACGACGGGCGTTCTCATCCGGAAGGATGGGTCGAAATCCTTAAACATGGCCAAGACGAATCCGCACCGTCTTCATGCTGAAGAGCGCCGCCGCGAGATTCTAGACGTGCTGGGGCAAAACGGCCGGATCACGGTGGAAGAAGTCGTCAAGCGCTTCGGGGTCTCGGCGGTGACGGCGCGGGCGGATCTAGATGTGCTGTCGGACAGTGGCGCCCTGGTGCGTTCGCATGGCGGCGGAATCCGGCCGCTCACGGCTGCTCCTGAGCATCCTCTCAAGGTCCGCGAAGGAATGCATCATGAGGAAAAAGTCCGCGTGGCGCGCGCGGCGGTCGAACTCATCCGCCCACTGCAAACTATCATTCTGTGCACTGGTTCCACCTTGGCGGAAGTGGCCGCTCAGATTCGCAGGAGCAGCCCCGGAAGCATCACGGTGATAACTTACGCGCTGAATATCGCCGCCCAACTCGCTGATCTGCCGAATCTCTCCTTGGTCATGCTCGGCGGATTCCTGCGCCACCCTTCGACCGCATTCGTCGGGCCCCACGCCGAGCATATGCTCCACTCGCTGCATGCGGATCATTGCTTTATGAGCACGGTCGGCCTCGATGCCGAGGTGGGTCTGACAACTCTCGACATTATGGAAGCGCAGCTTAATCAGCGCATGATGGCCTCGGCCGCGCAGGTCACTGTGCTGGCGGATTCGAGTAAGTTCGGACATCGAAGCCTCTCTCTAATTTCGGATTTCCGGCCCGTGCATCGCGTGATCACGGATACCGGGGCGCCGCCCGAGCAAGTAGCCAAACTGCGAGCGCGGGGCGTCGAAGTTGTTCTGGTCTAAGGAAATCAGAGGGTCACGACCGTCAACGAGCGTATGCCCGTACGCTACACTTTCTGCGTTTGATTTTATATGAGAAAGCATAACCAGCTTCCAATTTATGAATGATTTGGTTCTGGGTTTCGTTTTGTTTCTTTTTCCTTGACTTGGTCTTGCATTACTTCTACAATTCCGACAAAGCTCTCATTTGGTTCGGATCTTCGCGAATCCCGAACTGTGAGGAAGGAGTTAGTTGTATCCCATGAGGACAAGATCGAACCCGCACAATACTTTCTGCCACTTGGCTGGTAGCTTTCTGCTGGCTGCCTCACTAGTAATCGCGCCGGCATGGTTAATTGCCCAGGAAGTTACCGCGGCCATCAACGGCGTCGTGACCGATCCCTCGGGCGCAGCGGTTTCAGGCGCCAAGGTCACGGCCAAAGATCTGGACCGCGGCACCGCGTTTCCGACCACTACCGGCTCCGATGGCGCTTATAACCTGCCTCGACTCCCCATAGGGAATTACGAACTGCGGGTAGAGAATCCCGGATTTCAATCCGCTCTACAGTCGCCCATAGTTCTGCAATTGAACCAGGTTGCCAAGGTAAATATTCAGCTTCAGGTGGGCAATGTCAATCAAACTGTCGAAGTCACCACGGCAGCGCCTATATTGCAGACGGAAACGACGCAGCTTGGCACGGTCCTCGACGCTCGCACTAACGTCGCGCTACCGCTTGCGACCCGCAATTACAACCAGTTGACCTTGCTCTCGCCCGGTGCCGTAACAACCGATCCCAGCGAGTTTACGGGAGCTCAAAGCACGTTTAGCAGCGGCCGGCCCTATATCAACGGTAACCGCGAGCAGGCGAATAACTACCTCCTGGACGGAATGGACAATAACCAGGTATCCGAAAACGACGTGGGTTATGCCCCCAGCGTCGACGCCATTCAGGAATTCAATCTAATAACCCAGAATGCATCCGCGGAATTTGGCAACTTCATGGGTGGAACGGTCAGTGTAAGCCTTAAATCAGGCACAAACCAGTTCCACGGGGTCGCTTTCGAGTTCCTTAGAAACGACGTTTTGAACGCCAACCAATGGTCGAACAATTTTCAGGGTATTCCACGTCCTCTGCTGCGTTGGAACGAATTTGGCGGAGCGCTGGGCGGCCCGATCAAGAAAGACAAGCTCTTCTTCTTCGCCGATTATCAGGGTTCCCGCTACGACCAGCCAGCAACCGGCGGAGGGTATACGGTATTCACGGCCGCCGAGCGTAAGGGTGATTTCTCGGCGATCTGCACCTCCGGGTTTACAGGAGGGATCTGCAATAATCCCGCACAGCAGCTTTATAACCCGTACACCGGCACGACCACCAATAACCGGCAGCCTTTCCTGAATAATCTGATCCCCAAACAGTACTTCAGCCCGAGTCGCGGGAAACATTTTGAGTTCATCGGCTTATCCGGCGCCTCTCAATGGCAATCTGATCAACAACCAGATCAATACAACTCACACTTACACAAACGGAGATCAGGGAGACATAAAGGTCGACTGGGCCGCCTCGGATAAGGACCATATCTTTGGACGTTACTCGCAGCAGAACGTGGTCAATCCAAGCACCAATAGCCAAGCCCTGCTATATAACTCTTTCAACAACTTCCCGCTGTATAACGGCGTTGTCGACTACACGCGAACGATCAGCCCGACGTTCGTGAACGATTTGCGGGCCGGCGTGAACTACTTCCCAGTCGCGACCGGGAACTCGAATCCTGGCGGCAACACAAACTTCGGTATACCGGGAACGGCTTCTTCATTTCTTCCCGGTATGGTTTTCACTGGCGGCAACGTATCAGGCTTCGGCAACGCGGATATAACGCAAGACTTTGCCTCAACCGTTATTCAGGCCGAGGATACGGCCATCATCACTAAGGGTTCACACACCTTGCACGCGGGTTTCCAGTACTTTCGCGAACGGATCAACGTTTTCTACTCCGGCAACGAGGGCTTAGCGGGTACATTTACGTTTAACGGGCAATATACCGGGAACGATGTGGCTGGTTCAAAGGGTTTACCTGAAGCAGATTTTTTGCTCGGTCTTCCGCAGGCCGTAGGCGCAGGCGCGGGTGGCGGCACCTGGGGCCAGCGCTCAACCATCTATGCCGCGTTTTTGCAGGATGATTGGAAAGTAAATGACAGGCTCACGCTCAACTTAGGTCTTCGCTGGGAAGTTCACACGCCGTGGGACGAGGTTCATAACCGGCAAACTAACTTCCAGGAATACACCGGGCAGGTACTGTTATCGGGTCAAACCAACCTTTTCAATGACAATAACGCGCTATACAATCAATACAACGGCATCACTAACTACCAGCCGCGGATCGGCCTCGCCTGGAGACCTTTCGGAAACAACACTGTAATCCGCGCCTCTTACACGTTGTCTAACTTCCTAGAGGGGACGGGTACGAATCTTCGCCTTACCCGGAATCCACCATGGCAAACTGGGCACCTGGTAACTTACTCCTCGGGCGCGGCGGTTATGTTCCCGTCAACTACGCTCGACCAGGGTTTCTCAGGCTTTTCTAGCAGTGGATGCACGCCCACCACGATAGTGACTTACTCGCCCAGCTGTTTTGCGGGTGCGACGATCTTCACCTGGGATCCAAATGTCCGGCCTGCGGTCTCGAACCAGTGGAACGTCAGTATTCAACATCAGTTCGGTAATTCGACCACCTTGCAACTGGCCTATGTGGGACAGAATAACGACCATTTGATGGTACCGATCAATGCTTCGCAGGGTTTCCTCACCTCGGCTGGCACGGTTCTGCCGAGTCCTTACCTGGCGGGCAATCCAGCGCTGCTTGCGGCCGCTCCGACGGACAAATTGACAGCGACAAACGGTATTCAGAACTATAATGCTCTGCAGGTGAGCCTGCAGAAACGTCTTAGCAACGGGCTAGAGTTCCAGGTAAATTACACCTGGTCAAAGTGCCTGACCGATTCTATCGGCTATTACGGCGGATACGGCCAGGGCGGAGGCAACTACTATTATTGGCAGAACTCGTATGACGCCCACAGCTACTACGGGAATTGCTATTACGATGTCCCCCATACTCTTAACGGCTACGTCACTTATGACATTCCGTTCGGCCGCGGGCGTATGTTCGGGAACAACATGAACAAGTTTGTAAATGCTGTCGTGGGCGATTGGCAGGTAAACAGCCTGTTTACGTTCCACTCAGGGTTCCCGTTTACTATAGGCGCCAACGACGTTTCAGGAACAAACTCGTTTGGACCTCTCGCAAGTTGTATCGGGAGCCCGCGGGTCCTTGGCACGCAAAATTCTCCCGCGGGAGGTTATCAATGGTGGGACCCCAGTACCTTCGTACAGCCGACGTCTGGCTTTGGGAACTGCGGCGTGGGAATCATCAGAGGTCCAGGTCTGCATACGGCGGATCTCAGCGTCTCGAAGCTATTCTCGGTAACGGAACATCAGAACCTGGAGTTCCGTGCTGAGGCAATCAATTTTACGAATACCCCGATTTTCAATGCTCCTACCACTGGACTCGGTCCGACGTTAGGGCTGGTAAATTCGTCGCAGGGCGCACGCAACATCCAGTTTGCTTTGAAGTACAATTTCTAAGCACGAGCCGCTGGTAGATACAGATCCACGCTGATATAGAAATTCTGTTTTTAGATCTCCGCGAATCCGTGTTTATTAGCGGCTCTCTTTCGCTGCGGCCTGCGCGTTCAGTAACTTCTCTGCATTCAAAGCACCGGCGGGCGTGTCTTCGTGTTTGAATATCGCGTAAACCGGATATCCATTTGACCGGTATTGACTCACGCGGTAATTGATACTTTCCAGCTCGGACTCGCTGTAATCGGGCTTGCGCAAGCGCAGGTAAACAAAGTCCGCCGTGAGAACATGAGGCGTTTCGAGATTCTCGTTCTCCGCGATACAAAGACCCACGTTGGCTTCTCGCAGCACCTCGTAGGCGCTCTCGTCGAACCAGGTTGCGCTGCGAAACTCGAATGCCGCATGTGTCGAGCGGGGAAGTTTGCCCACAAACCGCGCCAGCCGTTCGGCATCTACCTTGAGAGAAGGCGGCAACTGAAACAGAATGGGGCCCAGGCGTCCGGCTGCGTGGAGGGGTTCGAGCGATTCGAGGAAGACACGCGTGAACTCTTCGGCGTCTTCGAGTTTTAGCGAATGAGTAATCTTCATGTGAGCCTTCGGCAGGAACAGAAACTCCTCAGGTGTGCTCGCTATCCATTTCTCAAACGTTGCGGCCGAGGCGATCCGCCGATACGTGTAATTCACCTCGACGGCATTGAGCCGCGAAGCGTAGTAAGGCAGAAACTTCGAACTGGCGAGTTTCTCCGGGTAGAAGGCGGGCTTCCAACTCGGGTAAGCGAAACCGGAGGTTCCAGAGTAGAGAGGAGCGTCGGGCACGAATCAAAGACCTGAGAACCAATCGTATCCTTGTTCCGCCCAGTAGTCACCCGGCCTTTTACTGGTGTACTGAATCGTCCCGATCCGTTTGATGTTCTTGATTCCGTACTTAACTGGAATAGCCAGACGCAGTGGAGCTCCATGCTCGTCGCTGAGGGCTTTGCCGTTGTGCTCATAAGCGAGCAGCGTTTGCGGATGCATGGCGCTCTTGATGTCAAGCCCGACGTAGTACTCCTCGTCAGGCGTGGCCATGTATACGTAAGCAGGCAGCGACTCGCCAGGAGGCCAAAACTTCCGGGTGAAGTCTGCAAAGCGCGCTCCTGCCCAGGAAGTAATCACGCTCCATCCCTCAATGCAGCAAAAGCGCGTAATCGTTTCGACCTTCGGCAGCGCCATCACGTCCGCGAGCCGAAGCTCGAGGGGCGTACCGCTTTCCACGGCAACCTTCAGTCGCCAGTTTGCCTTATCGAGTCCGGAATCCAGCCCAACGTCGCCGTTCGGTTTCAGATACGTGATCCGGCTGGCGGGATACGAAGGCATCAGGTGCGCGTCGCTTAAATAGCCGTGTGCAAGCTTCTCATTGAGATCGAGCACTCGGCGCTGGGGCCACGGCGTCCCATTCTCCTGACCGGTCTTGGTGAGCCACTCGTAAGCAGCTATGCCGCCCGCGACGGCCAAGCCGCCGGCCAGGAAACCACGGCGCGAGCGCCGGCGAATTTCCCGCTCAAGTTCCCCGGCGGGAAGGACGATCTCGCGATCCGGCTTATCTGTTTTCACTTGCTACTTCGTACCCGATTACCATGCTGCGAAAGTTGTTCCAGCCGGCGAGGCCGACTTGAATAAGATGCAGGGCGAAAAACAAGAGATACCCGATCGTTAATGCGAAGTGAATAAGCCGCGCCATGGTGTAGCCGCCGCAAAGAGCTGCCACCCACGCTAACTGAGCTGGTTTGTAGATAGCCAGCCCGCTAATCACCGATCCAGCGCCCATCAGCACAATCCCCGTATACGAGATCTGCTGAGCAGCATTGTACTTTTCCTGCGCAGGCCGTTTCCTCCGCAAATGCAGATCATGCAGAACAACTTGCCATGCGTCGCGAAAGGCCGACATCGATTGTGGGACCAGATAGCGCCATTCACCTGAAAGCAGCGTGTAGGCGACGTACGCCACCCCATTCAGCACGAAGACCCACATTAGGGTGAAGTGCAGGGCCATACCCTCGGCCAGCCGGTGATCAATATGCAGGCCCGAATAAAGCCAGTTCGGAAAAAAACGAAACGGGCCAATGTGATACGGCGCGTAAGCCCAATAGATCAGCATGCCGCTCCAGATCATAAGTAAAAGGAGAGGAAAATTGATCCAGTGAAACCAGCGAATTGCCGGCAGATGCTTGAGCTTCAATGTCGCCATACAAAGGGTTCGTTATCAGGCGCGTTATAGTTACGGAGGGAGAAGAACCGACCTCGTAACAAAATCATAGCTTCTTCAATTAACTGAGCATATGTCAGACCCAGCATCGAGCAGCAACGGCTCGCCACTAACTTTCCTTTGCCTGGCCAGTTACGAGAAAGGCCACCAGGCGCTGGAGGCGCTGAAGCGGCACGGATGCCGGGTTTTCCTGCTAACCTCCCTTAGCCTCAAGGACAAAGCGAAGTGGCCGCGGGAGGCGCTCGAAGACATATTTTATATGGCTGACCGCGATCACGCGTGGGACTTGCAGGACATGCTTAAGGGCGTAAGCCACCTGGCGCGGACCGTGCAGATCGACCGCATCATGGCGCTCGACGATTTCGACGTTGAGAAAGCCGCCTTGCTACGCGAACATCTGCGGATTCCCGGGCTCGGGGAAACAGCTACTCGTTATTTTCGGGATAAACTCGCCATGCGTATGCGAGCCGCCGAAAACGGCATTCCTGTTCCGGCGTTTTCCTCGACCTTCAATTACCAAAAGATCACTGACTTTCTGGAAAGGGTACCGGGACCTTGGGTACTAAAGCCGCGATTGATGGCGGGCGCAATCGGCATTAGGAAATTCCATACTGCGCAGGAGGTCTGGGATCGAATCCACGGCCTGGGCGATGAACAGTCGTTTTTCGTACTCGAACGTTTCGTGCCTGGAGACATTTTCCACGTCGATTCGATCTGGTTTCGAGGCAAGATCGTTTTTGCGATTAGTAGCGCCTACGGTACGCCGCCTCTCGAGCTAACCAGCGGCGGTGGCGTGTTTACGACCCAGATATTGGAGCGGGGCGGAGAAGCCGATCGGGCGTTGCAGGCCATGAATGCTCAGGTTTTGCAAGCTTTCGGGATGCGGGACGGAGTGTCCCATAGCGAGTTTATCCGAGCTCACGAGGATGGCTCGTACTGCTTCCTGGAGACATCGGCGCGGGTAGGCGGGGCGCACATAGCCGATCTGGTGGAACAGGGGACTGGAATAAATCTCTGGGCAGAATGGGCTAATGTAGAAGTAGCAGCCGCAAAAGATATTGCGTACGATCTTCCAGCGCAACGAGAAGACTACGCAGGTTTGTTAGTATCGCTTGCCCGGCAAGAATGGCCGGACACGTCGAGCTTTACAGACTCCGAACTGGTTTGGCGATTGAACAAACGCAACCACGTTGGGTTTATCGTCCGATCGGGGGATCGGCGGCGGGTGGAACGGTTGATTACTTCTTATTCGGAACGGGTCCGAACGGAGTATCAAGCCTATGCTCCGGCCCGTGATCGGGTGAGCGAATAGCTCACACTGTCGGCTAAAGTACTAATAACAAGGTTTGTAGATGTTAGTCTGGTGACTTAGATGAGACCTTCGACGCTAACCGGCTTTACCGCTGGTGCAGTTATGGGCGGGCTCTCCGTTGCCGCCGCGTATGGTAGTGTTTCCAAGACTTCCCAGCTTTTCGGACCGACCGTGTACAAAGGGTCTGGACGAGAGCGAACGATCGCGTTGACTTTTGATGACGGGCCGAGTGAAGGTACTTTACCGTTACTCGAGTATCTGGATCGGGAGAAGGTGTTTTGTACATTCTTCCAGTGCGGGATGAACGTGCGAAGATTGCCCCAAATTGCGGGGCAGGTGGCCGCCGCTGGACATCAACTCGGCAACCATTCTTACTCTCATCCCAGGTTGCCTTTTAAGTCGCGCGCGTTTATCGACCGCGAATTTACTGAGACACAGAAGATCATTACATTCGAAACCGGTCTCACCCCCATGATCCTGCGCCCCCCTTACGGGTTCCGCTGGGCGGGAATGCGGGAAGTTCAACAGAAGTTATCTCTGCTGAATGTTCTGTGGACCGTAATCGGTAATGACTGGCGCTGGCCTGCCGAACGCATAATGCGGCACGTTCTCGAACATGTTTCGCCGGGCGGAATCGTTTGCCTGCACGACGGCCGGGCGGTGCGACCGAAGCCTGACGTTTCAGAAACCTTGAAGGCCGTCCGTAAGATTGTTCCCGTGCTAAAAGACCAGGGCTACACGTTCCTGGTTATCAGCGATCTGCTACACGCCTGACCTGCGAATTGGGAATCATCGATTTATTGCCAGGACAGCCAGCGTCTGCGGTCCGAGGGTGACCGGCTGATTTAACCGGAATGTCTGAGCATCTGGCATCTCCGACTGTTTAAGCAAGGTTTGTATCTGGGCAGGAGTGGGCGACACCGGCGATCCCATTTTCTTCCAGTCCGCCAGCACTGAGGCGTGTTCAGGGCTCACGAATCGCAGAGTGTACGAGCTTGCGTTAAGACCGGTCGTTGCGAGGTGGAAAGTCTTCGGGCCGCTCGACTCACCCGGTTCTGCATAGTTCCAGAGTGCGATCACAACGGTTCCATCCTTGCGCCTGGTGGCAAGCGCATCTTCAGAGTCAACTCGGAGCCGCTGATCCCCTAGGCTGTGCAACAGATCGAATGCCCAGAAGGCCGCCTTCGGAAGATGGCGCTCGGCAATTAGCCCGTACCCGCCGTAGAAGGGAGTCTTTACCACGCCTTGCTCTTCGAAGACATCTGAGAATGTCCAGTACGACATCATGCTCTGTAACCCATCGCATTCCCTGATGTTGTTTGCCAGCCACGGGCCCATGAACGCACTGTCCGTCACTTCCTGCTGCGTCATGTAGGTGGCGTTGTACTCAGACCAGATAATCGGAGTATCCGGAGCCGCCGACGCCTTAACCTCGTCATGCACCTTCTTAGCTGACCGTCCCACCATGTCTTTACGCGCGATTTGCAGTTCACGGCCGAAAACATTTTTTGGGTCTTCGTTCCCGTATACGTGGGTGGAGACAAAATCGAAAGGTATGTTGTTCTGTTTGCAGTGGCTGATAAAGGCGCTCACCCATGCAGCCTGGGCGGTCGCTGGCCCTCCCACTCTTAGCTTTGAATCAACGCTCTTCACCGCCTTCGCGGTTTGGTCATAGAGTGCGAAGTAAGTCGGCTGTTTGGGTTCCCCATCCCAGAAGTCGATATTAGGCTCATTCCACACTTCGAAATACCACTGCTCCACCTCGGCCTTCCCATAACGATCCAACAGATGCTGCGTGAACGCCTGTATGAGTGCGGTCCACCGGGCGGGGTTCTTGGGCGGCGAGGGTAAGGGCTTGTACCAGAATGGATGCGGCGTGAGATTAGCAGCCAGCTTACGCGGCATGAAGCTTATTTCAACAAATGGCTTCACGTCATTGGCCAGCAGTCCGTCGTAGATCTGGTCAACATAAGAAAAGTTGTAAACGGGCTGGCCCTGAGCGTCCTCATCGTACACGCCGTTCTCGTCATCGAGAATGGCGTGGAATCTCACGTAAGTAAACCCGGTGTGCTCTCTTACTGTGTTCAAATCTCTCCGGTAACTTTCGCGAAGGCTGAGATTCGCCCTCCCAGAGCCAAACATCTGCTCCCAGAAATGCGGGAAGGGCTTGGCCGGGGAAGTCGCGTCGATTGTGATGCTCTCCTCCGCTTTCCCGGTTTGGGCAGAGCCGGTTGCTACCGTTTTCACGGATGCAATCGTCAGCCCAAGCACACTGAGCAGCAGCGCAATTCTTTTCACGATGTGTTAGAAGCGATTCGGGCAAGGACGTTGCAGCAGTACAAACAAACTGAAGATGGATGCCCTTTTGTGAAGATTGCTCGCGGGTCGAAGCGGCGATGAGGCAGCGCAAGCCTTTGAGGTCTGCTTCCGGCAACCCTGAACCGTGGATCACTTATTCGTATCTAAGCGCCACCACAGGGTTGACGTTCGCTGCTCGCCACGCAGGGAGACATGTGGCCAAAAGCGCCACCAGCACAAGCATTAGAGAAACCGCAGCCAGCGTCCACGGGTCGGTTGCCTTCACGCCATAGAGCAGGCTGCTCAGAAACCGCGTAAGGCCAAAAGCGATCAGCAGGCCCGCCATTAAGCCCGCGGTTGTCAAAAGCATGCCTTGCCGGATTACGAGCGCCAGCACATTCCACTTCCTTGCGCCGAGCGCCATTCTCACTCCGAATTCCCGCCTCCGCTGCGCAGCCAGGTTTGAGAGTACTCCATAGAGTCCCACTGCGGCCAGCAAGAGCGCGAGGCTCGCAAACGTTCCCAGAACCATCGCACGGAAACGTGGATAGGCTAGCACGCGCGACAAACGTCCATTCATGGTCTCCACTTGGCCGACCGGTACGCTGCTGTCTAGAGCCGCAATCTGCTTCTGAATCTCCGGGCCCAGTGCGGCCTCGTTCTTAGCCGCTCGCACCACAAGCGAACCGGAAACAGGGGGATTCTGGCTTGCCGGACGAAAGACCACCGGCAAATCCTCCCACGCCATTTCATGGAAGAAATCCCGGTCCTTTTCATCAGCAACTACTCCCACAATGGTCAGCCACGGCCTCTCAGTTCCGGGCTCTCCTACCTTGATGTGTTTGCCAATCGGGCTCTCGCGGACAAAATATTTTCGAACGAGGGCTTCGTTCACGATCGCAACCGGTTCGCTCGTGTCTCGGTCTGTAACTTCAAACAGGCGCCCTCTTTCGAGCGGAACGCTCATCACACGAAAATAATCGCCCGCCACGGAAACTTGGCCGATATCGCGCGCGGCAGTGCTGCCGCTCGGCTCCGGCCTGCCTTCCACGGTCAGCGCATTCCCGCCCCACCGGCCATTGTTGAGCGGCAGGGAAGTCGCGAAGCCGGCCGATTCCACGCCCGGGAGGATGGCCGCCCGATCCAGCACCTCACGATAAAATTCCGCTCGCTTACCGGGTTTCGTGTAACTCCATTGCGGTAGTTCGATTGAGGTTGTAAGCACGTGCTCCGTTCTGAACCCAAGTGGTACCGAAGCCAGCCGATTGACGCTTTGGATCAGCAGCCCAGCGCCTACTAGCAAAGCCAGCGAAAGCGTCACTTCGACGGCCACCAACACTTTGCCCAAGATGCGGGCTCCCAAGCCGAAAGAAGCGCCGCGACCATTCGCCTTCAGAGCGTCGATCAAATCCACTTGTGATGCTCGCAGCGCGGGAACAAGTCCAAACAGCAGCGCAGTAAGTACGGCCAGCAAAGCAGTGAAACCTAAAACCTGAACGTTCACGCTCACTGGATTCCCGGGAGGCATCGCGATCGGGTTCAAGGCCCGGAAGTAGCGAACGGCGCACATGGCCAGCAGAATTCCGCCGAGGGCTCCCGCCGAGGACAGCAGCAAACCTTCCGTTAACAATTGCCTCACCAGGCGCGCTTGCCCCGAGCCCAGTGCCGCCCGCACGGCAAGTTCCTTCTGCCTTACCAGCGAGCGCCCCAGCAGCAGATTGGCGATATTCAGGCAGGCGATCAGAAGCACCAGGCTCACCGCTGCAAACAGAACCTTCACGCTCAGCCGCAGATTCGGCCCCGTGAGATACGCGAACTCTTCCGCCAGCGGATAAACCACCGGCCTGCACCAGATACCGTGAGGATCTTTGCGGTGATCATTCATGTAGAGCGTTTCGACTTCCTGCTGCGCGCGTTCCCTGGTCACTCCCGGTTTCAACAGTCCGAATACCCCGACATTCGCATTCTCCGGATCCCGTGCAATGTCGCTGTCGGGTGTGATCAACCTCCACATTGAGAGCGCCTCTGGATAAAACGTGAATCCCGGCGCCGTCACCCCGATGATCGTGCATGCTCTCTGGTTCAGTTCAATGTGGCTGCCAACCACGCTCTTCCGGCCGCCAAACGCAGTCATCCAGAACTGATGCTTCAAAACCACTGTGCAACCGCGATTCAGATCGTCCGGCTCGAACAAACGTCCAACTGCGGGCCTTGCACCGAGCAGACGAAAGAAATCAATCCCGGCCGGCATGGCAAGCACCTCCCGCGCCGGCCCCCTGCCGGTCAGAACTTGTTGACCGCTCGCCCAGGTGGCAGGGGCCAGCTGTTCGAAACTCCGGCTGTGATTTTTCCAGATTTCAAAATCGCGATACTTGTCGAAGATCGGGGGCCCTTTCGGATCACGGGTAAGCTTTTCCCAAATCACCACTAGCCGGTCTGCTTTGGGATATGGAAGAGGGTCCAGCAAAACCGCATTTACGATGCTGAAAATCGCCGAGGTCGCGCCGATACCGAGCGCGAGTGTCACGATGACAATCGCCGCGAATCCCGGTGTTCGTGCGAAAGCTCGAAGGGCGTAGGAAGCGTCCTGCTTCAATGCTTCCAACCAGCTCCAGCTCCAAAGCTGCCGGACCTCTTCCTTGATCAAAGTCGCGTTTCCGAACGCGCGCCGCGCAGCATAGTGGGCCTCCTCAACTGCGAGACCCCTTTCCCGTTGCTCCTCGGTCTCTAGCTCCAGATGCGAACGAAGCTCGCGCGCTAGCTCCTGCTCACGTTCTTTTCTGCGACGCCAGAACATTTCATCCTTCCTCGGCCGGCCACATGATTCGGGCGATGCTGGTCGTCATCCGCTTCCACTTCGACTCCTCGGCTAGGAGTTGTTTCTTTCCGGCGGCAGTAAGCCGGTAGTATTTGAACTCTCGTTTCAGGTCTTTCCCGGCGCGTTCCCATTTAGCCGCAATCCAGCCTCTGCGTTCCAACCGGTGCAGCGCAGGATAGAGCGACCCGTGCTCGATCTGCAGGAGATCGTCTGTTGTGCGCTGAATGTGTTTCGCGATTTGATGACCGTGAGCGGGACCGAAGACAAGCGTGCGCAGAATCAACATATCGAGCGTGCCTTTCAATAACTCGATGCGGTCGGACGATTCGTTCGGCATGTGTTAGAAGATGTTCTACCCAGCTCGTATTCTACCCGAAAAATGCGGACTGGGTAGGAGCTCGACTAAATAGATGCTATCTGAAATCCGGCGCTCGGAAAGCGTCAAACAGGCGGTTTCTAGTGCTCAGGGTGGTTCGGAGCTGTTAGCATTGAGTTGAATCCTGCGCTTTTGAGGTGTTCATGCGATCCGTTTTGG
Organism: Terriglobia bacterium; assembly: GCA_963849535.1. GTDB lineage: Bacteria > Acidobacteriota > Terriglobia > Bryobacterales > Bryobacteraceae > Bog-105. The sequence goes on from CAWKHJ010000005.1 coordinate 1,459,877, forward strand.
CCGCGCCATTAGTGGCGTTCACACTCTCGGTCTTCTCCCTGGCTCAGCAAAGCATCGACCCGGCAGCGAACAGCCGCATCAAAGACCATGCGTCGTTTGGAAATCAGAAGGCCCCGAAGAAGGAGAAGGCGCCGACCACGCGCACGGTCAGTGGCCAGGTGACGAACGAGACAGGTCAGGTGCTGGAGGGCGCGCTCGTCACCTTGACCGACAAAAAGACCAACGAAAAAACCTCTTTCTTCACTAAGAAAGACGGCCGCTATAAATTTGACGACCTAAGCTTCAATAACGATTACGAAGTGCAGGCCCGCTACAAAGACAAGTCCAGTGAGCCGCGCAAGCTGAGCCAGTTCGATACCACTCCCAGACCGGTGCGTATTCTTGAAATTAGGACTGGCGCCGCTACGACGACGGCTGCCTCCGCCGATAACAAAACCGCGGCGCCGCCGAAGCGGTAGGGTTATCTTCTGCAGAATTCCGGGTACCGCTTTTTGAGCGCTGCCAGCTTCGGCAGATCGTTATAAACGATGTAGGGATACATCATGTTGTTGTCGAGAAAATGCTGGTGATAAGCTTCAGCCGCGTAAAAGCCCTTGAGCGGAGCCACCTGGGTCACAATTGGCCGTGAGAACACCTTGGCAGCGTTCAGCTGCTGGATATATGCTTCGGCCACCTTCTTTTGCTCCTCATCCGTATAAAAGATCGCTGAACGGTACTGCGTACCGCGATCCGGTCCCTGCCGATTAAGCTCCGTCGGGTCGTGCGCCACCGAAAAGTAGATCATCAGAAGCTGCCCGTAGGTAACTTGTTTGGGATCGAAGGTGATTTCAACCGATTCTGCATGCCCGGTGTTCCCATTGCTCACTTCTTCGTAGTGTGCCGTCGACTTCTGACCGCCCGCAAAACCGGAAACAACTTTCTTCACGCCCTTGACGCGTTCGAAAAGTCCCTCCATGCCCCAAAAGCAGCCCCCCGCCAGCACGGCCTTCTGCATGCCTGGTTGGGCAGAAGCGGGAATATCTACCGTCGGTTCAGGGAAGTGATTCGGCGAAGCGGCAAACGAACAGGAAGTAAGCAGCAAGCCAGCTGCGAGCGAAGCGATACGAAATCTCGGCATATACTATGTTTCGCAATAAGTGGCGATCGCGTTACGGAAGATTCTTTCCCTGGGCTGTTCTACTTGAGTTCCGGATTCTTCCCCAGACTAACCAGATTCGCCAAGATCCGATAAGCGCCCGGCACACCGTTTGGCAACTGACGGTAGAGCGCCAGAGCATCATAAACGTAAATTCCCTTGCCATACTGCGCGAGCAGCAGCCCGCCCCGCTGCGGCGCCTGATCCGGATCGTGAGTTTCGAGCAGCGCCTGGTAACGGCTGTCCCACTTCTCCATGAATCCATGGCCTCGTTCTTCCTGCCAGCCCTCAAAATCGGCTGCCGTAATCTTGTTCGGCCAATTCAGCGCCGGATTCGAGGGCTGCAAAAAATGAATCGACGAGGTTTCATCCACCACTTTCTGCGGATTCGATCCCAATGAAAACTCGTAGGGCCCGTAGCCCTCATCCAGCGCTTGGAGGTTGTACTGCACGATCAGCACGCCGCCTCGCTTCACATAATTCAGTAGCCGTGCGTTCGCGGCTCGCAGTTCAGGCCGCGCGCTGTAGGCCCGCACTCCCGTCACAATCGCATCAAACTGGCTCAGGTCGCCGTTCTGAAGGTCGTTAGCGGAAAGAATCGGAACAGACAAGCCCAGGTCTTCGAGCGCTTGTGGTACATCGTCCCCTGTCCCGGGGAAGTATGCGACGCGCAGCCCCGGTGCAGTCTTCACATCAACACCGGTTGCCTCGTAAGCGGCTTTGCGGTAATAAGGATAAGGCCGGAGACCCGGATACCCGACCAGCCGATAACCCTCCTGATATTTCTTGCCGTCGTACTCTGCTACTGCCCGGATCTCATAGCGTTTCGGCGCGAGCTTGCCCGCTTCAATCCGAAAGCTGAACGTGTCGCCATCACCGTCCCGAGCGAAGGTAAATGGGTATTCGGCGGGTTCCGAGCGCCAGCCTCTCGGCAACTCCAGACGCAAAACCCCTTTTGCCGTGCCCTTTACATTGCTGTGCAGGCTGCATGCAAAGGCGAACGACTTGGAAGCAAGCGGAACTGCGCCGCCGCTCGGCGACACCGAAACCGAGATGGCGGGCGCTATCAACAAGGGCTCCTGCTTAATTCCGATGCCCTGCAGTCTCGAGTTTGTCTGAACTACCGCCCGCAAATCCCACTCAACGTCATGAAAGCGGACTTTCGCGGTTGCGTACAGCGGGTACGGCGCCAACGAGAGGTTCCGAAACCTCTCATCCAAGAGATTGTAATAGGGCTGCTCCTCATCCGGTCTCTCGAAGTACGGCTTCACAACTTCGGCATCGGAGGGAGCGCTCACACTGAAACGTCGCTGCAGGTCCTTTTGGGCAGGAAGATCGGCCGGGTCCGTGCTTTGACCTGAAATCTTCCAGTCTTTTGCATCCGTTGCCTCCACGGTAAGGGAACTCACTGTCACCGGGCCGGGCCCACCGTTGAAGAAATGGCTTTGAATCGTAAAATGCTGCCCGGGAATCGCGATCGTGAATGTAACGGGCGTACCGGCGAACGCCCTAAAAGGCCCGCTCGGTTCCTTCTCGGGCGCTACAAATGCCTGAAAAGACAAGCCCAAGGATTCGGTTAGAGCCCGTTCGAACTGCTCGGTTTTGCGCTCGAGCTCGAAAGCAATGTCGCTCCTGCCGGGTTCGGGAAGTTCGCTGGCGCGTACCTGCTGCAAGAGCTTGCGGGCCAGAGTGAGGCCGTCCGCAAGGCTGGGCGCGATTCCGGACGGCCGCTCCGGACGATAGTGGTCGCAAGCAGTTTCGATGCATTGAGCCAGTTGCGCCAGGCCCGATTTCAAAAAGCTCACGTCGCCGCCCGTGGCGAGCGATGCTATGCCGCCCAACGAAATGTCGATCCCGTCATAGAAAGAGTTCTCTTTCGCGGCCGTATCGACCCGCGACCCGTAGCGGTGATACGGTGCCGAATACAAGCTTGGGGGCGGTACGGTACCACCATCGTTCTGGGACTTCTGAAATCCCCAGCCTTCGCGCCCGATCTGCAACGCGGTCAAACCAGCCACCGGGTTAAGCGTGCCTTCGGGAACCGTCACGTTGGTTGAAGGCGTCTTATCGATCCAGGTCTTGTTCACGTAATCGTAGAAGCGGATGGGTACGTACTTGGCGGTCGCGTAGTCGTAGATCGTTCCTTCTTTCGTAGGCGCAAAGAAAGGTACGCGTGCGTAGACTTTGAGCGGCTTCCAGGGCCTCAACCCCTGCCGGATCTGCTCTGGAAACCGGCTCGGGTCGCCTGCGGCATTGAAAACTTCCTGTGCCATCTGCCCCGCGACCTGGTGGTTTCCGTGCCCGTCGGTTGGCGCGCCCACGAACACTGAAGTGATAATCAACGGACGTGTCATTCGGACCACTCGGACGGTATCCGACAGCACGCGTTCATAGCCCCACTTCTGGAGCGCCTCTTCCCGGGTTTTCGAAAATCCGTAGTCGATCACCGTGCCCCAGTATTGATCAACTCCGTAAAAGCGATCGGATTGAAGCAACTCCTGAGTCCGTACCAGTCCGAGCGCGTCGTACAGATCGCTGGACATCGCGTTCTGCCCGCCCTCGCCCCTGGTCAGTGTCAGGAGAGCCGTCCGTACTCCCATCTGCCGGGTTTCATAAGAGAGCATGCCGCCGTCCTCATCATCCGGATGAGCGGTTACCATTAACAGGCTGGCGCGCGTACGCAGTTCGGCGAGGGATCGCGACAATCCCGCCGCACCGCGATTAAGATTGATCGGCATAGCATTCGGATTTATCTTTGCTGCTGCAATCGCGGGAAGCTGTGACGGAGTGGCTGCCCAGACCCCAGCACCCAGAGCGGATATCGCTAAAGCAACCCAGGCAGACGTTAGCGGGAAACAACTCTTGGAGGTACGACTTCCTTGCAGTGATGGCATCTCAGGAAAAAACGAACGTGAACGAAGGCCTCTTTCGTAATGGTACGTCGAGGCCCTTCCATTAAGTATCGGGGCTGAGTTGGTCTGGACGAACTTAGGCGGACGTTTCTGGCGGTGAGGGTGGGATTCGAACTCGGTGATGACCTGCCCCGGGGAGGGGAGGGCAACCGCTACAAGGTTTCAGTATAGCTGTGGATTTCGAAAGCGGACAGACTCTAATGCGATGTCGCTGACGTGCCGATAGGGCTCGTGTAGAGACATATGCCGCATTGGACCAGGATGCTCCAAAAGTCGTTCGCGCCAGAGATTCTCATTATTTGGCTGGTATGGATGTCGGGGAGTGCGCTGGCCCAAACCCTGGCGAGCGCACCGAGCAGACAGAGCTTCGGGCAAGTGACCGTGAATGGAACGCCCGCAAAACAGCCCCTGGGCTACACGTTTTCGGGCACGGTAAACCCTGTTTTCTCGCTGGCTTACTCAAGCGAGTACACTATGGGATCGCCAGCCTGTACCGGTTCGGGCGCGATAACCTGCACGGTTTCTGTGACTTTTCAGCCGCGGCAAGCGGGTTTGCGGCAAAACGCCGTGCTGGTGAAAGACGGCTCGGGGAAGCTGCTGGCCACGACTCTGCTTTACGGCACAGGGCTCGCTCCGCAGCTCGTTTTAGGTCCCGGCATCATCTCGACTGCCGCCGGTCTGCAGGGCGGCTTGGCCTACGCAGGAGACGGGGGACCAGCGACCAAAGCTAGGTTGAGCAACCCCCAGGGAATTGCGGTCGATAATGCGGGCAATGTGTACATCGCCGATTCGCTTAACCTGGTTGTGCGGAAAGTGGACGCCGCGACGGGCAAGATCAGCACCATAGCGGGATCTCCTCAGGCAGGCGGGAGACTCACCGGAGACGGTGGCGCGGCTCTCCAGGCTGGTTTGAACAATCCGATGGGGCTCGCGCTTGACGGGGCAGGGAATCTCTATATCGCCGATCAGGGCAATAACGTGGTGCGCGAGGTGATCGCAGCCACGGGTATCATCGTGACCGTAGCAGGGGGCGGAACGGGGAGCGCGAGCAGCGATGGTTTGGGCGACGGCGGACAAGCAATCAATGCGATCCTTTCAGGGCCCAGCGATATCGCGGTGGACGGCGCCGGCAATCTGTTCATCGCCGACTCATTCGATCACGCGATTCGCAGAGTCGATGCGGCCACCGGAATCATCACTGCGGTGAGTGCCGGACCTCTGAACGATCCGACAAGCGTCGCGGTAGATGCGACCGGGAATCTCTATATCTCGGATAACGGCAATAGAGTCATCCGCCGGGTGGACACTTCCGGCAATGTGACGATAGTGGCGGGTGGCGGGTCGTCGACGATGAGCCTGATTCCGGCGACCAGCGCAAAATTGGGCAGTCCGGTTTGCATTCGTCTCGACGCCGCAGGAAATCTCTACATCACAGACCAGGCGAGAAATGTCGTTCGAGAAGTCAGTGCCCAGACGGGATTGGTGCAGACGATTGCCGGGACCGGGGTAGCCGGATATTCCGGCGACGGCGCCGTGGCAACAGCTGCCCAGATGACCGGCCCCGCTGGGCTCGCGCTGGACGGAAGCGGGAGTGTTTACGTCGCCGATACGGAAAATAACGTAGTCCGCAGGATTTCGAGCCCCAGCGGATTGACGTTTCCGCAAACCATTGCCGGTGAAGCGAGCCAAGCGCAGGCGGTCACGGTTTCGAACGTCGGTAACCAGTCTTTGAACCTGACCGGATTGAGTGTGAGCCGTAATTTCAGCCAGGCGATAGCTGGGGCGGACTGTTCCTCGTCGACGGCGTTACTGCCGGGTGCCGTTTGCAATGTCGGGCTGCAGTTCGCTCCGACGGCAGTGGGGACACAGACAGGTATCCTGGCCTTGACGCATAACAGCCTGAATGTGGCAGGCAGCACGCAGTCTTTCAGTCTCACGGGACAGGCAATCTCCGGGGCCGTGCCGCAATTTTCGCTGAGCGTAGGCAGCCTGACATTTGCGCCACGGGCAATGGGGACGACCAGTCCGGCTCAATCGATCACGGTGACGAACACGGGCGCGGCTCCGCTGAGCATTTCCGGTGGGTCGTTGACCGGAGTGAACAACTTCGATTTCAATATTTCCAGTAACTGTCCATCGTCGCTGGCGGCCAACGCGAGCTGCTCGATTTCGGTGAGCTTTACACCGCTCGCAAATGGCCCGAGAACGGCGCAGCTGACGTTGGTGAATAATCTGGCGAGCCCGCCTCCGCCGATCGCGCTCACCGGCATAGGAGGCGCGGCACAGATCGCACTCAGTCCGGCGACCCTGGTATTTGATGGCGAGCCGGTAGGAGCTACCAGCCCAGCGAAGACGGTCACGATTGCGAACACCGGCTCCGCCGCACTGAATATCGTGAGCATGGCGCTCGCTGGGGCGAATGCGAGTGATTTTAGCGAGACCTCAACCTGCGGGAGCACGGTTGCTGCCGGGTCGAGCTGTTCGGTAACGGTGACGTTTGCGCCGCGGGCAAATGGCATAAGGAGCGCAACGCTGAGCCTGACGGGGAGTGGAGGGTTCGGGCAGGCGCTGAGTGTTAGCGGAACGGGAGGATTGGCGAGTAATGTCGAGAAGGAGGCGGCCCGGTACTATGCCGCGGCTGACCAACACATACATGAGCTCTACATTGATTCGGGTGCTTGGCATGATCTAGATCTTACGGCCACAACCGGCGGTCCAAAGGTGCCGGCTGGCGCATCAGTCGCAAGCCTGATTGACACCATCGGGAACGTCATCAGAGTCAGTTATGCAGCCGTCGATCAACACGTTCATCAGCTCTATATCGATGCAGGCGCGTGGCACGATTACGATCTCACCGCCGCCAGTGGCGGTCCGAACGTTGCTCCAGGAACGGTAATCGCGAATTTGATAGACACGATACAAAACGCCTTACGCATCAGCTACGCGGGTACCGATCAGCACATGCATCAACTCTACCTCTGGGGGGGCGCGTGGCACGATTACGATCTGACGGCTGCTGCTGGCGGGCCAAAGCTCGCTTTGGGCAGCGCCATTGCCAATCTGGTCGATACAACGCAAAACGTATTTCGGATCAGCTACACCGGAGCCGATCAGCACATCCACCAGTTCTATATCTGGCAAGGCGGGTGGCACGATTTTGACCTCACGGCCGCTACAGGAGCTCCAACCGTCGCGACCGGGAGCGCTATCGCCAATCTCGTCGACACAACGCAAAACGCCCTGCGGATCAGCTACACCGGCGCCGATCAGCACGTGCACCAGTTCTACATCTGGGCCGGCGCGTGGCACGATTTCGATCTCACGGGCGCTACCGCTGGGCCGAAAATCGCCGCGGGGGGCTCCATCGCCAATCTGCTCGACACAACGCAAAGCATATTGCGAATCGATTACGCGGCAGCCGATCAGCACGTGCATGAGTTCTACATCTCGGGTGGCGCGTGGCACGATTTCGATCTGACCGCAGCTGCACGTGCTCTGAATGTCCCTCCGGCAGCTTCCATTGCCGGTCTGGTCGACGCCACCCAGAACGTTCTGAGGATCAATTACACCGGGATTGATGAGCACAACCACCAGTTCTACATCTCGGGTGGCGCATGGCACGACTATGACATCACCGCGGCCACAGGCGGACCGCTAACAACAAAGTAGCGGTTGTGGTGGGCCGCGAAAACCACCAAGAGCTCACGCGCGCCGAAGCCGGCTCTCGATGTGTTATCCTCACAAATCGGTTGTAGCTGTGGCTTCGTACGATGCTCGATCGAAGATCAATTTTATTTCGAACGGGTGATACTCATCATGCGGTTTGGCGAGAGGGTGCTGATCTTTGTCTTCCGCCCGATTTACCGTACTTTCATCGAGAGACCTCTCTGGTGGTTCCTCTCCAGGGTTAAGGCGTACTTCTTAGTAGAAGTAGGTCCACAGCTAGAGAACATCGGTCGTCATCTGCAAGATCAGCAACAGCGCTGGGCGGCGTTGGAGGAACGGTTGCAAAGGGCGGAAGCAGGCAATGCCGCGGAGTGGGATGCACTCGAGCAGCTGCTCCTCGCGCTTTTTCGTGAGCCAGGCCCACAAAGCTCCACTCGGGCGTCGACCCCGGAAAACCCAGAAGCTAGCGCCTTGCCTGAAAGCAACCAGAATCGGGCCCATGCAGCCAGTAATATACGTTGACTTACGATGGCTTCAGGATCCCGGCTATCGCGCTCGTGGCATCGGTCATCATGTTTCGGCGTTATTGAGAACGCGAAATCACAGCCTTTGTTCAGGCTGGAAAACAATCGGTCTAATTGATGCAGAAGCTCTACCACTTCCAGACGAGTGCAGTTACTTAGTTGACGAGGTCAGTTCGTCACCGAACCCAATCTGCAAGGGTGCTGCCGCCGCGGTGTTCATCGATGGAACTCCGATGACGCACGATACGCGCTTCACTCTGCGATTTCAGGGGCATCCGGCTTTTGTGCGCGCCGCAGTGGTTCACGACTTTATTCCTCTTGACTGGCCGGGTTACCTGCCTACAACTGCAAGCCGCATCGATTACTTTGCCAAAATGGCCCGGTTGCGCAGGTTCGATCTCTTTTTTCCTGTCTCAGAGTACTCCGCGTGGCGACTTTCCGAATTGCTGGGCATTTCTCGAAGCAGGATGCAGGTCACGGGATCTTCGGTCCGGCGCTCCTTATACGAAATCAAGGAACGTTATCCGGCCAGATCTTATGACGTAAATAACCCCTACTTTTTAATCGTGGTGGGCGGCGATGTGCGCAAGAATCCGGAGGTCGCCGTTAAGGCCGTCCGACAGCTTAACTTGCTCTATTCGCGCCGGATTCCGCTCAAGGTCGCAGGCCATTACGACCAGCCTTATAAAGAAAATCTCCTGCGGTTAGCTGGTCACCTCGAGGGCAGAGGTTTTCTCGAGTTTTGCCCAGCCGTTTCCGACCAAGAACTTATATCCTTATTCGCTGGGGCGACCGCAACGATAGCGTCGTCTCACATAGAAGGATTTTCGTTGCCGGTCGTCGAAGCTTCCGTTTGCGGATGTCCGGTAATTGCATCCACGTGTGCTGCCCATCTGGAATTGATCCAGCAGCCGGAGGCTCTATTCCTTTCCGATGATTCGGCTGCACTCGCTGAGAGATTAGAAAAGCTCCTGAACGATCCTCATTTGAGAGATTCGCTTGTAGCATCGCAAGCCTATCTCGGCCCCAAGTTTCACGAAAAAGAAGTAGGAAAGCGGTTCTGGACCGGCATTCACGCCGGTTTGCAGGATTACCGCCTCGCTCCGTCAGGGATTGCTGTGAATAGAAAGCCCCGAGTGGCCTTTTTGAGTCCGTATCCACCCGACGAATCCGGCGCTGCTCGTTACACCGCAATGACGATACGGGCCGGGAAACACCTGTTTGAGTCAGATCTCTATACCAACGCTCCGCGGCCACTCACTTTCGAGGGGTGTTTCCGGGATGGAGGCCGAGTAAGCCTAGCTCCGCTCATCACTGGCCGAGAGAACGCTGTTGTTTCTGTCCTTGGGAATCACCCGTATCATATGCCGGTCTTTGATTTCTTTGAGCGGTATGGCGGTCCGTGTATTCTCCACGATTCCCGTCTTACTCAGGTCTACTTCTCCCGGTTCGGGCAAGGGAAGTTCGTACAGTTCGCTTCCAAGCTCCTAAGCCGGTCCGTGACAACAGAAGAAGCCAATGCATGGCTGCAGGACCGCAATCCGCCTTCACTATTTCTGGACCCGATCATAGAGCGAGCATCTCCCTTAATCGTGCACACGATGACGCAACAGGCTCAGATCAAGGAGCGTTACGGGGTGGATGCACATGTAACTACCTGCTGCCCAACTATGTTTTTCAGCGATCATGAGCTGTCGTACGGCCGCAGGCAAGCTGTGCGCGAGCGCTACGGTGTGGACCCAGCGAGCTTTCTCATTTCAAGTTTCGGCTATCCCGCGTCGGCGAAGGGAATGGAAACCTGCATCCTTGCTCTCGACCTTCTCCGAAGTTGGAATATCGCCGCCGAGCTGTACTTTGTTGGAAACGCGAGTGCGGTGTGGCAGCAGATAGCTCGGATTGCAGCACTCTACGGTCTCGAAAAGCATGTCCACGCCTTTCAGAGCTTTGTCGATGCTGCTATGTACCGCGACTTTCTAGTCGCGTCGGATGCTGCAGTTCAGCTCAGGACTTACGGATTCGGTCAGTTGTCGGCCGCTCTGATGGATTGTATTAGCGCCGGGCTCCCCTCGGTATCGAGCAGCGAACTTGCTTTATCTTGTCAAGCCCCTGATTTCGTGTGGAGGGTCCCCGACCGGTATTCCCCGCTTCAAGTAGCCGAACAGCTCGCATCGATTTGGGATACGGGTTCTCGTGCGGCGGCGAATGCAGAGGCGCGGGCCGCATACCTCGACACCCACAACTTCGACTACTATACGAAACGACTGGCCGAAATTCTCGGAATTGCATGAGCCTCTATATCGATTTGACTGAATTTATAGAGCATCCGATTACGACCGGAATTCAGCGAATCATTGGCGAAATTTGCCGCTACTTGCCCATTCATACGGCTGTTCCTCTACGTTTTCAATCCGGCCGCTACTTCGCGCTCTCACCGGCGTTGATTCAGGTTATCGGAAACTATTTTGGAGGCCACCGAGAGTCGGGGATTGCCGAGATCCGACGGCTCAGCGCCGTTGACGCCGCTTCCATAGTCAAAGTTTCGGCACATGATACTGTCCTCGTACCTGAGGTCTTCTTTGATTCGCAACGGCTTGCCTTCTTTCGCCAAATGCCCGAAAGTGAGCTGCGACACCACAAATTTATTGTATGTGACTTGCTTCCGCTAACTCACCCAGAATACTTCCCTCAAGACGGGCTCACTCAAATGTATGGGTATTTCCAACTGATCAGGCGGGCAAACCATTGTGCATTTATATCTGAATACACGCGGGAGACTTACTTTCGACGTCTGAAGCGAACCAACACTCTCAGCGGGACTGTCCTCAGGCTCGGCAGCGATGGGATAGGGGCTCGACCGCATTCTTTACGGCTCAATCGCCCTCTTAATTTCGCTGTTCTCGGTACCATTGAGCCGCGAAAAAATCATGCGCTGATACTCGAAGCCTTCGACCCCTTACTCCGGCAGGTCGAGGGACTGAGCCTCTCCTTTATGGGTAAGCTTGGCTGGGTAGATCCAGATCTAAGTCACAAAATTCGGAAACTCGCGTCGGAGAAGGGCTCCGGGTTTACTTTTTGCGAGACACCCGGAGATGGCGAGATCCGGAGCTCAGTGGAGCAGTCCCGGGCCACTATTTACGTCAGCGCTGCTGAGGGTTTCGGCCTTCCTCCCGTCGAAAGCCTCTGGCTCGGAACACCGGTAATTGCATCGAACACCATTCCTAGTCTGGAGAATGTGGGATCGGCAGGCGTTCACTATGTCGAACCGCTCGATGTAGTGAATCTCAGACGCGCCGTGCTTTCGTTTGTTGATGACGACTATGCAAATAATAAAGCGCGGCAGGCCATGAAGCTGAACTTACCGACGTGGCAATCCTTTACTGAAGAGGTTCTCAACTGGTGTACGTCTCAGTAAGACGGAAACAAGGCCGATCTTGCTGGTATTGCCGATGGATACTTATTTGTTGGTCTACGCCACCCATTGGCCTCCGAAAAATCGATGAATATAGTTGCACAGCAAAACGATATTGACTACGGTAACAATAGCTGCTGCAAATAACAGTCTGAATGCAGGAAAGCCGGAAGAGTCACGGCGGTCGTCTTTACCCAATGGGTAGTCACATAATCTAGCGACCATAATCATTAAGATTAGAAACAGCGGAATTATACCGAGGCTATGTCTGCCGAGCGCAATAAGATTCGGGTGGCAACCAGTGCTGGATGCAAGTAAGAATCCCGTAAGAGTCAGCCAGTAAACATTCATGCTCAGCGGGAGCCATCGATAACTTGCGGTGAGCACGGCACCGACAGAGACACCCACAACGAACAGGGCTGCAAGACCAGGCGGATTCAACAGGTCTTGTGCAAACACCGGGTGCATATCTGCGATGAGGTTCGTCATGGCTAGGCGTGTGTACCACGTCAGAGTTCCGCAGGGCGCATTCCAGGCCTGGTGAATATGAAGAAACGCCAATGGGCTGCCAAACCGGTATTGCGACCAGAGTGCGTACAGCAGCAGGCCGAGCCCCGCGATTGGCGTATACCTTACCCACGACTGTACCGTCCGCCACCAGGTCCTCTTCCTGGATAATGGATCCCAGTTTATCTGGGCAAGTGCGGCCACCAGAGGGAAGACGAGAAGAATTCCATAGGGTCTGGAGATGGCTGCTGCGCTTACGCACAAAGCCGAGAGCAGAAGGTTACGCCGAATCTCCAAAAAGTAAAAGAACAGAGCAGTGCTGGTAACGAACACCACATCGCCATATCCGTAAAGCTGGAATAGGGTGAAAGGATTCGTAGCATACACGACCGTCGTCCCAAGGGCAAAGGCTGGCGAGAATAGCTTAGCAACCAATAGATACAGGAACACGAGAGTGACGAAAAAGCACATAGTTGAGACAACATGCATTGCAAGCGCCGTATCGGTTTTTAGCAAATGCTTTACTGCTCGACAGAGGATTGGATAAGCAGGACTGAAGGCGATATTCTGCTGCTGGTTATAGTTGCCATTAAAGGAGTAGCCTTGCTCAACTATGCCCCTGTACCAGTTCGCGTCCCAGGGATACAGGTTGATCGGGTGGGCGGCGGTATTCGAGCTAATCACAACAAAAACATAGTTGAGAAATACGCAGAGGGTTAGCGCTAGCACGACAGCGCTGATTGCACCAGAACTAATTTGCCTCCGGTAGGCTTGGCTAAGGGGATGGGTGTGCCTGACCAAATAAGAAAGCAGAGGCGTAGTAGCTGGAGCTGCTGTGTTCTCCTTGACAGAGTCTGCTCTGGACCGCTGTGGAGAGGATGCCTCCGAATTAGCATGCATATTGGCCATAGTCACCTCGGTAAGCGCAGAATCAGGTCTAAGAGCCCACTTTCCTGAATGCAAGTATCAATTCGCCCTTAAGAATGTAGCGCGTGTGCTCCAGGCGGAATCCACGTTTTTCGAACAAGTCGATCAGTTCCTTGCGAGTGTAATGGGATATGTGTTCGTCGGCGTAAGCCCCAGGTGCAAAAAAACCGTAGAGTTTCTCCGTCCACACCCACTCCCAATTGGCATAGTCCGGCGTTCCCAGCACCAGGCGGCCACCGGTCTTGAGCACGCGGCAGAGTTCGCTTAATATCGGAGATTCTTTGGGCACGTGCTCTATCACCTGGGAGCAGAGTACACAGGGAAAAGAATTGTCCGCAAACGGCAGCGCGAAACCTGAACTTTGTAGAAGTGATGTAGAAAACTTGCGTGCGTACCGGAGTTTGCGCATGAGTGGATCAAGGGCCACGCTGCCCGGGGGAAGAGCGCCGATGATGCGACTGGATCCACATCCCACATCCAGCACTGGCCCTTCATTTGCAATCAGCTGAGTTACGTGCTTGAATCGCATCCGCTGCCAATAGCGCTGGAGCGGAATCCGGCTGTCGTGAGCGCGATCATCGTAATCCGCGCATTCGATCGAGTTGCGGAGTCGCCATAATGCACCAAAAGTTCGGAGATAAGCGATCCCGAACTTGATGACTCGAGCATGCGAGCTGCCGTGCTCTCGGGGCGCATATTCAAAGGGGATCTCCTTCGCTCGCCAGCCCTGCGCGTATAACCGTACCAGCAGTTCTGGAAGCGCGTCAAAGTCCGTTGCTCGCGGAAGGCGCTCTCGCACAGCATCGAGCCGATAGAGCCTATATCCGCTCGAGAGATCCCGAACGGGTAGATCTAACCCCAGACGAAAAAAGGCATTCAACGTACGGCTTAGAAGGGATCGAACGCGAGGCATTTCAGCACGGCCCCCACGGATGTAGCGCGACGCGACAACGACCTCTGCCGTTTCGCGTTGGCGCCACATATCACGTATAAAAATCGGAGGGTGCGAGAGATCAGCGTCCATGGTGAGGACGTAATCGCCGGATGCCCGCTCAAACGCGGTAACAAGCGCTCCGCCATAACCAGGATTCGTTTGCTCAAGGACGCAGGCGCCAGATCGGGCCGCTACATCCAACGTCATCTCATCTGCCTCTCGTGTAACGATGAGAATCTCATAGCGAATAGCCAAACCGTCCAACACCTCCCTAAGTTGGGGAAGCAAGCGGGTCAGATTAGGGCCTTCGTTCAAGGCGGGAATGGCAACCGTCAAGTCAACGGGAAGGTGCATTCAGTCTCTCTTCGGTTCAAGGTTTGAGTGGCATCGGAACAGGGTCGCGCCGGCCCTCACGAGAGATTGCCCACCGTGACGTGCAGAACTAAAGGCCTAGTCCCTCTATCGTAAAACCAAGCTACTCCTTCCTGGACCATAGAGATCCAGAGCAAATATGAACCAGCCTTCGATGGTGCGACAACCTGTAACTCTAGGTCGTTACTCTCCTGCGGCCGGACTTCAGGAGAAGTGAGTTTTGCCCGATTCCCCTCTATGGGCAAAATTTTGCTTTCGGCATCAAGCCAGCGGTAACCGGCGTTGACGGGTCCCTGCTCCGAGTGTCCAAACCAAGACTGCTTTCCGGTATTCTTCGCGTTGATAGTTAGGGTGAAAGTGCTTCCTGGTGTTACCCGAACCTCGTGCTTGCGACAAGTGATCTCTTGTGAAAACGAACTCAGACGGTCGCCCGGATAAGAAAAGAGCGGGTTCCGCCAAACTTGGGTTCCGTCGCACGTGGTCATCGCTTCGAGCGATGCGGCATACGGTTGGAAGGCGAACCGTGCGGGTTTCTCATGCTCAAGTACCCACCCGGCGCGAAACATTAGGTCTAATAAGTCGCCGTCTAGTTTGCGGGAATGCGTTCCAGCAATTAGCCAGCGCACTCTTGCATTCAGTTCACTGATGGCGGATCTGCAGATCTCAACCTCATCGCCTTGCACATCGATATGGATAAGATCCCAATAGGGTTCTTTGACGAGCAAATCGGCCATGCCGATAACCTTGACGGCCCGGGTCTTCTGAAACTGGCATCCGCGGTAATCCGTCCGCGCGTGAATCGGGCGGCACCCCCAGTCTTCGATCGCACTCGCCTCATCCATAACGGGCCACTCGGCCGCGCCCCCAGCTACTCCTACAGCTGCTTCAAAAAGCCTATGCTCGTCCGGTTCGAACCCGTTATCGCGAAAATGTTGACACAGGGATTTGTAGTGCTGCGAATCTGCTTCCACGGCGTACAGCCGAATATTCGAAATCCCGCGCAGCCTGGCGGCGACAGCTCCGGCTATTATCCACGGACCGAAGCCTGCGCCAAGTTCCATTGCTATGTACTGCGATTTTGCACTGCGAACAGCTTTAAGCAGCCCTACCCACTCCACCGTCTCGGCGTGAAAATCACCCGGAACGGGAATGCCTAGATGTTGCCCGTCCAGTTCGCGAGCCTGCTTCCAAAGTGAGCTTGTCCGTGTTCGCGTACCTAGAAAATCGACCAAGAAACCGGGCTCGGGTTTCGCCGCCGGGTTTGCGAACTGCTGGAAAATTTCAATATCTGCCTCGGTATAACCGGCAAAGAGTTGGAGGGCTATGTGTGTCTCAGTCAGATTGTTTGTAGCCAATTTTCCTCGCCGGGTAAAAAACTCTTTTCAGCAGTATCTGCTCGCCGCTAGCTCCTGAGAAGCTGCCCACCAACAAGCGCATCTCCAGTATCTGCCGGTCTAAATCGGCTGTACGCAGCTGCACAGTCTGCAATTCCGCAACATCCGCCCGATTCTTCTCGCTATGCACATGGAAAGGAATCGTTGACTGCAAATGCTTGTTTGTATTCTGGCGGTGAGGGTGGGATTCGAACCCACGGAACCCGTGAAGGTTCAACGGTTTTCGAGACCGCCCGATTCAACCGCTCTCGCACCTCACCGTTGTGTCTCTATCAAGATACCAAGGCGCGTCTACCACCCCAGCACGTACCCAAAAATCAGTGGCGCTACGATCGATGCGTCGGATTCAATCACATACTTCGGTGTGTTGATGCTCAACTTTTCCCAAGTGATCTTCTCGTTTGGGATAGCACCCGAGTAAGATCCGTAGCTCGTGGTCGAGTCGCTGATTTGACAGAAATATCCCCAGAGCGGAGTATCTTTACGTTCGAGGTCCTGTCGCAACATCGGCACAACGCAGATCGGAAAATCGCCTGCAATACCGCCTCCCACCTGGAAAAAGCCGATCGAGGAATACCTCGAAACCTCGGTGTACCACTCAGCAAGAGCAATCATGTATTCAATGCCCGTGCGAACCGTATGAACGTTCTTCACGTCCTTCGAAATGCAATGACCCGCATACATGTTGCCCAGGGTTGAATCTTCCCAACCGGGAACAAACATCGGCAGATTACGTTCCATGGCAGCATAAAGCCAGCTATCCTTCACATCGATTTGGAAGGTTTTCTGCAGCTCCGGAGATTGCAAAATTCGATAGAAAAACTGGTGAGGAAAGCAGCGTTCCCCGCTCTTATCCGCGGCTGTCCACTCCTGCAGGATCGCCCCTTCAATGCGGCGCATCGCTTCCCCTTCCGGAATACACGTATCGGTGACACGATTCATGTGACGGTCGAGCAGGGCCTGCTCGTCTTCCGGTTTCAGATCGCGCCAGTGCGGCACCCGCTCGTAAAAGTCATGGGCCACAAGGTTGAAAACATCCTCTTCCAGATTCGCGCCCGTGCAGGAGATTCCATGGACTTTGCCCTGCCGGATCATTTCAGCAAGCGAAACGCCCAACTCGGCCGTACTCATTGCTCCGGCGAGTGTAACGAACATCTTGCCATCTCGCTGAAGGTGGTTGGCATATCCTTCCGCGGCATCGACGAGCGTAGCCGCGTTGAAATGCCGGAAATGATGTTTTATGAAGCTGGTAATCGGACCTTGGCTCATCTCTTATTTCAAAGTACCGTTCCGCTGTTTTTAATCCAGTTGCATCGGTACGTAGAGCAGGTGTCCCTCGCGCTCGATGAGTAACACAACGGAATCGCCGGGCTTCATCGCACTCAGATACTGCCGCAACTGCGCGACCCCGTTCACAACTTGCCGGTTAAACCCATAAATCACATCGCCTGTATCAAGTGGCGGTCCTGAATAGGGAGCCCCGGATCTCCGCGCCGCGACCACGACACCCGACGGCCGGCGTAGCTCAGGCATGAGTTGACGCACTGGGTTAGTGATATCAAGCCCAACAATACCTAATTCGGGCACCACGTTCTTTACTGGATCAACCATATCCGCGAGCGCGTCCAACTCGCCGCCCGATTGCTCCTCGGTAATAACGGGTAGATCGAGTTGCTGGCTGTCGCGCTGCACTCGAATAATAACTTTGGTTCCGGGGCTCACCCGGAATACTCTCGCTTCGAGCTGATGCAAACTCGCAACCGCGCGGCCATCCATTCCGATTACGATGTCATCGATCTGCAATCCGGCATGCGCCGCCGCTCCGCCCGGTTCGACATCGGAGATGATGACCCCATGATCGGTTTCGAGCTTCAGACCCTCAGCCATGTCGGGTGTTACCGTCTGAGCCACGATTCCGATTTGCGCCCTGTGGACGTGCCCCTTTGCCCTCAGCTGTTCATACACGTCGCGTGCGATCCTACTCGGGATCGCAAAGCCGATACCTTCGCTTCCGCCCGATTGCGTCATAATGAACGTGTTTACGCCCACTATTCGGCCATCTGTATCCACCAACGGCCCACCACTGTTTCCTGGATTGATCGGGGCGTCCGTCTGAACGTAAACCATCGGGTCCTCAGCCTTGATTTGTCGCGAGACGGCGCTCACGACTCCCATGCTGACCGAGTTGTCAAGCCCGAGCGGGTTGCCGAGCGCCAGCACGATCTCGCCCTGTTTCAGCTCGTCGGAGTCTCCAAAGGTCAGGTAAGGTAAATTCTTCTCGTTTATCTTGATCACGGCTAGGTCGCTGTCGTGATCGATTCCGACGAGAGTCCCTGCCATGGGCCGGTTCATCGTGCGATCGCCCTGTTCGCGAGCGGCGGCTTCGGTCCGCACATTCAGTTGTACCTTCACACTGTGCGCGCCCTTCACAACGTGCGCATTCGTAAGAATGTAGCCGTCAGGGCTCATGACTATCCCTGAACCACTGCTGTCCTCGGCCGTCAATAGTTCTCCGTTGTTGCTCGACCCTTCAGCCGGAACATAGCTGCGCACAAAGATTTGTACTACCGAGCGGCCGCAGCGCTGCGAAACTTCTTCGAAGGACGAGCTCAACTGTTTGAGCACATCCATCTTTTCGGGACTAGGCACGGCCGGGGGTTTCGCTCCGTGTTCTTCCGAATTCTGCTGACTCCAGGAACAAGGCACGAGAAGGCCGGTTATCAGTCCGCAGAAGACGAAGAATCGCTTTAATTGCACCGAAAAAACTCCTCCCGTTTACCTGCTTTGATATACCTGCCGGATCTTACCATTCAAGTTGTTAACCTCAAGCAGTACACCCTGGCTTGCAAGTAAGGATTCGCATCTCCCGGCTACCGCGCCCGTCCGTACCTAGCGCCAACGGCGGACCTCCTCAAAGCGCGGCTGCTCCCGGCTTTCCGCACTATTCAAACCACGGCATCGATGGTGGCGAGACCGTTTCGATGCCTGTTCCAACACCGCTCAGCGCGTACTCCCGCGTGGCCCTGGGCATTCTCTTCAGTCGCATTACGGGGCTGATTAGAGAACGAGTTATGGGACACTATTTCGGCAACTCCGCCGCGATGGGCGTCTTCCGCGCGGCCTTCCGGATTCCCAATCTCCTCAGTAACCTATTCGGTGAAGGCGTACTCTCGGCCGCCTTCGTTACCGTTTACGCCAAATTACGTGCGCAGGGCGAGAACGGAGAAGCACAGAAGCTGGCGGCCGCAGTCTTCAGCATCCTTGCCTGTGTGTCCTCGGTAATCGTGCTGGCCGGAGTGCTTACAACTCCATTTCTGATCGACGCGATCGCTCCGGGCTTTCATGGAGCGGACCGCGCCCTGACTATCCGACTGGTTCGCATCTTGTTCCCGGCGGCCGGCATACTCGTGATGGGCGCCTGGTGTCTGGGCGTCCTGAACAGTCATCGCAAGTTTCTGCTGTCGTACTCTGCCCCGATTGCGATGAACGGGACCATGATAGCTGCTCTTGTACTCTTCGGGCGCTATCTTCCGCAAACTCAATCTGTCGTGGTGCTCGCCTGGTCCTGTGTGGTGGGCAGCATCTTACAGTTCTTTGTTCAACTGCCCAGCGTGCTGCGCTTTCTGCCCGCATTCCGCCCGCTGCTTGATCTGGGTTCGCAATATGTCCGTACGGTAATCAAGAATTTCGGCCCCGTATTCGCGAGCCGCGGCGTTGTCCAGATCAGTGCCTATGTCGATCAGATGATCGCCAGCTTCCTTGGCCCCGTTGCTGTTGCTGCCCTCAGCTATGGTCAATTCTTAGCTCTGTTACCGATCAGCCTGTTCAGCATGTCGGTCTCCGCGGCCGAGCTCCCCGAATTATCGAGCGCAGTCGGCAACCGGGACGAGGTCGCGGCCCAGCTTCGTAACCGGCTGACCGCCGGTTTGCGACGTATCGCCTTCTTCATCGTGCCCTGTGCAGTCGCATTTCTGATCAACGGTGACGTGATCATTGCCGCTCTATACCAGGGAGGACGCTTTAAGTATGAGGATGCTCTCTACGTATGGTCCGTATTGGCCGGGTCGGCGATCGGATTGCTGGCCACCTCGCTAGGGCGGCTCTACTCCTCGGTTTTCTATGCACTGCACGACACCAGGACGCCTCTTCGGTTTGCACTCATCCGGGTCACGCTCACGACTATCCTCGGGTTGATTTTCGCTTTTCCTCTTCCGCGCTGGCTGGGGATTGCTCCCAGGTGGGGTGTTGCCGGACTAACGGCTTCGGCGGGCATCGCCGGATGGGTAGAATTCTCGCTTTTGCGGAGCGCGCTGGCAGGCAGGATCGGAAGAGCCGGACTCCCAGCGAGCCTGGCCGTCAAACTTTGGACAACATCCCTGTTGGCCGCTCTGGCAGGATATCTATTGAAATTTTGGCTCGGCGCGCCAGGAATCAGACACCCACTAGCGCTGGCTGCGATCACCATCCCGCTATATTGCGCGATTTACTTCGGCGGCACTGCTTTGCTGGGGGTAAATGAATCGAAAATATTCTTCACGGGCGCTTTGCGCAGACTGGGATTTGGCGGATAATTAGCGGCTCTGGCCGGCTTGAATCAATTGCTCCGCTTGACGCAAAGCCTCGGGTGTAATCTCCTCACCCGAGAGCATACGCCCTATTTCCCGCGCCCGGTCTTCGGGGCCCAATTCCTCGATTTGAGTAGTAACCCGCCCCCTTTTTTCGCGCTTTGAGACCGCGTAGTGGTGATCCGCAAAACCTGCAATTTGAGCCAGGTGCGTTACGCAAAGGACCTGGTTGATGCGCGACAACGTCTTGAGTCTCTTGCCGACCGCTGCCGCTGCCGCCCCGCCCACGCCTGCATCCACCTCATCGAACACAAGCGCCGGTATACCTTCCCGGCGAGCGGCTCCCCCTATTGCGGTTTTTAAAGCCAGCGCGATACGAGAAAGCTCGCCACCGGAGGCGATCTTTTGCAGCGGCTTCAGCTCCTCGCCCCGGTTCGGGGAAACGAGAAAAAAGACTTCATCCGTCCCGCTGGCCGTCCAGCCTGCCGGCTGAAGGCGTATCTGAAATCGCGTATCGCCCATCATGAGACTCTTCAATTCCAAACCTACAGATTTGCCCAGGCGCTCCGCGGCTGCCCCGCGCATTTCGCTCAGGCGGGCTGCACTCGCCTCATAACGTTTCGCTAACTCATCCTGCTGCCTTTGAAGAGCGGCGCGATGAGCGGTGGCGTTCTCTACTTCATCGATACGGATGGCTACGTCTGCTCGGAAGGCAAGGACCTCCTCTATCGTGCGCCCGTACTTTCTCTTGAGCCGGTCCAGCGCCGCCAGTCGGCCCTCCACATCTTCAAGCCGCGCCGGATCTCCTTCGAGCTTGCCCAGATAGTCGCGTAGGGCGTAGGCGGCTTCGTCCAGAGAAACCGAGGCTTGGTGCAGAGAGCTTGTCGTCTCGGCCAGCGTTTCGTCTATCCGGACCAAGTCGTCCATCCGTTTGAGGGCTTGCCGGAGCTGTCCGGTGGCGCTTTGAGGCGCTTCATACAACGCATCGAACGCAGCGGCGGCGCTCTCCTGCAGTTTCGTCATATTCTGCAGGATCTTGCGCTCGGCTTCGAGTTCGGCGTCCTCGCCCACCCTTGGTTCTACCGAATCTATTTCCTTGCGCTGAAAAGTCCAAAGATCCAGGATTCGCAGCTTCTCCTGCTCGGTGCGATCGAGTTCGGCAAGCTTTTCGCCGGTTTCGCGCCACTCGCGAAAGACCCGCGCCACCTCGGCCCTTTGCTCTCCCGTCCCGGCATAGTCGTCCAGTAAATTGCGTTGTTCCTGAACCACGAAAAGGCTCTGCTGCTCGTTCTGACCGTGAATATCTCCCAGCGCAGGGGCAAGCTGGCGCAGAAAGGACGTTGTCACGGGACGATTCGCCACGAAAGCTCGTGATTTGCCGTTCGATGTCACTTCACGCTCAACGATCAGTTCTTGGTCGAGTGCGTGTTCAATGCCGGCTTCCAGGAACAGGCGATTTAATTCGGGGCTGGGCACCGCAGCGAAGATGCCAGAAACGCGCGCGCGATTCTCCCCGGTTCGAACCATCTCGGCCGAAGCACGCGCCCCGAGCAGCAGGCTGAGCGCATCTACGATGATCGACTTGCCGCTTCCTGTTTCGCCCGAAAGCACGTTCAATCCCTCGCCAAAGCGGATCCGAGCTTGTTCGACTACCGCATAGTTCTCTACGATCAGCTCGAGCAGCATGTGACCGAATTATAAAGCGCGCTGAATCCGGGAAGGGTCTCGAGTTGTATTGCCGCCCTTGCCCCGGCGTACAGGGCAGCGGAAACCGACCCAATGGCCGCGCTGCGTCACCGATAGGAACGAAAAGAGAAGAACTCAGGACCAAAAATGGTGACTCTCAACTGCATACGATGTTCCGGAGACAGCACTTCCACCACGACGTCTGTTGGCTGAGTCGGATATGGGACGTCGATCCGAGTCCAAGCCGCAACATCAGCCTTTGGTTGCCAGTCAGAATCGATTCTCAATTCCAACTCAGGCCCGGATTTGTATCCTGTTTGATCCAGACCGATCAGCAAGATCTTCACAAGCAGGACGTGCAAAACGGTCGGCCCACTCTTATGGACCGCTTCCCCAAACCAGTATTTAAAATATGGCTTATCTTCGGCGTAGCGCCCGGAATCCCTCAAGTGAAAGCAGGTTCAGCCTAGCCGTAGCCATGTGCTGAGTATATTTGTCGGAGCGTGCTCAAATCGTTGTGGGTTCCAACACCGCCGCATAGAACCCGTCTCCCTCGTCTCTTCCTGGTAAGCGCCATACCTCGCGTGTGCAACAAAACAAAGTGCGCTGATCGAGGAAATTTCGGACCACATCTTCGTTTTCCTCGTGTTCGAGGGAACAGGTCGCATACAGCAGTTTTCCACCGGGTGTCACGAGCGAACTGGCCTGCAAAAGGATAGCCAGTTGGGTCTTCTGAAATCGCTCGAAGTCGCTCTCGTGTATGCGCGATTTAATCTCGGGATTGCGCCCCAGAGTTCCCGTTCCAGAGCAGGGAGCATCGACAAAAATGCGTTCAAACTTGGCGCCAAAAGGCAGAGGCTCGCTGGCATCCAGAACAACCCGCGGGCAAATAGGTGGAATCTCGCGGATGCGTTGGGGGCTGATATCGCAGGCCACAGCCAGTTCCAGGGCCGTTTCCAAAGCCTGCAGTGTTTTGTTACCGGGTGCGGCGCAGAGGTCGAGGTAAGTATCGCCGGGTCCAAGGTCGAGCAACGGAATGATGGCCTGTGAGCTGACATCCTGCAGCCGGTATCCGGCCGGAGGGTCCCCCGACAGCCGGTAAGCTCCCGGCACGGAGGCGGGCTCGGCAGCGAGTTCGCCGGGAACGGGTGAACCGGGTGGAATCCGGATGTAGGCGCCCGGCTCCTGTAAAGCCGCAGCGGCGATGCCCCGAGCCGCTTCCGGCCCGAAATGAACGCGCCAGCGCTCGAGCAGCCAAGCCGGGCAGCTAAGCTCAGTGGCCTCGTCCGGCCACTGGACGGGAGTGCGGTTCACTTTCCGTAATACCGCATTCGTCAGGCCCGCCGCGGCCCGCTGCCGGAATTTCACGAACTCTACCGACTCATGTACGGCCGCGTGAGCTGGAATCCGCTCAAGGTAGCGCAATTGGAAAATAGCAACCCGTAGCGCCAGCCGCACCGTCTCGTCCAGTGCTGCGGCGGAACGGCCGGAGTAGCGCAAAATCAGGTAATCGAGCTGGCTCTGATAGCGCAGGCACCCAAACACGATCTGCGCGGCCAACGCGGCATCACGCTCCGAAAGACCCCGGCTCCGCTGCCGCAAGCGATCGGAAGCGTATGCCCCGGCGGCTACCGCTTCCAGAGTCTCGAAGGCCGCGCTCCTGGCCGGCGATAGCGCGCGCGTCAAACTGCGGGTCACAGGCATCAAATGTTTAGGCTAGCCGTTGTGCAGCAACAAATTGAGAGCATTTAGCCTTTCAATTTTTGCAAACGCTATGCTAGTATGCTAATAGCCTGCGGGATGACGAGTCTCGCGAGGCGCGCCTCTTAACTTCCCTCGGAGCAAACAACAGTCATTACATGAGCTTTACCGTTTTCCTCGGAAATCTCCCTGTCTGGGTGACGGCCGACGATATCAAGTCGTGGCTCTCCTCAGAAAACCTGGTCGCAGACGCGGTCAAGGTAATTCGCAATCCGGAAACTCAGGAATCGAAGGGTTTCGCGTTCATCGAATCACCAAATCAGGAAGAGATGAATTCGATCATTCGCCGCTTCGACCGCGCTCCACTTGAAGACAGATTGCTTCGTGCGAATCCCGCCCAGCCTCCAAAATCCGGTGGTAAGGCCCCGGGTAAGAGCACGCCTTCCGCAGAACGCGGCAATCGGCCCGGCAGCTCGGGGAGCAATCCGCAGCAACGAAAAACTGCAAATGGACGACGCCCGGCTGGATCGCCCGCCCGGCAGAGTGCTTTTGCAGAGGAACTCGCCAAGGTGCTCTAACCTGGCGGGCTAGCCGTGCGCCGCTATCTTCAACTCTAGCGGTGTGCGAGCCGTGCCGAACCAGAAGCGTCTCGTGCTTCCGGCTTTTCCCTTCAGTCCCTCCTTCTCCGTTCCCGCCGGTTCCCTAGTACTTTGTGATATACTCCGTGGCATCATCAAAGGATATGATGGCCAAAGAGCTGCGCCCAGCCACGTCGAGGCGCCAGTTACCTAATCCTTCATCCACACTGCCCACGGGCCGCGAAAACAAAACTGTGAAAAGGTTCAGTTGGGAAGTTCTTTCAATTCGGACACTCTTCGTGGCTCTAATAGGCGCTTTGGCCGCGATTACTCATCCTTTTGGTTTATCTCTTTCGGCGGCCGCAGCCGGCGGGATAGCCGTGGCCGCCTTAAGCGCGACTCTCGTCGAAATGCGTCTTAGGCGGGCGGACTTGAAGACCTTAATCGGCGGTGCATGTGGCGCTGTCGCGGGCACAAGCATCGGCCTGCTCTTTGCGTTCGTCCTGAATCAATCCATACTTCTCCAAGGCCCTACACTACAGTTTTTCCGTCTAGCACTACCTTTATTAGGAGCTTATCTGGGAGCCCGCGCCGGTATCGCCAAGTCTGGCCTCATCAAGACCGACCTTCTCAGCAAGACTCCCGACAACTCGGGCGCCTTTCCCGCACCCAAAGTGCTCGACACCAGTGTTTTGATCGACGGCAGAATCGCCGATATTGCCGAATCGGGATTTCTCGACGGCCGATTGATCGTCCCGGAATTTGTTTTACATGAGCTTCAGCTGGTGGCGGATTCTGCGGATTCGGCCAGGCGCAACCGGGGCCGCCGCGGGCTGGATGTTGTACAGCGCCTCCAATCTATCTCGGCTGTGAAGTTGGAAGTCTCCAATCAGGATTTCCCTGGTATTCGTGAAGTCGACCTCAAATTGATCGAGTTCGGCAAGCGCTATTCCGCAAAGATCGTCACCAACGATTTCAACCTGAATAAGCTGGCTCAGGTCCAGGGCGTAAAGGTTCTCAATATCAATGAACTCGCTAATTCCTTAAGGCCCATCGTGCTTCCGGGTGAGACAATGCGCGTGTTTATCTCCAAGGAAGGTAAAGAATACAATCAGGGAGTTGCTTACCTCGACGACGGGACCATGGTAGTGGTCGATAATGCGCGGCGGCTCATCTCCAAAACCATCGACATCACCGTAACTAGCGTGCTGCAGACAACTGCAGGTAAAATGATCTTCGGCAAGCACGACGAACGCCACTCCGTGGTCGCTGAACCGCGGATCGCCGCTGCGTCCGCTGGTTCAACTGCCAGTTGAACCAGCAGGTATTCTAGCTACGTAATCCGCCTACAACGCGCCCAAATCAGCGCTTGCCTTTGGGTTCCTATTACGTTTTTCTGTCGGAGTGCCGATAAGTCCTCAGGACTGTGCCACAGAGCTGATTAATGAGTTCAAAGATCGGGCGGATCAGGCCACACGGCCAGGTCTTCCTTTCGTTTCTACTGATTGCCTCGTTTGCAGCCCCCTCCAATGTGTCCGCCTTTGCTCTGCGGCCCGGTGGCGGCGCGCCAGCCCCAACTCTGAACACGATTGCTCAGGTTCATGAACTTTCGAAGCAGCATGCACTCCGCCATCTACCCGTTAAGCTACGTCCGGTCGTCACTTACTTCGATCCGGTTGCGCGAAACCTCTTCCTAAACGATGTGACGGGTGGCATTTGGATGGGCTGGGAACCCCAGATGCCCAGACTTAAAGCAGGTGATCTGCTCGATTTTAGGGCCGAAAGCGATTTCACCTTTGCGCCAGACGTAAGGAATGCCAGTTGGACAGTAATCGGCCACGCTTCCATGCCGGAGCCGCGGCGTGTCTCTTACCAGCAAATGATCAGCACCTCCGAGGATAGCCAGTGGGTGGAGGTCGAAGGTATCGTGCGGCAGGCCGAGTACTTGCATCGCACAGCAACCGAGAAGGTCCTCTGGATGAACTTGGCGATGTCTGGCAACGAAATCGACATAGAGATCCCGTGGAATGGATCCCCTGTGCCGCCCGGGTTGATAGATGCGCGTATCAGAATAAGGGGGGTCTGTGGCGCGGAGTTCAACCCAAAAAATCAAATGGTCGGGGTAAATCTCTATGTTCCGAGCCTTCGCGAGATGTCTACGCTGGAAGCTGCCGAACCCGAGAGGGTGACCGGACCTCCCACACCGATCGGAACTCTTCAGCGCTTCGGGTTTAAGAATCCTCGGGGCCACCGCTTAAAGTTGGCCGGCATCGTAACGGCGGTCCTGCCTACACAGGGCTTCTATATGAAAGATGAGTCGGGGAGTATCTATGTCCAGACTAGGCAGGGATTACGCCTTGCACCCGGTGATCGCGTCGAGGCGCTTGGGTTTCTCGGCCTTTCTGAAGCGCACGTACGCTTGGAGGACGCTTATTTTCGACGGCTTGGGACCGGTCCTCCGCCCAAACCTCTCGCACTTACACCGGAGCAGGCCATGACGGGTCTTTACGATTCCGACCTGGTTGCGCTCGAAGGGCGTGTAGTGGGGCGATCTGCCCTCCTACATCAACCAAGGCTTACTGTCGAGGTCCGGCAAACGACATTTGCCGTAATGTACGCTGACCAGACCTCCAGTAAAGCGCTGCCGTCGCAAGACTCGTTAGTTCGGGTGCGCGGTATCTGCGTCACCCAGATTGATGATTTGGGGCAGGTAGCCAGTTTTCGGCTCATCCTCAATGACGCGTCGGATGTCCAGGTAATGGAAAGCGCTCCCTGGTGGACAATCCAGCGGATAATGGCGCTCCTCGGATTACTTGGCGCAACTGTCGCGCTCGCGCTCGCTTGGGTTATCGTGCTCCGGCGCAGGGTCAGACAGCAAACCCGGCTTATCAGCCAGAAGCTCGCGGAGGAAGAGTCGCTCAGGAACGCAGCCCAACTTGCGAGCCGTGCTAAGAGTGATTTCCTGGCAAACATGAGTCATGAGATTCGGACGCCTATGAACGCCATCGTGGGCTTTACGGATTTGCTGCTGGAAACTCCGCTGAACGAGGAGCAGCTCGATTACCTCCGCACTGTTCAGTTCTCGTCTCATTCGCTGACTCGCATCCTGAACGATGTTCTTGACTTTTCGAAGATTGAAGCCGGTCACTTAACGTTTGAAAGCGTGCCGTTTTCTATCTCTAAGTGCGCCTCGCGAGTGCTGCAATTGATTACTCCGGAAGCACATCGCAAAGGCTTGACCGTTTCCGTGCAGATCGAAGAGGACGTATGCGACGATGTGATCGGCGATCCCTACCGGCTGCATCAAGTCCTCTTGAACTTGCTCAGTAATTCACTGAAATTTACTGAACGGGGCTCTATAAGGCTCGCGATTTCCTGCATTGCGCACGGGGATGCCTCGACGGAGCTTCAATTCTCGATCATTGACACGGGGATCGGTATCCCGGAAGAAGCACAACAAAAGATCTTCGAATCCTTTTCGCAAGCTGACAACTCGACAACTCGGAAATACGGGGGGACGGGGTTGGGTTTAGCCATCTGCACGCGCCTTGTTGCGCTGTTCGAAGGCCGCATCTGGCTGGAAAGCAAGTTGGGCGAGGGAAGCCGATTCCATTTTACGGCCCGGTTTGTTAGCGCCGGTTCGCGCGAGGAAAATCTTGCTGCAGAAGCTGCCGCCGAACTGTAGCTCAGTTACTGCGCTCCAGCTGTTCGGCCGCGATCTGGGCGATATCGAGCAGCCGCGGCGGATTATCGGAGGTAGCGGCGAGCGCATCGCGGAACATGCTATTGCAGAACGGGCAGGCTGCGCCGACGACGTCCGCGCCGGTATCAGCCAATTCTTTTGCTCGTGCGTGGCTGACGCGCTCCCCCGTTTCTTCGCCGAGAAATACCAATCCGCCGCCTGCGCCGCAGCAGAAGGACCTCTCACGCGCCCGAGGCGGGTCGATGACTTCGGCGGAACGGGCGATCACGGCCCGAGGCTCGTCATAGATTCCGCGATACCGTCCGAGATAACACGGATCATGGAAAACCACCCGTTCCCGGCGATCCTCTGATGGGAGGCTGGCGCTGTGCCGCGCCAGGAATTCGCTATGATGCTCGACTTCCGGAGCTGTCCCGTACTCTTGCCAATCCGTCTGAATCGTGCGTACACAGTGCGGGCAGATTGAGACGATTCTCTTCGCCTTGGCCTGCTCGAGAGCCGAGAGGTTCGTTTCGGCTAATTGCCCGAAGAGGAGATCATTGCCAAGGCGCCGGACAGGATCACCGGTGCAGCGCTCCTTTTTTAGAACGCCGAATGACGTGCCAAGATGCTTCATCACAGACGCAAACGCCGCAATGATTTCCCGGCCGTGCGGATCATAGGCCCCCATACAGCCGAGCCAAAGACAATACTCCTGGGAACCATCAAAGATTGGAAACTCCTGTTTGGCGATAAATCTGTCGCGCTCCGTGTGTGAGAATCCAAGGGCGTTGCCGTTGCGTTCCAGATTTAGAAAGAGCTTTGTCCCATATTCGTCTTCCCAGGTTCCGGTGTTGACAGCTCCGCGCCGTAACCCGATGATCATGGGCAGGTGCTGGATCCCGACGGGGCACTGAAACTCGCAGGCGCCGCAAGTGGTGCACTGAAAAATCGCCTTCTGAGAAACGGTCGCCTCAAGAATGGGCTTTTCGTCGCCAGGCCCGAACTCGTTCAGATACGACCGGAGTCCGAGCGCGATAAGTTTCGGATTCAGTTCCTTGCCGGTGTTGTTAGCGGGGCAGTGCTCGGTGCAGCGCCCGCACTCGACACATGAGTACGCCTGTAAAGCAGTGATCCTGGTCATGTCCTTGCCTGATACCAGACCGAAATCCTCATCGCCGGCCAGCGGAGGAATCTTGCTGAACCCGTCCCGATCGAGAAAAATAGTCAGCGGACTAAGAATTAAGTGCAGATGTTTTGTGTGCGGAATCAACGGTAGGAATGCAAGCAGGGTCAGCGTATGAACCCACCAAAGCGCCTGGCCCGCGGCTGAGGATTCCGCGACCCACCATTCAGGCATGTACGTGATCATCAGGATAAAGATGAACAGCGCGATCACGCCTGATTCATATGAAATGGGGCCGAGCCATTTCGGCCGAATAATAAAACGCCGGAACGCCAGATAGGCGATCGAAACGGCGCACAAACCGGCAAAGGCGAAAGCGAACCAGAAGTAGAACGCACCGAAAATCGAATGGTGGTTGAGAAAAGGGACGCCGAAGCCTTGGGCGAGGTGATTGATCGTAACAAGGGCGAAGGCACAAAAACCCCAAAACACAAACGCATGCGCTAAGCCCGGCAATGGACGTTCTCGGATGACCTTTGCCTGACACATCACTTGCCAGAGAAAGTTCCAGCAGCGATGCCCGATCGATCCGAGTTTGAAGTCCGGGTCGGAACGGGCTCGTCTGATGCGCTCGACTGTCTTTCCGAACCGGAAAGCAAACAGGGCAATAGAGACGAGGATAAGGATGAGCAGAAGGAGTTTAGCGAGCAAAGGCTGTTGCATGGCGCAGCAGAATAATCTGAGAGGCGTTCCGCGTGCCACATTTAGTAGCATGAAAAAGCGTGAGATACGTCATTTCGGGGGCCGCAGGCTTCATTGGATCACATCTCTGTGACAGGCTCGTCGAAGCTGGGCATCAGATCGTCGCTCTGGACAATCTAATCACCGGCCACCGGGAAAACCTGGCGCATCTCGAAGGCCGTGACGGTTTCCAGTTTGTTCAGCAGGATGTATGCGAACCGTTCAGAATCGAAGGGCGCGTTGATCGCGTGCTGCATCTCGCATCGCTTGCAAGTCCGGTAGATTACCTGGCGCATCCTATCGAAACGCTCGAATCTGGTTCGACCGCGACCCGGCAGATGCTCGAATTGGCGCGCCAGCACGGAGCGCGGTTCCTTCTTACTTCGACATCGGAATGCTACGGTGATCCCCTGCAGCATCCCCAAGTCGAAACATATTGGGGAAACGTGAATCCGGTAGGCATCCGCTCGTGCTATGACGAAAGCAAACGCTATGCCGAAGCACTCACGATGGCGTACTTCCGCAAGTATGGTTTGCAGACAACCATCGCCAGGATCTTCAACACATATGGACCCCGCATGGCGCTCAACGACGGACGAGTCGTACCCGCATTCATCGATCAGGCGCTGCACGGGGCGAACCTCACGGTTTTTGGCGATGGCTCCCAGACGCGCAGTTTCTGTTTTGTATCCGATCTGGTTGCAGGTTTGCTGCGGCTGAGCGAATCGGACGAGCGGTTCCCGGTCAATCTAGGCAACCCGGCAGAGATCACGATTCTCGAGTTTGCAAATCAGATCCGGGAGCGCTTCAACAATTCGGTAGGGATCGACTATAAGCCACTGCCGGCGGATGATCCCAAACTGCGGCGCCCAGATATCGGAAAGGCCAAACGCGTCCTGGACTGGGAGCCGAAAGTCCCGTTGGCTGAAGGTCTTACGATAACGATCGAATACTTCAAGAAGAAGGCGCAGCGCGACGCCCTGAGAGCCGATGGGCAATGGACTCAAAAAGGCGCGACGCGTCCGGACCAGGTCACTGTCTAAATGTGGCAGTGGCGCAGGCCGCGCTTAGCCAAGTATTGCTGATGATAATCCTCGGCCGGGTAGAATGCCTTGGCCGGTTCGATCTGGGTTGCGATCGGGCGCCTGAAACGCCCTGAGGCCTCGAGCCTGGATTTGGAAGCACGGGCCGCCTGTTCCTGCTCAGGCGTATAGAAGAAGATCACGCTGCGGTATTGCGTTCCGACATCCGGTCCTTGGCGATTGACCTGAGTCGGGTCGTGCGCGCTCCAGAAAACGTCGAGCAACTTGTCGTAAGAAACCTTGGCGGGATCATACTCCACCTCGACCGCTTCGGCGTGACCGGTGCGGTCAGTACAAACCTCATTGTAAGTTGGATTTTCGGTGTGTCCGCCTTGATAACCCGAGACCGCGTCGAGAACGCCGTCGATCTCGCGAAATGTCGCCTCGACGCCCCAGAAACATCCCGCTCCGAAACTCGCTTTTTCAGTCATCTCTTTTATTCTCCTCGACGCCGCTATCGAACACGCACGGTCAATGATTCCGATTTCGTGTGGCCCTTGCCGTCCTCGGCGGTAATCGTATAGGTGGTGGTTGTTTTGGGCGCGATCTCCAGGCAGTTCCGGTAGGACGGTTTGATTTGCGCTATCGGAGGGTCGAGCTTCACTGTTTTCGCATTTTCGACGCTGTAGCAAAGCTGAGTGTGTTCGCCGCGTTTCAACAGTCCTGAGTCCACCGAGAAGTTACCGAAGAGGATTTCACCCGAGCCGAATACCGTATTGACCGTCTGTTCGCGGCGGGCCTGCTCCCTGGCGGCGGCCGCCCGCTGGGCAGCCAAGTCGCTCTCATGGCGTGAGTAGAACGTCCAAGCAACGTAGAGCGCAGCGATCAGGATGCCGACTGTCGTGATGGGCAGCAGCTTGCTTAAGACGGAATCCGTTCGCTTAGCCGGCTCGCCCGGCTTGTCGGTCAAAGCCATACCTCAGGGTAGACCCTTCGAAGCCTCCGGAGGAATCAGCTCTTTTTACCAAACGAACTCGTTTTTGCCCGAACTAACGACCGGGTGGCGACACAGGACGATTACGATTAGGGCTTCCCGCTTTGCCATGAACCCGCTATACTGGCAAAGAAAAAGCGAATGCTGGACGTAGAAGAGCAGCTTACCCGGCTCCGGCAGCGGATTGCGGCCATTGATCAGCGATTCGAAAAAACGAAGCCAAGCCGCCCGGTCGCGGAGCGGCCGGAGGAGACCGGGAGTTCGTTTCGCAGGCACATCGAGGAATGGTCAAGCGGGCGAGTGGTTGCGAACGAGCACGGCGAGCACTTTCAGCTCGAAAAGTTGTTTCCTTCACACCGGCCCCACGGTTCGGCAGACGTCGGGGCACTGAGCGAGCTACCGGCGGATTTGCTCGATGCGCTCGGCGAGGGCGAGATCCCGGCCAGCACACCTGAGAACTGGGCGTTTCTCGATACCGAGACTACCGGGCTTGCAGGCGGGTCAGGTACTTACGCCTTCCTGATCGGAGTGGGACGAATTACGCGGGAAGGATTCGCGCTACGGCAGTTCTTCATGCGCGAGTATGCGGAAGAACGTAGCGTGCTGCTGGCCCTTGAACAACACCTGACAGAGTTCTCGGTGTTGGTCACCTACAACGGCCGGAGTTACGATCAGCCGTTGCTCGAAACACGGTATCGGATGAACCGTCAGAAGCCGCCGTTCGGCCGCCTCGGCCACCTGGATCTGCTGTATGGAGCGCGGAGGCTGTGGAAGCTGGCGCTCGAGAGCTGCCGGCTGGTGCAGCTGGAACAGGAGATCCTAGGCGTGTACCGGGAGGGCGACTTGCCGGGCGAGCTGATTCCGTATGTCTATTTCGAGTACTTGCGGTCGCAAGAGGCGAGCCGCTTAGTGCCGGTCTTTCACCATAACGCGCTGGATATTCTCACCCTGGCATGTCTGACAGCGATTGTTCCGGCGGCCTTCCGGAGCACCGATGCCGAAGCGCTGTCGCGAGTGGGCGTGCGGAGAGGCGCGGAACTGGCTGGTATCGGGCGGTGGTTGCTGGCGGCGAGAGAGTGGGAGAAGTCACTCGAAATGTTCAAGCGGGCGGTAGATGCGGGTCTGCCGGACCGGCTGCTTTTTCGAGTCTTGTGGGACATTGCGTGCCTCGAAAGAAAGCTCAAGCGGCCTTTTGAAGCGGTGCGCATCTGCATCGAGCTGGCCGAATGCCGCAATGAGTACCGGTCTGCGGCGCTGGAAGAGCTAGCGAAGTATTACGAGCACGAGGAGCGCAACTTCGGGCTGGCACTCGATTTCACGGAACAGGCCTTACGTCTCGGCGATTCCGCCGGCCTGGCGCACCGCAAAACGAGATTGGAAAGCAGGCTCGCGAGGCCCCGGACGCGAAAATTGTTGTGAAGTGGCAGCGCGTGAAGCTAGGCGCCGGGTTCGGGAAAAATCAATCCGAATAAAACAGGTATTTCCGCCACTGGTCGTCGCTGCGCCCCAGCAGGCGCATCAAATGGCGGCTGGTGTGCAGACTGAAGGGCCGCGGTGCGCGCAGCAGCTTCATCCCGGCCTCCTCCGGCGTTCGGCTGCCCTTCCGGTTGTTGCACGGATGGCAGCACGCAACCAGGTTCTCCCATGTCGTTTCGCCGGCCCGCGAGCGCGGGATCACATGGTCCAGCGTCATCTCACCGGAAGGCAGCGTCTTATGGCAATACTGGCAGGTATAGCGGTCCCGCATCAAAATGTTCTTGCGCGAAAGTGCTCGGGTCTGGTGCGGGATCCTCCGGTATTCGAGGAGCCGGATCACGGATGGCACGTTCAGCGAGCGCCGTGCCGAGTGTACCTGTGCCGGGGCCAGTTCCTCGGCTGAAGCTACACCCTTCAGGATCAGAACCACAGCCCGCCGTGCCGCGCAAATATTGATCGGCTCGTAGCTGGCATTCAGAACGAGAACAGGCCTATGCAGCCGGTCAGGACTAGCCATCTTACGTATCTCCCTTGCCTCATGGACTGCCGAGAAAGCTCTCAGCTCCGGGCAGCCCGTGTATCGTTTCCCTTCGCTAACTCGCCCCCGAACCCGTAAGCACGGCCATCTCGGAGGGCGGGATTACTCCGCCCTCTCCGGTCTCCGGGTCTGCAAAAGCGGATTTCTTGAACGTGCTGCGCCGGTCTACCCGTGCCAATGTCAGGACCGAAACGTGTGCCGCGCCCGCATTCTTCAGCGTCTCGGCTGCCGTCCGCAACGTTGCGCCTGTCGTGAACACATCGTCCACCAAGAGGATGCGTTTTCCCAAAATCTGCTCCGGCCGCCTAACCGAAAAAGAGCCCTTCAGATTCTCTCGCCGCTCCAATTCATCGAGACCCGCCTGCGATTTTGTGTAGCGCTTTCGCCGTAGATGAGTCGCCGGTCGTAATCCAAGTCGCTTGGCTACGGGTATCGCCAGTAGCTCGGCTTGGTTGAACCCGCGTTCCCACTGCTTACGCCAGTGCATTGGCATCGCCATGACCAGGTCGAACTTCTCGTCTCGCGGGAGCGCCCGCAACAATAGCCGGCTGAGCGGCCCAGCCAGGGTCTCCACTTTCCCGTATTTGAAGAGATGTATCAATTGCTGGAGGGAATCTTCGAAACTGCCGAAAGAGTAGGCGGCGTCAAAGCTCACCTGGCTCTCGCGGCAGATGGTACAAAGACCATTTCCGTCTAGCGGGTAAGCGTCGAGAAAAGGTGTCCGGCATGAGCGGCAGAAAAATTCGGCGTGCAAGGGCTGGGGAAGCGAAAGGCAGGAAACACAAACGGGTACACGCGAGATGTCCGTTAGCGGCTGTTCACATAGCCGGCATTCGTCTGGAAAGGTTAGATTAAAAACCGAAACGGGGGCTTTTCTGATACTTGCTATCAGCCCAGTTGGTCGATGATTGTAACTAAGTATGACGGTGCGAGTCGTGAGACTAGGGAAGGCACACCCCCACTAAATCGAAAGTATATACCATACAAAACCAAAGTGGATCGGTCCCTTATAAAGTTGCCCGGAAACTTAGGATGTCACTCGACTACGATGAATAGCTTACGCATCCTCCTCGTCGAAGGTGATCAGGGCCGGGCAGATCAGCTAGTTTCTCTCATCTCTTCGTGTGGTCATTCCAGTGTTTCCGTACCGGACCTCTCTGAAGCAAGGGAAGCCCTGTCGATTCAACGGTTCGATTTGGTGTTGCTCGGCTCTGGCCAACCGGTGGCGAGCTGCGCGAGGTTTGTTGAGAAGCTGCGTAGCCTTGAGACCGGGCAGGGCTTCGATTCGCGCGCCAGCGTCTTCGCGTATGGGCCGCCCCTCGGCGGGGCCGACTTCCTCGATGGCTTTCTCCCTCCCGAATTCGACCCGGAAGCGCTGGCGGACGCGGTGTCCAGGTCGCAAGCCGCAGGGCAGGGAACCGCCGGTCAACTGCAGCCTGATCCCGGCGCATTTTCCGCCTTCGAGCCGGACCAGTTTCGAGAACAGTGTGCCAATGAACCCTCTCTCATGGTTGAGATCATCGATCTCTTCTCGGCTGAGCAGGACCGCGAGCTCTCGGCTATGCATCAAGCTCTCGTGGACAACGATTTCGACCGGCTCTCCCGACTTGCTCATACAATCAAAGGTTCTCTGGGCGCGCTCCACGCACCGCTTTGCCGACAGCGCGCCCAGTTGCTTGAAGTGGCTGCTAAACAGCGAAATGATCGGCTCTGCGCCGGTGTCTTGCAGGCCCTCGAGCATGATCTCGCCGAGCTAAACAGCCTTCTTGCAACCTTCCGGCAGGCTTGTCTCTGCCGCTAACTCCTCCTGTTACACTGAGGTTGCCCTCTAGCCTGAGTAACGCGCATGAGCTTGCAGGAAATCGTCTGTGCCCATAGTCCGGACTCGGACGACGCCTTCATGTTTTACGGTCTGGCCACCAAGAAAGTGCGCTCCCGCACTCTGTCTTTTCGCCACGTGCTCGAAGACATCGAGTCGCTGAACAGGAAGGCTACAGAAGGGCAATATGAGCTCACCGCCATCTCCTATCACGCTTACCCCTATGTCGCCGATAAGTATGTCCTTCTGTCTAGCGGCTCCAGCGTCGGCGACGGTTACGGCCCCTTGGTCGTGAGCGTTAGGAGCATCGGCCCCGACGAGCTGAAAGGGAAGAGAATTGCCATTCCCGGTACGATGACGACGGCCTTTCTAACCTTAAAGTTGTTCCAGCCGGAGTTCGAAGCGGTCGTTTACCCTTTTGACAAAATACTCGATGCGGTAAAAGATCACGAGGTGGATGCCGGGCTCATCATTCATGAGGGGCAGCTCACATACGGCCACGGTGGGCTCCATAGCGTGATCGATCTCGGTAAATGGTTTCGCTCCAAATACGGCCTGCCGCTCCCGCTTGGCGGCAATGCTTTACGTCGCAACCTCGCGCCTGAGGTCCAATCAGAGTGCTCGCGACTCATGCGCGAAAGCATCCAATACTCGCTCGACCATCGGGAAGAAGCGCTGAATTACGCGATGCAGTTCGCCCGCGATCTGGATCCAGCTCTGGCCGAGCAATTTGTCGGGATGTACGTCAACCATCACACGGTCGATGGCGGCGAGATCGTGCCGCGCGCCGCCCAGAAGCTGCTCGATCTCGGATTTGAAGCCGGTTTGATTCCGTTCAAGACCACTGTCGAAGTCGTGCGCTGATTCCTATGTTCTCTGGTTTAACCCGCCGTTTGGCCGTTTGCACTCCTCTGCTCACCTTTATGACATTTGCGTCGGGCGGGCAGCCCGCCATTGCTGCGGGCGCGCAAAGCGAGGACGGATACAACCTCAATCAGCGTATTTTGCGAATTCGTGAGCTCGGCAAGAAGAACACCGCGGCTTTACCCGCGCTCGCGCAGTACTTGAATGATCCCGATCGCGACATCCGCCTCGAAGCCGTCAAGGCGATCGTCAAAATAGACACCGAGCACAGCCTCGACCCTCTCGTTTTGGCCACGCGGGACAAAGACGAAGACGTCCAGATCCGTGCCGTTGACGGTCTTGTCAACGTCTATCTTCCCGGCTACGTTACGAAATCGGGTCTCACCGGAGTCACCAATCGGAGTGTCCGTCAGGTAAAGGGATTCTTCTCTTCCCGCAACGATCAGGTGATCGACGCGGATATCGAAATCCGGCCGGATGTGGCGAAAGCGATCGGCGATCTGGTATCCGGCGGAGCCAGCACCAGTGCCCGCGCCAATGCCGCGCGTGCGGCGGGCATCTTACGCGACCGCCCTGCCCTGCCTGCCCTGGTCCAAAGCCTTCATGGCAAGGACGACGACTTGATCTTTGAATGCCTGGTTGCTTTGCAGAAGATCCACGATCCCTCCGCCGGTCCGGGCGTCAGTTTCTTGACCCACGACCTCGAGGCCCGCATACAAATCGTTGCGCTCGAAACTATCGGCGTTCTCGGCAGCAACTCTTCAGCTCCGGATGTCCGTTCAGCACTGCAAAGTGCGCGCAGTATCAAGGTCCGGCGAGCCGCTCTGGAGGCGCTCGCCATGCTCGGGTTAGCCGACGACCGTCCCACGTTTCTGCAGTACGCGCGTGATCGAGATGTCGAACTTCGATCGAGTGCGCTGGAGGGATTGGGGCGTATCCGCGAGCCCGAAGATTTCCCTCTGCTGCAGGCCGCCTTCGACGAAGGCGAGGCCGATTGGCGCATTCATTTAGCTGCTGCCTTTGCCATGGTGAAACAAGGCAAAGTCGATACATCGGATTTCAGCCCGCTTGCGTATTTGATGGAGTGTCTAGGCACCAAGGCTCGCTCGTCAACCGCCTCCGCTTACCTGACCGAGTTGGCGGCTAAGGAAAACGTGCGGGGCGCGCTGGAAAAAATGATTCCGGAGATGGACAAAACGCAAAAGGTCGCACTCTGTTCCGTGCTCGGTGCAGCACAAACGCCCGATGTCGTCCCTACTTTGAATGTGCTTGCGAAAGACATCGATCCGGATGTCGCTTTCGCCGCTTCCAAAGCGCTCCGAATAGCACAAACCCGCAGATCGTAGTGACAACGACCTGCGGGCTTGAAGAAACGCTCAGGATAGTTATTTGGCTTTCTTCTGCTTTTGCTGACCGACGCGGACTTTGAAGTGCTGCTGCTTGGCATCTTGGAACGCTTTATGATCGTGGCGTTCCACGACATCCTTGAGGTATGCGTCAACGTCGGTACCGTTTGGCAGGACAGACATTATGGTGAAGCTGTCGTTGCAGGTCGGGCAAAAAGGCCGAAAGCGCTTTACATTCGGAATGGCCATACAGCAGTAAGAATAACATCTTTCGAGGGTATTTGGCATCCCCGCGGAATTACATAACTCTTACAAACAAAACCCTCATTCCCTGCTACTTTCAAAGTGCGTGATGCAAAACGAGCATAGCTTTGATCTGCTGGCCAGCCCCGAGTACGAGGGGTTGAATTGGGTAAACGTGATTGTGCTGGCGCTGTTCCATGTGGGAGCTGTTGCGGCGCTCTTCATGTTCAGTTGGAAGTCTTTGGCGGTTGCGCTTCTGCTTTATTGGGTAGGGATCGGTTTCGGTATCAGCATGGGATATCACCGGCTGCACACCCACCGCTCTTACAAAGTTCCCAAGCTGCTCGAATACTTTTTCGCTGTTTGCGGCACCATCACTCTGGAAGGCGGCCCGATCTTTTGGGTTGCCACGCACCGCATTCATCACCAGAAATCCGATCAGGAGGGAGACCCGCACTCGCCGCGCGATGGCGCCTGGTGGGCCCACCTGGGATGGCTACTGTTCGGAGAGGCCAAGCACAACAACACGCGTTTGATGGCGAAGTATGCTCCCGATCTCGCGAAAGACCGTTTTTACGTTTGGCTGAACAATTATCACTGGGTTCCGCTGGTTTTACTTGGGGTTCTGCTTTTTGGTGCCGGCGGTCTTTCCCTGTTTCTCTGGGGCATTTGCCTTCGCATAACCGTAGGGCTTCACGCTACCTGGCTTGTCAATTCTGCCACCCACATGTGGGGCAAGCGCCGCTTTGCCACCCGCGACGACTCAAAGAATAACTGGTGGGTTGCCCTCCTCACCTTTGGTGAAGGGTGGCACAACAACCACCATGCCCATCCCACCTCCGCCCGTCACGGGCTCGCCTGGTACGAAATCGATTTCTCATGGATGCAAATCACCCTGCTGAAGTGGCTCGGCATCGCGAAATCGATTCGGGTTGCCAAAGTCGAGAGCGCAATGGCGGAACAGAAAGCCGCTTAGCCCGGCGACTTTCTTCCCTCCGACCGCCAGCTTAAGCTAAAGGCATGGTCGTCGCAGGGCGGCGGAAGTCGATCGCGTTCTTCATTGCGCTCGGCATCGGCCTCATCTCGGTCATCCTTCTCCTCTATATTGGCTGGGTTCTGCTCGACTGGCACACCGGAATTCTGCTCTTTTTCGGTTTCCTGCTGCTTGCAATGATCATCGGGGGCATAGTGCTGAACACTATTTTTCTGGTGCGCGAGATCCGCCGGAACGAACAGCATGACGCTTTCATCAACGCCGTCACTCACGAGCTAAAGACTCCGGTGGCATCCATCCGGCTGTATCTCGAAACACTAATTTCGCGTAACGTTGAGGAGAGCAAGCGCCACGAGTTCTATCGCACGATGCTCGACGATAGCGACCGGCTTCTTTCGACTATTGAGCAGGTTTTACGAACCGGCCGCGTCGGTCCCTCCAGACGGCTTCTGAACGTTTCGCCGGTCGATCTCAACAGCCTGTTGGAACACTGCGTCGCGCGCGCGCGCACGCTTTACAACCTTAAGCCGGAGTCGCTCCGGTATCAACCCGGACCAGCTATCAAGATCATGGGCGATGAGGACGAGCTTCGCGCTGCAGTTTCGAACCTGATTGAGAATGCGGTCAAATATTCGGGTGGCGAGGTAAGCGTGGTCGCGGAGATGTCAAAAGCCCAGGGCAGGTACATTTCGCTTTGCGTGAAAGATCGCGGCGTCGGTATCCCCAAGACCGAGTTGAAGCGCGTTTTCAAGCGATTTTACCGGGTACCCGGCCTTGCTGCCGTGCGCTTCAAGGGAACTGGCCTGGGACTTTACATTGTTCGTTCCGTAGCCAAGAGACATGGCGGCCGCGTGTGGGCGGAAAGCGAGGGTCCGGGACACGGAAGCACGTTTGTGCTTCAGCTTCCCTTGTCGAGATGAGCCGAGTGCTGGTGGTGGAAGACGAGCAGCATCTCGCCGAGGGGTTGCGCTTCAATCTGGAAGCCGAGGGCTATCAGGTCGATGTCGTCGAAAGCGGCGAAGACGCCCTCCAGCTGCTGCTCGTTGATGCGCCTCCGTTTGACGTGCTGATCCTGGATGTCATGTTGCCCGGCAAAGACGGATTCAGCATCATGTCGGAATTGCGGCAAGCCGGCCGGTTCATTCCCACGCTGATACTCACTGCGCGGGGGCATCCGGATGACGTCCTGCGCGGCTTTGCGGCGGGAGCCGACGATTACCTGACAAAACCGTTCGAGCTCGCGATTCTGATCGCCAGAATCCATGGCCTGCTCCGCCGTCGCAAATGGCTGCAAGCGCAAGCAGCTTTCGCGGCGACAACAGCAGAACCGAAAGCGGTGTTCACTTTCGGAGACCAGGACGAAAAAGGCTTCGATTTCGAACTGCTGGAGCTATCCGTGCGTGAACAGGTTTTCCGCCTCACTTTGATGGAGGGGAACCTTCTGCGCTACCTGCTGCAGCATGAGGGTAAGCCGGTATCACGAAAAGCCATGCTCCAGGACGTCTGGGGTCTTCAAGAGAACACGGACACCCGCCCGATCGACAACTTCGTAGTGCGCCTACGCCGGTACATTGAAGATGACCCGACTTCGCCCCGTCACGTGCTGACGGTTCGCGGAGTCGGCTACCGCTTTATCGCAACACCCGGTCGAAACACCTGATGAAAATTTCCACGCTGATACTGGTCGCAATGTCGCTTTCGGCCCTGCCGTATCAGACCGCCCAAAGAAAAACCCCCGAGACGATGACCAAAATTGTTGTGCGGCTCATGGGGCCCGGTATCAAAGCCGGCTCGTTTTCGGCGCTGCCTAAGACCATCTACCGGGCCGGCGAGCATTATGCCCGTATCGAAGATCCGCCAGATGCCAAGCAGAAGGTTCAGAAGTTGACGATTATCGATGAGCCGGATGCGTACAGCGTGAACCTCATTGACCGGAAGGGAACGCACGTCATCGATCAAGGCGGCCCGAATGACCTGCACCTGCCGATTGTTTTGCCCTTCGATCCAAAACACAAATTAAGGAAACTGGACAGGATTGAATTTGGGGCCGAATACGAGTTCTTCAAGCGAGCGGGAGCTCGCAAGCAAGCAGGTCCCGTAATCAACGCCAAACCAACTGATCTTTACGAATTGAAAACTCCACAAGGCATCGCCGCCTTGACTCTACGTGGAGGAACTGAAACGCCGGTTTATTTGAGCTGGCAAACGAGCGAGGGCACTTACAAATACGAGTACATCACCTACGAAGAAGTTCCCTTTGAGGGGAGTCTGTTTGTGAAACCAAGCGGAATCCAGTTGAGAGAGATTCCTCCCGATCCGGACGCCCGGGCTGCAGACAGGTAGGACTATTTTCAGCTTAGATGCGGCGTTACGATGAAGCTGTGAAGCAAGTCTGGCTGATCGCAGGTCTCATTGTCGTGCTGATGGGTTTCTCGGCGGTCGATTACAAAGGTTATCAGAGCCTCAAACGGGTTGAGAGCCAAATGAGCTCGCTCGCGGTGCGCGTGGACGAGGCGACGCGTTTGGCGCAAGAGGAGTCGAGCGCGGCAGCAGCGGCCAGCCAGCGGGCCGACCAGGCCGCAGCCCAAGCGCAGGTAGCGGCAGGAGCCCGCCGCCAAGCCGAAGAGCAGAAGCAGCAAGCTGAGCAGGGACAGGCGCAAGCGCAAAGCGCCGCCCAGCAAGCAACTCAACAGGCGGAACAGGCGCAGGACGAACTGTCGCGTATAAAGCGCGAACGCGAGCAGGAATTGAATCGCATGCAAGAGGCTCTGAACCGGGTCGTTGAGACCCGGCGGACTCCGCAGGGGATGACGATCGTCCTGCCTGACTCCACTTTCCGCTTCGATTTCGATAGCGCCGACCTTTCCGAGAAGAACCGGGAACTGCTGAGCCGGATCGCGGGGATCCTTTTGGTATCGAAAGGATACGGGCTCTCGGTATTCGGCTACACCGACGACGTGGGAAGTGCGGATTACAACCGGCAACTCTCGGTGCGGCGCGCGACCTCGGTCGAGCAATATCTAATTCAAGCCGGAATCGATCCAGCGATCATCAATCTCAAAGGCTACGGTAAAACGAGTCCGATGGTTCCCGGTACGAGCGCGAACGCCAGGGCAAGAAACCGCAGGGTCGAAATCGCCTTGACCGATAGCGAGATCAAGTACGTCGGCGAGGCGCCTTCCGCCGATCACTAGCGTCATACAGCGCGTGCTGCAGCATGTCGACGCGAGAGCCGCGAAAGCGCACACCTTCCATCTCGAGGCGGAAGCGCTGATCGAGAGCCGAATCGGATCTCGTTTTCAGTTGTCCGCCTGAGCCTAACACGCGATGCCAGGGAAGAGCATCGCCATACTTGCGGAGCAGTTGCGCTACATGCCGGTGACGGCGCGGATAGCCCGCCGCTTCCGCCACTTGGCCGTAAGTGGCGACGCTGCCGCGAGGGATGGAGCGCAGGATCTCGAGCATGGCCGAGTCCATTGCTGCCGTTGGCGATTGCTTACTTGCTCGCGGCGTTGCGCGTCTCCTTAAGAGTCGACGTCAGTGAACTCTGCGGCATCTTTTGTACATATGGGCCAACGGCCCAAGCCAATCCCTGCGGGATATCGCGCGAGAGCGAAAGCGTCCGGCATTCGGCGAGCACGCCGTTTTTGTAAGCTTGTAAGCTCCAATAGCCGTACAGCCTCCATAGGAAACCATGTCCCTGGCCCACCGGGAACCTGCGGCCTCTGGTAAACAGACTCGTATCCACCTCAGTGATATTGCGTGCGTAGTTTTCGCCCTTCCATTTTCCGGGGGCAAGGCGAGTGTAGTGCGCATCCTGATCCACATCGAGAATCACGGGAACGAGCCCTTTCTGCTCCAGGCGCCAATAACCTTTGACATTGTTCCCGTCACGCTCAAGAGTATGCGATTTGCTGACCGCCGGATAGATGTCTTTATGGTGATCGAAGTCTTCGAGTATGTTTACAACACGCTCGGTTGTTGCGTCAGGGATGTAGACGGCGCCGAGCCAGTCATGGATCAAGCCGTCTTTGATTTCGACCGGTTTGCCATTGTTCATCTGCTTAATAAATAGCTGCCCCTGTAAAACCTGCTGTTCGTTTTGCTGGTCGTCCTCTATATAGAGGAAATTTCTTTTCCCGTCCCATCTCTCGTTAAGCTGCGATTCGACCTGGCGGGCGTAGGCTTCGAAAGCCGACACCGTTTCAGGCGAGAGCTTCATCACGAGTTGCGCTTCGAGGGGCAAGGAACCGGCAATGATAAGGGCGAACGCGGTGAAAAGCCGCGCGGCGTTACTCCGGTATCTGAGGTAGTAGCCGGGCTGGTCTGTTGGTCGAGGCAAATTTATCAAAACGGGCCTTGCTCTAAGTGTCCGCTATGGCGCGTGCTGGTAGGGAATTCGGGGCGGCAGGGCAAAATGAAAAGACTCCTCAATGACGGCACCGATACCAGCGCCCGAAAAGACAACTGGTTTCGAACCGCTGCATGAGCGGCTCTTTCGGGATCGCTGGATAGCCTCGATTGTCTCGAATCTGGGCGGTTGGATGCAGGACACCGCCGGCACGTGGCTGATGACGGTGCTGACGTCTTCGCCGTTGCTGATCGCGCTGATGCAGACGGCGGCGAGCCTGCCTGTGCTTTTGCTTGGATTGCTGGCCGGCGCCACAGCCGATGTCTTCGACAAACGG
Organism: Terriglobia bacterium; assembly: GCA_963849535.1. Taxonomy (GTDB): domain Bacteria; phylum Acidobacteriota; class Terriglobia; order Bryobacterales; family Bryobacteraceae; genus Bog-105. The sequence continues at coordinate 1,503,720 of CAWKHJ010000005.1, forward strand.
CGTCTTCTTATTTTCTGGCAAGCATGGATGCTCGGGAGTGTTGCGATACTGAGCGTCCTGACATTCCTCGGAGTAATTTCGCCCTGGGTCCTGCTGATGCTTACGTTCGCGTTGAATATCGGCGCGGCCATGAACAATCCGGCTTGGCAGGCGATTGTTCCGGAGCTGGTGCCGCGCTCGCAAGTCCCAGACGCAGTGGCGCTGAACAGCGCGGCCTATAACCTGGCGCGCGCCGTTGGACCTGCACTGGGCGGCCTGGCCGTAGCGGCCTTTGGAGTTCACGCGACCAGAGGAGCGGCTTCTGTATTCCTGCTCAATGCACTGTCATTTGTCGGCGTGATTTTCGTCCTGTATCGCTGGCACCGCACTCCGCTGTTTAAGAGTGCTTTGCCCTCAGAACGAGTTTTCGCATCCCTCCGTTCTGGCGTACGTTATATCCGCTACGCGCCGGTTCTGCAAGCGACGCTGTTCCGCGCCGTCCTCTTCACATTTTTTGTGAGCGCGGCTTGGGCGCTGCTGGCGGTCGTGGCGCGGCAGGATCTGCACCAAGGCGCAATGGGCTATGGACTTCTGAACGGCAGCATGGGCCTTGGCGCGGTTTGCGGAGCTTTCTACCTGGCCCGGCTACGGCGCGCGTTTTCGGCTGATGTCATCATTGCGGGCTCGAGCATAATGTTCGTTCTGTCGCTTCTGGTGCTGGCGTTTGTTCACGTGCCCATAATCATCGTCGTGTTTTTAATTGCCGGAGGATTCTCCTGGACGAGCACGATGTCGACGTTGAATGTATCGGTACAGCTCTCCGTGCCATCGTGGGTTCGCGCTCGCGCCATCGGCGCATATCAAATGGTTCTACAAGGCGGTATGGCGATGGGCGGGGTGATCTGGGGGTTCATAGCCGAGCGGTTTTCAACTCCGATTGCATTGGCTTGCGCGGCAGCCGGTTTGCTCCTGACCTTGCCGCTCGCGCTGCGCTTTCACGTGCTCCGAGGCGGTTTGCCGGACTTAAGGCCTTTCAAGCATAAACGCCCCGCTCCGGAATTCCTGGTCGAGCACGACCAAACCGACGGGCCCGTGCAAGTGTCGATCGACTATCGCATACGTCCCTCCGACTACGATGCCTTCACCCAGGCCATTCACCGGCTGCGCGATGTCAGGATGCGCGATGGCGCTATTCGCTGGGGCGTTTTCCAAGACGTAAGCGATCCGAGTCACATGAATGAAACCTTTATCGTTGAATCGTGGATCGAATATCTGCGCCAGCGCGAAAGGTTGACGGCTTCCGACTTGCGGATCAGGGACGCCGTGTTGCGGTTCCATCAAGGAAACGAGCCGCCGAAAGTCTCACACATGATATACGCGCGAGAAATCACAGACTAGCTTCGGAGCGGGTGCCGTAAGGGCTGTGTGATAGGAGTAATTGCGGCTGCTATGAGAACTCGAATGCGGGAGGGATACAAATTGGGCGTGCTCGGTTGGCGGTTTTGTATGGGCGCTGGGCTGGCTTTAGCCATTATGCAAGGCGCCCAGGTTGGTGACGCGCCGGTGAGAATCGAAATTGATGTAAACCATCGCGCGAGTTATCAAATCCCGCGCACGGTGTTCGGAACCTTCCTCGAGCCAATCGGGAACTCTACGTATAACGGCTTGTGGGCCGAGGTTTTGCAGAATCCCAGCCTTGAAGAGAACCTGTGGAGCGCGTCGCGCATCGCGCAGATGATCGAGCAGGATCCGACGCTGGCGCGCGCTTCGCAATTAGGTCTGCCGCTACCGTGGGAACCACTGGATCCCGAGCAAGGCAACCGTTATGAGCCGAGATGGGGCCATGCTGCGAACTCCTGGCGCTCTCTGGCGATCTTCGGAGTTCCTGGCGCGGCGACAGGAATCAAGCAGAAGGTTTATCTACCGGTGCACCGCGAGCTGACATACCAGGGCAGCATTTATGTGAAACACTTGAGCGGGCCGGCGGATCTTGATATCTCGCTTCGTGCGCATGACCGTCCCGGCGAAATCTTGTGCCAGGCGAAAGTCCAGGCGCCAGATACGGCATGGCGCAAATATGAGTTTTCACTGACGCTGCCCGCCGGCCGATTGGAGCCGTTGGAGCCCGCCGATTTTGTTGTGCAACTAGCGGGCGACGAGCGAGCGGAACTGGACGAGTTATCGCTGGTACCCGCCGATGCGGTGGACGGCATGGATCCCGATATGGTGCAAATGGCGAAAGATATGCACACGCCGCTTGTCCGATTCGGCGGCAACTTCACCTCGGCCTATCACTGGCGCGACGGTATCGGGCCTCGCGATAAGCGGGTCAGTATGTTGAATATTGCGTGGGGCATTCCGGAATACAACCAGTTCGGAACGGATGAATTCCTGCATTTTTGCCAGCTTATCGGCGCCGAGCCGCAGATTGCACTGAACCTCGGCAGCGGAACGCCGGAAGAAGCTGCCGACTGGGTGCGGTATGTGGACGGGCATTGGCCCACGCACGGCGGCCTATTGTGGGAGCTAGGCAACGAGCTGTGGGGAAATTGGAACCTGGCCGCGCCTACTCTCGAGGAATTGCCAGCACGAACTTTGCGCTTCAGCCAAGCCATTCGCGCGGTGGATCCGAAAGCCAGGCTGATCGCGACCGGGCAGGATCCGGACCATTACCAGCAATGGAACGCAGCTCAGTTGACGAACCCGCCCGGTACCTTCGACTATCTTTCAACGCACTTCGTAGTTACCACGGATCGCTTGCAGAACAATCACGCGAGCGCCGACACAGTTGCCCTGGACGGATTCGCGATGCCGGTAGGGCTGGGCAAGCGCCTGCGAGAGATGCAGAGGCAGATCGACGAAAAGCCCGGGTACCGCGACAAAGCGCATATCGCATTTACCGAGTGGTTATGGGTCTGCTGCGATGGACGAAAAGTCAGCAATGCGCCGAAGTGGGACAACATGGGCGGGGCGATTACTACTGCGGGCTTTCTGAACATGCTGTTAGGAAATGCGGATGTGGTGCCGATTTCGGATATGACCGGCATCATCGAATTTGCGGGCATCTGGAAGAAGCGTGGCAGAGTCTTCGCGACGCCCGCTTATTACACCTTCAAGCTTTACGCGGGATCAGACGCCGAGATTCCCGTGGAGGCATCTTCCAATGCAGACAATTACGATGTGCAGCACGGTGTAACCAGGATTCCCGAGATCCCAAAGGTGCCGTTTCTAGATGTAGTTGCGGCGCTGGACAAAAGCGGGGACAAACTGACTCTATTCTGTGTAAACCGGCATCTGGACAAAGATGTTCGCGCGAGTATTGTGCCGAAGAGCTTCGGCGTCAGGGGAAAAGCAGATGTGGAGGAACTCGATTCCGACAGTATCTACGATGTAAATGACGAGACAGACCCGGAGGCGATCACGCCGGTTCACTCATCCCGCGAACTAAAGAACGGAGCACTGAGCTATACGTTCCGGCATGCGAGCGTGACGAGGATTGAGCTTCACAAGTAAATCAGACCGCGACCGCCAGGCGGCTATTCTTACCTCCACCGCGCATCGCCCGTGGCCGTTGCCGAAGGGCAGATGGATCATGAAGATGCGCTGGACCGACTTGCTTTTCGCCCATTGGCCCGTGGCTCCCAATCAGATGGCGCGTCTGCTTCCCGAAGGATTTGATTTAGACACGTATGACGGGATGGCGTGGGCCGGCGTGGTTCCATTTCGGATGGAGGGCGTGCGGCTGAGAGGGCTGCCCGAGGTTCCGGGCACAAATGTCTTTCCGGAAGCTAACGTGCGAACCTATGTACGCGAGCCGAAGAGCGGTCATCACGGCGTGTATTTCTTTTCGCTCGATGCCAGCAATCCGCTTGCAGTGATAGGCGCGCGCATGTGGTATCGACTCCCTTACTATTTCGCGCGGATGCGAATAGAGCGGAAGAAGGATGCTACAGGCGCGTGGTGGCGCTACAGAAGCAAACGCCTGTTCTCCTCTAAACCGGCCGCGTTACGGGTGCGGTATCGGGGGGCGGGAGAGGGGAATAGACTACCTCCCTCGGAGGCCGGCACGCTCGAGCATTTCCTCACTGAACGGTACGCACTTTTCACTCGCGCCAAAGGCGGACGCTTGCTGCGCGCCGATATCCATCACCTTCCCTGGCCGCTCGAACCCGCCGAAGCGGAATTCCAAGAGCTCACGATCGCAGCGGCGCATTCTATCGCGCTTCCCGCCGCTCGGCCTCTGCTGCATTACTCGCAAGAGCAAGAAGTATTTGCTTGGCCTCCGAAGTTGATCGTCTGAGTGCGACAAAGCTCGTGCGGCGAGTTCTGCAGCAGCGGCTTCCACGCGAACTGCTGTATCCTATGAAGCTATGAAACTGGGCCTGATCCGCGTTCTGCTACTCAGCGCCATACTCGGTTCCGGGCTTACATCGGCAGCACAGCAGACCGGCGCCGACGTTGCGGCGCAACCCGCCCGGCACTCACCCGAGTGGCTGAAGTCCGCAGTTATCTATGAGATTTTCCCGCGGGCGTTCTCTCCAGAAGGAAATCTGAACGGCGTAACCAAGCGGCTCGACGACCTGAAGAAGCTCGGCGTCGACGTCCTCTGGCTGATGCCCATCTATCCGACCGGGGAATCGAACAAGAAGGGTACGCTCGGAAGCCCGTACGCAGTCCGCGACTACTATGCAATCGATCCGAAATACGGCACGAAAGAGGATTTGCGCGCGCTTGTCGAACAGGCACATCAGCGTCGGATGAAGGTCATCCTCGACATGGTCGCAAACCACACGGCATGGGACAGTGTGATGATGGCGCATCCGGATTTCTACAAGCACAACAAAGAAGGAAAGATTATCTATCCGTATGACTGGACCGATGTCGCGGCACTCAACTATGCGAATCCGAAGCTGCGGCGGTACATGATCGGCGTTCTGGTTTACTGGATCAAGAACTTCGATCTGGACGGATACCGCTGCGATGCCGCCGCCGAGATCCCTACCGACTTCTGGGAGCAGGCCCGCACGGAACTGGACCGCGTCAAACCGGATATCATGATGCTGGCCGAGGCCTCCAAGTCCGATCTTCTCCGCAGCGCGTTCGATATCGATTATTCGTGGCCCGTGATGGCGACCCTTAACAAGGTCATCATGCAGGGCGAACCGGCCAGCGCCGTTCATACTGCTATCGATCAGCAACGGTCACAGTTCCCGAAAGGCGCTCTGCACATGCGTATCTCCGACGATCACGACGAGCTGCGCGCGACTGAGCGCTATGCCTTGCCGGGAGCACTGGCTGCATCGGCGATCATGTTCACAATCGATGGCGTGCCGCTGCTGTATAACGGCATGGAGGTGGGTGATTCAACGGAATCGCGCGCGCCTGCTTTATTCGAGGATCTAAAAATCGTCTGGCAGATGTCACAGGAACGGCCGCAGTTCGCGAAATTCTACGCGAGCATGATTCCACTCCGCAGGCAGCATCCCGCCCTGATGCAGGGCCAGCTCGTCTGGGTGCACAACTCCGACGAACAACACGTGATCAGCTATCTGCGCCGCTCGGGAGAAGAAGAATTCCTGATTGCGGTGAATCTGTCAAACACACCGTTCCGGGGCACGGTCGAAGCGCCTGCCGCGAACTGGAAGAGTATCGAATTCGCAGGTTTTCAAAGCGGTGAGCCGGCTATTCCGATCTTGGCGCTCGAGGCTTTCCAGTTCCGGATATTCCAGAAGCAAACGAAGTAGCGAACACCCACGCTAAGGATTCGCGCCGGGTCATTAGCCGGCTGTTCAGATACCCTTGAACTGAAGCTATCTTGCAAAATGGACAACTACCCGGATGTCGCAAAGATTGCCAACGACCAAAGGACGGGGTATGGCTTCGGATCAATGCAAGGTGCTCGTTTATCGCAATTGTCAGTAGGACAGTAAGAATGTTCTGTTTCCTCATGCCACGAGAATTCGACCGCACATCAGAGAGACGTTCCGTGTCCGATGCCCTTGAGGCTAAAGGGCGGCTGTGCAAATTCAACCAAGATTGTGAATCACAATCCAAAACCCTGCTTCGTATCTACGGCGTCTTATTTATAACGACCGCGTTGATATCGAGCGCCATGGCGCAGTCCGGGAACGAGGCCACGGCAAGACTTAACATCGATGTCACACAGATTGTCTCGCCAATTAGCCCGACGTTATACGGATTGATGACGGAGGAAATCAACCACTCCTACGACGGCGGTCTTTATGCGGAGATGATCCAAAACCGAGCTTTTCACTCCGACTGGGAAGGCGAACCGCCGTGGGATCTGGTGCTCCGTGGCAACGCTATCGCCAGCAAGTCTCTAGATAAGTCAACCGGTCCGAGTCAGGCTCTGTCCGACAGCATGAAACTCGTCGTTACCGCTGCCTCCGGAGGGAGTGAGGCTGGCCTGACGAATCCGGGCTATTGGGGCTACGGGCTTCGTCCTAACGTCACCTACTCCGGGTCCCTCTATGCCCGGACGGATAACTCAGACATTGGCCCGATCACGGTACGTATGGTCAATAATGTTACCGCAGCGGTTGAGGCCCAGGCGCAGGTGGCCGTTCAGGCGGGGGCCTGGAGGCGCTACGAATACAAGCTCACCACAGGAGCGATCTCCCCTTCGACCGCCAATCATCTGGAGTTTACGGTTGCGCATCCCGGCACACTATGGCTGCAATTGGTCTCGCTGATGCAGCCCACATTCAACAATCGACCGAATGGCAACCGTATTGATTTGATGGAGCGGATGGCCGCGATGCGCCCCAAGTTCCTGCGTCTACCGGGCGGCAACTACCTAGAGGGCATGACACCAGAAGATCGTTTTGACTGGAAGAAGACGATCGGGCCGCCCGTGGATCGTCCCGGCCACGAGGGGCCTTGGTCCTACTGGTCCACGGACGGTCTGGGCCTGCTCGAGTTTTTGGAGTGGTGCGAAGACCTGAAAATCGAGCCTGTGCTTGCGGTCTACGCCGGTTACTCGCTCGGCGGCGCTCACATAGCGCCCGGCAAAGATCTTGAGCCATACGTCGAATCGGCCCTGGAGGAAGTGGAGTATGTTACTGGCGACACAGGCACGAAATGGGGCGCAGAGCGAGCACGCGATGGACATCCGGCGCCATTCCCGCTGCACTACATCGAGATCGGAAATGAGGACTTTTTCGACAAATCAGGCAGCTACCCGGCCCGCTATGCCCAGTTTGCGGAAGCGCTGCACAGGCGTTATCCGCAGTTTAAACTGATCTCCACGGATGGCAACAGCGCATACGAGACCAAGGTGCATCCGGATGTCTCAGACGAGCACTACTATAAGTCGCCAGCCGACATGATGGACCTCGTGCATCATTACGATAAGGTTTCGAGGAGTGGACCTAAGATCTTCGTGGGTGAATGGGCCACGCGTTCTGGAACGCCAACGCCTAACTTCGGTGATGCGCTTGGCGACGCGGCCTGGATGACCTCGATGGAGCGCAATAGCGACCTGATCATCATGGCAAGCTATGCTCCTTTGCTGGTGAATGTCAGCCCGGGCGCGATGCAATGGCCAACCGATCTGATCGGCTTCGACGCGGGAAAAAGCTACGCATCCCCGAGCTACTGGGCACAGTGTCTCTTTGCAGCGCACCTTGGTGAGGGCACGGCTCAAAGTTCGATTTCCGGCGAAGGTAAACGCTTCTTCTACTCCGCTACCGTGAGCGCAAAAAACAGAGTGTTGCACCTGAAGCTGGTAAACGCTTCGAGCTTCGATCAGCCGCTCGCGTTGCAGTTGACCGGAACCAACAGCCCTCATACTGCCAAGATGACCTCATTGCATGCCGCAACATTCGAAGCAACCAACTCAATCAACGATCCGGACGCGATTCATCCGGTACAGTCAACCATTCCCGTTGCCGGCAACCATTGGAATCACACGGTGCCCGCGCTCTCGATAGAGGTCATAGATCTGCCGTTTTAGCGGTTGTAATATCTGCGGGAGTGCATGCGCCATGCGCTCGCGTTTCTGCTTGAAACCGGACGGTTCTAAGAATGCCCCGCACGAGGCACGTTTCCTCTTACGTCTCATCTCGTACTGAACGTACTCCAATGGCGTAAGAAAGGCGAAATCAATAGTTTGCATAAGATTCTTGGAACAAATCTATTGCAATCACATATGCCTCATGAGAGTATCGATCAGTGGTCTGAAATGGCCCAAAGTGGTTCGAAGTGGAACAGGATGGTCAGGCAAATTCGCCGAAGCGAGTCGAGGCCCCGCGCGGGACTCTGAACGGTCGTGTGGATGAGAAAGGCCGCCTGAAGCTGCCCGCCGCGGTAGTGCAGTATTTCGGTGCTTTGGGAGAGCAGAAAGTATTTGTCACGACGCTGAACACCTCGACAGCACTAATCTATCCGATTTCGGTGTGGCGCGAAACAGAGAACATGCTGCAAGAGCCCGGCGAGGATGCAGATGTGAGAGCCGATGTGGCTTTCATCGCGAACCATTACGGCGAGGATGTGGAGATTGACGGTCAGGGCCGGGTGTTGATGCCGACGACGTTGCGGCGTGATCTGGATCTGGAGAAGGACGAAGTATATCTGGTCTGCTACAAGCAGCGGATCGAGGTTTTTGGCAGTAGGGTTTATAGCGCCCGGTTTGACGCGGCGAAAACGAATTTAGCCGACAAGCTGAAAGTTTTGGAGAAGAAGGGACTGCGCTAAGCGGATGTTATGGACGCCGCGCAGCAGGCAGGCGAGCCGTGGCATTATCCGGTTCTGCTGAAGGAATCGCTCGAGTATCTCGCGATTCGGCCCGAGGGAGTTTATGTAGACGTGACCGCCGGGTTGGGTGGTCACACGCGAGCGATCGCGGAGCGGCTTACTAGCGGTTTGGTGATTGCGTGCGACAGGGATGGGGAGACGCTCGAACTGGCTCGCCGCAACACGGCCGTGTTTGCTCAGCACATCAAGTTTTTTCACGGTGCATTCTCAGATATGCCGAAGGCGTTGGCCGCGAGCGGAGTGGAAGCCGCGGATGGCGTGCTGGCCGACCTGGGCGTAAGCCGGTACCAGTTAAATGCTGCGGAGCGTGGGTTTTCGTTGAGTGCGGATGGGCCACTGGATATGCGAATGGATCGCACGCAGAGCCTGACCGCGGCGGATCTTGCCAATGGACTGCCTGAAAAGGCGCTCGCCGATTTGATTTATCAGCTCGGTGAAGAAAGGAGGTCGCGAAGAATCTCCAGAGCAATCGTTCGCGCGCGGCCGATTCTGACCACCGGCCGGTTGGCCCAGGTGGTGGAAGACGTCGTGCCGCGAACGGGGAGAATACACCCGGCAACGCAGACTTTCATGGCGTTGCGTCTGAAGGTGAACCGAGAGTTGGAGGAACTGGAAGGGCTGCTCGCGTTGGCGACGGAGCATTTGAAGCTTGGCGGGCGCCTGGTAGTGCTGACGTTTATGTCGACCGAGGACCGGCTCGTGAAAAGGGCCTTTCAGAGACAGGCGAGGGCGGGGAAGGCGAAGATCCTGACCAAACATGTGGTCAGACCGAGTAGGGCAGAGATTTTGGAAAATGCAGCGTCGCGTAGCGCGAAGCTGCGGGCGCTAGAACGCACATAAAAAGAGGATAGGCACAATGGCAACACTCGCAACTTTCGTGAATCGATTCGTCGGAGCAAGGGAACTGGCCGAGGTTTCAAGCGCTGTCTGGACCAGGACGGAGTCGCCGCGCTTGCGTCCGATCGCGAACGAAGATGTGTATCTGTTTGTAAAACGGATCGACAACACGGCGGTGGCGCGGGCTGCCGATCCGGCTGCGAGGAAGGCGCGCAGCCGTTCGATGATGACCGGCTTTGTCGCCGCCATGCTGGTGATCGCCGGCCTGGTGCCCACGGCGTACAACACCACCGCCGGATTCGCTCTACAGCATCTTCGTGGTGAGCAGGACCAACTCCGGCAGCAGATGGCGAAGCTCGACACGGCGGAAGCCAAGCTGGTGAGTATGGATCGCCTACAGCAACTGGCCAAGACGCTGAAGATGTCGGAGCCCGCGCTGACGCAGCTCGAAACGCTCGATGGGAAGTATTCAGGGAAGACGGAAGCGCGGAACACCATGCCGCTTTCGGCTGGCGAGGTAGTCCGGTAAACCTCGTGGAAACTGAGCCGTTGAAAGCGAGCCGGGGAGCGTCAGCGATCCGCTTTGATGAACGGCCGCCACACGAATCAGTGAGTCTTTTGGTGGGTGCAAAACATGGAGTCCCGACCGTTTGAGTCAATCTCTAAGCCGGTAGAGCGGGCACTCATTATAGGGCTCATCCTACTGGGATGGGCCCTAATTCTTGTTTTCCGGCTTTTCGATTTACAGGTTCTGTCGCACGACGACCTGGTCAAGCGCGCCAAAAGGCAGCAGGAGAAATTAGAGCCGGTGGAGGCCCCTCGCGGGTCCATCTTTGACCGGAACGGCAACCTGCTCGCAATCAGCTCTCCGTCCCATTTCGTGGTTGTTAACCCGAAGCGCATTCCGGACAAATCCACTGCTGCCGGCCTGCTGGCTGGGGTCCTCTCGCTGGATGCCAAGCGGCTGGAGGCTTCTCTTGACGTTGCGTCCTCAAATAAGCATCACAGTGGGTATTTCGTAGTCGACCAGCATGTGACGGACGATCAGGCCGCAACCCTGCGGGCAATGAACCTCGACTGGCTTGATGTGCGCGAGGGAAGTGTTCGCTCGTACCCGAACAGCGACGTGGCCGCTCACGTGATCGGCAACCTGAATAGCGAGGGGCAGGGTGTCGCGGGTGTGGAGCTCAAGTTGAACAAAGAGCTCCGCGGGACCCCGGGCGCCATAAGAGTGGAGCGCGACGGAAAAGAGAACTCGTACTCGGCCGAAGTGGTCAGGGCGGCCCAGCCGGGCAAGGATATCGGTCTCACGATCGACCGGGAGTTGCAGTATGTTGCGAAAGAGGCTCTGCGGGAGGCGGTGGTCAAGAACCATGCCGACCATGGCAGCCTCATTGCGATGAATCCGAATACGGGTGAGATTCTGGCCCTCGAGAACTACCCGACCTACGATTTGAATGAACATCTTCTGCCGGGCGAAAAGGCTAGCGGACGGGAGGACCTGGCCGTGGTAGCGCCGTTCGAGCCGGGATCGGTGTTTAAGGTAGTTACCGTCTCAGCGGCACTAGAGACCACCAGGCTGACGCCGGATACGATGATCAACTGCGGCGGCGGAGTAACCACGCTCTTTGGGCGCGTGATCCATGATTCTCATCCTTACGGCTTGCTCTCGGTGGCAGACGTGCTCGCGAAGTCGAGCAACATCGGGGCGATCCATATCGGGCAGCAGATAGGGAACGCAAACCTCTACGAATACATCAAAAAATTTGGCTTTGGCCATCGCACTGGGATAGAGCTGCCGGCGGAAGCTCCGGGGTTAGTAAGGCCGTTGCGGCGATGGCAACCGACTTCGATCGGGTCGGTGCCAATGGGACATGAGATCAGCGTGACCTCTCTGCAACTGGCTCAACTGGGAAGTGTGATCGCAAATGGAGGATTTCTGGTGCACCCACACCTGCTCGCGTGGGAGCGCCCGGCCGGAGAGGCGAAGCAGATGGTGCAGTATCGGGCTCCCGAACAGCGCGTGTTACGCCCTAAAACGGTTAGCACGATGCGGCAATTGATGCGGCGCGTGCTCCTGCCTGGGGGCACGGCGCAACATTTGAAGGTGCCTGGTTACGCGATTGCGGGTAAGACCGGGACTGCACAGATCTACGATTTCGCGCACCGCGTTTACACGCACAAATACAATGCCTCATTTATGGGCTTCGGGCCACTCGAGAATCCGGCCGTCGTGGTGGTAGTAACTATATCGGGAACCACAGGCCAGGCGGGATTCGGCGCATCAGCGGCGGGCCCCGTCTTTGAAAAGGTAACTCTGACGGCGATGCGGCGTCTCGGCGTAGTCCGCGACCTGCCGCAAGACATCGATGAAATGATCGCCAAAGACAAAGTCAGGGAAAGAGAAAAGGTTAGAGAGTACGACGATGTGACTTTGGCTCAGTTGAACCCTCCGACGTTGGAGGAAATTCAGCAAGCCACGGGCGACATGAACGGAGCGAGTGTGGCGGACGCGAATGCGCCGAAAGTTCCCAACTTTGTCGGTAAAACGATAAAAGATGTCGTGCAGGAGGCGACCGCGACTGGAGTCGAGGTGGATCTGTTCGGAGACGGGATGGCGCGGACCCAAACGCCCGTAGCGGGCGCCGTGTTGGTCCCGGGCGAACACATCGCGGTGAGGTTTGCGCGCTAGGCGCGCAGCCCATGTTGCTCCGGGAGGTCTTTGAAGCGATACCGGTGGCGCGGCAATTGCCGGGCAGGCTGCTCGAGGCCGACGTGCGCGGGCTTGCTTACGACAGCCGCAAGGTGGGGCAGGATTACCTGTTTTTCGCTTTCGCTGGTGCAAAGGCTGACGGCGCCAGCTATGCGGCTGAGGCCATACAAAGAGGAGCGCTGGCTATCGTTAGCGATCGCCCACCGCATGGCCAGACACGGGATCGCTGGATTGAGGTGATGAAAGGCCGCGAGGCGCTGGCCTTGGCCGCGCGGAATTTTTATAACAAGCCCGACGAGCGCATCTTTCTCACTGGCGTGACGGGTACGAACGGAAAAACAACCAGCACTTCCCTGATCGATGCGATCTTACGGGCGGCCGGGAAGACCACGGCGCTGATCGGCACCATCGAATACCATCTTGCCGGACAAGTGCTGCCGGCCGTCAACACCACCCCTGAATCGCTCGATCTGTTCCGCATGTTCGATGAACTCGCGAAAGCGGGCGGGACGCATGCCACTCTGGAAGCTTCATCTCACGCGCTCGATCTGGGGCGCATTTACGCCATGCATTTCCACACCGCGGCCTTCACCAATTTCACGCGCGACCATCTCGATTATCACGGAACGATGGACGCATATTTCGATGCCAAGCAGCTGTTATTCACGCCTCGGAGCGGTCCTCCCCCCCGCTTCGCGGTGTTGAACGCGGATGATGAACAAGTTCGAAGTTTGAAGCTCGCGGCGGGCACCGACGTGTTTTGGTATGGCATGGACCGGGAGCCTCCTCCTGCCCGCGGCAGCAGCGAGCGTTTCGTACGTGCCGAGAACGTTGAATCCACCTTTGCCGGGCTGTCTTTCGAAGTGGTTTCGAATACCAGCCGGTTCAAAGTGGAATCCGCTCTGGTGGGGCGGATCAACGTCTATAACATTCTGCTCGCCTGCTCGGTTGCGCTTACGTACGAATTGACGAAAGAAGAAATACAGAAAGGGCTGGCAAACTTGGAACGAGTGCCGGGGAGATTCGAACGGGTCGAAGAAGGGCAGCCGTTCACGGTAGTGGTGGATTACGCGCATACGGACGATGCGCTGCGCAACGTGATCGCAGCGGCACGCGGGATGCGGCCGAAGCGGGTGATCACACTTTTCGGCTGCGGCGGGGATAGGGACCGCTCGAAGCGCCCGCTGATGGGAGTGGCGGCGGCCGAGCTTAGCGATCATGTAGTTCTGACCTCGGACAATCCACGCAGCGAGGATCCGCTGGCAATCATGAACGACGCTATGGTGGGACTGAGTCGTTATGACACTCCGCACATAGCCGAGCCTGACCGCGAACGGGCTATTCGCAAGGCCATAGAAACTGCCGGGCCGGGCGACGTTGTTATTCTGGCCGGCAAGGGCCACGAGACATATCAAATTTTGAGAGATGGCCCGATTCCGTTCGACGATCGCGAAGTGGCGCGCCGTGTGCTGCGATCGTTGGGTTATCACAAAACGGAGCGAAAATCGCGAGCTGCTGAAACAAGAGAGAGCGTATAGGCCAGAGTGCGATGGAGCTCTACCTGGCGCAAGTCGAGCAGGCAACCGGCGCACGGCTGACCGGTCTTGAGCCGCCCGCTGCCCTCGAGGAACTGCGCGCGAGGCGCGTTGCCGGATGGAGTATCGATTCCCGGTCCATCCAGCCTGGGGATCTGTTTTTTGCGATTCGAGGAGAGCGATTTGACGGTCACGCCTACGTTCAGGACGTACTGAATGCGGGGGCGGTAGCTGCAGTGATCAGCGAGAACATTTTTGTGGCGGGAGCGGTGCTTCAGGTAGACAACTGCGCCAGGGCCCTAGGTCGAACTGCTCAATTTGGGCGGCGAATTTGGGGCAAGCCGGTAGTGGCAGTTACCGGCAGCGCCGGCAAGACCAGTACCAAAGACATCATTGCCGCACTCCTTAGCGAACGCATGGTGGTTGGAAAAACGGCAGGGAATCTGAACAACCATCTCGGACTGCCGCTTACGTTGCTGCGCATTCCGGACGATGCCGAAATAGCAATAGTCGAGCTGGGCATGAACCATGCCGGCGAGATTCGTGAGCTGGCGCGGATCGCTCGGCCGCAGATCGGCGTGGTGACCAACGTCGGATACGCCCATATCGAAGCTTTCAATTCGATTGAGGGCATAGCCGCCGCCAAACGCGAACTGATCGAGGAACTGCCTGCCAATGGTTTGGCTGTGTTGAATGGCGATGACAAGCGCGTGCTTGCGTTCGGTGAGAATCATCCCGGCCCCGTGCTGACGTACGGAACCAGCATAGGCGTGGACGTTCGAGCTGAGCGCGTAAGCCGTGACTCCGAGCGCTCCCGATTCAGTGTGCGAGGAGTTGATTTCGAAACAAAACTGGTCGGAGAGCATGCAGTCTCGAATATTCTGGCGGGCCTGACCGTTGCAAGCGCCTTGGGGATTCCACCCGAAGCGCTCGTTACCGCGGTAGCCAAACTGGGTCCCGCCAAGATGCGTGGCGAGCGTTATCAAGTACGTGGCATCACCATTCTGAATGATTCCTACAACTCCAACCCGGCGGCGGCACGGTCGATGATCGACGTGCTGCTCGCCGAGCCGGCAACGCGCAGAATTGCCGTGCTGGGGGAGATGCTCGAGCTTGGCCACTGGGCCGAGACACTGCACCGCGAGCTGGGGCGTTATGCCGCAGAGCGCAGTGTAGATGTACTGATTGGGGTAAGCGGCGCGAGCCGGTTAATGGTCGACGAAGCCATTAAAACCGGATTGGGCAAACACAGCGGAAGATGCAATCACATCTCCGCTTGTAATCGCGCCGCGTTTTTTTTTGAAGACTCCGATAGCGCCGGCAAATTCTTGCGCGGGTTCGTAAAGCCGGGTGACGCCTTGCTGTTCAAGGGCTCGCGAGCGACCCACGTTGAACGCGCACTCGCCAGAATGGAAGAGTAAAGATGCTTTACTGGTTACTCTTCCAGGTCCTTCACCGCTATATCCCCGCCTTTCGCGTTTTTCAATACATAACGACGCGGGTTGCGCTGGCAAATCTAACGGCGCTCGCGCTCAGTCTGGCGCTGGGGCCATGGCTTATTGCCAAGTTGCGCGAGTGGAGTTTCGGCCAGCACATTCGTGAAGAGGGCCCGCAATCGCATCATAAGAAGGCAGGAACACCCACCATGGGTGGCCTGCTAATTGTGACGGCAATAGTCATCCCGACGCTCCTTTGGGCCGACCTGACGAACCGGTACATCTGGATTGCCCTGCTTGGACTCATGGGTTTTGGCGCGATCGGATTTATCGATGATTACGCGAAAGTCGCTAAGAGACGCAACCTCGGCCTGACGGCCACCCGAAAATTTTGGGCGCAGGTGCTGGTTGCCATGGTGATCGGCTTTCTGCTTTTGTTGCTCCATGCGAACCAGGCGTACTCGACGGCCATCAACATTCCGTTCTTTAAGCAATTCAAGCCCGATCTGCTCATCGAGCCCTTAACCAAGAGCTACTGGACTTATCCTTTGGCGTTCCTGTTGTTTTACTGTTTCATCGTTTTCATCATGGTCGGGTCGTCTAATGCAGTGAACCTCACCGATGGGCTGGACGGACTGGCGATCGGCTTGATGATTATCGCCTCGGCTGCCATGACGGCCTTAACCTATGTCTCGAGCAATGTAAAGTTTTCGACCTATCTGGATTTGGCGCGCCTGCCGAACTCACAGGAACTGACGATCTTTTGTGCCTCAATGGTGGGAGCGAGTCTCGGTTTTCTGTGGTACAACTGCCATCCCGCGCAAGTCTTCATGGGCGACGTTGGATCGCTCGCCCTTGGGGGCGGTCTCGGCATAGTGGCAGTTCTGATCAAGCAGGAGATAACACTGGCCTTTATCGGCGGTGTCTACGTGATTGAGGCGCTATCCGTGATTCTCCAGGTCGGGAGTTACAAAATGCGGAACGGCAAGCGCATCTTCAAAATGGCTCCGATTCATCATCATTTCGAAGCGCTGGGATGGCCGGAGTCGAAAGTTATTGTGCGCTTCTGGATCGCGGGATTGGTGATGGCGCTCTTTGCGCTAACCACTCTGAAGCTCAGGTAGGCAGCGCATGGGTCCGTATGGCATGGATCTGCGCGGAAAAGACGTTCTCGTGGTTGGCACGAAGCGCTCGGGGCTCGGCGCGATTGAACTGTTGCTAAAGCAAGGGGCGCGCGTGCGGGCGATGGATTCTCAACTCCCCTCGCCAGAGGAGGAGGCGAAGCTTGCCGCCCAGGGCGTGCCGGTCTTTTTGCAGAGCCCGCTCAATATCCGGACGGAGGGGCATGAGCCAGATTTGATCGTATTGTCACCCGGCGTGCCGCTCGACGAGCCGCTTTTTGCTTCGGCACGAGAACGGGGCGTGCCCGTCATCGGCGAAATTGAGCTCGCATCCTACTTCCTAAAGGGTCCGGTTATCGGGATCACTGGCTCCAACGGAAAAACAACCACCACCGCGCTGACCGGGCACCTGCTTCAGAAATGCGGCGTAGCCTGCCAGGTCGGCGGCAACATCGGGAAGGCCGCCAGCGCACTCGTCGGAACTTCTGCTGAAGATCAATGGAATATTCTGGAACTCTCTTCTTTTCAACTGGAAACGATTCGGAGTTTTCGGGCGCGCATCGCGGCGTGTCTGAATGTCACTGCTGACCACTTGGACCGTCATCATAGCCTGGGCAACTATGCCGCAGCGAAGCGCCGCCTCTTCGAAACGCAGGTGGCAGGTGACTTCGCCGTTCTCAACTACGACGACGAGATCTGCCGCAGCTTTGCAAACGCTACCGCGGGCGAGGTCTACTGGTTCAGTTCGTCGCGCCCTGTGCCGCAAGGCGTAGCCATAGAAAACGGGGAATTGCTCTATTGCGGTGAGCCATTCGCCGCGCGGACGCAAATCAGACTGCGTGGATTACATAATGTCGAGAACGCCATGGCTGCCGCTCTGGTATCTATCCTGGCGGGCGCCGAATTGGACGAGCTAGGGACGGCTATCGAGAGTTTTCCCGGCGTAGAACACCGCCTGGAATTCGTGCGGGAACTTGACGGCGTCGGGTATTACAACGATTCGAAAGCGACTAATGTGGATGCTGCGTTGAAAGCGGTCGCGGCTTTCCCGGGCAACCTGTGGGTGATTCTCGGGGGCAAAGATAAAGCGAGCGATTATCGTCCGCTCCGTCATCCGCTTTCAGAGCGCGCCAAAGCGGTGCTGTTGATCGGCGCGGCCGCCCCCCTGATTAGAGAGGCGCTGGCCGGAGCGGTAGCCACTTTCGATTGCGGCACGCTCCAGCAAGCTGTCCGCTATGCACGGCAACATGCTTCAGCGGGCGATACGGTACTGCTCGCCCCGGCTTGCGCGAGCTTCGATCAGTTCAAGGATTACGAAGACCGCGGTAAATGTTTCAAACAGCAGGTGGCAGAATTGTCATAAGGCATCTCCATGGCGCAACGTCTAAAAACCGATTGGATCCTGTTTCTCACCGTGCTTGTGCTGGTCTGCTTCGGACTGGTGATGGTCTATAGCGCCTCATCGTTCATTGCAGAGTTGAAATATCACGTTTCGAGCACTCATTTCTTTGTCCGGCAGCTGGCCTGGGCGATCGTCTCGTTTATGCTGCTGCTCTATTGCATGCGCCATGATTATCGCCGCTGGAATAATCCGAAAGTGGCATTCGCCTGTCTGGGAAGTGTGATGCTTCTGCTCATCGCGGTCTACGCCACCGATTCGGGAAGCCATCGCTGGTTGAAGGCCGGCCCTTTCTCCCTTCAGCCTTCGGAGCTGGCCAAGCCCGCTCTGGCCCTGTTTCTTTCGTTCTTTCTCTGCCGCCGGATTGAGAATATCAACTCCCGCGAGACGCTGAGCCCTATCGCCGTGGTCGTCTCGGTTATGGCTCTCGCCGTGGCGATTGCGGACTTTGGAACCGCTGTGGTGCTGGTGGCGATGACGGTAGTAGTTATGTTTGTGGCTGGAATCGAGACCCGGTATCTGACGATCTGCGGCGTGTTGGGGCTGATGCTTGGGGCGGGGTTCATTGCCATGAGACCCTATCGCCTCATGCGTGCCCTGGACTTTCTCGACAAGGATCATAAGCTGCTCGAGAAGGTGGATCCGAATGGCCGCACCCTCCGCTATGCGCATCAGACTGCTGCGACCAGCGATCCCGGATATCAGCAACTGCAATCAAAGATCGCGGTCGGCTCGGGCGGTCTGCTTGGCGTGGGCCTGATGCAGAGTAAGCAGAAGCTGCTTTATCTGCCCGAGGCGCACACCGATTTTATCTACGGAGTGATTGGGGAAGAGACCGGGTTTTTTGGAGCGGCTTTGTTGATCGTAGGTTTCGCGGTAGTGCTTTGGCGAGGCATATGGACTTTTGTTCGCGCCAACGACAACTTCGGTCGCTATCTCGCCCTCAGCGTCACCGCATGCGTAGTCATACAGGCTCTCATGAATATTAGCGTCGTGCTGGGTGTAATGCCGAACAAAGGCATTCCGCTACCCTTTATCAGTTCGGGCGGAAGTTCGCTTTTGAGCACGCTGCTGATGATGGGAATCCTGCTGAGTGTGAGTGAGCATGCGGCCTGATGACGCACTCGTTCGTATTGACGGGCGGTGGAACGGGCGGGCACGTGTTTCCAGCCTTAGCAGTCGGCCGTGTGTTGCAGCAGCGCGGGCACCGTCTGCTTTTTATTGGCACGCGCGAGGGCATGGAAGCTCGTCTGGTGCCCGAATCCGGCTTCGAGATCGAGTTCATCCGCAGCGGAGGCCTCAATCGCGTGGGCCTGCGCCGCCAGTTACGCACAGCCATGCGATTGCCCTTGGGCGTGAGTGCGGCTTGGAAGTTACTCCGCGATTACCGCCCCAAAGCGGTCTTCAGCATGGGCGGATACGTTGCCGGACCCGTGATGCTGGCTGCACTGCTCGAAAAAATTCCGCTGATCGTCATGGAGCCCAACGCAGTGCCCGGATTCGCTAACCGCCGTGTCGCGGGTCGTGTCTACCGGGCATTGCTGGCCTTTCCTGCGGCCTGGGGGTGGTTCCCCCCGCAATTGAGTGAAGTTACGGGGTTGCCAGTACGCGAGGAGTTCTTTCGAGTGCAGCCCAAGCAGGGCGGCCCATTCACCCTCTTGATTACCGGCGGGAGCCGCGGGGCCCGGACGCTCAATCGCGCATCGCGCGAGAGTTGGCCGCTGTTTCGGGAAAAGGGGTCTGAGGTGCGGATTGTCCATCAGACCGGCGCCCACGAGCACGCGGCACTCCAACAGGAATTCTCAAAGGCGGGCATAGCGGGAGAGGTGACGACTTTCCTGCCCAACATGGCTGAGGCCTTCGCGAGTGCAGACCTTGTGGTGGCGCGAGCGGGCGCCGGTGCAGTGAGCGAGATTTCTGCGGCCGGGATGCCCTCCGTGCTCGTTCCCCTGCCCTTTGCCGCCGACGATCACCAGCGCAAGAATGCCGAAGCGCTAGTGAGGGAGCAGGCGGCGCGTATGATCTCCGACTCTGAGATGAGTGGGGAACGTTTGTTCCGCGAGGTGGAGGAGCTTCGCAACAATCCCATCCAGTTAGCGGGGATGCGAAGTCATGTTCAGCGCTTCGCCCGGCCAGGGGCCGCCGCGCGAGCTGCCGACGTAATGGAGGAAGCCGCTGCTAAGAAGAAATAAAGTACCGGAAACGCTGAAAATCTTGATTTCGACGTTGACAGCTTGTCCCAAAGCCGGAACAATACTTTTGAGAAATGTTTTTTAAGCCCCAACACGTGCATTTCGTGGGAATCGGGGGCATCGGAATGAGCGGCATCGCCGAGGTGCTGCTCACGCTTGGTTACGAGGTCTCCGGGTCCGATATCCGGCAGAGCGCAATCACCGACCGGCTCGCCAGGCTCGGCGCAACCATTCGGGCCGGGCACCAGGCGGCGAATGTAGAAGGCGCGAAAGCCGTGGTGGTTACCTCGGCCCTCGATTCCGATAATCCGGAGGTGGCCGAAGCGCGCCGGCTGCAAGTGCCCGTTATCCCGCGTGGCGAGTTGCTTGCCGAGCTGATGCGGCTCAAGTACGGCATCGCCATCGCCGGGAGCCACGGAAAAACAACCACGACCTCCATGGTTGCGAGCATCTTGAATGCCGCCAATCTGGACCCCACGGTGGTTGTCGGCGGGAAAGTCGCCGCTATGGAGGGTTCGAACGCGCGCGTCGGAAAGAGCGCGCTGCTGGTGGTGGAATCCGATGAGAGTGACGGTTCCTTTCTGAAGCTTGCCCCGATCCTGGCCGTAGTCACCAACATCGATCGCGAACACTTGGATCACTATGCTTCCCTTGACGAGATCGAGGCCGCCTTCACCGAGTTCGTGAATCGCGTGCCCTTCTATGGCGCGGCCATTCTCTGCATGGAGGACGAAAATATTCAGCGGATTTTTCCGTCCGTCCGGCGCCGCACTGTTACATACGGTCGCTCGGCGCAGGTAGATCTCGAAATCCACAATATTGCCGTATCGGCCGGCTCTTCGGAGTTCAGCGTGCGGCGATGCGGCGCCGAGCTGGGCGTTTTTCGCCTCAACGTGCCCGGTGTTCACAACGTTCTAAATGCGACCGCGGCAATCGGAGTCGCGCTCGAGCTGGATGTTCCCGTTAGCCAGATTGTAGAGGGCCTCGAACGATTCAGCGGCGTCGACCGGCGCTTCTCGATTCGTGGCCGGGAGCGCGATGTGACGGTGGTCGACGACTACGGCCATCATCCGACCGAGATAAAAGCCACCCTTGCTACTGCCAGGCTTTCTCCCTACGCGCACATTCGCGTGCTCTTTCAGCCCCACCGCTTCTCACGCACAAAATACTTGCTCGACGAGTTCGGTACGGCTTTCCATCAGGCTGACGACGTGTATCTGCTCGACATTTACGCGGCTTCGGAGCCGGTGCTTGAAGGTGTAGATTCGCAAGTACTGCTCGAAAAGCTGCGCTCTTACGGTCACCGCTCGGCGCACTACGTGGCCGACCTGGAAGAAGGCATCGAGAGTATATTGGCCGCCGCCGAACCGGGCGACTTGATCATTACGCTGGGTGCAGGGAGCGTGTCGCAGGCCGCGGACAGGATACTCGAAAAGCTGCGGGAGGCTGCCTGATGCCGCGCCGCGAGGAACCGGAAGAGCAGCCGACTGAGGGCATCCGCTGGGTGCGTTTCACTTTCTGGTTGATTGCAGGCGTCGTCTTGATGGTAAGCACGTTATTCGCCTGGCACACGACCGAAGAATTTCTGATCAAGGATGACCGGTTTCGTGTAGCCGAGTCGGAGGATTTTCGCGGGCGTAGCCCCAATCTCGTGGTGGAGGGTGTGCAATATGCGTCGACTTCCCAGATCCGTCATGTCTTCGCCGAGGACCTTGGCCGGAGCCTCTACCTGGTTCCGATTGAGAAACGGCGGCTCGCGTTACTGGAGATCGACTGGGTGGAGGACGCAACCGTTTCGAAGGTTTGGCCGAACACGTTGAAAGTTGTTGTCCACGAGCGCGTACCTGTGGCGTTCGTCAGGCTGGCGCCCAACCGCAGAGATGGAATGTCCCGCTTAGCGCTGATCGATAAGGACGGGCATATTCTGCGGCCGCGCGTGGCCGCTGAGTTCACGCTACCGGTAATCACTGGCATCCGGGAGAGTGAAGGCCTTGAAAACCGGCGGGCGAGGGTGCGGCGAGTGCTCGGAATGCTGAAAGAGATCGGATCTCTGGCAGGCCAGATTTCCGAAATCAACGTGGCCGATCCAAACAATCTCATCGTGGCGGAACATGTCGATAGAACGGTGGTGAATCTGATGCTCGGCGATGACAACTATACGGAACGACTCCAGAGCTTTCTAAACAACTACTCGCAGATTCGAGAGAAGCGCCCCGATGCGAAGACGCTCGATTTGCGAGTGGATGGAGTGATCACAGCGGTGGGAGGTGATAGCGGTGGCGAGTAAGGCGAAGCTGGCGGTGGGACTCGACCTTGGAAGCACCAGTACGCGCGTAGTGATCTGTGCCCTCGAAGAGCAGAGTATAAGGTTTTTAGGCTACGGCGAAGCCCCGGTTCAGGCGTGGAGCAAGGGGCGGCTGAACGATCAAGAGGCGCTTTCGCAGAGCATTCAGTTCGCGCTGCATGAAGCCGAATTGCGGGCGCAGGCCTCGGCCGAGTCTGTCGTGATTGGCCTTGGGGGCAGCGTTGCCGGCATCAACAGCCGGGGACTTTACGAATTTGGCAGACGGCGCGATATCGAGCCAGACGATTTGCGCTACGCGGTTGAGCTCGCTTCCCGTGTTCGCCTGGAAGAAGATCGCCAGATCCTTCAAATCTGTCCACAGGATTTCACGCTTGACGGGCGAGCCGGCTACCGTAACCCGAAGGGTATTCTTTGCGCACGGCTCGAAGCGAACGTTCACGTGATCACTGCATCCCTCGGCGAGCACCAGGCCGTGGTCTCGGCTGTGCACAAGGCGCATCTGGCAGTAGAAGAGTCAATCTTTGAAGGGGTCGCGGCGGCTTACGCATCGATCGTGCCCGAAGACCGCGCACGCGGGGTCGCTCTGATCGATATCGGGGCGCAATCGACCCACCTCGCCGTATATGACGGTGACGGGCTGCTGCTCGCGACTTCGCTTCCTATTGGCGCCGATCACTTCACGCGCGATGTCTCGTGGCTGCTGAAAGTGAACTATGAGGACGCCGAGAGCCTGAAGCGCGAGTATGGTTGCGCCATTGCGGGAGCCGAGTCCGACCACAGCTTGCTCGAGATTCCGACGGCCGAAGGTCGGGGTATGCGAGAAGCTCCGCGGCGGCAGTTGAACGAGATCCTCGAAGCGCGCGCCGAGGACATCTTCGAGCGAATTTACTCTGAGATCTTGCGCGTCGGCATGGAGCAGTCGCTGCTCGAGGGCGCTATTTTGACCGGCGGCGGAACTTTGCTAAGCGGGATGTGCGATCTCGCTGAACGAATTTTGAATTGCCAGGCCAGAAACGGACTGGCAACGGGCATCGAGAACTGGCCAGGCGAACTCGATAGTCCGCTTTGGACAACAGCCGCTGGCCTCGCAATGTATTCGGGGCGGCTCAAAATGAAGCGGGACTGGAGACGGGCTTCAGCGGGACTCGCCGGATTGGCAGTGAAATGACTGGCAGTGAAATGAGGATACGGGGAAAGGATGTGAGCATGGATGACGATCTGAAATTCTTGATGGAAGATGAGGTTCAATTGGGGACGCGCATCAAAGTCGTCGGAGTGGGCGGCGGCGGATCGAATGCGGTCACTCGAATGCTGCAGGAGGGCTTAGGCGGAATAGATTTTTACGTCTTGAACACAGACAAGCAGGCGCTCGCCGCGTCCCCTGTGGCCAACAAAATCACCCTCGGTAAGAAGCTGACCTGCGGTTTGGGAGCGGGCGCAGATCCGTCAGTGGGTCGGCAGGCTGCGCTCGAAGATACAGAACAGATTATAGAAATTCTCGAAGGCGCCGATATGGTATTTGTCACGGCGGGGCTTGGAGGAGGCACCGGAACCGGTGCCGCCCCCGTAGTGGCTTCGCTAGCTAAGGAATTGAATGCGCTGACTGTCGCGGTAGTAACCAAGCCATTCGCATTTGAGGGACCGCGCCGCATGAAGCAGGCCGAGCGCGGCCTCGCCGAATTGGCGGGAAGTTGCGATACCGTTATTAGTATCCCGAACGAAAAGCTGCTCGGGTTAGCTCCGAAAGGAACTAGTTTCATCGATTCCTTTCGTATGGCGGATGATGTGCTACGGCAGGCGGTGCAGGGAATTGCCGACATCATCACCACGCCCGGGCTGATCAACCGCGACTTCTCCGATATCCGCACCAACATGCTCGGCATGGGTTACGCCATGATGGGCACCGCGGTCGCTTCGGGCGAAAAGGCCCCGATCGAGGCCGCTCAGCGGGCCATCAACAGCCCGCTCATGGAGGAGGGAGGCGTCCTTGGCGCGCGCGGTGTTCTGATCAACATCACGGCTTCGAGCCAGCTTGGCATTCACGATGTCAACGAGGCCTGCAACCTGATCCGGAAGGCCACCCAGAACGACGACGTGCAGATCAACTTCGGCATCGTCCTCGACGAAAAAATGGAGGATCGGGTCAAGATCACAGTGATCGCCACTGGCTTCCAGCGCGACAGTTTGCCGGAAATCGATCGCCGGAGTCCCCACTTCCCGTTTACCAGCTCGAACTTACCGGAAGTTCATCCGCCGGTCGAGCGCGAAGCGGAACCCGCGATTGCCGGTGCCGAGGCCGCCCCGGAACACGCGGAAGAAGCCGCGCCGATGGACGACTACGAAATGCCCGCCCTCATGCGAAAGCAGCGAAGAATGGTGCAGTAAGGAGCCCTTAAATCAAGGCGCCGTTAGGGGTGCAGGACCAGCGAACTGAGTTTGTTGAGGTGCAGAGTCCAGCCGCCGGGAGTTACCGAAAGGTAATTCCCTTGGTTGACTGGACTCGCGCCTTCGAGCAGCCCTTTATAGAAGCCCTGCGGGAGACCAATTCTTCCGGGCAGCATGACCGTCTTATCTTCCCCTCGATTCACTGCGACCAATACGACCTCTCCAGGATCGATACGCTCGAACATCAGAACGTCGTTGTCTGCGTAAACAGTGACGTAGGCGCCGCGCCAGACCGCTGGACTGCTCTTCCTTAATTTCGCCAAGGTGCTGACGATTTTGAATGCAGTTGTGTCTTCGCTCCAGCGATTCAAACCGGGACGGTTCCAGGGATCATCGTCTCCGGAATTGATATACTCTGGCGCTGTGGTCTGGTTATCATTGTAATGCGCGAGATACTGTTCGTCTCCGTAGTAGATGATCGGAATGCCGCGGATTGTCATTAACAAGACGGTCCCCAGGTCCATTCGCTCTTCTCGCTCACTCTCATCCGTAACCTTCAATTTCTGCAAGCGCACCATGGTCCGGATCTGGTCATGGTTATCGAGGAAGGTGCCCTGCCAGGTGTCTCTTCCCTTGAATGCCAAGACGCGCTCGTGAAGAAAGTTATCGAGATCAAAGGCAGTTATCTTCTGAGTAACATCCTCGTAATCGCCTCCGATGAACTGGTTCAACACAAACGATAGCTGAAAATCGAGTATGTTTGTGTGAAACACGTTGTAGCTGTTTGCAAAGACTAAAGATTTCGCATCGCCTACGCCGCCATGCGACCATTCGCCTACAATATACGGTGTTTGGCGTCGGTTCAACTCAATCGAATAGTCGCGCATGGTGCTGGTAAACTTTGCGATGAATTGCGGGAACGGAAATTTTACAGCGTCCAGACGAAAGTCGTCGACTCCGTTGAACATCCATTTCTCACCCGCTTTTAGCAGGTAATCGGATACGGCTGGATTTCGCTGATCGTAGCCGCTGAGGTCGGCCAGCAGGCAATGGTGTAGCTGCCAGTAACTCCAGTAGTAGTCGGGTACAGATAGCGCTTTTTCCTCCTTGCATCGGCCGTCGCTTTCATAATGCTTGTAGTAGTGCGTACCTGTCGAGGGATCGACGTCGTCGTTATAGCTGTCAATGAATATTCTATTCGGATCTTCGGATTCGAATAGCCGGCCATACACGTGATTGTCGAGAGGATTGGAGTGGTTCAGCGTAATGTCCTGGATATATCGCATGCCTCGCGAGTGCAACTCCTCACTAAGCTGATTGACATCCCCCCAGTCGCCGAAGTGCTTGTTGACACGATCGTAATTTTGAACCCAGTACCCGTGATACCCGGTTCCATATCCTGTCCCACCCACGTAAGCTCTGACGTTCTCCATCAAAGGCGTGACCCAAACCGCGGATACCCCTAAATCTTTCAGATAATCGAGCTTTTGAATGATGCCCTGAATGTCTCCGCCCCAGTACCGCCGGAATCGGATTTCCGCATTGCAGGTCTCCACGAAGCAGTTGACCTCGTTAGTCGCGAACGGATGTTCTGGATCGACATAGGGGCTATAGGGCTGGTGTGGATTGAACCGGTCCACCATCAAAAAGTAAATCGTGCGGGCACGATAATCGGTAGTGAGCGATGAATCAGCAGCCGGCTGCTGAGTTTGGCCAATTGCACTGCTCAGGCATATGAAGGTGAGCAACAGGAGCGTTCGAGAGGTTTTCATAGGTTACTCAATAGTTCTCGTGAATTCTGACCAGCCCGCCAAGTACACCCACATAGGCGGTTTTGCCATCCGGTCCGAGATACACGGAGGAATAGTAACTCTTGTAGAGGATACCGGTTCCAGCCAGGCGCGAGGGGTCTGGATCGACTGCAAAAGACTTGACGATGAGTTCGCCCGACGGAAGCGTGTGAAGCTTAACCGTGCAGTGGCTGCTGTTCGAAGGATCCGGGTTCGCGGTACCAACCATGGCCGGTTCTCCTGAAGCATCCGAGCTGTTGCCGCTGGCAGTGAACCAAAGAAGGCCGTGGGCGTCCGGAAGCGCTGATAGAATTTCTTGGCCGCTCGGGGTCAGTGTTGGCAAACCGTCGGTACAGGTGTGGTCCTTTACCAGTTGAGTACCAGCCGCGGTGTTGACCTCTTTGAGCCTCCAGATGTCGCCGGTGCGGGTCGGAATGACCGCTCGGTCTTCATTGTCAAGAAAGATGCGCGTGCTCATTGCTTCGACCCCGTTATCCATCTTTGTGCTGTCATTGTTTTACTGATTTGCTGGGCTATAGCCTTGGCCATACGGTCTGTATCGCCTTCGGCACCCTGTTTCAACTCGGTGACGCCACCTACGGCCGCTGCTGCTTCTGGAGCAGCGCCGGCCCCCATGGTCTCCGCGGCACCGGGTTTTCGGGAACTTTGCGAGGTCGCCTGAAACTCTGTGACAATGGTGTTTCCAGCGGGCTGGTTCAGATAGCACTCAACGTGCGCCACCACTTTGGATGCTCCTGCTCCGAGGCCAATGGCCATGCGTCTGGCACGATTTCCTTCGTCGATGGTCTGGAAATCTCCTTGTATCGCCAGCGCGCCCTCGGGCGGCAGCTCACCCGTAACGCCCCTCGAAACCGGAAGGCCCGTCTTTTGCAAGTCCTTGACCAGTGATTCTGAAAACTGGTTCACGACTTTATGCGCGAGCTTCGCCTTGTCGTCGTTCTGTGCGCCGCTCACGCGCATGCGCACACGATTCAATGCAGATTTGTTTAGTGCTACTTCTTCCGGAGTAGAGGCGAAGTCATAGACCACAATGGCACTTGGTTTAGTAAGTGGGCCCATACCGGAATATGACTCAAGCGTTTTAATCTGAACCCGCCCGGTACCTGGCGTCTGGGCCGAGGCAACACAGGCCAGCAGCAATGAGCCGATGAGAATCGCGCCGGAATTAAGATGTTTCATTCGAGTTTCGCCTTCTACTTACTGCTTAACCGAGGCGCTTTGCCGGGTGAAGTCGTAGGAATCGACGTTAACCGCAAGGTCTTTCTGAGGGACCAAAACCTTCATGCTCTTCATCATGTTCGGGCCGCCCGCTATGGGCGAATAATCCTGGGCGATGGTCATCGGACCGCCCTCGTAATCCGTTCTGATATCGACGTGCGTCGCGAGATGTGTGGTCGAGCTGACCAGCATGGTCATCGAGTCCGTAGGCTTAATCAATCCGCGGGCCTCAAGCCGTACCGTTCCCGCACCTGGAGGCTGTGAGATCTGTGCCTTCTTGACCGCTTCCATCATCTGCTGCGGCTTGTTGTAGCTGCCCGCCAGCTCCATGATGTCTTTCACGTTTTCTTTTACGCCTGCCGCAATCCTGCCCCGTATGCCACCCATCTGTTTCTGCTGAGGGGCGGATATCGTGGTTCGCTGCATCTGTCCGTTCGAGTCGAAACGGACTTGATCGATGATCGGCTCCGATGGGTTTCCCCTGCGAATCACCGTGACGCGCTGTTTCCATTCGTATTGCACAACCCGCTTGGCATTCATTGCCATGGAGACCAAAATCGTGCGGCTGTTAATGGGCACTTGAGCCAGGAGAGGCGCCAATATCGAAATGCCCGCAATTGGAAACCAAGCTACGGCTTTGGGTGAATTCTTCATGATGATTGATCTTGCCTTGAAGCAGATTCGCAAGATTCTAAGCGCCTGGTAAGTGTGATACCGTATGATGCTTCCCATTTTTGTGTGGCACGGGTATACTCACGAGGACTATCAGAGATGCCGAACTTGACCGTTACCGACGCGAAGTTAGCCGGCTGCGCGCTCTTGTTATTACTCTCGGTCAGGTCCGTGCTCGGGGCGGAAGAGTTATCACTCGATGAAGCAGTCCAAGTCGCCCTGAAGCACAACATCGACATTGCTAACACCGCGCTCGATGTCTCGAAGACCAAAGACCGGCGCGCGGCATTCCGAAGCCAACTCTTCCCGAAATTTTCGCTTTACATGCTCGGCTCCGAGCAGCTCCAGTCTGTCAACATAACGATCGCCCGCGGAACTATAGAAAAAGAGTCGATAATCGGCCCCATTCCCGCCACCGACGTCAAATACTCCACGCCTGTTCAGCCGACCGGGTTTATCTTCGGACGCGTCTCGCAGCCCCTTTCCGCTCTTT
This sequence comes from Terriglobia bacterium, assembly GCA_963849535.1. Taxonomy (GTDB): domain Bacteria; phylum Acidobacteriota; class Terriglobia; order Bryobacterales; family Bryobacteraceae; genus Bog-105. Next base: position 1,532,591 of record CAWKHJ010000005.1, read on the forward strand.
ACCGTACACGCCTGAACCTGGAAGCTCTCGACTTCTCCACTCAATTGGCCCAGCAGAAAACTCGGTCCAAACGGCAGGATGTCGTGCGCAACGTGAAGCAGCTCTACTACGACATCCAGCAGGTACAGAGCTCGCTAACCGCCGCGCGCGAAACCGTCCGGCTCTACAAGGAGGTCGAGCGGGTTACTAATGATTACGTCCTGAAGCAGACCGCACTAGAGTCGGATCTCTTGCAGGCACAGGCGACCCTCGCCGATGCCGAACAATCAGAGGTCACTCTTTCTAATCAGGAAGCCACCGAAAAAGAACAGCTCAATGATCTCCTCGGGCGCGATGTGCTGACGCAGTTTTCTGTTGTGTCCATAGACCGCGAGACAATCAACCCCGAAGCCGATCTCGTTGCGGCGCGCAAGCAAGCGCTAAGCCACCGCCCCGAAATAGAACAAGCCCGTCTTAAGACTCTCCAATCCGAGCAGGAGCTGCGCGCGAAACGCGCCGAATATATTCCCGACATTTCCGCTGAGTTCAACTCGATTACACTCCTGAACTATAATTCGTTCCTGCCGGGCGGAACGTACAGTGTCGGAGTAAGTCTCTCCTGGGAACCTTTCGATTGGGGGCGTAAGAGGAACGAGATTGCCGAAAAGCGCGATACTGTGTCGCAAGACAAAAACACTCAAACCTCCGCTGAGCGTAAGGTCATCATGGATGTCGACGACAAATACCGGCAAATGCAGCAAAGTTGGTCGAAGCTTCGCGCGGCCAGTATCAGTCAGCGGGCGGCCACGGAGAGCTTGCGTGTCGACAAGAACCAGTATGAGGTTCAGGCCGCTCTGCTCAAGGTAGTATTTCAGGCAGAGAGCACGCTGGCCCAGGCTAATTCGAGCTATGAGCATGCGCTCGCTGACTATTGGACGGCGAAAGCAGATTTCGAGCATGCCCTGGGCGAGGACCAATGAAAAAGACAGCCGTCCTGATACTGATCGTTGTCTCATATTCCTGCGATCGCCCGCAATCTCCGGTTGAGAAAGCGGCGACTCCCGTTCGCGTCGTCACAATCGAGACGTACAAGCCTGTGCGCGGACAGCCCTATTCCGCCTCGATTCTGCCGAATCGTCAGGTCAACCTTGCATTCCGGGTGAATGGGTTCGTCGAATCGATTTATCAGGTGAAAGGGCCGGATGGCCGCTTGCGCAGCGTCGATATCGGAGATGTAGTCCCACAAGGAACGGCACTTGCCCGGGTCCGCGAGAAAGATTATCAATTGCAGGTGTCACAAGCCGGCGGGCAGGCCAAGCAGGCTCAAGAAACCGAACAGGCGGCGCGTGCGCAACTCACCCAGGCTGAAGCTGCTGCGGTCAAAGCAGAGCAGGATTTCGGACGGGCCGAAGCGCTCTTCAAAAAGACTTCACTTACTAAGTCAGATTATGACGCGGCCAAAGCTAATTACGATGCGACCAGGGCTCAAGTGCAGGCGGCGCAAGCCCAGGTTCAAGCCAGTGGGGGGGCGGCCAGTACGGCTCAGGCGACACTCGGGACCGCCACGCTCGGTTTGCATGATACGGTACTCGCTGCACCGTTCACTGGATCGGTAGTTCAGAGATCGGTAGAGATCGGTACACTAACTGGCCCGAGCGCCGTTGCCTTTGTACTTGCAGACATCTCGTCCGTGAAAGCTACTTTCGGTGTGTCCGATATTCTAGTCGCGCATCTGAAGAACGGCTCGCCTTTATCCGTCTACGCAGAAGCGTTTCCCAGCCATCAGTTTCGAGGAATCGTCAGCGCGATTGGGGCGGTTGCGGACTCGAGCACTCGTTCCTTCCAGGTTGAGGTGACGATACCAAACCGAAGTGCCATGCTCAAACCGGGAATGATTGTTTCGCTCGATTTGGGCGAGCCGGCACAACCCGCGCCCGTGACTGCCGTGCCCCTCGACGCTGTCGTTCGGTATGCGACTGGCTCGCCTCAATTCGCGGTCGTCGTAGTTGAGGGCGGCTTGGCCAGGCGCAAGCCCGTCACACTCGGCAAAACTTTTGGTGACCATATCGCAATCACTGGCGTGGCTCCCGGTAGCGAAGTAGTAAGCTCAGGGGCAACCTTTCTGAACGACGGTGACGCCGTCAGGGTGATTCCGTGAGCAAGCCTTTCGGCCGCTCTGATGCCGAACTTATCGGCCGCACTCACAACACCTCTCGCTTTTTCGTCGAAAATCCACAGCTTGCCTGGGTGTTGTTAGCCGGCACCGTGGCCTGGGGAATTTATGGCTATCTCAAGATGCCTCAGCGCAAAGATCCGGATATCCCAGCCAGGCAGGCGATGGTTATTACAAACTGGCCCGGAGCGAGCGCCGAAAAGGTCGAAGAACTCGTCACTCGGACAATCGAGCAGACCGTCGCGTCCAACTCGAATATCGCCCGGATTGAATCCATCTCGCGCGCTAATGTTTCCTACGTCACGTTAACGCTCTCGGACAAAGTGCGCGATACCGGGCAGACGCTTGACGACATCGGCGGACGTCTCGCCGCCATCAATTCTCTTCCGCAAGGCGCAGGCCCAGTGAACTTCCAGCGCGATTTCGGCGACACGGCTACGCTTTTGCTCACAGTTGCAAGCCCTAAGGCCGACAGCCGCGAAATCGATCTGCGCTCGCTCGCTATCCTGCAGGCCATCAGCGCTAGTCGCCCCAGCGGCGCCAACGATCGTGCCTCGCTTATTCTTTGTCTTCCCGTCAAGGTCGACAAGCGTCTTATCCTTCTTGCTATCCCCCGATTTGAAGAACGGCTTCAGCAGTTGAAAGCCGCGTCCGATGTGCGGCTGCTTGATGGCCCCGGTTTCGTTGGCATTGATTTCAAAAGCGACTGGAGCGACGCGAAGCTGCTCACTGCACTCGATACCTTCAGGTCCGAGAACTATGGCGAGAACCCGATCCATCCTGATGCATGGGCGCCTTTTCTGGTACGTGACCCAGCCGAGATTTCTGCGAAGCTGAGGCAAGTTGCCGGCGAAAAGTACAGTTATCGCGAGTTAGATAATTTCACAGATGATATATCCAAAGCCCTGCTTGCCAGCGCTCGCACCGCAGATGGTCCGCCTCTGGTCGCGAAAGTTACGCGAACGGGCATTCTCAACGAAAGGGTCTATCTGCTCTATTCCCAGGAGCGTCTGGCTTCCTACGGGCTCAAGCCATCAAACCTACAGAACATTCTCAGCGCTCGCAACATCACCTCGCCGGGCGGCCAGCTGACGGTTGGTGGAAAAAGCATCCTCATCAATCCATCGGGCGAATTTCACAGCGAGGACGAGATTGGCAACGTAACGATCGGCGTCACTTCGTTTGGCGCCCCAGTCTACCTTCGCAATGTTGTTGACATCGTGCGAGCTTACGACGACCCGCCCCAATTCCTTAATTTCTATTGCTGGCGCGACGCGGAAGGGACGTGGCAGCGCTCACGAGCAATCAGTATCAGCGTGCAGATGGGAAAGGGCGAGAAGGTGGGGCACTTCGCCGCCTCTGCTGATTCAACTCTCGCCGCTGTCAAGCTGCGCTTGCCCCGCGATCTCATCATCGCCCGTGCCAGTAATCAAGCCGATCAGGTAACGGAAAACATCCACCTCTTCATGACGAGTCTCTACGAAGCGATCCTGCTGGTCGTGCTGGTTTCGCTCATTGGATTTTGGGAATGGCGTTCAGCTCTGCTGATGGCTCTCGCTATTCCAATCACGCTCCTGATGACCTTCGGAATGATGGACGTGATCGGCATTGATCTCCAGCAGGTCTCGATTGCCACGTTGATCATTGCACTCGGGCTGCTAGTAGACGATCCAGTGGTGGCGGGGGACGCCATTAAGCGGGATCTCGCCCTCGGTCACCCGCCCAGAATCGCTGCTTGGCTCGGCCCAACCAAACTCGCGACCGCCATTATGTACGCCACGCTTACAAATATCGTCGCGTATTTGCCGTTTTTGCTGCTTAGTGGAGATACCGGCAAATTCCTTTATTCTTTGCCGATTGTCATTGCTTGTGCCCTGCTCGCATCGCGCATCGTATCTATGACCTTCATTCCGCTGCTCGGCTATTACCTGCTGCGGCCACGCCCGGAAGCGGCCATTGAGGAACGGCGCCAGCGTGGCTTTGGAGCACTTTACTATCATCTCGGGCAAACGGCGATTGAGCACCGCTGGCTGACCCTTCTGCTCTCTTTTGTCGTGCTTGGAATCGGCGCTTGGATCGGATCCGGCCTGAAGTTGCAGTTTTTCCCTAAAGACCTCTCTCATCTGGCTTACATCAACATTTACTTACCTGAAGATGCTCCTATCTCGATGGCGAATGCGACTAGCTCAGCGGTCGAGCGGGTCATCGAGCAGGTTTCCCGCGAACAGAATCGCCCCCTTGCATTGATCGATACCTTCATCGGCGGCGGCGCGCCGCGCTTTTGGTATTCACTGGCTCCGGAATCGCGCCATGCGAACTATGCGCAAGTAGTGATCGCCTTGCAGGACGAGCATGACACTCCACGGCTTTTGCCTTTGCTTCAGAGGCGCCTCTCAAATGAGATCAGCGGGGCGCGCATCGATGTTCGCCAGCTTGAAACAGGCGCTGCTGTCGGTTTACCGGTTCAGATTCGCATTTCGGGCGAAAACATTGGAGCCTTGCTCGACAATGCGGATCGTGTAAAGCAGATCCTCGGCAAAATCCCGCAGGCCGAAAGAGTACGCGACGATTGGGGTGAAGATCGCTTTGCCCTGCAACTCAAAGTCGATCCCGATCGGGCGAATCTCGCGGGTGTCACAAACCTCGACGTCGCTCACGCCTCATCGGGCGGAATCAATGGAGACCAGCTCACGGTGTTGCGCGAAGGCGACAAGCAGATTCCGATCGTGGCCCGGCTGAGACCGAACGAGCGTGCTCAACTCGGCGATGTCCAGAATCTCTATGTTTACTCGAGCTCAGGCACGCAGAAAGTCCCGCTCGGCCAAGTCTCACGCATTGACTACAGTTTGCAGCAGGAAGTCATCCGGCGCCGCAATCAGTTCCGCACCATCACTGTTTCCGCCTCACCACGCGATGGCGTCCTCTCGTCTGAAATCATGAAAAAGGCACAGCCGGAGTTGGCTGCCCTTGCCTCCCGTTTGCCTCCCGGATACCGGCTCGAAATCGGCGGCGAAAAAGAGAAACAGCAAGACGGATTTTTCCAGCTGGGCATCGTCCTCCTAATTTCCTCAGCCGCCATTTTTCTAGCGCTTGCTTTTCAATTCAAGAGCGCTATCAAGCCTTTCATCGTTTTCGCCGCCGTACCTTACGGCGCGGTCGGCGCGCTGATTGCACTCTGGATTATGGGTTCGCCGTTCGGATTCATGGCCTTCCTCGGAGTAGTGAGTCTGGTCGGCGTGATCGTGAGCCATATTATCGTTCTCTTCGATTTCATCGAGGAAATGCACGCCAAAGGTGAGCCTTTCGAACAGGCTGTGCTCGACGCCGGCATCATGCGGCTCCGGCCGGTTCTGATCACGGTGAGCGCAACGGTGATCGCTTTGGTTCCCCTCGCCTTACACGGTGGTCCTCTATGGGAACCCATGTGTTACGCGCAGATCGGCGGGCTGACCGCGGCCACCTTCATCACCCTGCTGCTCGTGCCTGTCATCTATTCCATTTTTGTGCTGGATCTCAAAATTGTCAGATGGGAAACTGCGGTGGAACAACAAGTTCCTGAGATGACAGAAGTAACTTGAGTATTCTATTTCACTGCCCGAAAACATCCTGGAGTGCGTCGACCTCTTGCTCACTCGACCAAATCTCGGCTCCATCTGCAATACGCCTCAGGCAGATGGTCAAGCGATACTTTCCCCTCGAGCTCGGTTGCTGAATAGCCGGGAGGGGCTGAAAAACCGGAACATATCCGCCCTTAGGAATCTCGATCAACACGTCGCCTGCATCGCAAACCTTCTGATAATACTCAAGTAGCTTTTGGCGCAGCCTCCTTGCGTCGTTTCGCACGATCGGATCCAACCCGGGCTCGAAGGATTCGTCCCGCTCGAATACCGAGACTCCGATGGTGTATTCGCAGAGCTCGCTGCCCCGCCCCCGCAGCGCCTCCTCGACGATGAATGCGAGAAAGCGCCGCATGCGGCGGGCGTGGACGAACCCTTCACTGATCAGAATCTTGGCTAGTTGTTTTCTAACTGCTTCCTCGGAGGCCACGCGAGGTGGCCTCCTTATTGGAATCGGTCTCGGGGAATGACGCTTAGCAAGTGGAAACGCCAGGGCAGAGTTCATCGCGCTCTCCCTTAGAAGTTTCTGCCGTAACCCAGTATGCTTCCCAAGCCGCCGTTCTTCCAGACGCCAGACGGTTGAAGCGCAATGAATTCCCGATACAGCAGATGCGCGAGCTTTGACGCTGCCTGTACAGCCTTCAAGGGAGGCGGCAGAAGTTCTTGCAATTCGTTCGGCACAATGTCGTTTAGCAGAGTCTGAGACAAATTGTAAGCACGCGGATCCTTGTACGCTATATCATCAATCTCCATCTGCCCGCCGGTCGTCGAGTAATCGTAAAATTCCAACTCGATCGATTTGGAAATTATGTTGCTAGTGGGCGGCACCCATTTTTCATATACGCCCAACTTGGTACCGTCATCCCTCAGCCAGCCCAGGACGTGGGTGGGCGCTCTGTTGAAATTGAAGTAATTCGGAGCGATCTCATCGGTCGCGAACAGGACGTATTCCCGCCCGGGCGCAGCATTAGACTTCAGCATGGAAACCATATCGTGGCGGTCGCCGTAGATGTCGGCGAGATAGCCTTGCATCCAGTCTTTAGTTCCCTTATTACCGATACTGACCAGTAAATTGAACAAATCTACCGAGGAAGTAAGACCGTTACGAATGACTTGGGTATCACCGGTGAATCTGCCGGATGGGTCGACGACGATCAAGGGGATGTGCCAGGCCTCTTCGTAAACCGTCCCAAGCTTGCCCTGCACCATTCCGTGCGCCCCTGCGTACTCGCCGTGGTCAGCGGCAAAGACAATCACCGTATTCTCGATCACATCTTTCGGTAATGTATTGAAAGCGTCGAGCAGACCGCCGATGTCGTTGTCCACTATCTGCATAAGTTGGGTGTAACTGTCGAGGCCCCGCTTCCAGTAGCTGTAGGGCATTTTGACGACACCGAAATTCAGATCGACCACCGAATTTCGGTTCGGATACTGCTCGATAGTAGCGGTGTCCTGTGAAGGGTCGTCGGCGACGCCGCCCCAGATGCCCTGCTGGAACTCTTTTATGAAGGTTTGCGTGGACGGCTTGTTGCCGATTGCCGTCGTGTTTTCCCAATTCGGAGGAACAGCGGGGTATTTATAGGAGGGTGGACGCTTGAGCGCATTCTCCTGCCAGGAAACATCAGGGCCGGTTCCTGGGTAATGAGCCATTTGATCCAGCCCTTTGGTGTTAACCGTTCTGTCTGCAAACAAATTCGTAACCGTCTTGAACTCCGTGCCCGCGGGGAAGAACTCGCGGTCATGTGGATTAATCAAACTGACTGTAAGGCACCATGGCTGATTGGCCGGCCTTTTGTTGAGTAACCAGTCGACGCCCTGCCCCGCTGAGTAGGAGTCATTGTGATAACCACGGATTTCGTCGCCGTACGTCCCCTGCAGGTTGTCGCCTGTCGGATCATAATAAGTGTAAAAATCAAAGCCGTAGTTTTCCAACCCTCCTTTGTCGGCTTGGGGAATAGAAGCGTGCCACTTACCGGTATAAGGAGTTTGGTAACCCGCCTTACGAAGCAGCTTGCCGAACGTTGGGTAATTGTGGTTGAGCACAGGCTGTTTCGGAGGACGCCCTGGGGGGTAGGGTGTCGAGAGAATGGTCGTCAGGAGCCAGTTCTGCTGAGAATAGAGACCCGTGATCATGACACCGCGCGAGGGCGTGCAGGCGTTCGCCGCTGTATGATAATTGCCGAACTTCACGCCGTGTTCCCAGAGTTTGTAAACGTTCGGCATGAACTTGGCCAGAAAGTCTCCGGCCGATTTGATACCGTCTGGAAAAACTGTCGGATAGCGAAGTTCATCCACCAAAATAAAGAGAATGTTTGGCTGTGGGCCGGGCACGGGATCGGGTCCGCTGTTGTTTTGAGCGCGTGTCTCGTACCCGGCCAATAAACCACCGCCGGTAATTGCCGCCGTTGATTTGAGGAAGTCTCTGCGTTTCATGAATCTGCTCCTGAGTCAGGGTATTCACGGTGCGTGTGAAAAGAGAGTAAGAGCAGGAGTGAAGGAGGTGGTACGAGGGGTATAATCCTCGTCTTACCTCTGGTAAACTTACTACGCCGCCGGAGGATCGCGCTGTCGATTGGCCTACCTGGTGCCGACACGGGTCGCAAAGAATCGCTCTATTACCGAAGATCAGGTTCGAGCTCAGTTAAGCAGGATCCTCGTAAGTGCTGGCTTTATTCGAGCCGCCAGGATGCGGCGCTTCCTCAGCTTCATAGTCGAAGCGCGCCTGACCGCTGATTACAAGTCCGAAGAACTCAAGGAATGCCTGGTTGGAGCTGCAGTCTTCGATCGCGAAGCCGACTACGATCCAAAAAGCGATCCGGTAGTTCGCGTCGAGGCCCGGCGGCTCCGTGCCAAGCTCGAAGAGTACTATAACACTGCTGGGCGGCAGGATAGCATTTGCATCGATCTCCCCAAGGGGTCTTATGTGCCTGTTTGGCGCTGGCAACTCGAACCCGCGCCAGAACTGGACCCAATCTCTAGCCGTCGATCCCGCTTTTGGACCCTAGGCGCTATTGTTGCCTGTGTTGCGCTCCTGATCCTCGCAATCGTTTGGGTCCGTTCCGAACGGCAAAAGCCCGCTGCTGGCCGAACTCCCTCAATACCAAGCAATCTCAAAATTCACTCCCTGGCTATTCTCCCGTTTCGTAACCTCTCCGGAAATCCGGCGGAAGAGTATCTAGTCGCCGGACTCACTGACGAAATCACCACTGAACTGGCAAGGATTCAGGGCCTCAAAGTTATCTCGCGTACATCCTCTGAACAGTACCGGGCAAGCAAAAAGCACCTTCCGGAGATTGCACGTGAGCTTGGGGTAGATGCGATCGTTGAGGGTACTTTCCTGAGCTCTGCCGGCCATCTCCGTGTGAGCGCGCAGCTCATCCAGGCGTCGACCGACACTCATCTCTGGGCAGAATCCTACGAGCGGAATGGCACTGATCTGTTTACCTTACAGTCGGAAATCGCCGCCAACATCGCCCGCAAGATTGATGCCACGCTGAGTCCTGGGGCCCGGCTTGCAGTCGAGGAGCAGTCCATTAATCCTGAGGCTTACGATCTGTATCTTCGGGGCCGTTACTTCTGGAACAAGCGTACCCTGGATGGTCTACAGAAGTCGATCGACTATTATGAGCGGGCAATTCGGATAGATCCGAATTACGCCAAACTTTATGCCGCCCTGGGAGACTCCTACGCCCTGCTCAGTTCGTATGGTGGCCCAGGTCCAGCTATCTCGTTCGCCCGGGCAAAACAGGCAGCTGACCGAGCACTGCAACTCGATAGCAGCCTGGCCGAGGCGCACACAGTTCTCGCGGCAGTGGAGGTAAGCTACGACTGGGACTGGCAGGGTGCCGCGAGCGAATACCGCCAGGCGCTATCTTCAGACCCGAACTACCCTACGGCCCACCACTGGTACAGCCTCCTTCTGACGCGAATTGGGGAGTTCCGCGAGGCTGAAACTGAAATCCAGCGCGCGCTCGACCTAGATCCGCTCTCGCTTATCATCAACACAGACGCTGGTGAGGTCTTCTACTGTGCGCGTGAGCAGGACAACGCGCTGACTCACCTCCGCCGGGCTCTGGAGCTGGATCCGAACTTCGCGGAAGCCCACTTAGTTCTCGGTAAGGTTTACGAACAAAAGCAGGATCTAAAGAAAGCGTTAGCCGAGTTTAATATTGCCGACCGGGTTTTCGGCCATCCGCCAAACATGACAGCTCTTCGGGCTCACGCCCTCGCCCTGCTTGGAGACCGGGATCAGGCGCTTGCAATGGCTCGTTCTATGGAAAAGACAGCGGATCATCGTTACGTCTCGAGCGTCGATATAGCGATTGTTTATTGCGGTCTTAAAGACTGCAATCAGGCGGTCGTTTGGCTTGACAAAGCCTATCGAAGACGCGGTAAGGGGCTCGACATCATCGGCACTGACCCGCTCTTCGACAACTGCCGCTCAGACCCGCGTTTCCAGACGCTTCTGCGCCGTCTTTTTTTGATCAAATAGCCCGCCCTTACTTCGGCTCCTGAACCGCTAGATATTGGTTCGGGCGTATATCCCGCAATTCTTGCTTGCTACCGTCCGGCCACTGGATGGTCGCTCTGTCGACTTTCGTGCAAGATCCCAAGCCGAAGTGGAGCCGGGGATCGTCCCTCGAAAGATAGCTTCCGCCGCTGCGCACTGCGTCAGATTGCTTTGCCCCGCACGCTTCGATGGTCAGTCTCGCGCCGATCGCGTCCCGGTTGCATTTCGTCCCACGAAGCGCAAATCCAACCCAGCCGTTACCGCCGGGTGTCTCATTTTTCAGCAGAACGGGCGAGCCGGCAATCGGAAGAATCAGTAGATCCATTTTGCCGTCATTGTCGAAATCTCCCGCACATCCGCCGCGATATGAGTTGTCCGGCTTAGGCGGATACGAGAAGACCACTCTGCTCGTAGTCCCTGCGTTGCGAAAGATAGCTATTGGCTCGAAGTAATCCTTATCGCTCGGATACACGTGTCCATTAGCGGTCCAGAAATCCCGCTGGCCCGAGTTCTGGAAATCCGTCAGCCCGCAGGCCCATCCCAGATAGTTCTCCGTCACGGTCGCTAGACCGGCCGCAGAGGATACCTCCTCGTACACGCCCGGCTTGTCTTGCCGGAACAGCGGGAAGTAGTCCTTGTTGAAAGTTGTTGTGAGCACGTCAAGCCGCCCACTGCTCTTACCGTACTCGCCGACCGCTACGCCCATGTTCGATTGCGTCCTCCCATCTGCATTGAATGCGACGCCCCTGTCGAGCGCTTCCTCTTTGAAACTTCCGTTCCCCTGATTTACGAACAAATAGTTCGGGTCCGAATCGTTGGCGACGAAAATATCCAGCTTGCCGTCGCCGTTGAAATCGCCAGTTACTGCTGTGAATCCATGGGCCGGCGGAGCCTTGGCAATCCCCGACGCCTGTGAAACGTCAGTAAACGTTCCGTCCCCGTTGTTGTGATACAGAACACTTCGCCCCCCCTTGAATCCAATCGGGCCGCAGAAAACATGTTGTCCGAAGTAGTCGCATACTGGAGCCGGTTCATCCCACGACTGCGAATGGATGTCAACATATCCCGTGATGAACAAATCGAGCTTGCCGTCCCCATCGAAATCCCCAAAAGCGCTGCCGGTGTGCCACGCTGTACTTTCGCGAATCCCTGCCGCTTTACTGACTTCGCTGAACGTACCGTTGCCGTTGTTCCTATAAAGGAGGTCGCGTCCAATGGTGGTGATCAGAATATCCGTGAACCCGTCGTTGTTATAGTCCGCTGCGTTTGCGCCCGTGCCCCAGTACGGATTTGCGAGTCCGGCCCTTTGAGTTACATCCTCGAATTGGCCTTTCCCCAGGTTGTGAAACAGGTAAACGCCATTGGGCGCCGGACCGGGGATCTCACCCGCGACAATCCTGCGCAGCTGATCCATTGTTCCTCCATTCACGATCAGCAGGTCCATGAGCCCGTCGTTGTCGTAGTCAAGCCATGCCGCCCCCGTCCCGTTTGCTTCCGGAATCCAGCGCTTTTCCGGACCGCCGCACCGAATCGTGGCGCGGATACCGGCCGTGGCTGCAACATCTGCAAATTCAAGGTTCGCGGCATCCGGCAGGAAGCCGCAAAGCGCCAGCAAGGCCGCACAGAAGCATAGGGTCGGGAATAAAATTTTGATCAAAGCTCTATAGTGTAACCATGGCGCAGATTTCCGCCAAGCTTCTCGCTCTATTTATTTTCTGCTCCGGCTTTATACCCCTTTTGGCGCAAGCGCCGCCGCAGAGTGCCGAAGACCGCGTGAACGCTTTGCACGCCGAGGCCAGCGCGGCCGAAGCTGGCGGCGACCTCTCCACAGCTATCGGAAAATATCGGGAGATGCTCAAAATCGATCCCCATCTCGCGCCTGCTTACAACAATCTCGGCGCACTCTACTTTAAGCAAGGGCAATTCCATGATGCTGTTGAGGCCCTCCAGCATGGCTTGAAAATCGATCCGCATATGTCTTCCGCTTCCGCCCTCCTGGGACTCTCTTTCTTCCAGATGGGTGAGTGGGCGCAAGCGCGCCCGCATTTGGAAGCGGCTGTTAAGGCTCACCCTTCCGATAACAATGCAGAATTCATGCTCGTCAACGATCTCACCAAGCTCGGTGATTTCGAATCCGCTGCCGCTCACTTAGAGCAGCTTGCAAAACGGCAGCCCGGTAACCAGCGCGTCTGGTATCTGCTCGGCCGCGTTTACATGCAATTATCCGAAGAGGCATTGGCGAAGATCAATCAGATTGATCCTGATTCGGTATGGGCACATGAAATCTCGGCGGAGCTGATGGAAAGCATGAAGAACTACGAAGGCGCTATTGTCGAATACAAGAAAGCCGTCGAGATTGCCCCTAAGCAGGCGGGCATTCATCTCAAACTCGGTGATCTCTATTGGAGCCTTTCGCAGTGGGATAACGCCACCGAGCAGTTCGAATTAGAGCAGCAAATCGATCCCAAGAACTGCATGATCGAATGGAAACTCGGCGATATCCTTCTCCAGAAAAGTGTCGAGTCGGAGGAAGCTCTCAGACGCGTCGATAAGGCTCTGGCCGCCTGCCCCAACCTTACTGGGGCGCGCGCAGACCGCGGCCGTCTTCTCCTGAAACTTCATCGCGAAGAGGATGCTATTCCTGAACTGCTTGCCGCCGAAAAGGCCAATCCCGCCGAGCCGAGCACGCATTTTCTGCTTGCGCAGGCGTACCGGGCAACAGGCCGCAGCGACGAGGCAAGAAGTGAGATGAAAACTTTCAGCGAACTCGAGCAAAAGAGCCGCAATGCCGCTGCCGAGCGAGCCGGCGAAGTGATCAAAAACGAACAAACCGCGCATTAGCGCCGCGGCTCAGTTTGGCGCAACAGAATGGAATTCACCGTTGTCCTGGGCCGCCGGATGCAGCGCATTCAGTCTTGAGTATTGCGCGAACTCCTGCTTAGCCTTCTCGCTTTCGCCCTGTTTTTGGTAAAGCTGGCCGAGTACGTAGTGCGCTCGTGGATCGTCAGGTTCTAACGTAACTGAGCGCTCCAGCTCGGTTTGAGCTTTGGGAAGCTCTTTCAGTGCGATATATGCTTTCCCCAGCAACTGGTGCGCTTTCGCCGAGTGCGGCACAATTGCAAGCGCCTGCTGAAGATAGGACGCGGCTTTCTCCGGCTGATTGTTCTCGAGAAAGAAGTTGCCGAAGTCGATATAGGGCCAAGGATCTTTCTTCGGCGCATCGGCCTGCCACGCAATCGCATTCTCGAATGCTTGCTGCGCTTCATCCATACGGCCGAGCGCCTGCAGCGTCAAACCGAGATTGTCCTCCGCCCGGATGTGCCTTGGATCGAGCTTCAGGCACTGGTTGAAGGCGGTAACAGCTTCTTCAAATCGATTCTCGTTGTACTTCGTCCGCGCCAGATAATACCAGCCAAGCACGTTCCCCGGCGCCCATTCTGTCGCCTTCGTGAACCACTTGTCGGCATCGCCGTAGTCGCTCAGCAAAACGTAATCTGCACCGACTACACGCAGGTCCGCCGCGCTCGGCCTCTCATACTTTGCGCCTTCCGTAAATTCGGCCAGCGATTCGCGTGCCTTTGTCTCTCGGAACAAAATGTAGCCAAGCAAAAAGTGGCCGCTCGCCGAATCTCGATGCAGCGCCAGATATTGGCGAGCTTCCGCTTCGGCCTCGGGCAGCATGCCACGCTCGGCCGCAGTCTTCGCCGGAGCCAATGGATCGCTAGCCGCTGGTCCGGTGCTTTGTGCCGGGGAATGCGCCACCATTATGAGCGCGAGAAGAACACCGCTACTCATATCGAAGTGCCGTCATCGGATCGATTTGCGCGGCGCGCCAAGCGGGACGCACACAAGCGACCAGCCCCACCACAAAAAGCACAAGAATAACCGCTACAAAGGAAAGTGGATCGAAGGGCGAGACATCCCAGATCATGCTCCGCAGGAAATGGCTCACACTCAAGCTGCCAATAACGCCGAGTACCGCCCCGAAGCCAAGCAATTTCGCTCCTGAACCGGCGACCATGCTCAGGATTTCAGCACGCTGCGCGCCCAGTGCCATGCGCACTCCGATTTCCTGTGTCTGCCGCAGCACCGAGTAATTGACAACCGCATAAATCCCGAGTGCGGCAAGCAGCAGTCCGAGACTGGCGAATACGCCAAACAGAAATACACTGAAGCGCGGCTCCGAATAACCGCGCAGGTCGAGCCACTCCCGCAGGGTTCGCACTTCCATGACGGGTTGATCTCGATCGATCGAATGGATCTGAGTTTCGAGTGGCTTGATTAAGCTTCTTGGCGGCACCGCTCCCCTGGCCAGCAGAGTCGCCGAGAGATCGACGTAGCCTGAAACAGTAAATGGAATGTAAGCTTCGGGAACGGTCGCCCTCTTCAAACCAATATTCGGCAAGTCGCTCACGACCCCGACAATCTCACAAGTCTCGTTAGCGGTCGGGCTCGGCGGAGGATTCAGCTGCAACAACTGCACGCTCTGGCCTAGCGCACCGCCTCTCGGGAAGAAGAACGATGCAAACTTGCTGTTGACCACTGCCACTCGCCTCGCTGCGCGCACGTCTGTCGGCGTCAAAAGACGTCCTTGCCGCAGGCGGGCGTTCATCAATTGCGGATACTCCGCGCTGATCTCACTGACAATCAACTGCGTTTTCGCCCGCACACTGCTGCCGGGTACGTTCGCATACGTACCGAAATAAACGAACGGGTGCACAGACTGATTCAGGGCGATTTCCGTTAGTCCGGGAATCTGTTGAGCACGATCCAGCAGCTGCAAAAAGAAATTGTTGCGCGTCTCCCTGGTTGGATAGCGTTTATCGGATAGCGGAATGGTGATCGTGAGAACATTCTCGGGCTGCGCTCCGACCTGCACTCGTTCCAAGTGCAGCAATGTCCGCATGACCAGGCTCGCGCTCGTCAGTAGCATCATAGCCAGCGCTACCTCGATAACTACGAAGACGTTACGGATTTTCGCTTCACCAAAAGCCCCGCTGATTCCCCTGCCCGCTCCTTTTAACGAGCCGGTAACATCCGCGCGTCCTGCTTGAAAAGCCGGCGCAAGGCCGAACAAGAATGCCGAGAAAATAGAGATCGCCAACGTGAACTCCAGAACCGGCAGATTAAGCGTAACCTCCGCTTCATCAGGGATTGTGTTCGGGGGAACGATCGCAAGAATCGAATGGAGACTTGCAATAGCAAGCAGCACCCCGAACGCGCCCGCGACTATCCCGATAATTGCACTCTCTGTCAGCAGCTGCCTAAAGATCCGAAATGGACCCGCGCCTAGTGACAATCGAACCGCCATCTCCTTGCTCCTGGCGGCGGAACGCGCTAGCAGCAGGCTCGAAGCGTTCGCGCACGCTATCAGCAGCAGCACACCAACGGCTCCAAACAAAACCCAGAGCGATTGCCTTATGCCACTTGGGAACGTATCATAGAAATCGTTCAGTAATACCCGAAGCTTCGGCTCGCGTTGTCCGGTTTCCCGCATCATCATGTCCTGCAGGACAGGATGGAGCTCAGTCTCGGCTTGCGCGTTGCTTACGCCCGGCCTCAGCCGCCCCATGATGAAGATGTAGTGTACGTCCTCGACAAAGTGCCCTTTCTGAAACATCACAGGCAAATACACGTCGGCGCCTCGCCACATAAATCGCTTCGGCATCACGCCCACTACAGTACGAACTCTGTCGTTCAAGCGCAGTTTACGGCCGATAACGCTCGGATCTCCGTTGAACTGGCGTTTCCAGAACTTGTAGCCGAGAACCGCCACCGGCTCAGCATCCGCCTTGCCATCGTCCGGCACGATGTAGCGCCCGAGTAGCGGCTTAACCCCCATCACATGAAACGTGTTTACCGTGCAGAAGTTGCCACGCAGGCGCTGCGGCTCCCCTGCTCCGGTCCATGCCACGTCACTGATTGTCGATGCGATCAGGTCTGAAAAGGCGTGCGTGCGTTGTTGCACTTCCAGATAGCCGTCTGGGGTGTCCGGCGAGTAGTAAAAATTACGGTCGGGAACAGTGGCGTAGAAGCTGAATAGCGTTTCAGGGTGAGAGTAAGGGAAGGGATCGAGGATCACGCCGTGAATTACGCTAAATATGGCCGTGGTCGCGCCGATTCCAAGCGCCAGTGAGAAAATCGCGGAAGCCGCGAACCCAGGCGATTTTGTCAGGCTTCGCGCTCCGAAGCGAATGTCGTGCGCTACTTGCTCCATCCACATCGTTCCTGACATCTCTTATGCGCCGCTCTCCTCAGGATATTGTGCTCTATAAAGACATCATGATCGAAACCGGATTGAAAGACAAAGTAGTGATTGTTACCGGCGCTGCCGCCGGCATCGGTAAAGTTACGGCCGAGTATTTCGCCGCTGAAGGCTGCCGCGTCGCCTCCTGGGACGTTAAGGAAGGCGAGTCGTTGCCCGGGGGCCTCTTTCAGCAGGTCAATGTCGCCGACCCAGCCTCCGTCCAGGCAGCCGTAAGTCAAATCAAGTCTGACTGGGGATCACCCTACGTTCTTGTAAACAATGCTGGCATTCTGCGGGATGGGCAGCTCGTAAAAGTGAAAGAGGGGTCAATACTGGGTGTCCTTACGGATGAACAGTTCGATTCCGTGATTGCCGTCAATCTCAAAGGCGTGTTCCTCTGCACCCGCGCGATAGCCCCGCACATGATATCTGCCGGCGCGGGTGGAGTCATTCTCAATGCCTCGAGCGTCGTGGGGCTCTACGGAAACTTTGGCCAGACGAATTACATCGCCGCGAAATCCGGCGTGATCGGAATGACTAAGGTCTGGGCGCGCGAGCTGGGCAAATACAAAATCCGGGTCAATGCCGTTGCGCCCGGTTTCATCGCCACCGACATGATCAAGTCCGTTCCCGAAAAGATCCGTCAGACAATGCAGGATCACACGCCCATCGGACGACTCGGCCAGCCCGAGGACATCGCGAACGCCTATTTGTGGCTCGCCTCCGATGCTGCTTCTTTTATAACCGGTACCGTCCTGAGCGTGGATGGCGGCGTAGTTACCGGCACTTAAATCTGCGAGAACGAGGTCGGATTTAGAATCAAATTCGAGATATTCGACACGATCGATTCGTACGCGAACTTGGGCGAGCTGCTCAGTTTCTTCCACTCCGGATCTGCGCCGAACACTTTCCATTTCGCATTAAGTTCCGCCAGGTCAGGAAAGCTCAGCATGTAAGTCAGGTTTGGCAGGCGCGGACCGATCAGTGTGTCTCCATAGAAAACGGACCAGAACCCGGCACGCTCGAAGACGCCGAACTCGCCGCTATTGAACATCTCGACCTTCACGCGATGGTCATGATTACTCGGGCTCTCGTACGTGCGCAGTTGAAACACCCGCGCGCCGTGCTGCGCCGTAACCGGAGGCGGCGTCAGCTTCGGATAACCTTCGAATGCCACCATTAGCGAACTGTCCACACGCTCATAGGGCGGCTCTTTAGCAGGCGCTTGCAGAAAGTCGTGCCCTGCCCGCTGGTATTCTTCATCCTGCGCCAGATGGAGCTCCGCTGTCGCCAGCGTCTCGAGCGAGTTACCCGGAATTAAAACATACAAAGCGGGCGTTTCCGGCCCGAGATACAAATCGAATGCGCCCACCGGATTCATGCCAAGCCGGTTCAAAGCAGGAATGAGCGCCTCGGCAATGAAGCCGCTGGCGAGCTTCTGTTGCGGTCCTGAAATCAAGTGGTAGCGGCGCAATTCGTAATACTGCCGTGACGGCGTTTCTGCGGCAGGCATCCCGGGAGCTGCGGCCAGCGCGGAGGCGGCGAGCGAAGAGGTGAGGAATCGGCGTCTATGGATCATGTACTACTCAGCATATGCCGTGCGGGGAACGCTTTAGGGCATTGCAGGAATGCCAGGCAACGGATGCAGGGCTTTCGAGCTCAGCCATGCCCGGCGAAATTCCGTTATCTGAGACGTTACTGGCATCCCAACCTGCTCAAAAGTGACGAGTTCGAGTTTCGGGTCTTCGGTCAGCACCATGTGCGCGGTCTCTTCGCCGCTGCGCTTCTCGACCTGCAGACGAACACGCTCGCCCGGCTTGCGCTTCGCCAGCCATGAATTCAGTTCCGCAAAATTGTTGATCGTTTTCCCATTCCAGCGAAGAATCCGGTCCCCTAAATCAAGCCCGGCCTCGTACAATGGCGACCCGCGCAGCGTATTTCCGCTCAGTTCGAGTGCCTCTCCTGCGAAGTTCAACTTATTTGTGCCGAGCCAGACCGCATTCGGATGTTCCTTCCGCAGCGCGAGCCCCGCCTGGGCCAGCAGAGGTCCAAAGTCCACCGGCTCTTTGCCGTATATGTGCTGTCTGAAGAAATCCGCCGCGAACGCAGGGCTACTCGCCTCCCCTAAACTCTGTTGTAGATCGTCCAGCGTATAGGGCTTCTCAATATCCGGGTGTTCGCGCCACATTGTGCGCATCCATTGGTCGAGCGTCTTGCCTGGGAACTGTTTGCGGATGGCAAGGTCTAAACCGAGCGCCAGCGCCTGCCCGTACGTGTAATACGAGATAAACGTATTCGCGAAATTACTTGGATCGATTGAAGTCGCCGCGTCCACGAAGGGCGCCAGCCGGCTCATCCCGATCACGTTATGCACCTTGCGTCCCGGTGCAGTCAGCACCGTATTTACAGCGGAACCCATCTCGCTCGCGAATTGATTAAGGGACCGGAATCCCGCGCGCCTGAGCACCAAGATACCGTAATAGTTTGTGAATCCCTCCGCAAACCAAAGCTCCCCGGACATATCGGCGCGCTCGAAGTCGAAAGGCTCGAGCGATCGCGGCCGGATGCGCCGCACGTTCCACGAGTGAAAAAATTCGTGCGAAACAGTTCCAATTTCTTCGGCAAAGGCGCCTTTCAAATCGCGCGAGCCCGTGATCACGGTCGAGTCGCGATGCTCCATTCCATCGAACGAAGCCCAAGGCAGATAATCAATCAGAAACGTGTACGAGCCAGTATCATATTTTGGAAAGGCGCCGAAGATACCCTCCTCTTCGAGCACCACGGCCTTGCACATTTCGGCAAACGCCTGCGCTTCGGCCGCTGTCCCGCGATGATGCAGCGCGAGCCGAAACCTCGCGTCCTCGACCTTCCACTCGGGCTCGTCATGGGCGCTGATCTCGACCGGGCTGTCCATCAACTGCTCCAGATTCGGCGCGGACCATATCCCATCTGCCTGCCCGGCAAGTTGCGTTGCAACCCGCCAGCCCGCCGGAATTTTGAAGGACAAAGTAGCCGGAGCGCTCTCAAATCCGCGTGCCCAGACCAGCGTCGCAGGGAGGTTCAAATGCGCATGCGTCTCGTCCACTGCGGCATAAGTCCCATCCACCCGATCTGCATAGAGCGTGTATTCGAAAACCACCGTGCCATGGTGTCCAGCGATGCTCCAACCGTAAGGATCGGGCCGCGTTGCTTGCAGGACTTGCGCCTGGCCGTCGGAAGCGCGCACGTTATAGACATTCTTGGCAAATTCATGTAGCGCATACCGGCCCGGTGAAGAGCGGCTCATGCGAACCTCTATTGCGCCCTCTGGCACTCCGATGAACGTCGCCCGGATCTCGGCTTCATAGTGGGCAGCGTTGTCAAAGCGCAGCTCGTACTTGACTGCTTTTTGCGCGAGGAGCGGACCTGCGAGTAGGAGAACAAAGAAGAGTCTTGTCAAATTCTGCGCGCTTTTAATGCGCTTGGCTATCCTAACAGGTGTCCCTCCGGCCACCAGACTGCGCGGGCTAAACGCGACATGATCGGGCATTTGCGCGGCACAGTTCTAGAAAAGCATCCAGGCGAAGTGATTATCGAAGCCGCCGGTGTCGGCTATGAGGTGCAGATTCCCATTTCCACCTACACCACCCTCCCGGGTGCGGGTGCCGCAGTTGCGCTCCGTATCCACACCCATGTCCGCGAGGACGCCCTCGTACTGTTCGGCTTCGCTACGTCGGAAGAACAGGCTGTCTTTGAAAGATTGATTTCCGTCAGCGGAATTGGCCCGAGACTTGCCATCACCGTTCTTTCCGGTCTCCCAACGGCTGATCTGATTGGAGCCATCAAGGGCAGTGACCTGGAGCGTTTGGTCCGCATTCCGGGAGTTGGCAAGAAAACCGCTGAGCGTATCGTGCTCGAGCTCAAAGACAAAATGGCCATGCTCGACACCTCGGGAAAGATTGCCCCGCCGGAAGCAGCGGCCCAGGCTTTCAACCCTCTCGAACAAGACGTGCTTTCGGCTTTGCAAAACCTCGGCTGCTCGCGAGCGGCCGCTGAGCAAGCTGTGCGAAAAGTAGTCGAGCGCGGAGCTCCGCATGACTTCGAGCCCTTCTTTAGGGCAGCCATGGCGCTCATACGCTAACGTAAGAACGAATGCGCGACGAGGAGCTGGTATCGAGAAAATCTCAGGAGGAAGATCGTGAATTCGAAGCGGCGCTGCGCCCTACCAGGCTTGCCGACTTCGCCGGACAGCCGCATGTGCGCGAGCTGCTCTCGATCGCCATCGAAGCCGCCCGGCAGCGCGGTGAAGCCATGGATCATGTTCTGCTCTGCGGACCACCGGGCCTCGGCAAAACTACTCTCGCGGGCATCATCGCACAGGAACTCTCGGTCCCTATCAACCAGACCGCCGGGCCTATCCTTCAAAAAAAGCTCGACCTGACCGGAATTCTCAGCAGCATGCATGAGCACCAGGTGTTCTTCATCGATGAAATACACCGCCTCATGCACGACATTGAAGAAATCCTATACGCGGCTCTCGAAGATTTCCGCCTCGACATCCTCATCGGTACCGGGCCTGGGGCGCGCACGCACTCACTCCCTCTGCCCCGCTTCACAGTCGTGGGCGCAACTACCAAACAAGGCCTGCTCAGCACACCTCTGCTGGGGCGGTTCGGGATCGTTCTTCGCCTTGAACCCTACGACGAAAAAACCCTGGGCGGCATCGTCGAGCGCTCCGCAAGACTGCTCGATGTGCAAATTACCCATGATGCCGCGAGCGAAATTGCCCGCCGGGGCCGTGGCACTCCCCGTATCGCCAACCGCCTGCTCCGGCGGGTTCGCGACTATGCACAGGTTCGCGCCGCGGGCCATATCGATTCCGCTGTCGCCCAAGCCGCGCTCGATCTCTTGAAAGTAGATCGTTACGGCCTCGACGCGGTAGATCAGAAAATTATGCTCACGGTAATGGTGAAATATGGCGGCGGTCCCGTGGGTCTCAGCACCATTGCCGCTTCCATTGACGAACAGACCGACACGATAGAAGAGGTGTACGAGCCCTATCTGATGCAGCTCGGCTTTCTCGACCGGACTCCGCGCGGCCGCATCGCGACCGAGCGCGCTTTCGAATATTTCGGTGTCTCGCGCAAAGCTCGTTTTGCCGGCTCTGCACAAAATCCGCTGTTCTAAGGCCCCGGCATGGCATCGAAAAAGGTTTTCCTTTCGCTCGGATCAAATCTAGGCCATCGCGAGCAAAATCTGGAAACCGCGCTAGACGCGCTCGAACGCGACTCGGTTCACATCACCGCGCGCTCCGCTATCTACGAAACCGAGCCCCAGGACGTCACCGGTCAGCCCTGGTTCCTCAACATGGTCGTCGAATGCGAAACGCACTACTTTCCGTTGCAGCTACTCGCGACTCTGCAGCGCATCGAGCGGCAAATGGGGCGTACTCGTATCGGCTTGCCGCCTCGCGGGCCGCGCGTGATCGACATCGATATTCTCTTGTTTGGAACAGCAGCAATTGCCAGCGCAAGTCTCATCATTCCGCATCCACGTATGCTCGACAGGCGCTTTGTGCTTGAGCCTTTGCTCGAGATTGCGCCTGACCTGCGCGACCCGGTGACCAGCGAGTTGCTCGCTAAGCGGCTTACAAGACTAAAAAATCAGGTTGTATATAAGGGAGCGGACAGTGGCGCTGGGCCACTGTCCTGATGACGTACGGACTACGCGCCGACTTTCTCCCTAACTTGAGTCTTGGCGTACTGTTCTAGCTTGCGGGCATCGGCATTGAACTTCCGGATACCTTCGGCGAGCTTGTCTGTAGCCATCGCATCCTCATTGTGCATCCAGCGGAAGCTCTTCTCATCCAGGTGGATCTTCTCCTCTTTGCTCGCCTTGGCCTGTTCAGGCGTTAGCGCTGCCTTCACGTCGCCTTCCGTTTGTTGCATCTTCTCCAGAAGATCTGGGCTGATGGTCAGCAAATCGCACCCCGCCAGGTGCGTAATCTGTTCCACTTTGCGGAAACTGGCACCCATAACCTGTGTCCGGTAGCCATATTTCTTGAAGTAGTTATAAATACGGGTCACGCTGGCGACGCCAGGATCCTGCTCGATCGGAATGTCTTTCCCGCCGTTTTCCTTCTTATAGTAATCGTAAATTCGGCCAACAAAGGGCGAGATAAGCGTGACTTTCGCTTCAGCGCAAGCCACCGCCTGCGCAAAGCTGAATAACAAAGTCAGGTTGCAGTGGATCCCTTCTTTCTCCAATTCTTCGGCTGCGCGAATCCCTTCCCAGGTGCTTGCAATCTTGATAAGGACTCGCTCTCGGCTGGTGCCATCCTTTTCGTACATGCCGATCAGATGCCGCGCCTTGTTCAGGGTTCCCTGCGTGTCGAAACTCAGGGAAGCATCCACTTCAGTTGAGACACGCCCCGGGATTACCTTCAAAATCTCACGCCCGAAACTGACAAAGAGCCCGTCCATGAAGGCCTCTGACTGCTTCTTTTCGTCTCCACCCTCTTTATCCGCGTGTTCGATCGCCTCTTCCACCAGTTCGTGGTACTCCGGACGCTGAGCGGCGGCGAAAAGCAGAGATGGATTCGTGGTGGCATCCTGCGGTTTCAGACGCTTGATCGCCTGAAAATCGCCCGTATCCGCGACCACAATGCTGTGCTTCTTCAACGATTCAAGGACTGTCATGGCTGATACTCCTATTATTAAGACTGCTGAGCGTGCCTAGAACGTACCAGATTTTTTGTTACTTGAAAAGGCCCTCCTGCAAACTCCCCGTTTATTCATGTTCAGAATTCCGTTCCCAGCCGCATTTCTGCTCTTCTCCGCTACCGTGTTGCCGGCCAGCGCAGCGGCTCCAAAAGCCGCCGGCGAAGTAATTTCCCAGTTTGTTCAGGCGGTGGGCGGGGCGGCGGCGATCGATCGTATCCAGACACGCGAGATCCATGCCCACCGGCGTCACGGCCCCAAACTCGTCTACTTTTGGCAGAAGCCGGACAGAGTCCTGCTGATCGAAGGCAAGAAAAAGATCGGGTATGACGGCGCTAGCGGCTGGATTCTGTCTCAAAAGAAACGGGTTTCCAAGCTTCCCAAGGGCGCTCAGCAGCCACTCGAAATGGATGCCAACCCGCTCCGCTACGCAACCCTCACGCGGCTCTATCCCGAAGTCGCCGCCGCCCCGCCCGAGTCACTGGAAAACCGCCAGATGGACGTCTTGATCGCGCCTAACGACCTTGGCTCTACCAAGTTCTATTTTGACGATTCCACTCATCTGCTGGCGCGGGTTGAGGAAACGGGCGAGATTTCGGCCTACTTCAAGCACGTCACCGACTTCATGGACTACCAGGAAATCGATGGGATCAAGCTGCCCTTTCGCATCGTTCACAATTCGACCGAGCCAGGCGCCAAAACAGAGGACATACGGATCTCCGAAGTGCTCCAAAACATTCCTCTGAATCCCACCCTCTTCAGAAAACCGGCCTCCGGGGCGGTCGTGCTCGGCGGAAAACGGTAGCGTCGCCGGGTGCGTCCTGCGCATCCAACGTGGCGTATGTTACCGGCTAGAAAACTCGGGTCTCAAGGACTTCAGGTCTCCGCGATTGGCCTCGGCTGCATGGGCATGAGCCAGTCATACGGTCCAGCCGACGAGCAGGAGTCCATTTTCACCATCCATCATGCACTCGATCTCGGCGTTGATTTCTTCGACACCGCTGAAGTTTATGGCCCCTTTATCAATGAGGAACTGCTCGGACGCGCACTGAAGGACCGCCGCGATCGCGCAATTATCGCCACCAAATTCGGTTTCCGCATCGAAGATGGAAAGTCTACCGGCACCGATAGTCGCCCCGCCCATGTTCGCGAAGTAGCCGAGCAGTCTTTGCGCCGGCTTGGCACGGACCGCATCGATCTCTTTTATCAACATCGTGTAGACCCGGCCGTTCCTATTGAAGACGTGGTCGGAGCTATGTCGGATCTGGTGCGCGAAGGCAAGGTGCGCTTTCTCGGCCTTTCTGAAGCCGGGGAAGCTACTATACGCCGCGCCCATTCCACGCACCCGATCAGCGCACTCCAGAGCGAGTACTCCCTCTGGGAACGCAATCTGGAACCCCGAATCATTCCGCTCCTCCGTGAACTTGGCATTGGCCTGGTTCCGTTCAGTCCGCTCGGCCGAGGCTTCCTCACCGGTACTGCCAGGCCCGCCGAAGAGTATCCGGAAAATGATTTCCGCCGCGCTGATCCGCGCTTTCAGGGAGAAAATTTCGTCTCCAACATGCGGGCTGCTTCCATCGTGCGGGATATCGCCAATAAGAAAGGTTCGAAGCCCGGCCAAATCGCTCTTGCCTGGTTGCTGCAGAAAGGAGAGGACATCGTCCCTATCCCCGGTACCAAGCGGAGAACGTATCTCGAAGAGAATGTCGCGGCCGTTTCGTTGAACTTAAGCCAGGACGAAGTTTCTCAACTTGACCAAACCCTCTCGCCCGAAGCCGTTTCCGGCTCTCGTTATAACGAACGCTTGATGGCCATGGTGGATAGGTGATGAGGTAGCGACAACCGGTGCGGGCAAGAGCCGCCCTACAATGCTGCTGAACTGTGTTTCTGCCCAAAGGACATCCGTGCTGGCCTGTCGAATTAGGCGGGACAGCAGACCCTGTCTAGCCGGGTTGCGAATCGCCTGCGCGAGCGCTGTCGCCGGGATTGTGATAGGTACTCCAGCTCTTTTGCCCGCGCAAGCAGCGCAAGCACTCAACGGTTTTTTCGGTCTAATGCGATCAGGCCACCGGCATCAAAAGTAAATACCGTTCATGCAGCCTTCCTTTTTTTGGAACCTCTCTTCTGGGGTTGGAGGACCGCGTCGGCCCACGCGCGTTCCTTTTTCGTCAGCGAGCCACCCGTTTGCTGGAGTGCATTCTCAAACATTTCCCTCCACCCGGCCGCATCGTGAAGAGCGATACCAACGGCATGCTTCACGAAGCCAGAGACGCTGGCTGCCGTTCCGGCTTCCACCAGTGCGCGAATCTCGTCTACCTGATCCTGCTGGAGAGTGATTGTGATCTTGGCGGTTGCTATACCGATTACCATACCAGCCAAACCGAGAAGCTTCTGTTTCCGCACGGTGAAGATTCTCGCGAAAACGGATATCGATAACTCGCTCGGCACTGGTTCCGAAGAATGTGCCGCTGCTCCCGGGCCCTGCACCAGCGCTTTCCGGGCCGCGATCCGCAAGAGGGGAAGCAAAGTCTACCGCCATCGAACAGCGGCACGAATTTGAAAGCAGAGCAGCCCGTCACTTCACTGCTTCGCCCTTCAGGTATTTGTCGAACCACGCAATCGTGCGATTCATGGCATCGACCTGATTTTCTCTTTTTGAAAATCCATGCCCCTCGTTCGGGTAATAGTGCGCGTCCACCGTTCGGCCTTCCTTCTTCAGGATCTCTACTACCTGCTCCGCCTCTTCCTTGGGCACACGAATATCGTTATCGCCTTGCAGTACAAGCAGCGGCGCCTTTGCGTTCCTGATGTATGTGATGGGTGAGTCCTCATCGTAAATCTTGCGATCCTTCACGGGATCTCCGAGCAGCGATTTCTCATACTCCTGCAGGAACGGGTCTTCATGCTGCAGCATGGTCATCCAGTTGATGATGCCGTACTCTTCCACCGCCGCCGCCCACACCTCCGGAGTCTTGCCGATCGCCATCAACGTCATGTATCCGCCGTAGGAGCCGCCCGTAATGCCCATCTTCTTGCGATCCACGTAGCCGGTGTCGATCAAAAACCGGGCCGCGTAAACTTCGTCCTGTAGATCTCCGCCTCCCAGGTCTTTCTTGTTCGCCTCCTGAAACTGCAAACCGTAACCGGTAGAGCCGCGCACATTTGGAGCAATACACACGTATCCGCGGGACGCAAGCGCAGCCGCTTCACGATTGAAGTAGTCGACTGTCTGTCCTGTGGGGCCGCCGTGTGGAAGTACAATGCCCGGTGCTGCTCCGTTCGCTTGCAGGTTGAACGGCATCCAAAGGAACGCGCTGATCACTTTCCCGTCGAAGCTCTTGTAGTGAACGAGCTGCGATTGCGGCATGCGAGCCGGATCAAGACTGGAAATGGCGGAAAATGTGAGCTGAACAGCGTGCTTCGATCCCAGATCATAGACCCACAAATCCGCCGGCCGCCGCGAACTCTGATGCGAGACCAGCAGCCGGTCGCCTTGCGGCGAAAAGGGCGTTGGATTCCCTGCCAAAAAGCTCAGGCCTTCCGGAAACTCGATCTGTTGCTCCTGATGCGAGCCCCGCCGCCCAAGATAAATCTCCGTGCGCCCGTCCTTGTTTAGCGTATAGCTGAACACGTCTCCTGATGGCGCGAAGTTCCCCGGATCCGCCTCCCATTCGGTATCCGTAACAGGCGTGATCTTCTTATCTGAGGTATCGAGCAGCGCTACGTTATTGAAACCCGATTTGTTGGTCCCGATTACCAGAGTTCGTCCATCGCTCGCAAGGGAAGATGCAGCGTAAACCGTCTGCCCCGCATGAGCGGTCAGGTTATCGAGAGTGCCACTGGCCGCATCTACCCGGTACACGTCGCCATCCGTTCCGCCAACGAACATGCGGTTCGCATAAATACTCTTCCCATCCGGACTCCACGCCACGAAAGACCACAAATGATCTTTAGCCTTCTCGTTCGTCAGGTTTCTCACCTCGTGAGTCTGCCAATCGAGCACCGCCAGATCGGGAGTTGAAGAGGTCTTCGGCTTGAAGGAAATTGCCAGCAGTTTGCCATCAGGTGAAAAGTGAGGGCCGGTTTCCGATATGTCGTTTGTGTTGGTCAAATCAACCGCTTGGCCTCCGGCACTCGGAATTGCAAACAAATCGTAAATTTCTCCGCCGCCGCGATCCTGCTGATATACGATCGTCTTGCCGTCGAGGGACCATACTGCGCCGGACTGCCGGTCGTCTGATGCTGCAAGCTGAATCGGCCAACCGCCCGAAGCCGCTACCTTCCAGAGATTGTTGCGGCCGGTGAGATTGGTCGTAAAGACGATCTCGTGTCCGTCAGGAGACCACGCCGGTCCACCTACGTTACGCGAGAAGAACAGATCCTCCACCGTAACCGGCCCTGCATTAGGATTAGATGTCGAGTGAATCGAGTGCGGGTCCGTTATCTGCCGGTCATTCGGTCCGGACACACCCAACAGCAAAATCGCGGCAAGTGCGGCAGCAAGTTTTCGAGGCAACTCAGCTCTCCTTGTGACAAGACGTGCGCAGAGCAAAAGTATACCCGAAACGCGTCAGATTTGCCCATTGTTCGCAGTAGATGTGAGCGAGACAAATTACAGCGAAACTCCTCCTTCCGCCGTCTCCTCGCTGAGAGTGCGAATTACAACTTATCCTTACCTTGACCCTCGCTTAGCGGATCCGGCTTGTCATCGACATCTATTTTCTCGATCAGAACAGTTGCGATTCGATTACGCTCCATGCGCGTGATCGTGAAGCGTCGCCCGTCATAGTCTACTGAGTCTTTTACTTTCGGAATGTAGCCGAATTGAAAGAGCAGAAAACCTGCCAGGGTCTCGAAACCCGCTTCCGAGGGAAGCACGATGTTGTAGCGCGTGGCCAGATCGCGAATCGTCGTGCTGCCTTCCAGTTGCAACACGTGCTCCTGATAGGAAGCAGCGGGAGTAACCACGTCGTGCTCATCGCTTATATCGCCGAACACCTGCTCCAGAACATCCTCAAGCGTCACCAGCCCCGTCACGGTGCCAAATTCGTCTACCACCAGCGCCATACGCGTGTGGCTTGCGCCGAACTCGCCAACCAGCTGGTTCAGCGGCTTCGTCTCAGGCACTACCAACGGCTTGCGCACCAGCCGCCGCAAACGAAAAGGGCGCGCCGGCCCACGGTGCTGGCCGTAGCGCCGCTCTCCCCATACCCGCATCAGATCCTTGTAATGAACAATGCCGATCATGTGCTCGGGTCGTCCCTCGAATACCGGCATCCGCGTGTACTGGTGCTCCATCATCACTTCCAACACTCGTTCCAGATCGGCATCCACGGGTAGCGAAACTATATTGTGCCGCGGCGTCATGATCTCACGCGCATTGTATTCGGAAAGCTCGATCAGGTGCTGAATAGCATCTTCTTCAAACTGCTGCAGGCGTCCTTCCCGCCGGATCGCCTGAATGATGTATTTCAATTCTTCAGGGCTGTGGCCGCCCCGGCTGTGTCCTCCCGAAAGCCCCAGCGCTCGCAAAACAAGAGCGGACGTGCGCTCGATGACGTATACGAAAGGCTGCGATAGCCGGTAAAACAGCAGCAGCGCCGGCGCGACTAGAACCGCTAGCCGGTCCGCCTTCTCGATGGCGAGATTCTTCGGTACTACTTCGCCGATTATTACGTGGCTGTAGCTGATCAACAAGAAAGCCAGAGCGAAAGCAATCGCGTGAATCAAGGCCGGCGGGGCATTCATGTGCAAAGGATCGAGCGCCTCGCGGAACAGTCTGTATAAGGTGTCTTCGCCCGCCCATCCCACGCCAAGGCTCGCAGCCGTAACGCCCACTTGCGTTACGGATAATAGGCGGCCGGGATTCGCCAGCAGGCTCAGAGCGCTCTGCGCGCCTGCGTTCCCCGCTTCGGCCAGTTCGCGCAAACGCGATTGACGCACTGAAACGAGCGCTACCTCCGATGCTGCAAAAAAACCATTTGCCGCAAGTATCAGCAGCAAAATCACTAACCGGATAGTCATGGCGTGCAATAGCCGTTCTTCTCCAGCCCTGCAAAGGCTCCCCGGCCCGGTATCGCACATAAAGCGGAGTAAGCGGATTCGCTCGGCGTCCGTGAGCAGATGGTGCGCCACTTCCTCGAACGACATTCGCCCGCGTCGGCGCAGTAAAATCGATCCGTGTTATCCCGCCTGCTGCGCATTGTCAACGTGGCCGTCGCGCTTCTCCTGGTGCTGGTTGCAATCGCCACTTATTGGTACGCTGTTCGCCCGCTTCCTCAAACTTCGGGTGAACTGAACGCACCAATTAGCGGTCCGGCTACCGTAAAGCGAGACGCGCGCGGAGTTCCGCATATCGAAGCGTCGTCCTGGCAGGATGCGATCTTTTTGCAAGGCTTCGTGACGGCCCAAGATCGATTGTGGCAGATGGACGTGCTTCGCCGGTTCGGTGCCGGTGAGTTGGCCGAGGTCTTTGGACCCGCCGCTTTAAATGCCGACAAGGAGTCCCGCCGCATGCGTATGCGCGCCATAGCGGAAGCTCAGGTGGGCAGTTTGCGCCCGTCAGATCGCGCCGTTTTCGTTGCCTATGCCCGCGGAGTGAACTTCTTCATCGATACACATAGAAGCCGCTACTCGCTCGAGTTCTCAATTCCCGGTCACGCCAACGATCCTCGAGACTGGAGCGTTACCGATTCGCTCCTGGTTGGCCTCGTGATGTTCCGCAACCTGTCCGATTCCTGGAAATTCGAATTGGATAAAGGCACTCTCTTCGCCGATACCGGTAACCCGGCCAGAGTTCGCGCGCTATTTCCGGCCGTACAAGGTGGATACCTCAGCCCTGGCTCCAATGCTTGGGCCGTCTCCGGCGCCCGCACCGTAGATGGGAAACCGATCGCAGCTAATGACCCACACCTGGAATTTGGTATCCCGCCAACCTGGTATCTGCTTCATTTGAAAGCTCCCGGACTCGACGTTACAGGCGCATCGCTGCCCGGCGTTCCGTCTGTTATTACCGGTCACAACGAGCGGATCGCCTGGGGCGTCACCAACGTGCAGGCAGACGTGATGGACCTCTACGCCGAGCGACTCGATCAGCGAACCGGCCGCTATTTGTTCAAAGGCCGTATCGAACAGGCCCAGCTTGATCACCAGTTGATCGGGGTCAGAGGTCAGAAGCCCGTAGCTTTCGACACCTGGGTCACCCTCCACGGACCGGTGCTCACCGAATCCGGGGGCACATCCTACAGCATGCACTGGACCGCCGCCGACGGCTTTGCTTTTCCTTTTTTCGACGCCGATCGCGCAGCGGACTGGAACGAGTTTCGCTCAGCCATCCGCGATTTTTGGGGCCCTCCCCAAAACTTCATTTACGCCGACCGCACCGGCAACATCGGCTATCAAGCCACCGGTAAAATCCCCATCCGGCGCAATTTCGAGGGAGATGTGCCGCTCGATGGCGCCTCCGGCCAATTTGAATGGGACGGCTTTATCCCATTCGAACAGTTGCCCAGCTTTTACAACCCGGCATCCGGCATCGTTGCCACGGCCAATCAAAACCCTTTTCCTCCTCGCTATCCGTATCGCGTCGATGGGAATTTTCATGATCGCTACCGTATCGAGCAAATTCGTGCGCTCCTCAGTGCGAAGCCGAAACTGAGCGTCGAGGACATGCTCGCCATTCAGAAGGATGTCTATTCCGCCTACGATAGCTTCCTTGCCAAGAAGGTTATCGCTGCTTTCTCTTCGCGCGGCAGTCGTGACGCCCTCGTGCGCGAATCCATCGACGTTCTTCGCCGCTGGAACGGGCAGATGGATAAAGAGCTCGCGTCTCCCATGATCACCGAATTGCTGAGCAAGCAACTGGGCAGGAGTTTGGTCATGGCGCTGTTGCAACCCAGCTCGATTCGCTCAGTCGAAAACAAAGTCTCAACTCAGCCGCAAAGTTCTGCCGTCTACACAGGGGGCCGCCAAAGCAGCGCAGTCAAGCCCACTCTCGTCGCGACTCAGGGAGCGCGGGTTCCGAATATTCTTCCGCGACCTGAGGTCATACAAGACCTGCTCGAAAGCCGACCCCCAGGCTGGGTCGCCGGCAACGATTGGGATCGCTGGCTGATGGAAAACCTGAGCGCCGCGCTCGCCGAAGGCCGCCAGCGCCAGGGCACTCCCGTCTCGAAATGGAAATGGGGCCGCTTGCTCCAGTGGACGTTCGCCCATCCCATCGGAAAACAGTTTCCCTTGTTCGATCGGTACTTTGACATCGGCCCTGTTGAGATGAGCGGATCGGGCACGACCGTGAAGCAGACCACCCCGACGTTAGGACCTTCCGAGCGCATGGTCGCCGATCTCGCCAAATGGGACAAATCGGTGCAGAATCTCACTACCGGCGAGTCGGGAAACGTTGCTTCCACTCACTACAAGGATCAGTGGCCGGCCTATTATGTCGGCAAAAGCTTTCCTATGGAGTTCGAGCATATCGACGCTAAAGAAATCCTGCGCCTCAGGCCCGCCAAGTGAACACCGTCTACACCGTTGGTCATTCCACGCGCACTGCCGAAGAATTCGCCGCTCTCTTGAAAACCTTCGGCATCGAGCAGCTCGCCGATATCCGCACCATTCCGCGCTCGAGAAAGAACCCCCAATTTGAAAGCGCCGCGCTGCGCGATGTGCTCCATCAGCATGGAATCGCGTACGTTCATGTGCCCTCGTTGGGCGGACTGCGCCACCCCAGAAAAGACTCCATCAATACCGCTTGGCGCAACGACTCTTTCCGCGGCTATGCCGATTACATGCAGACACCCGAGTTCACTGCTGCTCTCAACAACCTGATCGAGCTGGCCGCAGCGCGGACAACCGCCATCATGTGCGCAGAAGCCGTGCCCTGGCGTTGTCATCGCTCGCTCGTCGGGGATGCCTTGCTGATTCGCGGCATTCCTGTGGTCGATATTATGAGCCCCACCAGTGCCAAAGAGCATAAGCTCACCGCTTGGGCCCACGTCGAGGGCAGCCGCGTGACCTATCCGAAACCGCTCACGGCAATGTAGGCTGAATATATGGCCACCGCGCCTGGCTTAGTTTCGCTCGAGCAATATCTGCAGACCTCCGACTCGCCCGATTGCGAATACATCGACGGCTTGATACTGAAACGAAATGTGGGTCAAGGAAAACACTCGTTCACACAAGGAAAAGTTCTTCCTCGCCTGGCCGACTTGCTTGAAGCGAAACGTCTGATTGTATTGCCTGAGCAGCGAACCCGCGTGTCACCCGGCCGCGTGCGCGTCCCTGACGTTTCTGTTGTAGTCGAGCTGGAGGAAATCACCTCTGTGGCCCCTCTTCTCTGCGTAGAGGTGCTCTCGCCCGATGATCGCTGGAGCCGTGTCCTGGCTTCCATCAGCGATTACCAGAACATGGAAGTTCCTTGTATCTGGATCCTCGACCCATACCGCCGCGCCGCTTGGATCTTCAGTCAGGAGCAGCCGCCGGTCGAGCTCGGGGTCGATGGATTCTTGCGCGCCGAATCCCTCGGAATCGAAATTCAGTTGAGAGGCGTACTCCCTCCCGCTGAAGGCTGAAAACGGCCGGGAAACCTCTGGTCTCCGCACGAGTCCCACAATAGTATGCAAGGCCAGAAAGAACACGATAAGCCGGAGAACTTAGTCGAAAGCCCTCACCAGGCCGAGCACGAGGCTCGTTCCCTCGAAGATGCCGTCGATTCCCATGGCACGCTTGAAGGTTACTTCGCTATGAATAATATTCGCGATGACGAAGAACGCGAAGCCATGAAGCTCGAAGAGAAGCAAAGCCCCAAAAAGGAAAAAGAGTAGATCTCATGCTTGGCGCCGCCTCGGCGCTGCATCCTTTGTCTCTTCTGTTCCGGATAATAAGCACATGCAGCGCAGCGCGGTGGTCGTTGGCAGCGGCCCTAACGGCTTAGCCGCTGCCGTCCTCCTCGCCCAGGCTGGGGTCTCGGTCGAAGTTCGCGAAACAGCCTCCGTCCCGGGCGGCGCAGCCCGGTCGGGCGAGCTGACACTGCCCGGCTTCATACACGATTTAGGCTCCGCTGTTCATCCCATGGGTCTGAGTTCGCCGTTCTTTGCTTCGCTTCCTCTGCATCAGTTCGGCCTGCGTTGGATCTTTTCGCCCGCCCAACTCGCCCATCCTTTCGACGACGGCACGGCCGTAACTCTCGAGCGCGACATTTCTGCCACGGCTGCTCAACTCGGCGGTGATGGCCCGGCCTATCGGAAGCTTTACGAGCCGGTCGTCGACCGCTGGCCCGAGCTATTCGGAGAAGTATTTCGTCCTCTCGTTTTTCCCCACCGGCCGTTTCTGGTCGCGCAGTTCGGGATGCGCGCCGTGCAGCCCTGTACTTTCCTGACTAAGTCTCTATTTCGTCAAGACCGCGCACGCGCCCTCGTCGCAGGGTCGGCATCCCATTCGGCTTTGCGTCTCGAAGCGCCTCTCAGTGCAGCTTTCGGTATTGTTCTGGGCGGGGCCGGGCATGCTGTAGGATGGCCAATTCCCGCAGGCGGATCCCAAAGCATCGCAAATGCCCTGGCCGGCGTTCTTAAATCCCTCGGCGGTCGCATTCTCACCAATACGCGGGTCTCAAGTCTCGATGAACTAGGCTCCCCTGACTTGATACTATGCGACGTAACGCCACGTCAGTTCCTTGCCCTGGCAGGCCACCGCCTCCGCCCTTCCTTCAAGAAACTTCTTCTGCACTTTAAGTACGGCCCCGGATGCTACAAGGTCGATTGGGCCCTCCGCGAACCCATTCCCTGGAAAGCGCACGATTGCCGGCGTGCCATTACCGTTCATCTCGGCGGCACGCTCGAGGAAATCGCTCGCTCCGAGCGTGCTCCGTGGCAGAACAAGCCACCTGACAAGCCCTTCGTACTCTTGGCCCAGCCAAGCCTTTTCGACCCTTCGAGAGCGCCCGCCGGACGCCACACCGCCTGGGCGTATTGCCACGTTCCAAACGGTTGGACCGGTTCAGCTCTCGAACAAATCGAAGCTCAGATCGAGCGCTTCGCGCCCGGCTTCCGCGATTGCATCCTTGAACGCGCGGTCCATAACACCGCCGCCATGGAGCGCTGGGACGCCAACCTCATCGGCGGTGACAATAACGGAGGCGCTTTGACTATTGACCAGTTCTTCTTCCGGCCCACTTGGCGTCGCTATGGCACACCACTGCGCGGCGTCTATCTTTGCTCCGCTTCTACACCGCCAGGCGGCAGCGTGCATGGCCTCTGCGGGTATTGGGCCGCTAAGCGGGCTCTGCGCTATCTCGCGAAGCGGTCCTAACCGCCTATTTTCTCGCGCCCGCAGACCATTTTCATGTCAACCGCGCCCTTATCGGTCTCTACATGGCTCGTAATCGTTAGCGTCTGCTTGTCTTCCGAAAGATCCCAGCGGTCGGATATTAGTTCGTCTTCTCCCTTGGCGGTCTTCATGCTCGTCCGGACTACCAGCACTGGCCCGTCCCAGTAGCATTTACTCTCCGCTTCCCGCCCGTTTACAACGTTCTTCGTGATCGAACCATCCGTGAAGTACGTAATGTCGGAGGTCGTCGTCTTCTCGCCCTTAGTCTGTATCGTGTGTACATTCATCGCCGGGTCGTGATCGTCGACGATGCGCACCACAAGATCCGGCACCTGAAATCCGTGGAAATCACTCTGCTCTTTCAGCATGCGCCAGCGACCCGAAAAATCGGGCTTGGGAAGCATTCCTGGGCTACGCGGTGCCTGCCCCCAACCGAATAGCGGCAGAAGTGCGAGAACTGCGAACGAGAGACGCGGATGAAACATGGTCCGAAAAGTTGGCTCAAGTCCATGATAGTGGGCCGCGTGCTCCAGGCCTTCCCCATTCCATCCCAGATTCGTTCCCGAGCTGTATGTAAACCATTTCCCCGCCAGCTCATTGCTTGCGTTCTCGTACCCGATGCAGTGGAATGATCCAGCGCCCGGTGTGCCGAAACGCAGATCCGTAAGATCTAGTCGGGTGCCTTGCGTGTGCTCTCCAATTACGGGTTGGAGCGACCACACCGGAAAGCGCGCAAAATAGAGAAAGTAGCGAAACGGATCCGCCAAACGCGCTGCTCGCAGCGTCGCAGTAACGGGCGGCTTATAGAATATTGCCGGATTCTCGAAATTGAACGGCGCCATCGGGTTCACCATCGCAAGCCGATAGGCGTTCTGTGTCTCGATAACGCCGGTCCACCGCAGCGGGTTGTATGCGTCGGGCAGCGCTGCAACTTCAATGGCTGGGGCTCCGTCATAGAGCCTCGATTCCAGCTTCATGAGCGCCCGCTCGTGCGAAATCCAGCGTCCAAAGTCAAACAATAGAAAAAAGCTCAACGCAAATAGCGCGACCGAGCGTCCACGATTCAATCTCCGGTCTCCGATTTCGCGCGTGACCAGTCGCGAGAACCATGGCCAGATCGCCGCAAACGCGAGCACCGCCAGAATCCAGATATCATAGAGCCCGTTCAAATCGAGGTGCGACCAGCGCGACGAGAACGGGAGTAGCAGTCGCACTCCGTAGCTGTTTGTCGCATCCACCAACAAATGGCTCGCCACCCCCGCAGCACAGAGCAGCCACGCTCTGAACCAGGGCAAGCGCTGGCGCGAAATCGCGGCAATCACCACTACTGTGAGTGCGGCCATTACCGGCAGGGCGGCAAGCGAGTGTGTATAGCCTCGGTGTATCTGCAGGTAGCGAAAAGCGCCTTGTGACGCGGCCGCTATATCCGCGTCCGGTGCGTTCGCTGAGAGCACGAGCAGCCACACTGCTCGCGGACAAAAACGGTCCAACCCCGCGCGTGAGAGAGCGAGCCCGGTGAGCGAGTGTGTGACGTTATCCATCCGCGCTCAGGCGTATGCAGGCACGCTCAGCAGGGAACGCTCGCGCCTCACATAATCTCTCGGGGCGAGCAGAGTGAGCGCATCCGGAATCAGCTCGATCCGGGCCGGCAGCTTACCCGCCAGCTCGCCATCTACCTGCACATAAATCGGGGAGAGGCTACGATTTCCCCAATTTGCGGCCCCATCTACCGGCAGACAACTCACCGAGCGCCCGTGAAGCACCGTGCAGCCCCTCATGCGATGTACTCGCCGGGCCGCCACCCCCGCCAGATACCCTAAATAGCGTGCGCTCGCTGTTCCGCGAAACAGCACGACCTCGAAATCGTCTCGTAGCAGCGAAGCGCCTCGCGCAATCTCCATATCCCCGCCATAGTTGCGCACCCGGCTCACTAACGCAAAGCTTGCCTCGTATCTCCGGCCGTCTACCGTTACCTCGAATTCCCGCAACGGCCGCAGCACCTGCCCAAAGCCGCTGACGTAATACGCGAGTTTTCCCGCGACCGCCTTGAGGTCGAGATTCAACCGGTAAACAATCTCTGCGTCGAGTCCCGCGCCTGTCATGCATACAAAATTGCGTTCGCGAGAATCGCCCAGTTGCAGCGCTCCTACCGCGATGCGACAAGGCTCGAGCCCGGATATCTGCGTTGCCGCCTTCCCGATGTCGATCGGCAGCCGCATCTCGCGCGCCAGCACATTCGCTGTCCCACCCGGCAGAATGGCCATGGGAACCGGCGTGTGAAGCATGCCTTCTATCACTTCGTTGATGGTCCCGTCGCCGCCTGCCGTCACAATCAGATCGCAGCCGGCTTCTATTTCGCGTCGCGTCTGTGCTCCCGCTGAGCCCGGCGCGGTTGTCGCCACCAGCTTCGCCTCGATTCCTTGTCTTTGGAGCAGTGCCGTCGCGCGCTGCAGCGTGGGCATATGGCGCGAGAGCCCCCGTGCCACGGGGTTGTAGATAATGGCAGCGCGGCGCGCCGAGAACGATTCCAACTTCACCATTGTGAACTATGGCTCTCTCCGCCATCGTGACACTCTGCAGCGCTTCGCTACCCTAAAAGGCGAGAGGAACACACTGAGTGCTGGTTGTTATGAAGGCGCAGGCCGCTCCTGCCGATATAGCCCGTGTCTGTCAAAGAATCGAATCGCTCGGCTTCAAACCGCATATCATCCCAGGCGAACAACGCACCGCGATCGGCATCACGGGCAATAGCGGCCCCGTCAATCCGGCCGAATTCGAAGACCTGCCTGGTGTCGCGGAAGCCATTCGCGTATCGAAAGCTTATAAACTTGTCAGCCGGGAAACCAAACCAGAGAACACCATTGTCCGCGTGCACGGCGTTCCCGTAGGCGGCCCCGATCTCGTACTTTGCGGCGGTCCGTGCTCGGTCGAAAGCCGGGAACAAATCCTGGATTCGGCGCGCGCCGTCAAAGCTGCTGGCGGGCAATTGCTCCGGGGAGGCGCTTACAAGCCGCGCACTTCGCCTTACAGCTTCCAGGGTCTTGGCGAGCAAGGGTTGCGGTATCTCGCAGACGCCCGCGATGAAACGGGGCTCGGCATTGTCACCGAAGCGGTCGACACCGAAACCTTCGAGCTCGTCGAGCACTACGCCGACTGCGTCCAGATCGGAGCGCGCAACATGCAGAACTTTTCACTGTTGCGCCGGGCGGGAAAATCGCATAAACCGGTGCTGCTCAAACGGGGCATGTCTTCCACCTTGGAGGAATTCCTCATGGCTGCCGAGTACATCCTCGCGGAAGGAAATTACAATGTGATCCTCTGTGAACGCGGAGTTCGCACTTTCGCCGATCACACCCGCAACACCCTCGACCTCACCCTCGTTCCCGCCGTTCAGGCTCTTAGTCATTTGCCCATCATTGTCGATCCCAGCCATGGAACTGGTAAGCGTGACAAAGTGGTCCCCATGAGCCTGGCCGCCATCGCGGCTGGCGCTTCCGGCCTCATCGTCGAGGTCCACCCGGCACCCGAACGTGCGCTCTCCGATGGCTATCAATCGCTCGATCCCACGCAATTCACCGAAATGGCCGCCGGGTGTCGGGCCATTCACGATCTCCTCGCCTCCCGGCGCGGCACACTCGCGGAGACTCATTAGATGTTCTAGATAGTCCTGATACTTTGTTGGCGCTTTAGTTTAGTCACTCCGTACTTTCTGCCGCAGTAAGACCCAAGTCCCACCTACTCCACGCAAGGCTGTTCTTACTGTGTCTCAAAATTGAACATCGTCGCGTCAGACCTTATCATTCACGGGAAGTCTGTACCATCTGACAAAAAAACAAAAGTAAGTTGAGAGGAGAATTCAATGCAAACAAGACCATGGAAGGCGCGCATAAAATGCCTTTGCCTTTTGATAGCGATCCTACTCGCTCCCGCAATCGTCGCAGCGCAACAGGCGCCTGCCGCAACCAGTACCACTGGAACTAGCGCCTCGAAGCGGGTGAAGGCCGTCCGCCATGGCGCCGCGAGCGATGCCGAAATCGCAGACGCCAAGGCGAAAGGCTTGGTGTGGGCAAATTCCAGTTCGAAGGTGTATCACATGCCCGGCGACCAGTATTACGGTAAAACAAAAAGCGGGCAATTCATGACCGAAGCTGACGCCCAAAAAGCGGGGTATCATGCAGCGAGGGCGTCGGCGGTGTCAAAGAAGAAAGCCGGCCCGGCCAGTAAGTAGCGAAGCGCTGCTCACATTGAGACAAACAGGAGATTATTATGGATTTCGACCAATTAAAGGCAAAGTACGCAAGTGTTCTTGATGTAATCAAACAGAAAGGCGTTGTGCTTTCGCATCTGCACGTCCAGGACAATAAACTTGTGATGCAAGGCGCAGCCCCTTCCGAAGCGATTAAGAACGACGTCTGGAATGCCATCAAGGCAGTAGATCCGAGCTATAGCGATTTAAGCGCCGACATCTCAGTCGATTCCAGCCTTCCGCAACCTGCTGCTGCCAGCGCTGCGGCGGCCGGCTCTAGCTCTTCTAGCCAGACCTACACCGTAGCGCCCGGGGATTCGCTGTCAAAAATCGCAAAGCAGTTTTACGGCAATGCCAACGATTACATGCGGATCTTCGAGGCCAACAAAGATAAGCTTAGCGACCCGAATGCAATCAAACCCGGTCAACAATTGACCATTCCCGCTAAGTAGAGGAGCGACTCTTTTATGAGCAGCGTCTTCTCGAGTTTAAGCGGGCTTCTGCTGAGGATTATATCCGGCGACGCCAATCCTGAACGGCACTTGACCAAGTGGCACAAGCCGTTCCTTCTTCTTCTGTAGCCAGCGGTCTCGCCGAGGCTTCTAGATCGAGCGAAACTGCGCCTTTTCGCTCAGATGGCATCCCGATTTTTCTCAAAAGGGGCAAGGGAACTCAGCAAGCCAGCGTGCTCGACAGAGCCTTGGAGCCGCCGCGTTCGGAATCGTCATGAAAAGATAGCCGAAAACCACCGCGTTTGAGTCGGTTGTTCTAACTTCATTTGATGTCTTGCAGGGGAATCTTTCTGAACCTGATTCGTTTTCGGTTCCAGGTGTAAGTAACCACCAGATCCCCTGCTCGCGCTTGCGCGATCGATGGATAGGAAAACTCCCCTGGGCCGTTTTCAAGCGTCTTGCACAGGTGAAAGTGCTCGGCATCATCGCTCACAGCTAGATTCAGAGGCGTCCTTTGCGTCTGGCTGTTATTGAACGCAACAACCGTCCGTCCGTCCTTAAGCCTCACCGCGTCGATCCCGGAATTGGGATTCGGCAGATCTAACTTCCGCGCCGCTGTCCAGGAAAGGCCGTTGTCCATCGAGTCGGCTATGCAGATACTCCCGATCTGTGTAGTCGATCGCGCATACAGCCGAAGATGTTCCCCGCTTACCCGAATTACCGAAGGCTGAATGATGCCGTAGGGTCGTGCTCCCCCCGCTTGGTTCGGGTAGCTGCTTGGTACGGTAATAGGCCCAATGCGCCGCCAGGTCTTGCCGTTATCCCCGCTCCGCTCGATCCAGCAGGCCCATGTACCGTAGCTCTCTACCGAGCTGCCGCTGACGATTACTCCGTTGTCGAGCACCAGCGGCTTCGTGCGGATAGGTCCATACAATCCCGCCGGTAAGTGCTCCACCGGCGACCAGGTCACCCCGTCATCGTCGCTCCAGCGCCGTCCCGCCGACCACGTGCTCGGCGATGGGCCGAACTTGTAATAGAACCAGAGCCGCCCGTCCTTGGAATAGAAAATGACCGGGTTGTAACAAGCGATTTCCGGTTCCCGCACCAGCACGGCCGGCGAAGACCATTTGCCTTTCACGCGGCGTGCGCTCCAAATCGCTACGTCAGGCGCGCCCTCCCTCGAACCTCCAAACCAGCTTGCCAGGAAGTCGCCGTTTCTTAACTCGACAATATTGGAGGCGTGCGCCGACGCGAACGGAGCATTTTCGAAAATGAATTCGTTTACTTCTGCAGCGGGCAGCATGGCGCAGAAGAAAACAACTCCCGCCACAAGTCTAAGCATTGAACCTATACAGACCGATGTGGCTGAGCAGCGGTTCAACCGGAGCTTGCGTGATTCTCACTCTGACCCGGGTTGTCTCAACCATTTCTCGCGACCGCAATATCCGGCACATGCCAATGCTTGTGCCCTCTCCGAAAGCGCGCCACTCCCCGTTTTGCCATGTGTCTACCGTGAAGGCGCTCACTCGCTGCCCGAACTGAATCTCCTCGCGCAGGCGGACCAGATTGAAACGAGTCTGCGGCGCGAGCGTTAGCGTTATTGCCGGCGTGTTTACGTCGCCGGTTTCTGATCGTTGCGCCCCGTCCGCCAGGTTCGTCTGAAACGTCGCTCGCAGAGCTTTCCCAAACGAACGAAGGGAATCGGCGTCGGCCTGGTAGATCAAACCGCGCCGATCGGGCGGAACGTTCAGCAGGAAACTCGCCCCGCGCCCCACCGACTCGAAGTAAAGATCGAACAGTTCCCTCGAGCTCTTTACCTTTTGGTTTTCAGCCGGGTGCCAGAACCAACCAGGACGAATTGAGACGTCGCACTCTGCCGGCATCCAGTACTTTCCGTTACGCGTGCCGCTGGTTGCCTCGGATGCCACGATGTCCCCCGGCGATCCCTCGCCGCCATTTGGCGCGCGGGGCGTGTAGGTCGCCCAGCACGTTTCACCCGCTACGCCCTTCTCATTACCGACCCAGCGCACATCTGGTCCGACGTCGCTAAAGATGTTGGCTCCCGGTTGCAGCTTTCGCTCGAGCGCCCATGTTCCCGGCCAATCGTAGTAGTGCAGCTTGTCTATGATTCGCTTCTCACGTGCGCCGCCGTAATAACCGTCTCCGCCGTTTGCTCCGTCATGCCAGATTTCGAAAATCGGCCCGTAGTTAGTTAGCAGCTCCCGCATCTGTGCGCGATAAATCTGGATGTACTGTGGCGTTCCGTAGCTTGCCTGATTGCGATCCCATGGTGAAAGATACACGCCAAATCTCAATCCGGCGCGTGCCGCGGCCTCAGACACCTCGCGCACAATGTCGCCGCGACCCTGCTTGTATGGGCTGTTCCGTATCGAGTGCTCGGTGGTTTTCGTCGGCCACAGGCAAAAGCCGTCATGATGTTTGCAGGTTAGAATCACGCCCTTGCTGCTCGCGCTCTTCAGCACTTCGACGATCGCATCGGCATCGAACTCGGTAGGGTTGAAAATTGCCGGGTTTTCGTCGCCATAACCCCACTCTTTATTCGTAAACGTGTTTACAGTGAAGTGCAGAAAGTTGTAGAACTCCAGCCCGCTCCAATCTAGTTGCCGCTTGGACGGCACCGCCCCGTACGGTCGCGGCGATGCCGGCGTCGGGGCTCTTCCCGATGCGGCCGAGCCCATTGCGCCCATCCCGCCTAAGAGCAGCGCGCGTCTGCTAATGTCCATGCAGTTTACTGTAGTAAAGGTGGCTAGCCGGACAGATCTAAGCAATGTCTCA
Organism: Terriglobia bacterium; assembly: GCA_963849535.1. Taxonomy (GTDB): domain Bacteria; phylum Acidobacteriota; class Terriglobia; order Bryobacterales; family Bryobacteraceae; genus Bog-105. The sequence goes on from CAWKHJ010000005.1 coordinate 1,574,631, forward strand.
TCTCAGCCGCAGTCCCGCTTCGAGGAGAAGACGCTCTTCTCGATTCTCGCTGCTATCAGCTTCTGTCATCTCCTGAACGACATGGTGCAGTCGCTCATCCCAGCGATCTATCCAATCCTCAAGAGCTCCTTCCACCTCAATTTCACTCAGATCGGTCTTATCACCCTCACTTACAACTTGACGGCCTCTCTGCTCCAGCCTTTCGTGGGTATGTATACCGATCGCCGCCCGCATCCCTACTCACTGCCGGTTGGCATGTCGTTCACGCTTTGCGGGCTGCTCCTCTTAGCTTGGGCGCCTAACTTCGGACTGCTCCTGCTGGCCGCATCCCTGGTCGGTATGGGATCGTCCATCTTTCATCCCGAATCGTCCCGCGTGGCCCGGCTTGCATCCGGGGGCCAGCATGGTTTAGCCCAGTCGGTCTTCCAGGTGGGCGGCAACGGCGGTACCGCTATCGGACCTCTTCTCGCCGCTTTTGTCGTGCTTCCGCGCGGGCAGCGCAGCATGGCCTGGTTCTCGTTCGCCGCGCTGATCGGGATCTTTGTGCTCACCAAGGTCGGCCATTGGTACAAGCGTCATCCTTTGCGCAAAAGCCGCCCGGCGGGCGCCATTAGCCAAAGTTTCCTGCTTCCCCGTAAGACCGTCTTCTCCGCCATAGCCATACTGGTTCTACTTATTTTTTCTAAGTATTTCTATTTGGCGAGCATCTCCAGTTACTACACCTTTTATCTCATTCATAAGTTCCACGTTTCCGTACAAGCCTCACAGCTCTATCTCGCCGTCTTTCTCGGCGCTGCGGCGATTGGCACTGTAGCTGGAGGTCCTATCGGCGATCGCTTCGGCCGCAAGCTTGTGATCTGGTGGTCCATTCTGGGCGTGCTGCCGTTTTCACTTCTCCTTCCGTACGTCAACCTGTTTTGGACCGTTCTCCTCACCATCATCATCGGCCTGGTGATCGCCTCGGCCTTCTCCGCCATCCTCGTCTACGCTCAGGAACTCGTACCCGGCAGTGTCGGCATGATCTCCGGCCTGTTTTTCGGTTTCGCCTTCGGCATGGGCGGTATCGGCGCAGCGATTCTTGGAGAAATCGCCGATGCGGAAGGCATCACCTTCGTTTACCGGCTCTGCTCGTTCCTGCCCGCTATCGGCATCTTCACCGCGTTCCTACCTAATCTCCGAAAAGCTAGGCTCGACCGCGCCCATCAATCTCTTGCCTGAACCGGCGCAGCTATTCCAGCGATCTCAACGCCAGCCCGCTAGCGACCGAAGTAAATTCGTCCCCGCCGCGGATCTTCTCCGCTCCGAAACGTGCTTCAAAAATGTGGCGCACGGCCGGTACGAAAGACGATCCACCCGTCAGAAACACCCTATCCACTTCGTTTGCTGCCACTCCCGTTTTCTGGAGCAGGGCGTCCACAGTTCGCCCGACCGCACGGAGCTCTTCCGCGATCCACCGCTCGAACTCTTCCCGGCTCACTTCCGCTTCGAGCTCTACGTCTCCATGTGCAAACCGGAATACGCTACTGTCATTTGCAGAAAGCTCCACCTTGACTCGCTGCACGGCGCGATGCAAGTGATACCCCAGATCGTGCCGGATCAGATACAAGAAGTGCTGAATTTTGTCCGGCTCCAAGGCCTGCCTCGCCACGCTCTGCAGCATGTTCATCGTCTCTTGCGTCTTTAGCAGCGATAGATGATGCCAGCGCTCGAGCTTGTGATAAACCCAGGCTGGCACGGGGAGCAGCTTGTCTCCCGATCTCAGTTGCGTGCCCGCGCCGAGTTCCGGTGAAACCAGGCGCCGCACGATCTTGGCGTCGAATGCGTCACCGGCCAACCCGAGTCCTTCGTTTCCGAGCACTCTGTTTACCCCTTCGCCACGATATTTCGGTCCCACTCTCAGCAGCGAGAAGTCGCTCGTGCCTCCGCCGAAGTCTCCAATCAGAATCAACTCGTTATGATCGAGCTTCGATTCGTAGAAGTACGCCGCCGCCAAGGGCTCATATTCGAATGTCACATCTTCGAATCCCGCCCTTTGCAATGCCTGCTTCAGGCGCTTCGCCGCATACTCGTCATCTTCGGCGTTGAGAGCGCCTACAAAGCGCACCGGCCGCCCGACTACCGCCTGCCGCACAGAAACTCCGAATTGCTCTTCTGCCTGCCTTCGTATATCGGCCAGAATACGGGCTACTAATTCTTCCAGCAAAATGCGGCGTCCGAAAACCTCCGTGCTCTGCAGCCCCCGGCTCGCCAGAAACGATTTCAGGGATTGGACCAGGCGGCCTTTCTCGTCTTCGGCGCTGAGATATTGCTCGATGCCTTGCGGGCCGCTCCAGGATTGAATCGTAATCCTTCCCGCCTCGCGCAGGCGCTGCAGGTAAAGGAGTGAGCGATACGATTCGGTCAGACCGGCGGGTGCGGTGGCAAACTTGGCAAGCTTCACCTCGCCTGTTTCTGTCGCGATTGCGATCGAGCTATTGGTCGTCCCGAAATCGAATCCGATGCTCATGCTGCTATAAGTGTCGAATGCGCGCGCTTAAACGGCTTTTACCTCTACTTGCTCTGGCGATCTCGTTCGCCTGGCCTGCTGTTTCACAGCCCGCAGATCTTGCCTTTACCCGTGCCGCCCGCCTACGCCGTGGAATCAACACGAGCATGTGGTTCGCTCAAGCGCGCGACTATTCGCCTCAGCGCCTCCAAAACCTCACCACTCCTGATGACATCGCGTTGATCGCCCGGATGGGCTTCGATCACATACGCCTGAGCATCGATGCCGAGCCCCTGCTGATTTGGCAACACACGGAGACTGCCACGACCCCGTTCATGACCGAGCTCGATCGCGTTGTTTCGCTCATTCTCGCGAACCACCTTTCGGTTATCGCCGATATTCATCCCGAATCGAGCTACAAAGCGCCGCTGCGGGAAGGCACGACAAGCGTGCAGCACTTCACCGCGCTCTGGCGCTCGCTTGCCGGACACTTCGCGTCAAGCGATCCCGAGCACGTCTTCTTCGAAATTATGAATGAGCCCGAGCAAGACGATCCTTATCGCTGGCAAGGCATCGAAGCGGTCGTCGCCCAAGCTATCCGCCAAGTCGCGCCGAGCCACACGATCATAGCCGCTGGAGCCCGTTACTCCGGCCTGCCCGATCTCATGCTGCTCGAACCGCTCGCTCTCGATAACGTCATCTACACGTTTCACGACTACGAGCCGTTCGCCTTCACTCACCAGGGCGCGACATGGACCATGCCGGAGGTGCAGCCTCTTCGCGCGATTCCCTATCCTTCATCTCCCGAAGACATCGCTCCGAAACTCGACGAAGAACCCTCGTTATCCGCGCAATACTTTCTCGATCAATACGGTCTGGGGCGCTGGGACGCTTCTCGCGTGGAACACACTCTTGAATTCGCCGCCCGCTGGTCCCGGCGGCATCACGCTCCCGTTTACTGCGGTGAATTCGGCGCTCTCCGTAGCTTCGCCCCGCCCGCCATGCGCGCGCAATGGCTTCACGATATGCGCGTCTCGCTCGAGAAGAATGAGATCGGTTGGGCGATGTGGGATTACCAGGCCAACTTCGGCGTTGTCACCAAAGCAAATGGCCAGACCACTCCCGATCCGCAGGTGCTCAATGCTCTTGGTCTTCACCTTCCGTAAAGAGCCAACCCTGCGCTCGCTCCCGCAACTCTCTCTTCCAGCTCCCGAAAAGCGGCGCCCGGAAAGCACGTTCCCGCAGCTGCGTGCTGTTTTCCTCGCCCCGATATAGTCTGACCACGTCGGCCACGCTGACTCGCTCCGGATCCTCGGCTTCTTTTTCTGCCGCGTCACCCGCCGCCAGATCACCTTCCTTCACCACCGAAAAGTAAATGCCCGGTCGTCCGCTTCGCCAGAATCGTTTCACCATGTCTGCGTGTCCAAACCGGATTGCGAGCTTGTAGCACGGCATGCGCGGCTGAGTCACCTGCAGCACGGCCGAGCCGATGCGAAGCTGATCGCCGATACAAAGGTCCTCTTCCGTGAATCCTTCGGTGGTCAAATTTTCACCGAATACTCCGAACGGAAGATCCATGTCCGGCAATTGTTCCCTCCAGAATGCATAATGCTCGTGCGGATAGCAGTACACCGCCTTATATGGGCCGCCGTGCACGGTCAGATCCGATTGCTTGTCCCCGATGAGGTTGTGCCCGCGCACGGGCACTCGCCCGCTTACCGGCGATTTGAAGATGCTCGTCAGTACGATTCTGTCCCGCAGCGGAATCCGCTTCGGACCGCCCACATTCACCGAGATAACCCGCCCCAACTCCACCGACGGCTCCTTGCCAGGCAAGCTCCAGCGCAGAGGCTGCACTGTTCGCCCTCCTCACAGGGTAGGCTTTCCGGCGGCAGGGTCGGAGGGGCTGAGCTGTCTGGAGTCGCTGGATGACGCTCCGCAGTCGTAAGCGGGTCGCGCGGGGCGAAAATTTCCAAACGAACTGAAGAGGGGAGCTGAAGCTCCAGGCGGGCTAAGGCCCAGGGCCCACAAGTTCAGATTGGCGAACTTTTTTTTCAGCAATGGGATGAGCGAGTTGCGCGTTTTTTGAGGGTGCGGCAGAACGGGCCGGCAGGAAACTTAGGGGCGAGTATGGCGAAAACCCCAGAGGGCAAAGAGCAGTCGGCACGGAACGCGACCAAGCACGGGCTGCTCGCGAAGCGCTATTTGATTTTGGCGGACGAGACGCGGGACCAGTACGAGGAGACGCGCAAGGGGTGGCTGGAGAACTACGAGCCGGCGGATTACCACGAAGCGCGGTTGGTCGATCAGCTGATTCTGAACGACTGGCTGCTGAAGCGGGCGAACCGGCGACTGCTAGATGTCGAAGCGGCGCTGACGGGCGAGGAAGAAACCTGCCAGGCGGCGGGCTGGACGGCCGAACAGGAACACAAGATTGAACTGATGCTGCGGTACAAGACCACGCAGGAACGGGCTTTTTACCGCTCATTAAATGCTGTAGAAGGATTGAGGAAGGATCTCTTGCGCGAGAAAAATGCATCCACGAAGCTGACGGACCAGCTAAGAAAAGAAAACGAGAATCTGCGGAAAGAGCTGGCGAGCAGGCCTCCGGCTGCCCCAGTTGCCCCAGCTGCCAAGGCGAAGGCTTCGGGGCAGAAAACGTCGAAGAAGGCGAAGCAGGTAGCGGTGATCGAGCAGTGGGTCGAGATCGGGATGGAGGCGAGCGGGCAGACGGTGACGGCGCTGCATCCGTCGAATGAGATGCTGATGCAGCAGGCAGAAAAGAAGGATCCGGCGCCGGAGATGGTTTACCGGCGGATGCATTTTACGGGCTGCGTGCCGCATGAGTACTGGTGGGCGACAAGCAACCAATCGATTCGCGCGGCGGGCGGGATTGGGATCCAGCGAATGACGTTCGAGACCTGGCGGCAGCAGATCGAGAAAGAGAAACAGTTGGGGACGGGGCATCTGCTGCCCTGCGGGGGGAATTTGCCGAGACCGGAAGAGCGGGGCGGGTGCGAGTGTAAAGTGTGCACGACGAACCGGGAGATTCTGGAACGAAGGAAGACGGCGTAAGGTTCGTGGGCGTGAGCTATAACCGACGGGGCGGAGAAGTCGTAGTAGCGGCTGATGAGATCGGTTCGTATCGCGGGAAGTGGCGGCAATTCCCCTTACGCAAACCCGAAAAAGCGGTGACCTGCTCAAGCGCTTCTTTTCTCACGACGAGTCTGACGAGCGCGAGTTCCACTGCCATGGACGAGTTCAAAAGCCGCCTCCCGGATGTTCAGTACCTCCAAGACCACATCACCGAAGCGCACACAAACGAATCCTTACAGTTCTCGATAACCCTACCTCGCCGCAAGCTTTGAATATTCCCAGATATCGTCTCCACCCGCTCAAAGGCGAATTGAAAGGATTGTGGTCTGTGACGGTGCGGGCGAACTGGCGCATCGTTTCCTGCTTTGAGGGAATGGATGCGTATGATGTTGAATTAATCGACTACCACTAAGACCAAAGGAAGATGACCTATGCCGATGAAAAACCCCATACATCCCGGTCGTATCGTCCGCCACGACTGCCTTGAGCCTCTAGGACTGTCCGTGACGGGCGCGGCAAAGATTCTCGGCGTTACCAGGCAGGCCCTTAATAATCTCGTCAACGGGAAGTCCGGCATCAGCCCCGAAATGGCTATCCGGTTAACGAAAGCATTCGGCAGCACGGAAGAGACCTGGCTGCGGATGCAGCTTGCTTATGACCTCGCAGCAGCGCGCAAAGACGAGAGCAAAATCAAGGTGCAACGGCAGCATATTCGGCGAGAATTGCGGATACAGGACCCGCGATGAATGCTCCGGTGATCATTGCTGCCATGTCGGCCGCCGCCATCTTCACGGTAGTCAATGCCGTACTGCTCAAGCCGCTCCCCTACACGCACGGCGAACGCTGGATTGCCTTATTTGCAGGCAGCACGCATGATCCCGATTTCAATCACATTAGCGGATTGAGCTTTGCCGATCTTCTCGCGTATCAGGAGCGGATGCGCGACTTCGACGTCTTCGGCTGGTTCCCGGTCGGCGGGGATTTCAATCTCAGTTCGCCCGGGCAGCCGCGACACATCGAGGGCGTTGAGGTCTCGCCTTCTCTCATCGCCAACACCGGCGCCAATCCTGTTGCCGGACGCTTCTTCACTGCCTCCGATGGCCCGAACGTGGCGCTGATCTCCCACCGCCTGTTCACACAGCTTGGTCGGGGAATCCTCGGGCGTCCCATCACCCTGAATGGAGAATCCTACATCGTCGTCGGAGCTATGCCGGCTTGGTTTCGGCTCCCTCTCGGAGGCGTCTCCAACCAGAAGGTGCAAGATGATGTCTGGCTTCCTCTCAAAAGACCTCGCGATGAGGCGACCCTCCGCAATTACTCGATTTACGGCTCTTACGGCAGGCTCAAGCTGGGCGTCACCGTCGGGCAGGCCAGGGCGCGGATGCGAAAGGCGTCGCCGACGAAATCCGGCGCGAGAATCACCCGAGTGACCCCACGTACACCGCCGCGCTCTTCGGGCTTGAGGACATGGTCGTCAGAAGCATCCGCCCCATTCTGCTGCTGCTCTTCGGCGCTGCCGGACTGTTGCTATTCATCACCTGCGCTAACGTGGCGGGCCTGCTGGTGGGCAGATCTGTCGGCCGCGCGCGCGAACCCGCCATTCGTGTCGTCTTGGGCGGAGCGCAAAAGCAATTAGCGCTCCAGTACTTCCTCGGAAGTCTCTGGATTTCCTCGACGGGAGTGTCTCGCTTTCTGAATTGGCTGCCAAGATGAACCGATTCCTTCATCGTTCCACCGGCTTCAACAGCTATGCTACGTTCTTCTACGCGCAGCTAGACGAAGCCAAACGCCAACTGCGATACGTCAACGCCGGGCACAATCCTCCTTATCTTCTGAGAAACTGGCGCACAACGGACTCCACGGAAGCGGCCAAGTCCGCTGAAGCCGTCTCTTGTTCAGCGCCGCATCCGGCGGGCTGTGCGCTCGAGCCGGCTGTGCGTGAACCGCAAGACAAGAATGCGGGCGCGCGCATTGAAGAACTTGCGACGGGTGGCATGATCATCGGCATGTTTCCCTTTGCAAGCTATGAGGAGTCCGCAGTCGATCTCCACCCGGGCGATGTCCTGATAGCCTTCACCGACGGTGTTACCGAGGCGCTGAACCCGGCCGAGGAAGAGTTCGGAGAGGATCGCCTTAAGGAGCTGATTCGCCGTGTTGCCCATCTATCAGTTAGCGGAATCACGTCAGCTATTTCGCAAGAACTTCGTAATTGGATCTCGAGCGCCCCTCAGCACGACGATCTCACTTTCGTTGTCCTGAAACTAAACGAACCCGAATAGCTCGCGGCCGTGCCGCTGGAACTTATCCCGGCCAGCTTCTTTGCTGGATGGACCTTTCTCTCCGCAAGCTTCGCGGCAGACAAAAAATAGACTTGATTCTTTCGTTTTGCTGGCGCAACATCGAGGTAGCTTTTGGGGCCTTATGCAAAATCAGATTCGCTTTCTCAATCTATTTACTTTGCTCGTTCTCGGCGTTTTCCTCGCCGCCACCGCGGCAAGCAACTCATTTGCTCAAGCAGTTTCCGGGAACATCATAGGTACGGTAACCGATCCCAGCGGCGCAGCCGTCGGCGGGGCGGAGATTACCGTTGCTAACACCGGAACCGGTGTTTCCAGTCAAACAACCAGCAACGAGTCCGGCAACTATACCGCCGCCAACCTGCAGCCCGGCAATTACACCGTTACGATCACCAAGCCGGGTTTTCAGAAATCCGTCCAGCAGAACGTCAGAGTAGACGTTTCGCAATCCATTCGTGTGGACTTCGCCCTGCAAGTAGGCCAGCAAACTCAGGAGATTACGGTTAGCGAAGCGCCGCCCGGGATCGAAACCGACCGCGCCGTGGTGCAAACTCAGCTCAGCGGAGCGCAGGTCTCGTCGCTCCCGATCCCGAATAGAAATTTCACCAACCTTGCTCTGCTCACGCCAGGTTCCGTGGTAAATACGTTCCAGCACGCGCCCAGCGAGAACCCTCAGCAATCGACCCTGGTCAACACGGGGGGCCAGGAATTCGCCGGAACCAACTATCAAATGGACGGCATGAATAACAATGACACCGTGCTCGGGATCACCATGGTGAACCCCGCTGTGGATTCGGTCGGCTCATTCACGGCTCAAAGCAATAACTACGATGCCGAATATCAGGCAACCGGCAACGTCATTCAGGTCGAAACAAAATCTGGAACCAACGATTTCCACGGCAGCGGCTTCGAGTTTCTGCAGAACAATATATTCCAAGCGCGAGATCCCTTCACGCAAGGTCTGGTGTCTTCCGGCTCCCCCGCTCCGGCGCACCGGGGCGTGCCTGCGCTTCGTTGGAACCAGTTCGGAGGCTCTATCGGCGGCCCCATTAAGAAGGACAAGATCTTCTTCTTCGGCGATTATCAGGGAACTCAGAGAAGAATCGGCGCATCGCAGTCCATCCGCGTTCCGACGGCTGCGGAGCGAACCGGTGATTTGAGCGATTTGGGCATTGCGATCTACGACCCCGGCACCGGAAATCCGGATGGTACGGGACGCGCCGTATTCCCCGGAAACAACATTGCCGGCCGCATTTCGCCACCCGCGGCGGCGCTTCTCGGCAGCCTCCCGCTGCCTAACATCGCTAGCAGCGATCCCGCAGCGCCCAATTACGCTACGGCCGCCGTTGAAAATTACAACACCAATCAATTCGATACACGCGGAGATTATTTCGCCAGCGACAAGCTGCGGTTATTCGGACGCTACAGTTATCTCGGGGCCAATATCGCTGCTCCCGGGCCCTTCGGTCTTTACGGAGGACCAGCTTTCGCTCAATGGGGCTTCTCGGGTCTTTCCAACGCCTTGAATCAAAATGTCGCCTCAGGCGTGACTTACACTTTTAACCCGAATTTACTTACCGAAGTACGCTTCGGGTTTTCTCGTTACCGCGTAACTGTTAGCGCTCAGGATCAGAACACGCAACTGGCGAATACGGTCGGCATCCCTGGCCTGAACATCGCGGGTAGACCCGACACCAATGGACTCCCTGACCTCACGATCAACGGGGCCGGCGGATTCAGCATGGGTTATAGCTGCAACTGCCCGCTGCATGAGCGGGAGACGCTTCTCGACTACGTAAACAACTGGACCAAAATCTCGGGTAATCACACGATCCGTTTTGGCGGCACTTTTGAGATGGCCTGGAATCAGCGGCTGCCAAGCGATCAGCATCGCGCCGGCGTGTACCAGTTCAACGACTCCGTTACGGCCGATGCCAGCGTCCCGGGCAGCGGTTTAGGTCTCGCCTCGTTCATGCTCGGTGATCCTTCAAGCTTCAACCGGTTTGCCCAGATCTCGACTACCCAGGAAGACCGTCAGAACCGGATGTTCTACTTCATCCAGGACACCTGGCGCGTTACCCCGAAGCTGACGCTCAACCTGGGTGTGCGCTGGGATGTGTGGTTCCCCGATTTCTCGCTCAACTCGGGTCAGGGCGGCCGGTACGACGTTACGAACAACATCGTCTACATTCCCGGCGTGGGCGGCGTGTCGCAATCCGGCAACTCTCAGACACAGTGGCACAACTTCTCGCCTCGTATCGGTATGGCGTATGCGCTGAATGAGAAGACGGTTATCCGAACCGGCTATGGCCGCGGCTACACTCTTGGCACGTTTGGCTGGACCTTCAACAATCTCGCGGCTGACGTTTACCCCTCGATCGTGAACCAGAGCGTGACGGCGACTTCGTCTTTCTTCCCTGTGTTTCCGCTCACCACGGCCCCTCCGCCCGTGGTCTTCCCAACCATTCCGTCTAACGGCATGCTTCCGCTCGCGAACGGCATAGGCGTTTCTTACATCCCGGCCAACCAGAAGATTCCCTACGTAGACATGTGGAACTTCACGATCGAGCGGCAACTGGCGCCACAACTCAACCTCTCGATAGGCTACGTCGGTAACATCGGACGGCATGAGAACGGTGGATTCGACCTGAACGCAGCCGTACCCGGTCCGGGGTCTAACGCCAATCTGCGGCGGCCGTTATTCGCCAGGTATGGCCTCACGCAAGGCATCTTCGACAAGTGTGACTGCACCAGCAGCAACTTCAACGCCTTCCAGATGCAGATGAATAAGCGGTTCACCGCGGCCTACTCGCTGCTCGCTAACTTCAGCTGGCAGAAGGCTCTGGATTTTGGAGAGTTCGGCACAGAAACTAATCAGTACAATGCCCGCCAGGATTACGGTCCGGCCGGCTTTGATCGCGAATTTGTGTTCACGCTTGCCCACACGCTCGAGCTGCCCTTCGGCCGCGGCCGGAAATTTGTCTCGGGCGGTTCCCGATTTGTGAATGGAGTGGTCGGCAACTGGGCTTTTCGCGGCATCACTTCCTACTATTCGGGTCTGCCGTTCTCTCCCAGTATTGGCAACCAGGGCTTTCTCAACTCGCCTGACATGACCAGCCGTCCGGAGCTCGTCGGAAATCCGTCGGTCCCAAATCAAAACGCGAATCTCTGGTTCAATCCGGCGGCGTACGGCATACCGCCGCTCTATACCTTTGGCAATGCGGGAAGGAACTCGCTGCGCGGCCCAAACTTCTTTGAAGCCGACTGGCAGCTTGCTAAAGGCTTTAAGTTCACGGAGCGTGTTGGGCTCGAACTTCGCTGGGATGTCTTTAACGTGATCAATCGCCAAAATCTTGCCTTACCTAATACCCAGGTGGATTCATCCGCGGGCGGACTTATCAGCGATATTCAGGTTTGCTCGACTTGCGGTAACGGAATGCGTAACATGCAGTTCGGCGCGCACATCACGTTCTGATGTGGCGCGGCCGTTGTGTCCGGTTCTTTCTTGCTGCCGGAATAGCTGCGCAATGTAACAATCTTGCGCAAGCTGACGACGCCACGTTTCTTCTGGAGGCCGTCAGCCCTCAACCCTACACCGCCGGATACCTCGGAAACGGCGCGCTCAGTCTGGTAACCACCCCGCTCGCGACTGAGCCCGCCCGTTCCTTTCTTGCGGGTGTCTACGACCACACGGCAGGTGATGTTCCACGGATCGCTTCGGCTCCTGCCTGGAACGAAGTTGATATCTATAACGGCTCCCGCTGGCTGAACGCTAATGGTTCGTTCACCAGAATCGAGCAGTACCGCCAAACGCTCGACATGTTCAACGGCGTCCTTAGGACTAGTTACAGCTGGAACGACGGCGGCAAGAGAATCCGTGTCCAGGCTGAAGCGTTTGTTGCACGCAATCGGCCTTCGCTCGCAGCAACGCGCGTGTCCGTTACTCCCGAATTTAGCGGAAGCATAGTCGTGCGGTTTCCTTTGCGTAATTGGCCGCCGCCGCATCGTTACGAGTTGGAAAAGATTCAGAAGCTGGACGCCGAAGCTGCAAGCAATCCGTGGACGATTTGGTACCCGGGCCAGCTGAATATCGCGAATGCCCGCGTCGAGCGTTTGCCGGGCGGAGTATTGATGTCGCTGCTGGCAACTGCTCCCGGCAACGGACCCAGGCTCGGAGAAGCGATTGCGATAGACGTACGGCCCAGCGCGCAAGCCGAGATACGCAGCGATTCGGAATCGGCCCAGGCGGAACTGCATATACAAGCGAAAGCTGGAGAAACATATACGTTCACAAAGTTCGCCTCGCTGATTACCTCTTTGAGTGCAGCCGATCCAAGTCAAGCTGCTAAACAAGCCGCCATTGCCGCGCGGCAGGAAGGCTGGCAATCACTGGTTACTGCAAGCGCGGACGCGTGGCACGCTTTGTGGGACTCCGATCTGATAATCGAAGGCGACACGAAGCTGCAGCGAACCATTCATTCGATGTTGTTTTACCTGCTCGGAAGCGCGCGCGCGGATCTCGACATCAGCATTGCGCCGATGGGTCTGAGTTCTGCCGGATATTTCGGCCATATCTTTTGGGACGCTGACACTTTTATGTTTCCGGCGCTCGTCATCTTGCATCCTGAGCTGGCGCGGCCAATGGTTGCATTCCGTTCGCGAACGCGCGAGGCAGCCCGGCAAAACGCAAAGCGGAATGGCTATCAGGGCGCGATGTTCCCATGGGAGGCCGACCTTCAGGGAGCGGAGTGTACGCCGCGCTTTGCCTTCCAAAATGCCAGTTCCGAAAATCATGTGAATGGCGACGTTGCAGTGGCTGCCTGGCAATACTGGGCGGCCACAGGCGATCGGGCTTGGCTCGAAAACGATGCCTGGCCCATTGTTCGCGACACTGCCGATTTTTGGGCGAGCCGCGTCAGCTATAACGCCCAACGAAACAGGTATGAGATTGCGAACGTGGTCGCGGTGAAGGAGTCGGATATCGGAGTAAGCAACGACGCATACACCAATGCGGTTGCGAAGAAGAATCTCGAACTGGCAATTAGCATGGCTCGCGAGCTGAAGATTGAGCCGCATCCTAAATGGCAGGGAATAGCCGCGAAGATGTATCTTCCCGAAAGCAATTCGCCGCTTTTGTGGTATCCGCTGGATCACCCATATTCGCCGCAGCTAATGCGTGGCGCGATCCAGGCTGTTTTGCCCGAAATCGAGCAGCGCCGCTCAGGCGCGATGATGGGCGGCGAATTCTATCCGATTCTCGCGGCGCAAATTGGGGATCGCCCGCTCATCGGACGCCTGCTTCTGCCGCTTTCGACTCCCTATCTTCGACCGCCATTTCAGGTAATCGCGGAAACACCCGATAACCAGAACACAAACTTCATTACCGGGGCGGGTGCATTCCTGCAGCAATTTGTTTTCGGTTATTCGGGCCTTCGGTTAGGCGAGAACGGCTTGGAAAGGAAGTTTCCTCCCGTTCTACCGCCCGGCGTTCGCCGCCTCAGCCTGAAAAACATCACCGTCCACGGCAAACGGGAAACTTTGGTGTTCGGCGATTAAGCGCTCGATCTTTTTGGGCGGATCTATTCAACGGGCTCTTCGGCTGATTCCTCGTCACGCGCGCTATCAGGTCTTTGAATGCCGTGTTTTTCCATACGGTACATCAAAGCCTTACGGCTGATATCGAGATACTTCGCTGCGTGCGTTTGATTCCACTTGAACTTCTCGAGCGCTTTCAAAATCAGTTCCTCCTCAATCGCTTCCAGACTGATGCCTTGCGGCGGAAGGTCTATGTTGAGCGTGTCAATGGAAGCGTGCTCCCTGCGCAGGAATGCAGGCAGATGTGAAAGTGTGATCTCGGTGCCGGGAGTCAATACAACCAAGCGCTCGATTATGTTCTCTAATTCGCGGATGTTGCCGGGCCAGCGATAATTGCTGAAATAGGGCATCAACGAGATTGGCAGGACGAGATTCTCCCGGCCATGCTTCTGTTTCAGCTTTGAGAAGAAGTGCTCCACGAGTTGAGGTATGTCATCGATGCGCTCGCGCAAGGGCGGGAGTTCCAGCGGAATAACGGAGAGACGATAATACAGGTCTTCCCGAAACGTGCCGTCCTCGATCATGGCCTCGAGATTCCGGTGCGTTGCTGCAATGACCCGAACGTCCACCGTACTGCCGCTCGGCGCTCCGACTTTTTCTATTTCGCCCTGCTGGATTAGGCGCAGTAGCTTAACTTGCAGCTCGAGCGGCATCTCTCCGATCTCATCAAGAAAGAGCGTTCCGCCATCGGCCGATTCCACTTTGCCTTTACGGTGGGTCACAGCACCGGTGAAGGAACCTTTCACGTGCCCGAACAGCTCCGATTCCAACAGGTCCTTTGGTATCGCCCCACAGTTGATGGTCACAAAAGGCTTGTCCTGCCTGGCGCTATTGAAATGGACAGCTTTGGCGAGCAGTTCCTTCCCGGTGCCCGTTTCGCCATGAATGAGCACGGTTGCGGAGGTCTGAGCGGCCCTGGCGGCCATGTCTAATACGTAGAGGAGAGAGTTAGATCGCCCGATGATGTTCTCAAATCCGTACTTTGCGTCCAGACTGCTTCGTAAGGTCCGGTTTTCTTCGATGAGCTGCAGGCGTTCCAGGGAGCGTCGCGCAACCAGTTCGAGTTCGTCGGGATGGACAGGTTTCGTGATGTAGTCGTAGGCGCCCGCTTTCATCGCCTCCACAGCGCTTTCGACTGTGCCGAATGCGGTAAGCATTACGACGGGCACATCCGGGTAATCGGTTCGTATTCGCCGCAACAACTCCATACCCGGCATTCCGGGCATCTTCAAATCCGTTATGACGAGGTCGGGAGGCGACTTCTGAAGAATGCTCAGCGCTTCGATTGCATCAGCAGCGGTTGTGGTCTTGAAACCTGCTTGCTCCAGTTGTACTTGAGTAACTCTCCTGAGGCTTTCATCATCATCGACCACCAGAATACGTTTGGTCATTCTTCCAGTCTTTCAGGAGAGAGCGGCAGCTCGAGCGAGAAAGTCATACCCCTATCAGCGTTCCTCACTGCGCTTAGAACCCCGCCTTGCCGGACGGCGATCTGGTGGGCAACCGGGAGGCCAAGGCCAGTACCCGATTCCTTGGTCGTAAAAAATGGATCGAATATCTTCTCCAGATCTTTTTCGCTGATTCCCGTGCCCTGATCCTGTACCTTAATGACAGCGTTGCCATCTCTGCGGCGGGCCGAGAGCACGATTTTACCTCCCTGGGGCATGGCTTGAATGGCATTGATTGTGAGGTTGAGGAGGATTTGCGTGAGCTGCTCGGAGTCGCATTCAAGCTCGGTGAGGTCGTCTGCAACTTCCTTGCGAAATACAATCTCACTACGTCGAATCGCATGCTCAGCAAGGGTGATCACGGAGTCCAGTATGTGCTCGACCCGGATCGTTTCGAATTCGGGCTCGCGCGGTTTAGCGAAGTTCAAGAAGTTTGTCAGCAATCGATTCAAGCGCCGGCATTCCTTCTGAATGATTTGAAGGAATTCAATTCTGCGTTCTTCGGACGGAGGTTCGCGAAGGAGAACTGCCGCGGCACCTTCGATACTGGCTAGAGGATTTCTGATTTCGTGAGCGAGTCCGGCGGACAACTGGCCTAGCGCGTAGAGGCGCTCGGCTCGCTTCATCCGCTCGAAGTTGTCCTGCAACTCCCCGTACACTCGCGACAACTGTTCGGCGGTATCTTGTAAGGTTTTCTTCTGCCTACGCTCCCGGTCGGCAAGGATACCGGCCACGACCCCGACGACGCAGAATAGGACCACTTCGGCGTACTGATTGATGGAGTAGCTTGGATGCAACTTCCAAGTGGCGAGGATTTGCGGCAAATAGGCAAGTGCCGCAAAGACTGCGGCCGCGAGGCCGCCGCGCCATCCAAAATACAATCCAGCACATACCACAGGCACATAGAACAGCCGCTGGATGAGATAGTGCAGTTGGACCATCGAATCCGGTGTAAAGTAGTGCACCGTGCTGATGGCAAGAGTCAGGGCAATTACCCCGAAGGCACGCAGGAGGTCCTTTTGTGCCATGCGGCCGGTCAGAGAGAATTTTTTCAGAATAGATATTTCTTCACCGCCTCAGGCCCGCCAACCTGATGCAGCCGCTTCCGGCTCGGGGCGGTTCTCACCCCGGTCGGCCAGTTCATGAAGATTGCGAGCCCTCTCTGCAATTCTCCCTAATGAGCGGACGATTTGACGCTGAAGATCCAATACCGGTGCTCGGATGCCTATGGGCAGATCGCTGTGGCGAATATGTTCCAGGTTCAGCAGGTGTACGAGCGTGCGATTCCCGGCTCCAGAAACGACCAGGTGAAGAGGTATGAAAATACCGGAGGCACGGTCAATTGCCGTGCTTTCCAACATAAATGCGGGATTGTCGATAAGGAGGACGCGGCACGGAGGCACGTAGATCTCAAGTGTTCGTTTGACTCTTTGCGCCGTATCGATTTCCGCAGCGATAGAGAGCTGGTCAGCACGCATAGCTCGACGGATCTGAACCAAGGCTGAATCGAATGGACTGTCGACGACGAATGCTGTTGTAGCGGCCGAACGGCTTTCGACCGCCATCAGTTTGTCCTGGTGCATCCAACCGGGCAGGAGCAATTTACGCACCAAATGAGGGATGATCCGGAAAAAAGATGCAGTCGCGAGCAAACAAAAAGAGGAGCCCGAGTTATCGCGGCCTCGCAACATGTGCCACGCCCGAGCTCCTCACGGCCCGGACAATCGCTAGCAGTGATTCGAAGAGACCGATTCTCTTCCGAAGCCGATCGAACTCTTGCTGTATGCGATCGAGCTTGTCCGGGGTTTTTTTGCCGACGCTATTTGTTATGTGTTGATGCAATTCGAAGACCGAAGACCGGATTCGATCGAAAAGGGCTGAATTCAAAGCGTTTGCGAAAAGGGTCTAGACGCCGGATTTTGAAGCGCTGCTATTTCGCTGTCCGAAAGAGGCCAAGACTGTGCATTTTGAGGCAGTGATGCAGAGTTGGGCGCAGAATCGCTAGACGGTTACCGGGCGCCGCATGACTGGGCGCAGCAGCAGGTTGACGATAATCATCAGGATGGAGAAGGTCGGGATTAGCATGAGGGCGCGGCGGTAAGTGCCGCCTTCGGCTAATGCGCCAATTATGGGCGAGCTGACGGCGAGTCCGATCCAGCCAAAAGTCACGACGATACCCATGGCAGTTGCGGTGCCGCGCGGAAATGCGTCCTGAGCCATGGCAAGGGTGGTCGGGAATACCGGGGCCATGCTCAGGCCTGCGCAGAAGACGGCGGCGGTGATTGCGGCGCTGGATGTCAGGTGAAGCATGGCATAAGTGGTGATAGCCATTAGAGCGCTTACAACGAGAGTAACGGTTAAAGCCGGTACCCTGATCAGAATGCGAGAGACCACCACGCGTCCGAGCAGAATGCCGAATGCAAAGCCGTAACTGACTACGTGCCCGGCTGATCTCGGATCGAAGTGAACGGTATCGACCAAGTAGGTTTTCAACCAGTTCCAAACGCCGACTTCACAGGCGACATACAAGAACAAGAACAACGAAAGCAGGATTAGCGGAGCTTTTGTCAACAGGGGCGGCACTTCGCTGAGCTTGAAGCTGACCTTGCCCGAAGGAGAGGGCATGTGAGTGATGGCATTGACCACCAGGCCGATCGCCGCGAGAGCAGCGATCACGTAGCAAACCAGCGCCGGATCAATGTGTTCACTTGCGATGTAAGTAGTGATGATGCTGCCGAGGCCAAAAAACAAATTGAGGAAATTGAGCACGGAGCCACGGCGCGCGGGGTCGACTGCTCCGGCCAGGGTATTCGAGCCGGTGACTACGATACCGCCGCCGAGTCCCAGAACAAAATAGACGGCTAGTAAGCCGTGATAGCCGCCTGCGTTTGGCGCGGCAGCGAGCGAGGCCACCACTAGGGCGAGGCCGGTTACGAGGGCGAGCTTATTGCCTCTGATGTCGATGAACGGCCCGGCGGAAAGAGACGCTACCACCAGACCGAGAGCGTAAAGAGTCGCGAGTGTGCCTTGCTGGCCGGCGGATAGCGCATAACCGGGAAGCAAAGCGCCGAGAATAGGCGCGATCAGGCCGTACGCAAATATAGCGAGGATAGCCGAAAGAATAAGCACCGAAGAATGGTATCAAACAGATACGCTTAGGGCTGGTCTTTGCGTCACAACTGCGGCAAGGACGCCGGCTGCGCGCTCGCAATCCTGGCGCGAGACGTCGAGGTGAGTGACTAAGCGCATGCGGCTCTCATCGACTCCGTTGGCGAGTATACCCATGGACTCGAGCTGCCGGCTGAACGCGTGCGTGGTGATTCCGAGAGCAGAGATATCAAAGATCACGATATTTGTACGGACGGACGAGGGGTCGATTTGAATGCCGGGCAAAGGGGCGAGCGTTTCAGCAAGGAAACGAGCGTTTGCGTGATCGTGCGCAAGGCGCGCGGGGGAATCTTCGAGCGCGATCAACGCGGCCGCGGCCAGAACGCCCGCCTGACGCATTCCGCCCCCCAGCCGTTTGCGATAGAGACGGCCCTGGTCAATAAGTGTTTGCGTGCCAACCAGCATCGAACCGACCGGCGCTCCTAGCCCTTTGGAGAAACAGAACATAACGGAATCGATATCGCGAGCGATACGCGCCACAGGCTTAGCGCATGCGACTGCGGCATTGAAGATGCGGGCTCCATCCATGTGAACTTTCAAGCCATGATCATGAGCGTGGCCGCAGATGTCATCGATAACCGGGGCGGGGTAAACAGTTCCGCCCGCCATGTTGTGAGTGTTCTCGAGAGAGATGAGCGTCGTAGGCGCGTTATGTGGACCAAATGCCCGGATAGCCGGTTTGATACGGTCCCAGGTCAGAATGCCGTCTTCCGTGTGGACTGGGCGCACGAGGCAACCTGCGAACCAGGCGACCATGGAGAGTTCCCAATCAAGGATGTGTGAACGAGCATCGCACAGAACTTCTTCGCCGTGCCGGGTGTGGCATTTGATGGCTATAGTGTTGCCCATTGTTCCGGTGGGCACAAACAGTGCTGCTTCTTTTCCGAACAACTCGGCCACGCGTTGCTCGAGGCGGTTTACGGTCGGGTCTTCGCGGTAGACGTCGTCGCCTACTTCGGCTTGGGCCATGGCGGCGCGCATTTTTGCGCTGGGGCGAGTTACAGTGTCGCTACGAAGATCAATCATCCGGCAAACTCCGAATCTTCGACAAACTCCTGGAAGACTTCGTTTGAGAGCAGAACGGCTGAGGGAGACAGTTGCAAGCGTGAACCGTCGCGCTCGAGCATTCCGGCCTTGAGAAATTTTTCAATCGGTTTAGCGAAACGGAGCCACTCCATGTCGGTTGGCTCGATTCCGCGCATCAGCCGCAGGCCGACAAAGAAGCGCTCTTGAGATGGGTCGGTGAGGGTAGATTCATCCGGACTACCGCGCGAATGCAGATACTGGGGGAGCGTGTCCGGGTTGCTCCAGCGGCGTGCCCCGTCAAATGAGTGGGCATCGAGTCCGAAACTCATATAGGGCTCCAGCAGCCAATATTTCAAATTGTGACGCGACTCGAATCCCTGGCGTGCGAAGTTAGAAATTTCGTAGCGCTGAATACCAAGTTGAGCCAAGCGGGTAACTGCCTGCTGGTACAGATCCGCGGTCACTTCTTCGGAGGGCATGCAGGACGCGCCGTAACGCACGCCGCCGAGCATAAGTTCCTTGCCGAGCCGGCTATCTTCGTCCTGCTCGAAGATGTAGACGGAGACATGAGCCGGCTCCAAGCGTTCGATCCAATCGAGCGAGAGCTCCCAGGAGCGAGGCGTCTGTTCCGGCAAACCGGCGATGAGATCGAGGTTGATGTTCTGGATCCCGTAGTCGCGGAGTAGTTGGATATCCTGGCAAACGGTTTCAGCAGAGTGGCGGCGGCCGGTGAGACGCAGCTCTTCGGCGAGAAAAGACTGCACGCCCAAGCTGATGCGATTGATTCCGCACTCGCGCCAGCCCTGGACGGCTTCGCTCGACAGTGTGCCCGGCGCGCACTCGAGTGTGACTTCCAAAAGCTCCTCTCGCGGGATTTCGGCCATGATCTGCCGAAGCAGTAACGGAGGCATCAGACTTGGCGTGCCGCCTCCAAAGTAGAGGGTTTCGGGCGGCCATTGCCAAGTGTGCGATCGCAACTCTGCGAGCAGCGCGGCGTGGTATTGTTCGCGTGCGGCCAGAGAGGCGACGTCGGATGCGAAGTTGCAAAAGCTGCACTTTTGCTGACAGAAGGGATATGAGATGTAGACGCCTGGCACGGGGGTTACAGGGTTACCTCGTCGCCGATCTGCTGGCTGACAGCGGAGGCCATAAGCTCGTCGAGCGTTTGGCCTGTGTCCGGCAGGACAAAAGCGCTTTTTCCGGGGTTCCAATCGAGCTTGAAACTCCTTGAATGGGCAGAAACCCAGATCTGGCGCACGGGCGCGTTCGGGCTGACCACGAAGCGCGCTTTCGGTCCTTCGAATTCGATCGAAAGGGCACCCGAATTGAAATCCGGCTCAAACTCGTAGCGATCGGAAGCGGCCGACAACTTACGGTAGAGTGAGTCGAGCGCGTCGTTCGAGCGCGTTTTGAATTCTTGTTCGTCCATTCGTTTAACTCTATTGTGAAACGGGGCGGGCAAAGTTTGGTAACTTTGACGCCGAGGAGTTCATCTGCTAGATGCGTCTATATGGAGCTTTCGTGTGTCCGCCAAGATCTGATACCAGGCACGAGCAAGCTCTTCGCCGATTATCTCTATCATTTCAACAAAGTAAGGCGCTTCTACCCACACGAATTCAGCGATCCGGCGAGTTTCGCCGAAGCAGCAGCGCAGCTTGATTTTCCCGAAGGCCGCCGTAGGGAGTTGATTTCGGCGCTCCGGCAGCAGAACGGAGATTCGCAGGCACTGGATGAGCTTTCACGGCCCGGAACTGTGGCGGTGGTTACGGGCCAGCAAGTAGGATTGCTTTCCGGGCCTTCCTACACGGTTTTCAAAGCGCTGACGGCCGTGAGGCTGGCGCACGAGTTGTGCCAGAGAAACATACCGGCGGTTCCGGTTTTCTGGCTGGCTTCAGAGGATCACGACCTGGCGGAAGTGGATCATGCCTGGTTGTTCAACCAGGACGGGAGCCCGGCGAAAGTGGCGGTAACGAGCGCGGTCGCAAACGGCGGGCCCGTAGGTGACGTGGTGTTGAGCGATGTGCCCGTCGCTGCAATGCGAGAAGCGCTGGGCGAGTTGCCTTTCGCCGAAGAAGTGGTAGGCAAGCTGAAACGAGCCTACGCTCCTGGAACAACGTTCACGGCGGCATTCAAAGCATTGCTGCAGGACGTGCTAAGCGGGTTCGGCCTGCTGTTTCTCGATCCGTTAGCACCTGGCGTGAGAGATATGGCGAAGCCGCTCTTGGCTGCGGCGGCAAGCCGGGTACCCGAATTGCTTGCGGCATTGAAGTCGCGCGACCGGGAATTGACGGAGGCGGGGTATCATTCGCAGGTACATCTGGACGAAGGCTCGTCACTGCTCTTCATTTTGGGAGCGGGGAAGCGAACGGCGCTGCGCTGGAAAGATGGACAGTTTTCGGCACGCGACAAGGTTTATACCTTGAGAGAACTGCAGGAAACGGCAGACCGGCTTTCGCCAAACGCCCTGCTGAGGCCGGTGATGCAGGATTACCTGCTCCCGACGGTAACGTATGTCGGCGGACCGTCAGAGATCGCCTATATGGCACAGAGCGCAGTTCTTTACGAGAAGCTGCTGAACCGAATGCCGGTAATTTTTCCGCGCAACAGCTTTACACTCCTTGACAGCCGGGCCGAAAAGCTGATGGCCCGTTACGGTCTGCAGATGGCCGATTTGTTTGAACACCAGGATAAGGTCAAGAGCAGGATTGCAGGGCAACTGGTGCCTCCGGGGCTGGTGGAGCAGTTCAACTCGCTCCAGTCGTCTATTGCGAAGGGAATCTCGGGGCTCGAGGGTAGTTTGCGCAGTTTTGATCCGACACTCGAGGCGGCAGCAAAGAAGAGCAGCGCAAAGATGCTTTACCAACTCCGGCACTTGTCGCAGAAGGCAGCTCGCGAGACGTTGCGGAGGGACGAGCGCAGCGCGCGCGAAGCCAATTATCTGGTCAACTTGACCTATCCGCACCGACGGCTTCAAGAGAGGTTCTATTCGATCGTGCCGTTTCTTGCCAAACACGGTTTGGATCTACCGCGCCAGCTGTTCGCGATGACACAGGTGACCTGTCCGGATCACATGGTTCGCACGGTGTAGTTCCAGATCACGCCGGCTTTGGCTGCGCGAGTTCGGAACTAGCGAGTGAAGCGGACCAAAAGTTCAAGGCGGCTTCCGGAGTCCACGGTTCGCCTTGTAACTCTCCAAAGAAGAATTTGAAGTACTCGTTCAGCCGATTGAGCAGGTCAGCGACTTCCTGCTCGTTGGAGGCGAAGGGTGTTCCGCCCGGCATGACTACCGGGCTATGCAGACTGACCACGAAAAGGCGGGTTCCGCTCTTAAATAGCGATCGAGTAAGGGAGGCCATCGCCGAAGCGCTGTACGACTCCGGGCTAAGCCAGAGCCGTTCGAGAGCACCGGAACGATAGAAAAGAGAATTGGCGTGAAGTCGCTTGCGCCAGGAAGTTGTGGCCCAGCGGTAGGTGGTTGCGGCATTTCTTGTCCACCAGCCCCGGAAGGCTCCGGTACCTGGAATCACCACGAGACCCGTAGCGGGATCGCGGAAGGGTTGGGAGGTCATGCGAGAGAAATCGGGTCCGCCGTCTTCTGACCAGTCGAAGGCAGGCGCGGGACTCAAGTCGACCCGGTAACCCAATTCCGACAGCAATGCAAAAGTGTTCGGCCCGATCCCGTAGCGGCCAGCTTTGAAGGCAGTGGGCCTGAAACCGAAGCTCTGCTCGATCTGATCGGTCAGAGTTTGCATCTTTCCGCGCTCCAGTTCTCTGTTCAGATTGCCGTGATACGAATTGCGGGTGGAAAGCTCTTCTTCCAGCGGCGGCGTCACCCAAGGATGGAGATGTGCGCCTATCAAAGCGCGGCCTTCTTCGCGCAACCGGCGTAGCGGTTTCCACCCTTCGGGTTGCGAGGCTATAGGGTAGTCGACCACGTAAACGGGATTCACCGAAAAACGGTCGTATACCTCCTGAAGCCGGCCTATCTGCCGCATGTGATGCACAGAAGTGGCTTCTCGTGAGAAAGGCTTCGACCAGTCAAATTCCTCTTCCGTGTCCACCACGGCTATCAGGCGGGGTTTGTTGCCTGGCGGCCAAGGCAACTGCATGCTATTTGTCGACAAGGTACTCCGAAACTTAGTTGCGAACAGCCCGGAAAGGCCATCTTCCTGTTTGCCCGGAAGCGAACGACATTGCGAACGGGCGGCGGTACCCGATCAGCGCGGGCAACGTACCAAGGTTCTAATATTGTACTGAAAACCAGTTAGCCATTTCGCAAGCCTGTGGATCTCTCGTAGACTGAAGCTGAAATGATCGGCTCAGGTGATTCAATGAGGGTTGACGAACTGTATCGCAAGCTGGAAGGACTGCTGGATTTGCCGGCAGGTTCGGTAAAGGGAGAGCAGGAACTGCACATGCTGAAGAGCTGGGATTCCCTCGCGATTCTCGAATTCATGGCGCTTGCGGATAGCGATTTCAAGAGCGCGGTGCAGCCGGCCGATATCGCAAGCTGCAGAACCGTGCAGGATCTGGCGAATGTTACCTTTGCCCAAAGGTGCGTTCATTCGTAGTACCTAGATGATAAGGACGTGCATACACGGAATCGAAACTTACCTGCCTTCGGAGGTGGTTAGCAACCAAGATCTGGCGCGGCAATTTCCAGATTGGTCAGTGGAACGGATCGCGAGCAAGACGGGGATCGATCAACGGCACATAGCGGCAGCTGGCGAATGTGCTTCGGACCTGGCCTTTGCAGCGGCGTCCAAGCTCTTTGAACGGGGCATCTGCTCGCCTTCCGACATAGATTACGTTCTGCTGTGTACGCAGAGTCCGGATTATCTTCTTCCCACGACGGCTTGTCTGTTGCAGGGGCGGCTTGGTATTCCGAAGCATGCCGGAGCGCTCGATTTCAATCTCGGATGTTCCGGCTACATCTACGGTTTGGGAATGGCGCAGGGTTTGGTCGCTACCGGCCAGGCGAGCAATATCCTGCTGCTTACGGCGGAGACCTACAGCAAGCATCTGGATCCGCAAGATCGAAGCTCCGTCACCATCTTCGGAGATGGCGCTGCAGCCACTCTAATCAGAGCCGAAGATGGCGAGGAGGAGGGCGCCAAGCCCGTTTACGTCTATGGGACTGACGGTAGTGGAGCCGCCCATCTGATCCTTAGGGGCGGCGGAATGCGTGAACGCTGCCCTTGCAGCAACCCGATAGACTCACAAGACAATGGGCGCAAATCTCTGTGGATGAACGGACCGGAGATCTTTCACTTCACATTGCAAGTGGTGCCGTCTTGCGTGCGCGAGTTGCTGTCGAGGGCGGGGAAACAGATGCAGGACATCGACCTGTTCGTATTCCATCAAGCGAACTCATACATGCTCGAACACATCCGCAAGAAACTGACGATTCCTGAAGAGAAATTTTATGTAGCCTTGGCGTCCTGCGGGAATACTGTCTCCTCTACGATTCCGATTGCGCTAAAAAGCGCACTGGACGAGGGGCGGCTGAAGGCGGGCCAGCAAGTGGTGCTGGTCGGTTTCGGAGTCGGCCTCTCATGGGGTGCCACTCTCCTGAAGTGGCCAGAGCTGGGCGCGATCTAAGTTCGCTCAAGCTGCAGCCAGCTCGGAAACTTCTGAATCGTCGTCGATCGCTTCACCGGCAGCGCGGAGCCGATCGATGGCTTCCTGGCACTGGACGCAATAGGCCGCCCAGGGAAGAGCCTTCAATCGCTTTTCGGGAATGTCTTCCTCGCATCGCAGGCACGTTCCGAAGCTGCCCTCATCGAGGCGCTTGAGCCCAGACTGGACCTCCTTGAGGAGTTTGGATTCGCGATCCAGATTGCGAATCGCAACTTCGCGGTTCAATTGCTGCTGCAGCCGGTCAAATTCCTCGGCGGCGTTTTCGATCAGGATTTCTTCGCGGTCAGAAGTTCCGGCCATTAAATCGTTTCGCTTGGCCTCGAGCAGGCGGCGGAACTCGTCCAACTTTTTCTTGTCTGTCATCTCTGTTTCTCCAACTTACAGATGAGCTAACTGCCTCGTCGGCCTAATAAAACTGAGCTGTTTTGGGTTTGCTCTCGACTCTGAAGCCGACGAGCGGGCAGGCGCTACTGCTTACAACGTGGTCAGATGCGGCGGCCCCGAATAAAGTTGCAAGGCGGGCGATGGTTTTACGGCAACTTTCGACTGGCACAATCAGTCCCAGAGATAATACGAGAGCTAAGAGCGCAAGAGATGTTCAGCCGAAAGATGTCCGGTTTAATGATGCCGATATTGTTCTTGGTCCTCTGCTCGGCGACAAGAGCCCAGCAGATGGCAAGTGCTAGCCGCACCATTAATGTGCCTCTGGAAGTGGAGGCAGGGACACCGCTGAGGCTCTATTTGACACGAAGGGCGGGATATCGCGCCGGGGAGGCGGTCCAGGGCAGCTTTGCAGAGCCGGTCTGGGCATTCGACCGAATCGTGATCCCGGCGGGAACTTCCGTTGAGGGCACGATTACGAGCACAACACCGGTCTCCAAGTATGTCAGAGCCATGGCGATGGTGCGGGGAGATTTTACGCCCTTGAAGCTGGCGCAGGTTTCGTTCACTCGAATCACTTTTCCGGGTGGGAAGTCACTGCCGATAGACAGCAGGCCGTCGCTGGGCTTGGCTTCGATCTATGTTCCCCCCCGGCCGGGCAAGAAGGCTAAGGTGAAAGCTGCCGGTAATAAGGGCGCGATCAAGAAAGCTCCCGCGAACCCGAATACGCGCTCCGCAAAGGTAAAAGCGTTTCTCATGCAGCAGGCCCAGTCGCAAGCGAACTCCCGGAGTGCCGGTTTTCTGGCTTTTGTACGAGGGCCCAACAAGCGGGAATGGCTGGAGAATTTCCTATGGTCGAAGCTGCCATATCATCCGCAATGGTACGGTTCGGGGACACGCTTCGACGCGGTTCTGGAGAAGCCGCTCGATTTCGGAGAGGCCGAGGTGCCGGCAGCGGCGCTGAAAGACGTAGGTACGGTAAGTCCCTCCGAGCAGCCGGTGTTGATGCGTCTCGTTTCAACCGTTAGCTCGAGCGATGCGAAGGTGGGCGATCCGATCCAGGCTATTCTTTCTCAGCCGGTCTACTCGCCGAATCACACGCTGGTATTTCCTCAAGGTACCAGGCTGGGTGGCAAAGTCACTCTGGTCCGCCCGGCCAGGATGTTCCATCGCGGAGGGCAACTCCGCTTCGCTTTCAACCGCGTAGACTCCAACTTGCCTGCATTGGCTGGCCCCGGACCCGAGCCGACCTTCGGCCAGGTCACGTCGGCCGAACCGTCGACGGGAGCGGTAACAATCGACGAAGAGGGTACCGCCAAAGCGACCGAATCGAAGACTCGTTTCCTGCGGCCCGTAATCGCCGGTCTGATCGCGGCAAAGTCTTTGGATAACGATGCCGGAAAGCAGAATGCCTCGGGCGGCGCGAGTGCCAACTACTCGGGGCGGGGATTGGGTGGGTTCTCCGGCTTCGGGCTGTTTGGGACGGCGGCGGCTTATGGGCCACGCCCCATTGGGGCCGCGCTGGGATTCTACGGGCTGGCATGGTCAGCCTACTCGACTATCGTTTCGCGCGGCCAGGATGTGACGTTTGAAAAGAACAGCGCCATCGGTATACGTTTTGGAGCCCCGTCCCGGTGAAGCAGCGGTGAGCTGGGCCAAGTCCTTGTGGTACTCACTACTTTATATAGGGCTTCTCCACAAATAATCCACAAGATAATGGGTCTGGGGGCTCTTGACGGGGGTGAGGAATTGAGGTTCAATAGCACTGTCACCGATTACACTTGGGTGTGTAAATCCCGCCTGAAAGAGACCCTTTTTGATGCTTACCGCTGCCGCAACCGCAATCGAACAAAAGGTTTACAGGTCCCTACCTCGAGAGGAGCGTGCCGGCGTGACGTTCCCCCGATTCTTCACCGCAAAGCTGGAAACGGGCGCTACCCCGTACAGCCAGGTGAATTGGGAGCTTCGTAGTGCCACGATAGGCAATGACAAAGGCTCGGTAATTTTTGAGCAGCGGGACATTGAAGTCCCGGTCGAGTGGTCCCAGACGGCGACGAATATAGTAGCCAGCAAGTACTTCCACGGCCGGATTGGTTCACCCGACCGGGAAACGAGCGTGGCTCAGCTGGTGCATCGGGTGGTAGATACGATTGCGGATTGGGGTCTGGCGGGCAACTACTTCAAAACGAAAGAGGACGGCGAGAGCTTTCGGGACGAACTCGCGCACTTGGTGCTGAGGCAAAAGGCGTGCTTCAATTCGCCGGTCTGGTTCAACGTGGGGGTTCGCGAATCCCGCGGTTATGGTTTCTACTTCGATGAAGCAATGCAAGTAGTGAAAAAGCTGCTGCCCGGCGAAAACCACCCGCAGTGCTCTGCCTGCTTCATCAACTCGGTAGGCGACACGCTGGAATCGATTCTCGATCTCGCGAAGACCGAAGGCATGCTCTTCAAGTGGGGATCGGGTACTGGTACAAACCTGTCGGCAATCCGCGAAGAAAATGCTCACCTATGGGGCGGTGGCCGAGCATCGGGGCCGCTGAGCTTTATGAAAGGGTTCGATGCGTTTGCCGGGGTGATCAAATCGGGGGGCAAGACCCGCCGGGCGGCAAAGATGGTGATTCTCAACTCGGATCATCCAGACATCGAGAGTTTTATCTGGTGCAAGGCGAAAGAGGAAAAGAAGGCTCACACCCTGATCGACGCCGGGTACGATTCTTCGCTTGACGGGGAGGCTTACAGCTCGGTCTTTTTCCAGAACGCGAATAATTCGGTGCGCGCCACGGACGAGTTCATGCAGGCTGTGGTGGACGACGCCGAATGGTGGACGAAGAGCGTAGTGAACGGGCAGGCGGTAGATCGCTACAAAGCACGGGACATCATGCGCCAGATCGCGGACGCAACGCATCAGTGCGGCGATCCGGGCATGCAATTCGACACGACTATCAACCGCTGGCATACCTCTAAGAAGACGGCGCGGATCAATGCATCGAACCCCTGCTCAGAGTACATGTTTCTGGACGATTCAGCCTGCAACCTGGCCTCGCTGAACCTAATGAAGTTTGTGGGCCCGGATGGCACGTTCGATGTGGAAGCGTTCCGGCATGCGGTTGACACGGTCATTCTGGCGCAGGAAATTTTGGTGGATAACGCCTCTTATCCGACTGAAAGGATAGCCCGGAACTCGCATGATTTCCGTCCGCTCGGTCTGGGGTACGCGAACCTGGGCGCCATGTTGATGTCGCTGGGATTGCCTTACGACAGCGACAAGGGCCGCGATTTTGCCGCCGCGATCACCGCGATTATGTGCGGTCAGGCTTATTTGACCAGCGCGCGTATTGCCGGAGCGGTCGGGCCTTGCCCGGGATACGGAGAGAACGCCGAATCGTTTCTTGAGGTCATTCGCATGCACTGGAATGCAGTGAATGGAATTGACAGTAAACGCGTTCCGGCGCCCATGTTTAAGGCTGCGGAGGACTGCTGGCGGCAGGCATTCGAAGCCGGCTCAAAGGACGGCTTCCGTAATTCACAAGTGACTGTTTTGGCGCCGACCGGAACGATCGGCTTCATGATGGATTGCGACACAACCGGGATAGAGCCGGACCTCGCGCTTGTCAAATACAAGAAGCTGGTGGGAGGCGGTGTGATCAAGATCGTTAACAACACCGTGCCGCAAGCGCTTATCAAGCTGGGCTATACGGCTGAGCAGGCCGAACAGATTGTTGCGCACATCGATTCTACCGGCACTATCGAAGGCGCTCCGAACCTGAAACCGGAGCATCTGCCGGTTTTCGATTGCAGTTTCCGGCCACAGAACGGAATGCGGTCTATTCACTTTATGGGACACGTCCGGATGATGGCGGCGGCTCAACCCTTCATCTCGGGTGCGATATCGAAGACCATCAACATGCCGGAGGAATCAACGGTCGAAGACATCATGGAAGCTTATACCGAGAGCTGGAAGCTGGGGCTGAAGGCTGTCGCGATCTACCGTGATGGATCGAAGCGCGTTCAGCCGCTTAGCTCGGGCACGGGTAAAGGGGAGAAGAAAAGTGTAAGTGCGGTAACGGCCCCGGCGGCAGCGCCACAGACGATCGAAAAAATTGTTTACCGTCCTGTGCGGCGGAAGCTACCTGATGAGCGCCAGTCACTAACTCACAAATTTTCGATCGGCGGGCATGAGGGTTACATTACGGTTGGGCTCTACGAAGACGGCACTCCCGGCGAAGTCTTTATTTCAATGGCGAAGGAAGGATCGACCATTTCTGGCCTGATGGACACGCTGGCTACTTCCATCAGCTATGGCTTGCAGTATGGCGTGCCGCTGAAATTCTTTGTGGATAAGTTCAGCCATGTTCGTTTCGAGCCGAGCGGCTGGACGGGCAACCAGCAGGTTCCTTATGCCAAGTCGATTATCGACTACATCTTTCGCTGGCTGGGCGCGCGGTTCCTCGGTATCACTGAGGCGAACGAGGCAGGGGAAACGCCAAAACTTCGACCGACGGTTGCGGATCCCCAGGCGGCTCTGCCTTTCGACGCGAGCGCGATTGGTGACGCGCCGTTGTGTTCGGAGTGCGGCAGCATGATGACTCGGAATGGCTCCTGCTATAAATGCGAGAACTGCGGCGGAACGAGCGGTTGCAGTTAGGGAGAGTCAGTCCCGCTTTACTCGCCTGAGAAAAGGATTTCGGATGGTCAGCCCTTCTATTCGCTGGCCGTCACGCAGATCCTCTGAGTACAGCGTGGTCGACCGGGCTTTGAGCGCCGCAGCGATAACAAGCGAATCGTATATCTGATATTGGTACCGTTCGGCAATCCGCAATGCTGTTTCCTGGAGAGCCACATCGACGGGAAGCGGTTCCTGGCACAACACCCGGAATTGCGATAAGGCTTGGCGAATCTCAGGCCATGACATCTTGAGCCTACGGCGGGCTGTGGCAACAAACTCGTTGAGAATCTGAACCGATATGCTGCCTCCTGCGCTGAGCAGAAATCGGGCGACATCGGCGCGCGGGTCTGCTTCGGCCAGGGTGTAAAGAAGTATGTTGGTGTCGAAGAACGGCTTAGCGTTCATGTAGCGCTTCGCGATCGAGCTTGAAGCCGGGAGGCAACGGCCGGGCCAGTCGGCGAAGGGCCTCTATAGCTTTGTCCCGCTTCTGGTCGCGAGCTACTCTAAAGTTGCGTTTCCCGGCAATGCTGATCTCGATGTCATCGCCTTCTTTCAGGTCAAGTGCTTCAACAACCGCGGTTGGAAGGCGGACCGCCAAGCTGTTACCCCACTTCGAAACTTGCATGATATACCTCCATCCAGTATATCTTTACAGACAGTTTGGGAACATTGGCCATTTCGCACAAAATCATAGCCCCATATACGAGGGAAGCGTCGTGCGGGCCCAGCCGGTGAGCCCATCGGTGCAGATGGACTGTGGGGTCGCATGTTCGCGGCAAGCACGTGGCGAGAAAACGACGCAGCTGAAGCCGGGTTGAGCGGAGATTCGCGGCCTTGTCCCGGTAAATATATCCACATCTCTAGGGCCGAGTGTTTTGCGCAACTGCTCGAGGGTTCGGGCTTCATCGGTCTGCCCCCGGCTCGATTCGACACGAACAATAATCTGCCCGTTGTCTATGGATGAAGCGAAGCTGATGTTTTCGTGGAACATCGGACCATCGCGCGGCACCGGGCGATAGCCGCGAATGATCGATCGCGCGTCGAGATACGCCATGGCGCAAGGCGACTCGGCCAGGTAGTCGATCGCCCTCGGCTGTTTGTTCTGCAGGCGGATAGCGAATTCAATGAAGTTCGACATGGGAGTGATGAGAAAGGGCACGGCGGCGTCACTGCAGGCCTGATAATCCACGCTGCGCGCCGCCAGCCAGATCTTCTGGTTGTGATCGATTTCGCGATGATCACGGAACAGGATCTGCCATGCGAAACCGAGGTACGCGCCCATGGGGAACTTGCCATCACCGGTGGGAAAGCGCGTCGGGTTTGTAAATGTGAGGCGAGGGTGATTGAGCACTGGCACGTTGAACCCGATAACCCATGGCGCGATAGTTACGCCGACCAGAACCGCGGCAAGCCACGAGCGCTGAGGGTATTTGCGAAGACTAGCCTGATAAAGGCCGAGCATCCGCCGGCTGGTGACTAGAAAGAGAAGGCAGGCGATGGTCAGAAACAAGTAGCGGAGGGTGTATAGCTGCAGCGAATAAAACCCGAACGGAATGAGAGAAGAAACAGCCAGGCAGAGATAGAAAAACCAGAAGCGGTGCTTTCGCACTGCTGCGAACAGGAAGACGGTCACGGAAAGCAGCAGGAGAATGATCCCGGCCGGAGTCAAGCCAAAAAGCAGAAAACCGAAATACGATCTGGCATCGAAGGAGAGGGGATTGGTGTCGGGAATGGCGGAACCTGCAATGAGCTTGCCGACCAACACCGGAACGATCGCCGCAGCGGCGATGAGCCAGAGCAGAGGGTGGCGGAAGAGCTCGCCGGGGCGGTTGCGACGTATCAGGGAGAACGCGAGCGCGGGAGCGGCGAGCACCACGTCGCCTC
This sequence comes from Terriglobia bacterium, assembly GCA_963849535.1. Lineage (GTDB taxonomy): Bacteria > Acidobacteriota > Terriglobia > Bryobacterales > Bryobacteraceae > Bog-105. Next base: position 1,606,317 of record CAWKHJ010000005.1, read on the forward strand.
GACAGGCTGCGGCAACGGCCAACAGAACGAGGCCGGTCGCTTGGCCGGCTCGCGAGCTAAAGCTTCCGAGGAAAAAGAAGCTCAGTAATAGAAAGGCCAGTGAGAACCATCCTGTTCCGAGGTAAGGGATATAGAGGACCAGCACGGGAGAGAGGAGAATCGGCAGCAAGAGGGGCAATGGCGTGTTGTGCGAGCGGCCCGTGCGAAGGCCGAGCGAGAGCCAGGCGACGGAAGCAATGATAGTGAGCAGTACGTTGGCTGCCAGCACCGGATCCGCGTGCGGGAAAAGCCTGAACAACCAGCTCAAAACAAGAAATACACCCCATTGCTTATCAAAGTTGTAGAAGACCGCATGCAGGAATGACGCCTGGCGATGCGCGACCTGCCACGCGCCGCCCAAGATTGTTGCCTGATCATTGTCACGAAAAATGGGCCCGACGAATGGATCGACCAGAAAAACCAAGACAAGGCTCTGTATCGCCAACACTGCCGGGCGAGGTTTCAGCGTCATCTGCTCGAAAAGGGCAAGTATGAGGTTAGCGCGCAGAAACTTGCGTGCGATAAACGGGCGCTTACGGGCACTGCTATTTCGGATATCTGGAACTATGCAACGCGTACTCGCCCTTATCGTGCTCCCGCTTATCAGTTTGCTGCTTTCTTTGCCCCCGACGGCGAAGGCAAGTGGCCGGACGCCCACCAATACGGCCCATATTGCGCCTCGAAGCGATGCGCAAATCGATGCGACGATCCGCGCCAAGCTGGCTAAGTCGAAGATCGGCAAGGACGGTTTTCACTTCCATGTACAGCATGGCGTGGTGACCTGGGAAGGAACGACCAGTGTGATTCAGCACAAGGGCTCCGCCACTCGTATGGCTCGAACGTCCGGGGCGACGCAAGTCATCAATAACATCCAAATCAGTGCGAGCGCAAAGGCCAAAGCGGCGGCCAATTTGAGGAAAGCCACAGTCGTAGAGTAGGGGTCGGCGGCTGTCCGGGCCACTGGGCCGCCCGGCTGTTGGAAGCTGGCGAAAGCCGTTGCTGCGCGTGCTAGAGTGGGAGCGAACTGGCATTTATTGATGAAAAGCAGGTTCCTACTTTCAGGTTTTTTGTGCGCTTTGGGCGCTTTTGCCCAGGGGACATCCGCTCCGAGCAGCACGCCTCAGACTCCCACGTCTTCTTCGGCGACCACGAGTTCGTCTTCCGCAACACCGCTGAAACCCAGAGGCCCGGAAGCGGTCGCCAAGCAGGAACCTAATCGTGTTGTAGCTACCATCAACGGCAAGCAGATCACGGCAAAAGAAGCGGAGGATCTGTTGAAAGCAATCCCGCCTGAGCAGCTGAGGCAATATCAGGCGAATTTGTCGACCGTGGTTCAACAGCTTTATACAAGCCAGCAGCTAGCACAGCAAGCTCTCAAACTGAACCTGGACCAGCAATCGCCCTATAAGGAGCAGATTGAGCTGAACCGGGATAATATACTGGCGCGGGCCTATCTCAACAAAGTTGCGAGTAGTGCGAGCGGAACTCCTGGACCGGATCCGCAGCAGTATTACAACAGCCATCAGGGAGACTTCGACCGGGTTAAGCTCAGCGGCATATTCGTGGCGTTCAACCCTCCGGGGACTCCGGCTTCGTCCTCAGCGAACAATCGCACGGAAGAGCAGGCTCGAAGCAAGGCCGACGATATCGAAAAGAAAGTGAAAGCGGGGGGCGATTTTACAACGCTCGCGCGAACTGAGTCCGACAACCAGCAATCGGCGGCTCGCGGCGGCGAAATCGGAACATTCAGTATGGGCGATCCCCAGCTGCCGGCCGCACTGAAGGCCGCCGTGGAGAAGTTACAGCCTGGCCAGGTATCCGAACCAGTGCGCGTTCCAAACGCTCTACTGATCATCAAACTCGAGAGCCGGGAGAAGCTGACTTTCGATCAGGCGAAGCCAGAAATTGTGCAGAAGCTGCAGAACGAACGCAATCAGGCGGCGGTTAAACAAGAAGTGGACAAATACAAGATCCAAGTGCAGGACCCGGATTTCTTCAGCACATCTGTCGGGACCGGCTCAAACATTCCATCGCTGCAGCGCTCGGCCCCGGCTGCGGCTCATCCGACTAGTGCGCCTCCAGGTAAGCCCTGAGATTACAGCCCGGGGACGCAGCATTGTTGCCGAGGTTTCGCTTGAGTTGCCGGAGCTTCGCGGCGACAATATAACGATAAGCGTTAGTCCAAAGCTCACAGTTTCCCGCCGAAAATTGTTGTCGGACTCGCCGCACCGTGGCACTGCGGTGCATGCGGCTGCTTTTATTCGCGAGCGTAGGATTGTGCTTGAAAGCAGTCTGCTGCGAAAACCTTTCAGCCTACGGCTGATTCTGGTACACGAGATTTTTCACTTTGTATGGGCCCGGTTGAGCAATGCTGGGAGACGGGAATTCCAGGAACTGCTTTGGCGGGAGCTGGGCGCAGGCGCGAAAGGGGAGCTGGGCGAATCGGCCGCCGTGCACAAGGCGAAGCTTCGGTTTCAGGGCGGACTGATGCCGGTTAGTAGAGCTTGGCGGGATTACGTTTGCGAGAGTTTCTGCGACACGGCAGCCTGGCTCTTTGGAAACTCGTGCGCAACGGAGTCGACGCGGGAGCGTAAGTTTTCTGCTCTCGAAGCGCGCGGCAGGACTGCGGGCGGTGCGCTCTATGGCTGCGCAAAAGAGCGTTCCGAGTTTACACTGGCGCCACGTTGGCGAGAGATTCGCCGGCGCTGGTTCGCGTCGACGCTTGCAATTCCTCGCGCTGTTTAGGCGACGGGCGGCGCAGCCTGAGTCAGGACCGCGCCCTCCCTAAGACCAGAACTTCCAAGACTTCCCGGCTTTTGCGCCGCGGGTTGCTCGCATTACGGCGGTACATCCAGTGTGGTTGGCAAACGACTTGCAAGCAGATAAAGGCGAAAAGCATTATCATCAATAGCACGCCGATGTAGGGAGAAGCGGTACCCATGTCCCGAAAGGAAACCGACAGTTCGCCTGAGCCCTCCGAAGAAACTCACGTTATTACTGATGACGAGCGCCGGAAATTTATCCGGACGGCGCCCATCTCCGGGCCCAGCTTCCGGACAGGCGAGGTGCTGGCTGAGCGCTTTGAAATCATTCGCTTCCTTGCGCGTGGAGGTATGGGGGAAGTTTATGAAGCGCGCGATGCCCTGCTGCACGGCACAAGGGTAGCGCTGAAAACGATTCTTCCGAGCAATGCTTTGGAACCGGAGGCTCGGATGCGCCTGGCGAAAGAGGTGATGCTTGCCCGGGAAATCACGCATCCGAATGTCTGCCCGATCTACGATTTTTTCGAGTCGGAGCAGTCCGGCGGCTATCTGTGCTTTCTGACGATGAAGCTGCTGCAGGGGGAAACACTGGCCGGGAGGCTGCGCCGCCAGACGCGCATTCCGGCGGAACAGGCGGTGCTGATTGCGCGCCAGCTCTGCGCGGCTTTGCGGGCTGCCCACAACGCGGGCGTGGTGCATCGTGATTTCAAGCCGGGCAACATCATGCTCGAAGGCCAAGGGTCGAGTTTAAAGGCGATTGTTACCGATTTCGGGGTGGCGCGCGAGCACGAGGCCGATACGACGATTTCAACCGGCAGACACATACTGGGGACGCCCGGCTACATCGCGCCTGAGTTGTTCCGGGGCTATCCGGCGACTCCTGCGAGCGATCTGTATTCGCTTGGAATTGTTCTTCACGAGATATTCACCGGCCGGAAACCGTTCGACGGCGCGGGCCGATCACCGACGGCGGCTGCGGCCGAAGCGACATCTGAAAGCGTGCCGAAATTTTACGCGCGGCTGATTCGAGCCTGCCACGATGTGGTTCCAGAGGTCCGGACGCGGGAGTTCGAGCGTGCTGTTCAGCTGCTAGGTCTCGATGGCGAGACGCCAAAGCGGGAGACTCGCGAAGCCCTGCACAAACGCCGGACGATTCTCGTCGCGGGTGTAGCGGCGACCTGCGCGGCAGCAACCGGAGTTTTGTGGGAACGGGGTGCAGTTGAGAATCTACTGCATCCACTACCGCGGAAACGCTTTGTGGCTCTGCTCAGACTACCGCCTACCTCGGATCCGCAGCTCAAGCCGCTGGTAGCGGGAGTGCTGGAGGCGATAGAGAGCGCGTTCTCGAGAGCAGAGGCTTTCGACAGAGATCTGTGGGTGGTTCCAGCCCACGACCTCACTCAAGCCAGCGAAGCGACGGAACTGGCAACGATAAGGGATTCGTTTGGAGCGAACCTCGCTCTGGCGGCTCAGGGCACGCCCGATGGCGCCGGGCATTACCGTTTACTGCTCAAGGTTCTGGACGCATCCACGAGCGCGGTATTGCGGATTAAAGATGTGGTGAGTTCACGGACGGAGATCGATGCAGCTATTCGCCGCGCCGTGCAAGCAGCGGCTCATCTGTTGAACGTGCAGTTGCCGAATGACAGCCACATCAGGCCTAGTTCGGCAACGCAATCGGGAGAGGCGTATAAGGCATTCCAAACTGCCGAAGATCTGATGAAGGAGCCGAATGACGCCGGTCTCGATAAGGCGCTCGACCAATACAAGGCGGCCATTGATGCCGATCCGCGGTATGCGATCGCTTACGCAAAACTGGCGGTTGCGTATTGCCGGCTCTTTTCGTTGCATGGCGATGCCGCGGCTCTCGAGCTTGCGCGCAGAAATGCTGAAGCGGGTCTGAGAATGGACAAGAACCTGGTATACGGGCATCTGGCGCTTTCATCGGTCTACGATTTGACTGGAAAGAGCGACCAGGCTCTTGCGGAAATCGGAAAAGCACTCGCGCTCGATCCGGCTAACCCGAAAATACTGTTTTGGCAGGCGCAGATCTACCGGCACATGAATCGCTGGGCGGAAACAGAACAGATCTACAAACGAATAATGGATTTGCGTCCGAATTACTGGCCGGCTTATAACGACATCGGCTATCTGCTCACTGCTCAGGGTAAATACCGGCAAGCGCTTGGGGCATTTCGTGAGGCGACCGTTGCGGCGCCGCGTTCCTCGCTCGCTTTCAACAACCTGGGTGATATCTATCTCAAGCTGGGAGATTTTTCTCAGGCTCTCGAGAATTACAGGAAGAGCCTGGCATTGAAACCGAATGATCTCGCTTATTGCAACATGGCGAGAGCGCTGCGTGCACAGGGCCGGAGTGCCGAGGCTTTGGCATTGAATTTGAAAGCGGTCGAGATTAGTCCAGGGGACGATCTGAACTGGCTGGATTTAGCGGATTGCTACGAATCCATGCACAAGAGAAGAGAGGCGCAGGAAGCTTACCTCCGGGCCAAAAAGGAAGCTGAGCGAGTAATTGAGATGGACCCGCGCGATGGCCCCACCTGGATCAGACTCGCGCTTTACGAGGTGAAGAGCAAAAAAGGTTCCGACATAGCGCCGCTGATCAGCAAAGCGGAGAAGCTGGGTTTTCAGGATCTCGACACCGAGGTGATGGAAGCAAGAATCTACGAGCAGCTAGGCGAGCGCCAAAAGGCCCTCGCCGTGCTAGAGAAATGTTTCAAAAAAGGATTGACAAGTCTCGAAATTACGTTTATACCTGATCTCCAGGCGCTAAGAAGAGATCCGCATTATTCGCAGATTGCAGAAGTGAACGGCGCGCGCCCTCAATAGCCGAAGTTAACGTGGCGCAATCGAAGATCGGAGGTTCGTTGTGCGGTGGATTTTAGCGTTGTTGATTGGCTCGGTTGTTGCGGGCGGGATTGGATGCACGAAGCGCGTGTCGTCCAACGCGGTGGACGCGGGTTTGGTGATAGATGGTTATCTACCCGCGGACGGTGGCACTCTCGAGTGGACCAGCCTTGGGCCTGAATTCACGGTGTCGTTCTTCGGCGACAATCCTTGCGGGAAGAACTCGAAGCTGACCGCAGATGCGCTCGGCAAAGCAACCTGTATCGTGGGCAAGAACTCGGAAGGGACCTACGCCTACCAGATTGGAACCCCGCAAAACACGGTTGCCGACTCGGGCGGCGATGGAGCCACCGTGCTTGCCTGCCGAGTGGGGCCCTGCAAGAATTGCCTCGGCACTGGTGGTAAACGGAAGAAAACTGGAACAGGCAAGGCGTCGAGTGGCGAATCTGGTATGACAAATCGGCCTCGCTATGCGGTTTACTGCGACGGCACTGGTACCGCACAGGTGAAGCCAAGCACGATTTCAGCGACGAAGGGCAGCAGCTTCGAGTGGCTGGCAACTGGCTTAGGAACGCCGGAAGCCACCATCAACTTCCAGGCGACGCCCTGCGACGGAGATAATCCGATCGGACCCGGTGGGACACCAAGCTGTACGGTGGCCGAAAACAGTAGCGGAGACTACAAATACACGGCGACGCTGAGCGGCTGTAAGAAGAATCCGAACGCTGAGTTCACGGTGCACGTGAAGTGAGGAGAGCTCAAGCGAGTTGGCATACTCGGCTCTGGCTGCTTCGAGGATGGGGATGTCGCTAAAGTACAATTCGGATGCATGGATTTAGCGAGCTTACCGCCCGAACTGGATAAAAAAAACAAGACGTGCCGGGTGGTTATTGAAACGCCGAAAGGACGCCGGAACAAGTTCGATTACGACCCGGAGGTACAAGCGTTCACTTTGGGCGGCTTGTTGCCGCACGGGTTTAGCTTTCCCTTTGACTTCGGTTTTGTCCCTTCGACGGTGGCCGATGACGGCGATCCTATGGACGTCATGGTGCTGATGGACGAGCCTGCACACGTCGGCTGTGTTCTGATGGTTCGGTTGATCGGCGTGATCGAGGCGCAGCAGACGGAGGATGGCAAAACAGTCGAAAACGACCGCTTGATCGGTGTGGCGGTGCACTCGTTCAGTCACGAGAACGTGAAGTCCATTAGCGAGGTGAACCAGTCTGTAATCGACCAGGTGCAGGAGTTCTTCATTTCCTATAACAAGAGCCGCGGAAAGAAGTTCAAAGTGACGGGCGTACATGGCCCCGCAAGAGCGATCGAGCGCCTCCAGGGAGCTATCGAAGCCTACCAGAGCAAGAAGTGAAAAAGCCCGGACAGCTTGCGCTATCCGGGTTGATGTTCGAATCTAAGCGGATTGCAGAACCTGTTGCCGGCCGTCAGTGTAATGCAATGCCGTTTTCATGTCACAGAGATCGTAGCCGTTCACAGGGGTATTCAGTGTAGGATTGGCCCTGGCATGAGCGTTGGTCTCAGAACTCGTGTCCGTAACCGAGCAGCGTTCGGAGCCCGTGGTTTTTCCACTTGCCGGAGGGTTGAAGAGCAATCAATTCGCGGAACGCCAAATGCGCCAGTTTGGATGCCTTCTGCACGGCTCCGAGCGGGCCCGGAAGGGGTGCCTGCAGTTCGTTCGGAATGAGATCGTTGATCAGCTTTTCGTACATCGGCTGAACCTGTCCATCCCACGGCATGCTGTCCAGCTCGAGCAATCCGCGCTCGCTCGAGTAATCGTAGAATTCCTTCTCAACGGAGGATGGAATGATCCTCGCTGACAGCGGGAGCCACTTCGAGTAGACGCCGAGCTTTGTATCCTCCATCCGCAGGCCTAGAACATGCGTCGGTGCTTTGTTGAAAATGAGCTTGGCGGGTACGATTTCGTCGGTAGCAAAAAGAACATATTCACGGCCGGGCGCTCCTGGCGATTTCAGCATCGCGAGCATGTCGTGCCGGTTGCCGTAGATGGTAGCCAGGTTTCCGGTCATCCACTCTGTCGTGCCTTTGTAGCCGATGCCGACAAGCATGTTCAACAGATCGACTGAAGATGTGAGCCCGTTGCGAATTTGCCCGACATCGCCGGTGAATCTGCCGCTTGGATCTACCACGATCAGCGGAATGTGCCAGGCTTCCTCGTAAACCGTCATCATTTTGCCCTGCACCATACCGTGCGCCCCGTTATACTCCCCATGGTCGGAAACGAAAACGATGACCGTGTTCTCGACTACTTTAGGGGGCAAGGAATGAAACGCCTTGAGCACCCTTCCGATCTGGCCATCCACAACCTGCATAATCTGCGTGTAGCTATCCAGGCCTCGCTGCCAGTAGCTGAATGGCATCTTCGCCACGCCAAAACCCAGATCCTCCTGCGTGTTTCGATTCGGATACGGCTCGATGGTAGGAGTGTCCTGCGAGGGATCATTCGCAACGCCGCCCCAAATCGCTTGCTGGAATTCCTGAATAAACGTCTGTGTCGAAGGTTTGCTCTTAAGCGAGTCCGGCGACTCCCAGTTCGGCGGCCGCGTCGGGTAGCCATACGAGGGCGGCGATTTCAGTTGGTTCTCCTCCCATGGAACAACACAACCAGTGCCGTCAGGCGGAGGTACGCCGTAAGGCCCAATCGCCGGGTGGAGTTTGTCCGGGTTTGCTGAAGGATCGGCGAACAGATCGTTAATGGTCTTAAATTCCGTTCCGGCCGGAAAGAACTCGCGATCATGCGGATTGACGAGGCTCACTGTGAGGCACCAAGGCTCTTGCAGGGGCTGTTTGCCTGTTAGCCAATCGACAGCCTGGCCGGCCGAGTAGGCATCGCTATGGAAGCCATGGTCTTCGTCGCCGTACGTGCCCTGCAGATTATCGCCTGTTGGATCGTAATAGGTCGGGTAGTAATCGAAGCCGTAATTTTGCAGGGCGTTGGTCGCTGAAGAGGGAACGGAAACGTGCCATTTGCCGATGTAGGGGGTCTGATATCCATTAGCCTGTAACAGCTTGCCGTAGGTCGGATAATTGTGATTCAAGACCGGTTGCTTCTGATTCGGATTCCCGCCGTCCTGTGGAGGAGTGGAAAGGATGGTTGTGACCGACCAGTTCTGCTGGCTATAAAGGCCCGTAATCATCACGCCGCGCGATGGCCCGCAAGCGTTGGAGGCGCAGTGATACTCGCCGAACTTCACGCCGCGCCGCCACAGATGGTGCACGTGGGGCATATAGCGCTTGAGGAACTCCCCGGGCGTTTTGATGTCGTCCGGAAACACCGTCGGATAGCGCAACTCGTCCACCATAATGAACAGAATGTTGGGCTTATCACCAGGAACGGGATGCTCGCTGCTTTGTGCGCGTGCGGTGTGGAGCCCGGAGAACACTCCGCCCGTTACCGCCGCCGTTGACTTGAGAAAATCTCTACGCTTCATTTCGAAGCCTCCTGTATGTGAAAGGAACGAAACTCGTACAAATCTGCCAGGCCTATCAAGAAATATCGGCTTGAAAGGTTCGTCGCATCAAATAGAGTGTTGCCGGCTATTTGCGCAGAGAACAGGTTGGGAACTTCATGCGGACTTGATGTATCGATGACGCCAGCTATCGGGTTACCTGATAGAATCCAGCCGGTAAAATCGCCGCTCTCGAAACCGCCATCGTAGACAAGGTTTGACGAAACGGCTGGAGGTAAAAGAAATGTGCTTGCGCATCCGAGAATTAGCAGCAATCTGATCACTTCGAGTCCCTTCGACCTCGCTGGGTGCGCGCTGCTTGACAACGCCAAGCAGGCGCTCAGTGTTCTATACGATACGATCTACCCTGCCAAGGGTTTCGCGGTTCGTGCTCCTACCAATGAAAGCTTGGAGGATAAACCCAGGAACAGGAATACTTCGCGGGGTAACCAGTTTACCTAGTGGCGAATCGCTATAACTGGCTCAACAGCAGCGCTGGGCTGTGGGCTTTGTAAAATCTCGATCAGTTTTCGACACTCCGGATGCGAACGAATGGAATCGAAGGCCGGATCTACCCCAAGAAGTAGGGCACGGAACGCGCGCTCCCGGAATGCACGCTGCATCCACCAGGCGGCGCGTTCCTGCTCGCCGATTCGTATAAGCAGGTCGGCAATCATCGCGGACGGTGCGCGGTTGGAGGCTTGCAGCAGTTTGGTAGCCGCCAACAAACCCGGTCGCACCCATTTGAGCCTTCCTCTATAGACGGCGCCTAATATCGCCGGCACTTTCAGAACTCGCAGAACCGGGATCAGCTCTTCGCATTTGCGGAACTCCGCTAAAGCATCGGATTCACGTCCGAGGCGGTCATAACAGTTCGCAAGTGTGAACGATGCGATCGAGCTTCCTGGCAACACATCAAGCGCTGAACGAGCCATCTCCACGGCCGCTTGATAATGTCGTTCGAAATACAGGACAACTGCAAGTGTTTGAAGAGCTTTCGAATTCAGCGGATGGCTCGCCAGAACTGTCCTTAGCTCCTGCTCCGCGTCCGTCAACTTGCCCATAGGCACTAAACAAGTCAATGCATGCGCTAAAGGCGCCGAGCTGTCGCGCGGATTCAGTTGCAGTGCCTGGCGAAAATACTCCTGCGCTGCTGCAGGCCTGAACGTATCCAAAACTTCAATCAGTCCGGCCGCCGTATAGCTGTCAGGGAGCAAAGGATCGAAAGCAATAGCTCGCTCGGCGGAACGTCTGGCATTTTGCCGGGCCGCCGCTGGTGGCTTGACGTAATATACCGCCATGAAGCTCTGGACAACCGACAATCCAGCCCACGCTATCGCCGATTGGGGCTGCCTTTGCAGCGCCGCCAGAAAACACTCCTCACTCTTTCCAAGCGATTCTCTATTGTTCTGGGCCAGATAGTGTCTGCCTAGGACAATTAGCCGATGAGTGCCGTCCTCCGCCCGACCGATGGCCTGGTTTTTTCCGCGGTTGATCGCCTTCAGCACCTCACGTTCGAGGTTGATCGCGATTTTGTTTTGCACCGTCCATGTCTCCGCAGTCGCAACCTGATCGTGGCTTCCGGCCCAAATCGTCTGCTGGCGCTCGGCATCCACCAACTCGGTGCAAACTCGAAGTGTCTCCAGATTTGCAACGCAGGCGCCTCGCACAAGAAAGCGAACTCTCTCTTGCCGCACGACACGATCGATGTCCGGAGATAATGCGCTCCTGGGAATCAGGGAATCGTGACCCAGCAAATCAAAGCAGCTGTTACCCGATAGCCTGGTACGAAGAGCACCCCTCACCCGTTCTGCATAAGCTTCTTCTCCGGCTCTATTCGGTGTATATTCGAAGGGCAGCACTATAATGCGAACCCGCTGCTGCGCGTTGTCACGCTTCGGCAAGAACTGCGGAGCATAGCTCCCTGGCTTCAAGACGATTACGATTCGATCCTTCGCGCCGTCAGCGAAATAGTAGCGCTGCAGACGATCGCGCAAACGCCTCATCGCCATTCGAACGACCGGATCGCGCCTGGGGTCAAAATCCGACAAAAGGCCGAAAACTTCGACTCCGATCACGGACTCTTTGAGGATCTCTGTTCTGCCTTGAATGGCGGCTTCCACCAGGTAGGAAAGGAGCCGCCGCAGTTGTTCGCTCCGCAAGAACTCGCGACTGCTAACGACACCTTCAAGCGTTTCCCGCAGCTCGTAAGGAGAGAACGCTGACATCTTGGTCCATTTATCTTACCGTTTTAGCGAGCGTAAGTCGCCCGGCAGAGCCGCGTGTGAGCTTCAAGAAAGGGCGTCCCCTCATGGTCCGCCTCGCCGTCTCGGAGGCTCTTTTTCGGGCCGCCATGTGATTGAGGAGCTAGCTTGAACCAGTTCTGCGTCGGCCGAAATCGCCGGCTTTCGGCCAGCGGTGTTTTGCAAACTCGCTTCGGCCTGACTAGTTTTGTGTGGACTTAGGTCAGCGTGGACTCAATTCTTTGCTGTATGTCGATTCGCAGCTGATTTTGGAGAAACACTTCAAAGGCGCTTCGACCGCCAAGGTCCGTCTCAGGAATGAAAAGGGTGTGCCCTTCGCGAACAGGAGCGCCGCCATATCCCCACTCCATATGTCTGTTACCTTCGATAGTCACGTGAGCGCTCCACGCTTGATACGTGAGTAGATCTCGCCCGATGGCCGACTCTGCTTTCGGGAATAAGTCTGCCATAGCCCGTAGCATCTCGACGCGAGTTCCATCTGGAATCTGGGCTCCGACTGCGAGAAGAGCTTTTGACGCGGTCAGGGCATACAGTTCCAGATCTCGACGAGATTCGACCTGTTTGTTGGGCCAAGCGGTTTTCAGCCATTTGGGTCTACCATTGAGCCAAGCTGGTCTGTTGGTCAGGATCTGCCGAAGATCTCTTAGCGAGAGAGTAGGATTGACGTTCACACACGATTCCTCCACTTGAAGGCCGACGGTCGCGGTGTATACGAACGCCAAAAATCGACCTGACTCAGGGCGTACAAACTCAAAACCGGCCGAGCGGACGGCGTGAGTCCATGAACAATCCACTTATTCCTCGATATTAATTTACACAGGCACTACAAGGAAATGTTTAGGTTACGCCCTCGAGACTGCGTAATGCGAGCCACAGCCTGTATATTCTGCGATCTGGAAACCGAGCTACCAGCGAGGCATGACAAATTAGGAAAAAGAAAGGGATAAAACAATTTCTATCCAAATGCTTTGGTGATGTTCAAGTTTTCGCGAACGTCTTGTCATCGGTATCCTTGATGCCGTTCTCGATCAAATCTCGCGAAGCCGTACTGAAGTGGCCCTATCTGCGAAAAGAAAAAGCCCGGACAGCTTTGGGAGCCATCCGGGCCTGTATTGATTTGTTCTGTTTTACGCGGGCTGCGGACTCTCTCCGCCCAGCAAGCCCGGTACCGAGGTCGGATGCGGCCCGATCACAATACCGTTGTCTGGCGGATTGGTCGCGGCCGGCTTGGGCGCATTGGCAATTTTCGGCAGCGGCTTGCCATTGATCAGATCCAGCACTTCGCTGCCGTCGAGAACTTCGCGCTCGAGCAGCGCGTCTGCGATTCTCACCATCGCATCCCGACGCTCGGAAATGATCGCCTTCGCTGTGTTGTAGCCGTCTTCGACCAGCTTGCGTACCTGCTGATCGATCTTGATCGCCGTCTCCTCGCTGTAATCGCGATGCTGCGCGATTTCGCGGCCGAGGAAAATCTGCTCGTCCTTCTTGCCGAAGCTCAAAGGCCCAAGCTCGCTCATGCCCCACTCGCAGACCATCTTGTGCGCCATTTCCGTGGCGCGCTCGATGTCGTTGCCGGCACCGGTGGTCATCTGATCGAGGAAGATCTCTTCGGCGATGCGCCCGCCCATCAAAATCGCGAGTCTCGTCTCGAGGTATTTCTTGTCATGCGACAGCTTGTCATCGAGCGGCAGTTGCATGGTCAAGCCCAACGCCATGCCGCGCGGGATGATCGTTACCTTGTGCAGCGGATCGGCGTGCTCGAGCAGCGCCGCTACAATGGCGTGGCCTGCTTCGTGATACGCGGTCATGCGCTTTTCTTTGTCGCTGATGATCAGGCTCTTGCGTTCCACGCCCATCAGCACTTTGTCTTTCGCCAGCTCGAAATCGAACTGCGTGACGACCTTGCGGTTCTGCCGCGCGGCCACGAGTGCTGCTTCATTGACCAGATTTGCCAGGTCCGCGCCCGCAAAGCCCGGCGTCCCGCGCGCAATTACTGTCAAATTTACGTCGTCGCCGAGAGGGGTCTTCTTGGTATGAACTTTGAGAATGCTTTCGCGCCCTCGCACGTCCGGGCGGTCTACCACCACGCGCCGGTCAAAACGGCCGGGGCGGAGCAGCGCCGGGTCGAGCACGTCGGGCCGGTTCGTAGCGGCTACCAGGATCACGCCCTCGTTCGACTCGAAGCCGTCCATCTCGACCAGTAACTGATTCAAGGTCTGCTCGCGCTCATCGTGACCTCCGCCCAAGCCTGCGCCACGATGACGCCCGACAGCGTCGATTTCATCGATAAAGATGATGCAGGGAGCGTTCTTCTTGCCCTGTTCGAACAGGTCGCGCACGCGGCTTGCGCCGACTCCAACAAACATCTCGACAAAGTCCGAACCCGAAATCGAGAAGAACGGCACATTCGCTTCGCCGGCAATTGCTCGCGCCAGCAGCGTCTTGCCGGTTCCCGGAGGGCCGATCAGCAGCACGCCCTTTGGAATACGGCCGCCGAGCTTTTGAAATTTCTGCGGTTCACGAAGGAATTCGATAATCTCCTGCAGTTCTTCTTTAGCCTCTTCCACTCCGGCCACGTCTTTGAAGGTCACCTTTTTCTGTTGCGAAGAGTGCAGCCTGGCCCGGCTCTTACCGAAGCTCAGTGCTTTGTTTCCGCCGGACTGCATCTGCCGCATCATGAAGATCCACAGTCCCAGCAGAATCAGCACCGGAACCGCATTGAACAAAATGCTGATCCAACCGCTGCCGGTGGAATCCTTCCAGGTGTACTTGACGCCCTTCTCCTGCAGCATCTTATAAATGTCCGGGTAGTTGGGCGGAATAACCGTGTGGAACGGCCGTGAAATGCCGCTTTCCACCAGCGTGCCCTGCACATCGGTTCCCGTGATGCTGGCTTCTTTGACTTTTCCGTCCTGGATATCGGATACGAACTCAGACACCGACAGATTCGTGGGGGTGGGACCGCGCCCCGTTTTCACGGCCATGTACACCAACACGACCGCGCAGATGATAACCACCCAAAACACTGCGGTTTTTACATTAGAACTCATGAACTCACCTTCTTCTGGCCTGAATCCTCGCCAGATCTGGATGGGGAATCCAGACCAACCCCCCACATTGAAAGACGTTTACGGGAGCACTTTCGATTCATAGTACGCTCTCGCTTACCCCTATTCCTCAGCCCCGTAAACGAGTTCGAATTGCGAGCTTAACCCGATTGGCTGGAACTGTTCTGCCGCTCCAAAATGCCGCACCCACACGATCTCGTCGCCACACAACAGTACCGGCCAATGCCGCCGCTCCCAGAGCCGGACCCGGTGTTCCTGAAAAAGGGTCTTTACCTTTTCTGCAGATTGGTGGCCTGAACGATGCAATTCATCTCCGGGCTCCCAGTTGCGGACAGTCAGGGGCCTTTCTGTTAGGTCCTGACCTTCCAACTGGACCCGTTCGATCCTAACTTTCCGAGCTTTCTTGAAACTATCATAGGGTTGCTGCCTGCGCGTGACAACATTCAGGCAGATTCGCCCGGCATCGAAGGGAAGATCGTAAATTTCTCCCAACGAGATAGGTACCCGGTAACCACGGGGCTCACGCCCCAACCGTCCTTGTGCACTCAGCAGCAGCCACTCGAACGAGCGCAGCGCGTCCGCACCCGGAACCAGCACCCGCTCATGGCCCTGATCCGAGCCGCAAAGCGCCAGGATCGCCTCTATGTGTTCGAAGTCCAAACCTGTGAGACCCCCGGGCCGAATTTCGGCTAAAGCCCGACGGATCAGCCGCCTTCGGACAGCCAGAGGAAGCGCGTTCAGACCTTCAACTGTAAAAATGGAACCGAAGCGGCTTGGCCTGGTGATTCGCGGGTAAAGCCGGTCGACCTCGCCGGTCCAGTAATCTTCCTCCGCCTGCGCCAGAGCGGCGGTGCTGGCGAGAGTACTTTCCAGGTTGGGATTGAAATCCTTGGCCAGAGCTGGAAGGGTTTGCTGCCTCAATCGGTTGCGGGTAAATCTCAGGTCCTCGTTTGAGGAGTCTTCGCGCCACCGGAGTCCCTCCCGCTCTGCCCATTGCCGGACTTCCTCACGGCTGGTAGTGAGTAGAGGCCGGATGAACCCATCCCTTGTCAAGGGCCGCATTGCTGCCAACCCGGTAGGTCCCGTCCCGCGCAGGAACCTGTGCAGAACCGTTTCGGCCTGGTCGCTCCGGGTATGGCCCAAGGCGATCCGGCTCAGGCCATGGGACTTGCGGCACTCCGAAAAGAACTCGCGCCTTTGCCGCCGGGCCTCTCCTTCCAGATTGCCCGCGCCGAGGAACGATTGCTTGCTTACAAATGGCAGATCGAGAGACTCGGCCAGAGCGCGGACAAAGGACTCATCTCCGTCCGATTCCTCGCCTCTCAGGTGATGGTTCACGTGCAGCACGATCAGCTCCACACCGAACCGGCCGGCGAGCCGTTCAAGAAGATGTAGCAGAACGACAGAATCCGCCCCGCCCGAGACCGCCGCGCCCACCCGGCCACCATGCGGCAGCATGTTATAACGAGGGATGATTTCCGCGACTCTTTCGACCAGCGCGTCAGCCAATACTTGATTCTAGGTCGCATCCGCCCGCCCCATTTGCCATGCAACTGAACTCTCCTCTGAACCAAGCGAGGCTTCACGAACTCGCTGCAGCCGTCAGAGTTCTGCTGATGGATGTCGACGGCGTTCTGACCGATGGACGCCTTTACCTGGTGCCCGATCGCGACGGCAATATGGCCGAGACGAAGGGGTTCGATTCGCAGGACGGAATAGCGCTTCGCTGGCTCTCGTCGTTCGATATTGCGAGCGGCGTGATCAGTGGGCGGAACTCTCCCGCAACGGTCGAGCGCGCGCGACAGGTCGGGATGAAATGGGTTTTCCAGGGCCATATCGAGAAGATCCCGATTCTCGAGCAGATCCTTTCCGAAGCTAAGGTCGATCCCGGGCAGGTCGCTTATATAGGAGATGACCTGACGGACGTGGTTGTTATGCGCCGGGTTGGCCTGTCCTTCGCAACCGCTAACGCGCGGGCTGAGGTCAAACGCTCCGCGATGGCGGTGACAGACGCACCCGGCGGGCAAGGCGCGGTTCGCGAGGTAATCGAGCTGCTGATGAAAGCTCAAGGGCGCTGGGAAGGATTGCTTAAGAAATACGAGGTCACGCTCTGAGCGAGTCTCCCGGGAAAGTGGGGTTGCTGATTACGACTGTCAGCGGTCCCGGAGTTCTCCACCAGCTCACGGGGGTAATCGCGCGCCACGACGGGGATATCCGTTCGGTTTCGATTGTGGAAGATCAGCCGGTAGACACGCGGGTATATTTTGAGCTCGACTTGCCGGGTCCGCTCGAAGGGCTTGTGGCGGACTTGGCGCGACTGCCGGTAGTCCGTTCGACGGTATCGGTGCAGTCTTTGCAGAAGATCTACGGCAAACGCATCATCATCATTGGGGGCGGGGCGCAGGTCGGCCAGGTGGCCCTGGGCGCGATCTCGGAAGCGGACCGTCATAACATACGCGGCGAGCACATTTCGATCGACACAATTCCGCTGGTTGGCGAGCACACGCTGGCAGCTGCCGTGCGCGCGGTGCGACGCTTGCCTAGGGTTCGCGCTCTGGTACTGGCTGGATCTTTGATGGGCGGAGATATCGAAAATGCGGTGCGCGAGGTTCGCTCAGAAGGCCTGCTGGTCATCAGTCTCAATATGGCGGGGAGCGTGCCGGAAGCCTGCGATCTGGTGGTAACCGATCCGGTTCAGGCCGGTGTCATGGCCGTGATGGCTGTAGCGGATACGGCCAAATTTACGATCGAAAGATTGCACCGCCGTCTGTTCTGACCGACGCTAAAAAATAGGGCAGGCGTTTTCCGCCTGCCCACTGACGTCAATTCAGTTTGATTACTTCACTTGGAATCGGAACTCTCGCAGCAGTTCGTGTTCCGTGCTGGCGCTGGGTGCATAGAAACGCAGGAAGTATGTTCCCGGCTGCGAAATCTGCGGCAACCTGACTTCGGCGCGCTCGTTTTTGACTGTTGTTTGGCCGGTCCAAATATCGGATCCGGCGCCATTCACCACCTCTACATCGACTGGCCCTTGCGGGATATCAGTGGTGTCGAGACGAAGATCGAGGGGGCGGCCTTCAGGTAAAGTAGCCGTTTCTGTGCCCCGGCAAGTCGCAAGGCTCGTATCGGCTCCATCCGCTCCGCGGCAGGCCGAGAGATCGCCTTCCGCCACCTCGCCGCTCTTAGAGGAAGAAAGCTGCAGGTTGTGCTGCATGTAATGAGGAACTAGCGCGAGACCGACAGCCAAGGCAGCGCAAGCCGCACCAGCCCACGACAGGGTTGGAATCGTGAACCAGCCCCTCCAGGAGGACCGCGCCGGATTCGATTCTTCTTGGATGCGTTGCTCTTCAGCGGCAACCAGGGCCGCTTTCAGGTTGGTGATCTGCGATTCCAGCGTCTCGAGGCGCGTGATACAGGTTTCACAAGCGAGAATATGCGTTTCGAGGACTTCCAGTTCGGTTTCTTCTGAGCGTTGCAGAAGGAAACGCTCCAGCGCCTCTTCATTTGGATGTTCGAGATATGGGTTTGTCATACGGTGAGCAAGCTTTTCGCCCTCTCTACTAGCTATGTGCAGGCTACCCTACCTGTGCTCTCACAAATACTGAGAAAATTCCGCTACTAGCCAGTTTTTTCTTACCAATCTCGCCGAACTTGGCCTTAGCGCGGGACTTGAGAAGCCGGAATTGGGTCTCGGTCAGATCCATATCGCGGCAGATCTGCTCTTGTGACTGCTCTTTTAGATAGAAACGCACCAGAATGTCGCGGTCGCGCTTGGAGAGCGCTTCAAGGGCACTCTTCATGAGCTGGGCTTTTTGGCGTCCGATGGCCTCCTGCTCCGGATTCTGGGTTTTATCGGCCACCGCCACGCCGCTTTCGAGATCGGCTTGTTCGCGGCGCGTATGCACTGCGTTTTCAATGTAGGCCGCTACCTGACGGCGCACTACGGTGCGTACAAAGCCCATGAGCCGCTCCGGTTCCCGCAGATCGCCCCGCTTAATCGCGTTTACCACGATCAGGAAGGTATCGTGCACCTTATCCTCGAGCTCCTGTGGCCCCAGCTGGCGACACAGATAATAGCGAATTCCGCGGCTGAAGAGCTTGTACAGATGCTCCATCCCGGCGTCTTCGCCCGCTTTGATCTGGGCCACTAGCAGAGCCCAATCCACCGCTGGGAAGTTCGTCTTCGCGTCTTTCTCCCGCCCTTCTTCAACCGGTTGAACTGGTTGCTCGCCGCTTGCCGCTGGCACCTGGTTAAGTTTTTGTTGAGCCGCTACCATAGCTGGTCCGTTCATTACTCCTTGGAAATAACTGAATAGGCTGCCCAGAACTTGGGCGAGCTGCGATACCCATCACCGTGCTCCATCTCTACCTGCGCCCGCTGCAGCGCCAAGGCAGCACGCTCCGCCAGCGTGCCCGATGAAACCCCATCGAAATGACTGTAAAAAGAAGAAAAAAAGCGGCCGGAGTCGTCCGGCGTAGGCCAGGCGCTGACGACCACGGCCGAGGCCCCGGCGAGAAGCCAGGCCCGGCTGAGTCCCATCAGTCCAGCGCTGGGCAGAATCTCGCCCTTTTGCGAGGAGCATCCGCTCAGAATCACCAGACTTCCCGGAAGACGTAGCGTGGCAATGGCTTCGGGTGTCAGTAATTCCGGCATATTGTCTTTAGTAAGGCTCAAGGCGAGCGCTGCCTGCGAGCTCTGCCCTGGGTCACCGGAATGACTCGCATCCGGGCTCACGACGTGAACGGCGAAGTGAAGAATTTCGGGCCGTTTGGCAACCGCCTTCTGCAACCCAGCGATGGTCGCCTGCTGCCCGGTCAGGACTTCCGACATTGCCATTCCGCTCTCCTTAGCTGCCGTCCTAACCTCGTGATCGCTGCCGGCGAGCCTTGGTAAGGCCAGAGCGGCCCGGTTTCCATCAGCTTGCGGTTTTGCCGAGGTCGTCTCCCGGCTATCGGCAATGTTATAAATCGGATCTCCCACGCCCACAAATCGCCGCTGTGCTCTTTCCTTATCGGTTGAAAGCAGGAGGAGTTCACTCGGAAGGAAGCGGATACTGTGCGACTCGGCTAGGAATTTTCCGATGCGGCCAGCTGACAAATCAGGGAGAGTCGCGAAAGGTACGCCGCTCAGCAGCACGCCGTCTGGGACCAGCAGCCATTCGGATCTAGACCAGATAGCCGGGGGAAGGCTGCCAAAGAGTTCCTGGCTTAATCGCCTGCCCGGACCGCTCGTATTCTGCCGGCGCTGAACGGCTTGCGAGAACTGTTTAGCGAGACTGCCGATTTCCGCTTCTCCAGACAGTCTATACACGTTTACCTGATCTTCGGTTACGGTCCACAAAAACGACCGATCTCTGCCCAGCGAGAAACTGAGCAGTACTTCATTGCCCGACAAGCGTGCCTGAATATCTCTGAGTGAATTCCGATGCGAGATTCTCTCGCTCATCTGTGCCGACCTCTGCGGCGCCAGGCCGAATTCGTTTTCGATATTGTCCAGCTCAACCCGGATCTGGTCGAGCTTTGCTTTATCTTCAGGCCGGTCGTCGCCGAGCGTTACCCGCGCCTGAGCGGATTGCAATTCAGACAGGAGATCAAAATAGTGCGGCGGCAAGCTGAGCTTTCGCGACAACGCGAGGGTGATTTGCTCGCGGAGATTGGCGGCTCTATTTTCAGCCAGCGTTTCGAGCGCCTCGCGCGCCAGCGCCTGGTTTTGCGTGCTGAGCGACATGTCGGCCGCGAGTTGCGCGTAGTCGTGATACACGTCGTGCAGAACCACCACGGTTCCGGTGCTCGTCGTGTCCCCGGGCAATGCGCCTTGCCGCCACTCCGTCGCGGTATCGACCGCCTTGCGAAGCTCCAGGAGCGCTTCGCTCCTGCGGTTCAGATCTTCCAGCAGAACGCCCCGAATATGTAGCGGATAGAACTGCGGAGTGGTCCTGAAAGAAGTGCTCTTAGATGCAAATGCCTGATTGATCAGGGTGAGCGCTGAGGCGTAGTTTCGTTTCTGAAGTTGCAGCTCGGCGTGGTGTTCTTCGTTGATCGCCAGCGCATCCTCGTCATGAAGGCTGGATTCGAGCAAATAAGCCTTGTTTAGCGGCTGTTCTGCCTTTTCCGGAGCTTGCGCGAGCAATAGAGAATAGCCGAGCTCTTCCCACAAATTCGCTTCGAGCTGGGACAACCCGGACGCATGCGCCGCATCAACTCCGCGCTGGTAATTTCGCTCAATCTGCTCGATGTCCCAGCGCTCGGCTTCAAAGTCGCCCGAGGCATGCTCAGCTGCGATCTTGCTCCGGTTGCGCTCGGCCTCCACGTTGGCATATATAAGGAGGGCTTTAACCAGGCGCGGTTTGTTGGGACTGTTCTTCAGCAGTTTGGCTCCGAAAGCAGCCTCTTTGCTGGCCAGTGGAAAATCGCCAAGCTGCAGGTAAATGGTTGCCAGATTCACCGAGGCGCTCCCGGCCGTCGAGGCGTCATGGATTTTGAGAGCGAGGTCCCGGGCGGCTTCCGCGGCGTGTTGCGCGCCGCGGTAATCGAAGAGCCGGATCCTGCTTCCGCTCAAGGCGAGAAGAGCCTGAGCTTCTAAACCCGAATTTTTTGTGCGGTGGGCTAAATCCGCAGTCCGCGCAAGAGTTTTCACAGTCTCTTGAAGACGTCCACTACGGGACAATTCGCGGGCCCGTGTTAGACCTGCCTCGATTGATGCCGTCTGGGAGTGATCCTGATCCGCAGCAAAGAGGTAAACGCACGAAATTAGATTGAAATTGAAGACGGCAAAGGGCAGCCACAGGGCAAGCGCCCACCCAGCCCACTTGTGCGCTAACAGAAATACATCCAAGCAAATTGCTTTGCTTGGATGTACTGTAACACTGTTGGAACAAAATACCAAGTAATATTTACTTGGATTGCTTAAATGCTATAGGATTTTTCTTAAAAATGAAAAACGAGTGTCAGAATGCCGGTGATGAAGTCGATGATTACGGGCGGGTGCATTGTGTTTTGTTCTCCTGACTTGGCTAAAGCTTCCGCAAGACCACTCTTGGGCAGCCGCTACCGAGGTTTGCCAAGTGGTTGGAACTAGTTGACTTATTTGCTTTTCAGCTCACGCGAGCGATCCGTCAGATGCGGGCTCGCGTGGCGGTTCGGGTTCCGTTCCGGGACGGGAAGCGGGAGGTGTTTCGAGCCGGTACTTCCCGGCTCAAAGCGGTTAATCTAGAAACCGAAAATGAGTCCCAGAACTTTTGTCACGAAGTCGATGATTACGGGAGGGTGCATGTGCGGGTGAGGTTCCTTTCGCACACGAAGGTACCCGGCGCTAAGGCCGGTCCGGCTTCGATTCTCAATTGCAAGTCGCTGATAAAAAAGGACAAAGTTTTTTTCTGATATTTGTGACCAGATTGAGCCGGGTATTCGCAGACGGTATACTCGGGAGAGAGAAGGCACTTTTTGGTGCTTTTCGACGGCCTGAGCGCCCAAGGCCCGAGAGCAAAACAGAGATAAATGTTCGACAGCCTATCCGAGAAACTGCAGCGTGTCTTCAAGAATCTGCGCGGTGAAGGAAAACTTAGCGCGGCCAATATGGAAGAGGCCCTGCGCGAAATTCGCGTGGCTTTGCTCGAAGCCGACGTTCACTTCAAAGTTGTAAAGCAGTTTATTGAAGAAGTGAAGGTCAAGGCCATGGGGGAAGAAGTCCTGACCGCCCTTTCGCCGGGCCAGCAGGTGGTCAAGATCGTCCGTGACGAGCTCATTAAGATGCTCGGAAGCCACCAGTCTCGGCTTCGTTTCGCAAACGAGCCCCCGACTGTGATTCTGATCGTCGGTTTGCAGGGTTCGGGTAAGACGACCAGTGCCGCGAAACTGGCGCGCCTCCTGGGTAAAGAAGGAAACAAGCCGCAGTTGGTCAGCGTGGACGTGTACCGTCCTGCTGCCCGTCACCAGTTAAGTATTCTGGCTAAGAACGTCAGTGCCCCGATATACGAAGGCACGGCAGACGAGACGAAGCCGTTAGAGCTCGCCCGCTCGGCAAGACGTGAGGCGACGCGAGCCGGTCGAGACGTCTTGCTGGTCGATACCGCCGGGCGACAACATATCGATGAGCAGCTTATGGGCGAGCTGCATGAGCTGAAGGAAGCTCTGAACCCAACCGAGATTTTGTTCGTGGCGGACGCTATGACAGGGCAGGACGCAGTTCGTTCGGCAGACGAGTTTCACAAGCGGCTGGGCATCACGGGCGTCATTCTGACCAAAATGGACGGCGACGCTCGCGGCGGCGCGGCACTCTCGATCCGCTCCATCACGGGCCAGCCGCTTAAATTTGTCGGGGTGGGCGAGAAGACCGACGCTCTTGAAGCGTTTTTCCCGGATCGGGTGGCGTCGCGCATTCTGGGCATGGGGGATGTCCTGTCGCTGATCGATAAGGTTCAGGAATCCATCGACCAGGAAACCGCCGAAAAGATGCAGGAGAAACTGCTCGGCGATGATTTTACGCTCGAAGACTTTCGCGATCAGATCAAGCAGCTTCAGAAACTGGGTCCGCTCGGCAAACTGCTCGACATGATGCCGCAGATGGGTCCTTTGAAGGATCTGAAGAACGCCAAGATCGATGAGAACGAAGTGGGGCGTGTGGTTGCGATCATCGATTCCATGACACCCAAGGAGCGGCGCAATCACATGTTGATTAACGGCTCGCGTCGGCGCCGCATCGCCAAGGGCAGCGGCACCTCGGTCCAGGATGTCAACAATCTGCTGAAACAGTACGCACAAGCGCGTAAAATGATGAAGAGCTTCACTGGCCAAGCGGGCCTGCTCGGCAAGAAACTGTCCAAAATGAAGCTTCCCGGTTTGCCCGGGTTCTAGCAAGACGAGCGGTGACCCGAGAGTCAACGTCGGGCCGCAGTAGCGGCAGGAACACGCTGCTGTCCGGAGATTTGTAAAAATAGGAAAAATGAAAAGGTTACGATGTTAGCAATTCGCCTGGCCCGGTTCGGCGCCAAGAAGAAGCCCACCTATCGTGTGGTGGTTATTGAAAGAGAGCGCGCCCGCAACAGCCGCTCGGTCGAGGTTGTTGGACACTACAATCCAGTGGCCAAGCCGGCCCAGGTGCAACTCAATCGTGAGCGCATCGAGTTTTGGGTGAAGCAGGGGGCGCAACCCTCCAATACGGTGAACCGGTTGCTGAAGATCGCGCCGGCAGAAGCTCCGGCGGCAGGCTAAGACCGGGCGGGATTCGCCCAAGAGGGCGCAGGTTGAGATAACGGAAATGAACGAGAGTAACGGCGTCAAAGCGCTGGTAGAAGAGATCGCCAGAGCACTGGTGGACACTCCCGCGGGTGTGAGCGTAAACGAAATCGCCGGTGAGCACGCTACGGTTTTTGAATTGCGAGTAGCGGAAGGCGATCTGGGCAAAGTGATCGGGAAGCAGGGGCGGACGGCACGTTCGATACGAACCTTGCTGGGCGCGGTAGGTACTAAGCTGAACCGGCGGTATTCGCTCGAAATTCTCGAGTAAACGGTCGCGTGATGAGCGCTGGGAAAGTGGTGGTAGCTGAAATCCTCGTGCCCCGGGGTATACGCGGCGAGCTGGTCGCAAAGTCACAGACAGACGTGCCGGGGCGCATGGAACATTTAACCGGGGCTTACGCTGAGCTAACGGACGGCTGCGATGTGGCCGTGGAGATATCGGCAGCATGGCAGCACAAGGGGAATTGGGTCCTGAAGTTTTCAGGGATCGATAGCATCGAAGCTGCCGAGCGTTTTCGCGGGGCGGATCTGTGGGTACCGTTTGCGAATCGCGGAACACTCGCCCAAGGTGACCTTTTTCGGTCGGATCTGATCGGCTGCAATGTAATCGACCTTCGAAAAGGGAAAGCCATCGGCGTAGTGGCGGGATGGCAGCAGTACGGCGGCCCTCCGCTGATGGAGATAGAAGTAAACGGGCGGGAAGCGCTGATTCCTTTCGTTGCGAGCGAGTGTTCGGTAGATCTGACCGGCCGCACCATCGAAATGAACTTGCCGGAAGGTCTGCTGGAATTGTGAAGTTCCACATTCTCACGATTTTCCCTGAGTTTTTCGCATCTCCGTTCGAACACGGCGTGATCTGCCGGGCCCGGGCAAAGGGGTTGCTGGAAATCCTGGTGCACGATTTGCGACACTGGACATACGATCGTCATCGTACGGTTGACGATCGGCCGTTCGGCGGCGGGGAAGGCATGTTGCTGAAGGCACAGCCTTTGTTTGAGGCGGTAGAAGAGATCCTGCCGCTCCGTGGGCCGCGAACTCGCGTGGTGCTGCTGTCGGCTCAAGGCAAGCGTTTTACGCAGGCGATTGCCCGCGAGTATACGCAAATGGAGGAACTGGTCCTGCTTTGCGGAAGGTACGAGGGGGTCGACGAACGCGTAGCCGAGTATCTGGCCGACGACGAGTTATCGATCGGCGACTTTGTGCTGAGTGGGGGAGAACTGGCGGCCGCGATCATGGTGGATACAGTTGGGCGGCTCCTGCCGGGAGTTCTTGGCAACGAGGAGTCTTCGCGAAATGAGAGTTTCAGCGAAGCGAGCGAAGATGGGCTGGATTATCCGCAGTACACAAGGCCGGCGGAGTTTCGCGGCTGGAATGTGCCCGACGTATTGCTGCGTGGGAATCATGAGGAGATTAAGCGCTGGCGCAGGGCCGCCTCGCGTGAAAAAACAAACAGGCTTAGGCCGGATCTAACGGCGAGCCGCGAGGTGAGGCAGGTTTAATATGCAGAACGCATTGGTTTCTAATTTCATCAGCAAGCACGTCCGGGCGAAGGCGCATCCAGAGTTCCGGCCAGGTGACACCATCAGGGTGCATGTCCGTATAAAGGAAGGCGACAAGGAACGTCTGCAGGCCTTCGAGGGGACAGTAATCGCGCGCAAAAACATTGGCCTGGGTGAAACAGTGACTGTGCGCAAGGTCAGCTTCGGCCAAGGGGTGGAGCGCATTTTCCCGGTACATGCGCCTGTTATCGACCACATCGACGTGGTTCGAACCGGTCGCGTACGCCGCGCCAAACTGTATTATTTGAGGGGTCTCAAGGGCAAAGCGGCCCGTCTTCGCGAACGCGAATAGTTCCTACCCGGGCCATCGTGAATGCAAGCCCAAAGCTAGCTTTGCCCCGCTGCGCGGCGGTAAAAGACGCGGGGCCCGTGCGGTCTATCCGCTGCGTCAGCTCGTATGAAAGACAAGCTCGTGAACGCGGCTTTCTGCGCGTGGCCGGAGTAGACGAGGTTGGGCGGGGATGCCTGTTCGGCCCGGTGGTGGCGGCCGCTGTCATCCTTGACCCGGAGCGGCCCATTAAGAATCTTAGAGACAGTAAAATCATCGACGCTGAAGAACGGGAGAAACTCGCCCGCCACATCCAGGCGCGCTGCGTCAGCTGGGCCGTGGGCGCAGCGGACGCCTATGAAATCGACCAGATCAACATCTATCAGGCTTCGCGACTCGCTATGCGCAGGGCAGTGGAGGCGCTGGCGACCGAACCCGATTACCTGCTCATTGATGCGGTGAAGATAGACCTGCCGATCGAGCAGCTATCCCTCATCGATGGCGACGCACGCTGCCGGGCAATCGCGGCGGCCTCGATTATCGCGAAGGTACACCGGGATGCATGCCTGGCTCAGTGGGACCAGGTCTTCCCCCACTTCAATCTCGCCTCCAACAAGGGTTACTCCACGCCGGACCATCGCCGAGCTCTACGGAGCCATGGCCCGACGCTCATGCACCGTTTTAGCTTTTGGCCTGTCCGTGCCAGTTCTGCCCGCATCCATTGGACCGGGTATCTCTCGCCCTGCGACGCCCAAGGCGAACTGTTCGATGAGATTTTGGCCGAAACTGAAGAGCTCTTCGCCAGCGGCGTGAGTGAATGAGTACACCCTCTCCAGTTGCACCTCCACCTGTTAAGCCGGGCGGCTTCGCGCGGTGGCACCGGCGGGTTCTGGGCTTCTGCCTGGCGATATTCGCGTTCGAGATTGGCTTATTTCTGCTGGTTTTCCCCTGGCTGAGGGTTTGGGAGATGAATTGGGTGCCGGTACATTCGCCCGTTTTCGCGCATCTCTGGATGAGCCGCTATTTCCGAGGCGCGCTGAGCGGCTTGGGCCTGCTCAACCTTTACGTGGCGCTTGCCGAAGCGGCCAGACAGCTCAGGCTTTTATTCGGTAGGCGGACCAGCGAGTAAATCCTTTTGGCGAGTGTCCGTGCCCGGAGCGAAGTCGAATTGCTTCGCGAGCGAGTGCGCCAGCGAGAAAGTGGTGCAGCGCTATGGAGGAAGAATCTGGGTGGAATGTGAGGGAATGAGCACGGGCACTACCCGCTGCGGCACCTTAGCGGATGCGCATGAGCAGATCTGAGCATTCGGAATTGGAAGTGGTGCTGGTGGAGGATAATCCGGGGGACGTATTCCTGGTCCGCGAGGCGCTCAACGCGCATGGCCTGATAACTCGTCTCATCGTTCAAGAAGATGGCGAGGCTATGCTGCGCTATATCGAGCGGATTGAATCAGGCGAGCATGCTTGCCCGGATATTATTCTTCTCGATCTCAACCTTCCGAGGCACGGGGGGAAAGCGCTGCTGGAGCGCGTGCGAACAGGCAAGCTTTGCGCTAGAGTACCTGTGCTTATCGTTTCCTCGTCTGATGCCCCGGAAGAGCGCCAGATAACAGCGCGGCTCGGAGCAAATGGTTATTTCCGCAAGCCCGCGGATTTTGATGAGTTTTTGCAGCTCGGCGCACTAGTGAAACAACTTCTGAACGGGCAGCTCGGATAAGCTGTTCCAAGGGAGGAACCATGACCCTTTCAAGGAGAGAGCTCTGCAAACTGGCCGTTGCCGGCGTTCCGGTTTCTGCGGCTTTCGCCAGGATGATCGATTCGAAAATCGATGGCGTGCAATTAGGGGTGCAGTCCTATAGCTTTCGGGACCTGCCGATCGATCAGGCTATCCAGGCGATGGTCACCGACGGCCTCGGCGATTGCGAACTCTTTTCGCCACACATCGAAGCGGGGGGTATCAAAGAGCTGGACGCGATCTTCCACCCGGCTGGCGGAAAGAAGCTGAATCACGAAGAAATGGCGGCCGCCTTTAAGGCATACAATAATAAACTGCGTCAATGGCGGCTGACTGTGCCGCTTGACTATTTCCACGGCGTACGTAAGAAATTCGATGACGCAGGCATTAATCTCTATGCCTATAACCTGACACTCGATCAGGGAGCAACGGACGAGGAAATCGACCGCTCGTTCGAAATGACAAAGGCGCTTGGGGTTGGAATCATGACTTCCTCGACAACGCTGCCTGTAGCTCGACGCATGGCGCCCTTCGCGGACAAGCACAATCTCATCGTGGCGTTCCACGGCCACTCCGATATCAAGGACCCCAATCAGTTCGCTACGCCTGAGAGCTTTGCCAAGGCATTGGCCATGTCGAAGCAGTATCGGATCAACCTCGACATAGGGCACTTCACCGCGGCCGGCTACGACGCCGTGGATTACATCACGAAAAATCATGACAGCATCGTTCTGATCCATCTGAAAGACCGCAAGAAGAACGACGGACCGAATGTTCCCTGGGGAGAGGGCGACACGCCCATCAAACCGGTGCTGCTCTTACTTAAGCAGAAGCAGTACCCGATTCCCGCTTTTATCGAATACGAATATCAGGGCACGGGCACTTCGACGCAAGAAGTCGCAAAGTGCTATCAGTACTGCAAGAATGTGCTCAACGCCTCAGCTTGATGAAGCTTGCGATGAGGCCGCGATCAGTTGGTGTTTGCCATTGCGAGCATGGAGTTGAGCTCCAGAATCCCCCAACCAAAGATGTAGTTGGGAGATCCGGTTGCCGAACCGCAGGTTCCAATCTCGACCACTTGGGGCGGAACGGCTCCAATGAGCCGCCAAATCTGTTCCGGGTGGCCACGCAGCGAGGGCCTGGCGCTTAGAATGAGAGCAATCGCGCCGGCCAGTTGCGAGCTCGCGACAGAGGTGCCGCTGAGTACTGCCACGTTCCCGCCCGGGACGGCTGAGAGGATATTGGTGCCGGGGCTTGCGATATCGGGCTTGAAGAGCATAGCCGACGAAGAACCTGGGCCGGCGCTGCTATATGGCGCAATCGTGGTGCTTGGTTGGCCGGTGCCTTCATCGTAATCGAGTGCTCCTGTCAGGATCGCGACGGGGTATGTATGCGGCCAATCGGTGACGGGGCCGCAGACCGCACCGCTATCCTCCGCGGCCACTACGCTGGTGATTCCCGCGGCATAGAGATTCCAATAGACGATGTGCATCACCGGATCATCCACGCAATTCGTACCGGACATGTAGCAGTGAAAGGGATGGACTACCAGGTCGGGAGCCTTGGTGTAGTCGGGATTAGCGCCCGTCGAGTCCCAGGGCGCGAGCATGAACTGCATGCATTCCTCGAAGGCCGAGCCGGTGCTGGCATAACCGCGGTCCATGTCGCGGCAAGCCATGAAAGTGGATTGGGGCGCTACGCCGATTTGGTAATCCTCTCCATTTCCTCCCACCGCCGCTCCTGTTATGTGAGTGCCGTGGCCCGTATCGTCGCAGGGGGCAGGCGCGTTCACCCCGCATGGATTCGTACCCGGCGTCATAGTGGTATGGACCGCGTCCCACCAGTTGTAGCTGTGTCTGGGTCCGGAATTGTAAAAGCCGCGATAGTGAAATCTCAGAAGCGGGTGATCCCATTGCACTCCGGAATCCACGATGCCGATGGTGATGCCTTGCCCTAAAGCGCCCTGGGCCCAAAGCGCCGGCGCGTTGATAAAGCTCACATTCTTCTCAAGACCGCGTCCGGGCGGCAGGGAGGAGATCGGCGGTGCGCTGGGAGTAGGAAGGTTTACTTTGAAAGAGCCGACGCTCTCAATCGAAACGATATCGGGCCTGCCCTGGAGCTGCTGGATCTGAGCAGGCGTGATGCTGCTGCCTGGCGGCGCCTGAACCATAATGAAATTGGCGATGTAGAAGCCTTTGCCGATCAGACCCATGCTGCTGAGGGCCTGTAAGATTGCGGGTTGAGTCTGCTGGGCGATGCCGGTGAGGGCGTTGTAGACGTACTGTCCGCGCTCGGCTTTCGTTTTGAGCGCGAAAGCAACAGAGAGATCCGCCTGCTGCGCCAGAACCAGTTTTATGGCCGTGAGCCCGCTCGGCACTGCATTGGGCGAGATGCTCGCTTGCACGCCGGCATGGCTTTGCCCCGAAAGGCTGATACCGAGAAACAGAAGCGGGGCTGCCAGGGATACGGGTACTTTGAAAATGGGACTGCGTCTATGAACGGCTGACATACGGGTTCATAGAGGGAGTGCGATTGGCGCGTGCCTTTTCTCTGAGCCCGAATGGTTTACTCAACGTCGAACTTGACACCCTGGGCAAGCGGCAGCTCGCGGCCGTAGTTCACGGTGTTGGTTGCGCGCCGCATGTAGAGCTTCCAAGCGTCGGATCCCGATTCGCGTCCTCCGCCGGTTTCTTTTTCGCCTCCAAACGCGCCGCCGATTTCAGCCCCCGACGGTCCGATGTTTACGTTGGCTATGCCGCAATCCGAACCTTCCGAAGAAAGGAATCTCTCCGCCTCCCGCAAATCGCTGGTGAATATGGAGGACGCCAGCCCCTGGGGGACGTCGTTATGGAGCCGAAGAGCTTCATCCAAATCCCGGTACTTGAGTACATAAAGAATCGGGGCAAATGTCTCGCGCTTGACTGTTTCGGTCTGAGCCGGCATTTCGACCAGTGCAGGACGCGCATAGCAGCCGTGGTCGAGGCCGGGCACCTGAACGCGCTCACCGCCGGTGATTTGGCCGCCTTCGGCTGCCGCCTCGTCGAGCGTTTTCTGCATGGCTTCGAGCGCATGAGCATCGATCAACGGCCCGACAAGCGTGTCCGGTTCTCTCGGGTCCCCGATCGGTACCGATCTGTATACCTTCTTGAGCCGTGGAAGGAGTTGCTCAGCTACGCTTTCGTGTACGATCAGCCTCCGAAGCGTTGTGCAGCGCTGGCCTGCTGTTCCCATGGCTGCGAATGCGACGCCGCGCAGAGTTAACTCGATGTCGGCAGAGGGGCAGACCACGGCCCCGTTGTTGCCGCCCAACTCGAGGATGCTGCGGGCAAAACGCGCCGCAAGCCGCGGACCAACCTTTCGCCCCATGGTGGTCGAGCCGGTTGCGGAAACGAGCGCCACACGCGTATCTTCGACCAGCGCCTCGCCCGTTGCTTGGCCTCCCAATATGACGGATGAAAGCCCCTCCGGTACGCCCCCGAATTCTTGAGCAGCTCGTTCGAAAAGCGCCTGAGTAGCTAACGCGGTTAGCGGTGTTTTCTCCGAGGGCTTCCAAACAGTCGAGTTTCCGCAGACCAGAGCCAGGGCAGCGTTCCAGGACCACACCGCTACGGGGAAGTTGAACGCCGAGATGATGCCGACTACTCCGAGCGGGTGCCAGGTTTCCATCATGCGGTGGTTTGGCCGCTCGGTCGTGATGGTCAATCCGCACAGCTGACGCGAAAGTCCCGCCGCGAAGGTACAGATATCGATCATCTCCTGCACTTCGCCCAGACCTTCCGAGGCGATTTTTCCAGCTTCGATTGTGACCAGACGGCCAAGCGCGGCTTTCGATTTGCGAAGTTCTTCCCCTAGCAGCCTGACCAACTCGCCACGCTGCGGCGCCGGGATCCTACGCCACTCCAGGAAAGCCTGTTGGGCTGCGGCGATTACACCCGCAACTTGGGCAGGAGAGGCCATGCCGCAGTTTCCGATCGGTTCTCCGCTGATCGGGGTATGTACGGGAAGCGTGCCGCCTTCGTAATCTTCTTTTTTGACGCCCAGGTCTCGCAGGATTATGTCTGTCTCTTCGGCTATGGTGTGCAAACGATCCGCCCTCTCTACCAATATGGCAGTCTACTTGCCTCAGCCTTGGCATGCCCGCTACCGTTTGGAAGGGTTATCTCACGTTTGGTTTAGTATCTTTCCCGATCCGCTTGTACTCGGCTGCGCGCCCCGAGCCGGTACACTTCCATCTACTTCACAAGAAGGATCTTTCGCGTGTTAGAGAAGTTATGTACTGCGCACGCGAAGATAAGCCCCTGGAGCGTTCTGAAATCGTGAAGGGATACGAATACGAGAAGGATGAGTACGTGGTCATCGAGCCGGAGGACCTGGAAAAAATCGCTCCTCCGACGGCCACGGTAATGGAAATTCTTCAGTTTACCCGGATGAATGAAGTTGATCCGATCTACCTCGAGACCTCTTATTATGTCGCTCCGGAAGAAGCGGTCAGCCGTCCTTACTCGCTGCTTTTCTCAGCAATGAAAGAAACCGGTTACGATGCTCTGGCGAAGGTGACCATGCATGGCCGGGAGCACATCGTGATCCTGCGTCCGGCGGAAAACAGTATCGTGCTCCACACCATGTACTTCGAGGATGAACTGCATAAAGACAAAGAGGTAACCGCGCCAAAGCAGGCCAAGTTCGACAAGAAGGAGATTGAATTGGCCAAAAGGCTGATCGAGACCCTAGCGGCGCCGTTCAAACCGGAGCAGTTTCACGATGAGTACAAGGAAAACGTGGAGAAGCTGATTGAATCGAAGCGCCAAGGCCGCAAAGTAACACCCATCAGGCAACCAAAAGCTGCGCCAGTGATCGACCTGATGCAAGCGCTGCAGAAGAGCCTAGAGAAGAACAAAACGCTATCCGCCCCGAAGACGGCCAAGGCATCGACCAAGAAGACGGCTGGTAAGCGAAGCACGAGAGTGGCATAGCTCCCCAGCGGTATGGGCTAGACTTGTCTCGATCAGTTCACGGAGCGCCCATCCATAATGAAACTGAGAATCGCCCTACTCTTCATGTCTCTGAGTTCCTCATCTATTCTGCAGGCCCAAACTGAAACCGTCCCTCAGCCACCTGTAGCGCCGCGGGTCGAACACCGCGAAAATCGCCATGGCACCACGGTGATTGACAATTACTACTGGCTGCGCGAGAAGACCAATCCCGAAGTTGCCAAATACTTAAACGCCGAGAATGCTTACACAGAGGCGGTCACGAAGGACCTGCAGCCGTTTGCGGATTCCCTTTACAAGGAAATGCTGAGTCATGTGAAACAGACTGACCTGAGCGTGCCCGTACGCCGGGGCCAATATCTTTACTACACGCGAACGGAGGAAGGGAAGCAGTACCCGATCAATTGCCGGCGCAAGGACAGCATGGAAGCTCCGGAAGAGGTTCTTCTCGACTTGAATGAGCTTGCCAAAGGGCGAAAGTTTATCGGCCTCGAAGTATTCGCACTCAGCGACGATCAGAATCTGTTGGCCTATACGCTCGACTACACCGGGTTCCGGCAATACACTCTGCAAGTAAAAGATCTGCGTACTGGTCAAGTGCTAAGCGACACTACCCAGCGCGTCACTTCGGTTGAATGGGCGACTGATAACAGAACTCTGTTCCTGACTACCGAAGATGCAGTGACCAAGCGCTCCGACAAGCTGTTAGGGCACGTGCTCGGTTCCGATAAATTCGAGCCGCTCTATGAAGAGAAGGACGAACTCTATGATATCGGGCTCGCCAAATCGCGCGACAAAAAATATCTTTTCTTAAGCATTTCGAGCAAAGATACAACCGAGTTCCGGTATTTACGAGCCGATCACGCAACCGGCAATTTCGCCGTGTTTATCCCGCGCCAGGCAAAGCATCGCTATTACGTCGACCACCGCGAGGATCTCTTCTATATCCGAACCAATCGCCACGCCAAAGACTTCGAAGTGGTCACCGCTCCGGAGAATGATCCTGCTGAAAAGAATTGGAAGTCCTTCATTCCCGCCAGGAGTGGCACTCTGATCGAGGATATTGATCTGTTCAAAAACTTCGCGGTCGCGGTTGAAAAATCCGGAGCGCTAAATCATCTCCGGATCTATGATTTCGATTCGCGCACATGGACTGCGGTTGAGTTTTCGGAGCCGATTTATTCGGCCTTCCCCAGCAACACACCGGATTACGACTCCCCAACTTACCGCTACACGTATCAGAGCTTCATCACGCCTCAGAGTGTTTACGATTACAGCCCGCAGAGCCATAAGTCGCAGCTGTTGAAACGGCAGGAAGTCCCCGGAGGTTTTGAGCCGAACCAGTATGCTTCGGAGCGGCTTTGGGCCACATCGCGAGATGGCGCGAAAGTTCCTATTTCCATCGTCTATAAAAAAGGTTTCCGGCGTGACGGCAAAGGACCGCTCTTTCTCTATGCTTACGGTTCTTACGGCTTCGGCATGCCCGTCACGTTTTCAAGCTCGCGCTTGAGTCTGCTCGACCGCGGCATGGCTTACGCGATTGCTCATATCCGCGGCGGCGACGAGATGGGTGAGCAGTGGCGCGAAGACGGCATGTTGATGAAAAAGAAAAACACGTTTTACGATTTCATCGATTCGGCTGAATACCTGATTCATGAAAAGTGGACATCGCCGGATCGCCTCGTCATCGAAGGTGGAAGCGCGGGTGGACTGCTGATGGGCGCCGTTGTCAACATGCGGCCCGATTTGTTTCACGCTGTTCACGCGGCGGTGCCATTTGTGGACGTGATGAACACGATGATGGATGCCTCCCTTCCTCTGACCGTAGGCGAATACCTCGAATGGGGAAACCCGAATGAGCAAGCGGCGTACGACTACATGAAGACTTACAGTCCCTACGATAATCTGGAAAAACGGGCTTACCCTGCCATGCTTGTCACGACAAGCTTCAACGACAGCCAGGTGATGTATTGGGAGCCCGCCAAGTATGTCGCCCGCCTGCGCCGGCTGAAGACGAACGACACACCGCTCCTTCTAAAGATCAAGATGGATCCGGCGGGTCACGGTGGGGCCTCGGGCCGCTACGACCGTCTCAAAGACACCGCGTTCGAATACGCGTGGCTGCTGAGTCAAGTCGGTATTAGCAAGTAGATCCTGTCCGTCTGCGCACAGCTCCGTGCCGCGAACGGTCATTTGCCGTTCCGTTCTCGAGCTAAGGTTTGGCTGATCGGCAAGAAAAATCAATTACCTGCAGGTATCGCCCGGGCTGGCCTACCACTTGCAAGATCAATAGCCAAGCCCATGCTGCAGAGATTCAGTCAAGACCTCCGATTTAGTATCCGGCAATTGGTGAAACGTCCCGGTTTTACGGTGACTGCCGTTCTCGTGCTCGCCTTAGGACTCGGCGCAAACACCGCGATCTTCAGCCTGGTTAATGCTTTCCTTCTGCGACCTTTGCCGTATAAGGATCCTGCAAGCCTTGCCGCTCTTTTCGAACGCGATCCAGTGGGGCCTCCAGGAAACGATCCCTACAATGAGGTCGCCCCAGGGAATTTTCTCGATTGGCAGAAGCAGTCCAAGAGCTTCCTTGAGATGGGCGCCGGTGTAGGGAGCGCTTTCAATCTAGCCAGCCCCGGAAATCTGTTTGAGCCGCAGCGGGTAGACGCCTGCCTCTGTTCGCACGAAATTTTTTCCACTCTGGGCGTTCATCCCGTCTTAGGTCGCGGATTTCGGCCCGACGAAGACCGCACCGGCGCTGCGCCCGTCGCTGTCATCAGCTACAGTCTGTGGCAGCGTCGCTTTGCCGGCTCGCCGGATGTTATCCACAGACAGATCCGCCTCAATGGCGAGAATAGCGAAATTGTCGGTGTGATGCCGCGTGGCTTCGCCTTTCCCTATCGAACTGTAGAGGTCTGGGCACCGCTTCTCGCCAATATTCCGCTCGAAGAGCAGCAGAGTCACGACGATCACTCTCTTCTGGTTGTAGGGCGCCTTCGCCCCGGCGTTTCCGTGGCACAGGCCAGAGCCGAAATCGATGGTTTCGCGATCCGCTACAAGCGACAGCATCCGGAAGAAATTTCCGGCACCGGCGGAAACGTGGTTCTGCTTCAGGATTACTTAATTAGAGATGTGCGAACATCCTTGCTTGTCCTGCTAGGGGCCGTAGCATGCGTGCTGATCATTGCTTGTGTGAATATCGCGAATCTTCTACTCACCCGTGCCGTGGGGCGTACACGTGAGATTGCGGTCCGGGAAGCAATCGGGGCAAGCCGGGGCCAGATCATCCGGCAACTTCTTGCCGAAAGCCTTCTGCTCGCCCTGGCGGGTGCGGCCGGGGGCCTTTTTCTGGCCGGCTCCATAACCAATGCGCTGGTCTCTCATGCGCCGAACGCTGAAGCTATTCTCCCGCCCGGATCCATTCCTTTCGATCCTGTTGTGTTTCTGTTTGCGTTCGGCATTGCGCTCGCGGCCGGCATAGCCGCCGGTATTTTTCCCGCTCTCCAGTCCTCGCGCACCGATCTGGCAAACAGCTTGAAAGACAGCACCCGCAGCGCGACCGCGAGTCGCGCTCACAACCGGTTCCGCAGCATTCTGGTGTCAGCCGAAGTTGCCTTATCGCTGGTGCTGCTGATCGCTGCTGGATTGCTTGGCCTCAGTTTCGCCCGCCTTCATAACGTGAATCCCGGCGTGCGCGTTGACCACACTCTGCTGGCCGGCCTCTCCATACCCGATCCCACGGACAAAGCGTATGCCAAAACATCGGCCACCATGCATCAGCTTTTGGACCGTCTGCAGCACGTTCCGGGCGTGGTGTCGGCCGGTTTAGTATCCTGCCCGCCCGTGCTCGGTCACTGTAGCGATTTTGTGTTCGATATAGAAGGCAAACCCATGCCGCCCGGACAGATGATGGACGCACTCTCGCGAGGCGCCGATCCCGGCTTCTTTAGCGCCGCCGGAATACCTCTGCTAAAGGGACGTATCTTCACACCTCAGGACGGCATCGGATTCGACGAGAAGCATCCTCGTCCCGGTTCCACTGTCATCAGCGAATCGCTCGGTAAAGAGTATTTCGCCGGCGAAGATCCAATGGGCAAATTCATAAGCGTCGAGTTCGATCGTGAAATTGCGAAGCGCAAAGGTGCTACCGCGCCTCGCTATCAAGTGATCGGAGTAGTCGGAGACGTTCTTCCGCGAATCGACGCAAAGACCCAGCCGACCATGTATCTTCCTCTACTCGATGGCCGCTACAACGACGTTTATGCGGTACTCCACACAGCTTCCGATCCGCACTCTGTTGCCGCTCCCGTTCGCGAAGCGGTTCACAGTTTTGATCCCGATCTGCCGCTGTTTAAGGTTCAAACCATGCAGGAGGCGTTGGGCCGATCTGGCTCGGACCACCAGTTCAACATGCTGCTCTTTGGTTCATTCGCGGGTCTCGCGCTGCTGCTCGCGGCGGTAGGTTTGTACGGCGTTCTTTCCTACGGCGTCTCTCAACGGAAGAGCGAGATCGGCATCCGGCTGGCTCTCGGGGCCAGCAGTTCGGACGTCCGCGGCCTCATTCTTAAGCAGGGCATGCGGCCCGCCGCTATCGGTGTCGCAGCAGGCTTGCTCGGCGCTTCCTTTATCACGCAGGTTATGCAGAGCCTGCTTTTTCACGTGGCGCCGCTCGACCCCATGACGTTCGTCATCATTCCGCTCCTCTTACTGGCGATTTCTGCGCTGGCTTGCTATCTGCCGGCGTTTCGGGCGACGCGCATCGACCCGACAGTTGCGCTGCGAGTGGAGTGAGGTTATCGCCACCCCAAGATGCGTCCCATAAGTTGCCCGGGACTTAGCGTCGAAAGACGCTGTACAGAGGAGCGGGCACTGGATCGAATGCTATTCTGTATCCCGATGACGAAGGTACAGATCACGTTCAAGCTCTCTCGGCCACTCACAGATGGAGACTTGAAGAGGATCGCGCACGTGCATGCTGTCTACGGCATGTTTGCGGTGCGCGTTGCACCCTCCGGTGAAGAACTCTTCGTCGAATACGATGCATCACGCTTGTCGCCGAAAGAAGTTCAAGGCACGCTCGAGGAGAATGGTATCCCGATCGCGTGAGGCGGTCAAAGTATATTCATCCTACTGCTTCGCCGTACTGACCATCTTCCCTTCGATTGCCGTCCCCACGCAGTGAGTTGTGTATTCAAACGGATCGCCATCGTACATAGCGATATCACCGTCCTTGCCTGGTTCGAGCGAACCGACGCGATTTGCGACACCGATCATCCTGGCTGCATTGATCGTGATGCTCGCAAGCGCCTGATCGAATGTGAGCCCATTCGCCGCGGCTACTCCGGCTTCGAAAAGAATCACTCGCGTCTTCGGGACATAGGCTTCAAAGCCACTCTGCAGCGCGAACGGAATACCCTTCGCCTGCAAATGAGCGGCCGTTTCGAAGCTGATGTTTTCCGTTTCCCCACTCGCTCGTCGCATAGTGGGGTGAATGATGACTGGATAACCTGAGGCCTTGATTTCATCAATCACCAGGTCGCATTCCGCGCATCCGTCCAGAATCAGCTTGAAATGAAATTCTTTGGCCAGCCGGATAGCAGTCATGATGTCGCGTGATCGATCGGCAGTGATCAAGAATGGCATGTCTCCATTCAGCACTCTCACAAACGTTTCGGCTTTGATGTCGCGGTCTCGCGGCTTGCTGGTATCTTTAGGTGGTTTCGCGTACGCCTGCGCTTTAATCAGTTCGGCTCTGAGTAAAGCTACTTCTTTCCCACGCGTCCCCGGACTCTTGCCCCGCTCGGCCAACCCTTGCTCGCCGAGGCTTCCCGCCACCATTGCTGCCGGCAGAACTAGCGCCTCCTCGACCGTATTGCCGCGCGTTTTGACGACCATCGTCTGTCCCGCAACGAGAGCGCCCCGTGCGTGTCCCGTATTCATGGTTGTCACCCCAAAACTGCGCACCCATTCGATCAATCTTTCGTGCGGATCGTAAGCATCGATCGCTCTCAACTCCGGCTGTATCGGAGCACTCTCTTCCAGCTCATCCTGATCTGTAGGGATATTCAGATACCCGGTGAGCCCAACGACTGAATGGGCATCCACCAAGCCCGGGGTAACAATCTCGGCCGAGCGCGTCTCGAACCCAGCCGGGATCTGCACTTGTGCAGCGGGGGCAACCTTGGTGATCTTGCCGTTTTCGATCAGGACGATGCCGTCTTTGATCGGAGCGCCCGCCATGGTGTAGATGGTCCGTCCGCGCACCGCGAGATCCTGTGCGGAGCTAAGGCATGCGAGCAGCAGGAACCCAATGGCCGCTCTCATTGTTCGCCTGCCTCCCTTTTCTCATCATCATCGGTCCAGCCGGGCGATTGGTCGTGGCTTGCACCCAATCCGCCGGTCGCGTAAAGCCTGTCTTTCGGATCGTTCCGGTCGAATACCTTGTTGCCCTCGATCCAGGTCTCGAGGACGTGCGTATACGTGCTGAGCGGGTCACCGGAAAGCAGAATAAAATCGGCGTCTTTCCCGGCTTCGAGCGACCCGACTCGTGATTCGAGTCCGATGATTCGCGCATTCGCCATCGTCAGACCGTAGAGGGCCTTGTCTCTCGATAAACCGGCCCGCACGGCCAGCGCAGCCGACCGCATCAAGAAACGTGAATCAGTGATCGGGTCGTCTGTATGGAAGCCAAATAGCACTCCTGCCTTATCCAGTGACGCAGCGGTAAACAGCGCAGCATCTTTCGCCTCCTCCTTGCCGCCCGGGCTATCCAGCACTATCAAAGAAACTGGCACGCGCGCCTTGGCAATCTCGTCCGCTACCATCCAGCCCTCGCTAACATGATGCAGAACAACGTTGAAGTGAAACTCTTGCGACAGCCGGATGGCTGTCATGATGTCATCGCTGCGGTGGGTGTGAAACTGCACCGTGCGTTTGCCGTCCAAAACCTCCACGAGGCCTTCCAGGCGGAGGTCTCGGGGTGGGAGTTTCGCAGGATCGCCTTTGGCGGCGACGACTTTAGCCCGATACTCCTGAGCTTTGATATATTCTTCCCGATCCAGAGCCGCAGATTTGCCCCTGGTTCCGGGAAACGGCGGAGGACGTCGCGAATTGGTTCCGTTCGCCATCTTCATGCCGCCTGCGATCCGTCCATCGGGCAGCAGGATCAACATCTGATCAATCGTCTTTGCGGGGCGCAGCTTCAGGTATAGCGTCTGTCCACTCAGCAAATGCCCGGAGCCGGGCATCACATTGGCTGTGGTCACTCCTCCGGCCCGTGCTTTATCGAAATGCGCATCGCGTACGTTGATTGAATCGAGGACGCGAACATCCGGCTGAATCGGCGCGCTGCTATCGCCGCCTTCGGGTTCGCCAATGTGGCTATGGGAATCGACCAGGCCCGGCATGATGACCTTCCCCGACGCGTCGATCTGTTTGGCATTTTCCGGGATTTTGGTTTCCGCCATAGGGCCGACCGCAACAATCCGTTTGCCTTGTATAACCAATGTCCCCGACGGAATCTCCGGTCCCGCTATCGGAATGATTCTTGCGCCTGTAAAGGCAATAACTTCCTGGGCCTGTAGATAACCGAACCCCAGGCCGGCAATGATCGCCCACCATAATATGTTTCGCATGGAGAGGAAGGATCGAGTGTAGCGCACGCGACTCGAACCGCTTGCACCCGCACGCCCGCAGCTTACTCGCTGCGAGCCATCGCTCCTTCTAAGAAGATCTCGGTACCGCGTGCGACCCAGATCTTGATCTGCTTTTCTGTGAGCGGCTCGATGAGCCCAAGCAGGCTCTTCAGATGATAGTTGCCCATCATGAGTCCAAGGAATTGACTGGCCATCGTCTCCGGATTCCCTTTCCGCAGCAAACCCTGACTCTGCCATTGCTCGATCTTGCGGCGGAGGAGCCGGATCATTCTCTCGGGCCCGGAAGCGAAGAACGTCGATGCCAGTTCCGGGAAGCGCTGTGCTTCTGAAATCATCGCACGAAAAAAGGCTCGACCCTCCGGATCTGAGATAATCCGCAGGAACTGCTGCCCAACGGCGTTCAAGGCCGTCTTCGGATCGAGATCCGCCATGTCCATTGCGAGCAGGGGGCCGAGTTTGTCCTCGCAGACCTTTGCCACCGTAGCCGCAAACAGACCTTCCTTACCGCCGTAATAGCTATAGAGGGTGGTCTTAGACCCGCCCACCTGCTCCAGGATGTTGTCCAGACTGACCGCATCGTAGCCGCGCTCAAGAAAAAGCTGACGGGCGACGTTCAGGATGTCGTCTTGCTTCTTTTGCGCCCTAGTGATCGAGATCAAAGGTCAAGGCCTCGAACCCATATCTTTGAGAGTACATTCTCTCACCAGCTGCCGCGAAGGTCAGGAGATGCGTGCAGGTCTGATGCGGATTCGAGACTTTCGTTAGCCGAATGTGGTCTTTGAGACTTTTTAAGGTGCCGGCCATTGTTTGCCGGGAAAATCGCTGGATGATGGGCGCAACTAGCCAGCGCACAGCGCCCGGAATATCGCGGCTCAGGGTCAGTGTTTCAACTTGCACGTAAATGCCTGTATCCACCTCCCGGTAACGCACGACAGTGAACATCTTTTCGACGTAACCGTGCGATGAACCGAACGGAATGACGCGTTCCTTGGAAGTGGCGGGGTTTTCGAGCTCATTGAGCTCTGTTGCTTCCGTGATACTGAAACCTGCTTGCGGGCTCAGCGGGTAATACTGGGATCGAAATACCCCGAGCAGCCCCAGCTTGACTCCGAACCCTTTTTGCGCGAACTTCAATCGATATTTGAACTCATCATTCGTGTGGTTCAGAAGTTTTGAGTCAATAACGGCAGGTCTGAAAATACTTGCATACGAATCATAGCCCTGCAGTGCAGCTAGCAGATCTGAGGTCCGCACGCCCGGGATGAAGACCATGCCCGTCCAGTGGTGCAGCAGCCCGGACGGAACCGGGACCACCCCTCCGTGTGGAGCTTGAATCGCCGGGTTCAGTTTGTCGCTCGCCTTGGCAATGATCTTCTCTTGCTTGTTGATTTTGAGAAATGCTTCGGGACTGCAGGTTTCCCGATCAAGCCCGCTCCTTAACTGCTGAACGTGCTCGTTCCAGGCAGTAAGTGTTTCCGCTGTTACTGTTGCAGCATGCAAGTTCTGCACAGCAAAGCAAATTAGAGCGCAAATAGCAAGACTGTTTGCAAGGAATTTATTTTTTCTTGATCCCGGCATTGCTGATACCGTACCGTTCAGTACTGTGATGAAACGCGCAGAGGCGCAGTTGCGTGTCTAGACGTGGGAAAACTTCTGGGCAGTATTTTTGGGTTAGAGAGGAATACAACACCGTGAAGTAATCAACAAAAAGAAGCGGGATGGGCCAACGAATTCGGAACTGAAAGTATCTTGAAGCAAAACCGGCGGTCTTATGGCTGTGCCGCGGTTACCGGGTTATGCTCGTGAAGTATGCTTGCCGAGCCGGGCATCGCCGTCGACCAATATAAGGAAGAGTCACTCGCGCGTCGGCTCGCTCTGCTTAGCATCAGCGTTGGCGTGGCGCTCGCGTTATCAAAGATCCTGGTCGGGATTTACGCGGGATCAGCTTCCGTGCTTTCGGACGGGCTTGAATCGGCGAGCGACGTCCTCTCTTCTGCCGTCGTCTATGCCGGTTTATGGCTCGCGGCTAAGCCGCCGGATGCCGAGCACCCTTACGGACACGGCCGTTATGAGACTCTTTCCGGCCTTGGTATCGGAGCTCTCTTACTAATTGCAGGCCTCGCGATCCTTTGGCATGGCCTTACTTCGGCGAAGCAGAAGACCGGCCTGCCACCGTATGCTCTTTACCCTCTTTTCGCTTCGATCGTTCTCAAGGTTGCTCTTAGCTTTCTGAAGTTTCGTTCCGCCCGGCGAATAGCCAGCATTTCTCTCGAAGCGGATGCGTGGCACGACCTGACGGATCTGCTATCCACCTCGATCGCGCTGATCGCGGTGCTTCTGACCCTGCTTGACCCGATACGATTCGGAGCGTCCGATCGCATTGGCAGTATTGTCATCGGAATTCTGATCCTCTTTCTCTCGGGCCGACTTGTGCGGCAAACGGTCGATCAGCTGGTTGACACTA
The DNA here is from genome assembly GCA_963849535.1 of Terriglobia bacterium. Taxonomy (GTDB): domain Bacteria; phylum Acidobacteriota; class Terriglobia; order Bryobacterales; family Bryobacteraceae; genus Bog-105. The sequence continues at coordinate 1,648,702 of CAWKHJ010000005.1, forward strand.
TGCCGGCTCCAAAGAAGATGGCGGAGATTCGGAAGTCCGCTTTGAGTGTTCCCGGGGCGCTTGGCATCGAGAAATGCTTTGCTCGCCGGACGGGGTTTCAATATCACGTCGACTTGCACCTCGAGGTTGATCCTGCGTTGACAGTCCGAAAGTCTCACGACATTGCGACCGAAGTTCGATTTGCCATCAAACGCGATCTTCCCTGGGTCGCCGATGTCCTGGTGCACGTGGAACCCTCGCCGGTCGTCACTCGCCCAGTGACGAAGGGCTCGCGACTGGAGTCCACGCGTGGAAAATAAAGAAATCGCCCGGCTCCTCCATGAAACGGCCGACCTAATGGAGGTGGCGGGTGAGGATGGCTTCCGGATCCGCAGCTATCGCAATGCGGCAGCAGCTATCGCGAGTCATCCCGAACGGGTCGCCGACATCATTTGCAATCCCGATCGCAAGGTTACCGAAATACCTGGAATCGGCAAGGGACTTGCGTTCGTGCTGGCCGAAATCTGCCAGCGCGGCTCATTCGATCGGCGCGATCAGATGCTCGCCAAATATCCTGCCTCTGCTCTGGAGTTGCTTAAAATCCAGGGGCTCGGTCCCAAAAGCATCGCTTTGCTCTATGAACACCACGGGGTGAAAACTGTAGATGATCTTGAGCGCATCTGCCGCGATCAGAAATTACGCAATCTGCCCCGGATGGGGGCCAGACTCGAGGAGAAGGTGCTGCGTTCGATCGAATCTTACCGAAAGGGCGCCGGCCGTTTTCTTCTCAGTTTCGCCCGAACCGTCGCCGATGAACTCTCGGCTGATTTTTCTCTACTGCCCGGTATTGATAGGGTGGAAGCGGCCGGAAGCCTTCGCCGGGGCCGCGAGACTGTCGGAGATCTCGATCTGCTCGTTACCGGTGTGGGTGCCCCGGGAGCGCTCAATCGTCTTGTCGAGCACCCGAAGACTCAGGAAATTCTAGGCCAAGGGGCGAACAAAGCCAGCGTCAGTTTCGGGCTGGAGCGGATGCAAGTCGATGTGCGCGCCTTGCCCCATGAAAGTTTCGGCGCAGCGCTCCAATATTTTACAGGCGGAAAGGAACACAACGTCGTTCTTCGCACGAATGCGATTAAGAAAGGGCTCACTCTGAACGAGTACGGCCTTTTTACGATTGAAGGCAATCAGCGGGTCGCCGGCGAAGCCGAGGAAGAGATATATCAGCACCTCGGCTATTCCTGGGTCCCGCCCGAACTGCGCGAAAACTCTGGTGAGCTGGAAGCCGCGCAAGATGGCACATTGCCAAAGCTGGTGGAGCTCACGGATATACGCGGCGATCTTCACATGCATACCACGGCCACGGACGGAAGAGCCACGCTGCGCGAGATGGCCGAAGCCGCCGCTGCCCTCGGCTACGAGTACATCGCGATTACCGATCACTCAAAGGCACTGGCGATGGCCAATGGTTTGGACGAAGAACGGGTGGTTGCATTTGCCCGGCAGGTACGCGAGCTGAATCGCGACAGGCTTCCGCTACATGTCTTTTCGGGTCTTGAGTGCGACATACTGCGTGACGGGAGCATGGATATAGCCGAAGATGCGCTGGCCGAACTGGACCTGGTCATCGGAAGCGTTCACAGCTATTTCAATTTGGAGCCCTCCGAAATGAGCGACCGGCTGGAGCGTGCCCTAGAATCACCCAATATCCGGATCCTAGGTCACGGCACCGGGCGGATCCTGCTGCAGCGAGACTCCTATGCCTTCGATTTCGAACGGATCGCTCAACGAGCTTCCGAACGGCAGGTACTTTTCGAAATTAATGCCAGCCCCGAACGGCTTGACCTTCCAGCCCACCTTGTCCGTGCCGCAAAGCGCCTTGGGTGCCGCTTCGCGATTTCAACCGATTCTCACCGGCAATCGCACCTCAGAAACATGCCGCTCGGAGTCATCACCGCTCGCCGGGGCTGGCTGGAAGCTGCTGATATAGTAAACACGCGGTCCCTTGCCGAGTTTACGGCCCTGCTCACCTGAGAGCCCTGGTTTTCTCGTCTTCGAGTCTCCGGAAGCGCGCGTCTCCGCTCTGCTAAACTGTGGCCGATGGGGCACCAAAACGACACAAGCCGCACCACTGTTCTGCAGGGCAACCCTTTCAAACTGAGCGGCCCTGAGCTAAAGGTTGGCGACAAGGCGCCGGATTTTGAAGCCGTTGACAGTTCGCTGCAAGCTATCAATCTTGCCAAAACGGGGAATGGGGTTCGCATCTTCAGCGTGGTCCCTTCGCTCGACACTCCCGTTTGCGATGCGCAGACCAAACGCTTCGAAGAAGCGACCGCGGGACTGCCGGACGTGAGCATTTATACGATTAGCATGGATCTGCCGTTTGCGCAGAAACGCTGGTGCGGCACCTTTGGTGTGAAGAATATAACGATGCTCTCAGACCACAAGAGCGGCTCTTTTGGTGAAAGTTATGGAACTCTGATTCCCGACCTGCGAATCGAGAGCCGCGCGATCTTCGTGATCGACGGAGAAAACAAAGTTCGCTATGTGGAGTATGTCAAGAACGTCGGTGAGCACCCTAACTACGAGGCGGCTTTAAACGCCGCTAAATCCGCTCACGCATAGGGGCCCGCCGGTGGGGCCGACTCCGGGATGCGCCACTTGCTCGAACGGCATTCCTGGAATTCGGTGGAAACTTTCAGGCAGCGTCGCAGTAAGAAACCAGAAGCCTTCTATCGCGCGAACAACACTGACGTATTCGTTTAGATCGCTTGGTTTCGTAATGTAACAGTTTGCGTTGAGGGAATAGGCATCGCTGACGTCCTCATCCGCACGCGAACTGGTCATCACCAGCACCGGGATGGATTTTAGCGCGGGAGAAGACTTAATTTCGGCCAAAACTTCGCGACCGTTTTTTCGGGGCAAGTTGAGATCCAGCAACACGAGATCCGGACGGGTCACCGAGCCCAATTCGGACCTCCGCAAATGTTCCATTGCCTCTACGCCGTCCCGCGCCAGTGTGATGTGTACGTTTGCCGGCGTCTCCTTGAGGGCTTCTTGGATGAGCCGTACGTCGCTGGGGGAATCCTCTACCAGTAAAATTTCCAGGCGCTTCATAGCAGCATCCCTACTCTACCGAGCTGGAATGAGCAGGTTTAGAGCCACTCTGCAGATTTCTTTTTAACTATCTGTTAATAAAAGCCGATTTCAGGATGAATAAGGTCGTGAGAGCGTAAATTCGATCGCTCTTGCTATCTGAAACGGCAAAAATTTCGTCCGGGCAGGGTAGCCCTCCCCGCTGCGCAAGGATGCATTGACATCGTGCTAAACGCTTTCATATCATAAACATTGCTTTGCATTTCGCCCGGCGAATGCAGATTAGAGCGCCTGGAGCTTCCTTGATAAAGCTTGACATCATTAACGAGGTGGTGAACCGCACCGGTATAACCAAGACAAAAGCCGAGATGGCTGTCGAAACGGTGTTCGAGAGCATGAAGAAGGCTCTTACGGAAGGCGACCGGATTGAATTGCGCGGGTTCGGTATCTTCAATGTGCGTCCCAGAAAGACGGGCATCGGCCGGAATCCGCGAACCGGCGCTGAGGTGGCAATCCCTCCCGGTAAGGCGGTCCGCTTCAAGCCCGGCAAAGAACTACAGACTCTGTAGCCGGTTTCATGTGTGCATCAGCCGGAGTCTAGCGAGCCGATCCAGAAGATAGAAAGGCCGGTTGTCTCTAAGCAGAGCTCTTGGCCAGGAGTTCGTTCCTGGTCGTTGCACCTGCTCCTTTTTGTGGCAACACTCTTTACCAGTACTGCATTCGGTTCCGCCCTGGTAGAAAGCTTTGCACGTAAGCGCCCGTTGAATCCGAACGGGTTGATCGATTGCTATGTCAGGCTTGCCCATTTTGATCGGGTGATCTGGACGGGGCTCTCTTTCTCGCTTCCCCTGCTCACAATTCTTCTGGCCCACGAACTTGGCCATTACCTGGAATGCCGCAGACGGCACGTAGGTGCAACGCTCCCTTACTTTCTGCCTTCCCCGTCCCTGTTTGGGACCTTTGGCGCCTTTATTCGGATCCGCTCTCCCATTTACAGCCGTGAAGGCTTATTCGATATCGGCATCGGGGGGCCCCTTGCCGGATTCCTGACGCTCATCCCGTTTCTGATAATCGGGGTCGCGTTGTCACAGGTTACGCCAGGCTCTTTCCCCACGGACTCGATATTGTTTGCAACGCCCCTCGCCTTGCGGATAGCAGAAGTGTTCCGTTTTCCGGGCTTACCGCCCGCTCAGATCCTGCTCCATCCCATGGCGATGGCGGCCTGGGCGGGGCTGTTCGCTACGGCTTTGAACCTCTTGCCCATCGGACAGCTGGATGGCGGGCACATTCTGTACGCGATCGGGTCGGAGCACTGGCACCGGCGCATAGGTATTGCCTTTGTCGTGGCGCTCATGCTTTCCGGATTCCTTTACTGGCCATGGTGGATCTGGGGGCTTGTCATGTTTTTCTTTGGCAGGCGACATCCGCTCATCTATGACAATACGCGCCTTTCTCCCGGCCGGCTTGTTCTTTCGGTTGCAGTGCTGCTCATATTTATTCTTTCCGTGACGATCGTCCCGGTACGTAGCATTTGAGCTTAATTGTTTAATGAAAATCTCGGCAGCGATTATCACCTTCAACGAAGAAAGAAATATTGCTCGCGTCATCGAAAGTCTGCGCTGCTGCGATGAAATCCTGGTGCTCGACAGCGGATCGAACGATCGCACGGTAGAGATTGCCGGTAAGCTCGGAGCCCGCGTTGTCGAAGCCTCCTGGCACGGGTATGCAGGGCAGAAAAACATTGCGACTGAACTCGCCCAACATGATTGGGTTCTCTCGCTTGATGCAGACGAAAGCTTGAGCGAAGCCCTCGAAGCGGAGATCTGGCAGATCAAGAAATCCGGCCCCAAATTCGATGGCTACACCGTTCCGCGGCTGGCTCAGTATCTCGGGCGCTGGATCCTGCACAGCGGGTGGTATCCGGACCGTAAGATCCGGCTCTTTGATAGGACCAAGGCGAAGTGGGTCGGCGAGTATGTTCATGAGTCCGTCAAAGTAAACGGAACCGTTGGACATCTGCAATCCAATCTGCTGCACTTTACATGCAACTCCATATCGGAGCATCTCCGAACGATGGACCGCTACACGACTCTGGCAGCGCAAGAAATCGCGGCGCACCAGAACACGATTTCGCTCGCACGTCTGCTGCTGGACCCTCCCTGGACCTTCTTGCAGACGTACGTTCTAAAGCTGGGTTTTCTGGATGGCGTAGAGGGGTTAGCTATCGCCTACATGGCAGCTTTCTACAATTTCGCCAAGTATTCCAAGGCTCGGCTTATGCTCCCCGGCCGGAAGCTTTAGAGTGCACATCCTGCACATTGATCTCGGACGCGAAATGCGCGGCGGCCAGCGTCAGGTGCTTATGTTGCTCGAAGGCCTGCGCAATGCAGGGCACACCTCAGAACTGCTTGCGCGCGCCTCCAGCCCTCTCTATCATGCAGCGGAAGCTCAGCAGTTCGCTGTCAGGCCGGCCACCCTGGTGAACGTGCTGACGCGATCGCGGTACGCCGAAGTGGTTCATGTCCATGACGCGCGCTCACACACTCTGGCCGCAGTCGGCTCACAGCGTCCGTTCGTCGTTTCGCGACGGGTGGCATTTCCCGTCTCACCAAATTTGTTATCCAAATGGAAGTACGGCCGGGCACGGCGTTTTCTGGCAGTTTCGGAGTTTGTAGCCGGAGAACTCAGACGGGCCGGCGTTCCTGCGGCAAAGATTGACGTAGTCTACGACGGTGTGCAGATTACAACGTGCCGAGCAAAGGAAAGCGCAGCGAGGGATCAGGTCGTCGCGCTGGCTTCGCGCGATCCAGAAAAAGGACGGGACCTTGTTGAGCAGGCCGCCGCTATGGCAAAAACACCCGTCCTTTTCTCCGACCATCTCGCGACCGATCTTCCGGGAGCATCCCTATTTCTCTACATCACGAGAGCTGAAGGCTTGGGCTCAGCGGCTCTTCTTGCCATGAGCTTGGAACTGCCCGTCATCGCAAGCCGTGTCGGCGGGCTTGCGGAAATTGTGGTGGATGGATATACCGGGCTTCTGGTTGATAATGACGCAGCAGCCATCTCTGAAGCGATACTCAAATTGATGGGAGATCCTGAAATTGCTCGCGCGCTTGGTCGCAATGGGCGCACGAGAGTCGAGCAGAACTTTACCGCAAAACACCTGGTCACGAGCACGCTTGACAGCTACCGGCGAGCGCTGGCTGGGTAATGATGGAAACGCTGTTTTGGCCGGTAACATTTCTCTTTGGGCTTCTCCTCGGCAGCTTTTTCAACGTTTGTATCTACCGTATTCCTCGCGACCTGTCGGTCGTGACTCCCCGCTCGTTTTGTCCGGAGTGCGGTCAGCAGTTGACGTGGCTGCAGAACATTCCGCTCATCAGCTATTTGCTGCTACGAGGGCGCTGCCGCTGGTGCGGGAAAGCGATCGGGTTGCGCTACCCTCTGGTTGAGCTGAGCACAGCGATGCTCTTCTTATGCACCGTGATGCAGTTTGGGTTGACGCCGCTCTCCCTTAAATGGATGCTCCTCGAATCACTCCTGATTGTTCTCCTCTGGACAGACCTGGAAGAACGCATTTTGCCGGACGAAGTTACGCTGGGCGGAAGCGTCTTGGCGCTCATCCTGGCTCTTATTGTGCCGGTTCCGAGCAGTCTCGGTGTGCTGATTCTGCCTGAGTCGGCACTGAGGTGGCAATCGCTTCTGAACGCCTGCCTGGGCGCGCTGCTGCTTGCACTTCCGATCTGGCTTATCGGAGCGGGTTATGGACGTCTCCGCCGGCGCGAGGCGCTCGGTTTGGGAGATGTGAAATTACTGGCCATGCTTGGCTTATTTCTCGGTCCGGAAAACGGGCTGCTTGCGCTCCTGATCGGTGCAGTAGCGGGCTCCGTCATAGGTCTGGCCGTGTTGCTTTGGACCAAGCAGGATTTCAGATCTTTCGAAATGCCGTTTGGCAGTTTCCTATGCGCAGGCGCCCTCCTGGTACCGTTTGTTTCGATCCGCTGGCACTCACCTCTTGCTGTACCATAGAGCTTTACGTTATGAAGGAACTGCTTGAGGCGCTTTCTCCAGGTGACCGGGAGTGGCGCGTCGCAACGCAACTCGATCCTAAGCGCTTGCCCGCCCATATCGCCATAATTATGGACGGCAACGGACGCTGGGCCCGCCAGCGTAATTACCCCAGAATTCTGGGCCATAAAGCCGGCGTTGATCCGGTGAGAACCGCGGTAGAAACCTGTGCGCAACTTGGTCTCGAAGCGCTAACTCTTTATGCTTTTTCAGTTGAAAACTGGAAACGGCCGCGTCACGAAATAGAGGGACTTTGGCGCCTGTTGTGCGTCTATCTCCGGCGTGAATTGCCTAACCTGATGCGCAACGATATCCAACTATCCGCAATCGGGCGATTGGAGTCTCTGCCCTCAGCGGTTCAGGCGGAGTTACAGTCCGTGATGGACAAAACCGCTCAGAATCGTGGCATGCGGCTAAACCTCGCGATCAATTATGGCGGGCGCACAGAACTCGTCGATGCCGTAAACGCGATGCTCGAGAACGCCCGGCATGAGGGCAACCTTGAGGCTCTCGAGATCACCGAAGAAGCGATCTCCTCCCACCTCTATACGGCTGGTTTAAAGGACCCCGACCTTCTGATCCGTACTTCAGGTGAAATGAGAATTAGCAATTTTCTCCTGTGGCAAATTGCTTATTCGGAACTCTACGTCACCGAGACGCTCTGGCCGGATTTCACCCGGCTGGAACTTCTGGAAGCGATCGCAGACTTTCAGAACCGTGACCGCCGGTTTGGTGGTTTAACCCGGAACTCGCCGGCTCCTCTCGAAGGCTCGCCCTTCATTCTCGAAGAAGAAGTTCTAGAGCTCCCCTTGGCCTGAGGCTGTATAGTAAGACTGCCTCCTTCATGAATCGCCTGGTAACGGCCATCGGGCTGATTGCGCTCGCGCTGTATCTGGTCTTCCTAGCTCCGGATTTTATCTTCGCTTTGGCTGCGCTCGCTATGAGTGTGCTTTGCTACCGCGAGTACTCGGCCCTGGTTGTGGCGCATCGCACTCCGGACCCGGGCTGGCTAGGGATGCTCGGAGGGATTTTCATTTTGTTCTGGCCGCAATTGGCGAGGCCGCCGGGAAATCCCTGGCCGCTTTTCTCGCTGTTCAGCATCATCGTTTTTATAAAGGCTCTGCGCTTGGTGGATCTTAGCGCCATTCTTCCGTATGTTTCCTGCACTGTTCTTGGCGCTCTCTATACGTTTGCGCCTTGGCGTTTTTCTATCGACTTGCGAAGGGAGAGCATTCATCTCTTATTCTTTGCGCTTGCTTTGAATTGGGCCGGCGACTCGCTGGCCTTTTATGCCGGACGCCGCTTCGGAAAGCACCGTCTTGCGCCCCTTATTAGTCCCAAGAAGAGCTGGGAAGGAGCCATCGCCTCAGTTATCGGCTCAGTGATTTTTGGACTCCTGTACCTTCTTCACTTCATCCCTCAACTCGGCTGCTGGAAAGTCATCCTGCTGGCTGTCGCCGCTAATATCGCGGGCCAGCTAGGAGACCTGGCCGAATCTGCCATAAAGCGCGGCGCGGGAGTGAAGGACAGCGGTAACTTACTGCCGGGCCATGGCGGGATGCTAGACAGAGTCGACAGCAGTCTCTTTGCCTTACCCGTCGTGTATGTCCTTTACTGGAGCATAAATAAGATAAAGCTGTGATCCCTCAGGTCCAGGCTGGCAGCAACTCAGCGATTATTGCTTCCGTTGTTGGAATCGAGAAAGTTGGTGAGAAACGATGTGTTGAATTTCCCTGCCACGAAGTCCTCATCGCACAAGATCCGGTCATGTAGAGAAACACTTGTATGTATGCCTTCGATCACGAACATACTGAGCGCACGCCTCATACGGAGGATCGCTTCCTCCCGGTCCTTGCCGTACGTGATCAGCTTCGCTACTAACGAATCATAGTAAGGTGGAATAACTCCATCCGTATAAGCGGCAGTATCCACCCGCACGCCAATTCCACCGGGTAGATTCAAGCCAGTGATACGCCCCGGTGAGGGAGCGAACGTCAGTGGATCCTCCGCATTGATCCTGCATTCTATAGCGTGTCCCGTTATTGTTAACGGGTGGCCGAGAATGTCACATAGCGTTTCGCCGCTGGCGATACGAATCTGCGCCTTTACCAAATCTATGCCAGCTACAAATTCAGTGACCGGATGCTCCACCTGAATGCGGGCATTTACCTCAATAAAGTAAAGGTTCTGCTGCTCGTCCATCAGGAATTCCACCGTCCCGGCATTGGTGTATCCAATGGTCTTCATTGCTACCCGCAACCGGTCTGAAACGGCAGCTCTCAACTCAGGACCCACCGAGGGAGAAGGCGCCTCCTCGATCAACTTTTGATGGCGGCGCTGTATGGAGCATTCACGTTCTCCGAGCACTTCCACGTTGCCGTGTTCGTCGGCCAGAATCTGAAACTCTATGTGCCGGGGCGATTCCACCAGCTTCTCCATATAGACATCGCCGGATCCGAAAGCGGCAGCAGCTTCCGCTTGCGCCTGCACCAGCATAGGTGACAGCTCCGCTTCTGAACGAACCACGCGCATGCCGCGACCGCCGCCGCCCGCAGCCGCTTTCAGCATCACGGGATACCCGATCTTTGAGGCTAGCTCGAGCGCTCCCTCTGCATTGCTCAGGATTCCTTCCGAACCAGGCAGGATCGGAACGCCTGCCTCTCTCATCATTGTTCGCGCCCTCTGCTTCAGTCCCATCTGGCGTATCACTTCGGGTCTCGGCCCGATGAACTTGATGCCAGACAGGTCGCAGACTTCGGCAAAATCGGCATTCTCACTGAGGAACCCATACCCCGGATGGATCGCATCCACATTTGTGATTTCCGCTGCGCTCATCACGGAAGCGATGTTCAGATAGCTCAAGGTGCTTTTCGCCGGCCCAATACAGATCGCCTCGTCGGCGAATCGAACATGCAAGCCGTGGCGGTCCGCCTCCGAGTAGACGGCCACTGTTTTAATCCCCAGGTCCTTGCAGGCGCAGATCACGCGTACCGCTATTTCTCCCCGGTTGGCGATCAGGATTTTTCGAAACATGCTCGTTACCCGGGGTCTTTCTTAAGCAGGACGAACCGTGAAGAGCGACTCGCCGTATTCCACGGGCCGTCCGTTCTCGACGTGCTTGGCGAGGATGATTCCCGCGGCCTCTGCCTCAATCTCATTCATCAACTTCATGGATTCTATGATGCACAACACCTGTTTCGGCTCCACTCGATCCCCAATTTTGACGAATGGAGGCGCGCCCGGAGAAGGAGCATCATAGTAGGTACCGACAATTGGAGACTTGATTACCAGAGTCTCTTCTTCTTCCTTTTGAGCAAGCGGAGCGGCGGCATTTTCCGTCGCGGGTATCGGGAGGGCCGGGGGAGTCAACGCTTGGGCTGGGGCGGCTGGCATGGATACTGGCAGCACTGCCGGTAAGACCACCTCCTGATTTGCAGGTTGAGCGCTCCGGATCCGGACACGATTTTCTCCGAGCTGGACTTCCAGCTCCGCGATACCCGTTTCCCTCACCACCTCGATCAATTTCTTGATTTCATCTATGGTCATGGCTTGCTTGTGCCGCGGCCAACTTTGCCCGTCATCACAGGACCACCAATTCTTTACCCGTAGGTGTCAGAATTTCGCACCCTCGCGCCGTGACAAGCGCTGTATCTTCGATGCGGATCCCTCCCAGCCCCTCCTGATAGACTCCTGGCTCCACAGTGACCACCATACCCGCTTTCAGTTTTGTCCTTTCTTTTCGCCCGATTCGCGGATACTCGTGTATCTCCAGACCAAGCCCGTGCCCAGTTGAGTGAACAAACAGCTTATCTAATCCGTATCCGCGCAGTACCTCGCGCGCAGTCCGGTCCACGTGAGCGCAGGAAACGCCCGGTCTTATCGCGTCGATTGCCGCCAGCTGGCTTTCCAGCACGGCGTTGTACATCCGTCGAATCTTCGCATCGAGCTTACCCAGCGCGTGAGTGCGAGTCATGTCGCTGGCATAGCCAGCCACGTTCGCACCCGTATCCACCAATAATAAGTGATTCATCTGAATCGGGTGATTCGTCGGATGCGCATGCGGCAGCGCGCTGCGCTCTCCAGACGCCACGATAGTGTCAAAAGCCTTGCCGTCCGCACCCAGCAGCCTCATTCGGTATTCGATCTCCGCCGCCAGATCGATTTCGGTCATGGAGGGCTTGAACTTCTCGAGCGCTTGCTCCAGTGCAATCGAGTTCAGCCGTACTGACGCTCTGATCGTGCCGATCTCGGCAGGCGACTTGATCATCCGCAACTGCTCGACGGCATCAACCACCGGCACGAGACGGACGCCTGGGAGGGAGCTTTTCAGGGTACCGTACTGGTTGAAGCTGATCCGGTTTTGTTCGAAGCCGAGCCTGCGGAGCTTCCGGCGCTTGATCCAGCGGGCGATCTCGAGAGCCAGCGGCCCCTTGGCGATCTTAACGTCGCAATCGGATTGCAGCGGCGCCTGCGTAGCGTAGCGGGGATCGGTGAAGAGCACGCTCGCTTTGCACAAGACCAGCAGCGCTCCGTTGCTTCCGGTGAAGCCACTTAGATATTGAACATTGGGCAGCGCTGTCACAAGAAAGGCCTCTAAATACTGCTCATCGAGCACGGCCGTGAGATCTTCACGCCGCATAGCAAATTCCGAGACCTGTTCGCGATTGCCCATCTACGGTGCGAGCAGCACTTTTCCGGTGGTTTGCCTTGTCTCGAGGTCCCGGTGAGCCGATACCGCATCCGCCAGCCTGTATTTGTTGTGGATTCGAATCGTGAGCCGTCCTTCGGCGATCCACCTGAACAGTTCCGAGGATCGCCATTGCAGTTCGGCAGGATCGCTGATGTAATCTGCCAGTGTCGGCCGGGTCAAAAATAGCGAGCCTTTTTGCATCAAGAGCAGCGGATCGATTTCGCCGATGGGCCCACTCGACTGCCCGAAGCTCGCCATCATCCCGCGCGGCTTGAGGCAATCTAGGCTCTTAGCGAAAGTAGCTTTTCCGACCGAATCGTAGACCACGTCGACTCCCGTTCCGCTTGTAAACCGCTTCACTTCGTTAACGAAATCCTGCTCCGTATACCGAATCACGTGATTCGCGCCCATCTCTGCTACCAGCTTCGCTTTCTCTGCTGTGGAGCAGGTGCCGATTACCTTCGCGCCGGCAATCTTCGCAAGCTGTACGATCAGAAGCCCGGCGCCCCCTGCGGCCGCATGCACCAGACACGTCTGCCCGTTCTGCAAAGAGAAGGTGGAACGCGTCAGGTAATGTGCTGTCATGCCTTGCAGCATCACAGCCGCACCCTCGTCAAAGCTGACCGTATCGGGCAATTTCACAAGCAACTGCTGAGGTACGGCCGCGTATTCCGCGTAAGAGCCGCGCGACATCGCGTAAGCTACCCGCTCGCCAATGGGTAAAGCCACTCCTTTACCAACCGCAGCAATCGTTCCCGAGCCCTCATTGCCGAGCTTCACGGGGCTCTCTGGAACCTTATACAGACCCTTCCGAAAATACACGTCGATAAAGTTCACTCCGATTGCTTCGAGCTTGACTAAAGCCTCGCCTTCCCGCGGCTCGGGCCGTGGAAGCTCGATGTATTTCAAGTTTTCAGGACCACCTACCGGATCCGCAACGACCGCGTTCATACCTGACTGATTCTACGACGCTCAGCACGTGTATCAGATCGCACAGGGCGGCGAGCGGCGTCGTCATATGACAGGAACTCGTGTATCCCCGGGTGACGTGGTGCACTCCGTTGTGCGCTTCCCGAAGAGGTCCCCGGCTAAAATTGCGGTTGTGCAGGAGCATGGCAGTGTCCCCAAGGGCGGCGGAAAAAGGCCAGAGCCCTTCAGCGACCAGAGCCTGCTGGAACATATACGCCAGCTTCCGCACGCGCGCGCCACTTACAAGCAACTTGTCCGCGAGCTGCGCTTGCAAGGTGAAAACCGCGACTCGCTCGAAGACGCGCTCGATCGCTTGAGCGGAAAGGGCCTGTTGGTCGAACTGCGGTCCGGTCATTTTCTGGCCACCGGAGCCAATCCGGAATACCTCTCCGGACGCCTTTCGGTGCATCGCGAGGGCTTCGGTTTTCTAATACCTGATGCACCCGCGCCAGAAGGCATCGAAGGCGACGTTTTCCTGCCTCCCTCTGAAGCAGCCAAGGGCATGCATGGAGATCGCGCGCTGGTCCACGTTACGCGCCTCACAACGGAAGGCAGGGCTGAGGGCGAGATCGTTCGCATTCTCAAGCATGCCCACTTTACTGTAGTAGGCGAATTTCGCGTTCGTAAGCGGGGCAATTTCGTGGTCCCGTCAGATGACCGGGTTCAGCAATGGATCGCTATCCCGGAAGGAATGGAAAAGCCCTCCCGTAACGCATCAGCTAACCGCGTGGGGGATCTTCCACAAATAAAAATTGAGCACCCTGAAGATCTCGACGGCCTTATCGTCAACGTGGAACTTCTCGAATTCCCAGAAGACGGCCAAAACGCTACCGGCCGGGTCATCGAGATACTTGGCTACCCTGACGATTTCGGCGTTGATGTTGAGGTGATCATTCGCAAGCATCATCTGCCGCATCAATTTCCGGAGGATGTCATTCGTGAGGCGAGGACGATTCCGCGTGAGATAGAAAGCGAAGAGATCAGCCGTCGCCGCGACTTTCGCGACTTCGAGGTCGTGACCATAGATGGCGAAACAGCACGTGATTTTGACGACGCAGTATGGGCTGAGCAGCTATCGAACGGCAATTTCGCTCTGCAGGTGCACATAGCCGATGTGAGCCACTACGTTCAGCCCGGATCTGCGATAGATCGCGAAGCGCTCAATCGTGGAACCAGCGTTTATTTCCCCGACCGCGCTGTTCCGATGCTGCCGGTAGAGCTCTCGACAGACATATGCTCACTTCGCCCCCAGGAAGACAGGTTAGTGCTCTCAGCGCTCCTTGAGATCGATCGCCAGGGCGACGTAGTTGCCCAGACCTTCACCCGGGGGGTGATTCGCAGCGCCGAGCGTATGACATACGCCAATGTGTTCCGGCTACTCGAAGGCGATGCCGGAATGCGCGAACGGTACAGCGCTCTTGCCGGCCGCTTGGAGCTGATGCGAGAACTTGCGCTTCTCCTGAATCGCAAGCGGCAGCGGCGCGGTTCGATCGATTTCGACCTCCCGGAAACAAACATTGAACTCGACCTCTCCGGGCAGATGATCGGAGTGACACGTGGTGAGCGCAATATCGCCCATCGCATCATTGAAGAATTCATGTTGGCGGCTAATGAGGCGGTCGCGGACCATCTCGAGGCAGCAGGTATTCCCACGCTGTTCCGAATCCACGAGCCGCCGGATGGTAAGCGTTTGCTCGATTTTGAAGAGATCGCCGTCCATTTCGGCCACTCGCTCGGGATCGGCGCCATTCCCGCCAGGAAACTCGCCGTTGTTAACAGACGCTCTCGCGGCCACGCCGGCCCGCGCAAGGGGGGTGGGCGCGACTCCCGCAGGGACATCTTTCTTCCTCAAAACCCCGACATCTCGTCGCGCAATTATCAGCGGCTTATCGCGAAGATAGCCGGCAAGCCCGAGGAGCGCATCCTCAGTTATTTGATGTTGCGTTCCCTAAAGCAGGCTCGCTACAGCAACATTAATGAAGGGCACTTCGCCTTGGCCGCTGCGGCCTACACCCACTTCACTTCGCCTATCCGGCGTTACCCGGATCTGGTCGTCCATCGTATTCTTGCCCGAAACATCGACTCGGCTCCCTCCTTGCTCGACGAGGAGCATTTGCATGAGCTTGGAAACGATACTTCCTTTACGGAAAGGCGCGCGGCAGAAGCCGAGCGCGAGCTAGTCGAATGGAAGAAAGTGAAATTCATGGAAGAGCGTGTCGGCGATGAATTCGACGCTCTGATTATCAGCACAACAAAATATGGCTTTTTCGTCGAGCTGACTGGGCTGTTTGTAGAGGGGCTGGTGCCGATTGAGACCCTCTGGGGAGAACCTTTCCGCTATCACGAGAACGGGCGCAAGATCATCGGCGAGCGAACTCGTCGAGCGTATTCGATTGGTGACGCTGTACGCGTGCGCCTGGATCGGGCTGACAGTGTCGAGAAAAAGCTGCAGTTCGCCTTGGTCACAACTGACGGGCGAAAGGGCCACAAGCAGAAGCGAAAAGCGGAGTGACCCTCGAAGGGCCTCGCTCCGCTCCAGTGATTAGGGTCGTTTGCGGCGGAGTAGAACCGCCACGCAGAGAGCTGCTAAGCCAGTAAGCGCGGTTGCAGGCTCCGGAGAAACCAGAACTGCTACCGCCGGCACATTCTCCACAAACACGGAAGCTCCGTTCGGCTCGGCTGCACCCAGATATATGCTGTGGTTGTCCGTTTCAAAACCGCTGGCGGTCGTTCCCGAATTATCGAACACGATACGGTTGAAGCCGGTGTTCTGAGCGAAGATATCCACATACGCGAATGGCTCCCCCGTATCCAAATGGTTGTTCGGATTGCCGTAGTAACTGCCCTTTGCGTAGGTCGAGCCATTCACGGCCGTGACTACACCGTTATTCGCGGTCAGCAGATGCACGATGTCGCCGGTGCTCAGCCGCGCCAGCAAGGTGTTGTTGTAGTAAAAGCTCAAGCCGTTGTTCGCGTCGCCCGCCGACCACCAGAAGCCGAAATATGTTGCTGGCGTATTGAGTTGGAGTGTCACGGGTGCCGTTGAGTGGGACTGAGCGCCAAGCGATACGTAGTGCGAGCCATTAGCGCCGCCATACTGATCGGCCGCGAGTGCCGCAAAGTGAGACGTCGAGCTAAACTGATACGTCCCGATCGCCGAAGCATAGGGAGCGCTCTGGATTCCCAAAGGCATTGAGTTGAAGTTCTCCGTGCTTGCGCCAGTGATATAAGTCGACTGGTCGCCCGGTCTCGAGAGATATACGTTCAGCGAAGCGGCTGAACCAGCGGATGGCAACACGGCGGCCGCCAGCATCATGCAAGAAACAAGAGAGAGCCGGGAAGTGGGTATTCGGTTGGACCGAGCAAAACGCGACATCACAAAGATAGGCTGTTCTGCCGGTCCAGACTCTCGCGCCTCGGACTAATCTGAATTGTTCCGGACCCGAAATAAGCTCTTCAGCGGCATTTTGGAAGCGATGTATCGTTTGCCGCATGGCGCTCGAGAGAAATTTGTGGGAAAGGGTTTTGCAATCGCCGCGAGACCCGCGACGGCTCATCGGCCTTCGACAGAGTAAGCCAGCAGCACGTTGCCCGGCATCCCGCCCCATTGGCCATACCCGGATGTAAGGTAGAGCCTGCCTTCCGCAATAACCGGCCCTGTGACATCCAGCGAGCCGCCTCGGCCTTTCTTTCCGTTGACTGTGTCATATTCGGCCGCCGTATCCACATCCCAGACGGCCGCGCCCGTATCCGCCGCATACGCCCTGAGATGTCCGTCGAGCGAACCGGAGAAAACCACACCAGGAATTGCGCTGATAGGCGCCGATTGCGCTGGGCTGCAGTTTTTGCGGTCGCCGCACGCAAACGGCTTGGTGGCCCAGGCGATATCGCCGGTCGCAGCCTTTAACGCAAACAAACCTCCGCCATGCGCCGGATCGAGATCTAACCGGTACCCTTGCGGTACGCTGCTGTCCCCGACGGCTTTGATCCGAACGTCCGAGACCGCTACGTAGATGTGGTCGTGATCTGCCGCGGATCCCCACATGATTCCTCCCAGCGGTCCACCCTCCCCGAACCGCTTGTTCCACAGCGGCTTACCCTCGTCGTCCGGATCGAATCCATGAACGAACCCGGATTTCTGCCCAACTACGAGCGCTCTCTGTCCGTTCCCGAGCGGCACGAGTATAGGAGGCTGCGCGAAGTCGAAATCATGACCCGGGGCTGGCGGGCAATTTGTCTTAGCGGGAGTACCGCAGCCGTTATTGAATACGTCGCCTCGCGTGGCTTGCCGGGACCAGAGGAGCTTACCTGTTTTGGCATCTAGCGCAAGAATCGCATCACTGGTGTCGGTGGGCGGATCCGAATAGTTGTCGCCCGTCGCCGTGTACAAGCGGTCCCTCTTCTGGTCGAACGTGGGCGTGGACCACACGGCCGCTCCCGAAGGGCCCCGCAGCTTCGATCCGGTTCGGCCCACCCCGGTCGCCTGAGCAGGGGAGGCAATGGTGTACGTCTTCCAGATTTGCGCACCCGTGGAGGCGTTTAAAGCGACCACGCTGCCGCGAAACGTGCAACATTCGTACTTGGGGCTGCCTGCTATCGCTTCCTCGAAAGAAGAAATGGGAACGTACAACACACCTTCATGCAAGGCCGGAGTTCCCGTTACCAAAGCAGCGAAATGCTTGTCAACATGGGCTTTCCACAGGAGCCGTCCTGTGTTGGCAACAGCGGCGTACACGTTTGCTTTCTGGTCTGCGAAAAACACAGCCGGTTCGGTTTTATCGTTAGTTGCGCCGAATACCAGGCCCGAGCGCACCGGTGCGTCCGCTTGGAAGGCCCAGTAAGTGCAACCGGTCTGCGCATCGAGCGAATATACCGTCCCCGCGCTGGCGCCCACGAATACCCGGCCCAAAGCAACCACCGGCTGCGAATGGGGCGCAGTGCCCTCACCTAAGCCGAATGCCCACTTGAGCCTGAGTTTCGGTACCTGGGCTGGAGAGAGTCCGGCCGCCGCGGCATCTTGGAAGCGTGAGTTGGCGGCATCGGCGCCCCAACTACTCCAGGCTGTGCTCGCGCGAGATGGCACAGAGCCCCGCTTCTCCGGGCCGCACGAACCTGCCGCGGTATTGGTTCGGGTAACTGCAGGTTTGCCGAGATACATGGCGACAGCTTTTCGCTCTTGCTCCGTCATCCCCGCGGCTTGCGTTTTCATAACGCCGTTATCCAGCGCGTCCAAAATTGCGTTGGAACTCATGGCGCGCAAAGCAGCAGGGCGAGGAACACGTCCTGCCGCCGCATCGTGGCAGGCGGCGCAATGTGTCTGATAGACCGTCGCACCGTCTTGTGCAACGAGCACCGTGGTGAAAATTCCGAGCAGAAACACGCGCAGCATGTGATGGCCTTCCTTTCATTTTCTTGAGAGACAGCATCGGGGTGGCGAAGCGGAGTTAGAGTTTGCGGAGCCCAGGCGAGTTTCGTACCCCAGGGGTGCAACCAGCGTTGCGGAATTGCTTGATGCACTCCCAGGCGAACTGCAACCCTGCAATCACCAAACCGGCCAAAAAACAGCAAAAAGAGCCTGATTCACAATTTTCGCTAGCCCGTGTATTTGCCGGGCTCATTGCCGACAGGATGGGACGTACACCGGGCGACGCACCGCTCTCGGTGCCAGACAAAAAATTGAAAACCTACTCCAAGACCCGGACGAATTCGGCGACAACCCTATATCTCTCTTCTTCTACATCGAGATCCCAGGAGGGATAGGCGGGGTTTAAGCTTTCGAGGCGGATGCGCGTTTGTAAAAAGCCTTCTTCGGTCTGCTTCTTCTCACTCTTATATCGTTTAATGGTGTATTGGTTGTCGCCGATATCTCCGGGGTTCTCCACCAGCACAAGCCGCCCATTGCGCGAACCCACCGCGCCCCGGCGGAAAACGCACAAGCTGCCGTCGGGAATTCTCGGTTCCATCGAATGCCCCTGAATGCGAGCGACAAACATATCTTCGTCTGGCCTGAAACCCGGTGGAACCTCGATCCATTCTTCCGCCGTGACATCTTCCGGATTGGTCAGAAAAGGACCTGCTGCTACCGCCAGCGAATACCGCGGCAGATGTGTGCGAAACTGCAGAACCTTAGCCGGAACATGCTCCCGGTACAGCTCCTGTAATGTCCGGTCGAAGTCACGCACCGTAATGGCTTCCCGGTCGTTTACTCGCAGCGACTGTGATGCCTCATTTTCCAGGCGTTGCAGGACCGCCGCTCCGCCGCTTTGCCGGGCCAGTAATTCGAGATCCTCGGCCAGTTCAGCCAGCACCTCGATATCTTCCTCTTCCCCAACGTATTGCCAATCCCGGCGCAGCCGGATGTGAAGAGTGTCCGTTCCCGGATCGAGCAGCAGCACGCCGATCGTCTGCACGCCATGCTTAGGGAGATCGGACAGAAGGAGAGAGTATTCTCCCGGTTTCGGAGCGTAATCGCTGAACCGGAGGACACGCGCTGACATCACTCGCCCAATTTTACAAGCGCGGCCACCGCTTGCCTGCGCTCACTCTCAGTCATCCTACCGCTTCGGGGCACCGCTTTCTATACCCCTTTGCCTGCTCAAGGAGTGGCAGTACTGGCGTAATAACCCTTCCTCGCCCGTACCCGCACGTTCCCCAAGTCGACCACCACCTTGACGTTGCGATAGGACTTTTCCGAGGGATTGTCCGAGACATAGCGAATGATGTATTGCATGGTCACTTCGCCAGCTATATCGGCCACTGCGTGATACATCTTGTTGTCCACTGCCGACCGGTAAGCGCCCGTCCCCACGGTCAGGGCGTAATTTCCGTCGTCGGACGGGTGCGAAAGATAGCCGTCTGTATCTTTGTAAACGTCGCCTAACGGATAAACCACCCGGCCGCCGGTGTCGGTTGCCAGGCGCACCAGATTGTCGGTGCTTTGGTTGGTGAACCCGAACGCCTCGGTGCTGATGCAGTACACGGTGACCAAATTGCGTTGCGCCAGTTCGATCACCTCGTTCAGCGAGTGCTTACTTGCGTTGTCGTGTCCGTCGCCGATAATGATAATGATCCGCCGCGGCTCGATCGGCTCGCCTTTCACCAGCTTGCGGCTGGTGCACGCCAGGTAAACGGCATCGTACAAAGCCGATCCGCCTCCAGGTTTCAGTTTCCGGATTTTGTCCACCATCGGCTCAGGATCGTCGCTGGTGTTGACCGCGATCTCCGCGTCTTGCGCGTAGTCGATCAGATATCCCGAGTACTTCGGATCGCCCGTCAGCAGAGTTTGAATCAGCTCGACTGTCGCGTCCTGAAAGTTCTTCCAATGGATGCGGCTCGAGTTGCTCATATCGAGCAGGAAGCCAATAACCACGGGCTGGCTTCGTTCCCGCGTGAAATAGCGGATGTTCTGCGGCCTGTTGTCTTCGAAAACCGAGAAATCTTTCTTATCGAGGTCCGAGACAAAGCGTCCTTTTTCATCCGTAACCGTTACCGGAACAATCACCTCGTTGACCGATACTCGAATAGACGAGTTGTCGTTTGCTGCATCTGCCGGGCTCTTTTTACCGCTGGCCGGCGCGACCGTGGTCTCGCCCGACGAACTGCTTTTGGGCGCAGCTGAGGCCTGCGCCGCGGTGGTTTGTGCCGGCCTCGCACTGGACTGCGGGGGAAGGGAATTCTGCTGGGTGAACCCGGCTGGCTGAAGGCATAGCGCGACAGCAAATCCGGCCGCGGCAATGCTCGGCTTACAGAACTGCATGAAAAGGATGGCCTACCGCAGATTATACCGACAAACCACGCCGCCTCTTTTCCACTTTTCCTGCCAGGGCTCGGCCAATTCCCGGACAGGCAACGAATTCACCGATTTTCGTTCCCAGCCGCGCCGTCGTGTCTAACGCATAGCCGGACTCTGCACATTGGGCGCCATCACTGCCTCGATTCCGGCGGTGGCGTCCACGGAAGGCAGCCCCTCGATCGTTTGGACCGTGAACGTGCTTGGGGGAACGGAGGTCGTCTTGCGCAAGGCTGAACCGCCGGATGGGTCGAGCGAAAATACGTTGACCTCGACCGGCGCCTCGACCGGATCGAGTGCCGTGGCGGCCCTTTGCAGCCGGACGAAAGCTTCGTGCGCGTCATCGAGAAAGCTGCCGAACGAGAGCTGAAGGCCGGTGAATACAAGCTGCTTTGCCCCTACCAGCGCAATCCGGCGATCCTTTAGCAACACGACCGGACTCTCTGCGGGCGCGCGCGCAAGCTGCCCGATAGCCTGGCAAATACTGTTATCGTTTACCGGATCGCGCACCGCCTGTACCAGGTTCACGTTCGCATGGGGGAAAGCCGTCTGAATGCCTGCGCGAACGCTCTCGAAGTTCTCCAGTCGCGAGGTCAGGCAAGTAGCGCTCAACATACCTTCAGGGGATACGGAAGCCGCCTGCGCACTCTCCTGAAGCTGTTTCAGTGCCTCGGGGAGAGAGCTGCTATATGTGCCCGCAAAAAAGGCAAGTCCGTTCGGATTGACTACGCGGCGGGTCGAAACCACAGCCTCAATCACCACCTTGGCCGCTTCCTGGCCCAGTGCTCCGACCTGCACCACCGTCAGCACCGGAAGCGGCAGCTTGTGCTCGGTGAAAAGCTGCGAGACCTCCGCTTGCACCCGCCGCGCATCTCCCGCGCCCGCCACAAACGCCCTCAACTTCAGAATCGTTTCGCCGTGCGTGTCGCGAATCAAATCGTTAAGGCTGCGCCGGATCTGTGCCGCCAAACCTCCTGCTTGCAACAGCGGTGAAAGGTGAAAGTCCAGCGTCTCGGTCTCGGCCTTTAGCGCCATCGGCGGTTGCGGCGGCAGCGGCATTACCTGCGACTTCGGTTCTTCGTTCTTTCGCTTCTGATTCCAGCTCACACCGTGTAATGAGTCCGCGGGTAGCGCGGCAAGTAAAGTCGAAATACCCAGTGCGGCCAGCGGCCACTTGCGCCAGGCCCGGAAGATGTTAGTCCTTGGGCAGCTCACAACCTTAGCCTAGCGTGAAAGATCTGTCGTGCTCATCACATCCACCGCCGGACACGCGTCTGCAGCACCCAAGAGGTCTTTTTACTTTCGCCGCCAGAGTGCTTTGTGGGCGCCGTCAAGCGAATTCCGGAATCGTTTGGCCCGAAGCCGGTTTACTCCCCAACCTGGACAAGGATCTTACTGAAGCTGGTCGGGTTTGCGCTCCATTGGGCGAGAGCTGCAGCGGCATCGACCAGCGGCACGACTTTGCTGACCGCCTGCTTCACGGGGAAGACGCCCTGCTGCAGCATGTCGATCGCAGCGCGAAAATCTTCCGGTACCGCATTGCGCGAACCCAGGATGTCCAGTTCCTTCTGGACGAAAAGTCGCGTCTCATAGCTCACCGGTTCTTTAGCGTAGCCGATATAGACGACCCGTCCTGTAAAAGCTACCTCCTCGACCGCGGCTCGAAACGTGGCCGGAAGTCCTATGGCTTCGATCACTACGTCAGGTCCGTCATTGTTTGTCAGTTCAGCCAGCCGCTCATGCAGGGACTCGCGCTGCGAGTGAATAACAAATCTCGCGCCGGCGGCTTGGGCCAGGGCGAGCTTCGCGTCCTCGACATCTACTCCGATCACAGTGGCGCCGCGCCGGGCCGCGCCCGCGATGGCTCCCAGCCCGACACCCCCACAGCCGAAAACAGCCACTCTGTCAGCCGCTGCTACGCGGCCGCGCCTTACCGCATGGAAGCCGATGGTGAGCGGCTCCACAAGCGCCAGTTCGTTTAGCGCCAGCCCATCCGCGGGGTAAAGCCGCTCGGATTTTACCGCGATAAACTCGGCCAAACCACCATCGCGCTGAACCCCGAACGTCTCATTGAACTGGCATGCGTTCGGCCGGTCCCGGCGGCAGGCCGGACATTTACCGCAATTATTGTAAGGCGAAACTGTCACATTCGTGCCCGCGGCAATGCCATCCGGGATCTTCGCACCCTCCTCCACGGTAGCGGCGATTTCATGACCTGGAATGCGCGGGTACGTGACCAGCGGATTCTTTCCCCGAAAGGTGCTGAGATCCGTGCCGCATAGCCCAATTCTGCGTACTCTCAGCAGAACTTCGTCTGCTTTCGGCGTGGGAGTAGGAACGTCTATCAACTCCACTTCGCCTGGGCCTCGAATCTGAAGGGCTTTCATAGGTTTCAAAGCTAAGGTCTTTCCGCCCTTTCGAAATCGGCATTCTCCGGCCGCCCCGACGCCCATACCGCGTCTTTTACAGGGCTCACAATCTGCTCGATCTGCTTCAGCAGTGCCGGGTCCGGTTCGGTCTCGAGCGCCCGCAGATTCTCCCTTACGTGCCTTACCGTTGCCATTCCCACCAGCGTCGATGCCGCATAGGGATGATTCAAACAGAAGCCTAGCGCAACCACGCTTGGACTCGTGCCGTGCTGCTTGCACAACTCCACCACGCGCGCGCCGGCGCTCTTGACCTGTCGCGGAGCCGGATGCCACTCAGGCGCAGCGTTTTCGGTCAGGATTCCCATGTGGAACGGTGAAGCGTTGATCAAGCCGATTCTTTTCTCGCGCGCCAGGGGCGTCAAAAAGCTATCCATATCGGTAACCATCAAGTTATACCGGCAGTAAGACAGGATCGTATCGACCTCGACTTGTCCGGCGATAGACGTAAGGGTCCGCAAAGAATAACCGGTGATGCCGATGAACCGCGCTTTGCCTGCTTCCTGAATGTTTCGCAGCGCCGGAATCGTCTCTTCGACAATCTGGCGCATGTCTCCAAACTCGACATCATGCGTCTGAAAAAGATCTACGTAGTCGGTGCGCAGCCTTCTCAGGGACTCCTCAATGCTCTCGGCTACGCGCCGCGCGCTGAAGTCGAACGAAGCGAAGTCATAGCGCCCGCATTTTGTTGCGAGAAAAACCTGCTTCCGCTTTCCCGCGAGCGCTTTGCCTAGGCGTTCCTCTGCGAGTGTGCGTCCATAATAAGGCGAAACGTCGAAGAAATTGATGCCCCGATCTATGGCCTCGCGAACCGCGTCTTCACCTTCTGCAGGGTCGGTGACCCCAAATACGTCGCCCAGCGGTGAGGCGCCGAACCCGAGAACGGAAACCGAAGCGCCCGTTTTCCCGAGCGGTCTATATCGCACGCCGCCTCCTTCGAGCGTGGTCCCGCAGTATCTTGGAAACGGCAATCATAGAAATTTCGAGGTCCTGGAAAACGTCTTTAACCGAGCGGGCTCAAGGAAGATTATGCCAGCACCTGCCGTCCTGAATTGCTTGAGGTGATTCTGTGAACCACTCGCTCGTGCTTGCTAAGTATTCCGTTGGCGTCGGCGACAGATTTGCGCATCAGGCCAAAGCGCAACTGCAAGCGTGTGTGAAAGCGGCAGAGGACGGTCTCGACCTCATTCCAGTCTGGAACAAATCGAACCGGGAGCACACGATCCTTGGTTCGAGCCCGCAGCAGACACGAGCGGCGGCCGATGCAGCGATCAAAGCGCTTGGCTGGAACAAGCCCTATTACCTCGACGCGGACCATATCAATTTAAAAACAGTGGACCGATTTCTCGACCCTTGCGACTTTTTTACCATCGATGTCGCGGATTTTATCGGGCTTCCTGCCTCGGAAGACAGCATCCGTGCCTTCGTATACCGTCACCCGGAACTGGCCGGAAAGATCCGAATTCCTGGAATCGATGCTCCACTTCAGATCCAGCCTGGCCATGTGGCCGAGATCGCGGCGAAGTATTTTGCCGCGATTCAGGAAGCCGCCCGCATATATGGCCACATTGAGCAACAGAAAGGCAAAGGGCGTTTCATCCCCGAGGTCTCGATGGACGAAACCGATACTCCGCAAACGCCTCTCGAATTGCTGATCATTCTTGCCGGTATGGCGGATGCGGGCATTCCCATTCAAACCATCGCTCCAAAATTTACCGGCCGCTTCAACAAAGGGATAGACTACGCGGGTAATCTCGAGCAATTCGCGCGGGAATTTTCAGACGATGTTGCGGTCGTCGCCTTCGCGAGGAAGCAATACGGGCTCCCGGCCAACTTGAAACTGAGCGTGCATTCCGGCAGCGACAAATTTTCCCTCTATGCCCCGATGCGCCGCGCTCTGCTCAAGTTCGATGCGGGCGTACACCTCAAAACCGCCGGCACAACTTGGCTCGAGGAGTTGATCGGTCTGGCTGAAGCGGGCGGAGCAGGGCTCGATTTAGCGAAAGAGATCTATACGCAGGCTCATGCCCAGGCGGCAGAGTTGTGCCTGCCTTACGCGAGCGTAATCGATATCGATCCCGCGAGGCTTCCCGCACCCGAACAAGTCAAAATGTGGGCATCCGGCCAGTTTGTTTCAGCCCTACGCCATGACCCGAACTCTCCCGAGTACAATCCGAGCATGCGCCAGCTTCTGCACGTCGCATTCAAGATCGCAGCCAAAATGGACCGGCGGTACCTCGACCTGCTTTCGGCGAACGAAGCCATTGTTGGCAGGAATGTGACTGACAACCTCTACTGGCGTCATCTCAAGCCGCTTTTTATCGGAGAGTGACGGGAGAAACCCCGCATGTCGCCTGACCAGCGCCCGGCAATGGAGAGGATCGACGCGCACCATCACTTCTGGATCTACACCCCTCGCGAATACAGCTGGATCGACGACTCGATGGCTGTCATTCGCCGCGATTTTCTGCCAAAGCACCTTGAAGCCGAGATTCGCGCGGCCGGTATCGACGGTGTTATCTCGGTGCAGGCCCGTCAGACGCTTCAGGAGACTCGCTGGCTTCTGCATCTGGCGTCACAACACGACTTCATACGCGGCGTGGTGGGGTGGGTTCCGCTGGTCGATCCCGCGGTTGCCGACATCATTGAATCCTTAACGGAACTCGGCGGTCTGCGCGCCCTGCGCCATGTCCTGCAAGGAGAGCCGGACGAACTATTTGTGTTGCGCGACGACTTCAATCGGGGTGTGGATGCCTTGGAGCAGTTCGGTCTCGTTTACGACATTCTGATTTTCGAACGTCAGCTGCCGGCTGTCATCGAATTTGTGGACCGCCATCCGCGGCAGATCTTCGTGCTCGATCACGTCGCAAAGCCCCGGATTCGCGAACAAATCCTCTCGCCCTGGAAAGAAAATCTGAGCCGGCTCGCCGAGCGAGAAAATGTCTATTGCAAGCTGTCTGGCATGGTTACCGAGGCAGACTACAGACTATGGACGGAGCAGGATCTGGCGCCTTACTTCGAAACCGTTCTCCATGCCTTCGGACCCGGCCGCCTGATGTTTGGCTCCGACTGGCCGGTCTGCCTGATCGCGACCAGCTATCAATGCTGGTTCGAGTTCGTCTCTCAGGCAATCGCCTTACTGGGGGACAGCGAACAAGACTCCATTCTCGGCTCTACTGCCAGGCGTGTGTACGGCTTTTAGCTTTATACGAGCGATACGGAAGTTCATGGCTGGAGTCACTCTTCCTGTGATCCCTCAGGGCAGCCGACTATCATCTTCGGACAGAAGATATTTGGCGAATGGGCTCTTTTCGTTCGGATTCACAATGCGGCGGGCACACCCGGCTTGTAGCTTGAGAGTAAAATAGAGCCTGGTGTTGGACTGCGTTCAGAGATTTTCGAAGTTGATCGCATTTGCCGCAGCGATTTCTCTGATCGCTGCGAACCTGGATAACATCCCCGACTGCCCGGAGCTACTCTCGCCCAGTACCGGAGTCTCTCTTTCTGCTTACGTGGTGCATCACGCGTCGACCTGCCTTGAAACTTCTTGCATGGCGTCCGGAATCGTCGCGCCACCTGCGTTCTGCAAGCAAGCAGTCTCGAATACAGATCCCGTGCGCGCGAACTGCTGGGCCACTGGTTCGCTGCGTCAAGCTGCAGATCCTTCTCCGCCGTACGCGTGATTCGCGCCTGAATGTACAGCCAGATAAACCCGCCGTGCGCGGTGCCCGCTCCTTCAGAGTTCCACGCGCACCTTGACAACTGGCTGAGGTCATTTCAGTCGCGCTCAGCTCTGCCATAAGAAAGCGCCGGCTTAGCATCTGCCTCCGTTTGCGCATAAATCGTTCGGGTTCAGCCCAAAGAGAATGCGGCCATTGACCGTGACGGGAGCGAGAAGACAGTAGGAATCGAGAGGATTGAAAGTGAATACATCAGAAATTCTCAAAGGTTGGGGCAAGATTCTCAAAGGAGAACGCCCTTCCCTATCTATCGAAATTACCCGTGAGTGCCCGCTTCGTTGTCCGGGATGCTACGCGTACGAAGATGCCCATCTGGGCGGCAGCGTAACGTTGCGTGAACTAAACGATCGAAAAGGTCAAGAACTGGTAGACGGGGTTCTTGAGCTCGTTGATCGGTTGAAGCCGCTTCACCTTTCCATTGTGGGAGGAGATCCTCTGGTGCGGTATCGCGAACTGGAAGCCATGATTCCACTCTTATTGGAGCGCGGTATCCACGTGCAGGTTGTGACAAGTGCCTTTCGAGTGCTCCCGGCCACTTGGCCCACTCTTCCGCACATGAACGTCGTCGTCTCAATCGATGGCCTGCAGCCGGAACACGATCTTCGCCGCAAGCCCGCCACCTACGAAAGAATTCTTAAGAATATCGCCGGACAAAGGGTCACGATCCATTGCACGGTCACCGCGCAAATGATGAAGCAGCCCGGCTACTTGTACGAATTTCTGAGCTTCTGGACACCCCGGCCCGAAATTCACAAAGTGTGGTTCAGCATCTTCACGCCACAGGTCGGCGATGTATTGCCGGAGGTCCTCACTCCGGAGGAACGCTCGCGGCTCATTGCTGAACTGCTGCAACTGCGACAGACATTTCCCAAGGTGGACATGCCCGAGGGGCTAATCCGGCAGTTGGCCTCGCCCCCTCACAGCCCGCAGGAATGTGTGTTTGCCCTAACTACGCAGACGATTTCTGCGGACCTGAAGACCCAAATCACCCCCTGCCAGTTCGGGGGAAATCCTGATTGCAAGTCTTGCGGCTGCATCGCGTCGATGGGCTTGGCGGCGGTCGCGGCGCACAAACTGGGGGGCTTTATACCCGTTGGGGCTATCTTCAAAGCCTCATTGAAGATTGGGCAACTCAGATCGCGCCGTACGCCGGAGGAACCTCAGCCTGTCCCAGCGCTGCGGGTTCTCCCTTAAGCGCTCACAATGCACCTGCGAAGGCGCCTCGAATTTCCACAGAAAGTATCCTGCCGAGGGCTTGCAAGCGAGGGCGGTCCTTGATATTCTGAACGAGTCGCCGCAAGCGAGAGCGAAGCGGGCGAGACGGTCGTTCGACTGCGCAAATCGCAGCTTGCAACGGTCGCGGCAGTTTGATAAGTTAGTAGGTGCGCGACGGAGAAGTCGCGGCGGGCAGTGAAAAGGTAATCGAGCTCGGCGTGTTCTAGCAGCTCGGTACGGACTCCATAGCAGTTCTCAAGCAGTCCTGAAGTAAACCAAGCTACCGTATTTTAAAGGGTTTATCCCGACATTTTTCCGGGTAAACGCGGGCTCATGGTCGAAGACTTTGGCTGAGCTGGGCGTTGCCCAAACGGCTTTCGAGGCCGGCAGCTATTTGGCTTTGCGGATTCGGTTCCGTATTCGCCGGGTGGTCTGCGCAGTTCATTGACAATCTGGTTGGACGCAATGAAGTAATTCGTCAGACTTTTTGAGTAAAAGCCGGAGCGAATAAGTCCCGACGCAAGTCGGGGCGAACTCCAAAAAAGCGAAGCGTGGCGGACGTTTTTTCGTTCGCGCTATACGCTTCAACTGCGAGCGCATGGAGCGTTTTATTGCTCTAGTGCGCGGACATATAAGATCAAACGAGAGTTTGATCCCGGCTCAGAATCAACGCTGGCGGCGCGCTTAACACATGCAAGTCGAGCGAGAAAGTGGAGCAATCCATGAGTAAAGCGGCGTACGGGTGAGTAACACGTGGGTAATCTACCTTTTAGTGGGGAATAACCCTGGGAAACCGGGGCTAATACCGCATAATCCTGTAAAGGGAAAGCAGCAATGCGCTGAAAGAGGAGCCCGCGGCCGATTAGCTAGTTGGTGAGGTAATGGCTCACCAAGGCGGTGATCGGTAGCCGGCCTGAGAGGGCACACGGCCACACTGGCACTGAAACACGGGCCAGACTCCTACGGGAGGCAGCAGTGGGGAATCTTGCACAATGGAGGCAACTCTGATGCAGCGACGCCGCGTGAGCGATGAAGCCCCTCGGGGTGTAAAGCTCTTTCGGCAGGGACGATAATGACGGTACCTGAAGAAGAAGCTGCGGCTAACTACGTGCCAGCAGCCGCGGTAATACGTAGGCAGCGAGCGTTGTTCGGAATTACTGGGCGTAAAGGGTGTGTAGGCGGTGCTCTAAGTTCGGTGTGAAATCTCCTGGCTTAACTGGGAGGGTGCGCCGGAAACTGGAGTGCTCGAACGTGGGAGAGGAAAGCGGAATTCCTGGTGTAGCGGTGAAATGCGTAGATATCAGGAGGAACACCTGCGGTGTAGACGGCTTTCTGGACCATTGTTGACGCTGAGACACGAAAGCGTGGGTAGCAAACAGGATTAGATACCCTGGTAGTCCACGCCCTAAACGATGCATACTTGGTGTCGGCCATTCAGTTGGTCGGTGCCGGAGCTAACGCGTTAAGTATGCCGCCTGGGGAGTACGGTCGCAAGGCTGAAACTCAAAGGAATTGACGGGGGCCCGCACAAGCGGTGGAGCATGTGGTTTAATTCGACGCAACGCGAAGAACCTTACCTGGGCTCGAACGGCTTCAGACCGGTGATAGAAATATCGCCTTCCCCGCAAGGGGCTGGAGTCGAGGTGCTGCATGGCTGTCGTCAGCTCGTGTCGTGAGATGTTGGGTTAAGTCCCGCAACGAGCGCAACCCTTGTCCTGTGTTGCTAACCCCTTAAAAGGTGCACTCTCAGGAGACCGCCAGCGATAAGTTGGAGGAAGGTGGGGATGACGTCAAGTCATCATGGCCTTTATGTCCAGGGCTACACACGTGCTACAATGGACGGTACAAAGCGCTGCGAACCCGCGAGGGGGAGCCAATCGCAAAAAACCGTTCTCAGTTCGGATTGCAGGCTGCAACTCGCCTGCATGAAGCTGGAATCGCTAGTAATGGCATATCAGAACGATGCCGTGAATACGTTCCCGGGCCTTGTACACACCGCCCGTCACATCACGAAAGTGGATTGTACTAGAAGCCTGCATGCTAACCCGCAAGGGAGGCAGCGGTCCAAGGTATGATTCATGATTGGGGTGAAGTCGTAACAAGGTAGCCGTAGGAGAACCTGCGGCTGGATCACCTCCTTTCTAAGAGAGACAGTGGCTGGAGCTACTGAATTAAGTAAGTAGCAGCCTTTCCAGTCCATACCGTTCCGGTAATCTCCACTTGAAGAGTTTGACAACTTCAGTCATCCGTGCTGGTCACGCGGGGACGAGGCAGCGCATTATCAGGCTAGCCGAGGACTCAAAGATGACAGCGTCCAATCGGCCTCGATTATTTTCGTGGATGAATCGGCGTTTCTTAGCGAGACGAAGACTCTTCCAAAGACCAGGGGCTGTAGCTCAGCTGGGAGAGCGCCTGATTTGCATTCAGGAGGTCGCCGGTTCGATCCCGACCAGCTCCACCAGCTTGCGTACCCCGCGCGTTGGCCGTAGGCCAGAGCGCCATCGATGGGATGGTGAGGTCGGTCGGGTCTTCTTCGACTCTACCCAGGCCCACTCTTACGAACGGGCCTGTAGCTCAGTTGGTTAGAGCGCACCCCTGATAAGGGTGAGGTCGGTAGTTCGACTCTACCCAGGCCCACCAAATTCAATCGAAAAATAGAAGTAAACGTTTGGTTCTTCCGAACGTCTACTTCTGCGGTTCGGTGAAAAGTCGAACAGCAGAGAGATGAGGCGGCGTTTTATCAGCCGCCCGAACACTCGATAAGGTTCTTTGAAAACTGAATAGTTATTGACGGGCAACTACAAGTTGCAACGCTGTCACGAGAGCGTTTGGGTTCGTTTTTTCAAATTACGAATTCAGACGACACCGATTATGTGACAGCAGCGCCATCTGCGTTGAAACGGAGCCGTGACCGTAAGGGAGCGCTTTGAAGAGATGCAGGTGAGAGAAGAAATACTCTGCCGGTTGGCTTTGTTTCGTGATTCCAAAATCGCGGACGAAAGGCCAATCGGACGTAGTGTTAATTTTATGGTCAAGCTACTAAGGGCATGCGTGTGGATGCCTTGGCGCAAATAGGCGATGAAGGACGTGGCTAGCTGCGATAAGCCTCGGGAAGATGCAAGCAATCTATAATCCGGGGATTTCCGAATGGGGAAACCCAAGCTCAGTAATGGGCTTACCTGCCGGTGAATCCATAGCCGGCTGGAGCGAACGGGGGGAAGTGAACCATCTTAGTACCCCTAGGAAGAGAAAACAATTGTGATTCCGATAGTAGTGGCGAGCGAACTCGGAACAGCCTAAACTTCGCGATTCGAAAGGAGAGCGGAGGGTTGCAGGACCACAAAGAATAAGCGGCGGGCGAGGGGTGGACGGGTCCGCGCTTCTCAGCGAGGCGAAGACTCAGACACAAGCTTCGAACGCAGCTTATTCTAACGAGGTTATAAGAGAGCGTTAAGAGAACGGTTTGGAAAGGCCGGCCAAAGAAGGTGACAGCCCTGTATCTGAAAATGCCATCTTAGCTTCAAGTGGCTCCTAAGTACCGCGGGACACGGGAAACCTTGCGGGAATCTGCCGGGACCATCCGGCAAGGCTAAATACTCATTTGCGACCGATAGTGAACTAGTACCGTGAGGGAAAGGTGAAAAGAACCCCTGTGAGGGGAGTGAAATAGTACCTGAAACCGCATGCCTACAAGCAGTGGGAGGACTATGGCGTCGCAAGACGCAATGTCTGACCTCGTGCCTATTGAATAATGAGCTGGCTAGTTAGTCTCAGTGGCAAGGTTAAGCGAAAGCGAGCCGTAGCGAAAGCGAGTCTGAATAGGGCGTTCAGTCGCTGGGATTAGACGCGAAGCGGGATGATCTACCCTTGGCCAGGATGAAATCCGTGTAACAGCGGATGGAGGTCCGAACCGGTGTTGGTTGAAAACAGCTCGGATGAGCTGAGGGTAGGGGTGAAAGGCTAATCAAATTCCGTGATAGCTCGTTCTCTCCGAAATAGCTTTAGGGCTAGCCTCGTATGGTCCGTCTTGGTGGTAGAGAACTGATTGAACTAGGGGCCTTTCCGGGTTACCGAATTCAGCCAAACTGCGAATGCCAAGAACGAGTAGTACGGGAGTCAGACGGTCCGGGCTAAGCTGGATCGTCAAAAGGGAAAGAGCCCAGACCATCAACTAAGGTCCCCAAGTACATGCTAAGTGGGAAAGGAAGTCGAGTTCCTCAGACAGCCAGGAGGTTGGCTTAGAAGCAGCCATCCTTTAAAGAAAGCGTAATAGCTCACTGGTCGAGGGACTCGGTGCCGACAATCCAACGGGGCTCAAGCATGTCACCGAAGTTATGGACTCAATTGGAGTGGTAGGAGAGCGTTCCTAGCGAGATGAAGGTCTACCGAGAGGAGGGCTGGATTGCTAGGAAGTGACTCTGCCAGCATAAGTAGCGAAAAGCCAGGTGAGAACCCTGGCCGCCGTAAGTCTAAGGATTCCTGAGAAAGGTTAATCCGCTCAGGGTTAGTCGGGGCCTAAGGTGAGGCCGAAAGGCGTAACTGATGGACACACGGTTAATATTCCGTGACTACGTTTGTTCGATAAAGACCGAGGGGGGGACGCACCACAGAGGTCCATCTGCGAGAAGGGTCAAGGATGGATTGAGTGAGATCCGGAAAGGCAAATCCGCCGGGTCGTGTGCCAGGAAAATCCTCTAAGGAGAGCAATCGTACCCGTACCACAAACCGACACAGGTGGACGAGATGAGTATTCTAAGGCGCTCGGGTGATGGAGTTGCGAAGGAACTAGGCAAATTAACCCCGTAACTTCGGGAGAAGGGGTGCCCACTTCGGTGGGCCGCAGTGAAACGCGTCAGGCGACTGTTTAACAAAAACACAGGTCTCTGCTAAGTCGAAAACGACGTATAGGGGCTGACGCCTGCCCGGTGCCGGAAGGTTAAAGGGAGAGGTTAGCCGCAAGGCGAAGCTTTGAACTGAAGCCCCGGTGAACGGCGGCCGTAACTATAACGGTCCTAAGGTAGCGAAATTCCTTGTCGGGTAAGTTCCGACCTGCACGAATGGCGTAACGATCTGACGACTGTCGGCGCGCTCCGCCCGGCGAACTTGTGGTTCCGGTGAAGACGCCGGATGCCCGCCACTAGACGGAAAGACCCCGTGCACCTTTACTATACCTTTGCAATGAACTATGGTGCGGTCTGCGCAGCATAGGTGGGAGGCTTTGAACTCAGGCTCTTGGGCTTGAGGGAGCCAACGGTGAGATACCACCCTGATCGTTCTGTGGTTCTAACCTACTCCCGTTATCCGGGAGAGGGACATTGCAAGGCGGGTAGTTTGACTGGGGCGGTCGCCTCCTAAATTGTAACGGAGGCGCTCGAAGCTTGGTTCACTCTGTTTGGAAATCAGAGGGCGAGTGCAAAGGCATAAACCAGGTTGACTGCGAGACCTACAAGTCAAGCAGGTGGGAAACCAGGACTTAGTGATCCGGTGGTTCTGCATGGAAGGGCCATCGCTCAACGGATAAAAGGTACGCCGGGGATAACAGGCTGATCGGAGTCAAGAGTTCATATCGACGCTCCGGTTTGGCACCTCGATGTCGGTTCATCGCATCCCGGGGGTGTAGAAGCTCCCAAGGGTTGGGCTGTTCGCCCATTAAAGCGGTACGTGAACTGGGTTCAGAACGTCGCGAGACAGTTCGGTCCCTATCTGTGGTGGGCGTAGGAGATTTGAGGGGGCTTGTCCTTAGTACGAGAGGACCGGGATGAACAGACCTCTTGTGATTCAGTTGTCACACCAGTGGCACAGCTGAGTAGCGAAGTCTGGTTAGGATAAGTGCTGAATGCATATAAGTACGAAACCTTCCCCAAGATGAGATCTCCCTGAAGAGCCGTGAAAGACGATCACGTTGATAGGACGGATGTGTAAGCGCAGTAATGCGTTGAGCTTACCGTTACTAATAGCTCGTTCGGCTTGACCATAAAATTTACTCTACGGTCAGGCGCTGCAACAAAGTAGGGCAGCCGTCAATAACTATTCAAAGACCTTCCCAATAGTTTCTGCTTGGATCCCGAAAGGGTCGATCCGAGCCCTGGATCAGGCGGTGTTTCATCAGCCAGCCGAAGACTCCAGGTGGACTTTCGGGTGATATCAGCGAGAGGGTCCCACCCGTTCCCATCCCGAACACGGAAGTTAAGCCTCTCAGCCCCGATGGTACTGCATGCGCGAGTGTGTGGGAGAGTAGGACGTCGCCCGATTATAAAACGATGAGCCCGCGCCTTTCAGCGAGGCGAAGACGCAAATAAACCGATCCCCGGCCGGGTTCAACCGAGCCGGGGTTTTTTGTTGCTGCTTAAGCGATCAGGGCGTCCAACAAGAGGCGAAGAGAGCGAAGAATGAATCTTCAAAGGATGATCGCTGAACTGCAGGCAGAGAAATCCCGTCTAGACAGCGCCATTATGGCGCTCGAACGGCTCTCTGCTTCGCACCCCAAACGCCGTGGGCGGCCGCCTCGCTGGTTGAAACAAGCCGAAGAGACGGCGCGTAAAGAGCACGATCCCAACACGCGCCCGGAATCGGCCGCCTCAATCGAGATCCTCAGCTGACTGTGGTGTAGCGCATCCCGGCCCGGGTCAGTTTCTCGCCATCTAGCGCGTGGCGCCCGTCGAGCACAAACGGATTGCGCATCTTCTTCGCTAGCGCATCCCAATCGAGGTCGCGGTAATCGCTCCATTCCGTGACGAGGACCAGAGCATCGCAGCCATCTGCAGTGTCGCAAGCGGTCTTACACAAGGAAATCTGCATGCTGCCGTGCTCCCGCTCGAAGCGCTCCGAAGCGATCGGGTCATGCGCTTTCACCCGCACTCCTCGATCGATCAGCTTTTGGGCAATCTCGATCGCCGGAGCTTCCCGCAGATCGTCCGTATTGGGTTTGAAGGCTAGGCCTAGCAGCCCGATCGTCCGACCCTTCAAAATCTTAAGCTCATGAAGGAGCTTTTCGACCACCCGGTCGCGCTGACGCGAGTTTACGGTCCGCGCCGCTTCGACGATCGGCATGTGCAATCCATACTCGCCTGCCGTAGCAATCAGAGCCGCCGTATCCTTGCCGAAGCAGGAGCCGCCCCAGCCGAGACCTGCATTAAGGAACCGTGGGCCGATGCGCGAATCCAGGCCGATGCCGCGCGCGACTTCCGAAATGTTGGCTCCCACGCGCTCGCCCAGCAATCCGATCTCATTGATGAAGCTGATTTTTAGCGCGAGAAAGGCATTGGCTGCATACTTGATCAGCTCGGCAGACGCCAGATCGGTCGAAACCAGTGGCACGGCTACTGCTGTCTCGGGTCTGTCGAGGTAAGTGGGAGCCGGGAACGTTTGGTCTAAAATCGGCCGATAAAGCGAATACAGGGTCTCGAGCGCCCTCGGTTCATCCGCTCCGATAACGATCCGGTCGGGATACAGGCTGTCATGCAGAGCCGTGCCTTCCCGCAAGAACTCAGGGTTTGAGGCAACTGCGAAGTCGGCCTTAATCCCGTCCTGGCGCTGCTGTGTGGCATCGCGCAGCAGCGAACCGACCCAGTTTCCACTGCCAATCGGCACAGTCGACTTATTCACAACCACCGTAAAGTTTTCCCGGATGTTCTGTCCGATGGAGCGCGCAGCCTGAGACAAGTACTCCAGATTCGGGGCCCCCGAAGGTGTGGGCGGCGTGCCGACCGCGATGAAGACCACATCTGCGCCGGGAATCGCCTCGGCATAACTGCTGGTAAAGCTAAGATTTGGCTGTGCCTCCTTGAGCACGTCTTCCAGATTAGGCTCGTAAATCGGTATCTCGCCTGCTCTCAACGCCTCGATTTTGGATTCGTTCGTATCCAGGCAGCAAACCGAGTGGCCGATGAACGCCAGGCAAGCACCCGTGGTCAGGCCAACATATCCAGTTCCAATGATTGCAACGCGCATGTATGCTTAGAGAGACCGGCCTCCGACCGGCAATGTCGTATCATACCCCACCCGGGAGGATTGCACATCCGTCCACGCGGGCTGATGGGATAGTGTGCGAAGATACTTCCGTGATTGAGGTTATCCGGGAGGGCGTATCCGCCGCTAACGCCAAAGTAGCTATTTTCGACTTCGATGGAACTCTGTCCCTGATCCGCTCCGGCTGGATGGAAGTCATGATCCCGCTCTGCGTCGAGCAGTTGGCCGAGCTCCGTACCGGTGAGCCGGAAGCGCAGCTGCGAACTGTGGTCGAAGAGTTCGTCTGGAAACTAACGGGCAAAGAAACGATTTACCAGATGATGGCGCTCGTTGACGCCATTCGCGAGCGGGGTGGGCAGGCGCTCGAGCCTCTGGCTTACAAAAGAATGTACCTTGACCGGCTGTGGCTCAAGATTCGGGACCGGATCGAGGGGTTGCGCTCGGGCTCGGCGCGGGCTGAGCAATACCTCGTGCCCGGCTCCAAGCGTGTGCTGGAGGAACTAACCGGCCGAGGGCTTAGGCTTTACCTCGCCAGCGGAACCGATGATGCGAACGTGAAGGAGGAGGCTGCTCTGCTCGGGGTCGCCGGCTACTTTGGAGGACGTATTTTCGGAGCTCAGGAAGATCTGAAGAGTTTTTCGAAAGCACTGCTGGTTCAGCGAATCCTATCTGACACGGGCGCGGTATCGCCTGACCAACTTCTCGTTTTCGGAGATGGGTTCGTAGAGATTGAGGAAGTAAAGAAAGCCGGCGGCGTTGCTGTTGGCATCGCAACCTCAGAGCCGGGATGCCACACCGTGGACGCCTGGAAAAGGGCACGTCTGATTCAGGCAGGGGCGGATTTCATCGTTCCGAACTTGCTGTGTTTACAAGAATTTCGTTCCACGGTGTTCGGTGCGCCTGTTTTTGTGGAAAGATAGTAGTGTACCCAGGAATCCTGTAACCTTGTGGACAGTTTCTACATCCCTGAGTCGAGCTTGCTAATAGCGGGGGAAAGCATCTTGTCACCTGAAGCTTCAGTTCTAAATTCAGAAGAAATTCGTCCGGTCATGACCGGCGGAAACTCGCGTCCAAAGATCCTCTTGGCGGACGATCACCAGTTGCTCCTCGATGCGCTGCAGACCATGATGAGCGGCGACTTTGAGCTCGTTACAGTGGACAACAGCCACGACTTCCTGGATGCAGTCGAGAAGTTTCAGCCGGACGCCGCCATTCTCGACGTCAACATGCCGGGAGCGGATGGTTTCATCACGGCGCGTCAGGTTCTTGAGCGGAAGCCGAAGCTACCTATCATCTTTTTGTCTATGTACACGGAGCCGAGATACGTTGAGCGGGCGGCTGAAGTCGGGGCCAAGGCCTATCTCTCCAAAGTCGCGCCAGCCCAAGAACTGATCTCCGCTATTCACGCCGTGCTTGAAGGCGAGGTTTTGTTGCCGCCTGCAGCGCCTCGCGAGGGAGGCGTTTCGCAATCGAACAGGGGCGAGTTGACCGCTCGCCAGCGCGAGGTTCTTCGCCTGATAGCACTTGGAAGCAGCGCGAAAGACATAGCCAACCAGCTCAACATCTCTGTTCGTACTGCCGAATTTCACCGCGCAGCTATCATGCAGCGGCTCGGTTTGCATTCCACTGCGCAGATGACGCGTTACGCAATCGCTAACGGCATCGCCTGAAATTTCCGATTGCTGCATTGGTAGGTCAGCCGGCCAAAGCTCGGAACACGCCTTTTGCCGAAACTCGAGTTGCGCCGGGAAGTCCAACTCCCGATGAGCGTGGAATCCAGGATAGCTGTAGCTGTTCTAATCATCGCGCTCGGCCTTGGAATCGTGAGTGATCCCTACATTGCGCGGGCGCAGAATCGGGCTGGCGATCACATCGACATCGGTGCAAACCAGATGCTGAACTCGCCTGATAAAGCATTCGCCATAAAAGCGGCCCAAGCCGGCATAGCGGAAGTCAAATTGGGAAGGCTTGCCGTGCAGAAAGCGAGCGACCCGGATGTGAAAGCCTTCGGCCAGCGAATGGTCGACGATCACACAAAGGCTAATGCTGAACTCGAATCGGTTGCACGGCAAGAGAACATGACGCTACCGACCATTCCGGCAGCAAAGCAGCAGGCCGCATTTTACCGGCTCAACAAACTATCTGGAGCAGCCTTCGATAAGGCGTATATGGAAGACATGCTGAAGGATCACGAAACTGATGTCAAGGAGTTCCAGAAGGAGGCGCGCGCCGGCAAGGACCCCAAGATCAAGAATTTCGCTGCACAGATTCTGCCTGTTTTGCAGGACCATCTTGAAGAGACGAAGTCGATTCGTGCAAGAATGGGCGGCAGTTCTTCTCTGGAGCGACAATTCGGCACAACATCATGAAATATCGAGTAGTGTTTAGAGAACGTTCGGACCAGCAGGGGGAAAAAGCTGACGACCCCCCAAGCTTTCTGGATACGCAGTTGGACGACGAGACGGTTCTGGATGCGGTATTCGTGGGCCGGACCAGGCCCGACGCTCTGCATTCTTCCGACGTGATCGAGGAAGACGACGCCTTCCTGAGTCTCGGGAGTGAAATTTGGGAATACGATGTCGCGGAAGGCAAAGACGAGGACTTCAAAAACGCACTCCTGAACTCTGGTATGGTCATGGAAGTAGAACCGCTCGAGTCGAGCGATGAACTCGGCGTTAGTTGATAGCTGTGGGAGATAATTGAGATCCGATGCTTCGCTTGCTCCTGATCATT
Organism: Terriglobia bacterium; assembly: GCA_963849535.1. Lineage (GTDB taxonomy): Bacteria > Acidobacteriota > Terriglobia > Bryobacterales > Bryobacteraceae > Bog-105. Next base: position 1,687,372 of record CAWKHJ010000005.1, read on the forward strand.
ATCCTATTCTTGCTGCTCATCGGCATGCTACCCAGTTGGGGATATTCGTCCGGCTGGGGCTTGGGCTACTACCCGAGCGGCGGGTTAGGCCTGCTGCTGATAATCGTACTCGTGCTTTTCCTGGTGGATCGCAGAAGTGTTTAGTTTGTTCAGTGTTTGACCGGCGGGCCCTCCGGTTAACCTGAAATTAATGTGCCCTCCCGGCATTTAGACCAAATTACCAACCCGGCCCAGACGTCTTACAGAGTGGCATCACATGGAGGGCCGTATTGATGAAGTCAGTGAATCGAATACTAGCGGTTCTTTTTTTGAGCGGGAGCATGATAGTCGGGAGCGGCATGTCCTTTGCTGCTGCGCCGGGGGACTGGTACCAGTATGGAGACCGGTTTGGAGACCTCCGCGGCTTGATTGATCGCACCCAGAACGACTTACGCGGTGCTGCTGAACTGGAGCACAATAACGGCGATCAGCGCGAGCGGTACCGGAATGCGCAAGGGCACTTGTCTACCTTCGATCGGCACTTGACCAAAGGCCATTTCGACAAGGGCGAGCTGGATAAAGCCATCCACGATGTACAGAGCGTACTGGACCATAATTCACTTCAGGCAAGTGCTCGCGACGCGTTGTTGCGCGATGTTCAGGATTTAAGAGCAGCCCGCGACCATCGCTACTAGTACCGGGCATGTGAGCCGGGAAACGTTAGCGAGCCCGCTCCCCATACAGTTCTAGAGGGGCGAAGGCGTCGCCCTTCCTCGTGGGACAATCACTTGAAGATTGCTCCCGATGGCGTTATCCCGGCCGCTTCGCATCGTCATTCCCGGAGGCGCAGGCCAACTCGGTCAACTCCTGGCGCGGCATTTCCACCAGCATGGTCATCATGTAACGGTTCTGGCTCGCCATCCTAAAGCAAGCGAGTGGCGGACAGTAATTTGGAACGGCAGCGACCTCGGCAATTGGGCTCGCGTTGTTGAGAGTTCTGATGTCGTAATCAATCTGGCAGGGCGGAGCGTCAATTGCCGCTATACTCCTGAGAACCGGCGCGCAATTCTGACTTCTCGAACGATTACCACCGGGGTGCTCAGCCAGGCTATTGCGCAAGCGGCACAACCCCCAGCGCTGTGGCTGAACGCGAGTACCGCTACTATCTACCGCCACAGTTTCGACCGTGCCATGGACGAGGCGAGTGGCGAAATCGGTGGACATGAACCAGATGCCCCGGCTCAGTGGGCCTTTAGCATCGAAGTCGCAGAGGCGTGGGAACGGGCTCTCTTCGCGGAAAGCTTGCCTTCCACACGCAGAATTGCCATGCGGACTTCGATGGTCATGAGTCCTGATCAGGGTGGAGCTTTCGATCTCTTACTGCGGCTGGTGCGCTGGGGTCTCGGTGGATCCACCGGGTCCGGCCGCCAGTACATCTCGTGGATTCACGATGTCGACTTCATCCGGGCGATCGAATTTTTGATATCGCATGGAGAGATCTCGGGTGTAGTTAACCTCTCCTCACCCTGCCCCGTTACCAATCGCAAGTTTATGAGCTGCCTGCGCAGCTCCTGGTGCACCAGCTACGTCGGCTTACCCGCACCCTCCTGGATCCTGCCGCTCGGCGCAGCTCTCCTGCGCACGGAGACGGAGCTGGTACTGAAGAGCCGCCGCGTCGTTCCGAAACGCTTGCTCGAAGCCGGCTTCGATTTTCATTTCCCGAACTGGCGCGGCGCTTGCCAGGATCTCATGACTCGCTGGCGCCAGCTTCATTCGGATTGACAGAGCGAATCTCGCCGCGCTACACGGTCCGCTTGCGATTTCGGAGCAGCGCAAAGCTGTGCTCTTGATCTATCACGATTTCCGGCTATCTCTCATTCCCGATCGGCTGGTTGCCCGCTACCGTTGTACTGCAGTGAAACACAATCTCTGTCCTGCTTGCACGGGCGGCTATAATGCCGTCCGGCCGCGCGTTCGCAGGAAGTTGCCGATTCTTAATTTGAAATCCAGACTGAAACGCCCTGGGCCCATGATCGCCAGCGCTGCAAAGCCCCCCAGATAGAGCACAATTGCTTCTCCAGAGCTGGCCCCGCGCCCGAAGAATTGGAAATGCTGGACGAAGCTCCACGCTACAGAGATGTTGACGAGGATCACCAAAGCTGCCCAGCGCGTTCCTAAACCTAAAACGACCAGGATCGAGCAGATCGCGTCAGAAATGAGCGCGAAAATCAAGCTCGGGACCGGCCCGATATGCAGCGGATCTGGGAAGTGCTGTGCCATATGCGCGAAGTTGGTGGGCTTTTCCCATCCGTGCTTGAGAAAAAGGCTTAGGCCGAACCAGACGCGCAACCAAAGAAGCCCCAAATCCAACAGAGCGGCGGCCCGGGTTGAGCCCAGTTCCGGAGCGTCCGAGATTGCGCCTTTGCTGGCGAGGCTAGATTCAGAATTTTTGTCTCGAGGAACTTGCATGGATTGCAGCTTTGCCTCCCCTATCTTAAAGCCGTCTTGGAACCTCGAATTTTCCCTATGTCCAAGAAAGTCATGCAGCGATCGAAACCGCGTGATCTGCGAGGGTATCCACCGCCAGATCTAGTGAGCTATGCATGTCGAGCGGCCGTTCGATCATCCAGCCCGCGGCTGCAAAGCCGGTAAACAGTGCGACGCCGATTCGCAAAGCCGAATATGCACGTGTGCGACTGAGTGAAAGTAGAGACGGCATGGTTGCGGCGACCACAATCGACTGCATCATCTCGATACCAACTTTGAATGCCAGGATGCTGGCGAAACGCTGTCAGCGGCCGAGCCCTAATCGCCCCAGGATCGCCATCCCGGCGATGGAACGATCAAAAATCAGAAGATCAAACGCACTTATGGGAGCAATCGTTACCATGCCGGCACGCAGCGTTCCGGTCGGCGTTTCGAGGTTTCTTGTTATTGATGGCCAGCAGAGATTAACAACCATGGCGGTCCTAATGAGTGCAATTCGCGATGCTCTGATGCCGAACGAGCCCGCGTATCGCCGCATTCAGACCCACATTTGAGAATTCCGTGAGAGTCGGCCCCAAACGCGTTTGCACAGGCAACCAAGTTCGAGCACGGCCCATCAAACGGCGGTGTCGCGCAGAACCAAGCACGTAATATCGTCGTGCTGAGGCGCCGTGCCTACAAAGGCATCGGCAGACGTCATAAGAGTTTGCAGCACTTCAGCGGCGGTTCTCGGAACACGGGCATTGAGAGTGGCTAGCATGCGCGCTTCCCCGTACTCCTCCTCTCTGTCGTTTTCGGCCTCGATAAGGCCGTCGGTGAAGACGAGCAGCAGGTCGCCGGGAGCGAGTACGGTCTCGCCGCATTCGTAACGGGCGTTGGGCATGAGGCCGATGGGCAGGCCCCCGGTTTGAAGGCGCTCGACGGAACCTGAAGGGTGCCGCAGTACGGGCCAATTGTGCCCGGCGTTGATGTACGTGAGGCGGCGGGTAATGGGATCCAATTCAGCAAGGAAGACGGTGGTGAAGCGCTGTCCTCCGACGTTTTGTTCGCAGGAGTAGCGGTTCAGGCGCTCGATCAGCTCCAGCGGGCTGGCGCACACGCCGGCTAGCGTGCGGAGGCTGGCCCGTAAGGTCGCCATAAGCAACGCCGCGGGGACACTCTTACCGGCAACATCGGCTACCACCAGAAGAAGGGACGAGCAGGGGGATTGCGAGCCCGCGGACCCGGGACGCAAGAAGGTGTCGTAGTAATCGCCTGCGACCGTATTCGCCGGGCGCGTGGCAAACGCAATCTCTATACCGGGTACCTGCGGGGCCGCGGTAGGCATCAGCCAACTTTGGATCTCCTTCGCGATTTCGAGATCGCGTTTCATGGTCACGCGATCCGCGAGTTCCAGGGCAAGCAGAACCAGCAGCACGAGAGCCGCGAAGAACGACAGGTTAGTCATCTGCACCCTGGCTTGGGCATATTGAAGTTCAAATCCGGGGAAGAAGAGCAACACGAGCGCAACGATGAACAGGACGCGGCGGGCCGGCGAGAGCTTCAACACCATCGCCCAGAACAGTCCGCGGGCGACACGCCTGGATTTTTGCCAGCGCGTTTCGAGTTCGCCGCGCGTCCAGTCAACTTCTCTGGAGTAAAGGCGGTAGCTAGCGCGCGCCTCGCTTTGGAACTGTAGCCAGAGCTGCTGGATGGCTATGCCGTCCGTGATTTGCTTCCAAAAGGCGTGCGTGCGAGAGCCCATGCTTTGAGTTTGCACAATACGTGATCCCGGAGTTCCGCCGGCCGGGGGCGAGCGGGATTTCCGACCGCTAGCAGGCGATTGCGGCGGCCGCGTTTCCTCAACCGAGCTTCTTCAATAAGGAGATTTGTCCGGCGTGATAGGCGCAGTGTTGAATTACGCCGTGAAGCAGAATATAGAAGCTCTGAGGCTCGCGAGCAGGTGCACTCTCGGGCAAGCGCTCATCCGAGAAATCGAGAATCGCTTCGACCAAGGCGTAGATTTCAGATTCAAGCGACGAGAGTGCGCTTTGCCAGGAGTTGCTCATGGCCGGCCAGTCCTCTGAGGGCTCGGCATCACGGGTGTGTGTTGCCCAGAGGCGCTCCCGTGAAATCCGAAGCCACGTGGCGATGTGGAGAATCAGTTCCCAGATCGTATGCGCGCTCGCGAGCGAACGTTTCCGTGCCTGTTCTTCGTTTATGTCGTTGATTAGCTGCTTCAACGGAGGCCCGAGCCAGGATGGGCCCTCGTATACTCGCCGGAGTTGCTCGGCAATGCGTGCTGTTTCTGTTCCAGTCTGCCGAATCTCCACCATCACTCAAGCTTTACATGCACGGCGTAATGCTGGTCTGTCCCGGGTATCGGCCATGGCTTATATCAATTCGACGCTGCTTGGAAACCTCGAATAGGTTGGCTGCTCCCTTATCGGTAAATAACAACGAGATATAACCGGAAATTTCTTCGACTATGGGCAACCTTTTTCCCGGTTTGTGCGTTTTAATAGGTACATCCCCGTAACTGGAGCGGGTGCTTACACCACAAACCCCGAGCACCCGTTCGAATCTGACCGTCGATAGGCCGCCCTACTTACTAAGTAGGGCGGTTTTTTGTTGGCTTATGTGTTTCGTTCAAGCCAATGATGCACGCGTACCAGTAAGGGTTGTTTCTTCTGCGATCAGTGCTTGCCCGACGGTTTCTTCGCGCCTTTATGGCGATGATGATGATGGGGTTTATGGGTCTTGGCGGCGGCAGACAACGGTGCAATCGCCAGGGCGGAGCAGCAGACGAGCGCGGTAATAAAACGCTTCATTGTTGAAAAGTGTAACATCGTTGGTTGTACTCTCTAAAGTAATGAAATTCACGAAGTGGTTGAGCTTCGGAGCATGGTGTTTAGCCGCCATTGTGTGGGGGCAAACGGCTGCCGACAATAATGTTCGTGAGCGTATGCGCGAACTGGGCGAGGTAAGCAAAATGGGCCATGAGCAGGAATCTTCGCATGATCGTATTCCGCTCTTGGGCGGTCCGGATGACGATCCGACGCTGGCGGCGGACACATTCCAGCACCAGGCTCCACCGGCAGCCCGAAAGATTGCTATGCGAGCCGAGCACGACGCGAAGAAGCGGCAACATGAAAGGGCAATTGCGGAATTTCAGCGCGCTTTGCAGATAGACCCTCAGTACTACGAGGCAGAGAACAACCTGGCACTTGAGTATTTCAGCATTGGGAGATCCGATCTGGCCATCGAGAAGCTGAAGCAGCTGACCAAGTCAGATCCGACCCACGTTCTTGCTTTTGACAACCTGGCCGTGATTCTTTGCCGGCTTCAGAGATTCAGCGAGGCCGAACAGGTGGCCACCCAGGCCTACAAGATGCATCCGTTTTCTTACAAGGCGAATTACGTATATGGAAGTGCACTGGTGAATCAGGGCAAGTGGACTGCGGATGCCAAACAATCTCTCCGGTATGCATCCGAACGACACCCCGAAGCGAAACAACTGCTCGCTAAGTGGCCGGCTCAGGGCAACAAATCTCTACAGCAATAGAGGTACTGATCTGGCAACGTTACAAGCCAGGATAACTACTGGCCTGTTGTCTAGCGCTCGAATTTAGTAGAACGGGCCCCCGCCGCCTAAAGTTTGCGCGAAGCCGCAAAGAATTTTCACGCAGGTCTAATGCCAGTCAGCGAATCCGCCGATGGACTGATTATGAAACGCACTCAAGATCATCCCTCGCTGGACGTAGTTGAACTTTACCTTTTGAATCGAGTGAATCAATCGGAAGAACAGGAAGTTGAAGAGCACCTGCTTGTGTGTGGACAGTGTCGATCCATGGCGGATGCCCTGGAAGAGGAGATCAACCTCATCAAAGCGGCGATGAAACCGCTGTTTGACCGGGAAGGTGAATCACACCCCGTTCGACTGGCACTCGCAAGCTGAGGCGCGGGAAGGTGAATGTGGTAGCGCTAAGGGGAATCGAACCCCTATTTAAGCCTTGAGAGGGCTCCGTCCTAACCGTTAGACGATAGCGCCTTACCGCAACAGGCATTCTCAGTATAACTGGCTACCAGAGCGCCCGGTTGCCTTCCGAGCCGTGCAGTTCAGCAGTTCTACAGCGCCGCGGGCATGGGCAAAGCGCTCTTGCCAAGTGCTTTGGCGATTAAGCCGATGGCTTCCGGTTCGCTTACTGCTTTAGCTACCGACGTCTCCAGTATCAGCATGCTGCGCGCCCGCTCAAGCATCTTTTTCTCCCGGAACGAAAGCGGCTTCGTTATTTGGATTACGACCAGCGCTTTGAAAACTTCGGCGATTTCGAGTAAACTGCCGCCCTTCATTCGCTCTGAATTCTCTTTGAAGCGATCCTTCCAGTCCTGCGCGCAACAAGGCCGTCCAGCTGCCAAATACGTTAAAACGCGGTTGATCTCGCTGCATTTGGTGACTTTGCGGAGGCCCAAATCGCCCACGTGCGAGAACGGCACCATGACCGTCATGCTGCTTGGCGCGAGGCGCAGAAGGTAGAAACGCTCTTGCTGAGTGCCAAACGAACGGGAACTGATGTTTTCGATCGTTCCAACCCCGTGGTTTGGATAAACTACTTTCTCACCGACCTGGAAGGTCATTCGTGGACCCCTTTTCTTGATTTAGAAGTTCAGTCGAAGTTAAAACAACCCAAAGGAATATTAAACCTGCATTAAGCTTTCGTCAATAGAAAAATTGCCTTCCACACCTGAAGGGGAAGTGTATAGGTGCGGGAGTGCTAAGCCCTTGTCGCAGAATACGAAAGAGCAAGCAAGTCACTTGGGCCGAGTGTTGCTCGGGTAAATGCAAACCACGCTCGAGCGGGCTGCCTGTTTCGAGCGAGCGGCGAGCTTCTAAAGAATATCTGCCGACCAGTTCTCGAGAATCGACTTCACCTTTTGGCAAAACTGGTCCGCGAGCGCTCCATCGATCAGCCGGTGGTCGAAGGTGAGTGCGAGATGAGCCTGGGAACGGATCGCGATCGCATCGCCGTCCACGACCGCAGGGACTTTTTCGACCGCGCCGACCCCCAGGATAGCTACCTGAGGCTGATTGATAACCGGCGTAGCGAAGATGCTCCCGAAGCTGCCGAAATTAGTGATCGAAAACGTGCCGCCCTGCACTTCATCCGGCTTTAACTGCCGCGAACGGGCGCGCGTGGCGAGATCGACAATTGAGCGCTGCAGACCTTGCACGTTCTTCTCATCGGCGTTGCGGATAACGGGCACAATCAGCCCGCCCTCGAGCGCGACGGCGATCCCGATGTTGATGTCGCGGTAGTACACAATGTTCTTGCCATCAATGGATCCGTTGAAAATCGGGAAGGCGCGCAAGGCCTCGGCAGCAGCCGCCGTAACGAAAGGCAGGAAGGTCAGTGAGAAACCATTCCGCGCCTGAAACTCGGCCTTCGATTTGTCGCGCAGCTTCGTAATTTTTGTCATGTCGACCCGATGCACGGTCGTCACATGAGCGGAGGTACGCTTACTCAAAACCATGTGCTCTGCTATCTTTTGCCGCATGGTGCTCATCGGCTCAGTTCGGAGCTTGGCGGATTCGGCCAGAGGCATGGCTGGGGCTGCCGGTTGGGCAGTGGCTGCGGGTTGGCTTGTTTGCGCGGGAGCCGGCGCCTGCTGTGAGCCGGGATAAGCGGGAGCCTGGGCCGGCGTAGCCGCATAGCTTCGGGCCGCCTGGGACGACATGTAAGCCTCGACGTCCTGTTTGGTAATGCGTCCTCCCGCGCCCGTTCCGTGCACTTGGCGCAGGTCGATGCTATATTCACGGGCCATTTTGCGCACCAGCGGCGACAGCGGCCCCTGATCTTCAGTACCGTCCGGCTGCGGTGCTACGGAAGGCGGTGGCGCGGGTTGCGCGTTTTGCACGGGTTGGGACGCCGTCTGTTGGGCAGACGGCTGCGGTTCGAAGGGATAAGGTCCAGCCGCGGTTGGCACGGGTGTTGGCGGTGGCGGAGGCGCTTGCTGCTGAGCGTAGCTGCGGTTTTCCGGGGCAGCGGCCGAGGGACCGACCCCTGTGGCCGGAGAGGTTGAGACCGGCGCCTGGGGCTCTTCTTTGGGTGGCGCAGGCGCTGCCGGACTTGCCGAAGCCGCTTGTGAGGCGCTATCTCCGATCCTGGCGACAATCGAATTGATCGCCACGGTCGTACCTTCCTGAACCAGCACCTCGCTCAACACGCCTGCAGCCGGCGCAGGAATTTCGGTATCCACCTTATCGGTCGAGATCTCAAACAGCGGCTCATCGCGTTCAATTTTCTCGCCTGGTTTCTTCAGCCACCGTGTGAGGGTGCCTTCCGTGATGCTTTCGCCCATCTGGGGCATTACGACGTCAATCATCGAATCTCCTGGAACTTTCCTGATAGCCAAATGTCCGTGCAAACGAACCTGCGAGGGCGTCAATCATCGCTTCGCGCGTAACGGTCGATCCGACCGAGCGCAGCGAGCATACCGGCTTCGTCAACCCGCAAGGAACAATATATTTGAAGTAACTGAGGTCGGTGTCGACATTAAGGGCGAAGCCATGTGAAGTGACCCAGCGACTGATGTGAATCCCGATCGCGGCTATCTTGGCTCCGTTCACCCAAACACCTTCGCATCCACGTAGCGGAATGCGCTCCGCTTGTATGCCGATTATCCCCAATGCATCGATCAAGCCCTGCTCCACACCGTGGAAGTAGGCGTGTACATCGCGCTTCCATTCTCGCAGGTCCAGTATCGGATACCCGACGATCTGCCCGGGCCCATGATAAGTGACATCTCCGCCGCGATCGGTCTCAAAAAAAGCGATGCCGGATCGCGCGAGGATTTCCCGGCTGGCAAGCACGTGTTGCTCTTTGCCGTTCCGTCCTATCGTTACCACGTGGGGATGCTCCACAAATAGCAGGGTGTCGCGCCCTTGCCCGCGCTTGCGTTCTTCGACCAGGACTTGCTGCCGGTTGAAAGCTTCCTGGTACGGCATGTGGCCTAAGTCGACCACCGCGAGGGACCTCACGCTAGAGCCGGCAGGCGATTCCGCTGCTCGATCCCGGGCGCCTTTAGATATTGATTGCGAGACCGTAAACGTTGTTGAAAGCCTCACCAACTGCTTCGTAGATTGTCGGATGCGCGTGGATGGTCGACATCATGCTTTCCACGGTAGCCTCGGCCTCCATAGCCGTGACTGCTTCCGAAATCAGCTCGAAAGCTTCGGGCCCAATGATGTGAACGCCCAGGATCTCTCCCCAGGTCTCGTCCGCGATGACCTTAACAAAGCCTTCATGCTTGTCGAGAATTGTTGCTTTGCTATTTCCCGCAAATGGAAATTTACCCACCTTCACTTTTAATCCTTGCGCGCGAGCCTGAGCCTCGCTCAACCCGACGCTGCCTATCCCAGGATCGGTGTAAGTCGCACCGGGAATGCGATTCCGATTGATGGGCCGGACAGGCTTGCCCGCAATTGCGCCGACCGCGATCATGCCTTCCGCAGTAGCGACATGCGCCAGCTGCGGCGTGCCCGCGACAATGTCGCCGATAGCGTAGAGATTGGGCTCGCCCGTTCGTTGATAGGGATCCACCTTCACAAAGCCCCGGTCAAGCTCGACGCGAGTGTTTTCCAGCCCTACGCCTTCGGTATTCGGTTTGCGCCCGACCGCGACCAGGAGTTTCTCGAATTCCATTTCCTCTTTATTGCCGTTGGCGAGCGTTGCGGTCAAGCTCACGCTCTTCGCGCTCTTGCGAATGTTCTCGGCTTTCGCGCCTGCTTCGACGCGGATACCTGCTTTCCTGAAGTGCTTCTCCAATTCTTTCGAGATCTCTTCGTCTTCTACGGGCACCACTCGCGGGAGCATTTCGAGAAGCGTCACCTTCGACCCGAAGCGGTTGAAGATGGAAGCGAACTCGACGCCCACGGCTCCCGCCCCGATAATGCCGATCGTTCCCGGCACCTCGGGAAGATCGAGAATTTCGATATTCGTGAGGATCAGGTTTGGATCCGGCTGCAGCCCGGGCAGCATGCGAGCTTCCGAGCCGGTTGCCACAATGATGTTTTTGGCTTCGAGAGTCTGAGGCCCCTTATCGCCTGTCACTTCGATCTTGCCGCCGCCCAGCAAGCGCGCGTTTCCCTTCAATAGATCCACTTTGTTCTTGCGCATCAGAAATTCGATGCCTTTGGAATGCTTGCTGACGATCTTGTTCTTGCGCTGGAGGACTTGGGCGTAATTCAGCCGGGGATCTTTACATTCGATGCCTTGCGCCCCGGGGTCTTTGAAATAATCCCAAATGTCGGCGGTGTGCAACAGGGATTTGGTGGGGATACAACCGACCAGCAGACATGTTCCGCCGAGACGCGGTTGCCGCTCGATTAAAGCGGTTTTCAAACCGTATTGGCCGGCACGGACGGCAGAGGAATATCCACCTGGCCCGCTGCCTATAACGGCTACATCGTAAGTCATTTTCGACTAAAGTGTAGCATTCGGCCCTTATTTTACAGGTACTTCAGAGGCCTCGGACCGCGCCCGCACGTTGCCAGGGCCGTCGCATACAGGGCTAGGACTAGTAGTCCCTAAGCGTTCAATGCCGTTGAGATGCGCTTTATTGCTTCATCGATCTGGCTGGTGTTTCCGAATCCAATGGTCACGCAATCCACACCTGCTTTACGGAAGGCGTAATTCAACGCGGCCTGGCGATCGTCCGGATTCTTGAACTCGCCTTCACCGACTAGCTTCATGCTGATGATGCCCGCGCCTCCGGCTTTCGTCCGCTGCATGTGATCGACCACAAACGGGACGTCGCCCTTATCGTCAGTGTCCTGCATGGACGGTGTATCCATATGGGTGCCGTTGTGGTTCATACGGATCATGGCCACGTCCAGAAACGGATTGCCCGGAAACGCCGCAAGAGCCTGCTTGCCGTGTACCGAGGCCCCATGAGCCATCATGAGCTTCTTCTCTTTTGCCTCCTGAAAGGCGTCCTGCAGATGCTTCGTCTCTTCCGGCCAGTTTGGGCTGCGAACACAATGAAGAAGCATGATGTCTACATAATCTGTGCCCAATGCGGCGTTCAGCCGGTGCACGGCTGCCATCGGGTCTTCCGAGTGGTGCACATCGTACTTAGTCATCAGGCGGTAGGAATCGCGCGGAAGTCCCTTTAAGGCGACGGAAAGCATCTCCGGCATGCCGCGGTATGCGTCCGCAGTCTCAAAAAAGCGGATGCCATTGTCATAGGCGTAGCGCACCAGACGCGTGAATTCCTCCTGGCCCAAATGACGCTGTTGCGCACCGGAGTGCGTTCCTGTTCCGAGTGCCAGGCGCGTCACCTGGACGTTTGACTTCCCGAGCGTGACCCAATCGGTCGCGGCGGCCTTCGTTGAAACAACGGCGCCGGCGATAGCGGGCATCGCAGTGGCGGCCAGGCTGGCTTTCAGGAAATCGCGTCTCGATGATGACATACGTCCCTCTGCGAATCACGCTAACACAGTCATTTGGAGATTGCCGGCTCTTCCGGTTCCAAGCCTCCGAATAGCGGTATCTAATGAGCTTCTGAAGGTACAATGCGCTCGATGCGGTCAGGCTCGTTGAGCACGACATATAAGTCGCCGTCCGGCCCGGTTACGATATCCCGCACACGTCCAATTCCTTTGAAAAGTATTTCCTGGTGCACTACTTTGTCGCCGTCAACCGCTAAACGCAACAGCTCTTGCGTCGCGAGCGCTCCCAGGAATAGATTGTTCTTCCATTGTGGGAACCGGCTTCCCGTATAGAAAGCAAGTGGGCTGGTGGCGATGGAAGGAACCCAATAGGTGACGGGTTGATCCATGCCGTCGTGGCTTAAGTGGTCGGTGATCGGTGTGCCGTCGTAGTTCATGCCGTAAGTAATAGCGGGCCAACCGTAGTTATGGCCAGGATGGAGAATATTCAGTTCATCGCCCCCGCGCGGGCCATGCTCAGACTCCCACAAATCTCCCGTAACGGGGCTGAACGCGAGACCTTGAGCATTGCGATTACCGTAAGTCCAGATGCTCTGTATCGCTCCAGACCGGTGGACAAACGGGTTATCTTTGGGGATGCTGCCGTCGTCATTCACGCGATGCACTTTCCCGTTCGGTTGCGAGAGATCTTGCTCGTCTCCGGGACAAGCACGGTCACCAATCGAAAAGAAAAGATGCCCTTTGCCGTCAAACAACAGGCGCGACCCAAAACGCGCGCCGCCGGTACGATACAGCGAATCGTCAGCCTCGAAGATTTGTTGCTGATCGACAAAGGCGCCGTTGCGCAAGCGGCCTCGAATCACGGCAGTCATCGCCAGGCCGCCCGGACTTTTGTCACCGTAAGAAAGATAAATCCAATCATTGCCAGCACGAGAGTAATCGGGATGCAGCACGACATCCAGTAGTCCGCCCTCGCCTCCGTAGACCGCGGGAATGCCACGCACAGGTTCCGGCAATAACTTCCCGTTCTCAATAACGCGCAAGCGGCCAGGCCGTTCGGTCACTAAGATGCGGCCATCGGGCAGGAATGCAATGGCCCAAGGCGTCTCCAGTCCGGTCTCCATCACGGGTTCCAGCTTGAACGAAGCGTTCTCGCTGCGCACGATCGCGCGGGGTTGACCTTTGAGCGCCGGAGCATTGTATTTGGTACGAGCCGTCTCGACGCTGGCGGCCCGCTCGCGGATATAGATGACCAGCCCGCGGATCTCGGGAGCGTCGAAGTCTTTCTCCATCGCTGGCATGCCCGCCTCGGGGTGACCATTGCGGATACTCGCGGCAATACTGCGGTCATCGCCGCCATAGCGCCAGATGCCGTCTACCAGGCTCGACCCCGAGCCGCCCGCCATATCCGTTCCGTGACAACTGGCACACTTCTCGGCATAAAGTTTGGTGACATCGCGGCCTCGACTCGGAGGGTTTTGTTGCGCAAAAGAAGCTAGGCTCGCGAGACTCAGGCAAATTGCCACCCAGCTATTGGATCCTCTGATCGCGACCGACCCCAGCCGAAATGCAGCAGCACTCACAAATTTCGCTCTTACAGAAGCCGGTCGCATGCTCCTGTATTTTTGCACCTAGGGGCTGCAGCCATTGCTAGAGCGAGACGCGATCGCCAGCCGTGTCAATTTGAGTGGTCCTCGGCTGGCAGCGATCACGGCAGGTCGAGAGGTTCTCCGTCGAACAAGGGAAGTACCTTGCTGCCGGCCAGGATTTCGCGATCGAAACTACACTGTCAGGAAAATGTCGAGATTCCGGTTTTTCGTTGAAGGTGCTGCCGACCAAATCATATCGGCGGATTCTTGCGTGCTCGCGCCGTTACCGTTGAAGCCGCAAACCGTCAGTGCAAGCACTCCGACCAGCAAACATTTATTTCCCATCATTTCCGCTCCCCAAATTTCGCCCAAAGCATAGCGGGAAGCTGCGGGGCAGCAGGGAAGGGGCGAAGCGATACACTGGCCCGGTGAGTTCAGGAAACGACTTCTTTTTACCTACGGACAAGCAGTTTGAAAGAGACCATGAGCAATTGCTTAACGATCTCGGGAAGCTGCTCATGAGCCATCCCGTTGCGAAAATGTCATCATTCCATTCGTTCGCTGCTTTGGCTCAAGCCGCGATGAAAGCTTTGGTTCAAAGTGGGGCTGGCCCTGCTGATGCGGAAAATGTCTGGCGCACGGCATTCACAACGCTGTACCCGATAGAGAGCAAGCTATATTCCGATTACGTGCGCAAGCACGGGGCGGGCTCCTGAACGCGGGCGGGTGCCGTCCGCCTAAAACTTGCATTTTTAGCCTATAATGTTTTATTAAGGTGAGTTCCTATTCGGGCTATCTGCCCGCTCAACAGCATTTAGCATCGCGCGAACGAAACAACGCACACATCTCAGTGGTTCTCGGGAAAGTGCTGCCAGTTCGCTTACCCACTGTTGTTAATCGGCGCAATTAAGGGCCTTAATCTCTCTGGCGTCTGGTTTCTCCAGACGCTTGCGTATGTACCGGCGGTCTGGGTTTACAAAAATCTCCCGCTCGTCTGGGAGTACGTACCCTACCCGGATATGCGACACAGCACGTTGCAACAGAATGGCATGGCGTTTGCGGTGTTGCTCTTTACATCGCTCGCATGGTTTCTCGGTTTAGTCATTTGCAATGCGTTGGTGAAAAAATCGAAAAAGCTGTACCTGAGCAGTTCTGAGCGAAAGCGCAACATCGGCATTCATGAAGCGGTTGCCGCCGCGATGTACGAAATGCACGGCAATTTCGTGAACGTCAACGGTATTGATAACACCGTGAATGCCTCGAATACCGTCAACAACTATTCATCGGCAAACAACGATTGGAAGTTGAAGGCGGGTCTCTGGCTGGCGCTCACGGGCGCGCACTGGGAAATCTTTGCGTTGACTTCGTTGTGGAGCTAATCAAAAAAATTGTTCTAAGCAGCTTTTAAGGCCAATCCTGAGCGCCGTGGAAGATGCGCGAAATTTCAACCGCGTCTTCCTTCACCTGATACACGGCGATGTAGGGCAAGGGAGGGAATGTAAGCTCGCGCCGTCCTCTCATCCGGCGGCTCGCGCGCCCCATCGTGCGGAAAATCCTTGAGCTGCGAACAGCGGTCGTAGATGATTTTGGCAACGCGCCGCGCGGCTTCCGGGTTGTCGCGCTCAATCCATGTGCAGAGGCGTTCAAGGTCGTCGGCTGCCGGTAGAGACCAACGTATCTCCATCAGGGCTGTAGAAAGCGCCTGAGCCGGTTGCCCATCTGTTCATGGGTCAAAAATTCACCCCGCTCCAGTGCGGCCTCGCCGCGCTTCACCGCCTCGATAAAGCGGTCTTCTTCCTCGAAGTAACGCGCCACAACATCCTGTACCGTCTCATCGAGGTCGCGGCCTTGCCGGGCCGCTCGCTCGGCAATGCGGGCTTGCAGGTCAGGGTTGAAATGAACTTCCATGCCTCAAGATACGGGAAAATCGGCCTTCGGGCAACGCTGTTCAAGGCATCGCCGCATTGAGCTGGCGGCAAAGGCGGAACGTGGGCGGCATGAGTAACGCCAGCGAGGCGAAGACTCCATGGGCTCATGGCCTGTATTCGAAGCAGCTCGTCGTTCCAGGCGAAGACCCGGCCGAATTCGACGAGCTCCGTGCCAGCCTGCGCCGCGAGCACCAGCCGCCAACACCACCGAAGAGATCCTGGTCGATGAACTCGCCCAGAGCTTCTGGCGCATGCGCCGCTTCCGCAAACTCGAAGTGCACTCCTGGAGCCTTGAACACCTGAACGCTTCCATCGATAACGGCATGATGACCCTCGTTGCTCGTTCGCTGGCCTCCGCCGAGCGCAGCTTCCACAAAGCGCTCACCGCCCTGCAAAAACTACAAGAGCACACAGGCCACCAGCCCGCGCTGCCAATAAAAAGAAGCGCTTCGGCGGACTTAGGCGCGGGTCGCGAGTCCGTTGTGCGCGATCGAGAGAAGGTCCGTGGCTTCGTTCCGCAAAAACCGGTCCAAGAACAAACCACTGCCAACCTGCCGGACACCGCGAAAACGCTTCCCAAAGTCGCTGAAACCAGATGCTCCCGTCGGGCCGTATCATCAAGAGAGGGTATGCGTTCGATTTTGCTAATTGCCTCGCTCGCCTGCTGGAGCAGCCTCCTTTTACCGGGACAGCAGACTGCTGAAGGCCAACCCGCGGCCAAGAAACAATCCCCGCCGGGGATCCTGCACAGCATCTCGGTCAGAGGCAATCAGCTCTATTCCGCAGCGGACATTATTCAGGAGAGCGGCCTCAAGCCGGGCCAGCATATCAATCGCGCCGGGCTCGATCAGGCCCGCCAGAGGATACAAGATACCGAGTTGTTCAACAACGTCGCCTACGAATACCGGACCAGCGGCGGCGAAATACCTGCTTACGACGTCACATTCCAGGTGGCGGAAAACGATCAAATCTTTCCGACCCGTTTTGAGAGATTTGGAGTTTCAGCCGACGCCCTGCGCTCCTGCCTTCGCACCCATGTGAAACTTTACTCGGATCGCATTCCCGGGACGGAAGGCGTTCTCCACCGGTACGCCGACGCGGTCGGACAGTGCGTGGGGCAATCCGGCCCGGCCGTTAAGGTAAGAGCGGCCATCTCGAACGAAGATCCGCAGCAACTTACCGTCATGTTCACTCCCGATACTCCGGCGCCCACGATCTCTCAGGTGATCGTCTCAGGCAACCAGGCGGTCGATACGGGAACCATTTTGCGAGCGGTGAATTCGGTTGCGATTGGTTCCCCGCTTTCTGATACGCGCTTAAAGATGATCCTCGATGGCGCAATCCGGCCGCTCTATGCAGCGAAAGGATACGCCGCGGTGAGTTTTCCGAAAGTTGAGACCGAGCCGGCCAAGACCAATCTCGGAGTGATCGTCAAAGTAGAAATCAGAGACGGGCCGGTCTTTAAGTTCGGTTCGATCCGCTTCCACGGCAGCGGTCTCGACGAGGATGAAATCCGTTCTACAATTCCCTTCAAATCGGGACAGGCTTTCAACAGCGAACAGGTGGACAACTTCCGGCTGGATCTGCTGCGTAAGATGCGGCGCAAGGGCCTGTTAGACGCGAGCATCACCACCGAAGCCGAGCCCGACGACAGCAAGCGGGCGGTCAACGTGACTTACAATGTGACGCCCGGAGCAATTTACAATTTTCAGACACTCGACATCCAGGGACTCGACGTGACTAGCGAGCCCGTTGTGGCCAGGCTTTGGGGCGAGAAGCAGGGCCATCCATTCAACCCCGACTATCCGGACTTTTTCCTCAAGCGGGTACAGCAGCAGGGTCTTTTCGACAATCTCGCCGATGCGCGCTCCGATTACAGTGCTGATGCTTCCACGCACAACGTCACTGTGCATCTCTACTTCAAAGGCGGAGAATCAGCCAAGGAGCATGAGCGCAAGAAGAAGGAAGAAGAGGAAAGGCGGCAGACTGACGGCAGTTGGAGTCCGTGGTAGTCAATTAGGCGCCCAGCCTTCTCACGATCGCCTCGGTGTCATAGACGCAGCCGCCCCAAATACCCCCGCTGGCCGCCTGCAGAGCAGCCCAGAGCCGGGTATCCGAGGGCAATAGCGGATCGGACTTTAGATCATCACGTTGCGGGCGGTTGACCAAACGCCGATGTCCCTCTTCGGCATCAAATATTTCACCGCCTTCTCCGACAAAATTCAAATGGCCTTCGAGCTTGTTGCGATCGATCAGGATCTCGATCACGTCGCCGTCCCGCAGCTTGCCCGCCGGGCCGCCGGCCAGCGCCTCCGGAGAGACGTGCCCGATGCAGGCGCCGGTCGAGACTCCGCTGAACCGCGCGTCGGTTATCACGGCAACGTGTTTGCCGAAGGGCAAATGCTTCAACGCCGAGGTAATTTGGTAGGTTTCTTCCATACCGGAGCCCATGGGTCCGCGGCAGATCAGTACAATCACATCGCCCTCCCGGATCTGTTGCGATTTGATGGCAGTGATGGCATCGTGTTCGGTGATGAACACGCGGGCAGGTCCGCGCATCCGGTATACGCCATCCGGATCGACCACGCTCGGATCGATCGATGTACTTTTCACGATCGAGCCCTGGGGCGCCAGATTGCCGTGCGGAAAGCAAATGGTAGAAGTCAGGCCGCGCGAACGCGCCGAGTCGGGCGAGAGAATTACGTCATCGGGGTCGATGCTGTCGAGATCTTTCAGGCGTTCGCGAAAACGCGCCCGCCGTTCGGACTCCTGCCACCAGTCGAGCATCGTATCGAGTCTCTCTCCGGAGACGGTCAGCGCACTCGTGTTCAGCAGTCCGGCCGCCCGCAAATGGAGCATCACTTCGGGTACGCCGCCCGCCAAAAAAACCTGTACGGTGGGGTGATTGCGAGGGCCATTCGGAAGAGCGTCGACCAGCCGCGGTACGCTTCGGTTAACTCGATCCCAATCGGCTACGGTCGGCCGCGGCAGACCGGCGGCATGCGCGATAGCCGGTATATGAAGCAGCAGATTCGTCGAGCCCCCAAATGCAGCGTGCAGGACCATGGCGTTCTCGACCGCGCTGGAGGTCAGGATGTCGCGTGTTAGCAGCCCGAGTTCCGTCATGCGCAGCATGGCACGTGCGGTACGCCGCGCCATATCCAACCACACGGGCTGTCCGGAAGGCGCGAGCGCGGAATGCGTCAAAGTCAACCCAAGCGCTTCACCGACTACTTGCGAAGTGGCCGCTGTTCCTAAGAACTGGCAGCCCCCACCGGGCGAAGCGCAGGCCCGGCAGCCTGCCAGCGAGGCTTCTTCGAGCGAGATCTTTTGGTGCGCGAACCGGGCCCCGATACTCTGCACCTTGCCGGCGTCTTCGCCGTGCTCCGGCATCAGCGTAACGCCGCCGGGAATCAGTGCGCACGGGGAGCCGGGCGTTCCTGCCAGTGCCATCATCATGGCTGGTAGCCCTTTGTCGCAGGTTGCAATGCCTATCACTCCGGAGCGCGTCGGCAGTGAGCGAATCAGCCTGCGCAGAACCGTTGCGGCGTCGTTGCGGTAAGGCAGGGAATCGAACATGCCAGGTGTCCCCTGGGTGCGTCCATCGCACGGATCGGTGCAGGCCCCAGCAAACGGTATGGCGGAGAGTTCCTTTAGCTCACGCGCCGCTTCCGCCACCAGCAGTCCGACTTCCCAATGTCCGGTGTGAAAACCAAGAGCGATCGGCGTGCCGTCCGGCGCCCGAACGCCGCCGTGAGTGCTCAGGATCAAGATCTGTTTGCCGCCCAGGGACTGCGGGGCCCAACCCATGCCGGCATTTTGTGTCAGTCCGAACAAGTTTCCAGATGGCTGCTCAATCAACATCTCGGGCGTGAGCGGCAGCGCACCTTCCGGGCCGCGTGCGTGAGTACGAACGGCATAAATCTCGTGATTGCCGGAATCGATAATGCTTGTAAGATTCATTTGATGAAGACTGCTGTCTATCCGGGATCGTTCGATCCGCTGACCAATGGGCACCTGGACCTCATCGGCCGCGGTTCGCGTCTGTTCAGTAACCTCATAGTAGCGGTCTTGAGAAACACGCAAAAAGAGCCGCTGTTTTCGGTTGAGGAACGCGTTGCGATGCTGCGCGAGGTCTCCGCTCCTTATTCCAATGTAGAAGTGGACTCGTTCGATGGGTTGCTGGTTGACTACGCCGCGTATCGGAACGCCAGCGCGATCGTGCGCGGCATTCGCGCCATCTCCGATTATGAAACCGAGCTGCAGATGGCACATGTGAACCGTCGTCTGCGGCCGCAAACTGAGACGATCTTTCTGCTTGCCACGGAAGAGTATTCCTTCATCAGCTCCCGAATGATCAAAGAAATCATCACGCTCGGCGGCGACGTCGGGCAGTTTGTGCCGGAACCGGTCCTGCGCCGTCTGCGCGCGAAAATGTTCTAAAGACGTTACTCTGAAATAACCATATGCAAGCTACAGCCGAAATAGCCGAGCGAATCTCGACCATTAGCGTTTCGTCGACCATGAAAGTGGCTGCCGATGCGGACCGCCTTCGCCGTGAAGGGATCGACGTAGTCGATTTTGGAGCCGGGGAGCCTGATTTCCCCACGCCTGCCAACATCAAGCAGGCTGCCATCGCGGCCATTGACGGTAATTTCACGAAATATACCAACACAGCCGGGATTCCGGAGCTGCGCGCGGCTATCTGCGAGCGGCACCGTCTGGACTTCGGAACGAGTTACACGGCTTCCGAGTGCCTGGTCACTGTCGGGGGAAAACACGCGATCTTCAATCTCGTCCAGGCCCTGGTGAATCCGGGCGATGAGGTCATTATTCCTGTCCCTTATTGGGTGACTTATAAGGATGTAGTGAATTATGCGGGCGGCGTGTGCGTGTTTGTCGATAGCGACGAGCGTGATGGCTTTGAGGTGAGTGCCAAAGCTCTGGAACAACGCATCACTCCGCGGACCAGGCTCGTAATCATCAACTCGCCCTCAAACCCGAGCGGCGCAATAGTTTCGAAAACGGAGTTCCAGAAAATCCTCGAGCTCACTTCGAATCACGGCGCCTACCTAATGACGGATGAATGCTATTGCCATTTCGTCTATGAAGGTGAGCCGTTCTCGATTGCTGCTGTTTCCGGCGCAAAGGAATCTGTAGTTGTAGCAGGTTCCTTGTCGAAAACCTATGCGATGACCGGTTGGCGCATTGGGTTCGCGCTTGCGCCGGCCCCGCTGATTTCGGCGGTGACGAAGCTGCAGAGCCATTCCACCTCGAATCCAACCTCTATCGCGCAAAAGGCTGCTCTCGAAGCCATGCAGGGTCCCCAGGACTCCGTCGGCGCAATGCTCAATGAATATCGCCGCCGCCGGGATTTCGTGATCGATCGCCTGCGCGAGATCCCAGGGGTTACGATCACCACTCCTAAAGGAGCCTTCTACGCCTATCCCAACGTTTCGGTTGCTTACCGCGGCGGACGTGTAAGAAATTCGCTCGAGTTTGCCAGCCGCTTGCTGGAGGAGGCGCACGTAGCCGTTGTACCGGGCGAGGCGTTCGGAACTAACGATCACGTCCGCATCTCTTACGCCACTTCCATGACTGAGCTTCAACGCGGGCTTGACCGCATTCATCGCTTTATCGACGGCCTGCGCGCCTGACCGCAACAGCAGAGGAGAGGAGATTTGGATGGCAACCGAGCTCGCCCATCCGGGCGTATATGCCGACGACGATCCGGAGCACTACGAACTTTTAGATGGCCAGATGGTCAGGAAAGCATCGGTAGGAAGAAAAAAGCATTCTGATCTGGAAACCATAGTTTTGGGTATGCTCAAGCCGCACGCTCAAAAGGCACGGGCTTCAGTCGCGCACGAATGGACCATGCTCAATGGACGCGACAAGCTCATCCCCGACGTGACCTTTTCTTTTCCGGATCCCAAGCTCGAAGACGGTTATCTAGTCGCTCCCGCATTCCTTGTTGTCGAAACGTCTTCTCAAGACCAATCGTTGTCTTCGCTGTTCAAGAAGTGCCGCCAAAAGTATCATCCGTTCGGAACACCTTATTGCTGGATCATCGACTCGGAAGAGGAAGCCGGCTACGAATGTCATAAGTCAGATAACGGTTTATTCCGCCTGGTGGACGTGCTCACTGCCGGCCCGGAGATAAGCATAGGGGTGAGCAGCATCTTCGAAGAGCTGAGAAAACAGCCTTAAACCCCAGTTGCTCTATTTCCGGATGGGGAGAGTATAAAATTCATATTCGATATGAAGTCTCTCCTGGCTTTGTTCTTGCTTCCATTGATAGCTTCGGCTGCGAACCTTACCGGAAAGTGGTCGGTAACCTATGGAGCCGACGGCACGGTGCGGGAAACCTCGCTTTTTCTCGAGCCGAAGGCTGACCTTCTAACCGGCTACATGCTTTCCCACTACGGCTATGAGCCTATTCAGGATGGCAAGATCAACGGCGACAGTTTCTCTTTCTCGATCATTCGCGACAACTTCGGCGAAGAGCACACATCCAAGTACTCGGGCAAAATAGAGGGCGATGCCATTCTTCTGCAAATGCCCGGCTGGGAGGATCATCCGGGACCGCAACTGCACCTGAAGCACGTCTCTACCGAGGTTCCGGCGCCGATGCCGGAGCCGCCAAAAAAAATCTCGCTGCCCGCAGCGAAGCCAGTTCCTTACAACGGCTTGGCGAAGACTCCGCCTATGGGCTGGAATAGTTGGAATAAGTTCGCGAACAAGGTCACTGATAAGCTGATCCGCGAAACAGCGGATGCGATGGTCAGTAACGGGATGAAGGAGGCCGGGTACATATACGTCAACATAGACGATACCTGGGAAGCCGGCCGCGACGCGCAAGGGAACATCCAAACCAATTCCAAGTTTCCGGACATGAAGGCGCTCGCCGATTACGTGCACAGTAAGGGTTTGAAACTGGGCATCTATTCATCACCCGGGCCAAAAACATGCGGCGGCTACGAAGGCAGCTTCCAACATGAAGAGCAAGATGCAAAAACGTATGCGGCGTGGGGCATCGACTTTCTCAAGTACGACTGGTGCAGCGCCACGCAGGTCTACGACTATCATTCAATGCCTGCCGTTTATGCGAAGATGGGCGACGCACTGCAATCGACTGGGCGGCCGATTGTTTACAGCCTGTGCCAATACGGCGTTTTCCACGGCCCCAAGTGGGGTGCAAGCGTGGGCGGGAACTCTTGGCGTACGACGGGCGATATCAGCGATAACTGGAAGTCCATGTCGCATATCGGCTTCGATCTGCAGGAGGGCCTTGCGCAATATGCCGGACCGGGCCACTGGAACGATCCCGACATGCTGGAAGTAGGTAACGGCGGCATGAGCGAAACCGAATACCGCACGCACATGAGTCTCTGGAGCCTGCTCGCCGCGCCGCTCCTTGCTGGCAATGACCTCCGAAGCGTGCCTCCCGCGATTCTTCAAATGCTAACGAACAAGGAGGTCATCGCAATAGATCAGGATCCACTCGGGAAAGAAGCAACCCGCATTTCAAAGAATGGAGATCTCGAGGTATGGGCACGTCCCTTGGCGGGCGGCGGCGAAGCCGTCGGGCTCTTCAATCGCGGCGCAACATCAGCAAAGATTACGGCAACCAAGTCTGATCTGAAGCTCGACGGCAACTTCACGGTGCGCGATCTTTGGGCGAATGCCGAGCGTGGCAAATTCGCAGATGAGTTCTCCGCCGAAGTGCCGTCGCATGGAGTCGTGCTGATCAGGCTGAAGCCAGCGCAATAGCGGACTACTTTATTTTCTTGGCCGGCATGTCGCGCCCGCCCTGATGCAGGATAACCTGCGTCACCTTGCCTGAGGCGTCTTTCGTAAACTCGAGCTGCGCATCGACTACTTTTAGGAAGAATTTATTCTCTGCCTTCGGGTAAACCGCAATCCTCCCTTGCCCGGTCAACTGTGTTTCTAGCTGATCCCCATCCAGCGTCACGCTCAGGATCGCTTGGGGTGCAAGCTCATATTCGCCCACATACTGTTTCAGCACGTCGGCCGGGACTTTGATTTCTTTGCGCTCTGAAGTAAGCGTGACTTTTTCGCCGTGGATGGTTGCCGCAACCTTGTCTGCGATCTCCTGCGGCGCCATCCCGTTCAAATTGCCTAGCGCGATCACAATCAGCTGATCGTCCGGCCAGTAAGCAAGCTCCGTGTTGAAGCCCTCTATCCCTCCGCCATGATCGATTTCCTTGCGTCCATTCACCTGCTTCACTTGCAATGCAAACGCATAATCCTGCTTGAAAGGAGTTGTCATCTGTTTCAAGGAAGCCGCCGATAGAACCTTACCTCCGAACAGGCCGTGTTCCCAGGTGAGCAGATCCTCGGTGGTCGAGTACAAACCGCCCGCCGAAAACGGAATCGTCATGTCGATATACCCGGCGTTGATGATGCCGTGCTCGGAAGGTGAGTAGCCGGAAGCGCGATGCAGGATGATCGCAGAGTTTGAGTCGTATCCGGAGTCCTTCATGCCGAGCGGAGTAAAAATGTTCTGTTCTAGGAACTGCTGATAGGTCTGGCCGCTGATTTTTTCGATCAGATAGCCAAGAAGCACGTATCCCGAATTACTGTAACTCCACTTGGTTCCCGGCTCAAAGTCGAGCGGCTTATCGCGAAAACGCTCTATTAACTTCTCCGGAGTCGTGCTCTTCGCCTCCGAATCCCGATACTCCTTGAAGTTCGTGAAATTCGGAATGCCCGAAGTGTGAGTCAGGACGTGGTAGATCGTGATCTTATCCCAGGCTGCAGGAGCGTTCGGCATGTATTTTTTCACCGGATCGCTAACATTCAGCTTTCCCCGCTCCTGCAAAAGCAAGATGCATGCCGCGGTGAACTGCTTGGTGATCGAACCGAGCCGAAACTTTGTCGTGGGCGTGTTGGGGATCGACCATTCGAGATCCGCCGAACCATAGCCGCGGTCCAGCAAGGTCTCGTTCCCTTTAGCAACCAGGACCGAGCCCATGAAGCTCTTGTCTTTGACGTAAGACTGGACAATCTGTTCCATGCGCGTGCCGGGATCCTGAGCCCAAGCAAGCGGGGCCAGCAACAGGCAAATGAGCAAGTGTTTTCGCATTGACGGCTACTATATCCGATCAAAGGCTGTGCCGAGAGGGGATCCGGTCAGGAAACCGGGCTGAGAGAATCTCTATTGAGGATGTGGTTTCGGCTTTTGGTCTTGTGCCTTCTTCCAACTCTCGCCTTAGCGCAGGCGAATGTGGGTGAACTGCGTCTTACGCTCACCGATTCGAGCGGTCTTCCGATACAAGGAACCGCCGAGCTGGCAAGCGAAGCCAATCAATACCTGGGCACTTTCAATACCAATGGCGAAGGCCGGATCACGGCCAAGCGCCTACCCTTCGGGAAGTACACAGTGAAGGTTCGCCACCCGGGCTTTGCACCCGCTTCCGAGGTCGTCGAGATCCGTTCGGCCATTCCCAAGGAACTCACGCTCAAGCTCGGGCTTCAACAGCTGCAGACGACCGTTGAGGTGAATGAGAACGCGACACTGGTAAATCCCACCAACACGTCGGGCAGCTATCAGATCGGCACTCCGACCCTACGAGACAGGTTGGCGGCCATGCCGGGCCGCTCGCTTGCGGAACTCGTGAACCAGGAACCAGGCTGGGTATTCGAAGCGAACGGCGTCCTGCATCCGCGCGGTGAAGAGTATCAGGTGCAGTACGTCATTGACGGGATGCCGCTTACAGAGACCCGTTCTGCTTCGTTCGTACCTGATTTCGACGCCAACAGTGTTCAGGAAATGAGCGTCTACACCGCAGGCTTTCCCGCCGAGTACGGCAGGCGTATGGGCGGTGTGGTCGAGGTGGAAACACGCCGTGACAGCCGTCCAGGTCTTCACGGCGATGCTGTTCTTTCAGGCGGCAGCTTCAATACGCTGAACGGCTATCTGCGCACCCAATATGGTTTCAAGCAAAACACTTTCAGCCTGAGCGCCGCTGGCTCGCTCACAGATCGCTTCCTCGATCCACCTGTAACCGGCAACTTCACGAACCATGGCAGCACTGCGGATTTTATGGCTCAATATGAGCGCGACCTCACGGATAACGATCGCGTCTCGCTGGTGCTGCGGCGCGAACAGTCGAAATTCCTGGTGCCGAATGAATACCTTCAGCAGCAAGCCGGCCAGCGCCAGGATCGCCAGACATTTGAAACTGCCGCTCAATTCTCGTATCAGCACGTGTTTTCTTCAAACCTGCTGGCCGACTTCCGGGCCATGTCTCGTGATCTCACGGCCGGCCTGTGGTCGAACGATCTCGCAACGCCCATCATTGCCGGACAGGATCGCGGCTACCACGAAGAGTACGTAAAAGGAACTGTCTCGGCGCACACCGGGATTCATGAATTTAAAGCCGGTTTAGAATCCGATTACGCATCCATTCAGGAATCTCTCAATTACCTGATTACGGATCCAAGCCAGTTTGACCCGGATACTCCACGCTCGTTCCGCTATTACGGGCACGCGCCAGACCGCGAGCAGGGCGTGTTCGGTCAGGATGAACTGCATTGGAAAAACTTGAGCCTGAGCGCCGGTCTGCGCTTTGATCACTACGATCTGCTGGTGAACCAAACGGGTTGGAGTCCGCGCTTGGGCATCGCCCTTTACTGGCCAAAAACGGAAATCGTCCTTCGCGCATCGTACGACAGAATCTTCCAAACGCCCGCCTTCGAGAATCTGCTGGTTTCGAGCTCACCACAAGTGACCAGTCTCAGCGACCAGGTGCTGCGATTGCCGGTCGAGCCTGCGCGCGGAAACTACTATCAGGCGGGTTTCGGACGGGGCTTTTTCGGCCATGTGAGTCTCAACTCAAATTTCTTCTGGCGCAGATATCACAATTACCCCGACGACAATCTTTTGCTGAACACGGGCGTCAGTTTCCCGATTTCGTTTGCGCTCGCCAACATCTACGGCGTCGAAACCAAGCTTGACATCCCTCGCTGGGGCCGCTTCTCGGGTTTTGCCAGTTGGAGCAACCTGCGCGGCAACGGCTATTTTCCCGCGACGGGCGGCCTATTTCTTGGCGTCGATGCCGCCAACGCGATCAGTGCGAGCAGCGGTGAATTTCCTGTCTCTCAGGACCAGAGAAACAGTATCCGCGCCCGCTTGCGCTACGACGTTAGCCCGCGCGTGTGGCTGGCCTTTGGCGGCGCCTACGATTCGGGCTTGCCGATCGATTTCGAAGGCACCTACCAACAAGCTCTTGCCCAGTACGGTCAGGCGATCGTGGATCGCATCGATTTCAGCAATTACCGGACCCGTCCTCTGGCTTCGCTAAACGCTTCTCTGGGGTTGACTCTTCACAGGAGCGAGCGCTATCCGGTCCGCTTACAGATCGACGGGACCAATCTTACGGATCGCCTCAATGTCATCAACTTCGCCGGGCTCTTCTCGGGAACCGCCATCGCGCTTCCACGAAGCGTGAATGCTCGTTTACAGGTGAGCTTCTAAACGATGCATATTCCAGATGGCTACCTGAGTCCGTCCACCTGCGCGGGTCTGTACGCGGCATCAACGCCGTTCTGGTATGTCGCTTTGCGACGCGTCCGGAATTCGCTCAGCGCGCGAACCGTTCCGCTGCTCTCGGTGTTTTCGGCCTTCTCATTCGTCATTATGATGTTCAATCTGCCGCTACCCGGCGGAACCACCGGCCACGCGGTCGGAATGGGCATTGCCGCTATCGTGCTTGGTCCCTGGTTCGCAGTGCTGGCGATTTCAACGGCACTCGCAATTCAGGCGCTGCTGTTCGCGGATGGCGGAGTGACTACCTTTGGCGCAAACTGTTTCAATATGGCGGTGGTCGGTTCATTCGCGGCCTATGCACTCTACCGTCTGTTTGCACGTAATGCCCCGCTCAAATCGCCGCGACGAGTGCTTGCAGCCGGGATCGGCGGGTACATCGGCATCAACCTGGCAGCCTTCTGTGCGGCTGTCGAGTTCGGGCTGCAACCGCGCTTTTTCCACGATTCGGCGGGTGCGCCGCTCTATGCGCCCTATCCGCTTCACATAGCCCTTCCCGCCATGCTGCTTGGTCATCTCACTTTCGCCGGGCTGGCGGAGTTCATCGTGTCTGCCGGAGTCGTGGCCTATTTGCAGCGGGCCGATCCCGCGCTTCTCAGCAGGACCGCGCCCGATGCGCGTGATTCCGGGTTCTCACTTCCCCATTTGGGCGTCGCGGGCGTGACCTGGCTCGCTTCACGCAAGCTCTGGCTGATCGTTGGCAGCTTACTCATGCTGACGCCGCTTGGCATTTTGGCGTCCGGCACGGCTTGGGGGGAGTGGCGCGTTGGCGATTTCAAAAATTCAACGGTCCCGGCTGGGATTCTTCACATGTCGTCGCTTTGGCCTGCTCCCCTTCGTGACTACGCGCCCGATTTTATGGGCAGCTCCGGAGCTGGCTATTTTCTCTGCGCGGTGGCGGGCGCCGGCGCCATCATTCTTGCTGCATCCTGCACGGTCTGGCTTACCAAGAAATTGCCGGCAGGTTCCCGCATTCGCAAAGGTTATCTCGAAAAAACAATCCATTCGCTGCTGCGGATATCCGAAGAAGCTCTTTTTGCTGAAAGGGTGGCTCAATCGCATGGCGTGTTGCAGCGGATCGACCCGCGTGTGAAACTTGCTGGTCTCGGCGCTCTGATCCTCTCGGCCGTATCCGTTCGTCGCCTCTGGTTGGCGGCGGCCCTTTTCCTGGCGAGTATTCTGCTCGCTTACTTCTCGCGTATTCCTTTGCGGGCCCTTGCCACTCGGGTCTGGCTGGCGGTTCTCGCATTTACCGGACTGATCGCGTTCCCAGCCCTGTTTCTTATTTCGGGAGCTGAACTGTATCGCATTCCGTTACTCGGTTTAACCATCACGGACCGGGGATTCGCTGCAGGCGCGTTCCTGCTTTTGCGTGCCGAAACCGCGGGCACGCTTGTCGTGGTTCTGCTTCTCACCACCCGTTGGTACCGTCTTCTGAGCGCCCTCCGTAGTTTCCGCGTCCCCGCGATCATGGTTGCAGTGTTCCAGATGACCTATCGTTATCTGTTCGTGTTCCTGCGCTCTGCCAGCGATCTTTTCGAAGCGCGTCGCGCGCGCCTCCTTGGTCCACCCGATCCAGAAGCGCAGCGCGTGTCCGCCACGGCTATCGCCGGCGCACTGCTGGAAAGGAGTTTCATGCTCAGCAGCGAAGTTTATCTCGCGATGCAGGCCCGTGGATTTCGCGGCGAGATCCGCCTGCTCGAGAACTCGGAGATGCGCAGCGCCGACTGGCTATTGCTGATTGCCTTATTGTCGATTGCTAGCCTAACTATTTGGGCTGGACGGTGATGTCCGCTCCGCAATCCACTGTTTTTGAAGCAAACGCAGTTTCGTTTTCCTACAGCAGCGTGCTCGCCTTGCGGGATCTCTCAGTAAAGATCGCAAGAGGAGAACGGATCGCTCTACTGGGAGCGAACGGTTCAGGCAAGTCCACCCTATTACGTTTGCTGGCGGGGCTTGCCTTCCCGGATCAGGGCAGCATCTTTTACCTGGGAAATGAGCTCACCGCCGCGCGGCTCGAACAGAAGAAGTTCTTCTATGAGTTTCGCCGCTCAGTCGGCATCGTTTTCCAAAATCCAGATGTTCAACTCTTCAACCCGAGTGTTTTAGACGAAGTGGCCTTTGGACCGCTCCAGTTGGGCTGGCCCAAAAGCGAAGTTCGTAACCGCGTTGAAGAAACATTGTGGCGGCTGGGTATTGCTTCACTTGCCGAGCGCGGGCCCCACCGCCTCTCAGGCGGTGAGAAAAAGCGGGTTGCGCTGGCTTCGGTGCTGGTCACAGAACCGGAAGTCCTCCTGCTTGACGAGCCCATCGAATCGCTTGATCCTGCCAGTCAAAACGGTATCATCGAGCTGCTTTCTTCCATGGCATCCGGCCGGCGCACGGTGATCACTGCCACCCATGACCTCAGCGCGCTCGAAAGTATCGCCGATCGCTGCATCGTTATAAAAAGCGGCGCGGTGGCGGCCGAGGGCGATCCCTACACGATTCTCCACGATGCGCATCTCCTGGAGACCGCCGGATTGCTTCGGCCTCACCGGCATCACCACCCCAAGCCTGCCCAACCACATGGGCACCTGCATGCCGAGGATCTGGGCTGAATGCGCTTATTAGCCTTAACAATTCTCTTTTCACTCTTTGCGTTCGCTCAGCAGGACAACCCTGCCGGTTTCGACGAGCTCGCCGCACGCGCCGCAGCCGCCCGCGACCGTAACGATCTGGCCGAAGCGATCGATCTCTACCGCCGAGCGCTCTCGCTGAACCCGTCCTGGCAGGAGGGCTGGTGGTTTCTCGGTTCGCTTTCCTACGACTCCGATAAGTTTTCAGCCGGTCAGGAGGCACTGCGGCATTTTGTCCAGCTGAACCCAGCGGCGGGACCCGGTTGGGCCCTGCTGGGTCTATGTGAATTTGAAACTGGCGATTATTCTGATTCGCTTGCCCACATCGAGCGCAGCTTGTCACTGAGGGTGGACAACGCGCAGATGACCAGTGTGTTGCTCTACCACGAAGCAGTGCTTCTCGCGCATGACGGCCAGTTCGATCAGTCGCTGCAGAAGTATGCACAGTTAATCAAGAGCGCCCCCACCGGTCCAGAAGTGCTGCTCGGGCTCGGGCTTGCTGCCTCGCACCAGACCATGCTGCCTAAAGATGTTCCGCCTGCGGGTCGCGATCTCCTTTCCCTCATTGGCAAAGCGGGTTTTTACACGGTCGCCGGAAAACTCGAAGAGGCTCAGCGGAGCTACGCTGAGTTACTCGAGAAATACCCGGAGTCCTCCGCTGTTCATTACACTTACGGTGTGTTTTTGTTGACCGCCGATCCAGCTCGCGCCACGTCCGAATTGCAGCGGGCTGTCGAACTCGCTCCGGGCAATGCTGCCGCCTTCGCCATGCTGGCCTGGATCTCTTTACAGAAGGATGATCCCGCTTCAGCTCTTATCTATGCGCAGAAGGCCTGTGCCGGTGACCCGAAATCGCCCCTGGCACAGCTCGTACTTGGACGTTCGCTGGTAGAGAGCGGAGAGCTGAACCGGGGCATCGGTCACCTTGAGACGGCCGCTAAATTGGATCCAGCCGACCTCGAAAATCATCTTGCGTTGGCCACCGCCTACTCCAAAGCGGGACGGAAACACGATGCCTGGACCGAGCGCCGCGAATCTATGAAGATGGCCAGTGAGAAAGCCGAAGTTGCGCGACCTTAATCTACTGCTCGCCGCCTTCGCCTTTGCTGGGGCCGCGGTTGTCACGGCTCAATCCAAAGAGTTAGTGTGCGCCGATTGCCATCCCGCGCAAGCCCGATCCCAGCCGCAGACTTCGATGGCCCGCGCTCTCATTCCTCCGGGCTCGAATCAGCTGCTTGTCTCTCGGCCCAAGTTGACTTTTCAGAAGGGCTCGTACGCCTACTCAATTGAGACACACGGATCCGAAAGTATCTATTCCGTCTCGGACAGCTCAGGCCGGCTATCTGTTCCCATCGCCTGGACTTTTGGGGTCGGCTCCCAGACCTACGTCTACCAACGCAATGGCAAGCTGTACGAGAGCTTCGTTAGCTACTATCCACTGATTGACGGTCTTGACGTCACAATGGGCGATCAGAACCTGTCGCCCGGCACTCTGGATGAGGCACTCGGTCGCGAACTGAGCGAGCGCGATGCGAAAGCCTGTTTCGGCTGCCACTCTACCGGTGCGGTTAGCGGAGACCGCCTGCAACTTAACGCGCTCAAACCCGGCGTGACTTGTCAGCACTGCCACACTTCTGCTTCTGCACACCTTCAGGCGATCGCACACGGGAAGCTAGATTCCGTCCCAAAGAAACTCGGCCGCATGTCTGCGGAGGACATCTCGAACTTTTGCGGTCAATGCCACCGGTCCTGGGAGACTGTCGTCCGGAACGGCTGGCGCGGCGAGATCAACGTTCGCTTTCAACCGTACCGTCTCGCAATTAGCAAGTGCTTCGATGGCGCGGACCCACGCATCAGCTGTATCGCCTGCCACGATCCCCATCAGGAGGTCGTACGCCGCTCAGTTTCGTACGACACCAAGTGCTTTGCTTGCCATTCTCAGCGTCCACGTATGCCAAAAGCTTCGACCAGTGAGCTCGCGAAGCGCTCGGAGACCGCGAAATCTTGTCCGGTAGCGAAAGAAAACTGCGCGAACTGCCATATGCCTCAGGTGAATCTCCCCGGAGGCCACCAGGAATTCGCAGACCACGACATCCGGGTTGTTCACCCGGGCGAGCCTTATCCGAACTGATTCTTCTGCTTTGCGCGCTGGCCCTCGTTATTGTTCGAAGTAACAGTGGTGATTCCAAGCTGTCTAATGGGCGATGGGGTGGCGGATCGTTTCGCTTGTTTTCTTTATTGCCGGCGTCCTGGCCATGCCGCTATGGCCATATAGCCACAATTGGAGCATATATGCTCCTGGTTTCTGCTGGTTCGTGGCCATCTTGGTGTTCCTGATCAGTATCTTTGCTAGGCGCGGAAGCGACATTTGGAAGCATCGCGGCCAGGGATAACGAAAGCCCAGCGGCGAAGACGAAAGCCTGCCCCGCTCGTCCATATATAGGAGAAATTCATCATGCGCAGAGTATTCTGTTCCGCTTTCCTCGCAGCTTTATTCATTACTCCTTGGGGGTTGACTGCCGGGCAGAGTGATCACAACGATCCCTACCTTCATGGCTCCCCTGGTCAGTCGAGACTAGTGCAGCAGGTACGTCACGAGCTGTTGATGCTGCCGTACTACACCATCTTCGACGACCTCGGTTTCCGGGTTCAGGGTTCAACTGTGACACTAGTTGGCGCTGTGACCAATCCAGTCCTCAAATCAGACGCCGGCAACGTCGTGAAGAGTGTAGAAGGTGTTACCCAAGTCAACAACGAAATCAAAGTGCTCCCGGTCTCTCCGATGGATTGGCAGATTCGCCGCGCTATGTTTCGGACCATTTACGGCGACCCGCAAATCGGCGATCGGTACGGACACCAGGCCCTGCCAAGTATTCACATCATCGTAGAAAATGGCCACGTGACTCTGGAAGGCGTGGTGGCCAATCAGGGAGATAAGAACCTGATCAACATCCGTGCGAATTCGGTTCCGAATGTTTTCAGTGTGACCAATAATCTGCAGGTTGAAAAGGGCGCCTGACTTGGCGCTTGGGCACGCTCAGGACTTCAGATGATAAATTGCGACGATTGGCTGGTGAGCGCCGACCAACTCATATCGCGAAGCGAGCTTAGGCAGAATGCTACGCAGTGTCTGGTCGGCCGGCGCCTTCAAGTCGGTCAGCATAATGTAGTCGACGTTCTTGCCCGTCTGGCTCTCGAACGTCTCGACGGCTTTCTCGAAATTCGACCGGGTCGCTGCAGCTAAGTAGTTCTCATCGAGAAAATACCCTGGACGAAACCGCGTCCAGAATGCGTTGCGACCGGCCTCGTAGTCGCGCAAATCCACAATCTTTCGGTCAGGTGGCAAGTCCATCGCATGCCCCATGGGCGGCACTAGCTCGGTATCTTCATCGAAGTCCATTTGGCAAACATAGCTATTGGGCGAAATTACTTTACCGAGCCTCTCTACTTCAGCTAGTTCGTAGTTCGCTATGCGCCAGCTCGGAATTCGTGCAACCAATATCCAAAGTGAAAATGCAACCGCAACGCAAGCAAATGCCGGCAACGCACGACGGCTCAGTGTCAGTCCGAGCCAGAGGGTCCAGACCAGATATCCGAAAAGCAGCAGCCTGACCCCGAGATAAGTGCCCTCACCGATGCGAGCTGGGCAGAATATCCCCATCAATAACAGTACGGCTGCAGCGCCAAGCAGGATGTCCGCATATTCGATTTTTCGTGCGCGTGCCTTCCACCACACGTTAGCGAGCGACACCAGAAATAAGATCGCGAAAAGGACCCGGGCCGCGCGCCCGTCGGTCTCAAACAGGTGCAGCGGTGTATCGGTGTAGAGCGGCCAAAGCAGAGTACGAATGGAGACAATCCTGTCCCAGACAACCAGCTCGTTCTGCCTGGCAAAAAGCAAATTTGGAATGACGAATGGGATAAAGACGGCGAGCGGCAAGATGGTTTGGATAACAGCTCTCCGACGGTCACGCGCTTGCAACCAGCCGCGCCACTCAGCGCACATTGTCATCAAAGCAATCACGAGTACGCAAACCCCCCAATCAATCGGATGACACACATACACCGAGGCGGCAACGAGCAGCAACAGGCAGAGCCTCTTCAGATTCCACTGGCCGCGATACCGCAGGCACATGCCGATACACACCAGTACGAACGGCACACCGAGGCTGAAGCTCCAGAATCCCATCTGCAGCGGCCAGTTATACAGAAACGGCATCACGAGCAGCGGCGCAGCCGGATGTAGTGGCCTTATCCCCAGCACCGCGTACCGGAATGCCAGTGCCAACGCCACGATGCACAGCGTGACAAGCAGCTTTTCACAAATTTCGGGCGGCACGCCAATGCTCATCAGAAGGATCGCCAAGCCGTGCCCAGCCAGGTTTCCCGCGGTGGGAACCTGCAGTGTGAAAGCTTGCTCAAAGATCGGAACATGCCGGTAGTTCAAAAAGACGTAAGAATTGAACAGGTGAGAGGGCCCATCCGAAGACGGGACGTAGCGGAAAATCCAGATCGGAATGAGTTCCGAAATCAGTAAGAGGTAGAAAGCGGCGGTGTAAAAAGATTTCCGTCTCGCTGTAGGAGCTTGTTGCGGATTTGTCAGAGTCTCTTCGCCATTATACGGTGGGGAGCGACGGAATTGCCTTCTGCCGGATTTCCGGGCGCACTTATCCATCGCAAGTAGGAGCTCATGTTCCAACTTTACTGGCGGGAAGCAATACAGTACGATTCGCAAGAGGTCTTAATGCCACTCACCGCACCCAGCGAGGAATCTTGAACCTCGTTGTCCGGCTGCGGCCGATCGCCTTTATCGTCGTCCTGCTTATTGCCTGGCAAATCGCTATCGACCGAAGTAGCTTTCACCTCCTGCCCGGCCCGTGGGAAGTCGTCGGCGGCGTGGCCGATCTGGCGCAACACGGATTGCTACTGAAGTATGTGGTGGCTTCGCTGTTCCGTGTTACCTGGGGCTTCGTTTTAGCGGCAGTCCTGGCCATCCCGCTGGGACTTACCATCGGCTGGTTCCGTCGTGCTGAGATGGCATTCAACCCCATCATTCAGATTCTTCGTCCAATCTCGCCGCTTGCCTGGATTCCAATCGCGATTCTGTGGTTTGGCGTAGGCGACCTCGCCGCCATTTTTCTGATCTTCATCGGCTGCTTCCTTCCCTTGCTTCTGACTGCCATCAATGCGGCTCAAAGCGTTCCTGCCGTTTATGTGAACGCCGGCCGGAATTTCGGGCTGAACCGGGCCGGCCTGGTATACCGTGTCCTGTATCCGGCCGCCATGCCGCAACTGGTGATCGGTTTGCGCATCACTCTGGGGATTGCCTGGCTGGTGGTAGTTGCGGCCGAAATGATAGCGGTGAACTCTGGACTCGGCTTTCTGATTATCGATGCTCGAAACGCCGGCAACCGGTACGACCTGGTGGTAGCGGGTATGGTGATGATCGGTTTGATCGGTTTACTACTGGATCTGGCAATGCGCTCTTTGGAGCGAGTGAAATCGCTTCGCTGGAGTTATTCGGAGGACTAACCGTGTCAGCAACGGAAGCAGTCATCGCGCCAGCAATAGTAAGCACTAAATTGCGCCTCGAGCACATCGACATGGCATTCGAACGTGATGGCGAGAGCGTCCCTGTACTCGAAAACATCAACCTCGAAGTGGCGGATGGCGAGTTCGTTTGCCTGCTCGGACCATCCGGCTGCGGCAAGTCGACACTGTTGAGCACCATGGCGGGCTTCATCTCTCCAACAGGCGGAGAGATAAGGATTGACGGCCAGATCGTGCATGGGCCGGATCCCCGCCGGATCTTCGTGTTCCAGGAGCGCGGAACTTTTCCGTGGCTCACGGTTGAAGGAAACATAGGCTTCGGCTTGTTCAAGCTGCCGCGTGCTGAGCGGGAGCGGCGCATTGCGCACTACATGCAGATGGTCGGTCTGCAAGGATTCGAGAAGGCTTACCCGCCGGAACTCTCAGGCGGCATGAAGCAGCGGCTCGAAGTGGCCCGTGCATTGGCCGTCAACCCGGACGTGCTGTTTCTCGACGAGCCGTTTGGGGCTCTGGACTCCATTACCCGTCTTGTGATGCGCAGTGAATTACTTCGAATTTGGGAAGCGGAGCGTAAGACTATCGTGTTCGTGACGCACGATATAGATGAGGCGGTGCAGCTCGCCGATCGCGTTGTGGTCATGAGCGCTCGCCCGGCAAGAATACAGCAAATCGTGGAGATCGATATTCCGCATCCGCGCGATATCAGCTCACCGAGGTATCTCGAGCTGCGCGATGGCATTTTCAAGCAAATCGGTCTGGCCCACAAGATATGAACTCGCTTGCTGTGCCGAGGAAATGGGAGAAGTTTTTCTGGCCGATTCTCGGCTGCACCCTGTTTCTCGCACTCTGGCATTACTCCGTTCTCTGGACGGCTACCAAGGTCTTCCCCTCGCCGGCTGCAGTAGAGAAAGGAATGCTCGAGTTAATCCGAAAGAGCCTTTTATGGGCTTACATCGGCGATTCTCTACGCCGCGTGGCAATTGGGTTCGGCATCGCCGCGATTCTCGGAATCCCGGTTGGACTAGCTCTCGGTTGGTATCCAGCCGCTGACCGGGTGGTCAATCCAGTGATGCAGTGGCTTCGGCCCATCAGTCCCATAGCCTGGATTCCAGTCGCAATCATTTTCTTTGGGGTAGGAGATCGAGCCGCGATTTTCTTGATCTTTCTGGGGGCTTTCTTTCCCATCGTAGTTACCTGCGTGAACGGCGTCTCTAATGTGCCCTTTATATTCCGCCGTGCCGGCCGCAACTTTGGGCTTACGCCTTCGCAACTTCTCGCGAAGGTAGTCTTTCCTGCTGCGCTTCCGCAGATCATCATCGGTCTGCGCATCGCGCTTGGCATCGCCTGGCTCGTGGTGGTTGCTGCGGAGATGATTGCGGTCGACTCCGGCCTGGGATACCTGGTTATTGATGCCCGAAATTCCGGAAAGCGTTATGACCTGGTGGTTGCGGCCATGGTCATCATTGGCGTGATAGGTTTGGCGCTGGATTTCGGCTTTCGCAGGCTCGAAAAGGTCAAATCCGTCCGATGGGGGTTTCGCCATTCCGCTTAAGCGCAAAATTCTGTTATTCGCGCTAGGCTGGCTGGTGCTTGTATCGGGCCTGCACGGTTACCTCAATGTAAATTGGGCGGCCGTTCTGAACGATCACCGGCCGCCCTCGAAACGCAAGATCGTCGTCGCCTATATTCCGGTGACCTGTCAGCTGACCTGCCCAGTGACGGATTACATTTCGAAATTCTCGCAAAGCGGCGAACTGTTTCTGCCGCGCCTTTTTCAGGGCTTCCCCGAAATCAAGGAAGCGCTGATTTCTAATAAAGTGCAGGCGGCCTTCATTGTCGCGCCGCTGGCGATTGCGCTCAGGGCACAGGGCGTTCCCATTAAAGTCGTTTACCTGGGGCACAGGTACGGTAGCGCGGTGGTTGTTCGCAAGGACGGACCGATCCGGACTTTTGCCGATATGCGCGGACGCACGGTCGCGATTCCGAGCCGCTTCTCCGATGAACGCCTGATACTGTATCGTGCCATGAAGGTTTGGGGCATCAAGCCACGGGAGATCAAAATGGTCGAAATGGCTCCGCCGGATGTTTCCGGTGCACTCGCTGCGCGGGCTATTGATGCCTTCTCGATGGGCGAGCCGTTCCCGTCCCAAGCGGAGATGGCAGGCTATGGCCGCATCCTTTTTCAAGCTCGCCAGTACTGGCCGGATTACATGTCCTGCATTCTGGTAGTGCGACAGGATCTCATCGACACACGTCCGGACGTAGTGCAGGTTCTGGTGGATGGCATTGCCCGCTCGGGTCTTTGGCTCGACAAGGGCAAACCGTATCGCGAGGATGCAGCCGACTTCGTGGGTCGTTTCTATTACAACCAAAAACCCGCGCTGCTCCGTTGGGCGCTCACCAATCCGCTGGACCGCGTGATGTATAGCCCGCTCGCCCCGCGCAAGGCGGATTTCGATCTGGTTCGTGACCTGATGATTGAAACAGGCGTTCTGGACAAGAAAATCGAATTCGAGGAATACACCGACACGCGATTTTCAGATGGGGCAAGGACCCAGAGCGCCTGGAAATATGAGGCCGGTATCGCGACAGCAAGGTAAGTTTGTTTGGAGCCGGGCTCGCATGCCCAGCTAACCTTGTGGACTTTGCGAAGAAAACGTTTTGATCTCCAGCAACATGTCTAAACTGGCTTGTCCATCTCTGCCGACAAATTCACCTACCCTTCGAAACCCGTGTTTCTCATAAAAGCGGATGGCTCGGGTATTTGAGGTCAGAACGCCGCCCCACAGCAGAATGCGCGATTTGCCAAAAAGGATAGCGTCTTCTACCACCAGCGGCATCAGGGCATTCGCGAGCCCCGTTCCTCGCAGGTTATCCCGCACGCATGGACCAAAACGAGTGTCGCTTGCCTCGCTCAACGTCAGCCCGTACTGGCCAAAACGCTGACGGTCGCTTTCGGGTATGCCAAAGCTGAACTCGACTAAGGCTTGGATACTGGGCCGCCCTGTATTGTTCACTGCGACCATTCGCAATTTATCGAAGGATCCGATCGCATTGCACAACTCTTGGGCCTCGGCAAGGCAATAGCGATCACGTTGCCAAAATCGTCGGGTCTCATATGACAGCGATTCAAGAAACTGGCTCAGCTCCTGCATATCCGCTCGTTCGAGAGGCCGAAATACCAGCGCCGGCCCGGAAAGAAGCTCTACGGGCCTGCCGAGCAGCGAGGGATTGGCGGCAACCAGCTCAATAGTCAGGGCCCGAAAGCTCACGGCTCTCTAAGTCTCGCTCAATTCAGCTCACGTTGACGGGACATGACAGATATGGGTAGCAATCGGGCACGGGTCGTTGCCGATGTGAATCGCAGAGAGCGACTCAACTTGTCGCCTTCCACCGGCTTCGGGATAGGGGGCGCTAAACTGGAGTTTCAGATGTCGCCGGCTTATCGGAAATCGACTGCGCTAGTGGCGCTCCTGATCTCAGGGATTCTGGCGTCTTGCTCCGGATCGCATTCGGGGTCGGCCGAGGCGAGGTCCTCGGCAAAGATGCACGCGGATCGGAAATCCGCTCCCGGCTTTACGCTCACCGATTCAAACGGTAACAAGGTGCAGCTGGCAGATTACCGCGGCAAGGTTGTTCTGCTCAATTTCTGGGCGACGTGGTGCGGTCCATGCCAGGTTGAGATTCCCTGGTTCGAGGAATTTGAGCAGCAGTACAAGTCGAAGGGCTTTGCCGTGCTCGGCGTTTCGATGGACGAGGACGGTTGGGCCGCGGTGAAGCCTTACATTGCCGAACACAAACTCAACTACCGCATTCTGCTGGGCAACGATTCCGTAAGTCAGTTGTACGGAGGGCTGGATTCCCTCCCGACTACGTTTATGATTGATCGTGATGGGAAATTCGCGTTTCCTCCACACATCGGCCTCATCGATAAGAACCAGTATGTCAGCGAGATTCAGAGCCTTATCGGCGAGAAGCCGGAGAGCGTTTCTTCTCGTATTCGCGTTCCTGCCACTCTTCTGCTGGGCACAGCAAAATAAGCTTGTTGTCCGTCCCTCCGAACCTGTTACGGCCAAGCGTGGAGCTTCGGTCACGCAGAGCCTGGAAGTGGCGGTGCTGCCTGGCTTTCATGTGAACAGCGACAAGCCTAAAGATGAGTTCCTGATTCCGCTGAAGTTGACCTGGACAAGCGGCCCTCTTGAGGCACAGAGCTTTTCGTATCCGAAACCTGAGGAAATCACCGTCGGCACGCAGCGGCTTCTAGTTTTCACGGGGAATTTTCAGATCCAAACCAAGTTTCGGGTTCCTGCCAATGCGCCTACGGGAGCTGGGACGATGATGGGCAAACTTCGCTACCAGGCGTGCAATAACGAGATGTGCTTCCGGCCATCGGCGGCGGAAGTGCATTTTGCAGTTTCGATCGAATAGTACTGGATCGTGCGCGGCAGTCGACGCATTGGTGATGCGGGAAAACCTATGTGTGCTCTACGGACTCTGAGCCGAGAATGCGACGCCTGATACTCCGGCCGGGTGCGATTGGCGATTGCATCTTGTCACTGCCTGCAATGCAGCATCTGGCCGTCAAATACACCGAGGTCTGGGTCCCATCCGCGTTCGTACCTATGGTTCAGTTTGCAGACTGTGTACGGGCGCTCTCTGCGACAGGCATTGAGCTTGTCGGAGTCGGTGATTTTGCAATTCCGGCGCAACTCAGGAGGATCCTTCAAAGCTTCGATTCGATCGTGAGTTGGTACGGGACAAACCGGCCGCAATTCCGCGAGGCGATCCAATTGCTCGGCGTTCCTTGTGAATTCCTGCGCGCGTTACCTCCCAAAGAGTATCGTGGACACGCCTCGACGTTCTTCGCCGAGCAGGTAGGCGCGCCAGATTTCAATCCCCGCGTCAAGCCAGAACGCACTACTCTTCGCTGCACGGTTGTGATCCATCCGTTTTCAGGCAGCAGGCGAAAGAATTGGCCGCTTGACTCGTACAGAGCGCTTGCAGCGAGCTTACCGATCAGAACGGAATGGACAGCTGGACCGGAAGAAGAGCTCGACTGCGCGACCCGGTTCGAGGATCTCAGGCAACTCGCTAACTGGCTGAGCGGAGCAACGCTCTATGTCGGGAACGATTCAGGAATCACACACCTCGCGGCCGCTCTGGGGATTCCGACGCTGGCGCTTTTCGGACCAACCGATCCGGCACAATGGGCACCTCGCGGAGAAAACGTGACCGTCTTGCGCTCCGAGCCCATCGAGAGCTTGCGGGTTGAGACGGTGCTTGCCGCTGCTAATCAGCTGCTAAGCTGGCGGTCGAAGGCGGTCTCCAGCGGACGATCGGCTTGCGGGCCGCCGTGACCTCGTCGACGCGCCGGGTTCGAGTTGAATGCGGAGCCTTTATCACAAGCTCCGGATCGCTCTCTACCTCCTTAGCGATCGAGATCATGGCGTCCGCGAAAAGATCTAGCTCGCGCTTGCTTTCCGTCTCGGTGGGTTCAATCATCATAGCCCCTCGGACAATGAGCGGAAAACTCACAGTATAAGGATGGAAGCCGTAGTCGATGAGCCGCTTAGCGATGTCGCCGGTCCGCACGCCACTTCTTGCCTGGCGGTCATCGCTGAACACGCACTCGTGCATGCTGGGCGCCTTATAGGCCAATTCATAGTGAGGCACGAGCAACGCGCGCAAATAGTTTGCGTTCAGCAGTGCATCGAGGGTTGCCTGACGCAGTCCGTTGCCACCGTGCGCCATGATGTACGCCAGAGCCCTGATCAGCACACCATAGTTACCGTAGAAAGCCCGCACGCGTCCAACCGACTGCGGCAAATCGTAGTTCCATGTCCAGCGATCGCCTTGCCGTTTGAGCCGCGGCGATGGCAGGAATGGCGTTAGTACTTTGGCGACCGCAACAGCTCCCGCACCAGGGCCGCCTCCGCCATGCGGCGTCGAAAAAGTCTTGTGCAGG
Source organism: Terriglobia bacterium (assembly GCA_963849535.1). Classification (GTDB taxonomy): domain Bacteria; phylum Acidobacteriota; class Terriglobia; order Bryobacterales; family Bryobacteraceae; genus Bog-105. The sequence continues at coordinate 1,728,490 of CAWKHJ010000005.1, forward strand.
TTGAGATGCATAACGTCGATGCCAAACTCCCCAGGTCGAGCTATGCCAACCAGCGCATTCATGTTCGCGCCGTCCATGTAGACCAGCGCACCCTTGTCATGCAAGATGCTGCAGATCTTTCGGATGTTTTCTTCGAAAACGCCCACCGTGTTGGGATTGGTGATCATCAATCCCGCAACGTCTTCCGTAGTGGCTTGCTCGAGCACATGAAGGTCGATCATGCCGCGATCATTTGATCTGAGGTTCTCGACGCTATAACCAACCGTCATGGCCGTTGCAGGATTGGTTCCGTGCGCTGAATCTGGGACCAGAATCTTTTTCCGAGGATTGCCGCGCGACTCGAGCAAGGCACGGATCATCAGGATTCCGGTGAATTCGCCATGGGCACCTGCCGCAGGCTGCAGCGTAACGGCATCCATGCCCGCGATTTCAGCCAGGGCCTGCTCTAGAGCCGCTATTACCTCCATGCAGCCTTGCGATAATTCTTCCGGTTGGTAAGGGTGAGCCCAAGCCAGGCCTTCCGTCCGGGCAACGAGCTCGTTCACCCGCGGATTGTATTTCATCGTGCAAGATCCCAGGGGATAGAGCCCGAGGTCGATCGCGTAGTTCCAGGTGGAGAGACGAGTGAAGTGACGCAACGACTCAAACTCGCTTACCTCGGGGAAGCCCTCGATCTCATCCCTTACATTTCGCTGGCCGAGCGCTTGCCCTGCGTCGACGGCCGGGACGTCGATCGGAGGCAGCTGATAACCTCTTTTACCGGGCGAGCTCAACTCGAACAGCAGCGGCTCATTTTGAACGATATGTTTCGAGACTTTCTTGATCATGCGTCAGATCTTTTGACAGCTACTTCGAGGCGAATGCCCGAGCGACCATATCCATATCCCGCCGCTTGCTCATTTCAGTGGCGCACAACAGCATGCAATCCTTTAGCTCGGGATAGAACCGGCCGAGCGGCAGACCGCCAATAATTTTCTGTTCAAGTAACTCGGCGTTGATCTGCTCGGGGGACTTGCCCTTTGTGCGCACGACGAATTCGTTGAAGAAGGGCGCGTCGAACTTCAGTTCCAACTGCTTTGCCAGGTAATGCGCCTTGGCGAGATTCTGTTCGGCAAGCTCGCGCAATCCTTCCTTGCCATACACCGACATAAAAACAGTGGCCATCAAGGCCAGCAAAGCCTGGTTAGTACAAATGTTTGAAGTGGCCTTTTCGCGGCGTATATGCTGTTCGCGCGTGGCGAGCGTCAAGCAGAAAGCGCGGTGGCCTTCTTCATCGGTGGTTTCGCCGACGAGGCGCCCCGGCAATTGCCGGATATATTTTTCGCGCGCAGCAATAATACCGGCGTACGGGCCTCCGTAACTGGGCGAGATCGCAAAGCTCTGCAATTCGCCCACCACGATATCTGCTTCCTGGGGTGGGCGGATTAAACCCAGAGCCACCGCTTCAGTAAAGACGACCACCAGTAATGCACCACTGGCGGCGATTGCCTGAGAGATTTCCTCCAGCTGCTCAAGCACTCCGAAGAAGTTCGGCGACTGAACGATCACTGCCCCAACGCCGTCGTCCAGCTTGCCCTTAAGGTCATCCAACTCGAGGCGTCCGTTCTTACCGTAGTTAATCTCCTCTACTGGAATGCCCTGGTGCCGTGTATAGGTGTTCAATACTTCCCGGTACTCCGGATGCACACTACGCGCGATGAGGATTTTGTCCCGTCTGGTGACCCGTACAGCCATCATGGCGGCCTCCGGTATCGCGGATGAGCCGTCATACATGGAAGCATTCGCGATGTCCATGCCGGTCAACTGGCAGACCATCGTCTGGAATTCGAAAATACTGGTGAGCGTGCCTTGCGAAATCTCAGCCTGATAGGGAGTGTACGAGGTTAGAAACTCACCGCGCGACACGACGGCATCCACCAGTACGGGCCGGTAGTGATGATAGACGCCAGCTCCCAGAAAACTTGGGTAGCCGTTAGCATTCCGGGCAGCCTGATCCCTGAAATACTCAACAATTTCATACTCGCTCTTGCCGTCATCGAGCTGAAGAGCGCGATCGAAACGTACGTCAGGCGGTAGGTAACTGATCAGGTCTTCTTCAGATTTCAATCCGATCGCGTCGAGCATCTCGCGGCGCTCGGAATCCGATTTCGGTAAGTATCGCAATTCTTGCTTCCAGGGCCGGCCGTGAACGCTACTCTGCGCTCACGTACTTCTGATAATCCTCAGCGGACATAAGCGTACTTGTTTCGCTTTGCGCATCTCCGCCGAGCTTCACCTTTATCAGCCAGGCATCGCCATGAGGATCTTCGTTGAGGCGCTCCGGATGCTGAGAGAGCAGCGGATTAGCTTCCGATACTTCTCCGCTAACCGGCGAATAGACATCCGACACAGCCTTCACAGATTCAACCGAACCGAAGGTATGCCCTTTTGTAACCTGCGTACCCTGTTTCGGAAGATCGACAAACACAATATCGCCCAGTTCGTGCTGTGCGTGCTCGGTTATGCCCACCGTGGCTTGCTGACCATCGAGATGTATCCACTCGTGTTCTTTTGTGTACTTATAAGTGTTCGGATAGCTCATGGCGTCCCTCGCTTGTAGAAAGGTGTCGCAACAGTCTCTGCTTCAACCAGTGCGCCGCGAATCGCAATCTCTATGCCAACTCCAGGCACCGCTTTTTCCGCCGGCAGATAACAGAGGCCTATATTCTTGTTCAACGTTGGCGATGGACCTCCGCTGGTTACCCATCCAGCCGGCTGGCTACCATTAAAGACTTCGTAGCCCTCGCGCCCGATGCCCCGGCCTGACATTACGAAACCCACAAGCTTGCGACTTACCCCCTGTTCTTGCACTTTCTCGAGAGCGCGGCACCCAATGAACTCGCCTTTCTCCATTTTGACGATCCAGCCTAAATCGGCTTCAAAGGGATTGATGGACGCCGTGAGTTCGTGCCCGTACAGCGCCATTTTGGCTTCGAGGCGGAGGGTGTTGCGGGCGCCTAAACCACAAGGTTTGATGCCGAATTCCGCGCCCGCTTGCAGGAGCTCTCTCCAGATCCGTGCCGCATCGCCTGGCCGAATATAAATTTCGAATCCGTCTTCCCCTGTATAACCTGTTCGCGCGATGCGGGCCGGGGTGCCCGAAACCACGCCGTCGCGAAACCAATAATATTTGATCTCACTTAGATCCGTGTCCGTTAGTTTCTGCAGAGTGGCCAAGGCTTTCGGGCCCTGGATCGCGAGTTGAGCGTAGCGGTCGCTTGAAAACTCAGCGCGTGCATCAAACCGGCTGTGCGTGGAAATGTGCTCGAAATCGTTTTCCTGATTAGAGGAATTCACGCAAAGGAAAAAATGATCGTCGGCGACTTTGTGAACCAGAATGTCGTCCACAAAACCACCGTGGTCATAGAGGAGGGCTGAGTACTGCGCTTGTCCAATCTTCAGCCTGGCAGCGTTATTTGTTGCGACGTAATCGACGAACTGAGAGGCTTGGGGGCCACGCACATCGATTTCGCCCATATGGCTGACGTCGAACAGGCCCACGGCATTGCGAACGGCATTGTGCTCCTCCAGAATGCTCGAGTACTGAACAGGCATATTCCACCCGCCGAAATCTACCATTTTGGCTTTCGACGCGATATGCGCATCGAAGAGCGGTGTCCTCTTCAGGTCGGTGGTCGTGATCATCAAAATAGGCTGCGTAGTGCCGGAAAGAGGTGTTTTACACGGGCGCTTGCGGCTTTACGCAGAGCAGAGAAACCCCCAGCGTAACATTGTCCCGGCGGGCGTCCTCAAGCTTGCCTGGGCTCAGGCGTTCGGCTCGCCTGAATCCGCTGCACCGTATTCCTTTAGTTTATTGAAGAGAGTTTTCAAGCTGATGCCGAGGATCTCGGCGGCACGGGTCTTGTTGTTTTTGGTGTGCTGAAGAGTCAGGAGAATCAATGCTTTCTCCGCTTCCCCGACGGTAGTGCCCACGGCCAAACGGACGCTCTCCGGCTCAAAAACTTGCGCGGGCGGCCGCGAGCCCACACAGACCCCGAAATCGTAAGGTAAATGAGCCATTTGAATGGTGCCTTCGCCGGCCATAATCACAGCCCGTTCCAGCACATTGCGCAACTCGCGAACGTTGCCTGGCCAGTGATATTTTCGGAAAGCCTCCATTACCTCCGCCGTAACGCTACTCACGTTACAGGCATGCTTGCGATTCAGGTGCGTGATCAGAGTCTCCGTCAGCACAGGCAGATCGCTCAAGCGCTGGCGCAGTGGAGCAAGCGAGATCTGGAACACATTCAAGCGATAGTAGAGATCTTCACGCAAATCGCCTTTCTTGAGCGCGTCATCGAGGTTTCGGTTGGTGGCGGCAATAACGCGCACATCCACCGAGATCTCGTTCTTGCCTCCTAGCCGGCGCACGCGCGAGTCTTCCAAAACGCGAAGTAATTTGGCCTGCGTTCCGGAGGGCATCTCCACTAATTCATCAAGCAGAAGAGTGCCGTGCTGTGCCAGTTCAAAGCAGCCCGCACGACGTTCGAGAGCGCCTGTGAACGCGCCCTTTTCATGCCCGAACAACTCGCTCTCCATAAGCGTCTCGGGCATAGCCGCGCAATTGATTGCCACGAAAGGTCCGCCGCGACGCGTGCTGAGCTGATGTATGGCGCGCGCCACCAACTCCTTGCCGGTTCCACTCTCGCCCGCAACCAAGACGGCAGCTTTGCTGGGAGCAACCTGCTGGACCACATTGAACACCTGCTGCATCTGCGGCGAGGTCCCAACCATGTCGACGAGCACGCCCGTGTTCGCCAGCTGGCGCTGCAGGCGCTCGGTTTCTTCGGCTAACTGGCTCTGGGAAGCTGCGCGCTCAAGCAACACCCGCAAGGCCGCGGGCTGGATTGGCTTCTCCAGAAACCAGAATGCGCCCAGGTCATGAATGGTCTGGATCGCGGTTTCGATATTGCCGAAAGCGGTCAGCACGATGGCTGCGGGCATGTTGCGGTCGCTGCCTAGCCGCTTCATCAACTCGAAGCCGTCCATACGAGGCATCATCAGGTCAGTGATGATTACGTTGGCATTGAAAATAGCTAACTTTTCGAGCGCCTCCTGCCCGTCAGAAGCCGTCTCGACGTTGAAGCCCCAAGCGGAAACCATATTAGCCAAAGGGGTGCGCTGGGATTCTTCATCGTCGACGATAATCACATTTGTGCTTTGGCGCGCTGTGGCTGGATTTCCCACGGTCTTCAGTCTATCGGATCAAAAAAGATGCCCGGAAGGCAGAGCCTCGCCCGGGCACTTCTTGATAAATTGCAAACAGTAATGTCGAAAACTCTATTTTAGTATGCAGCCGAGGAAGAACGGCATCCGCGATGTTTCTAGCATCGGGATCCGCTCGCACGAGGCTACCTGAATCGTTCGATGAAGAGTCCTGATGTCACAGACCGGCAGCTCGAGGACCAGCCTCCTCCGTTCTTGCACACATGGCGTCGCGTTTACGCGGCGATCTTATGTTACGCGTGCGCACTGATTATCCTGCTCTACATACTTTCCCGAATGTTCTCGGATTAACGCCGCACTCTGCACGCTAGAATGCGGCAGATGCGCGCATGGCTAAGATCCTGGAAGTAATTGTGACATCGGTTCAGGAAGCAAAAGAAGCGGAAGCGGGGGGAGCCGATCGCCTCGAATTAGTGCGCGACCTCGGCGTTGGAGGACTTACACCGGCGAGCGAGACTGTCGCAGCCGTGCTTAAGGCGATCAGAATACCGGTTCGAGTGATGCTGAGACATTCCGCCAGCATGTCGGCCGGCGGGCCTGGCGAGGTGCAAGCGTTACGTACGAGGGCGGAACACCTATCGCGTTTTCCGATAGACGGGCTAGTGTTCGGGTTTATCGCAGACGGTAGGGTCGATGAGCAAACGATGGCGGAGCTTGCTTCCGCCGCTCCGCATTGCCGGATCACTTTTCACCGTGCGTTTGACGAACTGGATGATCCTCTTAAAGCCATTCAAGTGCTGAAGCAGTTTCCTCAGATAGATCGCATTCTGACCATTGGAGGAACAGGTGCGTGGGAGGAACGCATGCCACGGCTGATCAAGTGGCAACGGGCGGCCTCGCCCGGTTTGAAGATTCTCGCCGGCGCCGGTCTTTGCCGCTCCGTTCTTCTGGACCTGGCGAAGATACCTGAGATCGAAGAGGTCCACGTGGGTCGAGCCGCGCGCGTGCCTCAGACAGTATCGGGAGGAGTGAATCAAGCCGCGGTGCGTTGCCTGAAGAGCGCGCTGCAATGAGGCCGCTTGACTGGATCGTATTCTTTGGCTGGTTGATCTCGCTCGTAAGCTACGGAATGTACCGCGGCCGGGGCAGCAACACGGTTGGCAAGTACCTTCTGGCCGGCAAGAGCATGCCTTGGTATGCGATGGGATTATCGATCCTAGCCACCCAGGCAAGCGCCATCACGTTTATCTCGACCACGGGCCAGGCTTATGTCGATGGCATGCGCTTTGTGCAATTTTACTTCGGGCTGCCGCTCGCCATGGTGATTCTGTCCGCGACTGCCGTTCCCATCTTTCACCGCGCCAAGGTTTATACAGCATATGAATATCTGGAGCAGCGCTTCGACGCGAAAACACGCGCTCTGGTGAGCATTGTGTTCCTGATCCAGCGCGGGCTGGCGGCCGGCATCGGGCTTTATGCGCCGGCGGTGGCTCTGGCCGATGTCCTTGGCTGGTCCGACCGCGTGATCACGGTTTTGATCGGAACGCTGGTCGTGCTCTATACCGCAAGCGGAGGCATCAAGGCGCTCACCTGGGCCGACGTTCAGCAGATGAGCATGATCTTTATCGCGCTGGTCGTCAGTTTAGTCGTAGTAATCCATGCCTTACCTGCAAACATCTCGTTCGGCAACGCGATCCATTTAGCGGGCGCTGCGGGACGTCTTAACATCGTCGATCTGCGCTGGAACTTGAGCGATCGCTACAACCTTTGGAGCGGTCTGATCGGCGGATGCTTTCTTGCACTGGCCTACTTTGGCTGTGACCAAAGCCAGGTGCAGCGCTATCTGACCGGCAGGTCCATCGCGCAGAGCCGTCTCAGTCTCTTGTTCAACGCGGTGGTGAAGATACCGATGCAGCTTTTCATTCTCTTCATCGGAGCGATGGTTTTCGTTCTCTCGCTCTTTGTGCAGCCACCGATGATTTTTCAACCTCTGGAAGCGGAACATGCCGCCCGCAGCGCGGGATGGCAGGCGGCGGAGGCGAGTTACACGAAGGCCTTCCTAAACCGCCGGCAAGCGGCTCTTGCAGTCGCGGGCTCATCAGATCGATCCCCTGCACAAAAGCAAAACGCTCGCGTGGAGTTGAGGAAGGCGCAATCGGACTTCATCAAGTCACGGCAACACGCTCTGGCCATAGTGGAGCGCTTACACGGTGGAGCTAAGTACGACGACACAAACTACATCTTTCTATCTTTCGTCAAGACCTATCTGCCTTTAGGTCTGGTTGGCTTGCTTATCGGGGTGATCTTTTCTGCCTCAATGGGTTCGACTTCAGGCGAGATTAATTCACTCGCAACCGTCTCGGTGATCGATATCTATCGACGCCACTTCGTGCGGAATCGTGGAGACCGCCATTACCTGATTGCTTCGCGCTGCTTCACTGTTTTCTGGGGTGCGTATGCGGTTTGCTTTGCCTCGCTGGGAGCGAGAGGGTTCGGAGCTCTTATCGAACGCGTTAATATCGTTGGCTCACTTTTTTATGGCGGGATGCTGGGCGTTTTCGTACTGGCCTTTTTCTGCAAACGAGTTGGGGGGACGGGCGCGTTTTTAGGCGTACTCGCCGGCGAGACTATCATTTTCCTGGTTGCGGCGTTCAGCCGAGTGTCATTTCTCTGGTACAACGTGATCGGTTGCCTGATTGTAGTTGCGGTTGGTTTAGGCTGGACCGCTCTAAGCCGGAGACCAGTACCGGTCGCCTGAGGTGGCCCTTCAAACCTGCAGCGTGGAGATATCGACAGTGGATTGGTGTCCCTCAATCACCACGATTCCGCTTTCGGTTACGTGATATTTCTTCCGGTCCTCGTCTAAGTCATAGCCGACCTGAGCACCGGGCGCGATCTTTACATTCTTATCGAGAATTGCCCGGCGGACCTTGGCATGGCGGCCGATGTCACAGTTATCGAAAATCACCGATTCCTGAACGTTTGCGCCGGTGTGAATGCGAACGCCGCGTCCAAGGACAGAGCACTTAACGAATCCGCCGGACACAATCGAACTTCCGGCAATGATCGAATCGACTGCCATGCCGCGACGGCCCTCTTGATCGAAGACGAACTTGGCGGGCGCATCGAAATATCCTGCCGTTCGCAGCGGCCACTGACGGTTGTATAAGTTCAGCTCAGGTGAAACCATTCTTAGGTCCATGCTGGCTTCGTAGTAAGCGTCGAGTGTTCCGACATCCCGCCAGTACTGGCGGGAGCCGATCGGGTCGCCGGGAATGACGTTTGTGTTGAAGTCGTAGGCGTACATGTCGGCGCGGCCGATAAGTGACGGCAATATGTCTTTTCCGAAATCGCGCGAGCTGTTTTCCTTCTTGGCGTCGGCATAGAGCTCCCGCAGCAGCAAGTCGGTAGAGAAAATGTAGTTGCCCATAGAGGCGTACACGCGGCCGGGGTCACCAGGCATAGTCGGCGCATCCGCCTTTTTCTCGTGAAAGCCGACGATGCTGCCATCCGGTGTTGTCTCAATCACGCCGAACTCCGATGCGTACTGCTTTTCGACGGGAATGGCCGCAATGGTGACGCCGGCGCGTCTCTCCACGTGAAATTCAATCATCTGGCGGATGTTCATGCGATAGATATGGTCCGCGCCAAAGATGACGACTACGTGCGGGTCGGCCTGCTCGATCAAGTTGATGTTCTGAAAGATCGCATCGGCCGTGCCGCGATACCAGTCCTCCTGAGCCGATCGCATTTGGGCAGGGACGGGAATGATGAAATTGTTCTTCAACAAACCACTCACCTCCCATCCTTCGCGCAAATGCTGCAGAAGAGATTGACTCTTGAACTGGATCAGGACGTAGATCGAGTAGATACCGGAGTTGACCAGATTGCTTAAAACAAAATCGACAATGCGGTAACGACCGCCGAAGGGCACAGCGGGCTTGGCCCGTTCCTTAGTGAGCGGGTAAAGGCGGGTTCCTTTACCGCCGGCAAGGACAAAGGCAAGAACGCGAAGCTGCATGGTGACAATCTCCGAAGGTGAAATTCTTTGCTTTTCGAGTATATATTCCGAGCACTGGAGTTTTTTGCATTCAGATCGTTGTTCCGGAGCAAGGGTTTGCCTGTTGAGCGCCAGGGAAAGCGCTCCAGCAGGCTGTTCGACGCCCGGTCCAAACACGGCTGTCGCGGTTTTCGCGACGCCTACTCTGGACAGAGATGAAAACTTGTCAGGCGACTTTCTTCGGGAAGCGGGTTTTGGCGAGTTCGCGCTGGTACTCGGCGAAGAGATTGGGGTCGAGATCCATGGCGCGGAGCTCGATTTGCTCAAGCGAAAATTCGAAGCCAAGCGCGGCGGGATCGAAGTCGTCGTAGGTATCCTCTTGAACGGCAACGATGTAATCGCGGGCGGCCTGATCTAGACGGGCTTGCTCGGCCTGCTGACGGGCGGCTTGCAATTCACGCAGGGCGGCGGTGTCTTTTTCGCGCTGGCGGCGGAGGCGTCCTTCCTGGAGGCTGAGGTTAGACAGATCGCGGCGCGAGGAGCGGAAGATGTGCGCTTGGATCAAAGCGGGGCGGACAGACTCGTCCTGATCGGCGAACATGCCAGCGCATTCGAGGCGGCCGAGGGCATAGATACCGGTTTCGAGCGAGGGGATGCGCAGCAGGCGCCATTCGGTGTCGGCGAGCGCCTGCACGAGGGAGCGTTCGGGGTCGGTGGCGGGCTGCCATTGGGCTTCGAAGCGGACGACATGGGCGGAGTAGGCGGCGGCGTCCTCGGAGGGCAGCAGGACGGTGCGGCCTGTCAAGCCGGTTTTCACTGCATTGAGCGAGGAAGTGGCTTTACCGGTCGGGGACGTGGGTCCGGTGGACAGTTGGGAGTTGAGGCGGTTGGCGGCGATCTGGGCGTCGGTGGACATGAGTAGCTCCTGCGGTGAAATGGCTCGCCAGATTGGGCAAAATCCGAACGAGCCTGCCGGAACATAGCACGAGAGATCGCTAAAACGGATTTTGGGAAAGCGGTTGAGGCGGGTTAAGTGGTAGAAAACGATAGCGTAAAATTTTTTTCGGAGGCGCGTGACTGAAATTTTGTCACTGAGCGGGATGACACTCTCCCGGTGGTTCTCGATCAGGATCTGCTGTAGCCTGAGCGAGCGGGAAACGTGACACCGGCATGGGGGAATACAGAGACACCATCCGGGTAAATTCCAGCTGTAATCACGCGGAAGGCGCCACCGAAGCGCTCGTAGACGCCTCCGAGCAGTTGTCGCCATATACCTGGCCCCCGGCGGTCGTCATCGGGTAATTACAATTGCTTGTCTGACATGTAAGCGTCGAGGCCACCGCACTCGCCAGGACTGACCATCGACATGTCTAGGGATGAAGCAGCGGCAACGGCGAAATACAGGGGGTATTTCCGCCCTTCCTAGTACGAAATACATACACAGATCAGTTGCGTTCTGGAAGTACAGGACCGTAATTAGGCAGTTGCGGCCGAAACCGCTCCACTCTCTTCTTCATAAAGCTCAAAATCGATTAAGGTCGGCAGGTACGGAACATCGTGATGAATTGGGATTTCTATAAGAGCCTCGAATGAAGAAAGCGGTCTGCTACTCGCTGGAAGATTCTTACAAATATCTTCCACCGTCTCCGGCCGGCAGAGGAATCGAACCGCAGCTTCTGTGCCCAGTGTTGAAATCCCCGCCAGATTCACAAGCCGCTGTTTCCGAGTGTTCCAAATTACGCTTATCACGGCGTATTGGTACTCAGGGCGATCGCCGCTCATACCCACGTTTAGGTAGCGCTTGTTCTTTGATCTATCGAATATGAAGCCGTCCATCTCCTCGGCATCGCCACGAGATTGCCAGCCGAATTCAAATCGTTGCCGTCCTGGCCAGATCTCATCGCGTATACTCCGCAAATTCTTAAATGCCAGAGTGCTACCAAGGACAATTAGCACGAGGTTAGGTCCGGCTAAGACATCCGGAGACAGTTTTCGCGAACGTAAAAGGTCCGCAGAAAGCCCTAACTTGGCAAGCGTGCGGGAGAGTTCAAAGGAAGCTACGACCTCTCCAGCTCCGCTGCGAAAACCTCTAGGATCGTCGTCTATTTTTTGCCAAGCTGGCGGTTCGTTGCAGAAAGTGACGTAAACTGGCGAAGCCGCAGGCAGAGTTGTCAAGTTCGTCGAATGGAATGCGATCCCTTTCCAAAAGGAGATCACTTGGTCAGGGGACTCCTTATTTGTTTCCAGGTCGGCGACTTTGCCCTGTACTTCCTCAATCGCCTCTGCGTTAGATTTCACCTGAGGAATAACACCAGCCGATAGCCATCGAGAAAATCGGCCGCGGCGGAATGGGCGTGGTCTACAAGGCCGAGGACGTCCGGCTGCACCGGCTGGTGGCGGTCAAATTTCTACCGGATGAGCTGGCGCGCGACTCGCAGGTTCTTGCTCGCTTTGAGCGGGAAGCGCAAGCCGTCTCATCGCTAAATCACCCAAACATCTGCACGCTTTACGACATCGGAGAGCAGGACGGGCGTGCCTTCCTCGTGATGGAGCATTTGGAAGGCGCAACGCTCAAGCAGCATATTGGCGGCCAATCACTGCCAATCGAAACGGCCGTGAAGCTGGCGATGGAAATCGCCGAAGCCCTCGAGGCCGCGCATGCTAAGGGCGTTGTGCATCGTGATATCAAGCCGGCCAATGTATTCGTGACGAATCGCGGCCATGCCAAGGTGCTCGATTTCGGCCTGGCTCAGCTTTCGACGATCGAGCCGGTACACCCTCGAACAGACAACTCGCCTGACATGACTGCATGCGAGGAGCAACTCACGGCTGCGGGCACGACTTTAGGGACAGCAGAGTATATGTCACCGGAACAAGTGCGGGGCGAGCCTTTGGATCCACGCACCGATCTCTTCTCTTTCGGAGCTCTGCTTTATGAAATGGTTACCGGAACTGCGCCCTTTACCGCTCATACTCTGGCGGACATCTTCGAAGCGATCCTGCACAAAAGCCCGCTTTCTCCGATACGCCTGAATGCCCGCGTGCCCGGGGAACTGGAACGCATCATTTCGAAATGCCTGCAAAAGGATCGCGATGTGCGCTATCAGCAGGCTTTGGAAATCCGCAGCGATCTCGACCGACTGAAACAAAATAGCGATTCGCACCCGTCCGGTGTTAAAGGTTTTCGCCGTAGCCGTTTGCTTGTGGCGGGCGCGCTGATCATCGGCCTGCTGATTCCGCTCTATTTTTTGCTTCGTCCACTTCTTCCTCCGCGCACGTCGAACTACGTTCAGATCTCCAACGATGGCGAGGGGAAGGCCGGAGTTCTGGGCGCGATGGTCACCGACGGAGCGCATATTTATCTGGAGGAAGGCGGCGGAATGACGAGCGCCGTGGCACAAATTCCGGCAGCCGGCGGACCGACAACCATGCTGCCCACTTCTTTGGAATCGCCGGAGGTGTTGGACATTATTCCGCAGCAATCAGAACTACTGGTCGCTAATTTCACCAGCGGTCTGGGCCTATGGCCGCTTTGGACCGTACCTCTGCCGGCCGGTCGGCCTCGCCGTTTGGGGAGCGCGCTGGCGACAGCCGCCGCCTGGTCTCCCGATGCGCAGGAGCTTGCGTATGTGATGGGGCGCGATCTGTATCGGGCCACCCGCGATGGAAGGGAATCCAGAAAGCTGACGACTTTACCCGGAACAGCCTTCTGGCTGCGTTGGTCACCGGATGGGACCCGCCTGCGATTTACGCTCGGCAATGTCATAGACCGAACGGGCCCGCTGGCGATTTGGGAAGTGTCGGCGGACGGGACGGGCCTTCATCGCTTGCTTTCCGGCTGGAACCGGCCGCCAGCCGAGTGTTGTGGCAACTGGACGCCGGATGGCAAATATTTTGCCTTTCAGGCTATCCGCCAGGGCAAGACGGAAGTCTGGGCGACGCGAGAGCAGCATGGGCTCCTGGGAGTGCTCCCGCAGATTGGGCGCGCACCCGTGCAGATTACCGCCGGGCAACTGGACTCACTGGCTCCGGTGTTTAGCCGCGATGGCAGAAAGCTGTACGTCGTCGGTCAACAACTGCGGGGCGAGCTGACGCGCTACGATGCGAACTCGCGTCAGTGGGTCTCGTACCTGGCGGGCATTTCCGCCGAATTTGCTGATTTCTCGCGCGATGGGCAGTGGGTCACCTATGTTTCGTTTCCCGACGGCGCGTTGTGGCGCAGCAGAACGGACAGCAGCAACCGCCTGCAACTCACTTTTGCTCCTCTGCGGGCCACGGCTCCGTGCTGGTCTCCCGACAGCAAACGAATTGTATTTCAGGGCGGGCGCGAGGGTAAATTCGACGGGATTTACTCAGTATCTGCCAATGGCGGCCCGGCTGAGCCGCTATTTCACGACCAGCGCAATCGACTGCGCCCCAGCTGGTCACCCGATGGCAACTCGATCGTTTTCAGTTATGCTCCCTGGACCGAAACGACACCGCATGGGGTTGAAGTTTTGAACCTGACAACGCACGAAGTGAAACAGTTACCCGGATCGGAGGGGCTGTTGCTGGCCACCTGGTCGCCCGATGGGCACTACATTGTTGCGCGGCGCGGCGACCATCAGGCTCTGATGCTCTTCGATTTGAAAACTCAAAGATGGTCCGAACTGGCGAAAGGTGAACTAAACTGGTCAGACTGGTCAAGAGATGGACAGTATGTCTACTTCGAGCGGCACGGTAAGGAACACGCCATTATGCGTGTCCGTATAGAGGATCACGCGGTGGAGCGGGTGGTCAGTCTTAGCGAGGTGAAGCGCACCGGCGCCTCCGGAGGTTTCTGGTTCGGCTTGACGCCGGATGATTCACCTCTTCTGTTGCACGACACCGGCACACAGGAGATCTACGCGCTCGACTGGCGAAGTCCGTGAGTTTACTCCGAGGCAAAAAGGCGCTCGGCTTCTGCATCTCGCAAAAGCCGAGCAGCGATTACTACTGCCGATGTGTCCCAAAGCGTGCGCGAACCATGTCGCGCACATATTCGGGAATAACCGGCTGATGTTTTGGACCGCTTGTAAAGGGTTCGCCCTCTTCCGCCTCATTGCACGGAGTCGCGAGAAACGCGTGCACGTCTCCACCGGTCGTCACGCCAAATCCGACGATCTCGCCAGCATCATTGATGCTAAAGACAGCAAGCAACGCGTCGAATGGCGAATCCCCTGCTACGAGATCGTTCAGATTGAATATGGAAGCATGGTGCCAGACCACCGCCCGTGGATTGCCCATGGGATCCACGGACAGGCCAATCACCTCTCCCCGATCGTTAATTCCTGACGCGACGCTCGCAACATCACCGGGAAGAGTACCCAGGGACCGCATCCCCTTTTGTCGAGTCCAGAGAAACGCCAGCCCTCCATTGGAGGGTAAGCTCTTGTCGGTGGGGGACGAAGCGCCTACGACTTCACCACGGTTATTGATGGACAAACCGGCATTTTGGGTCGCGCTGCCAAGATTTCCCAGGTTGCGAGGCTTGCCGTTCCTATCCCACAGCACGGCATGCGGACCGAAGGCGACGGGAGGGTTTTCACTGTTCGCGCAGGTACCGGATACGCCGACAGCCTCACCGTTGTCGTTCATCCATAGAGCAATACTTACCGTGTCGCCCGGCAGCGGCTTCAGCTTCCGCATCTGCCCGGGCCTCGGTCCCCAGACCACACCTTCATAGTCCAGCCACTGCGGGCCTGTACCGTTCGCTGCCACAGTACCGGGACAGTCCGGATCGCGAACATCGGTCTCGACGGTCCCGGCGATCTCGCCTCTGGCATTGATGGGTGCAGCACTGCCGTTATTGCCACCGAGCGTGGGAAGCGGGATGGTTCTATGGCCATCCCACAGAACCGGCAGGCACTTCTCATGAGTGCCGTAATCACAAAAGTTTTCGTCGTTCGGATCGAGATCAGCAGATTCGGCCTGCCCAACGGCGAGCACTCGTCCTTGTCTTATGGCTCCGAACGCCCCGCTGTTCAGCCCACCCAGTGTTCCGAACGCCAGCAGCTTGCCGTGCTCCCACACCACCGCGCGTTGCGGACTGGTAGGCGTCGGGGCGGCTAAACCGCTGATCACGCCTGTATTGCTGATGGTGCTCGCCTGGCTGAAGGTCCAGCCGGGGGGTGCTCCAAGATCAGTTACCTTGTAATGCCGAGCGTGAGGTTGCCTGCCTGCGCTGTCCTCCTGGGCCGCGAGGCAAAGCGGCAGGGTCAGCAAAGCAGCTATAGCTCCTACGCTCTTTCGATTCAAAACCGGTGCTCTCATTCTTTTCTCTCCTTTGAAGTTCCACAGTTTCCTGCGTGGTGCCCTGATTCTGTCCCGCGCCGGCGCAAAAGGAACATGTGGTGAATGTGACTTCTGCATGACTTCCGCCTGATTCCGCGCTTTTCTGCTGAGAGAGGCCGGAACCTGGCATTGTCCGGCCCCGCTGCGATACATGACCGTGATCAGTAGTTATCGTCCTCGCAGCATTCGCCACGGCCTTCGTGGTGGTGGCAAGGTGTGGCAAGAAAAGCATGCACTTCGCCGTTGATCAGGCCTTGTCCTGCGATTTGCCCGGATGCATTGATGCCCGCGGCCGATTGCAGTATCCATGGGGAGCCTTTAGGAATCAGCTCATTCAGATCGACCGTCACACCGGCCTTCCACAGGAACGCGCGCTGCTGGCTGAAATCGGCATTGAACATAAAGCCGACAATTTCGCGGCGGTCGTTGATCGTCTTGCAGCAAGGATTCACGGCGGCAATAAAGCCGTCCGGCAGTTTTAGTTGCACAAGGGTGCGGGTTTCGGGCCCCCACACAAAGGCCTGCGGCAAACCGTCGGCAGTGGAAGACGTTCCCGAGACATCGCCGCGGTTATTAATAGCGGATGCACCAGAAACAGGACCGCCTAAAGAGCCGAGGTCGATCGGTGTTCCATTGTGCTCCCAGAGGACCGCATGCGGAGACGAAGGATAAGGCGGCGGAGTAGTGTTGGCGCAGACGCCAGAGTTCCCTACTACCTGGCCACGGTTGTTGATGCCGAAAGCATAAGCCACCGTATCTCCGTCCAAAGCTGAGAGCTGACGAACGCGGCCGTTCGGCTCCCAAACCACTGCCTCAAACCGGAAGCCCGCAGTTCTGGCGGCAGCGCAGTCGAGATCGAAGTCATCCGTGTCCGAGAAGCCGACCACCTGTCCGCGATCGTTCATGTCGAGTGCATAGGAATTGTTGCCTCCCGGAAGAAGCGGGAGCGCGCTTAGCTCCCCATGTTTCCAGATGGCGGCCACGCACTGCAGATAAGTTCCGAAGGCGCAGACATCCTCGCCCTGGCGGCTGAGGGTTGCCGTTTCCGAGTCCACTACGGCAAGTTTTGAGGAACTGGCTGCGGCGCCCGCGCTGTCCGGCCCGCCCAGCGTACCAAGATTCAGGAGGCGTCCACGATCCCAGAGAAAAGCAGTCTGTGGAGCATTGACGACGGCTTGCGACGGATCGCCATTCTGGCTGGACAGAGCCGATCCACCCGCGACCACCCCTTCCTCATTTAGGTTGTAAGCGAAACTGTACGGGCCGCCCAGCGTACCGAGGTCTTGCACGACGTAACGCGGGAACCGGCTCGTTGCGCCCGCCTCCCTTGGATGCTGCGCCAACAACGGTACTGGAATGACCGGTCCCGCAGGCATCGCCAGAACGGCCAAAGCCATCGAATTTCGAAGCAATCTGGATTTCATGTTCTCTCCTTGCAGTTGCACCTTTCGTGCAGCGTGCCCTTGATTCTGTTCGGCCTTGCGCAAGAAGAACATGTGGTGAACGTGACTTCTGCATGACTTCCGCCTGATTCCGCGTTTTCTGCGAGCGGGCAAATCTCGCTAGAATGAGTAACCCTCTTGCGGCCAATCTCATGCCAAACGGAAAACTGGCGAGCACGTTGCGCTTCGGTTGCTTTGAGCTCAACCTGCGCTCCGGCGAACTATACCGAAACGGACAAAAGGTTACACTGCCGGAGCAATCGTTTCGCATTCTCGAACTGCTCATCCTGTCTCCGGGTCAGGTGGTCACTCGTGAAGAGATCCGCGAGCGGTTATGGCCAAACGGCACGATCGTCGAGTTCGAAAACGCAGTAAATGCCGCAATCAAGAAGCTGAGGAACGCCCTGGGCGACGCGGCCGATCAGCCGCGTTATGTCGAGACCGTGAAGCGCCGCGGGTACCGCCTGATCGTGCCTGTGGAGGACAGCTCCTCCGATTCATCCTCGGGCGGCGATACCCTGCCTCTCCAGGCGGAACGGATATCAGGCGAACGAGTGTCTCATTATCGTGTCCTGGCCGCACTCGCGGCTGGCGGCATGGGCGTGGTCTATCGGGCAGAGGATCTTGTATTGGGTCGCGAGGTGGCGCTGAAATTCCTTGCCGCTGACTTTTCGCGGAGCCCGCTCGCGCTGGCGCGTCTTCGTAAAGAAGCGCGCTCGGCCTCCGCTCTGAATCATCCGAACATCTGCACCATTTACGAGATCGGAGAAGAAGCCGGGCAGCCGTTCATTGCCATGGAACTGCTGGAGGGCTGTTCACTGCGCGAACGCATCTCGGGAACGCCAATGCCCATGGACGAGGTGCGGGACTATGGCTCTCAAATCGCCCAGGGCCTTGCGGCAGCTCACCGCAAGGGTATCGTTCATCGCGACATCAAGCCGGCCAATATTTTCATCACGAACGAAGGACGCGCGAAGATCCTCGATTTCGGATTGGCCAAGGCAACGGCACCAGGCAGCGGGGAAGCGAAACACCTCACCAGACCCGGAGCGGCTTCCGGTACGGTCGCCTACATGTCCCCGGAACAAGCGTCGGCGCAGGACTTGGATGAACGGAGCGATTTGTTTTCATTTGGCCTCGTGCTGCACGAGATGGCCACGGGAAAGCTTCCTCGATCAGGCCTGCCGCTGAGCGGATTCCCGACAGAACTACAGCGCATCACGTCCAGGTGCCTTGAAAATGATCGCGAATTACGGTACCAGACCGCTTCCGAAATTCGGGCCGATCTCGAACGCCTGAGTGTCCATCCTGATTCCGACCCGAAGCTTGCGGCGCGCTGGACCACGGCTGCGATTGTCGCGGCAGTCATCGGGATTTCAGCGCTGGCCTGGTTCTATTTTCGTGCGACTCCCGGGCTTACCGACAAAGATACGATCGTCCTTGCGGAATTCACGAATCGAACCGGTGATACCGCATTCGACGGCACATTGCGCCAGGGTCTGGCAATACAGCTGGAACAATCGCCCTTCCTCAGTCTTATTGCCGAAGATAGGATTCGGCAGACGCTCCGGCTTATGGGTAAATCCGCCGATGCACCGCTTACGCTTAACGTGGCGCGCGAAATCTGTGAACGGACCGGAAGCGCTGCCGTCCTGGAAGGTTCGATCTCCCGGCTCGGAACGCAGTACGTGGTGGGATTGCGCGCGCATAGTTGCCGCAGCGAAGACGTCCTTGACGACCAGCAGAGTCAGGCTGGCAGCAGGGAGGATGTGCTTGCCGTACTGAGCAGGATCGCCCGCAGGTTCCGTTCCCGGGCAGGTGAATCTTCCACGACAGTAAGAAAGCACGATATCCCTCTCGAGGAGGCGACAACCTCGTCACTCGAAGCGCTCAAGGCGTTCAGCTCAGCACGGCAGGCGGTCTTCTCGGTGGGTACTGCTGCGTCGGTGCCACTTTTCCAGCGAGCCATTGAAATCGATCCTCAGTTTGCCATGGCATATGCCAACCTGGGTCTTACTTACAGCGCGCTGGGAGAGTCCGAGCTTTCGGCGGAGTACACGGCCAAAGCATATGCGCTGCGGGATCACACGAGCGAGCGGGAAAGGCTTTTCATCACTGTGAACTACGATCACTCGGCGACGCGCAACCTGGAACGCGCTCAACAGAACTGCGAGCTATGGGAGCAGACCTATCCGCGCGACCCGGATGCGCCGGCCATCGCATCCGGCTTTATCTCCCAGGGAGTGGGGAATTACGAACGGTCGATCGAACAAGCCCAAAGGGCAATCCGGCTGGATCCGGATCATACATTCGCCTACGTCAATCTCGCCGCAAGTTACTTCTTTCTGAATCGTTTCGAGCAGGCCAAAGCGATCTGTAACCGCTTTTCCGAAAGTAATCAGGTGTTTCCTGAAGTTGCGTTGCTTCGTTATAACATCGCCTTCCTGCAGGGTGATTCTGCGACGATGCAGCAGCAGGCGATCTTGGCCAAAGGAAGGCCCGGAGCCGACGATTGGCTGGCACACGCGCAGGCACTGGTTCTTGCTCGTTCAGGCAGAACCGAAGCCGCCAAGGTTATGGCGAGGCGAGCTATGGATATCGCTCAGCAATCCGGTCAACGAGAGAGGGCGGCCAGTTATGAAGCCGCCATGGCTCTATGGGAAGCGTTCTTCGGCAATGCATCCGGTGCCAAGGGAAACGCGTTGGCTGCGCGCGAACTCTCGCTGGGCCGCGATGTGGAGTATGCCTCTGCCCTGGCGTTGGCGCTTTCTGGCGAAGCTAATAAGGCACGGGAATTGATGAACGATTTAGACACGCGCTTCACGGAAGATACCTCGGTGAAGTTTACCTATTTACCGGCACTTCGCGCCGCTCTTGCCTTGCATGATGGAGTTCCTGAGAAGGCGCTGGAAGCTTTAAGAGCCGCTGAGCCCTATGAACTTGGGATGTCTGGTATCGCCTTCTTCGGTTGCTTCGGTGGCCTGTATCCCGCCTACCTGCGCGGCGAAGCTTATCTGCGGTTGCATCGTTGGCGTGAAGCCGAATTGGAATTTCAGAAGATTCTCGATCATCCCGGTATCGTGATCGCCGATCCAATCGGCGCTTTGGCACGCCTCCAATTGGGACGGGCGTACGCGTCATCAGGAGATCACGCCCGGGCCAAAGCTGCTTACGGAGATTTCCTCACACTCTGGAAGGATGCCGATCCAGATATTTCGATTTTGAGAAAAGCGCGTGCGGAGTACGCGAAGCTGCTATAAAGCAACATCTCTACTGTTTTCGCAAGGGTTGCCAATGCCGAAGAATAGGTTTCCGAGTTGTGCCAGGATGACGGCCCACTCGGAAATTGAGCGAAACGCCCCTGGCTGAATGCACGGTATTTTAGGCAATTCGTTCAGCTCCGTTCAAACGCTCCGGCAATCCGCTCCTCCGCCTCAGCTCGGGCCGCCCGTCCAGTTCATTGCCGATAGCTGCCCCAACGAGTGCACTCGGACTCCTCGTAGCCACGCGTTTTGACAGTCTGGTCGATCTGATGCCGATCTTCCTGGATGAGCCTGAGCGCGATTCGGGTGCTCCGCGTTTAAGAAGTACTCGCAGATGAAGCTGCAGATGAAACGCGAGGCACTTGCGAAGCTGAACCGCCTTGCAAACGAAGCAGGGTCTTTAGGCACAGCACAGGGCCGTTCTGTGCCGGGTTTTGGCACAGTTTTGGCACAGTGAGGCAAACGATCAGCAAAGCGGATGGAATGCGGGTCGAATAAGTTCTTTGAAATCAGCAGGAGTTTTGGTCGGGGCGGTGTGATTTGAACACACGACCCCCTGCGCCCAAGGCAGGTGCGCTACCAGGCTGCGCTACGCCCCGACAACTCTCTTGATTCTAGACGAGAGCGAAATTCGTATGGGAGTGGCGAGAATCGTTCTTCGTCCCGATTGGCTTCGCTCTGCAATCAGTCCAGTATTGGGCGACGCTGCTCGACGTCAATCTTGGTTAGAAAATCCCGCTCAAGCTGAAGACCTTTTAGAGTAACCAACCGCTGGTGTGGACAAAGCTCGAACCGCGTTTCGATCCCCTTCGTTCGGATCCAGCCTTTGACCAGGCGCTCAGAAAAGGCGCGGACTCCATCAGGGTGAAATCGGGATTAGAGAAGCGGTCCCAGAAGCCAGCAGCGCGCTCGGCCACGCCGGCGGAGCGAATTAGACGTAGGAAGCTTACCGCGTGGCACAAGCATCAGGAGCAAAGGAGAGGAGTTCAGCGCTTCTCCTATTGCAGTCCTATGCCAGCGTCGGGGAGATTGAGCATCACGCTGCTGGATCCCAAGGACAGCGGCGCGGTCAGGCCGTCGGTCAAGGTGTAATTCTGAAGAGCAATTACGTTGCTCCACAAGTTCTCGAGGACTTCGAGGTAGCCAACCTGCAATTCAAACAGCGTCCGTTGAGAAACGATTACCTGCGGATACGCCGCTCCCATTTGCCGGTATTTGTTTAGATACAACTCATACGCACGCCGGGCGCGAGGAATCATTTCATTCTTGTACCGATTAGCCTTTAGAACGTCCGATAGATAGGCCTGCAGCAGTGGTTGTGTGCTCCTGCGCAACGATAGCTGCACACGCCTTACTTCGGCGCGCGCTCTTTCCAGATCTGCTTCCCCGGCAGCCACGTTGCCTTGATTTCGATTGAAGAGCGGAAGGTTGATGCCGGCCATTGCGAACGCCTGGGCACCAACAGTGGCCGCCCCTGATTCTCTTATTCGCTCATTGTTCTGTTCAACACCCGCGCGGAGAATCAAATCAGGAACGGGTTCGCGTTTGGCGCTTTTTAGTTTCGCTTCCGCGTACAGGATCTCCTGCTGCGCACGCTTTACCTCAGGGCTCTCGGTTACGATTTTCTCGACTGTCTGGATCTCATCCAACGAAGGCGGGTTTTCCAGATCGCCTCTCAGCGGCGCAATTGCCATTTCAGGTTTACCGGCCATCGCGGCCAGCGCTTGAAATGCCTGAAGAAATTGACGCTGCGCGCTGACGTATTCAACCTGCGCTTGTTCTGCCTCGACCTCTGCTTGCAACACATCCGGAGCATCGGCTTGCCCGATATTGGCAAGCTGATGGGCAGTTTCCACCGCATCCAGAGCAAGCCCAAGCAAGCGCCGCCGAACCTTCACTAGCTCCTGCGCTCCCAGTGCTGCGTAGAAACTCTGACCTACACCGCCTAGCAGCCGGTAGCGCTGCTCGGACAGACCAGCCTCATACACGCCTCGTTGCTGCTCGTATATGTTTTTGCGAAGTCCAACCTTCCCGCCAAGCACAATGCTTTGTTGGACGAATGCACCCTGCTCGCCGCCTCCGTACGAACCGCCTCTAATCTGTTCGCCCTGATAGCCGACGGAGGGATTGGGGTACAGCCCAGCTTGACGGGCCTGGCCAGAAGATTGCTTCACGAGAGCGTTCGCTTCCTCCAACGCCGGGTTCGAGGAGAGCGCGAACTGTTCGAACTCATGCAAGTCCATAGCCGGTCGGCTGGCAATTCCCTCCAGCAGATCCTGAACAGGCTCTTCCGGGCCGGGACGTTCTGCGGACACGTTCCGCTGTTGACCTGAATGCGGCATCGGCTCTTGCGAACTCTGACCGAACATACAGACGCTTAAACCGAGCAGGACAGAAAACGACAAAATCGTCATGAGTCTCTTCATTGCGATCGGTCCTGTCTACGTGCGATGCTGTATCCGGCCCGTATCCGCCGATTGGCCCTGCCGGATGCGTTCCACAACTTGCTCGTACTCGGCAGGTGGCAGCACGCGGACGAAGCTCATCATGCCTTGCATAAAACCGCTCCATCCGGGCCGCAAACCATAGTTTTGAGGCCGTTCCACCTTGGCATCCATGCTCATCATCGGACCTTCCATATAGGCGTCTTGCGGAAAACCGGGAACGCGGTTCGCATTCTCCGCCACGTCGCTCTCCATCGACATGCTCCCGTGCTGCATGGATTGCGGCTCAGCCGTTTCGTGTTCCATGCCGCTCATCTGTGACGTGCCGTGCTGCATGCCGTGCATAGTGGCCGCGGCCTTCTGGCCTGATAGTGGCGTGTTCGCCACGGTCTGATCGCGGGTGGAACCCACACCCAAGCCGCGCCCGAGACTCGGGCCATAGTCATCCCCGCTCGGCGCTCCAGGTGTTCCATTCAGCATTCCCATGCCGTTATTCATGTCAACTCCCGCGGGCATGCCCGTCCCATGGCGCGAGAGCGGACCGACATTCGATGACATCTGGTTCATCATGTGATGCGGCAGATGGCAGTGCAGCATCCAGTCCCCCGGATTGTTCGCCACGAACTCGAAGTCCCTCGATTGAGCGACCCCCACCAATACCGTGTTTCCCGGAAACCATGCTGTTTCCGGAATGCGCCCTCCTTCGGTTCCCGTCACGTAAAATGTGTGGCCGTGCAGATGAATCGGATGGTGATCCATCCCGAGATTGATCAGTCGAATGCGAACACGATCACCCAACTTCACAATCAACGGAGTCGTATCGGGACCGGCCTTGCCATTCATCACCAGCCAGTTAAACTCCATGTTCATACTGTTCGGCACCGTGTTGTTGGGAAGCAGGGCGTACTCCTGTAGCATGAGGACGAAATCCTTGTCCACGCGCGGATTGTAAGCCTGCTTCGGATGCATGATGAAGGCGCCCAGCATGCCCATCATTTCCTGCATGGCCATGTGCGAGTGATAGAAGTATGTGCCTTCCTGATGCAGCGTGAATTCATAGACGAAACGGCCGCCGGGTTTGATCGGATCCTGGCTGATGCCCGGGCCGCCATCCATGTTGTGCGGGATTTCGAATCCATGCCAGTGCATAGACGTCGGCTCCGGAAGGTGATTATCGACGACGATCCTCACCCGGTCCCCGTTCGTCACCTGAATCGTTGGACCCGGTGCACTGCCGTTGAATCCCCAAAGGTCGAGAGTTTTGTCAGGAGCGATGCGCCGCTTGACCGGTTCTGCGATCAAGTGGAACACTTTGACTCCGTTGTCAATGGCGAAGGGTAAGTCCGGCAGATCGGGTGTTTGAGTTGAGGTTGAGAGACCTGCCGCGTGCGCTTCGGCCATTCTGGGTCTAGGCGCTCCGGCTCTATTCTGATTCCCAGCATTCTGGGCGCCCCTAGCCGACGCCGCCATTGCGGCAGAGCCAATTCCGAACGCGCTGCGAAAAAAACTACGACGGTGATTCATAATTCCTCCTAAATCAAAAGTGGCTGTGATTGAATTTCGCTGCTCGCGACAGCGATGCCGTGCGAACGACGAGCAACTACCTGCCGGAACTTCTGAGGAGAAGGCTCAGATGCGGAGAGCTGACGAGGTCAGGTAAGTTTTCACGCCGGGAGGATTTGCCCAGCGCCGTAGAGCAGCAGAAGCAAGCGAGGAATGCTGCCTCATGCTCTGCACCGGCGGAACGATTGAAACTACAGCAAAGGAATCCGCATGTCGGGTCAGCGGACTGATTGCATCCGTTGGATGCTCCGCAGCGAAGAGTTCCTGGTGCTGGTGCGCGCAGGGATGAACCGGCGCTCCAGGACTATGCGGGACTTTGTGGCATGGAGCGGATCCTGCCTGCGGCGCTACCGTCGAGATACAAATTGCGGAGCACTGGGATGCGACGAGCAGCCCGGTTAGCAACAGTAGTACCAACATGTGTAGCCAACCCCGACTCATTGCCTAGCTCGACAGTAGCACGGGCGAACTTTCTATCAGTTCGTAAAGGGAAAGAGTCAGACTGCCTCTGGATCGCGGAGTTGCTGCAACGTCCAAGGGAACTACTGAACGAAGTCGCCCGAGGCGGCGCATGCCTTGTTGAGCGAGCTTCTAACGGAATACTTGACCAAATCCGGCAAACCATCATCTAAGATCATGCTCCTGATGCGCTCGCAACCGGACCTGACCCGATCGAGCGTTGTATCGAGGCGGCGCGCAACCTCCTGCTCCTCATATCCTTCAGCCAGCAAACAAAATAACTGCACGTCAGACTCGGCTACAGGATCCTTCACGGCCCGGTCTCTTCGCGCATAGTCATCGAGGAGTTGTGAAGTGATACTTGAGCTCAGGAATGTTCCACCGTTTGCGACCACCCGAACAGCCCGGATAAGTTCATTTTGAGCGGAAGCGGCCAGCACGTAACCACGCGCTCCCGCTTTGAAAGCCTCCGAAACATATTCTTCGTCCGTGTGCTCCGTTAGAAAAACAATACCTGCGTCTGGAGATTTGGAGGTTATCTTGCGCGCCGCAGCAATCCCGCTTATCTGAGGCAGTGTTACGTCGAGCAGAACGATGTTCGGGCGCTTGAATTCCATCAGAACCAGCGCCTCCTGGCCATTCGCCGCCTCCGCAACCACACGGAATTCCGGCTGACGTTCAAGTATGAGGCGGAGAGTGCTCCGGATTATTGGATGATTACTGGCAAGAACAATGTTAATAAGCCCCATGCAGCCAAACCGAGGACACCAGGAGAATAACTGCTTTCGGGAGCGGACGGAATCACGTCCGCAGGGTATTCTTCGCGGCTTCAACACGGTAGAAACACCGCGCGGGCGGTATCTACCGTGTCGCGGATGGCAAAAATCCTTTGCTCAGGGTATGGCTTCGGCTCAGAAATGATCCTACATTGGTGCTTGAGTTGACAGAGTTATGAGCTTATATGTGTGCCGTTAGGACAATCCCAGACGAGGCACTCCGGGCTCTACAGCAGTTTGATACCTGCACAGTTTCAAACGCCATAGAACAGTTCAACCTTAGAACGCGGAACGAAGGTTTCGTCAACGGTTCTGTGCGCTGTATGCTACCGGATTTGGGTTCTAAGGCCGGCTACGCCGTAACGGCTCGCATCCGGTCTTCATCGACGCCCATCGCCGGCCGCTGTTATTACGATCGCGTCGACTGGTGGTCATACGTCCAGAGCGTGCCCGCTCCTCGGTTCATCGTCGCTGAGGATACAGACCATGTGCCCGGTCTTGGAGCTTTGTTCGGTGAGATTCATGCTTATATCTCGCGAGCTCTCGGGTGCGTCGCCTATTTGACAAACGGAGCGGTACGCGATTTACCGGGAATCGAGGCAGCAGGTATTCAAGTATTTGCCGGCAGTCTGGCTGTTTCGCACGCCTATGCTCACGTGATTGAGTTTGGCGAGCCCGTTGAGGTTGGTGGACTGCAGATTAGGGCCGGGGATGTGCTCCTGGGCGATCAACATGGAGTGGTTTCTATCCCTTTGGTCATCGCAGAAGAAATCCCGCGCGTGGCGAGAAGACTGCTTGCGTCTGAAAAGGAGTTGATCGATTTCTGTTGTTCGCCGGAGTTTTCAGTCCAGAAACTCTCGGAGAAAATCCAGCACGTATCGCAGAACTTAGTAATACCTGCAAAGGATGGCAGATGATGACTACCGAGCAGCGCCGGTTAAAGCAGGGCAGCGCTACAGGTCTTCGCGGAGGAGCCAGGGCGACGCTGCTTATTACCCTTTGCAGCTTTGCGGCTGTCGCGACGCTCATTTCTTGTGGGAAGAGCCAACAGGCTCAAGCCGGCGGGGCACCCGAGAATACTGCGCCGGCAGTCGCCGTGACCAGGGTTACCCGGATGCCCATGGCACGTAATTTGACCATCTCTTCTGAGCTGGTTCCGTTCCAGGAGATCGATGTGTTTGCGAAAGAATCCGGCTTCGTTTCTAAGCTCTACGTCGACTACGGCACTCACGTCAAGAAAGGGCAACTTATGGCGGTTCTGGAAATCCCGGAATTGCAAGCCCTTTTACAGGAAGATCAGGCGGCCATAAAGAGCGCTTCGGATCAAGTGGCGAATGCAGAGCACCAGTTGGGCCGGATTGAAGCTCAGCACAACGTCTTGCACCTGGAATTCGAGCGTTTGAACAATGTAGCGAAGAGCAAGCCGGGTCTCGTGGCCCAACAGGAAGTGGACGATACGCAAGGAAGAGACCTCGCTGCAGAGGCGCAGGTCGAGGCAGGGAAGGCCACACTACAGGCAGCCCAGAGCCAGTTGGCTGTCGCCGAGTCCAAGCTGGCGCATGACCAGGCCCTATTCGACTATGCAAGAATAACAGCCCCGTTCACAGGTGTTGTCACTCAGAGATATGCCAATTTCGGAACACTTATGCAGGCCGGCACCAGCTCAAGCCAGGCCTTGCCTCTGGTGAAACTCTCGCAAGAGGATTTATTCCGCCTGGTGATTCCCGTTCCTGAATCGTACGTGAGTTACATCAAAGTCGGTGATCCGGTAAATGTGCGAGTGCCTTCACTGAATCGCAACTTTCCCGGAAAAGTCACAAGGTTCTCTGTCGATGTGACTAACACTACGCGTACCATGCATACCGAGGTGGACGTTCCGAATCCAAAAGGGATACTGATTCCGGGCGTCTACGCCGAAGCCACTCTGGCATTGGATCGGAAAGGTGATGCGCTGGCGGTCCCTCTGCAGGCGGTGAATCAGGTAAGCAATCAGGCGAGTGTGTTGGTTGTCGATCAGGCCAACAAAATAGAAGACCGCCGCATCACTCTAGGGATACAGACCGAGAGCAATGCTGAGGTCCTGTCCGGTCTAAATGAGGGTGATCAGGTTGTGATCAGCGACAGGAGCGGCTTGCACCCCGGTGAACTGGTACATCCGAAAACTACTGCAGTTGCCAGCTATCAGAGCCAAAGCTAAACCAGCGCCAAGGTAACACAGAGCAGCCATATGTCACTTTTCTCTATTCGCAATCCGTACTTTATTGTTGCGCTTTGCCTTGCGCTCTCGTTGATCGGGGCGGCTAGTATCTTGCGGATGCCTGTCGATCTCTTCCCGACCATCAACATACCTACAGTTGTGGTTGCGACCTTCTACTCCGGAATGCCGCCTGCAGACATTGAAGACGACATCACCAACCCGCTCGAAAGATTTTTTACGATGGCTGCCGGTGTGGACCACATGGAGTCGCGCTCGATGCTTGGCGTCAGCTTGATCAAGGTCATCTTTCAGCCGGGTACAAACGCCGACACAGATGTCACTGAGTTGTCGAATCTGGCACTCGCTGACCTGAAGCGTTTACCGCCAGGCACCCTGCCCCCTGTTGTATTGAAATTCGATGCTTCCAGCCAGCCTGTCTGCCTTGTAACGGTGGAAGGCCAGGGTCTAAGTGAAACCCAGCTTCACGACCTTGCGCAGTTCACCATCCGCAACCAGATCGCGGTTGTCAAAGGCGCGACCATTCCTCCTCCGTTCGGCGGCAAATACCGCCAAGTTATGGTCTACGTCGATCCATTCAAGCTCATGTCACGGCAGTTGAGTCCCATGGATGTGGTGAACGCGGTAAACCAGTCTAACTTGATCTTGCCCGCCGGTGACGTGAAACTAGGGCCGTTTGATTACTACGTATACTCCAACAGCCTCGTGAGCGGCATGCGGGAACTCAACGATGTCCCAATAAAAACGGTTGGTAATTCCTGGGTTTCAGTAAAGGACGTCGGAAAAGCAGAAGACGCGAGTGCGATTCAGTACAACATGGTGCGGGTCGACGGACAAAAATCCACTTATATCCCGATCATGAAGCAAGGAGGCGACACGAACACCATTGCCGTGGTCAACGGAGTCCGTCAACTGCTTACGAACCTATATGACATACCGAAGCAACTCGTAACGAGCGTAGTGTTTGATCAGTCCGTCTTCGTAAAAGAGGCCATTAAGACAGTTCTTCACGAGGGACTCATCGGGCTTCTGCTGACGAGCATTATGATCCTCGTCTTCTTGGGAAGCCCGCGCGCAACGGCCGCCGTTCTGCTTTCTATCCCAATATCGGCTTTGGCTACCTTTATCATCCTTAACCTGATGGGCGCCACCGTGAATACGTTGATTTTGGGCGGCATGGCGTTAGCATTTTCTCGTGTTATCGACAACTCCGTAATCTCACTCGAGAATATTTATCGTCACCTGGAATTGGGCAAACCCCCATGATGGCCGCGGAGGCTGGTGGCTCTGAGGTAGCGTTGGCGGTTATTGCCGCTACCTTAGTGGGCGTAGTTGCTTTCTTTCCAGTCACATCATTGTTCGGTGTGACTAAGTCTTGTTCTCGGCGCTAGCGCTATCTTTCTGCCTCTCTCTATTTATCTCGTTTGCGGTTGCAATGACGGTAATTCCGCTGTTCTGTTCACGTTTCTTGAAGAGCGTGCCTCACGCCGATCATCACGCGAATAGGGCAGAGGCGGAAAGTTCCGCAGGAAATCCGGCCGGAATAAACCGCAACAAATCTTGGTGGGCCAAATTCAACCAGGGATTCAATGCCGGGTTCAATGGTCTCCTTAACTTTTACGAATTATGGGTGAGGCGGTCCCTGAAGTGGCCCTGGCTCACCGTTGTCGCGCTCACAGGGCTATTTATCGTGAGCTTGGCGATCTTTCCACTGTTGGGCGTCGCCTTTTTCCCACGCACGGACGCAGGTCAATTTACCATCAACCTGAAGGCGCCCACAGGGTCGCGTATTGAATTGACTAACGAGTATGTTGCCAAGGTTGAGAATCTGATCCGGCAAACTGTGGGCCATGATCTCAAAATGGTTGTTTTCAATATTGGAATAGTCCCGGACTTCTCGGCACTCTACACCAACAACGCTGGTCCTTACACAGCCACTGTGCAGGCAGCGCTGAATGACGACCACAAGGTAAGCACCTTCGAGTATATGGATCGGGTGCAAAGCGAAATCGCCCAGCAGATACCGGACGTTCGTACTTTCGTTCAGACCGGTTCGATGGTGGATGCGACTTTGAACTCA
>CAWKHJ010000006.1:0-471552 GCA_963849535.1 Terriglobia bacterium
AAAAGAGGCCATTAAGACAGTTCTTCACGAGGGACTCATCGGGCTTCTGCTGACGAGCATTATGATCCTCGTCTTCTTGGGAAGCCCGCGCGCAACGGCCGCCGTTCTGCTTTCTATCCCAATATCGGCTTTGGCTACCTTTATCATCCTTAACCTGATGGGCGCCACCGTGAATACGTTGATTTTGGGCGGCATGGCGTTAGCATTTTCTCGTGTTATCGACAACTCCGTAATCTCACTCGAGAATATTTATCGTCACCTGGAATTGGGCGAACCCCCCATGATGGCCGCGGAGGCTGGCGGCTCTGAGGTCACGTTGGCGGTTCTTGCCGCTACCTTAGTGGGCGTAGTTGCTTTCTTTCCAGTCACATCATTGTTCGGTGTGAGTAAGTTCTTGTTCTCGCGCTAGCGCTATCTTTCTGCCTCTCTCTATTTATTCGTTGCGGTTGCAATGACGGTAATTCCGCTGTTCTGTTCACGTTTCTTGAAGAGCGTGCCTCACGCCGATCATCACGCGAATAGGGCAGAGGCGGAAAGTTCCGCAGGAAATCCGGCCGGAATAAACCGCAACAAATCTTGGTGGGCCAAATTCAACCAGGGATTCAATGCCGGGTTCAATGGTCTCCTTAACTTTTACGAATTATGGGTGAGGCGGTCCCTGAAGTGGCCCTGGCTCACCGTTGTCGCGCTCACAGGGCTATTTATCGTGAGCTTGGCGATCTTTCCACTGTTGGGCGTCGCCTTTTTCCCACGCACGGACGCAGGTCAATTTACCATCAACCTGAAGGCGCCCACAGGGTCGCGTATTGAATTGACTAACGAGTATGTTGCCAAGGTTGAGAATCTGATCCGGCAAACTGTGGGCCATGATCTCAAAATGGTTGTTTCCAATATTGGAATAGTCCCGGACTTCTCGGCACTCTACACCAACAACGCTGGTCCTTACACAGCCACTGTGCAGGCAGCGCTGAATGACGACCACAAGGTAAGCACCTTCGAGTATATGGATCGGGTGCAAAGCGAAATCGCCCAGCAGTTCCCGGACGTTCGTACTTTCGTTCAGACCGGTTCGATGGTGGATGCGACTTTGAACTCAGGGATGCCCGCTCCCATTGACGTTCAGGTTACGGGCAGAAACAGCCGGCAAGATTACCAAATAGCTCAGGAGCTGGGTAACCGAATTAGGAACTTGCGCGGAGTTGGCCAGATCTATATCCCACAAGACATAAATTATCCTGCTCTGCGGATGGACATCGATCGCGTCCATGCTGGCGAATTAGGATTGACTGAAAAAGACGTGGTAGATGACGTTATTACCGCCTTAAACTCCAACGTGATGATTGCCCCTAATTATTGGGTCGACTACAAGACGGGAAACGATTACTTTCTCACAGTTCAATATTATGAGCACGGCAAGCCGTCGATCCACAACCTTCTGGACTTGACGAACATTCCTTTACGGGCGCCAAACCTCAAAAAACCTACAACTCTAGATACGGTTGTTAAGCTGAACCACACAGAAACGCCTACCGAGATCGATCACTATCAAATTCAGCGGGCGGCCGATGTTTACGTTACACCCAAGGGAGAGGATCTTGGCCGTGTTTCCAGCCGCATAGAAAGAATCGTTACGGACATGAAGGTCCCCGGCAACGTGCGCGTGAATCTTCGGGGCATGGTGGAAGGTATGAACCAATCCTTTAAGAGCTTCGCTCAGGGTTTTGTTCTGGCCGCGTTGCTTCTCTATCTCGTGCTGGTAGCACAGTTCCGGTCGTTTATAGATCCTTTTCTTATCATGCTGGCGATTCCGATGGGCTTCATTGGGGTGTTGCTGATTCTTCTTTTGACGGGCACTACTCTTAACGTTATGTCTCTTATGGGCGTGCTGATGTTGATCGGGGTGGCAGGGTCGAACAGCATTCTGATTGTAGATTTCGCCCATAAGCTAGAAGAGCAAAGTCTGTCGGTAGAAGACGCAGTGATCACATCGTGCCGCGTTCGCCTGCGCCCCATTCTAATGACCTCGCTTGCAACCATTATCGGAATGCTGCCCATGGCCCTTAAACTTGGAACTGGCTCTGAGCAATATGCCCCAATGGCACGAGCTATCATCGGCGGCCTGACTACTTCCGTAATCCTGACGGTCTTCATAGTACCGGCAGCCTATTTGCTTGTGTATAGGAAGAGGGATCGCAACCGCTTACAAGAGAATGAGCCAGTGAATGCGTAAGCGCTTCATAACGAAGAAGAGGATTTCCTTCCTCCGGATTGCGTTCCTGGGATTGCCGAGCCTGATGCTTGGGCAAGCAACCGGACCCGTTCTAAGCCTGCAGGATGCTCAAACACTGGCGTTGAAGAATCATCCACAAGTGCTCGCCTCGCAGGCCGAGTATCTGAGAGCCGGCCAGATAACTACTCAAGCAAGATCGGCTTACTATCCAACCTTGAATGGCGAAGTTACTGGAGCGCAGGCGAATATAAATAGCCGGTTAGGAGCGGGCGTCCTTAATGACCCTCGCCTATTCAACCATTTCGGTTCAGGTCTCTCACTATCTCAACTCATTACAGATTCGGGTCGCACCCCAAACCTGGTGGCTAATGCCAGGTTGCAAGCCCAGGCGAGTCGAGAAGATTATCGCGCGACGCGATACGATGTGCTACTCGCGGTCAATGAGGCATATTACGAGGTACTGCTCGCCCAGCAACTAATCAAAGTTGCCCAACAGACCGTGACGACACGCCAAACGGTAGTCAACCAGATTTCGGAGCTGTTTAAGAATAAACTCAAATCGCAGATCGATGTCAGTTTTGCTCAAGTCAACTTAACCGACGCGAACCTGATGCTTCTTCGCGCTAAAGACCGGCTGGTCGCGGCATACGCAAGTCTCGGGCAGGCCCTCGGGACCCAGCAGTCGGTCGAGTACCAGCTCACTCAGCAGCCAATGCCGCCCAATCCGCCGGATTCTGCCGAGCCGCTGATTTCGGAGGCGTTTCGAAATCGTCCGGAGCTGGCGAGCCTTCGACTGCAGAGCGAAGCCGATCAGAAATTTGCTTACGCCGAGCGCGATTTGAAGCGGCCGACAGTGAGTCTGACCGCGGTCGGAGGCGCGTTACCCTACATCGATCCCGGTAATGCTAATCCGGACATTCCGGCAGGCTACGAAGCGGCTGCTATCAACGTGAACATTCCCGTTTTCAACGGACATCTCTTCTCGGCGCGCCGGCAAGCCGCGGAATATGAATTGCAAGCGACAAATCAGCGCGTGCGCGATCTCCAGGACCGGATTGCACGCGATGTCCGTGCATATTGGGAACGTACACAGACATCGTTCCAGGCGATCGGTGCAACCGAAGAGCTCCTGAAGCAGGCCAATCTGGCGTTGGATCTTGCACACGGCAGATACGATCTCGGTCTTGCTTCCATAGTCGAATTGACCCAGGCGCAACTGGGCCAAACGCAAGCCGAAGTAGAAAACGTAAACGCAAAATACGATTATCAGGAGGCGTTTGCCGCCCTGCAATACACGCTGGGCACCTTGCACTGATCTGCCCGCTGCCCCAACTGCTGGGGGAGTCGGCTGGTTCTATAAACCGGGCCCAGGCAGCTCAAGCTTTATCATTAGCTCTGAGAAAGGAATCCTGGTTGATGATCCTATGCCGCCAGTTGCCGATTCTGCTCGTTGCGTTAGCCCCTTTCTTGCGCGCCCAAGCTGTGTCAAAGAAGCTTTGGCAAATCGGAAAATTTGATCAGTCCCCGGTGGAGTTTCAGGGACGTCCCAGCCCGAGCTTCGTCTTTGATGCGGGAGCGGACAACGCGAAAGACTGGCCCGCCCGGCAGGAGACTGGTCAAACTTATCAGATCCGATTCCCGCTGAGTTCGATTAATGGGACTTATCGGCTGAAAATCGGAGCTCTGATCGAGCAGCCACGTATTCCAGTTCTTCGCATCGGCATCAACGGTCATTTAGGGACGTTTTATCTTCACCCGAAGCTCAGTTACTCCCGGAGCGACTTCTCATATGCCTTCGATCCTCATGAATCGCAGAGTACTCTGACCGTCGATGTCCCTCCGTCATTTTTGAAGCCTGGTAGCAATGCTCTTACGGTCACCTGCGTGGATGAACCAGCAACTAAGTCGGGCGATAAAGAACTCGGAGGAATCAGTTATGACGCACTTAGCTTCGAGCAATCGCCTTCGGCAAACTTTCAGCAAGGTCAAGCTAGGATAGACGTCGAGCCCACAATCTTTTATCACGACTCGGGCGGTCATCTGACCGAAGTCTTACAGGCTTTCATCCGCTTCCCGTCTCCTTGGCGCGCCGGCTCAGCATCGCTCGAATTTCAAGGCAGGCGCTATGAAGCTGGCGTTCAGCCGGGCGAATTCGGAGAGCAGAGGGTCTCGTTCGACGTCCCCGAGTGGACCGGGATCAAACCTGGCATAGTTCGTCTAAATGCCGGTGTTCAGGCTGCAAGCGAAGTCAGTCTGGAGGCACAACGTAAGTGGACCATCTTTGTAGTACCGCACACGCACCTGGATATCGGGTACACCGATTATCAAGGTAAGGTAGCCGAGACGCAGGCCCGCGTGCTCTCTCAGGCAGACGCGCTAATCCACGAGCATCCTGACTTTCGGTTTTCCATGGACGGCTCCTGGAATCTTCAGCAGCTTCTCGAAACGCGTCCGAAGGCTAAGCGGGATGAAATTATAAATCTGCTTCGGACGGGAAAGATGGCGATGCCGGCTCAGTATTGCAACCTGCTTACTGGCTATGCCTCGCTCGAAACCCTTTACCGTTCTCTTTACGATTCAAAAGAGCTTTCACGACGCTTCGATCTGCCGTTCGAGTATGCCAACATAACTGACGTTCCTACTTACTCGGGAAGTTATCCGTCAATTCTGGCAAGCAGCGGAGTAAAGTACTGGGTTGCGGCTTCCAACAACGATCGCGCTCCGATCTTTTACTACGATCATTGGAACGAGAAATCACCTTTCTGGTGGCAAGGACCGGATGGAAAAAAGGTTTTGTTCTGGTACTCGCGCCATTACGAGCAGGTCCAGACCTTGTTCGGATTGGTCCCGCAGCTTGACGCCGTTCGGGAATCGCTGCCCATCTACTTACAGGCCTACTCTAAGTCATCCTACAAGCCCGATGTCGTTCTGCTCTATGGTACACAGGTCGAGAATACCGACCTAGTCCCATCCACCGCGACATTTGCGGGTGATTGGAACCAGCGGTACGCCTTCCCGAAGCTTAACTACTCAACGTTCCCCGACTTCTTTCATTACGTCGACACCCATTTCGGCCAGGACTTGCCCACTTTCAAGGGTGATGGGGGAGGCTACTGGGAAGACGGGATTGGGAGCGATGCTTACTTTGAAGCCGAAGACCGCCGCAATCAAAATCGGGCACTTTCGGCTGAAGTGCTCTCGTCGGTGGCGCACTCCGTCGATGCAAATCTAAATCCACCGGCGGGGGCCTTCACTAATATCTGGCGGAACCTCATACTCTTCGCAGAACATACTTGGCTTTCTTATAACTCCGTATCGCAACCCGATCACGAGGAGTCGGTTAAGCAACTCCGGGTCAAGGACGGCCGAGCCGAGACAGCAGCGCTGCAGATTGAGGACGTGATGAATCGCTCATTGAGTCAATTAGCAGATGAAATTCACGTTCCCGCTAATACTCTGGTCGTCTTCAACTCTTTGAGTTGGCGGCGCGACGCAGTCGTCGAAACCGACCTCTTCGAGCGCCCGAGCGTGGTGGACCTCGCAACTCATGAACCAGTTCCACTGCAGATCCTGTATGAGAAGGAGAAATTCCTTCACGTGCGTTTCCTAGCTAAAAACTTGCCCGCGGTTGGCTACAAGTGCTTCAGCATCACCTACGGGGAACACGGGCCTGCCCAGATCTCCCAATCGCACGAGAAAATTGTTCAGAATTCTTTCTACCGTATAGCCATAGACGAAGACAGCGGAGCGCTGCGAAGCATTTACGATAAGCAACTGCAACGCGAACTCGTTGATATCGGCAGTCCTTACAGATTTGGCCAATACCTGTATGTGACGGGAGGCGACGGCGATACTCAGATGATCAATCCCTTCCCGGCGCTGCCTCCCGGCCGGCTTTCGATTCACCCTGCATCCGAGGGAAAACTGTTAGGCGTCCAGCGGATGCCTTGGGGTGATTCGATCCGCTTGAGGAGTTCCAGCGTAAATACTCCCGATATAGAATCCGAGATCCTCTTATTTAACGACCAGAAGAAAATCCAGTTTCTTTGCCGTGTCCACAAGGCCTTCACTCTCGCGAAAGAAGCTGCTTACTTCGCTTTTCCTGTGGCAGGATCAAACCCTCAGTTCAGCTTCGCATCCCAGCAGGGGTGGGTCGACCCGGCGCGAGATCTCATGAGGGGCGGCAGCCTCGAGTGGTTTAACGTTCAACAATGGATGGCTGTTCAAACATCGCAAGCAGCCGTCGCCATTGTTCCTATAGATGCATCGCTCGCGAATTTCGGGGATATCAATCGCGGGACTTGGCCGGGCGAATTTCACCCGAAAACCGGAACGATGTTCTCGTACGTGATGAACAATTACTGGCATACGAATTACCGCGCGGGACAAGGGGGAGATTTCACTTTTCGTTACACGCTCACGAGCGGAGCCCAACTGGATCGAGGCGAGATAGCTCATTTGGGATGGGAAGAGATGCGGCCTCCGGAGATGAACTACGTCGTCTCGCAAGATAAGGTAGGCGACCCACCTCGGCCCCTTCCCGCCGAAGGTGAAGGATTCCTCGACATTTCCGGGCACAATGTTGCCCTCGTGACGTGGAAGAAAGCCGAAGGCGGGAATGGGATGATCTTGCGATTCGTGGAATTATCTGGAAAGCCCACGCATACAACGCTCCACTTTCCTCATTCTCAAATCGCGGCCGCTTATCTATGTTCAGGAGTCGAAGACAATCTGCGAGCTCTACCTGTAAACGGTGACGCCTTACAGCTTGCCTTCGAACCGTTCGAAGTAATCACTGTGCGGGTTCTCACAAAATAGCGAGCCGCTGGCTGAGCAGCTTTCTCGGACAGACCCGGGTTACGGCCGGTCTGTGATGTGATATGTTCTCGATTCAATGAAAAGCCGGAACCCTACGGCATCCGATTTCCAACTGAACTGGCGCAAACTGCAGCAAGTGGGGCTGAACGCCTACGAAGCTCGTTCATACCTGGTGCTGATGGGGCATCCCCGCTTCAAGGCTTTGGAGCTTGCCGCTCGTGCGCATGTGCCCAGGCAGAAGATATATGAGGTGCTCGATAGTCTCGTTGAAAAGGGATTCGCCCAGGTAATTCAAGAAAAGACCAAGCTCTTTTCGGCAGTCGATCCGAGTTTGGCTATTCCGAGTTATCTGGCGCGGCGCACAAAAGTGCTCCAAACTGAACTGACCGAGCAGGCAAGGCTGGCCAGCGGCTTGATCGAAGATCTGCGCTCGGCATTTCTCGAGGGGCAAGATGGCCGGGGCACGCTCGAGTTTCTCAGCCTGGTGAATGATGCTACCCAAACGGCAATCCAGTACCGCCGGATGCTGACGACCGTCGAGCATCATTATGTCGAATTCTCGCGTCCTCCGTTTGCGGTGGATCCGCTCGATGAGCAGCTAGTGAAAGAAGCGGCAGCACGAGGCGTGCGAGCGAGACTGCTGATCGAAACGGGGCAAATCGACCCCGAACATCGCGAACGCCTGCACGACTACCGGGCCGCCGGCGTCGAGATTCGAACTCTTGACCGGCTACCGCTGAAACTGGCGCTCTTCGATGGCAGATGCGGTCTGGTGGCGCTGCTCGACCCTGTTCTGACGCGACCGTCCTGGACCTCCGTCGTTTTCGAGCATGAAGGTTTCGCCGAGGCTATGGCGGGACTCTTCGAGAGCTACTGGGCCCGGGGCGCGGTGGAAATGGGGCCCGAAGCTTTGTCGGCCTGATCCACTACTCTCGGACCTGTAGGAAAACGGCATCGCGATCGAGGAATTGGATCGCGCGGATTCCGAGCAACTCTGCACTCTGTACATTCTCGATACGATCGTCGAAAAACAAGGTGCGCTCCGGCTTGGTATCGAGTCCTTCCAGGCACTGCTCGTAAATGACTGGCTCCGGTTTGGCCGTCCGGACCTCATAGGAAAGCGTGAGCTGATCGAAAACCTGAAGCCGGTTAGTTCTGGCCTTGAGAGCATCGCCTAACTCGCGGGGCATGTTTGACAGCATTGCAATGCGCTTACCCGCTCTCCGCAACTGGTTGATCCAATCCCACATCACTTCATCGAACTGCATCCAGCTTTGAGTGTCCATGGTAGTCAACTCATCTATGGCGGCGGCGGTGAGTAGAGTCCCGGTCTGGCTGGCAATCTCGCGCCAGTATCCGGCGGCGGTTACGGCGTCTTTGTCATATTCAGCGCGCTTGGCCCAATAGAGTTCGTTGAAGCGTGCTACCGGAATTCCAAACACGGCCGCCATTTGGGCCAAGTCGTCCTCACTCTGATGACGAACGAGGACGCCGCCGTAATCGAAAATGATTGAGTCGAAGGAATCAACGAGCGCCATCTATCACGTGCTCGCGCCGGCTGCGGACTTCGCGAATTGCGTAAATGCGGCGACCCTGACTTTCAAAGTACGTCCGCATCAGAACTTCTCCGATAAGCCCTGTGCTGAAGGCCATCAATCCCGATATCCAGAGCAGAGCGCCTGCTACCAACAAGGGCCCGTGTTCGGCGATGATGTCATGCCCGGCCATCTTCGAAACGAGCATCCAGAGCAGCAAAATACTGCCCAGTCCGATACCCGCAAGCCCCCACTTACCAAAAAAATGCATGGGACGGGTCAGATATCTCAGCAGGAACTTGATCGTAAGAATGTCGAAAAACACCCGGAACGTGCGGCCCAAACCGTAATGCGAAACTCCATTCGGGCGTTCGACATTCCTGATAGGCACCTCCGCTACGCGGGCTCCGTAAAAGCTTGCCAACGCGGGTATGAAGCGATGCAGTTCGCCGTATAGATTGATGTCCTTCAGGACTTCGGCGCGATACGCCTTGAAGGTAGTGCCGAAGTCGTGCAACTCAACTCCAGAGGCGCGCTTCATCATCCAGTTCGCAATGCGAGAAGGGATCTTGCGGGTAACTGCGTTGTCGACTCGGTCTTTACGCCAGCCGCTCGCAATGTCATATCCCTCATCGATTTTCTCGAGCAGACGAGGTATGTCTTCCGGATCGTGCTGCAAATCGCCATCCAGCGAGACTACAATGTCACCCTGCGCCTCGTCGAATCCGGCCGCCAAGGCAGCGGTCTGCCCGAAATTACGCCGCAAACGAAGCACCTTCAGGTGCCCATCCGTTTCGACTAAGTTAGCCAGCAGGTCGAAACTGCGATCTGTCGAAGCGTCGTCAATAAAGATAATCTCGTACCCATGCCGAAGCTTCTCAAGAACGGTTGTAAGCCGGTCATAAAGAGGTAAGATGGCCGGTTCCTCATTGTGAATGGGGATAACTATAGAAAGCATTCGCGAGACGATACCAGTGTATCGAAGCACCTAAAAGCACCCCAACCGCGTTGTATCTGGAGGCGTGAAGACCCTTTCAGGAGAGAAAGCCCTCTTTAATCCCAGCCCAGCAGATTTACCAGGCTGAGTAAAGACGGGCAAGCACTCGAACTGGTAAAATAGTGATACAGCGACCCTTCTGCTAACCCGCGTATCTTCAGCTACTTGCGCCTGGTTACTGCGCTGACAGGAGTTTCTTTTGCCAGATCAAAACCCACCAAACGATGGTGCTTTGTTCCCACCGCCGACCGGCGAACCCAAGAATCTGATTCCGATCAACATCGAAGACGAGATGAAGCGCTCGTACCTCGATTACTCGATGAGTGTCATCGTCGGCCGAGCGCTACCCGATGTGCGTGACGGTTTGAAACCGGTACACCGCCGGATTCTGTTCGGGCTTCATGAAATGGGCCTGCACTACAATCGGCCCACACGTAAGTGCGCCAAGATTGTCGGCGAAGTTCTGGGTAAGTACCATCCGCACGGCGACACACCTGTTTACGACGCGCTGGTGCGCATGGCCCAGTCTTTCTCAATGCGATATCCATTGATCGACGGCCAAGGCAACTTCGGTTCCGTCGACGGCGATCCGCCTGCGGCGATGCGATACACCGAGGCTCGTCTGACCAGAGTCGCGGGGGCGCTGCTCGAGGACATTGATAAGGAAACGGTCGACTTCCGGCCGAACTACGACGACAGCGAGCATGAGCCTGAAGTGCTGCCGACGCGGGTTCCGAACCTTCTGATCAACGGGTCTTCGGGAATAGCAGTGGGCATGGCGACCAATATCCCGCCGCATAACCTGCGAGAGATCATTAACGCGACCATCGCACTGGTCGAGAACTATAACACGCCGCTCGCCAAGATTATAGAGATGGTCCCGGGGCCTGATTTCCCGACCGGCGGATTCATTCTGGGCCGCCAAGGCATCCTCGATTATTTCACCAAAGGGAGAGGGAGCATCAAACTCCGGGCCAAGGCGGCGATCGAGAAGTTGGGTAAGGATCGCGAGGCGATCATCGTAACCGAAATCCCGTTTCAGGTGAACAAAGCCCGATTGCTGGAGCACGTGGCGGCACTGGTTTCGGACAAAAAGCTGGAGGGCATTTCCGATGCCCGCGATGAAAGCGATCGCGATGGCATGCGCATTGTTTTTGAGTTGAAGCGTGGCGAAAACGCCGAAGTAGTCCTTAACAATCTGTACAAGCAAACGCAGATGCAAATCAACTTCGGCGCGATCATGCTTTCGATCGTGAATGGACAGCCGCGCGAACTCGGCCTGGTCGACCTGATCAAACGCTTCATAGAGCATCGGGTGGATGTAGTGCGGAGGCGCACCGATTACCTGCTGCGAAAAGCGCGGGAGCGGGAGCACCTGCTGCTCGGATTCAAAAAGGCGCTCGACAATCTGGATGCGGTGATCGCGTTGATTCGCGCCGCGAAAACTCCCAAAGAAGCTCGTGAGGGCTTGATCTCGCGGTTCGAGTTCACCGAAAGGCAATCCCAGGCGATCATCGAACTGCAGCTGCAACGCCTGACGGGGATGGAGCAGCAGAAGATCCTCGATGAGCTGGCGGAAATCCAGCGCATGATCCTTGAATACCTGGAGATTCTGGGTTCCGAAAAAGTCCTCAAGAACCTCATCGTCAAAGAACTCAAAGAAGTCCAGAAAGACTTCGGCGATGAACGCCGCACTCAGATCATCGAAGACACTGGCGACATCCGATTGGAAGATCTGGTCCAGATGGAAGATGTCGCGGTAACGGTTTCGCGCGGGGGATATCTGAAGCGCACGTCCGTCGACACTTACCGGCGCCAGTCGCGGGGCGGCAAAGGCCGCATTGGGATGGGAACGCGTTCGGAGGATGTGGTCGAACATCTGGTGATTGCATCCACGCACTCGTATCTGCTTATCTTTACCAACAAGGGCCGCGTTTATTGGCTCAAAATTTACGAGATCCCGGATGCAGCGACTACGGGAAAGGGCAAGCACGTTTCGGGATTGATCAACCTGCAACCTGACGAGACCGTGAAGGCTTTTCTTCCCGTTAAGGAATTCGAGGCCGGCAAGTTTATCGTCATGGTGACTCGCCAGGGCGTGATCAAGAAGTGTGAACTCACGGAGTTTGACAACCCGCTGGCCCGCGGCATTATCGCGCTTGCGTTGGATGAGGGTGACGAATTGTTGGGCGCTGCTATTACCACCGGGGACAAATTCATCTTCCTGGGATCGCATAAAGGCATGGCAATCCGGTTCAACGAAGACGAAGTGCGCGCCATGGGACGGCAGGCGAGAGGCGTACGCGCTATGGATCTCGAGGAAAAGGATTATTTGATCGGCCTCGAGGTGGTCGACGAAAATGGACTTATTCTTTCCATCTCGGAGAACGGTTTCGGAAAGCGGACGCCGCTGAAGGATTATCGCCTGACCGGGCGCGGCCGTAAAGGCGTCATCAATATGAAAACGACGCCGAAGGTCGGCAAAGTGGTGGCGGTACTTTCCGTACGAGAAATAACCGATCTGATGATCATCACGAAAGAGGGTAAGATCATACGGCTGGAATCGGGCGAAATTCGCCAGGCGGGCCGCTCTACCCAGGGCGTCCGGCTGGTGCGCATGGAGGAAGGCGACGTTGTTGCCGCGGCCTCGTGTATTCCTGAGCCGGAAGACGAAGCCGGGAAAAACGGCGAATTGCCGCTCCAGTAACGAGGTATGCAAGAGCGGTTCTATACTTCTAGTGTGGCCGCTCTTGTAAGCATTCAAGGCACGGCAGGCGGCTCGTTTGGAGCCGAACTGGCGCAAAAGCAGGAGCGCCTGTTTGATGTGCTGCGATCGCTGGGCCGGGTGATCATCGCCTATTCGGGCGGGACGGACTCGGCTTATCTGGCTTGGGCGGCGCATCGGGTTCTCGGGGAGAATGCGATTGCGATTACCGCGGATTCGGCCAGCATACCTGCCTCCCACAAGCGCGCGGCGGAGGAGTTCGCGGCGGAGTGCGGATTCCGCCACGAGTACATTTCCACTTTTGAGTTCGATAATCCGGACTACGTCAAAAATGACAAGAACCGGTGCTTCCATTGCAAGGACGAGTTGTTCGTGCGGTTGGAAGCATACGCCGCGCAGTTGGGCTACGATCACATCATCTACGGCGTGAACGCGGATGACCTGGGAGATTACCGACCGGGGCAACAGGCTGCCAAATTGCATGAGGTAGCAGCTCCGCTCGTGCAGGCGGATCTGACTAAAGCAGAAATTCGCGAGCTTTCGCGGCGGGCTGGTCTTTCCATGTGGGACCGTCCGGCTTCGGCCTGCCTGAGCTCGCGCGTGCCCTACGGAACTCCGGTGACGGTTGAAACGATTCGAACCATAGAAGAAGGCGAAGAGGCGGTCCGGGCGCTTGGATTTAAACAGTTCCGCGTACGCTTTCACGGTGAACTGGCGCGAATCGAAATTGCTAAGGAAGAATTGCCCAAAGCTTTGAGCCTGGAGATGGCGCAGGCGTTCAGCGCAATTTTCAAGCGACTGGGCTTTTTGTACGTGACATTGGATCTCGAAGGATACCGGCAGGGATCTCTGAACGCGGTATTGAGCGCGACGGCTTAGACGATGGCTACTGCGGCCAAACATCACAGTCCCGGTTTCCTGGAAATTGTGAACGATGCAAAGAAACGCATACAGGAAATCGATATCGAGGAGTACAAGCGTTTGCGCGGCGCGGGTGACGCGGGGCAACTAGTCGACGTGCGCGAGGACAATGAGTGGGAAGCGAACCATGCCGCGGGCGCGGTTCATCTGAGCAAGGGAACCATCGAACGGGATATCGAGACCGCGTTTCCCGACAAGGAAACGAAATTAGTTCTCTATTGCGGCGGCGGATTTCGCTCGGCGCTGGCGGCTGACAATCTGCAGAAGATGGGATACAAGAACGTGATCTCGTTCGACGGCGGCTGGCGGGCGATTGAGGCATCAGGTCTGCCGCTCGAGCATCCCCTCTAGAGTTTTTGCAAATTGCAGAAGCTTCGCTTCAGCAAAGGGAGCGGCAATCAGCTGCAAGCCGGCCGGCATACCGGTTTCGGTTTTTCCGCACGGCATGGATAAGGCGGGCTCGCCCAGTAAATTGATACCGCGCACCAGGCGCGTAGAGGCCATGCGAACGGTCCTTTGCCAACCGGTACCAGTGACGTTCTGCGGCTGCACTTCCGGAGCAGCGAAGGGAGTAGTGGGCGTTATGAGTACGTCAACTTCTTGCCAGAGCGCATCCATCTCATGGCGGAACAATGTGCGCAGCCTTTGCGCGTTCACGTACTCAGAACCAGTGATCATTCGTCCCTGTTCGAGCAGTGCCCAAACATCGGGGCCAAACATAGATTGATCGTTTCGTCCCACGTGTAGCGAGGCAAACTCGGCGAGTTGAACCACTTGCGAGACAACGTTAATTCGAGCGAAGTCCGGCATCCGAACGGTTCTGACGATTCCACCCGCAGCTTCGACGGCATTGACCGACTCG
Source organism: Terriglobia bacterium (assembly GCA_963849535.1). Taxonomy (GTDB): domain Bacteria; phylum Acidobacteriota; class Terriglobia; order Bryobacterales; family Bryobacteraceae; genus Bog-105. The sequence goes on from CAWKHJ010000006.1 coordinate 14,089, forward strand.
TTCACCCGAGCCGCCACTTGCGCATCAAGGCCGTCGAAGAAGAAGGTGCCAGGAATGCCAATGCGCATAGTTTTGAAATCGGGTAACGCGGGCGGATTGTAATCGGTTTGCCGTCGGTCATGGCGTTCATGGCCAAAGCGCAATCTTCGACACAGGAGCCGAGCGGTCCGACATGGTCGAGGCTAAAGGCGAGCGGAAGAACACCCTTGCGGCTGACGAGTCCATAGGTGGGCTTGAGGCCGACGACGCCGCAATAAGAGGCAGGAATGCGAATGGAACCGCCTGTATCGGTGCCCAGGGCCATAGGCACGATGCCCGCGGCGATTGCGGCCCCCGAACCTCCGCTGGACCCGCCCGCAAGGCGCGATTGGTTCAACGGATTCAGCACCGGACCATAAAACGGATTGCGCGAAGTGATCCCGAACGCCAATTCGTGTAGATTCGTCTTTCCAATGCTGATTGCGCCTGCTGCGCGCAGCTTCTCTACGACAGCGGCATCGAAATCCGGTCTGAAGTTCTCGAAGATTTTGGAGCCGGCGGTGGTTCGAATGCCTTTTGTGTAGAAGAGATCTTTTAAGGCGATGGGTATACCGTGAAAAGGCCCGCGATCGACACCGTTCTGCAACTCACGATCCCGCTCGGCGGCTTCTTCGAGAGCTTGCGTTTGCGTGACGGTGATGAAGGCGCGGAGCTCTTCCTGCTGCTTCACCCGGTCGACGGCCTGCTGGACTAATTGGACGCAGGACGCCTGACGAGAACGCAGGAGCGCGCCCAAGCGACGGACATTCACTTAAGGATTTCCTCGGAGGGAGGCTGTATCGAGAACACAGTCGCGGGTTCGATTTCGGGGCCCAACTTTGCAAGCAGCGGCTCGAACTCCGAGCGCAAGCCAGAAACGGTCTTGCTGGCGGCGGATTCCGCAGCCAGCGATTCGAGCAGACGCGCGCGCACGCTGTCGACAGAGATTCCGTACCGGTTCAGGGCGGCTGAGGCCGCCGATTCTTCACGCAAAAGCCCAATGAGGAGATGAGGCGCATCGATATGTTTATGCTTTAGGCGTTCCGCTTCTTCCGCACCGAAGGCGAGAGATCTCTTAACGGAATGCGAAAGCGGCAGCTCGACACTCGTGCTTATTTTTTCGTTGCGCGGAAGCAGTGAGCTTATTTCCTGGGCCAGCCGCGTCCGATCATCGAGTGGTAGCACCCAGTCGCGGCTCTCGCGCAGAATGGCCAGTACCATGTGCTCGGCTTCGATGTAGGGAGAGCCGGACTGACTGGCCTCATATCGCGCAAAGAAGATGACGCGGCGCGCTTTTTCTGTGTAACGTTCGAACATATGCTGGGTTATTCTATTTCGGTGCAGGGCCTCGCACAACCTGCACCATGTCGGCGGGTTTCACCCATTTTGCGAACGCGGCCCGCACCTCATCGGCGCTCATGTTGAAGTATTTCCCGGCAGCTTGAAACGGCTCATCGAGGGCCAGACCGATACGCGCCCGAGCGATGAATCCGCCGGCGACTGCATCCTCGCTCGATTCAGCCAAGGGAATCTGGCGCAGGATCAACGCTTTCGCCTGCTGCAACTCGGTAGGGGAAACATTCGATTGCGCCATGGTCACAAGCTCCTGATCCACCATGGCCCGGGCCTTCGAGACGTTCTTAGGGTCGCAGCCGAAGTCGATTGAGTAGGTCGCGCGCGTTTCGCCTGCCTGCAGAGAGTCGTCGATGTTGTAAACGTAACCGGCTTTTTGGCGCAGATCGCGGTACAGGCGAGTCGCATAAAAGCCGCCGCCTAGCACGTGATTGCCGAGGCGAAGAGCGTAATAATCGGGGCTGAAACGATTCATCTCCAGCTCTTGGGCCAGCTCCACCTGATCCTGAACCCGGCTCGGATCCGGAACGTTGACTGCACTCGCTTTGCTGCCGGGGATAGGCGGCAGGACTACGTCCGGCTTGGGGCCCTCCGCTCTCCAGGCTCCGAAACATTTTTCGATCGCGGTCCGCGCCTCTTCGGGGGTAATATCGCCGATAATCGCGATGGTAGCCAGGTCGGGCCGGAACGTCTTGCCAAAATAGTGCTGCACGTCCTCGTATTTGAGCGAGCTGATGGTTTGCGGAGTCGTTTCACGCAGCAGAGGATCTTTGGGGGGAACCAAGGCGCGCGTGAGCGCCCGATCGGTGCGATAGCCGGGCGATTCAAGCTCTCCGGCGCTTTCCTGCGCGGTCTGCTGCTGGACGACCTGAAAGGCATCCCGAGGCAGCGCAGGATGCAGTTCGTTATCGGCAAGCAACTCGACGCCGCGCGCAAAATCCTGCTTCAGCACCTTTAGGCTGAAGTTCGAGCCTGCGGATTCGGAAGCAGCGATGTCGTCGAGGGCTTTTTGGAACTGAATGCGGTCAAGGGTGGTAGTGCCATACGAAAAGAGGCCTTCTAACACATCGGAAACCCCGTCCTGTCCGGGAGGGGTTTGCATCTGAGTCTGAGTTTTTATGGAGCCAAGCAAGGTGATTGTGGGGCTGGTTCTTTCGGTTTCGACGATCAGCCGGATGCCATTGGCGAGCTTCATGTCTACCGGATGGATGGAGCTCTGGGGAATGCGGAGAGATTTGACAGATTGTTCGGCCCATTCAGGCAAGGATACGGGTTTGGTGGGCGCGGAAGTGGTTTTCTCAGAACCTCCAAAACCCTTTGCGGAGACTGCCTGACCGGAGGGCTGCGGCTTCAGAGTCGCTGTAATCGCGTTCTGGTTCAGCAAATATTTCTTGGCGACGCGATTGACGTCGTCTACTGTGACACGCTTGATTGCTTCTACGTCCTCGTCGGGAGACTGGCGGCCTTCGTCGGCGAGCGCCTGCGACCACAGCGCGGCGAGGTTAGAGATGGAATTGCGGGCGAACTCGGCGCTTGCGATTTCGCCCTTCTTTGCAGCCTCGACTAAATCGGGCGGGACGCCGCTGGTGGCGTAGTTGGTCAAGATCTTCTTCATGTCGGCCTGAATGGCAGCTGGATCCGCGCCGGCGGGCAGCGCTGCGCCGGCATAGGCCGCACTCGCTTGCTTATAGGTTTCGAGCATGGCAAAAGAGGTTCCGAGCGCTTTGCCCTGAGGAACGAGCCCGTAAAGATCAGCGCGCTGGCTGGCGAGAGCGTCGCTCAAGATCTGGCAGGCTGCGAAATCGGGGCTGCTGGTTCCGGGAAAACGGTAGGCCAGAAAGGTGAGCATGTAGGGCAGGTTGCTGTCGAGCGTAAACGAGTCGGCTGCAACCGGCTGGAGATCAATGGCGGGGTGGGCAGGAATAGCGTGCTGATTGATCGAGCCGTAATACTGTTTGATTTTGGCGAGCGTAGCGGCAGGGTCGACATCGCCAGTGATGACCAGGATGGCGTTGTTCGGCGCATACCACTTTTTGTAAAAATCTTTGAGCATCTGACCGGTGGTTTTGCCGAACGATTCAGTGGTGCCGAGCGCATCGTTCTCGTACGGAGTGCCGCGAAAGAGATCGTGGTTCAGACGGGTGATGAATTTATAGGTGGGGTTCGAGAGGTCGCGCGCGACTTCCTGCTCAATTGCGCCGCGCTCCTGTTCCCATTGATCTTGCGAATCCTCCATATTTGCCATGCACGCGGCATCGATATGAAGAGCCACGTCCAGATCCTTTGAGGGAACCGTGACGAAGTATTGGGTAATGCTTTGTTGCGTATCGGCGTTTTGGTAACCGCCCAGTTGCGCGTAGATAGCCGCGATTTGATCGGCAGTCAAGCCGGTGCAGCCGCGGAAAGCCATGTGTTCCTGGGCGTGGGCGGTGCCCGGGAAGCCTGCCGGTGTCTCGTCGCCACCGGCTAAGTAGTTTTCTTCAATCGTTGCAACCGGGGCCAGAGGATCGCGGATGATGACGACCCGTAAACCGTTGTCAAGCGTAGCGCGCGTGACGTCGCCGGAGTTCGGGCTCTGGGCGCAAATAGGGATGTTAGACAGTTCAAGGCACAGCAAGAGAGCGAAGCAAAAGACTTTGAATCTCATCGGAAACACTTTCAGCTTACGGTAAGACGGTGGTGCGGCCCGAGCGTACCGCAGCGGACTGAAGTCGACGCTCCAATAGATGCCGGGATAGCTCCGGCGCGGCTCCGGAGTCGCTGCGCTACCGGCTAGGCGGCGAGGCGTTCTTCGTGAAGGTCCTCGGCGTGTATTTTGGCGAACTGTTGCGGGTATTTGCAGCCGATGCGGCGGCCTTCGAACAGGCCGACTCGCTCTTCGATGGTCTCGATTGAAAATTCAAAGCCAAATTCGGCCGGGTCGAAGGGTTGTTCGTTCTCCTGGAAGCGCTCGTACATGTGAGCGGCGGCCTCGAGCTGGGCTTCGTAGCGCTGGCGGCGCTCCTGCTGCAATTGCTGCAATTCAGCGATATCTTTTTCGCGCTGGCGGCGCAGACGGGATTCCTGCAGGCTGAGATTGGTGAGATCGCGCCGGTAGGTTTGGAAGATATGAGCCTCGAGCAAGGTGGCGCGAACGGCTTCAGGCTGATCGGCGAATTTCTCGCCGTGAGTGAGGCGGCCCAGAGCATAAATGCCGGACTGGAGCGACGGAATGCGCAGCAAGCGCCATTCGGTATCGAGGATCAATTGGACGAGCGTCTTTTCACGGTCGGTTTCGGGTTGCCAGGCGGCAAAAGCATTGGCGGCGTGGCGTTCGTAGAGCGTCACATCATCCGCCGGCAGCAGGACGGTGGCTCCGGTTAATCCGGTTTTGACGGCGTTCAATGAGACCTTTTGCTTTCCTTCCGGTGTGGTGGGTCCGCTAGACAGTTGGGCATTGGCGCGATTGGCTGCGAGTTGGGCTGGGGTGGGCACGGATAGCTCCTGGACTGGAAATGGCTCACCGGAGCGGGTCCGAGTGAGCCTGCCGGAAGATAGCACGGAGAAGGGCGAAAACGAACTTTGGGGTGTTTGGAAAACGGGGTTAAGGCATGTGGAATGAAGGGGAAGGAAAGATTTCGAAGGGCTGTGATGGCGCGGCGGACTGGGCGGGTCGCAAGCGGGAACGTTCCAAGGGGGACTCCCCACGCGTTTGCAAGTTAATTTTATGCGGGTTGTGGTTATAGAGGTCGCCGTTCAGGCTCGTATCAAAGAGAGGGGCGATTCGTTCTACCAGCAGCAATTGGCGACGGGGGGTGCGAACGACTCCTTAGATAAATACTGGGGCGTTACACATGACCTAGAGCGAGAAACATCCCCAGACCAAAGGACCTTACGCCTACAACTGGGGCCAACGTCTCAAGCCTCGCTGAAAAGGATCGAGGCTTTGCTGCCCAGCAATATCTGTGATGAATGATCTCGATATTGTTGAGACAAAGGATTCGGGCTCGCCGTTCTAGGTTCTAGGCTCTTCCCTACAAGATCGTAGAGTTTCGATGAGAGCGGCAAGAGCAGCGGGCCGGTTACGACGGCTGGGATAGTAGAGAAAGTCACCGGGAAACAGAGGGCACCAGTCTTTCAGGACCTGAACGAGACGGCCTTGCGCCAGTAACTCTTTCAGAGAGTGTTCCATCGATGTGCCGAGCCCGACGCCGTCGAGGACGGCTTGAGTGACGAGGTCGGGGTCATCGAACGAGGCGGGGCCGAGTGGATAAACTGAGGGTATAAAACATTTTGTGTAAGAAGCGTTCTCCGACAATAGGGAGAACGGAATGGCAGAAGAAACGAATGGGTTGAATGCAGCGCTGGACGAGCTGCTGAAGGGCAAGAAGACAGAAGAGATCGTGGGCTCGAACGGGCTACTAAAGCAGCTAACGAAAGCGTTGCTGGAGCGGGCCATGAATGCCGAGTTGACGCATCACCTCGGGTATGAGAAGGGGCAGCCGGAGGGCCGCGGAAGCGGCAACAACCGCAACGGCAGCAGCCCGCAAGACGGTGCAGGGTGACTTCGGTAGGACTGAGATCGCCGTGCCGCGCGATCGCAACGGGAGCTTCGAGCCGCAGATACTGCCCAAGCACGAGCGCCGCTGGGCGGGCTTCGACGACAAGATCATCTCGATGTACGCGCGCGGCATGAGCACGCGGGATATCGAGGCGCATCTGCGCGAGATCTACGGCGTGGACGTGAGCGCGACGTTGATCAGCCAGGTCACCGAAGAGGTGATGGACGAAGTGCGTGTGTGGCAAAGCCGGCCGTTGGAGCCGCTCTACATGATCGTGTATCTGGATGCGCTGATGGTGAAGATGCGGCATGAAGGCCGGGTTGAGAACCGGGCCGTGTTCGTCGCCATCGGGGTAACGATGGAGGGTGCGAAAGAAGTGCTGGGGCTATGGACCAGCGCGACGGAAGGCGCCAAGCTGTGGCTGCAGATTCTGACCGAGATTCGTAATCGCGGCGTGGGCGATATCCTAGTGGCCTGTGTGGATGGATTGAAAGGCTTCCCGGAAGCTATATCGACGGTGTATCCGCGAACGGAAGTGCAGCTTTGCATCGTGCATATGGTGCGCAACAGCTTGGCGTATGTGAACTGGAAAGAGCGCAAGGCGGTAGTCGAGGATCTGCGCAGCATTTACCGCGCTCCGACCGCTGAAGCTGGCATGGCGGCGCTGGAGAGCTTCGAAGAGCGCTGGAACAGCAAGTATGCCGCGATTGGGAAGCTGTGGCGGCGGCACTGGGCCGGCATTAGCCCGCAGTTTGCCTATCCGGAAGAGATCCGGCGAGCGATTTACACCACTAACGTGGTCGAATCGCTGCACATGACGCTTCGCAAAGTGATTAAGACACGCGCCTCTTTTCCGAACGAGGAGTCGGCGCTCAAGTTGCTGTATCTGGCGCTACGCAACATCGCGCAACGCTGGCGTCCGGCGCCGAACTGGCGCACTTCGTTGAATCATTTCCTGCTGCTGTGGGGTAACCGGGTCGAAGCCGTCGCGGCGAGGCCCGGCCGCTAACGAAAAAGCCTCCGCGCCTACGGCGCTCCGGCTTCTCGTTAGCAAATTAGGAAGAACAACTTTAATATCAAAGAAAGGAACAAAACCGGAGAATAGCGACTTACACAAAAATCGGGATACTACCGATAAACTCCCCGAGCTGAACGCCGGCGTCATACTCCCCTGCAACAAGATCTACAGGGTACGCTGTTACCTACCGAGTGCCTCGGGCAACAGCTTGATGATCGTTCTTAGTGCATGGAAGTACGCCGCCACAGTCTCTGGATCGTGTTTTTCGGCAGCATCCCAATTCAAGATCATCGCAAAATAAACCCACCGGTCCGGGAAGTACATCCCACCTGCAATACAGCGCGCATGTTGACCCGGAGAATCCCAATATCCAGCCTTCCCAAAAGCATTGATTCCGATCGGAAAAGGAACGAGGGAAGTAATATCACCCAACGACAAGATCCGCCTGAATTCCTCCAATGTTTCTCGACCGTCGAAAAACTCTCCTTGCAGCGCCCGCGCATAAAATGAAACCAAGTCACTCGCCGATGAGGCCAGCGTCTCGACATCGTTGAGCACTGGGTGCACATAATCCCCATTTGTTAATGCAAGTAGTTCTTCCCACGTGATGGTGAGATAGTTTGAGGCTCCATACAGATAAGCAAAAATGGAGCGCGTACTATCCCCAATGACGGTATTCTTCAGATCGATAGAACTAACGAATTCCCGAACACTCTTGGCGGTGGCCTCCTTAAGAATCATGTCGGTGGCGGTATTGTCACTGTGCATGACCATCGCCTCCATCGCGGTTCTTTCGCTTACTAATCCCGAAAGATAGGGCGGATTGAAAACTGTACTTCCAATCGACCACACACTATCGTTTAAGTTAAGTCCATGATTTGTGAGCCTCTCCTGGATACGGGGACCCTGCAACTGACGCAGACGCTCACAAAGGATGAATGCTTTGTTGGCGCTTGCCGAAAACAGCCTTTCATTTCCGTGCAGCTCTGCCAAAACTTCAGGAGCTCGACCGGACCGTGACGCCCATACGCTTAAGCCCTTCCTTCCCGGAAGATCTTCGAAGGCTCTTTGAATTTCCGCTTCTAACCACGGGCAATCTTCATTGCCATACTGCTCCGACGGAGCGGCCCCCTTTAGAAGAAGCGCTCCCGGAAAGCTAAGTCCGGCTGCGGCTGCACCGAAAAATACCCGTCTTGAGGTTGGCATACACCTCTGAAGCGAGAGGACGGCGCAAAGACTGCCATGAGTTGCGAAATATTTGCCCACAGAGTCCAGGCTACGAACCGTCGGAACGGCCCTTTGTTTTCCGAATTACAGATAAAATAGTTTCTACGCGTGGCGCCCCAGCAAACGTCAACGACGATCGCCAGTCTGATGGCCCGCTTCCGGTCCGGAGATCGCGAAGCGGCGGACCAGCTCTTTTCTCTTCTTTACCCAGAACTGAAGCGTCTAGCGGCGGTCAAGATGAACGCCGAGGACAGTCAGCACTCCTGGCAACCCTCACTCCTGGTGAACGAACTCTACCTCCAACTAGTAAAATTGAAATCCCTACCGGCTCCTGAAACCACCGACGGCTCAGAGCGGGATCAGTTCTTACACTTCGCAGCGCATGTGATGCGCCACTTGCTGATCGATCACTCTCGTTTGTTGTCGCGGCGAATCGCCAAAATTGATATTGCGCAATTCGAACTGACCGGAGATGGGGATAGCGCCACCTTACAGGAAATCGACGATCTACTGGAGAAGCTGGCGGCCATTCACCCGCGACTTCGAAGCATCGTGGAGATGAAAGTATTCGAAGGCGAATCGGTGGAGGAAATCGCCAAGCGCTTGCAGATTGCGCCGCGCACGGTAGCGCGCAACTGGACCTTCTGCAAACAATGGTTACGAGAGAGGTTGCAAGCGGGTTGAAAATGCCGTCCGGTGGCACTTTCGGCAGGGCTGCGTTCGTTTTAAGAGTATGGAGCAGTTCCTTTGACTGACAAACAGTGGCGCACCACTTGGGTTCTGTGCGAAACCGCGGGCGATCTGGATTCTCAGGCGCAGCGAGAATACGTGCGCGGCGCCACAGTAGATTCCGAAGTCGAAAGCCAAGTCATCGCCGTTTTCGAAGAGCTTGAAAGCGAATCGCATTTTCCGGCGGTGCCGGATCGGCGGGTCGGAGAGACTGTCGGGCGTTACACGTTGCTCGAGCGCATCGGCCAGGGTGGAATGGGCGAGGTCTATTCAGCCGAGGACAGGGAACTGCGGCGAATCGTTGCATTGAAGTTCCTGCCGAGCGCCGTCGGGGTCGATCATGCTGCCGCATCGCAAGTTATTTCAGAGGCACGTTTGGCTTCCCGTTTGAACCACCCGAATATCGTTATTGTTTACGAGCTGATCCAGACCCAATGGGGTCTGGCGATGGCGATGGAACTGGTCGAAGGACACTCACTCCGGCAGCTTCTGAAGACTACACGTCTGTCAGTTCGCCGCTTGATCCATATCGGCCGGCAAGTCGCAAGTGCTCTGAGCGCCGCTCAACAGAAAGGCATCGTTCATCGCGATATCAAGCCCGAAAACATCATGGTGCGCCAGGATGACTTCGTCAAGGTTCTCGACTTCAGCCTGGCACAAAACGTTCGCGATCAGGCTGGGGTAAACCGAGGCATCAGTCTGCCGGTCGGAACAGTGCGATACATGTCGCCGGAACAGAAAGCAGGCCAAGCTGTTACCGCGGCCAGCGATATCTACTCACTCGCTCTGGTTCTGGAGGAAGGCGGGTGGAAGCATCCTATTCTCACTCGGATGTGCAGTAAAGACCCGCTGCGACGTCCCACAGCAACACAAGTGGAGCAACTGCTTGCAAAGCTGCAAGCGCGTTCGCAGAACCGGCTCATCCTGGCTTTACTGGCTTGTCTGCTGCTCGTCGTGTCCGCCGGCGTGTTTTGGTTTCGCAGGTCGAAAGCTCATTCCAATCCGCAGTTTGAACAAATCACTCGATACAGCAGCGGGCACGATATCACGGCCGTCGCTCTTTCCCGCAGCGGTAATAACCTTGCTTACGCGACGATTGATGGCGGATTTTTCGTCCGCGATAATCTCACGCGCCAAGTTCGCGAACTGACGGCGCCCGAACGCCTGACCTGCTATCAATTGATCTTCGCCGGTAGCGAGCAACTGCTCGCCGTGGGCTCAGCAGACGGCAGGTTTGAAGCCTGGCAGATTTCACTCCATTCCGGTGCCTCTCGACTCCTTTCTGATGATGTACAACTCACTGCTGCCTCACACGACGGAAGACAGATTGCCTGGTTGGACGGAGCTCACCACGTGTGGGCTGGAGCGACCCTCGGAGCACCGGCACGTCTCCTGATGCAGGTACCTGGCGGCACGCATGTGGCTGCGCTGTTCTGGTCATGGGACGACAAGCGGCTCTGGTTCCATAGGCTCTCGGGCTGTCGCGGCCGCGCAGATCGTCCGGACGTCACCATCGATCCCAATTTATGCGAATCGAGCGATCTGGTGACCGTAGATTCTCACGTGGGTCACTCCACTGTTTCGATCGGTCCACTCTTTTTCAGCTCTGGATTCTTCACGCCTGGCGAGTTCATCTTTTTGCGCCAGGATTTCGCGCGCGATAGCGCAGCGTTGAATATTTGGTCGTTGCCGATGAGTTCGAACACCGGACAAGTCGTCTCCAGCCCGAAACAGGTCTCCCACTTCTCCAATCTGGCGCTTTCGCATCTGGTCGGCACGCCGGATGAGCCAAAACTGTTTGTGCTTCGTACCGACGCCTTTGCCCAGACTTATACCACCGAATGGCAGGCCAAACCGCAACCCTCGCTTCGCCTGCCGCGGCGTCTCACGTCTGAAGAGAGCTACAACTTTCCACATGCCTGGAGTACCGACAATCAATCCGTGATTTTTGAATCCGACCGGAACGGTCACCTTGCCATCTATCGGCAGAATCGAAATCGACGTGAACCGGAGTTGTTGGCTTCTTCGAAGCGGGAGAACTACCTTCCGAAATTGAGCCCCGATGGCAAGTGGATCCTCTTCATGTCCGCCCAAAAAACCCGCGACGCCGGGTTCACGGATCTGCGGCTGATGCGGGCGCCGGCAAACGGCGGACCGATCGTTCAGGTCCCATTGGGCGAACCGCTGGATGAATTTCGCTGCAGCCGGCCCGGTTCCGGTCGCATCTGCGTGCTGCGTGTTACTCATGCCGGGCAGCAAACGTATTACGAACTCGATCCAGTGCTGGGCAAGGGGCGAGAGCTGGGGCGAACCAGCTTTGTGATTCCCGGACTGGGTCGATGGCAACTTTCCGCCGACGGCAGGCGTGTGGTTTTTCCGGACGATACGCATCCCGGCTGTTTCACCGAAATGCAACTGGATCCGGATCCGTCGAAGCGATGGCAGGTGCGGCGGCAAATTGATGGCATCGGAATCATTTCGGGGATGAACCCGGGGCCTTCCGAAGGGGAATGGCTGGCCTGGACGAATCCCGGAAGTCGCACGCTGACCCTTCGTCCCGTCTTTTTAGATCCATCTCGCTTTTCTGCCCTCTATTTTGTGGATGCTCATTTGCATGCGCACCTGCTGGAGAACGATAGTATCCATTCCTTCGGCGTCTTCTCGAACGACGGAAAGCACGTGGCGAGCATTCGGGACGATCTGGCGAGCAATCTGTGGAGCTTTAATCGCTGATCTGCGACAGTCATCACCGGACCCAGGAGCCTGACGCGGGCAGCGTGCCTCTAGGTCAACTGGCGCTTGCTTTCCCTTTCGCGCGGCATTTCCTGGCAACGTGGACCGCGTCCTCGGAGTGCGGGTCGTCAGTCCTTCATTAACCAAGCAAAAACACGCCTGTTGGGAATCAAGAAGATTTTTCACTGCTCGTGGCAGTTTTTGGCCGCATGCTCTCGCTCAGGAAAGTGCATGGATAGAGGAAGCAGTTCAAGTCAATCACGTTCCACCACGAGGTATTTTGAATGCCGAACAAACAACGCTTTAGCACACTGGTACTGATTTCCACGGTCGCGGCTGTTCTTGGACGGCCTTCGGTTGCCCTGACCACTGCCGATGGTCTAGAGGGTGCACCAGCCAATTTTCAAACCAGTGATTTAGAGGACGGCCAGGTAGAGCAGGCAGTGGTCGCGGCTGGCGCCACACTGCATTGGGAGTTGTGCACGGAAGATCCGCGTGTCGAGTGCGGTCATATGCAAGTACCACTCAATTGGAAGCAGCCTTGGCTTGGCAAAATTACAATTGCTGTCAATCGGCTGCGGGCGGCGGATCGAGGACATCGACTAGGCAGTCTGGTCATTGATCCTGGTGGCCCCGGAGGTTCGGGTCAGGAGAGTGTGTTTCTCCAGGCAAAGAATGGATTGATTTTCACGAAGAAATTGAGTGCGCGATTTGACCTCATCGGCCTCGATCCGCGCGGCGTAGGCTCCAGTAACCCAGTTCGCTGCGATCCCGCAGTCTGGAACAAGCAACCCTCGCACTATCCGACAGATCTCTCGCAATACGAACTACTTCGAAATTCGAACATAGCAGTCTTCAAGACATGCGAAGAAAAAACGGGGCCGTTGCTCGGCCATATCGATACGATCAGCGTCGCTCGCGATATCGAAGCTCTTCGGGTCGGCCTAAACGATGGAGAGCTGAATTATTTGGGGCAGTCTTATGGGGCCCAACTCGGCTCGCAATATGCCGCCCTCTATCCCAAGAATATCCGGGCAATGGTACTCGACGGTAACCTGGATCATTCAGAATCAGAAGTGTCGACCCTCGTCACCGAAGGTTCGGCGTACGAGGACGAACTCCGCCGCTTTTTTCGGTACTGTCAAACGACTTCCTCGTGTGCACTTTTCGGTAAAGACGCGGCGGCCGCATTCGATGAACTGGTTGAAAGAGCCGACCAGGCACCCCTGCCCGCACCGGCATGCGCCGAGCACGGTCAACAGGCCGGGTTTTGCAAACCGACCGTGAGTGGGGAGGATATCCGCTTCAACATGCAGGGTCTACTCCTCTTCCCCAAGGGCCGCCCCGGCGAGGGCCGGCTCGGATGGGATGCGGCCGGCCAGGCAATTGAAGATGCCCTCGAGCGAAATGATGCCAGCCGGTTTGCGACTCCGTTGGCAACAAAGAATACGTTCACTCTCTTCGAGGAGAGGGGGGTTGAGTGCATGGACTGGACGGTAAAGAGCAGCAAAACATTTGCGGACCTGCAGGCGAAGATTTTATTGGGACGCGTCATAGCGCCTCATACTCAATTCGCGGGTCAAACGTTCGACCTTCAGACAAGATGCCTTGGATGGGGGTTGCCCGTTCAGAACCCGCCTCGGGCTCTCAAGGTGAAAGGCGCTCCGCCGATCTTAATGGTCAACGCCACGCATGATCCATCAACCTCCGTGGTTTGGGCAGTAGATCTCAAGCAACAGCTCCCGAGCGCCGTTCTCCTGTTGCGCGAGGGTGATGGACATACATCATATGTTCTCACCGGTGGCGGTGAGAGCAAGACGGTTGAGGCGATGGATGATTACCTAATTACTTTGGAAACGCCTCCACCCAATACCGTTTACGACAACTGAAATCTTGTCACGGAGCTGTGCTACGGACTGACGTGAGCCCCGTTCTCCGTCCGAATCGAAGTACGATTTGAGACGAAGAAAGGGAAAGCAGATGGGTAAGAGTAAACACAGCGAAGCGCAGATGGTCGCGGCGCTGAAGCAGATGGAAGCGGGCCGGAGCGCGGCCGAGGTGAGCCGTGAGTATGGGGTATCGCAGCACACGATTTACGCCTGGAAAGCCAAGTACGGGGGCATGGATGTCAGCGAGGCCCAAGAGGTGAAGCAATTGCGCGAGGAGAATGCGCGGTTGAAGCGTCTGGTTGCCGATCTGACGCTGGATAAAGATGCACTGCAATCGGTCATTCGAAAAAACTCACTGAGCTCGTAGCCAAACGCGCGGAAGTGCAGCGGCTGAAGAGCGAGTTCGACTTCAGCGAGCGGCACGCCTGCGAGCTCATGAGTATTCCGCGATCGAGCCATCGCTACCAAAGCCGGAGAGACGACCGCAGTCTGCGGGAGCAGTTGATCGAGTTAGCACGCGAGAAGCCGCGTTTTGGATATCGCAGGCTACACATTCTGTTGCGGCGAACGGGTCAACAGGTGAACCACAAGAGAGTTCAGCGCGTGTATCGTGCGGCGGGTTTATGCGTGCGGCGCATACGCCGCAAACGATTGACGCGAAGCTTCACAGCCAAACAAGTACTCTCCGTGCCCAACGAGGAGTGGGCCATCGACTTCGCCAGTGATGTTGCCGCCAGCGGACAACGCTTGCGCGTTTTGAGCGTAGTCGATGCGTTCACGCGCGAATGCCTGGCGTTGGAAACCGATACCAGCATGCCAAGCCGACGCGTCACGCGGGTGTTGCAGCGGATTGTGGAGCAGCGCGGCGCGCCGCAATTTCTGCGTTCCGATAATGGGCCGGAGGTCTGCAGCCGACATTATCTGGCATGGTGCACGGAGCGCAGCATCAACACGATTCACATTCAGCCCGGGAAGCCGACACAAAACGGCCATATAGAAAGCTTTCACGGACGCTTGCGCGATGAATGCCTGAACGCGAGCTGGTTTTGGAATCTCTGGGACGCAAGGCGGAAGATCGCCGATTGGCGTGTCGAATACAATCAGCAGCGCCCGCACTCTTCGCTGCGCTATCGAACACCGGAAGAGTTTGCGCGCGACTGGGCAGAAGCCGCATCGCGCTCAGCGAGCGGACATACCACTTCGCCGGAACCGAGTCAAGGTCAAGCCCTTCGGGCGCCTGCGGCGGCCTTGACTCGGTCCCGGCTTCGTGGTCAGGGCGACTGTCAAGATCGCGATGCGGCGATCCATGCTCCGCATCTTGTATAACTTAATGGGCGGAAAACGGGGTCACATCAGCTCGCGTGATGCCACGTTGGTTGCTTTTACCGAGCAGAAGGTGCAGATCTTCCTTCCTGTGTACCACGAGAGAACGCCCGAGGAGATGGCCAGATCACAACCACGGGTTCGTAGTGACTGGAAGGCTGAAGCTCTGCGTTAGCTAAGAACCTGAGTAGTCGCCAAGTATTTACCAGCCAATCGTGGCGCGCCTGGCACTCCCAATGCTGCGATTCTATGCTGCAGAAGAGGATAGCCGGCGCAAATGGCTGAAGGTCGTCTGATGCTTCAGCATCGAAATCAATATGCCTAGGAGTCTGTCGGCAAGGCCGCGTAAGGCGCGCGCATGATGATGTCCGGATGCTCGCAAGGCATCATATTGCTGGCGACTTCTGTTATCGCAGTTGATGCTGGTGGATGCCCAATCATAAACGGCTTTGCGGAGTCGGGCACTACAGGCGTTCCGCATGCTTATGGTTTTCCTCTTGCCGCTTTGCTTTGTGATCGGAGCTGTCCCGGCATAACAACGTAAGGCTTGATAGTCACGCTCCCGGATAGGTCCGGCCGCTTCCGTTAGGAGGGTCGAGGCGACTGCTGGCCCGATTCCGGGAATGGACAGCATCAAACTTGCATCGCGCGGCGACGCGTGATCTTCCGCACCGGGTTTCGTCAACGTGGCGAGGATCTGTTCAATGCGATGGCTCACATCTCTAAGTTGCTGATCGAGCAGCGTGATTCGCGGAAGCAAGAGTAAGACGTGCTCAGAGGCTGCTTTACCTGCTCCTGGAGCCAATACAAGCGGAGTGGCTTGTAAAGTTGAAAGTACTTCGTCCGGAAACTTTTTTCTTGACCGCTGAAGTTTGTCGTTCTAATCTCGACTGAGCGACGCCTCATCCCAGGAGATGGCGCCGCATCCGCCTAATAATTTGCTCTTAGTTAAGAAACAGGAGTATTTCGGTGGAAATCAGCGCCAACTAGGATCCAGGAGGTTACAATGAGCAACCAAGCATTAGGTTATGGGGCAGGCAGCGGCGCCACTTTTCTCAATGACATTTTTGAGACAGTACGCAAAAAGAAGCGCTCGGATTTGACTCCCATCTTCATCAACGCCTACTTCCATGCATCCGAAGGTGAACAAGATCTTGGGCTACGTTATTTGGAAGCGTGTAATTTTGTGCCATCCACGAGCTCATACGAAGCAAGGTTTCAGTCTGAAATACCCGGAGGATTTAACAAGTTCGAGCTGAAGGTGCGTTTAGATCAAAGCAGCTTGCTTGTTGCATCTTTGCTTTTTCACTCGTCGGAGGGCGAGCGTTATTTGACGGCGTGCAATTTTGGGAGCATTAGGCCGAAAGCATACGAAGCCCGCTTTCAGGATAAGAGTGAGTCTAATTGGACAACCTTCGTTCCCAATATCAATCCGAACAATACTGTATCGCTCTATTTCCCATCCGAGTTTGGAGCCGCTTACCTTGTGGTGAGCGACTATGTCGGCTCTTACAGAGCACAATTCGAGTGCTACGAGCCGGATCACTGCGGGGGGTGGGGGGAGTTTTATGTGGAAAAGGCGGAGTGACGGCTTAGAAATTCGAGGATGGCCATGCCTGATTTGAAATCGCGGGACAGCCTGGGCGCAACGACGCATACCAATCTCTCTGGTCCTCTAGGTCACGTCAGATTACGGCCTAAACCTTGCAGGATCATGAGTAAGCAAAATTTTTGCGGCTTCTGTGAAGGCGTTTAGCGCGGCGGCGCATCTCAGAACACTACGATCGCTTTGGAGCTAGCCGCTTTTCAGATACCAGGGAATATTCAAAACGGAGATCCGGTCATTGTTTGCCATTAGCAGCCCGGTTTTAAGCAGCGTGGCTCGCTGGGTATGAAGGAAATAATAGTACCAGCGCTTTTCCATCAGTTCAGGAATGATGGTGACCACCCGGCGATTCGGATTCTCTTTTGCAAGCTGTAGCACAAATTTCACAATAGGAGTGATCACGAAGCGGTAAGCAGATTTGAGGGCGATCAGCTCGGGCGGGGGGAGACCGGCGGCCGCGGCGGGGCGTTCCACGTATTCGCTCCAGTGTTCGCCTAGTTCGTCGGGCTTGTTCTCCTCGACCACATGTACGACCTTGATATCGGACGAAAGCGTCATGGCGAAGCGTAGAGCTTCTTTTCCGACCCTGGTCCATCCGGTCATGGCGATCACGATGACGGGTTGTGGCTCCTTGACGGTTTCGAGCGGGGTGCGGGTCTCGATCTCACGGCTCACCTTCGAGTAGTGACGGTGAATACGATACATAAGGATCAGCAGGGCGGGAATCGCAATGACGGTGATCCATGCGCCTTCTTTGAATTTGGCAAGAACGACAAGGATGACGGTGACTCCGGTAGCGAGCGCCCCGACGGCGTTGATGAACATGCTGCGGCGCGCGCCTTTGCCCCGCACCCGGCGCCAATGGGCGACCATGCCGGCCTGTGACATGGTGAACGCGAGGAAGGCTCCGACGGCAAAGAGCGGAATCAGGCGGTCCGTAATGCCTCTGAATCCGATCAAGAGCGCAGCGGTGATTCCGGCCAAGACCAGGATGCCTTCGGTATAGACAAGGCGGCGGCCGCGATTGGTAAACGAGGTGGGCAGGTAGCCGTCTTCCGCGATGAAGTGGCAGACACGGGGGAAATCTGCAAAGGCGGTATTCGCGGAAAAGATCA
Source organism: Terriglobia bacterium (assembly GCA_963849535.1). GTDB lineage: Bacteria > Acidobacteriota > Terriglobia > Bryobacterales > Bryobacteraceae > Bog-105. The sequence continues at coordinate 31,641 of CAWKHJ010000006.1, forward strand.
ACACGAGCAAGATGGATGCAATCGCCAGATAGTAGAACCATTCGCGGCCGGTAATTGCGCCGATCAACATGGAAAGTATGCTCTGGTAGTTATTTCCGTCGGGATCTGTCGCGACTATGCGATAGGCTCGCACCAGATAAGCGATGCCAGCTAACATAGCCGCGAGAGCCGCGATGATGATAGCCAGCGTCCGCCGGGCATTTTTCACGCGATCTTCACGAAATGCCTGGACGCCGTTGCTGACCGCTTCTACGCCGGTAAGTGCGGTGCATCCGCCGGCGAATGAGCGGATCAGCAGCCAAGCGCTTACGGCCTCGACTGCCGAGTGAGAGACCGGCGGCGGGACAACGGGCTGGGGATGACCTCCGCTCGCGATCGACTTAGCGATGCCGATCGCGAGAGCAGTAAACATGCAGATAAGGAAAAGATAAGTGGGGACCATGAAAAGCGCGCCGTTCTCGCGCACTCCTCTCAGATTTCCGAGCGTCAGCAGAAGAAGCGCAAGAAGGCAGAGACTCAAAGTGCGGGGATGCAGAGAGGGGAAGGCGGAGGTGAGGGCGGCAATGCCAGCCGAGATGCCGACTGCTGCGTCGAGCGTGTAATCGATGAGCAGCGCCGCAGCCGCAAGCAGGCCGGGGAAGGTGCCCAGGTTTTGATGAGCGACGGTGTAAGACCCACCACCTTGCGGATAAGCGGCGATGGTCTGGCGGTAGGAAAAGAAGACAATCGTCAGCAGGACAATGATGATGACACTGAGCGGAACGATGTACGTCAGTCCGGCCACCCCGAGCGGGATCAGCAGCGTGAGGGCAGCTTCTGGTCCGTAGGCAGCGGAGCCGAGCGCGTCCAAACCAAAAACCGGTACCCCCTTTGCTGGGCCAATCTGCTCGGCGCCCTCTTCCCAGGAGGCAAGCGGGCGTCCTACGAGGAAATCGAGTATCGACAAGTGGACGGGTTCGCTCCGGATTTAGCGGCTGGCGGGCGGAACGATCTTGTTCATGCGCGCGTAGATTGCCATCTGGCCGTAGTGATCATAGCTGTGCCAGCTCAAGATGTTCGCCAGGTAAGCGCGAGTTACGGATTTGTTGCCGAAGGGAGAGTTCACCGTGCTCCTTACATTCTGGTCGGTGATGCTGGCAAGCGCCTTGTGACCGTACGCGAAGGCGTCCTTGACGTATTTCACGACGTCGTCCTTTGATTTCGCATTTACCGTGCCGTTCTCATTACTGCCAAGTTCTACGGGATTCTTTTGCTCCAGAATACCGGCAGAGACTTCATAGATAACTGTGGCTACGTGGGCCGCCTGTTGTCCGAAGGAGCGGGATTTGGCGAAATCGCCGTCCCTAGGGATGAAGCCGAATCGATCAGCCGGCATGGCTTCGACCAACGGAACAAATTCTCCCTCAAGCGATGACAGATCGCGATCGTAGATCTTCGAAAACGACGGAGCGGTGTCTGCAGCCGAGAGATAGCTGGCGAAGGCTGCGAGCAAGAGTAACCTCTTGAGGACCATGTCCGGTAGTATACGGCTTCACATGGAAACACCCGGCCAGAGGCGATTGAACATCCGGCAGGTGGAAGCGAGCTGGCAATTCCCCGGCAGGGGAGAACTGAATGCGAGATTAGATAAACTGCCAGCATGAATCGGCTTCCCTTTCTCGTTGTGCTCTCAACGCTTCTTCTGTCTGCTGCTGCTTCTCAAGCGCAAAGCAACCCCTTTGTAGGCCGATGGGATTTCGATGTGCCAACCCCAAACGGCATCGGCGCGAATTGGCTGGGCATTACAGATAAAGGGGGAACTCTGGAGATCTGGTTTCAACCGACGGGCGGTCACGTGTTTCAGCTACGCGATTTCAAGGTGAATGGCTCGCATTTGTCGCTGGTCGTTTCTCCGGGAGAGAACAATCGTCCGCCGATGACGTGGGAACTCGAGGCCAGCGGGGGAAAGCTTACCGGAGTGCAGAAGCGTGGCGAGAAAACGGTAGAGCTAACAGGGTTGCCCGCTCCGGAACTGAAGCACCCGGAGCCGAAAGGGTGGACCGAAGCGGAACCTTTGTTTAACGGCAAGAACCTGGACGGCTGGGAGCCGATCGGGGACGTGGCGCAGAATCACTGGGTGGTGAAGGACGGCGAATTGGTGAACGAGGAGCACGGGGCGAATTTGAAAACAACCCGGAAATTCGAGGACTTCAAGCTGCATTTTGAAGTGAATTGCCCCGATCGCGCTAACAGTGGTTTCTATCTGCGCGGCCGGTATGAGCTGCAACTCGAATACGAACCTGCCGGCACCGAACCACCCAACCGGCGAATGGGATCAATCTATGGCCGGATCGCACCTAAGATTGAGTTGCCGCGCAAGCCAGGGCAGTGGGAGACGTTCGACGTGACCCTGGTAGGACGCACGGTGACGGTGCATCGAGACGGCGAGTTGACGATCGACCACCAGGAGATCGATGGAATTACCGGCGGAGCACTCGATGCGAATGAGGGTGAGCCGGGCCCGTTCTACATCCAGGGTGATCATACCGGCGGCTTGAGATTTCGCAATATCACGGTTTCGCTGCCGCAACAATAGATCCGGCGGACGCGTGGAGAGGAACAAAAGCGAGCGAAGCATCGCTGCCGGCGAGGCCTCCAGAACTGAGAGTTGCGTCCGACGATGGGCGGGATTGGTATTTCTAGTCTTGGGCTGCTTCCAGCCGGCTGCAGGGTCTCACTCTGTTGAACTAGGGCACAAAGGCTGGAGCGACTACGGCGGGGCGGCGGATTCCGCGCAGTACTCAGGGCTTAAGCAGATCGATAGATCGAACGTGAGCAAGTTGCAAGTTGCCTGGACGTATCCGACGGGTGACACTCACAAATACTTTTTCGGACCGCTTATGGCGAATGGTCTGCTGTATGTTCTGGCGAAGAACCGCTCGATTGTGGCGCTGGATGCAGGGAGCGGCAAGGAAGTTTGGGTACACTCCACGGACCCGAAGAGCAAACTCCTCACCGACCGCGGCATCAATTACTGGGAGAGCGCGGACGGGAGGGAGAGCCGGCTACTTTTCGCGAACGACAACTATCTTGAAGCGATTGATGCCAGAACCGGAGCTGTCATTCGATCATTCGGCGAAGATGGGCGGGTCGATCTGCGAGCAGGTCTGGGCCGTGATCCGAAAGCGCTCAAACTGGTGCAATCCACAACGCCAGGCCGTGTCTTTCAGGATCTATTGATTCTGGGTTCGGCCACCAATGAAGAGTATGAATCGGCTCCCGGCGATATTCGCGCGTTTGATGTACGCAGCGGTAAGCAGGTCTGGACTTTTCATAGCGTCCCGCACCCCGGTGAGTTCGGGTATGAAACCTGGCCGAAGGAAGCCTGGAAAAGCGTGGGCGGAGCAAATGCCTGGAGTGAGCTTTCGCTTGATGTGCAAAGGGGCATCGTTTATGTGCCAACTGCTAGTCCCAAGTACAACTTCTACGGGGCTAACCGGAAGGGTGCGAACTTATTCGGAGATTGTCTGCTGGCGCTGGATGCTCGCACAGGCAAACGCCTCTGGCATTTCCAAATGGTTCACCACGACATTTGGGATTACGACAACGCGACCGCGCCGAAACTTCTGAGGGTCGTGCACGATGGGAAGGCCGTGGACGTGGTGGTACAGGTTGGGAAGGAGGGGTTCGTATGGGTGTTCAACCGAGTGACGGGCGAGCCGCTTTGGCCCATTGAAGAGCGAGCAGTGCCGAAATCCGACATGCCGGGAGAGGAGACGTGGCCCACTCAACCGTTCCCGGTGAAGCCGCCGCCATTTGCCCGGCAGGCGTTTACGGAAAAGGACCTGAGCGCGTTCATACCGGATGCGCAAGAGCGAGCGCGGTTCCGGGATGAGATGCTGAGCGCGCGCAATGAAGGGATGTTTACTCCACCTGGACTTCGGAACACGATCGAAATGCCCGGCAATAACGGAGGAGCGAACTGGGGAGGCGCTGCCGTGGATCCGCTGACCGGAATGTTGTACGTGGTTTCGAAAGATCTTCCGGCCATGCTCAAGCTCGCGCCGCGGAAACCGGGAACGACGCCGGCTGCGGGTTCAATGGAGCAAGGAGAAGCTGCGGGAGGTATGAAACCCACGCGGTACTACAGCGGATTTGGGTTCATGATCACGAGCGCCGGTGTTTCACCGATAACTCCGCCCTGGACATCGCTGACTGCCTACGATCTGAACCAAGGAACGATCAAATGGAAAATTCCCCTGGGAGACGTGCCTGAGCTGGCGGCCAAGGGCTTCGACCACACTGGCGTGCATTTCCCGAAGAGCGGCCCTATTGTGACAGCTAGCGGGCTTATCTTCACCGGAACACGCGACCGAAAAGTGCGCGCAATCGATGAGCAGACGGGGCGCGTGCTTTGGGAGAAAGAATTGGAAGCGGGGATAGAAGGCATTCCCGCGATTTACGAAATGGCCGGCCGGGAATACCTGGTAGTTTGCGCGGCAGCCCAGGCTGCAGTTGCGCCAGCGGCACAAAAGGATCCGGTGCGCGGCGGCGCATACGTAGCTTTCGCATTGCCGAAGCAGTAGAGATAAGCGATGCCGCGGCTTACGGCCGAAGAGCAACTACGTTTCTATTGGAAAGCAATCGGTAGCTGTGGCCGGGCTACTCTTGCGCGGAAACCTGCTGATCAGAATCGCGCCAGGCGCTGATCTTAAGACGGCGGCATATCCAGCAGAGATCGCCGTCAGCTTCCTGGTGTGGACCGACCGGCTCTTTACATGACGCGCCACATACGATGCAGGGCTTGCCCGGCGAACGCCGCTCCGCTTCAACCGACTTCTTCGCCATGGCCAAGATCTGCGGCGAGATGACGGGCTCAGGCAGCGCTTTCTTTTTCATGCTGCTTTTACTATAAACCAGTTTCCAGGCTTTTTATGCCTGCCAGGCTTACGATAGGTCTTCGGGAGAGGGCATAAGAGCGCAGAAACATGATTGAGGTTGCATTTCTGTTTCCCGGTCAGGGGTCGCAGTATTCAGGCATGGGCAAACTGCTAGCGGAGAAATATCCGGAAGCGCAGCAGGTTTTCGCGGAAGCGGACGAGACGCTTGGCTTTGCGCTATCGCGGCTATGCTTTGAAGGTCCCGACCACGAACTGAAGAAGACCGAAAATACGCAACCATCGCTGCTCGCAGTGTCGGTTGCGGCCTACCGGGTATTGCAGGCCAGGAGCTGGCAACCGGCGGTAGTTGCCGGTCACAGCCTGGGAGAATACTCGGCATTAGTGGCGGCCGGCAGTCTTAGATTTGCCGATGCTCTTCGATTGGTATGGAAGCGGGGCCGGTATATGCAGGAGGCGGTGCCCGAAGGAGTGGGGGCGATGGCAGCGATCCTGAAACCTCCGCCGGGCGAGCTGGATCGAGTTTTGGCCGAGGCTGCGGGGAGCGGGGTTGTTAGCGCAGCCAACTTCAATTCGCCTGAGCAGGTGGTGATTGCAGGTCATGCGCCGGCGGTCGAACGGGCGATGGAACTGGCGAAGGCCGCGGGAGCTCGCCGTACGGTGCGGTTACCGGTTAGCGCCCCGTTTCATTGCGCGCTGATGCGTCCGGCGCAACAGCGGCTCGAGGGCGATCTCAAGGGAACAGTTTTTCTGGATCCGGCGATGCCGTTGATCAACAACTGGCAAGCCCGCCGGATCACGACCGGCGAGGAGGCCCGCCAAGGCTTGTACGAGCAGATTCCGAATCCGGTGCGCTGGACTGAGACAATCCGCGAGATAGCCCACTCCGGTATCAGGCACTTCGTCGAGGTCGGGGCAGGATCCGTTCTGCTCGGACTTCTCCGTAGCATTGATTCCTCCTTGCAAGGTACAAAGTTTGGTGAACCTGCCGATATGGAGAAAGTGGAGACTTTACTTTCGTGACGTCCGAATTTGGCTGGTCCGGGCCTATATCCCCTGGCTTGACAGCTATCGCAGGCTCCGCGAGACTGAATGAGGCCAGCGCTGAAAGCGTGCAAATCTTAGGGAAGGATTTTCGGAGGCTTATTTGAAGAGATTAGTATTCCTGGTCTGGGCATTCGGCGGTTTGGCCGCACTTGCACAGGAAGTTCCGGAAAGCTCGCCGCCGGAAATCCCACAGCCAGCCGCAGCCGTTAACCCGATTGGCAGCTTGGCCTCGGAATTCCTGCACGGCGATTTCATCAATGTATACGCTTTTGTGAACGGCGTTTACGACTCGACCCAGCAGACGCTACAGAGCTCGAATTTGAGTGGCGGAGGGTTCAGCTTCGGAGGTGGTGTCACCGCTTCTAAAGGCTTCTCTACCGGGTCACTGTCGCTCAACTATAGGGGCGACTATCGGAATTATTCCTCAGGTTTTGACGCAAGTGGAACAGACCAGTACTTAAGCCTCGCATATTCGAGGCGACTGGGGCGAAGATGGACCCTTTCTTTGAGCGAGACAGCCGGGATTTTGTTTTACGGCAACGCGTTTTACAGCAATCTCGCACCATCGGGCGGCAGTGTGCCAACTAATCCGTTCAGCTCGACGACGCGTTTTCTCCAGAGCGGAATCTACTTATCCTATCGCCAGACGCAACGCCTGACCTACACTTTTGGCGGCAACTACTTCCTCAACAGATACACCTATCCCGGGGCCAACGGCTCAACCGGGGTTTTCGGCTCCGCATCAGTCTCTTACGCACTCACGGCGCGAACGAGCCTTGGAGGCACCTACTCGCACGATTACTTCGTATTTCAAAGGGGCGCCGGCACTACCGACCTCGACGGCGGATACGCTAATATCTCTCACCTCTTCGGAAGAAATTGGCGAGCGTACTTGTCGGCAGGCCTGACACACGCGCACACTTACGGAGTGATACAGGTTCCGGTTGAGTTTATCGCCGGAGGGCAGCTGATCCCGGGGTATGTTACGGGCCATTACGACACTACCAGCAATGTCCCTACCGTGCAGGGGGGGATTACTCATCATTTCGGGCGATTCGATGTTTCTGCCTCTGCCGGACACGGCGTGAATGCAGGAAACGGAACGTTTCTCACGTCATCGAACACTTACTTTGGCGGTGCGGTGTCGCGTACCTTAGGCCGAACGTCCGTTGTTAGCGCAAGCGGGTACTACTCTCGCATGGTCAGTATTGCGAACGAAGTGTCGAGTTCCTTTACGCAAACCTATCTTACGTTCTCCTACTCGCGCGTGCTGTTTCCTCACGTATCCGCGTACACGAGTTATACATACGATCGCTATGGCGCGCTCTTAGGTTATAGCGGCATTTCAGACAATCGTTTCGTAGCAGGCATCTCGTTCAGCAGCAAAAGCATTCCTCTAACGCTCTTTTAAGGACGTTAGTAACTGGTCGACTCGAGCGTTACGAAAAGCTGCATTGCGAGTTGAGCGCGTGCTCACATCAGCTGAGAGCTAGTTAGTGTCGCCTGCAGCCGTTCAGCGAAGTTTTCCCCCGATTCCGTCTGAAGTTTTCTCTTGTGAACGGGAAGAGCGGAATCGAGTTCGTGCACCAGGCGCAAGAGACTCCTGATATTGGATTCGACGAGCCTGGCGCTTCCTGGTATCTCGGGCAAGGGCAAGAAATAGCTATCGACGCCGAAGTCAATACGGAGATCCTCCTGCCCACCCGCGCTCGATGGGGTCCCAGTTCCGCTGTCGAACTCCGGTCCAAAACAAGCAATAATCAGGCGCGAAGGGACAAGTTTCCAATCCCCATCGAATTGCCACAGGTCCCACCAGCTCTCTAAGCTATAAGCGACATCGGCGCCGGAATACTCCTGAAACGTGGCCATCACTTCCGAGACGTCGATGGGGCCATTGAAAGGCCGCTCAAGTAGGGCTGGCTCCGTCGAGCTCACGGCCTGAATGGAAGCTATGGATTGCGGCTGCTCCCGCTGTGAGAAAGGCACAAGCCGTAACAAGCGCTCGAACTGGCGCAAGCGGCTGCTCCGGGAATCCCGTTCAAGCCAAAGGGACAATGATAATTGGTCCGTCACTGTTCCATTATCGGAAACTTGGCTGATCTCTTATCGGACGTACAGGTACGGCTAGGACGGAAGTTAAGATGCTTAGGAATTTTCTGGGCCCTTAAGTACATACATAAAAGGCGACCTGCATCTACAATATTGGAAGAAATCGCTACAGGGTGTTGTAAGTGTTCAGCCGCAGGAGTTTTGACATCTCGCGCCGGGGATTCCTTGCCTCCAGCGCGGGCGGATTTCTGGCCGCCAAAGAAGCGTTAGCTTCCCAACGAGCCTCCAGGCTGACCTTACGCCAGGGGTCGACTCACGTTCCCCTTAACATCAATCTAAAGGCAGATGATCGCCAATTCCTGACCGATCTGGAGAAACGCTGCTTCCGGTATTTCTGGGAGCAGTGGAACGATCGGACCGGTCTCTTTCTCGACCGGGCGAGAATGGATGGCGCGCCTTCGACGACTGTAAGCAGCTCTGCGGCGACCGGTTTTGGACTGACCGCGCTTTGCGTCGGGGCAGAACATGGATGGGCTCCGCGCGAACAGGTCCGTAACCGGGTCGTGACTACTCTTCGCTATCTGTGGGCCCATTCCTTTCATGATCATGGCTGGTTTCTGCATTTCGTCGACGCGAAGACGGGTTTGCGGAAGATGGATTCCGAGATCTCGAGCATCGATACGGCTTTGCTGCTTGCGGGAGTATTGACGGTCCACGGTTACTTTTCAAGCGACCGGGAAATTCGCACGCTGAGCAGACAGATTTTTGAACGGGTCGATTTCGTTTGGATGTTAAACGGCAGTCCGTATTTGCTCGCGCATGGAGTGCAGCCTGGCTCCGGGTTTCTCAAGCCCCGCTGGGACTATTACTGCGAGGCTTCCATCCTTTACCTGCTTGCGATTGGATCGCCGCGCAATTCGATTACCGCTGAAAGCTGGTATAGCTGGGTGCGTCCGGAAGTGCATTATGAAGGGTGGAAGTTCATTAGCGGTGGTCCGCTGTTCACACATCAGTTTTCGCATGCATGGGTGAATTTCCAGCACCAAATGGATAACGGCGGCACGGATTACTTCGTAAATTCACAAATCGCCACCTACGCTCACCGCGACTTCTGCATCAGCCTGCAGTCGAGATACGCCGATTACGGCCCAAACATGTGGGGCATCACGGTTTCCGATAGCGCTGCAGGATACGTAAACTGGGGCGGACCGCCAAACCTGGGGCCTATCGACGGAACACTGGTCCCCTGTGCCGCCGCCGGATCCCTTATGTTCACGCCAGACATCTGCCTTCCTGTTCTACGCGAAATGCATAAGGTGTATGGCGATAAGATTTACCAGCGCTACGGGTTCACGGACGCTTTCAATCCGAATTGGAAGGATCGCAAACTGTGGGTAAATCAGGACGTTATCGGGATTGACGTCGGTATAACGCTTGTCAGCATTGAGAACCTGATGACCGGTAACGTCTGGCGCTGGTTCATGCTAAATCCCTTTATTCAGGCGGCAATGGAGCGGGTCGGCTTTCGGATCTCTACACCGGGCATCGGTCTCAAGGAAAAGCGAACCACAGCGGCACGAGCCTGATCTCCTGCCCGTCTCACATCGGGTTTACACCAATTACCGTTTGCGCTGGCCTTTGGCCATATGCCGGATTTTCTTCTTGGCAGATCCGCGCGCCACGCCGGAGGCGCGCTTGGCCTTGGGAGCTGCCTTCTTGCGTGCGTCGCGCTTCAGCTTTTTTCTTTCTGTCCGATCTTCAACGTGCTTGGTGTTCATTCGCTAACTGTAATTCCTGCGTATTTTTCGACGATCTTTTTCAACCCGTAACCCGGGAAGCTAATTGTTAGTTTCGCATCCTCTCCGTCGCCCTCGCGGCGGAGGACGGTACCTCGCCCATATTTCGGATGGTGGATCACGGAACCGGACCGAAGGCCGGCGGGCCTGGCGGGAGTTCGGGGAAGCGGGACGCGGGCCGGTCCAGCCACAGACTGCGAGCGCGAAGCTGAGAGCGGCGCGCCAGCAAACCCGGAGGCCGGAGTTTTGGCTGCCGGTGGGTCTGACGGCCGTGGAGAGCGGACCGGAGGAGCGTGTTGAGGAGATGCCTGGGGTGGAACGGCGGGCTGCGAGGGGGAAGAAGAGGAGGTCGGGGGACGGCGGGTGAGGCCGGAAGGCGGCGGCATACCCCGCTCCGCGAAGAACTGGGCGATATTCTCGACCGAGTTATAGGTTCTCCCGGTATAGAGATTCCGCTTCACCGATTCGCGGACGTCGTGCTGCTCCGAGAATAAGTCCACTTCATTCAGATGTGGCTCGCTATAAGGCGAAAGCTTTTCCCGCAAGCTGGGCGGCACTTCATTAAGAAAACGGGAGGGCAGGCATACCTCCGGCTGGCCTCCCCCAAAACGACGGCGGTAACGTGCCCAGGTAACATAGAGCCGTTTTTCGGCGCGGGTCATCCCGACATAGCAAAGGCGCCGTTCTTCCTCCATGGCAGCTTCGGAGTTGAGCGAACGGCTGTGCGGGAAGATGCCTTCTTCCAGTCCGGCCAGAAATACGTTTGGGAACTCGAGACCCTTCGCGTTATGGATAGTAAGCAACGATACGGCAGCCTGCTCGTCAAGGGCATCCGAATCCGCAACCAAAGCAGCATGGTCGAGAAAATCGGCGGTCGTCTCGCCGCGCTCGGATGCTTCCGCCGCCGCGTTAACCAACTCCTCAAGGTTGCCAAGGCGGGATTCTGCTTCGGGCGAAAGGTCGCCCTTCAGCATCGTTTCATAACCGGTCTTTTCGAGAACCTCGCGTAGGATTTCGTGCGCCGGCTTAGTTTGTGCTGCTTCGGAGAGATCTGTCAGAAGCCGCAGGAACGACCTCAGGGCGGATTCGGCGCGAGCCGGGAAGATCTTCGCCTCGAGCATCGCTGTGATCGCATTCCAGATACTCAAGCCGTGCTCGAGCGCGTACTGCTCGATCTGCTCTATGGTGGCCTTCCCGATGCCGCGGGCGGGCGTGTTGATGATCCGCAGCAGGTTAACCGAGTCGTGAGGGCTCAACAGCACTTTCAGATAAGAAAGCAGATCCCGCACCTCGGCCCGCTGGTAGAAGCTGAACCCACCCACGACCAGATATTTGCGTCCGTAGCGCCGCAAAGCTTCTTCAATCTGACGGGATTGGAAGTTCGTTCGATAGAGAATCGCGACACGCTGGAGCGGATTCTTGGCCAGCAGCTTTTCAATCGTATCCGCAATGAATAGGGCCTCGTTCTCGCCGTCCGGGGCTTCGTAGTAGCCAATCTTTGCACCGGCATCGGAGGACGTCCAAAGCCATTTGCCTTTGCGCTGCTTGTTGTTTGCGACCACCGCACTCGCGGCTTCGAGAATGTTTTTGGTGGATCGGTAATTCTGCTCTAACCGGATGACAACCGCGTCCGGATAATCGCGCTCGAAATCGAGTATGTTCCGGATATCGGCGCCCCGCCAACCATAGATCGACTGATCCTCATCGCCTACCACGCAGAGATTGTGACGAACCTCGGTCAGGAGCCGCATTAGCTCGTACTGGCTACGGTTTGTATCCTGGTACTCGTCGATCATTACGAATTCGAAGCGGCGGTTGTAGAGCTGCCGCAGCACTTCGTCGTGGCGGAGGAGACGCACGGATTCAAGCAGCAAGTCGTCAAAGTCGAGCGCGTTCGCTTGTAACAGGCGTTCCTGATAGGTCTCATAGATCTTTGCCAACCGCGTCAGCTTAGGATCGGTGGCAGCCTTGTACCAGTCTTGTGGACTTTCCTGATTGCTCTTAGCCTGGCTGATGCGCGAAATGGCCGAGCGGTATGGCATGAACTTCTCATCGAGCCCAAGCTGTTTATAGATCGATTTGAGCAGCGAGACCTGGTTATCGTCGTCGTAGATTGTGAACTGGCGGGTGAAACCGTTCCGTATCTCGGCGAGCGAACTCCCGTCCCGGCGCAGAAGCCGTACACAGAAAGAGTGAAAAGTTGAGACCAGCGGTGTTTTCGACGGAGTTGGATCACTCAGCAGGGTGTTCACACGCTGTTTCATCTCATCAGCGGCCTTGTTTGTGAAGGTTACAGCCAGAACAGCGGGTCCCGGTATATGCTGCGCCTCAATGAGATAGGCGATGCGGTGAGTGATGACGCGAGTCTTGCCACTGCCCGCGCCTGCAAGCAGCAGGAGCGGACCTTCGACGTGGGCAACGGCATCGCGCTGCTGGGGATTTAGACCTGCAAGGAAATCCATGGAAACGGGCGGGAAGGCGATTTCAGAATAACATCGGGAGTCGCGACAACCGGACGCATTCTATGCTGGGAGCTTGCTATCGGAGAATCCAATTGTCGAGATCGTAAAGAGCTCACTTGTTGTGCTTACCGCGCTGTTTCCCATTGTCGATCCACTGGGCAATATCCCCATCTTTCTCGGGTTGACTGCCGGATACTCGACCGCAGATCGTACGATCCTTTCGCGAAAAATAGCTCTCAACAGTTTGTGGCTGCTGATCGGTTCCATGCTGATCGGCAGCCACATTCTCAAGTTCTTCGGGATTTCCATTCCGGTTGTGCAGATCGGGGGCGGCCTGGTGGTGATGTGGACAGGCTGGACCCTGCTACAGCAGGATGTGGAGCAGGAACAGGCGCACGTCCAGAAAAAGGTCAGCCGGCAGGACATCTCAGACCGGGCTTTCTATCCTCTCACTTTGCCTCTTACGGTCGGACCGGGGTCGTTATCTGTTGCGCTTACGATTGGGGCAAGTCAGGGAATTCACGAGAACGGCTGGATCCGTTTGATCGCGGCGATTATCGGTCCGGTGCTGATGATGGTGACTATTTATCTGAGCTATCGATTCGCCGAACGTCTTGCCAGGATTCTAGGGCAGACTGCGATGAACGTTATTGTGCGACTGGCATCCTTTATCCTGCTCTGCATCGGGGTTCAAATCTTTACGCATGGCATTCATGACCTGATCGTGCAATACCCCTCGATCAAGTAGGCTGAAAGGAACCATTCTGGTTTACATGCTCCGCCGAACTTTCGCTGTCGTTGGCCTCAGTCTCGCGATTTCGTTGCTGGTGGCCGCAGCTAAGCGAGATAAGGACCCGGTTTTTGGCCAGATAAACGCGATTGTCAAATCGCTCTCGAGCATCTCGGGATTATCGGAAGAGCACCCGGTGCCGTACGGCACAATTTCGAAGAAGCAGTTGCGGCGTTTTTTGAACAAACGGATAAAGAAGACCTTGCGTCCGGAGGAGATACGGGCGGATGAGCTGGCGCTGAAAATGTTTGGACTAGTCCCGCAAAACTTCGACCTTCGTAAGTCGACGGTTGACCTGCTAACCGAGCAGGCAGCCGCCTTTTACGACTACGACGAGAAGAAGTTGTTTTTGCTGCAAGGAACACCTCTGGGCGAAGAGACCACTACACTCGCGCATGAGTTGTCACATGCGCTGGCCGATCAGCATTTCGATCTGGAGCGCTTCATGGACGAGAGCCCAGCTAATGACGATGAGAATCTGGCGCACACGGCAGTGGTTGAGGGACAGGCTTCCTGGCTGATGATCGCCTACGACCTGGCGGAAGCCGGCAAACCGCCGGTGCCTACGCCCGAGATGCTGCATTCCGTGGAGGATTCAAGCGAAGCCTCGGGGTCCGATTTCCCCGTGCTGAAGGCATCGCCGCTTTACATCCAGCAATCGCTCTTGTTCCCATACGCTGACGGAACCAGGTTCTTCGACGCCGTTTTCCACAAATTGGGAAAATCTGCTTTCAGCGCAGTCTTCCGAGACCCTCCGTCCGCATCTTCGCAAATCCTGCATCCAGGCCGATACTTCGCCCATGAGAAACCTGTTATACCTGAGCTTCCGAAATTAGATCTCGGCCAATCTGATAAGGAGGTTACGGAAGGCTCGGTCGGGGAGTTCGATCATCGCATGCTGCTTTGGCAGTACATAGGCGAAGCGAGTGCGAAGGAACTTGCGGCGCATCTACAGGGCGCACAGTTTCGTGTAACATCGGCCGGCAAGAATGCAAAGCCGGTTCTTGAGTACGTTTCGAGGTGGGATTCCGAAGGAAGGGCGGCGGAGTATTTCGCCGATTATAAGAAGGTCCTGGAAGGCAAGTGGACACATTGTGATCCGTCGACGAACACCGGTACAGAATTTGCGGGCAGAGGCGATAGCGGGTTCTTTGTCGCGCACTTGAGCGGGGACACTCTGGTTAGCGTGGAGGGGCTAAAGGACCTCGCGGCATGGGCGGCCATGAAAGCAGGATTGAAAGCAGGGAGACTGAGCGCTCGCCTGAATGCGGCCCCGAGCTGGGATAAACTGAAGCGTGGAGCAGTCTGACGTGAAGAAGATCTCTCTCATGTTTGCCGGAGTGGCGGTACTGGCCGGCACACTGTTGGCCGACACTCTGGAGCAGGTGCGGAAGGCGCCCGAACTGACGTTTACCATTCCGGGTGAGGGTCAAAAGACTCTCAGCCAGTATCGGGGCAAAGTTGTCGCGCTTGAGTTCATCTTTACAACGTGTCCGCATTGCAAGGCAGCGTCCCATATGATGGCGAAACTTCAGCAGGAGTACGGCCCTCGCGGTCTGCAGGTCATCGATGTGGCGGTAAATCCGAACGCGGATTTGCTGGTCGACAATTTCGCCAAGGAAGAACAGGTGAATTTCCCGGTCGGCTGGACACCGAGCGACACGATGACGGCATTCATGGGCTTTTCTTCGGGGCGCTATGTTGTACCGCAGCTTGTGTTGGTCGACCGAAGAGGCAATATTCATTACCAGACGCCTGCAACGGAGGACCAGAACTGGGACAAGCTCATGCAGGAAGCTGCCATTCGGCAGCATATTGAGCAACTGCTGTCCTCGAAGGCTTCGTCGAAGTCAGAAGGCCTATCGTCCCAAGCTGCCGCGGCGCGAAAAGGCCGCTGATTTCACCATGCGCCCGTAGCTCAGTCTGGATAGAGCGTTTGCCTCCGGAGCAAAAGGTCAGAGGTTCGAATCCTCTCGGGCGTACCAGATTCTAATGTGTCCAGCCCGGACCCATAGGTGTCCGTCTGTTCTAAGAGATGGGCGACAACCTTGGCCAAAACCACTCGGTAGTCTACCGGGCTTGCATAAACCCTTTTTATGATTATATTCTCTTGCATAAAAACCGCTTCTAGGCTACCTTGGTTTCAAGCAGGATTCACGGCACCTGACCGGGTATGGTGGGGTCCTGAACGTTAGGTCATGCGGCTTTTAACAGGTGCACGGCTTGTGGTAGCGGTTGAACCGAATACCGCCTAGAGCCCTGCAAAATTGATCGATCGGGCCACCGGCGGACATACCGAACCAGCCAGGTGGCCCTTTCTGTTGACGGAGATGAGGAATAGAGTATGCCTTCTGCGACTACACTATCCGGCGCAAAGATTCTGCTGAATTGCTTGCTGCGCGAAGAGGTTGACTGCATCTTTGGCTATCCGGGCGGAGTCACGCTTCCGCTTTACGATGCCTTGTACGATCACCCGATCAGGCACGTTCTGGTGCGGCATGAGCAGAATGCCGCCTTCGCGGCGCAGGGATATGCGCGGGCAAGGGGCAAAGTCGGGGTCTGCTGCGCGACATCGGGGCCGGGCGCTACAAACCTGGTAACGGGATTGGTGGACGCCATGATGGATTCGATTCCGATCATTGCGCTCACTGGCCAGGTGTCAACCAAGCTGATGGGAACCGATGCGTTTCAGGAGGCGGACACATTCGGCATCACGCGGTCTGCGACGAAGCACAATTTCCTGGTTAAAAATATCCACGATTTGCCGCAGGTAATTCACGAAGCCTTTTATATCGCCGCTTCGGGCCGGCCGGGACCGGTGCTGGTGGACGTGACGAAAGATGTGTTCCAAGGGCAAGCGCAGTATACGCCGCTGACCGAGATTCATCTGCCGGGCTATAAGGTTTACAGCGAAGGGCACGGCGGCCAGATCCGGCGCGCCGCTCAGATGATGTGGGAAGCGGAGCGGCCGTTCATATATAGCGGTGGCGGCGTGATTGCGGCCAATGCGAGCGAGGAACTCAAAGCTTTGGTTGAGCTGCTGGATGTACCGGCGGTTTGCACGCTTATGGGGCTGGGCGCGCTCCCCGCCGAACATCCGAATTTCGTAAGCATGCCGGGCATGCACGGCAGCTACGCGGCCAATATGGGCATGACGCATACGGATCTCATGATTGCGCTCGGAGTCAGGTTCGACGATCGCGTGACGGGGCGCTTGAGCGCCTTTGCTCCGCATGCGAAGGTGATTCACGTAGACATCGATCCGGCCGAGATCAGCAAGAATCGGGCGGCTGATCTGCCGATCGTAGGGAACCTAAAGCGCGTGCTTCCGAAATTGACCGCCGAGCTGAAAGAGCTGGCGCCGGCGATGCGCCAAAAGAACGCCGGAGCGCGGCAAGCCTGGTGGAAGCAGATCCGCGAATGGAAGGCGGAACATCCGCTGGTGGCCGAGCATTCTGAACGCGAGATCAAGCCGCAGCATCTAATGGAAGAGATCGACAAGCTGTCGGGCGGACAGGCGATTGTTGCGAGCGACGTGGGGCAGCATCAGATGTGGTCGGCGCAACTGATCAGATTTAATGAACCGCGACTGTGGATCAATTCGGGCGGACTCGGGTCAATGGGATTTGGTCTACCAGCGGCAATAGGCGCACAGTTTGCAAGACCCGACAAGCTCGTTTTCGCGATCCTGGGCGATGGCGGATTTCAGATGTCGATACCGGAGCTCGCGACGATTGCAAACGACGCTCTGCCGATCAAGATCGTTGTGATGAACAACGGGCATTTAGGCATGGTGCGGCAATGGCAGGAGTTGTTCTACAACAACCGGCTCAGCCACGTAGAGTTGAGTTCGTTTCCCGATGCCGAGAAGCTGGCCGGTGCTTACGGGTTCAAAGGACGCACGGTGGAAGACGTGAAAGAGATGCCGAAAGCCCTGCGTGATGCGGTGGCCGAGCCTGGGCCTTACCTACTGAACGTTAAGGTCTCGCCATTTGAGAATGTGTTTCCGATGGTGCCGGCCGGCGGTGCGATTAATGAAATGGTTTTGCGTCCGCCGCAGCCGGTGGAAGCGTAGCGGGGGTTCGATGCAGCAGATTATCTCTCTTCTCCTTGAAAACAAACCGGGAGCGCTGATGCGTGTTACTGGCTTACTGAGCCAGCGCGGTTACAACATCGAGAGTTTGACAGTTGCGCGCACGCTCGACGGTACGCTCTCCAGAATGACGATTGCCGTGGATGTGGAACAGAGCATCCGGGCGCAAGTCATCAAGCAGATGAACAAATTGATCAATGTACTGCAGGCGACCGATGTGACAGATGGTCCGGCGGTGAATCAGGAACTGGTGCTGGTGCGGGTGAAGACGACCCAGCAGAACCGGACCGCGGTTCTTAAGGAAGCCGAAATTTTTCACTCGCGGGTGGTCGATTCGACACTCGAGGGGTTTGTGCTCGAGGCGACCGGACATTCGGAAAAGCTGGATGAGTTTATCGATGTAATGAGGAGCTACGGCGAAATCGAAGTGACCAGATCGGGCATGGTTTCGATGCCGCTTGATAATAAAAAGCTACGCCTTTCGCCGCCGGTGCCGCGCGGGGCAGCGAGCGACGAAGTGTTCGAGCTACAGGGTGCCGACTAGTAAAGGACAGATCATGCCAAAGCGTTTTTACGAGAAGGACGGGAGCCTCGCTCCGCTGCAGGGCAAGACGATCGCGATCGTCGGGTACGGTAGTCAGGGCCATGCTCATGCGTTGAACCTGCGCGATTCGGGGCTCAATGTAGTGGTCGGCTTACCTGAAAGCAGCAAAAGCGTGGCGAAGGCGAAAGCGGCAGGGCTCCGGGTCCTTCATGTGGCCGAAGCAGCGAAAAGCGCAGAGATCGTGATGATCCTCGTGCCCGATCATGTGCAGGGCGAGATCTATCGCAAGGAGATCGCACCGCATATGACGAAGGGCAAGACCCTGATGTTCGCTCATGGTTTCAACATTCACTTTGGGGAAATCAAACCTCCCGCTGATATAGACGTTTCGATGATTGCACCGAAGGCGCCCGGACATCGGGTGCGCGAGTTGTTCACCGAAGGAGTGGGAGTGCCGGCGCTGGTGGCGATTGCGCAGGATGCCTCAGGACATGCGCTCGAAAATGCGCTAGCCTATGCGCACGCGCTTGGATGCCTCAAAGCCGGCGTGATCGAGACGACTTTCAGAGAAGAGACAGAAAGCGATCTCTTTGGCGAACAGGCAGTGCTGTGCGGCGGGGTCAGCGAACTGATTCGCGCCGGATTCGAAACGCTGACTGCGGCGGGGTATGCGCCCGAGATCGCATACTTCGAATGCCTGCACGAATTGAAGCTGATCGTGGACCTGATCTATGAAGGCGGCCTCGGCTATATGCGGTATTCCATTTCAGACACAGCGGAATATGGCGACTACACGCGCGGCCCGAGGATTGTCACGGAGCAGACGCGAGCGGAGATGAGAAAGATTCTCGGGGAGATTCAGTCGGGCGAGTTCGCGCACAAGTGGCTGGCGGAAAACCGGGAGGGGCGCAAGAATTTTCTAGCCATGCGCGAGGCGGCGAAAGATCAACCGATCGAGCAGGTGGGAGCGGAACTGCGCGCAATGATGCCGTTTTTGAGGAAGCGCAAGGAAGCGGGTGTTCCGCAGGAAGTGGGCGCGGCGGTTTAGGGCTGGGAGAAATCCACTTTCTCGTCAAATATCTGCGATTCGGAGGTCGACTTCGAGCGATAGAGATCGTAGCCGTGACGAAGGGTTCCGCCTGCCATTGGGGAAAACTTCTCCGCGAAGGTATTGCTCTTTGTCTCGGCCTGGCGTTCGCGTTCGAGATACTGTTCAGGCGTGATGTAGGGGGGCTGTGACCGTCGCCACTGCCTTCTATCCTACATGTTTATTTGCTGGTCCTTGTGCCGCGTGAGGTACCAGCAAGGTGAATCGCCGAGGTGCGGAAAGAGCGAATGGACGCAGGCCTGGTCCTGCGGGTCGCCTACAAGATATTCAGTGCTGTGATTTTTTTGCGGTACGAGGTAGACGGGCCTAACGGTAACGGTTCCCATGCCGTTGTGATGGATGGCAATCCGGAAACGAAGCACAGCGTAATCAATGATGAACGCGGTTGTGAGGAGAGCCAGAGCGCCAAGCACGACGTTTCTCAGCGCGAGGAGGATGATTTCGCGACCGGTGCGAACTGGCCGATCAGCCATTGAGAATGGTGGCCGCAAGCTCGGGCGAATGCAGGTGAATGATCCCGCGCCTCAGCGCCAGAGTGACGGCATGCGTACGGTCTTTCGCGCCCAGCTTCCCTAGAATGCTCTGCACGTGGGCTTTCACAGTACCCGAGGCTGTTCCGAGGACGTCTCCGATTTCTTTGTTTCCGAATCCGCGAGCGACTAATGAGAGCACGTCAACTTCGCGCCGAGTCAGCGCAACCTCCGGAAAAAAGCCATTCAAATGCTGAGTGACTTCGTTTGGGATGAAGCGTCTGCCCGAGTAGACGACGCGGATGGCGGCAACGATTTCGCGATGCACCATCTCCTTGAGCAGATAGCCCCGGACCCCGGCCTCTAGCGACCGATAAATGTCCTGGTCTCCGTCATAAGACGTGAGGGCGATGATTTTCGCCTGGGGGAATTCCCGGCGGATCTCGCGGGTTGCCTCGATGCCGCTCATGTCTGGCAAACGGAGATCCATGAGCGTTACGTCCGGCCTAGTCTGGCGGAAGAGGTTGATTGCTTCGCCGGCGGAAGCTGCTTCAGCCACAAGTTCGAGCTCTTGCTCGGTGGCGATGAGAGCAGCGATTCCTTTGCGGACCACCTCGTGATCGTCGACCGAAAGGATGCGAATTGGCACGTTCGAACTCCCGTTTACACGCTTAACTTATATCTGATGAGCGCCAAGCAGCTGGCGGTTACCTTCGACTTCCGCAGCTTTGGGTACCGGCAGACAAAGGTGGACGCTGACGCCCTTACCTGGGAAAGCGGCGACGGACAGCTCTGCGCCAATCTCCTGGGCGCGCTCCTGCATGCCGCGGAGACCGAAGTGACCATGCGTCCAAGTCGAAGTTTGAGCGAAGCCGAATCCATCATCGTCGATCGACAGATGAAGAGTTCCGGCCTCCATATACAGCCTGACCGTGAGGCGACGGGCAGCGGCATGCTTCAGCGAATTGGAAATCGCTTCATGCCCGATACGCAGGAGCTGATACTCGGCATCGGGCTGCCCGGCGAGTGAAACCTGTTCTACTGCAAGCGAGAGCGAGACGTCTTTTCCGACAATCGCATCCCGCGCGAGCTTCGCCAGTTTATCCGAGAAGCTAGACTCGTCCGAAGCGCTGTTGCGGAGTCCCCAGAGTGACTGGCGAGCTTCGACCGAACACGTGCCGGCATCCCGAATGATGTCGCTCAAGAATTCTCTTTCGCGCGAAGGAGGAAGCCTGGCCCAGAGAGCCTGCAATTGCATGGTGATGCCGGAAAGGCCCTGGAGAAGCGTGTCGTGCAACTCGCGGGCTATCCGGTTGCGCTCGGCCAGAACGAGTTGGAAACGGCGGTTCAGCCGGCGGACTCGGATACGAAAACCGCTAAACACACAGAAGATCGAGACGAGTGCCAGCAGAGCGAAAAACCACCAGTGCTGGTACAGTTTGGGCTCGACGATAAAAGCCAGCGAAGCGGGTTCCGCGCTCCAGAGGCCGTCGGTATTTCGTGCTTCCACTCTGAAGTGAAAGTTGCCGGGAGGCAGGTTGCTGTAGAAAGCTACTCTTCGCTCGCCCGCCTCGACCCAGGTCCGGTCATATTCTTCGAGGCGATAACGAAACGTGACTTTCTCGGGAGAGATGAAGCTGAGGCCCGCGTAGCGAATCTCGATGTTGTTCATGTCGCGGGGAGGGAGATGCGGAGTGCTAGCTGGCTGAAGCCGATTGCCGTTCACGATGAGCGCCGTGATAGAAACAGGCGGAGGCACCTGGTTTCTTGCCAGGCGATTCGGGTCGACTACTACCAGCCCGCTAGTTGTGGAAAACCACAGGCGGCCGTCCCGGGTACGGCAGGCGGCCGGTTGAACGCCCGCCCGGCATTCGAAATGCAACTGGCCGGTGGTGAAGGGAACGCTGGTGACCGTTTTGCGACGGCCCTCGGCAAATGCTTCGAGCTCGGCCTCGTTTAAGCGAAAGATTCCTTTGCTCGAGGCGAGCCACAGGTTAGCCTTATCGTCCTCGATCATGCTATAGATCCGGTTGTCGTACAGCCCGTCTTTCACGTAAACATGCGAGATCGCATTATCTTTCCAGCGCAACAATCCGGAACCGAGCGTGCCCATCCAGAGACTGCGACGCGACTGGTTGTAGAAGAAGCAATCGACAGGCTGGGTGGTTTGGACAGGGTAAGGCGCGGGGTGGCGGTCACGCAAGAGGTAGAGACCGCTGCTCTCGAAACTCGCGAACAGGGGCATTCTGCCATCTCCGCTGAGTGCGATCACGGCATCACGATCCGCCTTTCCAGTGCGTGAACTTGGCAGGAAGCGCCCTGACTCAAAGCGTCCGAGGCCGGCGCTGGTTCCGGCCCAAAGAGTTCCTTGCGAATCGATCGAAAGACTTTGCACTTTGCTTCCGGGAAGCCGGTAAGCAGCGATGACCTGCCCATTTTTCACTCGATTCAGGCCGGCGTTGGTGCCGACCCAAAGATCATCGGAGGGATCGAGGGCGAGACTCAGCACTATGTCGCTGAGCAGCCCATCGCGGCTGGTGAGCGAACGAAAACGGTGTCCGTCGAACGAGTTCAGGCCACGCCCAAGCGTGCCGATCCAGAGATGCCCGGTGCGATCTTCGAGAACGGGCCCGGCATCGTTGCTCAGCAAACCCTCGTTGGTGGTATAGGGGGTGACCTTGCCGTCGGTAAATTGATCGAGACCATTTTTCGTACCCGCCCAGAGGCTGCCTTCGCGATCCACACACAGGGCCAGAACCTGGCTATGCGACAGGCCGTCCCGAGTACGATAGGTACTCATCTCGCCGTTGTGCAAGCGACTGATGCCGTCGCTCGTGCCGATCCAGAGGACGCCGTCGTGACCTTCGGCGAGCGCGGAAACCTCGTTGTCAGGCAAGCCATCTGCCGAGGTGAAGAAGCGCGATGCCTTCCCAGCAATGTGAAGGAGTCCGGAAGAAGTGCCTGCCCAGAGAGTGCCGTCAGAAGAGCAGGCGAGAGAGGAGATCCTGGTGCGGGCGCCGACGCGGCTGGAGGAGAAGCCCACAAAGCGCGAACCCGTCCACTGACTCAGACCGGAGTCGAGGCCGGCGATCCACAAATTCCCGTCCTGAGCTTGACAAGCTGCGCGCACGCGGCCCGATAACAGGCCATCGATATGCGTGAAAGTTTTCATGGCGGTGCGATCGATACGCACTAAACCTTCAGTCGTGCAGGCCCAAAGAGCGCCGTTCCGGTCCAGGGCGAGGCAGAAGACGCTGTTACTCGGCAGACCGTCTTTGGTCGAAAACTGTTTTACAGCGCCGCTCTGAGAAATCCGGAAAATGCCGTTGCCGAGCGAGCCGGCCCAAAGATTACCTTTTCGATCTTGAACAAGAGAGCGGATCAAACTGCCATGCAGGACCGAATCGCCTTCGGCAAACTCACGAAAATGGACGCCGTCGAAGCGAATGAGACTGTCCTGGGTTCCGAGCCAGAGGAAGCCATCGCGGGTTTGCAAAACAGAGTAGACGGTGGGTTGAAAGAGGCCTTCCTCCTGGCCCCAGATGCGATGCGCATACTGAGTCATCGATTTCCCGAGATCGAGGGAGAGCGCCGATGAAGACAGCGCCACGATTGCCAGAAGTGAACGCCAGAAGGTCAGCCACTTCAGTTTAACCAAGAGGAGGCGCGGACAAGTATGCCAAATGGCGTATAAGACGGTAGCTCTTTTGGCAGTCGCGCATGCGATCGCAATCGCGTACTCCTTGAAGTAACCAGTCACG
This sequence comes from Terriglobia bacterium, assembly GCA_963849535.1. Classification (GTDB taxonomy): domain Bacteria; phylum Acidobacteriota; class Terriglobia; order Bryobacterales; family Bryobacteraceae; genus Bog-105. The sequence goes on from CAWKHJ010000006.1 coordinate 54,638, forward strand.
CCATGGATACAGAACAGGCAACGGCAGCTCCAAAGCCGAAGGCAGCGAGATCTTTACGATGGGTGATCTGGATGGCCGCGACCGTAATTCTGCTGGGTGGAGGCGTGCTGCTTTCGCAAAAGGGCGCAGGATCGGGGAAGACAACCAATGGAAAACCGGGCGCCAATGGACGCGGGGGCGGGGCCATTCCGGTATCTGTTGCCACGGTGCAAAAAGGCAACATGGGAGATTACATCAACACGCTTGGGACCGTGACCTCGGTCTACACGGTTACTCTTACGAGCCGGGTGGTGGGATCGCTCGCCGAGATTCATTATCACGAAGGCCAGATAGTGCATAAGGGAGAGCTGCTTGCGCTAATCGACCCCCGGCCTTATCAAGCCGTCTATTTGCAGGCAGAAGGCCAATTGCAACGGGATCAGGCGTCGCTCGCGAACGCGCGGATCGATCTGGATCGCTACCGGATGGCATTCACTCAGCACGCCATACCGGAGCAGACGGTTGCGACGCAGCAGGCGATTGTCAACCAGGACGAAGGCAGCGTGAAAGTGGATCAGGGCAACCTGGATGCCGCAAGAGTGAACGTGGAATATACGCAGATTCGCGCGCCGATAAATGGACGCGTGGGACTGCGGCAGGTGGATCCCGGCAATATCGTTCAGGCTAACGGCACAACACCGATACTGACGATCACGCAATTCCAACCGATCACGGTGGTTTTTACCATGGCAGAAGACTATATAGCGGACGTGGAGACTCAGCTACGCTCAGGCAAGACGCTGCGGGTGGATGCGCTGAGCCGGGACAATCAAACAGAGCTTTCGCAAGGCCGGCTTGCTTACGCTGGACAACCAGGTAGATACAACGACGGGAACGGTGCGGGCGCGCGCAACCTTCGAAAATCGCGATTACAAGCTGTTTCCGAACGAGTTTGTCAACGCGAAGCTGCTGGTGAGAACACTGATGGGCGTCAACATCGTTCCGAACGCCGCGATACAGAGAAACAATGACGTGTCATTTGTATACGTGGTGAACGCGGATCAAACAGTGCATTCGCGGGACCTCAAGATCGGCACGACAGACGGCAACCGGTCGGCGGTGACCGGAGTGAAGCCGGGCGAAGTGGTGGTGACGGACGGGTTCGACAAGCTGCAGGACGGAGCGAAAGTCAGCGTTAGACGAACCATCGAAGGTCCGAACTCCGGGCCGTCGCAGCAGATGAACCAGGCTCAAGAGAACACCAAGCCACCTGTGCAGGGCCAAGCCAACCAGCAGATCAACACTGCTCAGCAGAATCCTCAGCAGCCACAAAAGGGACGACACAAGTGAATCCGTCAAGGCCGTTCATACTCCGGCCGATCGCGACTTCGCTGCTGATGGCGGCCATTCTGCTGGTCGGGATTGTTGCTTACAGGCAGTTGCCGGTTTCGGCGCTGCCCGAAGTGGATTATCCGACGATGCAGATCGTGACGTTTTATCCGGGGGCAAGCCCGTCGGTAACGGCCTCGGCGATCACCGCGCCGCTCGAACGGCAGCTCGGCGAAGTGCCGGGCTTGAACCAGATGCTATCAACGAGCTCGGACGGCGCTTCGGTAATCACTCTGCAGTTTGTACTGAGCTTGAGCATCGACGTCGCCGAGCAGGAGGTACAGGCAGCTATCAACGCCGCCCAGACATACCTGCCGGCGGACTTGCCGATGCCACCGATTTACAGCAAAACGAATCCGGCAGATGCGCCGATTATGACCCTCGCGCTCACTTCCAAATCCATGGCGCTGCAGGATGTGCAGGATTTTGCGGACACGCGCCTGGCGCAGAAGATTTCCCAACTCTCCGGCGTAGGCGCAGTTACCATCAGCGGCGGCCAAAAGAAAGCGGTCCGTATACAAGCCAACCCTACACAGCTTGCGTCGTATGGGATCAATCTCGAGGATCTGCATAGTGCCATCACTGCGACCAGCCTGGATTTGGCCAAGGGCAGCTTCGACGGCCCGCACCAGGGATATCAGATCAATGCCAACGATCAGCTCATGGACGCGCAGGAGTATAACCAGGTAATCGTCGCTTACAGGAACGGCGCGCCGGTGATGTTGAAAGACGTTGCCAATGTGGTAAATGGCGTCGAGAACCTGCGGCAAGCTGCCTGGATGAACCAGACGCCGGCAGTGATCGTAAATATACAGCGGCAACCCGGGGCCAACATCATTCAGGTAGTCGATCGCGTTAAGGCGCTGCTACCGAAACTCCGGGCAACGATTCCGTCGGCGATTGGGATCGCGACACTTACGGACAGAACGATCACGGTACGCGCATCGGTAGCAGATGTGGAATTCGAGCTGCTCGTGTGCATCGGCCTGGTAGTTGCGGTGATCTTTGTCTTCCTGCGCAACCTGGCGGCTACGTTTATCCCGAGCGTCGCGGTTCCGTTGTCGCTCGTCGGAACGTTTGCAGTGATGTACCTGCTCGGATACAGCTTGAACAACCTCACGCTGATGGCGTTAACGATTTCGACCGGCTTTGTAGTTGACGACGCGATCGTGATGATCGAGAACATCATGCGTTACGTGGAGGAAGGGGAGCGTCCACTCGAAGCGGCGCTGAAGGGCGCCGAACAAATCGGGTTCACGATTCTGTCTCTGACGATTTCTCTGATAGCCGTGCTGATCCCTCTGCTGTTCATGGGCGATATCACGGGGCGGCTCTTCCGTGAGTTTGCCGTCACACTGGCGGTCACGATTATTGTTTCAGCGGTGGTCTCACTGACGCTAACGCCTATGCTCTGCGCAAAACTGCTGCGGCACAAGAAAGACGCAGAGCAAGGAAGATTCTACCGGGCATCGGAGGCGGTATTTGATAAGACGATCGAATTTTACGGGAAAACGCTGAAAGTAGTCCTTGAGCACCGCACTCTAACCCTGCTAATCGCGGGCGCGACGCTGGTATTGACGGTATTTCTCTATATTGTTATCCCGAAGGGATTCTTCCCAGTGCAGGACACTGGCGAGATCCAGGCGGTATCAGAAGCAGACCAGAGCGTTTCGTTCCAGGAAATGTCAAAGCTGCAGCAGCGGCTCGCGGGCGTGATACTGAAGGACCCGGCGGTAGAAAGTCTGTCGTCGTTTATCGGCGTGGACGGCACGAACACCACTTTGAATGCGGGACGAATTCAGATCAATTTGAAGCCGCTCGACCAGCGCAAGATCAGCGCCTCAGATCTGATCAGGCGCCTGCAGCCGGAGCTGGCCAAGATTGATGGCATCGCTCTCTACATGCAGCCGATTCAGGACTTGACGGTGGAAGACATCGTGAGCCGGACTGAGTATCAATACAGCCTGGAGGATCCGAATCCGGACGAACTGGCGAGTTACACCTCCGCCTTCGTTAAGAAGTTGAACGCGCTGCCGGAGCTGGCAGATGTAGCGAGCGATCTTCAGACGCACGGGTTGCAGGCTGCCGTGAACATAGATCGCCAGACTGCGATGCGGGTTGGCGTTACCGCTTCGGGCATCGACCAGACGCTTTATGATGCTTTCGGGCAGCGCCAGGTCTCAACGCTCTTCACGCAGTTAAACCAGTATCACGTGATTCTCGAGGTGCAGCCGCAGTTCCGGACCCGGCCTCACAATTTGCACGACATTTACATCAAAGCGACAAACGGAGCTCCGGTACCGCTGAGCGCGATCACCGATTTTTCGAACTCTTCGACGCCGATCCTGATCAGTCATATCGGCCAGTTTCCGGCAACCACGGTTTCGTTCAACCTGGCGCCTCACGCAGCGCTGGGCGAGGCAGTGGACGCAATTCGAGAGATCGAGAAGCAGATGCCCGCCCCCGCCGCGATGCAAACTTCATTTCAGGGCACTGCCGAAGCCTTTGTGGCATCTCTCACCAATGAACCGGTGCTGATTCTGGCTGCGCTGGTAACGGTGTATATCGTGCTCGGAGTGCTGTACGAGAGCTATATCCACCCGATCACTATTTTGTCGACACTGCCCTCAGCCGGGGTGGGAGCGCTGCTCGCCTTAATGATCTGCCGCCAGGAACTGACTGTAGTCGCCATTATCGGCATTGTTCTGCTAATCGGGATTGTGAAGAAGAACGCGATCATGATGATCGATTTTGCGCTTGAGGCAGAACGCAAAGAAGGTAAAGCGCCCTACGATTCGATTTTTCAAGCTTCGCTGCTGCGCTTTCGCCCGATCATGATGACGACGATGGCAGCCTTGCTCGGTGCCGTGCCGCTCGCCTTCGGAACGGGCGTGGGTTCGGAACTGAGACGGCCACTCGGAATCACGATTATCGGCGGACTACTTCTGAGCCAATTACTCACGCTTTACACGACACCGGTGATTTATCTTTTCTTCGATGACATCGCCAGACGGTTTTCCGGATTCCGTAAACGTCACGGATTTGCAAAAGAGCAAGAAGAACAGACGCTGCAGGAGCACATGCCGCCGGAGTTGCAGTCATGAGCTTCTCTGCGATTTTCATCCGCAGGCCCGTGGCTACGGCGCTACTCACAGTGGCCGTCGGGCTGGCGGGAGCCGTGGCTTTCCGGTTACTACCCGTCTCGCCGCTACCGCAGGTCGATTTCCCCACCGTCTCGGTTTCTGCGTCTCTGCCCGGGGCGAGTCCGGAAATTATGGCTTCTTCTGTGGCTACTCCGCTCGAGCGGCAATTTGGGCGAATCGCCGCGGTAACGGAGATGACTTCGGCCAGCTCGCTCGGGCAGACCAGCATCGCTCTGCAATTCGATCTCAACCGCAATATCGATGCGGCGGCGCGCGATGTGGAAGCCGCGATCAACGCGGCGCGGGGATTTCTGCCGGCTGACTTGCCCGGTAATCCGACTTATCGAAAAGTGAATCCGGCGGACGCGCCCATCATGATCCTGGCGCTTACTTCGGATAAGCTGCCCCCTTCGGCACTGTACGACGCCGCATCTACCATTCTCATGCAGCGCATCTCCCAGATTCGCGGCGTGGGCCAAGTGGTAGTGGGCGGAAGCTCCGCGCCGGCCGTCAGGGTGGATGTCAATCCGACGCAAATCAACCATTACGGACTGAGTCTCGAGGGCATACGCACCGCTATCAACTCCCAAACCAGCAACATCGCGAAAGGGAGCTTTTCCGATGCGAACAAGACGTGGCTGATCGGAGCGAATGACCAGCTACTGCACGCCGTGGATTACCAACCCATCGTGCTCCGGAACGGATCGAGCATTCAACTCTCCGACGTGGCGAAGGTAACCGATTCAGTGCAGACACTGCGCTCGCTCGGTCTGGCGAACGGGAAGCGCGGAGCGTTGATCATCATTTTCCGGCAGCCAGGAGCCAATATCATCAACACAGTTGATGGCATCAAAGCCGCGCTGCCGCAGCTGCACGCTTCCATCAACCAAGCGATTCAGCTGACAATTACGCTCGATCAGACGGTTACCATACGCGCTTCGGTTCGGGACGTCGAGCGCACATTGATGATTTCAGTGGGCCTCGTGGTGCTAGTGGTCTTTCTGTTTCTGCGTGAGGTGAAGGCAACGCTGATTCCGAGCGTGGCCGTCCCGGTTTCACTGATCGGAACATGCGGAATTATGTACCTGCTTGGGTACGGCGTCGACAATCTCTCGCTTATGGCTTTGACCATCTCGACCGGGTTCGTGGTGGACGACGCGATCGTGGTACTCGAAAACATCACGCGTTATCGCGAACGGGGAATGGGCGCCATGGAATCGGCGCTCAAGGGCGCGGCCGAGATCGGCTCTACGGTTTTCTCAATCAGCGTTTCGCTAGTGGCAGTATTCATTCCCATCCTGATGATGGGGGGCATTGTCGGAAGGCTGTTTCGCGAATTCGCAGTAACCCTGTCCGTAACGATTCTCGTTTCCATGGTGATCTCGCTCACGACCACGCCAGCCATGTGCGCCCGTCTTCTAAGCGTAGAGAAGGGACATGGACGCCTTTATAACGCGAGCGAGAAGGTTTTCGAGTTGATCCTGCGAGCTTATGAAATCAGTTTGAGCTGGGTGCTGCGGCGTTCGGCGCTGGTGCTGCTGATCGCTATCGCTACTCTTTGCCTTAACATTTATCTCTATGTGATCGTTCCGAAGGGTTTCTTCCCGCAGCAGGATGTGGGGCGGTTGAGCGGGAACTTTATGGGCGATCAGGACACCTCCTTCCAATCGATGCAGCGGAAAATCGCGCAATTGTCGACGATCGTGCAGCACGATCCGGCTGTCAGCACCATTGAGGCCTTCAGCGGAGGAGGTGCTGGCACCACGACGAACACGGGGCGCTGCTTCATCGCGCTCAAACCTCTCAATGAGCGGAAGGTAACTGCGGACCAGATCATCAACCGCCTGCGCCCGAAGCTGAATGCCGTGCCGGGGGTGACATTGTTCCTGCAAGCGACGCAGGACGTCCGGGTGGGTGGCCGCTCGAGCGCGGCGCAATACCAGTACACCCTGCAGAGCGACAACCTTACCGAACTGACCCATTGGGCTCCTGAGCTGATGCGGCTCATGAAGAAGCTGCCCGAGTTGACCGACGTTAACAGTGATCAGCAGAACAACGGGCTCGAAGCCAACCTGGTAATTGATAGGCAAACTGCATCGCGCGTAGGGATCACGCCACAGATACTTGACAACACGCTTTACGACGCCTTTGGCGAGCGAGAAGTCGCCAGAACCTACAGCTCAATGAACCAGTATTTCGTGGTTATGGAGGTCGACCCGATCTTCTGGCAGAATCCGGCGGGCTTGAAAGAAGTGTATGTCCCTTCGAGCACTGGACGGCCGGTTCCGTTATCCGTATTCACGCATTTCCAGGCGTCCACAGCGGCACTTACGGTAAATCATTCCGGCGTATTTCCATCGGTGACCATTTCGTTCAATCTGGCGCCTGGCGTGGCTCTTGGGCAAGCGGTGAATGCAATCAATGCAATGGAGCAGAAAGCGGGCATGCCTACAACCATTAACACGAATTTCACGGGTACGGCCCAGGCGTTCCAATCCTCGCTAGCGAATGAACCGCTGCTGATCGCGACGGCGCTGGTGGCGGTTTACATCGTGCTGGGAATGCTCTACGAGAGTTTGATTCACCCGATCACGATTCTTTCAACGCTTCCCTCGGCTGGAGTCGGGGCGATTCTGGCTTTGTTGATCACGCATACCGAGCTCAGCGTGATCGCGCTGATTGGCATCATTCTGCTGATTGGAATCGTAAAGAAAAACGCGATCATGATGATCGATTTCGCGTTGGACGTTGAGCGGCGCGAGCGCAAATCGCCTAAAGAGGCGGTGTTCCAGGCGTGTCTGCTGCGCTTCAGGCCAATCATGATGACCACCATGGCAGCCATGCTGGGCGGCTTGCCACTTGCATTGGGAACGGGGACAGGCTCTGAGCTGCGACGGCCACTCGGCATCACGATTGTGGGCGGCCTGATCGTGAGCCAGGCGCTCACGCTGTATACAACGCCGGTGATTTACCTTTACATGGACCGCCTCAGCTTGTGGCTGCAGGGCTTGCGCCACGGCCGCGCACCAGAGGCTCCAGCCGAAGCAGTGGGATGAACGATTTTACGATGGCCACGCTATATAAGATCGAGACCGAAGCTGATGCAGCGGCGCGCGCAGTCACGCTGATCCTCAACGGCAAGTTCGGGGAGGAGGCTTTGCCGGAATTGCAAGTGGCTCTCTCGAGCGCAAAAGATCTGCACGTCGCAGTCTATTTGGACCTGAGCGAGGTAACGCTAGTGGATCGCAAAACGGTCGAGTATCTCTCGAGTCAAGCGGCGCGGAACGTGAAGCTGGTGAACTGTCCTATTTATCTCCGGCACTGGCTTTCCCAGGGAAACGATAATGCGGAGAACTGAACCGGCCGTTCTGGCCGCTGCTGTGGCGCTCGCGGCGCTTACGGCATGCAACCCGGCACCGAAATACGCCAAGCCAACCGCTCCTTCACCGGTTGCCTACAAGGAGTCAGCGCCGCACGGATTCAAAGAAGGAAGAGGCTGGCGGGTGGCGGAACCCGGTGATGACAAGATTAGGCCGAAGTGGTGGGAGATGTACAACGATCCGCAACTCAATGCTCTCGAGGAGAAGGTGGCGTCGGGTAACCAGACGATCGCGGCCTCGGAAGCGAATTTCCGGTCTGCACGGGCACTGGTAGTCTCCGCTCGAGCTTCGCTGTTTCCAACTGCCAGCACCGCGCCTGGTTTTTCCAACTCGCGGATCTCCGGCACCCGCGGGGCGACCGTCATCGGGCCCGGCGGGACGGGTGGCAATTTCGCCCGTGGCGCCTACAACGATTTCTCTCTACCGATCGATGTCTCCTACACGGTTGACTTCTGGCATCGCATCCGCAATACGATCGCAGCGAATGCCTTCTCGGCTCAGGCGAGTGCTGCGGATGTGGCGACCGCGCTACTCAGCATTCAGTCAGAGCTCGCGCAGGACTATTTTCAGGTGCGTGCGCTTGACATGCAGGAAGCTATTCTGCAGGACACGCTGGCGAATTACCGCAGTACACTGAATCTCACGCTTACGCTCTTCAAAGCTGGTATTGATTCGGAAGAGGACGTATCGCTGGCGCAAACGCAGCTGAACACCGCGACCGCGCAAGCCACGGATGTGGGCGTAGCGCGAGCGCAGTTTGAACACGCCATCGCCGTGCTGACCGGCGACGCTCCGGCTAACTTCTCGTTACCGGTTTCAAGGTTCGTGCCGAAGCCACCGGCCGTTCCAGTTGGGCTGCCATCGACTCTACTCGAGCGACGTCCCGATATCGCCGCCGACGAGCGCCGCGTAGCGGCGGCTAATGCGCAGGTCGGAGTGGCTAGGGCAGCTTACTACCCGAATGTGACCCTGAGCGCCTCGGGCGGGCTCGAGAGCTCATCCATCACACAATGGTTTACCTGGCCAAGCCGCTTCTGGTCGCTTGGCCCAACCATCTCAGAAACGGTTTTTGAGGTAGGCGCGAGGCGGGGCTTGAACGAACAGGCGCAGGCGAATTACGATATCGCGGTAGCGAATTATCGTCAGACTGTGCTCACAGCCTTCCAGGCCGTGGAAGATAATCTGGCTTCGCTGCGCATTCTCTCGCAGGAGATCGAACAGCAGCAAACAGCTATTGCCTCTTCGGCGCATTATCTTGAACTCGCGCTGATACGCTACAAGACCGGCGTCGACAGCTACCTGAACGTGATCACCGCGCAAAATGCAGTGCTCTCAACCCGGGAAACGCAAGTGCAGACGCAACTTCGTGAAATGACGGCGAGCGTTTCGCTAATGGTGGCACTCGGAGGCGGCTGGGATCCCGGGCAATTGCCGGTCATGAAAAACCTCCTTGAGAAACAGCGGAACTGGAAGCCGGGAGGTGCGCCACTTCCCCAAGCGCCCAGTGGTGTTGCACCTGCGAATCCGCCCACTGTCGAGCCGGCTCCGCTGAATCTACCGCCCTATACTTTGCCGAGCGCGCCAGCTCAAAGATGAGCCGGCGATCAGCTGGAAAAGTGAATCTCGGCTACTGGGGTCGGCAGAGGCCATGCAAAATGGAGGTGCATGCTCTCTGTCGCGCCCGCGTCGGTCAAGGAGCTGGCAGATTGTCTCAAGCAAGCCGCAGATAAAACCCGAGTTGTATCCGTTATCGGGAATAACAGTAAACGCCTGATGGCAGGCCCGGCGGCGGAGGCGGGCGTTCGCATCTCGACCTCGCGTCTAAATCGGGTGCTGCAATATGAACCGAACGACCTCACGGTCAGCGTGGAAGCAGGCTTGTGTTGGGCCGATCTGCAGAAAGATCTAGCCCGCAACCGTCAGATGGTCGCTCTTGATCCGCCGTTCTGGGATCAGGCCACAGTCGGGGGAGTGGTGGCGAGCAACTCGAGTGGACCACTGCGGCGAGCTTACGGAGCGGCTCGAGATCTTGTCATCGGGATGCAGTTTGCCATGCTCGATGGGAAGATCGTGCGGGTGGGTGGGATGGTGGTGAAGAACGTTGCGGGACTCGATATTGGCAAAGTCATAATCGGCAGTTTCGGCACGCTAGCTGTAATCACATCGGTGAATTTCCGGCTGCACGCGTTACCCGAACAAGCGAGCACGTTTCTGTTCTCTTTTCCGGATCTCGACAGCGCACTAAAGAAGCGGGACGAGGTACTCGGCGGTGTTCTTCGTCCGCTGGCGCACGACCTGGTCACGCCCTCGGCGGCGGCCCGGCTCGGAATGAGGGGCTATCTGTTGGCCGTACGGGCAGGCGGAAGCGAAAAAGTGCTCGCAAGATACGCGCGGGATCTGAGCGGAAGCAATCAGCTTTCAGGTGCCGACGATCAAGCACTCTGGACGCAGATCCGCGAGTTCCCAGCCGATTTTCTTGCACGGCGGCCCGCGGGCACTATATTGCGCGTCTCGACGCTCGCTCGGGAAAGCGGCGCCCTGCTACGGCTGATTTCAGGTGCGGCGATAACACGCGCAGCTTCGGGAATCACGTATATTTATCTCAACTCCTGGCAAGCTGTGCCGGCGATATGGCAAGCCGCAGCCCGACACGGCTGGACATTGGCAGTTGAGTTTGCGCCCGATGAGATTCGAGCTTCGCAAGAGCTCTGGCTAAGGCCCACCGCGGGAGCCGAGAGCTCTTTTGCCATGATGAAGAAGATCAAGGAAATGTTCGATCCCGGCAATCTACTGAATCGTTCTCGCTTGTATGGCCGAATCTAGGCACGGGCCCGCGCAAAGCGATCTCGACAAGTGCGTGCATTGCGGATTGTGTCTGAACGCCTGCCCCACTTACCGCGAGTTAGGGGTCGAAATGGATTCTCCGCGCGGGCGTATTTACCAAATGAACCAAGTTCACAACGGTGCGCCCATGACGCCGGAGTATGTGGAACATCTGAATCTATGCCTGGCCTGCCGCGGCTGTGAAACGGCGTGCCCGTCGGGTGTTCCTTATGGAAGAATGATCGAGGCAGCCCGGGCGCAGATCCGGCGTGAAGAGAAGCAATCCCGCTGGGCGCGGCTGACAAAAAAACTGGTTTTCGAGAAGCTGCTGCCTTCCCGCAGCGCCTTGCAGTTCGCGGGCGCGATGATGTTTGCCTATCAGGCGAGCGGGCTGCAGCGCGTGGTGCGCGCAACCGGCATTCTCAAGCTATTCGGCCGGTTGGCTAACATCGAGGCCCTATCGCCGAACGCCGAGATTCCTTTTTTTTACTCGAAGATCGGAAGAACATTTCCCGCGCTCGGAACACAGCGGTACCGTGTGGCTTTCCTGAGCGGCTGCATCGCGAATGTGGCGTTTGCCCGGCTGAACGAGGCGACTGTTCGCGTTCTGCAAAGAAATGGCTGTGAAGTGGTGATACCGGCTGCTCAGAACTGCTGTGGTGCGCTGCATGTTCACGCCGGCCTGGAAGCGCAGGCGCAAAGGCTGGCTCGCAGCAATATCGACGCAGTGCTGGGGGGCGGACCGTATGATGCGATCATCACGAATGCAGCGGGCTGCGGCTCGACGTTGAAGGAGTATCACTGGCTGCTCCGTGACGACCCCGTTTACCGAGATCGTGCCGGCCAGTTCATGAGCATGATGCGAGACGTGACAGAGTTCCTCGCATCCATTCAGCTGAACTCTAGTCTTGGGACGGTAGAGGCGGTGGTCACCTATCAGGACTCGTGCCATCTAGCGCACGGGCAGCAAATCAGAAGCGCTCCCCGACTTCTATTGAAGGCGATCCCGGGCTTAGTTTTTCGCGAGATGCGCATGTGCGATCTTTGCTGCGGAAGCGCCGGGATCTATAATGTCGCGCAAAACGAGATGGCAATGCAGATTCTGGAGCACAAGATGGAATACGTAGACGAGACGCGTGCCGCGGTAATCGCGACGGCGAATCCAGGATGCATGCTCCAACTCGCTGCTGGGGCGCGGCTGTATGGCGGCGGTCAGCGGGTTATGCATGTCGTCGAATTGCTTGACGAGAGCTACCGCAATTTTGATAACGAAGCTAGGAAGGCATCCTGAGGCAAAGCGCATTCGGTTATAGCGCATGTCTAAACTGAGCAGTGCGCTTCGGGTCCTTAACAGCGAAATCGTAGGCTGCTCGCGGTGTCCGCGGCTGGTCGCATATCGGGAAGAGATCGGGCGAATCCGCCGCAAGGCGTATCAGACAGAGCAATACTGGAGCCGGCCTGTTCCTGGGTTTGGCGATCCCCAAGCCAGATTGCTGATACTCGGTTTGGCGCCCGGAGCTCACGGCGCGAACCGGACGGGGCGCGTATTTACGGGTGACCGCTCAGGTGAATTTCTTTATCGCGCACTTTGGGAAGCGGGATTTGCTAATCAGCCGGAAAGCGTTTCGCGGAATGACGGGCTGGAGTTGAGAGACGCTTACATCGCCTCTCCGGTGCGCTGCGTTCCACCGGACAATAAGCCGACCCTTCACGAGATACGAGCCTGCCGCCCGTACCTGGTCCGCGAACTGGCGCTCTTGGCTGGAGTTCGAGCAGTCGTCGCGTTAGGCGGCATTGCTTTGAACGCCTATCTTTCGGTTTTGCAGGATTCCGGCCGCATTAGATCCAGGGCCGCTTTCAGGTTTGGGCACGGCCTGCGCTACGTTCCCTGTGCAGGCGGGCCTGTTGTTCTCGCCTGCTACCATCCGAGCCAGCAGAACACCTCTACGAAGCGCCTTACGCGACAGATGCTGCGAGACATTTTCCTCCAGGCACGTGACCTGGTCGCAAGCCGCTAGACAGGCGGGGAGCCAGGCGGCGGGCCGTAGGTGGGTGGGGTGCGATACGCGGGCCGCTGGAAACCGGCAGCGACGGCCGGAGTAACAGATGTCCCTCCGCTTTCGAGCAGCCGTCTGCCCTCATCACTCAGCAGCACCCATAATCCATACACGCCGAGCGCCGTCCCCAAAGGGATGTGAAAAAGATGGAACACCGATACGACGATCATGAGAATGCGCGACCAGGGCCGGTAATTTATCAGACCCCAGCCGCCCAGAATCGACGGGAGGCCGAGAGCGATGAAGAAGATCCCAATCACCAGGCCGACAGTGGCAACGATGGGCCCCGCGATGACTGCATCCTGGGAATCGCTGCCGCCAGAGGCAGCGAGGCTGCTGGCGACAATGCCAGCAATCGTCCCCATCATAAGCAGGATCACAATTCCGACCATCGCGGTAATGCAGCCCATCACTATATTGAGGATCCCGAGTATCTTGATATGGTCCCGCATGGCTTGTCTCCTTCTGAGGCTACGTAATTATATACGGGTGTGCGAAAGCGATTGTTCCAGAACGACGCAGGCATGCGGGCGCTGTGAAATGGTAATCCATAGCAAGCTTCCGAGGAACGTTCAGAAGCGGTTAGCCTGCCGGCTCTGCAGGCTTGGCAGAGCAGGAAAATTCCGATTTTTTTCTCCCTTTATGAGACATCCAAATGGCTGCTACATTAAAGTGTTGTGTCAAGCTCGGACAGCCAGGCAAGTTCTCTGGGTACGAGTCAGCTTCCAGGCCAGGTGAATGGCGGGCCAGCGGCGGAAGAGATGTCCCCTGGTGAGCTGCGTGCGCGGGTGGCTGAGCTCGAACGCTCCGCTCAAGAACTGACGGAACGGCTGGCCGCATACGAACGAATTTTCACTGACAATCCGATCCCGGCGATTGTTTACTCCGCGGACGAGCTTTCGGTCTTGAATGCCAATCAAAGCGCGTTGGAGCTGTACGGGTACCCGTTGCCGGAGATATGCTCCCGGAAGCTGTTTGACCTATTCGCGCCCGAGGCTCTTCGAGACCACCCCGACCTGATAACCGAGTTGCAGAAGCCGCTGAATGCGATCACGCGGGTCACGCACAAGAACGCAAACGGACAGGAACTGGTTGTGAGGCTCGTCTCCTTCACCTTTGAAGCTGAAGGAAAGAACGCGCGGATCATGATGGTGGAGGACGAAACCGCGCGGCATAACACCGAAGAGAAGCTGCGAACGAGCGAAGAGCGCTTTCGCGAGCTCTTCGAAAATGCTAATGACGTCATTTTCCTGCATGACCTAAAGGGGAAGATTCTGGAAGTGAACCGCGCTGCCGAGCACCTGACAGGCTATTCGCGAATCGAAGTGCTGGGCAAAGATTTCGGGGAGTTGATCGTGCCCGAGTCGCGGAACGTCGTGCTCGACATCGTGCGAGCACATTTGGGCGGAAGCGCCCCGCAGCATTATGAGCTTCCGATCATCTCAAAAGGGGGTAAGCTGCGCTTTCTCGAAGTCAGCACCCGTATCATTTACCGGCGCGGACACGCAATCGCAATTCAGGGTATAGGCAGGGACATCACGGAGCGTAAGCAGGCCCAGCACAGGTTGCTGGAATCATCGCGAGAGCTTCAATTGAAGAATGAGGAGCTGAGCACGGCCTTGCATTTGGCTCGTGAGGCGACGCAGCTCAAAGAGCAGATTCTGGCCAATACTTCGCATGAGCTGAGGACGCCCATGAACGGCATCATGGGGATGGTCAACCTGCTCAAGGCGACCGATCTGACGCTCGATCAACGTGAGTACGCCGATGCAGTGAGCCAGTGCGCCAATGATCTCTTAACCATCATCAACGATCTCCTCGATCTTTCTCAGATGGAAGCGCGCCGGCTGCTTTTGGCTGACGAGCCGTTCGATGTTCATGAGAGCTTGAGGAGTGTCGTAAAGCTGCTAGGCCTGCGGGCAAGCTCGAAAAACTTATCTCTCACGTATGAGATAGAACCAGAACTGCCCCAATATGTTTACGGTGACAGCGTTCGATTCCGGCAAATCCTGACTAATCTGATCGCTAACGCGGTTAAGTTTACGCCCTCAGGAAGCGTCAGGCTTCGTTTGCGTGCGGCTAAGGAAAACAACCTGATCCGTTGCGAAGTGATCGATTCCGGAATAGGTGTTGAAGAATCGATACGCGAGCGAATCTTCGAAGCCTTCTTTCAGGCCGACGGAACCACGCGCCGCCGGTTTGGCGGAACGGGACTGGGCCTGACAATCTGCAAGCAACTTCTGGAGAACATGAACGGACGGATCGGGGTCTACAACAATGCGCCCCTGCCCGGAGCAACGTTCTGGTTCGAACTGCCGCTGCGACCGGCGAGCCTGACGCCCGCAGCATTTGCCAAAGCGTTTGCCTGGTCTGACCTGCCCGATAACGCTTCTTGATGGCTGATCCAAAATTCGCATTCGTTCTTTTTGGCCGCAGGGCCGTTGGCGACCCTTGTGAGTCTCGAGCGCCCGGATTGATCGTGCCCCGGAGACTCTTGGTATGGCGGCACTGGCTCGGATCTTCGCTGGCCACGACTGCCCTAGGCTACGGACATTGCAAATGCGAAGCGAAACAAACCCGTTCTGCCCGCGCCAATATTTAGGAGAAGCGATGACGGGTTCGTATCAAAAAAAGAGAGACAAGATCTGGCTGTGCCTTGCAGCGTTGTGGTTGGTTGTCTGCCTACCTACGCTTGGACAGCGCGCTAACGACCGAGGCGGAGAGCAACACGGTCCCGGGCACCAGGATCCGCATAATCGGGTAGGCGGAGGTTACGTCCCCCAGCACGGGCCGGAACAGGGACGTGCGGCACGTCCCGAGCCGGAGCACGGGGCACAGGGGCGCGACTTCCGGGACGCCAGCGGTCATCCCAATGCTCCACACGTCCATACCGACGGACAATGGATCGGTCATGATGAGCGGCGCGGGGATTTCCATCTGGCGCATCCCTGGGAGCACGGCCACTTCCCGGGGGCATTTGGCCCCTCGCACATCTATAGGCTTGCGGGCGGCGGTCCGTCCAGATTCTTCTTCGACGGATTTTATTTTGCCGTAGCGCCGGCGGATATAGCTTACGTGAATGGCTGGTTGTGGAACTCCGACGATATTGTTCTGTACGAGGATCCGGACGATCCCGGCTACTATCTGGCATACAATCCGCGAACAGGCACGTACGTGCACGTCTTGTATCTCGGCTAGGACGGCTGTTCGCGCAATAGCGGAGCCAATATATGCCAGCGTTGAGCGTGAGTACGCCGCAACCCAAACGCGAATACGGGCATGAGAAACACTGGCCGCCATTGGCGGACGGGCCCGGCTCGCTCGTCCGCTTTCTGATACAACGGACTGAGAGCCGGAGTGAAGTGTGGCAACGAAGGCGTCGGGTTCCGTTGACCTTTACAATTCGTCTTACGCAGGGTATTCAGCACAGGTGTATCAGCAGGTGCGGCACGAGACCTACGGTCTCGATTTGGGCCAGACCGGCTGGATGACTGCGGAAGAATTTCGCAGCTTTTTCGGACTGCTGAATCTAACCAGCTCTTCACGTGTGCTTGAAGTGGGTTGCGGCGCCGGGGGCTGCGCTGTTTATCTGGCGCAGACCATCGGTTCCGAGGTCACCGGGATTGACGTTAACCAAAGCGGAATTGCCAATGCGCAGAAGCTGGCGCAATCGAGCGGGCTATCCTCGCGAGTGACCTTTTCCTGCATCGATGCTGCCGCACGGATGCCGTTTGAAGACGACGTATTCGACGCCGTGTTTTCGAACGACGCAATGTGTCATATTCCACAACGGCTGAACACTCTCCGGGAGTGGCAGCGCGTTTTGCGACCGGGTGGCCGGATGCTTTTCACTGACGCGATGATCGTAACAGGCATCCTGTCAAACGAGGAGATCGCCACTCGAAGCTCGATCGGAACTTACTTCTTTCTTCCGGCGGGTGAGAATGAAAGCCTGATTGGGGAAGCAGGATTCGAGGCGCTCTCGACGGCAGACCTAACCCAATCGGCCGCGGATATTTCACGGTGCTGGCTTGATGCGCGCTCGCGAAGGAGGGAAGATTTGCTGCGCATCGAGGGTGAGCAGAGCTTCTCCGGCCTGCAGCGATTCCTGGCTTGTGTGCACAGAGTGTCTGAGGAGCGGCGGTTATCACGGTTTGTCTACGCCGCTTCTAAACCGGCTGGGGGTGCATAGAACTCCAGCCGAAGGGGCGTGGCGGCAGCGCGAATCTCACCCGTGTCCGAGATCACAGCTCTACCTGTTTGGCGGGGTGATGTCCGTTACCGGCAGATCCCAATGCGCCAGCAGAATTTCAAAACGCCGCTGTTCTTCACGCTTGTAGGTGTCCTGGTCAGGCCAGAGCTGCTTGATCATAGTCTCCTCAGCAGGGTTGGCCGTGGTGGCCAGGGCTGAGTTCTTGAACCGAATAGTGACGCGATAGTCCCAACGAGCATCCTCGGGCAGGTGGTTGGCGGGAGTTTCGATCTTGACCGAGAGCACGCGGCCGCTCTCCATGACCTTTTTCAGCAGAGGATAGTGGTTTTTCAAGAAGAGTTGCAGGAATTCCTGTTGATGGCCCCACTGAGTCTTGTAATAGTACTCCATCGTATAGGGCTGATCGAGCGAGCCCTGCGGGGGAGCGCCCTGACCGAGAAGCGGCAGAGCGAACGTTGACAGTAACAGCGCGATCACTAGTTTATTCATCGATCCTCCAAAGTCGTGATTTTGCCATAGCAATACCGGGTTAGGAAGGCGGATAGCGGTGCGGAGGGAATAGCTGGTCGGGTGCGAACGCCCATTTGATGACAATCAAAAGCAATGGTGGGCGCGACAGGACTCGAACCTGTGACCTCCTGCGTGTGAAGCAGGCGCTCTAACCAACTGAGCTACGCGCCCAAGAGGCGGGTGACTCTCCGATTCTAAAACATCGGCTTACTCGGGCAGACCGAAGGCATAAACCACGTTGTCGTACGTGACCGCGTACACGCGCCCGTCAGCTACTGCCAGCCCCGAAAAATGATTCCAGCCAGGGATAGTGTCGCCGCTTGAATAGAGCACTTTGCCAGTCTGGGCGTCGAGGGCATAGACAATGGCGTGACCACTCGGATGAGTTGCGCGGAAATCCGATTTGTAAAGAGTTCCGTTCGGGTCCGTTTGGTTCGGGTTATCGCCGCTCGCGAGCGCAAACACCACGCCATTCGCAATCACAACCGGCTCCGGCATGGACATGTTAACGGACTTCCAGGCCGGCGTCAGAACAGGCTTATCGGCCGGACCGGTGACCTCGAAGGCCATTAGACTACCCTGCGCGGTCTCGCCGTAAGTAACCGGGAATTTCACGTTGTCAGTTGGCGCCCCCCAGGCAGGCGCGTACAACCAGCGTTTCCCCGCGCTGTCTTCCCAGCTGGAAAACGCGCCCCAGATTCCATGCCCCGAGAAGTCGCCGTTTGCATTAGCGAGCAGTTCGCTCTCATAGAGAGGTGTCATGTGGTCCTGGCCGCCCATGGACTTCGCATCGAGCAGAAAGATGATGCCCTCCTTTCCGCTCGCCGCGACAACTTCTTTGCCCTTGTACGAGAAGACGACCGGAGTCACGCCACCCATGTCGAGGTCCTTTTTCCAGAGCCGCTTGTTATTGCTCGGCGTGAAATAGTCCTTGAGCTGAAGAGTGCGGCCATCCACTGCCAGTACCGAATCCGGATACTGCTCCTTTGCAGGGTCAAAACTTCCGTCTCCCGTGCCGGCATACACGGTTCCGTCCGGGCCGACTGCAACGCCCGCGCGCCCCCAAATTCCTCCCCCATAGGCGTGCATGGTCAGGAACTTCTTCACATCGGGGCTGTTCTCATTGACCGCATAGATGGCCGAGGGCACACTGTTGCACCCGTTCGACGTGCTGGTGTAGATCGTCCCGTTGGCCAGATTCAGGCTCCAGGTCTTAGCAAAGGGAGGCGTGAACTGGCGCGGAGCCTGATCATCGGCCCCTGTGACCACCTTCAGGCTGTGCAGCATTCCATCGCTTGCCAGAATATAGGCGACCAGCTTTTCACGGTCGAGAACAGGTGTCGCATTGAGCGCATTGGGGCAGAACAGATAAGCACTCTGGACCGGCGTGCCCGAGATCTGGAAATGTTTTTGCCAGTTGAGCTTTCCGGTATCACCGTCGAGGCTGTAGACGTTGTCGTCGCTCCCCGCAACGATCACGAAATCCTTTATGCCGCCCGGCGCGTAGACGTAACTCGCTACCACCGGAACCGTCAGCGCATTTAGCTCTTTGCTTTTGTTATCGAGTTTCGTCTTCCACAGAAGCTTGAGCTTGGGAACGCTTTCTTTTGTCAAATCCGTTTCGTTACGCACTATACCGGTGCGCTGGGGATCGCCTGAAAACGTTACCCAGTTAGAGGAATCTGCCCACAATAATGCAGAACCACAAGCTAGGCTACAGAGCCCAAAAAGCCGCTTCAATCGCAAACCGGAACATCCTTTCAACATGAACAGAGTAGCGCGGGCGTTCCGGCCGGACCCTCAAGGAACCACTTGCACGTGAGGCGCACACGTGTGCATACTTGAGCTAGGAGCGTACAATCATGCCGCCGGTTTTGGATCAGCAGCCCTTACAGGAGTTGGAGGAATGGGACGATTTCGTCGCCACTCGCTACAAGCAAGGCAAGAGCGAGCAAGAGTTCCGGAATTACGAGCAGGATGCCAATCCACGCGTGACGGAGTTTTACCGCCAGAACCACTGCTATCCAGACGCTTGAGTTTATTCGCGCCAAGAAGGCCGAGTACTGCGGCCTGACCCGCAGCAAGAAGAGCATCTGGGAGATGGCGGATTATCTCAACACTCTGGTCGATGACAGCGACCCCGATACAGACCTCACCCAGATCGAGCATCTGCTGCAAACATCGGAGGCAATCCGCAAGGACGGCCATCCGCGCTGGTTCGTTCTGGCTGGCTTCGTGCATGACCTTGGCAAAGTTCTCTGCCTTTACGGCGAGCCTCAGTGGGCAGTAGTGGGTGACACTTTCCCGGCTGGCTGCGCTTATTCAGATCAGATAGTCTTCCCGGAGTTCTTCGCGGCGAATCCGGATAGCAAAGTCCCCGAATATCAAACCGAATACGGCATCTACCAGCCCAATTGCGGTCTTGACCAGGTGGATCTGTCTTGGGGTCACGACGAATATATCTACACTGTGACTCGCCGGTACCTGCCCGAGCCCGCGCAGTACATGCTCCGCTATCACTCGTTCTACGCGGCGCATCGGCATCACGCGTACCGGCATCTCATGAGCGCGCAGGATGAACAGATGTTCGAATGGGTGCGCAAGTTCAATCCATACGATCTGTATTCGAAAGGCGCGTCGCGGCCAGACCTGAGAGAGATCCGACCCTATTACGAGGATCTCGTAGCTGAATTTTTCCCCGATAAGATCGACTGGTAAGAACTCGCGCGCGGCGCGCCAGTCGACTCCCGCACCATCAGTTCTCCTTGAACTAGCAGCGTTTTTTCTGTGTCTTCTCCGCGAACAAGACAAAGCAGCAACTCCATCGCCCGCCGGCCCATCTCTCTCATGGGCTGGCGAACGGTAGTCAAAGGCGGCTGCAGATAGTGGGCGAAGAAAATATCGTCGAACCCGGTAACCGATAATTCCTCCGGAACCGCAACCTCCGCTATTGCGGCTTGCCGCAGCACGCCAAGAGCCGACATATCGTTGTAGCAAAGGATGGCTGTCGGACGTTCCTGTAACGAGAGCAACGGCCGGACTGCGGCCGCAGCTCCTTCGGGTTTGCCATCGCCACGCACGATCAGCCCGCCCTCTACGGCCAATCCCGCTTCCGCCATCATTTTGCAGTAACCCTGATACCGCTCTGTATCCGAATGCAACCCGAACTTGTCGCCCAAATAGGCGATCCGCCGGTGGCCGAGTTCGATCAGATGCCGGGCCGCCCGATAAGCGCCGCTTACGTTATCAAAACGGACCGAGTGGACAAATGCGCTCGGATGCTGGTTGTTGAGCAGAACGATTGGAATCTTGAGTTCAGACAACAACGGCGTATGCAGCGCGCCCACACGCGAGGATGCGACCAGAACGCCGTCTACCCGGCGCATCTGAAAGCTGCGCACAACCGCAACTTCTCTTGCGGGATCGGCCTGGGAGTTGGCCAGTATGACAGTGTATCCGTGCTCATTTGCGAACTCCTCGATGCCCGCCACGACTTCTCCGTTGAACGGATCCGCAATCGACGTAACCACTACTCCAATCGCCTCAGTCTTGTTGGTTACCAGGCTGCGCGCGACGGCGCTCGCGCTGTAGCCTTGTTCCTCTGCGATCCTTTTGATGCGCTCGGCGGTGGCCGCCGGTATCATTGGGCTGTCGCGCAGTGCCCGTGAAACGGTCGAGTGCGATACGCCAGCCAACCGGGCGATGTCTTTGATCGAAACGGGCATGGCGGATAAGTTCGAACGCGATTACCTTTCATGGGACCACATCGTGGATCAATCTAGTGCCGAGTTGCTGCCGCTTCTGTTGAGTTTCGATTAGGGCAAGATATATGTATGAAGATCTTAGCCGCTTTCTGGCTGCTCATCTCTGCCACAGCATTGGCTCAAGAGCCGGAATCAAGGGTTTACATCAATCAGAAGAACCCGTTCGCCGCTTACTTCACTGCGGGCGTGATGAAAAAAAAGGTCCCTGTTGTCCTAACGGCTGATCGTGACGCTATCTATGCTGTCCGATTCTCGAACGACTCGGATCCAGGTTCGATAACGACGGGCGTAGCGAATGCTGTGTTACGAGGTGTCTATGACACCGGGTCATCGGATCAAATTTCCATGACAGTCATAAACACGAAAACCAAAGACATTGTTTTCAGCGATTCGTGCAAGAAGCAGGGTGGCCGCATGCAGTCGGTTGCTGAATGCCTGGCAAAGCACTGGAAGAATCACATCCAGAAATAACTGCCCCAAGCCAGGCTTGATTGGCGACACCACGACGCACTACATCCCGGGTGATTCTTTCTGCTACGTAGCCCGAAGCTGCCGAGCTCTCTTCTTCAATTCAATTTTCAAGACGCGCCAGTTTCCCTTAGCTATCCCGGTATGCGACTCTAAAACCGATGCCCCAAGCCAGGTACACGGTTCTTTACAGCGATATAGGCGGAGTACTTGGTACCAATGGCTGGGACACATCGGTCCGTGAGACCATTTGCACTCATTTTGGACTCGATCCAGCCCAGATCGCCGCCCGACACCGCTTGATGTTCGACAGCTACGAACGCGGAAACATGAGCTTCGAGGATTACTTGCGGCATGTTTTCTTCGCTTCGCCGCGAGACTTCAGCCTCGCTCAGGTACGCGATCTCGCCTACGCGCAATCTGTGGCGTGGCCGGAAAATATTGCGTTCTTCGAAAGAGTGAAGAAGCGAAACCAGCTCAAACTTGGGCTGATCAGCAATGAAGGCCAGGGCATCACCGAGCACCGGGTGGGCAAATTCAGGCTGCGCGAATTGGCCGATTTCATGTTGATTTCTCACTTCGTTCACATGAGGAAGCCGGACCGGAGCATCTGGCACTTGGCGCTTGATATCGCCCAGGCGACGGTTGCGGAATCAATCTACGTGGATGACCGCTCGATGTTTGTCGATGTCGCGGCCGAGCTGGGCTTTACCGCGATCCAACACACGTCTCTTGCAAGCACGGCGGAGCAGTTCCGGCAGTTAGGTCTAAACGTCGATTGACAACTTCAAAGCGCATTTAAGAATGCAATCAGATCTTCTTTCTCCTGTTCACTCAATCCGATGTTGAAGCGCGTATCGTAGAAATCGACGACATCGTCGAGAGCGGCCGCAGAACCGTTGTGGAAATACGGCGGACGCGCGGCAAGTGCCCTTATAATTGGCCCCTTGAACTTTCCAACGTCCGCACACCTGCCTGTAACGAGCGCGCGTCCCGGATCGCTGGTCTGAATGGTTTCTCGTGTTGCCGGGCAGTAGAGGGTAAAAAGCGGCAGATCCGGCGTCCTATGTGCGGCGTCAGCGACGCCAATGTTAAGCGGTGCGGCGACTGAATGATCCCCGACACCTGGCGTGTCGTGGCAAGTTGTGCAAGTTCCAACTGCGGAACTAAACGGCAGACCGGCGACATCGTTGATGGTGAACTTTCTTGTGTTGAAGATCGCCTCACCACGCCGGATCTTTGCCCGTTCCTGCTGTCGTTCTTCGGCCCTCTTCCCATCTTCGTACTCGGCGTCCGCCCCAAAGCTTTGAAACAACCTGAAAGCGGACGGGTCGAACGCCGCGCCAGTAGGGTTGTTTCCGAGCGGGTCATTGATACCGATGAAGAAAGGCCTCATGGCCAGCACTTCAGGCCCGCCGTGGCCCTGCGAGCGGTTGAGGAGCCCTGCTTTTCTGCTGAAGCTCTGCGCCGAATACGTTGCAAGCTCAAAGTTGAGAATCGCTTCGATTTGCTCGGGTGAGGGACTTTCGGAGGCTTGGGCGTGCCCGATCGTGGCATCCACAATCTGCTGCCGTAAGTCATCCGGCACGCTTCGCCCAGTCGAATTTTCCCTTCCGTCCCACATAACCGTCGAGAGAAATCTCAAATTCGTCGCCGGCAAAACCCGCCTGTAGACCGAAATGCTGTCTGAGGCCACAGGACAGTTATAAGGATCATCTACCGCGACGATTTGAAATTCCGCGTTCGACGGGATCGGAAGCTTGACCCTTATGAGGCCCTTACCGAGAAGCAAACTATATGCCTCTCTCGCCTTAGCAAACGTCGAGGTGTCGCTGTCAGTGCAGTTTGATGCATCGACAGAACGAAACAAAGGGTCCTGGCCGTTTGTTGCCCAAAAACGCGCCTGAATGTGTTCCGGTGTGATGGTCCAGCCCTCACTCGCGACGTGGCATGTGCCGCATGATCGCCCATTCATACCGAGGCTGTGAAAGAAAGGATTTTCCAGATCGAAATTAGCCTTTTCAGTTACGGTAGTGAACCGTCCGGATAAATCGTGGAAGGTGAGCGAATTCACTCCGCTGTGATCGGCTGCGTTCAAGATCCAGCACGCGGCTCCTGCAACTGCGCATGCGGCGAGTAATCTTCTTTTCATAAGCACCCCGTGGCGTGGCGGTAAGCTACTCTGAGCATTTTGCCAAAGCTCTCCATTTACCGGAAGCACGCCGAGTTCCAGACGGACAGAACCGCGGGCGGGCTTATGTGACGTGCGAATTGTCTGGCCATGATGTCTGATTTTCACACGCGAGCGAGCGCTGCGAATCAGAACGTCATCTCGCAAATGCCGGTACCGCCCGGGTTAAAGTCGCTGTAACGTATCCAGGCCGGCCTGACAGTCACATACGCGACGTCCGGCCATTTCAGGTGTTCACGGCAATCCGGCCATTTGGCGAAATAGATAGACTGGAGCCGCTCCAAGTCAGGGCCGCTTGGCTCCCGTGCTTCGCCTTCGTACTGAAGCGTGATCTCGTTGTCCCAGCCGATCACGAATGCGACGCTCGGCCTCTTACTCAGGTTGCGGTACTTGCGGGAACTCTTTACGGTGTCGAAGATAATCTCGAGCGCGGGAGTTACCGCGATCCCGACTAGCGCGCATTCCGGAGTATCGGCCGCGGATGTCGTTCCGAGCACCGCAAGCTTTTGCGAGGCAATGAATCGGTATAGCTCCCCGGTTGTCATCTGAAAGTATCAGCCGAATTGAGATTGCGCCAGTTTAAAAACTGTATCACCGGTCGCTGATAAGATTGAGATCGCTCAATGCGATCCAAACCGTTATTTGTCTTTGCGCTACTGCTTGTTTCTGCGGGCTCTTCTTTCGCCGCCGGCTCTTTTTATCTAAAAAATGGCGACCGCGTCGTGTTTTACGGGGACAGCATTACGGACCAGCGGCTCTATACCGTTATCACCGAAACGTATGTGGCCACCAGGTATCCGAAGCTGGATGTAAGGTTTGTCCATTCAGGCTGGGGCGGCGACAAAGTCAGCGGCGGCGGGGGCGGTCCCATCGATGTTCGCCTCTCGCGGGATGTGCTGGCTTACAAGCCCACGGTGATGACGATCATGCTCGGCATGAATGATGGTCTCTACAGGGCGGAAACAGAGGTGACCGACCGCACCTTCTTCGACGGCTATCGTCACATCGTGGACACGATGAAGTCGTCGGCTCCCGGCATTCGCATAACCGCGATTCAGCCTTCGCCATACGATGACGTCACGCGCGATCCGCTCTTTCCCGGCGGTTATAACCAGGTTTTGATCAGCTTCAGCAAGTGGATCGGCAACTACGCCGAGCAGGCAGGATTGCATGTCGCCGACCTCAACACGCCTGTAGTTGCGATGCTGCGCCGCGCGAATGAACTCGATTCCGTGCAGGCGCAAAAGATCATCCCCGACCGCGTACACCCTGGCTTCGCCGGACACCTCATCATGGCCGAAGCTCTGCTCAAATCGTGGGATGCGCGGCCTCTGGTTTCCTCAGTGACGATCGTCGCGGGCGTGAAGCCAAAACTCGAAGCAGCCGAGCACGCCAGTGTCTCCGGTCTGGCTAGCGCAAAGTCGCTCTCCTGGACAGAATCAGAAGATGCGCTCCCTCTGCCGTTTGCGGAATGGGAGCAGGCTTGGGGCGTGGGACCGCTTCCTTTAGTGCTGCGCAGTTCCGACGTGAGCCAGAGCTTGAACGATGAGGCGCTAAAGATCAGCGGCTTGAAGAGCGGCGTGTACTCACTCAAAATCGATGGCGCGCAGGTCGCTACCTTTAATAGCGACGAGTTGGGGCGGGGCGTGAACCTCGCGTTGTTCGAAACGCCGATGACTAAGCAGGCAAAAGAAGTTTACGATCTCACAGTTTCGCATTGCGACGTGCACAATGACCGCTGGCGGACGGTCCAGGTGCCGCTCGCTCAGTACAACTTCTCTGCCGCTCAGCCCGCGATGCAATCGGCCGACGCGCTCGAACAGGCGATTCTCGCGAAGCGCCAGGAAGTCGCTCAGCCGCGTCCGCACAACTTTGAGCTCACAGCCCTGCAGTAATTCTGAACCTATTTCAGCATCAAATCGCCGCTTGCGTCGCGAAATTCGACGGGGCCGAGATTCAGTTTCTCGAGGCCCGGCTGAATTTTGGCGCGATCGCCGACCGCAACAACGATTACGTTATCGGGATGCACATCATTCTTCGCCGTATCCTCGACTGCGGCCGGAGTGAGTGATTCGTACTTGCCTGGCAGCAGGCGGTAGTAGTCGTCCGGTAACGAATAAGTAAAGAGATCGCCGATGAGCTTGGACGTAGACTCGGCGGTCTCGAAGTGTCCGGGAAGCGAGCGCAATTCACCCTCGCGCGCCAGCTTCAACTCGTCAGGCGTGGGCGGATCTGTGCGAATGCGATTCAACTCGACAAAGAGTTCGCGGGCAGCGGGAGCAGTCACATCCGTCCGGACCAGCGCGCCGGCAAAGAACGGACCCTCGCCGCGATAGAAGGCATACTGCGAGAAAGCGCCGTAGGTAAAGCCGTTCTTCTCGCGAAGGTTCATGTTGATACGACTCGAGAACATCCCCCCGAGCACATTATTCATGACGTTAACAGCTGCATACTGCGGAGTATTCCGCGCGAGGCCAAGGCCAAAGGCGGCAAGGGCAGTTTGCGGAGCACCGGGCTTATCGACTATGACCACGCGACGCGAAGGCGGCGGCGGAGCAACCGGAGTGACGGAGGGTGCTACCGTGCCAGCCGGCTTCCACGACTGAAAATATTTCTCGGCGAGTGAACGCGCTTCCGTTTCTGTCACATCTCCGGCCAGCACGAGCGCCGAGTTTTGCGGCGCGTAGTGACTGCCCCAGAATGTTTGCAGATCGTCGCGCGTGATCGACTCAACCGAGGCAGTGGTTCCGTTCGAACGGTATGCGTAGGGCGAATTATCGCCATAGAGTACCTTCAGGCCAACACGCAGCAGCGCCGCCGTTGGTGTGTCGGCCTCCTGCAGGATGGCTACTAAACGGTCTTTGCGCACGCGCTCCACCTCTTCGGCCCGGAAAGCGGGATGTATCGTAACGTCCTGCAGCAGATCGAGCACCGCCTCCGTATTGTTGCTCAGAGCCCCTATGCTGACCGTCGCGTTGTCGACTGTCGCGAGCGCGTGCAAATTAGCGCCGATCAGAGCCACGTCGTTGGCCAGCTCAGTTGCTGAACGGGTCGCCGTGCCTTGCGAGAGCATACGCGCGGTGAAGGCGGCCAAGCCGGGCTTTTTCAGCGGATTCGCTCCGCTGCCGGCCAGGGCGACCAGGCTCGCATCGATAACCGGCAATGAGTGATCCTCGACCAGGTAGACTTTCATCCCGTTAGCCACGGTGAGCGTTTTCGGCACCGGAAGATGCAGTTGGGGGGCCGATCCGGGTTCGGGCGCCTGCTTGCGCCAGGCTTCCTGCGCTTCGAAAGCTTCTGAATAAGGATTGACGATCTTTACATTGGCGTCAGTATCGGCAGGGCTGCGCGGAACATCGTTCAAGACTTTCTTCCCCGGAATCGTGAAGACTACCGCACGCTTGTTACTGGCGAAATACTCTTGCCCGGCCTTCTTGACGGAAGCTACAGTGGCGCCCTGATAGCGCTGAATGTCTTTTGGGAGATAACCGGGATCCCCTGTGTATTGGTTGTAGTAGTTGAGCATGTCGGCGACTCCGCCGAAACCGCCCAAATGCTGCAGGCCTTCCAATATTCGCGTAAGAATCAGATTCCGGGCCCGGTCGAGTTCCGCCTGCGTCGGTCCGTCGCGCCGTAACAATTCGATCTGCTCGTTGATAGCTGCTTCCAAAGCCTCCGGCTTCACCCCCGGCCGGGCGGTGACATTGCAGACTGCGACAGAGCCGAGCTTAAGCGACTGGTTATTGCACTCAACGCTTTGAGCGATCTGCTTTTGGTAGACCAGTTGCCGGTAAAGGCGGCTCGACTCGCCTTTGCCGAGTATCTGAATGAATAAATCAGCGTCAAAATCGCCAGGCGTGAAAGCGGGCGGCGTGAGCCAGCCAACCGAAACGCGCGGCAATTGAACCGTATCGGTGACAACGGCGCGCTGTTCGCTGGTAAGCGGCTTAGCGAGAGTGAATGTCTTGTCCACCGGCGGCCCTGACGGGATCGGTCCGAAATATTTATCCAGCAACGGTTTTAATTGAGCAGGGTCGAAGTCTCCCACGATCGCCAAGGTGGCGTTATTCGGTGTGTAGTACTGCTTGAAAAACTCGCGGACATCGTTCAGGCGCGCCGCTTCGATATCCGCATGCGATCCAATTACGTCTGCATAGTACGGATCGCCCTTCTTAAACAGCAGGTGATACATCTGCTCTTCGCCCAGTTCATAGGGCGAGCCTTCGCCTTGCCGGCGCTCATTGCGGACGACATCGCGTTGATTGGTCAGTTTCTGGCGATCGAGAGTTTCGAGCAGAAATCCCATTCGGTCGCTCTCGAGCCATAAACCAAGTTGCAACTGATTGCTCGGCAGAGTTTCGAAGTAGTTCGTGCGGTCGAAATCCGTGGTGCCGTTGATTCCGGTTGCCCCGGCTCCCTCCAGGTAGCGGAAATGCGCTTTCTCGCCCACATGTTCAGAGCCCTCGAACATCATGTGCTCGAACAGGTGCGCGAAGCCGGTGCGCCCGGCCCGTTCGTTAGCTGGTCCGACGTGATACCAGATGTCGAGCGCGACCAGCGGCAAGCGATGATCCTGGTGCATCAACACCTGCAGGCCGTTGGGCAGTTTGTATTCCTGGTACTGCAAAGTCGGGACCTTGAGCGGCTTGGCGGGAGGCAGGTCGGCCCCGGAAACGCCCTGCAAGAAAAAAAGGGGAAGAATACCTGCGGCGAGATGGACGGTTCGGCTGAAAGACATATGAATCGAGCTAGTCAACTTAGTAAGTGTACCTATACCGGAATGACCCTTTCCATTTCCGGAGGAGCGCTCACCTGGGATATGGGTGCCCTCGGAGCGTGGTGAACGCACGATAAATCTGCTCGGCAAGCACGGCCCTGGCGAGTTCGTGCGGCAGCGTCATCGGAGAGAGCGAAAGCAGCAGATCGGCGCGCGCTTTCCACATTGAGGGAAGCCCGTCGTGGCCGCCGATCAGAAAAACCAGGTCTTGTCCGTTCTGCTCGGCTTGCTCTACAAGCCCGGTAAATTCGCGCGAGCTGCTGCTGCGTCCGCCGGGGTCGAGGAAGATCTTACGGGCCGACGCGTGGCGGCTGAAGATGTCGAAGCGCTCAGGGACGATTTCACGCATCTCGCAACCCGTATAGCGCATCGTTCGCTTCACAAACTCGGCGGCAATGGCGTTCGAGTGCGCGTCGCGCGGTTTGCCGATGAAATAGAGGAAGACGCGCATAGGATGTGGTAAGGCGAACTTATGGTAACCCGGGCAGATATTGTTCTGAAAGAGGCGGTGGAGGCGCTGCGAAGTCTGCGCCGGGACCGTGCATTCACCCTGCTATCCGTGCTCCTGCTCGCGATCGGGATTGGGTTGGTGTCTGCGGTTTTTACCTTGCTCTGGCAGGCCATCTATGCGCAGCTTCCCGTGCACGATCCAAGTCAGATCTTCGCCTTTCAAACCAACGTCACGCATAACGGGCGCTCAGACAGTGACGCGGGCGTACTCGCATTAAGCGTTCCCACTTGTCGCTATCTTGCCCGCCATATGCAAGCCGGCATCATCGCTCGACACGGTGAGATGGTGAACATCGAGGCGGCGGGCGGTTCCCGCCATCTCCTGGCGGACTTCGTGAGCGGCAATTATTTTGACGTGCTCGGAGTCAAAGCGCTGATCGGGCGGACGCTCGAGCCGAACGATGACACGAGTTCAGATAATCGCTTCTCGGCCGTGCTTGCCTACGACTTTTGGCAGCAAGCGTATGCCGGGCAGATGAGTGCCTGGAATAGCGTTCTGCGCGTGAATGAAGTTCCCTTCCGCGTGATCGGGGTAGCGCCGCCTAGCTTCCACGGACTGATTGCAGGACAAGCGCCGAAACTCTATCTTCCCGTCACAGCCTTTGCCGATATCAATCCCGGTTGGCATAGCGATAGCGACTGGAGTGTACGGTGGTTGAACCCGTTTATTCGCTTGCCGGATAACCTTCCCCGACCTATGGCCGAAGCGCAGTTGCAGCAAGTTTATCGAGCGGCGGTCCGGCTGGAATTACAAACCCAGCGCGTGCAGCCGGCCGAGTATCTGAAAGAACTGTCGCATGAGCGCCTGTCCCTGGTACCCGCTTCGCAGGGGGCTCACGCGCAGCTTGACGATTGGGCCGAGCCGCTGCGCATCCTGCAATGGATGACGCTCGCCCTCTTATTTCTTACTGCCATCAACGTCGCCGGGTTGATGACCGTAAGAGCGGTGAAGCTGAAACAGGAGCTGCTGATTCGCTATGCGTTAGGCGCAACGCGCAGCGGAGTGATGCGTTTGCACGTGCTGCAGACATTTTGGTTGTCGCTCGCGGGCGGATTGCTCGGATTGTGGATCGCACATTGGGGAGCGCAGGCGCTTGTGCACCTGGCGAGGATGGATCGCGGTGGCGGGTTCGTTTACCGGCCGCAGGGATGGGTGCTCGCCCTGCACTGGGCAATCGCTCTAATACTGGCGCTGCTTGTAGCAGCTTTGCCAGCCTGGCAATCTGCCCGAATCGATCTGGCCGCGGGGTTGAGAGAAGGCGGGCTCACGCATTCCGGTGCCCGCTCCCAGACGTTCGCAAGGCGGTCTCTCGCCGCTGCGCAAATTGCTTTATCTTTAGCATTGGCGATCGCAGCGGGTTTATTCGCTAAAGCCCTGCATCAGCTCGTGAGCGTCCCGGTCGGGTTCGATCCCGATCACCTGACTGTCTTTTCTGTCGATGCCAAGCTTGCCCACTCGACTCTCGGGAGCACTCGAGCGCTCTGGGCTAGTATCGAGCGGCGGCTCAAAGAAACTGCCGGCATCGAAGCCGTCACCTATGGAACAGGCGGCCCGTTCCCGCAAGGAGCGGATAGCGCGGTGGTGATTCCGGGTACCAGCGCCGAGGCCGTCCGCCGCCACCAGAGTGGCTTGCGAAGTATCGTTGGCCCGGGCTATTTCAGTACTCTCGGAATTCCGCTGATTGCAGGCAGAGAGATAGACCAACGCGATCGTCCCGATACCCCGGCCGTCATCCTTGTCAACCAAACGCTCGCGCGCAAGTTATTTGGCGACGTGAATCCGGTCGGGCAAACAGTGAATATGTTCAACGGTCTCGATCCGAACTGGCTCGCTACGGTGGTCGGGGTCGTGGCGGATCATCATCAGTCGTGGAAGCGGGCGGGCGGAAACCTGGTTTACACAGCGGCGCAGCAGACGCAGCGGGCGGCTGAGATCACTTACTACGTGCGGACTGCGACCGGCTATCTACCCGAGCAGACGATTCGGAACATTGTCCGCCAGGAGGCTCCCTCCATCCCGGCTTACGACTTCGCAACGATGCCTTCACGCATGGCCGAATTTGCCTCGAAAGAGCGCGCCATGGCCCTCCTGGTGGGCACTTTCGCGGCCCTTGCTTTGGCCATCGCAGCGGTCGGGATCTATGGCGTTGTGGCTTATGGCGCGTCTCTGCGCATAGTCGAATTCGGCGTCCGAATGGCGGTCGGAGCACAAGCATCACATATTTTGTGGCTGGTAATGCGCGAGGCAGCGGTAATTCTCGCGGGCGGGCTCGTCCTGTCTACCCCACTCACGTGTCTTGGCAGCTTGCTGGTCCGTCATCAATTGGCGGGGATGTCGTTCCGGGAGCCTGGTGTGTATGCGGGCGCGCTACTCCTGCTCGCTTTTTGCACCCTGGTCGGCGCACTCGTGCCTGCCCGGCGAGCGGCTCGGATCAACGTGCAGCGCGCATTGCGAGAGCCGTAAGTAATCGTATGGCGCGGGATCCCGTTTCTACGCTCGGCCAAAGCTCCGCTCGGCAATAAGCCGCCTACCGTCCGGGTTCGGGGAGCCACTTCCGCTAAGTACTCGGTTGCAAACGACATAGCTACCAGCTATTGTTTTGAGGAGAGGAGATCGGCATGGCTGCAACGGTTTGGAAGGGGTACATCACGTTTGGGCTGATCACAATTCCCGTGCGCCTCTTCGCCGCTGCTCGTACCGAGCGTGTCAGTTTTAATCAATTGCACGGCGTTTGCGGCAGCCGCATCAAGCAGCAGACTCTTTGCCCGCGCTGCGAGCGTGTTGTCGAGCGCGGTGAACTGGTGAAGGGTTACGAGGTCGAGAAGGATCGCTACGTCGTTGTCAACGATGAAGATATCAAGAGTGTCGCGCCTCCATCGAGCGACAACATGGAAATCCTCGAATTTATAAAGGCGGAAGGCATCGATCCCATCTATTTCGATGCATCGTACTTTATGGTGCCTGAAGAGGCGGGGAAAAAGGCCTATCACCTGCTGCTCGAGACAATGCGCAAATCAGGCTATAGCGCAATTGCAAAAATCGCGATGCACCAGCGCGAGTTTACCGTGGTGATCCGGCCGCACGCGGATGGATTGCTGCTGCACACCATGTTTTACCCGGAAGAGGTACGGGAAGTACCAGAGTTCCGGCGCGACAGCAGCGTGAATGTGAAACCACAGGAAGTGGCGCTCGCGGAGAAACTGGTGGAGGGACTGGCCACCGATTTCGACCCCGAGAAATACCACGACGAGTACCAGGGCCGGCTGAAGGAAATGATCGCGGCCAAGCAGGAAGGGCAGAGCTTCAAAGAACCATCGCCAAAGCAGCGCGCTCCGGTGATCGACTTGATGCAGGCATTGCAGAAGAGCCTGGGCGAACTTCCGAAGAAGCCGGCCGCCAAAGCCGCGCAGAGCCAGACGGGAATTCAAGAAACCGAGAAAGCCGCCCAGCCGAAACGCCGGCGCGCGGCGAGCGGGTGAGAGAACAAGTCAAGCGATAGGCAAGCTTCTCTGGTATCGGCGCGCCCTGAGAAAACCCTCGTTCACGTCCGGGTCAGCCAATCGTATTGTGCCGCCGTAAGCGGAACAACCGAAAGCCGTCCCTGGGTGACCAGCGGCGAATCCGCAAAGACCTTCTGGGCTTTGATGGAAGCGAGCGTACGTGGTTGGCTGAATGACTCGCCCGCCCTGATCTTCACTTCCGGCGTTTTCGGATTATCTGCGCTCACGTTTACGACGGTTGCGGTGCCGACCGCCTGGCGCTCGTGCCCGGTGTGATAGATCACGAGCTCGTCGCCCTTCTTCATTTCGCGCAAATGCCTTACCGCTACTGGATTTGTTACGCCGTCCCAAACCGTCTCCCGGTCGCGCTGTAGATCGGAGAAGGAATACGCGTCCGGCTCGGTTTTCAGAAGATAGTGCATGGCTACACCCTGCTCCTATACGTTGGCGTGATGCTGTCTCCGCTTTCGGATACCTGCGCGGTTCGCACAAAAAGAGGCTCAAAAAAGCTGCGATATCGCGGTACAAGAATGCCCCATAAAATCAGCACGAAAATAGCTAGCGGAAAGCCTTTGGGATCCATTGTCGCGTGATAGGTCAGGATGTTCGCAAGCATGGCGGCAAGAAGCGCCAAGGCCAACGGTACAAACCGGTTGATGAGCAAGAGCACACCTGCGATTAGCTGGACCCCGGCCACAAGGAAGATGTAATGCGAGCTGATCAGGAGGCCGAGGAAGGTACCCGCCAGGCCGGCGGGTAAAGGCATCGCAAGAAAGTGAAGGAACCCATTCAAGCCGAAAATCACGAAGATCAAGCCAAGCAGGATTCGCGCGATCAGGGTGACTATTTTCATTCGCTTTGCCGGTTTCACTAGCTTTAAGCCTATTCAATCCCAGAACGCAAAAGCGGCTCGAAGTCGAAACTCCGAGCCGCCCTATTCAAGTCCTGACGATTCTTATCTGTGTCCGCCGCCGGCAGCCGCCGCGCCGCCGTGAGCGCCACCTGCGCTTGCTCCCGACATACCGCCGGAGGGATGACCTGCCGAGATTCCGCTGTTACCGCCAACGCCCGAGAATCCGCGGCCCGAACTCATGGCGCGGCCACCATTGGAGCCGCCTCCGAAGCTTGGCGCAGCAGCACGGCCGGCTGGCACGGTCACGCCGGAGGCCGTTCTAAACCCTGAAGAAGCGTAGGCATGCGCCGTTTGGGCGCTTGCCATTGAATGGGCAAACGGAGACGAAGCGACCAGCCCTGTTGCAGGAGGACGCACCGGGTTTACCGGCACGGCAGCCACTCTTGTCGGCGTAGCGCCAGCCGCTGCTTTTGCAGCCACGGGCAGCTTCCGGTTGCCCGTGTAATAGCCACCGCTGCCACGGTACAACGGAGTGTAAATGACGGGAGCATAGCCGACCATCCCTGGACCATAGAATCCGTAACCGAACGGGCTGTAAAACGCGCCGCCGCCCGGCAGCCAGGCCCAGCTATTGAAGCCTGCATTCCACATCCAGCCTGGATTCGCGAAGCCCCCGAAACCGAAGTCGCCCCAAACGCCGCCATAACTGGAGGCGTTCACATCTTTAGCAGCCTGATAACTCGATGCTGCGTTGTACTGAGAACGTACGTTGCTCCAGGCATAGAGGTCATCACCCTTCTTCGGGTCGAATTTCTCGGTTTTACGCGCCTGGCCCAAAAGGATCTCGTGCCCCTTGCCTACCTCCGTCTTGCGGTCGCCATTGTAAACATCGAGTTTGCCTTCGAGTACGGCCACTTTCGGCGCATCGCCCGCGGTGAATTTGTACAGTCCGCTCTTCTCGACCACCACGCTGTTGCCGCCATCAGTTACCGTCACGCGGCTATCCTTTACAATGTCGTCGGCCTCGATCATAGCTTCGCCAGCTTTCAGCTCGATTTGAGTGTCGCTCAGTGAAGGCGAGATCATGCGCACCTGCGAGTTGTCTCCTACACGAAGAAAAACCCCAGGCGCGAGAAGCACTTCCGCTTTTCCGATATCTGTAGATATCGTGTCGTTCGCATTCAGGAAAGTAGCCTTCAGATTCTGCGTCGAGATCTGACGCCCGTTCAGAAATGCATTTCCCTCGATGTAGTTGACAACTCCAGGCTTGGCCGAAATGGTGTAAGCCTGTGGCATCGCGTACATGGCGGTAACAAAGAGCCCGGTCAGGATCTTTGCAGGTGCGGGCCACGCGCGTTTCATAATTCAAAACTCCTTTTTGCCCCGCTAGGGCACACAGCACGGTACTACTTATGATGCACCGGCGAACATATCAGATGCTTAACAGTCTGAGACCTCTCACACCTGAATGGATTAATTGTACGCCTAATCGAGTGAGATGGTGCTAGCAAATAATGGCCATTGTGTAAACACCCTGCGATACAATTGCCCCGGGACGGAACTGCCCTTTGACACTCAGACCTATCGACTACGTGAGTCTTATCATCTACTTCCTGTTTGTCCTGGGTATTGGATGGCTGGCCAAGCGCAGAATCAGCAGCAGCGAAGACTTCCTGACATCTGGCCATTCCGTGCCGGTCTGGATCACGAGTCTGGCCTTTATCGCCGCCAACCTGGGAGCGCAGGAGATGATCGGGATGTGCGCCTCCGGAGCAAAGTACGGCATCATGACGGCGCAGTTCTACTGGCTGGGCGCGGTGCCGGCCATGCTTTTCGTCGGGCTCTTTATGATGCCGTTCTACTATGGCAGCCGGGCGCGCAGCGTTCCGGAATACCTGAAGCTGCGCTTTGACGAAAAAACGCGCGGCCTCAACGCGATCACGTTCGCGGTGATGACGATATTCTCCTCCGGTATCAGTATGTACGCCCTCGGTCTGCTGTTCGAGCTCGTGCTCGGCTGGAGCTTCACGAACTCCGTGCTGCTATCTGCGGCAATTGTGCTGGTTTATACCCTGCTCGGCGGATTGACCAGCGCCATCTACAACGAGGTAGTGCAATTCTTTCTGATTGTGCTCGGGTTCGCCCCGCTTTCCATTCTGGCGGTGGAAAAGGCGGGAGGCTGGAGCGGCCTCAAGGCGCATATGCAACCTGTCATGATGCACACCTGGAAATATGCCGCCCACGCCCGCGAGAACCCGATGGGCGTAAATGCCTTTGTGCTGGTGGCGGGCTTAGGCTTCGTTCTCTCCTTCGGCTACTGGTGCACCAACTTCCTGGTCATCCAGCGTGCGATGGCAGCGGAAACAATGGCCGGAGCGAGGCAGACCCCGCTTGTAGCTGCGTTTCCGAAGATTTTGATGCCCTTCGTTGTCATTCTGCCAGGGGTTGCCGCCGTCGCATTAATGAGCATGTCGAGCGGCTACACGCTGCCGCTGAAAGCGAGTGGCGGATATAACTACGACCTGGTGCTGACAACTCTCATGGCGAAGTTTTATCCCTCGGGGATGCTGGGCATCGGTCTCACCGCCCTCATGGCATCCTTTATGTCCGGCATGGCTGGCAACGTGACCGCCTTCAATACCGTTTTCACTTACGACATCTATCAGAGCTATATACGCCGCAATGCGCCTGACAGCCACTATCTTTGGATGGGCAGAGTAACCACCGTGCTGGGCGTTGCGCTCTCGATTGCGACCGCTTATCTGGCGACCGCCTTCAACAACATCATGGATTTTCTGCAACTGGTGTTCGCGTTTGTGAACGCGCCCCTGTTTGCGACTTTTCTGCTTGGTATGTTCTGGAAACGTACCACGAGTAATGGCGCGTTCTGGGGCTTGCTGACCGGTTTAGTGGGAGGCGGCCTTACGCTCGGGCTTACTGTGGCGGAGAACAAGGGCGGCTGGATCGCGAATCTCTATCAATTTCCATCCACTATGGCGCAGAATTTCTGGATCGCCATTATCTCCTGGTGCGCCTGCCTGGTGGTGACCTTTCTCGTCACGCTGTTTACCACGCCGAAACCGGAGAGTGAGCTGCACAACCTGGTTTACGGGGTCACGGACCTTCCCCATGAGGGGACCGTGATCTGGTACAAGCGGCCATGGCCTCTGGCGCTGATGGTGATTGTGGTGCTGCTGATCGTGAATATCATTTTCTGGTAAAACGCCCCATGAACGACTTACGCCGCCCAACCGGTTATCTCTTCTCGCTGCTCGGATTGATTCTGGTAGTTTACGGGCTGGCTAGCCCTGAGGTCCGCGCGCCGCTCGAAGCGGGAGTAAACGTTAATCTCTGGTGCGGACTCACGATCTTGATCTTCGGAGGAATTCTGCTGTGGCTCTCGTTCCGGGCGAAATCATAAGGCTGTTCCGGGAGCGCTTCGGCTCCAGCAGCGTGGAGCCCGAGCTGTACCGCGCTCCGGGCCGCGTAAACTTAATCGGCGAGCACACCGACTACAATCTCGGCTACGTTTTCCCGATAGCCCTCGAGATGGCGTGCTATGTGGCCATTTCTCCGGCGAGACACGGCAAACTGCGCGTCTATTCGCGCGATCTCGGGGCAGAGTTTGCGATTGCGGTAAACGACATTGCCGAAGCGAGACCGGTTAAGACGTGGAGCGATTACGTGCTCGGCGTTGCGCGGGAACTGATTCGAGCCGGCGTGCCGCTCGAAGCATGCGATTTGCTGGTTGCAAGTGAGGTGCCCGCCGGATCGGGCCTGAGTTCGTCGGCGGCTATCGAGATTGCCACGGCGTTTGCGCTGCTCGGATCGCGTCATCTTAAGCCGCTCGATATCGCTCTCTTGGGGCAGCGGGCGGAATCACAGTTTGTGGGAATGCCGTGCGGCATCATGGACCAGTACGCGTCGGTTTTCGGCCGCAAAGGCGCCGCCATTCAGATTGACTGCCGGAGTCTCACGCACGAATACGTCGAGCTCCCGCACGATCTCCGGATCATGGCTGTGAATTCCTTGGTGAAGCACGAGCTAGGCACCTCGGCCTACCGGGACCGGGTGGCCGAATGCCAAGCTGCCGTAGCTGCTATTCAGGAGAGCTACCCCGAAGTAAGAAGCCTGCGCGATGTCCCCCTTTCTCTCTTCGAGCAGATCGAGGAAAGCCTTCCTCCTGTACCGCGGCGCAGAGCCCGCCACGTTATTTCCGATACGCAGCGCGTGCTGGACCTCGCCGAAGCGGCCCGCGCGCACGATCTGCGCAAAATGGGCGAGTTGTTTGTCGCCTCGCACCGCAGTATGCAGTACGACTACGAGATCACCTGCGACGAGATCGACTTCCTGGTCGAAAGGGCAATAAAAATCCCCGGCGTATACGGCGCCCGCATGACAGGCGGCGGATTCGGCGGCTGCACGGTGAACTTGGTCGCCCCGGATGCGGTCTCCGGCTTTCAACGGGAACTCGGCGAAGCGTACCAGGAGCGCTATGGCATTCAGGCGGCTTTCTACGATTGCGAACCGGCGGCGGGTGCAGGAAAAATCCAGAGCTAGCCTATCTCTAGCCCATGAGCGAAAACGGGTTTTGCGGTTGAAATACCAATCAGGCGGGTCGGGTAGGGAAATTCATGCGGTCTAGAAGTCTATCGAAAGCCGGATCCGAGCGAAGTTCATCGTAAACCGGATCGGCCTGAATGTAAACCATCCAGAAGGACCGTTCTTCCAACCCTTTTTCCAGCTTTTCTATCGCGCCCCTCAAGTCTCCAAGCCCGAGATAGATCCACGCGAGTTGGGGCGAGGCCACGTGAAACTCCGCCCCTGACGTTTCCATTTCTTCTAGAATCGCGTGTGCTTTCCGGATCTCGCCACACCGCCCATATGCATGAGCTAATGCCGCACTTGCTTGACGCACTCCGGAAATCTCTGCTGCAGTGGCGAAGGAGGAGACCGCTTCATCAAACATTCGGCACTGCAAATATGCGCGTCCCAGGTTGTAGTGCGCTGGAAAGAACGTAGGATCCCGCTCCAGCACATGTTTTAAGCGCTCAATTGCCGAAGGGTATTGACGCAGGAAATAGTAGGGGTCAGCCGCATTCATCGCAATAGTGAGGCTCAAAGGATCCAGTTCCTCCGCTACTCTCTGTTCATCCGCGGCCTCGTTGAAGCGCTGCCTCACGTTCAGGAAAGCCGAATACCAAAGGCGAGCTGCGGCATAATTCGGCCTTAAACGGCGAGCCTCTCGAAATTCACGCTCCGCTTCACGCCAATTCCACTGGTGCCAGAACCAGGCCAAGGCCATAGAAGCGTGCGCCTCGGCCAGTCCCGGGCTCAGTGCCAACGCTCTCGCTGCTGCCGCTTCGGCTCTCGCTCCGGCCTCCCGGTGCGGCAGCGCCCCAAACCACCCGAGCCTCCCATAACAGTCGGCGATTCCCGAGTAAGCCAACGCGTACTTCGGGTCATGTTTGAGGCATCGCTCGAACCACTGAATCGCGGTCCTAGCCTGTTTATCAGAACCTTGATTCCAGGAGAACCTGCCGCGCAAATAGGCTTCATATGCGTCAGGCGACACATGGGACGGGTCAGCGCTCTCGTAGGGCAACAATTCACAAGTCAGGGAGTCGGCTACTCTTCCAGCTACCTCGCGCTGAACCCGAAAGATATCCGCTAAATCGCGGTCATAACTCTCAGCCCAAAGATGGGTCTGGTCGGGTACCCGAATCAGTTGTACAGTGATGCGTACACGACGCTCGGCCTTCCTGACGCTACCTTCCAGGATGTAGTCGACCTCCAGGTCCCGGCCAATTTCATCAATCCCCTTCCCACACCGCTTGTAAAGCATAGCGGAAGTACGCGCTATCACGCCCAGCCGTTTCGGATCCAGTCGGCCCAGCTCGGAGATGATCTCCTCCGTAAGCCCGTCGCTGAAAAATTCCTGCTCCGAATCGGCGCTCAAGTTCTCGAAAGGCAGTACAGCAAGCCGAATTCGTGGCGGACTTTCTGAAGAACCGCGGGCCCCATGACTCACCGTGACCGGAACAAGAAACCGGTATCCGCGCCTTGCAACGGTTTCGATATAGCGAGGATTGCTCGCCGAATCGTTTAACGCTTCTCGCAATCGGTTAACGATCTTGTTCAAACCGGCTTCGAAATCGACGAAAGTTTCTTCTCCCCATAGCCGGGCGCGCAGTTCGTTGCGAGTTATAAGCTCCCGAGGACGGTCCAACAGCATGACCAGCATCTGGAAAGCTTGACCTGTAACGTGGATTCTGATCCCCTGCTTGCGCAATTCGCCGGTTTCGAGATTCGCCTCGAATGCTGCGAATTGTACCGTTCGTGAAGAGCTGCTCATGCCAGCGCGGTGACAGGTTGCGGAAATCAGCGGACCCGGTCAGAGATAAACATGTTTAGCCTCCTAGATTATCAACAGTTACACAGGGATGTGAATTCCAGCTGCTTGGGATGCTCCATGTATGGTTTTGGACGCTTCCGGCTGTTACATGTCTATTGAGCCGGGATAAATGGAAGGCCCGGCGACACCACCGTAAACAAAAAGAGGAGCATAGATTATGAAAAGCGACAACTGTTCGTCTGCTGTCGTTGCCCGTCCAGAAACGAAAGATAATGGACCGCAAAAGGAAGACCTTGCCGCGAGGTGGGGTAGCGTCGTAAGGCGGCGCTCCTTTTTGCACGCCCTAGGGGGCGCCGGCATTGCGCTGCCAGCTAGTTCGCTCTTCGCGGCGGATTCAGATACGGACAGCAAGCCACTCACTAGTGGAGACGCGGCGCTGTTGCGATTCGCAGCGGCAGCGGAGCTTATTGAAACCGATCTGTGGCAACAATACAACGAGCTCGGAGGCGTTGAGGGAGGAAATCCCGGCTACATCGGCGCGCTACAAAACCTGGACGGCGACATGCCGCAATACATCTCCGACAACACCGACGACGAGATAAGCCATGCAGCATTCATCAATGCCTACCTCATATCCAAAGGTGAGGAGCCGGCCGATCTCGATGCCTTTCGGAATCTACCAAGCAGCCGTGCGACCGGATCCGATCAGACACTCGGACGCCTGACGAACCTGCAATCGCTCAACGTGGACACTAGCTGGTGGTTCCGGTATCGAAGCACGCGGAATCCCGATCTTGGCGCTAAATTTCCGGAACTTCTCCCGATCAAGAATCAGCCTGCCATTCCTATCAGCGATGACGACACGCCACCCGATACGAAGCCAATACTTCCCCCGGTTTCGAGCGCCACAAGAAACCAACTTCGCATGCAAGCCATCGCAAACACAGCGGGATTCCACTTTGCGGCGATAGAGCAAGGCGGATCGAGCCTCTATCCGGTACTCGCTCTCAAGGCAAGCGGGCTGCAGGTCTTGCGAATCCTTCTAAGCATCGGCGGTGTCGAAATAAACCACTTCGCAGTTTGGCATGACAAGGCCGGTAATGCGGTAAACCAGCCTTTCGCCGGGGTGATCGACCCCGTAACCAAGCTGGTGTTTCCGGATTTCAACAATCCCAAGAATCAGCATAATCCACAGCTCTCGCCTGCTGATAAGGCAGCCGGCCGAGAGATGTTCCAGACCAACTTGATTTTCCCCGAGCCGTGTGACTTCCTTGTACGAAATAATCTACCGCGCTGTTCGGTGATTCGGCCGACTCTGCCCGAGAATGGCGGGGCTGTTGCAACAGTTAACTTCTTCACCAGCATGAATCTCTTTCTGGGCCAAAGTAAGGCATTTTTTCGGGCGGTAATGCAGTTGGCAATGGCAGCCGATGCTGCGAAACGCGACTTGGGAAGTTAACCGCCGATCGAATACATCGGCCGCTGCGGCGGCACAAAACTAGAGCGGTTTATGTCGTGGCCGGCCCACTTCTGCCATATCGTTGACCGGATCGCCTGCTCCAGCTCGTCTGGGCGGTCCAGGAAAGGTCGGATATCGGTCTCCTCCCTGGCGAAAAGACAGTAGCGCAGTTTTCCGTCCGCAGTGAGCCGGAGACGGTTGCAATTCATGCAAAAGGGCCGGCTGATCGAAGCGATAAAGCCGACCCGGTCGCCGTTCGAAAAGCGGTATTGAGTGGCAGGTGCTCGTGGATCGGCGTCCGGCACCGGAGTCAAGGGGCCAAACTCGGCGCTCAGGATCTGCACCATCTCGTCGGCAGTCAACACGTGATCGAGCGACCAGAGATGCTGCCCGTCGAGCGGCATGAACTCGATAAAACGCGCTTCCATGTTGTGGGCGCGTGCGAAACGAACCAGGGGCAACAGATCGGGCTCAGTGAGCCCTTTAATGGCAACCGCGTTGAGCTTGAGGGAGCGGAACCCGGCAGCTAGAGCCGCATCAATCCCGCCCAGGACACGATGCAGGTCATCGCGGCGCGTGATCTGGTGGAAGCGGGCCCGGTCCAGCGTGTCCAGGTGGACGTTGAGCCGGCGGAGCCCGGCTGCAAACAGCGGTCCGGCCCATTTGGCGAGCAACACGGCGTTCGTGGTGAGAGCCAGGTCTTCTACCCCCGGCAGTGCGCTCAAGGAGGCCACAAGATCCGCAAGCTTGGGCCGCAGCGAGAGGCTCGCCGCCCGTTAAGCGCACTTTGCGGAAACCGAGAGGAACGGCCGTTTTTACGAAACGAACTATGTCCTCAAATGTAAGCAGGTTAACTGAGGGTTGGAACTCAGCGCCGGTCTCCGGCATGCAGTAGAAGCAGCGGATATTGCAGCGGTCGGTAACGCTGATGCGCAGATCGGAGTGGACGCGACCGTAAGTATCTGAAACCGGACCGCTTGGAGGCAGAGGCGGCAGGTGGCGCGAGGCGAGTTGGACGAGCTCACTCACTATTTGAGAGCCAGCATACGCCCGATGGGCAGCCGTGCCCGCTGCATGAGTTCGTTTGGTAATTCGATGCGGGGCTCGAGATTTTCCAAGCAGTCGCGCAGCTTTTCAAGCGTGTTCAGTTTCATGTAGGGGCACTCGCTGCAGTTGCAATTTTCATTGGCAACGAAATAGAACCGCTTGCCGGGGCTGAGTTTTTCGAGCGAGTAGCGCACCCCGCTTTCGGTCATGACAATGAACTCTTGGGCGCTCTGCGCGGTGCACCAGTCGATGATCGCCGAGGTCGAACCGATGAAGTCAGCCATGCGGAGGACGTCGCCTGGGCACTCCGGGTGGGCGGCTACCAGCGCGTTCGGGTGCTCGGAGCGGGCCGTGGCCACACGGCGGGCCGGGAAGGTGGCATGGACGATGCAGGCTCCCTGCCAGATTTGCATGTTCCGGCGCCCCGTCTGCTTTTTAACGTAGTTGCCCAGATTGATATCGGGCAGGAACAAGATAGGCTTGTGAGCCGGAATGGAATTGACGACCGCGACGGCGTTACGGGAAGTGCAGAGAATGTCGCTTTCGGCTTTGACCTCGACGGAAGTATTGATATAGCTGACGACCACGTGGTCGGGGTGCTTGCGGCGGAAGGCGCGGACGCCCTCGGCGGGGCAGCTATCGACCAGGCTGCAGCCCGCGTGGGTGTCCGGCAGGACCACGATGCGATCAGGATTGAGAACTTTGGCGGTCTCGGCCATGAACTTGACGCCGCAGAAGACGATGACATCGCCCGAGAACTTCTGGGCGACCCGGGCCAGCTCGAGGCTGTCGCCGATAGAATCGGCAACTTCCTGGATTTCGGCTTCCTGGTAATGGTGGGCGAGGATGGTGGCGCGGCGCGCAGCTTTCAGGTCGGCTATTTCTTCGGCGAGAGTAGGGGAGGCAATCATACAAAAAAGCCCGCTACTTTGATGGTAGCGGGCTTTGGTTTGGTGCGGGTAAAGCGATTAGAACTGGAAGCGTCCGGTCACGACCAGCACGCGCCCAGAAACCGCCGAGCCCTGGAAGGAGCCGTAGGCGCTGGTAGGCGGAATGGCAGTTGAGGTGATCAAGCCCGGGCTAGCCGATACATCCGCGTTCGGGTTCTGGAAATGCGGATGGTTTAACGAATTGTAGGCGCTGGCGCCGA
The DNA here is from genome assembly GCA_963849535.1 of Terriglobia bacterium. Taxonomy (GTDB): domain Bacteria; phylum Acidobacteriota; class Terriglobia; order Bryobacterales; family Bryobacteraceae; genus Bog-105. Next base: position 98,207 of record CAWKHJ010000006.1, read on the forward strand.
ACTGGAACCTCATCCGCTCGGTGACGTTGAAGTTCTTGAAGAGCGATGCGTCCACATCGACGTATCCCGGGCCACGGAAAGCGTTCCGGCCGAGATTCCCGAAGCTGCTTTCGGTTTCGGCAGGAACAAAGTTAGCGGCACTAAAGCATGGAGTATTCACCGCGCTAACACCGCAGTTAGTGTTTACCGGACCAACCGTGCTGGCCAACATGGTGGCGTTGATGCTGGGCGAGACTGAGCCCGCAAGCAAGCTATCAATGACACTGAAGGGCGTGCCGGACCGCACGAAGAACTTGCCCGATACAGTCCAGTTCCCAAGCACGTTACGGATGATGCGATTGCCTGGCTTCCAAGGAGTGTCCCAGACGAAATCCGCCAGCATGTTGTGGCGAATATCGTAATCCGCGCTGCCATAGTTATTGCCGACCGATGGACTGCTGAGAGTGGTGAGCCCGCAACCAGAGCAGAACGAAAACGGCAGACCAGCGCCACCGTTCGAAATGGTGTCTAAGGCGTGGCTCCAAGTATAGGAAATTTCGCCCTGGAAGCCGTACGAGAAGCTACGCCGGAACTGCACGCTCAAGCCGTCGTAATTCGAGTAGCCGCTGTTAGTGAGTTCCGTCACCTGATTGAAGCGCGGATCCGGTGCGGTGGTTGGAAGACCGGCGAAGGTTCCATAGGACGGCTGAGCGTAACCATTCACAAAGCCGTTCTGGAGCAGGAGGTTATAGCCGTGATTCCCGCTGTAAGTAGCAACAAAGGCATTCTTGGTGCCGATTGGCTGCTCAATTTCAAAACTCCACTCGGCGTAGCGCGGCGTCGAGAGGTGATGGGGAATGGAGAAATAATTGAACGGACTGAACGTACCGCCCACGGCGGTGTTCAACTGAGAGAAGGTGTTCCCCGCGAAGAAGCCCGTCTTGAAAGCGTTGTACTGATTCTGTGCAATTGCAGCAGCGCTGGTCGGATCGCCTACCGTGTTTACCGGAGCATCGTAGATGGTGGCGGTATAGGGGAAAGGCGGATTGTTGAAGACACTCGAGACTAAGGTCCCGGGAGCCAGGTCGGAGAACAACCCGATGCCTCCCCGGATTACCGTGCCATTGCCGCCGCGCGGACTCCAAACTATACCTAGCCGCGGGTCAGCCACGACGGAATCGACACTGTAGTAGGCGTGAGTGAGGCCCGTGGTAATCGAAGAGTTGTACGGGATATCGATCCCTTTCTGGAAGTCCGACTGAGAGAACGGGCCAGTCAAATTCGAGAAGCATTTGTCGAGACAAGACGGATTGCCGGTACGATCAAAGCGGACTCCGTACGTAACCTTCAGATTGGACTTCACAGCCCATTCGTCCTGTAGGTAGAGGCCCAAGTTGTAGAAACGAATGTGGGCGTCCTGCAGGGGACTGAACTTCTGGGTATAGTTGCTGCCAGTAGTCGAATCCGTCAAGCCATTGGCGAAATCAGCAAGGGAGTTGAACGTGTAGAGGCCTACGGTGTTCGATTGGTAGCTGTAATCAGTTATGCGGTTGCGACGAAAGTTTCCGCCGAATTTCAAAGTGTGATTGCCTTTGACAAACGAGAGGTCGTCAACCAACTGCCCCTGACCGGAGTGTCGCCCCTGAGGGAAGAGGAAGCCATTCTCAGCAAATCCGCCCAATTCGTAAAAAGCACCGGTGCCAGTACCACCGAAGAATGCTCCACTCGGGCCGCCATCATTGATCTGGATGCCCACAGGAAGGATCTGCTGGGCAGCAGCGGTGTTAGCCGGGCCGAAGATCGCGCTATACCACAGGAAAGACAGAATGAAGTTATTGACGGTGGTGGGCGAGATCACGTAAGTGTGATTGATCTGCCCCTCATATTGAGGCTGAACACTCTGGGCGTTGAGCGCTGGGTCGATCAGATCTGTAAAGGTAGGCTGAAATCCGTGATCGCCCTTGAAACGGAAGAAGATACTTTGCTTGTCGTTGATCCTCCAATCCACGCGATGTGTTTCTAGCCATTCCTTGTTTGTGTTCAGCCCGTTGGTCCGGTAGGCGGCGGCGCAGCTCACATCGGTCCCGAAGATCCCGCCGTTCGGAGCGGGTGTCCCAGAGAACGATCCGCAGCCAAGCCGGCCGCTTGAATCTTGCAGTCCGCTGCTTCCGTTTTGCACAACTTGAGCGTTCGCCGCCCCCGGAGCGCCATTCCAGAGACTGAAAGCTTTGGTGTAGAGAGCAGACTGCGCGGCCGAGATGTGGCTCAACGTGTACGTCTGAAACTGTGGAGTCGGAATAGAGACGATTCCGCTGCTCGGAAGCGAGTAATACAGTCCCTCGCTGTCTGAATAGAAGAATAACTTGTTTTTCAGGATTGGTCCGCCGATATCGGCACCCCACTGACGCGAGACGGCGTAGGGCCTTGGAGTGCCTTGCGCATTGTTGAAGAAGTCATTCGCGTTCATCAGGTGGTTGTTGAAGTTGAACAGCAGGTCGGCGTGGATTTGATTGGTTCCGCTTTTGGTTACGTAGTTGACCTGCGCGCCGGCTTGGCGACCGTATTGGACGCTGTAAGCGTTGTTGACCACCGAAGCTTCCTGTATTTCATCCTGGCCGAGGAGCAGATTGCTGGCGCCGGAATTATTCAAGTTGAGATACGGGTCGTTATAGTCGTTGCCGTTGATGGTGAAGAGATTGGAGGTGCCCGGGAGTCCGTGCGAACTGAAATTTCCATAGCCGCCGCCCAAACTCACCGCCACGCCGGGAACCGTGAATGCCACGGTCGTGATATCACCGCCCGGCGCCGGAAGCTGGAGCACCTGCTTACTCGAAAACGTTGTACTCAGGTTTGCGTTTTCCGCGTTGATCAGCGTTGCGGCGGTATTCACCTCGACTACCTGCTGAGTGGATTGCACCTTTGCGACTAAATCCACCGTTGCGGCTTGGCCCACTTCTACCGCGAGCTTCTGGATCTCGGATTTCAGGCCGGAAGCGGTGGCGGAGATGGTGTAATTGCCTGGCTTCAAGAGTGAGAAGTGATAGTTCCCGGACTGGTTCGTGGTACCCGTTTGCTCGGCACCGTTGTCGAGATTCTTTAAGGTTACCGATGCTCCAGGGACGACCGCGCCAGTAGCGTCGGTCACTGTTCCAGCGACATCGCCGGTCGTAATGCTTTGCGCGGAAAGGGTGGCGACGCCGAGAAGTGCGACGCCGATGAGGGCGGCCGGTTGCCGGAAGCTATGGGCGACTAAGCCCAGGGGAAGAACGAAACGTTTGATGTTGTACATGCTGGCTGATTCCTACCCTGGGGCGTTGAAGCTAGGGCTAGGAATTCAACGCAGCAACCCAGGTTTGAACCGAGTGAAGCAATTGCAGAGCCGTTTTCTAAGTTCTTTCCTGTCAATAGAAGAGATAGGAAAATTCTGAATTGCGGGATTCAGCAGCGGTTAGTCTTTCCGAAAACGGAAAAGGGGGAGCGAGGACTCCCCCTAGTATCAAAAGCTAAGCCTTCGTGATCAGAACCTGACTTCGACGTGCGTCTGGATAACGCGCCCCGAAACTGCAGAGCCCTGGAAAGAGCCGTACGCGCTGGTGGGGGCCGAAACGGTCTGGAGGATCTGCCCGAAATTGCCCAAAGCCGTGTTGTTGACGGGCAGGTTAAAGTTCGGGTGGTTGAGTATGTTGAAGAAGTTTGCACCCACCAGCAGGTGGAAGCGCTCGGTGATAGCAAACTGCTTGTTCAGAGTCAAATCGGTGTCGAAATAGCCCGGTCCGCGGAAGGAGTTGCGGGCGAGATTACCGAAGGTCCGCTGATCTTCTGGAGCGGCAAAGGTGTCGCTGCCAAAGCACGTAGCGTTCGGCGTGCTGCAAGTCGTGTCGTTGCCGCCGAGTAATTCGGCTAGAAAGGTTTGCGTGGCGATGCCGCTAGCGTTTCCAATCTTCGCCTTTGAGCGGACTCCGCTATCGACAATGCTGTAGGGATAGCTGCTGTGATAGAAGAAGGTACCCGCAACGGTCCAGCCTCCGAGCACACCCTTAGCCAGCCAGTTTTGGAACCGCGAGGTTGGGAGCGTGTAGACGTAGTTTGCGTTGAGTGAGTGGCGGATATCGTAGTCGGCGTTCCCGTAGTTTAAAGCTTGCTGACCGAGCGGGCTGATCTGATAGCGGATGCTGGGCGCGCCAAATGTGGGGGAATTGAACGGCTCGAGGCAGCTATTTGAGCACGTATCGAGAGCGTGGCTCCAGGTATAAGAGAAGTTGCCCGTGAAGTTGCTCGTCACTCTCCAGCGGAATGAGGTTACGAGGCCGTTGTAGTTGGAGTAACCCTGATTGCCGAGTTCGCGGATTTCACCAAAGCGCGGATCCGGAGGGGCTGTCGGGAGGCCCTGGAATCCAAGTGGCGAATATTCGTTGGGGAAAAGATACTGATTGATCTCCTGATAGCCCCTGTTACCAACGTAGTTCAACGAGACCAAGTAGTTGTTGGTGAACGAGTGCTGGAGTTCGAAGTTCCACTCGTAGTACTTGGGATTATAGAGCTGGCGGTTGACGGTATTGAAGTTAGGCACAGCGAAACCAGGGCCGGCGGCAGCCTTGATCTGCCCAAGCGTTTGACCGCTGGCAAAGCCATTCTGGAAAGCTACCGCAGAATTGGCAACGTTGGAAAACGCGCTGGCGGGATCGCCCGGAGCGATCGTGCCGGAGCTGGTCGTGAAGGAAGTCTCAGCCGGGGCGTTGGTGATCAACCTGTCGGCGATTAGCCCTTGGTAGAGATCAGTGAAAATCCCGAACCCGCCGCGGAGTACCGTCGAGGAAGAGGCGTTCCATGCAAAGCCGATGCGGGGCTCCGGCACGATCGGTTCAACCCCGGGGAAGGCCTGTTTCAAGCCTGTCTGGATGGTGGCGTTATACGGCGTCGTCGCAGAATGGTCAACTTGCCCGAAGGGCTGGCTTGCCATTTCACTGAAGCAGCCAACGGCGCAGCGTATGTTGCTGTTGCGGTCTAGCCGCAGCGCCAACGTCAGTATCAGATTTGGACGGACTCTCCATTCATCCTGGCCATAGAAACCGGCGCTATACATGGCGAGGCTTTCAGCCCCGATGTTCGAGAAACTCTGGGCGTAAGTTGACCCGTTCCCGAGCGATCCGTCTAAGAAATCGGTCATGGAGAAAAACGTCAAGAGACCGCTGGTCCCGGGTCCATAAGCGTAGGTGCTGATGAAGTTTTTGCGGACGTTTGTCCCAAACTTGATGGTGTGGCGACCCTTGACTATCGAGTAGTCATCCACCAGTTGCCATTGCCGCACTTTACGGCCTTGCGGATACACGTTGTCATTGCCTCCCACATTTGTGTACAGGCCGTCGGCGAACGAAAAAGTCGTCGGGAAGGCACTCAATGCAGCAGGCAGATTGTTCGCGTTGAATATGGCGGTGTAATAGGAGGCCGAGAGAAGCAACTGGTTGACCATGGTTGAGCCGATTTCTCTGGTGTAGCCGAACTGACCGCCATAAGATGGCTGAATACTGTTGGCATTAAACACAGAGTTGATTGGATCGGTGCCGGTGGCCTGAACGCCGTGATCGGTATTGTAGCGGACGTAGAGGCGGTCTTTGGAAGTGAGGTTGAAATCTACACGACCCGCCATCAGCCACTCGGTGTTCAGGTTATTGACGTTGCTTTGAAAGACGCGAGCGCAAGCCCGCGTGGTGCCGAAACCTGCAGCCAGAGCGCGTGCAGCACCCGGGTCCGCCGGGGTTATGCTGCCGTCGGCATTAGTAGTCGGCACTCCAGTACTGAGGATATCGCCGCAACCCAGGGCCGCGTCGGTAGAGGCCGTCACGGCAGATGATCTGGGCACGCCAGTCGCACCTGCGTACAAGTTAAGCGCCTTCTGATACAAAGGCAGCGCGGTCGGAGTGGTAACTGCCAGATTGCTCAGGACATTGCTGGCAAAATCTGTCGTCGGTATATAAACAGGGAAGCTGTTCGCGAGTACATAGCGCAGGCCTTCGTTATCGACGAAGAAAAAGAGCTTGTTTTTTACGATCGGTCCGCCGATCGAATCCGCCCACTCGTTCGAAATCGCAACGGGACGGGCTGTACCCGTGGCGTTATTGAACCAGTCATTGGCGTTCAGGACGCGGTCGTTGTACCACCACGCGGCGTTGCCGTGAAAAGCGTTTGTGCCGGACTTGGTGACGTAGTTGACGTTAGCGCCCGCTTGACGGCCATACTGGCCCGTGTATCCATTGATGACGACCGCAGCTTCCGAAATCTCGTTTGAACCAAGCGTAAGATTACTCGCTCCGGAATTATTCAGATTGAGATACGGGTCCATATTGTCGTTCCCGTTAATCGTGAACAGGTTCGAGACGGCGGGAAGCCCAAATGCGGAGAAACTACCATATCCGCTACCGGTACTGATCGTCACGCCCGGCGCCGTGAATGCATAGGCGGTCATATCATTGCCCGGAGCGGGCAGATTTTCCAGTTGGTGAGAATTATACGTGGTCGCCAGGTTCGCGTTCTCGCTCTGCATCAACGGAGCCGCTTCGGTGACCTCAATGATCTGCTGCGAAGCCTGAGGTTTGGCTACTATATCGAGCGTCGCAACCTGACCAATCGAGACAGCCAGCCTAGCGATTTCCGATTTCAGGCCCGAACTGACGGCCGAGACCTCATAATTGCCGGCCCTGAGCGTAGTGAAGCGGTACTCGCCGGATTGATTGGTGGTTTGGGTACGCGTTTCACCGGTATCGAGACTCTTCAGAGTGACCGTGGATCCAGGCACAAGCGCACCGGAGGGATCCTTTACCGTGCCGGCAATGTCGCCGGTAGTAATGCTTTGGGCAGAAAGAGTGGCAATCCCAAGAGCGGCGATGCCGACCAAGGCGGCCGGTTGGCGGAAGCTATAGGCGGCCAAGCCGAGAGGACGGAGTAAACGTTTGATCTTTTGCATGCTTTGCTAATCCCCAAATCCGGGCCCTGAAGGTACGCGCGCAAGTTGGCGCGACAGACCCGGTTTGAAACTAGCTTGGAGCAATTACGGAGCCATTTTATAACTCCTTTATTTTAGTAGGTTGACATCAGAAAAATCTGAATTGCGGGATTTAGGAGCGCGGTTATTTCCGAAAATGGGAAGGGGAGCCGAGGGCTCCCCTTCCCGGCTATGGTTTGGTAACGAGCTTCAAAACGAGAGCCGCACGGCCAGCTGAAGATTGCGATTTTCCAGTCTTCCGTTATTCACCGACGCACCCGTGAATGTACTGCTGGCATTAACTCCTCTAGTGGCAGTGATGACCGGGAGCGTCGGATCTGCGACTGTACCGACGAAGGAGGAGACCTCGTTCTCCCCAAAGACCAGATAAAGGTTCGAGTGATTGAAAATGTCGAACGCTTCAGCGCGAAGGTCGAGCTTGAACCGTTCCGTTAAGGAGAATGTCTTCGAGAGAGCCACGTTGAACGTCCAGGCGCCTGGAGCACGAAACACGTTGCGGCCGGTCATATTACCGGGGAACGGTCCGAAATCCGAGGTTCCGGTTAGGGGGTTTGCGTAGCTGCTATCGATGCCAGCCGTGCTCAGGTCGAGATAGCTGAACTCGTTGGGCCGCCCCGTCGAGATATCCGAGTAACTCGTGTGAAAGGCATTGCCGAACATCACACGCGGGTAAAGGTTACCGTCACTGTTGGTGGAATCGTAGATACTAAACGGAGTTCCAGTCCGCGCAGAGAAGATTGGCGAGAGATTCCAGCCACCTAGTACGAGGTTACCCAAGCCGGGCTTCTTGAAGAATGGTTCCTGCCAGACACCCGCCACGACAACACGGTGCCGGATATCGAAATCGGAATCTCCACGATCCAAACCGGGGTTCAGAGGGTCCAGAAGCCCCAAATTGTATTGGCTGTTGTTGTCGGTGGTAAAAGTGGAACTAGCATCATCGATACTGTGAGACCACGTGTAGTTCGCTCTTAAAGTAATCCCGTAACGACGGAAATTGCGCAGTTCGAACCGCGTATTGAGACCGTTGTAAAACGAGTTCCCGCCGTTGGTACGAAAGTTGATGGTCGAGTACTGCGGGTTAATGCGAGTCGCGGCGCTACCTGCCCCGGCATAGACAATCGATGTACCGGGAATATTCAAGCGGTCGATTGTGTAGAGGTTTTCCCCGGCAGAGCCAGTGTATTCGAGAGCGAAGATGGCATCACTCGATAGCTGGCGCTCGATCGCGAAACTCCATTGATGAGCGTAAGCGTTCTTGATGTGCGGATCAACGGCCCGGAGAGTAACTCTGGGTAAGGCCTTCGTTCCATTGCTACCGGCCAGCGGTCCCGCATTGTCCGTCGTGATCGGGATGGTGGGAACATCTACACCCGCCTGCAAACCAATTACCGCATAGTTTGGCGGGTTCTGGATGACATTGAATGTCACGTTGTTGAAGTTACGCTCATAACCGATACCGTAACCGCCGCGAACGGATGTCTTCCCATCTCCGGCAACGTCCCAGGCAAATCCAACCCGCGGAGCGAAATTCGTCCACTGCTTCTGCCACAGTCCGCCGACCGGGCTCTTCGGTGCAACTTGTACCGTTCCCGCAGCGGACTGGAGTTCAATGTTAGAACCCGGTCCAAGGTAGAAATTTGAATCCAGGTTTGGATTTCCGTTAGCCTGAGGACCGAAGTACTCCCAGCGCAATCCCAGATTCAATGTGAAATTGGGCCGAAATTTCCAGCTATCCTGCGCGTAAAGTGAAGCATCGTGATACCGATTGCTGCGACTAAAATCGGGCGGCCCGACAGGTAGCGTGAGAGTGCAATCCGGAGTAACTACCCCAGCAACGCACGGAAATTTCCCTTGGGGGTAGACGGCCGCCTGAAACTGGCTCAATTGACCCGTAAGAAGACCGTTTAGCCCGCTCTTCACACCTGTCCCGAGCGCCTCAACGGCTTCCTCATACGCGCCGAACACACGATTGTCCTGGAGATAAGTGAAATCTCCGCCTAAGCGAACGTTATGCTTCCCGGCGGTGATACTGTAGTCCTCGTTGACGGTCGATTCGTTTTGAGGTCCCCCAAATGGAATGGCATTGCCGGGGGTACCGGGAGAGTAGCCAGGATAAATGATCGCGTTCCCTCCCAGGGACCCGGTCGCATTGATGCTGGTATACAGTGTGGGTCCGACCGGCTGTGCCCCAAGAGGCTGGGTATCGGTGATGCGGTTGTAGCTCAACTTAGTCTGACTGACCTGTGTTGGGGAAAACGTGTGGGTGAGCGAAAGAGCATATCCTTGGGCATCGACATAATTCCCCGTGTCGTAGCCTACATAGGGGCTGTTTGTTTGTGTTCCGACGAAATCGTTTTCCACATACCGCGCGTAACGGAAGTAGGTCTGCGTTTTGTCGCTCAGGTTGTAGTCGATGCGGCCCACATCATTCCAGGTGTTTTGGGGCGAGCCGCCGCCCGAATCGCTCGGAACGTTGTATACGACCGTCTGATAGGCGGGCGTACTTCCCAACGCGGTACAAGCAGTAGTTACGCAACCTACGTCCGCGGCAGTAAAGAGGCTGGATTTTTGCAGATTCGGCTTCAACTTGCCATAGGTAGTAAAGAAGTTTTGCGTAGCCGGTGCGGAGGCGGCGATTAGTTGCGGTGTGGCCACGACCGCCAATACAGGCGCGACGCTGCGCACTCTGGTCCACTCTGCGTTGTCGAAAAAGAACAGCTTGTTCTTGATGGCGGGTCCGCCTACCGAGAAGCCAAACTGATTGCGGATGAACACTGGCTTGGGGATGCCGTAGGCATTACTGTTGAAGCTGTTCGAAGCCAGATCGGAAACCCGATTGTATTCGTAAGCACTCCCGTGAAGATCGTTGGTTCCTGACTTAGTCGCCACGTTTACCACGCCGCCAGAAGCGCCGCCGAATTCGGCCGTGAAATCGCTCGTTATGACCGTGAACTCGTTAATCGAATCCGTCGGCACGGGAATCGCTACCGTGGTATCGAAAGCATTGCTGTTTGAAACTCCGTCGAGCAAGATGGCGGTGGAACTTGAGCGTTGGCCATTAATCGCGACGCCGACGCCACGCCCGCCCGGGTCGGCATCGGACACGTTGCCGATCGTTTTCACGAGATCGTATGGGTTCCGACTGATGGTCGGCATGTTGGCGATATCCTGGCGCGAAATCGTCTGGCTTAGGGTCTGAGACTCCGTGTTGACCTGAACAGCCGCCTCGCTTACTTCCACCATGGTGCTTGAACTTCCCAGCTTCAAGTGGAAATCACTGGTGACTTTGGTGCCGACTGTGACATCGACGGTTTGCTTCTCGGTGTTGAACCCCGGAACCGTGACCGTCAATTCGTAGCGATCCGGCAACAGATTCGTGATTGTGAAATCACCGCTGCCGCTCGTAGTAGTCGTACGCGTCGCGCCGGTGCTGACCGACCTGAGGGTGATCGAGCCATTGGCAACGGCAGCCCCTGACGGATCGAAGACTGTGCCGGCAATCTGGCCGGTTTCGACTTGGGCCCAGATCAGGCCTGCTGCCGTGAGGAACGCGAGCAAAAGACCGTAGAGACGGAAACACATTTGTCGAGACACCATTCGTACCCCCTTGATACTTTGCGCCCGTGTGAATGGCCAAGCAGTATGGGTCTATTATGTAGCAATTCTTTGTGCTTAGCTAGAGGCTTTAAAGTACGGCAAAACCGGAAGGGGGAAGCAGAAATTTATATACGATGAGAGCTATGCACGGAGTGCTACCGCCGCTCGAAGTAGAAGACCAGATCATCATGCATAAGGATCCGCGATGCGCCAGGCAACACTTTGACGAGCTGGTCCGGCAAAATCCTGATCTGCGGATCGAGCTACAGGGGGACGGGCGGATTATCGTCATGGCGCCGGCGGGACTAGAGAGCGATTACGAAACCACAGAAATAGCAGCACAGCTTAGCTTATGGGCTAAGAAGGACGGACGAGGGAAGGTCTTTGGCTCTTCTTCTGGCTGGAATCTACCGGACGGTTCTACGCTCTCGCCTGATGCGGCGTGGATTTCAAATGAGCTGCTGGATAAATTGCCTAGATCGGCCAAAAGGCACTATCCGCCAGTGACGCCCAATTTCGTAGTCGAGGTGAAATCGCCCAGCGATTCCGTGAGAGAACAGCGGGCCAAGTGCAGACAGTGGATCGCAAACGGGGCCGAGCTGGCATGGCTTATCGACGGAGATGCAAAGGAAGTCTGGGAGTACTTCGGCGAGAGCGAAAACCGGCACGAGAATCTGGAAAGCTTATCCGGGAAAGGGCCGGTCGAGGGGTTCGTTTTGGATTTGCGGCCGATCTGGCAAGGCGTTTGAGTTTAGAAGAGTTGGGGAAAGCGCCGCCTCTCCCCGATTCCACCGATATTTAGCGTGCGGCTAGAAGGGCGCGGAGATGGCGGGCGCGCTCGGGGGAACGAAGCTGGCGCAAAGCTTTGGCTTCGATCTGGCGGATACGCTCGCGGGTTACGTCAAACTCCTGACCGATTTCTTCGAGCGTGTGTTCGCGCTCGCAGCCGATGCCGAAGCGGAGCCGGATAACCTTTTCTTCTTTAGGGGAAAGGGTCTTGAGAATGTTGGCGGTTTCGTCGCGTACGTTGGAATCGATGACCGCATCGACCGGCGAGCCGACCCAGCGGTCCTCAATCAGGTCGCCGAGAGCGGATTCGCCATCACGGCCGACCGGAGTTTCGAGCGAGACGGGATCGCGCGAGATGGTTTTGAGCTTTTGAACTTTCTCAACCGGGATATCCATCCGCCGGCTGATTTCGTCGTTGGTGGGAACGCGGCCGAGTTCTTTTTCGAGCTCACGGGTGGCGCGCAGGAACTTGTTCATACTCTCGTTCATGTGAACGGGAATACGAATGGTACGGGATTGGTCCGCAATGGCGCGTGTGATGGCCTGGCGAATCCACCAAGTGGCGTAAGTAGAGAATTTGTACCCGCGGCGATATTCGAATTTATCCGCGGCGCGCATCAGGCCGATGTTGCCTTCCTGAATCAAATCGAGCAGGTGAAGCCCGCGGTTGACGTATTTCTTGGCGACTGAAACAACCAGCCGAAGATTGGCCTCCACCAGGTCTTTTTTGGCGCGCTCGGCTTCGACCTCGCCGTGCCGGATGATAGCAAGGCTGTGGCGCAGATCGGGCAGCGATGCGCCGGCTTCGGTTTCCTTTTTCTTGAGGTCACGCTTGAGCTCTTTGAGACGCAGCTGGGCGGAGGCGGAGGTGCGGTTTTCGAGTTTGCGGATCTCGCTCTCAAGGAGGGCCATTTCGTCGGCGGTGGCCTCGATATTGCGAACAAACTCCTTCCAGCGAGCGAGATTGAAGGGGATAGCGCGCAGGGCACGCGAAAGCTCGACTTTGGCGCGGGCTACCTTGCCGGCCCATTTCTTGCGCAGCTTTTTGTTTAGCGCAGGGATGGTGGCATACTTTTCAGAGGTCTGCGCCAGTTTTTTATCGGCCGCCAGGTAAGCGATGAACAGCTCAGCGATGTCGGCGCGCCGCTTGAGATCGGCCGGGCTGCCTTCCTCGATATCGGAAGGCCCGAAATCGACGTAGCTGTCAACATCTTCGGCACCCTTGCGCACCAGTTCTGCGAACTCATATACCAGGCTTTGCAGGAGCGGAGAACGACTGATCGCCTTCTGCATCCGCACCTTGCCGCGTTCCATCTTACGGGCCAGAGTGACTTCGCCCTCGCGAGTGAGCAACGGCACCGAACCCATCTCGCGCAGATACACACGAACCGGGTCGTCCGTGTAGATGGACTCCTCAACTTGCTGAACGCCGTGGAATTCCTCATCCTGAACCTCTTCAGGATGGAAAAAGTTCGCCTCTTCGTCGAACGGGAGCCCTAGCGGCTCGTGTCCCTCGGCAGAATATTGATCTTCAAATTGATCCACTTACCTAATCACCTCTACTGGGCAGAAACCCAAACCCCAAGATATTTCACAATGTGCGCAGCCGCGCAGCAGTCTCCTTCCGGCATCTCCTGACCAGCTACTCACACGGCGGGATGCACGAGCACCCATTATCTGATGATTGTGCGCCATGATTGTACCCGATCCTGGGAAGAAATTTAATACTTTATTATGAAGATGTTCGCGAAAGTGATTGGTTACACAAAAGATAACCCCATCCATATCCTATTGAGCTAATCACTTATAAGCCGAAAACGCACCCCACAACGGATTAGACTTTTCGATGGAGCATTACGTTTTTCAGTTCTCCCAAGAATTCCTCGAGATCCTGGAAATCACGGTAAACTGAGGCGAAACGAACGTAAGCGATCTTGTCGAGCGTCTTCAGGCGTTCCATGAGCCGCTCACCAATGGCAGTGGTGGATAACTCCCGATCAGAGCTATCGAAGAGCTCGGATTCGACGTCATTCACCAGCCCAGCCAGGCTTCCCATGCTTACCGGGCGCTTCTCGCAGGCCCGGAGCAGGCCGTTCAAGACCTTCTGCCGATCGAAGCTCTCGCGCCTCCCGTCTTTTTTGATGACCATAAACGGAACTTCGTCGCAACGTTCGTAGGTGGTGAAGCGGCGTTCACAGCCGAGGCACTGGCGCCGGCGCCGGACGGAATCGCCCTCTTTACTTTCCCGGGAGTCGATTACTTTGTCTTCGCGATAGCCGCAGAAGGGGCAGATCATGGATAGGCTGAGCAGTCCGGCGTAACGGTTTGAATTTACACCATTGCATGCCAGCCGGGTGTGGCAAAGTCCGGGCTGGAGCGTCCTAGGGCTCTACTTCCGGTTGAACTTGTGGAAGGCGAAATTCGTTACATAGGCAAGAGCAATCATGGCCGCCGCAGCGATAGCGCCAGTTTCGATAAACTCAAAGGTTCCGTACAGAAAATACGCGGCGGCTGCGCCATGGGCCTGGGGAACGGCAGCGGCTGCGATCGTTAAAACAACGCAACCATTGGATGCCGAATCAAATCTGATCGGGCGGTGCCTGGCCGGAGAGCAGGGCGCGTGGGAGGAGCTTGTCCAGATCCATACCAAGCGGGTCTATGCTATTTGCTACCGCTTTACAAATAGTGATAGCGAGGCGCAGGATCTGACGCAAGAAGTGTTTTTGCGGATCTTTCGAACCCTCGGCAGCTTTCGGGCGGGCGAAGGCTCGTTTACGGTCTGGCTCACCCGGCTGACGCGTAATTTGCTGGTGGATCACTATCGCCGGACGAAACAGGAGAGAGTGACCGACGGTATAGAAGAGAAACTGGGCGTACTCGAGGAAAAGACGGCGCAGCATTCCCGGACTGAAGGGCTGCTGGCCGGCCGCGAGGCGGGAGAGTTGCTGCAGGCTGCGCTACAGAAGCTGTCGCCGGAGCTGAGGGAAGCAGTGATATTGCGAGATCTTCAGGAATTGGAGTACCGCGAGATTGCGCGGGTGCTAAGCGTACCGGAAGGAACGGTGAAATCGCGATTGAATAGAGGCCGCGCGGAACTGGCCAAGGTTCTGCGCCGGAACAGAGTGACCGTATAGGGTTACGGGCCGAAGAGAACGAGGATGAACTGCGCGGAATTTGAGAGCATTTTGGCGGACTACCTCGACGGGTCGCTGTCGGCCGCTGAAGCTGCGGCTATCGAGGAACACGCCGCGAGCTGCTCCGCGTGCGGCGAGTTCATGAGAGAAGTAGGCGGGGGCCTGAGTGTTTTGAAGCGGGCGGAGGAAGTGGAACCGCCACCCGAGCTGATTACGCGGATCGCCTATCTCGCGCCAGCCGGGCGTGCGCGCGAACCCTTTGAGCGGCAAGGATGGCTGAGCCGCTTGATGAGCAAGTGGCTGATGCCCATTCTGCAACCGAGACTCGCGATGGGCATGGCGATGACAATTCTGTCCTTCGCCATGCTGGAGCGCTGCACCGGGCTACAGGTCCGGCGGGTGCAGCCAGCCGATCTGAATCCGGTGAGGGTTTGGGGAAATGTGGAAGATAAGGGGCTGCGTATCAGGGACCAGGTGGTCAAGTATTACGAGAATCTGCGCGTCGTGTATGAGGTTGAAGCGCACTTGAAGGATTTAGAAGAGCCGCAGGATGCAAGTACACAGCAGCCGCGGGCGGCAAAGCCAAACGGAACGAATTCGCAAGGCGGCGATCACGGCGGGAGCCAATCGCCGGAAGGTAAGGGTGGCGCGAGTCACCCTTCACAGGAAAGAAATGGCGCTGGCCTGAGCCAAACGCCTGGGGGGAGTAAACGATGAACTGCTATTTACATCCGGAATCGCCGGCGGTGGCTTTCTGCCGCACCTGCGGCCGTTCTCTTTGCACAGTCTGCCAGAGACCGGCGGAGGGAACGATTTTCTGCCAGGATCACGTACCGGTTCCTGTTTACACGGCCGCGCCGGGAGCGGACGCGGCGAGCAACCCGTATGTGCAGCCCGGCCCAGTACCGGCAGCTCCGGTAGCCGCGGTGCGCACTTCTCCAGGGCTGGCATTTATCTTAGGCTTTATTCCTGGAGTTGGCGCCATCTACAACGGGCAGTATTTGAAAGGTCTGGTGCATGCACTGGTGTTTGGGCTGTGGGTCACGCTGATCGACAATACGGCCGGTTCAGCGCAGCCGTTACTCGGCATTCTGCTGGCCGCATTCGTCTTTTATATGCCGTTCGAGGCGTACCACACGGCAAAGAAGCGCGAAATGGGATTAGCGCCGGATGAGTGGTCGAGCATTATGCCAATGGGGCGGCAGGCCGGGCGCGCTCCTGTCGGGCCTATTGTGCTCATTGTGATCGGGGTGCTCTATCTGCTGAATACGCTGAACCTGGTGGATTTCCGGCAAATCGGGCGGTTTTGGCCGGTGATTTTGATCGTGGTGGGAGCGTACATGTTGTATTCGCGGGTAACTTCTCCGTATGAGGCGCCGCGCAACGAACAACCGATTGACGCAAGTTCCCGCAGCGCGCAGAACGATTTCATGGGTACGCGCCATGAATAACCGCGGAGCCATGTTCGCCCAGGCTGCACGCGGGCCGGTGCTTTTAATTATCGTGGGGATACTCTTTGCCTTGCAGCAGGCGGGAATTCTCCCCGTTTGGCGGAGCTGGCCGTTGCTGATTATTGCGATTGGCGTAATGAAGCTGATCGAACGGATGCTGGGTGGTCCGGTGCCATATGGGCCGACAGTAGCAGGGCCCGTTACAGGCTATCAGCCTGGCTATGCTCCGGGAGCGAGGCCATACGCGCCAGGCACGCAAGCCTACACTGCGGGTAATCGGCCGCCCGAAGGACAACCCAAATGAGACCTCGTGGATCGATTACCGGCCCGATCGTAGTTATTCTGGTCGGCGTCCTTTTCTTGTTGCGCGCCATCTCGCCGGATTTTCCAATCATCGACTGGCTCGGGCAATACTGGCCATACCTGCTGATCGCATGGGGCATTATCGCGGTGATCGAAGTTTCGTTCCGTACATTGCGTGGAGGGCCGGTGCCCGTAAACGGGGTGTCGGGCGGCGGCTGGCTAGTGGTGGTGTTGATTTGCCTGCTCGGACTGGCGTTTTTTCAATTTCACAGACCGGACGCTTGGTGGCAACACGCCGATTGGACGCGGGGCTTCGACAATGCATTCGGGGAAGAACACGAATACCCGGTGAACGTGACTCAGAGAGCGGTAGGAAGCGCGCCTCATATCGTGATTGAAAACTTCCGGGGCGAGGCTAAGATCACCGGCATAGAAGGAGTGAACCTGACCGTTAGCGGCCATAAAACTATCCGTGCGACCAAGGACGGAATGGCCGACCAGGCGGATGCACAAACACCGGTGAACGTAGTTTTGGAGGGAGGTAGCGTAGTTATCCGATGCAACCAAAACCGGGCCGTTTCCCGCACCTTTGTGATCACAAATTTAGAGTTGACAGTACCAAAAGGCGCAAGTGTGGATGTGAATGGAACTTCTGGTGACCTGGACGTATCCTCGCTCGGTGGAGATGTGACGCTCAGGAGCGGAAATGCTGGAATGCGTTTGCAAGATATTGGCGGGAGCGTGAATCTGGAGACACACCGGAGCGATCTGATCCGCTGTACGGGCGTAAAGGGCTCGGTCGACTTGCGCGGCCATGGCTCCGATGTTGAATTGAGCAAGATCGACGGCCCGGTAAGCATAAACGGAGACTATAGCGGTACTGTTTCCCTGCGCGGTTTGAGCAGAGCGGTACGAGTGCAGAACATGCACACGGATTTCCAGGCGGCAGCGGTAACGGGCGAAGTGCGGCTTGACCGGGGGAGCTTGAGCGTGGAAGACGCGATGGGTCCGCTAAAGCTGACAGCACATTCCACGGATGTCACGCTCGAGGGCGTGAGCAATGCCCTGGAAATTTCTGTCGACCGGGGCGACGTGGAGCTGAAACCCGGACGCATTCCGCTGAGCAAAATTGCGGTGCATGCCGGATCCGGCAACATCGAATTGACCATTCCACAGGCCGCAAAGTTTGTATTGACCGCAACCACGGACCGCGGCCAAGTGGAGAATGATTTCGGCGACGGGCTCAGAGAGCAAAGTTCCGGGCGGGGCGCGCATCTGGAGGGCGGAGTCGGGGCGGGTCCCAGCGTGGATCTTGTGACGGGCCGCGGGACCATAACCGTCCGCAAGGGAGACGAAGCAGCACAGACCTCAGTGGCGGCGGTGACAAACTAAGGGAGCGTGCTGGTCAAGACCGGCCAGAGATGTAGCTGTGTAGCTGCTCGATGGTCTCTTCCTGGGAGGTGATAATCCACTTCACCAGGTCGCCGATTGACACCATGCCTGAGACCGCGCCTTCGTTCGAAACCACGGGCAGGTGGCGCACGCGGTTCTTGGTCATGATTTGCATTGCCTCTTTGACCGAGCAGTCGGGCGGGATGGTGATCGGTGGAGAACTCATGATTTCGCTTACCAGAGTCTCTTTGGAGGCGCGACCCTTAAGGATGATTTTGCGGGCATAGTCCCGTTCGGAGAACAGTCCTACGAGTTGGCTGGCATCCATGACGGGCAGAGCCCCAATGTCTTTAACCGCCATTATGTTAAGGGCTTCATAAACGGTCGCATTCGGAGTAACAGACCAGATTCGATCGCCCTTTTGCTTCAGAATCGCGGAAATACGGTCGAGGACTTCCATGAGGTTGCCTCCCAGGCAATCACTATGCCGAGCATTATACGTCCAAACCGGCCGGAGTTTGCTATTCTATATATGTCTTTGCCCGCATCCGTTTTCCATTCGAGTGCCTTCCGGCCGCTAGTTTCTCCTTCATCAAGTTGGTTTGCCCAGCAGTCTGACAAAGATAATTTTCAAAGTACAAGGAACAATTCGTGACCAACATTTTTGTAGGGAACCTCAGTTATCAAGCGACTCAAGCCGATCTTCAGGCTGCTTTTGAAGCCTATGGGAACGTAGAGCGTGTGAATCTAATTACCGATCGCGATTCGGGCCAGCCCCGAGGCTTCGCTTTCATCGAAATGAGCGATCCGCAAGCTGCTCAGACCGCTATCAGCAGCTTAAACGGCGCTGAGCTCTATGGGCGGGCGATGAACGTAAACGAAGCACGACCCAAGCCGGCAGGCGGGGGCGGGGGTGGCTTCGGTGGTCGGCGTAACTCCGGCGGCTCGGGTGGCTCTGGCGGCCGCAGTCGCACTTCACGTTGGTAGGCCCCGGCCCGACCATCACTCAATCCAAAATATTGCATTCTGGTTGCCTATACTTTGGTCTCGTTTAGACTCCAGAGTATAGGCAGCTTTTCATTTTAGGGAGGGCACTTATGCCAGGTCGCGGTCCACAGACATTCAAGAAACGTCAAAAAGAGCAGGAAAGAAAAGAGCGCCAGCAGGAGAAAATGGCCAAAAGACTGCAACGCAAAGCCGAACGGGGCACAGACTCCGGCGGCGAGCACGACGAGACCATGGGTACTGACAAAGAGTCCTCTCCGCAAGAGCCACAAAGCGAGTCGAGCAATCTGTAAGGGTACAGCGGCGGGGAACTCATGCACCAGCTCTAGATGCTCCAATGGCCGGCCGCGCCTTGCTGCCGGCCGGAAAGAGGTACCTGAGCGGAACGATCACGATCAAAAGCAACATCACTTTTAAACTGGGGTGGCGCAACGCTCCAGGCGAGCGGCACCCGCGAACATTTTCGGGGGTCAATATCAGCACAAAATCGCTGGGTGTATTGCAAATGGGCCTTACATCCTGGCGCCACGGTCTCTTCGAGCACAGAACAAAACAGGTCTGTTTGTAAGCCGCGGCCAGTTGAAATACTTCTAGAATCTGCTCGCGCGCGTTTTTAGGAACGTAGGTAATTCCGATACCCACCCCGAGTGCACCGTCGTCTAAACCTTGCTTGATGTGCGCCAGAATCTCGGGCTGCTCCTCGGGTGTGGGGTGCACGCTTAGCCGCTTCTCCACGAGCCAGCAGGGTGCCCGGGTCATGCAAAACCGCCATGCTCGCCGGGATGTGCCCGCTGCTGGCGCCGAAGTTAATCAGCGCCTTACCGTCCGAGCCGCATACCAGGACGGCACAGGCCACACGCCCACCTCAAGTTCGAGTGCCGTCGTCACGCCGTCGCGCGCCTTGAATCGGTAGTTCTCCGGTGTCTGACCGTGCGAATGCAAGTCGATAAAACCAGGTGCGACGACCAGACCCTTCGCGTTAATAACTGTTTTGCCATGCAGAGCATCGGCAGAAATCGCCGCGATCCGCCCGCCTTGGATCCCGATGCTTCGGACGGCATCCATATCAGACTCCGGATCCAGAACCCGACCGTTCACAATCGCCGTATCGAATTCCTGAGCAGCAGCACACAGACAGAGGATCACCAGCAAAGCGAGATTCCGCTTGAGCATTCCTGGATGATCACACACGGAGGAACAGAGTTCTACGCGAGAGGAAACTATTGTCCCACGCCATTCGTGCAGCAGTATCGTGAACAACGCATCGGCGAGTTGATGCTAGGCCACGTAAGAAAGACTTGTCCGAATGGACAGGTTTTTTGTTACCACAAACCTTTCGAACCATCCGATGCAGTGCCTCCCAAAACGACTTGGTTTTTTAGCTGCCGCTACATTGATCAACTCGACCCCGGTGACCCGGAAATCGTTTTCGTCAAGACGTTTCACAACGGGTAGCGTTTCGCGCACGTGTTCCGGGCTAGTAACGTAGATGTTCGCAATCGGTTCCAATCACACGAGAAAATCACCTCGATGAGCAAAGCTATCGAAAGCTTGCAGGCCGCCCAACAGCGAGCAGTGGCGATCCGCCCGAAGGTTGGCGGCTTTCCCTAGTTGGCCGAAGCATTCCGGCAGGCGGGCGTGACCCGCAACCTCTGGTCTCTGCCCTCGTGTCAGAGCATATTTCTGACTGATGACGGGCCGGTCGTGATGCAAGGAACGCCGCTTGTCTCCGGTACTGCGGACGTGCCCGCGTTTGACCGGGAGGCCCTTATCGAGGTTGTACGCTGAGCGGGCCGGCTTAGGCGCTTGATACACTACGAGTTAAACCACGCTTTCGGTTCGAGCGCACAGTTGTGCTCGTTTACCTACTTCCTAAGGAGTGCCCATTTTCCTCATGAAATACATTTTCACGTCTGAGTCTGTGACCGAGGGTCATCCGGACAAGATTGCCGACCAAGTATCCGATGCAGTGCTCGATGCGGTTTTGAAAGACGATCCGAGTGGGCGCGTGGCTTGCGAGACCTTAGTAACTACCGGGATCTGCGTGGTGGCAGGCGAGATCACGACTAAGACGTATGTGGATGTTCCGCGGCTGGTACGCGGGGTCATCAATCACATTGGATACAATGACGCGGCTTTCGGGTTCGACTGCAAGACGTGCGCGGTGGTGAACATGATCCAGGCGCAATCGCCGGACATTGCGATGGGAGTGGACACGGGCGGGGCAGGGGATCAGGGTCTGATGTTCGGCTTCGCGTGCGACGAGACGCCGGAACTGATGCCGCTGCCGATCATGCTGGCACACAAGCTGGTGCGCCAGTTGAGCGAATCGCGAAGGTCGGGCGAAGTGCCTTATTTACGGCCGGACGGCAAGAGCCAGGTGAGCGTGGAGTATGTCGACGGAAAACCGAAGCGTATCGATGCAGTGGTGGTATCAACCCAGCATGATGATGAGGCGACCTCGAAGCAGATCGAGGAAGACATCAGAAAGTACATCGTCGATCCCGTGATTCCGTCCGGCATGATTGACTCGCAGACGAAGTTCCATATCAATCCGACAGGACGCTTTGTGATTGGCGGACCGCACGGCGATACGGGGCTGACAGGGCGCAAAATCATTGTCGACACGTATGGCGGGATGGGGCGGCACGGGGGCGGCGCTTTTTCGGGGAAAGATCCCACCAAGGTGGACCGGTCGGCTTGCTATACGGCGCGTTATGTGGCGAAGAACCTGGTAGCGGCGGGGCTGGCCTCGCGGGCGGAAGTGCAGCTGGCATATGCGATCGGGGTGGCTGAGCCGGTTTCGATCAACGTGAATACGTTCGGGACGGGGAAGGTTGAAGATGCGCGCCTAGCTGAGATCATTCGCGAGAACTTCTCGCTGACACCGGCCGGCATGATCAAGCATCTGAATTTGAGGCGGCCGATCTATCAGAAGACGGCTGCATTCGGGCATTTCGGGCGAACTGAGGATTCGTTCAGCTGGGAGGCCACCGACAAAGCGGAACTTCTGCGCGAGGCGGCGCAGTTGACCGCTACCGCGGTTTAGGAAACAAGACATTGGCGACAGATGTAGCGGCGGATTGCAAACGCTCAGTGGAAATTGAGATTCCGCTTGACGAAGTGGAGCGGGCAAGAGCGCGGGTGACCCAATCGTTGAAGGAGCGGGTGCGTCTGCCCGGGTTTCGCCCTGGAAAAGCGCCGGTGAGCATGATCCAGTCGCGCTTCGAAAGCGAAATTCGCAACGAAGTGCTTGAAATGCTGCTGCCGCAAGCCTTTCGTGAGCGGGTGGAGAAAGACGAGCTGAAGGTAGTAGGTGCGCCGAACATAACGGATCTGAAGTTCGAAGCGGGGCAGCCGATCCGGTTCAAAGCAGATTTCGAGATCGCGCCGGAGTTCGAGACAGGCGAGTACCGGGGATTACCGGTCAAATACGAAGAGCCCACCGTGACGGACGAAGAAGTGGGGAAGCGCCTGGAGGCGATGCGGGAGAGCAAGGCCGAGTATCCGAACCTGGATCCACGGCCGGTGGAGAACGGCGATTTCGTGCTGGTGCATCTGAAATCGCTCGAAGGGCTAGCCGAGAGTATCGACCAGGATGTGCAGATCGAGGTGGGCGGCGAGGAGACTCTGCCGGCCTTCAACGAAGTATTGATTGGAATGAGTCCGGATGAATCGAAGGAGGTCAGTGTGACCTATCCGGAGGACTACGGGCAGGAGCGGCTGGCTGGGAAGACAGTTAGTTTCGAACTGACGCCCAAGTTTGTCAGGAAGAAGGAACTGCCGGAGCTGGACGACGAGTTCGCGCGCGATCTAGGCGATTATCAGACGCTTGAGGAGCTGAAGGACGCTGTCCGGAAGACGATTTTTCATGAGAAGCAGTATGTGGCCCAGCAAGCAGCCAAAGAAGAATTGATCGACCGGTTGGTGGAGCGCAACGGGTTTGCAGTACCCGAGGCGTATATCGATCGCCAGATCGAGAACCAGGTGCGGATGCAACTGAGAAATCTGGCGGGCGAAGGGGTGGATCCGAGCAACTTAAAGCTCGACTGGCAGAAGGTGAAGGAAAGTCAGAGGGAGAAAGCGGTCCGCAACGTGCAGGCATCTTTGCTGCTGGAGAAGATTGCGGAACGGGAGGGAATCGGGGCGAACAAGGACGAGGTCGACCGCGAGGTGCAACGGATCGCGCGGCAGGAGCGGGAGGCGCTGGCAGTGACACGCGCCCGGCTGGAGAAGGACGGCACGCTGGCGCGTATAGCGGGCCACATCCAAACCGAGAAGACCTTGCAGATGCTGCTGGACCAAGCCGAAAAGCATGCCTAAGGCGGTACGGGATCGGCGAAATCTGTGTGCCGCATTTCATGTAAGTCACGTAAAACTGACATAATCCTGATATACTGATGGAGAAATTCTTCCAATCGGGGCAAGGGATCTCTTGATCTTCTTTTCTCTTCTAAGTGATTGCCCGACAACGGACTCTTGTTGGCGTATAGTGGGCGCCAATCGCCCGGTGCGCTTGTCGGCTTGGGAAGATTGTTGGAGATTGCCATTGAGTGTTGACCAGGGATCGCTTGGCTGCCAAGCCAGCTAGGAGACCAGATTGAAGCGCGCCGGATCTGACGATTCTCTTCGCTGTTCGTTTTGTCATAAAAGCCAAGACGTAGTAGGCAAGCTCATCTCGTCTCCGAGTGAATATCCTCGGGCTTACATTTGCGACGAGTGCATAGCAGTTTGTAATTCGATCATCGAAGACGACCGTCACGATCAGAGTTACGGGAGTCCGGGTAAACTGCCGCGACCGCTCGAGCTCAAAGAATATCTGGACCAGTATGTGATTGGGCAAGAGGCCACTAAGAAGAAGCTGGCAGTGGCTGTGTACAACCACTACAAGCGGATCCAGATGAATAAGCAGCGGGGCGGAGAAGTAGAGCTTTCGAAATCGAATATTCTACTGATCGGACCGACTGGGACGGGCAAGACGCTGCTGGCGCAGACGCTGGCGCGCATTCTGGACGTGCCATTCGCGATTGTGGATGCGACGACTCTGACGGAAGCCGGGTACGTCGGCGAGGATGTGGAAAACATCATTCTGCGGCTCTTGCAGAACGCGGATTGGGATGTACCTAGGGCGCAAACCGGGATTATCTATATAGACGAAATCGATAAGATTGGGCGCAAAGACGAAAATCCATCGATTACGCGGGATGTGTCCGGTGAAGGCGTCCAGCAGGCGCTGTTGAAGATCCTGGAAGGCACGGTGGCGAACGTTCCACCGCAGGGCGGGCGCAAGCATCCGCATCAGGAGTTCACGCCGGTGGACACGACGAATATCCTGTTCATTTGTGGCGGGGCTTTCGTAGGACTCGAAAAGGTAATTGCGCGGCGGGTGGGCACGAAATCGATCGGCTTTGTACCACCCGACGAGAAGGAAGGGGTGCGCCGGCCGAACCCCGTACGGCGCGACGTGGACCTGCTGCAGCAGTGTCAGCCGGTGGACCTGATTAAATATGGGTTCATTCCTGAATTCATCGGCCGTATGCCGGTGGCGGCCGTGCTGGAAGATCTTTCAAAGGAAGCGTTGGTTCAGATACTGACGAAGCCGAAAAATGCGATCATCCGGCAATACCAGAAGCTATTTGAGTTTGAGAATGTTAAGCTCAAATTTAGCGAGGACGCCCTGGAAGCGGTGGCGCAGCTTGCAATGGAACGCAAGGTCGGGGCGCGCGGGTTACGCATGATTTTGGAAGATCTCATGCTGGACCTCATGTACTATCTCCCAACATTCAAGAAGGTGCGCGAGTTCGTGGTCACCAAGGAGATGGTGCTAGCACAGAAGATCAATATGGCTGTGCTGGAAAAGGCGGGCTAGGCCAGCCAGCCGTTTTTTGGCGAGAGCCTGACAAGTTTCCTGCTCGATACAGTTTTCGGCATGAAAGCTGCTCCCTCTTTCCGGGTCCCGCATGCGCACGGGACGAGCCCTGCAGTCCCGCATGCGCGAGGATAAGCCGCCCAGAACATCACGATGGTTACGACAAAAGATAAAACCGACTCGAAGCGATTGCCGATGATGCCCATACGGGATGTGGTGATCTTCCCGTTCATGATGACGCCGTTTGTAGTGGGGCGCGAGTCGAGCGTACGTGCGCTTGAAGAGGCGCTGGCAGGCGACAAGAAGATCTTTTTGGCCACCCAGCATGACGCTTCGGTGGATGAGCCGAGGCCGGATGAAATCTACTCGGTCGGAACGGTAGCGAACATCGTTCAGAGTCTGAAGCAGCCCGACGGCAATATCAAAGTGCTGGTAGAGGGCGTGGAGCGCGGGAAAGTCATCTCCGTGAGCGAAGAGGAGGGGTACTTTCGGGCGGTAGTAAAGACCACCTCGTACAAAGTCGAACAGGGATCGCAACTCGAGGCGCTTACCGGCCGAGTGACGACCTTATTCGAGCAGTACGTCAAGCTGAGCCAGAACCTGAACTACGAGACCATGATCGCGGCCATCCGGGTAGACGATCCGGGAAAGCTGGCTGACACGGTAGGCGCGAACCTGCAACTGACGATTGAGGAGAAGCAGGAGCTGCTCGAAATCTTCGATCCGATCGACCGGCTGACGCGGGTGGCGGACCTGCTCGACATAGAGATCGAAAAGCTGAACGTAGATCGCACAATTCAAGGCCGCGTGAAGCGGCAAATGGAGCGGGCGCAGAAAGAGTATTACCTCAACGAAAAGATCAAGGCGATCCAGAAAGAGCTGGGCCGGGGCGAGAAGAGCGAAATCGACGAGCTCAAGAAAAAGATCGACACGGCGGGGATGAGCAAAGACGCGCACGAGAAGGCGATCGCGGAATTGCGGCGGCTGGAGGGTATGCCGCCGATGTCGGCGGAATCGACGGTATCGCGCAACTATCTCGATTGGCTGCTCGCGGTGCCATGGAAAAAGAAAACCAAAGAGATTCGCGATCTGCGGTATGCGCGGCAGGTTCTCGAAGGTGATCACTACGGGCTCGAAAAGATTAAGGAGCGCATTCTGGAGTTTCTGGCGGTGCGGCGGCTAGTGCAGAATCCGAAGGGCTCGATTCTGTGCTTTGTGGGCGCGCCGGGAGTGGGAAAAACGTCGCTTGGGATGTCGATCGCGAAGGCGACAGGGCGCAAATTTGTGCGGCTTTCGCTAGGCGGCGTACGCGACGAAGCGGAGATTCGGGGCCACCGGCGCACATACATCGGGGCGCTACCGGGTCAGCTGATTCAGATGATGAAGAAGGCGGGCACGAAGAATCCGGTGGTGATGCTGGATGAGATCGACAAGATGTCGATGGATTTCCGCGGCGATCCATCGGCGGCGCTGCTCGAGGTGCTGGATCCGGAACAGAACTACATGTTCATGGACCACTACCTGGACGTCGAGTACGATCTGAGCCAGGTATTTTTTATCGCAACGGCGAACGTGCTGCACACGATTCCACCAGCGCTGCAGGATCGCATGGAAGTGATTCGGCTTTCGGGTTACACGGAGCTGGAAAAGCTGGAAATTGCCAAGCGTTTTCTCGTGCCGAAACAGCTTAAAGACAATGGCGTGGGCGGAGATCAGCTGCTGTTTACCGATGAAGGATTGCAGACGCTAATCACTTCTTATACGCGCGAAGCGGGCGTGAGGAATCTGGAGCGAGAGATCGGTAACGTGTCACGCAAGGTAGCGCGGAAATTGGTGGAAGCGCAGACGTCGACGGAGGAGCAGGTGTTGGTTCCCGCCGGCGGCGGCGAAGTGATCGAAGAAGAGACCGCTGGCGAGGAGGCCAACGGCAAGAAGAGCCGGAAGAAAGCTAAGAAAGAAGAAGCGCCGCTGATCCCGATTGAACGGGTAGTGATCAACGCGGGGACTCTAACCGAGATGCTTGGACCCGCGAAGTTCCGGGATATGGATCTTGACAAGCAGAACGAAATCGGCGCAACGACCGGTCTGGCGTGGACCGAAGTTGGCGGATCAATTCTGACGACGGAAGCGACGGTAATGGAAGGCCGCGGAAAACTGACGACCACCGGGAAACTGGGAGACGTGATGCAGGAATCGGCGCAGGCGGCGATGAGTTACGTGCGCTCGCGGGCGCAGTATCTGGGGCTGCCGAAGGATTTCTACCGCCACCTGGATATCCACGTACACGTGCCGGAAGGGGCCATTCCAAAAGACGGGCCATCTGCCGGAATTACGATCGCGACGAGCATCTGTAGCGCGCTAACGGGTATCCCGGTGCGCTGCGACATTGCGATGACAGGCGAAATCACCGTGCGGGGAAGAGTACTGCCGATCGGCGGTTTGAAGGAAAAGCTGTTGGCAGCTCACCGGCAGGGGATTCGCGAGATTGTCCTGCCAAAAGAAAACGAGAGAGATCTCGTGGACATTCCGGAAAACGTGCGAAGAGATATGAAACTGCACTTCACCTTTTCGATGGATGAAGTGCTGAAGTACGCATTGGAGCGTGAGATTGTGGCACTACCGCTGGCGCCGGCTGCGACGGCGGCTGAGCTGGCGTCAAGACCCGAGGAAAAGCTGACGCACTGACAATTGCTCTGGGATGCTTTAATGAGCGCGCACAACGGACAGCAAATGGTCCGCTTGGAAGCGTTCCAGGCATGGGACTTACCGTGGTAGGAACTGCTGGAGGCGAACAAGCCGCAACGGCCGAAAAGCTGATTATCAGCGCGGCGAGCGCTTCCCAGTTCCCGCCAGAGGCGCGCGATGGCGAAGTGCTCGAGATCGCCTTTCTGGGCAGAAGTAATGTGGGCAAATCGAGTCTGCTGAACCGGCTTGCCGGGCGACCGGGGCTGGCTTTTACCAGCTCGCGTCCCGGATGCACTCAACTCATCAACTTCTTCGAGATTGATCGAGAAGTTCGATTTGTTGATCTGCCGGGATATGGCTACGCACAAGTGCCGCTCAGCGAGCGGAGGAGCTGGAAACAGTTAATTGAAAGTTATCTGACGTCGCGGCAAAGCTTAGCTTTATCGTTTCTGCTGTTGGACGCCAGGCGTGGCTGGATGGAAATGGACCTGGAACTCAAGTCGTGGCTCGAGTTCCACAACCGTCGATACCAGGTGATCGTCACCAAGATCGACAAATTGAAGAGCAACAACCAACTGAAAGCAGAATTAGCAGCCATTCAAAGGGAAGTTCCGGATGCGCAGTTAATTCCGTTCTCGGCCTTGGACGGCCGAGGAGTGAGGGAGACTTGGCAAATCATCTCGAAGATCAAGAACAAGCAGTAAACAGCGCGGCTACCCCCGAAGGGCAGCCCACCGAGAAGCCAGTAGAAGGCGCGGCCCGGGAATCCGGAGGGCGCGACGGTTCAGAAGATGCAAACGGCGGGAACGGCGTTGCGATCGAAGCCGAAGCGGCGACCACAGCGGGAGAAGGGAAATCTCCCGAGCTGCGGACAGAGAAGCCGGCCGTGAGTCGCAATCGCTTGCATGGCGAGGCGAGGGGCAACGGCAGACCAAGCGGTGAAGGAGGGCGGCGAGCTCCGGCCGAGACGCGACACGCGGGAGAGACGAAAGCCGCAGCAGAGCCGCGTTTGCAGGACGAGCAACGACCCATTGGCGAAGGAAAGACTAGCAATGAGAATAGCTCTGCGGCGGCGATTTCGGGCACACCCGTGATCAGCCAAGGGCAGAACCCGCCGGCGCAGAATGCGCAGACTGGGGCCCAGCGGCAAGGAAGCCCGCAACAGGCGGGGCAGCAGCAGAGTGGTTTTCAGCGGCGCGGCCGGCACTCGATCGGCAACACGGGTGCACAAGGGCAGCGCAACGGGACGACTACGCTCGACCTGGTTGAGCTGAAAGACATGAGCATCCAGGCATTAAACCAGATCGCAAAAGATCTGGGGGTGGCGGGAGCGGCGGGCTTGCGCAAACAGGAGCTGATCTTCAAGATCCTGCAGACACAAGCCGAGAAGAGCGGCCTCATTTTTTCGGAAGGCGTTTTGGAGTGCCTGCCGGATGGATTCGGCTTTCTGCGTGCGCCCGAGTACAACTATCTGCCGGGGCCGGACGACGTGTACGTGTCTCCTTCCCAGATCCGACGATTCGATCTGCGGACCGGCGACACGGTTTCGGGGCAGATCCGGCCGCCCAAAGAAGGGGAACGTTATTTCGCGCTCATCAAAGTGGACGCGATCAATTTCGAGCCGCCGGAGGAATCCCGGAACAAGATTTTCTTCGATAACCTCACGCCGCTTTATCCGGATGAGCGGCTGAAGCTGGAAACGAGCCGCGATAATTTCTCCGGGCGGGTGATGGACCTGCTCACTCCACTTGGCAAGGGACAGCGCGGATTGATTGTAGCTCCGCCGCGAACCGGTAAGACCATGATGCTGCAGAGCATTGCGAATTCGATCACCACCAATCACCCGGAAATTAATCTGATTGTGCTGCTAATCGATGAGCGGCCGGAAGAAGTAACCGACATGCAGCGCTCGGTGCGGGGCGAGGTGATCAGCTCGACTTTCGACGAGCCGGCTGCGCGGCACGTGCAGGTTGCCGAGATGGTGATCGAGAAGGCCAAGCGCCTGATCGAACACAAGCGCGATGTGGTAATTCTGCTGGACTCGATTACACGCCTGGCGCGCGCCTATAACACAGTGGTTCCGCCGTCGGGCAAGGTGCTTTCGGGTGGCGTCGATTCGAATGCGCTGCAGCGTCCAAAGCGGTTCTTCGGAGCGGCGCGCAACATCGAAGAAGGCGGCTCACTGACCATTGTGGCGACGGCGCTGATCGATACCGGCAGCCGCATGGACGACGTGATTTTCGAAGAATTCAAAGGCACCGGCAACATGGAAATCCATCTGGATCGGAAGCTGGTGGATAAGCGAGTGTTTCCGGCCATCGACATCAATAAGAGCGGCACTCGTAAGGAAGAGTTGCTGATGCCGCGCGAAGAGCTGAACCGGGTTTGGATTCTGCGCAAGGTGCTGAATCCGCTTTCGCCGGTCGAGTCGATGGAACTGCTGATCGACAAGCTAGGAAAAACGCGTAGCAACGCGGAGTTCTTAGCCGCCATGAGCGGTTGACAGCGAACTAGCCGCTGCGATATGGAGACCGCTGCCTCACGGTCGCGGCTCAGAAAACCTGACTGATGGGGCGCATTCGAATCCTGTCCGACAACGTCGCGAACAAGATTGCGGCGGGTGAGGTAGTCGAGCGGCCAGCTTCAGTAGCCAAAGAGCTGCTCGAAAACTCACTGGACGCGGGCGCAACGGAGATTCGCGTCGACGCAGAGAATGCCGGGCGACGTCTGCTGCGCATTCAGGACAATGGATGCGGCATGCTGCGCGACGACGCACTGCTCGCTTTCGAACGCCACGCGACGAGCAAGCTGAGTGATGTAAAGGATCTGCTGGCAATCGCCACACTTGGCTTTCGCGGAGAAGCGCTTCCTTCTATTGGTTCGGTGAGCCGGTTGGTGCTCGAAACGCGCTCCGAAGAGGAACAGACGGGCACGGCGGTGGAGATCGCGGGGGGTAAGCTGCTGAGGTGTGACGAGATCGCGCGGCCCGTTGGGACCACGATCTCGGTGCGGGACCTGTTCTACAACGTGCCGGCGCGCAAGAAGTTTCTGCGGTCAGACCAGACTGAACTGGCGCACATCGGATCGCTTGTGACGCATTACAGTTTAGGTCACGCCAACAAGCGATTTGATCTCTACCACGAGGGGCGAAGCCTGCTTTCGGTATCGCCGGTTGCGACTCTCACTGAACGGGCATTTCAGGTCTTCGGCTCTGAAGTGCTGAGCGATTCGGTGGAGGTGAAACCGAGGGTCCTCGAGCTGCCGTTGCAGGAAGAGGCTGCACGGTTCACGCTCGAAGGCCTGATCTCCGGACCGCAGGTTCAAAAGCTCAACCGTAATTCGGTTTACCTGTTTGTCAACGGCCGGCTTATACGCGACAAGATTCTGCTGCACGCGATCTCGGCGGCGTATCACAACCTGATGCCACCGGGATGTTATCCATTCGCTCTGCTGTTTTTGAACTGTGACGCAAGCGAAGTGGATGTGAACGTACATCCTTCAAAAACGGAGGTGCGATTCCGGCATGGGCCGGTGGTGCACGACTTTGTCCGCGACACGATACGCGAAGTGCTGATGGCTAGCCGCCCCGTATCGAGCATGCCACTGGCGGTCTCGCCACAGTTGCAAGAGATGAACCTATTGCAAAGAGCGCCGCACCTGCCTCTCTCGGAGTTTTCAGCGATGGCGGAAACAGCGGTGACGCTCGATGAGGAGCAGCCGATAATTCAAAGCCGGGCCGACGAAGCCACGCTTCCGGAGGTCACAATTGGCCCCTTGGGCCGAATCTTGCCGGCTGGGAATCTCGAGGCGGCGGCTCCGGTTTCGAGCGTGCAAATTCGCCCCGTGCCCGACACGCACGGCGCGCTCGATGAATTGCCGGCGGGATGGGATCGCGTCGAGACCTTGGCGGCGCTGCCCGATTTGCGACCCTTGGGTCAGTTGCACGAAAGCTTTATCGTCGCGGCTGGACGCGATGGGTTGTGGATCATCGACCAGCATGTAGCGCACGAAAGAATTTTGTTTGAACAGGTGTTGCGGCAAAGAGCAGCGGGAACGCTGGAAATTCAGCGCCTTCTCATGCCAGTGGTGATACAGCTCACTCCAGCGCAGCAGTTTGAGTACGCGCGGATTGCGGATGAGCTGAACCTGCATGGTTTCGAGACAGAGCCTTTTGGACAGCGGACGATTGCTATCAAGGCCGCGCCGGCCGGCGTCGGGGGAAGCGATGTAGAAAGGATCGTGTTCGAAATCCTGGAGGTAGCAGAGAATGAATTGCGGTCGGCTTCGCTCGATGAGATCCGGCGCAATGTTTGCGCCACAATCGCCTGCCGCGCGGCGATTAAAGTGAACATGAAGCTTGAACCGAAGAAGATTGAATGGCTGCTGCGGGCGCTGGCAGAGTGCGAGTATCCGATGACGTGCCCACATGGCCGGCCGATTGCGCTGCGCTACAGCATGAAAGATATTTTGAAGAGTTTTCATCGAATTTAAAGTTCGCCGGCCCTCGCCTTTTCTTTCTGAACTACGGACTTTTCAATCCTGCCGCTTCGGCTTATTCGATAACCTAAGACATATGCCTCCCACTCAAGAGATCTTCGCGGAGAAGCCGGTCAACATTGCGGAACTACCGTCACTGCGGGCGGAAAACTTCCTTTATTCGGGGCCGCATCCCTGGCTTGACCGGGACGATGCTCTGGAGCAGATCGAAGCGAGAGTTGCGAGCGGAAAGATTACGCCTGCTGAAGCGGAACAGTGCCGGTACTGGCGGGAGAACGGTTATATCATTCTCCCCAAGCTAATAGAGGATCCGGTTCTTGACAATGTCTGGCAGGCATATGAAAAGGCGATTGCAGAAGGAGTGATCACGCTTAAACCTGAACCCGCGAGCGAAGACGATCCCTACCCGGGGCGGTTCCTCGATCCACATCAGAAGGTGAACGCATTTTGCCAGATCTTAAGGCACGAACGGCTACTGCACTGGATCCGGCTGTTAATGGAGCGGGAGCCCGAGCCGTTTCAGACGATCACATGCCATAAGGGCTCGCAGCAGGGCGCGCACTCAGATTCGATCCACATGACGACGTATCCGCTCGGCTACTTGACGGCTGCGTGGATTGCTTTCGAAGATATTGATCCCGATTGCGGGCCGCTCGTTTACTACCCTCGCAGTCACCGGCTGCCGTATTTGTTCAGCAAAGATGTCGGCATCTCGGAAGACGAGTTCAAGACAAGAAGTTATCAGGCGTATCACGAAAAATACGAACCGCGCATCCAGCAAACCATTGCGGACTACGGGCTAGAGCCGCGCTATTTTCACGCGAAGAAAGGCGACGTGCTGATCTGGCATGCGAACCTGATCCACGGCGGATCGAAGCGACGTAACATGGCGCTTTCGCGACGGGCCGTAGTGTGCCACTTCTTCGTGAAGGGCTCTTTCGCCTACCATGACCTCTCGGCATCGGAAACCAAGCCCTATTCGGGGACTTGTCTCTTACGCGAGCAGGAACAGGCACCAGGGCCCAGCCGGCGACGTAGCTTGCTGAGCCGAATTTTTAAGAGCTAACGCTTTACTCCCACTCGATGGTGCCTGGCGGTTTGTGTGTAAGGTCGTAGAAGACCGCTGCGATTCCGCTGATTGAGAGTAAGCGCGAGGCGAGGATCGAGAGTTGCGCTGAAGGCATTAAGACTACATCGGCGGTCATGCCGTCTACCGAGTTGATGGGGCGGAGCAAGACCGATTCCTTTTCGTTGGGCGTGCCAAGCGGCAGAAGAACCACCGGAAATTGCCATACCTGTTTTTCGAAGCCTGTTTGCAACGAGAAGTCGCGTACGACGGCATCTGCTTCTCGCAGGAGATCGAGCCGCGCTTTGGTGATGGAAGCGGAGAAAACCTGAAACGAGGTAAGAGGGGCTTTCCGTTCGCAAACGGCGACGACGCGATTGATATCAGAGCGGCGGTTGGTCAGTGCTGGGGCACCGGTTTCGATGTCCTCGCGAGTGGGTGGATGGTCCAGAGCGAGCACCTGCCGGTAACTGCGAGTATCGCCTTGGACACCGACGGAACGCAGGGGCAGCAAAAAGCCGTCGGGACTTTCAACAACCGCGGCGGTTTCGGGCGAGCAGAGACAGCGGATGGCGAGACCCGGCCCAGGGAACGGATGCCGAGCCAGAAACTTATCGGGAAGGCCCAACTCACGCCCGATCTCGCGCACTTCGTCCTTGTAGAAAGAGGTGAGCGGTTCGATGATGCGGCCCGAATCAATCAGCGCTTGAATACCAGCCACGCGGTTGTGGTGAGTCTTGATTAGGTCGGCTTTAGCTGTTCCGCCCGACTCGATAGTGTCGGGATAAATCGTGCCTTGGCCGAGAATCCAACTGCCATCGAGGAAATGCTCCGTGGCGAGGACGCGTTCCTGAACTTTCACGAACTGCTCGCCAATAGCGCAGCGCTTAGCTTCCGGGTCTGTAATACCATCGAGGGCGATCAGGAACTCGGGTTCCGCCGCATCGACCAGAAAGTGCGTTGCTCCGAGCTCGGCAAAAACGGAACGTACGAAACTCGTTTCCTCCTTTCGCATGAGGCCTGTATCGACGTAGATGCCGAAGACACGTTCGGGGCCGAGCGCGCGTAGACATAGGGTATAGGCGACGGTGGAATCGACTCCGCCGCTGACGAAAAAGAAAACATTGCGGCTGCCGGCTACGCGACGGATCTGATCTTCAACGGCGGGGACACGCTGCGAAATGTCCCAATCGATTTGGGCGCAGCAGATGCGGAACACGAAGTTCATCAGGACCTGCTGTCCGGCGTGCGTGTGAACGACTTCGGGATGGAACTGAATACCGAAGAGCTTGCGCTGAGCGTCGGACATGGCTGCTACACCCGAAAGGCCACTGGAAGCGGTGACCCGGAAGCCGGGAGGTACGGTGGCGACCGAATCGAAATGGCTCATCCAGATCTGGGATTCATTCACCCCTTCCCAAAGCGGATCCTGGCTGGTAACCGTAAGCTGCGCGATGCCGTATTCGCCGCGCGTGCCCTTCTGAACCTTGCCACCGAGATGGTGAGCGAGGAGCTGGTGGCCGTAACAGATTCCGAGCACCGGAACACCCGACTCGAGAACGTCGCGGTCGATATCAGGGCAGCCCGATTCCAGCACACTGGAGGGACCGCCCGAAATGATGATCCCCTTGCGGGACTTGAGCTCCGCGGCAGGCGTTTCGCTTGGCTGAACGTCAGCGTAGACTCCGAGTTCACGGATACGCCGCGCGATGAGATGAGTGTACTGGCCCCCGGTGTCGAGGACCGTGATCTGCGGCGAATGTCCCCCGTTAGCGGAGGCTCGCTCTCTGCTTTTCAAACCGTGCTTTCGACTGGGCAAGAAGCGTGGAAGCTTTGGGCATGGCTTCAATGGCCTTCTGCACCTCAGGATCCTGTTCGACGCCGACCCGCTGCGAATCTTCGAAACTGAAAGCGGTGACGTACATTTGAGCGCGAAGCTGATTGCGCATCCAACTGTGATCACGAGTCCAATCAGCTTCGGAGAACTGGACACCGCTCTTCATCAGATAGTCGTGCAAGTCGTTCAGCACCGTTTCGTCGGGGCTCCAGCCCTGCGGGAGTTTTGTCGGGTGGTTAGCGAAATAGTAGGCCGTGAAGTTGAAGAACGCGTCTTTGCGCAGAGCAGCGACTTCAAGCGCGTCGGGCTTCGGAGCTTCGAATTTCTCGTCGGGCGTGATGCCGCCGCCGCCGTAAACCGTGCGACCGAGATCCGTCTCCTTAACATCGGTAGGATCTTTGGCCGCGCCGCGCTTGCCGTAGTAGTAGTCGAGAAAAGAAATGTGCGAGTAGTCGCGCTGAATCAGGCGGCCGCTCGGGGTGTAGTAGTGCTGGGTGGTGAGAGCGAGGCCGGTGTTGTCGCTTAGCGTGTACACGGTCTGGACCAGGCCCTTGCCGAAAGTGGTGTCGCCTAGGATCCACGCACGATCGTGATCCTGCAGCGCTCCCGCAACGATCTCTGCGGCTGAAGCGGAGTATCGATTCACCAGGACTACGATCGGGTAATTTTCCCCATATTCGCTGCCGCGGGCCAGGTAAGGCTTTTCAGAATAAGCGCGGCCCTTATGTGATACGACTACCTGGCCGTGATCGAGCCAGTGGCCGGCGACGGCGACGCCCTCCTGCAGGAGGCCGCCAGGATTCTCACGCAAGTCGAGGATCAAGCCTTTGATATTCTGCTCGCCGAGCGCCCTCAGGTTCTCTTCGACTTCCTTGCTGGTTGTTTCGGTAAACTGCTCGATCCGCATATAGGCGATTCCGGGCCTTACCCAGAAGGCTTTCCAGACGCTATTGCGGGGGATCTCATCGCGAACCAAATTAAAGGTAAGCGGTTGAGAGGAACCCTCGCGGCTCACCTTCACCTGCACCTTGGTGCCTTTGGGGCCCTTCAGCATCTCGGCGATTTCGCTGGTGCTGAGAGTATCGACCCGCTTGTCGTTGACTTCGACCAGCATGTCGCCCGGACGAATCCCGGCGCGATAAGCAGGCGTCCCTCCAAAGGGATGCACCACCATCGGCTTACCGGTGCGCGGCTGCGCGCCGATGAGCATGCCGATGCCGTAATACATGCCGTGCTGCTCCTCGCGCAGGCCGGCGAATTCTTTGGGATCGAAGAAATTCGAGTGCGGATCAAGTGTCCGCAGCATTCCTGGTATGGCGCCCCGGTAGATGCTTTTGTCGGGAGTCAGCTTGTCGGAATAGTTCTGATCGATGAGGTCGTAAACCTTGGTGAAGGACTGGATGCTTGCCTTCAGATCTTCGTCGGAAGTTGCGCTAACATTGCGCTGCGATGCCTGAGAAGCGGCGGAAACTGGCTGGGCGCCGGGTCCGAACAGGCCGCCTACCACGGCGCAAACTGTCAGAAACAGCGGAACAAAGAGAAGATAGCGCCGTTGGGACGACAAGTAAAACCTCCCGGGAGTATGTCTTCAGTATAGACGTTACGAGCGCGTTTTCGAATTGCCTAAAAAGAATGCCGGAAGCGCTAAACGGCGGCCCGCGCCCGTTTGAGAGCGCCAGGTTCACTTCGGGGGGTCTTTTTTGGGATATCGTCGAGGCGTTTGACCTGGTCGCTGACGCACACCAGGAACATGGGCTGTTTCGCATTCTTTAGAAGATCGATAATACGGTCCTGCTGATCTTCGAGAAAGATGGATTTGCCGTCGGTGAGCAGGTGGAGACGCGAATCGTTCGAGAGGACGTCGGCGAGGCGGCGGCCCATCTCGCGTTGAAGGAAACGCAGAACGCGGCGAATTTTCTGCAGGGAGAAACCTTTGCGCCTCAGCTCGGCAATGACTGCGATCTCGATCACTTCTTCGGGCAAATAGATGCGCTTATGCCCTTCATGACGCGGTGAGACCACCTTTCTCTCGTCCCACCATTGCAGTTGCCTCAGGCTCACCTGGGCGATCCGCGCTACGTCCGTACTGGTATATGTGCGCCCGGATGGGATCAAATCAGGACGAACTTTTCGCGTTTTGAACATGACACCCGGTTTGCGTTTGGAGTAATGAGGGCTCCCAAGATTGTACTAGAGCTGATTCAGGAGTCAAGCGCGTATGTTCCCGCCCGCGCGGGTTGGAGACATGTGTTGCAGCTCGCAACTGATATCTGGAGATGCTCGGTATAATTCGAGAAAGTGCAGCAGAGTTCCCGCGATACGCTCCGAAGTAAGTGGTTCTTTGCGCTCCTCTGCGTGTGCGTAGTCTGCGTAGTCACGTTTCTGGCTCCGGTACATAAACATACTACGGGCCAGGATTCCACATGCCTGATTTGCAGCGTGACGAAGAACCCGGCCAAAATCGTCGTGCTGAGTAACTTTACTAAACCGGTTTGTACCTCGTCGGAGCACATTCCGCCCGCGCTTCCGGCCATGTATTCTGAATCAACGGCTGATTTCGTGCGGACCCCGCGCGCTCCGCCCTCGCTTCTCCTGTAAGTCTGATTCCGCGGCGGGCGCCTCATCGCTTTCTGTTTTGCGTTTGGTGCTGCCTTCATATCTTCAAGTAGGAATTCGTAGGATGAATGCATTAGCAACTTTTGTAAGATCGGGTGCGCTGCTACTTATCTGCTGTGCGGCGGCTAACATGTGCGCGTTTGGATCGCAAGCGACCGGAAATGGGGGAACGGTGGAGGGAGTGGTAACGGATCCGAGCGGCGCCGTGATAGCCGGGGCTAAGATCTTACTTACTAACTCTGTTACGCAATACGAACAGTCAGCTAGCACAGGAACGGACGGCTCTTTCAGGTTGGCCAATATACCTCCGAATCAGTACCATCTGGAGGTCACTTCGGCGGGATTCCAACGCTACACGCAAGACATTCCGATTCACTCGCAAGTGCCGGTAGAGGTGAAGGCGGTGCTAGCGCTCGCCGGTTCTACCGAGACGGTGGATGTGCATGCCACGGCAGATGTGATTGAGAATGTGCCGGCGGCGCACACGGACGTCAGCCAGAACCTGCTGCAGAATCTGCCCGTCGCTTCGACCGGTCAGGGGCTGAGTGATGCCATCACCATGACGTCCGGGAGCGTGGTCGCTGACTCAAACGGCTTCTTTCACCCTCAGGGAGACCATGGAGAAACTACTTACGTGATCGACGGCCAGCAGATCAGCGACCAGCAGAATAAGACTTTCTCGACGCAGATGCCGTCGAATGCCTTCCAATCGCTGGAGCTGGTGACGAGCGCGCCTAATGCTGAGTACGGCGACAAGGTAGGCCTGGTTGTGAACACGGTCACGCGCTCTGGGCTGGGGCAGAAGCCAACAGCGAGTTTTGACACCTACTACGGGTCGTTCGGAACTTTCGGCGAAGACGCAACTTTCGGGCTCGGGGGCGCGAAGTGGGGAAACTTCCTGGTATTGGACTCGAGCCGAAGCGGACGCTTTTTAGACAGCCCGGAGTTCACTCCGTTTCATGACAAGGGCAACACGGAAACGATCTTCGACCGGGTGGACTATCAACCGACAGGCCGTGACTCGCTGCACCTTGATATGTTCGCGGCCCGCAACTGGTTCCAGATACCCGTCACGTACGACCAACTCGCGCAGGACCAACGGCAGCAAGCGAAAACGCTCAGCTTTTCGCTTGGATATCAGCATACTTTCAACCCTCAGACGCTGTTTACGATTGATCCGTGGGTTAGACAGGATCGTGTCAACTATTACCCGAGCGCGGACCCGTTTGATGATCAGCCCGCTACCGTTAATCAGGACCGGCACTTGACCAATTGGGGCGGGCGGGTGAACCTTGCGTACGCAAATCAGTTTAATGACGTCAAAATCGGAACGGATATACAGCAGACCCGCCTGATTGAGAATTTCGGACTGGGTTTGACGGACCCGGCGTTCAATCCGGTTTGCCTGACCAACTCGGGAGCACCCGTCACAATTCCGACTCTGGTTAGCCCGAATATGTGCGCGCCGGCTGGTTTCCTTCCAAATCCGAACCTTCTGCCCGGGCTCGTTCCCTTCGATCTGACACGCAACGGCGCTCTGCTACGTTTCCATGCGACGGGAAACATAAACGAGCAGGCGGTTTTCGCGCAGGACTCGATCACGCTGAAGAACCTATCTCTTCAGATCGGGGTTCGATTTGACAACTATGACGGACTTTCGTCGGACAAGCTCGTGCAGCCGCGCTTAGGGGCTTCCTACCAGATCAAAGCGACAGGCACGGTACTCCGGGCTTCGTTCACCCGCTCGCTTGAGACGCCTTACAACGAAAATCTTCTGTTCTCGAGTAGTACCGGGGCCGGCGGACTGGGGTCAGCTGTATTCGGGCCATACGGAAACCAGGCGCTGCGGCCCGGGCACCGCAACCAGTACAACCTTGGATTTGAACAAGCCGTGAAGAAATACCTTCAGATCAACGCGAGCTATTTCTGGAAGTTCACGAAAAACGCGTTTGATTTCGACACGCTGTTCAATACGCCGATTGCGTTTCCGATCGAGTGGCGGCAATCGAAGATTGATGGATTGTCAATGCGCGTGGCGACCACAAATCTGCACGGGTTTCAAGCGTACACAACATTCGGGCATACGCGAGCGCGCTTCTTTGGCCCTGAGATAGGCGGATTGATTTTCAACTCGCCCCTCAGTACGGGCGCGTTTCGTATCGACCACGATCAAGCGTTTCAACAGACAAGCTATATGCGGTATCAACACGGGAAAGATGGCTTGTGGGCGATGTTTACCTGGCGATTTGACAGCGGCGAGGTGGCAGGATCGGTCACCGATCTCAACGATGCTCTAGCATTGACGGGCGATGAACAAGCCGCGATCGGGTTCTTCTGCGGAAGCCAGAGGGCAACGCTAGCACAACCGATCACATCGTGCTCGAGCGTTTACGGCGCGACCAGACTGGTGATACCGGCGGCGGGCACCTACAATCCGGATCACAATCCACCGCGCATAGCGGCCCGCAATCTTTTCGATGCGGGGGTGGGCACGGATAATCTTCTCCACAAAGAGAAGATCAAGACAACATTGAAACTTACGGCTGTCAACATCACGAACAATGCGGCGTTGTACAACTTTTTATCTACTTTCAGCGGAACGCATTGGGTGACGCCTAGAAGTTACACGGTTACGCTCGGCTGGGTTTACTAACCAGCTTACGTATCCTCGAGAGTGCCCGCTGATCGCCCCGGCTATATGCGTATCGCGCTCGCATCTGCGAGAAGGCGGCCCAAACGTAAGCAGTGAGAGCTGGTGCGGATAAACCGCTGGAAGGTGCTTCGCCGCGTTTGAAAGAATGAGGCGATGCCAAGAGAAGTGGTTGTTGTTGCGAGCGGGGATTTGCGCCTGTCTGCGAATCGGGTCTGCTGGCCAGCACAGGAGCGCGTTGAGGAACAGCTTTTCAAAGCCATTCAAAGCTTCGGGTTCGAGCCGAGACGGGGACACGCCTTTGACCAATTCAAGCAGCACGGGTTTATCGATTCGCAGAAGCGCGGCATGGAAGTGTTTCGCGCGATCCCGGCCGATGCTCCACTGCTCGTAGCAGAAGCCGTGTGGCAGTATAGCCATCACGTGCTCCCTGGATTGACGACCCACAAGGGCCCGATTCTTACGATTGCGAACTGGAGCGGCGAGTGGCCGGGGCTGGTCGGAATGTTAAACCTGAACGGCTCATTAACCAAAGCCGGGGTGAAATACTCCACGCTCTGGTCGAAAGATTTTTCGGACGAATATTTCTTGTTGCGATTGAAAGCCTGGCTCAAGGGTGAAGAAGTAGCGCATGATACGAGTCACGTGCGGACATTCGAGCGCGTGGACTTGCCGGACGAGGCGCGAGCGCTCGGCACAGAGCTTGCTCGCCAGTTAAAACGAGAAAAGTCTATCATGGGAATCTTCGATGAAGGCTGCATGGGCATGTTCAATGCGATTGTGCCTGATCATCTCTTGAATGAGACCGGCGTTTTCAAGGAACGGCTTAGCCAATCTGCTCTCTACGCAGCCATGCGCGAGGTGCCAGATGAGGAAGCAGAAGCTGTCCGCCGGTGGCTGGACGGTAAGGGACTGCAGTTCAGGACCGGGCCTGATGCCGAAACAGATTTGACGGATGCACAGATTCTAGACCAATGCCGGATGTACATTGCGGCTATACGAATAGCGGATGAGTTTGGATGCGAGGCGATTGGAATCCAATATCAACAGGGATTGAAAGATCTGGCTCCCGCTTCTGATTTGGCGGAGGGTCTGCTAAACAACTCGGAACGGCCGCCTGTGAGGTCCGCAGATGGACGCGAGCTTTATGCGGGAGAGCCGCTGCCCCACTTCAATGAAGTGGATGAGTGCGCGGGGCTGGATGCACTGGTGACGAAGCGGGTCTGGAAGGCATTGGGATTACCGCCTGAGACCACGCTGCATGATCTACGTTACGGCGAAGAGTTTGGCGGCGAGTTCGTCTGGGTATTCGAGATATCGGGAGCAGCCCCGGCAGCCCATCACATTGGCAGCTATGCGGGCTCGGTAAGCGAACGGCAGCCACCGATGTATTTCCGGCTGGGCGGCGGATCCCTGAAAGGCATTGCGAAGCCAGGCGAGATAGTCTGGAGCCGCGTATTCATCGAGGATAGCCGGTTGAAGGCCGACTTAGGAAGAGCAAAAGTGGTCTCGCTGCCTCAGCAGGAAACCGAGCGGAGATGGCGCATTACCACGCCGCAATGGCCGATTATGCACGCCGTTTTATATGGAGTGACCCGGGATCAGATGATGGCGAAGCACAAGTCGAATCACATACAGGTGGCCTACGGCACCGATGCAGAGAGCGCGAACAGAGCTTTAGCTACAAAGGCAGCCTTCTTCCATGAGGCGGGACTCGGGGTGAATATCTGCGGCTCGGAGACGGGCGTGTAGACATGAGAGTGGGATTACTCGGCACGGGCGCGATTGCGAACAAGCACGCTCAGGCCTACCGGAATATAGGGCTTGAACTTGCGGCGTGCTCAAATCAGACAGCGGCGCGAGGGATCGAGTTTGCGAGACGGTGGGGCGCGGAATTCGTTCCAAACTATCGCGAACTGTGCCAGCTTCCTGGGCTCGATTTTATTGATGTCTGCACTTTCCCGGATTTCCATCTGGAGCCGGTTGAGGCGTGCGCGGCGATCGGGCGTCCGATTCAAGTACAGAAGCCGATCGCGACGGATGTAACAACAGCGCGGAAGATGATTGAAACAGCGCGCAAGGCTGGTATCCCGTTTAGCGTTGCGAGCCAGCACCGTTTCGATGACGCCACGATTTTTCTCAAACGGGCGCTCGCAGCAGGCCGGTTGGGCAAACTACTCGAAGCAGATGCTTACGTGAAATGGTTCCGCGACGATGCCTACTATGCGCGGCCGATCAAGGGGAGCTGGCAGACCGAAGGCGGCGGCGCACTTATAAACCAAGCGATCCATCAGGTGGATCTACTGCTGT
Source organism: Terriglobia bacterium (assembly GCA_963849535.1). Taxonomy (GTDB): domain Bacteria; phylum Acidobacteriota; class Terriglobia; order Bryobacterales; family Bryobacteraceae; genus Bog-105. Next base: position 140,390 of record CAWKHJ010000006.1, read on the forward strand.
ATTTGGCTGGCCCGATAAGCCGTGTCTTCGGGATGTGGCAGATTGCAGCGAGTCACCGAATCGAGTCTGAGGACATAGTGAATGCGTTGCTCGCTTACCGGTGTGGCGCGACAGGCGTGATCCAGGCGGCCACAGCCTTTTGGCCCGGCTATACGGAGCGCATCGAACTGCATGGAACCAGAGGAACAGCCGTGATCTCGGGAGACCGCCTCAGCCGCTGGGATGTTCAGCAGGATGACGAGGCGAACCTGAGTGATCCGGCGCCGGTGGGAGAAGATGCGCCATCCTCGGGATCGTCGGATCCTATGGCGATCACCGTTACCTCGTTCGAGCGCCAGTTTCTGGATTTTGCGAACGCGATCAGGACAGGACGAGAGCCACTCGTGAACGGCGAGCAAGGTTTGCGGGCGCTGGAAGTGGTACTGGGCGTGTATGAATCCTGCCGCGAGCAGCGGCCGGTTACGTTCCTTTCATAACGGCTGCTCAGCTGATAGGTGGGCTGGGGCTAGCGCGCACGAGGATATAATCGAGGCGTTAGATCCCGTCGCCTAGGCGGCTTTCAAGCTCGCTTGTACTACCATGCCGCTCTCGCACACTGGCCTCTCTGCGGACGTGCTATCTTCCGATACCGGGCTGGTTTCAGACCTGGAATTGCAGAATCTGACAGAAGAGATCGCCCAAAGCTCCGTCGATCCCGAACGTGTTCGCAAGTACTTCGGCGATTTGCGAGAGCGCAAGGGCGATGTGCTAAAGCGGATCAGTTGTGACCCAGAGCGCTTGCGCTGGTTGGTGCTTGTTTTTTCCTCGAGCCGATTTCTTTCAGAAGAAGTGCTGAGGCATCCGGAATGGGTGCTGGAGATCAGCGAAGTTACCCGGTCGCTTACGCGAGCCGATTACCAGAAGCGCCTCTCTCTTTTTTTGGAAGAAGCACGGGTGATGAGGCCGAGCGCTACAGAACTTGCGCTATTCCGCCGCAAGGAGTTGTTGCGGATCGTGGTGCGCGATCAGACGCAGACCGGCACTCTGTCCGAGATTACCGAAGAGTTGTCTAATCTGGCAGACGAAATCCTGGCGCGCGCTCTGCAAGATGTTACCTCGGAGCTGGAGGCGAGGTTTGGAAGGCCTTTCGAAGAAAAGACCGATAGCGGGGCGGGCGCCCAGGCTGTTTTCTGCATTCTGGCGCTGGGTAAGCTAGGCGGGCGCGAGTTGAACTATAGCTCGGATATCGATCTTATGTTTCTCTACAGCGCGAATGGCGAGACGGCGGGTCCACAGCGAATAAGTAATAAGGAGTTCTTTAAGAAAGTCGCGAACCAGTTAACGAATCTGCTTTCGACTTACACTCCTGGGGGGCAGTGCTATCGCGTGGATCTACGACTGCGGCCGGAGGGAAGCCATGGCGAGGTGTGCATCCCGTTAGCCGCGGCAAAGGAATACTATACGCGACGGGCGCGCGACTGGGAACTGCAAATGCTGCTGAAGGCGCGAGTGGCGGCGGGAGACGAACGAACCGGCGAAACTCTGCTCGAATCTGCTGCTCCGTTTATATATTCCACGACGGTCGATTTCTCAACCATCGAAACGATGTCCACGACTCGAGAGCGGATCAGTGAGAAGATCGCGCGCAAGAGCCAGCGCGGAAGTGAAATCAATGTGAAGCTGACGCGTGGCGGCATACGGGACATCGAGTTCCTGGTGCAGTGCCTGCAGCGCCTGCACGGGAGCCGCGAAAGTTCTCTGAAAGATGGCGGAACGCTTTCGGCACTCTCGCGACTGCATGAGAACGACTTGCTCTCGACAACGGAGTTCTCGCGGCTGGCGCATGCCTACCGATTTCTGCGCAACCTGGAACACGTTCTGCAGCTCGAGGATGACCGGCAGACTCATACGTTACCTTCGGGCGGTGCCGAGCTGCAGCGCATTGCGCGCCTGGTATCCCAATCCTGGCAACCTCAACCCGACTTTTCTGCTTCGATTCACCTCTTGCGTGAACTCAATCAGCATCTGGAAAATGTGCAAGCAATTTACGAGCGAATTGTCCACGCGCAGCGGCCGCTTTATTACGTTTCTCTGCAATCGTCAAGTCCGCCGTGGGAGCCGTCGGCTAAGGGAGACGAAATGCAGGAAACAGTGTTGGGCGAGGAAGTCCTGAGAAAGATCGGAGAAGTTGCACCGGGGTTGGCGGAGCGATTCCGCTCGGCTAGCGGCCGTAATCGTGGCAACGGACTACCAGATTTCCTGGAAGATCTGCTGAATCACCCGGCGGAGCTGAGTCTGCTGGCAGAACACCCGGTGCTCAGCACCTGGGTGTTGCAGATCTTTGGGCTAAGTCCTGTGCTTGCCGGTCAACTGACAAGATCGCCGGAACTGTTGGAGGAGATGCGGAGATCTGCGGATCATCCGGGCAGGCGATACGCATTCGAAGGATTGGCCGCGCCGCTGAACGACCTCGACGGGCTGCGGCGCTTTTTTCGGCGCGAGATGTTCCGCATTCAGGCTGGAAGCATCTGCTTGCCTGAGCCGGTTTTCCAAACCCTCGATCAGACATCGGCGCTGGCGGAGTTCGTGATTGCGAGGGCTTACCGCATCGCACTCGAAACGGCGCTGGAACATGGCCGGAGTCATGCCGTCCCTGAAAAGCCCTTTGAAGAGCCGCAGGGAGAAATGATGGTGGTAGCTCTTGGGCGCCTGGGGATGCGGGAGTTCGATGCCGGGTCCGATGCGGACCTCTTGTTCATCATTCCCGAGCTCGAAGCTCCGAGACAGCGTTTCTGGACGCGAGTAGTGGAGCGGCTACTCGAAATACTTTCGGCGTACACAGAAGGCGGTCCGCTGCTATCGATAGACACGCGCCTGCGACCGAACGGACGTGAAGGGATGCTGGTGCAAACCGAATCGAAGTACGTCGAGTATTTTTCAAAGAAGGCGGAGGCCTGGGAGGGGATCGCCTATATGAAAGCGCGCGGCGTGGCCGGCGATACGGACCGCGCGACTAAGTTTCTGACCGAGCTGCAGCAGGTAGACTGGCGGAGATACGGTCAGAGCGGCCGCTCGAAGCTCGAGCTGCGACAGATGCGGCTGCGATTGCAGCGTGAGCAAGGCGCGAACGCGCCACTAAAAGCCGAGCAAGGCGGCTACTACGACGCAGACTTCATCCTGATGTATCTGCGACTGAAGGGCGCCGGGATGTTTTTTAAAAGCCTGAATACGCCTGAGCGCATCGAGATCGTCGAGAGGATGGGGCACCTGGAGCGCGGCGACGCCGAGTTTCTGCTGGAAGCGACAACCCACTTCCGCGCACTCGATCACGCGCTCAGGCTGGTGACCGGCCATAGAGAAGGCAAGCTGCCGGCATCGGGCGACCAGCGCGAAATGATAGCTGAGCTGATGACACGGTGGACCAGGCAGAACGCAACTGCCGCAAGCTTGGAATCGGACCTGCTTGCGCTGCAAACGAAGATGCACCGGCTATTCGAGATGGTGTTCGCGCAGTAAGCAGGAAGGATTCTACTCTTCATCTTCAAAGGCGAGAGACGCTTTTGCAGCGGCGATGATTTTATCGGCTTGCGGACCCGGCACGTAGTCGTAGTGATCGAACTCCATGTGGAAAGAGGCACGTCCCTGTGTCTTCGAGATCAGGTCGTTTTGATAGTTGAGCATTTCCGACATCGGGACCAGGGCACGGATGGTCTGCACGTTGCCGTTGAGGTCCATGCCTGAGACCCGGCCACGCCGGCCATTGAAGTCGCTCATCAAATCGCCAGCGAATTCGCCGGGAGTCTCCACCTCGACCTTCATGATCGGTTCGAGGAGAGCGGGCTTGGCCTGCTGCATTGCGGCGCGAAAAGCCTTTCGTCCGGCTAGTTTGAAAGCCATTTCCGATGAATCCACGTCATGGTAAGAGCCATCGTAGAGAGTGACTCTAAAATCCGTTACCGGAAAACCGGCGATAAAGCCGCGCTCGGCGGCTTCCAGAATGCCTTTTTCCACCGCCGGCACAAACTGTTTCGGAATGGCGCCGCCAAAGATGTCGTTGACAAACTGGAACTTCTCGCCACGAGCCAGAGGCTCGATTTTAATCCAGCAGTCGCCGAACTGTCCATGACCGCCGGTCTGCTTCTTGTGGCGGCCTTGCACACTGGCGCTGCCACGAACGGTTTCGCGATACGGAATTTTCGGCGACTTCAACTCGACTTCCACGCCGTAGCGGCGCTTCAGGCGGCTGACCACAATCTCAAGATGCTGCTGCCCGTTGCCGGCAAGCAGAAACTCTTTAGTCTGAGTGTCGCGATAGAAGCGCAAAGAGCGATCCTCCTCGAGGATCTTTGCCAAGGCAGTGCTGAGCCGGTCCTCATCATTGCGCGTCTTTGCCAATATCGCGTATGCGATAGAAGGCTCGGGGATACTCACGCCATGGAAGACGACGCAGTTCGCTTTTTCGCAGAGCGTGTCGCCGGTAAGAGTGTCTTTAAGCTTAGCGACCACGCCGATATCACCGGCGCGCAGTTCCGGGACAGGCTGCATGTTTTTGCCGAACGGCACGGCGATGTGCGCCAGACGCTCGTTCGCATTCGATCTCTGATTGGTGAGATGCGCGTCATCCTTGAGCGCCCCTGACATGACTTTGAAGTAAGTCAATCGACCGGCGAATGGATCAGCGGCGGTCTTAAAAACGAAAATCGAGGGAGCTTCATCAGGCGCAATTGACTTTGTGATTTCAGTGCCGTTTTGGCTGGCCGGAAGTCCCGCTAAGCGCAATGGTGACGGAAATATCTCATCAATGAAATTCAGTGCTAAATCGGTTCCGATATTTTGAGTGGATGATGCGCAAAGGATCGGGAAAATGCGCCGGCTGAGAACCGCTTCCTGCAGTCCGCTGACGATATGTTCGACTGGCAGGGTTCCGGTTGCAAAGAACTCTTCCATCAACTCGTCATTCCCTTCTGCGATCATCTCGACCAGGGCCTCATGGGCCGCAGCAGCTGATGCCTTTATGGAATCGGGAATTTCACCCTCCGCCCCGCGGCCGTTCCCACCAGGTTTGTAGGAAAAGCACTGCATCCTGATGAGATCGATCACGCCGGTGAAGTTCTTCTCAGACCCGAGCGGCATCTGGATTGGAACAGCCGTCCTGCCGAATCGCTCATGTATACCGTCTACCGTGCGCTCAAACGATGAACGCTCACGATCGAGCTTGTTGACAAGCAACGCAGCGGGGAGATTGAAATCCTGCGCAAACAGCCAGACTTTTTCTGTCGAGACCTCAATTCCGGCTACCCCATCGAGAACGACAAGCGCAGCATCGGCAGCTATGAGGGCGGACCGGCTCTCATTTAGGAAAATGTTGTAGCCCGGCGTATCGATCAAATTGACTTTAGATTTCTGCCAGGGGAGTGCTGCTAGAGCGGAAGTGATGCTGAGCTTTCTCGCGATCTCTTCTTCGTCGAAATCGGTGATGGCGTTGCCATCGTCCGGCTTTTGAAGACGCTCAGTCGCGCCGCCGGTGAAAAGCAGGGCTGAAGCGAGCGATGTCTTCCCGCAATGACCGTGTCCAATCAGAGCTACGTTCCGAATATCGGAACTCTCGAACACTTTCATCCATCATCCTCCCGAAAACAGGTGCAGTTGCCGCCAGAAAGGGGCCGAAGCCGAGAGGATATCAAACCGAACTCGTGACAACTGCTAGGCTGCTGAGAGCCTCAGTTAGCGCCGAAGTTCAGGCGGTCTGACGCGAGGCGGCCACATCGCTTTCGACATCGATGATGGGATTATAAGTCAGAATGCGGCCGCAGCTTTCGCATTGCATGATTTTGTCTCCACGGCGCAAATCCTGAAAGAATTGCGGTCGAAGCGATATCTGGCACGCGCCACAGCGGCCGTCGGTGGCATCCGCAATGGGCGTATTCCGTGTCTTTTTGCGAACGCGCTCGTATTCTTTATAGAACGCAGGGCTCATTTCCGCGGCCACGATATTTCTCTCTGCCTGTTCGGTAGCCAGCTGCTTTTGACTGGCGGCTGTACGGTCGCGCGCCTGCAGTTTCTCGCTGTCGACATGTTGCTTCTCATGCTTAAGCTGCTCTTCTGCGGCTTTCACGTTTTTGTCCAGCGGCTCGGATTGCTCCATTAAATCGAGAGTTCTGTCTTCCGCTTTTCGAATCTCGCCCTCGGCATAAGCGATTTCGTTTTGGAAGGCTTTGTATTGCTCGTTAGTTTTGGCTCCGAGCATCTGGTCTTTGAGCTTAGAGATTTTCGCCTCTTGGGCCTGGATATCGCCTTCGAGCTTCTTACGGTCGCGCTGATTGGCGCTCAGCGCGGCGCGGTCAGCTTCGAGGCGTCGGGTATGCGATTCCAGCTTTTTTTCAATCTCGGCGATGTGTTTGGGAAGTGTCGCAATCTCGTTTTCGAGGCTCGCGATCTTGCGGTCAAGCACCTGAAGACGCAGGGCGAGAGCGAGGTCCTGCAGCATTAATCTCAAATTTTAGCATGCGTTTTGCCGTATTCACTGAGAAAGTGCGCGATGGTTCTGATTCCGGCGTAGTAATTACTGATGCGATATTTCTCGTTCGGGGAATGAAGGCCGTCATCGGGCAAGCCAAACCCCATCAACACCGTCGGAATCCCGAGGTGGGCGGCGAACTCGCCCACGATCGGTATAGAGCCTCCACTGCGAATGAACACGGTAGGCTTGCCCAACATTTCAGCGAATGCCTGCGCCGCGACGCGAATGGCAGGATGGTCCGGGTCAACTGAGTTGGCAGGACCCGCACTCAGAACTCGCACGGATGTTGTAATTCCTGCCGGAGTGTTGTCTTTTATCCAGTGTTTTACCGCGGCGAGTACGTGTTCCGGATTTTGCTTGGGAACCAGCCGCAGACTCACCTTGGCAACCGCTTTTGCCGGGATAACTGTTTTTGCGCCGGCGCCGGTGAAGCCGCCCGCGATGCCGTGCACCTCAAAAGTGGGCCGCGCCCAAACACGCGCGAGAACAGTCTGTTCAGGCTCGCCGGTGAGAGCAGTCGAACCGACCTCCGCTTGCAGAAACTCCTCTTCAGAGAAGGGGAGCTTTCGCCAGCTTTCGATTTCTTCTTTCGCCGGCTCCGCAACGTCGTCATAGATTCCAGGGATTCGGATGTGCCCGTCCGCGTCTTTTGCCTTGGCAAGCAGCTCGATCAGGCCATAGACCGCGTTCGGCGCGGCTCCGCCATACATTCCCGAATGGAGGTCGCGAGCCGCACCGCGGGCTTCGATTTCGAGATAGATGAGGCCCCGGAGACCGATGCAAAGAGTTGGTATGCCATCGGCGAACAACTCGGTATCGGAGACGAGCGCCACGTCTGCTTTTAGTTTGTCCCTGTGCTCGGGGACGTATCTGGAGATGGATTCGCCCCCCACCTCCTCTTCACCCTCGATTAGAAATTTAATGTTGACCGGCAGACTGCCATGTGAGACGGCACGCAAGGCCTCGACCGCCTTGACGTGCATGTACATCTGACCTTTATCGTCACAAGCGCCACGCGCATAGATGTTGCCATTGCGAATGCTCGGCTCAAACGGCGGGGTTTCCCAGAGTTCGACTGGATCGGGCGGCTGGACATCGTAGTGGCCGTAGCAGAGCACGGTGGGCTTGCCAGGCGCGTGCAGCCAATCTGCATACACGAGCGGATGCTTGCCTGTTGGGATGATCTCAACGTTTTCCATGCCGGCGCGTTTCAGCGCATCCGCGACAAACCGGGCGGCACGTGCGACGTCCGCCTGGTGCTCCGGTAACGTGCTGACGCTCGGGATACGCAGTAGTTCGAGCAGTTCGGAAAGTAAATCCGACTGGTGTTCAGCGACGAATGAATCGACAAGCGAGGGCAACGGTAAGCATCCTTCGCTTCAAGTATACGGATGGTTACGAGGAGGCTCGAATAGAGAAAACCGCTACCGTCGCCAGCAGGTTTGGCAGACGGCGTACCTGCCGGTGTTCGCTCAGAAAGAATTGCCGTTCGATGATCCAGTCTTGTGCGCGGCAGAGCAGAATGAAATCGTCAATCGTCAGGAAGTGAAGGTTGGGCGATTCATGCCATTCGTGCGGAAAGAGTTTTGTTCGGGGCGCGCGGCCGCTGGTGAGATGCGCAAGGCGCGTGGTCCAATGGCCGAAATTCGGAAAAGCAACGATGCCATGCTCTCCTACCCGCAGCATTTCCTGCAGGACCGAAAGAGGGTACCGAGTTTCCTGCAGAGTCTGGCTGAGAATCACGAAGTCGAAGGTCTTATCGGGATAATCGGCCAACCCGTGATCGATATCGCTTTGATAAGCCGAAACTCCGCGCGCGATCGCCCGGCGGACTTTGTTGGGATCGATCTCTACGCCACGCGCATTGACGCCTTTCTGAGCCTGAAGAGAGGCGAGCAATTCGCCTTCGCCGCAACCCAGATCGAGAACGCGGGAACCGGGCTCGACGAGCGCAGCGATCATAGCGTAGTCGGGGCGCGTGCTGATGGACGCCTCGACCTCTTCAAGGTCTGCCTTTCGGAGCACGGCTGCAGCGATGTCGCCGGAGCGCTTGAACGCCCGGCTTTGAGGTGGCGTAGAGTCGCGGCTCACGCTGGCCAGAAAACCAGCCAGCATTTCGCTCTGCTCCTTTGTCTCAAGCAGAAATGCGTCGTGGCCATAATTCGAAGTCAACTCGCAAAAAGCTACATCGATATTGCGGCTGCGCAAGGCGCTGACTGTTTCGAGTGACTGATACGTGGGATACAGCCAATCGGAAGTGAAGCTGAGTACCAGAAAACGAGAGCGCGTGTGATCGAAGGCGCTGGCGAGCGAATTACGGCCGGCGGACAGATCGAAGTAATCCATCGCCTTTGTGATGTACAAGTAGGAGTTTGCGTCAAAGCGAGTTACAAACTGGCTACCGCGATAGCGCAGATAGCTTTCCACCTCGAAATCGACCGAAAAGTCGAAGCCGAATACATCTTTGTCGCGCAGACGTCTTCCGAATTTCTGGCGCATAGAAGCATCGCTCATATAGGTGATGTGACCCACCATGCGAGCGACGGAAAGTCCGCGCGCAGGCGGCGCCCCGTCGTAGTAGTTGCCTTCATTCCAGTCGGGATCGGACATAACGGCCTGGCGTCCGACTTCGTTGAATGCAATTTGCTGCGCGCTGTGCCGGGAAGTGGCGGCGATCGGGATCGCGGCCCTGACTGATTCGGGAAAAGCAACTGTCCATTCGAGCGCCTGCATGCCGCCCATCGAACCGCCTGCAACCGCAAGCAAGCACTCGATGCCGAGATAATCGACAAGCATCTTCTGAAGACGGACCATGTCGCCGATCGTGATGACAGGAAAACGCATCGCATACGGTTTGCCGCTTGCCGGATCTATCGAGCTTGGACCGGTGGTGCCGCGGCATCCCCCAAGCACGTTGGAGGAAATGATGAAATACCGATTGGTATCGAAAGCGAGCCCCGGCCCGATCATCGGCGACCACCAGCCCGGTTGTCCGGTATCTTTGCTGATGCCAGCGGCATGCGCATCGCCAGAGAACGCATGAAGCACCAGAATCGCGTTCGAGCGGTCTGCGTTTAGAGTGCCGTAGGTTTCGTATGCGACGTCAACATGTAAGAGCGTCACACCGCAATCCAGCGCGAGCGCAGGGAAGCTTGCGATTTGTGTTTCGACTGTGAATTCGATTTCGGTCGAGGTGGGCATGAGCGCAGGCAGCGCCTAGGCTTAAACTGCACGATAACATGTAGCCGGAGGTAAACCGTGCTCTCGATCCTCTGGCTAGCTCTATCATTTTCCACACCCGCAGCTCAGACTGCGGCGGCACAGAACGCAGTATATGCGCCTTTGTGGCTGTACAGCGGTAGCTGGAAGGTTTCAAAGAAGATTGGCGCGGGCTCCAAACCGGATGAGCTGGTGAACCAGTGCGCGCTGGTGGGCAAGTATTTCACCTGCCAGCAGACGGTAAATGGAATGCCGAGCGAGCTGCTTATCTTTCTGCCGGCGAAAACCGCAGGGCAGTATTACACGCAATCCGTCATGCCCGACGGCCGCGCAGGAGGACGCGGCAACCTTACCATCGAGGGCAATAAATGGACATACTCGAGCAATTGGAACGAGGGCGGAAGGACAACTTTTTACCGCACCACCAACGTGTTCTCGGGCAAAGACCGGATTCAATACGAGCAGCAGGAATCGGCAAACAACTCGGATTGGAAAGTTACGGGCGCAGGTGAGGAAGTGAGGACGGCGCCCGGCAGAATGACCGTGGCTCGCTGAGGCTGTTAACTCCGGTGTAGGCGGAGGCACACCAGACCCGCGACCAGGCTGATCCCGAACCCAGCGAGAGCGTCGGCTGCGTAATGATACCGTCCGTACACTGTCGCGACCGAAACACTGATCGCAAATACCAGAAGACCCCAACCCACGCCTTTGTTTCGCGGCAGCACCAGGAACATGGCCCATGCAGCGGCAAAGGCGGACGAAACATGGGCGCTCGGAAACACGCCCGAATGAATGGTGGCTTTGTTGAGCAGAAACAGATTCAGGCTGCGAAAGACGTCATGCGTGGCGGGCAACTCCGATTCTGGAAATGCCAGGCGGGGCGGCCGCGTAGGGAAGTAAGGAAAGAGTGCATAGGCGAGGAGGGTTCCGGTTAAGAGCACAACGTAAAAGCGGTCGACAGCCGTGCGGCGCGACTTCACCCAGAGCATGACGATGCAGAAACTTCCAACTGCGTAGACGAGCAAATAACAGAGTTCCAGATACGCGGGAATCAACGGACCGAGGCTCTCGACAGCGCGCTTCAGTCCCCAATCGCGAAGTACGATCTCGTCTAACCTGATCCAGGCATTTTCGAAACCGGCGTCGTAGCGCAAAGGCGCGAATAGATCCATTTCACGGAAGGCGGCGAGAGTAAGCGCCATTGGAATCCAGTCGCGGATCATGCTGGTACCGAGCCCATAACGTGACCCTTCAGCCAGCGCCAGCGAGCAAAGGATGAGAGCCACCACGGGCAGGATCAGGAATGGCTGCAGGCCTAAATGCGGCCGCTCACGAAAGAAAGGGACAAGAACGGCGATGTAGGCAAAAAAGGCAAGTAGAATCCATTCGGATCTTCGCAGTTTGAAGGCTGTCATTTCCCAGGATTCAGGCTAGGGCTTGGTTAGCAGGTTTCAGATTGGATCGGAACGGTAACGCGAGGCCGGCCAGCAAGCCTGCCCAGATGGCCCATTGAGTCAAGAAATGATGATTGATGAGAATGCCCGCGACAACGGGAGCGCTGATTTGCGCGACGGAAGTCAAGGATTGAGTTAAGCCCAGAATGACACCCTGTTCGCGCTTACCTGCTTTTTGCGTAACGAGACTCGTCAGTGCCGGGCGAAGGCCGGCTGCTCCAATGCCGCAGAGAGCTGTTACCCAGAGCAGTTGCCCGATGGTGTAAGTAAATCCGATGGCCGCGTAGCCGATCATCGAAGTGAAAAAGCCGACTTGCACGACACGCTTTTCGCCGAGAGCTTTGACGAGACGACCGACAACGCCGCCTTGCATGATGATGCCGATGAATCCGTTGAAGGCGAAGATATAGCCGACCTCCCGGACGCCGACAGGGTGTCCATCCCAGATGTAGCGCCGCTCGGCGAAGAGAGCAAAACCTGAAATGAATGTGGAGAAAGAAAGCGAAAAGAGAAGCCACTGGGCCAGTAAGCGCGCGAGTTCGGGATGCCGGAAATACTTGCGGTACTCGCCCCACGAGATCAGGGACAGGCGTTTGCCCGCGGGCCCCGGATCTGCGGCGCTGTAGTCCTGAAGGTGGTGGCTTTCGCGCCTGGGCAGCAGGAAGAAGGTGCAAAGAATGCTGGTAAACGAGAGCGCCGAAGCGGTGAAAATCGGAGCGTTATAGCTGTAATGCGCGAGGAAGCCAGAGATAGCAGGTCCGACGAGAAAACCGAATCCGAACGCGACTCCGATAATGGCGAACGATTTGGCGCGTTCTTCGGGTCTGGTGACGTCGCTAATGTAGGCTTGCGCGATGCTGAGATTGCCCGCTGTGGCTCCGTCGATCGCGCGAGAGAGAAAGACCATCCAAATTTGGGTCGAAAAAGCAAGAATCAAGAATCCGGCGAGCGTGCCGGCCTGGCTGATTAACAAGACCGGGCGGCGGCCGATACGATCGGATAACTGGCCGAGGATTGGTCCGGCGAGCAGTTGAAAGGCTGCATAGATGGAGACGATCAGGCCGACTACGGTAGGCGAGGCGCCCAGACGCTCGGAATAGAACGGAAGCAGCGGCAGGATGATCGTGAAGCCCAGAATGTCGACTAGCACGATGAGGAATATCGGCAGCAGGGCCGATGCGAGCCGCCTTTCGGGAGAGGCCTCGACGGCTCCTCCGCGAGAGGTCTTCGCAAGCTGCCGGGAATTCACAATTCGATCTTAGCGGGGCGGCTAGTGTGCGGCTGATCAGCAGCTTTTGTGCTACCCCTTTCCTTTCGAAATACAGTCTGTAGAAAATACCTGCCGAGCGCCTGTTTTAGCGTCTTTTGAGGCTGATAATGCGAGACTTAAAGGGTGGACAGTCGCGTGCAAAGGTGGATAACGATATGAGTTTGCAGAAGTGTGCTTTGCTAAGCCTGGTACCGCTATTCTTGTTTGCGCAAGAGCCGAGCCCGATGCAATCCATCAAGCAACCAGCTCAGCAGAATCAAAGTAACCCGATTTTCCGAGTGCAGGTCGTTTCGCGCTCGATAGCCGCGGTTACATATCGCGACCGCAGCGGCTGGACCAAGGTGGATTTTCAAGGCACCTCGCTCGCGCCGCAGGCTAAAGGCAGCGCGCAGGTCAGAAGCCAAACCGGCTATATGCAGGTGAAGGTGGATGTGAAGAACCTCCCGACTGCCCGGAACTTTGGGCCGCTCTATCTGACTTACGTGCTGTGGGCGATTACTCCTGACGGCCGCCCCTACAATCTGGGGGAGGTGCTGGTCGATTCCAATGGCAATTTCAGTGGACAGGTGACTACGCAGTTGCAGGCATTTGGTCTGATTATCACTGCGGAGCCATATTTCAACGTGCATCAGCCAAGCGACGTGGTCGTGATGGAGAACATCATTCGACAAGACACGTTAGGCAAAGTGCAGGCTATCGACGCCAAGTTCGAGTTATTGCCACGCGGGCAATATATGTACCATGTTCCCGAGTCAGAGCTGAAGCCGGTCGATTTGAACTCGAACAAGAAGAGTCCGCTTGAGCTTTATGAGGCGCAGAACGCCGTCCAGATTGCGAAGTATGCCAAAGCCGATCAATATGCGAGCGAGCAGTATCAGCAAGCAGAAAGTTTGTGGCAGCAAGCGCAGGATTATCGCGATCGCAAGCAGTGGAAGCCCGCAATCATGACGGCGCGCGAGGCCGTGCAAAAGGCCGAAGATGCACGCACCGTCTCTTTGCGGAAGCAGCAGCAGTTGGCGTTGCAGAATGAGCGCGAGGAGGCGGCTGCTCGCCAGGCTGCAGCTCAGCAGAGAGCCGCTGAGGAGGCAACACGCGCCCAGGAAGCGCAGCAGCAGGCTCAATTAGAGGCGCAGCAGCGGGCCCAAGCCGAACAGCAGCGGGCTCAGGCGCAAAAGGCGCAGCAGGAAGCGGATGCCGCAAGGGCCCAGTCTGCGGCAGAAGCCGAGAAGGCGCAACAGGCTGCGGCAGAAGCCGATCGTCTGCGCAAACAGGCGGAAGCGGATAAGAATCAGTTACGCGAACAACTTTTGCAGCAGTTCAACGCGGTGCTACCGACGCGCGAAACGCCTCGGGGCCTCGTGGTGAATCTGCAGGACGTTTTGTTCGACACCGGAAAATACACGCTGAAAGTTCCCGCCCAGCTTGCACTGGCGAGGATTGCGGGGATTGTTGTTTCCCACCCCGGGTTGAATCTGCAAATCGAAGGTTATACCGACAGCACCGGAACTATGGAGCTGAATCAGAAACTTTCTGAGCAGCGCGCGAATGCAGTACGCGACTTTCTTTTGAACCAAGGGGTGAATACGAATAACATGACGGCCGTAGGCTACGGGCCCAATTACCCGGTCGCGGCGAACGACACGGCCGCCGGACGGAAGCTGAACCGGCGCGTTGAACTGGTGGTTTCGGGGGAGGTGATCGGGGTGAAGATTGGCGTGCCGCCTAGCCAAGCGCAGCCTGCGAGCGCTCCGACGGGGCCGAACGGGCCCTCGGCTCCAAATTCTTCTGGCACGCCGAATCCGCCGAGCGCTCCGAATGCGCCGCAGCAGCCGCCCCCGCAATAAGCGCGGACGGTTATCATTCGCCCGGTGATCAGGCCCGGGCCACAGCTTCTAAAATTGTTCTTCCACCATAAACTGCTCGAACTTTCCGTCCGGCATGACATAGATGTTCAGACCGACGGTGTTCTTTTCAAAGTGCGCGCGATAACTGAGGTGCCGCATGCCGCCGCGCAAAGTATCCGATTGGCGGCTCAAAATTTCCAACTTGCCAAGCGGCGCTAAAGAGTTTCGGTAATCGGTGAGAGCAATTTCGGAGAAGTAAGAGCTGGCGTTGTCCGTCAACAGGGAGCGATCGATCCGACCTTGTTGTAATCCCTCCAGGATGCTGCGAACTTCGCTGTCCTGCTTCTCGGCTTTAGAGTGGTTCGGATCAAGCATCAGGGCTGCAATCTCCTGCATGAGAGGCCCGATCAGGTTTACACCATCTTCATTTGTTAGAACCACGGCCGCCAAATGCTTTTCCGGGAAGATGCTGTTGGAAGCCAAGAAACCAGAGACTTCGCCGGTATGTGAAATCCTCGGTGTGCCATGGAACTCGCCCACTTGCAACCCAAGCGCGTAACCGGTGCCCTTGCCATTCTTCAGCTTCACTTCGCGGGTGAATTCTGCATAAGAGGCCGGTGAAAGGATGCGTTTTGCGAGAAAAGCCTGGTCCCACTTAGCCAAGTCGGAAGGCGTCATGCAAAGCTCACCCGCAGCGAAGTACCAGCCCGGCCCTTCCCGCCCGACCGGTCTCGGTGGACCGAGGGCGTAGCGCGTGTACGCCGATGCATCCTGCGCGCTCTTCACGTCGCAATCGCCTGCCGAACTCATCCCGAGCGAGCTGAAAAAAGTGCTGCTGAAGATAAGGCAGCAACTCCTCTCCCGAGACCTTCTCCAGAATCTTGCCGGCGAGGACGTAGTTCGTGTTGCTGTACTGCCATTCGGTGCCGGGATTAAAGTTTAGCGGCTTCTTCGCCCACGTGCCGAGTATGGCGTCGGGAGTTGTGGGCCGGGTCCAGCTTGTTATGAGGTAGTCCTGCGGCGCGTAATCTTCGTAACCCGACGTGTGTGAAAGCAACTCACGGACGGTCACCTCGCTCGCACGTGTCAGCTCGGGAAAGTACTTTGAAACCTTGTCGTCGAGCGAGACCTTTTCCTTCTGCTGTTCGAGAACAAGCGCAGCAGCCGTGAATTGCTTGCTGATTGAGCCGACCGCATATCGGGTTTCAATGCCGGCCGGTTGCCGTTTAGCCAGGTCACTATCGCCAAAGGCTTTCGCGTAGATTGTCGCGCCGTCTTTAACCACGGCGACCGAGACGCTCGGAACTCCAAACGCAAGCCGGGTTGAAGAGACAATGCGGTCCAGGTCCTGATCGGGCGATTGTCCAGTCTGCGCAAAACATAACCGGGCGAGGACGAGAGCCGCTGCGATCGGAAACGAACGCTTACGGAACCTGCAAAATCGATTCCGCTCAGGCGTGCTTGAGCAAAACAATAGTGAAATCATCTGTGAAGCTGTTATTCCCGTGCCAGTTTCGCAAATAGTCGACGAGATCAGAAACCAGCTCACTGCAGGATTGTGATTTGCGCTCCCAAAGGAATTGCGCGAGCCCATCTTCGCCGAACTCTTCGCCAGAGGGGCTACAAGCTTCCGTTACGCCATCGCTGTAGAGCGCTAGCATATCCCCCGGTTCGAGACATGTTTCGCGGAGCTCATAGTGGGCCATAGGAAAGAGTCCCAAAACGATCCCGCCGCCCGCGAGTTTCTCGACCGAACCATCGGCCCGAATCACCAGAGGATAATTGTGCCCGGCGTTGCTGTACTTTAACACCCCTGTTTTGGGATCAAGCAAGGCATAGAAAAAGGTTACGAATCTTCCGGCGGGGCACCTTTCGGCGAAGTTACGGTTCAGCAGAGTGACAGCCGAGTCAGGTTCCGGATTTGTTTCACGCAACATCTGCACACGAGCCTGCAGACTGAACATAAGAACCGCCGCAGGTAATCCTTTGCCCGAGACGTCGCCGACCACGAGCGCTAATCTGCCGTCAGCATACGGAACGAAGTCGTAATAATCGCCGCCTACAGTTTGGCAGGGAAGATTGTGACCGGCTAAGTCATAACCTGGATACACAGGCGCTTCGGTCGGCAACAGCATGGCTTGGATCTCGCTTGCTTGCGAGAGTTCGAGCTCCATCAGTTTCTCGGATTGCTCGACCTCGACCAATCGCGCGTGCTCGATCCGAATGGCCGCAACGTTCGCCATTACGGTAAGCAGATCAAGGTCTTCCTGCGAGAACGGACGAAAGATGGCCCCGTTATCCACGTAGATCAATCCGATGACGCGGTCGCCCGTTTGAAGTGGGACGCCCATCATGCTGCGTACCCGGTGCATTACGATGCTGCGCTGCTGACGAAGGGCATCGTCGAGCTGCGCATCGCTGATCACCAGAGAGCAACGCTGGCGAAGAATACGATCGCGCACGGCCGTGCTGATAAAGAAGCCGTCCCCCTCGCTTGCGCGCACGACAAGCTCGCCATCTTCGAGAGTCATGATGACGCCCCGCTTGGCTTCCATAGCCGATAGGGAGAGCTGTAGAATGACCTGAAATAACTCCTCGAGCGGCCGATGACCAGCGAGTTCCTGGCCTGCCCGAATCAAAGCGCCGACCACACGCGTAGTGTTCAACACGGCGTCGCGATCTGCTCGGGGGCCTGCGGCGGGACTCTTACCAAGCAACTTGTCCAAGCTGGTGACGATGGTTGCTTCGCGCGTAATTCTTTCTTCTTCCTGTGGAACGAAAGAGATCACGGGCTTGGGAGTTTCGGGCAAGCTTTCGCGAACCTCGATGGTCAGGTGTCCGGCGTAAATCCGATCACCGGAACGCATCTTGTGCGGCTCTTTCAGACTGGTAGCGTTGACGACCGTACCGTTTCGGCTAGCGCAGTCTTTGACAATCCAACCCTGGTCACTCTTCTCAAAGGTCAGGTGATAGCGCGAGAGCCACGGGTCCTCGGGGTAAGCCAGATCGTTATCCGCGGAGCGCCCGAGAGACAGGATCGGCTTGCGTAATTCGATGTTTGTCGATGAGCCCTCCGGCCCGGAAATCAGTAGCTCCATCGCGCAATTCTAAACCTAACACTAGTAGCTAGGACCCGGGCTGCGATTGCGTGGTGGCCACCGAGTCCCGGGCGGCGCTCCCGGTAATCAAACGCGCTCCGCGACTAAACGTCAAATAAAGAAATCCCCATTCGATAAATACAAGAATCCGGCTCTGAAATTCCACGATGTACATCAGGTGGATGAATAACCAGACCAGCCAGGCCGGAAATCCCGAGAGGTGTACTCCGAAGACATTGGCTACCGCCGCGGCACGTCCGATCACGGCCAGATCGCCTTTATCGAAGTAGCGGAAGGGCTTCGAAACCGGCTCGCCTTTTAGCCGTTTGATTATTGCTTTAGCTGCGTAAGCGCCTCCCTGCATCGCGACCTGGGCGACTCCGGGGAGCGGTTTGCCGTCCGGCTTGACGACGTAAGCTAGGTCTCCCAAGACGTAGATTTCCGGATAGCCCGGAATCGTAAGGTCGCCGGCGACTCGTATCTGACCGGACTTCTCGGTCTGGGCGCCGGTGCGCTTCGCCACCTGGCGGCCGAAATCGGAAACCGCGACGCCCGCTGCCCAAATTGTAGTGTGGCTGGGTATGTGCTCTTCGGTTCCGGATTTGTTCTTCACCGTGACACCGTCTTCATCTACTTTGGTAACCAGCAGGCCCGTGCGCACCCGCGCGTTCAACTTGATCAGTTGTTTCTCAGCCTTGGCGGACAAGTCAGGCGGATACGTGGAAAGCACCCTTGGTCCGCTGTCCACCACAATGATTCTGGCGTCCTCCGGACGTATCGAACGGAAGTCATGTTTGAGTGTGTGATTCGCGATTTCGCCAAGCGTGCCCGCGAGTTCCACACCCGTAGGTCCCGCTCCGACAATCACGAAAGTGAGCCAGGCGCGGCGTTCAACAGGATCCGATACGCGCTCGGCAGCTTCAAATGCGAATAGAATTTTGTGCCGGATGGTGGTCGCGTCCTCAATGGTTTTCAGAGCTGGCGCCCAAGGTCTCCAGACGTCGTGCCCGAAATAGCTGCTTTGCGAACCGCTGGCCACGATCAGCGAATCATAAGGGAGGCGAGTGCCATCGCGCAGCATAACTTCGCGCGCCGCCGGATCTATATCGACAGCTTCACCAAGAAGGACACGTGTGTTCTTCTGCTTCCTGAGAACCGAGCGAAGCGGGGCCGCGATCTCTCCGGGTGAAAGCGAGCCAGTTGCAACCTGGTACAAGAGCGGTTGAAACAGATGAAAGTTGCGCTTGTCGACCAGGGTTAGTTCCACTGGCGCGCGTTTCAGCGCCTGCGCGGCGTACAGGCCTCCAAAGCCTCCTCCCACGATTAATACGCGATGTTTCTCTAACATTTTGCACGCCACTCAACCCTTTTTTGGATGCAGATCAAGGATCCGATTAGGCAGAGAAATCGACCGTTGGCATAAATTTCGGCTGCAAACGAGCCCTGCTGAGCTTTTCGAAAGCGTAAGCGATCTTGATCAGCTTGGGCTCGCTCCACGCTTCACCGAAGAAAGAAATTCCAAGCGGTAAGCCAAATTTGAACCCGGCAGGCACAGTGATGTGCGGATAACCGGCAACGGCGGGCGGGGAAGCGCAGCCGCTATCCACTCGATCTCCGTTGACCCAATCTGTTGTCCAGGCAGGTCCAGCTGTTGGCCCGGCAATCGCGTCCAATTTATGTTTTCGGATCAGAGCATCGATGCCATCCTTCCTGGTCAACCGGTGATTTCTTTCAAGCGCCTTCCTGTAATCCTTGTCCGTCAGTGGACCTTTGTCCTGTGCCTGCTCCATCAACTCCTGTCTGAAATAAGGCATTTCCCGCTGTGCGTGGGCGCGATTGAAGGCGATGCAATCTTGCAGCGATTTCACGCCTGCTCCGCGGGTTGTGAGATAGGCGTTCAGATCAGCCTTGAATTCATAAAGAAGAACTTCCGTTTCCGTATCCCTCCAGGCCTCGAGTTTCTTGAATTCAACCGGGTCGATGATTTCGGCGCCACCCTGCTTAATTAGTGCGATGGAGCTATTCATGACAGCGGTGACGGTCGGGCCGATATCAAAATACTGGCGCGCTATACCGATGCGCATCCCGCGCAAGCCGTTCGGATCAAGAAATTGTGTGTAGTCGGGGTGCAAGTTACCCCTGCTTGCACCAGTGGCCGTGTCGCGCGGATCGATGCCAGTAAGTGCGCCAAGCAAGATCGCTGCGTCCCGCACGGAGCGTGCCATCGGACCCGCTGTATCCTGGCTATGCGCGATTGGAATGATACCTGACCGGCTGACAAGTCCGAGCGTCGGCTTGATTCCGACGATGCCGCACATGGCAGAAGGGCAAACAACCGAGCCGTCGGTCTCGGTTCCAATGGCAACAGCCGAGAGATTCGCCGAAACGGCTACGCCCGAACCTGAGCTCGAGCCGCAGGGATTTCGATCGAGAGCGTACGGATTTTTAGTTTGGCCTCCGCGGCCGCTCCAGCCGCTAGTTGAATGGGTAGAGCGAAAATTCGCCCATTCGCTTAAATTAGTTTTTCCAAGCAGCACGGCACCCGCTGCCCGGAGGCGCTCGGCTACAAAGGAATCTCGCGGCGCGGGTTTGCCAACCAGGGCCAATGAGCCGGCGGTAGTTTGCATCTTATCGGCGGTATCAATGTTGTCTTTGATGAGAACCGGAATGCCATGTAGCGGTCCGCGAGCACCGCGCGCTTTGCGCTCTTCATCGAGCCGTCTCGCGATGGCGGAAGCATCCGGGTTTAATTCGATTACGGCGCGCAGCTCAGGGCCATTGCGGTCAAGCTCGTGGATGCGCTCGATATAAAGCTGCACGATCTTTTCGGCTGTCAACTCGCCTCGGGTCATGCGATCCTGCAAATCGGAAACACTGACTTCTTCGAGCGGGAAAGGTTTTAGTGGAGTGGTTGTTCTCTGTTGTTCAGCTGGCGAGGCAGCTTCGCTTAGGCGGCCTGCGGCGGCAGCGGCGAAGGCGTTCGATAGAAATCTACGTCGGTCCATGGATAAGCTGTTTCAATTTACACTGGATGGCAACGGGCGCGGCTCCGCCTGTGACCATTGAAGAGTTCTCGCGGTTGCCCGGGGATTCGGAGCGTCAAAGTCGGGGATCTTTTTCTTCAATGAAAATCATGCGACTGCATGACCGCTGCATCGCGAAAACTTAGCTCCTCTATATCGCCCGCCTTTACCGAGATCACACCCGTGATACTCTGCAAGACTCCCTTTACGAGGACGTAAGGCGCAGTTGTGCAAGCCAGCCGCTTGCGATCGAACAGATCCGGCTGCACGATGATATTCACAATTCCCGTTTCGTCTTCCAGACTCATGAAGACGAATCCTTTTGCGGTGCCCGGGCGTTGCCGGGTAATGACGCAGCCGGCTACCTGTACTAACATTCCATCGCGCTGAGCTTTGGCAGTAGCTGCATCCAGTACGCCCATTTCCCGCACCCGGCTGCGGAAATGCGCCATAGGGTGCACTCCGATACTCAGGCCGCTGTTGCTGAAATCGGCAGACGTTCGCTGGGGCGGTGTCATCATTTCGAGCGGCGCTGCCGCGCTCTCATCCACTGCCGGTTCCAATAGATCACCCACGGGCTGCAAAGCGAGCTCCGCCTGCCACAATGCGCCGCGGCGGTGCCGGTCGTTTTTCTGCTTCGGCAAAGCGTTTAATGCACCCAGTTCCGAGAGCGCCGTGATCTCGTCCTTCTGCAGTTCTGGAACGCGGCACACCAGATCGCGTAACGATGTGAAAGGCCGTTCTTTTCTTCGCTGCTCTATTTTGCGGGCAGTCGACTGGCTTAATCCGCGGACGTAATTCAGACCGAGCCGCACATATTTCGACCGGCCCTCAACCTCGACCGTACAACGAAAATCCGACCGCAAGATATCCACCGGACGAAAGCGCTGCCCATGCCGCTGCGCATCTTTCACCAAAGTAGCGGGAGAATAAAACCCCATGGGCTGGTTATTGAGCATCGCCACGGTAAACGCGGCGAGATAGCGGCACTTCAAGTAGGCGCTCGCATAAGCAATCAAGGCAAAGCTAGCGGCGTGCGATTCCGGAAACCCGTACAGCGCAAATGACGTAATCGCCTGTATGATCCGGTCCTGAATCTCGCCTTTTATATCGTGGCGCTCCATTCCTTCCCGCAGTTGTACTTCCACTTCGCGCATCCGCTTCTCGGACCGCTTGAAGCCGAATGCACGGCGTAGTTCCTCCGCCTGACCCCCGCTGAATCCCGCCACGATCATGGCCATTTTTATGAGCTGCTCCTGAAATAAAGGAACACCTAGCGTTCGTTTGAGAACCGGTTCCAGCGAAGGATGAAGGCAAACCGGCTCCTCCAGACCTTGTCTTCGTTTCAGGTAAGGATGCAGCATCTGACCCACGATCGGACCGGGCCGGATAATCGCCACCTGCACGACGATGTCATAGAAGCAGGCCGGTTTCAAACGAGGCAGGCATGACATTTGCGCGCGGCTTTCAACCTGAAAAAGCCCGATTGTATCTGCTTTCTGCAAACAGGCATAGACATCGGGGTCGTCTTGCGGCAAGTGCGCCAGATCGACTGTTTCACCATATTGCTCAGTGATGATCTGAATGGTGTCCTCGAGCACTGCCATCATGCCCAGCCCGAGCAGGTCGACTTTAACAATGCCCAGGTCCGCACAGTCATCTTTGTCCCACTGCACTACTACACGATCAGGCATGGAAGCCGGTTCGAGCGGCACAATTAGATCGAGCTGTCCCTGACAAATCACCATGCCGCCTGAATGCTGCCCGATGTGCCGCGGCAGATCCAGGATCTCCGTCGTAAGAGAAAAAAATTTCAGTATGCGCGGGTCCGCCAGATTAAAACCTTGCTCGCGGAAGCGGCGTTCCAGCGTGTCTTTCGGATCTCTCCATTCGAATGTATTGATTTGACTGGCAAGCTTTCCAATCTCCTCTTCATCGAAGCTCAATGCCTTGCCTATATCCCGTACCGCGGAGCGCCCACGGTAAGTGATGACATTCGCGGTCATCGCCGCTCCTAAACGGCCGTATTGCCGATAGAGATATTGAATAGCGCGCTCGCGCTGATCTCCGCTTGGCAAGTCGAGATCAATGTCCGGCATTTCTCCACGCTGTTCGGAAAGAAATCTCTCGAACAAAAGTTCCATGCCAACGGGATCGACAGCCGTAATCCCGAGCGAATAGCAGACCGCGCTATTGGCGGCCGAACCGCGGCCCTGCACCAGGATGTTTTCGCGGCGGCAGAAATCGACAATATCCCAAACGATCAGAAAGTAGCCTGCTAATTTCAACTTCTCGATTAAGGCAAGCTCCCGTTCCACCTGCGCGCGCGCTTTTTCGTAATAGGGCTGGTAACGCCGGCGCGCTCCCGTATCGGTGAGTTGCCGCAAATAAGAAATTTCTGTTTCTCCCGGCGGAACCGGATAACTAGGAAATTGATATCCCAGATCTTTCAATGTGAATTGGAGCCGGTCGGCTAACTCGCTGGTATGCGCAATTGCGTCCGGCAAGTCTTGAAAGAGACGCGCCATTTCACCGGAGCTCTTCATGTGCCGTTCCGCATTGAAAGAGAGCAGCTTTCCCGCTTTCGCCAACGTTGTTTTGTGATGAATCGTGGTGAGAACGTCCTGCAAGTCGCGCCGCTCCGGAGTTTCCTGCGACACTCCGTTAGCCGCCAGTAGCGGTAACTCCATGCTGCGCGCCAACTCTATCAGCGCTTGATTGCGCGCTTCCTGATCGCGGCGATAATGCCGCTGCAATTCCACATAAACGTTTTTTCTTCCGAAGAGTTGAACGAGTTTTGTCAGCTGCTGGCGGGCTTCCATTTCGGCTGCCGGTCCCTCGAGTTCTCGATAGATCTGGGCCAGCGGTCCTTCATCACCTCCCGTCAGACACACCAAGCCCTTTGCATATTCCGCGAAGTCGTTATCTGTCGCGTAGGGATTCTCCGCTTTTCCAGGCAACCCGCTACGGAATTTCGTTCGCGTAATTAAGCGGCATAGGTTTTGATATCCTTGTCTGCTTTCGGCCAGCAAGGTATAGCGGGAGCCTGCCGCTGAATTCACCTCCGCCCCGATCAGAGCGCGAATGCCAAGCTTCTTCGCGGCGAGATGAAACCGCGGTGCCCCGTAAATCCCGTGCGCGTCCGTTATTGCCATAGCCTGCTGATCGAAAGCGGCACAGCGGGAAGCCAGATCTTCCGGCAGCGATGCGCCTTCCAGAAAAGAAAATGCCGAGCGCGCATGCAGCTCAACGTACTTGGACGAGCCCATGGCTTCAGTATAGGCGAACAAAAGGAAAAGATTAATCAGAAGAAAGCTGTCGGGACGGCTATCCGAAGTGAACACTTTCAAAATTACGCGGCCTTGGATTGCCGGCGGAGTTTGGCGATCGCCTCGGCGCGGAAGGCTGCGTGCTGGGCGTCGGCGAGTTCGTGCAGCTCGCGGCGGCGCTCGCGGGCGTCAAGGATGACAGAGAGCCGCTGGTCTAGTTCCTCGATTGAAAATTCGAAGCCAAAGGCAGCGGGATTGAACGGGGCACCTTCGTTTTTGGCTGCTTCGAAGGCTAAAGCGGCCTGATTGAGCGCCTTCGCCCGCTGCTCGACGAGATCGCGTTTGGTTTGCTCGCGTTCACTTTGCATTTGCTGGAGCAGCGCGAGATCTTTGTCAAGATAACGGCGCAGACGGTTCTCCTGGATGCCGAGATTGTTGAGCTGACGCTGATAGGTGAGTAAGATCTGGGCGTCGATCAGAGCCGGGCGGGCGGATTCGTGGTGATCCTCGAAGAGGCCGGCGAACTCGAGACGGCCGAGCGCATAGATGCCGGATTCAAGAGAGGGGATGCGGAGCAGCCGCCACTCGGTATCGGCGATGGATTGAACGAGCGCGCGCTCGGGTTCGGTAGCCGGATTCCATTGCGCTTCGAGCCGCGCGAGATGGGCCTGGTAGGCTTCTACGTCATCGGACGGTAAAAGGATGGTGCGGCCGGTTAGGCCGGTTTTCAGAGCATTGAGCGAGCTCTTGGCTTTGCCAGGGGCGGACGTGGGGCCGCTAGAGAGCTGGGCATTCGAGCGATTGGCGGCCAGGCGGGCGGGTGAGATGGTGTTAGCGGCGGCAACGGAAGCTGCGGGTTCGACGGACGCGGAAGCAGGCGCGAGCGGCGGCTGTTCCACGCGCGGTTCATTGGTTACGTCGAGGCGATCCTCTGAACGCGGTTGATCTTCCGTCTGCGGTGGAGCGGGGAGAGAGCGTTTCTGGGCGAGCTTGCGGGTTTTGCGCTCGGCGGCGCGGCGGATGGAGCGTGGGCTCATTCGTTTGAAAAGCTAGCACGGCGACGGGCGAAAACGAACTATGTACAAAATTTCTGGCGGTAAGTGGCTGAGGGCAGGGGAGATTGCGTTGTGCGCGATTTGTGACTGGGAGTTGCAACACGCGCCGAAAATAGCTAGGCAGCCCCGTTGGGGGTTGTGAGCGTGAGCGATTGGCGTGGCGTAAAAGCAGGTGCGCAAGGAGCAAGCAGGGAAACGCGCCGACGCTGCGGCAGCGGCCTAGTTCCTGCTCTAATCGCTCCACGAATCACCGTTTGCAGAACATGTCAAAAGTGCAGCAACCGTTCGCGTGGAGTACTCTGCATCTGAGGCTTGGTGCTTGTTTTCTGTTTGCGTGGAAACAACAGAGTACAAGGCCATGGCCCCTCACCTAAAACATCTCTTATTCGTTTTGTTCCATAGTTCGCCCAACCCGCATGCGAAAGCGGCGACTGGGCTAGATACGCAGCCAGAGCGAAACTTGAGCAGCATCTAAATTCGAAAGAAAAAGAGCGGCAGTCTGAGATAGTGAGAAGTTCTAGGAACCGATGGCGAGCTAAACGGAAGTAGCGCCGCCCTTGTATGGGATTCAGCGGTTGCGAAGACGAAGGTTTATGCAAGCCACGAGGGCTATTTCCGAGAGTTCTGCAGCAAATAGTGGCAGTGGTCGCTCATGTCTTCTCCTCTGTCAAGCGTGCGACTTGGCCGAAGCTGCTTTGCAGGTGCAATTCGGCGTGGGTCATTCATTGCGCAATGCGACCAGCGGATCAACCTTCGATGCCCTGCGCGCCGGAAAGTAGCTCGCCGAAAGCGCAACAAGGATCACCGCGAGCGGAGTGGCGCCGATAATCCATCCACTGTGAACGTGAAAATTTGTGAACAGGGCGGCGGTTAGCGGCGGCAAAGCCAGCGAGACGACAAATCCAACCGCAACGCCGATCGTAGCGAGCGACATTGAATTCCGCAGTACCAGCATCATGACTTCACGCTGGCTAGCACCAATGGCCATGCGAACGCCAATCTCCTGCGTCCGACGAGCCACTAGGTAGGCAATTAAACCATAAATGCCAAAGGCTGCCATCAACAGCGCGACGCCCGCAAAGGCTCCCATTAGCTCGGCCATGAGATCGTCTCCCTGACCGGCGTCCTGTATGAGGCGATTCATTGTTCTGAGGGACATCACGGGCTGATTTTTGTCTACACTCCAGACAGCCTGCCGCAGTGTAGGTGCAAATGCACCGGGGTCTGTCCGTAAGCGAATGAGCAGGTTCATTGAATCTTGCGGCTGTTGGAAATAAGGCTCGAAGGTTTGAGGACGTGGGTGTAACTGTCCCAGGAACTCGTTGACGTTCCCCACGACACCCACAATCTCGCTCCATTTGGGAGCGCTTGCTGCCATTTGTGAATTTTCGCGACTCAGATGGATGTGGCGACCCAGCGGGTTCTCGTCCGGGAAGAACTTTTGGGCGAAGGCTTGATTGACGATCACAACCGGAGCCGAGCCGGCTCTATCGAAAGGCGTAAATTCGCGCCCCTCACGCAGCGGAATCTGTGCCGCACTGAAGTAACCGGGGCTTACCGCAAAGTAGCGAGTCATGGCCTGCTTCTCCGTATCGGGCACTGGTCGCCCTTCGATCACCACGCGCGCCGAACTCGCAAAAGTAAACGGGAGATCGCTGGTAACCGCTGCCGAGATGACCTGCGGGGAAGCGGCAATGCGCCGAAGCAAATTTTGAAAGAAAGCCAACTGCTGCACCGGCGTCCTGTAGCTGGTACCGGTGAGCCGCACGGATGCGGTAAGGACGTTGCGCGGGTTCAGACCTGGGTTCACCCGCATTTCTTGGATGAAGTATCCCGCAAAAACACCTGCGCCTGCCAACAAGATGACCGATAGCACCAGCTCAGCAATCACTAGCAGGTTCTGTACGCGATGACGTTCGCGGCCGGCTGTCGTTGTCCGCGAGCTTTCCTTAAGCCCGGCATTTGGGCGCCGCTGCGATACCTGAAGCGCGGGCGCGAGTCCAAGGACAAGTGCGGCTGCCAAGGAGACCGCAAGAGTGAACACCAGAACCGTGCCATCAATCGACAATTGCTCGCCAATACGGACGGCATATTCGGTCCAGTTGAATCCGGCCCGCAGTATCCGTAGGCCTCCGAAGGCGAGTAACAAACCCAATCCTCCACCGAAAAGCGAGAGCATGAGGCATTCTGCAAAGAGCTGCCGCGCCAGACGAAATCGGCCCGCCCCGAGTGCGGTACGAATTGCAAATTCCCTCTGGCGGGCGGAGTTTCGTGCCAGTAAGAGATTGATCACATTGGCCCAGGCAATCAGCAGCACCAATCCCACCGCAGCTTGTAGAAACAGCAGCGCCGTTTCGGAATTGCTCTCCGCGATTGTGTACTTCTGTACCGTCATGAGATTGGCGCTCCTCCCCTTTTCGGTTTCGGGGTGGGCGGCGGCGACCCGTTTGGCAATAGTGACGATCTCTGCGCTTGCCACGCCTTCGGGGACGCCACGCTTCAGCCGGGCAAAGACATGCAGGGACTCTGACTTCCTCGCCGCTGGCGCCAGTTGCTCCGGGGTGAAGGTAAGCGGAACCCACAGTTGGGCCGGGAAGAGCCACATCCTTCGAAAGCTGGCCGGCATAATGCCAATCACCGTATAAGTGTCGCCATCGACCTTTACGCTGTGGCCGATCACCTGGGGATCGGCCCCGAAACGGCCCTTCCACAAATCTTCCCGGAGCACCGCAACGTGATTGTGTCCGGCCTGCTCCTCACTCGGAAGAAAAGTGCGGCCCAATATCGGCGATACGCCGAGTACCTGAAAGTAGTTGGCGGTTACTTGAGCTCCCGGAACGCGCTCTGGCTCTGTACCTCCAATGAGCGTGAAATCGTGCAGAGAACTGGCCGCAATTCCGGAAAAAGAAGCTGCCTGCGTGCGCCAATCGAGGAAGTCAGGAGCCGAAACCGGTAGTCTGTTCGCTTCATCCGTCGCTCCGCCAGCGCGGGGATTCCGGCTGAGCAGCATGACGACCCGGTCTGGGTCGTAAAGAGGCGGCTTGCGCAGGAGCATCGAACTCACCACACTGAAGATGGTTGTATTTACCCCAATGCCAAGCGCCAACGTCAGCAGCGCCGTTATTGTGAACGCGGGATTCTTTCGCAACTGACGAAGCCCATAATGCATGTCCTGAAGAAACGTCTCAAAAAGCCTGACAGAGCGCGTATCCCGGCATTCTTCCTTTAACTGCTCCACGCCACCTACGTCGCGCAGCGCCGCGAGTCGTGCTTCTTCGGGGGAGAGCCCATAGGCGAGGTGCCGTTCCGTTTGGCGCTCGATGTAGTCCTGCAACTCGTCACTCAAGTCAGCCTCAGCTTTGGAACGGCTCAGCACCCAGCCGGCTTGCAATCGTAACTTTCGTATAAATCGCATGTACCGAAACCCTTTTCAGTGTTCGAAGACAACAGAGGAGATTGCGCCAGACAGTCGCCTCCAGTCAGCCGCTTCCCGCTGGAGTCGCTTCCTACCCTCTCTGGTAATCGAATAGAACTTCACTCGGCGTTTGGCCTCATTGACGGACCACTCGGCTTCTACCCAGCCCTCCTGCTCAAGCTTGTGCAGGGCCGGGTATAGGGAACCAGGCCCAACCTGTAATACGTCCCTCGACATCTGTCTTAGGCGTTCCGCAATCGCCCAACCATGCAGGGCCTGCAGAGCCAGAATTTTGAGAATCAGGAGATCGAGGGTGCCCTGAACCAAATCAGTCGGTCTACTCATAGGTCTATGGTATCCGATATCGGTAACCATAGTGCTATTGTTCCCAAAGAAGTGGACAACACGGCGCTTCAGCGGAAGACTGCCCAAAGCAAGGTTTATGCAAGGCTCAAACCGCGCGAAACTTTACTTGTCCGACATCCCCACTTCAAAAGCACTGACGATCCGGACGTCGACATTGCGGAAGTCGGGTATGTTGGAGGCGTTCACAACTGAAGCGCAGTTCGTCGCAAAGTGCCAACGAACGGACCATCAGGTGTGCCCCGTCTCCATCATTCGCTGCGCAACGATTGCATAGGATCAGCCGAAGCGGCACGACGGGCGGGCACAAGGCCCGAAACAAATACAGTAACTAGCAGCAAGATGGCGGCCGCGCAGTAACTGACCGGATCAAAAGGCGACACGCCAAACAGCATCGAACGCAACAAACGGACCGCAGCTACCGAACCCATGCCGCCGATTATGATTCCCACGATGGCGATGCCGGTGCTTCCGCGCAGTACCAGCCGGAAGATACGTTCGCGCGTCGAACCAAGTGCAATACGAAGCGCGAACTCGCGATGCCTCTCGATGACCGAGTAGGCCATCACAGCGTAGAGTCCCATCATCGCAACCAGCAAGCTGGCGAGCGCATACACGCCGAGTAACTCGGCGGGGACGCGAGAGCTTTGGTACTGCTCATCGATAACTTGTTCCAGGCTTCTTACCTGTTCGAGCGGTAGTCCACGGTCGAGGGCTGCCACTGTGCGCCTCAATTGACCAGCGACAGCCGCCGCGATCGTTCGTGACCGAATCGCCACGATCGCGTATCCATAACCCGAACGGCCTTGCAGATACGGCAGAAAAACAACAGGGCTAGGATCGAGATCGTTCGGCCGTTGGTACGCGAAATTCGGAACCACGCCTACGATTTGGCGCTCGATCTTGTTCACAACGATGCGGCTTCCCAAAGCACTGCCCTTTGGCCAATACCGGTGCGCCATAGCTTCGTTGATCACTGCCACTTCAGGGGACGTGGCCGTGTCGGCGAGCGTAAAATCCCGGCCTCTCAGAAGGCGGACGCCCAGGGTATGGAAGAAATCCGGCCCGTCATAATCGGTCACCACATCCATTTCTTCGCCTTTGGCCGGAACATAGCCGGGAATGCCGAAATTGCGCGTATTGTTTGAGCCATTGTCACCCATTGGCAAATGCGTGGTCAGCGTAGCCGAAACAACTCCGGGTACGTTGCGGAGCCGATTCAGCAGCCCGGTCAGGAAGACCAGCGCACGCTCCTCGCTGTACCCGGATCTGGACAGATCAATAGTCGCGGTCAGCGTATTGCGGGGGTCGAATCCGGGGTCGCGGTGGAAAATATTCATCGCTGTATGGGTCAAAAGCCCACAGCAGACCAGCACCATAAAGCAGATGCCGAGCTGAAAACCGAGAAGAGTCCTTTGGCCACTGCGCTTGCGCGCAGGCCCGGTCACAGCCACGCCGCCTTCGTGCAGCGCCTCCCGTTGGGAGACGCGCAGGGATTGGCGGAGTGGAGCCAAGCCAGAAACCAGCGTGACCAGAACGGCAAGCACCGCAGCAAGCGTTTCGGTACGCCAGTCGTTCTGCAGATTGAACGCAAGTGGAAAACCGAAATTCGGCAACATCAGATAGAGTGCTTTCGACAGCCCCAGGCTGGCTGCCCAGCCCGCCGCCGCTCCGGACGCAGCCAAAATTCCGGTTTCGACAAGCACCTGCGAAGCGATGCGGCCTGGTGCCGCGCCGAGTGCGGTACGGATGGCAACTTCGCGTCTTCTGCGCGCGGCATGCTGGCCCAGAAGAGATGCGATGTTGATGCAGACCAACACCATCAGCAGAACCGAAGCGCCGGCCACCATCGGCAACTGCTCGGTAATTCCATAAAAAAAGCCGCGCTCGAAATGCGAGCAGTCGCGGAGGTTCAGGTCCCATCCGTTGTAGTGGTGTTCCGCCGCGAAGACGCGCGCGAGCGTATGCAGTTCGGCCGCGGCGGTTGTATCGTGCACACCGGGATGAAGGCGGACGACAACCTGGAGACCGTAATTATTCGCCGGGTCCGGCGGCGCGTCGGGAGAGAGATCGCGAAGGCTCGAAAGCGGTACCCAAGCGCCTTCGGCAATGCCACCAAAAATTCCGAGGAAGCCCTTGGGCGCGACGCCGATAACCGTAAAGAGATGTTGGTTGATGTAGATCGTACGGCCTATCAGGCCAGGATCGGCATTGAAACGGCCGCGCCAGAGCGCGTCGGAAAGGACAACTTCGTCGTGGGCACCGTAAGCCCGATCACCGGCATTGGGCGGGAAAAGCCGTCCGAGTTCTGGCTTTATGCCCACAAGATGAAAGTAGTTCGAGGACACAATTCCCGCGCTGATCACTTCGGGCTGCGCGTTTGGGGAAGTCAGGTTCAGTTGAGTATTGGCGAAAGCCGCCGCATCGCTGAAAGAATGGCTGCTTTGCCGTACGTATTGAAGCTGGTCATAATGCACCGACCAGCCTTGACCGCCCAGTACCGTCGCATCGATGAATCGCAGGGAGCGCACATCGCGCACTTGAGGCCACGGATCAAACAGCACCGCGTTCGTCCACGTCGCGACCGTGGTGAGCGCAGCGATACCCAGCGCCAGCGTGAACACCGCCGTCAAGGTAAAACCGGCGGCTTTCCGAAGCTGGCGCAAGGCGTATCGAGTGTCGTGCAGCAGATTCTCTACAAGCGGTAATCCCTCTTGTTCGCGATACTCTGCCCGGAGCGCTTCCGTAGACCCGAATTTGATTCGGGCTTGCCTGCGAGCTTCGGCAGGCGACATCCCCGCCCGGATATTCTCCTCGGTCTGCATGGCCACATGCGTTTCCATTTCCTCCAGGAGCCGCTTGTCTCCCCGGCGGCCCATTGCAAGTTTCCGCATGCGCGAAAAAAATCGCTTTAAGGGTCTCATCCCAGATCCTCCGCTTTCAAAGCAAAGAAGCGCCCGACAATGGCGGCGGTCTGCTCCCAGCCTGCGGTCTCGGCTTGCAATTGTTTACGCCCGCTCCGCGTCAACTTATAAAACCGCGCCTTGCGATTGTTCTCCGATGCGCCCCATTCAGACGTGATGGAACCCTCCTGCTCGAGCTTCAGCAGAACAGGATATAGCGTCCCCTGGTTAACGGTAATAAGATCGCCGCTGATCTGCTCGATACGGCGGGCGATGCCATAGCCGTGGAGCGGCCCAAGCACCTCCAAAGTCTTTAGGACCATTAATGCCAGCGTCCCTTGCGGAACATCGGTTTTCTGCTTCATGTAGCCTTGTGGGTTGCCAACAGAAAGTATGTCACACTCTCAGTGGGAAAGCAACAGGAGATTTTTGCCGGGTTCCGTCAACTCGCTCTAGACGACCGGTAATTACCGTATTTGGGGCTCGCGCCCCACAAACAGAATTACCGGAGCGTGATAGCACGAGTGCCGGGGCGCATAGAGTGCAGTTGCACAAACGAGTGTTTGCGCAAGGATGGTCGTAGTGGGCCAAAGCCCAGCTGCAAAAGGTATTGCAGTAATCGTGTGATTGGCGATACCTTTCCGCAAGCATGCTTTGACGGCATCACAGGAGTGATCCGAATTGCTTAGCGAACGATTTTTGAGGTTTGGTGTAGTGGCCCGTGGGATAGCGAAGATTGTCGCCTCCCTCTCTTTTGATTTGGTTCACGAACCAGCGGGCCTTATGGGGATTGCGTTGGAGAAGGCTGCGTGCTGGGCAATAATGGCTGACTCCTGTTCTGGATTCGGCTCAGGGGAGCAGACGCCTTTCTCGTGTGTTCCGCCGAGGCAGAAGGAACTGAGCTTCCCTCGGAACGGACGTCAGCTCTTCGTCCTGGAAGAGCCTTCGATCCCAAGCCAGTGCAATTGAAAACCAACCGCTCCGGTACGGTGATGGTACGGTCCCGCAGCTCTCGCAGTTCTCCCGGCCCGCCATGCCTTCACGGTTCGGTCGCGTCGAGATGGCCGGAGCGCTGCTGGTTTATCGGCGAAGATCTCAAGCATTACAACCCCGTCGCTGGGCATTCTCATTCGACACCCTTGCACCAGGCTGGCGGCGAGGGATAGATTGCAATGGTCCGCCTGCTCGTCGAAAGGCGGGCCACGACTCGATTTGAAAATGTGCTGTGCATGCGAAACCGGCAACCGGGCGAGATACGCAGCCAGGCGAAAGTTGAGCAGCATCTAAATTCGAAAGAAAAGGAGCGGCAGTCTGCGATGGTGAGAAGTTCTAGGAATGATGTATCGACCTGAACGGCCGCGTTCTGTACGCGGCGGAGGTCGGCGTGAAAGCGCAAAAGCGACTGCACGGTCATCTTCTTGTAGGTTCCGCGCTCTTCCGGGAGATAGCCGATCAAGCCAAGCCGCGACACGGAAGACTCGGCACCAAGAACACAGATGTTGCCGCGATCCGGAAAGAAAATGCCCGCGATCATACGCATGCTCGTGGTTTTGCCGGAGCCGTTAGGACCGATGAAACCGTAGATTGAACCTTCCGGAATCGAGAGCGAAAGCTCGTCTACGGCTGTGACAGATGCAAAGAGTTTTGTCACGCCCTCGAATTCGACACTGGATCCAGGAGATATCGTTATCACTTCCTCCTCAACTCACGAAAGATGAGCAGGAAGACCGAAACCAAAACGAGAGCCGCCGCCAACAACCGCCCGCCCACTTGTCCCGCAACAAACGCAAGGAGCAAAACAAATGCAAGCGTTCTGGCGATCAGCGCAATCTGCGGCGCAATTCGAAATGGCTCTGCTGTGTGCTTCAGCCAAAGCGCCGGTCCACCCGCGCCGGCGGGCCGATCGACAACAGGCGGAAACAAATATCTCAAACCAATCGAAAAGAGCAGGCCTGCTGCGCTCCCGAAGTACATGACTTCCGGCGGCAAAGCCAATGCTCGACTGTCAGCCGAGAGAGCCACCTGGGATAGATAGGCGAGTCCGAACCCAATCACTGGGCCTCGCATTTGCTTAAACAGAGATGGTTTGCCAGGACAGGCGTAGACATCATCGAATATCAGGCCAAACAGCACACACGCAGGTGGAATGGCCAGCCTCGTTAAGCCGGAATTTTGGAAGAGAAACGCCTCCCCCTGGTACCAAGCAGCGCCCATAAACGACAAGTACAGAGCCGTTGCCTGCATCAGCAGCACTTGTGAATCCGCTGTGCGGCGTATCCTGCTGAAAATGACCATTGGCACGACCCGAAGCGCCTCGCGAACGTATTGCCCGGAGGAACCGCAGCCTTCATAGAGATCGCCCAGAACTTCCTCGCGGCACGCGGGTGGAATCACAACTGACAAAGCCCTCGCGATGATCTTCGGAGGAGCAGAACACATCAGTTCGTCTCCTTCGTCCATCGCTTGCCCCACTCTTTGGCCCATTCCTTTCCCCAAACCTCTGCTATGCCGTCCCAGATTCGCTTGGCCGTAACAGCCGATTCCTGCAACGCGCGTTCGCCCAGGGCTTCCAGACGATAACAGCGCTTGGCGCGCCCGCCTCGCTCGGGCGTTGGATCAGAGAGCCATGAAGTGACGAAACCTTTGTCCTCGAGCCGATCAAGAGTTACATAAACGGCTCCAAGCGAGACCGGTTTCGGATGCCCCAGTTCCTGCACCTTCGCGTGGATCGTAACGCCATAGGCGTCGTCGTGAAGCGACAAAATTGCTGTAAGAACCAATTGTTCAAATTGGCCCAGAGAATCGAGGCGTGCCATATATGGCTAACAGTGTAGGATAAATGATCTCAGCCGTCAATACGGATATCGCTCTGGCGCAACTCTCAACGGGATTTCGCCTTCGTTGTCTTGAGGATCTCCAGAAGCTTGTTCGTTTTCGAGAAGCTGGACTATCTTCGCCTTACTCGTACTCCGCATGTGTTCTTCGATTTCTTCCGGTCTTATCGGCATCCCGGCCAGTGCGCCTCCGATAAGAAAAACGCCTATGCACAGCGCACGCGACCGTTGACTTTGGCGACTTCCGGCATTTGTTCGCGAGTGATCGTCCGAGCCGGACTGGCGTCGGCGCGGATTTGCGTACTATCTACTGCCAGATCGACACCTTTCAACAGCCCAACATTCTACACATCTCCATGCTCGGCTAAATTCGCAGTACTCTGTGTCGATGTCGCGGTTCACCAGCGCGAAAGCGCGCACCCGGACATAATACGCGCACACAATCGAACTTGATCCGCTCAGCGGACGTTTTTCAGAATGGCGCTCGTAATAGGATGGCTGAAATTTGGTTGTTCGACGCCGGAAATGGCCCGGTTAGTCGAAAGCCAAAGCTATTCGTAGCGCAATCCACGTTCCCTAGCTTGCTTCACTGAAAACGTATTCGTGTTGGCCATCGCGGATGATGAGCGCACGCTTGCCGTTGCGCTCGGCTTTGACGAACTCGAACCCGCTGCGGGTTGGATCAATCGTGATGAACGAAATGGTCCCGTCATCGTTCTTACGAGTGGCAACAGTGCTCTTCCATCCGCTGAAATCAAAGAGAGTGTTGGCGCCCTGGTGCTCGACTTTGAGGTCCCCCAGTGCACTGCTGCTGTAGTGATCCGCGAGCTTTGAGACTTCATCCTTGCTGGCCGGAACCGTGAGGCGCTGTCGCTCCTTAGCCAAAAAGGCGTGGTAGTTCGCAGCCGCGCTGTCCACGTCTCCGACGGCTTCGGGTTTGCCGTCGAACACGACTTCCACGAGGCGGCGCATGAATGGATGCAATAGCATTCCACCGCTATCGGCATTCGTTAGTATCACCGCACCAATGCCGGAATCCGGGAGGATCATCCAGTCACTCTTGTAACCGAACAGACTGCCACCATGATGCACAATCGGCACGCCCCACCTGCTGTTCGTCTCCAAGCCCATTCCGTAGGTCT
The DNA here is from genome assembly GCA_963849535.1 of Terriglobia bacterium. GTDB lineage: Bacteria > Acidobacteriota > Terriglobia > Bryobacterales > Bryobacteraceae > Bog-105. Next base: position 175,778 of record CAWKHJ010000006.1, read on the forward strand.
CGTCCTCACCGGTCGCGATTTGGGGCTTGCGGCGCATAAGCAGATTCTCTTCCGACACAAGTTGCTCGCCATTGGGGAGTTTGCCGCGCGACAGCTCGAGCTGGACGTAACGAGTCATGTCATGAGCCGAAGTCCAAACGCCGCCTGCGGGCCGGAAAGGGACGATCGAGTAGTTGTTGTCCATGGTGGCTACCGCGGGATGCCCATCGACATCGTCGCCATGCGGGCTCGCGAAGTTGCCGCGCTGCGCCTTTTCCATATCGAACGTTGACTCTGTCATGCCCAAAGGATCAAAAATTTGCGTTTGCATGGCCTGATCGTAAGCTGCACCGAGTTCACCAGATGGCAGGAACAGGTGCGCGCCGATGTAACCCGCTGCGGAAGCCATCAAATTGCTGTACTGAAAAACTTCGCCGAAGCGGCTGGTCGGCTGCATGGTGCTGAGCAGGGCGAAGGTGGAGGTCGGGGTATAGCTTTTGAACTGAAAAAGCCATTCCATATCTTGCCTGGGCAGGCCAGTGCAGGCACAGACAAGGTGCTTCACTTCAACTTGGCGGGTCGTGTTACTATCGCCGAGCTTAAACTCTGGGTAAACCTGAATAACGGGCTGATTCCAGTGAAGCTTCCGCGCATCTACCAGACGGGCCAGCAGCAGCGTGGTCATGCCCTTGGTATTGGAGGCCGCCATGAACAAGGTATTGGCATCGACTGGGGCCGGCTTGCCCAGTTCGCGCACCCCAAGCCCTCCTTCGTAAACCACTTTGCCGTTATCGATGAGCGCGAGCGAAGCGCCAGGAACGCCGAGCTTCTTCATGGAGGTCTCGACAAAGCTCTTGAGGATTTCGATGCGCTCCGGCGTGAGCGGCAGCGCTTTGCGCCCTGCGAACGACTCCCTCTGGTAACCCTTCGGCCGCAAGCTCTGGAGGACTACATTGATCTGCGCACCCCGCTTTTCAAATGTAGGCTCCGTACCATCGGCGAGGACTACGGTCCAGGTGTCACCCGAATGGAGAGCGATCGCGACAACGACGGCGCGCTCATTTGGAGAGGTTTCGTAGACGAATTGTTTACCGCCGGTCCAACCATTGCGATCAGGGACGGAAACAGCGACTTTTAGCGGCCGCTTCATATCGGGCCGATATGTGGTCCAGGCACTGGCCACGGCTCCCGCAGCATCTGGGGCATGAACGTCAAAGATGGCGATATGAGTGTCGGGCTCAGGCGGCTGCAGCGTGGCGGATGCAGCGTCGCTTGCGATTGACCAGCCTGCGGGCACGATGAAGGTGGCACCCGCCGGCGTGGTCTGGGGCGAATCTGCAGTGACAACGTGCGGGCTCGGCTTGGGTCCGGGTTGCGCTTGCATTGCCGCATTAGCTGGCATTCCGAGGCCTAGCAAGAGCAGGGCAAATAAGAAATGAGCGCCGCGGATCATGCGGGGAATTATATCTCTGGCTTCTCTGGCGTTCGGAATAAAATCGGAGCCCGGGGCGCAAGGGTTGCCAGGACCGGTTAGTCGAAAGCCAAAGCTATTCGTAGCGCAAGGCCTGTACGGGATCGAGCTTGGCCGCTTTATTGGCCGGCCAGATACCAAAGAAGAGGCCAACTCCTACCGAAACCACGATTCCGGCGATAGCTGCCCAGGCTGGCACGGCGATTGGCAACGAAGTAAAGACGAGCTTGCTGGCGGCCGCGATCAACCAGCCGAGCCCAAGTCCGACAACGCCTCCCAGTCCAGTTAAGACGGAAGCCTCGAGCAGAAACTGAACTGTGATGTCCTGACGCCTGGCGCCGATCGCTTTGCGGACACCGATCTCGCGGGTGCGCTCGGTGACTGAGACCAGCATGATGTTCATCACCCCTATTCCGCCGACCAGGAGTCCGATAGAGCTCAAGACGATCATCACCAGGAAGGTCATCGAAGTGATCTGGCGGAATTGCTCGACCATCTGTTCGGCGGTTTGCATCGAGAAGTTATCGGGCTTATCCGGGCGAACATGTCTTTGGATGCGCAGGATGGTACGGATTTGATCGAGCGCTGCCGGCAGCATTCCGTTATTTGCAGTAATGCTTGCGGCGATGTCCTGAGCGTTCGGATACATCTTCTTGAAGGAGAAAAAGGGCAGAAACACGCGATTATCCGAGCTGTCGAAGAAACTGGCGCTGGGGCGGTACATGGTGCCAATTACCCGGAACTGCTGCCCATCGACGTTGATGGATTTTCCGATCGGGTTCTCTTGACCAAATAAGCTCTTCCTCATGTCGGCTCCAATGACGGCAACCGGAGCGTGATGCCGAGCCTCATATTCGGTAAAAAAGCGGCCCTCCTCCATATCGATCTGACCGGTCTCGGCATAGGACTCTTCGACTCCATTCAACCGGGTCTGATAGTTGGCGTTTCCTTTGTACTTGGTCACAATGGGATTGTGATTGGGCCATGCGAGCGCCGAAACTCGCGCACAAGCGCTGCAATCCTGGCGAAGGGCCTCGATGTTTTCGTAAGTCAACTGTTTGCGCGCGCGCTCTTCCGGTGTGAGATCGGTGGTGCGAAAGGCGGGCTCGCGCGAAACAATGATCGCATTCGGCCCGAAGCTCTTGAAGACGTTTGTGACAGCGCCGTCAAAGCCGGTGAGGATAGAACCGACCGCGATGATGGTGCCCGTGCCGATGATGACCCCCAGCATGGTCAACAAGCTCCGCAGCTTGTGAGCTCGAATTGTATCGAGCGCGAGCATGGTGTTGTTGCGAAAAGCGCTGAAGAGCTTCAATTGTTACTCCTGATGCAAAGCCACGATCGGATCGAGCCGGGATGCTTGTCGGGCGGGATAAATACCGAAGAACAGACCGACGGCAGCGGATAACCCTACCCCGACAACAACGGAGATGAGCGGCATTTCCATAGGCAGCGGGGTGGCGTTCCTCACGATTACGGTCAGCAGATAAGCCGCGATGACGCCAATCAAGCCGCCAATCGCAGCCAGCACGGCGGATTCGACCAAGAACTGGTTAAGGATGTCCTGGCGGCGCGCCCCGACCGCTTTCCTGATTCCGATCTCATGCGTGCGCTCCGTCACCACCGCCAGCATGATGTTCATGATGACAATTCCGCCGACCACCAGGAAGACGGAAACAACGCCGAAGGCCATACCTGCAATGGCGCCAGTAAGATTAGTCCAGGCGTTGGAGAGGGTATCAGATCCGAAAATGCTGAAGGTGTCGTCTTCGCCGGGCCGAGTATGCCGGTAGGCGCGCAGCAGCATCCGGACCTCGTCCTCGGCCTGGTTCACGCCGTTCGGATCGATAGATCTCGCGAAAATAGCGATATCGTCATGGATGTTGTTCCCATAGGTCTTGAAATATGAGTAGACCGGAATCATGACGAAGTTGTCCTGGGACTGACCGAAGACACTGCCCTTCGCCTGGGCCACGCCCACAACTTGGTAGGGAACGCCATCCGCCTTGATCGTTTTGCCGATAGGGTCCATTCCACTGAAGAATTTCTTCGCAACGTCGTTGCCAATATATGCCACCGGCGCGTGCCGGCGGATCTCCGATTCAGAGATCTCGCGTCCTGTGGCGACATCGATGTTGCTGAGTGCGGGAATGTCTGCCGTGATGCCTTCGAGAGTTACGGATTGCATCGTCTGACCCTGATACGCAATGGTGACGTTCTTGAAAGTCTGGAGCCCGACATCACTCAGCAGATGAGCGTTGGCCTTAATAAATTCATACTCGGCAGGCTTAATCTGCGGGTTTCGGCGCTCCATTTCGAGATATTTCTTGGGATCGAAGTTGCCGATGAAGACAATGCGCATGACGCGAAAGCCGCTGGAACCCATATCTGAGAGCTTGGTGGCGATGTACACGTTCATACCATGGATGAACGAAGTCACCGCGATCAAGGTGCTGGTCGCGAGAATGATGCCAAGCAGAGTCAAAAAGCTGCGCAGCTTGTTTTTGCTGAGGGATTCTAAGGCGATCCTGGCGGACTCCCAGAAGGAGGCGCTCGGCAACACACTTCCTTTGCGCAGCATCATCCTTTACTAATAACGGCTGTGGTTGAGAACAAGTTCTTTAAATCTTAGCCCGGGCCGCTGCGTCTTTTCACCGCAAAGCGGGCATCGAGGTCTTCCAGTAGTTGGCACCCGTGCCCAGGCCTGTCCGTAACCGTCACAAAACCGTTCTCGACCGGCGGTACTCCGGAGACCACCTGCGGGTACCAACCTCTATAGAAGGCCCTGACCGATTCTTGCAGTAGAGCGTTAGGGGCGTTGAGCGAAAGATGAGTGGAGGCTGCAAAGACCACGGGGCCTGTGCAATCGTGGGGCGCAACCGGGAGATGCCAGGCTTCGGCCATGGCGGCGATTTTCCGAGCCTCGGAAACGCCGCCGCACCACCCGACATCGAGCATGACGACTCCTGCCGCTCCAGTCTCGAGCAGGTCGCGGAAGGCCCAGCGGCTCGCGAGCGTCTCAGAAGCGCAGACGGGCGCGGGTGAAGCCGCGGCATAGCGCTGAAGGGAGGCGAGGCTATCCATTTTGATAGGATCTTCGTGCCAGAACGTCTGAAACGGGGCGAGCGCTTTGGCGATGGTGATCGCGGGCAGTAACTGCCACAAAGAGTGGAACTCGACCATGATGTCGATTTTGTTTCCCACTCGTTTTCTGATTTTTTCGAAGGGTTCGAGCGCGGCTTTGAGATCCACGGGCGCTATGTACTGGCCGCGCGTTTTCTCGGCGGCGGAATCGAAGGGCCAGATCTTCATAGCGGTTATGCCCTCAGCGAGGAGTGATTCGGCGAGATCGTCGGCCCGGATCAGGAAATCGTTGAGATCGTCGAAGCCGGTCACGGCGGTTTGGCTCGTCTGCTGCGAGATGCCCCAATTGCGCGAGGATTGCGTTTCGGCTTTGCGCATGTAGCGATCGCCGGCGCAGGTATTGTAGGTACGCACGCGACTTCGTGTCCAGCCCCCGAGCATTTGTACCAGCGGCATGCCGGCTGCTTTGCCGAATAAGTCCCAGAGGGCAATATCTATCGCGGACGCGGCTCGCGATTCAACCCCAGTGGAGCGGAAACCAACGTACTGGACGAGATCGCGCGAGATGGCATCGATGGCAAGCGGGTCCCGGCCAAGTAACTGGTGCGCCAGATCGTCGTGGATGAACGTTTCCACGGCAGCGGCATTGAAGAACGTCTCACCGAGCCCGCGGAGGCCCTGATCTGTGCCGAGCTCCACCCAAAGGAGCTGCGGAAACTCTGCCAGGCGAATGGTCTCGATCTCTGTGATTTTCACGGTGACTCTTGTTTGCAGGGTATCCGACGCATGCCTCGTAACATGGTTTTTGATGCGCCGCCGGGTTACTGTTCTCATTCTTATAGCGATTGTGCTGCTGGTTTCAGCGATCTGGTATGTCGGCTCGAGGAATCGGGCGGCACCGGCTGAGAGGCCTTCGGGCTCTTCGACGAGTGCAGCAGCGGTAGCGCAGCCGAGAGCGGAATCGAACGCCTCTTCAGATGCCATCTCGACGGAGGTTTATGCGCACAATCTCTTGTTGCGAAAAGGTCCAGACTTTCGCGTTTACGTGCGCTGGCTGCATGGGCGGCTCACCCGAACGCATCGCAACATCAATCCCTCTTTCGATGAGCCCGATTCCTTTTTCATCGACATCAACACCGGGGTTCTGCGAGCGAATATCGGCGATCTCGGAAATTTCCTGAATGCGAGCCTGCCGCGTAATTCCCCGCTGAAGAACATCACACTCTCAGGCGATGGGAATCAGATCAAGCTGAGAGGGACTCTGCACAAAATCATTCCGCTGCCAATCGAGGTGACGGGCACCTTCGGGCTGATGCCGGACAACAAGATTCAGATTCACGTCACAAAGATCGATGTTCTGAAGATACCGGTGAAAGGGCTGCTGGGTGATTTTCATATCAGGGTCGCAGATGTCTTTCATCCGCAGGGCATCCCAGGCATTCAGATTTCGGGGAACGACATTCTGCTGGACACGCAGACTCTCATGCCGCCTCCTCACATCAGGGGCAATCTAACGACAGTGCACATTGTGAATCCCGATCTCGAAGAGGTCTATGGCAATGCGAAAAACGATGTGACGAGGGTGGAGCAATGGCGCAATTTCCTGCGCCTTCGGGATGGCAGCATCGATTTCGGCAAGCTGACCATGCATCACGTGGATCTGATTATGATCGATATCTCTAGCGATCCCTGGTTCGATCTTGACCTGGCGAATTATCAGGCGCAACTGGTAAACGGTTATACCCGGATGACGCCGGAAGCGGGTCTGCAGATTTTCATGCCAGACTTACGCCAGCTGCCCCACGGCACTGCAACGAAGAACATCAGCATTGAGTGGCTTAAGCACCGGAACCAACCGCCACCACCTGACGTGACGCAGGGAAAATAGTCCGGGAAGAGGAGGAAAGGAAGTCCGCAAACCGCAAGCTACTTCGCGCTGAAACGGCAAAAAGCCCCGCAATGGCTGCGGGGCTTTATGCTGCTGCGACGATCCTGCCGGTGAGGCCTGATTAGTTCTCCCCGGTGATTGTGATGCTGGCACTCGACATCGCGTTGTTTCCGGACGTCGATTGCGAGCTCGTACCGCTGGCGCCCCACATCGTCCGGGTGTCCCACAGGGTCTGAGCGGCCGCGGTCGTTGCAGCGCCCCACATCGTGCGGGAATCCCAGATCACTTGATTGGTGTTGAGAACTGCTGCCCCCCAGAGAGACTGCGCTCCCCACATCGTTCGGGCGCCCCACATCGTGCGATCGCTCCAGATGGAAGAGGCATCGAAAGCGAGCGAGACGTTCCCCGAGGTTGGATCGTATTGAGCGACTGGAGACATGGCGCTTCCGGCTGGAGGAAGCGTGTTAGCCATAGCCATAGCTGCTCCGAGATCCAGGTAACCGGCACCGATTGTGAAGAGATCGTAGTAGTCGGTGAGAGTCTGCCCGCTAGCCGGATCCGTAACGGAACTGGATTGTGGGAACGTCTTGTAGGCGGTTTCCATCAGGATGGCTTTGATCTGGTCGGGCGTCAGACTCGGATTAGCTTGGATAAGGTCTGCCGCCGCAGCGCTGACAACCGGAGCCGCCATGCTGGTACCGCTCAGGATGAAATAGTTCTTCGAAATCTGGTTAGCGCCCGGGCCGTGAGTGATGGTTTCGTAATAGGACTGAACGACAGCATTCCCGGGGTTCTGGTTCACAAGAGTGCTGTTCTGGGCAAGTAGAGAGACGACGAGGTTGCCAGGAGCGACAAGATCCGGTTTCGCGACGTGATCGACCGCGGTTGGACCTTTCGAACTGTAGCTGGCGATCAGGTCATCTGTGCGGGTGTAGGTCCCCTCTGTTTTCATTGCACCAACTGTGATGACGTAGGGGTCGTTGCCGGGAGCGTTGATCGTTCCGTAGCCTTGCTCGCCGAAGGTGTTGTCGCGGCCATCGTTGCCGGCCGCCGCCACGACCACGATACCGGCTTTCCAGGCGGCTTCGACAGCTTGGCAGAGCGGGTCTATCGTGTAGCTCTCGAAAACAGGACGACCTAACGACAGGTTGATGACGCGGATATTGTAAATGTTCTTCAACGCAATCGCAGTATCGATCGCAAGAATGACGTTGCTATCCGAGCCCTGGCCATTGGCGTCGAGAACCTTTAGGTCGACAATACTCGCGCCATATGCCACGCCTTTGAACTTACGATTGCAGTTGTTGCACAGCGAGGCAGTGCCGTTTGACGCGATGATGCCGGCGACGTGATGGCCGTGACCGAACTGATCCGGGGCAGGCATGCTGGGAACAGAGGGCGTATTGGCCGGGAGCGGTCCGGAGATGTTTGCCAACACTGCGGCAGCAGCTTGAGCGGCACTAGGTTGCGTAAAGTCGAAACTGTAGAGAGGCGCGTGTCCAGAGGCCAGATTTGAATCGGTGTTCACGCCGCTATCTATAACGGCAACAGCGATACCGGAACCGGTAAAGCCCGCGCTCCAGGCGGCGCTGGCGTTGATGGCAGCAGCGGTATTGTCCAACTTTACGGTGATCGGACGGTCTGGGGAGATGTAGGCAACTTCGGGATCATTGGCCAGAGAGTTCAGCGCAGACGCCGGAACCTGATAGAGGCCTCCCTGGACGCTGTGGAGATGGACCTTGGTGACTCCTCCGAGCAGTGCTATTTTGTTGTCGTGTTGGGCGTCCGGGGCGTGCTTCCACTGCACGATCACGGGCACGATGTTGTTGCCATTGGAATTTGCGAGCTCCTTGGCAAGTTTGGGCGGGGCTGCCGAGCAGGCGAACGCCACCAGGATGAAAGCTGAAAGCAATTTCTTCACATGAACTCCTAGTTCGGTTGAGGGGTTTGACTCTGGCTCCGGAGACCGGCTGTGAGTTTCCTCGCTCAAATGACTCATCGGATGCCGGCTTACAATCTTGAGGCGCGTACTAGAAAATGCGCCAAAAAGTTCTGGTGCCGGAGTTTTCTGAATAGCCGGTAAGGGGGAAGAAGTAAGGTGAAGGCGAGCGCTGCTGAGTAGAATGAAGAGCCCGTTGCGGAGCAGCGGAACCGATGTATTAGTGCATGATTTCTCTCGAGTTACTACAGCACCTAAGGGAATGTATTCAGGAGCGGCGCATCGGGGAAGGGATTGCAGCGCTCGAAAGCGAGCGTGAGCAGTTGGAACAGATTAGCCCCGGGCAGCGCAACGCAGGGCTGGCAGCAGGATGCCTGGCGCAGTGGTTAGACGTGGGATTCCAGGGTACGGGGGCGCTTGCCAAGGTCCTTACAAGGTTTGATACAGGTGCTCGTCAGGGTCTTCCGCTAGCCGAGTATGTGCATTTGCGAATGGCAGAAGCGCTGGCCGCGATGCGAGGAGAGGAACTGACGACCGCTCTCCGGCATCTGGAAATAGTGCTGGCGCTAGGGGACGAAACAGGCGATCAGAAGGTGATCCTGATTGCGCTGCTTTGGAAAGCGCGCTGTTTACGGAAGGCAGGCGAGTATGAACAGGCGCTCGAAGTCACCCGGCAGGGCATGCGGCTGGCCGCCGCCCAGGGGCTCTGGCCGATCAAGGCAGTGATGCAGACGCTCGAGAGCTGGATGCTTTTTCAGAACGGTGAGCTGAAAGAAGCGGTACGCGTTTTGCAGGAAGCAGAGGCGGTGCTAAGGGACACAGACGACTGGATCACGCTCGGAAACATCCAGTCGGCCTATGGGCGAATAGCGCTGCGAGAAGGCCGCTATGATCACGCGATGAAGTACTTCGAAGCGTCGATCGACCGCTTTAAGAAGCGGGATTCGCTGGCGGGATATCTGGCGCGATCGCTGACCAATATGGCTCAAGCGAAGCGTTTTTTGGCGTTGCAGTTACGCCGCAATATGGATGCTCGATGGGAGCAGCAAAAGCTGTCCGGAGCGTTAGGGGGCGGTAGGGAAATAAAGGGTAAGGCCGCGCAGCTGGAGCGCATGTACGAACTGCTGGGCAGCGCACAACGGGATCTGGCGGACGCCGATCGTATCTATAAAGAGACGCAAAACCACCATGGGGCCGGCAACGCGGACGTGAATTTGGCCCAGATTTATCTCGATCTGGGCAATCTTGAGGAGGCGGAAGCGCGCGCTAACGAGGCGTTCGACCTTGGTGCTACGAAAGCGGATTTTCTCCTGATGTGCCGGGCGCGGATTGTGCAGGCATTTGTAGCAAATGCGAGATACGAAGACGAGATCGGCGAGGGAGAGGATCCGAGCCGTTTTGCGCAACTCGCGCACGATTGCGCCAGGGAAGCGGTTGACCTGGGCGACCGAACGCAGAGCCGAAGATTGCTGGCCCAAGCGCATATATGTTACGGTCTAACGCTGGTCAACGGATTTTTCAGCGAGACCGAGGCGGCCCGGGCCGCTTGCAGCCGTGCCGAGAACTACCTTGGGCATGACCGTCACGATGCGCTCTGGCAGGAAGTCGAAATTTTGCGGGAACGCATTCTGCACGGTTACGTGGAGGACCCAAATCTGCGGGCCTGGTCGCAAGGCTCAGTGGGAGACAAGTCACTGCAGCAAGTGGTAGGCGAGTTCGAGGAGCTGCTGATACGGAAGGTTTGGGAGCATGAGGGACGCAAGGTGTCGAGAGTGGCACAGCGGCTGGCCGTTTCACCAAAGAAGGTGAGACGGGTCCTGCGGCACTTGGGAGTGCTGATAGAGCAGAACTGAAGGCCGGCGGAAGGGAGGCGGAAACTCCGATTGTTTTTCATGCGCACAGCCGGCCGGGGCACCAAACCTCTCTGCCAAACTCTGGGTAGAAGATGAACAGGCGCTTTCGTTTGAAACTGAAGCAGCGGGAGCTCGTATTGGGTGACCGAACGCTGCTGATGGGAATACTGAACCTAACACCCGACTCGTTTTCGGACGGCGGGCAGTTCAACGATCCTGACCGCGCATTTGCACGTGCAGTGGAACTGGAAGAACAAGGCGCAGACATCATCGATATTGGAGCTGAATCGACGCGCCCCGGATCGCAGCGCATCTCAGAGGCGGAAGAGCTCAGGCGGCTGGTTCCGGTTCTGAAGCGCCTTCGCGGCAAGCTGACCGTACCCATCTCGGTAGATACCTATAAGTCGGGAGTGGCGGAGAAAGCATTAGAGCACGGAGCGGAAATCGTGAACGACCCGACGGGGCTGATGCTCGACATGCAGCTGCCACGAGTGGTTACCAAGTACGATGCGGGACTGATCATCAACCACATGCGCGGAAGCCCTGAGACCTGGACGAAGCTTCCGCCGCTGAAGGATCTAATGAGATCAATCGCGATCGATCTGGAAGCGGCGGTACATAGGGCGCGGCAGACGGGCGTGCAAACGCACCAGATGATGATCGATCCTGGTTTGGGATTTGGCAAGAGGCGGGAGCAGAATGCTGAGATCATTGCGAAATTGCAGGAGCTTAGCTTTTTCGATCTTCCGATTGTGGTGGGACCATCGCGTAAATCGTTTCTGAAGAAAGAAGATCAGGGAGCGACCGAGTTTGCAACCGCAGCGGCCGTGGCGGCGTGCATCTTGCACGGGGTTCACATTGTGCGCGTTCACGATGTACAAGCGATGAAGAACGTTGCGGAGGTAGCCGACGCGATCCGGCAGGCTGGAGGCGAGGCTGCGGAGCAGGTGCCGGTTCAGGCGCGCTGGCACCGCGGGCAGTAGTGAGTCCCGCGCTGGCCGAGCACAATTCGCTTGATAGGTGATCCACAAACAAGGCACGGTTTCCCTGCTCTTCCGTAGACCGCGTGCATATGCTGAAATTCTCCGGGGTCCCCGCGGGCGTCAACATGGTTCGAGATCGAGGAGCCGCGGTGCTGAATCGCGGCCTCCAGAGTAGCCTGCAGCTGACGGTAGAGCTCACCAGCGCGTTCGAGCGAGATGCGCCCGGCGCGGGTCCGCGGATGAATGCGAGCGGCGAATAAAGCTTCGTCCGCGTAAATGTTCCCAACGCCGCTCAATAGAGACTGATTGAGAAGCAGCGGCTTAATCGGACCTTTACGTTTCTTGAGCCGCGCGAAGAAATCGCCGAAATCGATTTGCAAAGCGTCGGGTCCCACCCGAGCCAAGTGCGGAGGAATTTCGGGATAAAATTCTACCCTCCCAAACTGACGGATGTCGTTGTACACGAGAAGGCCGTTTTTGAGAGTGAAGACCGCTCGCGAGTATTTGCCGGGAGTAGCGTCCCACAGTAGATTTCCAGTCATCCCGAGGTGAACGTAAAGCAGGCCGCGATCCAGTTCGATCAGAATCTGTTTGCCGTGGCGGCGAACGGCGGAGATAGTGGAGCCGACGAGCCCCTGGACGGTGTGGTCGCGGTCACCTCGGGTGACGCGGTGGGAAGAAAGAATCACGGCTTGGATGGATTGACCGATGAGGTAATCGGCGACAGAGCGGACGACGGTTTCGACTTCGGGAAGTTCAGGCACTGAGTCTCTAGTTCCCCCGAGTGGCGGGCCTTTATAAGGATAGCGGGGGGAAGGAAAGCGGATCAGTTGGGCTACACTCAAGAAAGATTCGGGCCACCCTAGCTCAGCTGGTAGAGCGGCTGATTCGTAATCAGCAGGTCGCCGGTTCGATCCCGGCGGGTGGCTCCATAGAATCAATGATGTGGAGCTTACTGAACTGGGCTCGCGCCGACTTCGGGAGCCGCTTCGGGAGCCACTGGCAAGAAAAGGCCGTCCATAAGGTTGGCCGCGTTCCTCTTCTCTTCACTTAGAACGCCACCGTAGATGTTCATGGTTGTGCGGATATCGCTGTGGCCAAGTATTTTTGAGACGGCATTCATTGAAAGACCCATAGCGAGCAGTAACGTAGCCGCCGTATGTCGAAGATCATGAAAGCGAATCCTCCTCAAGCCGGAAGCTTTGACGACGGCGTAGTAGCGCCTGAGCAGGTTGCGCTGATCAACTCCGGTTCCCACCGTCGTAGTGAAGACCAAACCGGTCTCGACCCAGCGATTGCCTGCTAGCTGTCGTTCCGAGATCTGTCTGGACTGATGGATTCGCAAGGCGGAGATACAGATTTGAGGAAGCTCGATTTCGCGAACGCTTCCTTCAGTCTTGAGATCTGTCAGGCTTAGCTTCTTAAACTCGTCACGTTGCAGTTGCTGCCTGATGTGCATTTTTCCACCCTCGAAGTCTATATCGCTCCAAGACAAACCGAGGGTCTCACCTTGCCTAAGCCCACAGGCAACAGCAACTGAGTAGACAGCTTCGAGTCGTTCTCCTCTAAATGCGTTCAGGAAGGCTTGCGCTTCGGATCGGCTGTATGGCCTTGGGTGAAAACGTCGAACAGTAGGCCCCTGGACCAGAGCGGCTACGTTTCGCTTTACGATCTCCTTGCGCACTGCTTCATTGAGGGCGGCCCGCAAAATTGCGTGTTGATATTGGACGGTTCTTGGCGACAGTCCAGCACTCAGTTGTTCAGTCAGGAAAAGGTCAATCTGCGTAGCGGATAAATTAATTAATGCCGTCTTTCCAAGCGTAGGCGCGATATGATCCCGGATCTGCTGGGAGTAGCTAACGAAAGTCTTGTAAGCCCTCTTAGGCTTGATCTTCTTCATCAAGAAATGCTCCAGGTAGCTTGCAAGCGTCTGCCTTTCGCCACCCAAAGGTACCCCTTCCTTCTGATCATTCAGAGCCTTATTTAGCTTGTCCGCCACTTCCGCACGAGTGCGCCCAGTAAACTTCTTCCGCTTTCGTTTGCCGTTCGAACAGCCACAATCTACTTGTGCTCGCCAGCGATTATCAGAATCTTTGTAAATCGACCCTTCTCCGTTACCTCTTCGTTTTGCCATCTGTTTTCGCTCCTTTGGTTTTTTCTCGACGGGCTTCCCGCCATTCGTTGCCGTGCTCTTGCCACCAATTACGCTTCGCTTCACGCTGGAAGAAACCAGCGCACTTCTCGCCGCAATACCGCTGGCTCTGGCGTTGGGCGATGTAGAACCTTTCCGGGCACTCGGGATTTGCACATAGCTTTGTCCTTTGCCCTAATGCGGTCAGCCTGTTAATCGCATGCTGGAAGGCGGTGGGACGCACCCTCCGCGTGACGCTGCCATATGAGGGGTCCCAAGGCTGCACGCGCTCATACTGACCTGACGCGGTCTTCCTGATCGTCTTCGGGATTTTTTCTCGACCCTCGCGTTCAAGCGCGTCGTACAAGAGCGTCTGCAATTCGTGCAGGGCGCGAGGGCGTTCCTCCTCCTCGGCTTCCCATACTGCCTGTATCAAGCGACGATAGGCCTCAAGCGCCCAGACACGAGCTTGCTCAGGAGTGGGCTTCAAAATTGCGCTCCACATCGTGGGCGAATCGAGAGCCGGAGGCAGCAAATCAGCGAAATGCCTTTCAAGTCCGTTGAAATCGACGGCGTTCGCAAAGTTGAGCAAGAACGTGTCAAGGCGTCCCGGTGCTAGAGTGCGACTTCGCGCCTTGTTGCTAGAGGACTTGTCCATGTTGTATTCCTGCTGAAGCTAGAATACAGTGGATTCATGCTTCTAGCAAGAGACAACATGGCGGACAAAAAACTGTTGCTCAAAGCGGCAGAGGTCGCGGATCGCCTCTCTATTGGAAGGGCAACAGCATACGAAATGATGGCTGCCGGCATATTGCCAACCGTTCGGATTGGACGTGCCGTCCGTGTTCCGGCCCGTGCTCTCGAAGATTGGATACAGACCCAACAGCGGCAGGACGGTCGTTGAATTTACGGCGAATCTACATGCGGCCACACTCGAATAACGGCGGCCAGCAACCAGCGTGCAACGACCGCGCACTGAGGTGGTTGGATGAGTTGGTCGCAGCCCAGTTCTGGGGTTCTTTGACCCTCAGATTCGAGGCTGGGCGGATTTGCCATATCCGCAAAGAAGAGAGCCTTCGACCAGAGGAACTATCGGAAACACCGAAGTTTCAACATGAAAAAGAATCCGCGCTTTGAGCACGTAGCTGTGGACAGTGAGCTACACGTCCCTGAGGCGTTTGAGAAGCAGGTCGAAACGCCTGCATGCGCCGCTCCCATCCATGCATTCGGGATAGTGTGCCTAGCGGATATGCACGGACCTCAACGGGCCGCTTCGACGACAGTTGTCGGATCCGCATTGGGAGACAGGCCGCACTCAACTTCTACTTCAGAACAGGGGTCTGCTGTACCCAGATGGGGCGTTTTGCAGAGTGCCTAAAGGACGGATCGACTTGCGCCCCACGGTCACGCTGAATGGTGATCTGAGCGATGATACGGCTACAGTTTGGGCATATTTACAGCGCGTTGATAGCCCGCCTAAGCTATTTCAGCGCGGGAACACGCCCGCATGGGTTGACATCGACGCGAGTGGCCTTATCACACGCGATCTCAGTCACGCGAGGTTGAGACGGTTTGCGACTGATCGGCTTCAATTCGTCATGTGCGGAAAGAACGGTCCGAAACCGGGCATCCCCAAAGACCAGTTGTTCATAAACATGCTGTCCGGGTTGACGCTGCCGCTGCCAACTCTGAACCGAATCACGTCCGTGCCGACATTTTCGGGCGCGGGTGAACTTCACGCCGACCCAGGGTATTCGACGGCTACGGGGAATATCTACGCACCCGGAACGGACTTCACCTTGTCCGAAGACGTTCCGTTGAACCCGACCGGCGCAAAGGTACGCGAGGCAATAAGCGTCGTTCAAGAGATCATTTGTGATTTCCCGTTCACGTCCGAGTCGAGCCGCACGCACGCACTTGCGGCGCTTCTTCAGCCATTTCTGCGCGAGATGATCGATGGCCCCACACCGCTTTACCTGATCTTCAAGCCCAAAGAGGGGACCGGTAGCACATTGCTTGCCGAAGTACTCGCGTTTCCGGGCTGTACCAGCTCTCATTTGATGCCATTCCCCAACGAAGAAGGAGAGAGGCGGCGGGCACTTTCGTCAACCTTGAGTGGCTCACCGGAGTGCATCGTATTGGACAACGTAACGGAGCTGAAAAGTCAGGTCCTCGCATCCTGTCTGACTTCGGTCGTTTTCCGAGATCGTCAAGTGGGAACGTCGAGCATGATAGAAGTGCCCAACCGATGTTTGTGGATTGCGACGGGAAATAACCCCGATCTTTCGGGCGAGATGGCCCGTCGATCAGTGCATATCAATTTAGACGCACAGGATGAAAACCCGGACCAGCGGAAAGGTTTCAAGCACCCCGAATTGATGATGTGGGTGCGTCAGAATCACGGCAGGATAGCGTGGGCTGCTCTGACATTGATTTCTAAGTGGATTGCGGCGGGCAGGCCAGCGGGTGAACGCAGGATGGGCAGCTTCGAGTCGTGGTCCCGTGTTATGGGCGGGATTTTTGACGTTGCCGGAATGCGTGGCTTTCTCGCAGACTCAAATGAAAAACGCCAGAAAACGGATCTCCAATCGGAGAGTTTTCGGGCCTTTGTAGAGGCATGGAGTAGCGCGTTCGGCTGCAAGGAAATCCCGGCGAAACAATTGCTTCGGTTCGCAGACAGTCTCGATCTCGGGTCGGGGGAACACGCAAAGCGTCTTGGAAAGCTTCTGCAAACCAGAACGGACCAGCGGTTTGGAGATTGGATAGTCAAGCGGGCAAAGCACTCTAGCGGCACTCAGCAGTGGCGGCTAGAGCGAGTGCCGGGTGAGGTGGGAGTGGTGGATGTGGTCGATGCTCCCCTCCCCCTCGTCCGCAATTCAGTTCTCAAATCCGGCTAACGGAGGAAATAGAGCTGCTGCTTCTTTTCTCAAACCACTAGGGGTCAATCCACTACATCCACCACATCCACCATGAATGAGCATCGGTAAGTCAGCCTTGGAAGAACGGTTTGCGGAGAATGACCGCTCCGGTTTAATCACCAATGAAGACGGAACGTGCACTCGGGTTCGAGGCGTCCGGCTCAATCAACAGATCGGTGACTAAGCCCGTCCGTTGTATGTATCTGGAGGCTGGTTTGCCCCGCCTCTCCTCAGCCCTCCTGTTCAACTCCAATCACCGAAACACTGTGAACGCACTCGACTGTGCGTGTAACCAGCCGCTTACTGCCGTTCGAGCGCGTCAATCGCCGGTTGAACAACTTCGGCGAACGCCTCGCGGCTGTAGGGGAATATATAGTCCCGCCACATCGTTATCGTGTTGTCGGCGATCATGCGACTGATCGTCCGATTGAAGAACCTCGCCGGATAGCGCCACATCTTCTGCTGCAACCGGCGCTTGCTCATGTAATACGGCGCTTTCCCGAGTTTGGCGAGAA
The DNA here is from genome assembly GCA_963849535.1 of Terriglobia bacterium. Lineage (GTDB taxonomy): Bacteria > Acidobacteriota > Terriglobia > Bryobacterales > Bryobacteraceae > Bog-105. The sequence continues at coordinate 192,539 of CAWKHJ010000006.1, forward strand.
TCTTCCGTTCGATGGTCGAGATCGGATGGAACTGCCGGATCAGCCGCGACGGTGCTCGTTTCTGCTTCCACCCGGCAGGACGGTTATGCACATTGATTGCATCGGACAAATGCCGTAGCAGCGGATTCCATGACACAAGCTCGTCCGGCAGCACCGGGCAGCGCCACGTCGTACCGGCGCGGGCGGCGAATCCACACTTGCGGATGGCGGCGGCTTCTTCGGGACGAAGAACAGTTTCGCCCAGCCCATCGGGAATCTGATACAGGCGCGTGAGGACATCGACAAGCGCGGCGTAGTCTGGCACGGGCGGCTCAGATACGGGCGCGGCTGTTCGCGGGCGCGGTTGCCGGTAAGCGGGTTCAGGAGCGGGTGGCGCGGATTGCATCAGCCGCTCGAACATGGTGCTCATATATCTAAGTTTGGAAGTGCTGTTACCAGTTCGTCAATGACGGCCCTGTGCCTCCACTCACAGAGCGACCTAGAATCGGGCGAGATGAAGCCGGGCGTCGAAGGCGCATTCTGGTGTGGAACGACTCGGTGAATACGACTGGCCTTTGCAGCTTTTGCGTAAGGCCAGAGATGAGAAATGAGCGATAGAATGATCGTTCCTTCAGGAGAAAAGTGTGACAACTAAGGATGTCGTTAGCCTCGCAATCTCAGCACTAGCTCTGCTGCTGTCCGTTATCGCGACTTCGGTGTCGCTGAGGCGCGGAGCAGAGGAAAGGCGGCGGACATTGAGAAGTCAGTTGAGCGACGTTCTCGGGAAGCTCGGACCGATGCTGATCGAAGTTGCAAAAAGCACAACGCGAAACAACATCACAAGATCCGGTGTTCGCGCAAGCTCTTTTCGCCTCGTATAACCAGCAGATGGTGTCCTATTTGACCCAAGCGAGCTATCTCGCGGAACAGATTCCTGATTTGGTCAGCTTCGTCGAATACAACACTTTGGCTACGATCTATGCTTCTTCAGGAGATATGTTCCAAGCTGACCCGCTATACCGAAAGGCAATCGACGTATCTCCGAACAACAGTTATAAGGGACTCGCGACGGCCAGTTATGCCCAATTTTCGTTTACACAACGCAGGTTCGAGGATGGGCGTAGGAGCTTCGAGAATGCATTGTCGTTGTTAGCTGGTTCCGACAACTTTGCACGGTATAACGCTGGTCAGACATACATGAGGTGGGCACTGTGTGAATTGAATGCTGCCCATCGTGAATCAAGAGCTAACGAATTGTTTGATAGTGCTCAAAACGAGTTCAATGGAATCGATGTCGTTGTATCGCGAGAGGAGGCCCTCCGTTATCTCGAAGCAATTCGCAGGCAACCTGCCGGTGCCTCAGCGGTGTCGGTTCCGACAAGTCTTACACGACCGCCCGACCTCACGGGAACCGGGTTCGTCGGCCAGCCGGGACAATCGAAGATGGGAATTGACGACCAACAGCCCCCAAAGTCAACAGCGTCGTGATCGTATATGCATGGCTATGAATAGCCCGAGTACACGGAGGCGTTTTGACCGTGTATGAGCACCACACGATATGTGGCGGGTGGAGAACTCGCCATGTGGAGTCTACACGTACTCCGTCCTTGTCGGGCGATTGATGCGGGAGTGAGCGGGGTCGAGCGAACGAGAGGGCAATGCAGCGTTCAGAAAAACGAGCGAGTGAAGAAACGCGGGAAAGCAAGCACGAAGCTGCGGGGTCGATCATGCGTCGCATTAGCCGTGTCTGGGTAGACGGGAAAGTCGAAGAACTTGCGCCGATGGTGCACGCGGACGTGGTGATGACTCTTCCCGATTTCGCCGGAACAATACAGGGGCGCGATCAGTTTCTTGCTGGTTTTCGCGACTTCTGCCAGAACGCAAAAATTCATCAATTCCGAGACGATGATGTTCACATCGATGTCGCTGGCCAGACGGCGGTGATCACCTTCCGGTATGAGATGGTTTACGAGCGTGCCGATCAGCGGTACCACGTAACAGGTCGCGACTTGTGGGTGTTTCAAGAACAAGGCCGTGGATGGGTCGCAGTCTGGCGGACTATGCTCGATACGGATGAGGCGGCGGTCTAACGCTTGACCGTCCGGGCGTAGTGAGCAAGGACGAGCGACGGGAGCGAAGCGGACGAACGGTGGCGCAACGAATGTCGGTTCGGAACACGCGTGCGCCGAACAAACCGCTGATCGGGTTGCTACTCATGATTCCAGCATGGATGGGCGTCCGCGCCGTCGTGAACAATTTCGCTTGTATCGGCGGTGCCACACATCGTCGTCAGCGTCCCCGGTCAGTGCGCTCGGACTCGATAGTGCGATGACACGCGAAGCGCGGCGACCGGCACTGTCTATGCCTTGACATGGTGCGTCGGGTACTCAGGTTTTTGCAGGGCAGAGTAGGATGTAACACTATCGCTTGCCGGGACGACACTATGCAGCCCTCAACTTGGCGGATCCTTTGAGTGTCTGCGGGGACGCTCTAGACTGGTCTGATTAGCTTCGCGCTGGCCGATCAATCGGACGAGACACCTGCAGGTACTGTATGACGCCTCGCTCCCGTGGACTTGAATCGCCTATGGAGTTTAGATACCATTGGGCACCATGGCAATCCCTGTTCTGTGGGAAAAGCCGAACGTTGGAGGCTTACCGTGCCGCTGGTTTCTGAGCTCCCCCACGGGGAGATTGGGCTTTACAAGTTGGGGCGCTTTTACTCACTCTCCTTTTCAGGATTTCCTTATGAATCTGATCTGATCAGGCCGAGAGGTGTCGGGCGTGAGGACTACAAGACAGTTCAGTTCGGAACGGCACGTGGTGGTCTTCAGAAGACGATGCGCCTGATCGTGCTGCTTCACGAGACCTCCCACTTTGTCCACGATTTATCGCTCGGCGCATACCTGGCGACGGATAGCGCGCTAGACCAGTCGTCGGGCCTGCTCTTCGCGGCACTACAGCTGATGGGCAGAACTGGGGCGACAATTCACGCGCCCCTGTTCGGGCGCGATGTATCGAACGCGGTTTCGGGAGACACGGGCACGTTGTTGTCCTTGATCGGATATCTCGAAGATTTCGTTAAACATATGTGGGAACACCCCCCGGGCCTAGTTAGTTACTGTCAGAATTCTCTTCCATTCTTTGAGCACGTGGCAGATCTGCTGCCTGAGCTTTCTGGGGTGTCTCTCATGGAAGGGCTCGTTGCGACGAAGACGCTGATTGCACTATCAGACAGGATCTCGGGTATCCAGGATGCCGAATACCTCCACCGCAGCAAGTTTGATCTTCAGATTTTACCCGAGCAGCTTTCGGCGACCTATCGAGTTGCCCGCGAAATCTTCGACCGGACCGTGGGTGAGCTGATAGCTCCAAATTGCCCGCAAACCGAGGATGTCTGGCCTTTGGGCTATTCTACGTCGCTGCGGTTTTTAAGAGATATCGGTTTCTTGTACCTGGCCGACATTGCTCTCCACGTTCCACCGGCAGAGTTCTCCAATTCGCAGATCGAACGCGGTCTCAACACCGCAGAGGATTTCAACCCGACATTCCGTTTCTGCAAGGCGCTAGTCGCAATTTTGAGGAACGGCGGGTTTCCTCCCGACGATCCATCTGAAGATGCTAGCGAGTACTACATCAGGGTGTTCGATACAATCGCGCAAGATCCAGCTCACAAGTGGCCGACATTTGCTGACACGAATCAACTCTGGAAAGAGTTTCTGGCTGAGCTTAAGATGACGCGAGGCGAGGCCGCAGAAGGATATCGGTTTCGTATGATCTGTGAGCGTGAGCGGAGGCCGCACTGGACGGTGATGGGCGACGCCCTGCTAGCGTGCTCGCGTCAAGGCATACCCATATTTCATCTGACTCCCGCAGGGTTCAAGGCCATAAAGATTCTTTTTGACGGTCACAATTGGATGTGCGTGCCGGGTGAGTGGCCCCACCTGCCGGTATGGGACATGTTTCAAACCATGCGCCCGTTGTGGAAAGATATCCCGCCGAATCAAGATATTCGGACGGCGAGAGATGAAATTGGGAACGAACTCCTGTTTACGCAGGAGATGATTTACCGTTCGATATGCACGCAGCTGCGGTCGTCCTTGCTGTATGGGGATTCATTCTCCTGCCCATTCTGGCCTGGATCCTGCAAACCGGGGATTCCGGGTTGCGCGGGAGTGAAGAGCTTTTCTGACGCGCCCAGTGATAGCTGCTGTGCGCGTATTCATTTGGCTCAATCACGACTGCTGGATGCGAATGTCATATGGAGCGGAAAAGCTGTGGAAGAGTCGGTCATTCAAACTCCCGACGACCTCCAGGTGGCCATGAGAACCTTGTTGAAAGAAGCTCGTGAGCAGTGCCCATCCTGCGGGAGCAGCGTGTCACGATTGACGGCGTTCGTGGAAGCTGATCGAACGATAGAATTCATCTGCAAGAAATGCGCATTGGAACGTGGAGCAGGCCGGACGCTCGCGGTGGAGCGTTCCTTTCCCGACGTTTAAGCCCGGTTGACGATTCTGGAGTAAGTAAGTGGGGAGAGTATGCGAACGCTCGACGAGAATGATATAAAAGCAGCGCTGGAAATGACTCAGGAGAGAATTAGATGTCAAGCGGGATCCAACATCTCAGGAAGCGGCCAAGCATTCGTGGCAGATCTGATCGGAATACTCGCGTCGAAAGTCGTCGTACCACTGCTCATTTCACTGACATCTCGGACAATCTATGAAGCGCTCAAAGGGAAGGTCCTAGGGACTGCCAGCAGAGTTGAAGCCGAGAGGGCGGCCCGTGAACTCATAGGAGCAGAGATTAAGGCTTCCGAAGACCTCGATCCGGCGTGCCTAGAAGAGATTCGTCAAGAGTTGCAGCCGCTCGGAATGAGCGACGACCAGATCGTTGCCTTGTATTTGTCTATCCGGAAGAAGATTGTTCAGAACGCGCAGCCTTGAATTCTGCGCTGCGCCTCGTTGAAGTTGCCGAACAGGGACCTTGCCACGTGTAGAGTCTGCACGAGCAATGGCCTCAATGACGTGAGAGCCGCCGCATTCGTCTCAACCGTTCTGCGGCCCTAACCTCGTTCTCGTTCATTCCATCTGAATAAGCGCGACGCGATAGGCCTCAAGCGGTTCGCTGGGGGCGTGCCGTCATAGTTGACAGGCTGCCGGGTGGCGCATATCGTGATTGATGCGCCACGCCGCAGACCGGGAGGAAATATGAAAAACCTAGCGTTCTGTATCGCCCTCAGCTGCTTCGCTCTGACCGGCATCATCTTGCAGGCAGCGGTCGATCCCCACGAAGGCTTGTGGCAGGGCTACGACGGCGAGTGGACCCACGTGTCCCGGCAGGTGATTGCGCTGGCGGAAGCGATACCGGCTGATAAATACGCATGGCGTCCCGGTCCGGGTGTGAGGTCCACGAGCGAAGTGATCATGCACATTGCTAGGACGAACTTCTGGCTGCTGAGTATTACAGGGCCGCCGATGCCGACTGAACTCAAATCAATAAACACGGAGCAGACCGTTACGGCAAAGCCGGAAGTGGTAGCGTGGCTGAAACGGTCCTTCGATGCGGTCAAGAACGCCCGCGCCGGTCTCAAACCGGGTCATCTTCAACGGCACCTAAAGGTCATGAATAGAGATGCGACCGTGGATGGGATGTATCTGCGGATCATCATTCATGCCAACGAGCACATGGAGCAACTGGTCGCGTATGCGCGGGTAAACGGGATCGTGCCGCCGTGGTCCGAGACTGCGAAGTGAGCGCAATGAGGACCGATGATAGGGCGGACACAGAGTCATTTGACTCACCGTCAGACGACAATTTTGCGAACGGTCGCGCTGACTCGAACCCTGGCGAGGACCCAATACTCTTCTGCCCCATTTGCAGCACGCGGCTGCTGTCGCTGAAGTGCAAACTCGTATGCGAACGGTGCGGCTATTACATGAGTTGCGCCGACTATTATTAGTCGGTCTCCGGCGTGTAGACTCTACGCTGACCGACTTCTCTGACCTACAGCGCAAAACATACTCAGGGCTAATCCGCGTCGTGACTCACTTCTGGACGCATTGAGCGGTGCCGCCGCGCATCCCCGCCCTACGAGCAAGCAGAACGAAGTTCTGATTGCGAGTATGTTTGCCATTGAGCCGCATACGTGAACTGATCCCGACGCGAACGCAGAATTGGCGTGCGCCCTCCAGTGCCGAATCGCGACCGTGCCCATCCTATTGCCTCGTGTAGACTCCACACGAACCGAGTGCATGTGAGTGTGGTCGGCGTATGGAGGGCGGACCCTCCGCTCCCTTCGGTCGCTCCGTGCCAACCTCCATACGCCGGAGTGGCTGTGGACGGAAGACGCAACCGCGATACACTGACGTGGCCGCAGTCGGTTTGGAGCCGGTATGGTCCTGTTCCTGTTGAACCTGTACGTTGAAGACCACCTTCATCCGGGACGTGATGGCACCGCTATGCTGATTACGAGCGTTGCATTACTTAGCTATGCCGTGTTCGCCAGACGAACCACCCGACCGCCGCACTTCGAGCTTCGCATACGTCATGGAACGTGGGGTGATGTAACGTCCAGGATCGTGTGCTTTCTTTTAGGTACATGCTTCCTATTCGGTGCGCTCGATCAGCTTATGCAGGTCAATTAACGAATCGGAAGCTGATGGACATAGTATCGCCGCCTTGCATTCAGGGCATTTCCAAGCTTTAGTATCGGCAGACCGGCCTAGGTCCAAACTCGTCTTGTGGGAATCTTCTCGCCGGTTTCGACAAGTACCGCTTCCGACATGAGTAGGGGCATGGTTGTACGCGTTCTCAGCAGTTCTGCAACTCAAGATTCCTGAGCAGAGCCATTCATTGGGCTTGCCTATTTCCGGTCCGTGACTCACGCTTCTGCCGAACGGGCACGCGGCGGTGCTGTTCCATCCGCCAGAGTTGCTCTGTCGTTCATAGCCTCGTACTGTGCAATCAGAAATTCAGCATCCGCGAAGAATCGGTATTGCTTCCATTGTTCGCGGTCGCCGATCACAAATAGCCTTCGTTTTGCCCGGCTGACCGCCACGTTCAGCAAATTGGGCTTTTCGGAGGCCCAATCCTTCGCGCCCGGCTTTTGCGGATCTCCGCCCAAAACTAAGATCACGACTTCAGCTTCCTTACCCTGAGATACGTGAATGGTCCCAGCCCCGGTTATTCCCCATATTTTGCCAATTTCCTTGAGCTTTCTTGCCACGGCGCGGAAGGGAGAGATGAGCAGAATCTCCGAAGCGGTCAGACCTGAGGCCAAGAGTTGTGCCAGCAAATTCTCCAAGGCCAGTCCTTCAGCAGGAATCCAGTGGCCATCCGACTCTGCGCTCTTGATGTCGATCCACTTGGTCGTCGGTAAAGAAGAGCCGACTTCCTCTGTTGCATAGACCATCTGACCGTTGTACGCAATCTCGTTGGATACAGCGAACATCGGGTTCTCACAACGCCTATGCACCCTGAGCGGCGATCCAACCCAAGTTGGCTCCTCGTTCTCTTCGTTTCTCAACAGAGTGCCCAGTCGGCTAACACGATCCGAGAGAATCTGTACGGAGTTCTGTGAAGGCAACCATGTCTCCTCAACGCGGAAATAAGATCGGAGGGCCTGTTGAGCCGTAAATGGAAGCGTGACTATCGGCTCTAGTTGAAGGGGATCCCCGACAACGATGGCCCTTCTTGAACGCCATAAAGCACCGGCTGCGGCTTGAGGCACAGCTTGCCCAGCCTCATCGATCAACAGCCAACCGATTGATTCGCGTCCGAGGTGCGCAAACAGCCGGTCGAATGACGCGAACGTTGATGACACGACGGGAATCACGAAGAAGAACGATTCCCAAGCGGCTCGTAATCCTTCGGGCTGAACTTGCGGCGACACCTTACCAAGGAGGATGTCCATGGCTGCCCCGACATTAGCCTTCATCTGTTTCGGAACGCACTCGATAAAGGTGCGGTGCAGATGGAGAGCCTCGATGAAGACTCTCGTCCGTGCCTCATTCCAGCTTTCATCCGCCCACGGAGAAGAAAGTTCACGATTTTGTGGGTCCGAAAGCCAATGCTCGAAGTTCGGGTATGCCGGACCAAGCTTCTCCCGCGCTGAGCTTTGACCGACTCGTAGCTCAGCCAGACTGGTTTCCGCACGGTTGAAAGTAGCGGTTAGCTCCTCAACCTGGACTTTGGCTGAATTCAGATTGTTGGTCAGTTGCTCGGAGTTCAAACGAAGGGCTTCGTGCTTTGTTCGTTGCAGTTCGACCTGCGCGGCTAAAGGCAAGTCGTGCGTGCGCCACTCTCGATACGCTTTGCCTAACGTAAACAGCGCATCGATGAAAGTAGGCTTAAATCCTAGATGCTCTTTCCGCGCTTCCAGGGCATCGTCAAGCCTCTTTTTGCCTTCTTGCTCAAGATTCGTTGCGCCTAGTAGCTCTTCATGAATCTGAGCCATCGATGCTTCAGCGGCTTCCAATTCGAGTTTGAGGGCAGTGGCCTGCGTTGTAAGTACCTGTAGTTCACCAATGGAAGACCATACTTTCGCACGGTGTCTGCGTAAGGCGGACTCACGTTCGACCGCTTTTTTGAAACGCTCTGTCGCGTTCTGCCAATCGCCCGGCTTAGCCGTTACTCCTGCAAGGTAATGTAGAAATCCCTTCTCTGCACGTGATCGTGGTTCATCCACGCTCTTGTCGGCGAACCAGAAGCTGCCGACAAAACTCTGGCGGTTCTTCTTCTTTCCGAGCCTAGCGGAGATTAGCCCCCACGCATCGGCCTTTCTTTCTTTTGCATTTGTATCTCGCTGCTGCAAGATGCGCGACGCGAAGTCCCTGTAGTAGTCGATTTCGGAATAGTTTGACGCCGAGATCGCGTTGGCCGAGGGTATCTCCAATGTGACATTTTCGACCGCTCGATTGTTTGAGGAAGCGACCACTATGCCGTGACCCGTGAGCTTTTTTCGCCACGGATATACCTTGCCCTTATACTTCGCGCTTTGCCACTGAATGGGCCGCCCTACGAAGGCATCTGCCGGATCGGTGAGTTCGCTCAACGCCTGTGCTCTTTGAACAACAACGGTCGCGATGACTTCCCGCAGTAGAGTCGTTTTCCCTGTGCCAGGTGGGCCATTGACCCCAAACAGGGGCGAACCGCTTTTCACTTCTTCCAGTGCCGAATTGACCGCTAACTGTTGGCTGAAGTAAAGGGAGTATTGTGAAGCTGTCGGCCATCGGCCTGACGGGAACAGCGACGGTGATGTGTTCTGCCAAAGCCGGTCAAACGAGCTTCGTATGTCGCACCGGCTTTCCTTATCAAGGTCACTCTCTTGCGTGAGATAGAGTGACAGTGGGCCGCCAAGCCCATCACGTGTAGACAGTTCGGCCAAACGGGCCAGATCTGAAAGCAGAAAACTATTCAAAAAATCGTTAGATTCGGCGTCCAAGGCACGTTTCTTTGGGATTTGCCTAGCGGAGATGCGAATCTCTTTCGGATCAAGAAGCGTCAGGACCTTCAAGCGTATGGCGGCATACTCGACTTCTGAAACCAGGTCGTCTGATTGAACTGGCCGACTTACGTGCACCCCTGGTTGACTATTTAGCTTTCGCCCGACTTCGTCGTTTTCGAGCACCGCGAATTGCTCCGCAAAGGATAGAGCGAATTCCTTTGCTGCGGCCTCAAACCCATCCAACCAGCCCGCGCTTCTCGGACCGGGATCTTCGAGGCGACCAGTCGCCCAAGCACAGGAGGCCAATGTAAATGTGTCCAACAGTGCACGGCCTTCGCTGGTGATTTGGACCGCGAACAGACAACTCTCGCCATCGGTCCTCCGGTCGAAATCGGCGGGATTGCGGCCAAACCGCCGTTCGAGAATTGCGCGAACACGCCTCTGCTTGTACACCCCGCAGTACAGAGTAAATCGCCATTCTTTTCCGGGTTCCGCTTCCTGAAACCACTTTGACGCGTCCCAAGGAACTCGTGTACGTCCTCCGACCCGGAAGGTTGGAGTCGTGCGACTGTTGGGATCCACCGCAGGGATCTTCTGAGGAGAGAAGAGTTCGACCGCTTTCCAGAACTGGAGGATCGAAGATTGCACCATTGAACCGTCCGAAGGGCCGTGAGGAGGATGAGTGATAGACACGAATGAAGTTCCATCAGGAAGATAACAGATCGCCTCATCGACGAAAGCGGAAGCGAGGGGCTTTGAATCGGGCGCGACGTGGTATACCCTGCCGCGAACCAGGTGTTGAGACCGGACCTGGACGCGGTTAGTTACAGATTTGCTCCCAAGACTCGGTCTTTCAGTCCCAACCTCCCAAGAGCGCAGGAACGGTGGTTGGGAGCGTCGAACCCAGTATTCACAGACGTATCCCAACAGTCCCAACCCATCCGTCTCAGTCTTCCGTCAGGTCAGGTGCTTCGACTGCGTTTACTTCGCTCGTCGAAAAAACGCGTAGTTGGAACTTGGGACTTGGTCAGCCGAATGTGGTTGTTCATTACGCCGGGTTGAGGCCCAGCAACTTGCTTATTCGCTCCTTTCGCAGGATGTCTCTTGGACCCCTCACAGTCCCGTGAAGCGCGAACGATTCGACCTTGCTCAATCCGATGCTGTATTCAATCGGCGAATCGCGCATGACGGTCACATGGAACTGGCAGCCCGGACCCGGTGGATGCATCCCCCGGCCCTCGTCGCGCCGGAACCGGGCGACGGCTTGCGCAACGGCTTCGTAGAGGCTATCGGCTGTGATCTCGACCGAATGCGTGACGCCTTCAATGTCGCGGTAGCTGACGCGGCAAAGTGACACAAGATGAGACTAGCACGTTCGCCGTTTGTTCGCCACCAGAAACCGGTTCTGATGGGCGGAGTGGAATCCTCAGAAGCGCGTTAAATTAGTTTCGACAGTGTCTCGATCCGCTTCCATCCAGCGCCAGCGTTCACCGCTTCAACCGTGATGTCCTCGAAGTAGTCGTCGAGCACCGCCGCCCGCTCGTTCGCCAATGGTGGTGAGCAGTAATCCTCTTCCTCCCAAATGGCCGTGCCATCCGTTTGCACACGAGCGTCGTTCAGCGATTCGGTCAAGCCTCTACCAAACGGTCGCAGGTTTAGGAACGCGTTCTCGGATAGCCGCTGCCGCAGTTCCGCCAGCCGGTCAGACTTCGGTTTCGCACGAACGATGTAGTGGGCCATGCTTAGGTCGAGCGTACCGCGAACCAAACGCGGTCTGAGACGCGATTGTTGACTGTCAATTGTGTCAAGCCACAGTACTTCTATTCCGTTGCGCCCAATTGATGGCAAAGCAACACGCTGTTAACTTCGTGGCTGATCGACAAACACGCCGTGAAACCGCAGAAAGATTACGCCTTTTGCCGCAACTATGCAATGCCGGACATGCTGCCGTACAATTTCTGCCGAAGCTGCGGGAAAGACCCGACCATCATCAAAGGCCCGTTTCACGACGGGCGCGTAAATCGCAACTCGAAAATAGAGGACTTCGAGCCGATTTGCAGCACGCGCCCGGCGCATTGATCCAGCACATTACAAGGAAGATTGACCATGCGACATCGACGCGAACTCTTGACTGCACTCAGCGGTGGAATGCTGCTTTTCTCGGCTGGTTGTGAAAACGAGCCAAAGCCTTCGGCAACCGCAACACTAACCAATAATGATGCTATTCATAGCGCGGTACAGGCGCTTCTCAGTACAGTCGCATCGTTACAGAGCAGCGTGGCGGAGTTCGATACCGAAGATTGGAGGAGCGTAGTCCCAAACGTCAGGTCTGCCGCTTCCGATGTTGACTCAGCGGTTTCGTCACTCAGAACCGCTCTCGGATACAGCGAATGATAGGAGCGATTCTCCTCATAGCCTTTCTTCTTGCATTCGCGACATCTGGAAGCTTCCGTAAACTCAGCCTTGCTGTCGCGGCATGCCTAACGATCTTGCTGATTGTTTTTATCGGGGCAGATCACGCGAAAGAAGAGGAATCACGCAAGCTGGTGACAGCAGACCAGTTGAGCTTCACAGATGTGCGCTTGGGTCGAGAATACTCCGGGAGCTACCACCTTGTCGGCAGAGTAAAAAACAATTCGCATTACGAAGTCGTTGGCATTCAGTGCAAGTTCCACTTGTTGGACTGTGATTCCGCGAACCAGTGCGACACGATAGGCGACGAATCGCACGGTGTCCTGCTGGATGTTCTGCCACCCGGACAGGCGCGGGACATTGATACAACAATTTATTTCGGAGATGCCAAACCTCGTCAGCAGTTTCAATGGAATTACTCGGTAAAAGAGATAAACGCCAGAGCGCCCTCCCATTGATTCTCACCGCACCTGCCACGCCGCCCTTTGGCGTGCACAATAGGATCATGCCATGTACTCCCCTGTCAGGAGAGTTCCATCCGTTTTCGACCAGAGAATTCATTATTCCGTGTATTGGGCTTGTGTCCAGCGTGCACTAACGCCAAGATCATTCGCTCGGATCGCGGCTCCATCTTCTACCGTTGCACGCTGTCAGATCACAACCCACAATTTCCGAAGGTACCCGAGACTTCCGGTCGTGACTTGCTCCCGCTGGCAAGCGTCTCGACCGCGAACCTCAACCCATTGCCTCCCTTCGGCAGGCCGAAAGCCGCTACGACTCCCGTCGAACCTGTTTGGCGGCCTTGTCGTCCCGAAGCGCGATGAACCGGGAATGCCGCAGATGATTGTCCGGCGTCCATTCCGCGAACTCGAACTGGCCCACCAGCACCGGCTTCAGCCAGCGACATTCCTTCATTTTGGCTGCCGTCAGACCCTGCCCCCATCGCCCGCTGCCCGTCTCTGGAAGATTCGCAAAAGGGCACTCATCGATCTCTAGCGCCTTGAATCGCTGGAACAGTCGCTCCCGCAACGAAGGCGTGAACCCGTTGCGAGTGCGGCTGGCATACAGAAGCTTGCCGGCATCGTAATAGCCCATGATCAACGCATCGAAGTTCTTCGGAGTGGGCGTGTAACCTCCGATCACAAGTTCCTGACCTTGGTTCACGCGCATCTTCAACCAAGCGCCCGAACGCTGGCCCGGTTCGTACTTGCTGTCCCGGCGTTTCGCGATCAGGCCCTCGAACTTCTGCTCCCGCACTGACCGGATCAACTGATCAAGAGTTGAGTCCAGCGTAGTCGAGAAACGGATTGGTTCGGCCAGTTTCGACAGCACCTTCGCCTGAAGCAGTTCCCGACGTTTGCTTAGCCAAACCGAGGCGAGGTCGCGGCCAGCCAGCATCGGCAGATCGAACGCATAGAAATAGATCGGGACGCCCGTCGAGCCGAAGTTTTGCAGCAGATTGAACGAAGGTCGGCCAGATGAATCGAAAGCAACGATTTCACCATCGATGATCGTGTCGTCGGGAATTGAGCGCAGGGCGTCAGCGATAGCACGATACCGAGTCGCGAAATCCTTGTCGTTGCGAGACCGCAGCCGGACCCGACCGCCCGTCTTGAATGCGATGGCACGATAGCCATCCAGTTTCAGTTCGTATTCCCAATCCGTTCCTTCCGGCAGCGAATCGGTAGACAGGCACAGCATCGGCTCGATGAACGAACCTTTCCTCTTTTCAGCCACTGAGGACCATCGGCGACACAGGCATGTGTAGACTCTACACCGGCCCTATTCGCTGATCTACCACGGCGCTCAGATGCCATACGCGTGGAGAGGGTATCAGCGGCTTCGGACAGTTTCAAGCTTTTGCAGGACCACCGCATACCTGCGTCCTGTTTCGAGCATCTGCCGGTCATTGCCGCCGAGCCGTTCGTTCGCTTGCCGGAGATGTTCGAGGGTCTGTTGAACTGCCCCAATTAGCAGTTCGACTTCTTCGGGGTCGAAGCTTGGAAGCGGTGTCATGGAAGCTCATTATGGCAGCACCGCCGCCGTGTAGAGTCTACACGCGGGTGGTACGCCTACCGAGACGCTCGGAGCAAAACACTGTTCCGATGAAATCGAGGAATCTCCGCTGCCCGTCGCTGAAACCGCCGACGTTCACAACACGGTCTATTTCGATTCCCATTCTGGCCAGAGATGGCCGATGCGCCACGGGGGAAATGATCAGCTTGCCCGAATCCTCAAAGCCGATGAACCCTCGATCAAACAGATGGTCGATGCTGGGCGTCAGGAATGCAGACCATCTTCTTCGAGAGAGGACGACGGTGAAGAACACACAATCACTGCACAATGGTCCGTTTCAATGGGATCTTCACTTTCTTCTTGCTCCTCACGTCGTGTTGCCTGGCGCAAGGTCCGAGAGAAGCAATGCTCAACGACATCTCTCAGGTAACTCTGCATCCAGGCATCAATCGGATACCGGCATTCACGCCAGACGGCAAAGAGGCGACCATAATTCTCGGATGGCGGGATAACGGCAACGCATGGGGAGAGAACATAGCATTCGTTCTCGTGCCGGGAGAATACAAGGAACATCCGACGGAAGTTGTGAAGTTCAACGGACTCTTGGTGAACGATATTGGTACAGACTTCGTAGCCGATTCGCCTCACATGGGCGATGATGCAGTGGTTGCGTTTCGGTTCGCACGCGGCAAGGTAAACGGTGTTCCTTATACACTACTGCTAAAAGCAGAGCGGAACCTAACGGCAACCGTGCCCGCGCCATCACCAGTCACCTTCACCGTGTATCGCCTAGAACTGAATCCGGATGTGGGCACTACACCTTATCACTTCTCGCCGGTGATCCATGATCGCTCTCGGGGCTGGTTCTGCAACGCGGAAATGGCCTTATCAAAAAGATTCGGGATTTCTCTCGCAGCCGGATATGAAGGCCCTCCCACCTCGAATGGCTGCCCTGCGGCAACATCACTTGGCCACCACTAAAGCCATTTCCGGCGGCCGCCGGGCGGCCCCGCCGTCACAAGCGTCGTTCGCGTTCCGTTCGGTCGGTGTTTTGGTCCGGTGTTTACACACCAGCAACGCACCAATTTCCTCAACTCACAGGAGTTTCAGACTGCCGAGGCTCTTTGATGCTGTCCGGGACATCGCTTACGTCAGTGCCCGGATGTGATCACTCTGTCTCTTCGTCGCCCATTTGAAAAATCCACCACAATCCTGCGCAACAGTGCATTTGTCGCATTCTGAATCGTAGATATTTTTCCAATCCGAGATGGATTTCCTCGCGAATTTCCAGAGCGCCCGTGGAAGTAGGCAAAGTTGATGGTTATAAATCGAGACCGGCATATTACGCTGACGCAGATATTCGACGGCCTCTTCCAAATCACGCTGGTAATCGTAAGGATCGATCCAGAGTTCATCCAGGTTTCTTGGCGTATAACCGATTTGTTCGAGGCCCATGAGCGCGATGTGCTCGACGAACGTCAGATTCCGATAAATGTATTCCATCAGTTTGTGGAGCCGAGGAATCGTGAGCTTATGAAGCACGACCCGGACCTCAGATCGGATTCCGTACCGGGCAAGTTGATGAAAACCAGTAACGGTCTCGTCAAAGGCCCCTGCCGATTGGACTATATAGTCATGTTCCCCTGGCACGTCAGAATAGAGGGGAATGCCGACGCTAAACTTCGAGTGCGCGATGGCTGCGAGTTCTGCGGTCAAACGACTCTGAGCGAACGTTCTACCGTTGGTCAGCATGTGAACTTCGGTTTCGGGAAGCCTTTTCTTCAAAGCTTCCAACAACACGAACAGCTTCTCGCCAAGGAGCGTCGGTTCACCGCCCGTGATGGTCACATACGTTGGCGGCGGATCCATATGTTGAATCAGCTGGAGGTTGCGTCTGGTCAGCCTTTCCGCATCGTCACGATCCTTTGGCGGTTGTGAGCACATAAGGCAGTTGCTGTTGCATTGCTCTGTGACGAAAATCGAGTGATGCTTGTCTGCTTTCCTGAAAAGGGAGCGGACGAATCCAGTTCCGGGTTCGAGCACGATCACATCACCTGCCCGAAAATGATCTGTATGCCTAATGCGGTCAATTCGAGGGGCACGAACTGTGCTGGGAAGATCACCGGGTGAAAGCACGGCTTTGTGATTGTTGAGCACTTGATCGCTCACCGCTTCGCCGTCTTGCAAGAGTCGAATGGTCGAGCGGCGTAAATCAGGCGGCATCTCGCCCAGCGTGATAGGCCCGACAATCTCATCCCCGAAATTCTGGGGTATGCCCGAGGTTGTCAAACGCACGGCGGCAGCTCCTCGGCTATCGGTGTTCCCGCAATCCACGACCAAAGAGTTCGCATGGTGGCTCTGTCATTCTTTTCGAGTATGTCGAAGAGGTGACGCAACACGTTCATATTTCTGTAGCAGAAACCGCTCGTCGGCCTGTGCCCCACCATGTCGCCTTGTGTTGCATACTGATAGATCGGGTCTGAACCACAGTACGGCTGGAACGCGCAGTCAGAACAGCCAGTAAGACTCTGATTGCAAGCAGCCTGAAACAGCTTTAGCGCCGGTTCACTCGTAAATAGGGTGGGGCGAGTGTCCCGATGCACATTCCCTAATCTGAATGTCCAGTCTTGCATTTCTGCAAGCATCCTAGACTCGTCAGATGCGAAAACGTCCCCGTTGTAGTTGTAGACAAGTACGTTCCACGCTGCGCCTGCTGGCGATTGCAGGTCAACATATCCCGTACCATAGGGCGTCAAGATCTTGCCCAATAAAATACGAGTGTAGACTTCGGAAAGCCGATACCCTTGCATGTTTATCTTTAGAACATGCGCCAGCCCGGTTTTGAAGAACTCAAGAAAGCGCTCCATCTCATAACCGGTCTTCTGCGCAGTTTTAACTGCAAACCCATACGGGCTGATCGGACGGAAGAATATCGAATGGAAGTTGCGCCGGACGTATTCATCCACGATCTCTGTGGGGTAATCGAGAGACGCAGCAGTGGTCGTCATTAGTGCTGAAACGTTTTCCGTCCCCAACACCGCACGACATCGTTCAATACCTTCTATGGCCAACTGATGGCTATTGTTGCCGGGGCGTGGGCGATTCTTGTTATGCAGGAAGGCAGGTCCGTCGAGTGATGTGGAGACCTTTATTCCTTCGTCCCGGAGGTAGTGGATCATCTCATCAGTGATGCACGCCAAATTCGTGGTGACGACGATGTCGAGCGACTTGCCTCTATACTCGGCTTCGCGCTTCGCCTTTGGGACTATGTACTTGATCACGTCAAAGGCCAACAGCGGCTCACCACCTTGCAATTCCAAAGTAAGATGCTTGGACGGGCTTTGCATCATTAACGCAATCGAGCGATCTGCCGTTTCCGGGCACATGTCATATTCATCTCGTTTGGCGGTTTGCCTCGAAACTTGGCAATAATGACAGGAGTGCTCACATCGCAGCGTTACGACAAAGATGTGGAGCTTTGTCCCACCCTCGATATGGTCGTATTTCGTGCGGTATTTGGTTGCGAGGATATCGAGTAGCGGTGAGGAGTCCGAATCGAAGAGGACATGCTTAGCCTTTAGGTCCTTATACAGCACTGACCTTGCATCTAGTTGACCGGAAACAAGCTGCTGGACCGTTCCGCTCGGAGCAAGAATATACTCTCCGGCTTCGTTGACGATCAACTCCCGGTCGTTGAGGCGCGTGAACCGGAAAGGAAGGAGATCAAAACGGGCAGGCGTCGGGCTATATACCTGCCGAGGTAAAAATTGTCTGGCCATTCAGGTCTTTCGAGCGGATCAGAAAGTCGAGTTGAGAATCGGGAACGTGGATTTTGGCTCCGCGTCCGACGCACCTACAGCTTCGTGCGGCTGTGGCTGTGTGTCTTCAAACACTCCCGATGCAGCGAATGCCTTCGCCAGAATCAGCTCCCTCACAGCAGCAGTTCTAGACTCGATTTGACACCTTAGTTCAAAATCCGTGAGTGCGTTCAGAAACTCGCGCTTTGCAGCATCGGCAGCATCTTCGCCCATTGCTCTTTTCGGAAACAGAAGGATCTGAATTTTGTCGTTTTCACCCGCCGAGATCTCGTGGTGAAAATCCTTTGAAAACCAGTAGCAGGTCTTCAGGACTGCATCTTTCCCTATGATCGCCGGATCTACGCTTACGGCGATCATAGGGCAATTATCGCTGGACATCAATATGAACTGGATGAGTGAGATGAATGCGACGAGTGGGACGAATGCGACGAATGAGAACCGTGGGAATCCTGCGCAATCAGATTAAAGCCGTCCGCGTGTTGCCTCAAAAGCAGTTTACTCGCCAATGGTGCCCCGGAGGTCGCGGAATCAGCGTTTTCCACGACTCCGGTGGGCAGTGGTCTATCGATGTTCACGGGTGAACAGGTCGCGGGTAAAACCGCAACCGCAGTCCCTGCAAGCAAAGCGACTCGGCGCTTAATGCCCGCTAAAAAACTAGTTTGGTTATCCGACAAGTATTTCCCTCCTGGGTAGCGCAATCTGTAGAGCGTTTATACCGTATCAGATACGGCACTCCCTTGGCCAGCTTTTTCGATGCAGAATTTTCCTACTCAGTACGGGCTAATGGTGGACGTGATGTGTTCTGGTACTCACCGAAACAGCGGGCTATTGAGGGCAGCGCTTACCCTGCAAGACCACGCAACCGCGATGTAGAGTGTATGTGGCTGCTATGGCCCGTGCGAGGTGACAAGGGTCCATAAACACGACTCGGTTCGGCACGATGTCCAAGGCCAAAATTCCTGTTCATCTTGTTGTGCGACCAAGGGAGCATACAGTACAATCCACACGGACGTGATGCTGCATCTCAGAAAGCTCTACACGAACCTCGCCGTGTCAACGGCGATACTCGTACTTTCCTTAGGCGTAGCCTATTCCCAATCGCAGACAAGCCAGCACTTCCAAACGGAAGCAGAGGCCCAAAAGCACTGCCCAAACGACAGAGTCGTATGGGTGAATACGAAGACCAGCGTTTATCACTTCAAAGGCCAACGTTGGTATGGCCGCACTCGCCAGGGGGCATACGCGTGTCAGAAGGAAGCGAATGCCGAAGGCGACCGGCCCACACACAATGGGCAGTGAGCCTGATCGCCGGTCTACGTTGGAAAGTAGACAATCTGCACACAACCGGCGCTTAGGTCTGCCCTGAACCTGTTCGCGTAGGAAGGCGGCAAGGCGGTTCCGCGTAGACTCTACACTGCCCGAGCAACGAAACGCAGTAGCGATCCCACGACACGCCTGGAATAGGTGTTCGATGCGTCGGTGCTTTCGTACTCTGAACGTAGATGCGCGTAACCGCCGTGTGTTTGGTTCTCTTCTTTGCTGCCCAAGTCGCGTTCGCGGCAGTGGACAGCACGCTGATCTCGTTGGCCCCACCATCTTCAACCGTTCTAACCGGAATCGATGTGCAACGCGCTGCAAGTTCGAGTTCTGGGACCCTGATGTTGCAGAAGACCATAGACGATCAAGATCTTGCGACGCTCCTGTCGTCCATTGGGTTGGATGTGCGTCGCGATCTTCGGCATTTGCTGTTAGTCGAACTCGGGCAGGAACCGGTATCGGAGGCGCAAACCGCCGTGATCGCATCCGGCAGCTTCGATCCGGCTCGTCTCACCTCCGCCGCTCGAAAGCGCGGAGCATCGGTGAAGCGATATCGCGGATTGACAGTCGTAGAACAGAGGCAAGGAACGACCACGTCAGCCGTCGCATTTTCTAGACCGGGAGTTCTGGTCACGGGCGATCTCGCGACGGTGCAAGCGGTACTCGCGTCGGAAGCACACGCAGGCAACATTGACGCGGTGCTTCGAGATGAAGTGAATCAAATTGGCCCCGGCAATGATGTTTGGTTTGCAACGACCTTGTCCGGGTCGCTTCTTGCTGAAAGGGTAGCCGATGCGCTGCCATCCCAACTCCGCTCGTCAGGAGCACTGGACCGGATTAGCCGGTGTGCGGGTGGGTTGCAATTCGGCCCGAGCGACGAAGTGATCCTCGACCTCGTTGCCCGGTCGCCGGGTGATGCGCGACTCCTGTCAGGTGTGCTGCGAGTTGCGGGGACCCTTGCGCACTTGCAGTTGGGCGGCACTGCTGGTTTAGTGCTGGCGGGATCCGTGCTCAGTTCGATGCAGGTTTCGGTCGAAGGTTCGACTGTTCATGCTGTTTCGACCGTGCCCGATGAGCTGGTGGAACGAGCACTCACGTCCTCTAATTAGGCTCTTTCGGCGTTGGCGGGGTGTGCCCGCAGTCGCCGATTGATCGACTAATAAAGACCGAGCGTATATTGGCGCAGCGTCATTAGCGAACTACACGAGTACATGCAACAGACGTGCCCTCCGTTTCGCCGCTTTGCGCAATTCGCTCAACGCTGTGTGGAAGGAGTGATGCCTATTCTGATCCAAGTTCAACGGCAACGATACGGTACTCAACAACTCGGCCTCTAGCTCCCACGGTCTGTCGCATACGTGAAAGCTGACGAAAGCGTTCCGACTCATCCATTCCGATAGCGCCGCCTCACCGGGTCCGAACGTCATCCGCTTGCCGCTGCCGACACGCCTCAATTCAATACCGAGTTGGTCGGCGAGGAGGCAGCCAAGCGTAAGCCGTAGCGTTGAGCCTTCCGCGTTGCCGCGATAGTGATACCGGATTCGATGCCAAAGTGATTGGCTGCTCGGAGCCTTTCCATTGCCGGGAGGAGCCGAAGGCGAAATCCCGATATACAGCAGCGTGAGCTCCTCGTGCTGGACGCAGCCGTTGATTGGGACCTGCGGCGGGATGTCCCGGAAATACCATGCATATACGCCCGGTGCTTTGGGGACCGACGATGGGCGAGACAGCACCTCATCGCGACTGAGCAGACGGATGGGGCGGAGAAGATGATGAGAGTCCATTTCAATTCGTGAGTGCCGTCATGAAGCTTAAGCGACATCGTAAGCTTCTTCCCATGAAGACTGTGGATTGTGTACGTTCAACAATTGAAGCTGCCGTCCAATGCCCATTCCCGCGAGTGGGACAGAAACATCGACCTCAGCGCGAACTAGCAATGGCTCCAAAAACTATAGATAGGTCGCAGGTCTGCGATATCGATAGAAAGCCAGTAATACGGCGAGTGCGATTGAAGATAGACCCAATGAACCAGGCTCCGGTGCGTAATCAACGGTGCCGTCAAAAGAAGCTCCGGCAGCATAGGCCGTAAAGGTATCACGTTGGTTCAATTGCAGAATGCTGTAGAGGGCGGCGGTAATGCCGTAGTTTGACCCAAACGTATATGAGATTAGATTCTCAGAATAGGAAGTAACAATCAGTCCAAGAAGGTCGTGAGCTCCATGAGAGGGATCGTCGTATCCGGCATCAAACATCGGCACGTTGGACCTGTCTGTGATGTGAAGGTTGGTGCCGTAATCCAACCCGGTATAAGGATAGTCCGCTTGGCTCGTCGCAACCGGTTCCGAACCGAATCCGGAACCGTAGATCGTCACAGTGGGATCTGCCGCGCTCCCACTGAACGTGACGGAATCTATTGAGGCCGCCTCGGCATGAATCACTGGGGCACAGCAAAATGCAACAGCGGCTAGCGCAATGAGGTGCCAAGAACTGATTGAACACAGTAGAAGTCTATTGATCATCTCTAATGGAATAACAATTCCGAGAACTAACAATCAATCTACTGCGGTACTGAAGCCTCGCGTACATACGCATTACAGAGTAGGCAGAAGGATTTGTCCTAGCGCCACATCCAACTCCCAATGGCGTTCGTAAGCCCAAGTTGCTAAAAAAATTATCTCGGCCAAAAAGTTTTATGTGGGTGGGTTCAAGTTGGCCTTGGCGCAGGCGAACCCTTGGACAATTAGTTTGCGCATGAGATCACGGACGATGTTCTCGAAATCGGGTTAGAGTTCTCAATGTCTGCGGCACGCGTCACTCGGGAGCCAAATTGGGAGCCAACCCGACGGTAAGCAGTAGACGCCATGAATCTCTATGGACAGCGATTCCTCGAAAATCGTACACAGCACTAGGGTACGAATCGCGCTGGATGAGCAACAGTGCGATTCGTAATCAGCAGGTCGCCGGTTCGATCCCGGCGGGTGGCTCCATCTTTTCAATAACTTATATTGATCGGTTGTCTCATCAGTATCAATTTGTCCCCGTTTTTGTCAGCAAAACCAGCTGGTGTGGCTAGACCAGCAAAATCAGCAGGTCCCTTCGAAAAGGAGTTTGCGCCGGGAAAATGAACCTCTTATCCGATATCCAAATGCGCTAGCCACACTCATGCGCTTCTGGCGCGAGGCGCGCACAGCGGCACGCGTTGAGGAACAATTCGTTTTCCGGCTGAGTAGATCATCATCGCGCTGAGGCGAAATGTGCACGGTCACACAATCCGGCCGATTCGCGCTTCTGCCCTCTCCGCTTGTGCGCGTTGTGCTGTAACGGTTCAGCTACGGAATAGTCAAGGAAGGAATTTGCGTGATCAAACAACGGAATTGTCGAGCGAACAGAAGGTGGCTGCGAGACCGCTGCTTGGCCCGGGCGCTTTCCTGACACCAAATCCATCGACGCGGAGTCGTTCGAGCGCTCGTTACAGAACAGTGTCAGCGCGAAGTTACGGCGGAACTTCAAAAGCAGTTTGGCGAAGGTCAGCGAAGTAATGAGTTGCGACTTACTGGTCCCCCGGGCCAAAGACGATGCATCCTCAAGCTACTGTGATCTTTCAGTGCCGAGGGCGCCGATCATTTTGCGCAGGTGATCAGCTAAAGGAACAGCAATTCGCTCTAACTTTGTCGCCATTGGAACGGCGGTCAACCAGATATGCACGATTCGGGAACCCGCGGTCAGCTCGGCGCGATGCACCAGACGTCCGCGTGCACGGAGAGAAGTCCAGCTCTCGGGCGAGCAGGGATACGCCAAGCACACGATCACAGGTGAAGTTCGCGCCAGGTTTGCGTACGCGAGGACCTGAAGCAAATCGTTTCGGTGTTGCTCCCGGAGCTCTTCCTCTACTCTCCACCATGAGTGCTGCTGCAGTTCTTCCCAATGGCGCTTATACTTCGCGTCGACGATCAGCGTCGCAGAATCCCACTCCAACCAGATGTCCGGCGCGAGTGATTTCTGTGAACCCAGGTACGATGGCTCCCAGTTGATCGGATGGGTTGTTTCTCGCTTGCGGGCAACTCTCATTTGACCGCCCGTGCGCTGCGCAACGATCCGAAACACAGTCTCAACCCAGGCTTCGAAAAATTTATCCATGCGCATCATCCATGGTATGCCTTCCAAGTCGCTTACTCCAGCGAGTCCCCGTTCTTCAACTGTCCATTCGATCGCTTGCAGGCCGTTGATGAACTGCTCAGTCCGCAGGGGACGCTGAAGCCAAGTCCCAAGGGTTGTTGGGGACGGCACATACACCGGAACAGTTTGAACTCCATGAAGTAACTGCTGTCCAAAATCAATCAGCCGGTGCACAAATGCACCGTGCTCTTTCTGGGTCTCGAGCGCACGTAATTGGCGTTCGACGGCATGTCGAACGGCACCTTTCAGAAGTCGATCATCGCGAAGATCTGGAAACATACAGGGTAGGGATAAGAAGTCCGCACGTGGCAGGCTCCTCGTGGCGTACTCCGCCCAGTGCACTCTACCTCGGGGGGCGCGACGTGTCTCCGTCGTGAGTTCAAATCTGCGATCGAGCGAGTCTAGTAGAGCTTTCAGCCTCACGAGAATCATGAAGGACAGCACCCAGACGGGCACTCGGCGTTCCGAGCGACGCAGAAGGGGCAAATGCAATGGTGTTGGACTCACTCGCCACCCCATTTCCGCAAGCATTGGCCCGATGCCCCCCCAAGGGAACCTGGGTTGAACGACAAGGCCAAAATCGGGCCGGGCTGTCGTGGGCGACACCAGCGGGATCGCGCCGGCTGCGCTTCCAGCTTGGATCACAAGCCCGACATCGTTCCCGTCATACTCTCGTTCGATGCGAACCTCCAGCAGCGACATCAATGCTCGGTTCTGTCTGACGAACTGTTCCGCCATTCGAGCGGCTTGTGCGTGCGGGTCGCGCATCCCGCGGAGCCCGAAGAAATTGACCGCCGAGCGCTGAGTAATCGAGTGATCTACCAGTTCCAGACAGACTTCCTGTGCGCGGAGTGGTGGCGTTAAAGGCACTGTTCTCTGATAGCGTCGAGTGCGCCGGGCCTTCACAGACTTCGCAATTCCTGCAAGTAACCGCGGATCGGCTCAGCGAAGCCGCCAACGTAACCCTGCGCCAGATATTCTTCCAGGAGAGGCACTAGGTTCACCCGAAGGCTTCGCTTAGCACGGCTCTCATCTAATTCCAGAAAGTATGAGTGCCCGGGTACCAATGGGAAAGCGTCTTCAGCCGCGTGCTCAATAAATATCGAAATCAGATCCCGAAACGCCTTTTGCATCGTGGCGCAGCCGCACTGCTCGACCACGCTCATCCGTGGCCATAGGGAGACGAATGCGAACCGCCGCCGCACCGCAATGTCAACGATAGCGATGCTACGATCCGCGCTGTTCATCGTTCCCAAAATGTGCAGATTGTTTGGCAGAAATAAAGTGCGGCGAAACGGTTCGCCAAAGTCGTAGGGGAGCTCAATCTTTCGGTCCGAGTCCGTCGGTTCAAGCAGGAAGATCGCTTCACCAAGAATCTTGCCCAGGTCCGCGCGGTTGATCTCGTCGATGTGCAGAAGATAGCTGCTTGACGGGTCTTTGCGCGCCTGAATGGCTGCTTCCATGAGAAAGCCAGGTACCGGCGTGAATCGGAAACCCAAATCAGCGACCGTGTTCGTGGGAGCCAGACCGCCAATGAAATTTTCGTACGTGGTGTTTGGGTGAAACTGTATGGTCCTTCCTCGCCCACCATAAGTCTCGTGAAGGAGTTCCGTCGCCATCATCGTCTTTCCAGTTCCCGGTGGACCCTGGATGATTACATATCGCCTGGTGGCCAGCAGATCGGCGACCTGGCCGTGCTCGATCATCGGCATGAGATGCTTAAACCAGTTGGCCCGGATAGATTGGTAGCTAGTGTGGCAACTGGCGATAGGTTGGTAGCCGCGTTCTTCGAAGAGAAGGTCGAGAAACGCTGTCAATGCTGCCTCGGTCCCGCCACGGTCGTCCGTTGGACGATACAGAGCGTACATTTCCCTGCCGTATCGATCGAAAACGCTCTTGTACGCCGGCCATTCCTTTGCAACGTTCTCCGGGATAGAGAGATCGGTCCGAGTTGGGTCCTGCTTCGCCCATGCGACGAAATTTCCTCGACCATATTCTTGATTCAGCCAGGAACAGATCGCCTGGATTTTCCGGGCGTGACCTGGACGCCCAAGAATTGCTTCGTCCGGCGCAAGCCCTTGTGTACCCACTACCATTCCGATTAGGCACGGTCGGTCTTGCACCGGGAACATCACAAACGAAAGCCCGCTGTATGGACCGGAAGGTGGATTCTGCGGGTGAATGTAGGCGGCAAACGGAACCCCGGAATCGGCGCTCATCTCCGGTGCGCGGACTGTCAGCGTTTTTGAAGATTGTTTTGGATAACGTCCTCCCGGACTGCCAAAAAGGGAATCAAATGCGGCCTTGTTTCGCTCGGACCATGACTCCTGTTTTAGTGAATGTGCAATCTCTACCAGTAAGGGGATGCTCATATACGAGTGTCAAATGAGACTGTATCAGTGCGGACGCCTAGCGCATCCTTAGATTCCGGTGCTGGCTAGGTAGAACATGAGAATCTACTTTGATTCCTGTTGCGTCAATCGGTTGACAGACGATCAGACCCAGCAAAGAATTTATCGGGAAGCCGAGGCCATGGAGGAATTGATTGGTTTTTCAACGAGCGAACCCAACATATGGGTCGGCAGCGCGGTGCTCGAAGCAGAAATTGCGCGGAACCCAGATTCCGACCGACGGGAGGATGACGAGGCTTTACTCGCGTTCGTCAAGCAGGTCGTCAAGCTAGACGATAGAATTGTCAGCCGCGCACGCGAATTGCACAAAGCAGGCTTTTCCGGATTTGACGCGCTTCACCTATCCTGCGCCGAAAGCGCGCAGGTGGACATCTTCTTGACAACCGATGATCGTCTTGTCCGTAGGGCGAATCGGAAACCCGCCAAATTGGCCATTCGAGTATTGAACCCGGTATCCTTTTTAGAAGAGGTTAAGAATGCCAACCCACGAAATGACTGACCAGGAGTTTCAGCACCACGCACTCTCTATCCTCCAGCGGGAACTAGGAGCGGAAGGTTTTGCGCGCTTCTTACGTTTGTACCGTTCTGGTCGCGGCGATTACACAAAAGAGCGTTATCAGCTCCTAGAAGGTGTCACAATCGACGAAATCATCAAACAAATTCGTTCCGGTGAGCCAGCCCGCCACGACAAGCAGTAGAGACTTTGATGCTTACGCATCTCCTTCCGTAAGTATCTGAGCGCCAAGATCGAGCTTTTTTTGTCAGCAGTTTGTCAGCACAAGGGTCCAGTCTCATGCGTTTTCCACAGTTTTCAGGAGTATCGCCGCATCTCAAAAACGCACAAAACAGGCCGAAAACGAGAAAAATGATTACGCATAGGACTGACACGTATGGTTTCGTAATCAGCAGGTCGCCGGTTCGATCCCGGCGGGTGGCTCCAGTTTGGAATCGCTCGCTTAGAAGCCCGCGCGATGTTGTCCCTCCGAGCGGCGGAATCCGTGACCCAAGTGCCAGTTTGGTTTGAACGCACGTTTGAGTTTTCTTTCCCGGTGGAGCTCTTTCCGAATCTGTGCGCACGTCTACGCGGCACTCCGGCGAGACTTGAAGAGACACTTCGCGGCCGTTCTCGCCAAGTCCTGATTGGCAAAGAGCAGGGACAGTGGTCGGCTCAGGAACACGCCGGTCACCTGCTTGATCTCGAACCATTGTGGCTGACACGAGTAGGCGATTATGTGGCGGGCAGCGACCACCTCACCACGACAGACTTAAGGAATCAAAAAACCGATGAAGCGAACCACAATGGGCGCCCATTGCTTGAAATTCTGACTGAGTTTCGCACCGCCAGAGAAGCATTGCTGAGGCGTGTGGCCGAACTGGACGCAACACTATTTGCCCGAGCGATCCTACACCCCCGTATGAACACACCGATGCGACTGGTGGACCATTTGTACTTCGTTGCCGAACACGATGATCATCATCTTGCGCGAATCTGGGAACTGGTCAACGGGGTCCGGTAGAATGCCGGACTCGCGCGCTGTTTCGGTAATCTGAGGAATGGCTTCGCGCATAACACGCCGCCAACTTGGTTTAGTTCTCACGGCGGCTGCGGCTTCTGCGCCGAGCCGGACAGCCTCCGATTCCTCTAGTCGGTCGCGACCACCGGAAAACGAGACATTCATGAGCGATCTTGATCCCGTGCGTTGGAGTTTGCAACAGTACAACTCGGCGCCGCTCAAGCTTACCTTCAGCGCGAGGGATAAGCCTTCCGCCCAAGCCTGGCAAGAGCAATTGCGGACAAAGCTGATCGAACTCTTGGGCGGATTTCCAACCAGAACGGCGCTGAACCCGCACACGCTTGAAGTCCGCGAGTTCCCGCATTATCGTCGAGAGACGTTCGTTTTCGAGAGCCGGCCCGGGGTGGGCGTGTTTGCCTATCTGCTAACGCCCGCGTCTGCTAAGACTCCACATGCGACCGTTATCTGTGTACCTGGGCATGGCCGCGGGGTGGATGACATCGTCGGGATCGATGAGAACGGCAAATATCGAACGGATAAGCCTGGCTACCAGCACGATTTCGCGATACAGGTTGTAGAGCATGGATTGGCAGCCGTTGCTATCGAACCCATGGCCTTTGGGCACCGGCGTGATCCGATCACCGCGGCAAAGGGACCCACGGCAACTGCTTGTCAACCTGCCGCCGGCTCTGCCTTGCTGTTAGGGCAAATTATGATCGGATGGCGCGTCTGGGATGTCATGCGTACCATTGACTGGATCCAGACGCGATCGGAACTCGATGACAAGCGCATCGGGTGTATGGGAATCTCCGGCGGCGGCACGTGTACTCAGTTCGCCGCCGCGCTCGATCTGCGTATACAGGCCGCGTTTGTCAGCGGCTACTTGAATACCTTCCGCGACAGCATAATGAGCGTCTCCCATTGCATCGACAACTACGTACCGGGAATTCTGGAATGGGCCGAAAACTACGACGTAGCAAGCCTTATCGCGCCAAGGTTCTTCTTCTCTGAAGGTGGAGACCGCGACCCCATCTTCCCGGTGCATGCGACCCTTGAAGCTTTTTCGAAGGTGAAGCGGGTTTATGAAATCCTTGGCTCTCCGACCCATGCCGGGCAGGAGATCTTCGCAGGTGAACATTCGTTCCATGGAGTGCAGGGCCTGCCGTTTCTGACTGCTTCGCTGAGATCTCACAGGGGAATGCGTAACGCGGAGAAAATGAGAACCAGGAGCATATATGACCGCCGACGATTTTCGCCGCCTGGCGCTTGACCTGCCCGGAGTAGCGGAGAGCTCGCATATGGGCCATCCCGATTTCCGAATCAACGGAAAGATCTTCGCGACCCTGCACTATCCGGACGAGCAGTGGGGGATGGTAAAGCTTTCGCCGGAACAACAGGACGACTTTGTGCAAACCCAAGCGGCTTTCGTCCCGGTAAAAGGCGCATGGGGACGCAAAGGCAGCACGGGCGTGTTCCTTGAAGCCGTCGACGAAACGGTCCTACAACGCGCGCTTCGCTCAGCCTGGAGCAACCGAGCAGAGCACGAGCGGTCCAGCAGCCACGGATCAAAGAATGCTGCGCAGCCCCGGCACTCTACGAAACACGCCGGCGCTCAACCCGAACGAAAGCGTTGAAGCGATTCCAGTCAGCGTGCCGAACATCATGAGCGGCGGCCAATCTGCTCCAGACAGCACGCGAGCTGCTAACACCATAATCGGCGGGTGAAATATGTACACACTGAATGCATTCCGCGAAAGGAACTTCGTGAACGGCCCCTGTGAATTGAACTCCTCACGGAAGAGCACCAATAGACCCAAGCATACAGCGACGCAGGTAAACGATTCCCACAAGCAGAGTGCTGCGCTTTGCCAGTTCCAGCCTCCCGAATAGCTCGCTTCCCGGCCGTGAAGGGCGCCGCCGAACACAACCAATGCGAGCCAGGCCGCGAATCCCACCGGCAGAACCACTCCAAGCCACCGCATTCCCAGTTGGAAGCTCAATTTGGGCAGCCATTTCCTTCTTGCAGCTGCGATGCCTGCGCTGAAGAGCAGAACGTACTGGGGGAAATCCCCGAGATGCATATTGAGCAATGGCGACGGCCTGCCCGCGCGAACTACGAAGGTTAGTGTTGCCATAAGCAGTGCAAACCTCGTCAGCCCTTTGCTTCCGGGCGCTTTGGTTGCAAGGCTTCTTGTGCTCAGCTGAAATGTCTCAAGCAGGGTATACGCTGCCGAGAAGATCAACAGCGCCAGACAGAACCAGAGCGGTCCGTTCTCCTGAAGAAATTGCCCGTTGCGAATATGCTTCAGCCATTCATTGGCGAAGGAAGTCGGTTGCGTGGAGGTCCACGAGTGAGCCACATAGTATTCGGTTACAGGGCCGATACAGAACATGTAAAGCAGTACTGGAACCCCCAGCCGGAAAGCACGGCCACTCAGAAATTTTCGGACGCCTTTGCGGTCGAATGAAGTTGGGACAAAGAATCCTGCTACGAAGAACAGCAGTCCCATAAAGAAGCATTGCAGATACATCTGCCATCCGGCAAAAGCCAGAAGCGCTGCTCGAGAAAGCGGGCGCCTGTCGACGAAATACCAGTTCCCCAATGGGCTGTACGTGTCAGCGGCATGCATACTGATAACGAGCAGTATCATCAGCCAGCGAAGATTATCGATATAGAGCAGCCGGGCGCCCGCGCTCTCCATAACGCTACCGCTTAGGGCATCTTGCTCTTCAACCACTAACTGCGTCGGGGAAACGGCGGCCGATCCCGGGGTTCCTATTTCACCCGCACGGCAACGTCACCGAAGGGAAACAGCGCCGGAAGCTCTGCGTCAGATAGCATGCGACCTCGCGCGGGCAGAAGCTGCGGCCCTCGTCGAAAATAGCTACGGTTTTACCGTCGAGATCCCCGGCAATGGGCATTTCAAATTCGTTCGTCAGGAATTTGTGTTGCCCATCACGCATACCCGAAATGGTGCACTGAATTACGGGGCCCCACGAAAAGAACGAAAGCGCGGCTCGGATCTCGGTCGAAGGGTACCCGGTCTTACGTATGTAAATATCGGACCCGGCTATCAATTCCACAAGGTCGTCAACCGGGCGGCCCTTCGACACGGCTGCGCTATTGATCGCCTGCACATGCCGTCGAACCTCCTCGATAACTTCCTGCCAGAATCGTGTGCCTTCGTGATACAGAGGCACGGTTGTAGGAACTGCAGCAGCACTCATCGCATCCTCCTTCGCGCCACACGGCGGCTCTTGAGTTGATTGCCGTCAATATAGCGCGTTTGACGCGCCATGGGAAGAGGATTGCACAATATCAAAATGGTTCAGGTAGTTTAGCGGGCATGGGTACCGACAGCCAAGCTCAGCTCCTTCACAATGCTCGCCACGAATGCCTTGGCGTCCCCGAAGAGCATCAGGGTCTTGTCCATGTAGTAGAGCTCATTATCGATTCCAGCGAACCCGGGATTCATACTGCGCTTGATTACCATCACCGTTCGCGCCTCATGTGCGTTGAGAATGGGCATCCCGGCGATAGGGCTGTTCTTGTTATTGCGCGCAGCCGGATTGACTACGTCATTTGCACCTATCACCAGCGCCACGTCGGTGCGCGGAAACTCCGGGTTGATGTCGTCCATCTCGAACAAGCAATCGTAGGGCAAATCCGCCTCCGCAAGGAGCACGTTCATGTGGCCCGGCATACGGCCGGCGACCGGATGAATCGCAAACTTCACATCCACATCACGTTTAACCAGCACATCGTGTAACTCGCGCAGCTTATGCTGTGCCTGCGCAACGGCCATTCCGTAACCGGGGATAATCACTACGCTGCGCGCGGAATCCAGGATTTCGGCTGCTTCCTCGGGTGATGCCGAACGCACGCTTCCCTCTACGGTCTGCTTTGCGCCGGCTTCGATGCTGCCGAATGCCCCAAAGAGCACGTTGCTGAATGAGCGGTTCATAGCACGGCACATGATCACCGAAAGGATAAAACCCGAAGAGCCATCGAGGGCGCCTGCCACGATCAGAAGCTTGTTATCGAGCACGAAGCCCATGGCGCTCGCCGATAGTCCCGCGTATGAATTCAGCAGCGCGATCACGGTCGGCATGTCCGCCCCGCCGATCGGAATAATCAACAGCACACCGAATATCAGCGAAAGCACCGCAAATATAGGGTAGAGAAATGTTAGCTCGGGATGAACGATCAACTCGATGCCGATGAGCACCGCCAGTCCGAAGACTCCAAGGTTCACGAAATTCTGCCCGCGATAGGTGATCGGGCGCGTGGGAAGGATTTCCTGGAGCTTGCCGAATGCCATCAAGCTTGCCGTGAAGGTCAGGAATCCCAGCAGAGTCTCGACGATCAGAGCCGTCATAACGAAGCCATGCGGCAGCTGCCGGTAATATTCGGCGGTCCCGATGAGCGCCGAGGCCAGAGCGCCGCAAGCATGCGAAAAAGCTGTCCGCTGCGGAACCGCCGTCATGGGCATCATGTAGGCGATTGGAATTCCAATCGCCGAGCCAATGAAGAACGCGATCAGGATCCATTCATAGTTGACGACCTCATGCCGGAGCAGCGTGCCTACAACCGCCAGCAGCATGCCGATCTCTCCGACGATCACGCCTCTTCGCGCCGTGGCGGGCGAGTTCATCCACTTAATTGCCAGAATGAAGCCGGCAGCAGCCAGGATGTACAGAGCCGGAAAAATCGTTTCGGTCATCGTTTGCCGGGTTCCCGCTTCTTAAACATCTTCAACATGCGATCGGTAATCAGGTACCCGCTCACTACATTCGTCACCGACGCCACAACAGCTATGAAGCCGAGAGTGCGGCTGAGAGTCGTTGCCTCTTTTTCGCCCGTGATTAAGATTGCACCCACTACGGCTATAGCCGAGATGGCGTTGGTTAGCGACATCAAGGGCGTATGCAGCAGAGGTGATACGCGCCGGATGAGCTCGAAGCCGAGAAAGGCCGCCAGCATGAAAACCCAGATCGCGACTTCGTATTTGTTCACGCCATTACGCCCCTCTCTGTCGGATGGGAAGACGCCAGCAGTTCAAGAATCCGCGGATAGACAACTTTGCCCTCGTGTGTCACCAGCGTTTCCCGAACGATTTCATCTTCCCGGTCGATACTAACGGTCCCGTTTTTCACCAGAAGCTTCAGAAAGGAACTGATGTTGGAAGAGAGCATTTGACTCGCGTGATAGGGGACCATCGACGGTAAATTAACTGGCCCGTCAATCGTGATGCCTTGGTGAACAATCACCTCGCCCGGGTGTGTCAGCTCGCAGTTGCCACCGCGCTCGGCCGCAATGTCCACAATTACTGAGCCGGGGCACATCGCCTCGGCCATCTCGGTTGTAATCAGAATTGGCGACTTGCGGCCCGGTACAGCTGCCGTCGTGATCACGACGTCCTGGTCGCGCAGCACCGCCGTGAGCAGCTCCCGCTGGCGGCGGTAGAAGCTTTCATCCATAGCTTTGGCGTAACCGCCTTTGCCTTCCGAAGCTGTCGCATCAACATCGAGGACGATAAATTTCGCGCCCACGCTCTCCACCTGTTCTTTAACCGTGGGACGAATGTCATACGCGCACACTACCGCGCCCAGCCGCCGTGCTGTCGAGATCGCCTGTAGACCCGCAACTCCGGCGCCCAGCACAAACACTCTGGCCGGAGTCACCGTGCCGGCTGCGGTCATAAGCATGGGAAACATTTTGGGCAGGTGTGTGGCCGCAATCAGCGCCGCCCGATACCCGGAAATCGTCGCCATGGAAGAGAGTGCATCCATGCTCTGCGCCCGTGTGATGCGGGGCATCAGTTCGAGCGCAAACAAGGAAACCCCCGCCTCCGCCATATCGGCATCTTGCTTCAAAGCGGTAAGAGGCTCACCGAAACCAACTACCGCTTGGCCCGGACGAAACAGCGGTAGATCGGACTGCCCCGCCTCGGGATTCGCGCCCAGGCAGCGTACCTGCGCAATGATGTCCGCTTCAAAGACTTGGGAACGATTTCCGAAACGCCCGCCTCGCGAAACGTACGCTTCGTCAGGGAAGCCCGCCTCGGCGCCGGCGGATGTCTCTATCAGAACGTCCAGACCGATCTTTTTCAGGCTTTCACACTGCCGCGGCGTAAGCGCGACACGACGTTCCCCCGGGAACGTCTCACGAGGGACTCCAACCATAACAGGCAAAACAAAGGCTCCGTGACAATATTTATCCAATGCGACGAATCAGCGCAACTGAAAGTTGCGAAAAGGACCTTGTATAATAAAACGCCAACGAGAAGACTCGGCCCCATGTACCGGATCGAAGGCGACTCTTGACCCCCACTGACACCCAAAACCCGCAGTACTTCCACAAGGTAGTTGATTGCCAGTGGGCATGTCCCGCACATACCAACGTCCCCGAATACATCCGACTAATCGCCCAGGGCCGCTACACCGACGCCTACATGGTGAACCGGCAGTCGAACGTCTTCCCTGCGATATTGGGCCGCACTTGCGACCGGCCGTGCGAGCCGGCTTGCCGCAGAGTGCGCGTCGATGGCAGTCCCGTCGCCATCTGCCGCCTCAAGCGCGTGGCCGCCGACCTCAAAGGTGAGATCAAACACCTGCTGCCCGAAATCCCCGCCCAAAAGAACGGCAGACATATCGCCTGTATCGGAGCGGGGCCCGCTTCGCTGACCGTTGCCAATGACCTGATGCCGCTCGGTTATCAGGTCACAATTCTTGAGAAGCTCGATAAACCCGGCGGCTTGATGCGCTCGAATATTCCCGCGTTTCGCCTGCCCGAACAAGTGCTCTCCGAAGAGGTAAACCTGATTCTCGACATGGGCGTGCAGATCCAGTACAATTCGCCTGTCCAAAGCATGAAGGCTCTGCTCGCGAGCGGGTTTGATGCCATCTTTGTCGGCAGTGGCGCACCCCGCGGGAAAGATCTGGAGCTACCTGGCCGCCGCGATACCGATCGCATTCACATCGGCATCGACTGGCTCGAATCCGTTGCTTTCGGCCATGTCGATTCCATCGGCGAGCGTGTTCTGATCATCGGCGTCGGCAACACCGCCATGGACTGCTGCCGGTCCTCCAGAAGGCTCGGCGGCAAAGATATAAAGGTCATGGCCAGGCGACCGCGAAACTTCTTCAAGGCTTCCCCGTGGGAGCTCGAGGATGCCGAAGAAGAGGGCATTGAAATTGTCATCAATCACGCGCCGAAGCGTTTTGTTGTTGAAAACGGCAAGCTCACCGGAATGATTTTCGAGCGGCTTGAATGGGATGCCGGCGCCAGCCGCTCGCGCGCCCTTGATGAGGTATTCTTCCCCGCCGACGACGTCATCCTGGCCATCGGTCAAGAAAACGCCTTCCCCTGGATCGAACGCGATCTGGGCATTGGGTTTAACGAATCGGCCATGCCCGTAGTGGATGAGATCACTCTGCAATCGACTCGCCCCGGTGTTTTCTTCGGCGGTGATTCAGCTTTCGGTCCGAAAAACATCATCTGGGCGGTCGAGCACGCGCATCAGGCCGCTATCTCCATTCACAATCACTGCCAAAGTATTCCGGTATCTGACCGGCCCCCCTACTCGATGAACCTCTTCAGCCAGAAGATGGGCATCAGCGAGTGGAGCTACCACAACGACTACAATCCGGTATCCCGGCAGAAGATGAGGCACCTCAACCTGGTTGAGCGGTTCCGCAAGCTCAATTTAGAGGTTGAGCTCGGCTTCGATCCCGAACAAACAGCGCGCGAGGTGGAGCGTTGTTTGAATTGCGACATGGAGACAGTATTCAGCACACCCCTCTGCATCGAATGCGACGCCTGCGTTGATGTCTGCCCTGTGCAGTGTTTGACCATCACTCGAAACGGTGAGGAGACTGATTTGCGCGCGCGGCTCTCGGCGCCAGCCCTGAATATCGATCAGGCCCTGTTTGTTTCCCCTGCGTTGCCGCACACGCAACGCGCGATGATAAAAGACGAGGATGTCTGCGTTCACTGCGGACTCTGTGCTGAGCGATGCCCGACTGCGGCTTGGGACATGCAGAAGTTTGAGCTCGGCATTCCGTACGCGGGCACAACGGCATGCAGCCACACTTGCGTCCCGGCATAAACGACTTCGCTTTCAAGCTCGCGAACGTCAACGGGACCGGATCGGCCAGCGCAAACGGATTGCTGATGCAGGCGATCTTCCGTATGGGCGTGCCCGTATCCGGTAAGAACCTGTTTCCATCCAACATTCAAGGTTTGCCGACCTGGTACGAAATACGCGTAAACCAGGACGGCTACACCGCTCGCTCGCTCGATTACGACCTGATGGTCGCCATGAACGCGCAGACCTATCAGCGCGACATCCGTGAGGTCCGGCAGGATGGGTACGTTCTGTATGACTCGACCTGGCCGCTCGATCCAGCCCTCCACAGGGACGATATCCACTTTTTGCCGCTCCCTCTGGCCCGCATGATGAACGAGCGCTTTGCCGGGGCACGGCAGCGCATTCTGCTCAAGAATATTGCGTACGCAGGCGCACTGGTTGCCCTTCTCGACATCGATCTCCCTATCGTGGAAGAGCTGCTTTCAGAAACCTTCGCCGGAAAAACCGCGCTGCGCGACTCTAATCGCGAGGCCTTGCAGATTGGCTATGAATACGTAAAGACGCATTTCGAATCCCCGCTCTCATTTCATCTCGAGAAGATAGGCGCAAACGACGGTAAGATCCTCATTGACGGCAACACGGCTACCGCTCTCGGCTGTTTGTATGCTGGCGCCACGGTCGCCGCCTGGTATCCAATCACGCCGGCCACGTCGGTCATGGATGCGTTCCGGCAATTCTGCGAAAAATACCGCAAAGACCCGCAGACCGGGCGCAACAATTACCTCATTGTGCAAGCCGAGGACGAATTGGCCGCTATAGGAATGGTGATTGGGGCTTGCTGGAACGGCGCTCGGTCCTTTACCTCGACTTCCGGCCCGGGTATCTCGCTTATGAACGAGCTGATCGGGCTCGCCTATTATTCGGAGATTCCCGCCGTGGTGATCGACGTCCAGCGTGTCGGCCCTTCGACCGGCATGCCCACCCGCACTCAACAGGCAGATCTGCTCGAATGCGCTTACGCTTCGCACGGCGATACAAAACATATACTGCTCTTTCCCGCCAATCCCGCCGAGTGCTTTGAATTCGCCGTGAAATCGTTCGATCTCGCCGAGCGCTTCCAGACTCCCGTCATTATGCTCTCGGATCTCGACATCGGCATGAACGACTGGGTGGTCCCTCGGCTCGCATGGGACGACTCTTACCGGCCCGACCGAGGGCGCGTTCTCTCGGAACACGACTTGAAGAATGTCCCGCAGTTCCACCGCTACACCGACGAAGATCAATATTACGTCCCGCCCAGGACTTTGCCTGGCATTGATCCCAAAGGCGCATATGTCACCCGCGGCTCTGGGCACAACAAATTCGGCGGTTACACCGAAACGCCCTCCGAGTATCAGGAAGTCGTGGACCGGCTTGCTCACAAGCACAAAGCCGCTGCCGAACTCGTTCCGCTACCCAAACTAAGCAAGGGTCCGGCATCCGAGTTTGGCATTATCGCCATCGGCGGATGCGATCCGGCCGTTTCCGAGGCCGTCGATCTCCTCGCCGCCCGCGGCATTCAGGCCGATTACCTGCGCATCTGCGGCTTTCCGTTCCACCGCAGCGTCGAAGAATTTTTGTACGATCACCAGATCACTTTCGTCGTCGAGCAGAACCGGGATGCACAGCTGCGATCGTTGTTGACACTCGAGACCTGCGTTCCGAAAAATCGCCTGCGCTCCGTTCTCGTATATGGCGGCTTTCCACTCAGTGCGCGGACCGTCGTAAACGGAATCCTAAACCATCTGGAGGCCGATCATGCCCTCAATCGCTAAACCTGTTGCCACCCATCCCAGCCTTCAGCGGAATGAGCTCGGACTTACGATTCGTGATTACGAAGGCTCGATGTCTACCCTGTGCGCCGGTTGCGGTCACGATTCCATCACCGCTGCCATTGTGCGTGCGCTGTGGGAAATTTCTATGCAGCCGCATATGCTCGCTAAGATGAGCGGCATCGGATGCTCATCGAAGACGCCTGCTTACTTCGTCAATGGCGCTCATGGTTTCAACTCCGCTCATGGCCGGATGCCTGCCATCAGCACTGGAGCGAATGCCGCCAATCGCGACATCACCTATATCGGGGTTTCGGGAGATGGTGATTCACTCTCGATCGGCATCGGCCACATGTGCCATGCCATCCGTCGCAACGTGCGGCTGGTGTACATCATCGAGAATAACGGAGTGTACGGCCTCACCAAAGGGCAGTTCTCGGCCTCGGCCGATATCGGGTCGAAAAGCAAACGCGGTGAGCCCAACCAGCTTGCGCCTATAGATCCCGTCATACTGGCGCTTAGCCTGGGTGCGACATTCGTGGCGCGCAGCTTCTCAGGAGACAAGGAACAGCTTGTCCCGATACTGAAGGCAGCCTTGGCCCATCGCGGACTCGCTCTGATTGATGTAATCTCGCCCTGCGTTACCTTTAACGACCATGGTGGATCCACTAAGAGCTATCTATATACGCGAAAGCACCTAGTAGGCGCAACGGAGGCCGATTTCGTACCGCCCTCTAAGGAGATAGTTTCGAGCATCGCACCTGATGGAGTTACTGCCGTGACGATGCACGACGGCAGCGTGGTCCGGTTCCGGTCGGTGCCGGAGAGCTACGATCCAACTGATCGCGCCAAAGTTATCTCTTACCTTCAGGAGATTCAGCTGAAAAGCGAAATCGTGACCGGTCTGCTGTTTATTGATGAGTCCGCGCCGGATCTTCACGAGGCGAACCGCACGACTGAAACGCCCCTCGCCCAAGTGCCTTTCGAACAACTATGCCCAGGCTCGTCGGCGCTCGACAAGCTTCAGGCAGAGTTCCGGTGATCTGAATCAGCGGTCAACCTCGTCCGCCATCGCCTGCCCTGCAGGATTTCAGCCGTTCCGGCCTAAACACAAAAGCTTCACTTTCTGATCACATCGCGCGCGAGTTCAGTCAGTTCATCAGCATTCAAATCCGATACTGCCCAGTAAGCCATGTGTCCGTGGGTCCAACTCAGTACGTTGTAACCCTTAATGGTTGTTCGACGAGTGCTGGAATCGGAAGCGGGCGAGGGCCAGACGAACAGATTGATCGTGTGCTGGCGGTGCTTATAGACCAGAGCTGCCACCTCGCGGTTATCGAAGTAATCCAGACGGCCCCCAACGAGCGAAAAGCCATCCGATGAGAGATCTTTCACAACCGGCGCAAAATCGAGTTTTCCGCTGAACCAGGGCTTTACCGTGTGTTGATCCGATGACAGAACATCAGTCAGGTGATTGGCCATCAACGAGCGGATGTGACCTGCCACAACTTGTTGCGCGACCATCTCTGAGGCGGAAGAACGTCTAAGAATTAGAAGAACTGCACCGCTAACCAGCAGCAAGATTGCCAGGCTCACGAGCATGGCCCAACCGCGCCAGGGGTAGAATCGCCCTCCAGATATTGCTTCGTCCTGAACGCGTTCACCAGGGCGAAGCCGCGTGCGCACTTGGTGCGCAAATTCTTCCGGGGCCTTGAAGTATGGAATCTGCGTCTTCACCGTGTCGTGCAGGCGTCTGTAGCTCTCGAACGTGTCCCGGCAGCCGGCGCACTCAGTCAAGTGACGGTCGAACTGCACAGTCGTCACTACGTCGAGCTCACGATCAAGATAAGCGTCCAGGAGCTGACGAACTTGCTGGCAACTCATCGGCCCATCTCTTCCACCGCCTGACTCAGGCGCATATAGAGTTCTCTTCGAGCTCGAGAAAGCCGCGACATAACCGTCCCCAGAGGGGCCTCAATAATCTCGGCAATTTCCTTGTACGAGAGTTCCTCCAGTTCCCGCAGGATCAATATCTCACGGTACTCGAACGGCAGCTCTTGCAGAGCGTCGCGAATCAACTTTGAGTTCGCATTCTTTATCAACGCTGCTTCG
Organism: Terriglobia bacterium; assembly: GCA_963849535.1. Taxonomy (GTDB): domain Bacteria; phylum Acidobacteriota; class Terriglobia; order Bryobacterales; family Bryobacteraceae; genus Bog-105. The sequence goes on from CAWKHJ010000006.1 coordinate 231,642, forward strand.
GGATCGGACCATGTCCCCACGGCGGCTTGGACATCGTCCTCCAGCAGCACGTCGTGAGGCCGGCTCTGGCGCTGCCACGTACGGCAGGCGTTTCGAACGATGGTCAGTAACCAGGCTCGGGCATCGCGCCCCTGTACGAATGTGTCAAAAGAACGCAATGCCCGCAGGAAGGCTTCCTGGACGATATCTTCCGCGTCATGTTCATTGCGTGTAAGCCAGCGCGCTAAGTTGTAAGCCGAGTTCACGTAAGGTAGAACGGTCGTTTCAAACAATTCGTGTTTGCCGTTCCGTACCTGTTTTTTCACTCGCTTATTCCAGATTTCTTCTGGCCTGGACCTTTGCGCAGCATCTAGCAAAGAGTAACTGCGTAGTCAGTCTCTCAAGATTTTGCGTGTTACACAAGACAGGAATAGAACGACTCCGGAGGTGGTATTCCGAATCTGAAGCGCTCTTCTTCAGGCACGCTCCCACTGAAAAAATCTCTCAGCAGCGGGAATATTTCTCTAAGTGTCTCGGTACTGCTAAGTGAAATACCTGTTGGAAGCGCCATAGAGAAGGAGAAAGCACTTGTCCCGCTTGATAAAAGAGAATTCGAACAAAGATGGGGTCGATCGCCGGGGATTTTTGGAGTGTATGGCTTGGGCCGGTACGGGGATGATTTGGACCGCAAGCGGGGGAGTACTCACTTCGAAAGCTTTCGGCCAGATGTCGAACTATCAGATCGGCGGAGGCTCAGGTTTCAGCTTCGTTCAGATTAGCGATAGCCACATCGGTTTCAACAAAGCAGCGAACCCTGACGTCACTGCGACCTTACAGGAAGCAATCGGCAAAATCAATGCGCTTGAGCATACGCCCGACTTTCTCATTCACACCGGCGACTTGAGCCATCTTTCAAAGCCTAGCGAATTCGATACTCTCGATCAGGTCTTGAGGTCCGCCAAATCCGGACAAAGATTCTTTGTCCCTGGCGAACACGACATGCTCGGCGATAACGGCCAGCAGTACCTCGAACGCTACGGCAAAGGCACCAAGGGAGCAGGCTGGTTCAGCTTCGATCATAAAGGGACACATTTCATTGGCCTGGTGAACGTAGTCGATCTGAAAGCCGGTGGCCTGGGAACGCTTGGGACAGAGCAACTCACCTGGCTCAAAAAAGATCTAGCTGGGCGCCCCGGCAGCACGCCGATTGTCGTCTTCGCGCACATCCCATTGTGGACTGTGTATCCCGAGTGGGGATGGGGCACCGACGATGGGATGACAGCTTTGTCGTACATGAAGCGGTTTGGCTCAGTGACCGTGTTGAACGGACACGTCCACCAGACCATGCAGAAGGTAGAAGGCAACGTTTTTTACCACACCGCGATGTCGACTGCCTTTCCCCAGCCCAAGCCAGGCACAGCCCCTTCGCCCGGTCCGATAAAAGTCCCGGCAGCACAGTTGAGCGATGTGCTAGGCGTTACGCAGGTTAATTATGTAGCCGGTAACCACACCCTTGCCGTGGTTGATTCCACTCTTGCCATGACTTCTGCAGCGCGAGCAAGCCTCGAAAAAACTGCCAATACGACGGAAGTTAAAATCGACAACTTCTCTTTCAACCCTAAGTCTTTGACCATCCCGGTCGGCACTGCTGTGATATGGACGAATCGCGACGACATCCCCCACAACGTCGTAAGCACAGAAAGGAAGTTTGCCTCTCCTGTTCTCGACACGGACCAGGCATTCTCGTTCAAGTTCCAGGAACCGGGCACCTATCCGTATTACTGCAAGATACATCCCATGATGACGGGAACCATTGCTGTCGAGAGAAGTGCCTCGGGAAGCGTAACCTGAAGGAGCAAGACTCATGATTGAAGGCCTCCTGCTACGGGGCCATTTGCCACGCCGGAAATCAAAGAAAAAAGTGATGCGCGGACCGCGCGATTCACAGGCGTCTATAATCAGCGCCATGAGCACCTCTCCAGCCGAAACTGAGAGAAAGGCGTTAAGCGTTCCGTCGAGCCAGCTCGTTGCAGCCCTCTCGCGGATTTGTTTGACCGCGAACAAACAGGACCGAGTTCTCGTCATCTAAATTTGATGGAAGAGTGCGACGATGCATGGGTTAACGCGCTAGTTGCGCAGACAGTCCAAATCTGGAACGACAGTGCTCGGGGACCAATCGGCAAGAGCCGTGATTACGGTGCAGCAGAGCAAGCGAATTGCGAGAAAGCCTACGATGAGGCGTTGCGCGAAGTCGACGAGGACCTGCAGCGGAGTCCTGACAGTCGCCTGGAGCAAGTCGGCATGCAAGACCGGGTGGTGGCGTCTTTCGGGCGGTTCTCCGCGAGAGCCCTGGATTTGGAGCGCGAAGCAATCGACTTGCTTACGCATGAATTTCTGCCGGTCGGAACTCAACTGGCTCAATGGGCGCGACGGTTCGACCCTGACCTGGGCATGGCCGATATCATTCAGGCGGCCCGCAACGCGTGGACGGCGTGCGGATTGCAGCCTCTGCTTGGCGCAAGCGTAAATCTCACGCCTTCGATTCTCGGCTACAGTTTGTTGTACCCGTATAGCGACAACTATCTGGACGACGAGGCAATCTCGCCCGAGAAAAAGCTCAGATTCAGTCAGCGCTTTCGCTATCGCTTGTTGGGAGGAACGCTGCCGGCAGCAGATGATCGGGAGCGCTCTATCTGGGCCTTGATTGCGTTGATAGAAACGCAGTATCCGCGGGCGGACTTTCCGCAGGTTTTTGACTGCTTACTCGCGATCCATCGAGCGCAGGAACAGAGTATCGGGCAATTGCATACCCGGCCTCCAGACGCGGACTCTTTGCGGCTGAGTTGTGCAAAGGGAGGAACGTCCGTGCTGGCCGACGCTTACCTCGCACGCGGCTCGCTGACCAGCCAGGAGAGCCGTTTTGCCTTCGAGTGGGGTGTGCTGCTGCAACTTGGCGATGATTTGCAGGATGTACACGACGATCTGAGGCGTGGGTCGGTTACGCTGTTCTCGCGCGCCGCTGCCGCGGGTAGACTCCTCGATGAACTCACCCTTCAACTTCTCAGCTTCAGCGAAAAGGTAGCAGAACGTATGGAGGAATTGCCTCATGGGAGCGCGGCTCTCAAGAAGCTTTTGAAAACGAGTTGGCGGTCGCTCATCATCAGGGCTGTTGCGGATTCCCACGAGTTCTTCTCGCCCGGCTTTCTCCGGGAGGCTGAACGGTCTTCTCCATTCCGTTTCGACTTCCTCCGGAGACGAAGCGAAAGATTACAGAGCCGGCAAGGCCTTTACGCCAAGCTCTTCGGAGCGTTCCTGGAGTGTCCGGGTGATTGCAGCGACCCGCTAGGTGTCGGCGAACCCGGAATGTTGCCCGAGGCCCGCCCAAAAGAAAACTTGGAGCCTCCCGTGTCGTCGCGGGGAAGTTCAGATCCTGACGCTTCAACGCTTCCCGTTCATTGCCGTACTCGGTCAGCTGCATCCTGAGGCCATGCGTACACTTGCATGAAGCAAGTTCCTAAAGGGCTCGGATTCCCGCAGAGTAGACTCCCGCGCCGTATGACGCTCGCTTATCGAGCTCCACCTCGAACCGAAAAAGGAGCTGCGCCACGCCGCAGCGGAAATCCCTGGTGTGTTTTGGCTGGCTAGCATCCAGAGGCTTTACCTTTCCCCGTGAAGCGAGGTTTATCACAACAAACCTCCCGGGCGCACCTGCACCTCGAGCTTGTGATAAACAAACTAAGGAATGAGTGAACCCGACCGGCGCAAACCACGGCTGGACGGCAGAGCCATTGTGATTGGCATCCTTTTGCTCTTACTGATTACTCTGGCCGTCTGGTTTCTGCACACCCGGGGTGTAGCGACTAACAACCCGCCATCACAGCCCCTGGTCCCCAGCGGCAAGAAATAAGGGCAGGGAACTGATCTGACTGTGCCCTCAAAATGAAAAAAGAGGAACGCCAGCTGGAGACGTGCTGAGGTCGAGTATTCTGGCGATCGCCGGTATCCTGTCAATCACGCTTGTCTCTGCCTGTTTACCCGCCCGCCGCGCCATGCAAGTGGACCAGGTAAACTCCTCCGAAGTGAAGCCGCGGGGTGGGCGGATCCGCCCGCCGCCGCTCACCTCGATCAGCCCGTAGACGCAGCAGCCGCCTGAGGCTTGTCTGCGCCCCGGTTTCTATCTGCTCGGAGCTCCTGCTCTGCCGTCAGCCAATCGGCTTCTTGTGAGCCATGTTCACTGCCGCGTTCCTGCCACCGCTGATATGCCCGAGCAGCAATTTCGTCGTGTGTCGGCTCATTCTCGGCTGTTGCGGGCGATAGGTTCGCGCTCGCCTCTTGTTTGGTTGAGGGCTTCGCGGCGGAATGGCTGCGCTGCTCTGAATTTGAACGATTCGTCTCGGTCATGTTGTCTGCCTCTCTCCTTCTCACGTGTGGCTCACTTATCGATGCGGTCAAGCGGTTGGCTCGCTTGCCCATCTCCATTAAGCGAGTTTGTTTCTCCCAGGCATTTCAGGGCCGCTTATCGGCGCAGCGCGGTGCGTTGCGCTGATCCTGGCTGCTGCGATGGAAAAGATAAATACGATCACGCCTATGCAAAGGCTATTGATAAATCGTCCGCCGTTGCCGGTGTATCCGTAGATCCAGGGCGAGCAGAACACCCAGATACCCAGAATCATGTTGCACCAGCTCAGCACAGTAGAGTAAGCGGGCAGGGCAGTGCGGACTATCCCGAATAGGACCATGAAGCCGCCGACTATCCAGCAGTTCCACGCATCTCCCTTCATATATGCGCCATAAACCCAGGGCGAGACGAAGAACCAAATACCGGCGAGCAGACAGATTGTGCTACTTGCTTTAGCGGCACCCAGGCCCGCGCTCGTTCCTGTTTTCATGGGGGTGCTGTTGAGTGATTCATTCGGTGTCATGTCATTTCCTTCCTAATTCAAGCCTCACGCCGTTCAGTGCATATCGCAGTGTCTTTTATCACGACTCTCTGCTAGATTTCTTGACAGTGTCGCCTGCACTGAAATCGTCTGTTGCGCTTCGCCGTTGCCTGTCTATCGGCACGCTATTGCTGTCTTTCCATGCACTGAAGGCTCTTGCCCAAGGACCCGATCTCGAATTTCTGAATCACAATCTCCCGGTACCCGATGCGCACAACTGTTATCCCTACGATGGCCGCTGGAACCACCGTATCGACCGCGCTTTGAAAACGGGCTTCCCCGTCGCGATCGAGCAGGACCTCGCGTGGTTTGTCGATTCAGCTTCTGGGAAAGGACAAGTAGTGGTGAGTCACTCGGCGAAGACCACCGGTTCCGAACCGCGCGAGCGCCTTTACTTCTTTGAGCGCGTGCGTCCGGCGATTGAACGGGAACTGGCCTCAGGCAATGCTTCCCGGTGGCCTGTGGTCGTTCTCCACTTCGACTTCAAAGATCAACAGCCTGCTCTGCTGCACGCAGTCTGGAATTTGTTGGGCGAGTACCAGGCTTGGATCACGACCGCGCCGAAGACCTCGAACCCCGGCGAGCTAGCCGCCTTCGATCGCAAGCCTATTTTGGTGCTGACCGAGGATTCCGATGCGCAGGAAGAAGTCTTCTTCAACTCGCTACCGCCGGGTCGCGTCTTCGACTGTTCGGGTCCGCTCATACCAACCTACCCGCCCACCTGAGCAGAAAAGAAACGATACATCTGGAGGCCGCCTTGCCTCCTTCTCAGCTGCTCATTGAGAAACCGAGCAATTATCGGCGTTGGTGGAATAATTCCTGGTACGAAGTGGAAGAGGGCGGACAGCCCCGAGCCGGACCCTGGACGGCGGCCGATATGGCGCGCCTCCGGTCGCTCGTTGATTACGCGCACAGCCTCGGCTATTGGATCCGCTTCTACACCCTGGATGGATTTGACCCCCTCCTCGGCCGCCGAAACGGGTGGCTTGCGGAATACAATTTCGGCTCCTTACGATCTGCCCAGCAACGCTGGCGCGCTGCCATCGAGGCCGGGGTTAACCTGATCGCAACGGATCAGTACGAAGACCTGGCTGCCGTACTGCGCCGGGCTGAAAACAGCAGCCAACGTCACTGAGCGGCGCCCTGTGCTATCCTGACGAAAGGTTTCCAGCCAAATTTGGGAGGCGGGAGTGTGTACGCTCCGCTCGCGCCGTTTGGACCAGCCACATTATGAGTCACAAGCCTGGGAAGAAGTATGAAGCTGCGGCTAAGCAGGTAGAGCCAAGACCCTACGCGCTGCCCGAAGCCGTGAACCTAGTTCAAAAGATTAAATTCTCCAAGTTCGACGAGACTGTCGAGGTGCATATGCGCCTCGGCGTCGATCCGAAGCACGCCGATCAGATGGTACGCGGTACCGTGGTGCTGCCGAACGGCTTGGGAAGATCCAAGCGCGTTCTAGTCATTGCTTCCGGCGACAAACTTCGCGAAGCGCAGGAAGCGGGCGCTGATTTCGTGGGCGGTGAGGAAATGGTGACCCGGATCCAAGGTGAAAACTGGACCGACTACGACGCCGTGATCGCCACGCCCGATATGATGCGGTCGGTTGGACGCCTCGGCAAGGTCTTGGGGCCTCGTGGCCTGATGCCAAATCCAAAAACAGGTACGGTGACCACTGATGTGCGGAACGCGATTCAGGAGATAAAGGCCGGTAAGGTGGAGTTTCGCGTCGACAAAACGGGCGTGATCCACGCCCCCGTGGGCAAGGTTAGTTTCGCGACCGACAAGCTGCTTGAGAATACCAATAGCCTTATTCAGGCCGTGATCCGGGCGAAGCCATCCGCGGCCAAAGGAAAGTATGTCAAGAGCGCCACTCTTTGCTCCACGATGAGCCCCGGCGTGCAACTCGACGTTGCTGCATTCAACGCTAAGAGCGTCTAGTGGACGGAAGGGCCTGATGAAAGATAAAGACGAAAAGAAAAAAGATCTTGAAGAGTTGAAGAAGGCGCTTGCCGAGAACCAGAACATCTTCGTCGCAGGATACGAAAAGATGACGGTTCGTCAGGACTTCCAGCTTCGCAAAACGGTGCGTGAAGCGGGCGGAGGCTATCGCGTCGTAAAAAACAATCTTGCTGCTAAGGCTACTGAGGGGACCCCGGCGGGCGACCTGCTGGGAGACCTCAAGGGCATGACTTCGCTGGCCTATACGGCGAAAGATCCGGTCGCACTCGCGAAGGCTTTAGCCAAATACTCAAAGGAAAACGCGGCCTTCACTTTCAAGGCCGGCATGGTGGAAGGCCGTGTGATCGACATAAAGGCGATCAACGATCTGGCCACCATGCCGCCGAAAGAGGAGATCTACGCCAAACTGCTCTATCTGGTGAACGCAGCAGCCACCCGGCTTTTGACGTCGGTCAACGGCGTCGGCCGGAATCTGGCTGTGGTGCTGGATCAGGCGGCGAAGGAAAGTAAGTTTCAGCAGTAAGCAGGGCCCTCGGGCCTGTTAATAGAACTTTTAGGGAGTGGGAAGAAGAAAAAATGGCGGATATCAATGCAATCGCAGAACAGATTCAAGGATTGACCCTGCTCGAGGCGTCGCAGCTAGTTAAATTGCTCGAGGAGAAGCTGGGCGTGTCCGCGGCGGCTGCTTCCGTCGCAGTCGCGGCCCCCGCTGCCGGCGGCGCCGCGGCGGCTGCTCCGGTCGAGGAAAAAACCGAGTTTACGGTCGTGCTGACCGCTGCCGGTGCCAATAAAATCAACGTCATCAAGGCAGTCCGCGAAGTCACCAGTCTCGGTTTGAAAGAAGCCAAAGATCTGGTCGACGGGGCGCCTAAGCCAATTAAAGAGGGTGTTAACAAAGACGAGGCCGAAAGTATCCGGAAGAAATTCGTCGACGTCGGCGCTACGGTTGAGGTTAAGTAGGCTACCCCTTAGTCTTGGCCTCAATAACTTCATCCTATTAGCATACCTGTGCCGGGTACTTCTGGAGGTATCCGGCGTCCATTTTGGCCAGCCGCTTGCTTGTGGCAGTCGGCTGAAATTGTGTTACTATTAAAAACGACGTCGAGCCGGGACGGTCCAGCATCAGAAACAGGAATCTAGCTGGTTAGACATTTCCCGCGGCCTTGAGGAAGGCGGCGGGGCTTTTGCGTGCCCGATTTCTTTTTGGCGAGTGAGTCCTTTCCTTCATTGCGTAAATACTCAAAATCGTCCCCTGGTACTGCAAGAACATTGTTGCTTTCGCCTTCGTTTTATCTCTCAGAATTCTCTTTTTTTGACGTGCGCCCCGTTACGGCGCCGCGCCGAAACGTGCTGGTCGGTTGTCCGGCTCACTCCTGATGGTTGTGGCCTCTTGAGCCGCAGCCCGGCCGTGTGTAGCGTGTTGCTGAATGTCATCACCGAAGTTATTGGTTTCCTAAAAGGACAAGCGTAGATGCCCAACGTGTCAAATGGCTCTCTCCGCGAGAGAGTCGATTTCTCCAAAATCAAAACGTCGATCCCGATCCCTAATTTGATCGAGGTTCAGAAGCGTTCGTATGAGCGATTTCTGCAAATGGATCTGCTTCCCAAGGAGCGGGAAGATGCGGGTCTGCAAAGCGTGTTCAGCTCCGTTTTTCCGATCTCCGATTTCCGCGGCTTGAGCCAGCTCGAATTTGTCGATTATTCCATTGGCAACTGGGAATGCAAGTGCGGCAACTTGAAAGGCCTGCACCATCTGCGGACCATCTGCCGGAACCCGAACTGCGGCGCCGAGATTCGCACCGATCCGTTCCATGCGGGTGATGTGCTCTGCCATAAATGCGGGACCTTCAACAAGAACATCGTCACCTTCTGTAACCGTTGCGGTGATCCCGTAGCCCTGCAGCTCAAATACGATGTGCCGGAATGTGAAGAGCGCGGCATGACATATGCAGCCCCGCTTAAAGTAACCATCCGGCTTACTGTCTATGATAAGGACGCCGAAACCGGCAACAAGACCGTCCGCGACATCAAGGAGCAGGAGGTCTTTTTCGGCGAAATCCCATTGATGACCGATAACGGCACTTTCATCATCAATGGGACCGAGCGCGTCATCGTTTCTCAGCTTCATCGTTCGCCCGGCGTGTTCTTCGAGCGCGTTCAGGCGCAGGGCTATTTCCTAGGGAAGATCATTCCGTACCGCGGAAGCTGGGTCGAATTTGAGTACGACAATAAGAACCTGCTCTATGTCCGGATCGACCGCAAGCGGAAGTTCTATGGAACAGTGTTTCTCAGAGCGCTCGGCCTGAAGACCGATTCTGATATCATTCGCGCGTTTTACAAGCTTTCGACAATTTCGCTTAAAGAAAACAAGCTGTTCTGGGGCGTGAATGAGAGCCTCATCGGCATGAAGCTGTCCCACGCCATCATCGGCCCGAATGGCGAACAGGTGGTTCCTCAGGGGCGTAAAATCACCAACTCGGTCTTTCGAGAGATACAAAAAGCGAAAGTCGAACGAGTGGAGGTTGCCTCAAACGATCTTGAAGGCGCTTACGTCGCTGCCGACGTGATTGACATGTCGACCGGCGAAGTCCTGATCGAAGCCAATCACGAGTTGACCCCGACCGGCATTGGCAAGCTGGCGGAGGGAGGTATTTCGAGCTTCGAGGTCTTTTTCCCCGATCGCGACGATGCGGGAAACGTCATATCGGCGACCCTGCGCAAAGATTCGGTGAAGAGCCAGAACGACGCGCTGCTCGAGATCTACCGCAAGCTGCGTCCGGGTGATCCGCCCACCCTCGATACCGCTACTCAGCTATTCCAGGGCATGTTCTTCGACCCGCGCAAATACGACTTTTCGCGCGTCGGTCGCATGAAGTTCAACATCAAGCTCTACGACAAGGCGGATGCTACTCCGCTCGACAGGCGTACGCTCGATGAGAAGGATTTCACTGATACCATCCTCTACCTCCTGAAGCTCCGGCGCGGTATCGGTGTTGTCGACGACATCGATCACCTCGGCAACCGCCGCGTGCGCGCGGTCGGCGAGCTGCTCGAAAATCAGTTCCGCATCGGCCTCGTACGCATGGAGCGCGCGATCAAAGAGAAGATGTCGGTCTACCAGGAAATGTCGACCGCCATGCCGCACGACCTGGTCAACGCCAAACCTGTCATGGCTGCCATCCGCGAGTTCTTCGGTTCGAGCCAGCTCTCACAGTTCATGGATCAGACCAATCCCCTTTCCGAGATCACCCACAAACGCCGTCTTTCGGCGCTCGGACCGGGAGGTCTCTCGCGCGAGCGTGCCGGATTTGAGGTGCGCGACGTACACCCGACGCACTACGGCCGTATCTGTCCGATCGAAACGCCGGAGGGCCCGAACATCGGCCTGATCTCATCGCTCTCCTGCTTTGCTCGAATAAACGAGTACGGCTTCATCGAAAGTCCCTACCGGCGCGTGCGCGATGGCTCGCTGGTGGACGAAGTCAAGATTCTGAATCCCGGCGCCGCCGACTATAAAGTCGGTGAGATTGTGGCTCGCGAGGAAATTGAGACCACCAATCGCGCGCTGCAAGGCAAGAAGCAGGTTGCTGAGTATGAAGCTTACTCGGATTATCTTTCGGCTTGGGAAGAAGACAAATACATCATTGCTCAGGCGAATGTAGCTATCGATGAGACCGGCCATATAGTTGAGGATCTGGTGAATGCCCGTCAAGCCGGCAATTTCGTGCTGAAGCATCGTGACGAAATCGAGTACATGGACGTTAGTCCGAAACAGCTCGTATCGGTAGCCGCCAGCTTGATTCCGTTCCTCGAGAACGATGACGCGAACCGCGCGTTGATGGGCTCGAACATGCAACGCCAGGCTGTGCCTCTGCTGCGGGCCGAAGCGCCCTTCGTAGGCACGGGCATGGAACGTGTGACGGCCCGTGATTCGGGAGCGGTGGTCATCTGCAAGCGCGCCGGCATTGTCGACTCGGTCGATAGTGAACGCATCATCGTGCGCGTCGAAGGCAGCGCGCACGAAGGTCAGATGTCGCGCGAGGTGGGAGCCGACATCTATCAGCTCACTAAATTCAAGCGCTCCAATCAAAACACTTGCATTAGTCAGAAGCCCATCGTCCACCAGGGCCAAAAGGTCAGAAAGGGCGATGTGCTCGCGGACGGTCCCTGTACTGAGGCGGGCGAGCTCGCTCTCGGCCGCAATGTGCTCGTAGCGTTCATGCCCTGGCGCGGCTACAACTTCGAAGACGCAATCGTGGTAAGCGAAAAGCTGGTTAAAGACGATTACTACACTTCGATCCACATCGAAGAGTTCGAGATCGAAGCTCGCGACACCAAGCTCGGGCCCGAGGAGATCACGCGCGATATCCCGAATATCGCCGAGTCTTTCCTACGTAATCTCGATGAAAGCGGTATTATTCGCATCGGCGCCACGGTGAAGCCCGGCGACATCCTGGTGGGCAAAGTTACACCCAAGGGTGAAACCCAGCTCACTCCGGAAGAGAAGCTCTTGCGCGCCATATTCGGCGAGAAGGCCGGCGACGTGAAGGATGCCTCGCTCTATTGCCCGCCCGGCATCGAAGGCACCATCGTGGATTGCAAGGTGTTCTCCCGCAAGGGCGCCGAGCTCGACGAACGTTCTAAGCAGATCCTGCAGCTGCAGGAAGAACGGCTTCATCGCAATCTTGAAGACGAAAAGCGCATCCTTAGCGATGAGCGCGCCAAACGCCTGGAAGAACTGCTGAAAGGCAAGGAACTCCTAGCCGATCTGCACGACGAAAAGACCAACAAAAAGCTGCTCTCGAAGGACATGCCGCTCAGCCGGGATGTGCTTGAGAAGCTACGCGCTCGCGATTTGAAGCGCATGCGGCTCAACACCAAGGACGTGCGCCTCAACGAGCAGATCGACGAGATCGAGGAAATGACTTCGCGTCAGATCGCGGTGCTCGAAAAGATCACCGAGGAGAAGATCGCGAAACTGCGCAAGGGTGATGAGCTGCCTCCGGGCGTTATCAAACTTGTGAAAGTCTACATCGCCATGAAACGCAAGCTTTCAGTGGGCGATAAAATGGCCGGACGCCACGGAAATAAGGGCGTCATCGCGCGCATTGTACCCGAAGAGGATATGCCCTATCTGCCCGACGGAACGCCCGTCGAGATCGTACTCAATCCGCTCGGCGTCCCTTCCCGTATGAATGTTGGCCAGATCCTGGAGACGCACTTGGGATGGGCGGCGGCCAAGCTGGGTATGCATTTCGCAACACCGGTTTTCGACGGGGCGGCAGAGAAAGATATCAAGGCTCGCTTGGCCGATGCGGGACTTCCGAGCTCGGGCAAGATCGAGCTGCACGACGGTGTCACCGGTGCCCAGTTCGAGCAACCGGTTACGGTCGGCTATATCTACATGCTTAAGTTGAGCCACCTGGTCGACGACAAGATCCACGCTCGCTCTATCGGACCTTACTCGCTTATCACTCAGCAGCCGCTCGGCGGTAAGGCGCAGTTCGGCGGACAGCGCTTCGGCGAAATGGAAGTCTGGGCGCTCGAAGCTTACGGCGCAGCTTACATCCTGCAGGAACTCCTGACGGCAAAGTCCGACGACGTATACGGCCGCGCCAAAATCTACGAAGCGATCGTAAAAGGCGAGGCCGCGGCCGAGCCCGGCGTACCTGAATCCTTCAACGTTCTGATCCGTGAATTGCAGAGTCTCTGTCTCGACGTCGAGCTGATGAAGAAGCCGCGTGAGATGCAGGACCTGGCGCATGCCGCGGATTAGCTGGTAACTGAAATGTGCTAACGGGATGTCTTGGTGCTCGGCATCCCGCTAGCAAATAATTGAAACGGGCACCTTCTTAATTGGTTTTTTAAGGACAATTCATGTATCGTTCCTCTCCGTACGACAGAGCCAATCTCATAGCCGACTTCGATTCGATTCGAATCAGTTTGGCCTCTCCGGAAAAGATCCGGAGCTGGTCACACGGTGAAGTGACCAAGCCGGAGACCATCAATTACCGCACCTTCAAACCCGAGCGCGATGGGCTGTTCTGCGCGCGTATCTTCGGCCCGGTAGCCGATTGGGAATGTCTCTGCGGCAAATACAAACGCATGAAACACCGCGGAGTCATCTGCGATAAGTGCGGTGTCGAAGTAACCCTGTCCCGTGTGCGCCGCGAGCGCCTCGGCCACATCGAGCTCGCCAGCTCCTCTTCGCACGTCTGGTTTTTCAAAGGCCTGCCGAGCCGTATCGGCTACCTGCTCGATATCACTCTCCGTGAGCTCGAGCGCGTTCTGTACTACGAAGCTTTCGTCATCATCGATCCGGGTGAAGCCACCGGCTTGAATCTCGGCGAGGTAATCAGTGACGAGCGTAAGCGGCAGCTCGATCAGGAGTTCCCGGGCAAGTTTGTCGCCATGATGGGAGCCGAAGGTGTCAAGGAGCTTCTCAAGAAGATCGACATCGAATCGCTCTCCCAGGAAATTCGCGAAAAGATGAAGACGGAAACTTCGGCCCAGAAGAAGCTGAAGTACGCCAAGCGTCTGCGCGTTGTCGAAAGTTTCCGCAAGTCGGGCAACAAGCCGGAGTGGATGATCCTCGATGTCATTCCGGTTATTCCGCCCGAGCTTCGTCCGCTTGTTCCATTAGATGGCGGCCGCTTCGCTACTTCCGATCTGAATGATCTCTATCGCCGCGTTATCAACCGCAACAACCGTCTCAAGAAATTGATGGAGCTGCATGCTCCCGACGTCATCGTGCGCAACGAAAAGCGCATGTTGCAGGAAGCAGTGGATGCTCTCTTCGACAACGGCCGCCGTGGCCGCGTTCTGCGCGGGGCTAATAACCGCCCGCTCAAGTCGCTTTCCGATACGCTCAAAGGCAAGCAGGGCCGCTTCCGTCAGAACCTGCTCGGCAAGCGCGTCGATTACTCGGGTCGTTCCGTTATCGTAGTCGGTCCCGAACTCAAGCTGCACCAGTGTGGCCTGCCCAAGAAAATGGCGCTGGAATTATTCAAGCCGTTCATTTATCATCGGCTCGAGCAGCGTGGTCATTGCACCACCATCAAGCAAGCCAAAGAACTTGTGGAACAGCAGGACCCGGTGGTTTGGGACATTCTAGAGGAAGTCATCAAGGACCATCCCATCCTACTCAACCGTGCTCCTACACTGCACCGTCTCGGTATTCAGGCATTTGAGCCTGTGCTGGTCGAAGGTAAAGCCATCAAACTGCACCCTCTGACTTGTACCGCATTCAATGCGGATTTCGACGGTGACCAGATGGCGGTCCATATTCCGCTCTCGCCCGAAGCGCAGATCGAAGCCTCTACGCTGATGCTCGCTTCGAACAATATCCTATCTCCGGCCCACGGTGCGCCTATCGCCGTCCCCACGCAGGACATGGTGCTCGGACTTTATTACCTCACCAAGATGCGCCCGAACGCAAAGGGATCGGGCCGCACTTTCGCGTCCATGGAAGACGTTTTGATTGCTCTCGAAATGGGCGAAGTCGAAACGCTCACCGCCATTAAGCTGCGCTACACCGGCAAGGTTATCGACCTCACGAAGGCCTTCGATAACCAGAACATCATGTACACCGAACCGATTGAGTTCAATAAGCAGTACATGGACACTACCGTTGGCCGCGTCATTCTCAATGATGTCCTTCCGAAGGAAATGCCGTTCATCAACGGTCTTCTCAAGAAGAAGGGCGACGGTCAGCTTGTTCAATACTGCTACTTGAAATTCGGCTTGCAGACTACCGTTCAGATGCTGGACGAAGTCAAAAAGCTCGGCTTCCTCTACGCAACCCGCGCCGGTATTTCAATCGGTATCGACGATATGGTCGTGCCGGAGGAGAAAGCCGGACTGGTGCATGACGCCGAAAAGCAAGTCATCGAAGTTCAGCAGCAGTATCAGGAAGGCGCGATCACGCAATCCGAGCGCTACAACAAGATCATTGAAATCTGGTCGAAAGTAACCGAAGCAATCTCGGACAAGCTCTTCAAAAACCTGGAAGAGGACGATCGCACCGGCCGCATCCTCAATCCGATTTACATCATGGCCGATTCCGGTGCCCGTGGGTCGAAGCAGCAGATTCGTCAGCTCTCCGGCATGCGCGGATTGATGGCCAAACCGTCCGGCGAAATCATCGAGCAGCCCATCACCGCTAATTTCCGCGAAGGTCTGGATGTGTTGCAATACTTCATCTCGACCCACGGCGCGCGTAAAGGCTTGGCCGATACCGCGCTCAAAACCGCGGATTCCGGTTATCTGACCCGCCGCCTCTGCGACGTGGCTCAGGACGTCATCATTACTGAGGACGATTGCGGCACGACTGACGGCATTTATGTCGAGCCGATCATCGAATCGGGCGAAATCATCGAGCCGCTGCGTGATCGCATCGTCGGCCGCGTGGCTCTGGAAGATCAGCGCGATTACGAGAATAACGTGATCGTCGAAGTCAACCAGGAGATCACCGAAGAGCTGGCCAGCGCCATTCAGGCTGCCGGTATCGAGCGCGTGAAGATTCGCTCAGTGCTGACTTGCGAATCGAAGCGCGGTGTCTGCCGGCTTTGCTACGGACGCAATCTCGCCACCGGCCGCATGGTTGAGCGCGGCGAGGCCGTCGGTATCATCTCGGCGCAATCCATCGGCGAGCCCGGCACGCAGTTGACCATGCGCACCTTCCACATCGGCGGCGCTGCCACTCGTGTCAGCGAGCAATCCACCCAGGACGCGAAAAGCGACGGTTTTGTTCGCTTCAATAACGTCAACACGGTTCGCAATAACAAGGGCGAACTGATCGCCATGAACCGCAACGGTATCCTCATCATCGTCGATGAGAAGAATCGTGAGCGCGAACGCTACCCCGTTGTGTACGGCGCCAAAATCAACGTTGAAGACAACGCCCCGGTAAAGGCAAATCAGATCCTGCTCGAATGGGATCCATATACCTTCTCCATCCTGACTGAAGTCAGTGGAACCGTTCACTTCAAAGACTTGATCGATGGTGTCACTACGCAGGAGCAGGTTGACGAGATCACCGGCAACATGCAAGTCGTCGTCACTGAATCCGCGGACGAGAAGCGTTTCCCGACCGTAGTTGTCCGCCCCGAAGGCGGTGGCCGTTCCGATGAGAAACGCTATCTTATGCCGACCCACGCTCATCTCATGGTGGCTGACGGCGAGCAGCTTCACGCGGGCGATGTCATCGCTAAGATCCCGCGTGCCACAACTAAAACCAAAGACATCACCGGTGGTCTGCCTCGTGTGGTCGAGCTGTTCGAAGCCCGCAAGCCGCGCGAAACCGCGATCATCGCTGAGATCAACGGTGTCGTGAAATACGGCGAAGTCACCAAAGGTATGCGTAAGCTCTATATCACTGGTGATGACGGCATTCAGAAGGAATATGCTATTCCTCGCGGTGTTCACATCAACGTGCAAGAAGGCGAGCGTGTGCGCTCGGGCGATCCCCTAATGGACGGCCCGCGCAATCCGCACGACATTCTAGCCGTGCTCGGCGAGAAAGAACTGCAGAAATATCTGGTGAACGAAATCCAGGAAGTCTATCGTCTGCAGGGCGTCAACATCAACGATAAGCACCTCGAAGTGATTTCGCGTCAGATGATGCGTTGGGTGCGAATCGAGGACATCGGCGATACTGAGTTCCTCCCTGAGGAAGTCGTCGACAAGTTCAAGTTCCGCGAAGAGAACAATCGTGTGATCGAGGCCGGCGGCCGCCCCGCAACGGGCAAGCCGATCCTGCTCGGTATAACCAAAGCTTCTCTCTCGACCGACTCCTTTATATCGGCCGCTAGCTTCCAGGAGACAACGCGCGTACTGACCGAAGCCGCCATCAACGGCAAGGTCGATTACCTCCGCGGTCTCAAGGAGAACGTCATCATGGGCCGGCTCATCCCAGCCGGAACAGGCATGGAGTTCTACCGGCGCGTCAAGATCGCTGGTGAAGACGTGGTCGAAGAGGAGGCGATGCCCGAACAGGAAGTCTCATTCGCCGACGGTCTCTCCGACTATTCGGACGACACGCCTGGCATCTACACCGGCGGCCTTTCCGAAGATCTCGCGGCAGAAGAGGCCCTCGGAGCCCCGGACGAGGTTTAACCAACTCACTCGTTTATCAATCCGCAAACGACTGGAGCCGCCTAGGCTCCAGTCCATCCCTCCTGCAAAAACGCTTGCCCATCACTCACAGGTTTGGAGTATCATCTAAACGGGAAGCGGCCATCAGGCCGAGCACGACTGGCGAACAAGAGCGCCAAGCCGCGATCCGGAACATGGTCTCTTCGAAGTAACGACCAGGAGGAGGTCTGCCATGTCTGTGGATCGGTTAGAAATTCGTGTTTCCATCACTAAGCTCTTACTTGCACTGATCATCATCATTGTCCCGCTGAGCATCATCGGCCTTGTCTTAACGGAGCGCAGCGACAGGGCACTTGACAGTGCCGTAGGCAACGACTTCAGAGCCATGGCGCAAATGCTTAGCAACGACGTTTCTCAAACCATTCTCGATCGCGTCGCTGCCGTTCGCGCTCTGGCCAGCGACCCCTCTATAGCTGGCGCCGTTTCAGGATCCCATAAGACCACCGGAGATAACGCGTTGCTCACCTCTAGCATCTCGCAGTTGCTTCGTCACCGCCGGACGCTCGATCCTAGATACCTCTCTATCATCCTCACAGATAGCAACGGCAACGTTGTTGCGGCCTCACAGCAGCCCGCGAAGCTGTCATACGCCCAAGACGCAGGTTGGCAGGGCGTCTTCAACAACGGACAGGGCGCGGTAAAAATCAGCGATATCGTTGACGACGAATTTACGAAATCGTATTACATCAATATCGGGGCCCCGGTAAGCGATCCAGCTACTGGAGCAACGAATGGTGTTTTGAGCGCTGCTGTAAATATTTCTGATCTATTGGCGCGCTTCCGGCAGGAATCGATGGGAAGGGGGGCGCGTGCGGCGCTTATTAATGGTGACGGGCTGGTTGTCAGTGCGCCCAACGCCGACGTATTCGCCAGAGTCCACTCCCAGGAGTTTGACTTTGTCAGGGACGCCATGGGCTCCGCGCAAGGCAATCAGGCCGGCTGGACTACAGCCCATCTTTCGGGCGGTCCTTATCTCGTCGGGTACGCCGCTACCGGCTTGCAGCAGCACTTTCCCAACCTGAATTGGGTGGTCACGGTCAGCCAGGAAGAGCACCTGGCGGCCGCGCCCGTACGCCAACTCCAGCGGTTCGCGTTTTGGATGGTTATTCTGGGAATTCTGATGCTGACTCTGCTGTCGGTCTACTACTATCTGCACCGCACGCAGAGGTACGCGCATATTGAGGACGAAGAAGATCTGGCCAATCGTCCTCGCACCGCCGGCGCCTCGGCTTAAGTCAGTTCGCTTCTCAGCTGTGTTACTAGAGAGGCGCACACTTACTCAGCGCCTCTTTCCCTCACTAACGTACGGCCCAGGCTAGCCCGTCGGGCTCATGACCGGTCTGGATGCGGTTGGCTATTGAAAGTGTTTTCAGATCGATCACCGCCACATTGTCGTCGGGACTGCATGATACGTACGCTCGCAAGCCATCCGGTTGAATAAGAATCCCCGCCGCGCCGCGTCCCACCCGGATGCGTTTCGTCTCGTGCCGCGCGCGAGCATCGAAAATCACCAGATCGCCATTCCGCAAAGAAGAAACCAACACCCTTCCGCCATCGGGCGTGAACTTCAGCCGGTTAGAAAACTCGATGTGAGCGTCGATCGTTTGAACTACCTTTTTGCTCGCGACATCTATAACCGAAACGGTTCCGTCATGCGAGTTCGCCGCCCAGATCTCTTTCCCGTCCGGCGACACATCGAAGCCTTCCGGTCCAGCTCCTACCTTCACTGCTACTTCGTGCCAGTCCTTCGCTGACCGGCCCGGCGGAGGTCCGCCAGACCCTGGTCCATTTGGTGGCGGCCTCATGCTGGGAATGCCAGGAGGAGGCCCATCCACCCCGGCGACCTGCTCGATAATGCTGATGGTCCCTGAATTTACATTCGACGTAAAGATTTGCTTTGCCGCATCTCTCACCACCACCATATGCGTGCGGTCTTGCCCGACTCCGAGGATCCAATCGATCTTCTGCGTTGCAGGATCGTAGCGTCCGATCACTTTGTTAGTCTCGGCGGTGAAATAAACGTGGCCGCCAGCGAATGCCAGGCCGTGCGCGCTATGCAATACCCCGAGATCAACTGCCGGCAGCCCCTTCTGATTCACCAGGTCAACTACTGCGATACTGTGCAGATCGCTACCCAGCCCTCCGTAGTTTGATATGTAAGCGAACGTGCCATCGGCTGAGGCCACCACTTCGTGAGGATCTCGCCCGGCCGGCGCTCGTCCCAGCACCTGTAGGGTCGCCGGGTCCACAATCGCCAGCGAGTTGTCACGTTTTTCAAGCACCAGCAGCGCCACGTTCGGGGTGGAAGCCGCCATCAAGACGGTGGCCAAAAGCGCCGGAATAAGCAAAGCGCCGCAAGCTCGTTTCATGGTCTTACTTCTCGTCGGCGGAGGGCCCGTACATACCTGGAACCGGAATGTCCTTCAGCCGCAGATAAACGCTCAGTTGTCCGCGATGATGGATCAGATGGTTCATCATCATGGTCCGCAGCAGTTCATAGCGCGGCCGGTTGAAAACCACGCGTTCTCCGAACGAGACTGTCCACAACTTCTTCAGATGTTCGTCGCTTGCCCCGGCTATCGCCTCGCGCGCTTCCCCGCTTTTGCTCTCGAAGCGTTCCATCAGCTCCTTGGACGAATTTGCTTGAAACGGTTTCTGTCCCGGTGGAATGTCGAGCGAATCGAGTTTGACTATATCCACGCCCCACTTCGGAATCTCGGCCACATGACTCGCCAGCCTGCGCATGCTCATTGACTTCGCATGGGGTTCCCAGTCACCGGAATCCAAGGATACGCGTTCCAGCAACTTGCGCGTACTACTCATTTCGTTGTCAAACTCGGGAAGCAAGAGCTCGCTGATCGTCATAGCCCTAAATCTTAGCGCAACCAAGTTACCTCCGCCGGTGTCCAGACAACAAGCATCTATGGCGATCGACACCGCGCATTACAAGCAGCTCTTGCAGGCCAGAGAGCAGGAACTGACTGAGGAAATTGCCAGGTTCACTGAAGACGCACGGGATTCTCAAACCGCCGAAGTAGAAGATCCGATAGACGAAGTCACTTCCTCCCAGGCCAAATCCGCCGCCTTCGGCGTCACCAGCGTCGCCTTCGACACGCTCACTTCCGTGCGCGCGGCACTGCAGCGAATCGAGCAGGGTGAGTTCGGCCTCTGCATCGACTGTGGACGCCCGATCGAAGAGAAACGCCTGCAAGCCGTTCCGTGGACGCCTTACTGCCTGGCCGATCAGGAAAAGCACGATCGCGAGCAGGCCGAACCCTCGGCTTTCGATAGCGTTATTTGAGGAACCGTGAGCCGGGGATACACTGAATCTTGTACGTACTCATTTGAGGAGGCCGTATGATCCAACTCAAAGTCAATGGCGCAGCCCGGCAATATGAGGGCGAAGCAGACATGCCGTTGCTGTGGTATCTTCGCGACCAACTTCAGCTCACCGGGTCCAAGTTTGGCTGCGGCATGGGGCTTTGTGGCGCATGCACCGTGCACGTTAACGGCGAAGCCGTCCGCAGCTGCCTGACACCCATGAGCGCCGTCGCCGGTAAAGAGATCACTACCATAGAGGGACTCAGTGTGAACGGCGAACATCCGGTACAGAAGAGCTTGGGAACACGTGCGCGTGCCACAATGCGGCTATTGTCAAAGCGGGCAGATCATGCAGGCAGCTGCGCTGCTGAAACAGAAACCGCAGCCCACCGATCACGAAATCGAAGCTGCCATGTCAGGGAACATCTGCCGCTGCGGCACGTATCAGCGCATCCGCCAGGCCATCAAAATCGCATCTGGTCAGAAGGTGGAGGTGATGCATGAGCGCCGCCTCCAACTTGCCTCGCGCCGCGAGTTCCTCGCCGGCATTCTTCTCTCCGGCGCTCTCATCCTTGCCGCGAGGATTGTTCCGAGCCGAACAGGCCGTCGGCCGCCGTCTGACGTCAAGAACGCTGCCTGGAATCCCGAACGTCTGGGTCGGCATCAACAGCGACGGTTCAGTAATCATCGTCAGCCATCGCTCGGAGATGGGAACCGGTATCCGCACTTCTCTGCCTATGGTTCTTGCGGACGAACTCGAAGCCGACTGGACGCGCGTTCGCCTGCAGCAGGCTATCGGCTCAGAACGATACGGCTCCCAGGATACGGACGGCTCGGTGTTCGATTCGAGATTTCTACGAAACCATGCGTGAGGCCGGCGCGACCGCGCGCGCCATGCTCGTCAATGCCGCGGCCGCGACATGGAAGGTCCCGCTTGATGAGTGTCTGGCTTTCAATCACGAAGTCGTACACAAGAAATCCGGCCGCAAACTCGGTTATGGCCCGCTCGCCTGGGCGGCCGCGAAGCCAGCCTATCCCGCACAACAGCACCATCCAACTCAAGAAACCGAGTGAATTCCGTTATATCGGGAAAGGAGTTCCGGGCTACGATCTGCATGACATGTGCACCGGGCGCGCGGTTTACGGCTTCGATACGCAGCTGCCCGGGATGGTTTATGCCTCGATTGAACGCCCGCCTGTTCTCGGCGGTGCGCTTAGGTCGTTTCGATGATTCGCAAACCCGGATGGTTAAGGGCGTCCAGCAAACCGTGGTGATCGAGCAAGCCAAACCGCCTTACGGTTTCCAGGCTCTTGGCGGTGTCGCGGTCATCGCGGAAAACACCTGGGCTGCCGCGCAAGGGCGCAAGAAGCTGAAGATCGAATGGGAATCGGGGCCGAACGCCATTTTTCAAACCGAAACGTATAAGCGCACTCTGATTGAAACGGTAGGCAAGCCGCAGAAAATCGCTCGCAACTCAGGCGATGTCGAAGAAGGTTTGAAAAACGCAGCCAAGGTTCTGGAGGCGACTTACTACACGCCGCTGCTTGCTCACGCGTCGATGGAGCCGCCCGCCGCTCTCGCTGTCTGGCGCGACGGTCAAGTGGAAGCCTGGGCCGCCACCCAGAGTCCGCAGGATGTGCAAAAAACGGTCGCTCAAGCGCTCGGTATCAAGCCCGAAGCTGTCGTCTGTCACGTTACTCTTCTGGGCGGTGCGTTCGGCCGGAAATCGAAGCCCGACTATGTGGCCGAAGCCGCCATCCTGTCGAAGAAAATCGGTAAGCCGGTCAAAATCTCCTGGACCCGCGAAGAAGATATCCGCTTCGATTTCTATCACTCGACGTCGGCTATGTACTTCAAAGCCGGTCTCGACGCGCAAGGCAAGTCTATAGCCTGGCTACAACGTTCGGCGTTCCCGCCCATTGGCTCCACCTTCGATGGAAAATCCGAGTATGGCGATGATGGCGAACTGTCCATGGGCTGGATCGACGTACCGTTCGACGTCCCCAACTTTCGCGCAGAGAATGGTCCGGCTAAGGCTCACGTCCGCATCGGCTGGTTGCGGTCCGTCGCCAACATCTACCATGCATTCGGCGTGCAATGCTTTATAGACGAACTAGCAAACGCTGCGGCGCAGGATCCTATCGAGTATTGGCTCGCCTCTCTTGGTCCCGGGCGCAAGCTCGATTTCAAAGGGCAGGCAGAGAAATGGACGAACTACGGCAAGCCCGCTAATCAGTACCCGTACGACACGGCGCGCCTCCGCCGCGTAGTGGAAGCGGTCGCCGATCGCTCCGGTTGGGCAAATAAGCGCTCGAACAAGCGCCCCGTCGGATTCGCGGCTCATCGCAGCTTTTTGAGCTATGCCGCCGCCGTAGCCGAGATTGAAATCGACGCGAAGGGCAAGGTGCGCATCCCGCGCATAGACGTGGCGATTGATTGCGGTCCGGTCATCAACCCGGATCGCGTGAAAGCGCAACTGGAGGGCGCTGCGGTCTTCGGCTCCAGCATCGCGCTTATGGGCGAAATCACTAGCTCAGACGGCCGTATCGAGCAAGGGAATTTCAACAATTACCCCGTTGCTCGCATGGACGAAGCGCCTTTCGAAACGCATGTGCATCTTATAGCGACTGACGATGCTCTCCCTACCGGAGCTGGCGAACCCGGAGTCCCGCCCATCTCACCGGCCATCTACAATGCCGTCTTCGCTGCTACCGGCAAGCGTCTGCGCGAACTTCCACTGCGCAAGCAAAACTTGGTCTAGCTTTTTCAATAAGCCTTGGCCACCACCACGCGTTGCGCCACTGGTTCGCCTGTCACCACGCATTTACCGCCACCGTCCCATTCGTCAACCAGCGGAATGCAGCGGATCGTAGCCTTGAACTCTTTCAGGCGCGCCTCGCTGCGAGCGTCGTCTTTCAAGTACGCCAGCACAAACTTACCGCCCCCCTTCTCGGCCGTCACATCGCCCAGAATTTCTTCGATCTGCTCGACCGAATCCGCCAGCACGCAATTCGACTTCAGCCGTGCTTTCGCGGCGTTGTATAAGCTTTGCTGTATTTCCTGCAATGTGGTCTCAAGGCGCGCGGCAACCTCTGTCTGCGGCACGATTTCTTTTGCACCCGTATCGCGCCGCTTCATCACGATATTTCCGGAAGCCAGATCGCGCGGCCCCAGTTCCATCACCACCGGCACCCCGCGTCTTTCCCAGTGAAAAAACTTCGATCCCGGCGTCTGTCCTTCCCGGTCGTCCAGCTTGATCTTCAGTTCTTTTGCGATTTTACTCGCAGCCTCGAGCACCGCGCCGCGCTCTTCATCTTTCCGATATATAGGGACCAGAACCGCGCGCATAGGTGCGACTTGAGGCGGTAGCACCAGGCCTTTGTCATCGGAGTGCGTCATAATCAGTCCCCCGATCAGCCGCGTACTAACGCCCCAGCTCGTCTGCCATACATAGTCGAGTGTGCCTTCTCTTGTCTGGAATTTCACATCGAAAGCGCGCCCGAAATTTTGTCCTAGATCGTGGCTCGTTCCCGCCTGCAGCGCCAGGCCATTCTGCATCATTGCTTCGATCGAATAGCTGCGTAAGGCTCCTGCAAACTTCTCGCCGGAGGTTTTCATGCCTTTGATTACCGGCATCGCCATCACGTTCTCAGCTACATCGGCGTAAATGTCGAGGATTCGGAGAACTTCCTCCTGCGCCTCTTCATGCGAGCTATGTGCGGTATGCCCTTCCTGCCAGAGAAATTCGCTGGTGCGCAGGAACATGCGCGTGCGAAGCTCCCATCGCACCACGTTTGCCCACTGATTGATCAGAACCGGAAGATCGCGCCAGCTTTGAATCCAGCGCGCAAAGAAATGCCCGATGATCGTCTCCGATGTAGGCCGGATCACGTAAGGTTCTTCCAGTTCCTTTCCGCCCGCGATGGTTACTACTGCCAGCTCGGGCGAAAATCCTTCCACGTGCTCCGCTTCCTTGTGCAGAAAACTCTGCGGAATCAACAGCGGAAAATAGACGTTCTGATGCCCCGTTTCCTTGAACCGGCTGTCAAACTCGCGTTGCAGAGCCTCCCAAACGGCGTAACCATTCGCCTTGATGACCATGCAGCCCTTGACGATTTCCGCCGGCTCTGCCATGTCTCCTTGCAAGACCACGTCCTGATACCACGCAGCAAAGTCCTGATTTCGTGCGGTAATTCTCGATTCAGCCATTAACTCGATTCAGCCATTAGAATGTTCGGTGTTGTGGGCGCGCCGTGAAGGCCCCAGCCGTCAGTCCATGGTATCCAGGAACATTTTTCGAACTTTTAACAGTTCGAGCGCGTTGAGATATCGGATGTGAAATCATCTCAAAAGGACACATGACATTCAAAACGAAGATCTACTTTACGCTCGCGGCGCTGGCGATCGTTCCGCTCGCAGCCTCTGCACAAGAGAACGCCAATCCGCTAACAGCCGGCGAAAAGGGTTTTTACTCGATGGTCAGCCACGCCGTGATCGGAGCCGCCGAGGAGATGCCGGAAGCCGACTACTCGTTCAAACCGACTCCGGAGGTACGCAGTTTTGGCCAGCTTGTAGGCCATGTTGCGGATGCTCAGTATATGTTCTGCTCCGCGGCTTTGGGGGAACCGAACCCGGGCAAGAACATCGAGAAAAGCAAGACATCGAAAGCGGACCTCGTCGCGGCGCTTAAGGACGCTGTTACGTACTGCGACAAGGCCTACGCAATGACCGACGCCCAGGCGAGCGCGATGACTAAAATGTTCGGCCACGAAATGGCCAAGCTAACCGCCTTGAGCGTCAACACGGCCCACACCGACGAGCATTACGGCAATATGGTCACGTACCTGCGCCTCAAGGGTCTTGTGCCGCCAACCAGTAAAGGCCGGATGTAAGCTCCTCCTTGGAGCGGGCTTTCAGCCTGCCAAGTCGGCTTCGAGCCGGCTTCACGCCGCCAAGGATCGGCCATTTAAACGATGGAACTTCAGCTCTAGTAACTCCGTATCACCCCTAGAACAGGGTACGCTCATGCGAACTACTTGTATGTTCCTGGCCGCAACGGCCTTCGTCATGCTCTCCGGCGGGACCGCTCGCGCCGATCAGTGGAATAAGCATTGGTCCGTAACCGGCAAGCCGGAACTTCGTGTCTGGACCGGAGATGCGGCAGTAATGGTCGAAGTGGGATCGGACAACGAGATTGCTGCGATTGTCGAAACTCGCGGCATATCCATCGGCGGTTCCGGAATCAAAATCACCGAACATCAGGATGGCAATCGGGTGGAGCTCGAGGTCAAAGAACCCTCCAACCAGTTCAGCTTTCACAATCGCTCCGTCGAAATCAGAGTGCGGGTTCCGAAAGAACTTATGGCGGACGTTCACACCGGCGACGGCTCCATTAAACTTCGTGGCCTCCACGGCTCTATGCGCGTCGATACGGGGGACGGCAGCATCGAAGGCGACGGCTTGGACGGCGGACTTGACGCGCATACCGGGGACGGCAGCCTTCATATCCGTGGCCGGTTCGATAACCTGCGCGTCAGGACCAGTGACGGTTCCGTCGACGTCCAAGCGGCTGAAGGCTCTCATCCCCGCTCCGATTGGCGCGTGGAAACCGGCGACGGCAGTGTCCATCTGGGCCTCCCGCGTAATCTGGCTGCCGACCTCCAGCTAACCACCGGCGACGGCAGCATCCACGTTGATCTTCCGCTCACAACCGAGCACGCCAACAGCGAGCACGAGGTCCGCGGAAAACTCAACGGAGGCGGCCCTTTGCTCATGGTGCATACCGGTGACGGCTCGATCTCTCTTAGCTCGATATAGCCCGTGCATCCCTTGCGGCTTTGATCCAAGATCTCGCGCTGCCATAAAATGCAAACGGTAGAGTGCAGTCGAGAAAATTCCCCCACATATTCTTGGCCTTGACGGCTTTTCTTCTGAGCCCGCGGCTCGCGTATCCGCAAGCGCCGTCGGACGCCGCAGAAGCCGCGAAAGCTCAGGAGCTCCAGGCGCGCGGTGATTGGAAAGCTGCCGAAGAGGCATGGCGTCAGCTACTCAAAGAAAATGCTGACGATTATCGTGTTTGGGCGAGCCTCGGTATCGTCCTTTCACACGAGCGGCGCTACCAGAATGCTGTTGACGCTTACCGGAAGGCCCTTGAGTTGAATCCGGCCGATGCGCAGACCGAACTAAACCTCGGTATCGCTTATTTCAAGATGGGCCGTTTGGCCGAAGCCACAAAGTCATTCGAAGCGGCAGCGAAGTCTTCCGGGAATACTCCGCAGCTTGACCTGCTCCTCGGTCTATCGCTCTACGGTATCGGACGTGATCGCGAAGCCGTTCCCTATCTGGAGCGGGCTTCTTCCGGGCAGCCCGGCAACGTTGAGCTGCAAGGCGCCCTGGGACAAGCCTACTTGCACACGGCCGCGTACGACAAGGCTATGGCCATCTTCAAAAATGTCCTCGTGCGAAGCCCAGATTCAGCCGAGGCGCACATGCTGCTCGGCGAAGCTTATGATGCCGCCAATCGCGAAGAGAAAGCAATCGACGAGTTCCGGTCCGCCAACCAGGGACCCTATGTTCCGAATGCTCACTTCGGGTTGGGTTATCTGCTTTGGAAGGCTCACAGCTATAACGAAGCCGCGGTGGAGTTCCAGAAAGAACTCGATCACGACCCCAAGAACTCACAGGCGCTGGCCTATCTGGGCGACGTGACTTTGAAGCAAGGCGATGAGCAAAAAGCTCGCGTGCTGCTGGAACAATCCATAGCTCTGCGCCCCGATAATCATCTCGCCTTCCTTGATCTCGGAACAATTGAGACGCGGAACCAGCAATATCGGGCTGCCGAACAGCACCTCGCCCGTGCTGTAACTCTGAACCCGAACGAAGCCGATGGGCATTACCGGCTAGCCCGCCTTTATCAACTCACGGGGCGGCCGGCCCAGGCGCAAAAGCAATTTGCCCTGGTGAAACAAGTGCATCGCAACAACACAGACGATTTGGTATTCAAAGTCAGCGGTCCCGGCGATCGCCCGAAACCCTAGTACCAAACTACCCAAATCCGTTAACCTCAACCTGGTATATACTAAACGGAGATTTTTACTAGGTTGAGGTGCTCGCATGAATGCTAGGCTTCCGTTCAGAGAAAGCGCTTGTTGGCCGTCTCGCTTGCTCGCAGCTTTTTGTTTGCTCTCGGTCCTGCTTTTCCTTGGAACCCCGCTGTGGGCGCAGGAAACCGCCGCCATTCTAGGTACTGTTACGGATCAGTCGGGCGCGGTCGTTCCTCAAGCCAAGGTAACAATCACGAACACCAACACCGGCGCGAATCGAACTGTCACTACAAACCAGTCGGGCAGTTACAACGCCCCGGACCTGCCGATCGGAGCCTATTCCGTGAAGGTGGATGCGCCCGGGTTCAAGGCGTACGAGCAAACTGCAGTCACTCTCAACGTCAACGCTACTCTGCGCGTCGACGCCATTCTCCAGGTCGGGCAATCGCAGGAAACCGTCACGGTCGAAGCCAATGCCGTCCAGGTGCAGGCCGATACCAGCGAGCAAAGCAACGTCATTAGCGGGCAGCAGATCATGAAGCTCGACACAAACGGGCGCAATCCTGTTCAGCTTGCAACGCTTGTGCCCGGAGCGTCCGGCAATCTTCCCGATTTCAATGCCCCAACGGCCCTGGCCAGCAGCGAAACAATTAGTTTTAATGGGCAGCGCTCACAGCATAACGTCTGGCGAATCGATGGCGGCGAAGCTTATGACCGCGGGAGCGGCGGCGGACTCGAAGTCAATCCCTCGCCCGACGCGCTAGCCGAATTTCGTGTCCTGACCAGCAATTACAGCGCGGAGTTTGGAGCCGGTTCCGGGGCCACGATTAACATGGCGATTAAGAGCGGAACCAAAGACGTCCACGCTTCGGCCTGGGAGTTCAACCGCAACGACTTTTTCGATGCTACCGATTTCTTTGCTAACCGCAACGGCAGCGGCAAACCGAAACTGCGCTACAACGCGTACGGATTTAATATCGGCGGCCCGGTTTACATACCCAAGATCTACAAAAAGCGTGAGAAGACCTTCTTCTTCTACAACATGGAGTGGCGCAAGCTGATCCAGGGCACCCAGCTCACAGCGACGGCCATTCCGGCTCCGGAGTTCACGGGCGATTTCAGCGGGCTCAAGACTCCAATCACCGTTCCGACAACCACCGATCCGGCCATCCTTGCCAAATATGCAGCTTTCAACCTCACGCCAGGAAAGCCGTTTCCAGGAAACGTCATACCAGCGGGCTTAGTCGATCCGAACGCCAATGCCTTCCTCGCCACTGGCGCTTTGCCCAAACCGAATACCCCGGACGGCCGCTTTTCTCAAGCGGCGCCCGTCCCCACTAATCTCCGCGAGGAAATCGTCCGCATCGACCATAATTTCACCGACAAGCTCTCCGTCATGGGCCATTTGGTTTACGACACCAGCAGCCAATCCTATGCCACCAGTCTATGGAGCGGCGATACCTATCCGACTATCGGTACGTTACTTACTGCGCCTTCCTACAGCACGGTCGTGAACTTGACTTACAGCATCAGTCCCACCGTCGTGAATGAAGTTACTTACAACTTCAACGGTAATAAGCTTCATCTGACTCCTACCGGCATTTACAAGCGCCCTGCCGATTTCAACGTTCCGGAGTACTTTCCGGCAAATAATCTGGATCGCCTGCCGGTTATGCAGTTTGGCAACCCTTACAACGTCAACTACGATACGGCTTCGTGGCCTTGGAACAATGTGTACGGAGCCCATGTTTTCGGAGACAATCTCTCTTTAACGAAGGGCAACCACAACATCGCGCTTGGCGGCTCCTACATACGGAGTTACAAACAACAGGATATATTTGGCAACACAAACGGCTTGTTCAACTTTGATGGAAGCGCAACCGGCAATTCGTTTGCCGATTTCCTGCTCGGCGATGCTCACAGTTATCAGGAACTTCAAATCCAGGACGCAGTCAATATCCGGTTCAACCAGTTTGCCTTGTATGCTGAAGACAACTGGCGCATAAGCAAGCGTTTAACCCTGAACCTTGGATTGCGCTGGGAGGGCATTCCACACGCTTACGATAAGAACGGCCGGCTTTCTAACTTCGAGCAGCAGCTCTATAGCCCAGCTGAAGCCCCCCAATTTTTCCCGAACAATAGCTTGAATCCGAACGGTCCGGGGTTCGGAACTGTTCCCAATACTGCTCTTTCCGATGTCCGCTTTTACCTCAACGGGATTACATTGGCGGGCAAGAATGGAACACCGCAAGGCTTGGTCCAGAATCACTGGAATAACTACGGTCCAAGAATAGGCTTTGCTTACGACGTGGCGGGTGACCAGAAGACAGTCTTGCGCGGCGGCATGGGCATGTTTTACGAACGCATTCAGGGCAACGATGTCTATAATATGGGTCCGAACCCGCCGTTTTCGAATAATCCAAGCGCCACTAACGTATTACTCTCAAATCCGAGCGTAAATTATCAGACCGGTCTCGCTGCTGCCGCCCCCACCTTCCCTTCGAGCTTTACCTCGTTGGCTTACAGTGATTACAAACTGCCCGCCGCCATGCAGTACAGCTTTGGGATCCAGCGCCAGCTCTCTCAGGCGGCGGTGCTGAATGTCTCCTATGTCGGTTCGCACGATTATCACCAGCCCGACGTCCGCTCAATCAATACGCTCCCGGAGAATAGTCCGGAGCGGCTGGCGGTATGCGGCGGCAATTGCGGTTACACCGGCCCGGATGCGAATTTGAATCCTGATCGCTACCGTATCTACCCGGGTTACTCGACCATTAACATGACCGAGGCCGCTACCGGCTCTAATTACAACTCACTGCAGACCAGTTTTACATGGCGTAACAATCGCGGGCTGTCTTTGCAAGGCGCTTACACCTGGTCCCACGAGACCGACTACACTTCCGCAGATTTAAACGCCCTCTCGAATCCTTTCGATAGAAGATACGATTATGCCAGCGGCGATCTGGACCGGCGTCATACTGCTGTCTTTAGCTACGTCTACGATCTGCCGTTCTTCGCCCACTCGACAGGGTTTGTGCATTCCGCGCTGGGCGGCTGGGAGCTTTCCGGTATTACCATCTTCCAGAGCGGATTGCCGGTCAATCCGACTTTGGGCAAAGACAATCTCGGCCTTGGGGGCGGGACTACGAGCCGCCCGAATGCCGTCGCGCCAGTAGCTTATCCGCAACTCGTCGACGCCTGGTTCAGCACGGCTTCATTCGTCGCGCCCGCTCCCCTGCAGTTCGGAACTGCCGGTCGAAATTCCATAATTGGCCCTGGCCGCGATAACTGGAACGTTGCGCTTTTCAAGGCATTTGCCATACCGGGCCGGGAAGGAATGCACATCGAGTTTCGCGGTGAAACATACAATACCTTCAATCACACCCAGTTCAACGCCGTGGACACAACCTTCACCGACGCCAATTTCGGCAAAGTGACTTCCGTCTGGGATCCGCGCATCTTCCAGCTCGGCGCTAAATTCGTGTTTTAACCGGCATTGGTCGCTGGCCGCTTGACGAATCGTATGCCTCTGATCGCCGTCCCCAAACCCAGAGCAAGGTAAGGGAGATAGCGATCAGGGCCAGCGTGAGCCCCCACCAGAGCCCATAAACACCCTTGCCGTAGTAAAAACAAAGCGCATAACCGATTGGCAGCCCGAATAGCCAGTAGCCCGCCAGGTTCGCGAGCATAGGAGCGCGAGTCTCCCCTAAACCGCGCAATGCGCCGGTTGCTACCGTCTGCATCCCGTCAAAGAGTTGGAACAGCGCCGCTATTGCTAGTAGGCCTGTGCCGATAGCTAAGACCGTCGCGTCGCGGGTGTAGATGAGCAGAATTGGCCGTGGAATCACCACGAACGCCAGGGCAGAGCAGAGCATAAATGAGGCAGCCAAGCCGATCGAAATGTATCCATTTCTTCTTGCCGTGGCTGGCTTCTGTCTCCCAATCGCCTGTCCGACCGCGACCGCCGCTGCCGATGAAATCCCGAGCGGCACCATGAAACTCAATGCCGCGCAGTTCAGCGCGATCTGATGTGCTGCCAGCGCGACCGGGTTCAGACGTCCGGCGAGCACGGCAGCGGCCCCAAATGCTCCTACCTCCAGCAGGATCTGCACCGCCGCCGGAAATCCCAATCGCAGCAGGCCTTTGAGCCTTTCCCAATCCGGCGCCTGGGCCAGATCCCTAAGGCCGGGCGGAACTCCCCGTTCGAACCACCAGATGCTGCATCCGAGGACTGCGGCCATGTAAAGCCGCGCGAAGCACGTTGAGAGAGCGGATCCTGCCACTCCGAGGGCCGGGAACCCCCAGTGGCCTTCAATCAGTAACCAATTGAAAAACCAGTTGATAACGTTTGCACTGATCAGAACAAACATCACCGGCCGCACGTGTCCCATGCCCTGTAGATACCTGCGGAATGCGGCATAAAGCAGCAGGGGCAGAGTGCTGAAATTCAGTACTCGGATGAACGTACCAGCCAGTGAACTCACTGGCTCGACAATCCCAAGCAGCCGAAATATCGGGGGCATCAGTGCGAAAAGCACCATCAGCGGCGCTGATAACCAAACCGCTAAGTACACGCCTTGCGTCAGCGAGCGGTGGCAATCCTCCCGGTCACCTGCGCCATAGGCCTGGGAGACCAGTGTGTCGAGCCCCAGCAGCAGACCCATCCCGAAAATCCCGAATGAATAGAACGCGCTGCTGCCGACGCCGATCGCCCCTATCGCGGCCGGCCCCAGCTTCCCAACCATGATTGTGTCGACCGTGGTCATGGCCATCCAACCCAGCTCGCCTAAAGCGACTGGGATGGCCAGCTCGAGGACGCGGCGGACATCCTGCCAAAACGGACGCATCTGAACATAGTCCCATTCGGCAAGTTGAAAAAACGAACCCAAGCTACTGGGATGCTAAGGAAATCAAGCACTTAGCCGAGTTCGTTTGGCAATTTTTCTCTTTTTAGCAGGCGAGTGCGAGCGCGGGCTCCTCGAACGCCTTCAACTTGGCAAGCAGCGTGGTGCGTTTGATTCTCAGAAGGTCAGCTGCCTGACTTTTGTTACCGTGCGTGAGTGCCAGTGCCTGGTTCAACAGCGAACGCTCAAACTCCCCCACTACGAGGTCGAAATCCAGGCCGTGGCTCGGCACCTTGACCAGCGGTCCGGCGGCCGGCGTCTGAATCTCCGGCGCCCTCCGGTACCGCGGCTGGAAATCGCTGAGAGTAAGTACCGGCCGATCTCCGCTCAATGCGAATGCCATTTGCACCGCGTGCTCCAGCTGCCGGACGTTACCCGGCCAGTCTAGGTTTCCGAGGTACTCTATGGCCTCGGCGCTGATCCGTTTCAAAGGAGCGTTCTCGGCAGCGCTGATTTTATCGAGAAAATGCTCGAGCAGCAGTGGAATGTCGCTGCGCCTTTCTCTTAGCGGCGGCATATGGATCGGGACGACGTTCAGCCGGTAATACAGGTCCTCGCGGAACTTACGTTCCCGTGAGGCTGCTTCCAGATCTACGTTTGAGGCTGCCACAACCCGTACGTCGACGCGAACCGTCTCGGAGCTGCCGACTCGCTCAAACTCGCGTTCCTGCAGAACGCGTAAAAGCTTGGCTTGGGAATCGAGCGGCAGATCACCAATCTCGTCGAGAAAAATAGTTCCGCGGTGCGCCTGTTCGAAGCGGCCGATACGGCTGGATTGCGCGCCTGTGAATGCGCCTTTGGCGTGGCCGAACAGCTCGGTTTCTACGAGGGTCGAGGGCAGGGCAGTACAGTTGACGGAGACCATCGGTGCGGTCGAGCGATTGCTCGCGGCATGAATAGCCTTCGCGATAACTTCCTTGCCGGTCCCGGTTTCTCCTGTAATCAGGACGGTGCAGCGCTTTGCCGCGACCATGTGGATGATTTCACAGATCTCGAGCATCGGACGGCTCTGACCAATCAGGAAGCGCCGCCAGGAAACCGAATCAGACTCGATCATCTTTGTTTTTAGTGTGGGAAAAGAGCCAAAGTTCTTGGGCTGTGGTTTCGATTTCGCGCTGTGCCCGTAATTCCCACTCCGCCAAGCGTTTAGCGCGAAGCTTGGCGAGAGCGCGCTCGTCCTGCTCAGCCTTTAGCAAACGCTGCTTTTGCTCTGCGATCGACTTATCCGCCCGGGTTAGCGCTTCGCGTACCGTCTTGGTACGGGCCTCCAGCCCTAGCGTAAATAGCGAGAGCGCCCGGAGATCGCCGGGAGATGGCGCTTGCTCTGCCTGGACAAA
The DNA here is from genome assembly GCA_963849535.1 of Terriglobia bacterium. Classification (GTDB taxonomy): domain Bacteria; phylum Acidobacteriota; class Terriglobia; order Bryobacterales; family Bryobacteraceae; genus Bog-105. Next base: position 265,281 of record CAWKHJ010000006.1, read on the forward strand.
AGCCGATGCGCTCACCCGCTCTTGGTGAATGGATGCCAACGATTGTTCGAGCCTTTTCCGTTGAGCAAACAGATTTTGTAGTCTGGCGGTCTCCGATTCGACACACGCACGGCGGAGCCGCAACGCCGCCTCGAGCCGAAAAGTAAACTTGACCATTCAGTCAAAGTGCGGAGGCGATCTCAGCAAGTGAGCTGAGCGTCTGATCGAAGCTAGCTTTCTCTTGCGCATCCTGGCGCAGAAAACTCATGATCTGCTCGCGGGCTCGAATGCTGGCGTCCAGTTTTGGGTTCGAACCAGAGACGTAAGCACCCAGATGAATCAGGTCTTCCGCGTTCCGGTAAGAGGAAAGAGCTTCGCGCAATTTCTGAGCGGCCTTAAGCTGGCCTGGCTTGGCGATATGAGACGCGACGCGTGAAACGGAAGCAAGAACATCAATAGCGGGATAGTGCCCGGCGGCGCCGAGGTCGCGCGAAAGAACAATGTGGCCGTCGAGAATGCTCCGCACTGCGTCTGCAATTGGCTCGTTCTGATCGTCGCCCTCGACTAGTACTGTGAAAAATCCAGTGATGCTGCCTTTTCGAAACGCTCCAGCTCGTTCGAAAATCTTAGGCATGATCGCGAAGACCGAGGGCGTGTAGCCTTTTTGGCTGGGCGGCTCGCCGGCTGCCAGACCGATCTCGCGCTGCGCCATCGCAAGGCGTGTGACGGAATCCATTACCAAGAGAACATTCTTGCCTTGATCCCGGAAGTATTCGGCTATCGCGATCGCCACAAAGCATGCGCGTACGCGGAGCGGGGCCGGACGATCGGAGGTAGCTACGACAACAACGGACCGCGCACGTCCCTCAGGGCCAAGCTCCTGCTCAATAAAGTGCCGCACCTCGCGGTTGCGTTCACCGATCAGTGCGATGACCGTGACGTCGGCAGAGTTCTCGCGAGACATGGCCGCGAGCAGCGTACTTTTCCCCACTCCGCTTCCACCGAATATGCCGATGCGCTGCCCTAGCCCGCACGGCAGAAGACTGTCGATGGCGCGAATACCGCTGACGAGCGGCTGATCGATGTGCTCACGCTGCATGGGGCCGGGCGGCTCCGCAAACAAGCTATAGCTCTCTACACCGTCAAGTGCAGGGCCCCCGTCCATTGGACGGCCAAACCCATCGAGCACACGGCCGAGCAGATCCGGTCCGACACGGACGTGCGAATCGGTTGAGCGCGCATAAATGGGATCGCCAGGCTCGAGCCCGTCTACTTCTTCGAGTGGAATAGATAAGATGCGCCCGTTTTTGAAGCCGGCAACCTGCGTTCGAATCGTTCTGCCCTGATTGGTGCGGATTTCGCAGAAACTGCCCACCGCTGAGGCCGGCCCGTGTGATTCGATGACCAAACCGGTGATTTCCTTGACAACCCCGCGCCAGCGAAGCAAGTCAAAGCTGCTCAAATCCATCGAGAAACGGGAGAGGTCGAGCCTATCTTCTGCTGCTAACATGCAATTCCAAGCCGGTCGGCGAATCCTCTCTCGATTTCGTGGAGTTGTGTTTCGACGGAAGCATCGAGCTCTCCGAGACTGGTCTCGAATATGATGTCGCCATTGCGCAATTTGGGATCCGGCACAATCGAAACGGCTGGCAGTGCTCCGGCTTTCTCGAGCGCGGCGCGCACCGAATCGAGTGCGGAAGGACAGATCCGAACCTTGGTGATTTCGCGATTCTGGAGCTTCTGCAGACCTGCATGAACCACGCCTTGAATAGAATCCGGATCGGCGTTAAGTTCTCTGTGAAGAATCCTTTTTGCGATGGCAAGCGAGAGCTTCACTACGTCAGTCTCCGCTTCGTTTCGTAAACGGCGCTTCAGAGCGACCAGATCTCGGAGATTGTGAGCCAAACGCTCATTGGCTTTCTTGATCTCATTCGCTGCTTCCTCCCGTCCCTGCTTGAGGCCTTCTTCGAAGGCACGCTGGCGGCATTGGGCCAGTTCGGCTTGCCTGAGTCGTTCCATCTCAGCAGATTGCGGCTGGACGACTTCTTCGTTGCGCGCCGGCTGGTTTGCAGTTGGACTGGGATTGGAGATAGCGCGTGGCGAGTTGATCGAGGGCCACACGAGAGGCTGTACGGATGCTGAATCTTTCGCGATGATGCAAGCCATTCGGTTGACCAGAGACTCAACTAGCTTTCCGCTTCAACAATCCAGGCGCGCAGCACACTCGCGGCGAGCGCCGGATCGCGGCTCACGGTTTCGCGAATGTTCTGGCGCAGGATCTCTATCTTGCTGGACGCGTCGGGCAGTTGAGGGCGAGCCTCAATGCCCCCCGTAAGTTGGGAAGCATTAGCTTTGGTGGCGAGATCCTTGTGGGTGTCTGCCCGTTCCGCCGCCTCGGCGGCCACAAGTCGAGCCGAAGCCTGGGCCACTTCGATTACCTTCTTCTTCCTCCGGGTAAAAGCAAATGCCGCCAATCCTACGACGAATAGCGCCGCTGCTCCGGCTCCCGCCATGACTTTCGGGTCGGTCAACAGCTTTCGAAGCTCGTCGTTTTGGTTGACCGGTTTAAGTGGAGCTTGAGGTGTGAAATCCGACTGCTGATTCTGTTCGAACGGAAGACTCTGGACCACCAGCTGATCTCCGCGTTCGGGCGAAAGGCCGATTATACCCGCCACAACGTCGTGAATTGTTTTCATCTTTTCAGGGCTGGGCGGAACCACCACCCGCTTCATATGGGAGCCGGCTCCTTCCCACCGCGTGTCCTGATCGATGAGGATAGACGCGGACAGGCGCTTTAGAATGCCGCGAGGAACTTTGACCTGCCGCACGCTTCGCGATGTTTCGTAAGCAACGTTCTCGGTCCTGCGCGATACGCTCGACGCAGAATTAGCCGGCCGCGAAGTCGGCCGGGGCAGATTGGACGGTGTACCGGGGACGCCCGCCGAATCGGGCTTACTCGCCAGATCCTCAGATTTTTGAGAATTGGTCATCACCGATCTGGTCGGGTCGAATGTTTCGTCGGTTTGCTCGCTAGTGCTGAAATCGCAGTCGGCCGAGATTCCCACGCGGAAGTGATCTTCCCCGAGCAGCGGAGTGAGTGTCGACTCCACTTTCGCCAAAAGATCTTTCTCCAGCTGATGTTTATATTCGAGGGCTGCATCTGAGCCGTCATTCGAATCCGACAGCGGCTTCTTGGGGCGGTTGAGCAGGTTACCGCGCATATCGACCACGGAGACGAATTCCGGGCCAAGTCCCTCTACTGCACTTGCGACAAGATTGGTGATGGCGAGCACATTGGAGTCGCTTAACCGGGCTCCCGGCCGAAGACTCAGCAGGACACTGGCCTTAGCAGGCTCCCGCGCATCCAGAAATACTGAATCTTTCGGGAAGCTGATGTGAATGCGGGCCTGTTCTACCTCGTTGAGCGACCTGATGGAGCGCTCGAGTTCTCCTTCCAAAGCGCGCCGATAGTTCACGTGTTCCGTGAAGTCGGTGATTCCCAGGTTAGTTTTGTCGAAAAGCTCGAACCCTATACGGCCGCTTCTTGGCAGGCCCGCCCCCGCCATCTCCAAGCGCAAGTCATCTACTCTCGCCAGGGGAACCAGAACGGAAGTGCCGTTATCGCTTAATCGATGATCTACCCCGGACTCTTTGAGCTTCTGCACAATCGCGGCGGCATCTTCGACCGGCATGCCGGTGAATAAAGGCCGGAAATCGCTCTCGTGCCGCCAGTGAACGAAGCTAGTTAAGCCTGCTATCAGAAGAAGAACAGCACCGGCAATGCCGGCACGTTGCGTAACCGAAAGCGCGCGAAAAATCTTTTGCAATTGGTCCATGTTTTCGATGGAAGTTCTCAGACTTGCATGCGCATGATCTCTTCGTAGGCGGATACCACTTTATTTCGCACCTGCATGAACATTTCGAAGTCCAGTTCCGCGCTTTGCGTCGCAAGAATCGTCGAGTGAAGCTCTTGGGTGCCCCCTGAGAGGAAATCTTGAGCGGCCGTATCCGCTGCGGAACCGGACGCCTCCACATGTTGAATGGCCGAAGCGAGGACGTTCTGAAATGAGTTGCCCGGTACTGAGGCCGCGACTTTGTCGATCGTGCCGATCAGTTGGGGCGCGGTAATCGGGGCAATGGCAAGTGACATGGATTAGCGGAACAGGTCAATCGATCTCTGGATCATGTCTTTCACCGCGGAGATAGCCGAGACGTTTGCCTGGTAGGAGTGAGAGGCGCCTAGCAGGTCGACCATATCTTCGGCGGGATTGACGCGTGGAAAAGCAACGTAGCCGTCTTTATCGGCATCGGGGTGACCGGGCATGTACCGTCGATCAGGATCGCTTGTGTCTTCGACGATCTGACTGACGCCCACGCCGTTCACCTCTCCACCGATGTGCGACTCCATGAAAGAGGAGAACGGGGAAGAGACGGGTTGGCTTTCGAAGACCACGTCTTTCCGGCGGTAGGGCCCACCTTCGGCAGTACGGGTCGTATCGGCGTTGGCAATGTTCTCGACCAGCACTTCGGCCCGTTGGCGTTCGGACGACATGCCGGAAGCACTTACTGACAGGGTAGAGAAGAGGCTCATGAGGACGAGCTTGTTCCTTGAATAGCGAGATGCATAACCTTCAGCTTCGAGCGAAGAAGGTTGGAGGCAACATTGAACCGAAGGGCGTTTTCTGAGAGCAGACGAGCTTCGCGGTCAAGGTCGACGTTGTTGCCGTCGTTTTTCGTGATCAGGCCCGATACCTCCGAGGGCAGAGGAGGCATCGCACTCAGGGAATTGCGGAGCTCCGCATCAAAATCTATGTCCTTCGTTTTGTAACCGGGCGTGTCCGCATTCGCAATATTCGCGGCCACGAGTCGCTGGCGAACGCTGACCAGGGTGAGGTAATGCTCAAGAGTTCCAGAGGTCGAGTCAAGCATTGGGATTGCAGATATCATCAGGCAATTCCAATGCCATCAAAACAGCTAGATTCTTCTAGGCCGTCTCTGCGTTTGAGGGCAACATTCTGACGATTTGGGGGTTTGAGCGTCAAACTATTGACGGCTCTATCCTTCAGTGGAGGCTTAGCCCTCGATAAGCCAAGTACTGCTGATACAGGGGGTGCTTGAATATGACGCGATCCGGGACGCGGCTCCGACTTGAGCCGCGAGGTGCGAGCGTAATACGCGGGCCAGGTGGAGCCGGTCCTGCAGGAAGGCAGTCGCTTCGCTGGCTATGGTTGAGCGCTCCTCTGAAGTGCCGGAATTCCGAAGTGCGTTAAGTATAGTCTCGCCGTATTGCTCGATAAGAGGAATGGCGGATTCGAACTGCCCTGCCTCAAGCGCGCGCTGAATCTCTTCTTCGAGTCTAGCCGCCACTATTCGCCCTCTCGTTGGTTTGCATCTGTGAGAACAGGTCAGTGATCTCGGTCAGTTGTGACTGCAACGAGGAGATGGTGCTATCGACTTTAGCCATCTGACTAGTAAGATTCTGCTGGAGTTGAGAGACCTGGGCCTGCGCATTGGTTATCTTTGTAGCGATGCCGGATAGTTCGGAAGTGAAATCGTTTGAGGCGCCCGTGAGTATGCCGGTAGTCGGGTCCGTCACGGCAGTAAGCATGTTATTCGCGGCTTGAAGGAAGCCTCCGGAGCTTGAGCTGCCAATGAAACTCAAGAGATCGTTGGCAGATGTGCTCGCAGTCTGGTTGAAGGTGGCCGAGTCGAACTGGAGATTTCCGCTCTGATCAAAGGTGAGGCCCAAAGCGGAGAGGGAACCGACAGATCCGCTGAAGGCCGAGTAATTTGCCAAGCTTTGCAATTGATTTTGCAGCTCGTAAACTATGCTGTTGCCTGTAAGAGCGCCCCCGTTTTGCCCCCGGTTTTTGTTAAGCTCAGCGGTTATAGAGTTATACGCGCTAGCAAATGATGACAGGGCCTCTGCCATATTGGTTGCGCTCTGTGCAACCGTGACTTGCGCACTGCCGGTCTGCAGCAATTGCACAGTCAGCCCCGGGGAAATTGTTACGCTGCGCGAACTCGAACTGATAGGCGTACTCGGCTGGCCATTGACCTGGTAGGTAACGTTTGAACCGGTCGAGAGAGTGGTTAGCAGATCGCTGGTTCCATCATTCAGCTGAATCGTATCGGGCGCGTAACTCAGGCTTTGGACGGAGAGCCGATAATCCGGCGAGGAAGAACTGCCAACGTTTACGACACTTGCCTGTACGTTGGCGGAGCTGCTATTGATGGCCTGCGCCAAGCCGTTCAGCGTGCCGGCGGAATCAGAGATACTGTATGAGGTTCCGTTTACGGAAAGAATATAGGACGAGGCTTTATCAATATTGGAGAGCGAAGGATCACTCACGACCGGCTGGCCGCCCTGGCTGACGGTGTTTGTCTGCGATCCTATGCTCGTTACATTCAGGCTATAGCTTCCAGCCATAACGCCGGACGAGATGGAAGCGGAAGCAATCGAAGGTTGACTGACGGTTGCCGAGAAAGCGCCGACACCAGTCGAGCTATCCAGGGCAGAGATGGCAGTCTGCATCGCTGAAAACGAGCTCGTCACATTCTGCAGTTCCACTTGTTCGTTACTCAACGTGGACTGTTGAGACTGGAGCTGCTGCACGGGAAGTGATGCTATGTTAACGGCTTGCGTGATAGTCTGCTGCAACTGAGCGGCATACGTACTGCTGCCGTTGAAATAAGAGCTCGAACTGACGTTACTTGTTGCCATGAAAAAGTCGAAGACCGCGCTGGCCAGTCTGATGACTAGCTAGCGCGGGCTCTGAAGCTTTGATTACAGGTTTTGCAGCAGCTTGAGTACTGCCTGGGGTTCGGAGTTGGCCTGCGCCATAGCAGCTACGGAAGTCTGCACCAAGACTTGTGATTTGGTGAGATTGGCTGCATCAGCGGCGACGTCCGCGTCGCGAATTTGGCTCTCCGCAGCCGAGAAGTTCGAGATCTGCGACTGGGCGAGACTGATCGCGTATTGCAGCTTGTTTTCACCTGCGCCTACCGAACCTTGTACGAGGCCGAGGGCCTGAACAGCGCTATTGATGGCGGCAATAGCGGATTGGGCATTTGAGCCGCCGCCGCTGGTGGGTGCCGTAGCTACGTTGTTACCCGCGGCCGCAAAGGTTCCACTGCCGGTTGCGTCGTAGATTGAGAAGCCGTTCGCACTCTGGAACGAAATGCCAGTACCGGCTGCGTTTTCGACTGCGTAAACGCCCAGGCTCGCGGTCTGAGCATTAATCTTTGAGATTGCACTGCCAACCGTATCGCCGGCCGTCAAGCTCACGCTTGCCGCTCCGGAGCTCGTCTGGATTTTCAGGGTTTCCGCGGCGCCCGCATAAGTAGTCTGGCCGTCCACGATGTAGTTTGAGGTGTTCTCAGCGGTACCGGTGGTTGAAAGCCCGCCAGCGGTGGTAGTTACTGTAAACGCCGAAGCGCCGCTAAACTGCAGTAGCCCGTTAGCATCGACGCTGGCCGTGATCCCGGCCGGATTCAGAGCCGTGTTCAGATTTGCGAGCGCAGTGGTCAGATTAGAACCGGCTCCGGATGTAGCTGTAATTTGAGTAGATCCACCGCTGGAGTAGACGTTGAAGGTAAAGCTTTGGTTCGCGAAGGTTGCGCCTGGAGCATCGATGCGGGTCGTGTTGCCGCCAATCCCAACGCCGCCGTCGAGGACATTGCTTGTGGCGAGTCCGAGGCTGGTTGCATCGACAGCATTCTGGCTTCCGCTCAGGTTAACAGATACGTTCGCATTCGCAGCATTGTTCGCACCCCCGATGTAGACGTTCAAATTCGAATTGAACGTGCCGCCATTATTGAGGTTGATGTTGTTCGCCTGGCGGTTGATTTCGCCGACCAGCTGCTGGTATTCCTGGTTCAAGGTTGCGCGGTTGCCGGTGAAGGTGCCGGATGCTGACTCGGTCGCCAGCGTCTTCATTCGATCGAGAATAGTCGAAATATTGCTTAATCCGCCGTCGATGATCTGCAGCTGGCTGACGCCGTTATTTGCGTTGTCGACACCCTGTGTCAATTCATCGACGGTACTACGATAGCCATTCGCCACTGCCAGGCCGGCGGCATCATCGGCGCTGCTGTTGATGCGATAACCCGAAGTCAGCTGTTGAATGTCTTTGCTTTGCATCGTTGAATTGATGTTCATGTTGTCCTGCGCCATGAGCGAGTCAACGTTGGTCTGAAGAGAAATCATTTGGTTGTCCTGTTCCTTTTAGCCGGCGTAGGCTCGCGGCCTGCATTCGACTTCTGTAAAACATGTCGCACGTTTTATGCCGAACTTTAAAATATTTGCCGAAAGAATCTTTGGGGTTGGCTCGCCGCTTTTTTTCGGATTCAAATCCGAACTGAGGTGAGAAAGAAGATTCCACGCAGCACTACCTCTCGAAGATTCCGTGAATTTTTCTTTGTGATCGACTGCGCGAAGGTGGGCTACGATGCTCTGCAATACCTCTGCGCGTTCAGCTTCCAAACCTGACAGCGGTTCAGAAGCCGTACATGACGCAAGCGCACTGTCCAATGCTGTTTCGAGGCTGGCAGCCTCTCTGAATTGCCATGCTTGCAGTATTTCTCCGGCATGCTGTGCTGCGGTCATATGTGGCTGCTCTCGATTCCGTATCGGACGAGAGCGCCGCTGTTTCTAGCGGAAGTTAACCGAGGTAATCGAATAGCGATTTGGCGTTGAGAGATGCATGTGCAGCAAGCGCAGCCTGGAGCGCAGTTTGATCCATACTCAACTGAGTTGCATCGGCCGCAACATCGCTGTCGCGGATGGAACTGAGCGCCTGAGTGATGTTGTTCAGGTGGGTTGTGGCAGTTTGCGACGCTTGCTGAATCCAGTTCTCAAAATTGCCGTAGGTGGTGGCCGACTGCTGAAGTTGTGCGGATCCGGCTTTGACCTGATCCAATGCACTCTGTATTCCCGGTTGATCGTTGGCCAGAAGCGCTGTGCCGAGCGCAAAGGCCGCCTGAAAAATATTGCCCGTTGCGAGGGTGCCGTCGGGGTTCTTGATATCGAAGATCTGTTGCGCCGTGAGTCTTGGCACGATCTCATTGCCATCCGAATCCCTTAAGGTAGCTGTGTTCGTGGGTGTGCCACTTGCAACCACCCCGTCTGGACTAGCCCAGGAGAACGCGTAAGGAGCTGTTGATGAGCTATCGCCGCCAAAAATATAGGTTCCACCGACGGATGTGTTTGCCACGGCGACTAATTGCTGCTCGATACTCTGAACCTGCTCGCCGAGGACGGCTCGGCTGGCGGCAGAGGAAGTGCTGCTCGCTCCTTGCGCTCCGAGCGAGACAAGCTGGTCCATGAGAGTGGACGCGGTCTGCAAGGCTCCATCGGCGGTCTGCGCTTCTGTTTGCGCACCGCTCAGATTCGTTTGCACCTGTTTGATTTCGGAGATCTGCCCCTGATAAGCAAGGATGGGAGCGACCGCCGAGGGATCGTCCGACGCCTGATTGACCCGGATGCCGGAAGAAATCTGCTTGTTGACCTGCGAAATTCTATTCTCGATCTGAGACAGGTCCGCAAGAAAGCTTCCGTTATTCCCGTATACGCCTGAGATCATTAGGGCATCTCCTGATCGTTATTGAAGCGACTGAACACTGGTCATCAGGTATTGCAAGGTCTTGTCAATCGTGGAGAGCGCCTGAGCCGAGGCCTGATAGGCATCCTGAAACTGCAGGAGCGCGGCAGCCTGCTCGTTCAACGAAACTCCGGAGAGCTGAGAACGGGCGCTCTGGGCCTGAGCCAGAACTTGTGTCTGAGTCTGTTGGGTCTGCGAAGCGCCGGCCTCGAGAGCACCCATATCCGACGCGATGTTGCTATAGAAATCCGTGTAGCTCGTCCCAGAGATCATGTCGGCCGGGTCCGTAGGACTCTGGAGTTGCGAGAGCTTATCGGCGATACCATTAGCGACGCTCGGAGGTCCGGGGTCGACGGGCGCAAGTTGGGAACCGGTCATCCCGGAGCTGAGCGAAAGTGTTTGTGCCACCGAAGTGGGCGAGGTAGCGTTGTAGGAGAAGAGCGGTACCCCGGCGGTTCCTGAGCTTGTCTGACCGCTTGTAAGAAGTGAATTAACTCTGTCGGCTATGCCCTGCGCGAGCTCGTTTAAGCTTCCCGTCTGGCTCGGATCGCCGGTCAGGGACGGTAGCACCGAGTTCGAGATTTGGAGCAGGCCGCCCAGCTGCCCTCCTTGGACCTTGCTGGTCACGTCGGTTCCCGTCGAAGTGAGAATCTGCTGATCGGGTGGCGCATTCGAGCTAGAACCGGGTGGGTTCGAAGCGCTTACTGTGAGCTGATCTTGAGTCTGGCCGATCACCAGAGGCACTTGACCACCCATCAAAACGGAGACGGTACCGTCGCTCTCAGTCTGGGCGGATATATCCACCAGATTCGACAACTGCTCCAGATTGGTATAGAGCTGGGCTTGCAAACCGCCGTCGTCTTTGCCTCCTGCTCGAATCTGACCGTTTATGGAGGCGATCCGGGATGTCAAACTATTGATCGCGCTGATGGCGCTCTGGGTTTGCTGCCGGGTTTGAGTTCGAATCGAGCCGATGCTGGAGCTAGCACTATTGAAAGCTTGCGCTACGCCCTGGGCCGCCGTGATCACCTGCTGCTGGGCTGTGGAGCTGCCGGAGCTGTTGCTCCAGGCGGAAAACGCGGAGTACAGCGAACTCAAGGCCCCGGGTATGCCGCTGGTACCTGATACATCGAAAATAGACTGCAACGCTTGTAAACTCGACGCTTGCTGGGTGGCTGAGCCGACCTGCTGGTTTGCAGTCCAGACAGTATTCTCGGCGAAAGAGTTCCTATCGCTCTGAATATTTCCGGCCTGAACACCGCCCCATAAGTTACTCGAGGGATCGAAAAGCGCTGCATTGAGTTGAAGCGTCTGAGTGACATACCCGGGCGTCGAAGCGTTCGCGACGTTGTTCTGGACAACGCCCATGGCCTTTTCGAGGACGTCCATGGCGTTGCTGGCTGTGCCAAGAGCGGCAAATAGGGTAGACATGTGCTTATGCTTCCACGCGAAGGCTGCCGCCGCCGAAGCTGCCGCTGTTTCCTGTAGCACTGTAGCCCTGTTCCACGCAACCCTGGTTTAGAACAGAGCCGAAGTAAAGGGTTGCCGCGCTGTCGAGCAGTCTGCGCGCCGTCAATGCTTTGGCAGCTATCGATTGCAGCCGAGGCTCGATGCTGGCGCGAAGCATCCGGGCGCCATCCGGGAATTGAATCGTGCCGACTAAGGCGGCAGCATGCTCGAGCGAAGCGGGGCAGGTGTCAAGCGGCGCGTCCATCTCAAGTAACGAGCGAATCGCACAATCGAGGCCTATTTCGGCCTGAACGAGTTTCTCGACTATTTCGTTCGCGGGCATTGCGGGAAGACTACCTCAACTGACTGATAATGGCCTGGCTTACCTGGCCCGCGTTGACTTGATAACTTCCCGAACGAATCTGGGCCGTCAGGCTTGCAATCTTCGCTTGCCGGTCGGAGGAGGTTACGGTTTTGGCCAGCGCTACAAGGCTGCTGGCATTCGAGAGTTTCACAGTATCAGCGGATGCGTCATCCCTATCGCCAGACTGGGTGATTGGATCCGCCCCGATGGAGCGCACTGAGCCAGGCGAGCTACCCCCGCCGACTCCGCCTATGTTCCCGTTTTCGATACGCATTTATGGCTTACCAATCTTTCTTATCGTAATTTTCAGCGCAACGTTATAGCTGATTTTCCTTCCATTCCGAAGCGCCGCGGCTCAGCTCGTAGACCTTGATCATCAGCTTGACTTCGCCTTGCCCCATGCGCAAGGAAGATGCGATCTCGGCTACGGACTCGCCCTGCCGGTGAAGGCGGAGTACCTGTCCCCGGCGATTTAGATTCAGGCTTTGCGCCTGGGACACCCATTCGGCGTGATCCTTTCGACTTCGGTCGCCATTATCGAGCCTGGATTCGCACAGGGCGACGCGCGCGGAAACTGCCGATGTCATCTCGGAGACCTGCTGTGGATTGACGCTAGTTAGAGCCAACCGGCGAAGCTCACCTCGCAGTTTCATAACAAACCACAGGCAGACCGATGCCGTCAGGATCGAGACCAGGCAGGTCACGAAGAAAGTGAATATCACTTCAGTAAAGCCCTCTTTCGCTTGGCCACTTGTATTCGAGAAGAGCACGCAGCCGAAGAATGCCCTGCGCCCGCAACTGCGAAATGCGCGTGGTATGAAGATTCATAACAGAGGCAATCTCGCGCAGGTTCAATTCCTCCTTGTAATAGAGACTCAGAACCGTGCGTTCATTCTCGGGCATTCTTTTCATTCCTTCGGTAATCACGCGTTGCAATTCGGAGCGTTCGAGCAGCCGGGCCGGAGTGGCATCTTCGTCATCGCTTACAAACTGTAAGATGTCAAGTTCCTCCCCGTCTACCATTTGCAGGCTGCCGAGCGAGACGCCGCGCAGCTCGAGCATCCATTGCTGATATTCGGCAAGTGAAATTTTCAACTCAGCCGCAATTTCTTCTTCACCCGGGCTGCCCTGAATTTTTCGCTCAGCTGCCGCAATTGCCTGCTGAACTAGTTTCAGGCGTTTACGTTTGTGAACGGGGATACCGTCAAGACCTCGCAGGCTATCGAGGATCGCACCCCGGATTTTGTATTCGGCGTATGTTCTGAGCGTTGTGTTACGGCTCGGGTCGAAGTTGTCGACGGCGGCCAAGAGGCCCACCACGCCGGCTGAGATCAAGTCGTCGAGTTCTACGTTAGGCGGAAGCTTCTCGTGGATGCGGGTCGCAATCCAATTTACCTGGGGCAGATGCTCCAGTATCAGCTCGTCTCGTTCTTCGGCGGATCGTTCCAAGGTCCCGTAGGCGTACATATTCCCTCTAGGCGGCCATCGAGACAGCTCGGTCGCGCGGTAAGCATCCGGCGAGAAGCTCGGCTTTAGTGGCCTTCATCATGTCTTCCGGCACCTGCTGGCCAGTTCCGAGAAATGAGAGAGGCAGACCCGATGCGATCGCGAATTCAATCAGGGAAGCCGGCGTGTCAAGGGCGTCCGTGTGCGTAAGCATCAGCTTTGCCGGCTCGAGTAGGGCAAAGCGTTTCCAGATATTCCGAGCACTGGACAAGCTGTAGTAGGCCGGGAGAACCAAATGCACTTCAATCGAAAGTTTGCGCACAATACGCGCAAGTTCTTCTATCTCGCCTTCATCCGCTTTGGAGAAGCCCGGCGTATCGATATGGATCAGCGCTTTACCCGAGGATTCCGAGAGTGCGCCTTCGAGCCCGAAAGCATCGGCTAGGGGCTTGAAACCGGCGCCGCTGATTCGAGCATACGTTTCAAGCTGTTCGCAGCCCCCGATGCGCAAGGTATCGAGTGAAAGGAGGTGCAGGGGGCGCCTGGCCTTCAGTCCGTATTGCAAACCTAATTTGACCAGTGAAGTGGTTTTACCCGCACCGGGCGGTCCAACGAAGATGATCGCCGCTCGATCCTCCTCGCTGGGCGAGGTGGAAACTTCAAACCGGCTGGCGATTTCTTCATCAAGTACCGCATAGAGCAAGTCGCGCGCAAAGAGGTCCCGATGATCCCGGACCATCCGGTGCGCCCGGCTTTCCTGGGACCGTGTACGGTGCGCGACGGCTTCGGTGAGCTCCTGAGCAAGCTCTGCCGAAAAACCTGCGTTCAAGAGCCGGCCATGCATGTGCGCTAGCTCCGGTGTGAATTGTTCGGTAGCACGCGCCAGACTGGTGCGCGCAACCGACTGGCCGAATGAGTCGAGCTGCCGGCGCAGCTCGGACAGTTCGCGCAGAATCAAATCCTGGCTAGTCGAGCTACTCTGAGCGGAGGCCGTTCTCACAGAACACTGCTTAGGATTGGCCTCGGCAGCATCTTCAGAGAGTCCGAAGACTACTTCATAGGAACCGAGATCGCGCAGATCTTCACTGGTTTGGCTGGAATTGACCAGCATGGCATCCGGGCCGAGCTCGACCCGAGCTTTATTCATCGCCTCTTGGACAGAATCGGCAAAGTAGGATTTGAGTCTCATCAGATCACCCCCAACGACAAAATCTTCACGCCCGGCGGAACTTCGTTATGGGCGAGCGGAAAGACATTCGGCAGCGAAGGCTCGAGCATCTGCCGCAAAAAGAACCTGGCGCCGGAAGACGTAATCAGTAACGTCGGCGCTTCACGCTTCCCTAATTTACGTTCGATGCGCGTGACAATTTCTCGAACCGCCTGCGGTGAGAGAACCAGAATGCTGTTTTGATCTGTATGCTGCACCGCCGACTCGATCGACTGTTCGGCTGAGGTCTCGAGGAAAAATGCGGGCAGTTCACCTTTCTGATTCAGGTAAGGCTTGGTGACGGTCCGACGTATCGCCTGGCGCGCGAATTCGGTGAGAAGCACACAGTTTTTCGTGGTAGCGGCAGCTTCGCTAAGGGCTTCCAGGATAGAGACTCCGTCCCGTATCGACACCCTCTCACGGAGAAGATTTTGCAAGACTTTCTGAACTGCTGAAAGGGAGAGCAGCTTGGGTACCAAATCCTCGATCAGCTTGGCGTGGTCCTGGCCGACCCGGTCACAAAAAGTTTTGGCATCCTGCCGCGAGAACATTTCGCTTGTGTACTGTTTGATTAATTCGGAGAAATGCGTTCCGATGACATTCACTGCATCGACGATGGTGTAGCCGGCGCTGCGCGCCGCATCGACACGGTCAACAGGGATCCAAAGCGCGGGCAGGTTGAAAGCGGGTTCGCGAGTCTGCTGTCCGGCAAAGTCTTTCTGTGCGTTAGCCGTAGGTACTGCGAGTTCACTTCCGGAGAGCAGTTCGTAGCGGCCGATTTCGGTCCCTTTTAGCAGCACTACGTATTCACGGGAGCGCAAGGAGAGGTTGTCAGTCACGCGGACGGGAGGGAGCAGGAATCCAAGGTTCGTGACAAACTGCCGGCGAATCCCGGCGATTCGTTTGAGCAGAGGAGAAGTCTTGCCGCCCGCTACCAAACTGGCCAATCCAAGACCTACTTCAATCGCGATGGGCTCGACTTTCAGCAGAGATTCGAGTTCTTCCTTCGGCGTCGAGGCCGGCACGGCTGTTTCTTTTGTGGCAGCAGCGTCAACTTTTTTACGCTTGATCCAGGCCGCGGTACCGATTCCTCCGCCGAGCAGCAGAAATGGAATGGTTGGCAGACCCGGGAAAGCAGCGAGCACCAGCAGCACTCCACTCGAGAGGAGAAGGGGTTCCGGCCTGCTGAATAGCTGCTTCTGAAACTCTTCGCCGACGCGAACTTCAGAAGAGGCGCGTGTGACGATGAGGCCTCCCGAGACCGAGATCATCAGGGCTGGGATCACTGTGACCAAACCGTCGCCGATGGTGAGGACGGTGTAGGTCTGAAGAGCGTGCTTTAACTCCATGCCGTGTTGCAGAACGCCAATGAGGAAGCCGGCAATGATATTGATGCTCGTGATCAGAATGCTTGCGATGGCGTCGCGCTGAGTGAAGCGCGAGGCGCCGTCCATCGCGCCATAGAACTCCGCCTCAGCCGATAATTGCTTCCTCCGGCGCCGTGCCTCGGTTTCATCGATAAGCCCGGCGTTCATCTCGGCATCGATCGACATCTGCTTGCCCGGCAAAGCATCGAGCGTAAAACGTGCAGAGACTTCAGAGATACGCACCGCGCCGTGGTTGATGACGACGTACTGGATGGCAATCAGAATGAGGAAAATAACGCAGCCGATCACGTAATTGCCGCCGACGACAAAGTTTCCGAATGCCTCGATGACGCTGCCGGCCGCGGCGGTTCCGCCATTTCCGTTGAGCAGAATAAGGCGCGCAGAACTAACGTTCAGAGCCAACCTGAACAGGGTTAGCAGGAGAAGCGTGGTTGGGAAAACGCTGAAGTCGACCGGCTTGAGAATGTACATCGTCACCATCAGGACGATGACCGACATAGTCATATCGAGCACGATCAGCAAATCCAGCAGCAGCGGCGGCATAGGCGTAATGAGCGCCACCACAATCGCGAGCACTGCAATCGGGACCCCGATTTCACCGAGCTTCAGAAAAGAGAGAGCGTGGAGGCCTTTGGGCCGCCGCATACCGGACATAGCTTGGGGCTGAGCTGACATCAGTGATGGGTCACTCCGGGCATGAAATCGTTTGGGCAGTCCTCATTTGGCTACCGCTCGGCCCATTACGCGATAGACGTACGCCAGGATTTCAGCAATCGCTTTGTAGAATTCGGGCGAAATCGCGCGGCCCACCTCGACGGCGTCATACAAAGCGCGCGCCAGGGGCGGATTTTCGATGATCGGAACCTGATTTTCAACCGCGATCTGGCGGATGCGGAGAGCCAGCCAGTTCTTGCCTTTAGCCACGACGACAGGCGAGGCCATGCTTTCCATTTCGTAGCGGATCGCTACCGCGAAGTGCGTCGGGTTCACCACCACGGCGGTTGCCTTCGCGACGTCCTTCATCATTTGCCGGCGTAGAAGATCGCGGCGCAAGCGGCGGATTCGTGCCTTCATTTGCGGGTCGCCATCCTGGCGTTTGCTTTCGTCGCGAATCTCCTCCCTGGACATGCGGAGTTGTGACATGTACCTGCGCTGTTCCCGGAAGAGATCCACTGCCCCGAAAAGCACAAACAGGGCGGCTGCTTTCCAAAGCAGCGACTGAATGGCATCTCCAATCTGAGCCGAGGCAGAAGCTGTGGATTCCAGTGGCAGTTGCAGAAGCGCCGCAGCGTGTTCCTGCATGAGGGAGTTGATGACTGCTGAGAGAGCCGCAATCAGCAGGGCAGCTTCGATTACGGATTTGAGATTTTGCCCGGGTAGCTCTTTAAGCTTGGATGCCGGATTGAGGCGTCCCAAACTGGGAGCCAGCCGGCCGAAGCTGAAACCGAGCTTACTGAGACCGAGGTGAGCAGCCAGGGTCACCGTGAAGAGCGCGCCGGAGAAATAGAGCAGGGGTGTAAGGTTCTGCAGGAAGATCGTTCGCAGCAGTACCGGCCATTCCGCTTCACTGATCTCGCCGGTCATAGCGCGGTCGAGCAGTGTAGGCATCGAATGGCTAAGCGCATTTCGCCATCCATTTACGAGCTTGCCCAAGAGCACCAGTGCGACCACGAACTGGACAGCATTCAGGAATCCTCGCGAAACCAGGAATTGCCCTTGCTCGCGCGCTTTGCGCAGCTTTTGCGGGGTAGGCTTTTCAGTTTTATTCCCTGAGGCGGCCATGATTCCTTAGCGCAGGAAGTTGCGCCGAATGCTCCCGATGACTTGCTCTGCATAGGCAGTGTAAAGATGCGGCGTAACGGCGAGGATCGAGCTTAGGGCAACCAGCGCCAGCAACATCTTCACCGGGAAAGCGTGCATTCCGAGGTGGAGCTGAGAGTTTACGCGTCCCAGCAAAGCGAGCGTAATCTCAGTCATGAGCAGCAGCCCTATGATCGGTAACGCCAGCCGGAGGCCGAACGAGAAAATTCCGGAGCCGGTTCGCACAACTTCTCCCGCCAGATGCTGGCTGAGCTTGAACGCCCCCGGTGGGTAGCTTTCGAGGCTGTCAGCCAGTACTTTGATAAGCACACGATGGAGATTGGCGGTGAAGAAAAAGAGCCCCGCAAGCAACTGCGCCATTACCGCGAGCACATCGGAATCGGCCTGGGTCGTCGGATCAATAACCGAGGCATAGCCGTAGCCGGCCTGCAGAGCCAGACTCTGCGCGCCGGTGGTAAAGGCTTCGGAAAGGAAGCTCACCATAAGCCCTATAGCTGCGCCGAGCGCCGCATCGGAAACAACCAGCATCAATGTGGAGGTCAGCGTGAGTTGTTGGAAATCCACCTGCGGCCACCGTGAGTAAAGCGCGATAGTGCATCCGAGCGCGAGCACGATTCGCGACACACTGGGCGCGGCATCCTTAACCGGCAGCGGTAGAAACACAAATACGCCCGTCATTCGCGCGAGCACCAGTAAGAAAGCGATCAAGGTGGCGGCCGAGATATGCAGATCAGCGTGCATATCTCGCCAAGTCTCCAAAAATTGCGAGTGCGTAATCAGTCGCGTGGCGCAGCATCCACGGCAGTAACAGCAGGAAACCTACCAGGCACGCGGCGAGGCGCGGAATGGTACTAAAAATCTGATCCTGCATCGAGGTCGCGATCTGCACGAGGTTGATGACGATGCTCAAAGCGAACGCGATGGAGAGCAGCGGCGCGCAGATCCAGAATGCGGCCATCAAAGCTTGCTCAACGACATGAACTACGACTTGCGGTGTCATTCGGCCCTCTATTGGAGAAAGCTCTTCATCAGAGAGCCAACAACCAGGTTCCAGCCGTCCACCAATACAAAGAGAAGAATTTTGAACGGCGCCGAAATCATGGCTGGGGGAAGCTGCATCATTCCCACCGAGAGCGTGACAGATGCCACCGCCATATCGATCACCAGGAACGGAAGGAACAGAACAGCACCAATCTGAAAACCCGCTTTGAGTTCGGAAAGTATGTAAGCGGGGATCAGCACCTTAAGGCTGAGGTCTTTGCGATTGTGCGGCGGCGGCTCCTTCGAGATCTCCAAAAAGAGCTGAAGGTCCCGCTCCCGCGCAAACTTGACAAGGAAATTGCGCAGCGGGGCTGAGCCTTGTTCGACGGCTTGTTCGGTAGTGATCTGGCCTTTTTCGAGCGGCTGCCATGCCTTCGTGTAGATATCCGAGAACACCGGTTGAACAATGAGCAGCGAAAGGAACAGCGAGAGACCGATCAGCACCTGATTCGAAGGCGCCGTCTGGGTTCCCAAAGCCTGCCGTAAGAAGTGGAGCACGACTGCGATTCGCAAAAACGGCGTGATGCACATAATCACCGCTGGTAGGAGCGTCAGCAGAGTGAGTCCCAAGGCCATCTGCATCGGCATGCTGAGCGTTGGGCCACCCCGGGCAGCGGCGGTGGTTGAGATTCCGAAAGAGCCAAGCGTGTCCGCACCGGGCGCAGCGGCTGAAAGTGAGTGAACCGCCAGACCGGCGAACAGGAGAAGTCGGGTCCAAGCCATCAATTGCGCTCCCGGAGCCCAACTGAACCAGCCGATCCCGGCAGCAGGGCGATCTTGTTGCAGCCAGACGGGGAAACGCCGATCAGGAAAACCGAGTCTTGCACATTGACCAGGTGGAGCGAGTGCTGCGGGCTCAGCGCGATTTTCTCGAGTATCTGTATCTGTTTTGGCCGGCTGCTTACGCGGCCCAGCTTGCCGGAAAATTGAGCCATTCCCCTGCGGCGAAGCAGGTACAGCATTCCTACAAGAAGCCCAAGGACCAGAAAAACCGCTACAATTTGCTGCAACATAAACGTGAGATTCCCTACCGCATCAGGCTTGTCATAAGTCAGTCCTGCGGGGTAGGGAATAATCTCAAGGCGGAGGAGTATTATCTTCGGAAAAGCCCGGTAAGCTGAGGTCTGCTAGGCAACTAGTGAATCACGTTCAGCAGATCCTGGGTCATCTGGTCTGCTGTGGTGATCACTTTGGAAGCTGCCTGATAGGCGCTCTGATACACGATCAGGTTCGTGAACTGGGTCGCCAGATCCACGTTCGATGCTTCGAGCGCTCCGCCATCGATTTGCCCTCTACCGCCTGTCTGCGGCATACCTATGGAAGGCGTTCCGGTATTTCCCGTAGCTGCGTAGTTATTGTTTCCAACGTTGTTAAGCGAATCGGGGTTTTGGATCGTGGCCAAAGCGAGTTGAGCTTCCACTTTCTGCTGACCGTTCGAGAACGTGGCGACCACTTGTCCGCCGTTCTGGATGCCGATTCCGCTCAATTGGGCCCCCTGAAAGCCATCTTGAGTGGAAGAACTCGTTGAGGCCTCGGAGTACTGGGTGATAAGCGGGGAGCCGCTTGCATTAAGCATGCTCCAATTGATACCGAGCGGGCTTGCCCCATCCGCCAAACTGGCGCTGGACAATGTCACCGGGCTGGTACTCGAGGTCATGTTCCCGCTCGAATCAAAGGTAAGTGTTCCGGGAGAGCTCAGGATGGATACTGCCGTGCCCGGAGTCCCTCCGGCCAGGTCCCCGCCCGGAATCGTAACGTCATAGTTCCAGGTATTCGCCGAGCTTTTGGTGAAGTCAAAAGTAAGTTGGTGCTGGTTTCCGAGGCTGTCTGTCACTTGAATCGGAACCTGATAACTGGCATCGGCGGATCCGACCGCTGCCGAGGCGTTCAAATTGGCGCTGACGGAAAGGTTCTTAGTCGGACTCGGCGGCAGTACTGCCCCCGTGGGTAGAACAATGTCTCCCGTCGGGCCTGAGGTGTTGATTCCGCTTGAGGTAGCGGTCCAGCCCTGCACGGTTTCACCGGTTTGCGTCTTTAACGTTCCACTCGCATCCAGAGTGAAGTTTCCGTCGCGCGTGAATAGCTGCTCGTCTGCCGGGCTATTCACAATGAAAAAGCCGTTGCCCTGAATCGCCGCAGCGTATGAGGAAGCACTGGTTTGTATCGCGCCTTGGCTGAATACAGTACCGCTAATGGGTACGCCAACTCCTAGCCCAACCTGGAAGGAATTATTCGCCCCCAATGTCTCCCCGAAAAGATCCTTGAACGCGACGCTGCTCCCCTTGAAACCGGTTGTGTTTAGGTTCGCAAGATTATTGCCGGTGGTGTTGATTGCCTCTGATTGGGCCTGAAGTGCTGAAAGCGCAATAGAAAATGTGCTCGACATAGATGTTGATTCCCTGGATTACCTAGAAAGCTACTGGCTGACGCTGCCGCTCTGAGTTGTGCCGTTCGATGTCGAGTCTTGCGTGCCTGTACCGCTGTCGCTCGACTGCGTGGCAGCGGAGGAGCCGGAAGAAGTAGCAGCCGACGTACCCGCGTACTTGGCGCTGAGCGCGTCCAGGTCATTCCGCATTGCGAGGTTCTGCTCCAGATCGCTGAACTGGGCTAGCTGTGTCACGAAGGTTGTGCCATCCATGGGACTCGCGGGGTTCTGATTCTTCAATTGAGAAACCAATAGCGTGAGGAAGGTGGATTCATTTGCGAGCGGATCGACCGCAGCGCTGGTCGCTTTGGAAGAACTGCTCGAGGGAGTGTTGGAGTTGGAATTGATTGCTCCGGTTCCCGTGTTTGCGGACGGCGGAGTGATGCCTATTGATGCCATATGTACTCTATCCTTTGCTGAAATGCGGTCGGGTTCTTTTCGAAATTCTCAATCCACTCCGGCGTTTGGGACTCTCTGCCCTTGTGCTCTTTCTGTTGCTGGCCGGGATGGCGCTGGCCGGAGTTCCCTCCGCCGCCCTGCGATTGCGGATTTCCGCCGTCGAAGTCTCGCCCGTTCGGAGTTTTGCCTTGCCCTGGAGCCCATAGCTCTGTCCGGAAATTTTCCAGCGAGAGCCGCCCTGCCAAATCTGGAGCATGGTCCTGCAGGGCTTTCGTCAAGCCACTGTCTACGGATCTTACAGTCACCGATAGCGCTCCTCCGCGCTCGAGCATGCGAATGTCTACCCGCTGATTGTCGGAGCCCGCGATTTGCACGTGAGCGGCCCGGACCGGCTCCGCCATTGCCTTGTTCAACTCGGTTTCAAAGCCGGCCTGCTGACTTTTTCCGGTTTGCTCGGCTCCCGCTGTTTTAGAAGAATCGGCAGAGACGGACGGCGACTGTATCGAAATTGAATCGGTTGGCGATGGGATTTCCGGATGGGACCGCTGCTGTGCGGCTTCAAGCGGAGGGGAACTTAGGCCCCGGTTTGATAACTCAGACGGGACGGTTGACGCGATTGCCGTTTCTGTGGCGCCCCGCTGATCTTGGGCGCTGGGCTCGTCCGCACTTTTGGGGCTAATCCGCATCGCAAAGGCAAGCTCAGCCGAAACCGCCGAGTCGGTATTTGCCGGGGCGGAAATCTTGGACGAGCTATTTTCCTGAGGCTTAACTGGCGCAGCCTCTTCGTGTTTGTCTGGTTGACGTCCGCTCTGTCCGTCACTGCTTGACATACTGGACAGCGCCTGCTGGGCGCTCGAGGACAGCTGAGCGGTATCGGTTTCGTTGCCGGATTCGGTTCGGTCCTGCTGACAACTCTTGCTGTGCTTGCTGCCGCTGGACGGAGATACGCCGGAACTCCCTTTCTCGCGAAGTGGTGAGGAGCTCTGGGCAGGAGGCTGGGTAGCGAGTGCCGCTGCCTTTAAGTTCGGAGCCTCTCCGGTGGCCGGAGTAAGGGGTTGAGAAAGTTGCAGAAGAGCATTACCCGTCTGCGTAAGCCCCGGTGACAACTTGCTCGGCATGAGCTTCCCAGCTTCGGGCGTGTTTTGCGCAGCTGGCCCAGCAATCGGCTTGGCAGGTTCCTGACCGGCCAAGCGGTCACGGAGTTCCTGTCCGAAATCCGGCGTGTCTGGCGAACTAGCGCCTCGAACCGGAGTGTTCCTATCGCGAGTAGGCCGGCTCTGCAGCAGCATCGCGGGCCCTGAGAATGAATGCTGGGCGCTGACCGTGAGTTGCGATGCCGTCACGGAGGCGTGTCTTGCACGGCTGGGGCCAAGACGCCCGAAGTCGCTCTGGCGCGCACTTGCAGACGCAGCTGGCGCTAGTCGCTGTCAAGAAACTGATTTGCGAAGGTGTGAAATGACGAAATCTCGACGCTCCACTCTCCGCCCTCCGATTGCTACATCTCCCATATCGCAATTAAAACGCGGTATTAGAGGAAATCTTATGATGGCCCCCCGCTTGCATCTCTGGCAACCGCATGGACCCTCTTACAGCCGCCGCCGCGAGCGGACTCCAAGCGCGCATGGACTCATTCGACATGCTAGCCAACAATCTGGCGAACGCGTCGACTACCGGTTTTAAAGCTGATCGCGAGTTCTACAGCACCTACCTGGCTCCCGAGGCGAAGGATGAGTTCAACCCTAGCGTGGGCGAGTCGCCCCTTGTTCAGAAGCAATGGACTGACTTCGCACAGGGCACGCTGCTCAGCACTGGAGGCCCAACTGACTTCGCACTCTCCGGGCCCGGCTTCTTTGCGGTGAATGGCCCGAATGGCACGCTTTACACCCGCAGCGGCAACTTTCATTTTTCACCGCAAGGCACTCTTGTGAGCGCAGAAGGATACCCGGTCCGGCTCACGGGGGGCCAAACTCTCCAAACTCAATCGGCGAGTCCCTTGCAAGTTGGCGCTGACGGTCAGGTAATCCAGGATGGCAGCCCGCTCGGCCAGCTCGAACTTGCCATTTTCAAAGATCCCTCACAGCTTTCGCGAAGCGCCGGGGCGTACTTCCAGAATGCAGATGCACAGACTAATCCCGTTACGCCGGCGACCGCTCAGGTGTATCAGGGCAAAACGGAATCCTCGAATGCCGCACCGGCTGAAGCGGCGGCCCGCATGATCTCGCTCATGCGTCACTTCGAAATGCTTCAGCACGCAATCAAGATCGGAACGGATATGAATCGCCAGGCAATTGAAGAAGTTGCCAAGGTGGGATCGTAAGAGACTCAACTGAGGACAGGAACAGGACTAAATGATACGAGCACTCTATAGCGCAGCGAGCGGCATGACAGCCCAGCAGCTAAACGTCGACAATATCGCCAACAATCTGGCCAACGCCAACACGGCAGGTTACAAAATGCGCCGTGCTCAGTTTGAAGATTTGATTTACCAGAGCATGATTCAACCGGGCGCCGCCGCGGGACAGCAAACCACGGTTCCTGCCGGCCTGCAACTCGGCCTGGGAACGCGTGCTGCTTCGAATGAGATCATCTTCACCCAGGGCGCATTCGCGCAAACCAATAACCCCCTCGATATCGTCATCCAGGGCAAAGGCTTCTTCCAGATTCGACAGCCGTCGGGAGAGCTGGCGTACACAAGGTCCGGTTCCTTTCAGCTAGATCGCAACGGCAACGTAGTAGACGCAAACGGTAATCCGCTCGAACCACAGATCACGATTCCGGCGAATGCCCAAACGATCACCGTTGCGCAGGATGGCACGGTCAGCTTCACAGTCACGAACCAGACCGCTGCACAAAAGGCCGGTCAGATCACTTTAGCCAGTTTCCAGAATCCCGGCGGTCTAAACGCCATCGGGAACACGCTGTACACCGCAACTGACGCCTCCGGCGATGCGCAAGTCGCGGCCCCCGGCGGAACCGAAGGGCTCGGCACTCTGATGCAGGGATACACGGAACAGTCGAACGTTGACGTGGTCGGGGAATTCGTAAACCTGATCCAAAGCCAGCGCGCTTACGAAGCCAATTCGCGTGTCGTCAAGGCCGCGGACGAAATGTACCAGCAAGTCAATCAAGTCACACAGTAATGTTGGCTCTTCTGCTTGCCATCATTTCGCCTGTTGCGTGTCTTCCCGTCAAGTCCGATTGGATTCACGGACGCGATCTGGCCGCTGCGGTTCCTGCGCTATCCGCCATCGCTCCGGACGCACAGATCGGACTCTCGCCGCTGCCTGGCCAGCAACGCGTGTTTCGCATTCCCGAGCTGAAGCGCATCGCGCTAACAAATCACTTTTCAGGTGACATCACAGAAGATGTCTGCTTCGCCTGGGCGCTTGCCGTCCCAGATAAGAAGCAGATGCAGGAGGCGATGACAAAGGCGCTGACAGGCAGGAATCCGTTTATCGAAATCGTTGAGAGCAGTTTGTCGCCGGTGCCGGAAGGAGAGATGGTCTTCCCGCTTTCGGGCCTGACGATGGAATCCGACAAGCCCTCCATGTGGCGCGGCTACATTCGTTACGCCGAGAACCGGAAGCTCCAGGTTTGGGCTCGAGTAATAGTGAAAGTCAAAGAGCGGCACGTGGTAGCCTCTGCCGATCTTCACTCCGGCGATTCTATTCAAAAGGAGCAGATCAAGCTCGACGACTACGAGGGGCCGGTACGCCGCGAGAAGTTTCTGGTCGATCCTGCTCAAGCCGAAGGCCTGCTAATTCGACGTCCCGTTACCGCTGGAACCCCCCTCACCGAAGACATGCTGGAATCTCCGCGCGACGTAAATCGGGGTGATGTTGTCAGCGCCATCGTGCAAACAGGCGCCGCGCGCATCGAAGTACAGGGCGTTGCGGAAAGCGATGGCCGCAAAGGGCAAGTGATTTCCGTGCGCAATCCCCGGAGCGGCCGGTCGTTTCGCGGTCGTATCGAAGAGAAGGGAACTGTCGTGGTTGTCCCAGGCGGCCAATTCGGATTGGTTGTAGAAAGCCAAAAATCATGACGCGGCTAACCTGTTTATTGCTGTGCCTCTCCTCAGCAAGCCTGCTCAACGCGCAGAAGACCAAAAAACAGCCGCCGGCACAGGAATCTGCGCTCGATCAGTACGTCGAATCTGCTCATCGCCGGGCGGCTTCCGCCTTGCCTGAGAGCCCGGGCTCGCTGTGGTCTTCCCCGGCCACGCTGGCTGACATGGCCTCCGATTTCCGCGCCCGCAGCGTCGACGATATCGTCACGATTGTGGTCAGCGAGCAGGCATCCGCTGTTGCTACGGGCGAAACGAAGACCTCCCGCGCCTCGAATGCGAATGCGGCGATCACCTCGGCGGCGGGCGCGCTCTCGGCAGCCGGACGCTTTGCCAATCTCCTGAACATGAACTCCAACCAGGCGCTGACAGGAGACGGGACCACTTCGCGGACATCCACCCTCACCGCAACGCTCACCGCGCGTGTTGTGGACGTGCTGCCGAACGGCTATCTCGTCATCGAGGGCTCGAAGACCACTCTCGTCAACTCCGAAAACCAGGTCATCACGGTGCGGGGCGTGATTCGCCCGGCGGATCTTTCCAACGCCAACACTGTACAGTCAGGAAGTATCGCCCAGCTCGAGCTTAAGATTAATGGCCGCGGAGTTGTGAACGACGCGATTCGCCGGCCCAACATTCTGTATCGCATTCTGCTAGGGTTGCTGCCATTTTGATGTCGATTATGCGCTCTGTTATCACTTTCCTCTTGCTCGGCGCGGCGCTCGCGCAGGCCGCGGACGACGCTCACACGCCCGCACCGGCGCCCTCGCCCTCTCCGGAAGAGAACGTTCGATTGAAAGACCTCGTCACGATCGAAGGCGTCCGCGCCAACCAGCTCGTTGGGTACGGGCTCGTAGTCGGTCTGAACGGTACCGGCGACCGCCAGCAGACCCTCTTTTCGGCGCAAAGCCTGACCAATCTTCTGCTGCGCATGGGCGTGAGCGTATCGCCTAATCTGATTACCGTAAAGAATACAGCGGCGGTCATTGTCACTGCTACTTTGCCCCCCTTTGCGCAACCTGGTACCAACGTCGACGCCACGGTAGCGGCTATGGGCGACGCCTCAAACCTGCAGGGCGGCTTGCTGGTTTTGACGACGCTCCGGGGCGTCAACGGCCAGGTGTACGCAACCGTGCAAGGTCCCGTCATCACGGGCGGTTTCATTGCAGGCAGATCGCAGGCCAATTCGCAGACAGTCAATCATCCAACCGTCGGCCGCATCCCGAACGGAGTTGCCATCGAGCGCCTAGCGCCCTCCGTTCCTTTAGGGAATGTAGTCAAGCTACAGCTCAAGGAAGCAGATTTCACCACTTCTGCAAGAATTTCACAGGCCGTCAATCATCGCTTCAGTTCGAGCGGTGCCGTCGCCCACGCAGACAATTCCAGCCTGGTCACGGTTAATCTGCCGCCGGCGTACACGAATCGGCCGACCGAGTTCATAGCCGAACTTGAGCGTCTTACTGTCGAACCGGACCGCATCGCAAGAGTTGTTATCAATGAGCGAACCGGAACCGTGATTCTCGGCAATGGCGTTCGCATCGCGCCGGTCGCGATCATGCATGGAAATTTGACGGTTCAGATTGAGACTCACCTGATCCCTGTACCTACCGGGCCTTTTTCCTCGGGCCCGGGATCCGTGGTGCCGGAAGTGGCGGTCGGGGCCAAGGACGAGAAATCTCGCAACGTGCTCTTGAAGGAAGGTGCCACGGTTGAGGAGCTGGTGAGATCACTCGCGGCCATCGGATCTACTACGCGCGATGTGATCGCAATCCTCGAAAGCCTCCGCGCGGCAGGCGCGCTCGATGCCGAGCTTGAGGTCATCTGACGACGGGACATGTCGATCTCTCTCAACACCCCGCTTTTGGCAGGCAATTATCCGATTCAAAGTGTCGCGGCGCCAAGCTCGAACAAACTGCATTCGGCAGCTCAGCAGTTTGAGGCCTTGCTGGTTGGCGAGATGCTGAAATCCGCGCGCGAGTCTGGCTCCGATGGATGGCTCGGGAGCAGTGAAAGTACGGGCGACGATTCGGCGATGGAAATGGCTGAATCGCAGCTGGCCAATGCGCTTTCAAGTGGCGGCGGGCTCGGCCTCGCCAAAGTCATCGAGCGCTCGATGACTTTGGCCTCTGTCCACATCCCTCAAAACACCGCTGAAACGCAGCGAGCGAATTCTCCGGTTTCCTCGGATAAGCCGTAACCCGAGGCTCCCTCATAATCCGTCATGTTGAATTCTTGATAGCTATTGGTGCTTGTAGCTCGAAACTGGGATGTTTCAGCGCCCGCTTTCTCAGCCACGCTACGCCATCCGTCAAGAAGTGTAACCAGTAACCGTTCTGCCTCATGCAAAGGCTTCTCCGACTTTCGCGCGTGCGCATCGAGCAGGCGGCACTGAAGATAGCTATAGATACGCTTAAGGTTTGCACTGATCTCGCCGCCGGCCTCATGGTTCAGCGAAACCAAGAGCTCAGTCAGGATCTTCATGCCTTTGTTGATGGCTTTCGATCGCGCCCAAACGTCACCCGTAATCAGATGATGGCGGGCCTCTTGGGTGGCTTTGATCGCACCCTCATACAGAGCGATGACCATTGCCATCGGATTCCCGCTAAACACGCTGCCTTCGATGTAGGCCTGATATGGGTCGCTGAAGCTCAAAATACCCTCTGGGACTCATATCGGCAGATTGAGAATCTCTTTATAGAGAAACGACTTACAGAATTTGTAACGGCAAGCTACAGTTCTACATTCTGCCGCCCGATAGGTGTTTTGAGGAAATGACGGGAAAATGATCTCGATCGTCGGCATACTGGCTGTTCTTGGCGCAATCTTGGGCGGGTACCTGATGGAACACGGGAACCTGCGCGTCCTCGTGCAACCGGCTGAGCTGATCATCATTGGGGGCGCGGCAATTGGTACTTTGCTGATCGCCAACCCGTTGCCCGTGATCATAAAGATATTCAAGGCGATCCTGGGCGTACTTTCGTCCAACAAATACAGTAAAGACCGGTATCTCAAGACTCTCAAGATGCTGAATGACCTATTTAAGAAGGGGAGAAAGGGCGGTATCTCGGCTCTCGAATCAGATATCGAAGAGCCCGAAAACAGCGAATTATTCAAAGCTTATCCGGAAGTTTTGAATGATCATCATGTCCTTCACTTCATTTGCGATACCGTTCGTACCGGAATGAGCGGAACCGTCTCACACTTTGATCTGGATCAGATGATCGAACTCGACCTCGAAGTCCATCATCGCGAGGTCAATGTTCCTGTCAACGCCTTAACGACTGTTGCGGACGCTCTTCCCGGATTAGGTATTGTAGCTGCCGTGCTGGGTGTGGTGATCACCATGGGCTCGCTCGGCGGACCGCCCGAAGAGATCGGTAAGAAGGTGGCTGCGGCGTTAGTCGGTACGTTTCTTGGTATTCTGCTCTGCTACGGCTTCCTCTCGCCTCTCGCCGCAAGCATTACTAAATCGAATGATGCCGAGTCTCAGTACTACCACTGTTTGCGGACCGGCTTGATTGCGTTTTTTCGGGGAGCCGCCCCGATCCTGGCGGTCGAATTTTCCCGGCGATCAATACCCGCCGACGTGCGTCCTTCCTTCAAGGAGATGGAAGAATCCTTCCGCGGCGCCAAAGTCGAATCTATCGCTGCTTGATCCGAGATCTTAACCTCCGGAAACGGACTAGATATAAGCGTCCGTGAAATCTTACCTGCTGCTACTCATCTTGGGATCGGCGCCTCTGATTGGGGCGGTTGTTGCTGATTCCAAAATCGCCGCGCCAGTGAAGCTGAGCGCTCTCGATTTGCAACGCGAGTCTTTGAACAAGCAGCGCGAATCCTTACGCCAGCAGATTGGCGTGAAAGTTGAGGCAACCAACTCCGATTTCGAGTTTCTGACCCCTATAACGCCCTTACCTGATAACGACTGTCCGGCACTGGAATCGGGTGAAGTCGAATCTCTTATTGCAGCCGCTGCTAAAAGGGAGTCGTTGACGCCGGAGCTGGTTCGGGCTGTCATGCGGCAGGAGTCCCGCTTTAAGCCGTGCGCCGTTTCCGTCAAAGGGGCACAAGGTCTTATGCAGCTTATGCCCGCGACGGCTGCTCAGTTCCATGTGAGCGATCCATTCGACCCGGAGCAGAATGTGAAAGCCGGGGCTGCCTTTCTGAAACAGCTTCTGACCAAATACAACGGGGATCTCCGGCTGGCGCTAGTTGCCTATAACGCGGGAGCGACCCGAGCCGATCATCTCGAACCGTCTCAGTATCCGTTAGAGACACAAGATTACCTGGCCAATATATTCGCGGAACTTGGAAATCCCGAGAAGCCGCTCGGTGAGCCTGCCGTGCCCCAGAGTGGGGCCTCAACGCCATCGGGCGAGACTGCTACCCCACAGAATTGATCTAAGCGCTATGCAAGTCATTCGAGGGCGCACCAGGTGAAAAGAAGATCCCATTCGGCTCGTTGGATCTTAAGCGCCGTCTGTTCCTTGTCACTCCCTGGAATCTGGCGCGCTTCGTCACACCATTCAATGAATAAAAACGGATCCCAAGCCGGTCTCAACTTCCAGGGCGCATTCTGGCGCTCCAAAACACTGGATGCTCTTCGATGCAGCTCCGCGAAAATGGGGTGTTGGCCCACGCGCCTAAACCAATACGCAGAGTTGGAAGCGTCGGGCTCGATTCGGTGGGCTATAGCGTGCCAATAGCTGCCTTCGCGAGACCCAATAGCTTGCGATAACTGGTGGCTTTCGTCCCAGCATCCGAACAGCAGCAATAGACCGCTGACTGCGGCTTCGGCCGCGCGTGCACCTGGACACAACAAAGACGGGCTTACGCTCTCAATGCTCGCCGCATCGTCCCGGTTGCAGCTTCCGGTCCTCGTCAAGGGCAGCAAATGCGCCGAGTACTTCCGAAGTACGCCGCGCACCGGCTCTGCAAAGGCGTCCAGCTCGAGCGCCATATCGCTCACTCCAGCTTACTAGCGCGAACTGAACTGCGCCAGCAGCCAGTTTGTCATCTTCCGCTTATAAGCTTCAAATCTGGGCGATGACTCCCACCAGCGGATCCCGTGACCCGCGCCTTCTAGCGGATAAACCTCGCAACTCGCGCCGGCTTCTCTCATTTCCTGACACATCGCCGTTGACTGGCTATACGGAACCAGAGGATCTGCCGTCCCGTGAATGAACAGGAAAGGCGGCATGTTTCGTCTGACATTCTGAATGGGAGAAAGCTGCCCCAAGCCGGCGAGGATCAGATTCTCCCAGGGCGTGCCCTCCACCGACCTGCGGATCTGGGCCGGAACGTAATTCGAGTTCTTCAGTAGCTTTACCAGATCGGTTGGCGTATAAAACGCAACCACGGCCTTGACGGAGCCTTGCGGCAAACGTAGCGCTGCCATGGCCGCGAGCTGCCCGCCGGCCGATTCGCCGATCAGAGCCATTTTGCTTGCATCGATGTGAAACTCGCTCGCGTGCGACTTGATGAAGCGCACCGCCGATTCAACGTCGTCGATCCCATAGCCGAACTGGATTGCGTTCGTGGCGAGCCGGTAATCAATGGAGAACCAGGCGATTCCCGCCTCGTTCAAGGGCTGAAACAGTGGTTCGACTTCGGTGCGGCGATCACCCCTAACCCATCCTCCGCCATGCACGATGATCGCGGCCGGAACACGTACCGCATCCTTCGGGATTGAGGCATCCATGCGCAGACTGATGCCGTCAACCTGGCAATATTCGATATCGCGCTTCTGTTGAAACTGAACAGAGGCGCCTGAAGCAATAACCATACTGAGCAGAAAAATGAGGCAGAAACGGTAAATCAACGCAGCAAATCTTCCAACTGAATCTTGGTTTCCGTGCGGGAATCCCGGTACTTCACGATGACCGGAGTGTACAGCGAAATGCCCCAATCATTGCCTATACCTGATTTGATGCTGCGCGAGCCCGCCACGACTACTGCGTTTTCGGGAATGATGAGCGGCACATCGCCGCTCGCACGGTGCACCACGCCGCGCACCAGGTCGTAGACCGGAGTGGATCGGTTGAGAATGCATCCGCTGCCGAGCACCACCCCCCGTTTAATCACGGTGCCCTCATAGATGCCGCAGTTGCCGCCTACGAGTACATCGTCCTCAATAATGACGGGCAAAGCTCCGATCGGCTCCAGAACGCCCCCGATCTGTGCCGCGGCCGAGATGTGGCAATTGCGCCCGATCTGAGCGCAGCTGCCGATCAGCGCATGCGAATCGACCATCGTTCCCTCGTCGACATACGCGCCCGCATTGATGTACATGGGCGGCATGCAGGTAACGCTGCGCCCGATGTAGCAT
The DNA here is from genome assembly GCA_963849535.1 of Terriglobia bacterium. Taxonomy (GTDB): domain Bacteria; phylum Acidobacteriota; class Terriglobia; order Bryobacterales; family Bryobacteraceae; genus Bog-105. The sequence goes on from CAWKHJ010000006.1 coordinate 296,793, forward strand.
CCGTCTCGAATGCTCGAGCCGCCCGGCACGACGCGCACGCCGGCCGCGGCCGTGATCTTGCGAAGCGGGTAAGTTGATTTATCGAAGAATTGGCCGCCCATCCCCATAATTCCGCCCATTCGGAACCCGAGGAGGATGCCTTTTTTAACCCAGGTGTTCACTCGCCAGCCGGTCGGTTCGGATGCGTCCTGTTCTGCCGAACGAACTGAGCCCCGGTTTAGCTCTTCACGGAAAAGCTCAAAGACTTCCCTATCTTGGTCCGAATATTCATCCGGCTTCCGGTCGAAGAGCTGTTCGATGCGGTCCCGGATCAAGCCCGCATTCCCGCCAGCAACCCGGTACTTTCGAGCACGGCCTCGATCTTCTCCTGAGATTGTCGCGAGGGCGCAACTAGAGGAAGGCGCCAAACCGGCTCCAGCAGACCCATGCGGGACAAGGCGAACTTCACCGGGCCAGGACTGGTCTCTATAAAGTTAATCTCCATGAGCGCTTGGAACTTGCGCTGCAGGCGGCGGGCGGTCGCATAATCCCCGTTCAGCGCGGATCGCGTCAGTTCCCCGAACTCGCCCGGTATTTCATTGCTAACCACCGAGACGACGCCCCGGCCGCCGAGCGCAATTAAAGGAAGAGCAATGGCGTCGTCGCCGGAGAGAACGGCAAACGATTCCGGCACCCGCGCCACAATGCTGGCCATCTGGGAAATGCTGCCCGATGCTTCTTTAACACCCACGATATTCGGGATTTCTGCCAAACGAACTAGCGTGGCGGGCTCCACGTTGACGCTGGTCCGCCCCTGCACGCTGTAGACGATGATCGGCAGCGAAGTCGATTGAGCAATCGCGCGGTAATGCTGGTAAAGGCCCTCCTGGGTCGGCTTGTTGTAGTACGGCGTGACCGAGAGTATGCCCGAAACTTGCCTTCGCTCGAGCTCGGCGACTGATTCGATCACCTTGCGAGTGTCGTAACCGCCCGCGCCGGCTAAAACGGGCACACGTCCCTTCGCTTCTTCCACGGTGATCTCGATGACCCGCAAATGCTCTTCATGGGTCAAAGTGGGGCTCTCGCCGGTGGTGCCGCACGGACATAGGAAATCGATTCCGGCCTCGATCTGGCGGCGGACCAGGGAGCGTAAGGCGCGCTCGTCGAGTGACAGGTCAGATCGGAAAGGGGTGACCAGAGCCGTGCCGCAGCCGGTAAACATGGGTGTCTCCTAAATTCCAGTCTAAGGTCTCGAGGCGAACAGAACGTCGTCGAACGTGTAAACACCTTTGCGGCCCATAATCCAGCAGGCGGATTTCAGCGCGCCGCGAGCAAAACCTTCGCGGCTGCGGGCAGCGTGCCGGAGCGTAATCGTATCGGCTGAGGAGTCGAACCCGATCTCATGCGTTCCGGGATGCTTGCCCGCGCGGCTCGCGCTGACATCGATGGCGCGTTCGTACCCGTGCTGGCGCATGGTTTCGACCAGCTGTAGCAGCGTCCCGGATGGAGCATCTTTTTTGGCCTCGTGATGTATCTCCCATGCCCACGCGCCGTACTCCGATTCATTCTTGAGAAGTTCGGCGGCGACTCCGGCGATACGCCGAAACACGGCTACACCTACCGAGAAATTCGGGCTCCAGACCAGCCCGGTTTGATTGCGCACAAAGGTGGCCGAAACTTCGGGGAGCGATTGCAACCAGCCAGTTGTTCCGCAGACCGCCGAAATTCGGGCGTTCGCCAGAGCCTTGAGGTTGCCGGGCGCAGCTTCCGGGGTTGAAAATTCGATAGCGACCTGAGCAGCCCCGAGTGACCGGTCTGGGCTGGATCCAGTGAGCCGTGCGACTACTTCGAAATCGTATTCAGGCGCTAGTTGCTCGATCAAGCGGCCCATTTTGCCGTAGCCGACAAGCGCGAGCTTTTTTGAACCACTCATGCGTTCTCAATCGAATATGGCAGGGTCAAGCTCAGAAAAGAATTCGCAGTGCAAAGCGGAAACGGCCTGTTTGAGATCGGCAGCGGCCATGACGAATCCCAGATTGAGCAGCGATGCGCCTTGCGAGATCATCCGGATGTTGACCTGCCGCAGGACCTGAAACGCTCGTCCGGCAATACCGGGAGTGTGTCTGATATTTTCGCCGATCAGGCAGACGAGCGCCTGGTCTGGCTCAATGCTCACCTCAGCGAATTGCCCGATTTTTTCGCAGATGCTCTCGAGATTCTCCGTGTTATCAAGCGTGAGAGAGACGCTCACTTCGGAAGTTGAGACCATATCGACGCTGGTTGCGAAGCGGTCGAAGACCTCGAAGATGCGATGCAGAAAACCATGCGCCATCAGCATGCGCGTGGAGCGAACGTTCACGATGGTGATGCCGCGTTTGCACGAGATCGATTTGACCGGGTTCTTGCAAGCCACGGCTTGCGCCGTGATTCTTGTTCCGCTTACATCGGGGCGGCGGGAATTCAGGATGACCACTGGAATGTTTTTCTCTACAGCGGGCAATACCGTCGCCGGATGCAGCACTTTGGCCCCGAAGTAGGCCATCTCGGCGGCTTCAGCAAAGGAAAGGCTCTTGACACGATGCCCGCCGGTGATGATGCGAGGGTCGGCCGTCAACATGCCGTCTACATCAGTCCAGATCTGGATCTCTTCAGCGTCGATACCGGCCCCTACGATGGCGGCCGAGTAATCGGAACCGCCCCGGCCCAGGGTTGTCGTTTGTCCATCCACAGTCGACCCGATATAGCCGCCCATCACGATTACGGATTCCCGGGCAGCAGGCGCAACGGTTTCGCGAAGGGCGGCGTAAGTGCTGTCGAAGAGCGGGCGAGCTTCGGTGAAATGATCGTCGGTGAAGATGACGCGCCGCGCATCCACGTGTTGGGACGAAAGGCCGGCGCCCCGAAAGGCAAAATTCACAATCAAGCTCGAGAGACGTTCGCCCGTACTCGCGATGGTATCCATGGAACGTGACGAGAGCTCGCCGACTATGGAAAGCCCTTTAACAAGCTCCTCGAGCCATTCAAAGTGGGTACGGATAAGCCGCTCGAGATCGGCCGCCGCACTTCCGGCCAACGGGATGCCGTTGCTCAGATGATCCAGACGAAGCTGGTCAACCGCTGCCAGCGCCTGCTCGCGCCTGCCAGCGGCCGCATCGCGCGCTAGATCGAGAAGCCTGTTCGTGGTCTTCCCCATCGCCGAAACAATTACAACGGGATAACGCTGCTGGTTTTGTTTGACGATCGCGGTGACGCGCTCTATGGCCTCTTGCGATTCGACGGATGTTCCGCCGAACTTCATCACGATCATCCAGGGTTATCCAACCAGGCCTTCGGAGGCCATCAGTTCGGCGTTCAAGACGGCTGCGCCCGCCGCGCCCCGAATAGTGTTATGACCGCAAGCAACAAACTTCAGATCGAGAACGGGACATTCGCGAATGCGACCCACGAATACCGCCATGCCATTCTCGCGTCCGGCATCGCGCCGCGGCTGAGGACGATCCTGCTGGGCCATGTAGATGACGGGCTTGAGAGGTGCGCTGGGCAAGTTACGCTGCTGTGGAATGCCGCAGAAAGTTTCGATCGCCTCGCGGACATCATCGAGCGAAGGTTTGCTTGAGAATTCGACAGAAGCGGCCACTGTATGTCCGTCCACTACGGCTACGCGATTGCAGTGTGCGCTCACGCGCGCATTGAGCGGTCGAAATTCGTCACCGGCAACATCGCCCAGAATTTTCTGGGTCTCCTGCTGCATCTTCTCCTCTTCCGATCCGATGAAAGGAATGACGTTACCGACAATGTCCATGGAGGGCACGCCGGGATAACCGGCCCCGGAAACTGCCTGCATTGTGGCAGCGAGTATACGTTGGATCCCAAACTGCCTCAATGGAGCTAGGGACATGCTGAGGACGACCGTCGAGCAGTTCGGGTTAGTAACGATCATCCCTTTCCAGCCGCGATTTCTCTGTTGCACCCGGAGAATCGATAGGTGACCCGGATTGATTTCTGGAATTATCAGCGGAACGTCCGGCTCCATGCGATGGTTGCGCGAATTCGACACCACGAGGTGTCCGGCTTGCGCGAAGTCGCGCTCGATCTCCGTAGCTACAGAGGCGTCCATGGCTGAGAAGACCAGCTGCGGAGCATGGCCAGGCTTCGATTCCTGGACAATCAGACTCGCGGCACTCTCAGGCGCCTGGCCTTCGAGCCGCCACGCCGCGGCATCGCAAAGCTTTTTGCCCGCCGAACGATCACTGGCTCCAAGCCAGGTGAGCTTGAACCACGGGTGCCCTTCGAGAAAGCGAATGAAATGCTGGCCAACCATGCCAGTACCGCCGAGAATGCCAACTTCAATGGGTTTCATTGTTAAAAAGTTCAAGCAGAGAGCCGCTCAATGAGCTGCCGGTAAATGCCGACCGCTTCTATGAGCTCGCTTTTCGCGATGCGCTCCTCTGAGGTATGAGCCAGATGAATGTTACCCGGTCCGATGAGGAAGGGCTGCCCCCATGCTCCGTTGAAAGCTGGGATGTCGGTGGTGAAGGCCACCACGGTCGTCGCGAAGCCGTCGAGCGAGCCGAGCTGAACCGCTGGAATCAGCAGTACCTCCTCGGCTGTTGCTTGAGGGGCAACCGCTTTTTCGATTTGCCTGCGCAGTTCAGTGGGATCGGAGACAACACGGACCAGAATTTCCGCGCGCGCTTCATCCGGAACCACGTTTGGAGCGCGGCCACCTTCGATCCGCCCTATATTCAGCGTGCTCGCGCCGAGGAGATTGTCAACCGGCAGCTTCAATTGACGGATGCGATTCAACGCCTCCAGGAGTTTTTCGATGGCCGATTCACCGAGTTCCGGATAAGCTGAGTGCGCCATGCGGCCTCGAGCGACGATTTCGTAGCGAAGAGCTCCCTTTGAGGCAAGTGCCAGTTTGTTCCCAGTAGGCTCGCCATTAACCAAGAACCTGCTGCCACGCGGACTCTGCGCTGCTGCCAACGCGCCGGCGCTGTTGCGCTCCTCGCCCACCACAAACAACAATCCGACATTGGTCTTGCCGGATTCAAGGGATTGAGTTACCGCCGTAATCATTGCCGCGATAATGCCCTTGGTATCGCAGGCGCCCCGTCCCCAGATCTGGTTTCCATCTTCGCGCGAAGCAATGAATGGAGGCACGGTGTCCATGTGGGTTGACAGCACAACCACCGGATCCCCAAATCGGACGAATATGTTGTCGCGATGCGGCTCAACGGGCAGGCGTTCAACTTCGCCACCAAAGCGCCCCGCCAATTCGCTGAGGTTGTCCCAGAGAAAGTTGCCGATTTCCTGCTCGTTGGGCGTGACCGATTCGATATCGATCAGCTTGCGGGTGAGTTCAAAAAGGTCCATGAAGCGAACATCTGGCACAAATCGCGCAAAGGTTGTAAGAGGGGTTGAAGCCCAGAATAGCAAAGGGAGCGGGAGCTGGCCCAGAAAAGAGAAGATAAGGCGAAAGACGAGCGGTACTGCCAAAATGAGGGAACAAAGCCAGCGGAACTGCCGGTTGCGCGATTTTGCCGAACGAACTGGCGGAGATTCGCGGCGAAATGAAAAAACGAACCCAGCCGAACTGGGGCTGGGCGATTTTGCTAACTTCGGGCGCCGAACACCCGGCTGCGAATGCGAAAAAACGAAGCCACTGAATCTCCTTTCGAACGAATTTACGAAACGAACCTGGGTGGAACGCCAGGATTGCGAAACAAAGCCACTTCTGCAGGCTACGCCCCACGCCGAGAGCTCCGAATGGCAAAAGCCACCGTTTCGAGTTATCGACTCAGCTCCAGCTAGCAAATTTAGCGATCGCGCTCAAAGCATTGAGGAGACAAGTGAAGCTGAGCGGCTGGGGGCGTGATTGACTTCCGGCGCACGCCTGTTTGACAGAATGGGTTGTCGGCGACAACTTCGTTTTAGGCAGTCCATGACCGGTTGGTCTAAACAAGAATTAGTTCGCAGCGGGGGACCTAATGAAACGCACGTGGACGATCATTGGGGTAGGCGACGTGCCGGGCAGCTTCAAATGGTATCAGGCGCTGTTCGGTCAGCCGACTACTCTTCCTGCCCATGATTACTTTGGGCAAGTCCTCGATTCAGATGGAACTGTCTTGCTCTGCTTTCACGCGTGGGGCGCCCACGAGCATCCCTCGTTGATGAGCCCCGATCACGGGACACCCGGCAACGGGCTGCTGTTATTCTTCCGTGTCCATGATTTCGACCTGGCGCTTCAAAGGGCACGCTCTCTCGTCACTCGGCTCGAAGAGGAGCCACACGTGAATCTGAACACTCAAACCAAGGAGTTCTCGCTCCGAGATCCGGACGGATATTACGTTACGATCAGCGCGCTCTCTGCGGGCTGACAGCGCTGCAGTTGCCGAGGGCTGGCTGGGGCTTAATGAGGCAACGCCGCCCGACCTCGCTCCCGTGGCCGGGCGGCTCTTGCCCTCCGATCGCGCATTCTATTGAGGAACGTATAGCGGAGTTTCGACTATTCTGATCGTGTCACGCACCACTCTCAAGAATTTTCCAATGTACGAGGTCCCGAGTAGTTTCGGCTTGCGCGTGATCCCGACAACAATCCGGGAATTGCCGCGTTTAGCGTATCCGACGCGCCGAGAGGCGGGAGAAATGCATTAAGCTTGCCAGCCGCGTTTTTCGGGATCTTCTCGACCACCCACTCCATGGCGGAATGGATCTACTCGCTTGCCTCACCCAATTCCATAATTGCGGGATTGCCCTGGATGGAATTATCCGCCGATGGAAGCGGCGATTCCTTTACCTTCAACAATGTGGATATAGCGATTAATAGGCAGATTCGTGAGCTTGTCGACCTGATTGCTGGGAGCGGCCCAATGAATTTCCAACTCCTCCAGCTTGGGGCGGAAACCGACCGCTAGGATCTCTCGCGGATCGTGCGAGGAAAGAAAACTTCCTCCTGCGCTCTTCAGACGCCGGAAGGACTGACCACCCGCCTTCCAAACGATTGTTGTGCCGATCGCGTCGCGATTGCAGTTCACTCCTTGCAATTTCAAACCCAACCAGTTATTAGGTTTTGCAACGTTGTTCCGGAGTAATAATGGCGGACCGCCGTTATTACCAACAAGCACATCAAGCGCGCCGTCATTGTTGTAGTCGCCAACCGCAAGTCCACGTGCTGAAAGACGCTTGTCAAATGCAGGACCGGCTTGCGCGGTCACATTGCTGAGCTTGCCATCGGGACCCTGGTGAAAGAGTAGCAGCGGTTCCTTGTAATGGACCTGCGGCGAATAACTCTCGATCATGTCGTCCGGGTGGCCATTCGCTAAAATCAGATCGACTCGTCCATCGTTGTCGTAATCGAAAAATTTGAGGCCCCAGCCGCTCATCAGGCGTGTCGCCTGCGCGATGCCGTGTATCAAGGCTAGGTCCCGAAAACTCTCCCGTCCGGTGTTCTGATAGAGCGAGTACATCTCCTGATCAAGGTTCGCAACAAACAAGTCCTGCCAGCCATCATTATTCAGATCCGCGGCGTCTACACCCATGCCGGAACGAGGCTGCCCATTGTCGCTGAACGCGACCTCCGCCTCAAGAGCGATTTCTTCAAACTGCCATTTGCCATTGCCATCAGGGCCGCGATTGACGTAGAGGAAATTTTGTACGGTGTCGTTGGCGACGAAAAGATCCATACGGCGGTCGTTATTAATATCGGTTGCGACAACTCCAAGACCCTTACCCAACGATCTGGCTATATCAGTCCCCGCGCTTACTTCCGTGAACGTGCCGTCGCCGTTGTTGTGGTAAAGAAAACTCGCGGTCCCCTTGAACACGCGTGGGATGCAGTAGTAATGTTTGCCGAGCTTGTTGTCTCCGCATTCCAGTTTGTGCGTTGCACTATAGTTGACGAAACTGCAAACGAACAAATCGAGCCTTCCGTCGTTGTCGTAATCGAACCAGCACGCACTCGTGGTCCAGCCGGGTGTCGCGATACCCGCTTTCCTGGCGACATCTGTGAACGTTCCATCACGGTTATTCCGGTAAAGGATGCAGCGCCCGTATGAGGTTACAAAGATGTCCGGCCAGCCATCGTTATCGTAGTCCCCGACGGCAACGCCCATTCCGAACGTGCCGCCGGTGACTCCCGCCCGCTCAGTCACATCGGTGAAGGTTCCATCGCGATTATTCCGATAGAGGGCATTGCGAATGGGCTTCGACGGCGTCCAGAAATCGCAAGCGCCGCTATTGACAAGGTAGATGTCCATCCATCCATCGTTGTCGAAATCAAGAAATGCACAGCCTGGCCCGAGCGATTCGGGAAGATAGCGATTCTCCGACCTTGCATTATCGTGGGTCCACTCGATTCCACTGCGCGATGGCGGGATCTCTTCAAATAAAGGCAGCCCGCCTGCGACGGAACCGAATCCGAAGGGCGTAAAAAGGCCGAGCGCGGCGCCTCCGGCGAGGAATTCTCTTCGCTTCATTGCCGCGCGGTTACCTCCGGCATCGCTTGCTTACGCTTTCTATATTCTGCAAACATCGCGGTTGCCTCGGTATCTCGATGCAACTTGCGGTAAAGCATGGCAAGCGAGTAACAAGCGTCGGCCGCGCCCGTGTCGATAGAAATAGCCGTGCGATATTCTTCTATGGCTTCTGCATCGCGAGCTTCCTTCTCCAAAGCACGTCCAAGATGATAGTGCGCTTGCGCCAGATGTGGATCGTAGCGAAGAGCCTCGCGCAGCAAGGTCTCCGCTTCCTTTGGCGCATCCATTCTCAGCAACAAGAACCCAAGATCATGCGGTGGCCAGGGAGAAGGATGGGCCAGTACGCGATTCAAGTTCGCTCCCTTCTTGAAAGCTTCGAGCGCTTGATCCATGCGGCCCTGCATATCGAAGGCCAAGCCGAGACTGTCCCAGACGCGGGTTGATTGAGGATCCAGTTTCGATGCCTTGGTCAGTTTCTCGACCGCTTCTACGTATCTGCGCTCAGAATAATCGAGCCGGCCCAGCCAGTAGATATAGATTGCCTGCCCTGGATATTTCTCAGCGAGCGCTGTGAGCAACGCGCGCGCATGAGCGTCATCATTTAGATTCACGAACGCCATGGCGAAGGTGAACGTATCGTTATCTTTTAACGCCCCCAGTTCCGAAGCTCGTCGAAAATCGGCGGTGGCGGCGCTCATGTTCCCAGCCAGGAATTCGACCGCGCCTTCGAGAGCCAGAACCTCAGAGCGCTCGGCCCGCGTCGCTGGTGTCAATCCGGCCAGCATCTGCTCTACTTTCGCAAAATCATGTTTCGCGAGCGCCGCGGAAGCAACTTCACCGGAGCCTGCCGGAGAAAGCGCGATTCGGAGCCGCTGAAAAATATCGTCCGACTGAGCCATCGCTCTCATCGCAATGAGTACCGGGATCGCAATGCGCAGCCAAAGCATGCATTATTGCCTGAACTCAACTGTGCGCAGCATCAATTCAGCGCGTCGCGAGCGCTCTTGGTCCAGCTTAGCGACGAGTTGTTGTTGCTGGGCGATTCTTGGATCTCGCGTGCGCTTGTATAGCACAAGCAGCTGGCTATTGGCCTGAAAACTCTGTGGATCGAGCTTAACAGCGCGTTGCAGCTCGGCATCAGCTTGATGGAGCGCACCTTGCAGCATGTAGACGCGCGCTAACTCGGTGTGCGATTCGGCGAAGGCCGGCATCAAATCGACAGATTTGTTTAAATGCTGGAGAGCTTCGTCGGGATGCCCTTCCATACGCGCCATCCGCCCCAGAAAATACTCCGCTCCCGCCGCTTTCGGGCTGTTCTCTAATTTCAACATCTCGGCTTTGGCCTTGTCGTAATCGCCGGTGGTGAAATATGCGACGCCGAGCGCGAAGTGACCTGTAGGACTCGCGGGCCTCGCTTTCAAGAACTTATCGAAATAGGCGGATGCGCTGGTAGCGTCCCTATTACCCAGAATGACGGTGCCCATCGCGTAATTGTAGTCTGGATTGTCCGGCTCAATTGCCAGCGCACGCTCGAGCGATCGCCTCGCCTCGAGGGCCAAATCCAGTTTCACAGCAACCATGGCGAACAGGAAATGTATGCGCGCGTTCTCGGGGGCAAGATCCCGCGCATGTGCCAAATACCCAAGCGCACTTTCGTAGTCTTTTCGCATATCCGCCAGGCGAGCGAGCTCAAGAAGATGAGCCGAATTTCGCGGTTCGAGCAACGTTAGCCGTTCGAGTGTTTTGAGCGCTTCGGAGAGGCGGCCGACTTGCTCATAAGCAATCGCCAGCCGTCTGAAGACCGGCTGGACCGGCTGCCTGCCGCGAATCGAGCGCTTCCAAAAGCGTGACCGCTACCGGCGCGGCGGCCGGTAAATCGAAAGCGTTCCGCACGTCCTCCAAATCCCCCTCCGAGAAATCGTCACGTGCGCTCAGTTGACCGGCGATCTTCTCCGCGTCCGCCGTGCGCCCGAGCGCGGCCAGGTCGGCACACTGAAGCAAGAGATTAGGTGTTTGCGAAGCGGCCTCGGGTGGCAACTTCTGGAGTTCGATTAATGACTTCGAAAATTCTCCCTGCCGCTCGTAAAGAAGTCCTAACGAAGCACACGCCTCTACATCTCCGGGCTTTAGAACTGATACGCGCTTCCACGAATCAATGGCGCACGTGACGGCGGACGCATCCTTGTCTGCAAGCAGCTGGCACGCACGGCCGAGATTTTGCCAGCCGGGCGTGAGTGCTGGCGTGGCTCGAACTGCAGCGGCAAAATCGCTGCGAGCCTCGGGCAGCTCGTCGCGGCGGGCGTGTACGATACCACGTAGATTCAACAGTCCGCCATCACCCGGGTACTTCTTCAGCGCGGCGTCGAGTAATCGTGAGGCGGTGTTCAAGTCACCGGCTGTCGTTGCGTCCTCAATGCCAAGGATCGCCTTCATCCGATCAGTCGTCTGGCACGGGAGGCAAGGCGACAAGACCAGCAAAGTTACCAGCACTCTCGCAAGCCGCGCCTTTCGCATCCGGAAAATCCAATTTAACAGCAGCGCAGCCGTAGAAAATTGCTTGCGCGCGCCTTGAAAAGATTTTTCTATTTGACTAATTGAGGAATCTATATTAGTTTACTGACACGAGCTCTACGGGAGCCGTCTCAGTGCCCTATAGATAGATTGTTGCTTCTGCAGGAGGGTGCGAATGTCACGTCGCTACGTTTGCTTTTGTGTAGCTTCTCTGTTGCTGTTTACTGCAATGGCCTTCGGTCAGAGCCAAAACGCCTCGCTGACCGGCCAAGTGATGGATGCAAGCGGTGCGCCCTTGCAGAATGCAAACGTGACGGTTACTTCGATTGACCGGCAAGCGAGCACAAGCGTACAAACGGACAATGATGGCCGGTTCTCGTTTCCCAGCTTGCCGCCCGGAAACTACGATGTCAGCGTGGCGGCCAAGGGATTTAACACCTACGAGCAGCGCGGACTTCAACTATTAGTCAACCAGGCCGTCACTCTTCCTATCACGCTCGCCGTCGGCGACACTTCGACTAAAATCGAGGTCACCGCTCAGGCTGCGCAACTTGACGTCGAGAACGGAACCCAGGAGGAAGGTGTTCCACCCAAGGTAATCAACCAATTGCCGCTACTCGTTTCCGGCGGTACTCCACGAAACGCCGTATCGTTTGTTGCCTTCCTCCCGGGCGTCAGCACCGGGACAGGTCAGCAGGCATTCAATGCTCGCATCAACGGCGGTCTGAAGATGGGTGACGAAGCCATCCTGGATGGAGTAAGCATGCAGGAGGGCACCATGTCGCAAAGCGGTATGGTCGCCTTCAATGATTTTCCGACGACGCCCGACATGGTGAGCGAGGTCCGTGTGCTGACTTCGAGCTACGCGCCCGAATACGGAACAACCACGGGCGGCGAGATCATCGTTACCACTCGCAGCGGCACGGATCAGCTTCATGCGGGCGCTTTCGAGTACCTGAGGAATAGGGATCTCAATGCATTGCAGTTCACCAACAACCGGCCTTCCGGCGACGCGCGCCCGAAGGATAACGAGAACGAATGGGGCGGGTTCGTTGGCGGTCCGGTGAAACTCCCGTTCTTTCCCTTCGTCTGGGGATCCACGCACAGAACGTATTTCTTCTTTGATGCAGAGTATCTGCGCGCCACCGGTGGCACTACTCGGCCGGTGTATTCAATTCCCAGTGTGCAGGAGCGCTCCGGCAATTTTTCGGATTTGGGCGTTCCGATTTATGACCCCACAACAGAAACAATTGTCAACGGTGTGGTCAGCCGTTCCCCGTATCCAGGTAACATCATTCCGGTCGACAGAACAAAGCAAGCTCGCCCAGCAATGGATGCAGTATCTTCCTACGCCAACGGCTTCGGGTCCGTACAATAACTATCTGGGTACTCCGGTGCCGAACGGAATTCTCGGCAGCACCGACCTCTTCTTGTATAAGATAGACCACAACTGGGGCGACAAGGACCATATCTATGTCACTATCTGGCGGCAGAAAAACCCACCCAACAATCAATGCGCGTTGCCGGTCATGCTGTGTAATAGCAGTCCCGCTAATCCGGAGGACGCCTGGGTCAACCGCCTGAATTGGGACCATATCTTTTCACCGACATTTCTGAGCCACTACGCCCTCGGCTATCTGAACCGCAACGAAGGGTATGGCTCTGTGCCCGGCCAGAATCCGGCCGACCTGCCGCATATTCCGAATGCTGTCGCTTACAATGCGTCGCCAGCAGGCGAATTTCTCTGCGCCTGGTGTCACCAACTTCTATAATCCATGGGGTAATAACCACGGACTCGGGGCCCTGAATAAGACGACTCGCCCTACGTACGTAACCAACGAGCTCCTAACCTGGGTACACGGCGCTCACACCGTGAGATTCGGCGGCGAATATCGACATATACAGCAGGTATTTCGGCAGAATCTAGGCCAGTCCGGGACAGTGAATTTCTCGGCGCTTTCTAGCGCTTTGCCGGGCGTCCCCAGCGGCGATCCATTCGCGAGTTTTTATATCGGCGCAGTAGATAACGGCAGCCTGAACGTCTATAACATTAGCAAGTACGGGGCTGAGCAGCGCGCCTACTCCTTGCATGTGGGGGACAGCTGGAAAATCTCAAGCAAGTTCACCGTCGATTATGGATTGCGCTGGGATATATTCACGCCGACCTGGGAAACCAATAATCAACTCTCGTTCTTTAGCTTCGCGCCAAACCCGGGAGCTGGAAATCGCCCTGGCAGTCTGGCTTTTGCCGGAAACAACTGGGGCACCGCGAGTGCTGGTGTCAAGTATCCCGAACATCTCTTCTGGGGCGCCTTCTCTCCCCGCTTCGGATTCGCTTACTCTCTCAATGACAAAACTGTAGTGCGTGGCGGCTATGGCGTTTTTTACACGCAAGCGTTTTACCCGAACTGGGCCGGAGGCATGTCGCTCGATGGCTTTAACCCGGCTGTCAGCTTCACCGATTCCTTAGGGGGCTATCAGCCGGCTTTCTACCTGGATAATGGATTCCCGGCCTATAACAAGGCTGAGAATATCACCGCTACAGCCGATAACGGTAGAGCTGGACCGACCTACCGGCCGCCTAATGCCAATCACCTTTCCTATACTCAGCAATGGAACCTCACTGTAGAGCGCAAGATTGGTGGCAGCGCGATAGCGAGCGTCGCCTATGTTGCCAGCAGGGGGACTCACCTTCCTTCGCAGTTGCAGCCTCTTAATTATCTGAATCCTGCGCTGCTTACAAGCATGGGTAGTAGCCAGTTAAACACCGTTTTTCAACCCGGGCAAACCTCACTTTATGGCGTAAGCGTGCCTTATAGTAACTGGGTTCAGACATTGAACTCTGTGGGTACGTGCAAGCCGACGGTGGCCCAGGCGCTTGTTCAATACCCGCAATACTGTGGCGCACTTTTCGGACTGAACGAAAACGAGGGCGAGTCGTTTTACAACTCGTTCCAAGCCAAAATCGAGAAGCAATTTTCGGTCGGCCTTTATCTAGGCGCCAATTACACCTTTTCGCGGCTGACCACGGATGCGTCTTCCACCACTCAGGCGGTCGCAGGTTATGGCGGAATCGGCCCCGTAATCAATCCTTATCAGGGGAACCGCAACTATACTCTTTCGACGGACGATGTCCCTAACAACTTCGCGCTGTTAGCGGTATATGACCTTCCTTTTGGCAAGGGCAAACGATGGCTAAACAGTTCGAACTTTCTGAACTACGTTGTCGGCGGCTGGAGACTCTCCTCGAGTATGAAGCTTACCTCCGGAACGCCGCTCTATTTCCGTGACTCGAACGTTTGCGGTGTTCCCTACCAGTTCGAGGCCGCCTGCATTCCGGGGATTACCTCGCCTGCAACCGTGCTGCTGCAATCTTACGGCAATCTAAACGTAAATCGGCCGCTCTACAACGCGGCTGCCTTCCAACCGGCATCGCTGTTTGCGAGCGGTGAGTATTTGGGTACCGGGCCTCGCGTCAGCAACATCCGCAGCTCTCCGTACCGCGACACTAACCTGTCGCTCGCTAAGACGATCTCCATCAAGGAGCGGCTCAACATTGAAATCCGTGCCGAAGCCTTCAACGTCTTCAACAACCATTACTTCACCTGCGATGGTCAGGCATTTGGCGATTGCATTCCGTTTAACAACGATCCTTCCAGCCCCAATTTCGGAGTATGGAACGGTACCGTCACGCAGCCCAGAAACGTGCAATTAGTTGGTCGAATTACTTTCTAGAATCCGCGCGAATACTGATACGCCGGATCAATAACATCGTTAGATAGACTCACGCAATGCGGATCACTCGAACTTTGTTCCTCGTTATTGGTGCGCTGAGCGCTGCCGCGCCATGGCTGCTATCACAGGCCACTATATCCGGCGTCTGGCGCGCGCGTATCGACATGCACGATGGGACGTTCCAGGACAGGTTTCTAGACCTCGAGCAAACCGGCAACACTGTAACGGGCAGTGTTGTCCGGAATTATAGGGCCGAGAAGATTGTCAGTGGCACATTCAGCGATGGCCATTTGCACGTGGAAGTAAATCCATGGCGCGAAGTAATCGACAGCTATGACGGTCAATTAAAAGGGGATGAACTGGTTCTGACGATCGCGACCCGGCGCTCACCGAATGCACCGCAGGGGAGCTCCATGATCGCGACAGCAACTCGCAGCAACGCAGACGCGATGAAACCGCCGGCTCCGCTCCCTCTGCCGGCCTTGCATGATCTGCCGGATAACGGGCTAGTCCGCACGCCTCCCATGGGCTGGAACAGTTGGAATCACTTCGCTACGAAAGTTGACGATACCGTCGTTCGCGCCGCGGCCGATACTTTGGTCTCCTCGGGCATGAAAGACGCCGGATACATTTACGTCAATATCGACGACAGTTGGGAAGGCGAGCGTGACAGCGCCGGGAATATCAGAACCAACAAGAAGTTTCCCGATATGAAGGCGCTGGCCGATTACGTGCATTCGAAGGGCTTAAAAATCGGTATCTATTCATCGCCCGGGCCGAAGACCTGCGGTGGATGGGAAGGCAGCTACGGACATGAAGAGCAAGACGCGAAAGCCTATGCGAGCTGGGGTATCGACTATCTGAAGTACGACTGGTGTTCGGCAAGTGCAATATACAAGAATTCAGCCTTGCGGCCGGTTTACCAAAAGATGGGAGATGCGCTGCAGGCCACGGGCCATCCAATCGTTTACAGCCTTTGCGAATACGGCAATGGCGACGTCTGGACATGGGGTGCATCGGTCGGCGGCAATTTGTGGCGCACCACTGGGGATATCGCGGATAGCTGGAAATCGATGGAAGAGATCGGGTTCAGCCAGGCTGCCATCTCGTCGTACACCAAACCCGGACACTGGAACGATCCGGACATGCTCGAGGTAGGCAACGGCGGAATGAGTAACGACGAATACCGAACGCACATGACTCTCTGGGCTCTACTTGCGGCTCCTCTGCTGGCCGGCAATGATCTTGCGAAGATGTCGAAAGACACGCTCGACGTTCTGACGAACAAGGACGTCATCGCAATCGACCAAGACCCGGCCGCCCGTCCGGTTAAGCGCAATGTTATTCAAGAAGGAAAGACTGAAATCTGGACACGCGA
Organism: Terriglobia bacterium; assembly: GCA_963849535.1. Taxonomy (GTDB): domain Bacteria; phylum Acidobacteriota; class Terriglobia; order Bryobacterales; family Bryobacteraceae; genus Bog-105. The sequence continues at coordinate 312,873 of CAWKHJ010000006.1, forward strand.
GTTGGAGGACGGAACGACCGTGGTAGCCCTGTTTAACCGCGGGGATCAAGCTGCGACCATTGAGGTGGACTGGTCCAAGCTGGGCGTCGGCGCTCCCGCCTCAGGACGGGATCTCTGGGCGCACAAGGATATCAGTTTCTCCGGACAGAGCTATACGGCGAGCGTGCCGAGGCATGGCGTCATTGCTTTTCGTCTTCCGAAGAGTTGAACTGCGCGCCCATCGGTGATCACATGCGCTGGCACCCGGAAGCACCGGTCTCTACGAGGAGATGTTGGACGGGTTCAACTCGGGCTGGATCGACTTCGGAGTGCCCGGCACGGAGCCGGTCGCGGGCAAGGTTACTCCTGCCCAAGTCTTCGAGCAGGCGAGAAGAGCCTAAGAGGCCATTTAATGACTGATCACGGGAGCCAACCGGGGCTCGGAGCGCAGATGACCCGGCAAATGGCGATTTAGGTGTTCGCCGGTGCCGCCTACATCCTCTACTCCAAGGCGGTGGGACACTCCTGCGCTGCTTAGTGAAGTTGCTGGAAGCGACCGAAGAGTTCTTCCACATTTCTCGTAAGCAGTGGCCGTCAACATGGGTCGGTCCTCGTTCTGCCAGGTCGAGTGCGGGATCGTATCGAAGGAGCGCACGCCACCTGACACGATAAACTAGACCAATCTTGGCTCATCCCGCAAAACAGTTCACGAGCGCTGCTGTTGTTGCCACCTTCGGTGAGATCATGCTGCGTCTCTCGCCACCGGGTTTCGAGCGATTCCTGCAGTCTCCGGAGTTCGTAGCGACGTGGGGCGGAGGGGAAGCGAATGTAGCTGTTTCGATAGCGCAATTAGGCGGACAGAGCCGCTACATTACGGTCCTGCCGGAGAGCAACCCGCTTTCTGATGCCTGCATCGGGGAACTGCGCCGATTTGGTGTCGAGACGCAGCACATAATCCGCGGGCCGGGGCGGCTGGGTATCTACTTCGTTGAAGCGGGAGCGAATCAACGACCCTCGAAGGTTGTCTATGATCGTGCAGGCAGCGCGATCGCTGTGGCGAAACCCGGCAGCATCAATTGGAAGCAGGCTTTTGCCGGAGTGCAATGGTTTCACGTGACCGGAATCACTCCTGCTTTGAGTGAATCGGCGGCTGCGCTTGCTCTTGAGTCGCTGCAAAGCGCAAAGGCGATCGGCGCTAGCACATCAGTTGACCTGAATTTCCGCAAGAATCTCTGGAAGTGGGGCCACGCCGCTCACGAGGTAATGCCCGATCTCGTAAAGTACGCCGACGTTTGTATCGCTAATGAAGAGGACTGCCAGAAGTGCCTTAAGATTGATGCCGGCGTGGATGTCGAAGCTGGAACGCTTTCGCAGGATAAGTTCAAGAGCCTCGCTGAAACGGTGCTCGAGCGTTTTCCGAATCTCAGGAAAATTGCGATCACGCTGCGCGAATCGAGAAACGCCTCTCATAACGGCTGGTCAGCGTGCCTACACAACCGCAAGGAATTCTTGTTGAGCCGGCACTATGAAATCACGCACATAGTCGACCGCGTCGGCGGGGGAGACAGCTTTGCCGCCGGCTTGATCTTTGGCTTCCTCAACTTACATTCCGACCGCGAAGCTGTGGAGTTTGCAGTTGCCGCCTCCTCACTGAAACACTCTCTGCCAGGCGATTACAGCCGGTTCACAGCAGATGAAGTTATGGCGCTGGTCGGTAGCAGTGGCTCCGGCCGGATCGAGCGGTAACGGTCGCGTGCGCAATCCGATAGCGGGCCGCATCCGGTGGCTCCTGATCGTTTGGATTTTCCTGGTGAGTGCGGTCGCTTATCTGGACCGCGTAAACATCTCGATTGCAGGACGGGCCATTGCGCAGGAATTTCATCTCAGCAATATCCAACTGGGCGGCGTTTTTAGCGCTTTCGTGCTCGGCTATGCCGCCGCGCAAGCGCCGGCTGGCTGGCTATCAGACCGCGTCGGCCCTCGGCTCATTCTGTTGATCGGGGTGGTCTGGTGGGCAGTGTTTACGAGCCTCATAACGGTGATCTCGCCGAAGCTCGCTTACGCCTTCCTGCTCCTGGTGGGCATCCGTTTCTGTCTCGGATTAGGCGAAGCCGTCGTTTATCCTGCTTCAAATTGCATCGTGGCAGCGTGGATGCCGTCTTCCGAGCGCGGTTTAGCGAATGGCTTAATCTTTTCAGGCGTGGGATTCGGAGCGGGAGTAACTCCTCCGCTGATCACCTATCTGATGATTCACTACGGATGGCGAGCTTCTTTCTGGTGCAGCGCGGGCCTCGGTTTGCTTGTGGGAGCGGTCTGGTTTGTCGTGGCCCGGAACACTCCGCGGCAGCACCCGTGGGTAACGCAAAAGGAGTTCGCCCTGATCGAAGCCGGCATGTCTGCGGGACAAGTAGATGTCGCAGCAAAGCGCCTTGGCTGGAACGCAATTCTTGCCAATCGCGATGTTCTGCTGATCACCTTCAGCTACTTCACTTATGGCTACGCGGCGTATATCTTCTTTAGCTGGTTTTTCATTTACCTGAATGAGATCCGGCACCTGAATCTCCGGCAGAGTTCCGTTTATTCGATGCTGCCCTTTTTGGCGATGACGGCCGGTTCTCTTTTAGGTGGTTGGATCAGCGACCTGCTGACTCGACGCTTCGGAAAGCGCGTTGGCCGTTGTGGCATCGCTGTATTCGGAATCGGCCTTGCCGCGATTTTTATTGCGTTAGGGACCCAGGCGGAAAGCGCTCAACTTGCCAGTTTCATGCTGGCTGGAGGAGCTGGCGCGCTGTATCTTGCGCAGAGTTCCTTCTGGTCGATATCAGCCGACATCGGAGGGCCGTCAGCGGGTTCGGTATCGGGCGTGATGAACGCGGGAGGCCAGATTGGAGGCGCGCTCACGGTTTCGCTCACGCCGGCTATTGCGCTCCATTCGGGCTGGAACGCGTCCTTTCTGGTGGCCGCCGGCTTGTGTATCTGCGGGTCTATTGCCTGGGTGTTTGTGCGGACAACAGAGCGGTGACGACTCACAGTTTCAGAGTCAAAACTGCTGCGCTTGCGGCAGGAACACGGATGTGCCACCTACCGCCGCTCATGTGCGCGGACTCGATCGAGGACGCTTTCCAATTGACGCTGGCATCGACTTGCGCTCCGCCGAGCGTTACGTTCTGCTTGCTTTCGAGCGAGGGACCGGTGAGGCGAAGGAGATTGCCGCGAGCAAATTTACGGCGACAACTGATGCTGATACCGGCGGATTGTGACGGCTCCTTGTTCACGATGGTGAGGGAGAGTCGCTGTGGATCGGGAGCAACCGCATATGCGGTGAGATTCAAGCCCAATGGGTCATAGTTCAACGCAAGGCGCTGTCCTTTGCTCGCTTGCGCGAAGGCCAACATGCCGTAGTACTCAGGGGTGGCGGAGTAGTTGCCGCGCTCATCATTTCCGATTGGCGAGTACCAGCTGATCCACCCGAGTTGATTCACGCCGGTCTCAATGTTGACGCCTGCCGCGCCGCCGAAGGCGAGAGTAAACATGAAATCGAGGGCCCAGAGAGCCGAGCCGAATGTATCGCTGACTCCCTGTTTGCCACCGCCGCAAAACGAGTTGGTTTCACAAATGCGGTACGGGACGTGGGAAGCTGCCGAAGCGGCGTTCAGCTTCTCGAGTTCGGGCTGTAATTTAGGGTCGGGATGAAGCAGCTTTTGGAGAGTGCTCGCCGGGCCCGCGCATTCGCGGTAGTAGTGATGCGTGAGAAGCTTCAGATCGTTGCCTTCATCCGATGCAAAGCGCGTGACCCAATCGGTTGCGTTTGCCGCATCGGGTCCTGCAAACGGCGCGTTCGGAAGCTCGTGGCGGATCGCGGTCTTGTAGCTTCGGTATTCTCGCAAGTAATCGGTATAGTTATAGCGCTTCGGCCGGTGCGCGTGGCCGAACAGATCGGGTTCATTGCCGATCTCGAATGCGAGCAGCTTATCTTTTGCAGCGGCGGCTACGGCTTGAGCTTCTACCACGGCTTCTTGCGCGCTCCCTCGACCAAGATTTAATCCCCAAATCAGACTCCAACCGGTCGCTTCGAGAAACCCGCCCAATTCGTGAAGATTGGCGGGGGTGATTACAGTTTCCTTGGGGGACGAAACAGCGGATCCGTGCGGCACGAAGGATGCATAGTCGGAAGTGTTTCCGCCTACTCTGATGACGCCGCGCGGGCCGAGCATGCGCACCAGGCGCACGTATGCGAAATTCTTCGGGCTTAGCACTCCAGCCGCTACGGATGAGATCTCGTAGCCAAGGCCAATGAAGTCCGGTGGAACTGCTCCCACTTCGCGATCGGTGATCTCGAGCTGGATCGTGTGCGGGTCAGAGGGTCGGGCGAGCGCGAGCACGGCAGTAGCGGCTGCCGAAGCGGCCAGAAAGGCCCTGCGTGTCGTGCCGTATTTGGTATGGGCCAGGGGCTGCACGCCTCCTATGAGTTGTGACGAGACGCTAGGCTCGGGGGCAGGAACGCCTTGCCGGTCGCACTGCTTCATATCCTGAAAGGATGGTACCTCCGCCGCGGAATGTGCTCCACCTTCTAAAGCAAGCCCCTCTTTTTGCGACGCTTGCCGAGCCGGAGTTGTCGTTGCTGGCGGTACGAGCGCGGTACCGGCGCTATGCGCAGAACGAGTTGCTCTTCTCGGAGGGCGAGGCTTGCAAGGGCTTGTACGTGGTTGCCAAAGGCTCGATCAGGATTTTCAAAGTCTCAACAACGGGCCGCGAGCACGTGCTTTCGATAGATGGTCCCGGACAATCGGTTGCTGAGCTTCCCGTGATCGACGGTGGCCCTTACCCGGCGTCCGCAGCGGCGATGGAAGAGGCTGAGGTGGTATTTGTATCCCGGGATGATTTCCGTTCTCTTTGCCTGGAAAATCCGGAAGTCGCTCTCAAGCTGCTAGAGGTGGTGGGCAGCCGCGTTCGCCGCCTGGTCAGCATTGTCGAGGAACTGTCATTCACGACCGTGCGCCAGAGGCTAATCGCTTACCTGCTGAGGAAGGCGAAATCGGACGGGCGTCAAACGCACGCCGGCCGTGCCTTCACGATGGACAATCAGCAGGCGATCGCAGCGGAAGTCGGCACCGTTCGCGATCTGGTCTCGCGCACTCTGGCGCGCTTGCAGGCCCAGGGACTTGTAAAGCTCGAAGGGAAAGAAATCACAATTTCCTCGATCGAGCGACTCGAAGCCGAAGCGAGTCGCTAACCTAATCGCACCTCCGTTAGCAAGGACTAAAGTCATTGAGGCGCGAACAGTCCGGTTAGTAAGTTTTAGTTTCTGCGCGCGTCGGGAGCGCTCGTTGTGTGCTGCGCCCCCACGTAAAAACCCGTATAGGACAGCATTTAATGGCCGCGAGATACCCAGAGCAAAACCAACCAACACAGTTCGAGAAAAGAAATCTGCTTGTTTCAAAAGGGTGGATCCAGGCTGTTGCCATTGTGGTCCTGTTCGGCTTTTTCGTCATGGGTTTACTCGCCTACCGTACATATTCGGGGGAGGCTCCTATTCCGGCGCGTGTAACCGGACCCGGGGGCACTGTTTTATTTACGGGGCAAGATATTATCGCGGGCCAACAGGTATTTCTGCGCAATGGGCTGATGGAATACGGATCTGTATTCGGACACGGCGCTTATCTGGGGCCAGACTTCACTGCCGACTACTTACGCCGGGCCGCGACCAGTGTCGCCACTTCCCATGCGGGCGGCAACACGCCGGAACAGGCGCGAGTTCAAACTGCCTCGGAATTTAAAACGAACCGTTATGACGCAAAGACCGACACGCTGATTTTCACACCAGGGCAGTCTGCTGCGTATGCGGAACTGACAGATCACTACGGCAAGTTTTTTTCAGAGCCAAGTACGCGGTTTGGCCTGCGGCCCAAGGCGATCAGCGATCCTACTCAGATCAAGCAGCTCACTGCATTTTTCGCCTGGTCCGCTTGGGCAGCATCGGCGCTAAGGCCGGGCCACAACTACTCGTATACAAATAACTGGCCCCCTGAGCCGCTGGTCAATAATGGCGTGACGGCCGATATGATCGTCTGGAGCATGCTTTCGCTAGCCATGCTGCTGGGCGGGATCGGCGTATTGTTCTTCGCCTTCGGCCGGTGGAATTTCCTAGGCTGGCATGGCCGGGAAAACCGTACGCTCACGTTCCGTGCGCCCGGCGAGGTTGCGTTAACGCCGGCTCAGGGCGTGACGGCCTGGTTCTTTCTGATCATGGCGGTGCTGTTCCTGCTCCAGACTCTGGTGGGGGGCGCATCGCAGCATTACCGCGCCGACATAACGAACTTCTTCGGTATCGACCTCGCGCAAATTCTGCCCTTCAATCTGGCGCGAACATGGCATTTGCAGCTTGCGATCTTCTGGGTTTCTACCTCGTATCTTGCAGCCGGAATCTTTTTAGCTCCCATGCTGAGCGGGCGCGAGCCGAAGATCCAGAAATGGCTGGCAGTCGGCCTTCTGGGAGCGTTAACGATCGTAGTTTTCGGCAGCCTCTTTGGAGAGTTCGCGGGAATCCACGGCTGGATTCAAAAGTATTGGAGCTGGTTTGGCGACCAGGGGTTTGAATATCTCGACCTCGGGCGCTTCTGGCAGATTCTGCTCACACTCGGTCTCTGCATGTGGGTGGTCATGCTATATATCGGCTTGCGGGGGCGGCTCCGGTTAGAGCACAAGGGCAACATGCCCTGGCTCTTCTTCTTTTCGGCGCTCTCGATACCGGCCTTCTACGCCGTCGGCCTGCTCGCCCAGCCGGAAGCTCACTTCACGACCACTGATTTCTGGCGCTTCTGGGTGGTGCACCTGTGGGTCGAAGACTTTCTTGAGCTATTCACCACGATCATGGTTGCGTGCATTTTCGTGCTGCTCGGCGTGATAGCTGAGCGCGTCGCGCTGACGGTCATCTATCTGGATATCGTGCTCTATTCAGCCGGAGGCGTAATCGGCACCATGCACCACCTGTATTTCTCCGGAACGCCGGCCGAGCATATGGCGCTCGGAGCCTTTTTCTCGGCCGCGGAAGTGATTCCGTTGACGTTCTTGACAGTGGAAGCCTGGAGCTTTCTCCAATTAGGGACACGGCAAGAATCCAGATCGCGGACCTCCTTCCCGCACTACTGGGCAGTGATGTTCCTGGTGTCGGTTGGTTTCTGGAATTTCCTCGGAGCCGGTATCTTTGGCTTCCTCATCAACTTGCCTGTGGTTTCGTACTACGAGATTGGAACGGCCCTCACTACGAATCACGGTCATGCATCAATGATGGGCGTTTATGGCATGCTCTCGATCGGCTTGGCGCTATTCTGTATTCGCTACATGATCCCCGAAGAAAAGTGGTCGGAACGCGCCGCGAAGATCAGTTTCTGGTCACTGAATGCAGGTCTTGCGTGGATGGTATTCGCCACGCTCTTTCCACTCGGAATCTTGCAGCTTTACGAATCCGTGAATCACGGCTACTTCGAGGCGCGCAGCTTGAAGTACGTCGGGAATCCTGTGAATGCGTTTATAGAGTGGCTGAGATTCCCGGGTGACGCAGTGTTTATCATAGGCGGCATACTACCGATTCTCTATCTGTGCTGGCTTGCCATCCGGTACAGAGTACCCAAGACCACCTTGCAGGAACCCGCGGAAATTCTGTTTGCAGAGATTACCGAACCGGCAGTTTCAGATTTGAGCTAATACACGTGCTTCACATCGAGCCCATACTGGCGGCGGCGTATGCAATCCTGCTGATTGTGATCGGCGCCGGGTTGGAGTGGCTCGCCAAGCGTTCTCACATGCGCGCTGATCAGTACCACACAGGTGCGTTCCGATATCACCGTGATCGGGACACTTGGGAGTGCCCGGTCGGCATCGCACTGATCAGGGCGGAAATCGATCACGAGCGGCAGTTAGTACGCTATCGCGCTCCCGCCCATACATGCAACAGTTGCGGGATAAAGTCGCGTTGCACGGAATCAGATCGAGGGCGAGAGATCGCTGTATCCATGGATCCCTGGGTGCAATCCGCTTCTTTGCGCCTGCAAAGAGGAATCTCGCTTGTATTAGCAGTTCTTGCCTGCTTTATTCTGGTGCTTGAACTGTTCCGGCACGCTCACGGAACCGAGCAGTACATTATTGGAGTGACGCTTTGTCTTGTTCTGCTGCGGATCAAACAGCTTTTGAAACCGCTTCGAGCGACGCCGCAGGTCCAGCTCACAAGACTATAGGCGCTACTTCGCGGCTTCAACACCGACGCCGCGAAACAGGTTCACTATGCGGGCGAAAAGTCCGGGTTTGGTGGGGGGCGGGGCAGGTTCCATGCCTGCTGCGTGCTTACCCGCCACGAGATCTCGCAGATAACCTTCCGGGGAGCAGGTCGCGCCCTCTTGCGTCATGCCGGCCAGCCACTGTTTACCTGCTTCGTCGACGCTCTTCAAAGCGTGCAGATCGAGAACTAACTGACGCGAGCCCAAACTGGTTTTGGCTGTTCGCCAGCAACCGTTCAGCTCCGGAATCTCTGCTTCGGTCAATTCGCCCAAAAGCTGAAGGCGGCAGGAAGCCACACCATCATGGATGTAATAGCGAAAGTGCGACGAACGAGCGAGGCTGCCCGTCCGTTTGGGAAGGTCCTTGACAGGTCCGATCAGCTTCTGCTCGTCTCGGCTTGAAGCTTCATTCATAACAATAAGATTGGATCAACTTGAGGTTCTCAGGGTTCCAGGTTTTTGCTAGAAACCACCGACGGCCGCGAAATCACTCCCAATATAGCGGGTATCCACTTGAACTCAAAGACGGAAACGGGAGCCGCCGTTTGCACAATTACCGATTATATCGGCCCCCCTCGGGCTCTTGCGCCGGAAATGGGTTCGCTCGAGCAATGCCCCGGCATAGACTAGGTGAGATGAACGGCGGAGGCCTGCCATGTTGCCTATGAGAAGAATACTCGTACTCTACTGCGCTGCCGCGATGCTAACCGCCACAGTTGTCGCGCAACCGGCTGAATCTTTCGATCCCGGGCGGATGGATACGTTTCTTTACGGGGCCGCGTTCTACGAGGAGTATATGCCTTACGATCGCCTCGAAAAGGACGTCGCGCTGATGCAGCAGGCCGGCATAAACGTAGTGAGAGTTGGCGAATCGACCTGGAGTCTCTGGGAGCCGCAGGATGGCCGCTTCGAGTACGCATGGATGGACCGCATTCTCGAGCGGCTACAGCGGGCGAACATCCGGGTCATCCTGGGTACGCCTACCTACTCGATTCCACCCTGGATGTATAAAGAGCACCCGGAGATTCTCGTCACCAAACTGGGCGGCCAGAAAGCGACCTACGGGATGAGGCAGAACATGGACATAACGAATCCAGACTTTCTGCGCTATTCCGAGCGAGTGATTCGTAAAATTGCTGAGCATTATAAAGATAACCGCGCGGTGATCGGATACCAGGTCGACAACGAAACAACCTCAAACGGTACAGCGGGCCCTAATGTTCAGGCCCGCTTCGTCGATTACTTGCGAGAGAAGTTCGGCACAGTGGATCGCTTGAACAGAATTTGGGGCCTCGTGTATTGGGGTCAGACACTCCACGGGTGGTCGGAAGTGCCGCCCGAGGACGGGATCATCAACCCCGGCTGGAAGCTCGAATGGCAGCGGTATCAGGAAGGACTCACCACGAAGTTTCTGGCATGGCAGGCCGCGATCGTGCGCGAATACCTGGGTCCGGATCAATTCATCACCCAAGACTTCGGAGGCCCAACCAAACCCGAAGTGAACGAGTTTGCGATTTCGAAGAGCCTCGACATCGCTTCGATGAATCCGTACCATCCGACCCAGGATCTTTACGATGGCGAAGCCTCGAGCTACGCCGGCGATTTCACTCGTTCGCTGAAGCAAACGAATTACCTGGTGACGGAGACGAATGCACAGACGATCGGGTGGGACTCACGTTTTCAATATCCGCCCTATAATGGGCAACTCCGGGAAGATGTGTACACGTTAGCTTCGACGGGCGCGAACATGGTCGAGTACTGGCATTGGCATTCCAACCACTACGGGCAGGAGACCTACTGGAAAGGCGTGCTTTCGCATGACCTGGAGCCAGGTCGGATCTACCGTGAAGTTTCGCGAACCGCGCACGAACTTGAGCGGATCGGCCCGCAAATCGTCGATTTGAAGATAAAGAATCAAGCCGCGCTGCTATACAGCAACGACTCTCGGCACGGCATTGAATATATGCCATTCCTGCAGTCTCCTCAATCAAGCAACATGCCTTGGGGTTCGATGAACGGATACGATCTGGAAATGCACCGGCTCTATCGGGCCCTCTACAGATCGAACGTCGGTGTCGATTTCATCTTTCCTGAGAGCGCGAACCTGGAGCGCTACAAGGTAATCGTGGTTCCTCCGCTTTATATTGCCAGCAATGAACTGCTGAGCCGGCTAGTGAAATATGTCCACGATGGCGGCCACCTTTTGCTCACTCTCAAAAGCGGTTTCTGCAATGAATACTCGACGGTACGAGCCGTTATGGCGCCCGGTCCTTTGAAGCAGGCGGCCGGTTTCCATTATCAGGAGTTTTCAAATTTGAAAACTCCGCTGGCGCTTAAAGGCGACCCGTTCCAGACGGGAGATCAAAACCGGGTTTCCGATTGGGCTGAAATGATCCTGCTCGACGAAGCCAAACCGCTTGCATTCTATGATCATCAATTCTTTGCTAAGTATCCGGCTGTCACAGAAAACCACTACGGCAGTGGCACTCTCACGTATGAAGGAACCGTGCTGAGCGATGCACTGCAACAGAAGGTTGTGGAACGCGTGCTCCACGAGGCCGGCCTTACTAAGCCGGGTGAGACCTTGCCGGATTCGGTCCGGGTCAAGCACGGGGTCAACCGCGAGGGCAAGACGATCCACTACTTCCTGAATTACTCGGATCGCGAGCAGCGGTTTAACTATGGCTATGCGGATGGAATCGAGTTGCTTTCTCAGCGTACAGAGAAAGCACAAGAAATGCTAACGTTGGATCCCTGGGGGGTGGCGATCGTGGAAGAGCGATCGCCCCCTCAGTGAATGGTTCGCGTTTTGCGATTCATATAGTCCATGAGCAGGTAATTGCCGAGCGTGTAGGGCGTAGTGAAGTACGCCTTACCGCGACACATTTGAGTGATTTTTTGGACGAACTGAACCAAACCGAAATCGCTCGCCAGCATAAACGTGTTAATCAAGATGCCGCGCTTCTTGCAGCGGGCGACCTCTTCCAGAGTCTGGCTAATCACTAGCGGATCCAGGCCGAAAGCATTCTTGTAGATCCGGCCATCCTCCAAAGTGAGCGCGGAAGGCTTGCCATCGGTGATCATGATGATCTGCTTCATATCCTTCTTCTCTTGCGCGAGAAGGCGTTGGGCAAGAATCAAGCCATCGCGAGTGTTCGTGTAGTAAGGCCCGACCTGAACTCTGGCCAAGTCCGAGATGCGCATCTCTTCAGCGGTATCGTGAAACAGCACGCAACGAAGCGAGTCACCAGGATACTGAGTGCGGATCAGATGTGAGAGCGCCAGCGCGACTTTCTTGGCGGGCGTGAAGCGGTCCTCGCCGTATAGGATCATGCTGTGGCTGCAATCGAGCATGAGCACGGTTGCGCACGAGCTCTGATATTCGGATTGATGCACCTGCAGGTCAGAGTACTCGAGATTCAACGGCAGGCGCAGACCTTCGCGTTCGATGGCGGAAAACAGCGTCGCGCTGATATCCAGGTTGAGCGTGTCGCCGAATTCATAAGCCTTTACGCTACCGCTGGCCTCGACGCCGGTCGCCAGATCGCGCGTATCGTGAGCGCCAAAGCTCGATTTGCCAAGGGAGCCGAGCAAATCTTTCAGAGTTTTGAATCCTAGGAAATCGATTGCCTTGTCGGTCACTTCAAAATGCACCTGACCTTCAGGGCCGCCCTGCGAACCTGGCGCGGTAGGCGATTCAGGAGGTTCGCCTTCCGCATTAACATAACCGGCCTGTTCGAGTTTCTGAACCAGTCGATTAATTAGCTGCTCGCGCTGCTGCGCTGACATCTGCTCAAGCTGCTGGCGCATCTGCTCCAGCTGATCGGGATTGAAGAGATCACCGCTCTGAAGCGCACGTTCGATTGCCTGCTTAAGATTTTCAAGCGTGTGCTCGTTGAACTCCGTGAACTGCATGTAGGGATTCTCGTATCCGCTCTGCAGCAGAAAGTCAGAGAGCGCCCGCAGCAGATCTTCCATCTCGATTCCGAGATCCTCTTCCGTGAATTTCCGGTAAGCGATGCGCCGCATGGCCTTGGGCTCCGATAAGGCTAGTTCAGGTTACGCCGTCCTCCGCCTGGTCCGCGCCGCGGATCGCGCGGATCGAATCCGCCACCGCGCCGGAGATCGTCACGTTCTTCGCGCAAGCGGTCTTCACGCGACGAGCGGTCGCCAGCCACGAACGCCAGCTCTTCGTTACGGCTGATCCGCTTATGGGCGTAGAGCCCTTCCAGAATGAACTCGCCGGCCGAAGCGCGAAGAGCATCGCTCTCGCTCTGGCCTAAGCCAAGTTTCTTTGTAAAGGAGAGCAGGTCCTGGATGCGGCCGAGTTCACTCACCATCTGAGAGGCCGGCATATCTTCATCCAGGAGGAGCGAGCCTCCTAGCTCAAACCATTGAGTGATGGGGCGTAAATTGGCGCCATCGAAATAAACGTTGAAGACCTTGCCCACCGCGTTTCGAATCAGTTCGCGACCGATCGCGTCGCCCCCCTTCAACTCACCTTCGTACTCGAGTTCGAGCTTGCCGGTAATCGAGGGGAGCGCAGCGTAAAGGTCAAGGATGCGTGGAACGGCTTCGCTATCTTTGGCCTTCAGAGCACGGCGCTCGGCGTTAGAGATGACATTTTCCAGCACCGAGATGGGAAGGCGCTGCGAAACTCCGGACCGCTTGTCGACACGCTTATCCTCACGCGCCAGAAAGGCGACCTGTTCGACGACCTCGTGAATATAAGGAGGCACCTCGACCGAAACCGGCGAGCGGCGGCGAGTCCACGCCTCCTGTCTGGTGATCGAAATTCCTTGCTCGACTGTGAGGGGATAGTGGGTGCGGATTTCGCTGCCAATCCGGTCTTTCAGGGGCGTTATGATCTTCCCGCGGGCGGTGTAGTCTTCCGGGTTAGCGGTGAACACCAGCATGACATCTAGAGGGAGACGAACGGGATAGCCCTTTATCTGAACATCGCCTTCCTGCATGATGTTGAACAGGCCTACCTGCACTTTGCCGGCGAGGTCGGGAAGCTCGTTGATAACGAACAGGCCCCGGTTGGCGCGCGGCACCAGGCCGTAATGAATGTTTAGCTCGTTGCTGATGGCTTGCCCGGTGCGCGCAGCCTTGATTGGGTCGATATCGCCGATCATGTCGGCGATTGTGACATCCGGCGTCGCCAGTTTCTCCACGTAGCGGTCGTCGGCAGGCACCCAGGCGATCGGGGTGTCATCGCCCAGCGATGCTACTTTTTCGCGGCACTCCTTACAGATCGGGCGCAGCGGATGATCCCGAATTTCACAACCCGCAATGCAAGGCATCTGCGAGTCGAGCAGGCGCGTCAGCAGGCGCGCGATGCGCGTTTTGGCCTGGCCGCGCAACCCGAGCAGAATGAAGTGATGACGCGAAAGAATCGCGTTGACCACCTGTGGAACGACCGTGTCCTCGTAACCCATAACGCCCGGAAACAGGGTTTCGCCGCGTTTGAGTTTGCAGAGCAGGTTGGTCCTGAGCTCTTCCTTCAGGTTCCTTTCGGGCTGAAGCGCATCGAGAAACCGGCTGGCGCGTAAAGCGCCGAGGGTATTAGGCAAGTCGGAGTGAGGCATTGTGGACTCGCGATGATTTCAGTCCCAAGTCTAGCAGCGAAGTTTTGAGCGGATGATCGGACGCTCTAAAGCCGCCCCGTTGCCCTGCCGATGGAATGAGTGTTCGCTAGATGCGACGGAGGCAAACATGAAATCACTGGTCCTAAAGAGCGCAGCTGCATTGCTGTTCGCGGCTTCGACAGGTACAATTTTCGCGCAGAGCGTCACAAAGCCTGGCCAAATCGCCGTGGCTCCTGAAGCTGTTCTATCAACCAGAGTCGCGCCCATCAGCGCCTCGGCGCTCAATCCCAAAATCAGCATCCCTAGTTTTGAGGAGCGGCACGACCGGAAGGTCAACCGGATCTGGCTAGCGAGCATGCTCGCGATGGGCGCGGCCACCGGCATGGACGCTGCAAGTTCATGGGGAAAGCACGAGGGCAACTCATTCCTGGCTTCATCGGACGGTACATTCGGAGCAAAAGGGCTCAGTATCAAGGCCGGCGTAGCGGCAGGCGTCCTTCTTCCGCAGGTGCTCTTTCGGCGCCATAAGGATCTGAAATCGAAGTTCGCGATTGGGAATTTCGCCGAAGCGGCTCTGTTCGGGGGAGTTGCGATCCATAACCTGGGAGTACCAGCGGCCAAGTGAAGAGTTCGCTCCGCTATATTAAACTAGTCTGAGTGGTCCGCAACGTCTGAGGGGGAGGGCATGAGGCTTAAGAGCGCGCAGGGCGTAACCAGCGCCGCCCCAGGACAACCGTCGCTCTGGCTCCCTTGGCACCTGCTACGCCGCATCGCCCGCGAGTTCCCTGGCAGAATCCTCCCTTTCTTATTGGCGACTTTTCTATCGCTAGCGAGCTGCCTCGCATTGCCACCTACGATCGGGATCGCCTCGGCTGTCGGGACGTTTATTGTCAACAGCAACCAGGTAGACGGCAACGCGAATCTGTTCGACGGCTCGGAAATTAAAACGGGGAAGGCGTCGAGCCAGATCTTCCTGCAAAATGGCGCTGCCCTGACACTCGGGATTGATTCGGCCGGTACGGTTTACCGCGACCACCTGCTTCTTCAAGGCGGGGCTACCAAGGTCGACAATATGAATGGCTACAGTATCTATGCGGACACCTACCGGATCGAGCAGGGCCAACCAGCTTCGCAAGCCGTGGTCCGCTTGGACGGCGACACGGTCGAAGTGGCAGCTTTAGCTGGCTCGCTAAACATCTTTGATAAGAAGGGCGCACTTCTGACGCACATCGGTACTGGAACTGCCTCTGCCTTCCAGACCGGCGCCTCCGGAGGCGGTCAGGGCGGTGCCACGCCAAATAACAATAACCGGAGAAAGTATGAGACAGCAACCGCGCTGCTACTGGCGGCGATGCTAGCCGGCCTCGGACTGGCGGTAGTTGCGATTGTGCAGCCGGCCCCGACCAGCCGCTAAGTACGACTATGCGTAAGCTTTTTCCTTTGATATTACTCGCCGGACTCGCCTGCAGTTGCGGAGGTCAGCGGCAGATAGGTAACCCGAATGATCCGAATGAGCAGCAGGGCAACCCCAAAGCTCAGCCTGAAAAGAGTGTGAAGAATAAGAGCAATAGCGAGCCTTCGGACAACGCCGCGGGCCGGAATGCTCATACTAATCTGCCAAACGGGGATAACAATCAATAAGACCGGTCACGCAATAATCCCCTTGCGCACCGCATACAGAATCAGCTCAGGGATGCTGTGTACATTCAGTTTCTGCATGAGATTACCGCGGTGAGTATCCACAGTGTGCGGGCTGACGCCCAAGATGCCGGCAATGTCCTTGGTCGGCTTAAGCTCGGCAACAAGTTGCAATAGCTCGCGTTCACGCGCCGTGAGTAAGTCATACGGATCCTCAACTCCCCGCTGACTTACCTGACGCAGATAGTCGTCTGCCAGCACTTTGCTCACTGCGGGGCTGAAGAACGCCTTGCCTGTGCAAACTGCGCGAACCGCCTGGATCAAATCGGTTTCCGCTGAATCTTTGAGCAGATAGCCGCGCGCGCCGGCCTTCAGTGCCTTCAGAATGTAGGCTTCATCCGAATGCATGCTCAGAATGAGTATTGCGACTTTCGGATGTTCTCCGGTGATCCTCTTCGCAGCTTCGATCCCATTCAAGAGAGGCATCGCGATATCCATGATCACAACGTCGGCCGCCACTCGATTGACCACTTCGAGCGCCTCTCTGCCATTGCTAGCCTCACCGGCAATCATAAAATCAGGCTGGCGTTCGAGCACCAGGCGTAAGCCGTTGCGCATGATCGTATGGTCATCGGCCAATACAATCCGAACTGCAGTCATACTGTAACTCTGGCGAATTTCTCGGATAACGGGAGTTCTATTTTGACGAGCGTGCCGCGTCCGGGTTGCGATTTGACGGCGAACGACCCATGCAAATGCGCGACCCGTTCCTCCATGCCGAGCAGACCGACTCCCTTCTCTCGCTCCGGCACAAAACCCTGCCCGTCGTCTTGAATGGTCAGGGCCAGTGCGTCCCCTTTCTGCTCGGTGAGGTGAATCTGAACGGTTTTTGCTTTGGCATGCCGGGTAATGTTATGCAGTGCCTCTTGAACTATCCGATAAACGCAGGTCTTGTGTTCATCGGGCAGATCGTCCGAAACGGAATCCGCTTGAATCTCCACTTTGAGATTCTTAGTCCGCGATATCTCGCGAGCTTGCCATTGCAGGGCCGGCACAAGTCCGAGGTCGTCCAGCATGGAGGGACGAAGAAGAAGCGACATGTCTCGGACAACGGCGACGGTCCGTTCAGCAAGCCGGCGCAAATCCTGGAGCTGCGCGCGCGATTCGGCATTACCTTCAGGCGAAATCGTGGCAGCAACGTTGCCTATGCCCAGAAGCAGTCCGGAGAGTGACTGGCCGACTTCATCGTGCAGCTCACGCGAAAGCGCCCGGCGCTCAGATTCCTGCACTTCGAGCAGACGTCCCGAAAGGTCGCGCAGTGCACTCCGCGCCTGCTCCACTTCGTCAAAGCGCGAAGCTGATTCGCGCTCAAGACGCAGCAGACCATAAATGCTGCCGCCGGCCAGAAGAACTCCGCAGACCAGAGCGAGGACGAGCAGCAGGATTAAGGAGCGCCTGAAGCTCGCGAACAGATCGCTCACCTGGCGGTTGCCTGACTCCAATTGCTTTTGATTCACTTGGCTGATCTGATCGGCCAAGTGGACCACGATCATCCTGCGGGGCAGCAGTGAATCCTTCATAAAGGAATAGCCGAATTCCCGGCGCTGGCTGGCGTTCCATTGGAGAGCAGGGCGGAGCGAATCGAAATAAGCCCTCACTTCTTGCACGAATTGAAGAAACCGAGCGCGTTCTTCGCCGCGCAGATTTCGCGCGTAAGCAGCATCTGTCGCCTCGATGCGCAAGCGGGCATTCTCCAGCTCTTTGCGGTGCAAATCTGCTTTCCCCGGGTCGGGCTCGAGCAGCAAGTCCCTGACATGTGTTCCGGAGAGGTAGATATCGGACCGGAGCTGCTCTAGGATACGGTCGCGATTAACGTAGTCCTTACGAATGCTCTCGTTTTCGGTCTGAATTTTGTTTAGGACGGCTAGTGCATTGAGGCCGGTGAAGGCAAGCAGAAGTAAGAGCCCCCCAAAACCGATCAGGAGAAGGCGCTTGCTTTGAGTACTGCTCCGCTTCATGTCGCCACATCAGGTCCTCTTCTCAGGATAAATGGAGCGCGCCAGAGAGGCGCTTAGCGAGATACTCTAGCGGCTCCAGTACTGGAAGACGTACATAGAGCTTAGGAAACGCGCAGACTCTCAAGTGACCTACGAACTTCGAAGGGCTGATAACGAAGAGCAAAATCTTAACCACGAGCTCGTCGGCATCGCGCAATGCTTCAATGCACTCCGGCCGGGCGGCGTGACGGCCAGTCATTGAGCATTCCGGACAGAGACGGCTGCGTCGCCGGCGCCGTCCAAACTTCCTTTGAATCGGCGATCAATCTTTCCGCTCGATGTCATGCGTTTAAAATTGCACAGATGAGCACCCGCCCGAAGACCCGCGCGGCAGAACACCGGCAACACGCGAGCGCTTCGAAGCCTGCGGCAGCCCTCGCGCTACAGCTGACGACAGACCGAGCGCTCGACTCGCTCAGTGATAAGTCGAAGTACAACTGCTCTTCATCAGAAATCAGTACGGGCTGCGCGCGACGGATATTCCGCAAGAGATGCTGGATCAGGAGCCCGACGAATTATACCGGGCTCGCGCGCGCGCATTCCGAAGAGAAGGCGGTTTAGGCTGAAAGAAGCGCGCGAGTCATTGAAGTTCAGCCAGAGGATTTTATCAACGCTGCAATCAACGCGTATCGGATGTTGTGAATGATCCCAACTGGGCGATTCGAATGTCTCGGAGAGCAGTTCCACATTGAAGATTTCGCATGGCAAGCAGTGCGATACCGGACGTACTCCACTTGAGCGAGATCCTACCTGATCAAGATCTCCTATCCTATTCCGGCACTCGAGCGGGTGAGCGCTGCGGCAAACGCGGGCAACCGCGACCAGTTGACCCGTGCGCTGTCCGACGCAGCCGCGAAGCTCTCACCGACGGCTCACGATTAGATCGCTTTGCGCTTGCCCAAAGGGTGTGTTAGTCGCCGCCGTAGGAGCGCAGCTGAGATCGCGTAATCGTATCTTGCCCGATTTGTGCCATCTTCTCTTTGAAATCGTGTGCGCTCAGAAGACCTAATCGCCACATCTGGTATTGGAGGTCCAAAATTTCCGCTTGAGGCATTACTCCAGACTGTTGGCGTATTAGCTGTCGTAGCTGCTCATATTTGAGCGCCAAGCTTTCGCGATTTGTGTGTGATTCTAGGAACGCCTGGATCGCACTCTTTACGCTCAGAACCAAAATACCGCCGCAGATGCTCGCTTGACCTTGCGTAACGCCGTGCCATCCAAAGAGTGTGTCCGTAATGAAACCAGCGACGTATCCGAGACCAAAGGCAGCGATATCGCCCCGCGTTGTGAGCTTCGGAAGTAGATTGGAGAGCGGACTATCCGCCAACTATCCTTCCTCGCGAATGAAGGGGAGAGTGCGCTGTTCGATTTCGTGCCCCTCAGTGGGCCTTGACCCGCCGACGGGAGCATACGCGTATGCAACACACGCGAGCAGCATAATGCCGAGCAAAACGCCGAAAAACGCCGAAATACTCGGCACGAACGCAAAAACCACCGCCCCCAGCATCACGGCAAAAGAGAACACGCTGGATGAATCCTTCATGCCCGTAATTCGATTACAGCACATACCGGACCGGGGAGGTTCGACGATGCATCCGATGGCCCTTTAATAGGCCTTTGTGCTCCGCAACTGCTCGGCAAATGCTTTCATCTCGTTCAGCATTTCGGCTTTCGAGACTGCTGGATCGCGCCAGACAAGCAGCTGCTTCATCTCCCGGTCCATCTCGAGCAGATCGCCCGCACGGAAGGGAACGAAGACAGCCTTCCCGATCGTGGAAGCTGAAACCGAATATCCGAGTGCAAGATGGAAGTAGTTTGTCAGGCCGCTCCGCGCGCCTCAGTGCATCTTCGTTGCATCGGCGCTGAAGGAGGCCCGAAAACGGCCGCACATCCAGAGGGGCGGCTACTCTCGTCAACACCGTTCGGGAATCCGCAGCGCTGGTCAACCACGCTCTTGAAAAAGCCGTCAAGTGCGGATTGATCATATGCGGTCAATTAAGGGCGCAGGCGGTTCTGGATACCGTTCTTCTCGTGCCTGACGGTAACACCGTGCACTCACGAATGCACAACCGGCACCCAATAACGCGACTATGAAAAACGTCGTTAGCTTACCGACCCCTTCGCCTTTCCCAAGCACGGCACGTGTCATCAGTAATACAAACAAGAGTAGCGAGAAAACAGCAAACAGCACACAAAAGCTCATCGCACAGAACCATGCAACTGAACGCCTAACTGCCTTGAGTGTGTGTTTTTGTTTGCGGAGTGATCGCGTTATTTGATTTCGCCATGAGAGACGCTTCATTTCTTCATCTGTCTCGTCTCGGATTCGAGTGAGAGCAGCGCTTACTTCGTCTTTAGCTCGTAGATAGCTGGCACTCTCAGTACCGTTAGCAAGCTTCGAGGTCTTTAGGTATGCCATCCAATACTCAGTCCTCTTGGTTGCAACCTCAATGGTGCGAATCTGCCTGGAGTAATTTCCCCGCTGGAGTAGCGCAGCCCGATATGCCAGGGTGGCGGAAATAATAGCAGCTAGAAAAGTAGCTATCGCAGGGACCACGACTTGAAAAGTTTTACTGTCCAGGAACTCAGCGACACTCATAAATTTGGTCTTTCCCTGTCTTCCGGCGTGGGACGGTCAAGGCTGCTTCGATGACTTCACCCGTCTCTGACTATCAACTCCAAGCGGCTAGCGTAATCTGCGTTGCCTGATGAATGCTGGCACTATCAGGGTTCGCTTGTCTCGGGTTGCTCAGTTACAGGTTTGCCGTCAGTCAGTCTAGCTGGCCCGATTGCACGACCATCCACAATGGCCCGTAGTCTGGGAATCGAACACGGAATCCAAGTACGTTTAGGTTTCCAGCAGATAAACTAGCCTGAGCTATTGCTGACTTGTTGAGTGAAACGGGCTTAACGATAAGTTCCATGGTAGGGGCGACAGGGATCGAACCTGTGACCCTCAGCTTAGAAGGCTGATGCTCTATCCAACTGAGCTACGCCCCCACGGCGCAATACCTTAAGTTTACCGGGAGCCGCGATTCTCATTCAATTGTGATCAGCAGATCGTGCGCTTCCACGCTGTCCCGCATCTTGACCGCAACCTCCTCGACCGTCCCCGCCACGGGCGCGTAAACCGTGGTTTGCATTTTCATCGCTTCCAGGATTAGAAGCCGGTCGCCCTTTTCAACCTGCTCGCCTGGCTGCACATACACGGTCGTAATCGCACCCGGAATCGGAGCGCCAACCTGCCCGGCTTGCGCGGGATCGACCTTGCGGCGGGCGCTCACCGCGGCCTTGATCGAGTTGTCCTTCACTTCCACCTGACGCGGTTGACCGTTAAGTTCGAAGAACACAGTCCGCATACCATCGGCTCTCGCTTCGCCTACGGTCAACATGCGAATAATCAGCGTCTTTCCCGGCTCCAGCTCGACGGTCACTTCTTCGCGATCCCCAAGGCCATAGAGGAAAGGAGGAGTCGGCAGCACCTCGAGATCGCCAAACTGCGAACGGGCAGCAGCAAACTTCAGGAAGACATCCGGATAAAGCAGATAGCTCAACAGATCCGTATGGCTCTTCGAGTGCGCCTTCTCTGAAACAACTTTGGCGGCCTCCTGCATGTTGGCTGGGGCGAGGTTTGAGCCCGGCCTTCCTTCCTCCGGTTTCTTGCCGTGAAGAACGATCTCTTGCAGTTTGCGCGGCCAACCTCCCTCGGGCTGCCCGAGGGAACCCATGAACATATCGGCTACTGAATTCGGCAGCGTGACGTGATGATCGAGCGGCAAATTCTCGAGCTCGCGAACGGTCATGTCATGGCTGATCAGATAGAGCGCAAGATCGCCCACCACTTTGCTCGAAGGAGTGACTTTCACGATGTCACCGAACGCCATATTGACGTCCGCGTACATTCGGGCAATCTCAGGCCAGCGGCCGCCTAAGCCCATCGCCTCCGCTTGCGCCTTGAGATTGGTGTACTGGCCGCCTGGCATCTCGTGAATGTAAACATCAGAGCTCCCGGATTTCGGCGCTTCATCGAACGGCGAGTAATAGGCGCGGACGGTTTCCCAGTAATCCGAGCAGCGGTTAAGCGCGTCGAAATTCAAGCCGGTATCACGCTCGGTATGCGCCAGCGCGGCCACAATCGAGTTCAGGTTCGGCTGGCTCGTGGTTCCGCTCATGGACGAGATGGCTCCGTCCGCAACGTGTACTCCTGCTTCCGCTGCCTTGAGCACTGTCGCGGCATTTACGCCGCTCGTATCGTGGGTGTGCAAATGAATAGGAACGCCGATCTCCTCGCGCAGCGTCTTCACCAGCTTGTATGCCGCATAAGGCCGCAAAAGCCCGGCCATGTCCTTTATGCCGAGAATATGCGTCCCCATCCGCTCGAGTTCTCTCGCCAGCCGGACATAATATGCCAGTGAGTACTTGTCTCGTTTGGGATCGAGAATATCGCCCGTGTAGCAGACTGCGGCCTCGCAAATGCGGCCGGTTTTCAATGTCGCCTCCACCGCGACCTGCATGTTCGGCATCCAGTTGAGCGAATCGAAGATGCGGAAGATATCGATCCCCTGCGCCGCTGATTCCTGAATAAATTCGCGCACCACGTTGTCCGGATAGGCCGTGTATCCGACTGCATTTGATGCGCGCAGAAGCATCTGAAAGCAGATGTTCGGAATCTTCTCGCGTAACGCCTGTAACCGTTTCCAGGGATCTTCCAGGAGGAAACGCATCGATACGTCAAAGGTGGCGCCGCCCCACATTTCGAGGCTATAGAGCTGCGGCAACTCTCTCGCAACGTAGTCGGCAATGCGCAGCAGATCGTAGGTCCGGACACGGGTTGCCATCAGAGACTGATGCGCATCCCGGAACGTGGTGTCCGTCATGAGCAGCCTCTTCTGCTGCAGAGTCCAGGCGGCAAATTCTTTCGGGCCGATCTGGTC
Source organism: Terriglobia bacterium (assembly GCA_963849535.1). Taxonomy (GTDB): domain Bacteria; phylum Acidobacteriota; class Terriglobia; order Bryobacterales; family Bryobacteraceae; genus Bog-105. The sequence goes on from CAWKHJ010000006.1 coordinate 335,345, forward strand.
GAGCAGTTGCCGTGTGCCGGGCGGTGGGGTGCGGATCTCTGAATGGGGCACGCGCGCCTCGCGGATGATGCGCGGTTTTTCTTTGTCTGCCACCTCCGGGTTGCCGTTCACGATCACGTCGCCCAGAAAGGTGAGCAGCTTCGTTGCCCGATCACGCTTCGGTTTGAAATCGAAGAGGGCCGGCGTCTCATCCAGAAACGAGGTCGTCATCTCGCCAGATTGAAAGGTGGGATGCCGCACCACGTTTTCGAGGAACGGGATGTTAGTTTTGACTCCCCTGATGCGAAACTCACGCAATGCGCGGTCCATCCTTTGGCAGGCCTGGTGAAAATCTCGGCCCCAGGCTGTTACCTTCACAAGCAGTGAGTCGTAGTATGGCGAAATCACTGCGCCGCCATAGGCGGATGCCCCGTCAAGCCGTATGCCGAATCCGGCCGGCGAACGATAAGTCTGCAACCTTCCGTAATCGGGGACGAAGTTGCTGGCGGGATCTTCGGTGGTTACACGGCATTGGAGCGCTGTGCCGTGCATCGGAATCTCCTCTTGCGGGGGCAAATTGATCTCCGGGCCGTATAAGCTGAGTCCCTGCGCGACTTGGATCTGCGTGCGCACGATGTCGATCCCGGTAATCATTTCGGTCACCGTGTGCTCCACCTGCACGCGCGGGTTTACTTCTATAAAAAACCACTCGTGGGTGTCCGCATCCACCAGAAACTCGACCGTGCCTGCGTTGTAATAATTCGCTGCGCGCGCCAGCGCCACTGCAGCCTTCGCGAGCTCCGCACGCACTTTCTGAGGGAGCCCGATCGCGGGGGCGATCTCCACGACCTTTTGGTGACGCCGCTGCACCGAGCAATCGCGCTCGTAGAGATGCAGGATGTTGCCCTGTTTATCACCGATTATCTGAATCTCGACGTGTTTCGCTCGTCGTATGTAGCGCTCGAGGAAGACCGCCGGATTGCCGAACGCAGCCAAGGCTTCCTCGCTCGCTTCCTGCAGTCTCGCTTTGAATTCCCCGGGTGAGTTGACCACGCGCATGCCGCGGCCTCCGCCCCCGAAAGCAGCTTTGATAATGAGTGGAAAGCCAATTCCTTGCGCGATCGCCCCAGCCTCTTCGCTTGCTGGATCGACCGGCTCCTCTGTTCCGGGAACTACCGGAATACCGGCCTTCTGGGCAAGCTTTCTGGCGGCCGTTTTGTCACCTAGGGATTCTAGGATCTCAGCGCTCGGACCAACAAAGACGATCCCCGCTCGTTCACAGGCGCGAGGCAGCTCCGGGTTCTCTGAAAGAAAGCCGTAGCCCGGATGGATGGCGTCGACTTCCTTCTCAAGCGCCAGCTTCACGATCCCCTCTACATCGAGGTAGGCCTGCACCGGACCCTTTCCCTGTCCGATCATGTACGCTTCGTCTGCTTTGAAGTGGTGCAGGCTGAGACGATCTTCCTGCGAATACACAGCCACCGTGCGGAGGCCTAATTCGTTGGCCGCTCGCAGGATCCGGATAGCAATTTCACCACGGTTCAGGGCAAGAAGTTTTCTCATGAACAAGGCGCGGGAAGGTAAAAGGGTAGCATGCGGGCCTTTAAAGGCTGTGAAGACTCCGTCTGCCGCCACGGAATGCCGGCGGTTCTACCGCCGACCTATTAGTACTATGTACTCTCCAGGACGTACCAGGGAAGTTTACGGTAGGCCACGGAACACAATAGTGATACTGTTTGAAGAAGGTGGGGTATACAACGCTTTTGCCGTCAGTTCACGTCTCGGACGGTCGGTCTGACAGGTTGGGTCGATCTTCCTTCGGGTTGTCCACATAAATAAGCCTCCTGAGAATTTGTAATCGGAGTTCCACTCGAAATTTAGTATGTTCAGACGTATTTCGCTCGTATCTGCAATTCTTGCGGCCGCCGCATTTGCGCAGACTAATAACCCGCCGGTTACCACCGGTCAATATGATACGAATCGCACTTCCTCCAATCCGAACGAAACGATTCTCAATCCTTCGAATGTGAACGTCAGTCAATTCGGAAAGTTGTTCTCGTGGAGCGTCGATGGCCAGGTTTATTCCCAGCCTTTATATGTGCCGGGCGTGACCGTCAACGGCGCTACGAGAAACGTTGTTTATGTAGCTACTATGCACAACAGCGTATATGCGTTCGATGCCGACCATCCCGGTGCCCCTGCGCTGTGGAACGTAAATTTCGGCCAATCCGTGACGGCCCCTACCGCTAACGGATGTCCAGCGTATAACTTTACGGGCAAGGAGCTTGGAATTTTAAGTACACCCGTGATCGACCAGAGCACGAACACGCTATACGCGGTCTCGGCGGCACCTTCGGGGGGCGGGTATATCCACTATCTCCACGCCATTGACCTCTCGACCAAGGCCGAGAAGTTTGGCGGACCTGTGCAAATACAGGCAAGCGTTTCAGGCACAGGCTACGATGCACAAGGCGGAAAAGTAACGCTCAGCACCGCAAGTGCGGACGTGCAAAGAGCCGCTTTGCTACTGGCAAACGGGACCGTTTATGTCGCTTTCGGCGATTGCGGACCGGATCAAGATCCTTGGCACGGCTGGCTGCTCGGCTATAACGCGAGCGATATCACTTCGCAGACTTTTGTCTTCAACAGTACGCCGAACGGCGGACAAGGCGGTATCTGGCAATCGGGCCGCGGACCGGTGGTAGATTCCGCCGGCGACATATACTTAAATACCGGAAACTCCACCGCCTACAACCAGAACGACACCGGTGTGACCACTGGAACCAGCGGCGGCGACGCGGGGCAGGGCGACTATGGAATGAGATTCCTGAAACTGACATCGAAGGGTCAGTTTCTCGCATCTTATCCTCCACTCAATTACTCGAGTCTAAACAGCAACGACTTAGACTTTAGCTCCAGCGGTCCTTTGCTGATACCAGAAACCAGTCTGTTTGTGACGGGCGGTAAAGACGGAGTTATCTACCTTTTTAATTCGAATAACTTGTCGACTCCGGTGCAGAGTTTTCAGGCAACCGGCACTTCAACATGCTCCTACAGCATGGATGGCTGCGACCAGATTCACGATCTAGCCTTCTGGAACAACACCCTTTACGTCTGGGGTACAAACGATTACCTCCGCGCCTATGCCTTCAACTCATCGACGAATCAGTTCTCTACCACGCCTGCTTCCAAGAACACGGTCTACACGACTGGATATCATCCCGCCTCGCTAGCCGTCTCGGCCCCTTCCAGCCAGGGCACCGGTGGCATTGTGTGGGCTACTACTCCCAACAGTATCCTGCACGCTTTCAATGCTTCCAATGTAGCTTCTGAGTTGTGGAACAGTAATCAGAATGCCGGGCGCGATGGACTGCCTTCGTATCCGAAGTTCGCAGAGCCGACTGTGGCGAATGGCCGCGTGTACGTCGCCACACATTCCAACCAGGTTGCCGTCTACGGGCTGCTCAGTGACTTCACACTTTCCGCTGAAACACCCTCGGTGAGTGTTAATCGCGGCAGTTCGATCAGTTTGAATGTTGATGTCACCTCCCTTAGCGGTTCGAGCAACGTCGCTCTTTCGGTGAGCAGCGGATTGCCAGCCGGCGCGACGGCAAGTTTCAGTCCCCCTTCGGTAACGGGCTCCGGCAGCTCCGTGCTTACCATCTCCACCGCGTCTTCAACCGCGACAGGAACCTACAATCTGTTAGTACGTGGAACGAGTAGCTCGGATACCCGCACCGCAAGCGTGGCGCTCACCGTGACAACCCCGGATGCAACTCCCCCGCACTGGAGTTGCTGCACTTACAGCGACAGCGGTTCGTCAACGGTGCTGACGTTCTCCGCCTGGGATACCCAATCAGGCTTGAAGTCGATTGTCCCGGTTCAAGTCGTAAATGCAACCGTTTCGATACCCCCGTTCACGGCAGGAACGAACAGCGTGATCAACTTCACCGCTACCGAGAGTGGCTGGTCTTCTTATGTGAAGTTTCAGCTGACCGATGTCGCGGGAAACGTGTCTTACATTGATCCCTGCTTCATGCAAGTGGACCGTGAACCCGGTAAACCCATTCCGTTCGTAGTTAAGGACATCTCCCCGGCGGAGGGCACCGTTACTATTCAGAACGGGAGCCCTGGTTTGAAGAGCCTTAGAATTGCCGTGGACAACGGCCTGAGCATCGGTAATATCGAGGTCGCCGGTTTGAAGGATGGGGAACTCCGAGTCGTAAGCATTGTCTCCCTTCTTACATCAGGAGGTAGCGCCGTAACTATTACCCCACTCGGGAAACCCGGCGGAACGGCTACGCTCTTTTTCGCGAGTAATCGGATGACCCCGGCGGTGCCGTGACAAGAAGCGTCGCCGGTTCTAGTACCGATAGTTCAGCCGCAACCAGGCTACGCGCATTACAAGCGTACTGAATAGCTGAAATATGAGTCCACAAGAAGAATAGCTCTTGTAAACAGCTTATAGAAAATGGAGAAGGAAAATTGAAGAAGTCCCTAGCGCTATTGTCATTTGCCTCTATCGTGCTTTTGTTTGCCGGGCTGGCCTCGGCAACCTCGATTACAGTTGATGAGAACGGAAACGGTCTGCCGTACCACTTAGGTCCTGATCCCGGACCTGGAGGGCTTTCGAGTACACTGATCTATACTCTGCCTTTCCTGGGTGTTGTTGGCGACGTAGAGCTCATTGAGCCGGAAACCGGAATACCAGGAGATGTCATTCGCTTCAATGGGGACGGGACTCTCATCTACTACTCGACCGGTAATGCGCCGAACACTCCTGCCTTGGCAGATGAACCCGGGCCGCCCTTTCCTGTCCCGAACACTGTCGTGCTTACGGAAATAACGGGCGGTGCCACGTTCTATACTCCCAGCGCCGGCCAGCCGGGTTATGACGCTTCAGCTGCGCCGGCCTACGGTTTCCAGGACTTTGTGGCTGCTGTTCCCGAACCAAGCTCGATCGCTCTGATGTTTTTGGCTGGAGCTGCTCTGATAGCGGGTAAACTCCGTAAACGTGCAATTAGCTGAGAAGTCCACGGCATCCCCGGAGTCTTTCCAAGCTCATTACAAACCTCTCTCCGCGCGTTTCCCGAATTGGGGATCGGTCGCTCTGCTGCCCTGGGATGAAGCGGTGTTCGGATTTCCCGTTGCCGATTTTGTCTGGGGGGAGATACCGCCTCCGCTTACGAAGATGGTTGAGTTTCGAGAGGCGCTTAACGAATTTTCGCGGGAAAGCGGAGCTACGCTCGTGTCCGCGCGAGCTAAGAGCGAGGATACAGCGAAAGCTGCTTTTCTGGTCTCAGCCGGGTTTATTCCAGTGGATTTCAGCGTTATGGCAGTGCGATCCCGGTTGAGGGCGGACCAACTCCCACCGGCGCGCTTTCCACTGCGGCGAGCTACACCGGAAGATCATGCCGACATACTCCGAATAAGTGGGCGTGCATTCACCTACGGCAGGTACCATCGGGATCCGTGGTTTCCACGTCCGCTGGCGGATAAACGCTACATAGGATGGATGCAACGGGCGCTGGCGGATGAGAGCCCGGCAAATCACATTTTCGTCCTAGGTGGCCTCTACAACGTCCTCGGGTTCATGAATGTCGTGATCCGCGATCATTATGCGGACCTCCGTCTCGGGGCCGTTGATCCTGATAACGAACTAGGATTTGCAGGGTTCCCCTTGTACGCTGAAACGTTGCGGGCGGTGCACGCGCTCGGAGCGCATGCTGTGATTGCCAAAATCGCGGCCGGCAATACACGGATCCTGAATATCTGTGCTGCGTTGCGGTTTCAGTTTTCACATCCGGAGACGACCCTGCACTGGCATTCCCCGGCTTTTCCGAAGACGACCGAGCCATCGCCTGCTAACCGTTTCAATTGAGTGATAGAGGACAAACGCCGTGACGCATGAAGACTGCTTGGGCTTGATTGAAGGCGTTTACCAGGAGTTTGTTCCGCCCGGGCAGCCCGTTGGGAAGATAACTCCTGAAACGCGTTTGTTTGGCGGAGATAGTCCGCTTGACTCCACGGCCTTAGTCTCACTTTTGATCGAGGTCGAGCAGCAGGTAAACGAAGCCTGCAATACGCAAATCGTGGTAGCCGATGACCGCGCTATGTCGCAGAAGCGGAGTCCATTCCGTACCGTCGGTTCGCTCGCAGACTATATCCAGACGCTGCTAAAGGATCATTCAAAGGTCTAAGTTGAAAGCTTCTGCAGAGCGTGTAGCGCTCGTGACCGGCAGCCGGACCGGATTGGGAAAGTTCATTGCGGAAGAGTTGGCCGGGTACGGATTCCGCGTGGTCGGCTGCAGCCGCAAGAGCCCCGGCTGGAGTCTCCACAATTATGAGCATGTCGAGACCGATGTAAGTGATGAAGCACAGGTCCTCTCTTTGCTGCAGCATGTGCGTCGTGTTTATGGCCGTCTCGACGTGACCGTGAACAACGCCGGCATTGCCGCCATGAACCATTCTCTCCTGACGCCTGGCTCGACAGTGGACCGGGTATTCGGGACCAATGTGCGAGGGACCTTCCTTGTATGTCGTGAAAGCGCCAAAATGATGCAAAAGCCGAAGCAGGGGCGAATTGTAAATTTCTCTAGTGTTGCCGTGCCGATGTGCATAGAAGGGGAGGCGGCTTACGCCGCCAGTAAAGGCGCCGTGGAGACCCTCACCCGTGTCCTCGCGCGCGAATTCGCAAGCTTCGGGGTTACCGTCAATGCGGTCGGACCTTCGCCGATCGACACGGACCTCATCCATAATGTTCCCGAAGATAGCATCCGGAAGCTCGTCAACAAACTGCCTCTCAAGCGAATGGGAACGCCTGAAGACGTAATGAACGTGATTCAATTCTTTATCCGGCCTGAGAGCCGGAACATCACGGGACAAGTCATCTATCTCGGAGGGGCGTGAAGCTTGGGACATCTCGCCTGGCTATTTGACATCTTCGAGCAGAATCGTCACCGGCAATTCATGATCTGGCAGGATCGGCCGTTTGCTTATTCCTGGTTGCTGGACAACGTCGGACGTATCTCGCACGAGTTGGAATCTTTAGATGTCGGACCGGGCACCGTGGCAGCGCTCCGGGGCGATTACTCTCCGCACATAGTCGCAGCCCTGCTGGCTCTGGTTAACCGCGGCGCGATCGTGGTCCCGCTGTCTCCCGCTGCAGCATCTCATGAACCCGAGTTTGTGGATATTGCCCAGATCGAATTCGCGGTTTCATTCAACGCTGAGACTCCGCTCCGCTTGGAATGGCAAACTCGGAAGGCGGATAACCCGCTCATTCACGAGTTGAGGGGACGCGGCAATCCAGGCTTGGTGTTGTTCAGTTCGGGGTCGACGGGAAAAAGCAAGGCTGCATTGCACGATTTCGCGCACCTGCTTGAGAAATTCAGAAAGCCTAGGCAGTCTCTGATCACGTTGAGCTTTCTGATGATCGACCATATCGGCGGCATAAACACCCTGTTCTACGCGCTTTCAAATGGGGGTACTGTTGTGAGCAGCGCCAGCCGTGATCCGCACGTCGTCGCGGCTACAATTGCAGAGCATAAGGTCGAACTGCTGCCCACCTCGCCGACGTTCTTGAATCTGCTGCTCCTCTCGGAAGCCTATCTGAAGTACGACCTCTCCTCATTGAAGCTCATCACGTACGGGACCGAGATGATGCCAAAACGCACCCTCGAACGAATGGCTGAAGTCTTTCCGCACGTCCGGCTTCAGCAGACATACGGGTTATCCGAGGTCGGCATCCTTCGCTCGAAAAGCGAGACTTCTGATTCTCTGTGGGTGAAGGTAGGTGGGGAAGGTTACGAGACTAAGATCAAAGGCGGAACGTTTTGGATTAGGGCGCAATCAGCCATGCTGGGGTATCTGAACGCTCCATCTCCTTTCGATGAAGAGGGCTGGCTCGATACGGGCGACATGGTCGAAGCGCAAGGCGAGTACGTCCGGTTCCTGGGACGAAAATCGGAGGTCATCAACGTTGGAGGGCAAAAGGTTTACCCGGCAGAAAACGAGGAGCTCTTGATGTCGTTGCCCAATGTTCGCGACGTGACGGTAACCGGCGAGCCGAATCCGATTACAGGGCAGGCTGTTGTGGCGCGATTCAATCTCATCGAAGCGGAGCCGGCACCCGATTTTAAAAAGCGCGTCCGCGCGTTCTGCCGTGACCGCATGCAACGCTTCCAGATACCCGCTCGCATCGAAATCGTCGACCACGACCAATACAGCGGCCGCTTCAAGAAAGTTCGCCGGGGCGAAGACACCTCATATCAATCCGGCAACTGATCGGAGGCTCATTCGGCGCGACTCTCTGAAACCTTTGAGGGCAGGGACCGAATCGTGTAGCTTGGACGGTCCATAAGTCTGAAGTGCATGCGCGCAAGATATTCGCCTACGATGCCCAAGGCAAATAGTTGCACGCCGGAGAAGATTGAGATAAGGGAAGCAAGGAACGGAAATCCAGGAACACTCCCGCCGGCGACAATATACCGGATAAGCACGTAGGCAAGAACTCCCAGCCCAAATAAAGCAAAAGAAAAACCCAGAACGCTTGCAAGCTGCAGTGGAATGGTGCTGAACCCAACCATCATGTTGACCGCATGAGCAACTAGTTTTCCCACAGTGTAGTTGGAACGCCCAAGTGCGCGAGGTGGATTCTTTACCGGGACAGCCGCGAAGCGGCCCGCTCCCCAGCTGAGGAGAACATCGATGGACACGAATGAACCGCGATAGTCCGCGAAGGCGTCCCGGATTTGGGTCCGAAACGCCCGGAAGCTACTGACATGGGCAGCAGCGGAAACTCCCATGGTGCGTTGCAGGCTGATCTTAGTTGCTCTAGAGGCGAGATTGCGGAGCAATCCGTGGCTCTCCTGTTCCGGGTATCCGTAGACGACATCGTATCCTTCGGCCAGCTTGCTGAGAAGCTTTGCGATTTCCTCGGGCGGATTTTGCAGGTCATCATCCATTGTTAGGACCACTTCACAGCGTGCTTGTCGAATGCCGCAGAGGAGAGCATTATGCTGGCCGTAGTTCCGGAGCAGTTCGAAACTCCGGACCCAGGGGTACTGCTCGACCGCAGCGTTCAGTACAGCCGCACTGCGGTCGGAACTCCCATCATTGACCAGGATCACCTCGTATTTTTCGACTATAGAACGGAGTACCGTATCCAGCCTGGCGAGCAGCAGGGGCAAGCTCTGTTCGGAGTTGTAGACCGGAATGATTATGGAAATAGAGTCTACAGGTCTCGCGGGCCTCGTCACCGCTGAGTACTTCCGAGCAATAGACGGACACAGTTAACCCAGGCCAGAGATCTGGGAGCGTCAAGCAACACTGTGAAACGGCTGTTCCCGATAAAATGTGGAGATGACGCGGGCCACTCTAGAAGCATCGGATATCCGTCAAAAACTTGCATCGCGACAGGCGTCTCTAACTCTGCTGTTACTGGTGATTTTTTCTTTCCTCTATTTTGCCGATGTTTTCCTCCGAGCATCGGGAAAGTACTTCTGGTATGACGAGTTCTTCACAATCTACGTCTGCCGCATTCCTTCTCTGCGCGGAATACTCGCAGCTTTGGCTCATGGAGTCGATTTTAACCCTCCGCTTTTCTATGTAATCACGCGGGTAAGTCAGGCCCTGTTTGGACGTGGGTTGATTGGGACAAGGTTGCCAGAGATTCTCGGGTTTTGGGTTCTCAGCATTTGTCTGTTTCGTTTCGTAAGCCGCCGGGCTGGTCCCATCGCGGGTTTCGTTGCGATGGCGCTTCCGATGTTCACCGGAGCGTTTTATTACGCCTATGAGGCACGTCCTCACGGATTAGTGTTAGGCTTCTGCGGACTAGCTATCGTATGCTGGCAGGCTTCATCAGAACAGGCATACCGGAGGCTTTGGCTTTTTGGCTTCGGCGTATCCTTGCTGGCTGCTTTCATGTGCCATTGCTATGCGCTCGTCATTGCTGTTCCCTTCGGACTGGCGGAATTGATCAGGGGCTTCCGGGAAAAACGTCTGAACTGGCCAGTGTGGATTGCAATCATCGCGCCTGCTCTGATCGCCGGGTTATCTTTTGTCCCCTTGCTTCAGTCATACAAGGCAGTGAATGAGGGCACGAAATTCCCCCAAGCGTTCCCAGCAGTGTGGGAACAGGTGCCCCGTTTCTACGACTTTCTCCTTTCCCCTTGCGCATGGATCCTCCTCGTAGCGTTCGTACTGCTTGCTCTGGACAGAGAACGATTCCTTCCCGCGCTGAAGTCCATGCAACGCGAAAAGGTGAGTCTCTTGTCCGATGAGATGATCCTGGCTATCGGCTTTACTGCACTCCCCATCTTCGGATTGCTTCTGGGCGTGGCGATCCATGGACCGTACATCATGCGGTATTTCATATCCTCCGTCGCTGGGATATCGATACTGGTAGGGTTCAGTATGGGCGTCCGGAAGACGGCTGATTCATTTCAGCTCGCATTCGCAGCCGTTATTGGAGTGACGCTGGCGGCAAGCACCATCATGTTGCTGTATCACTGGCGTCAGGGATGGGGCGAGAAGTTGGTAGAGCCAAGTAGCGTGATAAATCTGAACACCACTCCGGGGGATCCGCTGGACGCCTATTCTCTGCTCATAAGGGGTTCGAGGAATTCTCTCCCTATCCTGATGCTGAGCCCAATTGACTTCTTATATCTCGTGCATTACGCCCCGCAACTCGCTCCGCGGCTCTATTATGTAGGCCAACCGAGCACTGATGTCTTCTATCGCGGGTTCCAGCTGCTCCGCACCTGGTGTCCAGTAGACCGCTACAACCGTGAACTGACTCCCGAGGAATTTTCTCGTGCGCATCCCGATTACCTGGTCTACGGAATCAAGGGCATCGGCCGCGTACAGGACGTTATCACGCCGGGTACGCAAGTGACATCATTTGCTTCTTCAAATACTGAGATTCTAATCGGCATGAATGCGAACGGAACGCATTAGCTGCCCCGCAGCGTCTAAAATGATTCTGTGAAAATCCTAGCGTTGCTTGTTTGTGCTTCCTGCCTCTGTTTGGCCCAGGAACATGAAGGCAACTTCGACATCCGCTTCCAGCCTCGGGTTGTTCTTCAAGCTAACGCAGTGATCCCGTTCGAAATCCGTGTGAACGATGACCGTAGTCATCCGGTGATCGGAGCCAAAGTGACGCTGCAGATCGAAACTTCGCAACATACAAACGTCAAAGTCTATAACGCGGCGGCAGTCGACCAGGGGGTCTACATTGCTAAGCCGGTATTCCCCTCTTCTGGAGAGTGGAGCATCTATGTGGAAGTGCATCGCAATGGTCAAATGAGCGCGCGTACTATCGAATTCAACATCCCCGAATCGGCGGTTCCGTAAAGAAGAAAGGGCGAGACCTTAGTCCCGCCCTCGTCATCTCGAAAAGACCGAATTAGAACATATACAGCGGAGTCGCCGCAGTCGGAGCCGTTTCTTCCACGCCGCCCGCCGCGACAGGCTGACCCTCGAAATCGCCCACCGGCCGGCAGTAGAGGCCGTTTTCGCCCAAGTACACCACCAGTTCCGCCGGGCGGGGGAGTGTGCCTTGAATTAATGCCTCCGAGAGCGGATCCTCGATGTACTTTTGCAGAGCACGCCGCAATGGTCTTGCGCCATAGCTGCGATCGGTGCAGGTCTTATCCAAGATATACTTGGCGGCCTCGGGTTCCAGGCGTATCTTGATCTGCTTCGCGACCAGGTTGGTATTAACCTGTTCGACCAGCAGCTCCATAATCTTAATCAGGTCTTCGTCGACCAGCGATGTAAACAGAATGACCTCGTCTAGGCGGTTGAGGAATTCGGGATTGAAGGCTCGCTTCACCTCGCTCATCACCTGATCTTCCACCTTCTGGGGAATCCCCGTGGTGAGTTCCGCCGAGAACCCGATCTGACCGCGCTTGTCGAGGAACCGGGCTCCCAAGTTTGAGGTCATGATAATGATCGTGTTCTTGAAATCGACCGTGTTGCCAAGACCATCCGTTAGCTGCCCGTCCTCGAAGACCTGCAAGAGGATGTTGTAGATATCCGGATGAGCCTTCTCGATTTCGTCGAGCAGAATAATCGAGTACGGAGCCCGCTTTACGCGCTCGGTGAGCTGGCCACCCTCCTCGTAACCTACATAGCCCGGAGGCGAACCGATCAGCTTCGAGATCGAGTGCTTCTCCATGAACTCGGACATATCGAAGCGGACGAGTGATTTTTCGCTGCCAAACAGAAAATCTGCCAGCGCCCGCGCGACCTCGGTCTTGCCGACGCCCGTCGGTCCAAGAAATAGGAATGAACCGGATGGCCGCTTGGGAGATTTCAACCCTGCCCGCGACCGCCGAATGGCTCTCGACAGCGCCGAAATTGCCTTCTCCTGGCTGATGACGCGCTTGTGGAGCTCTTCTTCTATGCGGAGAAGCTTATTGATCTCCTCTTCCTTGATGGACGTCATCGGCACGCCTGTCCAGCGGGCCACAACGTCTTCGATATCATCCTTGGAAACTACGCCCGTAGAGGTATCGTCGAGGTTGTATTTTTCGCGGAGAATGCGCAGGTTCTCGCGTTCTTTGCGCTCTTCATCGGAGTAGAATCGCGCCTTTTCAAACTCATGATTAGCGATAGCGTTCTCCATCCGGTGGACGATGAACTTGATTCGCTTCTGAATGTCGGCGACTTCGCTCGGCAGCGTTGTCTGCCGGAGCTTCACCCGAGCGCCGGCCTCATCGATCAAATCGATGGCCTTATCGGGCAGGAAGCGGTCCGGAATGAAGCGCGTGGAAGTATAGACGGCCGATTCGATCGCCTCGTCGGTATAGGCTACGGCGTGAAATTTTTCGTAGCGTTCCTTGATACCGAAGAGGATACGGATCGCATCGGTTTCGCTCGGTGGCGGAACTTTGACAGCCTGGAAACGGCGCTCGAGAGAGCGATCCTTTTCGATGGACTTTCGGTACTCGGCCGGAGTCGTCGCGCCGATACATTGAATCTCGCCGCGTGAAAGGGCCGGCTTCAAAATATTGGCTGCGTCAAGGGACCCCTCGGCCGACCCGGCGCCCACCAAAGTATGCAACTCATCGATAAAGATGATGGCATTCTGGTTATCCATCAACTCTTTCATGATGGTCTTGAGCCGCTCTTCGAACTGGCCGCGGTATTTGGTGCCCGCTACGATCAGCGAAAGATCGAGCGCCAGGATGCGCTTATCCGATAGGAACGATGGCACGTCGCCGTCTGCGATTCGCTGCGCCAAGCCTTCCACAATGGCAGTCTTACCAACTCCCGGTTCTCCGATCAGCACAGGATTGTTCTTCGTGCGCCGGCAAAGAATCTGCACCACCCGATCCAACTCGGAATCGCGTCCGATTAGCGGATCGAGCATTCCGTCCACCGCAGCCTGAGTTAAGTCGCGGCTGAACTCAGCGAGCAGCGAGCTTTCCTTCGGCCGGCTCGCCGAGGTTTTTTCGGAAGCCGATCGCGCTATTTCCTCACGAACGGCGGAGAGGCGCAATCCCCGCTCATGCAAAATTTCCGCCGCGAAACTCTTTTCCTCGCGCAACAGACCGAGCAGCAGGTGCTCCGTCCCGATGTGCTTGTGACTCAGGCGCTCCGCTTCCTCCGCCCCATACGCCAGCACACGCTTGCACTCATGGCTTAGCGGCAGATCGACCGAGGTCGATACCTTCTCGCGGGCCGTGGTGTGTGCCTCGATCTGCTTGCGAATCGATTCGATCGCCGCGTGTGACCGCAAAAAGCGATTCGCAAGCGCCTTGTCTTCCCGCAGCAGACCGAGCAACAGATGTTCGGTCTCTATATAAGGGCTTCCGAATTGGCTCGCCTCGTATCTCGCGAAGAAGATGACTCGACGCGCTTTTTCGGTATATCGTTCAAACATAAGTACCACCGCCAGGACGGGTTGCGCCCTGTACAACTCCGGTTCGCTGCAACTCTATCGCCAATGGCGATTGCAGGGAACCCTTCCTCAACTCCAAAACTCGATCGCAACGCCTTGCGAAAGACAGATTGTGCGTTACGAATACAGATGTGAGCCGGTATCGCTCGTGAACTTCGTTCAGCAGCTCAATAACCATCTCGCCTGTTCTGAAATCCAGATTTCCGGTAGGCTCGTCAGCCAGCAGGACGTGCGGTTGTCCAGCCAACGCCCGGGCCAGAGCCACACGTTGTTGCTCACCGCCCGACAGCTCACCCGCCCGGTGCGCCATTCTCGCCTTTAGACCGACTTCGTCCAACCTTTCCCCCGCCGTCTTCGCCGCGAGATCCGGTTGCACACCACGAATCAAAAGCGGCATGGCTACGTTTTCCACGGCACTAAACTCGGGCAGCAGGGATGGATTCTGCCAAACGAACCCCAACTCCCGATTGCGAAACTCCGCCAACGACTGCTCATCGAGCGCTACGATATCCCGACCACCGTAATAGATCTCACCCTTAGTTGGACGATCCAACCCGCCAAGTAGGTGCAAAAGGGTCGATTTGCCAGCACCCGATTCGCCGATAACGGCCAGGCGTTCGCCTTGGCGCACCTCGAGCGAAAGCTCCTGGAAGACGCTTACCTCCGCGCCTCCCGAGCGAAATTTCTTCGAGAGAGACCGAGCCCTGATCGCACTATCCGTGCCCAAACCGCCGCCTTTACTCTTAGCTTAAAACAGCTTACGCGCGAAGCACGCTCTTTTTAATATCGGCGAATCCGGCCGGCAACTTCAGGAAATCCAAGCCCCAGGGCTTGTTTCAGTACCAGGCCAGTGGCTCGCTGGGGCCTACTTCACCACGAGGTTTACCAGACGATTGGGCACCACGATCACCTTCACGATCTTCTTGCCCGCGAGAAATGGCTTCGTTTTTTCATTTTCGGTAGCCAGTCGCTCGAGTTCGGCGCCCGAAGTCCCGACGGGTACCCGAACATGGCCGCGCAATTTGCCGTTCACCTGCACGGGAATCTCGATCAGGTCTTCCTGGGCCAGTTCCGGGTCAAACTTGGGCCAAGGCTGGCGAAAAACCGGGCCGGTCTGGCCCAACGTTTCCCAGAGATCCTGGGCCGCATAGGGAGCAAACGGAGCCAGCAGTAATGGCAGGCTACGGCAAATCGGCCCAAGCGCCGAAGCGGAAAGCTTGTCTTCCAGTTCCAGCAGTTCGTTTGTGAGCTCCATTAGAGAGGCGATCGAGGTGTTGAAGTGCCAGCGGCTGTCGAAATCAGTCGTGATCTTCTGAATCGTTTGATGCAGCGATCGGAGCGCCTGGCGGTCCGCTTCACCGGCTACGCCCATATCTTCGCGGCCCGCATTGCGAGTGACAAACCGGTATACCCGTCCCAGGAATTTGCTGACCCCGGACACGCCGTCTTCCTGCCAGTCCAGGTCGCGATCCGGCGGAGCAGCGAATAGGGAGTACATGCGCGCGGCATCTGCCCCATACTGCGCCACCATATCGTCGGGCGAAACCACGTTCCCGAGACTTTTCGACATCTTGGCGCCATCCTTGATCACCATGCCCTGCGTGAACAGCCGTTTTACCGGTTCATCGTTACGGATCACGCCGATGTCGCGCATCATCTTGGTCCAGAAGCGCGAATAAATCAGGTGCAGAATGGCATGCTCCACGCCACCGATGTACTGATCTATCGGGAACCAGCGCGCGATTGTAGCGGAGTCGAACGGAGCTTTCTCATGATGCGGATCGCAGTAGCGGTAGAAATACCACGAAGAGTCGACGAAGGTATCCATCGTGTCGCTCTCCCTGCGCCCGGGACCGCCGCACTTGGGACACGGCGCCTGCATAAACGAAGCCACCGATTCCAGCGGGGAACGGCCTTGTCCGGTAATTTTCACATCGGGAGGGAGGCGTACGGGCAAATCCTGCTCCGGAACCGGCACCGCGCCGCACCGATCGCAATAGATGATCGGGATGGGCGTGCCCCAATAACGCTGCCGCGAGATGCCCCAGTCCTTCAAACGATAGGTGATCGAAGCATCCCCGAATCCATGTTGGTTCGCGTAAGCGGCCATCTTGCTGCGCGCGTCGGCGCTCGGCAAGCCGGACCACTCGCCGGAGTGTTCCACAATGCCGTACCCGAGAAACGGTTCAGCCATAGAGGGACCGTCCGCGAGTACGCCATCTATGGGCCGAATCACCGGAACCACCGGGATACCGTAGCTGCGGCAGAATTCGAAATCTCGCTCATCATGGGCCGGCACCGCCATCACGGCACCCGTACCGTATCCCATGAGGACGAAATTGCCGATCCAGATAGGGATCCTGGCCCCGCTGAATGGATGGATAGCGTAGCGCCCCGTAGATAGGCCGAGCTTCTCCTCGTGCCCCACTTCCTGGCGGGCAGTGGCATCGATCATCTCTTTGATCTTCAGCCGCTCGCCCTCGTCCCTCACCAGCGTGTCGACAAGCGGGTGTTCGGGCGCAATAATCAGGCATGTCGATCCGTAGATCGTGTCAATGCGGGTCGTGAAGACACGGATCTTTGCATCCGAGTCCTCGACCGCGAAATCGACTTCAGCGCCCTCCGAACGGCCGATCCAGTTACGCTGCATGGCGAGGACGCGTTCCGGCCAGCCTCCTTCGAGCTGCTTCATGGCCTCCAGCAACTCAGTCCCGTAAGCGGTTGTTTTCAGAAACCACTGCTGCATGGCGCGCTGCTCGACCGGTGTGGTTTCGTGCCGCCAGCAGCAGCCGTTCACCACCTGTTCATTTGCGAGGACGGTTGCGCATTCGGGGCACCAGTTCAACAGCGCCTCTTTGCGGTAGGCCAATCCGCGCTCGAACATTTTCAAGAAGAACCACTGATTCCAGCGATAATATTCGGGCTCGCAGGTGGTAATTTCCCGGCTCCAGTCAAACGCAAACCCGAGCCGCTGCATCTGCGCTTTCATGTGCGCGATGTTGCCGAGCGTCCACTCCCGGGGATTCCGATTTTCCTTGAGGGCCGCATTTTCGGCCGGCAAACCGAACGAGTCCCAACCCATCGGGTGCAGGACGTTATAGCCGCGCATCCACATATGGCGAGCCAGCGCGTCGCCAATTGCGTAGTTGCGCACGTGTCCCATGTGCAGTTTGCCGCTTGGATAAGGCAGCATTTCGAGCACGTAGTACTTGGGCTTATCGGGCTGGTCTGCTACGTAAAGCGACGGGTCGCTCGCCCACCTTTGGTGCCATTTGGGCTCGATTTCTTTTGGGTCGAACGCTTTTTCGGGGATGCCAGGCTCCTTCGTACCGCGAGGGATCAAGCGCTTTCGCTTGCGATTCCAGACGGAACTGGAATGCGTTGAAAGGCTTTGCAACCAATATAGCGGTAGGGTCGCAAACGGGTTCCGAATATCGAAGTGTCAAATTCGATTTCGCCCGGCATGAACCAGGTACGAGTCTATGTCTCCAAGCTGCTGCTATCCGATCGCGGGGTTGTTAGCCGGTCCTTTGAGATTGGAGTAATCCTCCATGCGTCGGCCTTAAAATTCCCACCAGCCACGCGTATTCGCACATCTGGCGCCGCAGCCTGCGCATGGGCATAGTAGAAGCGCTTTGTGAATCCGACCCTCTGACTTACGATGATCTCAATCACTGAGCCATCAACGAATGCGTGGACTTCGGGTATGTCGCCCGGCTCCAACTGAATTTTCTTACCATCGGCCAGCATCACGTTCTTCGTAGCCACGTAGCTGATACGTAATAGCTCGCTTATGCCATCGGTGGCCGTGAACTCCAAGCTGCTATTCCTCGCTCCAGAACACCAAACTTCGCCTGTTGCTTTCTCGAGCGTAAATGTGGTCGTGCTCGCGCTTAGGACAGGCGTGATTTGAGTTGAGCGTAGCGACGCAGTTTGCGGCAAGAGCTGCATCCGGAGCGTTCCATCTTTGTCCAGGTACAGCACACGGGGTAGGCTCATCATTCCGGACCATCCCGCCTCGCGCATTTCGGCCTCAGTCCGCGGTTCCTGAATCCAGCCCCATAGGATTCTCCGGCCCTGCGCATCGAGTTGTGTCTTTGGCGCATAGTAGGCACCCAGATCAAGCAACCCGGTCTTTGAGGCCTTGAACTTCATCGTTGCTTCATCAAGAACGCCCGATTGCCAGAACACCTTCCCGAGCGTGGAATAGATCAACACGTGTCCGCCGTCGAGCGGAAACAACTCGGGACACTCCCACATCTCGCCGTCAGCGCACGGGTTCGGGGTAGGCTGGCCGTTCCATTCCCCGCTTGCCACTTCGTGTAGATACTCCCAATCTTTGAGGTCCTTCGAGCGATACAGTAGGACACATCCGCCGACCCTGGCGACTCCCGAACCTACGGTCATGTAATACCAGCCGTCTTTCCTCCACACCGAAGGATCACGAAATCCGGTTACCTTCATTCCGGCTGGCGGCAGCGGCAGGATTGGCTGAGGTTCTTTTGTCCAATGCTCGAGCATTGCGTCGTCCGACCATGCCAGGCATTGCGACTCGCGCAGCCCTTCTCCCGGAATCGTCGCCATCTTTTGGCTCTTCACCACGCCTGTGTACACCACGTAGACACGCTTGCCCTGTCCTTCCTCCACAGCGATAGCCGAGCCCGAATAGCAGCCAGCCGAATCAGCGCCGCCCGGCGTCATCGTGAATGCAACAGGGCAGTGCGTCCAGTGAAGCATGTCACTCGAAACCGCATGACCCCAGCTCATATTGCCCCAAACGGCAGCATACGGATTGTACTGGAAGAACATGTGGTACTTTCCTGCAAAGTAGATGGGCCCGTTCGGATCGTTCATCCAGTTCTTAGCAGGCAAAAGGTGAAACTGCGGACGCCTTGGGTCTTCAGAGAGTTTGCGTTCAAGACCCGTATCTTGCGATGGCATCGCCTCAGCCGTGATCCGGCGCGATAGCAATGCTGATGCAGTGATACCTGACGTGGACCACAGGAATGCACGACGTGTAACCGAGGCGGATATCTGTCTCATAGGGCTCTTTGATTTCGTGCTTTCTTTTCGGCTCTGAATTCTCAGTGGATGCTTACGTAGCATGAGTCCAAGCCGCGCCGGATCCATCTGATATCCCGGCTCTGCGTTGCGCATGAGCACGGCGGTTCTAGACCTTCATCCATTCCTCGGCTAAACCGTCGGAGAGCTAGTCAGTTTCTAATTCAAGTCTTCTTCGTATCCTCTCCGAACAGTCATCTCAGAACGAGAACCTTAAAGCAAGTTGAACCAGGCGAGGGTTGTTTGCCTGACGCGTCACTTGGCCGAAGCTTGGATCGGCCAGACTGCTATCCGGGGGAGCAAACTGCGCCCGATTGAATAGGTTGAAAAATTGCGCGTTGAACTGAATGTTCGACCTTTCCGTGATGTTGAACAGTTTGGTCAGGGAGAAATCATAGTTCGCGGTTCCCGCCGACCGTAAGACAGGGTCGACACGGCTTTCATTGCCGAAGGAGAACTCACCAGGCTGTGTGAAGCACGAAGTATTGAACCATTCATTCGCCCGGCTTTGCGCGGAGCCGTTTATCTTCGTCTGGCAACCCGCAATAACATCGGGCCGGATAGGCCCAGTGCCAAAAAACTGATTGAGCGCATTTGAAGCCGCCTGGAGTGCGATCGGCGTACCACTGCGGAAGGTGGTAATTCCATTCACGCGCCAACCGCCCAATATGGCATCCGTGAACGCGTTCGCGTTGCCGAGCCATCTGCGCCCCTTTCCAACCGGCAAATCGACTCCGTAATTGATTACCAGGTTCTGGGGATAATTCTGCAGGCTTTGCGACTTGTCGGCACTCAAGTTGTAGTAGTCCTGCACAACGCCCAGCCCGCCTTGTCCATCCTGGAAACTGCTGGTGTTATCGGTGTTGCTTAGGAGTTTGGACCAGGTGTAAGCAACCTGCAATACTCCACCGTTGTTGAAACGTCGGATCAATGTGGACTGCAGTGCGTGATAGGTGGAATCGCCATAGCGCGGCACGCTTTGAGTGACACCCTGATACTGTGGATAGGGTTTCAGAAGGTCTCCTCTCGCAACAGTGGGACCTCCCAGCGTACCCGGGGCGAGGATGCCGTAAAAGGGGTTCGACACCTGATCGAGTAAAGCGCTCCCCAGTGAGAGGTATTGGTCCGGGAGTTGGTTGAGGTTAATGCCGGTCCCTGTGAATCCGCTCGACAGAGTCAGATGCGTTCCCTTCGCGCCGGCATAGGCTACCGTGAATGTGGTTTTACTGCCAAACGCGCGTTCGATCCCGAAATTCCACTGCTGCACATAGCTGTAAGATTGATTCGGGATGCGTGACCCGATACTCTGCCCTAGCAGCGCAATCAGTCCGGCGGGATTACGACCGGAAGGCAGCAGTATCCCGTTCGGAAATGGATTGCTTACCGTTGTAACCAGCGTTTGGCCAGGGATATTAGAAAGATTAGTGCCAGCCGAGTTGATCGGACTTCCACCCGGCGAGTCCGCCGTGATTTCGGCTGGAAGATAGTTGATCCCGTAACCCGACCGCACAACCGTGTTTTCGGTGGGACGGTAAGCAAAGCCAATACGGGGAGAGAACAAATGCCAGTGAAGCGCTTCTTCTCTGCGCGGCGGGTACTGCGGGCTGTCTACCAATGCCAGGTTTCCTCTCAGCGTTTGGATCTGACCGGTTACCGGATTGAAGATGCTGCCGAGCGGGCTGGGCGCATTGGGCTGAAGAACTGTGTTCAAGTTGCCGATCTCGGAGTAGGCGCTAGGCTGATCCCAGCGCAAGCCAAAGTTCAGCGTCAACTTGTTCGTAAATTGGAACGTATCCGTTACATAAAACCCAAACGGATGCATGAAGGCGCTCCACTCAGCGACTTCATTGATGCCGACGCTCGAAGGAATGCCCAGCAGAAAAGAGGCAAGAGCGTTTCCCGAATTGGGGTTTAATGGGCTGGCGGTGAAGCTGGGGAGAGAGGAGAGCCCGATTCCCTGGTTATTGCCGTAGTTCGTCCACCTCACCTGGCGGCCTTCGCCCCCAACCTTAATCGTATGGCGTCCTAGAATCTTGGTGACACTGCCATTTATTGAATAAATGGTGTTAAGCCAGTAGAGCTGAGATAGTTCGGCCCCGATCGAGTATCCTTGAATCCCAAGTCCAGGAAGTAACCCCTGGCCATTCACGACCTGGCGTTGCAGAGCCCCGTAAGCCGGTCCGATCGTGGACATGTCGAAGTTGTTCGACAACGGGACTTGGAAATTGTAGTTCTGAAGATAAGCAAGACGCAGATCGCCGATAGTACTTTGGTTGAAATTGTGATTAAAGCCGAGGACCCCCTCATCAGTGGTGTTGCCGGTCGGTCCAGCTCCGGTCTTCGTTCCTAGAGGATCGCTGTTTCCGTTATGCGGGTTCCAAAAGGTATAGCGGGCAAAAAGCCTATTGGCGTCCGATAAGTTGTAGTCGACCCGTCCGTTGTATTGGTCCTGCAAGCCCTCTATGGGTGCCTCGGCAACGAAATTGTTAACCAGACCGGGGCGGTTTGGCGCGGGTGACTCGAGCGCGATGATCTTTGCCGCCGCAGGATCAATTCTGCTCGGACAGATAACATTAAGAACCCCGTTACACGAGAACTGCGGGCTGCCCGGGGCGTAGCGATCATAGATTGGCGAGGAAAGCGCGGAAAAATCCCCAGCTGCTTCAGCAGGGGTCGGCAACGTGAAGGATGCTACCGCGCCTGAAGTTAGTTTCTCCCGTTCCCAGGAAAAAAAGAAGAAGAGCTTATTCTTCAGAATGGGCCCGCCGACGTTCACCCCAAACTGATTCTGGTGAAGGGGTGATTTGCCCAGTGCGTCACGGTTGCTGAACCAGTCATTTGCATCCAGAGCCGTATTCCGGAAATATTCATATGCCGAGCCATGGAACTGATTGGAACCGCTCTTGGTGCTGATTTGGACGACCCCGCCCGCAAAGCCGCCAAACTCTGCGCTCACGTTATTGGTCGAGACCCGAAACTCCTGGACGGCGTCTTGAGTAGGGACAAGAGAGTTGACATTGTTTTCGGGCACATTCGACTGAACTCCATCAATAAAGAAAATGCTTTGCCCGCTAAACCCGCCACCGATTTGGTAGTTCCCGTACGCGATCGCCTGGGTTTGGCCCCCGACCTGGAAATTCCCGCTGCCGCCGTTGCTCATTGTGCTTCCCTGCGTTCCCCCGCCGGGAACTACACCCGGAACGAAATCAAGCAGGTTGTTTACGTTGCGCCCATTGAGCGGAGCTTCAACAACTTGGCGCCCTTCCACCACTCCCGTCAGTGACGAGCTATCCGTCTGCAGGTCGGGTGCTGCTGAGGTGACATTCACGACTGTGGAGGCCTCGCCGACAGCCAATCTCATGTCCGCTCGTGTCGTTCCGCCGACTCTCACATCCACTTGGCTCTGAGTCGATTGGAATCTCGGATGCGTGACGCTAACCGTGTAGGCGCCAGGATTCAAGTTGACAAAAGTGAAATCCCCCCTGTCGTTCGCGATCGTCGTCTGGGTAGCGTTCGTGCCATTATTTGTCAGGGTGACCTGGGCGCCGGGAACGCTCGCGCCGGACGGATCGAGAACGCGGCCCACCATGGATCCGTAGCTTGTTTGAGCACGAAGAAGCGGGCTGACAATCATGCCGCCCATAGCGAAAACCAGCAGTAACACGGCAATATGGTGGCTCGACTGAATAGAGAAACCGGTGTTGAATCTGGCAAACAACTTGGTCATCTTTTTCTCCGCAACAGCTTTGTTGGTCGGCGGCTATTCACTCACTCGGCGGCTGAGCCGCCGCTCATGCTGATAATGCTAGGAGCACTTGAAAGGGAATTCTGTTCAAAATTGGACAACTCCCGCATTCTTTCTTAATCCCCGGGCTGTCGCTGCGTTACCAAGCGCTTCGCAAAAAGGCTCCTCATGCAGCACCACCTTCACGAGGGAGTTGTTAACCTGCAGCCCTTCTCCGTATTCGATGAACCCCAATTTCTTGAACTTGTTAAGAAGATAGCTGATTCTGGGCCGAGTAGTGCCGACCATTGCAGCTAATGTTTCTTGATTGATCCTCGCTGTGACAGTTTCCGCGCTCCCGTTTCGGCCAATATCCGTCAGCAGCAAGAGTACGCGCGCCAACCGCTTTTCGCATGAGTTGCACAGTTGGTCTACCAGATCTGCTTCGAGATGCACGTTGCGGGAAAGAACGTACGACAGAAAAAATTCAGAGAACATAGGATGCTTCCTTAGCGCCCTCGACATTTGATCTTTTGCAATTCTCGTGATCAGGGCGTTGGTGACTGCGATAGCCGTCGCATGCCGAACCGACTCACCCCCGAGGCAAGCCTCGCCAAACAAGTTTTCGGCCCCCAAGATTGCCACTACCGCTTCCTTCCCTTCATGGGAAAGGACTGTCAGTTTGATGTTGCCGTTTTGAATGTAGAAGATGGCATCTGCCGGATCGCCTTGCGAATAGACGACCTGGTTTCGCTGGTGTACGAGCGTGCTTCTCCCGGGGCCGGGCGTTGTAAGAAACAGCCCCACGTCAAAGATCTCATCGGATTGCATAGAAAGCGTCTTTATGTTGTTCTTGTACCACCTTTACGTCAGATTAGTCGCAAATGTATATCTTAATGCCTGGCCATGGTAAGGCGGTTACTGTACAAATCTGCTAAATTGACATTCATTCCTGTTGGTTTCTATGGACACCGGCCACGCGTTCGAGAAAAGCTGCATAATCAGGAATTTTTAGGTACTTAGCGGCATTGTGGCCAGATCGAATGTAAAGGTTCGCTTTTGGGTTGCTTTATATCCCCAGCCGTACTGTAACCTGCATAGTCGACTATCCTGGAATTGCACGCGACCACTCAATACAAGCAGAGTTCAATGAAGGATACCGACAGCGAGGAGACTCACAACAGGCCAAACAAGTATAGGAAGATCTCGCAGCAGCTTCACGACGCGATCGCGAGCGGCAAATATAGAGAAGGCCAACGGATCCCAAGCGAAACCCAACTCAGCCGTACTTGCGGAGCTTCGCGCCTTACTGTAGCCCGCGCTTTGAAGGAACTGGAAATTCTCGGCATTATCGAACGCAGGGCGGGCTCGGGCAGCTACGTGCGCGAGATCCCCCGAAACCGGGGACGCACGTTTGGCCTTCTAATCCCGCAACTGGGCGAAACCGAAATCTTCGAGCCGATTTGCCAAGGTATGGCCAGAGCTAGTCGGGCAACTCACGATGAGCTCATTTGGGGCGCGGCCACGCGCGACGTAGAGTCCCAGGAACAGCAAGCCTTACAACTTTGCCAATACTACATTTCCAAGGATGTGTCCGGCGTGTTCTTCGCGCCTCTTGAATTCACGCCCGGCAGGCGTGAGGTCAATACACGCATTCTCGAGGAATTCCAGCGGGCGGGGATTCCACTAGTGCTTCTCGATCGTGACATTTATGGCTATCCGGCAAGAAGTCAGTGCGACCTGGTGGGCATCGACAGTCGCCGGGCTGGATATCTTGTAACCGAACATTTGCTGAAGCGGGGATGCAGCCGCATAGTATTTCTAGGCTGGCCGAATTCAGCGCCGACCGTTGAAGGCCGGATGATTGGTTATAGAGACGCTATGCACAGAGCCGGGTTGCCGGACATTGTCGAAATTGGAGATCCGGAGTCCCAGGATTCGATAGCGAGGGTGATCGGTCAACACAATCCAGACGGCTTCGTTTGTGCTAACGACCGGACCGCTGGTCATCTCATGATCCGCCTGAATGAGCTCGGGGTCGAGATTCCTTCAAAAATCAAGATTGTCGGGATAGACGATACGAAATATTCGAGCCTTCTGCATGTGCCGTTAACCACGCTTCGGCAACCTTGCCACGATATAGGTGCGGCCGCCGTGTGGACAATGATTCAGCGTATCGAACACCCAAACATGCCTGCTCGAGACATATTTCTCGATTGTCGCCTTATCGTGCGCCGGTCGTGCGGTGGTGCCGGATCTTAGGACGAAGCCGATTGAGAGTGATTCCGGAATGAACTCCGCGGTCATGATGAAGGCGCAGTAATCCGGAACCGGATCACGTTTAGCACGGTTGACGACGATTATTTTTGAAAACTGAAAATGATCGGTTGGGTGACTGGTAGCGGCGGTCGTTTGCCCATTTCTGGTGCCATTTCGCCTCGATTTCTTTTGGATCGAAGGCTTTCTCGGGAATACCAGCTCCTTGTGCGCAGTGGGACTTACTGACAGAGCTTTCTCGCAATTCCCAGGCGAATCAGGGCGCGTCGAAAGGGTTTTCAACCGATATAGCGGCATGGGTCTCAGGTTCGTTGCGCCGACCACACCCCGAGGTTCGGATTGACGATGCAGTGCAAATCGAGTATCATCACCAATTCTGAATTCCGAGGAGGTTACGGAGCTTGAAAAAATCAGAAAAGATGCGTGCAAAGGCGCTCGGGCGAGCGTTCTCTGTGCTGTGTTCGGTCGCGCTTATTTCGGGCATCGAAACACAGGCGCACGGGCAGTCCACGCTCACCCGCCATGTGCGTCAACAAATCACAGGGGGGCAGGCGCCCTTCCTGAGCCGCCTGCCGGCGACGCAGTTCTTGCGCCTGAATATCGCTCTTCCACTGCGTAACGAGCCAGAGCTCCAGCAGTTGCTCAAAGACCTGTACGATCCTCAAAGCCCCTTCTTCCATCAATTCCTCAGTGTTCAAGACTTCACGGAGCGGTTTGGTCCCAGCCAAGAGGATTACGCGGAAGTAATTCGTTTCGCACGACGGAACGGCCTGACTGTCACGGGCACCTTCCCCAATCGCATGGTCTTGAATGTAACCGGGTCCGTGGCGAACATCGAGAGAGCTTTCCGCGTAAACATGGGCGTGTACCGGCATCCAACTGAGGCGCGCACCTTCTATTCGCCCGATCAGGAGCCATCGCCGCAGTTGAGCGTGCCGTTGTGGCACATCTCGGGACTCGACAACTTCTCGATTCCTCACCCCGTGAGTTTGCGCCAGGACGCGGAATTCAGAGGCAATACCACGGGCTCCGGGCCGAATGGATACTTTCTCGGCAGCGACATGAGGGCGGCTTATTACGGCGCAGGCTCTCTTACCGGTGCGGGCCAGTCAGTCGGGCTGCTTGAATTTGCCGGCTACAATGTCGCCGACGTCAACTCATACTTTGCGAAGGTTGGACAAACGCGCACGGTGGCTGTCGTGGGAGTCTCGACCGATGGATCTAGCCTGAACTGCAGCGGGAGCTGCGACGACACCGAACAGGTTTTGGATATCGAAGTGGCGATCTCTATGGCCCCCGGCATGAACCAGGTGCGCGTCTATGTCTCGGACACCAGCGATGTCTCCATTTTCAATCGAATGGCTACAGACAACATTGCGAAGTCGTTGAGTTGCTCATGGGGCTGGAGTCCGGCCGACCCCACCAGTGATGATCCCATCTTCAAGGAGTTCGCCGCGCAGGGCCAGAACCTGTTTGTGGCATCGGGCGACAGCGGCGCCTATAAGAGCAGATCCAAATATGTGTACCCGGCGGACGATGCTTACGTCACATCCGTGGGCGGCACAGACCTGACTACTAGCGGCGCGGCCGGCCCTTGGAAATCCGAGACTGCCTGGTCCGATAGCGGCGGCGGGATCTCACCCAACGGGATCGCCATTCCCACTTATCAAAAGACAGCCGGTGTCATTACTAGCGCCAACAAAGGATCCAAGACGTATCGCAATGCTCCGGATGTCGCGGCGGAAGCGAACACCGACAACTACATCTGTTACGACGGCACTTGCGGCGGCGGTTGGGGAGGAACGAGCTTTGCCGCGCCCCGCTGGGCCGGCTATCTGGCGCTGGCCAATGAACAGTCTGTTGCGAACAACGGATCGACTCTCGGCTTTATCAACCCGGCTCTCTACGGTATTGGCCTCGGGTCCAACTACTCCGCCGATTTCCACGACATTGTGAGCGGCAGCAACGGTACCTATCCGACAGAGAAGCGCTACGATTTGGTGACCGGTTGGGGCAGTCCGAAAGGCGCTAGCCTCATTAACGCGCTCGCGCCATGATGCACCCTTAAGAGCGACCGCAGATTTCGCGTCGACACCGCCAGACGGCGGTTTTGAAAGCGGTTTACTCCTCGCGCAGTAGTCTGGAAGGATCAAGCGATAGGGCGCGTTGCGCGGGAATCCAGGTAGCCAGCAAGCCGAGTAACGCCATTGCCACAACAACACCCGCCAATACGAGCGGATCGCGAGGAGTCGCCTGATACACGATGGAAGCCAGCACGCGGCTCGCGAGAATACCCAGGATCAATCCTGCTGTCGAACCAAGAGCGAGCAGCTTCAATGCCCGCCCCAAAGCCGCTTGCAACACTTCCTTCCGCTGCGCGCCGAGGGCCATACGAATTCCCAACTCCTTCAGCCGCTTGCTGACCGAGTACGCAGCCATGCCGAAGATGCCAGTGATCGAGAGCATCGCGCCCATGATGCCCAGCACGCCCAGCGCCATGGTCGCCACATGCGAAGGGAACAGAACGACCTGCAACATGCTGTTCCACGTCTGGATGTCAGCGGGGAGCCCTGGATCCAGTTCTCGCAGTTTACTTCTGACAGCCGCGGCAAGCTTTTGCGGATCTCGCGTGAAGCGCGTAGGCCGGCCCTTGGTGCGCGGTTCGTCAAAGTAGCGCACGACCAGAGCGGTCGCACTCGACGGTGATCGGAGAAAGTCGAGAAACATCGCCGGCTGTTGATCTTCCGTGAGGCTCAGGTATTTTCCGTCTTCGACAACACCGACGACCTGGACACGCGCTCCATCTTGCAATTTGAAGTAACGGCCGACCGCGTTTGTCACAGAGCCAAACATTCTGACGGCAAACTCGCGATTCACTAACGCGACGCGCGGAGCGTTCTTATCGTCATGCCAGGTAAAGTCTCTGCCCGCCAACAAGCTTGTGCCGGCCGCCTGAAAATACTGAGGAGAGATGTCGTACCTGTATGGCGTGACAGCGACATTCGATGGCCTCCGATCGGTGGTTTCTTCTTTAAAGACATTCGCCCTGAAAGCGGCGGTATAGACCAAGGGAGGGTAATTGTTCACCAATCCCACTCGCTTTACTCCAGGAATCGTTTCGATCACGTCCATCATGCGCCTTTGCATTGCGGGCACCTGGCCGCCACTGTAACCGGCCATGGCCAGGGTTGTATTGACCACCATCGTGTTGCGCGGCTCAAAGCCGAAATTGCTATCGAGCGAGCGTAACAATCCACGCACCGCAACTAGCGAAGACGTGACGAGAACGGCACAGATAGCAATCTGGAGGACAAGGAGCATATCCCGAACCGTAATCCGCCGGCCGACACGGCCGCTCGATCCCGCTTTGACGATCTGGTACGGATCGGTCCTAAGCACCTGCCGCAGCGGAACAATGCCGGAGAGGAAAGCGCTCACTAAAGCCAGCACCAAAGCAACCAGATAGACTTTCGCGTCCGGGGTGACAGGCAGATGAATGGGAGCTGCGGGAAACGGCTGCCACACGCTCAGCCGGCGCAGCAGCGCAATGCTGCCCAGGAGTCCCAGCGTACCGCCAACTAGCGAGATCAGAACCGCTTCCGTAAGAAGTGCCCGTAAAATCCGGTTGCGGCTGGAACCAAGCGCAAGGCGCAGAGCTACTTCGCGCGAGCGGTCGGCGGCGCGTGCGGAAAACAGGCTACCCAGGTTGGCGCATGCGGCTAGCAGGATCAATCCAGCGAGCAGCATCAATCCCGCAACGAATGCTCGCACGGGACGGGCAAAAGAGGTGAGGCCTTCATGTATGAGCGAAGAGTTCTTATGGCTAACTTCATTGGGATAAGCCTTTTCCAAAGATGCGCCGATAGCGTTCACGTCGGCTTCAGCCTGAGCGGGATTCACGCCCGCCTTCAGATGTCCGAACGCCTCAAAAACTCCGCGGTCGCTCCCGCGCGCTTCGAGGAGATTTTCCCCATCCACCTGCTGCTGGTTCACGATCGGCATAAAGAAATCGGGAGAAGCAAACAACAGAGTCCCGCGGAACTCCGGCGGCGCTACGCCGATGACGGTGAAAGGATGCTTATCGATCTGAACAACTCGGCCCACCACGCCTCGGTCGTCCTGGAAACGGCTGTGCCAGTACGCGTAGCTGAGCACGAGATACGGGGCGCTGTTCGGGCCATGCTCGTCGGAAGTGTGAAAGAAATGGCCAAGATAGGGTTCAACCCTGAGTACGTCGAAGTAGTTCCCAGAGATTGCGAAGCCCGTGGCGGCGGAGGGATCATTGCCCTTGTTCAGCCCTACAAAGACGAACTTCCAAGCTGCCAGGCCCTCAAAGCTGCGGTTGCGATCGCGCAGATCGCGATAGTTGGGATATGACTGGAATGCAGAACCGTCCCCGTACGCGGTTCCCCACAGACTTTCCACCTGCGGCACATGCAGCGGGCGTAGGATCAGACCGTTCAACACACCGAAAACAAGTGCATTCGCGCCTATTGCGAGCGCCAGCGTCAAAACGGCAACTATTGTGAAGCCGGGAGACTTGCGCAATAAGCGCAGGCTGAGGCGCCCATCCTGGATCAGAGTCTCGAAAAAGTTTCCGCCGAGCGCTTCCTGGCATTCCTCTTTGAACCGCCCATGGCCACCAAATTCGATGCGCGCGCGGCGTTCTGCCTGGGCACGATTTAAGCCGGAACGTTCCAGATCATCCGCGCGGTGATGGACATGTGAGCGAAGCTCCTCCTCCAGGTCGTACTCAATCTGAGATCGATGAAGAAAGTTCGCGGCAAGCGCACGCAAATAGGCCAGAATCTTCATACTTCCTCCGGCTGAGCAGCTAGCGCAGAACCCATGGCTGCGGCCAGGCGATTCCAACCGTCCGTTTCCTCTCGCAGACGCTTGCGCCCAGTAGCCGTGAGTTCGTAGAACTTGGCGCGACGATTGTTCTCCGATGTACCCCAGTTTGCCTTCAGCAGACCCTGACGCACCAGACGGAACAATGCGGGATAGAGCGCTCCTTGCTCGATGAGTAGCGCTTGCTCGGAGATTTGGCCGATGCGCAAAAGAACACCGTAGCCATGCAGAGGACCGAGAGACACTGCTTTCAGAATAAGTAGATCGAGAGTTCCCGGAAGAAGCTGGGCTTGGCCGGACATTGACACTCCTAAGTTAATCAGGAGTATACTGGGGCTTTCCTAAGCTGTCAAGGAGAAACGTACCAGGTATCGTTTCGAATGCCGCGCCATCTGGGCGGATCAATACAGTAGCGGGTCACAGGGAGGGTCCCCCTGTGACCTGATCAGGAGCGGAGAGAAGCCGGTCGGCTGGAAATCTAAGCCGTTATCCGTTTGCTCTTTCCAGCCAAGAGGACACCGAGGCCGAGCAACCCGATGCCGAATAAAAATAGAGAACCCGGTTCCGGTGTGGTACTCGTGACCAGAGAGACGGGCACGCCGACGGGTTTTGTAGGGTCGGCACCGCCTGGATTAGGATCGTCGAGAATGGTCGTAGCATTCCCATCTCCAGCTGCGTAGACAAGCCCGAGACCCGGCATGTTGCCATCACTCCAAAGGACGCCGACGTTTCCGCCCGCTATGTTAAATGCGACCCCATAAACGTCGAATACACCGCCATAAAAGGGGTAGTCGGGACAGTTGTTTGGAGAATTTCCCGCCGGGTAGAACGTGTCGTCGTAGGAAAAGCCAGCAGTTGTAAACGCCGGTGGCGGAGCGGTATACGATACCGGCTGGTACAGCCCGGTAATCGCACCGGAGATGCGATCGTTCGTGTCGGTAAATGTTCCGCTGATGCCAGTGATTGCATCATTACCGGGAGTTGAAGTCGGTGAAACACTGAATGTACCCGAACTGCTTATACCTCCTCCATTGAATGAAAAGTTAACTTGGTCTGCCAGTGTAACCGGCGCGAAGGAAACAAGCGCGGCTAGTGCGGATAATACGAAATGCTCTTTTTTCATTTGTTTTCCTTTGAGTTCCGCTACAGGATCCCGAGGGACGCTAGCGGGAATTAGATGCGAATGCCGAGCATCGACTTCATATTCTAAACTTCAGAGGACATCAAACAAAGTACTAGGCGGCCCAACGAAACGTTCTTGCGCTTGCGGACCGCAGTCGAACCGGGTGATGCGCGCCCTTAATTCCCGAAAGTGCAGGGCCGAGCGCGTTCTAATAGGTCCCATGAACAGGCGCAAGTTGCGGAGCGAGCAGTGGTGGAGCGGCAACAGGGAGTACTATAGCTTTGCCCGGCGCGCGTGGTTGCGAGCGGAAGGACTGGGCCGCGAAGTCTTCGACGGCCGCCCGGTGATCGGCATTTGCAACTCGTGGAGCGAGCTGAACAACTGCAATCTGCATCTGCGTGCTGTGGCAGAGGCGGTGAAACGCGGTGTGTGGCAGGCAGGCGGATTGCCGCTCGAGTTTCCTACGATCTCGCTCGGCGAAATGTTCATGCAGCCGACTACCATGATGTACCGCAATCTGATGGCGATGGATGTCGAGGAATCGATCCGCGCGAATCCGATTGACGGCGTGGTGCTGTTATGCGGATGCGATAAGACGACGCCCGCTCAATTAATGGGATGCGCGAGCGCCGATTTGCCGGCGATCATGGTCCCGGGCGGGCCGATGCTTGCCGGCCAATGGCGTGGGAAGAGGTTGGGAGCGGGAACGGACGGCAGGAAGCTATTCGATCTCTTCCGCGCGGGCAAATTGAGCGAGGAGGAACTGGATGAGATTGAGGGCGGTATTGCAAGGAGCGCGGGGCACTGTGGAGTTATGGGAACGGCTTCGACCATGACCAGCCTGGCGGAAGCGCTCGGCATGACCCTCACAGGGAGCGCTGCTATACCGGCTGTAGATTCCAGGCGCATCACTATCGCAGAAGAGAGTGGGAAGCGTATTACGAAGATCGTCGAAGAGGATTTGCGTCCTTCGCACATCATGACCCGCGAAGCGTTTGAGAATGCGATCACTGTCGATATGGCGCTGGGCGGTTCCACCAACGCGGTGGTCCACTTGCTGGCAATAGCCGGACGGCTCGGCGTCAGGTTGACACTCGACGACTTCGATGCGATCTCCCGCAATACGCCCTACATCACCAACGTGAAGCCCTCCGGCGAGTATCTGATGGAAGACTTCTTCTATGCAGGTGGCGTGCCGGCGGTGATGCGCGAGGTTCTTCCGCTGTTACACGGCGAGGCGCATACCGTTACGGGCAAAACCATGCGAGAAAACGTGGAGAGCGCAGCCTGCTACAACCGCGAAGTAATCCGGGAACTCAATCGGCCATTGAATCCAGAGGGGGGAACAATTGTGCTGCGCGGCAACCTCGCCCCGGACGGCGCAGTGCTGAAGCAAACGGCCGCCTCTGCACGGCTCCTCAACCATAGCGGCACAGCGTATGTTTTCGAGACCTATGACGAAATGCGCGGCCAGATCGATCGCGAGGATTTACCGGTCACAGCAGATTCGGTGCTGGTTATGAAGAACGGAGGTCCGAAGGGAGCGCCTGG
Source organism: Terriglobia bacterium (assembly GCA_963849535.1). Taxonomy (GTDB): domain Bacteria; phylum Acidobacteriota; class Terriglobia; order Bryobacterales; family Bryobacteraceae; genus Bog-105. The sequence continues at coordinate 367,820 of CAWKHJ010000006.1, forward strand.
CTTCCCCGAGTGGGGCCACATCCCGATACCGCGCGTGCTGTTGCAGCAAGGCGTCGAGGATATCGTCCGGATCAGCGACGCACGGATGAGCGGAACAAGTTTCGGAACAGTTGTGCTGCATGTGTCACCCGAATCCGCGGTCGGCGGGCCGCTTGGGTTGGTTCAAACGGGCGATGAAATCGAGCTGGATGCCCCTGCGCGCCGCCTGACCCTGTGTGTGACTGAGGACGAGCTCGCGAAACGGCAAGCGAACGTGATACCCCGCCCGATTCAGTACGAGCGCGGCTACCGCCGTCTATTCCTGGAGCACGTCACGCAGGCCAATCTCGGCTGCGATTTCGATTTTCTGAGAGCCGGTGGGCAGTAATCTATGCCTTTGCATTTTGAAACGCAGGCTGGATGGGCATCGCACGCACGCGCACTCCGGTGGCCTGAAAGACTGCATTTGCGATGGCGGGCGCTATTCCCATGATGGGCGTTTCACCGGCTCCGGCGGAGGGTGATTCAGGCCGGTCCACCAGCACTACATCGATGGCCGGCACATCGCCGAATCTGGGCACGCGATATTTAGACAAACGGGGGTTCAGGATGCGTCCGTTCGAGAAATCGATGGCTTCAAAAAGCGCGCCGCCCAAGCCCATCACGATCGCGCCCTCGACCTGATTTTTCAAGTGCTCCGGATTCACTACCGCGCCGCACTCGAAGGCTTCAACAGCGCGTACGACTCGGATCTGCCGATCCGGCCCGACCGAGATCTCGGCGCAGCACGCAAAGCAGCTGCCCTTCTCCATGCCACAAGCCAGCCCGTAACCACGTCCTCCGGCGCGCTCAAGCTTGCCCCAATTAAATCGCTCTGTGGCTGCTTCGAGCACGGTGCGAACGCGTTGGTCCTTGAGATTCTGCAGACGGAAAGCGAGCGGCTCGACGCCGGCGCATGCCGCGAGCTCGTCAATGTGCGACTCCCGAGCGAAGTGATTCGCCGTGGCGGCCAGGCCTCGATACGAGCCTTGCCGCAGAGGATGCTTCGTGGGCTGAAAATGAAGGTTCGATTTAGGCGAGTAATAGGGGCTCTCCAGGCCAGAAGGCCCGGAATTGTAATTCACGAAGTCCCAGGAAGAGATCTTCCCGTCTTTTGTAACGGCACTCGCGACGTCGATCACTCCGGCCGGACGAAAGTAAGCCCAGGTAAACTCTTCTTCCCGCGTCCAGACCAGTTTCACCGGACGCCCCGCGCTCCTCGCCAATTTTGCTGCCTCGATCGCGCATTCGCCGGTATGCTTACCGCCGTACGCCGACCCCGTATCGGGCATGATCACGCGAACGTCCTGTTCAGGAATTTTGAAAGCTTCTGACAACTCACTGCGTACCCCGAACGGCCGCTGTGTTCCGGTCCACACCGTAAGCTTGGAACCTTCCCATACTGCTACCGCGGCACGAGGCTCGAGCGGCACGTGCGCGATGTAGGCGATCCTATACGTGCTCTGGAGCCGTTTATCGCTGGTCTTGGCGGAGTCGTCTTTAGTTGCGCCCGTCGTGCCAACTCCGCGGCTCTCGTCCGCTTCCGTTGGATTCGCTTTCAGATATTCGAACAGCTGCGATGATGAGATCTGCTCTTTCTGAGCCCAGTTCGCCTTGATGGACTCAATCGCTTTCGCCGCGGCAAGCTCGTCAGGTGCAGCCACGCCCACAAAGTCGCCGTCATGAACAACTGTTACGCCCGGGATCTGCGATGCAGAAGAGGCGTCGAGTGACTGCAGCTTTGCGTCCAAAGACGGAGCTCGGAGCACGCGGCCCCAGAGCATGCCGGGCCGCTTCAGATCGGAAGTGTACTTGTGTCTGCCCGTAACAAAATCGCCGGCGTTGATCTTCGGCAGGCTCTTACCGCTCTGCTCACGCTGACCGATGGGTATCAGGCAATCATCCCGCCCCAGCACTTCGACCCAGTCGATCGAGCTGGCAAGAGCTCCGTATCCGATCTTGCGCGCTGAATTCTTTTGAACGATGGCGCCATTCGCAATGGATATCGCATCGCGGCTTACTCGCCATTGTTCCGCTGCGGCCCCGATCATTCGTTCGCGAGCCGTTGCCGCCATCTTGCGAAGCTGCGGGGCCATGGTGGGCGTGGTTCGGCTGCCAAATGTACCCAGATCGTACGGAGTCAAAGCCGTGTCTCCCATCACAAGCTGAATGCAACTCGGCTCAATGCGCAGCTCATCCGCGATCGCCTGCGTCAGCGAAGTCCGGATGTTCTGGCCGACTTCGACTTTCCCGGTAAAGGCGGTTATGTTGCCGCTCCGGTCGATATGCAGCCAGGCGCTCACAGTGTTGGGCAGGGCAGGGCCCGAACCTCGATGGTTGTGCGACCCGCCGGCCTCCTGCGCCTCGGCCGTGCCCGTTTCCGCCAGCAGCACCAGCAAGCCGCCACCTAACGATTTCAAAAGATCGCGTCTTCCGATCGAACGCTGAGCCTGAGTTGGAGCCGTACTAAGCATCTTGCTCTCCCGTACCGGCGCTCACTTTGGAAGCACGGTGGACCGCCGCAAGAATCCGGTTATAGGTTCCGCAGCGGCATACGTTCCCCTCGAGCGCGGATCTTATTTGACCATCGGACGGTGCCGGATTTTGACGGAGCAAGGCGACACTCGAAAGAATCATCCCCGGCGTGCAGTAGCCGCACTGCATGGCGTCGCATTCAATGAAGCTCTGCTGAACCGGATGTAAGCGGGTTCCCTTTGCCAGCCCTTCAATCGTCGTGATCTTATGCCGGGCCGCTGAGCCAAACCGGATCTGGCAGGAGCGCGTCGCCGTTCCGTCCAGAAGAACGGTGCACGCGCCGCACTGGCCTTCGCCACAGCCGTACTTCGCCCCGGTTAGTTCCAGTTCGTCGCGCAGCACAGAAAGCAGCGTGCGTTCAGGGTCCGCGTCCACTTGCCGACGGATCCCGTTAACAACCAGTTCCATGCTTCAATTCTAGTAAGCGGCGACCATTAGGGAGCAGTCGTCTTGCGCATCGAGCCGCCTTCTTCAGCCACGCCGTTTCTTGACAGGGGACCCCTCCGTTCTCGCACTCAGCGCTCCCGTCTGCCTTGCCTTCTTGCCTAAGCACTTCGTAGCTGCAACAAGATTCTTCAGCGCCGTGAGGTTGCGCAGGTCGTCTCCGGGTTTGTCGACGGGAGTTTCGAGGATGAACGCCTTCTGGCGCAATTGCGGGTGATTCAGAATGCGCCGAAAGCCTTCTAACCCGATATATCCCTCGCCGATATTGGCGTGCCGGTCGCAGTGCGAGCCGAGCTTCATCTTGGCATCATTCGCGTGGATGACCCGCACGTTCTCGAACCCGAGCATCTCTGAAGCGGCAGAGAGAAACTGCTCGAGCCCGCTCGACTGTGACACATCGAATCCGCTCACGTAGCAATGGCATGTGTCGATGCAGAAGCCTATCGGAATATCAAGATATGGCTGGACCAGATCTCGAATCGCCGCCAATTCCTCTAACTTGCCGCCAAGCTGCGCGCCCGCTCCCGCTGTGTTCTCGAGCAGAACCGTCAGCCGGGTATGCGCCTTCAGCAGCGGATCGACCGCGCGCCAGGCTAGCGCCACCGCCTCTGCCACATTCAACATGCCTTGTTCGACCGTCAGCCCTTTGTAATTGCCGGGATGGGCGACTAGATATTCGGCGCCGATCAGGATTGCTCTTTCCATCTCCCCCCGAAATCCGTCGATGGATTTCCCGCGGATCTCAGAGGGCGGAGATGCCAAATTGATCAGGTAACTGTCATGGATCACCAAGGGCATCAAATCACTTCTCTCCCGTTGTTGATTGAGAAGGCGAATCTGCTCAGCGTCGGGCCGTTTTGTCCGCCACATGCGCGGGCTAGCCGAAAAGATCTGGAATGTGTTCGCTCCCAGTTCGGCCGCTTTGGTCGCCGCGCGCTCGAGCGACCCCGAGGTGGATGTGTGAATGCCGATGCGCAAATCATAAGGATATTCAATCGATTAGCGGCTGCAGATGCTTCAACGGTTGCTATACTCGCGCCTGAGAGCGCTCGCACCACCACGCATGCCGCGGTTCTTCAACCTGATCGAGGCAGAACGGCTACTTCCCGAAATCGAAGGCCTGCTCCGTAGTCTGATTCAGCTGAAGGAAGAGTACGGGCGTACCGACCGCGAATTGAACCGCCTGCTACAGCGCGTTTCGATGGCGGGAGGCATGATCCCGCCCCGTGAAAAAATCGCGCAACTTCGTGCTCGCAAGGATGCGGCGGCCCGTGGTCTTCAGTCGTCTTTCGAGAAAATCCAGGAAACCGGATGCCAGTTGAAGGATATCGATAGCGGCCTGGTGGATTTCCCCACTCTCTACCGCGGCCAGGAAGTATATCTTTGCTGGAAGCTCGGCGAATCGAATATTGCGTTCTGGCATCGGGTCGACGACGGTTTTCGAGGGCGTCAACCGATCGACAGCGAGTTTTTGGCGAACCACCGCGGCGACAGCTAGAACCTCGTTACGTAAAAAGTGCTTCAGTTACTGAGCGCCGGCATCTACCGGCGGCTTGCTGTGCCCCGATCTCCATCCCGTTTGCCCGTCTCAGACCCCTATATACTAATCGGCGAGCTATGGACAAAAGAGAATTCTTGAAAGCCTCGGGTGCTTTGGTCGCGGGCGGCATGTTGTCGCGATTGGTCGCTGGTGAGCAAAAAGCGGAAGCGCGTACAAATTGGTCCGGGAATTACCAATACAGCGCCCAGAAGCTAGACGTTCCCAGCTCGCTTGAGGAAGTCCAGCGAACTGTCAAGAGCTGCAATAAAGCGAAAGCTCTGGGTGCTCGACATTCCTTCAATGCAATCGCGGACAGCACGGGTGATCAAATTTCGCTACAACATCTCAAGGAAATGCAGCTAAACGCAAACTCACGCACAGTTACGGTAGGAGCCGGCGTGAGGTATGGTGAACTAGCTCCGTATCTGGATAGCAGAGGATACGCGCTACACAATCTCGCTTCCTTGCCGCATGTCACCGTGGTGGGCGCATGCGCCACCGCGACTCACGGCTCCGGCAGCAAGAACGGTAATCTGTCGACCGCTGTTTCCGCCATGGAGTTTGTCTCGGGCACTGGCGAGGTCGCAAAGCTGTCGAGAAAACGAGAGAGCGCGCGGTTTGAAGGAGCCGTGGTTGGGCTTGGCGGATTTGGTGTCATAACCAAAATCACTCTTGACGTTCATCCAACCTTCACGATGAGGCAAGTTGTTTACGAAAACCTGTCCTTCGACAAATTGGAGAAACACCTGGATGAGATCTTCTCGAGTGGCTACAGCGTCAGTCTGTTCACCGACTGGCAACATCACCGTGTGACTCAGGTGTGGATCAAGAGCCGGGTTGAGCCGGGGCGCTCTTTCGCCATCAAGCCCGACTTCTTCGGGGCCAAAGCTGCTACCAGGAACCTTCACCCGCTTGCCGGCCATTCGGCGGAGAACTGCACGGAGCAGATGGGCGTTCCCGGTCCGTGGTATGAACGGCTACCTCATTTCCGCATGAACTTCACTCCGAGCAGCGGCAATGAATTGCAATCGGAGTACTTTGTTCCGCGCGATAAAGGATATGAGGCCATCCTGGAAATCGAAAAATTGAGGGATCAGGTCACACCGCATCTTTTCATTTCGGAACTACGCACCATTGCTGCTGATGAGCTGTGGATGAGCCCTTGTTATAGGCGAGACGCTATGACAATACACTTTACCTGGAAACCGGAATGGAGCGCAGTGAAGAACCTGCTGCCGGCGATAGAAGAAAAACTCGCTCGCTTCGATGCCCGGCCACACTGGGCAAAACTGTTCACCATGGCGCCCTCCCGGCTGCAATCGCTTTACGGAAAGCTGAGTGAGTTTCGGGACCTACTGGTGCACTATGATCCGCAAGGGAAGTTCCGCAACGCTTACTTGAACAGAAACATTTACGCCGCTTGATGTCGGGTCAGATCTTAGTGCCGGTTGTCTTACCCGAATCGCCATTACCGCTCCAGCTGCCTTCAAGCCTTCCTCCGGTCGCTCTTAGCTCGATATCGTAATATTCGCCCTGGTACGGCGCCTTGAACTTCAGGACACCGTCTGCATAGGTGAAGCCTTTGGCAGGCTCTTCTCCCTCATCCGTTGAGAGAAGCGCAGTCAATTTGCCGCCATTCTCTTTAAGGACGAGCGTCCACTTTACTGGATCCTCGTGAGTTTCCGATGTCATGTTCCATTTGCCCACGAGCGATTTGTAATCTTGCCCAGATGCAGAGACCAAAGCGACGAATGCTGTCAGACAAATGAGAAGGATGCGCTGGAGCGTCCTATGAGCCATAACAAGCCTTTCTTGGATCAGTGGGAGTTGGTTGAAGTAATTCAATCTTACCTGGATTGAGCCAGCCGCCTCGGTCCACCTCCGGTGACGAGTTTGAGCGCTGTAATTGTTAAACTAGCGCTCGGATGCTATTGGCGCGGGAATTTATCGGCTACCTGTCGCGGCAACTCGTCGACCGGCTCAGCCCTGTCTACTTCGAAACTTCGAATCCGGCGGTCGCGGCGGGCGTCATCGAAGAGATCATCGAGCAGGATCTCTCGGTGGAGGACCGGTTGAACGATGAAGTGCGCGACATCATGGACGATTACAGCGACTACATGCGGCGCGAAAATATCTCTTACCAGGAGATGTTCCGCAAAATCAAGAATCAGATGCTTGCGCAGAAAAAGATCATCCGCGCCTCAGGACGTGATTCCGGCGACCCAATGAAGTTATCGCGCGACAAGGTGAACGATCTCTCGCACAAGATTGCCAGCAGCTTGCGGAAGTCCCGCGACTTCAGGGTGCGGAAAGATCAGAACGACCTGCGGCTCGCGCTGGTGAAGGAGATCACCGATGTGCTACAGCTCGAGGACCGGGTCGATAAAGCAGCGCGCGCCAAAATCCGCACGCAAAAACGCGAGATCGCGGAAGGCGGCGAAGAATACGATATCCTGCACAAGCGCTATTACGCGGAAGAATTGAAGAAGCTCGGCATCAACCTGGGAAGCTGATGCTAAGAGCCAGAGCTCACGATCGCGAGTGTTCCGGGCACGAGGCGCAGCGTGCTCGCTTCGTAGACAGCGAATTCGGCATCGAGGAAGACTGGTTTTACCGGCCGTATTTGCCCCTCGGTCTCGGTTTCAACCAGATGATTCCGCCTGAAGACGAAATAGTCAATCGGCAAGGAAAGCATTGCCTGGAGATGATCTCCGGACAAGGGCCCTTCCATAGTTGCTTTCCATCGGGCTGACCACTCGGGCGCGAGCGAGACAAAATAATTCATCTGCTTTCCGGTTTCCCAATCCACCCAAAGCGCCCGGCGTGACTTAGCGCGAAACACTCCGGGATATAGTTCGCGGGCGGCGTCGGGAAACAGGAACATGGAACTGCCCCAGGTCCGGTCTTCCGCCCAGGCCGCGAGTTCTGCCACGGCGGGATTTGGTTTTTGCAGAGGCGATCGACGGAGGCTTGGCGCGAGTATGAGTAAGCACACGGCGGCCCAGACGCATCCCTCGCGCAATCCGGCTTGCCTGAGAGCTTTTACAGCTGCGATAGCGCACGCCAGCCAGGCTAAAGCCAAGGTATAGATAAGAGTTTGCATCGGCTGCGCACGCAGAGCTGCCGGCCAGCGATAATGCTCTACAAGCAACTTCGAACACGGCAGGCTCAAAACTCCCATGAGAGGCAACAGGGTAAACAACCATTTTGCTTGCCTGTTTAATGCCGGGGCAATGCGAGTGGTTGCCCATATGCCGATCACGAAAATAGCTAAGTAGAAATAAACGTATTTGGCCGGCCAGAGCGAAATCCAGAGTTCAGGGGTGCGGAACTGTTCGATTGAGGCAATCTGCCGTGAAAACCGGGTAAAGAGACGTTGAGAGTCGGGCGTACCCGGTTGCAACTGTGCGAGATTTGCCAGCAGCAAAATAAACACGAGAAGCACCGGCCACATTGGACGAAGCAGTTTGCGCGATCGCTTTTCGAACAGAAAAAGTAACACAACGGTGATCCAGAACGGCGCCGCAATCGCCGGATCGTACAGCAATCCCAATCCGCCAAACAAACCGGCAATGAGTGTTTTCTCTCGCACAAGGCAGCCTATTGCCAGAAATAAATAACCAATGGCAAGCCCGCGGGGTACCGGCTCCGGATCGAACAACCAGATATGCGGGCCAGGCAGAAACGTACCTAAGCCGACGAAACCGGCGACGCCTAATGCTAAGAAACGACTGATCGCGGCCGCACGCGCCAGAAAATAAATGCCAAACAGGCCGGCCAAACGGCAGAAAAATTGTTGTATGGTGAGAGCGCGCTCGAAATCCACCCCTCCAGCTGCGCGCAGAAACAGAGTCAGCTCGTCATAGATGGTAAAGGCCAGGTTGGGGTGAGTCGCAACCATATCGCGCGACAGATAAGCGGGGGTGACGAGATGCTCGAGAACCGGCACATACAGCTGGCTCGTGGAAGCCAGGTAACTGTGACCCGGCCAGATCTCAAATTCGAACCAAGCGATTGCGACAAGCGCTAAAGCAGCAGCCGCTGTGCGCCACATCACTGCGCGGGTGTTTTGTCCAGCTGCTGTTTCGCCCAAAGCCGGTTCGGATCGAGCTTCAGCGCCTCCGTAAAAGCCTCGCGGGCTTCGCGGTCGTGGTTCGCTTTGCGCAGGATCACGCCTTTCCACAGATAGGCGTCGACGAGCTTGGGATCGAGTGCGATTGCTTTGTTGATGTCTTTCAATGCGAGATCCACCCCACCGCCCATTTGAGCCGGCAGGTAGAAGTTGCCTATACCACGGCTCACGTAGGCCAGCGCCAAATTGCTGTTGAGGCTGATGGCTTTGTTGATTTCGTCGCGCGCGCAGCTCCCATAACTTAAAGCTCCCATCAGCGGGCTCGCAGGAATTACCTGTCCGCACATTGCTCCCAGCAGACGGTGATACTCGGCATCTCGCTCATTACCGGCGACCGCCTTCTTGGCCGCATCCAGACCCGTCACCGCGTACGATTCCGACTTCTTCTTATCGTGTAGCTCCATCGCGACTTCCGCCGCATAGGAATACGCAAGCGCCAGGTTGTACTGAGCCTCGGCGGATGTTCCGGGTCCCGCAGCCTCTTTGTAGCGTTCGATAATGCCGTCGAGCACCTGGAGATTTTGTTGATCGCGGGCTTTTATCAGTTCGGGGTCCGGAGTAGTTCCCGCAAGGAGCGCGCAACAGCCAAGCGCGATCCAAGACGCCCCCCGGCGAAAAGGCTTCATTCGGACTCTCAAATGACGATTCTACGGTAGGGCCAGGAGGCGGACTATACCCGCCGCTGAAAAAGTTCGGGGCGTAACCGGTACTCGCCCGATTGGCACTCAAACCCACCTGCTGCCAAAGTGCGGGTGTCGCAAACATATCTGAGGAATTTGTCGTTAAACTGGATTAACCGGAGCCCCGGCAACTTACCGCGGGGGCCAAGCGTCTTTAGGATAGATGGGAGATTGATTCGACCTAGTTGTCGATAAGAAACAGCGAGGCTGCTTATGGACATCGTTGGTGATCGGAAATTCGTAGAAGTACCGGGCGGTAAGACGCACGAGTTGCCGCCTTTGCTGGTGAAGACCGTGCCGGCTGTTAAGCGCATCGACAAGATGATGGGCATTGCGGCCGATATCATCAACCAGGAGGATATGGTTCAGCCGGTCATGGGTGACTCACTGGCTTCGGATGAGGAGTTGGAGCGTCGAAAGCTGGATCTGGCTCTCAACTTGGTCGACCAATACCTGGGACTGTTGAGCCACTGGCACTGGGGGGATGCGGTCATCGAATGGATCCGCCAATGCGAAATCACCTTCGGTGCGCGTCTAGAACTCCGCAACTTGCTGCGGAGTGATTTGTGGCCTCACGCCGGGCGCAGCAGCTTTGTGACTCTGCTCGAAGACAAGGCGGTCAAGACCAGCGGAGTAATGCTTGAGAAGGCGGTAGGGTTGCGTCTCGCCTTTCGCCAAATGCCTCCTATTCGCTGCTGTTCGGATCAGTTCCTCTTTTACCTGAACAATTCCGTAGCGCAGACGGCTTATCGCACCTGGTTTAACATGACGCCGAATCCGATCTCATCTTTGCCCCCGGAACGGTTCATGTTCGAGGTGGTGAATATGTCCCTTGAAGTGCATTGAGCCCGGAACTCGCAAGCCGTACGCTCTCCGCTCAACTATCCATGGGCATTTTCTCTTGCAGCTCATGCGCCAGGTTGTCTACTGCAGTCACATTACTCAGCTCGAGAACTTCTTGATCGATCTCGGCTTCGCGGATCCCCAGCCGCTGACAGATCAAGCGCTGCAGCTGTAAGACTTTGGTCACTTCTTTTTCGGCCAGGAGATTGATTTGCAGATCCAGGTGGCTCCGTTGGTCCGCCCGCTGGCTCATGCGGTTCTGCTTGATTAGGACGAAAGTAGAAAGCAGGACGCCTTCCAGCGAGACCAGCATGCAGAGCAGTTGAAACGGATAGGGGTCGAATTTCCAGAGGCCGGCATTTAAGCCCACCCAAACGCCGAACCATAGAACATGAATGGCTACGAAGGGAATGCTGCCTACGAAATTGGCGATCACGTCGGAGATGTGGTCGGCGACGGTCCGCCTCTTGAGCGCATCCTCTTCCAGCCGGACGATGGTGTTGATGTTCGCCTCCGCCGAAGGAGGGGCCGCGGATGGATTGATGGCTCCCATTCCCTCCAGTATCCGTGAATGTGTTTACGGAAGGGACTCGGGATGTGTCTGTCAATATCTCTTTAGATGAATCGACGGACCTTCCTCACCGGTTCGGCCGCAAGCCTGGCGCTATCGCGTAAGCAGTCCGCCCGCAGTGAATCCTCAGCCGCTAATCAGCCAATACGGCTGCGCGAAATTCGCCGCCCTCTCGCCATTACCATGTGGGACTTCTCGTGGCTCGAAAGACGCTGGCCGGGAGCAGGATACGAGAATTGGGATCTCATCCTGGACGAGCTGATCGCGCGCGGTTACGATGCGATTCGTATCGATGCCTATCCACACCTGGTGGCCGCCGCTCCGGAGCGGGTTTGGGAACTGATTCCAGTCTGGAGCGTGCAGGATTGGGGCAGTCCGGCGAAGAATCGGGTGCAGGTGCAGCCGGAGCTCAATCAGTTCATCAGGAAATGCGGCGATCGCGGACTGCGTGTAGGGCTTTCTACCTGGTTTCGCCAAGACACCGCTAACACGCGCCTTAAGATCCATAGCGCCGAAGAACATGGCCGGATCTGGAAAGCCACGCTCGACAGCATCGCCGCCGATGGCCTCTTGAAGTACCTTTTGTATGTCGATCTCTGTAATGAGTTCGCGCTCGATATCTGGGCGCCGTTCGTTCCGAAGGGCATGCTCCGGGCTTCCCCGCGGGGCGCGCGCTGGATGCGAGATGCCGTCGCGGTGGTTCGACACGCCTACCCTAACATCGATTACACTTTCTCGATTACTAGCGAATGGGATACCTGGAGAAGGCAGGATGTCTCGATGCTTGATTTCCTGGAGCTGCACATCTGGATGGCAAGTGCTTCGGACTTTTACGCCAAGAACAATGTCGATTACAATTACGAGCGCTTCAGCCTGAAGGGTTACGAGCATCTGGTTGACCGCGCGAAGCCGCTCTATATGTCGAAGCCGGATTACTGGAAGGGCAAGCTGCGGGATCGCATTGAATTGGCGGCCCGCTGGTCGCGACTCTCCCGCCGGCCGCTCATTACCACCGAATGCTGGAGCCTGGTGGACTACAAAGATTGGCCGTTGCTCGAATGGGATTGGCTGAAAGATCTTTGTGAAGTGGGGGTTGCTGCCGCAGCCGCGACCGGGCGCTGGGTTTCGATGGCTTCCAGCAACTTTTGCGGGCCGCAGTTTGCAGGCATGTGGCGTGATATCGCCTGGCACAAGCGGATGACGGATCTGATTCACAACGCCCCGGTACAACTCGAAGCCGTGACGGGCTGAACCTGCCCGAATGGCTGATGTGCGGCGCTGGCCGGCGCGCGCATAGTGGGTGTATGAGCACACAGCCGAATAACCTCAGCAGCTTTTCGCAAGCACTGACGGAGTTAGTAAGTGAGGCAGCAAGTGGCGTAGTGGCGATCAAGTCGGCCGCTTACCGGGTAACAAGCGGAGTTGTCCTCGCTAATAATCTGATAGCCGCGGCGAGCCACAGCATACGGCGCGAGGACCGTGTTCCGGTGATTGCGGCAAATGGCAGCGAAGGTACAGGGGCGGTGCTGGGGCGCGATCCGGGGATAGATCTCGCGATCTTGAAAGGGGAAGGATTGAATACTCGCGCCCTCCCCAAAGCGGATATTTCAACTTTGAAGACTGGGATGCTGGCCGTTGTCGTCGGGTTCACGTCCGATGTGGGAGCGACCGCAAGTTTAGGGATCCTGGGCGCGGTTGGGCCGGAGCGAAGAACGTGGCGCGGAGGCTCACTTGACCAATTTCTGCGCTTGGACGCGAATGTCTATCCTTCACAGTCCGGGGCGGCCGTCATCAACGCCGAAGGGCAGTTGATCGGCATGGCAACACCCGCGTTATCAAGGCACTCCAGCATGGTAGTGCCACTATCCACCGTTGAGCGAGTAGCTCGCGAACTCGCGGAGCAGGGAAGAATACGGCACGGTTATCTTGGTATCGGAGTGCAGCCGGTCGAGATACCCGAAAATCTGCGAAGCAAAATGCAAAGCGAGGCGACAGGTTTGATTGTGCTGAGCGTTGAGACAGGTTCGCCCGCGGAAAAAGCAGGCCTTCAGCTGGGAGACATTCTGCTGAAGTTGCATGGTCGAGGGATGACGGATATCGGCGAACTCCACACGGCGTTAAGGGGCGAAATCATAGGTAAGCAGGTGGAAGCTATCGTGCTGCGGGCGGGTACGCCCGTCGTGCTGGAAGTAACGGTGGCCGAACGGCGTAAAGAGAGCTAAATTTTCGTTGGTCCGCGTCAGGGTTATTGCCGATAATCTGGTTCGTGCGCACGATTTGGCGGAACTTCTTGCCGAAGAGGAACGCATTGAGGTTCTAGAGACTGCCGCTCCTCCCTTTAACGCCGGTTCCCACACCGCCTTTGGCGACGTTCTTATCGCGGCAGGTATACCCGCTCCGCAGATATCCTCAGCGGAAAGCAACGTCGTGTTTTTGACGGATTGCGAACCGGAGACATTTGAAGCGCCAGGGCGGGCATGGCTTCCGCTGGAAGTCTCCGCCGCTGAATTGGTAGCGGCAGTGCTCGCTGCCGCAGAGGACTTGACCGTTGTCACCCAGGCGCAATGGAGACGCCTCGTGCCGGAACAACGAGCCGGCCAAAGTGAATCGGGCTACTTCGTCGAGCCGTTAACACAGCGTGAACTGCAGGTTTTACGTATGCTCACGGATGGGGTCGGCAACAAGGAGATCGCGAGCCGTTTGAGCCTTTCCAGCCACACCGTGAAATTCCATGTTGCGCAAATCTTGGCAAAGCTCGGGGCCAGCAGCCGCACCGAGGCCGTGACGATTGCGATCCGGCGCGGCTTGGTGCCGATCTAAGCGGTTGAAAAATACTGCTTGACCCCCTTCCCTATTCCAGGCTATATATAGTTGCGGAAGGGGAATGATGATGGCCGAGGATTCACCTCAGCTCTTGCCCGGTACACTCTATATGCTTATTCTGCGCACTCTTGCTGCCGGTCCATTGCACGGGTACGCCATCGCGCGCCGCATCAAGCAGTGTTCCGCCGAGGTCTTGGATGTAGAGGAGGGTTCGCTCTATCCTGCTCTGAACAGAATGCTGCTCAAAGGATGGCTGCGGGCGGAATGGGGAACTTCGGACACAAACCGGAAAGCACGTTTCTACCAGCTCACCAAGCAAGGCCAGAAACAGCTGGCCGCCGAAGCAAATGAATTCGAGAAACTCGTCACGGCGATCCAGCTCGTCATGAAAACCGCGTGAGGGATTCAGCTCATGCAAATCTTGAAAGAACTCTGGCTTCGGTTGCGCTGGCTCGTCGGCCGATCACGCTTCCATTCCGAGCTCTCTGACGAAATTGAATTCCACATCGAGAGCCGCAGCGAAGAACTCGAACGGAGCGGGGTACCGCACTCGGAAGCGTTGGCGATCGCGCGCCGGGAATTCGGCTCGCCACTCGGAGTAGTCGAAAACACATCTCGTACGTGGCAAATCCAGCTACTGGAAGACCTGTTCTCGGATCTGCGTCATGCTGCGCGCGCCTTTCGCCGTAATCCGGTCTTCACACTCACTGCGATTTTTTGCCTCGCGCTCGGCATTGGCGCGAATACAACCGTCTTCAACATTGCGACCAGCTTTCTATTCAGCGAGCCTTCCTGTCGTGATAGCGGGTCCTTAATCGCGATATGGGAAGGCGGCAACAGCAGCTTGCCCATGAGCGACTTTCAGTTCCTGCGAGACGCACACATCTTCGATGGCTTAGCAGGCATCAATGTTGAGCGCGAGGTGAACTGGCGCGAAGGCGACCGGACCCGGCGCTTTTATGCAGGGGTTGTTACCGATGATTTCTTCACTACCCTCGGCGTCCCGTTTCTTCTGGGCCGCGGCATCGCGCCAGGCGAAACAAATACGGCGGTGATTTCCTACCGGCTTTGGCGAGGCATGTTCGGCGGAGATCTATCAATCATCGGCCGCAAACTTATTTTCGAGGGCCGACCCTACACGCTCTCCGGCGTGCTGCCGGCGAACCACCGTTCTGTCGTGGGTTTTGGCATCGCACCTGAAGTTTACATTCCGGTCGCACATCCGGACGAGTACGTGCAACTCTACGCGCGCATGCCAAAAGGTATGACTATCGCCGTCGCACGGGCCCGGCTGCGAAGTGTGTTTGAGCAACTCGACCGTATTCGTCCGGAGAAGGACGGCTGGAAGCGAGCAGAATGGACGCGAGTTACCAGCGTGACAGGGTTTGATCTCCTGAATCGGATGATGCCCGGTGCGGTTAGCGCCTTCTTCGCGATGCTGCTGATTGTGGTTGGCCTGGTGCTGTTGATCGCTTGCACAAACGTAGCGAGCTTGCTGTTGGCGCGCGCCTCGAGCCGTTCTCAGGAGTTGGCCATTCGGGTGTCGCTCGGCGCAAGCCGTAGACGAATCATCCGTCATCTGCTCGCGGAGAGTTTGTTGCTCTCCATCCTTGGTCTCCTTGCAGCGCTGCTTCTCGATATCGCCTGCACAAGAGTGATCAACAATCTCACTCTGCCGATACCGGTTCCGATTCATCTTGTCGTTTCGCCGGACTGGCGGCTCTTGTGGTATTCACTCTCGATTGCGCTCCTAAGCGCGCTCATTTGCGGTTTGCTGCCTGCACTAAAAGCCGTGAAGAGAGACGTGAACCTTGCGATGAAGCAGGAGGAGCATCAGACAACGCGCGCCTGGAATCTTCGCAGCTTTCTGGTTGCCGGGCAGCTGGCCGTTTCAGTCGTGCTGCTCGCGACCGGCTTTCTATTTCTACACAATCTGCTGCTCGCCGCGGCCATGAACCCAGGCTTCGACGTTCACCATACGATTTGGGCTTACATGCGCCTGGTACCCGACAAGTACAAGGACCCCGCTCAGGCCAGACAGATGTCTCTGGTGCGTCGAGCGCTCGATCAGCTGCGCGCGTTACCCGGAGTTGAAGCGGCTGCCATCACCCGGCGTGTTCCCCTGAACGACAACTGCTGGATCGGAATGCGTATCGGAACCGATATCTCTTCAGCCGACACTCAGGTGCAGTACGAGTGCAACAATGTCGGACCCGATTACTTTCGCACTCTAGCGATTCCGATCCTGCGGGGCCGTGAGTTCTCTGTTACCGACCGGAAGGGCTCACAGCCCGTTGCGATCGTAAACGAAACATTCGCCCGCACTCTTTTTGGCAACATCAATCCGATAGGACACACGATCACCACGGACAAACCCACGCTGATTGTCGGCGTCGCGAAAAATAGCAAATACTTCAGTCTGGGCGAGAAGCATCCGCTGGCCCTCTATGAACCATACTTCGCTTTTGAAGAGCCGGCCAATCTGCAGTTCTTGATTCGCACAGCCAACTCGCCGGCCCAATACGTGAAACCTATAAACGACTTGTTGGGTCGCCTGGATCCTTCCGCTGCAATCGAAACGAAACCGATGAGTGGAGCTCTTGGATGGGCGTTGCTGCCGAGCCGCGTGGGCGCGGCAATGCTCGGCGCGATGGGAATACTGGGACTGATGCTGGCTGCAATCGGGCTCTATGGAGTGCTGTTGTATTCGGTTTCGCGGCGCACGCGGGAAATCGGTCTTCGTGTAGCTCTGGGGGCTACGCGGTGGGATGTGCTGAGAATCATTGGCCGCCAAAGCCTGGTGCTCGTGGCATCGGGGATTGCTGTCGGGTCCGCCCTGGCTTTCTTCGCAATGCGGCCGCTTACGCTCTTCCTGGTTCCCGGCATGAAAACTTCCGATCCAGGCGCATTGCTTGCCGTTGTTGGAGTCCTTCTTGCAGTTGCGCTTCTGGCTACATTCGCCCCTGCTGCGCGCGCGCTACGCGTTGATCCGATGGTCGCTCTAAGGTATGAGTGAGTTGTCTGGCGATCTCATGACCCGCCCAGCAATTTCTTCAACCGCTCCCAGGCTTCAGTACGGGCTCTCGCATCGGCGGGCTTCGCGTCGGGCGCTTCTCCGGCGCGCATAAATCCGTGGCCCGCTCCTTCATAAATCACCGGGTCGTAGCTTTTGCCCAGCTGCTTCATTGCCTCTTTGGCAGCCGGGATTGTAGCGTCGATGCGCGAATCGTTGCCGCCGTAGAACCCGTAAACCGGAGCCTTGATGCGGGCCATTGGGTCCTTCTCAGGGGGAGGGCCGTAGAAGACAAACGCGTCCGATAAATCCGCACGGTTGGTAGCAAATCGAAAGCTCTGGCCCCCGCCCCAGCAGAAACCGGTCACAAACAATTTCCTGCTTGCGGCGGGCAGCTTCAAGCCATAATCGGCCGCAGCATTCAAGTCAGCCGTGATCTGATCGGGATTGAGATGACTGACTGCTTCGATGGCGCCGTTCTGGTCGAAGCTGGTGGTCCGCCCGCCATTGGAGCCCATACCGGAAAGCAGATCGGGAGCGACCGCAATGTAGCCTGCCGCCGCAAACTCGTCGGCCACCTCTTGTGCCCAATCAGTGAGGCCGAAGATCTCATGAATGACGAGAACGACGGGAGCCTTGTCCTTGGTTTCCGGATACGCAATGAACGTTTCAACCGAGCGATTGCCGTGCTTGACCGTGACCCATTCGCGGTGCCTGGGCGATTGCTCGAGTTTCTGCTTCGCCCACTGCTGCGCCGGCAACGAAACGGCAGTTAGCGCAAACAAAACCAGAAAACGTGTCATCACTCCGTTTTACACCGGGAGCCTTCAAGGTGGAAAGCTATTCGCCGAAGCGATGGCGCGCGCCTCCATGTTCATCGACAAACCGGATGAGGGCGCGTGGTTCGAGGCGGACCTGCACGAATGTCGCGTCGTTCCCGTCCAGCGAGGTGATCAGTATGCTCAGGTGTTTACCCTGATCGCGGACATAGATATTAGTCGATTCCCCGTTTCGCGAGCGGACGCGTATCATCGGTTTCCAGCTGCTGCCGACAGTCGAATCGGTCAGTGCGCTGAAACGAGGGCTTTCGAGATCGCCGCGTTCGAAGATGGCAAGCCTCATGTCCGTCGTGCCGGCGGGATGCCCCACGGCAACTACGAAACGCGCCAGCCCGAAGAATGGCACATGGACCTGTTTCGCGCCGCTTTCGCATGAAAACTCGCGCACCAGCCAATCGAAGTCGCTCGCCGCGACCGGCAACGGAAGACATGCCACAGTTAGAACTGCTAAGAATCGGCGCATCTCAGTCTTCTTCCTTCGGCTTCTTGGCTCCATGTTTGCCAAGCTGCGGAATGCCCATGTGCCCTCCGAGTTCGCTGAGCTGTTCCGGATCGATAGCGCCATCGATATGTACCACCGTCAGCTCGCGCGGTTCGGCATTGATCACCACGACTCCCGCTACCGTATCGCCGCTCTTCTTCAGATACACATCCGAGTTCTCTCCTTTGCTGGATTTGACGTTCACAATCCGCGACCAACCTGGCCCTTTCAACTGGGCGCGCAGCGCTTCCACGTCGGCCATTGAGTACTGGCCGTCTTTATCGAATTCGAAGCTGCGCACGTAGATGCCTTTCAGCTTCGAAACAAGCTGCTTCACCTGCGCCTCGTCCTCGTCGTCAGGAGAAAGAAATCCGCTTGCCAGCCGCAGCATGGAAGCGTCGAGGGTCACATCGACCGATTCCGTTGCCCGTTGAGCGAGCTTATCGAAGCTGATCGGGAATTTGATGTCATCCGACGCGCTCCAGGCCGGAAAACCCAGCAACACCCCAAGTGCAGCCGATACCAAAATCCGTTTCATTGTGTTACCACCTCTGGGAATTCGATTTTCTTTACTCGCAATTGCGCCTCACGAAGCTGCGCTCCCGCGATGTGCATAGCAGCCAGCAGTTGCTCCTTGGCCGCCCTACCCTGCGTTATCCGGACGTGTTGGCGATACCCGATCAAGCCGCTGAAAATCAGGATCAAGGCGAGGGCCCAGGCAAGCCGCTGACGCCCAATCGGCCACTCCGAAGGCCAGAAGACACCGAGCAGGCGTTGCGATCTGCGCGCTTTCCTGGTCTCTTCCTGTTTCACTCTGGCTAGAATGCCAGCGGTGAAGTCTTCGCCAGGCTCGCGCCTCTGCATTGCCTTTCGCAACTCGTCTTCAAACAAACTCATAATTCCTCGCCTATGGCGCTCGCCGGTCGCCCAGCGCCGAACCCGAGCCGCCGCTCCGTTTTGTTCCGCAGGAGATCGAGAGCCCTCGCCAGCTGTGTTTTCACAGTGGCAGGCTTCATACTTAGGAGCTGCGCGATCTCTTCCACTTCCATCTCCTCCTGATAGCGCAGCACAACCACGATTCGCTGTTTTTCCGGCAGCGATGCGATGATTCGCTCGAGGTAAGTGGCCAAAAATGTATCGTGTACGCGCTCGAAAGTCGTTGGCTCTGCCGTTTCTTCCAAGCTCGTCTCGGGATGCCGCCTGGCTTTTCTCGCAAAATCGATCGCCCGGTGGCTGGTGACCTTACGCAGCCAGGACACGATATGATCCGGCGACTTCATCGCGGACCAGTTGCGGTGAAGCTGCAGAAAGACCTCTTGCGCCAGCTCTTCGGCGACGGTCCGGTCGCGCAGGAAATGCCAACCGATGCTGTAAACCATCGCCTTGTGCGCCTCGACCGCCTCGACAAACGACGGCAAAGAATTGACTTCGTCCGCCGTAGCCGCTTCTATCGGGATACTCGCCAGCAACTCTTTCTCAGCCCTTCACTACCTGATTACGAGCAAAAGGCCTCGGAGGACTCAAAAATCTCTTCCTGGGGCGAAGTGCTGTTCGCGCAGATCCGGCTCGAGTAGTACGATGCGTTCAAGTGGTTCACTATTCTGGCAGGTTCGAGTACGCTCAGCAACGCAAGATCAGGAGCCGGAACAAACCTCTGTACCGGCTGGCGCATTGGCCAATCTGGATTTGGGTGTTTTTCCTTGCCCCCGGGCCGCTCACGTTTCAGTTCTTCGCACACGGTCCTAACAGGAACAACTTTTTCTGGCTGATGGTGGTGCTGGTTGGGACCGGGGTCGCGGGCTTAGCCGGGCAGCTGCCCGGCGTGGAGCCACGGCCCTACATTCTTCGTTTCTGTGAGGATAAGCCCAACCCGATCTACCGGCGCATTTGTTACACCTTTGCCTGGAATGCGCTCTTAAATTTCGCCATTCTAAACTGGCTTGGTCTCATTGTTGCCGTTGAGATGCGCGTGTGGCGCTTGCGGCAGATCTATGCTTATGGCTACTTTCCGATTTTCTTGATCCTCGTCGCAGGGGGGCTCGCGGGCGTGCTGCCACGGGTGAAGCGCTCAACCGTTGGAGAGGGAATCGAGCGGCGCTATTTTTACAGCGCAGTTTGGGCGATCCCCGCAGCTCAGGCAGTTTTGCTGCTGCTATGGAAGACGTTACCCCGGACGCACTCAGCCGATATAGTCAAGCTACTGCTTTATCTGGCCGTGCTGGGGGGCCTGGGTACTGCGGGGGCGTGCGGCTGGTTGCCGCGTACACGGCCGATCGTGCCGGGAGAAATGATTGTGGCAGACTGATTCCTCCAATGCAGAGCATTTACACGTTCGCCAAGATTTTTGTTGACCGACTTCTGGCAGGGATTTGAGGTGACCAACCAATGACGAAAGAACGGTTAATCGAGCTGTGGGAAGAACACGTAGCCGATGAATTTACCGTGAAAGATGCCCAGGCCACCATCGACACTATGTGCGAGGACGCCTATGTGAACCACGTCCCTACGCTGGCGGGCGGCTATGGAAAGAAAGAGTTATTAGCCTTCTATTCGAAAGACTTCATCCCGGTGATGCCGCCCGACACCACGATCACGCCGGTCTCGCGAACCGTCGGGGAGAATCAGCTAGTGGACGAGATGATTTTCTCCTGTACCCACTCGCAGCCGATCCCCTGGCTGCTGCCTGGAGTCGCGCCGACATACCGAAAAGTGCGGATTCCGCTCGTGGCCATTGTCCGCTTTCAAGACGATAAGCTCGCCCATGAGCATATCTATTGGGACCAGGCTTCCGTGCTGCAGCAGATCGGTCTGTTGAACGATCCGGCGCTGCCTGTGTTCGGTGTCGAGACCGCGGAGAAAGTTCTGCATCCCCTATCACAAACAAAAGGTGGGCTGGACAGCCATGCAGTTTGATTTACCGGTTTCCTCTATTTTGACCCGGAAACAATTGGTCATGGCTAGTGACGATCGCCGCCTTCCCCCGCCTTGCCCTCCAAGCCGAGATCGGCATTTCACCATCCATGCGGTCACGTTACGGAAGGCGGACTACCTGCTGGCGAACTGATCATCGATCGCATGACGCACGGATGATCATGTTAGGCCATAATCGGCCAGACAGGACCGGTTCGCCCTGATTACCTGTCCAGCACGGCGGTTCATAGTAACTCGTTGTTGGTCGCTAGCGTTGATCGGGAAAGCCGCTTGGCGGTTCGACCATTTCCTGCTATCATCCCGCAGCAATGCGTGTTGCCAGCCCGGATAGCGCATACATCCAGACCACGAGCGAGACGATGGAAAGCAGAGTCGTCATTGAGATGGTGGACGCCACCATCATTTCCTCGCAGTGATACTCTCCCGCAAGAATGTAGACAGTCTTGGCCGTGGGCACAGCAGCGCAGATCACGGCCGCAATGGTGTAGAGGGGGTCGAGCCCCAAAGATAAGCTCAATCCGTAAACGATCAGCGGCATAATGACAAGCTTGACGGTCGAGAGCAGCGAAGATAGCCTAATGTTGGCGCGCAATCCATCAATCGACAGCCCCAGCCCGATGGCGAACAAAGCACAGGGCGTGAGTGCATCGGCGAAGATGCCCAGATAAGTTACGACCGGTCCCGGGATGCGAAGACCGAGAACTGACCAAAGCATTCCGATCATGGTTGATATGACCATCGGGTTCAGCACGACATGCTTGACGGTCGCCATTGGGGCCCTGCGTGAGCCAGGCGCATCCCGCTGATCAAGTTCGAGCAAGGTCACGGTTATTGGAAACATCACAACGGCAATGAATACCGTGGCGATCGCGGCCGGCAAGACGGCGCGCGGACCATAGATCGCCTGCAGGATCGGCAAGGCGACAAAACCGGTATTGGTCATCGATGCCGCCATCCCATGCATCGTACGGCTCGCGAGACTGCGGGAACCATGAATGCTCATGATGCCGAGCACGACGATGAAGCAGAGGAGGGAGCCACCCCCAAAGGCAACGAGAAAGCGCCAATCGATCAGCGAATGACCCGGTTCTTGTGCGATTGTGACGATCAGCAATGCCGGCATTGCGATGTTGTAGGCGAAATGAATCAGTGTCTCAGACAATGTCCGCGATACATAACCCACATAGCCAATGATCCAGCCAGTTACGATCACGGCAAATACAGGCAGGATAAGATCAGCGATCCGCATCGAGGTGGCTCACATTGATTCTTTAACATCCCTTGGCGTTAAGATGCAGTGAACGGCACGAGGACTTGGAGCCTGTTCGGTTGCGTTTTGTGCTCTGGCCCTCTGCTGAAAACCCGTTCGAGCCGAAAACTCGATGGGGATCGGAATGACGGTTATGCCACTGAAGCCATGCGGGCTGTTCTGAATCCG
The DNA here is from genome assembly GCA_963849535.1 of Terriglobia bacterium. GTDB lineage: Bacteria > Acidobacteriota > Terriglobia > Bryobacterales > Bryobacteraceae > Bog-105. The sequence continues at coordinate 390,108 of CAWKHJ010000006.1, forward strand.
GCTTTCTCGAGCCTGAATTTGCTTCGGCTGGGTCAACTTGTGACCGTCCGGAACCATGCCTTGCATCTGCAAAAAAAGGGTCGAGCGGGAAATAGCAGAGCTCGTCGAGCGGTAATCGTGCTGTCACCCAACATAGAACTGTACTCTGACCGCTACTCATACCAACAAAGCGAACCGAGTGATCGGCCGTAGAGCAGTTCTGTCCGGATCTGTCGTCGTTCGGAAACAAATCGACGAATCACATGCGCGAGATGCTGACGTGCCCTCGCTAATCTCGACCGCGTAGAATTGAGGATCTCAGCTTCGGCGCAAGACGACGACGAAGGAGGTCCGGAGATGAAGAAAGGCCGATTCAGCGAAGAGCAGATCATCGGCATTCTGAAGCAGCACGAGGCCGGCCGCAAGGTAGCGGATCTGGCGCATGAACATCCGATCAGCGAGGCAACAATCTAGACCTGGAAGAGCAAGTACGGCGGTCTCGAGGTGAATGAAGCGCAGCGACTGAAGGCCTTGGAGGATGAGAACCGCCGGCTGAAGCACCTGGTCGCGGATCTCAGCCTGGACAAGGAAGTGTTGAAGGCGATCGTGCGAAAAAACGGCTGGAGCTTGCCGGCTTAAGAGGCGATGTGGCGTTTGCGATTCAGCAGCATGGGATGAGCGAGCGCCGCGCCTGCAAGCTCGTGGACATAGATCGCGGCAGCTATCGATACGAACCGCGACCAGACCACAACGCAACGTTGCGGGATGAGTTGGTGTCCCTGGCACGGCAGAAACCGCGCTACCGATACCGTAGACTCCATGCGCTGCTAACGAGGCGGGGACAGGCTGTCAGCCCGCAGCGCGTGTACCGGATCTACCAGCGCGAGGGCCTGGCGGTACGGCGTCTCAAGAGAAAGCGTCTCAGCCGGCCGGCAGCTCTGCTGCCACACTTACATCGAGCGAACCAGGAATGGGCACTCGATTTCGCCTCCGACGCATTGGGAACAGGCCGGGGCATCCGCGTGCTGGCCATCGTTGACGCATTTACGCGCGAGTGTCTCGCCCTGGAAGTGGACACAGGATTGTCCAGCCAGCGCGTGACGCGCGCACTGGAACAAATTGTGGAGCGCCGCGGCGCTCCACACAGCATTCGGTCAGACAATGGGCCCGAGCTCACCTCGCGCCATTTCCTCGCCTGGTGCGAAGAACGTAAGATCCAACTCATCCACATACAGCCGGGCAAACCCACACAGAACGCTTATATCGAAAGCTTCAACGGTCGGCTGCGAGACGAATGCTTAAATGCCACCTGGTTCCGAAACCTGGCAGATGCCAGATACAAAATCGCCCAGTGGCAAACCGAATACAACCGCGAGCGGCCGCACAGCAGCCTGGGTTACCGCACGCCTAACGAGTTTGCCGAAGTGTTGAAATCCTCAGTTACGAATGGTTGAGAAAATCGACGCACGTCAGGTTCTCATGCCGGTAGGTATTCGACCGAATGACAAACAAGCTCTTCTTCCGGCGTATCGCTCGCGGGCCCCTCATTCCCTAAACCGTTGCCCGGATTTCGCAGACGAGCACTTGCAGAGGTCCGCGGCATTCGCTTGCAGCAAGTTTCCCAGTTGCCGCGCCCGCTCAATAATCTCAGCCTGCTCGTATTTGTCTCCCAGTCTGAAATATTCATCCATCGCGCGACAGCGGGCCAATGTCGTCTTTCTGCAACCGTCAAGGAATGCTCCGAGAAGGTTGAAAAGGCGTTCCCGTTCTTCTGGCTTAAGTCGCCCGGCTATTACCTTCGAGGCATTCTCATAGAAGCCCTCGATCTGTGTGCACAAGAAGGTTGCCTGCCAAACTTTAGGCCGTTCGATCGCTCTACATCCGGGAGAGCCGCAATGGCGCCACACCAAAGAGTTGCTAGTTCAGTAGCGGTGTTTGAGATCTCCTCGAGATATGCCGGGACCGCCTGTCGATCATGAACTCCCCGCTCTTGAAACCTTTTGAAGATGTCCGCGACGTTCAAGGAAACTGTCATCTGAGAGTTGGATTTTATCACCAAAATTCAGTTGAGCCCTCTCACATTCCCCTTAGCACCCGCCGTTCGCTCATCTCAAAGATGCCAATAGGCTTGTCTCAAAATTCCGGCCGAGTCCGATCCTGATTAAAAAACCATCACTGGACAAGGTCGAGATCCGACTTACATTGGGTCTCCCCACGAGTTGCTAAAGTCACTTGGACGGAAAAGCGCGCATCGCGTTCGTTGGCGTTCACGTCTTACCTTCACAAATGCCAATTGTCGACGCCAAAAGCTCTGATGTCCGGAGGCGATCGCTTGAGGAGCCAGCCGTACACGATCAATCCTCAACTTGATTTTGCGTGCGCCACCCGGCGCGGGGATCGTCCTACTTTCTTGTCGTGAGAAGTCTGCCCGTCCGGGAGTTCCTGGACCGCCAATATCCGGCGCTCCAATTCCTTTGCGCCGAGGTCATTCCACGCTGTTCCTCTTGGCCTTGTACTCAGTAGATGACGCAGAAAAGCTATGCAAGCTGCTTTTCCGATTCGCGCGGCAGCAAAGACATCAGCCTCAAGCTCCTGAGGCATAACTCCGCCTCCTTCAATGGCAGATATACGTACGGATCTCAATGAGTCGGGTAATTCCTGAAAGTGGTGTTCGTAATGGACATGGCCCACTTCGTGCCAGAGAGCCGCCTCTCGCCAGATCTTCGGCAAGCTTAGGAAACAGCCGTTCACAGTGATCCGCGGGCCCTGATTGTCCCAACTTACAAACAGAAATCGCATACTCGCGTCTGCAAGGGTCGCGTCGTCACGGATGACGGGAATCACTCGTACCGCCTGACTTTCGATCGCATAGTTAAAGATCTCAGCTACGATCGGTTCCGGGCCGAGACGCCACAACAATCGATATTTATCACCGAACTGAGGAACCTCTGACATGCAAGTCTATTACACTGAGTGCGGTGCCAGAAATCAATTCCTTACAGATACGATCAGGGATAGATCGGATGTCGTTTAGAACTGGCCCTCATCTCAGCGCTCCACGCAAGTTTCGATGAATCGCCGTTCTCCGCCTCGTCCTTCCGCAGCCAAGTTCTGCACGTCAGAAGCGCCGCCGAAAATCTAAGCGGGAAAAAAGCTCGGAAGAGAGTAGAGTCTCCCGATCGTCAATCACTGCGACCTTGGTGGCTTGTACAAGGTGGTTTGTGTGGCGGCAAGTGAACGTCAAAGTGAAATCACACATCCAATCGCGGCATGAAACGTTCCGTCCTTGTGATCCTCAATTCGTGAATAGTTTAAGTCCATGAAGGATTTAGCAGTTTCATTTTGGCTGGACCGAGCTGGTGCCGCTACCGACCTGGCTCCTGATTATGAAAAAGGTGGATCCTCCTCGAAGTGATCCTGAAAGTCAGACGCTGCGAGAGCCAATTCCTGCCCAGTGGCGAGCCGCACCAATTCGGCATCACCTTTCAGTTGAACACTTGGGCCGACCTGTTCGGATCTACCTTCGAAAATGTGATTGTCGAAGGTAAACGGATGAGTTAAGGCCGAACTTCCTGCGCCTCAGCTCGCGAGTGTTGCGACGCGCGCATAGACGCAGCACTTTGACGTATCACCCGCTGTCCGAATATTTGGACGGCGAGCAAGGCATGGATTTGCCGAGACACGCTGTCCTAAAATCCGCTAACCAACCTGAATTCTTGCGAAACGCCCGTCTGCTCCAGTTTCCGCGGCAGCCGGCTCGGCTCCCGCCGGAAGCGTTCCACTGATGCCGCCAGCGCGTGTAACGAGAAGTGCGAATGATCTGTCGCCACCGGAGCTGTGCGAAAGGTTGGAAGGATGTCCGCGAACATCTCCACCAGCTTCGGATCGCGCCACCCCCTCTGCACCTCTTCCCGGATCGTAAACAGCGCCTGTTCAGGACTCAAAGCATGTTTGTAAGGGCGAGCCGTCGTCAGCGCGTCGTAAATGTCGGCGAGCTGCAGGATTCTTGCCAGTAGCGGAATATCTTCGCCTCTGAGGCCATCCGGGTAGCCGGATCCGTCCCATCTTTCATGGTGATGGCGGATGATCGGCAAAACGGAAGCGAGCGACCTCATGCCGCTGCAAATCTTAGCTCCGCGGTCGGCATGGGCTTTCATCGTTTCCCACTCCTCCGGCGTTAATGGCCCGGGTTTGAACAGCACCGTATCCGGCACTGCGACTTTCCCAATATCGTGGAGATATCCGCCGCGCTGCAAAGCCAAAATATCTGTGCCCGGCAAACCGAGCGTCAGACCCATGGCAGCTCCCATCAGTGCCAAACGATGGCAATGCTGCCCGAGCTCCGGGTCGCGATCTTCTACCGATTGTGCGAGCGAAAACAACACAGCTTCCGAGTCATCAAGCGAATCGATCATCGCCTTATGGCGCAGGCTGGCCTGTACCCGTGCCTGGAAAGCACGCGGCCTCAGCGGCCGGATCAGAAATTCGTCTGCGCCCGCTTCGAGCGCTCGAACTTCTTCTTCCAGATCGTCACAGTTCCCGATCATGTAAACAGGGAGAAATTGTGTTGCTGCGCTCTTCTTAAGAAGCCGGCAAAACTCCATACCGCCGGACAGCGGGGTTGCCACATCGATCAGAACCAGGTCAACGTGGTGCTGAGCGATAGCGGTCATCGCTTCGGATGCCGCACCAGCCTCGAGCAATACGTGGTCGAGCCCGGCTAGGGCTGCTCTCACGCTTCGCGCGCTCGTCTCAGAGGCATTCACTATCAAAAGAGTTGCCCCGGGCCTGCCCACTCTGGCTACTGGTAAATCACTACGCAGAAGATCCTGGCTCCGAGCCGTTCTGCCCTGCTCCGCTTTAGTGATGAGTGCCATGCCCATTGTCGATGCGCTCTGAGTTCCTATCGACCTAAGTGCGGGATTACTTTAAGAAATCTGTCCGGACGTTAGCATTGAGGTGCGTTACGGTACTACGGGAAAATCCTACCCGCTTTCGTTCCAAGGAGGCGGGAGCATCCGGTTAGGATGGTGAAGCGAATACCGATCTCTGTCTGAGATCCGTGAAGTCGGCCTCGAAGAAAAGTTCCAGCTCCCTAGTCGTTGCCGCCACGTTACCGCATTAGGGTATATCGAACCCTCTGTTTCGTGATCTAATGAAGGCTAAAGGGCACTCCCTCGACCTTCGCTGGCGTCACAGACGTCGAATCCCGCCTGGAGGACTACTTCCCTGAATACGAAAGTTGCATCCGTTGTCACACAAGTGCGCGAACCTGCTGACCGCTGGACCACTAGCGACGCCGCCGAGTTGTACGATGTTGCAAGCTGGGGAAAGGGCTACTTCTCGGTTGGCGAGAATGGCCATCTTCTCGTCCACCCGACTAAAGAAGCAAACCGCAGCATCGATCTGAAACAGCTGGTGGACACTCTGGAGTGGCGCGGAATCGCACTGCCAATCCTGATCCGTTTTGCCGATATCATTCGCCACCGGTTGGGCGAGATGCACCAGGCCTTCGACACATCGATCAGGGAGCACGGCTATAACGGCAGCTACTGCTGTGTCTACCCGATCAAAGTGAATCAGCAGCGCCAGGTTGTCGAGGAAGTTTTCGAGTTTGGCCGCGAGTATCGCTTTGGACTCGAAGCCGGCTCCAAACCCGAGCTGCTGGCTGTACTAGCGATCGCCGACAACGAAACTCCCATCATCTGCAACGGTTTCAAAGACGATGAATATATCGAGATGGTCATGCTCGCCAAGAAGATCGGCCGCCGTGTCATCCCCGTTGTCGAGAAATATACCGAGTTGGAGCTCATCGCCAGGCATGCGCAGGAAGTGGGCGTAAAGCCCGTAATCGGGCTGCGGGTCAAGCTTGCCAGCCGCGGTTCGGGGCGGTGGAAATCGTCGGGTGGGTATCGGTCCAAATTCGGCCTTACCGTAACAGAAGCTCTTAAAGCGGTTGAATACCTCAAAGGACTCGGCCTCGAAGACAGCCTGCAACTGCTGCATTTCCACTTAGGTAGCCAGATCACAAATATCCGGCAGATCAAGGCCGCGGTGGTGGAGGCGGCGCGCGTGTATGTCGATGTCAAGAAGATGGGAACCGGTCTCACCTACATGGATGTAGGCGGTGGACTCGGTATCGATTACGATGGATCGCAGACCGACTTCGAATCCAGCGTCAACTACACGCTTGAAGAGTACGCTCGCGACGTGGTCTATCACATTCAGAGCATCTGTGACGAGGCAGAAGTCGCGCACCCGACCATCATCACCGAAAGTGGCCGGGCAGTTGCGGCTTATCACAGCCTCCTCGTCTTCAATGTGCTTGGGGTAAGTGGCTTTGGAGAGGAGGAGGTGCCCGCGAGCCTGCCCGAAGACGCCGAGCAGCCGCTCATCGACCTTTTCGAAACGCACCGTTCTCTCAACAAGAAGAACCTGCTCGAAAGCCATCACGATGCGCAACAGGCGCTCGATTCCGCCTTGAACCTTTTCAGCCTGGGTTACCTGTCGCTCTCTCAGCGGAGCCTTTCAGAAAATCTTTATTGGGCAATCTGCCGCAAGACTCTCCGCCTCGCCAGCGAGCTTGAGTTCTTCCCGGAGGAGTTGGAGGGATTGAACGGGTTGCTCTCCGATACTTACTTCTGCAACTTTTCCCTTTTTCAAAGCATGCCCGATAGTTGGGCCGTCAAGCAATTGTTCCCCATCATGCCGATTCACCGGCTCGAAGAGCGCCCGACCCGTCATGGCGTGCTTGGCGACATATCTTGCGATTCAGACGGCAAAGTTGACCAGTTCATCGACCGGCACGACGTCAAAAAGACCTTGCCGCTCCACGCCTTCAACAACGGCAGTTACATACTCGGAGCCTTCCTGCTAGGCGCCTACCAGGAGATTCTCGGCGATCTGCACAACCTGTTCGGCGACACCAATGCCGTGCACGTCAGCCTGAACCGCGACGGAGATGTGGTGCTCGAGACCGTAGTCAAAGGTGATACGGTTCGCGAAGTCCTCGATTACGTCCAATATAATTCGCAAACTCTGCTCGACCAGTTCCGCAAAGACGTGGAGCTTGCCGTGCGCGAGCAGCGTATCGGATATGAGGAATCGGGCCGTTTGCTTAAGTTCTACGAAGAAGGACTGCAAGGCTACACCTATCTCGAGCAGTAACATCGCCGCGGCCCTCAGGGTAGTCCTGGTTGAGCCTCGAAACCCGCTCAATATCGGGGCAGTCGCCCGGGCTATGAGCAACTTTGGGTTTACTGATCTTCGCTTGGTAAACCCCTACGACTTGGCCTTTCGGGAGGCACGGTCGGCGGTTCGTTCGCGCTACATTCTCGAGCAGGCTCAAATCTGCAGCACTGTTGCGGATGCGGTCTCGGGGGCCACGCTGGTAGCGGGAACAACCGCGCTGGGTAATCGCGACCTGCATGTACCGCTTTACCGGCTTGAGCCGGGTGCCGAACTGATCCGCGAGCGGCTTTCCGAATCTCCTGTCGCGCTCCTTTTTGGCTCTGAAAAGTTCGGCCTTTCGAATGAGCACATGAGCCACTGTCATTGGCTGCTTCGGATTCCCACCCGCGAAGAGCACGGGTCCATGAACCTCGGCCAGGCCGTGGCGATTTGTCTTTACGAGTTACGCCGTGATGCGGCGGCCGCAGCGCAGCGGTATGCGTCCGCCCCGCCGGCCTCGGTCGATGACAGCGAGCGATTCACCGGGCTTCTTCTGGAAGCGCTCCGTCACTCGGGCTATATTCAGGAGCGCACCGCCGGCTCCGGAGAACTTAAACTGCGGCGCCTTGTCCGCCGTCTTGGTATGCCTGCTTCCGATGTCGAAGCCTGGCTCGGCATGCTCCGTCAGATCCTCTGGAAGATGAAGCACAACGACAACCGCTGAGAATTGGGAAAGCCGGCGCTCGCGCGATCTACCTGGCTGGGAGCGCCTTAACAGTGCCGCCTGTTTTCGAGCCGTACTTTCGGGCAAAAGTTCGTGTGAACTCGGCGCCCAAAAAGAATATTTGTCCTGAATAGTAGATCCATGCAATCAGGATCACAATGGATGCTGCCGCTCCATACATCGAACTGTAGCTCGCCCTGCCTAAGTAAATCCCGAGCACAAACTTACCGATGGTGAACAGCAGTGAGGTTACTGCTCCGCCCAGGATTACGTCGCCCCACTCCACATGCACGTCCGGCATAATCTTGTAAATCGCCGCGAAAAGGCCGGTAATCACCACGAAAGAAACAAGCGAGTTCACCACGTGCAAGAGCGCGGTCTCAGCGGCGGAAACAGGGAAAAGGGCTCCCAGGGCAGCAATCCAGGTGCTCAAAACTAATGAAATGATCAACAAGAACCCGATTCCGAGGACAATTCCAAACGAGAAAAGTCGCTCCTTAAGATAGCTGGTCACCATCTGCAATCCGCTCATGCTTGGTGTAGGCACGTCCCAAATCAGATTCAGGGCATCTCGCAACTCGATCACGACCCCTGAGGCGCTGAACAGGAGCGTAATAAGCCCGAGAGCGGTTGCGATGGCGCCCTGCGTCGTGTTCTTTGACCCCTGCAGGAAAGCGGCCATGGCCTTCCCCGCCGCGGGTCCGACGAGCGCCTGAGCTTGCCTTACAGTCTGTTGCTCAGCCGCGGAGTGCCCGAAAACCAGTCCCACAATGGAAACTAAGACCAGTAGCAAGGGCGCAAGCGAAAGCAAAGAGTAAAAGGCCAACGATGCTCCTAGCCGCGGAGCATTGTGCTTATTCCAATCGCTTAGGCTGTCAGCAAACAGCGACTTAACGTCGCGCCATCCCAGATGTATCATCTCGTTCGAAGATAACCGCTATGCACTCTTAGCCCGGCTACGCCTTGGTAAAGCCCGTTCTAATCCTGCCGCCTATGGACAGTATTTTCCCTCAGTGGGCTTCCTGAGTGCGTTCTACTCGGTATGAATCGGAAAGAAAAAGATGGGCGGGATCTTGCGATCCCGCCCGGCAGTATTCAGGTGGTGAACTAAAATCTACTTTTTGCTCGGCTTACCGGATGCGGTCTTCAACGGTGTGACCGTTCCGCCGCCCGCGGCCATCGCGGCCGGCATCAAGGTATCGTCGCCCATCATGCTGTACATAGTGCTCAGCGAGAGCCCTTCGTCTTCGGTTGTGAAGAGCAGACAAGAGCGTTCCGAGTCGAAATCCGCCTTGATCCAGTCCCCGGTAGAGACCTGGTTTGTAGCAATCAGGTTCGAGAGCGGATGGACGAGTAGGCGTTCGATTGCTCGTTTCAGATGGCGCGCGCCATACTTGACGTCCGTACCCTGCGATAGCAAGAACTCTTTGCCGGAGTCTGAAACAGTCAGCACGAAACACTTCTCAGAAGGCGACGCAAAGATGCGCTGCTGTACCTGTGCCAATTCGAGATCCAAAATGCGACGCAGTTCCGTTTCGCCCAGGGGTTTGAAAACGACGCACTTGTCAATGCGGTTCATAAACTCGGGCGTGAATTTACGGCGAGCCGCTTCGATCCCGCTACGTGAGAGTTTCTCGTTCAGCTTCTCATCGACTTTGGCCGGTTCCTGGGCGCCGAAGCAGCCGTTGAAACCCAGCTTCGGCGAAACCAGAGCACTCATCTCGGCTGCTCCGAGATTGCTGGTCATGAAAATCATGGCCTTCGAGAAATCTACCTTACGGTTATCGCCTAGAGTGAGGGTGGCCTTATCGAGGATGCCCAAGAGCAGGTTCCAGAGTGCGTCGCTGGCTTTTTCGATCTCATCGAAGAGAATGAAGCTCAGCTTGACGGTCTCCGTGTGATGCTGATTGATGACTTCCTGGCTCAGCAAAGGGTGAGTTTCGCGATGCCCAAGATATCCGGGAGGTGAACCGATCAGTTTGGCGATCTCATGGCTGTGCTGAAACTCGGCGCAATCGATCTTGATCACAGCTCGCGGATTATTCACCAGAGCTTCCGCCGTCGCTTCGACAGTCCTCGTTTTGCCTGAGCCGGTGGGCCCCAAAAACAGGAAATTACCGACCGGGCGCCCCGGCGCGGAGAGACCTGTGATGTGCATCTGGTAGATGTTTACGATCTGCTCGATCGCTTCGTCCTGGCCCACAACCAGCTTCAGGAGTGTTCGCTCCAGCGACTCTGCGTTCTTACCGGTTCTTGTTGGGTCAAGTACCTTGCGGAGGTGGCTCATATACGTTTCCCTTTCCCACTCAAATGTCGAGTGCCTGAAGCTCCCCTGAGAGCTTGAATCCAGGCTGATTAACCTGTTGGACTGCAACCAACATTGAGCAAGCCGGGTGCCAAATTACCACCGCGGCGCTTCCTACAAAAAAGATCGTCAGAAGCGGCGATTTTATGGAGAGGCGATCAAGCCTTTTCCTCCTCGAAGTCTCTAGGGCTTTTCTGATTAGTACTTTTGAGGTCGAGAAGGTCTCACCTCAATTCGCGAAATTAACGTCCTCTCCGGCATGCGCAAAATATCAAGCACCAGTTCGGCGATGTCATCTGGTGAGATCTTCCAATCTGATTTGCCCGGCTCGACGCCGCCAAACGAGGTAGAGACGCTGCCCGGCATGATGTAGCTGACCCGCACGTTATCGTTGCGGTGATCAAGCATCATGGCCTCGCTGAAGCCGTTCAGGCCGAACTTGGAAGCGTTGTACGCAGCGCCGCCGGCAAACGGATTCCGGCCGGCTAAGCTGCTGATATTGATGATCGAGCCGCCCCTCCGCTCTTCAAAACGGGCAAGCGCTTCCCGGCTGCAATAGAAGGCGCCCGAGAGGTTCGTGCCAATCAGCCGGTCCCACTCCTCCACACTCAGTTCTGCGGTCGCCCTGAAGAGCCCAAACCCCGCGTTGTTAATCAAAATGTCCAATCCGCCTAGTTCTTTATCCACAAATGCAAAAAACTGTGCGACCTGCTCGCTTTCGCTGACATCGGCCACGTGCCCGCGAATTTTGGGCCCTGGCACTTGAGTGTGGAGCTTTTCCACAGCTTTTTTCAGCGACTCCGGGCTGCGAGCGCAGATTGCCACGTCTGCGCCTTCGTTCAAGAGTGCGTGGGCGATGGCGAACCCGATCCCTTGGGACGCCCCAGTCACCACGGCTCGCTTGTTTTTCAAAAGACTGCTCATGAAGATTCGTTTAACTCCTCTACCTTCATTGAATAATGAGCGGTTGCGTAAAGCCACCAACGGCGGTGCGAGTGGCCGAACTTGGCTGGGGAAGGCGTATGTGTATGGCCCGGAACATGGGTGACACTTCGGTCCCAGAACACGGGTAGCGATCCTTCTTCAGTGTCGCGGAAGCGGTGTCGCGGAGCCGGAGGCCGAGCGACACTGCTTCCTAGTGTCGGGATGGCGAATGATTTCTACGGCCAACTCGGAAAGTAAACACTGGGGCGTTACCGCCGGTCTATCCGCGCCAGAAGCTCAAATAAACGACAAGCGCGTTAGACGTGAACCTGAATTCGGATCGCCCGTGAACAGACCCCGACCGATTTCTCGCACGTTATCCGGGTTTGCTGAGCACCGGCAACTATGTACTCGTTGAAAGGTGTGCGAGAGATCGCCGGACTGTCTGAACTGAAGACCTCGGTCTTATGCAAGTAACCCGCTTTAGCGGTGGTTTCTCGATTCGGGCGATTGCCACGTATCGGTTCCCTAACGACCGACGCAGTCTCTCTCCCATGCTTTCCGGACGCTGCTGTTGACCGCTGAAGCGGCCGCCGTGAGAGCGTTGGTCGCCATGGCCTCGTCCCGCTGACTGACGTGACTGTAGCCATCGATGGAGCGAACTTCGGTGCGAACTACGCCATGGGTGATGTCGCGTTTCTCCAGCGCGTTTTGCGGCTCTACCGGCTTGGTAGCACTCGGCCAGCTGCATCCGCTATCGAACTTGTCCAGCGAAGTGAAAAGGGGCTCTACGTAGACGATGTCTACGTAGAGCCCGGGTTCCTTATTGTCCCAGAAGGCGTTGCGGAAGGGAGGTTCTGTATCGTTCTTTTGTGTGACCTGAAACTGTTAGGGGCCAGTTTCGCGATCGCTTCGGCAGTCTTTTGCATTCCGGCATTCGATTACCCAATTGGATTGGATTCCCCGGAGCCGCCGTACTTGCAGACACTTTTCCCGGCGCGTCTCGAACCACCCGCGCCGCTACTAGGGTTGCTTCTGTGTGTGGTGATAGAACGTCATGTTCGGCCCATGATTGGAAATCGTGTAATCCGACGGAACCTGAAACAGCGACGCATCCGGCGCAGTCCGGGTGATGCTATTTACCGTAACGGTGGTTTGGCCCATTCTCGGATCGTTCTGGGTCGATTTGACCACCATCCTCAGCTCGGGCGAGTACCAAGTTTCAGACACCACCTGGATCGGCATCTCGTTTCCGACTGCACCAGCCGGAATGGTGGAGGTGACCCTTGTACCCGTCGCGCTGACTCCGTTGACCTGCTGCGTCCCGAGATCTTCCTTTTTCACCTCTGGCGCTGGCTGATTTCCATCAAAGGTGATCACCATGGGACCGGCTCCGTCGGGAATAGGTGCAGGCATTGGCGGTTCACCCGCGCCCAAAGCAAAAGCAGACACTGTGGCGGGCCCTCGCGGCCCCTCGATTGACTTTGACTCCGCAAGCATTTTTGACTCTAGAAGCAACTTCGGCGCCGGAAGCTTGAAGGCTGTCTTCGTCGCGGGCTGCAAAGTGTAAACACTGCCCGACACGACATCGTCAATGGTGATCATTTTGGGTTGCTCAGCTCCGTTGGCGGGACCTGGGAGGGTCACTTCTGTGCGTGTTCTGCCTTGCGCATCCCGGTACACGCGCGCGGTGTTTGTGTTCACGATGCGGTTCCCGTCCGCAAGCGTTTGCACATGTTCCGTTACCTGGTCCGCTGAATAGGGAGCTCCAGTGACCGGTTTTCCGCCCCGCAGGCTGTACTCGTGGGCGAGGAACTGCACGCCCCCGATGGGAACTGCTGGCATTGCAATGGTCGGCGCCGCAAGGGTGCCCACTTTCACCATCACGTTGGGTTGTGGTTCTGGCGTCGGGGTCTGGCCTTGCAGGCCGATGCCCAGGAAAAATAGAGCGGGGGTGACTACTTTGTGCATGTTTCTCTCCAAGAACACTGAATCAACGAACAAAACGAACTGCTCTCGCGATGCCATCGTTTCCAACCGCCAAGTCGGCCGTTACCGAACCGCCTAAGAACCCGGGTTCGATTGGCAGACCATAGCCGGCCACGGTAGCTGTCGGCATACGAACGCGATACACCTCAACGCGGTCGTTTTCAAAAATGGGTGGCGCATACGGGATGGCCATAAACGGTGGATCCGGTGGAACCTCAGCCGCGCGGACTGGTAAGCTCTTCCGTCGGACTCTGGGGCGTGGCTTGGCTTCAGAAAAGTTTTCGGCAACGACCGTCCGCTCCTGAACCGGGGGTGTAACCGGCGCTGCCGCAACGGGGCTGTGCGTAACCGCAACCGGAGCCCGATGTCTCGCCGAACTCCAAATGCCGACGCCGACCACCAGTGCTGCCGCCCCGTAGCGTAACCAGGAGCGCCGGGCCCCCCGCTCACGCTGCGCCCTGAATACGGCGTCTTGCACATGAGCGCCAGGCTGTTCCTGGCTATATTCACTTCTAAGTTCGGCCAGTGCAGAATCGAGTTTTGGGTTCATGCCGGGCACCTCGCATTCAATTTCGAAATCAGCATTGACTTAGCGCGATGCAAACGAGACCGCACCGTTCCAACCGGGCACTTGATGATCTCCGCAGCCTCGCTGTATCCCAGTTCCTGCATTTCGCAAAGCAGGATCACCTCCCGAAGATGCGGTGGAAGGGTCGAGATCGCCTGGCGCAGTGACGCAATCCGTTCCTGCCGCGTGAACTCGGACAGAATGTCCTCGCCGACTGCCATTTCTTGAGCTTCGGATTCGTCCATCGGCTCCGACCCGATCACTTCCCGCATGGCTCGCCGCGTCTTGTTGCGTGCGACCCCGAGAAGCCATCCGAGAAGCGCGCCCTTTCCAGGATCGAAAGAACGGTTGTTGGACAGCAACTCAAGAAAGGTCTCCTGCGTAATGTCTTCCGCCAGCGAAGCCTTTCCGGTCATATGTAATGCGAACCGGTACACCGGACCGCTGCAGCGGCGGTAGATGGCTGCGATCGCCTCTTCGCTCCCGGCGCGCAAGCGGCTTACCAATCGTTGCTCTTCGCGGTCACCCTCGCGCGCCATGCGTTTCTGTTTAGCATTGCACCAACCGGGCGGGAAGGTTCCATAAACTTGGAACATGCATGCCGATGCGGTCGAAATGGCAGTTCAAAGAGCGATTCGGGGTGCGCCCGAGATGTCCCGTCTCCCGAACCACTCGCGGGCAGGTCTGTTGCTCCGGATTGCTCTGGTCTGAAGTCCAGGGACAAGGACGACCTCCTGACCTCGTGGTCAGGGGTGCATACCATCGACGCAACTTCAGGACGAAACTGTCATTGCGCCGCTCGTATGGAGATTCGCGGACCCCACCTTCTTGACCGGCAATTCGCGCAATACAAATGGCCTCGAACTGAATCCCAACTTTTGGTTCCCCTCCTCTCGTTGAGCCGGACCCGTCAGCAGAGCTCCGCTACACGGATGTGCGGCCGCCGCCGACCAAGCACAGTCGCAGCTAGTTGATGGGCAAGCCGCGAACTACGATTCCGAACGGGTACGTTAGGACTCAATCTGGAGTGATCCGGCGGGAGAAGGTTGTGGAGCGATGTGAGGCAGATCGCCGGATCAGTTTAGATTGACCGTTTGCAGTGAGGCGCTGGCGTTTGCGGCGGACGCGGCCACTTACGTGCTTATTGGGATTTCAATAGTGTTTTTCTTGATAATGACGCACTCAGATCTTGCCGTTGCGTCTCAACAAACGAAGCCATTGGGCACACCGCGATTAGATCGTAGGACGAATCGCAACAGCGCGCAAGCTCGTTCGCAGACCAGCATCGAAGTGACGTCACGCGCAGCGTCCGCCGCGCCAGCGGCTTAGTGCTAACTCGCCAAGTGTTTACGAATCGGGATGATATTTTTCGAGTTGTGCCGGGATGACGCGCTACCCGGAAATTAGCTGCTGTTCGTGCGTTTGGGTTTGCTGTAGACCCTGCCTGTTTGGGTTAAATGTTGACGTTCCGCCATCCAGGATTCCCAGGTACACTTGTCCGAACTAGACCTGGAATGCTCCATTCCGCGCCGGAAGAAAGCCCAATGCGCTCACGCCGGAGCACCTCTGTGATGAACACTTCTCTGCTCTTCCAGCGGATCGTGCCATTCTTGCGCACCGGGCGCACAATATAACGCTCGTCCTACCGAATCTCGGCAAGATCACGGGGGAGGTGCCGGATGCTGGGGTTGTACAGGGAGACAGGGGTTTGCATGAGAAGCGCCTGATGCGGACGCTGTTCATTGAAACAGTATTGGAAGGCTGTGAAGCGTTCGCGCTGTTCAGCCAGGCTCTGGGCCGGTGGCGAAGCGGTATCTTTCTTTCAAAGTTCGATGCAGTCGTTCATGCCTGCCATTCTGAGTCGGCTTGCCAGGTTCTATCCTTTCGTGAACCGCATCCACTTCACGGATAGTTTGCTGATTCCGAGCCCGCTGATCGAGCTGAATCGCGTTCCGTTATCCGTGCGAATACATTCTGGAACGCCGTACTGCTTCATCAAGGCTTCACAGATGCGATCCACTGCCTGATGGCCTAAGCTGTCGATCGCCTGACAATAGAGCACAAACCGGCTGAATGCATCGGTGACAGTGAACGTATCGCAACGCTCACCATTGCCGCATTCAAAACTTCCTTTGAAATCCATGCACCAAACCTGGTTCGGCCTTTGGCTTCAATCAGCGGCTGTACATAAAGCACTGTACGGCGCTTCCTAGCAACCCTGATCAGACCGGCTGCTGCGATGGAACGGTTTCTTCCACTTGTATCCGGTCTTCCGCGAAACACCAAAATGCCGACAGAGATCAGCCATCTTTGAATCTCCGGACAGCACTTGTGCAATGAACTTCAGACGCTCATCTGAGGTTCGGCTCTCTTTCCAAGGCATGGACGCATTCTCCAATTCGAATGAACTGGACCGTTACGCATGTCCTGGATCTGAGCTGCTACCCAAGCTGTCGGGCGCTGGTATAAAAAAAAGGGGCTGCACGGTAGGTGCAGCCCAAGTGAGTAAGAACCGAAAGGCTACTTAACGGGGACCAGGCTCCACTTCTGGTTGTCCCCTCCCCAGCAGGACCACTGCTGAACGGGGGCGCCATTGCTCTTGGAGATGCCGCTGACGTCCATGCAGGAGCTGCTGCTGCTGGTAGGGCTGATTGAGAAGTAGCCGTCCGATGTAGGCGTTACACTCCAAATCTGGTAGGACTGGCCGTCGTAAGGCCACTGTTCAAGGACGGCTCCATTGGTTGCCGAGAGACCGCCCGTGACTTGGAGCGCTAGTCCGCTGTTCCGAACCTGAATTTCATAGCCGCCGGTCACAGGCGTGAATTGAAACTGCTGGTTGGTTTGCGCCGCGCCCAAACAGGCCCATTGCTGGGCGGGATCGGTTTGCCACGTAGCTGCCGGTCCGCCCGTCATGTCGAGACATTTGCCGCTGTTCTTCGAAATGACGTTGACCCACCCGGTCGGAACCGTAGGGCCGCTCGTTCCACCCGCTTGCGCAGAGTTCGGATCAACCATCAGACTCGATTCGTCCACCGCTTCGAAGTTGTCCCCGGTCACCGACGTTAATGCGTGCATGGTGTCGTCGTTCCAGAGAGGATTGCCGACCCCTGAGATATGCCAGGAGGTCCCGTTGTCCGCTAGGATCATGCCATAGGTCTTCAGAGCTTGCAAAACCACCTGGACGGGTGCGGGATACGAGCTGATATCGAAGCTCTGCTTTAGCCGGAAACGCTGGCCCATCGGCGGGTACTGCGAGCCAGTCAGTGACGAGGCGTCGTGCCGCGCAGGCCAGATGTGGGCGTTCCGTGTGTGGTCGGCCGTCACCCGAATCGCATGATTGATGTGGCCGGATGCTACTTCCGCATAGCGCACTAGTCCCGGCAGAATGGGCAGGCCGGCGGCATCAGCCGAGGTCCAGCCATCCGGCCTCAGCGTATTGGAATTCAGCGGGAAGACCGCTCCAGACCCTGCTTGCCAGCCGGTTGCATGGCCAGAGAGGTTGAAGATCTCATACAGAAGGCAGTTCGTGGTGTCGACCAGAATGGCATGATGATCGGAGCCAGTTTCGATGTAGACACCCGATGGAATCGGATAAGGGCCGGGGTCATCGCCCGCGTAGTAAAAAGAGATCGGCACCTTTGGTTGTGTGCCGGGTACCAAATTGAACGGTATGCCTCCTGAGGCCGGTGTACCATTCCCAAAATCCGGGTGCAGCTTGTTGTTGGTGGCATTCATCGAAGCGACGTATGCCGCCGAATTGGCATCGACAGGTAGCGTGTCGACACGGGCGTTCCAGACGTTATTGGCCGGAAAAACAGAACAGCCGCCGAGATTTGGCGTTTGAGCAGAAACGGCTGACGTGACAGCCAGTAGTAAGCAGGCAAGTGAGAAACGAATGACAGACTCCTAGTAGCAGCCTTTATGAGTTGTTTAAGGCCTAATGCTTCGATAAATCAGTGGTTCTGTGGCTGTATGTTTTCTCTGAATTAATGTGGGCTGTGCCCAGGAGCCCTCTAGCGTTAGCCGTAGCATCCAGATATCGCCACCTATACTGAAGGGGAGCCCCCGCTATGAGCGTTATCTGGCTGCGGACGGCCGCCGCCTTGTATGGGTGCGGACTGCTTTACGCGCTGATCTATCTTTTTTTCGGGAATACAGCAAGCGCAGCCCGTGTCGCGTCCGGAAATAGCTTAGAAGTTCACCAACCCTTGGGACGGCGCGGCTTCTTTGGGAACAGGGACTTATTCCCGGCGGCGCTCATCGCGTTCGGTACCGGCGCGGTCTTTCAGTTTGTTGCAATTGTGGAGTTGTGGTCTGAAACCGGCCACCTCCCGCTCAACAATTTCTACGAAACGAGTTCTGTCTGCGCATTTCTGATTGCGCTGCTCTTTCTTCTCGGGTACAGCTATTACCGGATTGCGAGCTTTGGAGTCTGCATATTTCCGCTGGTGTTCTTTATGACTCTGATTGGCGTAACGGAATTCCCGGTGGCGCCCTGGAGTCCTCAGGTCCGCAGCATGTGGCTGGTGATCCATATCTCGACCGTGCTGATCGGCTATGCCGCGCTTATCTTATCCGCGATTGCATCGATTTATTACTTGCTCCAGGAGCGGCAATTAAAGAGGAAAAACGTGACGCCCTCGTCAAACCGTCTTCCACCGCTGGCGACGCTCGACCGCATCATCACGCAATCGATGAATACCGGATTCGTCTTCATCACGCTCGGAACGGCTACCGGCTTAATCTGGGCTTTCCAGATCGAGCGCGGGGCTGACTGGATGGGCAACCCGAAGATCGCATTCTTTCTTTTTACCTGGGCCTTTTATCTGGCGATGATCTTCCTACGAATTTCGGCTGGTTGGCGCGGCCGCAGGATGGCGTGGCTCGCAGTCTGTGTCTTGGGCTGCTCCCTGATCACGTGGGCCACGCACATCAGCTTGCGGAGCTTGTGGCCGCGATGAGATTGGCTCTGGCCGGGATCAATCATCGCACCGCTCCGGTTCAACTGAGGGAGAAATTCGCATTTCGCTCGGAGGAAATACCTGGCGCGCTGCTTCTCTTGCAAGCTGGCGGAGCGAAAGAAGCGCTCATCCTCTCTACCTGCAATCGGGTCGAAGTAGCGGCGGTTGTCGAAGATCACCTTCCCCCTGGAGCCTTGCTAAGAGCGATCGTCGCTGGCAGGGGCGAGATAGCGCACGATTCCCTGGGCCCGCATCTTTATATCTACGAAGCGCAGGACGCCGTCCGCCACCTGTTTCGAGTAGCGGCAAGCCTGGACTCGATGATCGTAGGCGAGCCGCAGATCCTCGGACAACTGAAGCAAGCTTATTTGCAGGCTCGCGAACAGGGCACGATCGGGACCTTGCTCGACGCTGTGTTGACCCGTGCATTCAATGTAGCCAAGCGGATCCGGACCGAGACCGAGATTGGGCAAAGCGCGGTTTCCGTGAGCTACGCCGCCGTCGAGCTGGCGCGCGAAATCTTCGGATCACTGGCGAAGAAACGGGTGCTGATCATCGGCGCCGGAAAAATGTCGGAAGGGGCTGCCCGGCACCTGCTCCGGGCCGGAGCCGATGAGATTTTTGTTACCAATCGGACCCCGGAACGCGCACGCCAATTAGGGCAACTTTTTCGTGGCCAGGTGCTGCCATACGAAACTTTCCCGGACCAACTGAGCGAGATGGACATTGTGATAACGTCCTCGGCTGCGCCGGGTTACCTCTTGAATCCGGATCTGGTCCGTCGCGCGGTTGAAGCGCGCAAGAATGAGCCGATGTTTCTGATCGATATCGCTGTGCCACGCAACATCGATCCGGCGGTAAATACCGTCGAGCATGCATTTCTTTACGACATCGACGACCTGCAGCGCCTGACGGAGCGGAACGTGCGCATGCGGCAGGAGGTTGCCGAACAAGCTGAACGCATTGTTTCGGAGGAGGTCGCAAGGCTCGAGAGCAAACTGCGCGAGCGCGACATCACGCCGGTGATCATTAGCCTGCAGGAGCAATTGGAAGCCATCCGCCGCGATGTTCTGGACCGCCACCGGCCGAAGCTGGGGAGCTTATCGCCTGAGCAGGAAGAAGCGCTGGATGCGCTGACGCGCGGAATAGTGAACAAGATCGCACACGGACCTATATCGGAAATGCGCCGCGCAGCGGGGACGCAGATCACGGAAAGGCAGAAGCAGGAGGCTGAGTTGGTGTCAGCTGTGCGCAAAATCTTCCGGCTACGTTAACCATGAGGGCACAAACGGCAACGCTGCGGATAGGCTCACGCGGGTCACACCTGGCGCTCTGGCAAGCGCGGCATATTTCAGGCTTGCTTGAGCGAAGCGGCGTCGAGACTCGCATCGAGATCATCAAAACCACCGGCGATCATCTGCAAACCGCATCGCTTGTGCAGGCGGGCGGCAAGGGCCTGTTTACCAAGGAGATCGAAGACGCTCTATTAGCCGGCGAGATTGATCTGGCCGTTCATAGCTTGAAGGATCTGCCAACCGAAACGCCGCAAGGCCTGGTCATCGCGTCAATACCTGAGCGTGAAGATCCGCGCGACGCTGTGGTCGGGACGAAGTTGAGTGCCTTGCTGCCGGGCGCCCGGGTAGGTACAAGCTCGGGCAGACGGGCGGCGCAGTTGCGGGCTTTGAGATGTGACCTCGGTATAGAGCCGGTGCGCGGAAATGTGGATACCCGCCTGCGCAAACTGAAGGAACGCCAGTATGACGCGATTCTTCTCGCGGCCGCAGGGCTGCGCCGGCTAGGCCTCGAAGGCGAAATTGCAGAGATCCTTTCACCGCGGCTGATGTGTCCCGCAGCAGGGCAAGGAGCACTCGCGATCGAGACACGCACCGGTGATGAAGCCTACGAAATCTGCCGGGCTTTGGACCATGCTCCCAGCCACCAAGCGGTTATGTGCGAGCGGGCAGCGCTAGCAGCGCTTGGCGGCGGCTGTCAGTTGCCGGTCGGCGCTTTCGCCCAGGTCATCGGCCCTGTTCTGCAATTGATGGCCGTGGTTGTCGCGCCTGATGGCTCGCGGCACTTACGGGCGCAGGGCGAGGCGGCAGTGGACGAGGGAATCGCGCTTGGCAGGCGCATCGCCGAAGATCTCCTTTCGCAGGGAGCCGCTTCCATCCTGGCGAGTGTCGAATAGTATGTGCCGGCTCGCCGGGCTGCGCATCGTAGTTACGCGGGCAAAGCACCAAGCCGAGGAACTGGCCCGTCCCCTGCGTGACCTGGGCGCCGACGTGATCCTCGCTCCGGTGATCGGTATCGCACCTGCCGCCGACCCGGCTCCTTTGCGCGAAGCTGCGGGCCGTTGTGACCAATACGATTGGATCATATTCACCAGCGCGAATGCCGTACTTGCCTTCGCTGCTGAATTGATCGAGCCTCCGCCGCCTTCCCTGCGAGTTGCCGCGATTGGAGCGGCTACGCGCGAAGCTGCGGAGAAGAGTGGATTTGCGGTGAGCGTAGTCCCGCGCGAGTACGTTGCAGAATCGCTGGTCGAGTCGCTTGGAGCGCAGAACCTCGCCGGCAAGCGTGTCCTTATTCCGGCCGCGGCGGTCGCGCGCGAAGTCGTTCCGCAAACTCTCGCTGAGCTCGGGGCTCAAGTAGAGCGAGTCGAGGCGTACCGCAATGTAATTCCGCCCGGCGCGGAGCAAAGAATCACAGAGGTGTTCCGCGATCCTTACCCAGATTGGGTCACGTTTACTAGTTCGTCGGCGGCGGAGAACACCTGCAAGCTCGCTGCTACGGGAGCTCTACAGCAAGTGAAGATCGCCAGCATAGGGCCGATTACTTCCGCCACGGTACGTAAGCTCGGTTTGGTGGTGACAGCCGAAGCGCGCGTACCCGGTGCCGCTGGATTAGCAGAAGCGATCTGTGCGACTGACCGCTTCCAGCGGTGAACCGAAGCTACTTGTCAAGGTGAATCGCGAATACGTCCTGGTTTGGCACCGGAGCATTTACGGTCACATTCCCGTAAGCGCCCAGAAATCCAGTAGCAGTCTTGAGCTGGTCGGTTGCGAGCGTGTCGTAATCGCCCAGGTAATTTACGTTGATGAAGGTGTCGGTGGCATGAATGGGCTGCCAGGATGTTGGGTCTACTCTAGTGTTAGCCCACGTCGTCCCTGCGTCTACTGAAACGCCGCAATACCGGCTGACATGATAATTTGCCAGACTGTCGCGTCGGTCGTACCAGCAAGCCGCCACCGTGCCGGTAGAATCCGCCGCCACTCCCGGCTGAAAATGATCAATGCCGAAGCCGGTGGACCGCGACTCGAGTGGGTCGTCGTTCACGCGAACGGGCGCGGACCACGTTTTCCCGCCATCGCGCGAACTCGTGAAGAGCACGTTGGCATTGCGGTAGAGCCCGAAAGGTGATTCGAGATCGGTCCTGGAACGCAGCCGGCCGTCCTCCCACGTCAAGTACAAGTTGCCGTCCGTCTTTGTGCCGGATCGATCCACCGCCAGGCTGCCGGTCAGGAAGGTGCGGAAATTACCTTGCAAGGCGAAGCCGTCACCCGTCGCAACGGCATCACTGATCTTCAAGACGGGCCCGAAGGACGTGGCGCGGTTGCTGGATCGGGCAATCCGCAGCTCACGCACGTCGGTCGCGAACCCGTTTGGAAAGTACTCCCATTCCACATACACACGGCCCGCGGAATCCACTACGATCTGCGAGCCCTGCACAAACTGACCCGTTGTGCTGCAAACTTGATCGAGCACCGTGGGAGCGCTCCAGGTTAGGCCCCCGTCAGCAGAATGCACGATCTCGATCGCAATGCGCTCGCTCGGACAGGAAGTAAAGGTTAAGTCGAAGTCGGTATAGGAGACGTAAATATTCTTGGGACGGTTTGGATCAACCGTACTCCAGTCCTTGTCCAAAGAATGAGTAAAGCCATCCTTCGCCACCGCCTGAATGGGATCATCCCAGCTATAGCCCCCGTTCGTTGACTTTGAGACGAACACTGCGCTTACAGGGGTGAAAGTCGTGCCGCTCACGGTGGCAGAGCTACCGATCTGCGAAAAATAAAAAGTACTCGCATTTGTACAACTAACAACGGGGTCGCCTGCGAGGAATGTGGAGGTGTTTGGGCCGGGATTGATCGCGCCGATATCGCGGAAACTGGCGCCGCCGTCCGAAGAGACACCAGCGCCGGCGAAACTGATCCCGCCGGGTCCGAAGAGGCCAGTTTCAAACTGGCTGCCCGAGTCATTGAACCCCACCACTGCGCCGGATCCGCACCAGGCGGTTGAGGTTTCACTCTGGGTGAAGCCGGCCATAACGGAAAACAGGAAATCTGTTCCGGGATTGGAGACCGGAATGGGACCGCTGGCTACGATTCCTGCCGCTTGTTTCGCGCTTGTCAGAGCATTGCGCAGCGCTGCAATTTTCGCTTGCTCGTCCTCATCGCCAAAGCTCTGTTCTATGTTTTGCCACGCGGTTGCAAACTGAAGATAGTTCAGCGCACCTCCCGAAAGGGCTTGTTGGAGGCGTGGCGGAAGCTTGTAGATCGCCTGGTCCTTGATGGTGCTTACACTTTGATGGATGGTGGCCAGGCGCTCGGAGATCGGACGCGTTTGCGCACTGGCGATCGAAATTGAAACTGAGAGCGCGGCAGCAGAAATAAGTGCGGTTCGTACGAACGGCATACACGGTCCTCCTTGTGCAGAACCCTTTAGCGGCGGGTTCTATTCGGTACCAGTACGAGTCAGTGTCGACCCAAAACGATTTGCTGTCAATTGTCCGAATCTGGTCAATAGTACTGGGCAGTACCACCGCGGGCCCAGGAAGTCTCACATTCCTCGGCTCCTCTCTACGAGACCAGCCGGAAGCCATTTCCTTGCCTCCAGATGCCCTTACTTTGCCTGGGGAACAGCCTTAGGATCCGGGACTACGCTGCGCTGGCGTGTGCCCTCGAGCGAAACTGGCAAGCTGAAAAAGAAGGTTGATCCCATCCCTTCACTAGATTGCGCCCACATCCTGCCGCCGTGCCGCTCCACGATTTTTCGGGCGATCGAGAGGCCCATGCCAGTACCTTCTTCCCGGTTATGCAGCCGCTGAAACAAACCGAAAATTCGCTCCGCAAACTGTGGATCGAAGCCGCGTCCGTTATCGCGAACCGAGAAAACCCAATTACTCCCATCCTTCTGAGCTTCCACTCGTATCAACGGTGGCTCTTCGCGCCGGTACTTGATCGCATTTGAAATCAAATTCTGGAGTACTTGCGAGAACTGGACCGAATCGACCACCAGGGATGGTAAGGGCCCATGTTCGATGCGCGCCTGGCTTTCACGAATCGAGGCCTGTAGGCTGATCTCGGCTTCGGCCAGCAAATCGTTGAACGAGACCTGCGTTGTGGGCTGGCCGGCCTTGCGCAAGCGCACCAGGGCGAGTAGCCCGTTGATAAGGTCGGTCATCCGGCGCGACGAGGTCACGATATAGCCGATGAATTCGTCGGCGTCCGCATCCAGCCGGCCCTTGTAGCGAAGCGCCAGCAACTGGGTGAAGCTCGTGATGGTACGCAAGGGCTCCTGCAGGTCGTGGCTCGCAACATAAGCGAATTGCTGAAGTTCCTCATTTGCCTGTGTCAGATCGCGCGTACGTTCTTCGATGCGCGCTTCCAAATGAATATTGGCGGCCTTTAAATTCTCTTCGGCGGCATCGCGTTCATAGAGATATCTCAGCAGTGCGTTATACAGCCAGACGATCACCCCGATCATGATCAGGGAACCTAGCGAAAAAAACAGGAAGCTCCAGCGTGAATAGGATTGTTGTGCATCCAGAATGGCGAACTCTTCGCGGTTAAGTTGCTGCAAAAGCGCGCGCGCCTCTTCCCGGATTTCGTCCGTCGTGTTTTGTTCCCCGGTCAAATGTGCGGCCAGTGACTCACTCGTAAGCTGCCCTTTCTGCTTCTCGGCGATTCCGGAAGCCGCTTCCCGGAATCTCCGGTGGACGAGTTGGATCAGCTTGTCCACGCCCGAGCGATACTGCGGGCGATCATGCGCGTATGCCACACTTTGCCTGATCCATTCCGGAAGTGACTCCTCGGCCTGCTTGAAGGGAAAAAGGTAGCGCTCTTCACCTGTTAAATAAAAGCCGCGCTCTCCCGCTTCCGCATCCCGGGCGCTTCCTCGCAGCTGATAAATGCAGCGTGAAAGGCGCTGCACTTCGAGCAGACGCGTTTCGCGGCGCTCGGCCGCCTGATTAACAAAAAAGAAAAGCAGGCTGAAGGCAAGCGGAACGCAAAAGAGAGCTGCCAGACGCCGCCGTGTCTTGCTGTGCGCCTGCAGAGTCATCCGATCACTTTCTCACATTCGAAATAAATGGGTAGATGAGCTCCCACGTCGAGTTCTGGAAAGAAAAGCGGATGTAAGTTACGTTCTTATTGTATTGGTCGACAGGAAATTGAAAGGAGAATTCGGTACCGGGCAGACTAGCTGCCTGCTAAACTGAAGCCAAATCGCACACAGATAGGTGCACTCTTTTCATACTCGCCTGTAATGGCCCGGCAAGGCGTTCAACTTGCTCCTCACGCGCTACGAGCACTCTTCGCTTCGTACGGTTCACGATTTGGGCAGATCACTTTCGAGCTTGAATGAGCATTCCTTTCGAGTGTTAGGCGAAACAATCAATCATGGCTATCCAGACTTTATTCGGGTCCGTTCCGAGCGAGCCCAATCTCCTCGACAAGCTGAAGCTGGGGATCCAAAAGACCCGCTCGGGTTTGGTAGACCGTCTGGAGGACGTGCTCTCCGGCAAAAAGGAGATCGACGCGGAACTCCTGGATGAGCTCGAGTACACGCTGATCACAGCCGATATTGGCGTACGCACGGTCAGCGAGATACTGGAGCGCATCCGGCAGCGCATTGACCGCAGTCAGCGTGCGGATGGAGCTGAAATTCGGACGCTGATCCGCGAGCAATTGCTCGAGGTGCTGCGCGCTTCCGAGAGCCCGATCAAGGTCGTTCGTACCGCTCCCGCCGTCGTGATGCTCGTGGGCGTCAATGGATCGGGCAAGACTACGACCATCGGAAAACTCGCGCACCGTTTTCTCGGAGAGGGTCGTAAAGTCCTGCTTTGTGCAGCCGACACGTTTCGCGCCGCCGCCATCGAGCAACTGGAGATCTGGGCCCAGCGGGCCGGCGTTGACATGATCCGCCAGAAGACCGGGGCCGACCCGAGCGCAGTCGTCTTTGACGCGCTCCAGGCGGCCAAGGCGCGCGGAGTCGATTACGTAGTGGTGGACACCGCCGGTAGACTTCACACCAAAGAGAACCTGATGGCGGAACTTGAAAAGATGCGGCGGACCTGCGGACGTGTGCTGCCCGGCTCACCGCACGAAGTCTGGCTGGTTTTGGACGCAACGACCGGGCAGAACGGGCTGGAGCAGGCACGCAAATTCACCGAGTCGGCTGGTGTCACCGGGATTATTTTGACCAAGCTCGATGGGACCGCCAAAGGCGGAGTCATCGTGGCCATCGCTCGCGAACTGAACCTGCCGATTCGCTTCATCGGAGTTGGCGAGAAGATCGACGATCTTCTTCCGTTTGAGCCGGAGAGTTTCGTGGATTCGCTGTTCGATTGACTCGCGCGCGATGACCTCTCACATGCAGGAAGCGCTTGCGCTAGCCGCTCAGGGGCGCGGTCAAACGAGCCCCAATCCGGCGGTAGGTGCTGTCCTGGTGCGGGACGGAAAAGTTGTTGGCAGGGGCTTCCACACCTGGCCGCAGATCGATCACGCGGAGGTCGTCGCCTTGCGGGCCGCCGGGGAAATGGCGCGCGGAGCGACTCTTTACGTAACGCTCGAACCCTGCGCGCATCAGGGGCGGACCGGACCTTGTGTGAATGCGCTCATCGGCTCCGGTGTGGCGCGGGTTGTGGCCGCAATGCAGGATCCGAATCCTCAGGTCAGCGGCAAGGGATTCGAACGGCTCCGCCAGTCCGGGATCGAGGTGGAACTTGACCAGGCATCGAGCGCAGCTGCTGAACGCCTGAACGAGCCCTTCGTCCATTTCATGCGCACGGGCCGGCCGCTCGTGACCGTCAAAGCCGCCCTTACTCTCGATGGGAAGATCGCCGCGCCCCAGGACAACCTCGGCTGGATCACAAGCGAAGTAGCCCGCCGCGACGTGCAGCAGGTGCGGCATTTCTCCGATGCCATACTCACGGGCTTGGGCACGGTGCTTGAGGACGACTGCCTGCTGACAGATCGCTCCGGTCTACCGCGCAGCCGTCCTTTGCTGCGCATCGTTCTCGATTCCCAGCTTCGCATCCCGCTGCGATCGAAGATCATTACCAGCGCGCAAAACGACGTGATGGTGGTCGGGACCTCAGCCTCGAGCACGGGACGGCGCAAGGCTCTCGAATCCGCTGGTGTACGCGTTTTGATTGCCGACGGTCTCGGCGGCCGCACGGACCCAGAAAAGGTGCTCGATTATTTGGCAAGCGAGAAATACCTGTCTTTGATGGTGGAGGCGGGCAGCCACGTCAACTGGACAATGCTCGACCGGGAGATCGCTGACAAAGTTCTTTTCTATTACGCGCCCAAGATTCTTGGCGGTCTGAAGAGCATTCCCGTAGCCGGAGGGCCGGGGCGCATGCGC
This sequence comes from Terriglobia bacterium, assembly GCA_963849535.1. Lineage (GTDB taxonomy): Bacteria > Acidobacteriota > Terriglobia > Bryobacterales > Bryobacteraceae > Bog-105. The sequence goes on from CAWKHJ010000006.1 coordinate 417,374, forward strand.
CGGGCTGACGCTATGCTGCTCCACCGCTTGACCGTTGCTCCTATTTCTGAGAACGAATTCGTCGTGGAAGCCTACCTGGTCAAGGACCAAATCTGAGTGTTCACCGGAATTATCGAAGAAGTTGGGGAAGTGACGGGCTACGAGCCAGGAGCTGCCGGCGCCCGTTTGAGAATCCGCTGTTCCACCGTCCTCGAAGATGCGAGCGTGGGATCGAGCATTGCGGTAAATGGAGCATGTCTCACCGCCGTGGAGATTAGCCAAGGAGAGTGGGCGGCGGACGTTGCACCCGAAACGCTGAAGCGCACGAATCTCGGCAGCCTGAACGCAGGATCCGTCGTAAACCTCGAGCGGCCCCTTCGCGTCGATGGCAGGCTGGATGGGCATTTCGTCCTCGGACATGTAGACGGCGGCGGCGAAGTTCTGTCTTTCGAGATGCTCGGAGAAGGGAACTGGTGGTTGCGCGTACGCGTGCCGCATGAACTGACGCGCTATATCGTGAGCAAAGGATCGCTCGCCATAGACGGCATCAGTCTGACGGTGGCCGAAATAGCCGGTGACCTCGTCAGTTTCACAGTGATCCCTCATACCTACCAGCACACCGCACTGCATGCCCGGGATGCCGGTTCGCCGGTAAATATTGAGGTCGATATCCTTGCCAAGCACCTGGAAAAACTTACCGGCGTCCCTCATGTCACCGAGTCATAGAACCCGGAAAATGATTTGGTCAGTACTTTTGCCCCTCAGCAACAGAACCAACTTCCTGCGAGATTTGTTGCCGCGCTTCCACTTCCGTTAAGCGATATGAATCACGTAATTACCGAGCAACTTACGCAGGCAGATATCCGTGTACTGGCAGCTTCCATCTACGAGCCGCACCCGCGCATTTGGGTGGGAGATCGCTGGCAATGTCCACAATGTCTGATCGTCAATGCTGGAACTGCGGTGCAGTGCGCCTGTGGAATCAGCCGCGATGGCCTGCCAGAATTCTGCGAAAGATAAGGGCCGTGTGAAGACCCTTTCAGGTGAGCCGGTTTCGCCGCCGGAAGAAGGCCACGGTCAGTGCCGCGGAGACGACACAACTCGCCGCAAGCATCAGCAAAGCCAGCGTCGTACTGTGAGTCGCGTCGCGGATTTTACCAACCAGAAACGGGCTCACATATCCTCCCAGGTTTCCCACTGAGTTGATCCAGGCAATTCCTGCCGAAGCCGCCGTTCCTGTTACGAAGGCAGTAGGAAGCGCCCAGAACGTAGAGTAAGCCGCCGCAATACCTGCGGTGGCGATCGTCAAAGCGATCAGTCCCAATACACCCGAGATACCCGGGATAGCCGAAGCAGAAAATGCTATCGCTCCGATCAGTCCGGGCAGGGCAACGTGCCAGCAACGCTCGCCTGTTGCGTCTGAGTGATGGCCGACGGCCACCATGGTAATCGCCGCCACCCCCCACGGAATGGCCGTGAGCAACCCGATCCGGAACGGATCTTTAGTCAGCGTTTCCTTCAATATCTGGGGCAGCCAGAAGCTGAGGCCATAGTTGGCCATCACGAAGCCGAAATATACAAAACAGAGCGCCCACACTTTGCCGCTGCGAAAAGCATCTGCCAGCGAGTGTTTCCCGCCGCTGTCGGATCGCTTGCGCGCTTCCTCTTCCTCCAGGCGTTCGATTAAAAGCGACCTCTCTTCGGGGCTCAGCCATTTCGCTCTCCGCGGTCCGTCAGGTAACACCACGACCGTTGCCAAGCCGGCCAGCAGCGAAGGGACCGCCTCCAGGACATAAAGCCACTGCCACCCGCGAAGACCTCCCGCGGACGACATGCGATCGAGCAGCCAGCCCGAAATTGGTCCTCCGATCACGCCCGAAAGCGGGATAGCCGTCATGAAGAGCGCCACCATTTTTGCCCGGTAGCGGCTCGTGTACCAGAAAGTGAGATAAAGAATAACGCCTGGGAAAAATCCTGATTCCACGACACCGAGGCAAAAGCGAGCAAGGTAAAAATTTCCTGCGCTCTTCACAAGCATGGTGGAGGCGGAAACTAGTCCCCAGACGATCATGATCGGACCGAGCCAGTAGCGCGCCCCGATTTTTTGTAGCGCCATATTGCACGGGATCTCGAAAAAGAAGTAGCCGACGAAGAAAATGCCTGCGCCCGCGCCGTACACCGCGTCGCTCATACCGAGGTCCTGCTGCATCTGCAGCTTTGCGAATCCTACGTTTACCCGATCGACATAGGCAAAGATGTAGCAGAGGAAAAGAAAGGGAATGATTCGCCAACTCACCTTCCGGTAAGTGCGGTCTTCAAACGCCTGCTGCTCCCTTGAGGACGGCGGCTCCGAACCGGGTGCGGCGTTGTTTAGCGCGCGCACCATCCACCATCGATCAGGATGTCGGTCCCGGTGATAAACTCGGCGGCTTCTGAGCAGAGGTATAACGCAAGTGCGCCAATATCCTCCGGCTTACCCCACTTCCCGAGCGGGATGCTCGCCAGGAACTGAGCGTTCGCTTCCGGGTTCTGCATGACTGGCGCATTCATTTCCGTGCTGAACGGTCCGGGACTGATCCCGTTTACAGTGATGCCTTCCGGCGCAAGCTCGAGCGCCAGTGCGCGGATTAAGCCAAGCAGCGCAGCCTTGCTTGCCGAGTATGCGCTCCGTTGGGGAAGCGATACATGGCTCATAATCGAAGTCAGGCACAGGATGCGCCCGTAACCGCTGCCCTGCATGTGAGGCACAAAGGCGCGACACAGGAGGAACGCGCTCGTCAGGTTCGTGTCCATAACGCTCTGCCATTCTTGAAGGCTGAAATCGATCAGGTTCTTGCGAATATTGATACCTGCGTTATTGATAAGAATCTGAACCTTCCCGAGATTGCTGCGGACCTCCCCTTCGAGCTTGCCGACGCTATCTTCGTCGCGCATGTCTCCGGCGAAGACCTGCGCTGTCCCGCCGCTCCCCGCAATTTCGCGCTGAACGCTTTCCAGTTGAGCGCGATCGCGTGATACCAGTGCAATCCTCGCGCCGGCTCCGCTGAGAGCTAGAGCCATCGCCCGGCCGAGGCCCTTACTCGCGCCTGTGATTAGCGCGACCTTCTGCGACAGATCGGAAATCTGTGATGAGGGCATTGAGGTGTGATCAGACCTCAATATCCTATCGCGACCAGATACAATTGCTTGTCTTTATAGGGTCCCGGAAACTCGCCGACGTACTGAACGGTGGCGCCGGCATCGAGCAGCGCGCGCAAGAGCCAGTCCTCAGGGTAGTCCGGCGTGCCAAGCACCAGAAATTTTGAATGCTCACGCAAGAACTCCGAATACGGAGCCACTTGAGCGCGGATTGGGAAGGACTTCTTCAGTTCCGGCATGCCTTCAAAAATGGTTGCGTTCGCATAGCGAATCGCCAGGCTCCGGTCCGTTAGATAAAAAAGGCGCGCGACCACCTGCGGATCTCCATAGTGATCCATCTCTAAGAAGGTCAATCCACTGGCGGCCACTAGCGGCAGGTCAGGATGTATAGTGTCCAGTTTCGCGGTCTCATCCCCGCTTCCCTTGTGCGCCCAAACAGATTCTTTCAAGCCCGGCCCCAGGTTAAATGCGCAGAAGAAAATCAGCAGAACCGCGCAAGCTGCGGATGGCGCTCCCCGGCTCAGATTTGTGTAGCTAGCCAGCAAGATTACAATCAAAAGCGCGTAACCAAACTCGACAGGAAAGGCATATCTGTCGAAGTAAGCGCCATGGGTCCGCATCAACACCAGATTCACGATCGCGGGGATGGCAAGAAAGCCCCCAGTCAGGGCGGCATCTTCGGCCTTCAGTTTCGAGCTCCTGTGGTGCTGGGATCGGGCGCTCTGGGCAACGACAGACAGAGCTAGCCCGAGCGCAACCAATAAGGGAAGAGACTCCAGTTTCAAGCTGCCGTAATACGATTCTGCAATTTTGCGCAGAGAGGCCTGAAAAATCGGAGGGAAAACGCTCGCTTCGAAACGTGACATCAGATGCAGGTAAAGGAACGGGATCACGCACGGGACCAGCAGCGCGGCCCAGATTCCCGGACGGAATTTGCGGAAGCGGTAAGCGCAAACCAGTTCCGCGATGCAGAACGGAGCGACATATAAAAGAGCCATCAGATGGCTCAGCATCATCGCGGCATTGCTTATTCCGAGCAGCCAAACCCAGACCGCGCTCCGGTTCTGTTCGGCTGCGTGCTGCCATGTGAGTAGAGTCATGCCGAGGAAACCGATGACGAGCGCGTAGGGGCGGGCCTCGGTTGCGTAGTAGAAAAACGGACTCGCCCAAAAAACAAGCATTGCGAGCAGCGCGTACCATCCCTCCAGGCGCCGTGCCACGAAGCGGTACAGGCAAAGGCTGCCGAGAAGGAAAGCGAAAACGGATGGCAATCGGACTGCGTAACCGCTCATCCCGAACAGGCCGGTAGAGGCGCGCACGGCCAGATATTCGAGCGGGGGATTCAGATCAAGATGAATATCCTGCCATAGACGGGAGAGACTTGGAGCCGTCGCTATATAGAAGGTGTACAGCTCGTCGTGCCAGAGGCGGCGTGTAGATGCAAGCGCGGTAACTGTGAAATAAACCAGGATCGCGATGATCAGTGCAACGGAAGGCGCTTCCCGATGAGAGCTCAACCGGTCCAAAGAAAGCGCCACTTTACCCCAGCGTCTCTGTAGCGGCGTGAGGCCTTCTCCGCAAGTCGACACAGGAACGGCGTGTGACAAGCCAAAATTGTAACTAAATGCTGTCTAGAGGGCGGACTTTCAGTCCTGCCGAGCTTTAGCTCCGCAACGCATAGCTGAGATAAACGGGACACCCGCTTCTGCATCAAGCGCCTCTTAAGGGGGTAGTAGCCAGATCCAACCGAAAACCTCCGTTAAGGCTGATCCGTCGAGAAACCTGTTAACAGTCTGAGTAGGTCGAGGCGTCTTTCATATTAGAAAGGCATCTCCGATGATCTCAACGGGTCTTGCAACTTCCCGACGGCGGTTTCTTCGGAACGCAACGTGGACAGGCCTTGCAATCGGCGGTTTGGGCTCTAAGGCCTCCGGGAGCGATGGCAAGGATGCATTTGACGCTCTACCGAAAAGGGTTTGGGAAAGGGCTAGGAATAACGGTTTGCTAATGATTCACCGCCCGGCCCCCGCAGTCCTCTCAAGCCGCACCAGGATTGTTCCTCAGAACGAGCCCGGCGAGAAGCTAATCATTGAAGGACAGGTGTTTAAGCCTGAGAGCAACACACCCGCTGAAGGGATTACGGTCTACGCGTACAACACGGATGCCGAAGGCTATTACGGCGCGGATCACAAAGAATATCCTCCTCGTCTGTATGGTTGGATAAAAACCGATATCGAGGGTCGTTTTGAACTGCGCACGATTTTGCCTGGCCACTACCCCGGGATGCAGGTGCCCGCCCACGTTCACTTCACAGTATGGGGCGAAAGCTATCCTCCTCAATGGATTGAGGAGTTACGCTTCGAAGGCGACCAATACATCACTCCGGAGATGTTGGCACACGCAGCAGGAAAGGGTGACTTTAGTTCGATTCAACCGCTCACGCATACGGAAGATGGGGTTCTGCATTGCCGCTACAAGTTCCGGCTCCAACGCGAGACCAACTTCAAATAAAAGTCGGCGGGACGCAAACGCCATCGAAAGACGACGCTGTGTCTGATGAAAAAGTCGGAGTTGCACTTGCTGGTCGCGGCTTCGCTTGATGGTGACCAGGATGCCTTCAGTGAGTTGTACAAGCGGTTTTTCCCAATGGTGCATGGCATTCTGTTATCGCGAGTGCCGACGTCGGAGGTAGACGATTTGGCACAAGAAATATTCCTGCAGGCTTGGCGTCAACTTCCCTCACTTCGTGAAGTCATGGCTTTTGGCGCATGGCTGGCGCAGATCGCTCGACGCCGTTCGGCGGATCATTTCCGACATGCTCACGATACCGAGAGGTTGTCCTCCGATCTCTTGCTCACATCGAGCGATGAGCAGTCATGGTTCCTATTGAACGCTATCCGGCGATTGCCGCAGGCCTATCGCGAAACACTTATCTTGCGCTTTGTGGAAGGGCTTACCGGGCCAGAAATTGCTGCGCTCACTGATCTCACCCCCGATTCGGTTCGAGTCAATCTGTATCGGGGAGTAAAGCTTCTTCGTGAGCAACTGAAGGGAGGCCTTCGATAGTGGAACCGACCCGCGACTCTTATCTGTGGAATAGAGGCGGTGAGCCTGATCCTGAGCTGCGCCGTTGGGAAGAATCGCTTTCCGGGTTTTCCGGTAAGCCAGAAAGCTGCCCTCTGCCCTTGCTACCGATCCGTAAAAGCGAAAGGATCATCCGAGTGTCATGGTTTGCCAGGGTAGCTGTTAGCGTCTGCACGCTAATTGCAGCAGCCGCGATCATTCTCCGGATAGCCTGGCAGCCTGGCGCCGATTGGAAAGTGATTACCCTCTCGGGTGCTCCAACCGTCAACAACATACCGCTGAAGGCAACTGGCAGGCTATCAACTGGCGAGATCCTTAAAACTGACAACCGCTCGCGAGCCTTCCTCCGGATGGGACTGATGGGAAGAATTGAGGTTGACCCAGATACCAAGATACGCCTGTTTGCAACGCGCTCAGGCCATCATCGATTTTCTTTACAGAGCGGAAAGATCACCGCTCGGATTTGGGCACCTCCATTTACTCTCTTCGTCGAAACACCTGCCGCCACAGCGATCGACCTCGGTTGTGCCTTCACGCTCCAGGTGGCCCCAGGCGGTTCGGGAGAGCTTCGCGTTAAATCAGGATGGGTCGAGTTCGAGCTGAACAACCGCCAAGCAATTGTCCCGGCAGATGCCATGGTCTTTACTCGGACACCGGCTGGCCCAGGGACTCCTTTCTTTGACGATGCGCCCAATGAATTGCGAGTAGCCCTGCAAAAACTGGATTTTGGGAAAAGCGGATATCAGGACACCGATGCGCTTCGAGTTGTTTTGGCTCAGGCCCGAAAACGAGACGTGATTACCCTTCTGAGCCTCCTGCGACGGCTTCCACCCGATTTAAGATCAGCAGTTTTTGATCGAGCCGCTGCGTTGATTCCACCACCATCCGATCTTACGCGGGAGGATGTGGTTCGAGGAACCAACCAACACGGAATCGATGATTGGTGGAGGCAATTGGGACTTGGCGAAGCCAAGAGTTGGATCTTGAACTGGCGCGATGCTATTGCGCCCTAATTCGTTTTCAGAGGAATGAGTTTGTGACGATCTTTCGGTTCGTATTAGCTCGCATGAAACGCCGTCCGCGGCTTCGGCCTCACCTTCTTACCAGTGCCGTGATTGCGTACCTCGTCGGGTCGGTTATTGTCGCGAGTGCACCTGCGGGCGTAGAAATATCAGGAAGCAGCGATTACAAAATCAACAAGGCATACAGCAGCGTTGGTTTCTCTGTTTATAAATGGAGAGTAATGAAAGAGGAAGGAATCTTTCGCGATTTTGAAGGCCATATTCACTACGATCCGAAGAGGCCAGATCTGTCACAAATAGAGGTGACCGTTCAGACGGCCAGTCTCGATACCGGCAACCGTACCCGCGACTCCGTACTCCGCTCAGGCGACTTCTTCAATGTCACGAAATACCCCACCCTGCATTTTGTCAGTGAGAAGATTACCCAAAAAGATGCTAATGATGTTGAGGTTGTCGGCGCACTGACGATTCATGGCGTGACGAAACGGATCACGATACCCGCAAGAGTAAACGGAACCAGCACCGTGCCTGGTGTCGGGACACTAGCTGGATTCGAGGCGAGTTTTGCGATCAATCGCGCTGATTACGGGGTGAACGGATTCCGATGGAGCGGGGGCAGTCTCTCGATTAATAAGGATGTAAGCATTCGTGTGGCTCTGGGATGCGTCCAGCGATAGTTCACGCGTTAACACACGATTCTAAAGAGGCAAACGCCGTCCAGATTGGCGTAAAAACTCAAACGCGCAGAATGGTGTTACTGCGCAATATTCCGGCCTCAGGAGGCCTCATATGACGGGACAAGGTGGTCGAAAACGGGCCAAAGTGCGTGGTAATCCGGAGAAGGCGCAATTTCGGTCGAACTTGACTGAAGTCATCTCGGAGACGGCCCGGATCTGGCGCAAGCACCATCTCGGCTATGACCAGACCCAATACGTCGTGGAGCAGGCACGCCACCGTCTGAAACTGGGGCCGTTGACGGCTCGCCGAAGGACTGTAAACTGTCTCGACAAGTCGGAAGTAGAACGGCTAATCCGCAGCACCTATCGCTCGCACAACAAGTACGGTCTCATGATCAAGACTCTTTTCCTGATCGGGCGCGCGTGGACGAGTTCGTTCACATTCGGATCGAGGACTTGCATATTGACGGAGACCGGCCCCAGATCTATCTCAGCCATTGCAAAAATGACTCGAACCGGTATGTGCCGCTTCTGCCCGCACTGGCTCAGGAGTTGCGAACTCATTTGAACGGACGTCGCCAGGGTTATCCTTTCGAGACCAACCGGAACGACCATTACTCGGTCCGGACCATACAATCGATGGTGAATCCGAGGCGCTGGCGGCCGGTATCGAGAAGCGCGTTTACCCTCATCTCCTGCGCCATTCGATCGCGACGATTCTGCTCGATTCCGGAGAAGTGCCCATTGATCAGCTCCAGAAGTTCCTTGGATATCTCTCCCGCGCAAACTTGACAAGGAAATTGCGCAGCGGGCAGCTCTCGACGACACAGACTTACGCTGAGACCAGTATTCGAGCACTGGGAGAAAATTATCTGCGTGCCATGAACGGCCCCAAGCCGTGAACCTGGCCGAATCCGGTATGGATGATTCGGGCGACCGCATTACCCATTCGGTGTCAGTTTCCGTTTGGGCTGGTTCCGTCAAAGGAGCAGCCACGATTAGCAACGAGTCGATTTCTTCCAGTTGTCTGGGGGATAAATCTTTCGACAGCATCGCGTACACGTTCTGCAAGGCGGCTTCGCGAGCGCTAACGATCAAATCACGCACAGTCATGCGGGCAGGCCGGACAATTTGTTCCTGTTTAAGCCAACGGTGTGCGGCCTGACGCAATGCCATCGCCCTGGTTAATCCTTGCGCCATGGCCGTCAGGTGGTTCAGCAAGCGCTCCCGCTGCGATGCGTCCAACGAACGAATCCGAGATGTTGGCGAATGCGCTCCAGATGTTCGAAACGGGTCTTTTCATTCTATGGGTAATTGTCCCCATCCACAAGCAAGCTCCCTCATAGGATCACAACCTATCTCCTGAATCCCTGCAATCACTTACCGCGAAACGCTTGGTGCGCTCCCGTATACTGGTTGCTTGGAGCGCGCCGCGCTCTGAAAACGCCCGTATCCACGCCGGAGGCCATCCGGCGTTTTTCATTTCTAAGGAGTCTCTCTTGCGTTCTGATCCTCCCGCTCTCTCGCCGGCTCGCCTTGCTGCCAATCGCGCCAATGCCCAGCTATCAACCGGACCTCGGAGTTTAGAAGGGAAAGCCGCCGTGTCCCAGAACCGCTGGCGCCACGGTCTGACCGGCACCTTCATGATTGTACCCTGGGAGTGCCGCGAAGACTTTGACCAACTGGTCGCCGACCTCCGCTCGGAGCACCAGCCTTCTACCCCGACCGAAAAGTTGCTGGTCGACCGCATGGCCCAGCATCACTGGCTCATGCAGCGCGCCCTCTCGCTGCAGGGCCTCTGTTTCAACATCCAGACTCCGCACTGCAACTCGAAAGACGAGCTCACTCTCTATCTGCGCTACCAGACCACCCACGAGCGCGCCTTCCACAAATGCCTGCGCGAGCTCGCAAACGTCAGAGCCGAAAAAAGAAAAGCGCGTTTGGATGAGGCCGCGCTTTCTCAGCGAGCCGAAGATTCAAGGAAAGATGAAGCCGCGCTTTGTCAGCGAGCCGAAGACTCAAGCGAAGTTGGCTTTGAATCGCAAAAACGCAGCGCCGCCGCCAAAGATCGCAAAAACCTCGACGAAGCTCGTAAGCAAGCCGCCGAAATCCGCCGCCAGGAACTGCACGCAGCCCGCCTGAACCTCGTCGCGGCCCAGATTGCAGCCAAAACTCCTCGTCAGCCGGCCCCGGTAACGTCCGAATGCCCCAATATTCCCCTGAAAACAGCCGCCTGAGCGACTTCTCGGCCGCTATTGCTCCATGAAGTAGTAGCACATCATGTGACAAGCAAACAGGTGGCCGTCTTCGATCCGGCCCATATGCGGTTCGCGCACTCGGATTTCGAGATTCGCCATTGGGCCCAGCTTTCCGCCGTCGCGTCCCGTGAGTGCGATCGTCTTACAGCCCGCCTTGTTTGCGTATTCCATTGCGCGGACCACGTTGGGCGAGTTCCCGGAACCGCTGATCGCGATCAGCACGTCGCCGGGTTGGGCGAAATTCTTCAGCTGTTCGGCAAACACGCAATCGTAGCCGACGTCGTTAGAGTAGGCGGTGATAGTGGGCATCGAGTCGGTCAAAGCCATGATCCTGAACCGAGAATCCCGCTCGAAGCTTGCGCCTTTCACCATATCGGTCACAAAATGAGAAGCCGTGGAAGCGCTGCCGCCGTTCCCACAAACGAAGATATGTCGCTGGTTATCCCGGGCATCTTTGAGAATCTCGATTGCCTGGCTGATCGCATCCAGATCCAGAGTCTCTACCATGCTCAAAAGCTTGGACTTATACTGGCGGGAGAAATCGAGAGATGTGTGCGGCGCGAGAGTTCCAGTGGCCATAAAACAACTCTATCCTAAGCCGGCCAGATATGGAGTTCTTCCCCGCAGCGGAGCCGTGCGGGATATAGCTGGAAACCCCGGCAAGTGTGCCATAATCTCAAGGTCAGAGACGACGGATGTCATCAGAAATTAACCCAGTCACGGTCGGTGCCAAAAAGCTAGGCGATGGTCAACCTTGCTATATCATTGCCGAGATCGGAATCAATCACAACGGCGATCTGGATCTCGCCAAGCGCCTGATTAGCGTAGCCGTTGCTGCCGGCTGCGATGCAGTCAAATTCCAGAAACGCACGGTAGACGTGGTCTATACCAAGGCGGAACTCGCCAAGCCGCGCGAAAGTCCTTTTGGAGCAACAAACGGCGACCTGAAGCGAGGTTTAGAGTTTGGGCCGGAGGATTATGAGGACATCGACGTCTACTGCAAGGCAGTCAAGATACCGTGGTTTGCCTCCTGCTGGGACGAGCAATCGGTGGACATAATCAATCGCTTTGACGTGCCCTGTTTCAAGATCGCCTCGGCTTCCCTAACCGATGACAATTTACTTCGTCACACCCGCGCAACGGGCAAGCCGCTCATTCTCTCTACCGGCATGAGTACGATCGAGGAGATCGACCACGCTGTGGAGGTACTGGGGAGAGAAAATCTGGTCCTGATGCACGCGACCAGTACCTATCCGGCTGCCTACCCGGAACTGAACCTGCGCGCTATCCCGACGTTGCGTGACCGCTATTGTGTGCCGGTCGGTTACTCCGGCCACGAGACCGGGATCCCGACTAGCGTTGCGGCCGTAGTGCTCGGCGCTTGCTGCGTGGAACGGCATGTCACGATGGATCGTGCCATGTGGGGTAGCGATCATGCCGCTTCGTTGGAGCCGAACGGTATCACTCGCCTGGTGCGCGACATTCGCCTGGTTGAGCAATCCATGGGCGATGGAGTCAAACGCGTGTTTGAACGCGAATACCCGATCATTCAGAAACTTCGCCGCGTGGGCGCGGCCGTCCCGGCATGAACGTATTAAGAGCGATTGCGCTCGATGTCGACGGCGTTCTGACCGATGGAGGCGTCTGGTGGGGACCCGACGGCCAGGAATGGAAACGCTTCTGTTTCGCCGATATCATGGGCGTCTCCCTAGCGCGAAAGGCCGGATTAACAATTGCTTTGATCTCTGGTGAGGACAGTCCCCTGGTCGATCGCTTCGCTACCAAGATGGGCATAGTCCATGTCGAGAAGAATTGCAAAGACAAAGCGAGTGCGCTGAAGCGCTTTGCCGAAGCGGCGGCGCTCTCGTTGTCGGAAGTGTGCTTCATGGGCGATGACGTAAACGACCTCGCCGCCATGCAGCTCGCCGGTTTGGCGGCCGCCCCGGCAAATGCCCAGCCCGTGATCCGGGAATGCGCCGCTTTCGTGGCGAATAACAACGGCGGCAATGGCGCGGTCAGAGAATTAGTGGATGCACTGATCAGTGCCCGAACTAGCCGCTCAGAGGCGATAGCCGTTTAGCGGTTCCGCCAGCTTGCACCGTAGCGACCTCGCTTGCGACGGTCGCCATCTTTTTGCTCTATGAACGATGACCGCGAACATTCTCAGTACTTGCAGACCGTAACCGGCCCCGCTGCGCCGCAAAAAGTGATCAGCATTGTCACTCCCTGCTACAACGAAGAAGAAAACGCGGAAGAGGTCTACAAGCGCGTGCGAAGCGTCATGGCCAAGCTCGGCCGCTACCGCTACGAGCACATCTTTATCGATAACGCTTCTACCGACAACACGGTCGCGATCATCAAGCGAATTGCCAGCCGCGATCACAATGTCAAGCTCATCGTAAATGCCAGGAATTTCGGGCACGTTCGCTCGCCTTTTCACGCCTTTCTCCAGGCTCAAGGGGACGCGGTCATCGGGTTGGTAGCCGATCTGCAGGACCCGCCGGAGCTTATCCCGGAGATGGTCGCCAAGTGGGAAGAAGGCTACTCGATGGTGCTCTGTATAAAAAAAACGAGTCGTGAAAATCCGCTGATGTTCTGGATTCGCACCCAGTATTACCGGCTGGTCCAGCGTTTATCGTCTATCGAGACCTTTGAGAATTTTACCGGCTTTGGATTATACGAGCGCAGGGTCGTGGAGGCCGTGCGCTCTTTCGGCGAGGCCAACCCGTATTTCCGCGGGATGATCGCCGAAATCGGGCTGCCGCACTACGAATTGGTCTACGATCAGCCAAGACGGGTGCGCGGCATTACCAAGAATAATTTCTACACGCTTTATGATTACGCGATGCTCGGCATCACTAATCTTTCCAAAGTGCCCCTTAGAATCGCGACCTTCATCGGATTCGCGTGCGCGGGTCTTTCCGTCATTGCAGGCTTTGCCTACCTCTTTTACAAGTTGGCCTTTTGGAATAACTTTTCGGTCGGCACTGCCCCACTGGTAATCGGTCTTTTCTTCCTCGGCTCCGTGCAACTGGTTTCCATGGGAATCCTCGGCGAATATGTCGGCGCGATTCACACGCAGGTTTTCAAGCGGCCCCATGTCATCGAGAAGGAACGCGTCAATTTCGAGTATGCGCCTGGTGAGCCTTTGCGCGACGATCTGGCCTTAACCGGGTCTTAATGAGCACCGCACCCCTTTCTGCCACATCGGCCCGCCGCACCGCGTATTGGGTCTTGGCCCTGGCTTTCGCCGGCGTTCTGCTCTACTTTTCGCTCCGAGGGATTCACTGGCGCGAGGTCTGGCAAATCCTTTCTCATGCGAACGGAATCCTGATCGCGTTCAGCGTGGCTGTCGCCAGCTTGGCTCTGTTTTTGCGAGCCGTGCGTTGGCGTGTCCTCCTGAGGGCCGGCGCGCCGGTTACCGTGTCAACTGCGTTCTGGGCAACCGCGGCGGGATACTTCGGTAACAACTTCCTGCCGGCCCGTGCCGGCGAGGTGATTCGAAGCCTGATGGTTAGCGGCTCGTCCGGTCTCAGCAAGACTTTTGTGCTGACCACTGCTCTTTCTGAGAGACTATGCGATGCGATCAGCCTCGTGCTGATCAGCTCGATCGTGTTGCTTACCTTGCCTGTCAAGCCGGGCTGGTTCGCCCATGCGGCAACTCCCTTTGCCGTTCTTGGACTCTCGGGTGCCGCGGGAATCGCTATCCTGCCCAAGATCCAGGGCTTCTGTCATCGCTGTCTCCACCTGTTACCTGTGCCTTCCGGGCTCAAAAGCAAATTTCTCGGGATCTTAGATCAGGTGTTGGTGGGGATGCGAAGCTTCCATGACGTCAAGCGCCTTTCGGCCTTCGCCGGGCTCACAGCCTTGATCTGGTTTTCCGATGCCACCGGTACCATTCTCGGGATGCGCGCGCTGGGATTACGAGGAACCCTTCCGATTGCTTTTCTTCTCATAACCGGGCTGGGACTTGGAAGCGCATTGCCCTCCACACCCGGCTATGTGGGCATCTATCAATTTGTAGCAGTGAGCGTGCTGACGCCATTCGGGTTCAGCAAAACCGACGCGATAGCGTACATTCTCCTCTCACAGGCTGTGCAGTACGCCCTGATCACGTTTTGGGGCTCCCTGGGTATGGCCCGCTCGCGCGGTGTGCGCTTAGGGCAATCCGCCTCGGAGAATAGCGGCCTTACTCGATCCGTGCCAGGTGAGGTCTGAGATTGTTTTCCCGGTTCCAGCCTGAGATCTATAGTACCGTCGGGCTACTCCATTTTCGTGGTTTATCGGACAGTAAACGGGGGGCGCGACGGATACCTCTCGCCTGTGCAACTCATTGAAAGGGAACATTGTTTCCCAAGCTTTGTCTCGGCTAGACTGAATGAAGGAGCTCATGACCTCAACCCCCGACGAATGTAAGCGAGCTGTCATTGTTGGGGCCGGGCCGGCTGGTCTCACTTCTGCCTTCGAACTCCTGACCCGAACCGGTATCATGCCGGTCGTACTCGAGAAAAGCGACTACGTAGGCGGAATCTCTCGCACGGTCAATTACAAGGGCAACCGTATCGATATCGGCGGCCATCGTTTCTTCTCGAAATCCGACCGCGTCATGCAATGGTGGCTCAAGATTCTGCCCATGGAGGCCATCGATGGAGCGAGCGCCAAGATCACTTACCAGAGGCAGACTGCAACGGTTCCCGCGTCCATTCGTCCTGCAGACCCAAGTGACGACCGTGTGATGCTGGTGCGGCATCGTAAGTCGCGCATCTATTTCATGCGGCAGTTCTTTGAATACCCGATTACGCTTAGCGGCGACACCCTGCGCAAACTCGGATTGTTCAAAACCATTCGCATCGGCTTCAGCTATTTGCGGTCAGTTTTCTTTCCGATCCGGAACGAAACCAATCTCGAACAGTTCTTCATAAATCGCTTCGGCCGCGAGCTTTACCTGACCTTCTTCAAGTCCTATACCGAGAAAGTATGGGGAATCGATTGCAGCGCGATCAGCGCGGAGTGGGGAGCGCAGCGCATAAAAGGTCTCTCGATCTATAAGACTGTTCTTCACGTACTGAAGAAACTCGTCCCGAAGCGCCAGGAGGACATTGCTCAGAAAGACGTCGAGACCTCACTCATCGAGCAGTTCCTGTACCCCAAGTTCGGGCCTGGCCAGATGTGGGAAGAGGTGTCCCGCCGGGTCCGGCTCCTGGGCGGCCAAATTCTGATGCACTGGTCGGTTGACGAAGTCGAGCATGAGGGTGACTGCGTCACCGCGGTGATTGCAAAAAACTCGCAAACAGGAGAGCTCCGACGCTTTGAAGGCGAGTACTTTTTTTCGACCATGCCCGTGAAGGAGCTGGTTGCAAAAATGAATCCACCTGCCCCCCCGGCAGTCCGGGAAATCTCTGACGGCCTGATGTACCGCGATTTCATCACGGTTGGGGTCCTATGTGACCGCATCAAGCTTCGCGAGGCTTCCGGCGAATTGGTGAAGGACAACTGGATCTATATCCAGGAGCCCGACGTGCTCGTCGGACGTCTTCAGATCTTCAACAATTGGAGCCCGGCTATGGTCGCCGATCCTTCGAAAGTCTGGATCGGCCTCGAGTACTTCTGCAACGAAGGCGATTCGTTATGGGAGCGGAGCGAAAGCGATTTGATAGAGCTGGCAAAATCCGAGCTGGCTTCCATGAATATTCTCGATCCTCAAGACGTCATGGACGCTACCGTCATTCGCATGCCGAAAACCTACCCGGCCTATTTCGGATCCTACGAGCGGTTCCCGGAAGTGATCTCATGGGCAAACGGATTCGACAATCTGTTCCTGATCGGGCGCAATGGAATGCACAAATACAACAATCAGGACCACTCGATGCTTACTGCCATGACAGCAGTTGACAACATCATTGCGCACGTTCGCAGCCGCGACAATCTGTGGGCGCTAAACACCGAACAGGAATATCACGAAGAGAAGTGGGAAGCCGCCGAAGAGAAGCGGGAGCCCGCGACAGTCTCGGGCTAAGCTCTCCAGTTCGTCTCCTCTGAGACAATAGTCCGGTTGCAACGCGTTACCGAGTCTAACGCTCGATCGAGAAAAGCGTTCACTCTTGAAAGCCTTCTTGCGTTCCGCGACTGGTTCGATGCCGTGCCGGTCCGCCCGGCGTATCTCGGGCTTCTGCTATGTGCTCTGATTATTTTCTATCTTGGTCTCACCGCAGCGCAAGCCTCGCGTTATCTCTGGCACGACGAGCTCTATACCTACTACATCGCTAAATCCCCTTCCTTGATCGCGCTCTGGCAGAACATCCGGCTCGATCTGAATCCTCCCCTCATCTTTCTGGCGGAACGCTTTTCCCTGAAAGCGTTTGGCGACAACTTGTACTCCGCCCGTATTCCGTCCATCCTCGGCTTTCTGGTTGGTAGCCTCTGTTTCGGCAAATTTGTAGCGAACCGGCTCCGCCCGGCTTACGGCATCCTGGCAGTGCTGGTATTCTGGGCGACTCCCTTTGAATACTTCGCAACCGAAGCACGCCCGTATGGCTTGGTCATCGGCTTCTTCGGCCTGGCCATGCTCGCGTGGCAAAAGGCCATCCAGCCAAATCGTTCAGCTTCTTCGGTGATGTTGCTCGGCTTCACTGTATTCGGAATGATGTGCAGTCACGTGCTGGGTCTGATTTACATCGTTCCGTTCGCTTTAGTCGAGCTCTTGCGGTGGTATCGAGCGCGGCATTTCGACTGGGCGCTCTGGGCGGCGCTCGTCCTACCTTCCGTTCTTCTTGTGATCTATATCCCTCTGATGTCGCGTTACCAGGAGGGTGCGTTCCCGGCGGTTACCCAGGCATCTCCCGCCAAGCTAATCGGCTTCTTCTATCGCATGCTCGAGCCCGAAAGCCTCTGCTTCCTGTTGGCGCTCTGCTTCGGACTGCTAGCGGGCTCACGCAAGCGCCGCGTTTCAGACGACACCACGCCATCCCTTCCTCCTTTGGAATGGGCGTTCACGTGGGCGCTCATTCTGATCCCGGTTTTAGTGACCGCGGCAATGATGCGCTCCCACGGTGTTGCTTTCCCACGATACTCGGGTCCGGCGGTCTTCTTATTCGGCATTCTATTTGCCTTCCTTCTCGCGCTGTTCACACACTCGAGCCGTTCTGCCGCAGCTGCGGCGGGGTGCGTTCTTTTGCTTTATTTGCTGGGCTCGAATGCGGGTACCGCGCTGGGCGCCATGAGAGCGTTTCGGACAAGGAATCTACCGCGTCCGCCTCTACCGATCGCCGCGGTACGGCCGGACCTTCCGTTGGTTGCGGCTAGTGGAATCAACTTCCTCGAACTCGACAGATACGCAGATCCCGCAACTGTCAGCCGCTTGCACTACCTAACCGACCGCGAGTACGCCATTCGCTACGCACATGCGACGATTTTCGAGGGAATGCCCAATCTGATCGGGAAGTTTCCGATTCGTGCCACTATCGAGCCATATCGTGAGTTCGTCGCGGACCATCCTTATTTCCTTGTTCTAGGCCAAATGAACTATCCCGAAGACTGGCTTCTTCGCCGCCTCGCGGATATTCATGCCAGCTTGCAATACCTGGGCGACTACTCCGGGAGCCAACTCTACCTGGTAACAATGCCGGGGCATGGTGCGCCCGCAATCGCGCAATAGCGGCTACTTTCTTTCCTGCCTTCCCAGCCCGTCTTAAGCTCTTACGGTATTTGTGCTAGTCGGGTTGTAGTATACTTTTTCGCCTGGGGGGTTTTTTATGCCGAACAAGAAGTTGCTCCGAACGGGACGCGTGCGCGCTCTTGCTTTGTGCGTTCTGCTGTCCGCAATCGCCTTTGCACAATCCGACAACGGCAGCATCAATGGATCCGTCAAAGATCCCAGCGGCGCGGTAGTTGCTGGCGCCGCCATCACTGTCAGGAACCAAGCCAGCGGCGCGGAACGTACCACCGATGCCAACAACGACGGGCTCTACTCTGTTACGAACATCCCGCCGGGTATCTACGATGTGACGGTTAGCGCCAAGGGATTCAAGAAATTTGAAGCGACCGGCAACAAACTCGATCCAAGTTCAACGCTGGAGGTCAACGCCACTCTGCAAATCGGTCAGAATACCGAAACCGTGGAGGTTGTCGCCTCTGCCACCCAGCTCCAGACCGAAACGGCCAGCGTTCAGAAGCTCATCACGCGTCAGCAGATTGACGCGCTCGAGCTCAACGGCCGTAATCCTGTCGGTTTGGCGAGCCTGGTGCCCGGCGCACATGGCGGAAATCTTCAGGGACTCAACTTCAATTTCAACCAAGGCCCGTCGAATTTCAACGGATCCCGCAATCCGGAGAACCTGATTACGTACGACGGCGCTCCGGCTACACGAACCCGCTCCAACGGCACCAGCCTCGGCGCCGCAGACGTGGACTCCACGTCCGAAGTGCAGATTCTCACCTCTTCTTACGCCGCCGAGTATGGCCGGACCTCCGGTGCCCAGATTCGTATCGTCACCAAAGCGGGCGGTAGCGACTTCCACGGCGCTCTCTATGAATACTTCCGCAACAATCACCTGAACGCCAACACCTGGACACGCAATCACACGGCCGGCGAACAGGATGTGCCCGCCTTCCGCTACAACCAGTTCGGTTACAACATCGGCGGCCCCTTCTACATTCCGGGCAAGTTTAACAAGGACAAGAGCAAATACTTCTGGTACTGGGGCCAGGAATGGGTCCGCTATCGCTACACCGATAGCGCCACTTGGACCGTTCCCACCAACCTCATGCGGCAGGGCAACTTCAGTGAGCTGCTCACGCTCGGCCCGCAAAACATTCTGGGGAAAGTGGTGCAGCTGCATGATCCAACTACCGGCGCGCCTTACTCAGGCAATATCATTCCGCCTTCACAACTTAGTCAGAATGGCCTGGGGATTCTGAAAGCTTACCCGGCGCCGAATCTTGCACTCGGAAATTACATCGGCGTAAACAACTTCTACATCACTGCCCTCCATCCGCAAAATCAGCGCAAGGACACGCTCGCAGTCGACATGAATCTCACCAATACGCAGCGCCTACAGTTCCGCCGCAACAACTTTTCGTTCAACGAGTACCAGCCGCTGGACGGAACGCCTACAGAAACACCCAAATTCTTCAATCGCCCGAACCAGACCAACTCGCTCGATTATGTCTGGACTATCAGCCCCAACATCGTTAACGAAGCGCTCGCCACCGTCAGCCTCGACGACGTATACATACCGGTCGACACCGCTCACTTTTTCGACCGCACAACAGCCGGTATCAATTATCCCTATCTCTTCCCTACAGGGAAAATCATCCCGACCCGTATCCCCACAGCCAATATCACTGGCCTGACCGGGTTGACCGGGGGCCCTTATCCGTCTCACTCTTCCGGCCCCATCTACACTGCGACTGACAGCCTCACGTGGATCAAGGGCGCCCACACCATGAAGTTCGGCTTCTACTTCGAGCGTTCGGGCGAGAACGATAACGACGAAATCAACGTCAACGCCTGCCCCACCTGCACCAATAACCAGAACGGCCAATTCTTATTCACCGATTCGCGCTCCGGGTTTCCTTCCACGGGCAATGCGATCGGCAACGTAGCGCTCGGTCTGTTTGACAGCTATTCCGAACTCGGCCAGCGTGCTTACACGGTGTTTCGCGGCAGCAGCTATGAACCCTATGCGCAGGATTCCTGGAAAATCAACAGTAAGCTGACCTTGAACTACGGCGCGCGCTATACCGTCATCGTTCCCTACCAGGCACTCTGGCGCAACATGGCTGTTTTCGATCCCACCCTATACAATCCTGCGAACGCCGTGGGCGTTATCCCCACGGGTCCGAATGCAGGCCAAGTGGTCTTAGGTAGCGGCGACCGGTATAACGGCCTGGTCATTCCCGGCAACGGCTTCCCGAGTTCCGCTAAGGGCCGTTTCCCCGAAGCTACCGATCCTCAATACACATACCTGTTCCGCGGCGGCAAATATCCCGCATACTACTCCAATATTCAATGGGGACAGATCCAGCCGCGCCTTGGCATTGCCTGGCAGTTCAATCCCAAGACCGTTATCCGCGCCGGCGGCGGCGAGTTCTTCACCCGCCTGGGCGTTAGCGATTCCATTTTCCTGGGAGGGAATCCGCCCTTCCAGCCGACCGCCAATGTCAGCTTCGGGAACGCTGACAATCCCGGCGGCAAATCCACTAACCTGCTGCCTTTGACGGTGACCACGCAAAGCCGGCAATTCAAGAACCCTTCCGCCTGGGATTGGAACTTCACCGTCGAGCGCGAGTTTTACCTCAACTCGGTTGTCAGCGTTGCTTACGTGGGCCGCCGCGGTCTCCATCAGCAGCGCGAAGCCGACATCAACCAGCCCACCTTGAGCTATCGCGCCGCGAACGCCAGCGATGCCCTGGATTCCGTGCGCCCGTACCTTGGCTATAACTCCGTGCGCGAAACCGACAACGTCGCCAGTTCCCGCTATAACGGGCTGCAGGTCTCCTGGAACAAGCGCTTCTCACAAGGCGTACTGTTCGGTGTCGCCTACACGTTTTCGAAAAGTGAGGATGATGGCTCCGCGCAGCGCGACATCATTCCCGATACCTATGACGCGCATAATCTCTGGGGACCCTCCAATTTTGATGCGCGCCATGTCTTCATTGCGAACTTCCTGTACGAGCTTCCCATCTTCCGCGGCAATAATGGTCTTGCTGGAAAGTTACTGGGGGGTTGGCAAATCAGTGGCATCTTCCAGGCCCAGACGGGCACTCCGTGCAGCATCATGAAAAGCAATGACTACGCGGGCGTGGGCCAGGACGGCAACTTCGACGGTTGCGAAAGCGGCCAGTTCTGGCAAAAAAACGGCAGCATCAACCTCACGAAAAAGTTCGACTATGCGAGCGGCAGCCCAGGCTCATCCAACAATTACTGGTTCAACCCTTTCAACTCGGACGGTTCACCGATCTTTACTCCTCCCGCTCCCGGCACCTTTGTCACCGAGAACGGGGTGCGCAACGAAATCTATAATCCCGGCTTCAATAACTGGAATCTTGGGCTGTTCAAGAAGTTCGCCATCAACGAACGCTTTGGCTTCCAGTTCCGCGCCGAGGCTTTCGACGCATTCAATCATCCCAACTGGGGCAGCGTCAACCGCGACCCTACAAACTTAGCTACTTTCGGCAAGATCACAAGCAAGACGGATGACGCCCGCAACCTGCAGCTCTCATTACGCTTTTACTTTTAGTGGGCCGAAGTTTTCGTTCACCAGATTGAACTGGCCAGCAAACTCAGAACTGTGAGCGCGAGCGCTGGTGTCATGACCAGCGCTCCCCATTTCAGAAAACGCCAGAAATCGACTTGTTGCCCCTCGCGTCTCATCGCAATCAACCATAAGATCGTCGCCAACGAGCCCGTTACGGAAAGATTCGGGCCCAGGTCTACGCCGATCAGAACCGTGTCGCGCAAGACCCCGGTGAGGCCCGCGCTGTGTACGGCTGCTCCGGCAATTAGCCCGCTTGGCAAATTGTTCATGACATTTGAGACCAGGGCTACGCCGAAGGCGGTGCTCATTACCGAAGCAAGCGGTTCCCACGACCGCATCTGTTCGAGTGCATTTACTGCAAACCGCTGTGCGCCCGCATTCGTCATCCCTTCCACAATCACGAACAAGCCGGCCACCAGTGGAATCACGCTCCACGAAACGTCTCTAGCGATCTTTTTCGCCATTCCATGATCCTGAAAACAGACGAGTATCGATACCACGATTCCTACGGCCATTGCCGGTGCGCCCAGATCCGCATTAAACCCCGAAGCAGTGATCAAGGCCGCCACAAGCAAGGCGATGCCCCAGAGCGTTGTCTTCCCTTCGCGAGACAGTGGCCTGCGCTCCCCATCACCTTTCATCGAGCCGTTTAGCAGGGTGCTAGAGAGCAGACGAAGCGCTGCGAATGTCGCAAGGATCGATATAGCTGAGGGCAATCCGAAAGTAAGTAGCCAATGCCCTAAAGCCGGCATTCCCTGCCGGTAAACAACCAGGTTCGCCGGATTCGATATGGGAAGGACGAAGCTGGCAGCGTTGGCGACAAAAGCACAAGCGAGTAAGTAGGGAAGCGGCTCAGCTTGCGCCGCTTTGACGGCGGCCAAAACCGCGGGTGTGAGCACGACTGCCGTGGCGTCGTTCGAAAGTAAAATCGTGACAATTACTCCGACCGAGTAGATCATCACGAACAGGCGTTTGCGCGAACCCCTCGCCAGGCGCACCGAATGAGCCGCCACCCAGTGGAAAACTCCCTGCACGCGGGCCAACTCCGACATGATCATCATGCCCGCGAGAAACATGTAAACATCACTGCCCTTCAGCACAGCTGCCATTCCTTGCTGCGGCGAAACGAGCCCCAACAAAACAAGGCAGCATGCGCCCAAGGCGGACCACCTCGCCTCGGCGATTCCCCTAGGACGGATCAGAACAAGAGTGATGGATGCAGCGGAAATGAGCCAGATCGAGATGCTGTGAAAGTGCCAGGTTCCAAGCTCGTTCACGCCTCCGCGGTCGCTCCTCTCGTCTCCGGCGCCAAGACCGGAAAGCAACCCGCGCCGAATGGCATTACCAGGGTGCCGAGTCCTGCCGCCGAGGTTGCGATCCCGATCGAGTCATGACTCCAGTGTCCAATCCCGCGGGCGTAAACTCAATTAGGTTTTGAGTTCTGGCCATCAGCACGTGGCCAGCCGCCGTTGGAGGGCGTTTTGGTGGAGGGGGAATTTGGATTTTGGGGAGAAGCCGTTGGCGGCTCATCGGCATCGCCCGCATCGGGATCGATGGTGTTAATTCGTGGTCCTGAATCTTCGTTCACGGCGGCTCCCCGGCGTTTGCCAGAGGTCGTCGCTTGGACCGGCGCTTGATCTTGCGAGACCGGTTCCACGGTTGTATCGGCGGACGCGGGTTCACGGCTCACCACAGTCGGACCCGCATGCGCGCCGGCAGCGCCGGACATGAAAATGCGCCGGTAATGAATTTCCGCGTCCTGATATCGCATCCTGGCCTCCTGCGAAAGATCGACTCTTACAGAGTTTTGGCCGGAGGCAGTTGAGCCCTCGGGCAGATAGAAGTGTAGGGCATAGCGCTGGCGCAATCTGGCGAGCGTGTCCTCAAGCGCAGAGGCCTGCTGGATCTGCATGGTGTCACCGCCGGAGTCCTGTGCGATGGTAGCGGTTCCAGCTGAATGGGACTGATCGCCGCCGTATCCGCCGCGCCCGCGACGACCGAGGATGACCGGACCTCCACCCGGAAAACCGACACCTCCGCCACCAGGCCAGCCTGTTCCACCGCCGGGCCAACCCCCGCCACCGCTTCCCCAAGTTCCGCGACGATGTCCGCCGCGCGCCATGACGGGTGGTTCGTAAGGCGCCTGCAGGAAACTTAGCACAGCATTCGCCCGAGCCAGAGCGCTTTCGACGCGAGGCTCATCTTCGCTATCCTGTGTCTCGTCATCGGTCAAGATTACAATCGCCCGGCGGGCATCCGGTCGCGCTTCTCGAGCCACATAGTTCGCGGCGCTTATTAGAGCACTGGTAATGCGCGTTCCTCCGTCGAAATGCTCCGATCGAAGCAGATGGTTCAATTCGTCCGTGATTTCGCCGTGACTGCTTCGAAAAGGCAGGCGAACACGAGTGGACGTATCAAAAACCATGATGGCAACGCGATCCTTGTCGGCGAGCACATTCAGGGCCTCTCGTGCGGCCGAAGCGATCCGTTCTACATGGGGTTCCATGCTGCCGCTGACATCCAGTAGAAGCAGAATGTCGATAGGCATATTCTCGCTTGCGAAATTCCGGATTGGGACCAATTTGCCATCCACATGCAGCACGAAATCACTGCGTTCAAGTCCGGTTATGGCGCGGCCGTCCCGGTCAAGCACCTGCGCGTCGACCCGGGTCATCGCGACTTCGCTCTTGAAGACAGGTTCATCCGCGAACCCCGGCACACAAAGCACCAGCGTCAAAAGGGGTAAAAACACGCGGGACATAAGAGATTGCGAGAGTAGCTCACTATTGCTACGTGCGGCGCAGCCGGCAGGTTACTTTTTAGCACTAATACCTATGGGCGATCCGGCGCACTACCAGCGTCGGCTAAAATTCGATTCATTCCAATGCGCAGCCGGACTTTAGCGGTCTTTTTCCTGAGTATTGTCTCTTCAGTGAGCGCCCAAAATTTAGGGTCTGATCCCGTCAAAGTTGGCGATGTAACAGTCAGCGGATGGCTACGCACCCGCGGCGAAGTCTGGGATTGGTTCAAGGGCAATGCGAACAATCAGTATGCGTTCTCAGAATCCATTTTTCGGCTCGCATTTTTTGAGAGCAAAGAGTCGTTCGACTGGAAAATAGAAGTGGCCATCCCGTTTTTGCTCGGACTCCCCAATGACGCTATTGCTCCCGGCGCGCAGGGGCAACTCGGGTTTGGCGGCACTTACTACGCCAATTCGCGCCGTACCAACACGGCCTCCGTTTTCCCCAAGCAGGTCTACGGCCGCTTCAAGTTCGGTGCGGGGCAATTGAAGCAGTCATTGTTACTCGGGCGCAGTGAATTTTTCGATGGCGGCGAGGTGATCCCTAAAAACGCAACACTCGCGGCCGTGAAGCGTGATCGGATCATGCAGCGCCTGATCGGTAATTTCGGGTTCGTTGACGTGGCCCGGAGCTTCGACGGGGGCGTTTACTCGGCCGGCACTTCCCGCACGAACGTGACCGTTTTCGGAGCCCGCCCGACGCGCGGCGTTTTTCAGGTTGATGGTTGGGGAGAGGTGCAAACGGCCGTATTCTACGGCGCGCTCACGAGACAAGTTGGGGGCGCAGGCCACAGCGCCGAGTGGCGCATTTTTGCAATCGGCTATGACGATGGGCGCGGCAACGACTTGAAGATCGACAACCGGGCGCAAACTGTGCGCGCAGCCGATCGCCAGGGCATCAACGTTGGCACGCTCGGAGGGCATTACATCCACGCTCTTCAGACTTCGGCCGGCACATTCGATCTTCTCCTGTGGGGCGCGCTGCAGGGTGGCTCTTGGGGTACGCTGGCGCAGCGTGCCGGCGCCTTCGCGACAGAAGCAGGATGGCAGCCGCGGTTTTTGAGCAGAGTAAAGCCGTGGCTGCGCGGCGGCTACAACTATGGGTCCGGCGATAACAATCCGAACGATCGAACTCATGGCACGTTTTTTCAGATACTGCCGACAGCTCGCCAGTACGCCCGCTTTCCGTTCTTCAATATGATGAACAATCGCGATGCGTTCGGCGAACTGATTCTGCGGCCAGATAAAAAAGTCACCATCCGCACCGACATACATTCGCTGGCGCTGGCGAACAGGCACGATCTGTGGTACTCAGGGGGCGGTGTCTTTCAGCCTTGGACGTTTGGCTTCACCGGCCGTCCTGCAAATGGGCAGTCCGGGCTCGCGACTCTATACGACATCAGCCTTGACTACACTCTCAACCAGCACTTCGCGCCCGCGTTCTATTACGGGCACGCCTCAGGCAAATTGGTTATCCAGGATATCTACCCCCGAGGGCGAGATGCCAACTTCGGTTACGTCGAGCTGAATTACCGGTTTTGAAGACGCTATCCGGAGAGAGTTAGAGACTGCCGTTTGGGATGCTATAGGTTTGTCTCTCTATGGATTTTGAATACTCCGCGGAGCAGGTCCAGCTCCGCAAATCCGTACGCGATTTCGCCACAGCAGAAATTGCTCCGCACGTGCTCGAATGGGATGAGAACCAGACGTTCCCGCTGGAGGTAATCAAGAAAGCGGGCAGCCTGGGCATGCTGGGCGCGATCTTTCCGGAAGAGTTCGGCGGGGCCGGTTTGGGATACGTCGAATACTCGATCATCATCGAGGAGCTCGCGCGCGTGGACCCAAGTGTGGCTTTGATTGTGGCCGCGCATAATTCGCTGTGCACAAATCACATCTACCTGGCCGGCAGCGACGATCAGAAGCGCAAGTACGTTCCGAAGCTGACGACGGGTGAGTGGATCGGCTGCTGGTCACTTACTGAGCCCGAAGCGGGATCGGATGCAGCTGGAACGCGTAGCACGGCGGCATTGAAGGATGGACACTGGCTGCTAAACGGCGGCAAAACATTCACTACGAATGCGCAATATGCGGATGTCTGTGTCGCTATGGCGGTAACAGACCGCGCTGCCTCTCAGCACGGCATCTCTGCTTTCATCTTGGAGAAGAATACGCCCGGCTTTCGCGTCGGAAAAAAAGAAAACAAGCTCGGGATGCGCGCGAGCGCTACGGGCGAAGTCCTGTTCACTGACTGCCGTTTGCCGGAAACGCAGCTCCTTGGCAAAGCTGGTGAAGGCTTTGTAGACAGCTTGCGGATACTCGACGGGGGAAGGATCTCTATAGCTGCCCTGGCGCTCGGAATTGCACAGGGTGCATTCGACGCAGCGCTGAAGTACTCCAAGCACCGGAAACAGTTCGGGCGGTTTATCTCAGAGTTTCAGGCGATACAACACAAACTGGCCGATATGGCAACCGAGATTGAAGCAGCCCGCTGGCTGGTCTATAGCGCGGGGGTGCGCAAAGACTCCGGTAAGCGCGTCACGCGCGAATCCGCCATGGCCAAGCTGTTTGCCTCCGAGATGGCGGTTCGTGTTGCTGATCAGGCGCTGCAGATACATGGCGGCTACGGTTTCATCAAAGATTATCCAGTCGAAAAGTTCTATCGCGACGTTAAACTCTGCACTATCGGCGAAGGCACAAGCGAGATCCAGCGGCTAGTGATTGCGCGGCAACTACTGAAGGAATAAAGTGGACGCGTCTCCCGCTACACAAGAGCTTTGCGACCGCATTGTTTCAGGCGATTTGCGCGCGCTTGCCCGCGCGGCGACCCTGATAGAAGCGCAGACTTCAACCGGACGCGAAGTGGTAAGAGCTTTGTTTCAGCGAACCGGCCGGGCCAAGATCATCGGCATCACGGGACCGCCGGGGGCCGGCAAGAGCACCCTGCTCGATCAGCTAGCAAAAGAAATACGGAAACAAGGCCAGACTGTCGGCATCATTGCGGTGGATCCGAGCAGCTCTTTTTCGCGGGGCGCGATCTTGGGAGACCGCATCCGGATGCAGGACCATCATGCCGATCCGGGGGTTTTCATCCGCTCGATGGCGACTCGGGGAGCAATGGGGGGCGTAGCGCAGGCGACACTCGAGCTCGCTCTCTTGCTCGATGCCGCTGGGCGCGATTTCGTATTTATCGAAACAGTAGGGGTGGGACAGGACGAAGTAGCAATTGCAGAATTGGCCGATATCACGGTCTTGGTCTTGGTGCCGGGCATGGGTGACGACGTGCAGGCAATCAAGGCAGGAACCATGGAAATTGCCGACGTGTTCGCGATCAATAAAGCGGATCTACGGGGCGCCGGGCGGCTTGAGCAGGAGATCCGCGCCATGCAGAGTCTGGGAGACGAGCCCAGGCGCGCGGAAGCCGCCCCGCTGCGCCGTGTGGTGGCGAGCGAAGGGCAGGGGATTCGCGAGTTGCTGGACGTTGTGGAGCAGGTATTCGCTTCACGAGGACGCCGCAGTTCCCGGCAACGGGCGTGGGTCCCACGGCTGCGCCACATGCTGATCGAAAAGCTTCTCTCAACATTGCCTGAGCGGGCTTTCGACGAGTCTGCCGCTCGGGTAGCTGGGAAAATAGAAGATCCATATGCCGCGGTAGACGCCCTATCGGCGCAAGTAACCGCGCCAAGTAGAAGGTGAACCTGTGGCCGTTGAAATCGATCATCTCGGAATCGCGGTTCGTGATCTCGAAGAGTCTCTGCGCTTTTACACGTTCGCCTTGGGGATGGACCTTATCGCGCGCGAGACCGTGCCGGCGGAGGGAGTTAATGTTGCCATGTTGCCGGCCGGCGAGGGTACAGAGGCTTCGCGTATTGAACTGCTCGAAGCAGCAGGTAATGAATCGCCTGTGGCCAGGTTTCTCGAAAAGCGAGGCCCGGGGTTGCACCACATCGCCCTGCGTGTGGATGATCTGGGAGCGGCGCTTGAGCGACTGAGGAACGAAGGCGCACGGCTGCTGAACGAACCGAGGCAAGGAGCCGGAGGGCACATCTATGTTTTTGTGCATCCGTCATCTACGGGCGGCGTGTTACTCGAGCTGATTCAGAAATAGAACAGGAAAGGAAAACGGTTGGAGAAGAAGGCACAAATCGGAATCATAGGTGGGAGCGGATTCTATTCCATGCTTGGCCTCGAGGGGCTTGAGGAGGTGCGGCTCGAGACTCCATTCGGCGAACCTTCGGACGCCTACATGATCGGGAACATCGAGGGTAAGCCGGTCGCCTTCCTGGCGCGTCACGGGCGGGGCCACCGCCTTGCGCCTTCTGAGTTGAATTTTCGGGCGAACATCTATGGCATGAAAATGCTGGGCGTAGATCGCATTCTTTCCTTGAGCGCAGTCGGTTCCATGAAGGAGGAGCACGCGCCGCTCGATTTCGTAATCCCCGATCAGTTTTTCGACCGAACGAGGGGCCGGATCTCAACTTTCTTCGGCGATGGTATCGTTGCCCATATTAGCTTTGCGGATCCGGTCTGTCCACAACTCGCGGAGGTTACTCATAATGGCGCGCAAGCTGTCGGCATCCGCAGCAAACTCGGCGGAACGTATCTCTGCATGGAAGGACCGGCGTTCTCGACTCGCGCTGAATCGAATGTGTATCGCAGTTGGGGCATGGACGTGATCGGCATGACGAATCTGCAGGAAGCGAAACTCGCGAGAGAGGCGGAGATCTGTTACATCACAATTGCGATGGTTACTGATTACGATTGCTGGCACGAGGCGCACGATGCTGTCTCGGTCGATCAGATCATTATGACTCTCAAGCAGAACACTGAAAACGCTCGCAAGCTGGTGCCCGAAGTGATCCGGACTCTTCCCGCTGAACGGAGCTGCAAGTGTGGTTCCGCGCTGAAACACGCTATTATCACGGATCGCGCCGCCATCTCGACGGAAGCGAAGCAAAGGCTAGGACTTCTGATTGGCAAGTATACCGGCGAGTGAACTGGCTACCGAGATCCTCGACGCTTGTTTAAGAGAGGGCACCTGGCCCGCGCGCACCTTGGATGACCTGATCGAACGGGCGCTCGACGACGAGGATCAGTTCGTTGCTCGAGCGGCAACCACCGCGCTCTTCAGTATCTTGATCGAGCGTCTCGGAGATTTATTCGAACCGGCTCTATGCGACGTGTACGCGCGCCTGTTCGCATACGTGATCTCGAAAGCGCTGCCGGCTTACAATGCCGATGAACTGGTGCTTCGCTATAACAGAGTGCGGCAGGTGAGGCGTTTTTCGGGGGGCGAAGTGCTGAGAGTGTTCGTGCTGTCGCGCGTGACCCTCGGCGCCGATGTGGCCGTCACGAGCGTCGTGCTGGCGGCGGCGAAGGAGAGATTCCCAAACGCCGAGATATGTCTGGTTGGTCCGGAAAAGAACGCTGAGTTGTTCGCCGCCGATCCGCGCATCGTGCCGATCTCTCTGATGTATGTGCGCTCGGGTCTGCTTCGCGATCGCCTATTGGCGGCAGCCGAGCTGCTGGTCGCAGTGGATGAACCGAGTTCCATCGTCATTGATCCCGATTCCCGGCTGACCCAGCTTGGTTTGATGCCGATCGGCGAAGACGATGCTCGTTACTACTTCTTCGAGAGCCGGGCCTTTGGAGGCGAGTTGCCCATAGGTTTGCCGTGTCTTGCGGCCGAGTGGTTGACCGAAGTTTTCGACGTGGGATTCTCCAAGCCTTACGTCGCGCCGCCGCCGCAGCCCAAGATCGCCGAAATCACTGTGAGCTTGGGGGTGGGCGAAAACGCTCAAAAGCGGATCAGCGATCAGTTCGAGTTCGAGGTCCTTCACGATCTTTTGTCAAAACGGCGGCGGGTCTTGCTTGATCGTGGAGCTGGCGGGGAAGAAGCGCAGCGCGTGGATCGCCTTGCCGAATGGCTTACAGGCTTTCCTAATCTGCACATCCACAATGGCAGCTACGGATCGTTTGCGGGCCATATCGCTCAGAGCCACTTGTATGTGGGTTACGATTCGGCCGGGCAGCACGTTGCCGCAGCTGCGGGCGTGCCGCTCGTCTCTGTTTTCAAGGGGTATGCTTGCGAACGAATGCTTTCTCGCTGGAGTCCGGATACGCCCGGTTCACACGTCGTCGTGATAGGCGACGAGGACGAATCCTCATCTCTTGCCCGCACGCTGTGCGCTATTCGGGAGGCGGAGGCGGCGGCGTTGGCAGCGTCCACGGACTAGAAGGTTGCTTAGGTTGGCTGTTCCCGGCTTTCGATGTCTGCTGTGCTCTCGCACTGTTTCCTGCCGCATTCCCGCTCGCCGCGACGGGCTGTTCCTGCGTCTTGCTCTCCGGCAAAGGCGCCGGTGGAGGTGCGTTCGGGTCCGTGTCGTACGTGATCACCGAGTTGGATCCGTACTTGTGGTAGTTCCTAAATTCGATATCATTCTTAGAAGTCTGGTTGATCGTGCTCATCTTGAGCAGTGCGCGGAGGGGAAGCACAGCCTGTTCCTGATCTCCTATGTTCACCAGATCGTAATCCACCAGCTCGTGCGCGGTCCTCACCGGAAACGAGCTCGGAACGTCCACGGCGTTGAATGTGATCCGGTCGATTTCCCCGGTGTTCGGGTCCGCGTAGACAAGCCCCTTGTACGCCGTGATAATTCGCTGGTCGTCTTCACGTCCTTCACCATAGCTGATGCTGTAACTGGAGTGGCCGCTATCAATAAAGTAATTGAAGACCGCCATGGTGCGGCCGCGCAGCTTGGCCCAATGATCCCAACCGAACTCCGCCTGACTCTTCGGCTCGAACAGGCTGCGCATCATACCGGCGAATTCGCCCGATGACCTCGCGCCACCGCCTCCAATCCCGCCCATATCGGAATCGACAATCTTGTTCGCAACAGAATAGACCTTGTAGTGCTCCTGGCCTTCTACGTAACTCACCTTAGCCAGCACCGTTCCGAGACTACGATAACTATCACCGCCATGCGGATCCACATATCTGCGGTCTACTCGTACGCAAATATAGTTAGGAAGGCTCTGCGCATAAGTCAGGGCATACTGCTTCATAAGATCCAGAATCTGTTGCTGGTGAACAGAGTCTGGCGGTGGAGGAGGCGCCGCTTGTACTCCGATACTCGCCGTCGGAGCCGTGGCGGTGAGCGTATTATCGGGTGTCGTGGCCGGCGAATACGTTGCGTCCGGAGCGGCGGTACGCTTGATGCTGGCGCTCTCGTCGCGCAGAGTCCGAAGAGCTTCGAGCGTTTTCGGCTGAGCGCCTTGCGCCTCCAAATCCGTGATCGTCTTATCGCTCAGTCTTTCCGTGAGCTGAATTTTCTTGACGTACGCCGCAATCTGCTTGTCCGTATGCTGGTGCAGCGCGAGTTCGGAACGGATAAAGTCGGCCAATTGCTGTACATTCATTTGCATTTGAGCTTGTAAGGCCAAAGCAAAAGTTACGGTCAAAAGTCCGAGCCGAAACTTCATATTCAATATCATGACGTATTTAGAAAGGCCGAGGTTGCGGAGAGGCCAAACCGTTTACTTTTCTTGCTTTTGCAACCAAACTGTCACCGTGCCGATCGGGAAACCCATGAGTAGACGGAACTGAACGGGCAAATGGTCGCCGTCATTGCTGATCCAGATCAGCAGCCGGCCCCGCCGTTTATAGAGTACGTTGTCGAATAGGAATGCTTCGTAGCGGGTTGCCTCATAGCTCCTCCCTGCTGCCGTGACCTTCTCTTTTGCCTGCGATTCCACCTTCGCCTGAGCGAATTTCTTTCCGTCCGAAATCGGGAGGACGATCGATTTGCCCGGCGGCAGGTTAAAAGTTCGCAGACTCGCGAGCGCTCCCACGATCTCGTAGGTGCAGCCAGGAACGTCAAGCTCCTTCTTCTCGCTCGTTTTTCTCACCAGATCGCGTTCCTCAAAGCTCAGCTTTTTGCGCGAAGGATCAATGTTGAGCCTTGAAATGGAGTGCCTCTTGCCTTCTTGCGAATCCATAATGGCGCTTTCAAGGCAGAACTGCCCGGTGGTTCTTGCTTTGTAGACATCCGCAACTCTGTAAAGCTTCGATACGAGACCAGCACTCTCTATATGCAGGTCGAAATTCCAACTTTTAGCACCGTTTTCCGGCGCCAGCTGAACTGTCGCGGTCCCGGCATTGATCATCCGCCATTCCACCTGATACGTAAGCTTCTCGGGAAAGGGGAACCGGGCAGTCTGCGGTTCAGACTGAGTCCTCGGTATCGCCGGATGAAGCGAGAGTGCAATGACAGCACATATCGAGACAATCCTCGAAACAACATTTGTCATCTGAAAAATGAGAAGATATCCCGGCCGGACAGTTCCACGTTAACCGATCAGAAATCTATAGAGGACAGAAGTTCCGAGGGGCGCCGGCCGAAAGCGTGAGAAATTGAGAGCAGGCTCTCAATGCTGGGCAGATTCGCGCCGCGCTCGATCGAGCTGATTTGCGAAACGCTCAGCCTTGTCATAGCCGCGAGATCTTTCAATGACCAGTCGCGTTCGACCCGTAGAAGCTTTATGCGGTGTCCTAGGCGCTCCCGCAGCCGGTCCTGTGCTGTGCGGCCAAGGCTGAACTTCTCAATTGCGTTACTGAGTGTCTGCCGAAGTTGCGATAGGGAGAAAGGTTTAGCAAGGTAATCGAACACACGCAGCTTGAAGGTCGCGCGCATGCTCTCGAGCGATGGATACCCGGTGATAATGATGATGCAAAGCTCAGGCCAACGGGTCAGCAACTGCTCGATCACCTGCTCTCCGCTTGCTGCTCCCATCTTCATGTCCAGCAGAACGATGTCAGGAACGCTCATCTCCGCTGAGAGGTATAACTCTTCGGGGTCTTTGAAGGTGCGCACGCTGTATGCTCCTTCATCACGCAGCAGGTCTTCAATGTAGTTGCGGAAATCGGCGTCGTCGTCAAGCACCGCAATGTCTATGAGGCCCGCAACCGCAACAGCTGTTTCACCCATACCGAAAATTAGCGCCAGGCTTTCACGCCTTCCTGTCCGCTGTCCTCTCTAGAACGCCGACAGCCGGCAGGATCACCTCGAGGCAGGCTCCCCCCTCTGGCCGGTTGGAAGCAGAAATCGTCCCGCCGTGCTGTGAGACGATTCCTTCCGCTACCGTCAGGCCAAGACCCGTCCCGCTCGCGTCCAGGCGCGTAGTAACGAACGCCTCAAACAAATTCGGCAGCATATGTGTGGGAATACCAGGACCGTTGTCAAGCACTGTGCAACTGATCCAGCTTTGCCCGCCGCGCTGCAAGTGTTTCGATTCGACACTGATCACGCCTCCGGGCGCGACCGCAAGGAGGGCGTTGCGGATGAGATTTACGAAAACCTGGACCAGACGGTCTGCATTGCCGAGAACCGTATCCGCAACCCTCACGCTATTGGCAAAAGTTACTGCTGATGCCTTTTCATCGATGGCTACCAGATTCCAGCTCTCGTCAATCAATCCGCGCAGGGCAAGTGCTTCGGTCTCATGCTTCCGTACCCGGGCGAAATCGACCAGCCCCTCGCTGATCTTGCGTAAACGTTGGGTGACGCGAAGCATTCGACCGAGCCGCTCGAGAGTGTGTCCGTCAGAGGTGCTTTCAAGCAGCTTTTCGATCGAGCCCTGCAGGACGGCGAGGGGCGTGTTCAATTCGTGTGCAACGCTTGTACTCAAGAGGCCCAGGCTGACTAATCTATCCTGTTCTTCGAGCCGTTGCAATGCGCTCGCAAGGTCATCCTCCTGCTTCCGGAGCTGCGCAACAGTCGCATTTCTGGAACGCATAATCTGTCCGATCTCGTCGCTGCAGATGTAGCGGGTATCGATCAGCTCGTGCTCGCGATCGCCTTGCTGGGTGGCGGCATCGGCCTCGAGCAGCAGATTGAGCGGATGATAGACATACTGCGGCATAATGAAAAGTTCCATCACCACGATCGTCAGCAGGTAGATGGTACCGAGCACGACGAAAAGGCTGATTCGCGCCTGTCTCAGCGCCGATTGGTAGAACGCCGGAGAGAGGCTGACCCGCCGGTAATGGCCGGACGTCTTGCTGTTGCGAAATAGGCTAGTGTGGCCTTCCTCCCAAGTATCCGCCGGATGCTGTGCCAGGAACTGCTGCCCTTCCGGGGAAAGGTTGAGTTCGCTCGCCGAGCCTTCCTTCAGATCGTAGAGCGCCAGTTCCTTCGATTCAAGTGTCGGCTTGATCGGCAGTTCCGCGGTAAAGATCTGGCGCAGCATGTGAAACTCGCGGTCTCGCGCCGCGTCAATGTGCCGCGAGAAAAGCGGAATAATGGAAAGGTAGACCGATATCGAAAGAACGATAAAAAAGAGGTTGTGGAGCAGGGCCAGCTTCTTGCGGACTTGCCATCCGCTGAAAACCCTAAGCAGGGAATTCGGTGGTTTCGCAGCCCGATAGCTACTTAGACGCGAGTTCTTCTCGTGAGTCAAGCTCCTGCTCCTTGTATTGCAATTGATAGAGCTTCCAGTAGATGCCTCTACGCGCTAACAACTCCTGGTGTGTTCCCATTTCGCGCAGTTGCGCCTTATGCATCACGATAATTCGGTCGGCGCGCTGAATCGTCGAAAGCCGGTGAGCAATCACGAGTGATGTGCGGTTGAGTACTAGCCGGTTCAAAGCTTCCCGGATGCGCAATTCAGTCTCCGTATCGACGCTTGAAGTGGCCTCGTCAAGGATGAGAATGCGAGGGTTATGCGCCAGTGCTCTCGCGAAACTGACCAGCTGTTTCTGTCCCGTGGAAAAGCCGTTTCCGCGCTCGCGTACCGGGGTCTCGAAACCCTGCGGTAACCCGTCGATGAAATCGAGCAGGTTGACTTGCCGGCAGGCTTCACGAATCTGCACATCGCTGATCCCTGCGGTTCCCAACCGGACATTGCTTTCCACGGTTCCGGTAAATAGGTATGGATCCTGCAGCACGACTCCGAAGAGCCGCCGGAGCTCGATGAGATCGAAGGAACGTATGTCGATGCCGCCGATGCGAATGGCCCCTCGCTGCACATCATAGAAACGCATCAGCAGATTCGTCAGGGTGGTCTTGCCCGCGCCGGTGTGCCCCACCACGGCCACTGTCTCGCCGTCAGCAATGCGAAAGCTTACATCGCGCAGCACCCAATCTTCATCGTTGTAAGCAAACCAGACGTGATCGAATTCGATATCCGCGGGACCGTCCCGAAGCGCGGCGGTTTCAGCAGGCGAAACCACAGAGGGTCGGGTATCGAGCAGCTTGAAAACGCGTTCTGAGGCGGCCATCGCGCCTTGCAGAATGTTGTACTTTTCACTGAGGTCCTGGATAGGGCGGAAAAAGCGCAACCCGTACTGGAAGAAGGCCACCAAAATACCGAGCGTAAGGGCGCCCTGCCGAATGCGAAATCCGCCATAGGCCAGCAAGAGACTCAACGCCAGCATCCCGAGAAATTCGACGACCGGATAAAACCAGCCGTAGGCAGTGATCGAATCCTTAAATGCCAGCATATGGTCGCGGTTAATCGTTTCGAACTCCTGTTTGCTGCGCTCTTCCCGGTTGAATAACTGCAGAACAGCGATCCCGGCTATGTGTTCTTGAAGATAAGCATTGATGCGCGCGATCGCGACGCGTATACGGCGATAGCTTTCTGACGCGGTGCGGCGGAACTGCAGGGTCACGAGTACCACCAGCGGCATCACGCCCAGCATCAAGCCCGTCATCCCGGGACTCAAACGAAGCATGGCAATCACCACGAAAGACAACATCAGGATGTCGCCTACGATGGTCACCAAGCCGGAAGCGAACAGATCGTTCAGCACGTCTACGTCGGTTGTCACCCGAGTGACCAGGCGGCCTACAGGATTTCTGTCGAAGTAAGCTATATCGAGCCGCTGAAGATGGGTCATCAGCTCACGGCGCAGGTCAAACATCGCTTTCTGCCCGGTCCACTGCATAAGGTACGTCTGCCCGAAATCAAAAAAAAATCCTGATACAACTACGCCCAAATAGAGAAGCGAGATCTGGCTGAGCCCAATCCATGGATCTCGCGCTAGCCATTTGTCCAAAAACGGGAAGGTGTGCGCATGCTGAGTAGGGACCAGATACCGGTCAACCGCCAACTTAGTGAGCAGCGGTCCGATAATCTGAAGGAGGGAGTCGACAAGCAGCAGCAAAAGAGAGATAGCTACGATCGCACGATACGGCTTCATGTAGCTCAGGAGCCGCCTCATCAGGCGCGAATCGTATGCTTTACCTAGCGCTTCCTCTTCCAAATTGGATGGCCTCACCGATCTGCTTGGATTGCGCGGCCAAGGTTCAGGCCGCTACCAACCAGCGTAACGTAGGTTTCACTACAAATGAACTCAAAATGTGACAGATGAATGGACTTGTTTTGATTGATAAACCCGCGGGCTGCACCAGCCACGATGTTGTGAGCCGGTGGCGTAGACTTGCCGGCACAAAACGTGCTGGTCACTTAGGAACGCTTGATCCCATGGCGACCGGGCTCCTCGCCGTCATGACCGGTCCTGCCACTCGTCTCGCTTCCTTCTATGAAAAAGAAAAGAAGACTTATTTGGCCGAGATTACCTGCGGGCTCGTTTCAGACACATACGATGCTGAAGGCGAGGTCCGCAGTACCGGCATCGCTCTGCCGGACGAAGAAAGAATTCGGGTAGCGCTAGCGTCCTTTCGCGGTCGCTCGCTGCAGGTACCCCCGCCCGTCTGCGCCAAGAAAATCGGCGGTATACCCGCTTACAAATTGGCACGCAGAAGACTCACCGTGGAGCTCAAACCCGTGCAGGTCGAGATCAGCGAGCTAACAGTTGAGAACGTCCGCGGAGCTCAAATCGATCTCGAGGTAACCTGCTCGGCGGGAACTTACATTCGCAGCCTGGCGCATGACCTTGGCCAGCGGCTTGGGTGTGGAGCGATCCTCAGCCGCTTACGCCGAACGCGCATCGGAACCTTCTCTGTCGCCAATGCGCGCACGCTCGACCAGCTCGCTGCCTTAGGGCAGGCAGGCGGTCTAGAGCAGGCGGTCATCCCCGCCAGTGAGCTGCTTGCCCACCTTCCCGCCGAGCGCGTGGATGCCTCTATTGAGCTCCAGATCCGGCAAGGACGTCAGTTTCGCACATCCCCGTTTGTGGTTGCTCCCGGTGCCCCGCTGGTCCGTGTCTTATCACGCTCGGGCGAACTGATTGCCATTGGCAAACTGATCATCCCTAACGTTTATCATCCGAGCACCGTATTTGCGCCCGAGCCGGATCCGCACTCCTCCACCGGGACCAAAGCGTCTTGGGAAACGACGGGTCTTAGATGACGAGTCGAAGGCTCTCTTATGATCTGCCTCCCATCCGCTCTCGCCGCCGCTTGGCCCACCCCTCTTTCGCAACTTGGTGAGCGCGGCCTATGGCTAGAGTGTCTGCCTCCACATTCTTGGTAATCACTGAGCCTGCCGCAATATAAGCGCCCTGTTCAATCTTCACCGGGGCAACCAGTGTCGAGTTGCTTCCGACAAATGCCCCTTGCGCAATCTCCGTTTGGTGCTTTAATTGTCCATCATAGTTACAGGTGATGGTCCCCGCTCCGATGTTCACCTCTGGTCCAATCTGGGCATCTCCCAGGTAGGCCAGGTGCTGCGCTTTGGACCCTTTGCCGAGTGCAGTCTTTTTCAGCTCCACGAAGTTGCCGATTCTGGTATCCTCGCCCACATCGGCTTGCATGCGCAGTCGCGCGAACGGGCCGACACTCGACTTCTTCGCGATTCGCGAGTCCTCCGCAACCACATAGGGCGCGATCGTCACATCATCAGCAATCTCGCAATTGCGCAGCACCGAACCCGCACCGACTCGACAGCCCTCGCCAACGCGCGTCCGTCCGCGCAGTTGAACATTTCCCTCAATGATCGTGTCAGGTCCGACTTCAACATCCACATCGATCGCGACCGTTTCGGGCTGCTCGATCGTGACTCCCGAAAGCATAAGCTGCTCAGCCTTGCGGGCACGCAGCACTTTGTCCGCCGCTGCCAGTTCCACACGTGTGTTGATGCCCAGCAACTCGCTTTCGTCTGCCACCAGAAAGGGAGCGATCTCATGCCCGTGACGGCGCAGAATTCCGACGATGTCGGTAAGGTAATACTCCTTTGCTTTATTGTCGGGCCGAATTTCAGAGATGTATCGCCAGAACGGCTCAGCGGAAAAACAGTAAACGCCCGTATTGATCTCACGAATCTCGAGCTCCTCTTCGGTAGCTGACTTTTGCTCGATAATAGCGGCGATCATTCCGTCTTCGTCCCGGACGATGCGGCCGTAGCCGGTAGGGTCGGGCAGTTTTGTGGTTACCAGCGAGCCCCCTCCCGCGTTTGCAGCGGCGGAGCTGACAAGCTGCTTGAGCGTCCAGCCTTTCAATAATGGCCCATCGCCATTCAGAATCACTAGTTGACCATCTCTCGATGAGACTTCGTCTGCGGCGCAAAGCACCGCATGAGCAGTTCCTTTTTGCTCTGTCTGTTCCGCGAAACGAATGCCCGGCGTAGTTACGCTGGCTCGAACCTCCCCGGCCTGATACCCTATCACCGCCACGATATTGCTCGCAGGCGTTACTTGCAACGCCGCCCGGATGACATGATTCAGGAGCGTATCGCCTCCCGCCTCATGCAGTACCTTTGCTTTGCGCGATTTCATGCGCGTTCCGAGCCCGGCGGCTAAGATCACAACGTTTACGATTGGCTTCATTGAACTCGTCTGCGTTGAAGCTGCCCACGTTTGGCGATTAGAGCCTGCTTCTTTAGCTGGTGCGCCCTCGAGCGATTTGCCAGATCGATCACAATTTGGGCCAAGGCTGCAGGATCGTGACGGATCTTCCTACGCGGAGCCGACTCTTCTCCAATCAGGTCCGCCGTAACAACCTTGACGCCCATTTGAGTCAGCTGGGTGAAATCATTCTCGACCGGATGAACATTGGCCCGCGCATATCGTTTCTGCAGCGCCCCTGGAATGGGTGCGGTATTCAGGACAACGCACTCGATCAGGCTGCGCCGGGCATGCGAATGTATCGCCTCCACGTGTTGTGAAGCGGAGAACTCGATCGTTTCGCCCGGTTGCCACATGAGATTCCCGAAGTACACTTTCATCGCCGGAGAGCGATGGATCGCTTCAGGGAGCCCGTTCACTAATAGGTTTGGTATCACGCTCGTGTAAAGCGAGCCCGGTCCCAAGGTGATGAGATCCGCCCGGCTGATTGCGTCGAGAGTTTCAGGTAAAGGCTCACAACGATCTGGCCGCAGACGGACCACTTTGATCGGACGAGTGCTCCTGCTGATTTTGCTCTCTCCCTGCACAACCGTACCGTCTACTAGCACCGCCTCCAGCACAATATTCGCTGAGGTCGCCGGAAAAATGCGCCCGCGGATCGCTAGTATCTCGGAGGAGAGCTTAACTGCCTGCGCAAAATCTCCCGTGATCTGGTGCATGGCGGTTAGAAACAGATTTCCGAAGCTATGGCCCTTGAGTCCGCGTCCGCCCTCAAAACGGTACTGAAATAAATGACTCAGGAGGTGCTCGTCTTCTGAAAGCGCGGTCATGCAGTTCCGTATGTCGCCGGGCGGTAGAATGTCGAAGTCGCGTCGCAAGCGGCCTGAGCTTCCGCCATCATCGCTCACGGTCACCACGGCCGTAATCTCGACTTGAGGACTTCCCCGCTCACAGCCCTGTGCGCCCGGCGCGTATTTCTTGAGCCCGGAAAGAAGCGTGGAAAGGCCCGTTCCGCCCCCGATCGAGACCACATGCAGAGGAGCTTTGACCAGACTTCTCCTCCGTGTCGGAATCCGGGTCAAAACAGCCATTAGTTCTTTGGTCCGCGGAAGGCGCCCAACGACCTCGGTTGCTTGATGGAGCGCCGCGGCCGCCCCGAAGCTTGGGACCAGCGGATCCCTCCGCCCGGCGTGAATATCTCTGGCGTGAGTACCTCTACGACTTTCACAAGAACTGTCCGCACGCACGGAAGCGAGCTGCTAGCGGCGCTTCTTGGGCTTCTCTTCTTCGTCCTCGTAAACCGGAACCGAGTCGAGATCCTCCGCCTCGAAGACTTGGCCACAATCTAGGCACCGCACGTACTCGACGCCATCTCGACGGTAGACAAATTCGGTTCGCTCGTGCTGACATCCCTGCATAGCGAAATAACACCTATTCTAGACTGAGAGACCTTTCTGTCAAGTACCGCACTGCCGAATCTCCTACGCTGACCTCCAACGAGAGTATCGCCTCAAAGCTTGTACAATTCGAATGTATTTTCTAAAGGCGCGAATGCATATACCAGAACCAGTTCGCATTCAGGCCGATTCCCAAAACCTTGCTGACCAGATCCTAAGCCTGCGAAGTGTTTCCGGCGTTTACATTCTCTTCTCGGGCGGCACACCCCTGCATCTTAGCTCGTCTACAAACCTGGAACGCCGGCTGCAGCGCCTGCTTCTGCCCGCTGTTTCAGGACACGTCCGGTCTGCGAGACCTCTACGAAAGCAGCTGGATTCGGTCGAGTGCTGGCCTACTGGCTCCCGCCTTGAGCTGCAAATATTGCTCTACCGGCTGGCCAAATGCTATTACCCCGAGCGCTATCTGGACCTCCTCAAGCTGCGCATGCCGTGGTTTGTGGCTCTGACGGGTGCCGCCACCTATCCCCGGCTTGAGAGCACTTCTCGTCCGGGGCCCAAATTCGATGTCGTTTGCGGCCCATTCCGAACGCGCGCGGCGGCGCAGCAATATGAACAAGAGGTGACAAGCCTGTTTCAGATTCGGCGCTGCAACGATGTCTTGCTGCCCTCTCCTGAGCATCCCGGCTGCATCTATGGTGAAATGAACCAATGTCTTAGGCCCTGTCAGTGTGCCGTAACCGCTGCCGAGTATGAGTCCGAGGCAAGCCGGGTCA
Organism: Terriglobia bacterium; assembly: GCA_963849535.1. Classification (GTDB taxonomy): domain Bacteria; phylum Acidobacteriota; class Terriglobia; order Bryobacterales; family Bryobacteraceae; genus Bog-105. The sequence continues at coordinate 458,503 of CAWKHJ010000006.1, forward strand.
GGAACTTCCTCCTAACCAATGGCCGCTCGTCAATTTCCGTACTCGTTTCGTCCCGCGGACGCGCATGCCAGGATATGGATTTCGAGCAGGCTGACCAAATTCATAAGAGGATTGAGAAGCTAAAAGCTGCCGCTGCGCTGCGCGATCCGGTTATCAGCGAAATCGGGAGCCTCAACGGTATCGCTCTTACGCGCTCGCGCCGGGAAGGCCAATGCATCCTTTGGCCCATGCTGCACGGTTGCTGGCAGGACGCCATCACACTCGATCTCTCCCGGCATGATGCGCAGCCGGAATCGCTCGATTCCGAACTCCGCGAGGCGCTTTCGCGGGGCTTGTCCAAACCTCACCCGGAGGGGAACCAGGCTGAAGAAATCGCGGTCTTCTCCCGCTGGTATCATTCGTCCTGGCGAGACGGCGAGTGGTTTCCTTTTACCGATTTGTCGCGTTTGAATTATCGTAAACTTGTCCGAGAGTTGGGTAAGGTGGTCCAGCCTGAGCCGCTGCCCGCACGCTGAACTCCCGCTAATCTTTTCATCATGTCCGTCCATGAAGAAGTAGAAGAACACGTTCATCATGCCCAGAACCCGTTCGATAAGCTGGTCGCCGGGAGCATGGCTATCATCGCGGCACTGCTCGCCATCGTTTCCGTTCTAGGCCAGCATTACAATACGGAAACATTGCTCAACCAGCAGCTTGCCTCCGACGAATGGGCTTTCTATCAGGGGAAAGACATCCGGCGCTACGTTGCGCAGACAACGCACGACAGTCTCGCCGCGCTGCGGGGCGATCCGGCCGCTGTAAGCAGATACGCCGACGAGGCAGTCAAGTACCGCAAACAGTCGCTCGAAATCCAAGAAAAGGCGCGCGACTTCGAGAAGGAACGCACTAAGAACGGCTCCGTGGCGCACCGGTTCCACTTTGGAGAGGTTTTCCTGGAGGTCGCAATCGTGTTCTCTTCGCTCGCGATTCTCTTTAAGCGCAAACCGCTCTTTATGGCTGGAGTCGCTTCCGCACTGATTGGTGCCGTAGTCGCCCTGACCGCCTATTGGGCTTGATCGTTTCTTCGCGCCGGCTGAATCATAGTCCGATAGGGACCTTGCGAGCAAGCAATAGGAACACAAAATGTATAAGCGCGAGACTGGTGAGTCTATCTGCTCGGCGGAGGAGCAGCTGGACGCATATTGCGTATCGCGCCGATCCGCCAACCCTCAGGCGTTTGCTTCAGCACGAACGTCGTCCACATCTTCCTGTTCTGTCCTCCCGCCAGTCCGCTGAGTTCGTATGGTCCGTCCGCGAGCGCCACGCTGGGTGTCAGATAGCGAATCGTCTGAATGGTGATGCTACGGTGACCCCCGGTCGCCTCTGAGCTTGCCAGCGTGCCACGTACCACAGCATCACGCCCTCTGCGCCACTCTCCGGTTGAAACTAGCTGGTCGGCATCAGCCATAAAGAGTTCTGCGAGGGCCTTAGCGTCGCGCCGGTCGCGCGCATCGAGGTAGCTCTGAATAACTTCCTTGATAGCTGATGTTTCGCGCGAGTTCTCGCTTTGCCCAGGAAGAAGAATTGCAAAGAATGAAATGAGAACGCAGCGGGCCAGCATCGAGCACACCGGTGCGAGCTCCGAGCCCCTCACCGCCGGGTCTTCTCCGGAATCAGGTCCTCCGCCACCAGCGGCATCCCCGGCTCCATCTTCGCCTTTGAATTTACTTTGTAACGCGATCGTGCCGCGAATAGCTTTTCTACTTCTTCGCGCGGCAAAGCCTGTGCGCCCCCCAGCATCTCTGCCACAAATGTAATCCGTGCGAAATGCTCCACCATTTCCATTCGGAAGAACGCTTCCCACACATCGCGACCGTAAGCCGTGCAGCCGTGATTTTCAAGCAGCATCGCGTCATAGTGCGGAATATAGGGCAGCATTCCGTCGCTCAACGCGGGCGTCCCCGGCAGCCCATATGAGGCCAGCGGCACCGCCCCTAGCTGGATCACCACCTCGGGCAGCATCGCCTTGTCGAGCGCCCGGCCCGCACTGGCGAACCCCGTCGCTACAGGCGGGTGCGCATGCACCACCGACCGCACATCGGGGCGTAGCGAGTAAATTGTGAGATGCATCGCGATCTCGCTCGTTCCTTCGCGCTTGCCGTTGATCTTGCAGCCGTTCAGATCGCAGATGATCAAATCTTCCGGCTCTACGAACCCTTTGCTGACGGCTGTCGGGGTACAGAGGATCCGGTCGTCGTCGAGCCGGATACTCACATTCCCGTCGTTCATTGCCACCCATCCTTTGTCATAGATCAGGCGGCAAACACGAAGGAGATCCTGGCGATGCTCCTGCTCGGTCTTGCTCATGCGCATTCGATTTTAGCAGGGAACTCTGCGCTCGCTGGCTACAATGAAAGCCGTGGAGAAACGCCGCATGTGCCCGAACTGCCGGGCATTTATCACGACTTCCGATCGCGTCTGTCCCTACTGCGGTGTCCAGTTGGGTCCGCGCGCTGTCGACATGCGAGCCAGCCAGTTTGCAGCTTCCTTTGTTCCGCACGCCAACCTCACCAGCATCGTCATCCTGATCGTTAACGTCGCCTTTTACCTCGCCGAGGTCGCCGCCAGTTACAAATTGACTAAATCCACTCAGGTCAGCGGGCAGATTGCCGTCTTATTCGGTGCCAAGTACGCGCCTCTAATTTACGGAGGACAGTACTGGCGTCTGCTCACCGCTGGCTTCCTGCACGGCGGCTTCATGCACATCTTTATGAACTCGTGGTCTCTCTTCATTCTGGTGAGGGAGGTAGAGCAGTTCTATGGCACAAGCCGCCTGATCTTTGCGTATGTCTTCTCTACCTTTACCGGATTTCTGTGCAGCCTGCTCTGGTCGCCCGGTAGTCTCTCTCTCGGTGCCTCGGCCGCTTGCTTCGGCATGATCGGGATCATGCTCGCCATGGGCGTGCGGCATCGCGCCGATCCTCTCGCGCAAGCTGTCCGCGCCCATTATGGCCAGTGGTTCGTTATCGGCCTGGTCTTGAGCTTGATACCTGGTATCGATATCGCCGCGCATATCGGCGGCTTTATTGGCGGATTTCTGGTCGGCTGGGTTGGCGGATTGCCCGGACTTCCGAACACCCCTCGCGAAACGCTCTGGAAGGTGCTCGCTGGCCTGGCTGTCGCTGTCACTGTTTACGCTTGGGTCCAGGATCTCCGCTCCTATCAGATCCTCACCCGAACTTTAGGCGCAAGTTGAACGTCAGTTGAAGTGCCATGATGAGAAGAACTCTCTTTGGCACAGCTTCTCCTGATTCGGGGTGCGAAACAACTGCTTACGTTGCGAGGCCCCAGCGGAGTTCGCCGGGGCGCTGCTCTCGACAATCTCGCCATTATTGAGGACGGTTCCGTCCTGATTCGTGACGGCCGGATCGCACAAGTCGGCTCCACTCGCCGTATGGAAAATCTGAAAGAGATACGCAGTGCAGCCGAAATTGCCGTCGACGGGGCTATCGTCATGCCCGGCTTCGTCGATGCCGGTATCCAGCTCAGTCTGGAGTATTCAGCGATGCAGGGCAAGCGCAAGAGAGTCGCAGAATTTTACGATGAGAGTCTGTCCTTGCTGCGCTCGTGCCTGCAGCACGGGACGCTCACCGCCCAGCTCAAGACTAGCGCGCCCGATTACGATGTACAAGACAGCCTGGCTCTTCTGCGTCAGCTCGCGCACATCGGTAATCACCCGATTGGGATGCTGCGAGCCTGGCGCATCGACGCCCGCTCCGCCCGCTCTTCTGCCGTCCCGGATCAGCTCGCTTCGGTGGTTCCGCTGCTTTTCAAACGCAAGCTTGCCCAACGCTTGGAGGTTTCTCCGGAGACCGGTAGACCAGCTCGCGAAAAAGCCTGGGCGGCAGCCCATGAGGCTGGTCTTGGGATTAACCTGCTCTGGAGCGGCGGCTCAGTCGAAAACTTTGCCGAACTTCTCGCCCGGGTTCGACCGAAATCGGTGATTTCTTCTTACAATCTGACCTCCGCTGAATCGGTCGCGCTCTCCAGTTCTCCTGTGCCCGTTACCTTTGCTCCCGCTGCAAGTCTTATCGAGAACAAGTCCAGCGATTCTCTGCGGCGCTTCGTCGAGGAGGGCGGTCCTATTGCGCTCTCCAGTGGCTACGATCCGCGCGATATGCCCGTTTTCAATATGCAGACTGCAATAGCTCTGGCCGTGCTCCGGCTCAAATTGACCCCGGAACAGGCCATCAGCGCGGCCACGGTCAACGCAGCGCACGCCTTGGGGTGTGGCGACAGGGTTGGTACTCTCGAGCCGGGCAAGCACGCCGATCTGATCGTAATGAATCTGTCGGATTATCGCGAAATCCCCCGCCGTTTTGGCGTCAATAATGTGGGAATGGCTATTCGCGAGGGCAAAGTAGTGTTTAATCGCACGGGCTGGAAAGTGAGTGCCGCCTGACCGAGTCGCTGATCGAGTGCGTGCCGAACTTCTCTGAAGGCCGAGATCCGTCCCGCGTCGATGCCCTGGTTTCTGCCATCGCCGGCGTGCCCGGCGTGCTCGTGCTCGATCGCACCAGCGATTGGGATCATCACCGGAGCGTGATCACGTTCGCGGGCCGGCGCGAGCCGGTCGTCGAAGCTGCCGTTCGCGCTGTAGCTGCAGCCGCTGGCTCTATCGACCTAACTCATCACCGTGGTGTCCATCCCCGTGTCGGCGCGCTCGACGTTCTGCCTTTTGTCCCACTCGGGTCCGCCACTCTCGAGGATTGCGCCGTCCTCGCTCATCTCGCGGGGCGCCGCATCAGTCAGGAGCTCGGAATCCCGGTCTATTTCTACGGCGCTGCCGCCGTCCGGCCCGAACGGGTTGCTCTCGAGAACGTTCGTCGCGGACAGTTCGAAGCACTGCGAGAGGCCGCTCTTCACGACCCTCATAAAGCCCCTGATCTGGGCGGTCCTGCCCTCCATCCCACCGCGGGCGCAGTTATCGTGGGCGCGCGCAAAATCCTCGTCGCTTTCAATGTCAATCTCGATACGACCAATCTCGACATTGCAAAATCAATCGCTCGCCGCATTCGCGCGAGCAGTGGCGGTTTCCCTGCTGTCAAAGCCTTGGGCCTGCCGATTCTCTCCCGCAACCTGGTGCAGGTCTCCATCAATCTGACCGACTTCGAGAAAACCCCGCTGCACGTTGTCTATGAGGAAGTGAGCCGTCTTGCCGCCGAAAACGGCGTAGCAATTGCAAGCAGTGAGTTAATAGGCCTATTGCCCAGAAGCGCGATGGAGCGGGCCTTCGCTCATTTCGTCAAACTGCCTCAGTTCACCATGCACAGCGTCATTGAGGAACAAATCAGGCCCCTTTTGTTTAGCACTGTAGACCTTCCGGCTGGCTATCTGGCCGGAGAAAAAGTCTGCTAGCATGACCTCAACCCACCATGCCTTGCTCCCGTGCCAAGCTGGCAGTTGCCGCCGCGCTAATTGCCTCCCTGCCGGCCTTTTCGCAGGACAATAACGGGCTCGCAGACTACAAATCCGGCAATTTCGTAGCCGCCATTCCGCTGCTTCAGAACGCTATCGCAAAGTCGCCCAACGACGCCGCCTTGCAAGCCGCCCTGCTCTCGTCCCTTGTCTACGAGGGGAAAGTGGATCAAGCCGCCAGTGCCGATGAGCACGATGTAGCGGCTTTTCCCAACTCCCCTGAAGTTATAGCCGCGCGGGGTGAGTTCGCCTTTTACATGGGCGACATGCCGCAAGCCGAGCGGCTCTTCAAAGCCGCACTCAAACTGAACGAAAACTCGCCGCGAGGCATCTTCGGATTATCGCGTCTCTATCGCGCTGCTTCCTTCTATCGCTCGGCGCGTCTCCTGTGCCTCAAGGCGCATGACGTTGATCCCGATGATGCCCTGATTACCCAAGCGTTTCTGCGCTACATTCCGTGGGCTAAACGCAGGGAGCTGTTTGGGCCGTTTGCGGCCGCGCATCCCTGGCTCTATCAGCGCCTCCAGCAGATTCAGGAGAACGACTCGGCGCTCGAAGCAGCAGTTGGGGAGAAAAAGCTCTTCGAAACCGAGGGTGGCCCGCAGGAAACCACACTGAAATTCTTCCTACTGATGCGTGACGCTCAGCGTGCGCGAGGCGTCGGGCTCGACCTAAGAATAGGCGATGGGAAGCCGCTCAGAATGTTGTTTGATACGGGCGCCAGCGGTATTCTCGTCAAGCAGACCGCAGTCGATAAGGCCGGCCTGGCGCATCTCGGCTCTGCCAAAGCCTGGGGCGTAGGGGACGGCGGTGCCAGAAATATGTTCTCCGCAGTTGCCGATACCTGCCAGGTCGGATCTCTCAAATTCACTAACTGTCTGGTTCGCGCCCTGGAAGGTAAGCGCTCCATAGCCGGTGACGAGGATGGGCTCATCGGGGCCGATTTCTTCCAGGACTATCTTGTCGAAATCGACTTCCAGAAGCACCGCCTGCATCTGAGGCCTCTTCCGCCCCGCTCTCAGGACCCGCAGGGCTACAACCGTGTCATCGCGCCTGACGAGAAAGACTTCACGCCCGTTTTCCGCTTCGGCCACATGCTTATGGTCTCGACTACACTAAATCGGCGATGCACCGGTTTGTTTCTACTTGATACCGGGTCGGAGGCGTCGAACATCGATTCTACTTTTGCGCGCCTCTCGACCAAAATCTACGGTAACGACCGCCTGCGTGTTAAAGGCATTTCCGGCGAGGTCAAGAATGTCTACGAGGCGGGTAAGGCCGAACTGCAATTTGGCCACTTTCGCCAGGACAATATGGGGATCATGTCCTATGACTTGAACAATTCGCCCGAGCACAAAGAGGTTCGTCTCTCCGGCATCCTCGGTCTCCCCGTCCTCTCCTTGTTCCGCCTTACCATCGATTACCGCAACGGGCTCGTGAACTTCGACTACATCCTGAAGTAATCAATAAACAGCTCTCCGTATCATGGAGAAATGGCCGCTATCATCACTCCTGAGTCCGGTGTGCAGACCACTCCGCTGGAAGAAATCACGGGTCTCGAGCGGGAGTACCTGCTGCAAAACTACGCTCGCTACCCGCTTCTTCTTCACCGTGGCCGTGGCGTGTACGTCTACGACCTGGAAGGCAAGCGCTACCTCGATCTAATCAGCGGCATCGGCGTCAATTCTCTCGGCTACTCGCATCCGCGCATCGTCAAAGTGATCCGTCAGCAAGCCGGCCTGCTGCTCCACACTTCGAATCTTTACTACCACGAGTACCAGGGCCGTCTCGCCGAGCGGCTCGCTAAGATCAGTGGCCTCCAGCGCAGCTTTTTCTGCAACTCCGGAGCAGAAGCTATGGAAGGCGCGCTGAAAATGATCCGCTCCCATGGCAATAGCGTCCCCGGCGGAAAGACCGAGATCATCGCGCTTGAAAACTCCTTCCATGGACGAACGCTCGGCGCGATCTCGATAACCGGTCAGCCCAAATATCGTCACGACTTCGAACCCTTGCTGCCCGGCGCTCGTTTCGTTCCCCACAACGACGTAGCCGCTCTTGAGGCGGCCGTCAATCATCGCACCGCCGGCATCGTCCTCGAGTTCATTCAAGGCGAAGGCGGCATTAACCCTGTATCGGAACCCTTCGCGCGTAAGGCCCGCGAGTTGGCGGATCGCTTCGATGCGTTACTCGTGTTTGATGAAATTCAATGCGGCGTCGGGCGCCCGGGCGCTTACTTCGCTTATCAGTTGCTCGACCCGGTTCTGTTACCAGACATTGTCATAGCTGCAAAGCCTATGGCCTGCGGCATCCCGCTCGGGGTCATCATCGCCAATGAAAAAGCTGCCGCAACCATCAAACCCGGTATGCACGGCTCAACTTATGGCGGCGGTCCGCTCGCTTGCCGTGTTGCCCTCGAATTCTTTGACATCCTTGAGGATCTGCTGCCGTCGATCAACTCTGTCGGCGTTTATTTCCGTATGCGGCTGACGGAACTCATGCGAGCGTTTCCCTTCATAAAGGAAGTACGCGGCCAGGGGCTCATGATCGGCGTCGAACTGGACTTCCCTGGCAAGCAGCTTGTGCTCGACGGCATCAAGGAGGGTATCCTCTTTAATTGCACTCACGAAACCGTGCTGCGCTTCCTGCCGCCCTATATTCTTTCCGAGCAGGATGTCGATCGCGCGATAGCCGTTTTGACCAAAATTTTCAAAAACGCGAAAAGATAGGAGCCTCGAATTGCGATTAATTTTCTTAAGCGCGGTGGTCGCCGGAGCAATTGTATTTTGTGGCGGAGTTGGTATCCGGGCCGCCCAAACGCCTTCTCAGCAGTCCGCTACACCGGCCAATGACATCTCCGGTAAGTGGCACTTTGTCTTCCAGACCGAAGGCGGCGATCGCGAATCCGACGCCGATTTGAAGCTGGCTGGCGATCAGGTCACCGGCAAATGGAATGGATCAGCCGATGTCAAAGGAACATTCAAAAATAGCGCCTTAGACTTGGCCTTTCCCTACACTTCCGACGAAGCCGGCATAACCGCCACTATGAAGATGAAAGGCAAATTGCAGGACGGAAAACTGACCGGAAATTGGGAGTTCTCCGACTACTCGGGTACCTTTGTAGCCACCCGCCCCAAATAGGAACCCTCAGCTTTGTTTCGGGTGGCCCTGCGCTCAAGCTCCGCCCAAAGATCTCCAACCGCGACCTGGCGTCCATTAGGGAGCCGCATGGCCGCTAGGGAGCCGCATGGCCGCGATCCGCTCCAGGTTGTCTTCTCTCCACTGCCAGGCGTCGTGGGATTCCGGGTCCATCACGAAGATCGATCGCACGCCGATGCGATTATATTGCCGGCATTTTGCGATTACCCTTTGCATTCGATCCTCAGGGGAAAGCACTTCCACCACCACGTCAACCGGCTTGGTCGGGTAGGGGCCATCTATTTCCGTCCACCCGGCAACGTCGGCTTTGGGTTGCCAATCCTCGACGACCCTGAGTTCCAGTTCAGATCCTGACTCATACCCGGCCCGATCCAAGGCTAACAGCAAGATTTTTACCAGCAGCGCGTGCAAAACAGTTGGCACTGATTTCTGAACCGCTCCCCAAACCAGTATTCGTAATATGGCTTCGCTTCGGCATAGCGCTTACGAAACTCATTCAAGGTAAGGAGATCGGTGCCTGCCATAGCCATATCACTGAGTATAGGTAGAAATCTCTCGTTGATCCGCGTTACAGCAGGTCATCTCGCTGCTGCGCATCGAGCGCTTTTACGATTTTGTTGACGTCTTGCGCATGGCTACGGCTCGCCACCAGCAGCGCGTCTGGCGTGTCCACCACGATCAGATTGTCCACCCCAACTAGCGCGACCGTCTTCCCGGAATCGACATAATTCCCGTGGCTGTTCTCAGCTACCAGTTCGCCGCGCGAAGCGTTTGCGTCGCCGTCTTTCTCGGCCAGGTCGTAAACGGCTTCCCAGCTTCCAACATCATTCCAGCCAATATCGTCAAGCGCCAGGCCCGCTACTTGATCCGCCTTCTCGATAACCGCGTAATCAATCGAAATGTTTTCACATAGCGGATAAGCTTCAGCCAGCTTGTTTCCAAATTTCTTGCTGCCGAACGATGGCAACCCGGCTAGCAGAGTGGAGGTCTTTGGCTGGTGCTTTCGCATCAATTCTAAAACCATTGCAGCCGGCCAGAAGAACATCCCCGCGTTCCAGAAGAAGTTCCCGCGCTCCACAAATTTCTTAGCCGTCTTCGCGTCGGGCTTCTCGCGAAAGCTCGCCACCGGAAGTGCTTCCACTGCTCCCGGCGTAACCTTCTTTGGAAACTCAATGTAACCGTAGCCGGTTTCAGCCCAGCGCGGCTGGATGCCCAGCACTACGATTCGGTTTTCTTCTGCCGTCCGATACGCCGCTTTCACGAAATTCCGGAAGCGCCGCTCTTTCAAAATCAAGTGATCGGCCGGAAATACCCCGAGGATTGCTTCCGGATCGATTTCCTGCAGGATCTGTGCCGCCAACCCGATACATGGCGCTGTGTTCCTCTGCGCTGGTTCAGCGACAATTTGCCGCTTGGGCACATCCGGCAACTGGCTGCGGATCTCCGGCTGCAGCAGCTCATTCGTGATCACCCAGATGTTCTCTGGCGGAATCAGCGGAGTCAGCCGGTCCACCGTCTGTTGAATTAGGCTCCTCTCGCCAAAAAAACGGAGAACCTGCTTCGCATTGTTCTTGCGGCTTCGCGGCCAGAAGCGCGTCCCGCGCCCGCCGGCCATAATCAGACCGTACCGATGATTCGCCATCAGTCTCTTAGTCTAGGTTGATATGAAAAATTGCGAACTTTCTTACGAGCTAAGGGTTCGGGTTGCCCGGGTTGAGCGGCAGGGGACGATCCGCAAGCTGTGAATCTGGGAACCCTCGGATAACCCGGAACGTTCTGTCCCAGCGTGTTCGCGTGAAAAAGTGCTCCACCAGGTCTGTCATATGGCTGAACAGAGAGTCGACGGAGGTTCCTGCCAGATCTTCCGTTGAAGCCCGATACGACCAGTAGATGAGCAGCGGCTTTCCGATGATATTGTCACGCGGAACGAAGCCCCAGTAGCGGCTGTCGAGCGAATTGTCCCGATTGTCGCCCATCGCAAAATATGTGTCGGGGGGCACCACCACCTCGCCATTCACCACGTGATGGTCCAGCATGTCCCGCTGATACTGCGCTTGCAGCCCCTCAGCGAAAAGCGAAGGCTCGCCGGGGAAGTTGTCGCGCGCCGCGTCGTACGGGAACTTGTGATAAGCATACGGCTCATTCAGCTGTACTCCGTTCCGGTAAATGACCCGATTCACCATCTTGAGATGGTCTCCAGGCACGCCAATCACGCGTTTGACGAAAGTCTGCGTTATATCCACTGGATAGCGGAAAACGATGATGTCCCCGTGCTTCGGTCGCTCGTAGGGCAACACGTATTTGCTGATCGCGCCCGCCGGCGCGTACGCCAGCTTATCCACGAGCAGGTGATCGCCGATCAGCAGAGTGTCTTCCATTGAGCCCGTCGGAATCACGAATGCCTGTACCAGGGTCGTTGTGCCGAAGAGCAGAAGCAGAATAGTCACTGCCCACTCTGCAATACTGTTGCGGGTCTGCCCCTCCCGCCTCTTTACTACGGCTGCTGACTTACTTGTCGGGATCGTCGCGGTCTGATCTGCCATTCGAATCTTTCTCAAACTTGGCCTGAGCTTTTATTGTATAAGCTGATAGGAGATTTATGTTGCGTACTGTGTTCGGACTACTGACGATTTCTCTAGCGGGGCTCATACCCGTAAGCTGCGCGAAAAAGACCGTAAGTGACGAAAGCTTGATCACAGCAATTCAATCGAAGTTGTACGCGGACGATACCACCAAATCGGCCAACATCAAGGTAGACGTGAAGAACGGAGCAGTCACGCTCAGCGGAGATGTGCCGAGTTCAGACGTCGAGCTCGAAGCGATGAAAGTGGCTAACGGCACGCCCGGCGTAAACGGCGTCAACGACCAAATGAAGGTTAACACCGCAGCCGCCACCCCGCCGAATACTTCGACTGCGGCAAATACGCCGCCGCCTTCCACCGGGTCTTATCCGCCCGTCTCTTCTGCGCCGCCTCCGGCGAGCCCCGCTGCTACGCCCCCGCCTGCACCCGCCCCGGTTCCTGAGCAAGCACCGGCTTCCGATGTAGCCTCGACGCCCGCTCCTCCTCCGCGTCCGGCCACCATCACCTTACCCGCCGGTACACGCCTCCAGGTGCGCATGACGGACGCTATCGATTCCCGTACCAATTCGGTTGGCCAGACCTTCCGGGGCACGCTCGACGCACCGCTCGTTCATGGAAATCGCGTGGCCGTTCCCGCCGGTTCGCCAGTCACAGTCCTGTTAACTAATGCCAGCAGCGCTGGCCGAATCAAAGGCACGAGTGAGCTGCAGGTTCGAGTGACGAGCCTTACCGCGGGGGGCAGGACCTACGACGTCTCGAGCGACGTTTACGACGAGGCCGGTAAATCGAAAGGCAAACAGAGTGCAGTCCGCACCGGTATCGGGGCGGCCGCCGGCGCGCTCATCGGCGGTCTTGCCGGAGGTGGCAAAGGCGCCGCCATCGGGGCCGGGGCGGGCGGCGGAGCCGGGCTCGGTTACCAGTTTTTTACCCACGGCTCACAGGTTAAGATTCCATCCGAATCGGTGCTCACCTTCCGGCTCGCCGCCCCGCTCACCGTGCGCCGTTAATCCTCGTTCTTCGCGGCGGCTTGTTGCCGCCGCGACCCGAGTCTTACCCCAGTTCCCGCCAAATTTCCCTCAGACCTTGCAGAGAATTTGAGTCTTCCATTGCACCTCTCTTTCAGGGGTCGCCGAACGCTCAGCCTTAAGCAGGCTCTCTCTCTTTTCTGTCGATAGTGCCCGATTCTAGTGATGCAATTGCTTTTTGTCACTGAAGCAAACCGCTGCCCTTTGCGCACCCTTGTGCAGCTGTTTCGGGCCGCGCCCAATCCGGTCACTCTTCCCTCAAATTTTCCGATACGCCGAAGTATCCTCTGCAATTCCTTGAGCATAAATGCTTTGCCGATCTACAGCGGTGTCCCCAAGCCGGCCGCCAGCACTTATAGGTTGAGCCGGCATGTTTCGCTGAGCCTTGAAAGGATTACAAAGCATTGCTGAATCACCAACGCCAGTTCGTGGATAGGCGACCGGGTCGCGCGCCGTTTCGCGGCCCTCTCCTCTCCCCTGAAATTGGAGGAACGCTCCCGGACTGCGAACCTCGCCTGGGCTCTTCATTCACCATCTGCTGCCTGCTGGTTGCACTTTCCGCACTTGCTTGCGGCGTCAGCCAGGCACAAATCACCACCATCAATCTCGCCACTCAGGGCCGTAATGCGGATTTCTCCAGCTTTCCCTTCACACGCCCTGTGACGGTCGGTACCGCCCTGCCTGCCACTTGTCAGGTCGGTCAGCTGTTTTTCAACACCACCGTACCCGCTGGTACAAACCTGTACGGCTGCACCGCGACGAATACCTGGACAACGCTCACCAGCAGCAACACCCCCACTCCGCAAGTCACCCTCAGTCTCGCCAGCCTG